>CBDIBO010000003.1:4170000-5275118 GCA_965277035.1 Rhodopila sp. | reverse complement strand
CCCGAGGGTCGGTGGACCGTCGCTTCAACGCCTCCTGCCAGCGCGCATGGATCTCGGTCGGATTGAACGCGGCAAGCGCCCTCCCGATGTCATCGTCGGCGGGGGTCGTTCCGTCGGTCACGTCCCGCACTGCGAAGCGCGGGCTTCCAGAGAGGCGCCCAACCTCTTTGAGCGAGAAGCCATCAGCCGTCAGGTGGCAATTGATGCGCGCCGTGAGGTCGTATTGGTCTGGAGCTTCCCGGGTGAGGGGATCAGTCAGGACCTCCAGGAAGCGGAAGAACTGTCTCTGGGAGCAGTCATAAACGTTGAGGGCTTCCAGAACGTCACGCGTGTCCATGTCGTCGTTCATGAAAAGGTGCCGGGTCAGGTGCCCACGCATACCCTGCTCCATGCTGCCTTGCGGTGCCGGCAGCTCGTCGAGAGGCCAGACCTTTCCTAGAAACTCCATAGCGGGCAACGTGCCCGAGAGCGGGATGCCGTCGAGAGCAGCAACAATGCGTCGCCGGGTCAGCTCCGTGACTAGGTGCTGGCCGCGTTCGTCGATCTTGACCAGCATCTCGCCGAGTGGGTAGCTTGGCATGTCGGCCTGCACCGCTCTTGCGAGGTCCAGGACCTGAGCAGACCTGAGTTCCTTCGTGCGACTGCTGACGTACGTGAACTTGCTCCTGTAGGCTTCCTCGTCCGTTCCGTCGGCAAGACCAAAGCGGCGGCAGACTGCCGGGACATTATAGGCCTTTTCCCCCGCAATGGCTGATGCCACCAGGTCGCGGAGTGCCTGCGCTGTCTGCGGTGTCAGTGCAGCCGTCATGCGTCAGCCCACCTACGGCCAGGTCGCGAGCTGGCGGAAGAAGTCGAGGTGCGGCTTCAGCTCGGGGATGATCTTGCGGTTTGGCAAGTCCAAACCCGCAAGTTGCAGCCCGCGGCCGCGCGCCAGCTTCATTGCCGGGATCAGATCGGTGTCGCCGGTGAGCAGGACAATCATGTCGGCTGCGCGGCTTTCTGTCATGGTGACGATGTCCAGACCGATCCGCAAATCGACACCCTTCTGTTCCCACTTGGCCTGGAAATCGGTGTCGGTCAGGGCAATGGATGGCGCTCCCGGCTTGAGGCTGCTGGCTCGGCGCTCCCAACCGCGAAACTTAAGGATGCCGCGCCGAACCGCGACCAGTTCCTCGCGCGCCAAATCCGACAGGAACGGGTTTCCGCCCGCGTAGGTCTTCATGCCGCCAGACACCGGCAGCTTCACCGACCCGGCGAACTCCTCGCAATCGTAGTAGAGGATGCGGAACAGGGTCTCGCCAGACTGGACGCACGCCTTGGCGATCTTCACCACCAGGTCCGGCGTGTAGGGCTTTTTGGCTGATTTGGCGCAGGCCCGAAGGTGCCCACCGTCGATGAATACGGCTACTTTGGTCATGGCCGGATTATAGCGCTAGAAACGAAAGACCCCCAGAGCTTGCGCTACCGGGGGTCGGGTGCCCGCCTACGGGCGTCGCGGAATAACCAGATACATACTCGTTCCCGGTCGCAGTTTCAATGCGATTCGAGCAGTCTGGTTGCGTGGGAATGTCGGGCTGAGCGTCTCCCCTTTGGGGCCGCGCTGGCGGGCTTTGCCCCGAGCCGGCTGATAGGCGCCGTCTCGGCCCTGTCGGGCTTTCATCGCTGACGCGGGTCATCGCCGCGGACGCGGCGCAGAGGGGGGCCGAGGGGCTTTGCCTCTTCTCTCCCCCAAAGCGCCTTCCACCCAGCTTCCTCCACCTGCGCTGCGCTCCGGCTCCGTGCAGCAGGGTCCCTGCGAAGCCGCTTTTCCCCTCCAGCCCCACCGCTCACGCGGCCCCGGGAAGCAGCGAGGCGCTGCTTCGCAACAACGAAGGGACAGAGCGATGACCAACACCATCACCTACACCACCACCCAGATCAGCCTTGCTAAGTTGACCCCCTCCCCCGCCAATGTCCGGCGCACCGGGGCCGGGGCAGGCATCGAGGCCCTGGCCGCGTCCATCCAGGCGCATGGGCTGCTGCAATCCCTTGTCGTCCGGCAGAAGCTAGACGGGAGCGGGCAGGCGACCGGGCGGTACGAGGTCGTGGCCGGGGCGCGGCGGCTGGCAGCCTTGAAGCTGCTGGCCAAGGGCAAGCGGATCACCAAGGGCACGGCCATTCCCTGCCGCGTGCTGGCCGGCGAGGGGGTGGACGGGTCCGAGGCGAGCTTGGCCGAGAACGTGGTGCGGGTGGACATGCACCCCGCCGACCAGTTCGAGGCGTTCGCCGGGCTGCACGAAGGCGGCATGGGCACCGAGGACATCGCCGCGCGGTTCGGGGTGTCCGCCCACACCGTTCGGCAGCGGCTGCGCTTGGCCGTCGTCTCCCCGGCGCTGATCCAGGCCTACCGGGACGAGGTGCTGACCCTGGACCACCTGACCGCTTTCGCAGTGACGGAGGACCAGGCCGCACAGGAGCGGGTGTTTGGGCAGTTGCAGGCCTGGCAGCGCAACCCCGACACCATCCGGCGGCTACTGACCCATGCGCTTGTCTCGGCAACCGACCGTAAGGCCATCTTCGTCGGGTTGGACGCCTACACGGCAGCGGGCGGGACGGTGCAGCGCGACCTGTTCAGCGAGGACCGGGGCGGCTGGATTGCCGACCCCGCCTTGCTGGAGCGGCTTGTAGCTGAGCGCATGAGGATAACGGCCGAGGCGGTCCGTGCCGAGGGATGGCGTTGGATTGCTATCGGGCCGGACGCCCAGGCCGAGGCATGGAATCTACGGCGGGTGTGGCCTAGCAAGGTTGCCCTCTCCCCGGAAGACGAGCAGCGCCGGGACGAACTGGCCAGCCGCTATGACGAACTGGCGGACGTACACAACGGCAGTGCCGACAACCTGCCCGAGGATGTAGCCGCCGAACTGGACCGGATCGAGGCCGAGCTGGCGGCGCTGGACGCTAAGCAAGAGGTGTTCCGGCCGGAGGACGTGGCCAGGGCGGGCGTGGTGATCACCTTGGCGGTCGACGGATCGCTGCGGGCGGAGTGCGGGTATGTGCGGGCCGAGGACGAGGCGCAGCCCGAGCCGGTGACACCGGACGAGGATGGCGAGGCGGACGGAACCGGGGAAACAGGAACAGACGAGGGGGCGGGCGAAACGCCGATCGGCGGCACCGTGACTCCGATCCGGCCTAGCCCGGAGCCGGAGGACAAGGCCCCTGCCCTCTCCGCCGCCTTGCTGGCCGAGTTGGAGGCGCAGCGGACGGCAGGGCTGCAGGCCGCCATCATGGGGCATTCCGAGCTTGCCGTGCGGGTGCTGCTGCACGCACTGGCGACGGACGCCTTCTATCAGCGGCATGGCGAGACGGTGGCAAGCTTGCACACTTACCCGCCTGCCCTCGCCACCGCCTGCCCCGGCATCGCCGACAGCCCGGCCTGGCAGGCCATGACGGCGGCCGAGGACGGATGGCGCAGCCGCCTGCCCCAGGAGCATGGGGCGTTGTGGGAGTGGTTGCAGGACCAGGACGCGCCGACGCTGCTGGGCTTGCTGGCTATGTGCGTGGCTCGGACCGCCAACGCCGGGGGACGGAGCTGGACCACGCCGGAGGGCAGCCGGTGCATCGCCGCCCAGGTGGCGACCACGGCGGGGCTGGATATGCGGCAGTGCTGGAAAGCGACCAAGGAGAGCTACTTGGGCCGGGTGCCGAAAGCGTTGATCCTGGACGCGGTGCGCGAGGGAGCCGGGGTGGGCGTCGCCGGGCGCATCGCCAACAGCAAGAAGGAGATCATGGTGGCGGACGCGGCGCAGTTGCTGGACGGTAAGGGGTGGCTACCCGCCGTGTTGCGGGTTCCAGGTACGGCGGACCTCGTGGACTCTGGTGACGTTCAGGCGACACCGCCGATGCCGATGGCAGCCGAATAACCTGCCTTCCCTGATCTCCCAACTTGGGCCGCCCCCTCTCGGGCGGCCCTTTTCGTTCCGCATCTATGGTCCGAGATCCAGACCGGCTGTAAAATCGCGCCGGCCGGCTTAGGCCGGCCGGCACAATCTGTAGGACGGCGGCGCAGGAGCGCCGCACAGCGGGAGCTTCGTGATGGACAACCAGCGCAGGCGCGAACGTGCCCATTTCCGACATCTCGCCCGGCGTGGTGACGCCATGCTCGGCACCCAGGAGTTCTGGGACGGCATTCTCTATCTCTCCCGCGAGCTGATCCCCGAGGACGACCGCGAGATCAGCCGCGACCTGTTCGCGCTGATCGTCTACTCATGGGCGGTCGCGGCCGAGAAGGGCCGCAGCTACGACCCATTCAACGTGCTGCGCATCGTCCGCGACCACGCTTGGCTCGGCTACGCCGACACCCCGGCCCTCGTCGCCCAAGTCCGCCGCGACCTGCCGCGCGCCAAGGCTGCCGAGCGCATGGCGGACTACTTCGACGAGCTGGCCGCCAAGCACGGCACCTACCTCTTCCTGCCTGTCGTCTCGCGCATCGACCGCCACCAGCTCGGCCCCTTGCCCCGTCGGCTCGAACTCGATCGCACCATGGCCGACTATAACCAGTCCCGGCAGGCCGCTTCGGTGCGCCAGCTCTTCGCGCTGGCGCCAGGCATGGCGCGGGAGCGTGACCTGTTCTTCCACGCCCTGCTCACCGGCAGTTGGGACAGCGGGGGGTAGGTTAAGGATACGTGTAAAAAGTGGTCACAAGCCCTGCTCGAAGGGAAGCGGCTGTGGGTTAAGCGGTTCCGGCGTGGTGTCCATGTCGAGTGTGTAGCGGCCGAAGCGCAGGATATGACGGCGTATGTAGGGGCTGAGGCAAGCAACCAAGGCGGGTGTGACCGGATGCCCGTCGGCGGCCATTTCGGACAGGACGCGGGTCAGGTCGGCGACGTTGGACAGCATGACGGCATTGGCGACCAAGCTGGCATATTTGAGCTGCTTTTCCTGCTCGACGGGGTCGCCGCTCTTGATCACCGGCCCCCCGAACGACACCCAGTCCAGGAAGTCGTTGTAGGCTTCGACCTTGGTGGTTTCGGCACGAATGCCCCGGCGGACCTCGGTGTTGGAGAAGAAGCGCAGCAGGAACAGGGTGCGCTCAACGCGGCCAAGCTCGCGGAAAGCGCGGTAGAGCCGGCTGCGGCGGCTGTAGGTGCCAAGCTTGCGCAACAGCAGGGACGGCATGACCCGCCCGGCCTGGATGGACAGCATGACCTGGATCATGTCCCGCTGATGGGTGGCGATCAGGTCCCAGTCGATGTCGCCGGTGAACAGCGCATCAATATGGGTGTAGCGGCTCTCCTTGGCCGGCCGGTATAGAACCGTGTCGCCGAGCCCGCGCATGCGTGGCATCAGCTTGATGCCGAGCAGCCGGCACAGGCCGAATACCGGCTCGGACTGGCCTTGTGTGTCGGCATGCAGCGTGTCGGGCTGGATGGCGGACTTGTTCTTCAGCAGACCGTCCAGGATATGGACGGCCTCCCACACCCCGCACGGGATGAAGCTGGTGAACAGCGCGATGTAGCTGTCGGCGATGTGGTGGTAGGCGATGCCGCCATAGGCGCCGTAGCGGATGTGCCGGGAGCCCAGCAGGTTGTTTTCGCGCAGCTTGACATGCGTGCCGTCGGCGATGGCAGCGCGTCCGCCGCCCCAGTGCCGCGGCAGCGTGAACCGGGCGTATTGATCGACGACATCGACCATCGCCGCTTCCAGCTTGGCCGCGGTGACGTGCTGGGCGTTGATCCGACGCATCGTCTGCGCGGTCGTGCCGTCCGGCGCATGCCGGGCGGTTTGGCCGGGACCGAGGTTGCAGCCATAGCCGAAGACGGTGAACAGGTAGCGCTGGATGGCCTGGGCGAGCTTGGGATCGGCGCCCGATGGCGGCCCGAAGTGGCGGGTGTAGCGCGACCAGTGCTCGGTGCGCCTGAGGATGTCCAGCAGGTGGCGTTCTTGCAGGCGGACATGGACCTCACCCTCGAACTCGGCCAATCCAGGCGGCTGTTCTGACAGCGTCAACTGCTTGAGGTGCGGCGTTCCCTCGGCATCAAGGCTGAATTCGGTGTTGGCCGGGAAGCCGGCATCCACCGCGTCGGCGAGCGCCACGAGCTCCGCCTTCAGGGCGGCCGCGAAGTCCTCGCCCTGTTCGGGAATACCAAGGGCGGCGCAGTAGCCTGCTAGCCGCGGTTCGCACTCCGCCCAGGGCAGGAGCTGGGCGCGGTAGTCGGCGAAGGTCTCGGCCCCGACGATGAACAAGTCGCCCGTCTGCAGGGCGTCGGCCAAATGCACGAAGACGCATACTTCCAACGCGCGCCGGTCGAGGGTGCCGGGTTTGGTCCGGCGTTTGGCGACAAAGGCTTGCCAGCGTTGCGACGCGAAACTGAGGTCGATGTCGCCCTCCACCTCGCCGCGGCGGGTATGGCGCAGGCGGCTCACGACAGCCAGCGCGTCCAGCAGGCTGCGGTCCTGGGTCGCCGATTGCACCTCCATGAGGTCGAGCAACCGGAACAGCAGGACGCGGTGCTTGGCGTGGATGGGCCACAGCAGCGGCAGATCGTTGCCGCGATGCCAGGCGGACACGGTTTCGCACTGCTCGGCGAGTGCGGCGGCCCCGCCTTGCTCGGACAGCAGCAACCTGACCTGGCGGCCGAACTCCGCGTTCGTGTCCTGCGTCTGCTCCGTTTCCAGCACCTGGCCGAAGATGCCGATCAGGCTTTCTTCCGTGGCCCGGTGCTGGTCGTGCAGATCCTCGAGTTGCTCCTTGGCGGCGGCCTGGGTGCGCCGGATGCGGCGCAGCATCATCTCGACCAGTTCGTCCCGGCAGCGCATACGCGACTGGCGCAGCAGGGAGAGCAGGAGGGTGTCACGTTTGCCCGGCTGCGTGATGTCGTGAAGGTCGCTCACCTCCAGGGTGGCGGCCTCGGCGGCGAACTGGCGCAGCTTGGTGTGCGCGATGCCCTCCAGCAGCGGATCGGGATTGATCAGGCCGTTCAGCCAGTCGAGGCGCTCGGTCCAGAGCCGGACTGTTTTGGGCGTCGCGGGTCCGGGCGCCTGCTTTAGCCGGTTGAATCTGGTCACGGCGCTGTCGGGCGGTTTGACCAACAGGGCGTCCAGCACGGCCTTGCACTCGGGCGTGACGCGGTGTGCAACGCGACCGTACATGCGGGCATGAGCCTCGGCGCGCAGCCGGTTCACCAGGCGGTCCAGGGTGCTGAATGCTGGCAGATCGGTTGCGGCCGCGTGCAGCGCTTCGATGGCCCGGTTGATGAGGTCCGCCGGGTCGCTCATCGTTTCGGCCGTTTCGGCGATGGTGCTGGTGAGAAGGCGGTCCGCCACGTCGCCATAAGCGATGACGGACAGGTAGGCCCGCACCGCGGCCTGGTATCGATACAGCGACTTGGTCCGGCTTGGCGCGTCAGCCCAGGCTTGGGACACATTCACCGCAAGCTGCGCGGCCAAGTGGGCGAGCGTGCTGGCATGCACGTCCTCAAGCGCCGGAAAGCATCCGAAGTCGCGGCGGGATTTGAGCAGCGTCGCCAGCATCAGACGGCCGGTGTTGCCACGGGCACTCGCCTGGATGAAGGCGAGGTCGGGATCGCTCAGGTGGTATCGCTCGTTCAACTCCTCCCGGGTCAGCCGTGCCCCCACTCGCGGGTAGGCCGTGCGGTCGATGGCGGTCATGGGCTGTCCGGAAAAGGGTGCGCCGGAGCGGCGTGGCGGGCTATGTGATTTGAATGGGATAGCGGAGGGTCGTCTAGTGTCCGCAAAGGAATACCATTCTGGACGTAGGCGCACCGCGCCCAAGGCTCGCCAAGGCACCCGGACCGCGCTCTACCTGCGCGTCTCGACCGCTGAGCAGAAACCGGACCTGCAGTACGACGGCCTGCGCGGCTATGCCGCCCGCGCCGGCCTCGACATCGTGCAGGACTACTGCGACGTGGCCGTGTCAGGCCGCCGGGAAGGCCGGCCGCAGCTCAACGCGCTGATGACGGCCGCACGCAACCAGGAGATCGACTGCGTGCTGGTGTGGAAGTTCGACCGCTTCGCCCGCAGCACGCGCCACCTGCTGGCCGCGCTGGAGGAGTTCGACCACCTCGGGGTACGGTTCGTCAGCGTGCAGGATCAGATCGACACCGACAGCCCGATGGGCCGGGCGATGTTCACCATCATCGGCGCCATGGCCGAACTGGAATCGTCGCTCATCAGCGAGCGCGTGACCGCCGGCATGAGGGCCGCCGAGGCGCGCGGCAGGCACCTCGGGCGGCCCGGCACGTCACAGCGCATCATCAATGAAATCGAGGCCCTCGCGACCTCCACGGACCTGAGCATCCGTGCGATCCAGAAGAAGATTGCCGGCCGGGCCAGCCGCGGCATCGTCGGAGAAGTCACCAAACGCGCCAGGGCCACGTTGCCCCAAGCCTTGTGACCACTTTTTACACGTATCCTCAACCTACCCCAGCGGCGTCGACAAGGTGGTCAGCCCCCAAGAACTGTCCGGCATGGCGGCACGGCAGCTCCGGCGCTTGTACGAGCGGCCCGACGACGCGCTTGCGACCGTGCGCGCCGATGCCGCAACACACGGGGCGGCGGCACGTGTCCAGCGACATCCGGAATTGACCCCTTGACGACACGAAGAACTGACCCCTGGTCGTTTCGCGTGCCTGCTGCCAGTCATGTTTCTTTGTTCGGCTGACGCTGGCCGTTTCTTCGTCCCGGCCTGACACGTCCCAGGTGTCGCGCGCAGTCGCGGTCAGGCATGGCCGCAGGCCACCGGCGGAGCCGGCGCGCAGCGTGCTTGACGGCAGCGAGCACGGCACCATCGTGGGACAGGTCGGGATCAGCATCATGCTGGCATGGTCTCCGGCGTCGGTACCGTCTTTTGCAGCAGCCCGCTGCGCCGCTTTTCCCGCAGCCGATAGCTGTCGCCACGGATTGTCAGGACATGGCTGTGGTGAAGCAGGCGATCTAGAATGGCGGTCGCCACCACAGCATCGCCGAACACCGAACCCCATTCCCCGATCGCCCGGTTCGAAGTCACCAGCATGGCGCCACGTTCATAGCGCCGGCTGACCAGTTGGAAGAACAGATGGGCCGCGTTGGGTTCGAACGGCAGGTAGCCCAGTTCGTCGACGATCAGCAGCTTGGGTTTGGCATAATGCGCCAGGCGTTCATCAAGCCGGCCGTCGGCATGCGCCTTGGCAAGCTGGGCGACCAACGTCATCGCCGGCGTGAACAGCACCGTATAGCCGGTGATGATCGCCTCGCGTCCGATCGCCACGGCGAGATGGGTCTTGCCAACCCCGGGCGGCCCGAGCAATAGCACCGCTTCACCGTTGGCGATGAACCGGCCGGTGGCGATCTCGCGCACCTGCGCCTTGTCGATCGATGGTTGCGCGTTGAAGTCGAACCCGGTGAGGTCGCGCACGAACGGGAAGCGCGCCAGCCCGAAGCTCATGTCGATACGGCGCTGGTCACGCCGGGCGATTTCGCGCTCGCAGAACAGCGCCAGCGCGTCGCGGATCGTCAGCTCCTGCCGCCCCGCTTCGTCGGTCAGGCTGTCGAGTTGGTCGCGCAAGGCGGTCAGCTTCAGACGGTTCAGCATGGCAATCAGGTGATCGTGGTCGGTCATCAGAAGCCGCCCCCGATCGCCGCCTCGTATTCGGCCAGGGGCCGCAGCAAGGCCGACGGCGTCTCCGGTGCGAGGGTCTCCGGCTCGATCATGATGCGGATCGGTCTGGTCTTCGTCCCGGCAATGCCAGCCAGGTGCGCATCGTCGGTGACGCGGCCGTGCCGCCCCTTCAGTTCGGCATGCACGGCAACCTCATCCCCGGCATGCAGCACCCGCACCGAACCCGAACCAACGGTGACCCGCACCCGCTCGCCGATCAGCCGCCACGGCACGGAATAGGCGTTGCCGTCCACCTCGATCGCACAGTCGGCGCCAACCCGGCGGAGCAGATCTCGCGCTGTCACAAACGGTGGAATGCCGGCCAGCGAACGCAGCGCCGCCGCCTCGTCACGATCGAACCGCTGGCGCGGCGTCTCGCCCGTCGTGCCATGCACCCGTGCGTCCGCGATCTGGCGGGTCCAGGCCTCGAGGTGCGCCTCCATCTCCGACCAAGTGGCAAAGCGGCGGCCGGCGACGGCGTTGCGCTTGACGTAGCCGACGCCACGCTCGTCCTTGCCCTTGGTGCGGGCCCGATACGGCGCGCAAGCCCGGATCCGGAAACCCCAGTGCCGGGCAAACGCGTGCAGCCGGGGATGCAGCACCACCTCACGGCTGGCCGGGTCATGATGCAGGATCAGCGCCTTGGCATTGTCAAGCAGCACCTCCCGCGGCACACCGCCGAATGCGCGGAAGGCACTCTCCAGTCCGTCGAACCAACTGTCCTGCCGTTCATGTCCATACGCCCGCACATGCAGCCGGCGCGAATAGCCGAGGGTCGCGACAAAGAAAAACACCTTGACCGCAACACCCGCAATCTCGACCCGGCGTTCGCCGAAGTCGATCTGTAGCTGCTCACCCGGGTGGGTCTCGAACCGCACCGTCGCACGCGCCGCCGCAACCAACTCACGGCGCAACGGCGCCGTCGCACGCTCCACCGTCCGCAGGCTGACGACGAGACCCTTCTCGGATGCCAGCTCCTGGCGAACCACATCGGCATTGCCGGCATGGCGGCGAAATCGCTCAGCGATCCAGTCGGATAATCCGTCCAACTTCTTCGACCGCGACGGCGAGGCGCTGCTGCGCCAATCACCCTCGGTCACCCAACGCCGCACCGTGTTGCGCGCACACCCAAGCTCAGCCGCGATCCGCTTCGAACCCCATCCCAGCGCCGTCAGCCGCAGCATTGCCAAGACCTCGTCCGGCGCCTTCATCACATCCCTCCGCTGATCGTCCGTCAGCAAGGGAACCTCGTCGTCTGCTGTCATTCCAACCTCCTTCAAGAATCAAAGGGGGTCAGTTCCTGTTGTCGTCAGGGGGTCAGTTTGCCGTGTCGCCCGACAGCACGCTCGGTCGAGATCCTGAAGGAGGTCGGAACCGAGCAAAACCGGCCGCTGCTGTTGGAGACGCTGTTCATCGCCGAAAACATGGCGACCGGACCACAGCACTTCGACCATGCCTTCGAGATCGAGGAACGGTTCATCTAGCCGCTAGATAGCGGACGTCTCTCCTGTCGGGGCCGCGCTGGCGGGCTGCTTCCCCGAGCCGGCTGGTAGGCGCCGTCTCGGCCCTGACGAGCGCTCATCGCTGACGCGGGTTCTCGCCGCGGACGCGGCGCAGAGGGGGCCGAGGGGCTTTGCCCCTTCTCTCCCCCAAAGCGCCTTCCACCCAGCTTCCTCCACCTGCGCTGCGCTCCGGCTCCGTGCAGCAGGGTCCCTGCGAAGCCGCTTTTCCCCTCCAGCCCCACCGCTCACGCGGCCCCGGGAAGCAGCGCGCCCAGCAGGGCGCTGCTTCGCAGCACAAGGGGAAGCGCGATGGGAGCCACCACCAATACCGGTCGGACCGAGATGGAGAGCCGGGCCGACATCTATCAGCGCATCACCGACCAGATTGCCGCCGCTATCGAGGCCGGGGCAGGCAAGTGGCAGATGCCGTGGCACCCTGGGGTGGATGGGGCAGCGCCGGTGTTGCCGGTCAACGCCGCCACAGGCAAGCCATACCGGGGCGTCAACACCATCGTGCTTTGGGCGGCGGCGCAGGCCGGGGGCTATCCAAGCGCGATATGGGCCACGTATCGGCAATGGACCGAGTTGGGGGCGCAGGTCCGCAAGGGCGAGCGCGCCAGCCCCGTGGTGTTCTGGAAGATCAGCGACAAGGACGAGCAGGAGGAGGACGCCGACGAGGGGATGGAGGATGGCCGCCGGTCCCGCGTGTTCGCCCGTGGCTACAACGTATTCAACGCGGCGCAGGTGGACGGGTATGCGGTCCCTGCCCTGCCCGTGCTGCCGGAGGCCGAGCGGATCGGTCACGCCGAGGCGTTCTTCGCCGCGATCGGCGCTGACATCCGGCATGGCGGCAACCGCGCCTGCTACGTGCCCAGCCTGGACCAGATTAGGATGCCGCCGTTCGAGGCTTTCTGCGATCCGGTCGCCTACTATGCCACGCTGGCGCACGAGGCCACGCACCTGACCGGGCACCCGAGCCGGTGTGCGCGTGATTTGCGGGGCCGGTTCGGCGAGGAGGCGTATGCGGCTGAGGAGCTGATTGCCGAGCTTGGGGCGGCGTTCGTGTGCGCTGACCTGGCGCTGACCCCCGAGCCGAGGCCGGACCATGCCGCCTATGTCGCATCATGGCTGCGCGTGCTGCGGAGCGACAAGCGGGCAATCTTCACCGCAGCCGCCAAGGCCCAGCAGGCGGCGGACTGGATGCACGCGCAGCAAAATGCAGCAGCGCCGCCCGAGGCTGTAGGACACGTCCAGGCTGCCTGACTAGGACGGGGACGGCGTGCGCCGTCCCCGCTACCCCGTGGTTGATTTGGAGACGGAATGGCCCTGTAAAAATGCGGCGGGCCGCTTCGCGGCCATTCTACCGCTATCTGCTAGCTGCTAGTATTGTAGTGGCTAGCACGTCGCTGCTATCAGAGTAGCAGTGGCGACTCGCTACGCCGGAGGACGGGATGGCAGCGAACATACTGACGGTAGCCTCGACTAAGGGCGGAGCTGGAAAAACCACGATCATCATGGCACTGGCTGGGACACTGGCTGCCGAAGGATTGCGGGTTGCCGTCGTGGATGCCGACCCGAATCGTGCCTACGCTTCGTGGGCAAGCGGCGCCTATGAAGGCGCTAAAATGGAAGTTCGGGCCGAAGCCGATGAGACGCGCTTGGCTGACGCTATCGACGAATTAGCACCGAACGCAGACATTGTGCTTATTGATACCGCGGGGTTCGGCAATCGCGCAGCTCTGCTTGCAATCGCCGCCGCAGACGCAGTTCTCGTCCCCTGCACCCCAAGCCGACCTGACATCGAACAGGCGTCGAAAACATTGCAACTCATCGAGGGAGCTGCTCGGGCAGCCCGACGGGCGATTCCCGCACGAGTGGTCGCATCTCGCATCAAAGTCGCAACGGCTGTCTCAAAACACGCCATGGCGGAGCTAGACGCAGGCGAACTACCGCGTACGGCGACTGCAATCGGAGATCGGGTGGCATTCGCGGAAATGACATTTTCAGGCCGAGTACCAAGCGGAACCACCGATGCGGGGCAGGAGATCGCCAGCCTTATTGCAGAGCTTCGCGAACTTGGTTGGTTGCCAGAAAAGCGCATTCCTCCCATGGTAAAAAGCTAGCTGCTACATAATAGCGGCTATTACGTAGCGAGGTGTCTAGATGTCTGTAAAAGGCCTTAAGTCGGCCATCGCTCGACCATCAGCGCGGGAGTCCCTCCCTGCGGCAAACGCTGTCGCGCAGGAGGCTGGGCTGCCGCCAGCGTTCCTGTCTCCCGTTGCACAGGCGAAATCCGATGCAAGCGCGTTGACCGAAGATGCTGAATTGCTCCAGGTGAACATACGAGTCCGTCGAACGCTGGGTGATCAGCTTGCTGACCGGGCGCGAGTTGAAGGTACAACCCAGAAGGTGCTCGTGTGTCGTGCGCTTGCGAGAGATGGCTTCGATGTGCATCCCGACGACCTTAAGGCAACGCCGACCCCACGACGTCGAGGCAGCCAGAAGCTAGCTCATAGCAACTAGCACATAGGCCGTCACTAAAGTACGAACCCATTAAGAGCCTTTTCAATGAGTTGGCTCGTCAACGTGGCGCAGCAAGCGTGTAACTCGTACTCTGGTGACGCTTGCAGCGGCCGCCAAGGAGTTATTCACAGCCACGTTCGTACTTTGCTGACGCTAGTTCGTACTCTGGTGACGCAAAACGGAGTCGTCCACCGTACTCTACTGACGCATCCTAATAGACTACAAATAGCCTTCTAGGACCGTCGGGAGAGTACGAACCTTGCCTGTGGAAAAGCTAGACAAGTGAGCTGCGTCAGCAGGGTACGAATTGCATGAAGCAACCTAGACCGGCACGATGGCTACATGATCGACTCTGACATCGCTCTGACCGTACCCGTAGGAGCAGAAGGGGCTTTGGAGGGACAACTCCGAAATCAGCTTCAAACACTTGGATTTCATCAAGCTCTAGGACTAGGGCGTGTCGTCAAATGAGCCAAATGGCGCTGGCGGCGAGGTAGACGGCGGCGAGAAAGTTGCGCGCGGTCTTGTCATAGCGGGTTGCAATAGCCGGGAACTGCTTGAGTTTGGCGAAGAACGTCTCGATCAAGTGGCGTTCTTTGTAGAGATGCCGATCATACGTCCGGCGCGACTTGCGGTTGGCCTTTGATGGGATCACAGCCGTCTTGCCGGCGGTCGTGAGCGGCTCGATGACCCGCTTGTCGGCGTCGAATGCCTTGTCGGCGATCAGCGTTGCAGCCTGCATATCCGCCAGCAGATGGTCGGCGCCGACCAGATCATGCGCCTCGCCGCCCGTCAGATGAAACGCCGTCGGATTGCCGAGCGCATCGACCAACGTGTGGATCTTGGTGCTCAATCCGCCACGCGATCGTCCGATCGCCTGGTCTTCGCCGGCTTTTTTTTCGCGCCGGCACTGTGCTGGTGAGCGCGCACGATGGTGCTGTCGATCATCGCGTATTCATTGTCGGCATCAGCCGAGAGATGCTGAAAGACCCTGTGCCAAACACCGGATTTAGCCCAGCGACTGAAGCGCCGATGGACGTTTTTCCAGTCGCCGAAGCGTTCCGGCAGGTCACGCCACGGGAGACCGGCGCGATAGCGGTAGAGCACAGCCTCGACGAACAGGCGGTTGTCCGCCGCGGTTACTCCCACCCAGCCTGGCCGCCCGGGCAGCAACGCCTCGATCCGATCCCACTGGTCATCACGCAGTCCATAGCGCCACATCGGTCAGCCTCCAAAGCTGACCGCTTAGGAATCGGAGAATGCTGCGCGCCGGAATCCCCTGCGCACTTTGTCGCATCTCTTTTTGCCCAGATGTTGCAGTTCAGACTCACCGCGGCCTGGAAGGCTCTAGCTATTTGACGACACGCCCTAGTCGGACCTGGAAAGGATTTTAGAACGGTCTGTTTCGAATTTGTACAGAAAAGGCAGAACATTCTGATTGGTAAAGCAGTAGGTCATAAATGTGCTCGTGCGAGCCTGTCCGTAATTCTGTGTGCGAGGCGTAACCAACGCCATTGAGCGTGTTATGCCGAGTCCCTGGGCG
This sequence comes from Rhodopila sp., assembly GCA_965277035.1. GTDB lineage: Bacteria > Pseudomonadota > Alphaproteobacteria > Acetobacterales > Acetobacteraceae > Rhodopila. The sequence continues at coordinate 5,259,916 of CBDIBO010000003.1, read as the reverse complement.
TTGAAATCTCCACGGCCACTATGGATCACCCCGTCAGCCGATCCTTAAGCAGTGCTGTTCCGATATCGAATCATCAAATGCATTCGTCCCCTCCGGACCCATCGTTTCCCCGTCGGTACCTAAAGCACGGCGTTCCTGACCAGGTCACGGGGTGGTATTGGCTGCTTCGGTTTCTCCCAGTTCGGTTTCTCCCAGTCTGCCCCGCCCATCCCTCCGTCGAACGCCTTGACACCCTCCCCCACATCCGACCACAGCACCGGAAATGCAAACCCAGGGCCTCACCGACCTCCAGGTCAACGGCTACGCCGGCATCGACTTCAACGACGAGACCCTGACGCCCGGCGCCCTCGACCACGCGCTGGAAGCCATGCGCCGCGCCAACGTCACCGCCTGCCTGCCGACCCTGATCACCGCCGATGAAGCCACCCTGGCCGCCCGTTTCGCCGCTCTCGACAACGCCGTCGCGCGTAGCCGTCTCGGCCCGCTCATGGTGCCCGGCTTCCATCTCGAGGGTCCGTTCCTCAATGCCGCTCCGGGCTATGCCGGTTGCCACCCGCCGTCGGCGATGATCCCGCCTGACCCGGCTGTCCTGGAGCGCCTGAGCCAACCGCTCCACCGGCCGATCCTGCTGCTGACCCTGGCACCCGAACAGCCTGGCGCCCTGTCGGTTGTGCGCTTCGCCGTCGGCCGGGGCATGGTCGTCGCCATGGGGCACACCCAGGCGGATCACGCCATCACCACAGAAGCCGTGCGCGCCGGCGTCACCCTCAGTACCCACCTCGGCAACGCACTGCCGCAGCCACAGCCCAAATTCCTCAACCCGCTGATGGCACAGCTGGCGCAGGACCCGCTGAACGCCAGCTTCATCGCCGATGGCATCCACATCCCGCCCGACGTGCTGAAGGTGCTGATCAGGGCGAAGACCCCGCGGCGCTCGATCCTGGTCAGCGACGCCACCGCCGCCGCCGCTGCTCCGCCCGGCCACTACCGCTTCGCCGGCACGAACATCCAGAGCCACGGCGGTTCGGTCAGGATAACGGGCAGCACTTTGCTGGCCGGATCCTCGCTGTGCCTCGATCAGGCGGTACGCAATGTGGTTGCCTGGAACCTGGCCGACGCCGTGACCGCGGTAGCGATGGCGTCAGCCCACCCGATTGCGCTGCTGACCCCCGCCCTAACGCATCACCGCATCGCCTGGCCCGTCGCCCGAGTGGCGTGGACCCCGGATCTGCACCCGCTCGACATCTGACTCTTTGTTGGGACTTGGAAACTTTTTGTTTACCACTCACAGGTAGACCCTTACGGCAGCGAAAAACGCAAGCGCGTCAGGCACGGTGGACAGAACGGACCATTTCCTGGCCAACCCGTTATGGGAAAGGCCTGTCCGCAACCGTGACCAACCGATCCAGCGCGCGATGCTGAACACGCACCTCGTGCGATGCTGAACACCCACATCGCACCACCGGCGGCCGACCATTTGGCGCCAGCCATGCCGGAGCCATCCTGCCGCCTCTGCGGCGCCCGCCTGCTGAGCACCCTGATCGACCTCGGCGAAATGCCATTGGCAAACCGCACCTTGGCCGCGCACGGCAGTGACGATCCCTGTTATCGGCTGCATGCCCGAATCTGCGACATCTGCAGCCTGGTGCAGGTGGCCGATGTCGCCACACCCGAGGCACTTGCCGCGCCATTGCCCTACCTCTCATCCCGCTCCGCCTTCCGCCTGAACCAGGCCCATCGCCACGCCGAGGCCATGATGAAACGACTGCGTCTCGGCACCGACTCGCTGGTCATCGAGGTCGGTTCAAACGACGGCTATCTGTTGCGCCAGTTCCAGGCCGCCGCGATTCCGGTACTGGGCATCGACTGTGCGCCATCCGCGGCCGCTGCCGCCGCCGAGCTAGGCATCGCCACGGAGATTGCGTTGTTCAACACCGCGGTGGCGATGGATGTCGCGGTTAAACACGGCCGCGCCGACCTTGTGGTCGCCAATAACGTGCTGCCGCACGTGCCGGACCTGTTTGATTTCGTCGCCGGCCTCGCCAGCATCCTGCGGCCGAACGGGATGATAAGCTTGCAGGTGCCGCATCTTCTGTCGCTGGTGCAGAATCTGCATTTCGACGGCTTCCGTCACGACGCCTACACCTACCTGTCGCTGCGGGTGCTCGAGCACGTGCTGCGTTCGGTCGGCCTGCGCGTATTCGATGCCGAGCGGCTACCCGACCACGGCGGCTCGCTGAGGATTTATGCCTGCCATGGTGTTGGTCCGCATCCGGCCCGTCCCGGATTAAAGCTGGTTCGCCAGGCTGAGCGGTCAGCCGAGCTGGACCGGCGGGATTTATACACCGGGTTCAACGACCGGGTCGCGTTGGCGAAGGACGAAATCGCGGCGTTTTTGCGCAACAGACGGGCTGGAGGCCGCCGGATCGCAGCCTATGGGGCGACGGCCCGGGGCAGCACACTGCTCAACTGCTGTGGCATGACAAGCAATGAAATCACCTGCATCGCTGACCCCGATCCCGCCAAGCATGGACGTCTGCTGCCCGGCAGCCGCATCCCGATCGTGCCACTGGAGACGTTGCTGGCGGACCCGCCGGATGACGTCTTGATCCTGCCATGGCCGAACGCGGTGGAGATCGCGCGGGAACTGGCGCCGCTGCGCCAGCACGGCACGCAGCTTTGGACTCCTGTCCCACGCCTCGCGCGGATTTAGGTAGCAAGGTTTCCGCCTCGACCGATCGCCGATCCATCGGTGTAGCCCCAGCCGTCAACCTGCCGGTCTCGTTGTCCTCAGCCGTCCAGCCGACAGCTCACAGCCACAGATCCGGCAGCGACGATGGGATGGTCGCCACTCTCCCAATCTGGCACCCTCCGCCGCATCAACCAAGGAGCCAGACAATGGCATCGCGGGACAGCGCTCTGGCGCGCGCATTGGCCGAGTTTGACTCTCACCGGTTTCGCGACCGTCTCGCCGAACTCGTGGCGATTCCCAGCACCTCTCAGGACCCGGGCCACGAAGCAGACCTGCAACGGTATCTGGCCGAAATCATCCAACCCTGGCTAGGGCGCATCGGCTTCACGGTCGAAATCCACCCCAATCCTGCCGCCGGCTTCGGCCCGATCCTGTTCGCCGAACGGCTGGAGGGGACGGATCGACCCACCGTTCTCACATACGGTCACGGCGACACCGTCCGCGGCCTGGATGACCAGTGGCGCTCCGGCCTCTCCCCGTGGACGCTGACCGAGGAAGGCGACCGCTGGTACGGCCGAGGCTCCGCCGACAACAAGGGCCAGCACGCGCTGAACCTGATGGCGCTGGAAGCCGTGCTGAGCGAACGCGGCGGTGCGCTTGGCTTCAACCTGAAACTGGTGCTGGAAACCAGCGAGGAACGCGGCTCGACTGGCCTGCGCGAGTTTGTCGCCCAGCACGCCGACCGCCTGGCCGCCGATGTGCTGATCGCCAGCGATGGCCCGCGCGTCATGCCGGAGGTCCCGACGATTGCCACCGGCACCCGTGGCACCTACCACTTCGACCTCGTGGTGGACCTGCGTCCCGGCGGCGTCCACTCCGGCCACTGGGGCGGCCTTACCACCGACCCGGCGGTGATCCTCAGCCACGCGCTAGGCACCATCATCGACCGCCACGGCAAAATCCTGGTGCGCGACTGGCTGCCCGGCAACGGCCTGCCCGCCGCGGTGCGCGCGGTGCTCGACGGCTGCCCGGTCGGTGGCGGCGGCGAGTCGGCCCGCATCGACCCCAACTGGGGCGAACCCGGACTGACGCCGGCGGAGAAAATCTACGGCTGGAACAGCTTCATCGTTCTGTCGATGCTGTGCGGTCGGCCGGACAATCCGGTTAACGCCGTCGCCCCAAACGCCCGCGCGCACTGCCAGATCCGCTATACTGTCGACAGCGATCCCGCCGGCTTCGAAGCAGCCCTGCGCCGCCACCTGGACGCGCAGGGATTTCCCGAAGTTCGTCTCGAAAATGCCTACGTCCGCATGCCGGCCAGTCGTACCGATCCCAACCATCCCTGGGTCCGCTGGACCGTCGACAGCATACAGCGATCGCTCGGCAAGCGCGTTCAGGTCATCCCAAATTCCTCCGGCGGCCTGCCCGGCGATGTTTTCGTTGATTACCTCGGCGTGCCACTGGTCTGGATCCCGCACAGCTACAACGGCTGCAAGCAGCACGGCCCGGATGAGCATCTGCTGATCGCACCCGCGCGCGAGGGCTTGGCGGCCTACACCGGCATCTGGTGGGATCTGGCCGAACCGGGAACGCCGTGACGTCGATGGACGATGGTCTGCCTAAACACCCTGTGTGGTGTGGTGCAGTCGATCGTCGCTGCCCGCGGCCCGCAGCGATGGTACTCCGTCAACCGCATCGGCGTCGGTGCCCGAAACGTCACCAGCCTCATCGACCCACGCATGCTGTTTCTGTCGCATCCGGAACGGTCCAAGCAACTCTTTTTCCTGACGCTTCCCTTGGCTGACCACCACACCGAACGCGACGCACACGAACAGTGACACGACACACCAACCGCCCAGCACAATCCCCGCCCACCGCAGCCAAGAACCGGACATTTATTATGCCCCTTGTAAAGGTTATGTTCTGTTCAAGAGCTTTTGCTCCGGGACCTCAGCGCACCGTAACCACACGCAGCTGTGAGCACGAGGGGAATTGACTAAAATAGGTGTTCAACTTCATGTCATTCTACGCGGTCAAACCGAAAGATTGACCAGCGCGACGTAGGCGCTCAGCAGGCTGATGATCACCACCACAACCCGTAAATAAACATCCATGCCGCGCCTCCTTCCAGGATGGCCGTGAAGCCGGAACCGCCAGGCTGATCGATCTGGAACCCGCGCCATACCCCCAACTAAAATCGGCGCATGGCGAAGAAAGGGACTCACGGCGGAAATATTGTGGCACAGCGTGACCTCGGTCACGCGGCCGGCCCATCGGCAGAGGCGCCTTCGCGGTCAAAACGGGCGGCAACGTCAGCTAGCGCTTCCTTCACCCGTTCGATGACGCCGGTCCAGTCACCGCGGCTGGTCTGGCGGAACTGCCGCATGCTGGGATACCAGGGCGTGTCTTCGTGGTTCAGCAGCCATCGCCAGCAGGAATCGAAGCGGTTCAGCATCCAGACCGGTTTGCCGAGCGCGCCCGCCAGATGGGCGACGGCGGTGTCGACCGCGATCACCAGGTCGAGACCCGCGATCAGATCCGCTGTGTCAGCCCAGTCGCTGATGCGCCCGGCCACGTCATGCAGTACCACCCCCTCCGGCATGGTCTGCATCTGCCTTGCCGCCGGACCCAGTTGCAGCGAGACAAAGCTGCATCCCGGCACCGACAGCAACGGCGCCATGTCGGCCAGTTTCATCGACCGACGCTTGTCGATCGCCACCGCATGCGGCTGGAGGGTGCGTGATTTTCCGGCCCAGACCAGACCAACCTTCAGCCCCGGACATCCATCCAGGAAATCCGTCCAGCCGGCAGGATCCGCGCGCAGATAGGACTTCGGTCCTGGTATCGTCTCCATCGTCGTGCCGAATGCGAACGGCAGGCTTAGCAACGGACAGTGGTAATCGAACGGTGGCAGGCTGTCGTCTTCGTCGCACAACAGGTCGGCCACGCCATCCAGCGTGCTCAGGATCCGGCGCAGGGGCTTCGGCACCACCAGGACGACGCGACCCCCGGCGGCGGTGACCATCGGTGCATAGCGGCAGAACTGCAGCGTGTCCCCGAAGCCTTGTTCGGCGTACAGCACGACCGTCTTGCCGTTCAGTTTCTGGCCGGTCCAGCGGGGTTGGGCCAATGAAGGTGCCGGCCCGCTCATGGCCTCGACCTCCCAGCGGGATTCGTACGCATCCCAGCCCTCCTGAAACCGTCCCATCATCAGCAGGGCCAAGGCCAGGTTGGCGCGCGCCTCGGCGTAGTCCGGATAGCGCGCCAGGGCATCCCGGCAGCATTCTTCGGCTTCCTCGGGGCGCACCTGCTCCAGCAGCGCCAGCGCCAGGTTGCTCTTGCCCCGGGCCGGATCGACGCCCAGCGAAAGCGCACAGCGGAACAGCGCGTCGGCCTCCTCGACATGATTGAGCACTTGCCGAGCGGAGCCCAGGTTCAGTGTGGCATTAGCGTGATCTGGCTGCAGCCGCAGGGCGGTCCGAAAGCAGTTTTCCGCCTCGGCGATATTGCCCTGCGTGTAATGCACCATCCCCAGATTGTTGTGCGCATCCGAATTGTCGGGATCGAGGCGCAAGGCCTCGCGCTGGCACGACAGCGCCTCCTCCAGGCGCCCGAGTGACAGAACAACAAGGCCCAGGTTCATCCAGGCCTCCTTGAACGTCGGATCGAGCGCGATGGCGCGGTGGTAGAACGGCTCTGCCTCTACCTGCCGATTATGCAGATGGAGGTGGAAGCCCTGGTTGTGTTCAGTCTGCGCGGCAAGGATGTCCATCCCCAGCAGGTTGTGGGGACTTAAATCCTAGACAAGACCTCTTGGTGGAATTTTTTCATGTCCGTAGCGGATTTCACCGCATCGCGCCCTTCGAAGTCGAAATCAATCGCGGTGACGCCGATCTGCTTGACGGCCGCGATGTCTTCGATCGTGTTCGCGACGGTGCCAGTGAAGAGCTTCCGGTTGCCATCGGTCGCGGCCGGCGCCGGCTGACCATGACGCTTGACGCGATAGGTGACGCCGATGGCGGCGGGATCACGCCCGGCGGCTTTGGTCATCTCCCGAATGCGGGCGATGCCGGCCGTCAGCCGCGGCATTGTGTCCAGCAGATGCGCGTTGTTGCTACCGATCGGATACCAGGCATCGCCAATCCGCGCCGCCCGGCGCATTGAAGGACCGCTTTCACCGCCCACCCAGATCGGCGGATAGGGTTTCTGCAGCGGTTTCGGATCGGTCAGCAGCCCGTCGATGTTGACGTATTTGCCATGGAACACCGGCTTGTCCTGTGTCCAAATCGCTCGCATCGCGTCCATGTACTCGTCCGTCACCGCGCCGCGTTCGGCGAACGGCGTGGTCGAGACCGCGTCCAACTCAACCTTCAGCCAGCCGGCGCCGATCCCGACGACAAGCCGGCCGCCCGACAGCACGTCGATGGTCGCGAGCATCTTCGACGTCACGACGGCCGGGCGGTGTGGCACGACCATGACCGCCAACACGATCCGGATCTTACTGGTCTTGGCCGCGACCCAGGCGGCCGTGGTGAGTTGCTCGACGCGGTGTCCGGGATCCGGGGTGTAGAATTCGCCGGTGGTGGAATAGGGGTAGCCGGGGGAACTGGTATCCGGCAGTGCCACATGATCGGTCAGCGTCAGGTAATCGAAGCCGAGCGATTCACCCAGTCGGGCAATGTTCGCCATGACCTCGGCCGATGCCATCGGGCCGCTCACTGGCAGATTGAAGCCGATTTGCATGGTTCCTCCTGACGTGCTGCTCGCGCCTGATCCGGACTCGAATAACTCTCTGATCCTGCGCTCGGATGAAACAGTGCCGCGTCGACGCCGGCCTCGCAATGATGCCGGCCCCGGGTTTCGAACATCACGCGTGCGGACGGCGATGTTTTTGACGACCGCCTGGTTGCCCGACGAATTGCTGCGCCGGTTCATCGCGGCCAAGGCGGCAGCAACGCAGCCGAGCGGCGCGGCATGCTTCGCGTGGATCGTCGGGCCGAATATCCTGCCATACCGGCTGGAGGCAAACCGGATCGGTATCGATATGTGTCTGCGACACGCCGCCGAACAGGGGCTTATGCGCAGGGTATATGACGCAGCGGAGGTTTTCGTGGGATAGTCGTGTTATACTGGCGATTAGTGGCGCTACGCCAGATCGAAGATAACACTCGGACCGGATCAAGTTACGCCGCCGGCCGCTCAGCCGCGACGCTGTGCCAGACGCCAACCGCTCGGCCGCTGCATTCACGGTTCGCAAATCAAGCAATCTTCCAGGGGAGGCTCGGCGGTGACCGGCTTATCGACCAACCAGACGTCAAGTGACGATCAGGCCTTGGCGGAGGAACGCGAGGCCTTTGCCCGTTTGCAGGCCTCGCTGCCTGACATGTTTCAACGGATTTTTCCCGACCGAACCGCGCCGCGGACGATTGTGGTGTTGCCAAGCCTGAGTGTCGATCAGGACGTCCTGGCCAACATCTCCGGGGTTCATCATTACGAAGAGCGCATGCTGGGCATGCTGTTGCTGCTCCGCCTGCCCCGCACCCGGCTGATCTATCTGACCAGCCAACCCATCTCTGAGACCATTATCGATTATTACCTGCATCTGCTGCAGGGCATCCCGGCCCGTCACGCCCGGGCGCGCCTGACCCTGCTGCCCTGCTTTGACGGCAGCGACCGCCCATTGACCGAGAAGATCCTGGCGCGGCCCCGCCTGTTACAGCGGCTGCACGAAGCTGTGGGGGACCCGGCCATTGCCCACATCGCGGCATTCTCCGTTTCTTCCTTGGAACGTAGTCTCGCCGTTCGCCTCGGCATCGCCTTGTACGGCTGCGACCCCGACCTGCAGTCCCTGGGCTCGAAAAGCGGTGGCCGCCAGCTTATGCGTCAGGCAGGTGTGGCGATACCTGATGGGGTTGAGGACATCACCGACGAAGCCGGCATCGTCGCCGGCCTGGCCCAACTGAAGACGAACGATCCCGACCTGCGCCGAGCCGCGGTGAAGCTGAACGAGGGATTTTCCGGCGACGGCAACGCCTTGTTCAATTTTGAGCAGGCGCCGACCGGACCCGACCTGGCGGGATGGATCCGCGATCGGCTGCCAAACATCGCGTTTGAGGCGAACGCCATGACCTGGGACGCCTATGTGGAGCGGGTCAACCAGATGGGCGCCGTTGTCGAAGCCTTCATTGAAGGTGATGAGAAGCGCTCGCCTTCCGTTCAGTTCACCATCGATCCAACTGGATCAATCGATCCCGTTTCGACCCATGATCAGGTACTGGGCGGCGGCGGCGGTCAGGTCTACATGGGCTGCCGATTTCCCGCCGATCAGGCATACCGAGTCGCGATTCAGGCAGAAGGCACAAAGGTCGCGGCGATCCTGGGACAACGCGGCGTGTTGGGACGTTTCGCCGTTGACTTCATATCGGCGCGGCGCGGCGAACAGTGGTTGCACTACGGGATCGAAATCAATCTGCGCAAGGGTGGCACCACGCACCCGTTCCTAATGCTGCAGTTGCTGACCGGCGGCATCTACGAAGCGACCACCGGTGAGTTCAAGACCCCTTCCGGCCGGTCACGCTGCTACTACGCAATGGATAATCTGCAAGCCGAGCACTACAAGGGTTTGACGCCGGCGGATCTGGTCGATGTCGCGGTGCTGCACGGGTTGCACTACGACGGCACGGTGCAAGAAGGCATCGTGTTTCACCTGATCGGCGCACTGTCCGAGTTCGGCAAGCTGGGCATCGTTTGTATCGGCGGGTCGCCGGAACGCGCCGAAGCGCTGTACCGGCGCACGGTTGAGATCCTCGATGGGGAGCAGGCAGCCGACTGACCCTCCCCGGCTCGCCGATCCGCCGCCGCCGGGCTGTACCGGGCAGCCTCGATGCGGTTGGCGGCCCGATCCTGATGAGCCATCATGCCGATCGGTTGCTCAGGAGGAAATCGTGACCGATCTGCCGAAGCGCGTCGATATCCACGAAGGTCGATATCCACGAAGAAGGCCCGCGCGAGGGCTTCCAGATTGAACCCGGACCGATCGGCACCGCGGAAAGGCGCGCTGCTGTGAGGCGCTGGCGGAAACCGGGCCTGTCACGCCTGCTGGACAAGAGCCCGACTGCGATCCGTCGCGGCAAATACGCCATGCGGGTGAGCGAGCAACTAATTCTTGACCAATCGGCGGTTTTCATGGAGGCGCAGATCGGTATGCTGGCACTGACCGAGGATGCCGCCGAGGGCCGCGCCGCGTTCATCGACAAACGTGCGCCGGTCTGGCCCGGACGATAATCGTCACGCTTGCGTCAGCGCGCGTCGCCACCGGGCGAAGGCTGCCACGACGAACCCGCCACCCAGATGCCACCGCTGATGACCGTTTGGTTCACCGCTGACACCCATTTCGGCCACGCCGGCGCGCTGTCGCTGTATCGCCGGCCGTTCACCTCGGTCGCGGCGATGAATGCCACGATGATCGCCAGATGGAATGAGACCGTCGCCCCGGGTGACGAGATCTGGCATTTGGGGGACTTCGCTCTACGCACCCGCCGCGAAGCGGCCGCCGGCCTGCTGCGAATACCGAACGGGCGGAAACATCTGATCACCGGCAACAACGATCCGCCGGAGGTGATCGATCTGGCGGGCTGGTCCAGCGTCCAGGCCTATGCAGAGGTCACGATCGACGACCACCGCCTGGTGTTGTGCCACTACGCCTTTCGCACCTGGAACGGCATGGCGAAGGGTAGCTTGAACCTGCACGGCCACAGTCACGGTCGCCTGAAGCCTCTGCCGCGCCAGACCGATGTCGGCGTGGACGCCTGGGACTTCCGCCCGATCCCGGTGCAGCGGATGCGCGGCGCCTGATGCCAGTCGAAGTTCACGTCGACCGGTATGTACGCAGGGTTGGTCTGGCGACTGCGGGCAACTCAGCAGCAGCACACCAACTCGCCGGCCATTGACCCAGCGGTCGATCTCTCGGTGGGCTGTTATGACCCGCCCCTTGTCGCTCGGTTCGGCGGCTGGCACCAACCGCCGCATGTTCATCGCGACCGGACCCGGCCCCATCGCTACCCTCGAGAAGATCGCGCTTTGCAGCGTGATGCTGCTGCCGCTGCTGCTGATGCACGCGCATGGCATCGCCGAGGTCGCGATCGGGCTGGCCGACCTGTGCTTCCTCCTCCGCTCGGCGATGGCGCGCGATTGGCTCTGGCTGCGCACGCGCTGGCTTTGGGTCGCCGGGGCGTGGTGGATCTGGCTGGTGTTCTGTTCGCTGCCGATCCCTGGCTCGCTTCTCGGGGAGGGCGGCGCACATTCGTTTGTCCAGGCGTTGGCGACCGTCCGGTTCCTGGTCCTGGTGTCGGCGATGGAGCACCTCGTGCTGCGGACGCCGCAGGCACGGCGGTGGATCTGGCGTCTGATCGCCGCCTCGGCCGTCTGGATCACCCTGAACAGCGTCATCCAGGATATCTTTGGGCGCAACCTGATCGGCTGGCCGCCCGCTGGCGAGGGCGTGCTGACCGGCCCGTTCGGCGAGGCACGGGCCGGGCCGCCGCTGGCGCGTATCATTATTCCGGCGGTTTTGCCGACCGTCGCCGCCCTGCTCCGCCAAGGCGCCCGCCGCGCCACTTTGGGGGCTTATGCGCTGCTGTTGGGCAGCATGCTGATCATGGTGCTGATCGGCCAGCGGATGCCGCTGGTGCTGGTGGTCTTCGGCCTGGTGATCGTCGCGTTCCTGATCCGCCGGCTGCGCCCGGTGGTGCTGACGGCGGCGGTTGCCGGCGCATTGCTGCTGGCCGCCTCGCCGATCATCGCGCCCAGCGCCTATTACCGCCTGGTCGAGAAGTTCTCGACACAGATGGAACATTTCGCGATTTCACCCTATGGGCAGCTGTACGCCCGGGCGCTGGAGGTCGGCGAGCGGAATCCGCTGACCGGGATGGGTGCGGGTGGTTTCGGCACGGGATGTCCGCGACCGGCCTACTTCCGCCCGACCTTCGACGGCAGCCAGCCGCATGGCGGTGGAGCAGCGATCTGCTGGCATCATCCGCATAATTTCTTCTTCGAGGCGCTGGATGATGGCGGATTCGTCGGACTGGCGCTGTTCTGCGCTACGGCAATCGCCTGGCTGCTGCCGTTGGCTCGCGGCTTGTGGCGCGATCCGGACTCGTTGCGGGTTGGGCTCTTCGCAACAATCTTCGTTCAGCTTTGGCCCATCCAGTCTACCAGCGGCTTTACCAGCATGCCGATGGGCGGTTGGTTCTTCCTGCTGCTGGGTTGGGCAATGGCCGAAGCGCGTGAGCGAACCCGCTGATCAATCGCAGTCGCATCCGTCGGTCGGGCCCGATGCGCCGCGGATAAGGTGATGGTCGATCCATTCGGCCACCAGACGCCGGGCCTCGTTGATCGAGGCCTCCGGATGGTGGATCCGGTAAAGCGTTGTGCATGACAGAAAAGCGGACATGTCATCGGAGCCGAACTGACGCAGTTCGCTGTAGGCAGTGACCACGGCACGCTCGCACCGGCGAGCGATAAGGCTTTCCTGCGCCATGACGGCACATACTCCTGGTTGCGAACCGTTCGCATCAAAGCCAAAGCTTAGGCAGAGTTGTATTGAACAGCAAGAGCGCCGGCCCATCCGCCCGACACAATAGCTTGGTCTGTGCATCCGGCGGTGCCTGAACCGGGTCCGTCGGGGTTGACCACCCGAACGCCGCCACCCGATCAACCTTTAACGTGCGCGAGGCGGCCGACCGCAAATTCATGTGGCGCGCGGTTTGGCGCAACGCACACTGTTGCGCCAAACTACGTTTGTTATGCTAAAGTTATCGCCGCCAGCTGACGCAGCCGGAAGGCGGACGTAACGCATCCAATAAGCAACTGGCCCATGATCCTCTCTTGCATGATCATGGTCCGGCCGCGCCGACAGAAGCATGGGAGGCCACAAGCAATGAGCAAATCGACATTGGCGACCGGCATTGGCCGTCGTGACATGCTTCAGACCGGCCTTGGCGTGGCCGGCGGTCTTGCCCTGTTCCGGCGCGCCCGGGCGGCCGAGACCTACCCGAAGCTGGGCAGCTATCCCGATGGCGTCAGCGGCGATACCGCCTTCGTCGGGATTACCACGCCGCTGACCGGCGCCTATGCGGCCGACGGCAAAGACGCACAGTTCGGCTATGAGCTGGCAATCGCCGAGATCAACGCCGGCAGCCCGACCGCGCGCAAGTGGGGCCTCAAGGGCAAAGGCGTCCTCGGCAAGACCATTCGCTACAATATTGCCGACTCCGAAACCAAGCCGAATGTTGCCGTGCAGGCGCAGACCGGCTTCATACAAAACGGCAAGGCGATCATGATCACCGGCAGTGTCAGCAGTGCCACCGCCATCGCGCTGGAGCAGTTGGCGCAAAGCGCCAAGGTGCTGAATATGGTCGGTGCGTCCGGCTCCAACGACACCACCGGCAAAAACTGCCAGCGCTACGGTTTCCGCTCGCAACCGTCCGCCTACATGGCGTGCAAGGCGCTCGGCCCAGTGGTCGCCAAGCAGCTTGGCCACGGCAAGAAAGTCGCCTACCTCGTGCCGGACTATAGTTACGGGCATTCGGTGTTCGACAGCTTTAGCCAGTCGGTGGCCCAATATGGTTGGACCGTGACCACCCAGCAGGTGGTGCCTCTGGGCACGCCGGATTTCAGCTCGGTTCTGCTGAACATCGCCAACAGCGGCGCCGACGTGTTCGTCAATATCGCATTCGGCGCCGACGCGGTGGCCTCCACCAAGCAGGCCAATCAGTTCGGTGTGCTGAAGAAAATGAAGCTGGTGGTCCCGAACATCTCCTCCTTTCAGGCCAAGGAGGTCGGCGCGGAGCTGATGCAAGGCGTCTACGGAACGTTCGATTTCTGGTGGACGATGCAGGACACCAACCCGCTGGCCAAGGATTTTGTCCAGGCGTTCCTGGCCAAGCACCAGTATCACCCGCGCTGGGGCGCCCACATTGGCTATATGCAGACGCTGCTCTGGGCCGTCTCGGTGGAGCGGGCAAAGACGTTCTACCCGGTCGAAGTGATCAAGGTGCTGGAGGCGTCCAAATCCGACCCGTACGAGACGTCGCTCGGCAAAGTGTACTATCGCGCCGAGGATCACCAGCTCGTCCGTCCGGTGCCCGTGGTGGTCGGCAAGGTGCCGTCCGCGATGAAAAATCCGGACGACTTCTATGACGTTTTAGAAGTGGTTGCTGGCGAGCCGTTGCTGCAACCGGTCTCGGAGACCGGCTGCCACATGGGCGCCTATAGCTGACGCGCCGGCAGGTGGTTGTTCGTCCTCCGGCCACTGCTGCGCACCAGGATCAAGGCCGCCTTCAACCGGGGGAGCGATGGCGAAACGCCAGGGCCTCGGCCACGTGCACACGACCCACCGTCTCGGAACCGGCCAAGTCGGCGATCGTGCGCCCCACCCGCATCGTGCGGGTATAGCCACGCGGCGACAAACGCAGCCGCTCCATCGCCTGTTCCAGCAGCTTCTGGGCATCCGGCAGCAAGCGGATCATCTTGCCGTCGGCCTCCGCATTGCAAAGCGGCCCGTCGGCACCGTGGCGGCTGACCTGGACCTGGCGTGCCCGCGCGACACGCTGCGCGATCACCTTGCTGCCTTCGCCGGGTGGCGCGTGCGCCAGTTCGGCGGCGGTCGCGGGCTGCACATCAACCGCCAGATCGATCCGGTCGAGCACCGGGCCGCTGACCCTGTTCTGATAGTCCTCGCCGCAGCGCGGGGCGCGCCCGCACTCCCGGCCGCCCTGCCCTAGATAACCGCACCGGCACGGGTTCATCGCGGCAACCAACTGAAAGCGGGCCGGATAGGTGATGTGGGCCGCGGCGCGGGACACCGTGGTTCGCCCCGACTCCATCGGCTGGCGCAACGCCTCCAAGGTCTGGCGGGGGAACTCCGGAAGCTCGTCCAGGAACAGCACGCCGCGATGTGCCAGACTGACCTCACCGGGCCTGGCGCGGTGGCCGCCGCCGGACAGCGCCGCCTGAGAGGCTGAATGGTGCGGTTCGCGGAACGGCGGCCGCATCACCAACCGGCCGCCGTCCAACAATCCGGCGATGCTGTGGATCATGCTAACCTCCAGCGCCGATCGCGGATCCAGATCCGGCAGCAGCCCAGCGAGCCTGGCGGCAAGCATTGATTTGCCAGCGCCGGGCGGCCCGACCAGCAACAGGTTGTGGCCGCCGGCAGCGGCGATCTCCAGCGCCCGTTTGGCGGTCTCCATGCCTTTCACATCGCTTAGATCCGGGCTCGCTGCGGCCATGGCGACCCCTGCGGTGTCCGGTGGCGTCAGCACCTGGGTGCCGCGGAAATGGTTGATCAGACTAAGCAGGTCGGGCGGCGCCAGCACCTCGATCCGACCCGCCCAGGCCGCCTCGCCACCCTGGCTGGCAGGACAGATCAGGCCAAGGTCACGCGCCGAGGCCCCAATCGCCGCGGGCAGCACCCCGGCGACCGGGTTGAGCGAGCCGTCTAGCGACAATTCGCCCAGCGCGGCATAGCCCGCGATCTCATCGCGCGGCAGCACCTCCATCGCCGCCAGCAGCCCCAGGGCGAGCGGAAGGTCGAAATGGCTGCCCTCCTTCAGCAGATCGGCCGGCTTCAGGTTGATCAGCACCCGCTTCAGCGGCAGCGACAGACCCATGGAGGCGAACGCGGCCCGGATCCGCTCCCGCGCTTCACCCACTGCCTTGTCGGGCAGGCCGACCAGCACCAGGCCCGGCGTGCCGGGCGCGACCTGCACCTGCACCTCGACCGGCACCGCCTCGATCCCGTTGAACGCGAAGGTGTTGGCGATGGCCATGGTGGAGGATTGAATGCGCCTGCTCATGGGCCCATTCTCGCGGTCAATGGTAAACAAAGTCGTAAGTATCGAGGTAGCTGCATGCCGTTCGACGAGACCGGGCGCCGACCAGGCCGCCGCCCTTCCCGTAATGTGCTTGGCGGCCCGATCGGGGTGTGCTCAAACGACCCAATGACCGGTTTCCTTCGCAACGGTTGCTGTGAAACCACCCCCGAAGACCTCGGCAGCCACACTGTCTGCGCGGTCATGACCGCGGAGTTCCTTGCGTTCAGCAAGGCGCAGGGAAACGATCTGTCTACGCCGCGTCCGGAGTTCGGCTTCGCCGGGCTGAAACCAGGCGACCGCTGGTGCCTGTGCGCGCCGCGATGGCAGGAGGCGTTCGAGGCCGAGGCGGCACCGCAGGTCGTGTTGCACTCGACTGAAGAAGGCGCACTGCGGCACTGTCGGCTGGCCGATTTGACACGGTTCGCGATCGATCTGGGTAACGGCACTTTACCTTAGCATCAACCTGAGATCCTGGTCTCGCCTGCTGGCATCGTCACGAACCTTGCCGCGGCTCGCGTGCGGCGGGCTGTGGTTCATGATTTAAGCATTCGGGAAGTCGGTTTTGTTGTCCTCGCAGATCAACCTGAGACGATTATGCGGTGTTACCTGAACCCGCTCGTAGAGCGATGCGAGATTGACCGCGAGTCCCAAGACAGGCATGCAGATCACTGCCTCCGCCGCCTGAAAGGCGGCGTTTCGCCACCCGTCCGCCTCGTCACGGTACCAGAAACCCACTTCGACGCGAGTGGGGTCAACGATGATTATGTAGTTCAAGGCATCGATCGCCTTGTATTCTTCGAGCTTGATGAGACGGTCCACTCGTTCCGTCGACTCCGAAAGCACCTCGACGATCAGGCGCGGGTTATCGGATGTCGTGGCCTCCTCATCAAATGGCGGACACAGGACGCTGATGTCCGGCCTGCGGATGTTCCCGACCGATGTGCGGACGCCGATATCGGCGGTGAAGGCATCGCTGGGGCTGCCAGCGGTCCGCAGCTGCCGTCTGATCTCGGAGAACGCATTGCCGGTCACTCGATCGTGGCGGAGCTTCGCCCCAGCCATCGCGACAGACTCGCCACCTACCAATTCGTAACGTTGTCCTTTGCCAACCTGCCAGGCCAGGAACTCGTCGATGGTCATTCGCCGGGTCGCCTGATTGCCCATTCCTGTCAATTTCTTTCGGACTAAACATCGCTTCGGATCGCCTTGGCAAGCTGCTCGATATGCCACCTATGCTCGTCGCCTAGTCGCACCTCAAAGTGCCGGCCCAGCGATTGCAAAAAGCCAGACAGGCGCACCCCCGAGAACTCGAGCGCCATTGCCCCTCAAGGCTTGGCCGTCCGAAGTTACCTCGACAGGCCATCGGAGATCGCTTCGGTAATACGACGTCTCTCTCCTCTGGCTAACTGTCTATGCCACAATCCACGCGACACGCCAGTGGCTCGTCTGCGGTCTGATGACCGCTTCCTCGATCTTGTAACGCTTCACGCCGCCACTATCGATCCGCCATCGGTGGCAGCAGCGCCGCCGCATAGGCCGCCGGATTGGCGATCAACGTCCGGGCCGTTTCCAGATCGGCCGCCTTGCCTTCCGATGCCGGACAACGCGCCCGCAGCGCCAGGACGTCGGACGCGGGAACCGGTATCCGAGCCAGTCGAGACAACCGGATACCCTCGGCCATCGGCTGGAAGCCGGTTGACAGTGAAGCAAGCTGCCGGCTCAGCTCTTCCGGCCCGAGGCTGGTGCAAACCTGCGGCAGCACGCCAAGCCCTTGCAGCGGCCAATCCAGCGGCGCCAGCGTTTGGCTCCAGGTGACGAACAGCTCACCCCCGTCGGGCAGCGGATCGATCGTCTGCACCATCCCCTTGCCCACCGTTACGCTGCCGACCACCACTGCACGCCCTCGATCCGCCAGCGCCGCCGCGAGGATTTCGGCGGCACTCGCGGTGCGGCCATCGACCAGGATGACCAGCGGCACGTTTTCTGCCAGTTCGCCTTCGGTGGAGCGCCAAATATTCATCGATTCCGGATCGCGGCCAACCGTTGTCGCCACCAGACCAGCCGGCAGAAAGGTATCCGCCGCTGTCACCGCCTGGCGCAATAATCCACCTCGGTTGTCGCGCAGGTCCAGCACGATCCCGCCGACCCGGTGCGATTCGGACAGCGCATCCTGCACCGACAACGCTAGATGAGATGCGGTGCTGTTGCTGAAACTGGTGATCCGCAGCAGCAGGATATCGGCGAAGCGCCGCGCGAAGACCGTTTCGGGCGGTACCATCACCCGCACCAGCTGCGCATCGCGCATGCGGCCGCCCTTGCCACGCCACGACAGCGTGACGACGGACCCTTCCGGCCCCGACAGCAAGGCGGCGATGGTCGGCGGATCCTGGTTCTGGGTCCGCTGCTCATCGACCGTCGCCAGCACATCGCCCGGCCTGATCCCCGCGATGGCGGCCGGGCTGTCGCGCACCACTGAACTCACCTCGATCAACGTGCCATGCTGTCCCACCGTCAGGCCCAGGCCCGCATGGCCCGCACGCTTTGCTCGGTCCTCGCCCGCTTCAACCGGCGGCACATACCGCGAATAGGGATCCAGCCGGCCGAACATCTGGTCGAAAAAACCCTGCATCGTGGCTTGCTGTCCGGCCTGCCGAACCGGCAATGAAATCGGCACGCTGGCAGCCGTCAGCAATGCGGCGGCCTTGGCCCACGACGCCGGCGTCTGGTCGTCGGGCGCCCCCACGTTGAACATCATCCGGCTTTGACGAAACAACTGAAGCCTGGCGTTCTTGGCCACGACCCGCAGGTCGGGATCGAGCGTGGTCAATCCCTGCAAACCCCATTCGGTCAGCTGTCCAACCGGAACCGGGTCAAGGATGCGCGGCGCGATGAAGGTCAACGCATCGCTGTACACCGCCATCAGTCGCCCGGCATCGAACCCGTTGTCGCTCGGTGTTTCCGCCTGCGCCCGTCCCACGGCGAATAGCACCAAAAGGACGCTGATGCGGATCACCGGCGACGGGGCCGTCGTCCCGCGGCCGGCCGGGCACCCCGCTCGTCAGGCGCGCCCTTTGTGCCGCCATCTAATCCGGCCGTATCTGGCCCCGACATGCCTGATCCGGGCATATCCGATCCTGGCATATCCGATCCTGGCATATCCGATCCTGGCATATCCGATCCTGGCAAACCCGGCCGACGCACCAGCGGTTTGCGGGCGCTGTCACCAATCACGTGGAACACCATCCCGCCGGTGATCGCGTTGGCTTCTGACAATAGAACTTCAACCTCCTGCGCCAGACGATAAACTTTCTGCGTGCGGCGGCCAGTAAGAGTTTGCTCGCGCTCGTCATAATGCCAGTAATCGTCCGGCAGTGTGGCAAACGGGACAATGCCGCTGGCACCAGTTTCTAGGACGGTCACGAATAAACCGAAACGAGTTACCCCCGAAATACGTCCCTCGAAACGACCGCCGACCCGCGCGGACATGAAGGCAGCCAGGTAACGATCGATCGCATCCCGCTCCGCCTGCTGCGCGCGTCGTTCCGCCTCCGTGATCCGGTCACCAAGCACCGGCAATTCCGCTGCCTGATCATCGGTGATGCCGTCGCGACCGAGGCGCAGCCCCTTGATCAGGGCGCGATGCACCAGAAGGTCCGCGTAACGGCGGATCGGACTGGTGAAATGTGCGTACCGCGGCAACGCGAGCCCGAAATGACCAATGTTGTCGGGGTTGTAGGCCGCCTGCGACTGGCTGCGTAACATCACCTCGCTGATCAGCTGCGATTCGGGCGTGCCGGCGTAATGGCGCAAGACGCGGTCGAAATCGCGCGGATGAACCAGGTTGCCCGCAGGTAACGAAATTCCCAGAGTCGCGAGAAAGTTCCGCAGTGTCTGAAGCTTTTCGTCCGATAGCGGCGCATGGACCCGGTACATGCAGGGCATATGCAGTCGCTCGAGTTCCTCGGCCGCCGCGACGTTGGCCAGCACCACGAATTCCTCGATCAGCCGGTGACTGTCCAGACGGGGACGCGGTGCCACGCTCGCAACCCTGCCTTCGTCGTCAAGCACAACTTTTCGCTCGGGCAGATCCAGGTCGAGGGTGCCGCGCTCCAGCCGGGCCGCAAGCAGTGCGCGGAAGGCGCCGTAGAGATGCACCAACAAGAAGCCACGCGCTCTGTCCGCCGTGTCATCGCTGGCCATGTCAGCATGCGAGTCGGCGGCGGTCTGGACCTCTTCATAGGTCATGCGAGCGACGCTGCGCATCAATCCGCGGCCGAACTGGTGGCCAATCTTGCGGCCGGCGCGGTCAATCCGCATCTCGACGAACAGGCAGCCGCGATCCTCGCCCGGGCGCAGGCTGCACCAGCCATTGGACAGCTCTTCCGGCAGCATCGGCACGACGCGGTCAGGGAAATAGACGCTGTTGCCACGCCCGGCCGCCGCATGATCCAGCGCCGACCCCGGGCGGACATAGTGCGCCACGTCGGCGATCGCGACCACCAGACGAAATCCGCCCGGTTGGTCCGGATCCGGTTCGGCAAAAACCGCATCATCGAAATCGCGCGCGTCGGCACCATCGATCGTGATCAGCGGCATCGCGCGCAGATCGAGACGGCTGCCCAACCTCACACCGCGCCCACGTTTGGCCTCGTCGAGTGCCGCCTCAGCGAAGCTCTGCGGGATATCATGGGTATGGATGGCGATCAGGCTGATCGAGCGGGCGTCGCCCAGCTTACCGAGGCGTTGCAAGACCCGCGCGGGTCGCAGGCCGAGATGCAAATGCTGAGCAATCGGTTCGGCCAGCACGATCTCATCTGCCTCCGCACCGTACTCCTGCCCGACCGGCACGACCCATTCCGCTTTCGAACGCCGGTCGGTCGGAATGATTCGGCTTTCGGCCCGCCCCCGTTTCAGCGTGCTGCCAGGTTTGAAAATTCCAAGAATTCGGCCGGGTGTTTCGCCGATGCGGTTTAATGTGGTTCCTTGGTAACGATTTGGCCCAATCGGCTTCAATCGCGCCAAGACCCGTTCGCCCGGCGCAAGCGCCGGCGTATTATGCCGTTCCGGATTCATAAGGACCATCGGCGCGGGACCGGCAGCACGTTCCCAATCAGCCGGACGGGCGACCGCATCGCCATCCCGATCGGTCCCAATGATCTGGACGACCAGGGTGTCAGGTAAATGGGCGGCGGCTCCCCCCACTCTATGTCTGTGAGAAAGCCGACCACCGTCGCGCCGAAAAGGTTTCCCTCGATGCTTGACTCGTTTCGCCACTTTTTTCCGTGACCGCGCCCTCTGCTCTCGCCACGCTGCCATAATTGTCAGGCAAGTGCCACGACAGCTTGTGGCTTCCGTGCGGGGCCTGCGCCCCTGGTGAGGCACCCCAATCGGAATGGACAGCGACGTAGCGCGCTTCGATGATGCGCGATACTAGCGCAGCCGCTGCACCGTGTAATCGGCGACATCGGCCAGCGCTTGCCGGATTGGACTCTCGGGGAACACCAGCAGTGCTGTCTTGGCTTCCTGCGCAAATCGCTGCGCCCGCTCCAGCGTCGCCTGGATCGCGCCGCGTTCAGCGATCAGGCGCATGGCTTGATCAAGGTCCAAGGCGGTTTGTTCCTGAGTCTCGATCGTTCGCCGCCAGAAGGCCTTTTCCCGCTCATCGCCGGCACGAAAAGCGACCAGCACGGGCAGGGTGATCTTGCCCTCACGAAAGTCGTCGCCAATGGTCTTGCCCAACCGATCCTGATCCGCGACATAATCCAGCGCGTCGTCGACAAGCTGGAAAGCGATGCCCAGCTTCATGCCGTATTCGGATAGCGCGGCTTCCTCCGGTAAGGCACGATCGGCGACAACCGCGCCAACCTGGCAGGCAGCCGCGAACAAAGCGGCGGTCTTGCCCTCGATGACCTCGAGATACCTGGCCTCGGTCGTCGACAGGTCATTCTGCGTCACCAGCTGCAGAACCTCGCCCTCGGCAATGGTCGCCGCCGCTTTCGACAGGATCGCCAGAACCTTCAGCGACCCATCGTCGACCATCAGCTGGAAAGCGCGGGCGAACAGAAAATCCCCGACCAGCACCGACGCCTGGTTGCCGAACACCGCATTGGCGGACGCGAGGCCGCGGCGCAGTTGGCTTTCATCCACCACGTCGTCATGCAGCAAAGTCGCAGTATGGATGAATTCGACGCACGCCGCCAGATCGACGTGGCGGGCTGCACCGTCGCCGTCTGGATAACCGCACAGCCTGGCAGCGGCAAGCGTGAGCAACGGGCGCAATCGCTTCCCGCCGGCCGCGACGATGTGCGCCGCGAGTTGCGGGATCAGCGACACCGGGCTGTCCATCCGACCGACGATGACGCGGTTGCAGGCCTCCAGGTCCGCCTCGACGAGGTTGATCAGGGCCGACAGCGCATCTTCGCTCTTGTGTTCGGTCGAACCGGACACGAGCGCCAAGCCTGGTTCAAGGGGACTGGCGACGCCGCCCAACGGGTTCTCCCGACTTGCAAAATGGTCGGCCTTCATATCGGTGGCAATCAAATGGGGTCAAGCCGGCATCGGGAAGCGCGCGAGAGCCACGACCGAGCCAGATCAACCCACGGGCGATCCTCTCGGCCAACACCGGAAACCCTAATCAGCAAGATAGTTCAGCCATATCAATGGTGATACCCAGGTTCTTGGCTTGGCCGCCGAGCTCTTGTTCCTGTTGCGCGGGAGTACCATCCGGCTCACGATCCATTCATGCAAGTCGTGGTCACCTCCAATAATATGATCAGGCTGTCTTTTCTGACTGCGCTTCTGGCGGATGCCGGGATCGAGGCGGTGCTGCTCGACCACCACACCAGCGTGCTCGAAGGCAGCGCAGGCGCGATCCCGCGCCGGCTGATGGTGTCGGCGGACGACTTCCCCCGGGCCTGCCGGATCTTGCGCGAAGCCGGCGAATGGTAACAACGCACGGCCACCTGTTCGGCGGGCGGCTGGACTACCAGCAGCCGGCCATCGGCTTTCGCAGCGGCATCGAGCCGGTGCTGTTGGCTGCGTCGATTCCGGCCAAGGCCGGCGAGCACGTGCTGGAGGCCGGCACCGGCGCCGGTGCCGCTTTGCTATGCCTGAGCGCCAGGGTTCCCGGCGTGCAGGCGACCGGTGTGGAGTCCGACGAAACAATGGCCGCTTTGGCCATGGCCAACGCCCATAGCAACAGCTTTCCCCAAATCGGGATCATAAACGATCGGATCGAGACTATCTCGCTCTGTCAGAGCTTCGACCACGCGCTCGCCAATCCGCCCTATCACCCGCCGAACGGGACCGCCTCGCCCAGCACGGCGCGAGAGATCGCGAAACGAGGGTCCGATACAATAATCGCGACGTGGATCGGTCGGCTCGGCGCCACCTTGCGCCATCGCGGCAGCCTGACGTTGATCGTGCCGGCCGGGCTCGTGCCCATCGGTCTGGCCGCGATGTCGCAGTGTCGCTGCCCCTGCACGATCGTTTTTCCGCTGTGGCCGAAGCTGGCGCGCCCGGCGAAGCTGGTCTTGCTGCGTGGCACGAAAAATGCAAAGTCACCGTTGCGGCTGATGCCCGGGCTTGTCCTGCACCAGCCGGACGGTTCATTCACCGTGGCCGCGCGGGCGATCCTGACCGATGGCGCGGCTTTGTCGTTGGAAGAATAGACTGGCTGTCAGAGCATGACGCCGGCGCGGTCGGGATAGTATCGACAGACTACGATCGTGATAAACTGAGTCTGCTACATCCCATCCCCGCTTACATCTCGCCCGCATCGGGATGACGCAGGTGCCACAGACGTTCATGCGCGGCGATCAGGCTTTCCATGTTGCGCCGGCGCGTACCGTCCGGCGTCAGCGGCCGGCGGGTCAGCATCATTTCAAGAATATGAAGAAGCTGTTCCGCCACCTCGAAATCCGCCTGATCGCAGGCATGATGAAATGCGATCAGGATCTTATCCGAAAGACGCCGGCTATAGCGCGGTGCACTGGCCGCGCCAGACTCCCGACCTGCGTCATCCTCAGTTTGGCCCACACCAACCCCCGACATGATGGTATTTACCATCGAAGCCTCCATTCGGCGCAAAAGCGCACCTCCTCATCAAAATCATCATTCTTGTTCAGTGCCTGCATCGCTCCCAGGACGCGGGATGAATCATGCACACCGACACAGCGTCGACGTGAAAAAGCCGTGAACTGCAGCGTGAACTTCGTCAAAACCGCAGATCGGGTAAAAATAACCCGACATCGTGATGCAATAAGCGTCGGCTGCGATGAAGGTAATTAAACCAGAACGATTATTCCGGAACAGCATCACCTCGGCGGAATGTCAAAACCCAAAACGACACCTAGCTTGCCATGCCGTCGCGGCACGACCAACATGGTATCATCTGAATTGATCGGCCAGCGGGCGCGCTATTTCGTCATGGCGGCGTCCATGCCGGCGAACGCGTCTTGCCAACTGCCGGTCGTCGATGCCCGGCTGTATTCCGTGGCGCGGTTCTCGAAGAAATTCGCATGTTCTACCGCGTTCAGCATCACATCCAGCCACGGCAGCGGGTTTTTCGCGACGTGAAAAATCTCGTTGAGGCCAAGCTCGATCAAGCGACGATCGGCGATAAACCGAATGTATTGCTTGACCTCACGCGGCGTCAGACCTTCGACAGGCCCTTGCTCGAAGGCCAGGTCGATGAATGCGTCTTCATGTGACACAATCGTGGCGCAGGTCAGATAGATCTCCCGCCGCAGATCCTCGTTCCATAGATCAGGGTTCTCCTGCATGAACGTGCGGAACAGCTTGATGATTGACGCACAGTGCAAGCTTTCGTCTCGCACCGACCACGTGACGATCTGGCCCATGCCTTTCATTTTGCCGAAACGCGGAAAATTCAGCAGGATCGCGAAGGAAGCGAACAACTGCAGGCCCTCGGTAAAGGCGCCGAACGCCGCCAGGGTCTTGGCGATCTCGAACCGGGACGCCACCGAGAACCCGTGCATATAGTCGTATTTGTCTTTCATCTGCTTGTATTTGAGGAAAGCCGAATACTCCAGCTCAGGCATGCCGATGGTATCAAGCAGATGGCTATAGGCCGCGATATGCACGGTCTCGATGTTCGAGAACGCTGACAACATCATCAGCACTTCAGTCGGTTTGAAGACCTGACTGTAGTGCTTCATGTAGCAGTTGTTCACCTCGACGTCGGCCTGGGTGAAAAAGCGAAAGATCTGCGTCAGCAGGTTACGTTCGCTGTCTGAAAGGTTGCGGTGCCAGTCCTTGACGTCGTCGGCCAGCGGCACCTCTTCCGGCAGCCAGTGCACACGCTGTTGGGTCAGCCAGGCCTCGTAAGCCCAAGGATAGCGAAACGGCTTGTAGACGGGATTCTCGGTCAGCAGGTCGAGCTGGATTGGACCTTCATCCGGCGCGCGGGTTATTCCATCCATGATCTATCGTATCCTTTCTCTAAGAGGCCGGCGCGGCGAATCGTCGATCACCATAATCCCACCCAATGTGGTTCAATGCCAAGGTTCGGCGCAACTAATAGTGTCGATGGCAGCGCCGTATCGATATTTTTCCCGCACTGCCGATGTGGTGACGCAACCGGCGTTTGCCAACGTTGCCAGATGGCCGGCCCGGCCCTACCGTTCCGGCGATCGGGCCACGCACCAAAGACGCGCGCCCGCGGCAACGAGCGATTTAATATGGAAGGGATGGGGAATGAAGGTTGGTCAGGCAGTCGCCGAGATCATGAAGCGCGAGGGGATCGAGATCCTCTGCGGCTATCCCGTCAACCATCTGCTGGAGTTCGCCGCCGCGGCCGACATCAGGCCGGTCATCGTCCGACAGGAGCGGATCGGGATACACATGGCGGATGCGATTTCTCGGGTCACCTCCGGCAAGAAGATCGGCGCGTTCTGCATGCAGCACGGACCGGGAACCGAAAACGCCTATGGCGGCGTCGCCCAGGCCTATTCGGAATCGGTGCCACTACTGGTCATTCCCCAAGGCTATCCCCGTCGCATCGCCCACATCGACCCGAACTACAGCGCAGTGCGGGAAATGCGCGGCGTGTCCAAGTCGGCCGAACCGGTGTTCATGCCGAACGAGGTGCAGAATGCGATGCGCCGGGCCTTCAGCAACATCCGCAACGGCCGCAGTGGGCCGGCGATCGTCGAAATCCCCACCGACATCTGGAACGAGGAGATCGGTGACATCGACTACACGCCGGTTGGCGTCCATAAATACGGTCCCGATCCGATTGACGTGCGCAAGGCGGCGGCCGCCATCCTGAACGCCAAGCGGCCGGTAATCTACGCCGGCACCGGCGTCCAATGGGCCGAAGCCTGGGTGGAGCTGCGGGAATTCGCCGAGCTGCTGGGCGCCCCGGTGACCACCAGCCTCGGCGGCAAAAGTTCCTTCCCAGAGAACCACCCCCTTTCGCTCGGTTCCGGCGGCAATGCGGTGCCGAAACCAGTGCATCATTTCGTACAGCACGCCGACCTGATCATCGGCATTGGTTGTTCATTCACCGAAACCAACTTCGGCATCAAGTTCCCCAAGGGCAAGACGTTCATCCACGCGACCCTGGACCCGACCCATCTCAACAAGGACATCGTCAGTGCCGTCGGGCTGGTCGGCGACGCCAGGCTGACCTTGTCGGCACTGACCGGCGAATTACGGCAGACCATCAAGGCGAACCGCGACGCCAAGGACGTCGTGTCCGAGATCACCGCGGTACGTGAGGAGTGGATGGCACAATGGCGGCCGCTGCTGAATGCCAATGAGGCACCGCTTAGCCCGTATCGGGTCATCTGGGAGCTGATGAACACGGTGGATCCAAAGAACACCATCATCACCCACGACGCAGGCAGCCCGCGTGACCAGATCTCGCCGTTCTGGGTCTCGACGGAACCGATGTCGTACATCGGCTGGGGCAAGACCACCCAGCTTGGCATGGGTTTGGGCTTGGCCATGGGTGCCAAGTTGGCGAAGCCGGACAAGCTCTGCATCAACCTGTGGGGGGATGCAGCGATCGGCTTCACCGGAATGGACTTCGAGACGTGCGTGCGTGAACGGATCCCCATCCTGTCGATCCTGCTGAACAATTTCTCGATGGCGATCGAGCTGAAGGTGATGCCGATCTCGACCGAGAAGTATCGATCAACCGACATCTCCGGCGATTACGCAGCGATGGCCCGCGCCTTCGGCGGCTACGGCGAGCGGGTCACTCAGCCGGGCGATATCAAGGCCGCCATCCAGCGGGGGATCGAACAGACCCATGCTGGCAAGCCCGCGCTGCTGGAGTTCATCACGGCCAAGGAAACCCGCGTGTCGAAGTTCTAGGGGGCCTGTGCCGGTCTTGGGCGCGTGTCATGGACGGCCGGATTGGCCGCCCACGCCTTTGCCCACGTGCAAGCAGACATCGCTCGTTCCAGATCAACAAGTAAGACTGCGCGAAAAACGCGAAGTGCCACCGAGAGGAAGTGGCCGCGTCCCGTCGCCTGATGGCAGCCGATCGGTCACTTCGGGCAGGCGGCCGTATTTGTCGAGGTCCAGTTGATCCGCAACGCGCTCCCCTCGTTGAGAAGGCTCAGGGCCTCTGTGGTATCGCCTCGAACATACTCGAATACCGGCCCATGCAGCGTTTTCACGCGCGGAACCCGCAGCGTGCTCGGCGTGACGACCCTTGGCGGCGTATTCATCAGCGACAGCAACTGCTCAAGACCCAGGCCACTTCGAACTGCTGGAGCCAAGCCAGTCGACGGGTCGTCCTTGCCGTCGAGTTCTTCCCACATTGACACATTTGAGATCTTCGCCGTGAGGTCATGAACACCGGTGCAGGGAGTCAGCAGCACGATAAGCCGATGGCTCTGACGCATGTCGTCGGCACTTTCTCCTGGCCGTTTTGGGTTGCCGCCGAGGCTCCCTGACAAGACCCGGTTACCCGGCCGCGCCCAGGCCGCAGCCAAGGTTCCCGCGGGGACAGGGTCGACGAGAACCAGCAAAGCCGAACTCTGTATCGGATGATCGCATGCCTCCGTGTCCTCTGTGCGCCTCCGTTTTTTCTCTATGTTAAAGCCTTGTTTGCTCGCGAACGGCAGAATCCCACGAGCCCCGCAGAGACCACGAAAAACCAACTGTTCAGATGACCGTCAGACCCCGCCCCCTACCTCAACCCCCGGAAAAATGCCCGTATCTCCCCGGCCAGCGCCTCCGGCTGTTCCAACGCCGCGAAATGCCCGCCGCGCGGCATCTCGGTCCACCGCTGAATGTTCGTGTACATCCGTTGCGCGATGGACCGCGGCGGCCGGATAATCTCGTTCGGGAACGCGCAATACCCCATCGGCACGTCAACCGTGCCGCCGCTCGGGATCGGCCAGGGACCATGCATCCGTGCGTAGTAAGGCCAGAACGACGATCCGATCGCCCCGGTGAACCAGTAAAGCGACACATTCGCCAGCAGGTGGTCACGGCTGACGGCCGACTCCAAATCGCCGCCGCAATCCGTCCAGGTGCGGAACTTCTCCGCGATCCAGGCGGCGAGCCCGGCCGGCGAGTCGGTCAACCCATACGCCAATGTCTGCGGCTTGGTGCCCTGGATCCACTGATAGCCGGTCTCCTCCTTCAGCCAATGCGTCAGCTCCTCGAAATACCGCCGTTCTTCCTCGGTCGGATTATCGGGCGGAGGACGGTCGCGCTGGATGGTCAGCAGGTTGATGTGAATGCCGATCACGCCATCGGCGTGCGCGTGGCCCAGCCGCGATGCGGTAAAGGCGCCGTAATCACCCCCCTGGGCCGCATACGGCCGGTATCCCAGGACGTCGGTCATCAACAAGGCGAAGCGGTCGGCGATAGCCTCGATATTGAAACGTTTCTGTCCAGGCCGAAACGACAGCCCGTAGCCGGGAAGCGACGGCGCGACCACCGTAAACGCGTCGGCCGGATCGCCGCCGAAACGCGCCGGATCGGTCAGCCGGGGGATGATGTCGATGAACTCGAACACCGACCCAGGCCACCCATGCATCAGCAGCAACGGCATCGGCGCCGGCCCCTGCCCCGGCACGTGCAGGAAGTGCAGATCAACGTCCGCCATCTCCACCTTGAACTGCGGGAACGCATTCAGTGCCGCTTCCTGGGCACGCCAGTCGAACTGATCCTTCCAATATGGGACGAGTGTTTTCATGTAGGCCAGATCGGTGCCATAGGCCCACGGCGCGTCCGGCGCCTGGTCAGGAAACCGCGTCAAACCAAGCCGCGCCCGCAGGTCGGCGATCGCCTCCTCCGGAACGGACAGCGTGAATGTGGTCGGGGTCGAGGCCATGACTGTCTTCCTTGGTGCAAAACCACGCCCCGCAGGATGCGCTCGGTCTTCATCCGGTCAAGCCGGCAGCGCACGATGCCCGACCGCCGTTGATACATTTGTCAGACGGCAGGCGACCGGCACGGGCCTTGCTAACCCGTGCGATAGCGCGACCCGCGCGATCAGTGCAAAGGTGGCGCGACAGCGGCGTACGCACGAAGTAAAGGCAGGTCGATATTCATGACGTCCGGCAACACCCCGAAAAAGCCCCGTATGCACCTGGCGCTCGACTTCTCCTGGACCCAGGTCGAAACCGACTGGCGCCAGCCGACCTCCTGGGTCAACCGCGGCTACCCCGACATCGGGCTGTTCGAGGACCTGGCGCGGATCGCCGAACGCGGCCTGTTCGATCTGATCTTCTTCGGCGACAGCACGGGAATCCCGAACACCTGGGAAGGCTCGATCGAGGCCGCCGTGCGCCGGGGTGTCGCCTGGCCGCGCCTGGACATGAGCCCGTGGATCACCGCGATGTCACGAGTGACCAACCATATCGGCTTCGGACTGACCTACGCCTCCACCTTCATGCACCCGTTCTATGTCGCGCGGCTGCTGAATTCGCTCGACCACATCACCAACGGCCGCATCGCCTTCAACGTCATCACCTCGCAGCGGCGCGCCGATTTCGAGAACTACGGCTTCGACGAACTGGTCGAGCACGGCCAACGCTACGATCGGCTGGAGGAGTTCATCGAAGTCTGCAAGAAACTCTGGTCGAGTGTCGAGCCCGATGCCTTCCTGTGGGACGCCGACACTGGGACCGTCGCAGATCCCGCGAAGGTGCGGGCGATCAACCATGTCGGTCGCTTCTTCAAAGTCAAAGGTCCGCTCAGCGTGCCACCATCTCCACAGGGCCGCCCGGTGCTGATCCAGGCGGGCGGCTCCGCCCGCGGCATCCGGGCAGCAGCCAAATTCGTCGATCATGTCTTTGGGGCCGGCAAGGGCATAAGCCTGATGGCCGAGCAACGGGCCCAGATGGACGCCGCGCTGCTGGCCGAAGGCCGCGATCCCCAAGCGGTCGGCATCCTGTGGGCCACCAAGGTAATCGTCGCCGAAACCGAAGCCGAGGCGGCTCGGCAAAAGCAACGACTGATTGCCGATGTTCCGCAAGAGGCGGTTGGGGTCTGGCTTTCTCATAACACCGGCTTCGACATGGCGACCTTGCCCAGCCGATTCTCGTTGCGTGAACTTAATCAGCGCATCATCGCCGCCAATGCCTCGCCGGTTGGTTTCGTCGGCCTGCTCGCCAGGCAGCATGGCGAGGAAGCCGAATTTTCCCGCGACGAATTCTTCCGGCACGGTCTGCACGCCGCCACCGGCTACGCCAGCACGCAGGCCGGAACTGCGGTCCAGATCGCGGATTACCTGGAAGAGATTTTCGAAGCCACCGGCAGCCGTGGCGGCTTCATGCTGGGCCATTCGCAGGCCGCGCATCGGGCCCTGTTGCGGAACATCACCGACCAACTAGTTCCGGAACTGCAACGCAGGGGTCGCTTCCGCACGTCCTACGAGGGCCGCACCCTGAGGGACAACCTCGCGGCGTGATGCGCCTGGCCCTCGCGAAGCATGGCACGCGAACCCGCGTCGCCGTCCGCCAAGCATCAGCCCAGTCGCGTGCTCTGCCAGGTCACCATCTGCCATTGCCCGCCCTTGTTCGCATAAACATCTGTAAACCGGACTCGGAAGGAATTGGCCTTGCCGCCCGTGTTGGCGCTGATGGCGGCGACCCCGGTCAGCACAACCACATCGCCCAGGTCCTGCGCGACAACATCGGATGGCTCGACCGCGGTATAGACCGTGGCACCCGACTCCATCGCCTCAATCAGGCTCTTCTTGGTGTCCAACCTGGCGGAAGAGTGGGTGTAGATCAGATCGTCAGCGATCAGTTCGTTCAAGGCAGCAACGTCCTTCGCTGCCATCGCGGCCATCCGCTGACGGTCGAGCTCGATGATCTTCTGTGCATTTCCAGCCATTTTCGGTGTCCTTTGACGGTTAATCATGAGAACCGACGATTCTAGCCGCGCCGACCGCTTGCTGTCGAACCGCCCTGGCAAATGTCAAAGCAGCGTGATGGTGGCTGGGCAGACTGGCTGAACCGGTGTCATCTCGTCCGCGGCAAGGCAGACAGACCTTCAAAGAGGACGTTCGATGACGAAACCTACCGCCCCGACAAGTGTCCGGCGAAGACAGCGTACCGCACTGATCATGCTGGTGGTGGCAGGAACCTTGAACTATCTCGACCGCTCGACCCTTTCGATCGCCAATCCGTTGATCCGCCAGGAACTCGGCCTGTCGATCGCCGATATGGGGCTGCTGCTGTCGGCGTTTCTGTGGGCCTATGCCTTCGCCCAATTGCCCGGCGGCGCCCTGGTTGACAGAGTCGGTCCACATCGGTTGCTGACCGCCGGGCTCGGTCTTTGGTCGATCGCGCAAATCGCGGCCGGATTTGTGACCTCGTTCTGGCAGTTCTCCATTGCCCGCGTATTTCTGGGACTCGGTGAGGCGCCGATGTTCTCCTCCGCCGTCCGCGTGGTTCGGGATTGGTACAATGTGCGCGATCGCGGCCTGCCGACCGGAACGTGGAACTGCACATCGTCGCTGGGACCGGCCATCGCGCCGCCGATCCTCACCGTGCTGATGATCAGCTTCGGCTGGCGCTGGATGTTTGTCATCATGGGCATTCTCGGCGTGGTCATCGCGGGGATCTGGTACTTGCTATACCGCGATCCC
The DNA here is from genome assembly GCA_965277035.1 of Rhodopila sp. Classification (GTDB taxonomy): domain Bacteria; phylum Pseudomonadota; class Alphaproteobacteria; order Acetobacterales; family Acetobacteraceae; genus Rhodopila. The sequence goes on along the minus strand of CBDIBO010000003.1, from coordinate 5,228,262 downwards.
ACCGAAGCGCACTTCACTGACGAAGAACGGCACTACCTCACCGATGGGGAAGAGCCGCGAAGCTATGCCCCGGTCCGGCTGGCGGAGTGGTTGGGTTTATTCCGATTCCGTACCACTTGGGGTCTGCTGCTCGGTTTCTTCGGCGTCGTTTACATGGGCTGGCTGTATCTGGCGTGGCTGCCGGGGTATCTGGAAATGCAGCGGCACATGTCGATACCGAAGACCGGCTTCGTCGCGGCCATTCCGTTCGCGTTCGGCGTCCTCGGCAGCATCGGTGGTGGCTGGATCGCCGACTGGTTGATGCGGCGCGGCTTCTCGCCGGTGAACAGCCGCAAGGTCCCGGTCATCGTCGGCCTGCTCGGCATGGTGGTCTTCACTGTCGTTGCCACGGAAACACCCAGCGACTGGTTGGCGGTGGCCGCGATCTCGGCAGCACTCATGTTTGGCGCATCGGCCAGCGGCATGTCGTGGGCACTTTCGTCCGTCGCAGCACCCGCCAACTGCACCGCCTCACTCGGTGCGATCCAGAACTTCGGCGGCTACCTCGGCGGTGCGCTGGCGCCGACCGTGACTGGATTCATCGTGCAGGCGACAGGCAGTTTCGTGCCCGCCCTGCTGGTCAGCGCCGCCATCGGGCTGGTCTCCGCCCTGATGTATCTGGTGGTCATTCGCGGCGAACCGATCACCACGGCAGAACTCGATCAGGTCGCCGGTCTGCCGCCGATGACACGCACCCCTCAAGGGTCTTGACCGTTGTGTGCGCCGCGTCATTGTAGGGGCTACATGCCCGCGATCTTAAAAGCGAAAAACCGAGCCTGGGCCGCGCGCAAGGTGGCGGCGGATGCTGGGTTCTTCACTCGGCTTGAACGTCAGCAGGCGCCGGAATATCTCTGGATCGGCTGTTCCGACAGCCGGGTACCAGCGAACGAGATTGTTGATCTCGATCCCGGGGAACTGTTTGTCCACCGCAATGTCGCCAACCTGGCACCACCGCAGGACGCCAACTACCTGTCCGTGCTGCAGTTCGCTGTCGACGTGATCAAGGTCAAGCACATCATCGTGGTGGGCCACTACGGCTGTGGTGGCGTCGCCGCGGCTGTCGATGGCAGGCGGCGCGGTTTGGTGGACCACTGGCTGCATCCCATCCGCGAGGTCTTCAACGAAAATCGGCAACTGCTAGAGTCCATAACGGACGAGCGCAAGCGGCTCAACCGGTTGTGCGAACTCAGCGTCATCAAGCAGGTGCGGAATGTCTCATCGGACGTTTTCGTGCAGGACGCCTGGGCGCGCGGACAGAACCTGGAGGTGCATGGCTGGGTCTATTCCCTGGGGAACGGCCTGATCACCGATCTGAACGTCACCGTGTCCAAGATGGATTAGCTTTCAGCGGCCGGCCACCCGCTTCACCACGGGCGCCAGCATGCCCGTCAGCACGGCATAGCCGCCGTCGCTGGGGTGGATACCGTCCTTGGTGAACAGCGCCGGATCATGCCTGGCGGACGGGTTCGTCATCCGCTGGTCGGCATCGAAATCCACCACCGCGTCGGCGCCGGCTTTGTTCCGCCGTAGCATGGTGTTGTAGTTCATCAATTCCGTGAGTTGCCCAGGATGAAAATCCAGACGCCGCAACTCGGTCGAAACAACAATCTTCCACCCCTGTCGATGCGCCGCGGCAACATAAGCGGTGAACGCCGCATAGGTCTGGATCGCGTTACGTCCGGCGGAGATGTCATTGTCCCCGGCATGAAAGACAATCACGTTGTGCGACGTCGATGGGTCAAACAACGGCCTCACCAGCTTCGGATACAGCCGCAGGCATTCGAACACGGGCCGGCCGCCGACCGCGACGTTATGCATCCGCAGGTCGCCGCCCATCGCGGCCGCGACCCGCGCATCCAGACGGTTGGCGGGCGCGGCCCCGTAGCCGACCGAGATGCTGTCGCCGTCAAACACCAGGTTGACGCATGCCTCGGAGTGACAACGCGGATCGGCGGCATTGCCGCGACTGCCGATCATGCCGAACCCCACGACGCACGCCAACAAAAGCAGCCAGCGGAGCATCATGCTGCTTTCGCCTGACGCACGATCTGATCCAGCGCCCGCAGTGTATCACGGGCAAACGTCAGCCGGGTCAGCACGTCCATGTCGCGGGAGATCGCCAGCTTGTGGTCGGGACGCAACCGCACCAGACCGTCCTTGCTCGACAGCCACCGCACCAGCCCCGCGGGGTTGGAGAACGCGTTGCCGCGGAACGTCAGCACCATGCCTTTCGGCCCGGCTTCGAGCTTTTCCACGCCAGCTTCGCGGCACGCCCGCTTCAGCCCCACCACACCCAGCAGATTGTCGACCTCTTCGGGCAATTTGCCGAAGCGATCGACAAGTTCGGCGGCCATCGCATCGCTTTCCGCATCGGACGCCAGGGCGCCGATACGACGATATAGCCCCAGTCGAACCGGCAGATCCCGGACGTAGTCCTCGGGGATCAGCACCGGCAGACCTAGCGAGATGTTTGGCGTCCAGTCGCGTTCCTGTCCGACGCGTTTGCCTTCACCCACCCGGATGTCGGCCACTGCGTCCTCCAGCATCTGCTGGTACAGCTCGATGCCCACCTCGCGGATATGGCCGGATTGCTCATCGCCCAATAGATTGCCGGCGCCGCGGATGTCCAGGTCATGCGATGCCAGAGTGAACCCCGCACCCAGCGCGTCCAAGGTCTGCATCACGGTCAGCCGTTTCTCGGCCGCGACCGACAGCCGGTGGTTTGGCGGCCAAGTCAGGTAGGCGTAGCCTCGCTGCTTACCGCGGCCGACCCGGCCACGAAGCTGATACAACTGTCCCAGACCGAACATGTCGGCGCGATAGATCACCAGCGTGTTGACCGCCGGCATGTCCAGGCCGCTCTCAACGATATTCGTCGACAGCAAAATATCGTACTTGCCGTCGCCGAACTCAGTCATCACCCGTTCCAGTTCGGTCGGCGCCAGCCGGCCGTGCGCCTGGATCGTCCGCGCCTCCGGCACGATCTCGCGCAGCCGGTCGGACATCCGCTGCATGTCCTCGATCCGCGGCACCACGCAGAACACCTGACCGCCGCGGAACCGCTCGCGCTGCAGTGCCTCGCGGATCACCACCGAGTCGAACGGCATGATGAAGGTGCGCACCGCCAGCCGATCGACCGGTGGCGTCGCGATGACCGACATCTCCCGCACCCCGGTCAGCGCCAGCTGCAACGTGCGCGGGATCGGGGTCGCGGTCAGCGTCAGCACATGCACGTCGGCCTTCATCGCCTTCAGCCGCTCTTTGTGCGCCACGCCAAAATGCTGCTCCTCATCGACGATCAGAAGCCCGAGGTCGGAGAAATCGACCGATTTCGCCAGCAGCGCATGCGTGCCGACGACGATGTTGATCTCGCCGTTGGTAATGCCGCGGCGAACCTCGTTGGCCTCCCGCGCGGTGACCATGCGCGACAGTTGCGCCACCTTGACTGGCAATCCCGCGAACCGTGCCGAGAATGTTCGGAAATGCTGACGGGCGAGCAACGTCGTCGGCACCACCACGGCAACCTGAGAACCCGACATCGCCGCCACGAAGGCGGCGCGCAGGGCGATCTCGGTCTTGCCGAAGCCGACGTCGCCGCAGATCAGCCGGTCCATCGGCTTGCCGACAGCAAGGTCCTCCAGCACGTCAGCGATCGCGCGGGACTGGTCGTCGGTCTCGGCAAACGGGAAGCGCGAGCAGAATTCGTCCCACGTGCCTTCGGGCGGCGCCATGGTCTCGGCATCACGCATCTTGCGCATCGCGGCGATGCGGATCAATTCCCCCGCCATGTCACGGATGCGCTGCTTCATCCGGGCCTTGCGGGTCTGCCAGCCGGCGCCCCCCAGCTTGTCCAGCGCGGCGCCCTGGTGCTCGCTGCCGTAGCGCGACAGCACTTCGATGTTCTCGACCGGCAGGAACAGCTTTTCGTTGCCGTCGTAGATCAGCCGCAGGCAGTCGTGCGGCGCCCCGGTGACATGCAGGGTCGCCAGGCCGTCGTAGCGGCTGATGCCATACTCCTGGTGGACCACCAGGTCGCCCTCGGCGATCTCGGTGGCCTCGGCGATGAACTGGTCGGCGCGCTTGCGCCGGCGCGGCGGGCGGGAGATGCGTTCGCCCAAAAGATCCTGTTCGCCAACCAAGGCAATGCGCTCAGCGACGAAACCGCGCTCAACGCCCAGCACGCCCACCGACACCGATCCGGCGGGCTTGCGCCGGATGCTGGCGTAGTCGTCCGCCTGAGCCGCGTCCTTGAACCCGTGCTCGCGCAACAGGTTGGTCAAACGTTCGCGGGAGCCTCGGGTCCAGGCGGCGATGACGATCCGCCTGCCCTCGCCGGTCCACCGTTCGGCCTGCCCGCGCAACTGATCGAACACGTTGACGCCCGGTCCCGCGGCGCCCAGCGCGCCAGCCGACTGAGCGAATACCGGCCCCGGCCGGCCGCCGCCGTCGATCCCACTGGCGCCATCCGGCTTGACGAAGGGGGTAAAACCGAGCAGCGGGCCGAACGACAACATTTCTTCCCAGTTGCCGCGGTCGAGATAGAGCAGGTTCGGCGGAATCGGCCGGTACGGCACCTCGCCATCACGCGGAATCGCTCTGCGCGCCTGGGCATGGTCGGCGATCATCTCCAGACGGGCCTCGAGCACCTCGTCGCACTGATGATCGAGGCTGACCGCGACGTCTGTCAGATAGTCGAGGAAGTTCTCCATCGTCGGGTGGAACAGCGGCACCCAGTGTTCCATGCCCGGATGCCGCCGGCCGTCGGAAATCGACAGATAGATCGGGTCGGATGTGGCCTCGGGGCCGAACATCTCCCGCCAGCCGGTGCGGAACCGGGCGATCGACTCCTTGCCCAGCGGCACTTCAGAGACCGGACGCAGTGCCAGGCTCGCGCGCTTGCCGGCGCTGCGCTGAGAGGATGGATCGAAGATGCGGATCGACTCGATGGTATCGCCGAACAGATCCAGCCGGACCGGATCGGCTTCGCCGGATGGGAAGATGTCGATGATGCCGCCACGCATGGCGTACTCGCCCGGCTCCATCACCGTGCCGGCGCGGCCGTAGCCGTTTGCCTCCAGATACTGGGCCAGTTGCTCCGGCTTCACCTGGCCGCTGACGGTCAGATCCATACTGGCACCGGCAAATGCCGCACGCGGCGGAACCCGCTGCACCAGCGCGTTGACGGTTGTCAGGACGATGCGCGGGCCGGTCGGTTTTTCCAGCAGCCTCGCCAATGTAGCGATCCGCTCGGAAACCAGGGCGGGATTAGGTGACACCCGGTCATACGGCAGACAATCCCAGGCAGGGAAACGCAGCACCTCGGCCTCGGGCATCACGAAGGCCAGCGCTTCGGCCAGACGCGCCATGCGGGCGTCATCGCGGGTGACGTGCAGCACCGTCCCGGTGTGTTCCCTACGGCGTTGCGCAAGCAGAAACGCGTCCCAGCCTTCCGGCGCACCCCACACCGTGATCGCTTGCGCCGTTGTCCCCTTCGTCCCTGTCCGCCGGGCCCCCGTTCCTTGATCCTTCACCAGGTCATTCATCTTGCCAGAAACTCGCGCATGCGGCGGAGCATCGTCGTGTCCTTCTCAGCAGGGATCGGCATACGACCGGTGAGCCAGTCGGCCAGATCGGTGTCGGGCATCGCCATCACCAACTCCAACGCATCGAGATCCGCGTCGGTCAGACCGGTGACGTGCGCGCGCACGAACCCGCCGATCATCAAGTCGTTTTCAGCGGTGCCGCGATGCGTTGCGCGAAACAGCAGGCGGCGGCGGCGAACATCCGGTTGGGCATCGCTGCTATGCATGTTCAGATGACATGTGACGGCAGGCCCTCGATGGCATGACCCATCTGGCCATCCTCGCAACTCCGCCGACCAGTCCCGAACCGGCAGTAGCTGCCAGCATCACGCCGGAACGTGTCGCCGCCGCGTGCCACGCCTTGGGCTCGTGGTGCGGGTTGCCCCGGCGTCAGCGTCAAAATGCAAACGGCGGGTGTTGAGTCTGGTGGTTCCGTCATTGGCTGGATGTCATATAGCGATGCCCCAGATAGCTGTCAGCCCGTGAACGCCGATCCGCTCGCCAAACTTTTCGCGCCCCTGACCAGTCTGCGCGGTATTGGGCCTGCCGTGGCCGGCCTGATCGCCCGCGCGGCTGGCGGCGATCGGGTGATCGACCTGTTGTTTCACCTGCCCGATTCCTATCTGGATCGCAGCGCCCGGCCGACGATTCGTGCTGCCCGGGTGGGAACCGTGGCAACCATTGCCGTCGAAGTGGTGCGGCATGAGCGGCCGGCCACATCGCGGCAGCCCTGGCGGATCATCGTCAAGGACGGCACCGGCATCGCTGAACTGGTGTTCTTCAAGTTCACCCGGGAAACGCAGATGCCGGCAGGTACCCAGCTGCTGGTTTCCGGCAGGCTGGACATGTTCAATGGCCGCCTGACGATCGCCCATCCGGAGCATCTTGTGCCGATCGAGCAAGCCGACCGCATTCCGGTCATCGAGCCGGTGTGGCCGCTGACCGCGGGGCTCTGGCCGCGGCAGATCGCCACCGGTCTTGTCCAGGCGCTGGACCTGCTGCCGGCGTTCCCCGAATGGCACGACGCCGCGCTGCTGAAGCGCGAGGGATGGCCGCCATTCGCCGCCGCGCTGCGCGCCGTGCAAGTACCAGCCACCGGTGAGCCGGACCAGCGGATACGCGCCAGGCTTGCATACGATGAACTGCTCGCCGGTCAGGTCGCCCAGTCGCTGATCCGCGGCCGGGTGCGCGCGCGCTCGGGCCAGCCGCTGATCGGCGACGAGCGGTTGCGCGACGTCGCCATGCGGCGGTTCGGCTTCGCCCCGACGCCATCGCAGATGAACGCGCTGCGTGAGATCGACGCCGACCTCGCCTCGCCGCGCCGCATGCTGCGGCTGCTGCAAGGCGACGTGGGCTCCGGCAAGACGCTGGTCGCCCTGATGGCGATGCTGCGGGCGGCCGAGGCCGGCAAACAGGCCGCGCTGATGGCCCCGACCGAGGTGTTGGCCAAGCAGCATCACCGGACCCTGACCCGGCTGTGCCCGCTGCCGGTGGCACTGTTGACCGGATCCACCCAGGGCAAGGAACGCGCCCGCCTGCTGCGCGGCATCGGGGACGGCTCGATCCAGATCGTTGTCGGCACTCATGCCTTGTTCCAGGACGCGGTCGAATACCACGATCTGGCGTTGGCGGTGATCGACGAGCAGCATCGGTTTGGGGTCAATCAACGGCTGACCTTGGGTGCCAAGGGCGAGCGCACCGACGTGCTGATCATGACCGCCACGCCGATCCCGCGCACCTTGCTGCTGACCCAGTGGGGTGAAATGGACGTCAGCCGCCTGACGGAAAAGCCCGCAGGGCGGCTGCCGATCCGCACCACGCTGCACTCGCTGGGTACCATGCCCACGGTGCTGGACGGGGTCGCGCGCAAGCTGGACGAAGGCGCCCAGGTCTACTGGGTGTGTCCCCTGGTCGCCGAAAGCGAGGCTCTGGACGTCGCCGCGGCGCAGCAGCGCTTTGTCGATCTAAAGCATATGTTTGGCGACCGCGTTGGGCTGGCACACGGGCAACAGGCGCCGGAAAAACGCGATGCCGCCCTCGCCGCGTTCACCGCCGGAACGATCCGCCTGTTGGTTGCCACCACGGTGGTGGAAGTCGGTGTCGATGTGCCGCAAGCATCGGTGATGGTCATCGAACACGCCGAACGCTTTGGCCTGGCACAGCTTCACCAGTTGCGCGGACGCGTCGGACGTGGGGCAGAGCTCAGTTATTGCCTGTTGTTGCACGAGGACTGGGTCAACGAGACCGCGCGCCGCCGCCTGACCTTGCTGCGCGACACCGAAGACGGCTTCGTGATCGCCGACGAGGATTTCCGGCTGCGCGGTGGCGGCGATGCCCTCGGCACCCGCCAAGCCGGCCTGCCGGGCTACCGGTTGGCCGATCCCGCGGACCACGAACACCTGCTGCACATGGCCCATCGCGATGCCGCCGTGCTGTTGTCCCGGGATCCTGGTCTGGAGACGGCGCGCGGACAAGCGGTTCGCCTGCTGCTGAAGTTGTTCGAACGCAACGCCGCGATGCAAACCCTGGCCGCAGGCTAAGGATTCTCAGATTGTCTGCTAAGTGATTGATACATGAACATGATTTGTCATCGACCTCGATGGGGTTTGCGGTCATTCCGGCTGTTCGTGTGCCCATCGGTGTCCGGCAAGCCGAGCAAGGCGGTCGCAGCGCCAACGAGAAGTTGAGGAATACCCCGATGGGATGTTGGCCCCGGTCATCAAAGTAGACCGCTCGGCCCCTGTTCACGACTCGAACGTAGCGGGCAACCTCGTTATATGCATATTGTGCCCATAGCCCCTGATATCGATCCGTCTCTGGCAATCCGTGACAGCGACATCAGACGGATCTTTTCGCCCGGAACCCTCGCCGCGGGCCGCTCCTATGAGCAGCGCGGGCGGGTGCAGGATGTGCAGATCGCAGCGCGCGGCGCGATCATCACCGCGACGACCCAGGGCACGCAGCCGGATCCCTACGCGCAAAACCTGAAGATCAGCCGCCCGCCCAACCAAGGTATCCGGATCGTCGGCGCCTGCTCCTGTCCCGTTGGGCGCACCTGCAAGCATCTGGCCGCGGTGCTGATCGCGGCGCAGCGCCGGGAGCTTCAGGGATCGCGAGACACCGACGCGTTGCGCCTGCGGCCGGCCGATGCGCTGGCACACGGGATGCTGCCGACGCAGATCCAAAGCTGGTTGGCCGATTTCGACCAGGACGAGGAGGAACCGACCGAAGACTATCCGGCATCCCTCCGCAGCCGGATGTTCTACGTGCTGGACGCCGCGCCGCAAGCGACCGGGGTGCCGCGGCTGCGGATCGATCCAATGACCGTGACGCTGCGCAAGGATGGCACCCCGGGAACATTCCGCCGTTATGCCCCGAACCAGATCCAGACGCCGGCGAAATATCTGCGCCCCTCCGATCTGATCATTCTGGTCCGTTTGTTTCGTCGCAGCGGCCATGCCGGCCCGCAGACCGGCGACGAGCCCCTGGACACGCTGCGCCGCATCCTGGGAACCGGGCGCGCGCGCTGGGGAACGGCAGAGGGTCCGGCGCTGACCGAGGGACCGGAGCGGCAAGGCCAGATCACCTGGATCACCCGGGCGGACGCTTCGCAGCAGCCGACGTTGGCACTGGATGAAGGCCTGGTCGGCGTTCGCATGCCGGCTCCATGGTATGCCGACCCAAACACTGGCCTGATGGGACCGGTCGGCCTTGACCTCCCTGCCCGTATCGTCGAGCGCCTGCTGAATGCGCCGGCCATTCCACCGGAAGCCGCCGCCGAGGTCAGGGCGCAGCTGTCGCGCCGCATGCCGTCGGCGAAACTGCCGGTGCCGGCCGAGTTGCAGCCCCCCGAACAGATCCGTCAACCGATGCGCCCGCATCTGCGGCTGATCAGCGGCACCCTGCCCAGCGACCCCAGCTATGGCCGAGGCTCCGCCCAGCTGATTGGCCGTGGGCTCTTCGCCGTGCCCCTGGTCCGCCTCGCCTATCGGTATGGACCCGTCACCCTGCCGCGCACCCTCAGGCCGTTGGCGCGGATCACCGTACAGGAGGGCACCCTGTATGAGGTCAAACGTGATCGCGCGGCGGAGGCCAAGGTCATGGCCGAGTTGGCTGGCCTGGGCTTTGGATCGGTGCATGAGGTGGTGCCGGTCTACTACCAGCACGCCCATACCGACGACTTCGCGCTAAGGGAGTACGCCCCGAACCCGACATGGCTGCAGATCGTCACGCAGGAAGTGCCTCGTTTGCGCCGCGCCGGCTGGCAAATCGACATTGATGAGGATTTCCCGGTCCAGGTGCTGTCCGCCGACGCGGAAATCGATGCCGAACTGGTTCAAGGTTCAGGAATCGACTGGCTGGAACTGCATCTCGGCGTGACGGTGGACGGCGAGCAGGTCGATCTGGTTCCTGCCCTGATCCGGCTGATCGCGCGGCCCGAGGCCGCCGCGCTGACCGAGGAACCCGACGATAAGCCGTTCGTCCTGACGCTGCTGGACGGTCGGCTGCTGTCGTTGCCGATGTCGCGCATTCGCCCGACCCTGCAGGCCCTGCTGGAGCTGTGGGCAGGTGGCGGTATCGACGCGGATGCCGGGCGGATCGGCTTCAGCCGGCTTGATGCCGCCGATCTCGCCGGTCTGGAAGAGCGCTCCGGGCTGGTCTGGCGAGGCGGCGAGGCCCTACGCGACCTGGGCCGAACGTTGCGCCAGGCGGGCGGCTCCATTCCACGCGCGGTGCTACCAGCGTCCTTCCTGGCGGCGCTGCGGCCGTATCAGAGCCAGGGTGTTGACTGGCTGCAGTTCCTGGCGTCAGCCGGTCTGGGGGGCGTGCTGGCCGATGACATGGGGCTTGGCAAGACGGTGCAGACGCTGGCCCATTTGATGATCGAGAAGGCAGCCGGGCGACTGGACCGACCCTGCCTGATCGTCTGCCCGACCAGTTTGATACCGAACTGGACGGCCGAGGCACGTCGTTTCGCACCAGAATTAAGCCTGCTGGCGTTGCACGGGCCGGCCCGGAAGGCCAGCTTTGGCGAAATCGCCAACCACGATCTGATACTATCGACTTATCCCCTGCTGGCCCGCGACCATGAGGTCTTGCTCGCACAGGACTGGCATGCGGTGATCCTGGATGAGGCACAGTCGATCAAGAACCCGAACGCCGAAACCACCCGTCAGGCACTGCGTCTGAAGGCTCGGCAGCGGCTTTGCCTGTCAGGAACACCGTTGCAGAACCATCTGGGAGACCTGTGGTCGCTGTTCGACTTCCTCGCGCCCGGCTTCCTTGGTGGCCAGAGATCGTTCAAAACCCATTACAGAACCCCGATCGAAAAGCATGGCGATACGGCGCGTCAGGACCTGCTCACCCGCCGGGTTCGCCCGTTCATGCTGCGGCGAACCAAGGAAGAGGTGATCACCGAGTTGCCGTCGAAGACCGAGATTGTCGAGCCGGTCGAGATGGAAACCAACCAGCGCGCGATCTATGAAGCAATCCGACTGTCGATGCATGCCAAGGTGCAGGCGGCGATCGCGCAGAAGGGTCTGGCGCGGTCCGGCATCATCATCCTGGATGCGCTGCTGAAGATGCGGCAGGCCTGTTGCGATCCCAGGCTGCTGAAGCTGAAGACGGTCGCCAAGTCGAAGGCCGGCTCCGCCAAGCTCGACCGCCTGATGGAGATGCTCAGCATCATGTTCGACGAAGGCCGGCGCGTGCTGCTGTTCTCCCAGTTCACCGAGATGCTGGCCTTGATCCAAAGTCGGCTGGAAAACGATGGCGTCGGCTTCGTGAAGCTGACCGGCGACACCAAGGACCGTGGGACCCCGGTCAAGCAATTCCAGGGCGGCGACGTGCCGCTGTTCCTGATCAGCCTGAAGGCCGGGGGCGTCGGGCTGAACCTGACCGCCGCGGATACGGTCATCCATTACGATCCATGGTGGAACCCGGCGGTCGAAGACCAGGCGACCGACCGCGCCCATCGCATCGGCCAGACCAAGAAGGTGTTCGTGCATCGATTGGTGACGCTGGGCACGATCGAGGAAAAGATGGAGGTGCTGAAGGACAAGAAGCGCGCCATCGTCGCCAGCGTGATGGATGCCGAACATGGTGGCGCGCTGAAGATGACCGAGGCGGATGTGGAAGAGCTGTTCGCCCCGATCGGGTGAAGGCTCAGACCACCAACCGCCGTCGTGCCATCGGCGCTCGCCATCGCCGCTACGCTATCGTTGCATCTGCATGATCTTGTCCATCGGCACCATGTTCGCGTTCAGGTGCGCCATGATCCACAATGAGCCCACCATCAACAGCAGCACGATCAGGACGCCGAACGCGAGCGCCATGACATTGTTGACGTTGTCGGGTCCGGTCGTGATGTGCAGGAAGAACACCAGATGGACGCCCATCTGGGCGATCGCCAATACAACGAGCGCTATGGGAATGCTGGGTGCCCAGACCAGCTTTGTCCCGCTGACGGCGAATGACAGCGCGGTCAGGAAGACCGCCAGCCCAAGGCCAACCAGATAGCTTTGCAGATTGTGCGCGAGGTCATCGCCCGCGAAATCCTGGTCCCCGGGGGCACTGTCGCCGTCGTGACGGGAAGCTTCTTTGTTGCCGCTCATGCCGCCACTCCTATGAGGTAAACGATCGTCAGCAACCCGACCCAGATGATGTCCAGGGCGTGCCAGAACAGCGTGAAGCACAGGATCCGACGCTGGATGTCTGCCCGGAAGCCCTTGGCGAACACCTGCGCCATCATCGTCAGCAGCCATAGCAGGCCGATGGTCACGTGAATGCCGTGGCAGCCAACCAGGGTGAAGAACGCCGACAGAAAGGCGCTGCGCGTCGGCCCGGCGCTTTTCGCCACGAAGCTGGCGAACTCGGTGATCTCCAGATACAGGAACGCCGCGCCCAGCACGAACGTCACCGCCATTGCACCGTAGTAGACCCGCCTGTTGCGCGACTGGGCGCCGATGCTGGCGATACCGCAGGTGAAGCTCGACAGCAGCAGGCAGCCCGTCTCCATCGCCGCGTTGGACAGCGAGAACAACTGCCGGCCGCTTGGGCCGCCGGCCGTGGCACCCACCAGCACCGCGTAGCTCGCGAAGAACGCGGAGAACATGATGATGTCGCTGAGCAGGAACACCCAGAAGCCGTAGCCGACGATGATGCGCTTGGATGCCGGCCCACGCTCCCCGTGCTCGGTGTTGCGCTGCAGGGTGTTGGCCGTGCGGCTGTGGCCGAGACGATACGGGTCTTGCTGGGCAGCGCCTTCCGCCGTGGCGCTCATTGTGCTGCCTGCAGGGCAGCGAGCGCGTCACTGCGGGCGTGCCGGTTTGCCCGATCGATGCGCGCCACCTCCTCGACCGGGATGACTTCTTCCGAACGGTCCCGCCAGGCAAAGATTACGAACGTCGCGAACGCCCCCAGCGCGGCCACGGATGCCAGCCACCAGATGTGCCAGATCATCGCGAAACCGAAGATGGTGCCGAAGAAGGCGCAGATGAAGCCGGTCGGGCTGTTCCGCGGGATCTCGATCTCGCCATAGATGGGCTCGGCGTCCAGCCTGGATTGCGCGTGGGCGCGCTCCTTGACGCTCCAGTACGCCTCCTCGCCCTCGACGTTCGGCAGCACCGCGAAGTTGAAGGCCGGCGGCGGCGATGCGGTCGCCCATTCCAATGAGCGCCCATCCCACGGATCGCCGGTGGTATCGCGCAGCGACTCCCGACCGCGGATGCTGACGGTCAGCTGCACGATCTGCAGGACGATGCCCACCAGGATCAACGCCGCGCCGCCCGCCGCGATCAGCAGCCAGGGTCGCCAGGCAGCCACGTCGTAGGACTGCATCCGTCGCGTCATGCCCATCAAACCGAGCACATACAGGGGCATGAAGGCGAGGTAGAAGCCGATGAACCAGCACCAAAACGATGCGCGGCCATAGCCATCGTGCAGCCGGAAACCGAACGCCTTGGGGAACCAGAAATTGATCCCGGCAAACGCCCCGAACAGCACGCCGCCGATGATCACGTTATGGAAGTGCGCCACCAGGAAAAGGCTGTTGTGCAGCACGAAATCCGCCGGCGGCACAGCCAGCAGCACGCCGGTCATCCCGCCGATGACAAAGGTCACCATGAAGCCGATCGACCAGAGCAGCGCGGTGGAATAGACGATCCGCCCGCCATACATCGTGAACAGCCAGTTGAACACCTTAACCCCAGTCGGCACCGCGATGATCATGGTCATGATGCCGAAGATGGAGTTGACGTCCGCACCCGCCCCCATGGTGAAGAAATGATGCAGCCACACCATGAACGCCAGGATGCAGATCGACATGGTCGCTGCCACCATCGAGCGGTAACCGAACAGCGGCTTCCTGGAGAAGGTCGAGATCACCTCCGAAAACACGCCGAAGGCAGGCAGGATCAAGATGTACACCTCCGGATGACCCCACGCCCAGATCAGGTTCATGAACATCATTACGTTGCCGCCGGCGGCGTTGGTAAAGAAATGAAAGCCGAGATAACGGTCCAGCAGGAGCATCGCCAGGGTCGCGGTCAGGATCGGAAACGCCGCCACGATCAGCAGGTTCGACGCCAGCGAGGTCCAGCAGAACATCGGCATCCGCAGATAGGTCATGTCGGGTGCGTGCATCTTCAGCACCGTCGTGACTAGGTTGACGCCGGACAGCAACGTGCCGATGCCCGATATCTGCAGCGACCACAGATAGTAGTCCACCCCAACGCCAGGCGAATAGCTCAACTCCGACAACGGCGGGTAGGGCAACCAGCCGGTGCGGGCGAACTCCCCCACCACCAGAGACACGTTGACCAGTAGCGCGCCCGTCGCCGTCAGCCAGAAGCTGACCGAGTTCAACGTCGGGAAGGCCACGTCGCGGACGCCGAGTTGCAGCGGCATGACGAAGTTCATCAGGCCGATCATGAATGGCATGGCCACGAAGAAGATCATTAGCGTGCCATGCGCCGAGAAGATCTGGTCGTAGTGTTCGGGCGGCAGATAGCCGGGCGAGCGAAATGCCAGCGCCTGCTGCGAGCGCATCATGATCGCGTCGGAAAAGCCGCGCAGCAGCATGACCGAGGCGAGCAGGCAATACATGATGCCGATCCGCTTGTGATCGACGCTGGTAATCCACTCCCGCCACAGATAGGGCAGATAGACCTTGAAGGTGACCAGCGCGAGCACGCACAGGACGCCGACGCCGACGCCGACGACGCTTGCCGCGACCATCGGGATCGGCTGATTGAGCGGGATGGCCGCCAGCGACAGCTTTCCAAGCATCCTACTTCTCCGAACGCGGTGAGACGTTGACGCTGGGGTTACCGGCGGTCGGACCCGAACCAGGTGGTATCGATTGACTGACCACCCGGGCAAAAAGCGTGGGGTCAGCCTTGCTGAAGGTGAACGGGCTAACGTCGCTGCTTTGCTTCGCCAACGCGGCGTAGCTCGCGGCGTCAAGGCTCTGTCCGTCGGAGCGGGTGGTGTTCACCCATCGCTTGAAGCCGTCGTCCGACATCGCCTCCACCTGGAAGTGCATGCCGGAGAACCCGTCGCCGCTATAGTGCGATGAAAGGCCTCTGAACGTGCCGGGATTGTCGGCCATCAGGTTCAGGTTCGTTGTCATTCCGTTCATCGTGTAGATCATGCTGCCGAGCTGCGGGATGAAGAAGGCGTTCATCACGCTTGCGGATGTCAGTTCGAAATGGACTGGTGTGCCGGCGGGGATGACCAGCCGGTTCACGCTCGCCACCTTTTGAGCCGGGTAGATGAACAGCCACTTCCAGTCGAGCGAAACCACCTGGACCACCAGCGCCGGCTTATCTGAAGCCAGCGGTTTGGCAGGGTCGAGTTCGTGCGAACCCACCCATGCCACGCCGCCCAGCAAGATGATGACAAGCGTTGGAATGCCCCAGACGATCATCTCGATGCGGCCGGAGTAGGCAAAGGTCGGCAACCGGCGCGCCTTTGGATTCGAGGCTCGGAACCACCAGACGAAAGTCAGCGTAGCGACGATTGTAGGCACGACGATCGCCAGCATGATGCCAAGCGAGTTGATGAGGATTGTCTTCTGCGCGTTTCCCACCGGGCCCAGCGGGTCCAGCACGGCCTTCTGGCATCCTGCCAGCGCCAGAGAGAACCCCGTCAACGCGCCCCGCATGGTTCTGAGTGTGGTCAGCTTTGGCGCCCGACAAGCCACCCGATCGCCGGCGCCGCGAGCGTTCTTCACCCGGCCCGGCCGTGTGAAAAGGCTTCCATCTCAAACACTGTGACCGGTTGAATAAGAGCTTCGTGGGCTTTGGAGAAGTCGCTAATCACGCCATACGGATTCCAAGCCGTTACGAAGTGCGAGGCTGTCATGTCAATCCTGGTTTAACTCGATTCACTGCCCAGCCACTTTGGGCCGATGCCAGGAATTCCAAGAGTTCCGGCCACCACCACCACCAGCTTGCGGGCGAGCTCCGAGGCCGCCGGGCAAACGCTTTACGTCGGTGTTTCTTGGTGAATTGAAATGAAGTTGCGGCCACTCATCAGTCGGCCGCCGATCAATCGAACTTCATTGCGATCCATAAAATCGCAGATGGCATCATGGAACGGCACTCACAAGTGTTCGGCGGCCTTACAAGTTCCGCTGCTCGGCATCGATGCGTCGCCCCGGACTCTTGTGAGCTGTGTTAAGCCGCTGATCCCAAACCTTGGTTATTGCCGCTAAAGCATTCGATCATCGCGATCAGACTGGGCTGATCCCGCACGGCTTATGATGCGGCCTGAACATCGCCGCGCCGGCGGGCAGCGGACTTAACATGACCAGGGCCGGCATGATTACCCAAAACGGCCAGCTCACGGCAACGTCCCCAATGAGGAGGCGGTAGAGGCGCCGGTGTCGCTGGAAAAGCCGCCCGCGCCCTATGCACCCAACGTTTCCACGATGTTCGCCAAGTTTGGTACCTGTCCCGACGGACCCACCGTCGCCAACGTCGGCGCCGCCCGAAAATGCCGGGCCGCCGCTCGACGAACATCCGCCTCGGTCACCGCGTTGATCTTGCCCAGGGTTTCAGCCGTCGGGATCACCCGCCCGAACGTCTGGATCTGCCGCGCCAGCTGTTCGCACCGGCTGCCGGTGCTTTCCTGCGACATCAGCAGGCTCGCCTTCAACTGCGCACGCGCCCGGCTGAGTTCCGGCTCCGTGATGTTGGACTGCACCTTGCCCAGTTCCGCCAGCATCACCGGCATCAATTCCGCCGCCTCACTTTCGCCGGTGCCAGCATAGATGCCGAACAGGCCACCATCATTGAACGGCGCGGCGAACGAGTAGATCGAATACACCAGTCCCCGCTTCTCGCGGATCTCCTGAAACAGCCGCGACGACATGCCGCCGCCCAGCAGCGTCGACAGCAGAACCGTCGCGTAATAATCCGGGTCGCCATATCCGACCGACGGAAAACCAAGCACCACGTGAACCTGATCGAGCTCACGGTCTTCGCGGAATTCTCCACCCGCATAGGTCGCATCTTCAAAACGCGGCGGTGCGCTGTTCGGTAGATCGCCGAAATGCGTCTGCACCAGATCAAGGATTTCTTCGTGCCGCAACTTGCCGGTCGCGGCGACCACGACATTGCTGTTGGTGTAGTTGCGGCCCATGTAGCCGGTCAGCGCCGACCGCGGCATGTTGCGAATAGCATCCGCCGAACCCAGCACCGCTCGGCCCAACGACTGGTTTGGGTACGCGATCGACTGAAAGTGGTCGAAGATGATGTCGTCCGGCGTATCGTTGGCTTGACCGATCTCCTGCAGAATGACGCTGCGCTCGCGCTCCAGTTCCTCCGGCTCGAACACCGAGTGGGTCAGGATGTCGCCGATGATGTCGAAACCAAGTGCGGTGTCTTCCTTCAGCATCTTGACGTAGTACGCAGTCTGCTCACGTGCGGTGTAGGCATTAATGTGGCCGCCGACCGCCTCGACCTCCTCGGCGATGGCCGCGGCACTGCGTGAGGTCGTCCCCTTGAACGCCATGTGTTCCAGAAAGTGCGAGACGCCGTTCTCGGCCTCGGTCTCATGGCGTGAGCCCGTCGCGACATAGGCGCCGATCGAGACGGTTTCGACCCGATCCATGCGTTCGGTCACGACAGTCAGTCCCGAAGCCAGGCGGGTCAGTTGGATCGGTTCGTCCATGGGCCAGCGTTCTCTTCAACGATGTTCAGCCCTGCATATGGGGTTGCGGCGGGCGGTGCAATCGGCACTGCAAGGTCTCACGCCGAGCGAGAGCGTCAGCCGCGTCAGCCGCACACCCTGTCCAGACCATACCCGGTGCTCCCACCAGCGCCGAGGGTGGGCGCTTCCCCCAGCAGCAGATCTCGCACCTTCGTAGGATGTTAAGCGCTGGACGGCTTCCTGGTACGATGCCGATCCCCTCGGCACACGTGCCAATTCTGTAACCTAAGGTTGGGATAATCGGCCAATATATTGATTATTTGATAAAACAGCCACCGCGACCAGAGGCGCTGACGCCGCTCGCTATCGGCGGCCCTACAACCCGAATCGCTCCAGCAACGCCAGCGTTCGCGTAGGCTTTCTCGGCCGCGCCGCCACGAACGCTCGCAGATCCGCCGCGTGGTCGATGTCCAGCGCGATCCCCGGCAGTCGCACGACCGTGGGCTCGATCCCCTGCGCCCGAGCCGCCATCAGATGTGGAAAGTAGCTGTCGTCGCCGAACCGAAGCGGCACACTGAACGGCGGCGCGCACAGCACCGCGTTCGATCCCAACTCGTCATGCGCCGGCGCGATGGTAAATGACGGCGCCGGCAGACAGGCCGAAACCACCGCGTCGATCTCCGCCGGGCTCACCCCTGGGACATCCCCCGGCACCGTCAGCATTGCGCCCCGGCCCTCCGCCGCCAGCACCCGCGCCAGCCCGTTCACCGCCCCGGTATGGCCGTTCAGCGCGCCTTCGGTTACCACGCGGGCGCCGTATCGCTTGGACAAGGCCGCCGCCGTCGGATCGACCGTATTCACCAGGATGCCGGCCAGCCGCGTCGCCCCGGCCAGGGCGGCCAGCACATCCTCCAGCATTGTCGCCGCCAGCATCTCCCGCTGCCAAGGTGTCAGCACCGATCCGGTCCGCTGCTTCGCCCCGGCAAACGGCTTCACCGGAACCGCCGCCCAAACGTCGATCATGAGGGCGGATCGATCATCGCGACACGTCACGCACCGGGCAAATCCATCATCGGGGTACTGCGATCACCGGGGCACGTTGATCATACGCGGCATCGATCAGCGCCGCCCGCTGTGCCGTAGGCCACGCAACTCCCGCCGCCGCAGCACCCTCGCCGCGTCCATGACGATGCGGGCTAGTGCCTCCCTGTCCTCCATCGTCGTCATCAGCGTCTGCGCCAACGTCACCCGCGCATCGATCGAGACCACCTCGGACATGTCCGCATGATCAATCACATAGCCATCCAGCAGATCGGCATACCGTTGCGCAACCGTGCCTGCCGAGGGATCCAGCCCAAGCTCCGTCATCATCTTCGCCGTCGGCCCTTTCACCGCTCGGCCGGCGATAATCGGCGAAACCGCGATGATCGGTGCCTTGCAGGCGATCAACGCCGCCCGCACACCCGGAATGGCCAGAATGGGCTCGACGCTGATGAACGGGTTGGACGGACAGATCACCACCGCCTCCAGTGATGGATCGGCCAGCGCCGCGACAAACGCCGGATGCGGCTTGGCCGCGCCGGCGCCCTGGAACTGCAACTGACTGACCACCGGCTCGCACCGCTGATGCACGAAATACTCCTGGAAATCGAGCCACCCAAGATCCGTCAGCAGCCGCGTCCGCACCGGATCGTCCGTCATCGGCACGACGCGCGGCGCCACGCCCATGCGCCGGGACAAATCACCTGTCACGGCGGACAGGCTCTCGCCGCGCCGCAGCCGTCGTGTGCGCTCGACATGCAGGGCCACGTCGCGATCCCCCAGACGGAACCACGTCTCGCCGCCGAGCGCCTCCATCGTCGCCATGAACGACCAGGTCTCGTCATGCCGTCCCCAGCCAAGCTCGCGATTGGCCAGTCCGGCCAGCGTATAGACGACCGTATCGATATCGGGCGAGATCGACAGCCCCAGATGCTCGAAATCATCGCCAGTGTTGACGACCACCAGCAGTTCCTCGGGCGGCATGATGCGCGATAGGCCAAGCGCCAGTTTGGCGCCTCCTACCCCGCCGGACAAGGCGATGATCACTGAAAAAGATCCTCCTCAGGCGGGCGTATCACGTCCGCCACCGGCTTGTTCGGTGCCTGCCACCGCAGACCGCGCACAACGACCACAGGTTGCGCCTCCGCGGCCTGACCCTGCAACAGCGAAGCGGCGGCGGCAATCTCGTCGGCGAAGCCGATAATGCTGACCTCCAGGATGCGTCCGAACAGGTCAGGCTGGCCGCGCAGGTCGATCACCGACGGGATGCCCGCGCAGCCGATCGCCACGCCGGCGGTGCCGCGGCGCCAGGGACGGCCGAAACTATCGCTGATCACCACACCGACGTCAGCCTGTTCGGCAAGACCGGCGCGGATCGCCGCGGCCGAACCATCCGGGTCCAGCGGCAGCAGCAGCGCCCGCTGGTGCCCGTCCGCCTCGGCCACGTTGGACTGATCGACGCCTGCGTTGGCCATCACGAAGCCCAGCCGGTGGTGCATGATCATCAGGTTAGGCCGGCTGCGAACCACTTTCGTCGATTCCGACAGCACGACCTCGACAATGCGCGGATCCTTGCCGACGGCAGCCGCCAGCGCGATAGCGCGCTTCGACGGCACGACATCCGCGAGATCGACCGTCCGTGCCTCGGCCTTGGAGACGATCTTCTGCGCGACCACCACAACATCGCGATCGCGCAGGACCTCGCCGGCGCGCACCAGACCAGCCAGGATCAAGCGAGGCAGATCGTCCCCGGCCCCCACCAAGGGCAGGCCGGGCAGCGTGAAAAGCTCCAGACGGCCGGACATGCTACTCGAAGCGTCTGCGCAGCTTCGGCAGCACCATTTCGCCGTAGATCTTCAGGAACCGCGCCTGATCGTTGCCCGGCGCATGGAACACCAGGTGACGAAAACCCATGTCGATATATGGCTTGATCTTCTCGATATGTTCATCGGGGTCGGATGAGACGATCCAGCGGCTGGCCGCCCGCTCGACCGGCAGCGCGTCGGCCAGCCGCTCCATCTCCTTCGGATTGTGCACCGTCACCTTCTCTTCCGGCGTCAGCGCCAGCGCAGCCCATATCCTGGTATCCTCCATCGCCCGCTGCCGGTCGGGATCAAACGACACCTTCATCTCGATCATCCGGTCGTAGTCCGGCTTTGGCTTGGACGACAACGAGAGCCCTTCGGCGACGTTCGGCAGCAGGGTCTCTGTATATAGCTCCCACTTCTTGCCGCTGGTGCAGATGAACCCATCCGCCATCCGCCCAGCGTATTTCGCCACCTGCGGCCCCGCCCCGGCCACGTAGATCGGCAAGAACGCGCCGGGCTTGTCATAGATGGTCGCACCCTGGGTCTTGTAGTACTCGCCCTCGAAGGTCAGCTCGTCTTCCGACCATAGTTTGCGGATCAGGCCGATCGCCTCCCGCAGGCGGGCGAAGCGCTCCTTCATTTCCGGCCACTTCATGCCGGTGGACGGCACCTCGTTCAGGCCCTCGCCAGTGCCGACGCCCAGGATAAGCCGGCCTGGGAACATCGACCCCAACGTGCCGAAAACCTGAGCGACAACCGCCGGGTGATAGCGGAAGGTCGGCGTCAACACACTGGTGCCCATGACGATTCGCTGGGTGCTGGCGCCTAGCGCCCCCAGCCAGGCCAGCGCGGACGGCGCGTGACCGTCGGTGTGCTTCCACGGCTGAAAATGATCACTCACGAAGACCGAGTCGAACCCCACGTGTTCCGCCAGCACCGAAAAATCCAACAGTTGCCGCGGCGCGAACTGCTCCGCGGACGCCTTGTAGCCAAGTTTCAAGGTCATCGACCTGTCTCCTTCAGTTGCCGTCACGCTACCGCCGACCCGATGTCGCGGCAATCCGCGCCAAACCGCCATCCGCTGGCGGCCCGCACGCCAGACGCGGCAGATGCGAACCATGTGCGCATCCGCTGGCGCATGTTTAGGCGACAGACGCGTGTTTGCGGGCCCGTATCAGCGTTCACGGCCATGCTGCAGTGCGGCATAGTCCTTGCGTAGAGGGGGATTATGGGTAGCAGCGATGCGCACCGGTGAAAGTACTGCTGGCTGACGACGATGCCGAACGGGCCGGCGCGGTCGCACGGATACTCGCCGCTGACCCCGGGCTGATCGTGCTGCGGCTGAAGCCCGAAGACTCCCTCGTCGGAGCCGTCACCGCGCTAGCCCCGGACGTGGTTCTGGTGGACATGGCGCGACCCGACCGGGATGCCTTGGACGGCATAAGGCAGGTCGCCGCCCTGAATGCCCGCCCGGTGGTTCTGTTCGTCGACGAGGACGACCCAGGCTTCATGGAGGAAGCGATCGGCGCCGGGGTGTCCTCCTACAACGCCATCGGCATGCCGCCGCCCGACGTGAAGCCCATCCTGCGCGCGGCGGTAGCCCTGTTCCGACGCCATCAGCAGGCACGCGACGATCTGAAGGAAGCCGAGGCGCGGTTGCGGGAACGTGCGCTGATCGACAAGGCCAAGACGCTGCTGATCAAACAGCGCCGTCTGAGCGAACCTGACGCCTACAAGTGGCTCCGAAAGACCGCCATGAGCAGCGGCCGGCGCATCGCCGATATCGCCACCGAACTCATCAAGGCCACTGAACTCAGCAAGGCCACTGAGGTCACCAAGGACCCCGAAGGAAGCGCGGAATGAGCAAGCCGATCCGCGTGGGCGTGTTGCGGCTGGTCGACAGCGCGCCCGTCATTGTCGCCGAGGCCCAGGGTTTGTTCCGCGATCAGGGCATCGAGGTGCGGATCAGCATAGAGCCCTCCTGGTCCAACGTCGCCGACAAGCTCGCCTATGGGGTTCTGGACGCCGCGGTGATGCTGCCGCCGCTGGCCCTGGCCGCCCGCGCCGGCCTGCGCGGTCCCAAAGCTCGCCTTGTGGTGCCGATGTCGCTCAGCCAGGGCGGCAACACCATCGTGGCCAGCAACCAGCTTGCCGCGGGTCTGACCGCGGACAGTGCGCAGCCCCGGCCGCGGCTGTTCACTCGGCTCCGGGCGCAGCAGACCCCCCCGCGGTTCGCTGTGGTTCATGCTTTCTCCACCCACAATCTTCTGCTGCGTTACTGGTTTGCCTCCAGCGGCGCGGATCCGGATCGCGATATCGAGACCGTCGTCATCCCGCCGGAGGACGTGGTCGATGCGCTGGCCGCCGGCACTATCGCCGGGTTCTGCGCCGGCGCCCCCTGGGGCGATGTGGCACAGCGTCAGGGCGCGGGCCGCATTCTGACCGGCACCTCGACGATATGGCCGTTTCACCCTGAGAAGTGCCTGTGCGTCGGCGAGGCTTGGGCGGACGCGAACCCGCAACTGCTGCATCATCTGCTGTGTGCCCTTTTGCAGGCCCAGATCCGCTGCGACCAGCCCGAAGAAGCTCCGGCGATCGCCGCACTGCTGGCCGATCCTGCCGGGTTGCGTCTGCCCGAGGATGCTTGCCGGGCGGCGTTGCCCGCCGGTTCGGGATCGGAGCTGATCCGGTTCCACACGCGGGAGGCCTGGTTCCCGGCCCGCGCTCACGCGATGTGGTTCCTCGGCCAGATGCGCCGCTGGGGCTGGCTGGACGGGCAGATCGACGCCGCCACCCTGGCGGCGAAGCTTTATCGGCCCGATCTGCTCGCCTCGGCGGTGGAGGCCGAGGGCCTTTATCCGGCCGCGGCGCTGCCGATGCTGGAGGGATCGGCGATGCTGCCGATGCCCGATGAGGACACATTCTCACCCGGCGCCCGCGGTCGAAAGTAACTGGCCGAGGATGCGGCCAGAAATTGGGCAAAGTGCTATTTTTTAGGCAAACATATGACTAGATAAACATCGTGTTGTGGCAATCCTCTGGCTACGCCCTGGCATTTGCCAGATCACTGACCGGGCCCAACACCTTGGCATTGCCTTGACACTGCCTTGGCCCAATCCTTTCGCGTGGCCCTGCCACTACTTGGCACGGCGGTTGCTCTTGGCACGGCGGTTGCTAGAGCATGTTCAGCAGCTTGCGGCTCCTTTACGGTCCCACGCTCTACGGATCCGCTCAACGAAGGGCGTGTTCCGGATCCGAAGTGCATCAGCGCTTCAAGCCACCGCCAGGCACGCCAACGATGGCCTGCCCCCGTGAGCACCAATTCCATGCACAAAGGTTTCCTCAGGGCCGGCCATCTGCCGACCCTCTTCGCGTCGTTCCTCTATTTCGACCTCAGTTTCATGGTCTGGGTGCTGCTTGGCCCCCTGGGCGTCGCCATAGCGAAGGCGCTGCACTTCGACCCGGCGCACAAAGGACTGATGGTCGCGACACCGGTACTCGCCGGCGCCGCACTTCGCGTCGTGCTCGGTGTGCTGGTTGACCGCTACAAGGCAAAGCGCGTCGGCATTGGCGCCCAGATCGTCGTGATCATCGGATTGATCACCGCATGGACAGTCAACATCGATAGCTTTCCGGCGATCCTGCTGCTGGGCTGCGTGCTGGGTCTCGCCGGCGCCTCCTTCGCGGTGGCCTTGCCGCTGGCGTCGGCTTGGTATCCACCCGAGCACCAGGGCATGGCACTGGGTCTAGCCGGTGCGGGCAACTCGGGTACCGTGCTGGCCGCGCTGTTCGCACCCGCCCTCGCCATCGCACTGGGCTGGCAGAACGTCATCGGCCTGGCGGCGATCCCGCTGACCATCGCGTTGTGCATCTTCATCTTCGCCGCCGAGGACAGCCCTGCCACGCCCGCGCCGAAGCCGCTGTCGGCGTATTTTGCCCTGCTGAAGGTGCCCGACTGCTGGTGGTTCATGTTCTTCTACAGCGTCACCTTCGGCGGCTTCGTCGGCCTCGCCTCTTCGTTGACGATCTACTTCAACGACGCCTATGGCCTGTCGCCGGTGGTCGCCGGATACTGCACCGCCGCGGTGGTGTTCGTCGGTTCGATGGTGCGCCCGCTGGGTGGCGCGGTCGCTGACCGCGTCGGTGGAGTCCGCGCCCTGGCCGTGCTCTATGCCGTCGCCGCCAGCGCGTTCGCAACGATCGCCACCGGCCTGTCAACGATCTACCTGGCGATGCCGGTGTTCATCATCGGCATGCTTGCCTTGGGCATGGGCAACGGTTCGGTCTTCCAGCTGGTGCCGCAACGCTTCCAGCGCGAAATCGGCGTGATGACCGGCCTGGTGGGCATGAGCGGCGGTGTCGGCGGCTTTTATCTCGCCTCCAGCCTTGGCTACTCAAAGCAACTCACCGGCAGCTATGGCGCGGGCTTCCTGGTCTTCGCCCTGCTGGCCGCCGTCGCCCTGGTCGGCATCAGCGGGGTGCGCCGCCGCTGGCGGACAACCTGGGCCCAGCTCTACGGCGCGGCTCGGGTTTAAGGAGACCCCATCGTCATGAACATGATCGCTTCACGCCGTTCCCGACTGGTCATGATCGGGAACGGGATGGCCGGGGTGCGCGCCCTGGAGGAAATCCTCAGCCGCGCCCCGCATGACTTCTCCATCACCGTGTTCGGCGCTGAACCGCACGGCAATTACAACCGCATCATGCTGTCTCCGGTGTTGGCCGGCGAGAAGACCTTCGCGGCGATCACCACCCATCCCCGATCGTGGTACGAGGAAAACGGCATAGAGCTGATTGTTGGCGAGCCGGTGGTCGGCATCGATCGAGACGCCAGAACCGTCACCGGCGCGTTGGGAACCACCCGTTCCTACGACGTGCTGCTGCTGGCCACCGGATCGAATCCGGTGATCATCCCGCTGCCCGGCCACAAACTGCCGGGCGTGATCGGCTTCCGCGACATCGCCGACGTCGAAACCATGTTGACCGCAAGCCGCTCCCACACCCACGCCATCGTCATCGGCGGCGGCCTGCTCGGTCTGGAAGCCGCGAATGGCCTGGCCCGCAACGGCATGGACACCACCGTGCTGCACATCATGCCGAGCTTGATGGAACGCCAGCTCGATCCGGTCTCCGCCGAATTGCTGAAGGCAGACCTGCGTAATCGCGGCATCAAGGTGATCACCGAGGCCAACACCAAGGCGATCCTGGGTATTCAACGGGTCGAGGACGTGGAACTCGCCGACGGCACCCAGCTGCCGGCGGACCTTGTGGTCATGGCAGCCGGGATCCGTCCGAATACCGCACTTGCCAAAGCGAGCGGTCTGACATGCGGGCGCGGCATCGAGGTCGATGACGCCATGCGCACCAGCGATCCCGCCATCTACGCGGTGGGTGAGTGCGTGGAGCATCGCGGCGCCCTGTTCGGGCTGGTGGCACCGCTGTACGAGATGGCGAAGATCGTCGCCGATCGGGTGACCGGTTCGGCGGACAGCGACTATCTGCCGGCGGTCACCGGCACGCGGCTCAAGGTCACCGGCATCGACATGTTCTCGGCCGGCGACTTCATGGGCGACGAGACCACCGACGACGTGGTGTTCCGTGACGCCGCCCGCGGCGTGCACAAGAAGCTGGTGATCCGCGACGACAGGCTGATCGGCGCTGTGCTGTATGGCGAGGCGCGTGACAGCGCGTGGTACTTCGATCTGATCCGCACTGCAGCCGACGTCTCCGCCCTGCGCGACACGCTGGTCTTCGGACCCGTCCTTGGCAATGGCGGCGCCGCACCCGGCGTGGCATCGCTGCCCGACACAGCGGAAATTTGCGGATGCAACGGTGTCAGCAAGGGCACCATCCTGGCGTCCATCAGCCGGTTCAGGCTGACCACCGTTGATCAGGTGCGCGTGCGCACCAAAGCCTCAGCCTCCTGTGGCAGCTGCAGCTGTCAGGTCGAGACCCTGCTCGCGCAGGCGATCGGTGGCGACTACGACCCGACACCCAAGGTCAAGGCGGTCTGCAAATGCACCGCGGCCGGGCACGATGCGGTGCGCAAGGCGATCCTCGACCAGAAGCTGAAGACCATTCCGGCGGTGATGCAGGCGATGGGCTGGACCACACAAGATGGCTGCGCCAGCTGCCGCCCAGCGTTGAACTACTACCTGCTCTGCGCCTGGCCCGGCGAGTATGTCGACGACTCGCGCTCGCGCTTCGTCAACGAACGGATGCACGCGAACATCCAGAAGGATGGCACCTATTCCGTGGTACCCCGGATGTGGGGCGGGGTGACCTCGGCCGCCGAACTGCGGGCGATCGCCGATGTCGTGGACACGTATAAAATCCCGACGGTGAAGGTGACCGGCGGCCAGCGGATCGATCTTTTGGGGGTGCGCAAGGAGCAGTTGCCAGACGTCTGGCGCGACCTGAATGCCGCCGGAATGGTGTCGGGTCATGCCTACGGCAAGGCGCTTCGCACCGTGAAGACCTGCGTCGGCACCGACTGGTGTCGTTTCGGCACCCAGGATTCCACCGCCATGGGCATCGCGTTGGAAAAAATGAGCTGGGGATCATGGACGCCACACAAGACCAAGATGGCGGTGTCGGGCTGCCCGCGGAACTGCGCCGAGGCAACCATCAAGGATTTCGGCGTGATCGCCACTGAAAGCGGCTGGGATCTTCACGTCGCCGGCAACGGCGGCATCAAGGTGCGCGTCACCGATCTGCTGGCAAAGGTAGCAACCGAGGACGAGGTGCTGGAATACGCCGCCGCGTTCATGCAGGTCTACCGCGAGGAAGCCTGGTATCTGGAACGCACCGCGCCCTGGGTCGAACGTGTCGGCATCGACTACGTTCGCACCCGACTGGGCGACGTGGACGATCGTCTATCGTTACGATATCGGTTCATCCAAAGCCAGCGCTTCGCGCAGGCGGACCCATGGGCAGACCGAGCGGCAGGGCTGGATGCGCACGAGTTCAAAGCGCTGGCGACAGTGACAGGAGCGGCAGTGGAATGATCGCTCGTGGAACGATCGACAGAAACACAGATGCAACCGTCTGGACCGATGTCGGCCGCCTTGATGACATCCCCCGTCTTGGTGCGCGTGTCGTCGCCACCCCCGTGATCGACATCGCGGTGTTCCGGACAGGCGATGACCGGGTGTTCGCACTGCATGACAGATGTCCCCACAAAGCCGGCAAGTTGTCGCAGGGGATCGTGCATGGCCACGCCGTGACCTGCCCGCTGCACAACTGGGTTATCGATCTGGCCGATGGGCAGGCCAAGGAACCTGATGAGGGCTGCTCACGCACCATTCCGGTTCGACTGCGGGACGGACGCGTCCTGCTGGCGGTCGGCGGCGCATGACCGCACACGTCCATACGACCTGTCCCTACTGTGGCGTGGGCTGCGGCGTCGTCGCGCAGCCGGACCAAACGATTAAGGCGGATGCGGCACATCCGTCCAATTACGGCCGGCTGTGCTCGAAGGGCGCTGCCCTTGGTGCCACGCTGGACAACAGCACGCGGTTGACCACCCCAATGGTGCATGGCCGGGAAACCGGATGGGACGAGGCGATGCAGCTAGTCGCCGACCGCTTCCGCGCAACCATCGCCGGCCATGGCCCCGACAGCGTGGCGTTCTACGTCTCCGGCCAGTGCCTGACCGAGGATTATTACGTCGCCAACAAGCTAATGAAGGGCTTCATCGGCAGCGCCAACATAGACACCAACTCGCGTCTCTGCATGGCGTCCTCGGTGGCCGGCCATGTCCGCGCGTTCGGCGAGGACGTCGTCCCGGGCATCTATGAAGATTGGGACGAAGCCGATCTGGTCGTGCTGGTCGGCAGCAACGCGGCGTGGTGCCATCCGGTGCTGCACCAGCGCCTGCAGGCCGCCCGCGCCACGCGTGGAACGAAAGTGGTGGTGCTGGACCCAAGGCGCACCGCGACCGCGGATACGGCGGATCTGCACCTGCCGCTCGCGCCGGACAGCGACATCGCACTGTTCAACGGGCTGCTGTGGTATCTGCACCGGACCGGCCAGATCGACATCGCCTGGGTCGAACGCCACACCCGCGGCCTGGCCGCTGCGCTGGATGCCGCAGCGGGCTGCGACATCGAAGCGGTCGCCGCCGCATGCGATGTCGATGTCGAATTGATCGAAGTGTTTTTCAGTCTGTTCGCGCGAACCAGGCGGGTGATGACGGTCTACTCGCAGGGGGTGAACCAGTCCGCGATCGGGACCGACAAGGTCAATGCGATCATCAACTGCCACCTTGCCACCGGACGTATAGGCCGGCCCGGCGCCGGGCCGTTTTCTGTCACCGGTCAGCCGAACGCCATGGGCGGGCGCGAGGTCGGTGGCCTGGCTAACCAGCTCGCCGCGCATATGGGTTTTGACAACGCCACCGATCGCGCCGCGCTGCAGGCGTTCTGGCAGTCGCCAACGCTGGCGCCAAAGCCGGGCCTGAAAGCAGTCGAGTTGTTCGACGCTGTGCTGGATGGCCGGATCAAGGCGTTGTGGATCGTCGCGACCAACCCCGCTGCCTCCATGCCCCGCGCCAGCCGCGTCCGAACGGCGCTGTCCGCGTGCCCCTTCGTCGTGGTGTCTGATTGCTGGCCGACCGACACCACGTCCTATGCCCATATCGTATTGCCGGCAGCGGCCTGGGGCGAGAAGGACGGCACCGTCACCAACTCCGAACGGCGGATCTCCCGCCAGCGAGCGTTCCGCGAGGCGGCGGGTCAGGCGCGCCCGGACTGGTGGCAGTTCGCTGAAGCCGGGCGGCGCATGGGCTGGGCGGAGGCGTTCTCCTGGCAGACACCAGCAGCCGTGTTTCGCGAGCATGCCGCGTTGTCGGGCCACGTCAACGATGGTCGGCGGATCTTCGACATCGGCGCCATGGCGGATCTGGATGACGCAGGTTTCGCATCACTGCAACCGTTCCGCTGGCCACTGCCGGCGGGCGCCCCCCAGTCGACCGGAAGGCTGTTCGCCGAAGGCGGCTTCGCCACCCCGGATCGCAGAGCCCGCTTCGTTCCGACGCGGTCTGAGGCAATGCCCGCATCCCGGTTGCCGCCGAACACCGTGCTGCTGAACACCGGGCGGGTGCGCGATCAGTGGCACACCATGACCCGCAGCGGTCTCGCACCCTCGTTGATCAGTCATACGCCGGAGCCGATGCTGACCATCCACCCGGCCGACGCCGCGGCGGCGGCGATCGAGCAAGGCGCGCTCATCCGGGTCTCCACCGCCGAGGGCAACCTGCTGATCCGCGCCGATCTCCGCCACACCCAGCGGCGTGGCGAGGTGTTCGCGCCGATGCACTGGACCGACCAGTTTACCTCCGCCGGACCGATCGGCCGCGTCGTCAGCGCGGACGTCGATCCGGTATCGGGACAGCCCGCACTGAAGGCGACGATCGCGACGGTCATGCCCGCGCTGGTCCACTTCCACGGATTGCTGTTGCGCCGCACCGCACGAGACCTTTCGAACAGCTGCCACTGGACCCGCGTGCCCGTCGCGGAAGGCCAACTGTATCGCCTGGTGGGTCTCCGGGCGATGGCTTCGAATGACGCGCTGAGGCAGTTCGCCATCGCGCTGCTCGATCCCCCGGCCGCGGCGGATATTCTGGAGGCGTCTGACGCTCGGCGCGGCGTGCTGCGGATGGCAGCGGTAGGTGATGGCGCTCTGGAAGCATGCCTGTTCCTGGCCAGGGATGCCGATGCCCTGCCAAGCGAAGCAGCGGTGATCCCGATGCTTGGGGCACCGGTTGCGGATGCGGCACGCGGGCGGCTCCTGGCCGGGCGGATGTTTGAAGCGACGGCCGCCCAGGGACCCAAAGTGTGCGCCTGCTTCGGTGTGACCAGCGAGGCTGTTCGCCATGCCGTGGTGACCCACCGCCTTGGCTCCGTCCGCCAGATTGGTGCCCGGATGCAGGCCGGAACCAACTGCGGATCCTGTATCCCCGAACTCGAGGAGATCCTGCGCGATGTTCGCGTACCTGTCGCCTGATGTCCGATCGCGGAGAAGCCGGGAACGCGCGGCGTCCGCGACCCGGCGCATGAACCGGATGCTACAAGCGAACAGTGACGCGTGGCACTTCTGTCATGCGCAACGCTAGGTCTCTTGGGCTGGACCCGCTCGAGCGAGTTACCGGCTCGCAGCCACAGCCCGCGCTCGGCAGTGCCACGCTGGTCGGCGCCGGCCCTGGCGATCCCGACCTGCTGACGCTGCGGGCGGTGAAGGCGATCCAGCGCGCCGACGCGATCCTGTTCGATGCCTTGATCGATCCGGCGGTGCTGGACCTCGCGCGTGCGGATGCGCGCCGGATCGATGTCGGCAAGCGCTGCGGCCGGCACGCGCTGAAGCAAGTCGCCATCAACCGGCTGATCGTAAGCCTGGCCCAGTCAGGCGCCCACGTGGTGCGCCTGAAGGGCGGCGACCCGTTCGTGTTCGGCCGTGGCGGCGAAGAGTTGGAGAGCCTCCGCGCCGCCGGCGTAGCGGTAGAGGTCGTCCCAGGGGTCACCGCCGCCTGTGCCGCCGCCGCCAGCCTGCAGATCCCGCTGACCCATCGCGACCTCGCCCGGTCACTACATTTCGTCACCGGGCATGGCAGCGACAACGCGATGCCGGCGCACGACTGGCGCACCCTGGCCGCCAGCGGCGGCACGATCGCCGCCTACATGGCGAACAAAACCTTTCGCACCGTTGCGGCAAGCCTGCTCGAGGCGGGCCTTCCTGGCACCACACCCGTCGTCGCGGTCGAGAACGCCTCGCGTCCGAACGAGACCCATATTCACGCGACTCTGGCCACACTGCCCGACCTGCTGGAGGCCGCCCGACCCGACGGCCCGACCCTGGTGCTGATCGGCGCGGTCGTCGCACTGTCGTGGGTCATCCAGCAGGCTGCGCGGCTCGCGGCGTGACCAGTCGGCCAGGGCGGCGGCGGTTTGGGTTGAACCGTGCGATCAGGCGCGCTTGCCGGGCCATGAAAAGGCAAGGCTTTAAAACGGAGCAGACCAGCGTGCTGCGCCCGCATCGCGATCGGAGAAATCCCTCGCTGTCTGAATTCATGACAACGCTGCCTATCGGTTCACTCGATCGCCGTGGCGTGGGCATGAACCTTGGGCGCGGCTGGATCAGATCACTACAGGCCGAGGATCGCCTTGGCGATGATATTGCGCTGGATTTCGTTCGATCCGCCGTAGATCGAGACCTTTCGGTAGTTGAAGTACATCGGCGCGGCCTCGGACGCATACTCGGGCCCAATCACCGGCTCGTTGTTGCCGTCGAAGTCACGCTGGTAGGGCATGACGTAAGGGCCGACGACCTCCATCAACAGTTCGGTCAGTTGCTGCTGGATGACGGAGCCTTTCAGCTTCAGGATCGACGACGCCGGGTTTTGCCGGCCCTTGGCCAGCTTGCGCTCATCGGACACGACGCGAAGCTGGGTCATTTCCAGTGCTTTCAGCTCGACTTCCACCGCGGCGAGCTTTTCCTGAAAGCGGGGTGTTTCGATCAGCGGGCGTTCGCCGGCGAATTCCAGCGCGGCGAGTTCCTTGATGCGGGCGATCTTGGCCTTCGACGCGCCGACGCGGGCGATGCCGGTACGTTCGTTGCCTAGCAGGAATTTGGCATAGTCCCAGCCCTTGTTTTCCTGGCCGACGAGATTTTCCGCCGGAACTTCGACGTCGTCGAAAAACACCTCGTTTACTTCCCGGCCGCCATCGATGGTGACGATCGGGCGGACCGTGATGCCGGGGGTCTTCATGTCGACCAGGATGAATGAAATTCCCTCTTGCGCCTTGGCGGCGGGATCCGTGCGACAAAGACAGAAGATCCAGTCGGCATATTGCGCCAGCGTAGTCCAGGTCTTCTGGCCGTTGATGATGTATTTGCCGTCCCGCTTCTCGGCCTTGGTGCGCAGCGAGGCCAGATCGGAACCGGACCCGGGTTCGGAGAAGCCCTGGCACCAGAAGATGTCGACGTTGGCGGTGGCGGGCAGGAAACGCTCCTTGATCGCCTGACTGCCGAACTGGGCGATGACCGGGCCGACCATGGAGACGTTGAAGGCGATAGGTGGCGGCACGTTGGCCTGCTGCATCTCGTCCTGGTAGAGATAGACCTGGATCGGCGACCAATCCTGACCGCCCCATTCTTTCGGCCAATTCACCGTGGCCCAGCCGCGAGCGTTCAGGATGCGCTGAGCGTTGATCATGTCGTCGCGGGTCAGGCCCTCACCTTCCGCAACCTTGGCTCGGATCGACTCCGGAACGGCGGTGCGGAAAAATCGACGCGCTTCGTCACGAAACGCGAGTTCCTCAGGCGTGAAGTTCAGATCCATTCCTAGCTCCCGTTTGCTCGGTTCGTTAAAGCGGTGGGTGCTGCGCGTCAAACAGAACGCCACTCCCCTTGCAGGCGATGACCGTGACACCGGCAGTCCAGCACAGATCGGTGACCCGCCTTGCACCGTCGGCAGACCCGGCCACCACTGTGAAGGACCTGCTGGGGCGAGAGGGCTTTGCTGGCGCTACTCGGCTGCCTGACGCTTGACGCGATCGGCGAACTGCTTGCGGAACTTCACCACTTTCGGCGCCACGACGACTTGACAGTAGCCGCTCCCGGGGTTGCGGGCGAAGTAGTCGTGGTGTTCGGGTTCGGCCTGGTAGAACACGGTCAGCGGCTCGATCTGTGTCACCAGTTTGCCGGACCAGATCTTCGCGCTGGCGATCTCCTGCATCACCGAACGCGCGGTCGCGGCCTGCGTCTCCGAATCGGTGAGAATGATCGAGCGATATTGCGAGCCGATGTCGTTGCCCTGCCGATCCTTGGTCGTCGGATCATGGATGGAGAAGAACACCCGCAGCAGATCGGCATAGGCCAGTTCGGCGGGATCAAATTTGACCTGGACCACCTCGGCGTGCCCGGTACGGCCGGTGCAGACCTGCTGGTAGCTCGGATTGGCGCCCTGCCCGGCGGCGTAACCTGACATCACGGATGTCACTCCGCGTAGATCCTTGAAAACCGCTTCCAGACACCAGAAGCAGCCGCCGCCCAAGGTAGCGGTTTCCTGTGTGCTCATTGCGTCCGTCGCTCCCTTCATCATTCGAGACCTCGTATATGGTGTATATGGTGCCGCGCCGAGCGTCACACAGGTCCCCGGGTCCAAACGGCGTTAACCGTCCGGTCAGACAGGTCGCCACCCAAGCAACGACGCCATTGGCCTCCAAGCCCCAACTATTCGGCTTTGGCGGCCTTCTTGACGGCACGGGCGGTTTCCTCGGCGACCGTTTCAGCCTTTCGGGCAGCAACGTCCTTTGCGTGATCACGATAGAGGTCCAGTGCCTGCATCGCGTGCTGGTTGGCGGCGGTGTCGGTCTCGGCTGCCTCGACCGCGAGGTGCTGCGCCTTCTCGAAATTACCAGACTCGCACTGTTTGGCAGCGTCGCGGTGCATACCAGCGGCGATCTCCAGGTGACGCGCCGCATCATTGTGATGTGCCGCGGCTGATGTCTTGATGTCGTCCATCCCCGATCTCCTTGGTTTGCCATGACCGAAACGGCCGACAGCTTGATCGGGTTGCATATCAAAACCGCTGCCCTGATGCCGTGCTGATCGCGTGTCGCGTGATCATTGATTAGGAAAACGGCATAATGTTTTGATGTTAAAGCTTATCTGATCACGGAGGCGCTGGTGGTGAAAGGCTGGCCCGGCAAATCGGGTTCACCGATCCAGTAAGGTCTGGGTGGCCACGCGCTTCGCCGGCGATTGTTTCGCATCACGAGGCCACCTATGGCCGCAGGATCGGGCACAAGTCCAAATCAAGCAGGCGTTCAAGGAAACGGGCTGAGTTAATGATTTGTCAAGGTTCTAGCGATACAGGCCATGCGTCGAGTTTCTTGCCGGGATATCGCGGGTCCAGGGTCGCCAGGGCTTTTAACGACCGGGCATGTCGAAAGCTGACGCGGTCAGGCCGTCGCGATCTCGGTTTTGCTGCCGACGCTAATCCTATTTTCGCGGCGACCAGCCGCGAGCCTGACTAGAGACGATGAAGCGCGTTGATCCAACCGGTGGTGTAAGGGCTTGTAGCGAACATGGCGGAACCGAGCATCGTGCAGATCACACTGCTCACGATCCCGCTGGCCCAGCGGGTGCGTCGGGACAAACCCTCCTCTGGGCGGTGTCGTTGTCCCGCGGTGCGCGGGTCGGCCGTCCGATGACGTGTTGATCGAGCGCCGCATCAGCCATGTCCGAGTCTCCACTTCCCGCGCTTAAGCCGTATCATCCGACCACGTTTCAGGAACGCGGCGTCGCGGTGCCGTTCACCACGCCATTGCTTGGCGGCACGCGTGCCCGGCCGACGGAAAAGCAGCACGTCGAGCTTGTGATCCCTAATCCCTCCGGTGGGCGCGGGGTCTATGTGATGCCGTGGACAGCCATCACGTCCTGGTGCCGGCCGACGTTGCACGATGCGGAGTTCAACGAACGGATCGTCAGGCTGCGCAGCGTGACGCCGTCCACGATCCGGCGGGTCGGCTTGCAGATCGCCGCCGAAGGCCTGGCCGGCGAGGAAGCGATGGAAGCCGCCGGGAAGTCAGCGGAAGCCGAGAAAGGCGACCGGCTAATTACCAACTACCGGCTGCTGATGGCCCTGGTCGAGCAAGTTGGCGGCCGCTTCGCATCCGTCCCATCAGCCGATGGCAAAGGCAAGCTGGACCTGATGGCGCAGGCCCGCCTGACGGTTGACTGGATTTCGCCGCGGCTGGGTCAGCCGGCGACGTGGACGGCTGGCGCTCTCGAGGCGCTGTCGGATGTCATGGCGAACATCGGCGTTGGCGCCGTTGGAGCAACCGGTCGATTGCCGCGCCTGCTTGCCATGCTGCGGCAAGTGAGGAGGAAGATCTCCGACTGGGGCGCGCAACAGGAAGCTGAGGACCAGGCGGAATATGCCAGTATGGTCTGCGCGGTGGCCGATCTGACGCTGTCGCTGGCTCAGACCACGCTGACCAAGGCGCAGACGTTGACCGACAACATGGTGGAGCTGTTGCGTAGCTGGGCAAGCGATCCGCTGTCGGTGGGCCAGCTGGTCAGCCGCCCGGAATGGCTGCTGGACGGCTGGGAGCAGATTTGCCTGATCTGGGATCATGCCGAGGACGATGCCAGCCGGCGCGCCGCGCTGGCCGAGATCGCCGGACTTGTTCCGGTGTTGCCGAAGGAGGCCAGCGAGTGGACGGAAGGCAAAACCGATCTGGACAAAGCCGCCCGCTTCCGCCGGCTGGTGTCGTTGAATGAAGACTGGCGCAGCGGTTCAGCGGTGTTCGCGCTGATCGCACGCAATGAACATTTCCGGGCGAAGACATTGTGAGCCCGTTGGGACAGGCGCCGAAAGCCAATAACCGTCGGCCAGCGCCGGAAGGCTTTCGTGTGGCCATGGGGAAACCGAACGCAGCACCCGGTCATCCGGATCCGCGCCCGCCTGCTTCATCGACCAGGCCGACCGGGTAGACCAGGAGGCCGCCGAATGCGAACCGAGTCTTTGGATAGTGGCCAAAATGCCGTACGGGCATTGCGTCATGAGTTGCGCACGGCGGACGACCGGAAGATCATGCGCATCACCGCGATGCTCGATGCGGTCTCCGGCACGGCGGAGAAGCAGGCTATACTGGAGCCGCTTCGGCCCAGGCTGCGCACGATCAAGCCGCCCCGCCCGCTTCGCTTCGTGCGGTTGCTGTTCACGCCCCTCGATCCCCTGATACGTCCGGCCAACAAATGGCAACCCGGTGAAGCAACGGTGCCGCGGACCGTGTTGATGCCGATATCGCGGGTAGTACACGCCGGGCTTGGTCCTGAAGCCTCGTTGATCGATGCGAGCCTGGCCGGGCATACCGCCGGCGCTGTGCAGCTTATCACCGAAATCGGTGGAATGATCTGGCCGCGCGCCGCCGAAATCCTGGTTGCATCGTCGTGCCCGGTGGACTGGTCTGAAACGGGTCTGCCGCCCGGGTTGTATCCGGCCTTGGTTCAGGCGGTCGCCGCGGTGCTGCGGCGCGCTTCGCGGTTGCGCTTCCTGCTGCGCGACAGCGAAGTCGCTGTGCTGGAAGCAAACGAGCGCACCATCCGCGAGATCGTGCAGGATATCGCCCGCGAGCCGGCGGCCGGACAGGTGATGATCGCGCAACTGGTTCTGTTGCAGTCGCCCCATGCGGCACCTTTGCTGCGACAACTCATGACGACCGGGCAGGAGAAGAAAGAGACGGCGATCCTGCACCAGGCGATGGCGCGCGGAACCGAACAGGCTCTGATCCAGATTGAGAGTGATGCCGGATCGATCGAAGAGATTCGAAGCGGGCCGCTGGCGAGCGTGGGTGAGCAGGTCCGACGGGTCACCGCCCTGCTTGACGACCTCGGGCGGGACACCGGCGTGGCAGCGCATCGGCCGCGGCTTCAGGCGATCCGTCAAAAGCTTGACCAGGCGTGCCGAGCGCGTTTCGCCGAGGCGCTGACAGAGGGTCTTGTTCAACCTCTGGCCAGCGCTTGTGGTCCGCTGGACGGCGCCGGCCAGCTAGAGCTGGAAACCTGCATCCGGGATCTGCGGACGCTGGAGACGGCCATGCGGCCGATTGGCGGTTCGGCGACCTATGACGCACTGCTCGTCCAGGCATCGGAGAGCGTGCGGATCGCGGCACAGACCGGCACCTTGACGCCGGTCAGGAAATTCCGCCTGATCGAGCTTTTGTCGGGGCCGGAGGCCGCCATGGCGATGTACAAGAGTGCCTTGGCGAATTCGTGACGTCGTCGGCTTTGGCGTGCTGTTCGCTACGGCGTAGATCGGCTGATAGCCAGTAACCGCGTTACCAGAAACCAAGTGGAGATGCGCCCGGACCTTACAACAAGCCAGCTTGTCGCGGGCCGGGAAGTTTACCGGATATTAACCGCACCTTCGGCCTAATGTCCGCTTGGGGAATTCTGAACGCGAAGCGGGCGGGCACAGTGGCGAACCAGGCAGAGCAAATTCAACAGGCAGTATGTGCAACGATCCGGACGGAGATCGGCGCGCTGCGCAGCTTCGTGGACCGACGCATAGCGGAACTCAGTGCCGAGGTTCATGCGACGTCCGACCTGATGGATTTCAGCGAAACGAACCTGTCTGGGCAGCTGAAAGGTATCCGCGAGCAGATTGCCAACGTGATTGCCATGCCGACCGCCGCGACCCGCAACAGCGGATTGGAACTGGAAGCCGTCGTGCAGGCGACGGAGGCCGCCGCGAACCGGATCATGGAAGCCGCCGAGGCGATCGGCGATTGGTTGCGGGACGGCAAACAGGATCCTGCCTCGATGCGCGCCGTCAACGAAAAGGTCAACGTGATTTTTGAAGCCTGTTCATTCCAGGACGTCACCGGCCAACGTATCCGGCGAGCGATCCAGCACTTGCAGCAGGTCGAGACCATGTTGACCGACATTGCACCGGGTGAAGCGGCGCCTGCTGGCGAGACGGTGGTAGTGCAGGCGCCGTATAACGGTGCGGGCGCGCTCTCGCAGGAGCAGGCACAGGCAGATCCCGATCTCGGTCAGGATGCGGTTGATTCGCTGTTCGGCTAGTACGGGCGTCAGCGCAGCGCGATATTTCACTGTTCGTTTGAAGTAGCCGATCCGCGCGCTCATGGCCGCGGCGGGCGTAACGGTTTGCCGCCGGCAAACACCAGGCCGATGAGTTTCTTTCCCTAGCGTTAATCTCCTTTCACAACCGGTCGGCACGGTTGCATTGGCTCGTGGTTGCGGTATGTCCGCCGACCAGCGGGGACTGCCCCCAAACGATGATGACCGAGCGGGGACCATGGGGGAACGCAGCGTGGCGACTGGCGTCGGGGACGCATCGGACCGGCTTGCCCTGATCGAGATCGACGGATTGACCAAGCGCTTCGGACCTTTCACCGCGGTGGATAACGTATCGTTCGAGGTACGACGGGGCGAGGTTCTGGGGTTCCTCGGTCCGAACGGCGCCGGCAAGTCGACCACGATGCGCATGCTCGCCGGGTTCATGATCCCGACCGCTGGAACCGCGCGCATTGACGGTCACGACGTGCAGGCCGACAGCGTCGCGGCGCGGCGGGCGCTGGGCTTCTTACCGGAGGGCGCGCCGACGTATCCGGAAATGTCGGTGGAGGCGTTCCTGCGCTTTTGCGCCCGTGTGCGCGGCTTCGCGGGGGCGGAGCTGGCTGATCGGGTCGATCACGCGCTGGGGCTCACCACGCTGCGCGGCGTCAGGCTGCAGCCGGTGGAGACGTTGTCGAAAGGATTCAAGCGCCGGGTCGGGTTGGCGCAGGCGCTGCTGCACAATCCTCCCGTGCTGGTGCTGGATGAGCCGACCGATGGTCTCGACCCCAACCAAAAGCACGAGGTGCGCGGCTTGATCGCGCGGATGGCCGCGGAGAAGGCGATCGTTATCTCCACCCATATCCTGGAGGAGGTCGATGCGGTCTGCTCTCGCGCGATCATCATCGCCCGCGGGCGGATCGTCGCCGACGCCACACCGCAGGCATTGGAACAGCGGCATCCGTCTGGGAAGCTGGAAGAGGTGTTCCGTGCGTTAACGATGCCGGACGCGGCGTAATCGGGATGAGCAAGATCCTGATCGTCGCCGGCCGTGAGCTGCGCGGCTACTTCGCCACCCCGATCGCGACGGTGTTCATCGTCATCTTCCTGGTTCTGCAGGGCACGCTGACATTCAATCTCGGACAGTTTTTCGATCGTGGCCAGGCCGACCTCAATCCGTTCTTCACTTTCATCCCGTGGGTCTTTCTCCTGCTGATCCCGGCCATCACCATGCGCCTGTGGGCCGAAGAGCGCCGGCTTGGCACGATCGAGCTGCTGCTGACGTTGCCGATCACCCAGGGCCAGGCCGTGATGGGCAAATTCCTCGCCGCCTGGACGTTCTGCGCCATCGCCCTGGTGCTGACGTTTCCCTTCGTCATCGCGGTCAACATCCTGGGCTCGCCGGACAACGGCGTGATCGCCGCTGGCTACCTCGGGTGCCTGCTGGTGGCCGGCGCCTTCCTGTCCGTCGGCGCGGCGATGTCGGCGGTGACGCGCAACCAGGTGATCGCCTTCGTGCTGGCGGTGGCGATCTGCTTTGTCTTCGCGGTGGCATCCAATCCGATCGTCAACGATTTCCTGACCCACAACATCCCGGCGCTGGGCGAGTTCACCCGCCGGCTCGCGGTGATCGACCGCTTCACCGACTTCACCCGCGGCATCATCGCGCTGCGTGACCTGATCTACTTCGCGACCTTCATCGGCTTCTTCCTGTTTCTGAACACCGTGCTGGTCGATCAGCGGAAGGCGGATTGAGCGAATGCGTCGTTTGGCTTTCTCAGTTCTGGGTGTTATCGCGGTCGCGGCCATCGCGATCGGCGTCAACATGTTCGCCGATGCGCGCCTGGCGAACGTGCAGTTGGACCTGACGCAGGGGCATATCTACACGCTGTCATCCGGCACCAGGCAGGTGCTGGCCAGCTTGAAGGAGCCGGTGACGCTGCGCCTGTTCTACTCGCGTCAGCTGGGCAGCACGGTGCCGGCCTACGGCAGCTATGCCGACCATGTGCGCGAGATGCTGCGCGATTACGCCGATGCGTCCAACGGCAAGGTGAAGCTGGATTTCTACGATCCGGAACCGTTCAGCGACACCGAAGACCGAGCCATCGCGTATGGGCTGCAAGGGGTGCCGCTGGATCAGGGCGGAACGCAGATCTATTTTGGTCTTGCCGGCACGAACCTGGAGGACGACGAGCGCGCCATCCCGTTTTTTCAGGCAGACCGCGAACGGTTCCTGGAATACGACCTGACCAAGCTGGTCTATGAACTGTCCAACCCGAACCGCCCGGTGGTCGGGGTAATGTCGTCGTTGCCGCTGGATGGCGATCCGCGCACGATGATGATGACCCAGGGGCGCGGATCGGGCGGGCAGCCCTATGCCTCGTCGGTGCTGCTACGGCAGACCAACACGGTCAGGAACGTGCCGACAAATGCCCAGGTGATCGACCCGGACATCAAGGTGCTGCTGGTGGCCGAGGCGCAGGATCTGTCACCGGCGACGCTGTATGCGATCGATCAGTTCGTCATGCGCGGCGGCAAGCTGATGGCGATGGTCGACCCATGGAGCGAGGCGATGGCGGCGACGCCTTCGCCCACCGGCGCGCCGCCGCAGGATGCCCATTCGGACCTGAAGAAGCTGTTCGATGCTTGGGGGATCGAATTCGACCCGACCAAGGTGGTGGGCGACCTGACCGGCGCTTGGCTGGTGCGAAGCGGCAGTGACGACCGGGCCCAGGCGGTGAATTACGTTGCCTGGTTCAACGACCGCGTGGGGATCAACCATAACGACCCGGCGACCGCCGATCTGCGACAGGTGACGGTCGCATCCGCTGGTTTCATCGCCAAGGCGCCACATGCCGCGATCGATTTTACTCCGCTGTTGACCAGCAGCGAGCGCAGCGGGCTGATCCCGGTGGACGAGGTCAAGACACCGGACCCGGCCAAGGTGTTGGCGGGCTTCAAGCCCGAGGGTGGCCCGCGGGTGATCGCCGCGCGGGTGCATGGGGTGCTGAAATCGGCCTTTGCCGGGCCGCCGCCGGTGGCCGGGAGTCAGAAGCGGCCGGCGAACTTCCCCGCCTACAGGGCGCACACCGACGGGCCGGCGAACATGGTGGTGGTGGCTGATTCCGACATTCTGGCCGATCGGTTCTGGGTGCGCGTCGCGGATTTCTTCGGCCAGCAGACGGCGACGCCGTTTTCCGACAACGGCCCGTTCGTCGCCAACCTGATCGGCACACTGGCCGGTAGCGATGCACTGATCGGGTTGCGCTCGCGTGGCGATACCAACCGACCTTTCACCCTGGTGGCGAACATGCAAGCCGAGGCCGAGGCGCAGTTCCGTCAGACCCAGCAAGGGCTGCAGGCACATCTGGACGATGTCGAGAAACAGCTTCGCGAGCTGCGCTCGGGCGGCGGCGGCGCGAGCAGCACGGGTTCCGGCAGCGCCACGTCTGACGCGGTGATTACCCCCCAACAGCGCGCCGCTATCGATGCCGTCCGGCAGGACGTCCTGCAGACACGTCGGAAACTGCGGGCGGTGCAGCTGGAGCTGAACCGCAACATCTCTCAGCTTGAGACCGAGATGCAGATTTTCACGATCGTGCTGGTTCCCGCGCTGATGACCGTCCTGGCGCTCAGCATGAGCGTGGTGCAACGACGCCGGCGCGCCAGGACCCGGTCATGAGGTCGCGCACGGTCCTAATCCTGCTGGCGCTGGGGATCATCGCGGTCGGC
This sequence comes from Rhodopila sp., assembly GCA_965277035.1. Lineage (GTDB taxonomy): Bacteria > Pseudomonadota > Alphaproteobacteria > Acetobacterales > Acetobacteraceae > Rhodopila. Next base: position 5,186,318 of record CBDIBO010000003.1, on the reverse strand, counting down.
GGTGGTTGGTACTTCGGCACCGCGATGACGCCACGCGAACAGACCTTTGTCGCGAACGGGAAGCTGATGTTTCCGGATCTGGCGGCGAAATTGCACGACCTGGCCAAAGTCGAGATAACCCATCAAGGCAAGCAGACGGTGATCGAGAAACGCCCGCACGGCGGCTGGGGTGTGGCTTCGATGCATGACTACCCGGTGCAGGAAGCCAAGTTGCGTGGCCTGCTGACGGGACTGACGGAGCTGCGATTGACGGAGCCGCGGACGAGCGACCCCGCTCAGTTTGGCCGACTTGGTGTGGATGACCCGAACAAGCCCACGTCGACCGCCGATCTGCTGCGACTGGCGGACGGCGCCGGCAAGACCATTCTCGCCGTCATCGTCGGTCATCGACGGGTGCGCAGCCAGACCGACCTGCCGGATGACGTCTATGTTCGGCGCCCAGCCGAAAATCAGTCCTGGCTGGCCGAGGGCAGCCTGCAGGTCGACGCTGACGCCGCCGTGTGGCTGGATCGGGACGTGATGAACATCGGCCATGATCAGATCGCATCCGTCGCGGTGAATGACAACGCCCTGACGTTCGGCCGCCAGGATGGGAAATTCATGCTGACCCAGCCGGCGGATCACCCAAAACTGGAAGACTACAAGGTGGATGACGTCGCCCGCGCATTGGAGCTGTTGACCTTCCAGGCGGTACGCGCCGACAAGGACGCGCCTGGGGTTGAAACGGGCCATGCGGTGTTCACGACGACCGACGGACTTGCGGTGACGGTTCGGGTGCTTCACGCTGACAAGCGTGTCTGGGCGCGCTTCGCCGTGGCCGGATCCTCTGACGACGCCGGATCCTCTGGTGTCGCCGGATCCTCTGGTGTCGCCGGATCCTCTGGCAAAGTGAAGGCCGAGGCTGATCGGCTTAACGGGCGGTTGTCGGGCTGGACCTACGAGATCGGCGCGTGGAAGGAGAAATCGCTGGTGCCCACGATGGACGATCTGAAGGCGGGGCCACCGGCCAAGCCGCCGGCTACGGACCCGGATCAAAAATGAGCAGCCGGGAGTACCCGACCCGGCCGTTTGTCGGGATCGGGATCGTGGTGATCAAGGACGATCATGTCCTGCTGTGTCAGCGCGGCAAGCCGCCGAACCTTGGCAGCTGGACATTGCCCGGGGGCGCTCAGGAGGTTGGTGAAACCTGCGAGCAAGCTGCCCGGCGCGAACTGCACGAGGAATGCGGGCTGACGGTTGGCGATCTGCATTTCTGCGCGCATGTCGATACGATCCGGCGCGATGAGGCCGGGCGGGTTCGGTTCCATTACACCATCCTCGATTTCGCCGCGCGGTGGGTGACCGGGGACCCGGTGGCGGCGAGCGATGTGACGGCTGCGCTGTGGGCGCCGATGGATACGCTGGAACCTTATGGGCTGTGGGCGGAGGCATACCGGATCATCGCGATCGCTCGGCGACTGGTCGGGTAACAGCACCGGTGAACGAACCGGGCGCACGGCTGGAGCGGAACCATGGTCTGGATGGGCTGCGTGGGGTCGCCGCCCTGTCAGTAGCCCTGGGACATTGTGTGGTGCAGGTCACCGGCCTGCAGCTCTGGGCCACCAGCCTGCGGGATTTTCCGGCGATGCCGCCCGGCGATGTCGCGATGCGGTTGCTGTCCGCGCTGTTCCCAAGCGATGCGGCGGTCATGGTGTTCTTCGTGTTGAGCGGGCATGTGCTCTGGGAGTCGTTCCGTCGCAAGAACCTCAATTTTTTCGCCGATCTGCCGGACTATGCCTGTGCCCGCATCTACCGGCTGTTTCCACTGGCGATCGTCAGCGCTCTGCCGCTGGGGCTGCTGACCAACGCCCCGGCGCCGGAACTGGTCCGCAACATGCTGCTGCTCAGCCACAGCCTCAACAACGTGCTTTGGTCACTGCAGGTGGAGGTGGTGGCGAGCTTTGGCCTGTTCGCGATGTGGGGCGTGACGCGCGGCGTCGGCTGGAAACTGCTGCTGGTCCTGCTGTTGGCTTGCGCGGCCATACCGTTCTTCCGCGGCGTCGGATCTATCGTGTTCTTTCCCGCCTTCATCCTGGGAGCCGCCATTTCATCCGTTCCAGCCGGGTTCTGGCGGCAGCGCTGGATCGTCGCTGCTGGGGTGGTAGTGCTGATTTTCATGAACGTGCTGACCGGACATGGCGGCGTCACACGGTGCTTTGAGATGGCCGGTGCGACCATACTCGTCGGCGCCGTCGCGCACGGTGCCCTGCCGTTTTTGCGTTGCGGCGTTGCATTGTTTCTTGGGGCAATCAGTTATCCGTTCTACCTGACCCACCTGATCGGACTGCTGGTGGCGGAGCCATTCCTGGGCGCGGTGTCATCACATTCACCGCTTGTGCTGATCGCGGCGCGGGCAGTGAGCTCGATCGCGCTGACCATCCCGCTGGCGTGGTTGCTGCATGTCTTCGTCGAGGATCCGATCCTGCGGGCGCGGCCACGGCTAAGGTTGCGAACGCGTACACCGGATCGTGCAGTCGTTACGAGCGGTGATTAAGGAACATCAGCTTGGAGCTGATTTTTTTTCATAAGGTTAAGTACGATCGAACGCCGAGTTGCCGAGCATGGCGCGGTGCTGTCCGCGCTAGGGGGGCGGGCGGCAGCGGTATGACGGGGCTGGATCGGTCGCGGAAAGGGGATCGAGCTAGCGATCCTTCAGCGCTGGAACATTCAGATCGACGGTCCAACCGCTTGGCCAGATGCGCAGCAAATGCGTGTGGTCCTTGCGCCAGGCAGCGACCTGCTCCACCCAGCTGGGGCCTCGGTCAAAATATTTGTGGACCGGGTCGTCACGGAACTCAACAGTACCAATCACCAGCAACCAGACGACTCCGGCCCTGGCAAAGATGGCGATCCAGTCTTTGCCGACAGCAGCCCCCCACAGCACCACAAGTGCCAGCAGGACCTGCGGGACGAAGGCGTATCTGTTAGAGATACCTAAACGCACCGAATTGAGGCTTCCCCCTCGTGCCGCGGCATAGGAGGGAATAGCAACGAAAAGCGCCGCGGCGAACATCCAGAAAGCGGCGTCGCGGTCGCGCCGCCATAACAGGCCTCCCACCAGACCGTTTACCGCCACCTCGCCCAGCACGAGGCCGACGGGGACGGTGCCGGCAGCAACCAGCTTCGCGAGGCCATCCGTCATGGCGCCCGCGCTGCGATAGTCCAACCACGGTATGAGTACATTCTTGCTAAGCAACATTGCCGATACGCCGCTCAGGCTGACGGACGCTCCGTTCACCCCAGCCGATTGGTAGAAGAACAGCACCTGGATAAGGATCCCGACGCCCAGGATGGTGGCCTGCACCGCCCGCGGCCCAGACCCGTCGATCACGGCGCGGGCGAGGAACAGCGGAAGCAAGAACCACGTGGTAGGACCGCACAATGCTCCAAGCAGGATCAGCAGGCCATGAAACCACCGGATCCAGCTTCTGGCCGGCGGCATGGCCAGGATCAGGGCCGCGCAAAGGGTGAGGTGGAATTGCGGGTGGAGCGAGTTGAGCCAGACTTCTTCTGCGATCGGAACAGTAGCAAGCAACAACAGCGCGGCGACGAGACTGATGCGGCTCTGCAGCCAGTACACGCCGGAGAAAACGATCAGGACGGCCGGGAGTGTCTGGAACAACAACCCCGTGGCGACACCGACGAAGCGCACCTGTTCCAGCGGCACCAAGTGGATGCCCACCAGGCCTGCCACATTGGCAACGAGGTTGAGATACCCGCCGACCGGATGGAACAGTGCCTGGGTCCAGGGCAACAAAGCCGCGTTCCGCAGAAAGAACGTACCCTCTTCGGCCCATACCCTGCCGTGCAGCGCCACGTTCGGCAGACGCGCGGCGATCAGCACCATGAAGGCAAGCACCATGAAGGCGCGTTCCGCTGTGCCAGGACGCCCAACGAAAGGCCGGAGGGCCCCGATCACCGGGCGGTCGGTTGCCAGCACCGACATGTTGATCCTAGAGCCTGTTCTCTTTAGGGCGGATCATCGGACAGGCTCCAACTCCGTGTTTGATCGCATGATCGACGTCTCAGGCGATGCCGCTCGCGACGATCATGTTCTAGCGCATCAACGGCTGAACCGCGGGCGGATCATCCACCCCGGTCATCTCGAGGTGCTCGGATGGGGCGCCAACCACCGCGCTGAACGCCTGCTTGATGCGCCACGTGGCGAGGCCGGTGGCGACCAGCCCCGCGACCAGAAGGCCGATGTGAAAGAGGCCTTCGCCGCTGCTCCAGGCATGCACACCCGCCCCGGCGAGGGCACCGACGGCGACGTAGCCAAACAGCGCCGGCATCGAGCCGAGCGTGCCGATGCAGTAGTCCCAGGGGCTGATCGAGGACAGACCCAGCATGTAGCTTGTGGCGGCGAACGGCATGACGGGCGAAAGCCGGATGAGGCATGCGAGCCGCCAGCCTTCGCGTTGGATCGCTGCGTCGAACCGGCGCAGGTGCGGCCGGTTACGCATCAGCCGTTCGACCCATGGCCGGAACACCGATCGGCTGAGGCCGAACGCTACCGCGGCCCCAGCCAGGGAACTGGCGGCGGACAGGGCGAACCCGAGGCCGATCCCGTAGATCGAGCCGGCGGCGATGCCCAAGGCGGAGGCCGGCAAAATGCCGCTGACGGACACGACGATCTGGAGCCCGGCGAAGGTAACCCATCCGGTCGCGCCGAGGCCGGCGATCGCGGCCAGCGCATCGGCACCATGTGGCAAGGCCGCGAATGACAGGCCCTTGGCGCGAAGACCGGATGCGGCCGCTACGGCCGCCGCACCCAATAAGCTGATCGCCGCGGCCAGCCAGCACACCCGTTTAGAGACGGTCATGCGCCCTGCCCGGCCAGCATGGTCAGGCGGGATTCAAGGTCATCGACGAACAGAGGGCTTTTCGTCACACCGATCCGATGCAGTCGGAATGCCAGCGAGGTTTGCAGGACGCCGACACCATAGGTGACACTGCGGGCGAAGTTGATCGACGAGGCGTCAGCGAAATACTTCGTCGGGCAGGAAATCTCGCCGATCCGGTAGCCGAAATGAATCGCCTGGGCGAGCATCTGGTTGTCAAACACGAAATCGTTCGAGCAGGCCATCAGAGGCAGACGCTCCAGCACCTGCCGGCTCCAGGCGCGGTAGCCGGTGTGGTACTCCGACAATTTCTGGCCGACCAGCAGGTTCTGGGCAAAGGTCAGGATCCGGTTCGCGACGTATTTGTATCGCGGCATGCCGCCCGACAGGGCGCCCTTGCCAAGGATGCGGGAGCCTAGCACGACGTCGTATTCCTCCGAGGCGATCATCGATGCCATGGCGGTGACGAGGCGAGGTGCATACTGATAGTCTGGATGCAGCATCACGACGATATCCGCACCGCGGGCCAGGGCGGCGGTGTAGCAGGTCTTCTGGTTGCCGCCGTAACCCAGGTTCCGGTCATGCCGCAGCGTGTGGATCCCCAGACTTCGTGCCAGATCGACGGTGTGGTCCGAGCTTGCGTCGTCGGTCAGGATGATGTCGTCGACACTTTCTTTCGGGATCTCGTTGAAGGTCTGCTGCAACGTCCGCGCCGCGTTGTAGGCGGGTAAGACAACGACCACTCTTTTGTTGCTGATCATCGGATTTTGGCGAACTTCAAGCGTTCGAAAGAACATTTCACTTGGTGAGTGGGTCGGATATGACCGAACCGGCCGGGTGGGTCAAGCGCTGGGCGGGAACCGACTGACCGAAGCGGCAGGTCGCGGCGATGATCCCAAACGCACTCTTGCAACCGACGCACCACGTGCGGCGCTGATGTCAGAGTTATCGTCATCAGCGCCACTGTTCTGCCGCCGGCCAGGCCATCGCCATCGCCATCGCCGACTGCTGCTCGACGACACCTGGCATGGCAACACCGCCCGATGAACTTTCGAGTGCGGGGGCTACCATCCTGGCCCCGGTTCGGCGCAGCTTCGGCCCAGGGGAATCGAGTGAACACTCACGCGTTCTGCTGAACGACGGCGGCGAGGTAGTCGGTATTCCACCCGGCTCTCTTTCTACGGTTTTTCAAGCTGGTTGTTGGCTTTGCCTGCTTGAGCAGGTTGAGCGCCATGTGCTTGACAACAGCCATGTTCGCCGGTCCGTGCCCAGTGCGCAGGCGGGCGAGATCGTCGCGGAATACGACGTCGAGCACCCAATGGAGGCGGTTTTCGATCCCCCAATGGCTCCGCACCACGCGGGCGAACGTCTCGGGGTCGAGCTTGGTCGAGCAGAGATAATAGCGCCGCTCGTGTTCGAGCTTTCCGTCCCGCTCGGTCCGGCTCTCGACCATGCCAATCATGGCAAGCCCGGGGAATGCCGGCTCTCCGGGGTAGCGGCGGTCGGAGAACAGCCAGTCCACGTCATGGCAGACCAAGTGCATGCGCGTTTCGATCCGGCCGTGCCCGCCGTCGATGGTCCGATGCACGCCGATGGTCAGCGACGGCGGCGGGGCTGCGAACAGCGCCTCGACTTCGGCATAGATGGCCGGCCGGTTCTGCTTGAGTACCAGCGCGTAGTCGCCCCCACCATCGAGGATGGTCTGGGCGATCTGCGTCTGTGTGCCCATCGCATCAATGGTGACGATGGCGCCGGCCAGTTCCAGGCGTCGCAGCAGCAGCGGGATTGCAATGATTTCGTTGGACTTCTCGGACACCGCCTCCTGTCCCAGCACGAGTTGCTGGCCAGTGGCCCAGGCCGACACCGTGTGCAGCGGGCCCCGGCCCTTGGACCGCGCGTGGCTGCGCCGCGAGGTTTTCCCGTCGATGGCGATTGTGTCCGGCCCGGCGATGCGCAGCCGCTCAACCCAGTTGGCGAAGCATGTTTTGAACAGGTCCGGGTCGATGGCCGCGATCACCTCGCACAGCGTGTCGTGGCTGGGAATGCCACGGCCGAACGGCAGGAAACGGCGAAGGAACGCCAGGTTCTCCTCGCCCCAGAGCGTCAGCTCGACGAAATCGTCGGCGCCAGCGATCGTCCCGCACAGCAGAAGCAGCAGCAGTTCGGGCAATGGATACAGCACCTTCGCCGCCTGACGCGGGTCGCGCAACGCCGCAAATTGCGTCAGAAAGGGAGCACTCGCCAACTGGGCCATCGGACACCTCCAAAAGAGGTGTCCTGTGAATCCTACTTCACCCCGCGCCGGAATCCCCCAAGCGCATGTTCACTCGATTGCCCTGCTTGACCGAGCCGGCGTTTGCCGATGTAGCGAATGATCTGGTGCGAGAGGGGGGATTCGAACCCCCATGCCCGAAGGCGGTCGATTTTGAGCCGACTGCGTCTACCGTTCCGCCACTCTCGCGTCTGGGGGCATCATACAGCATCGCACCGTCGGAACAACGCGCCGATTGATGCGAGCCGTGGCGGACGGAGCATCCGTTGCCTTCGCGACACAAGCCCTGCCCGCGGTGGCGCGTCGATCGACGGATGGTTCACCGCTTTCAAGGGTCCGCCCGGCATGATCATGGGCTTGCCGCATGGGCCGGGGTGGGCTCGCGCAGGGTGGAGGCCCTTGGCGTCCCAACATTGCGCCGAACCTAATGGGCTGTTAAACTCCGTTACAAGATTAAAACAAGGGAGAAACGCGATGGTGCCGTCATGAAGCGCCGAACATTCATCTGTGGCACCGGTGTCGCCAGCATTGGCATAACCAGCATCGCTACGATCGGCGCCGGGACGTTGCTGAGCCTTCCGGCGCGCGCCGACATGGCGTCGCTGCACCAGGCGGCGCGCAAGGAAGGGTCGGTCACCTGGTATATCGCCCAGGTGGACGGCGAAACGGCCGAGGTGATGGGCCGCGCCTTCACCCAGCAGTTCCCGGGTGTCACCTGCAACGTGATCCGCACCACCGGACAGGTCGCCTATCAGCGGCTGATGGAAGACCTGAAGAACAACTCGCCGCAATGCGACGTGTTCAGCACCACCGACATTGCCCACATGCCAGCATTGATGAAGCGCAAGGCGCTGGCGAACTTCACGCCGGCGAACGCCGAGCATATGGCGCCGGCGTTCAAGGGGCTGGGCGAGGACGGGTACTTCTATCCGACGACCTCGACGTTGATGCTGCTGATCTACAACACCCAGCGGGTGAAGCCGGCGGATGCGCCGAAGGCGTGGACCGACCTGCTGGATCCGAAATGGAAAAGTCGGGCGGCGTTCGGGCACCCTGCGTTCAGCGGCTATGTCGGTGTGTGGTGCGTGGCGCTCAAGCGGCTGTATGGCTGGGACTGGTTCGACAAGCTGGCGAAGAACAAGCCGCAGATCGGTCGTTCCGGCAATGACCCGATCACCATGCTGAACGGCGGTGAACGCGATGTCGGGCTGGGTCCGTTGTCAACGACCCTGCTGAACGTGGACAAGGGCAACCCGATCGCGGTGCAATACCCGACTGATGGTTCGGTGCTGTGCATCGGCCCCTCTGGCGTGCTGGCCAACGCGCCGCATCCCAATGCCGCCCGACTGTTCATGGAATGGCTGCTGAGCAAGGAGTTCGCGCAGCTATGTGCCGACCGCCGGGTAACGCCGGTGCGGGAGGACATCAACGAGAAGCCCGGCATGAAGCCACTGTCGCAGGTGAAACTGCTGCGCGTCACCACCGCCGAATTGGAGAAGGGCGTCCCGACGGTGATCGAGGACTGGCGTGACACCTTCGGGAGCTGAGGGCGCTGGCACCACGCCGATCGCCGGACGGGATCGGCTGATCGCCTCGCCTTTGCGCCGGCTTCGCACCCTGGAGCCGTCGATGCTGCTATGGATCGGCTTCGCCGCGATCCTGATCTTCCTGATCATCAACCCGCTGTGGCAGCTGCTGCGGCTCAGTCTGTCCGACGCGGATACCGGCCTGTTCACCTTGCACAACTACGTGGCCGCCTACGCGCGGCCGCGATATCGGCTGGCGCTGTGGAACTCGCTGGAGCTGGGTGTCGCGGTCACCGCGATCTGCCTGGTGATCGCGGTTCCGCTGGCCTGGGCGGTGGCTCGGACCGATATGCCAGGCAAGGGGCTGGTGCGGCTGGCCGCCTTGGGGGCTTTCGTGACGCCACCCTATCTCGGGGCGATCGGCTGGATGCTTCTGGCCGGGCCGAACGCGGGCTGGCTGAACCGGATCTGGAAGGACGTCAGCGGCGATCCGCACGGGCTGTTCAATATCTATTCCTTCAGCGGGCTCGCGTTCATCATCGCGCTGTATTCGTTTCCGTATCTGTTCATCTTCACCGCCTCGGCGCTGGAGCTGGTTTCCTCGGAAATGGAGGACGCGGCGAATGTGCTGGGGGCCGGCACGGTGCGCACCATGCTGCGCGTGACCCTGCCGATGGTGATGCCGGCGATCCTGAGCGGGGTGATCGTTACGTTCCTGGAGTCCATCGCCATCTTCGGCACGCCGGCGCTGATCGCGATCCCGGCCGGCTTCAACGTGGTGACCACGCAGCTGTGGCAATTCTTCAGTCCGCCGATCCGCGCCGAGGTAGCGGCGGCCTACGCCCTGCCGCTGCTGCTGATCACCGTGGCGATGTTCGGGCTGCGGCACGCGCTAACCCGGCGACGAGGGTTCGTGGCGCTGACCGGCAAGGGCGGCGACCGGCGGGTGATCGAGCTGGGTCCATGGCGCTGGGTGATGCTGGGGTATGCGGTGCTGGTCATCACCCTGGCGGTACTGGCGCCGTATGGCGTGCTGTCGCAGGCGGCTCTGGCGCGGGCCTGGGGCCGCGGCTGGCACTGGTCGAACGTGACCCTGGAGAATTTCCGCTATCTGCTGTTCGTGCACGAGACCGCCGATCAGGCGGTGCTGAACAGCTTCTGGTACGCCGCCGTGGCGGCCTGCATCGTAATCGTGCTGTCCTTGGCGATCGCCTACATCGTCTCCCGCCGTCTGCTGCCGCTGGCGGGCACCTTGAGCTTCCTGTGCATGGCGCCATTCGTGGTGCCGGGGATCGTGCTGGGCATCGCGTTCTACGCTGCGTATGCGCCGCCGCCGCTGTCGCTGTATGGCACCGCGGCGATCCTGATCCTGGCGTTTACCACACGGTTCCTGCCGATCGGCTATGCCAACGCGACCTCGGCGCTGACCTCGATCAACCCGGAAATGGAGGAAGCCGTGCGGATCGCCGGCGGCGGCCGGTTGGTGGCTATCCGACGCGTGCTGGCTCCGCTGATGCGGCGAAGCCTGGTCGGCGCCTGGCTGCTGGTGTTCATTCCGGCGACGCGGGAGCTTTCGACCGCGCTGTTCCTGTACGGGCCACGCACGCGCACCATCTCGGTGACCTTGCTCGACATGAGCGAGGAGGGGAATTTCGAGCACCTCGCCGCGCTGGGGTTCCTGCTGCTGGCGGCGACGATCATCATCGTCGGCGTCGGCATGCGGCTTTTGGGACGGGACTTTATGTTGCGCCGGGAACGTGCATGAGCAAGTTGGCGCTAAACGGCATCGGCAAGGCCTTCGGCCGCACCGTGGCGGTAGAGGGTGTCACGCTGAGCTTGGCTGAGGGGGAATTCGTTTCGCTGCTCGGCCCGTCGGGCTGCGGCAAGACCACCGCGCTGCGGATGATCGCCGGGTTCATGCGGCCGACGACAGGAACGATCGAGATGAACGGGCGGCTGTTGTCGGCACCCGATCACAGCGTGGCTCCGGAACGCCGCGGCATGTCGATGATCTTCCAGAGCTACGCGATCTGGCCTAACATGACGGTGGCGGAGAATGTCGCGTTCGGCCTGAAATTGCGCCATCTGTCGCGGGCCGAGGTGGAAAAGCGGCTGGCGACGATCCTGGACGTGGTGCAGCTGCGGGCGCTGCGCGACCGCTATCCGGCCGAACTGTCGGGTGGCCAGCAGCAGCGCGTGGCGCTGGCCCGCGCCGTCGTGATCGAGCCCGAGGTGCTGCTGCTCGACGAGCCGCTGTCGAACCTGGACGCCAACCTGAGGGAGGAGATGCGCAGCGAGATCCGCCGCCTGCACGACGCGTTCCGGATCACCACGGTCTATGTGACGCATGACCAGGCCGAAGCGATGGTGACGTCCGACCGGATCGTGGTAATGAATCACGGCCGGATCGAGCAGGTGGACGACCCGGTTTCGCTGTACACCCGGCCTCGCACGCGGTTCGTGGCGGGGTTCATTGGACGGACCAATTTCCTCGATGGCACGGTGGACGGCACCAGCTTGTGCTTTCCCGGCTTCGTGGTGCCGGCGCCCGCGGCTGGGCTGCCGCGCCAGGTCAGCTTCTCCATCCGGCCCCAGGATATCGTGCTGCATCGCGCCGCGCCGACGGCTAACGATGGAAATTGGGTGATCGAGTGTCAGGTCATCGAGCGGGCTTATCTCGGGGAGCGGTGGGACTACGTGGTGCGGGCGTCCGGGTCGGATACGTTGCTGCGAGTGACGACGGCGGCGGCGCAGGTCTGTGACCTGGGGGCTGGCGTGTGGCTGGAGGTCGATCCCGCCAAAGCCGCGCGCGTTCCCGGCCCCGACATGGCGGACGTTGCGGTTCCCGGCGGTGGCGAAGTTCGGGCTCCGGCGTGAGCGGCGACGCCACTGTTGACCGGCCAAACCAGGGTCCTTAGATAGGCCGCCTCCCGGCGACAGCGGCCGTGGGGCTTGTTCGGGCGTAGCTCAGCGGTAGAGCAATCGGCTGTTAACCGATTGGTCGTAGGTTCGAATCCTACCGCCCGAGCCATTCCTTCCGCCGCCGCGCGGATTGCGCACCTCCCCCGGCACGCTTACAGTTTCTCGTCAGTAGGAGGAACAATCCATGGATCTTCGGTTTACCTCGGAAGAACTCGCCTTCCGCGAGGAAGTCCGCACTTTCATTCAAGAAAACCTGCCCGCCGACACGCGCGACCACATGAAGCTGGGTCATCCGCCGCGTAAGGAAGATACCGTGCGCTGGCAGCGGATCCTGAACGCCAAGGGCTGGGCGGCGCTGTCCTGGCCGACGGAATGGGGCGGACCCGGCTGGACCGCCATCCAGAAGATGATCTTTCTGGAAGAGAACCTGATGGCCCCGGCGCCGGAGTTGCTGTCCTTCAACATCACCATGCTCGGGCCGGTGCTGCTGCATTTCGGCACGGACGAGCAGAAGAAGCGATTCCTGCCGCGCGCGGCCAACCTGGACGATTGGTGGTGCCAGGGATTTTCGGAGCCCGGTGCCGGATCAGATCTGGCATCGTTGAAGACGGCGGCCAGGCTGGATGGCGATCATTACGTGGTCAACGGACAGAAGATCTGGACCTCCACCGCGCACAACGCCGACTGGTGCTTCCTGCTGGTCCGGACCGATCCGAATGCGCGCAAGCGGCAGGAGGGAATTTCGTTCCTGCTCGTGGACATGAAGACGCCGGGCATCACGGTGCGGCCGATCATTTCGATTGATGGTGGCCATCACCTGAACGAGGTGTTCTTCGATGATGTTCGCGTGCCGGTGGCGATGCGGATCCACGCCGAGAACAAAGGCTGGGATGTGGCGAAATACCTGCTCGGTAACGAACGCACCGGCATCGCGCGGCTGGGCAAGTCGCGGGAGCGTGTCGGTGCCGCCGTCGCGATGGCGCGGGAGGTGAATTTCGGCGGCAAGCCTTTGGTCGAGGACCAGACGTTCCGCCAGCGCGTGGCACAGTTGCAGGTCGACATGAAGGCGTTGGAGATCACCCAATACAGGGTCGTTTCGGCATACGATAAGGCGAAAGGTGCCGGAAAGCCGGATCCGCTGTCGTCGGTGCTGAAGGTCAAGGGAACCGAACTGCTGCAGGCAACCTCGGAACTGGCGGTTGACGTCGCCGGCCCGCAGGCCACTCCCATCTGGGCGCAGGAACTGGCGGCGATGAACGAGCCGGATGAGCTGATGGAGGCCGGCAGCGCCGGGACTGGTGGTTATTTGATGCTGCGAGCCGCCTCGATCTATGGCGGCACGAACGAGATCCAGAAGAACATCCTGACTAAAGCAGTATTGGGGCTGTAATGGACTTCGAACCATCCGACGACCAGCGCCTGCTGGTCGAGAGCGTCACGCGGATGCTGAGCGACACATACGGGTTTGCTCAGCGGAAGGGCTACATGGCGCTGCCCGAGGGTTACTCGCCCGCGGTCTGGGCACAATTCGCCGAACAAGGTCTGCTCGGGTTGCCGTTCGCCGAGCAGTACGGCGGCTTCGGCGGCAGCGCGCAGGAGGTCATGCTGGTAATGCAGGCGTTCGGCCGGGTGCTGGTGCTGGAGCCGTATTTCCCGACCGTCGTGCTGGCGGGCACCGCGCTGAATGCCGCCGGTTCCATCGAGCAGAAGCAGTCGTTCCTGCCGGCGATCGCCGAGGGCAGCCTGAAGATGGCGTTCGCACACAACGAGCGGCAGGCTCGCTATGACCTGACGGATGTGGTGACGACCGCCAAGAAGGAAGGCTCCGATTGGGTGCTTGATGGATCGAAAACCATCGTTGCGCATGGCGAGGCGGCGGACAAGATCGTGGTGAGCGCCCGCACCAGTGGCGATCGTTACGATGAATATGGTATCACGCTGTTTCTGGTGGACGCCACCGCACCCGGTGTGGCGCGGCGCGGGTACGTGACGCGCGATGATACGCGGGCGGCCGACATCTCATTGTCGAACGTGGCGGTTACCCAGGATGGCGTGCTGGGCGAGGTTGGCAACGGGCTGCCCGTGATCCGCAAGGTGATCGAGGCCGGCATCGCCGCCACCGCCGGCGAGACAGTGGGCGCGATGGAAGCGATGAACGAAATGACGCTGGAATACAGCAAGACCCGCGTCCAGTTCGGCAACCCGATCGGTTCCTATCAGGTTGTGCAGCACCGCCTGGCGGATATGTTTATGGCGCAGGAGCAAGGCCGCAGCATGGCGATGCTGGCGACCATGTCGATCGACAATCCCGATGATGATCAGCGGGCGCACGATATCGCTTTGGCGAAGGTCGGCATCGGGCAGGCCGGACGGTATGTGTCACAGAGTGCGGTGCAGATGCATGGCGGGATCGGCATGACCGAGGAGTACGCGGTCGGCCATTACTTCCGCCGCTGCATGGTGATCGAGCGGCTGTTCGGCGATCCGACGTACTATCTGAACAAGCTGGCGGCGGAGGTCGCTTAAGAGACGCTGTTCCACGCGGCCGACAATTGACGACTCGGCAGTGGTGGCCAATCCTTCGCCTCGGCGTGGACCCTGCCACCAGAGCATGGGCGCTGGGAGGAAAACATGGGCGTGGTCGAGCCGATCGAGACCGCCAGCGTCGATGAACTTCGTGCCCTGCAACTGGTTCGCATGCAAGCCGTGCTGGGCCTTGCCTATCAGCAGGTTCCGCATTACCGAACTCGTTTCGAGGCCGCCGGCGTGCATCCCGATGACCTGCATTGTCTGGACGACATCGCGAAATTCCCGCTGACCACCAAAGAGCACCTGAGACAGAACTACCCGTACGGAATGTTCGCCGAACCGATGGAGCGGATCGTGCGGATTCATGCCTCTAGCGGAACGACCGGCAAGCCCACGGTCGTCGGATACACCAAGGCGGATATCGAGACGTGGTCATTGCTCATGGCCCGTTCGATCCGAGCGGCAGGTGGGCGGCGGTCCGACAAGATCCATGTGGCTTATGGCTATGGGCTGTTCACCGGCGGCCTTGGCGCCCATTACGGCGGCGAATATCTGGGCGCGGCGGTCATACCGGTCAGCGGCGGCTTTACCGAACGCCAGGTGCAGATCATCAGCGACTTCAGGCCCGACATCATCATGGTCACGCCGTCCTACATGCTGGCCATCGCGGACGAGTTTGACCGGCAGGGGCTGAATGCCCGGGATTGCAGTCTGCGTCTCGGGATCTTCGGTGCCGAACCCTGGGGCGATGGCATGCGCACCGAGATCGAGGCTCGGATTGGGCTGCAGGCGCTGGATGTATATGGGCTGTCGGAGGTGATGGGACCGGGAGTGGCGCAGGAATGTGCTGATGCAAAAGGTGCTCTGACGATCTGGGAAGACCATTTTTACCCAGAAATAATAGATCCGGTATCCGGCCAAGGTGTCGCCGAGGGCGAAAGCGGCGAGCTGGTCATTACCACGCTAACCAAGCAGGGTATGCCGGTCATCCGCTACCGCACGCGTGACCTGACGCGCCTGCTGGCGCCGACCACACGCGCGATGCGCCGGATCGACCGCATCAGCGGCCGCAGCGACGACATGCTGATCATCCGCGGCGTCAACGTGTTTCCGTCCATGATCGAGGCGGTGCTGGGCAAGGAAGCGAACCTGGCGCCGCATTATCTGCTGGAACTGCGCCGGCCGGGCAGCCTGGACGAACTCGACGTAATCGTTGAAATCCGGGCGGCACTGGCGGGAAAGCTTGGTGCCGCGGACCTTGTGGAGTTGGAGCGGCGGGCGGAACATCTGATCAAGGTGTTCGCCGGGGTGACCACCAAGGTGCGCGTGGTCGAGCCGGGGACGCTTGAACGCTCCCAAGGCAAGGCGAAGCGTGTCCTCGATCTTCGGCCCAAGGACTGAGACTGATGCCTTTGACACTGAACGACCGGCCGTCACGTGATCGCTTCCTGAAGGCGAACATCGAGTCGGTTTATGGCGCGTTGACCGACGGGTTCACGCGATTCGTCCGGGTGGAGGATCTGGTCCTGCAGGCCGCCGAAACCTATCCGGGGCTGGTGCCGACCGCTGGGCAGCTTGCCGCCGAGGGCGCCCTGCCGCTGAAGGCGAAACAGGGGCTGGAGATCGACCAGAGCCTGCTGCTGGCACACGTCCTGGCGCATCCGCGGTGCGGCACGCATCTGTGCCACGCGATGCTGCTGCCGCGTTCGGAGACGGAAGCGGCGCTTGCCGCACTTGACGCGGAAGGGTTCGTCGATCTTGGCCCGGTCAGGGTCGAGCGCCACGGGCAGGCTGCACACCTGCTAAGTAGCAATCCGCATTATCTGAACGCCGAGGACCAGGGCACCATCGCGGCGATGGAAATCGGTGTCGATGTGGCAACGCTGGACCCCAAAACGACAATCGCGGTGCTGCGTGGCCAACCTGTGGAGAATGCCAAATACGCGGGGCGCCGCATCTTCGGCAGCGGCATCAACCTGACCCACCTGTATCGCGGCAGCATCCCGTTCCTGTGGTATGTCCAGCGCGAACTTGGTTTCATGCACAAATACCTGCGCGGGGTTGCAACACAGGATGTGTTGCCCGATGACGTCAACGGCGCGGGCATCGAGAAGCCTTGGATCGCGGTGCTTGAAGGTTTCGCGATCGGTGGTCATTGTCAAATTCTTCTGGTCATGGACTATGTCCTGGCCGCAACAGATGCATTCATGACGTTGCCTGCCCGCAAGGAGGGCATCATCCCCGGGGCGGCCAATTTGCGATTGCCTCGGTTTACCGGCGACCGGTTGGCGCGACAGTTGATCCAGGCGGAAAGGCGGCTGCAGTGCGATAGTCCAGAAGGAAAGCTGATCTGCGACGAGATCGTCCCGAACGCCGACATGGACGCGGCGATAAAGCGTACGGTGGCAATGCTGACCAGCGCCGGCGCGGTTGGCGCGATCGGTAATCGGCGAGCCTTTCGCGTTGCGGTGGAGCCGCTGGATCTGTTTCGTCGTTACTGCGCCGTGTATGCTCGGGAGCAGGCTGCTTGCCACTTCAGTGCTGCACTGATCCAGAACCTTGAGCAAAATTGGGGTGTTACGCGTCGTTGAGCGTTACCGGTCAGTCGCGGAAGTATCGCAGGCTGATCGTGATCTGGCCGTCGTCGGGACCTAACGCGATCGCCGCGTCATTGAAGCTGGGCGGGCCGAAATGAAACTGGGCGTTGTTGGAGAAGCCAATTCCCTCTGTCGGCAAGCCGAGGAAATCGCGATCGACCTTGAGATTGTCGTTTTTGTCCTGGAACGCTTGTACCGCGTAGGTTCCGGGCGGGATGCCGGTTATCCGAACGGTAACCGTGCCGGCGTGCGCCGGTGCCGACCCGACAAAGCGGCAATGCGGTGACAAGAACTCGGCCGGCACGCAAACAGCGACCAGAACATGGCCGCGATCGTTGTGAACATTGCTGACCGCCACCTCCAGAAGGATGGTCGGACTGGCGCCGGTGAAAAGCAACACCGCAGCGCCGAGCACAATCATCCTCACGGAGCATAGGCTCGGCCGCGCCATTTGGCGGGCCGGCCGCGGATCTTGCGAACCAGTGCCACCCACTGCACGGCCAGAAGGATCGTAACCCCTAGCGGATGCAGCAGCGCGCTCCAGCTCGGGGCGCGGAAGCGGACCGCTAGCAGCAGGCGCGCCGCGATACCAGCCAACAAAGCCGCGGCTGAAACCCAGTTCGGGCGGATCAGCATGAGCAGAGCCGGCAACACCTGACCGCAACCCAGCAACAGCGTCCAGATCGGCAGGGCTATCGGCTTCGCCATCCCCTCAGTGGCGTTCTTCAGCAGGCCTTCGAACAGGTCGATGCTACCGGCGTACATCCGGCAGCTCGCGAACCGGCTGGCGTCGAAGATGCCGGTCTTGATGCCGGCGCCGCGGAACGCCCGTGGGAGCATGATGCCATCATGCATGGTCCGCGCTATCGCTCCATGCCCCCCTGCCCGCGCGTAAGCGTCCTTGCGCACGGCGATCATCTGCCCGCATCCGGCACCCAATGCCGGAGAGACCGAACGTCGCATCGCGGCAATCGGCAGAAAACCCAGCAGCAGGAAATGGATCAGCGGCAACAGCAGACCGTCGAGGAAGCCGGTTGTCACTTCTCGGGGAAAGCCGCTGCCCAGACCGACATCCTCGTTCTGCATGAACCCGGCGACCCGGCTCAGGGCGTCGGGCGCAAGCCTTACGTCGGCGTCGATGAACAGCATCAGGTCGTGCCGAGCAAGCCTTGCGCCGGTGGCACATGCGTGCTGCTTCCCGGTCCAACCCGACGGCAAGTGTGGCACCGCTGCGACGTGCAGTCGCTGGTCGTCGACCGCTGCCAGGATCGCGGCCGTGGCATCTGTGGAATGATCGTCAAGCACGATCAACTCCAACGTGACGCCGGTGCTCCGCAGCACGGCCGCGCAAGCCTCGCCGATGTTGCTCTCTTCGTTGCGCGCCGGAATGATGACGGAGATCGCCATTGACCGGGTAGATAACGCAGGTGTTCGGAACAGAAACGAATTTGTCAACAGAAGCACCAACGGGCCGGCTGCAAAAAACAACGCGACGTAATCGGCGATCATTCTCCGACCTGATGGCGTGGATTGAAGTGCCGCCCGGTCAGCAAGGCGGCACCGTGGCGCCACAGATCGTAGATCCCACCGACACCGGACCGCCCGTGAAGCAGTTCGACAAACAGTGCCGGATCGCGCGCTATACTCATGGCCGCGAGTTCATCGCTGGTGCGGGTCAAGGCTGCTTTCAGTGCCGTGGTCCAGTCGCTGACGCTGTTTCCGGATGCCTGCACGGGCGGCCCAAAATGGGCCAGCGCCTCCGGCCGGCGCTCGTTCCAGAACGGATATTCCAGAGCCAGCGGAACGACCACGGCTTGCGGCACGCGACGGGCAAGATGAGCGATTCCGGCGCGCAGATGCACCGGACGAACGCGCGGATCGGCGAAGGCGCCTTGGACCGTAACCCACAGCACCGACCGCGGATCCTGAAGAATGCGCAAGCCGGTGCGCAGGAAAAGCGCGGCTCCGCCATGGGTTTCAGGATCGATCGGGAACACGCCCATCTTTCGCAGCAGGTTGTAACGGCGCAGCGACGTGGCCTCCATCGGCCCGAATCCGGCGCGATCAGGCATCAGAATGTGCATCAGCAAGATGAACATCGCCGGGTCCCACCAGCTGGGGTGATTGCAGCAGACGATGATCGGGCGCCCGGGCGCTAGATCGGGCAGGCGGTTGCGCGACAGCCTGAGTGCGTCGAAATTGCGTCCGGCGTACCAGCGCAGATAAAGACTGAAGGCCCGTACCGCCCCGGCTGAACGGGTCCGGAGCGGATCCTGCTCAGGCATGAGCGGAGCGTTTTCGGCTGTCAGAATCAAGCGAATCCGCCGCGATCCATCCCGACATCAGGGTCATCGGCATCCCTGCCCCCGGATGAGCGGCGCCACCCGCCAAATACAGTCCGGCAAGATCGCGCGACCGGTTGCCCGGCTTGAAGGCGCCGAAGAAGCGCCCGTGACTGGCCAGCCCATAGATCGCGCCGTCGAGCACACGGTAGCGCTGATGGATATCGGCCGGCGTCAACGCATGCTCGAACACGATCCGGTCCTGCAGATCGGGCATGCCGGCGCACCGCGCAAGCTTGTCGAAAATCACCTTTCGATAGGCCGGGAACATGCTTGACCAGTCATGATGCGGGCGGAGATATGGTGCATGCACAAGTATATACAGAGCCTCACCACCCGGCGGTGCCACACCCGCTTCAGTGCGCGCTGGTGCTGCGATGTAGCAGGTGGGATCGGGTGCGGGTTCACCCTTGCGATAGATCCAGTCGAACTCATCCTCGGGATCGCGGGAGAACACGAAATCATGGTGCAGTAAATGATCGTAGGCGCGATCGAGGCCGAGATACAGCACGACGCCCGAACAGGCGGGCTCGCGTTTCCAGCGGCCAGCGAAGCGCGCGGCGGGCTGGCCGCCCACCAGCTCGCGGAACGTTCGCACACTGTCCATATTGGAAACTGCCGCCGATACCGCAACGCGCTCTCCGGCATCGGTTTCAACCGCAACGACACGATCATGTTCGCTGATGACTCGGGCGATCCCGACGCCGGTATGAAGGACAGCCCCGAGCGATCGGGCCAACTTCGCCAGCGCGGCGGGGACGGCACCGGTGCCACCCATCGGATACCACAGGCCCTTGTCGATCTGCATGTGGGCGATGCTGCACAGCACGGCTGGCGATGCCAGCGGGGAGGAGCCGACATACTGGACGAAATGATCCAGCATCTGTGCCACCTGCTTGTCGCGCACACGCCGGCGGATCGTGCCGGCGACGGTCATGCCCATGCGCAGGCTCAAGATGTCGTTGAGGGTTGCCAGATCCATATTGCGGCGGAAATCGATGGTATCACGCAGGTCTTCAACCGATTTCCAGAAGAAGAAGCCGTCGGATATCCGGTGCAGTCGGGCTGAAAGCCGCATGAAGTCGCGGTACCCCTCTGCATCCTTCGGCGACCGCTCGGCGATTGTAGCAGCCATTGTATCCACCTCTTCGGAGAGGTCGAGCACCGCGCCGTCGTCGAAGAAGCATCGCCACTGCGGATCGAGCCGGCGCAGATCGAGCATATCTTCGATCTTGTATCCGGCTTCTGCGAAGATACGTTCCAGCACGCCGGGAAGGGTCAGGATGGTCGGCCCCATGTCGAAACGAAAGCCCTCTGGCTCAAGCACTGCGGCTTTGCCGCCAAGCCATTCGTTCTTTTCGAACAGGATGACGGAATGGCCACGCGCGGCCAGCGTGCAGCTCGCGGCGAGGCCACCCAGACCACCACCGATGACGGCAACAGGCAGCGTCTCGCTCATGGCACTGCCACGGCTTCAGCTGGGTGCGGTGTCAGCGCCATGCTTGTGTCCGGGACGGTATCCAACCGCAGATCCTGCGCAATCAGGCGCGCCGAGATGCGCGCCGATTCGAAAATGACCGGCAGTCCGCTGCCCGGATGGGTGCCCCCGCCAACGAGGTAGACACTCTGCAAATCCTCGAACCGGTTGCGCGGCCGCAGGTAAAGCATCTGATCCAGCGAATGCGACAGATTGAATGTCGCACCACGGAAAATCCGCAGCTCGTCCTCCCACCCATGCGGGGTCAGTACTTTCTCGTACCGAATACGTTTCTCCAGTTCGGGAATACCGATTTCGCCCAGGCGGTCCAAGGTCTGCTGTCGGAACCGAGGCTGTTCGGCTTGCCAGTCGATCCCGCCGGGCCGGTTATGGCCGACCGGTGCCAGGACATAAAGCGTCGAGTGCCCGGGCGGCGCGAGCGTGGAATCCGTGATGCTTGCATTCTGGATGTAGATCGACGCCTCGGTCGGCGGAACCAGTCCCTGATCGATTTCCCGCACGTTGCGGCGATAATCCTTCGCCAGGTAGATGGTGTGGTGTGCCAGTTCCGGGATCGCCCCTTCAACGCCTAGATACATCATGAAGGTGGAGCAGGAGAACCGCTTCTTGGCGATCGTTTTGTCGGTCCAGCGGCGGCGCAGGCGGTTTGGCACCAGGCGGGTCATGGTCTGGGCAAAGTCGGAATTGATCACCAGTGCGTCGATCCGCTGCGTGCGGTGGGCCGTCCGGACACCGATCGCGCGCTTGCCCTCGAACAGGATTTCCTCAACCGGCTCGCGCAGGCGGACGCGCGCGCCCATCTCCCGGGCGATGTCCGCCATGCGGGTCATTACGGCACCGCAGCCGCCGCGCGGGTGCCAGACGCCAAATTCATATTCCATGAACGCAAGAATCGAGAACAGGCTGGGGCAGCGAAACGGCGACATGCCGAGATATTTACTTTGAAAAGAAAACGCCAATCGTATGCGCGGGTCTTGAAAGAACCGCTGCAAGTCGCGGTCAAGCGTGCGGAACGGACGAAGCAGTGGCAACGCAGCCAGCACCTGTGGCGACAGGTAATCCGTCAGCCGGTTGAAGGGCGCCTCCAGCACCGGGCGGAACCGCCGCAGCTTGGCGCGGTTCTCCGCCATAAAGCCAGGCAGCGCCGCCGCATCCTCGGGGGAAAACCGCGCCACTTCGGCAGCAAGCTGTCGCGGATCGGTGCAGGCGTTGATTATGCCGCCATCGGCGAACAGCAGCCTGTACAGCGGGTTAACCTGGATCAGCTCGATTTCGTCGGCCAGTTTCCGGCCGCAAGTGGTAAAGATGTCTTCAAGAATGCGCGGATACAAAAAGAAAGTCGGACCCTGGTCGAAGCGGAAGTGTCCAACCTCGGTTGCTTTATCAATCGAGGCAGAGCGGCCGCCGACATGGTCGAGTTGCTCGTAGACCGTGACGTTGGCACCGGCGTTTCGCAACAGCATGGCGCTTGCCAAGCCGCCCGGGCCGGCGCCGATAATGGCGATCTCCGGAATGGCAACCCCTGCGCCCCTGCCGCCAACCACGGTGTTCCGCCAACCCATCCATTGTCTCCTATGTAGCAGGCGGACTTGGGCACGAATCTCGATCTGTAAGGGGGCCAGGGTGATCAACGAGGGCGTGGGCACGGCATCGGGGGCGTTGCAGCGGACGCGGGACGCCGCTTTGGCTTGGCGGGAGACGCCGGTTCGGAAACGGCTTGGGGTCATCCACCGCACGCGCCGGTTGATCGCGGCTGAAGCACCAGCGCTTGCCGCGAGTGTGGGGGGGCTGCGTCCGCTGTCGGATACACTCGTGGCCGAGGTGCTGCCTCTCGCCGAAGCCGCGCACTTCCTTGAGCGCGAGGCGCAAGGCTTGCTGGCCCCTCGCCGCCTGGGCCGGCGCGGACGGCCTGCGTGGCTGACCGGCGTCGAAGCCGAAATCCGCCGGGAGCCGTGCGGTGTCGTGCTGGTGCTGGCACCGGCCAATTACCCGCTGTTTCTTCCCGGCGTGCAGATCCTTCAGGCTCTGACCGCCGGAAACGGGATCTGCGCCAAACCCGCCCCCGGATGCGCCGCTCCCTTGGCCGCTCTGGCGTCAATGCTGCGACGCGCCGGCCTGCCAGGGGGGATTCTGACGATCCTGGACGAAAGCGACGCGTCGGGAGAGGCGGCAAGCCGAACCGGCTTCGATCGGATCGTGCTGACCGGCGACATCGAGACCGGCATCCGGGTTCTACACGCCGCCGCCGATCGGCTGACACCATGCACGATGGAACTGTCGGGCGACGATCCGGTGTTCGTCTTGCCGGGCGCCGATCTTCGTCTGGCGGCGTCTGCCATCGCCTATGGAATGCGGCTCAATAACGGGGAGACCTGCATCGCGCCCCGCCGCGTCTTCGCCCAGGCGGGCATCGCGGCCAGGCTGGAGCAGCTGCTCGCGGTGCAGATCCAGTCGCCGCTGCCGGTCATCGCAGTGCGCGACGCGGACCACGCATTGGCGCTCGCGGCGGAGTCACGTTACGCACTTGGCGCTGCCATATTCGGACCGGCGCCGGCCGCCTGCGCCCTGGCGGAACGCGTGAGCGCAGGATGCGTCGTGGTAAACGACGTGATCGTGCCGACGGCCGACCCCAGACTGCCATTCGGCGGGCGCAAGGGCAGCGGGTTTGGCGTTACCCGTGGCGCCGAGGGGCTGCTGGAGATGACGGTGATCAAGAGCATTGCCATCAGGCATGGACGCTTCCGGCCGCACCTCAATGCTGTACACGTGGACGACAGTTGGGTCTTTGGCGCCTTGATCGCCACGCTGCATGGCAATGCCAGGACCCGCCTGGCTGGGGTCTCAGTTCTCGTTCGCCAGACCCGGCGACTGGCGGTTCGACACCGCGTTGGGTAGCCAGCCGATCGTCCTTCCGCCAAGGCTTTTCGCGCATCGCATCGCGCGGCCGTCGCACGAAGGTGCGACGAACAGCGCGGCCCAGCCAGGTCAGTGTGGTCACTGGCATTCCGAACCGCCGGGGCAATATGGCAGGCATGGAGCAACTGCCCGGTTTGCCCGACAAGGCGTTTGACAAAGCGGATCCCTCGCCCGATGGCGAGTTCTACGCGTTCCCTCGGTTTGTGACCCACATCGACGACGGCGCCATCGCGGCGGTGACAGCCACTTATCGTGCGGTGCTGCCGCCGGGCGGAGCGATACTCGATCTCATGAGCAGTTGGGTCAGCCATCTGCCGGACGAGGTCGAATACGCCTCGGTCACCGGGCACGGCATGAACCCGGAGGAATTGGCGGCTAATCCGCGGCTGGCGCATTGGTTCGTCCAGGATCTGAATGTCGACCCAGTTCTGCCACTGGCCGATGCGTCCTGCGACGGCGCCTGCCTGTGTGTATCGGTGCAATACCTGCAGCGCCCGGTCGACGTGTTCCACCAGGTCGCCAGGGTATTACAACCGGGTGCGCCATTTGTGGTGTCGTTCTCCAACCGATGTTTTCCAACCAAGGCAGTCAAGATCTGGCAGGCTTTGTCAGGACCCGATCAGCAGGGTCTTGTCGCCGCATATATGGAGGCAGCTGGATTCAGCAACGTCGAAACACAGGCTTCAACGCCATCCGACAGCGATCCATTATGGCTCGTGCTTGGGTGGAAGGGTGTCCCTACCTGAGGCATCAGTCCGAGGTCCGCACAAGCATCAGCAAGCCGGATCCGCCCATCTGCACCCCGAGCGGCCTTCGCGTCGATGTGGTTCGGCAAACGCTGGTCAACCCGAACGATGGGTCGCGAGTGTTGTTTTGACGTAGAGCAACTTGTTGATTTATGCCCTGGAGCTTGCTGATGACACCTGATCTGGCCGACCGGTTCGCAGCGATCGCGCTGCGGCATGTCACCCGCGAATATCCCAATAAGCTGGATCACGTGCTGGTAGGCCCGCAGGATGCGCGCGGTCCTCGCGACCTGCACCCGGTGTTCTACGGCAGCTTCGACTGGCACTCCTGCGTGCATGGCTACTGGATGCTGGCACAACTCTACCGGCGCTTCCCCGCCATGCCGAACGCCACGGCGATCCGTGGCTTATTTGACACCCATCTCGTCGCAGACCGCATCGCCGGTGAGACGGGCTATCTGGGCCGCCCAGCGGCGCGTGGATTCGAACGGCCGTATGGCTGGGCTTGGCTGCTCAAGCTGGCGGCGGAACTGGCGTTGCACGACACCGCCGAAGGGCGTCGCTGGTCGGCGGCGCTGGAACCGCTGGCCAGGGTTTTTGTCGCACGGTTTAGTGCTTTCTTGCCCTTGGCCACCTATCCGGTGCGGACCGGGGTTCATTCCAACACCGCGTTCGCGGTCCGGCTGGCGCTTGATTACCAGGACGCGGCGCTGCGTGGCCTGCTGACGGCGGCGGCGACACGATGGTATGCGGGCGACACCGATTGCCAGGCGTGGGAACCCGGCGGCGACGAATTCCTGTCGCCTGCGCTGATCGAGGCTGAATGCCTACGGGCCGCGCTGCCGGCGGCTGCGTTTGGACCATGGCTCGCCGCATTTCTACCTCGACTGCGCAAGCGGATGCCGGCGACGCTGTTCACCCCTGCCATGGTCAGCGATCGCAGCGACGGCAAGATCGCGCACCTGGATGGACTGAATCTGAGCCGAGCGTGGTGCTGGCGCGCATTGGCCGATTTTACCCCTGACCCGGAAGCCATTCGGCGGACCGCGCAGGTGCATCTCGATGCCAGTCTGCCGCATGTTGGCGGCGACTACATGGGCGAACATTGGTTGGCCAGCTTCGCGGTGTTGGCTTTGAGCTGACACCGCTGTCCAGGGTTGTGACCGGCGGCCGGCCTGCGTTGCTTACGCAAGGCAGGCGACGCGACTTGACCTTACTGCCGCCGAACATCATGTTCCCGCCAAATTAGCAGAACCAAGGGACCTGATGTCAAAAGAGGACATGATTGAATTCAGCGGCACGGTTTTGGAGCTTCTGCCCAATGCCATGTTTCGCGTGAAACTGGACAATGAGCACTCCATTCTTGCCCACACCAGCGGCAAGATGCGCAAGAACCGTATCCGCGTACTGGCCGGCGACCGGGTGAATGTCGAGATGACGCCCTACGACCTTTCAAAGGGCCGCATAACGTTCCGCTTCAAGTAGCGCTTGATTCCGGCGGGTGAAGCCGCTGCCGCTGATCCTGGCCTCCTCCAGCCCGCGCCGACTGATGCTGTTGCGGCAAATCGGCATCGTGCCAGCCGGGGTCGTCTCTCCCGATATCGATGAAACACCCATCCGCGGCGAGTTGCCTCGCCTGTATGCCATCCGCATGGCGGGTGCCAAGGCAGCGGCGGTGCGCTCTGCCGATCATCTGGTATTGGCTGCCGATACCGTGGTTGCCGCCGGGCGGCGCATCCAGCCGAAGGCGGAAAGCGCCGGTGAGGTGCGCGCCTGCCTGAGCCTGTTGTCGGGGCGCCGCCATCGGGTGATGACCGCGCTGGTGCTGACCGACCCCGAAGGCGGCACGAGGCAGCGGCTGGTCGAGACCATCGTCACCTTCAACCGGCTGACGTCTGCGCAGATCGAGCGCTACGTCGCCACTGGCGAGGGCGAGGGCAAGGCCGGCGGCTATGCGATCAACGGCCATGCAGCCAGCTTTGTCCGATTTCTGTCGGGCAGCCATTCCGCTGTGGTGGGCCTACCATTGTTTGAGACCGCCCAGTTGCTGCGCGGATTTGGCTGGCAGCTGCCGTGACAACCTCGATCCGCGTCGCCACCAGTCCAGGCGAGGCCCGGATCGCGGTGGTCGCGGACAATCGTCTGCTGGACTTTGCGCTGTGGCGGTTCGGCAGCCCTGACGGGGTCGGTGATGTGCACCGCGGACGGATCATCGCCCACGTCCCCGCCATGGCCGGCGCCTTCGTCGCCCTGGCCGGCACCGAGGGCTTCCTGCCCGACAGCGAGGGTGCCAAGGGCCTCACCGCGGGCGGCATGCTGACCGTGCGTGTCACCCGGGCCGCCCAGGCCAACAAAGGACCGCGGCTGACCGCCAGGGTGGACGAACCGGCAGCCGGCGGACCGGTGGAGCTGCTTCGCCGCGGTCCTGATCCGATGCGCCGCGTGGCTGCGCGCCACCCCGGCGTGCCGATCCTGGTGGATGACCCCGGGGTGGCGGCCGGGCTTCGGCTCGACAGCCCGGTATCCGTCGCGTCGTGCGTCCTCGATGAGGACGTGGCGGAGGCGATCGATGCGCTTTCTCGGTCGGTGGTCGAACTTCCGGGGGGTGCCCGCCTTTCGATCTGGCCGACCCCGGCCCTGGTTGCGATCGACGTGGATGGTGGTGGCGCGCTGGGTAGCCGCGCACCGGGTGGCGGCGGTGACGCGTCCGCCAGGCAGGCGGCGTTGAATCGGACTATCCTGCCGGCTCTGGCCGAGCAGATAAGGCTGCGGAACCTGTCGGGGGGAATTGTCGTTGACCTCGCCGGACTGTCGGCGCGTAGAAGGGCGGGACTTGTGCCGGACTTTGTTGCAGCATTGGCGAACGATCCCTTGCGTCCCCGGTTTCTGGGGTTCACCGCTTTGGGCCTGGCGGAGATCGTCCGTTCCAGGATCCACCCGCCGCTGCACGAGCTGCTGGCAGGGCCTCTGGCGGCAGGCCTGGCGGCGCTGCGGGCGGTAACGGACGCAGTCAGGCTAGATCCGCGCGAAATGCCGGCGGTTCGCGCGCACCAGGGGGTTGTGTCGGCGCTGCGAGCGGATCCGGCCGCCCTGCCGGATCTGATGCGGCGCACGGGGCGGAAGATCACGTTGCGATCTGACCCGTCCCTGCCGGCAACGATCTGGACGTTGGAGAAGGACCATGGCTAAGCAGCCGACTTGCCCGATCTGTGGACATCGCGCGTCCGAGGCGACGAAGCCGTTTTGCACGCCCCGCTGCCAAGAGGTCGATCTGGGTCGCTGGCTGACCGGCGTCTACCGCGTTCCGGGGCCGCCGGCGGAGTTGGATGAAGATCCGCCGCCGTCTCCGGATGCGGCCTGACGACCGCTCGATCGTGGGTCGCTGCCCGCTTGATCCCCCGCTTGATCAGGGGACAGCCATGGTTTAAGCAGCCGCCCTTCAGCTCGGCCGCGGTATGCCCAGGTAGCTCAGTTGGTAGAGCATGCGACTGAAAATCGCAGTGTCGGTGGTTCGATTCCGCCCCTGGGCACCATTTTGAAGGGCTGGTTTGCCTCACAAAATCGCTGTTGTGACGAGACCCTCGGAATCCCTGTTTCGACTTGGGGACGGAGGGCAGATCCGCATTGTTGAGGCGCGGCGCTCAGGATGGCGTTGGCCCCTCACTTTGGCATCTGCCTGCCGACAGTCTTTGAGCGACGTGGCCGCATTGTCGCTGAACGCCCTGCTTCCGCTCGGCCGCCAGCACGTTGACCGAGAAATCGACCGCGGCGGTCCTGATCGGGCACATGCGCAAGAGTGCCAAGAATACGTGAAGCCAAACGACCGGCCAGATCGGCCCAACGTTGATCATAAGACGGTCAATGTTGGGTTAGCGCTCCTACAATTGACCTTGTCGGATGAATGGCGCCGTACTCAGCCTGTTATACCCACTAAACTAGACGCCGTCCGCCGCTTGATCGGCTCGGAATCGGGCGGAGAGGCCTGATCGGGCGAAGCATGGCGTGCCATGAGTGACCCCTGTGGAGACTGTACATGCGGCTGTTTGCTTTGGTGTTGCTGCCCTTGGGTCTGGCGGGCTGCGTGGTCTACAGCGGCAGCAGCCGACCTCCGCAAACCACGATCGTCGTGCCACCAGGGTCAACGGTCTATCAGTCAAACGGGTATGGACAGTCGCGTTAAGCGGGATTTGCTGAATTCTGCGATGGCGGCGACTAGGCCTGCGGTCGGTGGGGAAATTCATTCTCACCCTTCGCGTGTCGGTAGGCCCGCTCAGACTAGAGCGCGATCGTTTGAGGTTGAACCGACCTCAAGCGTGAATCGCCCTCTCAAACAAGGCGAGCTGGAGCCTGATTGCTTCAACCTGAAGCTATCAGGCTCTAAGGCGATCGAGTCGAGGTTATCGCCGGTCCACGACCTATCCCTGCACGCAGCTGATTTTGTTCAACTGCCATACGCAGTGCGATGGATCATGTGTGCGCGAACAAGCGCCCGTAACCTTGCCGTGGATGTCTGATCCCGGCGATACGCAACGCATTCCACATCATCGCCGAGGCAGCCGAGATCACCGGCTTGCCGAGGTCGTCCTCCAGAACCCGGAGCATCGCCAGGGTTGGCATTCCGGTGCCACTGAGGAAGACAGCCTCTGCCTCCGGCCGGTCAGCCTGTTTGCCAACCGCATAAGCACGTTCGGTCGTCTCCTGATAAATACTGCGCACACCGTCCAGCCGCGCGACACCCACCACGTCAAGACCGTGCAGCGCCAGGTGCGACCGTCCCTGCTCCGTCAAGTCCGCATCGTACGGCGTGGCATAAGCGATCCGCCGAACCCCAAGGCAGGCGAGCGCCTCCAGCACGCTGCCGAACGCGGTCACGAACCGTGTGCCTGATGCGGCTTCTTGCCGGCGGACCAAGGCTGCCTCGGCTTCGCGGCCAAGCGTATAGCTGGTCGCGGTATGGGCCATGACGATGACCTGGGGCGAGACCATGGCCAACAGGCGCGTGGCCTCGTCCAGGCTGGCGATCTGGCTGTGGTTGCGTTCCTCTTGACCGGCATGGGTTCCGGCGGCGCCACTGGCCGAGAGACGGGTGAAATGCACCGAGACGCCCGGCGGTGAGAGCGCCGCCATCTCTGGTTCCACCGTCGGATTGCCGGGCGGCACAAGGAATCCGATCCGCGCCCTCCATCCCATCATTGGCAGCCTCCCCCGATAACGACCCGGTCGGGTGTTCAAAAGCGGTCTTACCTCCGGCAATCCCGCCGCCGGTTCATCCGGATTGTATGGAAATGGCCAGCGTTACGTCCAGAAGCTGCTTTGCCTCAGAAACCGCAACGCAGGCGCTTCATTCCGCCGGTGGGCACCACGACCCGTAGACCTTCCTGTTGATGACGGCCGATGGGCATCCTGTTGCTTGTGCCTACGACCGTCGCCGCGCGGTCGCTCACCGCCAGTGACCAGGCGCTGGCGGCCTAAGCGGCGGCGGCATCGATTGCTCCTTGCATCGCAGCGCTGCCCCCCATAGGGTCCGGCCGGGTCCAATCGTCGGGGTGTGGCGCAGCCTGGTAGCGCGCCTGTTTTGGGTACAGGAGGTCGTGGGTTCGAGTCCCGCCGCCCCGACCATTTTGTCTTACGGAGTTTCGTTGCATGCGTGCCCGCATCTTCCAGCCGCCGAAGACCGCCATGCAGTCCGGTTGGGGCAACACCAAGGATTGGGCCGTGGAGTTCGTCCAGACCCTGGCGGAACGGCCGGACCCGTTGATGGGATGGAACGGCGGCGGCGACACACAGACCCAGGTGAAGCTGTTCTTCGACACAAAAGAGGAAGCAATCGCCTACGCCGACCGCGCCGGGATAGAATACGCCCTGGAACTGCCGCAGACCCGCAGGGTCAAGCCGAAGGCCTACGCCGACAACTTTAAGTACGGTCGCATCGAAAACTGGACACATTGACCGGCCGGTCCTGATGGCGGTCTATACCGAGGTCACCGACGAAGCCTTGGCGGAATTCCTCTCCGGCTACGACATCGGCACCATGGTCGCGTTTCGCGGCATCGCCGAGGGCGTGGAAAACTCGAATTTCTCGCTGCGCACCTCTGGCGGCGATTTCATTCTGACGCTGTACGAAAAACGCGTTGATCCCGACGATCTACCATGGTTCCTCGGGCTGATGGGGCACTTGGCACAGCGTGGGCTGGTCTGTCCGCAGCCCGTGGCGGGCCGCGACGGCGCCGCACTTCGCCAACTTTGCGGCAAGCACGCCGCGATCACGACGTTCCTGCCCGGCGTTTGGCCGCGGCGAGTCCGGCAGGCCCATTGCGGGCCGGTCGGCACCGCATTGGCCAGACTTCACCTCGCGGGTGACGGCTACAGGGTGGAACGGCGGAACGCACTGGGACCGGCCAGCTGGACCGAGTTGCTGCAGCGCTGTCGCTCACGGGCCAATGAAATACAGACCGACCTGGCTCGGGAACTGGACCAGGCGCTTGACGGGATCCTGACAGCCTGGCCAGCCGACCTTCCGGCCGGTCATATTCATGCCGACATGTTTCCCGATAACGTCTTCTTTCTCGATGGCACGCTGTCCGGCGTGATCGACTTCTACTTCGCCGCCACCGATCTGCTGGCATACGATGTCGCCATCTGCCTCAATGCCTGGTGCTTCGAACCGGACTTTTCGTTCAACGTGACCAAGGCCAAGGCGGTGCTGGCGGGCTACCAGAGCGTTCGTGCGTTGTCGGGTTCAGAGCAGGACGCGCTGCCGGTGCTATGTCAGGGTGCGGCCATGCGCTTCCTGCTGACCCGGCTGTTCGACTGGTTGTACACCCCAGCCGGCGCCTTGGTGACCCGTAAGGATCCGCTCGAGTATCTGCGCAGGCTGCGGTTCCACCTCTCGGCGATGGATGGACGGGCCTATGGCCTCTGAAGACCTTGCGTCCTCTCGTGACATCGTGGTTTCGCTGCCACCCGACCCGGACAACGTGGTGGCGATCTGGACCGATGGCGGCTGCAGGCCGAACCCCGGACCGGGCGGCTGGTCGGCGATCCTGACGTTTCGGAACGTGGTGAAGGAACTCTCGGGCGCGGAGCCCGCAACGACCAACAACCGCATGGAACTGACCGCCGCCGCCACCGCACTCGAGTCGTTGAAACGACCTTGCCACGTCGTCGTGCACACCGACAGTCAGTATTTGAAGAATGGCATAACCCGCTGGAGTTCAGGATGGGTTCGAAAGGGATGGCGCAGTGCCGCCGGAGACCCGGTCGCCAACATCGATCTGTGGAAGCGCATCCTGGCGGCGCAGAAAACCCACCGGGTGGAGTGGAAATGGGTGCGCGGGCACGACGGCAACGACATGAACGAGCGGGCCGACCGGTTGGCCACCGAGGCCAGACGGGCGGCATTCGGCGGGGACAAAGCCTAGCAGCCGCAAGGGACCCAGGTCGGACTCGCCAACGAGGCCGCGCCCGTATCGCGCATCAGGCAAGCGCACTGCCTCGCTATTCGTCTGAAATCGCCGATTCACGCAGCGGAACATGGTCGCTGCGCGTCTCGCGCTGCTCAGCGATCGGATACTAAAGGCGTAGCAGGCGCCCACTTGCGGCGACGCCGAGAAGCATGATCGCCACGAGGAAGAGTGCCGCCGAGAGGCTTGCCGCCTGCGCCACAAGACCGATCGCCGCCGGGCCGGCAAGAATACCGGCATAGCCGAGCGTGGTGATGGCCGGAACCGCGAGATTTTCAGGCATGGCGGTCTGGCGGCCGACGCTGGTGAACAGGACCGGGACGATATTTGAACAACCCGCACCGACCAAGGCGTAGCCGAGCAACGCGACTTGCCAGGATGGAACCAGCGTCACCAGACAGAAGCCCAACGCGGCAACGACACCGCCGAAGACGATGATATTGCTGTTTCCAAAGCGCTGCACGATGCGGTCGCCCGAGAGCCGTCCCACTGTCATGGTCAGCGCGAAGGCGGCATAGCCGAAGCCCGCATAGGACGCCTGCATCTCGCGCGCCGAAGTCAGAAACACGGCACTCCAGTCGAGCACAGCGCCTTCCGTCAGAAACAAGATGAAACAAAGGCAGCCGATGATCAGCACGATGCCACGCGGGACTGCGAACACGGGACCCCCGGTTCTGCTGCCATGGTCGAGCAAATGTGGAGCGGCCACGATCAGCGCGACACCAATGGCGGTGATTACAACCAGCGTCGCTGTGACCGGTGATACCCCGGCCGCTAAAAGCGCGGTCACACCGGCCGCACCGGTGATGCCGCCAAGACTGAAGAGGCCATGGAACCCTGACATCATTGGCCGCCGGCTTGCTCGCTCGACGATGATCGCCTGGATATTCATGGACACGTCGATGGCGCCTAGCGCGGCGCCAAAGAGGATCAGCGCCGCGACCAGCAGTGGCAAGCTGGAGCCATAGGCCAAAATCGGCAAGGTCAGACACACCAGGACCGCCGACACGGTAATGACCCGACGGCAGCCTACCCGCGCGACAAGAGCGCCCGCCGCTGGCATCGCCACGATCGAGCCGATGCCAAAGAACAGTAACAGCAGCCCAAGCATGCCTGCCTGGATCCCCGCTCGTGCCTTTGCGAACGGCACGAGCGGAGCCCAGGCCGCCATCCCGAAGCCGGCGATGAAGAACACGATCCGCGTGGCGATTTGCTCAAGCCGCGTGGAACCTGTGTGGGTGCTGGAAGAGGTCAAGTGACCCCTATTCTCTGACCGGTTCGGACATTTATTGCATCCGGGCTTCCCGCGGGAGAGGACACAGCGAAGCTCTGGCAAAGTGGCGGCCGCATCTGCGCTTGACCTTGATCATACAACGCACGATGCATCCGCTCTTTGTCGCGAGGGTGGGCCAGTGCCAATCTCCGATGTTCCGGCGTTCAGCGATTGGGCCAAAGCCCAGGAGTCGCAACCTCCAGCGAGTGGCCGTCCGGATCACGGAAGTACAAACTTGTCCCTCCACGGGGCCACCTGATCTTGCTCTCCAACTCAACGTCATGCCGCGTCAGGTGATCTTCCCACGCCGCGAGTTCACCGAACGGGATGGCGAAGGCGACATGCAAGGCGCCGTTTCCATGATGCGGCGGGATGATGCCGTTTGGCCCAGGCGCGGGCTGATCGGTCATCCCATGGCGAAACAGCAGTAGGATCTGCTCACCTGGCACCTCCATCGCGCACATCCGGTTATCGTGGAACACCGTGATGAACCCGAACAGCATCTCGTAGAAGGTTCGCGACCGATCCAGCGCACTGACATAAAGCGAGGTCTCAAGGATCTGGCTGAGCCGCGGCGTCTTTGATTGCATGATCCGACCCTTCAGTCGCGACGACGGAGCGCCCTTGCTGGGGTTACCAAGCTGACGCCAGCCCGCTAGGCCTGCGCGGACCTAGGAATGCGCTCATCTCTTGATGGCAACGCACGGCTGAGTCGCCGCGGCATGCTGGTGGGCGTTCGGCAGCCCGACAGACCTATCTGCGGCCCTGACGCATCGGCGGGTAGGCGATCAGGATCTGAGGCACATATAGTCAGGAGCCGCGAGCGTCTTCGGCCTCCGGCGTGCCGGGCGCGATTTCATCCTGCTCGGTTTTCCGGCGCAGCGCCGCGGCGTCCTCCCGCTCACGCAACTTGGCTTCTTTCTTTGCCGCCTTTGCCCGGTCCCGTTCGGCACGCTGCTGGTTGTAGTTAGGCTTGAATACCATGGTCTCTTCTTGCGTCCCTTCCGGCGTGCTCTGAGCTACATCGGTCTCTGCGCTGGTGCTTACACCGGCGAGGCGGTCATGGATACCGCCTGGGGCACCGCCTGGTCAGCTGATTTTGCTTCGGCCTCCTCGCGTCCACGTTCGGATCGCCCGGTGTCGGCGGCTCGTCCATCCGAAAGGATTTGGGTCAGCTTTACGATGGCATCGGCCTTGTCGGTTCCGGCGACGCCAGCATACTCCCCGGCCAGACGATCGATCGCAAGCTCGAACAGATTGCGCTGGCTGTAACTGGGCGCCGACCCGTTCGCCGCGGTCTGAAGATCACGACATACCTCCGCCACCATCTTCAAATCGCCGGAGTTGATTTTGGCCTGGAATTCCTGCGCTCGCTTCGCCCACATCATGCGGCTGCTTTTGGGACGTCCAGCCAGGATCGTCATGACCTGCGCCATAATGTCGGGAGTCGCCAGCTTGCGCAGGCCGGTAGTACGCGCCTGGGCGACTGGAACGCGCAGAGTCATCTTGTTCTCATCGAACGAGATATAGATCAGGTCCAGCTTGTGCCCGCCGATCTCCTCGGCACCGATTTTGTCGATCTTGCCAACACCATGGGTCGGGTAGACGACAAAGTCGCCTGCTCGGAAAGGATCGCCATCGCGCGGTTTCGGCTGCGCCGCCGTCGCCCCGAAAGCGGCTGACACCATGGCCGTCGTGATTTCTGCTGCCGCCAATTTTTCCACCCGCGTTAAAATCCACGGTTATATAGGATTTTTGCCGAGAGATACATCAGCGGATCAACAGTCTGCATCTCCAGCCGCCGGCTGAACGCTTCTCGCCGGTCGATGCCAGTCGGATCTGCCCAAATTCCGCTATTGTATGGTGCGGAAATGCGAGTTGAGCACTGTTTCGAACGACTACTTGCCGCTACCGTGATGCGAGACCGCGGCCGCCGTGACTTTCGATTGCTGTGCCGAAACAGCTGCCACGCGGCGGGTTCAATTACCGTCCGACGACGCTGATTTTGACGCCGTCACGCCGTGCGGATGATCCTGCTCATGCGCTTTTAGCCTGGCCCGTGAGATCTGAACCGTAAGAATCTTACCCCTGGCACTTGCCGAGGAAGAGTGCTAATCCACGCGAATCGACGACATGCGGGTGGCGAACGCCGCCGACCGTGTGACGCCAACCCAGACCCGATGCGAGCATCCTGCTCCGGCATCCGGTCTGGCAATGATCTCATCTGTCGCCATCCGGCTTCGCCAGTTCGCGAACCGGCGGCGCATTTTGTTTCGGGAAGGATACGCAAATGGCTGCCAAGGACGTTCGATTCGGTGGTGATGCTCGCCAGCGCATGACGCGGGGCGTAGATACGCTCGCTGAGGCCGTGAAGGTCACGCTGGGTCCGAAGGGACGCAACGTGCTGCTCGACAAGAGCTATGGTTCGCCGCGCATGACGAAGGACGGCGTTACCGTCGCCAAGGAAATTGAGCTGAGCGACAAGTTCGAGAACATGGGCGCCCAGCTGGTACGCGAAGTGGCCTCGAAGACCAACGATATCGCCGGCGACGGCACCACCACGGCGATCGTGCTGGCCCAGGCGATCATCCGCGAAGGGTCCAAGGCGGTGTCCGCCGGCATGAACCCGATGGACCTCAAGCGGGGCGTCGACAAGGCGGTCATCGCCCTGGTCGAGGAGCTGAAGAAGCGCAGCAAGAAGATCACCACCCAGTCGGAAACCGCCCAGGTCGGCACGATCTCTTCCAACGGCGAAGTTGAAATCGGCAAGATGATCGCCGAGGCCATGCAGAAGGTCGGCAACGAGGGCGTCATCACGGTCGAGGAAGCCAAGACCGCACTGACCGAACTGGACGTGGTGGAGGGAATGAAATTCGACCGCGGCTACATGTCGCCGTACTTCATCACCAACGCCGAGAAGATGACCGTCGAGCTGGAAAATCCCTACATCCTGCTGAATGAGAAGAAGCTGTCCAACCTGCAGTCGATCCTGCCGGTATTGGAAGCCGTCGCCCAGTCCGGCCGTCCGCTGCTGATCATCGCCGAGGACGTTGAAGGCGAAGCGCTGGCGACCCTGGTCGTGAACAAGCTTCGCGGCGGCCTGAAGGTCGCGGCCGTGAAGGCGCCGGGATTTGGCGATCGGCGCAAGGCGATGCTGGAGGACCTCGCTGTCCTGACCAAGGGCGAAGTGATCAGTGAAGACCTTGGCATCAAGCTGGAGAACGTGACTTTGGCGATGATGGGCACTGCCAAGCGGGTGCTGATTGACAAGGAAAACACCACGGTCGTCGAGGGCGCGGGCAAGAAGCCCGACATCCAGGCACGCTGCAAGCAGATCCGGGCGCAGATCGAGGAGACCACCTCGGACTACGACAAGGAGAAGCTACAGGAGCGGTTGGCGAAGCTGGCTGGTGGCGTTGCCATCATCCGCGTCGGCGGCGGTTCCGAATCCGAGGTGAAAGAGCGCAAGGACCGGGTCGATGATGCGCTGCATGCCACACGTGCGGCGGTCGAGGAAGGCATCGTTCCGGGCGGCGGCGTCGCGCTGGCGCGTGCCTCGCAGATTCTGTTGAAGCTGAAGTCAGACAACGAAGACCAGCGTGTCGGGATCGAAATCGTGCGCAAAGCCGCGTTGTCGCCGCTGCGGCAGATCTCCGCCAACGGTGGCGAGGATGGCGCCGTGATTTCCGGCAAGACGCTGGAAAAGGACGATTACAACTACGGGTTCGATGCCCAGACCGGCGAGTTCAAGGATTTGGTCAAGGCGGGCATCATCGATCCGACCAAGGTTGTGCGTTGTGCGCTGCAGAACGCGGCCTCAGTCGGCGGCCTGATGATCACCACCGAAGCCATGGTGGGCGACCACGTCGAACCGCCCGCCAACGACGCCTGATCGCTATAGGCCCAGCGGCTGCCGCACCTTCCGGTGTGGCGGGCGCTGGGTGTGGCGGGCGCGATCACGCGCCGAGCGAGGGTCTGAGAGAGAACGCGTGGTGACAGATCAAGAACAGCCAGAAGCAGAATTTGACACGCTCACCTCGCGCCTGATCCGCCGCGAGGCGCTGCGTCGGGCCGCTGAGGAACTCGCCACCACCACGCCGGCGGGTCTTGAAGGCGTCTTGGCACGAATTTCCGCCGAGGTTACCGCCGAGGCCAAGGATGCGCTGACTGAGCCTGGATCGGCGAAAGTGCCGCCGGCATCAGCTGTCCGCTGAGACGAGGGCGAACCGAGGAAGCCGCACCGACCGACCGGCTTTGCCGCACGGGCAGATGGGTTTTGCTGCGCGACCGGACTCCAATTCGCAATTAGGTTCTCGTCGGTCCAGACCTTGAAGCTGACCAGCAGGTTCGTTCCGGACGTGTTGCTGATCGGGACATCAACCGCGTCGAGCCCCCGCCTGATGAGAATGTGCCTGATCAGGCATTTTATCCGATTTCGGAACGTATGATGCACCGCCAAGAGGGGCCTTGAACCAGCCTGCGAAGTCCATCCGTGAGTGCGGCTGAGGCGAGCCGATGTCACTGGGATAACCGCATTGTCGAGCCGGTTTTGCAATGAAGCAGTGCTAGGCCTCCGCGAAGCCTTTCACCCGGCAGGCCGATGAATGCCGTGACGTTGGCCGCACTCTGCAAAAACCTGGCAAGACCGCGCATCGGGCGGGTTTCTCTGGCGTTTGGCGCCATTCTGGTCGAAGATATCTGTTCAGCGGCTGCCGTGCCAGCAGCCTCCAGGCGCGAGACTTGCATTTTTGGCAGATCATGAGCACATAATTGCGTATTATCGCGGAACGTCCGATACTTGGTTGCTTCGACAGCGCCCGGTGTCAGGCTGACCCCAAAACTTCGGTCGAGGTGTCTAACCGCCGATGTGCCTAATAAGCGTTTGCGGCAGGCGCCGATCCGCCATCGCTCACCAGAAGGAAATTATCGCATGAGCACAGCGCCCGCTGATGAACCGACGCAGGCAGACGAGAATGCCGATGCGATGAAGGACCAATTGCGCAAGGATGTCGCGTCATGGCGTGAAGGTCGCGCCGACGGATCAGCGCGCGGTGCCACGGACTTGAGCGTCGCGGTGACACGCTCCATCGTGCCGCCGACCACCGCCCGGATGAGACGGACCAAGCCCGCCGCGCCGGAGTCCAAGCCGGCAACGACCGAGAAGAAGCCATTTGGCATGTCCTATGACGGCACCAGCCGGGCGGATTACATCAAGCTGATGATCTCGCGCGGCGCCAGGTGAGCTGGGTTACCTTTGAGGCCGCCAGTGGTGGGCTTGTGGTAGTGCAGGTGCGTCACGTCGTGGCGATCTACGATGAACAGGGGGCGGTGAAGCTGGAAACCGCCTCAGGCGGGGTGCACATCCTGAAAGACATCACCGTCCGGCGCGCCGCCGCGATCGTTTCCGCTGCCCAGGAGGCTGCGGTGGCTCGGGTCGATCAATAGATCTCGGCGTCCGTTCACTGGCCGCAGCCCTATGGTCTTCAGGTATGGTGAACTACCGGCATGGTGAAAAATGGCAGAGACTTCTTATCGGATCGTTCGTCGCCCGGACGACACGTTCGCTGTTGAAATTATAAGGTTTGGCGCACTGCCGGAGATGGCGGCTGGCTTTGCGACCGAAGCCGCGGCAAAGGGCTGGATCGCGCAGGACGAACGCCTGCGGGCTGTCGCCGAACCGTTCGGCACGCCGGCCGAACGCCGCTCACGGGGTCACTGACCCGGTGACGGGTGGTTTTGGACGGCCGCGCTCTATCGGTGTGGCGCCATGATTGTGCGTCATCGGCTCGACGAGGTTCTGGCAGCGCAGGTGTGCTTCGGCGGAACCGCGCGGTAGCAGGCCGGGATGCGTGATGGTGCTGCTGGAGGGGATTGAACTCTCGACCTCTCCCTTACCAAGGGAGTGCTCTACCACTGAGCTACAGCAGCGCCGGATGGTGGCGAATGAGGGCCGCTTCCTAGCAGGTTGATCACGCCCGCGCAAGTCCGCTTTGTTCCGCATATGTGGCAATCCCGCAGCTAATCCCGGTAGCGCGACACGTGGGTTGTGCTGGACGCGCCCAGGGTCATACAGAATGTCTGCCTGCCGATCCATGCGTCGGACTGACTTGCAAATCGCCCACCTAGTCCTCAGGCTGGACAACGTCCAGGGGAGAAGATCATGTCCGCGCTGCGTGCCGTCCTGCGTAATCACATGAAAGAAAAACTTGCTCGGGATGAGGCGGTCGCGTCGATGACGGTGCGCTTCTCGCGGTCGATCGAAATCGCGGCGATCGCGAAAACCGCGGGCTTCGACACACTATACGTGGACCTGGAGCACAACACGCTGTCGATCGACACGTGCTGCCAGATCTGCATCAGCGCCCAGCAGATCGGCATCACGCCACTGGTGCGTGTGCCGGCCAACACGGCGGATTACATCGGCCGTGTGCTGGACGGCGGTGCAATGGGCGTCATCACGCCACATGTCCGTTCGGCTCAAGAAGCCCGGGCCATGGTCGATTTGGTGAAGTTCCCGCCGCTGGGACATCGTTCGGCGGGCGGGGCACTGTCGCATTATGAATATCGCAGCTTTCCGCTGCCCGAGACGAACGCCGTGATGAACGAGGCCACCTCGTTGGTGGTGATGATGGAGACCGTTGCCGCGCTCGAGAATGTCGAGCAGATCATCGCCACCGAGGGCATCGATATGCTGCTGATCGGCAGCAACGACCTATGCGGGGAGATGGGGATCAGCGGGCAGTACGATCATTCCCGATTGAAGGACGCCTTCGCCCGCTCAATCGAAGCCGCACGCAAAGTTGGGAAGCACGTCGGCGTTGGCGGTCTGGCATCGCGGGATGATTTGATGACGCAGTTCGTTCAGATGGGTGCCCGCTATGTATCAACAGGAACGGACCTCGCCTTTCTTGTTGCCGCCTGTGCGCAGCGGGCGGATCTCGTGCGGCGGATGAAGCTTTAGCGGCCACCGGGCGTTGCGTGATACCGGAAACCCCCCACCTTCGTCTGCGTTGCTCTGAGCATCGTGACCGCCCCCGCATGTCGCGGGTCAACGATCGGTCCTTGCCAAGCAGGAGAACTGCCATGCCCGCCACGACGAGCCTGAAGGAAGTCTACATCGACGAGATGCGTGACCTTTGGTCTGCGAACGATCAAATGCAGCGCGTGATGAAAACAATGAGCCAGAAAGCGTCCGACAAGAAACTGAAAGACCTGTTGGACAAGTCGGTCAGCGGCATCAGCACACACACCGAGACCCTGAGGTCGGTGCTGGAAGGTCAAGGAGGCAAGGTCAGAAAGGAACACTGCAAGGGAATGGAAGGTCTGGTCGAGGAGGCGAAGACCCACGCGCTCGACGAAGACCTGGATGGCGCGCTGCGTGATCTTGTAATCATCTCACAGTATCAGCGCATGTCACATTATGGGCTGGCCGGTTTCGGCACTGCCGCGGCCTATGCCTCTGCGCTTGGATTGAAGGAGGACGCCACCAAGCTGAAGGCGATCGTCAAGGACATCTACAACGCCGACACGTATAGCGCCGAATTGGCCGAACGGGCCGAAAAGGCGGTTGCCTAAACGGGCATCTGGCCATGCGGCCGTCGATGAACAGATTCTCGTTCAGCGGTGGCCGCACCTTGTCCGTATTGTCAGTCTCGTTTGCAACGACTGATCAACGCCTCGACCTGATTGAAAACCTCCGCCCCGGCGTCGGCCAACCGGCGTGTCTTGGAGATCAGCGTGCCGATTTCCCCATGCACCAGAGCGCCTGCATGTCCCATGGAGATGCCTTCCTTGGCCTCCCTTCCCGCGATCAGCGCGAACAGCGGCTTTCTCGCGCCCAGCCGAACATAGGCGTCGGCGCATTCTTCCTCTTCGGTGCCGCCGACTTCACCGACCAGAATAATCGTTTTGGTTGATGAATCGGCGAAGAACACCGTCAACATGTCTGCGAAACGAACGCCCTTGACCGAGTCGCCGCCAACCCCAACCCACAGGCTTTGTCCGAGACCTTCGCGCACCAGACGATAGCCCACCTCGTACGACAACGTTCCGCTTTTCGACATGATGCCGATCGAGCCTGGATTGAGGCAGACGTCAGGCAAGAAACCCAGCTTGCACTGGCCCGGAACAGCCAGTCCTGGGGTGGAGGCACCCACCCAGACGGCCCCGACGCGCCGCACGGCCCGACCAATCCTCATCGCATCATGTAACGGGACTCCTTCGGCGACAGTGACGACCAGCCTGATCCCAGCCGCGAGTGCTTCCTGCACCGCTGCGCCCGTTTCGTCGGGCGGTGCCATCACAACGGATGCGGTTGCCCCGGTTTGCAGCACAGCCTCGGCACAGGATGCAAAAACCGGCACACCCGACGCTTGCTTGAGATCCGTTCGCGCCGAGGTGCCGCCGACGATGTTCGTCCCATAGGTCCGCATGAGCGCCGCATGGCTGCGCCCCATGCGTCCGCTTATGCCTTGCACGATGACCGGGGTTTCGCGCGACAAGGTACCGATCACGAGCTTGTGCCGACGATCGCCTCGATGCACTCAAGCGCCTGCTCCAGGTCTTCGGTCACCAACATGCTCGGCTGGGCCTGACCAAGGATCTGTCGCGCCCTCACCGCGTTGCGACCGACCAGCCGGGCGACGACTGGAACGTGTAACGACGGTGACGCCTCGATCGCCGCCGCGAGCAGACCAGCGAATTCCTCCAGGTCGGTGATCCCGGCAAAGATGTTGACCAGGACCGCCTTGAGAGAAGATCGCGCGGTAATCCACTGCAGGACCCGGATCAATCGATCGGGACTGCCACGCATCTGTCCGGTGCGGATGTCGCAGAAGTTGAGCGGCTTCTTGCCGCGCGCCGTCAACTCATCGATTAGCATCATCGACAGCCCGGCGCCGGTCGTCACCAGGCCGATCTCGCCGTTTGGATCAAGCTCGACATAGTCGAACTGCTCCGCGATCTTTCTGCAGGCATCGGCGTAGATGGCCGGACGGGCCGTGATCAATGCGGCGATGCGCGGCTGACGATGCACCGCGTTGAGGTCAACAACGACCTTGGCATCGCCGGCGACACATCCGATGTCCGAAACGAACAGCGGATTGATCTCAACCAGCGCGAGTTCCTTCTCGATCAGCAGCGACGCCAGGGCCGCGCCGGTCGCGGCGACCCGGTCGCGCCACACGGCCGGCTCATCAGCGATCAGGTCCGCCAGCGCCTCGGCAACGGCACCAGGATGAGGCGAGCACAGACGTTGTGTTGTCGATCCGGAATGCTCGATCTCGATCCCGCCCCGGGTGGCGTAGATCACTCGCAATCCGTAGCTTGCAGGGTCGACCATGATCGCGAGGTATCGCTCTTGTCCGACCGCGGCCGCCTCGACCAGGCAGGCATCCACCGAGCGCCCCTTCAGGCGACTGCACAGCATTCCGATGACCGCTGCCTCAACCTCCGCCTTGGTATCGCAGAGTAGAATGCCGCCGGCTTTGCCGCGACCGCCCACCGAAACCTGAGCTTTGACCATCCATGGGCCCTCACCCGGCAGCCGCGCCACCACGTCCGTCACGACATCGCCTGGCGCGACGTTCGTCGGGACCTTTCCTGGCGCGACGTTCGTCGGGACCTTTCCTGGCGCGACGTTCGTCGGGACCTTTCCTGGCGCGACGTTCGTCGGGACCTTTCCTGGCGCGACCTTCGTCGGGACCTTTCCCGGCGCGACGTTCGTCGGGACCTTTCCCGGCGCGACGTTCGTCGGGACCTTTCCCGGCGCGACGTTCGTCGGGACCTTTCCCGGCGCGACGTTCGTCACGACGACACCGGCCGGAACTGCAATGCCCTGCTCGGCGAACAGCGCCTTGCCGTCCGCCTCGATCAGCAGCACGTCAAAAGGTTCCCAGACCCATGATACCGTCGGCAACCTCAAATTCACCGACGATCTTCTTGCCGATCAGATCCCGTAACGTCTCCGAGGCGCCGCCGCCGATCGAGCCATACCGCGCGCCGCGATAGAACCGGGACACCGGGTATTCATCGGTAAATCCGAAGCCGCCATGCACCTGGACGGCCTCGGTGGTTACCCGTAATGACATCTCGTTGCAGAAGATCTTCGCCGCCGCTGCCATGAAGGGATCGGGGAACGGGTTGGCGGTCCGGCAGGCGCGATACAGCAATCCGCGGGCTGCCTCTATGTCTTTGAACA
This sequence comes from Rhodopila sp., assembly GCA_965277035.1. GTDB lineage: Bacteria > Pseudomonadota > Alphaproteobacteria > Acetobacterales > Acetobacteraceae > Rhodopila. The sequence continues at coordinate 5,143,156 of CBDIBO010000003.1, read as the reverse complement.
TATCAGCCAATTTCCAGCGGATGCCCTGGAAATCGCCGATCGGCTTGTTGAAGACAGTTCGCTCGCGCACGTAGTTGACCGCTTCGTCAAAGGCGCCTTCAGCCAGTCCCAGGGAGATCGAGGGATTGAGACAACGCTGCGTATTGAACGCCGTCAGCAACTTGCGGAATCCGTCCTCGCGAATCACGAGATTCTGCAGCGGTAGCTCGCAATCGTTGAACTGGATCTCGTGCAGATTCTCGCCTCCCATGGTGTGGTAGGTGCCGGTGACCTCGAAGCCCGGCGTGTTTGCCTCCAGCAGCACGCAGCCGATCCCTTCCCGACCCGGCTTGCCGTCGACCCGGGTGAACACCACGAACATACTAGCCTCACGCGCTCGGCTGATCAGCGTCTTGGTTCCCTTAAGGATCAACCGGTCACCGACGATGCGCGCATTGGTGCGGTAATTCGCGACATCGGTGCCCGCATGAGGCTCCGTCATGCACACCGCCAGGATGCAGTCACCGCTGACCACCTGGGGAAGAATACGTTCTCGAATCGAAGCCGGGGCATAGCGGGCAATCACCCGGGTCTGCACGCCGGCTTCGCCCAGCACGGCCATCGCGGTGACGTAGTCGACCTTGGCGATCTCCTCCAGGATGAGCGCGGTATCGAGGATCGGCAGGCCGAGGCCGCCATATTCCTCCGGCACCGACATGCCCAGCACGCCCAGTTTAGCGAGCTTTTTTATATTCTCCCAGGGGAACGTGCCGTCCATCCAGCGCATCGCGGTGGCCTTGAACTCGGTCTGCGCGAGCGAGCGCACCGAGGCAACCATCTCCCGCTGTTGCGAACTGATCTCGAAGTCCATGGTCTTGTTCCCTCGCCGGATGGGAGAAGTCTAAGCCCGGCGGCGTCGAGCGCAAATCTGCCGTCGACCCGATCGTGGTGCGGTGCAACGATAACGGAAGCGGCAGTTCGAATACCTTCGCTTGCCCACCGATGTTCGACCTGCGCGACGACTGGATGCGGACCATGATCATGCGGGTCTTGGTCGGCGGCGCTCGGCGCGGGCCCGACGATGCGCTGACGGTGGAAGAGGATTTGCACGCGCTGGCTCTTCGTATCAAGCGACACGCCGCCCAGTGGCGGGGCCGGATCGAGACACCATCCGCGCTGTTTCGCGGTGGTTTCGCGCCGGCTGCGTTCCGCCGTGTGGAGGCGATGATCGAGGCGGCGCTGGACGAGGCCAGGTCACCCACACTCGCCGAGATGGCCGACGCCGTCAGCCTCAGCGTCACTCACTTCGTGCGCGCGTTCCGCCGGCATACAGGCAACACGCCGCACAAATACCTCGTTCGCCGCCGTATGGATCGTGCCGTCTCGCTATTGCGTGTCGCGCAGGTTCCCGTCGGTGAGGTGGCAGACGAGGTGGGCTTCTCGACCCCTGTCCAGTTCGTGGCGACCTTTCGAGCAGCAATGGGCGTTACACCAGATGCTGTACGCGATGCGCTTGCCGGCTAATCCTCCAGGGTATCCGACACCCCTCACTCCCACTCGATCGTTCCCGGGGGCTTGCTGGTGATGTCGTAGGTAACCCGGTTCACGCCGCGTACCTCGTTGACGATTCGGCCGGCGACCCGGTTCAGGAACGCCATCTCGAACGGATAGACGTCGGCGGTCATGCCATCAGTACTGGTGACCGCGCGGAGCGCGCAGGCCATGTCGTAGGTGCGGCCGTCGCCCATGACACCGACGGTGCGAACCGGCAGCAGAACCGCGAAAGCCTGCCAGATCGCGTCGTACAGGCCGGCGGTGCGGATCTCCTCCAGGTAGATCGCGTCCACCTTGCGCAGCATATCGGCCTTTTCACGAGTAATCGCACCGGGAATGCGGATCGCCAACCCTGGTCCCGGAAACGGATGCCGCCCAACGATCGTGTCGGGGATGCCGAGTTCGCGGCCCAGCACCCGCACCTCGTCCTTGAACAGTTCGCGCAACGGCTCGACCAGCCGCATGCGCATTCGTTCTGGTAGGCCACCAACGTTATGATGTGACTTGATCGTAACGGACGGGCCGCCGGTGAAGCTGACGCTTTCGATCACATCCGGATACAGCGTGCCCTGCGCCAGGAAGTCCGCTCCCCCAATCAACGCGGCCGCTTCCTCGAACACCTCGATGAACAATCGACCAATGCTCTTTCGTTTCAATTCAGGATCCGTGACTCCCTCCAGAGCCCGCAGAAACAGATCGGAGGCATCACGATGCACCAGCCTGATGTTGAAGCGGTCGCGAAATGTCTTCAGCACCTCGTCCGCTTCGTTGTGACGCAGCAGGCCGTGGTCGACGAAGATGCAGGTCAACTGCGCGCCGATCGCCTCGTGGATCAGCACCGCGGCGACTGCGGAATCGACCCCGCCGGACAGGCCGCATATCACCCGCCCGTCGCCAACCTGCGCCTTGATGCGGGCGATCTCGGTGGTGCGGAACCCGGCCATCGTCCAGGAGCCGGACAGGCCGACGACGTCGTGGGTAAAATTCCGCAGCAGCTGCGCGCCATGTGGGGTGTGCACGACCTCGGGGTGGAACTGCACGCCGTAGAAGTGGCGCTTGTCGTCGGCGATGGCCGCGAACGGCGCGCCCTCGGTGGTGGCGACGACGCGGAAACCCGGCGGCAGACGGCTGACCCTGTCGCCGTGGCTCATCCAGACCGGCTCACGACCGCCTTTGGCCCAGACGCCATGGAACAGCGCGCAATCGTCGGCGATGTCGACATAGGCGCGGCCGAACTCCCGGTGGTCGGACGGTTCCACGACGCCACCCAGTTGATGGCACAGCAGCTGCTGACCGTAGCAGATACCCAGCACCGGGATGCCCAGGTCGAACACTGGACGGGGCGCCAGCGGAGACACCGCCTCATGCACCGACGCCGGACCGCCGGACAGGATGATCCCGCGCGGGTTCCAGTCGGTGATCCGAGCGGGGTCGGCGTTGAACGGCCAGATTTCGCAATAGACACCGGATTCGCGCAGACGGCGGGCGATTAACTGGGTCACCTGGCTGCCAAAATCCAGGATCAGGATGCGTTCGAGGGTGTCGGCGGGATCAGGCAGGGCACAGGTCATGACAGGGTTCGCCAGCGCTTGATCCGCCGCCTTGGACCATGCGGAACGTCTGATTGCAAGATGAAGGTTTCAGGTCAGGAAGACACCGCCGTTCACGTGCAGCGTCTGGCCGGTGATGTAGCGCCCATCGGGTCCGGCCAGGAAGCGCACCGCGGCGGAGATTTCCGCCACCGCCGCCTTGCGCCCGAGCGGAATGCCCCGATCGGCCAGCGTGCTGGGCAAGGCACCGGCGGATGCGCCGCGAACCGTATCGACGGCACCGGGCGCGACGGCGTTGCACGTGATGCCGTGCGGCGCCAGTTCGACCGCGAGCGCCCGCATCAGGCCCTCCAGCCCCGCCTTCGAGGCGGAGACGTGGCAGCGGTTCGGGGTGCCGACATGGGTGGAAATTCCCGACAGCGCCACGATCGCACCGCCACCCCGGTTCAGCATGGCCGGCACCGCTGCCCGGGCAAGGATGAAGGCGCCATCCAGGGCGACCGAGAGGATTTCCCGCCACTCATTCAACGACATTTCCAGGAACGGCGTCTGTCGGCGCAGGCCGGCGTTGCTGACCAGGATGTCGATGCCGCCGAACGCGGCGACGGCAGCCTGGACCATGGACTGCGTAGCGGCCTCATCGGATACGTCCGCCAGGCAGCCGATCGCCTGGCCCCCTGTTGCGTTGATCTCCGCCACCACACCATCGACGGCGACGCGATCGTGGCGGCCGTTGATCACCAGAGATGCGCCCCGCGCCGCGAGGTCCAACGCGATGCCGCGGCCGATATTCTTGCCGGCCCCTGTAACCAGGGCGACCTTGCCGGCGAATGTCTGGTCCCCCGCTTGGTCCCTGGCTTGAGCCCCGGCTTGGGTCATCGTCACGCCGCCCGCAGGATCATGTCAGCGCCCTTCTCGGCGATCATGATCACGGTGGCGTTGGTGTTGCCGGACACGACCGTCGGCATGATCGACGCGTCGATCACCCGCAGCCCCTGCAAACCCTTGACCTTGAGGTCGTTATCGACAACCGCCTTTGGACCGGGCCCCATCATGCAGGTGCTGGTCTGATGAAAGGTCGTGCCGGCGGTGGCTCGCACGTGGTCCAGCAGGTCCTCGTCGGTCTGCGCTTTCGGTCCGGGATAGATCTCCTCCTGGCAGTAGCGTTGCATGCTGGCGGTGGCGAAAATCTTCCGGGTTACCCGCAGGCCGGCGACGATGGTGTCGCGGTCGGCCTGGGTGGACAGGTAGTTGGGCTGCATCGCCGGCGCCTGCGTCGGATCGGGCGACTGGATACGCAGCCACCCGCGGCTTTCCGGCCGGCACGGGATGGCGACCATGGTGCATCCGGGAAAGCGATGCATCGGTTCGCCGGTTTTTTCCGCGCTGCCGGCCAGGAACTGGTATTGCACATCCGGACTGTCCAGTTCCGGCCGGGTCTTGACGAACATCCCGATCGGCCCGGCGCCGGTCATCAACGGACCCTTCCGCGCCAGAAGCCATTCCGCGCCCGCATAGATCCGGCGGAGCCAGTTATGATAGATCTCGTTCATCGTCACGGTGCCGTCGACGCAGCGGTGAATGATACGCCCGCCAATGTGGTCCTGCAGGTTCTCGCCCACGCCGGGCAGGTCGTGCTTCACCTCGACACCAAGCGATTGGAGCAACGCGCCTGGCCCGATGCCAGACAGTTGCAGGATCTGCGGCGAGTGGATCGCGCCGCCGCACAACAGCACCTCGCGCTTCGCCTTGGCCTGGTGCAGCGCGCCGTTCTGGCTGTATTCGATGCCCACCGCTCGCTTCCCCTGCGTCAGCACCCGATGGGTCAAGGCTCGAGTCAGAATGGTTAGGTTTGGCCGGGATTTGACGGGGTGCAGGTAGCCGACGGCGGCTGAGGAGCGACGCCGGCCCTTGACGGTTAGCTGCAGCGGGCCGACGCCTTCCTGCTGGGCGCCGTTGAAGTCATCGTTATAGCGGTAGCCTGCTTCCTGCGCCGCGGCGATGAACGCGTCGTGCAGCGGGTGGTCGGTCTTGAGGTCGGATACGCCCAGCGGCCCGCCGGCGCCGTGAAATTCGTTGGCGCCACGTTCCTGGTTCTCGGCGCGACGAAAGTAGGGTAGCACGTCGTCGTAGGACCATCCTGCGTTGCCAAGCTGGCGCCACAGATCGAAGTCCTGGGTTTGGCCGCGGATGTAGATCAGGCCGTTGATGGACGACGAGCCGCCCAGCACCTTGCCGCGGGGCCACGAGATCCGCCGGTTGTGCATCTGCGGCACCGGCTCGGTTTCGAAGTACCAGGCGACCTTGGGATTATAGATGTTGCGGTAGAAGCCGGCAGGAATATGGATCCACGGATCGGTGTCCTTGCCGCCAGCTTCGAGCAGCAGGACACGGTTCCTGGCATCGGCCGACAGCCGGTTGGCCAGCACACAGCCAGCGGACCCCGCCCCGACAATGACAAAATCGTATTCTCCCATGGCAACCATGGCGCGCTTCCCCTTTGTCTGGCCGTCGCTGGCATGGCCGACGTCGCCGGTTCGGGCCATCGCTGTTTCGGGCCATCACTGTTGTGGCCAGTGAAGCGGAACCGCAGCGGCTTGACCAGTCCCGCCTCAGGTCACCACACGCAGGACCGGGCGGGCCTTTACCGCCAGTCGGCGGTACAGCGCCACGTAGTCCTCGGCCATGCGGCGGGCGGTGAAGCGCTGCTCGAAGCGGTCGCGGATCGCCGGGGCGGACAGGCGGTCAAGCCGGGCGAGCGCGGCAACCGCGGCGCTTTCGTCCTTGACGATGAAGCCGGTCAGCCCGTCGTCGATCACCTCGGGCACCGAACCCGCCGGAAAGGCGATGGTGGGTGTGCCGCAAGCCATCGCCTCGATCATCACCAGGCCAAATGGCTCCGGCCAGTCGATCGGCAGCAGCATCGCCTTGGCGCCACTGAGGAAAGCGGATTTCTCGGCATCGCCAATTTCGCCGATCATCTCCACCTGGTCGCCATCGATCAGCGGCCGAATGGTGGTGTTGAAATACTCACGATCGGCGCGGTCGATCTTGGCGGCGATCTTCAGCTTCATGCCGGCGGCCCGGGCGATGCGGATCGCGCGGTCGGGTGATTTTTCCGGACACAGGCGCCCGAGGAAGGCGAGATAGTCGCGGGGCATCATCTGCGGGGTCAAGAGGCCGGGCGGCAAACCATGATGGACGGTGCCGATGAAGTTGGCGGTGGTCAACGGACGGCGTTGCGCATCAGAAATAGAAACCATCGGTGCGTCTTCGAAGCAATCATACACCCGCTTCAGTTCAGGCAAATCCAGTCGGCCGTGCAAGGTCGTCATGAAGGGCGTCGGCTGCCGGCTCAGCAGCGAGAACGGCCAGTAATCGAGATGGCAGTGCAGCACATCGAATTGGTGCGCCTGCTGATAGACCTTTTCGATCAGCAGCATCTGCGGCGCCATGAAGTCGCGCAACGTCGGGTCAAACCGCAGCGCGCAAGGCCAGATCGCTTCGAGCTGTGCGCCGGTCACCGAGTCACCGCTGGCGAACAGGGTCACGTCATGTCCCATCGCCACCAGCTCCTCCGTCAGGTACGACACCACCCGCTCGGTTCCGCCATAGGTGCGCGGAGGAACGGACTCGGTCAGTGGTGCGATCTGGGCTATGCGCATGTCGAATGATCCTTCGGTCTTTTTGTCTTTGCCGAAGATGCGAGCCGGATCAGGTTTTTTTGCGGCGGCTGGATTAACGATTGGCTAAACTTCGAAAGATCACGGCGATGTGACCTTTTCCCTGCGACCGCGCCGGCGTGGACTGCGTTTTCAACTTGCCGGCCGCTTCGTCTGGAACGGGTCGCTAAAATAGGGGGTTGATCGATGGCGCGACTGGTCGTCGTTTCGAACCGGGTGCCGCTGCCGTCGGAGCGCGGTGCCAAGGCCGGGGGTCTTGCGGTTGCTCTCGCTGATGCCCTGCAGCCAGGCTCACTCTGGTTTGGCTGGAGCGGGCGTCGCTCCACGCGTGGAGCGGGCACCACTCACATCCAGCGATCCGAGGGCATTACATATGCAACCGTTGATCTGACGGAGGCGGAATACCGCTCGTTCTACGTCAACTTCTCCAACGGCGCGCTGTGGCCGTTGATGCACTTCCGTCTCGGGCTGCTCGACTTCCGTTCCGAGGACTACGAGGGATACCGCTCGGTCAATCGTCAGTTCGCCGCGGCGCTGGTGCCGTTGCTGCGGCCCGATGACATGATCTGGGTGCACGACTACCACCTGATCCCGATGGCCGCCGAACTGCGGGCACTGGGCGTCACCAACCGCATCGGCTTTTTCCTGCACACCCCGTTCGTGCCGCCGTCGATTTTCAACGCGTTGCCGCGCTCGGCTGAACTGCTGACCAGCCTGTGCGCCTATGACGTCGTCGGCTTCCATACCTTGACCTATCGGTCGGCGTTCCTGGACTGCATCGTGGGAAACTTGGGGATCCGCGCCGACGCGGACGGCCGCTTCGTCTGGCGTGGCCAGGCGGTACGGGTTATCGTCGATCCGATCGGCATCGATGCCGCCGCTTTCACCAAACAAGCAATCGAATCCGCCCGCAGCGCTGATTCCCGGATGTTGCGCGATAGCCTGAGCAAGGGCGGTCTGGCGATCGGGGTGGACCGGCTGGATTACTCGAAGGGCTTGATCAGTCGGTTCGAGGCGATTGGCCGGTTCTTTGCCAATTACCCGCAGCATCGCCGACAGGTCAGCTTTCTGCAGGTCGCCGCACGCTCACGGGAAGAACAAGGTGCCTATCAGCGCCTGCGCCGGGAACTTGACCGCATCGTCGGCGACACCAACGGACGCTATTCCGAGTTCGACTGGACGCCGCTGCGCTATATGACCCGAGCGGTCAAGCGCGACACGCTGGCGGGATTTTTCCGGTTGTCCCGGCTGGCGGTAGTGACGCCGCTGCGCGACGGCATGAACCTGGTCGCGAAGGAGTATGTCGCGGCACAGAATCCGGAAAATCCTGGGGTGCTGATCCTGTCTCGATTTGCCGGGGCCGCCGAGGAGATGACCGAGGCGCTGATTGTCAATCCGTACGACTCCGACGAGATCGCCGAGGCCATGCACATCGGCCTGTCGATGGACCTGGAGGAGCGGCGCGAGCGTTGGCACGCCCTGCACGAAAAGGTCGCGGTCAACACCGCCGGGCGGTTCTGCACCGTGTTCCTGAACCACTTGGCCCGCGGCGACACCCGACCGGAACATCCTCGGTTGCGGGCGATCTCCTGATAAGTTCTGCCCGGCCGCGGTCGACAGCGTGGGCGCCTGGGATCTGCTTCCGTCAGCCCGTCAGACCGCGATAAGCTGTTGCTGCCATAACGGCGGTCGGAATGAAGGTGCCCTGAGCCCGGATAATTCCTGCGATGCGAGTGCTGTCCAAAGCTGGTCCCGATGCTGGTTGATGGCGAGAATAATGTTCCTGTATCGCTCTTCCGGCTGTGGCACGCGCACGAGGGCACTGGCGCAGACGATCATGCGGCGGCGTAGCCTACCCTCGCCGATCGCGGCCGGCGGCGCGGGCGCACCGGCGCGCGCCGCCATCACGCCGCACCGTCCGGCCAGCCTCCGGCTGGGTGTCGATCACGTGGAACCGCGCCATGCATCGGGGCTCGGTCATGGCATGTCTTCGCTCAGTAGATCGTCAAGCGTGACGGGATACGCGTTGAGCATAGGCAACAGCGGCTGGCCGTCGATCGTCTCTAGGGTCGATCGGCGAACAGGCCGACCGACACGCCGGCGACCGGTGCATCAGCGCGGAAAAGGCCACCCAGCGTCGGATGGTCCGCCAGCATTTGCGCCGACTTGCCGTCGCGCAGCGTCGTCACGTACAGCGCGTTGTCGGCGAAGCACGGCATGGTGGGACCGGGTACCGGAAAGACCCACTTGCGCAGCAACGCTCCGGTCGGGCTGAAGCAGTTGAGGCAGCCCGCAGACGGGCCGGCGGACCAGTAATTGCCTTCGGCATCGGTGGCGGCGCCGTCGGGCCGCCCATCCTCACCGGTCAGCGTGGCCAGAATGCGGTGATTGCTGCGACCGCCGGTGGCGGGGTCGAAATCCCACGCCTCGATGGTGCCCGCCGTTGAATCGGAGTGATACATGATCCGACCGTCGGGCGCCCAGGCCAACCCGTTCGATCCGGCGTAACCATCCTCCTGCTTCTCGATGCGGCCGTCGGCGGTGACGCGATACAGCGCGGCGACCTTCTGGCGCGGGCTGTTCCCATCCATGCTGCCCACCCAGAACGCCCCATCCGGGCCAACCTTGCCGTCGTTCAGCCGGTTGGTAGACGGCTCAGCGACCCTCGGCGTCAGATCGGTCAACACCCCCGACTTGGGGTCGAACAGCACGACGTGGTGACGCTGGGCGACGACCAGCCGGCCGGAACGGCAGAGGCCGAAGCTGGCGACCATGTCGGGGAAGTCCCAGCTTTCGCGGGCGCCGGTGTCGACCGACAGCGCGTTGATCCGCCGCCCGCTGATATCGCAGAACAACAACCGCCGCGCGGCCTGATCCCAAACCGGCGATTCCGCCACACCGCAACGCGAGTCCCAAATCAGTTCGAAGTCACCCATGCGGCCGCTTCCTTTGCAAGATCGTTGTCCGGTTATCGCTTCGTGACGAATGACAGCTGCCCGGCACGCACGCCCGGACCGCCACGCCGATAGAGCAAGCGTTCCATCTCGGGAACCAGGCGCACCAGCTCGAACCCGACCTTCTCCAGTACATGCCGAGAGCCGACATTCTCCGGGCGCGCGAACGCCCGTAGTTCGGGCAGACCGAGGACACCATCGGCCAAGCCCGTGCAGGCTGCCGCCAGCTCTGTGGCGAACCCGAACCCCCAGTTGGCCGGATCGAAATAGTAGCCGATTTCAACGCCCCATCCCGGGTCAAAGGGATCGTCATAAAGACCGCCGTAGCCGACGATGCGGTGGTCGGCCTTGGTCACGACCGTCCAGGGCGCGTATCCCTTGCCGCGGCGCTGCCGCTCGTGGACCGCGACACGGCGCCGGCATTCCCGCGCGGAAGCATCGGCGTGGGTAAATCGCATTGCCTCGGCGTCGCCCAGGAACTCAAACAGTCTGGGCACGTCCGCCAAGGTCGGGCGACGCAGGATCAGCCGGGATGTTTCGATCGTCATGCACTTTCCCGCCAACGCGGCACCGCCAGGCCGATGGCCGCATGATCCCGATATTCCCACCACCCCGCATCGAAAACCAGCAGGCTGGCACCTTCTCGTCACAAACGCGAGCTGCGCCGTTCGAGCGACGTCGGGTCGATTTCGAACCGCGCTCAAGAGTGCCTCATAAGCCCCCCGGCCCGGCCCCCGCTTGCGATCAACCGCACAGCGCTGACATGCTGCATCCAGGGTTTGGGTGTGGGATACGGATGAACGCCAACGCGGCTATCTTTGGCGACCAGGAGGGTCTGGCGGCGCGCCTGCTGGCGGCACTCGATAGCCAGACCGACGACGGCTCGCACGACTGGTCCCACCTGTCGCGGGTCTGGCGAAACGTGGCCCTGATCGCCGACCGCATACCCGACTGTGATTGGTCGGTGTTGACGGCGGCGGTGGTGCTGCATGACTGCGTGGCGGTGGAGAAGAACTCGCCGCAACGATCGCAGGCATCGCGGCTGGCGGCGGGTCGGGCGCGAACGATTCTGGCGGCGCTGGGATGGGAGCCGGCCAAGATCGAGGCGACGGCGCACGCGATCGAGGCGCACAGCTTTTCTGCCGAGATCGCACCGAACAGCCTGGAGGCGCGCATCCTGCAGGACGCCGATCGGCTGGATGCGATCGGTGCGATCGGGATCGCGCGCTGCTTCTACGTCGCCGGGCGGATGGGGTCGGGGCTCTATGATCCGCTCGACCCGGTCGCCGCCCACCGCGATCTGGATGATCAGAGCTTCGCATTGGACCATTTTGCCGCGAAACTGTTCAAGGTCGCGGGCCGGTTTCAGACCGTGGCCGGCGCCGACCTGGCGCAAGCGCGGACGCGGACCATGCAGCGTTTCGTGGACGAACTGCTGGCCGAGATTGGAGAAGCAAACAGATGATAAACGCAGCGATCGTCGGGCTTGGATGGTGGGGCCAGAATTTGGTGAACAGCGTTCGCGACAGCAAGGCGATCCGGTTTACCACCGCGCATACCCGCACCCAGGCAACGGCCGCACCATTCTGCGCCGACGCCGGGCTGCGCTGGGTCGGTTCCCTGGATGCGGTGCTGTCGCAGGCCGACCTTCAGGCCGTGGTGTTCGCCACGCCGCACAGCCAGCATCCGGAACAGGTGATCCGCGCCGCCCGAGCCGGCAAGCACGTCTTCACCGAAAAGCCGTTCAGCCTGTCGCTGTCAGATGCGACACGGGCGCGGAATGCCGCGGAGCAGGCCGGGATCGTGCTCGCGGTTGGGTTCAACCGGCGGTTCCATCCGTCGATGGGCCTGCTGCGCCAGGCGGTGACCAGCGGCAGGCTGGGGACGCTGGTCACGATCAGCGCGGAACAGACCGCGTTGGCCGGGATCACCCTGAAACAGGACGCCTGGCGGGTGCGCGCGGACGAGGCGCCGGCTGGCGCGATGACCGCCATCGGCGTGCATCTGGTCGATGGTATGATCGATTTGTTCGGCCCGGTGCGTCAGGTCTATGCCGAGGTTGCCAGGCGTGCCGCACCGCTGGCGGACGACACCACCGACATCATGCTGCGCTTCAGCAACGGCGCGTCGGGGCACATCTTCTGCTCGACCGCGGCGACGCCGCATTACCGGATGGCGGTATATGGCACGCGCGGTTTCGCCGAAGTGCTGGGACATCCGATGACCACGTTCCGGCTGCTGCCCGCGGCCGAGGCCGGCGCGCATGCGGCCGGCGAACCCGAGGTAACCGAGACCCCGGGCTTCAATATGCTGGAGGCGGAACTGGAAGCGTTCGCCGCCAGCATCGTCGCCGGACAAGCGTTTCCGACACCGCTGAACCAGATCATGCACGGTGTGGCGGTGTTCGAGGCGATCGCCGCCTCGGCCGCCGAGGGCAGGCCTGTCATGCTGGGCTCGACGTAGAGCGCCCGCAGGCTGAGCGTGAACGGGCAGCGCGCTCCAGCTTACTATTTTCAGGAGCAACTTTATCAGCCAGACCTTTACGGTCAGGCTGATGTTGTTCCGGGCCGGCCGCGGTTTGCATTGCGTTCTCGCATCGGCTTAGCGGCCCGTGCTATTGTGGCGGCTGGATCATGATTGCAAGCGGGTCAACATGGCTTGGCGCGGACAATGGTTGCCCTTGGCGCTTGCCGGCCTGATTTGCGCCGACATGGTCACCCACTGGGCCAATGCCCAGATCGTGTCGACGCCGGATCCCGCGCCATTCGCGCCGGGCGACCTGAAGCGGCCGATCTTCGACATCCAGACGTCGCGGTATCCGCTGTCGGACCGGCAGACAAAGAGTGCGAGCACCGTGGTGGCGGAGGTTGACGGTCGCGCGGTGACGCTGGGTGACACGGCGGATGCGATCGAGCAATTGCCACCGAACGTGCGGGCCATGCCGTTCGCGGAGGTGTTTCCGGGTGTGATCGACAAGCTGGTGCGCGAGCAGGCGCTGGTTATTCGTGCCTATCAGCTTGGCCTCGATGAGGACCCGGTGGTCCGGCGCAAGCTGAAAGCCGCGGACGAGCAGGTGTTGGCGAACGAGTTGCTGCACCGTGAAATCGCCAGGAGCATCACCGAGCAGGCGCTGCTCGATCGCTATCAGAAAGCTGTGGCCGGCAGGCCGGGCCCTGAGGAGGTCCATGCCCGGCTTATCGCTGTGCCGTCCGAGCAGGCGGCGATGGGCATTATCGCGAACCTGCAGGCGGGCGCGGATTTCGCGACCCTGGCAAGGTCATCCAGCCTGGACGCCACGGCCGCCGCCGGTGGCGACCTGGGCTACGTTCCGCTCAGTGGCCTGAACCCGGAGCTCGGCGCGGTCGCGTTCTCGCTGGCGGTGGGCGAATTCAGCCGCTTCCCGGTTCACAGCGGGGGCGTCTATTTTGTCGTGCAGGTCGAGGATCGGCGGCGGCAAACCACGCCGTCCTTCAGCGCGGCCCGGCAGGCGCTGATGCAGACCTTGCTGCGCGAAGGCGTAGCGGATGTCGTGACGCAGGCGATGGCCGGGGTCGCGGTGCGAAAGTTCACCATCGCGGGCAAGGAAATGCTTCCGGCAGGGGCGCCGTGAAACCCGAGGGTGCAGCGGCTGGTCCGGGATTTGGAGCTTGTCGTATTTTATCAACACGACAATGTCAATTTTGGCAGCGATCTTTGATTTACCGACCGAATCGGTCATGCTAAATATGGCCGCGACGGCCGGGCGTTGTCCCAACAGCTTGCCGACGGAACCAAAGGCGAAATTTGTTGCGCGCGACCTGGCAATTGCATGTTCTGAGTTTAGTGGTCGTCAGCGTGATGACCCTGGCTCATCATGCCCGCGCGCAGACGGCGACCAGGATCCCGGTCGGCAACGCGCTGACCAACGATGGGTTCACCGACACGATCGCCGGATGCGGCTATTGGGAGATGGGCGCGGCCTGGACCTGCGGGCCAAGCGGTCTGAACGGGGACATCGCGGCGATCAGCACGGCCGGCGGCGCGGACCTCGGGTTGCTGAGCGCGGGCTCCGAACCGCTGATCAGCCTGGCGGCGCCGGCCGGCGTGAACGCAAACAGCTATGACGACCTGACAGCGAACATCGCGATCCGTACTGCCAACGCGCCGTCCAGGACGACGATCACCGGCCTCAGCAGGGCGGTGGCGGGCGGCGCGGCGGTGGCGGCCGAACAGCGGAACAACGCGGTCAGGACCAGCTTCAGCACGCTAGCCGCGGCTGACCTGACGACCTACGTGGGTGGGGCTCCGTCGACGCAAAGTTTCGCGCCGGCCGCGCCATTGCAGGTCACCTCCGACCCTCGGACCAGCGCCGTGTACGAAAGCACGCCAGCGGATGTTCTGTCGCTCAATAATGCGAGGCTGGTTTACACCCCGGCCCCGGAACCGGCTTCAATTGTGCTGCTGGTGAGCGGCATCGGCGGCATTGCGCTGGCACGTCGCCGGTCCACGCGCGCCACCAAGCCGACGGCGGCGATGTGACACGCCGGGACGTGCCAAGCGTCGGCGGGGTGCAACAGGCACACGCAACTTAGCGTTAGGTTATCCGGCGGTAGCGAACGCGGATCCGAGTGGGCGGCCGGTGTAGGCACAGCCCGCGGTCGCCGGCGGCGGTCAAACCAGCGAATAGCCGGAGCCGCGAATGGTCACACCACGGCCCTTTGCGTCCTCGATCCAGCCAAATTCCTTCAGGATCTGCTGGCTGTAGGTGACGCGGCCGTTCACCTCGGCCGGCGGTTCGCTCGCCAACAGCAGCGCGGCACGCGCCATCATGATCGGATGTTCACCCTTGGGATCGTCAACCCCCGTCACCAACTTGTGGTGGATCGTCCCCGGCGTCGGCACCACCTGAGAGGGAGAAACCGCGGAGACGCTGATGCCGTCATACCGGGCGACCTCCTGCGCGAGGCCTTGGGTAAACCGCTCCAATGCCGCCTTGGTCGCGCCGTACATGACGCCGCCACGCACTGTCTTGTCCTCATACGGCCCCCTGCCCGGCCCGATCGCCGCACCCGAACTGATGTTGACGATGGCACCGGAGCGGCGGGGGATCATGTCCGTCAGGACTTCCTTCGCCAGGATGAACGGGGCATGCACATTGATGGCGAAGCAGCGCATCCAGCGATTGGTCGGGTAGGTCTCGGTAGGCAGGTAGTAGTTCAACGCCGCGTTGTTCACCAGAATGTCGATCGGTCCGTAGGCTTGGCGAGCCGCCTGGACCAAAGCGGCGCACTCGGCTTCCGAGGACACGTCGGCGGTGACCGGCGTCGCCTCCCCGCCCTTGCCTCGGATCAGTTCGACGGTGCGTGACAGGGACCCCTCCAGCATTCGGTGGTCGCCCTCGTTCAGGGTGCGGGCGGCACACACCACCTTGGCGCCTTCCGCGGCGAAGAGTTCAGCGATCTGCTGGCCGATGCCGCGGCTGGACCCCGTTACGATCGCCACCCTGCCCGTGAGTTTTCCCATCGTTCGTTTCCTTCCTCGCCGCGCCTATGATCGGAGCCGGACGGTACAGCTACGTTCAGCCGGCGCCAAGTCGGTGTAGCGTTTTCGACCTGGCACGGATCTGGTCAACCAAATGCTTGTGCTATAACTTCGCATCACAGCTGTAGTCATCCCGCCCGCCAAACGCGCCGAGGCCGATGAACTCATCCGGTCCCATATCGCCAGCTGTTCGAAAGCTGTCGGCTCGATGTCGCGGGGCGGCCCGCGTTCGTCGATCTGCCTGATGCTCATGAGATCGCTGTCGTTGATCTCACCAGTGGCCAACTCGCTGCATGGCGCGTGCCAAACTTAAGCGTCAATTTTCCCATGGCGTATCAAACGCAAGATGTAATTTTGGCCGTGGCACCTCGCTGCCCGGCACGGCTGGTGCTCCTGGATGTCGCAAGCGGCACGGTGGAGCTTGACCGGCTTTTTGTCGCGGCCCGCGCCGGGTTCCCTGGTTTCGGCTCGGATGCGAGCCATACTCGTGTTCCGCCCTGAACCAATTTCCCGGTCCGGAAGAAATCATCCCACATGAGGCTGGTGATGACGATTGTATGGCCGATCCGTACGACCTCGCTATTTCCACCCGCACGCGCTAAACCCCGCGCCAATTCTCTCCCCGCTGAACGGTATTCTCAAGCATGTTGCAGATCGATGACCTCGTGTTCAACGCATGGGGCAGGCGCTTTTTTGACCACGCCAGCGTCCTGATCCCATCCAACGCCAAGGTGGGCCTGGTCGGCCGCAATGGCGTTGGCAAGTCCACGCTGTTCAAGCTTATCCTCGGCGAATTCACCCCCGACGACGGCGCGATTAGCCTGCCGAAGGCCGCTCGGGTCGCCAGCGTGGACCAGGAACACCCGGCGACGCCGGTCAGCCTGCTGGATACCATCCTGGCGGCGGACCAGCAGCGGGAGGCGCTGAACGCGGAACTGGAAACCGCCGAACCGGAACGGATCGCCGACATCTACGCCCGCCTGATGGAGATCGACGCCGATCGGGCGCCCGCACGCGCCGGTGAGATCCTGGCGGGCTTAGGGTTCGCTGCCGCCGACCTTATGCGTCCGATGGCCGAATTCTCCGGCGGCTGGCGCATGCGCGTCGCCCTGGCCGCCGCGCTGTTTGCCGAACCCGACCTGCTGCTGCTGGACGAGCCGACCAACTACCTCGACCTTGAGGGGGCGATGTGGCTCGAGGCCAGGCTGCGGAAATACCCGAACGCGGCGATCATCATCAGCCATGACCGGGAGCTGCTGAACAACTCGGTGGGCGCGATCCTGCATCTGCACCATGGCAAGCTTGACCTTTACACCGGCGGCTACGACGATTTCGAGCAGCGCCGCGTGGAGAAGGCGCGTCTGCTGTCGGCGTTCCAGACCAGGCAGGAAGCGGAACGGGCGCATCTGCAAAGCTTTGTCGACCGCTTTCGCGCTAAGGCCAGCAAGGCGGCCCAGGCTCAGTCGCGCATGAAGCGGCTGGCCAAGATGCAGCCGGTTTCCGCGACGATGGAGGAACGGGTCGCGCCATTCAGCATCCCCTCCCCCACGCGTCCGCTGGCGCCGCCGTTGATGGGCCTGGAGGCCGCGGCCGTCGGCTATGACGGGGAGCCGGTTTTGCGCGATCTAAACCTGCGGCTGGATGTGGACGACCGCATCGGGTTGCTGGGCGTCAACGGCGCCGGCAAGTCGACGTTCGCCAAGATGGCCGCCGGCGCGCTGGATCTGCAATCGGGCCACATGCAACGCGAGCGGCGCCTCAAGGTCGGCTGGTTCCATCAGCACCAGATCGAGGCGCTGGACCCCGCCGACACGCCGCTGGATATCATCCGGCGCGAGCGCGCGGATGACAGCGAGACCGCGCATCGCTCCCGGCTGGCAGGGTTCGGCATCGGCTTTGACAAGCAATCCACCACGGTCGAGAACCTCTCGGGCGGGGAGCGGGCCCGGCTGCTGCTGAACCTGGTGGCGATGGCCGCGCCGCATCTGCTGATCCTGGACGAACCGACCAACCATCTGGACATCGACAGCCGCCGGGCCTTGCTGGATGCGTTGAACGACTATCAGGGGGCTGTCATCCTGATCACCCATGATCGGTCATTGATGGAACTGGTGGCCGACCGGCTGTGGCTGGCGGCGGACGGAACGGTCGCACCGTTCAGCGGCGATATGGACGACTACGCCCGGCTGGTGTTGGATCGCGCCAAGGGTGGCAGCGCACAGAGCCAGATGCGTGGGAACAAGGGCAAGCGCATCAAGAAGGCGGCGTGACGCGTTTGGGAGGCAAGACAATGTAGTTGCCATGATCCCGCCATGCCAGCCGGGGTAGATATTCCGTCCACAGCGGGGAGCGTAAGTAGGGTGCCACGGGAGAGCGACCCAAGGGAGAGCGAGGATGCGTTTCGGACTTTTCGGCGCCGCGCAGGCGCAACGTGGCGGGCCGGACGTCGACAGCGCGGCCGGGTTCAACGATTATATTGAATACCTCATCGAGGCCGAGGCGCTGGGTTACCACAGCTGCTTCATCGTCGAGCATCACTTCACCGGCTTTGGGCAGGTGTCCGCCACGCTCAATCTGCTGAGCTGGATCGGCGCCAAGACCACGACCCTGCGGCTTGGCACCGCGGTGATGGTGCTGCCGTGGCATAATCCGGTGCTGCTGGCCGAACAGGCAGCGACAGTCGATCTGCTGTCGGGCGGGCGGTTGGATTTCGGCATCGGCAAGGGCTATCGCCACAACGAGTTCGCCAGCTTCCGGATCCCGATGGAAGAAGGTGGCGCGCGTTTCCAGGAAGCCATCGACATCATCACCAAGTCCTGGACCGCGAACGAGCGCTTTTCGTTTCATGGCAGGTTCTGGCAATTCGACGACATCATCGTCGAGCCGCCGACCCAGCAGAAGCCGCATCCGCCGTTCTGGCAAGGTGCCGGCCATGCCGAGAGCATCCGCAAAGTAGCGGCGCGCGGGCACAATTTGTTACTGGATCAGTTCGCGTCGATCGACGAGACGATTACTCGCTTCAACACCTACAGGGCGGCGGTACTGGGGAACGGCTCCGGCTTCGACCCGGCCCAGGTTGGCGTCGCCCGAGCCTTCTTCATCGCCGACACACCAGAAGAGAAGGCCGCCGCGGTGGATCGGCGGATCACCGGACAGCGCCGGCTGCACGCGATCAGCCAGCGACCCGACGGCAACAACACCGCGAGCATCATGGCGTTCTCCGATACCCGCGAGGCCAGCGAGGAAAGTGCTCTGTATGGCACGCCGGACGAGATCTGCCGCAAGCTTGAGCGGCTGCAGGCGCAAGGCGTGGAGTATGTGCTGCTGAATGGCGGCGGAACCTCACGCCAGAACCTGCAACGGTTCGCCAGGGAGGTGATGCCGCATTTCCGGACCGAGGCGCCATCCAGGACGGCCGCGGCTGAGTAGCCGCGCCAGGTTTATCGTGTCGATAACATAACGATAACCGACTAAAGAAAGCCAGCTGCTACGGTCCGACGACGTAGGCCAATACAAAGCCTGTGGGGAATAGTCGAAGAACTCCGGCATATCACCGAGTATCGCCGCGGCAACGATCGGCTTTTGGTTGCCGATCACAGATAGTTGCTAGTCCAAGACTTTGAACATACGTCGACCTGCTGATCCGGGGTTTGAAACCGGCGCTGGTTTCGCGTTCGGCGGCCCCGTCCAGGAATTTCGCGCAGGCCGGCATAGGCCAGGTATCAGGACGAGGGGGACACCGATCGGCTGGATCCGGCCTGCGATCGGCAGTGCGGCCTCACGGGCCTCACTGGGACGTTTGAGGAGCACCGGAGGGCAGCGTTCTGTGCCAAGCGGATGTCACGCCGAATGGCTGCAAGGTAAGCGGGCGGGGTTGATCATCCCGCGGATCTTCCGACCGAACCTGTGCTCTGAAGGTGCTCCTCACAAGACAGTCATTTGGGCACTAATTGATTGTCATCATCTGGCCGCCTGCCTAGCATTCGGCCTGCATGAACCGTAGTCCTTATGACCTTGTCGTATTGCGAAGACGCGCAGAGCTCTGGCGAGCCGAGGCGGCAGCGGCGACATTAGATGCGATGCGTATCTTCTGTCTGACCGAGGCCGAACTGTGCGAGCGTCGCGTGCAAATGTCACTCTCGACGCCGGTCATTCGGGATGGGGTGGACTGCTAGGCCGACACCGTCTGTCGCAGGAATTCTACCTTCTGTGTTCGCGATAGATTTGGCGACTCATCCGAAGCTTAGGCAGCTGAGTTCAGGTATGTTTCAGTCGAGCCGCGCGAGGGCTGTTCAACCAAGCAAGCGATAAACCGGTCAGCCGGCGACCGTCGGCGCGGTTCAGCGAGTTTCAGTATTAGATGGTGGGGTGTTCATGCGCGGGCGATGTCCGGGTGGGTGCCACGCGTCGGGTGATGATCTCGCGGCGCGTCCCGTGGATCGCTTTCTCGTTTGTAAAACATAACGTAATCTGCGCCCGCGGCAAACCTGGACGCGACGCTCTGATACGCTGACTAACCGCTTGCTGCGACTGACCGCTTGCCGCGCCCGCGGCTGGCCGTTCGCGCAAAACTCGCGGAGGCCGCGGTCACCCGCGAAACCGACTGCTTCCTAAACCGTTGGCCTCGGACCACGTGCAGCGACCCAAGATCGGTTACGCGCGCCGGTTGATTTTTGAGCTCCGGGTAACAATGCCTCGCCAGTTTCACGATCGTTCGAACCGGCTGCAGCTTCTCGAGCATCTGCGCGAGTGTCCCGGATGCGGGTTTTTCCAGCGCTTGCCGACGCTACCGCCCGGAAACCTGGCACGATGTGCGCGCTGCGAGTGCCGGCTAGAGCGCCGTAACACGAACTCACCAATCTTCACGCCCATGGCGCTCGCGCTCAGTTCGGCAGCGCTCTATCTGCTGGCGGTTACCCAACCGTTGATGACGCTCAACATTTATGGCCGCGCCCGGACCATCGGCCTGTTCACCGGCCCTCTGGTACTGTTCGGGGAGGGCTGGGAACCGGTCGGCCTGCTGGTTGTGCTGGCAACCGTTGTCTTCCCCGCGATCGTGATCGGGCTCACGCTGATGATCACGATGAGTGTGGCGCGCAGGCGGATCTCGGCGGCAACCGCGAAACTGCTTCGCTGGTACGACCAATTGCGGCCGTGGTCGATGGTCGAGGTCTACATACTGGGTGTGTTCGTCGCCTACTCCAAGCTGATTGACCTGGCCCGGGTCGAGATTGGGTACGCCGTCTACGCCATTGTCGGTCTGATGATCACGATGGCGTCGACGGACGCCACGCTTCGGGCGGACCTCATTTGGCGATGCAAACGCATCACCCGCACGGGCGACGGGATCACAGCGCCATCAGCCAGGGATGATGTCCACGGTGAAGACGGGTGCGGTGAAGACGGGGGCCGTGACGAGGGCGACAGTCCGCAGCTGCCGCCTGCCTGGAAGCTCGTTGCCTGCACCGCGTGCGGCCTTGTCTGCTCCGCCACCGATCGGTTGACGCGTGAGGCGTCGGCTGGGCCCTGTCCACGCTGCGGGCAGACGCTGCGTCAGCGCAAGCCGGACAGCCTGAGACGAACGGCGGCGCTGCTGTCGGCTGCCACGGTGCTCTACATTCCGGCGAACCTGTTTCCGATCATGACGATCATAAAGCTCTACCGGGGCGGCGGCCACACCATCCTTGGCGGCGTGCGTGAGCTTTACCAGGCCGGAATGCTGCCGTTGGCGCTGTTGGTGTTCTTCGCCAGCATCACGGTCCCGGTGCTGAAAATCCTCAGCCTCAGCGTGATGATGCTCGGCACATGGCGGCGTTCGGAGATCCGACTGGTGGATCGCTCGAGACTTTACCGGGTCGTCGACTTCATTGGACGGTGGTCGATGATCGACGTCTTCATGGTGTCGATCCTGGTGGGCCTGGTGCAGTTTGGCGCGCTTGGCAACATCACCGCCAACGCCGGCGTGGAATCGTTCGCTGCCGTCGTTGTGCTGACGATCTTCGCCGCGAAGGCGTTTGATCCCCGCCTCATGTGGGACGAGGCAGGGGCGAACGGCGCATGGCATGCGGCGCGCCGGCTTCACGCAGCCGCTGAACCCGACCCTGAGCGGACCACCGCCAAAGCGGAGACCGCTCGAGCGTGAGCGGTTCCGATCAACCCGGCGCCGGCACGCGCGACGATCAACGGTTGCCGCCCGAAGCGACCCGTCATCGCACCCGCTTCTCGGTGATCTGGATCATTCCCATCGTGGCGCTTGGCATCGCGGCGTGGCTTGGCTGGCAGGCCTATTCCCGCAGAGGTCCCGAGATCACGATCCAATTCCAGACCGCGGACGGACTGACCGCCGGACAGACCCAGATCAAGCACAAATCGGTCGGCCTTGGCACGGTTCAGAGCGTGGTGCTTAGCAAAGACCTCAAGCAAGTCGAGGTCCACGTGCGGATGAGCGCACAGGCCGCACCCTTACTGACCGACCATGCGCGATTCTGGGTGGTCCGGCCGCGGCTGAACGGACTGAACATTTCCGGTCTCGAAACCCTGGTTTCCGGCGCTTTCATCGCTGTCGATCCTGGGCCGCCCGGCGGCCGAGCGGCGACCTATTTCAAGGGTCTGGACGCGCCGCCCGGCGTGCGTTCGGACGAACCGGGCCGCACCTACACGCTTATGACGAACAGCCTCGGCTCGATCAACCAGGGAGCGCCGATGTTCTTTCGCGATATCGTCGTGGGTGAGGTACTTGCATACACTATACCACACGGCGGGATCGGTCCAATTCCGGTCAACGTGTTCGTCCGCGAGCCGTATGACCATTTCATCCGCCAGGACACGCGGTTCTGGGACGTGTCCGGTGTCGAGGTCGCCGTCGGCGCCGGCGGGTTCCGCCTGCAGGTCCAATCGCTTCAGGCGCTGCTGTCCGGTGGTGTGGCCTATGGCCTGCCGCGGCAGCGGCGGGACATGGCGGTGCCGGAGGCGGCCGACAACGCGACCTTCAAGCTGTACGACACCAAAAGTGATGCTGACATCGCGGGCTACCGCGAGCAGACCAAGTTCGTGACCTATCTGGAGAGTTCGGTGCAGGGACTGGCGGTGGGCAGCCCGGTTGACATGTTCGGCTTTCAGATCGGCAACGTGACCGGGATCCAGCTGAAGGTGGATCCGGCGCATGGCCACGCGCGGTTACGGGTTTCGATGGAGGTGCAGCCTGAGCGCTTCCTGTCGGAGGAGGAGATCACCAAGAACTCCGCGCTCACCGCGGTCCAGGCGATGGTGAACAACGGCATGCGGGCGGAAACCAGCTCATCGAGCCTGATTACCGGATCGTCGATGATCGCACTGACCTTCGCGTCCAACGCGCCGCCATTCACGGTCACCAAAGAGGGCGAGGCGTTGGTGCTGCCCAGCCAGCCCGGGTCCGGCCTGCCCGGGATCGAGGATGCCTTGTCCGCCATATCGAACAAGCTCGCGGCGATGCCGGTCGATCAGATTGGCCAGAACCTCAACAAGCTGCTGGTCCATGCGGACGGCACCATAAGCGATCCCGACCTGAAGCAGGCATTGTCCGAACTGAACAAGTCGATACAAGGGGTGCGACAACTGGTTGCGCAGACCTATCGAGGTACCGCGCCGCTGATGCAGCGTCTGCCGGAAATGTCGCGGCAGCTGCAGCAGACGATCGCGCATGCCAACGAGGCGCTGGGCAGCTACGGCGGTGACTCCAGTGTTCACCGCGACCTTGATCAGGTCCTGGAACAACTGAAGCAGACCGCGACTTCGCTGCGGATGCTTGCGGATTTTCTGAACCGGCATCCCTCTTCCCTGCTGTTCGGGCGGAAGGGTCCGTGACCCGTCACACGCACCGGGCGCGTTCGGCAAGTGGATTTTCGCGACTGGCCGCGGCGGCGGTTGTTGCCCTGAGCATGGGCCTGTTGCTTGCCGGCTGTGGCTCGGTGCAGCCACGGTATTACACCTTGACGCCGTATCCCGGCGCGCCACAGCGCGGCGGACCCGCGACGGTGCAAGTGCAGACCCCGACGGTGGCGGATTACCTCAGTCGGGACTATATCGTGCTGAGTAACAGCGGCAATCAGCTTCGTCTTGCCCGGAATGCCGCGTGGGCGGAGCCGCTGCCCGCGGCAATTGGTCGCAACCTGGCTATGGACCTGGGCCAGCGTCTGCCGGGCAGCAGCGTTTTCACATCGAATAGCGGCATCTCCTCGAAGGCGGATGCGAGCGTGCAGGTGAACGTCTCACAGTTCGCCGAAGATCAGGCGGGACGGACGGAGATCATCGCGACGGTGTCGGTGCACCGTGCTGATGCGCCGGTGTCCGGTATCCGTTCGGTGCACGTGGTGACGCCGTTGCAGAACAGAGGACAGGCCGCGCTGGCGGCTTCGCTGAGCCAGGCGCTGGGTCGGGTGGCGGACAAGGCGGCGGACGATTTGCGGGGGTTGGCTGCGAGCGGACGTAGATGACAGAGTTGTTTCGGCGAAGTGTCTGGTTGGGTCTAGGTTGGCCTAGACCGTTGACCGCGAAGAGCTACCGATCACTGTACAACGGCTTGTCATTCAGCTTGAGGTCCATCTGTGGGACCGTCAGGATTTCTGTGTGTGAGGCGGTTGCAGTCTCACCCACCATTGGGCGCATGACTGTATCTGTCGAATGATCCTCGTCCGGCCAGGTCGGATGCTCGCTGATCGATGTTCCTTGGTTCGATCATAGCTCCTGTTCCTCCGTCCCGACCTGCCATTGTCTCGGCGTTCGCGCACAAGCCCGGTCAAATTCGCCGCTTGCGGCGGGACCGGAGCCACGCACAGCCCCCGTTTGGGGTGAGCATGGCGAGGACCCACAATTTGACGGGGCTGAGCACCACGCCATGCTTCCGGCCAAGGAGGGGCCAGCTTGCTGCGACCAGTCGGCCAACGCATCAGGCCTCCTGGGTAAAGCGCTCGGCGTAGAGGATCGCGAACTGGTTCATCGCCTCCTTCCAATGATGCGCTGCCTTTCCCCAATCAGTGGTGATATTGCGCAAGGACAACCAAATCAGCTTGCTCGCCGCCTCATCGGGGGGGGGAAATGGCCGCGCGTCTTGATGATTTTCCGCAGTCTGGCGTTCACACTCTCAATTGCATTGGTGGTATAAATCACCCGCCTGACCTCGGGCGGAAACGTGAAGAACGGGATTAACTGCTCCCACGCCCGCCGCCAGGCGGCCACCACGGTGGGGAACTTCCGGCCCCATTCACCCGCCGCGAACGCTTCGAGAGCCGCCAGGGCGGCTTCCGCGCTGGCCGCGGCGTAGATCGGCGCAGCGCCGCGACCAGCGGCTTGCGGTCCTTCCAACTGGCGTAATCAAGGCTGTTGCGGATCAGATGCACGATACAAGTCTGTAACGTAGTTTTGGGGAACACCACCTCCAGCGCCTGAGGCATTCGGAACCGCTGTCGTGCGCCCTGCGGCGGCTGAGCATTATCCTCCGGTAAGGGGATGCTGCCCCAACCATAGCCAGTCCGGCCCGTTTCTAAGCGGGGCTGGATGGGATTGCTTCACCAATCATGCGCGCCGGTCTCAAGCGCGGCGTCTTTGCCGCTCCGATTCCTGAACCAATTCCGCAATGGCCTCCCGCACCTTTCTGTCGGTAAACCCGCGAGCAATCCTTGATAAACCCGCCGCCTGAAGCGGCTATATGCCGCCGGACCGAAAGCTTCTATGAAGCCCTCAGGCGAATTGCGCCCGTGGACGCACCCGACATGAGTTTGTTCAGCACCATCAAAGATGCGATCTTCGGATCACCTGAAGCGAAGCCAGCCGTCACGCCGGACGTTGTTGCAGCCATATCGCCCCCGACTCAGGATTCGTCGGCGAGCATGGTTCCCACGCCTAATGCTGAAACCAAATCGGCAGCCCGGACGCTGCCGATTGATGTGAATGCAACATTGGCTGCATTGGCCGCCAAGAGTGGTCAACCACTCAATTATCAAACGTCGATTGTCGATCTGCTCAAGTTGCTTGGTCTCGACAGCGGGCTGTCGCATCGCAAAGAACTCGCCAAGGAGCTTGGCTATTCGGGTAACGAGGACGACTCAGCCACGATGAATAAGTGGCTGCACGCCGACGTGATGACGAAATTGGCCGCCGACGGCGGTGTGGTTCCAGACGATTGGAAGCATTAGACTGATACCATTCGGCGCTTGCGCCGACGGGTATCGCCGGCGGTATCAGAGTCATTTTTCGCGCGCCACCGCCAGCCAACTCGGCGCGCATACCGGTCGACGCATCCGTCGCCCAGTATCAGAGGATGGTTATCGCTGTCAGTCGTCCCTTCAAAACGGGTTGCCCTTCGGAACGGGTTGTCCGCCATCTAGTGCCAGTTCCGGCGCCCTGGCTGCTGTCAGATGTGCTGTCAAAAATAGTCAAAGTGCTCGAAACTGAAATGAAAATTTCGGTTTTTCAATGGGTTATCGGTGTTTGATAGCTTGGCGTCCCGTACGAGATTCGAACTCGTGTTACCGCCGTGAAAGGGCGGTGTCCTGGGCCTCTAGACGAACGGGACAGGCCGTCACCGATAGCCGCGATCATCGGGCCGGCGGTGGGTAGCGGACCCACCTTCACCGGTCAAGCGCTGTTGTCCGGATGCCCGGTCAGGCCGCGGCAGCATCCGAAATCACAAAGCAGGGACTGACCGAACCGTTCCATTCCTCGGCTCGCAAATGGCCAGCAAGATGCAGCGGCGCGCCGGCACCGCCCGCCAGCAGGGCATCGGCCAGGGCGCCCGCCCTGGCACGGAACATCATTGCCTTCAGCCGGGGACCACCGCTTTCGCCTTCGATAAAGGCGCGGATCGAGTTGCCGTCCCGGCCGACCCGATCCGCCCGCACCACGCGGACACGATGTAGCACCAGGGTGGGCTCCTCATTGCCGGCGCCGAACGGGGCGAGCCGTTGCAGATGGCGGGCCGTTTCGGTGTTGGCGCCGGACACCGCCAGGGTACCCTCGACGATGAGTTCGGCGGCGCCAGGCATAACGGCGGCGGCAGACAGGCGGTCGTCGAGGAAGGCGTGGAACGCATCCAGCCGGTCAGTCCTGATAGAGAACCCGGCCGCCATCGCATGGCCGCCGCCGGTCAGCAGAAGACCCGCCTGTCGAGCAGCGATGACCGCCGCGCCCAGGTCGACGCCCGGCACCGAACGGCCGGACCCTTTGCCTATGCCGTCGGCGAAACCGGCGACACAGGCCGGGCGGTTGAAGCGTTCCTTGATCCGGCCGGCGACGATGCCGACCACCCCCGGATGCCAGCCCTCGCCCGTCACCAGCACCGCGGCCCGCCCGGCGGCGACCTGTATCGCCGCGGCATCCATCGCGGCGTCCATGATGGCGGCCTCGACCTCCTGGCGCAGGCGATTGACTGCCTCGAGCTTCTCGGCCAGGGCCAACGCCTGGATCCGGTCCTCGGTCAGCAGCAGGCGCAGACCCAGGTCAGCCTCGCTGATGCGGCCGCCGGCATTGATCCGCGGACCCAGGGCATAGCCGCAGGTCGCGGCGTTCAGCTTCGCCTGCGCCTGGGTCACGTCCAGCAGCGCGGCGATGCCGGGTCGGGCGCGGCGGCCCATCACCTTCAGGCCCTGGCATACGAAGGCGCGGTTGACACCGGTCAACGGCATCACATCGCAGATGGTGGCCAGCGCCACGAGGTCCAGCAAACCCATCAGGTCCGGTTCCGGCCGGGTGGCGAATAAGCCCAGGCGGCGTAGCGCCCGAACCGTCGCAACCGCGGTCAGGAAGGCGACGCCGGCGGCGCACAGGCCGGTTAGGCCAGAGGTATCATCCAGCCGGTTCGGGTTGACAGTCGCCAGGATCAGTGGCGGCGGCCCCTCGGCCTTATGATGATCCAGCACGATGACCTCGGCTTGACCGGCGACGGCGGACAGCGCAAGCGCGGCGGCGGTGCCGCAGTCGACGCAGACGATCAGGCTGGCACCGCGCATGACCAGGGATGCCAGGGCGGGGGCGTTCGGCCCATACCCCTCCTTGATGCGATCCGGCACGTGGTGGTGAACGAGACAGCCAAGTGTTCGCAGCAAGCCGACCATCAAGGCGGCGCTGCAGGCTCCATCGACGTCGTAGTCGCCATAGACCGCGACCGTTTCGCCCGAGCGGACGGCATCGGCGAGGCGGTCGGCGGCGATGTCCATGTCGGTCATGGCCGACGGGTCCGGCAGCAGCACCCGCAAGGTCGGCTCCAGGAAGTGGGCGGCGGCATCGATGCCGATGCCGCGGGCGGCCAGCAGGCGGCTGACGATCTCCGGCAGGTCGAGCCGCTGGGCGATCGCCGCGGCGACACGGTCCTCGCCGGTGCGCCAGACCCAGCGGCGGCCGCACAGGCTGCTGGCGACGCCCAGGACGGTGTCGGTTTGGGTCAGCACGGCAGCAAGCAGGGGTTGGGCCCGGAGGGCATGAAGCACCACGGCGCATCCCGGAGGACGGCGGCATGTGGTCTCGCCCCGAGCTTTTCACACGCTCTGAACATTACGCTCGGCGTGATCATGCGCTAGGTCGGTGTCCAGGTCTTCTGCACGAAGTTGTGGTGCGCCTCGATAAAGCGAACGGTGCCGGAATGGCTGCGCATCACGATGGAATGGGTAACCGCGCCGCCCACGCTGCGCTTGACGCCGCGCAGCATGGCGCCGGTGGTGACGCCGGTGGCGGCGAACATCACGTCGCCCCTGGCCATTTCCTCCACCGCGAAACAGCGCTTTGGATCGGCATGACCCATCGCGCGAACGCGCTGCATCTGATCGTCTGATTCATACAGCAGCCGGCCCTGCATCTGGCCGCCGACGCAGCGCAATGCCGCCGCCGACAGCACGCCCTCGGGCGCGCCGCCGGACCCCAGGTAGATGTCGATGTCCGAATCCGGCATGGCCGTGGCGATCACACCGGCAACGTCGCCGTCGCTGATGAGCATGACGCGCGCCCCGGCTTCGCGGCACTGGACGATCAGATCCTTGTGCCGGTCACGATCCAGGATGCAGGCCACCAGATCGGAAATATCGCGTTTCTTGGCCCGCGCCAGGTTGCGCAGGTTGTCGGCGACTGAGTCGTCCAGGTTCACCACCCCCGCGGGAAGGCCACCTCCGACAGCGATCTTGTCCATGTAGATGTCGGGGGCGTGGAGGAAGTTGCCGCTCTCGGCCAGTGCCAGGGTGGCCATGGCGTTGGGGCCAGCCTTGGCGGTTAGCGTGGTACCCTCGAGCGGGTCGACCGCGATGTCCATCGGCGGACCCCCGGCACCGACCTTCTCGCCGATAAACAGCATCGGCGCCTCGTCCATCTCACCCTCACCGATCACCACGGTGCCCTCGATCGCCACCGCGTCGAATGCCTTGCGCATGGCCTCGACCGCCGCGCCGTCGGCTTCGTTCTTCTTGCCGTGACCGATCCAGTGCGACGCGGCAAGCGCCGCGGCTTCGGTAACGCGGACCAGTTCCAGCGCCAAGTTGCGGTCGGTCTGGATGCCGGATCGCGGCTTGTTGCTGGCGGCCATTGGTTTCCTCCTGTCGGGACACGATTCGAGTCTTCCACTGGTCTAGCATGGACTGGATCGCGATGCAGCGGAGCGTGTCGAGCGGTGACCTCAGAACCGAGTTATCCGCTTGCCGAACCGCCCAGCACGGGTTCGCCGCGCGAGCTGTCCAGCCGGGCCCCCGACGGCGGTCATCAACGGCGGGTGCTCAACGGCGGCGGGGTGCGGTCGTAGCCTTGCGCGCCGGCGGCTGGCCGGTCGGCGCCTTGGCGGAGGCGGGTTTGCTTGGCGCCGGCTGGGGCTGGCCCATGCCGGCCGGTTCGGCCGCGGCAGAACCCGAGCCAGCCGGCATAGCCTTGCTCGCCGCGGACGTAGTGAGCGCGGAGGAGGCTGCCGCGGCAGACCGCCCAGCCGGCGCGGCGGCTTCGCGGCGCAGCCGATGCTCGCCGAGGAACAGCAGGATCGGCGCAGCGATGAAGATCGACGACGACGTGCCGACGACGATGCCAAACAGCATGATCCAGGCAAAGCCGGAGATCGACTCGCCGCCGAACAGCGCCAGCGGCAGGCTGGCGAGGAACACCGTCATCGAGGTGCCCAATGTGCGGTTCAGCGTCTCGTTGATCGACAGATCGATCAGCTCGCGCAGCGGCATCGACTTGTATTTGCGCAGGTTCTCGCGCACCCGGTCGTACACAACCACCTTGTCATTCGTGGAATAGCCCAGGATCGTCAGGATCGCGGCCACCATCACCAGGTCGAACTGGATGCCGGTCAGCGCGAGGAAACCAATCGCCTTGGTGACATCCAGCACCAGCGTGACGACCGCGCCGACGGCGAACTGCCACTCGAAGCGAAACCAGATATAGACCAGGATCATCAGCAGGCTGATGCCCAGCGCGAGCAGGCCGTTGCGGAACAGTTCGGCCGACACGCTGGCGCCGACAGCGTCCGTGCGCTCGATACGAGCACCTGGAACGCCTTTTTCCAGGGCGGCGCGCACCTGGGTGACAGCGGCCTGGGTGCCGGCCTCGGACGGCTGGGCGCCAAGGCGGATCAGCACCTCGGACGGGTCACCAAAGCGCTGCACGCCCTGGTCGGGGATATGTTCGGCCCTCAGGGCGTCATGGATCTGAGCGAAATTCGCCGGGCCCTGGGTCCGCACCTCCATCACCACGCCGCCGGAGAAATCGATGCCGAGGTTCAGGCCGGGATAGAAGAACAGGATCACCGATGCGGTGGACAGGATCGCCGACACGATCAGGCCCATGTAGCGGCCCCGCATGAACCGGATGCGAGTGTTGTCGGGGACCAGTCGAAAGCGCGGTTTCATGAACATGGCGAAGACCCCTACACCGGCAGCAGCTTCGGCCGCGTGGCGACGTACCAGCGGGACACCAGGAGCCGGGTCAGCATCCAGGCGGTGAACAACGACGTGGCGATGCCGACGGTGATCGTCACCGCGAAACCACGCACCGGGCCGGAGCCGAAGACGAACAGCATAACGTGCGCCAGGAACGCCGTCGCGTTGCTGTCGAAGATGGTGCTGTAGGCGCGTTTGAAGCCGTGCTCCAGGGCGGCGAGCGGCGGACGGCCCAGCCGCTGTTCCTCGCGGATACGCTCATTGATCAGGATGTTGGCATCGACCGCCATGCCCAGGGTCAGCAGGATGCCGGCCATGCCGGGCAAGGTCAGGGTGGCCTGCAACAGCGACATGATACCGAGCAGCAGGAACAGGTTGATCACCAGGGCGAGGTTGGCGAACCAGCCGAACAGGCCGTAGAAAAAGCCCATGAAGGCGATGACGAACAGGAAGCCGGCAGCCAAGGAGATGGCGCCGGCCCGGATGCTGGCGGCGCCCAGTTCGGGGCCGACGCTGCGCTGCTCGACCACGGTCAGCGGCGCCGGCAGCGCGCCCGCGCGCAACAGGACCGCGAGATCGCTGGCCGAGGCGGCGGTGAACGAACCACTGATCTGACCCCGCCCCCCGGTGATCGGCTCGCGGATGACCGGGGCGGAGATCACCTTGTTGTCGAGCACGATGGCGAAGCGGTGGTTAACATTGGCGCGGGTGACATCGGCGAAGCGGCGGGCGCCGATCGAGTTGAAGGTGAAGTTGACCACCCAATCCCCGCTCTCCGGGTTGGTGCCGGCACGCGCATCGGTCAGATCGGCGCCGTCCACATCGACGCGTCGACGCACCGCGATCTTCTCACCCGGGCGATCCTGCATGGGCAGGTAGTCGTCGCCGGCCGGTGGCGGGCCACCGGCGGCCGGGTTCGCGGTTTCATCGACCAACTGGAACGTCATGTGCGCGGTCTCGCCGATCAATTTCTTGATCCGGTCGGGGTCGCCGATGCCGGGAAGCTGCACGACAATGCGGCTTTGGCCCTGGCGGGTGATCTGCGGATCCACCACACCGGTCTGATCGATGCGGCGGCGGATGATCTCGATCGACTGGTCAACCGCGCCCGCGGCGCGCGCGGCGAGTGCCGAGGCCGACAGGGTCAAGGAAATCGCCCCGTCAGGTTCCGAGGCGATGGCCATGTCGGGCCGCCCGGTGGTCGCATCCTGGCCGATCAGGGGCTTCAGCGCGGCGATCGCGGCCTGGGTCTTGCTGGTGTCACGCAGACGAAGCAGCACGCGATTCTGGTCCGGCTGCGGCACGATCGTCTGATAAAACAGCTGGCCGCCGCGCAGCGCCTGACGCACGCCATCGGCGATGCTGTCGAGCCGCTCCTTGATCACCGCCTTCATATCGACCTCGAGCAGCAGATAGCTGCCGCCACGCAGATCAAGGCCCAGATGGACGGTTCGCCACGGCATCCAGGCCGCCGGCGCGGGGAACAGATTGGGCACGCCGAGCAGAATTCCGAGCAGGCAGACACCAAGGATGAGGGTGGCCTTCATACGGCTGAAGTACATCATGGTCTGACGCGCGGGGCTCCTGGATACCGTGCCGTTGATTCGGCGGCGGTGCTATGCGCTGCGGCCCATGCGATTGTCCAGTGCGCGGTCGGCGGCGGCGCGCGGCGGTACAACTTTCGGTTCGATTACGAAATTTATAAGTCCTTTGTAACTTGTCAGTCGGGCTTATCGATCCGATGGCTCGGCGTCGTGAGCAGCTCGCAACACCTCGCTTCCCGGACGGTTCCTCGCGAGCTGAATCCTTCAGTCCTGCTGAACATAGCCGTACTGGTCGCTGGCGTTGTGCTGTGGTGGGGGTGCGCGTTCTATCCGGCCGAGATGCCGGTGATCGCGCCGTGGGATTTTTCCTGGATCGAGTATCTCGGTATCGCGCTGCCGCTGGTCTGGTACTTACGCGGTCTGACGGTGACACAGCGGGAACGCCGGCCCCATTGGCTGCGGCGCATGGCGTTCCTCACCGGCGTCGCGCTGATCTGGGGCACACTGCAGACCCATTTCGTCTACCTCTCACAGCACATGTTCTTCCTCAACCGGCTGCAGCATCTGGGGATGCACCATCTGGGTCCGTTCCTGATCGCACTGGCCTGGCCAGGCGAGACGATCGCGCTCGGCATGCCTCAGGCTGGCCTGCGGCTGGTTCAGGGACGCTGGATCGAACGCCTGTTGCGTATCGTGCAGACGCCGGTGATCGCCGGCGTGCTGTTCGTCGGCCTGGTCTGGTTCTGGCTGCAGCCCGACATCCACTTCCACGCGATGATCTCGCCGTTGCTGTACACGACGATGAACCTGAGCATGGTGATCGACGGGCTGCTGTTCTGGTTCTTCATCCTCGACCCCAGGCCCGCGCCGCCGGCCCGGCATTCCTATGCGGTGCGCCTGATCACCTGCATGCTGGTGGTGTTTCCTCAATTACTCATCGGTGCTCGGCTGACCTTCGGGCTGACGCCGCTTTATTCGTACTACGATTTGTGCGGCCGGCTGTTTCCCTCGGTCGGGGCGCTGCTGGATCAGCATCTGGGGGGCCTGATCGTTTGGATCCCGTCGTCGATGATGAGTTCCTTGGCGTTCATGCTGATCCTGAACAATCTGCGGCTGCAGGAGGATCTCCAAAGCGGCGGGAACAACCGGGACGATATCGAGATCGCTCCCGGTGTAAGGGTGTCATCCAAGGGTTGGACCGGGCGCTGATGCCGCGTCGGTGGACAGCAACGGTCACGCACCGCGGCGAACCGCGCCGTTCGGTCCGATGATCAGCGGCCGGCGGACGCCCGGCCCAGAGGAAAGTTGGCCCAAAGGGCGGTCGTCCCAAACGAAGGAAGGTCGAGAAATGCGATTTTCACTAGAGCGTGACAGTTTCAGCTTGAAGCAATCACGCTCCGATCGCTTTTGGTCGAGACGGCGATCGACGTCCGCGGTTTGGGCAACCTCAGGCCATCGCGCGCTCGTCACAAAGTCATTCGGTTGCCTCCTGGTGCTAGCGACAACATCGTCGATCGCATGGGGGGCATCTCCGGATGTCACGGTAACCGGCGGGCGGATGCAGGTCCTGCTGGCGTCGCGGCCGGCGGCGGGCTACTTCGTGCTGGAGAACCACGGTCACACACCGCTGATCCTGTCCGGTGCCAGCGCGCCCGACTGCCATCCGTTGATGTTGCACAAAACGACCAGCGAAGGCGGCATGGACCGGATGACCATGGTCGCCTCGGTGCCGGTCCCGCCGCGGGGCAGCGTCCATTTCAGCCCCGGCGACTATCACCTGATGTGCATGGCACCGTCGGGCGCTCTGCTCAGCCATAACGGTACCGAGACGGTTACCTTGCACTTCGCGGACGGCAGTTCGGTCAACGCACCCTTCGCGATCCAGGGAGCCAGGCATTGAGGCGCCGCGAGGTCGTCGGCCTGCTGGCGGCTGCCTTGCCCTTGAGTTCGGCGCGAGCCGAGGATCAGACCTGGCACGACATCGATGTGACCGGCACATCGCCATCGCTCGACTTCACCATGCAGGCCACCCCGGATGGGCGAACGGCGACCCAGACGGACTATCGCGGCATGGTGACGATGCTGTATTTCGGCTACACTTTCTGCCCCGATGTCTGCCCACTGACGATGCAGAATGTGGCAGCCGCGTTGGGCAAGACCGGCGACGCGGCGAAACGTATCCGCTTCCTGTTCGTGACCGTTGATCCAACGCGCGACACGATCCCCGTGCTGAAGGCCTACGTTGGTCTGTTCGGCGCCGATTTCGTCGGTCTGCGCGGTGATGCCGACCAATTGGCGCGCCTGGCGAAGCGCTTTCGCATCGCCTATTCGGTGACCCCGTCCGCCGATCCGCGGAAGTACGAGGTTACCCACAGCTCCGCCATCTACGTCTTCGATCGGCAGGGGAATGCCCGGCTGCTGGTGCCGTCCATGGCCTCGCAAACGCCCGACATCGACGGGCTGGCGGCTGATCTGGTGCGCCTGACAAACGAGACGCCAAGCTGGTTGGGGTGGTTGCGAAGTCGGGTGTAGAGCGGACGCCCATTCGGCCGCGCCCCGGTTCAGCCGCGCCCCGGTTCAGCCGCGCCCCAGCGCGTCCTGTATCGCCCGGGCTAACTCCGCCTGCAGATAAGGTTTCGAGAGCAACGGCAGATCGGCTGCCTCGGCCTCGCACTGTCCCGGCGCATTCCCAGCCATGTAGCCGGATGTGAGCAACGCCTTCAGCGTCGGCTGTTGACGTTGCGCCTCCCGAACCAAGGCGACGCCATTCATCCCGCCCGGCATGACGACGTCGGTCAGCAGCAGGTCGATCATCGGGGTCGCGGGCGAGGCCAGGATCTCCAGCGCCTGCTGGCCGGACGCAGCGATCACCGTCTGGTAACCGATTTCCCGTAGCTGAAGTGCCACGAGGTCGCGCACGTCGTCGTCATCCTCCACGACCAGGATGACCCCTGCCCCAGTCTGCACGACAGGCGAACCATCTGGTCGCGACGGGCTAGCGATGACTTCGGGCAGGTGGATGCAGATCTTGGTTCCCGCACCTGGCGAGCTGTCGATCGTCAGGAAGCCGTCGGACTGACGGACGAAACCATATACCTGGCTAAGCCCCAGACCGGTGCCGCGTCCGGCTTCCTTGGTCGTGAAGAACGGTTCAGTCGCGCGCTCGATCACCTGCGGCGGCATGCCGACGCCAGTGTCCGCCACCTCGACCACGACATAACTGCCCGGTCTCGCGCCGGCATGCCGGGCGGCCATCCGCGCGTCGAACAGCTGTTTCGTGCTGCGAATGCCGAGCGTGCCGCCGTCCGGCATGGCGTCACGAGCGTTCACCACCAGGTTCAGCAGCGCCGATCCGAATTGCGCGGGATCGACCTGGCAGGCGCCGGCATCCGGTGCCAGATCGAAATCGACAGAGATCGTCTCGCCCAGCATGCGTGTCGCCAGCACGTCGAATTCGCGGATAACCTCGTTGATCGCCCGCTGCTCGGGCCGCAGCGTCTGCCGGCGGGCGAACGCGAGAAGCTGGCTGGTGAGCTGGGCGCCGCGGGTTGCACCTTTGCGAGCGTTGGCGACGAAATGGGTCAGCCGGTCGTTGCCGGCCACCGCGCGACCGAGCAGATCAAGATTGCCCATGATCACCAGCAGCAGATTGTTAAAGTCGTGAGCCACGCCGCCGGTCAGCTGGCCGACTGCCTCCATCTTCTGCGCCTGCCGCAGCGCCTCCTCGGCGAGGTGCCGTTCCGCCACCTCGGCTTCGACCCGCTGTTCGAGCGTGTCATTGATGAGACGCAACGCCGTCTCCGCCCGGCGCCGCTCCAGCGCCAGGCTCAGCAGGTTGGCCACCGCCTGCAGAAAGTCGATATCGTGTTCGGTGAACGACCCCGCGACGTCGCTGTCGACTTCCAGCACGCCGTACGGATGTCCATCGCCCAGCAGAATGACGTTGACCGCCCGCTGGACGTGATGGGCCCGCAACAGCTCTGGATAGGCGAAGCGACCCTCGGCCGAGAGGTGGTTCGAGATGACCGGCTTGCCGGTATGCAGGGCGTAGCCGGCCGGCGAGCGGAGTTCGGCGCCGATCGTGGCGTGACCGACGACGCCAGGGTGCCAGCCAACGCCAGCATGGACCAGAAAACGATTCCGGTCCGGCAGGTATTTCAGCACCTTGCAGAACTGGACCGCCATGCCGAGGGCGGTGATCCGCGTCGCCTCAGCCAGCAAACTCTCGAAATCGGTATTGGCGAGCGCCATTCGCCCCAGTTCTGCCAGCAGCGCCTGCTGGCGAAGCCTGGATCGAAGATGGGCGTCGGCATCCGGCGGCGCGGGATCCTCGGTCACGCGCGGCCAGCCCGGGCGCGGCACGCCGCCGCACCGAGACGGACCGCAAAGCCCACGACCGGCGTTTGCAGACAGCCACGTCTTTCGGGGCGCGGCGGCCTGACCTGCCGCAGCCGAAGCGGATGTCGCGTGCTGCGCCGAACTCGATCATCTTCCAGCGCCAAAGTCAGCAACCTGTACAGAACGAAAGTCCGTTGAATCGCGCGGTTCCAGGGGGTGCCGGCGACCGACGCAAGCAGGAGATCAGGTTCCCTCGCCTCCTGGTGGTGCGGTGAACGTGGATCCAAGCTATACGCGCCTTCCCTATATATGATCCGCGGGCAGCGACCCAGGACCCAGAAACCGCGGTCGCTTGCGTGCAGTCGCGCAAACAATCCTGTTTCAGGCAGCGCCGCAAGAGCCACAGCGGGTGCCCACGATCACGGCGCGGCGCGGCATTCAGGTTCG
The DNA here is from genome assembly GCA_965277035.1 of Rhodopila sp. Classification (GTDB taxonomy): domain Bacteria; phylum Pseudomonadota; class Alphaproteobacteria; order Acetobacterales; family Acetobacteraceae; genus Rhodopila. The sequence continues at coordinate 5,106,705 of CBDIBO010000003.1, read as the reverse complement.
CCTGGCCAACACGGACGAGGCGCTGAACGTTTCCGTGCGACTTTCGCGGTCCGTGCGCGCGACTTTGTGTGCTCGAATGGCATGATATGGCATCAGACGTGCCGCCAAAATAAAAATAGACGCTATGGATCGGTTTGACCAGTCCAGCGTTCCGACAGTGGATGATGATCCTCCACCAGCTTGCGCAGTCGCTCGGTCTGCACATGCGTGTAGATCTGCACCGTCGCGAGATCGGCGTGTCCCAGCAGCATCTGCAGGCTGCGCAGATCAGCGCCGCGCGCCAGCATGTGCGAGGCGAACGAGTGCCGTAGCACGTGTGGCGAAACCCGCACCGGGTCCAAACCAGCCTGTAGCGCGACCTGCTTCAACAACAGGAAGAACGCCTGGCGGGTCAGCGGCTGCTTTGGCTCGCGCCCGGGGAACAGCCAGCGACTTTGGGTCCCGGCCGCCTCGGTCAGCTGCAACAGCGCGGCCACCGCCTGCCTCGCCGGGTTGGACAGCGGCACCATCCGCTCCTTGTTGCCCTTGCCCTTGATGATCATCATCTCGGCCTTGGCACCCAGCGCCGCGTGCGGCAGCGTCAGCAGCTCAGAGATCCGCATGCCGGTGGCATAAAGCAACTCCAGCGCGGCGCGCGCGACGGCGCCTGGCCGACCGGCCTTGCTGGCGGCAGCGTGAAGCAGTGCATCGACCTCCGCCTCGGTGAGAAACTTCGGCAACGGCCGCGGCAGCCGAGGGGTGTCCAGCTGCGCCGTCGGATCGTCGTCACGCACGCCCTCCTTCAGCAGAAACAGGTGAAACTGTCGCAGCGCCGACAGGCGCCGAGCCGCGGTGCGAGGGGACAGGCCACGACCGTGCAGCGAGGCCATGTAGCCCTGGCAGGTCACCGCGTCCGCGGCCGTGACGGCATAGCCGCGGGCGGCGGCATAGCTGGCGAACTCGTCGAGGTCGCTGGTGTAGGATCCGATGGTGTTGGCCGCGGCGCCGCGCTCGACCGTCAGCATCTCGAGGAATGCGTCGACCTTCGGGTCCATCTAGTACTTTGGCCCGAACAAAGGATTAAGCATGCGTCAAAGCACTAGGTTGATTGGGTGGACCAATTCAGCCCATGGGCCGATCAGCCCGCGAGTTGAACCACTAGAGCATTTTCAGCCTGACTGTACAGACCGAAAATGCTCTATCCCTTTGTTTAATCGGATGATTCACACGCTTTGAACGTTCCACTCAGCGTGAATGCTCTAGCGGGTGGTGAACTTGTCGTTCGGCACAACCTTTTCGACCGCCTGAGGGTGCTGAGCGGGCGGGAAAATCCCCAGCATCAGCACGCCCCCAGCCATTGCCACCAGGCCGGCTAGGACGACAAAGAAGAAGATGCGGATCATCGAGGCTCCTGAAATCGGGGTTCCGGACGCCTGAACACTCAGACGCGCAGACAGCAGGACAATTCGACTCGGGCAAATCGACCAGGCAATTCGACTCGGGGGCAATCGCCTGTTTCAGGACCGATGTGCTACCCTTCGCAATTATGACACGCAACACAGCTTTGCGGGAGACGATTCCGTTACCGGACACGATCGCCGGGCGCAGCATCGTGCTGGTCGGCTTGATGGGGGCGGGAAAGACCTCGATCGGTCGGCGGCTTGCCGCGCAGCTGGGGTTGGCGTTCCGCGACGCCGACCAGGAGATCGAGCTGGCGGCGGGCTGCAGCATCCCTGAATTGTTTGCCCGCTACGGCGAAGGTGCGTTTCGCGACGGCGAACGGCGGGTGATCCGGCGCTTGCTGGCGGGCGACCCGATGGTGCTGGCGTTCGGCGGTGGCGCTTTCATGGACCCACAGACCAGAGATACGACGCGGTCCGAGGCGATCTCGGTCTGGCTGCGCTGCACCCTGCCGACCCTGGTGCGCCGCGTGGCGGGGCGGGACAATCGGCCGTTGCTGAACGGGCGTGACCGGGAAGACACACTGCGCCAACTGATGACGGTGCGGCATCCGATCTACGCCGAGGCTGACGTAATCGTGGATTGCGGCGACGAACCGCCCGACGCCACGACTACAGGTGTCATGAGCGCATTGATGGAATGGAAGCCGGCGCGCCGGCTGCATGTGGTGCTGCCCAGCACCAGCTACGACGTGCTGATCGGTAACGGCCTGCTGGCCCGAGCGGGGGCGCTGCTTGCGCCAAAGCTGCCGCAGAAGCGCGCGGTGGTAGTCACCGATGAGACCGTGGCAGGCCTGCATCTGAAGACATTGACGGACGGGTTGGCCGAGACCGCGATTACCGCCACGACGATCGTGGTAAAGGGCGGTGAAGCCTGCAAGAGCATGGAAACCTACCTGCACGTGGTGGACCAGTTGCTGGAGGCACGGGTCGAGCGGCGAACCGCGGTGATCGCCCTGGGTGGCGGTGTGGTCGGGGATCTGGCTGGCTTCGCGGCGGCGACGACCCTGCGCGGGCTGCCGTTCATTCAGATCCCGACGACCTTGCTGTCGCAGGTCGATTCGTCCGTCGGCGGCAAGACAGGGATCAACACCCGGCGCGGCAAGAATTTGCTGGGCGCGTTCTACCAACCAAAGATGGTGCTGGCGGATACCGGGACCCTGGGGACGCTGCCGCCGCGAGAGCTGAGAGCCGGCTATGCCGAAATCGCCAAGGCCGGCCTGATCGGTGATGCGGCATTCTTCGCCTGGTGCGAACGGCACGGCCAAGGCGTAGTCGGCGGCGACAAGGACGCGCAGGCCGAGGCGATCAAGCGCGCCTGCGCCTTCAAGGCCGCCGTGGTCGGCGATGATGAGCGCGAGGAGAAGCCGAATGACGGACGCGCCCTGCTCAATCTTGGCCACACGTTCGGCCACGCGTTGGAGGCGGAGTATGGCTACGACGGTGGCCTGCTGCACGGCGAGGGCGTCGCCATCGGTCTGGGTCTGGCCTTCAAGCTGTCGGCCAAGCTGGGGCTCTGCCCGGAGACGGATGCAGCACGGGTGAGCGCGCATATCTCGGCCGTGGGCCTGCCGACCGGGCTGTCGATGCTGAACAGACGGTTCTCGGCCAACACGTTGCTGGGTCACATGCGGCGAGACAAGAAGATGCGCGATGGGGCACTGCACTTCGTGCTGGCGCGCGGGATCGGCCAGGCGTTCACCAGTGCCGACGTGCCGGCGGACGCCGTTGCCGACCTGTTGCGCGAGGAAGGCTGCGCAGCTTGAGGATTGTGGGTCGTGAGGCCGGTGCAGCCCGAGCGGCGGATGGCGGCAAGCCGGACACAAGCGCTTGGCTCTGCCACGGTGTGGTTCCCGCCGCGGCGCCACCGCGGATGGCACCGGCGGTGAAGCCGTGGCCACCGTCGTCCAATTTCCGCCATGACCCGGCGGCATGTTGGTTGGCATGACGCACTTGAATGCCTGCCCGGCCCGGCCGCGCGACCGTCTGTCCTCCGCCCGCCTTTCGCTCGCCCGCCTGCCCCGCCGCTTGGCCGCCCCAGGTGGGTTGTTGGTGGCGATCGCGGCGAACCATGAACAACGCGACAAGCCACACGACGACGCTAAAGCCGGCTCAGGTGCCGGGGTGAGCACTTACTGGCTGGTTCTGGCCGGGACCATCGTCACCAGCATGGCCGGGCAGACGCTGCTGAAAACCGCGGCCGCGGCGCCTAATACCAGTCCGCCTAAACATTGACACGCGCCCACTCCCTGGCGCCGATGGAGCGGATGCGATCCGGATCGGCGATCAGCCAATTCCATGCGGTTTTGCAGGCTTCGAGGATGTCGTCATAGGTGTCCCATACCTGGGCGCATAATTTGTTCTGTCGCAAGTAGTCCCAGACATTCTCCATCGGGTTCAGTTCAGGTGAGTAGGGTGGCAACGACAACAGGCTGATATTGTCCGGCACGACCAGGTGCTTGCCCCGCTGATGCCAGCCGGCGCCGTCACAGACCAGAACGGCATGCGCGCCCGCCGCGACCTGGGTGCTGATTTCCTTCAGATGCTCGTTCATCGCCTCGGTGTTGGCGGCGGGCATCAGCACGGCGGCGCCGACCGCTCTGGCCGGACAGATGGCCCCAAAGAGGTAGGCGGAATCATGTCGGTTATCGCGCACCATCAACGGTCGCGAGCCGACGGGCCCCTCGCCTGGCCTTTCCATCCGGCTTCGCCGGCCGGAACCTTTGGCCAGTCTTGCCCAGATGTAGGCGTGGGTTCCCTTCTGGCCGACCCTGGCTTCGTCCTGGAACCAGATCTCGATCGGGGTCGAGGCCGTGGTCGACAGAAGCGCCTGTTTTACCAGGCTGGCGAAGTTTTTTTAAAAGCCGTCTCGGCCGCGGGGTCTTTCTTCGGATGCACCGGCCGCGGCTGCAGCCGGGTCAGGCGGAGTTGATGCAGCCATTTGCCGACTGTGCTTTGATGCACGTCTACCGAGAACCGCCGCTTCACCGCGCCCTGCAGATCCACGATCCGCCAGCGCACCACCTTGTCCGCGGCCAGATCGGGTCCGTCCACCACCAACTGGCGTAACTCGGCCATTTGGGCCTCTGTTAAATAGCGCGTGCGGCCTGGATTTTCCCGGCTTTTCAGGGCCTCGACGCCGCCCTCGTTGTAACGGTGCACCCAATCGCGCAGCGTCTGACGGTCCATGCCATTGCAGGCCGCCGCCTCGGTGCGTGGCGCGCCTTCCAACACCATGGCAAGCGCCAGAAGACGCCGGACCTGCGTGCCGTCCCGACATTTTGCCGACACCGCCCGAAGCTCGCCGCTGGTGCGGTCAGTTCGGGTGATCGTCAACGCCTTGCCCATCCTATGCCTCCATCGTGCGAACCGCAGCGCTGGGGGCATCGAATCCGAAATCAGCGAGGAGGGGAATCCCCCCGAGAGTCGGCATCAACGCGGACTGGTATGACTTCGTCGCCCAGCTATTCGACCCGCGCACGGTGATCGGATTGTTCCTGTATGGGGGAGCGGCACTGCTCTACATCATCGCACTGCGGCGCATCCCGATGTCGGTCGCGCTGCCCTGCACCGCCAGTTCGTATATCGCAGCCGCGTTGATTGGCCATTACGAGTTCGCCGAACCGCTTACCGCGATGCATCTGGCAGCGCTGGCGTTGATCTGCGCCGGGGTGGTCATCCTGGCGCTGGCCTGAAGGTCTGCCAAGGGATCCTGGGACGATCAGCGCGGCGCCAAAGCGCCGTAGGTTTGTGGTCGGGGGGCGAAAGCGCCGTAGGTCTTCGCCCGCGGGGCAAAGGCACCATAGACTGCGACATTAGGGGCGTGGTCCCCGTAGACCCTGCCAGCGGCGCCAAAATCGCCATAGGCGAGTGCTCGTGACAGGCCGACATGCGGTCCGTTTGGCTGCCAGTGCGCCATCACCATGCTCCGGTAGGCGTCGCCTAACACAGGTGTTTCCGAATGATAGGCGGCAATGGCGCTGCGCCAGCTTTTGCTGTCGGCGTAGAGCGCGTTGAGGAAGCGCGCCGCATATGCTGCGTTGCTGCGCGGATCGAACGCCTCCTGCAGGGAGGCGAAGGCACGCGGGTGATACATCAGGTTCACCTGCAGGCATCCGACATCGATCGAACGGACCCCCCGGGCCTGCAAGGCCTTGACGGCATTGATAGCCTGCTGGCTGGTTCGAAAGAACTGGCCCATGCCCTCGGCATTGATGGTCCACGGCCAGGGGCGGAAACGACCGCTGGTCGCCTCGACCCGCCCGGTTTCCGTCAGGCTGATGGCAGCCAGCAGTCGCGGCGGCAGCCGGTTGATGTATTCGGCGCTGGTGACGGCGGTTTCGCACCATGCGGCTGGGTCGGCCGCGCCAAACGCAGCGGTCGCGCGGGCACCTGGACCTGCGGTTACGAATGCCGCCGTGGGTGGCCGTAGCGACGCCGATGTTGCCGATCGGCCCGCCCAGGCGGCGTTCGGTGGTGCAACTGCCAGAAAAAGCCACAGGTAGGCTAGCGGGCGCATGAGACGAGCTTTACACACTCGCCCAGAGTTCGCGCCAGGACAATCGGTCTCGTTCTCGATATGATATCACATTTTCATCGGTTTTTCTGGCCTCTTTGTACCTCTTTCGGTATCCTTGAGCATGGCCAGCCTGCGGGGGGCAGCCTTGGTGGCGATATTGTCACGCTCCCCTTCTGATGATGCTGCGCCACGCGGTCGTGATACCGCGTGTGAGAGGTCTGCGATAACAGGTGACGCCACGAAACAGGCGTCGCTAGCCTTGTGAGATGGAAACGATCCGGAATGTCTGAAAGCCGGCCGCATTTACGGGACACGCGCATGCCGCCTTGCGTCGACGCGACCGCGGTTACGCAGGTCAGTTTTGACGATCTGGCCCGTGTGCCGGCCCAACGGCTGGCCCGTCTGCTGCTGGAGCGGGCGGCGGAAGACCCGACACTGCTCGGCCGGCTGTATGAAACCGTTGATCCGCGAAAAGAGGCGTCACACCGGCAGCGGCCGGCGATTGTCGGCGGAAGTGCGGCGATGCAGCGCGTCGCGGCGCTGGTGCGCCGATTCGAGCAGACCGATGAGCCGGTGCTGATAACGGGCGAGAGCGGCACCGGGAAGGAATTGCTGGCGCGCAACATCCATGATGGTTCACGGCGTGCGCATGGTCCGTTCGTCGCTGTCAACTGTGCGGCGATTCCGCCCGGGCTGGTAGCATCAGAGCTGTTCGGCTACGAGAAAGGTGCGTTCACCGGCGCCTTGTCACGCGGCATCGGCCAGATCGAATATGCCAATGGCGGCACGCTGTTCCTGGATGAGATCGGCGACATGCCCATCGACCTGCAGGGGCATTTGCTGCGTTTTTTGCAAGAGGGCCAGATCAGGCGGCTCGGTGGCCGCGAGACAATTGGCCTCAACGTCCGCATTGTCTCGGCCACCAACGTGCGGCTGGGACAGGCGATCGCCGACGGCCGGTTCCGCGAGGATTTGTTTTACCGCCTGAACGTGCTGACCCTGCCGGTGCCCCCGTTGCGGGAGCGGCCGGAGGATATCGCGCCGCTGGCGTATTATTTTTTGCAGGTGGCAAAACGCGACTTTAAACGTTCGGTGGATGGCTTCTCGGCTGCGGCAATGACCGCGTTGCACCGCCACCGGTGGCCGGGCAACGTGCGGGAATTGATGTCGGTGGTGCGGCGCGCGGTTGTGGTCGGGGACGGCAAGCTGATCGATACTGTCGCGCTGATCGGGCTGGACGACCCGCAGGCGCCGCCACGGCTGGCGTCGGCGCCCAAGCCCGGATCGCCCGAGGAGCGGACGACGCTGCTGGCGATGCTGGAGCGAATGGACGAGAACATTACCTCGACCGCCGATGCGCTGAGGGTGTCGCGGGTCACGCTGTATCGCATGCTACGTCGCCACGGCATCGTCTTGAAGCGTGGTCTCGCCGAGGCACCCATCGCGCGCCGGCCGCAGCATGTCCATGGATAGGCTGGTTTAGCGCAAGCTCCAGCTGACCCGAGTAGTCAAACCTGATCCTTCACGACCCGTCAGCTTCGCCGGTCGCGGGTCGGTGAGCGTCGCTACGGTGGCGTGATCTGCCTCAGGTGTAGCCGCGGTCCCTGTCGATCAGGCTCAGGATGTCGGGCAACGATGCCGATACATCCGACACGAAGCCATCGGCGCAGCGGGCCAGGGTCCATCCGGAACCATGGCGCACCACCAGCCAGGAGGCCTTCTCCCGGTCGACCTCAAAGACGCCGAAAATGACGCTGGCGCCGGCTATGTTCCAGGGTCGCACGGCCAGATCCAGGACCGTGTCGATACCGATGGCGCGATCCAGCCAGGTCGCCAGCGTCTGCTGGTCGTTGGTGTCAAGTCCGGTGAACGCTCCCATACGCAGCATCCGCAATGCCTCGACCCGGCCAGCACCGGAATGAAGATCGGACTCGACCGCGAGGATCATGCCGGCAAGGCTCCCTGTCTGCGTTCGTGACAGCGCGCTCTCATCGGCTGCCGCATCCCATGTTGGTGCGACCCATATTGGTGCGACCCTCACAGAGCTCGCCTGAATAGGCCGGTTTCGCAGCGGTGGTACGCCAGCTTCGCAAAAGCGCCGATCCATCCCCTCGACACGGCTCCGGATCCCCCCATCAACAACCGTCGAAAACAACGCCGCCATTGGCAACCGGATTGGAAATCGGCGCCGGATGAACCGGCGCCGCCTCTGATCAGCGCGTGGTGGTGGTGGCCGGGGCGGCGATGACCGCGCCGCTACCCGCTGTCGCGGTCGGGTTGAGAAGGTAGGAGAACCCAAAGCTGGGATTGGCGAACTGGCCGATATACTGGTTGTAGAACTGATACACCTCGGCGATGCCCATCTTGGGCACGTAAACCACGTCATACGGGGCGAGCCGGACGTCGGCATTGGGATCGCGGCCCTGGCGCAGCGCCTTCCATTTGGTCGACAGGAATTCGGGCTTGTCGCCGGGCCCGCGGCGAATGATGAACACCGACGTGTCGTCGCTGCTGAGCTTGGTGCCGCCGGCTCGCGCGATCGCCTGCGACAACGTCAAGGTCGGTCCGACGGTGATGAATTCGCCCGGCGTGTTGACCTCGCCGCCGACGTAGACGCGGGTTGGCGCGAAGGATTTGACCTCCACCGAGACGCGCGGGTTCTGCAGGTCGTGGGCATAGACGCCGCGCAAGGTATCCGCGAGTTGAGCCGGCGTGCGGCCATAGGCAACCGCGTCCGGCACCGCGGTAGTGGATATGTGACCGTCCGGGCGAACCGTCACTTCCTCGTTCAGTTCGGGATTGAGCAGCAGGCGGATGTCGAGCGTGTCGCCAACCTGGATGCGATAGGGCGGCAGCTTGGCACTGTAGGTCGAAACCGCGGGTTCCATCGGTGCCGGCGGCAGGTCCGGCACCGGGGAACATGCCGCCAATGCGACTCCGCCTGCCAGAACAAACCCGACGGGGCCGATCGCTCGACGAACAGAGCGTTCGGTCGCAGGAGGTCGAACGACCAGAGGGAGGGCTTCTTTACGCATGGTTTTTGAACCCTTATCGGAATATGGAGCGACGAATGGACGCCCGGAAGACGGTGTTCTGAACGCAAGTTAAGAAAGGCCAACACCCACTCCGAGCATGGCCCTGGTGAAATGATCACGCTACCTTGCCAGCAAGTTACATGCCAGCAGGATGCCGCCGATTTCGCGGTTGCCGGCGCGTCGGTTTACGTAACAGCGGCGTCAAGTGTTGCGTGTTACCGCGGCGGGTAAGCGGGCGCATAGCCGGTCGCCCGGAACTGCGATTCCTGCACAGGGGGCGGTACGCCGTTGCCCGACAGATCATCTATCGCCCCCTCAATGTATCGGCGACTGAGCGGAACGTCGTTGGCACTGAGCGCCTCTAGCGCATGGGCAACATCTGCCGCGCCCCTGCCCGCCGACGGAAGATCATCGTCCGGGCCACCGACCGGGCGGAACACCAACTGCAACTGCGCCTCCTGCAACAGGCGGCGGGCTGCATCGACCCTTCCGCTGCCCAGAGCAGCGCGGGCCGCTGTCAGCTTGGGCAGCGAGGGGGACCTGGCCGGGCGCGGGTGGGCTTCAGCCGGTGGCGACGCGTCCGCCTGTTCGGCTGGCGCCGGGGCCGACTGCCGTAACCGAGCAAGAACCGAGCGAGCGTCATCGGCATCCTGCCGCGGCGGCAAGGGCGGCGGCGCGGGAGACGGCGTCACCGATGCCAGCTTCTGCGGTACCGCCTTGGGCGGTTCGGGAAGCTCCGCGTCGGTCTCGGATGCGGGTGGCGGCGGTTCGGCGATGCGCAGCGCACGCGACCGTCGGCGTGCCGCTTCAGGCGCGGCGGCTTCATGACGGGCTGGGACCGTGACAGCCGGCGGCAACGTGGCAGCCGCGACGAGCGCTCGAGATGGCGGCTTCTCCCCGGCTGGTGCGGGTGTGGATGTTGCGGGTTCGGAGGGTGCGGGTTCGGAAGGTGCGGGTTCGGAAGGTGGACGCGGAGCGATCCCTGGCTGTCGCGCCGCGGTTTGGACCGGCGGGGGCATCGGTTGAGCCGGTGTGGGCGGCGCACCGGATCCGGCCACAGGAGCAATGGACTGAGTGGGGAGGGCAGGTTGAACCGCAGGGGCAACGGGCGGCGCGGGTTGCCCAACGGCCGGCGGTTCGGCTTGCGCCACCGCCGTCGGCGCCGACCTTTCAGCCGCTTCCCGCTTGGCCGCAAGCTCATCCTCGAGCCGTTCCACTTGTTGCCGCAGACGGGCTGTGCTGTCAGAAGCAGCATCGTTTTCCAGGTCAGCCGGCGGTTCGGATGGGGCGGTCTTAAGCAGTGCATCCCATTCTTCGCGCGCCTGATGGAAGTACACAGCGGGCTGTCCATAGAAGGCGAGTCCCATCAAGAGCAGGCCAGACACCGCTGCCATGGCTGATACGGCAAAACGCACGTCCATCCCCCGGATCACAAACACGCCGGCTTACAGATGCGATGCGCTCGGCGCAGATACAAGAAAAGTGATCGTGTTCATCAGGCCGTGACATCACGCAATCACGGCGATCAGGATTTACGTAACCTGCAACGAAACCGCTCAATCACCGTCATGTCAAGCGCCTTGCGCATGTCTGCCCTCCGCCTCAGGTAACAGCGTGCTACGGTCGAATGATCAGGAGGCCACGCCCATGCCGCAGGAATTTCACGATCAACTCATTTCGTTCATGCCGAAGATGCGCGTGTGGGCTCTGGCGTTGACGCGTAACCGCGCGGCGGCCGACGACCTGACGCAGGACGTCGCGACCAAGGCGCTGGTTGCGCAGGATTGCTTCATTCCGGGGACCAACTTTTCTGCCTGGGTCCACCGGATCATGATCAACCACTTCATCAGCAGCGTGCGCAGCAAGCGCGAATTCACCGATACGGAGAATATGCCGGAGGTGCCTGTCGCAGCCGCGCACGAGGATCGCACCGCACTGCGTGAATTGGGGTGGGCACTGGAGCGGCTGCCACCCGATCAGCGGGAGGCCTTGTTCATGATTGTGCTGCAGGAGAAATCCTATGAGGACGCGGCGGAACAGACTGGCTGTGCTATCGGCACACTGAAAAGTCGCGTGCATCGTGCGCGGCTGCAGCTACGCGCGTTCCTCATGGGTGATGTCAACAAGATGGCGGCGTAAAGCAGCATCAGCCGGCGCACAACAGGAACACGCCAAAGAACCCGGAACGGTCCTTCCATAGCTGCTGGACCTCCCATCCAGCGCCGCCCGCGATCCTGATCAGACGGTCTTGCGTATGCTTATAGCTATTCTCGGTGTGGATCGACTCGGCTTCCCGAAACCTAACCGTTTGTTTATCGATATGGACGACTTGATCGCGCGTTGAAAACAAATGCATCTCGATGCGGCTTTCAGTCTCGTTCCAGATGGCTTCATGCCGGAATGCGCTCAGGTCAAAGTCGGCCTTGGCCTCTCGATTGAGGCGCCGGAGCATATTGAGGTTGAACGCCGCCGTTCGCCCCGCCTTATCGTTGTAAGCAGGCAACAATATCGTTGGGCTTTTTCGCAGGTCGGCGCCGAGTAGAAACCAGGATTTGGGACCAAGGGTGACCCGGGCGGAGGCCAGAAACCGTGTCGCCGCTGCGGGATCAAGATTACCGATCGTGGAGCCCGGGAAAAAGCCCATCCGCCGCGATCCGGTCGGCGGCAGATGGAGCGGCTGCATGAAGTCGGCAGCAATGGGCACCACCGCAAGCTGGGGATGCGCCTCGGACAGGCGCAGCTTCATGGCGGCCAAAGAGCCGGTGGCGACATCGACCGATACGTAGGTGGTGAAGGGTGTGTCGGGACGATCCAGCAGAATGCGCGCCTTGGTCTCATCACTGCCGCCGAACTCGACCAATGTCGCATCGCGAAATCCGTCTGGCAGTAAATCGGTGATAGTCGATTTCAGCAAGGCGATCTCTGTTCTTGTAAGATAGTATTCCGGCTGCCGTGTAATCTCGTAAAACAGGCGGCACCCCTCATCGTCGTAGAACAGCATCGCGGGCAGGGTTTTCGGTGATGCGGTCAATCCCGCCAAGGCGGCCTCGACGACGTCCGCGTGCGGGTCACGCGGGACAAATCCGATATCGTTTGGCACGTTAGCCTCCGTTACAGGTCTTTTGCCAGACGAAGGCCGGTGAACTGCCATCGCTTGTCGGGGTGAAAGAAGTTCCGGTAGGTCGGGCGCGTATGGCCCGCCGGCGTTGCAAGCGACCCCCCGCGCAGGACCATCTGGTTAATCATGAACTTGCCGTTGTATTCGCCGATCGCACCCGGGGCTGGCTGATACCCCGGGTAGGGGCGATAGCTGCTTTCGGTCCATTGCCAGACGTGACCAGTGGTCTCGTGGATCGCCGGATCGGCATGCGCGGCCTCCCACTCGACTTCGGTCGGCAGGCGGGCCTGGCGCCAACGCGCAAATGCGTCGGCCTCATACCAGCTGATGTGCCGCACCGGCGCATCCGGCGCCAGCGGCACCAACCCACCGGGTCCAAACTGCGACCACCCGCCATCCTGCTTGCGCCAGTGCAGCGGCGCGGTCCAACCTGCTTCGCGCACCACCGCCCATCCGTCAGACATCCAGAGGGAGGCGGTGCTGTAGCCGTCGTCGCGAATGAACTCCAGCCATTCGCTGTTTCGCACCAGCCGCGAAGCCAGCGCGTGGGGCGAAAGGTAGATCTGATGCACAGGCGTTTCATTATCGAAGCAAAAATCATCCCTGTCGTGACCGATGACGCGCAGGCCGGCGGGACGCGGGATGAAAGTCGTTTCGCCGGATGTACCCACTGGTTCGCGCCACTTGGGAAGCATGGCCGGCGCCAGCGGATTAGCCGCGAAGGCATGCAGCATGTCGGTAATCAGCAGTTCGAGGTGCTGCTGTTCGTGATGCAGACCCAACTCGATGACCGCGCGAACATCTGAGGGTAGCCGCGGCATCGCACGCTGCATCGCCGCATCGACATGGCGCCGGTATTGCTTGACTTGGCTTGCAGACGGGCGAGTGACCAGGCCGCGCGACGGACGCGGATGGCGGGGACCGACAGCCTCGTAATACGAGTTGAACAGAAAGCCGAACGCCGGGTCGAAAACGCGGTACCCCGGCACGTGCGGCTGCAGCACGAACTGCTCGAAGAACCAGGTCGTGTGCGCACGATGCCATTTCGCCGGACTCGCGTCCGGCATCGATTGGACGCACTGATCTTCGTCGCTAAGTTCAGCTGTCGACGCCTCGGTCTCGTTTCGGACCCTCTGGAAATGCTCGAACAACTCATCCGCAAGTGTCGAGTTCTGATACAGTCCGACGTTATCCATACTTATCCTCCGGAAAACTCTCAACGCGTGCAGTGAAGGGCCGGTCGCGTCCAACCAAACATTTTATTGTCACAGTATGGCGACGGTTGGGACTTTAGAAAGTGCTGGGACGCAGCCAAAAACCGCGGTGGTCGAACCTACGTTATCATGGTCATGACAACTTCAAGGCCTGTATGGCGCGGTCACCTCCGCTTGGCGCTGGTGTCCTGTCCGATCGCCCTGCACAGCGTGGTCCGTGGCAGCGGTGGTCTGCATTTTCACCTCATCAACCCGAAGACCGGGCACCGCATCCGGATGATTTCGCAAGATGCGGAGACCGAGAGGGAGGTTTCGCGCCAAGAGCTGGTGAAGGGGTTCGAGTTCGAGAAGGACCACTACATCCTGCTGGACGACGAAGATTTCGAGCAGGCTCGGATTGAAAGCTCCAGAGTCGTTACGATATCCAAATTTGTCGACGCCAACTCGATCGATCCGATTTTCTTCGACACGTCATACTACTTGGCACCCGATGGTGAGCACGGCGTGGACGTTTTCGTCGTGCTGCGTGACGCCATCCGCAAATCGCGCATGGCCGCCTTGTCGCGGGTCGTGATCGCCAGGCGTGAGCGTGCCGTAGCGATTGTGCCGTTCGGCAAGGGATTGGTCTGTCATACGCTGCATGAGCCGAACGATCTATGGGATGCCAAACCGTTGTTCGAGCCGGTTGGTGAGGCGAAACCCGATCCGGAAATGGTCGCTCTGGCAGCGCAGTTGATCGAACGCCAGAACGGGAAGTTCAAGCCAGAGGATATGCAGGATCGCTATGAATCGAAGCTGCGCGAAGTCATAGAAGCGAAGCTAAAAGGCGAAGGGATCACGCCGGAGGAGCACGAGGAACCTGACAGGAATAATGTGGTCGACCTGATGGCGGCGTTGAAGGCGAGCCTGGGTCCGCGGAAAGCCGCGACACCGAAGAAGCGGGTTCGCAAACGGGCATCGTGATGGCGGCATTGTCACGCAACCGGCTGTCGTGACCGCCGTTGCTTGGTCGACTAGCAAGGAGAATTTGCTATGGCGGATATCGCCGAACGTGTGATTGCTGTCTTAGCCACCGATGGGTTTGAGCAGGTTGAATTGACCGAACCTGTGAAGGCGTTGAAGGCGGCTTCCGCGAAGGTTGTGGTGATCGCGCCGCATGGCGGCCAGATCCAGGGTATGAACCACAGCGAGAAGGGCGAGATGGTGGCCGTGGATCACGAACTTGCCAGCGTTTCAGCCGATCATTTCGACGGGCTGGTGCTGCCGGGCGGTGTGGCCAATCCCGACACACTGCGGACCAACCCGCAAGCGGTCGCCTTCGTGAAGCACTTCGTGGAGAAGAACAAGCCGATCGCCGCGATCTGCCACGGACCGTGGACCCTGATCGAAGCGGATGGGGTGCGCGGTCGTCAGGTAACTTCGTGGCCTTCGCTGAAAACCGACCTCAAGAACGCCGGCGCCAACTGGGAAGATAAATCTGTTGTCGTGGACGGCACGCTGGTGACATCGCGCAACCCCGACGATCTGCCAGACTTCTGCCGGGAAATGCTGAAGCTGTTCAGCACGGCGAACGTACGTCAGGCAGCCTGAAACGACGTTATCACAGCTTCAAGTACTTGTGGCTGTGCGGTTGACGACACCGCTGGGGCTGCGCTTGTCAGGGCTCGTATGCGCAGGCGCCGCGGACCAGGTCGATCAACCCGGCCGGGTCCGAAGGCGCTGCGTTACCGCGCCATGCGACATGCTGGTCCGGACGGGAAAGCACCAGTTTCTCGGTATAAGCTGGCTCCGATGTCGAGACATCCAGCACGGTCAGCGGCACGCCTCGGGCCTCAGCCGCGCCCACCAGTTTTCCGACGTCCATATCGGGATCGAAACGCAGCAAGGTAAAATCGGGACCCAAACCGTCGTACAGGGACATGCCGTCTTTCAGCCAGATGTGTGGCGTCCGGCAGCCTGGCACGGTTGAAGGCGTGAAGTCGTAAATCGTGTAGTCGGGGGGTGATGCGCCGTCATGCGCAATGATCGGCGATCGCTCGATGAACGAGCCAAAATTCAGCCCACCGCAGCAGAACTGGCCGACATTGATGGTGTACGCATCCAGACCGACGCGCGCCCGGCTGGCGTCACCCTCGGGACCTGGATCCTCGATGTTGGACGGAATGCCGCCGCGCTGTCTGGCCAACGCGGCCGATGTATCCATCGCGTAATGCGACACCTGATCAGTTATGGGCATCCGTTCAGCCTCATATGCATCGAGGATCGCAGGAGCCGCCCAGCCGTGCAGCACACCCGCCAGCATCCAGGACAGGTTCATCGCGTCGGCGATTCCAGCGTTCATTCCGTAGCCGGCATTGGGCACCCAGATGTGCGCTGCATCCCCGCACAAGAACACCCGACGGTCACGGAACCGGTCAGCGATCATCCGCCGAGCGGTCCAATCCTCCTTGGCGATGATCTCGATCGGGAACGATGGTCCGACGCCCAGGATCATGCGCATGCAGTGATCACGATCCAAGCTGTCAAACGTCTCGCCAGGCCGCATGTAGTTGTGGATCAGCCAAGTCTCTCGCCCGTCGATCGCGAACATGTTGGCGCTGCGTCGGGGATTGAGCGAAGTGTTTGCCCAGGCCGGCTTCGTCGGCGTCGCGCGCAGCAAAGCCGGGGCGCGAATGTAGGTGGATTGTCGCTGCTCCAACATTGCGTCGCCACTCAGGCTGGCGCCGATCCGCCGCCGCACGGTGGAGTGCGCACCGTCCGCGCCGATCAGGTAGGCGGCCTCGATGGTCAGGTCCTCGCCACCGTCCAGATCAGCGGCCGTGGCGACAACGCCGCCATCGTGCTGGCTGAGCTCGGTGAGCTGCATGCGGTTGAAGATGCGCAAACCGGGCATCGATATGGCATGGGCGAACAGCACTGGTTCGAGGTAGATTTGGTTGATCCGATGCGGCGGTTCGGGCGTAGGCCACCATGTATCCGGCCCACCGGTCGCGGTGTAGCGGTCAGCCCGGCAGGGGATCGGAATACGAGAAAGCTCAATGCCTGTCGTGGTCGTCCGGAATGCGACGTCATTCGGATAGTCAGGCGGAAGCCCGCTGTCACGCACCGCCTGACCGACGCCGAGGCGGCGAAAAATCTCCATTGTCCGCGCACTGACGTGGTTGCACTTGACACTCGGCGGCTCACCCGGGGCACGGCTTTCGAGCACCAGGACAGGAATGCCCCGCCAGGCCAGGTCCATCGCCAGCGTCAAGCCGACCGGACCGCCGCCCGCGATCAGGACCTTGGTTATTACCTGTCTCATCAGCCGCCGCCTCTGGTGCCTGGACCCGGTGCAGTGTGCCCGGTTCGCGTGCGGCTTGCCAGAGATCACTGGAGAAGAGTGCCTCGTGCTGCGCGGACGTCAGAACGATGCCTCGGCCTCCATGGCCACAGACCCCGTCGGGTCACGCGCCCACAGGGCGACTGCCCCCGTGTCATCCGGTACGCCATGAACCGAGAACGGTTCGGTATCGAACAGCGGGCTAATCGCGCGGAAGCGAAACGCGGCGACCGGCCGGTCTGTGTTCCGCCGCAGCAGGTCGATCAGCAGCGTCGCGATCAGTGGGCCGTGGACGATCAGGCCGGGGTAACCTTCCGTCTCCGTCACATAACGCCGGTCGTAGTGAATGCGATGGCTGTTGAAAGTGAGCGCGGAGTAACGGAACAGCAGTGACTCACTAGGATGGATATCGCGGTGCCAGGCATCGTCGGTGCGCGCCTGCTGCGGGGCAGCCGGCGCCTGGCCCGGTTGCGGCGCATTGCGATAAACGATGTCATGTTCTTCAACCAACGCCAAACCGTTGCCTCCGACGACCTCATGCTTCACCAGCACGAAGCACAGCGCACCATTGCGGCCGTGCTTGATCGTTACGTCCTGGACGGTGGAAAGCCGCGTGATGGCCTCGTCTGCCCGCAGCGACTGATGAAATCTGAAGCGACCGCCGGCCCACATGCGGCGTGGCAGCGGCACCGGCGGCAGGAACCCACCGCGCGCCGGATGTCCGTCCGGCCCCAGGACAGACTGTCGCGCAGTGGGGAGGAAATAGAGCCAGTGCCAAAGCGGCGGCAACGGATCGCCCGAAGTGGGTGCCGGATCGTCCCGGTCCAACGTGGCCGACAGCGCGGCGATTGGAAAACGCGTGACCTGATCACGCAGCGTTTCCTGCCGGCCGATCCACGACCGCAGATGATCGACATCAAGCTCGGTCATTTCAGCAATTCCATGGCAGCTGCCCTTGCCCGGCCGGCGCCGTCGCGGGCCATCTGCGCACACAGGCCCGTATAGGCGGTTGGGTCGAGCAGTCCGCTGATCTGATCCGGTGTCATGTGCGTGCTGACGCGGGTATCCGCGGCCAGCATTTCCCGGAACGACTTGCCGTGGATAAACGCGTCCTGCGCGGCGTCATACACCGCATCATGCGCATGTTGACGGCCGATCGCCGCGCCGAGGTCCAGCATCACCGCCTCGGCCATGATCAGGCCACCGCCAAGGTCAAGATTGATGCGCATACGCGCCGGGTCCAGCCGCAGGCCGCGCATGATCTCCGCCAGACGGCTCAGCATGTCGCCAACGGCGATGCAGGCCCGCTGCTCCGCCGTATCCATCATCAGGCTGGTCGTGCGGTCAGCCTCATGCTCGGTGGTCATTGCCTCCAGCGCCAACGGCACCTGGGCGCGAATTTCGGCGGCGGCCGCGATGATGTCCTGACACAGCTTGGGGTTTCGTTTCTGCGGCATGGTGGAACTGCCGACCGTGCCAGGGGGAACGGGTTCCTCGACTTCGCCGAACTCGGTCTTCATCAAGGTGTAGATTTCGCGGCCGATCTTGCCGCAGGTGGCGGCGAGCAGACCAAGCAGGACAATGTTTTCCGCCAGATGGTCACCGATGGCGCGAGAGGGAACGGTCATGGAGCCGAAACCCAACAGCCGGCCGATACCTTGTTGCACGACCGGTCCGTCCTGGCCGAGCGAGGCGTAGGTCCCTGCCCCGCCGCCGAGCATGGCGACGAACAGGCGCGGCGCGGCTTGCTGAAAGCGTTCGCGGTGGCGCAGCAGCTCATCGATCCACACCGCGACCTTGTAGCCGAAGGTCGCGGGGACGGCATGTTGGCCATGGGTGCGGCCGGCGATCGGCATGTCGGCGCCGCGTTCCGCCAGATCGGCCATCGCGGACAGGATCTCGCCGATTTGCCGTAGAAAGATCGCATGCGCCTGGCGCAGCACCAGCAGGTCGCCGGTCTGGGTGATGTTCTGCGTGGTGGCACCCCAATGGACCCAACCGCCATGCGGATCACCGACGACGCGACTGAGTTCCCAGACCAGGGGAACGATGGTATGGCCGGTGCGCGCCAGCGCTTCGTCGATGCGGGCACGATCCAAATTCTCCAGCCTGGCGGCGATGGCGATGGCATCCGCGGCGGCGGCCGGGATGATGCCGCGCTGAGCTTGCGACCTGGCCAGCGCGACCTCGACGTCCAGCCAGGCCTGCCAACGGTTTTCCAGCCGGTAGAGCGCGCGGATGCCGGGGTCTGAAACGCGCGTGGCGGTGGGTAATGTGTCGCTCATGGTGCGCTCCGGCGGTTTCCTCTCTGGCGGAGGATCGCAGCGGGGGTGGCCGGCGGCAAGCCCGCCTGACAGCGAGGCTGCCGGGGGCTGGCCGGGGTCGTTCGATTGGGTCGCGGCCGAGCCGCGCGGCGCTGCCACGACCGCCGCGGGGTATTACTCGGCGCGGATCAGTCCGCGATGGCTGGGGGCGTCGATGAATGCCAACACTTCGGCGATCAACGGATCTTCGCCAAAGTCAACGCGCGCCGCCTCTAGCCGTTGAGCGAACACACCCTGCTTGCCGTACAGCACGCGGAACGCGACGTGCAGGCGATGTATCGCGGCCTTGTCGAAACCGCGGCGGCGCAGCCCGACGACATTGAGCGCGGCGAGCCGCGCCCGGTTGCCGATGACGCTGCCAAACGGGATCACGTCACCTTCCACGCCAGACACACCACCGATCATCGCGGCACGGCCGATCCGGACGAATTGATGGATGGCAGCCGAACCGCCGACCACGGCATGGTCACCGATGCTGACATGGCCGCCCATCACCGCGTTGTTCGCGATGATGACATTGTTGCCCAACTGACAATCATGCGCGACATGAACGACCGCCATCAGCATGCAATCACTGCCGACCCGTGTTACGCCGACGCCGGTGGCGGTGCCGCGATGGATGGTGCAGTGCTCGCGTACCAAGGTGCGGGCACCGATTTCGCAGCGGGTCGGCTCGTTCTTGTATTTCATGTCCTGCGGCGCCATGCCGACGGTACAAAACGGAAACAACTGAACACACTCGCCGATCCGGGTGTGACCTTCCACGACGACGTGAGACACCAACCTGGTCCCGGCGCCGATGACGACGTTCGGACCCACCGTGCAAAACGGGCCGATCTCCACACCTGGGCCAATCTCGGCACCATGCGCCACCAACGCCGTGGGGTGGATGCTGGCGCGGTTGGTGATGTGCAGGCTGGTTGCGGTCATCAGATCCATACGGGTTCCGTTCCAAGGCGCCGAACGCGCGGCTGTCCAAAGCTTCAGGGCACAAACAGGGTCAGGGTATGGGTTGCAGCCTAGGCTACCAACTCAATCATTGTTGCCGGATGTGTCCGATACAGCTTTGTAACGCTATGTTTCGCTTCACATTTTGGCGCTACTAAGGCGAGACCGAGATCACGGCGGCGCGGCGCGGTCCATGATCATGGCGGAATAGGTCGCCTCGGCCACCGCGACGTCATCGACCTTGGCGATGGCGTGGAATTTCCAGACGTTGCCGCGGCTGCGCTCCTTGACGATATGGATGCGCAATTGATCGCCGGGAATCACCGGACGGCGGAACTTGGCACCCTCGATCGACATGAAATAGACCAGCTTGCCGGCGGCGTCGGGCCCCAGCGTCTCGACAACCAGCACGGCCGCGGTTTGTGCCATGCACTCGATGATCATCACGCCGGGCATCACCGGATGATTGGGAAAGTGCCCGGCGAAGAAGTTCTCGTTCACAGAGACGTTCTTGACCCCGGTCGCCGAGCTGTTCAGCACCACGTCGACGACCCGATCCAGCATCAGGAAGGGATAGCGGTGCGGGATATCGTGCATGATACGATGGATATCGATCAGCTCGACGGTCTTGCCCGCTTCCGGGCTGAAGTGTGCTGCCTCATCCATGATCTTCAATCCACGTCCGGTTGCTTTTTCGCATCGGGTCCGCCGGCTTGGACGGGAACGCCGCCGTTGCGGATCCAACGCCTGATGGTGGCGAGTTCCTTGAAAAAAAGCTTCGCCGGCCGAGCTGGGTAGCCGACGAAATCCGAGTGTGGCGGGATGTCCCCCATGACGCCGGACTTCGCGCCGACGCGCGAACCGGCGCCGACGCGCAGATGGCCGGCAAGGCCAGCCTGCCCCGCCAGCACGACCTGATCCTCTAGCACGCAGGAGCCGGAGATGCCCGCCTGTGCCACGATCACGCACGCCCGGCCGATCTGAACGTTGTGTCCAATCTGCACCAGATTGTCGATCCGGGTTCCGGCGCCGATCACCGTGTCTTCCAACGCGCCCCGATCGATGGTGGTATTGGCGCCGACCTCCACATCGTCCTCGATGCGCACGCGACCGATCTGCGGTACAGTAACGAATCCCTCTGAGTTGACGGCGAAACCGAAGCCTTCCTGGCCGATGCGGGCACCGGGATAAACATAGACCCGGTCCCCGATCAAAGCGTGCGACAAGCTGACGTGCGCGCCGATCCGTCCGTCCCAGCCGATTTCCACGCCGTCACTGATCACCGCCATCGGGCCGATCCGGCAACGCGGCCCGATCACCACGTTTTCCCCGATCACCACGAGCGGCCCCACCTCGGCCGTCGGGGCGATTTTCGCCGACGCGGCGATGACCGCCGAACGGTGGATACCGGGCACCGCCGGTGACACCGGATGGAACAGCGCCGCCACCCGCGCCCAGGCGGTCAGCGGGTCAGACGCAACGATCGCGACGGCGGTATCGGGCACGAGCTGCTTCATGTCGGGATGGACGATCACCGCGCCGGCCTCGGTCGCCGCAAGCGCGCGCTCATGTTTGCGGTTGTTCAGGCAGAAGCTGACGTCCTGTCCGGTCGCGATCGCCAGCGGCGCGACGTGATGCAGCATGAGTCGCCGCGGCGGCGCCTCGGCCAGGTTCCCGTCAGTGTTGGCGGCATCAACGACGGCCGCCAGGGTATGCGGTCCAACGCACCGGAAGAAGCGGGGATCGCCCACCGATGCCGCGCGCTGCTCGCTGGGCGGACTAGGGCCGGGCGCCATATGTCAACGCTTCTGGGCTGGCTTCGCGGCCGTCGCGGTCGCCGCCGGCGCGGCTTCAGCGGCGGGCGCTGTCGGCGGCGCCATTGCCAGCGGCGAAATCCCGTCGGGCGGAACCACGACACTCGGAAGCGCCTTGTTCAACACCTCGGCCACGGCGGGCGTCAGATCAAAATCGGCCGTCGTGCCGAGGATCTGCGCCCGGTTGAGCACGAGGTTGATGCCGCGGGACAAGGCAACCTGTTGAGCAACCTGCTCCATCGTGCGATTGATCTGCATCATCACGTACTGGCCGGCTTCCTGGATGATCCGGTTACGCTCGCCAAAGCGGCGCTGGGCCTCGATGGCGCGGTCCTGGATCTCCTTCTCCTTGGAGCGGATCTGCTCAGGTGACAGCCTGGAACGGTCGGCGGCAAACTTCTGGCCCAGATCGCGCAACGCGCTCTGTTCCTTTTGCGCATCCTGATTGAGCTTCTGACCGCGTGTGTTCAGCGTCTTATAGGCGGCCTGATACGCCGTCGACACCCGCAACACGTCCGGCACCGACAGAATGCCGATGATGGCGGCGGGGGTTGCCTGGCCCTTCGGAACGGGCGGAACCTGTGGCGCTGGCGGCAGCTGAACCTGAAGCGGCGGGACTACCCCGCCGGCCTGATCGCCCGCAGCCTGGTTGCTGAGCGGGATCGCGCCCGGGGCAACGCCCGACGGCGCCGCACGGGCCGCTGACCGAGGTGTAGGCGAAGCCGGTCGGACCTGCCCTGGCACGAACCACTGACTGCTCTGTCCCTGCTGGGCGAAGCCGGGCTGCGGACCCAGGACAACCGCCAGCGTAAGGATCGCGCCGACACTCTTGGTGATATTTTGGAGCACTAGAACCTCGTACCAAAACCAAAGCGGAAAATCTGCGTCTGGTCGCCGGGTTGCTTGGACACAAACGGCGCCAAGTCAACGTTTATCAGACCGAAGGAAGTGCGCCAGGAGATACCGAAGCCAGCACCCACCCGCGGCGTGCTGGAAGAGGTCACCTGGCAATCAACGCCTGGGGAGCTGATGCAGGAGCCGGACCTGAATGATGCCTGGCTCAACGCGCCGACGTCGACAAAAAGGCGGCCGCTCAAGCCCAAATCAGGGGAAACCGGCAGCGGGAAGTGCAGTTCGGATGTCTGGGTCCAGATAAACCGGCCGCCCAGCGGATCACCCGTCCTGGTGTCGTGCGGGCCAGCGCCGCCGGTCTGGAAGCCGCGCAGATTGTCGCCGCCAAGGAAGAAGCGGTCGATGATTTCTTCGCGGCCACCGGACAGTAAGGCCATGTAACCGGTGCTGCCGCCGAACTTGAGGACCCAGTCCGGATTGCCAAACTCGGCCTCCAACGGGATATAGTATGCCGCGTTCAGGTTGCCTCGGACGAACCTGGCGTCGCCGCCAAGCCCGGCGAAGTCGGTGCCCCCTTCGACGACATAGCCCGAACGCGGGAAGATCTTGCTGTCGCGGTAGTCCAGCGTCAGGACTTGGCTGACCTGCGACAACAACGTCGTCCCCGCCTCGTTCAGAATGAACGGACTGGCCCCGTTTTCGACGTTGAACACATCGCGATTGACCAGTGAATAGCTCCACACCTGCCGCAGATGCTCGTTGAAGGCATAGCCGATGCGTAGCGCGAACCCCTCTCGCCGCTCATCGTAGGGTTCGGTTCCCAGGAAGTTGGTTTGAATCAGAAAGACGTCGGCACCGGCCACGAGGTTGCGATCCAGGAAGTATGGATCGGTGATGGATGTGTTGATGGAACTGCGGCGCTGCGCGAGCGTGCCGTTGATACTCGCATTGATGCCGGTGCCGACCAGGTTGCGCTCCGCCAAGCCGATATCGACGAGCGCGCCGGCATCGGTCGAGTAACCGCCGCCGAAAGACAGTTCACCCGTGGCCTTCTCGCTGATATTCGTGGTGAGTATGGCTTTGTCAGGAGCTGATCCCGGACTGGTGGCGATATCGACCGCCTGAAAGTAACCCAGATCGGTCAACTGGGTCTTGGTGCGGCGAATGGCTTCCGCGTTGTACGGGTCGCCTTCGGCCAACCGGAACTCGCGCCGGATGACCTTGTCCTCGGTCCGCGTGTTGCCGACGATGTTGATGCGCTCGACATAGACCCGCGGTCCCTCGCCCACGTCGAAGATCAGGT
The DNA here is from genome assembly GCA_965277035.1 of Rhodopila sp. Lineage (GTDB taxonomy): Bacteria > Pseudomonadota > Alphaproteobacteria > Acetobacterales > Acetobacteraceae > Rhodopila. Next base: position 5,082,817 of record CBDIBO010000003.1, on the reverse strand, counting down.
CGACAATGTGCTTGGTGGTATCGCGATTGACCCTTGGTGTGACGTTGACGAAGGCGTAGCCGCGGTCATGCACGGCCTGCTCGATCATGTCGGCGGTGCGGCCCACCGCGTCGCCGTCATACCAGTCGCCCGGCGCGAGCTGCAGGTCGGGCTGCAGATCCTTGGCGCTGAGGTTCCGCAACTGCACGTTGACGGTGACCTTGCCGACTTTGTAGCGAGCACCTTCATCGACGGTAAAGGAGACGAAGAAACCCTTTCGATCAGGCGATAGTTCGGCGCTCGCGTCGACGACCCTGAAGTCGGCGTAACCGTTCTTCAGATAAAACCGGCGCAGCAACTCCTTGTCGAAGGCCAGTCGCTCTGGATCATACTGATCGGACGAGGACAGAAAGCGCCACCAGCGCGACTCCCGGCTGTCGATGACCTGTGTCAGTCGGTCTTCGCTGAATGCCTTGTTGCCGGTCACCACGATCTTGCTGATCAGGGTGGCGGACCCGTCGTTGATCTGGAATATGACATCGACGCGATTCTGATCCAGACGGATGATCTTCGGCTCCACCGTGGCGTCGTAGTTTCCATGCTTGGCATACAGGGTAAGGATCCGCTGCCGGTCTGCCTCGGCCAAAGCTGGGGTGAATACGGCGCGAGGCCGCAACTGGATCTCCGGCTGCAGCACAGCGTCGGTGACTTTGTGGTTTCCTTCGAAAGCGACGCGATTGACGATTGGGTTTTCGACCACCCGCACGACCAGCGTATCGCCGACGCGGCCCAGCCGGACATCCTGGAAAAGGCCGGTTGCATACAACGTCTTCAAGCTGCGATCGATGCGGTCCGGGTCGAACGAGTCGCCGGGCTGAACCAGCAGATAAGACTCGATCGTCCCGTCCTCGATGCGCTGATTGCCCTCGATCTTGATCGACTGGATGACGCCGCCCGTGGCGGTGGAGGGCGAATGTGGGGCTGTTGGGCGAACCGGGGACGTCGGGCGTTGGGCGGCGGCGGTTCCGATGACCAGCAATGGCATCAGGCAGGCGGCAACAAGCCGCACAGCACGGATCGTCAACAAAAGGCTGGTCCCCCCCAAACTGCCTGCGGGTTTAAAACCAAGCGGGCATCAACTAGCGGCGCGGCGCGAACGCGGCGCACAATACCCATGGCTCGCCACGGATGCTAGTGTCGGGGCATGCTATCAGGCTATCTAATGTTGATCGTATAACTTACTGATATATCGAGAGAAAAATTTTCAAAACGATACACATGACGTTGCTCCTCGCGATCCCGCGAGCCAACTCGGCCGCCTAAGGGGTCAGCCGATCAGGCCAGCGACCCAGTGGAACAGGCCCAGGTGGGTCAGATCGTTCCAAGTCGCGAAGACGAACAGACAAGCCAGGACCGCGAAGCCCGCGCGGAACCCGTATTCCTGTGCGCGCGCTGGCAGTGGGCGGCCACGCAGCGCCTCCATCAAATAAAACAGCAGATGTCCGCCGTCCAGCACCGGGACCGGGAACAGGTTGATCAACCCGAGATTGACCGACAACACGCCGATAAACGAAATAAGGCTCGCGATCCCAAGCTGGGCGACCTGCCCGGACAGTTGCGCGATGCGCAGCGGGCCGCCGAGTTCGTCGGTACCGCGGGTGCCACTGATCATCTGCGCCAGGCCACGAACCGTCTCAGAGGTGATGGTCCATGTCTGGCTCACGCCCGCCCACACGGCGGCCGGCACGCCGACATGGTGATACTCCACCGCGCCGCCCCGCACCCCAAGCAGCCCCACCCGATGACCGTCAACCTCGTGCGACCCCGTGGTGACCTGGATCTGGCGTTCGGCACCACCGCGCTGGATGGTCATCGGCAGAGTTTCCGCCGGGTGAACGGTTATGGCGTGCTGCAGGTCCTCGAATGTGGCGATCGGTTGTCCAGCGATCGAGGTGATCCGGTCATTCGCCATCAGGCCGGCGCGGGACGCGGCGGTATCCGGCAGCACGGCGCCCACAACCGGCAGCGTGACCGGTGTGCCGAGAGCGATGAACAGGGCGGAAAACAGCACCATCGCGAGCACGAAATTCGCAATCGGCCCAGCGGCAACGATGATCGCGCGGGACAAGACCGGCTTGTCATGGAACGTCTGCCCGGGGATCCACTGGGCCCGCACGTCTTCGGCCACGTCTTGCGGCCGTTCCTGCCCATGCAGTTTCACATAGCCGCCCAGAGGGAGCCATGCCAGCTTCCATACGGTGCCGGCACTATCGGTCCACGAGGTAAGCGCCTGGCCGAAGCCGATCGAAAACGTCTCGACACGGACACCGCGCCAGCGGGCGGCCAGGTAGTGGCCCAGTTCATGCACGAAGACCAGAACACCGAGCACCAAGACGAACGCCGCCGCGCTGCGAATAAAGTCGGGGATGAAACTCAGCACAGGAATGGCTCTCGGATCGGGGTGATCACAGGGCGTGGACAATCAGCAGGTCGTGGGCTATGCGGCGTGCCGTGGTATCAAGTGCGACGACGTCATCGAGCGTGTCCGCCTTCGGGGTGCCCAGTTTCTGCAGCACCCGGTCGACCGTTTCAGCGATCTCGAGGAAGCCGATACGCTTCTGCAGGAAGGCGGCGACGGCGACTTCGTTGGCCGCATTCAGAATAGTGGGGGTCCCGCGGCCGGCCTGCAACGTCTCTCTGGCGAGACGCAGCGCGGGGAACCGGATCAGATCCGGTTTGGCGAACTCCAAGCCGCCGATAGCCGCCAGATCCAGGCGGCGGGACGTCGTCACCATCCGTCGTGGCCAAGCCAGCGTGTGAGCGATCGGGATGCGCATGTCCGGCGAACCCAACTGCGCCATAACAGAGCCGTCGTGATAATAGACCATGCCATGGATGACCGATTGCGGGTGCACAAGCACGTCAATTGCGGCTTCTTCCAGGTCAAACAGCCGCGCGGCCTCGATCAGTTCAAGTCCTTTGTTCATCATTGTCGCCGAATCGATGCTGATCTTCGCCCCCATCGACCAGACAGGGTGACGCAGCGCGGCTTCCGGCGTGGCGCGACGCATAGCCTCAAAGCTTGCGGTGCGGAAAGGGCCGCCGGACGCGGTCAGCACGATCTTTTCCACCGCGCCATGGTTGCCGTCCGCCAAAGACTGGAAAATCGCGTTGTGCTCGGAATCGACCGGCAGAAGGGTCGCGCCGGCCTCGCGCACCGCACGCAGCATGACGTCGCCAGCGCAGACCAGGGCCTCCTTGTTGGCCAGTCCGACAAATCCGCCGCGGCGGATCGCGGCCAGCGTCGGACCCAGGCCGGTGGCGCCGGTAATCGCCGCCATGGTCCAGTCCGCCGGGCGTGCGGCCGCGGCGACGACCGCTTCGGCGCCGGCGGCGACCTCGATGCCGGTTCCGGCCAGAGCATCTCGCAATGCGGCATAAGCCAGAGGATCGGCCACAACCGCCAATTCGGCTCGCAACGCCACCGCCTGTTCCGCAAGCAACGCGACATTTCGGCCGGCAACCACGGCGCAAACCTGGAATCGATCGGGGTCGGCGAGGAGCAGTTCGACCGTCTGGGTACCCACGCTGCCCGTGCTGCCGAGGACGGTTACAGACCGAATTATGCCGGAGGCGGACGAATCCGACCGGCACGAGACAGCATCACGGGCATTCATCCCCAAAGTACTACTCCACGTCCGAGAACCAACGCCAGTAGTGCCGCGACTGGGGCGGCGGTCAACACGGCGTCCAAACGGTCCAGCAGGCCACCATGGCCCGGGATCATGGTCCCCGAATCCTTAACACCAAACTGGCGCTTCAGGTTGCTTTCGAAAAGATCCCCGACCTGAGCGATGACGCCAACCATTACCGCGACTTCCACCGGGCGCGCCAAATGTAGTCCACGGCCGAGCACGGCCGACGCGGCGAGACCCAAGGCACCCGAGGCGACAAGGCCGCCGACCGCGCCGGACCAGGTCTTTCCGGGTGAAATGGCTGGCGCCAGACGCGGGCCGCCGACCGCGCGTCCAACCACGTATGCCCCAATGTCGCTGGCCCAGACAACCAGCAGCAACACGATCACATTGGCGCCACCGCTCAGTGGCGGCTGCCGCAGCCAGACCAGGGCGACCGCGGCGAGACCGAAATAGGGCAGTCCAAGGGCAAGCGGTCGCGGCGGGGACAGGTCGCGGCCTGCGGCGCGACCGGCAGCCGTGGCGGCAGCCAAAAGAGCAATCGCATAGATCGCGGCCGAAAACGCCGTCAGCGCCACCGCGATGGGCAGCGCGGCGAACAACAACCAAGCGACCGGCGACCGACGCTGGCCGCACAGCGTGAGCCATTCATAGGACAAGCCCACGGTGACGAGGGCGACCAGGATGGCGAAGGCGGACCCGCCGACCCAGATGCACCCCAGCGCCATCGGCGCCAAGACGGCGGCCGACATGAAACGAAGTCTGAAATCAGCCCATCGGGCAGGCCGCCGGACCGCTGGCGTCGGGTCCGCAACATTGGTCGCCGATGAGGTATCGGCGGGCGGTTCAGTCGTTGCGAGCACCAAATCGCCGCTCCCGCCGGGAATACTCCGCCAATGCAGCATTGAAATGAGCCTGCTCGAAGTCCGGCCAGAACACGTCGAGGAATACCAGTTCCGCGTAGGCTGCCTGCCAGAGCAGGAAGTTTGACAGCCGCTGTTCGCCCGAGGTGCGAATAATCAGGTCGGGATCTGGCATGCCGGCGGTGGCGAGGAAGCGGGCAAAGGCCTCTTCCCCCAAGTCTCCGGCGGCGAGGCATCCATCCCGCACGGCGGCCAGCGCGGCCCGCGCGGCGGCGGCGATTTCGGCCCGCGCGCCATAAGATAGCGCGATGGTCAGATTAAGTCTGGCGTTGGCTGCGGTGTCTCGCTCGGCTGCCGCCAGATCTGCCTGGATATCGGAATCGAAGCGGCACCGATCACCGATGAAACGAAGGCGCACCCCAGACTGCTTCAGCTCAGCGATCTCGGATCGCAGATAACGCCGCAGCAGCCCGGTCAGGTCCATGATTTCGCTGGCGGGACGGCGCCAGTTCTCGCTGCTGAACGCGTAGATGGTCAGCCAGGAGACGCCGGACTGAATCGCCCCCTCCACCGCGCGGCGGACGGCTCGGGACCCTTCGCGATGCCCGGCGACGCGCGGCAGACCACGTGATTTGGCCCAGCGGCCGTTGCCATCCATGATGATGGCGACGTGCGCCGGCACGATCTGCTCTACAGCGCCGGTGCCGATCGTGGCGGCATCGGCGACGACCTGGGACGCCGCGAAGGCTGGTGACACGTAGTCCTCCGAAACAAAGCCCCGGGCCGGCCGCCTAATCATGACAGGCATCTTGTGGCGTGATCCGCCTCAGACCTGCCGAATGTCCTTTTCCTTGTCCGCGAGCACTTCGTCCACCTTTTTAATGAATTGATCGGTCAGTTTCTGCACCTCCTCGGACCAGTTCTTGGCGAGGTCCTCGCCGATCTCGTGCTTCTTTTCATGCGCCTTGATCTGCTCCATGCCATCGCGGCGGACCCCGCGGACCGAGATCTTGGCGCCTTCGGCATATTTATGCGCCATCTTGGCGAGTTCGTTGCGGCGTTCCGTGGTCAACTGCGGGATCGGCACACGGATCATCATTCCGTCGGCCGCGGGATTAAGTCCCAAACCCGAATCGCGGATCGCCTTTTCCACCGCCGATATCATCGATTTGTCCCACACCTGGACCGTCAGCATGCGCGGTTCCGGCGTGCCGATGGTGCCGACCTGGTTCAGCGGCATCTCGGTTCCATATGCGATGACCTTCACCGGTTCCAGCAGGCCAGGGTGGGCCCGTCCGGTACGCAGGCCAGCGAACTCGCGACGCAGCGTTTCCTGCGCGCCGTCCATGCGACGAGTGAGATCCTGCTTCAGGCTGTTCAGGTCCGCGGTGGCCATGGCGATGCCTCCAACTCCCTCAGGGCTCGATAATCTTGGTGAACGCTCCCTCGCCGCGCATCACCTGAGCGAAGGCACCGGGAGCGTGGATGTTAAATACGATGATCGGCAAGTGGTTTTCCCGAGCCAGACTGATCGCGGCGGCATCCATGACACCAAGATCGTTGGCGAGGACTTCCAGATAGGTCAGTTGCTCAAAGCGGGTGGCGCTGGCGACCTTTCGGGGATCGGCGGAATAGACCCCGTCGACCTGGGTACCTTTCAGCAGCGCGTCACATTTCATCTCGGCTGCGCGCAATGCGGCGGCGGTATCGGTGGTGAAGAACGGATTGCCGGTGCCGGCAGCGAAAATCACCACCCTGCCCTTTTCCATATGGCGCTCGGCTCGGCGGCGGATGTAGGGCTCGCAAACCGATGACATTGGGATCGCCGACTGGACACGGGTGGCAACCTGGCACTTCTCAAGAGCGGATTGAACCGCGAGCGCGTTCATGACGGTAGCGAGCATGCCCATGAAATCGGCCTGTGCGCGGTCCATCCCGGACGCGGCCCCGGATACGCCGCGAAAGATGTTGCCGCCGCCGATCACCACCGACACCTCGACACCCATCGCGACGACCGCCTTGATGTCGTTGGCGATCGCACGGACCATCTCGTTGTCCAGGCCGAACTCACGGCGGCCCATCAACGCTTCCCCGGACAGTTTCAGCAGCACACGCTTGTAGACCGCCGGCTGTGTCATGCGACTCCCGAAAGGCGATTAAGATGGGCCGGCACCCTAGTGATCTCGTTGGTTTTGAACAAGCCGGGCGCGATCCGGATCGCGGGTCGTCGCGGCCAGCTCAAACCCCCGCGGTTGCCGCGACCTCGGCCGCGAAGTCGTCTTTCGGTTTTTCGATGCCCTCACCAAGCTGAAAGCGGGCGAACCCGGTCAGTTTGACCCCGGCCTTCTCGGCAACGGCGCGCACCCGGCTCTCGCCGTCATGCACCCAAACCTGCTCCAGCAGGACCACCTCTTCATAGTATTTGCGCACCCGCCCCTCGACCATCTTCTCGATGATGTGGTCCGGCTTGCCGGAGGCCCGCGCCTGTTCAGTCAGCACCGCCCGCTCGCGCTCGAGCGCGGCGGGATCGACGGCGTCGATATCGAGCGCTTCGGGGCGGCTGGCGGCGACATGCATGCCGACCTGCCGACCCAGCGTCTCCAACGTCTCGAACTCCCCGGTCCCTTCGATCGCGGCGAGCACGCCGATCTTGCCGAGGCCCGGCTTGAGCGCGGCATGCATATAGGTGGCGACGACGCCGCTGGAGACCGATAGCACCGTGGCCCGCCGGATCGTCATGTTCTCTCCGATGGTGGCGACCAGGTGGGTCAGCTGCTCCGCCACCGTGCGATCGGTTCCGGCAAACGGGGCCGCACTGATGGCCGCCAGATCGTCACCGATGTCCAATGCGATCCGGGCAACGGTCGCGACAAAGTCCTGGAACGTCTCATTGCGGGCGACGAAATCGGTTTCGGCGTTGACCTCGACAATGGCAGCCTTGTTGGTGGCGGAGGCGGCGCCGACCAAACCTTCGGCAGCGACCCGGCCGGATTTCTTGGCGGCGGCGGCGAGGCCCTTCTTGCGCAGCCAGTCGACGGCGGCTTCAATGTCACCGTCGGTTTCGATCAGCGCCTTCTTGCAGTCCATCATGCCCGCGCCCGTCCTGTCGCGCAGGTCTTTCACCAGGGCAGCGGTGATCGCGGCCATGTCTTTGTCTCCTGAGAAAAGGGTTCAGGCAGTCGCGGCGGCAGCTTCCGGCTCGGCCTCGGCAAGCACCTCGGGCGGCAACTCTTCACGCGCACCGATGTCGGTGCCGGAGGAGGCCATTTCGGCGCTGATCCCGTCCAGCACCGCGCCCGCGATCAGATCGCAGTAGAGGGTGATGGCGCGGATCGCGTCGTCGTTGCCGGGGATCGGGAAGGTGACGCCGGTGGGGTCGGAATTGCTGTCGAGCACCGCGACGACCGGGATGTGCAGCTTGTTGGCCTCCTCGACTGCGAGCTTTTCCTTGTTGGTGTCGATGATGAACAGGATGTCGGGCAGGCCGCCCATGTCCTTGATGCCGCCCAGCGCGCGATCCAGCTTGTCCTTGTCGCGGGTGATGTCCAGCACTTCCTTCTTGGTCAGGCCCTGGGTGTCGCCGGCGACGAGGTCCTCGATCTGGCGCAGCCGCTTGATCGAACCGGTGATGGTCTTCCAGTTGGTCAGCGTGCCACCCAGCCAGCGGTGGTTGATGTAGTACTGGCCGCACCGCTTGGCGGCGTCGGCCACATGTTCGGCGGCGGCGCGTTTGGTCCCGACGAAGAGAACACGGCCACCGGCCGCGGTGACGTCACGCACCGCGCGCAGGGCACGGTCAAGCATCGGCACGGTCTGCTGCAGGTCGATGATGTGGACCTGGTTGCGGGTGCCATACAGGAACGGCGCCATGCGCGGGTTCCACCGGCGGGTGTGGTGACCGAAGTGAACGCCGGCCTCTAGCAGCTGGCGCATTGAAAAATCGGGCATCGCCATCGGCGTGCTCCTTTCCTACCGTCCGGTTGTGCCTCCGCGGGGGGTTGCCCAAGGGGACTTGCCCAAAGGCACCGGGCCCTGGCCACTCGGTGGCTAGGAAAGGGTCCCCGCGTGTGAATTACCGGCCTGAACCGGCGGACCGGATATGGCGGAGGTTGGAGGAGATTGCAAGCGCGCTGAGCAGCGGGGGGAGCGATAACCTAGCAATAACCGCCGCCTGATTGTAATGTTTATCACGGTGCGGTAATTTAGTCATTCCTTTCGAGGAGGGCCGTTCGCCTTCGAGCCTAAGGCTCGGCCCGCGGCGTTCCTTTGCCTGGGCAGGATTCAAAAATGGCGCGCAACGTTTTAGTTCTCGGAGCCTCCTATGGCTCGTTGCTGGCAACCAAGCTGCTGATGGCTGGTCACAACGTGACCCTGGTTTGCCGGAAGAAAACCGCGGACCTCATAAACAGCGATGGCACCGAAGTTCGCATCAAGCTGAGTGACGAGCCGGCCCACCGAGCGATCTTTTCACGCGACCTTCTCGGAAAACTGGACGCGACCCCGCCCGATGAGGTCAACCTTTCACGCTATGACCTGGTTGCTCTTGCCATGCAGGAGCCGCAATACACCGACGATGCGATCCGCCTTCTGATGGCCAGGATCGCCCAGGCCAGTCTGCCGTGTCTTTCGATCATGAACATGCCGCCCTTGTCCTATCTCAAGCGGATCCCGGCGCTGGAGGCTATGGATCTGCAAAAAGCGTATACCGATGCCCGGGTCTGGGAACCGTTCAAGTCGGGACTGATGTCGCTCTGTTCGCCGGATCCGCAGGCCTCCCGTCTTCCAGAGGAGGCGGCGAACGTCCTTCATGTCGGTTTAGCAACGAACTTCAAGGCGGCGACATTTGCGGACGACGTCCACAACCGGATACTTCGGGAGCTCGCGTCCGACATCGACGCCGTGACGCTGGATGGCCAGAACGTTCCGGTAAAGCTGAAGGTATTCGACTCGCTGTTCGTCCCACTGGCGAAGTGGTCGATGCTGTTGACCGGGAACTATCGCTGCATCACACCGAGGGGACCGCGGTCGATCCGCGACGCGGTGCACCACGATCTGAAGCTTTCGCAGTCGATCTATGAGCATGTGGATGCCCTCGCACGGCGGCTGGGGGCCGACACGACGGATCAGGTGCCGTTCGAGAAATACGCCAAGGCCGCGGAAAGCCTGCGCCAGCCCTCGTCAGCGGCTCGCGCAGTAGCCAGCGGGGCGCCCGTAATTGAGCGGGTCGATTTGCTGGTGAAAATGATCTCGCATGAGCTTGGCATGCCTCATGCCGCGATCGACCATACGGTTGAGGTCGTCTCTGCAAAACTGAGCGATACGATGGTGGTGAGCGGGTCCAGCGTGCCGTAATGGGCGCTTATCGCGGTGTGCCCTTTGAAGCTCACAGGTCGGTCGAATTTCTCCCTCGGCATCGCCAATTGTAGTGGAGTCTCCAGCACGAAGGCGTTTGATGAGGTCATCGCATGGCTTGGTAGCGATCTGCGTCCATGTCCTGGCGGGCGCCGTGTTAAGTAGGAGAAACTCCTCACTGTCGGCGAATACGAGCAAACCGTGCTCAAGCGCCACGATATCAGTCCAGTCCTCGATAAACGTATCGCGGAGCCTCTTGCGGATTGCCAGACGGCGGAGCGATCCGCGCGCCAAATAAAGCGGCGATACTTCCTTCCCTCGTTCTTCAATATATCGTTGGCTGGCACCTCCGGACAGCATGGCGCTGCCGAATGTCGGTAGCACACGATATGTCCGGTTTAGGTAGCACACGATCTGTCCGGTGATGCTGGGCTCTTTGGAGAGCCTGGATGCGCCGGACGGAAGCCCTACAGGGTGTGCGGGTGATCAAGTTCCGGAGCGTGTTCGAGCGCCATGAAGCCAGTGAGCTCAACCAGATCGATGCGGCGGCGCTGCTTGGCGTCAGCGAGCGGACGTTCCGGCGTTGGTGCGTGCGGTTCGAAGACGCCGGCGAGAGCGGGCTGTTGGACCGGCGTCTCGGCCAGGTGTCGGGCAAGCGGGTGCCGAGCGAGCGCGAGGCGCAGATCGAGACCCTGTATCGCACCCGCTACAGCGGCTTCAGGGCGAAGCACTTCCATGAGCACCTGGTGCGCGATCACGGCTTCGCCTGGGGCTACACCTGGACCAAGGTGTTTCTGCAATCGAGGGGCTTGCTGCCACGCGCCACAACGCGCGGCGCGCATCGCCGCAAGCGGCCGCGCCGGCCGCTGGCCGGGATGATGCTGCATCAAGACGGCTCGCGCCACGGCTGGATTGGCGGGCTTGATGCGATGGACCTGATCGTGACCATGGATGATGCGACGAACACGATCTACTCAGCCTTCGTGTGCCCCGAGGAGGGCACCGTCTCGACGTTCCAGGCGCTGCTGCAGGTGTTCGGCGAGCATGGCTTGGCGCTGAGTTTGTATACCGACCGTGGCAGCCATTACTTCCACACGCCGCGGGCGGATGGGCCGGTCGATCGCAAATCTCCGACCCAGGTTGGACGGGCGCTGGCGCAGCTGGGTGTGGAACACATCGCGGCCTACTCCCCCGAGGCGCGGGGCCGTTCGGAGCGTCTGTTCGCGACCTTGCAGGACCGGCTGGTGAAGGAATTGGCGTTGGCTGGGATCGGCACGGTTGCGGCGGCCAACGATTTCATCCGAGAGGTCTACATTCCAGCCCACAACGCCCGGTTTGCGGTGCAGGCGGAACAGGATGGCTCGGCGTTCGTGGCGATCAGCGGGGTCGATTTGGCGGAGGTCTTGTGTGTGCAGGAGGACCGCCAGGTGGGCCACGACAACACCGTGGTGTTCCACCAGCTGCGGCTGCAGATCCCGCCCAGTCCGCTGCGGGCGCATTTTGTCAAATCGACGGTGAAGGTGCGGCGGTATCCCGACGGTAGCCACGCGATCTTCCACGGGCCGCGTTGCATTGGCCGCTACGACGAGCACGGCGCGTTGCGCGGCGCCGCTTTGGGCGCGGCCGCATGACGCCCAGCCAAGTCAGCGCCGGTGGATTTATGGATAACGCCAGCGCGTTACCCACAACTCCACCGCCACCGCATCAGCCGCAGCAAGCACAAGCGCGGTCTATTTCGCCAAGCAACGGCCCCCGGGGGGAGATGACGAACATGGGTCGCCTGATGCGCCGCCAGAGCGACCATCGGTTTGTCCACGCCGGACAGGCGGGGACAAAACGGCAACAAGCGGACAATTAGAGTGCTACCTAAACCGGACAAGTTAATTAGCTATCGACAGCGTGGCGCTGCCGAAAAGCTGGCGTCCGGCGTATCGGTCATTGGACGCCGGGACGGTATGAGGGGGTCGTCGGCCAAGGCTACGATGCCGCGCGCCGGGCGTTTGAAGGGCGCCAGGCAGCGATCTGGGGATGCGTGTGCGATGATCCGGAAGGTCGCGGTGGTAACCGGCGCATCCCACGGGATCAGCGGGGAACGGCTCTTCAACCTGGACACCTGGGGCAACCAGCCCGGCAAGCTGGAGATGATGGCTTCACGCGTTCCAGCCGGGCGCATGGGGCGGCCGGAGGAGATCGCCGAGGCGATCGTCTTCCGTGCCACGACCGAGGGCAGCTATATCCATGATCACGATCCGGTGGTCGATGGATATTATTACTGACTGAAACACCGGCTGACGCTGAAGCGGTGGGTCACCGAAGGGCCGCTGGAGCGCCTGCCGCTAAGCCCGCGGCGGCGACCTCGGTCACCAGCCTGGCCGCCTCGGCACCGCGGACCTTGGCGATGTCGTCCTGGTATTTCAGCAGCACACCCAGCGTCTCGTCGACGTCCCCGGCGGTCAGCTCGGTCTTGTTCAGGTAGGTCAGGGCTTGTGCCCAATCGATCGTCTCGGCGACCCCTGGCAACTTGAACAGTTCCTCGCCACGCAGCCGCTGGACAAAGGCGACGACCTGCGCTGCCAGGCGCTCGGGCACGCCGGGCGCCTTCGAGGCAAGGATCGCCCGTTCGCGACTGGTGTCCGGGTAGTCGACCCAGTGATACAGGCAGCGGCGGCGGATCGCGTCGTGCACCTCTCGCGTGCGGTTCGATGTCAGGATGACCACCGGGCGGGTGGCGGCGCGAACCGTGCCGAACTCGGGGACGGTGATCTGAAAGTCAGCCAGCAGTTCCAGCAGGAACGCCTCGAACGGTTCGTCGGCGCGGTCGAGCTCGTCGATCAGCAACACCGCGGGCGGCAGTTCGGGGTCGATCGCGGAGAGCAGCGGGCGCGCCTGCAGGAATTCCCGCGTGTAGATGTCGCGCGAGAGCTCGTCGCGGTCGGTCTGACCAGCGGCCTCGGCTAGACGAATGGCCATCAACTGACGGGCGTGATCCCACTCATAGGCGGCGGCGGACAGGTCCATGCCGTCGTAGCACTGCAGCCGGACCAGTCGCCGGTTCAGGCCGGCGGCCAGAACCTTGGAGATTTCCGTCTTGCCGGTTCCGGGCTCGCCTTCCAGAAACAGCGGGCGCTGCATGCTCAGTGCCAGATGCACGGTCGTGGCCAGTTCCAGATCGGCGATATAGCCGTTGGCGGCGAGTAGGTTGGCGGTATCGGCGACGGTTGAGGGCAGGCGCGGATCGGAACGCGGCGTCACTACAGCATGCTTCCGAGCATCAGCAGCATGATGACGATGAAGACACCGCTGCCGATCCAGGCGGCCATCGGCAGGCCGAATGGCTCATGCGGGATCATCGACCAGAGTGAGACGGCAGCCGGGGGCGGTGTGGAGTGCATGACCGCCGCGATCGGTTCGGCCATGGTGTCGCCGGCGGCGGATTCGGCAGCTTCGGGCGACAACGGCCGTCCGGCTGTCTCCGGCCTGCCCTGCCCAGAAGCTGGCGGTGTCGCTGGCCTGGGAGCGACTTGCGATGGCTGCGCGGGAGGAGGCGGCGTCTGCGAGGGGGGCGGCGATGTCACCTTCCCCGCGGCGAGCGTCGTCGTCTGTCCAGACGCCGGCGATGTAACCTGTCCGGACGCCGGCGCTGCCGTCCGTGCGGACGGGGACGATGTCGTCTGTTCAGACGGGGGCGATGGGGTCTGCCTGCTGGCCGGCGATGCGGCTTCGGCGGTTACCGGCGACATCGCCTGCACCTGCTTGCTGAAACGATCGAAGAAAGCGTCAGCCATCTGCTTGGCGGTCGCGTCGATCAGCCGCCCGCCAAGCTGCGCCAGCTTGCCGCCGACCTGAGCGTTGACCTGGTAGCTCAACAGCGTGTCGCTGCCGTCATCGGCAAGCGCCACGTTCGCACCCCCTTTGGCGAAACCGGCGACCCCACCCTGACCCTCGCCGCTGATCCGGTAGCTGTTCGGCGGGTTGATGTCGGTGAGTTGCACATTGCCGGTGAACCGAGCCGAGATCGGACCGACCTTGACGGCGGCGGTCGCCTTCAACTTGTCGTCGTCGAGTTTCTCCAGGCTCTCACAACCGGGGATGCTCGCCTTCAACACCTCTGGGTTGTTGAGGGCTTCCCATACGATCTGGCGCGATGCCGGAATGCGCCGCTCGCCCGTCATGTCCATGCGAAAACCACCCCTTGTTAAGCGCGCCGGACGTTACTGGCAGGGTCGCGGGCGTGCAACCAACCCGTGACAAGGTGGGTCAACGCATCGGGTTGTGCCGCGTTCCCCGGGGGCGGCGGCTTCACGCGCGGCCGGGGCGGCAGGTCTTGCCGGTGCAGGCCCGCCGCTGGGCAGGAATTGCCGCGTCGCGTTGCAAATTCATCAAGCTTTTCAGAACGGGTGGTTTGGCGTGGATCATGCTTCTAACCGGATGCCGATTTCTACGAAAGGAGCATGAAGTATGTTGAGTTCCCTATCCGGGCAGACCGAGCAGTGGGCGCAGCTTGGCGTCTACCCGCCGTCGAGTGCGTCGTCCGGGGCCTATGGCGGTGCGAATTCGGCAGGCCCAACGGCCGTGCCTTCGGTAACACCGGGCGCTACGCCGCCCGCCGCGGCTCCGTCCGCGCCGCTGTCGGACGACATGTCGTTCACGTTGATGGCGATCAACGCCAAGCAGTCGAGCGGACAGACCCCTGACACATCAGCCACCGCGACTTCGCCGGATCAGGCCGCGTCGGATCAGTCGACGCAGCCCGCGACCAACCCCGCGTCGCAGCTGTACACGGACGTGCAGTCGCTGATGTCGGCGTTGACCGGGACCGCCGGTTCAACGGCCGGCACGACCTCCGGCTTGACGGCCGACGCCACCACGACCGACCCCGGCAAAGCGATGCTGCAGGACATCCAGACGGTGTCGGCGGACCTGGCGGCGATGGCCTCGACGTCAGCATCCGCGGCGCCACCGGACGGCGCCGTCACCCAACCCGGCGGCGGCCTGCCGCCCTGGCGCAACGACATCTCCAACATCGGCACCAGCACCTCGGGCGAACAAGGCGGCTGGACACCGACCTACAGCGATGGCTTCCAGAAACAGTTCGCTCTGGCTACTTACTCGGCCAGCAGCAACGTCGCGCTTGATACCTCGGACAACGCGACGTTGACCAGCATCAACGCCTGACCAAGCGCTGCGCCTTCTTGGCCATGAGCACGGCCGTGAAGACACCGGATACCGCCGATCCCGCGCCGGGCTGACGTCGCATTTGTCTTTGCCGTCAGCGCCGGTCGCTGACGGTGTGGATCAAGTGCCTATAGGATGTATCGCTCTTCGCCTGAATGACGGGGGGTGCAGGCCTTGGCGCGGTCATGTTGGGCAGCGCCACGGGCGCCGCCGCCCCGCCGCCCGCACCGCAATCGCCGGCTGTTCTGGCCACGACGTGCGGTGCCTGGCCGTCGCCGCGATACGTGATCTGAACACTATGCATGCAAACGCCTGCGCCGGACAACGCCGGCGTCGCTCCATTGACCATGACGTCCGGTGAGCCATCGGCGGCGACCGCGCGGAACAAGGCGTCGGCCTGCCGATCCATCATGGCACTTATCTGCTCCAGCATGGCGAATGGGGAGGAGCTGTCGACGGATACCGGTACACCGGACATTGGCATCAGGGCCGGAGCCACGATGATGGTGGGCGGCACATCGCCGGTGTATCGCACCTGCTCCAACTGACCAGATGGCAGGGGGATCGTCAGAACATGGGTCCGCGGAGCCTTCGCCTCGGCCAGGCTCGTGCAGCCTGCCAGAACAGCCGCCGCGCAACCGGTCAAAACCGCAATTCGGGTGGTTCGCATCGCAGTCTCCTTCTCTTTTGGAAATGGTGACGAGTATAATGCACGCGCTTGTCGAGCCACGGTCCGATTCGTGAAGTTTCCTTCATCGACCTGTTCTGAAGACCGCGTGCGGACGGTGCCGCGGTGTCTTTGTGTAACGAACCAAAAAGTAGCGTAACTTGTCGGGACATTCGCTTGTTGGCACCTCTGCCGGTGCTTAATCCGGAGAGCCATGGAACGTGGCGGCCACCCGTCAAAGGACGTGATCATCGATGGACGAACGTGTCGACCGGACGGAAGTCAAACGAGCGCCGGATCCCACATCGCGGGTAACGCCGGCGGTTCGGCATTCCGGTCTTGCCTATTGGATCCTGACCGGCCTCATTCTGGCGGGATTGCTGGGTGGCGGATGGTATCTGTGGCGCCATCGCCAGGCTGGTCAGGCGGCCACGAGCAGCACCGCGAAACACATCGCTCAAGGTGCACCGCAGCCGGTCGGCTTCGCCACGATCGACACGGGCGACATCCGCATTGTCCTCAACGAGCTCGGGACGGTGACCTCACTCGATACGGTCACGGTGCTCACCCAGATCGCCGGGCAGTTGCAGGCAGTTGGGTTCAAGGAAGGTCAGATGGTCAAGAAGGGCGACTTCCTGGCGCAGATCGACCCTCGGCCATACCAGGCGGCACTGGAACAGGCGCAGGGCACGCTGGCGCATGACCAGGGCCAGCTCGCCCAGGCGCAATCGGACCTGAAGCGCTTCCAGACATTGGGCCGGCAGGACTCGATCGCCCAGCAGCAACTGGACGACCAGCGCTTCCTGGTACAACAGTACACCGGGACGGTGCAGACCGACCAGGGGACGGTCGACAACGCGAAGCTGAACCTGACCTATTGCCACATCGTCTCGCCGATCGACGGGCAGGTTGGGCTGCGTCAGGTCGATGTCGGCAATTACATCCAGACCTCGACCACCACCGGCGTGGTCGTGATCACCCAGATGCAGCCGATATCGGTGCTGTTCTCGGTGCCGGAGGACAATCTTCCCGACATTATTCAACGGGTGCGCAGCGGCGCGACGCTGAGCGTCGAAGCCTATGATCGCGGCAACACGCGGCTGCTGGCGACCGGCCAGCTTGGCACCATCGACAACCTGATCGATACCACCACCGGCACCCTCAAGTTGCGTGCGCTGTTCGCCAACCAGGATGAACTGCTGTACCCTAATCAGTTCGTGAACGCCCACCTGCTGGTCAACACGATGCACAGCACGGTCCGCGTGCCGGTTCCCGCGGTTCAGCGCGGCGAGCCGGGTACTTTCGTCTACCTCATCAATGCCAATAACACAGTGTCTGTCCGCCCGATCAAGGTAGGCCCGACGGACGGCGGGTATGAAGCGGTGCTGTCAGGACTGAACCCGGGCGACCGTGTGGTGACGGATGGCACGGATCGGCTACGCGACGGCGCGCCGGTAACGTTGTCAGCGGCGCAGCAGGCGGGTGGGCAGCCGGCGGGCGCGGCGTCGGGCAAGGCGGCGCCTGATCAACCGGCGGCGCCAACCAGACAGCCCGGGCACCGCCGCCAGCCGCAGGCGCAATGAGACCGCTCGCGGTTGGGGGTGTCGATCATCACCGCGAAACCGGGAGTGCCGGCGTGCCCTGCTCCGTTGCCTCGCGACCAGGCGGGTGCGGCTCATCGATGTCGCGCCGTGCCGGGACGACCGTCCGGGGTGGCGGTGGCCGCGGCGGCCTGGCTGACGCATGAGCCCCTCGCGCCCGTTCATTCTGCGGCCGGTGGCGACCACGTTGCTGATGGCGGCGATCCTGCTGGTCGGCATCGTCGCTTACCGGTTCCTGCCTGTTTCGGCGCTGCCGGAGGTGGATTATCCGACGATCCAGGTGCAGACCTTCTATCCCGGCGCCAGCCCCGAGGTGATGACCTCATCGGTCACCTCCCCGCTGGAGGTGCAGTTCGGGCAGATGCCAAGCCTGAACCAGATGTTCTCGACCAGTTCGGCGGGGGCATCGCTGATAACGCTGCAGTTCGGCCTGGACGTCAACCTGGACGTAGCCGAGCAGGAGGTGCAGGCGGCGATCAACGCAGCGGGCAACCTGCTGCCGTCCGACCTGCCGGCGCCCCCGATCTACGCCAAGGTTAATCCGGCGGATGCGCCGATCCTGACCCTGGCGCTGACCTCGAAGACGTTGCCGCTGACGCAGGTCGAGGACGCGGCGAACACCCGTCTGGCGCAGAAGATCTCCCAGCAGCAGGGGGTCGGGCTAGTCAGCATCAGCGGCGGCCAGCGGCCGGCGGTACGGGTGCAGATCAATCCGCGCGCGGTGGCCGCCTATGGACTCAACATCGACGACCTGCGCACGACGCTGGGCAACGCGAACGTCAATACGCCAAAGGGCAACTTCGATGGGCCGGTGCAGGCGACGACGATCAACGCCAATGACCAGATCAGCGATCCGCAGCAGTACCTCGATCTTGTGATCGCCTACCGGAACGGTGCGCCGGTCCGGCTGAAGGATGTGGCGACCGTGGTGAACGGTGCGGAGAACACCAAGCTTGGCGCCTGGGCGAACCGGACGCCGGCGGTCATCCTGAACGTGCAGCGCCAGCCCGGCGCCAACGTCATCGCCGTGGTGAACACCATCAAGTCGTTGCTACCGCAGTTGCAGGCGACGCTGCCGGCCGCGGTGGATGTCGCGGTGCTGACCGACCGCACGGCGACGATCCGGGCCTCGGTCGCGGATGTAGAGTTCGAGCTTGGGCTGGCGGTGGCGCTGGTGGTGGCGGTGATATTCCTGTTCCTGCGCAACATTCCAGCCACGATCATCCCCAGCCTGTCGGTGCCGCTGTCGCTGGTCGGCACCTTGGCGTTGATGTACCTGCTGGGATTCAGCCTGGACAATCTATCGCTGATGGCGCTGACCATCTCCACCGGGTTCGTGGTGGACGACGCGATCGTCATGATCGAGAATATTTCGCGGTTTATCGAGGCCGGCGAACCACCCTTGGCAGCGGCGCTGAAGGGCAGCGAGCAGATCGGCTTCACGATCATTTCGTTAACCGTGTCACTCATCGCGGTGCTGATCCCGCTGCTGTTCATGGGCGACGTGGTGGGACGGCTGTTCCACGAGTTCGCCATCACCTTGTCCGTGACGATCGTGATCTCGGCGCTGGTTTCGTTGACGCTGGTGCCGATGATGTGTGCCAAGCTGCTGCGCCATCGGCCGGATGCAGCGCGCAGCCGGTTCGATCTTAAAGCCGAGGCCGGTTTCAACTGGATGATCGGCCGTTACGATCGGGCGCTGAACGTGGTGCTGGATCATCAGCCGCTGACTCTGCTGGTTGCCGTGATCACGATGGGCATCACTGTCCTGCTCTACACCGTCGTCCCCAAGGGGTTCTTCCCGATCCAGGACACCGGCGTGCTGCAAGGGATATCGGTGGCGGCGCAGACCGCGTCCTATAGCGCGATGGCAGAGCACCAGCAGGCGCTCGCGGCGGCGATCCTGAAGGATCCCGATGTTGTCAGCCTAAGTTCCTTCATCGGCGTGGATGGCAGCAACACCACGTTGAACACCGGGCGGTTCCTGATCAATCTGAAGCCCAAGGATGACCGGACGCTGAATGCGACCGAGATCGGCCGCCGGCTGCAGCAGGAAACCGCCGGGGTGGCGGGCGTGTCGCTGTATATCCAGCCGGTGCAGGATCTGACGATCGATGCTTCGGTCAGCCGCACCCAGTACCAGTTTGTGCTGGAAAACCCCAACCTGTCGGCGTTCACCGAGTGGGTGCCGAAATTGCTGGCGAAGCTGAGCCAGTCGCCTGACCTGACGAATGTCGCAAGCGATCTGCAGCAGCAAGGTCTGGCCGTCAATCTGGTCATCGACCGCGCGACAGCGGCGCGCTTCGGCATTACCCCGGCAACCGTCGACAATGCGTTGTACGATCTGTTTGGCCAGCGGATCATTTCGACGATCTATACGCAGTCGAGCCAGTACCGGGTGATCATGGAGGCTGACCCGTCGCTGCAGACCTCGCTCGACTCGCTGTCGGCGATCCGGCTGCCGTCGGCCGCGTCTACCACCGAGCAGGTGCCGCTAAGTTCGATCGTGAAGGTCGAGGAGAAGCCAGGGCCGTTGCAGATCAGTCATTTGGCGCAGTTCCCGGCAACGACGATTTCATTCGATACGACACCGGGATCGTCGCTGGGTACCGCCGTCACGGCGATCCGCCACGCAGAGGCGGACATTGGTCTGCCGGTGAGCTTCGTCACCGCCTTTCAGGGCGCGGCCTCGGCCCTGGAGGCGTCGTTGTCCAACGAACTGCTGCTGGTGCTGGCGGCGATCGTGACGATGTACATCGTGCTGGGGGTGTTGTACGAAAGTTTCATTCATCCGATTACCATTCTTTCGACGCTGCCCTCGGCCGGCGCTGGCGCGTTGGTGGCGTTGCTGATCGCCGGCGACAACATCGACGTTATCTCGATCATCGGCATCATTCTGCTGATCGGCATCGTCAAGAAAAACGCGATCATGATGATCGACTTCGCACTGGCGGCGGAGCGCGAAGAAGGTAAGCCGCCGCGTGAGGCGATCCATCAGGCCTGCCTGCTGCGCTTCAGGCCAATTCTGATGACGACGATGGCGGCCTTGTTAGGTGCGCTGCCGCTCATGCTGGGCAACGGCACCGGATCCGAACTGCGGCGCCCCTTGGGTGTGGCGATCGTCGGCGGACTGATCGTCAGCCAGGTTCTGACGCTGTTCACCACGCCGGTGATCTATCTGATGTTCGACCGGCTCGCCTGGCGGCTGGGCGGCAGCAAGCCTGGAGCGAAGCTGGCGCCGGGCGCGGCGCCATGAGGGCCGGCTTGCGAGATCGATACAGTTCATCGAACCGGCGGCTTTGGCCGATCCGTCATGGTCGGGCCTGGTATCGTGTCCGAACGTCTTCAACCTGTTGTCATGAGTCTGCCCGGGTCGGGGCGTCCGGTCACCGGCAAGCAAGCGAATTATTAACACGGAGCAAGAACAAGGACCACGGAGAACCACGGAGAAAGGAAACCTGGCGCTTCGCGCTAAGCGCTTTCGATCGATGGCATCCAAACACTGGCTTTCTACATCCGGTCCTGATGATACCCGAACGCTCGATTGAGCGCCGTCCAGGTGTTTCCCGCGTTCTTCGTGGCCCTCCGCGGTCCTCGTTCTTGCTCCGTGTTAAAAACTGGCTCGCGTGCTTGGGGGCTCGATCCCGCCCCGAGGCGTTGACTTTAACGCCTCACCCTTGGGCAGACAGGGCGGCCCAATGAACCTCTCGGCCGTCTTCGTCGCCCGTCCGGTCGCGACGACCTTGCTGACGATCGGGATCGCACTGGCCGGCATTTTCGCCTTCTTCAAGCTGCCGGTCGCGCCGCTGCCACAGGTGGATTTTCCGACCATCTCGGTGCAGGCCCAATTGCCGGGCGCCAGTCCGGACACGGTCGCTACCAGCGTCGCCAGCCCGCTGGAGCGACATCTCGGGCAGATCGCGGACGTGACCCAGATGACCTCCACCAGTTCGGTCGGGTCGGCGCGGATCGTGCTGCAGTTCGGGCTGGACCGCGACATCAACGGCGCCGCGCGGGACGTACAGGCGGCGATCAATGCCGCGCGGGCGGATCTGCCGAGCAGCCTGCGCAGCAATCCGACCTACCGGAAGGTGAACCCGGCGGACGCGCCCGTGCTGATCCTGGCGCTGACATCGAAAACACTGACGCGCGGGCAGATGTACGATGCGGCGACCAACGTGCTGTCGCAGCGGCTGTCGCAGATCCCGGGCATCGGCCAGGTGATCATCGGTGGCGCGGCGCTGCCGGCGGTCCGGGTGGAACTGAACCCTCTGGCGTTGTTCAAGTTTGGCATCGGGCTGGAGGACGTGCGTGCGGCCCTGGCCTCGGCCAATGCCAACAGTCCCAAAGGCTCGATCGATTCGGCTGATCAGCACTATCAGCTTTACACCAACGACCAGGCGACGCACGCGGCGGACTACAAGCCCCTGGTGATCGCCTACCGCAACGGTGCCGCCGTGCGGTTGTCCGATGTGGCGGACGTGGAGGATTCGGTCGAGAACCTCCGCAACGCCGGGTTGTCGCAGGGCAAGCCGGCCGTGCTGGTGATCCTGTTTCGCCAGCCGGGGGCGAACATCATCAAGACGGTGGACAGCGTCAAGGCGGCGATCCCGCAACTGATGGCGGCGATGCCGGCCGACATGAACCTGCTGATCGCCAACGACCGCACGACGACCATCCGATCCAGCCTGCGGGATACCGAGATGACGCTGCTGATCTCGGTCGGCCTGGTCACGCTGGTGGTGTTCCTGTTCCTGCGCAGCGCCAGGGCCACGCTGATCCCGGCGATCGCGGTGCCGGTTTCGATCATCGGCACGTTCGGCACGATGTATCTGCTGGGCTATAGTCTGGACAACCTGTCGCTGATGGCACTGACGGTGTCCACCGGCTTCGTCGTGGATGACGCCATCGTCGTGCTGGAGAACATCTCCCGCCATATCGAGGATGGGATGCCGCGGCGTCAGGCCGCGCTTCGGGGCGCCAAGGAAGTCGGTTTCACCGTCATTTCGATGAGTCTTTCGCTGGTCGCGGTGTTCCTGCCGATCCTGCTGATGGGCGGCATCGTCGGGCGGCTGTTCCGGGAATTCGCGGTCACGCTGTCGCTGGCGATCATGGTGTCGCTGGCGATCTCATTGACCACCACGCCAATGATGTGCGCGCTGCTGCTGAAGCCGTCCGACCGGCAGAAGCCGCAGCGCCGAACGCTGTTCGACCGAGCGCAATCACTCTACGGGCGCACGCTGGCGTGGTCGCTGCGGCACTCGTTGCTGGTGGTCCTGGTGCTGCTGGTCACCATCGTGCTGAACGTCGCGCTGTTCGTGGTGATACCGAAGGGTTTCTTCCCGCAGCAGGACACCGGGCGAATGATGGGCGGGCTGCAGGCCGACCAAAGCATTTCTTTCCAGGCGATGCAGGGGAAGCTGACCGAACTGGCGCGCATTGTGCAAGAAGACCCAGCGGTGCAAAGCGTGGTAGGGTTCACCGGTTCGGGGGGAGGCGGCGGGGCTGCTCAGACCAATACTGGATCGGTCTTCGTCGCGCTGAAGCCGCTGGGACAACGTGCCGGTATCGATACGGTCATCAGCCGGTTGCGTCGGAAGCTGGCGGTGGTGCCGGGTGCCAGGCTGTTTCTGGTGCCGATCCAGGACATTCGCGTCGGCGGGCGGCAGAGCAACGCAGCGTATCAATACACCTTGCAGGCAGACAGCACCGCCGAACTCTACGAATGGGGCCCTAAGCTGGTGACGGCGCTGGAGCATGATCCGGTGCTGCGCGACGTCAATTCGGATCAGCAGCAAAAGGGTCTGGAAACCGATCTGGTGATCGACCGTGCCACCGCGAGCCGCCTGGGCGTCACCGCGAGCCAGATCGACAACACGCTGTATGACGCGTTCGGCCAGCGCCAGGTCTCGACCATCTACAGCGCGCAAAATCAGTATCACGTTGTCATGGAGGTGGCGCCGCGCTTCTGGCAAAGCCCACAGACGCTGAAGGATATCTACGTCAGCACGTCCGGCGGCAATGCCTCGGGTACACAAACAACAAACGCGGTGGTGGGGACGGTCGCGACGTCGACCAAGACCAGCACGACGACCGCCGCGGCCATTGCGTCCAGTTCTTCTCGCAATGCCTCGAGCAACGCGCTGGCCAATGTTGGCAAGGGCAGCGCATCGTCGGGCGCCGCGGTCAGCACCAGCAAAGAAACGATGATCCCGCTGGCGTCCTTCACCAGCTTTGGACCGAGCAACACGGCGCTGGCGGTGAACCATCAAGGTTCGTTCGTCGCCAGCACGATCTCGTTCAATCTGGCGCAGGGTAAATCGCTCAGCGATGCGACGGTCTCGGTCAATCGCGCGATGCGGCAGATCGGCATGCCGGCGTCGATCCACGGATCATTCGAAGGCACCGCGCGGACTTTCCAGCAGTCGCTGAACAGCGAGCCAATCCTGATCGCGACCGCACTGGTCGCCATCTACATCGTGCTGGGTGTGCTTTATGAGAGCTACATCCACCCGATCACCATCCTCTCGACCCTGCCGTCCGCCGGCATCGGCGCAGTGCTGGCCCTGATGCTGTTCAATATCGAGTTCAGCATCATCGCGCTGATCGGCGTGATCCTGCTGATCGGCATCGTCAAGAAGAACGCCATCCTGATGATCGACTTCGCCCTGGAAGCCGAACGAACCATCGGGCTGACCCCGCGCGAGGCGATCTTCGAGGCCTGCATAATGCGATTCCGCCCGATCATGATGACCACCAGTGCCGCGATGCTAGGTGCGCTGCCGCTGGCACTGAGTTTCGGCGACGGCGGCGAACTGCGCCGCCCGCTCGGCATTTCGATTGTCGGCGGTCTGATGGTGAGCCAGGTGCTGACGCTCTACACCACGCCGGTCGTATATCTATACTTGGATCGCTTGCGGCTGTTCTCCAAACGGCATTGGCAGCGACTGTTTCCCGATCAGGCGGCGCCGGAAGCGGCCGAGTGATGCGCTACCTCTGGGTCTGCCTGGTGCTGGCCGGCTGCATGGTCGGGCCAGATTACAAACACCCCGCCGCGCCGACGCCTGTTGCCTTCAAGGAGATCGCCGGGTGGAAGCCAAGTCAGCCGGCGGATGGCTTGGACAAGGGGGCTTGGTGGTCGGTCTATCAAGACCCCGAACTGGATCGCCTGGAAAGCATGGTTGCGGTCTCCAACCAGACGGTGAAGCAGTTCGCGGCGCAATACCTCACCGCGGTTGCATTGGTCGCCGAAGCGCGCTCGAACCTGTTCCCAACAGCGATCCTTAGCCCGGGCGTGACCCACAGCGGCAGTGGCGCCAGCAGTGGACGTAGCTCGTCAGGGCTGAGTTCCGGAGTTTCCTCATTTGGCGGCAGCAGTCGCAGTGACACCACCTACAGTATCAGCGGCACGGTTTCCTGGGTGCCGGACCTCTGGGGCAGCGTCCGCCGGCAGATCGAAAGCAGCAGCGCCAGCGCTCAGGTGAGTGCGGCCGATCTGGCGAATGCTCAGCTGTCGGCACAGGCAACGCTCGCCGCCGATTATTTCAATCTGCGCGCCGAGGACGCGTTGGGGCGGTTGCTGGACAGTACGGTCGCCAACTACCGCCGCGCCCTGCAGATCACGCAGAACCAGTACCATGCCGGCACGTCGTCGAGCATCGATTACGTGACGGCGCTGGCGCAGTTGCAGTCTACCCAGGCGCAAAGGATCGCCGTCGGCATCCAGCGCCAGCAATACGAGCACGCGATCGCCGTGCTGAGCGGGCATGCGCCAGCCGAACTCACCATCAGGCCAGCATCGTTGGCCGCCGATGTGCCGATCGTGCCATCCGGCCTGCCGTCGGCGCTGCTGGAGCGGCGTCCCGACATCGCAGCCGCGGAACGGGCGATGCAGCAGGAGAACGCGCTGATCGGCGTCCAGATCGCCGCCTACTACCCGACCGTTTCGCTGTCGGCACTGGGCGAGTACGCCGGAAACCCGCTGTCGAAGCTGTTCGACGTCGCCAACCAGTTCTGGTCACTCGGCGCAACCGGATCGGAGTCCTTGTTCGAAGGCGGGTTTCGTCCTGCAGCGGTGCAGGCGGCTCGGGCGACCTATGACGCGTCGGTGGCCAGTTATCGGCAAACGGTGTTGACCGCGTTCCAGGGCGTCGAGGATGCACTCTCGAACCTGCGCATCCTGGAACTGCAGGCACGGGCGGAGGCGACGGCGGTTGCCTCTACGCAACGGGCGGTGGAGGCCACGCTGAACGCTTACAGAGCCGGAACGGTCGCCTATACCAGCGTCATCACCGAACAGACGTTGCTGCTGTCGGACCAGCAGGCGGCGCTGTCGATCCAGCAGAGCCGACTGGTGGCGAGCGTGGCGTTGATCCAGGCGCTTGGTGGCGGATGGTCGAAACCCGACATGCCAGCACGGATCACGACGTTCAACCCGCTGCTGCCATGATCCGATGATCGTGCGTGCTTGAAGCGCGGCACTTTCCGGATGATCATGCTTGCAATAATCAGGAAAATAACAATGCGAGCACGAAAAACCAAACCCGTTCTTCGGACATTGCTCTGTCTTGGATGCCTCGCCGCGCCGACCGGTGTGAGCGCGCGGACGAACGGCACGGCTTGCCGAACGATCAGCAAGGAGCAGGTCATCGGCCTGTTCGATGGATGGAACAAGGCCCTGCTGACCAAACGTGCGGACGTTGTCGCGGCGGAGTACGCACCGGACGCCACGCTACTGCCGACCGTTCAAAACGGCCCGCTCATCGGCACTCAGAAGATCGACAAGTATTTCGAGTATTTCCTGAAACAATCCCCCTCCGCGGTGATCGACACGCGCGTGATCCACACGGGCTGTAATGTCGCTTACGACATCGGTCTCTACACCTTCATGGTGGATGGCGACCAGCCCGGCAGCCGCAAGCAGGTCAAGGCACGCTATACCTTCATCTATGCGCCTGTACAAGGTAAGTGGCTGATCGAGCACCACCACTCGTCGGCACTGCCGGTGCCAGTGCCATAGACCGTTATCGCGTCAGGTTGAAGCGATCACGCTCTGGCGGACAGTCGGCGCGTTTAGTTCAGTCGTTGCATGATCATCATAGCGTTCCCCGTTGCCTCGCCAAGCGCGGTGTTATCGAAGATGCACCATTGTTCCTGTCCGCGTGCCGCGGATTGACAGATATCTTCAACGATCATGTCGAGATAGGCCGGCGCGTACGCCGAGTAGTATATGCGCGGCGATCCATGCAGGCGCCGGTAGACCAAGTCTGTCCAGCCGCCCGGACAAGCTGAGCGCGGCACCGGGGGCGGGTCCGCAGCGACCCGAACAATACGAGCCTCCACCAGCAATGCTTCCACTTTGGTCGTAAACCAGCTGGCGTGGCGAGGCTCGCACACCACCTGCCCGTCGAACCGGGCGCGAAGGCTTCTGAAGAAAGCGGGGGCAACCGTTTCGTTAAATCGCAGACCTGGGGGAAGTTGCAGCAGAAGCGGACCTCGTTTATCGCCGAGCGCCGCGGTCTCGGCAACAAAGCGGTCGAGTGGCTCGATCGTGTCGACAAGCTTGCGGGTGTGGGTGATCTCGAGCGGCACCTTGACCGCAAAGCGAAAGCCGGAGAGGACGCTCGCAGCCCAAACGTGCATAGGTTTGCGGCCTGTGCGGCCGGTAGAAGGACGAGTTGATCTCAACCGCCGGGAAGCGTCGCGAATAGCGTTCCAGGTGGTTGCCCTGGGCTGGGAAGTCCGCCGATTGCTGCTTCGGGATGCTCCAGCCAGCCGTGCCGAGCCTGATGAGACCGGGCACTTTCCCGGGACGGTTCGACACGGAGACGTCGTTCAAGCTTGGTGTTCTTTCAGTTCGAGCGACGGTCCTTGTCCCCGGGACGAAAGCGCGGCGCGCCTCTTGGCCTGCCGTCCGCCCGACCAACCGGTGGGATCCATTCGCGGCGCTGCCGAACCGTCCAAGCATATCTCGGGTCACTGTCCAGCAGGTTGACGTGGTCGGCAAGCCGATGCCGTTCCAGCCATCCCATCGATGCTTCAAGTTCGGCGATCGTCATCTCGGCACGGCTTCGGTTGCCCATCACCCGTTTCAGTATCGCGTTATAGCTGTGATACAGGCCCGGGCCGCGTGGTGCCTGTCGCGCAAGCTCGTCCTCGGCCGCCTGGGTGGCGACCATCTCGCCCACCCGCGCCCGCAAGCGACGTTCGATCACTGACGGCGGGTCCAGCAACTCGGCCTGCGCCGCTTCGTTTTCCGGCCGCCGCATGGCAAGATCGGGACCGGGCCTCAACAGGGCGAAGCGCAGGGCGAGGGCATTGCTTTCCAGCGGCACGATGGCGCCTTCCCTGCCCTCCTGCTCCGCGAGTTGCTCTTGCAGCCAGAGCGGGAGCGTCTGTTGCCGCCTTGGCTTGACCCGCTTCGCCAGCGTCCCCTGCTCGGTTTCCAGGCGCAGGCGAAAGCGCGCGAACAGCGGGTCGTCCGGATGGAACACCACCGCTCGCTGGGACGCGTAGTCGCCAGCATTCGGATCGATGCGGGTCGCCCGGGCCACCATCTGTTCAAGCCAGGGGCGGCTGCGGATGTGGGTCAGGGCGGCGACCACAGCGACCTCCGGCGCGTCAAGGCCCTCGTATGCCATCGCCACCGTCACCAGAATGCCGGGTTCGGCGTTGAGCCGAAAACCAGCCAGGGTCTGATGCGCATCCGTCTCGCTCGACGTTGCCAATCTGGCTGTGTCGGGCTGCGAACGCGGCAACCAGGCGCGGACCAGATCGAGGTAGCGGCGTGCCTCCGACTGATCCGGGGCGACAATCAGCAGCTTGCCGAGTCCGCGCGCCGCGGCGTCGGCAGCCAGACCACGTTCGTGGCGGCGTCGCGCACGCAGGTCGCGCGTTGTCTGGAAGGCGTTCCGCAGCAAGTCCTCGGCGAAACCGGTCCGCAGCGCGGTGAACAGCGCCGGCCGTGTCGTCGTCGTCGGCCAGTGGCTGAACAACCGGTGCGGGCCACAGGACAGCCCGTCCTCATCAAGCCATCTGGCCTCGCCATCCAACGCGCCGAACATCACCGGCAGCACCGCCCGGTCCGCCAATGCCTGGGCTCGGCTGTAACCCACGACCGCTAAACCGGGTGCCGCGAGATCGACCTCTCGTGTGCTGGCGCGCGGTCCCGTCCGGTATGGCAGCCACAGGATGCCGCGTCCGTCCGCCCGCTCAAGCGTGCCTGACAGCAGCAGGCGAAGCCGCGCGGTTTCCAGTAACGGGACGATCGCGCGGCTCCAGCCCGATGCCTCATCCTCGCGGGGCGACACCACGGGATCCGCGGTCAGGTCGGCGAGCGCGGGCAAGTGGTGGATCTCGTCCACCACGAGCAGGTAGCGGTGTTTGCGGAACGCCGCCAGATGCAAGGCGGGCGCGGCGGCGATGCCCTGATAGGTGGTGACGTAGCCGGCCAGGCCGCGGCAGGGATCATAGGTGTTGTCGGCGGCACGAACCGACACGGCGTGGCCGAGCGTGGCGCGCCATGTCGGGTCGGCGAAGGCCTCCTCGGCTTGCAGGCGCAGGCTGTCGCGCGGCACGACCCAACACACCCGCTCGATGATGCCGGCTTCGATCAGCCGAGCCGCGGCGATCACCGGCAGCAACGATTTGCCGCCGCCCGGGGTTACCGCGGCGAGAATGTCGGTGATGTCGGCGGCCTCACCCGCGGCGAACGCGTTGACGATCGCCGCGACCTGCGCCTGGTGCCGTCGGAGGGAACGTGGCGGCGAGGACAGTCTGGTAGCTCCCCGAAGCTGGGCGGAACTACATTTGAATATTCATGGCCTGATGAGAATCCCTGTTTTTCAATGCTCAAGGATTTCGTTTCGAGAAGATTGTCTCCGACGACAGGACCTCGTCTGACCACGCGCCGCGCGATGAATCGTTTCAGCTGTCACGAGATAGCCGTCTGATTTCCCGTTTTGTTCACGAAGATGTGTAATGAGATACGGCTACTCCTTCACCGCGCCGGTCATCGAGGACACGTAGTACTCGACGAAGAAGGAGTAGATGATCGCCACCGGCACAGATCCCAGCAACGATCCTGCCATCAGCGAACCCCACTGATAGACATCGCCGGTAACCAGTTCAGTCAGAATCGCCACCGGAACGGTTTTCTTTTCGGTGCTCTGGATGAAGGCCAGCGCGTAGATGAACTCGTTCCAGGACAACGTGAAGGCGAAGATGCCGGCGGAGATCAGGCCGGGAACCGCCAACGGCAGGGTGATGCGACGCAGGATCTGCAGGCGGGAGGCGCCGTCGATCAGTGCGCATTCCTCCAACTCGTACGGGATCGACTTGAAGTAGCCGATCAGCAACCAGGTGCAGAACGGGATCAAGAACGTCGGATAGGTCAGGATCAGCGCGACCGGGCTGTCGAACAGGCCGAACTGGAAGATCAGCGTTGCCAGCGGAATGAACAGGATGGTCGGGGGAACCAGGTAGGCCAGATAGATCGCCAGGCCGGCGTGCTGTGCACCCTTGAACCGCAGACGCTCGATCGCGTAGGCGGCCAGGACGCTGGCGCCGACGGACAGAAACGTGGCGGCGGTGGCGATGCCCATGGTGGTCATCAGCCAGCGCGGATACTCGGTTTCGAACAGCAGCTTGCGAATATTTTCCAGCGTCGGCGAGTCGACCCAGAACGGGTTGTATTTCTTGTAGTCGTACATCTCGTAGTCAGGTTTTATCGAGGTGATCGCCATCCAGTAGAAGGGGAACAGCAGGACGATCACGAAGATGGCCAGCGGGATATAGACGGTGATGGTGCGACGGACGCGCGAATCCCAACTCAGGATTTCCGGCGCGTCCTTGGTGGAAGCCGCGAGTTCGACCTCTTGGGTGATGGCGATCGCGTCAGTCCCGACCAGGTCAGCCCCAACCCGGTCAGTCCCAGCCAGGTCAGTCATTGTCGCTTCCTTGTTGCCATTTGCGGCGGCCGACGCCGAAGAAACACACCATGGTGGCGACCAGCAGGAACGGGATCATCGAAACCGCGATCGCCGCCCCTTCGCCAAGCTGCGATCCCGGGATGGCGCGCTGGAACGCCAGCGTGGCCATCAGATGGGTGGTGTTGAACGGACCGCCCCGGGTAATGGCATAGACAAGCTGGAAGTCAGAGAAGGTGAACAGCACTGATAAAGTCAGTGCGACGGACAGGATCGGCATCAGCAACGGCACGGTGATGCGGCGGAACTTCTGCCAGCCGCTGGCACCATCCAGCAGCGCCGCTTCATACAACGAGGGTGAAATGGTTTGCAGCCCGGCCAGCAAGGTGATCGCGACGAACGGAATGCCGCGCCAGATGTTGGCGACGATCAAGGACCAGCGGGCCGCCCAGGGTGTACCCAGAAAGTCGATGTAATGGGTTCGCCAATGCAGCACATCCACCAGGATGTAGGACACGATGGAGAACTGCGGGTCGTAGATCCACCACCAGGCGATCGCGGACAACACTGTCGGCACGATCCAAGGCAGCAGCACGATGGCGCGGATGAAGGCCTTGAACGGCATGTGCTGGTTCAGCAGCAAGGCCAACCATAGCCCCAGCAAGAATTTTCCCGTGGTCGCGACGGCGGTGTAGAAGATGGTGTACCAGACCGCGCCCCAGAATACCGGATCGCCAAACAAGGACTGGAAATTCTCCAGGCCGATATAGACGCCGGGCTGGCCGATGGTGGTGTCGGTCAACGACAGCCACAGGCCTAGACCCAGCGGGTAGGTCAGGAAGATCAGCAGCAGCCCGGCTGTGGGCAACATGCAGAGGGTTACCAGGAACGGCTTCGAATCGAACAACTGTCCGATGCGGGAGTGTCGCCGTCGCGGCTTCCAGGCCAGGCTGATCTCCGCGGCTGTCGCGTTCATGATCGCGCTCCTTGCTGATTAGCCCTTCAGATAGCGGCTTGCCTGTCTGGCTGCCTGTTTCACCGCGGCCTGCGGCGTGGCGTTTCCGGTGGCGACGGAGGCGAACATGTCGACCAGCGTGTAGTTGGCCGCGACGGCTGACGACGCAGCCGAGATCGGTCCCTGGTAGCTGTCGTAGTAGGGGGTATCCATGCTGTCGATGTACGGCTTCAACCTGGGGTCGGCATCCCAGAATGCCATTTTCCCGTAGGCTTTCAGGGAGTTGGACCAGTAGCCCAGGCAGCCGGCGAGCCACGGCGCATACTGCGGCGCCTCCATCATGAAGCGCAGGTATTCCTTGCAGGCGTTGGGATATTTCGTGTGCTTGAAGACCATCCCATTCACCACCAGAGACGATTGCGGCGGCTTCTTGGCCACACCAAGCGGCGGGGCCTGGTGGTTGATGTCGGCCGCGATCGCCCGAAGTTTCGCATCGGGTGAGTTCTTCGCGACGTAGTAGATCGATACGCCGTTGAACGTCAGGCTGATATCGCCCGCGGCAAACGCCTTGTTGTTGCCGGCGTCGTTCCACGACAAGGTACCGCCGATCATCTGCGGATACAGGTCTTTGGCGTAGTTCAGCGCGGCGATCGTTTCTTTTGAGTCCAACGACACCTTGCCGGCCGGATCGGTCAGCGCCGCGCCGTGTGACCACAGCAGCCAATTCGCGAAACCGTTGCCGTCGCCGACGGCGTGCCCGAGCGCGAAGCCGACCGGATGGTTGATCTTGTTGAGCTTGGTGCACATGGCCAGGAAGCCGTCATGGTCGTTCGGAATGCTGTCGTAGCCAGCCTCCTTCAGCCACGACACCCGATAGACCGAAGCACCGCCGCTGCCACCCATCGGGATGGCCAGCCACTCCTTGGACCCCCACCGACGCGAGTACAGCAGCCCGAGTTGATGCCAGCCGCCGTATTTGGCACCGAGATAATCAGCCAGATCGTCAACCGGGATCAGCTTGTTGGCATAGATTTGCGGATCGGACCCGAAACCAACGATGATGTCTGGACCGGCCCCGGTGTTGGCGGTCACCGCGGTCTGCGGACGCAGATCCTCCCAGCTGACAAAGTCCACGCGAACGGGAATGCCGCTCTGCTCAGTGAATTTCTTGGTGTTCGCGCGAAACAGTGTCTCGTCAGGGTCGACAAACTTCGCCGGACGCAGCACGCGGATGGATGCCCCGGGCTCAATCTTAAAGCCGGGCGCCTTCACGTCCGCCGCGGGCACGTCAAGATCAGCCGCTTGCGCACCGATCAAAGGCACGGCGGAAGCGCCGATCAGCGCGGTGGCGCCGGCCAAAAGCGTATCGCGGCGAGTGGGGCCTGCCATTCCGTTTCCTTCCCTTCAGCCGTGGCGGCTGTTTCCGCGCCACCCGGCTTACGCCATCCGTAGCGCCTGGCCTGGACGGGGACGAGTTTTGCTCCGCTGCTCATCCGGTTGGCGACAGGTGACAGCGATCGACGCCAGGCAGCGCCGAGAGATCGTCAGGATGCAGCCCAGCGAGGTCGGCGATCGGCATCACTGGCCCCAAGTGCCACCCCGTCAAGACCTTCCCCCATGATCCACCGCCAACGTCCCGAGGCAGGGGCCGGCTACTCCCGGCCGACGCCTACGCTCAACTGGTCTTATAGTAGCGCGCCGCCTGTTTCGCCGCGCGCTTGGCCGCGGCCTCGGCCGTTGCGTTGCCTGTGACGACCGAAGCAAACATATCGACGATGGTATAGTTCGCCGTCACCGCCGACGATGCCGGCGTCACCGGACCCTTGAAGCCGTCGTAATACGGCGTGTCCATGCCGGAGGCGTAAGTCAGGAGCTTTGGATCCTCGGTCCAGAACTTCATCTTGGAGTAGGCCTTCAGCGAGTTCGACCAATAGCCGATGCAATTCGAAAGCCAGGGTCCATATTGATCTGCCTCCATCATGAAGCGCAGATAGTCCTTGGCGGCGTTTGGATACTTGGAATGATTGAAAACCATGGCATTCATCGGCGTGGCAGACATTGGTGAACGCGGCGCCAGGCCCTTTGGCAAGGCCTGATGCTGGGTGTCGACTGCCATCTGCTTCAACCTGGCATCAGGCGAGCTTTTCAGGACGTAATAGATCGAGACGCCGTTGAACGTCAGGCCGATATCGCCGGCGGCATAAGCCTTGTTGTTGCCTGAATCATTCCACGACAGCGTCCCGGAAATCATCGTCTTCTGCAGCTCGGTCGCGTACTTCAAAGCTGCGATGGTTGCTTTCGAGTCGAGCGCGATGTGGCCGTTTTCATCAACCAGCATGGCATTGTGCGACCACAGCAGCCACGACGCATACCCGTTGGCGTCGCCCAGGGCGTGTCCGAGCGAGAAACCGCACGGATGACCGATTTCATGCAGCTTCTGGCACAGGGTCAGGAAACCCTCGTGATCATCCGGGATCCGGTCGAAACCGGCTTGCTCCACCCAGGACTGGCGATAGACGACGGGGCCGATGCCGCCACCGATGGGAATGGAGATCCACTCCTTGGTCTTCCATTTGGTTCCATACAGCACCGCGAGTTCCTGCCAGCCACCGTATTTCGCGCCAAGATAATCGGCGAGATCCGTCATGCTGGCGATTTTCGATGCGTAGATCTGCGGGTCGGAACTGAAGCCGACGACGATGTCCGGGCCGGCGCCGGTGTTGGCGACCACCGCGGTCTGCGGGCGAATATCCTCCCAGCTGACAAAGTCGACGCGCACCGGGACGCCCGTCGCTTCGGTGTATTTCTTGGTGTTCTCACGCCAATAGACCTCGTCGGGGTCGATGAACTTCGCCGGGCGCAGCACACGCAGTTGCGCACCCTTTTCCGGTTTGAGATGCAGCGGCTTGACGTCAGCGGTCGGCACATCGCTAACGGCGGCACCGGCGCCAACGATGGGAATGGAGGCGGCTGCGATCGAAGCGGAGGCGAGCGCGAGTGATTCGCGTCGGCTGATGGCCATTTCGTTGTCTCCCACCCGGTCTTCTGCCGTGGAGCCCTTGGCGACCGGAAACCCGGAACTCCTTGGCCGGAATACTCGACGCGCGAGGCGAAAAGGTAAAGAGCAAGCCGCCGATGCGCGATCCCCGGCCACGTTACCGCTCGAAGCGCCCCTGAAGCGGGGCCGATCGTGCATGACGGGCAGATCTTATTTCGATCGGGATGCGAATGCTATATCGCGCTCATCCGCTGGCCTGTTCTGGCGTCGAACAGATGCACCATCGCTGTGTCGGGGGTGATGTGGATGGTCTCGCCAGGTCGGGCGGAGACGCGCTCGCGAAAGGCGGCGATGATCGGGGCGCCGGCGAACTCCGCCATCACCTGGGTCTCCGAACCCGTCGGTTCGATCACGTTCACCCTCGCCTCGACACCGCCGCCGCTCAGTTGAAAATGTTCGGGGCGGATGCCGTAGACGATCGGACTGCCCTCCGTCACGCCGCGTGTGCCCGGCAGCGGCAAGGCGGTGCCCGCGTCGGACCGGAAGGCGCCGCCGTCCACCCTGCCCTTCAGGAAATTCATCGACGGAGAGCCGATGAACCCGGCGACGAACAGGTTCGAGGGATGGTCGTAGAGGTCCAGCGGGGCACCGATCTGCTCGACGTTGCCGCCGTTCATCACCACGATCTTGTCGGCCATCGTCATCGCCTCGATCTGGTCGTGGGTGACGTAAACAGTGGTGGTGGTCAGCCGCTGGTGCAGCTCCTTGATCTCGGCCCGCATTGCCACGCGCAGCTTGGCATCGAGGTTGGACAGTGGCTCGTCGAACAGGAACACTTGGGGATCGCGGACGATCGCTCGGCCCATCGCCACCCGCTGGCGCTGGCCACCGGACAACTGGCGCGGGTAGCGGTTCAAGTAGGGTGCCAGGCTCAAGATCTCGGCCGCCCGGTTGACCTTCTGGTCGATGACGGCCTTCGGCGCACTGGCCAGACTAAGGGCGAAGGCCATGTTGTCGCGTACGGTCATGTGGGGATAGAGCGCGTAGTTCTGGAACACCATCGCGATGTCGCGCTCTTTCGGGGCGACGTTGTTGACGACCCTCCCGCCGATGGCGATCTCGCCGCCGGTAATGTTCTCCAGCCCGGCGATCATCCGCAGCAACGTCGATTTGCCGCAGCCGGACGGGCCCACGAGAATGACGAACTCCCCGTCCTCGATCTCGACGCTGACGCCGTGCAGGACCTCGGTGGAACCGTAGCGCTTGCGGACGTCGCGGATTGACACCGTGGCCATCCCTGTCCTCCCGTTTCATGGCCGCGTCTGGGATCAACGCCGCTCTTGTTTACTCCTTCGCATGCGATGGGCCGCGAGGCAAAGGGTGCGCGGATGGCCTGGGACGATTAGCTTGAGGCCCATGCCGAACAGGAAGCACGTCCGTCAGCCCAGGCCGATCCCGATTGGGCGGCATGAAATCAGCCTGTCGAAGCTGGGCGCGCGGCGCTTCAACCTACGCGATCCGTATCATCTGGCGGTCAGCCTGCCCTGGCCCAGCTTCGTCATGGTCATGCTGGCCGGCTGGCTGGCGATCAACCTGGTGTTCGCCGCGCTCTACGTGCTCCGTCCCGGCGACGTCGCCAACAGCTCTGCCGGATCGTTCGCGGACATGTTCTTTTTCAGCATCGAAACCGTGGCGACGGTCGGGTATGGTGTGATGGCGCCGGTGACGATCTACAGCCATATCATCTCGACGGTGGAAATCGTGACTGGCACGGCATTCACCGCCATCGTCACGGGACTGCTGTTTGTCCGCTTCTCCCGCGCAAAACCGGATATCGTCAGCGCTGACCACGCCGTGGTCAGCATGCGAAACGGCCATCCGACCCTGATGTTGCGTATCGTCAATCGTCGGGACACAATGATGACCAGCGCTACCGCACGGCTGTTCGTTCTGATCGCGGAGCGGACAACCGAAGGCCGACCCTTCCGGCGCATTCATGAACTGCACCTGGAGCAGGAGCATCTGCCGTTATTCATCATGCCCTGGACGTTGATGCACATGATTGCAGAAGAAGACTCCGCTGCATGGCCATGACGCCGAAACGCTCGCCGGGTCAGGTATCAGACTTTTCCTGACGATCGAGGTGCGCGATCATGCGCTGTCCGCGCTGGTGTATGACATCAAGGACTACACGGCGGAGGACATCCGGTTTGGCAAGCATTTCGCTGACATGGTCAGCGAGACCGAAGCCGGCGGAGCCATTGCCGATCTGTCCCGCATCAGCCTTTTGGAAACAGACAACGATGCGGCCGCCGAGCCTGAAATCGGAAACTAGTAGCCTGCGTCTGTCATCGCGAGGAGCGCGGCGACGCAGCCATCCCGAAGCAGGGCCCGCTGTTTCTGGAGATTGCTTCGTCGCTCCGCTTCCCGCGATGACAGAGGCAGAACTCTGGCTGAGGTGGTTCACGCTGGGAGCTGAAGCGCCCCCGGAAAATCACATTCTAAAGGTAGCCGGTGCCGGCCTCTTCCGCGAAGCGTCCGGGGTCACCCTCCCAGACGATGCGGCTGTGCTCGATGACGTAGACCCGGTCGGCGTTCGGCAAGGCAAAGGTCACATTCTGCTCGCCCAGCAGCACGGTGATATCGGTTGTCTGCCGCAACGTTTCGAGTGCTTTCGACAACTGCTCCAGGATGACCGGTGCCAGGCCCAAGGTCGGCTCGTCCAGGATCAGCAGTTTCGGCTGCATCATCAACGCCCGGGCGATCGCCAACATCTGCTGCTCGCCGCCTGACAAAGTGCGGCCAGCCTGGCCCTGGCGGGCCTTGAGGATCGGGAACAGGCCGAACAGCCAATCAAGCTGCTTCGCCGACTCCGCCACCGAGAAGTGCTGGCCGCCAAGATCAAGATTTTCCCGTACCGACATGTCGCCGAACAGTTCCCGGGTTTCCGGACACTGCACAATGCCGGCGCGGGCGATCGAACCGGGGGTGCGGCCGGCCAGCTTCTCGCCGCGCCAACTGATACTGCCGCTATGGGGCAGCAGGCCGGAGACGGCGTTGAACAATGTCGTCTTGCCGGCCCCGTTCAGGCCGACGACCGACACGAACTCGCCTTCGCCAACGTGGATCGACACATCCTCCAGCGCGGTCGCCTTGCCATACAGCACACCCAACCCCCGCACATCCAGCAGCGGAGTGCGGTCCTTGCCTTTGCGTTCCGGCCTGGCGGCGGTTTCGATCTTGCCACCGAGGTAGACGCGGCGGACGGTTTCATTGCGCATGACCTCGTCCGCGGTGCCCTCGGCCACCTGTTCGCCGAGATACATGGCGAGGACCCGGTCAACCAGCGCCGCGACGCTTTTGACGTTGTGATCGACCAGCAGGACAGCATGGCCTTGGGCGCGAAAGCTGCCGATCAGTGCAGAGAAATCCGCGACCTCGCCCGAGGTGAGGCCGGCGAACGGC
Organism: Rhodopila sp.; assembly: GCA_965277035.1. Lineage (GTDB taxonomy): Bacteria > Pseudomonadota > Alphaproteobacteria > Acetobacterales > Acetobacteraceae > Rhodopila. The sequence goes on along the minus strand of CBDIBO010000003.1, from coordinate 5,045,141 downwards.
TCATCGACCAGCACGACCTTTGGATCACGCGCGATCGCCTTGGCCAGTTCCAGCCGCCGCAGATCGGCGAACGGCAAGGTCCGCGGCAGCCGGTCCATCACCCGTTCCAGCCCGACACGTGCCGCGATTTCCTCCGCTCGGCGGGTGATGCCGTGGTCAGTCACCAGCATCAGCAGATTATCCGGCAGCAACGCCAGCTTGATGTGCTCCAGGATGGTCTGTCGATGAAGCGGGCGGGCGTGCTGGAAGACGATGCCGACACCGCGCCGGGCGATGCGATGGGTCGGCCACCCGGCCACGTCGGTGCCTTCCAGCTTCACCTGGCCGGCGTTTGGCCGCTCGATCCCCATGATGCATTTCATCACCGTGGACTTGCCGGATCCGTTCGGACCGATCAGGCCCAGGATCTCACCGGCCTTGATGGTGAAGCCGATATCCTTCACCGCGACCAGCCCGCCGAAGCGCTTGGTCAGGCCATTGACTTCGAGCAGCGCGGTCATTCGCGACCTCCGGCGTGCAACAGTCTGCCCATGAACCCGCCCGGGAAGAACAGGATCACCACCAGGGCGATGGCGGATACCACGAAGGTGGATAGCTGGCCGAGGGGGCGCAGGATTTCGCCAGCTCCGATCAGGAAGATGGCGCCGACGGCGGCGCCGATGATGGTGCGGCGGCCGCCCAGGACGGCGGCGATGATCACGTTCACCCCGACGGCGATATCGACCACGGTGCCAACGGACGCGGTGCCGAGGTAGAAAACAAGCATCGCCCCCGCCAGGCCGGAGAAGAAAGCGCTGATGCAGAACGCCGCCATCTTGTGTTTGGCGACGTTGAAGCCTAGCGCGGATGCCTCGATCGCATCCTGTCCGCTGGCCTGGAGAATAAGCCCGACCGGGGATTGGGCCAGCCCGAACAGGATGGCGCCGCTGATGGTCATGAAGCCCAGCGCATAGTAGTAGTTGGTGTTGACGTCGATCGCGAGTACGTCGGGCAGATCAAGCCCGATCTCACCGCCGGTGATGCCGGCGAACAGCACCAGCACGTTCTGCAGCAGCAGCACCGCGACCAGGGTCACCAGGCCGAAATACGGACCGGTCAGGCGCAGCGCGGGCACGGCCAGGACAACGCCGGCCAAGACCGCGGCGACGGCGCCGGCGCCGAGGCAGGGGACGATGGGCCACAGCCAGTAGTGGTTCAGCAGCGCGGCGGTGTAGGCGCCGACGCCGATCAGAAAGCTGGGACCAAAGTTGACCTCACCGGCGAAGCCGAACAGCAGATCCCACGACATCGAGAAGACCGCATAGTAATACGCGAGCGTCAGCAGGCCGAGGATATAGCCGTTGACGCCGAGCGGCAGCAGGGCAAGGATCAGCAGCGCCGGCACCACGACCTGGACTGTGCGGGATCGAAGCATCGATTACCTCCGTCCCAGCAGGCCTTGCGGCCGCAAGTAGACCACGACGACCAGCAGCAGCAGCACCGGCACTGTCCGGATCGATGGAGAGACCAGGTAGGCGGTCAGGGTTTCGAGGTAGCCGACGACATAGGCCGCCATCAGCGAGCCGGACACGCTGCCGAGGCCGCCCAGGACCACGATCGAAAAGGCGCTGGCGGTCAGCGTGCCGGCGTTGTCGGAACTGACACCAAGGAAGGCGCCCAGCAGGACGCCGGCGATGCCGGCCAGAAGACCGTAGATGACCCATACAAGGATGTAGATGTTGGACAGCTCGAACCCGAGCAGGGTCAGGCCGCGGGGGTTCATCGCAGCGGCCAGCAGCCTCTTGCCGGTACGGGTACGGTTGACCAGCAGATACAGCAGTCCGATCGCCGCCCATGACAGCACCGCGGTCAGCACCTCGTTCCAAGGCGTGCGGACGCCCAGGATCATGACGACGCCCTGCACCAGCGGGCGGACGGTCTTCGGATTGTTGGTGAACAGGTAGGCCACGGCTTCCTGCAGCATGATGCCCCAGAGCAACGTGGCGGTCAGCACGAAGATCTCCTTCTCCTCGCGCGGGATCGACGGCGAGTTCTGCAACGGCCGCACGATGACGCGGTAGGTAAACAGCGCACAGGCGAGGCTGGCGGCGACACCAGCGAGGGCGCCAAGATATGGCCCCGTGGCGAAGGCGCCGGCAACCCACCAGGCAATGACCGCGGCCACGACCATGATCGCGCCATGCGAAAGGTTCAGCACACCCGACACGCCGAAGATCAGGGTGAAACCGATCGCACCGAGTGCATAGAGACTGCTGATCGCGAAGCCGTCGATCAGTATCTGCAGAGCGAGCATGAAACTCCGTCCCGGTCGGCCGGTCGTGCAGGATGTAAGAAGTCAGGCGGCCGGCCTAATCATGGCGGATCTTTCAACCCACCATGATGAGGCGACGCCAAGCGCCACCACCGATGGCTATTGCGGCAGCTTGGTGAACGCGGGGAAGGTCATCTTGCCGGTGGCGACGTCGGCGGGCCATATCGTAACCGGGTTACCCTTCTGCCATTGGACCATCAGACCGGTGATGTAGCCCTTCCCGATCTTCATGCCATGGGCGAAGATATTGGTCTTCGGCAGGAACTCGATGCGGCCGATGGTGCCGACGTAATCGGTCTGCTCCATCGCGGTTACCATCTTGTCGGGGTCGGTTCCACCGGCTTTGCGGATGGCGTCCGCCCACATGTAAACGTCGTCATAGGACTGGTAGGCGGCATAGCCGGGCAGGTTGCCGTACTTCGCCTGGTAGCTTTTGGCGAATGGAATGGTCTTCGGCGTCACCGCCACGTCCGGCGCCGCCACCATGTTGAAGATCACCCCATCGGTGGCACCGTTGGTGTCCTTCCAGAACGTGCTGTTGGTCGCCTGGCTCGACACGCCATACATCGGCATCGGCACCTGCTGCTGCTGCCATTGCACGGTCGGCTGGACGCCGACATGGCTGATGCCGGTGACGATGACGTCCGGCTTTTCGCCCTCGATCTTGTTGAAGATCGGGGTGAAGTCAGTGGTGTCCGGGGACAGGCGGATATGGTCCAGCACCTTCAGGCCGATCTGTGGAAGGCATTTCAGATATTCTTGATCCAGCGGGATCGTCCAGGCGGCATCTTCACTCATGACGACCGAGGTCTTCATGTGCAGGTCGCCAACCATCAGCGTCTTTGCCGCCTCGCAGACGACGTCGGCGATTTGTGTCGAGGCCAAGTAACCATGGAACACATACTTCATGTGAGCATAGTCGTCATGCACACGCTTGGTGATTTCGTTGCTCGCGGCACCCGGCGTGATCATCGGCATGTGAAGCCGCCCGGCCCAGGGTTCCAGCGCCAGCACGACCTCACTGATATAGCTGGCGATGACGGCACTGACCTTGTCTTCCTGAGCGGCGCGCTGGAACGCGCGGACCGCATCGGTGGCGGAGTTGTGGTCGTCATAGGCGACGATCTGGATCATCCGGCCATTGACGCCGCCGGCTTTGTTGATCTCATCCGCGGCGAGCATGGCGGCATTTGGAATGCCGACGCCGCTAATCGCCGAGGTTTCAGCGATGACCCCGATCTTGATCGGGTCCGCCGCGCGCGCGGCCGGCGCCGCCACCGCAAGACACAACACCGAGCCAAGCAAGGCACTCTTGTGCGAGCTCCGCATGATCCGTTTCCCTTTTGTCATATGTCGTCACCATCGCATGATCGTGCGAGGCTCAGGTCAATGCTTGATCGCGTTCGGCAATGCAACCCATAAGCGCGACAGAAAATGGGTTTGTGGCTCACGAAACAGACAGAATGCAATTGTAGCGACACAAACTGCCGGACACCATTCCTGTTCAAGGATTTCTCTCGCAGACTGGCCGCCCACGGATCGTCGATCGCTTTAACCTGAAGCGATCACACGCTGAGGCACCGCGCCACCATCTCGCGGGATCATCAGCTTAAACACCGGGAACAATGCCTACCAAGTATTTCCTCGGCTCGAGTCTTCTCTCAAAGCAAAGCGTCCGTAATCAAAAGACCGGATGAACTTGTGGTCGCCAGTCGATACAATATGTGACACGCAGACGCTGATGATTATTGGCTGGTGACTATTCAAGAGCTGGCCATCGGTCCGATACGCCCTGCGACGGGTTGGCTGAGGAGCCGCGGTCGTTTGACCGGTGTCCGGCTTGATGCCACGCCGCCCGACGGTTGGCTCCGGACGGTTGGCTGGGGGACCTGGATTCGAACCAAGGATGCCCGGGTCAGAGCCGGGAGTTTTACCGCTAAACTATCCCCCATTCGGACGCGGGCGGGCGCAATAACACGCCCGTCCCCGCCTCGCAACGCCCTACCCGAGGGCGCCGAGTTCCCGCCGCAAAGGCGCCACCTTGGAACTTGAGAGGTTTCCGAACAGGACGTCGCGGGCAGTCACCGGCCGGCCATAGTATGCCGCATCCTGGTTCGGTTCGGCTCGGATGACCGATCCGTCCACGGTCAGGCCGCCATACAGACCGGTTGACGACGACCAGACTACAACGTCCGGAAGCGACGCGCCGCCGATCGCACCCTCGACGCCGGAGCCCAAGGTCACCACGGAAATCCCGGCTTGCGCACCGATCTTGAAGTTATCTCGCAGCACACCGTCCAGGCCCTTTTGCGTCATAATGAGCATGATCATCTCGGATTGCTCCAAGCCGGCCTGCAGGCCAAAGGAGGCCGCGCCAATGGCGTAGAATCCCGGCGCGCTCCAACCGCCATGCTGTTGCACCATCAGAACGCCATTACCGCCCTCGCCCCCGACAAAGAAGCCGCCCTTGATCAATTTGGGCACGATGAACACCGCCTTGGCCTCACGCATCAGCTTCGCCGCGTTGCCGAATGCCTTGTCGTGCCGCAAATCGTTCAGCACCTTGCGCGCGCCATCGACGGTCACCTGCTGGCTCGTCTGCGCGTGGGCAATCGGCGCAACCATCATGGTCACCGCCAAAACCGCCGCCGCACCAAGAGACCTCGCTCGCGTAAACATTCTTTTCCTTCCTTTTCCTGTGTCGAAACAACACGTCAGCCGCTCGGTTTTCATTCCGTTATTTTAACGGAGACGGCAAATTAATGATGACTGCGTGACGACCGGATACCACGCGGCCGTTGCATCGCAAAGCAAAACCGTCTCGATCATGACCCGTTGACAGCCGCCATCTCGTCCGGCGAGAAGCCCCATGCGGCCAACGCTTCGGATAGCGGCACCGTTCCCGGCGCCCGCGGCGATGGCAGGTGGGTTTTGCCAAATCGCGGTGCCGGCGCCGGCTGAGTGTGCCCGCCAACGTCGATGAAGGCACCGCGTGCCTGGTTATGAGGGTGCGCATGCGCCTCGTTCATGGACAGAACCGGAGCGAAGCAGGCATCCGATCCTTCCAGGATCCGGCACCACTCGTCGCGGCTGCGGGTCAGGAACCGTGCAACCAGCAATTCCTTCCAGCTTGACCAGCCGGCTTTATCGCGCTGCGGCGGCATGCCGGCGGCGTCGATCTGCAGCAGCCGCAGCAATTCCGCATGAAATTTCGCCTCGATCGGTGCCAGCGAGATGAACTGCCCGTCGGAACACTCGTAGACCTCATAGTAATAGGCGCCCGAATCGAGCTGGTTCTGCCCGCGCGGTTCGGTCATCCGGCCGCCGGCGCGCATGGCGTAGATCGGCGTCATCAGCGACAGCGCACCATCCACCATCGCCGCATCAACCACCTGTCCAACACCCGTTGCCCGTGCCGAGATGATCGCCGCGAGTAGACCGGTCACGAGATAGAGCGCCCCACCGCCGTAATCGCCCACCAGATTGAGCGGCGGGGTGGGCTTTTGTCCGGCTCGGCCGATGGCGTGCAAGGCGCCGGTCAGGGCGATATAGTTCAGGTCGTGTCCGGCCGCCTGCGCCAGCGGACCCTGCTGACCCCAGCCGGTGACCCGGCCATAGACGAGCCTTGCGTTCCGATCCAGGCACACGGCGGGACCCAGGCCGAGACGCTCCATGACGCCCGGCCTGAACCCTTCGACCAAGGCGTCGGCACCTTCGATCAGCCGCAAGGCCAGCCCGATCGCTTCCGGCTGCTTGAGATCGAGGTTCAGAACGGCGCGGCTGCGGCGGGTGAACTCATGCTCCTCCGCCATGGGCACGCCCAGATCGGCAGGCGCGGTGCGGTCGATGCGCAGCACGGTCGCACCCATGTCAGCCAGCAGCATCGCCGCCATCGGCGCGGGTCCGATGCCGGTGAACTCGACGATCTTCATTCCCGACAAAGGTCCCACGGCCGGTTCTCCCTGTGGTCTTGTCATGGCGGCTGACAGAATGTCCCGCTCATGCCGCTGCGGCCGCGGACCGTTCGCCTGCCATGGGTGCGCGAGACCGCCCCGTCGCCTGCCGACGGCTATCCCCGCTGAACGAGTTCAATCTTGTAGCCATCTGGGTCTTCAACGAAGGCGATGACCGTCGTGCCGAACTTCACCGGTCCGGGCTCACGCGTCACCTTGGCGCCAAACGTGCGCAGGGTCTCGGTTGTCTTGGCGACGTCCGGCACACCGATCGCCAGATGTCCAAATGCACCGCCCATGTCGTAGTGGTCCGTGCCGTAATTGTAGGTCAGCTCGATGACTGTGTTGCTGTCTTCGTCGCCGTAACCGACGAACGCCAGGGTATATTTGCCATCGGGCACATCACGGCGACGAATTTCCTTCATGCCGAACCCTTTGGTGTAGAAATCAACGCTGCGCTGTAGATCGCCGACGCGCAGCATCGTGTGCAAAAACCGGCTCATTGGAAGTTTCCCTTCAGGATCGAGGTCTCAGGATCAAGGCCCAGCAAAAACAGCCCTGCCGCATCCGCCGCACTCAGGCAGGCCTCGCGCTCTGCCAGAATGGTTGCCTGGGCTTCGAACGCAAGCCCCCGTAAGCCGGCGGCCGCGGCGTTGCGCACCGTTTCCGGTCCAATGGTCGGAAGATCGGCGCGTTTATCCTGCCCCGGCTTGACCAATTTCACCAGCACGCCACCGATGCCCTCGCGCCGCAGGGCGCCGGCCCGTGCCAGCATGGCGTCGGTCCCTTCGATCGCCTCGACTGCGAGAACCAGACCTTGCTGCACAACGCAGCCCTGTCCGACATCCGCCGAACCGAGCAGCCTGACGACCTGGATGCCGCGGTTGATGTCGGCGATCGCCTGAAGGTCCGGCGTGGCTTTGGTCAGCACGCCGTGGGGGGCCATGACTTCCTGCATGATGTCGTGCGCGCCGATGACGCGGAAACCTTCTTCGGTCAGCACCCGTATGATGGCTGCGAGTAGGCCATCATCGCCGGCGAACGCCGCCCGGCCGATGCGTGCCAGAAGCTTGGCCCCCTCGGCGTCCGGCCGCAGATCGAGCAGCGACGGCCGCCGCACGGGACCGATCATCACCAGATCATGACAGCCATTCTCGCGCAGCGCCGCGATGATCCGGCCGGCGGCCCCAAGCCGACGGATTTCGTGCGACCAGGGGCTGAGCGAGGCGGTATCCACGAACCCCTCCAGCCCGAGGATGAAGACGGCCCGGCCCGCCGCGCGCGCCGCCGCCGCGACCTTGAACGGAAGTGGGCCGCCGCCGGCGATGATGCCCAGCTTGCGTGGCATTTCTGCCGGGTTTTTCATTGCGAAATTTGCTTCTCCTAATCTCGTCTTGCCAGCAATCACGGTTTTTTTGCATTACAGCCTCAACCTCAGTCTCACGCTCGGGTGAGACCGTGTCCAGAGATTACGCCCACCATGTTTGATGACGATCTGCCTGACGCGGCGCGACATGCAACAGCGGCCAGCGTGTTGCAATGCCTGAATATGCTGGCCGAGGAAGCGGTCAACCTCAATCTGCCTCGCACCATGCTTGCACTGCGCAAGGCGATCCGCGCCTGTCACGCCGAACAGGCTCGTCCGATCCCGCCGCTGCGTCCGCGACGGCATTTGGTGCTGCATTAGTCGGCTGCCGACAAGGAAATCGTTCATCCTGGGGTGTTGCTGCGCGTGCGAAGGTTGCGTCGCGGCGCGGAGCGCCATAATCCTGTCTCGAACCATCGCGGCGACAGGTCGATAATCGTCTGTCGGGTGATGGCGTGCAACCGCACCGAAACAAGGACATCGCGCATGAGCGCTACCGCCAAACGGTCTGTCACGGTCACCCTGGATGGCTCGAACAAATCGACCAGCCTGCCGTTGCTGTCCGGCAGCGTCGGACCGGACGTTTTCGACATCCGCAAGCTGTACGGCGATCTGGGCGTGTTCACCTATGACCCGGGTTATGGCGCCACAGCCTCATGTGACAGCAAGATCACCTACATCGACGGCGACGAGGGGATCCTGCTGTATCGTGGCTATCCGATCGAGCAGTTGGCAGAGAAGTCGAATTTCCTCGAGGTGGCCTATCTGCTGCTGAACGGCGAGCTGCCGAATGCGACCGAGGCGCACGAGTTCGAAATGGGGGTGATGCGACACACCATGCTGCACGAGCAGCTGCGCACCTTATACAACGGCTTCCGACGGGATGCGCATCCGATGGCCGTGATGTGCGGTGTTGTTGGCGCACTGTCGGCGTTCTATCACGACAGCCTGGACATTCACGACGTCGAAAGCCGAAGCATCAGCGCGTTCCGGCTGATCGCGAAGGTGCCGACGATCGCGGCGTGGGCGCACAAATACGCGGTCGGCCAGCCGTTCATATATCCCCGCAACGACCTCTCATACGCCGAGAACTTCCTTTACATGTTTCACGCGGTGCCGGCCGAGGAGTACAAGATCAATCCGGTGCTGTCGCGCGCGATGGACCTGATCATGATGCTGCATGCGGATCATGAGCAGAATGCCTCCACCAGCACGGTTCGTCTGGCGGGTTCAACCGGTGCCAACCCGTTCGCCTGCATTGCCGCCGGCATCGCCAGCCTTTGGGGCCCGGCCCACGGCGGGGCCAACGAAGCGGTGCTGAAGATGCTGGCGGAGATCGGCCACACCAACAACATCAAGCAGTTCCTGGCTGACGTGAAGGACAAGGACAACCACACCAAGCTGATGGGCTTCGGCCACCGGGTGTATAAAAACTACGATCCGCGGGCGAAAATCATCCAGAAGGCCTGTCACGATGTTCTGCAGGAGCTTGGCATCAAGGGCGACCCGCTGCTCGACCTGGCGCTGGAGCTGGAAAAGATCGCGCTCAGCGATCGCTATTTCGTTGACCGGAAGCTGTATCCCAATGTCGACTTCTACTCGGGCATCATCTTGAAGGCGATGGGCTTCCCGACGAGCATGTTCACCGCATTGTTCGCGGTGTCGCGCACCGTTGGCTGGGTCAGTCAGTGGAAAGAGATGATGGAGGACCCGCAGCAGCGGATCGGCCGCCCGCGGCAGATCTACACCGGCGCGCCGCGGCGCGACTACGTGAGTTCCAGCCAGCGCGGCTGACCACTTGCGCCGGCGGTCCTCGCGACGACCGCCCGGAGTGCAACCGGCGGTCTGCGTGATCACCGGTCTCGTCCAGCTTATTCCACACCCCTTCGACATTCACGCGATTTCACGCACTGAAATTTGGTGAGAGGCAAATCGGCCTCAATCAATATGTTTCGATAGTTTACTATATATTGTCCACGTCACCTCTCAATCGCTTGATTTAGCATCTTAGTACCGATGACAGATCGAGCTTGGCCGGCACCCCTTGGAAAATCCGCTGCCAGTGCAGCGATCGACATATCCCGAGTCGAGCGGGTCAAGACTTTCACCAGGATTTAGATAGTTAATAGGACTCACGGCTTCGTGAGTTAGGTGCTTCCTGCGTCGTACCGTTTCGTTAATACACGTTCAGGTTGTATTGCCGACCGTTACCCAGGAAGACACGATGCGGACAAAGGTTTCACTCGATCTCCTCGTCAAGAGCCGGCTCAAGCGATGGGGGCAGCGCCCGCCGGGGGTCAAGCCGAGGCGCGGCAAGGAATCCTGGCTCCGCGGCCGCCCATCCGAGGATGAAACCAGAATCAGCAGTCCGTTTCTCAAGATCCCTGGCAGCAGTCGCTTGCGCACGCTTCCCGACGGCCTGTGGCTCAACTTCGGTGGCACATTCGCGGAGCCGTTTGTCGATATCCTGGCGATCGAAGCCTGCAGCACGATCCAGAACCTGCTGGACAAGCGCTCCCGCTTCGCTCCGAGCACGCACTCCATGATGTGCCTGTGTCCGATCGAGTGGCTGCTGGCGCCGATCGGCCCCACGGATCCGACCCCGCGATGGAGGACAACGGGGGTGATCCCGCACGAGCCGTTCTTCGACGTGGTGATACCGGTCCGCGAGATGCGCGTCCTGTACGGGCTCAAAAGCGATCACTACCGCGGCTTCGCTCGGCATCAGTTGCCGCATGCACACGAATTCTTCGTGCCGATGGAGACGCTGACGGAAGAAAATAGCGAAGACAATCCGGCCTTGCGCGAGCTCATTGCCCGCACTTCCGTCTCCGCCAATTTCTTCACTCCCTGAACGAGAGGCTGTCCGCGATGGATCGAAACGGACGGACGCGGGGACGTGACCGCCGTACCGCAGCGCCCGGGCGATGGTCGACCGCGCGACCGACGCCGATCGGACGGCCGCTACATCGCCAGATAGCCGCCATCGACATAGAGCTCCGCCCCGGTGATGTAGGACGCCTCGTCCGATGCCAGGAACAGGATGGCGTTGGCGACCTCGTCCACCTCGCCGGTTCGCCCCAGCGGCACGGATTTCAGCATCTTGGCGCGAACATCGGGATCAGCGGTGGCGCCCGACGTGCGCATCGGCGGCATCAGACCGGGATGAACGGAATTGCACCGGATCCTGTCCTTGCCGAATTGCACGGCGGTGGATTTGGTCATGATCCTGACCGCACCCTTCGCGGCGTTGTAGCTCATGTGCACCATGCTCTGGCCGACGACGCCCGAGATCGACGACAGATTGACGATCGATCCGCCGCCGTTCTGCTGCATCTGCCGCACAGCGGCCGCGGTCCCCAGGAAGACGCCGGTGCTGTTCACCGCCATCACCCGCTCCCACAGACCCGGGTCGAGCAGGTCGGTAGTCGCGCTGCCGCTGATGCCGGCGTTGTTCACCAGGATGTCCAGCCTGCCGAATGCTCGCACGGTCTGTTCAATCACCGTCTGCCACCCGGCCTCATCGGTCACGTTCAGGGACATGAACAGCGCCTCACCGCCTGTGGCGTTAATCTCGTCGGCAACCACCTGTCCCTCGATGCTCAACATGTCGGCGATGATGACCTTGGCGCCTTCCTTGCCGAAACGCCGCGCCGTGGCCGCGCCCATGCCTGATGCCGCACCGGTGATGATGGCGACCTTGTCCGCCAGACGCATGACTGTTCCCTCCTGTTATGGCGATTGGGGACGACTCTGCCATCGTGTCACCGCACTGGCTACCCATAGGTATCTTTGGCACGATAACGATAATTAACGAACCTGCCGGCGTGCGGCTGATGGCCCGCCGCGGTTTGATCTTCGGGGCGCGTGGGGTGCGCTAACCTCGGATGCCTATGTGCCTGGGATCAAGCCCTCTACGCAACGGGGCGCCTGTGGCCGTCGCTGGACGCCATCATGCAGCGTTAGAAGATGGCAGCCCGTGTCACGATGAAGACCGCGGGATCGGCGGTCATCCGACCACCTGACTCATGATCGCGACGGCCTCTTCGACCTGAACTGCGTTGACATCGAGATGCGTGCAGGCTCGTCCGCGGAAGGTATCCGACACCGAAACCGTGACGCCCAGCGGGCGCAGCCGGTCGGCGAAGGTGGACGCCGTCAGGCCGGTGCCGCTGGTGTCGAAGAACACCAGATTTGTTTCCGGAACCTCGACCGCGATCCCCGGTATCTGACCCATGCCGCGTGCCAAGGCGGCGGCATTGGCGTGATCCTCGGCCAGGCGATCGATGTTGTGTTGCAAGGCGTAGATACAGGCGGCCGCATTCATGCCGCCCTGGCGCATCGATCCACCCAGCCGCTGCTTCCACCGCCAGGCTTCGCCGATGAAGTCCCGCGGTCCCGCCAGCACGGCACCCAGCGGCGCGCCCAGACCCTTGGTGAAGTCCAACCAGACCGTATCACATTTGGCGACCACATCACTGGCCGCTGCCCCAAGTGCCACCCCGGCGTTCAGGACCCGCGCGCCGTCCATGTGGACCTGCATTCCATGCGCGTGAGCAACATCCGCGACCGCTGCCAGTTCCGCCAGCTTCCAGCACGTACCGCCACCCTTGTTGGCGGTTTGCTCGACCTCCACCAGCGTTTGCGGCGGCGAATAGCGCGACACCGGACGGATCGCGCCTTGAAGCGACTGGGCGCTGAATATGCCGCGCTCGCCCGGCAGGCCGCGGATCATCACGCCGCTGATCGCGCCGGGCGCGCCCGCCTCGCTGGACTGGATGTGGGCGTCCTGGTGTGCCAGCACCTCGTCGCCCGGCCGGCAGTGCGTCGCGATCGCGACCTGGTTGCACATGGTGCCGGACGGCAGGAACATCGCCGCCTGCTTGCCCAGAAGTGCCGCGGCCCGGTCGCACAGCTCCCATACCGTCGGGTCCGATCCGCCCTGCTCGTCCCCGGTCGCAGCCTCCATCATCGCCTGTTTCATGGCACGCGAGGGTCTGGTCTGGGTGTCCGAGTAGAGGTTGATGCGGACGGGCACAGAGAAGTCGGCCCGTTTGGGTTCGTAGCTCATGCGATGCGCTCCGGCGATAGTTGGCGCGGTCGTACCAGAAGGGGCATTGCCTGCAAAGCCGCTCCATTGGATGCTGAGCTTTCGTTAGGAAGAGCGACGGATGAAATTCTCCAACTTTTTGTTCCCTGACAGCATGTCGGCCGCCGACGACGGACGGGTCATCGACGAGACCCTGCAGGAAGCCCAACTGACCGACGCGCTGGGCTTCGACACGATATGGCTTGCCGAACACCATTTCGACGGCATCGTTGCCTATGTCGACCCGGTCGCCTTCGCCGCCGCGCTCGCCACCGCGACAACGCACGCTAGGATCGGCTTCGCGGTGGCGCAGATGGCCTTGCACCATCCCATCCGTCTGGCCGAACAGGTCGCGCTCATCGACCACATCAGCAAGGGCAGGCTCATCGTCGGGCTGGGTCGTGGCACGGCCTACAACATCTACGACTATCAGGGATACGGCATCGAGCACACCGAGGCGCAGGCGCGCTTCGAGGAAGCCGAGGCCATCATGTTCGAGGCCTGGAAGGGCAAGCCGCTTGAACACCATGGGCGGTTCTTCGACCTGAAGTTGCCTGAGCTGCGTCCGTCGACCTACACCAAGCCGCATCCCTACGTGATCCGCGCCTCGGCGACCGAACACGGGATGCTGGCGATCGCCAGGCACGGCAATCCGTTCATGATGAACGTGCAGAACAATGCGGTGACCGCGCAGCGGATGGATTTGTACCGACAGACGTTGCACGAGCTTGGACTGGATGACGCGGCCATCGCGGCCAAGGTCGATGCCTGCTGGGTCTGGCGCAATGTCTACGTTGCCGAGACCGACGCCGAAGCGAAGCGGATAGCTGTTCCTGCTTTCATCGCGATGCACGAGCACCGGGTGGCGATGCGCAACCGCATCTATGCCGAACAGAAGGCATCGATCTTGCCAATGCCGCCACCGGGGGCCGCGGCGCCGGCGCACGCGTCGGTCGAACAGGCGCTGGTTTACGGCTCCCCCGCGACAGTAGCCGAACAGCTGGCGCCGCTGAAGGCCACCGGCGTGGGTGGATTGATCATGCAGTTTCGCCTCGGTCCGATGAACTATGAACAGACCGCCAGCAGCCTGACCTTGTTTAACGACAAGGTAATCCCGGCACTGTGAGCCCGGCATTGTGAGCGAGCACGAGGGGACGTCGCATTGGCAGCAGAACCTGTGGGTCTGTGTCTTCGGTTCATTCACCACGATCGTGGCGATGACGCTGCTGCTGCCGTTCCTGCCAATATACATCCAGCAACTCGGCGTCACTGATCACGCCGCCATCGTGCAATGGTCCGGCGCCGCCTATGGTGCGACCTTCCTCAGTGCCGCGATCTTCGCCCCGCTATGGGGCCGGCTGGGAGATCGATACGGTCGGAAATTGATGCTGATCCGCGCCAGCCTTGGGATGGCGGTGGCGATGTCGCTGATCGGCCTGTCGCAGAATGTCTATCAACTTGTCGGGCTGCGGCTGCTGGCAGGCCTGCTGGGTGGCTACTCATCGGGCTCGATGGTGCTGGTGGCGACACAGACACCGCGGGTTCAGACCGCCTGGGCGTTGGGCATGATGTCGTCGGGTGTGATGGCGGGAAACCTGGCCGGCCCCTTGATCGGCGGCCTGTTGCCGCCGCTGATCGGCATCCGGATGACGTTCCTGGCAGCCGGCGCGATCATCTTCGTTGCGTTCCTGGCGACCAGCTTCCTGATCAGGGAGGCGCCGAGGCCGCGCCGGTCAGCCAATGTCACCCAGAAGGGCGGCTTCGCATCGGTCGCGGATAAGCGTCCGGTCGTCGCGATGCTGGTCACCGGGATGCTGCTGATGTTCGCGAACATGTCGATCGAGCCGATCATCACGGTCTATGTCGCTCAGATCGTTCCTGATCCGCGGCATGTCACCATCGTCGCTGGGATCGTCATGTCGGCGGCCGCGCTTGGCAGCATCATCTCAGCCTCAAGGTTGGGCAAGCTTGCCGACACGATTGGCCACTGGACGGTCATCATCGGCTGCCTGTTGGTCTGCGCCGTATTGCTGATACCGCAAGCCTTCGTCACCGCCGGATGGCAACTGGTCGGATTGCGCTTCCTGATGGGGTTATCGCTCGGCGGATTGTTGCCCTGCGTCGCGACGGTGATCCGCCACAATGTTCCCGAGCGCAGTGCGGGAAGTGTTCTGGGCTATTCCACATCCTCGCAATATGTGGGTCAGGTGGCAGGGCCGCTGGCCGGCGGCTTTGTCGGCGGCCACTTCGGCATGCGAGCGGTCTTCCTGGGCACGTCCCTGCTGATGGCGGCCGGCGCCGTCTACGGCTGGCTGTCGCAGCCGCGACGCTAGAGTCTTGTTCTAGGCCAGCATCTTCACCCGTTCGGATAATCTGAGCGGGATCTGCTCTACGCCACTTCAATCTGCACCTGATTGGTGTTGTAGGTCGTAGCACCGCACGGTGCCGCACGATCCCTTGTCAGGACGTTGGCGCAGCCTTGGGTATCAACACCGTCCGCCCCCGGCGTGAACCAAGCGCCTTCCTTAATGGAAACGACCCCCGGCGCGATGCGGTCGGTGATCTGGACGGGGAGGATCGTGGCGCCTATGTCGTTGTATATACGCACTCGCTGACCGCCGACGACCTGTCTCGCAGCGGCATCCTGGGGGTGCATCCAGATCGTATCGGGGTCAACCCGCGCAAGACGCGGTTGGTTGCCGTGGATACTATGAGTCCGGGCGCGGGATTTCGGCGTGCAAAGGCTCAGGGGAAAGCGTACGGTATCGTCGTTCGACGCCAACCATGTCGGGATCGGCGGGATCACGCCCAGTCCATAGGGATTCGGATTAGCCGCCAGGATGTTGGAGTAGATCTCGATCTTGCCGGACGGCGTGTCGAATCGGCAGCGGTCCGGTTCGCGGATCTGTCTGGCGAAGGCAACCGAGTCGGCCGGTGTCGCGAATCGCGCCACACCGCTTTCGGCAAAGGCTGCGAAGTCGTCCACCGCGTCGGCGGTAAGGTCCTTCAGCCATTCAGCCTCTGATTTTTCGTTGTAGCCATCAATCCCGACCCGGCGCGAAAGCTCAGCGAAGATGTCGATATCATTGCGGCACTCATTCATCGGTTCGATGGCCTGACGCATGTAGATCGCATAGTGACCGGCGCCAGCCCAGGGCGTGTGAACGTCATTGCGTTCCCAGAAGGTCGTTGCCGGCAGGACGATATCGGCCAGTCGCGCGGTCGGTGTCAGGAAGTGATCCTGGGCAACGATGAAGTCCACCTCGTCCAGCGATGCCGCGATCTTTCCGGCGTTCGGGCACTGGTTGAACAGATCTCCGCCCGAAGAATAGATCATGCGGATGTCCGCCGGGTAGCCGCCCGCCTTGCCGCGCGCCAGCAGATCAGCCAGCAACGGCGAGGCAACCTTCGAGTCGATCGGGTTCTTGCCGATGGGCAGCGATTTGATCCCTGCCCGTCCGGTGGCGCCGTTGCTGACGCCGGAATTGCCGCCGCTGATCCCGACGTTGCCGGTGATCGCTGCCAGGGCATAGGCCGCGCGATGAAACTGCTCGCCGAACACGGTCCGGCCGGCGGCGTAGCCTGCCTGGATCGCAGCGGGCTTTGCGAGGGCGAATTCGCGTGCCAACCGACGGATCGTCTCGGCTTGGATGCCGGTGATCACCGCCGCCCATTCGGGCGTTTTCGGTTGGCCGTCTTGCAAACCTAGCAGATAGGCCTTGTAGGATGCGTGCTGGGGCACCTGCCCTTCGTCAAAACCGTGCACGTAACGATCACAGTAGGCCTGATCGTGCAAGCCCTCCGACACGATCACGTAGGCCATGGCGATTAGCGCCGCGGCATCCGTGGACGGGCGGATGAACACGTGCTCATCCGCAAGTTGCCTGCTGGTCATGGTCACGCGCGGATCCACGCAGATTATCCGCGTGCCGTTCTGCTTGGCATGCTTCAGATACTGCATCGTTCCGGTGCCGAAGGTGCCGTCGCCGGGGCTCCAGCCCCACATCAGGATAAGCTTGGAATTGGCGAAGTCTGTCGGCTCACGACCTGCCGTTTTGTAGTCTTTCTCACCATAGGTCATGCGGACCGAGAAGACCTCGGCCTCGGCCGACATGTTCGACCACAGATCGGTGCATCCACCGAACATGTTCAGGAAGCGTTGTGCGGCAACCCGCCCATGCAGCATGGACTGACTGCCGGTGCGGGAGGCATCGAGGATCGCAGCATTGCCATAGGTTTCGCGGATGCGGAGCATCTCCGCGGCAACCGTATCGAGCGCGTCGTTCCATGAAATCCGCTGGTATTGGCCTGATCCGCGCGGACCCGCGCGGCGCATCGGGTATTTGAGCCGATCGGGATGGTAGGTCCGCTCGATCTGCCCGACGCCGCGGGCGCAAGCCGGCAGCGGCGGATGGGCCGGGTTCCAGCGGCGTGCGTCGGTGGAGATGTGGACAATGCGGCCGTCACGAACATGGGCGTTGACCACACAGCGACCACCGCAGTTATGGCCGCATGTGCTGGTCACCACGGTCTCACCCGGTTTGGCGGCAGCCCGCGGCGCTTCGTAGATCGTGATGCTCATTGACAGATGACGTTCAGCAGGGCCTGCTGGCCGGAGCGGACGACTTCGGCGGCGCGGTTTAAGGCGCCGGGCAGCTCGGCGGGCTTGTCGACCCGTTCGCCATGACCGTCATGCGCGAGGACGGTTTGCTCGAACGCCGCGGCCGGCAGGTCAGCGAGGAACCTGCCGTCAGCTTCCTTGGCAGCACCTCTGTTGTACATGTCCAAAGTGGCGTTCCGCACAGCGCCGTACAGCGCGTTGTTGTAGATGATCGTCAACACCGGCAGCTTTTGCATCTGCGACGTGTAGTGACACGCTGTCGGGTTGGCAAACATGTAGGCGCCGTCGCCAAGAACCGAGATAACCAGGCTTTCCGGCGATGCCAGCTTGACACCCAAGGAAGCCGGCAGGCCCCATCCCAGACCGCCGGCCGAACTCAGCGCGAACAGACTGCCCGGCGTGCGCAGCGGGCAGTACTCCTGGCGAAACGAGTATTCGCTGATCACCTTGGTGTCGTCATCGATCACACCGCGCAGGCAGTGGTTCAGCCACGGCAGACTGATCGTGTCGGCCTGCCCGGCTCGCTCAACCTCCTCCCGCCAGGTCTCATGCAACCCATTCGATCGCGCCCGCAGTACCTTGTCGCGGCTGGCCACGTGGGGGGTCGATCGCTTCGGTAACGCCGATTCCAGCGCCTGCAGCACCGACAGGCAGGTGGCCACCAGCGTCAGCTCGGACGGGAAGCTGCGCATCGGCAAGCGGCTGTGCAGCGGGTCCTCACCGATCTGCACCACACGGGCGTTCGGCGGCGGCGCGATCTTGCTGGCAAGCCACGGCACGTCGGTTTCAAACACGATCACCAGGTCAGCGTCCCGCAGCAGCGGTCCGGGCATCGAGCCCTGGAACATCGGATGTTCCGCGGACAAGGCAAAGTAGCGCGTATTGTACGGGACGACCGGAAGAGCGTAACGTTCCGCCAGCCGCGCGAGGATGCGGCTGTCGCGCGGGTCTTTACCAAGCATGCCGGTGATGATCAGCGGGTTTCTGGCGGCGGCGATCCAGTCCGCCAGCATGTCGATGTCGTCAGCCCGCGCTTCCGGCGGCCGCGGGATCGCCCGATGCGCTCGGTTGCTTTCCGCTGGTGCGGACATGACCTCACCCAGCACCTCGCGCGGCAGGCTCAGATACGCTGGTCCCTGGGGCGAGGCGCTGGCAATCTCCAGCGCCCGATCGACGACAGAGGCTGCCTGATCGCCGCGCTTCATTTCGTAGTCCCACTTCACAAGCTCCCGCAGCATGCCGGCCTGGTCGAACATTTCTTGCGCCCATTGAATATGCGCGCTGCGGGAACCGTCGACGCCGCTCTCGGTGAACGGCGTGCGGCCGGACGTCAGCAACATCGGCACTCGGTCCCGGCTGGCGTTGATCAGCATGTTGATCGCGTTGGCGGTGCCAACGTTGGTGTGCAGCATGATCGCCTGCGGCTTGCCCGTGACAATGGTGTAACCGTGCGCCATGGCAACGGCGGCGTTTTCATGCGGCACGACCATAGGTCTCGGCACAGCACGATTGCTGCGCGCGGCTCGGGAGAACGCTTCGACAATTGGGGCGAAATCGGTGCCCGGATTGACGAACAGGTGCTCGATGCCGTGGGCGGCAAGGGCTTCCAGGTAATCCTCGGCGGCAATCCGCGTCATGATGCGCTTCCTGCTTGCCGGATCGCCCGCCAGACACGTTCCGGCGTCGCGGGCATGTCGATGTGGGTGACGCCGAGCGGTGCCAAGGCATCCAATACGGCGCTGATGATCGTCTGCGGCGCGGCAATGGCGCCCGCCTGCCCGGATCCTTTTACCCCCAGCGGATTGGCCGATGTCGGGACGCCCATCAGGGTTATGTTCAGGTCCGGCAGATCGATGGCGCGCGGCAGCTGATAGTCCATGAAAGATCCACTCAGCAGTTGGCCGGAGTCCGGATCATAAACGGTGCGCTCTGTCATCGCCTGGCCGATGCCCTGGGCTAAGCCGCCTTGCACCTGGCCGACGGTCAGCAGCGGGTTGATCAGTGCGCCATAGTCGTCGACGGCGGTGTAACGATCCAGGATCACCTGACCCGTCTGCTGATCGATCTCGACTTCGGCCACATGGCAGCCGTTCGGAAAGGTAATGATATCCAGCAGGTTCCAGACGTAGGTATCTAACGAGCTTTCGCGCGCCACCGACAACAAATCGACAGACCGCTCACCGGCAGCGAAACGGCCACCCTCAAAGACGATCTGATCGGGCTGAGCCTGGAGCAATCTGGCGGCCACGGGCCTGGCCTTGTCGATTGCCTGCTGCGCCGCCTTGAACAGCGCGGCGCCGCCCATGTGCATCGAGCGTGCGCCGCCGTGGCCGTTGCCCTCGGGAATTTCAGCGGTGTCGGCCTGGACATAGCGAAATCGTTCCACCGGAAGGCCCAATAGATCAGCCGCGATTTGCGGATAGGCTGTCTCGTGCCCCTGGCCGTTGCTCTGGGTGCCGACCTTTATGCTGACGATTCCGTCGTGACCGAAACAAAGCTCGGCACCCTCGTTGGGGGCACCGCGGGCGGTTTCCAGAAAGCAGGCGATGCCGATGCCGCGCAGCAGACCCTGGCGCTTGCTGATGGCTTGACGGTGCGCGAAACCGGCGTGGTCGGCCAGCCCGAGCACGTCGTCTATGTTGGCGGCGAAACGGCCGCAGTCGACAACGCTGCCGAGTGCCTTCTGATACGGAAACGACGCGACAAGATTACGCCGACGCAGGCTGATCGGGTCGAAGCCGCACTGGCGCGCGGCCTTGTCGATCAGGCGCTCGATAATATAGTTCGCCTCAGGCTTGCCGGCACCGCGATAGGCGTCGATCGGCGCGGTGTTGGTGAAGGCGGCTCGCACATCCATGAAGATCGCCGGGATGACGTAGCCGCCGCCCATCGCCGCGGCCGGAGCGTTGGTGGAACTGCCGGGACCGCCGCCCGACATATAGGCGCCCAGCCCGGCGGTTGTGCTTACATCCAATGCCAGAAACCTGCCCTCCGCATCCAGTGCCAGCCGCGCTTTGGAGACATTGTCGCGGCCTTGGGCGGTAGAGACAAAGTCCTCTCCCCGATCCTCGACCCATTTCACCGATCGGCCTAATAACCGCGCGCACCACAGCAGCATGACCCATTCCGGGTAGAGGCAGTTTTTAATCCCGAACCCGCCGCCGACATCAGGCGCCGATACCCTGATCTGGCTGCGCGGACAGCGAAAAATGCTGTCGGCAAGCTGATCGCGGATGGCATGCACGCTGGCGGCGGAGACAAAAAGATCGAACGTGCCATCGACCCAGCGCCCAATCGCGGCGCGGGTTTCTATCGGCGCGATCACCAGACGGTTGTTCACGACGTCGACTTCCACCACGTGTTGCGCCTTATCGAACGCCGCCCGCACCGCCGCCTGATCGCCTCGTTGAAAGCGATACGATCCGTTGCCGGTGTCCCAGATCGTCGGCGCGTCCGCCGCCAGCGCGGCTGCGGCTTCGACCACGCTTGCCAGCGGTACGTAATCAACCACCACCTGCTCTGCCGCATCCCGCGCGGCCGAGGCGGTCGCGGCGACAACAAACGCTACCGCATCACCCACATGGCGGACGCGCTGGTGCGCCAGTGCCGGACGCGGCGGCACGATCATGGGCGCAACGGTCGCCACCTGAGTCGCACACGGCAGCAGACCCAGATCGGCGATATCCTGATGCGTGTAGATACCAAGCACACCGGGCATCGCGCGCGCGGCCACCGTATCGATCCGGTCGATCAGCGCGTGGGCATGGGGCGAACGGACCACATGTGCCCAGCCTTGCCCCGCGTCATTCACATCGTCAACGAAGACACCTCGGCCGGTCAGGAACCGCGCATCCTCCAGCCTTCTGGTGGATTGCCCGATGAAGGGCGCCATTCAAAGACCGAGTTTTTCGGCGATGCCGTAACCTTGCGCCAGGTCTCGGATTTTGTTCCAGGTCGCGTCTTCCACCGGCACGCCGTTCGCGCGGCGATCCTGTTCCTTCTTGAATTCGATCTCGCCTGGATAGAACACCTCGGTGAAGCCTTGTGCCGGCGGCGTCGCTTTCAGGTAGTGCGCGAATTCCGTCACCTCCTGCTTGAAGGTATTCAGCGAACGAAAGGCCGCGACCTTGAACACGGCCATGAAGCAGCCATCGTTGTGGCGTCCTGTTGGTTCGATACCGAACCCAAGTCCGGTCAGCAGGCCGGACAGGATCTCGACGATCGCGGCAAGACCGGTGCCTTTGTAGCCTTCGGTGCCGCCCAGCGGCAGCAAGGCACCGCCGGACTTCAGCACGCGCGGGTCGTTGGAAGGCTTGCCCTCGGCATCGATCAGCCAGCCGTTCGGCACCTGATCGCCACGCGCGGTCGCGACGTTGATCTTGCCGGCAGCAGCGGCCGAGGTGGCCATGTCGAACACCAGCGGACCATCGAGGTTGGACGGGATGGCAAAGCACAGCGGGTTGGTGCCAAGGCGCGCCTTGGCGCCACCGAAGGGTGCGACGTGCTTGGGGCTGCGACCGGAATCGGCGGTGATCATCGCGATCATGCCTTCACCGGCGGCGACCAACGGATAGCTGGCGAGGCGGCCGATGTGACTCTGATGAAAGACCGTGGCCGCGGCGACATTCTGGGTTTTCGCCTTCTCAATCGTGTAGCGCATCGCGCGATCGGTCACCGCGTAGCCAAAACCCCAGTTGCCGTCGATTACCGTCGTGGTCGGCGTCTCCTGCGTGATGACCCACGGGGCCTGCGGAACAATATGCCCGGCCTTGATGCGATCGATGTAGGTCGGGATCAGAATGATCCCGTGGCTGTCATGCCCGACCAGGTTGGCGCCGATGTTGTAGCGGGCGATGACCGTGGCCTCTTCCTCCGACGCACCGGCCGCGACCAGCAGGCCTTTGGTGACCTCCATCAGTTTTTCCGCTGACACGCTGGGCATGAAGCTAACTCCCGGAATCTTCTGCCCGGCAGGCTAGCTCAGGGTCAGCTGGTTGGCCAGATCAGGAAACCGGCGTAGCGTGCTCTAAGGAGACGAACCGAGGGAGCGGATCATGGCGAGCAAGTCCAATGTCTACGCCGGCGTCGCGGGCTATGTGGGCCGGGCGGACCAGAAGGGAACGGTTGGCGTGTTTACGCGGCCAGCAGAGACCGAGCGGTGGGAACATGTGCTGACTGACAGGGAAACCTACACCGTCCATGTTCATCCGACCGACCCCAACGTCGTGTTCGCGGGCACGGCGGACGGGGCGTACCGCAGCACGGATCGGGGCAAGACGTTCGGGCGCACCGACTTTCCCGACAAAGGTGTCCAGATCTGGTCGTTTCTGGTGGATGCAACCGATCCGACGCTGATTTATGCCGGTGGCTCGCCGATCAGTTTGTATCGCAGCGAGGACACCGGTGAGACATGGCGCAGGCTGCCCGACCCCGGGATGCCGGACCGTGCGGTAATGCCGTTCGCCTGTCGCGTCATGCGGATGGCACAGCATCCGGCAAAGTCCGGCACCATCTTCGCAGCGCTCGAGGTCAACGGTGTGATGCGCACCACGGACGGTGGCGAAACCTGGAGCGATTGCAGCAGTGACTTGATACGGCTGGCTCAGCAGCCGCATCTTAAAAGCAAGATCGTCAGCGACACGTACAACGAAGGGATGCTGGATGGCCACGCCATCGCGATCAGCCCGAGCGAGCCGGACAAGGTAATCCTTGCGGTACGGATGGGTCTGTTCCAGACCGGCGACGATGGAAATACCTGGCAAGACATGGAACTCGGCCGATTTTCCCCCACGACGTATGGCCGCGACATCCGGGTGTCACCGCAAGACGGAAACACACTTTATGCAGCGCTGAGCGTGGCCGCGGCCAGCAAGGATGGCGCGGTTTACCGCAGCACCGACAAGGGCGCCAGCTGGAAGCGTTTTGACAAGGTGCAGGTGCACGGGACGATCATGTCGATCGCGCTGCATGCCACCGATCCTGCTCAGGTCTACATTGGTGCGCGATACAATGGGGAGATCCACGGCACCGAGGATGGCGGGGCCACCTGGGATTCGCTGCCTCTGCCAGCAGGGGTGAAAGACATCTACGCCGTCGCGGTCGGATAATCTTATGGCGAATACGCGCAGCACGTGTGATGAGGTTGGGCGCGCCGTCCAACCTCATCGGGATCTGTTCTAACCAACTGAGACCCATGCCAGGAGCAGCACATAAGCCGTGATAGCAAATCCGGCATGAATTGATATGGCGACGGCCTTTCGGCGCAAGAACAACATTACGATCCCGGCGAGCAAGGCGCCGGCGAACAGGACGGCTGACGTCGTCCCGAATGATCCGACACCGGCACTGACACCCCGCACTGGCCCGCGCAAGGCGAACAGCAAAAGCGCCAGCCCGATCGCGCCAACCACGCCATGGGCGATGCCTGCGGCAAGCGGCGGCGGCGATGATCCATCGGTCGCCCGCATATGCCAAAGCGCCAGCACGATCCCAGCGACGACCGCAAACGTCAGCACCCAGGCTGCAAGTGAAGCGAGAGCGATTTAGGCCACCACGCCAAGGCCGCGCAGGCGCGCGAGCTCTTCGGGGGTATAGCCGGCCTCCATCAGCACAGCCTCGTTGTGCTGGCCAACCGAGGGCGCCCGCGAAGCCGAGACTTTTTCAACGCCATCGATATGAAATGGCGTCATCACCGTCAGGCCTTGTCCATCGCCGAACGGCACAAGCGCACCGGCGTGGCGCATCTGCGGATCATCCAACGCCTCGTTCACCGTGGCGACGATGCCGAACGTGATGCCGACGCCATCCAGGATGCTGCGCCATTCCGCCAGGTCCCGTCTGGAGAAAACTTCGTCAAGAATAATCACCAGCTCCCGCGCATGCTGCTTGCGGGCCTCGGTCGTGGCGAAACGCGGATCGTCGGTCAGTTCTTCACGCCCGATCGCGCCGAGGAAAGAGCGCAACTGCCGCTGCTCGTTGAACAAGGCCATGATGAACCAGCGGCCATCGCGGGAGCGATAATGATTAGCGAGCGCGTTGGGCGCGTCATCACGATGCGGTCGCAGCGCGACATTCTCACCAAACAGACGGGTCTGCACGGCACAACCGTTTGCCCACAAGCCGTTCTGCAACAGAGATGACCGGACCACCCCGCCCCACCCGGTCTTTTCCCGTCGATACAGTGCCGTGACGATTGCCGCATAAACACCAGTGGCACTCGGGAAATCACCCATCCCAGGCATCGAGCGTGACGGCACGGTATCGGCATTCGCACGGACCATGTCCATGAGACCGGTGCGGGCCCAATAGGCGGTGGAATCGAAACCCGTCTTCGCCGCCTCCTCACCTTCCTCGCCGTAAGCGGTAAAGGACGCATAGATCAGCCGGGGATTGAGCGGCGTCAGATCCGCGGGCGCCATTTTAAGCCGATCGCGAACGGGCAGCGGGAAATTCGTGATAAAGACATCCGCGACGGCGACCAGACGGTGCAACACCGCCTGCCCATCCGGGTGTTTAAGGTCCAACGCCAGGCTGCGCTTGTTGCGTGACGTCAACTGCCAATAATAGTCGACCTGCTTCCCAGGAATCGGCTGCGACGCGCGCCACGGATCGCCCGCGCCCGGCGGCTCGATCTTGATGACATCGGCACCGAAATCGGACAGCATCGTGGCGGCGGCCGGCCCGGCAATCCAGCTTGCGCAGTCGATCACTTTCAGGCCGGTGAACAGGCTTTCAGTCATGACCCGTACCTCGATGTCATGGTGCCTGGTTGCTGAAGATGATCGTCCCCGAGGCAGCGAACATCCCCCCAACGCCATGGCAGACCGAAATCTTCGCATCCGGGATCTGCGCCGGCGCAATGCCACGCATCTGCCGCACACTTTCCTGCAGGGCATACATGCCGTACATGCCGGAATGCATATACGAAAGCCCTCCGCCATTGGTGTTCAACGGCAGTGACCCGCCCGGCGCCGTGTTGCGTCCGGCGATGAACGACGCCGCCTCACCGCGGGGAAGAAACCCGAGATCTTCCAGACCGTAGATCGGCAGATGCGCGAACGCGTCGTAGATCATAAGATGGTCGACGTCCTGGTGGGTAATCCCTGCTTCCTTGAAGGCGGTCGGACCCGCCACGCGGAACGCGCGAGAGGACGTGAAATCCTCCATCTGACTGACCATTGGTGTTTCCGCGCTCTCCCCGGTGCCCAGGATATAAACCGGCTTGGTCGGGAAATCCTTCGCCCGCTCGGCCGAGGTGAGGATCAGCGCGCCGCCGCCATCGGTAACCAGACAGCACATCAGAAGACGGAACGGATAGGCAATTATCCGGCTGTTCAGGACGTCATCCGTGGTGATCAGATTGCGGAATGTAGCACGCGGGTTCTTCGAAGCCCATTCCCGCTGCACGACGGCGACCTGAGCGATCTGCTCCTCGGTCACACCATACGTCTTCATATACCGCAGGACCGGTATGGTGAACATGCTGGGTGGGCCCATCGGCCCGAACGGCTGCTCGAACTGGCCGTTCAGCGACTGCGGGTGGACTGAACGAGGCGGGTTGCCGACACGGGATTTACCGCTTTCGCCATGGGTGACCAGGATGGTCTTGGCCAGCCCTGCCTCGATCGCCGCCGCCGCGTGGCGGACATGAATCATGAAGCTGCAGCCGCCGACCGAGGTCCCATCCACCCAGGTCGGCGTGATTCCCAGATAATGCGCCGTTTGCACCGGCGTTTCGCCAGCGGTGGCGATGCCGTCAATGTCTTTCGGCTTCAGGCCGCAATCGGCCATCGCGTTGATCGCGGCATCGGCGTGCAGCCCGATCTGCGACAGTTCCGGAATGACCCCCAGGCGCGTGGTTTCGGCGGCGCCGACGACGGCGACAGTGTTATGCGGCATCGGATCAGCCTTTCGCCGATGAATTCAACGTGGGGCGGAAGAAGGGAAGCGTTATCGTGTCCGTCTGCGGCTCGAACACGACCTCGACCGGCATGTCTAACACCAGCGCCTCGGGTGTCTGTGCACAGCCAACAATGTTGGTCATCATGCGCGGACCTTCGTCCAACTCCACCACGGCGATGGCGTAAGGTGGGGTGAAGCCAGGCACCGGGCGATGATGGATCACGTAGCTGTAGAGCTTGGCCTTGCCGCTCGCCTTGGTGACGGAAACCTTCCGCGACGCGCAGGCCGGGCAGAACGGCCGAGGCGGAAAATAAACCTTGCCACATTCGTCGCAGTGCTGAAGCAGCAATTCGTTAGCTTTGGCGCCGTCCCAAAAGTGCTGCGTTTCAGGGGTCGGCTGCGGCAAAGCGCGTCCGGGTGTCGCCATGGTTCGTGTTCCTCCTGCCTGATGTGATGAAGGTTAGGCCAGCACCTCCTGACGGGCAACTCACGCCCCGACCAAACCAGGCACAGCCTGGCGGTGACAGTTCGAGCGACACTGCCGATGACCTGAGGCAGCAATAGACCCCCTGCTCCGGTCACACAGGATCGATCGCGGACCTAGCTCAGCAGGACCGCTTTCCCGATCACGCCGCGATCGATGACCACCTGCAGCGCCTCGGCAGCCTGATCGAGCCGGAACGAATGCGAAATCCGAGGCCGCAGACTGCCCTGTTCGGCAAGCTCGATCAGCGCCTTCATGTTGGCGATCGCAAGCTCGGGATCGGCCTCGTTCAGGCCACCGATCCGCACGCCGATCGCATCGATCCCCTTGATCAGCAGATAGTTGCTTCTGATATTGGTTGGCCCACCGCCGAGAAAGCCCAGGATCAACAATCGGCCGCCCCACGCCAGGCAGCGCAGCGACTCCTCGGCGACCTTGTCGCCGATCGGATCATAGACAACGTCCACACCCCGCCCGTCGGTCAGCTTCTTCACCTGGTCGACAAAGCCGGAACGGTAGTCGATGGCCTGGTCCGCGCCTTCCTCGGTGCAGGCCTTACGCTTCTCCTCGCTGCCCGCGGTGGCGATGACCTTTGCGCCAAACGCCTTTGCCACCTGGATCGCCGCGATCCCGATGCCACCGGCGGCGCCGTGTATCAGCACCCACTCGCCCGACTTCAGGCGTCCGCGTTGCAGCAACGCATGATAGGCGGTTGTATAGGCGCCACGAAATACGCCGGCCTGCGCCAGACTTAGGCCGCTGGGCACGTTGTCGCAGAGCATCGCTTTCGCGTTACCCAGTTCCGCCAGGGCACCCAGCGTATGGCGCGACATAACCGCGTCGCCGACCTTGAACGCCGTCACGTCCGATCCCACCGCGACGACATGGCCAGCAGCCTCGCTGCCGGGGATGAACGGCGGCTCCGGCCGGAACTGGTATTTCCCCGCCAACATCAATACTTCAACGTACTGGACGCCACGCGCCGCGATCCGGACCTGGATTTCGCCCGCGCCAGGGCACTCGGGGTTGGGTACCTCACGCTCGGCCAAAACCTCGGGACCGCCAAATCGTTCGCAAACCATTGCTTTCATCGTCGTCTTCCAGCCTCCATGATAAAGATGTGTCGCGCGTAGCATCGTAACAAACTGCCTGCCTTGGCTTAACTTGATTCTGGTCAATTACCTCTGCTAGAGTATTTGGCGAATGAAGTTTGTGGCGATAAGACGGCGTTGGGGTAGTCATGTCCAATCCAGCTATGGGAAGCCATCCGAACGGGTCTGACCAGCCGGCGGACACCGTCGTCCTTGGTGCCTTGCGTGCGACAGCGTTGCTGTCTTCACTCGCCGATCCTGTCATGGCCATGTTGGCCGCGATCAGCAAAATCCTGGACGTTTCGGAAGATACCGTGATCTGTCGGCAGGGGGAGGCCGCGAACGAACTTCTGATCGTGCTCGATGGGCAACTCGCCGGCTTCAGCACCGCCGCCAACGGAACCACCGCCGTGGTGGAGGTCAATCGATCCGGCGATACGCTTGGCCTCGCGACGCTGCTGGCCCGCCTGCCAAGGCTGTTGGGCGTGCGCACGGTTACCCCAGCCCGCCTGCTGTCGATCGACGCGGAGGGGTTGCACGTTTTGGTTGAGCAAGAGCCATCCGTGGTCACCGCGCTGCTGCGGGCCGAGGCCAATGAATTTCGTGCTCTGGTGCGTCAGGTCTGTGACTTGAAGCTGCGGACTACCGCGCAGCGCCTCGGCTGCTACTTGCTGTCGCTCTCACACGATGAGCAGGCCAACACCATGGCGTTGCGTTTGCCCTTCGACAAGCGCCTGTTGGCGGCCCGTCTGGGCTGTCGGCAGGAAAACCTGTCGCGTGCATTTGCCGCTCTGCGCGGGTTTGGGGTGGAGACGCATGGCGCGCGGGTCATTCTGCACGACATTGCCAGCCTCAAGGCCTATTCGGAGCCGGATGATGCCCTGGCTTGAAGCCTAATCGTTTCAGGTTGAAGCGATTAGGCTTTCATTCCCGTTGTTTGAGCGGGCGATCGGCGGTCGAAGCCGGCTACCCGCGTGTGCGAGGCGGGCGCTGGCCGACCGAGCAGCGCAGACGTCCTACTTGCCAACACGACTCATCCAGATGCCACGGTTTCGCACTGTCTAGCGGCCGGCGGCGACAGCGCCGATAGTGCCCATCAGACAACCGCTGAAGGAAGCTCCGCGATGAGCGCACCCGATCCGCAGACGATCAAGGCCGCGGTGCAGGCGCAGCGTGCCATCATGCAAGCGCTATTCGAGCAGTTGAAGCACGATGGGATCGACGAACCTGGCGTTTCTCGTGATCCTTACGGCAAGGGCGAGCAAAGAGCGCACGCCACGGTAAGCAAAGCGGCCGAAGCGCTTGGACTGGAAATCAGCCACGATGAAGCCGCCAACCTTTATATGACTTGCCCCGGGCGGGACCGCACGCTGCCGGCTCTGGTCATCGGCTCGCACCTGGATTCCGTCCCGCACGGCGGCAACTTTGACGGCGCCGCCGGCGTGCTGGCCGGGCTGACGACGGTAACCGCGCTGCTCGAGATGGGCGTGACGCCGGACTGCGACATCGTTGTTATGGCGATTCGCGCCGAGGAGAGCGTGTGGTTTCAGGTGTCCTATATCGGCAGCCGGGGCTGCCTGGGCACCTTACCGGATGGCGCCCTGGATGTGTGTCGGATCGACACCGGCCGGACGCTGGCGGACCACATTACCGAGTGTGGCGGCAACCCAAAGGCGTTGCGCCGCGCCGCTCGCCACTTCGATCCCTCACGCATACGTGCCTACCTGGAACTGCATATCGAGCAAGCGCCCAATCTTGTGGAAGCTGGACGGCCGGTGGCGATCTGCACGGGAATTCCGGGGAATTTCCGCTACCCCGATGCCTGGATCGAGGGCCGGCACGACCATGTCGGCCTGCCTCGACGATTCCGTCACGACGCCGCGATGGCAGGAGCCGAGTTCGCGATCGCGCTCGACACGCTCTGGACTGAGTACGATGGGCGCGGAATCGTGATGGCCTGCACCTTCGGCCGCTTCCACACGGATGCGTCCGCGCATGGCCTGACCATCGTGCCGGGCGCATTCCATTTCAGCCTGGACGTGCGCGCCTATGACGAGGTCGTCCTGGCCGAACTGGAAAATGCGGTCGGGCAGATCATCAACGGCATCGCCCAGCGCAGAGGCGTCCAGTTTCATCTGGGTGTGCGCGCGCGGGCGGCTGTCGGCGTGGTCGATCCGGATATCCGGGTTCGGCTGAAAATCGCGGCCTCAAGCCAGGCTGTCCCGGTGCTGGAGATTGGCAGTCCGGCATCGCATGACGCAGCCGCCTTTGGCGCGGCTGGCGTACCGGTCGGCATGATTTTTGTACGCAATGAAAACGGCAGTCATAACCCCGACGAGGCGATGACCGTCGAGGATTTTCTTGACGGGGCTGCGGTTTTGACCCAGTGGGTCATGGACTCGGTGACCTAACGCACGGCTTCATTCTGGCTCACATGTGTCGTATATGACTTTTACGAAATCAGATAACGGACATCCTGGAGGAATTGCCGCGGTGCGAGGGATCGGTGCGGTGCCCTTTGCCCGCTGGCTGGTGCCGGTGCTTTATATCGTCAGTGCAGGTGCTTTCGTCGCCGACCTCTTCCGCGACAACATCCTCGCCTATGGCATCATATACACGCCGCTGATCGCCACGGCGGTGTTCCACAAAAGCCGCTCCAGCGTCTGGATCATCAGCGGACTCGCCTGCCTTCTTGTCGTGGTCGGGGCCTTTGTGCCGATGGCCGATGGAAATCTGCAGGACTTGATCGGCAACCGGATCCTCTCGATCCTGGCAATCTTCGCAACGGCGGCTCTTGTCCACCATGCACGCGGTGTCCAGGACCGTCTGGAGGTCGAAACCCGGCGTGCCGAAGCCGCGGAGCAAATCAAGACGGAGGTTCTGACCAGCATCAGCGAGGAAATCAGAACCCCGCTGCACACGTTACTTGGCGTGTTAAGTCTCACGATGGCCGCAAGCCCGCCAGACCAGCGGGAGGCCCTAGGTCGGATACGCAACGATGGCACGCTGTTGCTGGCGACGATCCGCAATCTGCTCGACCTGACGCAGATTAAAGAACATAAGTTACGTCAGCAAACCATTGAGATCTCCACGATCGCGGAAGATGCGGCCGAAGGCGCACGCGCCGTTGCCAGCGAGCGGCAGGTCAAGATCGCATTGAACCCTGCTAAAGACGATCGTAGGACGGCAGCTATCGGCGACTCGTGGGCGATGCGACGCATTCTTGACAATCTGCTGGCCAATGCCGTTCGGCTGACCCCGCCCGGCGGCACGGTTTCGGTTTCAGTGGCGCGAGGCGCCAATATGGTGACCACATCCGTCAGCGACACCGGCAAGGGATTGCCGCCGGGTCTGGCGCAGGAATTCAAGGAAGACTCGCCGCAAGCCCACAGCGGTGCCCTGCCGGTGGCGGGTGGAACGGGCCTGGCACTGAGCAACCGTCTGGCGCGAGCGATGAACGGGAGGTTAACCGCCGAGAACGGGCCTGTGGCCGGCGCGACGCTAAGCCTGTCCTTGCCGGCCGCGACCATGATCGGTTCAGACTAGCACCTTTACCGGTTGGCAATTCCTCTAGAACATTGTTTGCGCGGGGACAATCCGAGGCTCACCTCTGGCTACGACAACGCAAGCAGGAGGTCGCCATGCGCGCCGTCGGTTATCAAGAGTCGCTCCCTATCGAGGCACCCGGCGCTCTGGTGGATATCCAGCTGGCCAAACCGGAGGTGCGCGGCAGGGACCTGCTGGTCCAGGTGCATGCGGTGTCGGTCAATCCGGTGGATGCGAAAGTTCGCATGCGCGCCAAGCCTGAAGCAGGCGGCTGGAAGGTCCTCGGCTACGATGCGGCGGGCACCGTCGCCGCCTCTGGCCCGGACGCCACATTGTTCAAGCCCGGCGATGCCGTGTTCTACGCCGGTGATATCACCCGACAGGGCACCAATGCGGAGTACCATCTGGTTGATGAACGCATCGTCTGACATAAGCCAGCCGGATTTGGTTGGGCAGAGGCCGCCGCTCTGCCGCTGACCGGGATCACCGCCTGGGAAGCCTTGTTCGACCGACTGGACGTCAAGCGGCCGGTACCGGGCAGCAACGCGATTCTCATTATCGGCGGTGCCGGTGGCGTAGCCTCAATCGCGATCCAACTCGTTCGCCACCTGACCAAGCTGGAGGTGATCGCCACCGCCTCTCGCGCGGAGACCGCGGAGTGGGTCCGAAACCTTGGGGCCAACAAGGTCATCGATCATGCCAGGCCGCTTGCCGAACAGCTGGAGGCTCCGGGCGCTCCGGGCTTTGTCTTCTCGACGACCCAGACCGATCGGCACCTGACCGAGATCGCCAAATTGATCGCGCCGCAGGGCCGTGTCGCGCTGATCGATGACCCCGCCGCGCTCGATATCCTCCCGTTCAAGCGGAAAGCCGTGTCGGTGCATTGGGAATTCATGTTCGCCCGCTCGACGTTTCAGACCGAGGACATGGTCGCCCAGGGCGCGCTGCTGAACGAGGTCGCCCGCCTGGTCGACAAAGGGGCACTGCGCACGACGTTGGGCGAGAACTTCGGGCCGATCAATGCCGCGAACCTCAAGCGAGCCCATGCTCTGATCGAAAGCGGACGGGCACGCGGCAAGATCGTGCTGGAGGGGTTTGCTGACTGACCAGAAACGTCAGGCGTGGCGAACGCTCGTCTGGAAGCTGCGCAAGGTGTCCTCGATGGCGGCGCGTTCCAGACCGCGCGTGACGAAGACAATGCGGCTGCCGCGCTTTATGTCCTGCGGCCAGGTCGCAAGCTTAAGCGGCGGATGGACCAGGTGACGCACGACGTGGATGGCGACAGGCTGGTCGCAGCCGCTCACGTCCAGGATCCCTTTGACACGTAAAAGTCGATCGCCGCACCTGGCAGCCAACGTTTCCAGCCACCTCGACAGGGCCCGCCAATCGAGCGGCTGGTGGAGACTGACAGAGAACGTGACGATCCCGGCATCGTGAAGGTGCCGGCCGGGCTGCTGATGATGGTGATCCTCGGCGACATCGGACCCGGCTCGGTCAAGCCAGCCGGCGACATCTTGTATCCGGGTCGACGGGTCGAAAGCCCCGGCATGAAGGATGAAGGAAGCATCGACCTGTCCACACACCGCTTCGACGATCGGGGCGCCTGGGTTCAGCCTGTGCAGCCTGGCGTGCAACGCCCTTTTGTGGCGCTCAGCGTCTGATCCGGTGGCGGTCGCGCACAGGTCGGTGGCCCAACCCAGATCGACCTTGCTAATGATGATCCGATCGGCCACCGCGACCTGGCGGACCGCCTCTTGCTGGGTGTCCAGGTGGATCAGTCCATTAACGGCATCAATCACCGTCACGATGCCATCCAGGCGGAACGCCGAGGCGGCGATGGGATCGGTCATCAACGTGACCAGGATCGGGATCGGATCAGCCAGCCCGGTCGTTTCTATGATAATTCGTGTTATCTCGTCACGCCGCGCCCGAGGCAGCATTTCGCGCAGCACCCGAACAAGGTCGCCGCGGATGGTGCAGCACAGGCAACCGGCGTTCAGCAGCACGGTGGTGTCGTCCAGCTTTTCCACCAGCAGGTGGTCCAGGCCAACCTCACCGAACTCGTTCACCAACACCGCGGCGCCGGCCAATTCGCGCCGGCGCAACAGCCGGTTCAGCAGGGTGGTCTTACCGGCGCCCAGAAAGCCGGTCAGCACCGTGACTGGCGTCACCTCAGCCATGGGCGTGGCCATACAGTGCTTCGGGAGATATGGCGGGGGCCGCGATCTCGGTCAGTGCGCCGTCGCGCATCGCGCGGAAGAAGCAGTTCCGTCGGCCGGTGTGGCAAGCGACACCGTCCTGGTGCACCAGCACCAACACCGTGTCGCCGTCACAATCGATACGGAACTCCTTCAAGTGCTGGGTCTGACCGGAGGTTTCGCCCTTGCGCCAAAGCCTGCCGCGGCCGCGGCTGAAATAACAGACGCGGCCCGTGGCCAGCGTCTCTCGCACCGCCTCCGCGTTCATCCAGGCCATCATCAGCACCTCGCCGGTATCGTGCTGCTGCGCGATGACGGGGACCAGGCCATTGACGTCGAAGCGGATCGCTCGCAGCAGCGGATCCGCCGAGGTGCCATTTTCGTTCATGAGTGGTATTTAGGCATCGGGCCGGTCCGCCGCCAAGGAGTGCCTGATGGGGTTTTCCCCAAGTACCGAAACATTGCTGATTCGCGCCAACGCCATCTGCGACGGCCGAGGCGTACGGCTGACCGATCTGCGCCGCCAGGTTCTGGGGCTGATCCTCGACCGTGAGGCGCCCACCGGGGCATACGATCTGCTGGATCAACTGCGCAGTACCCGCCACGGCGCGGCACCACCCACGGTGTATCGAGCGCTGGAGTTTTTGCAGGAGCAGGGCCTTGTCCACAAGCTGGAGCGCCTGTCCGCCTTTGTCGGCTGCATCGTCGATGAGGATCATGACCACGCCGCGCAGTTTCTGATCTGCCGCTCGTGCGGTCGGGTCACCGAACTGGACGACCATGAGCTTGTTCATGCGCTCGAGGATGCGGCCAAGCGTCTGGGCTTCACCGTCGCGAAGGCCACCATCGAGGCCGAGGGTCAATGTGCCGCCTGCGCGCGTTCCTGACGGTGACGCTCAGCCATGTCAGACGGAATTCGAGTTGTGGCATGCATCAACCACCGATGCGGGCTTCAGGCCGACGCCGGTGAATTTGTCCTTATCCGGATCTGTGGCAACATGGTGGCAATCGTCACCTTCATTAAGGATGTCCCGTGATGACCCAGATCGCATCGGCGGAAGCCGCCAGAGTCAACCGCCGCCGAGGGTCCGCCGGGGACGGCGTGACGTTCTGGCACACGCTTTATCTCGGTACGACGCGCTATAATATGGCGCCGGGCACGCCGGATCCCTCGCCCGACACACTGTTCCCGATGGCATTTCTGGTGGAGCAGGATCCCGGCAGCACCGCCGACGCGCACTATCACCAGCAGGACCAATTTCAGTTGGTGGTGGCGGCCACGGCACCCTGGGGCTGCACCAGGTCCGTCCGGTTACCGTCCACTTTACCGGCGCACACACCGCTTATGGCCCGATTCGTGCCAGTGCGGACCAGGGCGTGTCTTACTTTACCTTGCGCAACGGCTTCGATCCGGGTGCCCGGTTCATGACGATGCCGGAGAACCGCATCGCGCTGCGCACGATCCCCAGCCGCAGGCATCGTGAAGCCGTCGCCGGGCCACTTGCCAGCTCCACCGCGCCCAGTGAAACCCTGCTGGGGCCGGAGCCCGATGGTATGACCGCCTGGCGCTATAACCTTACACAAGGAGAATCCGTGGTTGGTCCGGATCCCAAGCAGGGCCGCGGTCAGTACTGGGTGGTGACCGGCGGCAGCCTGAACCACAACGGCGCAGCGTTGCCGCATTTGTCGTGCGCCTTCGTCGGCCCCTATGACCCCGCCTTCGAAGCCGTGGCAGGCGCCGCGGGCGTGCAGGTGATCGCCATGCAGTTCCCGCTGCATGCGGCGCATTGATGCCGAAGCAAATCCGACTTAACGCCTTTGACATGAACTGCATCGGGCATCAATCGCCCGGGCTGTGGACACATCCTCACGATCACGCCGATGAATACATCACATTGGCGTATTGGACCGACCTTGCCCGCACGCTGGAACGCGGCAAGTTCGACGCGCTATTCCTGGCTGACGTGCTGGGGATCTATGACGTCTATAAGGGATCCGCCGGCACCGCGCTGCGGCACGCCGTCCAGGTGCCGGTGAACGACCCGTTGATGGTGATCCCGGCCATGGCCATGGTCACCGAACACTTGGGATTTGGCGTCACCTGCGCTCTGTCCTACGAACTGCCCTACCCTTTCGCCCGACGCATGAGCACGCTGGACCACCTGACCAAAGGCCGCGTCGGCTGGAACATCGTCACCGGCTACCTCGACAGCGCCGCGCGTGGCATGGGGATGCCGAAACAGGTGGCCCACGACGATCGCTACGACGTGGCCGAGGACTACATGCAGGCCAGCTACAAATTATGGGAGGCAAGCTGGGAAGACGGCGCCGTGCTGCGTGACCGTAAAGGGCGCCGGTTCGCCGATCCCACCAAGATCCACCGCATCATGCATGACGGTCCGCATTTCAAGGTGGACGCGATCCACCTGTGCGAGCCGTCGCCGCAGCGCACGCCGGTGCTGTTCCAGGCCGGTGCCTCCAGACGTGGCCGCGATTTCGCCGCGCGGCACGCCGAGTGTGTGTTCATCAACGGCCCGTCGAAGAAGGTCATCGGCGACACCGTAGCAGATCTGCGCGGACGCGCCGCCGCGGCCGGACGCGAGCCGTCGGATCTGGTGATCTTCACCATGATGACGGTGATCACCGACACCACGGCGAAAGCTGCTTGGGACAAATACCACGACTACCTGGGCTACGTGTCGGAGGAAGGCGCCCTGGCCCTGATGTCGGGCTGGACCGGCCTCGATTTCGGCACCCTGAGCCTGGACGAGGTGGTGCGCTTCACCGACAAATCCAATGCGCAGACCTCGGCTCTGGAGGCCTTTACCACAGCGGATCCCAGCCGCACATGGACGGTGCGCGAAATCGCCCGGCATGCCGCGCTGGGTGGTCGGGGGCCAGTGGTGATCGGATCGGCCGCGGATGTCGCGGAGGAACTTCGCGGCTGGACCGAGGAAACCGACGTCGACGGCTTCAACCTGGCGTATGCCCTGACGCCTGGCACGTTCGTTGACATGGTCGATCTGGTGGTGCCGGAACTGCAGACACGCGGCCTGTTCAAACAGGAGTACGCGCCAGGCACGTTTCGGGAAAAGCTATTCGGGAGCGGCCCGCGATTGCCCGACCGTCATCCCGCCGCGGCAGTGCGAAGGTCGCTTTGATCCGCTGGGTCATGGTCTTCCTGCTGCTGGCCGCGCCGGCCGGGGCGGCCAAACTGACTGTACTCAGCGCCGGCGCCATCCATTCGGTGGCCGCCGCTTTGACCCCCGCGTTCGAGGCCCGCACAGGCGACAAGGTCATCATGCGCAACGACACGGTGGGCGGCCTGGTCCGCCGCATCACCGGGGGTGAAACCTTTGACGTCGTCCTGATGTCACCCCAGGGTCTCGACAAGCTGGCCAAGGCCGGAAAGATCATGCCGGACAACGTCGTCCGATTCGCCCAGGTGGGAATTGGCCTCGGCATCAAAAGCGGGTCGCCGGTTCCGGACATCAAGTCCGTTCAGGGCTTCAAGACGGCAATGCTGCACGCCCGGAAGGTCGCCTATATCGATCCGGCGTCAGGTGGCTCGAGCGGCATCTACGTAGCGAAGCTTTTCCGCAGCCTGGGGATCGCCGACGCCATGGCATCGAAATCGGTGCTGGTGCGGGGTGGTCTGGCAGCGACCGCGGTGACCGATGGGCGTACGGACATCGTTCTGCAACAGATCAGCGAGATCATCTCGGTGCCGGGGATTTCACTCGTGGGACCTCTGCCCGCCCCGATCCAGAACCTGACGATCTACGCCGGCGCGATCGCGGTCGGCTCAGCAGCGACCGCTGCGGCGCGGGCCTTCCTGGCCGAGATGGCCGGTCCCGCCGCTAAAACGGCGCTGACGGCGAGGGGGATGACGCCGCCCTGAGCTTATGCTTGCTACCCAATCGGGTTGGACGCATAGAGCAGATGGAGTGGAAAAGGCCGAGGAGGTGACGTCACCAATGCCGAGAATGCTGCCGACAAAGATGTTTCTGCTTGGTTTATTGGCCGGGATGTCGGTCATCGCCGCACCAGCCCGCGCGCAGCCCAGCGACAGCAATATCTCGCTTTCCGCGCCGGGCCTGCTGATGAAGAAACCGAAGCCAGGCCTGCCTGAGGTCAGGCCTCAGCCACTGGCCTGGCCGCGACTGGACCCGGGGGCGGTGGTTTGCCGAACAGCAGCCGACCTGGAGAAGCTCGGCGCCCGCCGCCATGGCGAATCGGTTGATGGCCCGATTGACTGTCAGATCATTCGCGCCGCCACGGCTATTTCCATCGTGCAGCGTCGAGGGCCCGGCATGACAGAGGTCACAGCCTCCGATCCAAGGGCGGCGATATCGGGCTGGACCGATGCGTGGCTGCCAGACAGAGGCACGGGCGGTGCGACCTCCGTCTCCCGCTAAGGTCGCAAGCTTAAGATCGAGGCAACGATGTCGAAGGGTCCAATCCGCCGTCGAGGCGGCTTGGCGATGACACTCGGGGGCAGCCATGTATCATACCGGTCGACGCGTGCGTTGACCGGTCTGCGCGCCGGGTTGGCGGACGGCGGCGCGCGAAACATGACTCTGATACCGGTCGGCGCAAGCGCCGATTGAAATCAGTCATCGCTTAATCCCATTGCCAGGTCCGCCACGCCCATTGGATCCTCCCGCGCGGCAAGACGACTGGCCGCCAGCATGGCGAACCGTTCAAGTAACGCCTTCCGCCGAGCCGGTGCGAGGCGAACGCACAGAGGCTCGCGCAGCAGGTCCGCTTCCCTGCCCGCGCAGACGATCAGGCCCGTCTCGGGGGGCAGCACGGCGCGCGGAAAGTCGGCGTCGACCGCGAAGAAGAATTGGTCACAGAACGGTTGGTATTGCCACCACTTGCCGTCCGCGAGGTAGTCGCGCAGGCCGGACTTCACTTCGATGCATGCGAAACCGCCGCCGGGCTGCAACGCCAGAATATCGGCGCGCCGTCCGTTCGCCAGCCGGACCTCATGCAGCGGGGCCCAGGCGAGTCTCAGGCACAGCCGTGCGGCCGCCTTGCGCACCAGCAGCGTACGCTCGGGAGCGGATATGCCGTCCATCAGCCCAGGAGTTTATTGACCGCCTGAGCCAGCCGGACGTCGTTGTCGGACAATCCGCCGGCGTCATGCGTGGTCAACTCGATCCTCACCGTGTTCCAGACATTCGACCAGTCCGGGTGGTGGTCGAGTTTTTCAGCCAGCAAAGCAACGCGGGTCATGAAACTCCAGGCCTCGCTGAAGTCGGCGAACTTGAATTCGCGCCGTATCACGTCGCGATCCGATGCCAGTACCCAGCCGGGGACCGTGGTTGCGAGATTTTTACGTTCGGCGTCGTTGAGGCGTTTTGCCATTTCAGTCCCTGCCTTGATCAAAAGCGGCATCGGCTCACAGCCGTTGCGAACTCGGTGATGGACGCCGCAAGACCTGGGATGTCGTCCACGCCGCGGACAGATCGTCCGGATCGCGACGGGGATGGCTCGGTGTCCCTCAGGCCGACATCTTGACCGGAGGATCGAGTTCCGTCGGCAGCGGGCAGACATAGGGGGTCTTGCCAACCCGCGCCTGGTGGTCTGCCTTGGCGCGCGCCAGCAACGTCTCGTCCCGGATCACGTCCAAGGCGGTACCGGCCATCACCTTGGCGACATGCACCAGACCTTTATGCGCCGCCGGCATCTTGCCTTGAGCGGTCAACTGCCAAGAGTGGCCCGGCGTGCCGACCGCGTAGGTGGCGCCGCGTGCCTGCACCGTCGGCACCACCCAGCTGACGTCGCCGACATCGGTGGAGCCGACACCGCCGTTGGGCCTGGCGTCCGCTGGGATGATCGCATCGCACAGCGGGGCGTTCGTCTTGACCGGGATGCCGGCCCGGCGATAGGACGCCTCGATGTCTTCCTCGGTCATTGTCGCCTGAAATTCGGCGGCCGCTTTGCGATCGGCCTCATCGAAGGGCGGCGGGCCGATACGATCGAGATTATCCTGCATCGCCCGCTCCAGCGGGCTATTCGCCAACAGGTTCGACACCGCGCTGACGACCTGCGCGGTCACCCGGGTCTCCGTCATCAGCGCCGCACCATCAGCGATCCGGCGAACGCGGTCGATCAGGCGGCTGAGTTCCGGCAAGGTGGTGGCGCGGATCAGGTAACGGACCTTGGCGAACGCCTGCACCACGTTCGGGGCGACGCCGCCGGCATCTAGGATCGCGGCATGGACCCGCGCGTCGGAAGGCATGTGCTCGCGCATGTAGTTCACGCCGACGCTCATGAGCTCGACCGCATCCAGCGCGCTGCGACCAAGATGCGGTGACGCCGCCGCATGCGACGCGCGGCCGTGGAACGAGAAGTCGATGCGGGTGTTGGCGAGCGAGTTCGCCGGGTTCACCCCGGAGAACGATGACGGATGCCAGGAAATCGCGACATCGACATCGCTGAACGCGCCGGCCCGGGCCATGAAGCCCTTGGCGGCACCGCCTTCCTCGGCCGGACAACCATAGTAGCGGACGCGACCCTTGAGACCGTTGGCATCCAGGTAATCCTTGACCGCCGTGGCCGCGAGCAGCGAGGCGGACCCCAGCAGGTTGTGGCCGCAACCGTGGCCGAAGCCGGGGCCGGGCAGCGGCTTTTGCTGTGCCACTCCGGCCTCTTGCGACAGCCCGGGAAGTGCGTCGTATTCGCCGAGGATGGCGATGACCGGGCCGTCCTCGCCGGTTTCGCCCATCACCGCCGTGGGAATGCCGGCGACTTCACGCGTAACGCGGAAACCCTTCGCCTCCAACATCGCAGTGTGTTCTGCGCAGGAGCGGAACTCGGTGTAGCAGAGTTCCGGCATTTCCCAAACACGGTCGGACAGGGCGATGAAGTCGTCCTGTTGGGCGTCGACCATACGCCAGATTTCCTCGGTATTTCGCATCAGGCATACTCCTGGATGTGGCGAAAGCAGGTGACCAGGTGGTCGTCCACCATCCCGGTCGCCTGCATGAAGGCATAGCATATGGTGGAACCGACAAAACGGAAGCCGGCTTGCTTGAGTGCCTTGCTCATGGCGTCCGAGATGGGCGTCGTCGCCGGCACCTGGCAGCGATCGGTCCAGCGATTGCGGATCGGGGTATGGCCCACGAAGGACCACAGGTAGCGGTCCAGGCTGCCGTGCGACGCGGCGGCCGTCAGAGCGGCACGGGCGTTGTCGCGAACCGAAAAGATTTTCAGCCGATTGCGGATCAGTTGTGAACCTGCCAACAACGTTTCCAGGTCGGCGTCTGTCATCGCGGCGATCTCAGCGATATCGAAGCGATGGTAGGCGGCGCGGTAGGCGTCCCGGCGAACCAGGACGGTGCGCCATGACAATCCCGCCTGGGCACCTTCGAGCGTCAGCAGCTCGAACAAGGCATGGTCGTCGTGATGCGGGACGCCCCATTCGTGGTCGTGGTAAGCCTGCATCTGGGCGTCGGACGTTGCCGCCCAATGACATCGCACCAGAGGCGTCGCGGCGGTCACGCCGGCTGCACGCCTGGCCGGAAGACCGCGTCACCCAGCCGGGCCTGTCGGGCCAGCCGGGGGCCACGGGCTATCGATAGGGTGGCATCAAGATCAGAGATCACCCCGAGCAGTTTGGCTCTATGCGCTACGCTGATGGTTTCGCTTTGCGCTTGCAGCCGAGCGGTGATGTCGATCGCGAGGATCCGCAATCCGATGAGGGTTGCGTCACCTGGCTGAAACTGCCCGTCGTCCAGCGCGGCGACAATCGATGCGGCACCAGCCTCGAAAACGGCGGTCAATCCAGCGACGGCACCAAGCTCCCTCGCCTGCCCGGGTTCGGGCGGCGTCGCGCCGGCGAACAGGCCGATCGCGTGGCGGATCGCTCCCAGCGTTCCGAAGGTGCCGATCGCATCCTCGATGTCGCGAAACGGCAGCGCCATGCGCTCGTAGGCGCTACCCTTGGCGCCCAGCATCGCGGTTGCTGGCACCAGACAGCCAGCAAGCGTGAGCAGGCAATGCCGGGAGGGGCGCAGCGCATGAAACCCAGGCATATCGCTCATGCTTAGCCCCGGCGTGTCGCGCGGTAGCAGGAACGCGCTGTAGCGCTTGCGCCCCTGTTCCTGGGCGGTGATGGCAAAGACGATGATGGCGTCAGCTGACGGCCCGTTGCTGACCCATGCCTTCTGCCCGGTGATCCGGATCCCTTGCCCGTCTGGTTCGGCGCGCGTGGTCAGCAGTTTGGGATGCGCGCCTACCTCGGGCTCCGAGATCGCGACAGAGAGCGCCCGCCCCGCCCATTCGTTCTGCTGCGCCTCGGTGCCGAAGCTCTGGATGAAATGGCGGAAGACGAGTTGGCGGCCACTCCAGATGCCGCCCACACCCAGCAGTCCGGTCCGTTGCACCAGCGAGGCCTTGATCCGGGCGAGAGTGATGTAGTCCGCGACCGGTGCCAGCAGGCCGGCTTGTCGCATGCCGGACAGCGGGTCTTGTTCCGGGCTTGGGCAGTGCGCCAGCCAGGTCTCGACGCGTTCGTCCCATTGCGTCATGCGCATGTCCTTTGAACCGGCGGTTCCGGTTCTGGAGTTTCGCACGGCTCGGCGGGGGCCGCTATTGCGGCGGGGCGGGGGGTCCGATCCTGGTAGCGGTTGCATCGTTACAGAAAGTCTTAACTGTATCACTACAATATAGACAATGAGCCGTATGTGATGTCCGGTAGACGCCAGATTCAAATTCGGGACTTTGGCTTTTTCCTTGCTGCCATATTTTCAAAGGGTTAAAAGTGCCTAAGAAATGATCGAAGCGCATTCTATAGGCTTTCTGTATGACGGACAAAGAATACCGGCAGCGGCTATACGATGCGGCAGAGGCTTTCTACTTTGCAGGCGTCCTCACAGCTCTGCCGTTTAATGCGACCAACGACCCCGCGCATCAACGCAATGCATCGAGCGCAGCAACCGCGGCGATTAGCGGGGGGAGCCGATTAAACTACCGCGGTGCTCCTCCAATCGTGAATTTTGGCTTTTCTATCGAGCTTTACATCAAGCTATTGCAGCATTTAGCCGATGCCTCCCCTATGCAAGGGCATAATCTATACAAGCTTTTCCGAGAACTGGAAAAGGCTGCTCCTGCCGTTGCTACTCTGGTCATAAACACGCACCACTACGCGCGTGGCGACCGATGCGAATTCCTTGACTACGTTCGGGCTGAGGCGAGGGTTTTCAAGGAGTGGCGTTATGCCTACGAAAAGGACTTTGTTTGTTCCTCCGCGGATACCCTCTTCGCGCTTGCCAACGCATTTCGGAATGCCATCAAGGATTTGCACCCCGATATGGCTAGCGCTTTCGTTCATCCTGAACGACAAGATCGATAGGCGGTGGCTAAGGCATCTGCCTTTCGCATAGTGAACCTGGTATCCATCCGGCCTCCCCGGATTCCTCGCTCGGCGCCGCAATCCTGGCCGTACTCACGATCATCGCGCACACCCACTGTACACCAGCCTGAGGAGCACGCCGCCTGATGGGAATCTTCACCTCGTCAAAGCGCCGTGCCGAACAAGGGGCACAAAACCGGCTGACTCAAGCCCAGGCCAACGCCAATAGACTTCGCATATTCCTGCCGACCATAGCCGCAGGCATTGATTCCGAAGGCCATCGGTACGCACCGCGCGCCATCGGTGTGCTCGTGGCGATAGCTGGCTGGCCTCCGCTCGCGACATTTGTTTATCAGCTTGGTAGCGTCGAGTACGACGTCGCCAGAATCACTGGCGAGGACGAGGGATATCGCTTGGATAGCGCTATCGCCTCAATCGCTACGCGCCTGCTACTCAAAGCCTACACTGATCCCGTGACGCTGGCCGATGTGCAAGACATGCAGACAATCGCCTGTCTGCTAATGGTTTGGTGGGGGCTCAGCGAACTCGCCGAACCTCAGCATCCCGTTGTCCGCCTCATGCGGCATTTCGGTGGCCACCCGTTCCAGGCGGACAGCGTCCAGGCATCAGAGCATCACTACGGGCAGATCCGCAGACGCATCACACCAGAGGCGTATGAAGGTTGGAAGCAGGCCGAGCGGGAAATGAGCACATACGGCAAAGGACTCTCGGCAGCATAAACCCAGGTCTGCGTGAGCGTGCTGCCGACGTTTCGCACAGTAACGACCGCATGGCACTACTCCCGATAACGCAGGCTGAATACGAGGTAAGCACGTCATGGCGTGGTCCGCCATTCACCTCGGCCAGCTGCTTTCAGACCGTTTGGCTCAGCCTCGAAGCGATGCCGCCGAGCAAGTGCTCAAACAGTTCGGTGGCCGCCGACGAGGTATCGAATCTTAAGGGCGCTGCTCCACTTGGGCGTGCGACCGCCATGGCCAACCGGACTGGCTGTTGCTATGGCCGTAACACCTGCCGGCGGCCCCGCGACGCGCCGCCCATACAATCGGACGGTTGAAGAGGAATACGCATGTCAGCACATACGCCAACCATCGCTCAGACCGACTCGCGGCGCCGAACCGCGATCCTGGCCGGGGTTATCGGCAATGTGCTGGAATGGTACGACTTCGCGGTTTATGGCTACTTCGTCCCGGTCATCTCCCAGCTGTTCTTCCCGAACCAGACGCCGCTCGTCTCCCTGTTGCTGACGTTCTCGGTGTTCGGGGTCGGGTTCGTGATGCGGCCAATTGGTTCCATCATTTTCGGCCAGTATGGCGACCGCCACGGCCGCAAGCGGGCGCTCAGCGCTGTCGTCTTCCTCATGGCGATCTCAACCTTCGTGGTCGGGCTACTGCCGACCTACAGCTCGATCGGCATGCTGGCGCCACTGCTGTTGGTGGCGGCGCGGCTGGCGCAGGGACTGTCCGGCGGCGGCGAGTGGGGTGGAGCCGCGGCCTATCTTGTTGAGTATTCATTACCGGCGAAACGTGGCCTGACAGGG
Source organism: Rhodopila sp. (assembly GCA_965277035.1). Lineage (GTDB taxonomy): Bacteria > Pseudomonadota > Alphaproteobacteria > Acetobacterales > Acetobacteraceae > Rhodopila. The sequence goes on along the minus strand of CBDIBO010000003.1, from coordinate 5,000,659 downwards.
TCGTGGCAACAGGTCAGCGTCGGCAGCGGCTTTCTGCTCGGTTCACTGACGGCAGCCGTGCTGACGACCTCGATCGCGCCGGCGGACATGCTCGTCTGGGGCTGGCGAATTCCGTTTCTGCTAGGGGTGGTGATCGGCATCGTCGGCGTCATCATGCGCTGGCGGCTGGACGACACACCAAAGTTCGCCCAGCTGGAAAGCCAGGGACAGGTCGCTCGCTCGCCTCTGGTCGAGGCGTGCACGACGTTTCGAAAGCCAACCGCGCTGGCGTTCGGTATCACGCTGCATAACACGGTCGGCTATTACGCGGTGCTGATCTACCTGACGACCTGGCTGACCAACATCGTCAAGATGCCGCGCAGTACAGCACTTTGGATCGACACCGTCTGCCTGCTGGTGTTCGTGATCGTGGTGCCGTTGGCAGGTGCGCTGTCCGACCGCATCGGACGGCGACCGTTGTTCATCGCATCATGCGTCGGATACATCGTGCTGGCCTATCCGCTGTTCCTGTTGGCATCCACAGGCGTTCCGGCCTACGCGTTCATCGCGCAGCTGATTCTGGTCGTGCTGCTGGCCCTGTATGCCGGGCCGGGACCAGCGGTGTACTGCGAGCTGTTTCCGACCAAGGTCCGCTATACGGCGCTCTCGGTCGGCTACAACATTCCTGTCGCGATCTTCGGCGGTTTCGCGCCGTTCATCGCGACATGGCTGATCCACGCGACCGGCAATCCGCTGTCGCCGTCCTTCTATGTCATTGCCGCCTCGCTCGCGACGCTGGTGACAATGTTTTGGGTAAAGGAGACCGCGTTTACGCCACTCGAGTAAAACCCGAAGCCTCTACCCACGCAGACTGACGCCGTTGGCATGGCGGTCCCGATATGCCGCGACCGCCGTTTCCATCGTGACGAACCGGGCGCCTTCCCGGGACAGCGTTTCTATGAAACCCTCAAGCGCCAGCATTCGCTGCCCTCGGCCGACGACATGCGGATGGAATGTATAGGTCAGCACACCCCAGTCGTTGTGCTTCTTCATATAAGTAAACTCATCGGTGAAGTTCTGGAACACAGCCCGCGCGTTCATCAGCCCGGGCAGTATCGTCTGCTCCGTCCGCATAAACTCAAAATGCGGGTGATCGTCGAGCGACCAGCTGATCGGCATTTCGACCAGGTCCGTATCCGCACCGAACCGCATCGGCTCCAGCAGGGTGATCTCGTCGTCGCGACGAGCCTGATAGGGCGAGATATCATGGCCCATCATCGAACTGTCGTAGACGAACCCGTGCTTCAAAAGCAGGTCGACACTGTGCGGGCTGAGGTCCCAGGACGGTGAGCGATATCCAACCGGCTTGCGGCCGGTCAGTGTTAGAATGGCCGCGTTGCCCCGCACCAGCTCCTCCTCCTCACCCTCGCGGCCAAGTGTCGCGGGTATACGGTGTGTCCAGCCATGATTGCCGATCTCGTGCCCGGCATCAGCCACCAAACGCACGCTGGTCGGATAGCTCTCGATCGTGTGGCCCGGGATAAACCATGTGGTCGGGATACCGTGTCGGTGCAGCAACTCAAGGATGCGGGGCACCGCGACGAGACCGAAATCGCCGCGTGAGATCATCGTCGGCGATGTCAGTTTGCGGGAGATCATGGATGATGCGTTGTCATGATCAAAGGTCAGGCAGACGAGCAATTCAGCCATTGCGGATCCTTTTGTGGTCGTCCACCGTCAGCTTGGCTGCGGTAGCGCGTGCGGTCAAAAGATCAAAGGCAGATTTCACCAACATTCGCCGGCTTTTCATTTCCTCAGGCGCAACGATCGGCCACCTGATCGTCCTGATCCACCCGACAACTTTTTCTATCTGGGATCTCGAGCGCTGCCAGGATCGGCTGGCCGTCGAACAGCCTGCTCATCGGCAGCTCCCCCGCATCAGGTCGCACAGGTTTCTCACAATGAGCCTCCGCGATCGGCGACAAAGCTGAAACCGCAGATGTCGCCCGCGATCTGGCCCTGTATCGTCCCGTTCGCGACCTGGCCGCGCATGAAATCCGGCCCCGATCGCGCGTTGAATGATCCATCCGGGCCAATCTTGGCCGTGAAGACGATCACCGGCCGCCAATCCGCCTGAGGCTGGTTCAGCTGATAGGTAAACGCGCGATTTTTCACCCGCAACGTGATCGCATCTGCGTTGCCGCAGCCGAGCGCGGTGCCGCGGCTCAATTGCATTACGCCGCCATAGGTCCCGTCGACTGGCAGCGGCCGGGACGCGGCGTTGACGACCGCCGGAGGCGGAGTGCCGCAGGATACTAGAGCGGCGCTCATCAGCACACTCGACATGGTCATCACGATCAAGCGGCGCATGACAACTCCCGTGAATTGGGCAACGACATGGCGACGCGCGCCCGGCTTCCCCGGCAACACGCCGCTCGCCCGGGCGTCTGGCGACCCCGCCTTCTTTTGGCATCATGAGGGCGTCAGCGGCAACCGGCCGGCCGACATCCTGCCCGTCAGGTGGTAACAAGCGCCCGCGAAGCCATATCCAGGCCCGATCCGGCTATCATCCCCATGAGCGGTGGGTGAAAAGGACGCCGCGTGCGAAGCCGATCGCCGCAACGGGCGTGAGTGCACGGAACCAGCGTCCACCGACGGGACAGCAGAAGGCAATCGATCGCCATCGGGCGAGCGGGCACCCGTGACAGCGAGACGCCCGTGCGCTACGTCGCAGCGACAACACTGAAGATACAACTACTCCGCATGCACACTGGGGTACATCAGCCCACCATGGCCAGCAGCAATGACATCCGCGCCGCCTTCGTGAATTTCTTCGCCCGCAACGGCCATCAGCCGGTGCCAAGCTCCCCCCTGGTCCCGCGCAACGACCCGACGCTGATGTTCACCAACGCGGGCATGGTGCAGTTCAAAAACGTCTTCACCGGGCAGGAAAAGCGGCCCTATGTCCGCGCGACCACCGCGCAGAAATGCGTGCGCGCCGGCGGCAAGCACAACGATCTGGACAATGTCGGCTACACCGCTCGGCATCACACGTTCTTTGAGATGCTGGGCAATTTCAGTTTCGGCGACTACTTCAAGGAAGCCGCCATCCCCTATGCGTGGGAGTTGGTGACCAAGGACTACGGTCTGCCGAAGGACCGCCTGCTGGTCACCGTTTTCTCGGAAGACGAGGACGCCGCCGCGATCTGGAAGAAGACCACCGGCCTGCCCGATGAACGGATCATCCGCATCCCCACCGCCGACAATTTTTGGCGCATGGGTGACACCGGCCCGTGCGGCCCATGCTCCGAGATCTTCTACGACCACGGCGACCACATCCCCGGCGGCCCACCCGGTAGCCCGGATGAGGACGGCGACCGGTTCATCGAGATCTGGAACCTGGTCTTCATGCAGTTCGAGGAAGGGCCGCCCGGCACCCGCATGCCGCTGCCACGCCCCTCGATCGACACCGGCATGGGGCTGGAGCGCATTGCCGCGATCCTGCAGGGCAAGCACGACAACTATGACATCGACATTTTCCGAGCCCTGATCCTCGCCAGCGCCGAGGTCACTGGGCAGGACCCGGATGGCCCCTTCAAGACCAGCCACCGGGTGATCGCCGACCATCTGCGAAGCTGCTCGTTCCTGATGGCCGACGGCGTGCTGCCGTCAAACGAGGGTCGCGGCTACGTGCTGCGCCGGATCATGCGCCGCGCCATGCGCCACGCCACGATGATGGGCGCGCAGGAACCGGTGATGCACCGCCTGGTGCCGGCGCTGATCCGTCAGATGGGCGCTGCCTACCCGGAACTGGTGCGCGCGGAGACGCTGATCGCCGAGACGCTGCTGCTGGAGGAGACCCGCTTCAAGTACCTGCTGGAACGCGGCCTGCACCTGTTGGCGGAAGAGACCGCCAAGCTCGGCGACACGCAGGCCCTGCCCGGCCCGATCGCTTTTCGTCTGTATGATACCTACGGCTTTCCCCTCGACCTGACGCAGGATGCACTGCGCGAGCAGGGCCGCGACGTTGATCTCGCCGGGTTCGAGGCCTCGATGCAGGAACAGCGTACCCGCGCCCGGGCCGCCTGGGCGGGGTCGGGAGATGCGGCGACCGACCGGGTATGGTTCGAGATCAAGGAAACGGTTGGGGCGACGGAGTTTCTGGGCTACGCGACCGAGAACGCGGAGGGCGAGATTCTGGCGCTGGTGGTTGATGGCGCCCTGGCTGACGTCGCCACCACCGGCGCGAACGTCGCCTTGGTGCTGAACCAGACGCCGTTTTACGGCGAAAGTGGCGGCCAGGTCGGCGATACCGGCACTATCAGCGGACCCGATGGCCTGCTCATCGCCGTGACCGATACCCAGAAGAAGCTGGGCGACCTGTTCGTGCATCTGGGGTGCGTCGAGGCCGGTGTCGCAACGACGGGCATCCCGGTGGTCGCGGTCGTTGATCACCTCAGGCGCGGTGCGATCCGCGCGCATCACTCCGCCACTCATCTGCTGCACGAGGCGCTGCGGCGCAAGCTAGGCACCCATGTTCAGCAAAAGGGCAGCCTGAACGCACCAGACCGTTTGCGCTTTGACGTCAGCCAGCCGCGACCGATCACGGCGGATGAGCAGCACTGGGTCGAAGCCGAGGTCAACGCCAAGATCCGCGAAAACTCCGAGGTTACCACGCGACTGATGACACCGGACGCCGCAGTGGAGCTGGGTGCTATGGCGCTGTTCGGTGAGAAATACGGCGATGAGGTTCGGGTGGTCGCGATGGGCGAATCGGATGGCAACAAGCCCGCCTGGTCGATCGAGCTGTGCGGCGGCACCCATGTCCGCCGCACCGGCGATATCGGGTATTTCCGGATCGTCGGCGAAACCGCCGTCGCCGCCGGCGTACGCCGGATCGAGGCTGTTACCGGCGCTTCGGCTGAAGCCGTTGTCGCCGAAACGCAGGCTCGGTTGAACGACGCCGCCGGTGCGCTGCGCACGGCGCCGGCCGACGTGCCGGACCGCATCGCCACGCTGCTGGACGATCGGCGCAGGCTGCAAGGCCAGGTGTCGGAGCTGCAAAAGAAGCTGGCCACCGGCGGCACGACCGCGGCCGCCGAGAACATCGGCGGGATCATGCTGTCGGCCCGCAACCTGGGCGAGGTTCCCCCCCGCGAGCTGAAGGGTCTTGCCGATGCGATCGGCAAGCAGCAGGGCTCCGGCGTGGTGGCACTTGTATCGACGGCCGAGGGCAAGGCCAGCATCGTGGTCGCGGTGTCGCCTGACCTGACGGGGCGGATCAGCGCGGTCGATCTGGTGCGCGCGGCCTCCACGGCCGTCGGCGGCAAGGGCGGCGGCGGCCGTCCCGATCTGGCTCAGGCCGGCGGACCGGACGGGGCGAGGGCGGACGAGGCGCTGGTGGCGGTGCGGGCGGCTATTGTCTGAACCTTGAACAACCAAGGGGACGGTGGTCGCGATGTCTTCATTCTTCCTCTGCATCGGGGACCATCAGCGGGCGTTCGACACTGCTCAACTATCTGTCCCACATGGCTTGCCCTATTGAGACGAATGACCCCGCCCGAGACACTAGCCAGAGATCATGTTCGTTTTCACCTTCTGGTTCTCTAGGATAGCATGAGCATCATTTTGCAAATCATTAGCTTGATCATGCTTACCGGCGTCGCGAAGTAGATAGATCAGGTTGTTGATCGCGTTTTCCACTTTGCGGCGAACCGCCACCAACCTCTCTAGTTCCTCATGCTCTTCTTCCGTCTTTAGTCTGAACTCCGCTTCCGCGTCCCGTCTTGCACGTTCGATTACCCGTAGTTGCGATAAACCATCTAGTATACCTTGGACGGTACGATCGATCGGAGTGGATGGCTTCTTCAGTGGTTTCAACGGAGCGGGCGGCGCTATCGCCGCTTTCGCTATCTCCACTCTGAGGGCAAGAGATTTTGCTCTGATAAGTGCCTTCCTTGTCTTTTCGGGCGACACCTTGGGTTGCGCCTGGGGAATGGACTTCACTGCTTTAGCCGACAGGCACTTCTTGCTCCCAGGGTGATCCGCGAGATATTCCTTTTGCTCCTCTCTCGTTAAAGTTTCCCACCAGTCCTTGGGCGTTGCTCTATGAGTGCGCTCACGTGACATACTGCTTTCCTTCCGGATACCGACGTTCGCAGCGACGGCGACGGCTGGGCGGCGGTGCCTCAAACGTTGCCTGTCGCCATCGAGTTATCCTGGGTCGCATTTACACCATGAGTTGACCCAGTGCCTCCCGTCCGGCAGGGGTCAACTTGTGATGGCGCCTCCCATCGTTGTCACTCTTGATGTGAACCAGTAGTCGCATCGGCAATGGCGCAACGCCTTTTCGAAAGCCAGGGTACTTGAGACGCTTGCCGAGATGACGCAATGCCAGCCGAACCTTCTCCTCAGCATTTGCGATCCCCTCTACATCCATCGCCTTAATGAGATCGTCTAGGTTGGTGTGACTGTCGTTTTTCAACCAAACGGAGAAGATCACCTGCTCAACCGTGCTTGGTGTGCCGATTGCCTGAACAAGGAAGGGCTTAACGTGTGCATCATTTGTCGGGTTGAACTGCTCGGCTGGGATCGGTGGTTGCAGGTTGGGGGTCGCTGCCGACGTCACATGAAAAGGCAGCCCAATGGTTGCGGCACTTCTGACGAGGCTTTCCGTGAGGCTAGCAACTTGTGCTGCGTCCGGTGGCTGCTCGCTGACCATCGAAATCGTTATCGAAATTTGAAACGAACTCATGTAGCTACTCCTGAGGTTGACCGGAGCATGAGTAATGGCAGAAAGAGACAACTCGGGCGAATCAAGCACCAGTGATCATTAGATGATGCTCAGGTGAAGCACGACTCTGCACCCGATTGGCTGAAATCAGTATCCCCACGTGTGCCTAAGCGACCCGCTGGCATCTGTGGGTGGCATTGTGGGTAGCGTTATCAATATCAGCAAATATCTAGGAATATCAGTACATTATAGACGATGATGGATGACATCCCCTCCGCCAGTTTTGCACCTCACAGCATCAAACGCCTGAAAAGCCCACCTACCCCCGCCCGGGCGCGATAAACTCCCACGGCGGGTATTCCTCGCCGATATCCGTGATCACCTCCACCAACGCCGGAGCCCGCGCCGCCAGCGCCGCGGCGACCGCCGAGCGCAACCCATCGGCATCCGCGGGCCGCCAGTAGGCCACGCCAAAGCTTTTCGCGTACACCGCAAAATCCGGATTGTGCAGCTTCGACCCCGAATCCCGCCCATCGAACAACCGGTGCTGATCACGCAGCACGTTGCCATAGGCCGAGTTGTTGAACAGCACCGTCACCAGATTGATCCCATGCTGCACGGCCGTCGCCAGTTCCGCACCGCCGAACAGGAACCCGCCATCACCGGTCACCGCGATCACCGCCCGATCCGGATGCGCCACCTTGACCCCAAGCGCGGTCGGAAACCCGGCGCCCAGAGTTCCCGAAAAGCCCGACGTCACCAGCGTGCGCGGCGAGTGGAACGGAAACCCGAACCACGACACGTAACCCACCTGCGTCATCTCGTCGCACAGAATCCCATCCTCGGGCAGCGCCTCCCGGATCGCGCCCAGATAGGCCATCTGCGGCTGCACCTTGCCGATCGCCGTCGCCGCCTCGGCCTTGGCGCGCGCGATGGCCTCGGCACGACCCGCTCCACCCCGCGCCACTTCCGCGGCCAGCAGCCGCGCCACCGCACCGGAATCCGCGACGATGCCAAGATCAACCCGCAGCCGGCGCATCTCGGCCGGATCGAAATCGATCCGCGCCACCTTCAGCCCAGGCGGCGGCGCCCCCCAGCGCCCCAGCGGCACATCAAGCCGAGTGCCAAAGCCCACCAGCAGATCGGTCTCAGGCCACAGTCGATAGCCAGACGCCACGGTCAGACCAAGCGGATGCCGGTCGTCAACGATGCCGCGCCCGCCACGGAACGACACCACCGGCGCACCCAGCTTCTCGGCCAGGGCCAAGATTTCACCGGACGCATGCTGCGCGCCGCCACCAACCCAGATCATTGGCGCCTTCGCCTGGCCCAGCAGCTTCGCCAGCGCCACGATCTTTTCCATGTCGGGCGGAGGTGCGGGAAACAGCGGCAGCGGCTCCTGCGGCGCCACGTCCGCCACAGCGGAGAACTGATCCAGCGGCATCTCCAGTGCCACCGGGCCGGGCCGCCCGGACCGCATCTCCTGGAACGCCCGCGCGACCAGGATCGGCGCCTGGTTCGGATGCTCGATGCGGTCCGCCCATTTCAGCAGGCTCCGCAAGGTCGCCAGCTGGTCGGGCAGCTCATGCAGTTGACCGCGCCCCCGCCCGATCATCGCACCGGGCACCTGCCCGGTCAGGCACAGCACCGGCGCGTTCACCCCCCACGCGGTGGCCAGCGCGGCGGCGGTATTCAGCACGCCCGGCCCGGGCACCACCGCATAGGCCGCCGGCCGCCCGGTGGCGCAGGCGTAGCCCAAAGCCATATAGGCGGTGCCCTGCTCGTGCCGCGCATTGATCAGCCGCAACCGGTTGGAGGCTCGGGCGAACGCATCGAACAGCCCATAGGTCTGCACCCCCGGCAGGCCGAACACTGTATCGATGCCATGTCGCAGCAGGCTGTCGACGATGGCTTCTCCGCCTGTCATGCGCGCCATTTGATGGTCTCCCAGTCTGCTCGTTCAGGCGTGGCCGGCGATGCCCACGATACCGAAGCTTGCGAGGCCTCGTCTTCCGAAAGCCCGGATTTCCGTCGCACCAATATGCTGCTAAAGCGCTTCGGAGCTTACGGCAAATTTTCTGCGCCAGCCTCTCCGGGCGACCCTCGAATGCCCAGCGCGATCGGCACCGCCACCGCGCACATCGCCGCCATCACCCAGAAAGCCGCCGCACCCAGACGCTCATACAAGGGACCCGAGGCCAGCGTTACCACCGCCGAGGTCGCGCCCATCGCGATGGTCGCGTAGAACGCCTGCGCCGTGGCGGCAAGCCGCGTCGGCACAACTCGACCGATCATGTTCACGCAGGCGAGGTGCAGCAACGCGAATGTCAGGCCGTGCAACGGTTCGACGAGGGCCATGATCGGGAAGCTCGCGGTCTGCGCGGCGGTTCCCCAGCGGACAACGCCCGCGCCGGCGGCGACGATCATCGCGCGCCTTGGTCCAAGCCGCTCCAGCATGCGGCGGCCAACCAACAGGAAGACCACCACCTCCGCGGCCACCGACATGGACCACAGCACACTGGCCTGACCCGCCGACAGACCGGCTGCCCGCCAACGAATGACTTCGAACCCGTCGTGCAGCGCATGACTGCCGCCAATGAGCGCCGCGACGATCATCAGGCGGCGAAACAGCGGCAGACCAAGCAGCGTTCGCAGTGATCCTGCCGTGGCCGGTTCGGCCGCGGTCGCCGGTGCGCCAGCGACGCGGTTCGGGATGAACCAGGCGAAACAGGCAGCCGTCGCCAGCAACGCGGCATTCAGCCAGACGATGATGCCGAGGCCAGCCCAGCCAATACACTGACCCGCGGCCAGCACCCCCAGGATGAACGCCGCCGATCCGGCCGCTCTCACCCAGCCATACTCAAAGCCCGGCTTCGCTCGCGCCGATCCCAGCGCCAATGCGTCGGCGATCGGCGTTAGCGGAGCCAGCACAGCCGCATGAGCAACGCTGACAAGAAGTAGCAGCAGCAGGCCGCGCGCCGGCGCATAACCCAAAGCCACGACCGCGGCGGCCGCGGTGAACCCGCCAAGAACGGCTGATGGCCAACCGGTCCGGTCAGCCAGTTGGCCACCCAGCGGTCCGGTCAGCAAGCGGATTGCCGTTCCGCCCGCCAGCACCACCCCGATCGCCCCGGGCCGAAGACCGTCCTGCAGAAAAAGCCCCGGCAGGAATGGCGAGGCAACGCCGAAAGCGGCAAACAGCGCGCCATAAAGCACGAGGAAGCGCGGCAAGGGCGAACGAGTTGGCACGGGAGGAGAATGACAGGATGTCAGCGTGCTGGAAGTGCACGTGGTCGTGGGCTCAGGCGGCGGGCGGCGCAGCTCTTAAGTCCAATTGTTTGAGAGGGCGATTGACGTCCCAGGTTGGTTCAACCTCGAACGATCGCGCCCTAACGGGCGAAGAACATCTCGGTCAGCACGTAGTCGAATGCCAGGATCAGGATCGAGGCACTGACCACCGCCAGCGTTGTGGCGGCTCCTACCCCCTGCGCGCCGCCTTTGCTGTTGTAACCCTGGTAACACCCCATCAGAGAGATCAGAAACCCGAAGACCGCGGCCTTCGCCAAGCCCGACACAACGTCGTTGATCTGCACGAAGTTGATCGTGTTCGTTACGTAGCTATCGACGTTAAAACCGAGCTTGAGGGTGGACACGATGAATCCGCCCATGACCCCAAGGATGTCAGCGATGACGACCAGAAGCGGCAACGCGATGATCCCGGCCAGCAGCCGAGGTGCGACCAGATACTTCATGGGATTCGTCGACAGGGTGGAAAGCGCGTCGATCTGATCGGTAACGCGCATCGTGCCCAACTCCGCGGCCATCGCCGCGCCGACCCGCCCGGCAACCATCAGGCCGGCCAGCACCGGCCCCAACTCCCGGGTGACCGACAGCACCACCAGGTTCGCCACCGCGCCCTGCGCCGAGAACCGGGCGAACCCGGTGTAGGATTGCAGCGCCAGCACCATGCCGGTGAACACCGCTGTCAGTGCCACCACCGGCAGGCTGAAATAGCCGATCTCCAGCAAGGCCCGTCCGAACAGGCGGCCGTAGAACGGTGGCCGGATCAGATGCGAAAGGCCATCCAGTGCGAACAGCACCAGTCCGCCCGCGCTCCGGCACAGGCCGATCACCGCCTGGCCAATCGCAGCCAGGAAATCCAGGAACATGGTCACGCTGTGCGATACACCCGATTGAAGCGAGGTCCCAGAGACGTCAGCACCTCATACCCGTTCGTGCCAGCCGCTGCCGCGACCGCGTCCGGAGACAGATGCGGGCCAAGAACCTCCAACCAGCAGCCCGGTTGCACGGCAGGATAGTCGGTTACGTCGAATGTGGTCAGGTCCATGGAGATGCGCCCTACCAGGGGAACCGGGCTGCCGTCAAAACACGCCGATCCTCGACCGGACAGGCTACGTGGATAACCGTCCGCATAACCCACCGCCGCCGTCGCGATCCGGCTGGGCCGGGCCGCGCGCCAGGTGGCGTTATAGCCGACCGTGGCGCCGACCGGCACCTCCCGCACCGTCAGCACGCGAACCCGTAGTCGCGCCACATTGCGCATCGGGTTCGGCTCCGCCGGCGTCGGGTTTATGCCGTAAAGCGCCGCTCCCGCCCGGGCGAGATCGGATGCAAAGCCTGCTCCGAGAAAAATCCCGGACGAGGCGGCCAGGCTGCTCGGAGCTGGCGGCAGCATTGCGCGGGCCGCCTGGAACCGGTCTCGCTGCAGCCCATTCAGCGGATCGTCCGGCAGTTCCGATGCAACCAGATGTGACATCACGTAGCGGATCGCCAGCCCATCCAGCCTGCGGTGATCCTTTGCCAGTACCGCAAGTTCACGCGCATCAAGTCCAAGGCGGGACATCCCAGTGTCGACATGAAGGATGCCCTCCCGTCCGCGCCATCGGTCGATTTCATCCAGCGACCCCAAGACCGGCGTCAGGTTGTGCTTGACGTAGACATCCTCGGTACCCGGGATAAGGCCACTCAGCACCGCCAGCATGGCATCAGCCACGACGCCGCGGACAGCCAGCGCCTCGTCTGTATAGGCGACGAAGAAATGCCGGCATCCGGCGTCGTAAAGAGCGGCAGCGACCTGCTTTGCCCCAAGACCATAGCCGTCGCCCTTGATCACGCCGGCCACGGGTCCGGACGGGTGACGCCGCCGCAGGGTCTGCCAGTTGGAAACGACCGCCGCCAGATCGACCTCCAGGACCGCCGGCGCGGTGCTATTCGGCATAGTCGGCGTGAGCGAGATCCAGGTCGGCGAACCGGGTGAATTCCGCTTCGAACAGCAACGGGACAGAGCCGGTCGGACCGTGCCGCTGCTTGGCGATGATCAGGTCGGAACGATTATGCGCCTTGGCCATCCGCTGCTGCCATTCATCCATCGCCGCGTTGAACTTGTCAGAGCTGCCGTCAAAGGCAATCTCCTTCGGCATCTTCTGCTCCAGATAGTATTCATCCCGATAGACAAACATGACTGCATCCGCATCCTGTTCGATCGAACCGGATTCACGCAGATCCGACAATTGCGGCCGTTTATCGTCACGATTCTCGACCTGCCGGGACAGCTGTGACAACGCCAGGACGGGAAGCGCCAGCTCCTTCGCGAGGGCTTTCAGACCTTGGGTGATCATGCTGATTTCCAGCACCCGGTTATCCGGCTTGGTTCCCGCGGCGGGGCGCATCAGTTGCAAATAATCGACGATCACCAATGCCAGCCCCTTGGTGCGCTTCAGCCGCCGGCAGCGGGTGCGCAATGCCGACATAGTGATCGCGGGCGTATCGTCGATCTGGATCGGCAACGAGGAGATTTCCCGCGACACCTGGACGAACTTGTCGAAGTCCTTTTGGCCGATGTCGCCGCGGCGGATACGGTCGCCGGAAATACGGGCTTCCTCGCTCAGCAGCCGCGTCGCAAGCTGCTCTGAGCTCATTTCCAGGGAGAAGATGGCGACTGTCGCTTTCGGAACCCCGTTCGGATCGTTCAGGCGCGCCTCGGCCTGCAGCGCCTTTGCCGCGCCGAAGGCGATCTTGGTGGCCAGCGCGGTTTTGCCCATGCCGGGCCGGCCGGCGAGGATCAGCAGATCCGATGGGTGCATGCCGCCCATCTTGCTGTCCAGGTCGCGCAGCCCACTGGTCAGGCCGGAGACGCTGCCAGAACGCCTGAATGCCCGCTCCGCCCCCAGGATCGCGTCGGTCAGGGCTCGCTCGAAGGTAACGAAGCCACCGCTGGTGCCGCCGTCAGCGGCGAGGTTGAACAGCGACTGCTCCGCCGCCTCGATCTGCTGTGGACCGTCGAGCTCGGCATCCGCCCCGAAGGCGTTGTTGACCACGGTCTCGCCGATGTCGATCAACTGCCGACGCAGCCACGTATCCAAAACCGCTCGGCCATAGTCGCCGGCGTTGATGATGCCGACCATGGCGCTCAGCAACTGGGTCAGGTAGGCGGTGCCGCCAACTTCTTCCAAGATGCCGGCATGCTCGAACTCAGCCTTCAGGGTGACGGCGTCGGCGAGTTGGCCGGCCTCCACGCGGCGGGAGATCGCCTGGTAGATCCGGCCATGGATCGGGTCGGCGAAATGTTCAGCGGCCAGGAACTCGGATACCCGTTCATAGGCCTTGTTGTTGGCCAGAAGGGCGCCCAGCAAGGCCTGCTCCGCCTGCACATTCGAGGGCGGGAGCCGTTGGGAGAGACCGAAAAGCGGCGAGTCGATGGTGTTCACGCAGGCATCTTAGACCAGGCGGACCTGCGGCGCATCGATATCAGCCTGTGGTACACTGTGGATAGCGGGTGCAAGTCGGACAGCTCGGCCTCTCGCCGCCCGGCGGCACTTCGTTGCGTTGGCGCTATGGACCCGGATGACCATGATGAGATCGATCCGGCGTCCCGCGGCGGCAATTCTCCGCTCGCAACGAAACGGCGGTCTGTTTCTGGGCATCTCAGGCTGGCCTACGAGGGCCTCTACAGCCAAACTGAAGCGCGTCCCGCCGGCAGTGACGTCCGGTCCGACCTGGTCCCCGCGCTACCGCCGTAACGGGCTGGCTGCTTCAGCCATTGACCCGACCGGCTCACCGGCTTCCACCGCTGCTATGTAGTCGCGGGTCAATGGCACCGCGGCCTGATCATGGGTCAGCTGCAGCTGCCAGACCAGCGCACCGCAGCGCCGGAAATTGATCTCGCAACCGGCCAGGTAGAATTCGAACATCCGGCAGAACCGCTCGTCATAAAGTGCCGCGATCGCATCCCGGTTGGCAGCGAAACGCCGGCGCCAGTGACGCAGCGTCTCGGCATAATGCAGCCGCAGGACTTCGAGATCGGTCACATACATCCCCGATTGCTCGACCGGAGGCAGAACTTCGGAAAGCGCCGGCGAATACCCGCCGGGAAAGATGTACTTCCGGAGCCAGGCATTGGTGCCCCCTGGCCCCTCGCTTCGACCGATGGCATGAATCAGCGCCACGCCATCCGGTTCCAGACAACGCGCCACCGTCTTGAAGAACGTGCGGTAATAGCCGACCCCGACATGCTCGAACATGCCAACGGAAACGATCCGATCGAAGCGTTCAGTCACCGCCCGGTAATCCAGCAACTCAAACCGCACGCGGTCATCCAGCCCTTCGGCAGCCGCGCGGGCACGTGCTTCGGTCAGTTGCTCCTGTGACAAGGTGATCCCGGTGACCTGCGCACCAAAGTCACGCGCCAGGGTCAAAGCCATACCGCCCCATCCGCAGCCGATGTCCAGCACCCGCAGACCCGGCCGGTCCAGACACAGCTTGGCGGCGATGTGGCGCTTCTTCGCCGCTTGCGCTTCTTCCAGCGTCTCGTCGCCACGGGGGAAATATCCGCAGGAATATTGCCTGTCGCGATCAAGGAAAAGGCTGTACAGACGCCCGTTGAGATCATAGTGGTGCGCCACATTCCGGCGGGAACGCCCGGCCGGGTTGTACTGCAATAGCCGGCGGCCAATCGCCGCGAATTTGTCCCGCAGCCGGATCAGAGGATGGGCGCTGGGATTTCGCTCCACATTCGCCAGCATCACGTCCAGCACATCATAGATACTGCTGCCGTCCGGATAAAGCTTGGCCGCCATATAGGCTTCGCCGAACGCCAGCGACGGGTGCAGCACAAGCCGCCGAACCGTGCCATTATCCTGCAGGCGAAACAGGGCGCTCGGGCCGGGATGGCCTTGATAAACCGTATGTGAACCGTTTGGCCAAACGACCTCTAGCCGGCCAATCGTGATCAGGCGCCGTAACAGGCGATCCAGGATTGTCTGCATTGCTCTCCAACCCATCGTATCGACCCGGAGAGGGTCAAACATGGATCAGCAACGCTGGTACCGGCAAAGCGTCAGCAGCAGGCTACGTTCAATAGATCGTGGCGAACTATATCGTGTTGCTTCACAAAACAGCGAAGCATTTGGCCTTAACTGGGCTGCGGCGTATCACCCTCGAAGATATTCTCCGCCGTGGGAACATCATCGTCCTCGTCGTCCGTGTCGCCGCTGACGCGCTCTCCCCGGGTCTGCCGTTCAGCCTCTTCCGGGCTGCGCGCCACGTTGACGGTGACTGGAATGGAGACTTCCGGATGTAGCGACACGCGGATCCGCGACAGGCCAAGCGTTTTGATCGGATGTTCCAGGACCACCTGCGAACGATTGATCGTGAGACCAGCGGCCGTTGCACCTTCAGCGATATCACGCGCCGAAACCGAGCCGTAGAGGCTGCCTGATTCACCGGCCTGACGGATGATCATGACGGCGAGGCCGCCGACGCGTTCGGCCAGCCGCTCCGCTTCCTCGCGGCGCCTGACATTCTGGGCTTCAAGCTGCACCCGCTGCTGCTCGAATTTCGCACGGTTGTCCTTGCTGGCCCGCAGGGCCTTCTTCTGCGGCAGGAGAAAGTTGCGGGCATAACCCGGCTTCACCTTCACCACATCTCCCATCTGTCCAAGCTTGTCGACACGCTGGAGCAGGATCAGTTCAACGGCAGCCATGGAACCAGCTCCTCAGGCGACAATGTAAGGCAGCAGCGCCAGGAAGCGGGCACGCTTGATGGCAACCGCGAGCTCACGCTGCTTCTTGGCGGACACCGCGGTGATCCGACTGGGCACGATCTTGCCGCGTTCGGACAGGAACCGGGACAGCAATCGCACGTCCTTGTAGTCGATCTTTGGAGCATTGGGGCCGGAGAACGGGCAGGACTTGCGGCGGCGATAGAACGGCCGGCGCGCACCAACGGCCGTCCGCCGTGCCGCCGGATTAACTTCGGTATCGGACATTATGGGCTACTCCTCGGCGCCGGGCCTGAATTCCTCGCCGCCACCGAACCCGTCGCGGGCGCGGAACTCCTCGCGATCGTCAAAACCGCGGCGGCGGCCGCTCTCGAAGCGTCCAGCGGGCTTTGGACCGCGGAACCCGCGCTCCCGCTCGTCGGACTTACGCGACAAGATGGCGGATGGCGCCTCGTCGATCGCCTCGATCCGGATGGTCATGAAACGCAGCACGTCCTCGTTCAGGCCCAGCTTACGCTCCATTTCGGTCACGAAGGCCGACTTGGCGTCCAGGCCAAGCAGCATGTAGTGGCCTTTGCGATTCTTCTTGATGCGATAGGCCAGGCCACGCAGGCCCCAATACTCGCGTTTCCTGACCGCGCCGCCATCGGCTTCCAGTTCGGTGCCGATGTCCTCTGCGATCTGCTCGACCTGCTGCTGCGTGACATCATTCCGTGCGATCAGCACGGTTTCGTAAAGCGGCATGGATCAACCCCCTATGGCTTGTCTCCGCCCTCGACCGGATCGGTCTCATTTCTAGCATGGAAATGCGGGCATAGCCGGACGCGATGCCTTCGCACCCGGCAGGGAAGGCGCGGCTTGAACCACGAATGGGCGGAGAATGCAACCGGGTGTCGAAGGCAGCCCTGACTGGCTATACCTCCAGCCATTCCTGCCGGATCGTGGCATTGGCATCGAGCGCGGCGGGTGTGCCTTCGAACACGATCCGACCATGACCCATGACATAAAGCCGCTGAGAGATGCGCAAGGCAATGGTAAGCTTCTGCTCCACCAACAGGATCGAAACGCCGCGCCGCGCGATTTCGGCAAGCAGCATGCCCACCTGCTCGACCAGGCGGGGCGCCAGGCCCTCGGTGGGCTCGTCGATCAGGATCAGGTCAGGATCGCCCATCAAGGTGCGACACATCGTCAGCATCTGCTGCTCCCCGCCCGACAGAACCCCGGCCGGATTGTCCTGACGGGCGGCCAGATTGGGGAACAAGGTAAACACGTCTTCGAACGACCAGCGGCCAATCCGGTTCGTGCGCTTCAGCCCGAGCGCCAGGTTCTGGCGCACGGTCAGCATGGGAAAAACCTGGCGATCTTCTGGCACGTAGCCGATCCCCTGGCGGGCGATCAGGTTGGAGCGCAGCCCGGCGATCTCCCGGCCGCGCCACCGGATCGTGCCCGCCGGCGCGACCAGTCCCATGATCGCCTTGCAGGTGGTGGATCGGCCAACGCCGTTGCGACCGAGCAGGCTGACGATTTCGCCCTCGCCGACGCGCAGCGTGACGCCGTGCAGGATGTGGCTCTTGCCATAGTAGGCATGCAGATCGGCGACCTCCAGGCTCATGCCGCGGCCGCACCCAGATAAGCTTCCTGGACAGCACGGCTGGCGCGGATCACCGCTGGCGGACCCGAGGCGATCACTTGGCCATAGACCAGAACCGTGATGGTATCAGCCAGATCAAATACGACGCGCATGTCGTGCTCCACCATCAGCAAAGTCCTGCCTTCGGTCAGCCGCCTTATCATGGCAATGGCGTATTCTGTCTCCGTGTTGCTCATGCCAGCCGTCGGCTCGTCAAGCAGGATCACGTTGGCACCCCCCGCGATCGTCATGCCGATCTCCAGCGCGCGCTGTTCGGCGTATGACAGTAGGCCCGCTTGCACATCGCGGCGAGCCACGAGGTTGATGTCGTCCAGCAGCCGCTCGGTCGCCTCGTTCAAACCGGGCTGACGGGCAAGCGTATGCCAGAACGAGTAGCGATAGCCGCGGCTCCAGAGCAAAGCGCACCGAAGGTTCTCGAACACGCTGAGACGATGGAAGATCGAGGTGATCTGAAAGCTGCGGGACAGACCGAGGCGGTTGATGCGATGCGGCGGCATGCTGTCCAGGCGGGTCTCATCGAGCTTGATTTCGCCGCTTGTCACGGCGAAGCGCCCGCTGATCAGGTTGAACAAGGTCGTCTTGCCGGCTCCATTCGGGCCGATCAGCGCATGGCGTTCGCCTGGCGCGATGTCGAGGGTCACACCGCGAATGATCTCTGTCGGGCCGAAGCTTTTCCGGACGTCGTGCAAATGCAGACCCGGCATGCTCACCGCGCTCCGGCGGGCGTGAGGTCGGTCATCACGTCATCCCAAACAACCGAGAAGCGGCGCGCCTCCAGACGCAGCCACGCGATACCGACGGCGGCACCCGCGAGCGCCGCGAGCCATGGCATCGGCGCATAGACGTCGGGCGTGAGGCCGAACAGGTTCAGGGTCTTGCCTTCAGCGGCGCCGATGGTGGCGAAGGACAGCATCTCCACCAGGAAGACCACACCGGTCAGCACGATCAGGCTGGGCAGCAGCAGGCGCAGGTAGGGAACCGTCAGCGCGCCAAGCCGGCCGGCACGCGCGATCGGCGCATGAGCGCGCAAGATACCCGTGATGCCGCTGGGCGCGAACGTGACCATCGCGATGAACAGCAGGCCGACATAAACCAGCCAGGAATTCGACATCAGGCTGAGGCCGCTTTGCAGCGCGGTAATCAGGATCGCCCCGATCACCGGGCCCACGAAGCTGCCGACGCCGCCGATGAAGGCCATCAGAAGTGCGTTGCCAGACAGCGGCGCGTTGACCGCATCGTATGTAACGATCTCATAAGTGATGCAGTAGAGGCCGCCGGCGATGCCGGCGAACAGGCCGGACAGGGCGAATTGCAGGAAACGGACCACGCGCGGGTCGTAGCCGACGAACTGCGCGCGCTCGTAGTTGTCGCGGCATGCGTTGGTCATTCGTCCCAGCGGTGTGGCGCGGAGATAGAACATGCCCAGGGCGGCGATGAGCGTCCAGCCGATCACCAGGTAGTAGACCTGTATGCCATGCGCATAGTTGACGCCGAACAGGCTCCAGGCGTTCTGGCGGTCGGTCGTGATGCCGCTTTCGCCACCGAAGAAATGCTGGAACATGATTGCCGCCGTGACAGCGAGTTCGCCGATGCCAAAGGTGATCATGGCGAATGCGGTCGTACGCTGCTTGGTCGCCATCGCGCCGAACACCACCGCGAGGCCGAGGCCGCAGATGCCGCCTGCCAGCGGCAGAAGCTCCAGCGGCAGCCACACAACGTCGGCGTTGAGGAAATGCGCCACGCAGTAGCCGCCGAAGCCGAAAAACACGGCGTGGCAAAAGGACAACAGACCGGCTTCGCCCATCAACATGTTGTACGACAAAGCGAAGATGATCATCATGCCCATCTGGCTGAACATCGCGGTCATGAAGCCGTTGTCGCGCCCGTGCGTGTAGTCGCGGAACAGCCAGGGCAGGACCAGGGCGATCAGCAGCATCGCGATCCAGGGAGCGGCCGCCCGCAGCGGACGATGACGCGCCGGCATCGCCGTCGTGAGGGTGCGGATCCGTGGCGCGGTGGAGCTCATGGGCGTGCGCTGTCGGCGCCGCGGAACGATCGGGCGGCGCGGCATGTCGACGCCCTCGCATCTGGATGGATAACCGGAACGCCGGTCATGATTCTCGCGTTCCCATCAGCCCCCGCGGGCGGAAGAAAAGGATAAGGATCATCAGCACGTAGGGCAGCAGCGAGCTGACCCGCGCAAGCGGTATGGTCAGTATCTCACCCAGCAGACTGTCGCCGCCAAGCGATATGCCGAACGGCGCGAACAGATTGGCGATCGATCCGTTCACCATCACCGCGGCGGTCTGCACCATGCCGATGAAGATCGACGCGATAAAGCAGCCGGCGAGCGAGCCGAGGCCGCCAAATACCACGACGACGAAGACGATCGGACCCATCGCGTCGGCCATACCGGAGTCGGTGGAGAAGTAGTTGCCGCCGATCACGCCGGCCAGGCCCGCCAGTAGACAACCTCCGGCGAACACGATCGTGAACACGCGCGGCACGTTGTGGCCCAAGGCGCTCACCATATCCGGATGCGTCAATGCGGCCTGGATGATCAGGCCAATGCGCGTCTTCTTCAGCAGCAGCCAGATGCTGAGCAGCATCCCGGCGGTGACGAGCAACATGAATGCGCGGTAGGCCGGGAAGTTCTGGCCATAGAGCTGAAACAATGGGAAGTTCAGGCTGGCGGGCACCTGATAGGGCACTGCGAGGGTGCCCCAGACCATCATCACCGCACGCTGGAAGATGAATACCAGACCGAAGGTGAACAGCAGTTCGGCGATGTGCCCGTTGACATGGCAGCGCCTGAGTCCCCAGACCTCGATCGCGGCGCCGATCAGTCCGCAGGCAAGCGGTGCCAGGATTAACCCAGCCCAGAAATCCACGTATTTGCTTACGGTGAAGGCAAAATAGGCACCAAGCATGTAGATGCTGGCATGAGCGAAGTTCAGCACACCCATCATGGAGAAGATGAGGGTCAGACCACTCGCGAGCATGAACAACAGCATGCCGTAGACGAGACCGCTAAGCAGCGTATTCACGAGTATCTGCATTGGGCGAGCCTACCCAGATTGGCGGATCACTGCGTCGGGCGTTTCATTTTGCAGGTGGTTGCCATTTCCTCCTGATCCGCGGGGACGGTAAAGATGGTCTTGAAGCCCAAGCCGGTGCCTTCGGTGTCGTATTTCACGTTCTTCGTCAGCAGGCCTTCGTAGTACGGCAAAATCAGTTGATGGTCGGACTTGCGCATGGTCTCGGTCTTGTTGAGCAGGTCCTGCTGCTGCATGCCTTCGAGATTCTGGGCGATCTTAAGCACATCGACCGACCCGGCCTGGGTGATCGCGCGCGACAGCATTTCGAACATTACCACCCAGGGCTGTGCCACGAAGTCGAATTTGTGATCCTTACGGAAGGCGAGATCGAGCTTTTCAGCCGACGGGATTTTCAACTCGACTGGCAGGTTCTCGTTGTATTCCATGATGACGGTCATGCGATCGGCGCCTTTCTGCCCAATCGCCGTCACCGCGCCTGTCAGATAGGCGAGGTAGGTGTCGAACCGGACCGGAAGTCCGGAATCAGAGGCGGCCTTCATGAGCAGATTTAGATCAGGTCCGTAATTGCCGGTAATGATCGATTGAGCGCCAGAATCCTTTATCTTGGTGATGTAGGGCGAAAAATCCTTCACCTGCCCCAGCGGAACGAACTCGTCACCGACGATCTGGATATCGGGGCGAAGCTCTGTCAGGAACTTCTTGGTATCGTGCTCGATGGAGTGACCGAAAACATAATCCTGATTGATCAGATATACTTTCTTGATGTCGGCCGGCAATGACTTGATCCGCGCGTAGGCCCGCTGCTCGACCGAACCGGTAAAGCGGAACTGCCAGAAATTGCACAGCGGCGCATTGGTCAGTTCGGTCGCGAGGGCGCCGCAGTTCAGGTAGATGACGCGATGATCGGGGTTGCGCTCGTTGTTCTTGGCCACGCCGCCGATCAAGGCGGTGCCGACATTGGAGCCGACGCACTGCAGGACGAAAGGAATGTTCTGGTCGGTGATGCGCTTCAGGGCGATCAGCGCCTCGGACGGCTGAAGCTTGTCGTCAAAGGTGACGATCTCGAACTTCTTGTGAAGCGGCGGCATTCGGGCATTGATGTCATCGACAATGAAATGCAGCACCTGCAGGAACTGATCGCCACTTTGGGCGAACGGGCCGGAGAAAGGATCGACATAGCCGATCTTGATGGTGTCATCGGCGGCAGCGGCCATAGGCGCAGCGGCGATCAGACCCATGACGGCGCCGCAAAAAGCTGTGACCAGCGTCCGGATTTTCATGATTTTTCCCCCTGGCCCCGCACGTCCCGTCAGGTCACCACACAGGTCGTCTTTGGCAGCCTGCTGTTGCGCGGTCAAGGCGCCGGATGGGACGTGGCCCCGAAGTCGGCAGCCAGCACTTATGTTTGCGGGCCGAGGGAAGACCGCATCGCTGATCTGACTGATGCTGACGACGCCACCTCAGCAGGCGATCGTCTTGGCACCATCCTGACGTTGAATACGCATGCCATCCCGGATTGTCGTCATGCAGCTTTGCACGCTGGCCTTGCCATCCGCCACGACGAGGCACTCGAAGCAGGCCCCCATCATGCAGAACGGACCCCGTCGGGCGCCAGAGACTGGCGTGGTCCGGGTAGCGACAATGCCGGCCGCCAACAAGGCGACCGCTATACTGTCGCCTGGCTGAGCACCGATCGCCGCGTCCTCGAACCAGATTGTCAGACTGCCGCTGCTCGATCGCCTCAGCATCAATCGGGCGAGCCCTTTGGCAATTTCTTCTCGGTGATGGCAGCATAAAGTGCGACGCCGTAGGGGATCGTTTCGTCATTGAAGTCGTATAGATGATTATGCAGCGCGGCGGTGTCGCCGCTGCCCAGGTTGATATGGGCGCCAGGAACCCGCTCCATCATGAAGCTGAAATCCTCCGATCCCATGCCGGGCGGTCCATCGCGGCGCACGTTATCTTCGCCGACCAGTTCAGATGCGGCGTCACCATAGGCGATAGCCTCTTCGGTGTTGTTGACCATCGGGGCGAAGATCACCCGAAAATCCACCGTTGCTTCAGCGCCGAACCCAGCCGCGAGGCTTGACGCCAGCCGCTTCATGTTCTGCTCGATGGTCACCATGATCTCGGGCTTCATGGTGCGCACGGTGCCGGCCATGGTCGCTGCCTGTGGGATCACATTGTAGGCATCGCCCGACTGGATGCGGGTAATGCTGAGCACAGCGGTATCCTGCGCCGATATGTTACGAGACACGATCGACTGCAGCGCTGTCCCGAGATGACAGGCAACGACGACGGGATCGATGCTTTGCTGCGGATGCGCGCCATGCGCCCCTTTCCCGGTGATGACGATATCGAAGAATGCGCCACCAGCCGCCCGCGCCGCCGGCCCGGTGATGAACTTTCCCACCGCGAGGCCGGGACGGTTGTGCATGCCATACACGTAGTTGCAGGGGAAACGTTCAAACAAGCCATCCTTCAGCATTTCCAACGCGCCGCCGACGCCTTCCTCAGCGGGCTGGAAGATAAAGTTCACCGTGCCATTGAAGTTCCGGGTTTCCGCTAGATACTTCGCCGCCCCAAGCAGCATGGTGGTGTGGCCGTCATGGCCACAGGCGTGCATACGGCCATGATTTTGGCTGGCATGGGGTAAGCCGGTCGCCTCCAGGATCGGCAGCGCGTCCATGTCCGCACGCAGCCCGACCGCGCTTTGGCCGTTGCCATTCCGCAGCACCCCGACCACCCCGGTCTTGCCTACGTTACGATGCACCTCCAGTCCCCATTCCTCCAGCTTTCCGGCCACCAGCTCCGCGGTGCGGTACTCCTCCAGCCCGAGCTCGGGATGAGCATGGATATCGCGGCGAATAGCGGAAAGCTCGTCCTGATAGCGACGAGCACGATCGAGCGCGGAATGGGTCATCGAGGGTTCCTGGGCCGGTTGTATGCTGCGAACCATATCACGCCGCCGCCGGCTCGCCAGGCCCGGTCGTTTTAGCCACGTCTTCTGATGACCGGCGCGAGACCATGGGCGTTCACCTTATTCGACTGCCGTGGGAGGTGCGCCTCGCCAGCGCAGCGCCGCGCTGGCACCGCAGCGGGTTGCTCCTGACCAGGGTGCTGAAGGGCGAGGGTCCCCCGGGTCTTGCCTTGTCCGGTCTGTCGCGGTGTTGTTGCGGATGGGCATGGCATAGGACGCGGCATGTATCTCAATCTGTTCGCCAGTGGGTCAGCGGCTCTGGACATGACCGGATCCGAGGAGTTCCGCAGTCTGCTGACAAGCGCTGGCGACCTTGGCATCCCCCACGCAGCGGATATTCCTTATCGGTCTCGTAACATCGTGCTGCGGCAGATGCGGTTCCATTTCCTCGAATGGGGGCATGGCCATGCGCCGCCGGTCGTGCTGCTGCATGGCGGCCACCAGTCGGCCCATTCCTGGGATCTGGTCAGTCTGCATCTGGCGCAGCGATATCGCGTACTGGCATTGGATCAGCGCGGGCACGGCGATAGCGAATGGGCACGCGACGTCTCATACGCCAACCAGGAGATGTCGTTGGACGCGGAAGCCTTCATCAGCGCATTGGAGTTGCGCGGTCCAGTGCTGATAGGGCACTCGATGGGCGGACGAAACGCGATGCTGCTGACGCGGCGGAGCCAGGCACTGCTGCGCGCGGCCGTGATCGTCGATGTCGGACCGGAACTGTCTGAAAAGGGCCGCGCGGCCATCGCCGGGTTCGTCCAGGTCAACCAGGAGTTTGACGACCTGGCCCATTTCGTCAGCAACGTGCGCCAATACGATCCGTATCGCAGTCGTGAGCACATCGAAAGGACAGTCAAATACAATATGCTGCAGCGCGTGGACGGAAAGTTCGTCAGCAAATGCGACTCTAACCCGCGTCGACTGAACATCCAGCGGGGCAGCGGCCCATTGGAAAACATAACGTTAGAGGATGCGACGCATTTCGACCTGCCGGTGCTGCTGGTGCGCGGGGCAAATTCCAGCATTCTGACACCGGATGCGGCAGAACGGTTTGCCGCCGCGCTGCCCCAAGGCAGGTTGATAACCATTGCTGACTGCGGCCATAACGTGCATGGCCAGAACACCAAGGGCTTCATTGCCGCGGTGGACGAATTTCTCGCGGCGGTCGCTGGCTAAGCCGAACACCATGCATCTCATCGAAGCGGAAACCCATGCTTCAGTTCCCGAGTGCGGCACCAACCCCCCTCAGATCTCGCGGAAAACCTGCTCGTTGTGCTCTCCCAGCTTTGGCGCATCACCCTGGGGATGAGGCCGCTGCCGATCGAACGAAACGGGTAGACCAACGATTTTCAAGTTGCTGCCTGGCAGCGTTCGCATCATGTCCATCGCCCCCAACTGCTCGGTTTCGGCCAGCTCGGCGATGTTATTGACCGGCGCGCACGGCACGCCAGCCTCGCCGATGATCCCCAGCCAGTCCTGCCGGGTTCGTGTCAGCAGCACGGGCTGCATTACGTCCACCAGCGCCTGACGATTGGCGGCGCGCTTGCGCCCATCCGACAACAGAGGATGCTGACACCATTGCGGATGGCCCATCGCCTGAGCCAGCCTGACGAACAGCCGATCGTTGCCGGCGGCGATGCAGATCGGACGATCGACGGTCTCGAAAATCTGGTATGGCGCCAGCGTCGCACTCGCGGCCCCGTGCCGCTGCGGCAGCGTCTTGGTGATGTTGTAGGTGTTCAAGGGACCCTGGACCCAGGCCACAGCGCTTTCGAACAGCGAGGTATCGACGACGCAGCCGGCACCAGTGCGGTCACGCTGCTTCAACGCCGCCAAGGCGCCGATCACGCACCACATGCCCGTCGCCGTATCGTTGATCGCCGGGGCACAGAAGGTCGGTGGATCATCCGGCCGTCCAGTCAAGGTCACGACCGCGCCGTAACACTGCAGCAATGGATCAAATCCGGGCGCGAGTTTCAGTGGGCCCGCGAAGCCGAATGCCCAGATCGAGCAGTAGATCAGGCGCGGGTTCACCGTCATCATCGCCGCCGGCCCGATGCCGAAAGCATCCACGATCCCCGGCCGCAAATTCTGGATCAGAATGTCGGCGTGCTTGACCAGCGTCTTTAACTGCTCGACGTCATCAGCGCTTTTGATGTCCAGCGTGACCGATCGCTTGCCGCGGTTGTTGGTGTGGAAGCTGACGGAATCGCCGTCCACGAAGGGTGGCCCCCACAGCCTGGCGTCGTCGCCGCCGTCGGGTTTTTCGATCTTGATCACGTCGGCGCCCAGGTCGGCCAGGATTACCCCGGCAAGTGGACCGGCCAGCGCCTGGCCGATTTCAACCACCTTGATGCCGTCGAGCGGGCCGACCATCATGTCAGACCCAAGCGGGCCCGAAATGGATCATCTCGAAGGCTGAATTCCTGCCCGCTCAGATCGTCCGCCGCCGCGGTGCAAAGATACACGATCGCCGCTGCGGGATGGGCCACCGGCGTCAGGTTCCCGCGCGGGATCTGACTGACTGGATTGACCCCCGATGCCCGGATCAGCACCTGCATGTCGGTATCTGTGGTGCCCGGTTGGAAGCCGAACACGCGGATGCCCCTGTTGACGGTTTCCAAGGCGATGGCGCGGGTCAGCATGTGCAACCCGGCCTTGGCACTGCAATAGGCGCTCCAGCCTTCCAGCGGCCGGATCGCGGCGCCGGACGACACATTCACGATCGACCCGCTGCCGGCAGCGAGCATGACAGGCAGCACCGCCCGGACCGCATGATAGGCACCCGTCAGATTGATATGGATGTTGCGAGACCAGGCGGCCGGGTCGCTGTCGGCGATTGCGGCGATCGGCTCGATGACACCGGCGTTGTTGATCAACCCGTCCAGGCGACCGAAACGGGCCTTGGTTTCCTCGACCAGATGCTTGAAAGCGGCATAGTTCGCGACATCGCACGCTCGGGCCGACGTCGAACCACCGATCGAGCGCGCCACCTGTTCGGTCAGCTTGCCGTCACGGGCGGTCATTACGACCGTAGCACCCGCGGTTGCCAACGCGGCTGCGGCTGCCGCGCCGATCCCACGACTGGCGCCTGTCACGATGATCACCTTGCCGTTCAGAGCGCCCATGATTTTCCCCCTCGTCCAAGAACGGGAGGTTAGAGTATCGGTCCAACTGACGCCAACCTGCGCTAAGCTTTGAACGTCGATCAGGTCCTGGACAGTTGGCGGCGGCGCCAGACCACACCGGCCAGGATGACGACCCCACCGACCATCACTGTCCAGGCTGCCGGTTCAGGAACTTGCTGCGGGATGACCTGTTGCGCCGTGACACCGTCAAGCAATGCGAACGGCGGCACGCCGGTCGGCGTTCCCACCGCCAGGAACGAAAGCAGCTCACTGCTGCTGGTCGCAGTGAAGTTCAACGTTTGATGAATCCAACCGGTAAACCCATGACTGACATTATCTACCACGGACGTATCGAGTGACTGATTTCCGAAGCTGACAACCCACTGCTCGGTCGTGGGGCCAGTGAAGCCAGACTGTTGCGCACCAGCCCACCAGAAACCCACGGCATACTGATCACCGGCGGTCAGCCCGTTGATCGTTTGCGAGATCGGCTGCACCTTGAAAGCGCCATCCGCGGCGACAAAATCGCCGCCGTCCGGACTAGAGGCGGGCAGGCCATTGCTGGAACCATTGCCCGGCCCCCAAAGCTGTAAGCCGCCATATTCACCGACCGAGCCGGCGGTGTCGGCGGTGCCTGAAGCAAAGATGAAATTGTAGCCGCTTGTTGACCAACCGGTCGCGTCAGTATTGTAGCCCATCTCGCCGGCGCCATTGGTCGTTGAATCAAAACCACCGTTTTGAACAAGCGGGGTCGCCTGCGCCAACGCCGCCCCCGAGACGATCATCAGCGCTGAGAGCAGGTATCCGCTCGCGGGTGGTCTCATGCGCTGCTCCTGATGCATCCAGGCATCCACACACCTGACGCGAAATCCAGTACTTTTTGAAATTCGTATCTATTTAGACATGTTATCTCAGGAGAACAAAACGGTCAACTGGCAATTACGATATCAGCACCAATTGCTCGATTGTTGAGATCATGACCAAGACACCAAACCCAGCAGCGGTTTCGGCTGGCCTTCTTGTCAAACCGCGCTAGCATTCCCCGGCGAAGGCGCACCGAGTGCCTGCTTCGCCAGGTTCCGCGTTTCGGATCGCGCCTTCGAAAATGAAGGAGGAGCGGTCATGTCAGAAACAGCGAATGTCAGAAGTCCTCGCTCGGTGGCGTTGGTGGGGCCATATAGCGGCGGAAAGTCCACGCTTTTTGAAGCTTTGCTTGATGCAGCGGGCGCGCCGGTCAAGCGACCGGCTGATCCGCGCAACCGCCCGATGACCACCGAGATCCGCGTTGGACACTGCGATTACATGGGAGATGCCTGGTCTATCCTGGATTGCCCGGGCTCGATCGAGTTTGCCTACCAGGCCTGGTCCGCCCTTGCCGTGGTGGATATTGCGGTCGTGGTATGCGAGCCAGCACCGGTGAAGGCCGCGATGGTCGCGCCGTTGCTCAAGACGCTGCGCGACGAAGGTGTTCCCCATATCGTCTTCCTCAACAAGATTGACACGCTTGACGGCAGCGTGGCTGACACGCTCGCGAGTTTGCAGGCCTTCACCTCACGCCCGCTGGTGCTGCGCCACGTGCCGATCTCCGACGGCCAAGCCGTCAGCGGCTATGTCGATTTGATGAGCGAACGAGCCTATCGGTACCGTAAGGGACAGGCTTCGGAACTGATGCGGATCCCCGCCACCATGCTGGCCGAGGAACAGGCAGCGCTAGGCCGTCTGGTGGAAACCCTGGCTGACCGGGACGACGCTCTGCTGGAAAAGGTGCTGGACGATGTGAAGCCCACGCCAGAGGAGCTTTATCGCGACATGCGCAAGGACCTGTGCGAGGGCGCCGTCAGCGAAGTGCTGCTTGGCGCCGCGGAACACGCCAGCGGCGTGCGCCGGCTGTGGAAGGCGCTGCGCCACGACACCCCAGGCCCGATTGAAACCGCCAATCGCAGAACAATCGATACGACAGGCGCACCCCTCGCGCAGGTGTTCAAGACCGCCTATGCCGGCCATACCGGCAAGCTGTCCTATGCCCGGATCTGGCGGGGTTCGATCCCCGACGGCGCGCATCTCGGCGGGACAAGGCTAGGCGGGATATACCGTTACTTGAGCGGCGATATGACCAAGATCGCGGCAACCGAACAAGGCGACATCATCGCATTTGGTCGGTTGGATGGCGTGGCGACCGGCGCGACCGTTTCGCCTGGTGCTGAACCCGAGCCATTGCCGTTTCCTCAACCAACGCCCCCGGTCTATGCGGTGGCCGTTGCGACAACCGACCGGAAGGACGATGTGAAACTCTCCAGTGCCCTGCACAAACTGGTCGAGCAGGACCCGTCGCTGATCGTCACCCAGGACGGGGAGACCGTGCTGCACGGCCAGGGGGAAATGCACCTGCAGACGACCATCGATCATCTGGCTCGTGATTACGGTCTGAAGCTGGCGACGCAAAAACCGGCCATCGCCTACAGGGAAACCATCCGCAAGCCAGTGCATGAACATGGCCGTCTCAAACGCCAGACCGGCGGCCATGGCCAATTCGCTGATGTCAAGATTGACATCGCACCGACGACACGCGGTTCCGGTTTCCAGTTTATCGACCGGATTGTAGGCGGCGCCGTGCCACGCAACTTCATTCCGGCCGTGGGTCAGGCGGCTGAAGACGCTACCAGCAGGGGCCCGTTCGGCTATCCCGTGGTCGATATCGCGGTCACCCTGACAGACGGCGGCTTCCACGCCGTTGACAGTTCCGACATGGCGTTCCGGACCGCCACACAGATTGCGATGAAAGAAGGCCTCGCCAAAGCAGACCCCGTTCTGCTGGAACCGGTCGATCATGTGACGATCAGCGTGCCGAACGATCACACCGCACGGGCACAGCGTTTGTTGACCGGACGGCGCGGTCAAATTCTTAGTTTCTCGGAACGACCTGACTGGTCCGGCTGGGATGACGTCGAGGCGTTGGTGCCACAAGCCGAACTGCACGACCTGATCATCGAATTGCGGTCACAGACGATGGGTCTGGGGACATTCCGAAGACGATTCGACCATCTGGCGGAAACCCGGGCGGAGCCGTGAGGCTGGCTAGGTGGCGGCTTGCGCGGCGTGGTGCCACCCACCATGCTGCCGCCACCGTCTCATGCCGGAAGGCGACCCATGAATATGTTTGATTTGAAGGCCAAAGTCGCCGTCGTCACAGGCGGCAACGGCGGCATTGGACTTGGCATGGCACGCGGGATCGCCGCGTGTGGCGCCCGCATCGTCATAGCCGGTCGCGACGAGCAGAAGGCCGTCGCGGCACTGAAGGCTCTGCACGAAAGCGGCGCCGAGGCCCACTTCATGGTCACCGATGTGACCAGGAAGGCGGACTGTGAGGCGCTGATCGCCAGTGCGATCCAGGCATGCGGCCGGGTCGACATTCTGGTGAACAATGCCGGCACCTCGGTTCGCAAGCTGCCGCAGGATCTGTCCGAGGACGAATGGCACCATGTGCTCGACACCAACCTGACGAGCGCGTTCTTGTGTTCCCAGGCGGCCTACCCGGCAATGGTGAAGGCCGGGGGCGGCAAGATAATCAACATAGGCTCGATGATGTCGTTGTTCGGTGCGCCTTACGCGTCAGCCTACGCAGCCAGCAAGGGCGGCATCGTGCAGATGACCCGAGCATTGGCGACGGCGTGGGCGAGGGACAACATCCAGGTCAACGCGGTGCTGCCAGGTTGGATCGATACCGATCTGACAAGACGCGCCCGGCAGCAGGTTCAGGGGCTGCACGACAGCGTGGAGAAGCGCACGCCGCATGGCCGCTGGGGGACGGCGGACGACATGGCCGGGGTGGCTGCCTTCCTCGCCAGCTCGGCATCGAATTTCGTTACTGGAACAGCAATCCCGGTGGATGGCGGGTTCTCGGTGGCGATGTAGGTGCATGCCAAGACGCCGCACTGGAGATTGTCGAAATCCCGGCGCCCCGTCTTGTCTGGGCCGCCCGTCCGGCCTTCACTGTGTTATCGAAGGAGGCCCGAGTGACACAACGCTTCGCAGGACAGACGGCTGTTGTCACCGGCGGTGTATCCGGCATCGGTGCCGGCATCGCCGACCGTCTGGCTCATGAGGGTGCAACCGTCAGCATCTGGGACACCGATGAGGCAGGCCTGGCGCGCTCGGCCGCGGCCCACGGCGTGATGCTGGACGTCACCGATCCTGACGCCGTGCAGCGCGCCGCCGAGACCACCCTCGCCGCGCTGAGCAAGATCGACATCCTGGTTACCTCGGCCGGGATAACCGGACCCAACCATCCGACCTGGGATTATCCGATTGCGGCCTGGGACCGGGTGATCGACATCAACCTGAAGGGCGTCTTCTACTGCTGCCACGCGGTCGTGCCATTCATGCAAGCCGCCGGCTACGGCCGGATCGTCAATATCGCGTCGATCGCCGGCAAGGAAGGCAACCCGAATGCGTCTGCCTACTCGGCATCGAAGGCGGGTGTGATCGGGCTGACCAAGTCTCTAGGCAAGGAACTGGCGGCGACAGAGATCCGGGTCAACTGCGTCACCCCAGCCGCGGTGAAGACGCCAATCTTCGATCAGATGACTCCGCAACAGATCGATTGGATGCTGTCCAAGATCCCCATCGGGCGGTTCGGCGCGATCGATGAGGTTGCTTCGCTGGTTCTATGGCTGGCCAGCGGAGAATGCAGCTTCTCCACCGGCGCGGTGTTCGACGTCTCCGGCGGCCGGGCAACGTATTGAGCGGGCTGACCGCCTGTCTGCCCTCTGCCTCCGTCGATCGCCTAACGGAATGATGGTGTATCACACGCATCCTCGGCCGGCGGCAGGGCACAACGCCGGTGTACCGGGAGAAGCGGTGTTCGCCTCGGGCAAAGCCGCTCCGTCGCCGGTCCATGTGTAACCCCTGGGCTGACATCGTTTGTTCGAATCTATCCCCCAGATTTCCTGCAAGCAGAACGGAGAGAGCATGCGATGAACGCGGAAGAACTTGGTTTCCTGCCGGCTGTCCAACTCGCGGCGTTGATCCGCACCAGGCAAATCTCTCCGGTGGAGTACCTCGGTACTCTTCTGGAACGCATCGAAGCCCTTGATCCCAGGATCAATGCGTTCGTCCATCTCGGCGCCGATCAGGCAATGGATGCCGCTCGCGCAGCCGAGGCGAAGCTGACGTCGGGCGACCGCATCGGTCGGCTGCACGGCGTGCCGGTGACGATCAAGGACCTTGCCATCACCAAGGACATGCCGACCCAGCAGGGCAGCCTGATCTACCAAGGCAATCAGCCGTCCGAGGATACGCCGATCGTGCCGCGCCTGAAGAACGAGGGCGCCATCATCCTGGGCAAGACGACAACCTCCGAATTCGGCTGGAAAGGCGTGTCCCAGTCGCCCTTGACCGGTATCACCCATAACCCGTGGAAGTTCGGTTACAATGCCGGCGCATCCTCGGCCGGAGCCGGGGCTGCCACCGCCGCCGGCTTCGGCCCGCTGCATCAGGGTAGCGATGGTGCCGGCTCGATCCGTATGCCGGCGCATTTCTGCGGCGTCTTCGGTCTCAAGCCCAGCTTCGGACGGGTGCCAAGCTATCCCGTGAGCACCGGCGACATGACCTCACACAACGGCCCGTTGACCCGTACCGTCGCCGACGCCGCACTCTTCCTGGAGGTCATGGCAGGTCCCCATCCGCTTGACTACACGACCCTGGAGGCGGGTCCGGCCGCTTATCATGCACGGCTGCACGAAGGGATCAAAGGCAAGCGCATCGCCTACAGTCCCGACCTCGGCCACGCCAGGGTTGATCCCGACGTCGCCGCGCTGGTCAAAGCGGCGGCCGAACGGTTCACCGACCTCGGCGCGATCGTCGAGCAAGTCGCGACATCCTGGGCAGCCCCAGGCCCCGAACTGATCCGATTCTTCTGGGCCGCGCATCTGACCCGCTTGAAGCCTAGGTTGCAGGAGTGGGAGACGCGAATGGACCCGGGCCTGGTTGCCTGCATCAAGGCCGCGACCAGTGTGCCGGTCGCTGACTACCAGCTCGCCCGCGAGCGGAAGATGGCCTACATCGCCGATATCCACCGCTGGTTCCAGGGCTGGGACTTCCTGCTTACGCCATCCGTGTCGGTCGCCGCCTTCCCGGCCGAGAAGTTGATGCCCGACCACTGGCCGCGGCATGATTGGGACTGGGTAGGTTGGGCCGAATTCTCCTACCCGTTCAACATGGCCTGGAATCCGGCGGCCAGTGTGCCGTGCGGCTTCACCGCCAAAGGATTGCCGGTTGGCTTGCAGATCGTTGGCCGCCGCTTCGACGATCTCGGCGTTCTGCAGGCGTCGGCTGCGTATGAAAGCCTGCAGCCGTGGGCCGACAAACGCCCGTCGCTGACCTGACCATCCACCATGCTCGAAGCCGCGCATGCCTTCCTGCTCGGTTTTCCGGCGCTGTTTTCAATCGTCAACCCGGTCAGTGGAGCACTCATCTTCCGCAGCGTGACGGCCAGTCGACCGCCGGACAGCCACGCCAGGCTGGCGAGGCTGGTGGCGCTGAACTCGCTAACGGTGATGATGGGCGCGCTGTGGGCCGGATCCTATGTACTGGCGTTCTTCGGCATCACCCTGGCCGCGCTGCGGGTGGCGGGCGGCCTTGTCGTCGCGCTGAGCGGCTGGCGGCTGGTGAACGCCCCGGAAACCCACGAGGTCCGCAAACAGGAGCAGGCAGCCTCGGCCGAGGGAGCCGAGGACATCGCCCTGTTTCCACTGACCATCCCGTTCACGACCGGCCCAGGCACCATCTCGGTCGCGGTCGCACTTGGCGCCGGACACCCGCGGCTGTTCGCCGGACTGGGATGGTTCTTCCTCGGTATGACGGGTGCGGCGGTGGCGATGACGGCGGTTATCTGGATTACCTACACCTACGCCGACCGCTTGACCCAGAGCATGGGACCGGCCGGCACCCGCACGATCACCCGCCTCTCTGCCTTCCTTCTGCTGTGCATCGGGGTGCAGATCCTCATAACCGGGATCGAGGACGTGCTGGGACCGCTGCTGGCGGCACGGTGAGGTGGTGGTCGTCCTGGCCGCTTCCGGCGCCGTCATGGTGCTGCCTGTGCCAGCGATGAGGGCGCCGGCCGTCAGCGGCCCGTGGCCCCACGGACCGTTGGAACCCGATCCTCCCTGCTGGATATTTTGCGGTCCGGGCCAAAAGCCAGCCAGAACGGGTGTCGCTTTCGAAAACGTGAATCGGGACGGCGTTATTCCCATGTGAACATATCGCCTTCATGTTCCCAGAAGGAAACGCCATGTGGTCCCAACGCACGCGTGCCACGCTCGCGCGGATTGTTCTCTCGTTCGCCATCGTCACCGCCGCCTCCGCCGCGCGCGCGCAGTCGGTTACTCTGGTGGCCGCCGGCAGCCTCAACCTGGCACTCTCCGGGGTTGCCCAGGCCTTCACCGCGACAACCGGCGTCAAGGTGACGCAAACCTACAGTCCGTCTGGTACGCTACGAAAGGAGATCGAGGCCGGACTGCGGCCGGACGTATTCGCGAGCGCCGATACGGCCAGTCCCAACGCCCTGGAACAGGAGGGTCTGGCCGGACCGGTGCAGGTCTTCGCCAGCAACCAGAACGTCGTTGTCGTCCGCTCCGGCTTTGGCCAGCCGGTAAGCCCACCCAACCTCCTGAGCGTGCTGCTGGATAGCGCCACCAGGATTGGCACCTCCACCCCGGTCGCCGATCCCGGTGGAGACTACGCGGTGGATATTTTCCAAAAGGCCGACGCGGTCGTGCCAGGGGCCGCGGCGACGCTTGAGGCCAAGGCCCAGGAACTGGTGGCGAACCCCAGCGCCCCCCCGGTCCCGGCCGGTGCGAACAGTCTTGTTTACTTCCTCGACACGACGCAGACCGTTGACGTCTTCATTTCTTATGTAACGGGTGCGGTCCAGGCACGCGCCCTCGATCCCACCTTGCAGATCGTCTATCTGCCGCGCGACCTGGCCGTCGCCGCGCCATTCGGGCTGACGGTTTTGAATGGCGCCTCGCCCGAAGGCCAGCAATTCGCCCAGTATATCCTGTCTCCGCAGGGACAGCAGATCCTGGCGAGCTACGGCTTCATACCCTCGTGCCGCTCGTGGTTCGGAACCCATACCGTAAAGCTTGTTAGAGCCGGTGATCCCGCTCCGCCTCGGGGGTGGTAGCAACCAATCGAGGCAAATCCCCGACTGCATTGGTGAATCAGACAAGCCAGAAAGCAGGACAGAAACCCCACCGATAGCGTGCGAGGATCGCTTTCAGCCGATCGTCGCACAGTAAACCGCGCGAACCGCCCCTAACCGCATCACGGTCCTTGGCGGACCTTCACGCAAATTGCTACATTGGTTTCCGCGACTCGCTTGCTTTCCCGCCGTGCGGGGGTAAGAAGCGGCGGCCGGACCCAGGTTAGGACATTGATCATGAAACTGAAGGCCGACCGCGCCACCTTGATAAAGGCGCTGGCCCACGTCCAGAGCGTGGTGGAGCGGCGCAATACGATCCCTATCCTGGCAAATGTCATGATCGCCGTGCGGGATGGCAAGCTGACGCTGACCGCAACCGACATGGAGATCGCCATTGTGGAGGACGTGCCAGCCGCATCCTCGCGCAATGGCGCCTGCACCGCGCCCGCTGCGACGCTTTACGAGATCGTTCGCAAGCTGCCCGACGGCGTTGAGGTCATGCTCGACCATCCCGGCGGCGATGCTCAGCTTTCCCTTCGAGCGGGACGATACGACACCAAATTGACCGTGCTGCCGGTCGAGGATTTCCCGTCAATGACCGCGGGCAGCCTGCCGCACAAATTCAATCTCACCGCCCATATGCTGCGCGCGCTGATCGATCGCGCGAAGTTCGCGATCAGCACGGAGGAAACGCGCTACTATCTGAACGGCATCTATCTGCATCAAGCCGACAGCGAGGGGACCCCCGTGCTGCGCGCCGTCGCCACGGATGGTCATCGCCTCGCCCGGGTGGAGGAACCACTGCCGGAAGGGGCCGCGTCGATGCCAGGAGTGATCATACCCCGCAAGACGGTCAACGAGCTGCGGAAGCTGCTCGACGAGGTCACCGGCAATGTCGAGGTGGCTCTGTCGGATACCCGCATTCAATTCCGCGCGGACCAGATGCTGCTCACCAGCAAGCTGATCGACGGCACCTTCCCCGAGTATGAACGGGTCATTCCGCGTGGCAATGACAAGGTGCTGCGCGTCGGCAAGAAGGATTTTTCGGATGCCGTCGCGCGGGTGGCCGCCATTTCGTCGGAACGGTCCCGGCCGGTGAAATTGTCGCTGGCGCGCGATCTGCTGGTGCTATCGGCGACCAGTCCGGAACAGGGGACCGCTACCGAGGAGCTCGACGCCGAGCACGTGAACTACGACGATGGCCCGCTGGAGATCGGATTTCAGGCGCGCTACCTGAACGATATCACCGACCAGATCCCGGAGCGGGTGGAGTTTCGTTTCGCTGATGGTTCCGCGCCGACCGTGGTGCAGGATGCCGAGGATGCCAGCGCATTGTACGTGCTGATGCCGATGCGGGTTTAGCGCGCGATCGGCTGAGGTTAAACCAGCCTCCGACGTCAATTGCCTTCTCGAAGAACGGAATTACACCACGTCGGCACAACGTCCATGTCCTGTTCGTCCGGCCATTCACTCGTCACCTAACGAACTGGACGGTGACTTCGGCGTTTGTGGCAAAGCGTCTGCTGTAAGGCGTCAAGCACACTCTTGTGGCACTTTGGATATCCCCGCTCAACCTGCGATTTGCTGAACCCAGCATCGCCGGCAGCATATCATTCCGTTCTCGCACCGGTGAGGATCCACTGTAGTCTCGTGCTGACGGAGCGGTGCACGCGGCATCGGCGCGTGTAGCAACGGCGGCGTCCGTTCTTTTTCAGGGCACATGCCGAGCCGCTGGCGGCGCGATCGGGGTTGTCGAGGCCGTCCAGGCCTTTGCCTCCAGTGCCTCGATCGGAATGGGCGAGCAAACAACGGTGTGCAGGATCACCGACCCCAAGATTGTAATTGCCGCCCCGATCGCCAATGCGACAACGAACGAGCCGGTGAGATCCACCTACCATCCCGGTCACCAGCGGCGAGACGGTACCGTCAATATATCCACCGAAATTGCCAACGGCACTGAAAGCGTGACGCTTTATGAAGCCAGCAACGGTCGCCTTCCTGGTTGGAATACAACCGCCTTCAAGCCGATCTCCGAGACCGTCAGTAATGTCTTTCCGAACGATGCCGTCAACAATCCGGCGACACAGGATGTTTCGACGGGCCGCGAGGAGATCTGGCCACAGGTTCTTGAGAAAGCCGTCGCGACATTGAACGGCGGCTATGCCGCGATAGCGAACGGCGGAAGTCCGGTCATCGCGATGGAGGAGCTGACCGGGCGTGCTGCCTCGTTCATGTCTCCCGCCAGCCTGACACTGGCAACGTTGCAGAGCTTCAGTGCCGCAGGCGATCTTGTCGTCATGGACACGCTGTCCAGCGGCGCCTTGCAGACCGGTCTGTTCAACAGCCATGCCTACATGTTCGAGGGCGTGACCGGTACGGGCGCGACCGCATTGGTTCATCTTGGCAATCCTTGGCTGTTCGATCAACCAACGGCCATGCTGGTATCCCAGCTACCGCGCGGTTCGCGGAGGTGGACGTGGGCCGTCTTGCTTGAGCCGACAGCTTTCGTGACCACGTGGGCCAGATGCGTCCGGCCCGCCTTGCGCCGGATCATCATCTACGTGGTGAACCGTAAGCCGGACGGAGTGGGTCCGACGGACTTCGTCGAACCACCGAACATGCGGCATATCACCCGGCGTGGTTAACCTCGCGGCCTTGATCCAGACATCTTCACGGCATCCCCGCATAACGTCATGTTGCGCTTGTGCTTCGCCTCAACCGCCTCACGCTGACCGACTTTCGTAGCTACGCCGCGCTGACCTGGCGCCCGGCAGCGCGGATCAGCGTGCTGCACGGCCCGAACGGCAGCGGCAAGACCAACCTGTTGGAGGCGCTGTCCCTGCTGGTTGCGGGTCGCGGCCTGCGCGGTGCGCGCCACAGCGAGCTGCCCCGGCGGGGCGGTCCCGGCAGCTGGGCGGTGAACGCCCGCCTCAGCACGCAGGACGGCGACACCAGCCTTGGGACCGGCTGGGACGCCGCCGCCGAACGCCGTATCTTCCGGCTCGACGGTGCCACGCTCCGTCACCAGGCCGACCTCGGCCGGCTGATCGCCGCGGTCTGGCTGACGCCGCAGATGGACCGGCTGTTCCAGGAAGGCTTGTCCGGCCGCCGCCGATTTCTGGATCGGCTGGTATGGGCACTGGAGCCTGGTCACGCCCGGGAAGTAGCCGCCCATGATAGCGCCGTCGGCAGCCGCAACCGACTGCTGGCGGAGGGCCGCCAGGACCGATCCTGGCTGACCGGTCTGGAGGACCTGATCGCGCGGCATGCCGTCGCAGCCTCCGCCGCCCGCTTAAGCCTGGTCACCAGGCTTAACGCGCAGGTCACGGCCCCCATGGCGGGTGCATTCCCGCCCGCCCGCATCGACCTGGCCTGCCCGATCGCGGCACGTCTGGCAGCCGATTCCGCCTTGGCGGTGGAGGACTGGCTGCGCGCCGAACTGGAGGCCAGCCGTCCGCGCGATGCGGCGGCCGGTGCCGGTTCCCTGGGCGCGCACCGGACCGACATGCTGCTTACCGACATCATCACCGATACGCCGGCGTCATTGGCCAGCACCGGGCAGCAGAAGGCGCTGCTGATCGGGGTGATCCTGGCACATGCTGAACTGATCGCCGCGGCCCGCGGTTTTGCGCCCTTGTTGCTGCTCGACGAGCCTGCCGTTCATCTGGACGCCGCACGGCGGACAGCGCTATGGCACGTGCTGTCGACGCTGCCGGCGCAGATCGTCGTCACCGGGACGGACGGCGAGACGTTTCTGCCGTTGGCGGGGCAGGCCGAGGCCTTCGTCACCGCCGATGGCGGCCTGCATCCGGATCGGCGTTTTATTCGTGCCGATATTCAAGCGACCCCTGTCCCGCGGACCCGGTAGATGCTATCTATCTTGTGTTCTGGCCCCGAAGTTCGTCGCGTCGTGCGACGGACGGAGGGGATACGCGGGCCACTGAAACCAAAGAGCTCCTGTCCTGGATCAGAGGGTCGCGCGGCATGGCGAACTTCCAACCCAGGACACTGGAGTATCAATCTTACCCAATGGAGTCGTCCCTCGGCATGTCTGACAACGCCGCGCCGCCCCCTGATTCGGATCCCGAAGCGTATGACGCCGCATCGATTTCAGTCCTGAAGGGCCTGGATGCGGTGCGCCGCCGCCCGGGCATGTACATCGGCGACACGGATGATGGGTCCGGACTGCACCACATGGCGTTCGAGATCATCGACAACGCGGTGGACGAGGTTCAGGCCGGCTTCGCCTCCCGCGTTACGCTGACCCTGAACGGCGATGGCAGCGTGACCGTGCGCGACGACGGCCGCGGCATCCCGACCGACATCCACCAGGAGGAAGGCATATCCGCCGCCGAGGTCGTGCTGACCCGGCTGCACGCCGGCGGCAAGTTCAATCAGAATTCCTACAAGGTCTCAGGCGGCCTGCATGGGGTCGGGGCCGCCGTGGTGAACGCGCTTTCGGAATGGATGGAGGTGCGAATCTGGCGCCTCGGCCAGGAGCATCGCATTCGGTTCCAGCACGGTGACCCTGACGGACCGCTGGCAATCGTCGGACCGGCCGACCGCGGCAGCGGCACCGAGGTGACGTTCAAGGCCAGCCCAGGGACGTTCACCAAGACCGAATTCGACTACACCCTGCTGGAGCGGCGATTGCGCGAGCTCGCGTTCCTGAACTCCGGCATGACCGTGGTGCTGCGCGATGAGCGGCACACGCCGGCGGTGGAAAGCGTGATGCGCTACGACGGCGGCTTGGTGGCCTTCGTCGAATGGCTGGACCGGTCGAAGAACGCGGTGTTCACGCCGCCGATCAGCCTGCGCACCGCCGACGACCAACTGGGCATACGCGCCGAGTTCGCCTTGTCCTGGAACGACAGCTTTCACGAGACGATGCTGTGTTTCACCAACAATATCCCGCAGCGCGACGGCGGGTCCCATCTTGCGGGATTTCGCCAGGCGCTGACCCGCGTGGTGACCAAGTACGCCGAGAGCATGGGCAAGAAGGACTCCCTGGCCCTGGTCGGTGAGGACATGCGTGAAGGCATGACCGCCGTCTTGTCGGTGAAGGTGCCGGATCCCAAATTCTCCTCGCAGACCAAGGACAAGCTGGTCAGCTCCGAGGTGCAGCCCGTGGTGCAGGCGGCGGTTGCCGATGCCGTCTCGCACTGGTTCGAGATGCATCCGAAAGAGGCCAAAGGGATCATCCAGAAGGTGATGGACGCGGCTGCCGCACGTGAGGCGGCTAGGAAAGCGCGGGAACTGACCCGGCGCAAGGGCGTCCTGGATGTCTCGACCTTGCCCGGCAAGCTGGCCGATTGTCAGGAGCGGGACCCGGCGAAATGCGAGATCTTCATCGTCGAGGGTGACAGCGCCGGCGGGTCCGCCAAGCAGGGCCGCGATCGCAAGTTTCAGGCAATTCTTCCCCTGAAAGGCAAGATCCTCAACGTCGAACGCGCCCGCTTCGACCGCATGCTCGGAAGCCAGGAAATCGGCACGCTGATCACCGCCTTGGGCACCGGCATCGGACCCGGCGCGGTCGAACAAGGCGGCTTCGACGCCGGCAAGCTGCGCTACCACCGCATCGTCATCATGACGGACGCCGACGTCGACGGCTCCCACATCCGCACCCTGCTGCTGACCTTCTTCTTCCGCCAGATGCGCGAACTGATCGAGCGCGGCCACCTCTATATCGCGCAGCCGCCGCTGTACCGCGCCAAGCGCGGCAACGATGAGCGATACCTGAAGGATGACAATGCCCTGGAATCCTTCCTGCTGGACAAGGCGCTGGCGGATGCGCGGCTGACCTATGGCAACGGCGACGTTCACGAAAAGGAGGACCTGCGGCGCGAGGTCAACCTGTTGCGAGAGGCTTCACACAACCTGAAGCGACTGTCCGCCGTCATCCCGGTGATGTTGCTGGAGCAGGCGGCGATCGCCGGCGTGCTGACGCCCGACCCGCTGCGCGCCACCGCCGCCGCGCCGGAATTCGCCACCCGGTTGAACGCTGTCTCGCTACCCACCGAACGGGGCTGGGTCGTCAGCGCCGACAACGGCTTGACCTTGTCGCGCACCGTTCGCGGCGTCGCCGAACGCTATGCGCTGGACCCTTCCGCGATGCGCAGCGCCGAGGCACGCTGGCTGGCGGAACGGGCGACCGCCCTGGCCCAGCGGTTCAGCCTGCCGGCGAAGCTGAAGCTGGACTCGCAGGAGCCCTCGGTGGCTGGCCCGGCGACGACCTATGACCGCATCATCGCCCACGGCCGGCGCGGCCTGTCGGTGCAGCGCTTCAAGGGTCTGGGCGAGATGAACCCGGATCAGCTTTGGCAGACGACGTTGGACCCGGCCATCCGGACGCTGTTGCAGGTCAAGGTCGGCGACTCGGAGGACGCCGCACAGGTGTTCAGCACGCTGATGGGGGATGTCGTGGAGCCGCGGCGCGACTTCATCGTTGGAAATGCGCTGAAGGTTGCAAACCTCGACGTCTAGGCGAGTGTTGCTCCGGCTGGACTGACGTTGCAGTGTCGCATATATTGTCTCATGGTATAATACCAGTCCGCCTAAACATTGACACACGCCCACTCCCTGGCGCCGATGGAGCGGATGCGATCCGGATCGGCGATCAGCCAATTCCATGCGGTTTTGCAGGCTTCGAGGATGTCGTCATAGGTGTCCCATACCTGGGCGCATAATTTGTTCTGTCGCAAGTAGTCCCAGACATTCTCCATCGGGTTCAGTTCAGGTGAGTAGGGTGGCAACGACAACAGGCTGATATTGTCCGGCACGACCAGGTGCTTGCCCCGCTGATGCCAGCCGGCGCCGTCACAGACCAGCACGGCATGCGCGCCCGCCGCGACCTGGGTGCTGATTTCCTTCAGATGCTCGTTCATCGCCTCGGTGTTGGCGGCGGGCATCAGCACGGCGGCGCCGACCGCTCTGGCCGGACAGATGGCCCCAAAGAGGTAGGCGGAGTCATGTCGGTTATCGCGCACCATCAACGGTCGCGAGCCGACGGGCCCCTCGCCTGGCCTTTCCATCCGGCTTCGCCGGCCGGAACCTTTGGCCAGTCTTGCCCAGATGTAGGCGTGGGTTCCCTTCTGGCCGACCCTGGCTTCGTCCTGGAACCAGATCTCGATCGGGGTCGAGGCCGTGGTCGACAGAAGCGCCTGTTTTACCAGGCTGGCGAAGTTTTTTTAAAAGCCGTCTCGGCCGCGGGGTCTTTCTTCGGATGCACCGGCCGCGGCTGCAGCCGGGTCAGGCGGAGTTGATGCAGCCATTTGCCGACTGTGCTTTGATGCACGTCTACCGAGAACCGCCGCTTCACCGCGCCCTGCAGATCCACGATCCGCCAGCGCACCACCTTGTCCGCGGCCAGATCGGGTCCGTCCACCACCAACTGGCGTAACTCGGCCATTTGGGCCTCTGTTAAATAGCGCGTGCGGCCTGGATTTTCCCGGCTTTTCAGGGCCTCGACGCCGCCCTCGTTGTAACGGTGCACCCAATCGCGCAGCGTCTGACGGTCCATGCCATTGCAGGCCGCCGCCTCGGTGCGTGGCGCGCCTTCCAACACCATGGCAAGCGCCAGAAGACGCCGGACCTGCGTGCCGTCCCGACATTTTGCCGACACCGCCCGAAGCTCGCCGCTGGTGCGGTCAGTTCGGGTGATCGTCAACGCCTTGCCCATCCTATGCCTCCATCGTGCGAACCGCAGCGCTGGGGGCATCGAATCCGAAATCAGCGAGGAGGGGAATCCCCCCGAGAGTCGGCATCAACGCGGACTGGTATAAGATGCGACCACATGCGCCGGCTGACGTACGCCCTGTTGCTCCTTTATTGTCGATTGGTCGCCTCGCCAACATGAACCCGGATGGGTTTCGTAACGAGGGGTCGGCAGGCCTTGTGCCGGCTCGCTGAACCCGCTCGCTCATGGCAGGCCACGGCCAGGAAAGCGTGCCGCTCGACCAGTCACCGCGCAAGCACCGCCCGATTACTCGAACTCCGAACCGACCGGCGGTTCGGAGCTCAGATGGTCAATATTCGGCAGAAGAGCTGCTTCCTTTGATCGTTACATGGGTTTGCGGTGAGTTCGGAATCGATCCTTTTGTTGATCCCTGCCGCACGATCATACCGCTCGTTCGCCCGACCTGATCATGACCCGACACTTGACCTAAAACGGGTCGCAGCGACCGATTATTCAGATCGCGAGGTTGGTCGTGCCGTTCTGATACATGAAGCCCGCCTGAACGCCGCCGGGACTGTATTCGGTCGTGGTATTGCCTCCATATGTAACCGAATTGATGAATATGTTGCCGGTATCTCCGGTCGGCGATACGTTGTTATTGATGTAATCGATACCGACCGTATGCGGGCCGGGTCCCCAGTTGCCGGTAAACGAGAAGTTTTCGTTTCCCCCGGTGCTGGAACCATCGAATTCCACTGCCTGCACCGTGTTGACACCGCCCACCTGGTTGCCATC
This sequence comes from Rhodopila sp., assembly GCA_965277035.1. GTDB lineage: Bacteria > Pseudomonadota > Alphaproteobacteria > Acetobacterales > Acetobacteraceae > Rhodopila. The sequence goes on along the minus strand of CBDIBO010000003.1, from coordinate 4,957,437 downwards.
CACAGACGCTATGAATTGCGGTGTCACGTCGCCCACCGCGTAACCAGCCGCACCTATGATCAAAGTGTCCGGACCGCCGGTCGACGTCGGTGTCGAACTCGGAGCTGGAATGTCCGGCGCGGGCGGCGGGCTGCTCGCGGCGGTGCCGGTCGCCGCCGCGGGCGGCGCAGCTGGGGGTGGCGTCGCCGCGGGCGGCGCGGCGGGACTGGGCGTCGCCTGGTTGGTGCTTTGGCTATCAAGCCATCCCAGCGGCGTTCCTGGTCCGTTGCCCTCACCGTAGTATTGATCCCACACATCGTGACCAAGGCTGTTGTCCTGCGTAAAGATCATCTTGCCGCCGATGGCTTGTTCGGCCGCATACAGGTTTTGATCGAAATTGATCGGAACCTGGGTATCTTGTCCGCCGTGGATTGCCCAGAACGGGACGTCGCGCAATCCTTGTACAACCGCTGCGTTCGGCGTCGGAAAGCCTTGTGCGTAATCCGCACCGGCCAGTGACAGGCCAGCGGCGAACAGTTTGCCCTCCGTGCCGGTATACGCATTGTACTTGATCATCATATCTTCGGTCCCGATGCCGCCCATACTGTTTCCAGTGACATAGACGCGCGAAGGATCGACCGAACATTGCGCCATGACCTGTTGCGCCGCAGCAATGGCATTATCTTCGCCAGCGGTGTCCTGCGTGCTGATGCCGCCGAAGTTGATCGTGGTGCCCGAGGGGTCGGCGCTTTGATCCAGCAACGGGGCCACAATGATTGACTGGTTGTCGGTGTTATTAAACCACGGGTTTATCTGGTTCTCAAGATTTTGCGCGCCATACGAGCCTTGGTCGAGCTGATGTAGATACAGCGTCTCAGAATACTGCCGGGACGGGTCGTAACTATCTGGTAATAATACCAGATACTGCATTCCATTTATTTGTTGCGTGTTCCAATCAGCCATCTGACACATCTCCGTTTATCTAGCCAAAGAATAATATTCCATCAACAGGACGGACTCGTTCCGTATCACGCTATGAGCATATTACGCAACAAATGACTTATGGGAAATCCAGGCCGAACAACGGAAACCGTTTGTTATCAGACTCTTCCGAAGAAGGCCGTGTCTGATAAATAAAATTCCATATACGGAATATGAACCTGGAGATCGACCCGAGCGTCTCAGCAGGCCGGTGCCAATGTCTCTATATCGGTGTAAATTGCAAACGATATAGCTTAGGCTCCGCCATAGACTACTGCGTTATGATGTCAGACTTATAATCAAGCGTGTCGTCTTCGCCGGCCGACCCGCGGAGGTTTTGCGAGCGCGGTGCGGGACGTCTACCGGCAGATACCGCGGATACCGGCAGACCGAACCAGATGGACGGTTGCTCCGCCACATTGCCCCCCAGATCCTTCGGCCGCGCGGCCGCCAAGAAAGCCAGCAGGACAAGTTCCATGACTGGAATAACGCTTCACACGGCCGGGCTTGTGCCAAAGCCCGTCCAGCGCCGGGTTCATCGTCGCGCAGGTTGTCGCCCCGCTGACCTCCCCCCATCTTCGACCGCGAAGCCCACACCCGTGTGCGGCCTCGCCCCGTTCGTGCCCTTGACATCCCATTACCGACGTGACCGGCCAAATACACCGTGCGACATCTGGAGCCATGACCGTGCCAGACCCCGACGATCTGTTCGGCGCACCCGACCCCGCGGCGCCCCCCGAACCCGACACCAACCGCCCGCTCGCGGACCGACTGCGGCCAGCCACGCTTGCGGAGGTTGTCGGCCAGGATCATCTGCTGGGCACCGAGGGCACGCTCACCCGCATGTTGCAACGTGGATCGCTCGCGTCGTTGATCCTCTGGGGACCGCCCGGGGTCGGGAAGACCACCATCGCGCGCCTCCTCGCCGGTCAGGCCAGGCTCACGTTCGTCCAGCTCTCCGCCGTGTTCTCGGGCGTCGCGGACCTGAAGCGCGCGTTCGACGATGCCACCAGACGCCGCAGGCTGGGTCAGGCAACGCTGCTGTTCGTGGACGAAATCCACCGCTTCAACCGCACCCAGCAGGACGGTTTTCTGCCGGTGGTGGAAACCGGCACCGTCACGCTGATCGGTGCCACCACGGAAAATCCGTCCTTCGCGTTGAACGGCGCTTTGCTGTCCCGCTGCCAGGTCCTCGTCCTGCGCCGTCTCGACAATGCCGCGCTTGAACGCCTGATCGTCCACGCGGAAGCCGAAATCCACCGCCCACTTCCGCTGACCGATGACGCCCGAGGCACCCTGCGCGCCATGGCCGATGGCGATGGCCGCTATCTGCTGAACATGGTCGAGCAGATAGCGGCGCTTCCCGGTGATACGCCGCCGATGGACGCCACCGCGCTATCAGAGTTGCTGGCGCGCCGTGCCGCGCTCTACGACAAGGACCGCGAAGAGCACTACAACCTGATCTCGGCGCTGCATAAATCTCTCCGTGGCTCAGATCCGGATGCGGCGCTGTATTGGTTTGCCCGCATGCTGAGCGGCGGCGAGGACCCCCGCTACATCGCACGCCGGCTGGTTCGCTTCGCCGCCGAGGATATCGGCATGGCCGACCCGAACGCCCTGACCCAGGCCTTGGCAGGGTGGGAAACCTATGAGCGCCTGGGCTCGCCGGAGGGTGAACTGGCGATCGCTCAGGTTGTTGTCTATCTCGGCACCGCACCGAAGTCGAACGCGATCTACACCGCCTTCAGCCAGGCCAAAGCGGCGGCCAAGAATACCGGCAGCCTGATGCCGCCCGCGCACATCCTCAACGCGCCGACGAAACTGATGAAGCAACTTGGCTATGGGGCGGACTACCAATACGACCATGGTGCCGAGGACGCCTTCTCGGGTCAGAACTACTTCCCGGATGGGATGGACCGTATCCAGCTCTACCAACCCCAAGATCGCGGCTTCGAGCGCGAGATCGCTCGGCGTCTGGGCTTCTGGACGGACCTCCGCACCAAGCGCACGGAAGACCGGTAGCACCACGAATTTTGCAACCTTAAGCAGCACGATGACGGCTGTCGGTCGTTAGCAAGCCTGGATCGCAGCGGGATTTTTGCAGGGCACCCTCGCACCTTGACCCACTCGCCCCCACACTCCACACCCCGCCCATGAACCCCCAAACCCGCACGGTGATCGAAGACGAGGCCGACATCCGGCTTGACCGCTGGCTCCGCCGCCATGTCCCTGGCCTGCAGCAGAGCCTGATCCAGAAGCTGTGCCGCACCGGCCAGATCCGCGTGGATGGCGCGCGTGCCGAGACAAACACCCGTCTGACCGCCGGCCAATCCGTCCGGATTCCGCCGCTGGATGCGCCCATCCAGGCGAAACCGGTCAGCCACCTCGATCCCCATGATGCGAAAGACCTGCAGCAGGCGGTGATCTATCAGGACGACCAGATCCTGGTGCTGAACAAGCCCTATGGCCTGCCGGTGCAGGGTGGTCCAGGTATCACCCGCCACCTGGACGGCATGCTCGACGCCCTTCGCTTTGGCTCAGAACACCGTCCCCGCCTGGTCCACCGCCTGGACCGCGACACCACCGGGGTCCTGCTGCTCGCCCGCACCCCCGGCACGGCGGGGAAGCTGGCCGCCCTGTTCCGCGGCCGCGACATCGACAAGACGTACTGGGCCATCGTCGCCGGCCGCCCCGTCCCGGTTGAAGGCCGCATCGACCTGCCGTTGAAGCGGGTCGGCGGCGCCCGTGGCGAGCGCACCGCCCCAGCCGAACGCGATGATCCCGATGGGGCCCGAGCGATCACCGACTATCAGACGCTGGATCACGCCGCCCGCAAATTGGCGTGGCTGGAACTGAAGCCGCTGACCGGCCGCACCCATCAGCTTCGCGTCCATTGCGTCGCCCTGAAGGCCCCCATCCTGGGTGATGAGAAATACGAGCAGCCGGACCAGAACATGGCCTTCGCCGCTCTTGTCGAGGGCTTGTCCAGCGATCTTCACCTTCACGCTAGACGGCTTGTCCTGCCGCATCCCGCGGGGGGCACACTGACTGTCGAAGCCGAACTGCCGCCCCATATGAGGGCCACATTCAAGACGCTGGGCTTTCAGGCTCCGCCCGCCCGATCACCTGGAACCCGATCACCTGGAAAAGGACGATGACCCTGCGTCGACCCTTGCGCATCACCCTGATCGCCGTCGCGGCGCTTATTGTCATCGCCGTGGGAGCGGGGGCCGTCTTCCTCGGCCGCTTCGACCCGAACAGCCTGAAACCCCGGATCATCGAAGCGGTCAAGCGCGCGACCGGCCGCGACCTGTCGCTGAACGGCAAGATCAGCATTGGGTTTTCCCTGACGCCCACGATCCGCGTGGCCGATGTCGCGTTCTCCAATCCACCTGGCTTCTCGCGCCCGAACATGGCCACGCTTCAGTCGATGGAGCTGGAACTCGGCTTGCTGCCGCTGCTGTCCCGTCGGATCGAGATCGACCACCTGTTGCTGATCCACCCCGACATCCTGCTGGAGACCGCCAGGACAGGCCAGACCAACTGGCAGATGACGCCGGAAGTCGCGCCGACCGCCCCGGCTGGTTCTCAGGCCCCTGCCCCGGCGACGGCGCCAGCGAACAAGACCGGAGCAGCCGTCAGCATTGACCGTATCCGCATACAGGACGGCACGCTTGCCTATCGCGACGATGCGACCGGAAAGACCACGATACTCGGTCTTCCACAACTGCAGGCGAACGCCTCGTCACCTGATTCGCCACTGCATTTGGTCGCCGATGCCAGCTACCAGCATATGGCGTTGCACCTGGTGGCCGATACCGGCAGCCTGACGCGGTTGCAGGCGCCGGCGGCGACCTCGCCGTGGCCGGTGAAGCTGGCGCTGACCGCCACCGGGGCCAAACTGACCGCGGATGGATCAATGACGCGGCCGCTTCAGGGCAAAGGCTACAACCTCGCGGTCACCGGCACGGTGCCGGATGCCACCGCTCTGGCGCCGCTGTTCCAGGGCTTCGTCCTGCCGGCGCTGCACGACGTTAACTTTGCCGCCAAGGTTGCCGACACCGGCGGACTTTTGCCGCGGATCTCGACGTTGACGCTGCATGTCGGGGCCTCTGATCTAGGCGCGCAAATCCCCGGCCTGACGCTCGACAAACTTGACGTCAATGCGCCCCAGATGGAGCAGCCGACCAGCGTCAATGCCGCGGCCAGGATAGGTGCCGCGCCGGTCACGGCGGTCGGCACATTCGGCGCTTTGGGGCTTCTGGTGCCTGGGGCCAAACCGGCTCCTTTCCCAATCGACGTGACGGTCCAGGCGGCAGGCGCGACGGCAACCGCCAAAGGCGCGATCGCGGATCCCCGGGCTCTGAGGGGCGTGGCCTTGTCGCTCATCGCCAAGATACCGGACCTGTCGGCTTTGTCGCCATTGGCCCGCCAGCCGTTGCCGGCCGTCAAGGCGGTGGCGTTCCAGGGTAGCTTGAGCGACGTCGACGGCGGCTTGCGACACGGCGCTGCGCTGCGCGGCATCAGTCTGAGCAGCGCGGACGGCGACCTCTCCGGCGACACCGTCATCCGTTTGGGATCCCGCAAGTCGTTGACGGCCAATCTGAAATCAGGCCGGATCGACGCCGATGCGTTGCAGGCGGCGATCGCGCAGATGCCGCACGCCGCGCCATCCAAGCCGTCAGCAGCCCCGACCGCATCGGCATCGGACGGCAAACCATCACCGGCACCCACCCCGCAGGCGCCACCAAAGCCGCACGGGAACCTCCTGTTCTCCGACCGGCCGATCCCGCTTGAAGTTTTGCGCACCGCCGATGCCGACGTGACACTCGCTATTGCCGACCTCCGCAGTGGCGGGGCGGACTACAAGGCGATCAACACGCACGCCGTGCTGACGAACGGCAAGCTGGCCGTCGATCCGTTCAGCGCGGAGCTGCCGGGAGGTCATCTCACCGGCAAGCTCTCCGCCGACGCCGTGCCCCCCGCGCCGCCGGTTCACCTGGTTCTGCGCGCGCCGGGCCTGTCGCTGAAAACCATCCTCGCCGCGGTCAACCAACCGTCTTACGCCGCCGGCAATTTGGAGGTCTACGCGGATCTGAGCGGCACCGGCGATAGCCTTCATGCCATGGCGTCGTCGCTTGATGGTTCCCTCGGGCTCGCGATAGCCGGGGGGACCATCGACAATCGGCTTCTGGGCAGTCTGCTCGGCAAGGTCATGGACTCGCTGAACGCGTTGAACCTGGTGGGCAAGGGCGGGACAAGCGAACTGAAATGCTTCGGCTTGCGCATGATCGCTCGCCACGGCACCGCGGCGATCAGCCCTTTGGCCCTTAGTTCCTCGTTGTTGACCATGACCGGCGCAGGAACAATTAACCTCGGCGCGGAAACCATGGCCCTTGCGCTTCGCCCGCAAGCGCGCGTTGCCGGCGCCGGCGTGGTCATCCCGATCGCTGTTTCCGGGCCGATCCGCGACCCGTCGGTGAAAGTCAACGACATCGGCGCGGCGGAGGCCAACGCCGGCACCGTGGCAAAGGCATTTGTCGGCAGTGCCACGCCCTTGGGTCTTGTCGGCGGCCTGCTCGGTGGCGATAAATTGCTCGGCGGCGGTTCGACCGACATCTGCACCCCGGCCCTGGCGGCAGCACGGGGTCAGGCGGTGGCAGCAGCGGCGCCGCGCAAAGGCGCGCAACCGGGTGCCACCAATCCGGCGGCGTTGTTGAAGAACCTGTTTCGGTGAAAGTTGGTCGGTGAAACGCTTCTGGAGCACCGCGGCGGCCCAGCGTTCTGAAAACGGGCACTCGATCCTGCTGGACGGCAAGCCGCTGCGCCTGCCTGGCGGTTCGCTGCTGGTGGTGGGTCCGAAGCGGCTGGCGCAGGCGATCGCCGAAGAGTGGCAGGCGGCCGGGGACGCCAAGGGGGGCGAGATGTCGTTCAAGGACACCCCCCTAACGCGTCTCGCCGGCACCGCTGCGGAGCGGGTCGCGCCGGACCCGGACCCAACCGTCGACGCGATCGCGCGGTACGGCGAGACCGACCTGCTTTGCTATCGCGCCGACGCGCCACGACAGCTCGTGCAGCGCCAGCATCAGCAATGGCAGCCTTGGCTTGACTGGGCCGCGTTGACCTTCGACGCTCCCCTGCGGGTCGCTACCGGCGTTGCCTACTTGAAGCAGCACCATGACAGCGTCGCCGCGCTAAAACGGACGGTCGCGGCGCTGGACGTAGATGCGCTCGCGGCGCTCGGCATAGCGGTGCCGGCGCTGGGAAGCCTGGTCCTGGGGCTGGCGCTCGCGGCGGGGCGGTTGGATGCCACGACAGCCTTCGACCTGGGCTTTCTGGACGAGTTGTTCCAGGCAGAACAATGGGGCGAGGATCAACAGGCGGTCGATCGGCGCGCCGGTCTGCTGGCTGACATCGCGCTGGCATCGCGTTATATCGACCTGACGCGGGGGGAGCGGTGAACGCAAAGCGGCTGGTGATCACAGGCCGGGTGCAGGGTGTCGGCTACCGGGCCTGGATGGTTCAGAAGGCAACGGAACTCGGCATCTCGGGATGGGTAAGAAACCGCTCTGACGGTGCGGTCGAGGCCCTGATCGCCGGCGACGTCGCTTCGGTGGAGGAACTGTCGCGCTTATGTCGCCGAGGTCCGCGGATGGCCGAGGTTTCCTCGATCGACGAGGATCTGACGGACCCGCCGGAGCAGCCCGGCTTCTACCAGGTCGGTTAAGTCGGCCGCCGCGTCGCCGTGGGCCTCCGGCGACAACCAGGCGCTGACCCATGTTCCCCGCTGCACAGCCACTTGCCAGTCAGAACAATTTTCCCCCATTCGGTACCCGTAGATCGGGCCGAACCAGAACCACCGCGCCATCCTCGTTCGGCACGCCAAGTGTCAGCACCTCGCTGATGAACGGCCCGATCTGGCGGGACGGGAAATTGACCACAGCGCAGACCTGGCGGCCGATCAACTGGTCCGGACGGTAATGGACAGTCAGTTGCGCGCTGGACTTCTTCAGCCCGATCTCCGGCCCGAAGTCGATCGTCAGTTTGATCGCCGGCGTGCGCGCCTCTGGAAAGGCCTGAGCATCGGTGACGGTGCCGACGCGGATGTCCACCGCCTGGAAGGCGTCATAGGTGATCTGCTCTGCCATCGCATCCTCCGTGCGCGTTGCCTTGGCGGCCGGCTGGGATAATGTCACGGTCACCTAACCCGAGGATCACCATGCGCGATTATCAGCTTCCCGGCCGCAGCCCGGTCTATGCCACCCACGGGATGGCGGCAACATCAATGCCCGCCGCCACACTGACCGCGCTCGAGGTGTTGCGGGCCGGCGGCAATGCGCTGGACGCCGCCGTCGCAGCCGTCGCGGTGTTGTGCGTGATCGAACCGCAGTCGACCGGCATCGGCGGCGACTGCTTCTGCCTGTATGCACCGGCTGGAACCGGAAAAGTGCATGCCCTGAACGGTTCGGGACGGGCACCCACCGCCGCCGACATCGACTGGTACGAAAGCCGCCAGATGCGGGTTCAGGTGAACACCTCGGCCCATTCCGTGACCGTGCCGGGGGCGGTCAACGCCTGGGAAACGTTGTTGAAGGCACACGGTCGCAAGGGACTGGACGAATTGCTGCGACCGGCGATCCGCTATGCTCAGGATGGCTGGCCGGTGCATCCGAAAGTCTCCTGGGACTGGGCACGCCTCCAGGAGAAGCTGCGCAAGGGCGGGTCCACGCCGTTTCTGCCGGGTGGAACCGCGCCGAAGGCGGGTGACATATTCGCGCAGCCCGCCCTGGCCGAGACGCTGCGCGCAATCGCCCGGCACGGCGCCAAGGCGTTCTACGAAGGCCCGGTGGCGGCCGACATGGTGGCGACGCTGCGTGAGCACGGCGGCCTCCACACCGAGGAGGATTTCGCCAAGGGCCTGCGGAACGCTGAGTTCGTCGATCCCATCACGCTGAACTGGAAGGGCTACGACGTCTATCAGTGCCCTCCCAACGGGCAGGGCCTGCTGGTGCTCATGATCCTGGGGATGCTCGCTGGCCTGCCGTCGGCACCCGATGGTGCCTCGGGCCTCATCCGCGCCCACCGACATATTGAAGCCGCTCGGCTCGCTTACCGCGACCGCGATGCCTTCGTGGCGGACCCGGGTGCCGTCGACGTTCCGGTGACCAAACTACTGTCCCCCGACTACCTGAGCGCCCAGCGTGCGCTGATCAGCGACACCGTCGCGATGCACCAGCTGCCGCGAGCCGGCGAGTCGATCCTGCCACCACACAAGGACACGATTTATCTGTGCGTGGTGGATAAAGACGGCAACGCGTGCAGTTTTATCAACTCCCTTTTCGAAGGTTTCGGCAGCGGCATTCTGGCGCACAAGTCGGGCGTGATGTTGCAGAACCGCGGCTTCGGCTTTCGCTTGGAGCGCGGGCATCCGAACTGCATCGCGCCCGGCAAGCGTCCGCTGCACACCATCATTCCCGGCATGCTGATGAAGAACGGCCAGGCGCTCATGCCGTTCGGCGTGATGGGAGGCCACTACCAGCCGATGGGGCAGTCCTGGTTCCTGACTAACTTGCTGGAATACGGCCTGGATATTCAGCAGTCGATCGATCTGTTCCGCGTCTTTCCCTATGGCGGAAAATTGCAGGTCGAACGCGGTGTTCCTGACGATCTGGTGCGAAAGCTGGCGGCACTGGGGCATCATCCGGAGCCGACCGAGCGGCCGCTTGGCGGCGGACAGGCGATCTGGATCGATCACCAGCGCGGCTGTCTCGTGGCCGGATCAGAGCCCAGGAAAGATGGGTTGGCGCTGGGTTATTGACCATGGAGCCCTGTGATCTGACCGCCGTCGTCGCCCGTCAGTTGATCGGCACGAAACGGCTTTCAGCGGCGGAGCTGCTGGAAAGCTGCATCGGCCGGATCGAGGCGGTGGACCACGCGGTCAACGCGATGGTGGCGCGCGACTTTGCCCGGGCTCGCATCGCCGCCAAGTCCGCCGACGCCGCGGGGGCGAGAGGCGACACGCTGCCGCCGCTGCATGGATTGCCGATCGGGATCAAGGATCTTGAGCCGACCGCCGGCCTGCGCACCACGTTTGGCAGCCCGTTGTTTCGCGACAACGTTCCCGACAGCGACAAACGTCTCGTAACGGCGCTGCGCGCGGCCGGAGCCATCGTTGTCGGAAAGACCAATACGCCGGAGTTCGGTGCCGGGGCAAACACCCGCAACGCGGTTTACGGCGCGACCGGCAACCCGTTTGATCCGGCAAAATCATGCGCCGGATCCTCCGGCGGGTCGGCGGTGGCGCTGGCGACCGGAATGGTGCCGCTTTGCCAGGGCTCCGACACCGGCGGATCGCTCCGCAATCCCGCGGCCTTCTGTGGCATTGTCGGCTTTCGCCCGACGCCCGGCCTGGTCCCGACCGAACGCCGCCCGCACGGCTGGAGCGGATTGCCGGTCGTCGGACCAATGGGCCGAACCGTAGCCGACACAGCCTTGCTGCTCAGCGGCATGATCGGCGACGACGCGGGCGATCCGCTGGCGACCACGGTCCATGGCAGGACAGTGCGGTCGGCAGGCGACGTCTATCCGCCGGCGCACGTCGATCTGGCTGAACTGCGCGTGGCCTTGACCCCGGATTTCGGCTTCGCTCCGACCGAACAGCACATCGCATCCGTGTTCGTGGAGAAGACCAACCTGTTCCGGCATGTTTTCGCGCGGGCCGACGACGCGACACCCGATTGTTCTGGAACCGACGAGGCATTCGAGGTGCTGCGCGCGCTTGGGTTCCTGTCGGCCCATTTGCAGAAGGTTCGCGACACGCCGGATCAGGTCGGACCCAACGTGCGTGCGAATGTCGAGGAGGGCCTGCGGTATAGCGCAGAAGACATCGCCCGCGCCTTCTCGCTTCAAACCGCGCTGTATCATCGGTGGCAGTCGTTTTTTGGGCGCTATGACATCATTCTGACACCGACCATTACCGTCAGCCCCAGATCGTGGCGAGAGCTCTATCCGGCGGTGATCGACGGCACGCCGACCCGGACCTATTTTCACTGGCTGGCAATGGCCTACGCGGTCACCCTGGTTGGACACCCGGCGTTGTCGCTGCCGGTTGGGCGCGATTGCAACGGGATGCCGTTCGGACTGCAGATCGTCGGACCGCGCGGCGGCGACGCTCTGGTGCTGCGGGTTGCCGCCGAACTGGAAGCCCTGCTCGCCGGTGATCCCCGCACTGCTCGGCCCACACCGGATTTGGCAGTATTGACGACCGCGCCGCCGATCAGTTCGGCCGAGGCGTTCCTGGGCTTCGACTAACACAATTGGTGCTTGCGCCGACCGGTAGCAGGCTGATTTTTTTGCCGCGTCGCCCGCTTTCTCGCGGGCTCGCTCGCCCGCCAGCTCGGCGCGCCGACCGGTCAATGCGAGCGTCGATCGGTATAAGATCTCCTGCTTACGCACTTTCCTCAGCCAGTTTCTGGCGATGGTTGGCTGCTCATGCAAAGACGTCGGCCAACTTGAGCAGCCTGTAGGGCATCGGCGTTGTCCGCACTCCGGCCCAGGTGAGCCGCGGCATCATGGCGCCGAGGTCGTATCGTCGGTTGAAGCGGTATTCGAACTCGGCGAGGTAGCGCGGCGCGTGTTTCTGATCGATCGCCCGGTAGGTCCCGACGATGGCAGCTTTGATATTCCCCAGTGCAGTATTGACCCATTTGAAGGTGGGGGTACGCGCCGCGGCGGCGCCTGAGCCGGTCTTGACGACCTGATGCGAACACCCGGCATGCGCGACCGCACCGAAACAAGCCAGCCCGTCGCTGACCACCTCGCATGTCGGATCGAGGCTCTGTTTGGCAAAAGTCGACAGCGCATGGTTGCAGAAGCTGGCGACGCGACGCAGTTTCAGGCGCACCGGCTTGCCCTCCGGCGTGGTCTCGACGGCGGCAACGAAGGGTGTCTTGCCGGGCGCGCCGCGGCCCCGCTTGCCGCCGGAGCGTTCGCCGCCGAGATAGACATCGTCCAGTTCGACGCGCCCGCTCAGCGGCTTGCTGGCGTCACGCTCCATCATCACCTGCGCCAGCTTGTGCTTGATCTTCCAGGCCGTGGTCTGCGTCACGCCGAGGCGACGGCCGAGTTCGATGCTGGAGATGCCCTGCTTGCTCTGGGTCAGGTGATACATCGCGCGGAACCACAACCGCAGCGGCAGATGGGTCGAGGCGTAGATCGTGCCGGCGATCGGCGAGGTCTGGCGGCGGCAAGCGTTGCATTGGAACAGGCCCCGAGACTTCACTTCGCAATAGGCCCGTCCGCCGCAGGCCGGGCATTCGAAGCCATGCGGCCACCGCGACGCGATCACCAACGCACGGCATTTTTCCTCCGTGCCGTAGATCGCCTCGAAGCCCGCTTCACTGAGACCCTTCTGAAATTGAACCTTGTTCCGAGCCATTGTCACACCCTGCTGCCAGACCTTCATGTTCATGCTATGTACCAGACCTGCGAGGCTGAGGAAAGTGCGTAAGCAGGTAAGATCTTGTAAGTGCCTCTCAGCCTCCCAATTACCATCCAGTTGGATGGCAAGGAGATGGTAATGGCGGCAAATATCCACGAACTGCGTCCGAAACTCGCGGACAGCGAGAAAATCACCATCAACCTCGGGTTCGTGGACCTCGGACATGTCGATCTGATGGTGCGGGATGGGTTCTATGCCAACCGGACCGATTTCATCCGCACGGCCATTCGCAACCAGCTTGATCGGCACGCCGACGTGGTGCGCCAGTCGGTCGCCCGGAAGACGTTGGAACTCGGCTTGTGTCATTACAGCCGTGATGACCTGGAGGCTGCGCGACAACGGGGTGAGATGCTGCACATCAATGTCCTCGGCATGGCCAACATCGCCCAGGATGTCACAGCCGAACTGGCGCGCGCGGCGATTGCCTCGGTGACGGTTCTGGGCGCGCTCCACGCCAGCGCCGAGGTCAGGGCAGCCCTCGCTGACCGTACCCGCTGAACGGAAGTCCCGCGACAAACAATCACCCGATCACGGTCTTTGACCATCAGGCGCAATCCCGCTTTTGGAAGAACTCAGCTATGAAACACTTTTACTTGAAAGACATGGTCGCCTCGGTGGGTCTGACTCAAGACGGCCAACTATCGAAGGCGGCGGCCGCTCTGCAAAGGATGTTCGGCGGGCAGCTGATGCCGGCAATCGATGACATGGTCGCGCGGGCGCGGTCCCTTGATCCGGCACCTGCGCCACAACCGCTCGGCTGCCAGCAAAGCCCCGCAAGCGGTGCGCGGTTTCTGGCGAAGACGTTCAGCAACCAGCACGGCTCCCGCTCATACAAGTTGTATGTGCCCGGATGTTATCATGGCCAGCCCGCTCCGCTGATCGTCATGCTGCACGGTTGCATCCAATCCGCTGACGACTTCGCCGCTGGAACCCAGATGAACATCGCCGCCGAGGCGCAGGGCTGCCTGGTTGCTTATCCGGCCCAGACAAGCCAGGCCAACGCACAGCGATGCTGGAACTGGTTCAACCACGATGACCAGCAACGTGATGCCGGCGAGCCAGCCCTGATCGCCGGCATCACCCGAACGATCATGCACGACTTCGCGGTGGATCCGGCGCGGGTCTATGTCGCTGGATTATCAGCCGGCGGCGCGGCCGCGGCGATCATGGGCAACGCTTACCCAGACCTTTTCACCGCGGTGGGCGTGCATTCAGGATTGGCGTGCGGCGCGGCGCGGGACATGCAGTCGGCATTTGCGGCGATGCAACGCGGCAGCCCAGGCGCCGGCCGTTCAGCGGCCCGACGCGATGTGCCGACTATCGTTTTCCACGGCACGCGCGACACCACGGTCAATCCCCGAAACGGCGAGGCCGTCGTTGAGCAGGCGGCGAGCAGCAGATCGCTTCGCAGGCAGATCGAGACGGGTGAGGTGCCTGGTGGTCATGCCTATACCCGGACGCTCTACCTCGACGCCGCCGATCGGCCGATAATCGAGAAGTGGGTGGTTCAGGGCGCTGGCCACGCCTGGTTCGGCGGCAGTTCGACAGGTTCGTACACTGATCCGAAAGGACCAGACGCCACCGGCGAGATGATGCGGTTCTTCCTACAGCAGCGGAAATGATCAGCGGCATACGCCTCGCGAAATACAGGCATCTGCCAAGCCCTGCTTCTGTCGGTCCGTCATCCGCCAACACCTGCGGTGACGGGGGCCGGGTTCATGGCAATCCGCGCTCCGACAGGTGCAGACCGAAACCGCTGCTCATTTTAAGTCGAACCCCATCGCGTTCAGCGCCGCGACCATTTTGTCGCGCCCGCCCATCGCAGCGATCTTGCCCATGCGGTTGATCACCCGCTTGGTCCAGGTGTCCGCCGCCATGTCATTTCTGGCGGAAAACGCGCCCATCAGCGCGTCATAGGCTGCCCGATGCGCCTGTTCATTTAAGGCGTCGTACTTCTCATGATGCAGGACCACCGCCTGCGACAGCCGAGGCTTGACCTCGTTGGCAGCGCTCGCCGCTGCATAACCGACGCACATGCCGAACACCGCGAAGGCGCCGGCTGGCAACGCGACAATCTGCGCGACCTCCTGCGGCCGGTTACGCAGCGCACCGATATAGACGCAGGACAGGCCGAGTGATTCTGCCGCGACCGTGGCGTTCTGCGCCGCCAGCGCGGCGTCGATGGCCGCCACCAGGAAGGTCTCCTGATACAGCATGACCTCCAGCCGAACGCCCTCTTCGGCGCCCAGGCGTTGATTGCGTGAAATGTCCGCGACCCAGACCAGGAACAGCGGACATTGCTCGATGTGCTTCTGATGCGAGGCCACTTTTGCCAGCGCGGCCTTCTGGGCCGGATCGGTCACCGCGATCACCGACCAGGTCTGCAGGTTGGAACTGGTGGCCGCGGACTGCGCGGCGGCGATCAGTGTCTCCAGCGTTCCATGCGGCAACGCGTCCGGCCGGTAGCCGCGGATCGAGCGGTGGGACAGCATCAAGGCGACATGATCGTTCCACGGGCCGGCCACCGGCGCCGCCTGGCCACCATAACGAAGCGCCAGCGCATCCGCGGCTGATATGACGGTGGGCGGGGCAACGTCCATCGGGCAAGACCTGTATGACAGTGGCGGGACGCAACAGGTCCTGACCGGAACGGTCAGGCAGGTATCGTGCACCCTTTTACAATGCCAGCAAAACTGCCCGAGGCATCGGCATGTGACAAGCCAGCCGCTGACAGGACAGTCACTGCGCCGGACCCGGCGCCCCGCCGGCGGGGCCGCCGGTGGCCGGGCCAGCGCCGGTCGGGTTGAAGCGGCCGATATTGCCGAGAAGTTGTTGCATGAACGATGCCTCGGTCCCCGGCGACGCCGTGGTTCGTGCGATCACCGTCACCGGCAGCGCATCTTCCTTGTCCAGCTTGCTGATCGTCGACAGCACGCCTTTGTCATCGAACTTCAGCACGATGACATTCTGCTTAAGCTCGCCCAACGTGCGGCCGATACGCTGCCGCGTCATCTCGCTGATATAAAGCCAGGTGTTGTCGTCGAAGGTGTCGCGAGCCGTCGGTGAGCCAATGATCGCCGACACGTCGGCTTTGGTGGAGATCCCAGGCGTAAGTTCCTTCATCGACTCTGGGTCAACCTTGTTGCCCCGCAGTTGCGGCGGCGGCATCAGCCAGGCGCAAGAGGACAACAACAGGCAGCAGATCAACAACAGGCGGCGAACGGCGTTTAGGTTGGGCAACTGATGCATCCCGCGGATTTGGTGGCCCCTGGTTGGATCAGCGGCCAATGTTATTTTATAGGTGCGTGTCACGGTCGCCCCAACCGTGTCAATCAGCAAGCGGCCGTTCGGCCATACCCCAAGCATCGAGGCGAAATTGGCCGGTTTCCTCCGCAGACGCGACAAGTTCGAACATGCCGCCTTCAAGCTCTACAGCTCAGCCGTCGCCGCGGCGCGCGATCCATACCTGTACGGCACGCTCGGCGTCCCGGACACGCTGGACGGGCGCTTCGATGCCATCGTGTTGCACGTCTACCTGCTCGTTCGCCGGCTTGACGCCGACCCGGATCGCGGCCCGGCGCTGGCTCAGGCGCTGTTCGACGCCATGTTCCTGGACATGGACATCAACCTGCGGGAGATGGGCGTTGGCGACCTGTCCGTCGGCAAACGCAACCGCGCGATGTGGGAGGCGTTTCATGGCCGCAGCGCCGCCTATGCTGCGGTCTGGAACGATGGCGCGGCGCTGGAAATCGCCTTGGCACGGAACGTTTGGCGCGGCAAGGCACCGCCTGAGGGCTCCGCGGCCGCGCTCGCGCGGCTGGCCGGGGCAGAAGCAGTTCGCCTCGGGCAGCAGAAGATGGATGCGTTGCTGGGGGGCGAGGTTCATTTTTTGCCGGCGGCGGAGGCTGCTCGATGACTTTGGAATTCCACCGACCCTTGACACTCGATCGCATCGGCCCGAACGGGCTGGACCTGACGGTCGAGGCAAATCCAAATGAGTGTTCGGCTCTGGCCGTGCGGATGAACCTTCCGGCGGTTCTGGCTATCTCCTGTGCCTTTCATCTCGTTCGGGAAAATCGGGATCTTGTTCTGGCGCGCGGCGTGCTACAGGCGCGGATCAGACAAACCTGTGTCATAAGTCTGGAAGAGTTCGATGCGGCTCTGGAAGAGGTTTTTCAGGTCCGCTTCGTTCCGTCAGGCGAGGAGTCCGACGACATAGACCCGGAATCAGACGATGAGATCCCGTTCCTCGGCAACCTGATCGATCTGGGCGAGGCAGCGTCAGAACAACTCGGATTGGCGCTCGACCCCTACCCGCGCAGGCCCGGGACGGAACTGCAGGCTATCGAGGACGAACCGGAGCCGCATCCTTTCGCCGCCCTGAAGCGTCTGCACTGAGGGGAAACGCTCGCACATCGAAGCGAACTCCTGACCCAGGACCTTGGAGCATGATCCGACTAGGTGGCATCACCGGAACGGTAAATCATGCGATCAAACAATGAGGTGGAGCGGGTTCCGTGAGCCAAGGCGAACGGAAACCGCTCTAGCCCGAACCCGCCTCTGCTGGCCGCCGGGCCGAGATCCGGTGGTCGGCATAGGCGCGCGTAAACTCGGCGCCGAACAAGAAGATTTGCGCCGAGTAGTAGATCCAAAGCAGCGACGCAAGAACCGATCCGGCAGCCCCGTAGCTGGAGGCGATGCCGCTGCTGCCGAGGTAGATACCTATCCCCATCTTGCCGATGGTGATCAGCAGGGAGGTGACAAAAGCGCCTACCACGGTATCACGCCACTCCAGACGCCTGTCCGGCAGGATCTTGTAGATGGCGGTGACGATCGCGCTGAGAAACATCAGGGAAACCACGAAGTTCAGCAGGCGAAGCAACGTCTCGGCGAACGGCATGATGTTGTTCAGGGCGTGACCGAGCGCGGCGATCGCGGCGCCGATGACCAGCGATACGAGCAACAAAAACCCCAAGGATACAACGAGACCCAGGCTGGTCAGGCGCGCCTTGATAATGCGCACGACGGGTGCGTCCTCGGGACTGGCTTGCCAGATCGCATTCAGGGCGGTCTGCATCTCGCCGAACACGCCGCTGGCGGTGATGACCAAGGACACCACGCCGATAATGGTGGCGAGAACGCTGGAACCGCGGTTCGATGCGCTGCCGATCGCAAGTTGCAGAAACCCCGCGCTTTGCGGGCCCATGGCCTGGCTGAGCTTGCCCATCAACGCACCGCGGGCTGCGTCCTCGCCAAAAAAGAAGCCGGCCACGGCGACAACGATCAGCAGGACCGGCCCGATCGAGGTCACAGCGTAGAAGGCGATGGCGGCGCCTCGTGACAGCGCACCATCCTCGATAAAGGCTTCGACTGCACGTTTGGTAACAAGCCAGAGATTTTTCAGCATTTCGCTCTCTGCCCAGGGCTAATGAACGCGACGACGCGATGCCGGTTGCGACAGAGCATGGCTTCAGGTCTTCCACCGCGCGTCCGACAGGATTACCGCGGTAAGGCCCGCGTCAAGCGGCGCTCCTGAAGTATCGGGTAGAATGCAATCGTCTAAAGGTTGAACCGACCTCGGACGTGAATCGCCCGACGTATCGCTCGTCAGATGCGCGATCTAGCCATATGTTCTACGCTGCCGCCGGCTGCTTGAAGCGACGACTGGTCAAGGTTGCGAGGCAGTCTGGAAGTTCCCCATCGAGTATGGCCGGCGCCAGCGCCAAGGCGTGGGCGCCGGCCAGGGTCACGCCGCTGTGGCAGGTCGCGGCGAAGGCGCCCGGGAAGCGCTGGGATTGCTCATAGATTGGCAAGCCGTCGGGTGTCATGACCCTCAGTGCCGCCCACATGCGGACAATGGCGGCGTCCTTCAAAGCGGGAAAGGTCCTTATGTTGCGATCGGCGATCTTCTTCAGCACCGCGATCCTCGTGGCGATGTCAAAGCCCACATCCTCTTGGCTGTCTCCGAACATGACGGTGCCCTCGGCGGTTTGGCGGAGCAGATGGGTGGGAAACGCGATGATCGGCCGTAGCCGTTCGGTCACAATGATCTGACCTTGTAATGGTGAGACCGGCATGTGCAGCCCCATCTGCGGCGCCAGCTCGCGGCTCCCCAGGCCGGCCGCGACGACGATGCGGGGTGCCGCGTAGGTTTCGTCTCCGGCCTGGACGGTGAAGCGGTTGGGTCGCGCATCGATGCGGGTGACCTTGTGGCCCGGCCGATAATCCAGCGGTTGGTGCAGTGCGCTCAGCAGACGCAGCGGGCTGGCGTGTCCATCGAGCGGACAGAAACTGGCGCCGACAACCTCATCGCCAAGGCCGGTGACCATTTCGCGCACCTCCGAACGCGACAGCATGCGGGTGCCGATATCGCCGCTTTCGTTGTGCATGCGGTGGATCAGCGACTGACGTTGCTCGTATTCGTCGTCGGACAGGCAGAAGGCCAGGCCCCCTGGCTGATTCAACGCGGTGTCGACCCCGGTCGCTTCATGAAGACGGGCTGCGAGACGCGGCCACAGGCCCGCGGAGCGGCGGGTCCATTCGGCATACGGCGGCATCCCAGCACCTTTGCTTTGGACCCAGATCAATCCGAAGTTGCCGCGCGCGGCCCGGTGCGCGATATCGCCTTCGTCGAGCACGACGACCGATGCGCCACTGGCCTGCGCGCCCCAGGCGATCGCGCCGCCGACCAGGCCACCGCCGATGACGATAAGATCAGGCGTGTTGAGCATGCAGCCCCGATCGTCTTGGCAACAAGCTGATGGTTGGGCTGGCGGGTGCCATCAGGACCACCGCACCGGCAAATCCCAGCCGGCAGACAACCGACCGCTGTCGGACCTGATCGACCCAATGCGGCGCCTCGGTGGCGGCGTTACTCAGCCGCGACCATGACCGTCCACGGTATCCCTGATCTGTCATTCAGCCTTCCAAACGACGAGGCAACGAACGGTTTGCATATTCGCGCCGCCTCGCTCCGGGATCAGGGGATAGCATCTTGCCGCCAAAAAACCCCCGGAGACAACCGCATGACTGACCCTGGCAAGCCGCCTAGCCGGTGACTGCCCTGGAAATGACTGACGGTCTCGTGGGTCGATGGCAGGGGCGCCCGGACCTAGTATCGCGTTTCCATGAAGCGACTCCTATCACGCGGCCTCACCGATCTTGTAGGTCCAGGTGTGAACGACCGGGTCAGTGTTGATGTCCTCAAGATAGGCGAGGATGCGTGTCTTGAGTTCAGCCTTCGATGCGACGCGCATGTGGCGGAGCATCGAGCGCGCCATCTTCGAGAAGAAGCCCTCGACGAGATTGAGCCATGACGCGTGCTTTGGCGTGAACACGAAGCAGAAGCGGCCCTCGGGCCGCGTGTCGAGCCAAGCTTTGGTCTCTTTCGAGATGTGGGCCGAATGGTTGTCGAGGATCAGTTTGATGCCTGTGCCGGTCGGATAAGCGTCATCGAGCCGCTTGAGGAAGCCGACGAATTCCCGTGACCGATGGCGTTCCTCGACACAGGCATGCACCTTGCCGGTCAGCAGATCGATCCCGGCCAGCAGGCTCAGCGTGCCGTGACGTTTGTATTCATGGTCGCGTGCGAAGGACGCATGAACCCCGGGCTTTGGCGGCAAGTCAGCTGCGGTGTTGCCGATCGCCTGGATGCCCGGCTTCTCGTCATAGGAGATGATCGCGACGTTGCTCGCATTCGTCTCTGCGGCGCGCAGAACAGCGACCTCGCGATAGACGCAGAGTACCTCGGCCATTTTCGTCTCGAACGCTTCGTCACGTCGTTCCAAGTAGTAACGCACCTTGTGCGGCTTGACGTCATCGCGCGCCAGGATCTTGCAGACTGTCCCCTGCACGACGCGGGTCATGCACCGATGTCCGGCAGCCGCCGCGTGCGCACGCACATGGCGCGCCAACAGCCGGGTGGTCCAAAGCTCATGCGGATAGCCCAGATCTTTGGCCTTCTGGCAGGCCAGCGATACCAGCCACGCGCGGGCGTCCGCCGTGATCTCCGGCGTCTTGCCTGGGCGTGGACTGTCGTCGAGCGCGGCCATCACGCCAAACCGCACTGCCCGGCGCAGGCACCGCAGCACCGTCTGATGGGTCACGCCGATGGCCTCGCCAACCGCGTGCGCCGACGGATTGGTGCGATAGGCTAGAAGGATACGGGCTCGCTCGACCCAACTCGCCGGTTCGGTCCGAGATCGCGCGATCGCTTGCAGCCGTGCCAGGTCGTCTTCTTCAATCGAGATATCGATGACGCGCCGCGGTGCTGCCATGATGCCCAGCCATCGTCTTTAGGTTCGACGGCCTAACTACACGATATCGCGGCGCGAAGGGAATCCCCCATAAAGGGTCGCTTTCATGGAATCGCTATACTAGGCAATCCGGGTCGCCGGCCAATCGCTCTCCGGGCCCGATATGGCGGGATGCCCGATACCAAACTCAGGCTGACGGCCGAGACGTCGAGCCAGCGCGTGTCACCCGTCGGCGCGCGGCACCCAAGGGATCTTCGCCACCGATATCCCCTCTTCGGCCAGACTCTCCGCCTGCTCCGCGGTGGTTTCGCCATAGATACCCTTGGGTTCGACCTCACCGCGGTGCATTGCCCGCGCCTTGCTGGCAAATTCATGGCCGACATAATCGCAATTTTTCTCGACTTCCGCGCGCATCCGTTGCAACGCGGCCACGACCTGGGCTGGTAATCTGTCCGGCGTGGTTTTATCCGCGGCGGCGGCAGGCGCCTTGGAAGCCGTGACTGACGTCTCAGCCGGGACCTGCATCGATGGAGTGTCCCGCTTTGATAGGGCCGGCGCCATCAGAGCGCGCTCGATGTCGGTGCCGCCGCACTCCGGACACTCGATCAAGCCACGCCCGGCCTGTTTTTCAAAGCTGCCGCTGTCCTTAAACCAGCCATCAAACCCGTGGGCCTGGCCGCACCGCAACTGATAGTGAATCATTTCCGGACCTGACGGAGCCCCTGCTGAATATTGAGAAGGTGTCGCAAATTGGCACTCCCATCAAAGGAGTGCCAGCACTTTTCACGCCACCCCAAGTAGCGCATTCAGCTTCCCGGCCCGCTCCAGGGCAACCATCTCGTCGCAGCCGCCGATATGCTGGGCGCCGATGAAGATCTGCGGCACGGACGTGCGACCGCCTGAACGCTGCCGCGCCTCAACGCGCGCTTCTGAGCCATGCGGCGCGTCGATTTCCCGAAAGCTGACGCCTTTGGTGGTCAGGATATGGAGCGCTCTCTCGCAGAAAGGGCACCACGGCTGGGTATAGATCTCAACATCCGACATATGTCTCACCTCTTTGAATGCATGTTGGGCAGCGCGATTGCTCGTGCAAGTTGGATCAGACAGGCGTCACGATCGGCAACGCACCCCCCATCCAGCCACCACCGCCGGACGTCCCGCAACGCCGCCCCGACAACAGGCCCGGCAGGGATGCCCAACGCCAGGACATCGCGCCCTTCCAGTGGGAATACGGGACGCGTCATCGCAGCCAGCCGCTGCCGGACTTCGGCTGCCCCCTCCAGCCGGGCCCCATCCAGCCACGTTCGATCCAGCAGGTCCGCCCGCTGATGATCCGCCAGCAAGCGCCGCAGCGCCGCGTCCGAACCGGCAACACTTGGGGTTGTCGTCAGCCTGAGCAGCCGGTCACGATCCTCGCTCGACAGTTTCAGCCGCGTCGCCAGCGTCAGTGCATCGCCGGTCAGCATCGCAGCCAGGCGCAGGACCGGGTCAGCGGGCAGCCCTTTCAACCGGTCAACAGCCATCGCCTCCGGCAGCACCGCCGCCCAGATGCCCACGCGATCCATCAGGGCGACAGACGCGGTCGGATCGGGCGCGGCGAGAATACGTCGCACCTCGTTCCACACCCGCTCGACAGACAAATGCTGGAGGCGGGGGACGGCATCCCGCAGAGCGCGCAGTGTCACGGGATCCGGCGGAACCTTGCCGAAGCGGGCATGGAATCGAAACAAGCGGAGAACACGAAGGTAGTCTTCCGCGATCCGTGCAGCCGGATCTCCGACAAATCGGACCTGGCCGGCCCGCAGATCGGCGATGCCGCCAAAGTAGTCGCAAACCCGACCGTCGCGGCCTGTCGACATGGCATTGAAGGTTAGATCGCGGCGGGCGGCGTCCTGCTGCCAATCCGCGGTGAAAGCGACGACCGCGTGGCGGCCATCGGTTTGAACATCGCGGCGCAGGGTCGTGACCTCGAAGCCATGCCCGTCTACCACCGCCGTGACCGTGCCGTGCGCGAGGCCGGTCGGAACCACCTTCACCCGCGCCGCGACCAGCGCTTCGATCACAAGCTCCGGCACGTCCGGCGTCGCCAGATCGATGTCCGCCACCTGAAGGCCCGCCAACGCATCCCGCACCGCGCCACCCACCACGCGCGCGTTCGGCAGTGCGTCCCAAACCCTGCCCAGTGCCCTATCGTTGAGAAAGTCGAAGGACATCATCGTGGTCCACCTGGATGTCCCTCGATAATCCGCCCACCTCGCATTTCGGCGGGAACATAGACCTGAGCCGCATCCTCGGCGTCAAATTGCCGCAGCCAGAACAAGGTCAGCAGCAATAGGACGACACATCCGGCAAAGCCGTAAATCAGCCACGGCGGCGGCAAAGCGGTGGGCGACGAAAGCCGCCACGCGGCAAGGCCCAGAAACGGCGTCAGGAAAAGCACGATTTCAATGATGCGCGACATCGATGTCGACCCCTCGGTGCCGCGCTCGGCGAGAAGGATCGCGCTGCGCGTAATGACGACTAGAGCATTATCCGCGCAGGTGGAACCACCTGTAGCGGTGAATCATGCGATCAAACAAAGAGTTAGAGCGATGTCCATGGGCAACGCGATGGATATCGCTCTAACTGGTCGCGACGCCATCAGGAATACGGGCGCGTGACTTGGCAGTGTTGCCTTAGCGAGCGTTGTTCACGGCGGTGCGGTGGCGAAGATCGTGGCGACCGTCCGGTTCAGGCTGTCTCGCCAGTGCGGCAGACGGACGCCGAACACGTCGTGCAGCCTGGTGCAATCCAGTCGCGAGTTTGCCGGACGCTTGGCCGGCGTCGGCCAGTCGGCGGTCGCGATGGGCCGGACCTCGGGCGCTGCGGCACCATGGCGGCCGGCTTCCTCGAATGTGGCGGCCGCAAGACCGAACCAGGTGGTGGCACCGGCGCCGGCGGCATGAAAGATGCCACGGTACCCCGATTGCCAGCCCGAGGCGTCAAGGCAGCCGACGACCGCGAGAATAGCGCGACCCAGATCAGTGGCCGCGGTCGGGCAGCCATGCTGGTCGGCAACGACGGAAAGCTGCGGTCGGGTTTTCCCGACGGTCAGCATGGTGCGCACGAAGTTTTTTCCGGTCGCGGCATAAACCCACGCGGTGCGGAGAATGATCGCCTTGGCGCCGGAGGCAGTGACGGCCTCCTCCCCGGCCAGCTTGCTGGCACCGTAGACGCCCTGTGGCGCGACCGGGTCGGTCTCGACGTAGGGATCCGGCTTGGCACCGTCGAACACGTAGTCGGTGGAGATGTGGATCAGCGGGATGTCCGCCTTGGCGCATAGCCGCGCCAGCATCGCCGGTCCGTCGCGGTTGGCTCGGTAGGCCGCATCGGCGTCGTTCTCGGCCGCATCAACCCCGGTGTAGGCGGCGGCATTCACCACCACCCGAGGTGCGGCCGCCCGAAACACGGCCTCGATCGTCTCCGGACGGTCAAAGTCGAAGTCCGGACGCCCGACGCGGTGGGTTCCCGCGGCGGCCGCGAGGGCCGACGCGAGTTGCCCGCTGCCGCCGGTCACAAGAATTTTTCCTGTCATGATCGAGCCTGCTGCCGCCGTGACCCAGGGTCGGCCACCTGGCCAAAACCACCACTATGCATGAAACAGCGCCGGCAGCTCGCGCAAGCGAGGCAGCACCTTGTCCTTGTCGGACAGGATGACCTTGTCGGCGGAAACCGGCCATTCGATGCCTATATCCGGATCATTCCAGATCACCCCGCGCTCCGCCGCCTTATCGTAGGCGCCGGTGACCTTGTAGATGACCTCGGTTTCCGCGGTCAGCGTGCAGTAGGCATGCAGAAATCCGACCGGCACCCAGATCTGCGTCCAGTTCTCCGCACTGATCTCCGCCCCGACGTAGTTTCCGAATGTCGACGATCCTTGACGCACGTCCACCGCGACATCGTAGATCGCACCCTTCACGCAGCGCACAAGCTTGCCCTGGGCGTTGGGGCCGATCTGGCAGTGCAGGCCACGCAAGACGCCTGCCTCGGTCGATACCGCGTGGTTGTCCTGGATGAACGGGCCGGGAATGCCTGCGTCGGCGAACCGCCCCTGGCTCCAGGTCTCAGAGAAGAACCCGCGTGGATCCTTGAACCGGGGCGGTGTGACCAGCTTGACATCGCCGATCGCCAATGATTCGACGTTCACGCCATACCCCCTTCAGCCAATTCCATCAATGCGCGCCCGAGATCGGTCTTACCGAGGTGCGTAGCGTGGTCGCGCAGTCGATCGGCATCGATGAATCCCATGCGGAAAGCGACTTCCTCCGGGCAGCCCACCAACATGCCGGTGCGTGATTGGATTGTCTGCACGAACGTCGCCGCCTGCAACAGGCTGTCAGGCGTGCCGGCATCCAGCCACGCGCAGCCACGCGACAGTTTCTCCACGTGCAACGCATGCATCTCAAGGTAGACACGGTTCAGATCGGTGATTTCCAGTTCCCCGCGCGCTGACGGCTTGATGCGCGGGGCGATTTCGCTGACCTGCCGATCGTAGAAATACAGGCCGGTTATCGCCCAGTTGCTGGTCGGCGCGGCAGGTTTCTCCACCACCTCCACCGCTTTGCCATCGTGATCGAAGGCGACCACGCCATAGCGCTCCGGATCCCGCACCTGATAGGCGAACACCGAGGCACCGACAGGGCGGGCCGATGCGGCGCGCAGCAAAGCCGACAGATGATCGGCATGAATGAGGTTGTCGCCAAGCGCCAGGGCGCAGGCTTCGCCTTCGAGCCAGTCACGGCCGATCAGGAATGCCTGGGCGATGCCGTCCGGCGCCGGTTGGACGGCATATTCGAACCGCACGCCAAAACGCGAGCCGTCGCCCAGCAGGCGCCTGAACTGCGGCAGGTCGTCCGGCGTGGAGATCAACATGATGTCCCGGATACCCGCCAGCATCAAGGTCGACAGCGGATAGTACACCATCGGCTTGTCGTAGACCGGCAGAAGCTGCTTCGAAGCAGCCAGCGTCATGGGATGCAGTCGTGTGCCGGAGCCGCCGGCGAGAAGGATCCCCTTCATGCCGCGCTGGCCTTTTCCTTGGCCGCGCCATCGTCGGTGGTTCCCAGCCGTTCGCCGGCATACTTGGCGGACCGCAGCGCCTCCCACCAGGGGCGGTTCTGCAGATACCAGTCGATGGTGCGGGCGAGGCCGCGTTCGAAGTCGTGCGGGGCTTTCCAGTTCAGCGCCTGTTCACAGTGCGAAGGGTCGATCTCGTAACGGAAATCGTGGCCTGGACGATCTGTGACAAACCTGATCAGTCTCTCACGCGGGCCCGCCGGGTCCGGCGCGCGCAGGTCCAGGTGAGCGCAGATCGCCGTCACAACCTGAAGGTTGGTCCGCGGCTGGCGGCCACCAATGGCATAGGTTCCGCCAGGCGTGCCATTTTCAAGCACGCGCACCAGCGCCTCGGCGTGGTCCTCGACAAACAGCCAGTCACGCATGTTCGAGCCGTCGCCATAGACTGGCAGTTCCTTCCCAGCCAGTGCGTTCAACGTCACCAACGGGATCAGCTTCTCGGGGAATTGCCATGGCCCATAGTTGTTACAGGTGTTCGACACGATGGTCGGCAGCTTGTAGGTGTGGCTCCACGCGCGCACCAGATGGTCCGACGCCGCCTTGGTCGCTGAATAGGGGCTACGCGGGTCGTACGGCGTCATCTCGGTAAACGGCGGATCATCGTGTTCCAGTGCACCGAACACCTCATCGGTCGACACATGGTGAAATCGAAATGCGGTTTTCCTGCCGGGCGACAGCGCGCTGTAGTGGCGCCGCGCTGCCTCCAGCAGGACAAAGGTGCCGACGACGTTGGTCTGCACGAAGTCGGCCGGACCGTCGATCGAGCGATCCACATGGCTTTCCGCCGCCAGGTGGATCACCGCATCCGGATCATGCGTCTCGAATATCTGACGCATCGCGGCGGCGTCGGCGATATCAGCCCTGATGAGGATGTGGCGGTTATGCCGCGCGCCGTCCTCAAGCGCGTCCTCGGATGCGGCGTAGGTCATCTTGTCGACGTTGATCACCACGTGATCGGTCTGGCGCAGAACGTATCTTACCACGGCGGAGCCGATAAATCCGCAACCACCGGTCAGCAAAAGCTTCATAGAGCCGCCCATCCTGCCGTTTTGTAGGCCGTGCGGTAACATTGATTGGGTTGGGCCGGCAACCTTCAGCTTCTGACGCCCGACAAAAACAGCGCGACGCTTGTTTCGCGCCACGCCTTTATCTGCTGTTGGTTAAGCGGCCGGCCAAGCCCGAGCGCGCGGCGCTGCGGTCCGGCGAGCACTAGGTTCAAGAACTGCTCAGCGGCAAAGCCCGTATCTTGCTTGGGCAGCATCCCAACGGCGACGGCGCGATCCAGCAGGGTGGCAATGCGGGAGGTGCCTTCACCGGCGCCGGCCTGGTGCATCAACCGCGGCAAGTCCGGAAAGCGGGCGCTCTCCGCGATGAGCAGACGATGCAATGCCACCGCCTCCGGCGTTAACGCTACGGCCAGAATGCGCTCCGCCGCCTGGTCCAACGCGGCATCAATACTGTCCGCCTCGGCCCAGTCGCCCGTGCCGGACAGCCACCGCGCCGTTAGTCGTTCCAATACAGCAAAGAACAGGGCGGGTTTGCCGTTCCAGCGCGCGTAGATCGTGCGCTTGGCAACACCGCCTGTTCGCGCGATCCCCTCAATCGTGGTCGAAGCATAACCATCAGCCAGGAAGGCGGCCGTGGCCGTGTCCAAGATGCTGGTTTCAAGAAGTACAGCCGCCGACGCCGTCGGACGGCCGCCTGAGCGGCGTGCCGCTTCGCCGCTCATGCCGTTCAATAGTCCCAGTGGCGCGGATGGTGATAAGGACCCCATGCCGGATAGACGATGCAGCCGGACAGCATCATCGCGAGGCCCAACGCTGCCGCCGTCTTGATGAGATGTTTGAAGGAGAACATCGGAACAACTCCTGGTTAAAAAGGCAAGGTGTAGATATGGCAGAAAAAACGAAACGCAACGGGAGCGATGTGATTCGAATTGTAACCGGCCGCCGGCTTCCAAACTGAGAACACAGCGCGACTGAGAACACAGAAATCTTAAACCAGCCGCAGGGTTGCTTTGGCGTAGCGCGCGGTTGTGTCGGGTGAGGTTTGGATCCCATCAAGAAGTCGCGATTGTCCGAATGAAAGAACGACTGATCGCCGCACAGCAACCTCATCTCGCAGGTGTCGCCGAACACCGTCAGCGAAGAAATCCAAGCGCCTGACACTCAGCAAGGCCTGCAATCACAGAGCAAAGCGACAAACCAGCCGGCAATAAGCCCGCGAGGCGCCGGCCGGTCGTGCCGCGCATGAGACAAGCGCACTACATCGCTGTTATTGATTAAAGTGCAACCACCGCCATTAGCGGACGCGCGCATCTCCGCGATTGCGGATCAGCCCCAGCGACAACAGCCGACCCGATCAAGAATCTTCGTTACTTTTTAGTTTCAATAAATTTCGCCTGGGAAAGTCCCTGGCATCGCCTCCGCCGGGAGCATCGCCTAAACCGTCAAGTTAGAGCATGATCACGCTGAGCGGAACGTTCAAAGCGTGTGAATCATCCGATCAAACAAAGGGATAGAGCATTTTCGGTCTGCATAGTCAGGCTGAAAATGCTCTAGCGGAACCGTTCTAACCGACCCCGTCGCGGGATCAGAAGTCCAGGTCGGCATAGTGCGGGGGCGGCGTCGTGCCCGGCACCCGGTCCGCCAGGATGCCGCGGAAACTCGGACGCGACTTGATGCGGGCATACCAATCTTTGGCCGGGGGGGACATCGACCAGTCCAGTTCGCCAACGAAATCCAATGTCGACAGATGAGCCGCGGCGGCGAAATCCGCCATCGACAGAATGCTGCCAGCCAGCCATTGGCGTGTCTCGGCCAGCCAGCCGATGTAATCCAGATGATACCGCAGCGCAGTATAGCCCGTGCGGATCGCGCTGGGATCTGGCAGCCCACGACGGGTCAGCCTGCGGAGGTATTTCTCGCCATAAAGGTTCTGGGTCACCTCGGAGGCGAATTTTCCATCGAACCATGCTGACAACCGGCGGATCTCGATCCGCTCCGCCAAGGTGCTGCCAAACAGGCTGCTGTCTGGATAGGCCTCGTCGAGGTACTCGCAGATGACCACAGAATCCGGGATCACCAGTCCATTGTCCTCGGTCAACGTCGGCACGGTGCCCGCCGGATTTAACGCCAGATAATCGGCGCGCCGTTCCCAGACCTTTTCCAGCCGCAACTCGAACGGCAGGCGCTTTTCAGCAAGCACGAGGCGGACTTTACGGGCATAGGGCGACAACGGGAGGTGATAAAGCACACGCATCGATGGGATTTATCGCATCCCCCGGCGGGTCACGCAAAGCACCGATTGCGCCAAAACGTCCTGAACCGGAAACTTTCTCACCCGTTCGCCCGAACGGCGACTATTCCGCGACACCACCCATCAGGCTGTCGTACAAATCGGCCCCGAGCGATCCGCGATTGGTTGGTGTCCAGATCGATCGCCGGGCTGAACCGACAAGTCAATGCCCCTGCCAGGCCTCGAACCGCTGCCGCAATTTCGTGAGGTTGTCATGCCAAAACCCGGCGTCGATCCTCAGCCCAGCCGCCATGTTAGCCGGATTGCTCGGTGATACCGCCGCAAGTTCGGGCGGCAACCCGTCGTTCAATGCCTTCGCCAAACCCGCATCACCACTGTGCTGCAGAAGCTGAACCTCGATCGCCG
The DNA here is from genome assembly GCA_965277035.1 of Rhodopila sp. Classification (GTDB taxonomy): domain Bacteria; phylum Pseudomonadota; class Alphaproteobacteria; order Acetobacterales; family Acetobacteraceae; genus Rhodopila. The sequence goes on along the minus strand of CBDIBO010000003.1, from coordinate 4,927,944 downwards.
GCAGGCCGGTGAAATATAGAAATTGCTGCGCCATCCGGAGCGACGGACTGCCCTTCATGATCACCCAGCTTTGCAGCTCGAACAGGCTGGCGGTGAACTGCATCCCAAAGTTCTTGTGCTCCTGCTCAACCGTCGTGGCGATCTGCCCACTGGGCGCACTGGTCATCAAGACATCGCCCGATGACAGGATGTGCGCCGCCTCGCTCGCCATCGACCACCACACGATATAAGGCTTGAGTTGGTCCAGCTTGTGGAACGCGCGATCGACGCCATCCGCGGTGGCCAACGTCTTGTACACGTCCGCGGGCGCCACGCCATCCGCCATCAGCGCGAATTCCAGGTTGCCGCGCACGCCTTTCCGAAGGCCGCGCTTGCCCGGATATTTCGCCACGTCCCAGAAGTCAGACCAGGAGGGCGCGACGGGCAGCTTCTCCTTGTCCCAGGCCAGCACCGTGGCGGCGATGATCCCGCCCAGGCCGCAATCACTCACGGCCTGCGGCAGATAGTGGTCTTTGCCACCGATCGCCGACCAGTCCAGTTTCTCGAACAAGCCGTCGCGACAGCCGGTCGACAGCTCGTCCGGATCGACGAGGACGAGATCCCAGGGATCGCCGGGCGCCTTGGCCTGGGCATGCAGCGCCTCGATCCCTCCGCCCCAGAGTTTCTGCTGGACCGGCACGCCGGTGACCGCCGTGAATGGCTGGACGTAGGCGGATTGAACCGCGCGCTGCAAAGACTCGTCGCGCGTTACGATCAACAAATCTCTTTGGTCAGCAAGGGCTTGCGGTGAAACCGGCATCGAAGCGGCGATGAGCGCGACGGCGGCCAGGAGCGTGCGGGCGGGCATGAACAGACGGATCCGGCTACCTGATGTTGGACCGACGCTACAGGGCGCCGCCTTTCGGGGCAACGACCCACTCAAGGGAAACAAGGCAAACAACGGTGTGCTTTGGTTTGTTCTTGTATCATGCCGAGAACCGACCAACTGATTGGCTTGCCCACTGATTGGCTTAAAACGCCGCCGCGGCCAGGCGGATTATGCCATTAGAGCATGATCACGCTGAGCGGAACGTTCAAAGCGTGTGAATCATCCGATCAAACAAAGGAATAGAGCATTTTCGGTCTGCACAGTCAGGCTGAAAATGCTCTAGCAACCGAATACCTCTGGAACTCGAGACAACAACGCCATCCGCGGGGAGGTTACGATTTGCACAGCGCGAATGCGTGAAACCGAAACCGCCCGCCAAGGCTCCCGGACGGCCCATCAATCGACAACCGTCAGCTGCCAAGTATCGTCCCGACATCAAGCCCGGCCTCGGCGGCGGCAACCTTCTTGCCACCATCCCAGCGGATCCGCTGGACCTCGATAAAGCCGCCTTGACCGTGAACGAGAAGGCTTGAACCGGATTGACTGACGACCTGACCGATCTTCTTGCCCTTTACCTCGGAGAAAGTCCGGGCGGGGCGTTTGGCGCTGTCGAACAGGAACAGCTTCTTGCCGTCGTGCGTCGTCCATGCGCCCGGAGCCGGGTCACAGCCACGGATCAGGTTGAAGGTCTGATCGATATGGACCGCCCAGTGAATTTGCGATTCCGCCTCGCGGATGATGCCCTCGTAGCCGGCACCCGGCCCGTATTGGGCTATGGCGGGAGCCTTGCCGGCAACCACCAGATCAGCCACCTCGATCAAGCCGGCAATGCCCATGGGGAAGATTTTGCCGAAATATAATGAGCCCAGTGTGTCCTCAGGCTCGATCGGCACGGTCCGGCTCAAGATCACCGGCCCTTCGTCCAAACCATCATTGGGACGGAAAATGCTGAAGCCGGTTTCCGTGCGCCCGAGGATGATTGACCAGCTCATGGATGAGGCGCCGCGGTGCAGCGGCAGCAGGCTGGGGTGAAACTGGATCGTCCCGAACTTCGGGATGTTGCAGAAGTCCTGCGGCGCGAACTGCGTCACATAGGCCATGATCGCGATATCGGCATTGGCGGCACGCTGAGCCTCCTGCGCCTCGGGATCGGTGAGTTTGGCGAACTGGTAGGTCGGGATACCGGCTGCCTGTCCGGCGAGGCGCAACGGGTCAGGTCGCCCTTTCTCCGGCGCACAGAACACCGCGACCACCTCGTCGCCGCGGGCACGAAACGCATCCAGGGCGGCCTTTCCGAAGTCTTGCTGACCGATGATGGCGACGCGCATGCGGTTCCTCCTTTTTTTGTGGCTCGATTGATACGGTGCGGCCGAAGCAGCTGTCGAGGGCCCGGATTGAGCGAGCTACGTGCGGCCCGAGGGTCGATCTACCTTGTCACCGCCCACCTGCATTCCGGGGGCATTCGCCAGGAAGCCTCGGCCAGGATGGAACGACCGAGCCTTGAGCGCGATGATTTCGCCGCTAGAGCATTTTCAGCCTGACTGTGCAGACCGAAATGCTCTATCCCATTGTTTGATCGGATGATTCACACGCTTTGAACGTTCCGCTCAGCGTGATCATGCTCTAGCCGACCACCTTCAGGCCGGCCCGGAACTTCTCCGCCAGTTCACGGTAGACCAGGGCATTCCGATCAAATCGCGCCCGCTCCGCCGGGTCCATGACCCGTCGCAGCTTGGCCGGCGAGCCAGTCCACATTTCGTTCGGGCCGATGACCTTGCCGGGTGTCAGCAGCCCCCCGGCCGCCAGCATACCGCCCTCCTCGATCACCGCACCGTCCAGAACCGTCGCACTGATGCCGACGAACGCGCGGTTCCGCAACGTACAGGCGTGGATCACCGCGTTGTGCCCGACCGTCACGTCGTCGCCAATGAAGGTCGCGAACGCGCCCGAGTCGATATGGATCACCGTGCCGTCCTGGATGTTGGTCCGGGCACCGATGCGAATGCTGTTCATGTCGCCACGCACGAGGCAGTGGAACCAGATGCCGGTCTGTGACCCGATCACCACATCACCGATCACCGCCGCGGTCGGCGCTATGAAAGCATCGTCCGCGATTGTTGGCGTCACTCCGTCAAGCGAGAAGACCGTGCCATACGGCCAGCTGTTATCGGGCATCTGCCAGCTCCCGCGCGGCAACACCATGATGCAATCCCAACATCAAGCCGATGTTCTGCACCGCTGCGCCGGAAGCCCCTTTTCCCAGATTGTCCAGACGCGCCACCAGCACGGCCTGGCGATGCTTGTCATTGACGTGGACAGTCAGCTCCAGTCGGTCGCTGTCGTTCAGCGCCTCGGGCTCCAGCTTGCCGTCGGACTGAACGTCGACAACCCGCACCAGGTCATACCCCTGGTAACGCATCTCCAGCGCACGACGCAGATCGGCGCCCGAGGGCTGACCCGGAAGTGTATCCAGGTGCAGCGGCACAGACACCAGCATTCCCTTCAGGTAGTGACCGACAGACGGCACGAAAATCGGACGGCGGCTCAAGCCGCCATACAGCTCCATCTCCGGCACATGCTTATGCTCCAGTCCCAGCCCGTAGAGCTCAAAAGCCGGCCCCCCGATGGCCCCTTCGGTGGCCTCGTGCGCCTGGATCATCGCTTTGCCGCCACCCGAATAGCCGGACACCGCATTGATGGTTATCGGATAGTCGGCCGGCAGCAGCCCGGCATCGACCAGAGGACGAATCAGGCCGATTGCGCCGGTCGGATAACATCCTGGGTTCGCCACGTTCCTTGCCGCGGCAATTCGTTCCGCGTAGCCGGGGACCATTTCGGCGAAGCCATAGACCCAATCCGGCGCGACACGGTGTGCCGTGCTGGCGTCCAGCACCTTGGGCGCCGCGTCGCCCAGCGAGGCCGCCATGCCAACCGACTCCCTGGCCGCATCATCCGGCAGACAGAGAACCACCAGATCCACCTCGGCCATGATGTCGCGTCGGGCGGAGGGGTCACGGCGGCGGTCGGACGACAGACTTTTCAAGATGACGTCGGGCATGGCTTCAAGGCGCTCGCGGATGCCAAGCCCCGTGGTGCCGGACGCGCCGTCGATGAAGACCTTTTTCATACGTCGCAATTCCTTTCCTTCCGGAAGCTCGCGGCCTGACGGTGGAAAAGCAAGAGGGGACAGCGTCCTGGCAGCCCAGGGCAATCGAGTGAACATGCGCTTGGGGGATTCCGGCGCGGGGTGAAGTAGGATTCACAGGACACCTCTTTTGGAGGTGTCCGATGGCCCAGTTGGCGAGTGCTCCCTTTCTGACGCAATTTGCGGCGTTGCGCGACCCGCGTCAGGCGGCGAAGGTGCTGTATCCATTGCCCGAACTGCTGCTGCTTCTGCTGTGCGGGACGATCGCTGGCGCCGACGATTTCGTCGAGCTGACGCTCTGGGGCGAGGAGAACCTGGCGTTCCTTCGCCGTTTCCTGCCGTTCGGCCGTGGCATTCCCAGCCACGACACGCTGTGCGAGGTGATCGCGGCCATCGACCCGGACCTGTTCAAAACATGCTTCGCCAACTGGGTTGAGCGGCTGCGCATCGCCGGGCCGGACACAATCGCCATCGACGGGAAAACCTCGCGGCGCAGCCACGCGCGGTCCAAGGGCCGGGGCCCGCTGCACACGGTGTCGGCCTGGGCCACTGGCCAGCAACTCGTGCTGGGACAGGAGGCGGTGTCCGAGAAGTCCAACGAAATCATTGCAATCCCGCTGCTGCTGCGACGCCTGGAACTGGCCGGCGCCATCGTCACCATTGATGCGATGGGCACACAGACGCAGATCGCCCAGACCATCCTCGATGGTGGGGGCGACTACGCGCTGGTACTCAAGCAGAACCGGCCGGCCATCTATGCCGAAGTCGAGGCGCTGTTCGCAGCCCCGCCGCCGTCGCTGACCATCGGCGTGCATCGGACCATCGACGGCGGGCACGGCCGGATCGAAACGCGCATGCACTTGGTCTGCCATGACGTGGACTGGCTGTTCTCCGACCGCCGCTACCCCGGAGAGCCGGCATTCCCCGGGCTTGCCATGATCGGCATGGTCGAGAGCCGGACCGAGCGGGACGGAAAGCTCGAACACGAGCGGCGCTATTATCTCTGCTCGACCAAGCTCGACCCCGAGACGTTCGCCCGCGTGGTGCGGAGCCATTGGGGGATCGAAAACCGCCTCCATTGGGTGCTCGACGTCGTATTCCGCGACGATCTCGCCCGCCTGCGCACTGGGCACGGACCGGCGAACATGGCTGTTGTCAAGCACATGGCGCTCAACCTGCTCAAGCAGGCAAAGCCAACAACCAGCTTGAAAAACCGTAGAAAGAGAGCCGGGTGGAATACCGACTACCTCGCCGCCGTCGTTCAGCAGAACGCGTGAGTGTTCACTCGATTCCCCTGCCTGGCAGCCCCGCCGCGCTTGACAGCAGGCAGGCAGGTTACTACCTAGCCCGCCTCTAGCTTCGCCAGGGTCAGATAGCGCGTCATGAGAGTCCGTAACAGCCTGCGTTCCGCCAAGGTGCGCGATAAGAACTGCCGCGTGGTACGCCGCCGTGGGCGGGTCTATGTCATCAACAAGAAGAACCCGCGGATGAAGTGCCGGCAGGGCTGACGACCGGCTGCTGTGCCAGACCAGGAGGGGCGCTCGGACACGGACAGAACAGTGATCGCCGCCTGAATTAGTCCTCCGACTCACGACGTTGGCACCTCGATAGAAGCAGCGCCTCCAACCTCTCCGACTGAATGCGGGCATTGAGCTCGGTTGCAGCCGTTGATCGCCCGGCTGAACCAAGCCTGTCGCGCAAGCCTGCCTCGGAAACGACGCGATTCATGGCAGCAGCCAGCGCCGTAGCGTCGCCCATGCGGACCAGCAGGCCGTTGCGGTCGTTTCGAATGGCCTCGGCCACGCCGCCGTTATCCGAACCAATGACCGGACAGCCTTGCGCCATCGCTTCAGGGATCACGCTCGGCAGCCCCTCGGCGTCGCCATCGCGGGCGATGATGCTGGGCACCAGCAGCGATACAGCCTCGCTCATGCGAGTCCGGACGGCTTCGGCGGATAGCCAGCCCGTTACGGTGACGCCCGGCACCTCGCGGGCCAAATTCTCAAGCACGGATCGCAGCGGACCATCGCCGACGCAGACCAAAGCGGTTTGATCGCCCTGCGACCGCAGACGCCGAACCGCATCCGCGAGCACGACGATCCCCTTTTTCTCCACGAAGCGGCCGACAAACAGGTGCGAGATTGGCCTGCGGGTCTGTAGCCGGTCCGGAATTTCCACCCCGATCGGCAGGACCATCAGCTTTCGCGGCGGCACGCCCCGGCTCGCGGCAATCTCTGAAACGGCGGCTGAAACACAGACAAAACAATCCGTCTCACGCACCAGGGCCGGCCAGCGCCGCGCCAGAACCGTTCCCCGCCAGTTCTTTTGCTTGCTTATGTCTCCGCCATGCAGGGTCACGACCATCCGAAGACCCAGCTTCCGCACCAGCGGCAGGGCCAGCGCGCCACCGCGGGCAAACTGCGCGTGCAGGACAGCGGCGCCGGCAGACGAACCCAACTGGGGCGCCCACGCGGGTGCCCATGGGGGTGCCCAGCCGAGATGACGAAACAGCAAGCGCCGGACCGGACCGAACAGACCATTCCCGCCCAGCCGCAGCATGGTGTCGCCGATCTCAGGCGCATCCGGCAACAAGGTGCGGCCAATCCAGATCGGCCGCAGGCGGCTAAAGCCGATATATTGGCGGCGCAGAAACGCGGCCTCCGACCGAACGCCGAGCCGGTCCCGATAGACCAGGAAAGGCTCGCGCGCTGGCATCCGGTTCTCGGGCAGGTGGCAGGTCCGAACAGCGTCCACGAAATCCTCGGTAAAAGCCGTTCGCCGGAGGCTCTTTCGGCGTTCGGCTCCCAAGAGATGCTGAACCGTTACGGCTGGCGGCGCAACCAGCCCTTGCGGCACACCGGCCTGTGTGCCAAGCTACTCAGATGGCGCGACCCGAAGACATCCCCCAGCCAACCCGTGATGCGGTGCTCAACCTGCCGTGTCCATCGTTCGACACAACCCCGTTCAATGCGGGACCTCCGCTGTCGAGGCGCCGCGTCGCCATCCTCTCAAGCGCCGCCTTGATCAAGCGCGGTGACCCGCCATTTGCCTTCGGCTCCGGCGAAGTCCGCTTCGTCGCCGCGACCACAGCGCCGGGCGATCTGCTGATCAGCCACGTCTCGATCAACTTCGACCGCGCCGGCTGGCAGCGTGATGTCAATGTCGTCTTTCCGATCGACCGGCTGCGCGATCTTGCCGCACTGGGCGAAATCGGTGGGGTGGCGGACACCCATTATACGGTCATGGGCTCGACCGACCCGGCGGCGATGGAAGATGCGGTCGATCAGATCGAGGGCCAGTTGCGGCAGGAGCGGATCGATTCTGTCCTGCTCAGTCCCGTCTGACCGCTTTGCACGCGCGCCGTGTGCGCGCTGGCCCATAAGCTCGAAGACCGCGGTTTCTCGACCGTGGCGCTGGCTTCCGTTCGCGCCCAGGCGGAGAAGACCCGGCCGCCGCGAGCCCTGTGGACCGCCGCCATGCTCGGCCGTCCGGTTGGCGAGCCCGGCGACCCTGCGTTTCAGCTGCGGATCATCCGAGCCGCGCTGGCCATGCTGGAACGGACAGATGGACCCGTGATCCTGGAGGATTTTCCGGATGATCCGCCCAGTTGGGCAGACAACCAGGCCTGGGTCGCACCCAAAACGACGGTAGACACCAGTTTCGCCGCCGAACTGACGGCGATGCGGCCGCTATGGCAGGCAGCTCAGGCGGCATTTGGCCGAACCTCGGTGGGTTTGAGTTACCAGGCGCCCGAGGCATGGCCGGCTTTCGCCGCCGACGTGTTGGCGGGCGGACTTCCCAAGGTACCGCAATTGGACACCACAGCGTTGTCGGTGCGGTTTCTATGCGATGACATCAAGGCGCTGTACGGAGAGGCGGCTCAGGCGATCGCGCCGGTCCCGTCGGCCAGGCAGGTTGACACCTGGTTCTGGCGGCAGACCGCCGCGGGGGCCTTGCTCCGAAGCCTTAGGTTGGCTGCGATGGCCAGTGAGAACAACGCACTCAAAACGGTAGGCGGACGATTTTTTGTGCCCGCTCCCTGGGTGGAAGCCTGACCTGTCACGGCATGGCGCGCGGCAATGACAGCACTCCGCCCGGCCTACCAGAGCTCGCCGCCGATAGCGGCGGTGGCGACGGCGGTTGGCATCACAGGTCCGCGGGCTCCCCCGGGATCGGCACTTTGCCGAAACCAATGATCAGGTTGGTCACCTCGGCGATCGCGCGCTCCGCCGCGTCCCCGTTCGGCCCCTTCGCCACCAGCGCCACCCCATTGCCGCTGGCGCGATAGAACGGATAGCTGCCCAGGTCCAGGGCGGGATACCGTTTCTGCACCATCTCCAGGCCTTCCGCGATGGTGCCCTCGGGTAAACCCACGACGTGAACCGCCCGCATCTCGATCTTCTCGCCGCCTTCAAGGCGCGGCGCCAGCCACTCGAACATCGACTGCATGACCTTCGGCACGCCGGCCATCACATAGACATTCTCCATCTTGAAGCCGGGTGCGACGCTGATGGCGTTCTCGATCAGCGTGGCCCCCCGCGGCATTGTCGCCATCCGTTGTCGTGCGGCGTTGAACTGCCCGGGTTTGTAGCTGGCCTGCATCCGCGGCCACGCCACCGGATGGTGCTCCCATGGCACGTCAAACGCTGCCGCGATGCATTCACTGGTGATGTCGTCGTGGGTTGGCCCGATCCCACCCGTCGTGAAAACATAATCGAATTTTTCCCGTACCTCCTTCACGGTGCCGATAATCGTTGCTGGAACATCAGGAATTACCCGTACTTCCCGCAGCGGAATCCCAAGATCCCCCAGACCCGACGCCAGAAACTGGATGTTCGCATCGCGCGTCCGGCCCGACAGCACCTCGTTGCCAATGACCAGCAGGCAGGCGGTGGGATTTTTCTTGGCCATCGAAGAATTTCCTCAGAGGAAGTCACGCAGCAACGGGATCAACGGCTTGTCGGCGGGCGGCATCTCGTACTCGGTCAACTTCCGCGCTCGCACCCAGGCTAGGGTCTGGTTCTCCCGCGCGGTCGGAATGCCGCGCCACCGCCGACACACGAACAGCGGCATCAGCAAATGGAACCCCTCATACGCATGCGACGCGAACGCGAACGGTGCCAGACAGGCGGCCGTCACATCAATGCCGAGTTCTTCTTTCAGCTCGCGGATCAGCCCCGCCTCAGGCGTCTCGCCGGGGTTCAGCTTGCCGCCCGGAAATTCCCATAGACCCGCCATCTTCTTGCCCTCGGGACGACGAGCCAGCAGGACGCGACCATCGACATCGACCAAGGCACACGCCGCGACCAGCAGCAGCGGTTTGTCGCCGGGACTGGCGAAATCGACCGCCGGCGCGTCCGGCGGGCCGAAGATGTCGTCGCGGGTCGCCTCGAACACGGTCACGACGTGCTCGTCCCGCGTGGTCAGCGACGCGCGAACGCCGGTGCCGACCTCTCGGAACCCGACGCGACGCAGCACCTTGAACGACCCGTCATTGCCCTCGGTCACCTCGGCGGCGATCAGGTCGAGCGGCAGGTTGGCGAACGCCCAGCTGGTCAGCCGCTTCGCCGCCTCGGTCGCCACGCCATGCTTCCAGTAAGCCCGGCCGACCCAGTATCCAAGCCGCCCGGTACGGCGGGCGGCGTCGAGGCGAAGGCCGACCACACCAACCAAAGTCTCCTTGCGCCCCTCCTTGCCGGTGATCGCCAGGTGATAGGCGGTTCCCTCAGCGAGTTCCGTTATCGTCGATGCGATCCACTCATCAGCCAAAGACCGAGGATACGGATAGGGAATTTCCGCCAGAGTACGGGTAACCTCCCAGTCGTTGACAAGCCGATGCAGCGCTTCGGCGTCTTTCCCCCGCAGCGGCCGCAAGCTCAGCCGCTCGGTCTTCAAGGGCACAAATGACGGCCCCGCGGCCACCTTGCGTTCGCGGCCGGTCTTCCGAGCGTGCCTCGGCTGTTCATTGGTAGGAATTGGACCGACCTCGCTGGCGTGGCGTTGCCGCAAAGTGGCTCAGGCGATACGAATGACGCAAGGGCGGCCGCTCGTTCCGGCGGTAGCGAGCGATTGCAAGGCGTTCGCCGGAGCACAATCGTTCTTCTATCATGTTAAATAACCGCCGCTCCCGGCGCCAATCGCCAAGCCGACGCTTGCCGTTCCTGGCACGCTGCTTTCCGGCCCAGATTGCCCTGACGCCGGCAACGGCAATCCGCTCGGTTCCGAAACCGTTCATCACGCATATCGCGCATGCACGCAGCGCCGCGCCGGCAGAGTCCAACCCAGCGCCGCGGTCACCACCGCCATGGACAGCGTCGCGTAACTCTGGAGTATGGTGCTAGTGGTCCGATCCCGCCAGACGCACCCTTGCGCTCGGGTGAATCGGCCCACCAAATCAAGTGCTAGTGGCAGAATCCGACGGACCTTTCCGTCGGATTCTGTCCACTAGGAGGATAAGATCATGCACCTTGGCATCCATCTACCCCATATTGGTCGCAAGGCAGCGCCCGACAGCATCCGCCGAGCCGCCATCCAGGCCGAAGAACTGTGCTTTGATGATGTTTGGGTCAGCGAGCACATCATCGTCCCAAAGGACAGTGGTTACCCGCCTTCACCCAATTTCTGGGATCCCGTTCTGACCCTGACCTGGGCCGCGGCCGCGACCACGCGCGTGCGCCTGGGAACCTCGGTCCTGGTGCTGCCGCTGCGCCATCCATTGCCGCTGGCAAAAGAACTGGCCACGCTGCAGAACCTGTCGGGCGGGCGGCTGATCCTGGGTGCCGGCGTTGGTTGGCTGGAAGCCGAGTTCGACGCGCTGGGCGTTCCGTTCAACCAACGAGGGCGGCGCATGGACGAAGGCATCGCCATGATGCGTGCCGTTTGGGCCGAGGATCCGGTTACCTTCGAAAGCAAATGGATCCCGGCGAAAATCGTTACGATGCGGTCCCACCCCATGCCGATCGCGCCGATACCGATCTGGATCGGCGGATCATCGGATGCGGCGATCCAGCGGGCGCTGCGGCTGGACGGTTGGCATGGCAGCCGGGTCGATCCCCAGCAGGCGGCTGGCGTGGTCAAGCGTTTGCGGGCCGAGCGCCCGGACGAGGCGTTCGTAATCTCATTGCGGATCAACTGCGATGCGCATAGTGCTGGCGGCCTGCACGATATATTGGGCGCCTACCGTGATGCCGGCGTGCAGCATGTCATGGCCGCGCCGGAAGATCGGGATATCGATACCTACCTTGCCACCGCCGAGGCATTCCGCCGCGCCGGAGACGGCTTGTAAGGCAAACGCGAAAACGTGATGTGACAGTTCGTATCGACCTGATTTCGATTCACCTGCCGTTTCCCACATCGCCGAGATGAACCTGATCAGGCAGTCGGCGGCGCGGGATCTCCGCGTTGATTTCTTTCGCGGCCTGGCGCTGTGGTGGATCTATACGGATCATATCCCGGGGAATGCGCTCAGCGTTTACAGCCTGCGCAACTTCGCGATGTGCGACGCGACCGAGGTGTTCGTGCTGCTCGCCGGCTATGGAGCGGGCCTGTCATACGGGATGGGACTGCGCCGGAACGGCTATGTATCGACCGCGGCTGACGTTCTGAAGCGCGGTTGGACGATCTATATAGCCCACATCTTCCTGTTCGTATTGTTTACCGCCCAGGTCACCTACTCGGCAACCGCTCTGAACCGGTTGAACTACCTGGAAGAAACCCGGCTGGATGTGCTTGGTGACGACCCGTATCGCTCGATCCTCCAGGCGCTGTTGTTGCGGTTCCAGCCCAGTCTGTTGAACATATTGCCGCTCTACGTCGTGTTGTTGGCATTCTTCGCAGCAACGATCTGGCTGCTGCGTTGGCCCCGGGTGCTGTTCGGGCTCTCATTCGGGATCTATCTGGTAGTGCGTTTCACCAGCGTCAATCTGGGCGCCTGGACCGGCGATGGCTGGTTCTTCGACCCGTTCGCCTGGCAGTTCCTGTTCATCATTGGCGTCCTGCTGGCATGTGCCCCGATGAAGCCGCCGTCTCGGCGATGGCTGTTTGACACCGCCGCTGCCGCCATCGTCCTGCTGGGCATGATCGTCATGCTGCTGATCGAGCCGCATCCGCATCTGCTGGACTGGTTTTCCAGATCAGCTGTGTTCAAGTATCTGGTGATCGAGGACAAGACGGGACTTTATCCGTTCCGACTTCTCTCGATCCTGGCCCTAACCTGGCTGTGCGTTCGTCTGATCAGCTTCGACCAGCCGTGGCTTCGATCGCGTTTGGCCGCCCCCTTCGTGCTGGTAGGGCAAAACTCGTTGCCGGTCTTCTGCTCGGGCATCGTATTCGGCTTCTTGGCGCGCCTTGGCTTGGAATACGATGACCGAGGGCTCATGCAGCTGGGGATAAATTTGTTCGGCGCGATCGGGATGGCCGCGGTGGGCGCTTTGGCCGCCTGGTATCGCGTCAAAGGAAGCGCCAAGGCAGGACGTGGCGCACCATCGCTCGCGGCGTCGACGTCCCTCTTGCCGGTGGATGCCCGCCCTGATACCGGTTGAGGGCATGCAACGGCTTCTGGTGGCCTTCATTCTGCTCTCGGTGACAGCCATCGCACCCGCCTGCTCCCAGGTCGGACACCGATCGGTCTGCGACATGCCGTCCGATCTCATCACGCCCACGGCTCCGCTTGCTCGGGTTGCGACCGCGCTGAGCAAAACCAATGCCCTCGATGTCCTCGCCTTGGGGTCTGGATCGACCATCGGCAGACACGCGCCGGGCGCCCCGGGTTTCGGGAGTTCGTTTCCGTATCGAATGGCCACTGCGTTGAAGTCGTTGCGGCCAGGCCTGAACGTTAGCCTGACGGTCAAAGGGGGACGAAGCATGACCGCCGATGTCATGCTGCCGATCCTGCGGGACGAACTCTCCGCGCATCATTACGACCTGGTATTGTGGCAGACCGGCACGGTGGAGGCCGTTCACGGCGTAAGACCGGATCTGTTCGCCGCAACGCTTCAGGACGGTGCGGACGCAGTGGCGGACGCCCATGCCGACCTCGTGCTGATCGACCCGCAATTCAGCCGCTTCCTGCGGGCTAATGTTGACCTAAGTCCCTACGAAACCGTGCTCGCGCAGACCACGAACATGCAGGCGGTTACGCTCTTCCGCCGCTTCGACCTGACCAAGGATTGGGTGACCAGCGGCCAGCTTGACCTGGAGCGGGTAAGCCGTGAGCAGCGCGACAAGACGATCGCATCGCTTAGCGACTGCCTCGGTCAGGCGCTCGCACGGTATGTCCTGGCAGGCGCCACCGAACACTGATCTCAGGCTGCGACCCGATCCTCGGGCGGGTCATAGAGCATGATCACGCTGAGCGGAACGTTCAAAGCGTGTGAATCATCTGATCAAACAAAGGGATAGAGCATTTTCGGTCTGCACAGTCAGGCTGAAAATGCTCTAGCCCGAACTTTGCTGTCTTTTTGACGCAATCCGTTGATATAACTCGATACTTGGTCTGCTGCCCTGTCTACGCCGCTGCCAATTCGACTCCCAGAAGGCTGAACGCCCGGCGCTGCACTGGCGTTGGGGTTGTTTGCACGGTCAGCATCTTCTGTCCCCCGAAGCAGACGGTGTTGCGGGTCAGTGTCGCCAGATCACCCAGCAAGGTGCGGAAGCTATGCACCGGCTGGGCGCGTGAGGGGTCACCCTCTCCAACCGCGACGACTTGGGTCGAGGCCTTACGCTGAGCCGCCTTGGACCCCTTGGCCTTGGCCACCGGTGAAGTCCGCTCGGCTTTGGCCGACGCGCGGTCATGGTCGTCGAACAGCATCGGCGCCAACGGCTGACGCATGTGCCACTCGAGGTAATACGCCAGCATGCACAGCAGCACATGCGCCCGCACCCGCGGCGCGGTCCAGTGGAACACCGGCCGCAGTTCCAGGTCGACCGTCTTGAGGCAACGGAACGCCCGCTCCACCTGGGCCAAGGACTTGTAGGCCCGCACCGTCCCCGCGGTATCGATCTGCTCGGCCGGGAGGCCGGTGCGCAGCACGTAAAAGCCATCGAACCGGGCTTCTTCGGCGATGGCGTCGGCCTTGCGGGTGAAGCCGAACGCATCATCGGTGATGGTCAACTCGAAGTGCTTGGCCATCTTGCGCTTACCTAGGACAGCGCCGACCGCCTGGCCGATTTTCCCGGCCCCGCGCAGCGGGTTCTTCGCGCGCCTCACGCGGGCCTGGAGCTTGCTCAGGTCGGTCTCGGTGAGCGCCAGCAACTCGTCGCGCTTGCGCTGGCGTTCCGCCGCCAGCAGTGGGTTCTTGCACACCACCAGCCGTTCACCGGGATAGTCTGGACTGCTGATCTCGGCCATATCGCGGGTGTCGAACAGGGAAAATTGCAACTGCCCGGTTTCCGCCAGTTGCCGGATCGCCGGGGCACGCAGCGCGGTGATCCAATCAAGTCCGGCGGGGCGGAGGGCTTGTTCGATCCGTGCGGCGGTGATCATGCCGCGATCACCGACCATCACCACGTGGCGCAGCCGGAAGCGCTGCTTCAGCTTGGTGATCTGCGCCGCCACGGTGGCCGGATCGGCGGTGTTCCCCTCGAACACCTCAACCGCCATGGGGCACCCATCCGCGGCACACAACAAACCGATCACCAGTTGCGGCCGGTCACCACGGCTGTCGCGGCTGTAGCCGTGATGGGCCAGAGGACAGCAGCGTCCTTCCAGGTAGGTGGAGGTGACGTCGTACAGCACGAGCGTGCCGTTCTTGAGATGGCGGCGTGCGAGCTGGTTTTCGATGAAGCTTTGCTCACTGCCGAGCCAGTCAAGGGTGGTGTAGATTTCGCGCGCGGTGACGCAGCCGAGGCCAAAGGTTTCACCCAAAGAATGGTTGGCGGTGGCGGTATCGAGCATGCGTGCGGTTGCCAGTTTGGCCGCCGGGTCGAGCAGCCTGGCGACGATCAGCGCCAGCGCCAAATCGCGGCGGCGTTGCAGCGCCCGGCGGGGCAGCAGGTCGTCGAGACCGATGCGCCGCGCCGTGGCCAGCGCCGCGAGCACGTGGCCATGCGGCAGCGAGCGGCGGATCTCGAAGCCGTTGTCACCAACCGGGGCGAGCGGGTCGCCACGCAGGGCGGCCCGCAAGGTGTCAATGCGCTCGGCCGGCAGCTTGGAGAGATTGGCGAGCGTGCGGTTCTTGACCTTGCCGTCCTCGCGATAGGTCTCTCGTAGAAGATAGGACGGACGGGCGCTGCGGTTTGGGACTTTGGCGATGTGCATGAGGCATCGAATCAAACCGATTCGGCCTGTGTCAAGAAGAATATCGTCACTCGCTTGACTACATGTTGGGTAGGTTTCTATTATAATCAAACAGATGGTTCAAAAACCGGGTAAAGTTCGGTCTAGCGTCGCGGGTTTCTCTGGTGTCCCGGAGCGAAAGTTCGTCGCGGTTGGATCAGCCGCCTGACCAAGTTTCGAACTGATATGGACACCAGCAACTCATTGTTTTCTAGTGGGGTTTATGGTTCCGAAGTTCGCGACCGCGGTCGACCTAACCTATCGCGAACTTCGCAACCGCCACACTGGCATGTCGGTGATTAGGGACGGGGGAAGCGATGGATTATAGCGCGGCATTTGCTGGGATGAAAGTGATCGATCTCAGCGGCGGGGTAGCAGGCCCATCCTGCGCGATGATGCTGGCGCAGCACGGCGCGGACGTGATCAAGGTGGAGACACCACACAACGGCGGCGACTGGTCGCGTATCCTGGGCCGCACCTATCAGGATCACTCGGCGTTTTCGTTGTACGGCACCCTGGGCAAGCGCAGCCTGGCGCTGGACCTGAAGACGGCTGAAGGCAAGGACATCCTCTGGCGTCTGATCCGGGACGCGGACGTCTTCATAGAGGGTTTCCGACCCGGCACCATCCAGCGCTACGGCTTCGGCTACGACGCGGTCAGCGCGAAAGAGCCGGGGATCATCTACTATTCGATCTCCGGCTTTGGCCAACAGGGACCACTTGCGGCACGTCCGGCGATGGATCCGGTGCTGCAGGCGTTCACCGGGATCGTGACCGAGAACAAAGGCGAGCATGACGGGCACCCGCACCGGATCGCGATATCCCTGATCGACATGTTTTCCGGGCTGCTCGGTTTCCAGGCGATCGCGACGTCGCTGTATGTGCGACGAGAGCAGGAAGTGAAACAAGGGCGCTTCATCGAACTCAGCCTGATGCAGGGCGGCGCCATGCTGTCCGTGATCCGCATGATCGCAAACTACCTGGAGCGCGGAACGCTGACCCGCACCAGCATGCCGAACGGCGTGTTCAACACCACCGACGGACAGATCAATGTGACCATGATCCGCCCCACGGACTGGAGACCGTTCTGTGAAGCGATCGAAGAAACCGCGTTGCTGGATGACCCGCGTTTTGCCACGCATGCGGCGCGCGGGCTTAATCTCGACGAACTTTACGTCGAGTTGCGCTCGATATTTAAGGCCCGAACAACAGCATGGCTTTCACAGCGACTGAGCGCGAAAGGCATCATGAACGGGCGCGTCAACAGCTATCAGGAGTTTCTGCAGGAGGAACAGGTAGCGGCGACCGGCATCATGTCGTGGCTGCAGCAGCCAGGCGTGCCAGAGCTTGTTCCGATGCCAAATATTCCGGGCCTGCCCCCGTTCGCAAGCGGAACAAAACGCGCGCACGCGCCGACGCTTGGCGAGAACACGCGAGACGTGCTCGCTGAACATGGATACTCCAGCGCGGAGATCGAGGCGCTGTATGAGAAGAAGGTCGTCGCCGGGGAATAGCCGGGCCGATCGGAGTGCCAGTTCGGAAACCACGCCCTCACCAACGGCCGCTCCGTCGGCCGTCCAGGATTTCCCCTCGGAAGCGACGTGCAGCTTCATTCAACATGCCGCGGCGGCGTCCGGTCTGAACCCATCTGTTTCAGCACCCGACGGCAAGCTACTTTGACTGCCGTTGCGTGAGCAGCATAGCGCGGCGGCGATACAGGCCCGTCGAACAGCCGCATCCAGCGCCTCACCACGGTCCAGACGATGTGCCAGGACGCCGACGAAACAGTCACCCGCCGCGGTGGTGTCGATCACCTTCACCCGCGCCGCCGGGTGGTGCCAGAGACCACCGGAGCTGGCGATGTCGGCGCCGTCGCCGCCTAACGTCAGAGCAACCGCGACGCCACCCAGCCGATGGCGCAGCGCGGCCGCGGACGCCTCACACCCTAGATGGTCAGCAAGCCATTCCGCCTCGATCTTGTTCACCACCAACACATCAACGGCCCGCAGGACGTCATCCGGCAGTGCCGCCGCCGGTGCCAGGTTCAGGACAACCCTGGCACCACCTGCCTTGGCACGGGCAATCACCGCGGCCGTTTCCGCCGCCGGCACTTCCATCTGCAGCACCACTGTTGGATTCTTCGTGCGCAACAAATCATCCACTTGCGAGGCAGCCGCGAACAGGTTGGCGCCAGAGCCGACGGCGATGGCATTATGCCCGTCCGGATCGACCATGATCGCGGCGCAACCGGTGCTCGCGTCGGCCGCTTGAACATGATCAAGGTTGATGCCGGTGGCGCGCAACAGGCGTAGCGCTTCGTTACTCAACGCATCGCGCCCCACCGCGCCCACCATCATGACGTCCGCACCGTCGAGCGCCGCGGCAACGGCTTGATTGGCCCCCTTCCCGCCTGGCTCCATGCGTATCGATGGACCCAGGACTGTCTCGCCCGAACATGGGATAGTCGGGAGGTTGAAGATCAGATCCAGGTTGATCGACCCGAATACGATGACGGTCATACCGGCACCCCATCATGCTGCTGGACCCGTTCCGATGGAAGAACAACTGTCGCGATCGTGCCTTTCCCCTTCACACTCACAAGTTCCAGCCGGCCGCCGTGAAGTTCCGTCAGCTTGCGCGCCAGCGGCAGTCCCAGCCCGGTACCTTCGAACGAGCGCGCCAAGGTATTGTCAACTTGGCCGAACGGCTCGAAGGCGATCTCGATCTCCGTCTCGGTCATGCCTATGCCGGTATCGGTGACTGAAAACACCAACTCGCCGGCTTCAGTCTGCTTGGCCGCCAGGATGATCCGTCCATTGTCAGGCGTGAATTTCACCGCGTTCGACAGCAAATTGATCAGCACCTGGAGCAGCCGGGTCTGGTCACCGCGGACCCGCAGCGTGGTTTCGGGAAGATCCAGGGTTATCGGGATCTGGTGCGCCTCCGCCTGGGCGCGAACCGAGACCAGACTGTTGCGGGCCAGCTCGGCAACCGGAAAAATCATCTCGGCCAATCGCGTCGTGCCCGATTCGACTTTCGATATATCAAGGATGGAATTGATAAGTTCCAGTAAATGTCGACCCGAGCTCCAGATGTCCGCGGCATACCCGGCAATCGGCGGCGAGCCGGGGCGGTCGGGGGCCTGGTCCTGGATCAGCTCAGAGAAGCCGATGATCGCGTGCAGCGGCGTGCGCAACTCGTGGCTCATATGAGCCAGAAACTGTGACCGGGCGCGATTCGCGGCGTCCGCGCTCGCCTTGCTCGCCTGCAGTTGGCGGTCGGTTTCGTCCAGCCGAGCATGGTCCTGCTGGATCTGTTCCTGAGCCGAGCGCAACTGGTCACGATCGTGGGCAAGTTCGACTTCCCGCCTGGTGCGGCGCCAGACCTCTCGCCCCAGCAGAAAGGTCAGGATTGCGATCAACAAGGTCGCACCAACGCCGACCAGGCCGATCAGCCAGACATGACTGCGCGCCGACCCCAGCACGTCGTCGAGGTCCAGCGCTACCAGCACCCGCAGCGGATAGCGTTCCAGACGCCGCACCGAGATAAGGCGTTCAATCCCGTCAAGCCGCGCCCGCCGGATATAGGCCACGGTGCCGCCGGGCGGCAGATCGTCCGGATACGGGCCGCCGCGCAGGTCGGTGCCCACGCCGTATTCGCCATCGACATGATTTTGATCAAAGCCGGCGCGTATGATGCCATCAGTGCCCGCGATGACAATCATGCCGCGGCCGCCAATGTCGATCTGGCGATTGAGCGTGATGAGCCTGACCGGCTTCAGCAGCAGCATCGCCTCACCAGCAAAGCGCCCGTCCGCGGTCTCTAGCCGCCGACTGACCTCGATCGCTTTTTTCGCGGCGGCCGAGGGTGGCGCGGCGATGATCAACCCAGACGATGGGTCGTCACGATGGGCGATGAAATGGGGTTCTTGGCTGACATCGGTGGGCCGGCCATCGGTCGGGGACGTAGCGAGCAGCAAATGCCCGTCCGTCCCGGCGATCCACACCTCGGTATCAGGACCGGCGGCCGCGGCGATCGCTGATCGCAGGCCCTCCGTGGCAGCCGGTCCGGGCGCCTTTTCCCGGATAATCCCCTCGATCAATCGAAGCGTGGCACTCGCGGAGTCGAAGGTCATGCTCAATTCCGAGGCGAAAGCCGCGGTTAGATTATAGCCTTCGGTGCGACCATTCCGACGCGCGGCGCTATATTCGGACCACAGTGACCAGGCAATGAAAGACCACATCAGTATCGCCAGGAACACTGCGGCGGCGACAAGATTGCGAATCGCACGCACCGCCTGGCGCTTCGCACGTCTTTCAAACTTGTAGACAAGCTCTTCGTTCATGGTGACCGCATGGCAGGGCCGCTTCGATCCATCTGGACAGGATTGCGGGGTCGCCGCCACTTCGCACGAAAATTATCGGTAAGCAACGATGGTCTGCGGACTACGCCGACAGGAAGCCCCTCACCTCACGCAGGAAGAAACCCAGCTGGTCATGATGGACCCAGTGTCCCGCCTTCTCTACCGCCAGGACACTGGCGTTGCTGAAATAGGCCAACCGCCCATCAACAGCGGGATTTCTTGCCCAGCTTTCGGTGCCATAGACCAACAGCGTCCCGCAGGTGATCGAACCCCAGAGCTCGGCGATCGCCTGCCGGGTCATGTCGTACGGCGGCCACAGGCGGACGTAGTGGTCAAATTTCCAGCTGTAGGTCCCGTCCTCGTTCTGGTTGACGCCGTGCTGCGTCAGGTGGCGGGCCTGCTCCGGCGTAAGCTGTCCGTTCGCCTCCTGCATCCGGGCACAGGCAGCCTCGACACTGGAATAGCGCCGCGGCTGGCGCGCTGATAACGCCCGCTGCATATCGATCCAGGAGCGCATCCGCTCGGCGATCGGCTTGCTGTCGGATACGACGTTCTGCCCCGGGCCGGGGCCAAGACCCTCGATGGCGACAAGCCGGTTGACCGTCTCGGGATAAATCCCGGCGTAGCGCAACGCGATGTTGCCACCCAGCGAGTGGGCGATGATGGTGACCGGCGCCAGCTGCTGCTGATGGATCAGCTGGGCCAGGTCATAGATGTGGTTGGCCATGGTGTAATGGCCGGAGGCAGACCACGCGGAATCGCCGTGCCCACGAAGGTCCGGTGCGATCACATGGAAGTCGCGACGCAGGTCGGCGGCGACCCAGTCCCAGCTACGGCAATGGTCACGCCCGCCATGCAGCAGGATCAGCGGCGGCGCCTCGTGGTTTCCCCAATCCACATAGTGCAGCCGAAGCCGTTGGGAAAAAAACACCCGGGATGTCGGACCCGACTGCGGCAATGGGAACATGCCGAACGCCTAACCGATGGGCGGCTTTTTGGCGTGCCATTCGGTCGCCCTCTCATAGCCGGCGGCGACACGCAGCACGGTGGCGTCATCGAAGTAGCGGCCGACAAACTGAACCGAAAGCGGCAAGCCGCCGCGCGACAGGCCGGACATCATCGCCACCGCGGGATGCCCGGTCACGTTGAACGGTGTGCGGGCCTGGCGTGGATAGGTCCGAGCCGTTTCATCGGGATCGTCCATGCGGCTGGACGGGTCCATGGAGCTCGCACAAAGCAGCACATCGTAATCGCGCAACCGGTCCTCCACGGCAGCAATGACCTCCGCTCGGCGGCGCTGGGCACCGACATAGTCGCCGGCGCTCATGAAGGCGCCTGGCAGCAGCCGCCGGCGCGCGAGCTTGCCGTAGTCGCCCGGCCGTTCGCGAAGCCAGGGGCCGTGGATCGACCAGGCCTCGCTGCACAGGATCACCCGATTGATCGCCGCGAACTCCGTCAGGGTCGGCAGCGTCACGTCGTGGATCTGGGCACCCTCGGCTCGCAGCACCCTGCCGACCTCTTCCAGCGCGGCGGCAACCTCGGGGTGGGCCGGCAGGTCCTGTTCATGGAAATGGCGGATGAAGCCAATGCGAAGGCCGCGTATGCCGCGGTCGAGCAGCCGGCCGAATTGGCGGGATTGGGTAGCCGTGCTGCCGGGATCGGCCGGATCGTGACCGGCGATGGCGTCCAGCAGCAACGCATTGTCGGCCACGGTCCGCGTCAGCGGGCCGACATGATCCAGGGTGAACGATAGCGGAAACACGCCGCGGCGCGAGACCAGCCCGTAGGTCGGCTTCAGCCCGAGAATGCCGCAGGCGCTCGCCGGATTGCGCACCGACCCGCCGGTGTCGGTACCCAGCGCGACCGGAAACAGTCCGGCCGCCACGCCGGCGCCGGAGCCAGACGACGATCCGCCCGGATGATGCTCCGGATTCCATGGATTGCGGGCCGGCGGAAACGGCAGGTCGAAACTTGGGCCGCCGATAGCGAACTCGTGCGTCGACAGCTTGCCCATGATGATGGCACCGGCCTGGCGCAGCCTACCGATGACGAAAGCGTCCGCCTTCGGGATGTTATTGACCAATATCCGGGAATGACCCGTGGTCGGTAGCCCGGCGACATCGATGATGTCCTTGATCCCGATCGGCACTCCATGCAGCCCACCTCGGGCGCGCCCGGTCGCGATCTCGGTTTCGGCTTGACGGGCGGCCTGCATGGCTCCCTCGGCATCCAGCCGGATAAAGGCGTTCAGCTTTGGGTCGAGCACCTCGATGCGGGCCAATAGGGCAGCGACCAGATCGACCGGAGAAAGCGTCCTGGCGACAAAGGCCCGCGAGAGTTCGGTCGCGGACAGCCAGCACGGGTCGGTCACCGTGCTGTCCCCACCGCGCCGATGGCGGGGCGCATCGGCGGCCACGGTTCCGCGGCGGGATCCGTCGGCACGTTGACCGAACCGGCGTTGCTGAGTGCCTGTTCGGCGGCTGCCTCCACGTCTTCGGGAAAGGCAGCGAGGGCTTTTTCCAGGCCGGCGGCTCGCGCCATGGCGATGATCACTGGGTCCAAGACATCACTCCGCATCATTTGTGCGGTGCGATCATGCTGCCTGTGGCGCTGCGATGAAAGAGGTGGATCGACAGGAACCGTGCCCGGTTGAGGCCGACCCGCCGCATCGGGCAAGATCAGCGGCCAGAGCCATCGACAGACGGCCGACTTGAGCTAAAAAAAGGCGGTATGGCCGGGGGAGAGGCCATACCGCCAGGAGTTGGTCGCACGACCAGTGGCGGTGCGACTTTGGGGAGGAAACAGAACACCGCCGTGGCGGCGCCGCCTTCGTATGTATAGGCAAAATCTTTAGAAAAGGTAAACAAATTCGTGTACGCACCGAAATTGCCGGTCACCGCGTCGATTTCGCACCCATCGAGCGCGCGAGCATGAGCAACCTGCCCCTGACCGGACTGAAAATCCTGGAAATCGGCCATTACATCGCCGCTCCGTTCTGCACCCGCATTTTGGCTGATCTGGGTGCCGAGGTTATCAAGCTGGAGCCACCGGGTGGCGATCCGGTTCGTGGATGGGGCGCGGCGAAAGATGGGCACTCGGTGTGGTTCAGCATTCACGGCCGCAATAAACTTTCGATCGAACTCGATCTGAAGCAGGATCGCGACGTCCTGTTGAAGCTGGCGAGCCGGGCGGATGTGCTGGTTGAGAACCTGCGGGCGGGCCAATTGGAGCGACTGAAGATTGGTCCCGCGGTGCTGCACGAGGTCAATCCGCGACTCGTGATCGCGCGGATCTCGGGCTACGGCCAGGATGGACCGTACCGCGACCGGCCGGCCTTCGGCGCGATCGGCGAGGCGATTGGCGGCTTGCGGCATCTGACCGGCCACCCCGGCGGAACAACCGCCTTGCCGCCACCGCGGTGCGGCATCTCGATCAGTGATGATCTGGCCGGCCTGTACGCGGCGATCGGTCTGCTCTCGGCGCTCTGGCAGCGCGACGGTATGGGCACCGGAAAGGGTCGGGTGGTGGACGTCAACCTGGTGGACAGCGTGTTCAGCCTGATGGAGGGGATGCTGCCCGAATACGCGATGGACGGGCGCGTGCGCCAGCCGGCGGGGGCGGCGATCGCGACCGCATCGCCTACCAACACCTATCCCTGCGCCGACGGACGCTGGCTGTGCATCGCCGGAAACTCCGATCTCATTTTCTCACGTTTGATGGCAGCGATCCGCCGGCCCGAGATGGCCAGCGACCCGGCTTACGCAACCAACGCCCTCCGCTGCGCCAACCGCGATCGGTTGGACGTGGCGATCGCCGCTTGGACCCGCACACTGGCGGCGAAGGACGCCGAAGCGGTGCTGGAAAAGGCCGAGGTCCCCTGCTCCCGCCTGTTCGACATCGCGGATTGCGCCGCTGATCCGCATTTTCGCCAACGCCGCGCGGTGCAGGACATCCAGGATCCGCTGGTCGGGCCGACGCTTCACCCGGGTCCCGCGATCCGCCTGGACGGCGAACGACCAGAGGATGTCGTGCGCTGGACCGGTCCCGGCGTAGGTGCCCATACCGACCATGTGTTGCATACGCTGCTCGGTCTGCCCCGGCGTCCGACCTGATCGGTCGTCGCGTGTCTTCGCTCACCAGACAGCGAACAGGACGGCCTTGCGACGGCAACCCCACTCGATCGTCACACATCCTCGGGATCCTGATCAGATCTGGATCGGCATATCGGCGGCCGGGGTCTTCCACACCGCGGATGGCGGAACGACCTGGGCGCCTCGGAACAGCGGCACGCGGTGCGACTATCTGCCGGAAGCGGACCGTTATCCTGAGTATGGGCAGTGCGTGCACTGCATTGTCATGGCGCCGAACCACCCCGACCGGCTCTATCAGCAGAACCATTGCGGGATGTATCGCAGCGACGACGGCGACCGGCACTGGGACAGTATCGAGAATGGCCTGCCGTCCAGCTTTGGATTTCCCGCCGTCGCACATCCTCGGGACCCGTCGACCTTGTTTCTGCTGCCGCTCAACGGTGACATCGCGGGCCGCTACGTTCCGCAGGGCAAGGCCGCGGTGTGGCGGACACGCGATGGCGGGGCTCGGTGGGACGCGCTACGCAACGGCCTGCCCCAGGAAAACGCCTTCTTCGGTGTGCTGCGCCAGGCGATGGCGGCTGATCGGCTGGAGCCGGCAGGCATTTACGCTGGCACCAACACCGGCACGCTGTTCGCCAGTGCCGACGAAGGCGAGAGTTGGGCCGCTATCGCCCAACACCTTCCGCCGATCCTGTCGGTGGAAACGATGATCGTCGACCGGTAGATCTGCGATGGCACCGCCGCCGGCCGATCGGCGCATATTGGTTGTGCTGCCCCCTGCCCTGATCCGCCTGTTCCCGGGCTGCGACCCGGAATCGAGGGTCGCGGCCGCGACCGTTGACCAGATGATCGACGCCCTCGACGGGCGCTGGCCCGGCATGCGCGACCGCCTGTGCGACTCGACCCCGCGCGTCCGCCGGCACATCAATATCTTCATCGCTGGCGAACGGGCCAGCTTCCGCACACCGCTCCCTGCCGGCGCGGAGGTGTTCATCATGACCGCGATCAGCGGCGGATAATCCCGCTCGACGCATGCATTGACGCGTATGCGTTCCAGGTTGGCGGGGGAGCAAGCACGCGAGCGAGGGGACCAAGCACGCGAGGCAGGGGGCGCCGCGCGCGCTGCGGCCCTACGCTCAGGCCTCGGCCACGCGGCCCTTGAAGCCCGTTGCGACCACGTAAAGCTCACTCGATTGCTGGCGGCTGGCCGGCGGCTTCGCGTGCCGCACGAGGGTGAAATTCCGCTTCAGCACGTCCAGGATCTGCTTCTCCGACCCACCCTGGAACACCTTGGCGACAAATGCGCCGCCCGGCGCCAGAACCTTCAGAGCGAAGTCGAGCGCCATCTCCGCCAGAGCCACGATCCGGATGTGGTCGGTGGCGGCATGACCCGTGGTGTTCGGCGCCATGTCCGAAAGCACCAGATCGGCCTCGCTGCCCAGTTCCGCCATCAGGCGCGCCGGCATGTCCGGATCGGTGAAATCGCCCTGCACGAAGGTCGCACCTAGGATCGGCTCAACCGCCAACAGGTCCATCGCCAGAACCGAGGCCGCACCGCGCCGCACCGCCACCTGGGCCCAGCCGCCCGGCGCCGCGCCGAGGTCGAGCACCCGCGTCCCCTTGCCGATAAGATGAAATTTATCGTCCAGCTCCAGCAGCTTGAACGCGGCCCTGGAGCGCCAGCCTTGCTGCTTCGCGGCACTCACGTACGGGTCGTTGAGCTGACGCGCCAGCCATTTGGCGGAACTGGCTGTTCGACGCTTCGCAGTCTTGACCGGAACCGAAAGACTGCGCGTCGGCGGCACGAGCGGCGTGCGGCTCACGATCGGCAACCGTCCCGTCGACGTGCCTGGCGCAGGCGGTCCGCGCGCATCAGCCGCAACAGCACGCCTTCGCGCAGCCCTCGGTCGGCGACGATGATGTGCGGCGCCGGCCAAAGACGGGTGATCGCGGCGAACACGGCACACCCGGGCAGCACGAACTCGACCCGGTCCGGACCAACGCAGGGGTGCGACATCAGACCTTCCCGCCCGAGCGAGCGCAGATGGGCCAGCGCGTCGGCGGCGTCCTGTCTGCACAGCTCGACGCCATCGACCGCCAGCCGGCGGT
Organism: Rhodopila sp.; assembly: GCA_965277035.1. Classification (GTDB taxonomy): domain Bacteria; phylum Pseudomonadota; class Alphaproteobacteria; order Acetobacterales; family Acetobacteraceae; genus Rhodopila. Next base: position 4,902,090 of record CBDIBO010000003.1, on the reverse strand, counting down.
ATCGCTCCAGGTTCAACGCTACACCGGCCAGGGTGGTGACCGTTCCGCTGGTGCCGAGCAGGCGCACACCGCCAAGGCTGATCTCGCGCGCGATGCAGTGGACCCGTTCGAACGCTTGCAGGCGTGCGACAACATCCGTCACCATCGCTTCGAAGCCGTCAGCCGTGAAGCAGGCGCCCGCCCACCGTTCTGCCAACGTCACAACACCGATCGGCAGCGACTCGTATCCGATCAGCTCCGGCTGGCCATTGGTCAGGCGCACCCAGGCAAGTTCTGTCGAGCCGCCACCGATGTCGAACAGCAGCGCCCGCCGTCCGTCGCATGGCAATAACGGCGTACACGCTTCCAACGCCAGCTCGGCTTCCTCGCGACTGCTGATAATGCCGAAATCGAAGCCTGTCTCCCGCTTGACCCGGCCAAGAAACGCGGGGCCGTTGGTCGCCCGACGGCAGGCTTCGGTCGCGATGGCGCGCACCTGACGGATCTGTCGCCTGGCCAACCGCGCGGCACACGCCTGCAGGGCGCCGACCGCTCGGTCCATCGCGGCCTCATTCAGGCAACCCGTGCTGTGCAGTCCCTCCCCCAGGCGCACGATACGGGAGAAACTGTCGAGCACACGGAAGCCGCCGCCCGATGGCGTTCCGACCAGCATCCGACAGTTGTTGGTTCCCAGGTCGAGCGCGGCGAAGGCAGGGCCAAAAATTCGACGCAGCGGATCAGAGCGCGGCTGATCGGACCCCACCTCGTTACACCGCGCCACATGGTCAAGCGCGTCTGGGGCCCGAACCGGCATCATTCGGGGAGTGTCAACCGACTTGGGGTGACCGGCAAGCGCCGAATGCATACCGGCTGCTCGCTGTCGGTTTTTTCATTTTCCGTCCGCTCAGGATAGCCGCGCGATAGGTGCGGGAAGCGAAACCCGCCATCCGCCGCCACCTTTGGCCTTCACCTCACGCGCCGCCATATAGGCACGCCGCAAAAGCGTGCGGACATCGTCGGTGCTGCCGTTGTCATGACTGGCGATGCCGATGGACAAGGTCACGTCCGGCAGATCCTGGAACAGCCGACGGGTGCACAGCGCCTCGGCCCGTTCGGCGGCGGACATATGATCCATGCTGTTCTGCCAGATGGCGAATTCGTCAGCACCAACCCGGGCGACGAGGTCGCCAGGCCGAACCATGGCACGCAGCTGATTGGCCAGGCGGATCAGCACCCGGTCGCCCTGTTCACGCCCGGCGGACCGATTGAGGCATCGCAGATCGTCGATATCAACCAGCGCCAGCGTGCCGACCGAACTATCCAGACCCAGTCGTTCGATATGGCGGTCGACTTCATCCAGGAACCATCGGCGGTTGGGCAGCCCGGTCAGTCGATCGATCCCGATCTCACCCATCCCAGGACCGATGGCCAGCCCCAGCAGCATGGCGACCGATGCAGCCAGGCTGTGATCAGCCCCGGTCCAGGGGCGGGCGCGCGGCGCACGCCACAACAGCAGCCCGGCCGGACGCGCCGGCGGCAGGATCCAGGGGCAGGATAACAGCGGACGCTTGTCGTCGGCGACGGCGTGGGATGGGCTGGTCGGGGTCGCGGTTAAAAGAGCCTGGCCCAGACTGATGGTGCCGTCGCCGGCCAAGCCGCTGAAATAGGCGATCGGCGCGTTCGCGGCATCCTCGCTGAGATCCAGGATCGCAAGGCCTTCCAGGTCGGCTGTCGATCGCAACCGTTCTAGAACGGTTATGACAGATCCATCGTAATCACCGCTGATGGGCACGTGAGAACTCCCGGCCGAAGAACGTTGTTCATGCTAAACTTTTCTTCTCCGGAATGGAAACACTAACGGCATCTACCTTCCGCCGTGGTCGGCGACGAGCAACATTCCTGCAGCGCGTTGGTCTGAGGGGCAGGACAGCCGTTGCGTCGCGAAGTTGGATCGCGAGCATCTCAACACCCGTCACGACCGAAGTCCTGTAGGAACTCGCCAGCCAGGCGCGCCCTCACCCACGCGCGATATGGTTACGGTGATCGCGCAGCCCGACCCGCTTACGCGCGTTACAGCGCGCGTTCAGGCTGACCAACAGTGGTCAGTGCGCTCTAGCCCATTGTTTTCACGAGCAACTTTATCGGCCAGACCTTTCCAGTCAGGCTGATATTGCTCTAGCTTCCGCGAGCCATATCGGAGACGCCCAATGCCGATCGACCACATCGTCGTCCTGATGATGGAAAACAACGGCTTCGACCGGATGCTCGGCTGGATGGGCGCCGCGGATCGGGGTGTCGACGGCGTCGACCCGGCGCATCTGCGGTCCAACCCGGACCGCATCGATGGCGGCGTCGTGTTCCAGGGCGAGACCCGCACACGCAACATCGACCGCGATCCGCTGCACTACCTGGCCAACTCGATCGCCCAGCTGGACGGCGGTACCAACCAGGGTTTTGTCACCGACTACGTGCGCACCCATCCCTCCAGCACGCCCGAGGAACGGCGCGAGATCATGGCCTGGTACCCCCGCGGATTCCTGCCGGCGCTGCACACGATGGCAGAGCACGGCGTGGTGTTCGACCGCTGGTTCGCCTCCATGCCTGGCCCGACCTGGATGAACCGGCTGTTCGCCCACACCGGCACCAGCCTCGGCCATGTCGCCGAACCGCACGGCCTGTTCAACCCGAACCTGCACCTTTACAACGAACGCACGGTCTACGATGAGCTCGGCGACGCCGGCATAAACTGGCGGATCTATTTCGGTGACGTACCGCAATCGCTGGTGCTGACGCATCAATGGGATCACCTGCACAACTATCGGGCGTTCAGGCACTGGGACGCGGACGTGAAGGCCGGCAAGTTGCCTGCCTACAGCTTTATCGAGCCGACCTATTTCGGCCCCCACCAGAATGACCAGCATCCGCCGCACGACGTGATGCGCGGGGACGCGTTGATCGCCTCCGTCTACAACCCGCTGCGTGCCAATCAGGCGTTGTTCGAGCGCACGCTGCTGATCGTGCTGTACGACGAGCATGGCGGCTTTTTCGACCATGTCGTGCCGCCCAGGACAGTGCCACCGGACGACCATACCCAGCATTATGCGTTCAATCAGCTGGGGTTTCGCGTGCCAGCGATCTTCGTATCGCCGCTGCTAGATCCCGGCGTCGCGCACGAGGTCTATGATCACACCAGCCTGATCAAGATGGTCGCCGGGAAATGGCCCGGCGTCGCGCCTCTTGGTCGTCGGGCGGAGCAGTCGAATGACCCGCTGGCGGCGCTTGAATGGCGCCAGACACCCCGCACCGACATGCCGCAAGCGCCGGTGGCACCAGACATCCAGCCCGCCCGGTCACTGCTGTCGGTCCGGGGGTTCAAGCAATCGCTGTTCGGCCTGGGCCACCATCTGGAAAGCCTGATCGAGCACCCAGGCCACCGCGGTGCCCTGATGGCGCGCGCGCATGAGGCGCTGGGCGACAGCATGGACGTGGGACGCCTGGTCACCGACCGGGTCGAGGGGTTTATGACCGACCGCGACAACAGCCGGGGGCTGATTTCGCGGTTGCTGCACGGATCCTTGTGGGGCAAGCAGCGGTAGCGCAGGCCGGGTGGCGATCGCCTGACACCGCCGCCTACCGCCCGGTCAGCAGCCGCTCCATCAACTGCTTCACCGTCGGGATGAAGCCGTTCGAGTAGAATGGGTCCTTGCCGAACCGGTAGGCGTTGTGCCCGCTGAACATCAGGTTGCGGTCCACCGCCGCCGGTTCATCGCTTTGATGAGCGATATCCTGCAACGTCTTCTGGATGCAGAAGCTGCGCGGATCGGCCTTCTTGCCGTTGCTGAAATCCGGCTCGTGCTGCGCCCAGTTGGAGAAGCGGCAGGTGCTCAGGCAGCCCATGCAGGCGGTCTGGTCCTCCAGGATCTCCCGCGCCTTTTCCGGGGTGGTGAAGATCAGCGTCGAGTCAGGCGTGCGCAGAGCCTCGGTGAAACCCTGTCGCTCCCACCTGATGGCGCGCTGGCGGTCACCCGCTGTCAGGTAGACGACGCGCTTGCGCGGACCGACGCCATACTCCGCGACATGCTCGCCGATCGTTTCTGTTGTGAAAGCCACCTGGCGTTCGCTGCGTTCGCGCAGTTCGGCGATGAACCGGTTGTTCACGGCGCTGGAGTAAAAGCCGGTCGGGCTGAACCGGTTGAGGAAGACGTCGCCTTCCTTCAATGTCAGCAGCCGCTGTTTCCAGGCGTCGCCGATCGGGCTTTCCTGGGTCAGCAGGGGACGCGTGCCGAACTGGAAGGCAATCGGTCCCAGGTCGGGGTTGTCGATCCAGTGCTCCCACTCCTCAAGGCACCACACGCCACCGGCCATGATGATCGGGGTTTCGTGCAGACCGAACTCGCGCATCACCTTGCGCAGCGCCATCACCCGGGGATAGGGGTCTTCCGGCCGCAACGGGTCCTCGCCGTTCGACAGCCCGTTGTGGCCGCCGGCGAGCCAGGGGTCTTCGTAGACCACCCCACCCAGCAACTCTGCGGTCTTGGAGTAGGCTCGTTTCCACAGCGCGTTGAACGCGCGGGCCGAGGAGATGATCGGGTAGTAGTAGACACCGAAGCGGGCGGCGATGTCGGACAGCCGGTAGGGCATGCCGGCGCCACAGGTAATGCCGTTGACGATGCCTCTGGCCTGTTCCAGCACATCGGTGATGATGCGTTCCGCGCCGCCCATTTCCCACAGTATGTTGGCGTGGATGCGCCCTCTCCCGCCGGTCACCTCCCACGCGCGGCGGGCCTGCGTCAGGGCACCCTGCACGGCGTAGTGGATCAGTTCCTCGTGGCGCTCCCGGCGGGTGCGGCCGTGATAGACCTGCGGTATCGCCCGCCCGTCGACGTCGAAACTGTCGGCGTTGACCGCGCTGAAGGTGCCGACACCGCCGGCCAGCGCCCAGTTACCCGCCGACAGGCCGTTGGAGATGGAGACGCCCTTGCCGCCTTCCACCATGGGCAGGACGTCGATCCCGCCCATCCGTATCGCGTTGAGTGCTCGCATGGCCGTATGTCCCTTGTAAGGCCCTTCCCTAGAGCAACATCAGCCTGACTGAAACCGTCCGGTTGATAAAGTTGCTCGTGAAAACAATGAGCTAGAGCGCGCTGACCGTCTACGGTCAGCCTGAAGGCGCTCTAGGAAGCCCGCAAGATCCCTCTGACCTCGTTTTCTTATGCTCCGACAGCGGCGGCCCGATAAGCCGCCCGCCGCAGGATGCAAGCGTTGCCGTGTCATTACGGGGCAGATCGCCGTTCGGTTCAGTCTCCGACCACCGGTTGCTGCTCGCCCTCGGATGAGGATGAACGTTCGAACCTGTCCCGGCGCTCGCCGCGGCCCTCGCCACGATCAGACCGTTCCGGCCGGTCGCCACCACGGTTGGGCTTGGCGCCAACCTGGTCGGTGATGTCCGCACCCGTCAACTGATCGACCACCCGCATCGACAGCTTGACCTTGCCGCGATCATCGAAGCCGATGACCTTGACCTTCACCGCATCACCCTGGTTGACCACGTCGGTGGTCTTGCCAACGCGGCCCTGGGTAAGTTCGCTGATGTGGACCAGCCCGTCCTTGGAGCCGAGGAAGTTAACGAAGGCGCCAAAATCGGCGGTTTTCACCACCTTGCCGTTGTAGATCACGCCGATCTCCGGCTCCGCCACGATGCCGCGGATCCAGTCGATCGCCTTCTGCGCCTGATCGGAGTCGACGGCGGCGATCTTGATCGTGCCGTCGTCGTCGATGTCGACCTTGCACTTGGTCTGCTCGACGATTTCGCGAATCACCTTGCCGCCGGTGCCAATCACCTCACGGATCTTCTCCTTCGGCACGTTGATGATGGTGATGCGGGGCGCGGTCTGCGCGACATCGCCACGCGCACCGGTCAGCGCCTTCGCCATCTCGCCAAGGATGTGCAACCGGCCGTCCCTGGCCTGCTGCAACGCCGTCTTCATGATGTCGAAGGTGATGGAGGTGATCTTGATGTCCATCTGCAGGCTGGTGACACCGGCCTCGGTGCCGGCGACCTTGAAGTCCATGTCGCCGAGATGGTCTTCGTCACCCAGGATGTCGGACAGCACCGCGAAGCCCCGGTCTTCCTTGATCAGCCCCATGGCGATGCCCGCGACCGGGCGCTTCAGCGGCACGCCGGCATCCATCAGCGCCAGCGAGGTTCCGCAGACGGTCGCCATCGACGACGAGCCGTTGGATTCCGTGATCTCCGACACCACCCGCATGGTGTACGGGAACTTGTCCTTCGCCGGCAGCAGCGGGTGAAGTGCGCGCCAGGCCAGCTTGCCGTGGCCGACCTCGCGACGACCGGGCGACCCCATGCGACCCGCCTCGCCGACCGAATAGGGCGGGAAGTTGTAGTGCAGCATGAAGTTCTCGCGGTACTCGCCCAGCAGCGCGTCCACCATCTGCTCGTCCTGGCCGGTGCCGAGGGTGGCGACGCAGAACGCCTGCGTCTCGCCGCGGGTGAACAGGGCGGAGCCGTGCGCGCGCGGCAGAATGCCGACCTCGGCGATGATCGGACGCACGGTGCGGGTGTCGCGGCCGTCGATGCGCAATCCGGTGTCGAGGATGGCGTTGCGGACGACGTCGGCTTCCAGCTCCTTGAACATCCCCTTGGCCTTGTCGGCGTCCAGCCCCTCGGCGACCAGCGCCTCGGCGGCCGCCTTCTTGGCGATGGCGACCTTCTCGTAGCGCGCCTGCTTGACCTTCTCCTGATACGCCGCGGCGATCCCGGTGCGGCCCAAGGCGTCAACCCGAACGGCCAAAGCCAACTCCTCCGGAGCCTTCTCCGTCAGCGGCCACGGCTCCTTGGCGGCGTGCTCGGCCAGTTCGATGATCGCGTTGATCACCGGCTGGAAACCGGCGTGTCCGAAGGTGACGGCACCCAGCATGACCTCTTCCGAGAGTTCCTGGGCTTCGGATTCGACCATCAGGACGCCCTCGGCGGTGCCGGCGAGCACCAGCTCGAGCGCGCTGGTCTTCATCTGGTCCTGGGTCGGGTTCAGGATGTACTCGCCATCCTGGTAGCCGACCCGCGCGGCCGCGATCGGGCCGAAGAACGGGATGCCGGACAGCGTCAGCGCGGCGGAGCAGCCGACCATCGACACGATGTCGGGGTCGTTCTCGTTGTCGTAGCTCAAGACAGTGGCGACGATCTGTACCTCGTTGCGGAAACCCTCGGGGAACAACGGGCGGATCGGGCGGTCGATCAGCCGGCTTTTGAGCACCTCGGCCTCACTCGGCCGGCCCTCGCGCTTGAAGAAGCCACCCGGGATCTTGCCGGCGGCGAAAGCCTTCTCCTGGTAGTTGACGGTCAACGGGAAAAAATCCTGGCCCGGCTTGGCGGTCTTCACGCCGACAGCGGTGCACAGCACGATCGTCTCGCCATAGGAGACCATCACGGCGCCATCAGCCTGGCGCGCGATCTTGCCGGTTTCCAGGACCAGCTTACGGCCGCCCCAGTCGAGTTCCTTACGGAAATAATTGAACATTCAGTCGTCCTTCGGATGCGCGGCATCGGCGGACAAACAGACAGCTTTCTCGGCCAGTCCCTGCCAGGGGCGGGTGGCGGCGTCTCGGGTAACACGGAACGCGCGCTGCGTGCCGTGGTGGGGGTCGCAGCCGTGGCCATGTGGCCGGAAACGCCGTCGCTTGTCCCGCGCCTTGTGGGGCGTGCCGGATCGGCGATCTTTCTGTCCACCGCGTGTCGCAGTGTTGCCGGAGGGTTCCTGCCCCCGCCCAGGTGAGCTTTATCAGCGATGCGGAAATAATCATCATTTCAGCCGCTGGCCAGCTTTATCTTGCCATGACGGTCGGTGACCGCGGCGAACCGGTGGTTCGGCGCGCCGTCCAAGGGGTATCTGACCGGCGCGGCCGGCGTACAGGCCGCCGCTTGGCCGGTTTAGTCTGTGATGATGGTAGTACACCCGCCGGGTACACCCGCCGGGCCGGCCAGCGACCGGTCGGTGACAACCAGCGACCACCTGTTTGACCTATCGACGCAGGCCCAGCCGTCCAATCAGCGTCTGATAGCGCGTCTGATCCTTCTTCTTCAGGTAATCCAGCAACCGCCGCCGCCGCCCGACCAGCATCAGGAGTCCCCGTCGCGAGTGGAAATCCTTGGCATGGACCTTCAGATGTTCGGTCAGGTTGCCGATCCGTTCGGACAACAGAGCAACCTGAACCTCGGGGCTGCCGGTATCGGCCGATCCGGTCGCATAGTCGCCAATGAGCGTCGTGCGACGCTCCATCGTTATCGACATCAGCTTCTCCTGGGTAAGGGTTGGTCAGGACGCGCGCACGCGGTTCACAGCACCCGCTCGGGCTTCAACGCGCCGTCTTCAAGGCGGCACAACCCGATCACACGGCCCCCCGCCATCGCGCGGGCCAATCCGCCATCGGGATCGGCCGTAGCCGGAATCCGGCCCATCAGCGCGACCAGGCTGATGGCCTGGCCATGTCTCAGGTCGGCGGCCTCCTGCTCGGTCAAGGCCAGCGCCGGGATGTCGGCCAGCGCGGTCGCGACCGGAAGCAGCAGGTCCGGGGAAGCGGGCGCGGTATCGTCCGGTTGGCGCAGTTTGTCCAGCAGAATCGCATGATGTTCCAGGAACGGACCGACCCGCAACCGCCGCAGGGCAGCGATGTGCCCGGTGGTGCCGCAGGCGCGCGCTAGGTCACGGGCCAGGCTGCGCATGTAGACGCCCTTGCCCGAGGCGACCTCGAACACGGCGGTGTCGGCGTCGGGCCTGGCGATCAAGGCGAACCGGTCCACCCGGGCCGGACGCGGTTCCAGCACCGGGGCGCGGCCCTCGCGGGCCATGTCGTAGGCGCGCTCTCCGGCGACCTTGATGGCGGAGAAGATCGGCGGGATCTGCATGATCGCGCCGCGGAAGGCGCCCAGGGCGGCCTCGATGGCGGCGTCGTCCGGCCTAGCGCTGGTGGTTTCGGTCACCAGTCCGTCGGCGTCATCGGTGTCCCTGGCTTCGCCGAAGCGCAGGGTGAAGTGGTACAGCTTGGTGCCGTCCATGACGTAGGGCACGGTCTTGGTGGCGGCGCCGAAGGCCACCGGCAGCAATCCGGTCGCCAGCGGGTCCAGCGTGCCGCCATGCCCGGCCTTCTGCGCGTCGAACAGGCGTTTGACGCGATTGACGACGTCCGTGCTGGTCATCCCGGCCGGCTTGTCGATGATCAGCCACCCGTCGAGCGGGCGGCCGCGAGGCTTGCGGCGCGACATGATTGCGGTGCTCGGCTGCTACGGAGAGGCGGCGGGTAGGGACTAGAGGGGCGGTTGTCAATCGGGCTCAGGTGAGCCAGTGGCCGATCTGGACGCCGCATCGAAAGCGATTTCTTCCAATGCTTGGCGCGGAGATTGAGCCACCATCTCAGACCGCCGCCGGCAAGGTAAGCCAGACGTAAACTAATAAGTAATCAACAACGATCCCGTTACGAACGAAGCCGCGTGTCAGCAAGAAGCTTCGTGGCGATAGGTTTCCGGCTGGTGACAAAAGCTGGCCCGCGAGTCCATCCGGAAAATATCCCGCCAGCACCCGGTGCGGATCGCACGTACCTAGCCCACCGTCCGATAAACCGCGCCCTCAAACGCATCCAGCGCCGCCAGCACCGTCGGATCGGCGAACGGCAAGGTCTGCGTCATCAGCACGCCGGCCACCTTCTTCACCGGATCCAGCCAGTAATACGTGTTGTTCAGTCCGGCCCAGGCCAGGCTGCCGGCGCTGCGGCCGGCCGGCCCGCGTTCCGTGTTGATCAGGAAACTCAGGCCCCATTTCTTCACCATGCCCGGAAACAGCTCGACCGGGTTGGACAGGCTGGGGATCTGCGTCGGCAACGGCTGCACGTTAAGATCGCCAATATGGTTCTGGCCCATCAACGCCACCGTCTCGGGCTTCAGGATGCGGTTGCCATTCAGCTCGCCGTTGTTCATCAGCGCCCGCAGGAAGCGCAGGTAGTCGGACGCGGTCGACAGCAGGCCGCCGCCACCGGGAAAGAACTCCCGGTCCGCGTTGGCACCAGGCGGCAGGACGATCGGTTGCAGCGAGCCGTCGTCCTGACGGGCGTGAACCGCGGTCAGGCGGCTGTCCCACTCCCCCCGCTGGATGAAGCTGGTGTCGGTCATGCCGAGCGGGCCGCAGATATGCCGCTGCAGGTAGGTTTCGAGGTCGAGGCCGCTGGCGACCTCGACCATGCGGCCGGCGATGTCGATGTTGATGCCATACTCCCAGCGCTCGCCCGGATCGAAGTTCAGCGGCGCGGTCAGGGCAGCGAGCTTGCCGGTGCGGGTGGCGGGCAGATCGGTGATCCTGGCGTAGCGGTGCATTTCCTCGTTCCAGGTGTCGTAGACGAACCCGGCGGTATGGGTCAGCAGGTTGCGCAGGGTGATCTGCGCGCGCGGGGCGCGCATGATCGGGATGTCATTGGCGTCAAAGCCAAGCAGCACCTTGGTATCGGACAGGAAGGGCAGGATTTCCTGCGCCGGTTGGTCCAGCATCAGCTTGCCCTGTTCGGTCAACTGCATCGCCGAGGCGGCGGTGATCGCCTTGGTCATCGAAGCGATGCGGAAAACCGCGTCGGTGGTCATGCGCTGCGGCAGTGACACGTTCCGACGGCCGAAAGCGGAATTATAGATGACCCCGTCCCGATCAGCGGCCGCGGCGACGAGCCCGGCGATCTTTCCATCGGTGACGGCCCCGGCCAGCGCGCTGTCGATTATCGCCGCGTTCTGCATTCGATACTCATGTTGCTGCGTCCCCCAAGCTTCGTCTTATCGATGTTCGGCGGCGGCTTGCCAAGCGGCGGCAGAGGCCAAAAATCACGTCAAGATTGAACCGTAGGGTCGGAACGAAGTTCCAACCGGACGTGATCGTCGCGACGAAGCTAAGCAGAGATTCGTGGCTTGGCCAACGGAATGACCGCACGCTCGCGGTTCAGGTCTTCGACCGCCTTGTGGATGGCGCCATCGAGCTCGACGACGCCGGTGAATGTCTGATGAGCCAGGTTGTATGCCTTCAGGTCGTGCCAGACGACCTCGATGTCGTTTAGTTCAGGCGTATATTTCGGCAACCATTCAACGGTTAGCCAGTGAGCACGAGCGGCAAGGGCGGCACGTGACAGCTTGCTGACGTGGATCGGCCCATTGTCCTCGACCAACACGACCGGTTTGCTTGCCCGTCCAGGCACCGGTCCATAAAGAGCATCGATCTGCTCGAGATGCGCCACGAAGTCCCTGCTGCGCTTGGTCGGACTGGTATGCACAATCAGTTCGTGGGTGAGATGATTAAGCGAACCTAGCATCGCGACCTTTTTGACTTGGCCTGGCGCCGGCACCTGCAGATCGGCGCCGGATTTGGCCCAGGCTCTGGCGAGATAGGGATGCGTCAACGCCTCACTCTCATCGCCATAGAGAAGCACGATGTCGCCGGCCACGGCCTGCTGCTCGCGCAATTGCAGACGCAAGCCTATCCGCTCGACCTCGCTGGCAACTTGCCGCCCTTTCAGGGTGTGCCGCGGCCGCCGGTAACGGAACTTTTTTTTCGCAGCGCCTTGGACAGTTGCGAGCGGCTGATGCGCACGCCCTCGCGCGCCTCGATCTCGGCACGCAGGCGCGCGATCGTCCAGTTCGGCCGGTTGGCGACGGGCTCTTCCAGCAGCGGTGCGACCACGCGCAAGGCCGATGCACTTTTTACCGGTGACGGACCGGGCGCGACGCTCGCCTTCAACGCAGCGGTGTCACCGCGGCTAAACTCGCTGCGCCACAGCCGGACGGTATCTTCGCGCACGCTGAAAGCCTCGGCGATGCGCGGACTGGTCCAACCGGAAAGCGTCAGCAAGATGGCCCGTGCTCTGTCCGCCTCGCCACGATCACGCGAGCCGGCGAGCGCCATCAGGCCAGCACGTTGCTCCTCGCTCGCCAAAACCGGGGACTTGCCACTCATGCCACACCTCTGCGAAAATCGACGGCGATAGCGAATCGTACGTCTATCCGTTGGTCAAGCTGGCGGAGGCTGCTTAGCACACAACGAAGCTAGCGACAAATGCCGGCGTGCGCCGCCTGTCCGGATGGGATGGGTCTGTTCCTCCGGTCATTTTCGCCATGGACCCGCAGGGCACGTGGGCGGAACCGCGGGATAGATCGCCCCAACCTGAAGCGATCAGGCGCTAAGCCGACCGGGCGGCCGCCGTGACGACCAGTCGCTGCCCGGTCTGGTCGATGACGTGCCATGCCGGTCTGGTTTTGCGCAGTCCCAGCTGGGTGGCCCGGCTCGGTCGACCCAGCAGATAGCCCTGTACCAGCGTGCAACCGTGCGCCCGCAGCATGGCAAGCTGTTGCTTGGTCTCCACGCCCTCGGCAGTGACGTTCAGGCGAAGGCTGTGGCTCATGGCGATGATCGCCTGCACGATGGTCTCGGCCTCGACGCCATCCTGCAGGTCGCTGATAAAGCTGCGGTCGATCTTGATCTTGTCGAACGGGAACTTGCGCAGGTAGCTCAGGCTGGAATAGCCGGTGCCGAAATCGTCCATCGCGATCTTCACACCCAGCGCCTTCAGCGAGGTCAGGATGCGCAGCGCGGTCTGCGCGTCGTCCATCAGCGTGCCCTCGGTGATCTCCAGCTCCAGCCGGCCGGGCGGCAGCCCGGTATCCCGCAACACCTCGGCGACGGTGCTGACGATACCGGGCTGGACGAACTGCGCCGGCGACAGATTGACCGAAATGATCAATGGTTTGTCCCACGAGACCGCTTCGGCGCAGGCGGTGGCAAGCACCCAGTTGCCGATCGGCACGATCAGTCCAGTCTCCTCGGCAAGCGGAATGAAATCGGCCGGCGAGACTCGTCCACGGGTGGAATGATCCCACCGCAGCAGAGCCTCATAGCCGACGACCTCCAGCGTCGCGGTGTCGACGAACGGCTGATAATTCAGGCTGAACTGGCTTTCCTTCAGGGCGATCCGCAGATCGTGTTCCAGCGAGCGCTTGGTCCGCTGCAGCAGATCCATTCCTGGCTCGAAGTATCGCCATTGACCCTTGCCATCGGTCTTGGCCTGGCGCACCGCCAGTATGGCGCTCTTGATCAATTCCTGCGCCTGGGTTCCATCGGTCGGGTAAAGCGCCACGCCCACGCTCGCGGTGATCGCGATCGAGCCGTCGTTCAGCGCGAACGGCACCGTCATTTCCGCGATGATCCGATCGGCGAGGGCCGCGGCGTCCGACGGTTGCCCGGCCAGCGATTGGATGATGACAAATTCGTCCCGTCCCACCCGGGCAACGGTGTCGGTTTCGCGTATGGTTCCGCTCAGCCGGCTGGCGGTCTGGATCAGGATCTGCTCGGCGGCACGAAGGTCGAGGGTTTCATTGATGATCTCGAAGCGGTCCAGATCGACGTAGAGCAGGGCCAGGCCCACCGTCGCACGATCGGACAGGGCAAGTGCCTGGTGCAACTGCTGCTCGAACAGCTCCCGGTTCGGCAGTCCGGTCAGCGGATCGAACCGCGCCAACCGCTCGATTTGACCCTCGGCGGCCTTCTGGCGGGAGATGTCGCGGATCGCCAGGACCCGCTCATCGCGTCCCGTCCCGTCCCGCCACAATATCTCCACCGGCAGGAGGCGTCCGTCGGATCTGGCCAGATCATGTTCAACCCGGTTGCCGCGTTCCCGCTGGGCCAGCAGGTCGATCCCCGGGATCAGATCTTCCAATGGGCGGCCGATCAATGAGGCGGCGTCGCGTCCGGCCATCTCGCACATGGCACGATTGACATCGAATATCTTGCCGTCTCGTGCGAACACCAGGCCTTCAAAGGTCGCTTCCGTCAGGATGCGAAACCGGCGGTCGTGAAGCGCGATCCGGCGGGCGAACTGGTGGTCAAGCAGTGCCGCGGCAACCGCCAGGACCAGGATCAGCACGCAGCTGCCCGCCGTGATGATCACCAGTCCCGCCCTGGGGATCGCCAGCGGCGCGATGGCCACGCCACCCATCAGCTGGATGCTGACCGCTCCCATGGCGATAAAATGCGCGCACACGACGGCCAGCGTCAGAAACAGCGTCGCCCATCCGATTGCCCGGTGAACCAGCACCCACATGGCGGCGATCCCGCACAGGGCACTCAGGAACAGCGAGGCGACGACGAGTTCAGGGTCGAGGCGGATTATCCCCGGCAGCTGAAGCGAACGCATGCCGACAAAGTGCATCGCGCCGATCCCCGCCGCCAGGACAAGTCCGGTGGCGACGATCGGGGCGGCGAAGCCAGGTTCGCGCGGCCTGAGGGTGAAAGCGGCCGTGGTTGTGAGCACCGAAATCCCGTACGACAGGATGCAGAGCGAAGTGTCGAAGCCGGCGGCCATGTCCGGGCGGAACGCCAGCATGCCGATGAAGTGGGTGGTCCAGACGCCGGTGCTGAATGCGACGATGGCGGCGCCGGTGCGGATGCCACGCCTGGATCTGTCATCGCGGCGCGGACACAACAGGCGCGCCGTGGCACTGGTCGACAGAACGCAGACCAGACAGGCCAGCGCCACGAGGCTCAGGTCGTGATCCTGCGTCAGACAGCCGACGACCCGCAGCATCGATGATTACCCTGGTAAAGGAGAGCGATCATCGGGCCCAAAGGGTTATCAGATGGTTAACATCAGGCCGATTTCCGGCGGCGACCGGCCGGAAAATCAGCGCACGGCCGATCGGCACACGGCCAATCAGCGCACCGAGGTGATCGCGTTGCGGTTCTGCGCCCACGCATCGGGGGTGGACCCGGCGTCGATCGGCCGCGACTTGCCGTAGCTGATGGTCTCGATACGGCCGTTCTGAACACCATGAGCGACCAGATAATCCCGGTCGGCATTGGCGCGACGCTGTCCGAGTGCCAGGTTGTACTCCTCCGTGCCGCGGTCGTCGCAATTGCCGGCGATCCAGACATTGACCTGCGGGTATTGCTGCAGCCAGGCGGCCTGGTGGTCCAGCGTGGCGGTCGCCTGCGGACTGAGGGTGCTGCGGTCAGTCTCGAAGAAAATGCGGTCGCCGGCCGATTGGGTGAGATCTTCCTCGCTGCCCGGCACGGCGTGGCCGGGGGCGCCAGCACCGGCGCCCCCCGAACCGAAGCCTGAGGTCGTCCCACCCGACCCGTTGGCGCTCTTGGTATTGTCGGAGGACGAGCAGGCGGTCACCAGGCTCAGTCCAAGCAGGCACGCTAGGGTCCAATGTTTCATGCAACATCTCCGGTCTGGAAGTGGGCCGCGATGTTCTAATGCCGACGGCGCAATATGTTGACCTGCGACAGCAGGCCGACGGTCATCGGTATCAGAGTCATTTCCGGCGATCGTTATAACCGGGCGACCTTCGATTCGTCGCGATGTTGTATCGCCCGGCGCCGCTTGCGGTGCTGACCGTCGGGTGCGTCGCTCAGTCAGCGATCGCGGCGTAGACCATGTCGCGGAACAGCACACGATAATGCTCGCGCTGAACCGGTGCCTGGATCATCAGCACGGCGTACAGCCGCTCGGTCGGGTCGACCCAGAACGTGGTGCCGGCCGCGCCGCCCCAGTAGTAGTTGCCGACCGATCCCGGAAACGGCGCCATGCCGGTCTGGGTGCGGACGGCAAAGCCCAGGCCGAAGCCATGGCCGGGCGGCAGCAGGTCGGTCGCGCCGGTGATGCTGCCAAGGTGATCGGCGGTCATCAGTTCGATCGTCTTGCGGCCGAGCAGTCTGGTGGTGCCGAGGCGGCCGTTGCCGAGGAGCATCGCCAGAAACCGAGCGTAGTCCATGGTGCTGGCGACCATGCCGCCGCCGCCGGATTCGAACAGCGCAGGCCGGCGGACATCCAGCAGGGCGACGTCGACGCCGCCCTCGGGGTCCTTGGCGAAAGGTTCGGCGATACGGCCCTGGGCAGCCTCAGGCACCGAGAAGCCGCTGTCGGTCATGCCGAGCGGGGTCAGTATGCGGGCGTCGAGGAAGCCGCCGAGGGTCTGGCCGGAGATGACCTCGATCAAGCGGCCGAGGACGTCGGTGGAGCGACTGTATTCCCACACCGAACCCGGCTGGTGCAGCAGCGGCAAGCCGCCGAGTTCGTCCACCTGGTCGGCGTTGGTCTGCTTCAGGCGGGCGACGCGGGCTTCGGCGTAGGCTTTATGGATCGGGCCGGTGCCGCGGAACTCGTAGGTCAGGCCCGAGGTGTGGCGCAGCAGATCCTGAACGGTGATCGGATTGCGCACCGCGGCCAGGGTGTAGCTGTCGCCGGAAACCACACCGACCTTGGTGTCGGCGAAGGCGGGGAGGTAATTGCTGATCGGATCGCTGAGCAGCAGGCGGCCGTCCTCCCACAGCATCATGACGCCGACCGACACGATCGCCTTGGTCATGGAGTAAATTCGGAAGATGGCGTCGGTGCCCATTGGCGTGGCCGCGGCGGGGTCGAGCCGGCCGAAAGCCTGATGGTAGGCGACCTTGCCATGGCGGGCGACCAGTGCCACCGCGCCCGGGATGTGGCCGCTGGCGATACGCTCGTTCAGGGCCGCGGACAAACGGTCGAACGCCACCTGGCTGAGGCCGACTTCCTCAGGTTTCGCGGTTGGCAATGGTTCGCTCATCTCGACGCTCCTGCCGGTGTCCCGGTTCAGACGTTCGCCATAACAGACGAACCTCTACCCGGACCACCGGCTGTTGGTGTTCAGTGGCCTGTCTATCCGCTGCGTCCGTCGCACGATACGACGAACCTCGGGTCCAGGACAGGAGGCAAGACCTGTGGAGTATCGCCAGAAGGGTGGCGGGATCAAGGCGTCACCGGGCGGCGGATCAGGAGAGCCTCAGCAGCGGCGTGTATCTCGCGATCGGGGTATTTGGCAGCCAGGGTTTCGCCCGCTCTGGGGTTCGGGTCGGGTCGCGACGACAGCAAAGTTCCGGCGGATCGACTTGCCGGGCGGGCCGACCGCTGGTCAGGACCGCGGCATTTCGTCTACCATCAACCACCGCCGAGACAAGCCCGGGGAGGCAAGGCGGACCTGTCAACACAGTGAATGTATCGGAGAAGAAGTAATGCCCGAGGACGTATTCAAGGTCGTCGAACTTGTCGGAACGTCTAACGAGAGCATCAGCAAGGCGATCAAGGGAGCGGTGTCCAAGGCCGGTGCTACCCTTCGCCACCTGGGCTGGTTCGAGGTGACGCAAATCCGCGGCAACATCAACAATGGCGACGTCGATTCGTATCAGGTGACGCTCAAGGCCGGGTTCAAACTGGAGGACTAAACCGCGATCGTCTGAGCTTGAACCAACCTCGGACGCCAATCGCCCTCTCAAACAACGGGAACACGAGCGGTTTCCCTTCGCGTGACTCACGGGAAACCCTCCGGCACATCGTTGGACCAGCATCTTCACCCGATAAGAGAGTCTGTCTGATCGGGATCGGCTCTCAGGCGGCGCCGAGTTCGGCGCGCACCAGCTCGACCCAGTAAGCAGCGCCCAAGGTCAGGATCTCGTCGTTGAAATCATAGGCTGGTGTGTGGACGTGGTGGATCGACCCGTCAGCCGCGGCGCCGTTGCCGATCATGATGAAGCCGCCCGGACGAGCTTGCAGCATGAACGAGAAATCCTCGGAACCGGTGAACGGCGGGCAATCGGTCTCGACGTTATCGGCGCCCACCAGCGCCGAGGCGGCAGCAACCGAGAGCGCGGTCGGTTCAGCATGGGTGATCAGCGGCGGGTACCGTCGTTCATACACAACCTCGGACGAACAGCCGAACACGGCGGCCTGTGCATGGGCGATCTCGGTCAGGCGCTTCTCCATAAGGTCGCGCACCTGCGGCTTGTAGCAGCGTGCGGTCCCGGTGATTAGCACGCGGGCCGGTATGATATTGGACGATCCGGCGTCACCGCCGGCAATCGAGCCGACGCTGACCACCGCGGTATCGACGGCGGCGACGTTGCGGCTGACGATGGTCTGCAGCGCCATGATGAAATGCGCCAACGCCAGCGTGGTGTCGGTGGCCAGGTGGGCGCCGGCGCCGCCATGCCCGCCGGTGCCGTTGAACACCACGGACCAGGTGTCGCTGGCGGCGAGAAAAGCACCGGTGCGGGTGCGGAACGCGCCGGCCGGTATGCCCGGCATGTTGTGCATGCCGTAGACGGCGTCCATCGGGAAGCGGTCGAACAGGCCTTCCGCGACCATCTCGCGCCCGCCGCCGAGACCCTCCTCGGCCGGCTGGAAAATGAAGGTGACGCTGCCGCCGAATTCATCCGGATGCTCCACCAGGTAGCGCGCCGCGCCCAGCAGCATGGCGGTATGCCCGTCATGGCCGCAGGCGTGCATCTTGCCGGGCACGGTGGAACCGTGCGGGCGGTTCGGCACTTCCTGGATATGCAGCGCATCCAGATCGGCACGCAGGCCGATGGCGCGCTGGCCGGGCCGGCATCCCTTCAGCGTCGCGACCACGCCGGTCTTCGCGATCCCCTCGGTCACCTCTAGTCCCCACGCGCGCAGGCGGTCGGCGACCAGAGCGGCGGTACGGGTTTCCTCAAACCCGACCTCCGGATGGCGATGGATATCCCGCCGGATCGCGATCAACTCCGGCTCGTATCGCTTCAGTCCGGCGAGCAGATCGTGCTTTGACATGGGAAGTCTCCAATTGAGATCGTTCTTCAACCCGAAGCGATCACGCCCTACACGGTGAACTGTTCCGTGATTATTCTTTCCGACAAACCTTGATCGGGATCGAACAGCACCGTTACCGTAACGGATCGGTCCTCGTTGACCGCGACCGAGGCGACGTCGCGCACCTCGGTGAAATCCGCCACCGCGGCGGTCGGGCGCTTTTCCGTCTCCAGCACCTCGAACAGCACATCCGCGGAGCTTGGCAGCAGCGCGCCGCGCCAGCGTCGGGGTCGGAACGCGCTGATCGGGGTCAGCGGCAGCAGATTGGCCGACAGCGGCACGATGGGACCGTGCGCCGACAGGTTGTAGGCGGTCGATCCGGCGGGGGTGGAGATCAGGATGCCGTCGCAGGACAGCTCCTCAAGCCGGATCCGGCCGTCCACCAGGATGCGGATCTTCGACGCCTGACGCAACTGGCGCAGCAGGCTGACCTCGTTGAACGCCAGCGCTTCCTGCACCGACCCGGCAGCGGTCACCGCGCGCATGCGCAACGGGTGCAGTTCCGCTGCCTGGGCGCGGGACAGCCTGCCGGGCAGGTCCTCCTCGCTGTAGAGGTTCATGAGGAAACCAACCGAACCGCGGTTCATGCCGTAGACCGGGACGTTCAAGGCCAGGACCTGGTGGATCGTCTCCAGCATGAAGCCGTCGCCGCCGAGGGCGACCACGACAGCGGCCTGCGGCAGCGGACACTCGCCGTAGCGGGCGATCAGGTCCCCCCGCGCCTCGACCGCGATCGGGGTCGGGGCAGCGACGAAGGCGATCTGGCTGGCCAGGAACCCCCGGTCCTCGGCCATCGGTGGGCCAAGCGGGAGGTTCGCTGGAAGCTCACTCAAAGGCGCTTCCTGTGCTCAAGAACCGGCATGTCGCGACGGACCCGCGCGGTGACCGCCTGATCGATCCGCGCCGTGGTCCAGCCGATGCCATCCGAGACTTGGGCAACCAGATGGCCCCAGGGGTTGACCACCATGGAGTGGCCATAGGTGAAACGCGCGTCCCCTTTGCCCTCCAAATGTTTGCCCCATGTGGCCGGGGCGGCGAACCAGCACTGGGTCTCGATCGCTCGGCCCTTGATCAGCGCCTCCCAGTGGTCCTTGCCGGTGGCCAGGGTGAAGGCGCTGGGCAGGAATATGACCTCGGCGCCCTGTTCCCGCAGCTTCCAGAACAGGTCGGGAAAGCGGACGTCGTAGCAGATGGCGCAGCCGATCTTCACGCCGTCCGCTTCATAGGTCACGACCTCGTCGCCGGCGCCATAGCTGTTGCTTTCACGGTAGCCGGTGCCGTCTGGGGCGACGATGTCGAACAGGTGCATCTTGCGGTAGCGCGCGAGTTCGGTGCCTTCGGGATTGAACACGACGGTGGTGTTGAACAGCTTCTCCGGCCCCTGCTCGATGATCGAACCACCGTGGACGTGAACCTTGCTGGCGCGGGCGGTCTCGCGCAGGAACTCATAGGCCGCGCCGCCGGGTTCGTTGGAGCCCCTGGCCGGCAGCACCTCTGCATTCGCGGCGCGGGTGGATCGGTCGCCGCCAAGCGAGTCCCAGACCTCGGGCAGGCTGACGACGTCGGGGTGGTCCTGCTCGACCGCCTGTTCGATCAGGCGGCGGGCCTGGGCGATGTTTTCGGTCTTGTTCGCGCCCGGGTTCATCTGCATCACGCTGACGCGCATCTTCCGTCTCCGGATTTGAGGGTGGAAGACAAGCGTATCCGCCGCCTGCGCGCAACAGGGTCGTGTCGTGCTATGGTGCGGTGCGAGAGGAAGGGGATGCCGATGCAGCGGATGAAGGTTTGGGACCTGCCGGTGCGGCTGTTCCACTGGGCGATCGTGGTGCTGATCTTCGCCGCCTGGCTGACCCAGTACCTCAACCGCATGGACCTGCACATGTGGGTCGGGGAAGCCATCCTGTCGCTGCTGCTGTTCCGCCTGGTGTGGGGCTTCGTCGGCAGCGACACCGCGCGATTCACCGGGTTCCTGCGCAGCCCGATGGCCGCGCTGCGACATCTGGCGCATCTGCCGCGACGCGAACCAGACCACGAGGTCGGGCACAACGCCGCCGGCGGGTGGATGGTGCTGCTCATGCTGGCGCTGGTCGCGGTGCAGACCGCGACCGGTCTGTTCAGCAGCGACGAGGACGTCACCGAAGCGCCGCTGATGCATCTGATAAGCCAGGATCAAAGCAACCGGCTAAGCTACATCCACGATTTGAACTTCAAGGCGATCGAGGCGGTGATCGTGCTGCACGTGCTGGCGATCGTGGTCTACGCGGTGCTGAAGCGGCAGAACCTGTTGCGCCCGATGGTGACCGGGACGAAGCTCATGCCGACCAACGCCGCCGCGCCGCGTCTGGTTCATCCACTATGGGCCGTGCTGGTCCTGGCGATCACCTTCGGCGCCGTGATCTGCGTGGTAAAGCTGTAGGGCTGGGGCCGGGGTGGCGCTATACAGGCCGAGCAAGCCGGGCGGCGATCTTGGTAAACTGCGCTAAAGCCGCTTCCAGATCGTCCGCTATCTCCGCGGCGATGACGTCGGGCGATGGCAACAAATCCGTGTCGGTCAGGCTTTTGTCCTTGATCCAGAAAAGATCGAGGCTGAGCTTGTCCCGCTTCAGCAGATCCTCATAGTCGTAGCAACGCCACCTTCCCTCCGGGTCGCTTTCGCTCCAGGTGGACCGACGTTCGTGCATACGGCCCGGTGTGTAAAGGTCGACGAATTCATTGAAGTCGCTGCGCTGGATCCGCTTTTGCTTCAATGTGAAGTGCATGTTGGTGCGCAGGTCATAGACCCAGAGCTTGTCGGTCCAGGCTTCGGGCCGGCCCTCCTTCTTGTCGAAGAAGATGACGTTCGCCTTCACCCCCCGGCGAGTATCAGCAGGGCACCCATTCGTACTCCGGCGGCACGATGGGCTTCCGTTTGTAAGGCAGCCTGGTGAGCTGGTCAGCCATTTTCAGGAACAGCAGCAGGGTCGGTTGCTCGACATATTCAAGGCAGGAGAGTCCGGCGTCCTGCGAACCGCATGCCTGATTCCAGGCACGCTTGCCGATCTGGGAGGTGTCCATCATGCGGGTCCTTGGTTGACGTCGGCGGAGGCGGCCGCCGATGGGCTCAGTCCTCAGTGACGGGCGGAGGGACAAGCGGCTCAAGTATGACAATAAGGTCTGGAAGACCGGTGCGTGCCACATCCCAGACCAGGTCGAGATCGACATCGTTGTAGGCGTGGATGAGGCGATGCCGCATACCGACAATGGCACTCCACGGGATTTCAAGGTGGACCTGCTGGAATCCACGCGAGACCTTGCTGGCGGCCTCGCCGATGATTTCGATGCTGCGGACGACGGCGTTCTGATGCAGCTTGCTGGCATTGAACTGGTCTTGATCCAGGTCGGCCACGAACCCCACGGCGTCGCGAGCGGCCTGCAGCATATCCAGCAACAGAGGCTCATCCCGCAATATAGACGGGCTCCGCTTCGCCCAGTATCTGACGGCGACGCAGGTAGTTCCGGCTTCGCTCTACGGCGGGGCGATCGACCAGATCGACCGGATGGCCAATCGTCTGTTCCAGCGCCTGCTTGACGTCCATGAAGCCGGCCATGCCCGGATCGCGGCCGGGCTGGAATTCGATCAGGAAGTCGGCGTCGCTGCGTTGCGCGTCGAAATCCGCGCCACGGGCAGCGGAGCCGAAGACTTCCAGCCGCCGGACGTGGAACCAGCGGCACAGATCTGCCAGGGCATCTTGTTTGCTGCTGACGGCGACGTGCATGGCTGGCTCCCGTCGTGCGAGTGATGATCGGCTGGGTTCGCTTCCGGTTTGTCTAGCATAACCCGCCTTCCCGATGGAATCGAGTGTGCCTGCGGTGATTGGGTAGGCTGGCTTCAGCACCTTGCGGAGCCGGCCGGGTTTCGCTGCTCTGCGGCCGGCCGCAGATTTGGTGGCGTGCTGTGGAGGCGGTCGTGTGGATGCTGGCTGCGCGCTCGGCGGCAATGCCTTTCAGCAAGTCAGAGGCCGGTTCGTCATGCGGGTCCTGCGGCACGAGCTTGCCGCTGAAGGCGTGACGGAGAATCCACTGACGGAGTGATTAGGCGGCCTTCGACGTGGCTTTTTTGTCGGCTTCGACATAACCGATGATGGAGAACTGGTTCTCGACGGCTTCGGCAATCCGCTCGGCTTCTGCAAGAGGCGGCAGCGGCAGGGGAATTGGTGGGAGCAATTCGATCCTGAGATCTGGCCGCCCCAGGTATGCCTACCTACGGGCAACTGTTGCTGCTGATACAGCCTGCCATGAACGCGTCGAGCAACGGCCAGTACAGCAGAAGCGGCGCAGCTATGAAGAACCACAGAAATTGCCAACCGTGACGATTTGCTAACGCAAACACCGAACCTGCCCAAACCGCGGCGAAGATCATAGTGGCTGCAAGCCCGATCGCGATTGGGCGAAACCAGACGAACCGGCCAGACTGGGCCCACGACAGTAAGGATGACAAAGACAGAGATCATTCTTGACTTGCTAGACAGCGGCAGGCCTGCCTCTTGATATGAGCAATGGTGGGTGATCACTCAGCGGTAGCGGGTTCCTTGGCGAAGAACGTCGGCACAACAACGAGTTCGTAAATAAATTGCATGTTAACGCAGATGTTATGGCACAGGCGCGGCGGGTCAGCCACTTCGCCCGATCGGCTGCGGCTCAGGATTGACAGAGACAAATGATCCTCTAGTTTGCGAACGATTTGCAACTGGACGCCGCCATGCGCCTTCTTCAGCCGCTCCGGGTCAGACGCATCGCGCTGCTCTGGGGCGGGTTGTCGACGTCGGCCGTCGGCGACCAGCTTGGCCTTGTGGCGATCACCTGGATCGCGGTTGACGCGTTTGGTGCCGCGGCGGGGTACTTGACCGCGCTGCAGGCGTTCATGACGCTGCTTGCGGCCTTGCTGATCGGGCGCTGGACGGACGGCCGCAACGAACGCAAGGTGATGATCGCGGCGGATGCTGGCCGCTCGGCTGCACTCGTCGCGGTTGTTGCGTTATGGGAGGCCACGGGGCAGACCTCGGCCGCCGCGCTGATCGGGTTGGTTGTCATACTGGCGATCGGGCAGGCTGCCTTCCGCCCGGCCGTGCAGATTATCATGCCAGGGCTGGCGCCCTGCACCGCCATGCTGCCGGCGATTAATGCGCTGCTGGATGGAACCGAACGGCTGGCGCGCCTGGCCGGCCCCGGGCTGATCGCGCTCGCGGCTGCGTGGCTGCCGGTCATGCATTTCCTGACGCTTGATGCCATCAGCTTCGTCGCGTCCGCGACGGCGCTCGCGGCGATCGGCCCCCGGCCGACGCGATCGGCGCGTGTCCATTCGCCGCTGGGCGTGACGGTGCTGCGCGGCTTTCGCGCGATGCGGTGCCATCCCCTGCTGGGCTTCCTGCTGCACACGAGCGGGATCAACAACGGCGCCTGGTACGCCGCTATGTTTCTTGGCGTGCCGCTCTTGCTCGCGCACACCGGACAGACCGGAGCAGGCGGCGTGCGCGCGTTCGGTGCCGTGATCGCCTGCTATGGACTGACCAATCTCGCCGCGAACCTGGTCGTGGGCGGCCGCGGGCTGCCCGCTGCGCCGGGCCGGCTGATCTTTTGCGGCAACATCCTTACCGGCGCGGGCATCGTTCTCATCGGTGCCTCCGCCCTGCTGCCGGGTGTGCCAGCGTGGGCCATCTACGTCGGTGCCGCGCTTGCTGGCAGTGGCGGGCCGATGAACGATATTCCCCGCTCCACGCTGATGCAGACTGTGCCTGCACCGGCGGATGTGGCGGCGGTATTCCGGGCCTGGATCGTTATGGCCAACGCGGGCCTCCTGGTTGGCATGGCCGCCGCGCCCACGCTGTTTGCCATCTTGGGCGCTGCTGCCGGCGTCATGCTGTTCGGTGCGGTGATGGTGATCACCGGGATCATCGGGCTGCTGCGGCGGATCGACACCAGGCTGCCCTCCGACGGGCGTGCGGCCCCGGCTGCGCGCGTCGCGACCGAGCTTTGATGGGCCTGCGTGCGGCATCGATACGCCCAACCTGAGCCATCTATTCACGTTTGGCGTCATCTCTCGTCGTAGCCCTGAAACGCCATACCGCATGCAGCGGCCCAGGCCAGCTGGGATGCAACAGCAGCTTAAATCGTTGCGGACTCGTTTAATCGCGGGGCGACTCTCGAGGCCTGTTCGTCGCCGGTTCTGGACCTGTCACCGCTGGCTATCGATCAGCCGCACCAGCCGATCGAACTCCGTCACCGACAGCGTCTCGGCGCGTCGATCAGCGGCGATGCCGGCTTTCGCCAGCAGCGTCTCACCGCCCAGCGCGCGCAACGACCCACGCAGCATTTTCCGCCGCTGGCCGAACGCCGCGCCAGTCAGCACCTCCATCCGGCTGAACAACGAGGGATCGGGCTGCTGGGCATGAGGGATCAGGCTGACCACGGCTGACGCAACCTTTGGCGGCGGGGTGAACGCGGCGGCCGGCAGCCGCATCACGATCCTTGCCGCGCACGTCCATTGCGTCAGCACCGACAGCCGCCCATACGCCGGGGTGTCCGACCGGGCACACACCCGTTCGGCGACCTCCTGCTGAAACATCAGGGTCAGCCGCTCGAACGACGCGGCGCGGCGCAGCCAGCCGACCAGCAGCGGCGAGGCGATATTGTACGGCAGGTTGGCGATCAACTGGCGCGGCGGGGCTATCAGCGACACCGCATCCACACGTAACGCGTCGCCTTCGATCACCCGCAGCCGCCCCCCCGCGGCCGCCGCCAGTTCCGTCAACGCACCGATCGCGCGCCGGTCCAGTTCGATCGCGGTGACGGTGGCGGCGGCTGAGCCCAGCAGCGATCGGGTCAGACCGCCCGGCCCCGGTCCAACCTCGACGATGTGCCGGCCAGCAAGATCGCCAGCTTCCCGGACGATACGGTCGGTGAGGTTGCTGTCCAGCAGGAAGTGCTGACCCAGCGAATGTCTGGCGGCGAGGCCGTGCCGAACGATCACCTCGCGCAGGGGCGGAAGATCCAGCAACCGACCCGCGCTCAGACCCCGCCGTCGCGCTTGTCGATGGTTGCCTTCCGCCGCAGCTCGCGCATGGTCTGGCTCGACAGCATGTCGATGCGTTCGTCGATCATGCGGCGCTGCACGTCCGCCGGGGTGACTTCACCGAAGTTCTTTTGCTCGCGCGAGCAGACCGTGATGACGGCGATGCCATCGCGGGAGATCAGCGGTTCGGTCGGCTTGCCGATGGGAATGCTCTGCAGCAGCTGGCGAAACGCCGGCGGGTTGACACCTTCCACCCTGATCTCGCCCGGATCGATCGGGCGGTTTGGCGCGTTGTTGGCCTTTGCCACCGCCTCCATCTGGTCGCAGTTCTTGACCGTAGCCTCGATCGATCGGGCCTTGGCCAGCGCCTGGCTTTGCTGCACGGTCGGGTGTTGCGGATCGGTCAGCGGCGCGGTGAAAGGCATGAAAGCCTGGCGCAGTGTCACCACGGTAGCGACCTCGTTGCCGATTTCCCGCTTGCCCTGTAGTGCGACGATCGAGAAGCCGCCGGGCACCCGCACCGGATTGCTGATCGCACCCACGGGCATCTCGGTAACGATCTGGGCGACCGCGGGATCGAGCTGATTGGTCTGCAACCATCCGACCTCGCCACCTTCCAGTGCCGACTGGGTCTGGCTGAACTGGGCCGCGACCAGGGGGAACGCAGCACCCGCACGCAGTTCGGAGATCACCGTCTCGGCAAAACGTTGAGCGTCGGCACTGTTGGCGGGATCATCGACCGGGATAAAGATCTCGCCCACCCGGTACTCGGTCTTGCCGATCTGCTGCGCCGCCAGCCTCTGCTGTTCGGCCACATCGGCCGGGCTAATGTTGATCCGGTTGGCGACGACCTGCCGAAGCATCTCCGACCAGGCCAGCTTGGCGCGGATCTGGTCGATCAAGGTGCGCGCGCTGACGCCGTCCGACGCCAGTTTCGCCCGCAGCGAACCGGGCGGCATGTTGTTGCGCGCCTCGATTTCCTTGATCGCGGCGGCGATCTGCGCGTCCTGGATGACGATCTTGCGCCGCTGCGCCTCCTGCACCCGCAGCCGTTCATCGATCAACTGGCGCAGGATCTGCGGCCGGAGCCGGTTGATCACATCCGGCGACAACGGCAACCCGGTGGAGATGGCGAACAGGCGGGCTCGGTTGGCGATGTCCGACTCGCTGATCACGTCGCCATTGACGACGGCGGCGATCCGAAACGTTCCCCCCAATGGCTCCGCCGCCGCGACCGGCAGGGCTTTCGCCGGTTTCGCCACGGCGAAGCCACCGCCTGGACACACCAGTAGCAGTGCGAGCGCGCCGGCCAGGCGGAGCCCGCTGGACAGGCGCGGCGGCCCGTGGCGAAGGGTGAGCATGTCAGTCACTCCCGTCCATAGCGCGCGCCCGTTCATAGCACGCACCCTTTCATAGCGCACGATAGCCAAATTGGCCGATCGTCTTGAAGGTGACCAGGAACAGCAAGGTGGTGGAGCCGCTGTCACCGTTGATACTGGTATAGCGGCGGTATGCCCGAAGATCAAAGATGAAGCACTCGTCCTCATAAATGCCGTCGGCACCGACCGCGACCATCTTGTTGGCCGCCAGATCACGACGGGCATAGCCGGCGAACCTGTATCGGCCGACCTTTGACGACAGCCCGATCGTGGCTTCGTTGCGTGGAAAGTAATACGAAGACGTCGCCGGCGGCGGCAGAGGTTGATCGTAGTAGGTGTAAGGATTGAAGGTCGTGTAGATGTACCCGCCGGATACCCGGAACGAATCGACCCCCACAGACGCCACGGCATCGGCGAACCGCGTGTTCAGACTGCTCTTGTCCAGGCGGGTTCGATAGGTCAGGTCGAGCCACCTCGTGGGTGTGAACGTGCCGCGCGCGACGAGGTCGGAGATCTCGTCGTGCAGGCCGGAGCTTTCGGGGAACACATTGTCCTTGGTGGTGCGATAGGATTGCCCGATCAACCCATCAAAGGTCGTGCCGCCCAGATACCAGGCGCCGTGCAGCGCCACATTGGCCCGTGTTCCCCCTTCCAGCCGATCAATGCCGCTGAAGCGGTTGAAGCCGAAAAGGTTGGCGTCGGTGAACTCGAAGTCCAGGCTGTCCTCGTTCGGAATCTGCCGCAACTGGCTGTCGCCGGATTGCGGCGCGATGATGACCTGCGCGATCGGCTCGATGATCTGGGTGCCCCAGACGCCGCTGTCGCGGGCGAACGGCCAGCGGTAATCGACCGCCACCTGCGGCAGCGCGCGCGCGGTATCGGCGTTGCGAACAGGTGCGAAATTGGGCGTGCCATCGAACTGGGTGGCATCGTAGGCGGCCGCATCACCGTGCAGCGTGATCTTCCACTGATCGCCCAGCAAGCCGACGAACGGCCGCTCATAATCCATCGTCAGCGCGCCGCGCCTGGTATTCGTGCCGGTGGAGCGGATCACGTTGAAGGCGCCGGTGCTCAACGAGAACCGGCCTCCGAACGAGTCCGGGGTGCCGACGAAGCTGTATTCATAGCGCGGCAGCACGATCGGCAGCGCACTGGAATTGATCGCCCCGTTCAGCGCCTGGTACAGCTTGGAGTCGAGGCGGGCATACGAACCTTCACCGAAGCCCTCGACATAGAACTGGCTGGTCAGGACGTTCTGATCGCCGGTCAGCCCTTCCACGAGATGAAAGTCGCGCACGTAGTTGGTTGACGATGCGCGGTTCACGTTGAAGCCCCAGCGCCAGGTGTCATCGTAGTTGAACTGACCCTGGGAAGAGAACGACCCCTGCGGCGAATTATTGACATACCCGCCTGAACCGTTCACCAGCAGCGAGCCGCTGTTGAACCGCCGGCGGTATTCGACATCGAGTTGCGGGCCGGCCTGCGTGGTGATCATCGGCAAGATGGTCGCATCCGACTGATCGTCGATAACCAGATAGTAGGGCTGGCCGTAAAAAAATCCTATGTTGGACGACGTCCCGATAACCGGGGGCAACAGCCCGGATTCTCGTTTCACAGATGGATCGGCGTGCCAGAAGTACGGGAAATAGGCGACCGGGATGCCGAACATCTCCAGCGTCGCGTCCCGGTATTCGATCCGCTTGTGTTGCAGATCCTGCACCGCCGAGGCGGCACGAATCTGCCACAACGGCGGCCGGCTGGGATCCTTCGCGCAAAGATTGCAGGTGGTATAAACAACCTTTGACAGTTCGTTGATCTGCCCTCCGGTGCGCTGCGCGCCGTTGGCGGCCAAACGGCCGTTCTGCTGCAGCAGCGCACGCATGTCCTTCAGGATGCCGTCCTTCATGTTGTTCTGCATCTCGGCATAGTCGGCGAACAGCACCTCGCCGTCCGGCTCCAGCAGCACGACATGGCCGACGGCGGCGGCCACCCCGGTGTTCCGATCAAACGTGATTTTATCGGCGCGCATCACGTGGCCGTTCTGCCAGGCTTCGACATGGCCGGTCGCCGTGACCAGGGATTTGTCCTTGTCGTAGCTGACCTCATCAGCCGTAAAGGTAACCGGCTCGTTCTTGTTGACATCATGGCCATTCGCACGGCCCGTCAGCGCACCCAGCTGTGCCCGCGCGGGTCGCGAGCCGACGCACCCCAGCATGGTCAACAGCGTGACGGCGACAAGGGCGACGGCAACCAGGACAGACTTTCGTTTTGAATTCGACAAGCGATCGATCCTCAGCCGTCTTCGGTGTGCAACAGCAGTGCGACGGCGAGCATAAGGCCGGCCGCTGCCGGCGCCCAGGCCGCCAGCACGACGGGAAGCGCGCCGGACTGGCCGATCTCCTCGGCGATTTTCGACACCACGAACAGGGCGAAGCCCGCGGCGACGCCGCTGCCGATCATCTTCGCCACACCTCCCCGGCGGGCCGGCCGCATCGAAAACCCCGCCGACACCAGCGTCATGGTCGCGGCCAGCAGCGGCAACGCGAGCAAGGCCTGGAAATGCAGGCGGTGACGGATCGAAGAAAATCCGGAACGATCCAGCAGCGCGATGAACCCCGGCAGCGCCCAGACCGACAGCGTATCAGGTGAGGCAAAGCTCTCCTGCACGCGGTTCACCGTCAGGTCGGTCGGCAGGTCGATCTGGCGCGGCGGCTCCGGCAACTGGTCCGGCCGGATCGACCGGGCATTCTGCAATATCCAATCGCCGTGGCCCAGGGTGGCGCTGGACGCATCGATGCGCGACAGCAGCTTATCCGACCCATCCAGGCGGAACACGCTGACCTGTCGCGCGGTCAGTTGCTTGCGGTGCACCTCCACATGCTGGGCATGAATGATGGCCACACCGCGCGGCAGGATCTGGCGGTCCGATTGGCGCAGCCACAGTTGGCCGCCATTCAGCGCCAGCGGGCCGCCGCCGGCGCGAAGGTAGGCGTAGTCCATCGCCTCGGCCCGCGCCAGCATGACCGAGGAGACCGGGCTGATCAGGCCGGTGGCGATCAGGCCGAACAGCAGTGCGCACAGCGTCGGCGCGGTCAGGAATTCCCAGGCCGAGATCCCGGCAGCGCGGGCGACGATCAGCTCCGAGGAGCGGGTCAGGCGCCAGAAACACAGGATACCGCCCAACAGCACGGCGAACGGCAGGATCTGCATCGCGACGAAGGGCAGCCGCAGCGCCGCGATCTGGCTGACCGTGCCGAAGCTGACCTCCGGATGGCTGGCGGAACGTCGCAGCAGCTCGATGAAATCGAACATCGCTACCAGACCGGACAGCGCCAGCAGCATAGCCAGCACGGCCAGTGCGAACTGGCGAACGATGTAGAGCGAGAGCGTGACGGCAGGCGTCATCCGCTCAGGCTTCCACCGGCTGGCTGCGGAACAGGCGGATCGGGGGGGCCAGCAGCAGCCAGGCACAGACGATGCCCGGGACGGTGGCGTGCAACCACATCAGAAACAGCAAATGGTTGTCGCGTGCGCCAAGGGTTTCGAAAGCGAGGCCCAAAGCCAGCAGCACGACCATGACGCCCACGGTGACAAGCGGCCGGGCGACGCCGCCATGCCGCCTGAACATGCCACCCAGCGCCGAGAACAGGCCGACCATGGCGTATGACAGCGTGGTCAGCGGCGCCGAAAGGCGTTTATGCGCCTCGGCGATCCATTTTGGCCGATCCCGCTCGAACAGCGGATGCGGGTCGAGCAGGTCCTTCAACGGGACCTCCGACATGTCGGCCGGGCGCGCGGCATCGTCCTTGGTCGCCTCCGCCAGGTCGATCTCGTTCTGCTTGAACGTCAGCATGTCGAGCCGGCCGGACTGATGGTCGATCTCCTGGCGGCTGCCGTTCAGCAGCAGCACCCGCGGGCCGCTCGGGCTGTCGATCAGCCGCCCGCGCTCGGCCAGGATGGTGGCGTGCGCGGCCGGATCGCGGGCGTCATCCACCAGGATCCCGTGCAGCGTGCCGTCGGGATCACGCGACCGGATATACACCGTCAGTTTGTCCGACAGCGGCGTGAAGACGCCGTCCTGCAACAGGAACGCGGCCAGGCGGCTGCGGATTTCCCATTGGTACTGCCTGAAGTCCCGCAACGAGGCCGGCACCGCCCAAAGACTGAGGCCGTAGCCGGCGATGGTCGCAAGCAGCGCCACCGCCAGGGCCGGACGCGCCAGCGCCCAGGGCGACAGACCAGCGGCGCGCATCACCGTCAGCTCCCGGTCGGTGGCCATGCGCTGGTAGACGAACTGGATCACCACGTAGGTGGTGATCGGCAGGATGATGGCGATGAAGCTGGGGATCAGCAGGCCGGTGAGCTGGATGAAAACCACGAACGACAGACCCCGGTTGACCACCAGGTCGACGAAACGCAGCGACTGGGTCAGCCAGATCAGCGCCGTCAGGCCGCCGGTCGCCACGACCAGCGCCACCAGGACCTGACGGAAGATGTAGATATCGAGCCGGGAAACCAGCCTGCCGGAGCGCATACGGCTTTCTGCGGCAGGCCAGGGCGGGATGCAACCGGACTTTTGTTCATCCCCAGGTAGGCTAATCGGGCAGATCAGGCGGCGACGGAATGCGGGTATGAGACGCGGCACGACGCAACAGCGCGGGCCACAGCGCGGCGGCCTGGACAGCAAGGGACTGGACGCCGCCATTCAGGCACACGCGGTGCAGCAACCCGGCGAGCCGCATCTGCGGCACCAGAGTACGATTTAGCGCGTGGTGATACGCAGCGGCATCACCACCCGCCAGCCAGATCCGCGCCGCGGTCTGTCCGCTGTGCAGGGCGACGGCCATGCCGTCGCCCGTCAGCGACGGGATCACCGCGGCCTGGTCGCCGAGGCGGAACAAGCCGTCCGGAAACACCGGTCCAGCCTGGTAGCCATAAGGCGTGCCGGCAATCGCCACCGGCCTGGGCAACAGCATGCTGGCGCCCGCCAGCATCGACGCGAAGCGCCGGCTGTGCTGCTCGATCGCCGCGATCAGACCACGCCAACTGCCGCCGTATTTCTGAAATGCACGCCCTTGGGCCGCGATGCACAGCACCGCCCGGCCGTTTTCAACACACTGCAGGCCGGCATAGCCGCCCGGAAACAGGGTCAACTCGATTGCCCCTTCCAGCGCCTGCGCAGATCCCGCGGCCAAGGCCAGATAGGTCTTCATGCCGATGGCGCCGCGACCGGGTCGCCAGCGTGGCCAGGCGCGCAGGTCGTGCTTGCCGGTGGCGAGGAAAACCGTCTCGGTCCGCAGCGCCGTGCGATCCCTGGTTTCGACCGTCCCCCCGGTTTCGACCATCCAGTGGCCGGCGTCGCGGGTGACCGATCGAACCGCCTGACCGGTGCGCACGACAACGCCCGCGTGTTCCGCCTGGCGCAGCATGGCGGCGTCGAGGGTGCGGCGGGACAGGCCAAATGCTGCGAAAGGCAGTGCGGTTTCCGCCAGGCGCTCCCGGTGGATCAGCCGGATCCGGCGGATCGGCGCGGCGCCGAGGGCGCACGGGTCGACACCAAGGGTTCGCGCGCAGCTGATCGAGTCCGCACTGAGGAAGTCGCCGCAGACCTTGTCCGCGGCGCCCGTCGTTCGCTCGATCAACAGCGGACGGCCGCCCGCTCGGGCCAGGGTGATCGCGGCGGCGGTACCGGCTGGGCCGGCGCCGATGATCAGCGGGTCCCGACGCACAGGCGGAACGGTATCGACCAGGTGATGGCGGCCTGCTGGGCGGTTATGCCGGCCTGACGAAGCAGCGCTTCCCACTCCGCGCGAATGAACGCCCGGGCGATGGAAATCTGGCCGTCCTCGCGGACGAAGCGGTGCCAGAACGCAAGCCGCGCGAGCAGCGGAAAGCCATAGTAGGCGATCACATGGCGCTGGATGTCGCTGATGAACCATCCCCGTTCGGCATTGGCCTGCAACCAGGTCAGGAAACCGACGACCTGTTCGTCCGTCAGGTGGTGGGTGAACTGCGACGTGATGATGAAATCGAACTTCTGCTCCGGCCGGTAGGCGAAGGCATCGCCGGTGATGAACTCGATCCTGGCGGCGGGATCGGTGGCTTCCCGCGCGGCACGGGTGGCCCAGGGATTGAGGTCGATGCCGGTCAGGCGGGCGGACGGGTGGCGGGCGCGGATCTTGCGCAGCGCGTCACCATGGCCGCAGGCGATGTCCAGCAGCGAGAAACCGGCATTCGCCTGTCGGGCGAGCCAGGCCAGCATCGGGCGATGGGTCAGGGTGACGACGTTGACCCGGGACAGGTCGCGCAGGCACCGCCGGTAATCCGCGAAATCGACGCAGTCGGTGTCCATCCGCTCCTGTTCGGTGCTGCGCCGGGACAGGGTCATGGCCGGCTGAAGACGAAGCTCTCGACGCTCAGGCCGGGGCCGAAAGCCATCGCCAGCCCACGGCCGCGGCCGTCGCGGTCGCGCAGGATCGCGGCCAGCACGAACATCAGCGTGGCCGAGGACATGTTGCCGTAATCACGCAGGATCTCACGTGAATAGCGCAGCGCGTTCGGCGGCAGATGAAGACCCTGCTGCACCGAGTCGAGGATCGAGCGGCCGCCGGCATGCACCGCCCACAGGGTTGGCGGGTCGGCCGGCAGCAGCTTGAGACCGCCTTCGGGCAGCCAGCGACGGATGCGGCCCGGCACCTGGCCCGACAGGTGCATCTGAAAGCCGCTGTCGCCGATCTGCCAGGTAATCAGATCATGGCTGCGCGGGATGACGGTGGCCTGGAAGCGGCCCAGGGCGATGCCGGTCGGCTGCGCCGTCACCAAGGCGGCCGAGGCACCGTCGGCGAACAGCAGGAAGCTGAGCATGGTCGGCAGGTTCTGGAAATCCTCCTGCAGGTGCAGGCTGCAAAGCTCCAGGTTGACCACGAGCACGCGCGACCGCGGATCAGCCCGAACGATCTGATCGGCGAACTTCAACCCATTGACGGCGGCGAAACAGCCCATGAAGCCGATAATGGTGCGTTGCGTGCTGTCTGGTAGGTCAGCCGCCTGCATGATCTGGAAATCGAGCCCCGGCGCGGAGAAGCCGGTGCAGCTGGCGACCACCAGATGGGTGATCCCGGCGGGGTCGGCATCCAGCTCGCGGACGGCCCGCATCGCGAGGTCCAGGGCGTGGGGTTCGTACAACGCCATGCGCGCGGCGGTCGAGGGAAACGCGCCGCGTCGATAGAAGCCGGTTTTATCGAGGATCTTGTCGCGCGGCCGCGGTCCGGGCTGAAAAATGGCGTAGCGGTGCTGGATATCCGACAGTTTCGCCATGCGATCAAACAACGCCCGCTTGTGCCAGTCGCTCAACGTCTCTCGGCCGAATTCAACGAAGGTGTCGTGGATGTCATGTGATGGTACAGCCGTGCCGATGCGGTTGAGCCAAGCCTGGTTCACGGGGGCTACCTTTTGTTCTATCGTTGATATGGTGAAGCCAGCCGGTTTGGCCAGGGCCGGGCCGGTGCGGACAGCTTGCGCCAAGCCGCGGCGGTTGCGCCACCATCGAAATGTGAGTCGCCACGATCGAGATGCCAATCCGCGGATACATCCGGGCCAAGGCGGACGACGCGGCGCCACGCTGCCGGGCCGGACGTCAGGCTGATCGGTCGGCGAAGGTGGGCCGGTCGCCTCTGGCGGCGCGACCCGAGAGTGCCGAGGCTGTTTCTACAAAGTTATGCTTGCGGGAAAGTCGTTGCTTGGCGCGTCGATTGCGACCCGGGCGGAAAGTCGCTGGGCGCCCATCCTCAGGATTGGGTCGAAATCGCTACCTTATCCCACGACGACATGGATCGGCGCGGGTGCATCGCTGACCCACAGCGGCGCCAGGCCGGCGCTGTCCCCATCAGTCTGCGCGGGCACGCTTTCGTTCTGCATGAAGTCTATTCTGCCCGCTCGTAGGTGACGCACGCCGGGCGCACGACCAAGCAGGTTCAGCGGCAGCGCGGCGCCGTAGAGCATGGCGGCGGCGGGGCCGGACCGATCGAACAGCACCACCGAGAAGCCTGGATCGCTCGACACCGCGTCCGCGGCCAGCCGGAAGCGGCCGCCGTAGAGGCGCCCCTTGCTGATGATCACGCTCGCGGCCTCGGTCTCAATGCTGTCGATACGCATCCGGATCACCGGAAACTTGTAACGTACCAGTTCGCGCATCGACTGCATCACATAAGCGCCCTTGCCGAACATCTTCTTCAGCGGGTACGGCAGGTTATGCACCACATGGGCATCGAAACCGACGCCCAGCATCTGCACGAACAATCTGTCGCCGTCGGGCCCATGCGCCTGGCCGGGCCACAATGTGCAGGTGCGTCCGAACGCCAGCGCCGCGGCGACCGCTTTCGGTGCGAACGGCAGATGGAGTTCATGCGCCAAGACGTTGGCGGTGCCGAGGGGAATGACGCCAAGCCGCGTGGCGGACCCCATCAGGCCGTTCGCCACTTCCGCGATGGTGCCATCCCCGCCCGCGGCCACCACCATCGGCTCGCCGCGGCGCGCCGCCTCGCGTGCGAGCGCCTCGGCGTGGCCGGCGCGGTGCGTCTCGGCCAGATCGAGCCTGATACCGTTGGCCACCAGGACATCGAGCACGCGCCATAGCAGATGCGCGCGCCGCCGTCCGGCGACCGGGTTGAAGACGATGACCATCGGCGAGTCGCGGCCTCCGCGGAAAAGGCACTGAGGTGACACTGTCGGATGGCAGTATCATGACGATTAAGTGACGATAAGAATATCTTCGAGTGATTCAAGTCACATCACTTGCGTCATCGAATCTTAACCTCCGACTCACCGAAAGAACATTATGTGCTTGCGGCGAATGGAAGCCCGGGATCAACCCTCCGAAATGAGCGCCCAGCCATGAACGCGGTATCGCATATCGGGGTTTCGCCCGCTTACCGGGCGATATTCATTTCTGACACGCACTTGGGAACCCGGGGGTGTCGAAGTGAATTCCTGGCGGACTTCTTGACCAAGACCAGTTGTCATCATCTGTTTCTGGTTGGCGACATCATCGATGGATGGCGCCTGCGGAAATCCTGGTATTGGGATGCCAGTCACGACGAGGTGCTGAAGCAGATCGTGCGGCATGCCCGTGCCGGCACCGAGGTGACCTACATTCCCGGCAACCACGATGAGATGTTTCGCAACTGGTTGCCGATCGGCCTGGAGATTTGCGGCATCAGGATGCGCCGCCAGTCGGAGCATACCACCGCCGATGGCAAGCGTCTGCTGGTGATGCACGGCGACGAGTTCGACAGTGTCGTGCGCTATGCCAAGTTCCTGGCCTTGCTGGGGGACTGGGCCTACACCACGGCGTTGGTGGTGAACCGCTGGTTCAACGCGCTCAGGCGCCGGCTGGGGTATCCCTACTGGTCGCTGTCGGCATGGCTGAAGCGGCAGGTGAAGGAAGCGGTCAAGGCGATCGACCGGTTTGAAACCGCATTGGCCTCCGAGGCTGGCCGCCGTGGCTTCGACGGCGTCGTCTGCGGTCACATCCACCATGCCGAGATGCGCGATGTGCAGGGCATTCTTTACTTGAACGACGGCGACTGGGTCGAGAGTTGTACAGCCCTGGTGGAACATCACGACGGTCGGCTGGAGCTGATCGACTGGGCCGCGCTCAATCGTCTGTCGTTCTTCGCGCCGCGACCATCGCCGGTCTCGGCGGCCGCCTGATCCGCGTGTCCACGTAACATCGTCGGCCGCAAGCACATGCTTCCGCCAGCACCCTGTCATCGGATCCTTATTGTAACGGATGCCTGGGCGCCGCAGGTGAACGGGGTGGTCCG
The DNA here is from genome assembly GCA_965277035.1 of Rhodopila sp. Lineage (GTDB taxonomy): Bacteria > Pseudomonadota > Alphaproteobacteria > Acetobacterales > Acetobacteraceae > Rhodopila. Next base: position 4,865,170 of record CBDIBO010000003.1, on the reverse strand, counting down.
CACGCTGACCACGGTGGTTGGGGAACTTCGGGCCATCGGGCACATCGTCGATGTGATCGGCCCCGACCGGTTTCGGACGTTCCCGTGTCCGACCTATCCCGATATCGCGTTGGCGCTGTTGCCGCGTCGGCGGCTGATCCGGCTGATCGAGGCCTTCAAACCCGACGCGTTGCACATCGCCACCGAGGGCCCGCTGGGCCAGGCGGCGCGGAACTGGGCCAGGCAAGGCGGTTGCGCCTTCACCACCTCGTTCCACACCCGCTTCGCCGAATATGTGCAAGCCCGCATTGGACTGCCGGTCGGGCCGATCTACGCCTGGATGCGCCGGTTCCACGGCGCGGGCCAGGGAACCATGGTGGCCACCCCGTCGCTGCGGGACGAACTCGCGGCGCGCGGTTTCCGCGACATCAGAGCCTGGTCGCGCGGGGTCGATCTGGATCTGTTCAAGCCGTCCGGCCGGGACGCGTTCGCGCATCTTCCGGGGCCGATCTTCATTTACGTCGGCCGGGTGGCGGTGGAGAAGAATATCGGTGCGTTTCTCGATCTGGATTTGCCGGGGTCGAAGGTGGTGGTGGGCGGCGGGCCTCAGCTGGCGTCGCTGCAACGCGAATTTCCGAACGTGACCTTCACCGGCCCGCGCTTTGGCGCGGCACTGGCGAGCGCCTACGCGGGGGCGGACGTCTTCGTGTTCCCCAGTCTGACCGACACCTTCGGCCTGGTGATCCTGGAGGCGTTGGCCTGTGGCACCCCCGTGGCGGCGTTTCCGGTAACCGGTCCGAAGGATGTGCTGACCCAGGCCCAGGGCCGAATCGGGGCGGTTGACGCCGACCTGCGGGCGGCGGCGTTGCAAGCGTTGACGGCGGATCGTGCGGCCTGTCGGAGCCACGCCGAAAGCTTCTCGTGGCGCGCCTGCGCCGAGCTTTTCCTGTCCCATCTGGTGCCGATCATGGGCGGTCTTGCCGGCCGCGGTGATCGCTCTGTCGCCAAACGGTCGCCGGCCGACGACCTCTCACCCCGTCTGGCCGAGGTATCGCCCGCGCCGCGACCGGGTTGATCGACCGCTTGCCGCGGACGCCCTGAGATCGGCCCCCGGACTGGCCATGTGTCTCGATCATCATCCATCACGATCATCGCCGCCCGAACACCCCCGCCCGAGCACCTCGAACGGGCACCCCTGATGCTCGACTCGGCAAACCCGGTTGCCCGACCCGCTGCACAACCCCGGCGCGCACCCGATCGCCCGTCGCACGACCCCCGCCAGCGAGGCGATAAATCCCGCATCCGCGTTCTGCGTGGGCACCCGGAAATACCCCGGCACCCCAAGCTTGACCGCCAGGTCACGGTATTCCACATCCAGTTCCACCAGCGTCTCGGTATGTTCGGATACGAACGCGATCGGCACCACCAGCACCGCCGTCCTCTCCACCGCCGCTCGCTCGACTTCCTGGTCGGTGCTGGGACTGATCCATTTCTGCGGCGTCGCGCGCGACTGGTAGCAAATCCGGTAATCGATCCGCGCCCCCCAGGCGTCAACCACCGCCGCGACGGTCTGCTCAACCTGCCACTGATATGGATCGCCGCGCTGAATGATCACCTCCGGCAGTCCATGCGCCGAGAACAGCACCCGCAACGGCACCGCCGGATCCAGCCAGGCCCGCGCCCGCTCGTATCCCGCCCTCACCAGCGCCGCCGTCGCCGCGGCGTAATCCGGATCAACCGGATAACAGCAAACCGTGCGCGTCTCCGCCGCCAGTCCAACCCGCACCATGGCCTCGCGCCACGCCACCAGCGAGCTTCCCGTCGTCGTCGTCGAGAATTGCGGATACAGCGGCAGCAGCACCACATCATCGGGCTCCCAGGCCTTGACCGCCCGCGCCGCCTCCAGGCTGAACGGATGCCAGTAGCGCATGGCGATAAAGCATTTCGCCTCGACCTCCGGCAGCGCCAGCTCCAGCGCCGCCGCCTGTTCCTGGGTCAGCCCAAGCAGTGGCGACTTGCCGCCCAGCAGCGCGTAGTTCGCGGTCGCCGGCGCCACCCGCGCCCGGGCAATGATGCGGGCAAGAAACGGCCGCACGAAGAATGGCACCCGCAGGATCGCCGGATCAAGGAACAGGTTGCGCAGAAACGGCGCGATCGCCTCCGGCCGGTCCGGACCGCCCAGGTTGAACAGCACGATGGCGACCTTGCGCGGACGTTGCACGACCCCACCGGACGCCATCAGGGCGTCGTGATAGCTGCCCTTGGGGCTACCCTCGTGGCTACCCTGCACGCACCCGCTCCAGCAACGCCGCCACATGCTCCAGCGGCGTCTGTGGCACGATCCCGTGTCCCAGATTGAAGATCAACGGGCGCCCGCGCATCGCGCTCAGGATCGCCGAAACCTCCGTCGTCATCGCCGACCCGCCGGCCACCACCGCCAGCGGATCGAGGTTCCCTTGCACCGCCAGACGCGGGGGCAGCATCGCCGCCACCGCCGCGATGTCGCTGCCGGTATCCACCCCGACCGCGTCGACCCCGGTCGCCGCATACTCCCGCGTCATCACCCCCGCCAGCCTGGGGAACCCGATGATCGGCACGCCCGGATGCCGCTGCCGCAGCGCCGCCACGATCCGCGCCGCCGGCGCGATGCAGTGGGCTCGGAACAAGGATGGCGACAGCACGCCGGCCCAGGAGTCGAACAGCATCAGCGCCTCGGCCCCAGCGGTGACCTGAGCCGACAGATAGGCGACCGAGGCCTCGGTCAGCACCTCGATCAGCTGCCGGAATAACGCCGGCTGCGCGTAGGCCATGCCCCGCACCGCGGCGAAGTCCTTCGACCCGCCGCCCTCGACCATGTAACAGGCAACGGTGAACGGCGCGCCCGCGAAGCCGATCAGCGTCGTGTCGGTGAAGCCTTCCGACGCCAATCCTGCCCGCACCAGCCGCACCGTCTCCATGATCGGCGCCACCCGCTCCGCCACCCGCGCGAGATCCAGCGCCGCCACCCCGGCCGCATCGTGTAACCGCGGGAGAACCGGTCCCTCACCGGCCTTGAATGCCAGCCCATGCCCCAGCGCCCAGGGCAGCATCAGGATGTCGCTGAACAGGATCGCCGCATCGAAGCCATACCGGCGGATCGGCTGCATCGTGACCTCCGCCGCCAGATGCGGCGTCGTGCACAGGGCGACAAAGTCCGCCACCTCGGCGCGTACCGCCCGGTATTCCGGCAAGTACCGTCCCGCCTGGCGCATCAGCCAGACCGGCGGCGGCCATACGGCCTCTCCGCTCAGGGTCCGCAGCAACCGCTTCACGTTGACATCCATTCACTTGAGGTGGAACCGATCCGCCCGTCTCCAAGCGACCTATCTCCAAGCTACCTGTCTCCAGGCCGCTTGTCTCCAGGCTATCGGCCCGCCGGTCAAGCGACGAAAGCCGGCTCCGGCATGGCGTCCGGTGTCACGCCCAGGCCGCGGGACAGCGTCAGCGTCCGCACCGAGGCGGCCGCGCGGGCCATCGCGCCAGACCAGTCGCCCGGCCGGTCCTGCCGAAATATCGTCATGCCCGGATACCATGGACTGTCGAGCCGCTCACTCAGCCAGCGCCAGCAACCATCGTACCGGTCGAGCAGGAAGATCGGTTTGCCAACCAGCCCGGCCAGATGCACGACAGAGGTATCGACGCTGACCACCAGGTCCAGACCGGCGATGATCGCGGCGGTATCGGCGAAATCCTCCACCTCCGGCATCGGATCGCTCATCACCAGACCCGGCGGTCTCGGCTGCCGCGCCGCCGGCCCCGCCTGCAAACTGACGAACGATACGCCGGCAACGTCGAACAACGGCGCGAACGCCGCCAGTCCCGCGCTGCGCCGTTGATCCAGCGTGGCAAAGCCGGGCAACGAGGGCCTCGCCTGACCCGCCCAAACCAGCCCCACGCGCAAACCGGCGGTCGGCAGACATCCGGACCAGCGCCGGACCAGCACCGGGTCCAGGGCGATCGGCGGAACCGGCGGCAGGCTATCGACCGTGCTGCCCAGCACCCGCGGCAGACTGAACATCGGACAGGCGAAATCGTGCGCCGGCAGACGATGCGCGTCGGTCACCACCTCGGCCACGCCCGGGATCATCCGCATCACCCGCGCCAGCGGCGCCGGCACACAGGCCACCACCCGCGCGCCGCGTTCGGCCAGCAGCGGCAGGTAGCGCAGGAATTGCAGGGTGTCGCCGAAGCCATCCTCGTGCAGCGCCAGGATGGTCAGGCCACCCAGGCCATCGCCGGCACGCAGCGACGGCATCAGCCGAACGGGATCGATCATCGGTGCGTCGGCCAGCTCGAGCCTGGCCTCGTAGTCCCGCCAGGCGCGCTCCCACAGGCCGGCCTTCAACAGCGCGACCGCCCGGTTGACCCGGAAACGGGGATTGCCCGGATGCAACGCCACGGCCCGGTCATGCGCGGCAACGGAATCGGCGAAACGACCCTCGACCGCCAGCACGATGCCGAGGTTTGACCAGCTCGTCGCCGCATCGGGGCTCAGCGCGACCGCGCGCCCGAAGCTGGCGATGGCGTCGCGGAACCGGTTGCCTTCAGCCCGCGCCAGCCCCCTTAGATGGTGGCACGCGCCGGTATCCGGTCCATCGGTCAGGACCTTCTCGGCTTCGGCCGGCTGGCCGATGTCGAGCAGGAAGTCGGCGAAGCCCAGGCGCAGGCGGTCGTCGGTCGGCGCCAACCGCAGGCAGGCACGAAATTGTCGGGTCACCAGCGCACGCGGCAGACGCGGCTGCAACCCGGCGAGGTCAAGGCACGGGTGATCTGCGTCCGGCCGGTGGTTCGCGACCTGCGTCAGCACGGCGGCCGCACGGGCGTCTTCACCCATCGCGGCGATCGCCAGGCCCAGCAGCAATTGCCCCTGCGGGTCGGCGGGATCGGCGGCCATCGCCACCCGCGCGGCTGTCTCGGCTTCGTTCCAGGCCCCGGATGACAGCAGCCGCATCGCCGCCGCCAGAAGTTCAGGTGACGCCATGCCGGGCCTCCGCGAAAGCGTCAGCATGACGACGGAAGGTTAACGCCCGGTTAGCGCTCCGAAAGCTCGGGACGCAGTCGCATCCCGCGATCGGCGCCCCGCACCGGCTGGCACAAACGTGTCCGCCGGCCGTTCGGCGGGCTTCGCGGACCAGCACTTAAATCATGTCCCTGCCGCACCATTTCAGCTACAGACCAGACCAGATCGGATCGCAGAGCAGCCCGAGACACGCCGCGTCCGCGATCAGACGCGAGAACAGCGACTTTAATCGAACAATGACCTATCGCGCCTCTTTGATGCGCGGTACTAGACGCCCACACCAAGCCCATTTCATCCAAATCCGGACGCCGCCAACCTAGGCATGAGAAGACCTTCATGACATCCTTTCCCTCACCGCACCGGCTTGACGGCGCGGCTCCCGACCGCCGCACGATGCTGGCCGGCCTCGCCGATTTTCAGGCACCGTCGACCCGCCGTAGCCTCACCCAGTTCGCCATCACCGCCGCGCCGTATGCCGCGCTGGTCGCGTTCATGTATTACGCGTACTATTACATTTCCCCCTGGCTGAGCCTGGTGCTTGCGCTGCCGGCAGCCGGCTTCGTGGTCCGGCTGTTCATCATCCAGCATGACTGCGGCCACGGCGCCTATTTCCACGCTCGCTGGGCCAACCAGTTCGTTGGTTTGCTCTGCAGCCTGACCACCTTCACGCCCTACGAATTGTGGCGTCGGCACCATGCCGCGCACCATGCGGTCTGGAACAACCTCGACAAGCGGCCCTCCGGCGGCGACATCTATTCCGGCTGCCTGACGCTGCGGGAATACGAAGCCCTCTCCCCGCTCAGACAGCGGCTCTACCGCGCCGCGCTCCACCCGCTTGTTTCCCAGCTTCTGCTGCCGCCGATCGTCTTCATCCTGGTCTACCGGATCCCGTTCGACACCCCGAAAGGCTGGCGGAAGGAACGCTTCAGCGTCTACCTGACCAATCTGGTCATCGGCGCCTTCCTTCTCAGCATGACGCTGCTGATGGGCTGGCAACCGGTGCTGCTGGTCCAGTTGCCGGTCATCATCGTGGCCTCGATCATCGGCGTCTGGCTGTTCGCGGTGCAGCATCGCTTCGAACACTCGGTCTGGGCCCGGCAAGGCGATTGGACCGCCGCCGGTGCCGCGCTGCACGGCAGTTCGTGGTTGCGGCTGCCGAAGATACTGCAGTGGTTCACCGGCAATATCGGCTTCCACCACGTGCATCACCTGATGCCCAGGGTCCCGAACTACCGCTTGCAGGCTGCCCATCGTGCCGAACCGGCGTTCGCCGCCAACGTGACGGGTTTGACGCTGTGGCAAGCCCTGCGGGCACCCAGCTTCACGTTGTGGGACGAGGCACGTGGCGCGATGGTCCGCTTCCCCGGACGGCGGCGGTAAGCATCGCTGCACGGCTGCTTTGCCCCACGGACGGAGCGCTCTTCTCGCTTGCTGAAGCCACGACCGAAGCGACCACGCTTTAAGCCATGGCCCCATCGCGATGCCGAACCAACCAGGGCAGCACGGCTTGCGCGACCCGGTCCGGCTGCTCGGGAAACAGCGCGTGCGAGGCGTCGTCGATCATCACCGACGTGACCCGATCGCCGAACTGGTCACCAAGCTCCTGCCAATACGCCCTCGGCTTGAACGGATCGAGCGCACCAAAGACTTCGAGCATCGGTGCACGCCCGCATCCCCAATAAGCGGCGAGCGGGACAGCCTGCGCTGCCTCGTGCTGCATCTTCAGCGTCCCGGGATACCAGCCTGCGAGCCAAATGCTGGCGTCGTGACCAGGCGCGAAGAAGGCCTTGCGAAGTACCGCCAACCGCTCTGCCTCCGGCCTGGTGAGGTCGCCCACGATCAGCGGCGCTTTCGCGATGTCGGCAGGAACCTTGGATGCCTGAGACGCGGCAAGGATCACCGCGCTCACCAGGCCCTGATGGTCGGTCGCCACCATCCGCGATAGCGCATGGCCGAAAGCGTGGCCGAGCAATACGGCGGACCCATGGCCAAGCTGGCGGATCACGGCCGCGACGTCGTCGGCCAGGTCGTGCAGGGTGACGCCGGTCATCGGGCCGGTCGACCCGGCGACGCCGCGCGGCTGCGGCCGCAGCACCTTCCATCCCGCCTGCACCAGCCGCCCGCTCAGGTCGTCGAAATCCTTCCCGCCGTCGCGGCCGTAGGACGGCAGGATGACCAGCGCGGGTCCCTTGCCATCAATGTAGGTCTCGATCTCGGTGCCGCGCCGGCGCACAAGTTCACTGGTCCGCTTTACGATGGGCATTGGCTGCTCCCTCTCGGCCAGAATTTGGGCCGCGCCATAATCTGGGCGCGCCATAATCTGGGCTACGCCAGAACCTCCACCACGAACGCGCTCCGGCCTAAAGTTCCACACGCAACAGCTTGGCCGCGTGCGGCCCACCCGGCGGCGGCGACGCCGTGCCGCCATCGCTGATGAAGTAGGCCACCTTCCCGTATTCGCCGGGCGCCCGACCCCAGGCGCCGCTTGACGGCCCGATCAGCGCCTCCGTGAACGGGTCGCCGGCGACGCTCTGGGTGAAGCCGCTATTATCGCCCGGGTCCATCGAGATGCGATCGATGGTGTTCTGCCGATGGGTCGCGAGATAGATGACGCCCGCATGCTCGTCGATGCAGAAATCGTCGCCCATCCGGCCAGCCACCACCAGCTCGGGCCGCCCGGCCGGAGCAAACGTCGCCGGGTCGACCGGCACGCGCATAAGCAGTTTCTTCGCGGTCGCGGTGTAGTACAGATGCTTCGTTCGTGCGGCGTACCGGACGCCGTTCACGCCAGGCTGCTCAGGCTTCAACTTGCCTGGGAAGTAGCCCATGCTCTCGTGCTCAAGCCATACCCGAACCTGCATCTCCCGGCCGCCGGGCCGCACGTCCAGGCGCCAGATCAGGCTGGCGAAGCAGTCTGCGATCAACCCGACGCCTGGCGCCAGCAGGCAGCTGCCGTTCAGCCCCCGCGCCGTCTCCGGAAAGCGGAACACCATCTCGGGGCTGGCCGGCGACCCCGGCCGCCACTCGCGCAGGTCGAGCCGATGGAGGAAGGATTCGTGGGACGTGTACAGGTTGGAGGTGGAAATAAGGAAGATGTCTGGCTCGATCTCGACCAACCCCGTTGTCGGCTGGTCGAAGGTATGCAGGCGCACCGGTTCGACCGGTGTGGCGCCGGCCAATGGCGGGACGTACCACAGTTCCTTGGTATTCATCGAGGTTATCAGGATGGAGTTGTCGCTGCGCACCGCCAGGTTCTCGAGGAAGGCGTTAACCGGGAAAAGCGCGACGACGGTCAACTTGGCTTGCCGCGGGGCGTCGTGTGGCATGGGCAGTCTCCTGGGAAGCAGCGGGATCGGCGAGACGGCGACCGATGACCGTCAGGTCGTCGGCGGGGCGTCGGCCGGCTTGTCGTCCAGCGGCACCCGCCCGGTGCGGGCTACGCGGCAGATGAACATGTAGGTGCCGATGACGTAGAGCATCTCCGTGATCGCTCGGTCAGAGAAGAAGGCCTTGGCTTCAGCGTAGGTCTGATCCGTCACCTCGATCAGCTCCATGGCCTCGTCGGTGAACCGGAAGGCAGTGCGCTGCCGCTGGTCAAAGCAGGTCGCCGACAGGTCGCTCCGCTCCAGGGCCTCGATCTGGTCCTGCACCACCCCAACGCTCTTCGCCACGACCACGTTCTGTCGCCAGGCATACAGGCAGCCCGACCGCCGAGCGACGTGCAGCACGATCATTCGCTCCAGGGCGGCGCCGAGTTCCAACCGCTTGAACAGCAGGTCCAGGTAGTGGATGTAGGTCGGGTAAAGCGATTCGGCGTTCGCCATTGCCCGGAACAGGTTGATGACGGGCAGCAGCTTGAAGGCGTCGGCGATCGGCGCGGGGGCCGTGTCCGGATCAATGAGAATGAGGCGGGTGTCCGCGACAGAATGGTTTGCCATGGATGAGGTCATGCGACAGATCGACTCCAGTCCTGAACTTGGGTTCCGCGCGTCGGGGCGGCCGACCGAGCGAGGGACGGGGCGGCGCGCATTCGACGCTTGCGCCGGGCCGCTCTCAGCGCTCGAGGCCGACCGCGTTCGAAGGAACGTCATAGGCACGCAGGGTAAGCGACACGCCGGTGAAATAGCCCAGCAGGACGGCCAGGTCCGTCAGTCCGGCGTGACCCAGCAGGCCCACCGCGCGGCGGTAAAGGCCGGTGGGCAAGATGCGGGGCGCGACCAAGGCGGACGTCACCTCGTACACCACCTGCTGCCGTGGATTGTCGAAGGATGTAGGCAGCCCCGCGATCAGCGCCTGTACCTTTTCCGCCGGAAGCCCACCGTCCTGCTCCGCGATCATCTCGTGCTCGTAGTTCGAATAGGCCGCCAGCCACCGGGCGTTGATGAGGTTGGTGGCAATCTCGATCTCGGCTTTGGTGAGCGAACACTGACCTTGGTAATAGGCGCCCAGAGGCACCATGACGTCGATCAGCGCCGGATTCTGCAGCCAGATCTTGTAGGGGCCAGGCACCTGCCCGCGTCTCTCCACCGTGAACGCGTAGGCCGCTTTCTCCGCCGCCGTCATCTTGTCGAGCGGTATCTCCTGGTACCGGCCAAACGTCCCGAAATCGGGTGTGTCCGCCATGCGCACGCCCTTCGCAATGAAGGCTGCAACAGCCTTCCATCTGAAATGCTGACCACCGTCGCCGCGGCGACCCGGTGCGTCTAGACGACCCGAGGACTTCGCGCTTTCGGAAAAAGTTCACCGCTTGTGGTTTCCGATCGCCTCAAACCAGGCGACGCACGCATTCACCGCTATGCGCGCCGGTTGGCCGGCGAGCGAGCACGCAAGGGAGCGGGCGGCGCGCGAAACGGACTCTGCGACCCGTCGGGGCAAGCGTCGAACGGTACCAGAAAGCCCGGCATGATGGACCTCGTGCGCCACGCCAAAGGCCGGATCAGCCTTGCACGGCCGGCGTTCGCCGCCGGTTGCAACCCGACGACGGTTTGGATGTTCCAAAAGCTGCTCAGGTCGAACACGATAATCACAGCCGTGACTCGCTACGCCCATCGTGTCTCGAACCGCTCGGACAGGGGTTGATAGGAGGCAAGGCGATGAGCACCGGGTTGGCTATCGAGCCGCATCGCCAGTCAGGCCAGGCGACGCCAGCGGATTACGCCCGTTCGGCACCCACGCCACCCGTGTTGTCGCGTGCGGGAAAGGACTGGCGTCACATTCAGATCGAGCGGTTCCAGGTGCCGTTTCTCCGCCTCGATCTGGGCGCGTCCACCGTGCATCGGGTAACGCTGCACCTTGCCGGTCCGGTCGAGATCGAACGCAACCAGCCGTGCGGCCGCGATAGAGCGTGGTCCCACAGCGGGTGCTCCAACCTTATTCCGGCGGGCACGCCGGTCACCCGGTCATTCAGCGGGGCGGCCGACTTCATGGTCGCCTATATCGCGCCATCGATCGTCGACCAGGTGGCTGCCGAGGCGTATGACCTGAATGCCAGCACTGTGAGCCTCACGGAAAGTCTTGCCGTGGCTGACGAAACCATCGACCGGTTCGGACGCCTGCTGCTACTTGAAGCGGCGTCGCGGGCTACCGGAAATCGCCTGCTCGTCGACACATTGACGCGCGGGCTCGTGCTGCATCTGCTCCGGGCCTACTGTGCCGTCGCGCCCCGCTCGATCTGTTCAACCGGCAAACTGGTGACGTGGCGGTTGCGCCGGGTGCTGGACTACATGAACGCCAATCTGGCGGAGGACATGCCGCTCGCACAGCTCGCGGGTCTGGTCGGGCTCGGTCCCGTCCAGTTCGCGCGCGCCTTCCGCGCCGCGACAGGTACGCCACCGCACAATTTCCTGGTCGGCCTGCGACTGGACCAGGCCAAACGCCTCCTTGAGAGCACCGGGCTCTCGGTGACAGAGATCGGCTTATGCTGCGGTTTCGATCAGCCCAGCCATTTTGCAACGATGTTCCGCAAGCGGACGGGGATGGCTCCGAGCGCCTACCGGTCTGCGCGAGACCCGTAATACCGGGGCACGTAATACCGCGCGACGCCTGCGGTGACCGGTCTGCGCGCCGGGTTGGCGGGGGAGCGAGCACGCAAGGAAGCGGGCGGCGCGAGCGTGCCCGCCAAACCTTAACCGAACAGGCACACGTACCCGCGCACCACCTTCGGGCCTAGGTAGGGTATGATCCCGCTCGCCCGATTCGCGGCTAATCCTGACTTTCCTCTGCACCGGACCGAAACAAGGATGATCGCCCAACTCACCGGACGAGTGGACGCACTCTCCGACGGCACCTGCGTCATCGACGTGGCCGGCGTCGGCTATCTGGTGCAGGCTTCATCGCGCACCCTGGCCGCCCTGCCGCGACCTCCGACCCTGACCAAGGTGCTGATCGAGACCCATGTCCGCGAGGACGCCATCATCCTGTATGGCTTTGCCGACACCGCGGAGCGCGACTGGTTTCGCCTGCTGACCACCGTTCAGGGCGTTGGCGGCCGGGTCGCCCTCGCCATCCTCTCGGCACTGTCGCCGCGCGACCTGGTCGGCGCCGTCGCCGCCGGCGACAAGGCCAGCCTGAGCCGCGCCCAGGGTGTCGGCCCGCGCCTCGCGATCCGCCTGCTGACCGAACTGAAAGACAAGATCGGCGCCATGCCGACCGCGACCGGCGTCACCCCCGCCCCGACCGCCGATCTCACCCCGGCCGCCGATGCCCTGTCCGCCTTGGTCAACCTCGGCTATCGCCGGCCGGAGGCTCAGCAGACCGTCGCCCGGGTCCTCGAACGCCTCGGACAGGCCGCCTCGCTCGACGTGCTGATCCGTGACAGCCTGAAGGAACTGGCGCAAAAGGCTGCCGGATGAGTGACCATGATGACCGCCAGGTCTCCGCCGCCCGTCAGCCGGAGGACGCCGCCGAGGCGTCCCTCCGGCCGCAGACCCTGGCCGACTTCACCGGCCAGAAAACCTCGCGCGAGAACCTGGCCATCTTCATCCAGGCCGCCCGGTCGCGCGGCGAGGCACTCGACCATGTGCTGCTGCACGGCCCCCCCGGCCTGGGCAAGACCACCCTCGCCCAGATCGTCGCCCGCGAGCTCGGCGTCGGGTTCCGCGCGACCTCCGGCCCGGTCATCGCCAAGTCCGGCGACCTGGCCGCGATCCTGACCAACCTGCAGCCGCGGGATGTGCTGTTCATCGACGAGATCCACCGCCTGCAGCCCGCGATCGAGGAAGTCCTTTACCCCGCGATGGAGGATTTTCAGCTCGACCTGATCATCGGCGAGGGACCCGCCGCGCGCAGCGTGCGGATCGACCTGCCGCCGTTCACCCTGGTCGGCGCCACCACTCGCGCCGGCCTGCTGGCGACACCGTTGCGGGACCGCTTCGGCATCCCGCTCCGCCTGGTGTTCTACACGCCCGAGGAACTCCGCCAGATCATCGTCCGAGGCGCCCGCCTGCTCGGGCTGAACCTGACCGCCGAGGGTGCCGCCGAAATCGCCGGCCGGTCCCGCGGCACACCGCGCATCGCCGGCCGACTGCTGCGCCGGGTGCGCGACTTCGCCGCCGTCCAGGGCGACAGCCCGGTCGACCGGCCGATCGCCGACGCCGCGCTGAACCGTCTGGAGGTCGATCGCCTCGGTCTCGATGCGATGGACCGCCGCTATCTGCGCCGCATCGCCGATCACCACGCCGGCGGTCCGGTCGGCGTCGAGACGCTCGCCGCGGCGCTGGCCGAGGCACGCGACACACTGGAAGACGTCATCGAGCCCTATCTCATCCAGGAAGGCCTCATCCTGCGCACCAGTCGGGGCCGCATGCTGGGCGAACCCGGATGGCGGCACCTGGACCTGAAACCCCCGCGGTCCGCCGCGCCGCTGCTCGACATCCTGGGACCGGAGGCGTGATGCGAGCTGATGTCCGCGCGCTTGGGTCCGGCGTCTTTTGCCATGGCCGGGCGAGCGAAGGTTGGCCCCACAAACATCGGGACAAGGCCGCTACAGGCAGAAACATGTGGTCCGCCTCTCGAAATCTCCGTGCCAGACCCGACGACGTGCAGGGATTTCAGCCCGCCGCCCAAGCGGCCGGCCTCGCACGCTATCGTCTCGGACAGTGGCAGACCAACAAGCAAGGCTTTGCCACGGAGGACACGAAGCACCACGAAGCACCAGGGAGAAGCCGCGGCCGATCGGCCGCATCGCGCAGCGTAGCTGAGTGGATCAGCCCCGATGTCACGCATGCCGCCGGCCCCGGCCTCATCCAACACGTCCTGGTCGACAACAGGGCGATACGTCGGGGCCGCGTGCGAAGCATCCTTTTGCCGTCTCCGTGGCGCTCCGTGGTCCTTCGCGTTCTCCGTGGTGAAGCCTTGCTTGCTTGCGAACCGTTGAAGCCCGGACGGGCCGATCCTCGTTCGCCCGCGTATCGCGAAGACGACAATACCAACCTCCATTCGTTGCCTATCCTGATGCCTGCGGGGGTTGGCCCTGCTACAGACGACGCTGGGGGCCTGGATGCGGCAGGGTCGCCGGTGGCAAGCCAGGACTTCAACCATATCGCAGCCGCGATACCCCACCCAAACCGCCCCAAGACGGCCCGCTTAAATGACTGCTAATCCGCCATCCACCCACCGCTATTCCATACGCGTCTACTACGAGGACACGGATGCCGGCGGCGTCGTTTATCATGCCAACTACCTCCGCTATGCCGAACGCGCCCGCACCGAGGCCCTGCGCGAGGCGGGCATCCCGCACGCCTGGCTGGTGCAACGATTAGGCCGGATGTTCATGGTGCATCGTGCCGAAATAGATTATGTGCGGCCCGCCAGGGTCGACGACCTGCTGGTTGTCGAAACGGAAACACTGGAGGTAGGCGGCGCGACGATCCTCTTGCGCCAGATGATCAGCGGCCCCGGCGGCGTATGTGCGACGTTGCGCATCAAGCTCGCCTGCGTCAGCACGGAAACAAACCGAGCGGCCCGCATTCCGCCGGAGTGGCGCGACGGCATGATCGCCCTGCGCGTGAAGCAAACTCGGAAACCATGGCATTTCATTACGCCGACACAAAGACGACCAGAGGGGATTAGATAGTGGATCGCGCAGTGGATGCGTTAAACCTGGGAACCGCGAACGGCGATCTGTCGCTCTGGGGCCTGTTCATGCAGGCCGACATCGTCGTGAAACTGGTCATGCTCGGTCTGCTGGCCGCCAGCGTCTGGGTGTGGGCCGTGGTGTTCGAGAAAGCGACCACGATCAGGAAGGTCAACAGGGAGGCCAGCGCGTTCGAGGATCGCTTCTGGTCCGGCGGCAGCCTCGACGAGCTGTTCGACCGCGAAGGCGCCAATCCGAACAGCCCCATCGCCTCGGTGTTCGCCGCGGCGATGGGCGAATGGCGCCGTTCCGTCCGCGTCGCCGGCGCCGACATCTCCCACACCAGCGTTCGCGAACGAATCGACCGAGCCATCAACGTCACCGTGCAACGGGAAATGGACCGACTTGAGCGCTGGATGGTGTTCCTGGCCAGCGTCGGCGCCACCGCCCCGTTCATCGGCCTGTTCGGCACCGTCTGGGGCATCATGCACTCGTTCTCGGCCATCGCCGCCATGCACAACACCAACCTCGCGGTCGTCGCACCTGGCATCGCCGAGGCGCTGTTCGCCACCGCCATCGGCCTGGTCGCGGCCATCCCGGCCGTGGTGGCCTACAACCAGATCAGCAACAGCCTGGCCCGGTTCGCCGGCCGGCTCGACAACTTCGGCAGCGAATTCAGCGCCATCCTGTCCCGCCAAAGCGAAGAGCGATCCTGAATGATCCGATCCGCGCCATGCCGCCGCCCGCGACCCGGTGCCACCCCAACATGGTGCCGCTCGCAACCGCCGGGTGCCGCCCACGACTGGCTGCCGCCCGTGGCGCGTGCCGAAGGTCCGAATGCCCGAACGCCCGAATGGCCAAACGCCCGAATGACCGAACCCAAGGAGCGTAGCTGAGCCATGGCGTTTACCATGAACACCGGTGGCCGAGGTGGTCGCCGCGGCCGCTACCGCCCGCTGTCGGAAATCAACGTCACCCCGCTGGTGGACGTGATGCTGGTGCTGCTGATCATCTTCATGGTGACCGCGCCGCTGATGACCTCGGGCGTATCGGTCGATTTGCCGAAAACCGACGCCAAGCCGTTGAACAGCGACAGCCAGCCGCTGACCGTCTCCATCAAGGCCGATGGTTCGATCTTCCTGCAGGACCAGCCGATCCAGCTGACCGACCTTGTGACCCGGCTGCAGGCCATCGCCCAGAACAATGCCGACCGCCGCATCTTCGTGCGCGGCGACAAGGATCTTCCGTACGGCCGGATCATGGAGGTCATGGGCACGATCACCCAGGGCGGCTTCACCAAGGTCGCACTGCTGGCCGAACAGCCCGTCGCCCCGCCGTCTGCTCCACCAGCCAACGTCGCGCCGGCGGCCGGCCCGCGCAGATAGGGGTGATCAGGGCGTGCTGCAGCAGTTGTTCCGCGGCGGCGAGAGGACAGGCAGGCACGCCTCGGGCATGACATCACGCCTGCGAACCGGTCTGATCGTCTCGGGCGTGCTGCATGTCGCGGTCCTGCTGTTCCTGCTGATCGGGCTGCCGTCGTTCGCCCCGAAGGACGAGGCGCCGCCGGAGACCGCGGTAGCGATGGTATTCCAGGGCGCCGCGCAACCGTCCGCCCAGGCACCGGCGAAGGCCCCACTTCCGGCTCCGTCGAAAGAGACCGCGCCGCCGGCGCCGCCGGTGGCGACACCGCCGCAGCCGCGGCCGGCGGAACCGGCACCGCCGCCACCACCCCCGCCGCCGCCTCCGCCGCAGCCCCATGTCGAGCCGGCACCCCCGGCACCCGCCCCACCGAAACCGGTGCCACCGCCGCAGCCTGCCCCCGCGCCGGACGTTGTTCCGCCGCCACCACAGCAGCCGATGCCGCCCACGCCACCGGCCCCGCCAAGCCCACAGCCGCCCCTGCCCCTGCCGCCGCCACCGGCCCCCCCACCACCGGCGCCACCCAGCACGACCTCGCAACCCAATGTGACGAAGAACCCGGCCACGAACAGCAGCTCGGTCGAGAACACGCTGGAAAAACTGCGCCAGCAGCTCGCTCAGACGCAGCCGCCGAAGGCGCGGAGCAATCCGCGCGCCGGGGGCCAGCCGAACGGTGGCGGCAACCCATCGGCGAATGACACCGCCGCACTCAGCGCCGATCAGCGCGGCGCTATCGGCGCGCATGTGCGGGAGTGCTGGACCAAGGACGCCGGCGCGCTCGACATCGACAAGCAGCGCGTCCTGCTCACGGTCACCACCGACCCGGACGGCATCGCCCGCAAGGCCGAGGTGGCTGGTGCCGATATCGGCCGCATGAGCGATCCACGGTTCCGCGCGTTCGCCGAACGGGCGCGCCGGGCGATCCTGGATCCGCAGTGCGCCAACCTGCCGCTGCCGAACCACGTTCTGGGCAAGATCAACGTGCTGACCTTCCGGTTCAGCCCGTGAGCGCGACCAACCGATACGATCTAGTGTTGCGATGCTAACGGATGGTTCCCAGCCGTTAGTTGAATCGCACCACCAGAGACTCGCTGGTGGGCCGACTTGTCCTGACGCTTGCGGGACGCAGGCGTTAGGGTCGGACCACTGGCGACGAAACCATCGTCCGCGTCGCAAGAGAGCTCGCAGAAGGAGGAAGACAACGGCATGATCCGCATTCCCAACCCGTCGTTCGGCCGCCGCGGCCTGATCTTTGGCGCTGCCAGTGCGCTGGCCGCCGCGCCGGTTCCGGTTCTTGCCCAGTCCGCCGTGATCGACGTCAATCGCGCCCGCACCGAACCAATCCCGATCGCCGTGCCGGATCTCGGTGGCCCCGATCCCGCCTCCACCCAGCTCGGCCACGACATCGCCGGCGTGATCAGCGCCGACCTGGCGCGCAGCGGCCTGTTCCGGCTGATCGCGCCGGCGGCCTTCATCCAGTCCAGCGTGTCCGCCACCGCCGTACCGAACTTCCAGAACTGGAAGCCGACTGGCGCCCAGGCCCTGGTCACCGGCAGCGCGCGGATCCTCGGCGGCGGCCAGGTACGCGTCGAGTTCCGCCTCTGGGACATCCTGCCGCAAACCCAGATCCAGGGCACCGCCTACACCACCACCCAGGCCAACTGGCGCCGCATCGCCCACATCATGGCCGATGTGATCTACCAGCGGCTGCTGGGCGAGAAGGGCTATTTCGACACCAGGATCGTCTACATCTCGGCCACCGGCCCGCGCGACCGGCGCACCAAGCGGCTGGCGATCATGGATCAGGACAGTGAGAACAACCGGCTGCTGACCGACGGACGATGGCTGGTGCTGACGCCGCGCTTCCATCCCACCCGCGACGAGATCGCCTTCATGAGCTACGCCAACAATCGTCCCCGGGTCTACCTGTTCAACCTGAGCTCCGGCCAGCAGAGCGTCCTGGGTGACTTCGCCGGCATGACCTTCGCCCCCCGTTTCGCCCCGGATGGCAGCAGCCTGATCATGGCGGTGACCAACGGCGGCGGCTCCGACGTCGTCTCGGTCGACCTGGCAAGCAGGGTCTCACACCGACTGAGCAACTCCGGGTCGATCGATGTCAGCCCCTGCTACAGTCCGGACGGCACCCAGATCGCCTTCGCCTCCGACCGCGGCGGTGACCAGCAGATCTACATCATGGGTGCCGGCGGCGGTGGCGCGAAACGGATCAGCTTTGGCAACGGCCACTACGCCACGCCGGTGTGGTCGCCGCGCGGCGACCAGATCGCGTTCACCCGTTATGCCGGCGATACATCCAACTTCGCCATCGGCGTGATGCACCCCGACGGATCCGGCGAGCGCATCCTGTCCGAGGGCTGGCTGGTCGAGGGCCCGACCTTCGCGCCGAACGGTCGCGTGCTGATGTTCTGGCGCGAAACCCGCGCCCAGAACGCACGCGGTCTTGGATTCTCATCCAGGCTCGTCTCGGTCGACATCACCGGGTTCAACGAGCGGCCGGTGGAGACCCCCACCGATGCCTCCGATCCCGCCTGGTCGCCGCTGGGGACATAGAATATCTTCGCTAAAACAATGTTCTCGCGCATTTGCCGTGAGCCAGCACGAAGGCAAACCCCGCATACCGCCGCCCGGACGGTCCTCCACGGCATGTACACCACCCGCCGCGACACGGTCTTCGCGCGCCATGGCGGCCACCTGGTCTTCGCGCGCCATGGCGCGACGCGCGGGGCGCGGCACCCGGAGCCGAAGCCGCCAGGGCGATGTCATATCGTTTCATAAGAATTCAGGAAATGTCGCCACACTGTGCTGATTGGGCAACAGGGACGTGAGGTCTGGATAAAAAGCTTTCAGGAACTTGACCTTTATCCACTGGACACGTTAATCGCTATCGAGGACGGAACGGATTACCATTTCGTCTACGCGGGCTTCGCCCGTGGATCGGATTGCACCCCATCCAGGGACGAAGACAAGATGAACATCAAGATCCTCGGCGCCGCGGCGACCGTCGCCCTGCTCGCGGCGTGCTCCACACCTCCCAAGCCAGCGGCGCCAACCTCCACCAGCGCCGGTATCGTGCCAGGCAGTCAGGAAGACCTGGTGGCCAATGTCGGCGACCGCGTGTTCTTCGGCTTCAACGTCGCCAGCCTGCGCGGCGACGCCAAGGACACCTTGGACAAGCAGGCAACCTGGCTCGCCAAATATGGCAGCGTCAACGTGCAGATCGCCGGCAACTGCGACGACCGCGGCACCGAGGAGTACAATATCGCCCTCGGCGAGCGTCGGGCGAACGCCGCTGCGTCATACCTCCGGGCGAAGGGAGTTCCCGGTGCCCGCCTGACGACGATCAGCTACGGCAAGGATCGTCCAACCGCTCAGGGATCCGACGAGCAGGCCTGGGCGCAGAATCGCAACGCGATCACCTCCGTCCATTAAGGGCAGCATCGGCGATAAGTGCGTCAGCACGCCGGTAAAGCTGCCCGAGAAAGCAATGGCTTAGGGCCTGTTCGACACCGCAATTCGTCGCGATTAATGTCGAACAGGCCCTAAACCGCGATCGTCTGAGGTTGAACCGACCTCAGACGTCAGTCGCCCTCACCCGCCGGCCGGGACCAAAGACCACGCCTCGTTCGCTGGCCCGAGCGGCTCCCCGTTTGGCTGGCCCCTGCCGGTTCCCCATCGCGCCGCGCCAACCGGATAAACAAAGCTGCGAGCGGGTTCAAGATGTCTCCGGCGCCGCGGTGACCGCCTTCACATATTGCTCCACCGAGGCCGCCATCACCTGCTTCGCCCGGGACGGGATGACGCGTTCCCACCAGCCGCCATAGATCGTTTCGAAAGGCCACGCCCGCAGCTGTTCGGCGATGCGTTGCACCGTCACCGGATCCAGCGGGATCAGGTTGGGATAGCTGTGCATGAAGGTCAGCCCCTTGTCCGGCCTGACCTGCAGCGTGTCCCCGGTCAGCAGCGCCCCCTGCCCGCCCGCGCCCCGCGCCCAGTGCAGCACCGCGCTGCCGGGAAAATGGCCGCCACAACGGACCAGGTTGACACCTTCGGCCAGCGCCAGCCGATCGCCTTCCCAGAACCTGATCACCGGATCAGGCCGCGTCACGAAGGCACGGTCCAGCGCATGCAGATGAACCGGCACGTCGCCGAAGGCGTGGCTCCATTCCACCACCGAGGCCAGAAAATGCGGATGCGAGCAAGCGATCTGCGACACCCCGCCCAGCGCCTTGATGATCTCGATCGTGCTGTCGTCCAGTAAGCTGATGCAGTCCCACAGGACGTTTCCTGCCGCGGACCGCAGGATCAGGGCCCGTTGTCCGATCGCGAAGGCGGGGAAGCTGCCCACCCCCGTCAATCCTGGCTCCAGATTGCGGAAGCCATTGAAATAGCTCTTCCGCATCGCCGGCAGCGTCGTCCACGCCTGACCGTTCGGGTTCACATACTGGCGGTCGTCTCGGCAGATCAGGCAGCCGGCAGGGGGCGCCCCGGTGTCTGGATACTGGCAACCGCAGGTCGTGCAGATGAAGGCAGGCATTGGGACTTCCTCAGCGATTGGCGTCGGCCGGTCAAGCGCGATCCTCGGAGGTTGGACCAACCTCCCATCTCGATCGCCCTCCCAAAACACCGGGAATCAGCGCGTGGTTGCGTCAACCTGAGGCTAGCACGCTAAAGCATGATCACGCTGAGCGGAACGTTCAAAGCGTGTGAATCATCCGATCAAACAAAGGGATAGAGCATTTTCGGTCTGCACAGTCAGGCTGAAAATGCTCTAAAGCATCATCAGCCTGACCGACTTCGTCTGGCAGCCCCGCCAAAACAGTGCGCTACAGCGCGCTGAAGGATCCGGTGAGCCCCGACAGCGTGCTAGTCACCAGCCGAAGGCGGCGCGCGGCGACACGGTTCAAGCAGCGAACAGCGCATTGATCCGCGCCGCGTCGACGTCCTCGATCCTGGCCGGCCGCCATGCCGGCTTGCGATCCTTGTCGACCACCATCGCCCGCACACCCTCGGCGAAATCCGGATGCGCCATCGTGGTGCGGGTCAGGGCGAACTCGGCATCGAGTGCCTGCTTCAACGTCAGATCGCGGCCCCGCCGCAGGGCGCGCAACGTCCAGTGCAACGCCGACGGTGAGACCCGGCGCAGCGCCGTCAGGGCATCCCCTGCCCAGGCGGCGCCGACGGCTTCCAGCCGGCTAACGATCTGGCCGACCGATCCGGCCGAGAAGCAGTGGTCGATCTCGGCCCGCTGGCCGGCCATCGAGAATGTCGGCAAGGCCTGGTTGTGCGACGCCAGCGCCGCGACACCGTCCCGCGCCAGCGCCGCCGACAGATCCGCCAGCCTGGCCCGCGGCGTGTAGTGCGTCGCCAGGCCGACATGCACCGCGTCCGCGCCGCTGACCCGCAGCCCGGTCAGTCCGAGATAGACACCCAGTTCACCGGGCAGCCGAGGCAACAGGAACGTCGCGCCGATATCCGGAAAAAACCCGATCGCCGTCTCCGGCATGGCAAATCCCGCATGTTCGGTCGCCACCCGATACGGCGCATGCACCGACAGCCCGATGCCGCCGCCCATGCAGATGCCGTCGACCAGCGCGATGTAGGGTTTCGGGAATGTGGCGACGGTCAGATTAAGCGCGTATTCCGCGGCGAAGAACGCATCGACCGAGGCGCGGTCGCCGGCGAGTTGGGCATCGCGCAGCGCGCGGATGTCGCCGCCGGCGCAGAACGCCCGATCCCCCGCCCCCTCGATCACCACCGCATCGACCCGCGGGTCCTCGCGCCAGCGATCCAGGATGGCGGCGCAGGCGCGGATCATCGGCAGGTCCAGCGCGTTCAATGCCCCTGGTCGATTGAGCAGGATGCGTCCCACTCGTCCGTCGCGGCGGGTGACGACTGTATCTTCGGCTGTCATGCGGCGATCTCCTGAGTTGCCGCCCATCTAGCCGGCGGGTCCGCCGCTGCCAAGACCGTGCGTCACCAGCCCGCGGTTCCAGGTCGCAGCGGCAAGGGCGGACGACATCAGTCCGGTATCATCGTGCGAAGCGAAGCGACGAAATCATTCCGCTCTTCGTGCTGCGACAACCAAGGAACTTGCCCCGTCGCTTGCAAGGATGCGAACCGCGCATGCTACTCTCCCCGTCAACGTCGAAATCACCAGAAATAACATCGGGGAAAGGGGAAAAGGATGCCCGACCGTGGGTCCGAAGCGCCCGAAGCGCCTGTTTACCGCCTCAACAAGGTGATCGGGATCTTCGCCGTCATAGCGTCGGCGGTCGCCGGCGAGTATGGCGCCGGCATCAACTTCGTCGCCGTGCAAAGCCTCAGCGTCTATCCGGCCGTGCAGGACCTCGTGCCGCTCGCTATGCTCGTCACCGGCTTCCTCGTGCTGCCCAAGGTCTTCCTCTACCAGCGCTACTCCAGGGTGCTCCCCTGCGCCGGCGCGGCCTATGTCTGGGTCGGTCGCAGCCTCAACGGCATGGTCGCCTTCATCCTGGGCTTCATCTGGTGGCTCGGGCTCTGCGGCTCGATCGGCGTGCTCTCCTTCGCCTTCGGGACCTTCCTCGGCCAGGCCTTCACCGCCGCCGGCTCCTCGTTCGGCGCCGCCATCGTCACCCCCCTCGGCCACATCATTGTCGGGCTCGCGGCGATCTGGGCGCTCTACGGGATGCATTCCACCGGCGTGCATCGTTACGGCGCCTTCGTCGTCGTGCTCTTCATCGTCATCCTGGCGACCGCGCTCACGATCGTGCTCTTCGGCATCGCCACGCCGCCCACGGTCTTCCTGCACGCCGCCAGCCTCAAGCTCGGCCTCGGGCTCGCCACACCCAAGGATCTTCCGCCCGCCAGCTTCGCTGCGTTCGGCGGCGTCTGCACGCTGCTCATCTACGCCTATGGTGGCATCAGTGCCGCACCGGCGCTCGGCGGGGAGACAGCCGAGGCCGCGAGCCAGATGCCGCGCGGCATCATCATCGGCTGGGCGGTCGCGGTCGTGCTGTTCTCGGCTGTCGCCTATGCGCTCTTCCACGCCGCGCCCTGGTGGGCGGTGATCGCCCTGATCAAGGCCCACAAGGTCGCCTTCGCCACCGCCCCCGGCCTGATGGGCCTGATCGCACCACCCGCGGTCAGCACCATCCTCAACTTCGCGGTCGCCCTCATCGTTGGCAAGACGATCGCCCCCGCACTCCTCACCAACTCGCGGCTGCTCTTCGCCTTTGGCCAGGACCGCATCTTCCCGGACCGCTTCGCCGAGACCTCCGAGGCCAAGGTGCCGCTCGCCGCCCTTTTGCTAACCGCTGTGATCGGTTCGCTCTTTCTCATCCAGTCCGTCACCATCGGCTGGGCGCTCGGCGTCGTCGTTCGCTCGCTCAGCATTCTGCTCGTCTGGTTGGGCGTCGCCCTCGGCGCCCTGTTCATCGCCTCGGGCCGTAGCGCCTCGAGCAACGAGCCCTGGGCGCGCCAGCTCATGGCCAGCCGCTGGACGATCCCGGCCGCGCTCGTCTCTGTCGCCATCACCCTCTACCTGATGTCCAACGTCCTGGTCGTCCCGCACACCCCGATCTGGTTTCAGCCGATCTTCCAGAGCCTGATCACCGCGGCGATCGCGATCGCGATCTTCCTCGCCGCCGCGCGCCGGGCGCGTGATCGCGGCGAGAACCTGGACGCCGCGATCCTGTCTGCCCCGCTTGAATAGAACGGGCGATCGCCGCGGCACGCCCTGCGTCGGGCCCCCGGGATGGTCCAGAGGGTTGTAGTGCGGAGCCGGGCCGAGACATGCGGAGTTTTAGACCGAAGTTCAGCTTGCGATCTGAAGTCGACCGCGGCAAATGCGGTCTGGTCTCGTGACCGTCGATCAGAATCGCGAGGAGCAGGTTCGACGGCGCCCCCAGGAGCTATCAGAACAGGCCGGGCACCCGGACGGGCAGGCTAACCTGGCGCAGAAACTAACGTCCAAGTAACGTTTTTGCCTGCTCCACCGTCGCCCGCGCCATCGCCGCCAACCCGTCATCCGTCGCACTGCTGACCGGATGTCCGATCACCGCGAACGCATACCCCGGCATTCCCAGCACCCGGCTCATCAACTCGGCTGCGGTGACGAAGCGGGTGGTCATCACCGCCACCGCCGGCACGCCCAGTCGTTCCGCTATAATCGAGTCATGCAGACTGCACGACGAGCAGCTGCCTCAATCGCCGATGCCGGTGACCACCGCGTCCCAATTGGCGATCTCGCTCACGATATACCCGTCCGCCGGCGCGCTATAATTCGACTTGGTGCGGCTGACCACCGTGGCGACGCCGAACTCCGCCCGCAGCATCCGGTCCAGGTGCATGAAGAAGCCCTTGGTCCCCTCTTTGCCGTTCGAGATGCAACCCACGGTCTTGCCCTTCAGCGACAGCGGGCGAGGGGCGCGTTGCCCCAGCGGCGGCGCGGCCTCGTTGGTCGGATCCAGCACTTGAAAAGCCATGCGATACGTCTCCTTGCGCGGCGAGATTCACCCCTTCGGCGGCTCGCAGTCAACACAGACGCCGATCGGCAGGGTGACCGCTCGGCTCTTGTGCCCGAGCCACGGCGGGATCACCGCACCAAATCCGCCCGCCGGGCTGCCGGCCCCGACAACCAGCAGTTGTTCGGGCGACTCCAGGGCCGGATAGATCCTGTCGCCGCGATCGCGCACCACCGCGCCCTTGCCGACGTCGGCCCATTCGCGTCGCGCGATGCGCGCCCGTTGGTGGATGAACGTGGCGACATCGGTCTTGCTCCAACCGGCTGCCTGCAGATGTTCGCGCAACTGCCGCGGAATGATCAGCGCGTAGTTGCCCGCGTGCAGCGAGTAGTGCCGCAGGTTGGCGCGCATCTCGGCGGCGAAGGTCTCCAGGATGTTCTCCGGCCGCGTCGTCCACTCGTTCATGATCTGCCGCGGCGCACCGGCCGCCATCACGGTGACGGCGGACACCGCCTTCGGCAGGCCGCGCTGTTCGGCCAGCGAAAGCCAGCTCTGATCCTCCTCATCCTCGGCAACGCAAAAGCTGAACTTGCCCGGATGCCCCAGCGTGGACCGATCAATGCCACCGGGCCGCACCTCGAGAATATTGATCAGCGCCAGCCGCAGCGCCCGGCCAATCACCGCCGTTGCCCGGTCAGAATTTCCCAACGCGTTGAAGCTGCCCGATGCGCCCAGTTCCCGCCGGATCGGACCATTCAGGACAACGAAGACCGCACAGCCGCCGGTGCTGGCGGTCGCCCCGTGCAGCAGGAACGCCGGTTGCAGCATCGCCGTGAAGGCGGTCAGCACGACCGGAAAATGCATCGGCAGGCAACCCGCCATCACCGCGTTGATGGCGACTTTCTCCGCGGTGATCGCCTGTTCGCGAACCGGCTCGATCCCCAGCAACTGTTCGGGGGGCGTCATCGCCCACGCCAGACAGGCTTCGACAGCGTCGTGCGTCGGCGGCACGATCGGCAGGCCGTCGGTCCATCCGTTGGCGTGAAACAGTTCCTGCACCGCCGCGACGTCCGCGGCCTCATGGGTTCTTGATGTCAGTTGCAAATCGGCTGGTCCATTCGCCTGGTTCTTCCGCTGGTTGGTTGCTCGGCGCGAGCGCACACCCTCTGCCGTGACGTCCGCTGCATGATCGTGTCTTGTTTCAGCATACAACCCAAGCATGCCCAACCCAAGCATGCGAGGCGATCGCTGTCACCACGTCCCCCTGTGCACTGCTCGAAGCGGCCTAACCCTTCTTCTGTTCAGCCGTCCGCTCGCCGTATCGCATGCCTTCCAGCTTCAGCCCATCGGGATCGAGGAAGAAGACCGCATAGTAGTCGTCATAATATTCGCCGGCCGGATCCACGATCGTGGCCTTCAGTTCGTCCCGCAGGAACGCCTGCAGCTCATCCACGTCTTGGCGGCTGCGAAGCCGGAAGGCGTAATGATGAAATCCGACGTCCCCGATGTGATGCTTCTGCCGGCCGACCTTCGCATCGGCCTGGGCGATCCAGAACAGCGTGTGACCATTGGTCCAGCCGGTGGTCTCGGGATATTCGGCCTCGATCTTGAACCCGAGGAAGCCCAGCAGCCGACCGTAGAATTCCTTCGACGCCTGGTAGTCGCTCACCCGGATTGACAGGTGGTCGATCCCAACAACACGTGCCATCTCAGCCTCCTTGCCTGAACAAGGCGACAACGCACGACCCCGCCGGTTGTTCGCGTGGGCCACCGATGTTCCAGACCCCGGCGGCACCGCCACCCCGGATCGGCAAGCTGGACCGTCCGCCGCCGCGGCATTCCGCTGCGCCATCACGCTTCGGTGCAGGCGCCGAATATGCGCACCTCCTTCGGCGGCCCGCCTGAGCCACGGGCTCTCACCCGCCGGTCGGCGCGCCGCCGACGACCGAACCGCGCCCGCTCCACCGCCGTCCCTCGACAGCCGAGCATCCTTGCCCCGTCCGCCGGTTGAACTGATACAACCCGGCGCACCGCGGTGTCCTATGCTACGCCGCACCATCAGCAGGAGAGATCATGGCAGAGGCCGGCGAAGCATCGCCCCATCTGGACCGCAAAGAACAGCGCCAAGCCGCCGCCGGAGCGCCGATGGGCGCGCTGGTGATCCACGAGATCGTCCGCGATCAGGGTGAGGAGGAGCTCGAGCGATCGTTCGGCGGCCTGGCCTTTTCCGGCCTGGCCGCCGGCCTGTCGATCGGCTTTTCGTTCCTCGTCGAGGCGACCCTGCAGGCCCACCTGCCCGATACGCCGTGGCGGCTGCTGATCTCCGGGTTCGGCTACTCGGTCGGCTTCCTGATCGTCATCCTCGGCCGCCAGCAGCTGTTTACCGAGACCACGCTGACCGCGATCATCCCGGCGCTGACCCGGCGCAACCTGCGCACCCTGCTGTTGACCCTGCGGGTCTGGATCATCGTTCTGGTCGCCAACATCGTCGCCACCTGGGCATTCGCCTTCATCACCGCAAAGGCAGGGGTGTTTCCGCAATCGACCATGCAGGCCATGCAGGACCTGGCTGACCACGCCCTCCTGGAGGGTCCGTTCTGGCACACCATGGTCACCGGCGGGTCGGCCGGCTGGCTGATCGGGCTGATGGTCTGGCTGCTGCCGGCGGCCAACGCCAGTCGCGCGATGATCATCATCCTGCTGACCTACATCATCGCGATCTGTCAGTTTCCGCACGTCATCGCCGGTTCGGTGGAGGCCGCGTTCGGCGTCCTCACCGGCCATGCCACCGTGGGCGACTACCTGTGGCGCTTCCTGATCCCGACGTTCCTGGGCAACGTCGGCGGCGGCACCATCCTGGCCGCGCTGCTCAACCACGCGCCTCTGGCCGGCGAGCTGAACGCGCCCAGGTAACCATCGTTCAGGCTGAGCGGGCCCAAGTAACCGTCGTTCGGGCCGAGCGCGCCCCGGGAGCCGTTATTCCGTGCTTGCCGCGTCCCCCCGCGCCGGCGGCACGCCAGGGGTCGGCGCCCGGCTCGCGTCCGCCGCCAGGGTCTTGTGCGCCTCCGGCGCGACCTGGCTGCTATCCCGAGGCGTCGCGTCATCTCGCGACGCATGTCTCCGATGGTGCGCGGTCTTGCGCTTGCTATGCCAGGCGCGAACGTCGTCCTCGGTCACGTAGCCCTTGTGCTCCGAGTCGATCTCGTCGAAGTGCTTGCCCAGGCTCGCGTAGCCGGTCTTGGCTTCCTGCGGTGTCAGATGTCCATCATGCGCCTGATTGGCGGCGGCGAACCGCTGTTCCCAGGTCTTGCGCGCATGGTGCGCATGCGCCGTCTCGGCACTCGGTGTATCCGCCGCCCAGACCGGTTGGCTCAAAAGAGGCAGAAGAACAAGGCTCAGGACACGCCGCATCGGATCACCTGCTGCTGGTAAAGGACCCGGCAAGCCTACGCGACGATGGCTAACAAAAGATGAATCAGACGGACGTCCCGGCGCGTGCGAGCCTTACGGCACCTGCGATCTCACGGTGCGTGCGACCTCACAGCGCGCGTGATCACGTCAGCCGCCAGCGCCACGCCCGCCGCATCGACATCCAGATGCGTGCAGGCCCGCACCCGATAGGCGCCGACCGTCGACACCAGCACCCCGTGCCGCCGCACCTGCTCCGCCAGCGCGTCCGCGGTCAGGCCGCTGCCGCTGGTATCGAAGAACACCAGGTTGGTCTCCGGTTGCTCCACCGCCAGGCCGGGAACCTGTGCCAGGCTGCGTGCCAGCAGCCGGGCGTTGGCATGATCCTCCGCCAGCCGATCGACGTTCTGATCCAGCGCATACAGGCACGCGGCCGCGCACAGCCCGGCCTGCCGCAGCGACCCGCCCAGCCGCTGCTTCCAGCGCCACGCCTGGTCGATGAACGCCTCGGACCCGCACAACACCGCACCCAGCGGCGCCCCCAACCCCTTGGTGAAGTCCAGCCACACGGAATCACAGTGCTCCGCCATCTCCCGCGCCGTCACCCCGGCAGCGACAACCGCGTTCATCAGCCGAGCGCCATCCATATGAGTCTTCAGTCCGGCGTCGTGCGCCGCCGACAGCACATCCGTCAGCCGCTCGACCGGCCAAACCGCCCCACCGCCGGCATTGGCCGTCTGCTCCACCGCCACCAGGCTCTGCGGCGGCGCATTCCGCCGCTTCTCCCGCAATGCCGCCCGCAGCGTGCCGCTGTCGAACATCCCGCGATCGCCGTGCAGGCCCAGCACCGCCGCGCCGGCCAGCGCGCCCGGACCACCGCCTTCATTGGCCACGATATGCGCGCTTTCATGCGCCAGGATCTCGTCGCCCGGCCGGCAGTGCACCAGGATCGAGATCTGGTTGCACATAGTACCGGATGGCAGGAACATCGCCGCCTGCTTGCCGGTCAGCGCCGTCATCCGGTCGCACAGCGCATCGACGGTCGGATCGTCACCACTCTGCTCATCGCCAACCTCGGCCCGCATCATCGCCTGCTTCATCGCCGCCGACGGACGGGTCTGGGTATCGGAATACAGGTTCGCCCGCACCGCGGGCAGCGATCGGTCCGATCTGGGGGGTGCGAAGACCATGAGACGCTCCTGCGATGCCGCTACCGGCTGCTCCGAACGGCGGGCCCCGCCAAACGAGCGATCAGACGCCGGGCGATCAGGCGCCAGGGGCGATCAGGCACCGGGAGAAATCGCCACAGTCCGCCCATGCCGGCAACCCTTTGACCCCGCACGCTACCCGACGGGCGCCGGTCCGTAAACGTCACGCGCGCGCTTCAGGAAGGCCTTCACCATCCGCTTCACCGCCTCGTTGAACACCACGCCGATCGCCGCTTGCAGGATCCGGCTGCGAAACTCGAAATCGACGAAGAACGCGACCTCGGTGCCGGCGCCGCGAGGCCGGAAATCCCACTGGTTATTCAGATACCGGAACGGCCCGTTCTCGTACTTCACCACCACCCGATGCGGCCGGTCCAGCGTGACCCGGCTGGTAAAGCTCTCCCGGAACGGTCCAAATCCGATCGTCAGGTCGGCCACCAGTTGGGTATCGGAGTGGCTTCTGACCCGCGCCCCGACACACCATGGCAGAAACTGCGGATAAGCACCGACGTCGGCCACCAGGTCGAATAGCTGTTCGGAGGTGAACGGGACAACCTGCCGTTCCGCATGCGTCGGCATCAGGCCACTGGCTGCGCCAATTTCGCATCCCGTGCCGCCCGCAACGCCGCGAAATCCGCGTCGGCATGGTATGAACTTCGGGTCAGCGGGGTCGCGGATACCAGCAGAAAGCCCTTCGCCCGCGCGATCGCGGCGTATTCCGCGAACTCATCCGGTGTGACGAACCGCTCGACCGCCGCATGCTTGACGCTCGGCTGCAGATATTGCCCGATGGTGAGAAAATCCACCTCGGCGATGCGCAGATCATCCATCACCTGCATGATCTCCGCCTTGGTCTCGCCCAGGCCCACCATCAGGCCGGATTTGGTGAACACCGCGGGATCAAGCTGCTTCACCCGGTCCAGCAGCCGCAGCGACTGATAGTAGCGGGCGCCGGGCCGGATCGTCGGATACAGCCGCGGCACCGTCTCCAGGTTGTGGTTGAAGACATCGGGCCGCGCCGTCACGACGGTTTCAGCCCCGTTCGGCTTGCGCAGGAAGTCCGGGGTCAGGACCTCGATCGTGGTGCCCGGTGCGGCGCTGCGGATGGCCCGGATCACCGCGGCGAAGTGCCCCGCCCCGCCATCCGCCAGATCGTCGCGGTCGACCGAGGTGATCACCACGTGTCGCAACCCCAGCTTGGCCACCGCGCTCGCCACCCGAACCGGCTCGTCAGCCTCAAGGCCCACCGGGTGACCGGTGCGGACATTGCAGAAGCCGCAGGCCCGGGTACAGGTGTCGCCCATGATCATCATCGTCGCATGACGCTGTGACCAGCATTCACCGATATTGGGGCAGCCAGCCTCTTCACACACCGTCACCAGACGATTGTCGCGGATCAGCGCCTTCGTCTCATGATAGACCGGATGCGTCGGCGCCTTGACCCTGATCCAGTCCGGTTTGCGCTGGATCGCGTTGTCGGGCCGGTGCGCCTTTTCCGGGTGCCTGAGCGAGCTTGCCGTTCGGTGATCGCCGGTTCGGTGATCAATAATGAGGCGGACTGTGGAGGACATGACAAGCATGATGTGGACGGCGGCCACCACCCCGTCAAGCAGGGCGACAAAAACGAAAATCCCGCTGGTTGTCGAGACAACAGTCCGCCGCACCTGTTGATCCGGGCGGAGATTTCAGACCTGGAACGGCGAACTGGCGAAATCAACCCTGAGGACGCGGGACCAGACTTGATGACCTGGGGACAAGCAAGCGTGGCACGGGACAAATAACGATACAGTCGTTACAAATAACCACACCGGTGGCCGACGTGGGGTGTGGGTTGCGACAGCTCGGTCAAAGCCGCGTCTCAGTCCGCCGTGGTACCGGGTTTCCTGAGACAACCTTTGACTCTTTAGCGACTTAACATGCTTGTCAAAAGGGGTTGTCATCAAATAGTAGTTTCCCGCAACGGCAGGGACATTCAGCGGCTGGAGTCTCTCCGACCGCCGTCAGATCGCTACACTTATCCGAGGGTGGAACGAAGGTAAGACATGACGGCAGTGTGTGATCTGACCATAAGTTTCGCCGCGGCGGGCAATAGCCTGGCGTTCCTGGGTGGCGGCTGGGCGCGGTCCGAGGAAACCTTCACCTGGGGGATCGGCGCCGAAAGCCACCTGCTGTTGCCGCGGCTGGAAGCGTCGGACGACTACATCTTGACGCTCGACGTCGTCCCCTTCGTCCATCCGCCGGCGCTGCCCAGCCAGCGGCTGATCGTCTCGGTCAACGAAACTGTGCTGGGATCCAGCGAGCTGTCCCGGCCGACATTGCTGGGCTACCGCATCGCGGGCGCGCTCGCCGGCGGTGCCGAACGAATGGTGGTCACCCTGCAGCACCCCGATGCGGCGCGCCCGACCGAACTGTCCGATATCGCGGACACCCGCCAGCTGGCCTTCGCGATGTCCGAGGCCAAGCTGTATCGGGTCACCCACCCGGCCGGCCCCCCCTCGGGCGGCCCCGCAACGCACCTGCCCACCGGGCTGATGCTGAACGGCGCACCGCCGCGCGCCGCCGACGTCGCGCAATGGGCCACCGCACGCACCGGCCTGGCACCAGCCGACATCGCGCTGGGCTTCGAATCGCTGGGCGAAAACTGCGAGTTCGGGCTGTTTCAGCGCCGCTGCGACGCCGAACCGCTGGGTCTGCTCCGGTTCTCCAGCACCTTCATGCGCAACCTGATCCGCGGCATCGACAACGGCTTCGAGGGTCTCGGCCAGATCGAGGACATCGAGCCGCGTCTGGAAGGCGCCTCGCCCAAGGAATACATGATCCACGAGCGCAGCTTCGGTCTGGTGTACCACACCTTCGTCTATGAGGGGCAGCGCAGCGCCTGGCTGATGCGGGAACAGGAATCCGCTCGACTGAAGTTCCTGCGTCGCAAGTTCATCGAGGAACTGGAAGCGACCGACAAGATCTTCGTCTACAAGTTCGGCTCCACGGTCTCCGAGGAAGAGATCCTGCCGTTGCACATGGCGCTCAACCGCTACGGCGACGCGACCTTGCTGTGGGTCGTGCCGGCGCAACGGGACCGGCCCGCCGGCACGGTGGAAGTGCTGATGCCGGGACTGCTCAAAGGCTACATCGACCGGTTCGCGCCGGCGGACAACGCGCACGACCTGTCGGTCGACGGATGGTTGCGAGTCTGCGCCAATGCCTGTGTGCTGCAGCACTTGCGACGTCCCGCCGCCATGGCCACCCGATTGCCATCCCACCTCCCCGTTCAAGCGGGCACCCCCGACAAGGCAGACATCCTCAATCAGGCGGACACCCCCGATCAAGACACCGACGAGGCCGCGACCGGATGCATGGCTCGCTCTTGATTCCGGCCAGCCGCTGATGCCATCGAACGGGACCGACAGGTCGCCGACCCGCGACGGCCGGCCGTCGGTGCTTCTGTATGACTGGGACAAC
This sequence comes from Rhodopila sp., assembly GCA_965277035.1. Classification (GTDB taxonomy): domain Bacteria; phylum Pseudomonadota; class Alphaproteobacteria; order Acetobacterales; family Acetobacteraceae; genus Rhodopila. Next base: position 4,833,106 of record CBDIBO010000003.1, on the reverse strand, counting down.
ACGCTGGTCGATGGCTGGGCCGGCATCACCGCGGCGCTGAACGCGGTCTTCAGCGCCTTCGGCCGCCCACTCTGGACCGTCGACGACACCCGCAACCGGGTCCGCGTCTCCCTCCGGGAAAGCTTTCCCGTCATGTTCGGCGACCAATGGCAGCACGCGCGCGACATCTTCTACGAGACGCTGGCGCAGCGTCATCTGGACCATGTCAGCCCGATGAGCGGTGTGCCGGCGGTACTGCGAACCGGCACGCCATGGCCGCAGGGTGTGGTGTCCAACAAGGCAGGCGCGTTTCTGCGGCGCGAGGTGATCCACCTCGGCTGGAGCGGATTTTTCGGTCCGGTGATCGGTGCCGGCGACGCAGCCGCCGATAAGCCCGATCCCGCCCCTATCCATCTCGCCTTGTCGCAACTCGGTCAGCCAGCCGACACCTCCGTCTGGTACATCGGCGATACCGCGCTGGACATGCAGGCCGCCCGTGCCGCCGGGGTCACACCGGTGCTGATTGGCAACGCCGAGCACGATGGGGGAGTTGAACGTGCGGCTCCCCGTCTCCATTTCTCGTCTGCTCATGCCCTTGGCGCACGATTACGTTACCTCGCGTGAGGGAGCTTGGCTGTTAGAGTGCCTGCGTCCGGCGGCCGTGCCACGAACCGCCGGAGCTTTTGGTTCAAACGAAACCTCCACACAAAAAAGGATTGTGGCCGTGGCCAACGAGAAATCGCAGAATGTTCAGGATGTCTTCCTGAACCACGTGCGGAAAAGCAAAACGCCGGTAACGGTTTTCCTTGTGAACGGTGTCAAACTCCAGGGGATCATCACTTGGTTTGACAATTTTTCCGTTCTGCTGCGCCGGGATGGGCATACCCAGCTCGTGTACAAGCACGCTATCAGCACCGTTATGCCGGGGGCGCCGATCCAGTTGTTCGATGCGAGCAAGGTCGAAGGTGCCACCACACCGGCGCGGGAGTTGAGCGGCGTGACCGGGGACAACTGATCGATCCCGGTCCATCCGCATGAGTAATCCCCCGCGTGAGTAACCCCCCACGTGAGTAATCCGCTGAACGGTCAGGTCCCGAACCCACCGCCCGGCCTGCTCGACGAGATCGTCGCGCCGGCGGTGTCGGCGCCCATCGGATCGGCGCCCGCCGGGTCGACATCAGCCGCGGTCATCCTCCCGTGGGAGCGTCAGGGTCGCGACACCGCGGCGCCCGACCACGCCCGGGCGGCCGAAGCCCGGCTGGCCGAGGCTGTCGGATTGGCGGCATCGATCGGTCTGGCTGTTGTCCATACCGCCATACTGCCGCTTCGTGTCCGCCGCCCCTCCACCCTGTTCGGCCAGGGCCAGGTCATATCCCAAGGCGAGGCGATCCAGCAGAACCACGTCGAAGTGGTGATCATCGACGCCGCTCTGTCACCGGTGCAGCAGCGTAACCTCGAACGCGCCTGGAACTGCACGGTGATCGACCGCACCGGGCTGATCCTCGACATCTTCGGCGAGCGTGCCGCCACCAAGGAAGGCACCCTGCAGGTTGAGCTCGCTCACCTGGCGTACCAGCGGTCCAGGCTGGTTCGGTCCTGGACCCACCTGGAACGCCAGCGCGGCGGCTTCGGCTTCCTCGGTGGCCCCGGTGAGACCCAGATCGAGGCTGACCGACGGCTGATCGATGGCCGCCTCGTCCGGCTGCGCAAGGACCTCGATCAGGTCCGCCGGACGCGCGGGCTGCACCGGTCGGCCCGCCAACGCGTGCCATTCCCGGTGATCGCCCTGGTCGGCTACACCAACGCCGGCAAGTCGACCCTGTTCAACGCCCTGACCGGCGCCGAGGTCACCGCCAAGGACCAGTTGTTCGCCACGCTGGACCCCACGATGCGCGGCCTGCGCCTGCCCTCGGCGCGGCGGGTCATCCTGTCCGATACTGTCGGGTTCATCAGCCAGCTGCCGCATGAACTGGTCGAAGCCTTCCGGGCAACGCTGGAGGAAGTGGCCGAGGCCGACGTCATCCTGCATGTCCGGGATGCCGCGCACCCCGAGACGATGGCGCAGCGCGATGACGTCTCCAAGGTGCTGGACGACATGGTGGCCGATGGCACGCTCGATCCGTCCTGGCCTGACCGCACCATCGAGGTGCTGAACAAGGCCGACCTGCTCGGTGGCATGGCCGAGGTCCCCCTGCGCGAAAATGCCGTGGCGGTTTCCGCCATGACCGGTGAGGGCCTCGACACGCTGAAGGCCGCGATCGATCTGCGAATCGCGCAAGGCATGGAGCTTGCCGATTACGCCATTCCGACCCAGGACGGGGCGCGGATGGCCTGGCTTTACCAACACGGCGAAGTGGTCGAGCGACACGACGATGATGCCGCCGTGCACATGAAAGTGCGGCTGCTGCCGGCTGATCGCGCTCGATTCGAACGGCGGATGTAGGCGCGTGCCGCCCTGGCATCGGCGGAAGCGTCGGCGGGTCGCGACGCGTTCCGCCCACGGCGAGACCGTTCGGGTGCGCCGGCCTGTCCAGACCGAAGCAGCTGCAGCGCGCTGAACGGCCGCGGCGCCAGACCACAACAGGAGCCTTCATGACGATCAAGGCATTCGTATTCGACGCCTACGGCACGTTGTTCGACGTGCACTCCGTGGCCGGTGCGACCGAGGCAGCCTTCCCCGGCCACGGCGACTACATCACCCAGGTCTGGCGACTGAAGCAGCTTGAATACACTTGGCTGCGCTCGCTGATGGGCCGCTACCAGGACTTTCTCGCCGCCAGCAGGGACTCGCTCGCCTACACGCTCACCACCCTTGGTTTGCCCACCGATGCGGCGAAGACCGACCGCATCATCGACGCCTACAACAGCCTCTCGCCCTATGCCGAGACGGAACAGGCCCTGCGCGCGTTGAAGGATTACCGGCTGGCGATCCTCTCCAACGGCACCCCAGACATGCTGGACGCCTTGGTCCGCAACGCCGGCCTCGACAGCGATTTCCAGGCGGTGATCAGCGTCGACGCCAAGCAGGTGTTCAAGCCCGACCCGCGCGCCTACGCGTTGATCGAGGAACGTCTCGGCCTCCGCCCCGAGGAAGTCATCTTCGTCTCCTCCAATGGCTTCGATGTCGCCGGTGCCGCGAGCTTCGGCTTCAAGGTCGCGCGGATCGAACGGGTGACCCCCACGAAGCTGCGTGAGGAACTGACCAGCGGCGCGCCGATCGGGCCCGACGCGATGTTCCGCGCCCTGCGAACCCAGAACGAAGTCCTGGGTTTCGCGCCCAGCGCGGTCGTGGCATCGCTGCTTGAACTACCCGGACTGGCCGACCGGCTGGGGCAATGAGAACGCCGCTCCAGGCCAGCGTCTCGGCGTTCCAGTGCACCGGCGCGAGGCCAGCTAGCTAGCACCCCATTTGCGTGGATCGACTCCTATCACGCCGGCTTGGCGATCTTGTATGTCCGATGATGGCGCCTTCTTCTACAAACCAACGGTTACGCATTATCAAAATGCATGGAGCAGGAGGCCACAGACATGGCCAAAGTCTGGTTGATCACCGGAAGCGGTAGCGGATTGGGACGAGAGATTGCGCAGGCTGCCCTTGCGGCAGGAGATCGTGTTGTTGCGGGAGCACGGCGGCTAGAAGAGCTCAATCCTCTTGTAGAGCACTACGGTGAGCGCATACTTCCGGTAAAGCTGGACGTTCGCCAAGAAGAGGACGCAAAGGCCGCGGTGCAGAAAACCGTGGACACCTATGGGCGGCTGGACGTGCTGGTGAACAACGCTGGTTATCAACACAACGCCCCGTTCGAGCAGATAACGCCTGCGGAGTTCCGCAATGTAATCGAGACCTGCCTGTTTGGCGTGGTGTACACAACCCGCGCAGCAGTGCCGGTGATGCGCAAGCAGAAGAGCGGTCACATCTTCCAGGTGTCATCGATTGGTGGGCGCGTGACGATACCGGGCAACTCGCCTTATCACGCAGCGAAGTGGGCGGTGGGCGGCTTCAGCGACTCGCTCGCCGCCGAGGTCGGTCTATTTGGTGTGAAGGTGTGCACCTTGGAGCCTGGCGGCATGCGCACGAATTTCGCCCAAAGGGCGGTCGAGAAATTTCCCGAGCTGCTGCCGGACTATGAACCGTCAGTTGGCGCGATCTACAAGATGATTGCCGCTGCGCCTGGCAATTCGGAGAGCGATCCGAAGAAGATTGCCGACATCGTGGTGAAGCTGTCGAATGCGGAGGACGTTCCAAAGCGGCTGATCCTCGGCAAGGCCGCGGAGATGTACGTTAATCAGGTCGAGACGGCACGTGCGGCGGAGGCGGCAAAGTACCGCGAACTGACGCGATCGACGGTGTCTCCCGGTGCGCCAGCTAAGGAATAGGCCGAGCGCTTCGGCTGCAGAAGCAAGCAGCACACCTCAAGGATTAGCGTACAATTTGACGTTTGGTGTCGTGCCCCTCTATTTCCTAACTAATGGGCGACGACGCTGCATCCGAGCGAGACTCTTGGCTTACGTGCGGTTTTGCACAAACCGTCCGGCGCCCGCCTTCTTGGGTGACCGTCATGGAATCGATGGACTCGACGCCGGCACGGCCCAGGCCGGCCGCGGCAGCACGGTCATAAGATAGACCCCGCCGCTCAGCACGCTGATCCAGAAGCTGGTCGGCCAGTCCGTGAGGTAGGCCAGCGCGATACCGGACCAGCCTTCCGCCAGCGCCAGCGCCGCCGATAACAGCACCCCCTTCCCGACGCCGCTGGTCAGTCGCTGGGCCGCCGCCGCCGGGCCGACCATCAGGGTGAAAACCAGCAACACGCCGACGATCTGTGCGCATTCGGCCACCGCCAGCGCCGCGATGGCCAGGAACAGCACCGAATAAAGACGCGGCCGCACACCTTTCGCCTCCGCCAGTTCCGGCTGCAGGCTCGCGAACAGCAGCGGGCGGGCGATGACACCCAGGGCGGTGAGGCTGACGATACCCAATCCCAGCAGCGTCCAGACGGTGCTGGGATCCACCGCCAGCACATTGCCGAACAGCAACGCTGTCGCCTGCGCCGCGAACGCGGTGAAGAAGTGCAGGAACAGCAAACCGAAGCCCAGCGAGACCACCAGCACCATGCCGATCGCCACGTCCCGATGCGCCAGCCGCTCCTCCAGAAAGCCCATGCCGATCCCGGCCGCCACGGTGACCAGCACCAGCCCCCACAGCGGCGTCAAGCCAATCAGCACCGCGCCCGTGGCACCGGTGAAACCGACATGCGACAGCGCATGACCCGCGAAGGTCTGGCCCCGCAGCACCAGGAAGTAGCCGACCGCGCCCGAGACGATGCCGACGATTCCGGCTGCGGCAAACGCGTTGCGCATGAAATCGTAGTCAAGCACGCCGAACCCGCGGCTGCGCTGGGACGTCCGGCACCGTCATCGCCGGCTGATGAGGGTGCGCGTCCCGTTCGACGTCATGCGGCCCGGACATGACGAAAATCCGGTCCTTCAGACGCACCACCTCGATCGCCGACCCATATAGCCGTGACAGCACCGGCCCGGTGATCACCTCGTCCAGCGCGCCCAGCGCCGCCCGGCCGTTCCCCAGGTACAGCACCCGGTCCAGCGCCCCCAGCAACGGGTTCAGCTCATGCGCGCTGAACAGCACCGCGATCCCAAGCTCGGCCTGCAACGCCTTTACCAGCTCCACCACCCCGCGCTGGTGATGCGGATCCAGGCTGCTCAAAGGCTCGTCCAGCAGCAGCAGTCGCGGCCGGCCGATCAGCGCCTGCGCCAGCAACAGCCGCTGGCGTTCGCCACCCGAGGTCTCGATCAGCGGGCGGCGGCCCAGCGCGCGCGCATCCACCAGATCAAGCGCCCGATCAACCTCCGCATGAGCCGCCTTGCCCAGGATCGGCAGGCCCAGCCGGTGCCCGTTGATCACGCTCGCGACGAAGGCATGGCCGGTCAGGCGCAGGCTCGCGACCGCCGAGCGGACCTGCGGCATGTAGCCGACCGCGGGATTGCCCTGCGCCGCCGGTCGACCCAGGACATCGATGCTGCCACGGGTCGGCGGCACCAGGCCCAGGATCGCCCGCATCAGCGTCGTCTTGCCGGCGCCATTCGGCCCCAGCACGCCAACGAATTCACGTGCGCGGATGCTCAGGCTCACGTCGGCCAGAATGGTCCGACCACCGAGCCCCAGCCTGACGTCTCGACATTCGATCGCGTTCACGCAGCTACTTCGCCAGCGCTTGATCGACGGCGGCAACCTCACCCGCCATCCAGGCCTGATACGTCATCCCGGGCGGCTCGGTCTCCGTCGCACCGACAACGGCGACGCCCGCTGCCTTGGCGATGCCTTGCATGCGTTCGGCGGTCGGATCCGACGCCTGGCTGTTGTAGATCAGCAACTTGACCTGATGGATCTTCAGGTCTTTCTCGAAGCCGGCCACGTCCGACGCGCTGGGTTCGGTGTTGTTCATCACCGACAGCTGGAACGACGCGTTGCGCACCCGCAGGCCCAGCGCATCGAACATGTAGCCGAACACCGGTTCGGTAGCGGTGACCGGCGTTCCGGCGACCCGATCGCGCAACGCGGCGATCTTGCTCTGGATCGGTTGCATCGACACCTGGAACTGCCCAAGGCGCTGGCGGAACCCGGCCGCGCCAGCCGGATCCTCCGCCGCCAGCACCTCGGTCAGCACCGCGGCATAGGCCAGCATCGTCTGCGTGTCGTACCAGACATGCGGATTATCGCCGTCCTTGCGCGCTGCCAGCGGCGCGACAATCACGGCCCGGCGATGACTGGCGTGCGAGGCATCCAGCAGCTTCTCCATCCAAGGGTCGTAGCCGATGCCGCTGTAAACGACGATCCGCCCCGTGGCGATGGCCCGCGCGACTGACGGACTCGCCTCGAACAAATGCGGGTCCTGGTCGGGGTTGCTGAGAATGCTCGTCACCTTCACCTCCGGCCCGCCGATCTGCTGAGCGACATCGCCATAGAAGTTCTCGGCGGCGACGATGCTGATCGGACCCGCCGCTTTCCCCGCTGTCGGGACTGCCAGCAAAGCCACAAGCGCGAGGGCGGCCATAGGTACGAGGGCGAATCGTGTTTTCATCCTGATCTCCCGACAGAGGCGGAGGCCTCTTGAGGAATGGAACGTTATAACGTATCATTCTTTCCGTCCAGTGGTGGTCGGGACGATAAACGTTTGCGGGATCCTGCTGATCGGCGGGGCGACAGGTAGACCAGCAGGAGAGCAGGATGTTGCATTATCGAGGCAGGCTTCGTGTCACCGGAGCCGCTATCTGGCTGCTTTGGGCATTGCCAGCTTCCGCTCAGACCGCGCCCGCCGCACCATCGCCTGCCGCGCCATCACCCGCCACCCCCTCGCCCGCCACCCCGGACGGACTGTGGCAGCGCTCGAACCTGCTTGGCGACATTGGCGGCGTTCGACCCTTCCTTGACACCTATGGCGTCTCGTTCGGTGTGCTCGAAACCAGCGAGGTGCTCGGAAACGTGACCGGTGGTGTACGGCGCGGCGCCGATTACGATGGCTTGACCGAGATGAGCCTGGGTGTCGATACCGAGAAGGCATTCGGCTGGCACGGCGGCACCTTCAACGTCAGCGCTCTGCAGATCCACGGCCGCAATCTAAGCGCGGACAACCTGTCCACGCTCCAGACCGCCAGCGGCATCGAGGCCGATCGCGCCACCCGGCTGTGGGAGCTGTGGTACCAGCAGGCCTTCCTGGACGGCAAGTTCGACGTCAAGATCGGCCAGCAGAGCCTGGATCAGGAATTCATTACCAGCCAGGGATCCAGCCTGTTCATCAACACCGCGATGGGCTGGCCAGCCCTACCTTCGCTTGACCTGTATGCGGGCGGCCCCGCCTATCCGTTATCCTCCTTGGGCGTCCGGCTACGCGCCCAACCAGCCGACACGATCACGGTGCTCGGCGGCGCATTCGACGACAATCCACCCGGCGGCCCGTTTACCGACGACAGCCCGTTGAGGGGTGCCGAGCGGTCAGGCACCCGGTTCAATACCGGCACTGGCGCGCTGTTCATCGGCGAAATTCAATACGCCTTGAACCCGCCATCGTCCGGGGTGCCGCAGACCGGCGCGCCGGCCCCGGGGCAACTGGTCACGCAGCCACCCGCACCCGGGCTGCCGGGAGTCTACAAGCTGGGCGCCTACTACGATACCGGCGCTTACCCGGACCAACGCTTTGATAGTGCCGGTCTTTCGCTCGCCAATCCGGCCAGTAGCGGCAGTCACCTGATGCGGCACGGCAATTTCGGCATTTACGGTGTGATGGACCAGGTGATCTGGCGCCCCGATCCGCAAGGCGCCCGCGCCCTCGGCGTGTTCGCCCGGATCATGGGCGGCCCTGGCGACCGCAACGTGCTGAACTTTGCCCTGAATGCCGGGATCACACTCAAGGCACCGATTGCCGGCCGCGACAACGACACCATCGGCCTTGGCTACGGCCTGGCCCGTATCAGCAACGCCGCGTCCGATCTCGACAACGACATCAACGGCTTTTCCCAAGCCGCGATCCCGATCCGCTCCAGCGAGCATTTCATCGAGTTGATGTACCTGGCGCAACTGGCACCGTGGTGGACGGTTCAGCCAGATCTTCAATACGTGTTCAGACCAGGCGGCGGGATCGCCAACCCGCTGGTGCCGGATCAGCGCATCCAGAACGAGCTGGTTCTCGGTTTGCGCACCGGCGTGACGTTCTGACCGCCTCATCCTGTCAGACCACGGGCACCAGCATATCCCGCACCGGCACATGCGGCAGCCCCATCACCTGGGCAACCGCACGATAGCTCACCCGGCCGTCGTGGATGTTCAGCCCCGCGGCCAGATGCGCATCATCCACCATCGCCTGCCGCCATCCCTTCGATGCCAGCGCCAACACGAACGGCAACGTCGCGTTGGTCAGGGCGAATGTCGAGGTCCGAGCCACCGCGCCCGGCATGTTGGTGACGCAGTAGTGCACCACGCCGTCCTCGACATAGGTCGGGTCGGAGTGCGTCGTCGGCCGGCTGGTCTCAAAGCAGCCGCCCTGGTCGATGGCGATGTCCACCATCACCGACCCTGCCCGCATCTGCCTCACCATCTCGCGCGTCACCAGCTTGGGCGCTTCGGCACCGGGCACCAGCACCGCACCAATGACCAGGTCGGCGGCCACCACGGCGTGCTCGATCGCTTCGGTCGTGGCGAACACGGTCGTCGCCCTCGGGCCGAACTGCAGGTCCAGTTCCTTCAGCCGGGTCAGCGACTTGTCGATGATGGTGACGCTGGCCTCCAGCCCCACCGCCATGCGCGCGGCATTGGTGCCGGACACGCCGCCCCCCAGCACCACGACCTTCGCCGGCGGCACACCGGGCACACCCCCCAGCAGAATGCCGGCCCCGCCTTGCTCACGTTCCAGACAATGGGCACCGACCTGCACCGCCATGCGGCCGGCAACCTCGCTCATCGGCGCCAGCAGCGGTAAGGCCCCGCCACGGTCGGTGACCGTCTCATACGCGATGCAGGTGGCGCCCGATGTCATCAGCCCCTGGGTCTGCCGCTTGTCGGCCGCCAGGTGCAGATAGGTGAACAGCAACTGTCCCCTTCGCAGCAAGGCGATCTCGGCCGGCTGCGGCTCTTTCACCTTGACGATCATCGCAGCCGTCGCGAACACCTCCGCCGCCGTGCCCAGCACCGTCGCCCCGGCAGCGTGATATGCGTCGTCGCCGAAGCCGATGCCGGCACCGGCGCCATGTTCGACGACCACCGGATGGCCGTGCTGGACCAGTTCGCGCACCCCCGCCGGGGTCAGCCCGACCCGGTATTCGTGGCTCTTGATCTCCTTCGGAACGCCAATCTTCACAATGCTTGCTCCTGACGGTGACCGTCCGGAGATCTGCCGGAAGGCAACGAATACAACACGCCCAGGCTGGTACCCGATCGCAGAGAGGCGTGAGACACGCAGCGTCCACGATCCGCCGCGTCAATCGGCTACTTCAAGCATATCGCGACATATCCGGCTTCACTGATGCGCGGTACTGGTCGACCCAGCCTATTCGACACCGAACGGTTTGCCCGCCAACATCCTACCCTCAACCAGGTCAGGAGGCGACCATGATCGACATCGAAATACTGAAATCTTCCATCCGGCTCTGCATGTTCGATCAGTATGGCACGGTGGTCGACATGCAGGGCGGCCTGCGACAGGTCGCCGCCGGGTTCCTCGCCGCCAAGGGCTGGACCGGCGACCCCAATGCATTCGTCACCTGGTGGCGCCGCACCCACTTCGAAAACTCCATGATCGACGCCCTGCTGCAGCAACAGCACACCTCCTACCGCGAGATCGGCCAACTGTCCGTCCGTCAGGTCATGGATCGGGCCGGCATCGCCCACACCGACGACGAGGTGCGTTTCCTGGTCGCCGCCATCGAGCGTCTGCAATGCTTCCCCGAAGTCCCCCAGGCGCTGCAGCGGCTGCAGGCACGTTACCGGCTGGTGGTGCTGTCGAACGGCGACCCCGACATGCTGCAGGCGGCCAGCCAGCATCACGGCATCGCCTTCGACGCGGTGATCTCGGTGGCCGAGGCGAACGCGTTCAAGCCGCACCGAGCGACGTATCAGATGGCGGCGCGGAAGATGGACGTGCCGATCGATCAGGTGCTGTTTGTGGCCAACCACGAGTTCGACTGCGTCGGCGCCAAGGCCGCCGGCATGCGCACCGTGTTCATCGACCGCCGCCGCCGCCCGTTCGCCCGCTGGCCGCATCAGCCAGACCTTGTCGTCGCCAGCATGACTGAACTCGCCGACCTTATGGCGTGATCGGTCCTGGCGCGCTATTCACCCACAGCGACTCGCGGAAGGGAAACCAGATGCCGAACACCACGCGCCCGACGATCACGCGCCCGACGATCACGCGCCCAACGATCACCCGGCGAATGATCGCCCGCCTGGGCCTGGCCGCTCCGGCCCTGGCCGTGCTGCCGCGCGGGCTGCACGCCGCGGACCAGCCGGTGCGGATCGGCGCGATCTACCCGCTGACCGGCGGCGCCGCCTCGGCCGGCACCGCAGTCAAGCAGGCGATCGAGGTCGCGGTCGACATCATCAACAACCCGCACCCTGACCTGTCTGGTCTGCCGCTGGCCGCCACCGCCGGCCTGCCCGGTCTCGGCAACCGCAAGATCGAGGTGACCTTCGCCGATCACCAGGGCAATCCGGCGATCGCCCAGAGTGCCGCGCTGCGGCTGATCACCCAGGACAAGGTCGTCGCCTTGGCCGGATGCTACCAGTCGAGCTGCACCCTGACCGCCAGCGCCGTCGCCGAACGCTACGGCATTCCCTTCATGGCCAGCGAGTCCTCGGCGCCCAGCCTGACCGAACGCGGTTTCAAGTGGTTCTTCCGGCCCACCCCGATCGGCACCGATTTCGGCGCCGCCTACGCCGCGTTCCTGGTCGGGCGCAAGGCGGCCGGGTTCAAGGTCGAAAAAATCGCGCTGGTGAACGAGAATACCGAATACGGCACCTCCACCGGCAACGCGATCATCGCCGCGGCCACCGCCAAGGGCCTGAAGATCGATACCAGGATCGCCTACAACGCCAACTCCAGCGACGTCAGCGCGCAGGTGCTGCAGTTGAAAAGCGCGAGTCCGGACGTGGTCATATTCGTCAGCTACACATCTGATGCGATCCTGTTCATCAAGACCATGCATACCCTGAACTGGAAGCCGCCGATCGTCATCGGCGACGATTCCGGCTTCTCCGACAACGCGTTCATCCAGGCGGTCGGGGATCAGGCGCAAGGCGCGCTCAACCGCAGCTCCTACGAGATCGGCAAGCCGGGGTCGGTGACGTTCGTGGTGAACCAGCTTTACCAGAAGCACGCCGGCCACCCGCTGGACGACACCTCGGCGCGCGGCATGCAGGGGTTCCTGGCGTTGGTGGACGCGATCAACCAGGCTGGCTCGACCACCCCGGCCAGGATCCAGGCCGCGCTGGTCAACCAGGACCTGAAGCCGGACCAGCTGATGATCGGCTACAACGGCATCAAGTATGACGCCAAGGGGCAGAACACCCTGGCGGCAACGTTGCTGGTGCAATTGGAAGGCAAGAAATACGTCACCGTCTGGCCCGCGAAGTCAGCCGCCCAGCCCCCTCAACTGCCGTTCAAGGGCTGGAGCTAGTGCCCGATCACAGAGCAGCGTGGGACATGCGGCGGCTGCGTTTCGCCGTGTCGATCGGCCTCTTCAAACGAGCAGCGACGGATGAAACTTCTCTGATGCGCGAGAAACGTCAGCCATGAGCACCGACCTGTTCGAGATCATCCGCACCACGCGGTCGATGCGGCGGTTGAAGCCCGACCCGGTGCCGCCCGCGCTGATCCGCCAGATCCTGGACGCTGGCACCGCGGCGGCCAATGGCGGCAACATGCAGACCTGGCGTTTCCTGGTGATCCGCGATCCGGCGATCAAGCAGGCGGTCGCCCATTGGTATCGGCGCGGCTGGCATGAAACCGTGGCGCCGCGGTATCGGGCCGGTGCCCCCGCCCCCGGATCGTCGCGCGCCCGCTTCGACCGCATGCTGGCGGCGGCGGAGCATCTGGCGGACCACCTGCATCAGGCACCGGTCTGGATCGTTCCCTGCCTGCAAGGGGGAACCCACACCCGAACCTCCGGCGCCTCGATCTATCCGGCGGTGCAGAACATGCTGCTGACCGCGCGTGCTCTGGGTCTCGGTGCGACCCTGACGACGCTGTACCTGCTGTTCGAGCAAGACGCCGAGGCGGCGCTGGGTCTGCCCGCCGACGTCCACTCCTACGCCATCCTGCCGATCGGCTATCCGCTCGGGAACTTTGGACCGGTCGCGCGGACCGCACTGGAAGATGTGGTGTTCACCGACCGGTGGGGCGAGACCTGGTCCGACGGCTGAGCGGTTCGGCCCGCCGGATTGGGACCAGCGCGGAACATCATCACCCGGAAAGCAGCGGCTGTTTCGTTTCAAACTCTCCGACGACGGCACCGGCTGAACGCGACGATCCGGCCTGAAAAATCCCTCACATAACCACACGATCGTCGGAGGATGCACCAACCTCAGACGCAAGTCCGCCCTCTCGAACCGCGAGAATTGGTGCCGAACCGCGTATCGGCGAACATGGCCAAAGGTCCGCGCCGGTGGTTGTTCGGAACAGCGAGCGATACCCCGAGGCCCCGTATGAACCCCAAGCCCGGCCAACAAACCTCCCCATTCCATCCTGCTTGCATCGGGCGGCTGCCTGTGTGTCCTACGTGCTACCAATGTATGACGTCTGCCCGACCGGACCCGTAAGCGGCAGCTTCCCCCTTGCGTTCGGGACATTCTGAACCACGTCAGCGTCCCGGTTGGGAACCATCGGGTAGAGGATCAAGCATCGGCCAGAGGATCAGCGAACGGCACCGGCATGGGATAATACCGGGCGACGAATTCGTTGACCGGTGTGCGCGCCGGGTTGGCGGGCGAGCGAGCACGCGAGCGAGGGGGCTGCGCGCGAGACACGACCCTGATTCCGGTCGGCGCAAGTGCCGATCGGTCCCAGGCCGTTATCAATCCAGAAATTTCCTCTAATCCGACTTATTTTTACCCAGATTCACTCCTAACTGATATGCCTGTAACAGACGAGGAAATGTGGTTGACTCATTGTGGGTCGGCAATGTCCTGGCCTGTGCTCCGAGAAGGAAATGTATGATGGGTTCGAAGCTGAGTATGTCGTTCATGGCCGTCGCGTTGCTCGCATCGCCGGTTGTGGCGTTGGCCCAGAGCAATCCGACCGGCAATCTGGGATCGAACAGGTCGGCCACAGCCGTGCCTGGCACCCCGACGGCTGACACCAGGCCGGGATTAACCACGGCGGACGTCGGCCACCACGTCAAAAAGCCCATGCACAGCGCGATGGCGAAGAATCCCAGGGTCGCCGGCGCGACCGGGTCGACGGTGGTTCCTGGATCAAACAGCACGGTCACCGGGGACAACGGCGCGACCACCGCCGCCAAGACCGGCGTGACCGGTCAGGCGAACGGCGGGAAGTAGCCTCAGGTCCCGCCTCAGGGTCCGAGAGTACAGCACCCGGCAGGTCTCTCGCCGGGTGCCTCTTTCGCATGATCTCGAGCAATCCGCCAACGACGCGCCGCCGCCGACGGCTCCCCAGGTGGCGGGGAACAGGATCCCACCGCTCCCCGTTCAACATTCCTGCCATCGAAACAATGACGCAGGCCGCGATCGCAGGCGATGCGACCACGATCGCGGCGCTTGATGTGCCGAAGCTCAGAGGGATGATCCGGCGATGACCCCGTCAAGGATTTCCACCAACCCGAACGCAGCGTTCCCGATATCGCTGGCAACTCCAATTAGCTCATCGGTTTGTTCGTCATCCACCAAGCGTTTCTGACGGCGAACAAAGTCTTTGAGTGTCACTGCCTGTACTTGATAATCTTCGGCACGACGGGATTGACTACATGACGACCATGATCTCAGCGGTGTATGACGCCTTCAAGGAAGCGAACATAAGCGACGGCAGCGCACGCAAGGCAGCCGAAGCCATAGCGGCGTATAAGGTGCGTTCTGCCGAGACCGACCTCAAGATCGAGAAAGTCGCTGGACGCCTGACCTTGGTGATGTGGCAACTCGCCATCCTGATCGGCGGCGTCTCGACACTCGTGATAAAAGCGTTCGCATAGCCAAGCCCATTGCCCCGGCTCGCGCTTCTCTGCCAACAGGACCACACGCTTGGCGTGACATTCCCCGCCCGCACTGCATGGCGCGATGGCATCTGAGATCAGCGTCAGCTACCGGTCCGGCACCCCGCCCGATCAGGCAAGGCTCATGCTCCACCACTTCAATCTTTCTGCGGGTTCGGGCTTCAATCTTTCTGCGGGTTCGGGCTTCGCTACTCTCGTCTCTCGTTTCGGTCACCACTGGTCACCTGTTGCTCAACAGCGGGAGCATCCGCCTTGGGCGCCTGCTTGTCCGCCTGGCCGGGTTTTGTCGAACGGGTGCCACCGGGATCGGCGCCCTCGATCGGTTCGTTCCCGGTTGTCCGGGTCGAGCGGTCCTGATAAGTCGATTCGTCGTTTGCCATAACCGCTAAACGCCGTCGTCCCGCGGCGGTTGCGCACCACGAACGCCTGGCGTCCGCTGGCGCGATTACGCTGTCCTGCTGTCATTGATCAGACGGCACCGGCCGAGGTGATCAGCCGAAGAGCACATATCCTCAAGCCGCGATCTGGATGACACGACAGAGCAAGGGGACATGCTGGATTGAATGATGCAGCCTACCGGCGCGGGGGGCAGTTACTGCCGTTTTCCCGAACAACCGGTCATGGTGGCTTTAACGATTAAGTCCCTGAATGCTTGGTCGGAGTGAGAGGATTCGAACCTCCGGCCCCTGCGTCCCGAACACAGTGCTCTACCAGGCTGAGCTACACTCCGCTGAAGCCGCGCCTATACCCCCCACCCGCGGCCCGTGCAAGGCACATAAACGCGTCACGACCCGGGACGCACCGGCGCGGCCGCCTGCCCCACCTTGGCCTTCCGATTGTGCCACGCATCCATCAGTTGCAGCACCGTCGCCGCCGTCTCCTCGATCGATCGCCGCGTCACGTCGATCGTAGGCCACCCGTGGCTGTTGCAGAACCGCCGAGCCCACAGCAGTTCCGCCTTCACCGCATCCTCATCAACATACTCAGAGCTGTCGGTGCGGATCGGTCCGGTCTGACCGCCCCCGCCGATCAGCCGCAGCCGGTGGCGGCGGATGTCGATCAGGGCCTCGGCGGCCAGCGTCAGGCCGATCACCGGACACTGGATCTCGCCCAGCCCCAGCGGGATCGGCAGGTTCGGCACCAGCGGCACGTTGGCCGCCTTGATACCCCGATTGGCCAGATAAAAGCAGGTTGGCGTCTTCGAGCTTCGCGAGACACCGACCAGCACCACATCGGCTTCGGCCAGCCCCGGCTGCGCCTGCCCATCGTCATGCGCCAGCACGTAATGCATGGCATCGATCCGCGAGAAGTAATCCGCGTTCAGCACGTATTGCCGGCCTGGCCGGGCCTCGGCCTGCTGGCCGATGACATCCTGCAGGGCGGTAATCACCGGATCCAGAACGTTGACCACCTTGACGTTCAGACGCTGGCACGTGGTGTCCAGTTCCAGCCGCAACGCCCGGTCGATCAGCGTGGACAGCACCGGACCCGGTTCGGCCTCGATCCCTTCCATCACCCGGTGCAGTTGAAAGCGGGTTCGGATCAGGCTCCAGCGGTGATGGATGATCTGCGCCGGTTCGAACTGCACCGTCGTCGCTCGGGCGATCGAGTTCAGTGTTTCTCCGGTGGCGTCGGAGACAAGATGCAGATTGATCCGATGCGGTTCGGCTGGCGCGTCCGGGGATGGGTCCATGCCAGCAACCATACAAGGCCCGCACTCCGACGGACAGCGGCAAGCAGCCATTTGCCCCCGCATCCGCCGCATTCTCGACCAGGCGTGAAACCTTCAGGCGACAACACGCACCCAGGGCGGAAACGCCGGGTATCCGACGCACCCCCCGGCATCATTTCTTCGCGTCGGCGTATGGCTGGATCAGGTTGCCGTCTTTCAGCGACGGCGGATACAGCACGACCTCGACCTTCGGGTTCTTGAACTGCTCCACGTCGCTGCCCTTGACGTTCTGGAACTGCACTTCCATCACCCGCGCCTCGGTCCACTCGCCGTTCTTGCCGAAGGTGATATCGCCGGCCACCGTCTTGAACGTATGCGACCGCATGTAATCGGCCAGCTTCTGCTGATCCAGGCCGTTGGTGCCTTCGATCGCCGCCTGCAGCACCTGCATGTCGGCATAGGCGAAGGGCGGCAGGTAAAACCCCAGCAGGTCTACCCCGGCGCCGGCCGCCTTGGCCTGATACTGCTTCAGGAACGCCATCGCCTCGGGGGTGGCGAACGGGCCGACCGGAAGCCAGAAGTCGTAATCGACGACACCGTTCAGCAACGGGCCCATCTGCGTCTTGATCGCCGTCGCCTGCAGCCCGACCATGCCGCCGCCGAACAACGCGGCGTGCAGCCCCACCTCGTGCGCCGCACGCAGGATGCCGACCGAATCCGCCGGATACGACGCCACGAACACCAGATCCGGCTTGCGGGCCTCAATCGCCCGCACGATCGGGCTGTAGTCCGTGGTGGACGGCGGATAGGTGCGATCATAGACGACTTTCAGCCCGGCTTGCTTGGCCAGTTCGTGCGCCCCCTCCAGCGCGTTGCGCGGAAATTCCGCATCCGCGCCGACAAAGGCGATCGTCTTCGGTTTCGGGTCCAGCCCCTTGGCCACCGCGAAGAACCCCTTAGAGAAACTCTGCTTCGGATGCGGGCCGCCGGTCGGACTGATGGAAAAATAGTCCGGATACTGGAACTCCGTGTTGCCGTCCAGCGCCAGCAACCCCAGGAAGGTCCGCTTCTGCTGCATCACGATCGGGATCGCCGGAACCACCATGTTGGTGGCATAGCCACTGACCACGATATCGACTTTGTCGATGTCCAGCAGCTTGGTGTAGATGCCGGGAACGTTGGCCGGGTTGGACTGATCGTCGTAGTAGATCAGCTTGACCGGCCGACCCAGCAGCCCGCCCTTGGCGTTGATATTGGCTTCCCAGACCTGCATCGCCAGCAGCGCCGCCTTGCCGTTCGGCGCCAGCCCCCCGGTCAGCGCCATGCCGAAGCCGATGGTGATCGGGTTCGCGGCGCGCGAAGCCGACGGCCCCGCCAACAGCAACCCCGCCCCCAGCAGCACGCTGCCCCAAAACCTCCGCCCGCACCCGTGCAGCATGGTCCCCGTTCCCCCGCATTGCTTTGTTGCCCGATCCTATGGCACCAGCGGCGACTGGCAAAGCCTGCCCTTTCGACCTATGCTGGCGGTGACACAGTCAGAGCGCGATCGTCCGAGGCTGCACCCCTCTCGCACGCCGATCGCCCGCTCAAACAACGGGAACCAGAGCGGGATCGCTTCAACCCGAAGCTATCACGCCGATAGGAGGCTGGAATGCGAGACCTCGACGAATTCACCGTCACCGATGAAGCGCTTTCACAGATGGCCGGCACCGATAACCCGCGCCTGAAGCAGATCGGCGATGCCGCCGTCCGCCATTTGCACGCCTTCGCCCGCGAGGTGGGCCTGACGCCGGAAGAATGGCTGCTGGGTATCCAGTTCATGACCACCGTCGGCCAGGCCTGCACGCCGTTGCGGCAGGAGTTCATTCTGCTGTCCGACGTGCTGGGCCTCAGCGCCGTGGTCAACGCCATGCACGACAAGAAGGCCCGCGAGCTCGGGTCCCAAAGCAGCCTGCTCGGTCCGTTCTTCCGCGAGGGCGCGCCGGTCCTGCCGCTGGGTTCGCAGATCGTCGAGCAGCCGACCGCACCCGAGATCGTGGTCTACGGCAAGGTCACCAGCAATGACGGTGCCCCGATCCCGAATGCACTCATCCAGGTCTGGCAGACCAGCGAGCGCGGCCTGTACGACATGCAGGAACGCCACGGCGAGACGATGGACATGCGCGGCAACTTCGCCACCGACGCAGATGGCAACTACCACTTCCGCACGGTCCGGCCGCTGGGCTACTCGATCCCGATGGATGGCCCGGTCGGCGACATGGTCAAGCGACAGAACCGGCACGGCATGCGGCCCTCGCACATCCACGCCCTGGTCGGCGCCGACGGCTATCGCGAACTGGTCACCGCACTGTATTTCGGAGACGATCCTAATATCGACTCCGACACCGTGTTCGGCGTGTCGCGGTCCCTGGTGGTCGATGCGCACGATGATCCTGCCTCACCGGTCCCCGGCCTGCGCGCGGTGCATTACGACTTCCGCCTGGCCACCGCCGCACCGGGCGAAAGCGGCCGGGTCGGCGCCGATCCCACCAGGCTGATGAAGGCCGCCGAGTAATGCCGCGGCGCCTCGTCGATATCTCCGCCCCGCTCAAGGCCGGGATCAACAGCGACCCGCCGCACATGCTGCCGAAGATCGACTACATGGACCACCACCAGACCGCGCCGGCCATGGCGGACTACATGGGCGTGCGTGTCGATCAGCTTCCCGACGGCGAATACGCGGCGGTCGAGACGGCGCACATCAGCACCCATAACGGCACCCATATGGACGCCCCCTACCACTTCTTCTCCAGCATGAACCACGCCCTGAAGGCCGGCGGTGAGCCATCCTGGCGGATCGATGAGGTGCCGCTGGACTGGTGCTTTCAGCCCGGCGTGAAACTCGATTTCCGCCATCTGCCGGATGGCTACGTCGCCACCCCCGGCGATGTCGAGGCCGAGTTGAAGCGCATCGGCCACGCGATCCGCCCGCTGGAGATCGTCATCGTCAACACCGCCGCCGGCGCCCGCTACGGTCAGGACGACTTCGTCGATACCGGCTGCGGCATGGGCAAGGCCGCGACGATGTGGCTGACCGAACGCGGCGTGCGCGTGGTCGGCACCGATGCCTGGAGTTGGGATGCGCCATTTTCCTTCACCCGGGACAAGGTCAAGCAAACCGGCGATGCCAGCCTGATCTGGGAGGGCCACCGCGCCGGGCGCGAGATCGGCTATTTTCAGATGGAGAAGCTCGGCAACCTCGCCGAAGTGCCGGCCGACGGCTTCGACATCGTCTGCTTCCCGGTCAAGGTGTATCAGGCGTCAGCCGGCTGGACCCGAGCGGTGGCGGTGTTCAACGACTGATCCGCGGCCATCGGCGGCCGACGCGACGCGACCGGCCGCGAACCGGCGCCTTGCGGAGATGACAGACCTGAAAATCCACGCATCCGGCCGGCTGGTCGTCCTCACGCTCGTCATCGCGGCGTTGCTGTTCATTCCGGCGGGGACACTAAATTACTGGCAGGCCTGGCTGTTCCTCGGCCTGTATTTCACCTCATCGCTCGCCACGACCTTATATCTTCTAAGGCACGATCAGGCACTGTTGCAGCGACGCATGTTCGGCGGCCCAGCCGCCGAACAGCAGTCGGTCCAGAAGATCATCATGACCATCGCGTCCGCGGCTTTCGTCGGCATCATCGTCGTGCCCGCACTCGATCATCGCTTTGCCTGGTCCGCGATGCCGGCCACCCTCGCCTTGGCGGGCGACGGGCTGATGGCCGTCGGCTGGATCGCGATCTTCTGCGTCTTCAAGGAAAACACCTACAGCTCCGCGATCATTGAACTGGCACCCGATCAGACCGTCATATCGACCGGTCCCTACGCGGTGGTGCGCCATCCGATGTATGCCGCGGGCTTCGTCCTGCTGACCGCCATACCCATCGCTCTGGGTTCCTGGTGGGGCCTGCTGGTAATCGCCGCGACCCTGCCGGTGCTGGTGTGGCGTCTGCTCGACGAGGAGCGTTTTCTCGCCCGAAACCTCGCCGGCTACCGGACCTATCAGACGAGCGTGCCGTATCGCCTGATCCCGCACGTCTGGTAATGGGGGTCCGGTCGCAAAGGAACCGAAAGTTCGATCTGATGCACCAGTTGACAGCCCCGCCGAATCCGGAACACCTGGCGAGAGAGAAACAACCTCCACCTCGTAGCCATGGCAACAATCGCCGCTTGTGCGATCAGCCGACGTTCCGGTCTTGTGGGCGGATGCTCGGCGACAGCTGACGCAGCGTGTCGAAGGCGCGCCTCAGGTGCTCATCCAGGCCTGGCCTTGGATCGTCAAACCAGGCTTTCGCGGCGTAGCCCAGGGCGGCCATCCCGACCTGAGCCGCGAGGGTCGCGAGGCCATCGTCGAAGCCTCGGCGGCTCAACGCGGCAGACAGAGCGCCGATTAACTTCGCCGTCTTGGTCAGCACCCGCTCCTGCAGCGCCGGGGTACGGGCAATGATCTCCTGCCGAGGTTCGGTGAAGGGACGATTGCGCTCAAGCATCGGCTCGACCGAGCGGAACGCGCAGAGCAAGGCCTCCATCGGGGCCAGCCCCTCCGGCGCCCTGGCGAGCGCGTCGGTCAAGGCGTCGCGAAACGCCTCTTCGCCGTCGAATAGCGCCTCCCGCTTGTCCGGGAAGTGCCGGAAGAAGGTGCGCTCGGTGACGCCGGCCCGGGCGGCGATCTCAGCCGTCGTCGTCGCGTCGTAGCCACGCTCGTGGAACAACGCCAAGGTCGCCTGCTGAAGCCGGCGGCGCGCGTCTTCTCCGCTGCGTGGCATTGATCGCCGATACACCTGTTGTCAGGCGCTGTCTCTACGCTTATATGTCAGCTACTGACATAACGGGAGATCAACCGCCGATGAAAACCCTTCGTTTCCATGAGTACGGCGAACCGGCGGATGTGCTGCGCCTACAGGACGTCGCCGTCCCGAACCCTGGCACCGGGCAGATACGCGTGCGGGTGCACGCGTGCGGGCTCAATCCCGCGGACTGGTTTCTCTGCCGGGGCCTGTTCGCCGGCGACCTCCCGCGTGGCGTTGGCCTGGATGTGTCCGGAACGGTGCAGGCGATCGGTCAGGGCGTGACGGACGTCCGTATCGGACAGCCTGTGTTGGGCGTGCCCGATTTCAGGGGGTTTCCAAGCGCCGGCGCGGCGGATGAGGCGGTCCTGGCTGTTTGGACGCCCGTTCCGCGGGGTCTTGATCTTGTCGACGCGGCCGCACTGCCAATGGCGGTCGAGACCGCCTGTCGGAGCCTCGACATCCTGGCGGTGGCGGCCGGGCGCACGCTCTTTGTCTACGGCGCGGGAACGATGATCGGCTTCGCCGCCGTGCAGATGGCGCTCATGCGCGGAACCCGGGTGATCGCAGCCGCGGGCGATACTTTCGCCGAACGGCTCCGCGCGCTTGGCGCCGCGGTCACGTCCTATGGCGACGACATGGTCGAGCGGGTGCTTGAGATCGCCTCTGGCGCGCCGGACCTGATCCTGGACGCCGGCCCGATCAGTGACGTGCTGCCTGACCTCGTCAGGATCGCCGGCGGCGATGGGCACCGCGTGCTCACGGTCAGCAACCACGGTCCCGTCGCCGAACAGCTGGGGGTGCGCAACAGCTTTGAAAGCGAGTTGCGCTACAACGTGCTTGGGGAGTTCGCCAAGCTCGCCGCCGAACGGCGGTTCAGCGTGCCGATCGCGCGCACCTTTCTCCTTGAGGATTGGCGCGAGGCGCTCGACCTCAGCCTGAGCGGGCACGCCCACGGCAAACTCGTCCTGCTTCCCGCGGGCACGAACGCCAGAGATTGAGGTCGCTCCGGCGGCGGTTCCGGGTCGCCTTTCTCGGCGCGCCTCTTGCCAACCGCGCAACGGTCGTTGCACGGAGGTCTGCTCAGCGTGAAATCGGCGGTAGCCTCTGAACCTGGAGCAACATCAACCTGAAGTTGCTCCTGAAACAATGACCACGAGCGCGCAGACCGTTTACGGTCAGCCTGAAAGCGCTCCTGTGTCATCGAGATTGGGCTGTCGCTAGCCTCGATCTCCGGAAAAGAACGTTCGGTTCTTTTGCTGCCGGACCCCCTATGCGACCTGCGCGACTAGTGTTGGGATGCTAACGGATGGTTTCCATCCGTTAGCTGAATCGCACCACCAGAGAGTCGCTGGTGGGCCGACTTGTCCCAACGCTTGCGGGACGCAAGCGTTAGGGTCGGACCGCTAGCCAGCCGGCGCATCAGAACCAGTTCGACTTGTCGACCACGTTGCGCAACGGCCTGCCCGCGGCGAAGGCGTTGCAGTTGTCCTCGATGATCTGCAACCGCCGCTCGTTCAGATGCGGCCCATACCCCGCCATGTGCGGCGTCAGCATGACGTTCGCCATGCCCCACAGCGGATGCTCCGCCGGCAGCGGCTCCTGCTCGTAAACATCCAGTGCGGCACCGGCGATCTCCTTCGCGTGCAAGGCCGCCACCAAGTCGTCCAGCTTCGTCGTCATGCCGCGCCCGATGTTGATGAAGAACGCCGATGACTTCATCAGCCGGAATTTCGCGCGATTGAAGAAGCCCTCGGTCGCCGGCGTGTGCGGCACCGTCAGGACCACGAAGTCAGCGCGCGGCAACAGGCCCTCCAGCGCCGCCGGCTCATGGAGTTCCGCGACACTGTCCGGCTTGTCCTTCCGCCGCGCGTCCACCGCCAGCACGGTGACGCCGAACGCCGCCAACAGCTTGGCGGTCTCGGCGCCGATGCCGCCCAGGCCGACGATCAGCGCGGTGGCGCCGGGCAGCGGCACGACACCCTGGTCCTCGGGCGGCTTTTTCCATTCATGGCGAAGTTGTTGCGGAATAAAAATATGCAGCCCGCGCGCGAAGGCCAGTACGAAGGCCATGATGTGGGCGCTGATATGGTCGTTGTAGATTTCCCGAAAGTTGGTGACGGTCAGCGCATGCGCGACTATCTCGGGATAATAATACCCGACGGGCGGTGCGGCCTGCGGCGCCTGCAGCCAGCGCAGCCGCTGGGCCTTCGCCAGCAGTTCGGCCGGCAGTGTGCCGAAGGCGGCATCGGCGCCGGCGATCGCCGCCGCCGCCTGGTCCGCATCCTCGGCGACCACAAGCTTCATGCCGGACACCGTCTCGGCAAGCCGCCGGCCCCACTGCCGCGTCAGCGCCGTCTGCGGCGGCAGCATCAGGAAGGTGAAGGCGTTGGTCTCGGTCATCGGCGGCCTCGCGGGGATAGGCAATCAGTATAGCAGCCCCACACCGCGGCGACAGACAGGCCGACCTCGATGCAAAAACCCAGCAGCCGATCGCGGAGAACCCGCGAACCCGCGGCGTTCACGATCCGCCGGCCATCGCGATGCCTGCCGCGTCGTGCGAACCACCGCTCACCGACGCAACACTTGTCCGACCGGCGAGGCGAAGCCAACGGCGACAAACCACCAGCATGGTCAGGCATCAGCAAGACATATCTTTCAAGAAACATGACGCCTTGCCAGCCGACACCATTGTCATTGGCCGAACGATGTTGCCGATGAACGGCGAAAACCCCAACGACGGCCCGATCGTCAGCATGGATTGTTATTGCAACGACAGGCCTGGCCGACCTCGCGCTTCGCGTGCACCCGATGATCAATCCTGGACCGATAACCCTGACAGTTACCGATATTCGCTGTGCGCCGCCAGGCTGGCGCGAGCCAATACCGTTCGGCACCGCACACGCCGGCTGTTTAAGCGCAGCCCGTTCAAGCGCCGGCTGTTCAAGCACCGGAGTTCAAGCAATCGTGTGCCCGGCCGACGGGCCGCGCCAGCGAGCCCGGCCCGGCGTCGCAGCCCCGACCGGCGGGATCAACCCGCATCGCGCCACGCTCAAGGTTCACGGGTTCTTGAATGCATGCCTTCGACCGATCTCTGGTGTTGTCGCGATCGCCACTCCACGCTCGCCCCCCGAACGCCCGGAACCAGGAAAGGCCTGAGATGGTCCAGAGGTTTTTCACCGCCCATCGGACGCTGTTCACATTCGTCGCGTCCTGGCTGATCCTGGGTTACCAGCCACCGTTGCGAGCTGCCCCGCCGCCAAACGCCGATCCTAATCTCGCCCCCTGGTATCAAAGCCTGCGCCAGCCGAAGACCAATCTGTCCTGCTGTGACCGAGCGGACTGCCGCACCGTGCAGTACCGGATCATGGACGGCCATTTTCAGGCGTTTATCGGCAACGAGTTCGCCCGCTGGCAAAACCCGCCCCACGCCTGGGTCGATGTCCCCGAGGGCAGTGTTCTGCACCGCCATGACAACCCGACCGGCGAGGGCGTGGCCTGCTGGGCCGGGGCGAAGATCATCTGCTTCATCGAGGGCACCGGTGCATAAACCCGATCCTCCGACCCCTGTGCATGAACCCAGGCGCAAGAACCCGGGCGCATCAGTCTGCCGGCCGCGACCCCAGGCTCCCCCGCCGTCCGATCGAGCGCCGTGCAGCCTGCGGTTCGGGCATCGGCCGCTTGCAAGACGGCGGCGAACGCCGCCACGGGCCGTAGCAACACCGGCTGCCCTGGCATGCGGTTTGCCATCTACATCGATCAGGAGCGAACCATGTCGCCAATGCCGGAAGAAGCCATCCCGATCCTCGATCTCGGCCCGTACCGGGCCGGGGCGTCAGGTGCAGAGCATCATCTGGCGGAGCAACTGGCATGGGCCTGCGAGAATGTCGGGTTCTATTTCATCCGCGACCATGGCGTGGATCAGGCCCTGATCGATGCCACATTCGCCCAGGCCGCCCGCTTCCACGCCCTGCCGATGGACCGCAAGCAGGCACTGCTGATCAACCGCCACCAGATCGGCTACCTGCCGATGGGCGGCGCCAGGATGCGCAGCTCCGAGGTCAATCGGAACACCCGCCACGACCTGAACGAGGCGCTGTTCATCCGTCGCGAACGCGCCCCCGACGATCCCGATGTGGTCGCGGGAACACCCTGGCGCGGCCTCAATCAATGGCCGGCGGATTTGCCCGGTTTTCGCGACACCGTGCTGCGCTACTGGCGCCGCATGGAAGCCCTCGGCCAAAGCCTGTTGCCGCTCTACGAGCGCGCGCTCGCTACACCACCCGGATTCTTTCGCGAACGCTTCAACGACGCGCACATCAACCTGCGGCTGTCGCACTATCCACCTAACCTCGCCGCCGACGATAATCAGTTCGGCATCGCCCCGCATACCGACAGCGGCTTCATGACCTTCCTGCCGCAATCCGCGGTGCCGGGGCTGGAAATCCTGACCGTGACGAAGCAATGGATCAACGTGCCGCCGATGCCGGGAACCTTTCTGGTCAACACCGGCGACATCCTGCATCAGTGGACCAACCGGCGCTTCCGCTCCACCCCGCACCGCGCGGTCAACCGGTCCCATACCGATCGTTACGCTATCCCGTTTTTCTACGATCCGAACACCGACGTCATGATCGAGTGCCTGCCGGGATGCAGCGCACCCGACAACCCGCCGCGCTATCCGCCCCGCAGCTTCGCCGACTACTACGCCTGGTTCGTCAAGATGAACTACCGCCACCAGGAAGATGCACAAGCCTGAGGCAACGCCGGGAACACGGCAAGCCACGGAGGAAGGCGTTCGCCTTTTCGCATGAAGGATCGAACGACGTGACTTCCTATGACCGATGATCTGACCCGCCGTTCCGCCCTGCACGCCGGCGCCGCCCCGGTGCTGTCCTCCGCCTGGGTCCGAACCGCCCGGGCGGATGAAACCGGAACACTGACCGTCGCGCTGTCCAACAATCCGGTCACCTGCGACCCGATCAACATGTCCAGCCACGACACCGAGATCCTCAGCCAGACGATCTTCGAAAATCTTGTCGAGGTGGACATCGAGGGGGCGGCTGTTCTTCGGCATGTTCGCGGTGATGGCGGAATTCGAGCGCGAGTTGATCCGGGAACGGACGAAGGCGGGCATGGCGGCTGCGAAGCGGGCCGGTCCGCCTGTGGTTCTGACGCCTGAAAAGCGCGACCTCGCGCGGCGTCTGGTGGTTGAAAACAAGGACAAGGCCACCATCGCCCGGATGCTGGGCGTCAGCCCTGCGACGCTGCGGCGGTGGCTGAACAGCTCCTCCCCGCTACCTAAATAATTTACTCCTTCAACCCTCACATGCCTATTTGCTGGAGGCCGCGCGAGGATACTACATGGCCCCGTATTTCGATGCTAAACATGATCTTAAAACATATTTGATAGGGTCTATCAGGACAGTGCAGTCCCGCCGATCTCCTGGATATCATGAGACGTATAAGGCAGCTTATGGAGAGCAAGGGACTTAGAAAGAACTATGTTACGGTGTCATTATATTGCGATTGGTATATGCACGTTACGTTGGATCGGCATCCGCTGGGATGGGACATCCTCGCTGAAATCAATGTCATAGCCTGCGACAGCTCTACCGGGGACCCCACTGGAGCGATTGGCGCGCGGTTGCGGTTTGATGAGCTTCGATCTCAAGCTACAGCGCTTTTCAACTCCCAGGGGCTCAGCCCATTCCTATTTACAGATGACAAGAACTGGTCAAATTTCGTGTTTGCACTTCTCCAGGTGTTATGCGGAAAGCCCATCCGCTGGCCGACAGATTTGTCGCAAAGCAAGCAGGCGCGAAGGGTGTTCGACCGTATGGTGCAGGTGCCGACGCTCCGGCCAGATGTCTATCCTCGGGCGTTTTTCGTAGAACATCGGCCAGGCGGCCACGAAGGGGCGGGCTTCTATTGGACGGTTGTATTGGTCGAAACACCTCATCAGGTCGCCTTCACAGGTCAATTAGCGAAAACCGCTGAATAGCACTACTCTCAAAGTAGCAGAGGTAGGATGACATGGCCCAATTCGGGGGACTTGTAATGAATGGGTTCGGTGCCCGTCACCTCTCGGAACTCACCGAATGTGGCTCCCTGGAGATCGAGAAGCCGAAGAGTTATCTCGGGTCACTTGTGCTAAACGACCTGTTTGCAGTTCGATACCCGGACCCTATGAAGCGGCTTACCCTTATGTTCGGGCGCCGGGCGGATAACGCCGTCCGGGAACACCGGGCAGGCCGGGAACTGCTCCGCTCGTATATCCAGCGGCTTCCGCAAGGCAACAATCACTTTTTTGTTGCCTTGCGTGCAGCTACACACTTCGAGCATTGCATAGGGATCAGCGTGTCAGGCGTCGGCGCTTTTCGAGCGCCTGATCGACGTCGTTGATGGACGCGATCCTTCTGAGCCGCTCGATAGCCGTGACCGTGAGCGCAGGCTTAAGCTAATCTGGAATCGAGCCAAGCACTTCGACAAAGACATTGTATCGTCCAAGATGGCTGCCGAAGACATCACCGCGCCAGTGTGGCTGGCGAACACGGGCATTGCAGCGGAAACGGCGACCGTTACGTGGGCGGAGCTTCACAGCGTCCTCACCGAACAGCAGGAGGCCCTAAAGTTTCTTACCGCGGGCCTACCGAGTAAGATTGTCGAAATGCGGAAGGCCGCGGAGCAAGCGAAGGGCGATGAGGAACAAAAGCCGGAGCCCGAACACGACAGACGCTTGCTACAATGGCCGTTATTGCCTCTCGGCACCAACCGACCGGCCCTATCAGAATTGGATTGACAACCGTCGCCTGACGGTTTACGTTTCGGGATGATCCGGCGCTTTCAACATAAAGGCCTCGAACGGCTGTTCACTCGAGGCGACACAAGCGGAGTAAACCCGCAACTCGCCGCCAAGCTGCGCCGCATGCTGGCGCTGCTGGACAAGGGCAAAGATGCTTCCGCGCTCAATGCGCCAGGCTATCGGCTGCATCAGCTCAGGGGGGATCGCAAGGGCCAGTGGGCCGCGTGGGTGTCGGGCAATTGGCGGCTGGTCTTCGAGTTCGAGGATAAAGACGCCACGGATGTTGATCTTGTGGACTATCACTAACGAAATGAAGGGCAACGCCATGGAGATGTTTAACCCGCCTCACCCGGGCGAAATCATACGGGAAGACTGCCTAGAGCCGTTGGGCCTGACGGTCACGGCGGCGGCGGCGTGGCTAGGCGTATCCCGGCAGTCGCTTTCGGAACTACTGAACGGCCGCAACGGCGTGTCGGCGGACATGGCGATCCGACTGGAAAAAGCTGGCTGGAGCAATGCCGAAACCTGGCTTGGCGTACAGACGGCTTACGATCTCTGGCAGGCCAAGCAGCGGGCAGATTTGATCCATGTCAAACGGTATCCGACGCCCGATGCGCCCGCCCTGGGCTAAACTGGCGCGTCCGCGCCCACCTATTTCGGTCATATCTTACGGGAATTGCAACCCATTGAAATATCTTGGTCAATGGAGAAAACCGGAAGTCTTGAATTTCGGTAGATCACTGGACCCCGCGCTTCGTTGCGAACGATCTTGATTTCACCAGTCCTCCGCGCCATATGGCGCGTAGTTCATTGTTGAAGTAGACTAAAAGATGCCGAATATTCAGGTTGCTGCCGAACGAAAGCGCGAGATCCTTGAAGCGCACCGTTTATGGACGCGCCAGCTTCCAAGGGCTGCCGGACAAGTGGGCGGAACGATTACCTCCTTGATTGAAGGACCTCCCGTCTACACCCCCGGAGAAGTCACGACCTATTCGGATTTTGAGCCGGTCAGGTTTCTATCAGTTGATCCAGATTTTATAGTTTTCCTTCGAGAAAAGAGCATCCATTTTCAAGAGAATTAACCCTGCGACCGTGGCAGAATGCGGCGGGAGAAGTTTTCCATACTGCACATTATCGGGCTCGCCTACGCAGCGTCCCCCTCGATCTGGTCCAACTGCTGTTCAATCCTTGCGATGGCCTCGGCCACAAGGTCGCGTGGGTCGTGGCATGGTGTTCCAGGATACCCATTCATCGCTTAATCCGCGCAAGCGCATCGTCGTCATCCTGCGGCAGGCGGTGGCGGCGCGTGGCATGCCCAACTCCGCCCGCGCGCCCCGTGTCGCGCAGCTGCTTGGTCAGGTCGGTTTGGACACCCAACTGCTCGATCGCTATCCGCACGAACTGTCCGGCGGCCAGCGGCAACGGGTTGGCATCGCCCGCGCACTTGCCATGGAGCCATCGCTGCTGGTCGCGGATGAACCGGTTTCCGCGCTCGATGTTTCGTTGCAAGGTCAGATCATAAATCTGCTGCGCGAGCTGAACCAGACCTTGGGCCTGACCATCGTCCTGATCAGCCATGATCTGGCCGTGGTGGCTCGGGTTTGTGACCGGATCGCGGTGATGTATGGCGGGCGAGTGGTGGAAAGTGGCCGCCCCGACAAGGTGCTGACGAGCCCCCTGCATCCTTACACCCGCGCTCTGCTTGACGCCGTGCCACGGGGTCTTCAGCGACGCGCCCGCGACCGCACGGCGCTGCCGGTTGAAGCCGGCGAAACCAAGGGTGGCTGCCGGTTCCGCCGGCGCTGCGTTCATGCGGTGCCCGACTGCGCCGAGCATGACCCGGCCTTGAAAATCGCCGCTCCTGGGCAAGCCGCCGCGTGCCCGCTGGTTGCCGAACTGGCGGCATCGCCGGCATCATCGCATTGATACCGACCCATCGGGAGCAGCAACATTTCCGCAACGACTTTCCTCATTTGAAGACTGGACGATGCCCGCCCGCCCGCTGCCGCCAAGCCTCTACGTCGAGACCGCCGCCCCCGCACCGGCAACGCCGCCGCTCACCGGCGACCGACGCGCCTCGGTGGCCATCGTCGGCGGCGGCTTCACCGGCCTGTCGGCAGCCTTGCACCTGGCCGAGAACAACGTCGACGTCGTCGTGCTGGAGGCAAACCAGCCGGGCTGGGGCGCCTCCGGCCGCAACGGCGGCCAGGTCAATCCGGGTTTGAAACATGACCCCGACCGGATCGAGACGGATTTCGGCGCCGACCTTGGCAGACGCATGGTCGCCCTGTCCGGCAACGCGCCGAACCTGGTGTTCGACCTGATCCAACGCCACCAGATCCCCTGCGCGGCGCTGCAGTCAGGCACCCTGCGCGCCGCTATCACGCGATCGGCGGCCGATCAGGTGCGGGCGTCGGCGGCACAGTGGGCGCCGCGCAGCGAAACGGTTTCGATACTTGATCGAGACGACATCCACGCCGCGACCGGGACGCACCGTTACCAGGCCGCGATGCTCGACCGGCGCGGCGGCCAGCTCAATCCGCTTGGGTACGCCCGCGGCCTGGCCCGGGCCGCGATGCAACAGGGCGCCGCGGTCCACGGCGACACCAAGGTGCTGCGGGCGCGCAAGACCGCGACCGGCTGGCGATTGCAGACCCCGCACGGCGTCGTAACGACTGAACAGCTGATCCTGGCGACCAACGGCTACACCGATGACCTGTGGCCCAGGCTGCGGCGCAGCATCGTCCCGCTGTTCAGCGCCATCGCCGCCACCGAACCGTTGCCCGAGACCGTGGTCCAATCGATCATGCCGTCCCGGTCGTCGGTGTATGAGATCGGCGACATCACCGTCTATTACCGCATCGGCACCGACAACCGGCTGCTGATCGGCGGCCGCAGCGTGCAACACGACATCACCACGCCGCGGACCCTGCGCTACCTGACCCGCTACGCCGCCCGCCTGTGGCCAGCCCTGCGCGGCGTGCGCTGGACCCACGGCTGGAGCGGCCAGCTGGCCTACACCCCCGATCACTATCCACATGTTCACCAGCCCGATGAGACCGTCCTGGTCTGCCTCGGCTACAACGGCCGCGGCGTGGCGATCAGCTCCGCGATGGGGCCGGAACTGGCCCGCCGGATCATCGGCGGCCCGACCGCCAGACTCGACATGCCGATCACCACGATCACGGAAATGCCGTTCCATGCCTTGTGGCGCTCGGGTGTGGCCGCTCGCGTCACCTATGGCCGCATCCGGGATATGCTTGGTCTGTAGTCAATTTGCCGGTTCCGTACGCGCCTGGTCATACCGCCTTGTCACGGTCCGGCCTGTCCACCCCGCTAATCCACCGCATGGCGTAATGAACAGAGCCCACCGGCCCGCCTGCCACGCCGCCGCCAGGCATCTGGGCACGCGGTTTGCTTCTCCCACGACCCAGACAGCGACAGAGGCGATCAATGTCCCCTAAACCCTTCCACCTCGCATGGTTCCTGCAGGGGTCCAGCGTGCAGGCCTGGGGCGAACCGTGGACCGGCCATATCGGCACGACCTGGCAGCAGCCGGAGCTGTTTCTCGACATGGCGCGCAGTCTCGAACGCGCCTGCTTCGACTACATCCTGCTGGAGGACAGCTCCTATGTCGGCGAAAGCTTCGGCGGCTCCACCGAACTCTATCTGAAGCACGCCATCGCGGTGCCGCGGCAGGATCCGTCGGTGGTCGCGTCCCTGATGACCCAGGTGACGTCGCGCATCGGCATCGTCCCCACCTTCGGCACCTACGCCTATCCGCCCTATTTGCTGGCCCGCCTGGTCGCCACACTCGATCAGGTCTCCGCCGGACGGATCGGCTGGAACATGGTGACCGGCAGCTCCGACTTCGCGGCGATGAATTTCGGCCTGAACGGCATGCCCGAGCACGACCTGCGCTACGACATGGCCGACGAGTATATGGACGTCGTGCAGCGCCTCTGGGACTCGTGGCAACCCGGGGCGATTATCGCCGACCGCGCCTCCGGCCATCTGGTCGATCCCGCCAAGGTCCATGCGGTGAACCATGAAGGCAGGTTCTACAAGACCCGCGGCCCACTGAATTCCGGCCCGGCGCCGCAGGGCCGTCCGGTGATCGCCCAGGCCGGCGGCTCGCCCCGCGGCCGCGCCTTCGCCTCGCTGCATGCCGACACCATCGTCGCCCACCCCAAGGGCATCGACGGCATGAAGCACTACCGTGACGACGTCCGCGCCCGCATGGTGGCGCACGGCCGCGACCCGGACGATTGCAAGGTGCTGTTCATGGTCGCTCCGATCATCGGCGAGACCGAGGCCGACGCGCAGGAGCGCAAGCGCATCCGCGAAGCCCGCGCGGCGCTGCAGGTCCCGCAGCGTCTCGCGCATCTAGGCAAGCTGATGAACATCGACTTCGGCAAGATGGACCTCGACCGGCCGCTGCCCGACGACCTGACCACCAACGGCCATCAGCAGACCCTGGACCTGTTCAAGCAGATGGCCGCCGGCCGCACCCTGCGCCAGGCGATGGGCGAACACAACGTCGTCGCCCTGTCGGTCGAACTGGTCGGCACCCCCGACTCCGTGGCCGCGCGGATGGGCGAGATCATGGCGGAAGTCGGCGGCGACGGCTTCCTGTTCTCCATGCCGAACGTCAGCCGTCGCCTGCTGGCCGAAATCGAGGACGGCCTGGTCCCCGCCCTGCAGGATCGCGGCCTGGTCCGCTCCGCCTACAGCCACGCGCAGTTCCGCGCCAACCTGCTGGAGTTTTGATCCCATGGCCCAACACACACTGCGCCGGCGCACCTTGCTGGCGACCGGATTGGCGATGCCGTTCGTTTCGACCGGTGCGCGGGCGGCCTTGCCCGAGATCCCGCCGATCCCGGAAAAGCTCAAGGGCAGTGGTGAACTGCGCATCGCCACGTTCGGCGGCTTCATGCAGGCAACCCAGAAGAAAGCCTATTTCGAACCGTTCGAGAAGCTCAGCGGCATCAAGGTGAACGACTTCGCCGGTTCGGATTTCACCAAGATCAAGGCCATGGTCGACACCAACACGGTCGAGTGGGACATGGCCCAGGTCAGCCGTGGTTCGGTGCTGACCTTGCAAAAGCACGGCGATTACTTCGAGCCGATCGACTACGACCTGATCGACCCCGGCGTCGGTGACGAGTTCCGTTTTGACCGCGGATTGGAAATGCTGGTCTGGGCGCAGGTCCTGGGCTACCGCACCGATGCCTTCAAGGGCGCCGTGCCCAGCGGCTGGGCCGACTTCTGGGACACCCGGAAATTCCCCGGCGATCGCGCCCTGGTCGGCGCCAGCAGCGGCAACAACCCCGAGTTGGAGTTCGCCCTGCTCGCCGCCGGTGTGCCGCCGGACAAGCTGTACCCGCTCGACCTCGATATGGCGTTCGCCAGCTACGACAAGATCCGGGCGGACGTGGTGAAGTGGTGGGACACCGGCGCGGTGCCGATCCAGCTGCTGACCGACAAGGAGGTCGTCATGAGCAGCGTCTGGAACGGGCGGATGGAGCCGCTGAAAAAGGCCGGCGTCCCAGCCGCGATCAGCTGGAAGCAGGGGCTGTCGAAGCGGGACTGCTGGGCGGTGCCGAAAGGTGCGAAGAACCGCGCCAACGCGATGAAGTTCATCGCCTTCTCGACCATGCCGGTCCCGCAGGCGCGGCTGTCGTCGCTGATCCCGTATGGCTTCGTCAATGCGAAGTCGGCCGCCTACATGACCGCCGAACAGATGAAGATACTGCCCAGCGCACCCGATATCCGCGCGCAGTTGGTGCCCTACAACTACCAGTGGTGGGCCGACAACCGGAACACCGTCATCGACCGCTTCAACAAATGGCTGCTTGGATGACCGGCGCGATCGTTTCTCTGTCCACACTGGAAAAGGATTTCGGCGGCGTCGGCGCCGTGCGTGGTGTCTCGCTGACCGTCGCCGCCGGCGAGTTCCTGACGCTGCTGGGCCCCAGCGGCTCCGGCAAGACCACGACACTGATGATGATCGCGGGGTTCGAGACACCCAGTGCCGGCGACATCACCATCGATGGAACGTCGGTCGTCGGCCTGTCGCCGCACCGGCGCAACATCGGCATGGTGTTCCAGAACTACGCCCTGTTCCCGCACCTGACGGTGGCCGACAACATCGGCTTCCCGCTGAAGCAGCGCGGCATCGCCCGCCGGGAACGTGCCCGGATGGTCGCCCAGGCGCTGGATCTGGTGCGGCTGCCCGGATACGCCGCCCGCTATCCGCGGCAACTGTCCGGCGGCCAGCAGCAGCGGGTGGCCCTTGCCCGCGCCATCGTCTTCAACCCCCGCCTGTTGCTGATGGACGAACCGCTCGGTGCGCTGGACAAGCAGTTGCGCGAAAGCCTGCAGCTGGAGATGCGCCGGCTGCACGCCGACCTCGGCATCACCTTCATCTACGTCACGCACGACCAGGAGGAAGCGCTGACGATGTCGGACCGCATCGCGGTGATGAATGAAGGCCGCATCGCCCAGCTCGGTCGGCCGGAGGATCTCTACGACCGGCCCTGCAACCGTTTCGTCGCCGCGTTCCTCGGCGAGTCGAACTTCCTGCCCGGCATCGTGCACGGCTTCCAGGATCAGGACATCGTCGTCGCCGAATGCGGCGGCACCATGGTGCGCGCGGTGGCACCCTCTCGCCCGGCCCGCGGCGACAAGGTGATGCTGACCATGCGCCCCGAGCGGATGCGCTTCGCCGATGGCCTGGCCACGCCGGCACTGAACCGGATGTGCGCCACGGTGACCGACGCCGTGTTCGCCGGTGAACGCTGCCGTTACCTACTGGCCGCCCCCGATGGCACACCGATGGTCCTGAAGGAGCCTTCGGGCGCGGCGATCCGCCGCCGAACGATCGGCGAGCAGGCCGAGATCGCCTGGCTGGCGGCGGATACCGTTGTTGTCTGAACCCCGGCCGGCCGCCGCCGCGCCGCCGTCGTCTTCCCCCAGCAGCGCGCCGATCCCCACGCCGCCGACTCCGATGCCGCCGACCCTGATGCCGCCGTCACCCACGCCGCCGACCCCCGTGCCACCTTCCCCCAGCACCACCTCCCCCGGCGCCACTTCCCCCGTGCCGCCGTCCGCCGGCCCCGCGTCCGCCGAGCGGCGGCCTCGCCGGATGACCCCCGCCTGGACCGTGCCGTTGCTGCTGGTCACCCCGCTGCTGATTTTCATGTTGGCGTTCTACGCGCTGCCGGTGCTGGCGATGCTGCTGCGCAGCGTGGCGCAGCCGACCTGGACGCTGGCGAACTACCGGGCGTTGGCGGCGGACCAGGTTTTCCTGCACGTGTTCTGGACGACGCTGCACACCGCGATCGCGGTGACCGCCGGGTGCCTGTTGCTGGGCTATCCGGTCGCCCTCGCCCTGGTGCGGCCAGGCCGGATGGCCGCCATCGCGCTGGTCGTCGTGCTGCTGCCGTTCTGGACCAGTATCCTGGTCCGCAGCTATGCCTGGATGGTGCTGCTGGGACGGCACGGACTGCTGAACGAGGCGCTGCTCGCCGCCGGGCTGATCGACCACCCCTTGCGCATCCTGAACACCGCGATCGCGGTGCATATCGCGATGATCCACATCCTGCTGCCATACATGATCCTGCCGATCGCCAATGCGCTGCGCCAGATCGACCCGTCCCTGCGCAAGGCGGCGCTGGGGCTTGGGGCGCCGCCGTTCCGGGTGTTCCATCAGGTTATCCTGCCGCTGTCGATGCCGGGCGTGGCGGCGGGGGTGCTGCTGGTGTTCGTGCTGTCGCTTGGCTTTTACATTACCCCGGCCCTGCTGGGCGGCCCTCGGGACATGACGATCTCGATGCTGATCGCCCAGCAGGTCGATCAGTTGAACTGGCCCTATGCCGCCTGCCTGTCGGCGGCGCTGCTGGCCGCCACGCTGGCGATCATGGCGGTGTTTCAGCGCCTGTTCAGCGTCGGCCGAGCGTTCCGGGTGGCCACCCGATGACCGCTGGGCAGCGGCTGATGCAGGCGGTCGTGGCGCTTATTCTGCTGGTGATGATCGCCCCGATCATCGTTGTCGTGGTGCTGTCGTTCTCCTCGGCCAGCTACCTCACCTTTCCGCCACCCGGCTTCGGGGTGCGCTGGTACCGCGAATACCTCGGCAGCCGCGATTGGCTGGACGCGACCTGGCTCAGCCTTCGGGTCGCGGTCGCGGTCGTCGTGCTGTCGACTCTGCTTGGCACCCTCGCCACGCTCGGCCTGGCCAGGCTGCCCGGCGTGGCGCGCACGCTGGCTACCGGCCTGATCCTGTCGCCGCTGATCATGCCGGTGATCATCGTCTCGATCGGCGTCTATTACGCCTTCGCCCGCTATGGCCTCGTCGGCACCCCCGCCGGGCTGGTGCTGGCGCATACCTGCCTGGCGGTGCCGTTCGTCGTCACCAGCGTCGGCGCCAGCCTGGCCGGCTTCGACCGGCGCCTGGAAATGGCGGCGCTCAGCCTCGGCGCCTCGCCATTCGCCACGTTTCGCCAGGTGACGCTGCCGCTGATCCGGCCGGGGGTTCTGGTCGGCGCGCTGTTCGCGTTCATCACCTCGTTCGACGAACTCGTGGTGGCGCTGTTCCTGTCCGGCCAGAACGCCGTGACCCTGCCGCGGCGGATGTGGGAGGACCTGCGCTACGAACTCGATCCGACCATCGCGGCGGTCTCGACCTTGACCATCGCGGTGACCGTGGTGCCGCTGCTGTGCGCCCACCTGCTGCGCCGCCGTGCCGGGTAGAGCATGATCACGCTGAGCGGAACGTTCAAAGCGTCTGAATCATCCGATCAAACAAGGGGATAGAGCATTTTCGGTCTGCACAGTCAGGCTGAAAATGCGCTAGAGCGCGGTCGTCTGAGGTTGAACCAACCTCAGACGTGAATCGCCCTCTCAAACAAAGGGAGCGAGCGCGTGGTCGCTTCAACCTGAAGCTATCACGCGCTAGTGTCGCGGCCTGCCGAACACGCAGCACCGCCAGAGCGACATCAGCCTGACTGGAAAAGTCTAGCTGATAAAGTTGCTCGTGAAGACACGGTATTAGGTAGCAGCCGCCACCAGCCGGAAATGGCGGATTTCTGCGGGTCTTCCCATCTTGGATGGGGAGAGATCGTTGAATAAGCTGGGAAAATTCGCGGTTCTTCTACCGCTATGTTGTGCGGGCAACGTATACGGGACCCAAAGCCACGTCTCCCGTCCCTTTTGGCAATTCATCTATGCTGACGAGTGGAAGAAATTCAACAAGATTGGGGTCACCAACCGGCAAAACCTTTGCCGTGTGGAAGACACGCCCATCGCCATTCCCGCCTCGATAAGCGACAAATATACCAACGCAGAACTTGCCGATTCGACCTGGCTTCGGGTTCGTA
The DNA here is from genome assembly GCA_965277035.1 of Rhodopila sp. GTDB lineage: Bacteria > Pseudomonadota > Alphaproteobacteria > Acetobacterales > Acetobacteraceae > Rhodopila. Next base: position 4,795,723 of record CBDIBO010000003.1, on the reverse strand, counting down.
ACCCAATGACTGTCCTCATCAGGCCCAGGGACGCGGCACCAACGCCTGCTGACGTGGCGTTCAGACGGGATCAAGGCGTCCCCTTCACTAAAGATGTAATTGGCGGACTTTCGAATGTTTTCTTCAAACCAATCGTCAATGTCGCCAGCAAGACTCTCGTCGATCCCTCGGACGCGGTACTGAATGTGACTGGCGGCTACTCGCCCGACATTCACGCAAGTGAGTTTTATAAAAAAAGTTATTTCCCGTTTTTCGATGGAATAGCGAGGGCCAACTTCGCTAACGAGTTCGGCGTCCACTGTCAGCCACGGTCTGAAGTCGCGTTCAGCAACTTCCCGAGCGTGCATCAGCGTCTTGGACATTTCCTCCACGGTTCGTTCGGCAGCCTCGGCGCCCATTCTAGCGGCTTCGGCCGCCTTGCGAGTATAGTGAAGGGTCGAAACTATGAGGATGACCCCAACAGTTCCAACCCACCATGCTGCGCCAGCCCAGAAGGCTTGTTTCTCGGCAGCCTTAGCGGAGCGCCATTCTATGCAAAGCTCGGCCTGATGCTCGTTCTCGGAGGGTTCGCAGGCGTTCTGATCAATGAATCCGGAATACGTGGGTTTCACAACCGCAATCAGGGGCGATTTCTGCTCGCGCTCGGAATGGGTTGTCTCATTGGCAGTTTTATTGCCGCTCTTCTCTTCGCCTGATATCGGCAATGGAAGGAGTAATGCTAGGACCATTCCTCCACACGTAAGGTATGTGCGCCAATGGCGCGCATAACGGCGAATAAGAACCACGCTGGAAAAGCTCCCCGATTAACCTTTGCGGCAACGGACGTATCCGTTTCCGGAATACCCATCTCCGTCAAGCGTCTGGCCAGTTCGGCATAGTTCACGTCAGCGCGCTTCAGTTCGGCTTTTAAGTGCCGTTTTGCGTGATCCGCCCATTTTTCACTTGCCGCCGCCATATTGATTATCCTCCATATCCGCTCACAATACTACATATGTGTCGTTTTTCCTATTGCAAGTTTGCGCAGGATAATCTACATATCCGTTGACTTAACGACGGATGTACCGAGTGTCTCAACACTTTCTCCTCAGCAGCAAAGCTCGGACGCTCTCGCTAGCGTCGGTCCTACGCATGACGGATGCGGATGCTGAGACGCTGTTCCGCAACATTCGTTGGACTGATGGCAAGGCCATCTGCCCGCACTGCGCTTGCCCGACCGTGTATGAGTGCCGCCGTCCCTCCGGTACGCTGCGGTTCCGCTGCAAGGCGTGCGGCAGGGACTTCTCCATCACGAGCGGCACCCTGTTTGCCTTCCACAAGATGCCTCTGCGGAACTACCTCGCCGCGATCTGCATTTTTGTGAATGAGGTCAAGGGCAAGTCCGCTCTGGCGCTCTCTCGCGATCTGGATTGCCAATACAAAACGGCGTTCGTCCTGGCGCATAAAATGCGGGAGGCGATGGCGTCTGAATTGAAGGGGATGCACGTTGGCGGAGCTGGCGAGACGGTAGAGGTCGATGGCGGCTACTTCGGCGGCTACATCAAACCAGCCAATCATCGCGAGAACCGGCGCGATCGCCGTCTCGCCAAGAACCAGAACGGCAAGCGCCAGGTTGTGGTTGTCATGCGCGAACGTGGCGGCCGGACCTTGCCAGCCGTGTTCAAGTCAGAGAGCGCCGCGTTGGGCTTCATCATCAACCGCGTTGCGCCTGAGACGAAGCTGGTAGCGGACGAAGCGTCGTCATGGAACGATCTGCATGGCCGGTTCGACGTGGCCCGCATTGACCACGGCAAGCTCTACAGCGACACGTCCGGCGTCTACACCAACGGCGCCGAAGAATTCTTCTCTCGGATGCGTCGGGCCGAGATCGGGCATCACCACCACATCGCCGGACAATATCTCGTTCGCTACGCCCAGGAAAGCGCGTGGCGGGAGGATCATCGCCGGGCTGCTAACGGCACGCAGGTTCGGGCGGTGATGACACTGGCAATGGCTGCGCCGATGTCGGTTGATTGGTGTGGGTATTGGCAGCGTTCAAACAATATTTAAATGGGTAGCGATACCCACTGCGATAGCAGCATTTTCCACCATGGAAGCTGCCAAGTGGGATTAACTTCCACACCGCGTGCCCGCGCCTCCTCTCCAGAGCAACGTCGCTCAAGCCATTCCATTGTCCCTGGGTCTTCCATTTCTATTTCTAGGCGCTTCTGCTGCCAACTGGCTATAAGTCGAGCAGTTAGCGCTTGCGCTGTAGCTATTTCCTGGCCGAGCAATGAGAATTGACGGTAAAGCTTGTCGTGAACGCGAGCGTGGTCATGAAAGCCAACCACAATATCCAACGAACTTAATACCGCCACCACAAGGGCAAGAACTTTTGCCCATCACGTTGCCTGACTAATAAGAGTTACAAAAGTAGCCCCGCCGGTTCCGACAATCAAAATTTTGGTTAATTTATCGCAAGTGTCGAAAAAACTGCGCCTGTATGCGTGATAGCGCACAGACTTTGCCGTATCAAACCCGAGACCGTAAGCTTCCTGCTCTAAATCTTCTGATTGATCGATCATAACTAACCTTTTGGTTTCGGCTTTGGTTTTTCTGGCGGCTTGGCCGAGTTGCGTACAGGCCGGACTGTTTGATGATCTTGAACAAGTCGCCCATGCACTGGATTTCTTAACCGAGAAGCCTTTTTCGGTGGATGCGGCGTTTTCTGTCCAGAAGGCGGCTTTTTAACCATTTATGCTAGGGCGTGTCGTCAAATGAGCCAAATGGCGCTGGCGGCGAGGTAGACGGCGGCGAGAAAGTTGCGCGCGGTCTTGTCATAGCGGGTTGCAATAGCCCGGAACTGCTTGAGTTTGGCGAAGAACGTCTCGATCAAGTGGCGTTCTTTGTAGAGATGCCGATCATACGTCCGGCGCGACTTGCGGTTGGCCTTTGATGGGATCACAGCCGTCTTGCCGGCGGTCGTGAGCGGCTCGATGACCCGCTTGTCGGCGTCGAATGCCTTGTCGGCGATCAGCGTTGCAGCCTGCATATCCGCCAGCAGATGGTCGGCGCCGACCAGATCATGCGCCTCGCCGCCCGTCAGATGAAACGCCGTCGGATTGCCGAGCGCATCGACCAACGTGTGGATCTTGGTGCTCAATCCGCCACGCGATCGTCCGATCGCCTGGTCTTCGCCGGCTTTTTTTTCGCGCCGGCACTGTGCTGGTGAGCGCGCACGATGGTGCTGTCGATCATCGCGTATTCATTGTCGGCATCAGCCGAGAGATGCTGAAAGACCCTGTGCCAAACACCGGATTTAGCCCAGCGACTGAAGCGCCGATGGACGTTTTTCCAGTCGCCGAAGCGTTCCGGCAGGTCACGCCACGGGAGACCGGCGCGATAGCGGTAGAGCACAGCCTCGACGAACAGGCGGTTGTCCGCCGCGGTTACTCCCACCCAGCCTGGCCGCCCGGGCAGCAACGCCTCGATCCGATCCCACTGGTCATCACGCAGTCCATAGCGCCACATCGGTCAGCCTCCAAAGCTGACCGCTTAGGAATCGGAGAATGCTGCGCGCCGGAATCCCCTGCGCACTTTGTCGCATCTCTTTTTGCCCAGATGTTGCAGTTCAGACTCACCGCGACCTGGAAGGCTCTAGCTATTTGACGACACGCCCTAGCTCTATTCGTGATTTGAAGGGGTTAGCGCGTTAGAGAACAGAGAGCGAGACGCAGCGCCACCAGCCTAAACCTAGTCATTCTGACCATTCGCTCTGCGAAGAGCTCACATCAACCAGCGCTAATGACCAGCCTCCATTCAATCAGCCGGCCATGTTCCTTCTGCCTTTCCACGACGCCGCGAATGCGGAGGTTACGCAAGCAAGCCATGACCCGCTTCTGCATGGCCTCGAACAATCCGGTATCGGCAGGTGGCATGCCTCGCGCAATCATGACAGCTAGGGTAACATCGCGGGTCGAGAGCGAAGATGATGCCTCTCTAAGCGCAGCCATGACAACCCGGCTGATCTCGCCTGGCATCGCCGCTCCAGGTGCCTTCGGCTTCCTTGGGCTGATCTCGTCCAGATCGGCATGCGGAGAAAACATCCGGATTGTTGCATCTAAGCTGGCGAGGTCCACAGCCAGACGGCTGATTTCAGCATGGACAACCTCTAGCCTGCCCGCGATCTCAGACCGTTTGCGCAGCAGACCGGATAGAACGTGCTCGTTTTCCATGCCATATATAGTAGGATTGGCACCGCCGCGTGCCGCTATCCTGTGGTGGCGGCTGCTACCTAATACCGTGAAGACAATGAGCTAGAGCGCGCTGACCGTTTACGGTCAACCTGAAGGCGCTCTAGCCGCGAGGCTACTCGGACCGGCCGACCACCTCTGCTTCCTGCCCTTCGTGCGTGCCCCCGGACAGCTTATCCAGGCCCCCGCGCGGCGTCGCCGGATCCAGCGGCTGAACCCCGCGTCTGGCCTCCCCATGCGCCCCGTCCGCTTGCTCCGGCGCCGGACCCAGATACTGATCCAGCACCTCGCTGGCCGGCCCGTCCGCCACCACCTTGCCCTGATCCAGCCAAAGTGCCCGGGTGCACCAGCTTTCGATAATGTCGGCATCATGGCTCGACAGCACCAGGATGTCGGCGCCCCGGACCATCGCCTCCAGCCGGTGGCGCGCCTTGTCCATGAACACCGCGTCGCCCGCCAGGAACCATTCGTCCATCAGCAGGATCTGCGGCTTGATCGAGGTCGCCAGCGCGAAGCCCAGCCGCACCACCATCCCCGCCGAGTAGATCCGCACCGGCAGGTCGATGAAGTCCGACAGTTCGGCGAAGTCGGCGACGTCTTCCTCCAGCCGCGGCAAGGCAGACCGCGGCAGGCCGTTATACAGCCCGCGCAGCAGGATGTTCTCCCGCCCCGTCAGGTCCATGTTCATCCCCAGATTGGGGTCGAGCAGCGCGTTCAGGCTTCCCTTCACCCGCAACCGCCCCAGCACCGGTTCGTAGATCCCGGCCAGCACGCGCAGCAGCGTGGTCTTGCCCGCTCCGTTGGACCCGACCAGACCCAGCCGGTCGCCGCTTTGCAGACGCAGGTTGACGTCGCTCAACGCCCGCACCACCACCCGCTGCTGCTGATCCTGCGCCAGCCGCCCCGACGCCGCGGCCACCATCATCTTTTTCAGGCTGCGGGAGCTGCCATGATACAAGGGGAACAGGACCGATACGTTTTCGACCTCGATCAGTGCGCTGACGGCCATGATCATATCCAGAACGTGACGCGGCCGCGCGCCCGGACGAAGAACGCCCAGGACATGGCGCACAAGATCGCACTGAAGCCAAACGCCCCGATCCAGGTGGTCCAGGCGATAGGGCTGCCCAGCACCGGTCCGCGCACGATCTCCAGCAGGTCGAAGAACGGATTGAGCGCCAGTTTTTCAACCCCCCCGGGTCCCAGCTGCTCCGGCTTCCAGATCACCGGCGTGACGAAAAAGGCAATCTGCATCACGCTGTTCACGATCGGCTGGATATCGCGGAAGCGGGCGCAGAACGCCCCCAGCAGCAAGGTCAGCGCCAGCCCGTCCACCGTCCAGACCAGCAGGCCGGGGATCGCCAGCAGCGACTGCCAGCCCGGCCACATCGCGAAGATCACGAACACCACCAGGATCACCACGATATTGTGGCCCAGCACGATGGCGTTGCGGATCAGCGCCCGGATCGAGAACACGAAGAACGGCATCCGCACCGAACGGATCACCCCCTCGGCCTCGGTGAAGGTGGTGCAGGCCTCGGACACCACCGCCGCCAGGAAAGCCCACAGCACCTGCGAAAGCGCCAGGAACGGCAGATATTCCCGCAGGTGGATCTTGAACAGCGCCGAATACAGGAACCCCAGCGAGACCACCATCACGCCGGTGGAGATCGTCAGCCAGAACGGTCCCAGCATCGAGCCGCGGTAGCGCAGCCGGATATCCAGCCACCCCAGTGCCCAGGCCAGCCGCCAAAGCTTCATCCCGCCGACGACGTCGGCTGTCGCCAGACGGTTGCGCGTGGCAAGCATCGTATCCGCCCGCAGGTTCAGCTCCGCGGCGGGGGCGATCGTGGTCACAGCACTGCTCATATCGTCGGCCGCATACTCCTTTCGCGGGGATGGCACAACACGTGCCTGCCCGGCCCCACCTCACCGCGAACCGGCGCTGACGATGCGGTACGGCAACTTTTTGCCACGCGATGACATTGCCGTCACATCGGCCGTCACATCCGGCATGATCGCGAAACCCCCGGTTCTCCCCGGCTTGACACCGAGACGAGATAACTTGCTTGAAAGATGGAATTCGTTTAACGGCTTAGACCACGTTCCTGAGTAATTGGATAAGCGGTGACCGCCGGTCCGCCGTATTCCGACCTGTTTCAAGTCGTTACGGAGACGCTACCGCATGATGACAACGGGCCGCTTGCTCACCCTCTGCCGCCTCCGTTTCGCCGGAACCCTGGCCCTGCTGGCCGCCCTGGCCGCCTGCGCTTCGATGCCGCACCAGGACGCGGTCCGTGAGTCCGCCCGCTATGCCGCCCATGCCAGGCACGACTATACCCCGCCGGGGCCGCCCGAGGATCCCTGGGGCCCGTTCATCCGCGAAGCCTCGGCTCGATTCGATATGCCGGAAATTTGGGTCCGCTCCCTGATGCGGGTCGAGTCCGGCGGTCGGGAATTCGTCGACGGCAGCCTGATCACCTCGGGCGTCGGCGCCATGGGCCTGATGCAGGTCATGCCGACCACCTATGATGAGCTGCGCGACCGCTACCACCTCGGCGACGACCCGTTCGACCCGCACGACAACATCCTCGCCGGCGTGGCCTATATGCGCGAGATGTACGAGCTCTACGGCTCGCCCGGCTTCCTCGCCGCCTACAATGCCGGCCCCGCTCGGCTTGATGACTACCTGGCCAACCTGCGGCCGCTGCCGGATGAAACCCGCCGCTACGTGGCGATGATCGGCCCCAATCTGCGCGGCATCTACCCGAACAACCGCTCGGACGCGGACGGCCTGGCGATCAACAATCTGCCGGTGAACATCCCGCCGGGCCGGCGTTACAGTCATCCGGTCATGCTGGCCCGAGCCCGGCCAGGCAGCGGCGGTCACCAGCGGCGGCACAACGCGGTGGAGGTCGCGCAGCTTCCCGACAGGTCGCGTCGTGGCACCAGCCATGGCCAACAGCTGGTTCTGCTCACCATGCCCCCGGCACCGCCGCGCGGCGGCTTCCGGCTGATCGCCTCGGCCAACGCCGCCGACGCCGCGCCCGCTCGCCACGGCCCCGCCGAACCCGGACATTGGGCGATCCAGATCGGCGCGTTCGCCAATCAGGGCCAGGCGCACGGCGCGCTGCAGGCGGCACAACACCATGCCCACGCCGAACTCGCGGTGGCACGGCCCTATGTGGCCGGTGTGCACCAGGGCCACGCCGTCCTGTGGCGCGCGCGGATGATCGGGATGTCCCGCGGCACCGCGATCGAGGCGTGCCAAAAGATCACCCACGGCCGGTCGAACTGCATCGTCCTGTCACCCGAAGCCCAATCCTGATCATGCCCGATCCTGATCATGCCCGATCCTGATCATGCCCAATCCTGATCATGCCCAATCCTGATCATGCCCAATCCTGATCATGCCCAATCCTGATCATGCCCAATCCTGATCATGCCCAATCCTGATCATGCCCAATCCTGATCATGCCCAATCCTGATCATGCCTGAGGAGCGGACGGCCCGCGGCCGGGCCGCGCGGCGGTTGCCGTCTCCAGCGGCGGCACGAGTCCCGGTCGGCCGCCAGCTTGACCATACGCGATCTCGGACGCGATCGCCCTTTCGAACAACGCCGATATCAGGGTGACTGCTTCAACTGGAAGCGATCACCCCTGATATCACCGCTTGTCCGGAAGCGGCCGATAATTACACCGGATAGATCGCCCGACCCTCGTGCATGCCATATTGCTCATATTGCACCAGAGGATTGACCCCCGCGGCCTTCACATCGGGATTGGCCGCCAGATATTTCGGGGTCGAGAACGCCGCACTGGGATTGCGGCCTTCCTTCCAGCCGATCGTCTCGTAATGCAGCATCGGATCGACCCTGGCGGCGGCCACGTCCGGGTTCTGCAGCAGATAGTACTTCGTATCGAACAGCGCGTCCGGACTGCGCCCCTCTTTCCAGCCGATCGAGTCGTAGTGTGCGAACGGATCAACCCCGGCCGCCGCGACATCGGCGTTCTGGGAAAAGTAGTAGCTGTTGTCCACCAGCGGATTCTGCGGTCCGGCGGCCCGCGGCGTCGCCATGAAGGCTATGCGCCCTTCCAGCGCGCCATACTGCAGATATTGCATCAGCGGATCGACATGCGCCGCCGCGACGTCGGGGTTGGCCTGCAGATAGGCGCTGGTGCTGAACATCACGCTGGGATCCCGCCCTTCCTTCCATCCCACCGTCTCGTAGTGGGTCAACGGATCGATGTGGGCCACGGCGACATCCGGATTCTGATTGAGGTAGTAATTGACGTTGAAGAACGCGTCCGGATTGCGTCCCTCTTTCCAGCCGACCGTGTCGAAGTGGGTGAACGGATCAACCCCGGCCGCCGCCACGTCCGGATTCTGTGCCAGATAATACGCCTTGTCGAACTCCGACGATGCCATCACCGGAATGCCGATCGCCACTTCACCGAAGCCCGGCCGCGTCGAGCTCACCACCGCCAGCGGCTCCGCGCTGGGGCTGGTGAACGGAATTCTGTTCAGCACCGCCCCGCCGGCACCGTTCACCACCAGGTCCTTGCCGACCGGATCGTAGGCGACGCTGGTCGGCGTCTCACCTTTCAGGAACAGGTCGACATCGCTGTTGGCGTTCAGCAGGTTGAGCGAGCCGTTGAAATTGCCCGGTCGGTCGAGCACGACGGCGGCCGTCTGCCCCTGATTGACCGCCACCCGAAGCTCTTGCGCGGTCGCGGCATTGACTTCCAATGTCGAGTAGCCGCTGACCTCCATGAAGCCGGTGCCCGAGATCGTCCCGCTGTTCACCACCAGCGGCCCAAGGTCGAAGTAGCCGCCATCGGCGAGGATGCCGCCGTTGTTGACCAAAGTCGCAATGTCAAACGTCCCGCCGCCGCCGATCAGCACGCCGGGTCCGCCGTTCACCGTCATCGACGGCGCGGTCACCACGCCGTTCTTGCCGCCAACGATGGCACCGCCGGAATTGGGCGAGGTGATGGTGATGGCACCGACCGAGGTCAGCGTGCCGCCGCCACCGCCGCCGACCGCGCGCGGACCCGAGCTGCCGCCGACCACGACATGACCGCCCTGCGCGCCGCCCGCGGTGTCACCAATGGTCAGGCTGGCGACAGTGATGGACTGGCCGGCGCTGATGATCGCGTCCTTGGCACCGTCATCGACGCTGATCACCGCGATATCGGCCGCGGCGTCCGGAACCCGCGTCGCCCGCACGCCGCCAACACTCCAGTTGGCCGGGGTGGTCCAGTTGTTGGCCCCGTTGCTGTCGGCGCCGCCAACCCACGTGAACGTCGATCCTGACATGAACTTTCAATCCCCCATATATTGATTTCGCGGATATTGATTTTGCAGACACGACGAAGACGCCCGCTTCACGCTATGATCGTCGTGCGGAACGAAAATTGCCCCCGGCCGGCGATCCGAAGCCTACCCTTGATCCGCGGCGGGCTCATCCAACGCCACCTGACCGCGCCGCGGTCGCGCCGTTCGTCGCTTCGCTGTTGCGGCAGATTATGCCGAACAAGCCCTTCTGATTGAATCGCCGCTCGTCCGGCGTCAGCGGTTCGGCCTCGCAGATCAAGGACACATGATCGGGATGGCGCGCGTTGAAGCGACCGAACGCCGGACTGATGTCGATGTCGTCCACGAAGATCACGCCGCCCGGACGCAGAAACGGCCAAACCGTTTCCAGTTCGAACATGACGTTCTGGTTGCTGTGCGAGCTGTCATGGATAAACACGTCGACGCTCTTCAATTCGGCCAGCAATTTCGGCAATTTGTTGCGACTGGTTCCGCCGATGTAGCGCCATCGCTGCCTTTGAGCATCGGTCACCGCGATGCCGACCTCCTTGCGCTTCTCCGGGTTGAACGGCGGCAGGTCGATGCTCCACAGCCGGCCGCTGCCGTTCAGCTGCAACGCCTCCAGAACGAATCGCGACGTCACGCCGTGTGCCACACCGGTCTCGACGACGTGCTGCGGGCGCAGATGGCGAACCACACGCCAGATCGCACGCACCAGTCCCGCGTCGCCATCGTTCCATCCATAAAATGAATTGGGCCCGACCCCGAGTCCGCGCTGTTGCAGCGACGCGACAACCTGCGTCCACAACGGTTCGAACATGTTGTCCGCTGGCAGGTCAAGCTTGGTTGTCAACCGCATTTCCCAGTCACTGTCAGGCCGGTACGCGCTCAGCGGCACGTGGCTGAGACGGTCGACAACCCGTTCACGGACCTGGAATGCGCTATCGATCGGGTCGCTCAAGATCGTTGTTAGGGTTGCGATCGGGTGACGAAAAACCTGCTTCATGACCATCAGATCGAGTTTTCCCCCGCGACCCCCGATTGCCCTCAGACGCCAGCACGTGAGCCAAAGCCGTTAACGCGGCACCGAAGCAGTCGAAGTGAAGGAAGTCAACGCAATATGGCTTGACTGAACGCTTGCGGGATCACCCGCGTTGAGCCCGCCTTCGCGGTCGGCTGAACCTGAAAAACGATGTGGTCTACGCAAACCGACAGCCATCAGCGTCCTGCTCGGATCGCTTTCAACTGGCGTAATGTTACACTTTGCGAACGTGTATGCCATCGCCCGCCTCGACGCCACCATGACCCGGCCGATCATCACCCGATCGGCTTCATTAGCCTTCAGCCGTCGGACTTCTCGGTTTGAAGGTGGAACGTTGTGCTCTGCCCGCGCACCCCCAGATTGCCGCTCAGCGCCTTGGCGTTGCCCGTAAGACCCAGATGCTCAGACGGTGCATTCGTTGCAATCCCGGATGACGTCTCCGCCTTCAGTCGACAACCCGCCTCCGCGCCTGTTCCACACTTGAACGTTCCACTGACGGCGGCTGATCCCAGCCGCGAAATACCCAGCCAGCTGTCCACCAGGTTGCCGTCCTCGCCAACCAGCAGCGACAGCCTTCCGTCCAGCGGCTGACCATCGAACGACAGCGTCACCGGCCAGGAATACGCCCGCAGCGGCAGCGTGTTGGGCACGTTCAGGTCGGCCCCAAGCCCCATCACCGTGGCCGCCATCGAGCGCAGCGCCGCGTTCCAGAAACCACGTGCCTGCTCCAGAAAGGCCGGGTCCCCGCGCACATCCTCGCCCATGCCATAATCGTAGAACACGCCGCGGCGCAGATACGACCCAAGCCGCTTGCCATACGCCGGCGGATCGGCGGGCGGCTGGAACACCGATCCCAGGTCGCTGTTCTCCGCCAGGTCGGAGTAGATGATCGCCCGTATCGTCATCGAACTGTCGGCGAAGCGCCCCTCGTCCGAGGCGATCGCGCGCAGGATCTGCTTCTGCGGCGGTGCTGCGGCATCAACCCGGACTTCGGCCAACGACCGCTTGGCATCAAGATAGATCCGCGTCAGCGCCGCACCGAAGTCGCGGATAAAATATTTCTTCTGATCGACTATTGTATCGACTGGATTTTGCCGCAGGATATAGGTCTCCGAGGCCAACGCCGCCTTCTTCGCCGCCGGAAAATCCGGCCAGCAGCCGGACCAGTACTCCTTGCTCTGCCCATTCGCCGGCGACAGCCGCACCACCGTCACCCGCTCCCCCGGCGTCAGCGTCGCCCGCAGCTTGGTGCCTAGCTTGGTCGCCCATTCGGTCTGCCCGTCGGCCATCATCATGTCGTCGATGTAGACCACGGTGCTGCGCACGGTCGGCTGCTGGCAATACGTCGGATCCAGTCCGTAACTGTCGAACAGCGCCCAGGATGGCGCGCACAGCAGATTGCTTCCCACCAGCACGCCCAGCACCGCGACCAGTCTGCCGATCCGCATCAGCCAAGCTCCCTGATCATGTCCGCGGTAATGTTCACCGCCTCATGCCGGAAGTCCGCCACACTCAGCGGCCCGGCACGTGGCCCGACCCGCTCGATCGTCACCGCGCCCCGCTGCGACGCCGCCAATTGGGCCAGACCGGCGTGATAGCCCTGCGCATTACCGCGCACCACCGCGGCCAGCGCATTCACCAACGCCGCCTCATGCGCCTCAACCTGGTCCAGCAACTCCCGCTCGGCGGCGACATCGGCAGCCCGGGTTCGCGCCACCGCCTGATGCCGCTCGACCTCCTTGGCAAGCCTCGCACGCACCTGGCGGACCTTGTTCAGCAACGGTTTGCGCAACCGCCGATAACGCCGATGCGCACGCGAATATTGCCTCGTCGCGTCCATGAATTCCGGGTCCTTGTCGTGCGCCATATACGCAATGAATACGCCGACCGCCCAGGCCATCACGTTCCACAGCAGGCTTAAAAGCACGTCCCGCATCGGATCAACCGCGATATCCGCATCCGCCCCCAGCAGATTGATCGCCGGCCGACCCGCCAGCTGATGCATCACCGCGGCATAGCGCGATCCGGTCGCCGCCCCTAGCACGATCAGCAACGAAAACGTCGACAGCGCCAACAGGCGCCAGTCGCCACGTCGGTCGATCGCCTCACGATGGTCACCGAAACGATAAGACCACTGCTTGAACAGCAGACCATGCCCATGCGCCGCGAACGCCAGCAGTACCCCCATCACGATGGTCGCACCAGCGGCGATCGCCACCACCCCGGCAAACAGGAAAAACACGTCGTAGTTGATCAGCCACTCGGCCACGCCGATGCAAAGCAGCGCCGCCCAGTAGACCGGGTTGTACGCCACCATGTTGGCGTCGCGGTTCTCATGATTGGTCCGCATCTGGTGATAGCGGTTTTCCGCGATCCGGAAATCGTTGCGAACCCTGATGTAGTTCTGATCCGCCTCCAGCCTGTCCTCGGCGTCGCGCTCGTCCTGTGCCGCCCGGTCCCTCGCGGCGGTGATCTCTCGCTCGCCCTCCTGCGAGGCACGAATGCCGCGCATCCTCGGCTCGATCGCCACGTCAAAGCGCCGGCGGGTCTGGCGCCACTGCGCCAGCATCGCGCGGGCCGGCTCGACAACGTGCAGCCGCATGCCGGGTGTCAGGCCGTTCTCGCCGACGCTGATCCGGCCGAACGCCGCCTCCTGACTGGCCCGCTCCATCAGCGTGTCCGGCGCCGCCCGCAGCGCGTTCACCTGCTCCACCGGGAACGCCATCGCCGCGTCGAACGAGGTTTTCAGATCCTCGGTCGGCAGTCTGGTGTCCGTCCGGGTCTCGCTCGTGCCCCGAGCCATCGCGGTGTTCTCCTGGTCGTCAAAGTGGCCCCGCCAAAACTGCCAAGCCAGAACGGCCAACCCAGCATCGCCCGGCCAGAACGGCCCGGCCAGAACAGCACGGCTAGAAAGGCACCGCCGGCCCAAGCGGGTTCGGCTGCGCCTCAGGCGAAAGCGCTTTCGGCTGATAATGTGGCGCCGGTGCCGGTCGCGCCACACCAACAGGCGGTCGCAGAACCCGTAGCGGTTCCGACGGTGCCGGCGCAACCGTCGCCGGTTCCACCCGATCACCGCTTAACCCGCGCAGCGAAACCGTGCCGACCGTCGCCAGCCCATAGCCGGACGACGGATCCAGCCGCACCACATCGACCGAGGTGTTGCCGTCATCCGCCGCGGACGCCCGCGCCCGCACCACGCCCAGGTTGGCCGCCAGGCACCCCGAAATAAGGAACTCCACCCGGCGGTTGCGCGCCCGCCCCGCCGCCGAACCGTTGTCGGCGATCGGCTGGCGCTTGCCGATGGCGACCGCGCTCAGCCGCCCCGGATCCAAGCCCTGGTCCACCAGCGCGCGCAGCACATGCAGCGCCCGCCGTCGCGACAGATCAATGTTGTATGCGTCCGACCCCACCGCATCTGTATGACCCAGCACGGTGATCGCGGCTTCGGGCGCGTCCCGCCGCAACCGGTCGGCCATCAGCGCCAGCACCTCGGCCGAGTTCGGCGCCGGCTCATCGCTGCCGGTGGCGAACAGCACGGCATCCGGAAACGCCCCCCGGATAACTCGGGCGCCGGCCTGGCCGCAGCTATCGACCCCCGGCGGGACGGTCACGACATCCGAACCCGGCATGATCGGCGCCAGGTCCGCCACCAAGCTCCGCGGGCCGCCCATCGGTTCGGAGATCGACCCCGGTCCCGCGGTCAGCGGCGGGGTCGACAGCGGCGTGCAGCCAGCAGCGGTCATCAGCGATGCGATCAGCGCGGCACCCACCCTGATCACCGCCGGACGGCTCAACCCTGTTGGCATCCGCGCCTCCGCCGTCGCGTTTCGCCTGATGCCAGTGATCGAGATGCCAGTGATCGAGATGCCAGTGATTGAACAACCCGCCCGTGCCATACGCTGCGTGGTATCACGCCGGTGCAGCGCGGCCGGACCGAAATCCGGTGCTCCCTTCCGCCGGTCGGCCTCGGCGGGATAGCGCCGCTCTCGCGCGGCTCCGCTGCGTGCGGCTGGTGTCCCGCACCCGACGTTCGTCGCATTCCGCGGCCGCCGTAGGGGATAAGCAGGCCACTGAAAACAATGAACTCGTAACCAGGATCAGCGATTCGCAGACTATGGCGAACGTCTGAACCGGGACATCAGAGTGGCTTCAGCGGCGCCGCCTCGCCTTCCGGCAGCGGCACCTGCGCGACATTCAGCACCATCGAGACCAGGCTGTAGTAGCCGACCGCCCCCACCAGATCCATGATCCCACGCTCGCCAAACCGATCGAGCACCGCGCCATAGCGGGGGTCCGTCACCGCGCCGGTGGACAGCAGATCAGTGACGAACTCGTAGACCATGGTCTCGTCGCCGGTCATCTCCGCCGGGCGCTGTCCCACCGCGATCGCGTCCAGGATCGACGGGTTCAGCCCGGCGTCGATGCCCAGCCGGCGATGGGCGTAGAACTCATACTGGGCCCCCCATTTGCGGCCCGCCATGCAGATCGCGAGTTCATTCAGCGGCGCCGGGATCGAGCTGCCGAAGCGCACATAGCCGCCGACACGCTGCACCAGATCGCATAGCGTCGGACTGCGCAGCAGGGCGTTGAACGGCCCGCGCAGCCCGGCGCCGCGCGGGCCGGACTGGATCGCGTCGACCGCGGCGCGCTGCTCCTCGGTCATCGTCTCGTGGGTCAGCGGCGGGAAACGGGTCTCGGACATGGCTTTCTTCCCTCGGAACAAGGCTCGCCGCCAGCGGAACGCTCGCAGCCAGCAAAGGCTGGCGGACCAACAACAGGCCGGCGCCGGCCATCATAACCCGGGTCGTCCGGTTGAACGAGGGCCACCCCCAAACGCCGCTCGGCCCCCGACTGCTCGGCCCCACACCGCCGCCGGTCAGGGCGATCCGGCTACTTGTGCCGGGCGAACGCCAGCGCGGCGCCGGCACCGATCAACATGCCGCCCGAGAGCCTGTTCCGCAGCCGCCCGCGCGACGCCAGCAGCCCGCGGGCACGGCCGGCGACCAGCGCCCACAGGCTGTCGACCAGCAGCGCGATGCCCAGAAACGTGACCGACAGGGCGACGATCTGCAGCCCCACTGGCCGGCTCAGGCTGACGAACTGCGGAAAGAACGCGCCAAAGAACAGCAGCGTCTTCGGATTGGTCAGCGACACCAGCAGCGCCCGCAGATAGATCGCGCGCGCCGACTTCGGTTCCGCACGCGTTCGGCTGAGATCGACCACCGGCGCCCGCCACTGCGCGATGCCGAGGAACAGCAGATACGCGACACCGGCCCACCGCAGCCACTCGAACCAGACACCCAGCGTGCCCAGCACCGCCGTCATCCCCAGTGCGGTCAGCGCGAGTTGCACGACCATCGCCGAACTGGTCCCGGCAAGCGTCAGCAGACCATATCGCGAACCGTAGGCAACGCTGTTGGCGACGATCAGGGCGACGTTCGGCCCCGGTATCAGCATCAGAACCGTCACCGCCGCGACAAAGGCGAAAAACAATCCGGGTTCGATCATCGCCGGCCCTTTCCAGGCTGCAGGGGAACAAACAGTGCCACGGTCGCGAAGCCTGCCCTGTCACCATGCAAACCGGTAGCGGGGCCAACTTATCATGCCAAAGTGCGGGCCGCCGACTTGGACGACACGCCACCCGCTGTCAACAAGCAGCGCGGCTCACCAATGGGAGAGACGCGGAAATCGTAACGACCACGTCTTCGATGTCTCGGCTCTCGTACTGTCGCGAACGCACAATACCGGGCGACGCATGTGTTGACCGGTCTGCGCGCGGGTTGGCAGGCGGCGGCGCGCGAAAAATGACTCTGAGACCGGTCGGCGCAAGCGCCGATTGGTCTCAGGCGTTCGAGCCTGCGCGGGACGATCCTTACCTCTTATGCCCTCCAGTCTCCCGTAGCAGAACCGCCTTGATCGGCAAGCCGGCCAACCGAACCTTTCGCCCCAATACCTCATCCGCCGTCACAAAATCGCAGCCTTGCACGCCGGCCAAGGCTAGGTAGAAGCAATCGTAAGCTGCGTGCTCAAGCAGGATGGCCAGCCGGGTCGCCTGCTCGATCAAACCGGCCAATGCCTCGAATTCAATCTCGGATCGCGCCAAGACCGCGGCTAATACCATGGCCACTTCTTCCGAGAGTTCCTTCCGACGCACCTTCTTCCAAAGAATGTTGGCGCATTCGGCGATCAGCAGATCGGGCGCAAGTAAACGATGGCGCCGAAGCAGCAGCGCCTCGGTCGTTCCATCCTCATCCACCACCCATTTGATCGCTACGCTGGCGTCGATGACAAACGTCGTCACCGCTCGTCACGACTCTCGCGCAGCAGATCCTCGGCTGGAGTATGCTTTTGCCCCGCGGTCAGCGCCCGCAAGGCAGTAGCAAGTTCATCAAAACTGGGTCCTGATTCGCCGCTTAGGGCGTGACGCAATATCAAGCGAACCTCGGCCTCGGCCGAGCGGCCGTGCCTGGCCGCTCGGCGCTTGAGCCGGCCAAGGAGGTCATCGTCAAGGTTCCGAACGCTTCGGCTGGCCACAGAATGCACCCCGCTCGCATTGGTAGCGATGATAGCAGATTTGGCACGACAGCCAACGATCGAAGTCCGCTGCACCGCCGCGCGCGATCGATGACTCGCAGGAAACGCACCGACCAAGGGTGGGACACCCGACCATACGACATTTCGCGAAATATCGTTGACTGTCACACCAGGCGGCCCCATACGCCGCGTCAACAGAAGGATCCCGCCGATGGCCAGCCCTGCCGACCACAGCCCCACCGCCGACACACCCACCATCAACACCTCCGACCACAAGACCATGGTGCGTGATCGTTACGGCAGCATCGCCGCGGCCGATGCCGCCTCCTGCTGTGCCCCCGCCGCATCCTGCTGCGCCCCGACCACGCCGGCGGACGCAGCCGGCAAGGCCCGCGCGATGGGCTACTCGGACGCCGAACTGGCGGCGATCCCGGACGGTGCCAACCTCGGCCTGGGATGCGGCAACCCCCAGGCCATCGCGGCGCTGCGACCGAACGAGGTGGTGATCGACCTCGGCAGCGGCGCCGGCTTCGACTGCTTCCTCGCCGCCCGCGCCGTCGGTCCGGCCGGCCGCGTGATCGGCGTCGACATGACGCACGAGATGCTCGCCAAGGCCCGCGCCAACGCCGCGCAGCTGGCCGCCGACAATGTGGAGTTCCGGCTGGGCGAGCTCGAGCACCTGCCGGTCGCCGACAACACCGCCGACGTCATTCTGTCCAACTGCGTCATCAACCTCGTGCCCGACCAGCGGCAGGTGTTCGCCGAGGCGTTCCGGGTGCTGAAGTCCGGCGGTCGGCTGGCGATCTCCGACGTGGTGAACATCGCACCGCTGCCGGCGGACCTGCACGGCGATGCCGAGCTGATCTGCGGCTGCGTGGTCGGCGCGGCGCCGGTACAGCAGATCGAGGCCTGGCTTGCCTCGGTCGGGTTTCAGCAGATCGCGGTCGCGGTGAAGCCGGAAAGCCGAAGCCTGATCGCCACCTGGGCGCCGAACAAAGGGGTCGAGAACTTCGTCGCCTCGGCCGCCATCGCCGCCCGCAAGCCATAGCCGGTGCCGATCGCAGCCGTCACCGCGCGGCCCCCCCCGATCAGACGGTCGGGATCCGCCATGCAGCCACCTGACGTGGTCCAGGCGTTCGGCGCGCTCGCGCATGAGCACCGGCTGGCGATCTACCGCATGTTGGTCGAACAGGGTCCGGACGGCCTCGCCGCCGGGGCGATCGCCGCGCGCCTCGGCTGCCTGCCGTCGTCGCTGACGTTTCATTTGCAACATCTGCAGCGGGCGGCACTGATCGCGCCCCGCCGCACCGGGCGGCAGATGATCTATTCGGTGGATTTTGGCCGGATGCAGGCCCTGGTCGGGTTTCTGACCGAGAACTGCTGCGGCGGGGAAACCCACGCCTGCCTGCCCGCCCCGACCGCGCGCGGCAAACCCGAAAGCCAGCCCATCGTCGGCTGAGCGGGATGCGATAAGCTTACCGCCATGCGAAGGTCGCCAAGCGCTTCAGGTCACGCACGGTAACGACGCAGGTCGCCCGGAGCATCGCAGCCGCACATTCCTCGCTTATCCGCGGTCGACCCCTCAGGGCGAGCTCATCATCGAAAGCAGCCGCTTTCCACCATGCATCCTCAGTTTAGCGGGTGGTCCCCGCCGTCAATTCCCGCAACTCGCGGAAGGCCCGATCCAGATGGTCCCCGAGACCGATCGTCGCATCTTCGAACCAACAGAACGCGGCATGACCGAAGGCTGCCATCCCGGTTTTAGCCGCGAGCGTCGCCAGTCCGTCGCTGACGCCTCGCTCCCGTAATGCCGAGGCCAGGGCTGCCGTCAGCGACGCTATCTTCGCCAGCTCGCGTTCATGCAGCGCTGGTGTCCTGGCGATGACGTGGTGGCGAGGTTCGGCGAAAGGGCGATTATCCTCCAGCATCTTCTCGATCGACCGGAATGCCGCGAACAAGGTCTCTAGAGGTCCAAGCTCGTCGGATGCCTCGGCTATCGCGGTCGTCAAAGCCAGGCGCAGCTTGGCCTCTCCGTCAAACAGCACCTCTCGCTTATCCGGAAAATAACGGAAGAAGGTACGTTCGGTAACGCCAGCCCGCGCGGCGATCTCGGACGTCGTGGTCCGATCATAGCCGTGGTCGCGGTACAGCTCCAGGGCTGCCTGCTGAAGCCGACCTCGCACGTCCTGCCCATTTCGCGGCACTGAATCCTACCTGTCCCTCTTGTCAGTGACTGACACCCATGCCATCTCAGTCACTATTACAAATCAATCGATCCGCCACCAGGAGGATGACATGCGTATATTCGTCACCGGAGCCACCGGCTGGGTAGGGTCCGCCATCACCCGGCAGCTGATCGACGCCGGCCATCAAGTGATCGGCCTCGTACGCTCGGGGAGCATGGGCGAAGCCCTGACCGCCATGGGTGGCACGCCTGTGCAGGGATCGCTCGACGATACCGACATTCTCCGCGAAGCGGCCGCCGACGCGGATGGCGCTATTCACACGGCTTTCGGCCTCGATTTTTCCAAGATCGTCGAAATGAGCCAGCAGGAACACCGGGTGATCGAAATGTTCGGGGCGGTGTATGAAGGCTCCGACCGTCCGATTATCGCGACCTCCGGCCTTGGCCTCTTGCCAGCAGGCGAGATGTTCACCGAGGATACCCCGCCTCCCCCCGTCAATCCGGCTTTCCCGCGCGCGCCGGAACAGCCCATCGCGGCCCTCGTCGATCGCGGCGTGCGCGCGACCGTGGTCCGCTTGCCGCGCTCGGTCCACGGTCGGGGGGAGCGCCACGGCTTCGTGCCCGTGTTGGCGGGGTTGGCGCGTGAGAAGGGCGTCTCCGCCTATGTGGGCGATGGCGACAATCTCTGGCCCTCGGTGCACCGACTGGATGCAGCTCATGTCTTCTGCCTTGCGCTCAGGCATGGAGCGCAAGGCGGCCCCTTCCATGCTGTTGCCGACGAAGGCATTCCTTTCAGGCGGATCGCCGAGGCCATCGGCCGGCAGTTGGGCGTACCGGCTGAGGCGCTCACCGCCGAGGAAGCCGCGGCGCATTTTGGCCCCCTTGCCATGTGGGTCGCCGGCAACGGCCCTGCCTCCAGCCAGAGGACCCCAGAGCGTCTCGGATGGCAACCGAAGAACGCGGACCTGATCTCGGATATCGATCATCCCGACTACTTTGCCTAGGGCGTGTCGTCAAATAGCTAGAGCCTTCCAGGCCGCGGTGAGTCTGAACTGCAACATCTGGGCAAAAAGAGATGCGACAAAGTGCGCAGGGGATTCCGGCGCGCAGCATTCTCCGATTCCTAAGCGGTCAGCTTTGGAGGCTGACCGATGTGGCGCTATGGACTGCGTGATGACCAGTGGGATCGGATCGAGGCGTTGCTGCCCGGGCGGCCAGGCTGGGTGGGAGTAACCGCGGCGGACAACCGCCTGTTCGTCGAGGCTGTGCTCTACCGCTATCGCGCCGGTCTCCCGTGGCGTGACCTGCCGGAACGCTTCGGCGACTGGAAAAACGTCCATCGGCGCTTCAGTCGCTGGGCTAAATCCGGTGTTTGGCACAGGGTCTTTCAGCATCTCTCGGCTGATGCCGACAATGAATACGCGATGATCGACAGCACCATCGTGCGCGCTCACCAGCACAGTGCCGGCGCGAAAAAAAAGCCGGCGAAGACCAGGCGATCGGACGATCGCGTGGCGGATTGAGCACCAAGATCCACACGTTGGTCGATGCGCTCGGCAATCCGACGGCGTTTCATCTGACGGGCGGCGAGGCGCATGATCTGGTCGGCGCCGACCATCTGCTGGCGGATATGCAGGCTGCAACGCTGATCGCCGACAAGGCATTCGACGCCGACAAGCGGGTCATCGAGCCGCTCACGACCGCCGGCAAGACGGCTGTGATCCCATCAAAGGCCAACCGCAAGTCGCGCCGGACGTATGATCGGCATCTCTACAAAGAACGCCACTTGATCGAGACGTTCTTCGCCAAACTCAAGCAGTTCCCGGCTATTGCAACCCGCTATGACAAGACCGCGCGCAACTTTCTCGCCGCCGTCTACCTCGCCGCCAGCGCCATTTGGCTCATTTGACGACACGCCCTAGTATCCGATCGCGGAGCAGCGTGAGACGCGCAGCGGCCACCCGTCGGCGCGTGAATCGGCTACTTCAAGCCAACAGCGACGTATCGCGCTTGTGCGCAGTCATCACGCTATGGCACCACCGGCGCTTCCGCGATGCCGTGATCAATCGCGAGAACACGGGCCGTGCCACCAGCCGGACTGACCGCCCGCCACACGATGACCCGCCCCAGGGTCCAATCAGGGTCCCATCAACAGACCAGTCAAACAGGGAGAATGACCATGCCGATCCCAACTGAACCCGTCGGTTCGCTGCCGCGGCCGATGCGTCTGCAACAGGCGCTGGCCGACTACGACGCCGGCCGCATCGACCACCCCGCACTGCGGCGCGAGCAGGATGCCGCCTGCCTGGACTCGATCAAACGTGGCGAGGCCACCGGCGCGCCAGTCGTCTCCGACGGTGAGCAGCGTGTGTCCAGCTTTGCCACCTATCCGCTGGCCGACACGCTCGCCGGCACCGGGCTGGCGGACAATCTCGCTGGCGATGGTCAGTACTTCGCCATCTTCACCGACGGGCACCACCGCCAGTTGCCGCGGCTGACCGGCGGACCGTTCCGCTACAAGACATTCGCCTCCCAGTTCGTCGAGCAGGCCATGAAGATGGCGAGCAAGCCGCTGAAGCAGGCGGTCATCGCGCCGTCGATGCTGGCGCTGCTGTATCCGCTCGACGGCGAGGTTCCGGGCTACCCGCGTGAGGCGTTTCTGTCCGACCTGGTCGAGCAGTGCGAGCAGGACATCCGCGGCGCCTTCGCGGCCGGTGCGAAGCGCGTCTCGATCGACTTCACCGAGGGTCGCCTGGCTTGTCGCAACGATCCCGCGAACCCCTGGACCGGACGCGGCATGTTGTCGCAGTTCATCGCTCTCAACAACCGGGTGCTCGATCGCTTCAGCGCCGCGGAACGGATCAATATCGGCATTCACACCTGCCCGGGCGGCGATTGCGACGCGACGCACAGCGCCGATGTGGATTATGCCGAGCTGCTTCCCAGCATGTTCAGGATGAATGCCGGCTACTTTCTGATGCAACTATCCAGCGAGAAGGACAAGGAGCACGTCTACAGGTTGTGCGGACAGTATAGCCGGGAAGACGCCAACGGCGTCGGCCAGGTCTGCTTCATCGGGGTCATAAATCCGCAGAACCCGCGCGTGGAAACCCCACAGGAAGTCTGCGACGATCTGCTGCGGGCGTCCCGACACATTGCCAAGGAACGCTTGGGCTCGACCGATGATTGCGGCTTCTCACCGTTCAGCATCGACGTGAAACCGAAGCACGGCTCGCCGGACATCGCGCGCGACATCGCGTTCGAGAAAATCACCGCCCGGGTCAAGGGCACGCAGATGGCGTCGGAAAAACTCGGCCTGGCATAAGGGCAGCATCGGCGATAAGTGCGTCAGCACGCCGGTAGTGGGTCAGTCTGAAATAAGCTAGGTATACTTTCTCATGATCGCACGAAGATCGTCAATCGAATAGGGCGGTTCCATTCGATGCAACATCGCATGGCAATTTGGGCATACCGGGCGCATATCACGCTCTGGCGCCAACATATATTCTTTTTTGATTGAAGAGAGGGACGTCAGATGGTGAACGTGGATGAACCCTTCGCCCACGGGCCCATAGACGTGACCAAAGTTCAGATCGCACACCACGCACGCGGTCCCCCACTTGGCCAAGCATAGCTTGCGCGCTCGTGCGTCGCGTTCATAACGATTAACTGTGATACGGATTGTTGCGCCTTCAAGGAGTTCCGTTTCTGTGACCAGCTCAGGAAACACAAACCGCTCAGTCAACAAGATATACGTAGGGTGCTGGGCTATACCGCCCCTAATTGTCAGACTTTTTGTGTCGCGGTTTTCACGTACTCTTCCGTTCATACCCTCAGTTAAAAACGATTGGTACTCTACCTCTGTCTGAAATGCGATATACCCTCGTTCGTCCAGGAGAGCCGCCGGAAACCGATCAAGCACATGATACCAGTCGCCCGTTTGACGATAAAGAACGTGCTCAAAATCCAGCCCGGCATCTCTAGCAATCTGCTTTCCAGTCACTCTAGCCATTGCTCGCCTCCCAATCCTCTAGCACCTTAACCAGGTCTGCCAGCTCCCATAGCTGCGTTGCACCCCTGCGGCCATCGCCGGGGTGCAACGCAGCGTCTGGTGAACGCGAACAAAGTTGTAATGCATGAAGTAGATTGCCATGGCGTGAGCATGGTTCTCCGCTTTCTTGCTGAACCCGTTCGTCAGGCGGGTAAGGCGCCGGTTGCCCAGACGCATTGAGAGGTTGGCCCGTTCCACAAAGCTGGTGCTGATTTGCTTCGGATCGGGTTTACCCTCAACCCGCTCCTTCTTCGCGCCGACACACGGCGCGGGGCTTTGGTGGCCCGCCGGGGCGTCGGCATTGCCATACACCTTCACCAGCATGGGGTAGTCGATATCGGCGCCGAAAGACTGCTCCACCGCTTCCAGGTATGGCTTATGAAACTGACCCACTATCAGCACGCCGATAAAGCTGCCCGTGAAACAAGCGCCTAGGCCCTGTTTGAAACTGCAATTCATGGCGATTGACCTCCTACAGCCTCAAGCATCGTTGCCGGGCTGTGCGCCGGGGCGTCCCGCCGCGGACGTCCCCGCGCGACGTCCTGCCCAAGGACGACGGCTCGCCCCGAAGACATCCGAAACGAATTTCCACCGCCTTGTTCGTCATGCCAGCGCAATCATTGGCGGTGTTGCCGATACCGCGCTCTGGACGGACGACGCGAAACCGCTCTCAATGGAGCGACACCAGGCAACAAGGTGAACCATGGCGGGGAACAGGCAGATCACCATCCATTCGCGGCGCGGCCTTCTGATCGGCTCGTCGCTCGCGGCCGCCGGCGCGGTCGCACCCCGAACCGCGGCCGCCGCGGGCCCCCAGACCTCTGCCGACCCAGCCGCCATCGGCTCGTTCTGGACTGCGCGCTACCAGGCGCACAAGGGCGATGTGACCTTGGCGATGTATCGCAAGCGGGTGCACGCCCCCCGACAGGGCGAAGCGAAACTTCCCGTCCTGTTTCTCGTCCATGGCTCCTCCATCTCGGCGCTGCCAAGCTTTGACCTGACGGTGCCGGGCGCCGGCGAATACTCCTTGATGGACGTCTTCGCCCGCTACGGCTTCGACGTCTGGACCATGGATTTCGAGGGCTACGGCAAATCCACCGTCACCTCGGGCAACTCCGACATCGCCTCGGGCGTCGCCGATCTGCGCGCCGCCGTCCCGGTCGTCGAGCATGAAACCGGACAAACGAAATTTCATTTCATGGGCGAAAGTAGCGGCGCGATTCGCGCCGGCGCCTTCGCCGTCGCCGAACCGGCCCGCGTCCAAAGCCTGGTGCTGGAGGCTTTCACCTATACCGGCAAGGGATCACCGACCCTGACCAAGCGCGGCGAGCAGACCGCGTTCTATCGCACCCATAACCGGCGCAAGCGCGACGCCGCCATGATCCGCAGCATCTTTACCCGCGACAAGCCGGGCACCTCGGATCCGCGCGTGCCGGTCGCGATGGAAAAAGCCGAGATGCCGAACGGCGACAGCGTGCCCACCGGCACCTACCTCGACATGACCGCGCACCTGCCGCTGGTCGATCCGGCAAAGGTCCAGTGCCCGGTGCTGATGGTGCGCGGCCAGTACGACGGCATCTCCACCGAGGCCGACCTGCTCGACTTCTTCACCAGGCTGCCGACCCCAAACAAGCAATACGCCGTCATCCCCGGCGCCGCCCATGCCATCGGCATGAGCCTCGCTCGGGCTGACCTCTGGCATGTCATGCATGAATTCCTGACCATGCCGAACACGGTTTAACGGAGCCAGGAAATTGGGTTCTCTCAGCGACGATGAACGTGCCCAGCTGCTGCCGGCCGAGGACGTGCCGCACCGCTTCCCGATCCCGACGCAGATCGTTTCCAGCGACGAATACTTTCCCGAGGCGCAGACCGCCCAGCAGAAACAGTTCGAGCTTCGGCTCGCCGACATCGGTGATCATCTCGCCCGACGCCAGGGCCTCAGCCGTCGTCGTTTCTTCCAGACCGCCTCCGGCATGGCCGCCGCCTTCCTGGCGATGAACCAGGTCTACGGCAAACTGTTCGCGGTGACCGAGGCGGAAGCCGCCACCCCGGAAATGGCCGACCAACGCGCCATCACCCTGCGCGGGCAGGACGTGTTCGATGCACACACGCATTTCCTGCCCGAAGACATGCAGCAACAGCACGGCTTCGCCCCGCTCGGTGCTGCCGACGGTCCGGTCAAGCGCGGCATCCTCGCGAAAAACGGCTTCCGCCTGTTCGGCTACAACCGCCATGCCGAACTGGCGACACCGGATCGTTTCGCCGCTATCAAGGACGACTACCTTCGTAACGGCGCCGATCCAAGCAACCTGCGCTACGGCTACGTCAGGAGGGCATGATGGGTATCCGCGTTCACAACCTGTACTGCGACCGCAACGGCCATTCGCGCTGGCGCGACATCCAGATCGACTGGGCGCAAGAAGGGCCCGAGGGAAAAACCTCCGCCCGGCTGCCCGCCACCGCCATCATCTTCCGCCAGACCCAGGCCGAGCATGATCGCCCGTGGCACGCCGCGCCGCGGCGGCAATACATCATCAACCTCGACGCCGGTGTCGAGCTGACCGCCAGCGACGGCGAGGTCCGCGTCATCGGCGCCGGCGAGGTCATCCTGGTCGAGGACACCACCGGCCGCGGTCATCTGTCGAAGTCCGTCAACCATGAGATACGGCACTCGATCTTCGTGCCGATCGAATAACCGGAGACCAAAGTCAATGCGTATCCATAATATCTACGTCGACGACGCCGGCGAGACCCACTGGCGCGATATCGAGGTCCAGTGGGTCGAGGAGCGCAACGGCAGCAAGCTGTCCGCCCGCCTGCCCGCCAACGGCATCATATTCCGCGAGACCGGCGGCGACTATGATCTCGACTGGCATCCGGCACCGCGCCGCCAGTACATCATCAACCTCGACGGCGGCGTGCGGATCACCGCCAGCGACGGCGAGGCGCGCGAGATCGGCGCCGGCGAGGTCATCCTGGTCGAGGACGTTCGCGGCAAGGGTCACCTGTCCAAGTCGGTCGGCGGCAAGCTGCGCCACTCGATCTTCGTGCCGATTGAGTAGCCACCCGACACTGGACGTGGCCGCCGCTCCGGCAGGGCGGCCATGATGGCAAGACTTCAATCCGATCACACCGGCTTAGACCAGCCAGGTCGCCTCGTTCTCGCCCCACTCCCGCCCGTCGTGCAGTCGCCCATCCAGCTGCCGGAACTCCTCGATCAGGAAGTCGATGACAACCCGCGTGCGCTGCGGCAGATGGCGCCGCGACGGATAGACGACATACGCCTGGCGCCGCCGCGCGGCATATTTCGGCAGCAGGCGGTACAACCGCCCGGCGCGAATTTCAGTCAACGTCAGCGGATCGCCCAACAGCGCGATGCCATGCCCGGACAGCGCCGCCTGCCGCACCACCAGACTGTTGTTTGACCGGAACGTACTGGCGACCTCAATCTCCACCGAACCATCCGGACCGGTGAACGACCAGTGCGAACTGTCGGGGCCGATGTCCTGCACGATGCAGGTGTGCTTCAGCAGATCCGCCGGACGTTCCGGCGCGCCGAACCGTTCCAGATAGGCCGACGCGGCGACCGGCGCCGACGACACCGTCGTCAACGCCCGCGCCACCAGCGAGGTATCCGCCGACTGGCCGAAGCGCAGCGCGACGTCCAGCCGCTCCGCCACCAGATCGTCGGCGGTTTCGCTGACCACCAACTCCACCGACAGGCCAGGATGCCTGGCCAGCAACTCGGAGAAAGCCGAGACCAGCAGAATCGCCGCGCCAACCGGAACCCCGATGCGGACCAGGCCGGTTGGCGTGCCGCCGTTCTTGCCGAAGGTATCTTCCAGGTCCTCGGCCTCTTCCAGCAAGTGACGCGCGCGGGCGACCAGATCCTGCCCGTCGTCGGTCAGACTGAGCTTGCGGGTGGTGCGGTGGAACAGCCTGACACCGAAATGATCCTCCAGTTGCGCCACTTGGCGGGTCACCGCCGACTGACTGGCGTTGGCTTCGCGGGCGACCGCCGAGAACGAGCCGGTCTCCACCACGCGGATGAAAATGTGCAGCCCGTTGATCAGGTCCATAGTCTCATCGGCATCCTTCGTCTCCTGTTGCGCCGCCGACCGCCCTCTCAAACAACCAGAGCGTGAAAGCGAGAGCCTGAAGCTAATACGCTCTAAATTGCTCGGGTCATCCATCATTCACGCATGTCACTCAGGCGAGCAGATCATGCCGTTCGCAGGGCCGAGTGCCTACATAAGCGCCGACGATCGTCCGGCCAGCGTGGCTTTGACCCGGCGATCCCTCGCTATGGAGAGTTTTGATGAAACAGTTGGTTCTGGCCGCGATGGCCGTTCTTGGCTTGGGCGCCGGCAGCGCGCTGGCGCAGTCTTATTCGCACGCTGCGCCGCCCTCCGGCCACCATGCCTCGGTGGACAGGGACTGATCCCACCGGCACGCGGGGCCGGGGTCGCCGCCGGCCTCGCCTTACCCAGCCTATCCTAACGGGCCAACCGCGTCGCCAGCGCCTGGAACACCGGCACGCACGCGGCCAGATCCTCGATCCGCACCGCCTCCCCCGGCTTGTGGGCAACCCCGATATCGCCGGGTCCCATGACCACGCACGGCGCGATCAGCTGCAGGATCGACGCGTCGGTGCCGAACGGGGCCGTCGTCGCGGCCTGCTGAGCAAGGTCCACGCACAGCCGGACGAGCGGATCATCCGCCGGTCGTTCGGGCGGCTTGCCCTCCTCCGCCTCGGTTACGGTGACATCATGCCGGGCCGCCGCCTCGCGCACCGCGACCCGTATTGGCGTCGGATCTACTTTGGCGGAGTAGCGGAACTTGATCCGGGCCGTGGCCACCGGAACGGTGACGTTGATCGCGGTGCCATGATTATCAACGATCAGGTTGAAATCGCTGAACGGCGGATCATACGCGTCATCCTGCAATGACCGGTCGGTCCGCAGCCGCTCGAACAGCGTTTTCATCTCGGCCAGAAACGGGATCAGCGTCCAGTTCGCGTTGTGGCCCGTGCCGATCGAGCTGTGCGCCTGCACGCCCCGCGCCACGCAGGTGAACAGGATATGGCTGCGATGGCCGCGCACCGGCTGCAACCGGGTCGGCTCCACCACCACGATGCTGGCCGGTCGCACCTTGCGGACCAGCGCCGAACGCTCGGCGATCATGCGGGCGCCCTGCTTGGTGGTCTCCTCGTCCGTGGTGATCAGCAAACTGACCGGCACGCGCGCCGGCAGGCCGCATACCGCGACGATCACCGCCGCCAGCGGTCCCTTCATGTCGGTGCTGCCCAGCCCGTGCAGCAGGCCGTCGGCGTCGATCCGCCCGGACCACGGATCGTCCTGCCACCCGGTGGCGGGCACCGTGTCCATATGGCCCGAGAACGCGATGCCGCCGGCACCCCCGCGATGGGCAACCAGCACCCGCTTGGCGACTCCGGCGGCATCCTGAAAATCCACCCGCTCGACGTCGAACCCGCTCAGCTCCGGCTCGATCCGGTCGGCGACGGCGATGTTCGACACCGAGCTGCGACTGTCCAGCGCGACAAGGTCGTGGGCGAGTTCGGCGATTGTCTGGTAGGGATCGGTCATGCAGCTGGATAGTCCGCCCGCACCCTGGCGGCAACGTCCGCTGTCATCCCCCGGTCGTCGTCCTCAGCTCACGCTTGAGCGGCAGCGCGGTTCCGCCCACACTCGCACCATGGTTCCTGATTACATCGACCCGCGCTCCGGCGCGACCTTTCCGATCGATCAACCGCGTTGGTGTGGCACCGACCGCGCGCCCTTGCTGCTCACCCCGCTGCCGGGTCTGACGCAGCAGCAGATCGACACCACCACGCGCAGCCTGTGGCGCTACCGCGCCGCGTTCCCGTTCCAGGTGGAGCAACCGATCACCCTGGGTGAGGGCACCACGCCGCTGATCCCGCGCACCGTCGCCGGCGCCCCGGTGTTGCTGAAATGCGAATGGTTCAACCCAACCTGCAGCTTCAAGGATCGCGGCGCCAGCGTGATGCTGTCGTTGCTCCGGGCTCAGGGGATCGAGCACGTGCTGGAGGACAGTTCCGGCAACGGCGGCGCGGCGGTGGCGGCCTACGCGGCGGCGGGCGGGATGGCCGCGACGATCATGGCACCGCAGTCCACCAGTCCGGCGAAAACCGTGCAGATGAAGGCGCACGGCGCGACGGTGCAGCTGATCCCCGGCACGCGCCAGGATACCGCCGACGCGGCCGTCGCCCGTTCGGCATCACTGTTCTACGCCAGCCACAACTGGCATCCCTTCTTCCTGCAGGGCACCAAGACCTTGGCCTATGAACTGTGGGAAGACCTCGGCTTTCGGGCCCCTGACAACGTGATCACGCCGTGCGGTGCCGGCTCCACCGTGCTGGGCTGCGAGATCGGCTTTTCGGAATTGCTGCGGGCCGGCCAGATCGACACCCTGCCGCGCATCTTTGCCGCCCAGCCGGCGAACTGCGCCCCGATCGCCGCCGCCTTCATCGCCGGCGTGGACCAGGCGGTGCCGACAACCATTTCCCCCACCATCGCCGAGGGCACCGCCATCGCCCATCCGATCCGCCTGCGCGAGGTTCTGGGCACCCTGCGGGAAACCCGCGGCGGCGCGGTGACCCTGACGGAACAGGAAATCGCCGCCGCCACACTCGATCTGGCCCGCATCGGCGTCTACGTCGAACCTACCTGCGCGCAGGCCGCCGCCGCACTGGGCAAGCTGCTGCAGACCGGGACGATCACCCCCGAGCAGACCACTGTACTGGTGATGACCGGGACCGGCCTGAAGGCGACACCGCGTATCGCCGAGCTGCTGGGAATGGTGTTGTGAGCGCCGCGCCAATCCTTCAACACCGCCCGGTCGCGACGGGTCAAACGCCCCGCCATGCCGCCTGTCTCCGTGATGCTTCGGGCTCATTCATGGTCTCCGAGGTTGACCGGGTCTCCAAGGTTAAATCGTACTTGCGCCCGGACCATCACTTGCGCCCGGACCATCAAAAGCCGTTAGGGATCCTCCGGCCACACCCCGCCGCCGCGCGGACACAGGACCGCCAGCCATGAACCAGCCGCCCCGCATCGCCGTCCTTGGTTTCTCCATCGAGTGCAACCGCTTCGCCCCGGTGGCGACCGAGGCCGACTTTCAGACCCGCACCCTGATCGGCGGTCCCGAGCTGATCGCCGAAGCCCGCGCCCCCGCCCCCCGCATGCTCGGTGAACTGCCTGGCTTCCTCGCCGCGATGGACGCCGCCGGCACCTGGGAACCGGTGCCGGGCCTGTTGGCGATGGCCGAACCGAACGGCCCGGTGGAGCAGGCATTTTTCGACCGGTTGATGCAACGATGGCGGAGCGATTTGACCACGGCGGGGTCGCTGGACGGCGTCTACCTCGTCCTGCACGGCGCCGGCCTCGCCACCGAAGACCATGATCCTGAAGGCACCCTGCTCGCCCTGGTCCGCCGCGTCGTCGGCCCCGACATCCCCGTCGTCGCCACCTTCGACCTGCATGCCAACGTTTCCGAGGCGGATGTTTCGCTGCTCAACGGTTTCGTCGGCTATCGCACCAATCCCCATCTCGACATGCGCGAACGCGGCGCCGAGGCCGCTGTCCTGCTGCGCCGCCTGCTGACAGGCACCGCGACCTGCCTGGCCCGGATCAGGCTGCCGATCGTTCCACCAACGGTGACACAACTCACCGGCAAGGACGTCCCGCACCGGCCATATGGCGAACTCATCGACCTCGGTCAGCAGCGCATGGCCGACCCACCCTACGCCGGGCGCGTCCTGAATGTCTCGGTCATGGGCGGCTTCGCCTATGCCGACACCCCGTTCAACGGCCTGACCGTGGTGGTCACCGCCACCGACCAGGACGCCGCCGATGGCCTAGCGAAAGAACTCGCCGAAGCCGCCTGGGCGCGCCGCGACAGGTTCCGTCCATCCCTCACCAGCCTCGACGAAGCGGTGCGCCTGGCGCTGACCACCGAGACCCCCCTGATCTTCGCCGACGTCGCCGACAACCCCGGCGGCGGCGGCCGCGGCAACACCATGGCGATCTTGCGGGCGTTCCACGCGGCTGGCGTGCGCGACGCCCTGGTCGGCGTCATCCACGATCCGGCGCTGGCCGCCGAAGCGCACCAACACGGCGTCGGCACGACGTTCCAGGCCCGCTTCAACCGCGGCGGCGTCGGCCAGCAGGGCGGCGACACGTTCTCCCAATCCTTCATCGGCCAGCCCTTCACCGCCGACTCCGTCGTCGCCGCACTCCGGGACCAGCCGATCCGCGGCCGGCGCGGCATCTACGCCAACAACACGCTGCAGATCGGCAAGGCCGCGGCGCTGACCTTGGACGGCATCACCGTCATCGTCCTGACCCACCGCTACCAGTGCGCCGACCCGATGTTCTTCGAGGCGTTCGACCTCGACATCGCCGCCGCGCGCGTCGTGGTGGTCAAGTCGCGCGGTCACTTCCGCGGCGGCTTCGACGAGTTCTTCCGCCACGACCAGGTCATCGAGGTCGACGCACCCGGCCTCACCAGCCCGATCCTCTCGCGCTTTTCCTGGCGACACATGCCGCGCCCGGTACTGCCGATCGACGACACCGCCGCATGGGCCGCGCCCTCTGGAAGCCTGACCGCATGAAGCTGGCCGATCTGCCAACCCCCTGCCTCGTGCTCGATCGCGGCATCCTGACCCGCAACATCGAGAGCATGGCCGCGACCTTGTCGCGCCTGAACGTGCCGCTTCGCCCGCACATGAAGACCGCCAAGTCGATCGAGGTGGCGCGACTGGCGACCCGCGGCCAGCCGGGTGGCATCACCGTCTCGACGCTGGCCGAGGCGGAGTATTTCCTGGGTCACGGCATCACCGACATCCTGTACGCGGTCGGGGTGACGCCGCAGAAGCTGCAGCAGGTCTGCAAGCTCAACGAAGCCGGCGCACAAATCATCGTGATAACAGACGACCCGATGATGGCCGACACCATCGCTGCCCATCCCCGGCCGCCGCGCGCCCTGATCGAGATCGACAGCGGTGAGGAACGCGGCGGGGTCGATCCGGACAGCGACCTGCTGCCGGACCTCGCGGGCCGGCTTGGGCAATGCCTGATCGGCGTGATGACCCATGCCGGCCATTCCTACGCCGCTCGGGGCGTGCCGGAAATCGCCCGCATCGCCGAGGCCGAACGCGCCGCTATCACCGCCGCGGCCACCCGGCTGCGCACCGCCGGGCATACCATCAGCATGGTCTCCGCCGGCAGCTCGCCGACCGCGCGTCACGCCGAAAACCTGGCCGGCCTGACGGAAATCCGGGCCGGCGTCTACATGTTCGGTGATCTTTTTCAGTCCGAAATCGAAACACATGCGGCCGATGCGATTGCCCTGACCGTGCTCACCAGCGTCATCGGCCGACGTCCGGGCCGGCTGCTGGTCGACGCCGGCGGCTTGGCCCTGTCAAAAGACCGTAGCACCGAAGCGACACCGCATGATTATGGCTTCGGCCTCGCATTGGACGTCGAGGGAAGACGCAGTTTCGGCAACGCCGTCGTGCGCAACGCGTACCAGGAGCATGGCGTCATCGCACTCGATCCGGCGCATCCGCTCGATTTGCCGATCGGCGCCAGGCTGCGCATCGCCCCCAACCACACCTGCATGACCGCGGCCGCGCATGACCGCTATTTCGTTACTGATGGGGAACAGGATGTCGTGGCCACCTGGTATCGGGTCAACGGTTGGTGAGGCGACGGCCGCCGCCGACTCCTGGGGTTCGGCCCCCCGTCGAATCGTGCGACGGACGCAGGGATCAACGAGCCACTGAGACAAGGACCTCGTGCTCTGGACCAGAGGTCGCGCATCAAAGCGAACTTTTGATCCAGGACACTAAAGCGCGATCGTCTGAGGTTGCATCAACCGCGGACGTCAATCGCCCTTTACAAGCCAAGGGGACTCAGCGGGTGATCGTTTCGACCTGACGCGATCACCCGCTGCGCGGCGCCACCCGATCCCCCCGCAGCGCAACCAGTCTGCCGCGCCCGTTCTGATCTGGTCTGCAAGATACCGGGCAGCGATAAAACAACCGGCTGACGAGCAAATCGGCTTGGCAAACCGTCTGCCGATCAAACCGTCTTGCGCCTAAACAAAACGGCATCGAACCGACCCGCGATCAACCTGGCGCTGGGATGAACTTGCGCCTTCCACCTGAATACCCAATGTGTTCACATACGAAGGGGCGTTCAAATCGGATCACGAAAGGATCTGTGTCTTCCAGCAGTCTGGCCCAAACGACTGGGGTTCGTTCCCGGGATCATCCGTTCCGGTCTCGCCGGCACTGGCGCTGGTAGGCTTCGTCGGCCTGTGCGTGCTGGTCGGTGCGGTCGGCGGATCGATGACCGCCCGCGCCGTGCACCACTGGTATGCAACGCTGCACGCACCTCCCGGCACGCCGCCCAACTGGGTTTTTGCCCCGGTCTGGGGAACACTCTACGTCATGATCGGCGTCGCCGGATGGCTGGTGTGGAAACGGCTCGGCGCCGCCCCGTCATTGCGGCTTTGGGGTTGGCAGCTCGCCGCCAATGCGCTGTGGGCGCCCGTCTTCTTCGGCCTGCACAGCCCGGCCTTCGCGATGGTCGTGATTGTCCTCATGCTGCTGCTGATCGGGCTGACGATCCGGGCGTTCCGGCGCATCAACCGCGCTGCTTTCCTGCTGATGCTGCCGTACGCCTTCTGGTGCCTCTACGCCGCCTATCTCAATGCCGGCTTCGTGGTGCTTAATCACATCTGATCCAGCGCTCACACTTGATCCAGCGCCCGCTTTTGATCCAGAGCCCGCACTTGCTCCAGAGCAGGGACAAGTCATCCATTCCTCACCCACAACGGCGCTACCATCCGTCACCTCGGCAGCAGGCGACCGACCGCCCGAGTGTCGGTATCAGCCATGGCGCCGCCGGGACACCGGGGCATGATGGCACCGGGCGAAGCACTGAGCCGCTATCTTTCCGACTATCAAACAAACTCTCGGCCCTGTTCAGCTGCCTGGTCGGTCTGGACCGGCTCTTCCGTGCGCGCGTCCAGCCATCGACGCCTACCGTCGGCCGCGAGCTTCCCCGACGTCTTACGCTGCTATAATCAGGGGTCGTAAGCGCTGCTATGGCCAGCGGGAACACTGTCGGGCAACGCCTGGGTTGACCGGTATGCGCGCGCCAGATTGGTGGGGGACCGAGCACGCGAGGGCGGGGGCCGGGCGCGCAAGGGCGGGGGCGGCACGCGAAAAATGACTCTGGATACCGGTCGGCGGGAGCGCCGATTGTTCTATAAGAAGGTCTCGTTCGGTCTCTTCGCGAGGGGAAAAGGTCATGACAAACTTCGCCATTCGGATTGTCTCCGCCGCGGCCGGCATGGGCGGACGATCCGCTCGCCACGGGCTGATCGCCGGGGCAGGATTGAGCGTACTGCTGGGCTCGACGACGTGGGCGCAAGGTATAATTCCAGGCGCCCCCGTGGGCACCGGCCAGATCGCGACCGGCGCCCGCTCCCGCGCGACGCAGCAGGAGAAGCCTCCGCTCGCCCCAGCGGACGCGATCCCAGGTGCCACGCCGCGCGAACCGGCGGCGCCGTCGACCCACGCCACGGGCGACCTGCAGCCGACCGATGCATTGTTCGATGCGATCAATCGCGGTGACATCGTCGCCGCCCGCGACGCGCTGAGCCGGGGTGCCGACCTTAATGGCGTCAACATCCTGGGCATGACGCCGATGGAATTGTCGGTCGATCTCGGCCGCAACAATATCTCGTTCCTGCTGCTGTCGATGCGCGGTGAAGACGGCGGGCGGGGATCGCGCGCAAGTGCTGGCGGTCCGGCGCCCACGACCCGGATGGCACAAGCCCAGCGGCCCATCGCCGCACGCAGATCGGCCCGCGCCGCGGTCGCGCCCGTCGCGGTCAAACCGGTGGCGACGCCCAAGCTGTTCGCGAACGACGGCGGCACGCCGCTGCCCAGCGCCGGTTTCCTCGGCTTCGGGTCACGTTCGGCGTCGAACTGATCCGCGACCGCGCGATACCGACCGACAACACGCCAGTCGATTTGATGTCACACCCGAGCCGCCCCTGCCGACCAGGGAAAATGGTGTCCGGCTCCCGAAGTTCGTCGCATCGTGCGACGGACGCGGGGGATACGCGGGGCACTCAAACAAACAGCGCGTGTCCTAGACCGGAGCTTCGCGCACAATATCGAACTTCTGATCCAGGACACGCGAGCAATTTCAGACTGACCAGGAAGGTCTGGCTGACAAAGTTGCTCGTGAAACCAATGAGCTGGGGTGCGCGGACCATCACGGTCAGCCTGCAAGCCCTTTGGCGTCCGGTCTGTTCAAGCTGAAGCAATCAGCCTCTAAACAAAGCCGTCGCCCCCGGCTAGAGCGCGATCGTCTGAGGTTGAACCAACCTCAGACGTGAATCGCCCTCTCAAACAAAGGGAGCAAGCGCGTGGTTGCTTCAACCTGAAGCTATCACGCGCTAGGTGTCGCCAAACAGGAGGAAACAACAATGCCGCAACACGGCAGCCGAACCACGGCGCAAAAGCTGATCGCGGTGCACGGTCTGCGCGCCCACGCGCTGGTCAATGAGCGCATAGCCGAGTCGCGGCATCAGGGCGATGCCTCCGGGCTGGCGCGCTGGCAGAACGTCGCTGCCGCGATCAGCCGGCTTCGCCGGATCGCGCCGAGACGCGTTGCGCGTCGATAACTGGCTGGGGCGGGAGGGATCGAACCTCCGTATGACGGAATCAAAATCCGTTGCCTTACCGCTTGGCGACGCCCCAACAAACCCAGGTGATAGGTCGGCACGCGGCGCGCGTAAAGCCGGAACCGCCGGTGCCCGCCGGACCTTGATCGTTTAGGCCCCATCCTCCAGCGGACGACCCACATCGGCAGTGAGCCGCCAGACGGGCGGCCCGGTCGCGGGCGGTCGCTTCAAAACACAAGATTTTGCACCATCAGGCAGCCCCCGATCTTCATTCGACCGATGCGCGCACGCCGGTGCAACGTGCCGATAATGCAACTAAAACAGCAGACATGCCCGGTCCCCCCGCTCGCATGCTCGCCCGCCCGCTAATCGGCGGATAGACCTGATATCGGCGGATAGACCTGATCGGCATGGGTCAGCCCCACAAGCGGCTAGGGTTCAAGCCCGCCGCCCCACGCCCACCATCCGTCGCGCTCGACCATACGCGCCGCCGCCCGCGCCGTGCCTCGCGTGGCGAACAGGCCAAAACACGTCGCCCCCGAACCGCTCATGCGAGCCATCAGACAGCCGGATGCGGCCGACAGGGCCGCGAGCGCCTCGCCAACGGCCGGCGCCAGCCGGATGGCCGGTGCCTGAAGGTCATTGCCGGCGCCGCGCAGGGTCGCCACCATCGCATCGACATCCGCCCAGCCGCCCGCCGGCAAAACCGCCGGTTCGGACCACACGCTCGGGCGGCTGCGAAACACCGCCGGCGTGGAAACCGCCACGCCCGGATTGAGCAGCACGATGCCGACCTCCGGCAGCACCGGCACCGGCGCCAGCACCTCACCGATCCCGGACATGACCGCCGGCCGGCTGGCCAGACAGACCGGAACATCCGCCCCCAGTCCCGCGGCGATCTTGTCCACAACGGGGCTCTGGACGCCCCAGAACCGGCACAGCAGCCGCAGCGTGGCCGCCGCATCCGCCGATCCGCCGCCAATGCCGGACGCGACCGGAAGATTTTTCTCCAGCACCAGCCGCCCGGTGGCCGCCATTCCGGCCTGAGCCGCCAGCGCCCGGGCCGCTCGCAGCACCAGGTTGTCGGCCTCGCCCGCCAACCCGGCCGCGAACGGACCGGTCACCGCCAGTGACAACGCGGCCGCGGGCGACACGCTCAGCCGGTCACCGATCCCGGCGAAGACCACCAGGCTGTGCACCAGATGATAGCCGTCCGCTCGCCGCCCAACGACATGCAGATGCAGATTGATCTTCGCCGGCGCAAGTTCCGTCAAGGCTGGCACAGGCGGCGGGGCTGGCACAGACGGCGGGGCGGGCACAGACGTCCGCCCGGCTATTGTCCGCTGATGACGGCGCCCGGCCGGTCGGTCTTCAGCTTGGCCTCCAGCTTCGCCGCATCCTCCGACGTCGGATCCAGGGTCAGCGCCCGCCGCCACTGATACTGCGCCTCGACCTTGCGCCCGGCCGCCCAGTAGGCATCGCCGAGGTGGCCGTTGATGGTCGCATCCTCAGGCTGCAGTTCGACCGCGCGCTCCAGCGTCTTCACCGCGGCCTTGGTATCGCCCTGGCGGTACATCACCCAGCCCAGGCTGTCGGTGATGGCGGAATCGTTCGGTCGCTGCTCCGCCGCCCGCTGGATCATCTGACGCGCCTTGCCAAGCTGGTGACCCATGTCGGCCAGCGAGTAGCCGAGGTAGTTCAGCACATAGGGCTGATTGGGCGACAGCTGCAGCGCGTGGTTGAAATCCGCCTCCGCCTTCGGCCACTGGTCGGTACGCTCCTCGGCGATGCCGCGGTCATAGAACACGATCCAGTCCGACGCGGTCGGCTGCGCGATCCGCGTGATCGCCCGGTCGTACGCCTGGGCGGCGTCGGCGAACCGCTGCTTTCCCCGCAGGATGTCGCCACGCTGCTCATCGGGCAGCGGGCTGTCGGGATAATCCCGGGCCAGGCGTTCCAGCTCGCGCATCGCGTCATCCGGACGCCCCAGACGATCGATCAGCGCGGCTCGGCGCAGCTGCACGATGGCGATCAACGGATCGCTCGCCGGCACCTCGATCAGACTGCGC
The DNA here is from genome assembly GCA_965277035.1 of Rhodopila sp. Taxonomy (GTDB): domain Bacteria; phylum Pseudomonadota; class Alphaproteobacteria; order Acetobacterales; family Acetobacteraceae; genus Rhodopila. Next base: position 4,757,547 of record CBDIBO010000003.1, on the reverse strand, counting down.
AGGGCCATCTGCGGATGATTCTCGTTCTGCAGGATCTCCGAGGCCAGCAGTCGCGCGGCGGCGAAATCCGGCCGCAGATCCAGCGCCAGCCGCAGCATGATCAGGGAGAAATCGTTGGCATCCTGCGCCTGCAGCAGGGCGGCGAAGGTGAAATACGCTTCCGCGATGCCGTCGCTCGCGTTCGGCACCGGCCGTTCGGCGAGATCGGCCATCAGGGCTGGCAGGACAATCGCCAGGTTGGGCGCGACCGCCGGCAGACTTGCCAGGATGCGCTGCGCCTCCGCCGGCTGGTGCGACCTCGCCTCCCAGCTCGCCAGGATCTGCGCCATCCGCAGATTGGGCTCCGACAGGTCGGTCTCGGTGGCCCGGTACAACCGCGCGGCGTCCTGCTGGCGGCCGCCGAGGTCGGCGATCATCGCCGCATGCAGCGTGAAGATGCTGCGAAACCGCGGATTGTCGATGTAGGGCTGCAGCGTCGACAGCGCCGGGTCGGTCCGCCCGTCCCCCTGCTGCGCCCACGCCACCAGCAGCGGCTGCAGCAGCTGGGTCAGACCCTGGCGCGGCAGCCCGTGGAACCGCTGTTCGGCCGCCTGCCAGCGGCCGGCCTTGACGTCCACGTCCGCCAGCACAAGCTGCGCCACCTGGCTGTCGGGTAGCTGCCGCGCCAGCGTCACGGCTTCCGGCCGGCCGGCATCCAGGGTCGCGATGAACGCCTGCAGCTTGATGTCCGGATTGTCGGGGCTTTGCGCGGCCGCATTCAGCAGGTCGGTGGCCGCGGTCTGGTAGTCACCCTGCGACAGCGCGAAGCGGCCGGCCAGGTAGTTGCCAAGAACCCCATCCGGCATCCGAGCGCTGTCTGGACCGGTCACCGCGTCCGATGATGGGTTTGATGCCGCGCAGGCCGACAGCAGCGTCAGCGCGAGAAGGACAGACCGGCGAGCGTGGCGGAAATGTTGCATATGCTCACTTTAACAGTCGTGCGGCACGGTGTCATTCAGCTTGCGATGACTGGCGCATCATTAATCGGCCCCCATTGACCCACCGAACCTGGGTTGCTGATCGGCCGATCGAACGGGCCCGCCCCGCGTTTTCCCGCCCGACCCGGTTGTCGGCGCGGGCGGCGATGCACCGGCAAGAGACCGCCGCGATGATTAGACCGCCGCGATGATTTCTCCTTGCGCTATCAAACCAAGAATCTTTCGCGAAAAATACAGTCTGCGAATACAGATTGCAAATACAGTTCGCGGCAATCGACAATGTGGGATCAGATTTTGTTGATCGAATTCTGCGAGGCAGGGCTTGATCTGCCAAGTAAATTTAATTCTTGTGTCGGCACCCCGGTTTTTCACAGTCATTTTGAAGGTCATCTTATGCGAACTCGTTCCGGCTACGCCGCGTGACGGCGATCCTCGCGGCCGGATGGCAGCAGGAAACAACAGGTGCGCCGCGTGCGTCCAGCAGCGGCAAGCTCTATCATTTGCAGGCGCTTCGAGGATTGGCGGCTTCCCTCGTGGTGATGGTGCACAGTATCGATGCGCTGAGGGCGCGGCAAATCATCGCCAATGACCAGGCTGAATGGACCACCTGCGGCGGCTATGTCGGCGTCGCGACTTTTTTCGTTATCAGCGGCTTCATCATCTTCAAAACGTCGCGTAACGAATTCGGCGATCCACGTGGCATCGCCCAGTTCGCCATCAAGCGGGTGATCCGCATCTTCCCGATCTACTGGATCGCGGCGGCCATCTTTATCGTGCTCAGTCCGCATCACGGCGCATACAGCCGCGCGGACATCGGCTTCTCCTTTCTCCTCGTGCCGCATCTGGTTCCCGCCGCGGGAAATATGCACCCACTGGTGGGTCAAGCCTGGACCCTGCAGTACGAGTTGCTGTTCTACCTCATCTTCACCCTCGGGTTGTCATTCTCGCGCCGTATCGGTCAGGCGCTGATCATCGCGACGATCGTGGCACTGGTGACGGTTGGCGCGTGGATGATGCCGGTGTCGGACCTCTCGGAACCAACGACGATCACGCTGTACTGGACCCGGCCGATCCTGCTGCTGTTCGTCGTGGGCATGCTCTTCGCCATCGCCGAACCCAGGATCCGGCCGCGCTTGCGCATCCCCCACCCCTTCCCGTTGATGATCGGATTGATCGCATCGTGGTTTCTCTACGCTTGGTTGCTGGCGATCCCGCCGAACCATCAGCTTGTGCCACCCAGCCTGCTGGTGATCTGGCTGCTCTGCTCGCTGTGCGTGTTCGTCAGCATCTTCGGTCAGCCAAGGCAGGGCCTGTTCGAGCCCGTGGCCGAGGCGTTCGGCGATGCGTCCTACAGCGTCTATCTGTTCCACACCCTGGTTCTGTCGGCGCTGCTTCGGTTGAAGATTGGTGCCATCAGCCCGACCCTGTTCGTCATCGCCACCCTCGTGGGCGCCAATCTGTTCGGCCTGCTGCTCTACCGGATGGTCGAGAAGCCGATCCTCCGATTCGGCCGCGGACGGCTGCTTGCAGCAACATCAGCCTGACCGGAAAGTCTGGCTGATAAAGTTGCTTGTGAAACAACAAACTGGCGCGCGCTGACCATCGACGATCAGCCTGCAGGCGCGCCGGCCCGCCTGAGCCGTTTCGTGCAACCGAAACGATCATCATCCGGGGCGACCGGCGGCACGCGGTCGTTTCGCCCGCGCGTCGCTTAAGACCGAACCTACATCCCGCCCGGATAGCTGGGTCCGCCGCCACCCTCGGGGGGAACCCAGTTGATGTTCTGTGACGGGTCCTTGATATCGCAGGTCTTGCAGTGCACGCAGTTCTGCGCGTTGATCTGCAGCTTCGGCGCCCCTTCCTCGGCGCCGATGATCTCATAGACCGCCGCTGGGCAATAGCGAACCTCCGGACTGCGGAAGTGCTCCCAGTTCAGCGCGATCGCCTTCGCGGGATCAGCCAGCACCAGATGCGCCGGCTGGTTCTCCTGATGGTTCGTGTTGCTGATGAACACCGAGGACAGCTTGTCGAAGGTCAGCACCCCATCCGGCTTCGGATAGGGGATCCGCGGCGCCTTGTCCGCCTCGGTCAATGTCTCGTTGTCGGGGTGCGGATGATGCAACGTCCACGGCGCCTTGCCGCGCAGCAGGTAGGTGTCCAGCGCGCTGTAGGCCAGCCCGCCCCACAGGCCGAACTTGGCGAACGCCGGCCGGACGTTGCGGACCTTCGACAGTTCCTCCCACAACCAGCTCGACCGCAGCCGATCGAGGTAGCCGGTCACCTCGGCCGGATGCGCCCCCGCCAGCGCCTCGGCCACCGCTTCGGCTGCCAGCATGCCCGACTTCATCGCGGTGTGGGTGCCTTTGATCTTCGGCACGTTGAGGAACCCCGCCGCGTCACCGATCAGCAGGCCGCCCGGGAAGCTCAGCTTCGGGATCGACTGCAGCCCGCCTTCGTTCAACGCGCGGGCGCCGTAGGAGATCCGCCGTCCGCCCTCGAAATGCGGGCGCACGGCGGGATGTGTCTTGAACCGCTGCATCTCGTCGAACGGCGACAACCAGGGGTTGCTATAGTCGAGGCCGATAACGAACCCAAACGAAACCAGATTGTCGCCGAAATGATACAGGAACGACCCGCCGTAGGTCGCGCGGTCGAGCGGCCAGCCCAGCGTGTGCTCGATCAGGCCCGGCTTGTGGTTGGCGGCGGGAATTTCCCACAGCTCCTTGATCCCGATCGCATAGGTCTGCGGATCGTGACCGGCGCGCAGGTTGAAACGCTGCATCAGCTGCTTGGACAGCGACCCGCGGCAGCCTTCCGCGAACAGCGTGTACCGAGCCCGCAACGCCATGCCGCGCTGGAAGTTGCCAGTGGCTTCGCCTTGCTTGTCCACGCCCATGTCGCCGGTGGCGATGCCGACGATGCGCCCGTCTTCCTCCAGCAGTTCCGCGGCCGCGAAGCCCGGATAGATCTCCACCCCGAGTTCCTCGGCCTGGTGACCCAGCCAGCGCACCACGTTGCCCAATGACACGATGTAATTGCCGTGATTGTGCATCTGCGGCGGGGTCGGCAACTTGAACGACCGCGTCTCGGTCAGGAACACGAACCGGTCCTCGCGCGCCGGGGTGTCCAGCGGCGCACCCTTCTGTTGCCAGTCCGGGATCAACTCGTTCAGCGCGCGCGGCTCGATCACCGCGCCGGACAGAATATGCGCGCCAACCTCGCCGCCCTTTTCCACCAGGCAGACCGCCATCTCGGGATTGAGCTGTTTCAACCGGATCGCCGCCGACAGACCCGCCGGCCCGCCACCCACGATCACGACGTCGAACTCCATCGCTTCCCGTTCGGGTAGCTCCTCGGGCATTTTCCACTCCTCGTCGTTTGTCGTGACTTCAATTCAGTCTTATCTGCGTCAGATTACCTTGTGCGGCAAACCGACAAGGCCTCCCGAACATTTAACCGCTGACCCCGGAGTGCCACGCTTGTCCCCCAACCACGCCTTGTTGCTGATCGGCCACGGATCGGGCCGCTATCCCGACGCCGGCGCCAAGATGGGCCGGCATGCCGACGCGCTGCGTCAGGCCGGCGCCTTCGCGCGGGTCGAGGTCGCGTTGCTGCACGGCGCGCCGTCCGTGGATGACGCACTGGCGCGGATCGGCGACGGCGTGGCCCTCTGCGTCGTGCCGTTCTTCATGGAGGACGGTTATTTCAGCCGGGTCGCGTTGCCGAGCGCGCTGCACCACCGCCCGGCCCGCATGGGCCCGCCGGTTGGCGTTCACGATGCCATCGCCGGACTGATCGAGCACCAGGCGCTCGCGGCCTGCGCCGGTCTAGACCTGCCATCGCGCACCACAGCCGTGCTGGTCGTCGGCCATGGCTCTGCCAGCGCGCCCGGCCGCGCACTGGCGCTGCACCGACATGCCGCCAGGGTGGCGGCGACCGAACTGTTTGCCCGGGTGGAAGCCGCCTGTCTGGAGGAAGCGCCCTTCGTCGCCGACGCGCTGCGGGGGCTGCGCACCCACCCGGTCGTGGTCATCGGCTTTTTCGCACAAGCCGGCGGCCACGTCCGCGACGACGTGCCGGCGCTGATCGCGGCGGAACGGGCCGGTCGGGGTGAAGCCGGGCCTGCCGTTCGGTTCTACGGTTCGGTCACCGACGACCCGGCGATGACCGGGATCATCCTGGACCAGGCGACCCCCAATCAGGCGACCCCCAATCAGGCGACCCCCAATCAGGCGATCCCGAATCAGGCGACCCCGGATCAGGCCACAGGCGACCGCAAGGGAGAATGACATGTTTGCCTATGTCGGCGGCTACACGACATCCGACCGCGACGGACGCGGAGACGGCATCAACGTCTACCGTGTCGATGAGGTCAGCGGCGGGTGGACCCATCTGCAGCACGTCGGCGGCCTGGAAAACCCGTCTTTGTTCACCCTCAGCCGCGACTCCAGCCGCCTCTACAGCGTGCATGGCGGCCGAGAGTTGGTCAGCGCCTTCACCATCGACCGCCACAGCGGGGCGCTGACACTGCTCAACCAGGTCACCTGCTCGGGCAACAACCCGGTCGATTCGGCCTTGGACCCGACCGAATGCTTCCTCGTCGTCGCCGCCTACGACACCGGCGCGGTCGCGGTCATCCCGCTCGGTGAGGACGGGCGGTTGCAACCGGTCAGCCAACTGGTGCGGCTTCAAGGCACCCCAGGCCCCGATCCGAAGCAACAGACCGCCTCGCATCCGCACGCGGTTATCTTCGACCCCACCGGGCAATTCGTGGTGGTTCCGGACAAAGGCCTCGACCGCACCTTCTTCTTCCGGTTCCGGGATGGCCGCTTGACCGCCACCGACCAGGGCTTCGTCGACTCAAGCCCGGGCGCGGCGCCGCGTCATGCCATGTTCCACCCGACCCTGCCGGTGCTCTACGTGAACAACGAGCTCGACTCGACGGTCTCGGTATTTGACTGGAGGGTGGAACGCGCCACCGAACGCCAGGTGATCTCGACACTGTGGCCCGGTCATACGGAACCGAACACCACCGCCGAGATCGCGGCGTTGCCCTGCGGACGCTTCGTCTATGTCTCCAACCGCGGCCTGGACAGCATCGCGCGGTTCGTCGTCACCCCCGACGACGGGTTGCTGACCTATGCCGGCAATATCCCCACCGGGGGTGCCAAGCCGCGATTCTTCGCCTTCGGGCCACGCGCGAAGCATCTGTATGTCGCCAACCAGGACAGCGACGATATCACCGTTTTTCATGTCGACCAGGCCGCCGGCAGCCTGATCAAGACCGGCGTGCGGATTGCCGTCGGCAGTCCGTCCGCGATCACCTTCGTTACTCCCTCTTGAAAATAAGCCGTCATCGCGTCGATACTGTTTTCAATCGAAAAGTGTCACGAGGACGACGCCATGGCTAAAATCAGCACCGCGCGGGGCGTGCCTGTCCCGGCGAAGGCGGCGCCGCCCGCTGTTACGCCCAAAGCGCGATCGTCTGAGGTCGCAACAACCCCGGACGTCAAGCGCTCGCTCAAACAACGGGAAGTAGAGCGTGATCGCGTCAGCCTGAAGCGATCAGCCGCCAAGCCGGCGAAGACCGCGGTATCCAGCCCGAAGAAGACGGCTGCGCGGAAATCAGCCGCGACGACCGTGAACAAGCGTTCGGCGAAACCGGCCGTCGCGTCCAAGCCCGCGGCTGCCGCCCGCCGCGCCGCCGCCAAGCCGCCGCCGGCGAAAAAAACCGCCACCGTGAAGCACAGGACGACCCGGGCAAAGCCAAACGCCGCCGCCCCAAAGTCCGCGCCCCCGCCAAAATCCGTGAACGCCCCAAAGTCAGCGCCCCCTTTGAAGTCCGCGAACCCCCCGAAGTCCGCGAACCCCCCGAAGTCCGCGAACGCTTCGAAGTCCGCGGCCACCAGGGCAAAACACCCGCCGCCGACGGCCCTGCCGGCCACCAAGGCCGCACCGCCTGTCAAGCCAGGTCCGGTGAAGAAGCCAGCTTCGATGAAGCAGCCAGCCCCAGCGAAAAAAGCCGCCCGCCGCCCCGCGCCGCCGACGCCCGCCGCGCGCCGTGCACGAGCCGCCGGCGCGCCCCGCCGAACCGCGAAACCGGCCCCACCCGCCAAGACCCCCGTCAGCGCCCCGCAGGTGTTCACCGTCAGCCACCTCAGCCAGGACGACTTCAAGACCGACGGCCTTCGCCGTTACGCCCAGTACCGCGATCTTGGCATCGCCGCGGCAACCAGCGGCCGCTGCCAGGCGCACGTCATCCGCTTCACCCCGCCCTGCACCGATGAGGTCCGCAAGCCTCATCGGCACAGCACGGAGCTGCAGCTGATCTACGTGCTGCAAGGCTGGATGAAGAACGAGTTCGCGGGCCACGGCGAGCAGATGATGTCCACCGGAAGCTGCTGGCTGCAGCCCTCCGGCATCCGCCACACGGTGCTGGACTATTCAGCCGACTGCGAAGTGCTGGAGATCATCGTGCCAGCCGACTTCAAGACCGAGGAGCTTATGTGATACCCGGTCGCGGCGAAGCGCGAAATCCGCTGCGTCCGCCATTGGTCGCGTTGATCGGCGACCGTGGACCGACAGCGAAGTGGCGCGTCTTTGATGCGCGAGACCAGCCGGGAACAATGCACCTCACCGCCGCCGTCGCCCACCTCCCGTGGCCTGCGATCTGAAATTGCACCCCAATCGGTTCGGACTCCCCAAGCCCGGTCTGCCCTCGCGATCTGGTCTGACGCGCTGCACCGCACCTTCTTGCCGCGTTCCGCGTGATGGGCTAGCAAACCGTCTACCGTCCGGACAGGCATTCCCGCCCAGTTGGGCCCAGAATCGGGCAGCGTGTTGGGCGGCGCCTCGGCAGGCCGGTTCATATCATTCGGCGCGGCGATGCGCCCTCGGAAGGATTACCCCTATGGCCCGCAACAAGATCGCTCTGATCGGCGCCGGCAATATCGGCGGCACCCTCGCCCATCTGATCGGCCTGAAGGAACTCGGAGACGTCGTCATGTTCGACGTCTTCGGCGGCGTCGCGGCGGGCAAGGCGCTGGATATCATGCAGTCCGGGCCGGTCGATGGGTTCGATGCGCTGATGACCGGCGGATCCGACTACGCCGCGATCAAGGATGCCGACGTGGTGATCGTCACCGCCGGCTTCCCGCGCACGCCGGGGATGTCGCGCGATGACCTGATCGGCAAGAACGCCGGCGTCATCGCCCAGGTCGCCGAGGGCATCAGGACCAACTGCCCGAATGCCTTCGTCATCTGCATCACCAACCCGCTGGACGCGATGGTGTGGGTGATGCAGCAGAAGTCCGGCCTGCCCGCCAACAAGGTGGTCGGCATGGCCGGCATACTCGACAGCTCCCGCTTCCAGCTGTTCCTGGCTCAGGAGTTCGGCGTGTCGGTGCAGGACGTGACGGCGTTCGTGCTGGGCGGCCACGGCGATACCATGGTGCCGTTGACCCGTTACTCCACCGTCGCCGGCATCCCGGTGCCGGACCTGGTCAAGATGGGCTGGAGCACCCAGGCGAAGATCGATGCGATCGTCGCGCGCACCGCCAACGGCGGCGGCGAAATCGTCAAGCTGCTGGAAAAGGGCAGTGCCTTCTACGCGCCGGCGGCGTCGGCGATCGCGATGGCCGACGCCTACCTGAAGGACAAGAAGCGCGTGCTGCCCTGCGCGGCCTATCTGACCGGACAGTACGGCATCAACGACATGTATGTCGGCGTTCCGGTCGTCATCGGCGCCGGCGGTGTCGAGAAGATCGTCGAGATCGAACTCAACCCGGCCGAGAAGGCGATGTTCGACAAGTCCTGCGCGGCGGTGAAGGAACTGATCGAGGCGTCTCGCAAGCTGATCGGCTAGTCTCCTGCCGCAGCGGGCTGGCGCAGCCCGGGACCAACCCATGGACCAGCAGGCCATTGAAAGCAAACCGACTATGCCCTGCGTCTCGGCCGCATCGACCGTCCGGGTCCGCGCCGCGAGGCCCTCGTCTCCCGGTCCGAGAGTTCGGTGCAGCGGGATCACACCCCTGACGAACTTTCGAACCGATATGGACACTGGCAAATCATTGTTTGCTAGTGTGGTGTACGGTTCCGAGGTTCGCCCTGGCGGTGGAGCCAAACGATGACGAATTTCGCGACCACCACTGGCGCGGGATCGTGTTCAGCGGAACGCCTGAAGCACGCGAACGTACCAAGCACGCCAGAACGGACGAAGCGCGATAGCACGACGGGGACATCGTCATGAACATCCACGAGTACCAGGGCAAGGAACTGCTGAAGCGCTACGGCGTCACCGTGCTCGACGGTTACGTCGCCTGGACGCCGGAACAGGCCGAGGCGGCGGCCGGCAAGCTTCCGGGCCCGGTCTACGTGGTCAAGTCGCAGATCCATGCCGGCGGGCGCGGCGCCGGCCGCTTCGCCGACGATCCGAACGGCAAGGGCGGCGTGCGCATCGCTCGGTCCGCCGCCGAGGTTCGCGCCGCCGCCGAGGCGATGATCGGCCACACCCTGGTCACCAAGCAGACCGGCCCCGCCGGACGCCCGGTGCGCCGGGTCTACGTCGAGGCCGGCTGCGATATCGCCCACGAGTTGTATCTGTCGCTGCTGGTGGACCGGCTCACCGGGCGGGTGACCATCGTCGCCTCCACCGAGGGCGGCATGGAGATCGAAGAGGTCGCCGTCAACCAACCGGAAAAGATCCTCCGGGTCGGCATCGATCCGGCGTCCGGTATCTCCGGCTTCTATGCCCGCCGGCTGGCAACGGGCCTGGGGCTTGGCGGCAAGCAGGCCGCCGCGTTCGGCAGGTTCGTCACCGGCATCTACGCCGCCTTTGTCGCCCTCGACTGCGCCGTCATCGAGATCAACCCGCTGGTGGTGACCGGCGGCGGCGAGGTCATCGCCCTGGATGCCAAGGTCAGCTTCGACGACAACGCCTTGTTTCGCCATCCCGAGTTGGAAAAGCTGCGCGATGAGGCGGAGGAAGACCCCAAGGAGCTGGAAGCCGCCAGGTTCGAACTCAACTACGTCGCACTGGACGGCAACATCGGCTGCATGGTGAACGGCGCCGGCCTGGCGATGGCGACGATGGACATCATCAAGCTGTACGGCATGGCGCCGGCCAACTTCCTGGACGTCGGCGGCGGCGCCACCAAGGAGCGTGTGACAGCAGCGTTCAAGATCATCCTGTCGGATCCTAACGTCGAGGGCATTCTGGTGAACATCTTCGGCGGCATCATGCGCTGCGACATCATCGCCGAAGGCGTCGTCTCCGCCGCGCGGGAGGTGCAGTTGTCGGTGCCCCTGGTGGTGCGGCTGGCCGGCACCAACGTCGATCTGGGCAAGCAGATCCTGGCGAAGTCCAACCTGCCGATCGTGTCCGCCGACAACCTGGCCGACGCCGCCGAGAAGATCGTCAAGGCCGTGCGGGAGGCCGCATAGATGTCCGTCCTCGTCAACGCCGCTACCAAGGTCATCTGCCAGGGGTTCACCGGCGCGCAAGGCACCTATCACTCCGAACAGGCGATCGCCTACGGCACCAAGATGGTCGGCGGCGTGACGCCGGGCAAGGGCGGGACGACGCACCTCGACCTGCCGGTGTTCGATACGGTCTGGCAATGCCGGGAAAAAACCGGCGCCGATGCCTCGGTGATCTACGTGCCGCCGCCGTTCGCCGCCGACGCGATCCTGGAGGCGATCGATGCCGAGTTTCCGCTGATCATCTGCATCACCGAGGGCATCCCGGTGCTGGACATGGTGCGCGTCAAGCGGGCGCTGACGGGATCGAAATCGCGCCTGATCGGACCGAACTGCCCGGGCGTGATCACCCCGGACGAGTGCAAGATCGGCATCATGCCGGGCCATATCCACAAACGCGGCACCGTCGGCATCGTCTCGCGCTCCGGCACCTTGACCTATGAGGCAGTGGCGCAGACCACCGCCGCGGGCCTCGGCCAGACCAGTTGCGTCGGCATCGGCGGCGACCCGGTGAAGGGGACCGACTTCATCGAGGTGCTGGAGATGTTCCTGGCCGACCCGGAAACCAAGCAGATCGTCATGATCGGCGAGATCGGTGGCAGCAGCGAGACCGATGCCGCCGAGTTCCTGTTCCGCGACAAGGTCAAGAAGCCGACCGTCGGCTTCATCGCCGGTGCGGCCGCCCCGCCCGGCCGGCGAATGGGCCATGCGGGCGCGGTGATCAGCGGCGGCAAGGATACCGCCGCGGCGAAGATGGACGCGATGCGTTCGGCCGGCATCCACGTCGCTGATAGCCCCGCCGCCCTCGGCAGCACCATGGTCGCGGTGTTGAAGGGGTAGCACCACGTGTCGGGATCGGCAGAGTCTGAGCAGCTGCCGGTGTCGTGGTAGCCGCGGGCTAACCACTCTCTCCGGCAGTGAATTGAGACCTTGAGTGGGAGTGACCATCGGCGAACACGCCCCATCGAGAGCCCGCGGCCGGTAACCGAGCCCAGGCATATCGCCGTGCAGCGGAGTCAGACCGGTCGACGCCTGCGTTGATCGGTCTGCGCGGGCACCAATTGGCAATTGACGAACAACCCGTCTACGCTCACCCATGATACCGGCTCGCCCCGTCAAGCGCCGGATCGTGTTCCGCCTCGCAACAGCCACCGGGGACATAACCGATGAACGCCACCTCCCAGGTCATGTGTAGTTTCGCGCTGACATTCGGCGTGCCGATCGTGGCCGCCGGATGGGAGTTGTGGCGCCTCGGACCGCCCAGGTGGCAGCCGCCGCCGGGCGAGGACACGCCCACGGAACCGCCGCCGCTGCCCGACGCAGACACCTCACCGCGCATCCAGAAGCCCCTGCCGGACTGCCTTGTTCCGAAAGCCGTTCCGGCACGGGTTCACGAACCGGCATGAGACCGGGCGCCTGCCTCCAACTGGACGGCCCCTTCCGCTTTCGCTACGGCTCGGTAGGACACCCGCAAGACAAACCGAAGGAGACGTCCGCATGAGGTTCGGCCTGATCTACGAACTGCAATTGCCACGCCCGTGGGATGCGGACGCCGAACACCGCATGGTCCAGCACGCGCTGGCCGAGGTCGAGGTCGCCGACCGTCTCGGCTTCGACTATGTCTGGGCCAACGAGCATCATTTCCTCGAGGAATATTCGCACAACTCCGCCCCCGAGGTGTTCCTCGCCGCCGCCGCCGGACGCACCAGGCGGATCCATGTCGGCCACGCCGTCGTGCTCGCACCACCCGGCTACAACCCGCCCGCCCGCGTCGCCGAACGCATCGCAATGCTCGACCTCGTGTCCTCCGGCCGCGCCGAATGGGGCACCGGCTCGTCGGCATCACGCGCCGAACTGGAAGGCTTCAACATCGACCCGGCGCAGAAAAAGCTGATGTGGGCCGAGGCGATTGAGCAGAGCGCCAACATGATGGCGATGACGCCTTACCCGGGCTTTCAGGGCGACTACTTCTCGATGCCGGCCCGCAACGTCATCCCTAAACCGTTGCAGAAACCGCACCCGCCGATCTGGCTCGCCTGCTCGAACAAGGAGACGATCCACATCGCCGCCCGCAACGGCGTCGGCGCGCTGGCCTTCGCCTTCGTCGATCCGGTCGAGGCGGCGAAATGGGCAGGCGAATACTACGAGATCATCAAATCCGACGAATGCGTCCCGATCGGCCACACGGTCAACGCCAACATCGCCATGGCAACCGGCTTCTCGGTCCATCATGACGAGGCCGAGGCCATCCGCCGCGGCGGTGAAGGCTTCCAGTTCTTCGGCTTCGCGCTCGGTCACCACTACGTCTATGGCGAGCATATCCCCGGTGTGACCAATGTGTGGGAGCGGTTCCAGCGCGGGCGCGACGCCATGCCGCCGGCGATCGGCAACGGCATCGGCACGCCCGCGCAACTGATCGCCCGGCTGCGGCAGTATCAGGACGCCGGTGTCGATCAGGTCATCTTTGTCCAGCAGGCTGGGCGCAACACGCACGCGGATATCATCGCCTCGCTCGAACTGTTCGCCGCCGAGGTGATGCCGGAGATGAAAGCCGATCAGGCCGCCCGCGACACTCGCAAGCAGGCCGAACTGGCGCCCTATATCGACGCGGCACTGCAGCGGAAGCAGTGGATGCGCCCGCTCGCGCCGGAGGCGATTCCGCCGATCCCCGCATACGGCCGTTCGGTCGTCGCCACCGACGGCACCCCGAACGCCATCGCGGCTCGGCGCGGCGGCGGCATCAACATCCCCAGCGAGGATCCGTCCCTGATCCCGGCGAAGGCACTTTCCTGAGCACGTCCACCAAGCTCCGGGGTTTCAGCTAACTCGGTCTGACGGTCTGGCATCGATCACGCCGGGTGACACCGTCCATTGGCACAAAGGTGGCGGGAGCCTGCCACCCTCGCGCGTCAGTCGCGGGAACAGGATAGTCCCGCGAGAAGCTGCGCGTAAGCGGCGAGCCTGCGGGATAGGAAGTCCGTGAATAGCCGCACGCGCGTCGTCTTGCGCGCCTCGCCCTGCGTCAGAAGCCAGAGCGTGCCGAACAGGCGCAAGCCAGTGCCCGGCACCCTGACCAGCAACTTGTCGGCATCGCCGATGAAGCAGGGCAGCGTCGTCATCCCCAGCCCCTGCCGCACCGCGGCGATCTGCGCCCCGCCGCCCGTGGTCCTGAACGGAACCTCCCCGGTGGGAACCTCACCCTCGCGCGCCCAGTCCGGGACGCCATGCTGGCTCATGACGATCCACCGGATGCGATCGGGCGCCCCCGCGCGCCACGCGGCAAGCAGGTCGTGGGCCATGTAGACGCCGCCGAACAGCGCCGGTCCCTTCAGGCCGTGGAGATTGGGCGGCAGGGCGTTGCGGTCGTAGACGACGCGGATCGCGACGTCGGCCTCTCGGTTGGTCAGGTTGACCGGCTCGTCGATCGACAGGATCTCCATCTCGATCTCGGGGTGAAGCCGCGCGAAGTCGGCGAAGTCCGGCATCAGCAGGTGGGTCGCCAGGGTCGGCGCCAGGGTCACCCGCAGCAGCCCCCGCACGCTTTGGTCACGACCGAAAACGCGCGTCTGCAGCTGGTTCGACGACACTTCCATCTGGTCGGCGAACCCGAGGACGTCCTGCCCCGCATCGGTCAGCCGATAGCCCGCAGGCAGCTTTTCGAACAGGCGCGCCCCGAGGCGCTTTTCAAGTTGCGCGATGCGTCGCAGCACGGTGGAATGGTTCACCCCAAGCCGCTCGGCGGCGGCCCGGACCGAGCCCCCACGCGCGACCGCGAGGAAGTGGCGGATGTCGTCCCAGTCGATCATGTGGTGCGCTGGAATCGATCCCAATCGGTTCCTCCAAGGGAACATATACTGCGGCCACCAAGGCGGCGCCGCGGTAGGCTGCCGCGATCCCGCAGGGCCACATCGACTACGCGCCCACGCTGAGACTCGGGCATCCCGATGCCGCCGGCGGCGATGCCGGTGACACTGGCGCCCCTAAGCCATGTCATGACATCAGCGACCCCTCGTCCGACCCCGCGCGGACCAGTTCGTGGGTAATCCCTGCCGCGCCCTGATCGCGACGGATCCGCGTCAGGCCGAAGTTATGGGCAACGCAGTGCTCGACCAGCCGGGCGCGCAGCCCGCGCGCGATGCGGAAGCGCCGGCCAAGGACGGTGTGCACCACCGGGCCGGCCGAGGGCGCCTGCCCGATCCCGGAGGTGATCAGGGTCGGCACGTGACCGCCGCCGCGCTCGACGATGTCCATCCGCGCGCCGATATGCAGGTCGCCGCCAATGAAGCTGACCGCGCGCCTGCCCCGGCGGACGCGCAGCACGGCGCGCAGCAGCACATCACGTTCCCGACGCACGAGGTGGTTGGCCCAGTTGTCGCGGACATCGGTCAGGTCCTTGAGGTGGAACCGTCCGCCGCCGCCCAGCCCGAACAAGACGGCGCTGGCGACGTCGACCATTGCCCGCAGGTAGACCAGCAGTTTGCTGGCGCCCGAGGTGGGCTCGCCGCGCTCCGGAAACACTTTCAGCCTGGCGGCCTCGCCGTTCCGGAACAGGCGGACATCGTCCCGCCTTCGCCCGAACATGACCTGGATGATGCCCCGGTTCGGCATCGAGACCACCGGCAGCGGCACGACGACCACGAGCGAGTCGGTCCTTGCGTCGAGACCCCGCAGCGTCCCGCGCAGGCCGCTCCACTGCTGCGCCCCCAACACCGGCAGCCGGCGGCGCCAGACATCACGCGCGCCGCGGTTGTCCAGCACCAACAGCGTCGTGGCCCCGCACCCGAACGCGAACGGCATCGCACGGCGGGTGTTCGGCTCGAGGAAGGCGGCGCCATCGATGCCGGGGGTCGCCGGGTTGCGGACGTGCTGGAAGTGCCAATAGACCTGCCGCGCATCCTCGAAGAACGCCTCATACCGGGCACTGATCGGCCGGCCGCGCGGGTGGCGGCGGGCGAGGGTCGGGCTGTCGCCGGGGTCCGAACCCCATCCGTTGCGGATCTCGTGGTCGTCCCACATCATGTAGGTGGGCACGTTGGCGAGGATCTCAGCCACCGGAGCGCGTGACCAGAAACGGTGATAGACCTCCGCCATGCGGCGCCGTCGCTCGCGCCGGTCGAGGTCCAGCGGCAGGTGCCAGAGGTTTTCGACCTCGTCCATGTAGACCTGATCGCCGAGCAGCATGAGGAAGCGCAGATCGCCCTGGCGCACCTGTTGGGCCAGCAGTTCCCACGCGCCGGGGTTCGAGCGGTCGCCGGCGACGTGCAGGCTGTCGCAGGACGCGGAGGCGAACAGCAGTTCGGCGCGATCCCACGGCGGCGGGAAGGTGCGCAACGAGCCCCGTGCGGCCACCGCTCCATCCGGTGCGCGTATCGTGTAGCGATAGCATGTGTCGGGCATTAACCCGGTTGCCTCGGCGATCGCGGTGCCGAATTCGGGCACGCCTGCCTCGGTCGGTTGGAAGGGCACCGTGGGGCCGCCCTCCAGTTCGAGACGATGCGGGCCGCCGTCCGCGGCGATCCAGATCCGCGTCGTGGTGTCCGTCGTGTGGCCGACGATGGGGCCTAGCATCAGCAGGGCGGGCTCCCCGATGCTTTCAGGTCGCCGACGCGCACCGGTCCTGCATGCCGGACCAGATGTTGGCGAACCGGCGCATTGCCCGGGTTCGCCGACCGGACCTCGGATTGCGCGTCGTTGGACACTTCGATCATGCGTCGGCTCCGGATGACAGTGGCACGGCCTGTTGATGCAGGCCCGTCCCTAAAGGCGTGGTCAGCGGAGCGGTTGCGTTGCTCAAGGAACGCGTCGACATCGCGTTCATGGCGTCGGGGAGACGCCCTTCTCGGCGCCATGGGGCACAACCAGCGCGCACTGCGAGACTTGACCCGAGATGCGACTGAGCGGCACAGGCTTTTCCTCCGCCGGATGCCCGCTATCTAAAATGGCGGGGTATCAACCTACGGCCGAAAACGCGCGTCTCCAACTGGTTCGACGACGCTTCCATCTGGTCCGCAAGGAATTACTTGGAGACAATGTTCGGCCCGCTATATGGCTTTCAAGCGGAGAGTTCAGGTCTTCGCACCGGTGCGAATCTGAAAGCCGCACGGGCGCATGACTTATTAGGACTGGAGGGGGATGCGGTGCTTCAGATCAATTCCGGTAAGCTTTATCCGAACGGAGTTGGCCGTAGGAACAAACTGCGCGGTATCCTTTATTCTAATCTGGTCCTAATGGGGCTGGATGACACGCCTATCGTCACCGCTGCGGGCACATTGCTTCAGGTCGATTCGTTTGGAAGCCCTAAGCCGCTAGTCTATGAGCTGACGGAACAGATGGAAGATGGCAGGATCACGCAGGGCGTACTGATTTCGCACGGCATTCAGCCTTATTTACACGACTTTGCAACAATTGTTTCGTTCATTCTCCGTGCCACCTGCACTCCCGACGCCGACCTTTGCGCGCGCCTTCTTAGCGCCAAGCGAAGCCTTGCCGTCGCCACATCTCCGGATAAGCTGGTGAGGCGCGTATTCGAAAAGGAAATTTGGGTTCGTCCAAGCGACGCTGAGAACCTGACGTCCTTTGTTACGGATCTGATTGCTCTGAAGCGCAAAAGCTTCCGCGCCGCGATGGAGGCCATACGTACCTATGTCACTGGCCTCCATAGGGTCACGGATGACCTTGAGCTTGCTTACACGTTGTTGGTCGCATCGATCGAATCTTTGGCACAGGACTTCGACGGTCACGAGGGCCAGTGGAGCGACTACGAAGAGTCGAAGCGTCGACGTATCGATATTGCGCTCGCTGACGCAGATGAGGTCACGGCGGGGAGAGTGAGGGCTGCCCTCGTGAAAATCGAGCATTCCGCCCTTTCTCGTAGGTTTCGTGATTTCGCGCTCGATCACGTGTCGCGTTGTGCTCTCCACGAGGCTGGGCGGGCAGGCGGGCCTGGGCGGCATGATCTTCGTGACGGCCTGAAAGAGGCTTATAGCCTCCGCTCGCGCTACGTGCACAATCTACGAGACCTGCCGCGCCTCCTGGATTCAGACTTTTCTTACAGCGAGACAATTCACAGCGGCCACGTGACATATCTAACAGTCGAGGGCCTGTCCCGTGTTGCCCGCACGGTCATTCTAGAATTCGTAGCCCGGCAGCCAAAGGTGGAGACCGAAGTTTACGACTATCGCTCGGAGAGATACGGCATCATAGAGGCACCACTCGCATCACAGTATTGGATCGGACGGTCAGAACTACTGCGTCCTGACTCCGGGCGTCGGTGGCTTGAAGCTTTTTTGGAGCAGTTTGCTGGCTACCTTCTCTCGAAAACCACGATGACGGACTTGGGCGCAGTCTCGACTAAGATCGAAGAGATGCTTCCGAGACTGAAGGCCGAGCAGCGCACGCCAATGGTTGCACTTTACTTCATCTACAACCGTAGCGTCCCGGCTGAAAAGCGCTCGCCCAAATCCGAGGAAACTATAAATCGTATTAGGGCGTGTCGTCAAATAGCTAGAGCCTTCCAGGCCGCGGTGAGTCTGAACTGCAACATCTGGGCAAAAAGAGATGCGACAAAGTGCGCAGGGGATTCCGGCGCGCAGCATTCTCCGATTCCTAAGCGGTCAGCTTTGGAGGCTGACCGATGTGGCGCTATGGACTGCGTGATGACCAGTGGGATCGGATCGAGGCGTTGCTGCCCGGGCGGCCAGGCTGGGTGGGAGTAACCGCGGCGGACAACCGCCTGTTCGTCGAGGCTGTGCTCTACCGCTATCGCGCCGGTCTCCCGTGGCGTGACCTGCCGGAACGCTTCGGCGACTGGAAAAACGTCCATCGGCGCTTCAGTCGCTGGGCTAAATCCGGTGTTTGGCACAGGGTCTTTCAGCATCTCTCGGCTGATGCCGACAATGAATACGCGATGATCGACAGCACCATCGTGCGCGCTCACCAGCACAGTGCCGGCGCGAAAAAAAAGCCGGCGAAGACCAGGCGATCGGACGATCGCGTGGCGGATTGAGCACCAAGATCCACACGTTGGTCGATGCGCTCGGCAATCCGACGGCGTTTCATCTGACGGGCGGCGAGGCGCATGATCTGGTCGGCGCCGACCATCTGCTGGCGGATATGCAGGCTGCAACGCTGATCGCCGACAAGGCATTCGACGCCGACAAGCGGGTCATCGAGCCGCTCACGACCGCCGGCAAGACGGCTGTGATCCCATCAAAGGCCAACCGCAAGTCGCGCCGGACGTATGATCGGCATCTCTACAAAGAACGCCACTTGATCGAGACGTTCTTCGCCAAACTCAAGCAGTTCCGGGCTATTGCAACCCGCTATGACAAGACCGCGCGCAACTTTCTCGCCGCCGTCTACCTCGCCGCCAGCGCCATTTGGCTCATTTGACGACACGCCCTAGTAAGGTTCTTGCGTCTCCATCAGTTGAATCTCTCGTCGTCCATCTCCTTCTTGCAATGTCGCCGAGCTGGAGCCTGCAGGACCACAAGGCCGTCCTTGATCTCTATTTCGGGCAACGAAATCAGAAGTCCGGATTCCGAGTGCCCGCCCTGTTCGAGGCTGGCATCATCCTCGAGTTGGCAGAGCGTCATCGTGCATCGGGTGCATCCCAGGTGGCGCTGGGCCTGCTGTCGTTTGCTGCCGACAACGCTTTGAATTGCCCGGCCATCTCGTCAATTGAACGTCAGTTTGACCCCGAGGTCACTATCGATTGGCATGTGTTGCTGCCCGGCAACACCTCGAAATCAGCAGAGACAGAGGTGGGGGCACGCGCAGAGCCAGGTCCACACCCCGAAGAGGGCGCCAGCGACACGGCGCCAGCGGGTGGTCTTGATACGGCTTCGGAGGACCCGCCGGCAGAAGAGTCTGCACGATAGATCACCGACTGAACCACGACGTAATATCCACTCTCCACCCATTGCGGCGGTGGTGTGGCCGCGGCGGCTACCGCTGGCGTCGATCCCAGGCGGGCACTCCAAGGAGACATATTCGGTAGCCGGACAGTAGCATTGCGGAGCCATGTGGCCTGGGAATCAGTTTCGCAGCCGGCACCCCCCTCTGCGCGAAGTCAGTAAATCGAGGTGACCGTGACGTTAAGCCGGACCCGGTCGGATAATGCACCACCAATGACGAATTTTGCGGACTGAACGACAGGTCTGTTGCGACCCATCTCGCCCCCACACCCCGGTGTGGGAAGCGTCGTCGGCCACTTCGCAAGCCCGGACAACCCGGGGACGCAAACGGAAGGAAGCATCATGTCGCGACTACGAAACAAATTCGCCGTCATCAGCGGCGGGAGCAGCGGCATCGGGCTCGCCATCGTCGAGCTTTTCGCCGAAGAGGGCGCGCACGTCTTCATCTTCGCCCGGCGCCAGGAAGCGCTCGACCACGCCGTGCGGCGCGTCGGCGCCAACGTCACCGCCATCCAGGCGGACGCTTCCCGGCTACAGGACCTCGACCGCGTCGCCGACGCCGTCCGCGGCGCCACCGGCAGGGTGGACGTGGTCGTCTCCAGCGCCGGCGTCACCGAGCAGGTGCCGTTGCGCGAAATCACGCCGGCGCTCTACGACCGCGTGTTCGCCCTGAACGCCAGGGCGCCCTTGTTCCTGACCCAGAAGCTGCTGCCGATGATGGGTCGCGGCGGATCGATCATCCTGGTGTCCTCCGCCATGCACACCATGGGCCTCGCGAACCATTCCGCATACGCGGCCACGAAGGCGGCGCTGCGTTCGTATGTCCGCACCTGGGCGGCCGAGTTCAACGACAGCGGCATCCGCGCGAACACGCTCAGCCCGGGCGTCGTCGACACGCCGATGCTCGACGACCAGGCGAGCACCCCCGAACAGGCCGCCGCGATCCGCCAGGGCTACACCGCCTACACCCCCATGCTGAGGCTCGGACATCCCAAGGAGCTGGCGGCGGCGGCCCTCTTCCTCGCCTCGGACGAGAGCTCGTTCATGACCGGCTCCGACATGGTCGTCGACGGCGGCGTCAGCAACGTCTGACGCAGGTCATTCGAGCACACGGTGCCGGAGCCGCCGCCCGGCCAGCAGATCACGGCGCGGATCAGCGCCGCGTTAGTCGCGGACCCGAACTGACTTTCCTCAACGATCGATATGGAGACCAACATGACGTACGCCATCATAGGCACGGGCCAGGTGGGCGCGACGCTCGCCCGCTTCTTCGCCGCGAAGTCCATGCCCGTCCTCATCGCCAATTCGCGCGGCCCCGAAACCCTCGGCGAACGCGCCGCCGAACTCGGTCCCAGCGTCAAGGCGGTCACGATCGACGAAGCGGTCGAAGCCGATGTCATCCTCGTCGCGGTCGGAGCGCTCGCGTTCAAGGACGTCGGCGCGGTGCTGCGGGACTGGTCGGGCAAGATCGTCATCGACGTGACGAACGGCTTCATGCTGCCGCCCCAGGTGCAGCAGGCCGAATACCAGGGACGGCTCACATCCGAGGTCAACGCGGCGCGTGTTCCCGGCGCGAAGCTGGTCAAGGCGTTCAATCAACTGCCGGTCAAGGTTCTCGCCAGCCCATTGCCCGACGCTGTCGGTCGAAGAGTCGTGTTCGTCTCAAGCGACCATGAGGATGCGAGTGCGACCGTCGCGGCTCTCGCGGAAAGCCTTGGCTTTGCAGCCATCGAAGTCGGCAGGATCGCGGAAGGCGGCCGCCTGATCCAGGCGCGGGCACCCCTCGTCTTTCAGAATCTCATCAAATACCCGATGTAGGGTTGGTCGAAAGGCGACGGTCCATCGATGCGACTTCGATCGTTCGTTGATGCGTATGATGACATCGGTGTCTCCTCTGCTTCTTCTGCAAAGCAAACCTGCAACTATGCCGAGTCCCCAGGCTACAGTCGCCGGAATCCGCGACTGGGGAAACGTGCTCGGCGTAGTGCCTTCCTCGGCAGGATCGCCGTTATGCCGGGCTCGGCATAGGCGAACAAAGATTGCATGCGGCTGGGGACAATTAGGCTCATCGGCGAGATGCGCCGGAAGCTGTCGATTTGTCGGCGATCCCGCTTGGCCGTGTTTGAAACATCGCGCCAGCGACGACAGGACGCACCCGCTGTGGCCAGCGAATGTCCCGGCAACGGCCGCACGCCAAAAGAACGGCGGCGAACGAAAAACAACCCAAAGCGCCGCCCGACGCCCGCTCGTTCACGCAAACGCAAGTAAACCGCCGCCGCCAGGTCCAAATTGCGTGATTGCCCCGCCAGTCCCCACCGGCTACCCATGAGCCTTCTGACCAACCGGAATGGTATATGGACAAAACCCTGCACGACAGGCTGACCGGATGGCGGCGTCACCTCCACGCCAACCCTGAGCTCACCCTGCACGAGCGGGAGACCGCGGCCTTCGTCCAGGCCCGCCTGCGCGAGCTCGAAATCCCCTTCACCGCCAACATCGGCGGCAACGGCGTCGTCGCCACGATCACCCGGGGCCAGTCCAATCGTTCGGTCGGCTTACGCGCCGACATGGACGCGCTGCCGATCCTGGAAACCAGCGGCGTGCCCTACGCTTCCACCAACCCCGGCGTGATGCATGCCTGCGGCCATGACGGCCACACCACCTCGCTGCTGGGTGCCGCCGCCTTGCTGGCAGCCGATCCCACCTGGTCCGGCACCGTCCAGTTGGTCTTCCAGCCAGCCGAGGAAGGCGGCGGCGGCGCCAAGAGCATGATCGCCGACGGGCTGTTCGACCGCTTCCCGATGGAGCGCATCTTCGGCTACCACAACTGGCCCGGCCTGGATGCCGGTGCGGTCGCCGTGCACGACGGCGCGGTGATGGCCGCCGGCAACCGGGTGACCTTCACCGTCACCGGCCACGGCGGCCACGCCGCATTGCCGCATCTGACGCGCGACCCGATGGTCGCCTCGGCCCACCTGCTGCTGGCCCTGCAGTCGATCGTCTCGCGGTCGGTCGATCCGCTGGACAGCGCGGTGGTGACCATCGCCACGATGGACGCCGGGTCAGCCGCCAACCAGATCCCCAGCCAGGCGGTGATGCGCGGCACCGTGCGCAGCTTGCGTGAGGAAGTGCGCGACCATGTCGCCCATTCGATCCGCCGGATCGCCGAGGGGGTCGCGCGCACCTTCGATGTGTCGATCGAGGTGGCGATCCCGCCCGGCAACTTCGTGACCGCCAACACGCCCGCCGAACGGGATCTGGCGGCCACGGCGGTGACCGCCGCCGGCCTGACGCTGCGCCGCGACATGGCACCGGCGATGACCGGGGAAGATTTCTCCTGGTATCTGCGACAGCGCCCCGGCGCCTTCGTCTGGATCGGCAACGGTTCGGCCGATGGTGGGCGGGACCTGCACAACGCCAACTACGATTTCAATGATGCGATCCTGCCGGCCGCGGCCGGCTACCTCGCGGCGGTGGCGAAGCAGGCGCTGCGATAAGATCGGGCGAAGCCTGCGTTGGCCGGTCTGCGCGCCGGGTTGGCCGGCGGCGGCGCGCGAAACATGACTCAGATACCGGGCGACGCCTACGTTGACCGGTATGCGCCGGGTTGGCCGGCGGCGGCGCGTGAAACCTGACTGATACCGACCGGCGCGAGCGTCGAATGGTCTTCGCCAGCCCAGGCGGTGCTTGCCGAACCGCGCAACCGTCCCAACGTACTTCGCACCGTAACGCGAAAAGGACAATCGCCATGGCCGAGATACCCCAGGGCTTCCTCGATCTGCTGACCGAGAAGAAGGCCCTCGCCAACATCGCGACCGTGCAGCCGGATGGCTCGCCGCAGGTCACCCCGGTGTGGTTCGACTACACCAATGGCGTTATCCGGGTGAACACCGCGAAGGGGCGCGTGAAAGAGCGCAACATGAACGAAGGATCCAAGGTCGCCATGGCGATCGTCGATCCCGATAATGACTACCGCTACATCCAGATCCGCGGCACCGTCACCCGGGAGACCGAGGAGGGTGCGAACGCCCACATCGACAGTCTGGCCAAGAAGTACCTCGGCAAGGACGTCTATCCCTGGCACAACGACAAGGAAACCCGCGTGACCTACGAGATTACCCCGTCGGCCACGCAAACGATGGGATGACATCTGTCGCGGGCCGCGCGGGCGCAGGGCAGACCAGCGCCTGGGTGCTCCCGCGCCGCTGCGCCTGCCTGATGCCATGCACCAGGTCCACCATGTCGAGCGGCTCACGCGGGACCGGCCAGGCGTGCGCTGCACCCGTGCGTTGCTTCTCCCGAAGGCTCCGCTCGTCATCCACCGTCCGTTCCTCCCAGCCGTAAGCTTGCCGTTTTACTTGATGTGTCTTCTAGGTCAGAGCGTGATCGTCTGAGCTTGAACCAACCTCGGACGCCAATCGCCCTCTCGAACACACGGAACCAGGGCGTGTTTGCTTCAACCTGAAGCTATCACGCGCTGGCCGTTCAACTGTTCCCGAGCGCGCGGTCAGCGCCCGTTATTTTCCATATGTACCACACCACGGCGAGATACCTGGCACTGCACCAAGCGGGCAAACCCGACAGGCTTGCCACCATGCGAAAGCTCGTCATCATCGCAAAGGTGCTGCCGTGGGATATTGGCAGATGGATGCCAAACGCCGCTTGACCAGGACGGATACTTCTCTGACACACGATACCAGCGGGCCTGGCCACGCCGTTGTCGCTGATCGGACCAATTGGCCCACTCGGTCCGTTCGGGCCTGACCCACCCGGGCTTGATCAACGGAGCCGGCCGAACCAACTCGATGCTGTGATGATCGGTCATGCATCAGGGCTTGATCGGCCACCGGACAGACGGCAATCCCGACCGATCAGGGGCAGCATGCGCGATGGCTTCACATGAACGGCTCGACTGCCTGAAATGTCCCGCGCTTTGCTGTCGCATGGCAGGCTACGTCCGGGTCAGCCGCGACGACATACGACGGCTGGCGAAGCACCTGAGCATCAGCGCCGCGGAGTTCGAAAAGCGCCACGTCGTCGAGGTCACCCGGCAGGGCGAGAAGCGCATCAAGGCGGGCTACAAAACCTGCCAGTTCCTCGACGTGAACCATCGGTGCGGGGTGTATCAGGCGCGCCCGCACGACTGTCGTGGCTACGTCTGCTGGAACCAGCCCGATGAGACCGTCTACGGCTACGCGGTGTTCCTGCAGACCGACGTGGCGAAACTCAGGGAGCGCGAGGCATAGTGTCCTGCCCGCGAAGGTCATCGCCTCTGGCGACGGACGCAGCGGACAAGCCGGCCACTCAAACACCCTGTCCCGCCCCCGAAGTCGCCGCATCGTCCGAAGGACGCAGGGGATAAGTAGGCCCCCCAGACAATCCCCCCGGAATGCGCCGCCCGCTACCCCAGCACCGTCTGCAGAAAGGCGTCTGATCGCGCCGCCGCCTCATCCGCCAGCCGGTTCGGGAACAGCGTGAAGCCGTGCGCGCCGCCAGGATAGATCGCGAGTTCAGCCTCGTTGCCGGCCGCCATCCAGCGCCCATGCATGAACAGACTATCGTCCAGCAACGCATCCGACGTGCCGACACTGAACAGCGCCGGGCACAGCCCTGTCAGGTTCGCGTACAGCGGTGAGATGTCGGGCACCCGGCGATCCGTCACCGTCGGCAGGAAGGCGTTGTAGAACTGCTGCATATCGATCGTCCGCAGCACCAGCCGCCGATCGCCGAACGCAAGCTGACTCGGCGTCATGCTCAGATCAAAGGCACCGTAAACGAAATTCGCCCCGCGGAACCCGGTGAAGCCATACCGGTCGCGCATGCGCAGCATCGTCACCGCCGCCAGATGACCCCCGGCGGATTCGCCCCCCACCGTCAGCACGTCACAGCCGAACTCAGCCTTGGCATGGTTCACCAGCCACGCGGCCGCGGCCTCACAATCGTCAGGTCCGGCGGGATAGGGATGCTCCGGTGCCAGCCGATACTCCACGCTGACCACCGCCTGGCCGGTGTTGTCGGCGATCCGCTCCAGCATCGGGTCCTGCTGGTCGGCCGCACCCAATACCCAGCCGCCGCCGTGAATGTGCAGATAAACCCCCCGGCAATGGTCGGGCGCGATGATCCGCAACGGTATCTCATTGCCGGCGCGCCCGGCGATGGCGATGGTCCGCGCGCGCGGCGACTTCACCGCCGCCGGGAACGGACCGCGACCCTGGCGCCGCGCCTCCCGAGCGACTTCGGCACCGACGTTCCACCACTCCGGCAGGCCGGTCAGCAAGCTCACCAGTGTGTCGTTCAACTGCACCGTATCGGCCGCGATCGCATCCTTGCGAAACACGGCGGGCCGCAAAGCGTTGCCGGTCATACACTTCTCCTTGATAATCACACACCACCGCGAGGCGCCCGAGTATATCGGGTCTTGCCAGATCCAAAAGCCTCGGGGCAGTTATACCGGCAGACCAACTGCCTGAGCGCCGCTTCAGCCAGCAATGATAAAAGATCGTTTCTTCGACATTATTCTGGGGGAATTATGAATGCCGCACCCGCGCATTGCCGGCCTGCTTCCGACCCTCGCACTTGCACTCGCCCCCACCGCGGCATCGGCACAACCCAAGGGTTCGGTGGCGGACGCCGTTCGTGTCTCTTCCGCACAGAACGTGACGATCGGCCTGATCGCCGCGGGGTCGGGCATGACCGATACCCGCGCTGCCGCCGACATGGCCCAGGTGCTGGACGACGGTGACAGGCTGCGCGTGCTGCCCATCCTGGGCCGCGGGTCGGTGCAGAACATCGCCGACCTGATCTTCCTGAAGGGCGTCGATGCCGCGATCGTCCATACCGATGCCCTGACAATCAGCATGCAACAGGGCGACATCCCGCGCGAAGCATCAGTGCAATACATCGCCAAGTTGTTCCCCGAGGAAGTTCATATCCTCGCTCGCAAGGACATCACCGGACTTAACGACCTGGACGGCAAACCCGTCGCCGTCGGGCAGCCCGGCAGCGGCACCGAGTTGACCGCATCCGCCTTGCTCGGTGGTTCACAGGTCACGCCGAACTTCGTGCACGACAGCCCATCGGGCGCGCTGGAGCAACTGCGCAGCGGTCAGATCGCGGCCATGGTCGTGGTCGGCGGCGAACCGGTGCCCCTGCTGCGCACCATCGAGCCGGGAACCGACCTGCACTTCCTGCCGATCCCGCTGAACGCGCAACTGGTGGACAGCTATCTGCCCACCAGCCTGGACCACCAGCGCTACCCGAACCTGATCCCGGCCGGGCAGTCGGTCGATACCGTCGCCGTCGGCTCTGTCCTGGTCACCCTCTCAACATCGTCCGACAGCCTGCGCGCCAAACGGGTCAATCGTTTCGTCGATACTTTGTTTGCGCGATTCGACCAGTTCCGCGGGCCCGGACTTCACCCGAAATGGAAGGAGGTCAACCTTGCCACCCAGGTCGAGGGCTGGACCCGCTACCCCGAAGCGCTGACCCTGCTGAAGAAGGACCAGGCCGAGGCCGCCAAGCTGCGCACCTCGTTCGGCGCCTACCTCAACAAATCCGGCCAGGACGTGCCGGGCCTGGACAACACCCGACGGGAGGCGCTGTTCCGCGACTTCCTGCGCTGGCGCGACCAGCACAGCGGGCCGTGATATCGACTTCCCCCACGTCCTCCGCCTACCATACGGGCCACAACGCTCGGGGGACGATCCATGAAATTCGGTATCTTCTACGAATTGCAATGCCCGCGTCCGTGGCAAGCGGACACCGAACACAAGCTTTACCAGAACGCCTTGTCGCAGGTCGAACTGGCCGACCGGCTGGGGTATCACTATGCCTGGGAAGTCGAACACCATTTCCTCGAGGAATATTCCCACTCCTCCCAGCCCGAAGTCTTTCTCGCCGCCGCCAGCCAGCGCACCAGGCAGATCCGCCTCGGCCACGGCATCATCCAGTTGACCACCAATCATCCGGCACGGGTGGCCGAGAAGGTCGCCTGCCTCGACCTCGTCAGCAATGGCCGGGTCGAATTCGGCATGGGCGAAGGGGCCAGCATCACCGAACTCGGCCCGTTCGGCCGACAGATGGAGGACAAGCAGGCGGTGTGGGAAGACGGCGTGCGCTGCGTGCTGCCGATGTTCAAGGACGGCGGCTGGGAATATGACGGCCCATACTTCAAGTTTCCGCTGCGCAACGTGCTGCCCAAGCCGATCCAGAAGCCGCACCCGCCCCTGTGGGTAGCCTGTTCCCAGCTGGAAACGATCGAGCTGGCCGGCCGCTGCGGCATCGGCGCACTGGGCTTCCAGTTCCTGTCGGCCGAGATGGCGCATGCCTGGGTCCACGCCTACTACAACTCCTTCGTGCTGCGGCAGCAAAAGCTCGCCGACTACCAGTCGAATTGCAACATCGCCATGGTCAGCTACTTCATGTGCGCCGAAACGGATGAGGAAGCCCGCCGTCGCGCCGATGGCGTCACCTTCTTCCAGTTCTCGCTGGCGTACTACAGCAACGCCCGCAACCGCGAGCGCGCCGCGCCCGGCACCGTCAGCCTGTGGGAAGAATATCTTAAGTGGAAGGCCGCCAACCCGCAACTGGCGGAAAAGGCCCTGACCGGCGGTCTGATCGGATCGGCGGAAACCATCAGGCGCAAGCTGCGACGTTTCGAAGCCTCGCATGTCGATCAGATCATCCTGCTCAATCAGGCGGGCAAGAACAGCCACCCGCATATCTGCGAAAGCCTCGAACGTTTCGCCGCCGACGTGATGCCGGAGTTCGTCGGCAAGGAAACCGAGCACCAGGCGTGGAAGCGAAAGGTGCTGAGCCGGGAGATCGAGTTGGAGGATATCGATACGACCCCGTACAAGGACCGCGCCGGCGTCGGCAAGGGTGTGGCGATCAACAAGCTGGCGACCGCCGCGCAATAGCCACCGCCAATCCCGTTCGTCACCGTCGGTCGCGGATCATGCGCCGGCCGGGTCCGCGAGGTGACGAACCGCGACCGTGACGAGCCGGCGTCGCAGCTCTTCCCCCTGCGCGAAATCGTGAGTTTGACCCTGCGTTTTTTCCTTTGACAGATGGCGGCCCTGGTCGCCGTCTATGCAACAGGCGCCGCGCTGGGTCGTTCAAAGGACATATCTGAGCACCTGACGTCCACCACGCCGCCATCGTCACACCCGCGACAATCCAGACGGGTGAACGTTCAGGGAGGGTTGCCATGGCAAACGTGGAAAGGGTCGCCTGTACTCCGCGGGTAAAGCGAATCCAGAACGTCAGTTTGTTACTGATGTTCATTATCGGTGTCGTGAACTACATGGACCGAGGCACACTTTCAGTGGCGAATCCGCTGATTCGCAACGAACTGGGCTTGTCGCTCGCCGAAATGGGCGTATTGCTGTCGGCGTTTCTCTGGCCGTATGCCTTCACCCTTTTGTTGGCTGGCGGCCTCGCCGATCGCCTCAAGCCGAGACGGGTATTGACGATTTCGCTGATCGTCTGGTCGATCGCCCAAGGGGCTGCGGGTTTTATCGCCAGCTACGGGCAGTTCCTGGTGGCCCGAGCGGTGCTGGGCGTTGGCGAAGCACCGATGTTTCCGACCGCCGCCCGTGTCGTCAAGGACTGGTACCACGAAGGCGACCAGGCGCTTGGCGTCGGGATCTGGAATGGTTCGGCCTCACTCGGCACTGCCATCTCACCCATCCTGCTGACCCCCATCATGCTGGTGTTCGGCTGGCGCTGGATGTTCGTTCTCATGGCGGTGCTCGGTATCATCCTCGCCGCCGTCTGGTACGCGGTGTATCGCGATCTCGATAGTGAAACGCTTACCGAAACGGACCGGCGCTATCTGTATCCCGAGGGCGTGGCGCCCGAGGTGCATTCGGTGCATGCCACTGCCTGGGGCAAGCTCTTCAGCTTCCGCACGACCTGGGGGCTGATCCTCGGTTTCTTCGGCAACGTCTACATTGGCTGGCTGTTCATCGCGTGGCTGCCAGGCTACCTCGAAATCCAACGCCACATGAGCATCTCCAAGACCGGCTTCGTCGCCTCGGTGCCGTTCGTCTGCGGCCTGATCGGCAGCATCCTGGGTGGTTACCTCGCCGACCGCCTGACCAAAGGCGGCATGACGGCGATCGCCAGCCGCAAGATGCTCACTGTGGGCGCAACCGTGCTGATGGCGTGCACCACCTTCGTGGCGGCAGAGACGGACAGCAACTTCATCGCCGTCGCGTCGATTTCGGCAGCCGTGTTCTTCGGCTTCAGTGCGTCAGGCACATCGTGGTCGCTCGCCAATGCCTGTGCGCCGCCTAGCTTCGCGGCTTCGCTGGGCGCGATCATGGATTTTGGCGGCTTCATCGGTGGTGCGCTGGCACCCATGGCAACCGGCTTCGTGGTGCAGTCCACCGGCTCATTCACCCCGGCGCTGCTGGTCGCCGGTGCGATCGGCCTTTGCTCGTCGGTGGCCTACATCGTCCTCATTCGCCCCGAACCGATCCCGACCACGACCCTCGCCGCCGGGCTGGCCTGAGCGGTGGTCGCAGCCTCCCCGGGCCGCTTCTCCGGGGAGGCTGCGACACAAGATGACAATACGGCTCCGTCGGCGCCGACAGATCCCGGCGTGGATACCACACCGTCGACGTGGCCACGGCGTCCTCGACGCCGCTCACAGCCGAATAGCCGACTCACCCCAGCCTGATCGCGTTCAGCGCGGCGCGGCAATCCGCT
This sequence comes from Rhodopila sp., assembly GCA_965277035.1. Taxonomy (GTDB): domain Bacteria; phylum Pseudomonadota; class Alphaproteobacteria; order Acetobacterales; family Acetobacteraceae; genus Rhodopila. Next base: position 4,727,465 of record CBDIBO010000003.1, on the reverse strand, counting down.
ATTGGGACGTGCCGATGCGCCGGTCAGGCGGTCGTGCCCGTGCTGGCCAATCATGTCGAACAGGCCTATCGTCGAGCAAATATCGCAGCATCGGCATCAAGCCGATAACGCTCTGGAAACGCAACGGAAACCGCCCCATGATAACCCTGGCGCAACAGATCGCCGCCCGTATCCACGCCCTGCACTATCAGGACATCACACCCGAAGCCCTGCGATGGACCGCCAGCGCCTTCGTCGACACCATCGGCGTCATCCTTGCCGGCATCAGGGAAGACGCTTCCCAGATCCTGCTGCGCGTTCCGGGCGTCGCCGCCGCACCGGGCCCCGCGCTGATCCTCGGCACCGATCGCCGCACCAGCGTGCTGGACGCCGCCCTTGTCAACGGCGTCGCCGCCCACGCGCTGGATTACGACGATGTCGCCGGCTCGATGGGCGGCCACCCCTCCGTCATGCTGATCCCTGCCCTGATCCCGCTGGCCGAGATGCTAGGCAGCAGCGGCCGCGACCTCGTGCTGGCCTATGTCGTCGGCTTCGAAACCGAGTGCCGCATCGCGCGCGGCGTGCACCACCACCATTACGACAAGGGCTGGCATCCCACCGCCACCCTGGGGATCTTCGGCACCGTGGCCGGCGCGGCGCGCCTGCTGCACCTGTCGCCCGACCAGACCGCCATCGCCCTCGGCATGGCCACCTCCGTCGCCGCCGGACTGAAGGCCAATTTCGGCACCATGACCAAGCCGTTGCACGTCGGCCATGCCATCCGCGACGGCGTGTTCGCCGCCCTGATGGCGCGCGAAGGCTTCACCGCAAATCCCGCCGCGTTCGAGCACAAGCAAGGCTTCCTCGACGTGTTCAACGGCCCCGGCACCTACGACACCGCGCGCATTCTGGACGACTGGTACGCCCCGTTCGAGTGCGGTGGCGCCGGCGACCCTGGCCTGAAGCCCTATCCATGCTGCGGCAGTACCCACCCGTCCATCGGCCGCATGATCGAACTGGCCCACCGCCACGACCTGAAACCCGAACAGATCGCCCGCATCACCGTGATGCCACACCCCCGCCGCCTGCCGCACACCGACAATCCCGACCCGCGCACTCCGCTCGCCGCCAAATTCAGTATCCAGTACTGCGTTGCCCGCGCCTTGGCCGACCGGTCTGTGAAACTATCGCACTTCGAGGGCGACGCTCCGTTCGATCCCACCGTGCGCGCCCTGATGCAGCGACTCGACACCAGGCCGCATCCTGACATGCTGGAAGACTGGGGCACCGAGGTCATCGTCGAAACCGCCGACGGCCATCGTTTCGCCTCTCGGCTGGACAACTATCCCAGCCGCGGCCCGGCCGGTCATCCGATGACGCGGTTGGAGCTGTGGACGAAGTTCGCCGACTGCGCCGAACGCAGCCTGCCGCGGGCCAGCCTGCCCGCGGTATTCGAGGCCCTGATGGGCATCACCGCCCTGCCCAACGTGCAGGACCTGACCGCGCTGCTGCGCCCCGGCCCCGAGGCGCGCGCCGCCTGACCCGTCGACTCGCCCGAGATAACGCGCGACGACCAGCGCCATCGCGGCAGTTCTCTCGCATCTCGCAACAGAATTTCGCGATGCTGCCGCTGAACCATTGATGGAAACCATCAATGCGTTGCGGTAATCTTCGCCATGACATCTGGCGCAGGAGCAACCCAAGACGTGGCGGAAGCAGCAGGCTCGGTTTACACGGAACTCATGCGCCGGATCCACGGCACCAACGTTTACGCCGGCTTTGTGCCGACCTTCGCCGAGGACAGGCAAGGTTGGAACAGCGAGCATGCGTCATTCGACGAGGTCATTCGCGGCGTGCGCCCCGGCATCGTGATCGATGTCGGCGTGTGGAAGGGCGCTCGACGATCTATCTGGCCGACCTTTTGAAACGAAACGGTGTTCAAGGCGCGGTCATCGCCGTTGATACGTTTCTTGGCAGTGTCGAGCACTGGGATCGACGATCCATCTTCGCCGGTCTGGTGCCGCACCGGTTCGGAATGCCATTGTTGTATGAGCAGTTCCTGAGCAACGTGGTCCGTTGCGGCGCCCATGACCGCATCGTGCCGCTCGCGCTGACGTCCACCTCGGCGGGTCTGCTGTTGCGCCGGGTCGGCGTTTCCGCCGGCCTTATCCACATCGATGCCTCGCACGAATATGAGGATGTCCTGCGCGACGCACGCACCTTCTGGGACGTGCTGACGCCCGGCGGCTTCATGATCGGCGATGACTACAATCAGGACTGGCCCGACGTGATCAAGGCCGCCGACCAGTTCGCCGCCGAACACGACGTTCCGCTGATGGCCAGCCCGCCGAAATGGATCGTCAGGAAACCGTCCTAGCGTCATCCGGCGCGCCGGCGGGGCTACCGAAGCGAAGCCCGCGTTCCGCCGCGAACGCCGTCAGGCCACGCGCATCCTGATCAGCCGAACAGAACGCGATATAACCGTCCGGCCGCACAAGATAGCCGGCGTCCTGTCGCAACCCGGCGCGCCCGGCCGCATCCGACCAGGGAAAAGCCTTGACCGGCAGGCAGAGTTTCGCCGCCGCCTCGATCATCGACGGCGCGGCGCGCCCATACACATGCAGTTGCCACGTCAGCGACTGAAGCGGGCCGAAATTGTCGCCGCCCTCAGTCGCCGCCCACGGCAGGCGGTCGCCACCCGACACGGCGCCCACCCTGCCGGCGCTCAGGCTGCTCTCGCGGTAATTGATACCTAATTGCGAGATTGTTTTGAACACCCGCCGCGGCAGCGCGGAAAAACCCATCAGCCGAGGCATCAGATGCGGCAACAGCCACGTACGCAGCAGCCGGCTGCCGACGCCCTGACCCACTACGCCCCGGAACGCCCTGTCTGTTGTGGCGACCAGCTTTCGCGCATAGCTGATCCGCTCCGTTTCATACGTCGCCAGCAACGACGGCGGCGCTCGGCCGCGCAGCACATCGGCCAGCTTCCACGCCAGATTGACCGCATCACCGATCCCGGTATTCATACCCTGACCACCGGCGGGGCTGTGGATATGGCCGGCATCCCCAGCGATGAAACAGCGTCCGACACCGAACCCCGCCGCTACCCGGTGATGGACGTGATAGGTCGAGAACCAGTTCACCCGCGTCACCCGCACCCCCAGAAGCGGTTCGGCGTCCGGACGTATATCTTCAAATGTAATGACCGCCCGCCCGGCGACATCGGCCGGTACGATGCCGATCAGGCGTCGCATGCCGCTGCTGCGCACCGGAAACATCAGTGCCAGACTGTTGGCGCCCAGGTTGCCGAACAGGTCGCTGATCTGATCGCCGTCGATCGACACGTCCGCAACGTAGAACAGCTGGCTGTAGCCGCCACCGGGAAACGCCAGCTTCAGATCCTGCCGCACCCGGCTCCGCGCGCCATCGCAGCCGCATAGATACCCGACCTCGCAGGTCTCCAACGTCCCACTCTTGTCGAGGACTACGCGCACACCCCGATCGTCCTGCGTGCTTTCCTTCAGCTCGACGCCCCATTCGATGATCACGCCCGCCTCGCGCAGCTTGTCGCTCAAGAACCGCTCGTGATCGTCTTGCGGAAAACTCAGCACGAACGGGAACGGGCTGAGGCCCTTGCCGAACTTGTTGAACGCCAGCTTGACCACATCCTGGCCAGCCTCGCGCAGATGGAAATTCTCCAGCGCGATGCCGCGCGCGACGACCTCATCGGCGATGCCAAGCTGCTGGTACAGCTCCAGTGTCCGGGCCTGCACCACGGTGGCCCGCGACGCCTGACCGGGGCCAAGATTCTTCTCGATGATGCGAAATGGGATGCCGTGCCGAACCAGGCAGAGCCCAAGCGCGAGGCCGGTTGGCCCGGCGCCGACAATCAGGACCTGAGCGTCCAACATGCCTCCCCATAACGGTACCGGAAAGAACGCCGCCCCCGCGGAAGCCGGGTCTCTCCACCGTTACGCCGCTCCTTCAGCGCTATCAAGCACGTCGCCCGGCCAACGCTCCACGCCAGCCAGTGCTCGCACCCACCGACGCCTGACTACCCCGCCGCCGCCACCGCCTTGCCGCCCGACAGCCGGAAGATCCGGTCCAGCCGCTCCACCCCGGTCAACCGGTGGGTGATCAGGATCACCGTCCGCCCCGCCGCCGTCTCGTTCAATGTCTCCAGGAACGCCCGCTCGGTTTCCGCATCCAGCCCGGCGCAAGGTTCGTCCAGGATCAGGATCGGCGCCGGCGTCAACAGCGCCCGAGCCAGCGCCAGCCGCCGCCCCTGCCCGCCGGAGAACCGCGTGCCACCCTCGCCCACCCAGGTTTCCAGCCGGTCCGGCAGCGCGCGCACCATCTCGCCGATCCGCGCCGCATCCAGCGCGCCCCACAGCGCCACCTCGTCCGCATCCGGCCGGGCCAGCAGCAGGTTGCTGCGGATGGTGTCATCGAACAGATGCGTGGTCTGACCCAGCCAGCCGATCCGCGCCCGCACCGCCGCGGCGGGCAGCGTCGCCAGATCGACCCCGTCCAGCCGGATCTGCCCGGATCGCGGCGCCACCACCTTCAGCGCCAGCGCCGCCAGCGTCGACTTGCCGGTCCCTGACGGCCCCAGCAGAGCCACCCGCGCACCTTGCGGAATGTCCAGCGTCAGGCCGTCGAACACCGGCGGCCGGTCGGGTTGCCAGCGGAACGCGACCCCCTCGAACCGCAACCCCGTCCCGTTCGGCATCGCCGCCGGATCGGCCGGATCGGGCACCGGCACCGGCGCCTCGGCCGCCGCCAGCACCCGCCGCGCCGCCGCCGCCGCATGACCCGCCAGCGCGCCGGCGCGCGGCAGGCCGCCGACCGCCTCGAACGCCGCCAGCACCAGGAACACGCCGGCGATCGCCGCCGCCGGACGCGCCCCGGCATCGATCAGCACCGCCAGGACGGCGAGCTGAGCACACAAAAAAGCCGCCGCGCCAGCCAGTGCGGTCCGGCTCGCCATCTCCCGCTGCGCCGACAGCAGCGCCGCCTCCTTCGCCTGCACCGCGGCCAGCATACGGCCTTCGGCGGCGAACGCCCGAACCTCACGCAGCCCGGTCAGCGCATCCAGCGCGGCGACCCGCAGCCCGCCGGCCTCGGCCGCCAGGCCCGCGCCGGCCAGCCCCGACGCCCGCGCCGCCAGCCACGGCAACGCGAAGGCCGCGGCGGCGAACAGCAGGCCGACCTCGGTCCCGACACCGAACGAGCGATGGCCGATCAGCAACACCAGCAACGGCAGCAGCAGCACCGCCCAGGCCAACGGCAGCATGATGCGCAGATACAATCCGTCCAGCGCCTCGACATCGCCCACCAGCCTGGCCAGCACATCGCCGGCCTGGCGAAAACCCAGGCCGCCGGCCGACGTCCGCGCCAGCCGCCCGAAGAACCAGACCCGCAGATCGGCCAGCGCTCGGAAGGTCGCGCCATGGGTGACCAGCCGCTCGACGTAGCGCAGCACCACCCGCGCGCTGCCGAACCCGCGCAGCAGCGCCGGTATCACGATACCGCCCGCCAGCAGCGCCGCGCCGATGGTGACGCCGGACACCACCATCAGCCCGACGCCCGCGATAAGGGCGGCCAGCGACAGCACCAGTCCCGCCAGCAGCCATCCCCCCTGGCGTCCCCACAACCCCATGATCCGCAGCAACGGCCCGCTCATCATGCCGCTCCCCTCACGTTGGCGCCTCATGTTGGCCCCCCTCATATTGGCCCCCCTCATATTGGCCCCCTTAGGCCGCACCACGGGCCGAGATGACCTTGCCCTCGCGCAGGTCCAGCCGCCGGCCGGCGAAGCCGTGCGCCGCCGAGGAGTGGCTGGCCAGGATCACCGTCCGCCCCAGCGTCAGCCGGCGCAGGCTGTCCAGCACCTCCTGTTCGGTGACCGGGTCCAGATGCGCGGTCGGCTCGTCCAGCAACAGCAGCGGGGCGTCCTTCAGATAGGCCCGCGCGATCGCTACCCGCTGCGCCTGCCCGCCCGACAGACCATAGCCGCCCTCGCCGATCTTGGTGTCCAGGCCATCCGGCAGGCCGCCAAGCAGCGGGTCAAGCCGGGCCGCCGTGGCGGCGGCGGCGACCTCCCCGGCGGACGCTTCCGGCCGGGCGAACTGGATGTTGTCGCGGATCGATCCCGAGAACAGCACCGGGCGCTGGCCGATCCAGGCGGTCAGCCGCGACAGCGCCTGCGGCACCAGGTCGGTGATGTCGGCGCCATTGAGCGTCACCCGCCCGCCGTCCGGACGCACGAACCCCAGCAGGATCTCGATCACCGAGGATTTTCCCGCCCCCGAAGGCCCCGCCAGCACCAGCGTGTCGCCCGCCGCGACGCGGAACGACAGCCCGTCCAGCGCCGCCCCGCGGGACGCGTCCCAGGTCAGCCGCACGTTGTCGAAGCTGACCGTCACACCCTGCGCGGCAACGGTGCGGATCTCCCGCGCGGGCACCGGTTCGGGCAGCGGCGGCAGGTCGATCAGCGACTCAGCCGCGCCGGTCGCATGCAGCCGGTCCTGGTAGGCGGCCGAGAACGTCCGCAACGGCGCGAAGAACTCCGGCGCCAGCAACAGCACGGCCAGCGCCGGCCACAGCACCGCCGAACCGTCCTGCCGCAGCAGACCGAAATAGTGGATCGCCAGCACAACCATCGCCAGCGCGGCGGCCAGGTCGAGCACCACCGAGGACAAGAACGCCACCCGCAGCACCCGCATCGTGCGGACCCGCAGATCCGCCGCCGCCTGGGCCAGCGACCGGGCCTCGTCCTCGGTCCGCCCGTACAGCACGATGGTGGCGATCCCGCGCACGCGGTCGAGGAACCGGGCCTGCAACCGTGTCATCGCCAGGAACTGATTGCGTGAGGCCGCGGCCGCGCCGATGCCGGCGATCGCCATGCCCACCGGCACCAGCAGCCCGCACCCCAGCAGCACCAGCGCCGCCCACGGATCGGCGAACAGCACCGCCAGCAGCACCGCCGCCGGCCCGACCATGGCGAACGTCGCCGCCGGCACATAGCGGGAGAACAACCCGTCCAGCGCCTCGATCTTGTCCACCACGATGCCGGCCAGGTCGCCCGAGTGCCGCTCGCGCAGCAGCGCCGGCCCGGCGTGCAGCAGGCGCGACAGGGCATCGCTGCGCAGCCGCCGCCGTGCCGCCGCGCCCGCCGCGAAGGCGGCGCGTTCGGTCCGGTAGGCCAGTCCCGCACGCAGCACCGCGAGCACCGCGAAGGCCGCCAGCGCCGCGACATCGAGCCGCGAGCGGGCGATGGCCGCGCCCGGCGTCGATCCGCCGGCCGCGGCGTGCAGCGACGATCCGGCGATCGCCGCGGTCAACACCGTGGCGGCGGCGAACGCCTGCCCGATCCCCAGAATCGTGCCGATGACATGCAGCATCAGCACCGGACGCGCGGCTCGATTGCCCGCGCGTTGTTCGCGACGCAACCACGATCGCGCCGCTGCCTTGGAAGAATTTGCCGGCGCATGGGCGGCTTTTGCCCGCGCCTTGGAGGAATCCGCCTGTGCCATGGGACGTCGCATTAACTCATGGTCGGGGCGATGCCCAGCAAAGGAACCCCCTGACAACGGTTAAACTTCGTCAAGACGCTCAGTGCATCACATCGCCGCCGTTCGGCGACAGGGTGGCACCGACATAGAAGCCACCCTCCGGCCCGGCCAGCAGCAGCGCGGTCGCGGCGATTTCCGCGGGCCGCCCGAAGCGCCCCGCCGGCAGCGCATCGATGAACGCCTGGCGATCCGCCGGCGCCATCGTGGCGGTCAGGTCGGTGTCGATCGGGCCGGGGGCGATGGCGTTGACCCGCACGCCCTTCGGCGCCGCTTCCCATGACAGCGCCCGGGTCAGGCCGATGATGCCCGCCTTCGCCGCCGAATAGGGTGCCGAATTGACCGCCCCCTTCAGGCCGCGCTGCGACGCGACGTTGATGATGCAGCCGCGCCCGCGCGCCACCATCGCCGGATAGACCGCCTGCGCCATGAAGAACATGCCCTTCAGATGGACGCTCACGATGCGGTCGAAGTCGGCTTCCGTGTAGCTCTCGAACGGCTTGCGGATGTTCATCCCGGCGTTGTTGAACAGGATGTCGATCGGTCCGAACGTCGCCGCGACGTGTTCGGCGAAGGCCCGGCTCGCCGCGATCTCCGCGACATCGACCGACCGATGCATCACCCGACGACCCAGCGCGCGGATCTCGGCCGCGGTCGTTTCGGCCTGTGCGGCATCGTCCAGGTGACAGAACGCGATGTCGGCACCCTCCTCAGCGAACAGCAGCGCCGTCGCTCGGCCGATGCCGCGCGACCCGCCGGTGATCAGGGCAATCTGGTTGAGCAGCTTCATCGTCTACCTTTCGGGGTTCGGGCCGGATACGGATCGAACGCCACGGTCAGCGACCCTCGGCTGGGCGGTCCGTGACGGTCGCGGCGGTGCGCGAAGCATCCGGCAAGAGATGACGCCGATTGAGCATTTCTTTAGAATTAGGGTCAACACGGAGAACACGAAGGACCACGGCGACCCACGCAGGTTTGTGATGCGCAAGCATGATGCGTTGATCGGACACGCCATCGGCCTGTACCGGTCGGCGCAAGCGCCAATTGTTATAAGCCTGGAGGAGGTCAACCATCCGGATCAATAGACTCGATAATGGAGAAAATCATGGCCGGAGCATTTGGCGCTGCATCGACAACAGACGAAGTCTTACGGGACGTAAGCTTGAACGGCCGGCGCATCCTTGTCACCGGCGTTTCGGCCGGGATTGGCGTAGAAACCGCTCGCAGTCTGGCCGCGCACGGCGCCCAGGTGGTCGGTGCCGTACGCAACCTGGCCAAGGCGAAGGCGGCGACGGAGCAGGTTCATGACCAGGCTGCCGAGGGCGGCGGGTTGGAACTGGTGCAACTCGACCTGGCATCGTTGGCGAGCGTGCGTGCCTGCGCAGACGCCCTGGTCGCTGTTGGCAAGCCGTTTGACCTGGTGATTGCCAATGCCGGGGTCATGGCCGGCCCGAAGCGAACGACCATGGATGGCTTCGAGACGCAGTTCGGGACCAACCACCTCGGGCATTTCGTCCTCATCAACCGCATCGCGGGCCTTTTGAAGCCTGGCGGGCGCGTTGTCATGGTTGCGTCGGCAGGTCACCGCAGGACCGACGTCGATCTTGAGGACCCGAACTTCGAGCGGACCCCCTATGAAGAATATACCGCCTATGGCCGGTCAAAGACGGCGACCATCCTGTTCGCGGTCGAGTTCGACCGACGCCACATTTCCGAAGGCACCAGGGCCACGGCGGTCCATCCGGGCGCAATCATGACCGAAACCGTTCAGCAGATGATTGAGGGGCTGGGTGACGCGAAGGATGCGGCTGTCGCGGCTTTCGACTGGAAGACAGTTCCGCAAGGGGCAGCGACGGCCGTGTGGGCCGGGGTGGTCGCGACCGCGGGCGATATCGGGGGACGGTTTTGCGAAGACTGCCAGGTTGCCGAGATCGTTGATGATCCGACTTCCAGGACAGGCGTCCGCTCCTACGCCATCAGTCCTGAAAACGCACGGGCCTTGTGGGTGAAAAGCGAGGCGATGGTGGGGGAACGCTTCTGACATCGGCCAGTCCTGTGACATCGGCCAGTCCTGTGACATCGGCCAGTCCTGTGACATCGGCCAGTCCTATGACATCGGCCAGTCTCGCCAGCGTTCAGGCAATCCGACGGAATCGCTCCCCAGGACAGGAACCCTCCGTTTCCCTGCCTGCTTCAGTCCCACCCAGCTTGCGCCAGGGCCGATAAGTGCAAGCCCGTCGCACGGAGCCTGCGCCCAGGATCACGCAGCGTGAGCCAAGCGCCGGTGAGAATTTCCGCGGACGTGAGCCGGATCATGCCGATAAGCGCGAGACCGGCCGCGGATGAGTGCAAGCCGCGACAGCCGTCGTTCAGATCCCATGCTGAGCTGTGGCGGCTACAGCCGCGTCATGTCGACGGCCGAACCTGGTCAGGCCAGCAGCGAATGGCCTGTTCGGCGACTGCCAGCAGGTGCGCGCGGGAAAGACCGTCGCGCGCCAGTACCGACAGGCCTTGGACGATGCTGATCATCAGGTCGGCCAGCGCCGCCGCGTCGGTGTCCGCCGGCAGCAGCGCGGCGGCGATGTCGCGCTCGACGCGCCGGCGAAGCCGATCGGCGATGCCACGTCGGACCTCCGCCACCGCGGCCTGCACATCCGCCGAGGCTGCCGAACCGCTCGCCGTGGCGCTGGCCAGCAGGCATCCACGCGGCGTCCCCGCGCCGGTAAAGCCGATCACCGAACCGCGCAGCATGACCACCGCCGCGTCGCGCGCGGTCGGTGCCCGATCGAACCTGTCGCCGATGTCCGCGACCTCGCCCGCATACCGCCTTACCGCTTCCAGGAACAGTCGCTTCTTGTCGCCAAACGCGCTGTAGATGCTGGGCGCGGTCACGCCCATCGCCGCGGTCAACACCGCGATCGAGGTGGTCTCGTAGCCGTGCCGCCAGAACGCATGCATCGCACTTTGCAGCGCCGCCTCGCGGTCGAACGACAACGGTCGTCCGGTCTTGCGACGCTCCGGCGATCGCTCCTCTTTCATAACGACCATTATTGAACTTGTTGACCGCGGTGTGCAAGCGTGACAGACGTTCCATAGCAATCGTTATGAAAGAACGCGCTCATGTCCCTCACCGATTTCCGCACCTTGGGCCGCTCCGGCCTGGTGGTTAGCCCGCTGGCCCTGGGAACGATGACCTTCGGCACCCCGAACTGGGGCGCGGACGAGGTCGCATCGCGCGCGATCTTCGATCGCTATCTCGATCGGGGCGGCAACTTCATCGATACCGCCGACATCTATTCAGGCGGCATCAGCGAGCAGATGGTCGGCCGTTTCATCGCCTCGGCCGGCGTGCGCGACCAGGTGGTGCTGGCGACCAAGTTCGGCTTCAACGGCTCCGCGAGCCCGCTCGTCGCGACCGCCGGCGCGCCTGGCAATCCCAACGCCGGCGGCGCGGGTGCCAAGAACATCCACCGCGCGCTCGATGCCTCGCTGAACCGGCTGGGAACCGACTACGTCGATCTCTACTGGATGCACATCTGGGATGGCGTGACCCCGGTCGAAGAAATCGTCCAGACCCTCGGCGATCTCGTCCGCGCCGGGAAGATCCGTTACTACGGCCTCTCGGATATGCCGGCATGGGTGGCGATGAAGGCCGCCACGATCGCGTCGGAACGGCGTGTGCCCGGGCCGATCGCGCTGCAGGTCGAGTATTCCCTTGTCGCCCGCGATATCGAGCGCGAGCACGTTCCCGCGGCAGCCGAGGGTGGGATGTCGGTGATGCCATGGAGCCCGCTCGCCGGTGGCTTCCTGACCGGAAAATACGCCCGCGGCGATACGCGCGACACCGGACGGCTAAGCGGCGCCAATCCGTTCGGCGAGACGAAATTCGCCGACCCTAACTGGGCCATTCTGGATGCGGTGCGAGCCGTCGCCGACGCGATCGGGCGGCAGCCCGCCCAGGTGTCGCTGGCCTGGGCCTTGGCGCGGCCCGCCGTCGGTTCGGTCCTCATCGGCGCGAGCAAGGTCGCGCAGCTGGACGACAACCTCGCGGCGCTGGACATTCGCCTGACCGACGACCAGCACGCCAGGCTCGACGCCGCGAGCGCTTTGACCCCTGGTTTCTCCGACGCGCTTGTCGCCCCCGGCATTCGACGAATGGTCTTTGGCGGCCATGACGTGCGCGGCTGGGGCGAATAGCCGACTGTGATCGCGACGCCCGCGCTAGAGCATGATCACGCTGAGCGGAACGTTCAAAGCGTGTGAATCATCCGATCAAACAAAGGGATAGAGCATTTTCGGTCTGCATAGTCAGGCTGAAAATGCTCAGAGCGCGATCGTTTGAGGTTGAACCGACCTCAAACGTGAATCGCCCTCTCAAACAAAGCGAGCTGGAGCCTGATTGCTTCAACCTGAAGCTAGCAGGCTCTAGAGCAACATCAACGTGACTGAAGAAGTCTGGCCAATAAAGTTGTTTGTGAAACGATAAGCCAGAGCGCGCTGACCGGCTGGCCATTTATGGTCAGCCTGAAAGCTCCAGGCTTGAATTGGCTCAAAGCTTCAGCGTGTTGGCGAATTCCATCAGTTGCGCGGCGAGCGCTTCGGGCTGCTCTTCTGGAATGTAGTGTCCGCTGTCTGAGACCAGGCCGCCGCGGACGTCCTCGCCGAGGGTCTGCACGCCTTATGGATATCGGGTGCGCTGCCGCGGTCGCCGCCCAAGGCCAGGATGGGCAGCTTCAACTTGCGGGCAAACAGGCTCTTGTTTTGCTCCATGTCCTGGATCACGGCGCGGTAGTAGCCTAGCATTCCGCGCATCCCGCCGGGCTGACCGTAGACGCGCTCGTATTCGTCGACGTCCGCGCGGCTGAACGTCGACGCGCTCACAGCGGTCTTGCGGTGGAAGAACCACTCGATCAGCACGCGCTCGCGCCCAGCGAACAGGGCCTCGGGCAGATCCTCGATCATGTTGAACAGGAAGTGCCAGCTGCGCCAGTAGTCCGGTTCCGCGATCCGGAGCGTTGGCTGAAGCGTGATACCCGGGATGTTGCCGTCGAGGAAGACGATCCCGTTCAGTTCCGCCTCGAACGCGTGGGCGTAGGGATATCCGACCCAGGCGCCGATGTCGTGGCCGACATACACATGCTGGCCGACGCCGAGCACCTTCAGCAGCGCATTGACCCGGTGGGCCGCGGTCTGGGTGTCATAACCGTTCGAGGGCTTGTCGGAGTCGCCCTGCCCCGGCAGGTCGACCGCGATGACCCGGAACTGGGGGGCCAGCAGCGGCATGACCAGGCGCCAGGCGTAGCAACTTTGCGGGAAACCGGCGACCAGGACGATCACCGGCCCCGATCCTCCCAGCACGCAGTGCAACCGCATCCCGGGGATCGCGACCATCCTGTGCTCGAAGGTCATGCCCCCGGCATCGACTTGCTGCTGCATCCTGGTCCTCCATTCCTGTTGCCGTCGCTGCTGCCTTGTTCCGGGCCGATCCAAGGGTCGGGGAAGGCTGGGATGATCAAAGCGGCACATCTCTACCGAGACCTGACCTTGCCAGTTGGTGAGCCACGACCACCGCGCCCGGTAGAAACCAGATGCCAGTCCCACCTTCAACCCATCCTCCGACCCCATCACCCCCTTCCAAGCCGTCACCGGCGAACCGGGTTGCCAACCGGCCAGGGTTCGCATCAAGGTCCGCTGCATGTTGATCGCCCGCACCCTTCCCGATCTGCGCGCCGCCTGCGCCCGCCTGCGCCGGCACGCGGACGTGCTGGCGCTTGTCCCCACCATGGGGGCTCTGCACCAGGGGCACCGGATGTTGGTCCGCGCCGGCGTCACATCCGGGGCGGCGACCGTCACTTCGATCTTCGTCAATCCGCTGCAGTTCGGCGCCAATGAGGACCTGTCCCGCTACCCGAGGGACGAGGCCGCCGATCTGGCCGCGCTGCAGACCGAGGGCTGTGCCCTGGTCTGGCTGCCCGACGTGGCGACGATGTATCCGCCAGGCGAGGCCACGACGGTCACCGTCGACGGCCCGGCCACCCGGTGGGAGGGTGCGGCCAGGCCGGGGCACTTCCGCGGCGTGGCAACGGTCTGCGCCAAGCTGTTCGGTCAGGTGCGCGCCGATCGCGCCTACTTCGGCGAGAAGGACTGGCAGCAGTTGCAGGTGGTGAAGCGAATGGTATCCGATCTGCTGTTGCCGCTGGAAATCGTCGGGGTGGAAACCGTGCGGGAACCGGATGGGCTGGCGATGTCATCTCGCAACCGATTCCTGTCACCGCACGATCGGGCCAAGGCACCGGCCCTGTTCGCGGCGCTGCAAGTGGTGCGGCAACAACTCGCCAGCGGCCACGGCGCCACCCCGGCACTGGCGCAGGCTTGGACGGGCCTGGCCGCGCACGGGTTGGATGTCGATTATCTCGCGCTTGTCGAAGCCGCGACCCTGACACCAGCCGAACGAGCGACACCGGATACGCGCCTGATCGCGGCGGCAAGGCTGGGTCACGTCCGCTTGTTGGACAACATCAGCACCGCCTGATTAATCCACTGTCGGTCCGGTCGCGCGAACAACAGGCCGCGCTGGGATCTATCGGCCGAGGCCAGGCCGCCGGACATCCCCGGCGACCTGAGCCAGACCCGTGCGGCTTGCGCCTTAACCCGCATTTCTCACAGTAGGGATTGCTCCCCGCGCGTTCGTTGCGGGTCCGTCATACGTTAGACGTCCTCGCCTGGTGGGCGATCTTTTTGGTGCTGCGCCGGACACAGCTCTCCCTCGTGTGCGATCCACGTCGGTGAGGCGATATGGCGGCTTGCGGTGTCTGGTTCGTGCCGGCTCAGGCGCCGGCTCGACGCAGCATCGCGTGTGCCAGGGCGAACTCGTGCTGCCACGGGCAGCCCGACGCCATGGCGACGACCACCCGGCGCACGCTGATCTTCACCAGCGCGCCGATCTTCAACAGTTTCAGTCGCAGTGTGCCGCAGGTGGCGTCTGCGAACTGGCTGTGCGCCAGCCCGATCCGGCGGAGCGCGCAGAGCAGCACGTAGGCCGCCGAAGCAAACCACAGCCGCAACTGGTTGGCCCGCATCGTCGCCGCCGAGGTGCGATCGGCGAACAGATCGAGCTGGCACTCCTTGATGCGGTTCTCCATCTCGCCCCGGGCGCAGTAGACGGTCTCATAAAGCTGGCGACCGTCACGCTCGCCCACCGCCAGCGAGGTCACGATAAAACGCGGGTTGGCCTCGCCTTGGGTCCATTCCGCCTTGCCGATGACACGTCGCCGCCGGCTCCAACTGTCGCGCGTGGACCAGCGAAAATCCGTGAACCGGCGGGCGGATTTGCCACTCGCTTCGGCCTCGGCGCGGGCGGCTGCCAGCGCCGCCTCGATCACCGCTACCAGACGCGCGTTGCGCGCCAGGCCGAAGACGTAGTCCACCCGGTTGGCCTCGCACCACGCCATCAGTGCCTCGCGGCAAAAGCCGCTATCGGCGCGCAGCAGAATGCGCACCCACGGCCAGCGGGCGCGGATCTGGCCGATGATGCGGGTCATCTCCGACACCGTGCCGGCGGCGGCATCGATGTTGGAGCGGCGCAGTTTCGCCGCCAGCAGATGCCGCCCGCAGAACACGTAGAGCGGCAGGTAGCACTAGCAGTCGTAGTAGCCGTGGAAGAAGCGGCCTTCCTGATGGCCATGCAGCGGGTCGTCGGTGGCATCGAGGTCCAGGGTGATCTGCTTCGGTGGCTTGCCGTGCGCATCGAGAAACAGATCGACCAGCAACGCCTCGATGGCATCGGTATCGGCCGCGATCCTGGCGTAACGGGTCGGTTCTGCCCGGCTGAGTTCCAGGCGGTTCAGTGTGCTCTTGCCGGCCAGCGGCGCGCAGTCGCCGCGGCCGGCGGCCAATTTGCCGACCAGCACCGCCATCACCGGGTCATGGCGGAGTTCGTCATGGTCGTTGAGGTCTTCGTAGCCGAGCGCGATACCGACAAGGCGTTGTGTCACCAGCGTCTGCACACTGTGCTCGACGAAAGCCGGATCGCGGCTGTCCTTGAAGCAGGCAGCAAACCGACGGGTCAGGCCGATGACCCGATCAGTGGCCCCCACCAGCAGCGCTCCGGCGTCCGTCGTGATGCGGCCGCCGTCGAAAGAGGCAATCACGGCCCGGCTTTCGACGGGTGCAAAATCAAACAGGTTCGGGTTACACTCTGTGGGCATTGGGGAACTCCTCTGCTCTGCGGTAAGGCTTTGTTGCAGAAGAACTTTCGCCGATTATGAGCCCCGATGCACCTGATTCGTGTGAGAAATGCGGGTTAACCGGGCAACGCCGTCCGCAATACCGCGGACCCCTTATTCGTTACTTTATCATTCAGTATCGCGCGCGCATCGACCTGCTTGCTGTAGTACGCACGATTCTGCGTGGCGTTCTGCCTGACGTCGGCGCCGCCGATCTGCGCGCCGGCGAAAGCACCCGATTGCCCGGACCAGATGATGACATCACCTTTCCCGATCGGCGCCTGCCCCTCGGCCGAGTAGTTTATGATGGTCAGCCCAGCCGTTCCGTTCAGCGAGAAGTTGTTGGCCTGGGTGAAGTCGTTTAGCGCCTTGTCGGTCATCAGGATCATCGCCGCCGGCCCGGCTTTGCCGCCCGCCTGTGCGCCGAGGGAGATCGAGCCGATGTTCAGAAAGGCCGGTTGGCTCCAGGATCCGTTGCTCTGGTGCTTCAGCAGCACGCCCTGCGCGCCCGCACCACCGACGATGAACGCACCCTTCACCAAGTTCGGCATGATGAAGACGCCCTTGGATTTCTTCAGCAAGGCGTCGTATCGGCTGTCGGCCTTGATCTGCGCCACCGTCGCAACGGCATCGTTCACCACCTGCTGCGCGCCATGCGCCGAGGTGACCGCTGCCGACTCGGTGTTTGTTACGGCGAATGCCGGCGCGGTTGCCGCCAGCCCACTGAATGTGAAGGCCGCCGTCATCAGTAAAACGGTTTTGTTCATCTCATACACTCCATGATCCGGTATCGCGGAAACGCCGGGCCGGGCATCAGGTTGGCTGGATGATTGGTGACCTTTTGGTAGCAAACGCGGCGCCGCGATGGGCCCTGTTCAGCGAACGGTCCCGCAGAACATCCACCCCCTTCGGAGGCTATGCTCCATTCGCTCCGCCTGGCTGGCTGAAAGTGGCCCGACGCGCCGCCTCGATGCAGGCGGATGCGGATCGCGGCGCTTTGGCCATAGCCTCGGTGCGATTTGAACATGTCGGCATATCGCGGGGTGCCAGTGTGTAGCCAAGAAAGTCGAAGCCTTCACGCCGAATATCCTTCACCAGGTCTCAGGTAAATCCCGTAGAACACCGGCCGGGCCGGGTTGAGCAGTTACGCCACGACTATCTCCGCGAATCAGGCTAGGCAAGATAAGTCGGAACAACCCTGAAATTGGGAAAAGAAGGCGAGACCGTATCCAAGGCCGGATGTGATCAAAGTGGAGTAACTGCGAGTGATAAAGCATTGGGGGCTGGTTCTAACATTGGTCGGGAGCATTGTCGGCGCTCCGCATAAAATGAATCCATCTCTGAACAGCCATCAATCCGACCAAGACGATTCATTTCGTACGAATCAGCAACTTGACCGCTCGATTGACGACACTTTCAACGACATCATCCGATACAAATTACAATATCAGAATTGTTTTGACATTGGACATTTCTCGGCTGATTTAGCATGGTGCTTATCCGCAACGGATAGGGTCGTCATGTCCATTTCTTCCGCCACCTCGGCTATTACGGCCACGCGCGCCGCCGGCTTTACCAGCTCAATTGGTGTCGATGCGCATCTGGGGTGGTGGGATACCGCTTGGGGCGCCGGCAACGGGCAATGGGCGGGTGCCGAGACCAAGGTGGCAGCCGAGCTGGCGTATCTCGGTGTCGGCTTGGTTCGCGACAGCGTACCATACAGTAGTGCGGTCGACGCGGAGTATGGTCTTCTGGCGCAGGCCGGCATTCGCTTCGACATGATCCAGACAACCGGCGGTCCGGTCCAGTTGACGAGCGATATCGCCGAAATGGCTTCGTTCGAAGCTTCTCATCCGGGTGCCATCTTCGCCTATGAGGGCGCTAACGAGTATAATTCCAACACCTATACTTTGAATGGTCAGAGTTCCCACAACAACCTTGCCTGGGGCGTGCTTGACGCCCAGGTCAGTTCGGCGGCTCTGGCAGCGAACGCGCAATTGACCGCCGCCGGGGTGAAATTTATCGCGCCGTCCACCGCTTCGGTGGGCAGCGCACCGAACATGACCCCTTACGTCGCAGCGTCCAATTGGCACGTTTACGCCGGCCCTGGGCAGCAGCTACAAAACAATATCGTCGCCGGCGTGGCGGCCGCGCGGGCGAGCGCGCCAAACGCCCCGGTTATCCTGACCGAAGTCGGCGTTTCCTCGGCCGCCATCAGCTCCTCAAGCTGGGGTGTCGCCGGCACCGATGCGCTGCAGGGACTGATCGACCTGAATGCGGTGCTGGACGCCTACAAGGCCGGCGCGCAGGACACCTTTCTTTACGAGTTGATGGACGATCGTCCGGCCACGGATCAGGAAGACAACTTCGGTCTGTTCAATACCGACGGCAGCCCCAAGGCCGCGGCGGTCTACATTCACGACCTGATCAGTATTCTGCACGATGGCGGCGCCTCGGCCGCCACATTCACCCCCGGTTCGCTGAGCTACGGCCTCAGCAACCTGCCGGCGACGGCGTCCTCGATGGCGCTGGAAAAGTCGAACGGCGCCTATGACATCGCGGTATGGAACGGCAATGCCACTGTTTTCAACAGCGCCACCGGCACCGCCATGACGCCCGCCGCGTCAAACGTAACCCTGCAGCTCGGCGGCACGTACCAGACCGTAGAGATCTTCGATCCGGTTCAGGGGTCGACGCCGGTCCAGACCTTGCACAACGTCAGCACCGTTACCCTGGCACTCGCGGCTGATCCCCTGATCGTCGAGGTCGAGCCGAACCCGGCCGCTTCCACCTATGCGCCAGGGGCTGCCGGCGGAACGATCCTCAGCACCGGGAACGATACGGTTCTGGTTGGTACTGGCGCGGTCACGGTGAATGCGAGCGGCCCCGCGGTTCACATCAGCGGCGGGCCGGGTGCGTTGACCTACGCGGGGACCGCGGTCGCCACCATCACCGGCGGCACGGGGGCGATGAACATCACACTGGGAGGCAGTCGATCCTCGGTCACCGGCGGCAGCGGCGGGATGACCGTGCTGGACACGGTCGGCGGCAACACGATCACCGGCGGACCCGGCGGCGCGAACAACGGGATTACCGTGACGACGACGAAGGGCAATGACGTTATCAAGACCGGCGCCTGGACGGCGACCAACCAAATCAATCTGGGTGCCGGGAATGATAGCGTCGTTTCCAACGGGACCTCGACGATTGTGGGCAGCAGCGGGAACGATCAGATCTCGGTCAACGGGTGGTGGGGCACCGTCACGACCAGCACCGGGACCAATTTAGTGACGATGAATACCGGCGGCGTCGTAACGACGCACGGCACCGACACCGTCAGGACCACGGCGGGCCTGACGCTGGCCGCCGACGGACCCTCGACCACGTTGACCGCGGGTGCGGGCTTTGTTTGGTTGAGCGGGACAGGTAACATCAACGCCACCGGGGGCATTGGTGGCGGCTATTTCGACATGACACAAAGCCACGTCGGCAGGGTCCAGACAGCCGTGGGGGCGACCGACACCGTTCTGCTCGGCACGGCCGCGACGAGTGTCACGACGAGCGGACATGACAGTGTGCGCATGGGCGGCGGTTCGGCCACCATAACCGCACTGGCGGGCAGCGTCGCCGTGGCAGGCGGGACCGGTAAGATGACATTCATCGAGGGCGCCGCCACATCGTCCGTGGCAATCGCGGCTGGAGCTTCAACTTTCGACTTCATCAATGGATCAGCCGGTGGATCGCTCACCGTCTCCGGCTTCCGCCTGGGCACCGACACGCTGCATCTGCAGGGCTACCCGGGATCAGGGATCAGCAGTGAGCAAGTGGTTGGAGGCTCGTTGCAGATTGTTCTGACCGACAACACCCACGTGACGTTGGCGGGAATAACCAGCACAGCAGGCTCGATTTTCTCGTAAGAGAAACAGCGGACCGCCTTCGTAGTGACAGCTCGGCTTGATGTCCAGGCTGCCCCTGCGCACAGCCAATGGTAAGTTTTCCGCGATCGCGCCTGCCAACCAGCATCCGGGCCGTCAGATTCAAGCGTTCGCGTCTTGGTCGTGACAATGGCGCGAAAGCGGGGATGTCGGCAGACGCGCCGGGATGTAGCCCGATACAAACTGTATTGCGATGCCATATACCAACTTGGTGGTCCGATCGCAAAGAGAAGCCAACAATGGCAATTTAAACTTGGCTAGCGCGAGCCACCTGCTTAACCGGGCGGACCGACTTGCGTGAGGGCTTTATCAAAGATATCATCCTGTTCAACAGGATCTCGCTATATTGTTGCCAACACTTGAGGATTAAGTGAGCCATACTAAGATTTACGATCTGTCTAAGATGACCAAGCATTTACCGGACGCATTCGTGCGGGCTGAACACGTCGAACTGAACCGGGCGCCTCGGCTGGTTCAGGGTGGGTTCGGCCGGTCTCTGCAAACCGCATTTAGTGGCATAAGCTGGTATTTATCCCGTGCCGGCACCTCGACGGGTATGTTTGAAGGCGCTTTCACACTGCAGTCGCAGGAATTCTTCGACTGGAGACAAAGAAGCGTCGGAGGTGCGTGGAAGCTTCAGCGAATTTTAACGAGGCGGAAAGCCAAAGGCTTCAAGTTTACGGGGCTGTGTCAGGATGTGCTCTGGTCCCAGTATCAGCGTCATCTTGAAAATATGACTATTATAAGTAATTACCAAATTCTGGGCAAGACATTCCTCAAAAGCTATCGGCCACTTGGTATTAAGCCTTTTTTCTATGTCGATGGAACGCTCAGCGAGTTTTTCTACAGTTATGGGCAGGTTGAGGAGCAAACATTCGGTCCTGACTTAATCCGACAGGCGATTGAATTAGAGAAGGAGGGATACCAGCACGCCGTTGGCATCATGACAATGAGTCATGCTACCACGCGCAACCTGATAGAAGTTTACGGCGTCGAACCACAACGCATCAGGACCGTGCTGCCCGGCGCAAACATCGATGATGAAGACGTGCCCAATCCATCCGGCCATACGGATCGTGTCGAGCGGGAATTCACTTTGGGTTTCGTCGGTCTTTATCCTTACCGGAAGGGCCTCGATAAACTGGCCGAGGCGGTAAGAATTCTCCGCGGGCGGGACGTTCCAATCCGACTGAGGGTGATCGGTCGTTGCCCGGATGGCATTGCCTCTATGGACGGTGTCGACTTCCTAGGGATGATTGACAAGAGAACCGAAATATCGCGCTTCGTAGAGGCCATTCGGACTGTGGATCTCGGTTGCCAACTGTCGAGAGCCGAGCTCCTTGGGATCGCGGTGCTGGAGTTCATGCGTGTGGGTGTGCCGGTTCTCGCTACCGCCGTCGGCGGAATGCCTGATGTGTTACGGGACGGCGGGGGAGTACTTGTTCCGGCCGACGTCACCGTGGAACAACTGGCGGAGGAACTGCAATCGTTAGTTAATGATCAAGATCGCTACGGCGCCCTTAAACGTGCTGCCATGGCACGGGCTGAATGGGCAAGTTGGCGCCGCACCGCCCGTGACGTTGATGCTTTTCTCACAACGGCTGGCTGTTGATTCCGCAAAGTGCGAGTGACTCCCGAGTAGCCAATAACATCTGGCTTGCGCTGAAACCAGCGTTCGGTGACCGAAGCAAGGTTGGCTCTCTCAAAGGTCGATGTCCGCTGACGGAGATGCTCAATCGGTGGTGCAAGTGTGCTCTGAGAACCGTTGATCGGAAAGTTTTATATCAGGTTGTCGGCGCGCTTCATCGCGATGTTTTCGGTCGCGAGATGTCAGAGGCTCACAGGCTCAGAGGCCACATCCTCTGCGGTTGCCGTGCTTGACCGTCATCCAATTACTGATTTCCGACTTGCCGCGGATCGTGCCTCGTCACCGAAAGCGGTTCGCAAATCTTTACACGGCAGGCAATCGTCCGCCCTTGCGGTGACATGGGCCGCTCACGACGATGGCTTCGCCAGCTGGCGAAAACAGCGGAGCGCGGATTCGCAATCGATCCGCCGAGGGATAATGCTCGGCATTCCGATGCCAATCCGCCGAAGTGCGGCCGCCAGCAGTCCGAGGCGGAGGAGAGATCCTGCGGCGAATGCTGTCGCCGCACCGATGCCGCCCCACGCCGGGGTCAGGATTATCATTCCGGCAGCGGTGAGAGCAAATGATACGACCTGGATGCCCGAAGCCACTCCGGATGCGTTACAGGCCAGGAACGCCTGGATCAAGATCTGACCAAGACATGAAAGGGCGACGTCCAGGAGCAGGATTCGGAACACTGGCACGGCGGCCGCAAACGGCGGGCCATAGATAAATTTCAGTAAGGTTCTATCAACCAGTAGGGTTACGCAGCAGACAATCAAGAGGCCGAAAAGAGTAACTTGAAAGCAGCGATGTGTAAAACTCTGTATAGCCGACTTAGTCTGATCGGCAAGCAGAGTTAGCATGACTGATGACACAGCTGATTGAAATATTGACAGGCTCCGCGCAAATGAAAGCGCGACGACATAGAGGCCAAAATCGGCTGGTGAAATCAGCATGACCAGCATAATCCGGTCAAGATTTTGACTGAGCACCGTCACCATGTCGATTGGTGCCGCCCGCAGGCCATAGTCCAGTAGCCTGCGCAGGTGGTTCTCCCAATCCTTGACGGCCAGCCGACGGGCGGCCCTCCGGATGCCGGGGAATGCCCCCAGTAGCCAAATGCCGGCCGCGCCGATCTGTGCGTAGGTCGCACTGGCAGGCGTCACGGCGTGGCAGGCAGTAAGCACCAGTAGCAGCACGAGATAAGTTGCCGCAACGCCGTAAAGGAACATGTTCGCCCTACTGAATTGCTGTGTCGCCAAAAGCCACTGGCGAAACATACCCAGCCACACGTTCGTCACTGAAAGCAGGAGCGCGGTCTGTCCCAGAGCTATAATACTTGGCGAGTAGGTGTGCATGACCAAGGGCAGCAGCCAATGGCAAATCAGCAGAAGCGGGACGAACAACGTTGTCGCCATTGCCCACGCAACGAATCCGATGCTGCCAGATTGGTCCGGGCGCTGTCGTACATGGTAAATGAACGTATTTTGCAGTGCGTACGCTGCGAGTGTTGAGGGGAGCAGCAGCCATAGGCTGGCAGCGGCAAACTCACCTCTGCCGACCGGGCCAAGCAGCCTGGCTGTGATTACGCCCGTCACGATGTTCACCCCCATCGTCAGGCCTTGGGCAAGGGCGGTCTGCACGATCGCGGATACTGCGCCCCTCGCGCCCGCAATAGCGCGTAGCAAGTTGCGGAAGTACTTCATTCGACTCCCATCGATGGGTTAGGCACTCGCTGCAGATTGCTTGCCGCACCGAGCTTCACGCTCAGCGAGCGAGTGCGGCAATCTGACAACCCTTTCGCCGATTTATTTACCGAAAACATCTGGCCGACCTCCAACTGGGTAACAAGGGCGCATCTCAGCTTTAGGTGGATCCAGTCCGCATAACGAACTTGTTCGCCCGGAAGGGGTAGTCGCCGGCAAGCAGAAATGCGAGGACGGGCCATTCCAGACTGCCTCCTTCGCCAGCCTGTACAGTTCCGAGCGGCAACATGGCCGCCACCATGCAGACTACAGCAAAGCCGGCCGCCAACTTGCCGGACGGATCCCGTCCCAATCCCCGATAGGCTTGGATGCCGAGCGCACCGAGCGCAACGAAGTAGACCGTCCCCAGAGGAATGCCGAAAATCAGATAGGGCTCCATCAATCCGCTGTCGATGGCAACCAGGTTACGATGCTCGCCGCTCGTCGAAGTGCCTTGGTTGGCACCGAAACCCTCCCCCAGCGGACTCTCGGACAGTCGCCCGAAGAACGCTTCATAGTTCCCTAGCCGCTCATCCGCGCTCGTATCGGTGGACATTTGGGACAGCGTGTTGAAGCGGCTCTCCAGAATGTTCCGGGCCTCCACCGGCAAAACCCCCTCCGCCGCGACGCAGCCCAGCAATGCGAGCGCGCAACACAGGATCGACACGCGCTGACGACCCCCACCGACACAGAACACGGTCACGATCCCGACCACAGATCCCAGCCACGCCGTCCGAACCAGGGTCAGCGCCAGGGTCGGCAGCGCGATGATGCCGGGCAGCAGCCCAGCCGGTCCCGCCGCCGCCAGTACGACAAACGCGAATGCAATGAACACACCGGTTGGTCCGGGCGCGTTCATCATGCTGAACACCCGGATCTGATACGCCTCGGGCCGACCGAATGTCGGGTTGGCGATGTTATTCATCCAAAAGATGTCCCACAATGGTGGATTGACATATTGGACGACCCCGTAAACGCCCAGGATCGGTAGGATGATCGCGAGCACGCCAATCAGATGCGCATGCATCCGGTCGACCAGGTGCCGGTTCTCCAGCACGTAGGCGGCCATCGCCACGGGCGCCAGCCAGGTGATTGCTTCATAGAACGCGGGGACAACGCGCATTTGAAACAGCGCCAGCACAGAAGCGTAGGCCACGCACAGCACAAACGCCGCGAATGGCCAGGTCCGGCCACCACGCCGCAGCAATTGGGCCAGCCAGTAAAACGCCGGCAGCATTCCGATATAGGGCGCTAGCAGGATCGGATTGAGCAGCACGAAACCGGCTTGATAATCAGCGACCCGGCGCAAGAACGGGTCGAAGGCGAAGATCGCCACGATAAAGGCCGGATAGGCGGCTGGGCGTCTGGACAACACGAACATCGCCAGTCCCAGCACGTAGACCGGAAATGCCATCCGGACAATCCCGCCACCAACCGCAACGATCGCGACATATGGGATCACCAGCGGCAGCATGGCTCCCAACAGCAAAGCAAACGGACCTTCGCGTCGTATCGATGTTAAAACATTCCGCTGGCCGGGGCGCCCCTTCTGCAAGGATTTTGCCAGGATCGCCGGGTTCATTATACGCACGGGCGCAACCCCTTCCTGCCAGCAACCCGCAAGGACGTTATCAAGTTTGCCAGTCGCAGCAGCCCTGGCGCGCTCGACATCGCGGTACTCTCAGTGGCGCTCAAAGCTCCCGTCGTCCGCGCCATCGCTGCACGCAAGGTTCCTTCCGACCAGGGGTAGGTCGTTAAGGGTCCCGTTTCTAGCAGCAACGCCAGGGGGGATTTCATGCGAAACCGACACTCAATTCAATTGGTACTTGGATCGCAAATGATCAGCCAGCCGGATTGCAAGCGCGACGGCGGTGAGTGTCGGGTTGGCGTAGCCCGAAGTCGGGAATACCGAACCACCGCACACGTAGAGCTGAGGCGTGTCGAATACTTCGCAATCGGGGCTGACAACGCCATGTTGGGGTGCCGATGCCATCCGCGTGGTCCCGGCGTTATGAGCGCCATCGCTCAGGTGAGTCTGCCATTGTCCGTCATCAATCCATGGCTCCGGGATGATGCGCCCAAGACCTAGTCGCTGGAATTCCGCCTGCACGGTCGCCAACATGACACGCAGCGTCCTCTGCTCGTGATCAGTCAATCGCCAGTCAAGTTCTAATTGGCGTTGACCCAGGACGTCCGTTTGATCAGAGAGCCGCAGCCGGCAATGCCAATCAGGAGCTTGCTCGAGGTAACACTGCAACCGGATGGCGCTTGGCCGTCCATCCGGCGACAGGCCTTGAAGGTAACGACGGCGCACCGCTCGCGTCAGGCTTCGCCAGTCCCGCGCCAACTGGCCCACGCGCGGTGCCAGTTGCCTTGGTATCTGCCAGTGGCGGCAGGCGTGCAGCAGGTCACGCATCACCCCCATGCCCGGATTGTCGTCATATTCGAAGACGAGATGGGCGTTAGCGTTAAGCACCTGCTCCACACGTTGCCGCTGTTCGGAAAGTGCGAATTTGGGGAAATAACGAAACGGTCTACGATAGAGGAGCCGAAAGCTGTTCTGAAGTGTTAGCAAGTCTCCGCCGTCCAGCCGAGCGACCAGCGCATTGGCATGGTCCTGGAAAAAGCGCCCAACAAGGTCGTGGCTGTTGCCCAGGCCGCCCGGCCGTTGATGGTCGGAATTCAACAAGATACGTGCATTCTCCAGTGCGCCGGCGCAGATGATAAAGACCCGGGCGTTCACGGTACAGTTCGTGCCGGATAATGAACGAGCACGTATGGCCGTGGCCGCGTTGCTTTGCGGGTCGAGGTCGATCCCGACCACCGTGGCATCGGTGATTATCCGTATCGCTGAAGAACGCCGTAGCGCGCGGAGATGATGACGCCCCGTATCAACCTGCGGCGTGTAGACAGTGAAATGACTATGCAATGTGTCTGGGGCCCAGGCTGGCGGCGACAGCCCAAACATGCGATAGATTGACTCGTTGTAATATTGGCCATCAATCCGAAAGAATGCTTCAGCGCGGCGATAGAATGGATCCATATGGTTAGCGTCAAAAGGCCAGCCGCTGTGCGGCACCCAGGATCGGTAGGCAAAGTCGATCGGGTCCATTGTCAGGCACTGGCCTGCCCAAAGCCTTCCGGTGCCGCCGATCGCGCGACCGCGGCCATCCGTTACGCTGCTATGTGGCAGGCCAACAATCGTGCCCTCATTAAGGCTTTGGAACGCATCTTCCAAGGCGATCCCGCCACTTTCGAGAACAATTACCTGCGTGCGGCCAGCTTCGAACTCCCGCGCAAGTGTAATCCCTACCGGCCCGGCGCCAACAATGCACAGGTCTGCCTTCAGCCGCGTATTATTGGGAAGATCGGACAGGGACAGGAGCACGTTTGTTTAAGCCGCCGGCATCTGCTGCTTGTGAACCCAGGCAAGCGCGAGTTGCTCCAACGTTCGAACCATTGCGGTCGACGGAGGTTTCGACAATACCATCGCATTTTGGGCGATGCGGGCCGTGCTTCTGGAGGAAAACAAAACAATTCCACGCGGATTCCGGAGTAGCGCGACGGATAGCAACAACCGCCCAAGTTGATCTCGATCGCGCACGTCGAAACCAAGCGCGGCAGTCCATTGACGGAGCAGTCGCGGATCCTGCGCCAACGCGTCCTGCAAGCGGGCGTAGCCTAATCCAAGCACTGAATGGGCAATGATTAGACTGGAGTCCGGTGCCGCGACGTGGTCGAGGTTGCGGTCGAATATACTGTCTGCGAACTGTATCACCTGAGAAAGCGGGTTTCTGGCGCTCACTGCCGCCCGCGTCGTTTCGATGTCAGTGGCCAGACCATAAGCGCCGATCTTGCCGCTCTCCTTTGCGCGCTCCAGGAATGCCAATACGTCGTCCCGGATGACGTCCGGCGGCCGTACCTCGTGCAGAAGCAGCAGATCAATATGATCGGTCCGTAGCGCACGAAGACTTCGCTCCAGGCTGGCCTGCATCAGGTCGGTTTCGAACACACCCGAGGATACCATGCGGATCGCCCGCCGCTGCAGTTCCCGACGTAGCGCGGGGTGTAACCCAGCAATGCGCCGGGCGACCGATTTGGCAAGCGCCAAAGTCGTGGAGGCCGCAGGAGGCAGGATGCCGACCTTCGTCGTCACCGTGACTTGTCGGCGCCGCGCAGCAAGGAACTCCCCCAAGACCCCCTCCGCTTCGCCGTAGCCATAAAGCGGTGCCGTATCGAAGTGTGTGATTCCAGCGTCGAAGGCAGCCTCAATCAGGGCCAGTGAGCCTCGGCGGTCCAGGCGGTTCATCAAGCCGGCGCAGCCGAAACCAAGCCGCTTGTTCTCCAGCGGTTCATCGGGACCGTTCCCGCGGCTGGCAATGGTGACAATGCCTTGCGTTTGCAGCCGCGTTACCATTCTACCGTCTCCGTAGCAGCTTCAGCGGCACCATCGCCCGGCCTTGTGGCCGGGTCAGGCTCTGATCCGTGCTCGGTATCAGACGTGGAGTGGAGGCCGCCGTCATGTCGGCAGCATTGCAACATCTGCCGCCAGCTCATTTCTGAAGCAGTCTAGGCCAATCAGTTCGTCCGCCCCACGAACGAATGCCCGCACGTCGGCCATGGCCACGAATTGCCGACACGCCTGCGACATGGCCGTCCATCGCCCGGGATCATCGGATAACAGGCGCATCAGCTCGCCCAAGCCCACGGCATTGTCGGGTTCGAAGACGAAGCCATTCACGCCACTGCGAACCAATCTATCCCTTGCGCCGACATTATCGGAGCACAGCACGGGGATGCCCAGGGCAACCGCCTCGTTCACGACGAGCCCCCATTGTTCCTCGACGCTGGGCAGCACCAGTGCCAAGCCACGTGCCAGCGTGCGAGCCACCGCGTCGGGTTCTAGGAACCCTGCGAACATCACGTGCTCCACAATGCCCAGCCGGCCCGTGAGACCCCGCAACTCGGCTTCCAGAGGTCCACTGCCACACAGGATCAGCCGCCGGGGACTTTCGGGGCATGCGTTTCGAAAGGCCGCAAACCCGAGAAGCGCCATGGACAGGTTCTTCTTCGGCACAAACCGCGCCACCACCACGAAATCCCGCTCGGCATGCGGCAGGCCCGCGGGCGCGAGCGCCTCACCCGACATCGCGCGCACGCGCTCGACGCTGACCGTGTCGTATCCGGTGCGGCCCCAATCGGCCTTCATGCCCAGGAAGCGATAGTATTCCAGATGCCGAGCCCCGGCGATGAGGCCGCCATGAAACAGCCGCAGCACCGGTGCCTTCAGCGCCTCCCTCGCTACACCGCGCGAATGATCGTCGAATTTGGCGTCCAGCATCGCGTAAGCCCGGCGTCCGGTCAGGCGCAGCAACGGCAGAAGCGAGAGGATCTCCGGCTGGTCCTGGTTGCACAGAAAAACATCGCGCGCGCCGCTCTTCCGGATGCAGGCCAGTGACCGAACCAGCTTGCGCCGCCAGGACACCGCCTCGGCGACCTCACCCGGGAACAGGGTGTGGCGCTCCCAGCCGTGCGCACCTTCAATAGGTTGCCAGGCATAGGTGCGGCTGCGCGACGCCACCTCGATCCCGATCACGCGCCGACGCCCGGCGAAGGCTTTGGCACAAGCCTCCAACCGGTCGATATGATAGGCGCTGAACTGCTCCCACATGAAGGCGATGGCCGGTAGCCGCTGCCCGGGCGCGGTGCTCATGCCGACATCGCCACCGCGCGGCGCATCATCGCCGGCTGATCCACCGAACCAAGCAAGCGGCGGTAGCAGGCGGCCAGCCCATCGCCGAACCGCTCGGGCGCGAACCGCTGCTGCGCGACCAGCCGCGCCTGAAAGCCCAGCCCCGCCCCGCCCGCCGACAGGATCTGCGTCAGCGCCGAAGCCAATGCCGCGGCATCCCCAGCGGGCACGATCAACCCGGTCTGGTCGTGCGTGATGATTTCGTTCACGCCGCCAACGTCCGACGCGACAACCGGGCGCCCCAGCATGCAAGCCTCGATCAGCACCGTCGGCAGGCTTTCCAGACAGGTGCTGGCCAGAACCACCGCATCCATGCCCGCCATCAGCGCCGGGATGTCGGTCCGATGACCCAGGAAATGCACCCGATCAGACAGTCCCAGTTCGGTCGCGAGCTTCCGCAGATGCTCAAGATACCCGCGGTGCTCCGCGAACCCCGGCGCCCCGACAATCCAGGTCTGGGCGGTTGGAAACCGCTCAAGCATGGCAACCGCACGCAGCAGGATCGGGTGGCCCTTACGCGGCTCCAGAACCCCGAAAATGCCCAGATGCGGCCCTGGGCCCGCGAGTTCCGACGCGGGCGGCGGGGCTTGCAGGAACCCGGGCTCAACGGCGTTATACAGAAGCTCGATCCTGTCCTCGGCGATACCAAGCGTGCGCACCATGCGCCGGGATGCGTCCGAGACGCACAGCCAGCGAGCGCACCGGCCGCGGACAAGATGGGCGAGCAGCGCATACAGCGGCGGCATCGGCAGGGTTTCATGCACATGCATCAGCAGCGGGATGCCCAATCGCCGCGCAGCCGGCAGCGCCTGCACCGCCGCCACCGGATGATGGGTATGCAACAGCGCCGCCTGCTCCTGCCGTGCCAGGGTCGATACGTCCCGTGCGCCCCGGCGGAAGCCATTGAGCGTTCGCGCGATACCCCAGGGCGAGATGGTGGCGCGGCCACGATCGATCCTTGCCGGCCGAACCGGTAGGTCGCGGCGTTGCATCTCCTCGGCCAGGCGGCCCGGCATCGGACACGCGAGCACCGGGCGGAACCCGCGTGCCCGCGCAGCCTCGGCCGCAGTCATGATGATCCTCTCGACGCCGCCAAGGTGGGACACACGGTTGATGATCAGGACGGAGGGCTGCAACGCCATCACGCACCCATTGGTTAGGCACCGACGCCGAAGTAGACGCCCGGCACGGCGCGAACGGACTCCAAACCGGGCTGAGACGCGTGACCGCTACGCGGCACGCGATTAAGCGCCACGCCGACGTGGCGCGCGCCGGCCAGGCGGAGACGTTGCAGACAGCCGCGCAGTGCCGGCTCCGGCGTTGAGCCCCAGGCGGCCACCAGGATGGTCGCATCCGCCGCGGCGGTGAACGCCAGAGCATCGTCGACGGCCGCGAGCGGCGGCGTGTCTATGATCACCGCGTCATACGCCGCGCGCGCCTCAGCCAACACCCGTCCCAGGTTCGCGGCGCGCACCAGGCGGTACGGATTGGCGCACCGTCGTTCAGCCGCGAGCACATCCAGGCCAGTCCGCGCGTCGTGGACGATCGCTTCAGCCAGCGAGCCGCCGGTTTCCAACAGCCCGACGAGACCGCGCGCAGCGGAAAGACCCATCCTCCGCGATAAGCCGCGCTGCCTGAAGTCGGCATCCACCAGCAGCACGCGCGCGCCGCCCTGTGCCATCGACGTCGCGACCAGGGCCGCGATCGTGGTCTTGCCCTCACCCGGTAGGGCGGAACAAATCGCCAGAAGCCGGGGAGAGGCGCCGGTGACCTGGAAACTGATCGAATTGACCAGGGACTGCATCGCGGCCGCGGGCTGCGTCAGAGGCTCCAGCAGCGGCGGCCAGGCCGCTCGTTTGCCGATACGCAAGCGTGGAACGCTGCCTAGTCCGGGCAGGCCGACGCCACGTTCGATGGCGGCCAGGTTCCGAGACCCGCCGCGAAGCCGCTCCAGAAGGAGTACGACACCAGCGCTCAAGACGGCGGCGAGGCAAGTGGCGATAGCACCTAGTAATCCATAGCGCGGAAAGCTGGGTCGCTGCGACGCCAAAGGGGCGGACACAACGCGCGTATCCGCCTGTTGGATCTCGTATTGCGCCGATACTTGCATCGAGCGGCCCAGCAGGTCGTCATACAGTTTCCGTTCGGCATCGACCTCCCGCTGCAGCCCGACCGCAACCAGATCAGCGCTGCCGGCTTCGACCGCTTGCTGCTCAAGCTGCGATACCTGTTGCGCCAGCCGCTGGGTGGTGTCGCGGGCAATCATCACATCCTGATCCGCGCCAGTCTGCAGGCGGCTTATCTCATCCCCGATCTTCCGCCCGATATCCGCCATTTTCGCCGCCGACGCCATCACGAACGGCGAGCCGTCGCCGTAGCGGGAGCGCAGGTCGGACCACTGCTGGGCGGTGGTCGCCTCCTGCTCGCGTAGCCGCGTTAATGTGGGGGAGCCGAGTTGCTGCGTATCCTGCTTGCCGTTCCGAAGTTCCGCCTGCCTGGCGGACTTGGCCGCGAGGTGGCTGCGGGCGTCGGCAAGCTGAGTCGCCAATGCGGTGAGCTGGCGGCTGACAATCGTTTCGCCGCCGACCTGCATCAGGTGATGCGAACCCCGGTAGGCCTGCAACGCCGCTTCCGAGGCATGTAGTTTTGTTTCGAGTTGTATAAGCTCGGGTGACAGCCAGTCCTTCGCACGCAAGATCGCCCCCTGCTTGAAGGCCCGCTGGTCCAACAGATAAAGCGCGATATGCTTGGCAAGCACGCGCTGGGCGAGTTCGGGCGTCGCGGCACTGAACTTGGCGGAGATGACAAAGGACTTGCCGTCGTTGAATAAATCCAGAGCCTTTTCATATTGGAGAGTGGCTGCCTCCAGCTTTGACTCCTTGGTGACGACGCCTTTCTCATGCCATGGAAGAAGGTTCGTCAGCCGCGAAAGGAGGCCACCGGGTCGCATGAAAGTCGGATCATTCGCCAGGTTCAACGCCTCAACAACCCGCCGGGCAAGCTCCTGGCTTTTCAACACCTGAATTTCGCTACGCACCAAGTTCAGACTGAGCTCGGAGTTTTGCGCCGCGGTTGTTACCACCTGAGGCAAATTGGTATAGTTCGTTTCCCGCGGATCAAGTACCAGCAGCGCCGATGAAGTGTAAGCCCGCGGCAGCGACGCGATCACCCCGAACGCAGCGGCGCAAACCAAGATAAAAACCGCGGCAAACAAAAATTTCCTTTGCCACAGAAGTCCCATCAACTCGCCGAGACCTTTATCCTGGCGGTCATCACCCTGGAATGGTGCGTCTCCGAAATGATATCCCGGCATGACGGGGACGGCGTGTGGGTTCGATAGCGCTGCATCGCTTCCGCTCATCACATCATCCCTCTTGAACAAGCGCACCAGTGTATAGAACGAGTTCTATTTGTATCACTATCCATTTTCCTGGAGTGCCTTCACAAACTGGCGCGGTAAGCTGGATTGAGGGAAGACCGCGGCAGGATGCCCACGCGCTGCGACCTGAGCGTCGACATGTTGGCACAAGCGGGTCCGAAAAACCGACCGATCGAATAACTCGGCATGACTCCGAATTTCCCCAGCATCAAAAGCAGCGTCATTAAAATCCTGCAGCGCCTTGGCCACGCTCGCCGCTGTTTGCTCGCCGAACATCAGGCCGGTCTTGTCAGGAACCACGGTGTCCAATACGCCACCGCGACCATACGCGATCACCGCCCGACCCGACGCCATAGCCTCCAGTGGTGTAATGCCGAAATCCTCTTCGCTGGGGAGAATCAGCGCCTTGCAGTTCGTATACAGGCCGCGCATTTCAGCATCGTTCACACGGCCAACGAAGCGCACGGTCGGGCCGGCGATACGCCGAAGGTATGTTGCATCACGCCCATCACCCGCAACCACCAGACTTAAACCAAGACTTGTGCACGCCTCCACGACGATATCCGGTCTCTTCCAGCCGACTAAGCGCATCAGCAGCAAAAAATACTCACCCCGCCCGGCGCCAACATCGAAACGACTAACGTCCACCGGTGGCGGAATAAGGACGCTGTTCTTGCCATAGAACTTGGCAATGCGGCTCTGCACCAACCGGCTGGTAGCAACATACGAGTCGACCCGGTCGGCGCTCGCGTGGTCCCACAATCGCAAAGCTGGCAATTGCCAGCTAAGCCCCGCCCGAGCGAAGCGTCCCAAGCGTTCGCGCTCCGCGTAGGCATGATATTCCCACAGGAAACGCGGCGGCGAATGGCAGTAGCAGATATGGACAGTTTGCGGTCCAGTCACTACACCGTGAGCAAAACCCCATGATGCCGAGATCACCAGGTCATAGTTTCGCAAGTCGAAGCTTTCGACCGCACCCGGATATAGCGGCAACATCAGGCGCGGCTTACGTTTCAAAAGCGGCACCCGATCGAGCCAGGATGTCCGGATGTCCCATTCAGCGTAGCGCGCCGGCATCTGTTTTCGATCGTAGATCGGCACAAATATGGGCGCGGCGGGCCAGAGAGCATGCAGCTCTTCCAGGACACGTTCCGCACCGCCATATTGCGTGAGATTGTCGGTTACAATGGCAACCCGTAACTCGCCTGATGCCGTTTTTTGCCCAACTTCCGGCAACCGAACAGATCCTCCAAAAACTTGGTTCTGATCTGACCCATGTCAGTCAGCAGACTTACGACCGCGAGAACCCGCGACCGCGGCAATATCCTCAAGCAGGAGAGAAGCATCAGGACGACGCCAGTCCCGACTAAATCAAGGCCGCTTCATAGCGTCGCCTGCACCATCACGCGAAATCACCGTGAGATCAATAAGGGCAGCATCGGCAATAAGTGCGTCAGCACGCCGATAAAGCTGCCCGCCAAAACAAGCGCTTAGGACCTGTTCGACACTGCAATTCGTAGCCATTAATGTCGAACAGGTCCTAAGTGAGCGATCGCACCAGCCCGAGGCCGAAGGCGGCGGCGGCCAGGGGGACGGGAAGCGCACCGCCGAACAGACTTTCCGGAAAAGTTGGGCAGCGTCCGCCGGGCGTCCTCGATGCGGACACTGTCAAGCGTCTCAGCAAGAGAGGGGCGATGTCGTCGCGTGTGGTCCTTCTTACACAGGCGTTGCAAGCTCCAGCCTAAGAATGTCTTGCGCCCGATGCTGTTCAACTGGCGCTGGTTATGAGGCGATCAGGCGGAGCAGACTGACCCAGTTGGTCAGGCGTTTTGAGCAAACAAACGAGGTACGTAACAAAAACTATCCTTATTTGTAGTACGCTCACGGACTGGTCGGAACCACATTGCCCAAACATCCGCACCACCGCTGCTTCGCACTGATGAGATTCGAACACATTCAGCTTCCGCTGTAACCAGCACTCATTCCACGCTTCTATTAAATTCGCCCCTAAAGCACGAGATCAATACGCTTTTATTTGGACTCCGCTGTGGAACTGGCTTGTTTTCGTCGAACCCTCGAAAGATGAATGGATTACAGAGCGCAAGGCTGTCAGGCAACTGTATTTGCGTCACCTGGGGCTCGACATTTTCACAAAACAGAGAGATACCCGTGATTATTCGACGTATTGAGATCGCCTTGTGCAGAGTCAGGTAACGGCTCAATCAGGTTGGGTTACGGAAGCTCGCCCTGGCTGGTAACCGACCTGTCAGCTCTCCGGCTTCACGCCGCTGTTTCATTATCGCCAGCGCCTCGGCACAGCCATGTGGCACCCTGGCTACTCGACGTGTATCCTACCCCCCCTCGCCACAGCGCTTGCCGATCCCGTCGGCCGGAGACAACGGACCAGGAAGATCGGAGACGCACCCATGCCCGATGACCAACATCGGCCTGCACCCTGCGACGTGCTGGTCGTCGGCGGTGGCCCAGCCGGCTCGACCGTCGCCACGCGGCTGGTGCAGCTTGGGTTCGATGTCGTTCTGGTGGAGAAAGATCGCCACCCTCGCTTCCATATCGGCGAAAGCCTGTTGCCGTTGAACATCCCCTTGTTCGAACGTCTGGGCGTTGCCGATGCCATCGAGGCGATCGGCATGCCGAAATGGGGCGTGGACTTCGCATCGCCAACCAATGACCGCACCGTCAGCTTCCAGTTCGCCGACGCATGGGACAAGCGTCTGCCCTATTCGTTCCAGGTCAGGCGGTCCGAATTCGACAACGTCCTGCTGAAGAACGCCGCCGCGAAGGGCGTCCGGGTCATCGAAGGCTGCCGCGTGACCGCGCTGGACCTCGATCAGGCCGGCGCGGTCGAGGCGGTCGGCGAAGATAACACGGGACGCCAGCAGCGCTGGCGAGCCCGCTTCCTGATCGATGCCTCCGGCCGGGACACGCTGCTCGCCAGTCGCCTCGGGCTCAAGCAACGCAACCGCCGCCACGCCAGTGCCGCGATCTACGGCCATTTCAGCGGGGCCCGCCGGCAGCAGGGGCGCGCGATGGGCAACATCAGCGTCTTCTGGTTCGATCACGGCTGGATCTGGTTCATTCCGCTGTTGGACGGCACGACCAGCATCGGCGCCGTCTGTCCGCCCGACTACATCAAGGCGCGCACCACCGACGTGACCACGTTCTTTCGGGAAACGCTCGCCCAGGCGCCGCGCCTGGCCGAACGCATCGCCGGCGCCACCCTGCTCGGTTCGGCGACCGCGACCGGCAACTACTCGTACGTCTCGCGAACCATGTCCGGGCGCAACTATCTGCTGATCGGCGACGCCTACGCCTTTATCGATCCGGTCTTCTCGACCGGCGTCTACCTCGCCATGAGCAGCGCGTTCCAGGCGGCCGATGCCGTCGCCACCGCCCTTCGGCAACCCGCCTCGGCGGCCCGCGCGTTGGCCCGGTTCGAGGCGGATGTGCGGCGCGCCCTCGGGCGGTTCTCGTGGTTCATCTATCGCATGAACCGGCCGGCCCTGCGCGATCTGTTGATGAACCCGCGCAATCTGTTTCGGCTGCAGGAAGCCATGCTGTCGTTGCTGTCTGGCGACGTCTTCCGACCCTCGCCGGTACATCGCAGGCTGACGCTGTTCAAGGCGCTCTACTATGCCAAGGCCGCACACCGGACGCTGACGGCGCGGAAGCTGACGGCACGCAAGCGGCGGCCGGTCCGGGCCTGATCAGATCATGCCGCCATTGATCGAGATGACCTGGCCGGAGATGTACCCCGCCCGGTCGGACGCCAGAAATTCCACCAGTTCGGCGACCTCCTCCGCCCGTCCGGCTCGTTGCATCGGCACCAGCCGCTTGATCGCCTCCGGTGGAAACGCCTTGGCCGTCATCGGCGATGCGATGATGCCGGGCGCTACCGCGTTCACCGTGATGCCGCGACTGGCCAGTTCCCGCGCGAGCGATCGCGTCGCCCCGATCAGCCCGGCTTTCGCCGCCGCGTAATTGACCTGTCCAGGATTGCCCAGGATCGCCGAAACCGAGGAGACCGAGACGATCCGGCCCCACCGCATGCGGATCATCGGCAGCAGCAGCGGCTGGGTGACGTTGAAGAACCCGTTCAGCGACACGTCCACCACGCGTGACCATTGTTCACGCGACATCGCGGGCATCACCGCATCGTCGTGCACCCCGGCATTGTTCACCAGGATCTGGATCGGCCCATCAGCCAGCAGCCGCTCCAGCGCCGCGGCCGTTGCCACCGGATCGACGATGTCGAACGCGATCGCCTCGGCGCTGCCGCCGTCTTGCCGGATGCCCGCCACCAGCGCCCCGGCGATGTCGGCGCCCCGATGGCTGTGCACGATGACATGGTGCCCGGCCGCGACAAGCCGCCGTGCGATCACCCGCCCAAGCGATCCGCTGCCGCCGGTGACCAGCGCGCGTTTCATGGCGTGCCGGATGCCACGACCACCGGCGCGCCCGAGGCGACGACCACGACGGCACGCCCCGCTAGCAGGCTGTGATCGGCTGCCCGGATCGCGAAGCTGTATATCGCCCGGCTGGCCTCCCGGTGCAGGCACGTGGCTTCGATCGTCAGCAGGCCCGCGACCTCGTCCAGGCGGTCGCGGTGAAAGGCGACAGAGCGCAGCGCAGCCAGATAGCCCGGCCCCGGCCTGCCGGATCGGGGCGCCGACAACGCCGCATGCACCGCCATCGCCTGCGCCGCATATTCGATGCCGCACAGGATGCCGACAGCGCCGTTTCGGCGCAGCGGATTGCTCGGCGAGCGATGGCTGCTCGCCAGGCACGTGATCCGCGCCGCGTCCCAGCTTTCGACCGCATCGAGCAGACACATGTCGCCGGTATGGGGCAGCAAGCCGGCGATCGCGTTCTGGTCGATCAGCATGGTTGCACCTGAACGTGCAGGCAGGCGCGGTTGAGATCGAACCGGATCGGTTCCCCGGTGCCGCAAGCATCGCCACGAGCCACGCCGCGGGCCAGCGCGGCCAGCAGCGGCAGGGCCCGCGCGGCGGGGTTGCCGCGACGTAGGGTTTCCAGCCCCGGATCCAGGCAGCCCGCGGCAGGCCCGCCGGCTTCCGCGAGATCAATCAGCAGTCGCGCCAGCGCGCGCTCCGACGGTGCCGGACTGAGCACCAGCGCCACCCCGAAGCCTGCCGAGATGGGCCGCAGAGCTGACAGCGGTGGCGGATAGGCAAGATCATATGCGACCAGAAGCACCGGCCGGCCGCCGCACACCACCTGAACGGCGGCCTCCAGCAGGCCGGCGGGGAAACTCTCGTCATGACAGCTCACGCTGCTGACGACCTCCCGCGACCGCGTCGCCAGGCCCCAGTAGCCCGACGGCGCATTATGCACCGAGTTATGGAACCGGGTCGGGGAAACGTCTCGCGTCGGGGTCGCCAACGTTGTCAGGATCGCATCGATCGTTTCGGCATCGGCGCTGGAGGACGCGAACACCGCCGGCAGCTCGGCGGGATCCAGCCCCGACTGGCTGACCGCCGCCATCCCCACCGCCAAGGCCAGCTTGACCGAGGGCACCACCCGGCGACGCTCCGCCGGTGAAAGCGCGGGCGGCGGTATCAGCATCAGCGGCTCCGCGCGATAGCGTGCTGCGTCTGTCAGGACCGGCTGGCTCGTCGCCCAATCCGGCAATCCTGGGCCGCATAGCGCGACCGCTTCCACGCCGACCCGAAGCAGCCTGGCGTTCATGCGGTGCGACCCAGGATCAGGCTGGCATTGCTGCCGCCGAAACCAAAGGAATTCGACAGCACCCGGTCAACCCTGCCGGCACGGGCAGCAGTCACATAATGGCAGCCGAGTGCGGCGTCACGTTCGGTGGTATGGGGACTGCCGGGCACCAGGCTGTTGCGAAC
Source organism: Rhodopila sp. (assembly GCA_965277035.1). Classification (GTDB taxonomy): domain Bacteria; phylum Pseudomonadota; class Alphaproteobacteria; order Acetobacterales; family Acetobacteraceae; genus Rhodopila. The sequence continues at coordinate 4,689,352 of CBDIBO010000003.1, read as the reverse complement.
CGCCAGGGTGGCGATGATCGCTTCGACGATGCCCGCGGCGCCCAGCGTGTGCCCGGTATGCCCCTTGGTCGAACTGCACGGAACCGTGTCGCCGAACAGCGAAACGACGGCCAGATCCTCGGCCACGTCGCCGATCCGGGTCGCCGTGCCGTGCAGGTTGATATAGTCGATCTGCGCCGGCCGCAGCCCGGAACAGGCCAGCGCCCGCGACATCGACGCCATCGCGCCGGTTCCGTCCGGCCGTGGGGCCGACATGTGATAGGCGTCGCTGCTTTCGCCGATCCCCAGCAGCGACACGCCGTCGGCGTCCGCCCGTTCGGGCCGTTCCAGCAAGGCGAACCCCGCGGCCTCGCCGATCGACAGCCCGTCACGGCCGGCGTCGAACGGCCGGCACGGTGCCGCTGACAGCAACTGCAGCGCGTTGAAGCCATACAGCGTGGTGAGGCAAAGACTGTCCGCCCCGCCGACGACCGCGGCATCGCACAGCCCGGCCTGCATCATCCGTGCCGCGGTCGCGAACACCTTGGTAGTGGACGCGCAGGCCGCGGAGACAACCAGGGCAGGGCCGCTGAGGCCCAGCATGGCCAGAACGAAGGCCGCGACCGAGAAGGTGCTCTGCGTGGCGGCGTAATCCACCGAACGCGACAGCGCCCCGGTAGCGTCGCGGTGGCGGTAGGCCTGCTCCATCTGCAGGATCCCCGACGTGCTGGTGCCCAGGAACACGCCGATCCGGTGCGGACCGTAGCGCTGCTTCGCCGCTTCGATCGCGGCGTGGAAATCGTCCTGGCCCAGCGCCAGCCGCGCCAGCCGGTTGTTGCGGCAATCGAAGCGGCCCAGCCGGCCGTCCAGATGCCAGTCGTCCAGCCCCGCTACCTCGCCGACATGGGTCGCCAGGTTGACCGTTTCGAACCGGCATGGCCGCAGTCCGCTGGTTCCGCGTCGCAAAGCGGACAGGGTCGATCCCAGCCCCAGGCCCAGGCTGCTGGCGATACAGGTCGCGGTCAGCGCGAGCGGGCGCACCGGCTCAGCTTCCCAACCCGGCAACAGCGGACCGGGTGGGTCGGCGCGCGGTCATCGCGTCATCGATCGCCTGGTAAAACCGGGCATAGAAGGCCGGGAAGTCGCGCCGCGACCGAAGTTGGGGGTGGGTTTTCAACCACCAGTCCAAAGGCTTCCGATTGCCTTCTATCCGGTCGTAAAGGGCGCTGTTGGCGCGCTCGTCGGCCTGCGGATCGGTGTAGCGCGGCGCCGTCGTAATCTGGCGAAACCAGTCCTCATAGGGGCCAAAGACCGGATCATCGTAGAAGATCAGCTGCAGGTCCGTGTTGTACACCGCGTTGTCTTTCGTGGCGGGCTCGAAGATGGCCAGCGCATCCGGGCGTCGCGGCAATTGCTCGCCGGCCAGCAGGGCGCGGCGCGCCGGCCGGTCGGTCCACACCGCCAGCAGGTCGATCGGCATGTCATTCGCGCGCCGCATGATGTTGACGAATTCGTTCTTCGGCACGGGGAAATCGAACACCGAGATCAGCAACGGCCGGTGGGTCGGCCAGCTTGGCCAAAAACCGATCGCCGCCAGCGCGTTGTGCGCGACATGAATGCAATTGTCGCTGAAAACGCTCCATTCATACTCGGCTTTGCCCTCCTGGTATGGGCGGTTCAGACCGTTCAGGTAATCGATCATCCGACCCAGCTCCGCCGCCGACAGCGGGACGCGCGCGCAATATCGGTCGCGCCCGTAGCCGGTGGCATAATCGGTCGCGATCGAAACCTCGTATTTGAATGCCTCCCGCGTGTAGCCGGGTGGCATGTCGTCGAACACCTCGTCATGGAAGCGGATCGCATCATACAGGCCCAGACGCCGGGCATGCGCCTTGGTCGCGTTATAGACGGCGCGGGTCAGCCTCTGACCCGGTTTCAGATCGCCATGAAAGAAGAAGTCATGACCGGGGATCGCCACCCAGTTCGCGTTGGCGAAATGGGCGTTGATGCTCAGGCCAACCCCGTTCCCGGCCGGGTCATCCTGGCAGACCACCAGCACCGGATAGCCGGTTCCCCGCCGACAGGCACCGTTCAGATAGATCGTCGAGTGGCCGCCGACACCGCCCCTGATATCGGCCCCGAAGCCCGGCTTTTTCTGAATTTCCGAAAGCGCGCAGAACTCGAAGTAGTACGGGTGCAGCGCCCCGTACGCGGCATCGGAAATTTGCGCCGGCGGCGACGGAACCGGTGGCGTGCCACAACCGGCCAGATCCAGAAGCAGCAGGCCGAGCACAGGTCGCCAGCGGTGGCGCATCAGTCGGCCACGGTCATCGGCTGGCTGAAGGGGTTGCGGTCCAGCATCAGGCGCCAAAGCGCGGCCCAGCTCGCCGTGTTATGCTGGCCGGGCACGCTGATCATCCGGTCGTCCGGGATCAGCGCCGCCAGCAGCGTCGCCGTCGTCGCGAAGCGGTCATGCTCCGCCTGTCCGACCAGCATCCGCGGCAGCGCCGGCGTCGTCGCGAGCCACGCCAGCAGGGCGTGCTCCGGTTTCGCGATCGTCGGCTGCGACCTGGCCCAGGGCCGCAGGCCGCCGCGCCGCACGACGTCCGCGATCAGCCCGGTGCTTGCCAGATACGGCGTCAGCAGCAGCAGCCCCTCCACCAGCCCCCCCTCCACCAGTTCCGGGCGCCGGCGCACGCAGCGCAGCAGCCCCTGACAGCCCAGGCTGACACCGGCGAGCCAGATCCGCGATGCCCCGGCTACCGCGCGCGCCTGTTCGATGCCATCCAGCAGGCGGTGCTCGACCGATCCGCCGAGATAGGCATCCGGCCCTGGATCGATCGCCGTGACCGTCACCGGCCAGCCACGCCGCTCGACCTCCGCGATCATGCGGTTGGCGCGGAAGTCCGCGGCCCGCATCCCCATCCCCGGCACCAGCACCAGCAAGGTCGGTCGCCGATCGATCGGAAAAGTGGCTGCGTCAGCGTGGGGCGGCATGCAGGGGGGTCTGCGACGGTGACATGATGATGGTCGCCAATATTAGGCTGAGAAATGTGCCGACCGCCACCGGCATGCCCAGGCCATGCAGCACCGGGGTCCGCGACAGCGCCAGGACGCCGAAACCGGCGACGGTGCAGCCATTGGCCAGCAGCATCGATGCCAGCACGCGGGGCATTCCGGCCGCATCGTGGCGCTGGCGGTCGAAGAACAGACAGTAGTTCGAGCCGATGGCGACCACCAGCAACAGCCCGAAAAGGTTGAAGATGGACAGCGCCTGCCCGCCAAGCCGCAGGATCGCCAGCGTCATGACGACGGCGGCCGCGAGCGGTGCGGTGACCGTCAGCAGGCGCGCCATCGATCTCAGGCTGACCGCCAGCAGCACGCCGATCGCCGCGGCGCCCAGGCAGGCGAGGCTGACGCCCTCGCGCAGGTAGACCGACAGCAGGCGATCCGATGCCGCCTTCAGGTTGACGAACACGGTATCCGGTTCTCCGGCGATCACGCGTTGAATGGCGGCCGGGTCGGTGACCCCGCGCAGCGACAGCATGGCCGCCCAGCCATTGTCTTGATGCCGCGACAGGGCATCGAGCCGGAGCGCGAGCGACGTGCCGTCGAGATCGGACCGCGTGACCGGCGGCGCGGCGCGCGCCTTTGCCACGGCGGCAACGAATGGCTCGAACAGGCCCGGCTGGAAGGGCAGGCCTTGCAGCGCAGCATCGAGATTGGCCCGCAGGGTCACGGCATCAGGCAGCGCGGCCCGCCGAACCCGCTGCACCGCCAGGCTGGGCAGGTAGCGGGTCGGGGTATCCAGCCCCGCCAGCGCCCCTCGCTTGATCAGCGGCGTCAGCGCCGCGGCCAGCCGGTCGGCGGTCCGCAACGCCGATTGCTGATCAGGCCGGCGGATGACGATCAGCGATCCGGTATCTGGCGCTCGCATGTCCTGGCGCAGCGACCGGTCAAGCCGCTGCGCCGCCGGCGAAATCGGGCTGAGGCTGGTGAGATCGCCGGCCCAGAACGGCCCCTTGTCCAGGGCCAGCGAGCCGGCGGCCGCCACGACCACGATCAGCACCGCCGGCCGCAGCCGCCGCGCCCGCGTCGCGAACGAAGCAATCCCGCTCAGGGTTCGCGAGTGCCGGACGCCGGCGAAGCGCGCCGGCAGCAGTGCCGGCAGCACCCACCGGGTCACGCACGCGGCAACGGCCAGACCGGTGATGGTGAAGAGGCCTAGCTGGACGAACCCGTCGAAGCTGGACAGCAGCATGGCGGCGAAGCCGCAGATCGAGGTCAGCACACCCAGCCGCAGCGTTGGCCAGATCCGCCGGATGGTCTGTTCCACCGGCGAGTCTGGCCCAGCCCGCGTGGAAAGCCCGATCTGCGTGGAAAGCCCGATCTGCGTGGAAAGCCCGATCTGCGTGGAAAGCCCGGTCGGCGTGGAAAGCCCGATCTGCGTTGAAAGTCCCGCCGGCGTGGAAAGTCCCGTCGGCGTGATAAGCCCGGTCTGGGTGAAAAGATAAACCGCGTAATCGACCGCCTCGCCGATCAGGGTGCAGCCAAAACCCAGGGTGATCCCATGGATGTGGCGAAACACCAGGCCGACCGCGGCGACACCGGCCAGACCGCCGCTGAGCACCGGAACAAACGCCAGCGCCAGGACAAGCGGCGAGCGATAAACGCTGAGCAGAGCCGTGGCGACCAAGAGGCCCGCGATCACCGACAGGCGGGTCGCATCGGATTTGATGCGGTCGCGGGCCTCGACCGCGAAGACCGGCGGGCCGCTGACCAGCAGGCGCGCCCCGCGCGCATCGGCGGCGGCGGCGTGGAAGCGCGCCTTGATCGCTGCCAGCGCGCGCTGCTCGCCGTCGATATCGGATCCGGCGGCGAGCAGCCGCACCAGCATCAGCGCTCTGCCGCCGTCGGGCGAGAACCAGACGCCGTGCCGGCGATCGGGGCCGCCGCCGCCGGTTTGCTGCTGCGTGATCAGCTGCAGCATCTGGCCGGTCGGATCGCTGGCCAGCATGGGCTTGACCAGGAAGCCGGCATCCGACCCAAGCTCGGCCAGGTCACGTTGCAGTGCCGAACGCAGGCCGGCGGCAGTGAAACGGTCGGCGGTGGTCCGGTCACTGAGGACGTAGCGGTGCGACCACAGAAACGCTCGGTCGCGCGCGAACCCGGCTTCCGCCCCGTTCTCGACCGCGCCGAACTGGCTGTCCGCGCCCAGCGGGGCAGCCATACGCTGGCTGATCGCGGCCACCCGCTCCGGCGCGACGCCCTCGATGGCAAGCAGCACCAGGCGCGAAACGATGCCATCCCGCACCTGATCGACCAGCACCCGTTCGGCGGGGGATGCCGTGCGCGGCAGGAACGCCGCCAGATCAGTGTCCACATGCAGCCGCGAGACGAACACCACGCACATGGCGAGCAGGACGCCCCACACGACCAGGGAGGTGCGGTGCGGTGTCATGGCGTCTGCTCGACGATGTTCATCGCCGACCGGTCGCCGTCGCCGTCCGCGGTATCGATCGCGGTAATCCGTTCGCCATAGCCGACCACCCGCATCCATTGCAGCAGCTTGCGTTGTGCCGCGTCGCGGGGCTGCAGCAGCAGTTGCCAGTGCGCCAGGGTGCCGGACGACGTGACGTCGAAAATTCGCCGCAGGGCGGCGCCATCGCCTGACAATGTGTCCCGGATGCTTTCCGCCAGCACGACGATCCCGGGATGCTCGTGCATCGCGATGACCAAGGGCGCCGAACCGGAGCCGCGCTCGATGGTCAGCCGGTCGCCGTCGATGGAAAGGCGTTCGCCGGGGCCGCTGGCGGTGGGATCGGTGATCTTCTCCAGATGGTCCGGCGCGTCGAAATGCAGGCTGCCACGCGAGAGGATCGGGCCGCGCAGGATATGGAGGTCGCGGCGCTCCACGTAGCGGGCGTTCACATGCCGGACGGTCCGCACCGCCGTCATGATCTGCTCCAGCGTCACCGGCATGGCGGTGCCGCCCCGCGCGGCGACGGTCGGCAGAAGTATCAGGACGGCCAGCACGACCAGCCGTGTCGTGCGGTTCACGCTACGCCCAGAAGTCAAAGAAATTGAACCAGTTATACGGGGCAATCCGGCAGTAGTGCTCCAGCCTCTCGACATAGTGTTGCATCGACCGCGCGATCTGGTTCGGGTTTGGCCGCTCGCTGCCGGGCGAAACCATGGCGGGCGAAACCAGGCGTTCGAAGTGGATCTCATAGCGGTTACCGCCCCGGAACAGGCCGACCATCAGCACGACCTGCGGACGCAACAGCCCGGCGAGGCGCAGCGGCCCGGTCGGAAACGCTGCCGGGGCGCCCAGGAAGTCCAGCCGGACCGGCGCGTCGCCGCGCAGCGTGCGGTCGGCGAGCATCCCCACGAAGCCGCCCTGTTCCAGGCACTCCCTGATCTGGATCATTGCCCCGGCTGTCCCCAGGCCGATGATGTGGGGCGCCAGATGCGGGTTGATCGCGTTGAGCGCGGCGCCGATCTTGCGCCCGGTCGCTTCATACATCGCCAGGCTGACGCGCAGGTCGGGCTGATTGCGGCCGACCAGCCGCAGCACCTCGAAACTGCCGTGATGGGCGCCCAGCAGCAGGCACCCTTGGCCTTGAGACAGGATATCGCTGACAATCTCTTCGCCATGGATGGTTATGTCGAAGCGGTCGATCTCGTCGTTGAGCAGGTAGACCCGGTCCAGCACGGTGGTCCCGAAGGTGACGAAGTGCCTCAGCACGTCGCGCAGGCGTACCGGACGGCCAAGCGCCCGCGCGAGGTAGGCTCGGGAGGCCGCCCGAGCCTGCGCATGGCACAGCAGGAAGCCGAGGCAGACCGGCGGGATCAACAGCCGGGTGAGCGGCCGGCCAAGCTGGCGGGCGATCCAGACGGCGCAGCGCAGCGCCCCGGCGGAACCGACTTCGCGCCGCGTTCTCCAGTCCGTGGAACCGGCGGATCTGTTCGCGAAGGTATCGATCTAAAGCCTCATGACGCCGGTAAGGACGAGTTGTCCGGTTGCCACCAGCCGGCCTTCGAAGCGGGTCACGCTGCCATCATCGCGGTGCGTGACGGCCACCGTGTCGCCCGGCCGGACCGGAGAATGGAATTTCGCGGCCTCGATCGCGCCTGACGTAACCCCTGGAACCATCACGGCCGCCAGTTCGTCGAGCAGCACCGCGCCGGGAATGATCGGATTCCCCGGAAAGTGGCCCTGCCCGGTCGGATGGTCGGCCGGAAACCGGAGTAGGATCGGTTCGGGTTCCGCCGGGGTTCGCCGGATCAGCCGCAGCAGCGCCGCGCGCGGCAGCTTGCCCAGGTCGTTGCGCGGCAGTCGATCCACGACATGCAGCGGACGCGGCAGGAATGCCGCATCGATCCGTTGGCGCAGCGCTGCCAGGATCTCGGCCGGCGTCAGGTTCGGCGCGATGGCGACCGCCGCAAGCCTGGAGGTCCCGATGGCAGCGTCCGCCGCGGGCAGCAGGAACACGCCATCCCGCACGCCCTCGATCGCCAAAAGCTGCTGGGTCAGATAAGCCAGCGAGCTACGCTTGCCGGCGACGTTGACCAGGTCCGCGTTACGCCCCCGCAGGGTGAACGTATCGGGTCCCGCCGGTTCGATCTCATCGGCCAGCAGGACGTCGTCCTCGGCCGGGCCGGCCGCCCAGCAGCCGGTAGCGTTCCGATACAGCCGAAAGCCGTCCAGGGTGCGCCAGACCGGGCCGTCGACCGTTCGCCGGGTCGCGAGCTGGCCGGCTTCGGAACAGCCGTAGATCTCGAACACCGGCGCGCCGAAGGCGTCTTCCGTCCGCCGGGCCAGGTGATCGGACAGCGGCGCGGTCGCCGACAGAACGAAGCCGGCGCGGAACGCGGTGCCGAACCCAGGTTCGGTCACATCGCCGACCAGGGCGCGCAGATGCACCGGCGTGGTGACGAGGATGCCAGGCAAACGATCCTGCTGCAGCGCCGCGGTGACGTCGGCCGGGAAGAACGGACGCTCCGCGGTCAGCAGAAGGCCGTGCAGCAGCGGCAGCATGACAGCCGATTCCAGTCCGTAGCTGTGCCCGTGCGGCACGGTCGAGATTACGGCCGAACCGGCAAAACGGTCGACGCCGAGTGCCGCGCCAGCTGCGCGCGCACCGGCGACCAGCCGTCCCCAGCGGCGCGGGCTGGGGTGCGGACGTCCGGTCGAACCGGAGGTAAACAGCACCGCTGCGATCTGTTCGCACGCGAACGCCGGGACCGGCGCCGGTGCCGTGTCCGCGCTCAGCGCCGGATAGACAAAGCACGCGGCCGGCCAGACTTCCCCAACGACATCGGTCAGGACGTAGAGCGACTGGTAGTCCTCGCAGAGCGCGGCCACCGCGTGGGCGTCCCGGCTGCTGGGAAGCAGCGTGATCTGTCCGCACGTCATGGCCGCCATCCAGCCCACGGTAAAGCAGTACCGGTCAGTACACAGGTTGATCACGTAGACAGCGCTGGGAAGCTGTCCCGCCAGGTCCGCGATCTCGGCCAGGAACTCAGCCCGGGACCAGATCCGTTCGCCCCGGCGGGCAACGGGACCGTCGGCGTCGCGCAGGATCGGCAGTGCGGCCGTGCTCATGACGGGCTGCCGGGCGATCCGCGGATGTGGCGCATGGCCGCCAGCGTGGCGACGACGCCGGTGCGCTGGTGACGCCGGAACCGGACCACGCGGCAGGCGAACTCGGCCAGCGCCATCGCCACGATCAGCGGCAGGTTCCACACGCTGACGAAGGCCGACCACGCAGCCGCGGGCGCGGCGATCAGCAGTACCGCGGAGGCCAGAAGCTGGCCGGCGAAGAACACGCACCACGCCGCTGTCACGCGGCTTGTGTAGGCAACGACGTCAGGCGGCATGGTGCGTCGTATCTGGCGGGCAAATCTCGTCACGACGGGTTCGCGGCCGAACCGCAGCGAGGCGGCGAACCAGAGCAGCAAGCCGGCGTAGGCGACGGCGTGGCAGATGCCGCCCAGCGCCATCCCGGCAGAGCGCACCGGCAGACCCAGCCAATGGATCGATGACGCCGTCAGGCTGACGGCCGCGACGGTCAGCAGGCAACGGTACAGCGCGGACAGCCGTTCGGCGATCAACCAGATCGCCGCGGCCAGCTGCACGACAACCACGCAGGTCATCCACCCCGGCGTGGCCGGGAAACACCGGGCCGCCAGCATCCCGGCGACCCCGATGAACAGGATGATCGGTCCGTACAGCGGGACGCCTCGCCGGACCGCCACGCTCAAGGTCGGCTTTGCTGGATGTATTCGTTCAGATTGGCCAACGAACTGAAGATCCGAGGGTTGTCGGCGTCGTCGGATCGAAGCTTGACACCATAGGTTTGTGACACCGCCAGGGCGATTTCCAGCATGTCGATGGAATCGAGCCCAAGGCCTTCACCGAACAGCGGTGCCCGCGGATCGATCGCTGCCGGATCAACGTCGAGGTTGAGCGTCTCCACGATCAGTTTCGCGAGCGGCAAAGCCGTTGGCTTTGAGGACCAGTGCTTGGCCGATACGTCCGTCACGCAACCTGATCCCGATCAATAGTTACTTATCCCCGTTATCGTAGCAGAAAATGGTTCGCCGCGAACATCTCTTCATGTATGGCGCCAACCTGACTGGGATGAGGCAGACAAGGATGTGGTACCTGGGCCACTCCGCGACCGCGGCGCAGACGCCATCGGCGGCGACTGGCGCCGGTCTCACCCGATTGGTCCGGTGGAACGGCACGAGGGGTTTGCGATGCGGGCAGTTGCGCGGCAACGTTGACCCCGCCGCGGCCGACGGTGTGGTTCCCGCTGTGCCACATGGTTCGGACGGTCCCGCCATCGCTACGAGAGACCGCGTAGCGACGCCGTCCTCCACCCATCTCGTCCTCATCCCGAGTTACAACAGCGGGCAGCTGCTGGAACGGACCGTCCAGGCCGCGCGCTGCTACTGGAGCCCCGTCTGGGTCCTGATCGATGGCAGCACCGACGGCTCCGCGGCCGCCGTGGAGGCAATGGCGCGGTCCGATCCGGCACTGCGCGTGCTTTACCTGCTGCGCAATGGCGGCAAGGGGGCGGCGGTCCGGCATGGTCTGATGATGGCGGAGGCGATCGGCTTTACCCATGCGCTGGTGATGGATGCGGACGGGCAACATCCGGCTGGCCGGATTCCGGACTTCATGGCCAGCTCCGCCACGGCGCTGGACGCGCTGGTCATGGGGTGGCCGGTGTTCGGTCCCGACGCACCCTGGATACGGATCGTCTGGCGCCGGCTTTCGAACGCCGCCGCGGCTGTCGTGACCCAAAGGGCGGTCGGCGACACGCTGTTTGGCTTCCGGGTTTATCCGATCCGGCCCTTGCTTCACGCCATGCAGGCAAGCCGGGGCATGCGTCGCTTCGACTTCGATCCCGAGGCGGTGGTTCGCCTCGCATGGAACGGCGTGCCGCTCGTTCATCTTCCGGCTCAGGTGCGTTACCTCAGCCCGGCGGAGGACGGCGTATCGCATTTTCGCTACGTGCGGGATAACTGGCTGCTCATCCGCATGTATTGTCGGCTGGCCACGCTTGGGGTTCTGCGCGCGTGCCGGATGCTATCCAGTCGATCGAGGCGCCATGCGGTTCGGTCCAGGCAACCGGCAGGCCGTTGACCGACAGCAGGAAGTGCCCGCGCCGGCTGGCGGCTGCCGCACGGGCGGCGATATCCGGAAACACCCGCGGACTTTCGTTGGCGATCCAATACCGGCAAAGCGGCATCACCTGAGCCGCGAAAGCCGCTCGCTCCGACCGGTCGGAAACATAGGCCAGAACGGCGGTGTGGAAGACCACGAGCGTGGCCTGTTTCGGTGCCTCATGACACAGCCGAAACAGATCGGGTCCTTGCAAACTTCCCCGCACCACACGCGGCCTGATGCGCCGTGCGACCCGCATCGCCGCCCGCAGGTGGTCAAGCCGCTCCGTCTGTTCGGGCCACACCAGGCTTTCCAGCCACGCCGCCTGCGTCGGGTCCGCCACGTCCAGCGGATTGAGATCCAGCCCCGCGCGCCAGACCACCTCGGGCATTGTCGCCGGCAATGGCGTCGCCAGGTCGACCGCACAGCGGAACACCGGACCGTCCGCCGCCGGCGCCGCGGGAACGATGGTTTTCCGCCCGTAATCGTAGCCATAATGCTCGGGCAGAAGGCACAGCCCAGCCGATGCGCCGACCTCGATCAACGCCAGCGGTTGCGGCAAAGTGGCCAGCAGCGGCAACAACGTAGCACATCGCGCCGGCTCGTTGGTCTGCGTCGCATGAGCCCGCATGAACGAACCCACCACGTCGGGATCAGCCAGCACGGTTCGGCGGAAGTCTTTCCAGCCGGCCGGCGTGCCGAACAGATGACGCACCGTCGCGAACAACAGATTGGGTTGCTGCTTCTCCGGCGGAAGAGAGGCCAGAAAGCCGATGATGCCGGGGTCACCGGCGACCCCGAGCGCCAAGGCCTCATACAGCGGCGAGCGGCCGCTTGCCTCCTCGACAGCAAAACGCAGATAGCGCGACCTGATCCTGGCCGCCTGCCCGTCATCCATGGCTGATCGTCCTGAGCCAAGCCGGATCTGTCAAACCGGCCGTGGGCGGTGCGATCGGCCATGACAGCGCGCCGCGCGGGGGTTCGACGCGACGACCGCCGCACCGCCGACAGGTCCAGCCACGCGCGCCGGCATCCGCACCATCAGGTCGCGCCGGCGGGCGGCACCGCCTGATCCGCCGGCACATGATGCCGTCGCCAGGGCCTGTCATAGTGGAACGGCAGCTTTCGCGTACCCAGATGCACCGGACTTCGTGCGGCAAGCCTCGACCGCCGGGCGAACGGTCCGCGCGCCGCGGCACCGCCGGCAGCTTGCGGCCGCCGGCCAGCTCGTGCGACGACTTCCGCCAATGCTGGCCGCCCAGCAACCAGGAGGACCCATGGACCAGACCCTCGACGCCCTGCTCGGTTTTGCCCCGGACTATGATCAGCCGATCCCCTATATGCGCCGCACGCGTGAGTATTACGCCGCGATCGGCTACACCACGCCGTATCGCTGGGCGCACTATCTGGCCGCGCCGTTCACGCCGATCGGCAAGCCGCTGAGCCAGGCCCGGGTGGCGATCGTCACCACCGCTGCACCCTATCAGCCGGACAAGGGCGACCAGGGTCCCGGTGCGCCGTATAACGGCAGCGCCAAGTTCTACGCCGTGTATTCGGGCGACACCGCGCAGGACCACGACCTGCGAATTTCGCATATCGGCTACGACCGCACGCATACCAGCGCGACCGACAGCAATACCTGGTTCCCGCTCCCTGCCCTGCGCCGCGCGGCGGCGGCGGGACGGATCGGAGCGGTGGCACCCCGGTTCCATGGTGCGCCGACCAACCGCAGCCACCGCGTGACGATCGAGACCGACGCGCCGGAGATCCTGGCGCGGGTGCGCGCGGATGGTGCGGACGTCGTCGTCATCGTTCCCAACTGTCCGGTCTGCCACCAGACGAGTACCCTGGTCGCCCGCCACCTGGAGGCGAACAGCATCCCCACCGTGCTGATGGGCTGTGCCAAGGACATCGTCGAGTACGCCGCGGCGCCGCGCTTCCTGTTCAGTGATTTCCCCCTGGGCAACAGCGCCGGCAAGCCGCACGACACGGCCTCGCAGGACCAGACGCTGGAGCAGGCGCTGCACCTGCTGGAGACCGCATCCGGCCCGCAGACGACGATGCAGTCGCCGCAGCGCTGGAACGCGGATGGCAAGTGGAAGCTGGATTACCTGAACCTGGATCAAATCGGTGAGGCCGAACTGAAGCGCCGTCGCGAGGAATTCGACCGCCAGAAGGCGCTGGCAAGGCCGAACCGGACGGTGAAAGCGGCGTGAGCCTGGATGCCAAGGCGGGCCGCCCGTTCACCGGCGTGCGCATCCTGGACTTCACCCAGGTGCTCGCCGGGCCCTACGCCAGCTACCAGCTGGCGCTGCTGGGTGCCGACGTTATCAAGATCGAGCGCCGCGGCGGCGAGGACATGCGGCGCACCCCACTGTCGCGCGAATGGGCGGATCGCGACATGGCGCCGTCGTTCATCGCGGTGAACGGCAACAAGAAAAGCCTGACATTGGACCTGCAGCAGCCGGCGGCGCGGAAGATCGTGTTGAAGCTGGCCGCCCGCGCCGATGTGGTGATGGAGAATTTTCGCGCCGGGGTGATGGACCGGCTGGGCCTGGGCTACGCGGCGCTGTCGGCGATCAACCCCCGGCTGATCTACTGCGCCATCTCCGGCTTTGGCCAGACCGGCCCGGCGAGCACGGAGGCCGGCTATGACGGCAAGATGCAGGCGATGTCGGGCATCATGGCGATCACCGGCCATGCGGAAAGCGGCCCCACCCGAGCCGGTTTCGCCGTCTGCGACGTGCTGTCGGGTGCCACCGGGGCGTTCGCCATCGCCTCGGCGCTGTTCCAGAGAACCCATACCGGAACCGGCCAGTTCCTCGACGTCTCGATGCTGGAGGCAAGCCTGGCGTTCCTGACCACCCAGGTCGCGGATTATACGGTTGCCGGACACCATCAGCCGCAAGCCGGCAACCAGGCGATCAGCCGCAAGGTGACCGCCAATCTGTTCCGCGCCAAGGACAGCTTCCTGTTGCTGGCGGTGAATGACGAGAAGCAGTTCCGCGGCCTGATGACCACACTCGGCCGCCCCGATGTGCTGGATGATCCGCGCTTCGGCGACTGGTTCGCGCGCAGGACGCACGAGGCCGCGCTGCGGTCGATCATCGAGGCCGCCCTGGCCGCCGCCGATGCGAAGATCTGGGAACGCCGCCTGAACGACGCCGGCGCGCCGTGCGCGAGCATCTGGAAGATCGAGGAGATCATCGACCATCCTCAGGTCGTCGCGCGCGACGTCATGCAGACGGTGGACACGCCCTATGGCCCGATCCGGTTGATGGGGTCGGGCTTCCAGATGGCGCATGGCGGCGGCAAGCTGGATACCCTGGCGCCGGCGGTCGGCGCCGACACCGATGCGGTGCTGGCCGAGATCGGCTATGACGCGGCTGCCATCGCGACACTGCGGGCTGATGCGGTTATCTGACACCGCGGCACCCGGGTGGCGGTGGCCGCCGCCATCGGCTTGGCGTGAAGGCCAGGATCGGCGTCGCGGTCGCATCGAGAACAGGCAAACGCGGCACCGGCGCTATCGACCAATGCTGATGTCGACAGCGCTATAGACCAAAACTGATGTCGACCCGGCGGACCGCCAGATCTGGCAGCTGCTTGGGATCGGTTATGCCATTCGCCGCCGTGGCGATGCGCTCCGCCGGGACCCCATCGGCGACCAGCACCTGCTTTACCGTGTCCGCCCGTTGTGCCGACAGGCCGTCCACGTCATGGCCCGGCGCCGGCGGCGCGGCATAACCGCTAAGCTTCACAATCTGCAACGGATGGTCCTGGGCGAACATCGCCGCGTCGTGCAGGGTGCCGAGCGCCTGGAAATCGATGTCGGCGGAGTAGGGCTGAAAGAACACGCTGTATTTGCGTGGCCCTGACAGCCACGCGCAGCCGGCGAGCGACGCGATCAGAACCATAGCCATCAGACGAAACCGCATGAGATCCTCGAAAAAAATCAGCCTCGTTCTGGGACCTCTCGGCGCTTGCGCCGACCGGTCTCAGAGTCATTTCCCGCGCGCCGCCCCCTCGCTCGCGTGCTCGCTCGCCAACCCGGCGTGGAGAGTCATTTTCCGCGCGCCTCCACCAGCCAACCTGGCGCGCAGACCGGTGAATGCATCCGTCGCCCGGTCTTGGTCCGGCCGGCGCGACACCAAGCCAAATTTTCCGGGGTTCAACCATCCGGCGGCGGGTCACATTACCGTGGGGTAATCTGGGTAAAACGCGCCGGCGTGACCAGCGCCGCGACGGCCTCGGCGGGTCCGGGGTCGCGGCCGAGCACCAGGTCGGCGACGAAGCGGCCGGCGGCGGGGGCGGTCTGGATGCCGTAGCCGCCCTGCCCCACGCACCAGAAAAACCCGTCCACCCGCGGATCCCAGCCGAACGCCAGGCTGCCGTCGGGGGTGAAGGTGCGCAATCCGGCCCAGCTGTGGTCGACCCGCCGCACCGGAATATCCAAAGCCTGCTGCATTCGATCGATGCCGATCGCGACATCGATTTCCTCGGGCCTTACGTCGTGCGGATGGGTCGGGGTCGCATCGGCTGGCGAGACCATCAGCCGGGTGCGTGCCTCGGGGCGGGCATACCAGCCCTCGGCGACATCGACGATCATCGGCCAGTCGGAGACGTCGAACGGCGACGGATCGATGACCGCCGCGGTGCGCCGGCGCGGTTGCAGGCCCAGCGGCAGGGCCCCGGCGAGCCCGGCGATCAGGTCGCCCCAGGCACCCGCGGCGTTAACCACGACCGGCGCGTGGAAGGTGGTGCCGGTGGCGGTATCGATCTGCCACACCGCATCCCGCCGCTCGATCCGGCCGGCTCGGTTTCGCAGCCCCAGCACCCCGCCATTGGTCTTGAGCATGCGCAGAAAGCCCTGGTGGATAGCCGCCACATCCAGGTCGAACGCGTCCTGTTCGATCGCCGCGCCGGCGAGATAGCCTGGCCGCAGTGCCGGCACCAGGGCGTGCGCCTGCTGCACGGTGACCCGGCGCATGCCCTGCGCGGCCGACAGCACCTGCTGAAGGTCGGGCATCTGCGCTTCCGAGGCCAGGGTCAAAACCGTGCGCTGGCGGATCAGCGGGACGGCGGCGAAGCCGGCGGGCGGGGTCTGGTAGAACGACCGCGACAACCGCGTCAGAGCGCGCACGTCGGGCGGCCCGTAATTCTGGATCCAGATGGCGGCGGAGCGGCCGGTGGTATGATAGCCAGCCACCTCCTCGGCCTCGATCAAGGCGACCCGGCGGTCCGTTGACAGGAACGCGGCCGCGGTCGCACCTGCCATACCGGCGCCGATCACGGCGATGTCGACGTTCATCTGACCTCCTTGGTGGTTGATCCTGGGCGCCGCCCGCTGTTGAGCTTGCTTTCGTGGACAAAGCAGATCTTCGATGAACGAAGCGTGGCAGCGCGGCGTGCCGTTCCCGCCATGGCGATCGTCGGGGAGCCTTTTTCGTGGCGTTGTCCATGCGCGGCGCCGCGGCGGCGGAACCCTTGCCGACCGGCGTGGTCAACCTTCCGGCAACCCGAGCAGCCGGCGACGCAGGGCCGGCGATGGCGGATGGTCGCCGATGAACCCGGCGAGCAGGTGGTAGGCCAGATCGTGGTTGGCGAAGTCACCGATCAGCCGGTCGTTGGCGAACACCTGCACGCCTTTGGCGGTGAAGACATAGGTAGAGGTATCACCTGCATTGACCGCGGGCGCGGCCGCGACCAAACGCTCGAAATCCGCCTGGTCAGCCGGGTCACAGCCGCCTTTGCCGCAGTTGTCCCGCTCGCCCTCACGATACTGCTGCTGCACACGCTCCCTTGATCCGAAGCGAATGAATCTCAGGATCAGCACCTTCGGGCCGGATGAGGCCAGGATCTGCTGGGCGTCGTGGTTCGGCCGCGGCAGATACAGGGCGGCGACGTAGGCCTTGATATGAAAGATGGTCAGGGTCCGCAGGCCGATCCCGTTCAGCACCAGCACGCGTCCGCCCACCGTGTAGCTTTCGGGCAGGGTCATGCCGCCGAGTGTGGCCGCCGCCGCGTCCGAGGCCAGCCAACACAGCATGAGGGCCGGCGCGAGCTTTCGAAGCAGAGAGGTGGGCAGCTTCAAGGCATGATCCAACGGTGGTTTCTGCCGCTCAAGTTAACCGCATTCGCCGCGGTTTGGTAGAACTTCGATCGCCGGACGCGCCAGGTTTACTGGATCGCCGAGGGCGATACGCCCACGCGATCGCGGGCGGTCAGGCCGCCCGTGGCCGGATCAGCATCGGCGAGGCGGCCGGCGCGGGGGTGGGCGAGGCGGTTCCAGCGATGAGGTCGTTGGCGGTGCTGCTCAACGCGGCGGCGCGGACCGAGGCGGCCTTGCGCTGCGCCGGGGGCAGCCCGGGAAGGCTGGCGACATACTCCGCCGCCACGTCGGCCATCGCCACACCCCACAGCGCCTGACGCTGTTGGCGGGTCATGGCGGGCGCGGCAACGGCGGGGGCGACAACGGCGGGTGGCGCGGGGCGGGTGGCGGGGGCCGGTTCGCTGACCAGTGCGCCGGCGCAGCTGACGCTCCGTGCCGCGGCGGCGAGCCGCTGGGTCCGCGCCACGCCGGCAACCACCGCGGCCTCGAAGTTGGCGTCCGCGGGTTCGGATCGGGTGTCGGGCGTGGGCTGGGGCTGGGGGGTCGTTGCGTGGCCGGAGCGGATTGGGCTGACGGCGCGGCGGTTGTGTTCGGCGGTACGGCCCAGCGCGTTGGCGTTGCCGCGCAGGCGCAGGGTCATGGAGAGGGATAGGTCGTCGGCCATCGAGAGGCTGAGGGAGCCCAACGCGGCAAGCCCGCAGGCGATGATCTGGGCGATCGCGATCAGGTCGGCCTGCTCGTTGGCGCGGTAGGCGGTCACCGTTTCGAACGCCGCCATCCGGGCCAGATGGATGTCGCCGCCGCTGGCGGCGAGGAACATCGGCGCCAGCAGCGTGACGATGAGGTGCAACAGGACATCGCCGGCCCGCAGGGACACGTCGTCTGCCGGGGTAAAGTGTGTCGGGGAAACTTGTGTTGGTTCAGTGGAGATCTGTGTGGTTTCGGTCATGCGAGCCGGTGCCTGATGGGTGATTGGTCTACTACCGTATCGTGTGACGGTTTGTCAAGAAATATTTCCTAACCGGCAAGTAAACCCTGGGTTGGTTCAGGCGCCGCGGCGAGACCGAATCAAAGCCTGTAGCCGTCGCCGCGCACATCACGGATGAGCGCGGGCTCGTTGGGGCGTTTAGCGTTCGCCTGAGCCTGCTCATCTGGACATCGACGACATTCGAGCTTGATTCGGAACGATATCGCCTGATGTCCTGCCGCAGCATCGAGCGGGTTACCACCCGGTCGGATGGGCGGACCAGATATTCCGGCCGTTCGAGTTGCCACGTGGCGATCGAGCGGCCGGCCGGTGGGCGTGGCGATCCGGCGCAGCAGATCGCGCGGCACGACGGCGGCGGTGGTCGGACGCCGAATGGTGACTGGATCAGCGTAATACCAATTGACCGCGCCGGGCAAACCGCTTTAGCGTGCCGAATAATAATAACGGCTTTACTGAAGTCGCGATAACGAGCCCGTGCCAAAGGCTGGGCCAGCAGGGAAGGTAGAACGGCCATGGTATACATGAGCCGACGGAAGGTGTTTGCCGGATCGGTGAGCGCGGCGGTGGCAGGTGTCCTGTCGCGGCCGTACATCGCGAACGCGGCGGCCTCGACAGCGACCGTCTGGGTGGATCAGGGTTTTGTCCCGGCGGAAGACGCCGCCTTTCGCAAGACCGCCGCGGACTATGAGAAAGCCAGCGGCAACAAGCTGGATTACAGCATCATGCCGTTCATGGCGCTGAACCAGAAGGCGATCTCGGCGCTGACCAGCGGCGACGTTCCGGACCTGATTTTCCATTCCGCTCCCGCGACGATCTTGCCGCAGTTCGCCTGGAACGACAAGCTGGTGGACGTCAGCGACGTGGTCGCGACGCAGAAATCCAAGCTCAGCGAAACCGCGTTGCTGTGCTCCAGCTTTTACAACAGCATGACGAAAAAGCGGGCCTATTACCTGGTTCCGGTCAAGCAGGCCTGCGCACCGTTCCATATCTGGGGCGACCTGGTCAGGAAGGCCGGCTTCAAGCTGTCGGACACGCCGAAGACGTGGGACGCGTTCTGGGATTTCTTCAAGCCGGTGCAGAAGCAACTGCGTGCCAAGGGGATGCGCAGGATCTATGGCATGGGGATGCAGGTCACCACCGTCGGGCCGAACGACGGCAACGGCGTGTTCGACGCCTTCATGATCGCCAATGGCGGCCAGGGGATCGTGACCAAGGACGGCAAGCTGCACACCGACGACCCGCAGGTGCGCGAGGCAGCGATCAAGTCGGTGACCTACATGACGACCGCCTACAAGGACGGCTATGTGCCGCCGGAGGCGTTGAGCTGGAACGACGCCGACGACAACAACGGCTACCACGAGAAGCTGTTCGTGATGGACTTCGACGGCACGCTGTCGACGGAACTCGCGATGATCAAGGACAAGAAGGCGTATTACGAGGACATGGCGGTGATGGGCCTGCCGAACGGCAATGACGGCAAGCCGATGGCGGCCCAGGTCGGCGCCGGCGGCGGGTTTATTCCAAAGGGTGCCAAGAACGTCGAGACCGCCAAGAACTTCATGAAATACTTCATGCAGCCGCAGGTGATGAACGAGAACCTGAAGGGCGGTCTGGGTCGCTGGGTGCCGGTGATACCAGCGATCGTGAAGGAAGACCCGTTCTGGCTGGATCCGAAGGATCCGTTCCGGGCGCCATATGTGCACGAAGCGGTGCTGGGACCGACCATCCCCAGCTACAACGGGTTCAATCCCGCGTGGGGTCAGGTGAGTGCCGAGCAACTATGGGGCGGGGCACTGGCTGATGTGATCAAGAACGGAATGACATCGGCGGCGGCGGTCGACAAGGCGTTCAAGCGGGCGGACGCGATCTTCACGAAGTATACATTCGGCTAGCACCGGTGAGGTCGCCATGAGCACCACACAGCAGGTCCTTTCGATCGGCCGGCCCTTCACGGCGGCGCGTCGTCCCCGAGCGGCGTGGCGCGGCGGGCTGCAGGGTTCGGAACTTGCCTGGGCATTCGCCTTCGCGGTGCCTTATGTTTTCGTGTTCGTGGCTTTCGTTGTCTATCCGATTGGCTATGGCTTGTGGCTGGGCAGCAAGCCGGCGCTGTATGCCGAACTGGTCGATGATCCACACTTCAAGATGGCGATCGTCAACACGCTGCTTTACGTGGGCATCGGCGTCAACCTGAAGATGTTGCTGGCCTTTCTGCTGTCCGGCTTCTTCATGCGCAAGCGCCGGTGGATCAAATTCTTGCTGCTGATCTATATCCTGCCGTGGGCCATTCCGGCGCTGCCCGCCTACATGTCGATCCACTGGATGCTCAACGGGGAATGGGGGTTCCTGAACAGCGCCTTGTGGCTGTTGTTTGGCATTGATGGTCCGATCTGGCTGAATTCGCACTGGTTGGGACTGGGCGCCAACATCGCGTCCTATATCTGGAAGAACATGCCGTTCTGGACGGTGATCTTCCTGGCCGGGCGGATGGCGATCCCGCAGGAGCTTTATGAGGCGGCCGAAGTGGATGGCGCCACCGGATTGCGCCGCTTCCGGTTCATCACCATCCCGCTGCTGGCGAACCTTTACTTCGTCTCGACCTTGCTTTCGACGATCTGGTCGCTTGGCGACTTCAACGCGGTGTTTTTCGTGTCCGGTGGTGGCCCGGCGATGTCGACCGAGGTGCTGGCCACGCTGGGTATTCGTTACGCCTTCACGTTGGCTGACCCGCGCCTGGGTGTCGCGGCGGTGATGTGCGCGCTGCCGTTGCTGATCCCGATCGTGATGATGCTGATGCGCAAGCTGCGCACGACAGAGGTTCAGCTATGAGCGTCAGCATGACGGCCAGGCGTCCGGCCCGCCGGCCGAACTACCGGCTGCGGCGCGCCGCGGTCGAGGTGGTGTCGCTGGCCCTCGGCTTCGTGCTGCTCATCTGGTCGCTGACGCCGATCTACAACATGGTGCTGATCGCGCTGAGCGAGCACGGTGCGGTGTTCAGCGGCGATATCTGGCCGCACAACCCGTCGTTCGAGAGCTTCGTGGTGGTCTGGACGGAGAGTTTCTGGTACCTCGCTCGGTTTTGGCACCAATTCGGCAACAGCTTCTTCGTCGGCCTGATGACGATGTTCCTGACCTTGCTCATCGGCTCGCTGGCCAGCTTCACGGTCGGGCGGATGCGCCTGCGCAACGGCTGGCTGCTGACCAACGCCGCGCTGCTGACCTATGTCATCCCGGCCTCCTTCCTGGCGATCCCGTTCTACCGGATCATGCAGATCTACGGCCTGGGGAACAACGTCTGGGCGGTGATCGCGGCGGAGGTCACCTTTGCCACCCCGTATGCGATCTTCATCTTCCAGCAGTATGGCAAATCGATCCCGATGGAGCTTGATGAGTCGGCGCGGATCGACGGCGCGACGCCCTTGCAGGTGTATCTACGCATCTATCTGCCGCTGATGGCGCCGGCGCTGGTCGCGGTCGGCACCTACGCGCTGTTGCTTGCCTGGAACGAGTATCTGTATCAATTCCTGCTGTTGTCCTCACCCGACAGCATGACCGTGCCGGTGGCGCTGGCGCAGTTCCTCAACAGCGACGAGTCGCCGTGGAACTACATGATGGCCACGGCGATCGTCTACGCGGTGCCGCCGATCGTGATGTACTACGCGTTCCGCCGGTACATGGCCGCGGGGCTGACGATGGGCGGGGTGAAGGGGTAGACCCGCAGCCAGCCCGCGGCGGCGCCCGGCGGAATGTTGGGCGGGACCGACGCCTTCCCATGAGGGCTGGCATTGTACCGGGGCGCCTTGGACGCTGCCATCATAGTTTCACGGGAACGGCCGGAACCCATAGGACCGCCACGACTTTCTAACGGCGGCAGTATGGGACCATGGAATATGAGCGACGTCGCGGGCCAGGGCGCGGACGTGCTGGCGCAGATGGATGACTCTCACATCACGCGCCAGCACTGGAAGATCATGTTCATCTCGGGCATGGGCTTCTTCACCGACGCCTACGATCTTTTCATCATCGGCGTGGTGATGTCGATCCTGAAGACCGAATGGCATCCTTCGCCGGTGGCGATCGGGCTGGTGACCTCGACGGCGCTGCTGGCCTCGGCGGTGGGCGCCATCCTGTTCGGGCGGATCGCCGACATGCTGGGGCGCAAACGCATCTACGGGTACGAGGTGCTGGTGCTGGCCGCCGGGGCGATCGCTTCGGCGTTTTCCCCCGACATCTGGTGGCTGATCGGCTTTCGCGTCATCCTGGGTGTTGGCATCGGCGGCGATTACCCGGTCAGTGCGACGCTGATGAGCGAATTCTCCAGCAAGAAGTCGCGCGGCATGATGGTGTCGCTGGTGTTCGCCATGCAGGCGGCGGGGCTGATCGTCGGGCCGCTGCTGGCGGCGGGGCTGCTGGCGAGCGGGTTGTCGCACGACCTGACCTGGCGGCTGTTGCTGGCGTTCGGCGCGATCCCCGCGCTGTCGGTGTTCCGGATGCGCCGGCACATGGCGGAAAGCCCGCGGTATCTGCTGGCGAGCGGCCAGCACGACGCGGCCCATTCCGCCGCGGGCCATACGCTGGGCAGCGGGTCGGCCGACAGCGGCTCCGGCACGGCGCGGAAGAAGGTCTCGTTCGCCGAGGGGTTCCACGTGCTGCTATCGCAACGACACATGGCCACCCGGCTGATCGGTGCCAGCGTGGCCTGGTTCGCGATGGATTTCGCCTACTACGGCAACACCGTCAGCAGCCCGCTGGTGCTGCATGCCATCGCCCCAAGCGACAGCCTGCTGACGCGCACGCTGACGCAGCTTGCCGTGTTCAGCGTGGCCGCGGTGCCGGGTTATCTTGTCGCGGCGGCGATGATGGATCGGCTGGGACGCAAGCCGATCCAGATCCTGGGGTTTGCGATGATGGCGATCAGTTTCGCGGCGATCGCGCTGATCCCGGGGATCGAGCAGCTGATCGTGCCGTTCCTGCTGATCTATGGCCTGAGCTACTTCTTCACCGAGTTTGGCCCGAACGCCACGACCTTCGTCTATCCGGCCGAGATCTTTCCGGTCGCGGGCCGCACGACCGGACACGGCATCGCCGCGGCGTCCGGCAAGCTTGGTGGCTTCATCGGGGTGTTCCTGTTTCCCATCCTGATGAGCGCGGGCGGCCTGGCGGCGGCCGAGATGCTCGCCGCGATCGTCAGCGTGGTGGGGATCGTGGTCACCGTGACGATGCTGCCGGAGACCAAGGGGCGCAGTCTGGAGGCGCTGTCGAGCTGAATTCATGGTTCGCACAGCGGGACTTTGTTGCGTTTTCCTCAGCTTTGGATCCGCATTTTCCGTTTTGATAGCGGTTTATTTGAGTCTGGTCCGATCTTCGGGCGGTCTGGGCTAAATTGTAGTGGTATGGTGGTATTTGCCGTGTACTGATTGTCTGGTCGAAGTATAGTCGTAGCATGACCTGGTATTCGGGTTTCGCGGCGGCTGTTCTGTGCGATCCCTCCGGTGGGCCCCGACGAAATTGTTGCTCCAGACTTCATTCCAGTATTATTCCTAGTTATTCTCTAAAATGTGATCTTGGGTCTTATTCTGGAATTCGCAATTTCAGTTAGAAGAGAAGGTAGAAAAATAGCAGAAGAAGTATAGTGGATGACGCGCCAGGCGATAGCGGAGGGCACGGGCCTTTGCGAAGCAATCGATGGCGCTGGCGGACGTGCCCGGCGGATGCAGCCGGTCAGCTTCGACGACTGCTTTGGCTGGCTGCACCCAAGCGCGGAGAAGCTGACAAGTGATGTCGCGGTGCTGATTTGCCCGGGACTGAACCGTGATGCGCTCGACTCGCATCATTGCTTCCGCCTGCTGGCTGACGAGTTCGCGGCGGCGGGTTACCCGACGCTGCGGTTCAACTATCCCGGAACCGGTGATTCCGGTGATGTCGCGGACGGCGACCTGTGGGCGACCTGGCTGCGGAGCGTGCACAAGGCAGCGGATCGGCTGCGCGGCTGGACGGGCGCGCGACGCCTGATCCTCTGCGGTCTGCGACTGGGTGCCACGCTCGCCACGCTCGCGGCTGAGCGCCGCGATGACGCCGTGGGGCTTATTCTGTTGGCGCCGGTGCTTCGGGGCCATTCCTACATGACGCAATTGTTCGTCGAGGCGCGGCTGCAAAGCGGCGGCCGGGAGATAAGCGGCGACAGCCTGGAGCTGTACGGACTTCAGCTCAATGCCGAGACGGTTGGTCGGATCCGCCAAGTGGATCTGCGGCAGGCCAAGATACGGGCCGGGCATCAAGTGATGATCTTTTCGCAGGCGGCATCTCGTGTTGTCACTGACTGCGCCAGCGCCTGGACGCACGAGGGCGCCGCGGTCGAGTCCGCGGGCTTCGCGGGATTTGAGTCGCTGCTTCGTTACAATACTGAGGACAAGGCCGTGCCGGTGAATTTCGCCACGATCATCGGCTGGATGCGGCGGTGCTTCCCACCGGCGCCCATCCCGCTCGCCCACGCTCTCCCGCCGGATCAGGTCTGCCTGCAATTGCCTGGCTGCACAGAGATCCCGCTGCGCTTCGGCCCGGGCGAACGGCTGTTCGGCATGCTGTGCCGTCCGATGACCGGGGATGGCGATAGGGCGGTCATCATTGTCAACACCGGACGGGACCCGCACTATGGTCTTGCTCGTTTCGGGGTCGAGTTCGCTCGGCGTCTGGCGGCCGAAGGCATCGCATCGTTGCGCATGGACTTCGGCGGGCTGGGGGACAGCGTCGGTGCCGCCGGCGAGGAGACGGTCATGAGCTCCATGTTCGAGACCGACCGCGCCCCCGACATCAGCGCCGCGATGACGGCGCTGGACCGGCTCGACTACCGGCATTTTACCATCCAGGGCGTTTGCGCCGGGGCCTATCACGCGCTGCATGGGGCGTTAGCCGACCCTAGGATCTCATCGCTTCTGCTCATCAACATGCCGGTGTTCACCTGGCGAAGTGGCGACACGACCGAGCTTGTCGCGCACAAGCTTGTACCGCCGAGCCACTATCTGCTCAAGTTGGGCGAGAGGAATACCTGGCACCGGTTGCTGCACGGCAAGTATGAATTCGGCTCGATCCTTCGTGCGCAGAAGGAGCGGCTGAATGAACATGCCCGGAAGAAAAGGCTGTTGTTGGACAATCCGCCCGGCCAGGCTGGTGCGCAAAGCTTTGCCCATCGCGCGATGGCGACTCTGTCGCGCCGGCGCGCGCGGACGCTGTTCCTGTTTGCCCCGGACGATCGAGGCCTGCGGACGATGGCGCAGGCGTTCGGCCCCGGGGATGCCGGACTGAGGGCGTTCGAGGGTGCCTCGATGCAGGTTGTCGCGGAGCTAGACCACGATCTGAGCGGCCGGCTTATGCGGCGGACCGCGGCGGACCTTATGATCGGCTTTCTGACCGCGCCATCGCGGCGCGTTGCGCGAACCGTTCCGTTAAGCTCACCGCCGATCACTCTTCAGCCGGTCGTGTCGTTGTCATGACTGATCTCACACGTCATTTGAGAGGGCGACCAATGTCCAGGGTTGTTGCAACCTCAGACGATCGCGCTGGAGGAGTTCGATCATGAGCGTTCGCGCGAAAGTTCTCGCTCAGGTCACCGCTGTCGCCGAACAGCAGGGCAGGCAACTGGCGCCGCTGACGGATGAGCTACCGTTGCTCGACTCCGGGCTGGATTCGCTTTGCGTCGCCATCCTTGTCGCCAACCTTGAGGACGAACTGCAGCTCGATCCGTTCGGTTCCGGCGATACTGTAACGATCCCGGTGACGTTGGGCGACTTCATCCGCCTGTACGAAGATGCGGCGGCCTAGCCGACGATCACTGCGGGCGCTGACCCTGGCGGCAACCTCGGCGGAAGGTCGTCTGAGCGACCCCATCAACCGGATCGTCCTGGGTAATCTGCGCGGCGGCTCCAGCCTGGGGATCGCGGTCGAGGCGCTGCGCGGATGTTCGGTACTGATCCTGACGACCGAGCAACTGCCTGCCGTGCTCGCGGCCATCGAGCTGGACGGGATCGCGCGCCGCATCCTGTTATGTCCTCCTGGTCTGGATCCCGCGCACTTGCCAGGTGTGGTGACGGAAGCGCAGGTTGACGTCGTTGTCTCAGACCCGGCGGGTTCGCCGCCGAGCGGCCCACATCGTGTCGTGGCGTGTCGCGGCGAAATTGATCCCACCTCGGACCTTGAGCCCGACCGGAGTGCCGAGACCGAATGGGTGCTGTTCACGTCCGGCACGACGGGACGTCCAAAGTTGGTCGCCCACACCCTGCAAAGCCTCAGCGGGCCGCTCGACGATGGCCTCGCGGTGGCAAGCGGAGCGGTCTGGAGCACGTTTTACGACGTTCGCCGCTATGGCGGGTTACAGATCCTGTTGCGCGCGCTGATCGGTGGCGGCTCCATGGTCCTGTCCAGTGCAGAAGAAGAGACCGGGGGGTTTCTGGCGCGGGCCGCCGCGGCTGGCGTCACGCACATCTCCGGCACGCCCTCGCACTGGCGGCGGGCGTTGATGAGTCCGTTGGCAGAACGATTCGCGCCGGCTTACGTACGGCTTTCCGGCGAGGTCGCGGACCAGACAATCCTGGACAATCTTCGTCTCGCGTTTCCGACCTCAAACATCGCGCACGCGTTTGCCTCGACCGAGGCCGGCGTTGCCTTCGATGTACGCGACGGCCTCGCCGGCTTTCCCGCATCGTTCGTGGACCAACCCGGGGCGAAGGCCGAAATGCGCGTGGAGGACGGCACCTTGCGCATCCGCTCATCACGGACAGCGTCTCGTTACCTGGGCGATCGACCCGCGGCGCTACGGCATCGCGATGGTTTCGTCGACACCGGCGACGTGGTCGAGCGACGCGGCGACCGGTATTATTTTGTCGGACGCAGGGACGGCGTGATCAACGTCGGCGGGCTCAAGGTGCATCCCGAGGAGGTCGAGGCCGTGATCAACCAGCATCCCGACATCCAGATGTCGCGGGTGTGGGCGCGCGGCAGCCCGATCACCGGGGCCATCGTGGCGGCCGACGTCGTGGTGCGGTCGCGCTCGGGCCACGCGGCAGCGCCCTTCGCGTCGATACGTGAGGAGGTGCTTGATGCCTGCCGACGCGCGCTGGCGGCGTATAAGGTGCCGGTCACGGTGCGGCAGGTCGCCGCGCTGGAAATCGGTGCCTCGGGCAAGCTGTTGCGCCAGCAGGGATAGTCTGACTGGGTCCGGCGGTGATTGCCTGTGGGCCTGCTCCAGGTTCAAGGCTGACCTGATCCGCCTCAACGCGCGCGGACGGCTACCGCGGGAACGGCATTGGTTGCGCGTGGACCGTTTCGCGCATGATCAAGGCAACGACCCGCGGGCTTGCCGATCCCGCCCGCACGGATGACGATAGGCCAGTGATAGAAACGGGGGCAACATGATCGATCTGGTGATCCGTGGCGATCGGGTGGTGACGCCGCAGGGTGTCGGCGCGCATGACATCCTGATCGCCGGCGGGACGATTGCCGCGGTCGCCGCACCCGGCGGCATCGCGGTGCCGGACGGCACCCGCGTGATCGACGCCCGCGGCAAGATCGTCATGCCGGGCGGCATCGATCCGCACGTGCACTGCAAGTGGCATCTGCCTGGACCGGATGGCAGTGCGACCGAGACCGCGCCGCCCGACGTCGTCAGCAAGGCCGCGGTGCATGGCGGCACCACAACGATGATCGACTTCACGCGCACATCGCAAGGCAAGGATGTGCGTGATGCGATCGAACAACGGGAAGCGGAGTGGAAAGGTCATTGCGCCTGCGACTATGCCCAGCACCTGATGGTCGAGGGCGCGCTGCCGATCGATCTGCCTGACCAGGTCGGCGAGGCGATCCAGTCCGGTTTCGCAACGGTGAAGATTTTCACCACCGACATCACGCCCAGCCGCAAGGGACGGATGGTGGATTTCGGCGACATCTGGGAGATCTTCCAGGTGCTGGCGGCGAACCAGGGCGTCGGGGTGATCCACTCCGAAGACAACGACATCGTCATGCACATGTACGGCAAGTTGATCCGCGAAGGCCGGGCCGGGTTCGAGAACATGGCGGAAGTGCACAACACCTTGTCCGAGGACGTTTCGTTTCGCCGAGTGATCCGGCTGGCGGAAAAGGTGCCGGGCACGGCGTTGTACATGATGCATGTCTCGGCCAGTACCGGCGTGTCGGCGATCCACGAGGCGCGCCGGCGCGGGACGCCGATCTACGGCGAATCGTTGCATCAATACATGCTGTACAGCAGCGAGGACTACAAGCGGCCGAACGGGCAGATCTATCACACCTATCCGTCGCTGAAGGGCGCCGAGGACCATGCGGCGCTGTGGCAAGGCACCCTGGACGGGTCGATCAACTGCGTCGCCACCGACGAAATCTGCTGTACCCTCAAACAAAAACTCCAAGGTGCCAGGATCGACGACACCACCGGCGGCAATGCCGGGGTGGAACCTCGGGTAGCGCTGATGTATACCGAGATGGTCGGCAAGCGCGGCTATTCGTTACTGCACTATGTTGATCTCGTTTCGACGAATGCGGCGAAGATCATGGGGCTGTATCCGCGCAAGGGCGCGCTGGCGGCGGGGTCGGACGCCGACATCTGCGTGCTGGACCCGGGCGACCAGCGGGTGATCCGAGCGGAGGAACTGCATGAGGCCGATTATACCCCGTGGGAGGGCCGCAGGATGGACGCGTGGCCGTGCCTGACGGTGCTGCGCGGCAAGGTCGTGGTGGAGAACGGTGCGTTCAAAGGCAGCCTGGACGACGGGAGGTGGCAGCACCGCAAGGTGGCGGACGAAATGTTTACCGCGCCTCGGCTTTAGGGTGGGGCGGCAGGCCGATGACCGATGCGCAGCTTCGCGCGCTGCTGCTGGATTGCCTGAAGCTTTGGGAGGTGAAGGGCAAGGTCACGGCGGATGACGTCGGCCTTCGGATCGACACGGCGAATGGCCCGTTCACGGTGGCGCGGGCCGATCCGGACTTGCTGCCGGTGCGGTGGTTTTACCAGACGCCGGAGCGCGCGGCGGCGCGGCGTCCACCGCGCGCGGCACCGTCGATCGTTGCGCTGTTGTCGGCGTTGCGCAATGCGATGGGCGGGACAGGTGGTACCGGGCTGCGGATCGGTGGGGCGTAATGAGGCTAAGCTGATCAGTGAGTAGTCCCTGGCTGATGAGACTGTTGGCAAGGTTTGAGCCGGAGTGTGTGCATCCGTCCTTGCGGCCCTCGAGGTTGAACGCGACTGTTGTAGCTGGTTACAATTATTGGATGGGCAAGGTGAGGCGCGCATACATCCCCGACAGGGAAACTGATTGCGCGGGGTAGTCACGCCGGACCATCTACTGAAGCTCTTGAACGACGACGTCAGCCAAACCGCGCCAGGGTGTAGCGCGGGTCGACCGATGCGCGGTGCAGGATGGCGTCCGCCGTCATCCGGCCGACGACGGGCCCCAGGGTGTAGCCGTTCGCGGTGACGGCGTTGTAGAAGCCGGGCATCTGGGGCACCTCGCCCAGCAACGGGGCGCGATCGATCGCCACGTTGATGCCGGTCCAGGCCCGCAGGATCGACAGCGCCCGTATCGCCGGCAGAGCGCGTTCACAGACCCACAGATTGCCTTCGATGTTTTCTCGCAACGTACTGGTTCGTCCGGTTGTCGCATCGAAACCGCCGAACCAGCCGCCACCGATCAGAAAGCCGCCGGTTGCCTGCTGCTTCAGCGACAGATGCCGGTTGGCCACCGCCACCAAATGGCGGGTCAGCGTCGGCGCCGGCTCAGTAACGATCACCTGTTGCACGGTGCCGGTCACCGGCAGGTCCAGACCAACCATGCGGCCGGTCCTGGCTGCCCAGGGGCCGGTGGCGTTGACCACACGGCCGGCGACGACCGGGCCTTTGCTGGTAGTCACCGTCCAGGCGGCGGCGGACCGCTCGATCGCCTGGACCTCGGCCCCGCGCAGCAAGCGGACGCCATGCGCCTGGGCCAGCTGCAACAAGGCCATCATGCCGCGCAACGGATCGCCGTAGCCCTCGGCCGGCACGAAATCGGCGCCGATCATCCGGTCGGACACGGCGGGTGCGAGGTGGCGCAGTTCATTGCTGCCGATCACATGGCTTTCGATGCCCCAGCGGCGCTCCATCGCCGACTTGCGGCGCAGCCATGCCAGGCCGACCGGGTCTTCCGCCAGCATCAGACCGCCGACGGTGCGGATGCCGAGGTCCTCGCCGGCGGCGGCGCCGATCTCTTTCCACAGCGCGATGCTGCGCGGCCCGAGCGGCAGGGTGTGCGCGGCGGGGCCGCCGTCCTGGGGGGTTTCGTCATTAAAATCGTAGGACAGCAACTGGACGTGCAGGCTGCCGGCATTGGCGGTGCTGGCGGCCATGGCGGCCTGGTCGCGGTCGATCAGCAGCACGTCGGCGCCGTCGCGGGCCAGGAAGTAGGCGGTTGAAAGGCCGACCGCGCCACCGCCGATCACAACGATGTCGGCCTGTCGTGTTTCCGCCGACAGCGGTGGCATGGCGTGCAACCGGACCGGCGGCGGCGGATCGATCAGCAGCGGTGCGGCGAACTCCGGCGCCTGGTGCATCAGCGGTGCCGCGGGCACCGGGCGCAGCGGCGCGCGCGGGGCGGCGAACGCCTCGGGTTGCGCGACCGATGGGCACATCCGGGCGATGGTCGCGGCGCAGAACCGGCCCTGGCAGCGGCCCATCCCGGCTCGGGTGGCTTTCTTCAGGGCCGGCAGCGAGGTGAGGCCGGCGGTGATCTCCGCGCGCAGACGGGCGGCGGTGATCTCTTCACAGCGGCAGACGATGGCTTCGTCGGCGATGGCAATGGGGGGTGCGGCGAACAGTCGCCACAGTGCGTCCTGGAAGCTTTCGGCGCGCGCCAGATGCCGCTGGGTGGTCCGCCGGATCATCCGCTGGATCATCCGTTGGGTCGTCCCTTGGGGCGGCGGGACGAAGCCCAGGTCGCAGGCCGCCGCCAGCCCGGCCAGGCGGCCTCTCGCCATGGCGATGCGAACGCCACCCAGGGTGGCGCCATCGCCGACGGCGAAAACGCTGGGTGTGGCTGAACGACCTTCGGCATCCGTTTCGGTTGCAAGATAGCCGGCCCCGCGATCGACCATTCGATGCGCCAGTCCCAGTGCGCGGGCCAGTCCGACCTCGGGCTGGAATCCCATGTTCAAGGCGACAACGTCCACGGCATGGCGGCGGCCGTCCGCTACCGCCGCGGTCACCCGGTCGCCACCTGCTGATTGGTCGCCCCCCTCCAATCGGTCGAGCGTGGTGTTCCAGAACACGTTCACCCCGGCGCGCCGCAGGGTGCGGGTCATCGCTATGCCGTCACGCAGCAGGTCGGGTGCGGCCCGCGCCAGGCGGGCGAGATCGCGCCACGCGGCAAGCCCTGGGCGCGGCGCCGCCTCCAGCACCGTGACCTGGGTGATGCCGCCGGCCACGAGCTCGCAGGCCAGCTGCAGGTTCAGCGGGCCGTTGCCGGCGATCAGCACGCGGCTTCCGGGCGACACGCGCTGGGTCCGCACCAGTCCCTGCAAGCCGCCCGTGGTCATCACCCCGGGCAGCGTCCAGCCGGGCACCGGCACCGGCGCCTCATGCGCGCCGGTCGCCAGGATCAGCCGGCGCGGACGCCAGGTGACCGCCGCGCCGCGCACCAGTGCCGCGATCTCATCCGGCGCGAAGGCGCCCCAGACCATGGCGTCGGTCTCCAGCCGCACGCCGGCGGTTGCAGCCTGTGCGTGAAGCTGTCGGCCCAGGCGGAACTGGGCGTCCGGCGTCGCGTTGGCATGGCTGGGGGACAGCGACTTGGCGAACTGGCCGCCCACGGTGTGCCTTTCATCCAGCACGACGACGGACGCGCCCGCTTCGGCCGCGGCGATGGCGGCCGACAGACCGCCCGCCCCGCCGCCGATGACAAGCACATCGCAGGCGCGCTGGTCGGCGGGCGGGGCCGGATCGGCGGTCAGCTCGGTGGGAAAGCCGCTGTTCACCACCATCCCATCCGCCGCCGGGATCATGCACGCGCGCTGCCCGATGCGGCCGTCGACGGTGACCACGCAGTCAAAGCAGGCCCCCATGCCGCAGAACAAGCCGCGCGGCGCGCCCGAGGGTGTATGGCGGAATGTCATGATGCCCGCGGCCGACAGCGCGGCGGCGATGGTCTCGCCCTGCAGCGCCTGGATCGGCCGGTTATCGAAGCGAAAGGCGATCGGGCGGCCGACGGGTTTGATGCTGGGATGGTTCAGGCGCATCGGCACAGCATGCCCGTCACGACGACGTCCTCCAACCGTCATCAACCGACGCTCGGCATTTTTCGTTGCCATGCCGCTGCACAGGGCATCTGTCGGCCGGGCAACTCGCGGCGCTGAACCTGGGAAGCCGACGCTGCGTCCGACGAAACGAATCGTGAGGCGGAACGAGTTGGGCGCCGCCATTGTGGCTTGCGGACATACGCTGTTCAGTGATGGCGTTGTTCCCGTCAATCACCAGCATCCAAGAGGCGGCCATGAGCGAGCGTGCAGATCCTGACGACCGGCTGTTCAATACGGCGGAGCGGGAGATGGTCGAGCGGACGAAGCCGCCTGTGCTGGACGAACTGTCCAAGGAGGCGCTGCAGGCGTTGGCCAAGCGGCTGCGTTCGGCGCGCGACCGGGCCAGGCGGATCGGCCGTCAGCAGAAGCGCGAGATCCGTGGCAAGGCCGATCCGAAAGGTGCCGTGGCCGCGGGGGACAACGCCGGCACGGAAGCCAAGGCCGAGGCCTTGGTGGCGGCGATCGGCCGGGTCACCGGCGCGCTGCGGAAGCTTAGCGCACCGACCCAAACCGAGCTGACACGCAAGGCCGTGGCGATGAAGCGGGCGGTGCCGGTTGCCCAGCATCCGGGTGCCGGCAGTCCGGCATCCAAAGGGATGATCGCGAAAGCCAGCCGTCGCCCGACGGTGAAATCAGATCCGCGGGAAGTTGGCCGGGTGTCGCAGGCGGGCAAGATCGCACAGGCCAAGCGAGACCGCTGAGCGCGGGATCGGGTTTTAGTGGTCGCGCGGACCTGTGGCGGACCCGGACCTGTCGCTGGGCCAGACCTGTCGCTGGGCCAGACCCGTCGCTGGGCCGGACCTGTCGCTGGGCCGGCCTGGCGGCTGGCCCCGGTCCGTGGCTGGAGTGGATCAAGGCGAGGATTGCTTGGATCGGCGACAGTTTCCAGTGCTTTCCCGGCGTTCGGTCGGGAAGTGACGAAAGCCTATTTTGCTGTTAGGGGTCCGGCAACCTGGGTTGGGTGCATCATGTCTCCTGAATACGCGTCGGATATCGCGACGGTCGCGGGCATCAGGGCGGTTCCAACCATCCTTGAGGTTGTCTGCACGGCCACCGGGATGGGTTTCGCGGCGGTTGCCCGGGTGACCGAGGACCGCTGGATTGCCTGCGATGTGCGCGACACGATCGCGTTTGGTCTGCAACCTGGCGGCGAACTGCCTGTAGGGACCACGATCTGTCATGAGGTCCGGCAGAAGCGCGAAATCGTCGTCATCAACAACGTGGCGGAGGAAGCAGCCTATCGCGGCCATCATGCCCCGGCGAAATACGGCTTCCAGAGCTGTATCTCGGTGCCGATCATTCTGCCGGACGATCATTTCTTCGGCACGCTGTGTGCGATCGATCCCCGACCGGCCCAATTGAACGACCCCAAGACGATCGGCATGTTCAAGCTTTTCGCCGAGCTGATCGGGTTCCATCTGAGCGCGAACGCGCAGCTGGCTTCGAGCGAGGCCAGCCTGCTGGATGAGCGCAAGACGGCCGAACTGCGGGAGCAGTTCATCGCGGTACTGGGCCATGATCTGCGTAATCCGCTATCCGCCGTGAAGGCGGCGGCGCAATTGCTGCGGCGAGGCTCGCTGAATGCGAAAGCCGCGGGCCTGGTCTCGTTGATTGAGAAAAGTGCCAATCGGATGGGCGGTCTGATCGAGAATGTCATGGACTTCGCGCGGGGCCGGCTGGGCAGCGGCCTGCCATTGGAGCGCACCGACGAACCTCTCGGCCCGCTGTTGCGGCAGGTGGTCGCGGAACTCGGCGCCAGCTTTCCGGACCGGGTGATCGAGATCGAGTTCGCGTGCGAGGGCGCGATCGTCTGCGACCAGACCCGCATTGGGCAATTGCTGTCGAACCTGCTGGGCAATGCGCTGACCCATGGCGTGCAAGACCAGCCGATCCGGGTTCGGGCCGGGATCGCCGGGATGGATTTCGAACTTTCGGTCAGCAACGCTGGCAATCCGATCCCCGCCGCCGCGATGGAGCGGTTGTTCCATCCGTTCTCGCGCGGGGATGTGCGGCCCAGTCAGCAAGGCCTGGGTCTGGGTCTTTTCATCGCATCTGAAATCGCCAAGGCGCATCACGGAACGCTTGACGTCAGCTCCTCAGCTGAGGAGACTCGGTTCACATTCCGCATGCCATTGGCACATGCCATGCCCCAGGAGTTGGCCTTGTCCCAGGAGTCTGTTTCGTCCCCGGAGTCGGCCTTGTCCCCGCAGTTGGCCTTGTCCCCTGGGAACCCCGTTGCGGCGAAAACCATTCTTGCCGGATGGCGCGGATGACGGATGCGCTGCCGCGGGCGGGGCAATCCTCAGGCGCTGAGCTGAAGACCTGGATCGTGGCGATCGGCGCCTCCGGTTCGGAGGGGATCATTGACCTCACGGAACTGCTTGGGGCGTTGCCCAGCGCCCTGCGGGCGATTGTTCTGGTGGTGGTGCATCGCAAATGGGATCGTCCCTCCCGGTTGCCAGCCGTCCTGGGCAGGACCTGCGCGCTGCCGGTCGCTGTCGCCGCGCATGGAGAACGATTGAACGCGGGCACTGTCTATATCGGCGAGCCCGCGAAGCATCTGACGCTGGCGGCCGATCATTTCGCCGAATTGGTCGATGACCCCGGCTACGCCTATGCGGGCCGCACGGTCGACCTGTTGTTCAAGTCGGTGGCGAAACACCCAGGCGAGCGGATGATCGGGGTCGTGCTGTCGGGATCGCTGGACGACGGCTCGCGTGGGCTGGCGGCCATCCACCAGGCGGGTGGCACCACGATGGTCTTGACGCCGCCGTCTCTGGCCTGGCGCGGCATGCCCGAGAACGCCATCGGCTATGACGGCCCGATCGACGTGATCGGCGATCCCGGCCGCCTGGCGCAGGGCATCAGCACGGCGTGTCTTGGGCCAATCATCGCCTGACCTGGCCCGGCTCGGATCCGGCCGACAGGTCTGAGGATGGGCCGAAGACCGGGGGCCGACGATCGGGCGGCCTTGTTTCGTCGGGCAGCTTTGTCGGCATGCTGACGCACTGACAGCCGATGCTGCCCGGAGGCCAATCAGCGGAACGATTCTGCTGGCGACCGGCTGCATGCTTGACAGCGGCGATCGTGCTGGCACCCTTCCGGTAACGCGAAGGAGGCAACACGATGCGGTTCGGCCTGATCATCCGTGGCCAATACCCGCAGGGGGACGACATGCGCGTCCGTCTGAAGGAAGACCTGGAAGCGGCCAAGCGGGCCGAGGCGTTAGGGTACGACGTTGTCGCCAAGGGATCGCACTACAGTTCGCATCCGTTTCAGTACATCCAGCAGATCCCGTATCTGTGTCAGGTCGCGCTGGTGGCGCCAAAGCTGCGGCTGTGCCCCGGTGTGGTTCTGCTGCCGCTGCACAGCCCGCTGCATGTCGCGGAGGAGCTGGGCTCGCTGGACGTCATGTGCGACGGCAAGCTGATCTTCGGTGCCGGCATCGGCTACCGGGAGGTGGAGTTCAATGCCTTCGGGTCGACCCAGAAACAATCGGGCCCGCGCTTCGAGGAATGCCTGACCGCGGTCAAGCGGCTGTGGACCGAGGATTTCGTGTCGATGGACGGCAGTTACTTCAAGCTGGACAACGCCAACTGCACGACCCGGCCGGTGCAGCGGCCGATGCCGCCGGTGTGGATCGGCGCCAACGCCAACATCGGCATCCGCCGCGCCGCGCGGATGGCCGACGCCTGGTTCATCAACCCGCACAACAAGATCGATACCATCGCCGAACAGATGGAGGTCTACAAGCGCGCGCTGGAGGCCTGCGGCAAGCCGTTGCCGGATGAACTGCCGATGGCGCGCGAGGTGTTCGTGGCGCCGACCCGAGCCGAGGCGATCCGGCTGGCGAAGCCATCGCTGGAAGCGAAATACAAGGCCTACAAGGATTGGGGCCAGGACAAGGTGATGCCCTCGGGCGACGCGTTCAGCGTCGATTTCGAGGAGCTGATGAACGACCGCTTTCTGTTCGGCTCACCGGCCGAGGTGGTCGAACAGATCCTGGTGCTGAAGCGACGTTTCGGTATCAACACGTTGATCCTGGGCATCCATTGGGTGGGCATGCCGGCCAGCCTGGCGATGGAGCAGATGCAACTGATCGCCGAGGACGTGTTCCCGGCCGTGCGCTCGGCCTGAGGCCTGGGGGTGCCTCACGCCTGGGGGCTGCCTGAGGCCTCTTGGTCCGCAAGAAGGAATTTTTAGCCAATGAAAATCGGTGCGGTCATGTTCTTCACCAGCTCGTCGATGCAGCCGGCGGCATTGGGCCGGGCGCTGGAGGAGCGGGGATTCGAGTCGCTGTGGGTGCCGGAGCACACGCATGTGCCATCGACCCGCTCGACGGAGTACCCGAGCGGCGGGCCCCTGCCCCGGCCGTATTATGAGATCTATGATCCGTTTCTGGCGCTGAACACAGCGGCGGCGGCCACCACGAAGCTGAAGATCGGCACCGGGATCGCGCTCGTGGTGCAGCGCGACCCGATCGTGACCGCCAAGATGGTGTCCTCGATCGATCAGCTGTCGCAGGGGCGGTTCCTGTTCGGGGTGGGCAACGGCTGGAACCGGGACGAGATCGAGAATCACGGCACGGCGTTCGGCACCCGCAACAAGTTGGCGCGCGAGCGGATCGAGGCGATGCAGACGATCTGGCAGCACGACGAACCCTCCTATGAGGGTGAGTTCGTCAAGTTCGGGCCGATGAGCCAATGGCCGAAGCCGTTCCAGAAGCCGTATCCGCCGGTGATCGTCGGCGGCGCGTTTCCCTATGCCGCGCACCGGGCCATCCGTTACGGGAACGGTTGGATTCCGCGGGCCGACCGGCTGGAGCATGACGGCGTCGGCGTGGTGATCCAGAAGTTCCGCGACCTGGCGGCCGAGTCCGGGCGGGATCCGGCGTCCCTGCCGATCAGCATCTTCCGCGTTCCCGACGACCTAACCAAGCTGCGCTTTTGCCAGGAGATCGACGTCGATCGGGTCGTGTTCAGCCTGCCGGCGGAGCCGGCGGACAAGATCCTGCCGATCCTGGATCGCTGGGTGCAGGTCAAGCGGGACCTGGGCGTGTGATCAGCTTCAGCGCCCTTCCATCCGTCGATAGATGGCGGTCTGAAACCAGCCGAACAGGCTGATCAACACGCTGATGCTGATGGCGTTGAGGGTGAACAACCGCTGGGCGGCCTCGGCATCGTAATGGTGCAGCGGCGGGGGCGGGTAGGCTGACAGCCCGAACCAGACGATCAGCGGCAGGGTTGTCAGCGCGATCATCAGCCATCTTTCGGAGCCGCGGAACAGCATCGAGGCCAGTGCCGCGCAGGGGGCGAGAAACAGCGCGCTGCCCGAGGACATGCCCAGGATCCAGATGGTGAACACGGTGTTGAGGACGCCGGCGACGGGCATGGCGATGCGGCCCAGCAAGCCGGAGCGCCGCGACAGCCACGGGATCATCAGGAACAGCGGGGCAAGGACCACGGTCAGCAGCGCCGACGGCCACGCCTGGCGACCGGCCGACCACAACACATAGAGCGGCCAGAACGGCAAGTGGCTGCCGATCGTCAACGCCACCCAGTTGCTGAGCTCGACCAGCGGATCGGGATGGGCCGCGACGCGGCGCACATAGGCGGCGCTGGTGCGCCAAAGACGCACCACGAACGCGGGGGACGGATCAGCGAGTAGCTCGGCCATGTCGATCAATCGTCGCGGTTGGGCGTTGCGGCGCGGGCGGTGCCGACGGAGATGGGCGGTCGCCGGCAGACAAATGGTGGCAGATAGATGGTGACAATCCTGATTTGTGCAGGCCTTGGCCGAACACGATCGACCGGCGGTGAAGCGGGGATTGATGCCGCGGTTGGCCTTTGACAGCAATTTGTTTTAATATGAAGGGGAAGGACCGCGAGCGATGACGCCGAAGATCGGCTACCTGCTGCCGACGCGTGAGCAGATCATGGAGGGCCGGCCGCGGACCGGACCACTGCTGGATCTGGCCGCTCGGGCGCAGGCGCTTGGTTTTGACTCCGTCTGGGTCGGCGATTCGCTGACCGCCCGGCCGCGTCACGACCCGCTGACGCTGCTGGCCGGGGTCGCGGGCCGGGTGCCCGGCCTGACCATCGGCACCGCCGTGCTGCTGCCGATGCTGCGCAATCCGGTGATCCTGGCGCATCAGGTCGCCACGCTGGATCAGCTGTCCGAGGGGCGGTTGATCCTGGGCGTCGGGTTCGCCGCCGACCGGGCGAACATTCGCGCCGAATTCGCCGCGGCCGGGGTGCCGTTCGAGCAGCGGATCGGGCGGATGCTGGAGGGCCTGCGACTGTGCAAGGCGCTGTGGTCGGGTCAGCCGGTGGACTGGGACGGACGCTGGCACACGGAACAGGCGACGGTGGCGCCGGTGCCGCATCGTCCCGGCGGGCCGAAGCTGTGGATCGGCGGCAACCTGCCGGGCAGCCTGGAGCGCGCCGGGCGGTTCTTCGACGGCTGGTTTCCTATCGCCCCCACGCCGCCCGATTTCGCCGCCGGGCTGGCCCATGTGCGGGAGGTGGCGCGCGAGCGGGGCCGCGATCCGGACCTTGTCAGCGGAGCGATGTATTTGACGGTGTCGCTCGACGAGGCTGCTGAACAGGCCGAGGCTCGCCTGGACAGTTTCCTGGAGCGCTACTACAGCCAGCCCGCGGCACTGCTGCGCCGGCGCCAGGCCTGCTACGCCGGCCCGGCCGCGGGCCTGGCTGAATGGTTGAACCGTTATGCGGAGGCCGGCGCGGATCATCTGGTGCTGCGCTTCGCCGGTGAGCCCGAACGCCATCAGGCGGCGGTGGCGAAGCTGAGGCATGCATAGGGAACATATTGCCCACGAGCCGCGTCCGCTGTAAGGGCAGGCAATGCCCAGCCCGAAACGCTCCCCCTCGACCAAGCCGGCGCACGCGCGCACCAATTTCGACGATCGCCTGAGTGCCGCCGCCGCCGCCAAGCAGGCTCTGCTGGAGCGTTTTCGCGCCAGACCCGGTGCGGATGATCCGACGGTGATCGCGCAGCAGGCGAATTTGAAGGCGGTCGCCGATGCGCGGGAGGCCCGCGCCGCCGAACGGCGCGCCGCCAAGCAAGCCGAAGCGGCTCGGGCGGCAGCGGAGGCGGCGGCCCGGCGGGCGCAGGATCAGATCGCGGCCACCGAAGCCAAGGCGCGTGCGGCCGCGATCGAGGCGGAGCGCAAGGCTGCGCGGGATGCTCGCTATGCCGCCCGCAAGGCGCGGAAATAACGGTTCGGCCGCGAGCGGCGCGGCGTTTTCGCCGCCGCCGTGCCGCGCGACTCTTCAGCTTTCTGTTAACCGAACGCCCCTGAGGGCGTCCCCGGAGGCATCCATGGTCAAACGTCGTAAAGAGGAAGATATCGCCGGCATTCTGGAATTCGACGGGCGCCGCAGCGATGATCCGGAGTTCCTGGAATGGGTGGCCGACCACAAGGCGCGCAACGGTGGCAAGATCCGGATCAGCCAGGGCGGCAAGGGCGTGCGGGTGATGTTCAGCAAGGACGCCGACATGGCGTTTTGGCAGCGGCGCTCAGAAGCCGCGACCAAAGGCAAGAAGTTCGTCGCCTGAGCCGGTTGCCGGTGCGCCGCGCCGTGGTTGAGCTGTGCCCGGAAGCCCGGTGATTGTCGCGTGTGCCGGATCAGAAGGTCGCTATGACGTGCGAACCTCTGATCCAGGACAGGCGCTCCTTGTTTGCAGTGGCCTGCTTAGCCCCCGCGTCTGTCGCACGTGGACGAACTTCGGGGGCAGGACACGCGCGCTTTGTTTCAGTGGCCTGCTTATCACCTGCGTCCGTCGCACGAGGCGACGCACGCAGGGGGCAGGACACTAGCGGTGGAGGTAGCCCAGCCTGGAAACGATGGTATCGAACTGCCGATGGGCGCTTTCCACCTCGGCCTGCAGCGCTTTCAGATTGGCGTGCAGCATCGCTGAAGATGTTTTGATTCGAGATGTGTTTCGTCTGTTCTCGATCATCACCCGCCTGGATTCGGTCAGCAACCGATCTGATGAAAACGGTTTCTCGAGATACTGGTAGTTCAGTCGGTGCAACTCTTCACTGATGCCCGGGTTTTCGGACAGCATCAGAACGGACATGTTTTCATTGGCCGCCAGCCGCGCCAGTTCGAGCCCCGAGGTGTCCGGCAAGGTGACATTGATCATAGCGATATCGAAGCGACCGCCGGCGATCTTCCGCGCACCGAGCATGCCGGTCAGGGCGTACTCCAACTCGTCCACGGCGTTGTATTGCTTCAGATGTCCCGACATGACATCGCGGAAAACGGGGTCATCCTGGACAAGCAGCATTCTTGTCACGGTCAGCTCCGCAAATCAGTTGGAGTTGCACTTCCTAAGTGTATTTATTGCATACGTTACCATCCTGGGTAATAGGTGTTGGCTCGAGATCGCGAAAACGTCATTGCCGTTCGCTTGCCGGGCTGTAACCTATCGGTCCCGGTACTAGCCGGCGATCCGCTGGTCCCCGTAACGTTCTGGCCCTGGACGGCCGCTGCCGACGGTGGTTTTGTTCTGTGTACGAACCGGCCGTTCGGCCGGGTCCGGCGCTGCGCTTGATGGCGTGTGGCGCCTCGGCCCACAGTGGCGGAACCCAACGCTCAGCAAGTCCAAGGAACCGTCGCCATGCCGCCAATGACTGACCCGCTCATAAGTGGCGACACCATCATCGGCAGCATCGCCCGCGCCGTGGGGGTGAGCGGGTCCGGCTTGAGCGGCCCGGCGGAACGGGCGGGGATTGGGGACGCGCCGCGGCGGCGGGAGGACGCCCGGTTTGTCACCGGTCGCGGTGGCTACCTCGACGATCTGCGGATCGCGGGCGTGACGCATGCGGTGTTCCTCCGCTCATCGCACGCTCATGCGCGGATCGAGGGCATCGACACCACGGCGGCGCGCGCGACCCGTGGCGTCATCGCGATCCTGACCGCGGACGACGTGCGCGCGGACGGTCTGCGGCCGCTGCCGCCCACGGTGGAGGCCAATGTCCAGACCAACGAGCCGTTTCGCTTCCTGCCGCAACCGCTGCTGGCCGAGGATCGAGTCCGATACGTTGGGGAACCGATCGCGCTGGTCGTCGCACAGACCCGCAACCAGGCGCTGGACGCGGCGGAACTGATCGCGGTCGCGTATGATCCATTGCCGGCGGTCATCCAGGCCGAGGATGCGTTGCGGCCGGGCGCGCCGCGGTTGTGCGATGCGGTGCCCGACAACCTTTGCCTCGACTGGATCTGGGGTCAGACGACCGAGGTGGCGGACATCCTGCGCAGCGCCCGCCATGTGGTGACGATCCGGCTGAACAACCACCGCGTCGTGACCAATCCGATGGAGCCGCGCAGCGCCCTGGGCGTCTACGACGGTCGCTACACGCTGCACCTGTCCAGCCAGAACATTCACGGCAATCGCGATAGCGCCGCCCGCGCGCTGGGGGTCGATCCGGCCGCGGTCCGGTTTATCGCCCCCGATGTCGGCGGCGGGTTCGGTGCGAAGAACTTCGCCTATGCCGAACATGCGTTGATCCTGTGGGCGGCCCGGCGCACCGGGCGGCCGGTCAAATGGGTCGCCACCCGGTCGGAGACTTTCCTGTCCGATCACCAGGCGCGCGACCATGTCGCCACCGCCACGCTGGCGCTGGACGCAGACGGCCGGTTCCGCGCGCTGCGGGTGGACAGCGTCGCCAACCTCGGCGCCTACATGGCGGGCGGGTCGGGCGCGGTGCAGACCAACCAGTATGCTCATCTGCAGGGCACCGTGTATGGCCTGCCCGCCATCGCGCTGCACGTGCGAGCCGTGGTGACGAACACGGTGCCGATCGGGGTGACGCGCGGGCCCGGCTTTGGCGAGGCGGTCAACATCATGGAGCGGCTGATCGACGCGGCGGCCAGCCAGTGCGGCTTTGATCGGATCGCGCTGCGGCGGCGCAATTTCGCGACCGCGACGCCGATGACCAACGCCTTCAATTTCGTGGTGGACAGCGGCGATTTCGGCGCCGCCTTCGATGCCGCGGTGGCCAATGCCGAGCTTGCGGGGTTCGCCGAACGGCGGCGGGCCAGCGAGGCGAAAGGCCGGCGCCGGGGCGTCGGTATGGCCTGCCACATCAAGGCCACCGGCGGCTCACCCACCGAGAACGTCGATATCCGGTTCGAGCCGGACGGTTCGGTCTCGCTGATCACCGGCACCCAGACCATCGGCCAGGGCCATGAGACGACGATGCCGCAGATCCTGGCCGACCGCCTTGGCCTGGCCAACGCGATGATCCGGCTCAAACAGGGTGATACCGACCTGATCCCGCTGGGCGGCGGCCATGGCAGCTCCCGCGCCACCTATATGGGCGGTTCGGCTATCTGGCGCGCGTCCGATATCATCATCGCCAAGGGCACGGTGCTGGCGGCGCAGGCGCTGGAGGCGGCCGAGGCCGACATCGTGTTCGACGACGGGCTGTTCCGGGTCGCCGGCACCGACCGGACGATCAGCCTGCCGGCGCTGGCGGCCAACAGCCCCGGCGCACTGGACACCTATCACCGGTGGACGCGGGAGGCGATGACCTTCCCCAACGGCACGCACATCGCGGAGGTCGAGGTCGATCCCGAAACCGGTGTCGTGACGCTGGAACGGCTGACCGCGGTGGACGACTATGGCGTGATCGTGAACCCGATGATCGCCACCGGGCAGGTGCACGGCGCAATCGCCCAGGGCGCCGGTCAGGCGCTGCTGGAGCACGCTGTCTACGACCCGGCCTCGGGGCAGCCGATCAGCGGCAGTTTCATGGACTACGCCATGCCGCGCGCCGCGGACCTGCCGTATTTCGACCTGCGGTTCGCCGGCACGCGCTGCACCACCAACCCGGTCGGGGTAAAAGGCTGCGGCGAGGCGGGGGCCATCGCGCTGTTCCCGGCGATCGGCAACGCCATCGCCGACGCGGTCGGGGTGACCACGCTGGACGGGCCGGCCTCGGGGTTTCATGTCTGGCGGGCGATGCGGGTCTCTTGACGGCGGCGCCGGCGGTCAAACGTTGGACGCAGCGTCAACCGAAGCGTTCCAGCAGAGAATCATCCCACGATGCCATCAGCAGCCACCGAAGAGCCTTCCGGCAATACCCTGTCCCCCGCGGTGCTGAAGGCCGCGGCGCGGGCGGCGAGGCTTCGCTATATCTCCAACCGGGCGAAGGGGATCCGGCGTGAGCGCAGCGGGGATGGCTTTGACTTCTTCGCCCCGGACGGCGAGAAGATCACCGACGCGGCGGAGATCGCCCGCATCCGCAAGCTGGCGATCCCGCCGGCCTACCAGGATGTCTGGATCTGCCCGCACGCCAACGGCCATTTGCTGGCGACCGGGCGGGATGCGCGGGGGCGCAAGCAGTATCGCTATCACCCGAAGTGGCGGGAGATCCGCGACGAGGGCAAGTACGGCAAAATGCTGCTGTTCGGCAAGGTGCTGCCCGGCATCCGCGCCAAGGTCGAGCGTGATCTGGGGAAACCTGGGCTGCCGCGGGAGAAGGTGCTGGCGGCCATCGTGCGCCTGCTGGAGAGCACGTTGATCCGGGTTGGCAACGAGGAGTATGCCAAGACCAACAAGAGCTTCGGGCT
This sequence comes from Rhodopila sp., assembly GCA_965277035.1. Classification (GTDB taxonomy): domain Bacteria; phylum Pseudomonadota; class Alphaproteobacteria; order Acetobacterales; family Acetobacteraceae; genus Rhodopila. The sequence goes on along the minus strand of CBDIBO010000003.1, from coordinate 4,645,664 downwards.
GACCACGCTGCGGAACCGCCACGTCAAGATCGACGGCGGCAGCCGCATCCGGTTTGACTTCCGCGGCAAGAGCGGGACGGAGCATCACATCGACCTGCGCAACAAGAAACTGGCGAATGTCGTGCGCCGCTGCCAGGAGCTTCCCGGCCAGGAGCTGTTTCAATACCTCGACGCGGACGACGCGCCGCACGGCGTGGGGTCGGACGACATCAACGACTACCTGCAGGACATCACCGGCGAGCCGATCACCGCGAAGGATTTCCGCACCTGGGCGGCGACCAATCTGGCGGCGCTGGCGCTGCAGCAACTGGAAGTGTTCGACACCCAGGCGAAGGCGAAGAAGAACGTTCTGCAGGCCATCGAGGCGGTGTCGAAGATGCTGGGCAACACGCCGGCGATCTGCCGCAAATGCTATATTCATCCGGCGATCTTCGATGGCTATCTGGACGGCCGCCTGCTGGACGCGCTGAAGCAGCGGACCGATGAAAAGCTCGCCGACCCCGGTCATGGCCTGAAGGCCGAGGAGGCGGCGGTGGTGGCGTTCCTGGCGCATGAGCTGGAGGCTCAGCCGGCGGACGCGAAGGCGATCCGGTTGGGCGCGCGGTAGCAGCCACGGGCTGGTGGCCGGCGCCGACCAAGATACTCGTGGCCATGCCAGACCCCAGGCCTAGGCCTGGGGTGAGAACCGGTTATCCTCACCGACAAAGCGGACGAGGAAACCGATGCAGATAATCGGGCGGTGCGACCCTGGGGTCAGGCAACCCCGCTCGCCGATCTGGCCGTTGCTGATCGTCGGGCTTGGCACACTCGTCGTGCCGCTCGATTCGGCGGTGAATGTCGGGTTTCCGGCGATCGTCGCGCGGTTTGGCCTGGCGATCCCGATGATCCAGTGGATCGTCATCAGCTACACGTTGACGCAGACCAGCCTGATGCTGAGCTTCGGGCGGATCGGTGACCTGCTGGGCTACCGGCGGGTGTTCATGACCGGGACCGCCATCAGCACGCTGGCGTTCCTCGGCTGCGCCTTGTCGCCCAGCTATAGGGTGCTGCTGGCCGCCCGGGTCGCGCAGGGCGTCGGCGCCGGACTGATCCTGTCGTGCGGGCCGGCGCTGGCCACCAGCCTGTTTCCCGAAGCGATGCGCACGCAGATCCTTGCCCGCTACATGATGATGTTCGGCATCGGCAGCGCGCTGGGTCCCGCGGTGTTCGGATCTCTTGTGCAACGGTTTGGCTGGAGTGCGGTGTTCAGCTTCCGAGCGCCGATCGCGGCGGCGGCGTTCGTGCTGGCGTGGACACTGCCGCGTCCGGTCCGCGGCGAGCGCCAGTCGTTCGACGCCGCCGGGGGCGCGCTGCTCGCGCTGGCGCTGAGTTTCCTGTTGCTGGCGCTCAACCGGTTGCGGCCGCCGGGGTCCGAAACCTTCGTGTTCGGCGGCCTGGCGATGGTGGGCTGCGTGCTGTTCTACGTCCGGGAACGCCGTGCGGCGAAGCCGATCATCGATTTCAGCTATTTTCGCGACGCCGACTTCGCGGTGATCAATCTCAGCAACGTGCTGATCAACCTGTCGGCGTTCTGCATCATGTTGCTGGCCCCGTTCTACCTGAGCCGTGTACCCGGCCTGTCGCTGCCCGGCGCTGGCCTGGTGCTGGCTGCGTCGCCGGGCGGCATCATCCTGGCCGCACCGTTGGCCGGACGGCTGGCACAGGGGCACAAGCCGCGGCTGATCGCCTTGGTCGGCACCGTGCTGAGCGGGGCCGGGCTGTTCGGCATTTCGCTGTCCGCCAGCACACCGGACCTGCCGATCCTGGTGCTGTCGATGGTGGTGCAGGGGATCGGCCTCGGTCTGTTCCAGGTCGCCTATCTCGACATCGTCACGGCAGCGATTCCGGCGCGAAACCGGGGCGTCGCCGGGGCGCTGGGCATGGCCACACGGAGCATCGGCACGGTGACGGGTGCGACGGTGCTGATGCTGATCTTCCAAAGCCTGCGGCCGTCTGCCCCGGACGGGTTCATGACCGCATTCCAGGTGACGTTCCGCATCGCGGCGACGATTCCCGCCGCGCTGGTCGTGCTGGAATTGAAGCGCTATGCGACCCGGCCCAGGCTTCGGCCGCCTGCAACGCTCGATTGCTGAAGGTCCGGGTGCAGCCCCCTCCCGCACGTGCCTGGTCGTCCGGTGACGCCGGCGCGACAAGACCCGGGATCAGGCCAGGTGCTGGCGGAAGAAACGGGCTGTCGGGTCGCTGGAGGCCGCGCCGCCGCGGGTGGCGTTGTCGATGTAGAGCAACTCCAACGAGCCGCCGGCCTGGCGGTAGTCGTGGGCGAAACGTTCCGGTTCGTTGGCGTCGAAGCCGCCCATCGGGTCGCGGTAGTCATGAACCGGGTCCGGTCGGCCCTGGATCCACAGCGCGGGCGGCAGTTCGGCTGTTTCGCCACGCTCCAGGATCAGTATGGGGTTGGCTTCCTCCATCGCGGCCTCGGTCTTCCAGTACAGGTCATGGCGGCTGGGAATGTCACCGACCCAGGCCGGCGGGTCGCCGGCGTCGCGCAGACGCACCGCGTTGCGATAGCGCGACAGCGGATTGATCACCGGCCATTGCATCACCACGGCTTTCACCGAGGCATCGACCGCCGCCCCATCGGGTGAGGCGAGCGCGGTGTAGCGCGGATCGGCCGGCCGCATCGCCGACAGCATCGCCAGGTGTCCGCCGCTGCTCTGGCCCGACAGCCCGACCGCGTCGGCGCGCAGGCCAAGCTTGCCGGCGTGGGCCTTGAGCCACCGGATCGCGTAGTTGATATCGATCAGCGAGGCTGGATAGCCGGCGCCGGCATGGCGGAAGTTGAGCGCGGCGACGGCGAAGCCGGATCGGACGAGGATCAGATCGCGCGGCTCGCAATCCTTGAGGTCCTGATTGCACCAGGCGCCACCATGCACGTCGACGACAAGCGGAAACGGTCCTGTTCCCAGCGGCCCGGTCGCAACCGGCATGAACAGGCGCAGGCGCTGCGGTCCGTCGGCGTGTTCGATGTAGTTGAAGTCGCCGACGGTGTAGTCGAACTGTTGCTGGCTCATGGCGCGCTCCCGGTTGTTTGCATTGACTGTAGGACTGGGCGGGCCGGGTGGACAACCGGCGGATTGGTGGATTGTTTCGCCGCTTTAGCTGCCGGATGCTGCGGCGGATGGCCGTAACCCGCTTCCGCCTCGGCGCTGTCCTGGGCATCAATCAGACGCTGTCCTGGGGCACGACGTTCTATCTGCCGGCGATCATCGCCGGCGCCGCGGGATCCGCACTAGGGCAGTCGTCGCTCCGCGTGCTGGGCGCGTTCTCCTGGGCACTGCTGGTGACGTCGATCTGCGCGCCGCGGGTGGGGAAGTGGATCGACCGCAACGGCGGGCGGGGTGCGCTGATCGCCAGCATCGTGGTGATCGCCGCCGGCCAGGCGGTGCTGGCGGGCGCACCCGATCTGGCGGTCTGGTATCTCGGCTGGACGATCATCGGCGTCGGCATGTCGCTGGGTCTGTACGACGCCGCCTTCGCCACCGCCGGGGGCTTGCTGGGGCAAGAGGCCGGACCGAGCATCACGGGGATCACCTTGGTGGCGGGGTTCGCGAGCAGCGTGTTCTGGACGCTGGGTGCGGTGTTGATCGGCGCGGTAGGCTGGCGCGGCCTGCTGGCGGCCTATGCCGGGCTGATGCTGCTGGTCAATCTGCCGATGGTCTGGCTGCTGGTGCCCCCTGCCCCACCGCGCCCAACCCAGGACGCCACCGCCGCTCGAATGGCGAAAACGCCGAGGCAACGACAGGCGTTGGTGCTGCTGGGCGGGTTCTTCGCGCTGCGCTGGTTCATCACCTCCACCCTGGCCGTGCATATCCTGTCACTGCTGGAGGGGATCGATCTGAGCAAGGCTGAAGCGGTGGGTGTGGCGGCGCTGATCGGACCTGGCCAGGTCGCCGGGCGGATCCTGGAGTATGCCATCGGGCCGCGCATCAACCTGCTGTCCAAGGCGACGTTCGGGGCGCTGCTGTTTCCGCTCGGTGCCGGGCTGCTGCTGTTGGGCGGTCCGGTGGCGGCGACCGGGTTCGCGCTGATGTACGGCATGAGCAACGGGATCATGACGATCAACCGCGGCACGCTGCCGCTGGCGTTGTTCGGGCCGGCAGGCTACGCCAGCGTGCTGGGCTGGCTGGCGGTGCCGGTGCTGCTGGCGCAGGCGGCCGCACCGACGGTGACCGCGCCGCTGGTCACGGCGATGCCGGCGCTGGAAGTTTTTCTGCTGTGCGGCGGCGGCGCGGCGGTGGCGGTGCTGTTCCTGCTGCCGCTGCGGCTGCCGGTGCCGGGCGGGCTGCGCTGACTGTTCGGGAAAGAAACTAACCGCGCATGCCGACCACCACGGGCCGCTTGGTGATGTCGACCTTCGCCTCGATCCACTCCACGAATTTCGCCGTTGGATAGCTGATCAGGAAGTAGATCACCGCGACCTCGGTGAAGATCTCGAAATGCTTGTAGGTGGCCGAGGCCAGCAGTTCACCGCTGAACATCAGGTCGCGCATGGTGATCACCGACACCAGCGCCGAATCCTTGAAGATCGAGACAAAGAAGTTGCCCAACGAGGGGATGATGATGCGGACCGCCTGGGGCAGGATGATCCGGCGCATCAGCAGGCGACGTGACATGCCGACGGATGATCCGGCTTCCCATTGGCCCTTCGGGATGGCCTGTATGCCGGAGCGGAACACCTCGGCCATGTAGGCTGCGTAGTTGAGGGTCAGCCCGATCGCGCCCGAAATGAATGGCGTCAGCACGATGCCGACATAGGGCAGCACGTAGTAGATGAAGAAAAGCTGCAGCAGCAGCGGGGTGCCGCGGATGAACTGGATGTAGCACGCCGCCGCCATGCGCAGCGGCATCAGGCGGGAGATGCGGGCGATACCTGTGATCAGCCCGAACACCAACGCCAAGGCGAAGGCCAGCAGCGATACCGTGATGGTAAGCAAGGCGCCCCGCAGCAGCGACGGCAGGAAGCCGATCATGTCGTTGAATGAGAAGATCATCGGTCCTACAACGGCAGGGCTGATGCCAGCCAGTGGCAAGGCTGATGCCAGCGGATTTCAAAATGGTGCCGGCAGATGCGCCGGCTGGTTGTTGGCATACGGCGCCGACGCAGGCTCGGCCTGGGCGATGCTTGGGCTCGTGTCCTGACGCGAAATTCGCTGAACGGGACCGGATGTCGTTGGTCAACCATCTGCTGGATCGGGTGATTGACCAGTTTGGCGATTTCGCCTGCGAGGAGCACGCTCTAGCTGTTGTAGCCGGTCAGGCCCCACTTGGTCAGGATGTCCTTCATCTTGTAGTTGAACTCCATCCACTGCACCGCGGAGGAAAACGCCGACAGCCACTGGATGTCGCCCTGACGGAACGCATAGCTGCTGTATCCGGTGGGGTTCTTCAGCGTGCGCGGGTTGTAGTCCTGGACGATCTCGACCTTCCACTCCGGATGCTGCTTCATCAGCATGGCGACGACCGGCTGGTCGAACAGCGCGGCATCGGTGCGGCCGATCGCCAGGTTCGGGAGGATCTGCGCCCAATCCTTGTAGAGCTGGGTCTTCACCCCGGGCACGTCGCCGAGCCATTCGGCGTAGTTGGTGCCGAGCAGGGTGCCGACGGTGTAGCCCTTGAGGTCGGACAACTGGTGCAGGTTGTGCGGGTTGCCCTTCGGAACCACCAGCGCCTCGGCGTAGAAGTAGGTGCCCCAGCAGAAGTTCACCACCTTGGAGCGGTTCATCGTGTAGTGGATCGAATCGCCGACGATATCGAGGCGTCCGTCGAGCAGCCCGGGGATCAGCCCGTCGAACGACACGGTCTGCACGCTGATCTTGTCGATCTTGAGCATCTTGCAGGCGTACTGGATGATGTCGCCATCCAGACCGGTCCAGGCGTTGGTCTTCTGGTCCAGGAACGAGTATGGCCAGTCGTTCGAGGTGCCGACGACCAATCCCTTCTGCTGGATTTTCGCCAGCGAATCGTCGCCGGCGTTCATCTTGATCAGCGAGAAATTGGGATAGTCCTTGTCGTTGACCGCGGCCGGTTCGGCGGCGGCGCGGGCGGCTGGCGCTCCGCCGGCGAGCAGCGCCGCGGCACCGCCGATCGCGCCGGACCGGATCAGCCCGCGCCGTCGCAGCTTGTTGCCATTCACCTCGACCAGCGGCTTGTCGTTCATTGTCGGTTTCCTTGGGTTGGGGTGTGCGTGAGGCCCGCGTCCAGCATTACGCCACCGCCTCGGCGGCACCGTTTCGGTTAAGGATTGATTGCAGGAATTGGCGGGTCCGCGGACTGCGCGGGTTGGTGAAGACCGCGCCGGGCGGCCCGTCCTCAACGATGTTGCCGTGATCCATGAACACCACGCGATCGGCGACGTCGCGGGCGAAGTCCATCTCGTGGGTGACGACGATCATGGTCATGCCCTCGGCGGCCAGCTGACGCATCACCCGCAGCACATCGCCGACCAGTTCCGGATCGAGTGCGGAGGTCGCCTCGTCGAACAACATCAGCTTGGGGTTCATCGCCAGGGCGCGCGCGATCGCCACCCGCTGCTGCTGGCCGCCGCTCATTTGGTGCGGATAAGCATCGGCCTTGTCGCTGAGCCCGACCTTGCCCAGCAGTGTCAGCGCGCGGGCGCGTGCCGGGGCCGGCTTTTCGCGCAGCACATGCACCGGCGCCTCGATCACGTTGCCCAGCGCGGTCAGATGCGGGAACAGGTTGAACGACTGGAACACCATGCCGATCTGCGCCCGCACCCGCTGGACGCGATTTTCGGGGTCGATGACGATCTTGCCGTTGACGGTGTAGCGATAGACCGGTTTGCCCTCGAAATGGATGGTGCCACTGTTGATCGTTTCCAGATGGTTGACGCAGCGCAGCAGCGTGGACTTGCCGGCGCCGGAGGGGCCGATGATGCAGACCACCTCGCCCTTCGGCACCGCCAGCGAGACGTCGGTCAGCACCTCCAACCGACCGAAGGATTTCCAGACGTGCTCCAGGCGGACGATCGGTGCGGGATCGCCAACCGCCGCGGCACTCGTTTTGGCCATGCCGTGCCTTTCACGCGAGCGGCCGACACGATGACATCGTCAGCCTGGCTGGTGGTGAAGCAAGACACGTACCATGCGCGCCGGCGCGGGGCGGCCGGTCGCGATGATGGGGTGCTTGGTTTTGCGGCAGCGGGCGGATGGCGAGCCGTAAAAATGGTCACCGCGTGGCGGGTGCGGCGGTTGGTGGAGCAAGCGTGCAACAGCGGAAAAGCCCAGCGGCGGGCGGCGTCCATGAGCGCGATCGGACGCGGTCAGATCCGCCCGGACAGACCGGCGCGGGTAACCGCCAGCCGGTCGCCCAGCCGGCGCGGGATGGCGATCGCCGGCCAGCGTGCCAAGTCGCGCCGCGCCAGCACCGCCGGGAGGGCCGCGGCGACCGCCGGCCGCGGCACCGTGACGGTGTCGGCCGCCCCGAGCATGGCCTGACCCTCGGCCACCACGTCGGCTAGGACCGCCCGCGCCGGCTGGGCGCCGGGATCGTGGATGAAGGCTTCGGGCGTGAGGCCGTGACGCGCCAACAGATCGCCAGGCAGCAGGCACGTCCCCTGCGCCGCCAACAAGCCGGTGGCGCGCAGCAGGCCAGCGATGCCGTAGGCGGCGCCGAACGGGCGCAGCGCGTCCGGGTTTGGTGCATCCAAGGCGGCGGCGGCCGCGACCGCCAGGCCACCGGCGCCGGCCAGCACCCAGGCGCGCCAGTCGGCCAGGGTCTGGAAGTCGCCGTAGGCCTCGGCTTCGCGGGCGTCGATGATAGGCAGCAGATCGGCCGGCCGCAGCCTGCCGGCGGCGATCGCGTCGGCCAGCGGGGCGGCGACCTCGTGCCGTCTGGGTTCGCCCTCCACCACCTCCCGCCACCATTGCAGACGGATCAGGGCCAGCGGCGGCTCGCTGGCGACTTCCCGCGCGCGGGCCAGTTCGTGGTTGAAGGCGTACAGCGTCAGCAACGCCGACCGCCGGTCCGGCGGCGCGAACAGCGCGGTGAGGAATCTATCGGGGTCGTGGCGGCGAACCAGGGCGGCGATCGCGTCGTTCATACCTGGGGTGGTGGCGCGGTTCGCCTGTGCAGGCAAGGCTGCCCAAGGAGATGACGTGCGGCTGGCCTCGGGTTGACGATACGGCGGGCTGGCCATAGCCAGGCTGGCGTTTCCGGCCGCATTCGCGCCCCTTCACCGCAAACGCAAGCAGGAGGAATATCATGGCTTTTGAACTGCCGAACCTCGATTATTCCAAGTCGGCCCTCGCGGCCAAGCACATGTGCGAGGAAACGCTTGAACTGCATCACGACAAGCATCATCAGGCCTATGTCACGGCGTTGAACGGCTTCGTCGAGAAGGATTCCACGCTGCAGGGCAAGTCGCTCGACGAGATCATCAAGGCGACGCACGGCGATGCGTCGAAGGCGCCGGTGTTCAACAACGCCGGGCAGCATTGGAACCACATCCTGTTCTGGAAGTGCATGAGCCCGAACGGCGGCAAGATCCCCTCGAAGCTGGAGGCCAAGCTCGGCTCTGACCTCGGCGGCGTGTCGGGTTTCAAGGACGCCTTCAAGGCGGCTGGGGCCAGCCAGTTCGGCTCCGGCTGGGCATGGCTGGTGCTGGGCACCGATGGCAAGCTGAAGGTGACCAAGACCCTGAACGGGTCGAACCCGCTGGCGACCAACGAGGGCAAGGTGCTGCTGGGGTGCGATGTGTGGGAGCACAGCTACTACCTGGATTTCCGCAACCGGCGACCGGATTACCTGCAGAACTGGCTGGATAACCTGGCGAATTATGAATACGCGGAGTCGCAGCTTTAAGCGGCGCCGGGTTGATATTGGCCGGCCCCGGACGAGAACCGCATCTCGCCCGGGGCTGGTCCGGCCGGCTGCACCGCGCGGTGAGGTCGCGCCGCGGGTTGACAGCGTCGGTGTGCGGTGGGTAACGCGCACCAAGGCTCATACAGGACAGCCGGTTCTGGCCGGCTCGATAATGTGCGTTGCCAGGACCCCCGCTATCCGTCAACGCTGACGCAACAACCGCCTGTCGTCAAAACAGGTTCGGCGTGGGGGGAAAGGCCATGGCAAGCGCAGCCGTATCCAGCGGACTTTCAGAGACCGAACACAGCGCGCAACTGCGCAAGGCGGTGATCGCCGCGACGGTCGGCACCACCATCGAGTGGTACGACTTCTTCGTCTACGGCACCGCGGCCGGACTGGTGTTTCCCAAACTATTTTTTCCGCATGAATCCGTGCTGGCCGGCACGCTGGCTTCGTTCAGCACCTATTTCATCGGCTTTATCGGCCGGCCGATCGGTGCGGCGATCTTTGGCCATTACGGTGACCGCATCGGACGCAAGGCGACGCTGATCTCCACCCTGCTGGTGATGGGGATCGCCACGTTCCTGGTGGCCTTCGTGCCGGGATATGCCTCCATCGGCATCTGGGGCGCGGTGCTGCTGACGGTGCTGCGCACCCTGCAGGGCATCGGTGTCGGCGGCGAATGGGGCGGGTCGGTGTTGATCGCGATGGAGTGGTCGCGCGGCGAAAAACGCCGCGGCCTGGTCGCCGCCTGGCCGCAATTCGGCGTGCCGGCGGGATTGTTCCTGGCGAACCTGGCGATCCTGGCGTTCAGCGCCTGGTCGGGTGCGGACTTCATCGCCTGGGGCTGGCGGGTGCCGTTCATCCTGAGCATCGTGCTGGTCGGCATCGGCCTGTGGATCCGGCTTGGCATCCTGGAGACGCCGGTGTTCCGCCAGCTGCTGGAGACCAAGAAGATCGAGAAGGCACCGATCCTGGAGGTGATCAGGAAGCAGCCGCGCGAGATCATCCTGTCCGCGCTGCTGCGGATGGCCGAGCAGGCACCGTTCTATATCTTCACGGCGTTCGTGTTCGCGTACGGTACGGGGACGCTGAAGATGTCGCGGGACCTGGTGCTGCTGGCGGTGCTGGTGGCGTCGTGCGTGTCGTTCGTCAGCATCCCGCTGTTCGGCCATATCTCCGACCTGATCGGCCGGCGGAAGATGTATCTGATCGGCGCGGCGGCGACCGGGATCTTCGGCTTCGTGTATTTCGCCATGCTGGGGACCGCGGCCCCTGCCCTGGTGTTCATCGCCATCGTGCTGTCGCTTATTCCGCATGACATGATGTATGGACCGCAGGCCGCGCTGATCGCCGAGGCGTTCACCCCGCGGCTGCGCTACAGCGGGGCCTCGTTGGGTTACCAACTGGCCTCGATCATCGCCGGCGGGCCGGCGCCGCTGATCGCCACCGCGCTGTTCGCGGCCTATCACACCGGCTACGCGGTGGCGATCTACATCGCCGCCTGCGCGGTGATCAGCCTGATCGCGACGGCGATGATGCCGGACTACACGGGCAAGGACATTTCCGCCGAATATGACGCCGGGGCGATGGCCGGGGTGCGCGCTCGGCCGGGACAGGCCTGAGGCGGCGGCGACCCGGAGGGATGGTTTCGATGCCGGATATGAATGACCTGCGGGCCCAGCGTGACGACCTGGAAGCGGTGATCGAGGCGCGGCAGCGGCAGCTTGGGTCCGATCATCCGGATCTGGCCAACGACCTGCGCGACCTGGGCCGGCTGTCGCACGAGCTGGGCGACGTGATGGACGCGCAGGCGCAACTGCGCCGGGCGCTGGCGTTGCACACCGAAGCGCTGGGCGCGGAGCATCCGGAGGCCGCCACGGACATCAATCATATCGGCCTGGTGCTGCACGACATCGGCGATCTGGACGGGGCGCGCGCGGCGTTCGAGCGGGCGCTGGCGATCGATGAGACGGTTTTGGGTTCGGCGCATCCCAGCGTCGGGCGGGATGCGAATAATCTGGCGGGTGTGCTGAAGGATATGGGCGACGGGTTCTCGGCGCGGGAGGCGCTGGACTGGGCGCTTTCCATCTACACCAAAGCGCTGGGTGCGGATCATCCGACGACGCGGAGTGTGGCGCGGAATCGGGCGGGGCTGGGGTAGTGGGGTGGTTGGGATGTTCGGGGTGTTGGGCGGACCTTGCACACATGACCAATTGGGAGCGTGGTTTAGGGCACAGGTCTGAGAGGCCGGGACTAGCTGTTCTTCAGGTATTTTGGGATGAACTTACCGTCTTTCGAAAAGGGAGTGTCCGATCCTCTGTGTAAACGGCTCCATGGCCATTGTCCGTATCACTCGGTCAGCTAGCTGACCGAGTGATACGGTCGCCAAACAAAATCATGAACTGCAGCTTTGCCTCCGGCCAGGCGATGGCCGGCTTCCAACGCAGGCCGGCATTTTGGATGGCCATGTATAGCAACTTCAGCGCCGCCTCGTCAGAGGGGAAGCTGCCGCGCGTCTTGATCACCTTGCGCAAGCTCCGGTTCAGGCTCTCCACCGCGTTTGTCGTGTAGATCATCTTCCTGATCGCCGGCGGGAAGGCGAAGAATGGCACCACATACGTCCAGGCGCGGCGCCACATGGGCGCGATCATCGGGTAGCGCTTGGCCCAAGGGCTGGCCTCGAACGTGTCCAGCGCCGCCTCGGCGGCCTCGGCCGTCGCGGCCTGGTAGATCGCCTTCAGCGACGGCATCAACGCCTTGCGGTCCTTCCAGCTGACCGTCTCGAGCGCGTTGCGGATCAAATGCACGATGCAGGTCTGCGTCGTGGTCCGCGGGAACACCGCCTCGATCGCATCGGGAAACCCCTTCAGACCATCGACGACCGCGATCAGGATGTCCTCCACACCGCGGGTCTTCAGTTCGTTCAGCACGCCGAGCCAGAACCGCGCTCCCTCGGTCTGCTCGACCCACAGCCCCAGCACCTCCTTCTCGCCCGACCACGTCAAGGCCGGCGCAACGTAGACCGCCTTGTTCTTGACCACCCCGTCATGGCGGATCTTCACCCGCAGGGCGTCCAGAAACACCACCGGATAGACCGCCTCCAGCGGGCGGTTGCGCCACGCCAGCACGTCCTCGTGCACCGCGTCCGTCACACGGCTGATCAGGTCGGGCGACACCTCTACCTGATACATCTGCCGAAGGTGCGCCTGCACGTCGCGCACCGAAAGCCCGCGCGCATACAGGCTGATGATCTGGCCGTCGAAACCTTCCAGCCGCGTCACCCCCTTCGGCACGATCGCCGGTTCGAACGTCCCGTCGCGGTCGCGTGGCACCGACAGCGTCACCGCGCCCTCGTCCGTCAGCACGGTCTTCGCCGTGTGCCCGTTGCGGTTGTTGGCGCCGCGCCGGCCGGACCGCTCGCCCTTCTCGTAGCCAACGTGCTCAGACAGCTCAGCGTTCAAGGCGCGCTCGAGCAGGCGCTTCTTCAGTTGGCGGAAGATGCCGTCCTCGCCGAGCAGATCGGAGGGTTTCTCGTAGCCAGACAAAAGCTCGTCCAGCACTTCGGGTCGTATGTCTCTCATCGTGGGTCTCCCTTGGGTTAAGGAAGCCACGGAAACCGACTTACACAAAGGACCTGACACTCTCTTCGAAAACGACCGTTTTTGCGAACCCCCGATGCGCGCGATTCACAACGAACCCAGCGACTTCCCGAAACACGTTGGCGGTCGCAGGAAAGCCATCGGTCTGGCTATGCGAAGCAAGACATTCTAACTTGATCACAGCGAACTAGCCCGTCTTATTCACTGCATAGCAGGGATTCGCTGGCGGGTGTCGCGTAAACGGCTGATCTTGTTTATGAATTGGATGTCGAGACCGATCCATCCACCTGATCACCGCGAGCCACACCCGCCATGCGCAACGATACGACTGTCCCGTTCGGTTTTCCAGCCGTCAAGCGCAAGAAAATCATCGCGGCCTTTGATGGCGGACGACTCACGTCCGATGGTGGTGTGATGTTGCTGGCGGCGGCGGAACGGCGGCTCGGCCTGGCAGACCGGCTGGCAGCCTTGATCGCCGACCCGCGCAACCCGCTGCTCGTCACCCACAGCGTCGCCGACATCCTGCGGGCACGCATGCTGTTGATCGCCTGCGGTTACGAAGACGCCGATGACCTCGATCATCTGCGCACCGATCCGGGCTTCAAACTGGCCTGCGGACGGCTCCCCGATACCGGACACGATCTGTGCTCGCAACCGACCATGTCGCGCTGGGAGAATGCCCCCAGCCTGCGCGAGGTGATCCGCCTGAGTTACGCGATGATCGATACCTATTGCGCCAGCTACCGCCGCCCACCGGCCGCGGTGACGCTAGACATCGACGATACACTCGACGTGGTGCACGGGCGCCAGCAGATGTCGCTGTTCAATGCGCATTATGACGAGCGCTGCTTTCTGCCGATCCATGTTTACGACACCGCCACCGCGCGGCCGGTGGCGCTGCTGCTGCGTCCTGGCACAACCCCCTCAGGCGAGGAGGTCCGCGACCATCTGCGCCGCCTGGTCCGCCGCATCCGCCGGCACTGGCCGAACACGCGGCTGACCATTCGCGGGGATGGTCACTACGGCCGCCCCGAGGTGATGGCTTGGTGCGAGGCCAACGCGGTGACCTACATCCTGGGCCTGCCCGGCAACGCCGTGCTGAGCGCGCTGGTCGAATCGGTCGCCGATGAAACCAGAGTGCGGCGTGCCGTCACCGACGCCGAGGCGGTGCGCCGCTATACCGAGATCCGCTACGGCGCCAAATCCTGGCGCCGCGAGCGCCGTGTCGCCGCGCGGATCGAGGCCACAGCGAAAGGTTTGGATATTCGTTACGTGGTAACCAACCTGCGGTCCGGCACCGCGCAATGGCTGTATGACACCCTCTACTGCGCGCGTGGTCAGGCCGAGAACTTGATCAAGCTGCACAAGACCCAGCTTGCCTCCGATCGCACCAGTTGCCGCTCACCGCTGGCCAATCAGGTGCGCCTGGTGCTCCATACCGCGGCCTACTGGTTGATGCTGACGCTACGAGACGCCATCCCCCAGCCGCAAACACTGGCCTCGGCCGAGTTCTCCACGCTCCGCCTGCGCCTGATCAAGATTGCCGCCCGGATTACCGAGACCGCCGCACGGGTCCGCATCGCCTTCGCCACGGCCTGCCCGGACGCAGCCTTGTTCCGCGGCATCGCCCGCAGTCTGCAGCCCGCCGGACCGTGACCGCTGGGGCGCGTGCCCCGACGCCACCCGCTCCGTTCAACCGCCAACGCCCACTCAAATCCGATCCGAAAACGCGACGAAAGCGCGCATCGCCGCCGCATGTCCGATCCTCAGCCGGCGAAACGTTCCTCGTCACCGTGAATAGGATGGGCTAGAAGGATTGAACATGAGGCCATCAATCCATTTCAGTAGTCGCTTTCGATCCAGCTAGCTCTAGCATTTGCGCCTAGAAAGGTAGGCCATCGCCTAGCAGCAATTCGGCATCGAACGCGCGGCATTCTTCGATAGTGATACGAACTCGATAGCAGCCATCCGATAATTCCGCGCTCACGTGCCAGTTGCCACCTTTCGGGGCAACTGGCGGGGTCTCCCGTCGTTCAACACTCTTAATCAGCCGACCTTCATCGTCCCAAATTTCCACGTGAACGTGTACCGGAGGGCCTGCTGGATGCAGTTTGAATTGCACCCCATCGTTTTGAACAGAAACCGTATCTACGAATATGTGATTCTTCTCGAACACGTTGAGATCATCAGAAACATGGATAATCTTTGCCCATTTCGTTGCTGCTATCCTCCCCATCTCATCTAACAGGAATAGTCGCTCTGCATATGACCGACAGATGACTGCCGCTAGGCAGTCATCAATCAGCATTGGTGATGGTACGAGTACTTCCGCGCACCTGCTGTTTGTAATGCTGTTATCGTGGTCATGCCAACCTTCATGATAGACTTTGGCAAAGTCTATGGTATCGAAGAACTCGTTGCCATCTCCATCTTGAGTCCCGCCGGATTGCATGTTACCTCTCGAAAAACGTACGCCTTTTTGCATAAGTATTTTCCGAGCATCGAAAACGAACATGACAAGTGTCGGGGCGTGAGCATTGCGGTCATTGTTCCAGTAAGCCTCCGGTTTCCGAATGCCTTCCACGCTCCACTGTGTAGGTGTGCGGGGCCTGAAATACAAACGCCCGAACCGGTGCGCGCGCTCGCGATTCTGGATCACGGACGTTCCTGCTATGTCGACCTTCCGGTGGGGCGCAGAGTCCACGCGGGAGAGCAGACGGCGTTGTGATAGGATGGTAGCGGCGTTCTCGATGACGCTGTGGTGGAAGAGGCGGGAAGGCCAGCGAACTCTGTGAGGTCGAAAGCCATCGGCCGCAAACTTGCCTTCCCATTCGCGGATGTGACGATCAACCCGGCTTCGCGTTATCCCCATGCCAATTCTTGAGGTTTGAAGTTAATGTCCTCCGCGACCTGGGTGCCGCTGCGACGGCGGAGTTCGACCGCTAACTCTGGATGCTCGGCGGTGCGGCGTTGAATTTGAATGGTTCGAACGTCAGGTAGCTCACTCAGAAGAGAAAGGATGTGGTCGCCCGTCGCAGTCGGCCCCCAGTCAGCCGCTCGTGTTGTCACCACACCCTTCAATAATTTCAACCAGATACTGCGAAGATCGTCGACGTCGATAAGGACGGAACCACCATTAATGTTGAGCCGAAGCCGGCTCTCGGATTCAAATTCTGCGGTAAAGGGCGCATCCAACCCGAGCGAGCGAAACTTACCCTCGCGATCTTGGACAGCAGCCCGCAACGCATCGATGAACTCTCCAAACGAGCGATCAATCCTGATCGCATGAAGTCGTGACGAAGCTTCAAGGTGTTCCGGCGAGCCAATGTTCACCTCGAAATCATGGATATAAACCGGAATGGGAACTTCAGCGAGGTGAGCCTCCATCAGCGGGCGCACGTCATTCCAGTCGAGACCGCCGTTCCCACACCCGAGGCGCGGGAATGAAATTTCGCTTATCCCCCGTCGCTCGTACTCGGCTGTGAACTTCTTGAGGCCCGCTTCTATCCATTCGAGTTTGGATGGCTGCCGCCAATGGCGCTTGGTCGGAAAATTGAGCACCCACTGATCGGAAGCCTTCCATAGCCATAGCTTTCCTGGCTCTAAAAGCTTCTGGGCACAGATTTTCCGGTACTGTTCAAACATGTCGGGATACCGGTTGCGGAATTCTGCAGCGACACCCTTGCCCATCACACCAACACAGTTGACGGTGTTAACTACGGTCTGAACGGGTGACGCAAAAATGCTAGTTCTATGATAGATCAGCATATTATAATCGCAGTTCCTCGTGCTGTATCCATACATACATCCTGCCACATTAGTGCGATTCCCGGTCAAGGCCGAAATGCCGTCTAGCCGACCCCTCCGCCGATCTGAAGTTTAGCATCAATCGCTGAACCCTCGCAGGCAGGGGCGGCTGTCGCCATCCTAAGCCGAAATATACATGAACAAAGACGGAACACAAGGAGGCTCCATGCGGTGTTAGCAGCCCTCCCACCACGGAGTGTCAGCGACGCAGGTTCGCCAACTAATACCACGAACTTTGGGCATGATTCCGGTTCCGCCCAAACCTCGCCTACACCAAGGTAAACTTCGGCAACGTCACCTCGTCCGTGACCGCGTCGAACACCACTCTCACCGGCGCGCCCATCTGAACCTTCTCGGTGTTGTCGACCAGATTGCTGACCATCACCGGGCCTTCCGCCAGCCGCACCAGGCATACCTGGTACGGCAGCTCATCCTTGAACCCGTCCCAATATGCTCGGTGCATCTCGATCCAGGATTCCAGCGTGCCGTTGCCCGATGCCTCGATCCAGTCCTGGTCGCCGGCGAGGCATTTCGGGCAGACCGGTCCCGGCGGAAACCGCACATCGCCGCAAGCGGGACAATGCTGCAGCACCAGCCGGCCCTGCTTCGACGCCGCCCAGAACGGCGCGTTCAGCGGGTCCAGGCGCGGCAACGGCTTGTTGTAGCTCACTGAAACGATCCTCCTTCAGCCGCGGGTGTAGATGATGGTGCGTGTGCAGGGGGTGGACTGCACGTACTGGACAACCTCACAGTCGGGCACCTGCCTGGCACCACACTCGCCACGCAGCTGGCGCACGGCCTCCACGTTCAAGGCCCAGCCCTGCATGTAAGAATTCGACAGGTGGCCGCCATCGGTGTTGACCGGCAGCCGGCCGCCGAGGCTGAGGGCGCCGTCCTCCACATAGCCGCCGGACTCGCCACGGCCGCAGAACCCCAGGCCTTCCAGGCTGAACAGCACGGTCGGCGAGAAATTGTCGTAGCACATCAGCGCATTGACATCCGTATGGGCGACGTTCGCCATCGCATAGGCCTGCTTGGCGGCCGCGCTGACCGCCGGGTACCAGAAATCCATGTCGAAATTGGCGATCGAGGACGGGCTGAAAGTGTCCTGCGCACCCCAGCCGGAGATCAGCACCGGCGGCTTGGCGAAGTCCTTCGCGCGTTCCCTCGACGTCAGGATCAGGCAGACCGCGCCGTCGTTGATCAGGCAGTAGTCCAGCAGGCGCAACGGCGCGGTGATGAAGCGGGCGCTTTCGTGATCCTCGATGGTGATCGGGTTGCGCATCACCGCGTCGGGGTTCAGGCAGGCATGGTAGCGGATCGCTACCGAAACCTCCGCCAGTTGTCGGGTGGTGGTGCCGTAGATCTCCATGTGCCGGCGAAAGGCCATGGCATGGGCCGCCCCAGGTGAGGTGAAGCCCCACGGGTCCCAGGTGCCGGGACTTTCGTCGCCGCCGTAGTTCACCCGGCGGGAGCGGCCGATATTGGCGTACAGCAGCGCCGCGTAGTCGCACTGGCCGGCGGCGATCGCGGTCGCCGCCTCGATGATGCCCATGCCCGACATGCGGCCGTGGCCGGGCAGCGTGATGGTCCAGCGCGGGTTCAGGCCCAGGACCTCCCCCATGCGGGCATAATAGGGAATGCGGGAGACCAGCAGGCCGTCGATCTGGTTCTTATCGATACCGCAATCATTGACCGCGTCGCGGAAGGCGTGCGCGGCCAGGCCATAGTCGTCGATCTCGGGGAAGTTGCCGTATTTCGTGTTGCCGACACCGATGACGGCGATCTTGTCCTTGAGGTCCTTCAGGTCGGTCATCTGCTTGCTCCAGCGTCGTGTGCTTGCTCCAGCGTCGTGCCGGCTGACGTGCGGCAAGATCGAGATGATACAGGTCAGGATGGCGGGGTTTCCGTTCGGGCGCCAGAGGAAGCGCCGTAATGCAGGCTGTTACCGGGTCGCGGCTGTCATCGCGTGGCGGCGCTGGCACCGCGGCGGTGACGCACCGCATCGACAGCGGCGCGGACCGGCGCGGTGATCCGCCAACTGGTCGATCGCCTGATCAAGTCCAGTTGTGCCCTCAGGCTTTCCCGCTCGGCCTGCTGTTCGATCACCTCGTTCTGAGACCGCAGAAGCTGCCTAAGACCGCCGAGCGTTTCTTGCAGTGCCGGCACAACCCCCATCAGTTCATCGACATACGCCGGCGGATCGCTCGGAGGCGGATCGCTCGGGCTGGGCACCGGGGGTAAATCCCTGGCGGCTTCCTGCATGGTGATCCAGCTTCGCGCCGCGTCATCCGGATCGGCCATCCGCTTCATGGCAACGATGAATTCCAGCGTACCCGGGGCGGTGTCGTGAAAGAAGGCGCAGCCGAGATCCGTCAGACCGGCGCGCAGGATGTCCTGCATCAATGCGGCGAACGAGGCGGGCGTGAAGATCCAGCAATGAACATCGTGATAGGTGCCGTTGGTGAGTGAGTCGTTGATGACAGCCGGCACACCCGGGAAATCGAACAGGGCGCGTCTGTGCGCTGGGTCGGCCCGTTGACGCCACGCGGCCGTCAGGTCGATCTGCGTCACATTCAGCATGTGATCGGCGATCTGCAGCGGCTGCGGACGCCTGGCGCGCACCATCCAGCTGGCGACAAGCTCGCAAAACCGGGTTTCGTTGCGAAAATAGTCGAACGTGAAGCGACGGTCCGGCACCGCCAGCCTGACCTCTCCCGTCGCGGTCAGGATCGCGCTGATCTCCTCCAGCCAGGTGATCAGATCAGGCACGTGCTCGATGACGTGGGAGGCGACCACGTAGTCGACCTTGCGGTTTTCGCCGATGCACTGGGCCAAGGTCTGAACGCCCCAGATCGCGTCGACGTCGACGATGGCGGCGACATCCACATTGGGATCCTTACGGTACTTCTCGCGCAATGCGTTGGTATCGAAATGATCGACATAGATCACCTTGCCTTCGGACTTGAGGGCGACCGGGTTGTTCAATGCGCCGATTTCGAGCCCAAGCAGGTCAGCGCGAGCCAGCCCGGTGAGCAGTTTTTCCCGTCTGTTCATCCGAACACCAGCCTTTCATTGCCACACACGCAGATGTTGAACCAGGCTTTGCTCGCGGCGCCAAGGGCGCAGGGAGCCTCATCCCAGGCTGATGCCCGCGCGGCGCATCGGTTGCCTGATGGGGCGGATCCGGTGTCGCGGCCAGGGCGGCAAGCCACTGCAAGGGTCAGCCGCCTGACTGTCATCGGTCGCGCCTCAAAAGCCCACCCGATCGCCGCCTTTCAGCCGCAGCATCGCGCGGGCCTCGGCGGGGGTCGCGATCTCCAGGCTCAGGTCCTCGAGGATGCGGCGGATCTTCGCCACCTGTTCGGCATTCGACTTCGCCAGCTGGCCCTTGCCGATGTACAGGCTGTCCTCCAGCCCGACGCGGACATTGCCGCCATTGATCCCGGCCATGGTGGTGAACGCCATCTGGTGCCGCCCGGCGGCCAGCACGGACCAGCAGTAGGCATCGCCGAACAGGCGGTCGGCGGTCTCCTTGGCGAACAGCAGGTTGCGCGGTTCGGCACCGATGCCGCCGGTGATGCCGAAGATGGACTGCACGAACAACGGCGGCTCGACGATGCCCTGGTCCAGGCAGTACGCCAGGTTGTAGAGATGGCCGATATCGTAACATTCGAACTCGAACCGGGTGCCGTGGGCCTTGCCGAGCTGCTCGACGATGCCGGCGATGTCCTTGAAGGTATTGCGGAAGATGAAGTTGTCGGTGGCGTCGAGGTATGGCTTCTCCCAGCCGAACTTCCAGTCCTTGATGCGGTTGCCGGCCTGCGAGATGTTGAAGTTCATGCTGCCCATGTTCAGGCTGCACATCTCGGGTTTCGCCACCAGCGGCGCGGCCAGGCGCTGCTCCAGGGTCATGGTCAGGCCGCCGCCGGTGGTGATGTTGATCACCGCGTCGGTGCTCTGCTTGATGGTCGGCAGGAACCGCATGAACACCGCCGGGTCGGGGGTCGGCGAGCCGTCGTTCGGGTCGCGCGCGTGCAGATGGATGATCGCGGCACCCGCCTCGGCTGCCTCGACCGACGATCGGGCGATCTGCTCGGGGGTGATCGGCAGGTAGTCCGACATGCTGGGCGTGTGGATCGCGCCGGTGACGGCGCAGCTGATGATGATCTTGGCCATGGTGTTCCCCCTGTGCAGTTGCTTTGGAGTGCCCCTTTGGGGATTGGAATGCGGACATTGCCGCAGCCCGGGCGGAAGAGCCAGAGGCCGTCGGCCGGCGGACGCGGGCCGACGAGCGGACACGAGGCGGCGTGGAGTGCTGGCGGAAGGGCCTTGCGGGCGTCAGTGCTTCAGCGGGGCCATGGCCGGCTGCGGCAGTTGCTCGGCCAGCAGATCGATCTGCAGCACGCGCCCGCCGCGCGCGCGCACCAGATCGGCGCCGACGACATCCTCGGCCGCGTGGTTGGCGCCCTTGATCAACACATCGGGACGCAGAACGTCGATCAGCTGTTCCGGGGTGTCCTGCTCGAACAGGCAGACCTGATCGACGCAGGCGAAGCTGGCCAGCACCGCGGCCCGGGCGGCTTCCGGTTGCACCGGATGCGGCAGGCCCTTCTGCCGACGCACGCCGGTATCGGCGTTCAACCCGACGATCAGCCGGTCACAGGCGGCCCGCGCCTGCTCCAGCAACTGGATGTGGCCCTGATGCAAAAGGTCGAAGCAGCCGTTGGTGAAACCCACCCGCCAGCCGCGGTGACGCCAGCGCTCGGCCTGCTCGACTGCTTCCTCGCGGCTGACGATCTTGCGTAGCGCGCTGTGCTGGGGCGTCAGGGCGGCGAGGATATCGGCTTCGCGCACCACCGAGGCGCCGACCTTGCCGACCGAGATGCCAGCGGCAAGGTTGGCCAGCCGGACGGCCACCGCGAGGTCAAGTTGCGCCGCCAGCGCCGCGCCGAGGGTAGCGAGTGCTGTGTCGCCGGCGCCGGAGGTATCGAAGACGTCCGCGGCCTCGGCCGGGAAATGCGTCGAACCGGTGGCGTCGACCAGCGTCATGCCGTCGTTGCCACGGGTGACCACCACCGCGCCGAAGCCATGGTCGGTGCGCAGGCGCCGGGCGGCGGCGACGATCTGCGCCTCGGTATCCGCCGGCATGTGGGCCGCGGCGGCCAGCTCCTGGCGGTTCGGCATCACCACGTCGGCGCCGGCATAGCGTGCGAAGTCGCTGCCGCGCGGGTCGACGATCAACTTGCGACCGGTCTTGCGCGCCGCCTCCACCAGTTTGGCGGGCACATCGGCCGACAGCACGCCCTTGCCGTAGTCCGACAGCACCGTGACGCTGGTCGCCGCCATGGCGTCGATGGCGATGCGCAGCAGCCGTTCGGCCAATTTCGGGTGGATCGCGTCGGTCTGCTCGCGGTCGGCGCGCAGCAGCTGCTGGCCGGCGGCGATCAGCCGGGTCTTCAGCGTCGTGGTGCGGCCGCCCTGCACCAGCAGCCAGGGCTCGACATTCGGCTGACCGCCGATCAGCCCGGTGAGTTCCGCTCCCGCCTGGTCATCGCCGACAACGGAGATAAAAGCGGTGGCCGAACCCAGCGCGGTCAGGTTGCGCACCACGTTGCCGGCGCCCCCGGGCAAGGCGATCTCTCGCTCGACCGCGAGGATCGGCACCGGCGCTTCCAGGCTGATGCGGGTCACCTCGCCGTAGGCGTAGCGATCGAGCATCACATCGCCGATGACCAGTACGTTGGTGTGCGCGAGGCGTCGGACCGCGTCCGCCAGATCCGGCTGCGGCTGATCCGGGCGCGGCGCGGAGCCGGGCGTCATCTGATTCATTGGACCTGCCGTAACAAGACCATCTCAGCGGCGCAACCCATCTTCAACATGGCGATCTCCCGGTCAGCATGTTCACGCAACCATCTTCATCTGGCCTAGCTTCAGTTGGCTTAGCTTTCTGGTCCCATCTTCCGGGGTCAACCATCTTCGCGTGCGGGCGCGGCGAGAAGCAAGCGTGATCGCGGGGTCCAGGACCGCGGAACCGCGATGGCGGCTAGTATCGCGCATCAGACAAGCGCGATACGTCGCTGTTTGCTTGAAGCGGCCGATTGATGCGCCGACTCCTAGCCGTTGCGCGTCTCACGCTTCCCTGCGATCGGACACTAGAACATTTTCAGCCTGACCCGGCAGACCGAAAATGCTCTATCCCTTTGTTTGATCGGATCATTCACACGCTTTGAACGTTCCGCTCAGCGTGATCATGCTCTAGCTCCGCAGAAAACCGAGCTGGTCGGCCTCCAGCACGACGCAGGTCAGGGCCCCGCCGAGCACGGCGCCGGTATCGATGGCGATGCGGTTGGGCTGGATGATCGGCTCGCGTTTCGGCGTATGGCCATGCACCACGACCGCGCCGTGGTCGGCGTGGGACGACAGAAACGGCTCCCGGATCCACATCATGTCGTGGCGGGACTGCTGATCCAGCGGCACCCCGGGGCGGATGCCGGCATGAACGAACAAATACGGCCCGATGTGGCGATTGACCGCCAGATCGCGGAGAAACACCAGATGCTGGCGGGGGATCCGGCTAGCCCACTCAGCCGGGGGCACGGTGCGCGGGATGCCCCAGCTGAGCAGGGAGTCGGCGCCGCCGTTCATCAGCCAGTGGTCTGCCGCGTCGCGGTCGACCCCGGCGAGCGCGGACAGCATCATGTATTCGTGATTGCCCATCAGATTGACCATCTCGTCGGCGCGGACCGGGGGATCGTGGATCAGCCAGTCGATCACCTGGGCGCTATCCGACCCGCGATCGACATAGTCGCCGAGGTGCACCAGAATGGTCCGTTCGACCGGGCGGCTGACGATATCATCAGCGATGATTTCGTGCAGCGCCACCAAACGGTCCAGACAGCCGTGGATATCGCCCACGGCGTAGACACGCTGGCCGGGCGGCAGGGTGGCGGGTGCGGGATTGAGGTCGATCATGTTCACTATTTAGGGTCGATCGCAGGCTGGCACCAATCGGCTCTTGGCGGGAAGCCGCAACCACCTTATCCGGATGCAAATGAACGCGATTCAGGTTGAAAGTCTCTCGAAACAGTACGGTGAGGTCACGGCGATCGATCGGATCAGCTTCGTCGCCGCGACCGGGGAGACGGTCGGCCTGCTGGGCGGCAACGGTGCCGGCAAGACCACCACGATCGCCATGCTGCTGGGCCTGCTGGTGCCGACCGCGGGCCGGATCAGCGTGCTGGGGCACGACATCGGCACCGACCGGTTCGCCGCACTGGCGCGGATGAACTTCTCGTCACCCTACGTGGCCCTGCCCTCGCGCCTGACGGTGAAGGAGAACATGCGGGTCTACGGCCATCTCTACAACGTGCGGCATCTGGATGAGCGGATCGCCACGCTGTCGCGGGAACTCGATCTGGGCGCGATCCTGGATCGGCCGGCGGGGCAGTTATCGGCCGGACAGAAGACCCGGGTGGCGCTGGCCAAGGCGCTGATCAACCGGCCGGAGGTGTTGTTGCTGGACGAACCCACGGCGAGCCTCGATCCCGACACCGGCGACTGGGTGCGCACTTGGCTGGAGCAGTACCGGGCGGCGAGCGGCTGCACGATCCTGCTGGCGAGCCATAACATGGCCGAGGTCGAACGGCTTTGCACCCAGGTGGTGATGCTGAAAAAGGGCCGGGTGGTCGATCGTGGCAGCCCGGACGAACTGCTGACCCGGTATGGCCGGCAAGACCTGGAGGACGTGTTCCTGGACATCGCGCGCGATCGCAGACGGGCGGTGGCGGCATGACGGCGCCGATGCGGCCGCTGGTGCAAGACCCCCTGGCGCAAGACCCCCTGGTACCAGATCGGGCACCGGATCGAACCGCGGCGGAGACCGTGCGTCAGTCGGGGCAAGACCGGGGCCAGGAACGGCGCGAAGATCGGGGCCAAGACCGGGGCCAAGACCGGGGCCAAGACCGGCGCCAGGAGCCGAGGCAAAGCGCCGCGGCGCACCCAACACGGCCCGGCGTCATGCCGGTGCTGCGTCGCATCTGGGGCCTGATGTACCGCCACCTGGCGCTGTATCGCCGCTCGTGGCCGCGCATGCTGGAACTGGCGTACTGGCCGGTCCTGCAGATGTGCATCTGGGGCTTCACCGCCAGCTTCCTGGCCTCGCGGATGGGCAACACCGCGATCATGGCCGGTGCCACCCTGCTGGGCGGCGTGCTGTTGTGGGAGGTGACGCTGCGCAGCCAGATGGGGGTCTCGATCTCCTTCCTGGAGGAGATGTGGTCGCGCAACCTGGGCCACATCTTCGTCAGCCCGCTGCGCCCGTTCGAGATGGTGGCGGCGCTGATCGGCATGTCGGTGATCCGCATGCTGCTGGGGGTGATGCCGGCGATCCTGCTGGCCTGGGCGTTCTATGCGTTCAACCTGTTCACCATGGGTCCGATACTGATCCTGTTCTTCATCAACCTGATGATCATGGGCTGGGCGGTGGCGCTGGGCGTCGTATCGCTGGTGCTGCGGCATGGCACCGGCGCCGAACCGCTGGCCTGGGCGTTCTTGTTCGGTCTGGCACCGTTCTCGGCGGTGTTCTACCCGGTCTCGGTGCTGCCGGCGTTCATCCGCCCGTTCTCCTACGCGCTGCCGACGACCCATGTGTTCGAGGGCATGCGCGCGGCGCTGCTGCATGGGGTGATCCGCTGGGATCACCTGGGCGCGGCGTTCGCGCTGGACATGGTGTGGATCGTCGCCGCGGGGTGGTTGTTTACCCGACAATTCCATGCCGCTCGGGTCAGCGGCGCGCTGCTCAACGTCGGCGAGTGATGGAGACCTCGTTCTGGCTGATCCGCCATGCGCTGGTGGCGGAAAATGCCCGCGCCTTCCTGTACGGCGTGATGGACGTGCCGCTGTGCGAGACGACGCTGCTGGAGCAGGCGCCGATGTATCGCTCGCTGGCGGCACGGCTGCCGCGTCCCGCAACGTGGCTGGTCACGCCGCTGTCGCGCACCCGCCGCACCGCCGAGACGCTCTTCGCGCATGGCTATCCGCGCTGCGAACTGGTGGTCGAAGCGGGATTGATCGAGCAGTCGCTGGGCGAGTGGCAGGGCCTGGAACATCACGAGCTGCCGGCAAAGCTGGTGCACAAGGCGCACGCGTTCTGGCCGCTGGGCGGGCTTGAAAAACCGCCCGGCGGCGAGAGCATGGCGGAGGTCATCACCCGGGTCGGGGCGGCGATGGAGCGGCTGGCCGAAACCCATGGCGGGCAGCAGGTGGTGATCGTCAGCCATGGCGGGGCGATCCGCGCCGCCATCGCGCATGCGCTGCGCATCGGTCCCGACAATGCGCTGCATATGTCGATCCAGAATCTGTCGCTGAGCCGACTGCAGAAGACGCCGGACGGCTGGCGGGTGGTGTGCGTGAACGAGCTGCCGGGATATTGATCCCAGCCGGCGCGTGCGCCGACCGGTCACGGAGTCATGTTTCGCGCGCCGCCCCCTCGTTCGCGTGCTCGCTCGCCCGCCAACCCGGCGCGCAGACCGGTCAACACAGGCGCCGCCCGGGCTGAGTCCCATTGTTTGAGAGGGCGATTGGCGTCCAAGGTTGGTGCAACCTCGGCCGATCTCGCTCTACGGCGCCGAAGGCTCCGGCGTGTAGACCAAAAGGCGCAGCGTGCCGGCGACGAAGGTGAGGCGGGCTCTGCCGCCGGCGACCTTGGGTGGCGCCGAACCAGCCACCGTCGCGGTTACCGCGAAGACGCGTCCGGTCGCCGGATCAACCGCCAGGGTACGCGCGCCGGGCTGGGTCGGCACCGTGCCCCGCGAATGCACGCCGTCCTTGGTCTCCGCGACGATCCCGATCGTGCCATCGCCATCGCCGCTCAAGGCGACATGATGGGATGGATCGAACGCGGCGGAATCCGAGCCCTTGCCGATCGGGAACAGCGCGGTCTGGCGCCCGCTCGCGGCGTCAAGGACCGCCATTTGCCCGGCGGGACATGAGACAAAGAGACGGTTCGAAGCGGGATCCATCGCCAAGCCATGCGGATCGTGGCAGCCGGACAGCTTCCAGCGCGCCAGAATGCGGCGGCCCCGCGTGTCCACGGCCACGACCTGATCGTGATCCGCCAGGGCGATGAACATCTTGCCCCGGCCATCCACCGCAACGCCCTCGGGCGAGCCGCCGAGTGGCAGGGTGGCGGTCAGCCGGTCGGTGCCAGGATCGATGAAGCCGGCCGCCGCGGAGTCTCCGCCCACCACCACGACCTGACCGCTGGCCGCATCATAGATCATCCCGTCCGCGTCGCCGACCGCCTTGATCGTGGCGTGGGGGGCGAATGTCTTGGCGTCATAGTCTGTCACGGTCCCGGTCTTGCCGCTGTCGGCGAACACCTTGCCCAGGGCGGGAACCGGCGCCGTGCCATGCGCGCCGTCGAGACCGGCGAGGCGCCCGGCAATGGTGAGGGTGGCGGCGTTCACCACGGTGACCGCGTCCTGATGCGCGACGTAGATGCGCTGCGTCGGCGGATCGAAGACCACGTAGTCCCAGCGGTCGGGTATACCGAGCGGGACGCTCGCGGTGAGTTTATAGCCGGGTCGCGCTGCGCCTGCCGGAACCGCGACGGCAAGCAAGAGAATGGCACCGCACAGGCGCCCGATGATCCTGCCAAGCAAACAAACCTCCGTTTCCGCGCGTTGGCGGGCCGGCCTGACCCGCCCTTGTGCATCATAGACGCGTTTCGATGAACAAATCCGGGTTCCAATCGGCGAACCGCGCGCGACTCGTGGCGGCAGGGACCGGTTCCGTCAGGTTGATGTCGCGCTGCTGTGCTGGATCAGAAGGTCGCAATGGTGCGTGGACCTCTGATCCAGCATACGCGCTCTTTTTTGTCAGTAGCCGGCCGATCCGCTGCGTCCGTTGCAAGCGTTAGGGTCGGATCACTAGGTCTGGAGCACCCGCGCGTAGGCGGCGACCGTCGCGGCGAAGCCGTTTTCCAGCGCATCGGCGGTCAGCTCGTGGCCGATCGAGGCCTCGGCCAGGAACGGCACCGCCTGCATCAGCGGCGGGATGTTATGCAGATTGAGGTCGTGGCCGGCATTGACCACGAGGCCGGCTGCCTGGGCGCGGGCCGCCGTGGCGGCGATGCGCTGCAGGATCGGGGCATGCCGATCGTGATGGAACGCGGCGGCGTAGGCGCCGGTGTAGATCTCCACCCCGTCGGCGCCGGCCTGGACCACCCGGTCGACCACGCCAGGGTCGGGATCGATGAACAGGATCACCCGGCACCCCAGCGTGCGCATCGCCGCGATCGCCGGCGTCGCCAGCGCGGCCTGCGCGGGATCGAGCTTCCAGCCCTCCTCGGAGGTGAAAGCCTCCGGCGCATCCGGCACCAGCGTCGCCTGTTCGGGCCGATTGTCGTGCAGGATCCGGATCAACCGCTCGTCCGGGTAGCCCTCGATATTGAGTTCCTTCAGCGGCCGGTCCGACTGCATCAGTTCGGCCAGCAGCGGGACGTCGGAGCCACGGATATGCCGCTCATCCGGCCGCGGATGCACGGTCAGCCCCTGGGCACCGGCCCGCAGCGCCAGGTAACCGAAGTGGCGCAGATCCGGCACACCGGTGCGGCGGGCATTCCGCAACAGGGCGATCTTGTTCAGGTTCACGCTCAAGCGGGCCATCTACCGAGACTAGAGCATTTTCAGCCTGACTGGGCAGACCGAAAATGCTCTATTCCCTTATTTGATCGGATGATTCACACGCTTTGAACGTTCCGCTCAGCGTGATCATGCTCTAGCCCGCCGCCGATGTCGATTCAACGGCGCCCGAGATTTCAGCACATTTCGACGCCAAGACGACGGATATCGTTGCGTTGCCAAGCTATTTTCGGCTAATGATCGGATGCCTGATCGGAATTTGAATGGCCATGTCCAAGCGGCTTGTGACGCGTGCCAACGTGCTGGTGTTCGGGGTTCTTATCGCGTTCCTCGCGGTGATCGGCATGATCACCTGGGACCGCTCCGCCGCGATGCGTTCGGCCCGGTGGTGGACAGATCATACGTATGAGGTGCGCGGCGCGGTTCATCAGCTGGAACTCGCCATGGGCGATGCCGAGGCCGGTGAACGCAACTATCTGCTGACCGGCGACAGCCGTTACCTCGTGCCCTATGACGCCGCATTGAGCCGCAGCTCGGCGTTGCTGGGCGAGCTGCGGCGGATGACCGCGGACAATCCGGCAGCGCAGGCACGGCTGCACGTGCTGGGGCCGGCCTGGCAGCAGCACGTGCAGCAACTTGACCAGACCATCCAGCTGCGGCGTGACAAGGGGCTTGATCCGGCGATCCAGCAGTATGGGGCGGACGCGGGGCGAGAAACCGCGGCGGCCATCACGGCAGCGGTGACGGCCCTGATGGCCGGCGAGAACCGGCTGCTGGCCGACCGGCTCGCGGCGACCGATCAACGCAGTCTTTGGGTAAACCGTCTGACCGTGACCGCCACCGCCATCGCGATCCTGGCGCTGGCGTGGGCCGCGTGGCTGCTCAACCGGGGCTATACCGACGCCTACCAGGCGGAACGTGAACAGCGGGTCCTGGCGGGGCGACTGCGGGCCTCACTGGATAGCCTGAGCCAGGGGGTCGCGGTGTTCGGTCCCAGGCAAAAGCTGCGCCACTGGAACAAGTGCTTCCAGGTGCTGCTGGATCTGCCGCCGGCGATGGTGCGCATGGAGACGCCGTACGCGGCGTTCGTCGAACATCTGGCCGCCGGCGGCGAAAGCATCCTGGAGCAGCACGAGCAGATCGTGCATGGCGAGAACGACGACAAGAAGCCGATCGTCCGCGAATGCACCCGCGCCGACGGCCGTCAGCTCGAGGTTCGCCGCACCCCGACGCCGGACAATGGATTTGTGCTGACGATCAGCGACATGACGCAGCGCGCGCAGGCCGAGGCGGTGTTGCGCGAGGCGCAGAAGATGCAGGCGATCGGTCAGCTGACTGGCGGCATCGCACATGACTTCAACAACCTGCTGACCGTGATCCAGGGCAACCTGGAACTCGCGCAGGGCAAACTGGACCCGCAGAGTCCCCTGATACCGCACCTTGAGCGGTCGCTGTGGGCGGCCCAGCGCGGCGGCACCCTGACGAGCCAGCTGCTCGCCTTTGCCCGCAAGCAGCCGCTGGCGCCGGCGGCGATCGATCTGTCGGCCGGGCTGCCCGACCTGGTGCCGCTGTTGCGGCGGACGTTGGGCGAGCACATCGACCTGCGCTTCGTCGATATCGCCGAACCGTGGCTGGCGATGGCCGATCCCGCGCAGCTGGAAAGTGCGGTGCTGAACCTGGCGTTGAATGCGCGGGATGCGATGCCGGGGGGCGGGCGGCTGACGATCGAGCTGGCCAACATGGTGCTGGACGCCGATTACGCGCGGGCCAACAGTGAGGTCGAACCCGGTGACTACGTCATGGTCGCGGTGTCGGATAGCGGTCTCGGCATGACGCCCGAGATCGTCGCGCGCGTATTCGAACCGTTCTTCACCACCAAGACGGAAGGCCGCGGCACCGGCCTGGGGCTGGCGATGGTGTTCGGCTTCGCCAAGCAGTCGGGGGGGCATGTCAAAATCTACTCCGAACCCGGCGAAGGAACATCGGTCAAGATCTATCTGCCGCGGGCCGTGGGGGCGAAGATCCCGACGGCGCAGCGCAGCCTGGCGGCAGCCGATCTGCCGCGCGGGTCGTCGACGATCCTGGTGGTCGAGGATGAGGCCGGGGTGCGCGAGATCGCGGTGGCGATCCTGCGCAGCCTTGGGTACCGCGTGTTGGCCGCGGCCGATGGCGAGAGCGGATCGCGGGTGTTCGGCGCGCACGCGGCGGAGATCGACATGCTGCTGACCGACGTTGTGCTGCCAGGCAAGGTGCGCGGGCGGGAACTGGCGGAACGCATCACCGCGATGCGGCCGGAGGTGAAGGTACTGTTCATGTCCGGCTACACCGAGAATTCCATCGTCCATCACGGCCGGCTGGATGCTGGCGTGCAGCTTCTGGGCAAGCCGTTCAAGCGGGAACAACTGGCGCGCAAGGTCGCCGAGGTTCTGGGGGAACCGGTCGTTGCCGGTGAGACCACCGACAACGTGGTGGATCTGCGGTCCCGGGCGCGGGATGCCTGAGTGTAGCCCCAGAAGTAATATAAATCGCCTTCTAGAGCATGATCACGCTGAGCGGAACGTTCAAAGCGTGTCGATCATCCGATCAAACAAAGGGATAGAGCATTTTCGGTCTGCACGGTCAGGCTGAAAATGCTCTAGTGACCCGCGTGGCTGCCCGAGAAATCGGGTTCACCCAGGCCCGACGCCGCCAGCTGGCCGACCAGCGCCGCCTTCAGGCGATCCAGGCCGGCCGCGGTCGCCGCCTCGCATCGGGCAACCAGCACAGCCTGCGTGTTGGACGCCCGCAGCAGCCACCAGCCATCCGCGGTCTGCACCCGAACGCCGTCGGTCGCGGCGACCTTCGCACCCTCGGCCCGCAACCGCGCGGCAACCTCCGCGATCACCAGGAACTTGCGGCTGTCGTCGCAGTCGAAGCGGACCTCCGGGGTGTTGACGACCTGCGGCAGCGCCTTGCGCACCGTGGATAGCTTGCCGTCCATCCGGGCGATGATGCCCAGGGTGCGCACCGCGGCATACAGCGCGTCGTCGAAGCCATACCAGCGATCCGCGAAGAAGATGTGGCCGGACATCTCGCCGGCCAGCGGACTGCCGGTTTCCGCCATCTTCGACTTGATCAGCGAGTGACCCGTCTTCCACATCAGCGGGTCGCCGCCGGCCTTGGCGATCTCGTCGAACAGCACCTGGCTGGCCTTGACGTCGGCGATGATCGTCGCTCCGGGATGTTCCTTCAGCACATCGCGCGCCAGCAGGACCATCAGCTGGTCGCCGAACAGGATTTCGCCGGTGTCGTCCACCAGGCCGATCCGATCCGCGTCGCCGTCGAACGCGATGCCGATGTCGGCTTTGCGCGCGCGCACCTCGGCGATCAGCTCCGCCAGATTGGCCGGCACCGTCGGATCCGGATGGTGGGCGGGGAAGCGGCCATCGATGCCGCCATTGAGCACCAGGTGTTCACCGGGCAGCGAGGCCACCAGCTTCTCCAGCACAGCACCCGCGGCACCGTGGCCGTTGTCCCAGACGACTTTCAGCATGCGGTCGCCGCCGTCCCAGTCCGCCAGCAAGCGCGCGACATAGTCCTCGGTGATGGCGATCGGCCGCTCGCCGCCGCTGGCCTCGGGCACCACATCGCCCGCTTCGGCCAGTTCGCCGATCCGCAGGATCTGCTGTCCGAAGAAGGGCTTGCGCCCCAACATCATCTTGAAGCCGTTGTAGTCGGCTGGATTGTGCGACCCGGTGACCATGACCGCGCCGTCGGTCCGCAGCGTCGTCGCGGTATAGTAAAGCATCGGCGTCGGGCCACAGCCGATCCTCAGCACCTCGACCCCGCTGGCGCGCAGCCCCTCGACCAGAGCCTGTTCCAGTTCAGGACTTGTCAGCCGGCCGTCGTAGCCGACCGCGACCTGCCGGGCGCCGCCAGCTGTGCCGGTGCCAGCTGTGCCGGTGCCAGCTGTGCCGCTGTCGATGCGGGCGACCACCGAACCGAACACCCGGCCGATCGCGAACGCATCGGCGGCATGCAGGGTATGCCCGACGATGCCGCGGATGTCGTATTCGCGCAGCACCGTCGGATCGAATTGATGCGAGAAGGCCATCGCTCAAGGTACTCTTGGGTCAGAGGTAGGTTTTTAGAAAACCGCGCACCGCGTCGGACAGGTCCGGCCGCTTCAGGGCGAAGGCGATCTGCGCTTCAAGAAACCCGATCTTGTCACCACAATCGAAGCGGCGGCCTTCATAGCGCAGGCCGTGGAAGGGTTGCTCACCGATCAGGCGGGCCATGCCGTCGGTCAGCTGCACCTCGTTCCCGGCGCCGCGCTCCATCAGGGCCAGGTACTTGATGACCTCGGGCATCAGAATGTAACGCCCGATGATCGACAGGTTGGACGGCGCGTCCTGGGGGGCGGGCTTTTCCACCAACCCGGTCACCTCCACCAGACGTCCATCGTCTCGCCCGATCTTCAAGATGCCGTAGCGATTGGTCTGCTCAGGCGGAACCTCGGTGACCGCGACGATGTTGCCGCCGGTTTCGTAGTACGCCTCCGCCAGTTGCGCCAGGCACGGCTTGTCGGCCAGCACCAGATCATCCGGCAGCAGCACCGCGAACGGGTCGTCGCCGACGAAAGCCCGCGCACACCAGATCGCATGACCCAGGCCCAGCGGCACCTGCTGACGCACCGTGGTGATGCTGCCAGGCTCACTGCGGGCGCCGGCCAGCGCCGCCAGTGCGTCGTCCTTGTTGCGTTCCCGCAAGGTAGCTTCAAGCTCATAGGCGACGTCGAAATGCTCCACCAGGGCGATCTTGCCGCGCCCGGTGACCATGCAGAACTGTTCGATCCCGGCGGCCCGCGCTTCCTCCACCGCATACTGGATCAGCGGCTTGTCGACGATGGGCAACATCTCCTTGGCGGTGGCCTTGGTGGCGGGCAGAAAACGGGTGCCCAGACCGGCTACCGGAAGAACAGCTTTGCGCAGTTTCTTGATCACGCATCGACTCCGATTCGAAATTGGCCGAACTCCACCGCACATGTGGAAATGGGCCGGATCGTGACAGTCTCGCGACGCCCATGGGTCCGCGACGCCCACTGGCCCGCGACGCTCAGGCCCCGCGACACGAGGGGCGTGGGCAGCGACGGGAGGCAACGGCGGTTACATAAGCCTGCCCAATGCATTACCCAAGGAGAATGTCGCGCGCCTGGTTGATCCGGGCGGCCAGCCAGTCCGATCCCCCGGCATCCGGATGGGCGCCGCGCATCAGCCGCCGGTGGGCGTTGCGGATCTCCGGTTCGGATGCGCCGGGGTGCAGACCAAGCACGGCGTAAGCCTCCTCGCGGGTCATCGGACCGGCCCGCGGGCGCGGATCAAAGCCGCTGGCCCGCCGACCCCGCGCCGCCTGCCATCGCTGGTAGATCAGCGGTCCGAACAGGGTCAGCGCGCCCAGCGCGACGCCGCCGCGTCCGGTCAGGATCAGCAGCAAGGCCAGGCTGAGGCCACCCAGCGCGGCGATCCAGGCGAACAGCGCCTTGATGGAGCTGACCGAAGCCTGTTCGAACGCGCGCATGCCGCCCATCAGCACAAACAGCACGACCGCACCGAACAGAAGCCATAGCATGTCAGGCCATCATCCGGGCGGCACGGTCGGCTGCGACTGTGCCTCCACCACGGCAAGCGCGCTCAGGTTCACGATGCCGCGCGCGGTCACACTGGGCACCACAACATGGATCGGCTTGGACATGCCCAGCAGGATCGGTCCAACTGGCAGGCCCTCGGCGGCCGCCTTCAGCAGATTGAACGAGATGTTCGCGGCATCCAGCGTGGGCATCACCAGAAGATTGGCGCTGCCGCTCAGTTTGCTATCCGGCACCGCTCGATCGCGGATCGCCTGCACCAGCGCGGCATCGGCGTGCATCTCGCCATCGATCTCCAGACCCGGCGCCCGGGCGCGGATCAGCGCCAGCGCCTGGCGCATTTTCCGAGCCGACTGGGTGTCGCTGGCGCCGAAGCTGGAGTGCGACACCAGCGCCGCCTTCGGGATCAGCCCGAAACCGCGAACCGCCTCGGCGGCCAGCAGGGTCATCTCGGTGATTTGCTCCGCCGTTGGATCGGTGACCATGAACGTATCGCAGATGAACAGTACGCCACTCGGAATGATCAGGCAGGACAGCGCGTAAACCCGCTTGACGTCCGCACGGCGCGGAATGATCGGCAGAATGTACTGGATCTGCCGCCACCATCCGCCGGTCCCGCCGCAAATCGCGGCATCGGCCTGACCGTCATGCAGCAGCATCGCCGCGGCGACCGACGCGCGTGTGGCGACCCGCCGCGCGGCCGGTTCCGGCGGCGTACCACGGCGGCCGGACAGCCGTTGATATTCCGGGATCAGCCGGTCGAACACGTGGCGGTCGATCACCGGATCCAGCACTTCGATCGCGTCGCCGATGTGCATGCGCAGACCCATCTCCTTGATCCTGGCGGCGATAACGTCGCGCCGCCCGAGCAGGATCGGCTGCGCGATGGAGTCGTCAACCAGGGTCTGCGCCGCGCGCAGCACGCGCTCGTCCTCGCCCTCGGCGAACACAATCCGTCGCGGATCGTGCATCGCCGCCTCGAACACCGGGCGCATCAGGTAGCCGGAGCGGAAGACGAACCGCTCCAGGTCCCGCTGGTAGGCCTGAAAGTCCAGGATCGGCCGGCGCGCCACGCCCGTCTCGATGGCCGCGCGGGCGACCGCTGGGGCAATCTCCAGGATCAGGCGGGGATCGAACGGCTTCGGAATGATGTAGGCGGGGCCGAACACCGGCGCAGCCCCGCCATACGCGGCGGCAACCACCTCGCTGGCTTCCACCCTGGCCAGCTTGGCGATCGCCTCGACGGCGGCGATCTTCATCGCCTCGTTGATCGTCGTGGCCGATACATCCAGCGCGCCGCGAAAGATAAACGGAAAGCACAGCACGTTGTTCACCTGGTTGGCGTAGTCGCTGCGCCCGGTGGCGATGATGGCGTCGGGCCGGATCCGGGACACCAGGTCGGGGTCGATCTCGGGCTCCGGGTTGGCCAGCGCCAGGATCAGCGGCTTTTCGCCCAGCAGCGGCAGCCATTCCGGTTGCAGCACCCGCGGCGCCGACAGGCCCATGAAAATGTCGCAGCCGGGCAGTGCATCGCGCAATGTGGCGCTGCTGGTGTCGCGGGCGTAGCGGGCCATGTTCGGCAGCATCCCCGGCCGGTCCTTGGTGACGACGCCATTGATGTCGGTCAGCGTGACGTTCTCCGGTCGCAGCCCCATCGAGACCAGCAGGTCGACACAGGCCAGCGCCGCGGCGCCGGCGCCCGAGGTCACCAGCGTGACGTCCGACAGCGCCTTGCCCTGCAGCAGCAGGCCGTTGCGCACCGCGGCCGCCACCGTGATCGCGGTGCCGTGCTGGTCGTCGTGAAACACCGGGATCCGCATGCGGGCGCGCAGCTCAGTTTCGATGGCGAAGCACTCGGGCGCCTTGATGTCCTCCAGATTGATCGCGCCGAAGGTGGGTTCCAGGGCCGCCACGACATCGCAAAACCTTGCCGGGTCGGTCTCGTCGACCTCGATATCGAACACGTCGATGCCGGCGAACTTCTTGAACAGGACGGCCTTGCCTTCCATCACCGGCTTGCCGGCCAGGGCGCCGATGTTGCCCAGGCCAAGCACCGCGGTGCCATTGGAGATCACCCCCACCAGGTTGCCCCGCGTGGTGTAGTCATAGGCGGTGGTGGGATCGGCCTTGATCGCCTCGCACGCCGCGGCGACTCCGGGGGAATACGCCAGCGCCAGATCGCGCTGCGTGGCCATGCGCTTGGTCGCCTCGATGGCGAGTTTCCCGGGCCGGGGAAGCCGGTGGTAGTCCAGCGCGGCCTTGCGGAAATCGTCGTCCATCGTTGCCTCGGGCGGTCGGAATGAAGCCGGCACCATGGTAGCCGGAACCGGGACTGGCAACACTGAGGCGGGAATTTTTCGCTTATCCAAGGTTGAGGAATAACTAACCTATATCTGGGCATACCGAAGAAATATTTCGTTCTTTCCCCGGCCCTCTTGCGTCTTGTGGAAAAATATCCTCCTTAGGGAACTCCCCCGCACCCGCTCCGCATCGCTAAGGCATCTGGTTTCCATGCATTTCCCCGGCCTCGTCGACCCGCGTTTCGCCCCCGGCACCGTCTGGCTGGTTGGTGCCGGCCCGGGCGATCCGGGTCTGCTGACGCTGCACGCCGCGTTCGCCCTGGCTCAGGCCGACGTGGTCGTGCACGACGCCCTGGTGTCCGACGCGATCCTGTCGCTGGCCGCCCAGGCACGCCTGGAGGTCGCGGGCAAGCGCGCCGGCGGTGTCCACACGCCCCAGCTGCGCATCAACAACCGCTTGATCCGGCTGGCGCGACAAGGCCTGCGGGTGGTGCGCCTGAAGGGCGGCGATCCCCTGATCTTCGGCCGCGGCGGTGAGGAAGCCCTGGCGCTCGCCGCCGCTGGCGTGGCGTTCCGCATCGTGCCCGGGATCAGCGCCGGGATCGGCGGCACCGCGGCGGCCGGCATCCCGCTGACCCACCGCCGGCTGGCCCGCAGCGTCGCCTTCGCGACGGGCCAAGATCACAGCGTCGCCTTCGCGACGGGCCAAGATCACAGCGTCGCCTTCGCGACGGGCCAAGATCACAGCGTCGTCTTCGCGACGGGCCAAGAACCCAGCGTCGCCTTCGCGACGGGCCAAGAACCCAGCGTCGCCTTCGCGACGGGCCACGACTCCAGCGGCGAGCTCGCGGATGTCGACTGGGCGGCGCTGTCGCGCGGGTCCGAAGTGCTGGTCCTCTATATGGCGCGGCGCCGGATTGGCCAGATCGCCGAACGACTGATCGAGGCCGGGCGTCAACCGTCCGAACCGGTCGCGCTGATCAGCAATGCGACGCGTCCGGACCAGGAGGTGCGGATTTCCACCCTCTCGGCCGCCGCGACCGATGCCGCGCAGATCGCCAACGGCGCGGCGACCCTGATCGTGGTCGGCCCGACAATCGCGCTGCGCCCGCTGCTGCTGGACTGGCAACAAATCGAGCCCATGCGCGTGGCATCGCCGGCCGCGGGCAACCGCGAAGCCGCGACCGTGCGGGCACAAGGCTGAAGGAACCGCCATGCAGACCGCTCCCGTGCTGCCATCGACCGCGCCGTTCCCCGAGGAGCAGATCGCCGCGCTGAACCGGGTGATCTCGGTGACGACGGTGGAACAGCGCGCGTGGCTTTCGGGCTACCTCGCCGGCTTGCAGGCCGCCAACGACCCTCAGGCGGTGGCGCCGGCCGCGCCTCCGGTTCGGCGAACCCCGCTGACCATCCTGTTCGGCACCGAGTCCGGCAACACCGAGGCCCTCGCCGCCCAGGTCCGCAAGACCGCCGCCAAACTCGGCTTCGCCCCGAAGGTCGTCGATATGGCGGACGTCACCCCCGCCCAGGCCGCCGAGGCGGAAAACCTGCTGATCCTGGCATCCACCTGGGGTGAAGGCGATCCACCACAGCGCGCGGTCGATTTCTACGAAGCCTTGATGGCCGACGACGCGCCACGGTTCGAGAAAACCCGCTTCGCCGTGCTGGCGCTGGGCGATCGGGCCTACGCGCGGTTCTGCGAGATCGGCCGCCGGATCGACGAGCGCCTGGCCGCGCTGGGCGGTGCGCGGATCGCCGATCGGATCGAGTGCGACCTCGACTTCGAGACCCCGGCCACCGGCTGGATCGACATCACCTTGGAGCGGCTGAACGCGGAAGCCGGCAATGCCGAACCCCATGCCTCGGTCATCCACGTCGATTTCGCCCGCACTGGTCTCGACGCGCCGACCCGTGTCCGGCCGTTCCAGGCAGCGATCACCGAACACGTCCGCCTCAGCGGCAGCCGGTCGAGTTCCGACACCCATCATGTCAGCGTTTCCCTCGAAGGCTCCGGCATCGCCTACGAGCCGGGTGATTCGCTCGGTATCGCGCCCGACAACGACCCGGCGCTGGTTGATGCCGTGATGCGGGCGGCCGGGCTGCCCGGCGACGACACGTTGCGTGCCGCGCTCACCGACCGGCTGGACATCACGACGCTGACGACCCAGCAGATCGAGGACTTCGCGCGGGAGACCAAGACGTCACCCGCCCCCGCCGGCTGGGCTACCGGACGGCAGATCATCGATTTGCTGGAAACCGCCCCGGCCGCATTGACCGCCCAGCAGCTGACCACGTTGTTGCGTCCGCTGCCGCCGCGCTACTACTCGATCGCCTCCAGCCGCAAGGCGGTGGGCGATGAAGCCCACCTGCTGGTCGCCGGTGTGCACTACACCTCGTTCGGCCGTCAGCGCGCGGGCGTTGCCTCGGTCGACATCACCGCGCGCCACCACGCCGGCGACAGGCTCAAGCTGTTTCTTCGCCCCAACCCGCATTTCCGTCTGCCATCCGACAGCGACCGGCCGATCATCATGGTCGGCCCCGGCACCGGGCTGGCACCGTTCCGCGGCTTCCTGCAGGAACGCGAGGCGACCGGCGCCGGCGGCCGCAACTGGCTGGTGTTCGGTCACCGCAACTACACCCATGACTTTCTGTATCAACTGGAACTGCGGGATTGGCTCAAGAGCAGCCTGCTGACCCGGCTGGACGTCGCGTTCTCCCGCGATCAGCCGGCGAAGCGGTACGTCCAGAACGCACTATGGGATGCGCGCGGCGAGCTCTATGCGTGGCTGAAGGACGGCGCGGCGCTGTATGTCTGCGGCGATGCCAATGCGATGGCGAAAGACGTCCACGCGATGCTGCTGCGCATCCTGGCCGACCAGGGCGGCCAGTCCGAGATCGCGGCAAAGGCCGAACTGGACGCGATCCGCCGCGACGGCCGCTATTTGCGTGATGTGTATTAGATGTCCGGTCGCGGAGCCACGCGAGACCCGCGGCGGCCGCGATCCGGCAAGTCAATCGTACATGTCGAACAGACAACGACCTATCGCGCTTCGTTGATGCGCGATACCGGAGGGATCTGAAGATGGCTATCGACCAGAAGCTGTCCGCGAACGAGCGCATCAAGTCGGGCAGCAACCTGCTGCGCGGCACCATCGCCGACGGCCTGACCCATGTCGAAACCGGCGCGCTGACGGATGACGACACGCAACTGACAAAGTTCCACGGCTTCTACCAGCAGGACGACCGCGACCTGCGCGCCGAACGCGGCAAGCAGCGGATGGAGAAGGCGTTCAGCTTCATGGTGCGGCTGCGGATCCCCGCCGGTACCGTGACGCCCGCGCAATGGCTTGGCATCGACCAGCTGGCCACACAACGCGCCAACGGCACGATCCGCCTGACCACCCGCGAAACGGTGCAGCTGCATGGCGTGCTGAAAGGCAACGTGCGCTCGCTGATGCAACAGCTGAACGATGTCGGCCTGGACACCATCGCCGCCTGCGGCGACGTCAACCGCAACGTCATCGCGTCGGCCGATCCGTGGCGGCGCGACCTTCACGCCACTATCGGTTCGCTGGCCCGCGACATCTCGGCCCATCTGCTGCCGCGCACCCGCGCCTGGCATGAGATCTGGCTGAACGAGGAAAAGCTCGCCGGCGGCGTGGCGGAAGACGAACCGATCCTGGGACGCAGCTATCTGCCGCGCAAGTTCAAGATCGCCATCGCGCTGCCGCCGCACAACGATGTCGATGTGTTCGCCCATGATCTGGGCTTCATCGCGATCGTCGAAGGCGGCGAGATCGTCGGCTACAACGTGGTGGTCGGCGGCGGCATGGGGATGACCCATGGTGAGCCGGCGACCTATCCGCGCACAGGCGACGTGATCGGCTGCTGCGACGCCGCGGACGCGATCGAGGTCGCCGAGAAGATCGTTACGGTGCAGCGGGACCACGGCGACCGGTCCGACCGCAAGCACGCGCGGCTGAAATACACCATCGATGCCATCGGGCTGGACCGGTTCGTTGCATTGCTGAAGGATCGGCTGACGGCGACGCTGCGGCCGGCGAAGGCCTTCTCCTTTCACTCGACCGGTGATCGGCTGGGCTGGGCGCAGGAGCCGGACGGTGCCGCGCACTTCACCTTGTTCGTGCAGAATGGCCGGATCAGCGGCCGGATGCTGCAAGGCCTGCACGCCATCGCCGAACAGGCGGTCGGGCGCTTCGTGATGACCGCGAACCAGAACCTGATCCTGGCGGATATCCCCGCCTCGAGGCGCCCCGAGGTCGAGGCGTTGCTGACCGCGCATGGGCTGGATCAACCCGTCAGCGGGCTGCGGCGCAACGCGATGGCCTGCGTCGCACTGCCGACCTGCGGCCTGGCGCTGGCCGAGAGCGAACGTTATTTGCCCGATCTGGTGACCCGGCTTGAGCACGAGCTGGACCGGGTCGGCCTGGCAGAGGACGACATCACCATCCGCATGACCGGCTGCCCGAACGGATGCGCCCGGCCGTATGTTTCAGAGATCGGCCTGGTCGGTCGGACTCCGGGCGTCTACAACCTGTATCTTGGCGGCGCGCACGACGGCACGCGCCTGAACAAGCTGCACCGGCGCGATGTCGACGGCGATGCCATCCTCGCCGCCCTCGCACCGTTGTTCGAAGCCTATGCTCGCGAACGAGGCCGCGGCGAGCGCTTTGGTGATTACTTAATCAGAACAGATGTCGTGCGTCAGACGACCGCCGGCCTGAACTTTCATGAGAATCTGTCCGCTGAAGTGGGGACCTGAACCACGCGTGCTGTGCGTGCTCTGACGTCTGGCGGTGGATTTTCCGTCGACCAGCCGTGGCTGCCGGGTTTGCCGTACGCCACGGCCGGGCTGGCGACATACTTCGCTTTCGGCGGCCAGGGCTGCATGACCGGGCTGCTGCTGGCGACCCTGGCCAGCTTCGTCGTCTACCTGCCGGTGACAGCGCTGGCGTTGAACGGTGGCCGTGCGATCGCGCCGGATGCGCCGGCGCCGGCACTGACCCTGCGCGTACGGATGGTACTTCTTGTGTTGTGGACGCTGACGGCCTGGGCCGGGGCTGCCGCGGCTTGGTCAGCGTAGCTCGTTCAGCGCATGGGTCCGACAGGGCGCCGGTTCATTGCACATCGACGCCCGGGTAACCAGCTAACCCAGACCAGGAAACAAACCAGTCGAGGAATTGGTGCGGTCGAGAAGACTCGAACTTCCACGAGGTTGCCCCCACAAGCACCTCAAGCTTGCGCGTCTACCATTCCGCCACGACCGCACCGTGGACCGGCCATCGCGGGGGTATAGCGGATGAGGTATACTGGTTCAATGACCACGCAGTCATTTCCCCTGGCGACCCCCAACCCGGCGCCCTCCAAACCGACGACCCTCGACCCGGCGACCCCCAACCCGGTGGCGCCCACTGAGTGGCGCGTCGCCGACGGCCTGACCGAATACCCCGCCGCACTCGCGGAAATGCAGGCCCGCGTCGCCGCCATCCGCGCCGGCACCGCCAACGAACGCGTCTGGCTGGTCGAGCATCCGCCGCTCTACACCGCCGGCACCTCCGCCAGGCCAGCGGAACTGACCGACCCGACCCGCTTCCCCACCTTCAACGCCGGCCGAGGCGGCCAATGGACCTACCACGGTCCCGGCCAACGCACCGCCTATGTGATGCTCGATCTCAACCGCCCGCATGGCCGCGTCCCCGCCCAGGACATCCGCTGCTACGTCAACGGTCTGGAAGAATGGCTGATCCGCGCCCTCGACCGCTTCAACGTCAAGGGCGAGCGCCGCGACGGCCGCGTCGGCATCTGGGTGACTGATCCCGCCACCGGCGCAGAAT
Organism: Rhodopila sp.; assembly: GCA_965277035.1. GTDB lineage: Bacteria > Pseudomonadota > Alphaproteobacteria > Acetobacterales > Acetobacteraceae > Rhodopila. The sequence goes on along the minus strand of CBDIBO010000003.1, from coordinate 4,603,952 downwards.
CAAAGATCGGCGCCATCGGCGTGCGGGTGACCCGCTGGGTCAGTTGGCACGGCATCGCCCTGAACGTGGAGCCGAACCTGGCGCATTTCAGCGGCATCGTGCCATGCGGTCTGCCAGGCTTCGGCGTCACCAGCCTGGCGGCACTCGGTATCCCCGCCACGATGCACGACGCCGACATGGCACTCCGAGCAGCCTGGCAGGAAGTATTCGAAAGCGTTGCTGATCCAGATTGTCGCCGGGCTTAGAGCAACATCAGCCGAACTGAAACAGCTTGGCTGACAAAGTCGCTCGGGAGTGCGACGGGATTGGCGGGACGCTGTTCGGGTGCCGCCGTCCTTTGGCCGGGATATTCTACATCTGGCGGAATGCCCCAGTCCTATACCGTTTCGATAATCGGGTCTGCCTTGAACGGGTTGAGTACCCGGACGTCACAGCCCCGGACATCATCGACGTTTCGGGTGACCAGTACAAAACCATGCACCCGTGCCGTCGCCGCGAGAGCCCGGCTCGCTGGTTCTTGTCCTTGGCACCGAGCAGACGCGCCCATTCGGCCGTGACCGCGTCGTCGATGGGCACAAACCGCGTCCTGTAGGCCGCCTCAAGCGCGGCCAGTTCAGCCAGTCGCGCCGCCGCCAGATCAGGGGCGGCTTGCTTCCGGCGTTCCCACCCGCGCCGTTTCTCAAAAAACGTCATGACGCTGATCCTCAGGTCCGCCTCGGCCACCGAAGCATACCAAGCCCTGACTTCACGATTACCCTTGGAGTGGAGTTCCCGGAGTACGTTCTCGTCGAGCAGATAGACCATCAGGCCGTGGACGCATGCCCCATTGGCTCATCGTCGTTCTCAACATCCCAGACGCCTGCCTCAGCCATGTCGACGAGTGCCTTTTTGAAGCTGATCGTCGGAAGCGGACGGCCGGGTTTCGGATAGACCTTGGCATACTCGGTAGCAGCTTCAATCTGTGCCGGTGTCAGACCCGGATAGTCGTCGATGATCTCGGCGGTGGTTTCATCGTTCGCCAGGGCGGCGACGACATAAGCCGACACCTTCGTTCCCCGGATGACGGGATCAGCACCCGCGCGCTGTTCCACGCCGGCCCTCAACTTCTGAAGCTGCTGCAGCCGTTCGGCGATACGTCGGTCGATTTCAGCCAATTTGAAGTCCATGATGCCGACCGACAAATGGTCCGCGTCTGCCGGCAGACGCCGCATGGCGTCATAAACCTTGCGCCGAGCCGCGGGCGTCAGGTCCCTCGCCACGTCGCCCGCGATCGCCAGAAAGCGCAACTCGGGAGAGCCGATTTTTCGCAACTGGCCTTTACCACGCCGCTCAAGCTTGGCCTTGATGACACCGCGATCGACGGCGCGGTTGATCGCGGTGCTGGACTGCCCGACGACGTAACCGGCCTCATTCAGGGTTAGGCTAAGCGCGTTCATCATCTCATTCCGTTGTAATCCTTCCCACGGTGGGGAAGAATTAACGCCGTTTCAAGGATACCACTGGCATGGGTGCAATGCACCGCGATGTCGTGCGGCTTCAACGCACTTGATGCGAGCAGCCGGCAGCGATCTCACGAGCGTGGTCCAAGACTGATTCAGATCGCCGCGCCGCACCGGGCGCGATGACAGCCAGCGCCATCCCGGCTAAACCCGTCGACGTGAGCCCTTCCATCGCGCTGCCCGATGCGCCCGCCGTGGTCGCGGGCCACGACCGTGCCGCCATCCTGACACCGGACGGCGAACTTCTGCTGCTGGCCATCCCCGAAGCCGCCCGGCTGCTGCAGACCCTGCCGCCGCCGATCCTGGTGCACGCGCCGGTCACGTTCCGCCGCCTCGGCCTGCGCCCCGGCCCCGCGTTCGACCTGCTGGACCTGTTCGCCTTCGTCCGCCCGGCGCGGACCGCCGCCCCGACCCCACGCGGCCTGGCCCTGGCCCTCGACAGCGACCACCCGCCGATCGGCCTGGAAGCCGAAGTCAGCCGCCTGTCCGACTTCGCCGCCGCGCTGCTGAACCAGCTTTCGCAGGGCCGCGACACACTGCTGAACCGCGATGCCGCCACGCTGGCCGCGCGCATGCGCAAAGCCGGCTGGGGCTGGGGCGGCTACGTCACCCACGCGCTCGGCCGCGCCGACGCCGCCGCATCGAACGAGCCGCTGAAAGTGTGGCGCAAGCTGCCGGAGTGGGAAGATGCGGCGCCGCTGCCGCCACCCTCCTCCCACCCGGTCTCCGAACCCGAGGCCCGGCTTCGTCTGGCCGCCATGCTTGGCCCACAGGCCGAACAGCGGCCCGGCCAGGGCGATTACGCCGGCGCCGCCACCGCCGCCTTCGCGCCGCGGGAAGTCCGTGGCGACCCGCATCTGGTGCTGGTCGAGGCCGGCACCGGCACCGGCAAGACGCTGGGCTACCTGGCACCCGCCAGCCTGTGGGCGGAGAAGAACAAGGGCGCGGTCTGGATCAGCACCTTCACCCGCCACCTGCAGCGGCAGATCGACAACGAGCTGGAACGCCTGATCCCCGACCCGACCGAGCGGCGCCGGCGCATCGTGGTGCGCAAGGGGCGCGAGAACTATCTCTGTCTGCTCAATCTGGAGGACGCGATCAGCACCGCCTCCGGCGGCTTCATGGCCCAGCAGGTCATTCCGCTCGGTCTCATCGCCCGCTGGGCCATGGCCACCGACGACGGCGACGTGCAGGGCGGCGACCTGCCGGGCTGGCTGCCCGAACTGTTCGGCGGCGGCCTGATCGCCAGCCTCGCGGACCGCCGCGGCGAATGCATCCATGCCGCCTGCCCGCATTGGCGCAAGTGCTTCGTCGAGCACACCATCCGCCGCTCCCGCACCGCCGAACTGGTGGTCGCCAACCACGCGCTGGTGATGACGCAGGCGGCCTGGGGCGGGCTCGACGACAACGCGGTGCCAGGCCGCTACGTGTTCGATGAAGGCCACCATGTCTTCGACGCCGCCGACAGTGCCTTCTCGGCCTCGCTGTCCGGGAACGAGACCGCCGAGCTTCGCCGCTGGCTGCGCGGCGCTGAAGGCGGGCGCTCGCGGGCCCGCGGGCTGCGCAAGCGACTGGATGACCTGGTCGCCGACCGGCCCGCGCTGATCGCGCCGCTGGACGCCGCGCTGCAGGCCGCCGCCGCGTTGCCGTCGTCGGACTGGATCAGCCGGATGCAGGAAGACGGTCCCCAGCTTGATGCCGGCGAAGCGGCTCGGTCCAATCCGTCCGAGGCATTCCTGCGCCTGATCCGCCGCCAGATCCTGGCGCGCACCTTGGGTGCCGACGCGCGTCCGTCCGCCGGTTCCATCGAATGCGATGTGTTCCCGCTGAACGAAGCGGCCGAACAGGCCGCCGGACGCCTTGCCCGCGCGCTGGCGCGGATAGCCGATCCGCTGACGACGTTACGCGAACGCCTGCTCGCCCGGCTGGACGACGAAGCCGATCAGCTTGAGCAACCGACCCGCGATCGGATCGAGGCGATCGGCCGGTCGCTGACCCGCCGCGCGCTGAACCCGCTGCGGGCGTGGCAGGCGATGCTGGGCAGCCTGACCGAACCGCCGCCCGATCCGGGGCAGCGCCAGACCTACGTGCTGTTCCTGCGGCTGGATCGCCGCGACGGCGGGCGCGACCTCGACGCCGAACTGAACCGGCACTGGCTAGACCCGACCATCCCGTTCGCCGCCACCCTGGCGTCGCCGGCACAGGGCCTGCTGGTGACCTCGGCGACGCTGCGCGACTCCGGCGAGCATGATCCAGAAACCGCCTGGGCCTCGGCCGAGGCCCGCATCGGCGCCCCGCATCTGCCCTCGCCGGCCATCCGCGCGACGGTGGCCTCGCCGTTCGACTATGCCGAACAGACCCGGACCTTCGTCGTCACCGATTTGGCCGCCGGCAACCTGGACCACCTGGCCGCCGCCTATCGCGCCCTGTTCCTGGCGGCGGGGGGCGGCGGTCTCGGCCTGTTCACCGCGATCAGCCGGCTGCGCGCCGTTCATGCCAGGATCGCCCCCCAGCTGGAGCAGGCCGGCATCCCGCTGTATGCCCAGCATGTCGATGCGATGGGCAATGCCACCCTGGTCGATATCTTCCGGACCGAGGAGGAAAGCTGCCTGCTGGGCACCGATGCCATGCGCGACGGCGTCGACGTGCCGGGCAACGCGCTGCGCCTCGTGGTGTTCGAGCGCACACCCTGGCCCCGCCCGGACATCCTGCACCGGGAGCGGCGGATCCACCTGTCCGGCGGCGACCCCAAGGGCTACGACGACCGCATCGTGCGGCTGCGGCTGCGCCAGGCGTTCGGCCGTCTGATCCGCCGCGCATCCGACCGTGGCGTGTTCGTGCTGCTGGATCGGCAGGCGCCCAGCCGGCTGATGTCGGCGTTTCCGCCCGGGGTCGCGGTGCAACGTGTCGGATTGGCTCGGGCGGTCGCCGAAACTGGTAATTTCCTCCGGACTAGGGCATGTCTGGCGCCGGGATCGCCGGCATGACGCCACGACCCTGTGCCGCACTCCCCCAAACAGGTCTGGAGGATCTCGATGCGTTCGAGCGATACCATCAACGCGCCAGAGGCGCTGGTTCTGACAATGGTGCTGGTCTCCGCCGCCGATGGTGGCATGACGGACCGGGAAATCGGCATCATGTCCGGCCTGGTGCAGACCCTGCCGGCGTTCCAGGAGTTTACCAGCAACGAGCTGTCCGATGTCTCGGAACGGGCAGCCAACCTGCTGCACGAGGATGACGGCCTGGCCCATGCCGGCCGTCTGATGCGCGACGCGCTCAGCATCAAGCTGCGGGAGACCGCCTATGCGCTGGCCTGCGAGGTCGTGGCGGGCGGTGACGGCGCGCGACGTCAATCCCTGGAAATGCTGGACTTCGTGCGCGGCGAACTGGGCCTGGATGCGCTAATCTCCGCCGCCATCGAACGCGGCGTCCGGGCCCGCTACCAGCGTGTCGACCCTGTCGAGTAAAGCCCGCCCGCCAGTGTCCTGGTTCAGCGGTTCGCCCGGGTGCGCGAACCTTCGATCCAGGACACGCGGTCTTTGTGTTCAGTGGCCTGCTCATCCCCTGCGTCCGTCGCACCATGCGACGGACTTCGGGGGCAGGACACGCGCTCTTTGTTTTCAGTGGCCTGCTCATCCCCTGCGTCCGTCGTACCATGCGACGGACTTCGGGGGCAGGACACCGGCGCGTTGTCAGCCTGACCGTGACGGTCAGCCCGCTCTGGCTCATTGTTTCAACGAGCAAGTTTATCAGCCAGACTGTTCTGGTCAGGCTGATGGTGCTCTGCGGCCGCGTCACCGGCCCGGCGCGCGACGGCTGCCGTGAGAACGTCCGGCCTCACCGTCTGTCTGGCGGCGGCGCCGGTCACCGCGCTGGCCGTTCTGGTGGCGGCCGGCTGGATCGACATCTGGCCGGCGACCATCGCGGCGCTGGTCAGCATCCTGACCGCCGTCGCCTTCGCCCTGCTGGTGCGACGCGATCGGCACCTGCTGACCGAAGCGGTGCGGCGCGTGGCGTCGAGCGACACCGGCGCGATCACCGCCCAGAAGCGTGTCGCGCAGGAGCGTGTCCTGATGATGGACGCGCTGGAACGCGAGATCGAACGCCTGTCCCGTCGCCTCGCTGCCAGGGCCGCGGTGCAGGAGAAGCACCGGCTGGCCGACACGCTGATCCTGGAGCGGTTGCCCGACCCGGTCATCGTGCTGGCCGGCGACAGGACCGTCCGCCGCGCCAATGCCGCCGCTCGGCTGGCGTTTCACGACGACCTGCCGGCCGTGCTGCGGCATCCCGGTGTACGCGGGGCCATCGACACTGCGCTGGCGACCCGCCGGTCGCAGACCGCCGAGGTCATGCTGCATGCCCCGGTCGCCCGCGACCTATACGCGACGGTGGTGCCGATGGACCCGCCGCTGGCCGATGGCGGCCAGGCGCTGGTGGTGCTGTCGGACCGGACGCGGGAACGCGCGGTGGAGCGAATGCGCGCGGACTTCGTCGCCAATGTCAGTCATGAGTTGCGCACGCCGCTGGCTTCGATGATCGGCTTCGTCGAGACCCTGCTCGGGTCAGCGGCCGACGATCCGCCGGCCCAGCAGCGTTTTCTGGCTATCATGGCCGAGCAGGGTGCCCGCATGAACCGGCTGATCGACGACTTGCTGAGCCTGTCGCGGATCGAGCTGACCGAACATCAGGCGCCGGCCCAGCCGCTCGATCTGGGCGGCCTGATCAGGCGCATCGTGGCCGGATTCGAGCCGCGGCTGGCGCAAGTTAAGGTCCGGCTGGCGCTGCGGATCGATGCGGATTTGCCGGTCGTCGCCGGCGACGCGGACCAGATGGCCCAGGTGCTGCAGAACCTGCTGGACAACGGCCTGAAGTATGGCCGCGACGGCGGGGTCCTGAGCCTCGATGCCGGCCTGGCGCAGCCGCGCGACCGGTGGCCGAACCGGCGTGGCATCGTGGTCGCGGTGGCCGACCAGGGCATCGGCATCCCGAAGGCGCATCTGCCGCGGCTCACCGAGCGGTTCTACCGGGTGGACAAGGGGCGGTCGCGGACGGTGGGCGGCACCGGTCTCGGGCTCGCCATCGTCAAGCACATCGTCAACCGCCATCGCGGGCAGCTGCTGATCGAAAGCGAGGAGGGCAAAGGCACCACCGTCAGTGTCTGGTTGCCGATCGCCGCCACCGGCGCGGCCATCCCCGCCGAACCGCCAGCCCAAGGCGCGGATTCCGCGGCGCCGGCATCGGGCCTAGCCAGCCAGAACGCCGGTTCGGAATGAACCCGACGCCAGGAACGTTTTCCTGCCATGAACATCCCCATCCCATGAACGTCCCCGTTTCATGAAAATCCCTCGTCTGGCCGCATTGTGCCTGCTGCTGCTGTCGGCGGTAGCGCCGGCTCATGCCCAGGGGCGCCCCCAACAGCAGACCCAGGAGCAGAACCAGGGGCGCGTTCAGGGTCGGGGCCAGGGCGATCGGCCGGATGCCGGCGCCATCCGGTCCAGTGTCACGGACATCCTCGCCATGGCGACGTTCGGCCTGGTGGCGACCCAGGATCAGGCAGCCGAGGTCAGCCGAAGCGGCGCGGATTACCTTGTGCGGCTGCCAATCAAGGAAATTTCGGTGCCAGCCGACGCCGCGGTCCAGGCCCTCGTGCGGCCGATCGGGGATGGCCAGGCGGATAGCCTGCGGGGTGGCCAAACCGGCAGCCTGCGAGATGGCCAGGCGGACGGCCTGTGGGACATCGTGTCAGCGACACTGCCACCGGTCGGGACGATCGGCAGAGCGACGTTCCGCGCCGGCGCCAACCCAATCGCCTTCTCGGTCGGCAAGCAGGCCATCCACGGCCAGATCGACCCGAGCTTCGCTCACCTGTCACACTTCGCCGCCGGTCTTGACGACGTCCAACTGCGCTCCGACCAGGGCAACCGCCGATCTGAGCTCGCTCTGGACCGGTATGACGTCACCGGCACCACCGTCGCCGACGCCATCGGCCGGTTGAACTTCACCGCGCAAGATACGGCGACGAACGGGCGGTTCATCAGCCATGCGCCGGACGCACCCGGTGTGCAAACCACCGTGCAGGCCGTTTCCGGTCACCTCACGGTCGACGGGCTGGACCGCGCCAGGGGCACACGACTGGCGCGGGTGCTGCGCGCCTTGATGACGGGTTCCCCGCCGCCGGCCGCGCAACACCGGCCTGGCGGCCCCGCCGCCGAACCGCCTGGATTGGCGACGCTGGCGGATGCCGCGAGCGGGCTGCTGACCCGGCTTGAGACCGAGCAGCAACTGACCGACATCCACTTCAGCGTCGCACCCGCGAACAGCGGAAGCATCGGCCGGATCGGCCTGAACATGACCGCCCACGTCGCGAATAACCGGCTCGACGGTCGCGCGGACATCGCGATGGACAAGCTGTCGTGGTCCGTCGTTCCGCCCGGCACCGGACCCTATGTCCCGCAACGCGTCGATGTCGTTTCGGTCATGGCGGATGTGCCGCCCGGCCCGCTGGTGGCGTTGCTGCAGGCCGCCATGGCCCGCGATGCCGATCCCGTCTCGGTGCTTGCCCGGTCCGCGACGCTGTTCGGCAGCCCGAATACCCGGATCGGGATCGAGTCATTCAGGTTCAGCTCCGGACCGCTGCGCGTGACCGGGTCAGCGTGGCTCAGACCGCGCGCCAGCGGGCAGGTCGGCATCGACATTCATCTGTCCGCCGCCGGCCTGGATGCCCTGATCGCCCAGGCGCAGACCACGCCGGCGCTGCGGCAGGCACTGCCGGCGATATTGCTGGCGAACGGCATCGGCCACCAGGACGGCGACGCGGTCGTCTGGGACATCAGCCTGGGCGGTGGCCCGCTGATCGTGAACGGCATTCCCCTTGGTCAGGCGCCGACGCTCAGGCGATAGAGCACGACGTCACGGCTGGTCCGGTCCTCCAGCTCCTGCGTCGTCTGCACCCGGTAGCAGGCAAACGGTTCCAGCCCGGTCGTCGGCAGATAGGCCCGGCCGGGATCGGCGATCCAGACCTCGCAGCCGCGCGCCATGTCCCTCAGCCACGGCATGATACGCCCGGTCATCAGCGCTTCGTAGCAGACATCGCCGCACAGGATCAGGTCCCAGCTTCCATCGGCGCCCACCAGGTCCGACGCCAGCCGCAACGTCGTGTCGTTGACCGCCGCGTTCAGCCCGATCGCGACCCGCGCCAATGGGTCGATCTCTGAAGCCTCGACCCGGGCGGCCCCGGCCAAGGCGCACGCGATGCCGGCAATGCCGGATCCGGCAGCGAAGTCCAGCACCCGCCGGCCGGCGACACGCGTGGGATTGTCCAGGATCCAGCGCGCCAGCGCCTGCCCTCCGGGCCAGGCGAACGCCCAGAACGGCGGATCGACGTTATGCGCCGCCAGCCAGGCTTCGGTCGCCCGCCAGATCGGGGTGATTGCCGTCGCCAGATAAAGCCGGACCTCGGGCACCAGCGGGGCGGTGGCGAGGATCGTATTGGCGCGGATCAACGCCTCGGCGGCGATGTCCCTGGCGGGATCGTTCAAAGCCATCCCGCCAGGATCGCCAGACCCACGGTCAGCCCAACCTCGCGATTGGCTCGGAACAGCCGCAGGCACCCGGCCGCGTCCTCGATATCCAGCGCGACCACCTGCCGCCCCAGCAGCAGCGCCGGCACCGCCAGCGCCGGGTAGAACCACGGACCCAAGCCCGCCAGCCAGCCGGACAGCGCCAGGACCGCGATCGCCGCCGCGTAGCAGACGCCCAGGAACGGTCTGGTCTTGGCGCCGAACAGCCGCGCGGTGGAGCGAACGCCGACCAGCGCGTCATCCTCGCGGTCCTGATGGGCGTAGATCGTGTCGAACCCCAGGTCCCACAGAATCGCCGCGGCATAGATCGCCACCCAGGCGCCATCCAGCCGTCCGCTGGCCGCGGCATACCCCAGCGGTGCGCCGAAGCCGAAGGTGAAGCCCATCATCAGTTGCGGCCACCAGGTCACCCGCTTCGCCAGTGGATACAGCGCCACCAGCAGCAGCGAGGCCACCCCCAGGCCCTGCGCCAGGTGGTTGAGCCGCAGCAGCACCGCCAGCCCCACGGCCAGCAGGACCGTCAGAAAGGCCAGGGCATGCCGCGGTCGCAGCGCGCCGGAGGCAAGCGGCCGGCCGGCGGTGCGCGCCACCTTGCGGTCGATGTCGCGATCCCACAGGTCGTTGACGATGCAACCAGCCGAACGCATCACCAGGCTGCCGATGGCGAACAAGGTGACCAGACGTAGTGTCTCGATCGGCGTGGCGCGGGCCAGCAGGATCCCCCACGCACCCGGCAAGAACAGCAGCCAGCTGCCGATTGGCCTGTCCAGGCGCGCGAGAAGCAGGTAGGGCAACCAAGAGCGTGGCAGCCGGGCGACCCAGCCGGTGGCGACAATGTCCGTGTGCATGGGTGGAAGATCTGTTCGCCGTTCCATCGTCCAGTCAACCCGCGGTACAACCAAAGCCATGATCCGCCTGTTTGTCGAGCCAACGCTGACCGCCGGCGCGACCATCGCGGCAACCGACGGTCAGGCGCATTACCTCGGCGGCGTGATGCGCCGTGCCGTGGGCGATGCCGTGCGCCTGTTCAACGGCCAGGACGGCGAGTGGTCAGGCCACATCACCACGTTGTCGCGCGGCCAGGCGACACTTGTGGCCGAGACACTGGTTCGGCCACAAGCCGCCGATCTGGACCTGTGGTTGCTGTTCGCCGTGCTGAAACGCGACACCACCGACATGTTGGTGCAGAAGGCGACCGAGCTTGGCGTCTGCAGGCTGCTGCCCGTGTTCACCGAACGAACCAATGCCACCCGGATCAATCTGGACCGGCTGCGCGCGATCGCGATCGAGGCCGCCGAACAAAGCGAACGCCTGACGGTTCCCGCGTTCCAGCCGGCCAGGCAAATTCATGAGGTTCTGAAGGAATGGCCATCCGCTCGGCCGTTGTTCGTGGCATTGGAACGGGCAGACGCTCAGACACTGACCCCTTGTTCGGGTCCGGCCGCGCTGCTGATCGGTCCGGAAGGTGGCTTCGGCCCGCGTGACCACACCGCACTCGATCGCTGCCGGTTTGTCCGCGCGGTCTCACTGGGGCCGCGCATCCTGCGCGCGGAAACCGCGGCGATTGTCGGTCTGGCCTTGTTGCAAGCGCCCGGGTGTGGCTAGTACGCTGACGATCAACACGGCGGTGTGCGCACGGTCCGCCTCGTCTCTGATCCGCCCGGCAGCGTCAGACGCGCAGCGGCCACGCGTCGGCGCGTGAACGAAGCACTTCAAACGAGCAGCGACGTGTGGCACTTCTCCGATGCGCGATACTGGAGCAACATCAGCCTGACTGGAAATCTCTGGCTGATAAAGTTGTTCGTGAAAACAATGAGCTGGCTAGTGTCCTGCCACCGAAGTTCGTCGCATCGTGCGACGGACGCAGGGGATAAGCAGGCCACTGAAAACAAGAGCGCGTGTTCTGGATCAGAGGTTCGCGCGCTATGGCGATCTTCTGATCCAGGACACTAGAGCACGCTGACCGTTCGTGGTCAGCCTGAAAGCGCTCTGGGGCAACTCAACCCGCCGCACCGCTGACACGCGGCCGCAACCGACATACCTTGGGAGTCCGATGTCCAATCCCGGTGATACCGATGATACGCCGCTCACCTCGATCCGGCAGATGGCCGAATATTTCGCCTCCGGCTGCAAACCGGCGGCGCAGTTCAGGATCGGCACGGAACACGAGAAATTCGGCTTTCGCCGCGCCGATCTGACCGCTCCGCCCTATCTTCCGGCGAACGGTCAGCCGGGCAGCATCCGCGACCTGCTCGCCGGGCTTGGCCGCTTCGGCGGCGCGCCCATCCTGGACGGCGACAACACCATCGGGCTGAAGCAGGGTGCCGCTTCGGTTTCGCTGGAACCCGCCGGGCAACTGGAACTGTCCGGCGGACCGCTGGAAACCCTGCATGAGACCCAACAGGAGCTTCAGACCCACTTCGACCAGGTGCGCGCCGCCTGTCAGGGGCTGGACATGAGCTTCGCGCCGCTGGGCTTCCACCCGCTGGCGACGCGCGAGCAGATGCCGTGGATGCCGAAGGGTCGGTACGCGATCATGCAGCGCTACATGCCGTTGATCGGCAGCATGGGGCTGGACATGATGACGCGCACCTGCACGGTGCAGGTCAATCTCGACTTCGCGTCGGAGCACGACATGCGGCGCAAGCTGCGCATCTCGTTGCTGCTGCAACCGTTGGCCACCGCGCTGTTCGCCAATTCGCCCTTCACCCTGGGCAAACCCAACGGCTTCCTGTCCTACCGGGCGAATGTATGGACCGACACGGACAACCAGCGCTCCGGCATTCCGCCGGTGATGTTCGAGGACGGGTTCGGCTTCGAACGTTACGCCGCCTGGCTGATCGAGCACGTGCCGATGTACTTCGTCTACCGCGATGGCGGCTATATCGACGTCGCCGGCGAATCGTTTGCCGCCTACATGGCCGGCCGGGTTCCCGCACTGGCCGGCGTCACCGCCACGGTCGGTGACTTCGCCGATCACGTGACCACCGCTTTCACCGATGTGCGCCTGAAACGTTTCCTCGAGATGCGCGGCGCCGATGCCGGGCGCGCCGACATGATGCTGGCGCAGTCGGCACTGTGGGTCGGCTTGCTGTACGACGATGCGGCACTGTCCGCGGCCGAAGCCCTGCTGCGCGGCGCCGGCTGGCAGGACGCGATCGCCGCGCGCGCCGCGGTGCCGCGCCAGGGTCTCGCCACCCCCTGGCGAGGCAGCACCCTGCGCGCCATCGCCGGTGATGTCGTGGCGATCGCCGCCGATGGCTTGCGGGCCCGCCATCGGCTGAACGCGGCGGGCGCGGACGAGCGGTCCTATCTGGATCCGCTACAGGAGATCACACGGGGCGCGCCGGTCCAGGCGGAGCACTGGCTGGCGCGGTATCATGGCGCGTGGCGAGGCGACACAAGGCGTATCTTCCAGGAAGCGGCGATCTGACCCCACGATCCTGACTCTGCTTGCCCGGCATCGGCCAACCCGCCATAACCCGCTGGCTGATGGCCATCTCCGACGACATCCGTGGCGTCTTGGCGCCTCCCCATCCCGCTGGGCGTCCGTTTCTCATGGGCGGGGTGATCGCCGTCCTGCTCGGCTTCGCCGTCGGCCCGTGGCTGATCTGGGTGGGCCTGCTGTTCACCCTGTTCTGCCTGTATTTCTTCCGCGATCCCGAGCGGATCCCGCCGTCGCGCGCGGGCCTGCTGCTCGCCCCCGCGGATGGCCGCGTGGTGGCGGTGCACCCGGCGACCCCACCACCCGAACTCGGTCTGGGCATCGGACAGCGGTGGAAGGTGTCGATCTTTCTTTCGGTGCTGGACGTGCACGTCAACCGCATGCCGGCCGACGGCGTGGTGACCCGCATCGCCTACCGCCATGGTGCCTTCGTCAGCGCCAGCCTCGACAAGGCCAGCGAGAAAAACGAGCGTAACGCGCTGGCCATCCGCCTGCCGAATGGACAGGAGATCGCGGTGGTACAGATCGCCGGCCTGATCGCGCGTCGCATCCTGTGTTCGGCGCGCGAAGGCGATCCCGTGACCGCCGGCGATCGCTTCGGTATCATCCGGTTCGGCAGCCGCACGGACCTGTATCTTCCGCAAGGCGTGCGGCCGCTGGTGATGGAGGGTCAGACGATGATCGGTGGCGAAACAGTTGTCGCTCAGCTCGCCTCAGCGGCGAGCCCGCCAGGCCGCGTGGGCGCGCCTAACCAGCCAGCCCGCATGGGCGTGCTCGACCATGAGTGACCGAGCACCTGCTTCGCCGATCCATCGGTTGCGGCGATACCGCCCGCGGCCGCGCCGGCGCCCGCGCTCCAAGGGCCCGTCCTTCAACCGCATGATCCCCAACCTGATGACCATGCTGGGGCTGTGCGCGGGCCTGACCTCCATGCGCTTCGGGCTCGAGGGACGCTTTGGCGCGGCGGCGGTGGCGATCTCCGTCGCCGCCTTGATCGATGGCCTGGACGGCCGGCTGGCTCGGCTGTTGAAGGCGACATCGCGCTTCGGGGCGGAATTCGACAGCCTGTCCGACTTCCTCTGCTTTGGCGTCGCACCCCCGTTCGTGCTGTATCTTTGGTCGCTGGAACGCGGCGGCGCCTATGGCTATGCCCCCTGCCTGATGTTCGCGGTGTGCATGGCGCTGCGGCTGGCGCGCTTCAACGCCTCGCTGGATGGGGCGCCGAAGCCGGCCTACGCGTACAGTTTCTTCACCGGCGTCCCGGCGCCGGCCGGTGCCGGGCTGGCGCTGTTCCCGCTGTTCCTCGGGCTGGAAGCGCAGTCACTCGGCCTGGACTGGCTGCTGCGGGCCACGCGGTATCCACTGTTCTGCGCGGCGGTCCTGATCGGCACCTCGGTCCTGCTGGTCTCGACGCTGCCGATCTGGAGCTTCAAGAACTTCAAGGTGCCATCCCAGTATGTGTTGCCGCTGCTGCTGAGCACCGGCGCCTACGCCGCGATCGCGCTGGCCGATCCCTGGGCCGCCCTGGCCGCGGCCGGGCTGATCTACCTGGGCATGCTGCCGTTCAGCGTACGCAGCTTCCGCCGCCTGCGGCGCGAGGCCGAGGCACCGCGGGACGAGCTGGAAACCATCCGCCGCGACAGCGCCTGACCGGGACAGCGCCTGATCGGGACAGCGCCTGACCGGATCGGCTACTTTCGCCGCAGCCGCTTCGCATTGGCGCGGGAGCGGACAAGATAAGGCGCGAGGGCGGCGGCCTTGCCGCGCCCGCTCATCACCGCCAGGGTCGAGGCCTGCATGGCGGCCGCCTTCTCCATCACCATCCGCTGATACTCGACTGCGCTGCAACGTCCCTGCGCCATCATCAATGACCGCCGGTAGACGGTTTCCCAGGACGCGAGTGTCAGCTCCGTCATCATCATGGGAAGGCTACGGCTACGGCGCTTGGTCATGCGTACCAACCTGAGCCGCACGAAGCGGCAGCACAAGCCGCGACAGGTCCGGGCGACCGAATCCACGAGAATGTTTCATCGCAGGAACAGCTCACTGCCCTTGATCTGAGCCGGCAACGAGGATGCCAGACCAGAATGCCCAGGGCATTCACTCGGCAGCGGCTTTTCGGGATACCTTCGGAGCAGATTTGGCGGCGGCCTTGCGGGCAGACGCCTTCCTCTTTGCCGCCTTCTGCGGCGCCCCCTTCTGAACCGCTGACTTCTGCGACGCCGCCTTCTGAACCGCCCCCTTCTGCGGCGCCGCCTTCGGGGCTACCGCCTTCCGCGGCGCCGCCGGCTTGCCCGCTTCCTGCTTCGGACCGGCGGATCGCGCGGCGGCTTTGCTGGACGCCGCCTTTGCCGGCGTGTCCCCCGTTGCCGCCTTGCTCCCTGCCCGGCCACCCTTGCGCGCGGCACTGCCACGCGGCTTCAGCACCTTGCCTTTCTCGGCCAGCAGCGCCACGGCCTGGTCCAGGGTCATGTCGTCCATCGCCACCCCGCGCGGCAGGTTGGCGACGTTCTTGCCATGCTGAACATAAGGGCCGAACCGCCCCTTCCGCACCGACACCAGTTCCTTGTCGCCGGGATGCGGGCCGATCGTCCGCACGCTGGCCAGCTTCTTGGCCAACAGATCGACCGCCCGGTTCAGACCCAGTGCCAGGACATCGTCGTCCTTGTCGAGCGAACCGAACACCGCGCCCATCTTGACGTAGGGACCGAAACGGCCGATCCCGGCCTCGATCTTCTCCTTCGTTTCCGGATGCAGGCCGATCTCACGCGGCAGCGACAGCAGCCCCAGCGCCTGATCCAGGGTCAGATTTTCGCCATCCATGCCGCGCGCCAGCGAGGTGCGCTTGGGACGCACCTTCTTGTCCTCCGATGCCTCGCCCTGCTGCACATAAAGCCCGTAGGGACCCCGGCGCACCGTGACCTCCTCGCCGGTCTCCGGGTGCTGCCCCAGCGCGCGCATCCCCTCTTTCAGCGTCTCGCCGCCTTCCTCGCCGGCGTCGATCGCCAGCCGGCGGGTGTACTGGCAGGCCGGATAGTTGGAACAGCCGATGAAGCTGCCGTAGCGACCCAGCTTCAGACCCAGCCGGCCGTTGCCACAGGCGGCGCACACCCGCGGGTCGGACCCGTCCTCGCGCGGCGGGAAGAAATGCGGCCCCAGATCCTGGTCCAGCGCCGAGATGACGTCGCTGATCTTCAGATCGCTGGTCTGATCGACCGCTTTCTTGAATTCGTCCCAGAAGGCGTGCATCACCGTGCGCCAGTCCAGCTGACCGGCGGAGATCTCGTCGAGCTTTTCCTCAAGCCCGGCGGTAAACCCGGTGTCGACGTAGTGTTCGAAGAAGCTGATCAGGAAGGCGGTGACCAGCCGGCCCCGGTCTTCCGGAACAAACCGCCGCTTGTCCAGCCTGACGTAGTTGCGGTCCTGCAGCACCGACAGGATCGAGGCGTAGGTGGACGGCCGGCCGATCCCCAGCTCCTCCATCTTCTTCACCAGGCTGGCTTCCGAATAGCGCGGCGGCGGCTGGGTGAAATGCTGGCTGGCGTCCACCTTCTGCCGCTTCAGCGGATCGCGCTCGCTCATCGGCGGCAGCATGCGGTTGTCGTCTTCGTCCGCCGCGCCCTCGGCCTTGTCGTCGGTATCCTCGCGATACAGCTTCAGGAAACCGTCGAACGCCACGATCGAGCCATTGGCGCGCAGCTTGATGCCACCCGGTTTGCCATTCGCGCCGTCGATCACGTCGACGCTGACCTGGTCCAGTTCGGCCGACTGCATCTGCGAGGCGACGGCGCGCTTCCAGATCAGCTCATACAGCCGGCGCTGGTCATGATTGAGGCCCTGACCGATCTGCTCGGGCGTGCGGGTGACCTCGGTGGGCCGGATCGCCTCATGCGCCTCCTGCGCGTTCTTCGCCTTGCTGGTATATTCGCGCGGCGCCGCCGGCAGGTAGTTCGCCCCGAAGCTGGCGCCGACGTGCTCGCGGATGCTCTGGATCGCCTCCCCGGCCATCTGCACGCCGTCGGTCCGCATGTAGGTGATCAGGCCGGTCGTCTCACCGTCGATGTCCACGCCTTCATACAGGCCCTGCGCCAGCCGCATTGTCTGCTGCGCCCCGAAGCCCAGCTTGCGGGAGGCTTCCTGTTGCAGCGTGGAGGTCGTGAATGGCGGCGGCGGATTGCGCTTGACCCGCTTGCGCTCGACCGACCCGACGATGAAGCTGCCGGCCTCGACCGCGGCTTTCGCGGCCAGCGCCAGGGTCTCGGTGTTCAGGTCGAACTGATCCAGACGCTTGCCGTTCAGATGGGTCAGCCGCGCGGTGAACGGGGCACCACCGGGGGTGATGAACAGCGCCTCGATCGACCAGTATTCGCGGGCGCGAAAAACCTCGATCTCGGCTTCGCGGTCGCAGATCAGGCGCAGCGCCACCGACTGCACCCGCCCCGCGCTGCGGCTGCCCGGCAGCTTGCGCCACAGCACCGGCGACAGGGTGAACCCCACCAGATAGTCCAGCGCTCGGCGCGCCATGTAGGCCTCGATCAGCGGCTGGTCCAGCTCGCGCGGATGATCGACGGCATACCGGATGGCGTTGCGGGTGATCTCGTTGAAGCTGATGCGGTGGACCGCCACACCCTTCAACGCCTTCTTGTCCGCCAGCATCGCCCGGACATGCCATGAGATCGCTTCGCCCTCGCGATCCGGGTCGGTCGCCAGATACAGGGTCTTCGCCCCCTTCAGCGCCTTGGCGATGGCGCCGACCTGCTTGTCGCCCCGCGCATCGGACTCCCAGTCCATCGCGAAGTCCTGTTCGGGGCGGACGCTGCCATCCTTCGGCGGCAGATCGCGCACATGTCCAAAACTGGCGAGCACCGTGTAGCCGCCGCCAAGGTAGCGGTTGATGGTCTTGGCTTTGGCGGGGGATTCGACAACGACGACGTCTGACATTGATCGGTGCGGTATCCTACTCAAGAGCGGTCGGCAAAAGTGCCACGCGGCAGCCAGAAAGGCTCTCTACACGCCCCGCCAGCTCTAATTCCAGTAGAACCGCCATCGCGACAGAGGGCGACAAGTGGCAGCGCCGCACCAGGTCGTCAACCATCGTCGGTTCCACGGACAGCAACCCCAGCAACACCGCATGGGCTTCCGACGCGGTTTCCGCGGCCAGACCTTCATCCGCCGGGCCTTCGTCCGCCAGACCTTCATCCGCCGGGCCTTCGCCCGCCAGGGCGGCCGCCGGTTCGCCGAACCCAGATCGCCGCGGCCGCGCCACCCCGGCTTCGAGCGGCAGGTTATCCAGCACGTCGGCGGCATTTTCCACCAGCATCGCACCTTGGCGGATCAGGTCGTTGCCGCCCCGCGCACGCGGATCCAGCGGCGAGCCAGGAACCGCGAAAACCTCCCGACCCGCTTCCTGCGCCAGTCGCGCGGTGATCAGGCTGCCGGAACGCAACGCCGCCTCGACCACCACCACGCCCAGCGACAGACCGGCGATGATGCGGTTGCGGCGCGGGAAATGCCGCGCCTGCGGGACGGTGCCGACGGCAGACTCGGTCACCAGCAGGTTGGTGGTGCCGATGCGGTGATGCAGGTCGGCATTTTCCGCCGGATACGGCTGGTCGATGCCGCCGGCGATCACCCCGATGGTGCGCCCGGTGCGCATCGCCCCCACATGCGCCGCCGTGTCGATGCCGCGCGCCAGGCCCGATACCACCACGACCGACGCCGCCAGTTCGGCTGCCAGGATCTCCGCCATGCGCTGTCCATTCGATGACGCATTGCGCCCGCCCACCGCCGCGACGCATCGCTGACCGGCCAGCGTCCGATCTCCCAGCATGATCAGGCAGGGCGGTGCGTCGTCCATCATCGCCAGCAGCGTCGGGTAGTCCGCATCGCCCAGAAACACCATGCGGGCGCCAAGCGCCTGGGTGCGCTCCAGTTCGCGTTCGGCATCCGCGGCCGACGTCGCGGCGGGCGCCGTTGCCCGCCCGCCCGCGCGTGCCAGTCTGGGCAGTGCGTCAAGCGCGGCGGACGGCGTGCGATAACGATCGATCAGGCGGCGATAGGTGACCGATCCGACCCCCTCGGTCCGGATGAGACGCAGCTGATCGATCCGATCGGCCCAGGCTGACATGCCGGCGGCATCCTTTCAGGCCGCCAGCGGAAATGCGGGTCGGGCCGGATCAGGCGCGTCTCGTCTTGTCCCGGCCGATCCGTGGTTCGGTGCCGGCAAACAGGCGACGGATGTTGGCCTGGTGGCGCACGAACACCAGCACGGCAATGGTAAAGGCAAGTTTAACGACGCCAAAATCTTCCAGCAGCAGCGCCACACAGGGCGCGATCGCGAAGGCGGCCAGCGAGGACAATGAGGACAGTCGGGCGGCGGCGGCGACCAGCAGCCAGACGGCGCAGGCGGCAAGGCCGATCGGCCAGGCGGCGGCGATCAGCACGCCCAGGCCGGTGGCAACGCCTTTGCCGCCCTTGAAGCCCAGCCAGATCGGGAACAGATGGCCCAGAACAGCGGCGAGGCCCGCTAGCAGCGCGACATCCCGATTGGCCAGCATCCCGGCGATCAGCACCGCGGCGGCGCCCTTCAGACCGTCCAGCAGCAGGGTGACCGCGGCCAGCGCCTTGTTCCCGGCCCGCAGCACGTTGGTGGCGCCGATGTTGCCCGAGCCGATGCCGCGGATGTCACCCAGGCCGGCGAGGCGGGTCAGCAGCAGGCCGAACGGGATGGACCCCAGCAGGTAGCCCAGCAGGCAGACCGGGATCACCACCAGTTCGCTGGGGATCACTCGGCTTGATCCAGCAGGGCGATTTTGTCGGCCGCCACGCCGGTCTCGAACCCGTCGATGCTGCGCACATTTTTCGCCCGGCGATAGGCGTCCACGCCGTCCTCACCCTTGCGTTCCGCCCAGCGGCGCAACGTCGGCCGGTCTTCCTTGTAGTCGAACAGTGGCACGCCGTAGCCGCAACTGGTCTGCACCAAATCGACGTCCAGGCGAACGATCTGCCTGGCGCCCGGTGGTTCCCGGTCGCTGTACGCCGTCGCCAGCAACGTGGCATACGCGGCGCTGCCGCGTGGCAGCACAACGCCCTGCCCGTACAGGCGCAGGATCATCGGCACGGTCTCGAAGCCGCAGAACATGATGGTCAACCGGCCCGAGGCACGCAGGTGCGCGGCCGTCTCGTTGCCGCTGCCGGTTTCGTCAAGATAAATGACGGTGGTCGGGTCCAGCACGCGGAAGGCGTCGGTCCCGCGCGGCGAGACGTTGACCCGACCGGTGGCGGCCGCCGAGGCGGTAAAGAAAATGTGCTGCTGCTCGATGAACGCGGCGTGGGCCGGTTCGATGCGCTGGAACTGCTTGGCCATCGGTCCCTCGTGCTGCGGCGTCGATCCGTTGCGTGACGCTGTCCTTGCCGCCCGACGCGCGTCGTCGAGGTATATCACGGTCTGTCGGTTCGCCCAGACGCCCAGCGCCGGCAGGGAGTGCGCCGGCGGGGAGTGCGTCGGCAGGGTTGTGTCCAGGGCAGACGCCGCAGCCGGGATCAGGGCGGACGGCGCTGCCGCTCCGTGGTCCGCCACCGCATTGTCGAAGACGGCGATTGGGTCAGATGGATGCCAACACCGCATGACCCGCCCGGCGCGCCCGGCGTCGCGCTTAGGTCGAACGAAAGTTCGGACGTGAAACGCCCTTTCAAACAACGCTCTGCCCGAAATCAGGGGATCGGACCGCGACCGCCCCAGCTGGCCTCTGTGCGCCAAAGCAACAGGTTCGCGAGGCGTTCACACAAGGCGGCGAGGCTTTCCGCTTGGCGGCGGTCGACCCCGGTCGGCAGCACCGGCGGGCAATGAACCAGCTGGTCCAGCTGGCCCAGCAAGCGTTCGGCAAGCTCGAACGCGCCGTCGTCGCAGGCGATATGAAAGGCGACCCGGATCTTGTCCGACAACCGCGACCGGCGATGCGCAACGGGGCGCCCGGCGGAAAGCCGGAATGACCGTGTCGGCAATCGCGCGGGTTTGCTGTCCATGGCGAACAACCTAGCAACGGATTTGACTTCGTAAAAATCATAACTCAGTTATGAACCCCTGGGTCTCGATGAAAGGCGGCTCAGATGATTTCCGGGCCGCAGACCGGGCCGCCAGTCCGCGGACGTGAACCTCACCGGGCCTGGGCCGCTGTGGCCGCCACCTGATCCCGAGCCGACCAGTAACGCTTCGGTGCCCTGCCATGGACGCGCTTGAATGCGGCGCCGAACGCGCTCTCGGACGCGTATTTCAGCCTGTTGGCGAGACTCGCCACGGACCCCTCGTGTCGGCGCAGAACCCCTATAACGTCAGACAGCGGGCCTGTAAGGATGTGCTGGACTATTGCAACACCGAACGCATCGCCTTCATCCCCTATCGCCCGCTTGATGGGCGCGCCTACGTCCAGAGCGCGCCCCTGGCCGAGACCGGCAGCCTGCTCGACCCGATCGACAGGTGTCTCGGCGCCACCTCTGGCCAGGTCGCCCTGGCGTGGCTTCTGCGGCAGGGTCCGAACGTTATCCCGATCCCGGGCACTACCTCACCGGAACCTCTGGAAGAGAACGTCGCCGCGCGCGATATCGAGCTTTCACCGCGAGATCTCGCGGCGCTGGGCTGATGTGAGCCAGCATCCGCACCTCGTCCCACCCGTCGTCAACCGCCGACCGTCGCCGATAGCAGGTCTCGCATGCTGATCGGACGACGGCCCAGCAGCCGCGCGAGGGTCGGATCGACGTGTGCGAATTCGCCCTTTCGGCTCGCCACATACAGCCCCAGCGCGAGGTCGATCATGCCATCCGGTGCCCCGCGCGCGGCCATTCTGCCCCGCAGGTCCTCATCGCGCAGCGTCTGTCGGCGGACCGGACGGTCCAGCAGCGCCGACGCGATCGCGGCGAGATCGGCGAGGTCGAGTGACTGCGATCCGGTGAGCGGCGGTGTCGGCCCCTCAAAACGCCCCGCATCGGCCAGTATGATCGCCGCGGCCTCGGCCAGATCGACGTGCGCCGTCCACGCGACCTTGCCGTCAGCCGGCGCCTCCAGCACGCCCGTTTTCAGCGCATCGCCCATCAGGGAGATGCCGCTCGCCGCGTAAAAGCCGTTGCGCAGCGCCGTCCACGCGCCCCCGGACTGACGAAGCATCGCCTCGGTCGCGCTGTGAGCGAGCATTGGCGGGAAGGCCGAGCTGTCGCTCGCACCCATGTGGCTGGTGTAGACGATCCGCCGCGCGCCGACAGCGCGCGCCGCGTCGATCGCCGAACGGTGTTGAGCAAGCGGGTCGCCCCCATAGGTCCGCGCGTTGGACGACACGATCAGCACCTGCGTAGCCCCGTCGAAAGCGTGTCGCAGGCTTTCCGGATCGCCGAAGTCGCCTCGCCGGACCCGAACGCCCCGCGCCGCCAGATCGGCGGCCTTCGCCGGATCACGGACACTGACGCCCACCTGGTTCGCGGGGACACGATCCACCAGCTGCTCGACGATCGCGCGGCCTAACTGGCCCGTGGCTCCAGTGACGACGATCATGGGGGGAAGTCCTTTGATATCGCTGCTAGTGGTCCGACCCTAACGCCTGCGTCCCGCAAGCGTTAGGACAAGTCGGCCCACCAGCGACTCTCCGGTGGTGCGATTCAGCTAACGGATAGGAACCATCCGTTAGCATCGCGACACTAGCATTCTGACGATCGCTCATGAGGCGCCAAGTGCCCGGCGCTTGGACAGAGGCTGGGACGCGCGCGCTCCATTCAGGCCTCGGCGGGCTTGAGGGTGGCGGCGAGCACGTCACGCATCGTTCGCGGGCGACGGCCCAGCAGCGTCTCCAGCGTCGGGTCAACCGCGGCGAAGTCGCCCCGCCGGGCGGCCCGATAGGCTCCCAGCAGCATCTCCGCCAGCGGCGGGGGCACGCCCTCGGCCACTTTCGCCTCGCGCCACGCATCATCGGATACCATGACCCGCTTGATCTCACGCCCGGTCAGCTCGGACGCAATGGCGGCCAGCTCCGCCATGGTGAACGCCTCGGGCGCGGTCAGCGGCGGTGTGATGCCGTCCAGACGTCCTTCCTCGGCGAGCACGATCGCGTCCGCCTCCGCCAGGTCGGCGCGCGCGGTCCAGCTCACCGGGCCGTCCTCGGGCGCACGGATTTCACTGGCCTCGAACCCGCGGCCGATGAGGTAGAGCGCACTCTCGGCGTAGAAGCCGTGGCGCAGCGAGGTGAACGGCACGCCTCCTTCAGCCAGGAACGCCTCCGTCGCGGCGTGATCGGGTGCCGGGGCAAAGGGCGAGGCCTCCCGTGCGCCCATATGGCTGGTGTAGAGCACGCGGCGCGCTCCGGCCTCGCGGGCCGCCTCGATGGCAGCATGGTGCAGCTGGAGTGCCGTTTTACCCAGCTGGTAGGCTGATACGATCAGCACTTGCGTCGCGCCCGCGAACGCCGCCGCCAACCCGTCGGGCTCGGCGAAATCGCCCGCGCGGACGTGGACGCCCCTATCGGCGAGCACCGTCGCCTTCGCGGGGTCGCGAACGCTCGCGACGATCCGATTCGCGGGCAAGCGGGTAAGCAGCCCTTCCACGATGGCTCGTCCAAGTTGGCCATTAGCTCCAGTCACGACGATCATGAGCGCCTCTCCTTAACGATGCTATTGGAAACGCGATATCGACGATAATGTTCAGCTTACAAGCCCCTGGTATCGACGATACGCCCGAATAAGTATGCTTGCCGGATGGGCGAAGTCAGCGCGACCGAAGGTGGGCAAGACGGGGCTGGGCAACGCGGGGCTGGGCAAGGCGGGGCTGGGCAAGGCGAGGCTGGGCAGGACGGGCGCGACCGGGTCATCGCGGCGGCCGTGGCATTGCTGGCGCGTGGCGGACGGGAGGCGCTCACCACGCGGGCGGTGGCCGCGGCCGCCGGCATCCAGGCGCCCACGATCTACCGTCTGTTCGGCGACAAGCAGGGATTGGTCGACGCCGTGGCCGAGCACGGCTTCAGAACCTACCTGCGGCAGAAACGCACCGCTGGCCCTGGTGACGATCCGGTCGAAAATCTCCGGCTCGGATGGGACCTTCATGTCGGCTTCGGCCTGACCAACCCGGCGATCTTCGCGGCCATGTATGGCGACCCGCGCCCCAGTGGGGCGTCGCCCGCCGCGGCCAAGGCGCTGGCGATGTTGCGGGAGCGGATGCGGTCGCTGGCGCTCGCCGGGCGGCTACGCGTCGACGAGCGTCGGGCGGCGGAGATGGCGCGCGCTGCCGCCTGCGGCGTGGTTTTCATTCTTTTGCAGATGCCGGTGGATCAGCGCGATGCCGGCCTGTCCGAGGCAACGCGCGAGGCCATCATCGCCGCGATTATCACCGATCAGCCGGCACCGGAACGGCTGAGCCTGGCGCCGGTCGCGATCACGCTGCGCGCGTTGCTGCCGGGCACGGACGGATTGACCGAAGGCGAACGGCACCTGCTCGCCGAATGGCTCGACCGGATGGCCCGGTCCGCTTTGCCTGGTCGGTCGTGAAACCCGGCGCCGCCTTGACACCCTGTTCCCGCCGCATGCGGCCTTAGCTTGACCGATCGCCCAACCGAACGTTCCCCTTTGCGAACGCATTGACCGCCCACGCCTCACCGCGCTGGATGCAGGCCCCTGTCACCTCCAGCCACCCAGGAAGCGGCATCAGACGCAGGCCATGCGGCATGGACCATCCCTGCGCCTCAGAGACGAACGCCGCTCCGTCACCGGGACGCCGGACCACCTGGACCACGTGCGTGATCCCGCGCGGGCGAGGGTGGTTGTTGGCCCAGGCACCGCCGCCCTGTCGCAACCCGATCGTCGCATAACGTGGCAGCGCTTCGGCGGTGATCTCGTCACCTTGCAGGATCCGGCCGGACCGCCGTTCGATTTCCTCGATCATGCGATCCGACCAGGTGTGAACGGCCGCAACGTCATCGCGATCGAACAGGTCCACGGTGCCCACACGGTTCGCCGCCTCCATTCCGGCGCACAGCAGCAACGCAACCCAGCCGGAACAATCGATCACCGGTGGATCGGCATCCAGCCCGAGCGCCTTGGCCCCGCCCCGGTAGCCAACTCGCCCGGTATGGCGATCAACGAGCGCCCACATCGCGGCGCCCGAGGCTTCAAGCCAACGCGATCTGGTCATTTTGCACACCTGCGGGTTGGACCGACGTCACGGCCAGCAAACGATATCAGATGTGCCGCCAGAGGGGCCGTGTCAGCACCAGGCACAGCAGGCCAGCCGATCCCGACACCGTGGTCGCCCATGGCGCTCCGATGGTGTCGGCCAGCAACCCAAGGGCGACAAACCCGATCGGCCCTACACCGATGCACATCGACAGCACGCCCAGGATGCGCGAGCGCATCTCCGGCGGCGCGGCCAGATAGACCAGCGTGGCTTGCATGGTGCTGAATCCGGCACCGCCAAGCCCGGTCAGCAACAAGGCACCGCCGGCGATCGCCGGCGACGGCACCAGGGCGAACACGATCAGCATCACCATGTAGGTCGCCACGCCGCCGAGATAGGCCCGCGCATACCAGCCAGGCCGCAGCAACAGCGTCAGCAGCAGCGCACCGCAGAACGCACCGATGCCGTCCATGCTGGCCAGGATGCCGATCCCTTCCGCGCCCAGCCCGAGCCGGTTCTGGCCGATGACCGGGATCATGCTGGTGAAGGGCCAGCCGAACACGTTGTAGATCATCGTGACCGTAAGCGTGCCGACCAGCCGGGGCTCGCTGCGCACCAGCCGGAAGCCCTGGGCGATGCGCGCCAGGACCGGCGCCGATCCGACCAGGGCGGTATTGCGATAGCGGACGCGGAAGGCCGCGAACAGCGCGAAGCCATACAGCGTCACACTGAGCAGGAAAACGCCGTCGATCCCGACGCTGGCCAGCAACAGACCGCCGATCGTTGGCCCAACCATGCGACTGGCGTTGTTGGCGCCGACATCAAGCGACATGGCGGTGCTCATCTGGCTGCCGCCGACAACCTCGCCGATCATCACCCGCCGCACGGGATTGTCGGTGGCCCAGCCGAGGCCATTGAGGAAGCTGGCCGCCGCGAGGTGCCAGATCGCCAGATGGCCGCTATAGGCCAGCAACGCCAGTGAGGTCGAGGTCGCCAGCATCAGCATGATGACGACGATCAGGGTGATGCGCCGCTCGATCTTCTCGGCCCAGGCGCCGATGAAGGCGCCGAACAGCCCCATCGGCAACAGTCGCAGCATCGTCATCATGGCAACGAGAAAGGCGGACCGGCTATGCTGGTAAACGAAAACCCCGACCGCGATGGTCTCCAGCCATCTTACCGTGAAGACCACGAGGCCAACCGACCACAGCCGCCAGAAATCCGGATACCCGTTCAGCAGCAGCCCCTGCGCCGGTCGCTCCCGCGCGGACACGGCAACGGCCCGCGCCGGCGTGATCACGCCGGCAGGCGCCTTCAGTCGGTTTTTCATCGACGTCTCCTGTGCGGGAGACTGCACCACGGATGCCCCGCGCCGGGCTAGTGTGTCGCCCCCGAAGTTCGTCGCATCATGCGGACGGAGGCAGCGGATCAGCAGGCCATCGAAAACAAAGCGCGCGTGTCCCGCCCCCGAAGTTCGTCGCATCATGCGGCGGACGCAGGGGATAAGCGGGCCACCGAAAACACAGCGCCCGTCTGAGGTTGAACCAATTCCGGACGTCAATAGCCCGGCCTCACGAAGGGATTTAGGGCGGCCGACCCGGTTCAACGCTGCGCACCCGGCTGGTTTGTTGTTGCGGAACAACCTACCCTGAAGCCCTGTCGGCATCGGCGGGGCGATCAGGCGATTGATGATCCGGCGCGCCCCGCTGCCGCGCTCCGAACCTCCGCCGCCAACCCGGGAGACAACATTCAATGAGCTGGTCCGCCAAACAGTATGTCGCCTTCGAGGACGAACGCACCCGCCCGGTGCGTGACCTGCTCCAGGCCGTCCCCGACACGGATGCGCGATCGGCGGTCGACCTCGGCTGTGGTCCCGGCAACTCGACCGAGGTGCTGGCGGCCCGCTTTCCCGGCGCCAGCGTGACCGGGCTGGACAGTTCCCCCGACATGATCGCCGCGGCACGCAAGCGGCTGCCGCGGTCCACCTTCACTGTCGCCGCGGTGGAGGCGTGGGATCAGCCCGGGCCGTTCGACGCGATCCTGACGAACGCCGTGCTGCAGTGGGTACCAGACCACGCCGCCTTGCTGCCCCGGCTGGTCGGCAAGCTGGCGCCGCGCGGCAGCCTCGCCGTGCAGATGCCCGACAACCTGGACGAACCCGCGCATCGGCTGATGCGGCAGATCGCGGCGACCGGCCCCTGGTCCGCCCGGCTCGCCGCGGCGGCAGAGGCGCGCACAGGCTTGCAAGGTGCTGATTGGTACTACGCCCTTCTAAGGCCGCATTGCGCCAAGGTGGACGTGTGGCGAACCACCTACCACCACCCGCTCGCGGGCGGGCCCGCCGCGGTGGTGGAATGGTTCAAGGGCAGCGGCCTGCGGCCGTTCCTCGATCCACTCGATCAGGCGGAGCAGGCAGCCTACCTCGACCGCTACACCGCGGCCGTCGCCGGGGCCTATCCGACGCTGCCGGATGGTACGGTTCTGCTGCCGTTTCCGCGGTTTTTCATCGTCGCGACGCGCTGACACAGGATACCGCTCCGGCTTCGACCGCCCAACCGTCCACCAGCCCAGCCGTCCACCCGCGCGCCCGTCCACGGCCAGCGGCATATCCAAAACCGCGGAACGAGCTTCGCCTGCCCCGAACTGCGTTATTTCATCGGCAACGGAGTCATCAACCCGCCTTTATCCCACAGCGCATTCAATCCCCGGTCCAGGTGGTATGGCGCGCCCGTGGTGCGCTGGAAGATTTCGCCGTAATTGCCGGTCGCCGCGATGACCTCCGCCGCCCAATCGTGCGCCAGACCCAGAGCCTGCGCCGTGGCGAAGTCGTGCCCCAGCAATTGCTGGGCCGCCATGTCCTGGCGCTTCGTGGCCTCGGCCACGTTCTTCTGCGTGATCCCCAACGCCTCCGCCTCGATCAACGCACTGACGGTCCAGTCGACGATCAACCCGAAGGTCTGGTCGCCATAGCGATACGCCGGGACCACCGGATTGACCGTGAAGCGTTCCGGCAGGAAGACGAAATCGCTGGTCCTGGCATGGAAGTTGGCCCGCGACTCCGCCAGCCGAGACTCCATCCCCGTGCTCGCGACGCAGCGGTGAACGGCCGCCGCCGCATCCAGCTCGCCCTGTTCGGAATGCGTCATCAGCGCATACTTGATGCCGCGCGCGGTCAATACGTCGCGCAGCGTCCGCTCGGGCGGCGACATATCCATCGCGCAGATAAGCCTGTCACGCAGCCCCGCGATGTCGGTGATCCCCGTGCTTTTCGCCACCATGATGCGCTGCGAATCATAGAACACCGGCGGCCCGAAGCCGACCCCGTATCGCACCGCGGTTGACGCCGATGGCGAAATCCCGATGGCCAGATCAATCGTGCCTGCCTTCAGCGCACCCAGTGCCTCGGGTTCAGCGGGGAAAACCGGGATGGTCAGGGCCTCCTGGTTGCCCAGGATCGCGACGGCGACGGCGTGGCAGATCTCAGCACCAAGCGCCGAAAGGTTGCCGTGAATGTCCTGACTGTTCCAGTCGTCCTGCCCCTGGACGGTGCCGCAGTTCAAGTGGTGGGCGGCGCGCACGGCGGCCAGCGTCTGCGCCTGGGCGGGGTCGCACAGGGCCAGCAAGCCGAACAGA
The DNA here is from genome assembly GCA_965277035.1 of Rhodopila sp. Classification (GTDB taxonomy): domain Bacteria; phylum Pseudomonadota; class Alphaproteobacteria; order Acetobacterales; family Acetobacteraceae; genus Rhodopila. The sequence continues at coordinate 4,575,650 of CBDIBO010000003.1, read as the reverse complement.
AAACAGCCTTGCAGAAGGCGAAACATCGATTGTCCTGGTCCAGCCAGAGTTCAAAACCCCGAGCACCCGGCCCGGAATTCAAGGCCCGGAGTTCAAGGCAGGGACGGAAGCCAGGCTTCCGTCCCCAGGTAGTCAATTACCCGGAGCAGCCGCTCCGGGTCGGCCAGGATCCCGGTTCGGCCAGGATCAAGGCGTCCAGTTGCCCGAGGTCGGCGTACCCGGCGACTGCGTCGGCCGCGGGTTGACCGTCACCGGATAGGGGTCGATCGGCTCGCCTTGCTGATAGGCGGCCGACGACTTGAAGTCGGTCGGCAGCACCCCGATCGCCGCACACGCGCCGTTGGTGTAGCCGTTGGGCGAATAGTTGGTCGTCGCCAGATGCGGCAAGCTGCTGATCTGCTCCGGCGTGAACGCCGCCAGATCGCTTGCCAGCGGCGCCTTCGCACCCTGCAGGATGTCGTAGTCGAACGCATCCGTCAGGTCACCCAGCGCGTTGTTGGGGTCGTCCGACGGCCCGAGGTTCTTCTGGCCCAGCGTCTCGGCGCCAAGCGCCCGGCCGCGCGTCTCGTCCGGCAGCGAGGCCAGTGGCACAAGCCCGAAAAGCTCGTTGATGAACTTGATGACCGAACCCTGCTCGCTGTAATGATGGGCGATCTTGCCCGCCCGCGCGTAAGGCGAGATCAGGATCGCGGGAATCCGCGGACCGCCGGCCAGCGGCGAACCATCGGCGAAGTGGCTGCGGTTCTTCGGCGAGACATGGTCGTAGAACCCGTCCGTCTCGTCATAGGTTATGATGATCGCGCTGTTCGCCCAGTACGGGCTGTTGGCGATCTCACTGATCGCCTTGGCGGCGAACGCCTCCGAGATCTGCTGGTCGGAGTAGGCGGGATGGTCATCGTTGCCCAGGAACGCCTGCTGGATGGCGGGCGTCGGATCGACCGGCACCAGCCCGTCGTTATTGTCGTAGCCGCCGCGCAGATAGAACACCCCGCCGCCGGCAGGCAGCTTCTGCCCTTCGATCGCGTCGGAGAAATCCTTCGCACCGTGCAGGTTGTTGTTCAGCACCTGCGGATTGTCGGCCAGGTAACCGAAATACTGCGGGCCGTTGTGATGCAGCACATAGCCGGTGTTCAGCCCCGGATCGTTGGTCGGGTTGGGCGTGGCCGTCCCCTGCGGCTCATATGGGTCGGACACGTCGTTCCCGTTGAAGCCTTGCTGATACCAGCCCCAGTTCACCGCCGGGTCGCTACTGGCGATCGTCTGGATGTCATGCTGCACGTCCAGCAGATCCGCTGCCGGGTTCGGGTCGCTGGCGATGACCTTCTGGATGTTGGAGCCCATGAACGACAACGGCTGGACCGCGAACGTCAGGTTCAACGTTGGGTTGTTCGGGTTCTCGTCGAAGTTGTACGGCGGCTTGATGCTGTTCTTGTCGAGGTTGGAGCCAGGAAACGGCCCCGGGTCACTGACCACCGGCACGAACGCATTGCTGGTGCTCGGCATGACGTTGGAGCCGTAGGTGGCGCCCAACGGATTTGGAAAGTTGGGATTGGCATACTTCACCGTCGCGCCCTGGTCGTTGTGCAGCGCCCATTGCGTCTCACCGGACTGCCCGGCGATCAGCGCGATGGCGTTGGGCGTCGATGGCCCGATGATCGTCTGGCGGAAATTGTCGAACAGCACGAAGCGCTTCGCCCACGCCCACATGAACGGGATCGTGTCGCAGTCGATATGGCCAATGTCGGTCTCGGCCTTTTGCTGCTGGGCCAGCGTGATGCCGGTCGGCGCGGCGCCACTCGGGGTCACGATGTTGCCCGAACTGTCCGTCGTCAGCGTTTCCTGGTCCAGCGCGTAACGGTCGTTCGCCGCGACGCCGAGAGCGGGGTCGACGTGAAGACTGTTCGCCATGCCCTGGTGGCTGTGATCAACCGAAATCTCGTCCGCCGGGTAGATCGGCACCGTGGCACCGGATGCGGTGGTCACCGCCTGAGGCATCAGAAATGGCGAAATCTTCGCCACGTTCAACGACGTATCCAGATATTGCTGCACGAAGCTCGGCGTCTTGTTGGCCGGTTTCGCGCCGTCCGGCGCCGCGAACAAACCGTTCGCACCTGGGAACGTGCCGAAGAAGTGGTCAAACGACTCGTTCTCTTGGTAAATGACGAAGACATACTTTACGTGTGCGCGAAGCAACGCGACCTTCTGCGCCGTCGTCAAGTGCGGTTCGCGCTGATCGTGACTGTCATCAGCCATCGCAGGCACGGCATTGCCGAGCATGGCAACCAGGCTCAGCGTGATGCCGGTGGTCCGGAGCAATCTCTTGCGGATCATGGGTGGAGCGGTCCTTCTGCGTTGCGGGTCATAGCGCGCGTGATCGAACCAGCCGATACGCACAGGCGACCGCGCAGTGACTAACCGAAAGCTAAAGAGCCAGTAATGTGGGAACAGTGACAGTTTGAAGAAATGTCAGTAAAGACCTGCCCTGGTTGGCACAGTTCTTTTTGCTAGGCGGTATACGGTTCACGTTTACTTGTGGGCGGTCCAAATACGACCCCGGAATGACCCATCGCCGCCAACGCGCGCCGCGAAACGATTCCGATCGTCAGGCGAATTTCGCGGCGCGCGCTGATGCGACCTCCCCTGCCTCACGCTCATCTTGGCAGGACGCGCCTGCATCAACGGTGATAGATAGCGCCTGAAACGGCCTGCCCAGTCCCTTCCAGGCGAATAACCCTCGGGACGCCGAGGCGCGTGTGCGACAGCAGTCGAACTCGAGTTCCTGCGCGAACGCGGGCGCGGATCCCGAGCAGAAAGATGATCTGGTCGGGTGAACATGGCCGGATCGATTTACCGACGTGAACCAGCAGGGCGAAAGTCAGACGTTCGGATCGCCCGCCAGAACAAGCCTCATGCCGCGCGACGCAGGCATTGACCGAAATGCGCGCCGGGTTCGCGCGCAGCCGGGCCCGCGAACGACCGGGCGCGCAAGGGCGAGGCGCGAAAAATCACCCTGATCCCGGTCGGCGCAACCGCCGAATTGGTATCAGAACAAACCCTCTATCTCGCCATCCGCGCGCAGATGGATCGCTTCGGCGGCGGGAACCCGGGGCAGCCCCGGCATCGTCATGATGTCCCCACAGATCGCCACCACGAACCCGGCACCGGCGGACAGCCGTACCTCCCGCACCGGCAGCACATGCCCAGTGGGCGCACCCATCACCGTCGCGTCGGCGGTGAAGCTGTATTGCGTCTTGGCGATGCATACCGGCACATCGCCGAAGCCGGCCGCCTCGAACGCGGCCAGTTTCTTCGCCACCGCGTCGGGCACCGCGATATCGGATGCGCGGTAGATCTCTTTCGCGATGGTGCGGATCTTGTCGGCCAGTTTCAGATCCAGCGAATACAGCGGCTGGTAGGCCGCCGTCCCACCCTCGATCCGCTCCACCACCGCACGCGCCAGGGCCTCGGCACCGGCCCCGCCATGCGCCCAGTGCGTGCAGGAGATGGCGTCGGTGCCGATCGAGGCCATGGCGTCCTTGATCGCCGCGAACTCGGCTTCGGTGTCGGCGGTGAAGTGGTTGACCGCGACCACCACCGGCAGGCCGAACTTCCGCAGGTTCTCGACGTGCCGCTGCAGATTGGCGACACCGCGCTTCACCGCCTCGACATTCTCCGGCCCCAGCGCGTTGCGCGCCACGCCGCCGTGCATCTTCAGCGCCCGCACCGTGGCGACGACCACCGCGCAGGACGGCTTCAGCCCGGCGGACCGGCATTTGATGTCGAGGAACTTCTCACCCCCCAGGTCGGCGCCGAAACCGGCCTCGGTCACCACCACGTCGGACAGCTTCAGCCCCAGCCGGGTCGCCATCACCGAGTTGCAGCCGTGCGCGATATTGGCGAACGGACCGCCATGCACCAGTGCGGGCGACCCCTCCAGCGTCTGCACCAGGTTGGGTGCCACCGCGTCCTTCAGCAGCACCGACATCGCACCATCGGCCTTCAGATCGGCGGCGGTGATGTTCTTGCCGTCGCGCGTCTGCGCCACGATCATCTTGCCAAGCCTGGCCTGCAGATCCGGCAGGCCGCGGGACAGGCAGAACACCGCCATCACCTCCGACGCGACGGAAATGTCGAAGCCGTCCTCCCGCGGGAACCCGTTGGCCACCCCGCCCAGGCTGCCGGTTATGCTGCGCAGCGCGCGGTCGTTCATGTCCATGCAGCGACGCCAGGTGATGCGGCGGGCGTCGATCCCCAACGGGTTGCCCCAGTAGATCGAATTATCGATCATCGCCGCCAGCAGGTTGTTGGCCGAGGTCACGGCGTGGAAATCACCGGTAAAGTGCAGGTTGATCTGGTCCATCGGCACCACCTGCGCATACCCGCCGCCGGCGGCACCCCCCTTCATGCCGAAGCTGGGGCCCAGGCTGGGCTCCCGCAGGCAGATCGTCGCCCGCTTGCCGATGCGGTTCAGCGCATCCCCGAGACCGACCGTCGTGGTGGTCTTGCCCTCGCCGGCCGGCGTCGGGCTGATGCCGGTGACCAGCACCAGCGCACCATCCGGCCGCGATTCCAGGCTGTCGATGAAGCCCAGGCCGATCTTCGCCTTGTGGTGGCCATAGGGTTCGACCGCGTCACCAGGAATGCCCAGTTTCCCGGCGATCTCCTGAATCGGATGCAGTGTGGCGGCGCGGGCAATCTCGATATCTGACGTCATGGTTGGGCGGCCTCCCGGCGTTTGACCCCGATTTCCCCCAACGCATGGTCGATCGCTCGAACGGCACCCGCCATGTCCTCGGGGGTGATCGCGCCAATGCAGCCAACACGGAACGTCGGGGTCGGCGTGTTATGGAAGTTGCTTATCAGAACGCCGCGGGATTTCAACGCGTCGACAAACGCCTGCAGGTCCCAGGCGGGGTCGGCGGGGGCGTGGACGTTGACAATCACCGGCCCCTGGGCCGCCGCCGGCAGCCACGGCGTCAGTCCGAGCTTGCAGACCCCTGCATGGAGAACCCGCATGTTGGCGGTGTAGCGCGCCAGCCTGGCGGCTTGACCTTCCTTGTCATGATAGTTCAGCGCGACATCCAGCGCCGCCAGGATCTGCGCCGGCGGGGTGAAACGGAAGCTTCCCGGGCCGGCGCGCAGCGCGTGATCGTAGATGTTGGAAAGATCGAGCGACCAGCTTCCGGCATTGCCGACACAGGCCAGCAGGCGATCCGTCCGGGCGACGGCGAACGCCACCCCGGGCAGCGCCTCGAGACATTTGTTGGTGGTAAACACCACTGCATCGGCCTCGGGCAGCGACGACAGATCCAATGGCAACGCCCCGAACGCCGAAACCGCGTCGATGATCATGCGCCTGCCCGCTTCCCGCACCACCGCGCCGACCGCACGGACATCGTGGATGATGCCGCTGCCGGTTTCGGAATAGACCATGCCCACATGGCTCAGGCCCGGGTCCGCCGCCAGCGCCCGGGCAACGGCCCGCGGGTCGGTCGTGTGGGCCAGACCCATCGGCAGCGGCACCGGGACGCGGCCGGCCTCCTGGGTCAGCCGGATCATGCGATCGGCATAGGCGCCGGTCGCCGGGATCAGGATGCGGCCGCCGGGCGGCAGGAAGGTGCGCACCGCCGCCTCGGTGACGAAATGGCCGCAGCCTTGCAGCGGCAGGGTGACATGCTGGCCCTCCACGCCGCCGGCGATGCCCAGGATACGCAGCCGCAACCGCGTCAGGAACTGTCGAAAATCGTTGTCCCAGGGCGCGATGTCCCGGGTCAGCGCCTGGCGTACTTCGGGACGCGTGGTGACGGGGCCCGGGATCAACAGCAACATCCACCCAGACTCGCACGCACCGTCTAATAAATCCACCCACTCGTCGATGATTTGGTGCTAGGAAATGGAAATGAACATGCCGTTTGCCCTGCCCGATTGGGTCCCCTGGTGGGTGCCGCTCGTGCTCATCGTGCCGACGTTGTTGTATGTGCTGGCCTTCCTGTTCATGCCCTTCAGCGTTCTCGGCGTCAAAACCCGCCTCGAGGTCATCGAGGCTCGGTTGGACGAGATCCAGCAGGAAATCCGCCATGTGGCGCTGCGCCTGCCGATGGGTGCGCAGCCGGTAAACTTCGAGGATGTCTACGCCCCGATCCCCGCGCAACGCCAGGATCCCGCGATCGGCGACCGTCCGCCCATTCCGCCCGCCGCGCAGGACCTGTACGCGGCCGAGGACTTATATTATGACGACGAAACGGTAGAGCGGCCGCCGCCGCCCGCGAACACCCGTCCGGCGCGCCGCGATGAGCCCCCCACCCCCCGCCAGCAGCGCGCGGAGCCCCGGTTCGACGGCAGGCGGTAGAAGCTAGAGCGCGATCATTTGAGGTTGAACCATCCTCAAACTCAATCGCCCTCTCCAACGCCGGGCGTTAAAGCGCCTACAAGCGCGAGACGCGCTTAATCCGCCTGCAGGCGCGTCAATCGGCCATCCCAAACCAACAGCGACGTATCGCGCTTCCTGATGCGCGATACTGGCCGCTGCCCAACAACGGTTTGCGCTACCTGTTGGTGCCAACCACCCGGCGCTGGGGCACAACCGGTCGCGAAATCTCTTCCAGCGACAGGCTGTTGGTGCGCGGTCCGAACGCCCCGACCGACAGCACAACGACCGCCATGGCGCTGGCGACGAACATGAACACACCCGGCACGCCAAACCGCTGCAGAATCGCAGCGATGAAGAAACCGGTGAAGATCGTGCTGAACCGGCTCCAGGAGTAGACGAACCCGACCGCCGTGGCGCGGATCCGGGTGGGGAACAGCTCCGCCTGGTAGTTGTGGGCGGAGAACGACAACCAGGCGTTCATCATCGTCTGCAAGGTGCCGATGATGATCAGCGGCACCGCACCGGTCTGGAACGAAAACGCCACGCCGAACACGGCGATGCCGATGCAGGACAGGCAGACCTGCCATTTCCGCTCGATCCGGTCGGCGAACAGCGAACTGAACAGCGGAAACAACGGGTACGCGAAGGCGATGATGAACGAGTATTCCAGCGTCTGCGATACGTGGATGCCATTGGCGATCAGCAGGGTCGGCACCCAGTTGGCGAAGCCATAAAAGCCGATCGTCTGGCAGAAATTGGCGATCGAAAGCATGATCGTCCTGCTGCGGTAGGTCGGATTGAAGATCTCCGACAGCCGCCCCTTGCGCGGATCCTCCAGCACCGGCGGTTCCGGCGCCGGCAGCGTGCCACCGGATTCCGCGGCAACCTTGGCCTCGATCGCGCTCATCACCCGATCGGCTTCCTCGATGCGGCCCTGCTGCGCCAGCCAGCGCGGCGATTCCGGCATCCGCAGCCGCACGAACCACACGATCAGCGCACCAACCGAACCAATGATCACCACCCAGCGCCAGCCCGACAGCCCCAACGGCGCGGTCGGATTGAGCAGCCAGGCGAGCAGCCCCACGACCGGGACAGGGATGAACCCGATCGACTGCTGGATCGCGAAGGTCTTGCCGCGCGCCCGCTTCGGCACAAGCTCGGAAATAAAGGTATCAACCGTGACAAGTTCCACGCCGATGCCGATGCCGGCGATGAAGCGCCACAGGTTCACCCCGTTCGGCGTGTACTGGAACGCCATGACCAGGGTGGCGACGCAGTACCAGACAAGCGAATAGGTGAAGACCGTGCGGCGGCCGAACCGGTCGGCGGCGCGGGTGAAGAACATCGTGCCGATGAACAGCCCGGCGAACAGCGCGGCGATGAAAGATGCCAGGCCGGTGAACCCGAACAGGGAAACCGTCGTGGGGGTGAAGATCTTGTCGGCGAACATGCCCGGCGCGATCGAGCCGGTCAGAAAGATCGCATACGTATCGAACCAGCCGCCCAGCGAGATCAACAGTACCAGCGCCCACATGTGGCGCGTCATCGGCAAGCGGTCCAGCCGAGCCGTGATCTCGGCCGCGGGCGTCGCTATCAGCGTCGTATCCATCGTTTCACTCCCATCGGCACGTCTGCGCGTGCTTTGTTTTCTGCGCGGCCGGCCCATCCCGCACCCTCAGGATCGCCTTCCCCGAACTCTGCACCGCGAAGCGTTCCGGGTCCAGATCGCGGCGTTCGGCGCGATGCGTTACCCGCGCGAAAGGCGCGCGAACCAACCCACCTTACGCCCGGTGTCGGCCATCAGTGAATAACGCCCATCAATGCGACGATGGCCCCGGCCACCACGGCGCCGACGGTAAACCCGGCGCATGCCGCCAGCCATCCGGCCGGCGCGCCTCGGGCCGGATGGTGAACGTCCGAGCGCGGGAGCAAAGCGGCGGCGGCCAGCCTGCGGCTTTCTTCAAACCGCTTGTCGGTCTCGGCCTGGAACTTGCGGTTTTCCGCCAGGGAGCAGTCGATGCGGGCGATCTCCGCGCGGAGGTCGAAATCGGCTGCACTCATCTGTAGCCCCGCCTTCGCTTGCGGACCTCAAGCTGCCTGCTCAGCGTGCGGATCGACCCGCGGGCGACCAGGCTGGCCCGGGGCGACGGCGCATAAAAACCGAGCTGTGTCGCGCGCGGGGTCACGGCGATGGATCAGGGTTACGGATCGTCGCTCAGCAGATCATCCAGAGTCACCGGACAGATTTGTTGCACCGGCAGCGGTGGCTGGTCGTCTACCGTATCAGGCAAGCCGCGCAAGGCGTCAGCATAGATGCCCGCCAGATCGAGGCTTTGACGCATGGATGGCACGAACCGGCGGCGTGCTTGGCTGCGGAATACGCGCGCCTCGGCTTGCCAATGTGGCACCTCGCGCGATAGCGGCCACGCTTGTGCTTTGAGCATGTGAATGAGCGCCCGCATCAGCAGGGATTCGACGGCATGACGCTGCTCGTTTCCCACGCTCTCGATCTCCTGGGCGATGTTGGGCCAGTCCAATTCAGCGTCGTTGACCAGCTCACCCGCCGCACGACGACGCAGTAGCGCCGCCTGGTGTTCGCTCCACAAGACGATGTCAGTGTCGTAGAGACCGCTCATGTCCTGGCCCTTCTAAACATCAGGATTCCTTGGTGCTTCACTACTGCGACAACTTGATACCATTCACCGCGAACAGCCTGATATCGGTCACCGCAAGAAGATGGCCACCGCCCTCGATCTGCAGGTCATGCACCGTCACGCGTCGGCCTTGCCGACGGGATCGGCGACTCGCTCACGGCTCGGCACCCAATCAAAAAGTGCTCTCACCCCCCGTTGCCTACCGCGCCTGCGCGCTCGCCTCCGACCGTGTCGCGCCCGATCGAGCCGCCAGCGCCGCCGCCATGAATTCGTCCAGATCCCCGTCCAGCACGGCGTCCGGATTGCCCGTCTCCAGCCCGGTGCGCAGATCCTTGACCAACTGATACGGCGCCAGCACATAATTGCGGATCTGGTGGCCCCAGCCGATGTCGGTCTTGGCGTTCTCCTGTGCCGCCGTCACCGCCTCACGCCGTTGCAGCTCAGCCTCGTACAGCCGCGCCTTCAGCATCGCCATCGCGGTGGCCCGGTTGCGGTGCTGGCTGCGATCGGTTTGGCAGGCGACGATGATCCCGCTGGGAACATGGGTGATCCGGATGGCGCTCTCGGTCTTGTTGACGTGCTGCCCGCCGGCGCCGGACGCGCGATAGGTGTCGACCTTCAAATCAGCCTCATTGATCTCGATCTCGATCGACTCATCGACCACCGGATACACCCAGACCGAGGCGAAGCTGGTCTGCCGCCGCGCATTGGCGTCGAACGGACTGATCCGCACCAGCCGGTGGACGCCACCCTCGGTCTTCAGCCAGCCATAGGCGTTCGGGCCGGTGATCTGCAAGGTCGCCGACTTGATGCCCGCCTGCTCACCCTCGCTCTCTTCGATCAGCTGCACCTTGTAGGCGTGCTGTTCGGCCCAGCGCATATACATGCGGACCAGCATCTGGGCCCAGTCCTGCGCTTCGGTGCCGCCGGCCCCGGCATTCAGCTCGATATAGCAGTCATTGCCGTCCGCCTCGCCCGACAGCAGGCTCTCGATCTCCCGCCGCTTCGCCTCCGCCGCCGCCGCCCGCAACGACGTCATCGCCTCGGCGACCATCGCCACATCGCCATCGGCGTCGGCCAGCTCGATCAGCTCCAGGGCGTCGCTGACCTCGGTTTCCAGCGCCCGGACACCCTCCATCGCCGACGCGATCTTGTTCCTTTCCCGCATCAGCTTCTGCGCCGCCGCGGCATCGTTCCACAGCGCCGGATCCTCGGCGCGGTTGTTCAGTTCCGCCAGCCGGGCTTCGGCGACATCCCAGTCAAAGATGCCTCCTCAGCAGCGCGACGGACTGCTTGATCTGTTCGTTCAGGGAGTCGGATTCAGCGGACATGGTTCAGCCACGGGTCTAGGGAATGCGGACCGATCAGTAGAGCCCGCCCAGGCCGTTATCAACCCCGCCGTGCGCCCCCGACGCGGTGGTTCCATCGGCCGGCGCGGTGCCGCCATCGGCCGGCGCGCTGGCCAGCCCCATGCCGATCGGCGCCGAGGCGCCAGGGATCTGGTTCAGCTTGAACGCGTCGACCACCGTGCCCCTGCCGCTGTCCCACGACGCCATCGTGACACCAGGTGGCATCGGAAACGACAGCACCGGACGGCCCGCCAGGGCGCTCGCCATGTAGTCGCGCCAGATCGGCGCCGCCACGTGACCCCCGGTTTCATTGTCGCCAAGGTCCGTGGGCGTGTCGTAACCGACCCACACCACGGTCACCAGGTCCGGGGTGAAGCCGGCGAACCACGCATCGGCGAAGTCCTGGGTGGTTCCGGTCTTGCCGGCGATCGGCCGGTTGATCCCCTTGACCGCCGGCATCCCCGTGCCGCGCTGCACCACCCCCTCCATCATGGTGATCAACTGGAACACGCTGTCCGGATCCGCGATTTGCGCTCTGCTATCGGTCACCGCCGGCGGCTGCGACGGATCGGCGCAGTCCGCGCAGGACAGCGCGCCCGCACGCATCACCACGTGCCCATCCGGATCCTGCACGCTATCGATCAGGCTCGGTATGACTTCTCGCCCCCCCGCGGCGAGCGACGCGTAGGCACCGGCTTCCCGCAGCACCGTCGTTTCCACCGCACCCAGCGCGGCGGGCAGCACCCGCGGCATCGAATCGACCATGTGAAAGGCGATCGCATTGTCCGCGATCGCCTGCATCCCGACCTGCTGCGCAACGCGCAGGGTGACCAGGTTGAGCGACTGCTCCAGCGCCACCCGCAGCGTCGTCGGGCCGCCGAACGTGCCCTCATAGTTGCCAGGCCGCCAACGCCCTTCCGGGGTATCGACCACGATCGGCGCATCCAGGAACTTCTGGCTTGGCGACACGCCTTTCTCCAGCGCCGTCAGGTACACCATCGGCTTGAAGCTTGATCCGGGCTGCCGATTGGCCTGCACCGCCCGATTGAACTGGCTCTGCTCGAAGCTCCACCCGCCGACCATCGCCAGCACCCGCCCGCTCTGCGGATCAAGCGACACCATCGCACCCTGCACCTGCGGGATCTGGCGCAGCATCGCACGGTTCGCCCGCGGCGGCATGGGCGGCGGCAACGGCGCCGGCCGGCCCTTCGCCGCCCGCCCCAGGGCAGCAGGCGCCAGGGCAGCCGGCGCGATGGCGGCGCTGTTGGCAGGCGGCGCGATCATCACGACGTCGCCGACATGCACCACCTCGCTCATGCGCCGCGGCACCGGCCCCGGCTTGCCGCCGCGCACCGGGCGCGCCCATGTCAGATCGGCCAATGAAAGCATCGCCGCGCGCCGTTCGCCCGCCTGGGTCAGCCACTCGACCTTCGCCTCGGCATCGCTTTCGCTGGCGACGATCGCCAGTTTCCAGGACGCCAGCATTCCGGGCGGTCGAGACTGCTGGTTCAGCGCCGCCGGCCAGCTGGTCTCGAAATCGCCCGCCGGCAGATCGAGGTGCGCGACCGCGCCGCGCCAGCCGCCGTGCTTGCGATCATAGGCCATCAGGCCATCGCGCAAGGACGCCTCGGCCGCGACCTGCAGCGCCGGATCCAGGCTGGTGCGCACCATCAGGCCGCCCTGCGTCGTGGTGTCCTGACCGAACCGCGCGACCAGCCGGCGGCGCACCTCCTCGGTGAACCAGTCAGCACCGGGCACCGGCGGCGGGCGGTGAAATTCCGACGGGATGACCGGCGTGGCCTTCGCCTCGGCCGCCTGCGCGGCGGTGATCGCATGATCCTCCGCCAGCCGGTCCAGCACATAGTCCCGCCGAACCCGCGCCGCTTCAGGATACTTGAACGGGTTGAGATTGTTGGGCGCCTTGGGCAGCCCGCCCAGGAACGCTGCCTCGGCGATCGTCAGCTTGTCCAGCGGCTTGTTGAAATAGGCCTGCGACGCCGCCGCCACGCCATACGACCCCAGACCGAGGTAGATCTCGTTCAGATACAGCTCCAGGATGCGGTCCTTGCTGAGGTTCTGCTCGATCCGTATCGCCAGGATCGCTTCCTTGATCTTGCGGGAGACGGTGATCTGGTTGCCCAGCAGCATGTTCTTGGCGACCTGCTGGGTGATGGTGGACGCGCCGATCGGCCGGCGCCCATCACCCGCGTGCAGCAGGTCGAACACCCCCGCCCGCACGATCGCCACCGGATCGATGCCGCCATGATTGTAGAAATTGCGATCTTCAGCAGATATGAACGCCTGTCTGACGATTTTCGGGATCGCCGTGACCGGGACAAAGATCCGCCGCTCCGTCGCCAGTTCCGTGAGCAACCGGGCGTCACCCGCGTAGACCCGGCTCATGACCGGTGGCCGGTAGTTGCGCAACCCATCGACATCCGGCAGGTCGGCGCTGTAATGAACGTAGGCCAGGTAGCCGCCGGCGGCACCCACCACACCGCCCAGCAGCACGACGCCCAGGATCGCCGCGGACAGGCCGCGCACCGCCCGCTGCAACCGGCCCGCACCGCGGCCCGCTGACTTCTTCACAGCTGGCTTCCTCACCGGCGGCTTGCCAGATGGTTTGCCACCGCCGGTGGGTTGCGGTGCCCCGGCATTGCCGCGGCGGCCGGAGGGCGCCAGCGGTTCGCCGGCGGTCAGTGGTCCTGTCATGGTCGGCGATATGAACGCTTTCGCGCAAAATCACCAACAACGAGATCGCTACTTTTGGGCTCGCCTCGTCTTCAGTGATCGCATCGCTCCGACGCTCCGGGTTGCGCGACCCAACACTTGCGCGACCCGTGCTCGCGCCGCCGGTGCCTGAGCCGCCGGTTCCTGAGCCGCCTGCGTTCAACCCGGATCGCCGCCGCCCGGATCGTGGCCACCGCGACCCGCGAGATGCCCAAGTCCGGCAAAATAGGCATCGACCGCTCGGCACATCGCCTCGGCCACCAGCTTCCGGTGGCTGGCCTGACGCAAGGCAGTCTCATCCCGCCGATTGGACATGAACCCCATCTCGACCAGCACGCTGGGGATGTCGGCCGCCTTCAGCACCAGAAAGCCGGCGTGGCGGTCGGGGTTCGGCAGCATCGGCAGGTCATCATCCAGGCTGCCGACCAGAGTGCGGGCAATCCGAGCCGAACCGGCGCGGGTCTCCTCGCGCACCAGACTGGCCAGGATCTGCGAGACCGCGGGCGACATCGCCTGCCACCGCCGGCCGATGAAGCGGTCGGCGCTGTTCTCCCGCTGGGCCAGCGCGGCCGTCTGCGCATCCGACGCCCGCGGCGCCAGGGTGTAGACCGAGGCACCGCGCACCGCGTGATTCGACAGCGCATCCGCGTGCATCGAGACGAATAGCGCGGCACCGTGCTGCTGGGCGCTCTCCACCCGGCCATCCAGCGGAATGAACACGTCCCGCGCCCGGGTCAGCTCCACCCTGTAGCGACCGCCCGCTTCAAGCTGCCGCCTCAGCTCCAGCGCCGTGGCCAGCGAGATATGCTTCTCATAGGTGCCCGAGACGCCGATCGCGCCCGGATCCTTGCCGCCGTGACCGGGGTCGAGCATGACCAAAGGCGGCGGGATCTTCGTGACCTCATGTCGCCGCGGATGCGGTTTTGCCGCCCCCGGTTCGGCTGCCTCCCGCTTGGCCGCCTCCCGCTTGGCCGCCATCGCCGCATGAACCGCCGGCGGCAACAGAAACGTGCCATGGATTGTCGTGCCGGTCGCGAAACCGCGCAGCAGCAGCCGACGTGTGACTGGCGATCCAATGACCATGCGCTTTCTTAACATATTAGGTGCGGAACAGCACCTTGTCTGTTGATTACGACGAGTTCATCGCCCCCGAATATGATCCGCTTGCGATGTTGGACGGTTTGCTTCATGGTCAGGACGCTCCGGCGATGCAACCGGGACGGCTGGTATGCCGCCTCTTGGCTCGTTCCGGCGTTGCGTGATCCCTCGTCGGGTCTGGTCGGAGCCAGACCTGCAGGTGTGGGACAGGATCCGCTTCGTCGTGACCATCGCCGCCCGCGTCGCGCCCGCCCGTTCGGACTTGTGGCGCGCCGGGGTCGGCCCTGCCGCGCGGTCTGTCCGCCACGTGGGTCGCACGGCACCGCCTGTTACCTGGGGCGGCGTTCCGCCGCGGAACGCGCCATCCGAACGCTAGGGACTGATGAACCACGTCGCGCCATGCCCGTCCGAGTTTGGATCGCCACCCGGTTTCCGGGGCGGTCCTGACCGTTCGGGTGCCTTCGGCGTTGCCGCTGACGTGGACGTTCGCGGTCGCACGCTCACCCGTGCCGACCGCTATCGTACTCCTGAACCTTCGGGCGCCCCCTTTCCCGCAAGCCTTGCAAGCCGTTTGCCGACCGGAACCTCAAGCAGGTCCGGCCGCCGTATGACGGCATACCGGAGTTTACGACTAAATGACGAAGCGCATGCTGATCGACGCCACGCACGCGGAAGAAACCCGCGTCGTGGTGCTGGACGGTACCCGACTTGAAGATTTCGACGTCGAGACGTCAACCAAACGGCAACTGAAAGGAAACATCTACCTCGCCAAGGTCGTCCGGGTCGAACCCAGCCTGCAGGCGGCTTTCGTGGAATATGGCGGCCACCGCCACGGATTCCTCGCCTTCAGCGAAATCCACCCTGACTATTACCAGATCCCGGTCGCCGACCGGCAGCGCCTGATCGAGATGCAGGCCGAGGATGCGCGCCGGGAGGAAGAGGAAGACGACCTGGAACTGGCGTTGAGCCAGGCGGTCGAGACCCCGCCGCCCGCGCCGGCCGCCCCACCGCCGGAACCCGCCCCGGACCCCATTGCCGAACCCGTCGCGGAGCCCTGGGCACTGGCGTCGATGCCGCTGCTGATCGCGGCCCCGCCGACGGTGAAATCTGCACCGGCCGGCGCCGGGAGCGATCCCGCGACCGGCCTGGCCGCCGGCCCCATGGAAGACCCAGGGGACGACCCAGGGGACGACCCAGGGGAGAACCCGGGGGACGACGGAATGAGCAACCTGGTGGCAGCTTGGGCAACGTCCCAGGCACCCCCTTTGCCGAACGGGCCTTCCCTCGGGCTCGCCGCAGCCGAAGCCGAAGTCATCCCCCCCGAGATCAGCTCTCCCTTGGTCAGCGCGGACGACGAACACCCATCCGACAGCGCCGAACGCTATGACGCCAACGGCGATCCGCTGGAAACGGCTCGGCCGCCCGAGATGGTCGGCGGCAGCGACCACGAAAACGGTGACGATCATCGGGAGCGCAGGGTGCCGCCGCGCTTCCTGCGCAACTACAAGATCCAGGAGGTCATCCGCCGCCGCCAGATCCTGCTCATCCAGGTGGTCAAGGAAGAGCGCGGCACCAAGGGCGCGGCGTTGACCACCTATCTGTCGCTCGCCGGGCGCTTCGGCGTGCTGATGCCGAATTCGCCCCGCGGCGGCGGGATCTCGCGCAAGATCACCTCGACCGCGGATCGGCGGCGGCTGAAGGAGGTGATGACGGAGCTCGATATCCCGCGCGGCATGGGCATGATCGTCCGCACCGCCGGGGCCAACCGGCCAAAGCCCGAGATCAAGCGCGATTGCGAATACCTGCTGCGGCTGTGGGACGACATCCGCGATCACACCATGAAGTCGGTGGCGCCGGCGCTGATCTACGAAGAGGCCAGCCTGATCAAGCGCGCCATCCGCGACGTCTACTCGCGCGACATCGACGAGATCCTGGTGGACGGCGAGGACGGCTGGCGGGCGGCGCACGACTTCATGCGCATGCTGATGCCCAGCCACGCCAAGAAGGTGCAGCTCTGGCGCGATGGCGGCCAGCCGCTGTTCGCCCGCAATCAGGTGGAAGCGCAGCTGGACGGCATGTTGATGCCGACGGTGCAGCTCCGCTCCGGCGGCTACCTGGTGATCAACCAGGCCGAGGCGCTGGTCGCGATCGACGTCAACTCCGGCCGCTCGACGCGCGAACGCAACGTCGAAGAGACCGCCCTGCGCACCAACCTGGAAGCCGCTGATGAAGTGGCTCGCCAGTTGCGCCTGCGCGATCTGGCGGGCCTCGTCGTCATCGACTTCATCGACATGGAGAGCAAGCGTCACAACGCGATGGTCGAGCGCCGCATCAAGGAGGCGCTGAAGAACGACCGCGCGCGCATCCAGATCGGTCACATCAGCCATTTCGGCCTGCTGGAAATGAGCCGCCAGCGGCTGCGGCCGTCGCTGGCCGAAACCAGTTTCATCCCCTGCCCGCACTGCGGCGGCACCGGCCACGTCCGCAGCACCGAGAACGCGGCGATCCATGTGCTGCGCGGCATCGAGGATGAAGGCGGCAAGCGTCGTTCGGCCGAGATCATCGTGCATGTCTCCACGCCGGTCGCGCTCTATCTGCTCAACCACAAGCGCGAGCGGCTGCGCGAGATCGAGATCCGCTACACCATGCGGGTCATCATCGCCGCCGACGACGCCCAGATCGCGCCGCAGTTTCGCATCGAAAAGGTGCGGACGCGCTCACCCGACGAGATCCCGGCGGTGGTCACCGCGGAGCGGTCGATGCTGCCGCCGCCGGTGGCGGAGGAAGCCGACGAGCCAGAGGTGGAGACAGAGGTGGAGACAGAGGTGGAGACAACGGTCACGACCGAGACCATGGCCGCTGAAGATGATGAGGATGATGACGCCGAGGAGGACACCGCCGAACCGCGGGCGGCTGATGCGGCCGGCGATGGCGGCGGGGACGAGGGCGAACGGCGGCGCAAGCGGCGGCGGCGGCGGCGCGGCGGTCGACGCGAGGAGACTCCGCCGGCGACCGATCACGAGCATCCCGGCGAACCCGCTGAAGTCGCCGAAACCGCCCCAGCCGGAACCATCTCAGCCGGAACCATCCCAGCCGAAGCCGTCCCAGCTGGAACCATCCCAGCTGGAACCATCCCAACCGGGACCGTGGCGGCGGCTGCGCCGGAGGATCCGCGGGCCGAACCGGTCGCCGGCGAGGAAACGCCGGAAGCCGCCGAGACCGCGGGCTTGTCCGAGGACGATCCGCGCAACCGACGGCGCGGTCGGCGCGGCGGACGGCGGCGGCGGCGCGAGAACGAGGGCGAGGCCAGCCCGCTGGCTGTCCCGGGCGCCGAGCAGCCCGATCTCCAGCCGGTCTACGCCGGCCCGACGCCAGCCGATCCGTTTGGCGGACGCGCCTTCGATATCTTTGATGTCATGGACCAGGCGGAGCGGGCAGCCGAAGCCAAGCCGGCGCCGCGCGCGCCGTCAGCGGCGGAAATCGTCAACGACACCGCACCAGAACCCGGTCCGCCGAACGCCGACCCGGAGCCGATCGTCGCGGCGATGGTCCAACCGGCTTTACCCGCGGCCGAACCCACCGCGTCGGACCTGCTCGCGCCCAACATTGTGCCAGAGGTTGGGTCAAACGTTACGCCAGAGGTCGTGCCAGAGGTCGTGCCAGAGGTCGTGCCAGAGGTCGAGATCCTCAACACCGCGGCGCCGGAGCCAGCGAGCGAAGCGCTCGGCAAGCCGGCCGGACAACAGACACCGTCGTTGCCCGCCCCGGCGAACGACACCAACGGCGGCATGGCGGCCACTACCGACCCGTCACCGGCCGAACCATTGGTCAAGCCGATCCTGATCGGCGCGGGCGGTGAGCCACCGGCGGAGCGCAAGCGCGGCTGGTGGCGGCGATAGCCGACAGCGGCGCCCTCTGGACGGTCTCTCGTCCGTCGCCACCGGCCGGCGACGGGCACCACGGCGGCGCGGACTCCGCCCGCTTGGGCCTCGCGCGTCGCATCGGGTCGCCGTTCCCGCGCGCCTATTTCGGCCACCGGCGGCCCCGGCCCGGTTTCACATCGCGTCCGGTCATGAGATGCAGCGCGCCGCATCATCGTTCCGCCTGAACCTTGAACAGCAGCACAAGCGCGCGAAGGCGTCGCTGGAAGGGTTGCGCGCGGGCGAAGCCGCCGCTTTACGCCGGTTCCACCGTCATCATCCGCGACTTTCGAATGCGCGTGGCTCCGCGGTGCCGGACCACCTCGCACGGCTGAGCGATGCACAGCTGGTTATCGCTCGTGAGTCGGGCCTGCCGGGCTGGCCTCGAATGAAGGCGCACATCGAGGCCATGGATCAAAGCTGGGCGCGCATGCGGCGCGGTGATGCCGCAGCCCCGGATCAGGGCATCGCGACCCTGCATATATGCTGCGGTTCCGACATTGGGCCGGGTCTGAAGCAGGCAGGCTTGGCTGGCGACTTCCTGGTAGAGTTCAGCGGTAAATGGCGCACTTCTGGCAGCGCTCGCTGGCACCCTTGGCCGTCAACTCTGGTAGGTTTCGCTCGGGCAGCGTCTGGACCTGAAATAGCGTCTGGACGTGAAATCCGGAAAACCGGCATTCGCCGAGTGGGCAAGACTGGCCGCTTGCCGCCAACCCTATTCTTCCGCGCCTACTGCTTGATCTCATTCACCACCGGACCGCCATCGAGGACGCTTCGGAGATTGTCGATCGCGGCGCTGCGTAGGCGCACCATGGACTCGTGCGAGACGCCGGCCACGTGCGGGGTGAGAATCGCGTTGGGCACGTCCCGCCACCGTTGCGGCGAGGTCGGCTCGCCCTCGAACACGTCGAGCGCGGCACGACCGAGCCTTCCGTCCCTCAGCGCCGCGATCAAGGCGTTCTCGTCGATCACGCCGCCGCGCGTGATGTTGACGATCAGGCCTTCCGGACCGACTGCCGCTATCGCCTCGTCGTCGATCAGCCCCTCGGCGTTACCGCGCGTCGCGACGATGAGCGTCGTGCACCACCGCGCGAGCTCAAGCAGACTGTTTCGGCGGGGCCAGGGCACGGACTTGTCGCGGGGGCTCCACCAGGCGATCTCGCCCCCGAACGGCGTCAGTCGCTCCGCGATGGCGGTACCGATGTTGCCCAAACCGACGATGCCGAACCGCTGTGCCGACATGGCGCGACGGCGTTCGGGAAAACCGCTGGTGGACCAGCGTCCCTCGCGCACCCACGCCTGTAATTCGGGCAGGTGGTGGATCGATGCGAGCGTCAGCGCTACGGCGTGATCGGCAACGTCGGCGCTGTGCGTGTCACCGGCATTGGCAAGGGTGATGCCACGCGCTCGCGCGGCATCAATGGCAACATTTTCATAGCCGGCACCCGGCACGGCGATCAGCCGCAGGTTTGGCAGCCGGTCGAGCAGCGTGGCGTCAAAACGGGTTGTCAGGGTCGCGATCACCTCGTCGCCCCGCTCAGAGAGCAACGCGTCCGGATCACGGGCCTGCCAGAGGCGGATGATCTCGAACCGGTCGTCAAGCGCACCGCCGAGCAGACGCTCCGAATTCTGATTGAAGAGTAGAAGTGCGGGCTTGGGCATGTCCTCGGTCCCTCCGCTGTAATCTAGCCATCGGTTCGATGGATCATCGTCGCTTGCAATCACCAGGCTGGGCCGCGCTGTACTCGCGAGAGAGGTGGATTGGCTGTCGCTGCGGCCACCAGCTCGATGGATTGGGGGCGTTCTGCTTCCCGGAAGCGCGCCGTGCTGGCGTTGGGATGACAGGACGACAGTGGTCGTGAGCTGCAGAGCCAGTCGGTGCAGCGTGGGCCAAGCGTTCACGCTCGATCAGACTCATGGTAGGTGGGCCCCATAACGACCGTCAATCGCCCTCTCAACCACGGGCGCCCTCTCAACCAACGGGAGGCAGCGCCTGATCGCTGCCGCCTGACGCGATGACGCTCGTAGCGCCGTCGGCACGACTCGGCCCTTTCTTAATCTGGCTGAGACCCGTAGACGGAACGGCCATGGCGCCGGCCGATGGCCGGCCGCGCGCGAAAGGAGGGTGATAGCGAAATGATCGGCATGTCCATGTCGCCCTTGGCGAATGACCGGGCCTAGGCGCCTGCTGGCCCGGCTGCGCGATCTGCGGGCCCGCGGATCGGCCCCGCTGTCGGCCCTGGTCCAGCTCGTCGCCACCGAACTGGTCAGCGAAGTCTGCTCGATCTACGTGCAGCGACCGGGCGACATCCTTGAGCTCGCCGCCACCGAGGGGCTCAACGCGAACGCCATCGGACGCACCCGGCTGCGGGTCGGCGAGGGCATCGTCGGCCTGTGCGCCGCCACCGGACTGGTGATGAACCTGCCCGACGCGCAGAACCATCCGGCCTTCGCCTACCGGCCGGAAACCGGCGAGGAACCGTTCGCCTCGATGCTGTCGGTTCCGGTGCGCCGCTCCGGCCGCACGCTGGGCGTGATCGCGGTGCAGAACCGCACCCCGCGCAATTTCACCGAGGCCGAGGTCGATGATCTCGAAACCGTCGCCATGCTGCTGGCCGAGATGCTGTCCGGCAGCGGCGCCACCGACGGTTCGCCCGAAGGACTGGGCGCCACCGTGCCGCGGCTGTTCAGCGGCACCCCGTTGATGGGCGGGATCGCGGTCGGACCCGTCGTCCTGCTGCGTTCGATACGTCCCGTGGTCAGGCTGCTGGCCGATGACCCGAAGGCCGAGCAGGATCGGCTGGACCAGGCGGTGGACCACATGCAGCGCGGTCTCGATGACCTGTTCGCCGATGTGCCCGGCAACGGCCGCGCCGCCGATATGAACGCCTCGCGGGAAGTCCTCGACGCCTACCGTCTGGTGGCGTCCGATGCCGGGTGGCTGCGCCGGGTCGGCGACGTGATCCGCGGCGGGATGACCGCCGAGGCCGCGGTGCAGCGCGTCGCCAGCGAGCTGCACGACCGGATGCGCCGCATCAGCGATGCCTATCTGCGCGAACGGCTCGCCGATATGGAGGATCTGGCCAACCGTCTGCTCGCCGCCTTGACCGGCGAGGCACCCCGCGCACCGTTGCCGGATGGCGCCATTCTGCTGGCCCGACGCCTCGGACCCGCCGAACTGCTGGACTGGCACGCGCGCGGCATCGCCGGGGTGGCGATCGAGGAAGCCAGTCCGGCCGGCCATGCCGCGATCCTCGCCCGCGCGCTGGGCCTGCCCGCGCTCGGCAACCTGCGCGGCATGCTGGACAGTGCCGAACAAGGCAATGACGCGGTGGTCGACGCCGATGAAGGCCAGCTCGTGCTGCGGCCGGAAACCGAGGTTCGTCAGGCCTACGGACGCGCACGGGAAGCCCGCGACGCCAAATATGCCGATCTGGCGGTCTGGCGGGAACGCCCGGCGGCGACGGCGGACGGCATCGCGCTGAAACTGATGCTCAACGTCGGCCTCAGCCTGGAACTGCCGCAGCTCGCCCGCACCGGCGCCGATGGCATCGGTCTGTTCCGCACCGAGATCGCCATGCTCGCCCGCGGTTCGGTCGCGGACGTGGCGGAACAGGCCGCGATGTACGCCAAGGTGCTGGATGAGGCAGCCGACAAGCCGGTGCTGTTCCGCACCCTGGACCTTGGCGCCGACAAGCTGCTGCCCGGCACGGTGACCGAGGAAGAGAATCCCGCCATGGGGTGGCGGTCGCTGCGGGTCGGGCTGGACCGCCCGGCGTTGCTGCGGCGGCAGTTGCGGGCGCTGCTGCTGGCGGCGGGCAGCCGCGAGCTGTCGGTGATGTTCCCAATGGTCGCCACCGTGCCGGAGTTCCGCGCCGCGAAGGCGCTGCTGCTGGCCGAGGCCACGCGGGTGCGCCCGTCCGCGGCAACGTTGCGGATCGGCACCATGCTGGAGGTGCCGGCCCTGATGTGGCAACTGCCGGATCTGCTGAAGGAGGTCGACTTCATATCGATCGGCACCAACGACCTGTTGCAGTTCTTGTTCGCGGCGGATCGCGGCACACCCTCATTGTACGATCGGTATGATTTTCTGTCCCAGCCGGTGATGAACCTGCTGGAACAACTCATCGGCGCGTCAAACGCCGCCGGCGTCCCGCTCTCGGTCTGCGGCGAGGTCGCCTCACGCCCACTGGAAGCGCTGGTGCTGGCGGCGCTCGGGGTCACCACCTTGTCGATGCCCGCCAGCGGGATCCTGCGGATCAAGGCGATGTTCGCCCAGACCGACCTGCAGGCGTTCCGTGCGGTGCTGGCAACCATCCGGCGCGGCGTCGCCAGCGGCCTGCGTGAGCCGATCGCCGCCTGGGCGCGGGAGCATTCGGTGATCGATTAGAGCATGATCACGCTGAGCGGAACGTTCAAAGCGTGTCGATCATCCGATCAAACAAAGGGATAGAGCATTTTCGGTCTGCATAGTCAGGCTGAAAATGCTCTAGCGGGCCACCGCGCCTGAAGCGACCCGGCCAACCTGGATGATGACAGATCGATTTAATGTTGATTTCGATCTCTTCTGAAGTAGGAATAGTTTGCTGCGTGCTATAGAACACACGTGACCCACGCCCCGCGCGGGCAGGCGAGACACCCCACTTCGAGTTGATGATACACGAGGCTGCCAGTGCGGCGAAAACGCGGGGCGAAAAACCGCCCATGATGGCGACCGTCCCGCCAGATGGAACGGAGCTGCCGGCAGCGACACGCGCCGGCGCGGACCTGAAGACCGCGCGTGAGCACCTGGGTCTGGTGCTTCACGACGTTGCCGCCGATCTGCACATCCGCATGTCCTACCTTCAGGCGCTTGAGGAAGGCCGGATCGCACTGCTGCCCGGTCACGCCTACGCGCTGGCGTTCGTGCGCACCTACGCCACCGCGCTGGGCCTGGACGCGGAGCAGATGGTCCGCCGCTTCAGGACCGAGGCCAATGGGTTCAGCCGCCATGCGGACCTGGTGTTTCCGGCGCCCATGCCTGAGCGGGGACTGTCGGGGGCGGCGGCGGTGCTGCTTGGTCTGGTGCTGGTGGTGGGCACCTACGTCGGATGGTATCGGCTCTCCGCCGAGGGCCGGTTGCCGGCCGAGACGGTGACCGCGATCCCGCAACGGCTGGCCCCGCTGGCCGACCAGGCCCCGCTGGCCAAACAGACACGGCCGGCGCCACCCGACCCGACCGCGGCCGACCCGACCACCACGGCCGATGCAACCGCGGCCGCGGCGGCGGACGACATCGCCCTCACCGGCCTGCCGCGGCTCGTCCTGGCCGATCCGGCGTCGCCCGCGATCGCGCCCGACCCGGCGCCCCCGGTCGTCGCACTCTCTCCCACATCAGCCGCCGCGGCCCAGCTGGCCGACAGACCCGATGATCCGCCGTCCGCCGCCGGCTCGCCGCCGGTGCCGTCAACCGCACCGTCCGCCGCCGACACCGGACGCATCGTGGTGCGCGCCAATGCGGACGCCTGGGTGCTGGTGAAGGATCGAGCTGGCGTGGTGTTGCTCAGTCGGACGATGAAGGCCGGCGAGACCTGGCCGGTGCCGCCGCGGCCGGACCTGCTGCTGACCACCGGCAACGCCGCCGCCACCGAGCTTCTGGTGGACGGCGCGCCGACCGTCAGCCTGGGCGGATCGGGGATCGTCCGGCGCGACATGCCGCTGGACCCCGACCTGATCAAGGACGGCAAGCTGGCGGCTGCCGCGACGCCCCAGCTTGCATCAACACGGCCTCATCCGTAGCAGTTGGCTCAGCAGTAGCGAATAGCCGCCAGACACCCCATAGTAGGGGCCTGATGCCGCGACTTCGCTACACGGCTCGGCGTCGCCCGGCTGGCGATCAAGGAGAATTGCATGAGCTATCGCCCTTACCAGGACATCACCCGGCGCAAATCGCGTCGCATCTACGTGGGCAAGGTCCCGGTCGGCGATGGCGCGCCGATCACCGTGCAGACCATGACCAACACCCTGACCACCGACGTGCCCGGCACCATCGCGCAGATCCGGCTGGCGGAACTGGCCGGCGTGGACATCGTCCGGGTCTCCTGCCCGGACCGGGAAAGCGCGCTTGCGTTGAAGGACATCGTTCCCGAGGTCAACGTGCCGATCGTCGCCGACATTCATTTCCACTACCGGCGCGCGATCGAGGCGGCGGAAAGCGGTGCCGCCTGTCTGCGCATCAACCCCGGCAACATCGGCAGCGACGAGCGGGTGAAGGAAGTGGTGCGGGCCGCGCGCGAGCACGGCTGCTCGATGCGCATCGGCGTCAATGCCGGCTCGCTGGAACGCCACCTGCTGGAGAAATACGGCGAGCCCAATCCCGAGGCGCTGGTGGAAAGCGCGTTGTACCACGCCAACATCCTGCAGCAGCACGATTTTCACGACTTCAAGATCAGCGTGAAGGCGTCCGACGTGTTCCTGGCCGTCGCCGCCTATCAGCAACTGGCCGAGGTCTGCGACCACCCGCTGCATATCGGCATCACCGAGGCCGGCGGCCGGCGAATGGGCACGGTGAAGTCGTCCATCGGCCTGGGCTCGCTGCTATGGGCCGGGATCGGCGACACGCTGCGCGTTTCCTTGTCCGACGAGCCCGCCGAAGAGGTCCGGGTCGGCTGGGACATGCTCAAGACGCTGGGCATCCGCCATCGCGGCGTGAAGGTGATCTCCTGCCCATCCTGCGCTCGGCAGGGCTACAACGTGATCGAGACGGTGCGCACCCTGGAAGACCGGCTCAGCCATATCGAGACGCCACTGACCCTGTCGATCATCGGCTGCGTGGTGAACGGTCCGGGTGAGGCGCTGATGACCGACATCGGCGTGACCGGCGGCGGCAATGGCCGGCACATGATCTACGCCGCCGGCAAGACCGACCACACCATCGACGGCGCCTCGATGGTGGATCACATCGTCGAACTGGTGGAGGCGAAGGCGGCGGCGCTGAAGACGGAAACGGCCCAGGAGAAGGTCGCGGCGGAATAGGTGGTGGGGTCCCCATTGTGTTTCGGCACCTCGGTATCGGGTTCCATTCCTTCGCGAACGAGGGCGCTTCGAGGGAGCCGGTTCATGTTCCGGCCTCCCGCTCCGACGCCGATGCCAAGCCATGGCTGACGCCGGCGGTCAGGGTCGCGGAAGTGTCGGATTTTTGCGTCGCGAACAGGCTGATTGGGTTCGGGTCGTGGCAGCTCGACGAGACGAGGTCATAAGGGCATGGCATGAGCATTTCGGCGATGACGATCCACTTTGACGATGTGACGATGTGGGTGGAATTGGCCGACGGAAGAACCCTGGGTGTTCCGTTGGCCTGGTTCCCCCGCTTGTTGCATGCGGCCCCGGAACAGCGGGCCCGGTTCGGCATCTGCGTGACCGGTGCTCGGCTGCATTGGGAAGACCTGGACGAGGACATTTCCGTTGCAGCATTGCTGGCTGGCCGCGGCGACAAGACAGCCAAGCGGTCGGTCGCGGCTTAAGGTCGTCCCATGGAGGCAAGCGGGTCCAAGATCGACATATCCCCGCTGATCAACGCGATTGATCGGCTGCGGGAGGGGCTGGCAAGACACCAGCGCGAACCCGCCGACGACCAGCTGCGCGACGGCCTGATCCAGCGGTTTGAATTCACCTATGAGCTGTGCCACCGCTTGCTCCGGCGGTTCATCCGCCAGACCGCTGCGTCCCCGAACGAGGTGGATCGGATGGCCTTCCAGGACCTGATCCGCACCGCCAACCGGCAAGGCCTGCTGCTAGGCGACTGGCCGGCCTGGCACCGCTACCGTGACCAGCGTGCCAAGACCAGCCACGCCTATCACGCCGAAACAGCTCAGCAGGTTGCCACGATTATTCCGGATTTCCTGGCCGAAGCCGAATACCTGCGGGATGCGTTACGGCGGCGATCGCCATGAAGAACGCGCTTGATCTTTCGCACGCCGAACTGACGACCGTGCGCGATATCCTGCGTGCCCATTTGCCCCCACGCTGCGACGCCTACGTGTTTGGCTCGCGCGCCACCGCGTCGGCACAGCGCTACTCCGATCTCGACCTGGCGCTTGAGTCGGACCAACCGCTTAGCCTGGACACCCTGGGCGAAATCACCGAAGCGTTGTCGGAGTCCAACCTGCCCTATCGGGTGGACGTCATCGATCTCCGGTCAGTCGACCCCGCGTTCCGACTGCGGATCGAACCCGACATGATCGCGTTGTTGTTTTGACGAAGCGCCAGAAGCACGACTTTCGTCCGCACGACAGCCGACAGCCGCGACAAAGCTGGACGACACCGGCGACCGCGCCGACCGGCCATCAACACCAGCCTCTCGGACAACGGCGGTGAGACCAACGCTACGGGTCTTCGTCATCGGCCAGTCGCCGCGCCCAGAGGTCGAGGCAGAGGTCGCCGCCGCCGCGCCTGGCATCACTCTGCGTCTCGAAGGCGCGCTTGACGGCATGCCACGCGAACGGATCGCGACACTGGCCGCACCGCGCGATGATGCCGATGCGTTGTTTACCGTGCTGCCCTCGGGCGAGACCATCACGCTCTCGAAGACCTTTGTCGCGGCCCGTCTCGCGGCCCGTCTGCACGATGGCGGGCCGGCCCTGCTGTGCTGCACCGGTGCCTTCAGCGGCCTGCCGCGGCGTGCCGACATCGTGCAGCTCGCGTCCGTGCTGAATGCCGTCGCCGCCGCGCTGCTGGCCGCCGGCACGCTTGGCCTGTTCGTGCCGCTGCATGAGCAGGTGAAGACGCTGGGGGAGATGCGGGCGCGTCCGGGGGTGCGCACCGTCGCCCTGCCGCTGCGCCCGCTGTCGGACGCGGCGGCGATCGACGCGGCGGCGCGGCACATGGCGGCGCACAAGCCCGATCTCGTCATCCTGGACTGCATGTCCTACACCCGGGCCGACAAGATGCGGATCGCCGCGATCCTCGACTGCCCGATCCTGCTTCCCATCGCGCTCGCCGCCCGCGTCGCGGCGTCCCTGCTGCCGGAATAGATCCCCCAGGGTAAACCGCAATCGGCATGCCCTTCACGCGGCCATGCCAAGACCAGGCCGGTGTTAAGAACCCACCTCTGGCCGCCCGGCGCTCTGTCCGTGCCGATCCTGGCCAAGACCGTCCGCTTGAACCTGGGTAGCCTGCCGCCCCACCTCACCCCTATAACGCCCAGCCTGTCCTCCCCGCATTATCCACCCCGGCCTACCCACCAAGGACCCCACGTTGACCGACCTGCAACCCGCCCGCGGCACCCACGACCTGATCGGCGAGGACCAGCGCCGGTTCCGCCATGTCGTGGACACCGCCCGCCGGGTGGCCGCCACCTACGGCTTCGACGAATGGATCACCCCGATCTTCGAGGATACCCGCGTGTTCGCCCGCACCCTGGGCGAGACCTCCGACGTCGTGACCAAGGAAATGTACAGCTTCGAGGACCGCGGCGGTGACCTCATCACCCTGCGACCGGAAGGCACCGCCGGCGTCTGCCGCGCTTTGGTGTCCAACGGCCTGACCCAGTCGCTGCCGCAGAAAGTCTTCTACGCCGGCCCGATGTTCCGCTACGAGCGCCCGCAGAAAGGCCGCTACCGCCAGTTCCACCAGATCGGCACGGAGCTGATCGGGCCCGCCGAACCGCTGGCGGATGCCGAGGTGATCGCCTGCGGCTGGGACATCCTGAAGGCCTTGTCGGTTGCCGACGACACGGTGCTGGAACTCAACACCCTGGGCGACAAGGACAGCCGCGACACGTACCGCCAGGCCCTGGTAGACTATTTCCGGCAACATCAGGCGACCTTGTCCGTCGACAGCCTCAACCGGCTCGACCGCAACCCGATGCGCATCCTTGACAGCAAGGACGAGGCCGACCGCCGCGTCGTCGCCGAGGCCCCGACGATCATGCCTTACCTGACCGAGGCCGCCGCCGCCTTCTATGCTCGGCTGAAGGACCATTTGATCCGCTTCCGCGTCCCGTTCGTGGAAAACCCGCGCATTGTCCGCGGCCTCGACTACTATGGCCACACCGCCTTCGAGTTCGTCACCACCCGGCTCGGTGCTCAGGGCACGGTGATGGCGGGCGGCCGCTACGACGGTCTGGTGGCGCAGATGGGCGGCCCGATGACCCCCGCGGTCGGCTGGGCTGCCGGGATCGAACGCCTCGCCATGCTCATGCGGGAAGCCCCCGCCGCCCCTGCCCCGGTCGCCGTCATCCCGATCGGCGAGGCCGCCGAAGCGGTCGCCATCGAGATCCTGCAGTCGCTGCGCGCCAACGGCATCCGCGCCGAGATCGCCTATCGCGGCAACCTCAGGCGCCGCATGGAACGCGCCAACCGCGCCGCCGCGCGGGCCGCGGTGATCCTGGGTCAGGACGACATCGCCGCCGGCTCCGCCCAGGTCAAGGATCTCGCGACCGGCGCCCAGGAAGCCGTCGCGTTCGCCCAGCTTGCAGCCCGGCTGCGATGAACCTCGGCTTCAAACTCGACCGCATCGCCGCCCGCGCGGACGAACTGCGCGCGATGCTGTCGGGAGGCATCTCCGGCGAGGCCTACGTCAAGGCCTCGAAGGAATTGTCCGATATCGAGCCGGTTGTCGCCCGCATCGGCGACCTGCGCGCCGCCGAACGCGCCCAGTCCGAGGCCGAAGCGCTGCTGGCCGACCCCGAGATGAAGGATCTGGCGGAAGCCGAACTGTATCAGCTGAAAGACCAGATCCCGACGCTGGCGCACGAGATCCGCCTCGCTTTGCTGCCACGCGACGAGGCCGACGCCCGCTCCGCCATCCTGGAG
The DNA here is from genome assembly GCA_965277035.1 of Rhodopila sp. Lineage (GTDB taxonomy): Bacteria > Pseudomonadota > Alphaproteobacteria > Acetobacterales > Acetobacteraceae > Rhodopila. The sequence continues at coordinate 4,546,736 of CBDIBO010000003.1, read as the reverse complement.
ATCCGTCCCGCCGCCGGCGGCGACGAGGCCGGCCTGTTCGCCGCCGAACTCTTCGCGATGTACCAGAGATACGCCGAAAGCAAAGGCTGGCGGTTCGAGATCCTGGACTACGGCGATACCGGCCTGGGCGGCATCAAGGAGGCCACCGCCGAGGTCACCGGCCGCAACGTCTTCGCCCGGCTGAAGTACGAGTCCGGCGTCCACCGGGTGCAACGGGTTCCGGCGACCGAAAGCCAGGGGCGCATCCATACCTCGACGGTCACCGTCGCGGTGCTGCCGGAAGCCGAGGAGGTCGATGTCGAGATCGACGAGGGCGACCTTCGCATCGACGTCTACCGAGCCTCCGGAGCGGGCGGGCAGCACGTCAACAAGACCGAGAGCGCGGTCCGCATCACCCACATCCCCACCGGCATCATCGTCGCGATGCAGGAGGAACGCAGCCAGCACAAGAACCGCGCCAAGGCGATGAAGATCCTGCGCGCGCGGATGTATGAGCAGCAGCGCTCCAGCCTGGCGGCGACCCGCTCGGCGGACCGCAAGTCCCAGGTTGGCACTGGCGACCGCAGCGAGCGCATCCGCACCTACAATTTCCCTCAAGGCCGGGTGTCGGATCACCGCATCAATCTGACTTTGTACAAGATCGACCGCGTCATGGCGGGCGACCTCGACGACTTCATCGACGCACTGACCGCTGAAGACCAGGCCGCCCGTCTGGCCGCCGAGGAATGAGCCCGCGGCACTACCCCCCCGGGCCCTGGCCGTCCGCGTTGCCCACGGCCACGACCCCAAGACGCCGGCATGAGCACGATCCGCCGCTGCCGGCCCGCATGACCACGACGATCGCTCAGGCGGTCCGCGACGCCGCCGCCCGGCTCGACGGCATCACCGACAACCCCCGGTTGGAGGCGCGCCTGCTGCTCGGTCATGCCCTGGCGCTCAGTCAAAACGATCTCATCCGCGATCCCGGCCGCGCCGTCGACCCAGCTGGCTTCGACAATCTGGTCGCGCGGCGGTCGCGCCGCGAACCGCTCGCCTTGATCCTCGGGCAACGGGAATTCTGGAGCATGGCGTTCAACGTCTCCGCCGCCACCCTGATCCCGCGTCCAGAGTCCGAGACACTCGTCGAAGCGGCGCTGATGGCCTTCACCGACCAGGCCCCGCCTGAGCAGATCCTTGACCTCGGCACCGGCACCGGCTGCCTGCTGCTGGCGCTGCTGAAGGAATTCCCGTCCGCTTTCGGCGTTGGCCTCGACCTCGGTCCCGAGGCAGCTAAACTCGCCGGCGGGAACGCCGCACGGCTTGGTCTGGCCGATCGGGCGGCGTTTGTCGTCGGCGACTGGATGGCCCCGGTAGCCGGCCGCTTCGACCTGATCGTCTGCAACCCACCCTACATCACCCGCCCGGATCTGGCGGACCTGATGCCGGAAATCGCTTTGCATGAGCCCAGGCGCGCGCTGGACGGCGGCCCGGACGGCTATGCCGCCTACCGCGCGATTCTGCCTGATCTCAGAAATCATCTGACGCCAAAAGGGGTGGCGATCATTGAACTCGGGTTCGGACAGGCCATCTACGTCAGCGACATGGCGCGAAACCTTGGCTTCACCGCCGCGGTTCGCGCCGATCTGGCGAAAGTCCCGCGCGCGCTGGTTCTGGCATCCCTGAATTGAAAAAAACCGGTTGGCAGCATTATGGGACAGGTGTACGGTAAGTTTGTGGCGGGGTGCTGCGTGACAGCGTCCCTGGTCGCGAAGGTTGGGTAATATTTCCTTCGCTTGCCACCATCAACGCCGATGGATCGTGGTTGGCCATGGGAACAGCCTATGGAAGCTCCTTGCCGGGCTTCCAGGACGCCCACGGGCCCACCGATAATAGGAAAGCACGACGGCATCAGTATGAACATGAAGCGCATGCGTGGTCGCAACCATCGCCCGGGCGGTGGAGGCGGCGGTAATGGTGCTGGCGGTCCCATCCGCCACCATTCGGGGGGCAACGTCCCGCTCAATCGGAACCACGTCTTTGACAGCAATGGTCCGGAAATTCGCATCCGCGGCACCTCGCAGCAGTTGTTCGAAAAATATCTGCAGCTTGGCCGTGATGCCACCAGCAGTGGAGACCGGGTGACGGCGGAAGCGTTCTTCCAGCACGCGGAACATTACTTCCGCATCCTGAACGCCATGAACCAGGCTCAGCAGCAAAATCAGCCGAACGGCCAGTCGCCGCAGCAGCATCCGCAGGCCAACCAGCGTCGGAACTATCAGCAGGGCGACGGTTTTCAGGGCAACGAGGACGGCCAGGGCCCGGGCGACCTGGATGAAGGCGATCCGCAACGCGGCGACCCGCAGCGAGGCGACGGGCAACGGGGCGACGGGCAACGGGGCGACCTGCAGCGAGGCGACCCGCAACGTAACGACCAGCAACGTAACGACCAGCGCGCCCCCGGCATGGGTGACCAGCCGGAACCCCGCGAAATCCCCATCGTGGCGGCGCCACCAGAGGGCTGATTGGCGAACCACTGCACAGCCAGGCGCCGATCGGCCCAGCACTGGTCGGCCAGGCGGTGGCGCGGCGGCGGTCCCGGTTCATCCGATTACGCAGGCGTTCTGGCGAGGCTTGTCCGCAGGCATTCAGCCTCCGGCCCATCGATCAGACGATGCCGCAGGAAAAGATCGATCAACACCAGATTGACGTTGAACTTGAAGTCGTCACTGTCCCGCACCGCTTCCAGCACGCGCCCGATCGGCCAGAGCTCGAACGCCGCGACCTCACCGTCGGCAGCCACGGGTGTGAAATCCTCCGGAAGGATCAGGTCGTAACAGTGCAACCGGTCCCGGCGCAGCCCCTCTGGCCGCTCCATCGCATAGCCGATCAAACCGACATGCACCGCTTTCGACGCCAGCTCGGACGGGATTGACGCTTCTTCCCCGGCTTCCTTCAGCAGGGTCTCGATCGGCCCGAGGCCAGCCGGAACGCCGCCGGCCACGATGTGGTCCAGCTTGCCGGGGTCCAGCAGCTTGTCGCTGGCACGCCGAGCGATCCAGACATGCAGGCCATCGTCTTGCCGCACCAGGCCGTTGACATGGACCCCGGTCGCCTGGATGCCAAAGGTTGGCAGTGCGCCGCGGTCGATCTGCGTCAGCACGGCACCGTCCGGCCGCGCACGCACATCAAACGCCTCGCCGCGCCACCGAAACAGCCCGCGGTCACACAACGTCCGCGCAATGACCGGAAGGGCGACCGGGTCGGTCAGCGTGACGCCGATGTCGGCACGTTCGACGGCCGGCATGCCCCGCAGCGCCGGCACGATACGGGCGGCCAGCCACCCGACGGACTGGTCACCGATCAGCAGCGGCACCCGCTCGTTCGGCAGCACCGCGTTGTTGCACAGGCGCACATGGCGTTGAAATCCGGTGTCTGGCTTATTTTGTGGCAAGCGGTTCGCCTTTCAAACGACGCGATATCATGCCACATGCCCAGCATGAGACGAAGCAGCCACCCACCCGCACCGGCGGACCTGCCGTCCGCTTTGAGGGTGCAACGATCGACCCTGCGGACCATCGCGTCGCTGCTGCCCTATCTGTGGCCGGTGGGGAACACCAATGCGCGCATCCGGGTCGCGGTGGCGCTGGTGTTCATGCTGCTGTCCAAGGTCGCCACCGTCTATGTGCCGGTCATCTACGGCCGCATCGTCGACGCGCTGGCGCCAAAGGATGCCGCGGCGGTGGCATTTGTCGTTCCGGTGGCCTTGATCCTGGCCTACGGCGGCATTCGCGTCGGCTCCGCCGGATTTGGCGAAATCCGCGACGCCCTGTTCGCCTCGGTGCAGCAGCGCGCCGTCCGGCTGCTCGCCTTGCGCACCTTCCGCCATCTGCATGCCGTCAGTCTGCGCTTCCACATGGACCGTCAGACCGGTGGCCTGTCCAGGGTCATCGATCGCGGCGTGCTGGGCATGCAGTCCGTGCTGCGGCTGGCGGTGTTCAACGTTGTCCCGACGGCGCTGGAGCTGGTGATGGTCACCGTCATCATCTGGCACATGTTCGATTGGCGCTACGCCGCCGTGACCTTCCTGGCGGTTTTGGTCTATGTCGGCTTCACCGCCGTGCTCGCCGGGCGCCGCAGCCGTTATCGGCGGACGATGAACGACACCGACAACGACGCCTCGACAAAATCCCTGGACAGCCTGATCAACTATGAAACGGTCAAGTATTTCGGCAACGAGCAACACGAGGCGCAGCGCTATGATCACGCGCTCGCCCATTACGAGCGCGCCGCGATCCGGGTGCAGGTCTCGCTGAATGCGATGAACCTGGGTCAGGCGGCGATCATCGCGACCGGACTGACCCTGATCATGCTGCTGGCCGCATCGGGTATGCGCGACGGCACCATGACGGTCGGCAAATTCGTTGTCGTCAACACGTACTTGATCCAGCTCTATCAGCCACTGAACTTCCTTGGCATCGTCTACATGACCATCAAGCAGGGTCTGGTGGACATGGAGCAGATGTTCGCCTTGCTGCGGGTGCCGCGTGAGATTGTCGACAAGCCCGACGCCAGGACCCTGACCGCGCATTTGTCCGAAGGTTCGGCCGGCCAGGTGGTGTTCCAGAACGTCCGTTTCGGCTATCAGTCCAACAGGACAATACTTCACAGCATCGATTTTACCGTTCGCGCCGGTGGCAAATTGGCGATTGTCGGCCCGACCGGTTCGGGCAAGTCCACCATCGGTCGCCTGCTGTTCCGCTTCTATGACGTCATCGAGGGTCGCATCACCATCGATAACGAGGATATCCGCGACCTGTCGCAGGATAGTCTGCATGCCGCGATCGGGGTCGTGCCGCAGGACACGGTGCTGTTCAACGACACCATCCGCTACAACATCGGCTATGGTCGCCCCGGTGCCTCGGATGCCGACATCGAGCAGGCCGCGCGGACCGCGCAGATCCATGATTTCGTGCTGAAGCTGCCCGAAGGCTATGACACCCGGGTCGGCGAACGCGGCCTGAAGCTGTCCGGTGGCGAGAAACAGCGGGTGGCGATTGCCCGCACCGTGCTGAAGGACCCGCGCATCCTGATCCTCGATGAAGCGACCAGTGCGTTGGACACCCGCACCGAACAGGACATCCAGGCGGCCCTGCGGGCGGTATCGAAGCAGCGCACGACCTTGGTGATCGCGCACCGTCTGTCGACTGTCGTCGACGCCGATGAAATCATTGTCCTGCAGGACGGCCAGGTCGCCGAGCGTGGCACGCATGGCGTGTTGCTGGCGAATGGCGGGCTTTATGCCAGGATGTGGATGCTGCAAGCCGCCGAACAGGACCTGGAAACGGTCGATTAGGGAACAAGCCAATGTCCGATGATGCGAACGAGTCACCTGCCCACCTCAGCCAGGCCGGCGCGGTGGTTGACAAGGCAATCGAGTACATGATGGGGCAAAACCTCAGTTCGCTGGCGATCGCCTCGGCGCTGCTGGGCGGATCGATGGCGCTGCTCGCCCGCTCGATGTCCGACGACGCCATCATCGGTATCCTGACCAATGCCATCGGCAGCGTCCGTTCGGGAGAGTTGCACGAGCACCATCCCCCCTCCTAGGCCGCCACTTCCGGGGGGTCCGCACCGCGACCTGGGCGGCGGCGCGATGGGTATGGGCGAGCCAGCGCGGCTGGCGTTCGGCGGGTCCGCGGCCGGGTTCCCCCGCCGGCTTGAACCAGGCCGCCGGTCTGCACGGTTCGTGGCGGTGCGGTTCGTCATGGCCGGTGCGGCTTGCTTGACGCGGGCGGCGGCTATCGCCATAACCCGCGCCTTCCGATCCAGACCAAGGAATGAGGTGCGATGTCGCGTCGCTGTGAAATCACGGGCAAGGGCGTTCTCAGTGGCAACAACGTCAGCCATGCCAACAACAAGACCCGTCGGCGGTTCCTGCCCAACCTGCAGGTGACGTCGCTGTTGTCCGACATTCTTGGCCACGAGGTCCGCCTGCGGATGTCGACCCGGGCGATCCGCACGGTCGAGCACAACGGCGGCATCGACGCGTTTCTGCTGGGCACGCCGAACACCAAGCTGACCGACGAGGGCCGCACGCTGAAGCGCCGGATCGAGAAGGCGCAAGTGAAGCGTTTGGCCGCCGCCACCGCGGCCTGACCACCCGACTGGATCTGCTTTCGCAACGGTCCGGCGCGCGTCCGCGGCGACGTTGAAGCTCTCGCGGCCGCATGCAGGTCGCGCCTGAGCTGGTTGGGCGATCATCGGCAAGGCTTGGCGACCCGGGGTGTGGATCCGCCATCCCGCCTGCTGTGCCGGCCTTCATGGCAGCCTCGACAACAGGTGAACCAGCGCCTTGGTGCGCGGGGCGAACAGACGGGCCGCGAACGCGCTGCCCGCGGCACGCTTGGCGGCTTCGGACCGGGTCGGGTACGGCACGATCAGCCCCGCCAGCGCCGATAGTTTGCTGCGCTGGGAGATCGCCAGCGTCCACTGGCTGATCATCTCACCGGCATGTGGGGCCAGGATGCCGGCACCGACGACCCGGCCTTTGCAGGTGACCAGCTTGACCAGACCCGCCGTTTCGCGTTCCGCGACGGCACGATCGTTGTCGGCCAGCGGCCAGCGCAGGACCTGCACGTTCAACCCGGCCGCGGATGCCTCGGCCGCGGTCATACCGGTTTGCGCCAGTTCCGGATCGGTATAGGTGACCCGAGGGAGTGCGGCGTAATCGACCGACGCCGGCAGCCGGAACAGCACCCGACGGATGACGATACCGGCATGATACGATCCGACATGGGTGAAGGCCCGCGGCCCAATCCCCCGCGGATCAGCGATATCGCCGACGGCATAGACGCGCCGGTTGGTCAGGCTGCGCAAACCGCGGTCTGTCGAGATGCCGGCCGGTCCCGCCTGGATGTTGCCCGCCGCCAGATCGAGCGCGGCGAGGTTGGGCGTTCGTCCGACCGCTACGAGCAGATGCGAGCCGCTGACCTGTGACCCGTCCGTCAGCGACACGGTCGGGCCTGGAACCACCCCTGGGACGGCCCCTGGAACGACCCCTGGGGCGATGCCGGTCAGCTTGAGCCCCTCGCGGAAGATCACGCCGCGTGCGGCCAGAGCCAACCGCAGGCCGGCGACCAGTTCGGGGTCTTCCTTCGCCCCGATCGTCGCGGCGTCGATCACGGTGACCCGACAGCCAAGGCCACAGAACGCGTCCGCCATTTCCAGCCCGATCGGGCCACCGCCCAGGATCAGCAAATGGTCCGGTTTCACCGCCAGATCGAACAGCGACTCGTTTGTCCAATACGGCACCTCATGCAGCCCCTCGATCGGTGGTACGGCGGCTCGGCTGCCGGCGGCGATGACGAAGCGGCGCGCGGTGACGGGACGGCCATCAACCGCGATCGTCGCGGGATCGGTGAACCGCGCCTCACCCTGTAGCACCGTCGCGCCCAGGGCCTGCAGGCGCGGCGCGGAATCGACCGGTGCGAGGGCGGCGATGACGCCCTGCACATGGCAACGGACCGCGGCCCAATCGACCTCCGGCTGACCGGTGACGATGCCAAACCGAGCCGCCTCGGTCGCACGGCGCGCCGCGTGCGCCGCCGCGAGCAGGGCTTTGCTGGGGACGCAGCCGGTGTTGAGGCAGTCACCCCCCATGCGGCCACGCTCGATCAGGGCCACGGACGCCCCAAGCTGTGCCGCCGCGGCCGCGACCGAGAGGCCGGCCGCACCGGCACCAATGACCGCGAGATCGAACTCAGGCATGCGCACCCGGCCGCCGGCGCAGCAGCACCGGCAGCAGTGACAGGGCGGCGAGACCGAGCAACGGCAAAAGGATGCGTGGCGCGAACAGCACCGAGAGGTCCGGCGTGCGGCCCTGCGCCAGCACCGACCCGACACCGGCCCCGATCGAGCTCAACACGAAGCTGGTCGGAACAATGCCCAGCAAGGTCGCCGGCGCGAAGACGGTCAGCCGGATGCCGGCGACCGCCGCGGCGAGGTTGACAATCCAGAACGGAAACAGCGGCACCAGCCGCAGTGCCAGAAGATAGCTGAACCCGTCCCTCGTCAGTCGGAGCTGCACCTGTTGGGGGATCCGGCCGCGATGGCGTTGCAGCGTCTCGGCGAAGGCCGAGCGGACCACGACGAGCAAGACCGAGGCGCCGAGGGTCGCGCCGGTCACCGTCAGGGCGCAGCCGAGGATGGTGCCGAACAGCAATCCACCGGCCACCGTGAGCAAAGCGGCCTGCGGCAACGACAGCGCCGCAGTCAGAACGTAAGCGATCACGAACAGCATCGCCGATCCAATCGGATGGGTGCCCACCCAATCCGTCAGTTCGGCCTGGTGGCGCGCCAGACTGCCCCAGCCGACGTCTCGGAGCAGAAAGAAGCCCCCGGCGGCGAACACGACGAGAACAAGCAGGGGCAGGAGACGGCGCATGGCGGCAGAATGGGGCGTCGCCACCGCGTTGTCGCCTGAAAACCGGTGGGCCGCCGGGGGCCGACGATCAGCCATGCGATATCACCCACGGGTTTGCACCGGATCCCGCAGGCAAGGCGTGGCGCCGCTTTCACGCGGGCGCTGGACCGCGGGGCCGCGACCTGCGACTGATCGGGACAAAGCCACAGGAGGTCGCGGATGGATGTGCACGAATTTGGTTCCTTGTTTCCGGTATCGACGCTGACCCTGGGCGGCGGCGGTCTTGGCATGCTGTGGGGCGAGACGACGTTTGACGAATGCGTCGCCACCGTTCATGCGGCGGTCGCGGCCGGTATCAATCTGCTGGACCTGGCGCCGCGCTACGGCGACGGCAAAGCCGAACAAGTGGTTGGCGACGCGTTCGGTGGCCGCCTGCCGCCAGGGGTGCATGTCACCAGCAAGTGCAACCTGGGCACGCCGGCACCGGACCAGGTCGAGCGGGTGCTGCGGACCTCGATCGAGACAAGTCTGCGCCGATTGCAACGCGACCGGCTGGACATCTTCTTCCTGCACTCCAACCTGGTGGCCGAGGGCCATCCGATGTGGAATGTGGCGGATGTCAGCCGGTTCACCGCGTTGCCGCTGTTCCGCTCTCATGTGCGGCCGGCGTTCGAGAAGCTGAAGGCCGAGGGCCTTATCGGCGCCTGGGGTTTGACCGGGATCGGCCATCCGGACGTGATCATCGCGATGCTGGCGGAAGATCCGAAGCCGGCGGCGGTGCAGTGCATCGCCAATCTGATGGACTCGCCCGGCGGGCTGAAGTTCTACGACGGGCCGGCCAAACCGCGCCAGGTGATGGCGACGGCGCGGCAGAACGGCGTCGGTGTGATGGGGATCCGCGCGGTGCAGGCCGGTGCGCTGACCGCCGGCATCGACCGGGATCTGCCGGCGGATCATCCCGAAATGCGGGATTTTGCCCGCGCCGAGAGCTTCCGGGCGCTGTGTGAGGCGAGCGGCGACGACCCGGCGATCATCGCCCATCGTTATGCGCTGGGGCTGCCGATCGACACCCTGGTGCTGGGGGTCAAGAACCGGGCGGAACTGGCGGGCTGCGTGGCGGCGGCGGACGCCGGGAAGCTGCCGGCGGACTGGGTCGCCAGGATCGATGCGAGCGTTGTGGCAAGGTAACCGGATGGGGTCGGTGGGCGGCTACGCTCGGGCTCAGACGGTCTCCGGCGTGGCGTGCGGGATCGGTGGAGGCGCGTTGCTGGCCGTGAGCAATTCGTTGGCCGCGCTGCTGAGTGCCGCGGCGCGGATCGAGGCAATGCGGCGTTCGGCCGGTGGCAGGTTCAGGATGTTGGCGGAGATCTCGCCGGCCTCCTGCACCATCGCGATCGCCCACATGGCCTGATGGCGCTGCTCGCTGTCCAGCGGGGTGGCGTTTGGGGTGGCCGGCGGGGCGGCGGTGGAGGACGCGATTGGGGCCGGTGACAGGGCGGACGGCTGATCGGCGGCGGCACATTGCGGGGCACGAAGGCGAGCCTCGGCCTGCGCCGCCAGTTGCTGGGCCGCCGCTACGTCACGGCGCAGGGCGGCGGCGGCCTGATCGTCGTCCGGCCGGGTCACAGGTTCGGTTGCCGTTGCCGCCGGATGCGCGATCGGGTCGTGACCCTGGGCTTCGCGCAGCACGCGCCGGTTCTGTTCGGCCGACCGGTTCAGCGCGTTGGCGTTGCCGCGCAGGCGCAGGGTCATCGAGAGCGAAATGTCGTCCGCCATCGACAGGCTGAGGGAGCCCAGCGCCGCGAGGCCGAAGGCGATGATCTGCGCCACCGCGACGAGGTCGGCCTGGTTGCGCAGACGGTAGGCGTTCACGGTCTCGATCGCGGCCATGCGGGCGAAGCCGATGTCGCCGGCACTGGCGCTGAGGAACATCGGTGCCAGGAAGGCGACGATGAGGGTCATCAGGATGTCGGAGGGGTGCGATGGGATGACCGGTCCGGGTGCTGGGACGGAAGTTGGTTCGGTGGGCGAGGTGGTCTGGGTCATGCCGCGGCGCTTTGGATTGAGCGCAGGTTTTTAAGCCGGGTGGTGGGGGATTGTCAAGAAATATTTCCTAGGTCATGTCTTGATGACTTTGGGGTTCATTCGGCCAGATGTCACTACCAGGGAGGTTGTTGCTTTTCTGCGCGCGGAACTTGCGTGCGGCTTCAGGTGGCAAAGGAACCGGCCTGCACACCCTGTTGTCAGCGTGGCTTTTGTCTGGCCGGCTGTCCGGAATTAGTCAGAAGCGCCCGAGCCGGCGGGTTTAGCGACGGGTCGCGCTGGCCGGGTCAGCAGCAGCAGCGGCAGCACGATGATGGCCAGGATGAGCATGAGCTTGAAGTCATCGATGTAGGCGATGACCTGGGATTGGCGGGTTATCTGCTGGTTGAGCAGCGCCGCACCATGCACCGACCCGGGGTTCCAGAAGCGTGCGGGGGCGCCCGTCTGCAGGGCGCGATTGAACGGGGTCACCCCGCCGGCGATGATCGCGTGGTTGATCTGGGTGTTGGTCGCCAGCAGCGCGCCGGTGACCGAAATGCCGATCGCGCTGCCCAGATTGCGCATCAGACTGTAGATGCCCGCGGCCTCGGTGCGCATCGCCTGCGGCAAGGTCGCGAAGGTGATGATGTTGATCGGGATGGTGAGGAAGCCCAGGCTGAGGCCCTGGAGAAAGCCGACGCTGATCATGGTCGATTCCGAAACGTCGGGGGTCCAGGCGGTCATCTGGTAAAGCGCGTAGGCCCCGGTGGTGAAGCCGATGCCGACCAGCAGGCGGGCGCTGACCTTGCCGATCAGCCGCCCGCACAGCAGGGCCGCGAGCATCAGCCCGGCACCGCGTGGTGCCAGCACGATGCCGGCGGTCACCACCGGGTAGTCCATCAATGTCTGCAGATAGGGCGCCAGAAGGGCGAGGGTCGCGTACATGATCAACCCCATGGTGAAATACAGGGTGATCCCGACAACGAAGTTGCGATCGGTGAACAGTTTCGGCGCCATGAAGGGTCTTGGCGCCAGCGAGAACTGGACAAGAAACAAATAGAAGCCGACCGCGGCCAGGCATGCCTCGGCGATGATTTCATTGGAACCGAACCAGTCCAGCGTTTCGCCGCGGTCGAGCATGGTCTGGAAGGCGCCGATCGCCAGGCTGAGGGCGGCGAAGCCGATCCAGTCCAGCCGGACCGATTTGCCGTATGACGTCTCCTTCAGGAAGGTCAGCAAGCCGAAGGCCGTCACCACGCCGAATGGGACGTTGATGTAGAACACCCAGCGCCAGCTGTGGTTCTCGGTGAGCCAGCCGCCCAGGATGGGGCCAAAGATCGGCCCGATCATGACCCCCATGGTCCACAGGGCCATCGCCTTGCCGCGCTGCTCGATCGGGTAGATGTCGAACATCACGGACTGCGACAGCGGCACCAGGGCGGCGCCGCAGGTGCCTTGCAGGACCCGGAAGAGGACGATCTGGCTCAACGACTGGGCCAGGCCGCAGAGCACCGATGCGAGGGTAAAGCCGACGACGGCGGTCACGAACAACCGGGTGCGGCCAAACCGGGCGGCGAGGAAACCGGTAGGCGTGGTCATGATCGCCGCCGCCACGATGTAGCTGGTCAGCACCCAGTTGATCTCTTCCTGGCTGGCCGACATGGTGCCCTGCATGTAGGGCAGTGCGACATTGGCGATGGTGCTGTCGAGCGACTGCATCAGCGTGGCCATGATGGTGCAGACGGTGATCACCAGGCGATTGGTCGGGCTGAGCGACGCGAGCGATGGTGTTGCGGATGTCGCCGCGCCGCCACCGGTCTGGCGCACCGTCGTGGGGTTCGCGTCGGCAGCGGTCACGCCTCGAAGTCCTGCTGGTTGGCGAGGTTGTGGCAGACCAGCTCCAGCACCTGGGTGGCGAGCGCGATCTCGTTGCCGGACAGCCCAATTAGAGTGGCGTTGCGCACCTCACGCGAGGCGGCTTCGACCTGATCGATGATCGATAGGCCGCGGCTGGTCACGGTGATGATCTTGGCCCTGCGGTCGGCACTCTCCTCCCGGCGCTCGATCAGGCCGGCGGCTTCAAGCGCATCGAGCAGGCGGACGACGGAGGAGCCATCGAGCACGAGCGAGGCGGCGAGATCCTTCTGGCGCACCGGCGCGGTCGCCCGGGCGAGGTAGATCAGTGGCAACCAGGTTGCCTCGGTCAGGCCGAACGGTTGCAGCCGGCGGTCCACCGCGCGCCGCCATTGCCGACCGGCCCTGGCGATGAGGCTGGCGAAACCGTCGCGAAGTTGTTGCTGGCTTTGGTTCATCGGCTTTTGTTCATCGCGGGCCCGTTAGTTGGCGTGCCAACGTATGGTACGTCATCTATTGTCGCAAGGGTCAGGGGTTGATGAGGGTGGTGGGCGGATGCCGTCAGGACTCGCTGCGACGTCAGGCCGGCGGCGCGGCGGGCAAGGGTCGCGACCGTCGCGGAGCCGGAAAGGTGTTCAGACTCCTCGGAACCCGTATCGGCTCATCCCGCGGGTCGCAAAGCTGATCGGCCAGAAAGCTGATCCGCCAGTACTACCGCCGCGGCGCCTTCGGGCAACGTCGTGTCCTGCTGGTCTGGAGCCAAATCATCATGCCGGACGGCGGTTCGGTCGTGCTGGCGCACTGACCAGCCCGAGCACCGACCTGGCCCGAGCGGCAGTCCGGCTCATCCTACTCGCCGCCAGCCAGGCCCAGGCTTTGCAGGTATATGAGCATGCCGGCCTCCAGCAGTTCCTCCGCCACCATCGGCAGCTTGCGCCGCGACGGGCCAGCCCGCACGAACAGCGAGGCGATCCCGTGCGCCATCGCCCAGATATGCAGCGCCATCATCAGCGACGGGGGCCGCCGGCTTTTCGGCAACGTCAGGGCGACCTGATCGGCCGCATCCCGCAACACCGCGAACGCTCGGTCGCCGGCTGACTGCAGACCGGGATGATCCTCTGTCGCCAGGCGGGAGTCGAACATCGCCGCGTAATACGCCGGCTCATCCCTGGCGAAGGCCAGATACCCCCGCCCGAGGTCCTCGAACGCCCGCACCGGCTCCGGTCGGCCGTCGTTCCAGGCTTTCGCCAGCCGCTGGGTAAACCGGTCGTAGCCGCGCAGCGCGACCTCGGCCAGCAAGGCGTCGGCATCGCGGAAATGCCGGTATGGCGCCGCCGGGCTCACGCCAGCCAACCTCGCTGCCTCGGCGATGGTGAAACCGGCCGGCCCTTTGCCACCGATCAGCTCCAGCGCCGCTTCGACCAGGGCTTCACGCAGGTTGCCGTGGTGATAGCCCCGCCGTCCCGCCCCGCCGTCGCTGGGTCCCGACCAACTCATCTGCCGCACATGTTCATGTGACGTGATTTTACATAAGTCACCGCCCTGATCCAGCAACCAAAAAAACCCGCCAGCCGGCTGGGGCATCGAGGCAGCCATGCTGCTGGGCGATCGGCTACTGGCCGGCGTGCGCCGTGTTGCGAAACAGCGGGGCTGTCGCTAGCTTCCGCGCCCGAATCAGGAGTTTCACCCCATGGTCCGGCCACTTTTTTGGTTGCTGCTGGAGGCACTGAACCTGTACTGGTGGGCCGTGCTGCTGGCAGCGATCTTCAGCACGCTTGCGTCTTTCGGCGTTATCGACACGCGTAACCGCATCGTCTGGAGCATTGGTGACTTCCTTTACCGTATCACCGAACCCGCGCTCCGGCCGATCCGCAACATCCTGCCCAACTTCGGCAGCATCGACCTCAGCCCACTGGTGCTTCTGCTGCTGGTCCAGGGCGCGATCATGATCGTGGTCAACATCGAGGCCGCGATCTTGACCGGCGCGATGCAGTATCTGCTGTGACGGCGACGCGGCTCTTATGCCAGTAGGTCTGTGATGGCGTGTTGCCTTTGACGACGTTCTGGCGGGCGCACCCGGCCGGCGTCGGCGCGACCGGCGCGCTTCAGCGTGGAGCGCGGTCGTCTGAGACCGAGCGGACCGTGCGGCTGGAGGCGCTGTGACAGCCAGGCGGATCGACGGCAAAGCCATCGCCGCCGCGCTGCGGGCCGAGATCGCCGCGCGGGTGGCCGCCGCCGGCTTCAGCCCGATCCTGGCTGTCGTGCTGGTTGGCGCGGACCCCGCCAGCAACGTCTATGTCCGCACCAAGGACCGCGCGGCACGGGAAGCCGGGATCGAGGCCCGCACCCTCCGCCTGGCGGCCAACACCGCCCAGGCCGTGGTGCTGAGCACGATCCAGCGGCTGAACGACGATCCCGCCGTTGATGGCATCCTGGTGCAACTGCCGCTGCCCGCCGGCATCGATCCTCAGGTGGTGATCGACGCGATCGATCCGGCGAAGGACGTGGATGGGTTCCATCCGATGAATGTCGGCCACCTCGCCGACGGGCGCCCAAGCCTGGTGCCCTGCACCCCGCTGGGCGTGATGAAGCTGCTCCGTGCCGCGGGTGTTGAAACAGCCGGGGCACGCGCGGTCGTCATCGGCCGGTCGGTGATCGTTGGCCGCCCGATGGCGTCGCTGCTGCTGGCGGCCGACGCGACCGTGACGATCGCGCACTCGCGCACCCGCAACCTGGCCGCCGAATGCCGCCGCGCCGATATCCTGGTCGCCGCCACCGGCAAACCCGAGATGGTGCAGGCCGGCTGGATCCGCCCGGGCAGCACGGTGATCGATGTCGGCATCAACCGCCTGCCGGATGGCCGGCTGGTCGGCGACGTCATGTTCGGCCCCTGCGCCGCCGTCGCCGGTGCGATCACCCCGGTGCCCGGCGGCGTCGGCCCGATGACCGTGGCGTGCCTGCTGGAGAACACCCTTACGGCCGCGCTGCGACGGCGCGGCTGACCGCGATCCTGGGCCGAGCGGTTGTCACCCCGCCTGGGCGATACACATACGATCAGGCGCGGATGCGCAGGAGGAAACCAAGGCGCGAATGCGCGGCAAAAAGCAACATCGGCTGCAGACCGCAGGCGAGAACCGTGGCGGTCAGCAGCAGGGCGAAGCGCGCGCGAACGGCGAAACCGCGTGCCCGGCCGAACAACCCACCGAACCGCCAGCCATTGTCACACCCGCGGCCGAGCGATCGGCGGCCAGCGCACCCGAGGGTGAGCGATCGGCAACGGCCAGGCCCACGGTTGAAGGTTCGGCGACTACCGGGCGCTCGGCGGCTACCGCAGTCGAGGGCGGGCCATCGGCAACGGCCAGGCGATCGGCAGCTACCTGGCTAGCGGTTGACGGTTCGGCGACGGCCGAGCCCGCGGCAAGGCCATCGACAGCTGTCGTGCGTGCGGCTGAACCATTGCCCGACGTGCGGCGTGGGCTGGTGTTGGCGGCCTGCCTCATCGCCACCTTCATGGCCGCGGTCGAGAGCACGATCGTCGCCACCATCATCCCCACCATCGTCAGTGACCTGGGCGGCTTCAGCCTGTTCACCTGGGTCTTCACCGTCTATCTGCTGACCCAGGCGGTCATCATCCCGGTCTATGGCCGCCTGGCCGACCAGTATGGCCGAAAGCCGGTGTTCTTCGCCGGCACGGCGATCTTTCTGCTCGGCACCATGCTTTGCGGCATAGCCTGGAGCATGCCGGCGTTGATTTGCTTCCGAGCCGTGCAAGGCTGTGGCGCCGGCGCCATCATGCCGACCGCCTCGACCATCCTGGGCGACATCTACACGCCGGCCGAACGTGGCCGGGTTCAGGGGATGGTTTCCTCGGTGTTCGGCATCTCGGCGGTGGCGGGTCCATCGCTCGGCGCCTTCATGGTGGCCCATATGAGCTGGCGCGTCGTCTTCTGGGTCAATGTTCCCATCGGGATCGCCGCCATCACCATGATCGCCGCCTTCCTGCGCGAAGAGGTCCGGCCGCGCCACCACCGCATCGACTGGGCGGGCTCGCTGCTGCTGTTGCTCGCGTTCGCCAGCCTGATGCTGGCGGTCGTGCAGGCGGGCAGCCTGAGTGCGGGCGCCCTGGCTGCTCTGACCGTCATCGGCACCGCCGCGCTGATCATACTGTATCTGCACGAACGCAGCACGCCGGAGCCGATGCTGCCGCTGGAGCTGTGGCGCAACCGGGTGATCGTTGTCGGCAGCGTGGGAAACTTCACCTCCGGCGCGATGATGATGGGGGTCGCCGCCTTCCTGCCGACCTATGTGCAGGGCGCGATGGGGCGCAGCGCGATCGAGGGCGGGCTGGTGCTGGGCGCGATGTCGGTCAGCTGGGCCTTGGCCAGCCTCGCCGCCGGCCGGCTCATGATGCGCACCAGCTACCGTCGGGTCGCCCTGCTTGGCGGCGTCGCGATGGCGATCGGGTGCGCGATGCTGGCGGCGCTTCGGCCGGCTGACGGACCGGTCTGGGCCGCGGCGGGTTCGCTGGTGATCGGCATCGGCATGGGCTTGTGCAGCACCGTGTTCATCGTCTCGATCCAGGCGTCGGTGCCGTGGCGGCAGCGCGGCGCGGCGACATCCTCGTCCATGTTCATGCGCTTCGTCGGCCAGTCGACCGGCGCCGCGAGCTGCGGGGCGGTGCTGAACGCCACCATGCGGCATCTGGACCCCGGCGCGCTGAACGCCATCGACCGCCTGCTGGATGCACCCACGCGCCTGGCGATGGCGCCGCCGGAGCTTGCCCATCTGACCGCGGTGATGGCGGGCGCCTTGCAGAACGCCTATCTGCTGGCCACCGCGTTCGCGCTGCTGACCCTGCTGGTGACGATCCAGCTGCCCGCCCGTCTCAGCCCGACGCGCACCTGAACGACGCGGGGGAGGCCATGCCGGCGAAGCCGTTGGGTTGCCAATTGGGGCACCAGCTGGTCCGGTAGGCCCTTGCCCGCGTCGCCTCGGGATGCTCGCTTGCCGCTGTTTGCGAGGGCGGTTCACGTCAGAGGTCGGTTCGACCTCAGACGATCGCGTTCAATCATCGCTTGATGAAATCGACGAAGGCGCGCAGCGGCGCCGGCATGTGGCGCCGGCTGGGATAATACAGGAACGGCCCGGAAAAACTTTGCCACCATGGCCGCAGCACCGGCACCAGCGAACCGTTGTCCAGCGCCGGCCGCAGCCAGTCCTCGAACAGGAAGACGATGCCCAGCCCGGCGATCGCGGCGCTGACCGACATGTCGGCGGCGCCGGCGCTGACGGTCAGCGGTCCGGTCGGATCGATGCGAACAATCTCGTTCTCGCGCTCGAACTCCCACGCATACAGCACGCCGCTGGAGAACCGCTGGCGCAGGCAGGCGTGCCGCAACAGCTCGCGCGGGTGTCGCGGTTCGCCGTGGGCCTCGAGATAGGCGGGTGCCGCCGCGGCGGCGTAGCTTTGCACCCGCGGCCCCAGCGGCACCGCGATCATGTCCTGCTCAAGTCGTTCGTCATAACGCACGCCGGCATCGGCACCCGCTGCCAGCACATCGACAAAGCGATCCTCAACCGTGACCTCCAGCCGGATGTCCGGATGCGCCAGCAGGAACGCCTCGGCGATCGGCGGCAGCACCAGTCGGGCCACGGTGGCCGGCACATTCAGCCGCAGCGTGCCGGCCGGGCGGTCGCGAAAGCCGTTGACGACATCCAGCGCCGCCTCGACCTGCCCCAGTGCCGGCAACAACCGGTCCAGCAGCCTGGCCCCGGCTTCCGTCAGCCTGACGCTGCGGGTGGTGCGGTTGAGCAGCCGTACCCCAGCCTGCGCCTCCAGCCGCCGCACGCCCTCGCTGAGGGCGGAGGCGGACGATCCGCTCGTTCGGGCCGCCTCGCGGAAACCGCTGGCCCGCGCCACCGCCACGAACGCCGCGAGGTCGCCGAGTTCCGTCATTGCCCTGTATCCCGAACAGCGTGTGCCGATTGTGCGGATTATCATGCGCCGGCACCAGTCCATATGAGTTGTCGAACCCCAACCCGGACTTGCAGGAGACCCCGGAATGACCGGAGATTTCAGAATGACCCCCGACAGCGACCTTGGCGGCGGCTTCACCCTGGCCAACAGCTCGTTGACGATAAACCGCATGGGCTATGGCGCCATGCAACTCGCCGGCCCTCATGTCTGGGGGCCGCCGCGCGATATCGATGCGGCCCACGCGGTGCTGCGCCAGGCGGTGGCGCTGGGGGTCAACCACATCGACACCAGCGATTTCTATGGTCCGCATGTCACCAACCAGATCATTCGCGCCGCGCTTCACCCCTATCCGGACGATCTTGTCATCGTCACGAAGGTCGGGGCCAGGCGGGGCGAAGACAGGTCATGGATCCACGACTTTTCGCCGGCCCATCTGACCCGGTCGGTGCACGACAATCTCACCAATCTGGGTGTTTCGACCCTCGACGTCGTCAACCTGCGGCTTGGTTCGCCCGATGATGAGGTCAAAGCGCCACTCACGATCCTGGCCGAGCTTCGGCGCCAGGGCCTGATCCGCCATATCGGTCTGAGCAACGTCACATCCCGCCAATGTGCGCAGGCGCGATCCGTGGTGAATATCGTTTGTGTACAGAACCAGTATAACCTGGCGCAGCGTGACGATGATGGCTTTATCGATGAGCTTGCCGGCCAGGGTATCGCGTTCACGCCGTTCTTCCCGCTGGGTGGTTTCACGCCGTTGCAGTCCTCGACGCTGACGGCGGCCGCATCCGAGCTAAACGCGACTCCGATGCAGGTGGCGCTAAGCTGGCTGCTGCAGCGTTCGCCCAATATCCTGCTGATCCCAGGCACCTGTTCAGTCGAGCATCTGCGCGAGAACGTGCAGGCGGCGACGTTGCGGATCCCGGCGCCGACGTTGGCGGCATTGGATACCATCGCCGGGACGAGCGAACGACCGACGGCCGACCACTAGCTGATACCGTTGCGCCGTCCACCCGGCTACTCGGCGCTTGTGCCGATCGGTATCGAGCGTGGTTGATCGCGCGCCGATCCGGACATTCGTTTCGTCTGGCGGCGGACATCGCGGATCGGCGAAGAAAGGCAAAAGCCGAGTCTGCTGGATCAGATGTTCGCTTCGGCGAGCGCCCGAACCAGTCGACCAGGCTGGTTTCTGAAGGTGATCTATAGCGATCTGAGGATATCGTGCGGGCATCCCTTGGTTCGTCCGACGACCAGGGCGCCGACGGGAAGCGCTTTTCATGAGATCGATGAAAGACGCCGTATCATCCGTTGAAACTCCGATGCAGTTGGGAACGATTGACCGTGTCCGTCGTTAAAATGCTTGCCACCAACATAGGGAAACGCGATGTCACGGATGCTGGATTGCCGCTCGACCATGCTGTCCGCCGCTCTGTTTGGCGTGTTGGTGATCGGCGTCGGATCTGTTGCCGCTTCCGCGCAAACCCCTGAAAAGGGCACTGGGGTCCTTGTTCAAAGCCATGGACAATGGCGGGCGACCGAGCTGAACGGCGCGACCGTCTATAATGACGAGGGCAGCAGCATCGGCACGATCAACGATCTTCTTGTTGGTTCGGAGGGGAAAATCGACAATGTGGTGCTTTCCGTCGGCGGCTTCCTTGGCGTCGGCAGCCGATATGTCGAAGTGCCTTTCAGCAAGCTGAAGTTCCAGCCCAGCAAGTCCAATCCGGCCGCGGCGACCGGCGCGACAACCGCGGCCCGCAATGCGAATGACCAGGACTACAGCGTGATGTTGCCTGGGGTGACCAAGCAGGCGCTGACCGCGATGACCGCCTTCACCTACTGATCCGCTCGACCGGCGCCGTGTGGCCGTCTGTTTTGCCCACGCATCGGGACGGAGGCGCATGGGTGAGTAGGGTTGATTGGGGATAGGGAGGAAAGAGGGTGATATGTGAGGACAGTGGGGTTGCCGACCACCTGCTGCCCACGCCCGACAGGCGGACGGCTGTTTAATGGCCCGCCTTATGCCGTCGCGGGCCACGTTTTCGATGAGGCAGCATAGAGGGATGCACGGCGCAGCCAGGCGGCGCGTGATAATCCCAATCGCGGAAAGTGCTTCTGTTACGCACCCGGCTGTATTTTGCTCCGCCTGGTGTTAAACTTCCCGCATGACTGACAGTTTTGCGCCCCGGCTTGATGTCTTGCCAAACCGCAGCGTCTGCTGTGGGACGAAGTGGCCGCCATCCCCCCTGAATTCGTCCTCTACGGCGGCACGGCGGTTGCCCTGCATCTCGGCCATCGCCAGTCAATGGACTTCGACTTTTTCGGCAACCGTCCGTTTGACCCGGCAACGCTTCCCCCGCCGCCATTGCCTTCCTGGAAGACGCCATCATCACGCAGCAGCAGGCGAACACGCTGACCGTCATCGTGGAACGCGGCGGCCCGGTGAAGCTGTCGTTTTTCGGCGTGCCCGCCATCCGCCGTCTTGCCCCGCCGTGTGTCACGCCGGACGGGCCGCAAGTCGCATCCCTGCTCGACCTCTCCGGGACAAAGGTATCCGTGGTGCAGCAACGGGCCGAAGCCAAGGATTACACTGACATTGACGCCATGCTGTGCGACGGGCGGATTGATCTTCCGACCGCGCTTGCAGCCGCGCGGGCGATTTACGGCCCGCGGTTCAATCCGCAGATCACGCTGAAGGCGCTATCCTTTTTCGATGATGGTAATCTTCGCGGCCTGCCGGGCGCGATGAAAGACCGCCTCGCCGCAGCGGCCCGCGCGGTCGATCTTGACCGGCTGCCGACGATTGCCCGCCCCGCTCCGCCGCGCGGCGGGATAGAGCGACCAACGCAATGAAACCCATCCCCCTCACCCCTGAAACCGAAGCCGTGGCGCGGCGGGTCGTCTGGTTCGAAGAGCCAGCCACGGCCCTTGCGGACCCTTTACGCTTCATGGCCTACGCCATGGCCTCTGCAACCCATGAGGATATGAAGCTGTTGCGCCTTCATGTCTCCGACGAGGATTTCAGGGAGGCGCTCGACAAGGCACCGCCCGGCATCATCGACCCCCGCTCATGGGCTTACTGGAACTCCAAGGCCGGACGCTATCCGGCGCCACCTCTCCCCAAACGCAACTTTGGCGAACCTTCACCGTGATTGCCGTACGACGGATAGCGGGCTGGCCCATGCTTCCCGGGTCAAATGATCAAATCGCCGCTGGAAACGCATAAGGTTCCAGCAAGCACCGGGCTGATGTAGAAGACGCTGGCTAGCCTTGACCTGACATTAAAAAAAGTCGCTCCACGCAGCTGAGCAAGACCGCCCTGATGTTGCACAAGCGCACTGAATGGCGTGAGAAGCAGCGCGGTCTGAACCCGGCCAAGCTGGTATTTATTGATGAAACCTGGACCAAGACGAACATGACCCGGCTTTATGGTCGGGCACCTCGCGGCACGCGATTGGTCGCTGCCGTGCCGCATGGTCACTGGAAAACCTCGACTTTTATCGGCGCACTCCGCTGCGATGGCCTCACCGCCCCAGGCGTGTTCGATGGCGCCATCAATGGTCAGTTGTTCCTCGCCCATGTCGAGCAGGTTCTGGTCCCGACGCTGAAACCGGGCGATGTCGTGATCATGGATAACCTCCGCTCGCACAAGGTTGCCGGGGTTCGAGAGGCGATCGAGGCGGCTGGCGCGAGCCTGATGTTCATCCCGCCCTACAGCCCTGATCTGAACCCGATCGAAATGGCGTTCGCCAAACTCAAAGCGCTGTTGCGAGCCAAAGCAATCCGAACCGTGGAGGCGTTCTGGCAAGCTCTGGGAACCCTCGTTGATTGCTTAACCCCAGCGAATGCGCCAACTTCTTGCGTCACGACGGCTATTTCCAGTCCGGGAAAACGCTCTATTGTACCTCATCTGCCTGCCAGCAGATAGATCGTTTCAGAAGCCTTCTCGTTCAGGTATCATGTGCAACATCCGCAACGGACGCCCTGATGGAAGCCCATGAGGGGCTGCAACATTCTTGTGCCTCACCCTGAAACAACCGGGATAATGGACTCACGAAAACGATGGCGCGGCGCGTTCTGACGGCGTTGACAGCAGATGGCCTACGTCTCTGTCGCGTCGGTTCTGGCCGCGTGTTGCGCAATCAGGTCGTCGATCGCCTGCTCGTCAAACCCTGCCTCAGCGAGAATCTCACGTGTCTGCTGCCCCAGTCGAGGCGCGAAACGTCCAGTCGGCGGTATCGTTTCGGACCAGGTACTCGGCTCACGCATCGTGCGGATCCGGCCTTCCGAAGGATGCTCCTCCCAGCGGAAGAAGCCGGCATCGGAAAGATGCGGATCGTCCAGCAATGTTTCCAGGGTATGCGGTTGCATACATGGAATATCATTACGCCCCAGCAGATCAAGCCACTCGTCGGTGGTGCGATGCCGGAGTTCCTCGCCGACCATCTCATACAAGGCATCAATATTCGCCGTGCGGCTAGAGATATCGGCAAAGCGCGGGTCGGTCTGCAGAAGGTGCGCCTTTCCAGCAAGCTCGAAAAAGCGGCGCCATTGGCCATCGTTGTAGGGCAGCACAGCGATAAAGCCGTCCTTGGTTGCATAGGGGCGCCGGTGCGGGGACAGCGTGCGCGGATAGCCGGCCGGGCTTGTGGGCGGGTCGAATGTCTGGCCCTGCATATGTTCCGACAATACGAACTGCGCGATGGTTTCGAACATCGGCACCTCGATCATCTGGCCGATCCCGTTACGTGCTCGGGCAAGCAGCCCGGCAAGCAAAGCGTTTGCGGCGGCCGAACCAACAATACGGTCAATCGCGGCCATTGGGATGAAGCGCGGCTGGCCGGTTGATCGTTGCAGCAGCGTCGGGATCGCGGCGGCTGCCTGGATCAGGTCATCATAGGCCGGCCGTCCAGCGTAGCGCCCGGCGCTGCCATAACCCACCATACTGAGATAGACGACAGACGGATTGACCTTCTTGACCGACTGGTAGTCCAAGCCGAGACGTGCCAGGGCATTTGGGCGAATGTTCGAGGCGAACGCATCGGCCATCGGTACCAATCGCAGCAGCGCCTGTCGGGCGGCCGGCTGTTTCAGGTCGAGGACAATGCTGCGCTTGCCGCGGCCGTTGTGCTGAAAGCTTCCGCTCATGCCACGATGCCGTGGCACACCGGTATATCGCGACAAGTCACCACCAGGAGCTTCGACCTTGATCACGTCAGCGCCGAAGTCGGCGAGGATGCGGGTACACCAAGGACCCATTTGCACGGTGGTAAGGTCGAGCACACGAATGCCGGCAAGAGGCCCGCTCATGGCAGCTCCAGACCGCCGTATGGCCGAGTGTCTTTGGCATTGCCTGGCATCATGATAGGTCCCCCTGCTGTCCGGGCGTCGAAGTGAGCACCGGGCAACTATCCGTCACGAACACCACACCCACAAGCGAGGGGCCGGCCCTTCCGCGTGTGACGCGATCATCGCACGCTCGGCAGTCGCGCGACGTTGGCACCACGCACGGATCAACCTACGCTTCATCGGCCCGTCGGCCTTCCGGACCGTTGTCGGGCAGCGGTGCTCTTGCAAAGCGGCGAAGTCGTCCATCACTGTGCGACGGCACAACGCGACAACGGGGCAAAGGTACAAACGCCACGGCGGGGCGACCGCGAGACCGCAGCAGGAGGAACCTATGCATTTCAGCTTCACCAGCGAACAGGAAGAGTTTCGCTCGATCCTCCGACGCTTCCTGGAGGACAAGTCGCCGACGACAACTGTGCGCCGCCTGATGGAGACCGAAGTCGGCTGGGATCGCTCAGCCTGGTACGACCTCAACCAGCAACTCGGCCTCACCGCGATCCACATTCCCGAAGCCTTCGGCGGCCAGGGCTTCAGCTTTGTTGAGCTCGGTATCGTGCTGGAGGAAATGGGCCGTGCCCTGCTCTGCGCACCCTACTTCGCCTCAACCGCCCTGGCGGCGACCGCGATCATCAACGCCGGCAGCGAAGCGCAGAAGCGCGAACTTCTGCCATCGATTGCCGATGGCACCTGCATCGCGACACTGGCGTTTACCGAACCGAATCGACGATGGGACGCGACAGGCGTCGAGGCCACGGCAACGCCCTCGGGCAGCGGCTTTCGCCTGGATGGCGTCAAGAGCTTCGTGCTCGACGGCCACACGTCTGACTTGATCATCGTACTGGCGCGCCGGCCCGGATCCAGCGGCCACGATGGCCTGTCCCTGTTCACCGTTCCAGGCAACGCCTCTGGCCTGACCCGTCGCCCCCTGAAGGTTCTCGACCCAACCCGCAAGCAAGCTCAGCTTACGTTCCGTTCGGTCGACGCGGACCTTCTGGGCGCGGAAGGCACCGCGGCGCCTTCCTTCGCCAAGACCATGACGCAAGCCGCTGTCTGTCTGGCAAACGAAATGGTTGGCGGTGCGGAACGGCTGCGGCAATCGGCCCTCGAATACGCGACGCTTCGGGTGCAGTTTGGCCGAGCTATCGCATCGTTCCAGTCGATGAAGCACAAACAGGCCGACATGCTGGTCGACGTGGAGCTGGCGAAGTCGGCTGCCTATGCCGCTGCTTCTGCGGCGGCGGAGGACGATCCGGACCTGCCAGCCCTCGCTTCGCTCGCAAAAGCCGCTGCATCGGATGCCTACATGCAGACCGCAATCAACACGATTCAGATCCACGGCGGCATCGGCTTTACTTGGGACAACGACACCCACCTATGGTTCAAGCGCGCCAAAAGCTCCGAGGTGTTCCTGGGCGACCCGGGCTGGCACCGCGAGCTGATGATGCGGGCATGGAACGTCTGAACGGAGGATATGATCATGAGCCAAACAACTGAAACATCCGTCCGTGCCGAGGTCCGCAACTGGCTGGAAGCGAATTGGAGCGTTGATTGCGGTCTGGTGGAATGGCGCAACAAGCTGATCGATGCTGGCTGGGGCGTGCCGACATGGCCAAAGGACTGGTATGGCCGAAACCTTCCGGTCGGCCTGCAGTCGGTGGTGGATGACGAATTTTCGCGGATCGGCGCGATCGGGGTCGCGAAAACCGGCATACGCCGCCTCGCCGCCGCGACGCTGCTGGCGCATGGCACGCCGGCGCAGAAAGAAAAGTTCCTTCGCCGCAGTTTGTCGGGTGAGGACACGTGGTGCCAGTTGTTCAGCGAGCCTGGCAGTGGATCCGATCTAGCCGGAGCAACGACCCGAGCAGAGTTCAAGGGCAATCGCTGGGTGGTCAACGGACAGAAGGTCTGGACGACCAGCGCACATCACGCCGATTGGGGCTTGTTATTGGCGCGCACTGACTCCGACTTGCCGAAGCATCAGGGACTATCGTATTTCGTTATTGATATGCATCAGTCTGGCGTGGATGTTCATCCGTTACGGCAAATGAACGGCCATGCGTCATTCAATCAGGTGTTCCTCACGGACGCCGAAATACCTCCGGAACAACTGGTGCTGGATGTCGGTCGTGGCTGGGCAGTGGCGACAACAACGCTGATGCACGAGCGGCGCGAAGCCGATGGAGTTCGCAGTTGGGGTCAGGCGTCTGTGGGCAGGGGCCGGATCTACGACGAGGAGCGTGCTGAGAATGCGACGGTCATGGAACCGTACAAGTGGTATCCCCAACGCGCCGGACGCGTCGATCTGGTGATCGAGCGGGCCAAAGAGGCTGCTGTCAACACCGACCCAGTCGTGCGGCAAGAAATCGCAAAGCTGCTTATTCTAGCAAAATCGGCTGAATGGACCGCCAGACGCGCTCGGGCGGCGCAGATGCAGGGCCGGCCGCAGGGTCCGGAAGGCTCGCTGGGCAAATTGGCCAGCAGTCATGTGGCGCGCGCGGCGGCGCGGGTTCATACGTTGATCAGCGGGGCCGACGCCATGCTGACGGGCGAGGACGGGCCGATGAACGGACTTATAGCGGAAATCTTGGTGTCTGTCCCGGCAGGGTCTATCGCCGGGGGAACTGATGAGATCCAGCGGAATATCATCTCTGAGCGGGTGCTGGGCATGCCCAAGGAACCACGGACGGATAATGATCGGCCGTTCCGGGATGTCCCGAAGAACCTGGTGTCGTGATGAGGAATTGCGGGGATCATCGGCGACCTGACACGGCGCCGCTGCCCTCGTATCCTGCAATGATCGAATCCAATGAATAAGGGGAAGCACCGTGGGCCCGAAACTGGTCGAACACCTGCTTTATGAACCTGAGGACAACGGCATCCTCTGGGTCAAATTCAATCGTCCCGAACGTCTTAATGCCTTGGTCGGCACGGCGGAGGAAAGCGGCACGGTCGCAAAGATCGGCGAATACATGCGAGCGGGCGACGACGATCCCAACATCCGCGTTATTGTCCTGACGGGCGTCGGCCGAGGCTTTTGTTCAGGCGCGAATCTGGGCTCCAGCGCGGCGCGCGATATAGTCGGCGAGAACTTCCCAGGCAACCGGGGCACCCATGAAGGCCTTGAAGCCACACGTCAGCACTTCTTCCACGGCTTCACTCAGCTTCACCTCGACATCGCGAAGATCCGCAAGCCCACGATCGCCATGATCAACGGGCCGGCGGTCGGCTCTGGCATGGACATGGCACTGCACTGCGATATACGCATCGGCTGCGAGCAAACACGTTTCATCGCTTACCACAATGCCGGCCAAATTATTGAGAACGGTGGCTCGTACTATCTCCCTAAAATGATCGGCTTAGGCCGCGCGCTGGAATTTGCTTACACTGGGGAATTGACTGCCGAACAGGCTTACGAGTGGGGCATGCTGAACCACTTGGTGGCGTCGGACCAACTGGAAGCGACTACGCGCGAACTGTGTGCCAAAATCGTTGCGAGGCCGCCGCTGGTGCAGTGGATCAGCAAGCGGATTATGCGCACCGCGATAGACACTACCATGGAAGCAACGATGGTATTGACATCCAACGCCAGTCCGATCCTGCAGCACTCGGATGATGCCAGAGAAGCCCGCCGGGCTTTCGTGGAAAAACGCAAGGCCCAGTTCAAGGGTAGCTGACAGAATGCAGACGGCGGCGACAAGACCTGTGCTCGGCGGTAAGACGCCTGCTTTCCGCTTCGCCTAACGCAGACGGCTCACGCGCCGGCTTGCGCAACCAGATTGACAAGACGCCCATGACCCACGCTTTCGTCCCTGGACCGGTTTGCCAGCCCTACGTGCTGGCGACCCGATCCAGTCATACGCTGCGCCTGCTGACGAACGAAGGCCTGGAGCAGACCGATCGCCTGACGCTGGCCGATGCACTGCCGTCCAAGGCCTGGACGCAGCACGCCGCCGGTGAGGGGTCGAAAGGTCCCCGCCTGTATGACTGGGCGCGGATCGCGCTGCCCTGGACGGTCGACACCGGCTTCGAACGCTGGCTGCTGATCCGTCGCAGCCGGCGCGATGGCGCAGAGCACGCCTACTATCTGGCCTTCACGCGCACCGGAACAACACTGGCGGAACTGGCCGGCGCCGCCGGCCTGCGCTGGACCATCGAAGCGTGTTTCCAGCGTGCCAAGGAGGAGCTTGGCCTGGATCACTGCGAAGCCCGATCCTGGCATGGCTGGCATCGCCACATGACGTTGTGCCTGGCGGCAGCGGCGTTTTTGGCCCGGTTGCAGGCCTCGCTTCGCCGCGCCGCCTTCGGGAAACCGAACAGAACGAGTCCGCCGCTCGCCGCGTAACCGCCGTCCGCCTCGGCTTGCCCAGCGTGCCAGCATCCGCGGTCTCATTGCCAAGCTGTTGTTGGGATCGTCGCTGCGCGCGCCGTTCGTCCTGGCGTGGTCCGCCTGGCGACAACGCCATCAGTTCGGTGCGGCCGAGGCTCACTATAGAGCCCACAAAACGCAACTGGAGTACTAGGAGGATCATCAAGACAACGCCGATGATCCATGTGAGGGAGGTCATGGCTGCCCGGCTTGCAGGCGGCCATAGCCCTTGACCCAGTAAACGAGGGTGGAGATCAACCAGCTCGCGATGAAGATGCCGACGACGGCGAAGCCGAAATTGCCGAGATTATCGTTCAAGCTCGCGACCGCCCCCCAGAACCCGCCTTCCAGGCCCAGCTTGCCGCCAATCAGCCCGAGCGCCTCGATCCCGCCGATGAATAGCGCGACGACCACGGAGGCGGCTGTGATGGTCAGGTTATACCAGAGTTTGCGGATCGGATTGACGAAAGCCCAGCCATAGGCCCGCGTCATCAGCGCGCCGTCCGTGGTGTCCATGAGCGACATGCCGGCGGTGAACAGGGCCGGGAAAACGAGGATTGTCCAGAAGGACATGCCTCGCGCGGCCTGCGAGGCGGAGATTCCGAGCAGGCCGATTTCCGTGGCGGTATCGAACCCGAGACCGAACAGGAAGCCGATCGGATACATATGCCAGGAGCGCGACACCGCCCGGAACAGCGGGCGGAAGATGCGGGCCATCAATCCCCGCCCGGCCAGCAGGGCATCAAGATCTTCGTCAACGATCGGTTCGCCGTGGCGCGCCCGGGTGAAGGCCGACCAGATGGCACTCAGGATGAAAAGATTGGCGATACCGATCATCAGCAAGAAGAACGCCGATACAGCCGTTCCGATGATGCCGCCCAGATCATGGAAGGCTTCGAGGCTGCCTTGCATGGTGGTTGCCGTCGCGGCGATCGCAATCGAAGCGAGAACGACGATGCTGGAGTGGCCGAGCGAGAAGAACAATCCGACTGAATAGGGAGCCTTGCCTTCCTGCATCAGCCTTCGGACAACATTATCGATAGCGGCGATATGGTCCGCGTCGAACGCATGCCGGAGGCCGAACATGTAGGCCAGCAACGCCGTGCCCAGCAGCGTGGGCCGGTTCACGAAAACGATCCATGCCCAAAGCCACGCCGCGATATTCGCGGTGATCAACAAGGCATAAATCCCCGAAGCCTTCGCCTTCACTCTGAAGGGTTGATCGTCAAACAGTTTGAAAAGCACCCTGCTTGTCCCCGCGCGGTCCGTGGCCGCCATGCTGGCATGAGGAAGGGAAACCGCGATAGGGCGGCCTCGCCCGCCGTTTTCCGCAGGGGACGTCTAGAGCGGTTTCCGTTCGCCTTGGCACGGAACCCGCTCTACCTCATTGTTTGATCGCATGATTCACCGTTCCGGTGATGCCACCTGCTCGGATCATGCTCTAGGCTTCCGCCGTTTTATGTTCTTCGCGTGCGGCCTGCCAGACCGCCCGCGCCGCATCGGCGTTCAGGGCGGCGATGCCCAGACCGACAATCAAATCCGGCCACGCCGACGGCCACAGGAAGGCCGTCACCAGCCCCGCCGCGATGATGGCGATATTGGCCACGGCGTCATTGCGGGCCGAGAGAAACGCGGCTGTTGTCAGGCTGCCGCTATGGCGGCGGTAGCGCGTCAGCATGAGGGCGCAGGACAGGTTGACGACCAGTGCGCCCAAGCCGGTCAGCGACAGCAGCGCCGGGTCAGGCGCTTCCAGCACGTTGAATTTTTGCCAGGCCGTCCACAGCGTGGCGAGGCCCGGCACCAGTAGAATACCGGCCAGCGCCATTCCGACGCGGGCGCGCTTTCGCGCCGTCCAGCCGAGCGCCACGAGAATGAGAAGGTTGACCGACGCATCTTCGAGAAAATCGATGCTGTCCGCGAACAGCGAAACGGAACCGATCACCCGCGCGACCGCGAACTCGATACCGAAATAGGCGAGGTTCAGGATGGCGACGAGGCGAACGACCCGCCGCGGATTGTTGTCAGTGGCTACGGATGTCATGCAGCATCATCATGCACCGCACGCCCTGCCCGCGCAGCAACGCTACACGGTGCGAAAGTCAACACGTTCGGTCATTTCGCTAAGTTTTTATTCTAAGTAATTACCTTCCGTAACATATGGTCGAAACAGACTTGCAAAACTGCCGCTTCGGATACGCCCGCGCCAGCACCCACGGGCAAACGCCTGATGCGGGGCTTGAGCAGCTACGCACCCAAGGATGCAGCAGGATTTAGCGCGAGAAAGCCAGTGGCGCACAGGGCGACCGGGACGAGCGGCCAAACCGCGCCCGCGGGTCGTCGTGGCTGCCTCAGCCTTTCGCTCAGCGCGCCGCGCCGCGCCCGGCCTCGGCAAGCTGCTTCGCCCGCGCCGATTGCCTCTCGAACATCCAGCCGGGATATTCTTGTGGCAAGGCGCTGACCTCATCCAGCACATCCAGCTCGTGTTCGGTGAACTCGACGTCGACGGCGGCGAGGTTGTCCTCAAGCTGATCCAGCCGCCTGGCGCCGATGATGACACTGCTGACCACCTTTCGGTGCAGCAGCCACGCCAGCGCGATCCGCGCGACCGACACCATTCGCCGTTCCGCCATCGGCCGCATCGCGTCGATGCAGGCGAACGCGCGCTCGCGGTCCACCGGCGGGAACTCGAACGTGGCACGCCGGCCATCCTTCGCAGTCGCCTGATCGCGACCGTATTTGCCGCTCAGCAGGCCGCCGGCCAGCGGGCTCCAGACCATCAGACCGACGGTCTCGCTGCGCAGCATGGGAACGATCTCCCGCTCCAGGTCGCGTCCGGCAACGGAATAATACGCCTGCAGCGTCTCGAACCTAGCACGTCCCTCCCGTTCGGCGATCGCATGCGCCTTCACCACCTGCCAGGCTGCCCAGTTAGACACGCCGACATAGCGAACATGGCCGTGCTGCACCAGGATATCCAGCGCGCGAACGGTCTCCTCGATCGGCGTGGCCGGGTCGAAGCCGTGGATCTGATAAAGGTCGATGTGATCGACCTGAAGACGCTTCAGGCTGGCCTTCACCGCATCGATGATATGGCCGCGCGAGCTGCCGCGGGCGTTGGCGCCGGAGCCGGTCGGCCCGTAGCCCTTGGTGGCGATGACGACATTCTCGCGCGGCACCTTCAGGTTGTGCAGCGCCTGGCCGGTGATCTGCTCCGACATGCCGTCGGCGTAAACATCCGCGGTGTCGATGAAGTTGATCCCGGCGTCGATCGAGCGGCCGACCAGCCGCTCCGCCTCGTTCTGGCCCAGGGCGCCGATCTGCCGCCACATGCCTTCGTCGCCGCCGAAGGTCATGGTCCCGAGGCAAAGCTCCGAGACAAAAAGGCCGGTCCGGCCAAGCTTGTTCATTCGCATCGTCATTATCTCCTGGGTGTGCCCGGGTCTGCTGGTCGTGCCCGGGTCTCTTGGTTGTGCCCGGGTCTCTTGGTTGTGCCCGGTTCGGC
This sequence comes from Rhodopila sp., assembly GCA_965277035.1. Lineage (GTDB taxonomy): Bacteria > Pseudomonadota > Alphaproteobacteria > Acetobacterales > Acetobacteraceae > Rhodopila. The sequence goes on along the minus strand of CBDIBO010000003.1, from coordinate 4,515,265 downwards.
CGTGGCGCGTCCGGCCGTGCCGGCCTTGCGTCGCGATGCGACTCTGAACCGGGGCATGACGCGGCGGTTCGCTTCCGGCGGAAATGTATTTCACCCCAGGCGCTGCAACTGGTCGCCGTTCGCCAGGATCGCCGCCGCCAAGGCGGCCGTCGGTCCACGCGGGTCGCGCACCTCGCCGAACACCACGAACTCGACATCCCCAAGCTCGGGCAACCCGGCCACGGCCGGCATCTCCACCAGATCCGCCGGCAGCAGCCCCCTGGCGTGAACGGTGACGCCCAGGCCGGCGAGGCAGGCGGCGCGCAGCCCGCTCAGGCTGCCGCTGGTGCAGGCGATGCGCCCGGTCAGGCCGGCCCGCTCCAGCGCCTGCAGCGCCACCGTCCGCGTGATGCTGGGGGCATCAAACAGGATCAGCGGCACCGGTGGCCCTGCTGGCGCCCCCATCGGCGGACCGCCACCCACTGGCGGTCCTACCGATCGCCCCACTGGCGTCCCCCTTGGCGGCCCAACCGAGGTACCCGCGGCACCCACCCAGACCAGCCGGTCGCGCCAGACCAGGCGACCGCGTTCATCACCCGCCCGTCGCTTGGCCAGCACCAGGTCCAGTTCCCCGGCATCCAGATGCTGGTAGAGCGTCGCGCTGACCCCGACCTTCAGGTCCAGATCGACCAGCGCGTGCTGGCGGACGAAGTCACGCAGCAGTTCCGGCAGCCGGGTGCTGACGAAGTCCTCGAACGTGCCGAACCGCACCCGGCCGCGCAGCTGAGATCCGGCGAAATAGCGCCGGGCGCGCTGGTTGGTGTCGATGATGGTTTGGGGGAAGCCGGTCATCGAACCCATTCGCGGTGCCTGCTGCTTCGGCGCCCGAGTGTTCAGCGGTTTTCGCCGGTCCTGGTCGCCGCGGTCACTGTCGTCGCCGCACTCCCTGTGGTCACGGCGTCGGCGCTGACCAGTACCGGCGCCGGGCGGACCCCCGCGACCGCCCAGATCACCAAGCCGTACGCCGCCGCGGAAACGACGAACGGCGCGCCGGGCAACAGGATGGATGCGCCGGCGCCGGTGAAGGCGGAAAACACCGAACTGGCGATCAATGGCGACACGATCGCCGTCAGCCCCTGCACCGACGACAGCGCCCCCTGGATCTCGCCCTGCCGGTCCGCTGCGGCCGAGGCCGACACCAAGCCCTGCACCGCCGGGCTGGCGATTGCCCCGACCGACTGGATGACGATGCCCACTACCACCACCCAGCCGAACGGCGCGAAAGCGATGCACAGATACGCGAAGGCGGCGATCATGCCGCCGATGATGGCGGCACGGCGCTCGCCCAGCGCGGGCACGATCCGACGCACCAGCAGCCCCTGCACCACCGCCGATCCCAGCCCGGCGACCGCCAGCGCCAAGCCGTTGTGGCGGGTGTCCCAGCCGAAGCGGGCCTGGTTGGCCAACACGAACGTGCTTTGAAGGGCGCCGAGCGCGAACCAGATGCTGCCCCAGGCGACCGCCAGGCGGGCCAGATCGCGGTTCGCCATCACCACGCGCAGGGAGCCCACGGGGTTGGCGTGCCGCCAGTCGAAGGCGCGCCGGTTGGCCGGCGGCAGGCTCTCGGGCAGCACGAACAGGCCGTACAGCACATTGCAGCCCGCCAGCGCCGCGGCGACGAAGAACGGCAGGCGCAGGCCATAGGCACCGAGGACGCCGCCCACGGCCGGCCCGACCACGAAACCAACGCCGAACATGGCGCCGACCAGACCGAACTGCGCGGCGCGTTTTCGCGGCGGCGTCACATCGGCGATGTAGGCTGTCGCGGTGGCCGCGTTGGCCGCGGTCGCCCCGGCGATCAACCGGCCGAGGAACAGCCACAGCAACGACGGCGCCCAGGCCAGCAGCAGGTAGTTGGCGCAGATGCCGCTGAGCGACAGCAGCAGCACCGGACGGCGGCCAAAACGATCGCTCAGACCGCCCAGCACCGGGGCGCAGACGAACTGCATCAGCGCGAACGCCGCCAGCAGCCATCCCACCCACATCGAGGCACCCGACACCGACAGTCCGGACAGCTTCAGCACCAGCGACGGCACGATCGGCACCACCAGGCCGAAGCCCAGTGCGTCGATCACCAGGGTGATGAGGATGAAGCGGACCGACGCCGCCCGGCTGCTCATGGGGCGGGCCGGTAGGTGATCCGCCAGATCGTGCCGTTGGCGTCCTCGCTGACCAATAACGAGCCGTCCCGCATGACCGTCAGCCCCACCGGCCGGCCCCACACCGCCTGGTCGGACGCGACGAAGCCGGTCAGGAAGTCCTGGTAGACGCCGGTTGGACGGCCATCCTGGAAACGCAACCGCACGACCTTGTATCCGGTGCGCCGGGCGCGATTCCACGATCCGTGCAACGCCACGAAGGCGTCGCCGCGATACGCCGCGGGGAACTGCGTGCCGTCATAGAACGTCAGGCCGAGGGGTGCCGAGTGCGGCTGGATCAGCACGTCCGGAACGGTGACCTGACCTGCCAGATCGCTGCGAGCACCGTCCATGCGCGGGTCCGGGTGGTCGCCGATGTAGAACCAGGGCCAGCCGTAGAACGCGCCCGGCTGGAGTTGGGTGGCGTAATCGGGCGGCAGGTTGTCGCCGAGGCCATCGCGCTCGTTTACCACGCACCACAGGGCGCCGCCGGCGGGCTGGATCGCCTCGGCCGAACAGTTGCGAAGGCCGCTGGCGTAGACGTGCGGGTCGCCGCCGTCCGGGGTGAAGGCCAGCACGTCGGCGCGGTTGGTGTCGTCGCCCCAGGCGGCGCCGAGGGCGAGGTTGGCGGGCGGCGGTCCGGTCAGATCGCGATCGAGATTGCCGGCCGATCCGACCGCGACGAACATCCGGGAACCGTCCTGCGAGAACACGATGTCGCGGGTCCAGTGACCGCCCTCGGGCAGCCGGCGCACGACAACCTGGGCCGGCCCGCGCGCCCGCAGATCGCCGACCTGGTAAGGGTAGCGCACCACCCGGCCGGTCTCGGCCACGTAGACGAACCGCGGCGACGGACCGGGCGGCCAGAAGGCGATGCCGAATGGCAGATCGAGGTCGGATGCGAAGGTCGCGGCGGCGTCCGGCCGGGCCACGCGGTCGGCCGGCCGCACCACGCGGATGCGGCCGGCGCCGCTTTCGGCGACGAAAATGTCGCCGTTCGGCGCGGTGCGCATGGTGCGTGGCTGGTCCAGGCCGGTGGCGAAAACCGCGGCCTCGAACCCCGCCGGCACCCGCGGCCTCGCCCCGGCCGGTCGCTCGACGACACCCGCCGCTCGGGCCGACGAGCGGCTGGCGAATGGCGCGGGAAGGTCAGCCGCGGTGATCTTCCGAGCGACGCCGGGCGCATCGTCGCGCCAGTCACCGAAGGCGGCGAGACCGGTAAGAATGGGGGCGGTCAGAACGGGGGCGGTCAGAACGGGGTCGGTGGGAGCGAGGCCGGTGGGAGCCGCGCCGGTGGGCGCGGGGCCGGTGGGCGCGGGGCCGGTCGTCGCTGCCGGATCGGGACGGCTGGGCTGGGGGTGTGCGGGATCGGCGATCGCGATCGTGATGGCGGCGATCAGCAAGGCGCCAAGCAGGGTTTTCATGTGGCAGAGCAATGCGCCGGGTCGGCGGATTGCCAAGCCGGCGTGCGGGCGGCGTTGCATCAGGCTGGGGATTTGGCGCAGGCGATGGCAAAATCAAGCTTCTGTCGGTTGCATTTTCGTTCCATCCTCTGCCGCCTTGTCAGCACGGGAAATTCTGGCGTTCTATGCACTTGGACAAAGCGCCGCCAAGCCTGTATCGCCAAGTCAGCCTGGGCTACCAAGTCGGGGCGGCCAAGCCTGGCAGGCCTGAGGGCGGCGATCCTGGGAAAAGGAACATCGCCATGGCATCCGATCACAAGCCGCTCGTGTTTGACCGCCCGCTGCGCGGCCGCATCTACGACAGCATCGCCGAGACGATCGGCAACACGCCGCTGGTGCGCATCCCGAAGATCCTCGCCGAGGAGGGCATCACCGCCGACGTCGTGCTGAAGCTGGAGTTCTTCAATCCGATCGCCAGCGTGAAGGATCGCATCGGCGTCAACATGATCGTGGCGCTGGAGGAAGCGGGCAAGCTGAAGCCGGGTGGGACGATCATCGAGCCGACCTCGGGCAATACCGGCATCGGGCTGGCGTTCGTGGCGGCGGCGCGCGGCTACAGGCTGATCCTGACGATGCCGGAAAGCGTGTCGATCGAGCGTCGCAAGATGCTGAGCTTCCTGGGCGCGGACGTGGAACTGACGCCGCGCGAGACGGGGATGAACGGCGCCGTGGCGCGGGCCGGGCAACTGCTGGAAACCACTCCCGGTTCGGTCAGCCCGAACCAGTTCGGCAACCCGTCCAACCCGGCGATCCACATCAAGACGACGGCGGAGGAAATCTGGTACGACACCAGGGGCGAGGTCGATGCGATCGTCGCCGGCGTCGGCACCGGCGGCACGCTGACCGGCCTGGCTCAGGCGCTGAAGCCGCGCCGTCCAGGGCTGAAGATGATCGCGGTGGAGCCAGCGGCCAGTGCGGTGCTGTCCGGAGGCAAGCCCGGGCCGCACCCGATCCAGGGCATCGGCGCCGGTTTCGTGCCGGAGGTGCTGAACACCGAGGCGATCGACGAGGTCATCGGGGTCAGCAACGACGAGACCCTGGCGATGGCGCGCCGGCTGGCGCGGACGGAGGGGATCCCGGGCGGCATTTCCTCGGGCGCCGCGCTGGCAGCGGCGCTGAAGGTGGCGAAGCGGGAGGAGATGGCGGCAAAACGGATCGTGGTCATCATCCCGTCGTTCGCCGAGCGTTATATCACCACGGTGCTGTTCGAGGGGTTGTAGGGGTCGCTTGGAGATGAAGGGAGTGCGGCGCTGCTCACTTTCCCGCCCGGCCTGTTCCCGTCAGCCTTGGTTCCACCGGCCTTGGTCTCGCCTGGGCGGCCCTCATGATCCTGGCCGGACCAGGCACGCCGGCGGGTGATAGCGTCTGGTTCTGTCGCCGGAGAAGGCTCGATCGCTGATGTTCACGTTTGATAAATCGCGGCTCGATCTGGCGCGGGAGTTTCATGCCAGTCCGTTTGGGACGCACAGCCCGGATCTTCAGTACCTGCTGCACCTGATGCGCCGGCCGTCGGACAAGCCATTTCACGTGCTGCTGGTCGAGCGTGCCAACGAGCGGTGGACCTTAGGCATCATCGACCCTACTGGATCGGCCGCTCCGCGGCGGACCAACACGGTGTTCACCGATCTGAAGGAGGCGGAATGGCACGTCTTCAGGCTGCGCTGGGCCGACCTGGCCGGAGAGGAGCTGCCGTTCGCATGATTCCAGTGGCCACAACAGCTGACGGGTGGCGCGCCTGATGGGCCGCATCATGGGTTACGCCGACCGATGGAGCGTGGCGCAAGGCGACACGGTCCGCTTCATGGTGAGCTGCCTGGACGGCGACAGCTACACCGCGCGCATCGTGCGGCTGAAACAGCCTGAGGCCGGGCCGCTGGCAACGCCATTCGCCCCCGAACCGGTGGATGCGGCGTGCAACGGCAGCTATGCCGGGCGTGCGCAATCGATTCCCATTGGCTCGCTGGCCATCGTGCCGGCGCATCCCGCGCTGGCCGGCGAGACCGGACTGACGCTGGTCGCGCATGTCTGGCCGACCACACCGGGGCGCGGCCGGCAGGCGCTGATGGGCACGTGGTGCGAAGCGACGCAGACCGGCTACGGCCTGGAGCTCGATCAGACGGGCGGGCTGGTGCTGCGCGTCGGCAGCGAGGCCGGCGGCGTGACGCTGGTCCGCACCGGCGTGCCGCTGCTGGCCCAGCGCTGGTATCGGGTCGTCGCCACGATCGACGCCGCCACCGGCGCGCTGACGCTGTCGCAGGCGCCGATGCCCGGCAACAGCTTCCACGCCGAACGCACGGTCGAGGTGAGCGGCCGGGCGTACCCTGGTCTGCCGCGGCGAAGCGGCCCGCTGACCTTCGCCGCCTGGCCGGCCGGTGCGGCGGATGGTCCATCGTGCTGGGGTGGCCTGGACTTTGCCTGCCACTTCAACGGCCGCATCGATCGGCCGCGATTGGCGGGCCGGGTGCTGGATGCCGCCGAGGTCGCGACGCTGGCCGCCGGCGTGAGACCGCCGGGTCAGCAGGAGGTGCTGGCCGCGTGGGATTTCAGCCGCGACATGGGCAGCGACGCCATCCGCGACCTTGGCCCGAACCGGCTGCACGGGATGATCGTCAATCAGCCAACCCGAGCGGTGCGCGGCCATAACTGGAGCGGGGAAGAAACCGACTGGCGGCGGGCGCCGGACCAGTACGGCGCGATCCATTTCCACGACGACGATCTGGTGGACGCCTGCTGGCAACCGGACTTCGCCTACACGGTGCCCACGGGCCTGCGGTCCGGCGTCTACGCGGTGCGGCTTGACGCCGACGGGTTCGATTACTGGATCCCGTTCTTTGTCCGCCCGCCGCGCGGTTCGGCCACATCCCGGGTGGCCTTCCTGGCCTCCACCGCCACCTATACGGTCTATCTCAATAATCGCGGCCGGTACCTGACGCTGGGCACCGAACGCTTCCAGGGCCGGCTGATGTTCATGGACGCGATCGACGAACTGCTGGTGACGTGCCCGGAGATGGGGCTATCGACGTATGACCGCCATTCCGACGGCAGCGGCGTCGCCTATGCCAGCCGCCACCGGCCGCTGCAGAACTTCCGCCCGACCGGCCGGCACTGGAACTTCAACCTCGACCTGTTCATCGTCGATTGGCTGGAGCATCTGGGCGGTGATTACGACGTGATCACCGAGGAGGACCTGCATCGCGAGGGCCTGGACCTGTTGCGGCCATACCAGGTGGTTCTGACCGGCTCGCATCCCGAATATGATTCGGTCGAGATGCTGGCTGCCATGCAGGCGTATCTACGCCAGGGCGGCCGGCTGATGTACATGGGCGGCAATGGCTTCTACTGGCGCATCGCGCACCATCCGACGCGCGACGGGATCATCGAGGTGCGTCGCGCCGAGGGCGGTCTGCGCGCCTGGGACGCATTGCCCGGCGAATACCACCATAGTTTCACCGGCGAGCACGGTGGCTTCTGGCGCGCCAACGGCCGGGCGCCGCAATGTCTGGCGGGTGTGGGCTTCATCAGCCAGGGCTTCGACCAATGCAGCTACTATCGCCGTACGCCACAGGCGGCTGACCCGCGCATCGCCTGGGTTTTCGCCGGCATCGACGATGAGCTGATCGGCGATTTCGGTCTGCTGCAGGGCGGTGCCGCCGGGTTGGAGATCGACTCGGCTGACGCCCGCCTGGGCACGCCGCCGCATGCGTTGGTCATCGGGCGGAGCGAGAACCACTCCAATACCTATGAACTGGTGCCGGAGGAGGTGCTTATTCCGCATGGCGGCACCGATGGCGTGATCAATCCCGACATCCATGCCGACATGACCTTCTTTGAAACCCCGAACGGCGGCGCGGTCTGGTCCGCCGGCTCGATCGCGTTCGCCGGCTCGCTGGGCTGGAATGGCTTCGACAACAACGTCAACCGACTGGCGAGCAACATCCTGACCCGGTTCGCCGATCCGCGGCCCTTCGATCTGCCGAAGCCATCATCCGGCCCTGGCTGAGTCCGGTGCCATTGGCGCGTGCGCCGACCGGTGTAACAGCTTCAGCTTGAAGCGATCAGCCTCAGGGTCTGCTTGCTTGGGAGAGCGGTTGGCGTCTGAGGCTGGTTCAACCTCAGACGATCGCGCGGCACCGAGAAGACGACCACCGGCGGCGGCCGGCGCGCTATGCCAGGTTCTTGTGCGAGCCGTCGCAGAGCGGCGCCTTGCCGCTTCCCTTGCAGCCACAGAATGAAACGATCTTGGTCTCGTCAGCCTCGAACTTGATCGGCGCGAAGCCGGAACCCTTGTGCTTGCCGTCGCAGAACGGCTGCGTGCTGCTCTGGCCGCAGGCGCACCACCAGTAGGATTTTCCCGCTTCGACCTCGATCTTGTAGGATCCCTTCTGCGGCACGAACGGCAGAGATTGCGACATAACTTTTCCTGCTTACGCACTTTCCTCAGCCAGTTTCTGGCGATGGTTGGCTGCTCATGCAAAGACGTCGGCCAACTTGAGCAGCCTGTAGGGCATCGGCGTTGTCCGCACTCCGGCCCAGGTGAGCCGCGGCATCATGGCGCCGAGGTCGTATCGTCGGTTGAAGCGGTATTCGAACTCGGCGAGGTAGCGCGGCGCGTGTTTCTGATCGATCGCCCGGTAGGTCCCGACGATGGCAGCTTTGATATTCCCCAGTGCAGTATTGACCCATTTGAAGGTGGGGGTACGCGCCGCGGCGGCGCCTGAGCCGGTCTTGACGACCTGATGCGAACACCCGGCATGCGCGACCGCACCGAAACAAGCCAGCCCGTCGCTGACCACCTCGCATGTCGGATCGAGGCTCTGTTTGGCAAAAGTCGACAGCGCATGGTTGCAGAAGCTGGCGACGCGACGCAGTTTCAGGCGCACCGGCTTGCCCTCCGGCGTGGTCTCGACGGCGGCAACGAAGGGTGTCTTGCCGGGCGCGCCGCGGCCCCGCTTGCCGCCGGAGCGTTCGCCGCCGAGATAGACATCGTCCAGTTCGACGCGCCCGCTCAGCGGCTTGCTGGCGTCACGCTCCATCATCACCTGCGCCAGCTTGTGCTTGATCTTCCAGGCCGTGGTCTGCGTCACGCCGAGGCGACGGCCGAGTTCGATGCTGGAGATGCCCTGCTTGCTCTGGGTCAGGTGATACATCGCGCGGAACCACAACCGCAGCGGCAGATGGGTCGAGGCGTAGATCGTGCCGGCGATCGGCGAGGTCTGGCGGCGGCAAGCGTTGCATTGGAACAGGCCCCGAGACTTCACTTCGCAATAGGCCCGTCCGCCGCAGGCCGGGCATTCGAAGCCATGCGGCCACCGCGACGCGATCACCAACGCACGGCATTTTTCCTCCGTGCCGTAGATCGCCTCGAAGCCCGCTTCACTGAGACCCTTCTGAAATTGAACCTTGTTCCGAGCCATTGTCACACCCTGCTGCCAGACCTTCATGTTCATGCTATGTACCAGACCTGCGAGGCTGAGGAAAGTGCGTAAGCAGGTAACTTTTTCCTTCCGTTGTCTCAGGCAGGCTTCTGCTCTCAGGCCGGATCGGCGCCATAGAGCCGGCGCGCTTCCGCCGGGGTAACGTAGCCGTCCAGCAGGTCTTCGGAAAGCGCCGTTCGATCCCGCCCGTGGGGGGATCCGTAACCGCCCGAGCCCGGCGCCTGCAGCACGACCAAAGCGTCGGCCGGTGCGAGGAACCCGCCCTTGCTGGTCAGCGTGCGAGGGTTCGTGCGCGGTGCGATCAACTCCAGCTTCGCGGGCGCGCCGGGCAGGCCGCCGGCCAGACCAAACGGCGGGGTCACCGTGCGCTCACAGCAGACCGCGGCATGGGCCTGGTTCTCCAGCACCCGCCAGACCCGGCGCACGCCGAGGCCGCCGCGGAAGGTGCCGGCGCCGCCGCTGTCGGGCACCAGGGCATATTCCTCGACCCGCAGCGGAAAACTCATTTCCAGGATCTCGATCGGCGTGTTGCTCATGTTGGACACAGTGCTGGCTACGGCGTTGATGCCGTCCTTCACCGGCCGCGCACCGAAGCCGCCCTTGACGGATTCGTAACTGACGAAACGATCGCCGTCGCGGTAATCGACCCCGCCGAAGGTGATCACCGCCGAGGTGCCCTGCGATCCGGCCATGACCGTTTCGGGGGTGATGGCGAACAGCGCCGCCATCACCATGTCGGCGACCCGATGCGAAATCTCATGGTTGGCGTAGACCACCGGCGATGGATGTTGGGCATTCACCACACAGCCCGGCGGCGCGGTGACCGTCACCGGGCGCCAGGCGCCGGAGTTGGGCGGGATCAGGCTTCGCGGATCGACGATCATCTTCAACGCGCAGAACACGCCGGACGCGGTCACCGTCAGCGGCGCGTTCATCGGCCCGGCGACGGCCGGATCAGAGCCGGTGAAGTCGGCGGTGATGGTATCGCCGCACTTGGTGATCCTGATATGGACCTTGAAGGTGGCGTCCGCGGTCTCGTTCGGGCCGATGACGCCGTCGCCGTCGAAGATATCGGTAAACTCGGCCTGACCGTCCGGCAGCGCCCGCAGCGCCGCGCGCATCATCGTTTCGGAATAATCCAGTACCTCCCGCATGATCGCCAGCAGCGTGTCGGTGCCGTATTTCGTTGCCAGTTCAGACATCCGCTGCGCCGCCCGCTGATTGGCCGCCACCTGAGCGCGCAGATCACCCAGACGTTCGGCCGGGGTGCGGACATTGGCGAAGATGATCGCCTCGACCGACGGGTCGGGCTTGCCGTCGCGATACAAACGTATCGGCGGCAGACGCAGGCCCTCACCGTAGATCTCGGTCACCGCGCCGTAGCTGCCGGGCGTGGCGCTGCCGATGTCGGGCCAATGCGCCCGGACGCAGCCGAAACCCAGCAGGCGCCCCTGGTGGAAGGCCGGTGCGATTACGTTGACATCCGGCAGATGCGATCCGCCATCGTAGGGATCGTTGTGGATGAACACGTCACCCGGTGCGACGTCGGGGAACGCCCGCACGATGGCGCGCACCGCGTCCGGCATCGAGCCCAGATGGATCGGCAGGTCAGGTCCCTGCGCGACCATGTCGCCGTCGATATCGAAGATGCCACAGGAATAGTCGCCGGCCACCTTCAGCAACGGCGAGTAGGCGGTTTTGGCCAGGACGATCTTCATTTCCTCGGCGGCGGAACACAGCGCGTTCTTGACAACTTCGAAACGGGCAGGATCGGTCTTCAGGTGCGCCATGGTAAAATCCATCCCATCCTCGGTGTCCGGTCCTCAGGGTTAGGCCGTCAATGATCGGCCATGGTATCGCGCAGGCTGGTCAGCGCATCGATGGTCCTGGGCGCGGCATCCCGCATCCGCCTGAAACCGTCGAGCGCGTCCACCACGGCACCTTGCCTGCAGGCCTGTTCGATGTCACGTGCCAGGGTGGTCAGGGTGCGGGCGCCACAGTGACCGGTGACCGACACCAGGTCGTGCGCCTCAGCAGCCGCCGCCTTGACGTCGGCGTTGTCCAGGCGGTCGCCGAGCCGGCCGATGCGGGCATCGATGTCGATCAGCGATTCGGTGAGCAATGCCTTGATCTGCGCCGGGTGCAGGAACGTACGCAGCGTCTCGATCGCCGCGGCATCCACCGCCGGCATGCCGGCCACGGTTGACCGCCTTGGCCGCTGCTGCGCGGTGAACTGGTTCAAGGTGTCGAACAGCTCCGGGCCGGACAGCGGCTTGCTCAGATAGCCATCCATTCCGACACCGAGATAACGTTCGGCGGCGCCGTGCAGCGCGTCGGCGGTCAGGGCGATGATCGGGACATGGCACTTGGGCGGCGGCAGGGCGCGAATATGCGCGGTCGCCTGAATGCCGTCCATCACCGGCATCTGCACATCCATCAGCACGATCTCGATCGCTTCACGGGTCACCGCTTCCACCGCCTTGCGGCCATTGGTCGCGGTGCTGACGGTGTGTCCGGCGCCGACCAGCAGCGCGATCAGCAGGCGCCGGTTGATGGCGTTATCATCGGCGACCAGGACGCGCAGGGCACGAGAGGCGGCCGCGGGTTCAGCGCAGGTCGCCGCGGTCGCCGGCACCTCTGCCCCGTCTGGCAGCGGCAGGACGATCCTGAAACGACTGCCTTTGTCTTCGCTGCTTTCGGCGGTCAATTGACCCTTCATCAACTCGATCAGTTCACGGCTGATCGCCAGCCCCAGGCCGGTGCCGCCGAAGCGGCGGGTGATCGAGCTGTCGGCCTGGGCGAATTTCTGGAACAGCCGATCCAGGATCCGCGGCGCCATGCCGATGCCGGTATCTTCGACATCGATGCGAAACACCGACGGGCTGGCGGGATCGGCATCGGCGCGCAGCGACACGTGACCCTGTTCGGTAAACTTGATGGCGTTGCCGATCAGGTTGAGCAGCACCTGGCGCAATCGAAACGCGTCGCCCCGCAGCCATCGTTCCGCAGTAACATCGATGACGCAGGCAAAGCCCAGCCCCTTTTCGAACGCGGACGGGCGCAGCACCGCGGCCGCGGCGCGTATGATATCGCCGAGCTGGAAGCTGTTGCATTCCAGTTCAACCTTGCCGGCTTCCAGCTTGGAAATATCCAGGATGTCGTCGATGACGCGCACCAGCGCACGGGCCGATTCCTGGATCCCGAGCGCCCATTCGCGCTGGGCTTCGGAGATGTCGGAGCGGAGCATGAGCTCGTTCATGCCGATGATGCCGTTCATCGGCGTGCGGATCTCGTGCGACATGTTGGCCAGGAACTCGGTTTTGGCTCGATTGGCCGTCTCGGCGGTGGCGCGGGCCGCCTCGGCCTGATCGCGCGCCGCGGCAGCGGCTTCCTCGGCCAGCTTGCGGTCGGTGATGTCGGCATAGGTGCGAACCAGTCCGCCGTCGGGCATCGGCACGCTGCGGATCTCCAGCACCCGACCGTTCGGCCGCCGCCGCTCATACAGGTGCGGCACTTCGAGCATGCCGCCGGCTTCGATCGCGAGCTTGAGTTCCGTCGGCGTCTTGGCGAATTCGCCGATCCGCCACTGATGCGCCTGCACCTCGTCGAAGGTCGGCTCGCTGGCCAGCAGGGCCTCGGGCAGGTCCAGCAGCGCCGCGCCGCGGACATTCCAGGCCACGACCCTGCGGTCGGCGGTGATCATCATGATCCCCTGGTCCATGTAGCGCAAGGTGGTTTCCAGCACCCTGGATTTCGCCGCCAGCGCCGCCTCGCTGTGGCGCAGCGCTGTGGCGGCGGTGGCAAGGTCACGGGCATTGATCGTCAGCCGGCGGAACTGCCGGCGCGACAGCGTGAGAAAACCGAACAGGGTGATCAGGATGATGGCGAACCCGAGGCCGGTATAGCCGGCCTGGCGGCGCCAGCCGCTGAGGGCGACGTTGTCGTCGGTGCCGACGTCGATCACCAGCGGATAGTCGCGCAGCGGACGAACCGAGACGGAACGTGGCCCGCCGCTAACGAAGCCCCTGGCCTCGAACACGCCGCCGCCCGCGGCGAGCATCCGATACCATTGCGAACCGTCTGGCAGGCGAAGGCCGATCAGGGCCGGGCTTTCCGGGTGATGCGCCAGGATGGTGCCATCCCGGCGCAACAGGGTAATCAACTCGGTGTTGTCACGATCGACGGCCTCGAACAGATCGGAGAAGAATTTCAACGAAATCGTGGCGCTGACGATGCCGATCAGGCGGCCATCGCGGCCGGCGATCCGATGCGACAGGAAAAACGTCCATTCGTCGGACAAACGGCCGCGCTCTTGGTTGCTTAGGTAGGGGCCGCTGTCGGGTTGCAGGCGAAAGTGATGAAACACGTCCCCCGGTGAGAGATCGCGTCCGGCCGACGGCCAGAAACGGGAGGTGTTCACCGCCTGCCCCTGGCGATCCTGCACCGTGAGCGCATCTAGCTGGGGCAGGTTGCGCAGCTTCTGGAGCAGCTCGTCGTGGAACGCCTCGCTGGCCATCTCGACGCGAAGATCGTCATCCGTCTGAACCCCGCCGGCCTTGATCTGATCGACCGTCGCGGCCACCACCAGATCGGCGGTCTGCAGCGCACGGCTAGCCTGTTCGGCCAGGATGACGCCGAGCCGGACCTCGCGATCCTCGTATTCGCGGATGGCGCTGCGGCGGCCGTCCCAGACGGCCAATGCGGTCGCCGCCAAGACCAGGAGAATGAGGCAGATGAACGACCCGATCAGCGCATAGCCGGCGCTAACGGTTTCCCCCTCGGCGGTTTCCCCCTCGGCGGTTTCCCCCTCGGCGGTTTCCCCCCCGGCGGTTTCCCCCCCGGCGGTTTCCCCCCCGGCGGTTTCCCCCTTGGCGGTGGTCGTACGGGTTGGGGCGGCGGTGCCGGACATGCGGCGGGAACTAGAGCATTATTCGCCCGACGGCGAAACGTTAACTTTTCGATCAAAGCGCGGATACGAAACGTTAGCATTTTCTTGAGGGAGCCGTCGCCGCTCGCGCCGAGGCAGCCGGGTCAGCTTCGCCGGTGCGACCGATGCGGTGTCTTGCGGTTGAAAAGCGACAGCGACAGGCCGAGGCAGACGATCCCGGCCGATGCCGGGATGAGCCAGTCCGGCCGGATCAGCAGGGGCTGGATGACGGCGTTCCAGGTCCATCCGCCCAAGGTGCGGGTGGACCACGTCGGCAACTGGGTGATCATGTCATGGTCGAGCAGATCCAACGCCTGGCCGAGCGTGATGCTTTCCGGCCCAAACGTCGCGACGGCGACGGCGGCGACCAGAAGCGTGGCGGACAGCACGGCCAGGACACGTTGGGCAATCACATGAACAGCTTCTCGTTCTTGCGGTCAGCGTATAGCGCGGCGACCTGATCAGCATAGCCATTAAATATGCGTGTTGGCACTCTTTCGTCGCTACCGAGCAGCCGTTCGGTCGCCTGGCTCCAGCGCGGATGGGGGACGTCGGGATTGACGTTGGCCCAGAAGCCGTACTCGGACGGCCCCAGCGCTTCCCAGAATGTGGTCGGCCGCTTGTCGGTGAAGGTGATCTTCACGATGGCCTTAGCGGATTTGAAACCATATTTCCAGGGTATGGTCACGCGGATCGGTCCGCCGTTCTGCGGCGGCATCGGCTTGCCGTACAGGCCGGTGGAGATGAACGCGAGGTCGTTGCTGGCTTCGTCGATGGTCACCCCCTCAGTGTAGGGCCACGGATAGAAAGGTGCACTGAGGCCGGACATCACTTTGTCCTGCGCGGTTTCGAACACCAGGTATTTCGCCGACCCCAGGGGTTCGGCGAGTTTCACCAGCTGGGCCATGGGAAAGCCGGTCCAGGGCACGGTCATCGCCCAGGTCTCGACGCAGCGGTGGCGGTAGATCCGCTGCTGCAGGGAGACCTGTTTCAACAGGTCGTCGATCCCGATGGTGCGGGGCTGCTTCAGCATCCCGGCGAGCTGGATGGTCCAGGGACGCTGCTTCAGCGCCTGGGCGTCCTGCCAGATGTCCTTGCTGTCGCCGAATTCGTAGTAGTTGTTGTAGGTAGTGGCATATTTCGCCGCGGTCAGCGGGCGGTCCGGCTTGAACTCGGGGTTGACCGGGACGTCGGCCCGCGCGATCAACGGCGGCAGGATGGTCATCGCCGCCGCGCCTGCCAGCAGCGAACGACGGTTAACCACCGCATGTTCGGGGGTCACCTCGCGTTCCGAGACCTCCCAGCCTTGCCGACGAATGATGTGCATGTTCATGCCTTTTGCTGCTTTGCCTGCCGGGAGCCGACGACTTCTTTGGAGCGATGACCCCTCGGCGATGATCCTGGCGATGGCGGCGATCATCGCTTTCTACTTCGTGGCTGAATTGCCGAAAGAGACAGGATGACGCAAATTAAACCTTAATCGATCGGCCAACACAATCGTTTCAGGAGAACGTCGATGCACCTCGCCCGATTTCCGCGGGTTCGCCTGTTCCCGGCCCCGACGCCGCTGGAGCGGCTGGACAACCTGACCCGGACGCTGGGCGGGCCGGAGATCTGGATCAAGCGGGACGACTGCACGGTGGTGGCGACCGGCGGCAACAAGGTGCGCAAGCTGGAATGGCTGATCGGTGCGGCGAAGGCGCAGGCGGCGACGCACATCGTCACCCAGGGCGCGGTGCAGTCGAACCACGTGCGGCAGACCGCGGCGGTGGCGCGCAAGTTCGGCATGACCTGCACGGCGCTGCTGGAGCATCGGATCGACACCAACGATCGCGACTACCTGGGCAGCGGCAACGTGCTGCTGGACAAGCTTTTCGGCTGCCGGATCGAGTATCGGCCGGGCGGGGCCGACATGAACGCCGAAGCGGAGAAGAAGGGCGCCGACCTGCGCGCCGCCGGGGAGGCTGCCTATGTCATCCCGGGCGGCGGCTCCAACACCGTTGGGGCGCTGGGGTATGTTTCCTGCGCGCAGGAGCTGATGCAGCAGGCCGATGAGATGGGGCTGCGGATCGACCGCATCGTGACCGCGACCGGCAGCGCCGGCACCCAGGCGGGTCTGGTGGTCGGGCTGGAGGGCATGAACGCGGGCGTTCCGGTGCTGGGGATCGGCGTGCGGCTGGCCCGCGAGGCCCAGGAAGCGAACGTCTACCGGCTGGCTCTGGCGACCGCCGAATATGTCGGCATGCGCGGCGAAATTCCGCGTGAGGCGGTGGTGGCGAACTGCGACTATGTCGGCGCCGGCTATGGCAGACCGACCGAAGGCATGGGTGAGGCGGTGCGCATGCTGGCGCAGGAAGAAGGCATCCTGCTGGACCCGGTCTACTCCGGCAAGGCGATGGCCGGCATGATCGATCTGATCCGCAAGGGCGGCCTGGCCAAGGGCCAGACGATCGTGTTCCTGCACACCGGCGGCGCGGTCGGGCTGTTTGGCTACAACACGTTTTTTGAGGGCCGCGCCGCTGAAACCGCCAGTTTGGGCAGTGCGATCTGATGCTGACCAGCCACGCGCGCATCCTGACCACGCATACCGGCAGCCTGCCGCGTCCGGCGGCGTTGACGGAACTGTATGCCCGGCGTGCCGAGGGCGAGGCGATCGATGAGGCGGCACTGGACGCCGCCGGCAAGCTTGCCACCCGTCATGTGGTGCGCCAGCAGATCGCCTGCGGCATCGATGTCGGCAACAACGGCGAGCAGCAGCGCGAGGCGTTCTTTCTGTACGTGCGGCGCCGGATGAGTGGCTTCGGCGGCAGCTGGATCCGCCGGCCGATGGCGGATGTGGTGAAATATCCGGGCTACCGAGCTTTGGCCGCCGAACAGGATGGCGTGCGGCGGTCGGTCAGCAACCGGGGCGCCCTGCCGCAGGCGATCGGCGCGGTGGCGTACCTGGATCCGGCCCTGGTGAAGGCGGAATGCGACGAGTTCCTGGCGACGCTGGCCGAGCTCGAAGGCGGCTTCGCGGAACCGTTCATGACCGCGCCGTCACCGGGGATCATCGCCGCGGCGCTGCAGAACGCGCACTACGACACCGAGGACGGCTATCTTCACGCGCTGGGTCAGGCGCTGCGGGTGGAATATGAGGCGATCGTCGGGGCCGGGTTCCTGTTGCAGATCGATGCGCCGGATCTGGCGCTGGAGCGGCACGTTTCTTTCCAGGATCGCCCGCTGGGAGATTTCATCGATTTCGCCGAACGCGTGGTGGAGACGATCAACCGGGCGCTGGCGAACATCCCGAAGGACCGGGTGCGGATTCACGCCTGCTGGGGCAATTACGAGGCGCCGCACGACTGCGATGTCGATCTGCACGACATCCTGCCGGCGATCGCTCGGGCCAAGGTCGGCGGCTGGGTGCTGCCGTTCGCCAATCCGCGGCACGCGCACGAATACCGGTGTCTGAAGGATCTTCCGCTGGACGACGGTCAGGTTGTGGTGGCGGGCGTGATCGACCCGTTGACCAATTTCGTCGAGCACCCCGAGGTGGTGGCGGATCGGCTGGAACGCGTCGCCCAGGTGGTCGGTGATCCGACGCGGGTGCAAGCCGGGACGGATTGCGGCTTCGACACCTCGGCCGGGCGTGGGCGGGTCGCGGAAGACGTGGTGTGGGCGAAGCTGCGGGCGATGGCGGATGGGGCGCGGATTGCGTCGCGGCGGTTGGGGATGCGGGGTTGATCTGACGTTCGACGTGGGTTGGGTAGGGCCGGGGCAGCGCGCGGCTGCTTGCGGCGGTGTGCTATGAAGCGAGGTATGCGGCGTGGATTGGCGCGAGTCACCAGAATTTGGGGTTATGCGGCACATCGCTTGTAGCCGCCATATCGCGATGGCACCCCTCTGCCGCCAGATCAAGCCGAAGCCCTGACTCGGGCAATGCGCAACAGCATCAACGCATAGGCCAAAAATCTGCCCGCCTGATGGGCCTGTTTGATGGTGTCCGCTCTACTCTACCGGAAACAGCCAGAACGCGCCCACGGTTAAATTTTTGGCCTTGGCTTGCGGAGCCTGCTTGGATGGCTTCAATCTCCGCAGGCGAATACCCTCACCTTGATTGACACAAGTCAGAAGCTGTATCCGTCTTTGGTGACTACCGCCTCGACAATGTCCTGGCGAGGAAAGTTGACACCATTGATGATGCCCTCAACCGTTTACAATAGAATATCTGATTATCTGTCAAATAGAACCCAAAGTTTATTACGATGTCTGTGCAAACTGATCCGATAATCACGGACTCGCAAGGTAGTTGATAGGTTGCCACGATCTGGCTTATGTCCTCCATTGTCGGCTTTTCAGGCAGATTATCATACAGATATTGGATATATCTGCGGCAATCCGGCCTATCTCCTGCCCACGCTAAAGCCAGGTTAGGTCGAGGGATAGACACCTTGCTGGTTAGTCCGACAATGTCGAACTTGCCCGGCCGGACATGGCTTCTGAGATGGCTTGTTAATACTTCACGTCCTTCCTTCGGATCATCGGTGATTAAAACGTCACCTAGAACGATTGCACTCACGCTGTTTCGCTTATTGAAAACTATTGTCAATACATCCTCCAGTCGTTAGTCTAGACCCATCTTCCTTCTTCGGTTTCACATCATTTATTGATAGTATTGCATAAAATACCATTGCGACCACCCGCCACTGGCTACGCTGGGACGTGCAGCAGATCGAACGCCTTCTGCTGCACCGGCGTTGGCCGGGTCACCACGATAATCGGATACAGCGGGTTGATCGCGGTGACGATGGTATTGCGCGCCACTGTCGCCAGATCGGCCAGCAGCGTGCGGAAGCTATGCACCGGCAGACCGTCCGGTGTCACGCCGGTCGTCTGCTTCCTGACCGCGGCTTTTGAACGCTGCGCCTGCGCCACCACGCTGCTGCGCAAGGCTTCGGCCTCCGCTTTGTTGGTGTCATCGAACAGCATCGGCGCCAGGCACTGGCGCATGTGCCATTGCAGATAATAGGCCAACATGCACAGCAGCACGTGTGCCCGCACCCGTCCCTCCAGCCAATGATAGACCGGCCGCACGTTCAGATCGACCGTCTTGATGCAGCGGAAGGCCCGCTCCACCCGGGCCAGGGATTTATAGCTGCGCACTGTATCTGCATCACCGAGGGTCTGCTCAAGCAGGCTGGTGCGCACGACATAAAGCCCGTCGGTTGCCGCCTCGGCGGCAATTTCGGCGGTCTTTCTTGCGAAGCTGAAAGCGGTGTCGGTGATATTCAGGTCGAAATGCTTTTTCATTTTGTAGGTGTTGAGCACCGCGCCGACCGCAAGCGCGATCTCGGTGGTGCCGCGCAGCGGGTTGCGCTTGCGCTCGACCGCGGTTTTGATGCGGGTGAGGTCCGTCTCGGTGGTGCCCAGCAGGTCTTCGCGCTTGCGGCTGCGCTCGGCGGCAAGATCGGGATTGCGGCAGACCACCAGCCGCTCACCGGGAAAATCGGGCGATGTGATGGAGGCCATGTCGCGCTGATCGAACAGCGTGAGTTGCAAAGCGCCGCTGTTCAGCAAATCTTTGATTGCCGGAGCGCGCAGCGCGGTGATCCAGTCCAGGCCGGCAGATTTGATGTCGGCGGTGATGCGCGCCTGGGTGATCATGCCGCGGTCGCCGACTAGCACCACGTGGTCGAGACCGAAGCGCTGCTTCAGCTTCTCGATCTGTGGTGCCAGGGTGGTCGGATCGCCGGTGTTGCCGTCGAACACCTCGATGGCCACGGGGCAGCCGTCGGACGCGCAGAGCAGGCCATAGACGATCTGGAGCGTGCCTTTTTTGCCGTCACGGCTGTAGCCACGCTTGGCCAGCGGACAGCAGCGCCCTTCCATGTAGCTCGACGAGACGTCGTAGAGCACGAGGGTGCCGTTGCCGAGATGGCGCTTGGCCAAGCTGGCTTCGATGGCGGGCTGGCGCACCAACAACCAATCGAGTGCGGCATAGAGTTCATCATCGTCAACCGCGCCGAGGCCGAGTGCTTCGCCGAGGCTGGAGGACGCCGTGGCGGGCGAGAGCGCGCGAGCGGCGGCAAGCTTGGACACGGGGTCGAGGATGCGGCCGATCAGCATCGCGAGGACAAGATCGCGGCAGCGATTGCCGTCCGGGCCGAGGATGCGGTCGAGGCCGATCTTGCGGGCGGTGCCGAGAGCGGCGGCGACATGCCCATGCGGAAGCGAGCGGGTGACGGTCAAGGCGTGCTGCCCGGCGGGGATGACGGTGCCGCCTTTGAGCACGCCGCGGAGGCCCTCAACGTGGGTCGGAGACCAGTCTGAGAGGTTGCAGAGTGTGCGTTTGCGGACCTTGCCCTGGTGGCGGTAGCTCTCGCGCAGGAGGATCGCGGGCGGCGAGGTGCGGTTCGGAACGGCTTCGATATACATGGGGTAGACGGGAGCAGATATGGCTTCCGAGTACAAGTCACAGGCGCGTTATTACATGGCTACGTTGTCAGACGGCTTCGCTCAGTTTTTCCCAGACCTCCGCCGATTTATCGTGATGGCAAAAGGGAAGCTCGGTCTAGACCAGCTTCTAGACGTGGCTGACGCTTTATGACGGCATAGGCCAGTATCATAGCCGTAGTGCCGGTTAAGCCTATCCATGGCGCGCATAAGGGCTTTCACACACATCAAAATTCAAGAATTTCGCAGCAGAAAAACAGCCTTGCAAGGATTGGGCTTTTCCGCTGCGTATTACTTTAAACGAATGATCTGGCGGGGCGGGCACTCCGAGCATCGATCCGTCGATAGGTGTGCCGCCGGTCGCTGGCAAGATCAATGGCGGCAACGGAATTCGGTCGCCGTATCGCATGATGGGCGATGGGATTATGGTACGGTATCGTGATGTTCAAGCGCCTGCAGGAATATGAACCGGCAACGAACCAATTGAGCGCAGCGCATTGGAATAGCCGCGCGCCGGCTCGCCGACAACCTCGATCATCGGCAGGCGCCGATCACGCGCCGGCTAGCCACCTCGCCGCTGCATCGGCGGAGTCATTGGGCGAGGTATTGAATGCGATCGGCGTTCCTGGAGCACCGCTATGGACGGCGTTGATGACCCGCTCGAACAACGGCAAGCCCCGTGATGGGACGCGGATGCCGCCGCCAATGACAATGCAGTCCCAATGCGTGGCTAGCGACGCAGCGATCGTCGCCTGGGCGCTGTCGTCGGTCAGGATCGAGCAGAAGGCTCCCTCCCAACCGCGCGCTTTCATATCCGCCAGGGCGGCGTTGATCCCAGCCGCGATCTTCTCCGCCGTGGTTCCAGCCGGTAGGTCAGGATCGGAGAAGTCTACGGCCTCAGGCTTAATTCCGATCAGAAGGACGCGCGTCATGCTGTTCACTCTCCTCTATGCCGTCGTGACGGCCGTGCTTATTCGTCGTGACGATGCGCGCTTGTTGCCGTCCGCGCTGTCTCCCCCTAACGGGCAACGGAATCCGGTCGTCGCCGCATCGCGTGGTACCATCATAGCACAGCATCGTCATGCTCAGACCCCCGCGGGAATACGCACCGGCAACGAACCGATCGAGCGCAGCACATTGGAATAGCCGCGTGTCGGCTCGCCGACAACCTCGATCATCGGCAGTTTGCGCCTGAGGATTTCCTCCCACAGGATGGTCAGCTGCATCTCGGCAAGGCGGTTGCCGACGCAACGATGTATGCCGAAGCCGAACGACAAATGCTGGCGTGGGCGGGCGCGGTCGATGATGAAGTCATCCGCCTGCTCGATCGCGTCGTCATCGCGGTTGCCCGACAGATACCACATCGCGACCTTGTCGCCTTTGCGGATCGTCTTGCCGGCGACGTCGGTATCCTGCATTGCCGTGCGGCGCATATGGATCACCGGGCTCTGCCAGCGGATGATCTCCGGCACCATGCTGGTCACCAGCTCGGGATGCTCACGCAGCTTGCGGTATTGATCGGGGTGCTGGTTCAACGCCAGCACCCCGCCGGAGATCGAGTTGCGGGTGGTGTCGTTGCCGCCGACGATCAGCAGCAGCAGCGTGCCCATGAACTCATACGGCCGCGACGGCAGGTCGCGGGTGGCATCGCCATGCACCAGCATCGAGATCAGGTCGGCTTTTGGCGGCTCGTTTGCCCGCCGGTGCCACAGTTCGGTGAAGTATTGCACCGCCTCGTCCAGAATTTCGTTGCGCTTAGTTTCGGAGTCGACTTCGGTGCCGGCACGGGTGTTCACCGTGGCCACGTTGGACCAGTGGGTCAGCTTGGTCCGCTCCTCAAACGGGAAATCGAACAGCGTCGCCAGCATCTGGGTGGTCAACGCGACCGAGACACGCTCCACCCAGTCGAAGGTTTCGTCGCGCGGCAGATCATCGAGGATGCGGCCGACGTGTTCACGGATCGTGCCGGACAGGTTGGCGAGATTCATCGGCGCGACGATCGGGGCGACGATCTTGCGCTGCTCGTCGTGCTTGGGCGGGTCCATTGAGATGAAGCTGGGCCGGCGAAAGTCCATCGGCAGGTCGCGCAGCACGATGCCGCCCATCAGCGCATCGGAGGAGAACGCCTGGTGACTGGTATCCACCGCCATGATGTCGCGGTAGCGGGTGATCGACCAGAAGGCGCCGTACATGCCGTTTTCACACCAGTGGACCGGGTCCTCCCGGCGCAGCCGCTCAAAGTATGGGCGCCAGCTATCGTTCTGATACAGATGCGGATTACTGACGTCGATCCGTTCGATCGGCGTGGCATAGGCGTCTGCCCGAGGGTCCGGATTGACCAGAACGTTCATCGTTAGCCTCCCTGTTGCCAGACATCGCACGCCTGGCGAATGCGGGCCGTGCTTTCTGAACCGGTCCCGCGGGCGACAGTATAGCGCGCGCTTTCGCCGCAACGGGAAGCCGTTTTCGCAAGACCGGGGGCGCGGCTGGCCTTGGCGGTGGACCCGGTGCAAACTGAGGTTGCGGGGGCAAGCACATGACCGAACGAACGTTACGAGGAAAGACGGTGATCGCCGGCATCGGCGAGACGGACTATTACAGGCACGGCCAGTCGCCCGACAGTGAATTCAAGCTGGCGCTGCGGGCGATCCTGGCGGCGGCGAAGGATGCCGGGATCGATCCGAAGGCCATCGACGGGTTCGCGTCCTATTCGAATGACCGTAACGACCCATCTCGGCTGGCCGCGGCGCTGGGGACCAAGCAACTGCGGTTTTCCAACATGCAGTGGGGCGGCGGGGGCGGTGGTGTCGCGGCGGCGATCGGCAACGCGGCGGCGGCGGTGACGTCGGGCATGGCGGATTGCGTGGTGGCCTTCCGAGCGTTGGCTCAGGGGCAGTTCGCGCGGTTCGGATTGGGTACGGGAGCGCCGCTGGCGTCGGGCGATGATGCGTTCACCATCCCCTACGGGGTGATGTCGCCGGCGCAGAAATTCGTCATGAAGGTGGTGCGCTTCATGCACGACCACGGCGTGAAGCAGGCGGCGCTGCGGGCGATCTCCCTGGCCTCGTATCACCATGCGCAGACCAATCCGCGGGCGGTAATGTATGGGCGGCCGCTGGACGCGGCGAAGTATGATGCCTCGCGCTGGATCGTGGAGCCATTCCATCTGTTCGATTGCTGTCTGGAGAATGATGGCGCGGCGGCGGTGATCATCATGTCCGCCGATCGCGCGAAGGACCTGGCGCACAAGCCCAGCTACCTGCTGGGGGTTGCCGGCGGTTCGGATCATCGCTGCGCGGCGCCGATCCACAATGCGCCGAATTATCCCAGCAGTCATTTCGCCACGGTGGCGCCTGATCTTTATGAGATGGCGAAGCTGGGACCGAAGGATATCGGCGTCGTGCAGTGCTATGAAAACTTTACTGGCGGCGTGATGATGAGTCTGGTGGAGCATGGGTTCTGCGCGCCGGAGGAAGCGAATGATCTGTTGCGGCTGGAAAATCTGATCGCGCCGTCCGGACGGATGCCGCTGAACACCAGCGGTGGCAACCTGGCCGAATGCTACATGCACGGTCTGGAACTGGTGAACGAGGCGGTGCGGCAGATCCGGGGCGTGGCGGTCAATCAGGCACCGAACAGCGACGCGGTGATCGTCATCGGCGGCCCGATGGTGACGCCTGTCAGCTCGTTGATCCTGGGTTCGGAGGCCACGCTGTGACGTCGTATCTGCCCGCCGGCCTGCCTGCCCCGTCCGCCGGGGCCGATGGACTGTCGACGCCCTACTGGGAAGCGACGCGGCGCGAGCAGCTGCTCATCCAGTTTTGCCGGGGATGCAACCATTGGCAGTGGGGGCCAGAATGGATCTGCCACCGCTGCAACAGCTTTGCGCTGGACTGGCGGGAGGTCGAGGGGCGCGGCGTGATCTACAGCTACCAGCGCGTCTGGCATCCGGTGCATCCGGCGTTGCAGGGACATGGTGCGTATATCGCGGTGCTGGTGGAACTGCCCGAGGCTGATGGCGTGCGGATGGTGGGCAATCTGCTCGGCGATCCGAGGCAGGATGTGCCGATCGGCGGGGCGGTGGCGCCGGTGTTCGAGCATCATGAGGATGCCGCGCCGGCTTTCACGCTGGTGCAGTGGCGGCTGGTGTAGCGGATGGGGAAACGCGGCGCAGGCTGATGCAAGGCTCGCGCGGCCAATGCCGCCGGTGGGTTCACCTGCGTTCGCGCGCCTGCAAACGCTGGATCGCCTCACCCACCATGCGGGCGGGCTCATCGGTCTGATACGCTCGGGAAATACTGCGGATGCCGGCTTCGATCGCGTCGCTGACCGGTAGCGCCTCCCACTCGCGGATGAGTTCCTTTTGCAACCGGATTGCCTTCGGCCCGGACTCGACGATCGATGTCACCCAACGATCCAGCGCGGCATCGAGCTGCGAGGGCGGAACGATCTTTTCCACCAGGCCCCATTCCAGCGCGGTACGGGCATCGATGTTGTCGCCGGTGTAGAGCAGCAGCCGGGTGCGGCCCCAGCCGATCAGGTGCGGCAGCAGCGCGGCCTCCACCACCGAGGGCAGGCCGATCCTGACCTCGGGCATGCCGAACGTCGCGTTGTCGCTGGCGATGTGCATGTCACAGGCGGCCATCACCTCCAGGCCGGCGCCGAGGCAGAAGCCGTTGACCCGAGCGATGACGGGAACCGGCAGGTCACGGAGGACCTTGCACATGCGGTGGATCAGGGTCAGGAAATCGCGCGCCTTGGTCGGGTTCAGTGCGGCCAGTTCGTGCAGGTTGGCGCCGCCGATGAAGGCGCGGTCGCCCTGACCGGTGACGATCAGCACACGCAGGTCGGGATCGTCGGCCAAGGTGGTGACGGCGTCGATGAAGCCGGTGATCTGGGCGTGGCCGAGGCAGTTCAGACGGGCAACGTTGTCGATGGCGATGGTGGCGACGGCGCCGTCGCGTTGGCGGGTCAGGCGGATGGTCATGACTGTGTCCTCTGGTTCCGGCCGATCGGGCCGCGGAAGGGTCTCATAGTCGGGTAGAAGCTGACCGCCCAGGCGACGGCGGCCTTGCCGGCGAACCGGCCGTCAACGCGGGCATATGCGTCCGCCGACGCGGGGTTGAGGATGCGGCGTTAACGGTTTGGCAATCTCTTGATGTTTCCGTGCCCGCGTTTCGACGGGAAGCGTGCATGGAAGTTTCGGTCGGGATCAAGGTCGCGGCCCGCGGACTGGAGTGGGATGTCACCGAGGTGGAGGCCCTGGGGCCGCAGCAACGCGTGCGGTTGGCGTGCTGCAACGGCGATCTGGCCGGGCTGGAATGGGATGTGCTGTATCCCAACGAAGCGCTTTGCGTGCTGCGCACCGATCCCCGGCCCGAGGACGCCGGATCGCTGGCGGACTGGCGGCGGTATCACATCGCCCGTCTGCTGGATCGGATACCGGGTTCGGCGGTGCCGCCGGGCCGGGTCGCGATCGAGGCCTATCAGCGCGTGCCGCTGCGGCGGGCGCTGGACATGGTGCGGCCGCGACTGCTGCTGGCGGATGGCGTCGGGTTGGGCAAGACGATCCAGGCCGGCTTGATCGCCGCCGAATTGCTGGTGCGGCGGCGGGCGCACCGCATCCTGATCGTTTGTCCGCCCGGCCCGCTGCTACGCCAGTGGGAGCAGGAGATGCGCGTCCGCTTCGGCCTCCGGTTTACCCCAATCGTCGACGCCGCCAGCTTGCGGGGGGCGCGGCGTGGGCTGGAACTCGGTGGCAATCCGTTTGATGCGACGGCGCTGTGCCTGACCTCGATCGACTTCGCGAAGTCCGATCGGGTGCTGATGGAACTGGAACGGGTCGGCTGGGACCTGGTGATCATCGATGAGGCGCATCATTGCGTCGGCGACGAGAACCAGCGCCGTCGGCTGGCCGAGGTGCTGGCGGGTCAGGCCGACGGCTTACTGCTGCTGACGGCGACGCCGCATGACGGCCATGATCCGCATTTCGCATCGTTGATGGCGCTGCTGGACCCAAGCCTGGTGGACGGGGCCGGGCGTCTGGTCGGGTCGGGGTATCGCCGGCACGTGGTGCGCCGACTGAAATCGCACATCCGGGCGGCGTCCGGCGCACCGCTGTTCCGCGAGCGGATCGTCATTCCGGTTCGCGTGGAGGTCGCGGTTGCCGAACATGTCGGCGACTTTCACAAGGCGCTGTCCGCCTTGGTCGCGCCGAGGCTGCAGCGGTCGCGTGACCGGCGCGGGTTAGCGGATGCACTGGCCTTTGTCAGCCTGTTGAAACGGTCGATGTCCACCATCGCGGCCTGCCTGGCGACGTTACAGGTGGTGGCAGAGCGTTACGGAGCCAGGCCGTTGCAGCAGCGGCAGCGCGCCTTGCACGCCTATCGGCGCCGGATTGAACGGTTCGGCGTGCTGGGAAGTGCGGAGGAGGCAGACTTCGCCGAACTGGAAGCCGAGGAGATGGCCGCGTCGCTTTCCGGCGCCGCGACCTTGAACAGTCTGCGGGCCTTGATCCGTCTGGGCGAGGCCGCGGCGGCGCACGATCCGAAGCTCGCTGCCCTGGTGCTGGAAGTCAGACTGATCCGGCTCAGCCACCCGAACGTCAACGTGATCGTCTATACCGAGTATGCCGACAGCCAGCGTGCCGCCGCCGCGGCGTTGACGGCGGTGGGTGGCAGGATCCTGACCATCAGCGGCGCTGATCCGGAAGCGGAACGGACGCGCGCCGCGGACCTGTTCGCGGAGGCGGACGGCATCATCCTGATCAGTACCGATTCGTTGGCCGAGGGGCTGAACCTGCACCGGCGCTGCTTTCACCTGATCCATCTCGATCTGCCGTACAACCCGAACCGGCTTGAACAGCGCAACGGCCGGATCGACCGTTATGGTCAGCGTAACGATCCAGCGATCCGCTATCTGTTCCTGGGCGGCACGTTCGAGGAGCGACTGCTGCTGCGGCTGATCGCCAAATACGAGAACGCGCGGGCGTCATTGTCCTTCATGCCCAACACGCTGGGTGTGGGTGCCGACCCGGCCAGCCTGCACGAACCGCTGTTCGCGGGCTTCGCGGAAGATCTGTTCAGCGGCGCGCCTCGTCTGGTCCACTCGCTTGACCTGGCGGCGGAGGATACCGACAGCGAGGCCTATCGTGATCTGCTGCGGGAGATCGATCGCGCCTTCCAGAGTTTCGATCGCATGGCTGTCCAGCACGGCTGGCTGTCCGGTGGCGAGGATGCAGATCCGCCGGCCCGCGAGGCGCATGACGATATCGATCTGCCCGCGTTCGTCGCGTCGGTGCTGACGCCGGACGGGGACGGCTTTCGCGTGCCGCCGGGGTGGATGCAGGATCTGGATGGATTGCCCGGTTTTGAGCGCACCACGGCGACCGTGCGGCTGACCGCAGATCCGGATCGGTTGCGTGATGATCGCGGACAGGACCTGTTGTATCCAGGCCGCTCACACCCGCTGACCCGGCGCGCGATCGCCGCGGTGCGCACCGGTCGGGTCAGCGCGGCGCAATCAGACCGGCTGTCGCTGTTGGTGACCTATTCTGTGGAGGTTGGTTGGTTGCTGCGCGAGGTCTTCGCAATGCGGCTCTGTCCCGACGGTACGGCAATGGAACAACCGGATTTCCTGACCATCGCTGAACGCTGTATCAGCTGGAAGGATCGCTGGGGACAGCAGTTCGAGGCATGGGCGCCGGCGGCGATGCTGGCGGCGGCGCCTCGGGCAGCGGCGATAGCCGACAGAATGGCGGAGGCCTTCACGGCCCGGCATCAGGTCCGCATCGCGCGTGACGACGCCACCGCGGGCGCGTGGCTGCTGCGGCGCAGCCAAGAGATCTGCGGCCCGGTGGTTGCGCTGACGGCGGATCTGTTCGAAACCGAGGCGGAGGTCAGCGATTGGCGATCCTGCGCCGAACCGCGCCGCCGCCTGCGGGGGCTGGTGGCCGACCCGTCGGTGAAGGACTGGCAACGCGAACAGGCCGCCGACGTACTGGCCGGGTTCGGCTCCGTCACCAGCGCTCGGCCATCCTTGCCGGCGAAATCGTTACGGATTCTGGGCCTGCTGATGCTGGTCCCGTGACGCTCGATCTCGACGACTGCATCCTGGTCGGATCAGCCATGACTGCGCCATTCCTGCGCGACGGGCTGGCCAGGGTCTGCGATCTGGGGAACGGGATCGTGCCCGGCTGGGACACCCTGCGTGAAGCGCTGCGGGGCGACAAGGCTCGGCGCGAGCCTAAGCGGTTTATCGCCAGGCTGGCCGGTTCGCTGGGCTACGGGCCGGGGTCGCGGCAGGCGTCGGTCACCACCCGGGATGGTCCGGAGGACGGCGGCTGGCTGATGCAAGCGCCGGGCGGCGTCAAGCTGCGTGTGTGGTCGATCGACGGGGACACCGACCTGGACGGGGTTGACCGCTCACCCGGCACCTGGCGAGCCTGCCCGACGCGGGTCGCCCAGCGGGTGCTGCTGTCGCGTGGGGAACCGGCCGGACTGCTGACCAATGGTGACATGCTTCGACTGTTGCTGTGCGATCCGTCGCGCGCCGACAGCCATTTCTCCATTCCCCTGGACGGGTGGCAACAGAGCCTGCCGCCGCCAGACTCGTTTCGGGTTCTGGTGGCGCTGGCAGGGGCGCGGGGGCTGCCTCGGCTGCCGGCCGTGCTGGAGGCCGCCCGGTTGCATCAGGCGCGGGTTACCACGGACCTGCGGCGACAGGCGCGCGCGGCGATCACCGGCTTCATCAATGCGCTGCCGCATCGGACCGGGCTTGATCCGGCGGTGCTTTGGCACGAGGGGCTCGTGCTGGTCTATCGTCTGCTGTTCAT
The DNA here is from genome assembly GCA_965277035.1 of Rhodopila sp. Lineage (GTDB taxonomy): Bacteria > Pseudomonadota > Alphaproteobacteria > Acetobacterales > Acetobacteraceae > Rhodopila. Next base: position 4,485,995 of record CBDIBO010000003.1, on the reverse strand, counting down.
CTTGAAGCTGGAAAGTCCGGCTGAACCGGGCGCCGGGTTCAGCTTCGCCTCGGCGCGGTTGTGGCGTGACGCGCTGTCGCCCAGTCGAGCGCTGAGCCCGTTGGTGCGGCGGCAGCTGGATCAGGGGCACGAGACCGGCCGGATGCTGGAAGGCGGGTTGCGGTCACTGTTCGCGATCTTCCGAGAAGGGTTGTCGTGCTCCGAGTTGCGCATCGCGCCGCTTGGGGGCGCCCTGTTCGGGTCGGGCACGACGCCGTTGCTGGACCGCATCGAGTGGGGTGAGCGGGCGGTGGCGGTGCTGCTCGATCGGCTGATGTGGATTGTTTCGGGTCAGGACGAGCGGACGCGGGTGCACTATGGCTCGCTGGACGTGGAAGATCTGGGCAGCATCTATGAGGGACTGCTGGAGCAGGAACCCGGTGTGGCGAGCGAACCGTTGATCCGGATACGCCGTGGGAAAGTTGAAGCCGTGCGTCCGGCCCGAGGTTCGCCCGCTGATATCGCGGTGGGCGAATTCTACCTGCGCGCGGGGATGGGACGCAAAGCAACAGGATCGTTCTATACCCCGCATGAATTCGTTCGCTTCCTGGTGCGCGAAACGCTGGATCCGAAGATCGCGTCGCTGAGCCCGGCGGACGACCCTCATCCGGCACGGTTGCTGACGCTGAAGGTTGTCGACCCCGCCACCGGCAGCGGGCACTTCCTGGTGGAGGCCTGTCGCTATCTGGGCGAAGCGCTGCTGAACGCGTGTCGCATCTGCGACGAGCGCGGGCTGGTCGACCGCATCGCCGCGCTGCCTGATCCCGACAACACGATCGCGGCCTATCTGCCGAGCCGGGGTTTTTCCGAGGTTCGAGCGCGGGCGGTCTGCCGCCGTCTGGTGGCGGTGCACTGCCTGTATGGTTGCGATCGGAACAAGCTGGCGATCGAACTGGCAAAACTGTCGCTGTGGCTGGAATCCTACGCCGAGGGCCTGCCGTTGACCTTCCTGGACCACCGGTTGGTTCACGGCGATGCACTGACCGGGCCGTTCTTTCGGTCGCTGTCGACCTTGCCGGTAACGGGCGGGCCACTCGATCCGCTGCTGGCACGAGGGATTTCGGAACGATTGCGCGATGACCTGGTCCGGGCGCTGAGGCTGGTGACGGAGCTGGACGCCTCGATCGGGCGGGATGTGTCGGATCTGGCATTGAAACAAGCGGCGAAGGACGAGCTTGACCGGGTGCTGCATCCGCTGCGCCAGCTTGCGCGCGCCTGGGCTGGTGCGGCGATGCTGGGAGAGCGGGACGCGGACGATGTGTGGCTGGGTCTGGCGGCGTATGTCGCCGATAGCGGGGTTTGGCCGGATGGGTTGACGGAACGGCAGGGCGCGTTGCTGGCGGCGGGGGCCGATGCGGTGGCCTGGGATCTGGTGTTCCCGGAGGTGTTCGCAGGCGGTTTCTCCGTGGTGCTGGGCAATCCGCCGTGGGATGTGGTGCTGCCGAACACACGGGATTTCGTCGCGGATCTTGATCCGGCGGTGTTGGACGCCGCCAGCCGGCGGGAACGCGCGGATCTGGAACAGGTGGTGCTGTCGGATCCAGGGGTAGCCGCGGCGTTCGCGACGTATCGCGCCGGCTTCGACCGGCTGAAACGCATCGCGCAGCGGTTGTACCGGCACCAGCGGGTTCGAGCCGGTGCCGGATCGACTGGCGGGAACCTGGATCTTTTTCGTTTGTTCGCAGAACGTAATCTCGATCTGGCGGCGGCGGATGGTGCGGTCGGCGTGCTGCTGCCATCCGCGTTCCATGCCAACGAAGGGGCAACCGGCGTCCGTCGCTTATACTTGCGGGAGACGGACCTGCGCTGGTGCCTGTCGTTTGAGAACCGCAGGCGGATCTTCGACATCGACAGCCGCTTCAAGTTCGACCTGATCGTGGCGCAGCGGCCCGGCCCGACGCGGTCGTTGCGCTGCGGCTTCTACCTGGATCGGATCGATGATGCTGCTGATCCAGACAAGGTGATGATCTACACAGAGGAATTTCTGCAGCTGTCGGGTGGTGTCAACGGGACGCCGCTGGAATTGCGGGGGAATGCCGATCGACTGGTGGCGGAGGCGTTCTTCACGCAGCCGGAACGGTTGAAGACGTGGTGCGCGGAGCGCGGCATTCGCTTTGGCTGCGATCTGCACATGACGGCTGACGCCGGTTGCTTCCTCGGGGCGGACGCCGGCGGGGATCTGATGCTGCATGAAGGCAAGACATTCCATCAATATACCGATCGCTGGGGTTCCGGACCGCGCTATCGCGTTGCCTCGGCCGGCTTGAAGCCGGAGATCGCCGCGGCGGCCCTGCACTATCGGCTGGCGTTTCGCGACATCGCCCGGTCCAATGACGAGCGGACGATGATCGCGTTTATCGCACCGCCGGGGGTGGTGTTTGGCCACACCGCGACGGTGGAGAAAGCGCCTTGGGCGCGGGCGAGCGCGGATGCGCTGGTGCTGTGCGCGCTGTTCAACTCGTTCCCGTTCGACTGGCTGGTGCGGCAGAAGGCGGCGACGCATCTGAGTCTGTATCTGCTGGATGGATTGCCTGTGCCGCGGTTCAATCAGGATGAACGGCGGTTTCTGGCGGAAGGGGCGCTGCGATTGGGCTGCCAGCATGAAGGGTATGATGGGCTTTGGCGGGAAGCGGCGGGCGGCGCTGTTGTTCGTGGTGACGGGTCTGAGTTGCGATATCAGATCGATGCGGTGGTGGCGCGCGCTTATGGGCTGAGCCGGGATCAATATGAGCGCGTGCTGTGCGGTTTCAGCCACCGGTCCGCTGCGGAGGCTGCGTCTCGGTGTCTGACGGCGTTCGATGTGCTGGATGCGCGAGAACTGGCGGGATCGCGCACCGCGCCGATGTCCGGCAGACGACGCGCGGGCCCAGGTCAACGATCAGCGTCGGCCGAACGAGAAGTTGGCAAGAGCTTGGGAAAGGCAGAAGGCCTCCAACCGCGATGATCAGACATAGAGCCATGAGGATCAGGCTTGAGACGTCGGGTGTTCGAGGGTCGAGCGATGGCGCCGGCAGGCCGTTCCGGCAAACACCGCCGTCCCGCAATCAGGCTTTCATTGCATGATCAGTAAAGCGTCGGCGACCGTCAGACCGGATCCGTCGGCATGGACAATAATCGGATTAAGCTCGAACTCTCGCACCTGGTCTGTTAATGTCAGTGCTGCTCGGGATAAAGCCGCGAGCAGGACAGCGAGTGGTTCGAGGTCGACCGGGTCGGTGCCGCGGAAACCGGTCAGCAGACGAGCCGATTTCAAAGACAGGATCATGCGGGTCGCTTCAGCCCGATCGACCGGCGCGGGCGCATGCACCACGTCGCCAAACAACTCCACCATCGTGCCACCAAACCCTAGCATCATGATTGGGCCAAAGGTCGGATCAACCACCATGCCGATTAACAGCTCGTAGCCTTTCGGCGCCATCCGTTGCACGAGAACGCCATCGATCTCAATCTGATCGGCGAACCGCGCTACATCCGCAATGATTGCCGTATAGGCGGATCGCACGGCATCCCGGTCCGCCAGACCCAATCGAACGCCGCCAGCCTCGGTCTTATGCGGCAACTGCGAGGACTGGACTTTCAGCACGACAGGGAAGCCTAGACGATGTGCGACGTCGGCTGCCTCCTCGGCTGAAGCGACCAGTCTTTCCGTGCTGTTGGGCAACCAGGCCGCTAACACCTGCTTCGCCAGATATTCCGGCACAAAGCCGGTAGACCCGGATACAGCCGGCCGGAGACGGGCTCAAAGGGCCGCGGCAAAACCCGTTGCGAGAGCTCGGCATATCTTGCCAGGCTCGCCATCGATACGCCGACGTTGCGAAGGTCGCTGTGGACAAACAACCCACATCCGGCGGCCGCTGTGCGCCCGAACGGTGACGGCAGCGTGTAACTCCACAGCGTCATCGGTTTGCCGCAACTGTCCGCGACCGCCCGTACGCGGTCGGCGTCCAGTGACACGCGCGTCTCGCTGGCAAGCGATGTCACCAGTACCAGCATGTCGATTTCATCGGACCGCGCGAGATGCTCCATGACCGTCATCATCGCGGGGCCGGTGTTCGAGCCCTGCGCGGTGACGTCGACGGGATTGCCGGATGCGCCGTAGGACGGCATCAATGGCCGCAACGCCGCCTGGGCTTCGGGCGAAAGGTTCGGCACGATCAGCCCATGGGCGGACAGCGTGTCGGCCATCCAGGCACCGCCGCCGCCAGAGACGGTGATGATCCCCGCGCGCCGCCCCTTCGGCAGCGGGCAGGTCAGGATGATGCCGGCGATCGCCACCGCTTCGTCGGCGTCCTCGGCCTCGATGACACCGTAACGTTCAAAAATCGCGTGATAGGCGGTGTAGGACCCTGACAGAGACGCGGTGTGTGACGCGGCCGCGCGGGTGCCGGCATCTGAACGGCCGACCTTGATGGCGATGATCGGCTTGCCGAGTTGCTTCGCCTTCTCCAGCGCGGCAACGAAGCCGGGACCGTCGCGCACCGTCTCACAGAACAGCATCACGGCCTGGGTATGTGGATCCTGCACCATGTAGTCGAGGAAGTCGGCCATGGTGAGATCGGCTTCATTGCCGGTCGAGATGACATAGCTGAAGCCCAGGCCCGCTGTTTTGCCGCGGTTATACAGCGCGAAGCCGATACCGCCGGATTGAGCGATGACCCCGATGCGCTTTTCCGACACCAGTGGAAGGCCGTCGTCCGCCTTGGTTTCGACGGTGGGGCTGAAGGTCGTGGCAACGCGACCGAGCGCGTTATAGTAGCCTTCGCAGTTGGGGCCGCAGAAGCGGATGGCGGTGCTTTGCGCGACCGCCAAAAGTTCAGCTTGCATGTCACCCGCGACGCCGCCTTCCTCGGCGAATCCAGAACTGATGATCAGGGCGTTTTTCGTTCCGGCTCGCGCGCATTCCGCGACTGCCGCGGCGACGCCCGAGGCTGGGATCGCGACCAGCGCCAGATCGATCCCGCCGGTGACGGCGGCGATTGACGGATAGCAGCGAAGGCCGTCGATGTCCTGGTAGCTGGGATTGATCGGCAAGATGCGGCCGGGAAAGCCGTTCTGCCGCAGTTGGTGCAATAGCCGTCCACGGATGCGGTGCAGGTCGGGGGAAGCGCCGAGGACGGCGATTGATTCGGGCCAGAAAAATCGATGCAGGTGGTGCGTGGTCACTTCCGCGTGCCGGTTGGAATGTCACGGAACGGAAGTCCCTTGTCGGCCCGAGGGTCCTGTGGCAGACCCAGCACCCGCTCCGCGATGATGTTCTTCATGATTTCATCGGTGCCCCCGGCCAGCCGCAACGCCGGGGAGTACAACAGAGCTTCCTCGAAAATGCCGGCGACCGGCATTGTGTCACCCATCGTCGGTCCGGCCATGCCAATCATGTCGAGGCCATAGGACAGGATGTCCTGAAGCTTGTTCGCCGCGACGACCTTGATGATCGATGACTCCGGTCCGGGTGTCTGGCCTTTCGAAAGCGCTGTCATGCCACGGAACTTGGTAAACTTCAGCCCCTGCGAGCGGGTGTAGAATTCAGCCAGTTTCTCCTGCACCGCCGAGTCATCGATCGCGGGTCCTTGTTCAAGTTCGACCTGCTGAGCGAGGCGAAACAGCTCGGTGACATCAGGGCCGGGCGCGTCGCGCATGCCGTGTCGTTCATTCATCAGCGTTGTCAGCGCGACCTTCCACCCGGCGCCGACCGGACCGACCCGGCGGGTGTCCGGAATGCGAACGTTATCGAAGAACACCTCGTTGAAGTGCGACGAGCCCGAGATCTGTCGGATTGGACGGATCTCGATGCCTCGTGTCTTCATGTCGAGAATGAAAAACGTCAGGCCTTCATGCTTCGCGACATCCGGATTGCTGCGCGCGACGAGGATGCCGAAATCACTGTAGTGCGCACCCGAATTCCAGATCTTCTGACCGTTGATCACCCAATCGGCGCCGTCTCTTTCGGCCCGGGTGCGCAAGGCCGCCAGATCCGATCCGCCGCCCGGCTCGCTGAACAACTGGCACCAGACTTCGTCCGCTCGCATCGCCGGCTTGACGAACCGGTCGCGTTGCTCCGGCGTTCCCCAGGTGCAGATCGTCGGTTGGGCAAGGTAGATGCCGATGTTAAAAAGGCCGGTCAGGACATCGTATTTCGCTTCTTCCTGGTTGTAGATCACGTTCTGGATTGGCGTCCCGCCGCGGCCGCCCCACTCGACCGGCCAGTGAATGCCGACGAATCCAGCGTCGTATTTACGACGCTGAAAGTCCTTGGCCCGTTCCATCGCGCCGGGGGCATCCTGACCGCGGCGGTAGCCCTCGACCGCGCCGGGCTGACGACGTTCCGCATTCGCATCTAGAAAACGGCGCGCCTCGGCGCGGAAAGCGGCCTCTTCCGGGGTATCTTCAAAATCCATCTTATGCTGCTTCCAGATCGGTGTTGTTCCGGGTACGCAATTCGTTGACCAGCCGATGTTTCCACTCCCGCGCGCCACCGAGTGCAAGGCCGAGAAGCTTCGCCCGGCGGTAGAAGAGATGGCAATCCATCTGCCAGGTGAATCCCATACCGCCATGGGTCTGAATGTTTTCCTTGGTGACGAACCAGCCCGCCTCGCACGCGGCGATGCGCGCGACCGCCGCCGCGACCGGTAGCTCAGCGGCGTTGGTGTGGACGGCCCAGGCGCCGTAGTAGGCGTTGGACCGAGCCAATTCGACCTGTATATACATATCGGCGAGCTTGTGCTTGATGCCCTGAAACGAGCCGATCGGTCTGCCAAAAGCAAAACGCTCCTTCGCGTAGGCGTTCGCCATGTCCAGCGCAGCCTGTGCGCCGCCCACTTGCTCGAAGGCCATCGGCACGGCGGCATAATCGAGCAAGGTGCGCACGGTCTCGGGACCCGAACTACCCGGCAGCGGCTCAGCCTGGGCGTTCGCGAACTCGATGCGTGCGTGCGATCGGGTCGGATCGAAGGTAACGACCGTCTCGCGCCTGACGCCGCTGCCTGTCAGATCCACGAGGTGCAGCCAGGCGCCGCTGCCGCCGTTTACCGCAACGATCGCGATGTCGGCGATATCGCCGTCCGGCACGGCCAGCTTCGTCCCTTGCAACCGGCCGGCGGCCACCGACGCGATCATTTTCGTGGGATCGAATGACCCTGGCCGCTCTGCCGCGGCGAACGTGCCGATGATCTCGCCAGCGGCCAGCTTCGGCAGCCACATCCGCTTTTGCTGCTCCGACCCGAACAACAAGATCGCCTCGGTGGCCAGGTACACCGACGACGAAAATGGCACCGGCGCGACGGCTCGACCAATTTCCTCGGCCAGCACGCAGACCGCCAGACGTCCCAGACCGACGCCGCCGTATTCTTCAGGAATGGCGGCGCCGGTCCAGCCCATCTCGGCCATCGCATGCCATAGATCGGCGGCGAACGGCTCGTCGGTGTCGAGGATGCGCCGCGCCACGGCGGGTGGGCATCTGTCCGTCAGAAAGCGCCGCGCCTGGTCGCGGAGTTGCAGCAGCTCGTCCGGAAATTCGAAGTTCATGGTTGATGGCCTTTTCCGTCCCGGGGCGATTGTTGTCCGCTGTGGCCAAGGCGGCAAGTCAACCGGGCCGGTGTTGGCCACGGCGGCGCGCGCCGAACCAACAGGTCAGGCTGGCGCCTGCCGGACCGTGTTACGCGCTGGGTATGGTGACACCGATCATGTCGCCCTCGCGGACGATTCCCGCCAGGCGCGCTTCATCCCATCCATCGGTGCCCAAAGGTCGAGACGGCAACACCATCCAGCGGTAATCCGCGGTGGAATCCACCACCCGAACTTTCGTCGTTTCCGGAATGATCGTCTTCCACTCCGATGCGAGTAAGGCGCGCGGATCGCGGACAGCGCGCGCTCTGAACGAGGCCGATTTGTACCAGAACGGCGGATATCCCAACACGGCCCGCGGATAACAACTGCATAATGTGCAGACGACCAGGTTGTGAACGTCGCGCGTGTTCTCGAGCACGCCCAGCGGCGGCATCCCGCGCATCGGTATGTTCAATGCCTCGGCCGCCTTGGTTCCGTCCTCCAGCATAACGGCGCGATAGGTTGCATCGACCCAGGCCCGCGCGACCATGCGTGCACCCTGCCCGGGGCTGGCAAAGTCGGTGGCCGCGATCCGCTGCTCGATTTCGCCGGTCATGATGACTTGCTTCTGTTCGAGAACCGCCCGTAGCGCGGCCAGCAACCGCTCACCATCCGTGTCCAGAATGTTCATGGCCGCTCCAGCCAATGTTCGAAGATCTCGACAAGGATTTCGTCATCCGGTTTGGCCTCGGGCCAGACGGCGTCCTTGCGGAATCGCACGTGATACAGCGGGAGTCTGTCGGCCGAACGAGCGAAGGCGAGGTCTTCCGGGTTCAGAAAGTCGCCGAGTCTGCGTGCGACCTCACCAACGACGCCACGCACGTAATAAGGCGTGCGAATATGCACCGGGCCGTTTTGCTCGGGCCACGCGTCCTTTACGCGCACCACATCGCCTGGGGCGAATGTCATCGACCCTCCAGCGCGGCGCGTAGCTCCGGCTCCGTGACAACACCGTGGCGCAGCAGAGTATCGGTGATCGAGCGGATCCAGCGACGATAGTAGCTGAGCCGATGATACTCGCCCTCCGGGATCGCCTCGATCCCGCGGCGCAATTCGTCGACCGTCATCAACTTCTTCGCCGCCAGCACCTGGCGCAGCGCATCCACTGTCTTATCGAAATCGGTCAGGCCATGCGGTTCGGTATCGACCGGTTCACACATGAATTTCGATGCACCGCCCAGGTCGTGGTGTGCCCGTTTGGCTTGCTTGTCCATGCCATGACGTTAGCGCATTGTGCGAGCGCTGCAACAGGGGCGCCAATGCTGCTGACCAAGGACGACCCATCGCCTGTTCGCGTGCTACGCGAAGCCGGCGCTTCAGATCTTTTCCTGACCGCCGATCATGCGGGCCGGCTGATACCGGGTCCGCTGAACCAGCTTGGGTTGCCCGAGGTGGAGTTGCGACGCCACATCGCCTGGGATATCGGCATCGCCGGGGTCACCGAACGCCTATCCGCGTTACTTGACTCCACCGCCGTGTTGCAGAGCTATTCGCGTCTGGTGATCGACTGCAACCGTGATCCGTCGTGGCCGACCGCGATGCCAGAGATCAGCGAATACACGGCGATCCCAGGGAACTTGGACCTCAGCGGCGAGGCCCGGCGCGAACGGGTTGACGCGATCTTCGCGCCGTACCACGACCGCATTCGCAGTCTGTTGGACGCCCGGGCGAGCCGGCGCAGCGTGGTGATCGCCATGCATAGTTTCACGCCGTCCTTCAAAGGTGAAAGTCGTGCGATGCAGGTGGGCATGCTCTACAACAAGGACCCGCGACTGGCCCGCATCCTGCTGGAGCTGCTTCGCGAGCAGGGCGGGCTGACCGTCGGCGACAACGCGCCCTATGCGATCACCGCGGACAGCGACTACAGCATTCCAACCCACGCCGAGAAACGCGGCCTGCCGCATGTCGAGATCGAGATCCGCCAGGACCTGATCGCGAGTGCCGCCGGTCAGGAAGAGTGGGCCCAGCGTTTCGAAGCATTGCTGCGCGAGGCTGATCGGCGACTGCGATCGCTCGAAGGCCGATGAATGTCCGCGACGCCCCGCAAACCACCGCTGATGACCAAAGCCGACGTCCGAGCCTTCATCGAGGCCCTGGCGACCCACAACCCGGCGCCGGAAACCGAGCTCAGCTTTACCGACCCGTTCACCTTGCTGGTGGCGGTCGTGCTGTCAGCGCAGGCGACGGATCTTTCGGTGAACCGCGCCACGGCCACGTTGTTCAAGGCGGCCGCGACGCCGAAGGCGATGATCGCGTTGGGTGTCGCTGCGGTCGCCTCCCACATCCGGTCGATCGGCCTGTGGCAGACCAAGGCGCGGAATGTCGTTCAAATCGCCCGCGACCTGGAGGAGAAGCACGGCGGCCAGGTTCCGTCTGAGCGAGCGGCGCTGGAAGCGCTTCCCGGGGTTGGCCGCAAGACGGCGAACGTCGTGATGAACGTGGCGTTCGGCGCCAGCACGATGGCGGTCGACACCCACATCTTCCGGCTTGGGAACCGCACCGGTCTGGCCCCCGGGAAGACGCCGCGGGAGGTTGAGGACGGCTTGATCAAACGCATCCCGCCGGGCCGCCTGCGCGAGTCCCACCACTGGCTGATCCTGCACGGCCGCTACATCTGCAAGGCCAGGCGGCCAGAATGCTGGCGTTGTGTGGCCGCGACCTGGTGCCGCTATGGCGACAAGACGCCGGCATCCGAGACGCCGGCATCGAAGATCGGGATTCAGGCCACCTGACGCAGACAGGGCCGGGCGACGCGTGACACAGTGCGAACGCCGACAATCTGGCGAAGATTGCCCTCAACGAGATGGACGACCTCCGCCGGCATCGCCTCCATCGCGATCTCGACATGGATCGTGTCGCCGGCTCTGTGCGACCACATGCGGTCCGGCACCAGGTCACGCTTGGCATAGGGCTGCAGCAACCGGGGCAACAGCCCAGGTGACGGGTCGGCATCCAGCAGGAAGCGCACGAAGACGGCAGGCGGTTGTTCAGGTGTCAGGTGTGCGGACATCGAATTTCTCCAGGCAGAAGGTCGAATAAGCGGGACTAATCCCGGCTGCTAGGCAGCCGGGCCGCTAATTCGAATGCTCTGGATCGCGTTTCGCATGGGCATTCTATAGCATCATTGCGCTGGCCAGTCGAGCTCCGGCAACCGCAGCAGAGGCACCTGGCGCATCGATAGTGTGCGATATTGAAGTGTCAGCGGTACATCTACGGTGGCCGTCCGATTGTTGTCACCGGCGCCAGCGATCAGCGACAGCACGGCTTTGGCGACGGTCGCCGCCGACCTTGACAGCACACCATCATCGGCCAGCTTGTCCAGGGCTTGATCATAACCAATGAATCGCCCGTTGCCGCTTCCCATCGGCTGAAGCTGATCATCCAACGCCAGGGTCGCCGATCCGGTCAGGCCCAGCGGCCCCCAGCCCATCGTCAGGCGGGCGATGTCCAACGCGCCGCCGCGGTCGCGCCACCGCCGTGCCCACCCTGTGACACCGCTCTGGTTCGGAAAAGGTCCCCGCACTTTGCCGTCCACGGCCAGTGAAGAAATATTGCGACCGAGCGGCCATCGGATCGTGGCGGGAAGAGCAATCGCCTCGGAACTGACACTGAAGACCTCGGCGACCGGGGCTTGATCAGCGGCAGAAGCCTCCGCTGCCTGGGCATTCAGCAAGCCGATCGACACGTGCCACGCTCCGGTGGCGGCCTCGATCCGCAAGCCGCTTGCCCGCAGTACAACCGGCCGCGGTCTGGCCTGGCCAGAGCGGGATGGCGTCAGGTTGACGCGATCACGCTCTGATCCCCGTTGCTTGACAGGACGATTGGCGTTCGAGCTTGGTTCGGCCTGAGACGATCGCGCGCCAAGTGGCACCGACATCACGGTCTGATCGCCGGTCACGATGATGTCGGGTATCCCGCCGGCGCGCACATGGGTTGGTCCGCTGATGGATAAGCGCAGATGGGTCGGTTCGAACAGGGAGACGGAAAGCATTACATCGGCAGCGGCCACATCCAGGGTGCCTGGAATTGTCGGCCCGGCGTGACGTAACGTCAGGTCAGGGACGGTCAGCGTGGCCGCCCGTGGCCATCCGCCGATCGCCAGCGGACCCGAAGCGACGTCCCAACCCTCGGTGATCCGCGCCGTCGCCCAGCTTCGGTAACCAGCTTTCAGCTGATCGGCCGCGACCTTCCAGTACGCGACCTGCGCGGCGGCGACAAGAACAACCAGTATGGCAACGATGGACCAGGCGACGCGGCGGGTCATCCGGCTGTTCCAGAGCCATGGCCGGCTACGAGCATCCGGATCTCGCAGCGGGAATGATCAAAAAATTCGCACGGGCGTCGCACAACCAGCGGGCGAGTAGGCAAATTCTGTCCCCAGTCGTGAAGATCATGCGCGACCCGACAACGTTTGGCATAGATATCATTCTTCTCAATGAACTACAGCTTTTACCTTACACGCTCTTAAAGCCGTGGCGCGGATTTCCGCACAGGGTTTTCCACAGGATCACGCACTTGCCGACGGTCTGTCGCGGATCTCGCTGTCGGCGACGGCGAGGCCTTCTTCCAGAGCCTGCATGAACGCCTTTCTTTGCAGCCTGGGCTCAATCTGCTGCCCGATGACGATGCGGATCGTTCCTGGTCGTTTGCGAAAAGCCCGGCGCCCCCAGAACCGACCGGAATTGGTAGAAACCGGAACGACCGGCAGGCCGGTGTATGATGCCAGAGCGGCAACACCGGATTGCAAGATCCCAGGGTGATCCGGTTCACCGCGGGTTCCTTCCGGGAAGATCACGATCTGACGCTTTGCCTGGGCGGCCTGATCGGCCTGCCGCAGCAGCGACCTGATCGCGGCACCACCGGCGGCACGATCGACGATGATCATGCCCGATGCCCGGATCAGCGCGCCGAACAGCGGGATGCGCAGCAGTTCCTGCTTGGCCACGTAACAGCAGTGCGGCAGCAGGGCCAGCCAGACGAAAGTGTCGAACGCCGACTGATGGCGTGACGCAATCAGCACCGCGCCGGGCGGCACGTGCTCCAGTCCCGTGACATCAAGGCGGATACCGCAGATGATCCGCACCGCGGCGATCAGAACACGGGCCCACAGCATGGCAACGGCGATGACATAGCCAGGCGCCACCAGGCGAGCCACTGTCGCGGCCAAGCTCAGCAGGCCGGTGACGGCGAAGAAGACGAGGTTGAACAAAGCCGAACGGAGGAGCGTCACCCGCTTGAGCCTGTCGGAACGGCGGACCTGTAGGCGGTCTCACGCGGTGGCAGCCACATGGAAAGGCCTGATACGGAAATCAGATATTTGGTAAATTCCTCGGCCGTCATCGTCAGACCGGGGCCATCTTCGGCATTTCGCGGCATGACCGGTAGCGGCAACAGGCGGACGTTCGGCAGCGCGCGATGGAGTTCTGCCAGAGCACGCGGCATATGATAAGCGGCGGTGACCACGATCAGCGTGTTGATCCGGTTCTGCTCCGCCCACACCGCCGTTTCGACCGCATTACCACGCGTCGAGACGGCATACCGGCCAAGTGTGATGCGATCCGCGAGGCGCTTGGCGTCGATCCCGGCCAAGCGGCCGAGGGTGGCCAAGTCGGTGCCTCCGCCGATGCCCGTGAGCAGCAACTTGTCGGCGTCACCGTGCATGAGAACGTGCAAGGCCAGTTCGACCCGTCCCGCTCCGCCGGTGAGCGCGACCACACCATCGCTATGGGCCGGCGGCGGCGGGGCCGCGAGGCGGCGGGTCATGTTCATGAACCAGATCAAGCCGCCGACCCAGCCCACGGCGCCCGCCATGACGATGGCGACAACCAGGTTCGACAGCCTCATGGCAACCGCCGCAACCACTGCCGGACGGCGCTTTGGGCGGTGGCGAAGCCGATCGCGGCGGCACAGAGCGGCAAGCCAGGCAGGGCCAGCCAGAGTGACGTCGGCAAGGTCTCAAGCGCGTCCCGCAGCGTGCCACCCCCGCCACCGGCTTGGGGTGAGAATGGGGCCGCCATCCAGGCCAGGGTCAGCAGGACAGGCAGCGCCAGGATGGCACCCCCGGCCGCCCCCAGCGCGGCCAGCACGGTGGCGCGGGCGGCGAAACGGGCGGCGATGTAGCCGTCGGTCGCGCCGAGGCCGTGGACGATCTCGATCGCTTCCCGCCGCGTCGACAGGCCCGCCCGCGTCGCGACCGCGATCACCGCCGCCGCGACGGCGGCGACCAACAGCAAGGTCAGGGCGGCACAGGCCTGCAGACTGCGCGCGAGGACGGTCAGACGGCTGATCCACAGACTATGATCCTCAACCAGGGTGCCTTGCGCGACGTCGGCCAGGCGGCCGGAAAGCGCGTCGAGATCGCCCGCGCTTTGGGTCAGGCGAACCGCGATCACGGCGGGGATCGGGATCGCCAGCCGTTCGGCACCCTGGCCAAGCCATGGCTTCAGCAGATCCGTGAGTTCCTGGTCGGACAGCGCATGGGCCGAGGCAACGCCAGGTGTACCGAGCAGCAGTGTCAGCACAGCGTTCAGCCGCGTCTGGTCGGTATGCGCGGCGGGTTCCGCGGCCCGCGGGACCTGGATGGTCAAGGAGGTGCCGGGGCCTTCCCGCCAATGGCGCGACAGCGCCGCCGTGGCGAACCAGCCGGCGATCGCGAGTGCCGCGAGGAAGGCCATCGCGGCGACCAGACCCGGCAACATCCGGTCTGACAGCGCGCGCCGCAGGCCGAGTTCGTCAAAACCCGAGGGGCGCAGCGAGCTCACGCGCCGCGCCCGATGGTTCCGGTCAGCCGGCCGCCGGCAATACGCAGCGCGGTCGCCGGATGCCGGGCCACCAGCGTTTCATTATGCGTCGCCACGATCACCGTCGTGCCGATGCGGTTCATCTCCTTGAACAGTTGCATCAACCGTTCGGCCTGTCCGTCATCAAGGTTGCCTGTTGGCTCGTCCGCGAGAAGCAGGTCGGGCCGGGCGATGACCGCTCGGGCGATCGCGACGCGCTGCTGTTCGCCGCCCGAAAGTGTGGCGGGGCGGGCTTGCAGATGACGAGAGAGACCGACCCAGCGCAGCAGTTCCCCGACGTCAGCGCGAATCTGGCCCTCCGGGCGGCCGGCGATGCGCAGCGGCAAGGCCACGTTATCGAAGGCCGAGAGATGCGGCAGCAGGCGGAAGTCCTGGAACACCACGCCGATGCGCTGACGCAGTGCGGGCAGCGCGCGTCTTGGCGCCGTGGTCACATCGGTGCCCAACAGGATCAGCCGCCCGCGGGTGGGCCGCACCGCGAGATAAAGCAACCGCAACAGGCTGGTCTTGCCCGAACCCGACGGCCCCAGAAGCCAACGGAAGCCGCCCGGTTGCAGGGCGAAATCGATGTCGTGCAGGACTTCCGGTTCAGCGGACGTCGCCATGCGCACGCCGCTTCGCTGGTAGCGCAGTCCGACCGCTTCGAAACGTAGCATGGCGCGTGTTTAGCCGGATCGGACGGTTCTTGCCATTCGGTCCGGTCGATGAGAGGTTCAATCGCTGTAACCGAAGCATGCGCCAGCCATCCTGCCGTGAGACCGGCTGGAACCATCGAGCACCGGCCCTGATCAAGCCGCGGGTTTTCATCGAGTCGCCATGATAATCGTCTGCCCGAGTTGCACCACCGAGTACGACGTGCCGACCGCCCGATTGACGCCGCGCAAAACGGTTCGCTGCGCGCGGTGCGGGGGTGAGTGGGTGCCCGCGCAGGAGTTCGCGGACTCCGTGCCGCCACCGGAACCAACTGCGCCTGCCGCGGCACCTGATCCAGACGCGGCGGTTGATCCAGACGCGGAGCCGCCGCCGACGGTATCGGCGTCCTTGCCGCAAGTCACGGCGATGGATCGGCTTGTGGCCTCCTCCGCTCCTCGGGCGTCACATGCCGCTCTGCTGGGTGCGTGGGTGCTGACCGGTGTCGTGCTTGTCGGTGCGGTCACCGCGACTGTCCTGTGGCGGGCGGATGTCATGCGAGCCTGGCCACCGACGAGCCGCATCCTGGGGCCGCCCGCGCCTGCGACGTCCGAGCGGTCGCCAACGCCGGGCAAGAATGGGCCCTGATCGCCGGGGACGGATTCTGCACGCGGATGTCATATTCTTGCAGAATATGGCAATTATCCGAGGCGTTTCGATCCGAATCGGCGCGATCCGTCTCAAACGGTTGATACCCTCCGCCCAAACATGCTTTCGTGTAAACGAACGAGATCGTTAAAAGGTCAAATCGCGTGGAGTTTGAAACGGATGAGTCGGCTTATCTCGCCGGCGAAGCTGATGATCATGATTCGGTCCGGAACGATGAAGACATAGCGGCTCTGCAAACCGCAATTCTCGAAAAACTCACTTATCGTTTGGGTAAGCGACGATCCATCGCGACCGAACGCGACTGGCTGATGGCGGCGTCCTATGCCTTGCGCGACCAGATCGTCGATCGCTGGCTGGCAGGGGTCGATGAGGCGTATCGCAATGGCTCGAAGCGGGTTTACTACCTTTCGCTGGAGTTCCTGATCGGACGCCTGCTGTTCGATAATCTGAACAACCTGAACAAGCTGGATACGATGCGGGCCGCGTTGGCCGGCCTGGACGTCGATCTGGGCAAGCTGCGCGCTCTGGAGCCCGATGCCGCGCTTGGCAACGGCGGGCTTGGTCGGCTTGCCGCGTGCTTCATGGAGAGCATGGCCACACTGAATGTTCCCGCGTACGGCTATGGGATCCGCTACGAGCACGGTCTGTTTCGCCAAGTCATGAAAAACGGCTGGCAGCAGGAATTTCCGGAGGACTGGCTGGCCCTGGGAAACCCATGGGAATTCCATCGGCCGGAGGTCAGTTTCGAGATCGGCTTCGGCGGTTCGATCGAGGCGGTGCCGATCTCGGAAGCCGCGGTGCGGCATGTCTGGCATCCCGCCGAGACGATCGAGGCCGTGGCCTACGACACACCATCGGTCGGCTGGCGCACCCGTCGTGTGAACACGCTGCGGTTGTGGTCGGCCCGGTCGGCGAACTCGCTGCGGCTGGACGCGTTCAATCACGGCGACCACGCCGGTGCTTTGGCGGAACAAGTCAAGGCCGAGTCGATTTCGAAAGTGTTGTATCCGTCGGACGCGACGCAAGCGGGTCAGGAATTGCGGCTGCGCCAGGAATACTTCTTCGTTTCCGCCTCGCTGCAGGACCTGGTGCGCCGTCACATCAAGGCGTTTGGCCATATCAACAATCTGGCTGAGAAAACCGCGATCCAGCTGAACGACACCCACCCGGCGATCGGTGTCGCAGAACTGATGAGGATACTGCTGGATGTGCATCAGGTTCCCTGGGAGGACGCCTGGCGGACCACGCAGGCGACGTTCAGCTACACCAACCACACGCTGCTGCCGGAGGCGTTAGAGGTCTGGCCTGTTCCGCTCATGGAACGGTTGCTGCCGCGCCACATGCAGATCATCTACCTGATCAACGCCCTGCATCTTGGCTACGTGCGGAAGGAGCATCCCGACGACGATGCGCTGCTGTCGAGCGTGTCGATGATCGACGAGCAGCAGGGACGGCGCGTTCGCATGAGCCATCTGGCGTTCCTGGGATCACACCGGGTCAACGGCGTCTCGGCCTTGCACACCGGGCTGATGCGGGAGACCGTGTTTCGGGATCTGCATGACCTGTTCCCGGACCGGATCGTCAATGTCACGAACGGCGTGGCGTTTCGGCGTTGGCTGCACGAGGCGAACCCGCGGCTGACCCGGCTGCTGGTGGATGCCGCGGGTGTTCAGGTGCTGGACGATGAGTCAGCGTTGGTCAAGCTACGCCCCCTGGCGAACGATCGCGCGTTTCAGAAGCGCTTCGCCGCCAGCCGCTATGTCAACAAGCTTGCGCTGTCCGACCTGATCCGGCGCGAACTGGAGATCCGTGTCGACCCCTCGGCGCTGTTCGACGTCCACGTCAAGCGGATCCACGAGTACAAGCGGCAGCTGCTGAACATCCTGGAGGCGATTGCCCTCTACAACGCGATTCGCGCTCGGCCGATGGACGACTGGGCGCCTCGGGTGAAGATATTCGCCGGCAAGGCGGCGGCGAGCTATCAGCAGGCCAAGCTGATCATCAAACTGATCCACGACGTGGCGAAGGTGATCAACAGCGATCCGACCGTGCGCAACGTGCTGAAAATTGTCTTCTTGCCGAACTACTCCGTCAGCCTGGCGGAAGTCATCATCCCGGCGGCTGATGTCTCGGAGCAGATCTCCACGGCCGGCATGGAAGCATCCGGCACCGGCAACATGAAGTTCGCCCTGAATGGCGCGCTGACCGTCGGGACGCTGGACGGCGCCAACATCGAGATCCTGGAGCACGTTGGTGCCGAGAACATGTTCATCTTCGGCCTGACCGCGGATCAAGTGGCTGCCAGGCGAGGCCTCGGCATCGATTCGGCCGACATCATCGGCGGGTCGCCGATCCTGACCGAGGTGCTTGCCAGCGTCGAGGCCGGCGTGTTCTCGCCCGATGAGCCGGACCGGTATCGCGGGCTGGTCGAATCGCTGCGCTACCATGACCACTTCCTGGTCTGTGCCGACTTTGACGACTACTATGCGACGCAACGCCAGGTCGCAGATCTCTGGCGCCGGCCCGCGGACTGGTGGCAGGCCTCGATCCTCAATACCGCGAATGTCGGCTGGTTCTCGTCGGATCGTTCGATTCGCGAGTATGCCGGTGAGGTCTGGAACGTGCCGACCTACACGCCGCCGTCCTGACAGCGACAGGTCGACCTGTGACGGGCAGACGGTCTGCTTGATCGCGCGGCCAAAGCCGGGCCCGCGGTCGGTCGGCGTGGCCCTGGCGTGTTCCTGGATGGGTGCGTAGTGTGAAGGGACAACAAGAACCGCAGTCACACGAGAGGTGCGATGGCTCAGCGTCCTGGATTGCATGCGCCGATCGTCCGTGACGCGATGGCCTACGTCCTGGCGGGCGGACGTGGGTCACGGCTGCTGGAACTCACCGATGTCCGTGCCAAGCCAGCGGTCTACTTTGGCGGCAAGAGCCGGATCATCGACTTCGCGCTGTCCAACGCGGTGAACTCCGGCATCCGCCGGATCGGTGTGGCGACCCAGTACAAGGCCCACAGCCTGATCCGGCACCTGCAGCGTGGGTGGAACTTTTTCCGCCCGGAACGCAATGAGGGGTTCGACATTCTGCCGGCCTCGCAACGGTCGGGCGATAGCTGGTACGCCGGAACCGCTGACGCGCTGTATCAGAACATCGACATCATCGAGGGCTACAACCCGGAATACATCGTCATCCTGGCCGGCGACCACATCTACAAGATGGATTATGCGCCGATGCTGTTGCAGCATGCCGAACAGGGCGCGGATGTCACGGTGGGTTGCATCGAAGTGCCTCGGATGGAGGCGACCGGGTTCGGTGTCATGCATGTTGATGCCACCGACCGCATTATCGGCTTCATCGAAAAGCCGCCCGACCCGCCGCCGATGCCGGACAACCCCGCCATGGCGCTCGCCAGCATGGGCATCTACGTGTTCAACACGCGGTTCCTGATCGAGCAGTTGCACCGCGACGAGGCGGACAAGTCGTCCAATCGCGATTTTGGCAAGGACATCATTCCGTATCTGGTTCGCCATGGCAAGGCTGTCGCGCACCGGTTCACGGTGTCCTGCGTGACCTCGGGCGCCGAACGCGAGGCCTATTGGCGCGATGTCGGAACGCTCGATGCGTATTGGGAAGCCAACATCGATCTCACGGCGATCATCCCCGCGCTGGACCTGTACGACCGGGACTGGCCGATCTGGACCTACGCGGAGATCACGCCACCGGCGAAATTCGTGCATGAGGAGGCCGGCCGGCGAGGCGAGGCGATCTCTTCGCTGGTATCGGGCGGGTGCATCGTCTCCGGGTCCTTCCTGCGCCAGTCGCTGTTGTTCACCGGCGTTCACGTGCATTCGTATGCGCGGGTGGAACAAGCGGTGATCTTGCCGGATGCCGATATTGGCCGCGGGGCGCGGCTGCGGAATGTGATCGTCGAGAAGGGCGTGAAGATCCCCGCCGGGCTGGTGGTGGGGGAGGATGCCGAAGCCGATGCCCGTCGATTCCGCCGCACCGACCGCGGCATCTGCCTGGTGACGCAACCGATGATTGATCGGCTGGCGATGAGCGATCGGCTGGAAAGCTGATTTGATCCGCGTCCTGGCTGTTGCCTCGGAAATCTTCCCGGTCGTGAAGACGGGCGGACTGGCCGACGTGACCGGCGCCCTGCCATCGGCGCTGCATGCCGCCGGCGCACAGACGGTCACGGTGGTGCCGGGTTATCCGGCGGTGCTGGCCGCCCTGACCGACGTCGTCGCGGTGCATCGCTTCGCCGACCTGTTTGGCGGTCCCGCTGTGATGTGGCGCGGCCGGACCGCATCGCTCGACCTGCTGGTGATCGACGCGCCGCATTTATATGGGCGCGCCGGTAATCCTTATCTGGGACCGGATGGGCAGGAATGGTTCGACAACGGGCTTCGGTTCGCAGGCCTGGGCGCGGCGGCCGCGGCGTTGGCGACCGGCGCGGTGCCCGGGATGAGCTGCGACATCCTGCATGCGCATGACTGGCAGGCGGCGATGGCCGTGGTTTATCTGCATTTTCATGACGGGCCGCGGCCCGGCACGGTGCTGACAATCCACAACCTGGCATTTCAGGGACGCTACGCCGCCACGCTGTTCCCTCGGCTGGGCTTGCCTGCGGCGGCCTACAGCCTTGACGGTCTGGAATTTCATGGCGACGTCAGCTTCTTGAAAGGCGGTCTGTCGTACGCTGATCGGATCACGACCGTGTCGCCGACCTATGCGCGGGAAATCACCGATCTGGCGAACGGGATGGGTCTGGACGGCCTGTTGCGCCATCGGGCGGGTGTGCTGTCGGGCATCTTGAACGGCATCGATACCTCGACCTGGGATCCCACCATGGACAGCCTGATCCCTGCCCGGTTCGCCCGCGGCAGGTCAACCCGGCGTGCCGCCAACAAGCTGGCCCTGCAAAAGCGCATGGGTCTGCAAGCGACTCCTGATGCGCTGCTGATCGGCGTGGTAAGCCGGCTGACCTCGCAGAAGGGGGTGGACATGGTCCTGGACCAGCTTGGCGGTCTGGTGGCGGACGGCATGCAACTCGCCCTGCTGGGTTCCGGCGATGCGGACCTGGAGCGAGCCTTTGTCGCCGCGGCCGAACGGCACCAGGGGGCGGTCGGGTGTATCCTTGGCTACGACGAGGCGCTCGCGCACCTGATACAGGCCGGCAGCGATGCGCTGCTGGTGCCCTCGCGCTTCGAGCCTTGCGGGCTTACCCAGCTCTGCGCGCTGCGCTATGGCGCCATCCCGGTGGTGTCACGGGTCGGCGGCCTGGCCGATAGCGTGATTGATGCGAATGAGGCCGCCTTGGCCGCGGGCGTTGCCACCGGACTGCAATTCTGGCCAGCGACATCCCAGGCCCTGGCCAGCGCATTGCGCAGGCTGCTGAGGATCTGGCACGACCGGCCGGCCTGGGCACGCATGCAGCGCAACGCGATGGGCGCGGACGTTTCCTGGCGAGCCTCGGCCCAGCGTTACGTCGAACTCTATGGGTCGTTGATGGCGGCACGCTCTTGAGCCGGATCAGCGCGGGGGTCGCGGACACACTGGGCGTCACCGTCGTGGCGGACGGCATCAACGTCGCGGTTCATGCGCCCGATGCCGATGCCGTCGCCATCTGTCTGTTTGATGCCGATGACAGGGAGACCGGCCGCTTCCGGCTACCGACCCGGACCGGCGCGGTCTTGCACGGCCACATCGCCGATGTTCCACCCGGCACGCGCTACGGCCTGCGTGGCTATGGCCCGTGGGAGCCGAACAACGGTCATCGGTTCAACCCGAACAAGCTGTTGATGGATCCATGGGCCACCGCCATTGACCGGCCGTTCCGCCTGCATCCGCTGCTGTTCGACCGGGATGGCCCGCGCCCGGAGGACACCGCCGCGCTGATGCCAAAGGCGTTCGTCAACAGCCCGAGCGATCAACCGGTCACCGACCGTCCGGCTTTTGAGTGGCACCGTCAGGTTATTTTCGAGCTGCATGTCCGTGGCTTCACCATGACCCACCCGGACGTTCCGCCCTGTCTGCGGGGGACGTTCGCCGGCCTCGGTCATCCGGCGAGCATCCGCCATCTGACCCGCCTGGGCGTCACCGCCGTGGAGCTGATGCCGAGCGCCGCGTGGATCGATGAGCGGCATCTGCCGCCGCTGAAGCTGTCTGACTATTGGGGGTACAATCCGATCGCGTTCCTGGCGCCAGATCCGAGGCTGGCGCCAGGTGGCTGGGCGGAGGTTCGCGCCGCGGTCGATGCGCTGCACGCGGCCGATATTCGTGTCATCCTCGACGTGGTGCTCAATCACTCGGGGGAAAGTGACGAGCTTGGCCCCACGGTTTCGATGCGTGGTCTGGACAACCGTGGTTACTATCGCCTGGCCGACGACAAATCGCGCTACGTGAATGATGCGGGCTGCGGCAACATCCTGGCGATGGACCGGTCCGCCGTGGTCCGCCTGGGGATGGGCGCCTTGCGGGCCTGGGCACGGTTCGGCGGCCTGGACGGCTTCAGGCTGGACCTGGCTGCCACGCTGGGGCGCCGCGCCAACGGCTTTGACGCGGATGCCCCGTTCTTCGTGGCGGTTGAGCAGGACCCGGTGTTGTCGCGCTGTGCGATGATCGCCGAACCCTGGGATATCGGTCCGGGCGGCTACCAGCTTGGTGCGTTTCCCGCGCGCTGGGGTGAGTGGAACGACCGGTATCGTGATGCGGTCCGCCGGTTTTGGCGGCGCGACGGCGGTGCCTTGGGTGCCTTCACCGCCGCCTTCGCCGGTTCGGCAGAGGTGTTTGCGCGGCGGCCGTTGTCGCGGAGCATCAATTACATCACCGCTCATGACGGCTTCACCCTCGCCGACTGTGTTTCCTTCGAGAGCAAACACAATCAGGCAAATGGGGAGGATAACCGCGATGGCGCCGATGAAAACCTTTCCTGGAACAACGGTGCTGAAGGTGCGTCATCCGAGGCGTCGGTCCTGGTGGCACGGACGCGCGATGTCCGGGCGTTGCTGGCGACGCTGCTGCTGTCACGCGGCACGCCGATGCTGTCGATGGGCGACGAACTTGGCCGCACGCAGTCTGGCAACAACAACGCCTATGCGCAGGACAACGCTGGTTCATGGGTGGATTGGGCCAACGCCGACGACCAGCTGATCGACTACACGGCAACGCTGATCAAATTGCGCCGCTCCCTGTGGCGGTTGTTCGGTGACCGTGCGCTGCAAGGCTCGCCGGCCACGGGTGAGGAGCTAGCGGATGTGACGTGGCAGGCGGCGGACGGGCGTGCCATGACCGAGGCGGATTGGACGCGCGACAGCAACCGAACCTTGATCGCCATGCTTTACGCGGCGGGCGCGCGAGCGGTGCTGGTGTTTCATGCTGATGCGGCGGCCATGGAGATTGTTCTGCCGCCGCCGCGGTCCGGGCATGATTGGCGCCGGGTGCCGGATGGTTCGGCCGCACGCGACTGGCTGACGATCGAGGCACGATCGGTGGCGGTCTTTCGTGAGGAAGCGCGAGACGGCAGCACCGCCACGCTCGGGGACGCGACGACGCGCCAGTCGTCAGGCGGTGGTGCCGGCGGGGTGACAGACGCCGATCTCGACCGTTTGGCAGAATTGGCCGGCATCGATCCGATCTGGTGGGACGTGGCCGGCGGCTACCATAAGGTCAGCACAGCAACAAAGCGGTCTTTATTGGTGGCGATGCGCCTGCCGGCCATCACGCGAGGCGATCTGAACGAAAGCCTGGCGGGCCTGGCACGAGTACCGGCTCTGCCACCTGTGCTGATCGCTCGAACGCAACAGCCGATCTGTTTCAAACCCGGTCGACCGCGGCCGGCGTGGATCACGTTGCTTCGCGAGGACGGCAGCCTGGAACGCTTCAACGCGGACGATGCCGGGTTGGTCCTGCCGCCGCAGCCCATCGGCCGGCACCGGGTCCTGAATGAGGACAGGCCAGAGCAAGTCTGCCACCTGACCGTCGCGCCGGAGACCTGCTTCCTGCCGGCGCCGCTGGTTGCCGGCGAGCGCCGTTTCGGCATCGCCGCGCATCTCTATGCATTGCGATCCGAGGGGGACCAGGGCATTGGCGACTTTACCACGCTTGCCCGGTTCGCCGCCGAGGCCGGAGGCGCCGGCGCATCGATGATCGGTCTCAACCCGCTACACGCGCTGTTTCCCCATGACCGGAGCCGAGCCAGCCCTTACCAACCTTCCGATCGGCGCTTTTTGGACCCGATCTATATCGATGTTGCCCGGTTCCCTGGTGGATCCGACGTCCGTTCGTCATCTGGTTCGGTGGACTACAGATCCGTCTGGGACAACAAACGCGCAGTTCTGCGCGAGGCATTCGGAACCGGTGGCGATGAGGACATCACCCCGGAGCTGCTCCGCTTTGCCATCTTCGAGACGATCGCGGAAGAACTGCGGTCTTCAGATTGGCAGCGCTGGCCGGCGGACCTGCGCCATCCGCTTGGGCCGGGTGTCACGGCGTTCGCCGCACAGCATCGGCAGGCCATTCAGTTTCAGGCTTTCCTGCAACGGGTCGCCGACCAGCAACTTCGCGAAGCCGCCGCTGTTGGCAAGCGGAACGGGCTGTCGTTCGGCCTGTATCGCGATCTGGCGGTCGGTTCCGCGCCGGACGGTGCCGAAGCCTGGTCGGCACAGGATCTTCTGATGTCGGGTGTTTCTGTCGGAGCGCCGCCTGATCCGTTCTCGGCCGAGGGGCAGATCTGGTGCCTGCCGCCGCCGAACCCGCACACCATGCATCGTGCCGGCTACGCAGCGTTCAACGAACTGCTGGTCGCGAACATGCGCCACGCCGGTGCGTTGCGGATCGACCATGTCATGGGTCTGCGCCGGCTTTTCGTTGTTCCGGAGGGCGCGCCTGGCATGGAAGGCGCCTATGTCAGCTATCCGGTGGCAGACCTGCTCGCGCAGGTCGCGTTGGAAAGCCAGCGGGCGCGATGTCTGGTTGTCGGCGAGGATCTGGGAACCGTTCCCGCGGGCATGGCGGAGACTTTGGCTGCCTCCGGCGTGCTGTCCTATAGCGTGCTCTGGTTCCAGCAAGACAACGGCCGCACCCGGCCGCCCGAGGCGTGGCGCCGGCTGGCGGCGGCCTGTGTGTCTACTCATGATCTGGCGACATTGCGGGGTTGGTGGGAGGGCGCGGACATCATCGAGAAGCAGGGTCTGATGCTGCTGATCGATCCTGCTGCGGAACAGCTGCGGCTGGACGAGAAACGTGCCTTGATCGCGCTGCTTCGGCAGCAAGACCTGCTGGTCGACGATGTGGATCCGCGGCGGCCGATGCCGCCCTGCTTCGCCGCGGCGGTCCATGCGTTCATTTCCGCCACCCCGGCGCTGCTCGCCCTGGTTCAGGCCGACGATCTGGCGGGCGAGAGGGTCGCGGTGAACCTGCCCGGCACCGATAGGGAACGACCCAACTGGCGACGCCGGCTTGATGTTGATGTGTCAGAGCTCTGCGGAACGCCCCTTGCGCGGGCCATTCTGGGTACGTTTCGATCGCGCAGGGGCGGCCGGGTGGTATCCGCATCCCCACGTTGAAAATTTGGCGCAGGGTTCGGGATGCGGCGGCTGCCCCGATGAAGCGGTTGCCTGACGTGGCGTTGATTCCGCGCATCTGTGTTCATAGGTATGCCCCCATGCATACAAAGACGGTTGGCGAGCGTTCGACATCATGAGTGATCTTTTCGCGCCCGATGGTGGCTGGCGGGTTCGTATTCTGGACCTGTCCGCGGACACCAAGGACAACGTCACCGAGGAAGTCCCCGGCTTCGACACGCTGATGCACGCCAACGCCTTCGCGCGCCGGTACGTGCGCGATTCGGTCGAGCGCTGCCGCGTCCCGGGCATGTCGTCCAAGGATGTGCTTGAAGCATGGTTCGCCTTTGGTGAAGACGCGGAGGTCGCCGATGCGGCCGAAGGTGGCTGGAAAAGTGCGAACGAGTTGGGTGACTTCGTTGATGGTCTCGCAAGCCGGGAAGAGCGTGATTGGCGTTCGCTTGACCCGCGGCGAGAGGACCTCGACCTCGATGAGGACGATGCGTGATTCGCGTGCGGTTCGCGCCGGTGCTGGCGGGCAGCGTGTTCGTCAGCAGCGCGCGGATCGCCCTGGCCAACGACTTGTTTGCTCGTCGAAACAATGGCGAGATGCTGCTTCGACTGGATGACCTGGGGCGTGATCGCCTCGGGTTGACGCGATCACGCTCTACGTCCCGTTGTTTGAGCGGGCGATTGGCGTCCGAGGTTGATCCGACCTCAGACCATCGCGCTGCAGACACCAGGCGAGCCGACCCGCTTCCTATCGAGCAGATCGTGCAGGATCTGCGCTGGCTGGGTATCGAGTGGCAGGCGTCCTTTCGCCAATCCGACCGATTGGAGCTGTACCAAAACGCGATCGAGCGCCTGAAGCGAGACAAGCGCCTGTATCCCTGCTTTGAGTCGGAGGAGGAACTGAAAGCCAAACAGGCGTTCCGCCGCAAGCACAACCAGCCCACGATCTATGACCGCGGTATGCTGTCGCTGACTGAAAAGCAGCGTCGGGATGCCGAAGCAGGCGGCAAATCGGCGCACTGGCGGTTCAGGTTGCCTGACCGATCGGTGGCATGGAACGATCTGGTTCTGGGACCACGAAGTGCGGCTCTGTCGGCTGTGTCCGACCCGGTTCTGGTGCGCGCTGACGGCCAACCCACGCCCCTGCTCGCCGGCGTGGTGGACGACGTCGAGTATGGCACCACCCATATCATCCGCGGCGACGACAGTGCCGGCAACACCGCTGTGCAGATCGCGTTGTTCGACGTCCTTCGCGGCGGGCAGGTTCGCTTCGGCCACCTGCCTGGCTTGCGCAGCGGCGGACCGGCGAGATCGGGCGGACGGCGCGCCGAGGACCCGGCGATACGGGGTCTACGCAAGGACGGCGTCGAGCCCGGAGCGATCGTTGCCTGCATGACGGGCCTGGCGACTGGCAAGATGCTGGCATCGGGCGACCTGGCGAAGCAGTTTGAGATCGCCAGCATCGCGGCGGCCCGCTTCGACATCACCCGCGTACTCGCCGTTAACCGGCGGCTTCTGAGCGAGCTTGATTTTCCGGCCGTGGCCGACCGCCTGCCAGAAGGTGCCACCGAGCGCTTCTGGCAGGCGATCAGGGGCCGTGTCGAGCTGTTAAAGGATGCGCGTGATTTGTGGGATGTCGTGGCTGGGACGATCAGACACCCTGCGCTCGAAGGCCAGCGGGACCTGTTGCTGCGTGCCGAGGCACTGCTGCCGCCTGAACCTTGGGATGATGCCGTATGGACCGGCTGGGTCCGCGCTGTCGAGACTTCCACCGGACGAAGCGGCGACGCCGTTGTCGCGCCGCTTCGCCTCGCGCTGACCGGCGAGAACAGCGGCCCGGGTCTGGCGCGATTGCTGCCGCTTATCGGTCGCGAACGGGCTTCGAAGCGGCTTATCGTTGCCGCCGCCCAGCCGTCTCGCGGCGGATCCGGATCTGGTTTGATCTGATATCGACCCGTGTTGAAAATGACTCTCCAAGGAAGCAAGAGCAGGGCGCTGCCCTGGACCCGCTCAAGGCTGAGCCTTGAGAATCCTGTTATTTAGCCCGAACTTTGCCGTGTTTTTCCGGCAAGCGTCTGCTAGAGCATTTTCAGCCTGACTGTGCAGACCGAAATGCTCTATCCCCTTGTTTGATCGGATGATCGACACGCTTTGAACGTTCCGCTCAGCGTGATCGCGCTCTAAAAACTCAATTTTTGCAGCGGGTTGACTTTGATGGTGGACAACCTCGGCCCGGTATTATGCTTTACTTGGTTTATGAACAAACTTCCTACCGCCGTCATCTTCGATATGGATGGTCTGCTGTTTGACAGTGAGGCGCTGTACCGCGATGCGATCATCGCCGCGGCCTGCGAACTGGGACATCGATTTACTGTCGAAGACTTCCTCAAGCTGGTCGGCCGCCCGTGGTCTGCGAACCGGGTGACCCTGCAGGATCACATCGGTCCGGCTGGCGACGTGGACACCTTCTGGGCGGCCTGGATGAAAAAATATGAATGCATGAAAGCAAGGCTGGCATTGAAAGCCGGCGTGATCGAAATGCTGGATCGGCTGGACGCGTTACGGCTGCCGCGCGCGATCTGCACCTCGTCCAGCCATGCGGATGTCGAATACAACCTCAGCCTGCATGCTCTGGTTGGACGGTTTAATGCGGTCATTGCGTCTGAAGACTATGCTCGGGGCAAACCGTTTCCCGACCCGTTCCTGCAGGCTGCCAGGGTACTGGGCGTCGCGCCGGCCGAGTGTCTGGCCCTGGAGGACTCCCACAGCGGCATCCGCGCCGCGGCAGCTGCCGGCATGCAGACCGTCATGGTTCCCGATCTGCTGCCGGCGACCGAGGAAGTCGCCCGACTCTGCAAGTTCGTGGCGCGCGATCTGCACGAGGTGTGCGGCTACCTGGGTGGCGCAGCGGCACCGGGAGACGAGGCGCTTGCGCGATAAGCCGCTGCATCCGATGGCTGATCAATCTGCCACAGAGGGGCCGTCCACGTATGATTTGCGCGCGAGCGCCCTGTGGCGTGGTTACCGACGGGCTATCCATGCTGGTCCACCGGTCATAGGTGATGCCGCCTGCTTCCGACAAACGGACCCCCCTTGCTGTAAGGCTTGACCATCGCCGTCCGGTATCCGGCCGCGCGTCAGACCCCCGGAACGGCCCAAATGTCCAACGTGGCAGCGCCGCGCCGTAGCGCCTTCACCGGGACATATTCCGGCGCGTTCCAGAATGCGTGAATGGCCTGCATGGACGGAAATTCAAACAAGGCAATGCGGCGCCCATCCGGTTCACCTTCAAGCAGCTCAACGGTTCCGCCCCTGACGTGCTTTCCGCCGAAGGTTTCGATTAGCGGAACAACCGCCTGACGATACTTCGCATACTGTTCCTCGTTGGTGATCGTGCTCTGCACGATCATATAAGCCGTCATCACTCGCTCCGTTCATCCCTGTGAAACCGCATGATTAACGCACGGGTCGAGCGGTTGTCGCTAATCCCTGTTTCGAATTGGCAGGCGCGCCAGCGGGATGCGGGTGAACGCCGGTCCCGCGGCTGCCGCCCCGATCGCCGGACCTCAGGCGCCGCGTCCCCCTTACTTCAACGCGGCCTGCTGGATCCAGCCCTGATCGACCGCGAACTGACCGATCTTCCCGGCGATCGCCTGCGCGAGCTGGTCCGCCTCGGCCGTGCCGGTGGCGCGATGGGTTTCCGACCTGGCGTGGGTTGCCCCGGTCAGCACGGTTGACGTCATAGCCCGTTGAGCCACCGCACCGGCCCCCATCGTCTCGGCGGCCCCGGGCGCTCGGCCACTGTCGGCATGCCCTTCGAACGCCATCACGAAGCGTGGCGGCGGCGGCCCGGCCACAGAATAAAGCTGGGCGTTGGCGGTGACACTGCTCTTGCCGGCCCCCAGGCCAATAAGCGTGCGCCGCGTCCGGTTGCCCTGGTCGATGCTGACGATCTGGCCCTGAACCAGGAGGCCATCCCCGATGGTGACGTTATTCGGCGCGACTTCCGCCGGCAGCCCATACTTTACCAGCCGAGCGACAATCTGCTCCGCCAGCGCTGCCTGGGTATCCTGCGCTGCCTGAAGTTCCTGCGAACCCAGCGGCTGATTGGCGGTGACCCGCATGAGCCGCGCACTGACACCCTGGTCGAGCCGCACCTGGTCGGGGGCGATCGAAAAGTAGGTGACGAAGATATGGTCAGGGCGGGACAGTGGCGGACCAAGGTAGGATTCTACCGTCTGGACCTTGGCGTGGGAGCAGGCTGCCAGCATCGCGATCAGGCCGAGCTGTCGTAGCAAATTCATCGTTTGCATTGTTCTTTCCCTCGACCTCATGCTGGCGTTCAGCGCGGTCCGCGCGCCTCGACCAGCGCGCTCTGGCAGGACGGCGAGAGCCGCGATTGGTTCGCCTTCAGGCAGGCCAGTCCGCGGCCGCCACCGGGTGACACACCGCCACAATAGGTTCGGAAGTCGCCACCGCACGACCGGCGCATCACGGCAGCCTGCTGGCGCATCGACATCGCCGGTGGCGCGGCGCCCGCCGGTGCGCGTGACGCCGGCGCGGCTTGTCCCTGTTGCCTGGCCGAGCCGCTTCCGCCGACCGCGCCGACCGCGCTCTGACAGGATTGCGACAGGCTTCCCATGTGTCGCTGGAGACATTGCAAAGCGGCACTGCCCCCGGTCGGCACGCTGGAGCAATAGGATTGGTAATCGCCGCGGCAGGATTGCTTGATCGCGCCAACCTGAGCCTGGCTTGGCTGTTGCGCCGCGACCGGAGCGGCCAGACCAAGCAGCGAGAATGCCGTCAGCAGAAGCAGCCCGTCGTAACGCCTGATATGTCTCATGCACTTTCCCCCTATCAGTTTGGCTGCTGGCTGTTTGGCTGCCGATCACATCATCGTCTGAAACGCCCGCCGCCAACGCCGCCGCCAAGTCTGGCCTCGGCCGATCCAAATCCGGAACGTTGATAGCCGGCCGTGCGGGCGGTGCGATCCTGCTCCAGCTGCTGGTAAGAGCTGCTGTCCACGTTCTGGCGCGAACAAAGCAGTCCCGAGCATAAACAAGCAACGATAAATGCCGGTTCGCGCCGCATGACCGGCTCCTGAAGGTGACGGCGAAGTAGTTTAGGCCTCCAAACCTACCGGGAGATTAGAAAATAGCAAGCCGGCCGGCCGTATTTGTCAAAGACGCCAGTATCGCGCATCGGAGAAGCACGCCACGTCGCTGTTCGTTTGAAGTAGCCGATTGACGCGCCGGATCGCGGCCGCTGCGCGCCTCGCGCTGCTCTGCGATCGGACACTAGTACCGACGCGAGTCCAAGTGCATGGTGACCAGCCGTGCGAGCAATATTGCAAGGTATAGTTGGCCAACGACCGACTCCAGGTTGGCCATACTGCGGGCCAGCGGATTAACGGGAAGTATCTCGCCAAACCCCGTTGCGGTCAGCGTGGTGAAGCTGAAATATAGCATGCCGCTGACTGCAGCGGCCTCAGACTGGGCGGGGGGAACATTGGCAAAGGCGCCGGGATAGAGTTCCGCGATCAATCGATAGATCGACGTGAAGGCCACCGCTACGTTCAGGTAAAGAATGATGCCGCCCTCGATCCGGTGATGGGTGATCCGCCCAGGCGCGAACACCGCTTTGCCGACGACCAGGGAGATCGCCACCACCGCGACGACGACCGCCAGATGACCTAGCCAAACCGTTGCGAACGAGGGGTGACTGATGCGAATCATAGCGCCACCGACCGCCAGCGCCGTGGCGAGGCTGACCAAAAGTCTGGCACCCGCACTGGGAGAAATGAAGACGATGATCAATATCAACGGCGCGGCGACCAGACCGCCCAGCAGCAACGGCAGCCTGATCCCCATGCCGGCGAGCGGTGCGGCAATAAAAAGGATCAATACTTCCAGCACGAGAAGCGCTGTCAGCGCATAGTCACGCGAGTTGCCGGCGCCGAAGCCTTCTGGTCGTTGCAATAGCTGCCGCTCCCTTAAGCAAAGCCCTTCCGTTCATTGACCACGGCCTTGACCCACTCCCACGGCTCGCCCCCACGGGCCAACCCCCGGCCAGCCCCAGGGTCCAGCCGTCAGCCTATCGGCGCGAGGGCAGCTCGGACACCGAGCAGATCTCTCACCGGACCGCCCGCGGTGGGCGCGAGGGAACCACAGCGATGGCCGACGGACTTTATGGCTTCAGCGGATCGGCGGCGCGTATTGCAGGCCGCCCTTGGTCCAGATGTTGTTGATGCCGCGAGGCACACCCATTGGCGTGATGTTCCGGTTCCATACCTCACCAAGGTTGCCGACCTGCTTGATCACGTTGTAGGCCCACTTGTTGTCCACGCCCAACGCCTTGCCCATGTCGCCCTCTAGCCCCAGCAGGCGCCGAATGTCCGGATCGGTGCTGTTCATGAAGGTGTCGACGTTGGCGCTGGTGATCCCCTTCTCCTCGGCGGTGATCATGGCGATAAACGTCCAGCGCACGAGGTCGAACCATTTGTCATCGCCTTTGCGCACCATCACGCCCAGGGGCTCCTTGCTGATGATATCCGGCAGCAGCACCAGATCGCTGGCCTTCGGCCCCTGGCTGAAGCGGAACGTCGCCAAAGCCGAGGCATCGGTCGAGTAGGCGTCGCAGCGACCCGACAGGAACGCACCCTGGATGCCAGGCAGATCGGCGATCAGGATCGGGGTGAACTTCATGTTGTGTAACCGATAGTAATCGCTGATCGCCAGTTCCGTGCTGGTGCCGGGCTGCACGCAGATCGTAGCACCGTCCATATCCTTGGCCGCGGTCACGCCCGAAGACTTCTTCACCAGGAAGCCGGTGCCGTCATAGTAGTTCACCCAGGCGAACTCCAACCCGAGGTTGGCCTCCCGCCCCAGGGTCCAGGTCGTGCTGCGCGACAGCAGGTCGACCTCACCCGATTGCAGCGCGGTGAAGCGGTTTTGCGTCGTGGTCGCCACGAACTTCGTCTTGCTGGCATCGCCCAGTGCCGCGGCAGTGATGGCTCGGCAAGAATCCGCATCCAACCCCTTCATGACGCCCTGGCTGTCGGGCAAGGAAAATCCCGGGACCTGACCGGACAGCCCACATAGCACCTGGCCGCGCGTCTTGGCCGCGTCCAGGGTTGCCGATCCTGATCCCTGAGCCGCGGCCGGCTGTCCCCAGCCCGCGCCGGCCAGCAATCCGGTCAGCAGCGCAAGGCCGCCGATCCTACCAAGTCGTATCATCCCCCGATCTCCCCGTTTTATGCGACCCATCCCGCACCGCGGCGGGACTGTGCGGTGCCTCGGCAGCAAGATCAACAACCGATCGGTCGATCTGCAGGGCGGGCTGGCTGATGACCCCGCCGCGTTCGCGCAGGCCGGCGCGCCGCAGCCCTTCGGCATAGCGGACGATATCCTCGGGTCGGGTCAACGGTGAGCGCGCCACGGCTGCCTCCACCGAAAAATCCGGCTCCAGCGACAGCAACCGGTCGAGCACCTCGCGCGCCTCACGCGGCCGGTGGATCCATCCCAGCGCCGCGAGGTAGCCCTTGTAGGCAGACGAGAACAGTGGGTTCAGCTCGATCGCCCGCCGCCCTGCCTCGACCGCGCTGGCACAGTCATCGCTCATCAGATACGGCATGGTCAGCGCCATATCGAAAAAGAAGCCATGCGGGTCGGAGGGCGACAGCCGGATCGCCTGCTTGATCCGCCGCAGCGCCTCGTCATGGCGGCCCATGTAGAAGTGCGACAGGCCGGAGAAGCACCAGGCGATCGCGAGGTTCGGATTGAGCGCGATCGCCCGCTCGTGCAGGGCGTTGGCCTCCTCGGGGTGCTTGCCCAGGAACCCGCGCACATGTCCCGCCAGGGTCAGCGCCCGCGCATCGCCCGGATCGAGCATCACCGCGCGCTCGGCCAGACGGGCGGCCTCGGCCGAGGACTCCTCGGGATCCGCCGCCCAGCCCTGGCCGACATAGAGCAGATTCCAGTAGGCCAACCAGCCGTGCGCGGCGGAACTGCCGGGATCGGCGCGCAGCGAGGCCTCCAGCAGGCGACGCGCGTCGATGTAGCTGCCGCGGTCCAGGCGATAGATCGACGGCAGCGCCTGCAGCAGCAAATCCTGCGCTGTCATGTCGTGCGATCGGGTCGTCGCGTTGCGCCGGCCTTCGTGCTTCATCAGCTCTGGATCAACCTGGGCGACGATGGCCGCGCCCAACTCGTCCTGCATGGTCAGCGGATCAGTCATCGGACGATCGAAGCGGCCGGCCCAGGCGATCTCGCCGTCGGTCCGCATGTCGATCAGGCGGACGATGATCCGGACCCGGCCCAGGCCATGCTGGATCGTGCCGTCGAGGATCAGGTCCGTCTCCAACGCGGACCAGGCGCCGCTCGCGGCCGACGCTTCGGCCGACGGGCCAGGCCAAAGGCTGCCCGGCACGCAAGAGATCCAGCGGAACCGGGACAGGCCGGCGGAAATCTCGGTGGCAAGCCCGAGTGCCAGTCCGTTGTCGTGGTCGGCGCCGATGGTCCGCAGCGGCGCCACCCGCAGCCGCAGTGCCGAACGGTCGCGCCGTGAGGTGGTTCGGGGATGGGTGTAGGCCGCCTGGCCCTCGGCGGCGCCGTTCGCATGACTGGCCGGCAACGGTTGCCGACCCGACCCGCTGTGGGCGCGAAGTCTGCCGATCAGATCCTCGGTCTCGGGCGAAGGCCGGCTGTCAGCGTTTTCCGCCAGGACGCCGCGGCAGCGATCATACGAGGCCAGCGCCGCCGCGTGGTCGCCGCGTTCGGCGTGGCTGCGCATGATCGTGCGCCAGGCCCCTTCGTGCATGCGGTCGATCGCCAGCAACTGCTCCGCCGCATCGATCGCTGCCACCGGGTCCTCACATTTCGCCAGGAGGCTCTCTCCGATTGTCCGGCCAATGCGCTGAAAGCGGGCCCGCTCATCCTGCAGCCAGCGGTCGAACTCGGGGTCGAGGCCGTTCAGATCCTCCAGCAACACGTCCTCGAATCGGTCGAGGAGCCCGCTTGAGATGACCGACGGCTGCGCCAAAGACAGCGCATCGATCTCCAGCCCTTGGCCACGCAGCGACAAGTGGTGACGGTCGGCGATGAAAAGCTGGTTCCAGGCAGGACCGAGCATGTCTTGCAGCTCGTGCACGCTTTGGCGCAACGAACCGCGCGCCTGCTCTTGCTCCCGCCGGCTCCAGAGCAGCGCGGCCAGATGCTGCCGCAGCACGGGCTTGGGACTGGCCATCGCCAGGACGGCGAGCAATGCGCGGGTTTTCCGGGTCCGCGGCAGGTAGCTTCTGCCCCTGGTATCCTCTGCCGCCATATGCCCGAACAACCGCAGGTGCAACGCAACCGCATGATCGGGAACCGCCTGCACATCCTGGGTGCTTGAGCTTTGCCGGGGGATGGCGACAACCCCCTTAAGCGAAGGCGGATTTCATGGGATTTTTACAACATTCGCTGGTGCAATGTTCCGCTTTGTATCCGATCAGGTCGCCGACGGCAATATATCTCCCCCCTGAAACATCACGAAACGGTGTTACGTGAGGCGTCGGAGGCGCACTCGGGCAAGATTTTTCCTTTAATGACCATGCGATCCGGGAGAATTTGCTGGCCCCCTGCCGATTGGTGACAGATGTTCGCGGATGCCGCAGTATCACGGATGGCTGGATGAAGGAGGATGAGGTGGCGGTCCAAGGCTTGACGTTGCCGGGTCAATCAAAAGTCGCAAGTCAGGCTTGGTTCAACCGGTTCCTGGGGCTGCTGCTCTGCATCGGCATCGCGGCGCTGGCGGAAGTCGCTGGATCGTTCGCGCCGCTAGTCGGCGCCCCCTTGTTCGCCATCGCCATCGGTGTGCTGATCGCCAACGCCCTGCCTGCGATACCGCAACAGAAATCGCTGCGGATTTCGGACACCAGCAAGCTGTGTCTGAAGGGCGGGATCATCCTGCTGGGCGCCAGCCTCGACCTGGGCGACATTGCCCGGACCGGACTCGGCTCGTTGCCGCTGATCGCGGTGACGATGACGTCGGGCCTGGTCTGCGCGTTGTGGCTGGGCAAGGGCTTGGGCATCGACTGGCGGATGCGCTGCCTGATCGGCATCGGCACGACGATCTGCGGTGGGTCGGCGATCGCCGCGCTGGCGCCGGTGATCCGCGCCAAAGC
Source organism: Rhodopila sp. (assembly GCA_965277035.1). Lineage (GTDB taxonomy): Bacteria > Pseudomonadota > Alphaproteobacteria > Acetobacterales > Acetobacteraceae > Rhodopila. Next base: position 4,450,512 of record CBDIBO010000003.1, on the reverse strand, counting down.
CGAGGAAATCGCCTACTCGATCACGGTGGTCTTCTTCTTCAACATGGTTGCCGTCTTCACCTTCCCGGCGCTCGGTCACCTGTTGCGACTGAGCGATAACGGCTTCGGCGTGTGGGCCGGAACCGCGGTGAACGATACCTCGGCGGTGGTTGCCGCCGGGTTCGCCTTCAGCCAGATGGCTGGCACCATCGCGACCATCGTCAAGCTGACCCGCACGACGCTGATCATCCCGGTGGTGCTGGGGTTTGGACTGCTGCTGCCGTTCCTTCAGAAAGACCAGAGCGCGGGTTCGCAGTCGCTGGCGAAGCGGGTTTACGCCGCGGTGCCGGCGTTCATCATTCTGTTTGTCATCGCGGCGGCCGTGAACACGGCGGGCCTGATCGGCCCCCACGCGATGCAGGTCCAAATGCTCGGGCGCCTGGTGATGGTCGTGGCACTGGCCGCGGTTGGATTGCAGGGTAACTGGCGCTCCTTCGTCGGCGCCGGCAGCCGCCCGCTGGTGCTTGGTCTGGTGACGTGGTTCGTCGTCGCGGTGTCGAGTCTGGCGGTGCAGAGCTGGACTCATTCACTCTAAGGGTCCAGTCGCCTCAGGCTGAAGTTGTCAGATCCGAAGTCTCCTTGATCGAGCGAGCGATTGACATCCAGGCTCGCTGCAATCTCAGACGACCACAGTGTGGCTTTCGCGTGCTCCACCCGGCACCCGGGCGACGCGGTTCAGCGCGAGGACCATCGTCCTAGGGAAGAGGGGAACATTTAGGAATTAATGTGTTGACACAGGTTTATTGTCCGAGATAATCTCCTTTTGTCAACGGGACAGCTATGTCTTGAAAGTGTTGCAGCGTCCCGTCGTCTGACCAAAGGATGCGGGCACAGCAATCGCTGGGCCGTTCAGCAAACGACAGTCTAGACGCGTTTGATCAGGGCAGTCGGCCGCTAGCTGACGGCCCTGATCCTGTTCCCGTTGGCGGGTTTCATCGAACAAGGAGAGTGCAATGTTGTTTTGTGCCAAGAGCGCGAGCGAAGTCGTTACCACCGCGTCCACCGCCGATGCCGGCAAGATCCGGCTTGGCGGCGGGTACCGTTTGCCGGCGTCAACCGCTGACGCTGGCAAAGTCCGCCTCGGTGGTGGCTATCGTCTGCCGGCTTCCACCGCCGATGCCGGCAAGATCCGCCTGGGTGGCGGCTACCGCCTGCCAGTTCAAGGCGCCTGAAGCCGATCAGACCAGGGTGAGATGTCCTGGCACGTCGGCCGTGTCGTGTCAGGAACGCGGTTGCGGTTTCGACGGATGATGAAATCCGGCCCAAGTGGTGGCGAGGTCTGCGTCCTGGCAGGCAGATGACCACTTGGGCCGGCCTGGCAACAGATCGCGATAGCGTTCGCTTCAGTCCTCACGCGGGTGGATGCGTCCACCTTGTGCGGTGATATCGGCCCACCAGACCGCGTCGTTTTGCGTCGACCAGGAGCATTGGAGGCCTGTGCCAGGTTGGCGCGGTCCAACAGGCTCGCCGGTTTCGGTCCTGGTGGGTCGTCCCCCCGGAAAAGGTAACCTCCATCATGATCAGCTCGTTCAGCACCAGCGATCCTCTGGTTCGCTTTCACCAGCTTACCGGCCGCGGCCGAGCACCGATCCGGGCAGACCGGTCCGCCTGCGGGACGCTGCCGATGCGGGCGGTCCGGTATTGCGAAGCGCTGACCAGCGCGACGGCGTTCGGGTGGTGGTTGTTCCCACCGATCGATCTTGAACTGCTTTGGGACGGTTCGGAGATTTTCTGGCGGTGCGACGATGCACCCGATTGGATGCCGCTGCTGCCGTCGGCACAACTGCCGGACTATCAGGCGGAGTTCGACGCCATGGTGCCAGACGCCCTGAAAGGCTACTCGCCGCCGTTTCTGACGGCACTGCCGGAGCCCGGCACATTACAGATTTGGAGCGGACTTGTCGCCGAGACCGCACCGGACTGGCACCTGCTTGTGCGCTCGCCGGCGAACCTGCCGCAAACCGGCGGGATCTGCCTGTTCGAAGGCATCGTCGAGACCGACCGCTGGTTTGGCCCGTTGTTCACCAACCTTCGGTTTACCCGGAGTCACCTACCGGTCCGGCTGCGCAGCGATTATCCGCTGGTGCAGGTGCAACCGATCCCGCGGCACAGCTACAGCAACGATTTGCTGGCCCGGATGGACGTCACCGCCGAGCCGCGGGAGCTGACCGAGAAGCATTGGGATGCCTATCAGGCCTCGATCGTGGAGCCGAACACCCGGCCTAATCGCCCCTTCGGCGCCTACGCGACCAGCGCCCGCAAGCAGCGGCATCAGTGCCCATACGGGCAGGAAGCGTCCGGCGGATAGATGGGTTGCGCCGCGGACGCGGGACAGTCTGGTTCAGGTCATTGTCGCGGCGTGCGGCTTCAGGCGACGGACGGCCCGGGCGCTCGGCGAATGCGCTGGTCCACACGTTCGCCGTCGTGCGCGAACCTCAGCGCCGGGCCTCGTGGCTGTTTGATATCAGTGACCGGCTTAACCCGTGGTCCGCCGCCAGATGCGATAGCCCGCACCGGCCAATACTAGACCGGCACCAGCCGCATGCAGCCGGCTCGGCGGCCGGCGCTGAACAGAAACGCGACCAACTGGCCGGCGACCGGAAAGCCGCTGGTACGGGTCACCGAGGTCAGTCCCCACAGATCCTGCACCGCATCCGCCGCACCCATCATCATCGGGTCGCCGTCGGTCAGCAGCATGATCGGCAGATCACGGTTATAGACCGCGATCACCTTCATCACGTGAAATCCGTCCTGATCCTGGGTTTCGACATCGCTGATGACCGCCATCGGCCGATGCTCCCGCAGCACCTGCGACAGGTCCTTGCCCGCCGACACGATCTCGATCCGCAGCTCGAGGAATTCGCAAACCGGCGCGATCCGGTGGACGGTGGCCGGATCGTCACTGATGATGGCGACGACACTTTGCGCCGTTGCGGCCGCGGTGCCCAGGAAGTCACGATCCTGAGATAAGCTCCTGGGCGCGATCATGTTCATGACTTCACTGCCTTCCACCAACGAACCCGGCTGTCGGTGACCGGATGTTCACATTCTGGTGAAAAAGCAGCAAGGTTTGTAGCCATCAGACGGGTAGTTCTGCGTCGCAATCCGGCATTTCCGCGTGAATGATCGTGAATACGCGGTGCTGGGGACCGGACGATCAGGGATTGATCGCCTCGTCCGGAAACACGCCCCAGAACTGCTGGCGGCGCAGGAACCCGCGATAGGAACCGACCTGCACGTTGCACCAGTCCGATGCGGCCTCACACGACCGGACGCGGCCGATCACGCCCGGCTTGAGGATGGCAACCGCCGACGCGGTGTCCGCCGCCTGCGAGCGCAGCGTGGCGTCAGCCTTCTGGACGATAAAGCTGCGCCGTCCCATCAGTGTCGCCTGGTGGACCCAGCCCTGGATCCCGTCGGCATCGCGCACCCAGCGCCAGATGTCGAACTGCCGCTCGATCTCGACCGGCAGGTCCCGTCGCTTGTACACCCAGTCGATGCGATACCGCGTGCCGGGTCCCGCCCGCATGTTGACATCGTCGGACCGCAGCGAGGCAAAACGCGGCAGTTTCGCCGCGGCGCCCTCGGGGGTTTCCGGATCCGGCAGTTTTGCCGGCGGAGCGGCCGCGGTAGTGGCCGGTTGCGCCGGCGCGTTGGCTGGTGGCGGCTGTTGTCCCGGCACAGCCTTCGCGGGCACGGTCTTGCTGGCAGAGGCACTGGCAGCTTTGGCAGAAGCAGTGGCAGCCGGCTTGTGCGGATGGGTCGGACCGTGCGGCCGAACCACGGGCGTCTTCGCCGACCTGGCATGTATCGGCTTATGGATGGGTTGCCGCTGCGCACTGCCCGGCGCCGATTTCGCCGGCTGGTCATGGTCCGGCCGGGAGGACGTCTTGACCGACCCGGACGGCTGCGCGGTTTGCGCCCAGGCCGGGGCGCCGATGGCAACCGACCACGCCAAAGCCAGGAAAACCCGAACCGGGAAACGCATGCGCTATCTTTGCCAAAGCAACCCGAATCGGGTCAAGCGTATGCGTGGCCGAGGTTCAGATCGTGATGATTTGTCCAGCACCGACGGCGGACAGGAACGTCGCGATACCGGCCACCTCGACATCCGCCAGCAGCAGGGCGGGGTCCAACCGCTCGGCCCGCAGACCTGCCTCGCAGGCGATCATCCGAACCTCCAGGTCCCGGCAGGCGTCGCGCAGCGTGTCCAGGCCGGCTACGCCCCGCGCCTGGATCTGACGGTCTCGTTCGGCGTCGGCCAGACCCGACCAATCGCGACATAGCGCGAGACAGCCTCGGTTTGTCGCGAAGACGACGACCTTTCGGCTCAAAGCCGCCGCCCCTGATGCGACCACGAAGGCGTAATGCGCCCGGTCATGCGTCCCGGCCAGCAACAGTATGCCGAGGACGCGGTCAGAGGGCACAGAAAGCTGCCGTCGGAACACCGTGTGCGCTCAGGTCCTTGATGGTGGCCGCCGGCCCACACAGGGCACAGGACGGATCCGGCCGCAGCCTGATCGTGCGGAACCGGGTTGCCAGCGCATCCCAAACCAGCAGACGGCCCGACAGCGTGTCGCCGATACCCAGTAGCTCTTTCAGCACCTCGGTCGCCTGCAACGTGCCCATGACCCCGGTCACCGCCCCCAGCACGCCCGCCTCGCTGCAGGTCGGCACGGTTCCGGGCGGCGGTGGCTCTGGGTACAGGCACCGGTAGCACGGGCCACCCTGGTGCGGCTTGAACACCGAAAGCTGCCCCTCGAACCGCAGCACCGCGGCCGAGACCAGCGTTCTTTTCGCCAGCGCGCAGGCATCGGCGACCAGAAAGCGCGTACCGAAATTGTCGGTGCCGTCGCAGACGATGTCGTAGCGGCCGATCAGGTCGAGCGCGTTGGCGGCACTCAGGCGGGTCGCATGCGTCTCCACCTTGAGGTCGGGGTTGATCGCGGTGGCGGCCTGCTCAGCCGAGACCACCTTGGCGAGGCCGATGCGGCCGGTGGTATGCGCGACCTGCCGCTGCAGGTTGGACAGATCGACCACATCGTCGTCGACTACGCCGATCGTGCCGATCCCGGCGGCGGCGAGATAAAGCATCAGCGGCGAACCCAGTCCGCCGGCGCCGATCACCAGCACGCGCGCCGCCTTCAGCTTCGCCTGGCCGATGCCGCCCACCTCCTGCAACAGGATGTGGCGGGAGTAGCGCTGAATTTCGTCTTCCGTGAAATCAAGATCCATGGCTGTGATAATAGGATGCCGGCATGCCAGTGGACAGGGGACATTGGACAGGAAGCGTGGACAGGGGACCGATGACGCAATCCAGCCAGACCGGGGCCGCCGCCCTGGTGCTGTTCTCCGGCGGCCAGGATTCCACCACCTGCCTGGCCTGGGCGCTGGCGCGGCACCGCCATGTGGAGACCGTCGGCTTTCGCTACGGCCAGCGTCACGCGGTGGAGATGGACTGCCGCGAACCGATCCGTCAGCGGTTGGCGTCAGCCGGACTGGGCGTTGACCACGTCGTGGATCTGACCGCGACCATCGCCGGCCTCGGCCAGACGGCGATGACCGCGGACATCGCGATCGAGATGGACCGGACCGGCCTGCCGAACACCTTCGTGCCCGGCCGCAACCTGTTGTTTCTGACCTGCGCCGCCGCCATCGCCTATCGCCGTGGACTGCGCCACATCGTCGCCGGGGTTTGCGAGACCGACTACTCGGGCTACCCGGACTGCCGGGACGATACGGTCAAGGCCATGCAGCTGGCGCTGAACCTGGGCATGGAGCGGCGCTTCGTGCTGGAAACGCCGCTGATGTGGCGGGACAAGGCGGCGACGTGGGCGCTGGCGTTCGAGCTGGGCGGTCAGGGCCTTGTGGAGCTCATCCGCGAACGCACCCATACCTGCTATCTGGGTGATCGCAGCCAGCGTCACGCCTGGGGCTTCGGGTGCGGAACCTGTCCGGCCTGCCGACTGCGCGCCCATGGGTGGGACCGGTGGCAGGCGGGCAACGGTCGGACTGGAGCGCGATCGTCCGAGGCTGAACCGAACTCGGACGTTGATCACCCTCCCAAATAGCGGAAATTAGAGCCTGATCGCTTCAACCTGAAGCAATCAGGCTCTAAGCAAGGCATTTCCTGACGGGAGACGGATCCGATGAAGCGGCTTTTCGTATTCGCATTGCTGGCATCCAGCCTGGCCACAACCGGCGCCTGGGCGGCGGAGGGGGTGACGATACGGACCAACACCGCCGGAGAGCTGGCCGATATCTGCGCGGTCAATCCGCGTGAGCGTGCGGCCGACGCGCGGATCAACTTCTGCCACGGCTTTGCCCAGGGCGCGATCGACGTCGAGCTGCACCACGCCGGGGAGAAAAAACCGTTCTGTTTCCCCAAGCCGTCGCCCAGCCGAGCGGCGACGATGAACGAGTTCGTCGGCTGGGTCCGGTCCATGCCGGATCGCCGCAACATGCCGTCGGCCGAGGGGTTGTTCAGGTTCCTCGCCGAGCGTTTCCCCTGCAAGTGAGCATCGGGCAAGTGAGCATCGGGACAGCGGCGCCGACGTTCGGCGGCCTCGGCCGGGATCGGCCTGCACCCGACGGGATTGGTCTGAGCGGCGGCGTCGCGGCTGGAACAGCGGGGGCAGCTGGAAGAGGGGGGCGAACGGCGTGACGGACACTGTTGTCATCACCTTTAACCTGCGTCCGGCGGAACGCGCGATCGTTGCGGACGCGCTCGGCGGCGCGGCGGATCCGGTTTATCTGGTCGACCTTGAAGCCCCCGCGCGCGCCGCCGCCCTGCAGAGCGCCACGGCGCTGCTGGCCCGCGACACGGGCAAGGATCTGCGTCCGGGTGAGGCTGGGCTGATCCGCTCCGCCCGGCTGATTCAGTTCATGACCGCCGGCATCGACTTCGTGCCGCTGAGCGCGCTGCCCGCGGACCGTCCCATCGCCAGCAACGGGGGCGCCTACGCCGAACCAATGGCGGAGCATGGCCTGGCGCTCGTGCTGGCGGCGGCCAAGCGCCTGCTGATCGAGCATGCCGCCCTGGCCCGAGGCGAATTCAATCAGCAGACCCGCAACCGCACCCTGTCCGGCAAGATCTGCGGTGTTCTGGGATTTGGCGGCATCGGTGTTGCAACCGCCGGGCTGATGCGGGCGATGGGCATGCGGATCCACGCGCTCAACCGCAGCGGCCGATCCGCTGAGCCCACCGATTGGATCGGGTCGGTCGCCGATCTCGAGCAGCTGCTGATCGCCGCCGACGTGTTGATCGTCAGCACGCCTTTGACCCCGGCGACCAAGGACCTGATCGGCGCGCGGGAACTCGGCCTGATGAAACCGGACGCCATCCTGGTGAACCTGGCGCGTGGCGAGATCATTCAGGAGGCGCCGTTGTTCGCGCATCTGCAGACCCATCCGACCTTCGTCGCCTGCATTGATGCCTGGTGGGTGGAGCCGATTCGTCACGGCGCCTTCCGGACCGATCACCCCTTCCTTTCGCTGCCGAACGTCATCGGATCGCCGCATAATTCGGCCTCTGTCCCTGGGATGACCGAAGCGGCGTTACGCCGAGCGGTGGCGAACATCCGGCGCGCGTTGGCCGGGGAAGCCCCGCGTTACGTGCTGCCACCCGAGGAGCGGATGAACTAGCGGCTTTGCCACGCCGGCTGCTGCCAGGCTGTTGGCGATCCCGGGCTTGGCGCTTCGCCACGCAGCGGCCGGTCCGGTTCCTGCCGGCGAAACAGCGGCGTCAGCCCCAAACCACCGGCAGTTCCGTCAACCCGCGCAAGACGAAGCTGGGGCGCCACTTCGGGTGATCTGGATCAACCAGTCTCAGATTGGGCAGGCGCCGCAGGATTGTCTCAAACACCACCGCCGTTTCGATCCGCGCGAGTTGCGCCCCGAGGCAAAAGTGAATGCCGCCGCCGAACGACAGCGGACGAGGATCCTGGCGGGCCACATCGAGCCGTTCGGGCTCTTCGAACACCGCTGGATCGCGGTTGGCGGCGCCAATCAGCGCGACCACGATTTCGTTCTTCGCCAATGCGATGCCGCCTAACTCAAGGTGTTCCGAAACGGTTCGGGCGACGGCCTGAACCGGCGAGTCGAAGCGCAGGATTTCCTCGATCGCGTTCGGGATCAAAATGGGATCGTCGCGCAGCCTGTGCCACTGATCCGGGTGCCGCAGCAGCGCGTAGAGACCGTTGCCGATCAGGTTCACCGTGGTTTCGTGTCCGGCCGCGAACAGCAGGCTGACGTTGGCGCGAAGCTCCGCGGTGGTCAGTCGATCGCCGGCTTCCTCGGCCTGAACCAGTTGGGTGATCAGGTCGTCCCGCGGGTGAAGCCGGCGCTGTTCGAACAGCGCCTCGAAATAGCCGCTGGATTGGAGGGTTCCGGCGTTGGCGCTGTCCAGTTCCGCCCGGGTCGGCGGCGTCGGATCGAGCAGCGCCGCGCCCGAGCTGGAGCCGGTAACGAACTGTTGTCGATCCAATTCCGGAATACCGAGCAGCTCGCAGATGACGAGGACTGGCAAGGGGAACGCGAGGTCGCGGATGGCGTCCATGCGACCCGAAGCAGCGACCTTGTCGAGCAGCCGATCGGTGAGTTCCTGGATGCTTTGCCTCAGCGCCTCGATCCGGCGGGCGGTGAACGCCTTGGCGACGAGGCCGCGCAGGCGGGTGTGGTCGGGCGGATCACGCATCAGCATCATGTGCGTCAGCTCCACCACCGCGGGTTCCTGCAGGGCAGTCGGCCCAAAGCGACCGATCAGCGCTTCGGGGTTGCTGTAATCCTTGCCGAAGCGGCGATCGCGCAGCAGCGTGGCGGCATCATGATATCCGGTCAGGAACCACCGCCCGAACGGCGCTTTCCAGACCGGCGCGGTGGCGCGCAGCTGGCGGAAAATCGGATAAGGATCAGCAAGAAATGCCGGGTCGCGAAAGTCAAACTGCTGGGAGGCTGCTGACATGATCGGGTTCCTGTACGGGCCGCGCGCGACTGCCGCTATACCACATCAGGCGCTGGCCCCACATCGCCTGTCGGCGGCCGGTCTCGGCGCCCGCTACGGCGCACGGGGCTGAACCGCCGCGGGCTATTGCGCAGCGAGATCCCGAAAATACGGCTCCACCGGTCCGCTGGCCTTCAGCGTCAAGGGCCTGCCGCGGCGATCGAGGGTCTTGCCGACGGCGACACGGATCCAGCCTTCGCTGACGCAGTATTCCTCGACATTGGTCTTCTCCATCCCCTTGAACCGGATGCCGATTCCCCGCCGCAAGGTGGCCTCGTCGTAGAACTGACTGGTCGGGTCATTGGACAAGCGGTCGGGTGGCACTTCGGACATCGGAAAGCTCCAGGCATACAAGCGGTGCCCGATACCGATCCTCGACCGGGCTGTCCATGTCCCGCCGCGTCCGGCAGGAGCTTCTGGGTATCGTACCCCATGGCGCCAAGAGACCGCCTCGCCTAATGTCGCGTCGTGTCTTGGCTTATGCGTTCGCTAGCACCTGGAGGACCTCGATGATCATCGTTCATCATCTAAACGATTCTCGTTCGCAACGCATTCTCTGGCTGCTTGAAGAACTCGGGATCCCATACGAGGTCAAGCATTATCAGCGCGACAAGCAGACGCGGCTCGCGCCGCCTGAACTGAGGGACGTTCATCCGCTGGGAAAGTCGCCGGTGATCGTGGACGATGGCCGGGTCATCGCCGAATCCGGCGCGATCATCGACTACATCATCCGCCATCACGGCGGCGGTAGGCTGCAGCCGGACCCGGCGAGCGCTGCCTACGACGACTACGCGCAGTGGCTGCACTTCGCCGAGGGGTCAGCGATGCTGCCGATGCTGCTGAAACTTTACGTCTCCATGCTGGGTGCCGGCGGCGCGCCGCTTGGACCCCGGATTGAAAGCGAGATCGCCAACCATCTGGATTACATGGACTCGCGTTTGGCGGACCGTGACTACCTGTTGGGCGATGATCTCAGCGGCGCCGACATCCAACTGAGCTTCGTCGGCGAAATCGCCGGCGCCCGCGCCAACCGCGCTGCCTATCCCAATGTCGATGCCTGGGTGCGGCGGTTCCAGGCGCGCCCGGCCTACCAGGCGGCGCTCAGCCGGGGCGGCCCGTACAGCTATGCGGAGTAGTCGAACCATGGCGCCTTCGATTTCCGCGACGCTGAAAACGTCGCCTCAGTGCGCGTCGTGGAAAAGGCCGGACTGGCGTGTGAGGGCATCCCGCGGCGCTGGGTGATCCATCCCGACCTGAGACTGAACTACGCGATTGGTGCAGCTACGCCAAAGGCAGGTGACCCGATAGCGCCGGCGGCCGAACCACCGCCGGATCACCGCGCCGGCAAATAGCGCTGATACCAGGCCAATGTTGGTTCGATCACCTGGCGGAAGGCCTCGCCGGTGTAGACCTCGTAGTGGCCCCAACCCTTCAGCACGATCAGCTGCTTCGGCTCCCCGGCCCTGGCGTAGAGCGATGCGCTTTCGTCCGGCGGCACCAGCCGATCGTCATCGCTGGTTATGAACAGCACCGGCCGCGGCGCGATCTTGTCGACGATCCATTCCGGGTGGAAACTCAGGGTTTCGTCGATGTACTCAAGCGGAATTTCGCCGACCGCGCCGGGGTTGCCGCGCCGCGCGGCAGCGGCCAGTTCGGCCGACTGGCGATCCGGCAGCAAAACCTCGCTGCGATCGGCGAACTCGGATTTTCCGGTCATCACCCGGCGGACCCGATCGGCTTCGGAGCGTGCCAGCAGGTCGGCGAACTCATCGGGCCGGCGGACGCTGCGCATCCACCGGCGGCCGTGGCCGATGCCCACGACCGAAACGACGGCCTTCACCCGGGGATCGACCGCCGCGGTCCAGACCACGGTGGCACCGCCATAACTGGTGCCGTAGATGCCTAAGCGATCGGCATCCACCATTTGTTGCGCACTCAGAAAGGTCAGGGCGGACTGGGAGTCAACGACCCGCCCATACGGTGCCAGGCGGGACTTCGGCCCGTCGCTGTCGCCCCAGCCCTTGTAGTCGAAGGTCAACACGACATAGCCGGCCCGGGTCAGGGCCTCCGCCGTGTCCGGTAGATAGAGGTTCCGCACCCCGGTATAGCCATGGCACAGCAACACGCCGGCGCGCTTTTCGCCCGACGCCAGTCCATCCGGCAGGAACAGGTCCCCCGACAGCCGGGTGCCCTCACTGTAGAAATTGACTGCCTGGCTCGCCATGGCGTTTCCCTTGTTCCTGTGCTGATCTGACGGGAGCGGATGCAAGATTGGAGCGGATGCAAGATTAAGAGTGATCGGGAGAAAGCGACGATGGCAACCTACGTCCTGCTGCATGGCGCCTACCAGGGGGGATGGATCTGGCAGCATGTGACGCCGCATTTGCGCGCCGCCGGCCACACGGTGTTCGCCCCGACGCTGGATGGCTGCGCCGAACGGCGGCACGCCTTGCGCCCGGGGATCGACACCGAATCCCAGGCCGCCGAGATCGTGGACATGCTGTTCTTCGAGGATCTTCACGACATCGTCCTGGTCGGCACGAGCTGTGGCGGCATGGTCGCCGCGCGGGTCGCTGAAACCGCTCGTGACCGGATCGGCCGCATCGTCCTGGCTGATGCGCTGGCGCTGTTCAACGGCGAGACGGTGGCCGACCACGTCAAGCGGCCAACGGCGGTGACCACCGACATCGGCACCGGCCCGTCCCCCGAGGACGCGGCCAACCGCATGTTCGTTTCGCTAGACGAGCCGACCAAGCAATGGGCGTTGGCCCGCTATACGCCGCATCCGGTGGCCGCGATGGCCGCCCCGGTCACGCTCGACAGCTTCTGGCAACAAAGCTGGAACGCCTCGGTGATCTGGTGCCGCCAAAGCGCCAACCCGCCGGTGGCGCATCAACGGCGGGCGGCGGACCGGTTGAAGGCGCGCTGGTATGAACTCGACACCGGCCACTACCCAATGCTGACCGAACCCGGGGCGCTGGCGGACCTGATCATGGCGGAATAGGCTTGGCATGCCTAAATGAAGCAATCTCAGGAGGTATTATCATGACCGAAGCCTGTATTGTCGGCTGGGCGCACTCACCGTTCGGCAAGCTGGACGATCCGGATATCGAGGCCCTGATCGGGCGCGTCGCCGGTGCGGCGATCGCGGATGCCGGGATCGCGGCGCATGAGGTGGACTCGACTTTTCTCAGCCTGTTCAACAACGGGTTCTCGTTGCAGGATTTTCCGGCTTCGCTGGTGCTGCAGCACGTGCCGGAGCTGCGCTTCAAGCCGATCACCCGGTTCGAGAACGCCTGCGCCTCGGGGTCGGCGGCCGTCTACGGCGCGCGTGATTTCCTGCTGTCTGGCCGGGGCCGCTTCGCGCTGGTGATCGGGGTGGAGAAGATGACCGCGACGCCGGGCAAGGAGGTCGGGGATATTCTGCTCAAGGCCAGCTACCAGAAGGAAGAGGCCGATATTCCGGCCGGCTTCGCGGGTGTGTTCGGGCGCATAGCGGAGACGTACTTTCAGCGCTACGGCGACCAGTCCGACGCGCTGGCGGCGATCGCGGCGAAGAACCACAAGAACGGCGTCGACAACCCGTTCGCCCAGATGCGCAAGGATCTCGGCTACGATTTTTGCCGGATGGTCAGCGAGAAGAACCCGTACGTGGCACCGCCGTTGAAGCGCACCGATTGCTCATTGGTGTCGGACGGCGCTGTCGCGCTGATCATGGCGGACGAGGACACCGCGCGCGCCATGGGAAAGGCGGTCCGCTTCAAGGCAGCGGTACAGGTCAACGATTTCCTGCCGATCAGCAAGCGCGACATCACCGGGTTCGAAGGTGCGGCACAGGCGTGGTCCCGGGCACTGGACGTTGCCGACATGAAGCTGACGGATCTGTCGTTCGTGGAATCGCATGACTGCTTCACCATCGCCGAACTGCTGGAATATGAGGCGATGGGGCTGACGCCGCCGGGCCAGGGTGCCAGGGCGGTGCTGGAAGGCTGGACGGCGAAGGACGGGCGGTTGCCGATCAATCCGTCCGGCGGCCTGAAGGCCAAGGGGCACCCGATCGGCGCCACCGGCGTGTCGATGCACGCGATCACCGCGATGCAGCTGGTCGGTGAGGCACCGGGTGCGATGCAGTTGCCGAAAGCGGACCTCGGCGCGGTGTTCAACATGGGCGGCGCGGCGGTGGCCAACTATGTCTCGATCCTGGAACCGCTGCGCTGATTCCCGGTGGGAATCCCGGCGGGCTGATCCCGACAGCGAATCTGGCTTCGCTGCTGATCCAGACCGCGCGCCGGTTTCCCAACCGCCCGGCGATCGTCTGGCGAGAAACCACGTGGACCTGGGCCGGGTTTCGCGACCGTGTCCAGGCGGCGGCCGGGGCGATGGCAGCGCGGGGTGTTCGCCAGGGAGACCGGGTGCTGCTGCACGCGCGCAATGCCAATGCGGTGCTGGAAACCATGTTCGCGAGCTGGATGATCGGCGCGGTCTGGGTGCCGACAAACTTCCGGCTGACGCCGCCCGAGGTTGCCTATCTGGCACGCTCTTCCGGCGCGTCGGTGCATATCTTCGACACTGCGTTTCCTGATCACGCAGCTGCCGCGAAAGCCGAAAACGCCGCATGTCGCTTGGAGTTTTCGATCGGCGGCAGCGGTGCGGACGACTGGGAGACGCTGGCCGCGGGCGCTTCGCCGCTCATTCGGGCGGCCGACGTGGACCGGGACCATCCCGCATGGTTCTTCTACACGTCGGGCACCACGGGACGTCCAAAAGCCGGCGTGCTGACGCATGGGCAGATGGATTATATCGTCTGCAACCACCTTTGCGACCTGATGCCGGCCACCACCGAGAGCGATGTGTGTCTGGTGGTCGCACCGCTTTCACATGGCGCGGGCGTGCACGCGCTGCCGCAGGTCGCGCGGGGTGCGGCGACGATCCTGCTGTCGGGCGAACGGCTGGACTGCGACGAAGCCTGGCGCCTGGTCGAGGCGCATCGCGTGACCAACATGTTCACCGTGCCGACGATCTTGACGATGCTGACGCGGCATCCGTCGGTTGATCATTACGATCACAGTAGCTTGCGCTATGTCATCTATGCCGGTGCGCCGATGTATCGGGCCGATCAGGTGCACGCCCTGCGCAAGCTGGGCAGGGTGTTGGTGCAGTACTTCGGCATGGGCGAGGTTACCGGCAACATCACCGTCCTGCCGCCTGCCCTGCACAGCGAGGACGATTCCCAGATGCCGGTCGGAAGCTGCGGCTTTCCGCGCACCGGCATGGATGTCGCGATCCTGGATGAGGCCGGGACCCCGCTTGGGCCGACGGTCACCGGCGAAATCTGCGTGCGCGGACCCGGCGTGTTCGCCGGCTACCACGACAATGTCGAGGCAACCGAGAAAGCCACCGCCCATGGCTGGTTCCACACCGGCGACCTCGGGCACATGGATGCCACGGGCTTGCTCTACATCACCGGGCGGGCGTCGGACATGTACATCTCCGGCGGATCGAATGTGTATCCGCGGGAGATCGAGGAAGCCCTGCTGCTTCACCCGGCCGTCGCGGAAGCCTGCGTGGTAGGCATGCCGCACCCGAAATGGGGTGAAACCGGCGTCGCGGTGCTGGTGCTGGCACCAGGGGCCGAAAGCTCGGCGACCACATTGCTGGCGCACCTGGATGGCAGGTTGGCGAAGTATAAGTGGCCGCAAAGTTTTGTCTTCTGGCCCGAGCTGCCGAAGTCGGGATATGGGAAAGTAACGAAGCGCGACGTGAGAACTCTGTTGGAAAAGGATCTCTAATGGCCGTCTCCCCGATCGAGCCTGCTCAGATCTCGGATTACCACATGCATATCTACTACGATCCGGAATCGCGTGATCGCGCCGCGCAGTTGCGACAATGGGTGGAGCAACGGTTCGTGGTTCGCATGGGAAACTGGCATGACGAGCCGGTCGGTCCACATCCGACCGCGATGTACCAGATCCAGTTCGCACCTGAGGTGTTCCCGACGTTGGTGCCGTTTGTCATGATGAACCGGCTGGGCCTGACGGTTCTGTTGCACCCGCAGTCCGGCCGCCCGCGTGATGACCATACGATCAACGCCACCTGGATGGGCGCGGTGCTGCCGGTAAAGACCGAGGTCCTGCCGGAGAGCGATTGAACTGGCGCCGCCGAGGCGCCTTCAGTCGAACGGCAGGCCGACGTAGTTTTCCGCCAGCGAGTGGGCCGAGGCCTCCGAGGTGCGAACCAGATCGAGATCGGCGAAGTGGATGCGTCGTTCGAAATCGGTCTCGTGTTCGTTCCTGTGCAGCATCGTGGTCATGTACCAGGAAAACCGTTCCGCCTTCCACACCCGCCGCAGGCAAGTGGCGCTGTAGCTGTCCAGCAGGTCGTGGCTGTTATGCCGATACCGAGCCTGGAGTGCGCGGGATAGCACCAGCACGTCGGCAACAGCGAGGTTCAGGCCTTTGGCCCCGGTCGGCGGCACGATGTGTGCGGCATCACCAGCGATGAAAAGGCGACCGTGCTGCATCGGCTCGCAGACGAAGGACCGCAGCGGGATGATGCCTTTCTGGACGATCGGACCTTCCGCCAGCGACCAACCATCATCGGTGCCGAGGCGCGCGTGTAACTGCCCCCAGATGCGTCGGTCGGACCAGTTGGCGATGTCGTCCCCGGGATCGCACTGGATGTAGAGCCGTTGCACGTCCGGCGTGCGGGTGCTGAGCAACGCGAAGCCATCGCCCTGGTTGCTGTATATGATCTCGCCCCAGGACCGCCGAGCCTGGGTCAAGATACCGAGCCAACCGAACGGATAGATTTTGTGATATTCGGTTCGGTGGGCTGGGGGAATGGCCTGTCGTCCCGGCCCATGGTGGCCATCGGCGCCGACGACATAGTCACAGTGTATTGCTCCCATTACGCCGGTTTCATCGCGGAAGGCGATGGCGGGACGGTCGGTATCAACGTCGCGGATGGTGGTTTCGCTGACATCGAACACGATCAGCCCGCCCTGCGCCAGCCGCCCGACAATCAGGTCTTTCAGCACGTCATGCTGCGGATAGACAACGTTACGTTTGCCGCCGGTCAGGCCTTGGATATCGACGTGGTGGCGTTGGCGATTCCACTGCAGGGTGATGCCGTCATGGACCTGGCCCTCGCGGGTTAGGCGCTCGCCCAGGCCAAGTTCATGCATCAGTTCGACGACCCAGTGTTCCAGCACGCCGGCGCGGACGGTTTCCTCGACCGCCTGGCGGCTGCGCGATTCGAGGATGATCGTGTCGATCCCAATCCGATGCAGCAAGTGCGCCAGAAACAACCCGGCTGGGCCGGCGCCGATGATGCCAACCTGGGTTTTCACCGCTTGTTCATGGGGCGGATGGGAACATCGATGGCGCGCATGGCGGAGGCCTTTTTTGGTTGGTTGGCTTGGACGGGATGGTGTCATTTGGGGGTGGGAGGAGGCAATAGCCGCGACCTTTTGCCTGGTCTTGCCGGTGCGGTCGAAGTCGGCCTGATCAACCTGGACGACCCACCGGCATACTATATCGCCGGTGACCGATGGGACGTATAAAAGCATTCCGCTTCGAAACTGGATTAAAATCCGTGCAGTCGATGGCGCTCCATGTGCCGGGTTTCTGCGACAGAAGCATTCATGGCTATGATGCTTTCATATCGATGCGGATTGTTGAACTACGCGCAGCGTGCCTGACCAGCGGGCTTTTATTTGCTTCTCTGGACAGCCTTCCATTCGATGCCTGCGTCAAAGCCAGGGAGATCAAGAACATATGGCCTTCGTTTACGTGGTTGCCGCGGTCGCGGCATGTGCCGGCCTGCTCTTCGGCTACGACACCGGCGCGATTTCCGGCGCGATTCTGTTCATCAGGTCGGATTTCGGGCTCACGCCGATCGTGGTCGGGATCGTAACCAGCGTCGCGCTTGCCGGGGCGACCATTGGATCGTGCGCCGGCGGCTGGCTTGCCGATCGCTTCGGGCGACGGCACGTCATCATCGGCACAGCCTTGCTGTTCGCTGTCGGGTCGATCCTGTCGGCGCTCTCGTTCTCGATCGCTTGGCTGATCGGTAGCCGCATCCTCATCGGTATCGCCACGGGCGTCGCCTCTTTCGTTGCGCCGATGTATCTGTCGGAGATGGCCCCATCCCGCATCCGCGGCTCCCTCGTGTCACTCAATCAGCTCGCGGTGACGGTCGGCATCCTGGCGTCCTACATCGTCGATTATGAGCTCTCCACCGGCGGTCGGTGGCGCTGGATGTTCGGGGTTGGCGTTATTCCCGCATTGGCTCTGTTGATCGGGATGGTGGTCATTCCGAACTCACCACGTTGGCTCATGCTTCGCGGTCGCTATCCGGAGGCCGCGCTCGCGCTGAGCCGCATCCGCGTAAAACAGGAGATTGAGCCGGAGATCAGAGAAACCCGGGCAGCGCTCTCGACCGCCTCCACCCACTGGTCGGATCTTCTCTCGGCGACGCTGCGCATGCCGATGCTGGTTGGCATCGGCTTGGCCGTGCTGCAGCAGATCACCGGCATCAACACGGTCATCTACTATGCCCCGACGATCTTTCAACGCGCCGGCTTTGCCAGCAGTTCGTCATCCATCCTCGCCAGCCTGAGCGTCGGGATTATCAACGTCCTCATGACAATCGTCTCGCTGCTCCTGCTTGATCGGGTCGGGCGCCGCCCACTGTTGCTGGTCGGAGAGACCGGCATGGTGCTCAGTCTCATCTCCCTCGGCGTGGGCTTCGCCCTGCACGGATCGGTCTACGTTGGGTGGATCACCGCCGGCAGTCTCGTTACCTACGTTGGCTCGTTCGCCATCGGGCTCGGACCGGTCTTCTGGCTGCTGATCTCGGAGATCTACCCATTGGGGGTGCGCGGGCTGGCGATGAGTGTAGCCACCGTCGCCAACTGGGTGGCGAATCTCGTGGTGACGCTGACCTTCCCGGAACTTGTCTCGGTGGCGGGTCTATCCGCGACTTTCATCCTGTATGCTATCCTGGGTCTGGCCAGCCTTGCGTTCACGTGGCGCTTCGTGCCGGAAACTCGCGGCAAGACCCTTGAACAGATCGAACGCCATTGGCGAGGAGGTGGACATCCTCGGACGCTGCAACATACTGCCTGAGCCGTCTTGCCGCGCCACGCCGTGCCGCGAAACGGCAGGTGCCGATGTCACCGCCAACGCGGTTCACGGTCTGCTTGAATTACGCCACCGGCAGACGCAGGCGATCAGCGGTCTGGGCCAGAAACGAAAGCGGCTTACGGTTTCTCCCGCAGGAACCGGTCGACCAGCCGGTCCGCGTCAGTCCGATCCGCCCGCAGCTGCACGTTCTGGCGGTTGCGGGCGCCGGAAGTCAGATAGAAACGCTCGTATTGTTCGTTCCGGCTTGCCAATGCACTGCCGGCGAAATCCCAACCGAGGCGAAAAATCCTGGCACGGTCGAACGCGGTGGTGTCGCCGGCGCCGCGCAGATATTTGTCGATCAGGGGGCGCAGGTAGGGATCCGCGAATGCCGCCGAAGCAGGCGTAGCCAACACGTTGTGGGACCCGATCAGCCGGATGATCTCGTTCACCCGGGGAAACCAGTACGGCAGCGAGGTTCTCAAGGCGTCCATCGGCCGCCCATCCAGGAACCATGCGCCGTTGCCGTGGTGATAGGCGCCCTCTTCCGCCGCGCGCACGGCTGATCGGGTCAGTTCGGCAAAACTCCAGATCTCGCCAAGCATCTGCAAGGTCACGGGGTCGCAGGCGCCGATCGCGTCGGCCATGCGGTTGGCGATGCCCCAGGCGAACTCCAGCTTGGTCCAGGCGCGGATCATCGTCTGGTGCATCGCGTTGGCCCGCCAACTGGCCGACATGACGCTGTTGTAGACCGGCAGGTTGCCGTCAATGAACACGCGGTTTCGCGGTACCTCGACATTGTCGAAGATCACGAACGCATCCTGTTCGTCGAAGCGGCCGGACAACGGGTGGTCGAACCGGTCGTCGGGCATCGAGACGCTATCGCGGCAGATGAATTTCAGGCCCGGCGTATCCATGCGAATGCTGAAGGACAGCGCATGGCGGCGACTGGCATCGGGCATCGGCTGGCTGGGGTAGACCGCCAGCTCGTCGGAGAACGGTGCCAAGGTCGCCAACACCCGAGCACCTCGAACCAGGATACCATGTTCGGTCTTTTCCACAGTGTGCAGCTGGGTTTCATCGAATCCCGACGGCACGTGACCCTTGGACTTGTCCGACATGGCATGGATCAGGGTGTGCGTCAGGCTGAGATCGTTCCGGGCAAGTTGTTTTTGGAAAGCAACAAGATTGGTGGCACCTTCTTCGTTGCCATTGGCACCCCATTCATCGCCGCGGCCGGCAAATCCGGCGTAGGTGACGTTCATGTAGTCGGGTGTGCGTCCCATCAGGCCGACCGAAAACTCCGCCACTCGGCGCAATGCCTTGTGGCGGCGCAGCAGGTCATCTTTCGAGCGGGGGATCATGTGACTGACGGCGATCGGCTCACCCGTCTGCGGATCCGGCATCAGGCAGTCGTCAGGGAAATGATAATGCAGATCATAGACGGCGGCGATCGCCTCGGCCGCGCCACGCAGCGCCGGATGTTCGGTTGGATCGGTCACCCGCTGGCCACCGAGCCATACTTCGCGCTTGTCGCGCAGGCCTTGAAGAAACTGGGCGCCTGTCCGAGCTGGCATTGACGGTTTCCTCCGTTTTGTTCCTTGGGCTTGTGTGACGCTGCCATAGCTGTTCGGCCTGACGCTGTTTAAGTTACGCTGCTTTCGGTGCAGCGGCGCAAGCGGCTGGCGAAAAAAGCGGAAGGACGCAATGGCCAACACCGCCGTGCGAGCGGATCAGGGGCGGCTGCACGTGCGGGTCGCCTCGCTGTGCTTCATGGTGCTGTTCCTGGCGGGCTACGACATCACCTCCATGAGCTACGCAATTCCGTCGCTGATCGATGCATGGCACGTCAAGCCGTCGCAGTTCACCGCGGCTTTGACCGCCGGCAGTTTCGGCCTGCTGCTCGGGGCATTGATTGCGGGGCTGCTGGGTGATCGATTGGGGCGAAAGCCGGTGCTGATGCCCTGGGTTCGATCATCTGCGCGCTGGTGACCGCGCCGATCGTGGACCGTTTCGGGATAGAGCGGATCATCGCCGCGATCCTGTGCATGGGCGCGCTTTGCGTGCTGGTGGTGGGTGCGTTCGAGCTGCCGTTCTCGCTGCTCTGCCTGGTGATCTGCGGCGCGGGGATCGGGATTGGCGGCTGCCAGCACGGCATCAATGCGGTGTCCGGGGCGCTGTATCCGCCGGCGATCCGAGCGACCGGCGCGGGTTGGGCGCTGGGGCTGGGCCGGATCGGGCAGATCGGCGGCACGCTGGTTGGGGGCACCCTGCTGGGGTTGGGCTGGGCGTCGCGAGACATCTTCTTGGCCGCGACAGTGCCGGCGGCTTGCGTGGGGGCCGGGATGGCGGCGCTGGGACGGCTGCGGCATTGGCATGATGCGCGGGTCGCGGCGGTGGTTGGGGAGTGATCGGACTTGGTGGTGGCATCGCGACATGGTGGCCACATGTAATGCTATGATTGACATTTGTCGCCTTGGGGTTTACACGCACGCCGCATGATCAGGTCGTTCCGCAGCAAGCCGCTCCGGTCGCTGTGGGAAAATGGGGACGCATCCAAGATCGCGTCACGCCTTCGCGTCAGGATTGAACGACGACTGGATGCGCTTGATCAGGCCGCGATCCCGGAAGACATGAACATCCCGGGGTTCGACTTTCACGGCCTGCGCGGCACGCGTAAAGGCACCTATTCGGTCCACGTCAACGGCCCATGGTGTCTGACGTTTCGTTGGGATGGAGCGGATGCCGTCGATGTCGATCTTGAAAACTATCACTAGGGGAGGGTCCGATGAACGATAAACGGTCCCAGCGGCATGTGGGACGTCAGCCGACTCATCCGGGTGCGGTGCTGCGGGAAGACGTTCTGCCCTCGCTCGGCATTAGCGTGTCCACAGCCGCCGAAACGCTTGGTGTTTCGCGCCAGATGCTGCACCGCGTTCTGTCAGAGCGCGCGGCCGTGACGCCTGAAATGGCGGTCCGTGTCGGGAAACTCTGCGGCAATGGGCCGCGTCTGTGGCTGGCGATGCAGCAGGCGCACGATTTGTGGCAGGTGGAGCGCGATTTAGCGGAGCAGGTGGCGCGGATACCGACCATGGACGCCGTGTGAAACCGAACCCTCGGCGCGTGCTCTGGCCGACATCGCGACGATCATCCTGACGTATGGGCTGAGGCAATGCCGCGGTTCCGGAGATTGGCTAAAGCGTGATCGTGACCGATCCGTGGTTGCGAGGCTGATGCGGATGTCGTTTCGCTAGCCAGCGACCTTGGCGTCAGGCGCGCCGGCGGATAAGGCTGCCATGAAGCCGAGGATCAGCTCGCGAGAGCGGAAGCGGCCATCGTAGCGTTGTTCCTCCTCCCGTTTGACGATCGGGAAGGTGGACAGCACGTAGTCGGCGGCGTCGCGGCCGAGGCCGTAAAGATGGAAGAATACAGCGTCCAGGCGCGCGCGGCGACGAAGACGGTCTTCCTCATCCCACGCGAACGGCGGTCCATCATAGCCCTGATCGTGCGCGAAGGCTTTCATATCGTGCGCGATATAGGTCAGATGCAGGACGTCTTCGCGGATGATGTCTTCGGCGGTGCGGAGACCAAAACGGCGGGTATACCCTTCGGGTGGGATGACGGGGAGTTGTTCCACAATGTAAAGTGTCAGGTGATTGCCTTGTATTTTTTGCCGGGCGACGTAGTCCAGAGCGAAAGCGTTCAGATTAGCCAGGAGTAGTGGCGACCATCTCGAATAATTGCAAATAGGCTCGGGAGCCAGTACGCGAGGGTCAACGATTGATGCAGGCTGCTTTTCTTGGGCGGCCGGTAGAATTAACGGCAGAGTGTGCCCAACACCGAGAGGCGGAAGCATCATCGCAATCATGCCCCGGATGTTCGTGGGCGATGTAATATCCTTGAAAGCAATGACCGCAGACAAGCCCGCCGGAAGTTCGACATCGCGATCTGCGACCCAGAACTGTGGCTGATTTTCCCACGATCGATCGCAATGCTGTGCTTGTGTCGCGGGCATGGTCATCGCTTCACGGTATCGATTGCCTGTCGTCATGATGATAGATGCTGCACGATGGTCATAAGCCTGCACCATCTTTCCCTCGAAGAGCGGCACCCAAGCGTCTGTTCCTTTTTCCCATCTGCGGCCAGCCACGGGATAGGCACCGTTCTTCCTAAGTTCCCCAGACGAGCAAAAGCGGGACGAGTCGTTTGCCATGTCGAACATGCGGACATATTTTATCGGCCAGATCGCTTTCACTGGCTCTGCTAATTTGTTTACGAGAATTGGAAGCCGGTTGTAGACCGAGATCGTGAGTTGTGCGTCTTCTGCGCTTCGGAATATGGCCGCTGTGCCCGTGTTAGGGTTGACGACCGAAAACTGCAGCGGTGTCATATCGAAACTTCTCGCAACAGCCTCCTCCACGTTGGTGTGAAAAAACGCGCACTTTGCAGCCGCAAACTGACGCTCTGATCCACCAACAACCAGCGCACAAAACTTGAATCGATAGTATACATCGGGGAAGAATTGCGTCTTTGCCAGACCTGCTGGACGATTTTCAAAGTCGAGAAGTGCGCCGAGACGTCCGGATGTGCTTACGCTCCGGAAGAATGCCGCTGCACCAAGATCTGCAGCTATACCAGTAGGCACCAACAGGCCAGCTATCCCGGTGGACTTCAAGAGCGACAGAGAGCGTTCTACAAACAGAGAATACAGATTGGTATCACCACCGGATAAGAGCGGATATGCGCCGGTGTCCCTCGCAACGCGCATGCTGGCGTCGCCATTCCATGCGACCCGCTTATAATCAGTGGCCAGTTCACCGCCCTCGGCAAGCAGGGACTTAATCAGCGACGCTCGATCCTAAGCCCGCTCGGTACGCGCGACCTCGGGCACCCGCGCCGCGAACCACTCGACCTCCTGCATCTTCATGCGATCCCAGGGTGGATTGCCGATCACGGCATCGAACCCGCCCGGTGGTGTCACACGCTCCCAATCGGTCCACACCCCAGGGAACGCCGCCTCCCAATGCAGGAACCGCCGTTCACTGCCGAGCGTGGGGGCGCGGCCAAGGAAAGCGGTCGCAGCCTGATAAGCCTCCGCGGCCGTTGCGACCCGCTTCTTCCCCTTCCGCACATCCACCGCATCCGCCGGGGGCGCTTTCGGCGGGTCTCCGGCGGCAATCCGAACCGGGTCGCCGTAGGCGCCACCGAACAGCAGCCCGCGGCCGGCCCGATCCGCCGGTGTCTCCGGCGCAAGCCAGGACGACGCGTGCCAAAGGTCCAGGAATGCCCGCAGTTCGGCGGTTGCCTCCTCCACACTGTTGAAGGCTTCGGCGCTGGCTTTGACCTCCCCTAGGTCGGCATCGGTCAAGCCCTCGATCGTCGCCATCGCGCTGGCGGACAGGCTGGCTCGCACCACCGTCTGGCCCATGGACACCAGACCATACTCCGCGCCCAGCCGACTGAGTGCATGACCAACTCGTTCCCCGAACAGGGAGTCGCCGATCCGCAGATGATGGTCGAGAAACGACAGCGGTGCGCCCACGGTGAATGAATGGAGCCACAGCGACAGCTTCGCCAGTTCCACTGCCATTGGGTTCAAATCAACGCCATAGATCACCCGCTTGAGGATGATGCGCCGCACCAGATGACGATCGTCCAACTGATCCTCGCGAACCGGCCAGCCATGCTGCGCCGCGTTGGCGCGAATACGCTCCCGCAGCGCGGCGATCCGTCCGGCCAATGGTGATCGGTAAGGCGCGTCCTCACCCGCCCATGGTACCAAGGCCGGCGCGGCGGCAATCGCGTCCAGCACCTGATCGGCCAGATAATCCACCAATGAAACAAGGAAATGGCCAGAACCCATCGCGGGGTCGCAAATGCGCAGGCCCACGAATGCCTGCGCCGGATCCAGCGCCCCAATAGCCCGCAGACGCTCGGTAACTGGTCGCTTGTCCGCGGCGAGGGCGTTCGCACGCTCAATGAAGGCCGCCTGCTTTTCCGCCAGCAGCGGCCCCACCGCCCGGCGCAGGATCAGGCGCACCAGTTCGTCCGGTGTGTAGTACGAGCCGCTGGTCTTGCGGGCGAAAGCGTTTGGCCGGAGTATTACACTCCCTGCCCCGTCCGACACCAGATCGCGCTCCAGCAGGCGTTCGTAAATACTGCCCAGATGCTGGACGGACAGGTCACGATAGTTGATCCATCGGCGCGCGCCGGCCACCTCCACCCGCGACATCGCATCCAGCAGCGGCGCCAGAACAGCATCGGGCAACGCCAGTCGCGCCAGCAATGGGGCCGCCGCGTCATCGAATAATCCGCCGTTGTAGGGCGGCAGTCCCATTTCCATGTTGCCGTCCGCGATGGCGCGGAACAGTTCGGCCAAGCGTGGCCACCAGGTCTTCATGGTGGGCGACAAACGCACGCCACGGTCCTGAACCTCGGCCGCTTGCTCCCGCAGACCACGCAGACCGTAAGTTCTGTAACCCTCATGATGGACGGGCAACAGGTCGCGGTCTTCGGCGTAAAACAGGAACAGCAGGCGGTACAGCAGGCGCAGACCCGCCTCGCGTGCATCCTTTCTCCATGTGGCGTCGGCCGGTTTGGCGCCGGGGGTCTCGTGGGCGATAGCCGTCATGAGGTCCGGGAACACCCGGTCGAAGACGATCGCTGAGAGTGCTGCCGTAACCCGCTGTTCGTAGTGACGGCCCTCGGCCAGCGCCTCGTCGAGGAATGTTTCGCGACCGGCGCCCCGCGATACCAGGGCTTCACGGCCAAACAGCAGCAGGAATACCCTGATCCAATGGTTCGTGTCCGCGCCCTCGGGTGTCATAGGCGGCATATCGCCGAGCAGCGCCGGAAGGTCGATTTCGATGAAACCTTCGGCCCGAGCGGCGGCCTTAGCCCAGTAGAGGCGCCAGAACCGGCCGCTGGTCAGCAACCCCCAACGAACGGCGCCATCGGACACGGTTTCCGATCTGGAGAGATAGCGCAGCAGTTGGGAGGACGGCGCCTCGTTCTTGCCGCTGGCGCGGTCAAGCGGGGTGTCCCGCGCCTCGTTCTCGACAACGACGGCACCATGACGAAAACGATCAGCGGTCTGATGCAGGCGAGATGCGCGTCCCTTGGCATCTTCCGACAGGAATAGCAACTCATCCGCGATGTCGCGCCGCCCCTTTCCGGGCTCCTGCTGCGTTAACCGCTGCCAGTTGAGCAAGTCCAGGACGGGGTAGATAAACTCCGCTTCGGTCTCCGCTTCGGATGGCTTGTGAAACCGGGCGAGTTTTGCCCAAAGCCCACGCACGGCATCCGCGAACGCGATAACCTCGGCGGGATTCTGCTGCCTATATGTCTCGGTGGCGATGATCCCATCCTCGAGGAAAAATCGCGTGAAGAGGCCGCCGCGAATCATTTGTCTCGGGTTCCTTTGGTTGTATCTGCGGTGCCGGAACACACGGAGTCGATGCAATACGCCTAACCTGGGTAGTTTCAGCCAAGCGGTGGGCATCTAATAACGGCACGACGCCCCGGGATTGGCGCTTCGCCCGCCGCAAGATGATCGACGGCAAGGATAACAGGATCGCCGACATGGCGGCACGTTCGCAACGATATATATCCTTGGATTGTGCCCTGGCCGCATCAGGCGCAAAATCTGGCGAAACTCGTAACCTGCACCACTGGTTCGAAGCGATTGGCGATCATGCCGACACCAAACGTGCCTACGCCGTCGGCGAAGCCCTGCTCCCAGCGGCCCTCGTTTACCGAGGAAGGTAAGACACCGCTATTGGGGCAAAGCCGCGATAAACCGTCCAACCGGAGGATAATCATGAGTCTTGAAGCGAAAATGGCCGCAACCCGGGAGGCATCGGGAAAGCGCATTCCCCCGGCCTTCCAGACAACCATGCACGATGTGACCGAGCAGTTGCGCGGTTCAGGCATGCTGGACCGGGTGATCAAGCCGGGTGCGAAGGCGCCGGACTTCGCGTTGAACGACCAGAACGGCCAGATGGTCGTGCTGTCCGCACTGCTGAGTGCCGGTCCGGTCGTGCTAAGCGTCTTCCGAGGATTTTGGTGACCGTACTGCCGGCATGAGCTGGATGCTTTGCAAGCAGTACTTCCCGAAATCGAATCGCTCGGCGCCAACCTGGTGGTGCTTTGCCCGCAGCTGCCGGAATTCACCAAGCCGGGTGCGGAGGCGCAGAAACTGGGCTTCCCGATTCTGACCGATCACGGCAGCCAGGTGGGCGAGAGCTATGGTCTGATGTTCCGTCTGCCGGACGACCTGATCGAGGTCTACAAGAAGATCGGCGTCGACCTGCCTCGTTTCAACGGTGACGAAAGCTGGCGGCTGTCGATACCGGCCCGGATCGTCATCCGCCGCGATGGCATCGTGGCGGCGGCGGAGGCCGATCCCGACTATACACGCCGGCCGGAGGTGGAACCAACCATCGATGTCCTGCGAAAACTTTAGAAGGAGCCTACATGATCCGCTTTTACTATCATCCCACGCCCAACCCGATGAAGGTCTCGCTGTTCCTGGAGGAGGCCGGCCTTCCCTATGAAGTCGTACCGGTTGATACCAGGCGCGGCGAACAGCACGCCGAGGCTTTCCGTAAGATCAACCCGAACGGCAAGCTGCCCGCGATCGTCGATACCGACAGCGGCAAGGATGTCCGGGTGTTCGATTCGACCGCGATCCTGCTCTACCTCGGCGAAAAATCCGGCAAGTTCATGGGAGCGCCGGCCGACCGGGGTGAGCTTCTGTCGTGGCTGATGTTCGTCGCGTCCGGTATCGGACCCTATTCCGGTCAGGCGGTGCATTTCCAACGCGCCGCACCGGAAAAACTGCCGTATGCGGTCAACCGCTATCGCCGGGAAGCGGAACGTCACTACGACGTGCTGGACAAGCAGTTGGCGGGCCGCGACTTCATTGTCGGCAGCGAATACACGATTGTCGACATTTCGGCGTGGGGTTGGATCGATCGGGCGCCGGTGGTGCTGGGCGGCAGCGATCCGTTGGGCCCCTATGCGAACCTGAAGCGCTGGTTCCAGGCGATCGACGCACGCCCGGCGGTGGCCCGAGCGCGGAAGATCGGCGCCGATCACGCGTTCAAGCAAGACATGGATGAAGACGCCAAGCGGGCGATGTTCCCATCGAACTATCCCGCCGCAGCCTGATCGATCAGACATGGTGCGCGCGATCGTCGCGCATCATGTCGGCACCGTGATAGCGATCGCGCCCCCGTCGGTCTTGGTGTCCGCCTGTTGGCGCTGCTGAGCCGTGCAGGCGCTGGTCGCGGCCAGGTCGCCGTAACGGGGAGATTGGCTTGGCAAAGTTTAGCTGGGCCTGCCCGCGACGACCTGCGCCTCCTGCTCGGTGGTCAGTGCCGGCTGCGGCGGTCAGGCGGATCGGCGCGACCATGGGTCGGCTGGTCCAGCGGGACCCGTGGCGCAGCCAGTGAGGATATGCTTCTTATGGCCGGCGGCCTGATGGGGCATGGGCAACCGGCGGCCTCGGTCGCCAGGGTGCCTGGTTCCAACTTGGTCAACATTCAGGAGCCTGTCGATGCGCAACCTGCCTCACCTGCTACTTTGGACCGATGCATCCGGTCCGTACATCGACGCCATCGCCAAGGCGGGCCTTGCCGACCGCGTGACGATCGACCCGGTTGGCCGCAAGGATCAACCTTCCGACAGGCAGCGGGCCGAGACGCACGTGCTGCTCGCAGCCGGCGCACCACCCGGATTGCTGTCGGGGATGCCCAACCTACGCTGGGCGCAATCGCTCACCGCCGGTGTCGAAGGCTGGCTCGCCTTGCCTGACCTGCCCGACGGACTGACGCTGACGAGTGCCCGCGGCACGCATCGCGAGTCCATGCCGGAAAATATCCTCGGCGCCCTGTTTCACATCACCAAGCCATACGCCGCGATCGCCGAGGACCAGAAGCAAAGTCTCTGGAGCAATCGCGTCGCAACTCCCCTCAACGGCGCGACGCTCGGCATTCTTGGGCTGGGGGCCATCGGGCAGGAGGTCGCGCGGATCGCCACGGCGCTGGGGATGCGTGTGATCGGCACCAAACGCCGCCCGACCCCGCTGCCCGGCCTGGCCGAGGTGTTTTCGGCCGATCGAACCGCCGAGGTCCTGGCGGCGTCAGATTACCTGCTGTTGCTGCTTCCAGCCACGCCTGAAACCGATAATTTCATTAACGCGGATCGGCTTGGACGGATGAAGCCCAGTGCGTGGCTGCTGAATTTCGGCCGTGGCCATCTGATCAACGACGACGACCTGATCGCCGCCGTGACGAACAAGCAGATCGCCGGCGCGGTGCTGGACGTGTTCCGTCAGGAGCCGCTGCCGAAGACGCATAAGTTCTGGGGCACCAAGGGCATCGTGGTGCTGCCCCATATCGGCGGACCGCACCCGCAACGTGACAGCATCGTCGCCAGGCTGTTCGTGGACAACCTGGGCCGGTTCCTGGACGGCCAGAAGCTGAAAGAGGTCGTCGACCGCGCCGCCGGCTACTGAGCGGACGCGACGATCGGACCCGGCGGCGTGTTCGGCGGGGGCTGCTCCGGCGGAATACCGGGAGCCGGGATCGGATCCTCATGCGGGCCGCCGGGGACCTGTTCGGGAGACGGGTCCGGCGGTGGAGATTCCGGGGGTGTGTTCGGGGGAATAGGCATCGTGTTCTCCGGGCTATCCATGATGAACGCGCGATCGGGTCGTGGGATGCAGCAACCGAATCGACTTCCTCGGCAAGCGAAAAAAGTCCATCCTCTACCTGTCCGATCAAGAGAACATGGCATGACCAACAACACGCCGGCGCATGACTTCCTGCTGCCCCGCCTGACCAAGCTGATCGGTGAGGCCGTTGCCACGGGTATCGCGCGGGAGGTCGCGGTCGCGGTGTTGATCGACCTGGTCACCTCGCCCAAGTTCGACCAAGCGGCGCCCACGGCGACGGACGATTCCGCACCTCAACGACGTTGGGATCGCGATGCCGACAGCCTGGTGTTGGTGAACGGCGTGAGCCCGCAGGGCCCGCCGGATCTAGATGCGAAACACCAGGCTGATTTCGTTAAGCCGATCCCCGCGCTGGGGCCGTCCTAGAAAGCGCTCCGATCGAGTTGAACGGATGTCGCTCGCCAACCACTTGTTCGATCGCGTGATTGAACCTCTCCGGCGCGTCCGCTCTCGAGGATCGCGCTTTGGGCGCGACCTGCCTGACCTGACATTCGTTCCTGGCGGACTGGCCGGCAGCGTGCGCTAGCGCGTGATAGCTTCAGGTTGAAGCAACCACGCGCTCGCTCCCTTTGTTTGAGAGGGCGATTCACGTCTGAGGTTGGTTCAACCTCAGACGATCGCGCTCTAAAGCCGCCGGTGGGTTGAAACGGCGTTGCCTCACGCCCGATCTTCGGCTGTCAGGGCGTCACGTCGGCCTCCGGCCTGTCATCGCCCTCCGACAGTTCCGCATGCCAGTTGCCTGCCTGATCCTGATACTCGATCTGCGCCGTCTCGCCGGGCACACGCTGCTCCGCGGCAACCCGTCTGGCCGCAGCCAGCGCGGCTGCCCGGTCGGGAAACGGTTCGGAAAACACATTATCCAGCCGATAAGCCCAGCCACCGTCATGTTCGACGACCCTGTAATGCAGCTTTGGCATGTCTTCCTCTCCTCGAGATCGATCGCTGACAAATGGGAATCCCGACGCCCGTCTGCCAGCCGCACGCGACGCGGGCGATCATCTGTGGCAGGATTATGTGACCCAGCCTGGAGGCATGCCATGCCAACCGCCGCCGACCAACAGGACAATACCGCTCAGATCGCCTACTGGAATGACCGCGCCGCTGTCACCTGGACCGCATTCCAGGAACGGCTGGACGCTTTGTTCGAGCCACTGACCACGCTCGCGCTGGATGCCGCGCAACCTGCCCCTGGTGAGCGTGTGGTCGATATCGGCTGCGGCTGCGGCGCGACGGTGCTGGCGCTGGCCGATCGCCTCGGGCCGGCGGGGCAGATTCTGGCCTTGGACGTATCAGAGCCGATGTCGGCCCGGGCGCGTGAGCGGATTGCCGCGGCTGGCCTGAACAATGCGCAGGTGATCCTGGCCGACGCCGCCAGCTACGCCTTCGCACAGCCCGGGGCGGATCTGCTGTTTTCCCGGTTCGGGGTGATGTTCTTCGCTGACCCGGTCGCCGCATTCGCCAACCTGCGGCGGGCCGTGCGACCCGGTGGCCGGCTGCTCTGCGCGGCCTGGCGCCCTATGGCGGAAAATCCATGGTTCAGGGTCCCGCTGGAGACCGCCCGCCCGTTGGTCGCACCGCAGCCCCCCGCCGAACCCGATGCTCCCGGCCCGTTCGCGCTGGCCGATCCCGAACGCGTCCGCTCGATTTTCACCGCGGCAGGCTGGCACGACGTCAGCTTGACCAGACAGGACGTGCCGATGCGCCTCGCCGCCGCCGGCCAGGTGCAACAGGCGACCGATTTCGCGACCCGGGTCGGTGCCATGGCGCGCATTCTCGCCGAAGAAGATCCGGCGGTACAGGACCGCGTGCGGGCGGCCGTGGCGGAAACCCTCAAGACCTATGACAGCCCGGCCGGCATCATTCTGACCGGTTCGATCTGGCTGATCTCGGCACGGGCCTGAAGCGGCTCAAGTGGCGGCGGGGTTCAACCGGTAGCCGCCAGGTGCCGTCATCAACAGGCGGCAGTCGGCCGGGTCGCGCTCGATCTTCTGCCGCAGCCGGTAGATGTGGGTCTCCAGCGTGTGCGTCGTCACGCCGGCGTTGTAGCCCCAGACGTCATCCAGCAGAACCTGGCGGGATACCAGGCGGTTCGCGTGGCGATACAGGAACCGCAGGATGTCGACCTCCTTGGCAGTCAGCCGGATGCGTTGCTTCTGGTCGGGACCGATCAACTGCTTCGCGGCGGGACGAAAGGTAAAGCGCCCGATCGTGAACACCGCGTCCTCGCTGGTGTCGAACAGCCGCAGCTGCGCCTGCAGGCGCGCCAGCAGTTCATTCACCCGAAACGGCTTGGCGATGTAGTCGTTGGCGCCCGCGTCCAGGCCGCTGACGACGTCGCCTTCCTCGGCAGCGCCGGTCAGCATGATAATGGGCATCGTGTGTCCCTGCTTGCGGACCTGGGCACAGAAATCGCGCCCATCACCGTCCGGCAGGCTGACGTCCAGGATGATGGAGTCAAAGCGGGCTTCCGCCGCGCCCAGATGCCGGCTGGCTTCGCCCAGCGTGGCCGCTTCGACCGATTGATAGGCACCGCTGGACGCGACCTGGTCGGCCAGCACCTGGCGCAGCGCGTCATCGTCCTCAACGATCAGAATAGGTCTGGCAGCCGACATGGTGTCTTCCTTGCGACAAAGCAATGTTGTCACAGTATCGCATTAGGTGTTAATTCGCAAAGAAATTATAGTTGGCTTCGCATTTCCTCGCGGATGTCCGACCAATAGCCAGAAGCCATCAACCTAGCCACATCCAGAGGTTTTTCCATACCTCCGCAGCCAACCGTTTACTTCCGGCGCGGCGACCGCCGGAGCAGGAAGCGAAACCCTTCATCGTTACAGGACCATGAAATGACTTAACTCTACCGGGGGTTTCAGCCTGTTACTTCATGTTGCAGTCGCCATGACGCCGTCATTCGGTCCGACCAAGGCAGTCCCGTCAATGCGATGACCAAAGCGATTTATTGCCAACTCAGACTTGGTAGGCGCGTCGGCCCAAGTTGTTATTGTACCAGTATATGATGTGACCTCGGCGAAGAGGTGGTCAGGCGCGATGGCACAGCGGCGCGGCATCGCGTCGGCGGATCGGACGTAGAGGAGGCTGCCCAATACCAAACAGGTCCCTGGTCGCCAGTCGACCGAACGCCGGCGCGAGATTACGCCTGACTGTCGTGCTCCGGCTTCCCCTTCCGCTTGGTCGACGCCATCTTGTCCAGTTCGGTCTCGCTCATGGATTTCTCCATCTCGCGCGATGCGCCCTTAAGACCGCTGACCTTGCCTTTGTCGCGTTTGGCGGCCAGCGCCGCGCCGGCAGCTTTCTGTTGAGCCTGGGATTTCGCTGGCATCTTGCCACTCCTATAAGATGAGCACCGACAACTCTCGGACCGGCAGAAAGTTCGACACGGGCCGATGAAGTCTCGCACAGGCCGGAGGCAAGCATGAGCGCCAGGGCGCACGACTACCACGTCACAGTGCAATGGACCGGCAACCGCGGCGTTGGCACTTCGCACCGCACCGCCTACGGTCGGGACCATGTCATCGCGGCAAGCGGCAAAGCGCCGATCGCCGGTTCCTCGGATCCAGCCTTCCGTGGCGATCCGACCCGGTGGAACCCCGAGGAGTTGCTGCTGGCGTCGATCTCCGCCTGTCACAAATTGTGGTATCTGGACCTTTGCGCCAGGGTGGGCATCGCGGTCTTAAGCTACCGAGATGAGGCGGAGGCAACCCTGGTCGAGGAACCCAGCGGCAGCGGCCGTTTCGTTGGCGCGGTGCTTCGGCCACGGGTGACGATCAGCGCGGGCGCGGATATCGCAACGGCGGCCGGCCTGCACCACGATGCCCATGCGCTCTGCTTCATCGCCAATTCGATCAACTTTCCGGTCACCTGCGAGCCCAGCGTCACCATCGCCGAATCCGCACTGCCGGATGACGGATCGGAGCCGGTCGCAACCTGATCATTGGGATTAGGCGGCGGCGGCGGATCGTTCTCCTGAACAAATTTCGCGGTGCGCCGACGCCGACCGCGGGCCGGCGGCTCATGTCACCGGCCGCGCGCAGGTTTTGTTTCAGCCGTTCACCTGCTTGACCACGTCCCGCGCCGCCCGCAGCAACGCCTCTGTCGTGATATCGAACTTCTGGTAAACGTCACCGATCTTTCCCGAGGCGCCGAATTCGTGCATGCCGATGAAGCGGCCCTCGAAGCCCAGGTAGCGGTCCCACGAGATTTCAACGCCCGCCTCGACCGCGACCCTGGCCGCTGTATCGCCCAGCACCGCACGCTTGTAAGCCATGTCCTGTTGCTCAAACAGCAGCCGGCACGGCATTGAGACAACCGCCGTCGGAACGCCGTCCTTCTGCATCGCCTGACGCGCCTCGACCGCCAGATGCAGTTCAGACCCGGTCGCCATGATCGTCAGCTTGCGCGACCCGCCCTCGGCCTCCTGCAGCACATAGCCGCCCTTGGCGCTGAGGTTTTCGGTGCCAGGGTCGCGGCGCAACAACGGCATCGGCTGGCGCGACAGCGCGATCAGGGCCGCGCGGCGTGGCGCGTCCAGAATGCACTCCCAGCACTCGGCGGTCTCGATCGGGTCGCCTGGGCGAAACACCGCGAGGTGCGGAATGGCGCGCAGTGCCGCCAATTGCTCGATCGGCTGGTGCGTCGGGCCATCCTCACCCAGGCCGATCGAGTCGTGGGTCATGACGAAAATCGTGCGCACCTCCATCATCGCGGCCAAGCGAATCGCCGGGCGGCAGTAGTCGGAGAACGTCAGGAAGGTGCCACCGTACGGGATCAACCCGCCATGCAGGGCAATGCCGTTCATCGCCGCCGCCATGCCATGCTCGCGCACGCCGTAATGGACGTAGGAGCCGTTGTAGTCGCCGGGCCGGATCTCGACCTGGTTCTTCGCCTTGGTGTTGTTGGACGGCGTCAGGTCGGCCGATCCACCGAGCAGTTCGGGGATGGCGTCGAACAGGTGGTTCAGCACAGCGCCGCTGGCCTGCCGGGTCGCCAGTTCCTTGCCGCCATCGAGAAATTCCTGTTTGGCAGCCGCGATCGCGCGGCGCCAACCTTCCGGCAGCTTGCCGCTGGTGCGGCGTTCGAAATCCCGCCGCGGCCCGTCCGGTGCTGACCGCACTCGGTCTGCCCAGGCCTGACGGTCCGCGCGCCCCCTGGATCCGATCGCCCGCCAGGCGTCCAGCAACTTCACCGGGATCTCGAACGGCGGGGACGTCCAGTTCAGCAGCTTGCGGGCACCGGCGATTTCCTCCTCACCCGGCGCGTCGCTGTGCGCCTTCTGCGTGCCGGCCTTGGTCGGCAGGCCGAAGCCGATGACGGTACGACAGGAGATCATCGAAGGCTTGTCGGACACCTGCTGCGCCTTCCGGATCGCGTCACGGATCGCATCGGTGTCGTGACCGTCGATCTCCTGCACGTGCCAGTGTGCGGCGCGGAAACGCTCCGACTGATTGTCCGAGACGGCAAGACTGGTGGCGCCGTCGATGGAGATCGCGTTGTTGTCGAAGAAGGCAATGAGCTTGCCGAGACGCAGATGCCCGGCGAGCGATATCGCTTCATGGCTGATGCCCTCCATCAGGCAACCATCACCCATGAAAACGTACGTGTGATGGTCGGTCAGCGCGTCGCCGAACGTGGCGTTCATGATCCGCTCGGCCAGCGCCATCCCGACCGAGTTGGCCAGTCCCTGCCCCAGCGGGCCGGTGGTGGTCTCGATGCCATCGGCGTGACGATACTCCGGATGGCCCGGGGTCTTGCTGTTGATCTGGCGGAAGCGCTTGATCTGCTCGATCGGCATGTCCTGGTAGCCGGTGAGGTACAGCAAGCTGTACAGCAGCATCGACCCATGCCCGTTGGAGATCAGAAACCGGTCGCGATCGAGCCAGTGCGGATCTTCCGCATCGAAATGCATGAACTCGGAGAACAGCACGGTCGCGATGTCGGCCATGCCCATCGGCATGCCGGGGTGGCCGCTTTTCGCCTGCTGGACCGCGTCCATCGAAAGGGCACGGATGCAGTTCGCCAGCTCACGCAGATGCGGGTCGCGCGGCGTTGGAAGCGCCTTGTGCTCGGTCGCTGTCGGGCTGTCCGCCATGGCCGAATCTCCTTGAAAGTGTTTGCCGCGCCGAGGATCTGTCACCGCGCGAGGATCGGGTGAGTATAACCGGCCCACGCCCTCGCGGAAGGGTGCACGCGCGATCGCGGGCCGGATGATCGGCTACCGGGAGCGTCGGGATAAG
The DNA here is from genome assembly GCA_965277035.1 of Rhodopila sp. GTDB lineage: Bacteria > Pseudomonadota > Alphaproteobacteria > Acetobacterales > Acetobacteraceae > Rhodopila. The sequence goes on along the minus strand of CBDIBO010000003.1, from coordinate 4,415,361 downwards.
GTCGGGGGCATTGGGAAAGGTCGTGAGAGCGGCCGGACTGGTGGTCCTGGAGCACTAGATGGCATAACCGGGCACAGATGGGATCGCCTCGTCTCTTTTGAGAAGCCAACATCATGTTTGAGTATGTCATGGAGGTTTTGCGGGCGGTTGAAGCAACGCAGGAGGCGTCGTTGGCGCGACATGCGCTGACAATGTTTCGCGACAATCTTGGCCTCGATGATTTCGGAGAACTGATGATCTCGCTACCGCGGGCGGATTTTCCGTGTCTGTCGGAAGCGCTTCCACGCATGGCGAGCGCTTCGGTGCAAGATGCGTGGACCGGTCTGAACGGTCTGCCGCTGTTGCGCCAATCCTGCAATTTCGTACGTTCAGCGGCGCATAACTTCGCCCGGCTGACGGGTCGGCCGCTGAATGGCCAGCCTATCCTCGATTTTGGCTGTGGCTACGGCCGCTTGGCGCGGCTAATGTATTACTTCACCGATCCGGAAAACCTGTTTGGCGTCGACCCGTGGGACCGCTCGATCGCGCTTTGCCACGAGTGCGGGCTGGGCGAGAATTTCCGGCTGTCGGAATATCTGCCGGGGTCATTACCGCTGCCCAGACAGGACTTCGCGTTCATCTACGCGTTTTCGGTCTTCACCCATCTTTCGCGCCACGCAGCCCTGCAGGCACTTGATGTTTGCCGACGTTATATCGCCGCTGATGGGGTGATGGCGCTGACCATCCGCCCGGTCGAATACTGGGATTTGCCAGCCTCCATTCATGCTGTCGCGGACCCTGCCCCACTGCGCCGACAACATCGACGAGAGGGGTTCGCCTTTTACCCGCTAGCGACACCGCCAGCCGAGGTCACATACGGCAATACCAGCATGACCGCCCAGTGGATCGCCGACAACGCCCCGGGCTGGTCCGTCGCCGCGTTCGACCGCTCGCTCGATGACGCTTACCAGCTTTGCGTCTTTCTTCGTCCCCGATGACGCTTCGGGCTGACCCTGCCGCGGGCACTCATCTCAAGGTCGGGCCAATAAGCGCGTTAAAAAACCTCGACCGGTAGAACACCCATGGATGCATCCTCTGTCGCCGCCGACCCAGCCGATCATTCCGGATCGCCATTCTGGATCGCCACAGATAGCGGCGGAAGCTGCCCTATCTGCGCTTCAGCCAGCGCCCAGGCCCGTCTGGCCGACGACGTGCTTCACGACGCCCGCGCCGTCTTTACCGCCAGCGTCCACCGGCCGCTTGCCTATTTCCGCTGCGGCGGTTGCGGCACCGTTTACGCCCCAGAAGGCGAAAGCCTGCGCTACGAAGATGAGCATGGCGGCCAGGAGGCGCTGCGCCACTACCTGGAGGAAGGTGCGGGCATTGACCTGCTGATCGAGCCGCTTTGCCGCCTCGACCGCACCGGGACGCAGCGTTACGCCGAAATCGGCTGCGCGTTCGGCTTTTCGCTCGATTTCGCTCGGCTGACGCTTGGCTGGGATGTGCGCGGGATCGACCCATCGCCGCTGGCCGCCGCCGGCCGAGATGCGCTGGGGCTGCCGATTGAACGACGCTATTTCACCGAACGTCACGCCTTGCCGGCGCCCAAGGCCGATGTCCTTCAGGTCGCCGAAGTCATCGAGCACATCGTCGATACACACGCGTTGATGCGCGCGCTGGTTGCCAGCCTGGACGAGAATGGCATCCTTATCATATCGACGCCAAACGCGGCGATATTGCAGGCGGGAACCACGGACGATCTGCTGTTGCAGATCTTGCAGCCCGGCGTTCACCTGCGGCTGTTCACCGCGCAGGGCCTGGCGATCCTGGCCAAGACGCACGGACTTCCGCATTACCATGTCCATGCGACCGCGGACGACCTGACGCTGTATGCAGCCCCTCGCCCGTTCGCACTTCGCTCTGACCCCGATGACCACCGCGCCCGCTATCTGACTTATCTCCGCCACCGCCTGGCCGATACGCCGGGACGCGGTCCGCTGCGGCGGGGATTACAATCCAGACTGCTGCGTGAGCTGACCTTGCAGGGGCGGTTCGCCGAGATTGAGACGCTGCTGCCGGGGATTGTCTCGGACTACCGCGACCGCGCGCTCGAACTGACCGAACCCGCGACGCTGACGCCCTCGGCTGAGGCGCCGCACAACGTCGCCGCTTTGCTCTACTGCCTCGGCATGTCGCAGCGGCTCGGCCGGGCTGACCACCGCCGTGCCCTTGCCTACTTCGATGCCTGCGTCGCCTGGCATGACGGCGTTTCCGCGCGGCGCGCCGTGGCGGGGGTCAAGGACGCATCCGCCGCCGCGCTTGCCAGGCTGGCGGCGGCGCAGGCGACGAACCTACGGATCGAGATCGACCCACAGGCCGCACATGATCGGTGGAACGGCGATCCGGCTGCCAACCCGTTGTCGCCGCCCGATCGCCAGCTTCTGTTCAACGCCCTGGTCAACCTTGGCGATCACGCACGCGCGGCGTCGCACCACGCCCGGGTCCTGATTGCGGTCGAAGCCGCCGAGCAAGGCCGGGATGACCCGGTTGACCGATCGATCGGCCAGCGCGCGATGACCTGCTTCACGCTGGGGATTTTCGCGCTCAATCATCGGGACGACCGTCCGCAGGCACGGCGTTGGCTGGCGCGAGCCGCCGACCTGGCCGACAGCGAGACCGGCAACGAGGCGATCCGGCAAGAAGCGGTAATCGCGCTGCACCGGGCAGCCGAAGCGCCCTGCTCGGGCGACGCCACCGATGCGCCCTCGTCGGGCGACGCGGGCGATGCGCCGTCACCGGACCGGCAGCACAGCACCGGCCGAAACTATGTCCGCCGCTTGCTGGCCCGCTTCGGCGGCGGTGGGCCGAGGCGACCGAAGATCAGCTTCGCCGGGCTGAGCGAAAGTCCGGATCAGGTGCTGCTGCCGCCTCTCGACCGGACCGTTCTCGACGAAACAGCCTTGACGCCGGAGCAGCGCGAGTGGCGCCGCGACGGCCTGCTGATCCTGCGGAAGTTCCTGCCGGACTCGATAACCGATCCATACATCGCCCGACGCGCCACGCTGGACAGTCCCGGCGGCTGGTTGTCTCCCGCACCCTATCTGCAGGTCGCGGAACTTCGCGCGCTGGCGCTGTTTCCACCGCTGATGCGCATGCTGGCGCATCTCATCAGCGAGCCGATGCTGCTGCATCTCGCTCTGACCGGATGGATCAGCACGGAGCGCGACTGGCATCAGGACGACTATCTGAACCCGCCGTTCGTCAACAGTTGGTACTGTGCAGTCTGGATCGCGCTGGACCACATCGATCCGGCCTCCGGCCCATTCGAGTTTGTGCCCGGATCGCATCGCTGGCCGCTGCTGCGCGGGGAGAAGGTGCGCCGCTTCCTGACCGAGGAAGAGCGCACGCGTCAGGAATCCGGTGTCAACCACTGGCCGAAATATTCCGAGCGGTTCGTGGCGCCGGCGATCGAGGCGGAGATCGCGCGCCAACGCATAGCGCCCAGAACCTTCCTGGCCGAAAAGGGCGATGTGCTGATCTGGCACGGCAGACTGATGCATCGCGGTTCGGTCGCGATCGAGCGTGGTCGGGAACGGCGCTCGCTGATCACGCATTACTCCGGGGTGAACCACCGGCCGGATATGCCGGGGCGCGAAGCCGACGCGAACGGGCAGATGCACGCGATGTTCGACATTCCGCTGCACTGACCGGCCGGTTACCGATGACATCCGTTCAGCGACACCAGGCGGAGACCGCGCGCTTCGTGACCGGCTCGACGATGCGCCACGTGATCGTGCTCGCCGGCACCGGCGCGATCGGCATGATCGCGGTGTTCGGCGTCGACCTGCTCAACCTGTTCTACATCTCGCTGCTGGGCCAACGCGCCATCGCCGCCGCGATTGGCTTCGCCGGGGCGGTCACGTTCCTTCAGGTCTCGTTCTCGATCGGCATGACGATCGGTGTCGGCGCACTGGTCTCCCGCCAGATCGGCGCCGGCCACTTCGACGTCGCACGCCGGATGGCGACATCAAGCCTGACGGTGATGGCGCTGTCGCTCGTGGTGCTGGGCGTCGCGACGATCGCGACCCTGGGCTGGTCGCTTGGCCTGCTGGGTGCCGCTGGCGAGACCCGCGACCTGGCCGCCGGCTACCTGCGGATTACCTCGTTCTCACTGCCGCTGCTTGGCATCGGCATGGGCTGCTCGGCCTTGCTGCGTTCGCTGGGCGACGCCCGGCGGGCGATGAACGTTACGTTGCTGGGCGCGATGGTCACCGCGGTCCTCGACCCGCTGCTGATCCTGGGGCTGCATCTGGACCTGGACGGCGCCGCGATCAGCACCACGATCTCCCGCCTGTCGTTGGCGCTACTCGGGCTGCATGGCGTCGCTCGGCAGCACGGCCTGTTGGCACCGCTGGCGCCGCGCATGCTGGCCACGGACGTCCGGCAGCTGCTGAGCATCGCCGGACCGGCGATCCTGACCAATCTCGCGACGCCGGTCGGGGCGGTTTACGTCACCCGCACGATCGCCCGGTTCGGTGCCGAGGCCGTGGCGGGACAGGCGACGATCGACCGGATCACGCCGGTGGCGTTCGGCCTGGTCTATGCGTTGAGCGGCGCGATCGGGCCGATTGTCGCGCAAAACCTGGGCGCCGGACGAACCGACCGTGTGCGGGAAGCGCTGCGCGACGCACTGGTGTTCGTGCTGGTCGCCGTCGCGGCGGCCTGGATCGCACTCGATCTGGCGCAGGATGCCATTGTCGCCGCGTTCTCGGCGCGCGGCGTCACGGCGGAGCTGGTGCGGCTGTTCTGCTCGCTGCTGGCCGGCGGCTTCCTGTTCACCGGCGCATTGTATGTCGCCAACGCCGCGTTCAACAATCTGGGGTTTCCGCTGCTTTCGACGCTGTTCAACTGGGGCCGCGCGACCTTGGGCACCATTCCGTTCGCAGCCTTTGGATCAAACTATGGGCCGCGCGGCGTGTTGATCGGCCAGGCCGCTGGGTCATTGATGTTCGGCATCGGCGCGATCATCATGGCATTCCGCGCGATCAACAGCCTGGAGCAGCGCGACATGGGCCAGCCGCACCAGCAAATGGCGGTGCCGAACGCCCCGAACAGCAGCTCCGCGCTGATCGCCTTCACCGGCCGGCCTGATCATGGCGAGGAGCGCGCCAACCACCTGCACTGGCTGCGCCTGCACCTGCACCACCGCGGCGTCCCGCCGCATTGAGCGGGGCGGTCGGGACGGCGGTTCTCGCCGGCGCCGTGCTGGCCTACGATCGTTCGCAGCGTTGAAATTCCCAGGCTGGACGCCGTCCGGCAGCGAAGGAGCTTATGGTCATGCAGCATCAGGGCGGCTGTCACTGCGGAAACATCCAGGTCCAGGTCCGGTTGCCCAAGCTTCCGATCGAGACCCTGGTGCGGTCGTGCGCCTGTTCATTCTGCCGCTCCCACGCCACCCGAACCGTGTCCGATCCCGACGGGCATGTGGATATTCAGGCGTCCGACGGATCGCTGCTGCACCGGTACAGATTCGGTTCGCGCACCGCGGACTACCTGATTTGCCGCCAGTGCGGGGTCTACGTAGGCGCGGTCTGCGAGACGGCCGCGGGTCTGCGCGCTGTCGTCAACACGCCTTGTCTGCGGGACCGTGCCGCCTTCACGCAGGACGCCGCGACGCCCGATTATGACGGCGAGGCGCTGGATCAGCGGCTGGCGCGGCGGACCAAAAACTGGATGCCGGCAACCCTGCACATGCCAGAACAGCGCCCCGTGTAGCGAGAGACCACCCGCCGCCTGGGGCCCGGCGCGAAGCCGACCTTTGGCATCGTCATGCCTGAGAGATCAAGCCGCCCGATTTGGCGGGCACTAAGGAGGCAGCGAGCCGCCTATTTCACTTTGGTAACGGGAAATTGGGTTTTCTTGGATCGCATTAGTCATTATAGACAGGCACCGAGAGAGTGCGGATCAGGAGATCGTGCGTGAGCATTACGTTAGTCGTTGCGGTTTGCAGTTTGGTGATGGTCTTCACCACGTTGGCTGCCGCGGATCCGTCACCGTCCGGCACGCGGGCCGGAACGCCGGAAACGGTGGATCCGATCAGCGGGGTGATCATCTCGGCACAACCGGCTGGCGCGCGATGACAAATCTGCTGATCAGAAGCGGCCGGATCGTTCGCTCGATTGGTCTGATGACGGCCGGCGGTCTGACGGCGGCTGGTGCGGACCGTGACCGACGCAGACCCGGTCGCCGCGATGACGTTCCGCCGCAACTCATCCCGCTACTTCGGGGACAGGCGAGCTTCGACGGGGACCCGTTTCCGCTGCGGGAGGTTCTGGTTCTGCTGCTGGCCTCGACGATGGTTTGCCTGACGATCGGGGTTCTGCTGGCGATTACTTTGGGTAAATGACAGGCGGGGTGCCCCGGTCGTTTCGTCGCTTACCTCCGACGCTTGCGCTTGGTGCCGGATGGCGGGGCCCACAAATCCGCCCATGATTTGGTGGCCTGTTTGATCGCGGTGGCCTGATTGCGCCGCGCCTGCTGCATCATTGTGCCCCGTGCCTTTCCCGCGGCAGCGTTGGCGCCGCTGAGGAACATGCTGAGGAACGGGTTTTTCTTCGTCCATGGACTGGTCATGGGCCCTCGTTCGTGGACATCGGGTCGCCGATCATCCGTTGCATATGGGGCCGCCGGTCAACAAACCGAGGCCCAGTTCGGGATGCCCGGAAAATAAGCCATGCCGTTTCGGCGCATGGCAGATGTTCGGATCGCTCTGGCACAAGAAACTCCGGCGGTTGGGCGCTCCCTTGGTCGTCTTTGTGACAACCGTCGTCCGGCATCTCCGCGACGTACCTATGGCGACACGGTACCATGGCTGCATGAGCTGTTTCTCGCCTCCGGGCATCTCTTGTATATCCAGGCCCTGATCAACCTCTTTCTTGCCGTATCGATCCTGGATTGTTATGTCCGCCCCGGCTTCGTCATAACATGTCGCGCCGGGATCCGCGTAGGACATGCCGTGTCGGAGCATATTGCAGAACAGAACCGCGATCCTGCGCGCGGTGGCGGTGATCGCCTTCGCTTTCCCCACCCGCGCCGATAGTCGGCGGTAGAATGCACCCAATGCGGTCTCGGTTCGGCCCACCGTGCCGGCGGCGAGCCGCAGCAAATCCACCAACGGGACGATTGCGCGCGAGTGATGCCTGAACCGGCCAGCGGGTTTGACGCGGTCGCAGCGTGCGAGGGCCCGGCGCCCCGCCGGGGTCTTTTCGGGCTGTCCGTCCTTGGATTACGGCGCCCGCTAATCGTTCCGCCGCCAGACTTCTTCCTGCAGCACGCTTGCAAAGATGACCCATCCGATGAGCGGCGTGATAGCCCAAGCCGCTTGCTTATCAACTCGGGTCGCTGCGCTCGCCGCAGCCGCTGATGTTCCGATCATCGCCAGGCTGACCGCCGTGGCCTCATCCAGCCGCTTGCGGCCGAACAAGACCCAAGAAAATCCCGATACGCCTAATAGGTTTAATCCCCAGAAACCGAGGGCAATGTCGCGCGCCTTGCTCGGCTTTGCCAGCAGCAGCCGGTAGCCGGCATAGCCGAGTAGCCCGTCCAAGAGTGTCCATGCGATGCCAAAGACTGGGCCTGGCGGTGTGAACGATGGTTTGCGGAGCCTCGCATACCATGCGGCCGTTCTCGGATGCCCGGGCGTCGGCCCGCGAAGACCGCCGATGACTTGCGCCGCTATCACAGCGGTTGAGGCAGTCACTAGCGCAGGCATCTTGTCCATCGAGGCATCCCCAAGCTGACCGATAGGATGGGTCAACGGCCTGACGCAGCCCTGGTTTCCTGCGACCTCGGCGACGTGCGCGGCGGCTGACTGGGATACAAGAGGGCCGGCAAATTTGCCGGCCCCTCTCCAGGCGATGCCGGCTAGCGCCATGCGGCCTATTCGCCAGCCCAGCCGCGATGCCACAGGGACCGATCAGAACAGTCGGCACAGCTCCGGCGGCATCAGCGGATGATCGGCCTGGGGAAATAGCTCGTAGCCGAGCTTGGGGATCGGCCGGTCCAACCGCTCCGCCAGCCACAGCGCCGCCATGGCGCGGTAACACCACTAACCTTTGCCGGACCGTCCGTAGCAGACCAGCACCGGAATGCCACCGCGCGCCAGGTCGAGCAGCTCGGCAGCGACGGCGCCGGGATCGAGCCGATCGAGCACCTCGGCCTTGTAGCGACGCTCGTATTCCGGCGGCGACACGCTGTTGAACCAGGGTCCGGGCGCCAAGGCTCGATACATCCGATAGCCCGCGGCGATACGACGCGGGATCTCGCGCGAGATGCCGATCTTGGTGTGGCCTTCGGGCAGATTAGTGAACCAAGAGGCGGTTTTCACGCAGCAGGTGGCCGACATCTTAGCTCTTCGACTTGTGATCGGTGGGAGACGGCGCGAACGGGATCTTGCGGCCGTGGTTTTCGCCGCCCTTGAACCGGGTCGGCAGGCCGAGCTCGATCGCGGCGCGGTGGGTGACGCGATACAGCGCGCCGCTGGTGCCGACCGGGACCAGGAAGCCCGTAGTCAGGCAATACTTGATGCAGGATGACGGGCAGCGGTCGAACAGCTCGCCCGGCTCGACGGCCACTCGGTTGGACAGCGCCAGCGCCAGGTCGGCATATGTATAGGGGGAGTGTTCAGTCGGCTTCCGGCGGCGGACCAGACGGCCGTCTGGGTCTTCATAGAACTCGGGTTTGGCGCCGGACATCACACTGGCGAGGATTTTGCTGCTGCGGGCGTCCATGCCGGTGCGGGTTGAGTCGGATTTGCCGCGGCCCATGGTCTGTATTCGGTGGTAGGAAGTATTCGATATAGAGTACACAGTATATTAGCGCAAATATGCAATTTTGTCCGGACTTACCGAAGTATTATTTACGTTATTGCTTCGACCGAGAAGCTGAAGCCAGCAGCCGCAGGATCGACCGCGATCACCTTCACCGTGGGTCCGGTTTCTGATTTTTCAGCATAACCGAAGTCGTCGGCGCCGCTCCTGGCGGCCCCTTCATCAACACGAACCCGGACCGCTCGAGGTGGCGCACCAGCCGATCGGCGGTGATGCGCGCCATCATGGTGTCCGCGTGGTTCACCCGCTTTCTGCCCTCGTAGCGCAGTGCGAACGACAAGGCTTCGGCGATTTCATCGGGTGAGGCGGGGCGGAGGTTGGCGGTGTCCGACATGCCGGAAAGATAGCCGCCGCCCAGGAACACAGCAAGAACAAACGGAGCTTCAGGTTCAGATTGGCGAACGGACTTCCCGTTGGCCGCTTATCGATAGTCCGTCGGCCGCTTTTTCCCCGCGCGATGATCCGCTCAGCCCGGCTCTCGGCGAGATATCTGGCATCATTTGCCCACGGGCTTTCCCAGTCCCGAGGCGTCTCATCATCCACACTTTCGACGTCCTCTACACAGCCGTCGGTTGCTTCGCGCGCGGCGGCAAAATCTCCAGCCTGAAGATATTTCGCGATCTTCCCACGATCCTTGGCGCTCTCCGCCCACAATAATACCCCTCCTCCGCCTGCGGCCCTCGATCTCATCCTCGGCCGTTTCGGCGATCAGCTCGCACCCGATGAGGCCGTCCCCGAAGGCAAGTCGTTCATCGGTATCAGCCCCTGGATCGACTGCTGGAAGGGTTCACGCGACGGATCGCACTCAGCAAAAGAGTACCTGCTTACGCACTTTCCTCAGCCAGTTTCTGGCGATGGTTGGCTGCTCATGCAAAGACGTCGGCCAACTTGAGCAGCCTGTAGGGCATCGGCGTTGTCCGCACTCCGGCCCAGGTGAGCCGCGGCATCATGGCGCCGAGGTCGTATCGTCGGTTGAAGCGGTATTCGAACTCGGCGAGGTAGCGCGGCGCGTGTTTCTGATCGATCGCCCGGTAGGTCCCGACGATGGCAGCTTTGATATTCCCCAGTGCAGTATTGACCCATTTGAAGGTGGGGGTACGCGCCGCGGCGGCGCCTGAGCCGGTCTTGACGACCTGATGCGAACACCCGGCATGCGCGACCGCACCGAAACAAGCCAGCCCGTCGCTGACCACCTCGCATGTCGGATCGAGGCTCTGTTTGGCAAAAGTCGACAGCGCATGGTTGCAGAAGCTGGCGACGCGACGCAGTTTCAGGCGCACCGGCTTGCCCTCCGGCGTGGTCTCGACGGCGGCAACGAAGGGTGTCTTGCCGGGCGCGCCGCGGCCCCGCTTGCCGCCGGAGCGTTCGCCGCCGAGATAGACATCGTCCAGTTCGACGCGCCCGCTCAGCGGCTTGCTGGCGTCACGCTCCATCATCACCTGCGCCAGCTTGTGCTTGATCTTCCAGGCCGTGGTCTGCGTCACGCCGAGGCGACGGCCGAGTTCGATGCTGGAGATGCCCTGCTTGCTCTGGGTCAGGTGATACATCGCGCGGAACCACAACCGCAGCGGCAGATGGGTCGAGGCGTAGATCGTGCCGGCGATCGGCGAGGTCTGGCGGCGGCAAGCGTTGCATTGGAACAGGCCCCGAGACTTCACTTCGCAATAGGCCCGTCCGCCGCAGGCCGGGCATTCGAAGCCATGCGGCCACCGCGACGCGATCACCAACGCACGGCATTTTTCCTCCGTGCCGTAGATCGCCTCGAAGCCCGCTTCACTGAGACCCTTCTGAAATTGAACCTTGTTCCGAGCCATTGTCACACCCTGCTGCCAGACCTTCATGTTCATGCTATGTACCAGACCTGCGAGGCTGAGGAAAGTGCGTAAGCAGGAAAGAGTATTGCGGACACGGTGCGGACATAAATCGCCGCAAAGCTCCGGTCGCGAACCCGAAATCAAGGATTTTTAAAGTCTTTCAGTGCTTTAGTGGTGAGCGCAGTAGGATTCGAACCTACGACCCGCTGATTAAGAGTCAGCTGCTCTACCAACTGAGCTATGCGCCCGCTCCAACGAACGGCGGGTTCTAGCAAGCTTCCGCCGCAATGCAACCCCCGTCGGCGGGCCTGCCGCCGCAACAGAACCCACGCTCAGACGCCCGCCAGAATCGCGTCGGCCATCTTCTCCGCCGTCATCAACACCGGGAAATTCGTGTTCGCGCATGGCACCGTGGGAAACACCGAAGCATCGACCACCCGAAGCCCGTCCACCCCGCGGACGCGGCCGGCCGGATCGGTGACCGCCATCGGATCGTCGTCTGATCCCATCCGACAGGTACACGATGCGTGCCACACCCCGACAGCGGCCTTGCGCACGAACGCCTCGAGCTTCTCGTCGTCGGTCAATACGTCCTGCAGTGTGACGCCTTCCATCACCAGATTTTCGATCAGATACCGCCGCAGTGCCGCCGGACCATCCAGCGCCCGGGCCAGGACGTCGGTAATCAGCTTGTTCTTGCGGCTGTGCAGTCCGACCTGGCGCACCTTGTCGCTATAGCTGGCCGGGAATGGATTTTCCGTCACGTTCTGCATGATCGGGGTCAGGTGCATCGCGCCGAAGCTGCGCACCCCGTCCATCATCCGCTCCAGATCGCGCGGATCCGACAGCAGGTTGAAATCCACCCGCGGTTCATCGGCTGCGTTCGCCGACCGCAGTTGCACCGATCCGGTCTCGGAGTAGGTCTTGTAGACCGTGACGATGAACGACCCGATCTGCTCGCCGACCCGGTGCCACGACGTCTTGTTGGTCACCACCGTGAACATGTCGCCCGCCGGGATGCCCGGCAGGTTCGATGAATACCGCAGGGCCGTGTAGATGTGCCGGCGTGAGTAGTCGTGAATGATCCGAGCGTGCGGCTTGAGGAAAGCGGCGACAGCGACGGCGGGGTGATCCTGCAGACGCTGGCCGACGCCCGGCAGCGCCGACCGGACCTCGATCCCATGCTCGCGCAGATGCGCGCCTGGCCCGATGCCCGCACGCATCAGATGCGCCGGCGAATGGATGGCGCCGCAGCACAGAATGACCTCCCGGCCGCGGAATTCCTCGATCCTGCGGCCTACCACCGCCTTGACACCAACGCAGCGCTGGCCCTCGAAGATCAGGCCGGCGACCTGGACGCCGGTGGCGATACCCAGATTATCCCGCAGCCGCGTACCCGGATCAAGATAGCCGATCGCGGCCGAGACCCGGCGTTCATAGGCGTTGGAGATGGTAATCGGGAAATACCCGTCCTCCCACGCGCCGTTCTGGTCCTCGATAAACTTGTAACCGGCTGCTTCGAACGCCTTGCCCACCGCCTTGGCGTGTTCGGGCCAAAGATCGGGAAAGATCCGCCGCACCGGGATCCGCCCCTCGCGGCCGTGCCAGGGACCGTCGAAGTCCATGTCGCGCTCGACCTTCTTGAAGTACGGCAGCACAGCGTCCCAGCCCCAGCCGGTCGCCCCCTGGCCCGCCCACGCGTCGTAGTCGGTCGGGGCACCCCGGTTCGCGAGCTGTCCGTTGATCGACGATCCGCCGCCCAAGATGCGCGCCTGCTCGTAAGTCCGCAGCGGCGGGGCCTTCTCGTCGGGGTTGTTGTGAGAGATCACCTCGGTGGTGACCTTCAGCTTGTTCCAGGTGTAGTTTGGATTGAGGTAGGCGGTGCCGGGATAGGAGTCCAGGACCGCGGCGGGGACCTTGCCATGCGGCGTGTCCTGGCCGGCCTCCAGCAGCAGGACCTGATTCTGGCTGCGCGCCGAGAGACGATTGGCGAGCACCGATCCCGCCGAACCGCCGCCGACGATAATCGTATCGAACATCATGGACGGCACCTTGCTCCTCCGGCTCTTGCTTGGTGCTGGAAGGATCGCCTCGATGATCGTCTGCTGGCAACCCCCGCGCGATCCGACCGGACCCGATCCGGTCAGGTCCGGCACTGACCAGCCGGGACCAACCCAGGCCGGGATCAGGCCAGGCCGGGCGCAGCCAGAATCAGTGGGCCGGCGAGGTCAGTGCGGCCGACAACATGCAGGCCAGATCGTCGCCCTTGAACGGCTTCGCGCACACGCGCCAGTCGCGATGGCCCGCTGGGACCGCCTCTTCGCCGTATCCGGACAGGAACAGGAATGGGATCTGCCGCTGCTCGAGGAACTCCGCCACCGGATAGACCTTCTTGCCGCCCAGGTTGACGTCGAGGACCGCCAGATCGAACACTTCTGTCCTGGCCGTATCCAGCGCCATCTCGACACTGCCGCAGGGACCGACGGTGGTGCATCCGAGATCGAGCAGGAATTCCTCGATCAGCAGGGCCACCAGCATTTCGTCTTCAACGATCAGGACCCGCTTCCCGACCAGAGCTTCTGGGGTGATCATCACGATAGTCCCCTCAAATGTTACCGGCGAGTGGCGCGCATAGGGTTGCGACAAGCCCGTCCGGTTCGAACTCGATCCGAGCTTCGCCCCGAACATCATGAGCGAAAGCCCGCTCGATCAGCGTCATCCCGAACCCCCGGTGCGCCGGCGGCGCCACTGCCGGGCCGTTTCGCTCAATCCAGTTTATCACCAATCGTTCCTGACCGGTCCGGTCTTCAACGCTCCAGGTAACCCCGACGTTCCCCTCCGGCACAGACAATGCGCCGTATTTCACCGCGTTCGTGGTTAATTCATGGACCGCCATCCCAAGCGCCAGCGCGGCGCGGGGCTGCAGCAGCACCAGCGGACCGGTCAGCAAGCTGCTTACCTTCTCGGCCATGAAAGGCTTCAGTTCTTCGGTCAGCACTTCCCGCAGGGAAATCGGCGACCAGCCGTCTCGGCTGAGCAAGGTGTAGGCCGCCGTCAGCGCGTGGATCCGCCCGAGAAACACATCCCTGAAAGCGTCCAGCGACGTCGCCCGCCGCAACGTATTGGTTGCCAGCGAAATAACGACCGTCAGCATGTTCTTGACGCGGTGGTTCAGTTCATCAACCAGCAGCCGCTGATGGTGCTCGGCCTGGACGATGCTGCTGACATCAACGAAGGTGATCAGCGAGCCGTCAATGACGCTGTCCGGTCCACGGTATGGCAGCACGCGCATCAGGTAATGCGCCGAACCATCCTCGCGTTCGACCCGCGTTTCCAACGGCTGCAGTGTCGTCAGAACAGTCCGCACATCCTCACGCAGGCCGCTATAGGCCAGCCGGCTGACGATATCGGTCAGCGGCCGACCCACATCGCTGGGGATCAGATTGTAGATGTTGGCGATTTCCGGCGTGAAGCTGCGGATGACCAGATAAGGGTCGAGGAAGACGGTGGCGACCTTGGTGCTGTCGAACAGGTTCTTGAGATCGCCATTGCTGCGATCAAGCTGCTCGACCTTGTGGGTCAGCTGCACGTTGACGGTGTTCAGCTCCTCGTTGACCGATTCGATCTCCTCGCGTGAGGTCTCCAGCTCCTCGTTGGTGGACTGCAATTCCTCGTTCACCGACTGCAGTTCCTCATTCGAACTGCGCAGCTCCTCCACCGCGGTGGCATGCTCCTCGGCTATCGACTGCAGTTGCTCCCGCAGGTCGCGGTTCTCGTGCTCCAACTGGGCGTTCAAGGCACTCGCATGGGGCAAATCCATCTGCCGGTTCTGGGCGCTTGGCGGACGCGGGGCACCGGCCTCGACGAAAATGATCAGATACAGCGACTCGGCTTCCAATGCCGGCAGCGGCTCCACGATCAGCCGGATCGGTGACGTCTGCGCATCCTCTCCGGCGACAACGGACTGCTGCTGCTCCACCGGACGGCCGGTCTCGATGCAACGGCGCAGCGCGGCACGCAACTCCAGCGCCCAACCCGTTCGCGCCATTTCGAACAGGTTGCTGGTGGGCGAGCCGGCCGCGGGCTCCAGGAAGCGCCCGATATGGCTTGAAAAATGCGCCACCTCGCCGGTTGCGCTGACCACCACGAATGGCGACGCGAACCGATCCATAATCCGCCGGTTGGCGAACCCAACCGCTTTCGGCCAATGGGCCCTGGCGTTTGTCCGGTTGGCGCCGCTCGCGGCCGACCCCGGTCGTGGATCGCTCGGCGGAATATGATGGATCCCGGGCACCTCGCTGGGAACCGAGCGGCGGACAAAAATGCGCTGCGAGCGGTCCTTCGCTTCGAACAGCCGCTCGTGATGGGGCAGGGTCTCCGAGGCCCCGAGCACGAGGACGCCGTCGGGCACCAATGCGTAGTGGAAGATCGGGATCACCCGGTCCTGCAGATCGCTGTCCATGTAGATCAGCAGGTTGCGACAGGAAATCAGGGCGACCCGGGAAAACGGCGGATCGCGGATCAGGCTGTGGGCGGAGAACGTGCACAGCTCCCGCACCTCCTGGCGGACCACGAAACCGCCGGCGCCCTCGACGAAGAAGCGCGACCGCCTCGCATCCGACATGCCCTCCAGCAGGGTTGGCGGATAGCGACCGGCGCGGGCGGTGGCGATCGCGATCTCGTCAATGTCGCTGGCGAAGATCTGCACCTTCGGCGTGGTGGACAGGGTGTCCATGTATTCGCGCAGCAGGATGGCCAGGGAATAGGCCTCTTCCCCGGTGGCGCAGCCCGGCACCCAGATCCGCAGGTCGCTGGTGGCGTCCTTGCCGTTGAACAGGGTTGGGATGATGTCCCGTTCCAGCGCGGTGAACGCCGAGGCATCGCGAAAGAAGCTGGTCACGCTGATCAGCAGGTCGCGAAACAGCAGCACGGCCTGCTCACGGTCGGCGGCGAGGCGCGTGCGATAGTCGTCGTAGCTGCTCAGCCGCAGCACCTGCATGCGACGCTGCACCCGCCGCATGAACGTCTGGCGCTTGTACTGGCTGAAATCGTGCCCCAGGCGAGAGCGCAGGATATCACAGATCGCCAGCCGGACCTTGTCGGCCTCCAGCTCCGGCTTCTCCGCCTCCTCAAGCGACGCCGGGCGCAGCTTGCGGGCCGACAGGATGCGGTCAGGCATCTGGTCCACTGGTATGTGAAGGTCGACCGCGCCGGTGGCGACCGCGCTTTGCGGCATACCAGGATACTCAGGCGCGCTGCCGTCGACCCCCTGTGCCAGGGTGAGGCCGCCGCGCGCCTTGATCGCTTTCAGGCCCAGCGCGCCATCGACCAGTGCCGGACAGAATAACGCCGATCGCATCCTCGTTCAGGCTGGCGGCCAACGAGTCAAGAAAGCCATCGATCGGCGCGGGATCGCGCGGCCCGTCCGAGGCGATTTGCCGCAGCGAAAGGTGGCCGTTCTTCAGCCGCGCGGCGGCGCCGGCCGGTATGACGAGGACGTGGTTGGCGGCGACCGGATCACCGTCCTTCGCCTCTGCCACCGTCATCTGGGTCCAGCGCGTCAGGATCTCCGGCAGCATGCTTTTACGACCTGCCGCGAGGTGCAGCACGACCACGAACCCGAGCCCGCTATCGGCCGGCATTTTTTCGAAGAACTGCCGAAACGCCTCGATGCCGCCAGCCGATGCGCCGATGCCGACGACGGACAAAGGAGCGTCGTTCACCGGATGGTTCTCGGCGCCAGGCCGCCGATCATCGCGCGCGCGGGACACGGCTTGTCACGGATTGATAAATCAAGGGCATTAACGGGTTTTACACGCCTTCAGTAGGTGCGCCAATGTAAGCTTGATCCGGTGAA
This sequence comes from Rhodopila sp., assembly GCA_965277035.1. Classification (GTDB taxonomy): domain Bacteria; phylum Pseudomonadota; class Alphaproteobacteria; order Acetobacterales; family Acetobacteraceae; genus Rhodopila. The sequence goes on along the minus strand of CBDIBO010000003.1, from coordinate 4,398,823 downwards.
GAAAACCCTGAAATTCGTCGTGCGGACGGCCCTGATATTCATTATATTTTTGCATCGTTTTGGTATCGCATGCTCATTTTTCGGTTGACCAGCGCTGGGTCGGCGGATGCGGACACAGCCAACTGAGTATCAACTCGGTGCGACCCCACGAATGCGGGAGGTCCAGGTCACGTTAACGTGATATTTCCTAGGTCCCGTTGGCTGTCACCCCGCCGTTCGCCGCTGCTGCCTAGCCGGGTTTCTATCGACCGGACTGTGTGCGGTGTGGCGCTGATTTCGCCCATGCGGCTGGACCACCAGTTCGTCACGCCAGGGCCGCAGGCGGCGACATAGTTTCCAACGGCACGACCGCGATCAGCCGGCCTGACCAAGTCACAGGCCTGACGAGGTGATGGGCCTGACGACATGACAGGAAACGATCGGAAACAGAGCACTATCTAAGTTTATTTACTTGATCTCGAATACCTGCAGTGCGTCCGAGCCAATTTCTTTCCAAGAAGGTTCGTTTTGCAAGACAAGGTCAGTAATTTGCAGCTCCCACGTCCATCAGCCGAGCGCGCGATAGGCACGACAGCAGCATGACGCCGAATCAAAAAAGGGTCAAGACGGCCGTTTCAGCCATAACAGTGCCGATTGTGCACTGAAAGCTGATTTGTTCGCTGGACTCCGTGGACTACGGTACAGTAGTGTTCCGAAAGGCGGCGCAAACCAATGCCTCCAGAGGAGAGAGCCCATGAACTGCCGCTTCCGACCACATTTTCGGGCTGCTCTGCGATAACCGCCAAATAATCCGGCTCCACGAATGGACCGATAAAGCAAAGGCCGACACGTGCCCCACAGACATCGATGCGTCTCGTCAGCCGAGAGATGAAGCTGTATTCATTTCCGGCGTCAATCGTTCGCCAACCATCAAGACATTGGTCCCGCGCCGCCGTTCAGCCGCTGCCGAGAGCAGAGGATGATCCGTATCTGCTGGTTTTACTTGCCGACCAGGAAATAGGCGCGGGCCGCGAAGAACAGGCCAAGTATTTGGTTGAAGTCGCCTACGAAGGTTTTGACCAGAACATCGTCGCGGGCTTCAGGCTGGATGTGGCTGTACGATAAGGTGTTCCGAACAGGCCTCATGCAGGCCTTGGCACCGCCGGGGGCGCTTTCCCCTGCAACGATCTTGCAAGAGCCCCTAGAGCATTTTCAGCCTGACTGTGCAGACCGAAAATGCTCTAGCCCTTTGTTTGATCGGATGATTAACACGCTTTGAACGTTCCGCTCACCGTGATCATGCTCTAGAAACAATACATTAACCCTTGGAAAGGCTCCGCATTCCTGCCCATTTTGATCGCGGTGGCCGCCCCGGTGGATGACCACCAGCCCGGCCCGAATTTCATCGGCGGGGACGCAGCGAGATCAGCCAGTTGCATCATCATCGACCGGGCCGATCAGCTATCCCGCGGCCGACAACGATGTCGTGCGGCGGCGGGCGCACCACCGGGCCGCGGCGCGGCCAGGCGTGACCGTGAACGGCTATCGTCCCGCGTTGGGAACATAGGAATTGGGTAGCGTTTGCGGCAGCGCACCCTGGCTGCGTTCGCACGCGCCCTTCTGTCGCAGCGCATCCTGCGCGCACACGTTGCCGTCCGCATAGCCGCAGGTCGAGGCCCCGTTGGGCATGATCAGACAATACTGGCCGACGCTGCTGGCCGGTATCCTGACCTCGGCCGGGTTGACCTGACAACTGCCGTTCTGCCGGTTCGCATCGCGCGAGCACATTTGACCGTCGTAATAGATGCATTGCGGGGTGCCCGTCGGCAGGGCCAGACAGAACGGTGCCGCGATCGCTCCGGCCGGCGATGCAAGCAACACGAGGGCGGCGATGACGATCTTGATCATTGGCTATCCTCTGTTCAGGCACGCGAGGCGGCGCGGTATGCGCAGTGGCTCGCGTTCCCAGGCACCGCTCGGACTGACCCTCGGCACCGTGTTCGTTTTGTTATAGCAAGTGAGACGTGAAAGCTTAGCAGAAAGCGTGTCCGAGCGACCACATAGCCGCAACCTTTTGTGAATGTCGCGTCGAAACATGGGGGTTTCGACGATCACGCCGCGCGATGCACCGTCGGAGCAACCAGGGCCGCCGGTCCATGCGATCGGCGGCCGCGACCTGATGATCGGCACCGGCAGTCGACAGCCGTGGCCGGGGTGGAGTGATCGCGTCGGCGCAAAGACTTGCAGACAGCCGCTGGCCATTACCTCCCGCCCATGTCCGACCAGGGGTTTACCAAAGTGACGACATGGCATGACGAACATGCGACGCGGCGACAGATCATGCGGGCGGAGCTCGCGGTCGCCGGCGGCGTAGTGGCGGCCGGCGCGCGGGCGAAGATTGCCCACGCCCAGGCGCGGTAACAGCCGACACCGAAGGATAGCAACATATGCAGCCCCTGCGTCAACTTCGCCCCACAGGCTGCGTGCACGATCGTCGCCGGCACGGTCAGCCCCAATGGCCGGTGCGTCGCCTTCGCGCCGAGGGAATCAACCAAGGGATTGACCACCCCGGCCGAATCGCGCCGGCCCGATATGATCCTTATTTCCCGGGCAATGGTTCGGGTTTGGCCGCCAGCGTCCGCAGGTAGGCGATAACATCCGCCCGCTCCTTCGGCTTGGGAATGCCCAAGAAGGTCATCCGGGTTCCCGGCGCATAGGCGCTGGGCTTGGTCAGCCACTCGTTCAGTTCAGCGTAGGTCCACGGACCCTGCTTGCTTTTCAGCGCGGCGGAGTAGCCGAAGCCCGCCATATGGGCGTGCGGGCCGCCCACCACGCCATACAGATTAGGCCCGATTCCAGCCTTGCCGCCTTGATCGAAGGTGTGACAGGCGACGCATCCAAGCTTCTTGGTGTCCGCCTCGCCCACCTTCGGATCAGCCGAGGCCAAGAGCGTGTCCACCGACGGCTCGCCGGCCGGCGCCGCCGCGGACTTGCCGGCGGCTGCCGCGGGCGGCGCTGCCTCGGTCGGTGAGGGCAGCGGCTCCGGCTTGGGTGACAGCGTGCGCAGATAATCGATGACGTCCGCCCGTTCCTGATCATTCTTGATGCCGGCGAAGGTCATGCGCGTGCCCGGCGCGTAAGCGCTGGGTTTATGCAGCCACTCATTCAATTCAGGGAACGTCCAGGGCCCCTTCTTGCTCTTCAAGGCAGCCGAATACGCGAAGCCGGCCATATGCGCGTGCGGGCCGCCCACGACGTTGTAGAGGTTAGGTCCGATGATCGCCTTGCCGCCCTCGTTGAAGCTGTGGCAGGCCGTACAACCCAGTTTCTTGGTGTCCGCCTCGCCCTTCGCGGGATCCGCCTTCGCCAGCAAGGGCGCGATCGGCGCCAATTGCGCGGGCGCCGGTGCCCCGCCTGAATTGCCAGGCTTGGGCACATCGATCTTGATGGCCGTCTGCTTCAGCCGTGTCTCGTTGACCAGATTATCACCGATCGTGCCTGTCAAAAAGAAGGCTATCCCGGCGACCAGCACCGCCGCGACAGTCTTGTTTACCTCCATCGATTCCATTCAGCTTTAGCTCCCGCTTCTCGGGTCCGACCTGATCCGGGACGAGGTCGGCCACAGCGCGCAGGATGTAACGCACCGCAGCCTAATCAGGGAAGCCCTTCGCCATGCCAAATCCGAACAGCGGCTTATAAACTCCGCCGCGGCAGGGCGCGCAATTAACTTTTGGCGAGTCCTCCCGCAGCCACACCCGTCAATCAGCAAGCTGCGGCGTCGCGTTCGGCGACATAGCTTCCCAGCCGCGCTCGCTGAACCTCTGGGCTTCAGTGACGACCAAGGTGAATAACTCCGGCGCCATCGGGGGGTGCAACCCTTGGCCCCTACCGGGGCTTGGACCCCTTGGCCCGGGCCTGGGAACCTCGGCCGCCACCGCTCCGTTGAGGAGCAGCGGCAGCAGCAGCGATGCGGCGACAAGCGCTTTCATGCCCATGCGGACGTCTCCAGCCCATCGTCATGGCCACGCCGGCTGGCGGACACCTCGACTTGGCTTTTCTTTCGCTGGAATTTAGGGAAGGTTACCTTGACCGTGATGAAGAGGAATTGGGGTGGCCGACCGGGCCGACACAGACCGGAACTGGTCCGAGCTGATGGCGGCCTCCCAGGACGGCGACGGCGCGGCCTATCGTCGGCTGCTGCGGGAACTGGTGCCGTTCCTGCGCGTGCTGGTGCGCCGCAACGCGCCGGTCGGGCGGTCCGAGGACGTGGTGCAGGACGTGTTGCTGACCTTGCATCGGATCCGTCACACCTACGACCCGACGCGACCGTTCATGCCGTGGCTGACAACGATCGCCAATCGCCGGGTGATGGATGCGCGCAGGCGGGACATGCGGCTGCAGGCGTGGGAAGCCCAGTCCCCGGATCTGCTTGAAACCTTTGCCGACGAGGGGGCGAACCGACATCAGGAGAACGCCGAATTGCGCAGCTGGCTACGCCACGCGATTGACGAATTGCCGCCCAAACAGCGTGACGCGCTGCGTCTCGTGAAGCTGGACGAACTTTCGATGGAAGAAGCTTCGGCCCGCACCGGGCAGTCCGTAGCCGCGATGAAGGTGAACGTCCACCGTGGCGTGCTGGCACTCCGCCGAATGTTGCGGAAGACCTAGCGCGTGCCGCCCGATACCGACCTGCTGATCGACCAACTGGCGACCGACCTGCGACCGGTGCGACGCCTTCGCCCACCTGCGCTGCGCGCCCTGGGTTGGCTTGCCCTCGTCGCGGCGCTGGGGGTCGGCATGGCGCTGCGGGCCAATCTGCCGTCGATCGAGCAACGGCTGACGGCCTTCCCTGACATGTGGCTCGCGGTCTGCGGTTCCGTGCTGACCGCCATTCTCGCGGCGCTGGCGTGCTTTGAGGTCAGCGTGCCGGATCGCAGCCGGCTGTGGGCGTTGCTGCCGCTGCCGGGGTTGTTGCTCTGGTTGGGGGCGAGCGGGATGGGCTGCCTGCGCGATACCGTGGTGCCCGGGACCCACGTGGCCACGATGAGCGTGGCGGCCGAGGATTGTCTGCCCTTCATCCTGGGCGTCTCACTGCCGCTGTCCGTCGTCATGGTGTTGATGCTGCGGCGAGCGCGGCCGCTGCGACTGGAACTGGTGTCCGGCCTCGGGGGTCTGGCGGCCGCCGCCGCCGCCGCGTCGTTGCTGTGGATGGTTCACCCGTATGATGCCACCGCGGCGGATCTCGCGATGCATACCCTGGCGGTACTGCTGGTCGTGCTGGCCGCTCGCGGGGCTGGGCCGCGCGCCCTGGGTTCGTCGATCAACAGCTGATAGATGTCGCGCATCCGGCCGCGGCCGAATGACAAATGTAAATGCGCCGAGCATCGCGATCGGGTTGGCGTCGGCATGGCGCACCTGAGACAAGCTTGATCCCGATAGGCACTTGACCGCGTCCACAAGCGACGGCGGGGCTCGGTCAACCCGACGCTGCGCCGCGGCTCGGGCGGCATACAATTCGACACGAGGCATCATGGACCTGTTTGAACTCGTCATCGCGCTGCTTCTGCTGGGCGCCTTGCTCGCGGCGTGGTCGGGGCGCGTGGGCGTGCCCTATCCGGCGTTGCTGGCGCTGGCCGGATCCGCGGCGGCCTTCGTCCCCGGCGCGCCGATGGTGGCACTCGATCCCAGACTGGCACTCACCTTGTTCGTCGCACCGACGCTGCTCGACTCGGCCTTCGACTCCTCGCCGCGCGACATACGCGCCAACTGGTTGCCGATCGGCGCGCTGGCGGTGGTGGTGGTGGCGCTGACCGTGGTTGCCGTGGCCTGGATGGCGCATGCCATCGTGCCCGAAATGCCCTGGGCGGCCGCACTGGCGCTCGGCGCGATCGTGGCGCCCTCTGACGCCTCCGCCGCCACGACGGTGCTGCGGCAACTGCGCCCGCCGCACCAGCTGCTGGTGATTATCGAGGGTGAGAGCCTGCTGAACGACGCCGTGTCGCTGCTCATCTACCGCCTGGCCGTCGGCGCGGCGGTCGGCGGCGCCACCGCGGGCTGGACGCTGGTGCTGCAGTTCCTGGTCACGGTCGGTGGCGGCGGCGCGTTGGGCTGGGTGCTGGCACGGCTCTGGCTGCTTGTGCCGATACACCGGCTGGAGATCCCGATCTCGGTGCTGTCGCAGTTCCTCGGCACGTTCGCGGTCTGGATGCTGGCGGACCGGCTGGGAGTGTCGGCGATCATCACGGTCGTTACCTATGCCGTGACGATCGCCCGGCACGCCCCGCTGCGCTCCGGCGCCCGCCAACGTATCGCATCCTACGCGGTCTGGGACGTGGCGGTGTTTGTCCTGAACGTGCTTGCCTACATCCTGATCGGGCTGCAGCTGAAGGCCATAGCCGGCCGCATGGACGGATATCTGGCGACGTTTGCCGAAATGGCCGGCGGCGTGCTGCTGACGGTCGTCCTGGTTCGGCTGGCCTGGGTCATGGGCTACAACGCCATCCTGCGCCTGACGCAGAACCGCGTCGAACCGAACGGCGGTGCGCGTCCTGGCCGGCCGACGGCGGGGGGCGGCTTCGTCATCGCCTGGTGCGGGATGCGCGGGATCGTGACCCTGGCGGCGGCGCTGGCCTTGCCGCCCAACTTCCCGTTCCGCGACATTATCGTGTTCTGCGCCTTCACCGTGGTGCTCGGCACGCTGGTGCTGCAAGGGATGACGTTGCGGCCGATCATGCAACATCTGCGGCTGCCAGCCGACGATTCCGTTCGCGAGGAGACAGCACTCGCCCGGCAGGAGACCGCCCAGGCCGCGGCAACGTTTCTGCGCGAGCGCGACAGCTCCGACAGCGCGGCGCTGCTGCTCGCGGAATATGCCGCACGTGCCAAGAGCGCGTCGAATCCCACAGGCGAGGGGATTACCACGGGCGAGGACACGCTGGCGGGGCTGCAGGCCGAGGCGGTGAGCATTCAACGGCACAGGCTGATCGCACTGCGCCATCAGGGGGTGATCGGTGACGACGCCTTTCATGCCGTCGAGGAAGAGCTCGACATCATCGAGCTAACCGCCGATCCGCGCATTCGCGCGTTGTCCTCGCCGCCGCCGGATGTGCCTCGATCCTGATAGGCGGGTCGGACATTGGCTGTCGCGGGGGCTTTCCCGATGGGTGGCGTTTCGCCGTCTCAGGTGATCTTGCCCAACAGGTAGCCGATGGCAAGCGCGATGACGACCGCGGGAATAGGACGGTCAAGGATATACTGGGTCAGCTGGTCCTTCGCATCGGCCGCCTGGTTTATCCCCCGCTGGACCGTTTGACCGGCATCGGCGATCGTCCCTTGTGCTTGGTCACTCATGGCATTCTCCTTCACCGCCTTGGTTTAGGGCCTAAACAGGACAAGATGGAAGCCGGTCGATCGGCGAAGTCGGCGGGCCGCCTGATTGTCTTCGGCCTGGGTGATCTGTGAGCGCGCAACTTTCCAGACCATTCCGGTCAGGCCGATGTCGCTCTCGGCGAGGTGAACAGGGCGACCTCTACGGCCGCGCCGAGGCCGATGGTGCCGCTGCCGCCGCACCATTCACCTGCGCCAGGGCGGTGTCTGGAAAATGGCACGCCACGAACTGGTCGCTGCCCTGTTCGCGCAACGGCGGCTCCTGCTCCGCGCAGATCGGTGCGGCCAACGGGCACCGTGTGCGGAAGCGGCAGCCGCTGGGAGGTGCGATCGGGCTGGCCGGCTCACCGCGCAACTGCACATGCCGCCGGCTCCGCTCCACCCGCGGATCAGGCACCGGCGCGGCGGCCACCAGTGACTGGGTGTAGGGATGCAGCGGGCGCGCGAACAGATCGGACGCGCGCGCCGCCTCCATCACCTTGCCCAGATACAGCACCACGATGCGATCGCAGACATGCCGCACAACCGCCAGGTCGTGCGCGATGAACAGGTAGGTCAACCCCAGCCGCTCCTGCAGATCGACCATCAGATTGATGATCTGCGCCTGGATGTTCACATCCAGCGCCGAGATCGGCTCATCCGCGACGATCAGGTCCGGCCGCACCGACAGGGCACGGGCAATCGAGACACGCTGGCGCTGGCCGCCGGAAAACTCATGCGGGAAGCGCGTGATCGCGGTGGGCGGCAGATTGACGAGCGCCAGCAGTTCCATCACCCGCGCTCTGCCATCGCCTTCCGTCAGACCGTGCAGCTTCAGCGGCCCGGTCAGGATCTCGCCCACCGACATGCGCGGATTGAGTGACGCGTAGGGGTCCTGGAAGATCATCTGCATGCGCCGGCGCAGCGGCCGGATCCGCGCCTGCGTCGCATGAGTGATGTCGGTGCCGTCGAACAGCACGCGCCCGGCCGTCGGCTCGTGCAACCGTGTCACCAGCCGAGCCAGCGTGGACTTGCCGCAGCCGGACTCACCCACCAGTCCGACGGTCTCGCCGCGCATCACCGTCAGATCGACACCGTCAACCGCGCGCAGCAGGCGCGGTTGCTGAAACAGCCCCTCACGCGGCAGCTCGAAATGCTTGGTCAGGCCGGTGGCTTCCAGCAGCGGGTGTGCGGTCTGCCGCGACACCGCCGCCACGGCCGAGGCCGGCGGCCGTGGCGGCGTTCGCAGCGCCCCGCCCTGTTGCGTCACCCAGCAGCGGGACAAGCGGGCCTCACCGACCGGCAGCAGCGACGGATGTTCGGCGCACTGGGCCACCGCGAACGGGCAGCGCGCCTGGAAGCGACAGCCGACGGGCCAGTCACGCGGATCAGGCGGTTGGCCCTCGATGGTTGCCAGCCGGCGATCCTGCGCCTCGGCATCAATACGCGGCGCGGCGTGCAGCAATGCCCATGTGTAGGGATGCAAAGGATCGCTGAGCAGGTCCTCGGGCGCGCCCTCTTCCACGACCTCACCGGCGTACATCACGAGGATGCGCGAGCACACGTTGGATATGACACCAAGGTCGTGGCTGATCAGGATGACTGCGGTGCCGAGATCGGCATTCAACTCGCGCAGCAGATCCAGGATCTGCGCCTGGATGGTCACGTCCAGCGCGGTCGTCGGCTCATCGGCGATGATCAGCGCCGGCTCGTTCGAGAACCCCATCGCCAGCATCACCCGCTGACGCATGCCACCGGAGAACTGATGCGGCCAGGCCCGCACCGCACGCTCCGGCGCCGGCACGCCCATCCGGCGCAGCAACTGGATCGCGCGGACCCGGGCGGCGCCGCGGGTGAAGCGGCCATGCGCGGTCATCGCCTCCACCAACTGCTTGGCGACGCGCAGCACCGGGTTCAACGACGTCATCGGATCCTGGAACACCATGGCGATTTCCCGCCCACGCACCGCCCGGATCGCCGCGTCATCAAGCGTCGCCAGGTCGCGGCCGCGAAAGGTGATGGAGCCGCCGATGATGCGCGCCGGCTCGTCCAGCAGACGGATGATCGATTTGGCGCACACACTCTTGCCGGAACCGGACTCGCCGACGATGCCCAGCGTCTCGCCGCGCGCGAGGTCGAAGCTGACGCCATCGACAGCCCGCACCGGGCCGGCATCGGTCAGGAACCAGGTGCGCAGATCGCGCACCGACAGCAGCGGCTCACCTTGTTCTGCATGATCACCGGGTTCGCGCATACGGATCCAACCAGTCGCGTAGACCATCGCCGACGAAGTTAAACCCCATCACCACGGTCAGGATGGCGATGCCGGGGAAGGTCGCGACCCACCATTGCTGCACCAACTCGCGACCTTCGGCGACCATCGCCCCCCATTCCGGCGTTGGCGGCACGACCCCCAGGCCCAGGAAGGACAGGCCGGCGAACACCAGGATCGCGTTGCCGAGGTCGAGCGTCAGCAGCACGATCAGCGGGCCGACGGCGTTCGGGATGATCTGACGCAGCAGGATATGCGTCGGCCGAAAGCCGATCGCCTGCGCTGCCTCGACATACTCCAACGACCGTTGGGTCAGCACCAGGCTGCGCGCCAGGCGACTGAATTTGGGCCACCACACCACCAACATCGCGATGCAGGTGTTCACCGTGCCGATGCCCAGCGCGGCGGCGATCGCCAGCGCCAGGATGATCGGCGGGAAGCAGAACACCAGGTCGGTCAGGCGCATCAGCGCCTCTTCCACCCAGCCGCGACTGAACGCCGCGGTCGCACCCAGCAATGTCCCGAACAGGCCGCCGATCAACACCACCGAAAAGCCCACGGCCAACGACACCCTGGCACCCAGAACCACGCGCGTCGCCACGTCGCGACCGAGCTGGTCGGTGCCCATCCAGTGCTGCCATGATGGGGGCCGCAGCCGCGCGGCCACGTCCACCAGGTTGGCATTGTACGGCGAAATAACCTGACCGAACACCGCCAGCAGCAGCCACGCCACGATCACCGCGGCGCCGAACGCCGGCAGTCCATATCGCCGCATCCAGCGCCGTCGCGGTGATGCAACGGCTGGCAGGGCAAGGTCACTCATTTCTTCAACACACGCGGATCGAGCGCGGCGTATGACAGGTCAACCGCCAGGTTCACCAGCACGAACACGGCCGAGACCACAGTGGTCACCCCCATGATCGCCGGAAAGTCCAGCGATACCGCGCTTTGGAAGGTGTAGCGGCCGAGGCCGGGCCAGGAAAACACTGTCTCCGTCAACACCGCGCCTGACAGCAGATTGGCGTAGGCGAGGCCGCCGAGGGTCACGACTGGCAGCATGGCGTTCGGCAGGGCGTGACCGAGAACGACGATGCGTGCGAGCAATCCCTTGGCGCGCGCGACGCGCACATAATCCTGTGACAGGGCCTCCAGCATCGCCGCGCGGGTGGTGCGGGTAATCAACCCCAGGGTGGCGCTGGCCAGGACGATGGACGGCAGCACCAAATGCGCCAGCGCGTCATGCAGCGTGGCCCAATCGCCCTCGATTATGCTGTCCACCAGCAACAACCCGGTGATCCGGTCGGGCGGGAACGACACGGGATTAAGCTGCCCCGGCCCAGGCGCCCAATTCAGCGCGCCATAGAAAATCGCCAGCATGATAAAGGCGAGCCAGAAGGTCGGCGCGGAGACACCGACGAGGGATAGTCCGCGCGCCAGATGGTCGATCCAGGAGTCACGCTTCACCGCGGCCAGCACGCCGAGCGGCAGGCCGACGACGAGGGAGAGGATGAAACTGACGGACGCCAGCTCGATCGTTGCCGGTGCGTAGTCTTCGATGTCGGCCAGCACGGGACGGCGCGAGGCAATCGAGGAGCCCAGGTCGCCATGCACCAGGCCGCGCAGGAAAATCCCGTACCGCTCGTAGATCGGCAGGTCGAGACCCCATTTATGGCGATATTCGGCAACCGTCGCGGGATTGGACGCGGCCATGTCACCCAATTGGGTCAGCACCGGATCGCCGGGCACGGTGTTGGCGATCAGGAAGATCACCACGGTGGCCAGCAACACCATGATTGCAGACGTAACAAGGCGCGACAGAGCGTAGCGCAGCACGAGCGACGATCAGGCCGGCCTGGCGCCCGCGAGTTCCGCCATCCATCCGGCGGCGGTCAGTTGCAGGCCCTGCACATTCTTCCGCACGCCGATCTGATAAATCGGCTGGATCATGACGAAATGGTTTGCCTGATCGACCATCACCTGCTGATATTGCTTGTACAGAACAGCGGCTTTTGCCAGGTCACGCTCGGCCGCCGCGTCGTCGACCAGCTTGCGCACCTCCGGCGGCACGGTCCAGTGCACGCGGCCAGCCACGCGGTTGATCGTCGCCCCCGACCACAGCCAGTTCTCCGGCGCCGGTGGGTTCCAGAAGGTCAGCACCCCCTCGGCCTTGCCGCCCAGATACATCGTCCGCATGTTCAGCTGGTCCATCGGCGCCAGCTGCGCCTTGATGCCGACACGGCCCAAGTCCGACTGCAGCTTCTGCGCCAGGTTCTCGTACTGCACGCCGGCGATGGCGGCGTTGCCGTAGGCCAGCTGGAAGCTGAACCCATTCGGCAGCCCGGCCTCGGTCAGCAGTTTCTTCGAGCGGTCGAGATCCTGGCGAAAGCCGATCTCCTTGGTCAATTCCTCGGTCGATCCATTGACCCCGACCGGTAGGAACGAGACCGGCCGCAGCGCATGACCGCCGATCAGATTCTTGATGATGCCGTCATAATCGATCGCGTACCCGATGGCCTGCCGCGCGGCCTTGTTCTGCAACGCGGGATTGCCCGGCGCCGCGGCCACCGCCATGTAGATGAAGTCGAGGCTGGTGGCCTGCATCACCGTAACATTCGGATCCTGCTTCAGCGCCGCGATCTGCTCGGGGATCAGGTTGAAGGCGATGTCGATGTCGCCGCGTTGCAGCGCCAGCAGTTGCGCCGCGCTCTCGCTCATGTGGCGGATCAGCACGCGGTCATAGCCTGGCTTGCCGCCCCAATAGTGCGGGTTCTTCACCATGCGGATCTGCTGGTTGCGCTGCCAGCCGGTCAGCTGGTACGGGCCGGTGCCAGCGGAATTGCTGTTCAACCACTCGGTCGCGGTGTCCTTGGTCTTGGCGTCCGGCGCGTCGGTGCCGCCGTGTTCGACCACCAGCGCCTTTTCCTGCACGACGAACTCGGGGGCGGCGATGATCGTCAGCAGCGGCGCCGCGGGGTTGCCCATCACGATGTCGACGGTGTGGTCGTCCACCACCGCCACATGATCGACCTGCGCGATGTACTGCTGCGGCTGATCCTTGACGTTGATCACCCGCTCGAACGAGAAAGCAACGTCCGCGGCGGTCATTTTCTTGCCGGACGCGAAATTGACGTCGGGACGGAGCTTGAAGCGCACGGTCTTGCCGTCGGGCTGGTAGGTCCACTCGGTGGCGATGCACGGCTTCACGTTGACGTAGTCGCCGGGCGAGAAGGTCACCAGGGAATCATAGGCCGCATGCGCCGGCAGAGGATTGGAGTATTGCGCGACCCGCACCGGGTCGAGCGAGATCGCATCGCTGATGTCGAGGCCGATCACCAGGGTGCCGCGGCGCGCCGCGCTTTGCGCACCCGCCGGCTTGACGCCGGCCAGAATCGCGCCCAGCAGCCCGGCCGAGCCGGCCATGACGGAACGCCGGCTGGAGCCGATCGCCGTCGGCAGATCTTGGTCCTTCATCGCATCCCCCACTCGTTCCCGTGGCTGCCGTCGTGCGACAGCCGTTGTCGGGGAAAGTATTGCCGAGCCGCGGACATTGCGCCAGTGTTACCGCTAGCATGGTAGGCGAACCCCGCGATGCGAGCGGCCGGTGGCTTGGCCCCGGGCCATGCTCGAGGTGCTTCGTTATCCCGTTAGCAGCCCTTGCAACGGGGGTCGCCACGGCGCTGGCGCTGGAAAGACGAGCGGTGGCGATGCAGCGCCCCAAGTCAAACCTGATCCGCCGATCTGCTCGGTCAAGCCAGCCGCCAGGTTCCGTTGTCCGCGTTAGCAATTCCGACACGCCGTGCTAAGCGCACGTCAGGGAGATAGCCCGTGGCTGATGTTGCTGAGCGCACCAATCTGTACGAGACCGACAAGCACGCCTGGATTGATAGCCAGGTGGCAGCGCTGCGGAGTGGTGCCTATTCCGACCTGGACCGCGACAACCTGATCGAGTTTTTGACCTCCATGGCTCTGCGCGATGAACGCGAACTCGGGTAGCGGCTGGTCGTCCTTCATTCGCATATTCTCAAAATGCAGATACAGCCCACCAGGATAACCCGAAGCTGGAAGCTGATCATAGCCGAACAGCAACGTGCTATCCGTCGCTTGTTAAAGAGATTACCGAGCCTGAGCGCCCGTGCGGAAAGCATTATGCTCGACATACTTCCGGATGCATTCGCGACGGCTCGGGAGGCAACGGGCGCGAGCAGCGACTTCGCCATGACGGGGACCACGTTTGAATACGCGATGGGTTTTGATCCGTGGGGCAGTCGGCTGAAACAACCGCTCCCTCTTGCCTCCCGCCCTGCGCTGCCACGCGATTTGCCAGACTTCGCCGGACCGGCCTTGTAGCGCTGGCCGAGACCGGAGCCACGACGCCTCGGATCGCCGCCAGCGGGCATGACAACCGGCAACGCGCGCCCGTGACGACACATTCCACGTCACATTACGGCTTCAGATCGTATGAACATTTCGGAAATATTGCCTATTTGTCTAGTGAATTCAGTTGTTTAGAGGGCGCGCCCTGGTGGACTCGAACCACCGACCCACAGCTTAGAAGGCTGTTGCTCTATCCAACTGAGCTAAGGGCGCCTGTGCCATCAGGCCTCTCGAAACCGGGCCGGATGACCCGGCATCGCGAATATAGGCTTACCCTGGCTGCCCCTTGCTGCCAAATCATCGCGAGGCGGCAACTGTCACAGAGCCTTTGACATTAAAGCCATCTCTGAACCGATCACCCGCCATCACAAAGGCTGAACGTTGCCACCGACGCCTGCCCCGTTCGCCTTGTGGTCGCAGCCGATGCCTTCGCCGGGCAACGCATCATGCCCGGTGCCGCGACTTGGGTCATTGGCCCGTGGTGGACCTTGCGATCCATCGCGAAGCGGCAAAGCAGCGACGCGATCCGCGAGATCGAAGGCCTTCTGCTGAATGTCCGTGTTTTCGTTTCACATGTTGGACACGCTGTTCAAGGACTACGGCTACGCGACGATTTTCGTCGGCATCATGCTCGAGAGCATCGGACTGCCGCTGCCCGGCGAAAGCCTGATGATCACCGCGGCGATCTACGCCGCGACCACGCACCAGCTCAGCATTTTCATCCTGGTGCCGGTGGCGGCGGCGGGTGCGATTTCGGGCGACCAGGTCGGCTATTTCCTCGGACGCTCGATCGGCTACCGCCTGCTGGCCCGATGGGGTCGCAAGCTCGGGCTGACCGATGAACGGCTTGACCTCGGGCGCTTCCTGTTCCGAAAATACGGCGCGGCCGTGGTGTTCTTCGGCCGGTTCGTCGCGATACTGCGAACATTCGCAGCCCTGCTCGCAGGCGCGAACCACATGCCATGGCATGTCTTCCTGCTGTGGAATGCGCTTGGCGGCATGACCTGGACAGCCCTCTATGGCTTCGGCGCCTACGGTCTGGGCGACGCGGCAAAGCGGATAAGCGGACCGGTGGGGATCGTTCTTGGGGTGATCGGGGCGGCCGTCCTGGTCGCGGTCTTCATCTTCATCAAGCGGAACGAACATCGGTTGATGGACGAAGCGCGGCACGAGATGAAACAGTCGCGGGGCGAAGGCGCTCACGGATAGGCTCGATCGGCCGTGCCGGCGCGGGTGCCTGATGCCTACGCTACATCCAAGGGCTCGGCTTGCGTTTCGCCGGCAGACGGCACATATAATGACCAGGGAATAGGTCGAATAGACAGCCATGCCGCAGCCGAAGGAAAGTGCCCGACCCCATCGCGTCAACCCGGCCAGGGTCACCAACCAGGGTCAACTTCTGATCGCCGTTTTGCTCAACTCCGCCGGGGCCGTCGCGATCGACAAGGTCGCCGATAGCTTCGGCATGTCCAAGATGCAGTTGGCGGAGACGGTCGGGCTCGGTCCCCAGGCGTTCTACAAGACCGACCGCGCGCTGGCGGCGAAAACCCAATTCCGGGTCAAGGAAATGCTGGAGATCGTCAGCCGGGTCGCCGATTGGGCCGGCGGCACGCAGCATGCGATGGCGTGGTACCGCGCACAGCCGATCGCGGCATTCGGCGGACGGACCGCGGAGTCGCTGGTGAAGGACGGCAAGGCTGCAACGGTGCGGGACTATCTGGACCAGATCGCGGTGGGCGGATTTGCTTGAGGTTTGAGGGCACGTGCTACCGCGCCCATGACCCACGATGGTCTTTCAAGCCGCTGTCCGGCGTCGGCGCCGCGATCCACGGCGGGCGGTTCAATCCGCGCGGCATGGAGGCGTTGTACCTGGCGCTGGACATCATGACGGCGGTGAACGAGGCAAACCAGGGCTTCGCGTTCAAAGTCCAGCCATGCGTGCTGTGTGCCTATGAGGTGGATTGCGACGACATCGCCGACCTGCGGACCCAGACCGCCGCGGCCACCCATGATGTGCGATTGGCGGACCTGGCCTGTCCATGGTTCTCGTTCGTGGCGGAGCGCAAAAAGCCGCCGTCCTGGGCCGTGGCGGAAGGGTTGATCGCGGCTGGTCATGCGGGGGTGCTGGTGCCAAGCTTCGCCCCGTCGGCCACGGCGGCCGACCACAATCTGGTTCTCTGGCACTGGGGCGAACACCGTCCTCACCAGGTGCGGGTGTTCGACCCGGATGGGCGTCTGCCGACGGATCAGCTGTCCTGGGACTGAACTGAGCGAGCGACCTTCCAGGGTACTACAGCCGTCTGTCGCCCGTTTAGCCAGCCGAATCCCGATCAGCCCTTCTCACCCCGATCAGCCCTTCCTCACCCCGATCAGCCCTTCCTCACCCTGCCAGCATCGCCTGCGCGCAGGCGTCCAGGATCGCATCGGTATCCAACTCGTATTCGCGGTACAGATCCGGGATGTCCCCGCTCTGCCCGAACCGGTCCGGCCCCAGCGGCACCACACGCTGTCCGCGCACCGATCCCATCCAGGCATGCGTCGCCGGATGCCCGTCCAGCACGCTGACCAGCGCCGCCCCGCGCGCCAGCGGCGCCAGCACCGTCTCGATATGCGACACCGCGGCGCGATCCCCGGTCCGCCGCGCGCGTTGCGCCGCCAGCCATCCGGCATGCAGCCGGTCGGGCGAGGTGACCGCCAGCAAACCAGCCCCCGGCTCCTCCACCACCAGTTCGGCGAAAGCCGCCTCGGCCTCCGGCGCCACCGGCCCTTGATAGGCCAGCGCGATCCGCGCACCCGCCGCCGGCGGCACCACCCAGTGCGCCCCGGCGATCACCGACGCCGGGTCCAGCGTCCGCTGCGTCTGCTCCAGCGCGCGGGTCGACAGCCGCAGCCAGACCGCCGAACCATCCGGGCGCTGCATGAAGTCGAAGGCGTGCCGCAGCAGCACCCCCAGCTCGTCCACATGGGTCGGCTCGAAAGCGGCGAGGCGATCCGCCGCCATGCCAATCAGCGGCGTGTTCACCGACTGGTGCTGCCCGCCCTCCGGCGCCAGGGTCAGCCCCGAAGGCGTCGAGACCAGCAGGAACCGCGCATCCTGGTAACAGGCATACAGCAGCGCATCCAACCCGCGGTTGACGAACGGATCGTAGACCGTTCCCACCGGCAGCACCCGCGCGCCCGACATCCCCGGCGCCAGACCAGCCGCGCCCAGCAGCAGAAACAGGTTCTGCTCGGCGATCCCCAGCTCGATATGCTGCCCCTTCGGCGACATTCCCCAGCGCTGCGCCGACGCCAGCTTCGAATCGCGGAACACGTCGTTGCGGGTATGCCGGTCGAAGATCCCGCGCCGGTTGACCCACGGTCCCAGGTTGGTCGAGACCGTGACATCCGGCGATGTCGTCATGATATGCGCGGCTAGGTCCTTCAGCTCGCCCTGCCCTCGCCCGATCTCCGCCAGGATTTCGCCGAACCCGCCCTGGGTGGACATCTTCCGCCCTGCCAGCCTGGGCGTCGGCAACGCCGGCGGCACATGCACCGCCGGGGCCGACAGCAGCCGGCCACCTGGCGTCAAAGGCGTGCCAAACGGGCAGTCGCGCAGAAACGCCTGAAGCTCCGCCTCGGGCACATCCAGCCCCTCGAACGGGTCCCACTCATGCCCGGGCCTGATCCCCATCTCGTGGCGGAACAGCTCCATCTGTTCCTTGGTCATAAGCCCGGCGTGATTGTCCTTGTGGCCGGCGAACGGCAGCCCCATGCCCTTGATCGTATAGGCGATGAAACAGGTCGGCTGATCGCCGTCGGCATCCGCCGCGCGCAGACACTCGATGACCGTTTCGATGTCGTGGCCGCCCAGATTGGTCATCAGGGCGCCCAGTTCGTCATCAGTCAGTTCGTCGATAATCGACCGCGCCTTCGACCGCCCCAGGTCGGACAGCAGGGTCTGCAGCCACGCCGCACCGCCCTGGAAGGTCAGCGCCGCGTATAGGCTGTTCGGGCAGTCATCGATCCAGGCCCGCAACGCCTCGCCACCTTCGCGGGCAAACGCCGCTTCCAGCTTGCGCCCGTATTTGATGGTCACGCAGTTCCAGCCCATGTCGCGGAACAGCCCCTCGATCCGCCCGAACAGCCGATCCGGCACCACGCTGTCCAGGCTCTGGCGGTTGTAGTCCACCACCCACCAGACATTCCGCACGTCGTGCTTCCACCCCTCCAGCAGCGCCTCGTAGATATTCCCCTCATCCAGTTCGGCATCGCCGCAGATCGCGATATGCCGCCCCGGCGCCAGATCGGTCCGTCCCAACCCGTGCAGCCTGGTGTAATCCGCCATCAGCGCCGAGAAGCTGGTCATCGCCACCCCCAGCCCCACCGACCCGGTGGAAAAATCCACCTCGGCCCCATCCTTGACCCGCGACGGATAGGGCTGGATGCCGCCGAATTGCCGCAGCCCCTCCAGCTTCTCGCGCGTCTGCCGCCCGAAGAGATAGTTCATCGCATGGAACACGGGGCCGGCGTGCGGCTTCACCGCGATGCGGTCCTGCGGCCGAGCAACTTCCAGGTACAGCGCCGCCATGACCGAGATGCACGACGCGCAGGAGGCCTGATGCCCGCCGACCTTCAGCCCATCGCGGTTGGGGCGGATATGGTTCGCGTTGTGGATCATCCACGCGGACAGCCACAGCAGCTTGCGCTCAAGCTGCTTCAGGATCTGCACATGACGCGATTCAGGTGGAGCCAACGGCGTGATCGCTGCGACTGGCGCGTTCATGATGTCCTCCCGGGGCAGTGTCGACGTCACGGGTTTTCGCACTGTTCCGCGCTGGCGTCACCAGCCTGGGATTCCTGATGGCCTCGCACGATGAGAAATAACCTGTCATGTCGACAGGCGGCGGATCGATTACGCGCCGGCCGGATCACCGCGAGCTTCGACGCGGCCCTTGGTGAGTTCAGGTGCACAACCAATTAGCCGACATAAAGGTCGCAGGTTGGATCGACTGACCGTGCCAACATCACGATCCGCGACCTCAAAATGCCGGTAGGATTTTCAGCCTGACTTATGCATGCCGGAATTCCGAAACCACTCTAACTCTGTATCTGATCGCACGAGTTGCCCGCTCTGAACGTTCGGCTCAGCGTGATCACGCTCTAAGGAGGCAACGCGACAAAACCACCGCAAGGCAGACACTAAGCACGCTCCGAAAGACGCCACCTCGGCCGCCATCCCCTTCGGCAGCGGGGCTTGGCAGGTCTTTCCGCCAATCTTCCGGCCAGCTAGCGAACGTAGATAGCCGCCAGCGGGATCGTCACGCCAGCCTCGGGCAGCGCCAGGTCCGCGCCGATCCCGGCGATGGTCTCTGCCTCCCAGCCGGAGGAACGACGGCGAACGGTTACCTCAGGCCGGTCGGTTTCCAACATCACATACGCCAGGATGCTCGGAACAGCGGCATATTCCATCGCCTTGACCCGCCGATCGGTCAGCACGGTGGAGGGCGACAGCACCTCGAACACCACGCTCGGCGAAACGATGTCGCTGTCCTCATCCGATTCGGAGCAGATGATACTCGCGTCCGGATACCGCACCCGGCCGGGCGTGAGCACCTTCAACTCAGGACCAAGCGGCTCGCACGGCGGTTTGACACGTTCAACCAGCGCGACAGTCAGCCGGGTGGTGATACGGTTATGCGCAAGACTTCCGCCGGTCATGGCGACCGGCTGGATACCGTCGAATTCGAACCGCATCTCCTGCACCCGTTCCCAGGCCAGGAACTCGTCCACGGTCAAGGGCTTCAGCGATGCGCTCATAAAGTGGGTTCCTGTATGCGCGACAGACGCGCTCAGCACGGTAGAGGAATTATGACCCAGGTTCCAGCACCTCGCCCGCGCGACCCTGGTTGATCCGAGACGCGATCCACCGCACACTGCTGCCAGAGCAGGTCTGCGACAGGCGCATTGGATGTGGCCCTGATCTTGCGTCAAGATTGTTTTTCCCGGCCGATGTTCCCGATGGTCGAGCCGCGATGGTCAAGCTCCCGATGTTTAAGCCGCCAATGTTCAAGCCATTGCGTGAGAACCAGTGACACATGTCCCAAGCCACCGCTGACCCGAGACTGGTCGCGACCCGCGCCGCGCCCAAGCGCCGCGTTCGGCTGTCCTGGACCGACCCGGTATTCCGGTCAGTGGTATGGCAGGTCGTCATCGTCGCCGTCGTCGGCGCGATCGGCTGGTACTTTATCCACAACACCAGCGTGAACCTCGCCGCCCGCCACATCGCCACCGGGTTCGGCTTTCTCCACCGCACCGCCGGCATCCCCATCGGCGAGTCGCTGATCTCTTATACCCCTTCGGTGAGCACCTACGGCCGAGCGCTGCTGATCGGCGTGCTCAACACGCTGAAGGTGTCGATCATCGGGGTCGTATTGGCGACCATTCTCGGCACCCTGATCGGCATCGGGCGGCTGTCGAAGAACTGGCTGCTGTCGAAGCTCACCGCCTTCTACGTCGAGACCCTGCGCGACATCCCGCTGCTGCTGCAGTTGTTCTTCTGGTACACCATCCTGCAGGGGCTGCCCGGCCCGAAGCAGGCCTGGCACCTGGGCCGCTTCGCCTTCCTGTCGAACCGCGGCATGAAGCTGCCCCTATTGGTGTGGCAGCCGGCGCACAGCTGGGCGCTGCTGGCCCTCATCATCGGTATGGTCGGCGCCGTGCTGTGGAATCGTCGGGGCCGCCGCCAGCAGGACGCCACCGGGATACGCCCCACGGTATGGCCGGTCGCCCTGGCTCTGCTGGTCGGCCTGCCGGTCATCGTCTGGATCGCGTTCGGCGCACCGCTGCGGTTCGACATCCCGGCGCTGCGTGGCTTCAACATTCAGGGCGGCATCACGCTCAGCCCGGAATTTTTCGCCCTGATGGTCGGGTTAGTGACCTACACCGCGTCCTATATCGCCGAGATCGTCCGCTCCGGCATTCAGGCCATCCCGCAAGGCCAATGGGAAGCCGCCGGCGCGCTTGGGCTGCGTTCGGGGCAGGTGCTGCGCCAGATCGTTCTGCCGCAGGCAATGAGGGTCATCATCCCGCCGATGACCAGCCAGTACCTGAACCTGACCAAGAACAGCTCGCTCGCGGTCGCCATCGGCTTCCAGGACATCGTCTCGGTCGCCGACACCACGCTGAACCAGACCGGACAGGCGATCGAGGGCATTGCCATCATCATGGCGGTCTACCTGACCATCAGCCTGTCGATCAGCCTGTTCATGAATTGGTACAACGCGCATGTCGCGCTGGTGGAGCGCTAAAGCGTGATCGCGCCGAGCGAACCGACCAGAGCGCGTCGATCACCCGATCAAACCACGAGCCGGGCCGTGATCGCGCCGAACGCACCGTTCACCGCGCCTCGATCACCCGATCAACAAGGGGCTGGACCATGATCGGACACCGGAGAAAATGCCGCCTCGGACGATCATGGTCCCATCCATGAGCCAGGCCGCCGCGACCGCCGAACATATTCCGGCCGAGGCCCGCGCCACGCCCCCGGTTGGCACCGCCGGGCCCTGGGCCTGGCTGCGCGCCAATCTGCTTGGCTCCTGGTGGTCCACCGCGATCACCCTGCTGTTGGGCTACCTGATCGTCCGCGTCCTGTTCAGCCTGTTCGAGTGGGGGGTGGTCAATGCGATCTGGACCGTGCCTTACAACGCCGCCGGCATGCCCGACGCGACCGCCTGCCACAACGCCCAGGGCGTCGGCGCCTGCTGGGCGGTGCTGACCGACAAATACCGGCTGATCCTGTTTGGCCGCTACCCGTACCAGGAGCAATGGCGCCCCGCGCTCGTCGTGCTGTTGTTGATCGGGCTTTACGTCGTCTCGGCCATCCGCCGCTTTTGGCGCAAGGAACTGGCGCTGATCTGGATCGGCACCCTGGTTGTCGTCGGCGTGCTGATGTGGGGCGGCGTGTTCGGCCTGACCCCGGTCGCCGATGACGAATGGGGCGGCCTGCCGATTACCCTGATCCTGGCGACATTCGGCCTCGCCTTCGCCTTCCCGCTGTCGGTGCTGGTCGCCCTCGGGCGGCGCTCGACCAAGCTTCCGGCGTTGAAGCTGCTGTGCGTGCTGTATGTGGAGCTGATCCGCGGCGTGCCGCTGATCTCGGTCCTGTTCATGGCCAGCGTCATGTTCCCGCTGTTCATGCCGGCCGGCGTCAACATCGACAAGCTGCTGCGCGCCCAGATCGCCTTCATCCTGTTCGCCGGCGCCTATCTCGCCGAAGTCGTGCGCGGCGGACTGCAGGCGTTGCCCAAGGGTCAGGCCGAGGCCGCCGACGCTTTGGGCCTGAGCTACTGGAAGAAGACCGCGTTCATTGTCCTGCCGCAGGCGCTGCGCCTGGTGATCCCGCCGCTGGTCAACACCTTCATCGGCTTCTTCAAGGACACCAGTCTGGTGCTGATCATCGGACTGTTCGACCTGCTGACCATGGGCAAGGTGGCGCTCAGCGACCCGACCTGGCAGAGCTTTTCGACCGAGGTCTACATCGGCCTCGCCGCCATCTACATCGCCTTCTGCCTTGCCATGTCGAAATACAGCCGCAGCCTGGAGCATAGCCTCAATCGCTCCCGCGTGCGCTGACGAGGACACCTGTCAATGAGCCAGACCATGCAAACGCAATACACCAACGCGGCGCTGTCGGGGCCGCCGGCGATCGTGCTGGACAAGGTGAACAAGTGGTACGGCGCGATGCACGTGCTGCGCGACGTCAGCCTGAACGTGGCGGAGAAAGAACGCGTCGTCGTGTGCGGCCCGTCCGGCTCCGGCAAGTCCACCATGATCCGCTGCATCAACCGGCTGGAGACGCACCAGGAGGGCCGCATCGTCGTCGACGGCACAGAACTTAGCGACGATCTGCGCGCGCTCGACACCATCCGCCGCGAGGTCGGCATGGTGTTCCAGTCGTTCAACCTGTTCCCGCATCTGACGATCCTGGAGAACTGCACCCTGGCGCCGATCTGGGTGCGCAAGATGCCAAAGGCCGAGGCGGAAGAACTCGCGATGGAGTATCTGCGACGTGTCAAGATCCCCGAGCAGGCGAAGAAGTATCCGGGCCAGTTGTCCGGCGGACAGCAGCAGCGCGTGGCGATCGCCCGCGCCTTGTGCATGAAGCCGAAGATCATGCTGTTTGACGAACCGACCTCCGCGCTCGATCCCGAGATGATCAAGGAGGTGCTGGATACCATGATCGGGCTCGCTGATACCGGCATGACCATGGTCTGCGTGACCCACGAGATGGGCTTCGCCCGCCAGGTCGCCCACCGGGTGGTGTTCATGGACCGCGGCGAGATCGTCGAAAGCGGGCCACCGGACGAATTGTTCGAGAACCCGCGGACGGATCGGCTGAAGTTGTTCCTGAGTCAGATCCTGCGGGGCCATTGATAGCTTGACCCCGCCATCCCCTTTGTGTAGACGTAAAGACGTTATTTGCTACACGTCTACACAGGGTGCTCGCAATGTCTCTCAACATTCGCAGCGAAGCGGTCAACCAACTGGCCGAAGCGCTGGCAGCCCGCATGGCGACCAGCAAGACCGACGCGGTCGCGCGGGCGCTTCGCAACGAGCTTCAGCGCCTGGACGACGCGGTGCCGCTGCGCCAACGTTTGGGCTCCGTCCAGAACCGCGTGCTGTCCCGCCCGGCCACGGGCCTGGAGGCCGACAAGGCTTTCTACGACGAGATCAGCGGCGATCTCTGATGTTCGTCGATGCCTCCGCCATCGTCGCGATCCTGACGCGTGAGGCGGACGCGGATGCCCTGATCGACCAACTGGAACGCGCGATCCGCCCGATAACCTCGGCGATCGCGATCTTCGAGGCGACGCTGGGCCTGTGCCGCAAGCGCCATGCCAGCATTGAGGAGGCCGAGGCGGACGTCGCGGACTTCCTCAAGGCCGCCCGGGTCGAACTGGTGCCGATCGCGGCGAACGAGGCATCCATGGCACTGTCCGCGTTTGCCCGCTATGGCAAGGGGCGCGGCCATCCGGCCCAGTTGAACATGGGCGATTGCTTCGCCTACGCGGTCGCGAGGAACCATCGCACGACCCTGTTGTTCACGGGGAACGACTTCAGCAAGACGGACATCGCGCCGATCGAAGAGGCCTAGTGGTCCGATCCCGACAGACGCATCCTTGCGCTCGGGTGAATCGGCCCACCAAATCAAGTGCTAGTGGCAGAATCCGACGGACCTTTCCGTCGGATTTTATCCACTAGTACCGCAGGTCGCTCAAAGCGGGGCATGCCACACTGAGACGTAGCAGGCCGGGGCGTGCTACATCGGGACATGACCTGATCGAGCCAGTAGATGACTGATCCCACCCTCACCTTGACCGACCAGCCCACCGACACCGACGAGAGCGTCATCCAGGGCGGCCTGGCCGATTACAACATGCTGAAGACGGGCTATCGCGACTGGCGACCTCTGGCAGCCCTGCTGCGCGATCCTGACACGGACCAGACCATCGGCGGCATGATCGGACGCACGTCCTACGGTCTGTTGTTCATCGACCTGGTTTACCTGCCGGAGACAATGCGCGGCCACGACATCGGCAGTCGCCTGCTTGCCATGATGGAGCAGGAGGGTGCCCGCCGCGGCTGCAAGTCCGCGTTCCTTTTCACCATCACCTATCAGGCGCCCGGCTTCTATCAACGCCAGGGCTGGACCGAGTTCGGTCGTATCGCCTGTGATCCGCCCGGTAACGCGCGGGTTTTCATGACCAAGACACTCCCGCAACCGGACCCGGTCCGAGGAACACAGTCATGCAACGATCCAATCGGTTCGGGCGATCCAAGTGGCGGCGATCAGCGAGCGCCGGCCGGCTAACCTTCACGGCATGAACACCACCATCGGCATCGACGTCGGCGGCACATTCACCGACATCGTCGTATCCATCGCCGGCGGCGGGACGACCACAGCCAAGGCCGCCACCACCCCCGCGGACCAGTCCGACGGCGTGCTTGACGGGATCGCGCTGGCGGCCGAACGCCTCGGCACGACCACCGCCGATTTGTTGGGTAGCACATCGCGCATCGTTCATGGCACCACCGTCGCGACCAACGCGCTGCTGGAGGGAAAAACCGCTCGGGTCGGCATGCTGACGACCGCGGGGCATCGCGATGTGATCGAAATGCGCGAAGGCCTGAAGCCGGACCGCTACAATCTGCGCATGACCCCACCGCGCCCTCTGGTGCCGCGCCGGCTTCGGCTGCCGGTGACCGAACGTGTCCGCGCCGACGGATCGGTGGAGGTCGCGCTCGACCAGGGCTCGCTTGATCTCGCGATCGACGGGCTACGAGGCGCCGATGTTCAGGCCGTGGCGATCTGCTTCCTGCACGCATGGCGCAACCCGGTGCATGAGCGGCTTGCCGCTGAGCGGGTGCGCCAGCTGCTGCCGGCGGTCTATGTCACGACGTCATCGGACGTGCTGCCGCAGATCAAGGAGTTCGAGCGTTTCTCGACCACGGTCGCGAACGCGGCGGTGGGACCGGTGATCGAGAACTACCTGGGACGGCTCCAGAGCCGCCTCCACCACGCGGGATATCACGGCGAGCTGCTGGTGATCCTGTCGCATGGCGGTGTCGCCTCGGTCTCGGAAGCCACCCGGTTCGCCGTCGGCACCGCGTTGTCGGGTCCGGCCGGCGGCGTGGCGGCAGCGGTGGCGTTGGCCTGCGACGGGCTGGCGCCGAACATCATCGGCTTCGACATGGGCGGCACCTCCACCGACATCGCCGTGGTGCGAGATGGGCAACCGACCTTGTCAGCCGACAAGTCCGTCGCCAACGCCCGCATCGCCCTTCCCAGCCTGGATATCGTTACGCTTGGCGCAGGTGGCGGATCAATTGGCAAGCTGGATCGGTCGGGCCTGCTCGCGGTCGGACCCGAAAGTGCCGGCGCCATGCCGGGTCCAGCCTGCTATGGCCAGGGCGGCACCGGAGCGACGGTGACGGACGCCAATCTTGTCCTCGGCTACCTCGATCCAGCGAATTTTCTGGGCGGCCAGCGACACCTCGACCGTGATGCGGCGACCGCGGTTGTCGCACCACTCGCCAAGGCGCTGGCGATCGAAACGGAACAGGCCGCCGCCGGTATCCATCGGGTCGTCAACAGCCGGATGGCCGACGCCGTGCGGGTCGCTACCGTCCGGCGCGGCGTCGACCCGCGTGGCTATACGCTGCTGGCGTTCGGCGGGGCGGCCGGCCTGCACATCACCGCCGTCGCCGCGGAACTGGGCATCAGCCGGGTGGCGGTGCCTGTCGAAGCCTCGGTGCTGTCAGCCTGGGGCATGTTGAACACCGATCTGCGGGTGGAGATCAGTCGCAGCCCAGGTCAAACGGGCAACATCGACACCGCCAGCCTGCGCGCGGCCTTCGCGACCATGCAGACGGAAGGCCGCGCTCGGCTGGATTGGTTCGATGGCCAGGTGACGCTGCACCGGTTCGCTGACATGCGGTATGGCGAGCAGGTGTTCGAGATCCCGGTCTCGCTCGATGACCTCGATTGGGACGCCCCGGCGCTGGAACAGGCGCTCGTCAACCGGTTTCATGCCACCCATGAAAGCCTCTACACGTATGCCCTGCGGGATCAGGACGTGGTTCTGGTGAATGCCAGGTTGTCGGTGATCGGGCGGTTGCCGCAGGTGGAAGGGGGCGCCCCCGGCGTGTCGCGGATCAGTGCCGAACCGAAGGCATCGCGGCTGATCTACCTCGGTGAATGGGTCGAGGTGCCGGTGTTCGACTTCCGTCAACTGGCCCCGGATCAGCGCTTCCGAGGTCCCGCAGTGATCGAATCCGACACCACCACGGTGTTGCTGCGTGCGGGCGATACAGCGCGGTTTGATGCGCGCGGATGGCTTGATGTGGCGATTGACGGATCGCGCGTGTCGGCGTAACGGTTTTATCGGGAGATCAAGGTGATGCAGGGTGACACAACGAAGGCTGCGATTGGGCTTGGGATGGAGCTGAATGTTTTTTGGCAGCCTGGCTGAACGAGCTGCCTGAAACTCAAGGAGTTTCTCTCGGTCCGTGCGATCGAGTTCACGTCCATCAACGTTCTGACGCACCCCGGCGGGCTCGCCGAGTTGCAGCGCCTGGGCGCTCGGTCCGTGCCTGTACTGTCGCGTGGTGATGAATGGATCTTCGCGCAGAACATTGGCCACGTCGTCAAGTTCCTTGGCCTGGATGAGGCCACCGGCCCGGTGCTGTCGCCGGCCCAGCTGATCGAACGGCTCGACCTGTTCGTGCGCACCGCCATCCGGATCGTGCCGCAGATGCCGGATGCGCTGCTTTCCACCGAGGTTCCCAACCGTCCGCGCAGCTATCTGGCACTCGGCCATCACCTCTTCCGCATTCCGGAAGGCATGATGGAGGTCGCCGCGGGTGCCACCTTGACAAACGACATGCTGACGGGCGGACCGGCGGCGGATATGAGGACCAGTACCGCGCTGGCAGATTATGGACAGCATGTGCTGGCCGAACTGCATGCCTGGTGGGACCCGAAGACGGATAAGACCGCACGGCAGGTGGTGCAAACCTACTATGGCCCGCAATTGCTGCATGAGCTGATGGAGCGAACAACCTGGCATTGCGCCCAACATGTCCGCCAGTGGTTCATGCTGTTGGACATGGCGGGTATACCGCCAGTCGCCACACTCGACGACGCTGCTTTTCTGGGGCTGCCGATACCGTCCAGCGTGTGGGACGGCTAGAGCACGGTAGCTCTCAGCCGATCGCCATCGTGATGTTCGGAGGCGACTTCAGCGTCTGCAGGATCACGCAGTAGCGCTCGGTGGTCTGGATCATCCGTTCCAGTTTCGCATGATCTGCGTCGCAATCGACCTCGAACCGCAGGCTGACCTCGGTAAGGCCGACCGGCGTTGCACGATCGACACCCAAGGTGCCGCGCGCGTCCCAGACGCCCTCGGCGATGACCTTGCCGCCGCGGACCGCGACGCCCATGGCGGTGGCGACGGCCCGCAGCGTCACACCGGCACACCCTACCAGTGCCTGCAGCAGCATGTCGGCGGAACACGCGAGCTCGCCCGACCCGCCGCCTGCCTGGTGCAGCCCAGCGGTAACCTTGCCATGCCAGGCCTCAACCACGATCGCGACGTCGTTCGGGTCCAGGCTGCCCTCCGCGCGGGAGGTGACCCGAGCCGCGTCCGGTTGATCACGATAGCGCTGCTTCAACGGTGTCTGAATGGCGCGAAGCTGTTCGGCGTTCATGGAGCCTCCTGTTGCGCGGGCGGCATGTCCAGACGGACGGCGATGCCTTCAAGTTCGGGGGATGCAGCAGGGTAGCGCTGCATCACCAAGGGATCGTGACCCGGAACGATCAGCTCTGGTGAGGCCGCGTGCTGACGCAGTGTGTCGAACGCCTCCAGCATCTCGCCGATGTGGAGCGCGGTGGTGAAGGGTCGGTCGGTTTCCATGTTCTCGTAGAAATGCGTGACGTCCGAGGCCAGCACGACAACGCCGCGTCTGGTGTTTACCTTGACGAACTGCAGCCCGGCGGAATGGCCACCGGTCGGGACGACGCTGATGCCGGGCAGCACGTCGGCGGCGCCGTTGTAGTAGACTACGCGGCCGTCAAAATTGAGCCGCACGATGCCGCAGACGTCGTCCGGCTCAAAGCTCTTCGCCAGTTGCCGATGCCGCATGTAGCGACCGACCGCGTAATGGATTTCCGGCTCTTGCAGATGAAACCGGGCTTTCGGGAACTTATGAAAGTTGCCGACATGATCGTAATGCATGTGGGTCAGGATCACATCCTCGACCACGGCCGGGTCGACGCCCAGCAAAGCCAGGGAATCGATTGGGCAACGTTCCAGCTGGCGGCCGCGCTTGTTGCCGCTTTCGGCTGTGAAACCAATGTCGATGACCACTGCGCGGTCTTGATTGCGCGCGAGCCAGACGAAGTAGTCCATCGGCATCGGTCCATCATGCGGATCGCCACCGATAAAATGTTCATGCCGTTGCGCCTTACGAGTCGCGTAACGCAAGGCAAAGAGCTCGTACTCCGCGCTCATAACTCAGACAATCTCCTGATGGGCAATGATGCTCGGCATCACCTGCCGGGTGAACAGGTCGATGGAATTGAGCGCCTCGTCGCCGGTGATGTCGCCGAAAGCAAAGCGGCACAGCAGGTAGTTCAGGCCTGCCTCATCAATCGTCTGCCGCAGGAAATTGCACACCTTGTCTGCTGTGCCGGCGATCGCTCGGCCTTGCGCCTCGGCATCTTCGTATCGCTCAGGAAATATCGCATGGGGCGCGGGCATCATGTCGTGGGCAAGCCACAGCTTCAGAAAGCTGGCGCGCCATTTGTCGTAGCCGCGACGAGCGATTTCCAGTGCCTCCCTCTCGGTTTCCGCGACAACCACGTGGCGGCCGACGCCCATCAGCGGCAGATCCGCGGGATCGAGGCCCAGCGTGTCCCACTCGGCGCGATAACGGTCGGTCAGCACCCGCATGCCTGCCCCGGGCAGATTGCCGACGACGTTCACCTTGTTGCGCGCCGCCCAGGGGATCGCCTCGACCCGGCCAAGACCATACCACAACGGCGGATGCGGCGTCTGGAACGGCGTCATCTCCATCGGCACGTCGCGATACTGGTAATACTTGCCTGCGAAGTTCAGCACCGTCTCACTCATGCCGCGCAGAATGACCTCCAGCGCCTCGGCATACATCGCTGCGGTCTGCTCGGGGTCCAGACCATAATAGCGCAGCTCGATCGGAGAGATCCCGCGCCCGACACCAAGCTGGAACCGCCCGCCGCTGATCTGGTCGAGCATACAGATCTCCTCCAGCAGCTTGATCGGGTGATACAAAGGCAGCAGATAGACCAGCGGGCCAAACCGCAGATGCTTCGTCCGTTGCGCGACCGCGGCGAGCCATATGCCGGGCGCTGGCGCGACACCCAACGGCGTCGCATGGTGCTCCGCCACGTGGTAGCCATGAAAGCCGGAGCGGTCGTAAGTCTCGACCAGCTTCAGCCGCTCTTCATAGAACCGGTCCAAAGACACCAGCCCGCGATCCATGTGGTCGAAGACACCAATCTTCATGGTCGTACCAACAGAGTGCTGCCCTCGTCCCGCACCGGCGCTGGCGGAACACCGAGCGGTATCTTGCGGCGTGTTCTCGTCGTCATCGCGACGTTCCTCCCACAGGTATCGAGGGAGTCGTATTCGTCAGCCCGGTGGATGTCCAGTTCGCCGGCTGATCAGTGGGTCAGCGGGCCGCCGGCTCTTTTCCAGGCATCAAGCCCGCCGTGGATATGACATGCTCGGTCCAGACCCGCATCGCGGGCGGCTCTGACCGCCATCGCGGAGCGTTCACCGAACGCGCAGTAGAACAGCAACCGGCGGTCGGTTGCAGAAGCCAATTCGAAAAGCGGGCCGCCGGCCTGGATGTTTTCCTCCAGGTCGGAATACGGCGCGTGCACTGACCCCGGAATCGCCCCATGCTTGAGCCGCTCGGTTTTTTCCCGCAGGTCGACCAGCACGGTATTCCTGCAGCCGACGATCGCCTGCGCCTGATCCGCGCCGACCGCCCAGCCGCGACGCGCGATCTCCTCCTGCGCGAGGCCCTGACGGATGTTGGCCGGAACCGCGACATCCATCATCTTGGGATTGGACAGGTTCAGCCCGTTCATCAATGCGGCGTATTCGTCGACCGACTTCACCTGCAGGCGCGGATTGTGCCGTTTCTCCTCACCGATGGTGCTGACCGTATCGCCTTTGTAGTCATGGGCCGGAAACACCATGGTCTCATCCGGCAGGCGCAGCAGCCGGTTGAAGATCGACTCGTACTGGGCTCGTGGACAGCCATTCTGGAAATCCGTACGCCCGGTGCCGCGGATCAGCAACGTGTCACCGGTGAACACCCTGTCCCGCATATGGAAACTGTAGGAATCGTCGGTGTGACCGGGGGTGTAGATCGCTTCCAGTTCGATGCCCTCGATCCGCAGCATGTCGCCGTCCGACAGCCGCATGGAAACAACGTCCACACTGGATTGTTCACCCATCACGGTGATGCAGCGCGTGGTATCGCGCAACACACCCAGCCCGGTGATGTGGTCGGCGTGCAGATGAGTGTCGACAGCCTTGACCAGTCGCAGATCCAGTTCACGGATCAAGGACAGATAGCGCTCTACTTTCTCCAGCACCGGATCGACAATCAACGCCTCACCGCCGCGGCGAGACGCCAGCAGGTAGGTGTAGGTGCCCGACGTGGCGTCAAACAATTGGCGGAAGATCATAACCACCTCCGTATTGGCCTTACCAAAGGTTTTTATACCATCAGTGCGGCGAAGAAGGCAATAAACGCCCCGTCGCTAAGGCGACCCGCGGCCCGACACAGGCCGACACCGGGCGGATCATCCGATCGGTTTCCTGCTGCTCGATCGCGCGCGCCAGCCACCGGGCGCTGCGTCCGACGGCAAAGGCTCAGGGTCCCCGGATCGTGGCCGCGCAGCCAGACCATCCGGTCGGCCGCTCCGTATGACCGAGGATCCTCTGTACGCCATGACGCCGTCCTGTCCGCCGTCCATGGTTTTCTCCGGTCGATTAGGCGCCGATTAACCATTCCGGCGGCAGAGTTGCCCGATGCACACGCTCATGGACCAAGGTCTTACCCAAGAACCAACGGACGACGGCCGCGAACTCTACGTCCAAGGATTGCTGGCGTTGCGGTCCGGTCAGGCCGAGGAAGCCGCCTCGCTGCTGATCCGGGCGCTACGGCGGCAGCCTGAACATCATGGGATGCGGCGAAACCTCGTGCGGGCCTTGCTGATCGCCGAACGGTTCGACCAGGTGATCGTGCAGGCGAACGCTGCCCTGACCGCATCGCCCGACGATGCGGAACTGCATTTCGCCCGCGGGACCGCGCTGAACGCGACCGGACAGTCGTGGCAGGCTCATGCCGCGTTCGCCCGCGCGCTATCGTTGCAGCCGAACCATGCTCCATCATGGCTGAACATGGGCAATACAGCGGCTGATCTGGATGATCCGGTGTCGGCGGAACGGTCGTACCGAACGGCTATCCGTCTGGATCCGGGTCTGGCCGAGGCCCATGCCAGCCTGGGCTACATCCTGACGATCCAAGGCAGCCTGAACAGCGCGATCGAAGCTTGCGAAGCGGCGATCCGCTTACGCGCCGATTTCGCCCAGGCGCATTGGAATCTGGCGATCGCGGCCCTGCTCAGCGGCGACCTGAGGCGCGGGTTCGCCGAATACGAATGGCGCAAGCGGCATGCGCGGTATCGGGTGGACTTTCCCGATCTTCCCGGGCCGATGTGGGACGGCACCGGCGGGTGCGACCGCACGATACTGGTGCGCGCGGAACAAGGCTTCGGCGATGTCATTCAGTTCGCGCGGTATCTGCCACTGATCCAGCAAGCCGGGGCGCGGCCGGTTCTGATGTGCGCACCACAGCTGCAACGTCTGCTGGAGTCTATGCCGGGCGTCCGAACGGTGTCTTCGGCGGGCCCGTTGCCGGCATATGATGCCTGGATCGACCAGATCAGCCTGCCGAGGCTGTTCGCCACGACGCTGGAGACAATCCCCGCGGCCGCCGGCTATCTGCTCGCTGATCCGGCCCGCGCCCAGGCATGGCAGGCGCGGCTGCCTCAGGGTCGCAAGGTCGGCGTCGCGCTTGCCGGCAATCCAAACCACGCCGCCGACCGGCGGCGTTCGCTGCCGTTGGATGTTGCCCTGTCACTGCCTGACGTCGCTGGACTGAGCTTCGTCAACCTCCAGCACGGCCCGACGGCCGGCCGGCTTCCGCTGACCGATCTGACGCCCTGGATGACCGACTTCGCCGAGACCGCCGCCCTGATCGACAATCTGGATCTTGTCGTCACCGTCGATACGTCTGTCGCCCATCTTGCCGGCGCGATGGGCAAGCCGGTGTGGATCCTGTTGCCGCATGCTCCGGACTGGCGCTGGCTGCTGGGGCGCACGGACAGCCCGTGGTATCACGCGGCCAGGCTGTTCCGCCAGCCGGCAGCGGGCGATTGGCCCAGCGTGCTGGTCCAGGTCATGCGCGCGTTAGACGTGGCTGCCTGACTTGAACAGACGCCCCGGCACGCTGGTGGCAAGGTTGTCCTGCGCTTTCGCCAACAACGCGTTCTTGGCATTGCTGCCCTGACTGGAGCCCAGCCAGTAGTTCGCCACCTGCGTCGCCATCGCCGCCAGGGTGCCGACCAGAACCGAACCGAACTGACCGTCCAGCGCGCCCAGGTGGCTGGTCAGCACGGCGAAGGTCGTCGCGGCGAATCCGACCACGATCACCACCGACACGATCACGCTGCCGTAGGCCAAACCGCTATGCGCCCTGGCCAGTTCGACCGACATGTCGCGCGCCGAACCGGTATCGGCCAGACGGGCCTTCAGCTCGTCGAGTGCATCCTCCCGCAGCGCCTGGTCTGCGTCGTCCTGTTCCTTTTGCATCTTCAAATGCAGATCGGCGAGCTTCGCAGCCAGTTCGTCGGCGGCCTGCTGGTTGGCCTGGATGTGGGCGACCGCGGCGGCAGCCCCGCCCGGAGTGCCCAGGTCGGCTGCGGCACCGACCACGGTCTGCACCACGCCGGCCACCTTGGTCGTGGCATCAGCGCCTTTTGAGCCGAAGATCATTCCGGCAAGTTGCGGTGCAAGGCTCAGCACCAATGGGATCAGGGCGGCAAACATTCTAGGCTCCAATGACTTGCAGCGCAGCCTCGCACAGACGGATCCGCTCCGCCGCGCCGGTCATGCCGCCGTTGATTTTTCGGGTGATCAGATCGACCGACCATGTGTTGGCCAGCGCGTTCAACTCGTTCGTCGACCAGAACCAGGCGGCGCTGTCGGCGGCGCCCGCCTGAGTGCCGGCGTGCTCGACCGCTTGATCCAGGGTCATGTTCATCGCCTGGGCAAACTGCTGGTAGGCCGTCCGGCCGGTCAGCTGGATCAGGCCCCGGCCGCGAAACCGCCAACCGTCGCCGGATGCCTCGTTGCCATTGCCCATGCGGTCCGCATAGACCCGG
This sequence comes from Rhodopila sp., assembly GCA_965277035.1. GTDB lineage: Bacteria > Pseudomonadota > Alphaproteobacteria > Acetobacterales > Acetobacteraceae > Rhodopila. The sequence goes on along the minus strand of CBDIBO010000003.1, from coordinate 4,364,789 downwards.
TTGGCCAGCACCTCCGGCTGAAGGGCGCAACTGGCCGCGGCCTCGGCGTTGGGAAATCGGCTGGGCCAGACCTGGCACAAGCGCGCGGCGCTGTAGCGGAGATCTTCTTCCAAAGTATGAAAACCAGCGCTTTCGTCGGCACACTGTCCAAGGAAGGCAGCAACGCAACGCGGCGCCGCGATGCCGGCACGACGCAACGGAACTGTCAAAGCGGCGACCCAGGCAGTCCGTTCGGCGCTGGTCAGCAGCGGGGCGACGACCCGCAGCGCCGGATCGAGCCTGGCGGTGGGCGACGGCGGCGCGCCGGCGGCAAGAACGGCGACAGCGGCAGGCACGGCGGGATCGGACGCGGCGCGGTGAAACAGCGCCCCGATCCCGCCCAGGGCTCGGAACATGAAGGGCTCCAATTAAACGCTTAAGTACGTTACTGAAGGAAAATGGACTCTGGAACTATGGGAGCCAGCGCGAGGTTCAAATCATGCTAAGAATAAAATCATAATATGGGATAAAAGTCAAGACAATTCGGTGGACGATCCCTTGCCTCGCTGCTGTCAGCGACGCAGAAGGCTCGGGGATCGGCAGGTCCGTTCCTGCCCCGAAGGACGGCCGCCCCGCCGTCGATGTCGGCACGGATCGCCGTGATCGCGTGGCGTGTCCGCGCTTCAATCCGTGTCACGATGCGAGCGTTACCGGGCCGCCGCGGCATCGGGCGGTTTCAATAGGTCCGAAACATCCGCGTGATCATATCGGGATCGCTGGTCACCCTCAGTGCCAGGGACAGCAGGATACGCGCCTTCTGCGGATTGAGGTTGTCGGCGATCAGAAAGCCGGCCTGCCGCAGTTTCGTTCCGCGGAAAGTTCGTCCCGAGCCGGCGCGCGTTGATTGCACGATGATGATACCCTGTCGCGCCGCCTCCGTCAGGGCATCAATTTCACCCGGCGGGCAAAAGCCGGGCGCGAAACCGGCAGCGATGATCCCTCGGGCTCCCGCCGCGATGAAGGCGCGCACCGCGACGCCGTCACCACCGGCATAGGAGTAGGAGATATCAACCCGGGGAAGCGCATCGGTTTCCGAGACGTCGAATTCGGTATCAGGTGCGTGCCGGCGGATCGGCCGGCGATAGAATGCGACGGCATCGCCATCGGCGTGCCCCAGGACACCGAAGTCCGGTGTTCGAAAGGTCTGTAGCCGCATCGTGGACGTCTTGGTGACCTCGCGCGCGGCATGGATTTCATCGTTCAGCACGACCAGCACGCCCATGCCGCGGGCATCCGGGCAGGCGGCGACGCGAACAGCATTGACCAGGTTCAGGCCGGCGTCGCTCGACAGGCCGCTCGATGGCCGCTGGGCGCCGACGATCACGACAGGCAGCGGAACCTTCACCGTCAGATTGAGGAAGTAAGCCGTCTCCTCCAACGTCGCCGTGCCGTGTCCGATGACGATCCCGGCCAGATCGGGATGATCACCCACCAGCTGCTTGCACAGGCCGGCCAGCGCCTTCCAGTCGGCAAATCCAATCGCCGGGCTGGCGATATTGCGGTAGCGCACCGCCATCACCTCCGCGACCAGCGCCGTCTCTGGCCAACGGGCCAGGATCTCGTCGGCATGCATCATGTTGCCGGCCGCCCCGTAGTCCTGAAGGTCGAGCGGTCCGCGACCCAGCGAGGCTATCGTGCCGCCCGTGCCGATAAAGGCGACCTTGGGCTTGCTCATGTCGTGGCGCTCAGGATCGGCGGTCGGCTCCAATGCCAGCGTGTGTCCAATTGATAGGCGCCGGCGACTTTCAGCACCCGCCCTTCGGCGAACGGCCGGCCGGCGATTTGCAGCCCGATCGGACAGCCGTTCGGGTCGAGGCCGCACGGCACGCTGATCGCCGGCAGGCCAAGGTAGTTGAACGGCCGCGTGTTGGCCGAGACCGCCATGAATTTGTGCTCCGTGCCGGGCGGACCATTGTCGATGTCGGTCTCCTCCAGCGTCGGCAGACAGGTGCGGATCGTCGGCGTTACCAGCACGTCGACTTTGGCGAACACCTCGGCGGCGAAAGCCTTGAGCAAAGGTCCACGCCGGCTCAGTGCTTCGACATAATAGGGCGCCGGGATGGCATAGCCGGGATACATGCGGGCGCTGATGTGGGCCCCATAGGCCTGTGGGTTGGACCGCATCCACTCGGCGTGGATCGGTGCGGCCTCAACCCGCGAGACGATGCCGCCGTACGCCGCGACCGCGTCCATCAACGGCAGCGCGAAACGACTGACGATGGCGCCGCGACCGGCAAGCACCGAAAGCGCGGCTTCCATCGCCGCGACCACCGGCTCATCCGCGCCATCTAAAAAGACATTTGTCGGTACGCCGATGCGGAGGCCACGCAGATCGCCATCCATTGCGGCTTCATAACGTGCCACTGGCTCCCGCGTGCTGGTGGGATCAAGCGGATCGTGCCCGGCGATCACCGTCAACACCCTGGCGCAATCGCGCGCGGTGCGCGCCAGTGGGCCGACGTTGTCGTGGGAGAATGACAGCGGCATCACGCCGTAACGAGACACCCGGGTCTGCGTCGGCTTCAACCCGGTGACGCCGCAGGCTGACGCCGGCAGCCGGACCGAACCGCCGGTGTCTGATCCAAGCGCCATGTAGTTGAAGCGCGCAGCGAGTGAAGCGCCGGACCCCGACGACGAGCCACCGGTGATGTACGGCAGGTTCCAGGGATTGTGGCAATCGCCGAACGTCTTGTTGTGGCCTGTCGGGTTCTGCGCGAACTCGGCCATGTTCAGGCCGGCGAACGTATAGGCGCCGGCGGCGGCCAGGCGTTCGATCACCGTCGCGCTATAGCCGGGGCGGAACTCCCTGCGCAGGGCTGATCCACATGTGCTCAGTTTGCCGGCCTGGTAGTACATGTCCTTGTGGGCCATCGGCACGCCGTGCAGCGGACCCAGGCGTTGCTTGTTCCGGACGGCGTTGTCGGCGGCCCGAGCGGCGGCTTCGGCTTGCTCGCGCTCTTGCCAGATGACCGCGTTGACCCGCGGGTTGACGGCGTCCAGGTTGGCCCAGCACGCGTGCAACAATTCCAGTGACGTCGCCTCGCCCGAGGCAACCAGGTCAGCAGCCTCGATCAGGCTGACGTCCGCCAGCCTCGCCATCAGGCGGTCTCCTTGGTTGCCTGCAGGGCCGCCTCGAAGCTGGAGGGCTCGTCTTCGAAAGCCAGCGTGCCGCGCAACGCCTCGAACGCGTCGAGCGTGGCGGCCAGATCCGCCGCGAGCCGCTTCGCCGCCGCGTTGGGCGGCTCGATTCCATGCCATCGCGAAATCGTTGCTTCAACCGAGGTCAGAAAGGCATCCATGTGTCGGCGTCTCCGGGCTACAGCCTGCGAGTAGGCAATAAAACGGCGGGGCAGGCAATGTCGGATCAGCGGCAAGTTTACGAAACGAACGTCCCCAACCGGCTCGATCGGCTGCCATGGAGCCGCTTTCACTGGCTGGTGATCTTCGCGTTGGGGATTGCCTGGATCCTCGATGGGCTGGAGGTCACGATCGTCGGGTCGTTGTCCGGCGCCTTGTCGGACAGCCCGCAATTGCATCTGACCGGAAGCGAGATCGGCGCCGCGGCGAGTGCGTATCTGATTGGCGCGGTGGGTGGGTCACTGTTGTTCGGCTGGCTGACCGATCGCCTGGGCCGCAAGAAGCTGTTTACCGTGACGGTGCTGGTCTATCTGGTCGGCACCATCGCCTGCGGCCTGTCCTGGAACTTCTGGTCTTTCGCGCTCTTCCGGCTGCTGACCGGCGCCGGCATCGGTGGCGAATATGCCGCCGTCAATGCAACGATCCAGGAGCTGATCCCCGCCAGGCGCCGCGGCTTCACCGATCTGGTGATCAATGGCAGCTTCTGGATCGGCGCGGCGATCGGCGCGATGGGCGCCTACGTCGTTTTGGACCCGGCTATCATGCCGCCAGAGATCGGCTGGCGGGCCGCGTTCATCATCGGCGGCGTCCTGGGCTTCTTCGTGTTGCTGTTGCGCCGCTTCCTGCCGGAAAGCCCGCGCTGGCTGATGACCCATGGCCAGCCGCGGGAGGCCGAACGCGTGGTCGATCAGATCGAGGCACGGATCGAGCGCGAAACCGGCAAGGCGCTGCCGCCGGTGCCCGCTGGCTCATTGCTTTTGCGGACTGATATCCATTCCTGGTTCAAGGCAGGCGCCAAGGCGCTGGTCACCACATATCGGCGGCAGACCTGGCTGGGCGTGACGCTGATGGCGGCCCAGGCGTTCTGCTACAACGCGGTGTTCTTCACTTATGCGCTGATCCTGACCCGATTCTACAACGTGACGTCCGGCAATGTTGGACTGTTCATTCTGCCGTTCGCGATCGGCAATTTTCTCGGGCCGCTGATGCTGGGGCGGCTGTTCGATACGATCGGCCGTCGGATCATGATCACCGCGACCTACGGTCTGTCGGGCGTGTTGATGGCACTGACCGGCTGGATGTTCGCGTTGGGCTGGCTGGACGCGATCCAGCAGACCTTGGCCTGGACGGGGATCTTCTTTGTCGCCTCCGCCGCCGCGAGTTCCGCCTACCTCACCGTCGGCGAGAGCTTCCCGCTGGAGGTGCGGGCCATCGCCATTGCGTTGTTCTACGCTTTCGGCACCGGTGTCGGCGGCGTTGCGGGACCCGCCCTGTTCGGCGCGTTGATCGATACCGGTTCCCGAGTCTCAATCTTCTACGGCTATCTGCTCGGCGGCGTGCTGATGGTGATCGCGGCGGTCGTCGCTGGCTTCCTGGCGCAGAATGCCGAACGACGATCGTTAGAGGATGTGGCGCCGCCGCTTTCAGCCGTCAGCCGCTAGTGGCCCTGCCAACACAGGCGTATCGACGGCTTCCCATCGGATGACCGCCGGACTAGCGTGCCGCCGAACAGGACAAGGCTCGCCTGCCTCATGACCGCTCGGATTCGCCTGGCCGTCGACATCGGCGGCACGTTCACCGATATCGTGCTGTCCCTGCCCGACCGAACCGTTTCCACCAAACTGCTGACCACCCATGATGCGCCGGACAAGGCGGTGATCACCGGGACACGATCGATATTGGCCGAGGCCGGGATCGCAGGATCAGCATTGGGGCTGGTGGTGCATGGCACAACGCTCGCGACCAACGCCCTGATCGAACGCAAAGGCGCACGCACCGCGTTGATCACCACGGCCGGCTTTCGCGACTCGCTGGAGATCGCCTACGAGCACCGGTTCGAGCAATACGATTTGTACATGGAACGTCCGGCGCCTCTGGTTGAACGCGACCTGCGGCTGGAGGTGCCCGAGCGGCTGGCGGCAGACGGATCGGTGTTGCTGGGGTTGGATGAGGATGCGCTGTTGCGCCTGGTGGATGTATTGAAAAGCCAACGAATAGCGGCGTTGGCGATCAGCTTTCTGCATTCGTACATCAACCCGGCACATGAGGAACGGGCGCGCGATCTTCTCGCCGCCGCGATGCCCAGGCTGGCCATCACGCTGTCCTCCGAGGTGTGCCGCGAGATCCGCGAATATGAGCGGACATCGACCACCGTGGCCAATGCCTACGTGCTGCCGCTGATGGGTAGCTACCTCGGGCGCATGCGGGATGGCCTGGCGGGCATCGGCATTGGATGTCCGTTGTTGTTGATGATGTCCTCGGGCGGGATCTGTACCGTGGAGACCGCGACGCGTTTCCCCGTGCGGCTGGTCGAGAGCGGGCCGGCCGGCGGAGTAATCCTGGCTCGGCGCATCGCGGCGATCGGCGGCTATGATCGGGCGTTGTCATTCGACATGGGCGGCACGACCGCGAAGATTACGCTGATCGACGACTACACGCCGCAACAGTCCCGACATTTTGAGGTTGCGCGCGCGTATCGTTTCGCCAAAGGCAGCGGCATCCCGGTGCGGATCCCGGTAATCGACATGGTGGAGATCGGCGCCGGGGGCGGATCGATCGGACGGATCGATGCGCTGCGGCGGATCGCGGTGGGACCGGACAGCGCGGGGTCCGATCCTGGACCGGCGTGCTATGGACGGGGCGGTTCGGCGCCCACGGTGACCGATGCGGATGTCGTGCTGGGCCGCATTGACCCAGTGCAGTTCGCCGGCGGCAAGATCGCGTTGGATCCGCGTCTCGCACGCGATGCCGTGCTGGCCGAGGTCGGGTCCAGGCTGGACATGCTGGCCGAGGAAGCGGCACGCGGAATTGTCGAGATCGTCAACGAGACGATGGCCAGCGCGGCGCGTATCCACGCGGTAGAGAATGGCAAGGACACCGCTGGACGCACGCTGATCGCCTTTGGCGGCGCCGCGCCGTTGCACGCCGCGCGGCTGGCCCGGAAGCTGGGAATTATGCGCGTGGTAATCCCGCTCGATGCCGGGGTCGGCTCGGCCCATGGATTCCTGGACGCGCCGATCGCCTATGAGGTGGCGCGCACGTTCCTGCTCCAGCTTGGTGATCTGGACCCGGCGTTGATCGAGGACCTGTTCGCCGAGATGCGAGCGGAAGCGGAAGCCGTTGTGAGGCTGGGCGTGCCAACCGGTGCGTTGGCGGAGCGGCGCACCGCCTTCATGCGCTACCGAGGTCAAGGGCATGAGGTCGCGGTGCCGCTGGATCGGGCGGCACTGGACGCGACCGCGCTTCGTGGCGCATTCGAGGCGACCTACGCGCGGTTATTCGGCAGGATCATTCCGAAGCTGGAAATCGAGGCAGTGACTTGGACATTGGGTTTGTCCGAACCGTACGACTTGCCAACCGCTGATCCACCGGTGCGCGGCACGACGCTGGCAAAGGCATCGTCGACCCGGCGGATGGTCGAGACGGCCAGCGACGAACTGATCGATGCGCCGGTGTTTGCGCGGGCCGAATTGAGACCGGGCGCCACGCTGTCGGGACCCGCGGCGATTGTCGAGGCCGGGACAACCACGATCGTTCCCACAGGATTTCAGGCGTGGATCGCGCACGGCGGTGAAATCATCATCGAGGGAGCCGCGGCATGAGCGCGCGTCGAAAAATCGCCGAACTCGACGTGCAGATCATGTGGAACCGGCTGCTCTCGGTTGTCGAGGAGCAGGGACAGACCTTGGTGCGAACCGCGTTCAGCACCTCGGCGCGCGAGGCGGGCGACATTTCGGCGGGCGTTTTCGATCTGCGCGGACGCATGCTGGCCCAGGCGGTCACCGGAACGCCGGGCCACATCAATACGATGGCCGCATCGGTCGGGCACTTCCTGGACGTGTTCCCGGTTGCCGGCATGAAGGAAGGTGATGTCTACATCACCAACGATCCCTGGAAGGGCACCGGACATCTCTACGACCTGGTGGTCGTTTCGCCAACGTTCATGGACGGACGCATCGTCGCGCTGTTCGCCTGCACATCGCATCTGGTGGACATGGGTGGCGTCGGACAGACGCCGGAGGGCCGGCAGATCTGGCACGAGGGATTATTCATTCCGCTGTTGAGGCTGGCACGGGCCGGCGAGATGAACGAGGACCTGCTGGCGATGATCCGAGCCAATGTGCGTGAACCGGTGCAGGTGATCGGCGACGTCTATGCACTGATCGCCTGCAACGACATCGGCAGCCGGCGGCTGGTCTCGATGATGCGGGAATTTCAGCTCGACGACCTTGACACGCTGGGCGAGGAAATCATCACCCGCAGCCGAAGCGCGATGGCAGAGGCAATCGGGAAGCTGCCGAAGGGCACCTGGACGAACACGATGCGGGTCGATGGATACGAGGCACCGCTCGATCTCGTTGCATCGGTTACCATAGCCGAGGACACCATTCTGGTTGATTTCACCGGCACGTCCGGCATGTCCAGCTACGCGATCAACTGTCCTCTGTGCTACACGGAAGCCTACACGACATTCGGGATCAACTGCGTCGTCGCCCCGCGTATTCCAAACAATGCCGGCACGTTGGCCGCGGTGAAGGTGACGGCGCCGCCAGGAACCATTGTCAGTGCGACCTATCCGGCCGCGGTGTATGCGCGATCCTCGATCGGCCACATGATGCCGGACGTGGTTTACGGCGCGCTGGAGCAGGCCATACCGGGCCGGGTCCCAGCCGAGGGGACCTCCAACCTCTGGAGCCTGAAAATGGTCGCGGGCCACGGACTGACAGGGGTGGGTGACAAGGCCGGCACGCAGTTCATGGTCATGAGTTTTCACTCCGGCGGCGCAGGTGCGCGGCCGCGGCAGGATGGGCTGTCGGCAACGCCGTTCCCGTCCGGGGTGCGCAACGTGCCGGTGGAGGCGACCGAGGCGATCACCCCGCTGGTCATCTGGCGCAAGGAGTTGCGACAGGACTCCGGTGGCAGCGGCCGATTCCGCGGCGGCCTTGGCCAGGTGATGGAGATCAGCTCACGAGAGGACGCGGCCTTCGGCATCTTCGCCGGGTTCGAGCGCGTCAGGTTTCCGGCACGAGGTCGTAACGGTGGCGGCCCCGGCCAGTGTGGCGCGTTATCGCTGAAGTCCGGCGCCGAACTGAAGCCGAAGGGCCTGCAGGTCGTTCCGCCAGGCGACCGGCTGGTGATCGAGATGCCTGGCGGTGGCGGAATGGGCGCGGCGGCGGAGCGCGATCCCGAAGCAGTGCGGCGGGACGTGCGGCTGGGGTATCTGTCGGCAAAGGCGGCAACGCGGGACTACGGACCGACTGATTGATCGCTCGCGGACGGTGCGGTTGCACATGACTATCCGGCCGCAGCGACGACGTTCCCGACTGGTGCCGGCGCCCGATCCACCACCCTCCCCTGGTCTATGGCCGAATTGAACGCGGTGGGGGCTTATTACCTACTGATACCTGTTATCCTTATCAGCCTGCTGCCAACATACACCACCGCGGGCGGATGGGCCGCGGTTGGCCTTGTCGTACTGCGGCTGATGCAGGGCTCTGGTCTCGGCGGCGAGTATGGCGGAGCGGCCTTGCTGACCATCGAGCACGCGCCGGAGCACAGTCGCGGCTTCTGGGGCGCCCTGCCGCGGTTTGGCCGCATCTGGCGGGGCCCTGCTCGCAACCGGCGTGTTCGCGCTGGTGTTACTGCTCGGCCGAGACGCGCTGCTTGACTGCGGATGGCGGGTTCCGTTTCTGCTAAGCGCTCCGCTGGTCGGCGTCGGTCTCTTCATTCGAATGAACACGACCGAGACGCCCGATTTCGAGCGCGCCCGGACGAACCCGGCAGCTTCCCGCGGGATGCCGCTGCTGGATCTGTTACGTAATCATCCGCGCAACGTTTTTCTGGCGATGGGTGCCAGGCTGGCGGAGACGATATCCTCCAACATCATCAACGCTTTTGGTCTCGCCTATGTCGCCACCCAACTCGCCATGGACCGAGCGATGCCGTTGACGGGGGTGCTGATCGCGTCGGCCATCGGCATCTTCATGTGCCCGGTCTTCGGTATTCTGGGCGATCGGATCGGCAAGCGCGCCGTCTACGTCCTGGGCACCGCGTTCATGACGCTGTTCGCGTTTCCGTTCTTCATTCTGCTCGCGACAAAAAGCGCGCTGTTGATCTTGATCGCGACGGTCGCCGCCTACAATCTCGGGCCGACGATGATGTTCGCCGTGTAAGCAACGTTCTTCGCTGAACTGTTTGGCCCTGGCGTGCGATACACCGGCTTGTCGATCGCGTAGCAGATATCGGCGATCGCCGGTGGGTTCACGCCACTCGCCTCGGCTTACTTGCTGCGACTTGGCTATGGGACGCCGTGGCTGGTTGCCGGCTTCCTTGCCGGCGTCTCGCTGCTGTCGCTGCTGTCGCTGCTGTGCGCCGCTTTCGCGCGGACGGCGCACAGCAGCGCAGTCGGCTTCGATCCGATAACCTCCGGCGCGGTCAAAGCCTGAAAGTGACCAGACTACATCAGCTTGTCCAAGGTGATCGGCATGTTGCGCACCCGCACCCCCGTCGCGTGCCAGACCGCGTTGGCGATCGCCCCCGCCGTCCCGGTGATGCCGATCTCGCCGACACCCTTGATCCCGAGCGGGTTGACGTGCGGATCATGTTCCTCGACGAGGATTGCCTCGATCGACGGCACGTCAGCGTTGACCGGGACATGGTACTCGGCAAGGTTGGCGTTCATCGTCCGACCAGAGTGCCGATCCATCACCGCGCGCTCATGCAGGGCGAACGACACGCCCCAGATCATGCCGCCCAGATACTGGCTACGCACCATCCTGGGATTGATGATCCGTCCGGCCGCGAAGGCGCCGACAAGGCGGGTGACGCGGATCTGTCCCAGATAGGGGTCGACCTTGACCTCGGCGAAGACGGCGCCGTGGGCGTGCATGGAGTAATGCTCCTGCGCGGCCGGATCGGGCGCGGCTTGGCCGTTACCCTCGATGGCGGTGCGGCCAGCACGCCTGAGGATATCGGCATAGCTCTCGCCCCGGCTCTCGTCGTCGCGGCGCAGCAAGCGTCCATCGCGCGCGATCACGCCGGCATTGCCGGCACCAAACAGCGGCGAGCGTTCATCATTTGTGGCTAGCTCGGCCAGTTGCGTGATCACCTCGCCGCCGGCGTTGTGGATCGCCATTCCGGCGGTGGCGGTCTGCGATGAGCCGCCGGCAATGCCGCCACTCGGCAGGTCGGATGTACCCATCTCGAACGTGACTTGATCCACGCTCAGCCCGAGCCCGTCGGCGGCGAGCTGAGCCAGCGCGGTCCAGGCGCCTTGCCCCATGTCGTGCGCACCGATGGATACACTGGCCTGGCCGTCCGCGCGCAGCTCCGCGCGGGCCGCGGCCTGCATTGTCAACGCCGGAAAGGTCGCGGTGCCGACGCCCCAACCGACCAGCAGGCCGTCAGTATCGCGCATCTGCCGCGGCGCAAGCGGGCGCCTGGTCCAGCCGAACTGTTCGGCCCCCTGCGTGTAGCAGTCGCGCAGCGCCTTGGAGGAAAACGGCTTGCCCGACATTGGCTCGGTTTCGGCGTAATTCTTCAGGCGAAATTCCAGCGGGTCCATGCCGCACGCCGCCGCCATCTCATCGATCGCGCTCTCCAGCGCGACGGTGCCGGTGGCTTCGCCCGGCGCGCGCATGAACGTCGGCGTGCCGGTATCAAGGCGGACCGCCTCGTAGCTCGTCACCAGAGCCGGGCTGGCGTAGAGGGTATGGGACGGCCCGCAGGCCGGTTCGAAGAAGTCGTCGAACGTGCTCGACGCGGTCAGCGTATGGTGGTCGAGCGCGGTCAGCGCGCCGTCCGCGCCGGCGCCGAGACGCAGGGTTTGGCGGGTCGGCGGCCGGTGGCCGACCGGGCCGAACATCTGCTCCCGCCGCACCACCAGCTTCACCGGCCGGTCAACCAGGCGCGCGGCCATGACGCCCAGCACCTGCGGCGCCCAGATCACGCCCTTGGATCCGAAACCGCCGCCCAGGAACGGGCTGCGGATATGGATATCGGACGGGTCGATGCCGAACAGTCCGGCCAGGCGGGCCTGCGCCATCGTCATGCCCTGGCTTGGCGTGTCCAGGACGAGGCTGTTGCCGTTCCATTGTGCGACGATGGCGTGCGGCTCCATCGCGTTGTGATACTGGGCGGGCGTGTCATAGGTAGCGGTAATCTGGTGCTCGGCGGCGGCCAGGCCGGCCTGGATGTCACCGTGGCCGGCGTTGGCTTCCTGGCCCGCGCCGACGGAAGCCGGGACGAAATGTTCCGCTGTTGCGTCCAGCCCGATGTGCGGGGCCTCGACGGTATAGGTAGGGTGGAGCAGGGCCGCGCCTTCGGTCGCCGCCTCAAGCGTTTCGGCGATCACCACGGCGATCGGCTGGTTGGCATAGCGCACCCGGTCGTCCTGAAGCAGGTCGAGCTTAAAGGTGAACATTTCGCCTGCATCGTCGGGATGGCGGGCGAGCTTGGGGGCGTTGGCCGGAGTCATCACCTCGACCACGCCGGGATGCGCTTTCGCTGCCGCGACATCCAGCGACGTCACACGGCCGAGCGCGATGCTACTGGTCGCCATCACCGCATGCAGCATGTGCGGGGGATGGTTGTCGGCGGCATAGCGGGCCTTGCCTGTCACCTTGAGCAATCCCTCACGCCGGGTGAGCGGCTGGCCGCTATTCGATCCGTGACGGACATGAACGAGGGGGACGGTATCAGGCATCGATCATGACTCCTGGGGTATGCGCGAAAGCCGAAGCGGGCAGCGCCGGCAAGCGGTCCGGCGTGCCGGCGGCGGCGAAGGACAGAACACGGACGACAATGCGGCGGGCGAGCTCGATCTTGAACGCGTTGTCACCGGACGGCCGCGCATTAACCAGCGCGGCGTCAGCGGCGTCACGGAACGCCTCCCGGGTCGGCTCGCGCCCGACCAGCAGGCGCTCCGCTTCCCTGGCGCGCCAAGGCTTCATCGCGACGCTGCCCAGCGCCAGCCGAGCCTCCGTGATGTGGCCGGCATCGAGGCGCAGGCCCGCCGCGGCGGAGACCACCGCGAAGGCGTAGGAGGTGCGCTCGCGGATCTTGAGGTAGCGCGCGTGCCCGGCGAACCCGGCGGCGTCCGGTGGCAGACGCACCGCGACGATCATCTCCCCCGGTTCCAGCACCGTCTCGCGTTGCGGCGTGTCGCCCGGCAGAAGGTGGAAGTCCTCCAGCGGCACCTCGCGCTGGCCCGAGCGGCCCTCGATCTCGACGATCGCGCCGAACGCGGTGAGCGGCACGCAGAAATCCGACGGATGGGTGGCGACGCAATGCTCGCTCCAGCCCAGCACGGCGTGCAGCCGGGTTTCCCCGCCGCGCGCATCGCAGCCCGCGCCGGGATCACGCTTGTTGCAGGCGCTGGCGGTGTCATAGAAATACTGGCAGCGGGTGCGCTGCATCAGGTTGCCCGCGGTCGTCGCCGCGTTGCGCAGTTGGGCCGACGCGCCGGACAGCAGCGCCTCCGCCACCGCCGGATAGCGCCGCGCGAACGCCGGATCGTGCGCGAGGTCGCTGTTGCGCACCAGTGCGCCGATTCTGACGCCGCCGTCCGGCAGGGTCTCGACCGTGTCGAGCCCGGGAAGCCGGGTCACGTCCACGAGACGCTTCGGCTGGACGATCCGGCCCTTCATAAGGTCCAGCAGGTTGGTGCCCGCGCCGAAGTAGACCGCCCCGGGTTCGGCGGCGGCCGCGATCGCCTCAGCCCTGTTGGCCGGGCGCACATATTCGAAGCGGTTCATGCGGCTTCTCCCGCATTCCGCAGACGCGCCTGGGCATCGAGCACCGCTTCGGTGATCCCGGCATAGGCGCCGCAGCGACAGAGATTGCCGCTCATCGCCTCGCGCACCCGTTCAGGATCATCACCGGCCTGGGCCTCGCGGATCAGCCCAATGGCACTCATGATCTGACCGGGGGTGCAGAAGCCGCACTGGAAGCCGTCATGCTCGACGAAGGCGGCCTGCACCGGATGCAACGTATCGCCCCTGGAAACGCCCTCGATCGTCAGGATATCCATTCCGTCTTGGCTGACCGCCAGGGTAAGACAGGCGTTCACCCGCCGGCCGTCGACGAGAACGGTGCAGGCGCCGCACTGGCCCCGATCGCAGCCCTTCTTTGTCCCGGTCAGGTGAAGCCGCTCGCGCAGCAAATCGAGCAGGGTGACCCGAGCGTCATCGACCTCCACGCGCCGGCTGGTGCCGTTGACCGTCAGAGCGATCGATTGATCCATGGTGGTGACTCCTTTTTCCGCGGCCCATTACTGACGAGCGGAGCTTCGCGTTGTTCGGCGCGTATTCACGATTGTGTTGATCATTGCCGGGCCATTGGCCAGACCTTTGACTACCCGCCGGGGACTTGACTCCACAGTTGATGGAATCCGTCGCCTATCTTGGTGCGCCAGCAGGCTCTACAAGGCCGGCGGCCACGCAAAGACTGGCAACCACGGACCTTGTGCGCGATACCCGTCCGTGTCAGCGGTGACACCGGGACGTCAGCTGTCTTGTCAGGCTTCCCGCCGGACATGACGCACGCCGTCCGCGTCGGCGACAAACAGATCATTCGCGATATCGATGAACAAGCCGTGCCCGGCGATGCCGGCCCGTGCCTGCAGCGCGACCGACAAGGCGGCGGGATCGCCGATCGGACCGAAGTGGCTATCCAGGATCATGTTCCCCTGATCGGTGCGGAACAGGCTGCCATCGCGCTCGCGCGGCGTCACCTTCGCCCCCAGCCCCTCGAGGAAGCGGGCCTGCGCACGCCAGCCGAATTCCAGCACCTCCACGGGCAGCGGCCGGCGGGTGCCGATCCTGGGCGACAGCTTGCTGTCATCCACCACGATGACCTGCCGCCGGCTGGCCTGGGCGACGATCTTCTCCCGCAACAAAGCCCCGCCACCGCCCTTGATCAGGTTCAGCGACGGGTCAACCTCATCCGCGCCGTCAATGACGATGTCGATAACGCGAGGGATGTCGTCGGTCAGCATCGGGATCCCCAGCGCCTTAGCCGCGGCGTTTGTCGCGCGAGAGGTGGCGATGGCGACGATGTCCTTCAGGTCCCCGGCGGAGAGCCGTTCGGCGATGCGGCGCGTGGCGAAGATCGCTGTCGAGCCGGTGCCCAGGCCGATAACCATGCCCGATTCGATCAGCCCCGCGGCCGCCTCGGCGGCGTTTCGCTTCAGCCGCTCCGCGTCATCCGTCACCCTCGGTGGCGCCGATAGCGGCTGATCAGCGCGTTGGTGGAGGCATCATGAGCCAGCTTCGGCTCCTCGCCGCGGCTCAGTTCCGGAATGATGCGGCTGGCGAGAACCTTGCCCAGTTCGACGCCCCACTGATCATAGCTGTCGATCGACCAGACCGCGCCCTGGGTGAAGACGCTGTGTTCATACAGCGCCACCAGGCTGCCAAGCGTCGCCGGATCGAGCCTTTCGGCCAGGATCATGTTGGTCGGCCGGTTGCCCTCGGTCACCCGGAACGGCGTCTGGAAATCCGGCGAGCCCTCGGCCCGCAACTCCTGTTCGGTCTTGCCAAAGCCCAGCGCTTCGGCCTGCGCGAACAGATTGGCCATCAGCAGGTCGTGATGTTTGGTCAACGGACTGAGTGGCTTGCAGAAGCCAATCATGTCGCACGGCACAAGCTTGGTACCCTGGTGCAGCAACTGGTAGAACGAATGCTGGCCATCGGTGCCCGGCTCGCCCCAGATGATCGGGCCGGTCTGGTAATTCACGACGTTCCCGTCAAGATCGACGTGCTTGCCGTTGCTCTCCATCTGCAACTGCTGCAGATAGGCGGGAAAGCGCGCCAGATGGGCGGAATAGGGCATGATCCCGATTGTCTGGGCGTCGAAGAAGTTGTTGTACCAGACTGTCAGCAGGCCAAGCAGCAACGGCAGGTTCCGGGCCGCCGGCGCGGTGCGGAAGTGTTCATCCATAGCATGGAAGCCGCCCAGCATGGCGTGGAAGTTGTCCGGCCCCACCGCGATCATGGTCGAAAGCCCGATCGCGCTGTCCATCGAATAGCGGCCGCCGACCCAGTCCCAGAAGCCGAACGTGTTCGCCGGATCGATGCCGAACTTCGTCACGCCCGCGATGTTGGTCGAGACAGCGGCGAAATGTTTGCCCACCGCGGCATCCGAACCCAGTTGGCCGACCAGCCACGCCCTGGCGGTCTCGGCGTTGGTCATGGTCTCCAGCGTGGTGAAGGTCTTCGAGGAGACGATGAACAGCGTCTCGGCCGCATCCAGGTCAACCGTGGCCTCAGTGAAATCCGCACCGTCCACGTTGGCGACGAAGCGGAACGTCATCGACCGGTCGCTGTAGGGACGCAGCGCCCGATAGGCCATCTCGGGCCCAAGATAGGACCCGCCGATGCCGATGTTCACCACGTTGCGGATGCGCTTGCCGGTGTGGCCGGTGAACCTGCCGCTGCGCACCCGCGCGGCAAAGTCCGCCATCGCGTCCAGCACCTGGTGGACCTCGGGCACCACGTCGGCGCCGTCGACCTCGATGCGACTGCCGCGCGGCGCGCGCAACGCGATGTGCAGGACCGCGCGCCGTTCCGTCGTATTGATCTTGTCGCCGACGAACATCGCGTCACGGCGCTGCGCCACGCCACGTTCATCCGCCAACTGCAACAGCAGCCTTAGCGTGTCGTCCGTAACGAGATTCTTGGAGTAATCCAGGAACAGTCCCGCGCCCTCCGCCGAAAACCGCTCCGCCCGCCCGGGATCGTCGGCGAAAAACTTGCGCAGACTGGCGGTCTTGATCTGCGCATGGTGCGCCTCCAGCGCCTGCCAGGCCGGTGTTGCGGTCAAAGCGGTCATCGGCGTTCCCCAGGTCAGGCCAGAACCTTGCTCTTGGACTTGATCGAATCCAGCAGCTCATTCCACGATTTGACGAAGCTCTTGGCGCCATCGGACTGCAGCTGGGTCGACAGCGCCGTCAGATCGACGCCGGCTTTGGTGAACGCAGCCAGCACCGCCTCCGCATTACCGCCGTCGCGCGGCAACGCGGTCGCGACCTTGCCATGATCAACGAAGGCCAGCAGGGTCGGCTCGGGCATCGTGTTGACCGTGTTCGGCGCGGCGAGGCCCTCGATGTACAACGTGTCTGCTGCGCTTTTGTCCTTTGTCCCGGTGCTGGCCATCAGCAGGCGCTGCGCCCGCGCGCCGACGTTCTCCAGACGCTGGAACCGATCGCTCTCCAGGATGTCGCGATAGGCCTTGTAAGCCTGGGTCCCGACCGCGAGGCCAAGCGTGTTGCGCAGGTCGGCCGGCACCTTGTCCGCTACCGCGACATCCCAGCGGCTGAGGAACAACGAGGCGACCGATCGCACATCCGCCGACAGCCCGGCCGCCACCCGCCGCTCCAGCCCCTTCATATAGGCGTCGGCGGCGGCCTTGTACTGGTCGGTGGAGAACAGCAGGGTGACGTTCACCGGCACGCCGGCGAAAATCGAGTCGGTGATCGCCGGCAGGCCCTCCGGCGTGCCGGGGATCTTGATGAAAACGTTCGGCTTGTTCGCCTGCGCGTGCAGCGTCTTGACCTGGTCAACCGTCGCCTTGGTGTCATAGGCGAACACCGGCGAGACCTCCAACGAGACGAACCCATCCACCGAACCGGTGCGCTCGTAGACCGGCAGGAACAGGTCCGCGGCTCGGCTCAGGTCCTGGATCGCCAGCTTGAAGAACAGCGCCTCGCCCGAAACCCCGTCATCCAGCTGCTTGCGGATTTCAGCATCGTACCAGGAATTACGCGAGATCGCGTTGTCGAAGATGGTCGGGTTGGACGTCAGGCCGGTGACCGACAGTTCGTCGATGTAGCGCTTCAGTGTGCCGCTATCGAGCAGGTCGCGGGTGATATTATCGAGCCACAGGCTTTGGCCAAGCTCGTTCAATGCTTTGGGTGCGTCTGAAGCCATGGGTCGGTTCCTTTATGCTCAAGCCGGGGTTGCCGGCTTTAGATCCAGCTGATCCCAGCCGAGGACCATCAATCGACCCGCGGGCGGGAAAATCCTACCAGAGAAGACGATGGCGTCGGACCATGCTCGCATCAATGGTCCTCCTTCGGCTTCTCGACGTGGCCGCCGAATTCGAACCGCAGCGCGGATAGCAGGCGATCGCCATAGTCGGCCTCGCCACGTGAACTGAAGCGAGCGAACAGCGCCGCTGAAATCACCGGTGCCGGCACGCTTTCGTCAACCGCGGCCTGCACCGTCCAGCGGCCTTCGCCGGAATCCGATACGCGACCGGCGAAGTCGCCAAGCCCGGGGCTCTTGCGCAGCGCGCTGGCGGTCAGATCGAGCAGCCAGGACGCCACCACGCTGCCGCGCCGCCACACCTCGGCGACCTGACCGACGTCGATATCGTATTTGAAATGCTCCGGGTGCCGCAGCGGCGTGGTTTCGGCGTCGTGCACCTGGGTATGCAGCCCGACATTGGCGTGCTTGATGATATTGAAGCCCTCGGCGTAGGCCGCCATCAACCCATATTCGATGCCGTTGTGTACCATCTTCACGAAGTGTCCGGCACCGTTCGGCCCGCAATGCAGGTAGCCAAGCTCCGCCGGGCTGGGATCGCCGTCTGCTCCCGCGGTGCGCGGCGCCGCGTCCAGCCCGGGCGCCAACGAGCGGAAGATCGGGTCGAGATGCTTCACCACGTCCGGTTCGCCGCCGATCATGTGGCAGTAGCCGCGTTCCAGGCCCCAGACGCCGCCACTGACGCCGACATCGACGTAGTGCAGGCCGCTTTGCTTCAGCTCCGTAGCTCGGCGAATATCATCATGATAGTAGGAATTGCCGCCATCCACTACGATATCGCCTGCCTCCAGTAACGGCAGCAGCGAGCTGAGCACCGGATCGACGACACCCGCGGGAACCATCAGCCAGACCAGCCGTGGCTTGCTGAGCTGCTTGACGAAGTCGATCAGGCTGGTGGTGCCTTTCGCACCCTTGGCGACCAGCGCATCCACCGCCTCGTGATGGCTGTCGTAGACCAGGCATTCATGTCCGGCCTTCGCCAACCGGATCACCATGTTGCCGCCCATTCGCCCGAGGCCGATCATTCCCAGCTGCATTGTCACGCTCCTTGATAGGTCGACATGTGCGCACTTCCTGAACGCCGTTAAACCCCGGCACGCCTGGGGGTCTGCTCCACCAAATGATGGAGCCCGGCCACTTCATTCAGTCGCGCTCAGCCAACTCCAACCCGAATATGGCTGCCCCAAGCAGGGCGGCATTGATCATGATGACGTGAACAGGCACCTTGCTCAGCAGGCCGGCAAAGCGTCCCTTGGCGGTGAAGGCGCGCATGAAGGCGCCGTCCTGCAGTTGCGACACCATGCGGGGCGGCATGCCACCGCCGAGGTAGACGCCGCCGGTCGCCATCACCTTCAACGCCAGATTGCCGGCCTCCGCCCCCCAGACGTCGATCACGATGCGCAGCGTCTCGGCTGCCAGGGGATTGTTGTCAGGGTCGTTCAACGCGGCCTCGACGATCGCCGGGGTGCGGTCGTGTGCCGCGTGCAGCACCGCGGCGAAGGCCGGATCTTCCGCCGATGGATCGCGCGATCGCACATAGTCATAGACGTTCGGCAACCCGGATCCGGCACACACCCGCTCATAGGCCGCATGGCGAAACCGTTCGGTCAGGTAGGAACAAAGGCCGGTCTGGATCGGATTGGTCGGGGCGAAATCCGCGTGGCCGCCTTCCGACGCGCAGGCGATGTACTCCTGCCCCCCCCAGATCAGGAACGCCTCGCCAAGGCCGGTGCCCGGCGCCAGGATCGCCAAAGGGGCACGGTCTTCGGCATGACCTGGATTGATCTCGGTGGTTTCGCCAGGTGCCAGATGCGGCACCGCGTGCGCGATGGCCCGTAGATCGTTCAGCAGGCTGACCCGCCGTAGGCCGAGACCGCCGCGCAGCGTCGATTCGTCCAGATCCCACGGCAGGTTCGTCAAATGCGCCCGCCCCTCGATCACCGGTCCGGCTACGTCAAAGCAGGCGGACGTCGCCTTGCTGCCGGTATTCGCCAGAAACGCTTCGACGATCGGCTGCAACCCCTTGTAGTCCGCGCTGCGGAAACTCTGTTCGGCGACGAATTTACGCGGCCCGGCCTCCGCCGAAACCAGCGCCAGCCTGGTGGTGGTACCGCCGATATCGCCTGCGATCAACATCAGGCCGCCTCCTTCCGAATCTGCTGGATCGGATCCAGCGACCGCCTCGTCGTCTGCCATCACCATACAGCGAGAACCGGATCCAGGCCATGCCGCACATCACCAGCCAGCGCCCGGCCGGCGCGAACCGGACCCTGCAGGCGGCTGATATCGGTGAAGACGCCGGCATTTCGCCAACGTTGCCGCCGGAAGCTCGCCCACCGCAAGCACGCCCAACAGAAAGTACGCCCCACAGGCAGCGCGGATCAGCGACGTGAAATTTGATCCGCGGGCGCCGTCCAGGAACAGGGATAGAACAACCCGTTCGGTCGGCCTCGGCGGGATCGAGGTCCGACTTTCGACAACCCCGCGACGTCGTTCAAAACCCCTTGGCATCCACCCCGCGGCTAGCGCATCTTCGTGCTGTCCCAGGCACCCGCCGCGGGAGAGGTGCGGGCACCGTCCCGCCGCCGAAGGCGCAACCGGCCCCCGGAAACGCTCAGGCACAAGGGACCGCGACGGGCAGGGATCTCTGGAAAGCCGAACCGCGCGTCAGCGAGGGGTTCGCACCGACGGAGAAAGGGCTCGCACCCGAATCTCTCAGGTACCGCGACAGAGGGGGGTCATATCCGCCGGCATTCCGCCGCTGGATGGCCCTGCTCGCGGAGACCTTGGTTTGGCTCAGAATGCCCTGCCCGACGATCCCACCCCCGCACCCCTGCGTCTGACGCCCCTCGATGCGTGGCACCGCCGTCTTGGCGCGCGGATGGTGCCGTTCGCGGGTTACGCCATGCCGGTGCAATACGACTTCAGCGACGATCTCTCCAGCCGCTGCCGAGGCGGCGTGCTGTCCGAACATTTGCATACACGGGCGCATGTCGGGCTGTTCGATGTCTCGCATATGGGGCAGGCGATGGTCATCGGGGCGAATGCCGCGGCCGCGCTGGAAAGCCTGGTTCCAGGCGACATCAGCGGTCTCAGACATGGTCGCCAGCGCTATACCCTGCTGACCAACGAGGTCGGCGGCATTGTCGATGACCTGATGGTCGCGCGGCTCGACGAGGACCGCCTGTTCCTGGTCGTCAACGCCAGCCGCAGGGAGGTTGATTTCAACCACCTGGAGGCCAACCTGCCCGATGGCATCGCGGTCGCGCCGCAGGACGATCGCGCGTTGCTCGCCCTGCAAGGGCCCGAAGCCGCCAGTGTCGTGGCACGCCTGTCGCCGGAGGCCGCCGCGCTGCCCTTCATGGGTATCGCCGCGGTCAAACTTGACGGCCGCGACTGCCTGGTTTCCCGCTCCGGGTATACCGGGGAGGATGGTTTCGAAATTTCCGTGCCCGCGAGCCAGGCCGAGGCTCTGGCCGACACATTGATCGCCCATCCGGAAGTGGTTCCCGTCGGGCTGGGTGCGCGCGACTCGCTGCGGTTGGAGGCCGGACTTTGCCTCTACGGCAACGACATCGACGAGTTGACCAGCCCGGTCGAGGCCGGGCTGACCTGGGTTATCGGCAAACGGCGTAAGCTGAACTGGGATTTCCCCGGGGGCCTGGTCATGCGCGACCAGCTCGACAACGGCGTGCCACGCCGCCGTGTCGGCATCCGCCCCGACGGACGCACGCCGGCGCGCGCCCAAACCACGATTATGGCGGAGGATGGGACCGAGGCCGGTATCATCACCTCGGGCGGGTTCGGGCCGAGCGTGAACGGACCGGTCGCCATGGGCTACGTTCGCAAGGATCTGGCGGCTGACGGAACCAGGCTGGCCCTGCTTGTCCGTGGCAGGACGATCCCGGCGACCGTTGTGCCACTGCCATTCACGCCCCACCGCTACCTGCGCTGAGCCCACCGCCACCGAAGCTTGAGAAGGAACGCCCTCATGGCCATCAAAAGTGCGGACAAGCGTTACACCAAGGAACACGAATGGATTGTGCTGGACGGCGACATCGCCACCGTCGGCATCACCGACCACGCACAGGAGCAGCTCGGTGATCTCGTGCACGTCGAACTGCCGGAACTGGAACGCGCGGTCGTCGAGGGCGAGACCTGCGCCGTGGTCGAAAGCGTCAAGGCGGCATCCGACGTGTTCGCCCCGCTGGCCGGCAAGATCGTGGAAATCAACGAGACGATCACCGAGGACCCCTCGGTCGTGAACAGCGACGCCGAGGGCGAAGGCTGGTTCTTCCGGCTGGAACTGGAGGACACCGCCGCGTTCGAGGCGCTGATGGATCAGGACGCCTACGACGAATACCTGGAGACCCTGTAGGCATGGACGCGCTGGCCGAACTGGCGGAGCTCGAGGAACATGACGGTTTTGTCCGCCGCCATATCGGCCCTTCCGAAACCGAACTGGCCGCCATGCTGCGTCTGGTCGGCGCCGCCACGCTGGACGACGTCGCCGGCAAGACGGTGCCCGCCTCGATCCGGTCGAATGCGGCACTGGCTCTGCCGCCGCCGATCGACGAGGCGGCGATCATCGCCGAACTGCGGACATTGGCGGCACAGAACCGGCCGATGAAAAGTCTACTCGGGATGGGCTACCACGGTACGGTCACGCCGCCGGTGATCCTGCGGAATGTGCTGGAAAATCCCGGCTGGTACACCGCCTACACGCCCTATCAGGCGGAAATCGCCCAGGGCCGGCTGGAGGCCTTGCTGAATTTCCAGACGATGATCGCCGAACTGACCGGCATGCAGATCGCCAACGCATCGCTGCTGGACGAGGCCACCGCGGCGGCCGAGGCGATGGCCATGGCGCACGCCCTCAGCAAGACCCGGTCCAACGTCATGGCGGTCGCGACCGATCTGCATCCGCAAACCCTGGCAGTACTGGCGACCCGCGCCAAACCGCTTGGCATCGTGCTGCGGTCCGTCGCACCCGGCGACCGCGCCGCCGTGGGCAGCGCCAACCCGTTTGCCCTGCTGCTGCAATATCCCGGCACCACCGGGGCGCTGCGCGACCTGTCCGAGGAGATCGAAGCGGCGCATGCGGTCGGCGCCCTGGGCATCGTCGCCACCGACCCTCTGGCTTTGGCGCTGCTGACGCCGCCGGGCAGCATGGGGGCCGATATCGTCGTCGGGTCGGCCCAGCGTTTCGGCGTTCCGATGGGCTTCGGCGGCCCGCATGCGGGGTTCTTCGCGACGCGGGACACCTTCAAGCGCGCCATGCCCGGGCGCCTGGTCGGGGTGTCCCTGGACGCCGCCGGCCAACCGGCCATGCGCCTGGCGCTGCAAACCCGGGAACAACACATCCGGCGTGAGAAAGCCACCTCCAACATCTGTACCGCGCAGGTGCTGCTGGCGGTGATCGCCGGCTTCTATGCCGTCTGGCATGGACCCGATGGCCTGCGCCGCATCGCCCGACGGGTGTCACTACAGGCACGCATGCTGGCGGACGCGGCGATCCGCGCCGGCCTGCGGCTGCGCCACGACGCCTTTTTCGAGACCATTGTCATCGAGGGTTCGGATGGCCTGGTCGCCCGCGCCGCCGACGCCGGCTACAACCTGCGTCGCATCGACGCGACAGGTGTGGCGATCGCCCTGGACGAAACCGTCACCCGAGACGACCTGGCCGCCCTGGCGCGACTGCTGGGCGCGGAACTGGGTGGCGCTGTCGCCGCCATCCCGGCGCCGGCGTTGCGCGGATCCGACTTCCTGCGGCAGGCGACCTTCAGTCAGCATCATGCCGAACACGAGATGCTGCGTTACCTCAAGCGCCTGGAAGACAAGGATATCGCGCTCAACCGCAGCATGATCCCGCTGGGTTCCTGCACGATGAAGCTGAACGCCACGGCCGAGATGGTGGCGATCACGTTGCCCGGGTTCGCCGACGTCCATCCGTTCGCGCCGGCCGACCAGACCGAAGGCTACCTGACGCTGATCCGCCGGTTGGAAGCCTGGCTGTGTGCCGCTACCGGCTTCGCCGCGGTATCGTTGCAGCCGAACGCGGGATCGCAGGGCGAATATGCCGGCTTGCTGGTCATCCGCGCCTGGCATCAGTCGCGGGGCGAGGCGCATCGCGACGTCTGCCTGATCCCGTCCTCGGCCCACGGCACCAACCCCGCGAGCGCGGCGATGGCCGGTCTGAAGGTCGTCGTTGTCGGCTGTGACCGCGACGGCAACGTCGATCTGAAGGACCTGCGCACGAAGGCCGCGACACATGCCGACCGGCTGGCCGCACTGATGATCACCTACCCCTCGACCCATGGCGTGTTCGAGCAGGCGATTCGTGACATTTGCGGCGTGATCCACAGCCACGGCGGTCAGGTCTACATGGACGGCGCCAACATGAACGCCCAGGTCGGACTGACCTCGCCGGCCTCGATCGGCGCGGATGTGTGCCATCTGAACCTGCACAAGACGTTTTGCATCCCGCATGGCGGGGGCGGCCCCGGCGTCGGCCCGATCGGCGTGGCGGCGCACCTCGCGGGCCTGCTGCCCAACCATCCGCTGCGTCCGGATGCCGGTCCGCCAACCGGCATCGGCCCGGTGTCTGCCGCGCCGTTCGGCAGCGCGCTGATCCTGCCGATCCCCTACGCCTACATCCGCATGATGGGTCCGGCCGGATTGAAGCGCGCCACCGAAGTCGCGATCCTGTCGGCCAACTATATCGCCGTCCGGCTGCGCGGCGCCTATCCGATCCTCTATGCCGGCCCTGACGGCATGGTGGCGCACGAGTGCATCATCGACTGCCGGGGCTTTGCCAACGAGGCCGGGGTTCAGGTCGAGGACATCGCCAAGCGGCTGCAGGATTATGGCTATCATGCGCCGACCATGTCCTGGCCGGTTGCCGGCACGTTGATGATCGAGCCCACCGAAAGTGAATCGAAAGCCGAACTGGACCGTTTCTGCGACGCGATGATCGCGATCCGGGACGAAATCGCCGCGATCGGGTCCGGCAAGCTGGATCGTGCCGACAATCCCCTGAAGCATGCGCCCCACACCGCGCGGGAGGTGATGGCGGAGGTTTGGACCCATGCCTACTCCCGCACGCAGGCGGCATTCCCGCTGTCCTGGGTGGCGGCGTCGAAATATTGGCCGCCGGTCAAGCGGGTCGATAACGTCTATGGGGACCGCAACCTGATCTGCACCTGCGCGCCACTGGAGGCTTACGCACAGGCCGCGGAATAGCGGCCGGTCTTCGTCACGGCAGCGGCGAACCTCGGGGTCGCGACATCAGGTATCGGCCAGCGCCGCCAGCATCGCGTCCCGGCTGGCGGTATCGCCGGCGGCGTGCACCGGCTGCACCGCCACATGCGTGGCACCCGCCGCGAAATGCGCCCTGAGCCCCGCCTTCACCTGCTCCGCGTTTCCCCACAGCACCATGGCATCGATAAACGCATCCGAACCGCCATTCGCCAAATCGGCCTCGGTGAACCCCATGCCGAACCAGGCATTGCGATAGTTGTCCAGCACCAGGTAGCGCGACAGCTCCTCGCGTCCCAACGCCCGGGCCCGCATCGGGTCGGTCTCCAGCGTGACCTTCTGCTCGATCGCCAGCGTCTTGCCAGGTCCCAGGATTCTGGCGGCCTCCGCCGTATGTTTGGGGATCGTATTATATGGAATGGCCCCCTGCGTCATTTGACCAGCGAGTTTCAGCATCAACGGACCCAACGCGGCGATGCAGATGGGAAAAGCCGCCGCCCCGGCCTGATCCTTCATGATCCCGTTGAGGTAGCCGCGCATCGCCGGCACGGGTTTTTCATAGACATGCCCGCGCAGGCCCTCGACCATCGGCACGTGGCTGACGCCCAGACCCAGGATGAACCGGTCGCCGTACAATTGGTTCAAGCTGATCATGCCTTGCCGCGAGGTGAACGCGTCACGCGCGTAGATCGAGGCGATCGAGCTGCCGATCCTCAGCGTTTTCGTTTGACCCAGCATGTAGCCGGCGATGGTCAAGGATTCGAAGCCGCGCGATTCCGGATACCACAGCGTATCGAAGCCAAGCTTCTCGACGTGCTTCACGAAGGCGGCGATCGCCGTCGCGTCGGCATGTTTATCAGCGGAATACCAAACCCCGAGACGTCCCGTTTCCATGTGCTGATCCCGTCTAGATGATCTTCGCCGCGCGGAAGCCGGCGATATCGCCGGAGCTGTAGCCCAGCTCTGTCAGCACCTCGTCATTGTGCTGCCCGAACATCGGCGGCGGCCGGTCCACCCGCGGCCCATCGTGGGCGAACTTGAAGGCGGCCACAGGCACGGTGAACGATCCGTCGATCCCCGGCGCGCTCTCATGCCGGTGCAACAGCCCGCGGGAGGCGATCTGCGGATCATCCAGCGCCTCGCCCATCGTGCGCACCCGGCTGGCCGGGACATGGCGTTCCTGCAGGAACTCTTCCCACTCGGCCGCCGTGCGCGTCAGCATGATCTCGGCCAGCACCCGTTCTTCACGCGCGTGATCGGCATCGCGCTCATCGTTGGTGCGCTTGCTCAGCTCGGGCCGCTCCAGCACCGTCCACAGGCGCTTCTGCTGCCGCAGGTTGGACGCACCGATCATCAGCATGCCGTCCGCCGTCTGGTAGGCCATCGAGGTCGCATGCGGCATCCGGTTGCCGGACGGCTTCGGGTGCTTGCCATTGCGCAGATACCCGGTCACATGGCTCGCCATCAGGATCATCGCGACATCCAGCATCGCCATGTCGATCCGTTGCCCCTGACCGGTGCGTTCGCGCTGAAACAGCGCCGCGGACAGGGCGTAGGCGCCCATCGTGCCGGTGGCGTAGTCGATCGCTGGCGCGCCGATCTTGATCGGGTTGACTTCGGGCGTCCCGGTCATCGCCATGATCCCCGAGGTGGACTGAATGACGTGGTCATAGGCGGTCCGCACCCGCTTCGGCCCACCCTGACCGAACGCTGAAAACGAGGCGTAGATCAGCTTCGGATTGATCTGGCGAAGGTCCTCATAGCCCAGCCCCAACGCCTCGAAGGCCCCCGGCCGATAGTTCTCCACCAGGACATCCGCGGTCGCCACCAGCCGTTTCAGGATCTCACGTCCCTGCTCGGTTTTCAGATCGAGCGTGATGGCGCGCTTGTTGGACCCCTGGGTCAGGAACCCGGTGCCCATGCCGCCATGGTTCAGGTCGTTGTCGGACCCTGAGTCACGGCTTTGGTCCGGATCGTCCGGATGCTCGACCTTGATCACGTCGGCGCCCATCAGGCCCAGCTGATAGGCAGCGAACGGCCCGGCCAGGACGTGCGTGATATCGATGATGCGGATCCCTTCGAATGGGCGAGCCATCGGCCTCCTCCTGCGCGTTTTCCCGACGGTGCAGCCTGGCCACGGAAGCGTCAACCGGCCGAGGGCGGATCACGCGGCGGGTTGCGGATTGACTTTGTCGCCTGCCGCCGTCATAGAGCCGGCTCCGGCCGACCTGCCGCCCGGTCCCCGCCTGACGCGGGGGACTACGCCGCTCCGCGAGGGTTCGCGCAGCGGCGCAACTTCGTTTGGAGTATCGCCAGCCGTGTTCGAAGCACTTTCGGACAAATTGTCAGGGGTTTTCGACGGGCTTCGCACGCGCGGGTCGTTGAACGAGGCCGACGTCACCGAGGCGCTGCGGGAAGTCCGCCTGGCGCTGCTGGATGCCGACGTCGCGCTGCCGGTGGTGCGGGACTTCGTCGCCAAGGTGCGCGAGCGTGCGGTGGGCTCCGAGGTGTTGTCCTCGGTCACACCCGGCCAGCAGATCGTCAAGATCGTCAACGACGTGATGATCCAGGCACTGGGCGGCGAAGGCGCGGTCCCGATCAACCTCAACGCCGCTGCTCCGGTGCCGATCCTGATGGTCGGCCTGCAAGGCTCCGGCAAGACCACCACATCGGGCAAGATCGCCCGCCGGCTGAAGGACCGGCTGAAGCGCCGTGTGCTGCTGGCCAGCCTGGACACGCAACGCCCGGCCGCGCAGTCGCAGCTGGCGCAGCTGGCCGATCAGGCCGGCGTACCGAGCCTGCCGATCGTGGCCGGCCAGACCCCGGTGCAGATCGCCAGCCGGGCCATGGACGTGGCTCGGCGAGAAGGCTTCGACGTCGTCATCCTCGATACCGCCGGGCGGCTGTCAATCGACCAGGAGTTGATGGACGAGGTCCGCACCGTCCGTTCGGCGACAAATCCGGCGGAGACCTTGCTGGTAGTCGATGCCATGACCGGTCAGGACGCGGTCAACACCGCGAAGGCGTTCAACGACGCGCTGTCCATCACCGGCATCGTGCTGACCCGCATGGATGGCGACGCCCGTGGCGGCGCGGCGCTGTCGATGCGTGCCATCACCGGCGCCCCGATCAAGCTGATCGGTGTGGGTGAGAAGCAGGACGCACTGGAGGATTTCCATCCCGAACGCGTCGCCGGCCGCATCCTCGGCATGGGCGACATCGTCGGCCTGGTGGAGCGGGCGACCGACACCATCGATCAGGCGGAGGCCGAGAAGCTTACCGCCAAGATGATGAAGGGGAAGTTCGATCTGGAAGACTACGCCAGTCAGCTTCGCCAGATCAGCAAGATGGGTAGCCTGTCCGGCATCCTGGGGATGCTGCCGGGGGCGGGAAAGATCAAGCAGCAGCTGCAGGGGGCCGACCTCGACACCAAGATCCTCAAGCGCCAGGCGGCGATCATCTCGTCGATGACGGTCAAGGAGCGCCGCACCCCGGACATCATCAAGGCCAACCGCAAGAAGCGCATCGCCGCCGGCTCCGGGACATCGGTGCAGGAGGTCAATCGGCTGCTGAAGCAATTCGACGACATGTCCACGATGATGAAGAAGATGGGCAAGCTGGGGCAGAAGGGCCTGATGCGGCATGGCCTCGGCGCCATCATGCCCAAAGGCATGTCCCCGCAGAACCGCCGACCATACTGAACCTATCAGGAGATTTGGTTACATGGGTTTGAAAATTCGCCTCGCCCGCGCCGGCGCCAAGAAGCGGCCGTACTATCACATCGTGATCGCCGACAGCCGTAGCCCACGTGACGGCCGATTCATCGAACGCGTCGGCAGCTACAACCCGATGCTGCCCGCCGAACATCAGGACCGCGTCCGCTTGCAGCCGGAACGCCTGGTGCATTGGATCGACAATGGCGCGGTGGCGACCGAGCGGGTGGCGAAGTTCCTGGGCAAGGCGGGGCTGGCGCCGATGCCAAGCTGGAATGAGCAGCCGGTCCAATCCGCGCCGAAGAAAAAGGCGCAGGAACGCGCCAAGACCGCCGCGGCAGCGGCCGCCTGAGACTGATCGATGGCGGCGAACCTCTATCCGGCAGGGCGCATCCAGCTGGGCGTGATCGGACGCGCCCACGGCGTGCGCGGCTGGGTGAAGGTCACCAGCCACACGGCTGATCCCGCCGATCTGACGGCATATGGGCCGCTTTCCGACGCAGAAGGGCGGCTCTACGTCCTGCGCTGGAAAGGCAACGGCGTGGCCGAGGTCGCGCGCATCGTCGACGGCACCACGGTCAGGGTCGCGGACCGTTCGCAGGCCGAGAAGCTGACCAACACCAGGCTATTCATCGACCGTTCGGCTTTGCCGGCAGCCGAAGATGAAGAGTTCTACCTGACCGACCTGATAGATCTGCTGGTGGTCGACACCGCCGGTACCCCGATCGGCAATGTCGGTTCGGTGCACGATTACGGCGCCGGCGCCAGCCTGGAGGTCGTCGGCCCCGCCGCACCCTTGCTGATCCCGTTCACCGCCGCTTGTGTGCCGCTTGTCGACATCGCCAGCGGCCGGCTTGTCGTGGCACCGCCGAACGAGGTTGTCGTTCCGCCGGACGTGGATGGCGTCATCCCGCGGGACGCGGAGGGAGCCATGTGGCCTCAGACCGAGGACGCAACGGCATGAGCTGGCGTGCCTCCGTTCTGACGCTGTTCCCCACCATGTTCCCCGGCCCGCTGGGCCAGTCGCTGGCGGGACGCGCGCTAGAGGCCGGAAGCTGGTCGCTGGACGTCACCAACATTCGCGATGTCGCAACCGATCGGCATCGGGGCGTGGATGATACGCCATTCGGCGGCGGCGCGGGCATGGTGCTTCGGCCCGATGTCGTGGACGCGGCCGTGGCGTCCGTGGCCGACGGCCGTCCTATCGTGTGCCTGACCCCGCGGGGGCGCCGCTTCACCCAGGCGGACGCGCGGCGCCTCGCGGCCGGATCAGGGGTAATCCTGCTGTGCGGCCGGTACGAGGGGATCGACCAGCGCGTGATCGAGGCGCACGGCATGCAGGAGTTCAGCATCGGCGACTACGTGTTGTCGGGTGGGGAACTCGCGGCCCTGGTCTTGTTGGACAGCATCGTGCGGCTGCTGCCCGGCGTCATGGGCACTGCTGACAGTGCGGTGGAGGAAAGTTTTTCCGCCGGCCTGCTGGAGTATCCGCATTACACACGTCCCGCCGAGTGGCAGGGCCGCCGCGTGCCGGAGGTGCTGCTGTCTGGCCACCATGCAGCCGTCGCCGCCTGGCGGCAGGCTCAATCTGAACGCATCACGCGCGAACGCCGGCCCGATCTCTGGGCGGCAGCCGCGGCTTCGAAGTAAGACAAGAGGACAAGGTCATGAATATCATCCAGCAGTTCGAAGCCGAGCAGATCGCGCGTCTGACCTCTGCGCGCTCGGTACCCGACTTCATTCCGGGTGACACGCTGCGCGTCTCGGTCAAGGTGGTGGAAGGCGAGCGTGCCCGCGTCCAGGCGTTCGAGGGGGTCTGTATCGCCCGATCGAACAAAGGCCTGAACAGTAACTTCACCGTCCGCAAGATCAGTTACGGCGAGGGGGTGGAGCGGGTTTTTCCGCTGCATGCACCGACCATCGCCGAGATCATGGTGGTGCGTCGCGGTGATGTGCGCCGCGCCAAGCTGTACTACCTGCGCGGCCGCAGCGGCAAGTCCGCTCGCATCGCGGAGCGGGCTCGCACCGTAGCCCCGGCCGCCCCAGAGGCCGCCGCGACCGGGACCGCAACCGAAACCGCCGCAGCCGATTAATCCGTCTCGGCAGCGCCTGGACCGGCAGGCCGGCGCGACCGTTCGGCCGGTGCAGCGGGCGCGGCGCGGTGCAAGCCGCTGCCGATGGCTGTATATCCCACCGGCCGTAACTCGTTTAGGGCAGCATCGGCAACAAATGCGTTAGAGCATGATCACGCTGAGCGGAACGTTCACAGCGTGTGAATCATCCGATCAAACAAAGGGATAGAGCATTTTCGGTCTGCACAGCCAGGCTGAAAATGCTCTAGCACGCCGATAAAGCTGCCCGACAAAACAGGGCTAAGGGCCTGTTCGAAACCGCGATTCGAAGCGATTAATGTCGAACAGGCCCTTAGGATCAGCCGGCCGGGATCAGGCCGCCTGTTGCACCGCGATCAGAAACTTCGCCACCTCGTCCTTCAGGACAGCCGCCTGACCGCTCATGCCGGTGGCTGCCTGCAGCACGCCACCGGCCTGACTTCCGGTTTCCTCGACCACGGCAGAGACGGCCGCGATGTTGCTGTTCACCTCGGCGGTTCCGGCGGCGGCGTGCTGTACCGATTCGGCGATCGCCTGCGTGGCCGCGCCTTGCTCCTCGACCGAACCGGCGATGATGGTGGCGATCTCGTTCATCCGCTTGATCGTTCCGCTGATCGATCGCAACGCCGTCGCAGCCAAGCCTGTCGCGTGCTGCATGGCGGCGATCTGGCCGCCTATCTCCTGTGTCGCCTTCGCCGTCTGCGTTGCCAGGTTCTTCACCTCCCCGGCCACGACGGCAAAGCCTTTTCCCGACTCACCGGCTCGCGCTGCCTCGATCGTGGCGTTCAACGCCAGAAGGTTGGTGCGAGCGGCGATGTCACCGATCAGCCGCACGACCGCGCTGATGCGATTGGCGGCTTCGCTCAGGCTGCTGACGCTGGCATCGGTGGCTTGCGCCTCGGCCACGGCGGTGCCGGCGATCGTCGCCGATTCCGCGACCTGCCGGGCGATCTCGGCCACCGAGACCGCGACTTCTTCTGCCCCGGCAGCAGCGGCACTGACATTTTGCGAGGCCTGATCCGAGGCATCCGACACCGCCCTCGTGCGATCCGCGGCGGTAACCGTGCTCTCTCGCATCACCGAGGCAGCCTGGCACATACCGTCCGCCGATTCGGCGACGCGGCGGGCGATGGCGCCGACGCTTTCCTCGAATTGCTGCACCAGCCTGATCTGGCCAGTCGCGCGACGCCAGGTCAGCAACGGGCCGGCATAGCATCCATCGCGATCAAAGATGGCGCTGATCCGAAGGTCGAAGGTCTCGGCTCCAAGCGTCAGCCGGGTGCGATGCGGCAGATTGGCGGGATCCGCGACCAGTTCGCTCTGCCGTCGCGTATCGAGCGGGAAAACATCCAGGGGTTGCCCCACCAGCCCATCGACCGGCACGCCCAGCGCGTCCTGCACCGTCCCAAGAATCTGCCGGGCCTCGACATTCAGATAGGTGATGCGGAAAGCACCGCCGGGTTCGGCGGTCATCACGCCAACCGGCAACTGCTCCATCATCTGGGTCTGGATGAACGTCTGCCGCATCACGTCCCGCAAGGTTTCGACAGACGTGGCCATGCGGCCGATCTCGTCTCGCCACGCCGTATAGGGGACGGCCTGGTCGGTCTTGCCGGCGGCGATCGCCTGGACAATGCGCGTCAGGCGGCGGATCGGACCCGCGATCATGCGGGTGACGATCGCACCAAGACCGGCCATCAGCAGCGCGATGGCACCGACCAGCATCAGGATGTGCCGCGCGGCCTGGTCGCCGGCCCGCAGGGCCGTGTCAGATGCTGATTTTTGCCGGTTGGCGGCGGTTTCGACCAGTTTCTCGAAGGCCTCCCGCATGGCCTGGCTGGCGGCTTCGACCTCGGCGCCCGCAACCTGATCCAGTTGCCGCGACATCGCGATCAGGTCGATGGAGGCACCGCCGATGGCCTTGCCGATGTTGTTCACCACGCGGGCGTCGGCCTTGATCGCATCCGGCGCCGGACCCGACAGTGCGACGGCCATGCTGGCGCTCGCCTCGGACGCGGCATCGCGAATGTCGTTCGCCGCCGATGGTGAACCGGTGGCCATGAACATCATCGCCGCCGCCTGGACGCGGCTCATCGCCAGGCGGTAGCGGTTCACCGCCTCGATCGTCGGATCCCGCTGGTCGGTCTGCGTCGTCGGTGTCGTGGTATCGCGCACCGAACCGACCCCACTATCCAGCGCCTTGCCACGATCGAGTTCGTTCATCAGCGTGCTCAGCGCGGTTTCGAACACCGGACGCGCCTGAAACAGCCGTTTTTGTCTGGCAATAAGTAGTTCGGTGCGCAGCGCGGCGGCCTTCTTCACCGCCGCCATCAGGCTGTTGAGCTGGGTCAAGGCGCCATCCAGCAGGATCTGGTCGGGACCCGCGTTCACCTCGTGCATGAGCGAGGCCGCGAGATCGGTCTGCTTGGCGGCGCGCGCCAGCTCGGTGCGGATGCCGCCGACGGTCTGCTGAACCTGCAGTTCGCGGCTGATGACGCGCAATTCCTGCGCCGCGAGCAGGCTGTGCTGGACCTGCTGCTCGACCGCGGACTGCGCCGCGACGTTTTTCTGCATGACGGTAACGAAATGCAGGCGGTCGAGGGCGAACCACGACACCCCGCCCAGCATCGAAAGCGCACCAATCACCGTCATCGCCAGCTTGAGGCCGATCGGCAGGTCGCGGAGGCGACGCACCGGCGCGTGAAGCCAACCCATGATGTTCTCCCTGAGCACAGGCGGACCGTATCGGCGAGTAATTAACGAAGCGTGAACACCAGGTCAGCGAACTGACGAGCCGCTGCGACACCACCCTGTCTGACATGCCGGGTCTGATCCTGCCGGCGATTGTCTGACCATGCCGGGAATGTTCTCGGTTGAAGGCCAAGGATGTGGGTGCCATGTCGGATACACCCGATATGCGCCCAGCACTCAGGAGGAGAAAACATGTATTCCGACGTGTCGCTTTTCATCGACGGCGCCTGGAGTTCGGCCGCGGGCGGTCGCACCATCGACGTGGTCAACCCGGCCACGGGCGAGCGGATCGGCACGGTCCCGCACGCCGCCACCTCGGATCTGGATCAGGCCCTGGACGCCGCTGAAAAAGGCTTTCGGACCTGGCGGAAGGTGTCCGCGTTCGATCGTTCCAAGGTGATGCGCAAGGCCGCCGACATCCTGCGGCAGCGCGCGGACCACGTCGCCCAGCTGTTGACCATGGAGCAAGGCAAGCCGCTGGCCGAAGCCAAGGGCGAAGTGATGGCCGGCGCCGACGTGATCGACTGGTTCGCCGAAGAAGCCCGCCGCGCCTACGGCCGGGTGATCCCGGCCCGCGCCGAGGGCGTCTACCAGTTGGTGATCAAGGAGCCGGTCGGACCGGTCGCCGCGTTCACGCCGTGGAACTTCCCGATCAACCAGGTCGTGCGCAAGCTGTCGGCGGCGCTCGCCGCCGGATGCTCGATCATCGTCAAGGCCCCGGAAGAGACACCGGCCTCCCCCGCCGAACTGATCCGCGCCTTCGCCGATGCGGGCGTACCGGCCGGCGTGATTAATCTGGTCTACGGCGTACCGTCGGAAATTTCGGAGTATCTGATCCCGCATCCGGTGATCAGGAAGATGTCGTTTACCGGGTCGACCGCCGTCGGCAAGCAGTTGGCCGCGCTCGCCGGAGCGCACATGAAGCGGGTGACGATGGAACTGGGCGGACATGCACCGGCCATCGTGTTCGACGACGCCGATGTCGACGTGGCCAGCCGTATGCTCGCGGGGGCCAAGTATCGCAATGCCGGCCAGGTCTGCACGTCACCGACCCGGATGCTCGTGCAGGAAAAGGTCTACGAGCAGTTCGTTGAAGGCTTCCTGGCCCAGACCAAGAAGCTGAAGGTCGGCGACGGGCTGGAGTCAGGCACCAACATGGGCCCGCTGGCCAACGCGCGCCGCATCAACGCGATGGAAAGCTTCATCGGCGACGCCCAGCAGAAGGGCGCCACCGTGCGCACCGGCGGCAGCCGCATCGGCAACAAGGGCAACTTCTTCGAGCCAACAGTCCTGACCGATGTCCCGATGGAGGCTCGGGTCATGCATGAAGAGCCGTTTGGGCCGCTGGCCATCATCTCGCCGTTCAGCGGCTTTGACGACGTGGTGTCCGAGGCCAACCGGCTGCCGTTCGGCCTGGCCTCCTACGCCTATACCCGGTCGGCCAAGACGGCGAACGCGATCGCTGCTTCGGTGGAAGCCGGCATGATGACCATCAACCACATGGGTCTGGCGTTGCCGGAGGTTCCGTTCGGCGGCGTGAAAGACTCCGGCTATGGGTCAGAGGGTGGATCGGAGGCAATCGAAGCCTATCTGAACACCAAATTCGTTACGCAGGCAGGCTTGTAAAAACCCGCACGCCCCGGCCGCCGACCCGTTCGTCGGCCGGGGTAATCCGACCACACGCTGTCAGACCCCGGCCACGCCATCCGGCGCTGCCATCGCCGCGCAGGCTTTGGCTTCCGTCCTGGTCGTGACTTCTGCGTTCCGTCCACACTTGTCACGCGCGCGCCAGATACCGCGCGAATGCGGCCAAGGTGGTGTCGGATACATGATGCTCGATCCCTTCGGCATCGGATTCGGCCGCCTCGGACGGCACGCCAAGGGCCAGCAGAAGATCGACGACCACCCGATGACGAGCCCGCACCCTGGCGGCCAGACGCTCCCCTTCCTCGGTCAGGAACACCCCGCGATACGGCTTCGCCACCGCCAGCCCTTCTCGCTTCAGTCGACCGATCGTCTTGATCGCCGTGGCGTGCGCCACCCCCAGCCGCCGGGCAATATCGGTCGGGCGGGCCTCGCCGCCGTTGGTCAGCAGGTCGGAGATCAGCTCGACATAATCCTCCAGCAACGCGCCGGACTGGGCCGTCCGCGCCTTGCCGAAGCGGCTGGCCTGGGTCGGCTCCGTCGGCAGCGGCGCGGTGGACCGGATCGGGCTATCGATCATTGGCACTAACATCGTTTCCTTGCCCCGGCACGGTCTGCCTAATTGGCGAAAGTTTGCAATAGCAGGACCACATTCAGCACCAGCACGATACCGGTCGCCGCGGTCGCCAGGATCCGCATCCCGCGCCCCGGAGCGAACGCCACCATCACCTCTGGCCGCCGGATAAGGACCAGCAGCGCGATCATTGGCACTGGCAGCACCAAGCTCAGCACCACCTGGCTCAGCACCAGCGCGTCCGTCGGTTTGGTTCCCAGAACAACAACGACCACGGCCGGGACCATGGTCACCACGCGCCGCACCCACATCGGGATCCGCAGCCCAATGAAATCCTGCATGATGACCTGACCGGCCATCGTGCCGACAACCGAACTCGATATGCCTGACGCCAACAGCGAGATCATGAACGCCGCCGCGGCCACCACGCCCATCAGCGGCAGCAGCGTGTGATAGGCGCTCTCGATCTCGCCCACGTCCGAATGTCCGTTATGGAACATCGTCGCTGCCATCGCCACCATCGCCATGTTGACTAGGCCGGCCAGGGTCAGGGCCAGCAACACCTCGATGTTGGAGTATCGTATCAGTCGCCGCGTCTCGTCGCCCGAGCGTGCTTTCACCCGATCCGTCATCATCGCCGAGTGCAGATAGATCGCGTGCGGCATCACCGTCGCGCCGACAATGCCCACCGCCAGGGTCACGCTGTCGATGCCTGACAGTTGTGGCACGACGGAATGATAGAAAAACTGTCCCCAGTCAGGCGGCGCGATGAACAGTTCGACGAGGTAGGACAGGCTGATGATGCCGACGAAGCCCATGATAATCAGTTCGAGCGGGCGAAAGCCGCGGGTCTGGAAGGCAAGCAACACCCAGGTGATGGCGAAGGCGATGAGCAATCCCACCAGCAGCGGCAGTTGAAACAGCACGCTGATGCCGATCGCGGCACCGATCAGTTCCGCGATGTCGGTCGCCATCGCGGCAACCTCGCTGGCCAGCCACATGGCGATCACCAGAGGCCGGGGGAAATGCATCCGGCACAGGCTCGCCAGGGAATGGCCCGTGACGATGCCCAGCCGGGCGGACAGCGCCTGGAACAGCATTGCGATGACGTTGGCCAGCAGCACCACCCATAGCAGCATGTAGCCATGCCGCGCGCCGGCTTGGATGTTGGTCGCGAAATTGCCGGGGTCGATATACGCGATCGAGGCCACGACCGCCGGCCCGAGGAACGGCAGCAAGCCGCGCAAGCCGCCGTGACCGCCGCTCAATGCTGCCTGAGCCGCCCGCGCGGTCCGCTCCGACAACGAGGCGCGAACGGCTGCCTCGCTCAACGGGCCATGCTCCCGACCCAATCTGAAGCTTCAGCCATAGCTTATGCCTTTCACCACACAGTGTAGCCTAGGCTACACCGGAAGTCGAGAAAATTGGCGGCGTCTCCCAGGAGTCAAGCCCCTCCGGCAGACGCAAGGCAGCAGGTTCAGTGGGCACCGGGTCGATCGTGCCGATCACTCGCCAGCGCAGCCGAACAATCCACCCGGGCACGACAACACCGGGTCGAACTGGCTTTCCTCAGCCGCGAAGTGTGCTAAAGCCCCGGCCCGATGCCTCACTTCCTTGATTTTGAAAAACCCATCGCCGAACTCGAAAGCAAGATCGAGGAGCTGCGGCGGATGTCGGAGCCTGATGGCATCAACATCGCCGATGAGGTCGGCCGCCTGACCTCGGTCGCCGACAAGCAGTTGCGGACCACCTACTCACGTCTCACCCCCTGGCAGAAAACCCAGGTTGCCCGCCATCCGGATCGGCCGAAGGCGCGGGATTACATCGAACAGCTGATCACCGAATTCACCCCTTTGGCGGGCGATCGCGCGTTTGCTGACGACGCCGCGGTGCTGGGCGGGATCGGCCGCTTTCGGGGCCGGCCGGTCATGCTGCTGGGCACCGAGAAGGGCACCGACACCGACTCGCGCGTGAAGCATAACTTTGGCATGGCTCGGCCAGAAGGCTACCGCAAAGCGCGCCGCCTGATCGAGCTTGCCGGGCGTTTCAACCTGCCGGTGTTGAGCTTCGTCGATACCGCGGGTGCCTTCCCCGGCGTCGATGCGGAAGCCCGTGGCCAAGCGGAGGCAATCGCGCGGGCAATCGAGGCGTTCCTGGAAGCCCCCGTGCCGATCGTCGCCACGATCATTGGAGAGGGTGGCTCCGGCGGCGCCATCGCCCTCGCCGCCGGCGACCGCATCCTGATGCTGGAACACGCGATCTATTCAGTGATCTCTCCCGAGGGCTGCGCCTCGATCCTGTGGCGCGACGCTGCTCAGGCCTCGTTGGCGGCCGAGGCGCTTCGGCTGACCGCCGACGACCTGCTGCGCCTGAAGCTGATCGACCAGATCGTGGCGGAGCCGCTGGGCGGCGCGCAACGCGACAAACCCGCCACGATGCAGGCGGTCGATCAGGCAATACAGGATGCGCTGGCAGGCCTGGACGGGGTTGACGCGGCGACCTTGCACAACCGCCGGCGAGAGAAATTCCTCGCCATGGGACGGGAAACCATCAGCTAGGATCTGGCCGCAAAGGAGAGCGAGACGCGACGCGGCCGCGTGCCGCCGCATCCATCGGCTACTTCAAACGAACAGCGGTTTAGAGCATGATCACGCTGAGCGGAACGTTCAAAGCGTGTCGATCATCCGATCAAACAAAGGGATAGAGCATTTCGGTCTGCACAGTCAGGCTGAAAATGCTCTAGCGCGCTTGTCTGATGCGCGGTACCAGCCTGCCCATATGGTTCAAACAACAAAACCCTGCTTAGCTGATACTGAGTTGTAGTGGTCAAAAATCATGCGCGAAGAAATAACGGCCTATAAGCGAGAGCGCATTCTGGAAGAAGCGGTCAAGCTGTTCTACGAGCGCGGTTTCAGCGGCACCACGCTCGACGACATCGCCGGCAAGCTGGGCGTGACCAAGCCGTTCATCTACTCGCACTTCCGCAGCAAGGTCGAGTTGCTGGAGTCGATCTGCCGGCCGACCATCGAAATGTCGCTGGATGCCATCGCCCAGGCGGCGCGCCAACCCGGCACGGCATCCGAACGATTATATGATGGGATCGTTAACTTCAGCAAGGTCGTGCTGCGGCGGCAGGCCAATATCGCGGTCTACTTCCGGGAGGAAAAACACTTCTCTGAAGCCGGCCTGGCGGAGATCAACGGGCTGCGAAAACGCTTCGACCGGTTGCTCAGCGATCTGCTGGAGGAAGGCTCGCGTGCCGGTGCGTTCAAGATCGCCGATATTCGCGTCGCGGCCTTGGCCATCGGCGGCATGGTGAGCTGGGCTTATACCTGGTATCAGCCGGACGGACGGCTGCCCATCGACGAAGTCGGGACGCAAATGGCCCGGTTCGCGCTGCAGATGGTCGGCGTGGCGGAAACCGAGCCGCGACCTACTCGACCTTGAAGCCGCGCTTGATCCAGATTTGCCGCGCCCCCGGCGTCGACAGGAAAGCCAAGAAGGCGCGTGCCTGCTCGGTATCGCCGGCTTTGGTCACAGCGAACGGATACGTCACCGGGTCGTGGCTGCTGTCCGGAAAAACCCCGGCAACCGCAACGGCTTTCGAGATGGCCGCGTCGGTGCCGTAGACAATGCCCGCCGGCGCTTCGCCACGCTCCACCAGCAGCAACGCGGACCGCACGTCCGCTGCCGGTGCCAGATGCGGTGAGATCGTTTTCCACAGACCAAGTTTGCGCAGCGCTTGCGCCGCGTAGATGCCCGCGGGCACATGCGACGGATCGCCAACGGACAGCCGGCCATCGGGACCCAGCAGCGCCGCGAGATCGAACCCTTGGTGGATGTCGACGTGGATCGGATGGGTCGCGGGCACGATCAGCACAAGGTCGTTGCCGAGGAGATCGCGACGAGTGCCCGGTGCGAGAAGATCGGCTTTCGCCAGGTAATTCATCCACTTCTCATCGGCCGACGCGAACACATTCACCGGCGCCCCCTGCTGGATCTGCTGCGCCAGGGTCGAGCTGGAGGCGAAGGACAGTCGCGGCGCCGGGTGCCCGGCCTTCACCCATAGGCAGGCAATGTCCTTCATCGCGTTGGTCAGGCTGGCGGCGGCAAACACCGTCAGCGTCTGGGCGCGGGCCTGAAGCGGCGCCAGGATCAGCAGCAGGAACAACAGGAACCGCATGGGGCCTCGTGGGTTCGGGTTTACACAGCCGGAGGTCGGGGCCGGGGGGAACGAAGGGCTCTCCCGACGGTCGTTTCCATGCAGCGTTCATCGGCTGGGTTTCGCCGAACCGACGATATAGCCGATTGAACATAACGGCAAGGTCGGTCCGCCATGACCGCACCGACCGGATCCTGCTGACGCCGGTTGATCTTCGTCGAGAGCCGTGTTTCGGTGCGTGATGGCCGCGCCAAAGACATCGTTACCAAAGACCGGATCAGCGGTTTCAGGCAAAGCGGCAAACCGGCTGAGTATCCGCGTCGATCTTGGTTCCGGCGCTCGGATAGGCCCGGGCAAGGTCGCCGTGCTGGAGGAGATAGCACGGTCCGGCTCAATCTCCGCCGCGGGGCGGGTACTGCACATTTCGTATCGGCGAACCTGGGAGCTGGTCGAGGACCTGAACGCCACATTCGGCGCCCCGGTGGTGCAGACCGCCGCGGGGG
Source organism: Rhodopila sp. (assembly GCA_965277035.1). GTDB lineage: Bacteria > Pseudomonadota > Alphaproteobacteria > Acetobacterales > Acetobacteraceae > Rhodopila. The sequence goes on along the minus strand of CBDIBO010000003.1, from coordinate 4,324,633 downwards.
GCAGCGGTGGCGGCGGCGCCAGCCTGACCGACCTGGGACAGGCGGTGGTCAGCCGTTACCGTGCGATCGAGGCAGAGTGCGCGTCGGCGGCGCGCAAGCATCTGACGGCGCTGCAGCGTGTCGCCCGGACGCGTCGCACCGGGTGAAATGGACTTAACATCGTCATATACCCGTCGATCAGCCGAATATCGTTGCCCCGCGCGAGGGCGTGGGCTGGACGTTGTTCAACGCGATCCGCCGCGATGGCATCAACGTCAGCCTTGGGCTGCCAGGCCCGCGTTCATCAAGCGAGAGGGCAGTGCGTTCGCCATGAACATGCCGGTCTCCGCCGGGGGATCTCGTTACGCCCAGGGCGAAGCGAATGCGGCATCATTCACGGTTGACCGTCGCATCGTGCCAACAGGATGCGGTCAGCAGGCGCCGGGCCGCCGTCAGCGCCCTGGCTACCGCCGGCCGGCGATAGTCCCACATCGGGTCCGGGTCCGGCGGAATGATCGCCATCGTCGCGTTTGACTCGAACAGCAGCAGCGCTCCGTCAGGCGCCAGCGCAAAGTCGATGCCGGCGTAATCGAGACCCAGCGTCGCTTCGATCCGGCCCAGAGCCGCCATCGCGCGGGGGCCAAGCACCGTAGGCATGTCGTCCAGGAAGCAGCGTTCTTCGGCCCGAAACGCTGGGTTCGCCGCCATCGCCGCGGTAAAATAATGGACCTTCCAATCTGGCGAAATCGCCAGATGCAGCGGATATGAAGCGCCGCCGATGAACATCACCCGATATTTGCGGGCCATGCCATCCCGTCCCCGTGCATCCACGTATTCGATCGCCAAGGGTTCACCGCGCGGCATCGTTGCGGTCGCGCGAGGCAGCGCATCGGGTGTCTCCACACGAAGAAAATGCTGGCCGGTATGATAGCCAGGCACCCGCAGCAGTAGCGGAAAGCCCAGTTCGGCAGCCCGCGAAACCGAGGTGGTGCGAGGCGCAACAACCCCAGGAATATCGCCCAGAAGCCGCAGGCTGGTCGCCCGGCCGGTCAGCTGGACCTTCCCAGGCGGGTTGATCAGCGGCGCCGTGCTGCCGGCGACAATTCGGTCCGCGTTCGCCAGCGCGGTCCGGCACAGGTCGGCGTCCCCGATGGCGTTGACGATCAGCGCATGCGGCGGAAGGCACGCCGCCGGATCGCAGAAATCGGCATACAGTGCGGTGACGGCGAAGACCCGATCGTCGATCCAATGCTGGGTTGGAACATTGCCGCCGATGGCGGCAACCAGCAGCAGCAGCGGAATTCCCGTCCCGCCGCCGCGATAGCGCCGCTGGACAACGGCGTGCCCGACGAAGCCCTTCCGCCAATGCTCGTCCGCGTTTTCTCCAAGCTCGGTCAGCACCCGCGCGAGACCTTGATGTGCCTGGGGCAGATCCGGGTCGCCGGCAAGCGCCGCCTGGTAGTGCCGACAGGCGGCAACGGCCTCGCCAGCCTCGCCAAGAAGATAGGCGTAGCCCAGATGCGCCACCGTGTTGCCGGGATGGCAGCGCACCGCCTGACGATAGGCACCCCGTGCCGCCGACAGATGGCCGCTGGCATGGGCCAAGGCACCAAGTTCGGTCAGCGCGGCGCAATGCGTGGGATCAAGCCGCAAGACAGCGAGGTAGGCCAGCTTCGCCGCCTCATCATCACCCTGTTCGAGCAGATCCCTGGCACGCCGCAGCGCGCGGTCGATCATCCCGGATATTCCGCAACGAGCCGCTTCTGCAGGAACAACCGCTGATGTCCCGGCGGGCAGTGCCGCAGCACGCCAAATGCCGAGAACCCTATTCTCTGGTAGAAGGGCGCGGCCTGAAAGCTGAGCGTATCGGTGTAGATACCGACGCAATCGCGGCGCCGTGCCTCGGTTTCGGCCGCCGCCACCAGGGCCGACCCGACACCTTGACGACGCATGGTCTCCGGCACGAACAGCATCTCCAGATGCATCCACCTGAACAGGGTGACACCCCACAGACCGCCGATCACCGCGCCGGCGGCGGAGTGGATCGGGATGACCAGCAAAGCAGGCTGCGCCGAACCGATAAGATCCCGTGAAGCACCGTCCAAGGCCTGGAAAATCGCCTCGAAGGTGTCTTTCCCGGGGGTGTCGGTCGGCGCGAAGGCCATCAGACGAGCGTGTTGAGAATGCCCGTTCCGCTGCTGGTGGTAGTCCCGGACTGGGCGAGGTCGTTCGACCCGGCGGCCTCACCGCCGCCCTGATGGTGGTGATGGTGGTGAACCTGGCCCGGCTGTTGTGACGAAGCGGTAGCCAGTGGCCCGGCGGCAGGCGTAGCCCCGGTTTGTGTAGCGGCGGCTTGCGGCGGGCCAGCAGGCTGTTTGGACTGCTGTAATTGCTGAAGATACGCTGCCGAGGATGCCGCTGATATCCCTGAGATGCTCATGCCGAACTCCTGCCTGGATTAGAACAAGAGCAGGCTACGGACAGAGTCCTTAATCAACCCTTTATATACAGTAACGAACAGTATCGCCGATGCGATCTTCGCCGTCCCACGATGCGGCTGCTATTGATGATTCTAGCAACGCCGGTGTCGGAGCAGCTCGACGCAGATGTATGCGCCACCCCATGCATTCGCAACGAGACCCTACAGCGACACGGTCAAAGCATCGTATTCGTACAACCAGTCGTAGCGCTGCTTCACCTTCGCCGGCTGAAACTCCCGCTCCACGTAGGCCGCAGCACCTTCCGGGCTGCCCAGCGCGGGGTTATGGAAGCGCTTGGTGTTTTCCGCCGATCCGCGCACGATGGCCGCGGTTCGTTGCAGCCGCGTATTCTCGTAACGTTGCAGCGCAACGGGAATATCTGACCGGTCAAGGCAGCGAGCGATGACCACCGCGTCCTCCAGCGCCATGTTGGCACCCTGCGCCAGGAACGGCAGTGTCGGATGCGCTGCGTCCCCCATGACGCACACCCGTCCCTGGGCGTAATGATCAAGCGGTTCGCGTCCCAGCAGAGTCCATTTGTAGGGCGTATCGATATTGCGAATGATGGTTTTTACGTCTTCATGCCAGTTGGCCAGGTCGCGCAGGCATTCGTCGCGGCTGCCCGGCTCGTTCCATGATTTCACCTGCCAATCCGCCCGCTCCACCGCGCCAACGAAGTTCAGGATCTCGCCCCGCCGCAACGGATAGGTGACCACGTGGCCGCCGACCCCCATCCAGTTGGCGCCGACCAGACGACGCTGATGCGGCGGCAGGCGCTCCATCGGCACCAGGCCGCGCCACGCGATGATGCCGGTGAACTGCGCGGCCGTTCGCGCAGACCGCTGGCCGAACATCTGCTGGCGAACCCGAGAATGCACGCCGTCGGCACCGATCAGCAGATCGCCGCTGACCGGTTCCCCGTCGGCCAGATGCAGCGTGACGCGGTCGCCGCTCTGTTCGAAACCGACGCAGGCACAACGCCAATCGCGTAGCGGCGCCGGCAGGTCACCCGGCGTTGCCGCAGGTGAGCGGCCAGATCGTGCCGGAGATGGCAGCGCTGGCACAGCGCCCTGAGGTTGGCCGGATCCCGGTTGGTCGGATCATGGTCGAGATGGGCGGTGGCAATTACCACCCGCACCCGACGCAGCGAGGTGACATCGCCCGGCTGAAGTTCCGACGCCGGTTCGCCGTGCTTGTCGCGCCAGACCTGGCGCTGGGGATCAAGCCAACGGCCATCTGCCAAGGCGTAGATTAGCCTGCGGTGCGGCCGGTCACAGACCTCGCAGCGTCCGCTTGCGCGAGCGAACCGAATGGCATCGCTGAGCAAACGCCAGTCACCAGCGTAGTGACTTTTCAGCGCGGGATGAATCGGCATCGGCGAATCGTAGCGGACTCACGAATCCGTCGAAAGAGAGCCGATGCTTGTCGGTATCGATGCCGGCGTTCAATATTGGCTCCGTCATCTTCGGATCCTAGAACTGACCCCTTAAATCCAAACATGAAAAAGCGGCACACTCTTTACAAAGAGAACGCGTGTGTCGAAACGAAAGCGTCGGTTCAGCTGCGACTTTAAACTTGACGTTCTGAGGCGGAGGGAAACCGCCGAGACGGTAACAGCGCTGGCGGGCCGAGCTCGGGGTTCACCGGGAAATGTTGCACAGTGGCGGCGCGGCGGTCAGCCGCCTTGCGTCCGATCGGGCGGCCCTCGAACGCCTCGAAACCGGTCCGGGAACCCCCACCGCGGGCGCTGCCGCCGGACGACCTGGCGGCGGCTCAACGGCTGGATCGAGACGCTGGAGCGCACCATCGGTCAACAGCAGTTGGATCTGGATTTCGTCGCGCGGCCTTGCGGCAAGTCAGGGAGCAACGCCTAAAGAAGGGCGCGCCTGGCGCGACGGCATCGGCGCGGTGATCCACGCGTCGACGCAGCAGCAAGGCGGCGCAGAGCTCGAGCGGCGGTGTCGGTTGGCCGGCCGTGTCAGCCGCAACCGGTATCGCGGTCAGTACGATCGGACGCGGCCTACCTCGAAGGGATGGAGCGACACCTTGCCAACCAACCCGGCGCCGCCGCTCTCCGGCTATCAGAACCATAACCCAAATGTATTAGCGATGAGGCTGGTTCTCTGCTGCTAATCGCGAGCAAACGAAAGCAACCAGCTCACGCCCAAGCAAAGGACGTCATAAGTGCCCTCAGATCACTACGATCTTATTGTTATCGGCAGTGGTCCGGGCGGTGCCTCGCTCGCCCATCGTCTTGCGCCGACCGGTAAGCGCATCCTGATCCTCGAGCGCGGCGGATATTTGCCGCGCTCGGAGCGAAACTGGAGCGCGCAGGATGTCTTCGTTGATGGCCTCTATCAAGCCAGTGAAACCTGGACCAATGCCAAAGGCGACAGCTTCAACCCGGCGCTGCATTATTATGTCGGCGGCAATTCGAAGGTTTATGGCGCGGCTTTGTTTCGCCTGCGCGAGCGCGACTTTGGCGAGGTCGTTCATGCCGGCGGCATCTCGCCAGCCTGGCCACTCGGTTATGACGTATTCGAACCATATTACACAGAGGCCGAACGGCTGTTCCACGCGCACGGCCAGCGCGGCGAGGACCCCAGCGAACCCTGGGCAAGCAGCCCCTATCCTTATGCACCTGTCAGTCACGAACCCGGAATCGTGCGGCTGAACGAGAACCTGCGCGGCATCGGCCTGCATCCCTTCCACCTGCCGCTCGGCATCCTGCTCGACGAGAACAACGGCCGGGCAACGCCGACCAGCCCCTGCATCCGGTGCAGCTACTTCGATGGATTTCCCTGTCCGACGAACGGCAAGGCCGACGCGCAGGTGGTCTGCATCGATCCGATGCTGGCCGCCCACGACAACGTCACTCTGCTGACCGGCGCCTATGTTTCCCGCCTGGAAACCGACGGCCCTGGCAACCGCATCCGATCCGTCCACGTCACCCGCGACGGTGGCGAGGAAACCTTTTCGGCGGACATCGTAGTGGTGGCATGCGGCGCGCTCTCTTCCGCGCTGCTACTGCTGCGGTCGGCCAACGACATACACCCGAATGGGCTCGCCAACGGATCCGGCCAGCTTGGCCGTAACTACATGCGCCATCACATGAGCGTCGTCGCGGCGATCATGCGGGAACCGAACGAAACCGTGTTCCAGAAGACGCTGGCCTTCAGCGATTTCTACTTCGGCGCGGACGATTGGAACTTCCCGCTCGGCCTGGTGCAGATGTGCGCGACAAGCCATGCCGATCAGATCCGCGGCGAGGCCCTGCCGCATTGGCTGGAGTGGCTGCCGGGGATGCCGTTCGAGCAGATGGCGCGTCATTCAATGGATTTCTGGCTACAGGCCGAGGACCTGCCGCACCCCGATAACCGGATCTACTACCGGGATGGCCAGGTGCATCTCGACCTGACCGAGACCAACCCGCAGGCACTCACGCACCTGAGACGCAAACTGGCCCAGGTGCTGACGGACGCCCGCCATCCACACGTTCTGCTGGAGCGCACTCTCTACCTCGGCAAGAACATTCCGCTGAGCGGCACCGCGCACCAGGCCGGCACCGCGCGCTTCGGCACCGATCCCGCCACGTCGGTACTCGACCTCGACTGCCGCGCGCACGAGGTGGACAACCTCTATCTCGCCGACGCAAGCTTCTTCCCATCGATCGGGGCGGTGAACCCGACACTCACCATTGTTGCCAATGCCCTGCGTGTCGCCGACCGGATCCGCGAGCGCCTATGATCGCCAGGGTGACCGCCATCACCGCTTTCCGGCTGACCACCGCGGACCCGGAGCGGCTGGCCCGCTTCTACGCAGTCATGGGCTTCACGATCGGCAAGCCCCGACCGATACCGCCGGACGAGATGGCGCTGCTCGGACTCGACGGCGGGGGCATCCGCCTGCCACTCCGTCTCGGCGGTCAGCAGATCGACCTTGACCGTTTCGATCGGCCGGGCCGGCCTTATCCCAGCAACGCCACGGCCGCCGACCTCTGCTTCCAACATCTCGCGCGCGTCACGGACGACGCGAGGGTGGCATGGGCACGTATCTCGCCACTCGGCGCCATGCGCATTTCCGTCGTCGGTCCGGTAACGCGGCGCACCGCCTCGGGCGATGTCACGGCCATCAAGTTTCGCGATCCGGAGGGCCATCCGCTGGAATTGCTGCAAGTCCCGCCGGACGCCCGCAGCCCCGGGCACGGCACAGGTCTGGTCGGCATCGATCATAGTGCGATCAGCGTCGCCGATCTCGAGGCCGGTCGCCGCTTCTACGAGGAGCTGGGATTGACCGCGCGAACGCCGACGCTGAGCGGCGGCCTGGCGCGGGCCGCGCTTGACGGGCTCGAGGAAGCCGAGGTCGGCGTCGTGAGGCTTATGCCCCAGAAAGCACCGCCGCATCTCAAGCTACTGGCCTACCGTACGCCCAAGGGGCGTCCGGCGGAACTGCCGGAGCCGAATGACATTGCCGCCACGCGGACTGTCTGGGCCGCCGATCGCGACGCGCTGCTGCGTGACCCGGACGGCCACTTCCACCTGCTGCGGCAATCGGCGGACGCCCGTCGCCGAGTCAAGATACCGGACCGGCCTTCGAACGATCAATCCCCTCGCCAATCATGAGATGCCCCATGCCCTCTCCCGACTGTTCAATCCCGGCAGCGCCACCCGTTACCTTTGTCATCTTCGGCGCCACGGGCGACCTAACTCGTCGGCTGCTGATGCCGGCGATGATCAACATGACTCGGTCGGGGCTGGTGGGTGACAGCCTGCACATTCTAGGCCTCGGCATTGATCCCGGCGACGATGCGACGTTGCGCCAAGCGCTCGATGACTTCCAACCCGAAACAGGCGGCGAGGGCGCAGTCGAGAAGGGCGAGGCCTGGCAGCAGCTCCGCCTGCGCATCTCCTACATCCAGGGCGATTTCACCCAGAACGACATCTACCAGGCGATCGCCGAGCGGATCGCGCGCGCGCCGACGGGGAACGCCACCTTTTATTTGGCAGTTCAGCCGCGTTTCTTCGGCGTCATCGTCGAAAAGCTGGCTGATCACGGGCTGATGGACGAAACCCCAAACACCTTTCGCCGTGTCGCGATCGAAAAGCCATTCGGCCAGGATCTCCAATCCGCCAGGGCGCTGAACGCGCGGATCATCAAACGGGTCGCCGAGACGCAGGTTTATCGCATCGACCACTTCCTGGGCAAAGAGACGGTGCAGAACATCATGACGGCGCGGTTCGCCAACACGATGATCGAGCGGCTATGGACGAGCGATTGCATTGACCATGTCCAGATCACCGTCGCCGAGACGGTCGATGTCGGCAGCCGCGGCAAGTTCTATGACGCCACCGGCGCGCTGCGCGACATGGTCCCCAATCATCTGTTCCAATTGCTCGCCATGGTCACGATGGAGCCACCCAACAGTTTCGACGCCGAGGCCATTCGCGACGAGAAGGCTAAGCTCCTGAAAGCGATCCGGGTTTACCCGCCCGAGGAGGCTGAGCGGAACGGCGTGCGCGGCGTCTACACCGCGGGCGAGCTGAACGGGCAGGACGTGCCGGCCTACACTTCCATCGCTGACGTAGCCAAAACCAGCAGCACCGAGACCTACGTCGCCTTGAAGTTGATGATCGACACCTGGCGCTGGTCGGGCGTGCCTTTTTACCTTCGCACCGGCAAGGTGATGGCGGTGCGGGATAGCGAGATCGTCATTGCCTTCAAGGCGGTTCCGCACACCCAGTTCGAAAACACGCCGGCCGGCCGCTTGCAACCAAACCGCCTGGTGATTCACATCCAGCCCGATGAAGGTTTGCGCATGGACATCCTGATCAAGCAGCCGGGTCCGCGGGTGGCCACAGTGCCGGTAAGCCTTGATTTTCATTACGCCAACCACTTCGACATCGCCCGTCAGGTCGGTTACGAGTCACTGCTCTACGACCTGTTCATCGGCGACCGGACGCTGTTTCAGCGAGCTGACGGGATCGAGGCGGGCTGGGCGGCAGTGCAGCCTTTTCTCGATCTTTGGGGGAACGGCGGCAGGCCCGATCCTTACCAGCCAGGCAGCCTCGGCCCCGAGGCCGCCGATGCGCTGCTGGAACGCGACGGCCGCACCTGGCACTCGCTTGCCGCCGAGGGGCAGATTTGATGGCCGCGCCGATGAGATCGGTCCGACCGATCGAGGATTACGCGCTGATCGGATCGACCGAGGGCGCGGCGCTCATTCATCGCGACGGCACCGTTGAATGGCTGTGCGTGCCACGCTTCGATTCCGAGGCGATCTTCGCGGCATTGCTGGGCGATCGCAGCCATGGCGCCTGGCATCTCGGCACGCCGGATCCGGGAGCACGGATTTCGCGGCGCTATTTGCCCGACACTATGGTGCTTGAGACCACAATAGAGACAGACGACGGCAAGGCTATGGTGCTCGATTTCATGCCGCGTCCCGCCGTCGGTGGCACGCATGAGCTGGTCCGCGTCGTTCGTGGCATTGCCGGGCGAGTCGAGATCGCCATGGACCTGCGCCTGCGCTTCAACTACGGCGCCTGGGCGCCTTGGGTCGTGCGGCAAGAGGGGATGATTGTCGCCACCGCCGGGCCGGACGCAGTGCGGCTCAGCAGCAGCATCGATCTCGACAACGTCGATTTTTCCACCCGGGCCCGCTTCGACATCGCCTCGGGGCAGAGTGTCGCCACGATGCTGGAATGGTTTCCTTCGCACCAAAGTCCGCCGCTTCCGCGCGATCCCTATGCGCTCCTGCAGCGCACGATCTCGGAATGGGAGTTATGGGCTCGAAGCTGCACCTATACGGGCCCCCATGCCGAGGTCGTGCGGCGCTCGCTGATCACGCTCAAGGCTCTCACTTACCGCCCGACAGGGGGCATCGTGGCGGCACCAACCACCTCGTTGCCCGAGATGCCCGGCGGTGTTCGCAACTGGGATTATCGCTTTTGCTGGCTGCGCGACGCGGTGCTGACGATCTACGCCTTCAGTGGGTCGGGGTTCCATGACGAGGCGAGCGCGTGGCGCTGGTGGTTGATGCGGGCCGCCGCCGGGGCCCCCGACGAGCTTCAGATCATGTACGGGCTGCATGGCGAGCGGCGGCTGACGGAGGTCGAACTCGATCACTTGCCGGGATATGAACAGAGCCGACCCGTGCGCGTCGGCAACGCCGCCCACGGCCAGCGCCAGCTCGATGTATACGGCGCGGTGCTGGGCGCGTTCGATGCCGGACGGCGCGCCGGCTTGCCCGACATGGACAAGGTGTGGCCGCTCCAGCGCGCCATCGCGAAGAATCTGCTGACGCTCTGGCGTGAGCCGGATTCGGGCCTGTGGGAAGTGCGTGGGGCGCCCCGCCATTTCGTCTATTCAAAGGTAATGTGCTGGTTAGCCTTCGATCGGATGGTAGCAAGTGCAACCGAATTCCGCCTCGACGGGCCGATTGAAGAATGGCGCCGCGCCCGTGACGAGATTCATGCCGAAGTTTGCCAACAGGGCTACGACGAAGCCACAAACAGCTTCGTTCAATATTACGGAGCCGACAGGGTTGATGCGGCACTGCTGCAGATCCCGATGCTAGGTTTCCTGCCGGCGGACGATCCGCGCGTGCTGGGCACGATCGCACGGATCGAGCGAGAGCTACTGGAGGACGGCGTCGTTTATCGCTACCGGACAGATAGCGGCGATGCCGATGGGCTGCCTGGTCACGAAGGTGCCTTCCTGGCCTGCAGCTTCTGGCTCTGCGACGCCTGGACCCTTGCAGGCCGCATCGACGACGCGCGAGCGCTGTTTGAGCGACTGCTCACTTATGGCAACGACCTCGGCCTCTTTGCCGAGGAATACGACCCGGCCGCCGGGCGGCAGCTCGGGAATTTTCCGCAAGCGTTCAGCCACTTCGCGCTAGTCAACACGGCTCATACTTTGACTGGCCAGTCAGGCGGTGTCGCTGAGCACCTCGCTGACGGGTCCGCACGATAGATTCGCACCCTCGGTCATTTCGCCATGTTGTTGATTGATCGGGGCAGGAGGCCTTCCCGGCGCAGCCCACGCCACGCCAGCACGCTGTCGCCCAGGAACACGACCAGCGCAATGACCGTGCAACCCAACGCGACAGCAAACAGCCCGATCAACCAGCCGTCGACCGCCGATTTGCCCACGCTTCCCAGGAACAGGACGAAGGCGGCGGCGCACGCCGAAGCACCGCCGGCAGCGCCGATCACGATCGAGGCGTCCAGCAGCCACCTGCGATGCTCAAGACGAACAAGATGGCGCCGCAGGTTGGCGTCATCCGCCGGGCTGACATCGCCGCTAAGCAAGTCGGCCGCGTTTGCCATGTCGTCCGAAACGCGGGCCAGGCGCGTGTTGAACAGCCCAAGCAGAATGCCGATTCCGGACAGCAGGAACACCGGCGTCAGCGCCGTCTGGATCAGATGCGCGACATCCCCGGTGGGGTCACTCATCGGTGGGCGAAGATTGTAAGGTGGAGAGGATCATCTGTCAGGCCTCCGACCCTGAAAGGGGCTATTGGCTGCCATGTCTCGACAGTCCGATGTGAGCACGGGAGATCACATAGTCGGTGTCCGCGGCAAGGTTCACGTGGCAGGGCACGCATCGGTTCGGCGGCATCAGCGCGGCGGTGTTGTCATAGGGTTGGGGCTTGTGGCCGAAACTGAAATAACCCCAGTGGCCCGGCGCATCAGGAAAGCGCCTTTGGTCTTTTATCATCATGCCAAGTCCGATGTAGCGGGCCTGGAAAATATCCGCGGCCGACCGACTGCTGGCAGATAAAGGAGCACTGATTGAAGTCGGCGCAAACCTCGATGGTACTGAATTCCTTGACTATCTGCGTTCATTTGGCCATTTCCCAGTCTTCTCAAAGGCGGCCATCGCACTCGGCTCGACATAGGCATTCAATATCTCAGGAGCCTTGATCGGCAATCCGTTCAGATGTTGATCCCGCCCGAATTCGCCCGCGTGCGGCGGTCAGAGAAAATACGGGAACGCTTCCCGCAATCGAAACAGCGACGACGTTGTCTAAAGGGTGACTGCACCCGTCAGCACGGTCTCAACCAGCGCTGGCGTCTCATCGGCCGGATGTCGCTCGTTCTGTCTGGCAAAATCGAATCCCACTGAAAACGAGCAAGTCCGGTCCGTGGTGCGCAGGTGTGGCCACGGATGACGTAGGCAAACGCCCGACCGCTGGTACACCGCTAGTCGAGACCACGACGTCACGCCGAGTCATGCCCCTTGATTATCGCACCACACTCCGGTGCCGCAAAGACGCCGAATTCCGGGCACCGGCCAATGCCTGTTGCGCATCGTCTTTATAACTTAAGGCTTATTTGGAGGCGCAGAACGCGAACTGATCGGCCGGGATGCTGAATGCGACGCGCCGGGCCGCTGTGCGAGCTGATACCCGAGATCCGTTGTAGCCAAGACTGCGCCGCGGATGACCAGCCGGGACGCTATGCGGAAGCATTGGACGCGGATCGCAGAGTCATTCCTGTCAGCCTATCCAGCCGGATCGGGCGAATTTGCGGCCGTTTTTCGATTATTGGAGACGGCGGCCCACGACGAGATGGAAGAGCATCGCATTGCGGCGTCGATGGCGAGGTTATCGCACTGATGCATTGAAAGCATTGGCGCCATTCGCCGGTTTGCCTTTCCCTGGTGCGGCAGACACCACCCAGGTCGGCGTCGGTTCCACCCCCGCGAAGGTTGCTCACCACCGCCTTGGGGAACCTTCCCGGATTTCCTCCAAACGGCCTAAAGTAAAAATGCCTTCATTTCGGAGTCGATGCATGGGACTAAAAACCACGATTACCGTAATCGGGCTTGTGGCGCGATTCACGCTAATACCCGTGCAATCATGGGCCTCTCGCCGTGGGTCGAACGAGGCCCGCTCAACAGCCATGGCAGCACGATGACGGATCGCGCCGCGGATTGTCAGATCGTATGAGCATCGCGACACATCCCGCCGGCAGCGGCCACCGTCTGCACCCGCTGCTTGTCCGGATCATGCACTGGATCAACGCGGTGGCGATGATCGTGATGATCACGTCCGGCTGGGGCATCTACAATGACGACGTCATTATCAGAGGCTTGCACTTCCCTGGCTACTTGCGGCTTGGGGACTGGGCAGCTTGGAGCCTAAACTGGCATTTTGCCGGCATGTGGCTGCTCGTGCTCAACGGCCTGGCCTATCTTGTTTATGGCATCATCACTGGGCGCCTGCGCGAACGGCTTCTGCCGATCCGCATTGCCGAAGTGCGGGCAACCATCCTTGAAACGCTCCACTTCAAGCTCGTGCACGAGGACCTGACGGTCTACAACGCGGTTCAGAAGCTGCTGTATATCATCGTAATCCTCGCGGGAATCTCACAGGTCGTGACGGGAGTCGCAATCTGGAAGCCGGTTCAGTTTTCCGGCCTGGTGGCTGTGTTGGGCGGCTTTCAGACGGCGCGTGTGATCCACTTCGCCGGCATGACAATCATCGTCGGCTTTCTGATCGTCCACGTTTTACTTGCCTTGCTGATCCCGCGGACCTTGTTGGCGATGGTGACAGGCGGCCCCAGGATCGCGCAACCAACTGGACGACCCGATCGTCATACTTAGGTGCGTTACACATGAGATCTCCCTTTCGCCCGGCCGACGGTACAAGCCTGACCGACATGCTCAGTACCCACCAGCCGCTCATCTGCTCGCTTGAGCGGCGCGGGCTGCTCCGTGGCGGATTATCGCTGGGCATGCTCACGATGCTCACGGGCTGTGACGTGCAGCGGCCCGAATCCGTCGAGGCTGCGCTGCTGGCCATCTCCCGGCTGAACGACGGCCTGCAGGCTTGGCTGTTCGATCCGAACAAGCTGGCGCCCACCTACCCGGCGTCGATGGTGCTGAAGCCGCCGAAGTTCAATGCGTATTACGACGTGGTTGACGTCAAGCCAGTCAACGGCGCCACGTGGAAGCTGGAGGTCGCTGGCCTTGTTGCAAACAAGCGGCGTTGGACGGTGAGCGACCTGGCTGCGTTGCCCCAGCAAAGTGAGATCATCAAGCACATCTGCGTGGAAGGCTGGAGCTATATCGGCCAATGGTCCGGCGTTACGCTCCGCAGCTTCCTGGAGCGTGTTGGCGCGGATCTGAGCGCCAAGTATGTCGCCTTCCAGACCGCCGACGATTACCCGAGCAGCATCGACATGGCAACGGCACTGCATCCACAGACATTGCTTGCAACCGGTTACGCCGGCTCGCCGCTGGCCGACCCCTTTGGCTACCCGCTGCGGCTGCGGACATCGACCAAACTCGGTTACAAGAACCCGAAATGGATCACCGCCATCGAGGTGACAAACACCTATCCCGGCGGCTACTGGGAAAAGCGCGGCTTCCCGTGGTTCGCCGGCATCTGAGATGCCTGAACGAAAAGCAGGCGTCGACAGGCCCCGTATCATGCTGCGAGCCAGCATGAAGGCAGTGCTTTGCATAGCCGTCTGCCTGGCAGCTCCGGGCGTTGCCGCGCAGGCACAGAGCAGGACCCCCGGAGGCATGCCGCCGCCGCTCGGCATGAGCTTGGCAGCCTCTGCCGCGATGCGGTTTCCGCAGCCGGTCCGGGTTGGAGATCTGTTGCATCGCCAGGTGCTTCAACCCGTCGAGAGCCAGACCCGCATTGGCCGGGTCGTGGGGGTGATGCAGGACGGCAAGGGCATGATATTTGCCGTGATCCAGCTTGGCGGCCTCTTCGGGTTTGGAAGCCGGCCGATTGCCGTTCCGATCGATGCGATGGTTTTAGTGGGGCAGGACATGGAGGTGGTTGCCTATACACCGGACCAGCTCAGCGGCTTCCCGACCTTCGCCCCCGGGAAGGGCGACACCACGATCGATCCGAACCGCCTGATTAAGGTTGGTCTCGCGAAACCATCGCACTGAGGGTCGTCCGGGCGCGAGTTTGGTCTCGGACGCCATGCCAAACGGCTATCCAACCAATAGCTTTTCCAGCGAGCAGCGTCGCCATATTGTTTGATCAGGGTTGGTATCCGCAGAGGGAAATATGATATGAAACCACTGACCATTGGTGCCGCACTTTTAGTTAAGTCCGTTGGGACAGGTGCCCAGAGTTTTGCTCAATCCGCGTCGATGTCACCGGGAAAAGCTGCGGTCATGGCAGACCACACGTTACGCACCAGTAAGTTGCTGCACGCACCTGTGTATAATGCTACAGGAGAGGAAATCGGTATGATCGACGACGTCCTGGTCGATCCGAAGGTCGGCAAACCTCGGGCAATACTGGCGATGGGAAAGTATTTGGGGAAACAAGATAAATTGGTGGCAGTACCGCTAAGCAGTATAGAATTTGGTTCCGACAGAATGGAAATGCCGCAAGGGACCAAAGAGCACATGGCGGAAATGAAACGGTTTAGCTATGGCTCGCCCCTGGAAGGCGGCGGCGGCTAACCCATCTTATTCAGCGCATGGCAGGGACGCGCTGGCGGATGTGGCGTAAGCATCTGATTTAAAGCAGAGATTTGGCAGTCGCCGTGCTTGTCGTGCATCGACCTTTACAAACATTCGGTGCGGCTTCGCGCCAGCGTAGCTTCGCGCCTTCGTGGATTTAGTTGTCCCTCGCCTGCGCGAGCGGGTGACGGCCGCGGCGCTCTAGCCGCGGCCGATCGCCCTTAGGGATGCTTCGCGAGAAACGTCAGGATCAGGCTAGCGATTTCGTCAGTCTTCTCGTCGAGTGCGAAATGGCCCGCATCGACCAGATGGACCTCGGCGTCAGGCAGGTCACGCTGGAAGGCCGTTGCGCCCGCAGCGATAAAGGACGGATCGTTGGCGCCCCAGGCGACCAGCGTGACCGGACGGTGCTCGCGCAACCAGGCCTGCCACTTCGGATATGACGCCACGTTGGTCCTGTAGTCGTAGAGCAGCGCCGTCTGGATTTCGCGCTGACCTGGCTTTGACAGGTGGGCGAACTCGTCGGTCCACGTGTCCGGGTTATAACGCTCGGGATGCGACGTGCCGACGGTGTGTCTCTGCTCGGTCGCCTCGTACGAGAGGAAAGCATCCACGACTTCCGGGTGGGCCTTCGGGTCAGCCCAATACTGGGCGATCGTGCTCCACTTCGGACCGAGACCCTCTTGGTAGATGTTGCCGTTCTGAGTGATGAGGGCGTGCAGCCGGCCCGGATGAGCCAGGATCATGCGCATGCCGACCGGCGCACCATAATCGTGGATGTAGAGCGTGTACGATTCGACCTTCAGCTCAGCCAGGAGGTCGTTCATGGTCTCGGCGATGTGGTCGAAGGTATAGCGATAGTCTGACGGCGGGGGCGCCTCGCTTTGACCGAACCCGGGGAAATCCGGAACGATCAGATGGTAGCGCGTGGCCAGCAGCGGGATGAGCGTGTCGAATTCCCGCGAGGACGATGGGAAGCCGTGCAGCAGCACGATCGTCGGCGCGTCTTTGGGCCCGGCCTCGCGATAGAAGATGCGAACCCCATCGACTTGGGTTCGATGGAAGGTCGTGGTGGCTGTGGTCGACGGGATCGGCTCTGCCGTGGCCGCCCCGGCGCCGGCGAGGACAGCGGCGCCGGTGAGAGCGACTCCGAGATGACGAGTTTTCATGGTCTGGCTCCCTCAGATGTTAGGCGCGACCGTGCGCCGTCGCGAGCTCGACGGCCGCCTGCTTCGCGCGCTGGAAGTCGCCGTCGGGGTCTTGGGTCAACAGGGTCGGCTGGAAGCGGACCTCGTCGATGGCGGTGACGCCGGCCTGGTTCAGCCAGTCGCGCAGATAGGTGGACTGGTGGTCCACGCCGAATGCCGGCGATGGAAAGCTCTGCGCATAGGCGCCGGCGGTGAGCACCAGGGTCGCGTGCTTGTTCTCCAGCAGGCCGAAGTAGCCGGTGTCGGGCTTGAGGCCCCACAGCAGGCCAGGTTGGTGGATGACGTCGATGTAGTGCTTGAGGCGGTACGGAATGCCGGCGTTCCACATCGGCGCCGCGAGGAGGTAGCGGTCCGCGGCGATGAAGCGCGTCGCCGTCTCGACCACCTGATCCCACGCCGTCTTCTGACCGGCATCATGCTCTTGCCCGAGCATTACCTTCACCTTGGCGGCCGCCTTGTCGCCGTCGAAGACAGGAAGCTCCGTCTCCCACAGATTGAGGACATCAACCTCCAGGGCTGGCGTCGCGATCTGCAAAGCCTCGAGATAGGCCTCAGCGACCTGCGTGGATTTTGATTGAGCGCCTCGCGGGGAGGCTTGGATGAACAGGAGCTTTGTCATGGTGGAAATCCTTCGAGGGCGGCGCGGGGACTCGCCCGGGCCAGGTCCGATTGAGGTTGGAGATCACAGGCGCAAGTCGCTCAGCCTCAGGTGGTCGTCGGGACGCCGGCCCAGCGGCCAGTGAGAGGGGGGCCTCCGGTCGGGCACACGCTCAGGGCCGCGCCCGGCCGAAAGGGTGGCTTCACGCCATGCGAGCTCGGGCGATGGCGAGGGTGTCGATGTACTGACGGAAGCGGGTGATCTTGCCGTCCTTGACCGTCCACACGTGGGCGTAGCGCGCCTCGCAGGACTTGCCGGTGGCGCCGTGCACCCCGGTGAAGTCGCCCAGCGACACGACGGTGTCGCCTTCGGTGATGAACTCCGTGGGCACCAGGGCGAAGCTCGACCACTCCGCGATCAGCGGCTTGAACAGGCCTTCGGCGACGGCTTCCGGACCGCGACCGTCGATCTTGTAGTGCCACATGGTGATCCATTCGATGTCGGGCGCCATCAGGCCAAGGGCCCCGGGCGCGTCGCCGGCGCCCAGCTTGTCGTAGAAGCTGCGGACGGTGTCGGTGGTGGTCATGGTCGGTGTCCTTCGGTTTTAGGGTGGGCCGTGCGAGCGGCGCCGCGAGGTTTCGAAGAGCGCCGGGCATGCGCGCCCAGCGCTCTCGGACGGTTCGGTCAGCCGATGTGCTTGGCGAGGAACTCGCGCATGACCGCGCCGATTTCCTTGGCGTGGGTCTCTAGGGCGAAGTGGCCGCTGTCGACGAAGCGGACGTCGGCGGACGGCACGTCTCGCTTGAACGCCTCCGCGCCCGGTGGGATGAAGAACGGGTCGTTCTTGCCCCAGATAGCCAGGACGGGCGGGCGGCGGTCGCGCAGGTAAGCTTGAATATCGCCGTACATCGCCACGTTGGTCTTGTAATCGCCCAGCAAGTCGAGCTGGATTTCATCATTGCCCGGCCGCGCCAGGTAGAAGTCGTCAAGGTTGCGACCGTCCGGCGACACCAGGTCCGGGTTGCTCACGCCGTGTATGTACTGAAACAGCGTGGTCTGCGGGGCCAGGAAGCCGCGCAGGGCGTCGCGGTTGGCTTGGCTGGGGTCGTTCCAGTAGGCCTGCACCGGGGCGAAGGCTTCGGACACTCCTTCGAGGTAGGTGTTGCCGTTCTGGGAGACGATGGCCGAAATACGCTCGGGATGTTTGACCGCGAGGCGGAAGCCGATTGGGGCGCCGTAGTCGAAGACATAGAGCGCGAACTTGTTCAGGCCGAGCACTTCAGTGAAGCGGCCGACCACCTCAGCTATGTTTTCGAAGGTGTAGCTGAAGGTCTCGCGGCTGGGCTGTTCGGTCATGCCGAACCCGGGCAAATCCGGGGCGACGACTTGGTAGCGGCTGGCCAGCTCCGGGATCAGGTCGCGGAACATGTGGCTGGCGCTGGGGAAGCCGTGCAGTAGCAGGACCACGGGGGCGCCGGGGTCGCCGGCCGAGCGGTAGAACAGCTTGAGGCCGTCGACGTCGGCGGTGTTGAAGCGAACGGTCACCACGCAATCTCCTGGGTTTGCGGCTCTGGCCGCCATTGTTGGTGAGATCGTTGTCCCCCTTTCGGCGACTGGCGGGCAGCGGCGAAGTTCGGGAAGCAACCTTCCGGTCAGCGAGAGGCCCCCGCGCCCATCGGCAACATTCCACCCGCTGAGGGGCGGTGTTATACTTTACTGATCCAATGTAGGGGTGTAAGAATATCGGCTACCCGGATCGGCCGGGCGACCTCTCATGGCCGGTAGTCCTTGGATACCGTCTGCGGTAGGAAAACCGATCTGGTTGCTTGCATCCGGATACGCGAGCGACCGCCGAAGAAGGCACCCCCTCTGGATGTTGGAAGCCTATTTCGATGATAGCGGACGAGGGAACGGCCCCGCTTTCGTTCTCGGTGGGTTTCTCTCGACAGCTGAGCGGTGGGAAAGTTTCAATGATGACTGGCAGAGTGTGCTCGATCGCTCTCCGCCTCTAGAATTATTTAAAATGAAGCACGCGATGAATAAATGGTGGCTGCCGTTGCCGGCCGCAGCGCGGATGCAACGACTTGGCCTGTTCCACTCAGCCATAATGAAGCATGCCCAAATGGGATTTGTCTGTGTTATTAACCACGATGCATTTGATCGCCTCGTGCGACTCGGCCTTGGCTTTACTGACACTATTTACCAACTCGCCTTCACCGGCGTTATTGCGACCACCATACGATACCATCGGGAAATGGCGCTTACCGATAAAATAGACTTCGTTTTTGATGAACAGCCCCACGAGTTCCCACGCGCGCTTCGCAGCTTTCTCAATATATGGGAGAGCGACAATTATCTGAATATGTATCTTGCGGGCACACCTAGGTCTGCCAACGATGTTAAGGTCCTACCGCTTCAGGCAGCAGACTACATCGCCTGGCAGATCAGACGAAAAATCGAGCAAGACCAATTTCCCGACAAAGCGATCAGGCGCCTCGCTATTACCAGCGAGGCCGAAGGTTCCGTTATGGAGACTGGGGACATTCCGATCATGATTGATGTATGGGACGATGTGCGGCTACGGGAGCTGGGTCGGGACGTGGTGAGGGAACGGATTGAGAGCTTAGGGAATATGAACTTCCCATTGAATATGCACGCTTCTGTTCACGAAATTTTAGTCGCCAAGTTACGGGATTTTCTCTGATTGCGCTTCAGAGGCGCTCCATCAGCAGGCGTGCTGTTGATTACGCGCCTGAAAGCCCGCTCAAACTCTTCCGGGTCTTCCGAAGCGCCGATCTCCCGCGCGGTCTCAATGAACCGATCGCGCTGGGGCCTTTCATCGGGGGGTGGTGGCTTACGTGCTGGCAAAGACCGAATCTCCATCAAAAATCAAGACAGTCTGAGCTTTGCAAGGGCCGCGATATCTCCATAAGAAAGCCGCCGCCTCCTGCCGCCAAACCATTGTAGCTGAGTCACCCCGCCGTGGGGGCTATATTCAATGAAGTCAGGCCAGTCTTCATGCCCACGATGGACTCTTCGGGTTAGAAAGTCACTTTTGAACCATCTACTGAGCAGAACAACTTCTTCTGGGGGCGGTTTTGACCGCTTCCTTTCGTTAAGCGGCAATTCTAGAAAGTATGCGAGCGTCCATTCTGCACGATCAACCGCAAGAGAGTGGCTTACGGGATGACTTGCCGAACGTCTCCCCGCAGTTCGTTGCGACGCGATCAGTCCAATCCACATCTGAAACTCTCGCGTCACATCATGAAGAACGTGATGCTGTGTAGTAAAGCGGCCTGTAGGGTTATTGGAAATTCCCACGTATTGCATGATGGGCGATCTCTGGTAAGGCTTTTTACCTGTAGCAAGATACAGTACCTCCCCAAGATGATTGCTCAGGGCAGCTTTCCGGGCCGCGTCTACTGAACCAAATGGCCCGCACCAATCTGCGATGATTGAGAGAGTCACCGTTGATCCTTCATTTTCGGAAACATGAAATTCATTCCCGTTTGCTGAAATCCATTTCTGTCTGGCGGCCATTAGCAATGAATGATGATCGTCGCCTTATGTGATCCCGTGCCAACTTAGGAGGCAGTTGCGATGGCCCTCTGCCACGAGTCGTTCGATAAGTGAGGCGCTTTCCCACGATGCCAGTTACCGCCAGGCTGACCCGGGCACTGTCATCAACGTCCAGCTTCGCCCGGTTCGAATAGCGGAATCGAATTCCGCCAGATAGCGCTTCAAATGGGCCTCTGAAACGTGCTGATAAACGCCGTAAATCCGACGCTTCACGATCGAAAAATAGCCTTCGATGGTGTTTGTGTAGTCGTTGTCCCGCACGTTTGATCGAATGATTGGTTACCCCATGGTAGGCATACAGAGTACAGAGCCGTAGCGGGGCGCTTCGTCGCTTTGAAAGGGGCTGTGAGCGTGAGCATGTTTGACGATGACGGGGCGCAAGTTTGCAGCAGTCACGTTCGGCACATGAAAGCTGCGGACGCTGCCCCCGCGCTGAACCAATGCGAAGACTGCTTGCTTGACGCCAGGCGGCTCAAAGGCTGGTGGTTTGCTGCCAATGAAGGTCTCATCCCCTTCCACGGTCATACCAGCGCCAGCCATCGGTTCAACATGCAGAACCTTCATCGCTTCGCGGATGCGATGCGAAAGGAACCAAGCCGACTTAAGGGTAACGCCCAGGGTCCGGCGAAGCTGCTGGGTGCTGATACCCTTCTTGCTGCTGCAAAGCAGGTGCATCGCCTGCAACCAAATGTGCAGCGGGATATGGCTGGACTCCATGACAGTGCCATTGGTCGCAGTGAACGGCCTCCGGCAGACATAGCATTTGCACATCCCGAGCTTGGTGGTTTTGCCGTTCAGGCGCCCGATCCGGTTCCGCTCGCCGCAACGCGGGCATGTCGGCCCATTCGGCCAAATGCGCGCCTCAATGAATGCCAGCGCGGCGGCTTCATTGTGGAAATGGTCGGCGGACAGGATCGACTTAGCCATCGGAACCTCCAATGAACGCTACCCTATCCCCCTACATTGGGTCAGTCAAGTATAACACTGCCCGCCGAGGCCGAAGCCGCCTATTACGCAGAGCTTGAGGTCTTGCCGATCGCCGCGTAGAACTCAATCAAACCAGCCTCCGGCAAACCCGGGGCGGTTCATACCAAGGTCGCGATGCTCTATAAGAAGCCTGCAATCTGCGCGCCTGCCAGCTGCTGGCTCGGCCATCGCAAGCTGGAGAGCACCGTGCGCTATCTCGGCATCGAGGTGGACGAAGTCCTCGCTATGTCTGTACGGGTCAATCTTTGACACTCCGGCCCACCGCCTCCAGGGTCGCGGGCTTCGCCGTCCTTAGCGGACACCCCGAACCGTTCAGCCGTTGCCGCCATATGACCGCCGAGGATATGGGCCTCGCTGACGCGCCCGTTGGCCAGGAAGCGGTATGCTGCCTTCACCCCGGCCCAGTCACCGCAAGCCTGCGGTATTGTCGTCCCGACACCCGCCGCAAGCTGCCGAAGCAGATCCGCGAAGCGGCGGTGCAGGCGCGTATCCGCGAAGGTCGCGGCCGCCACTTCGGTCTCGGTCCAGTCGTCGCAAGATGGACCGCGAGCGTCCTTACCCGCAGCGCTCTGTGCGCTCGGCACCATCGCACGCCCTCCGCCCGGCGTCGGATGCCCAACAACGAATCACGACGGATTCGAGCCGCACAAGCATTAAACGATCAGACCATCACCAAATGTGGGTAATCGAAAGCCTCGCCGGATGGATACATGGATACATCGTTCGCGCAGGTGCGGGACCACGAAATCGACGAACGCGCGCAGCTTCAGCGGCAGCCGGCTTTGCTTGTCGTAGACGAGATGGACGGGCCGTGACGCGGGCGCGAAGTCCTCGAGAACGACCGCCAGCCGGCCGCTGCGCACGTAGTCAACGGCCTGATACGAGTTCACCCGGATGAGACCCACTCCGCACAGTCCGGCATCGATCGCTGCATCGATTGTATTGACGCTGAGACGAGACCGAAAAGACGCGGTCATCGCGACTCCGTTGGACTCGAAGGTCCAGGTTGTGGGCGAGGAGACGCCCTCAAAGGAAATCACGCTGTGCCGCGCCAGGTCGTCGGGCGTCGTGGGGACGCCGTTCGTCGCCAAATAGTCGGGACTTGCGCAAACCACCCGCCGGATCGACCCCAAGCGGGTCGCGATCAGTCTGCTTTCCGGTAACGCGCCAATGCGGAGCGCGACATCTACTTGGTCATCCAAGAAATGCGTGACCCGATCGGTCAACACTAGTTCGACCGCCACGTCGGGAAAGGCGGAAAGAAAGCGCGCCACCACGGGCAGCACATGCATCCGGCCAAACATGATCGGTGCCGTGACCGCCAGGTCTCCCTTGGGCTCGGTATATTCGCCGGCGGCGGCGCGTTCCGCCTCGGTCAACCGCTCCAGGATCGCCTTCGCGGCGGTAACGTAGGAGCGCCCCGCCGGGGTCAGTTCCAGTCCCTTTGCTGACCGGATCAGCAAGGTGGCGTTCAGGTGCGCCTCCAACTCCGCTACCTTGCGGCTGACCGTAGCTAGCGGAAGCCGGAGACTCCGGCTCGCCTTCGACAGACTGCCGCTCTCAACAGCAGCGAGCAGTACCGACATGGCGTCAAGACGGTCCAAAGGGCCTTCCGTGAATTGAGAGGTCTCCTCCCAAACTTAGCGGCTGTCCCTTAATCATGGGAAGCCCCAAAAACGACAATCGGAAAACCAAAGGCGCCTCGTTTAACCGGCCGACGCGCGTCCTCAACGCCACGGGAGCCCCCTTGATGACCACCCGCACCTACTACCGGACCGCCCCCCTCAAACAAGGGACTCTTCGAATGACCCATCTCTTGAAGTACGTCTTCGCGGCGGTCCTGTTCGCGGGCACGGCGCGGGCCGCATCTCTCCCTTCGACGAACGCTACGACCACCTATCACCGTGCGGATGTGGACGGGGTGGGAATCTTCTATCGAGAGGCGGGGCCAAAGGACGTGCCGACGATCGTGCTGCTGCACGGTTTCCCGTCTTCCTCCCGCGAGTTCGAGACGCTCATTCCCCTGCTCGCGACCCGCTATCATCTGATCGCACCCGACTATCCAGGCTTCGGTCAGAGCGACTCGCCGGCACCGGCGGTTTATACGTACACCTTCGATCATCTCGCAAAGACGATCGACGATCTTCTGGGAACGCTGAAGATCAAGGATTACACTCTCTATCTTCATGATTACGGTGCGCCGGTAGGATTCCGCATCATTCTGGCGCACCCCGAGCGGCTGCACGCCCTCATCATCCAGAACGGCAACGTCTACAATGCTGGCCTCGGCGCTAACTGGGCCAAGATTGCCGAATACTGGGCCGATCCGAAAGCGCATCCGGAGGTCGTCGATGCGTTTCTGTCCTTCAAGGCAACCGAGCAGCGTCATATCGCCGGTACGTCGCACCCTGATCGCTACGACCCGGATACTTGGACCGACGAGTACGCTCACCTGTCGCAGCCGGGGCAGCGAGAAATCCAGTCGGACCTGCTGTACGATTACCGAACCAACGTTGCCTCCTATCCCAAGTGGCAGGCCTGGTTGCGTGAGCACAAGCCGTCCACACTGGTCGTGTGGGGCCGCAACGATCCCTCTTTCATTGCCGCAGGTGCGGAGGCATTCAGAAGTGACCTTCCCAATGCCGAGATCCATCTGCTCGACGCTGGACATTTTGCGCTGGACGAGAAGACCGACGAAATCGCACGCCTGATCCTGGACTTCATGGCCAAGCATCCCGGATGGCGGCGCGGCCTGCTTAGGTGTGCTTGCATCGAGCGCGACCTCACGACATTGGCGACGTCGAAACCCTGAATGCTGCCTCGCCAACAAGCTTAGTGCCTGACGGCCGTTCGGAAATGAAGCCGCTTTCCTTACTGGAGAAGTGAGGTGGTCCCCATGGGAGGGACAGTTTGGCGGCTTTGTTAAGCTTGGTTCTGGTTTATGTCAGGCCGCCAAGGTCGTCGTTTCCTTTCCTATTATCCCGATCGCCGCGTAGGCCTCGTCCGGCGTCATCCCATACAGCGACGAGTGCGGGCGGCGGCCGTTGTAGTAGCCGATCCAGCGCAGAAGGCCCGCCCGAAGCTCTGAGCCGGTCTCGAACGCGTGCAAGTGTCCGGCAACGCCGGATTGTCCTGCCATGACCGGCGGCACTCGAACGGCTCTGCATTGATGTCCGTCATCGCGCATTGATGTCCGTCATCGCGCTCGGCAAGAAGTCTATCACCGGCTGACCGATGGCCTGGACGCCGAGCAGCGTAAGCGTCTCGGTGCGCTACCGCAACGCCGGGAGGACAGTGGTTAGAACTGGTTGACTTGGCTGCGTCAGATGCCAGAAGCGGCCACACCCGCCGCCATGCTTGGTCTGATTGAACGCCTGGAGCATGTGCGAGGGATCGGCATTGACCAGGCGCGTGGCCATCAGCCTGGGTTATCTGACGACACAGGCCGGGATCAAGACGCGGTTTACCATGACGGCCGACCTGGTGATGTTGCTGGAAACCGCGCAGCGACAGGGGCGCTTGAAGGAGGCGTTGCATCGGGCCGTCTCGATGTATCGGCTGCTGATCATTGATGCTTGAGCCGCGAAGAGCGGATCAACGGCTACCTGCCGTTGTCACGCGAGCAGGCAAACCTGCCGTTCCAAGCCGTGGCCAAACGGTATGAGCGCGGCTCGATCATGCCCTCGAACCTAACCTTTGGCAGTTGGGATCAGGCGCTTGCCGGGGATGCCGTGCTGACGGCCGCCATGCTCGATCGCCTGATGCATCACGCGACCGTCGTGCAGATCGGCGGCGACAGCTATCGACTGCGGGACAAGAGGAAGGGCGACGTCATGCCCAAGCCTGGCCGTCAACCAACGTCGCAGGCCCCTGCCTCCGATACGGCGCCCGCAACGCCCTGAGTCGGTCGCCGAGAACCGGCCAAACCCATGATCCCGCCGTCGGTCGTCGACCTCAAGCCCGGCGTCTGCGACGCCCCGCTGCGCGGCTGCGGGGCTTGACCTCGGCGCCCAACAGCGAGGTAGGCCGACATGCCGTAATGCATCCTTGCGTCCTGCAGCGGTCCGGGTCGGTCAGTTTCAACCGGTGCCCCACACCAACGGTGGATCAGTTTTCAACCGGCGTTGACAGCATCCTGCATCGCCCGGAGGCCATGGCTGGCCCTTTGCATGGCGTTACTGCTCTGGTGCGCGCGCCGCGGGGAGGTATGAGCCAAGCGAAGCGCTGAGGTGGTCCCCGAATCCTGGACAGGTAGCTAAGAGAGAGTCACGATGCGGGCAGCATCGCCCACGGATTCTATTCTAAGATTGCGGCCGAAGATAGCGACGGAGTGGTGCCGGCCGCACATTGCTCAAGCGTCTGTCGTGTTCCCGGTAATAAGGCGGCTGCCGCGCCGGTAGGTGAGGTATGCCCAGAGCCAATTTAACACAACCGTCGTGCGGTTGCGTCCTCCGGCAAGAAGCAGGACATGGGCAAGGCCCCACAACCACCAGGCCGGCGCTCCCCATAGCCGAAGCCGGCTCATTTCCACGACCGCGGCAAGGCGACCGATGGTCGCAAGGTTGCCGTAGTGGCGGTATTGGAAGGCGCCCGGTGCCGGATGCCCCTCGATGGCCGTGCGAATCACGTTGGCAGCGTACCGACCCTGCTGCTTGGCGGCCGGGGCCAGGCCGGGGACTCCAGCACCTGTCCACCCGCTCGAGGCGGCCGTGTCGCCAATCGCGAAAACGCCCGGGCAGCCTTCAGCGGCAAGATTGCCGTCGACGACGACGCGGCCGGATTTATCTCCTGCCTGCCCGAGCCACTTCGCGGCCGGCGACGCCGCCACACCGGCGGCCCAAAACGTTGTCCGAGCGGCGATGCGGCCCCCATCTATCTCCACGCCATCTCGGTCGATATGGGTCACTTTTGCGCCCGTGCGGACTTCCACACCGAGCTCTCGCAACGACCGTTCGGCTCGATCCGAGAGAACAGGCGAGAACGTCGGCAAGACCCGAGGAGCGGACTGAACCAAGATTACCCGTGCTGTTCCCGGGTCAATCGACCGGTATTCCTCATTGAGGCCCCTGCGGGCGAGTTCAGCCAGTGCACCAGCCAACTCGACGCCAGTCGGTCCGCCGCCCACGACCACAAAGGTGAGCCACGCCTCGCGTTTAGCCGGATCTCCCTCGCCTTCCGCCTGTTCGAACGCCAGCAACATCCGGCTGCGCATTGCTGTCGCATCCTCGATGCTCTTGAGCCCCGGGGCGTGTGACGACCAGTCATCCCGGCCGAAATAGCTGTGCTGGGCGCCGGTCGCGAGGATGAGGTAATCGAACGGAATGCGCTCCGAGTGCAGGATGACCTCACGGGCGTTTTGGTCAACGCCGACAACCTCGCCCAGGCGAACGGTCACGTTCCCCTGGTCTCGCAGGACGCTGCGGATGGGTAGTGCGATATCAGCCGGCGATAAGGCCGCGGTCGCCACCTGATAGAGGAGGGGCTGGAACAGATAATGATTGCGCCGGTCGACGAGCGTGATCTGGCAGGCTGCCCACCGCAACCCGCGCACTGCGGCGATCCCGCCGAAACCGCCGCCCACGACCACGACGTGCGGGACGGACTCGACTGTCCGGTCCCGCATTCGCAGACGGGTAGAGGCCCAGCAGGCTGCTGCGCGATCGACCGACAGCCACCCCGCTCCTTTCGCCGCAAGCAGCAACAGTAGCAGTGCGACCTCGAATGGATCGGGTGTTCCACTGGAAAGGACAATTGGAGGTGTCAGTCCCCACAAAATCAGCGTCACCGGCCGCGTCGCCAAGCCGAGCAAAAGTGCCCAACAGAGCATCAGGGTCCACCACGGCGCGGTGACCAATTCGCCGGTGAAGGGCACCTGCCACATGGCAAAACCGGTCCCTCCGGCAAATGCCAGCGACAAATAGAGGCGTGTTGCCAGCGGAAGCGCGAGATCGCCAAAGCCCTCGCCCCAGGCGTAAAGCCGGCCCATAGCTCTCACCGCCCAGATCGGCATCCGCGCGAGGCCGCTTCGCAACAGGAAATCGAGGGACAACGGTCCCGCGCCGCCGATCAGCAACCAGACCAGCAGCAGTGCCTGAGGACCGGCCAGATGCGTTCCGGACAGGTCCTGACCCACGCCAAGGACGAGAAGCAGCGCCACCGGGCGGGTCGCCAGGCCAGTCGCGAGGAGAAGTGGAGCTATGCTCCGGATCAGTGTGGTCCCCACCGACGGTGCCTCCGCGAACCCCTCGGCGCGCATCATCATCATGATCTGGTGGACGAATATCGCTTGGCTGAGCCAAATCCGTGCCGCCAGGAGAAGGGCGGCTTGGGCGATCCCGCCGGCAGTTCCCGCCAAGCGCCCAACCGCTGCGCACCCCTCCAGCACCGCCTGAACGCGTTCGGCACCGAACCGCGAGGCCGCCGAGACCGCAACCCCGCGTGCGGCCCCGAACTCCTCGGGGCCGGCGGGAACGGGTTGATCGCCGGTCATCTAGGAAGCGAAAGCAAGCGCGCGTGCCATCAACCCATTGTAGGGAAGGCCAGGTATCAGGCGCTTGGCCAGCAGGTTGTCGAGACCCAGGCTTCGGCCGGCTTGGGACACCGCGAACATGCCGTGGGTGCAGAGGATGCCGACATAGGTCCACGGCCACTCAGTCGGGTCGTTGTAGAGGCCAATCAGCAGGTTGAGAATGAACAACACGCCCACTACACCGGCCAAGCGCACGGCTATGCCCAGCATCAGCGACACGGCGAGAGCAGTCTCCACCAAGAAGACCAGTGGCTGAACGACAGCAATATGGTCCAGAAATACTTGCATGATCGATGCATGGGCCTGGAAAGAGCTATATTTTACCGTGTTCCCCAGCCAAAATTTGAACCCGGCTGATACGGGCAGTGGTAGCTTCCATAGCGTGCCGAGATACCACATGCCGGCGCTGACCAGTCGCATGGCATAGATACTCAGATGCGTGCCGGTCCGCTGGGTAGAATCCAGACGCCAGTTCGTATAGGCGATCGCGAGGCTTCCGATCAGAAGTATCCAATAGAGCGCGACCTCGAACCAGCGGAATCCACCAAGACTGAGTTGATCGGGGATGTTGCCGCCCAGGACCTGGAAAAAAGTGTGAATCGGATTGTCGTGCATGATGGTCACCTCATCAGGTTCGCGAGCGTGTTGCCGGATGTTCGTGGATTATCGAGAGCCGGTTGCGAACCAGATGACAGTATGGATGTGAGGGTCGGAGATCGTCCCGTTGAGACCCCGCGGAGCGAACCCGGGTTACGGCTCCCACGCGGTTGAAAGACGAACGAATCGCCGTCACACCCTGTTACCCGTATCGAGGGCTGTATCCGCGCCGCCGGTAACGTAACGCAACCCGTAGCGCTGGCCGGAAGTGAACGCCGTAAGATGCAAAATGCCATTGCTGCCTCTTCTCCGCGTGCGCTGGAATTATTGTCCCGCGGATCCAAGACGAGGCTGAGTACGATCACCAATACCGTCTCGGCATGGCTTCGATAGCCAACTGATCGTTCACGCCGATCGACCCGATGGAATGCCGTGGCTCGGTTTCGGCCGGAAGGGTATCTATCTGGTAGGCGGGAGCTCTCTCGTGGGACAATGACCCCGCGTCAGCCTTTCAAGGCCGTGCTTATGATCGCGCCTGCCGGTTTGGTCGGAGGCTTCGGGATCAAGGTCCAATCGAGATGCTCATCGGCAATGATCTCGATCCCCTGCCGGCGGCGCTCTTGCTAACTTCAGGTTTTGTGCCAAGACGGGCGGACGGTGGCTGTGTGCAGCGGGTGCTAACCATCTCTTAATACCGAGCCGGACGACGATGCGTGCTAACCCGCACCTGAAGGTTGAATGATTCCCGGCGGCAAAGGCGAATAGAGACCGCGATGATTGTCGTCAGTCTCGGCCGACCGATCAGTTGATGACGTATTGGAGAAGCCGCCATGGAATTGCAGGAAATCCGATATTTCCTTGCCTTGGGCAGAACACTCAATTTCACCAAAGCAGCCGAGGAGTGCCACGTAAGTCAGCCCGCCCTGACCCGCGCCATCCAAAAGATGGAGGATGAACTTGGCGGCTTGCTTTTCTCGCGGGAGCGAAGCAACACGCATATGACCGACCTCGGCCGGTTGATAGAACCGCATCTTGTCGAGGTGATGACGCGCACCGGGGAGGTCAAGCGAACGGCGGAACGCTTCCTCAAACTCGACGAGGCAAATCTAGCGGTCGGCGTCATGTGCACGATCGCGCCGGTACAATTCGTCCGCTTTCTGGACCGCTTCAGGATGGATAATCCGGGCGTCGAGATTACGCTACTCGAGGCCGTTCCGGCCCGGCTCTGCGAATTGCTGGAGACAGGCGCTGTTGATGTAGCGCTGATGGCTCGTCCGGGTGACTTTCCAACGCAATTGCATGCGACAAAGCTCTATTCGGAGCGGTTCGTCATAGCCTGCTCGGCGGGTCACAGGTTTGCCCTGCAGGACAGCGTGCGCGTTCCGGAGCTTGACGGCGAAGTCTACCTTTCGAGGATCAACTGTGAATTTTATGACGTGCTTGGCGAGCTGTGCCAGAAGCATGGCGCCAATATGGTTAAGGCGTACAGCAGCGAACGCGAGGACTGGATCCTGACGATGGTTGCCGCCGGGATGGGCATTTGTTTTCTGCCCGAATACGCCGCCACGTTTCCGGGCGTTATCGGTTGTCCGGTCGCGTCGCCTTCGGTCGAGCGAAATGTCTGCCTGGTTACCGTTTCCGGCCGTCGTTGGTCGGCACCGGTCGCGGCGTTCACGCGCGCGGTCCAGAATTACCCCTGGCCGGCCGCATCAGGCGTACACGCTGATGCCGCTTAGGGTGTGTTGGAAATCAACTGCGCCTTCACGTTGGCTTTGGAGCGATGGAGTAGTTCCACTCGCCGTGGAATTCGTGGCGAGCGATATTGATGGCGTTCATCTCGACAGTGCTGACTTATGCCTGCGGGATAACGTGCGCCATCGATCTCGCATTTGACGTTGAGGCCGGTGCGCGTGGTGGTAGCAGCAATCAGTTGCTCGCTGTCGATTCGAGGTGCTATCGAATCTGATCGGCCCGCGTCGGGACAAGGGGTTTTTCAGCAGCCTGCTAGAGCGCTTTCAGGGTGACCGTAAACGGTCACTGCGCTCTAGCTCTTTGTTTGAGCGAGCAACTTTATCAACCTGACTTTTCAGTCAGGCTGACGTTGCTCTAGTCACACGAGTTCGGCTGGTGCCGTCGCGGCAACGCGGTGCTGCCGCGCTATCCTGGCGGCGAGAGCAGACGCACCAGCGAGCGCGATTGCGGCAGCAACGGCAGCCCAACGCGCTCCTGCCGCGGTTGCCGGTCCCCCGATCAGGGTGCCCAGCAATGCGACACCGATAACGCCCCCGGTCTGCCGGGCGCCGTTGAGGATGCCGGAGGCCAGGCCACTGCGCTCGCGCTCGACCGAGTCCAGGACGGACAGGTTCACTGAAGGCACCGTGATGCCGGCACCCATGCCGATGAAACAGAGGGGAATCGCGATCGCGACCAAGTCACGATCAAATCCCACCACCGCCAGTGCGATTGCACCCAATGCCGAGGCCGCATGTCCCCAGATCTGTGGTCCGAAAGGATTCGATTTATGCAGGAATTTCGCGCCCACCCTGGTTCCGGTCGCGAGGGCCAGAGTCATGGGAAGGAACAGCCATCCCGCCCCGACCGGGGTCATGCCGCGCAGCTCCTGAAATGCAAGGCTCAGCGCAAAAATGAGGCCATAGATTCCGACGTTATGCAGAAGCCCCACGAGCGCCACGGATCCCAAGGCAGGTTGGAACAGGAGGTCGAGTGGCAGCATCGGGTTGGCGTGTCGTGATTCGACCGCGAGGAAAGCGGCACCAAGCAGGATAACGCCAACGCCCGACGCGATCATGGAAGGTGAGAGCGCATGCGACCGGCCCGCGCTGATTATCCAGTACGTCAGTGAACCGCGCCGGGTTTGCTGGAGGCTCTGAACCTTGAGAGGTTGGAGCGATGGAGAAGTCAAAGACATCGAACCGTTATTCGGCTGAGGTCCGTTCGCGCGCGGTGCGAATGGTGTTGGAGCACGGGGCGGATCACGCCTCGCAATGGGCTGCGATCGGCTCGATTGCGGCGAAGGTTGGCTGCACAGGGGAGACGTTGCGCGGCTGGGTGCGCCAGGCGGAGCGCGACCAGGGGTTGCGGGCTGGTCCAACCAGCGATGACCGTGAGCGGATCAAGACCTTGGAACGCGAGGTGCGCGAACTGCGCCAGGCCAATGAGATCCTGCGCAAGGCATCGGCGTATTTTGCGATGGCGGAGCTCGACCGCCGGTCCAAGCCATGATCGCATTCATCGATGATCATCGCGTTGTCTACAGGGTCGAGCCGATCTGCCGGGTTCTGCCGATCGCTCCGAGCACCTACCATGCGCACGCGGCCAAGCGTGCCGATCCGGGCAAGCGATCCGCGCGGGAGCGGCGGGATAGTGCCTTGCAGACGGACATCAGGCGGGTCTGGGACGCGAACTTCCAGGTCTATGGCGTGCGCAAGGTCTGGCGGCAACTCCGGCGTGAGGCCATCGCAGCGCCGCGCTGTCAGGTGGCGCGGCTGATGAAGCGCATGGGGCTGGCAGGCGCGGTGCGCGGTAGGACGGTGAAGACCACGCATAGCGACAAATCGACGCCGTGCCCGCTCGACCGAGTGAACCGGCAGTTCCGTGCGCCGGCGCCCAATGTGTTGTGGGTGTCGGACTTCACCTACGTCGCCACCTGGCAGGGCTTCGTCTACGTCGCCTTCGTCATCGACGTCTTTGCCCGGCGCATCGTCGGCTGGCGGGTATCGCGGTCAGCCCGCGCAGACTTCGTGTTGGATGCACTCGAACAGGCGCTGTGCGATCGCCGCCCGGTACGAAAGGGCGGTCTCGTGCATCACAGCGATCGCGGCGTGCAGTACGTCTCGATCCGCTACAGCGAGCGCCTGCTTGACGCTGGGATCGAGCCATCCGTCGGCAGCGTCGGCGACAGCTACGACAACGCGCTCGCCGAAACCATCAACGGTCTGTTCAAGGCCGAGGTGATCCACCGGCGCGGCCCGTGGCGCAGTGCCGAGACGGTGGAATTCGCCACCCTTGAATGGGTTGACTGGTTCAACAATCGGCGCCTGCTCGAACCGATCGGAAATAAGCCATACTGATTGCGCAGCAGGTCCGCTTCAAAAATCGGTCCCAACACCAGCAGCACCGCCATCTCGACTACGCGGTCGCGGATGCACGGGAATGCCGAGCGGGCATTGGCCGCCGTTGCTCTTTGGAATCCACACGCGCAGCAGGGGCTGTGGCCGATATTCGCCAGCCCGCAACTCCTGCCGCAACTCTTCAGCCACCGGCTCCTGCCCATGGGACGCGACCTGATCGAACGTCGTTCCGTCGCAGCCCGGGGCGCCGCCGTTGCGGCGGCAGGCCCGGTATGCTTCTTCAAGGACGTCGGCCCGGCACACTTTGTCCCATGACGCATAAGAACGAAAAGCTGGTTCAGCCTTAGCTTTCGCCTGTAGCGAGGTCTGTAACTTCCGAACCTTTTCGAGCTGAGTTGATAGGCCGTCGGCCAATCTCAGAGGTCTCGTCACTTTGCCCGCCTGTCGCAGGTCAGGGTCCCTTCCCTCAGCCGGCATTACCCGCCCTCTCCGGTACTACGGACCCATCCGCCATCTGGCCCAGCCGGCGCTGACCCTCGCAGGTTCGCCGTTGATCAGCCGGCTGCCAGCCGTGGTCGCGGGGACAGACTTGCCTTGTTGCACACCGATATTCTGCCATACGTGCTGCCACCTTTACCCCGGTAAGACCGTCAGGGGCGGGCCTCGCTCGCTTGCCGGACGACGGCGGCCTGCCCGTTCCACTGGGGGTCGGCTCTCACATCTGATCCTTTCGAGGCCTTGTTGGTGTTCGCTTGTGCTGCGGCCCCTATGGCCCGCTGATCCCCAAAGGGACCTTTTCCCGAAGTGCGTCAGACCATCGTCGCCTCCTGATCCGCCCCGGGTGCTTCCGGCTGGAGCGAGAGTTGCCGGGTGGGGTTTGCACCCACGACGTCAATGCGCCTTGGAAAGACACACAATGGAACCGCATCGAGCATCGCCTGTTCGCCTTCATCACCCAGAACTGGCGAGGCAAGCCGTTGCCGACGCATCAGGTGATCGTGCAACTGATCGCCAACACCACGACTACAAAGGGTCTGAGTGTCCAGTGCTAACTCGACGAGAAGTAACAGGGGCAAAAGCGTGGGCAGGAGCGCAATTTTCGCTTGCCCCGATTCGGCTGCATGGATTCTTTGCATCATGTGCCGCCGCCATCGTCCCTGTCCGGTACTGAGCCGTGCCGAGCTTGAAGCTCTGCTGGTTGAACTGTTCCGCGAAGTCGCGGTCCTGAAGCAACTCGTCGCCGAACAGCGTGAAGAGATTGCCCGGTTAAAGGGCTTGAAGGGCCCACCGAGCATCAAACCCAGCGGGATGGACAAGGCGACGGAACCGGCAAAGCCGGATCGGCAGGCCGGCCGGGCCCGTCGCGGCAAGGTCCGCCCCCGCGTCAGCATCGAGGACCATGTGCTGGCAGCCGTGGCCCCAGAGGGATCGCGGTTCAAGGGCTACAAGACGTATCTGGTGCAGGACCTTGTGCTGTCGGTGCGTGCGATCCGCTACCGGCGCGAACGCTGGGTCACACCGGACGGCCAGACCATCGTCGCGCCGCTCCTGTCCAGCGACATCCGGAATTGACCCCTTGACGACACGAAGAACTGACCCCTGGTCGTTTCGCGTGCCTGCTGCCAGTCATGTTTCTTTGTTCGGCTGACGCTGGCCGTTTCTTCGTCCCGGCCTGACACGTCCCAGGTGTCGCGCGCAGTCGCGGTCAGGCATGGCCGCAGGCCACCGGCGGAGCCGGCGCGCAGCGTGCTTGACGGCAGCGAGCACGGCACCATCGTGGGACAGGTCGGGATCAGCATCATGCTGGCATGGTCTCCGGCGTCGGTACCGTCTTTTGCAGCAGCCCGCTGCGCCGCTTTTCCCGCAGCCGATAGCTGTCGCCACGGATTGTCAGGACATGGCTGTGGTGAAGCAGGCGATCTAGAATGGCGGTCGCCACCACAGCATCGCCGAACACCGAACCCCATTCCCCGATCGCCCGGTTCGAAGTCACCAGCATGGCGCCACGTTCATAGCGCCGGCTGACCAGTTGGAAGAACAGATGGGCCGCGTTGGGTTCGAACGGCAGGTAGCCCAGTTCGTCGACGATCAGCAGCTTGGGTTTGGCATAATGCGCCAGGCGTTCATCAAGCCGGCCGTCGGCATGCGCCTTGGCAAGCTGGGCGACCAACGTCATCGCCGGCGTGAACAGCACCGTATAGCCGGTGATGATCGCCTCGCGTCCGATCGCCACGGCGAGATGGGTCTTGCCAACCCCGGGCGGCCCGAGCAATAGCACCGCTTCACCGTTGGCGATGAACCGGCCGGTGGCGATCTCGCGCACCTGCGCCTTGTCGATCGATGGTTGCGCGTTGAAGTCGAACCCGGTGAGGTCGCGCACGAACGGGAAGCGCGCCAGCCCGAAGCTCATGTCGATACGGCGCTGGTCACGCCGGGCGATTTCGCGCTCGCAGAACAGCGCCAGCGCGTCGCGGATCGTCAGCTCCTGCCGCCCCGCTTCGTCGGTCAGGCTGTCGAGTTGGTCGCGCAAGGCGGTCAGCTTCAGACGGTTCAGCATGGCAATCAGGTGATCGTGGTCGGTCATCAGAAGCCGCCCCCGATCGCCGCCTCGTATTCGGCCAGGGGCCGCAGCAAGGCCGACGGCGTCTCCGGTGCGAGGGTCTCCGGCTCGATCATGATGCGGATCGGTCTGGTCTTCGTCCCGGCAATGCCAGCCAGGTGCGCATCGTCGGTGACGCGGCCGTGCCGCCCCTTCAGTTCGGCATGCACGGCAACCTCATCCCCGGCATGCAGCACCCGCACCGAACCCGAACCAACGGTGACCCGCACCCGCTCGCCGATCAGCCGCCACGGCACGGAATAGGCGTTGCCGTCCACCTCGATCGCACAGTCGGCGCCAACCCGGCGGAGCAGATCTCGCGCTGTCACAAACGGTGGAATGCCGGCCAGCGAACGCAGCGCCGCCGCCTCGTCACGATCGAACCGCTGGCGCGGCGTCTCGCCCGTCGTGCCATGCACCCGTGCGTCCGCGATCTGGCGGGTCCAGGCCTCGAGGTGCGCCTCCATCTCCGACCAAGTGGCAAAGCGGCGGCCGGCGACGGCGTTGCGCTTGACGTAGCCGACGCCACGCTCGTCCTTGCCCTTGGTGCGGGCCCGATACGGCGCGCAAGCCCGGATCCGGAAACCCCAGTGCCGGGCAAACGCGTGCAGCCGGGGATGCAGCACCACCTCACGGCTGGCCGGGTCATGATGCAGGATCAGCGCCTTGGCATTGTCAAGCAGCACCTCCCGCGGCACACCGCCGAATGCGCGGAAGGCACTCTCCAGTCCGTCGAACCAACTGTCCTGCCGTTCATGTCCATACGCCCGCACATGCAGCCGGCGCGAATAGCCGAGGGTCGCGACAAAGAAAAACACCTTGACCGCAACACCCGCAATCTCGACCCGGCGTTCGCCGAAGTCGATCTGTAGCTGCTCACCCGGGTGGGTCTCGAACCGCACCGTCGCACGCGCCGCCGCAACCAACTCACGGCGCAACGGCGCCGTCGCACGCTCCACCGTCCGCAGGCTGACGACGAGACCCTTCTCGGATGCCAGCTCCTGGCGAACCACATCGGCATTGCCGGCATGGCGGCGAAATCGCTCAGCGATCCAGTCGGATAATCCGTCCAACTTCTTCGACCGCGACGGCGAGGCGCTGCTGCGCCAATCACCCTCGGTCACCCAACGCCGCACCGTGTTGCGCGCACACCCAAGCTCAGCCGCGATCCGCTTCGAACCCCATCCCAGCGCCGTCAGCCGCAGCATTGCCAAGACCTCGTCCGGCGCCTTCATCACATCCCTCCGCTGATCGTCCGTCAGCAAGGGAACCTCGTCGTCTGCTGTCATTCCAACCTCCTTCAAGAATCAAAGGGGGTCAGTTCCTGTTGTCGTCAGGGGGTCAGTTTGCCGTGTCGCCCGACAGCTCCCTCCGCTGGTATTCCCCCTGCTACGCAGGCGGAACCTTGACCAGCTCCGCCCGAGGGCACCAAGGGGCATTTCGGCCCTGATCTGCGCCGGTTCGTGTTGATGCAGTATCATCAGGGGCAGACCACGTTGCCCCGTCTGACGGCGCTGTTGCAGGCGGCGGGTCTGTCGATCTCCAAACGCGAGGTCCAGCGGTTGTTGACTGACAAACCGGATGGCTTCCTCGACGAAGCACGCGAGGTGTTGCGAGCCGGGTTAGAAACATCGCCTTGGGTCTCGGTTGATGACACCGGCGCTCGGCATCAAGCCAAGAATGGCTTTTGCACGCAGATCGGCAATGACCGCTTTACCTGGTTCGGCACACGCGCAACGAAGACCCGGCTGAACTTTCTGGATCTGCTGCGCGCAGGACATACCGATTACGTGCTGAACGAGGCGGCATTCGACTACATGCGCGGCCGTGGATTGTCAGCCTCTTAAGCACCCGTCTGGCCGAGGCGGGCGAGACGCGCTTCGTTGATCCGGCGGCATGGCAGGCGCATCTTGACCAAATCGGGATCGTCTCGCCCACGACAACCGGCTTGGCGGTCATCCAAGACCCGGTGCAGATCGCTACCGAAGGGGCTCAGTGGGGCAGCATCCATGCGCACGGCTTCCTGCGCGATGCCGTGTTGCTGAGCGACGATGCCGGACAGTTCGCTGTTGGCCGGCATGCCCTGTGCTGGGCGGAGCTGGCCAAGGTTCCGCCGGCGCAGCCGGTGGAATGCCAGCGGAGGGCCATGCAGAGCGGCTGGTGCACAAGTTGGACACGTTCACGGATCTGCATCGGGCCGCGCAGCAGCGCACGCGAAAGCTGATTTGGGACTTCTACGCCGACCTCAAGGCATACCGGGTCAACCCTGGCAAAGGCCGCCGTCGCGCGCTACGTGCGCGGTTCGATCGCATCTTCCGCCGCCGCACTGGCTTCGTCACGCTGGATCGATTGCTGAAGCGGCTGCACGCCAACAAAGCCGAATTGCTCAGGGTCCTGGAGCGGCCGGAAATCCCGCTGCATACCAACGGGTCGGAAAACGACATCCGCAGCCATGTCACCCGCCGCAAAGTCAGCGCCGGAACACGCAGCGACCGCGGGCGGGATTGTCGTGATGCCTTCCTCGGTCTTGCCAAGACCTGCGTGAAAAATGGCGTGACGTTCCGGGATTATCTGGGCAGTCGTCTCAGCGTCCCCGGCCGGTCGCTGATCCCGCCATTACAACAACTCATCCAATGCGGTGCCCAACCCGCCTAACCTCGGTGGCCGCCCACGCTTTTGCCCCTGTTACGACGAGAACACCTACAACCAAAGGCATCAAGGTCTCCGACGCCGAGATGGCCACGCTCAACATCAAACCTGCCGACTTCCACGGTGAGTGGAACTACACGATCTAACCGCGAAAACCTAACAACTGACGCAGTTAATTTGTATCATACCCTAAGCGGCGGCTCGCGATGACGAGCCAACATTTTCGACCGCTGGTGCAAGGTGTGTTATGGTCGCGACGTTTCGCATCACGGACCATGACCGGGAGCAGCAGATGACCGCAGGCAGCGCTGACAATCCAGCAAGGCTGGACCGGATGGAGCGACGTCTGCAGACGCTGGAAGACGCCGAAGCGATCCGCAACCTCAAGGCTCGCTATGCAGCGCTATGCGACGATCATTACAATGCTGACGGAATTGCCACGCTGTTCACGGAAGACGCCGTCTGGGACAGCCCCGGCATGGGACGCTTCGAGGGGCGTGAGGCAATCCGGACATTCTTCCAAGGCGTCAGCGGGGTGTTTTCGTTTGCAATCCATTACAGCCTGAACGGCCATATCGAGATCGATGGCGATACCGCCCAGGCGCACTGGTATTTGTTCATGCCATGCACCATCGCCGATGGGAACCAGGCGCGTTGGCGCGCCGGCATCGACCACGAACGCTACGTCCGCGTCAACGGCGTCTGGATGTTCTGCCACAAGCGGTCCGAACCGCTTATGAATGCCTCGTTCGAAGATGGCTGGGCCAAGACACGCTTCGTGCAGGTCGCTTAAACACCAAGATAAGCGCGCCGAATGCTTGGATCCTCCGCCAGCTCGGCCGCTTCGCCCTCGGTACCGCTGCGGCCCAGTTCGACGATGACGGCGCGGTTGGCCAAGCCTAAAGCCCAATAGGCATTCTGTTCCGCCAAGACAACGGACAGCTGCTCGTGAGCCTGGATCTCCAACAGGATCTCGCCGATGCGTTCGATAATAATCGGCGCCAGACCCAGCGACGGCTCGTCGAGCAGAAATAGCTTCGGCCGAGACATCAGCGCGCGGCCGATCGCCAGCATCTGTTGCTCGCCGCCGGACAGGTTGCCGGCCAATTGCCGCCGTCGCTCGCGCAGCCGAGGGAAGTAATTGAACATCTGCGCGATGCGTTCAGCGTTTTCGGCCGCGTTGCGGGTATAGCCGCCGACACGGAGGTTTTCTTCCACGCTCAGATGGATGAAGACGCGCCGTCCTT
Source organism: Rhodopila sp. (assembly GCA_965277035.1). Taxonomy (GTDB): domain Bacteria; phylum Pseudomonadota; class Alphaproteobacteria; order Acetobacterales; family Acetobacteraceae; genus Rhodopila. The sequence continues at coordinate 4,285,649 of CBDIBO010000003.1, read as the reverse complement.
CTGGCGAATAGCCGATCCCCTGCCGCATGATCTGGTTGGGCCGCTGCCCGACCAGACTGTTGCCGCGCCAAGTGATACGACCGTTGCCGATAGTCACCATGCCGAGAATGGCTTTCAGAGTGCTGCTCTTGCCCGCGCCGTTGGAACCGATCAGCGCAACGGTTTCGCCCGCGCCCACGTTGAAGCTGATCGAGACCGTGCCGCGGACCTCGCCATAACGGACTTCGAGATCCTCAACGCTCAGCATGCCCGCGCTTCCCGGTGCCGGCGGCCGTGCGACGCGCCAAGGTACGCCTCCACGACCAGCGGGTCGGCTAGCGCGATTTCGGGCGTACCTTGCGCCAGCTGCCTGCCCTGATGCACGACAACCACCCGATCGCACAGGCCGGCGATGAAGCGCATATTGTGGTCGATCACGACGACGGTGATCCCCGCTTGGCGCACCTTGATCAGCACGTCGCGCACCTGCGTCGCCTCTTCCGATGACAGCCCGGCGACCGGTTCGTCGAGCAAAATGATGCGAGGCTGTGCCGCGAGTGCGATGACGACACCAAGCGCCTTCTGCATGCCGTAAGGCAGGCTGCCGGCAAGCTGGTCGGTCGCCTTGGCGAGACCGAGCTCTGCCAGCAGGTCCCTGGCGAGTGCATCCGCCGCCGCGCGCCGCCGACGCGCGCCCGGCATGGCGAAGAACGCGGAGAGCCATCCCGCATGCGCCGCACGAAACGCGCCCCGCCTGGCATTTTCCAGCACCGAGCAGCCGGTGAACACGGTTGTGGACTGGAAGGTCCGCACCAGGCCGAGCCGGGTCAGGCGATACGGCGCCATCCCGCCGACATCGGTGCCATCGAGCAGTATTCTGCCCGATGACGGCTTGATGAAGCCGCTGATCAGGTTAACGATCGTCGTCTTTCCGGCGCCGTTCGGCCCGATCAGGCCAAGGATTTCGCCCGGCATGACAGCGAGCGACAGCCCATTGACGGCGTGCACGCCGCCGAACGAGCGCGCCACGTCCTGTAGTTCCAGCAACGCGGTCACGGCGGTGTGGCGCGGCTGGTCATCGCGCGGCCCGGTGTGCGCGCCCGGCGGTCTGCGTCGGCCCCATGCGGCGCAGGCGGCCGGCTAGATCGACCAGACCGCCGGGAAGGGCAGCCATGACGATGATCAGGATCAGGCCGAACATGACCTGCTGCATCTCGACATAACCACGCAGAAATTCCGGCAGCGTGACCATGAACACCGCGCCGATGATCGGACCGGCCAGCGAGCGCATTCCGCCGATGACGTTCATCACGACGAATCCCAGCGATTGGACGGAGGTGAAGGCGCTGGGGTCGATGTATTGCAGGTAGTGTGCGGTCAGGCCGCCCTGGATGCCCACCAGGGCGGATGCCAGCACGAAGGCGGCGACCTTGACCTGCAACACCGGGACCCCGGCGCATTGTGCCAGCCGTTCCCCTTCGCGGACGCTGTCGATGACCCGGCCGGTCTCTCCGCTCAGCACGCGGGCGACCAGGGCGACGCACAGCAGCGCCGAACCGAAGGCCAGCCAGTAGAAGCCGGACGGAGAGGCGAAGATCGCGGCAGGCGGGGGGACGTCGAAGATGCCGTTCGCGCCGCCGGTCACGCGGGACCACTCGGTGAAGATCAGCCGCAGGATCTCGCCCAGCAGGAACGTGACGAGGACGAAATACTTCCCTTGCAGGCGCAGCAGCACTGGGCCGATCAGCAGGGCGACCAGGCCAGGGGCGACGGCGCCGGCCAGGATGTCGAGGGGGAACGGCCAGCCCAGGTCCATCAGCGTCAAGGTTGCGGTGTAGCCACCGATCCCCATGAAGCCGGCATGGGCAAGCGAGACATGGCCAGTTCGGATCACCAAATGCAGGCTAGTGGCGCCGATGATGTTGAGTGCCACCATCGTGCCGACGGTCAGCAGGAAGCCGTTAGCGCCGATCACTGGCAAGGCGGCCCCGAGGACGACCAGGGCGGCTATGAGAAGACGCAGCGGCGTCCTCATGCGCGGGCATTTTCCGGCGTGCCCAGTAGTCCCCAGGGGCGCACGATCAGCAGCACGATGACCACGCCGAACGAGGCGAAGGAGGAGATCGAGGCGCCATAGAACGTCGAGAGGAAGCTTTCGGTGAAGCCCAGGATGACGCCGCCCAGCGCCGCGCCGGGAATGCTGCCCATGCCGCCCAGGATCACGACGATGAAGGCCACCAGCAGCGGGCGGTCGCCCATGAACGGTGAGAGAGAATAGATCTGGGCATAGAGCGCGCCGGCCAGCGCCGTCATGAAAATCGCCATTAGGAAGGCGATCCGGTAGGTGACGATGGTGTCGATGCCTTGAGTTTCCGCGATCTCCAGGTCCTGGGCGCTTGCGCGCATCGCCAGGCCGTGGCGGGTGCGGGTCATGAACAGCCAGAACAACGCCAGCACCACGACCGCGATGCAGATCACCATCAGCCGGTCGGTAGGCAGCAGAAGTCCGTCGATCTCGATCAATCCGGTGAATGCCGGCGGGATGGAGCGCTGGTAGACATCCCAGATCATGACGGCGGAATAGACCAGCGCAAGGTTCAACCCGAGCAGGCCGATCATGCTCTCGAACATGCGCTGATAGAACCAGCGGAAGACCAGGCGTTCGGCGATCAGCGCGACCACCGCGACGAAGGCGGCCGCGAGCGGGACGGCGACGATGTAGGGCACGCCGAAGCTGCCCCACAGGTAATACAGCGCATAGCCGCCCAGCATCGCGAAGGCGCCGTGAGCGAAGTTTACCACCCGCATGATGCCGAACATCAGGGTGAAGCCGAGTGCGACCAGCACGTAGATCGCACTCAGGCTGGCACCGTTGACCAGGACCTGACCGACACTAGCAAGGGTGAACATGCCGAGTGGGTCAGTGCTTCTCGGGCGTGATCTTCTCCAGCATGACCTCCTTGCGGTCCTTCACCTCGGCGATCAAGAACGGCACCAGAAGCTGGTGGTTGACGCCGTACTCGGCCTGCCCGCCCCAGACAACAGGCCCGATGATGCCGGGGTCGTAGCCCTCGGTCTTCACCATCGCGTCGCGCACCTTCTCGACATCGGTTGTGCCGGCCTGGTGGATCGCCTCGAACAGGATCTTGGCGGCATTATACCACAGCGGCGCCTGGGCGTTGATCACGCCGGGCCACTGCTTGTGGTAGGTCTCGGCGAACTTCTCGCCGACCGGGGAAGTGAAGTCGAAATCTTCGAGCGACAGGAAGCCGTCGGCGAGCGGGCCGGCGATCGACATGATCTCGGCGACGGCGGGGCCGCCGACCTGCCAGATCAGGCCTTTGTAGCCGGCCTGGCGCGCCTGCTTGAGCATCAGGCCGGCATCACCGGGGGAATTCGAATTGAGATCGATCAGATCGACGCCTTGCGCCATCATGCGGGTGAGCAAAGGCACGAATTCCTGCGTGCCTCGATCGAAGCTGTCGGTCCAGACGTCGATGCCTTGGGCTTTGTAGAACCGGGTCAGCATCGGCAGCACGGCCTGGCCGGTGGCATCGTTCGGCCCCAGCATGCCGACTTTTTTCACTTCGGGATGGTTCTTGTGCAGCCACGCGATCATCGCCGGCGCGAATTCAAGCGTGGTGTCGATCGCGCGAAAATTATAGGCAGCGTGCGAATTGTTCTTCAGGATGTTGATCGCAAACCCGTCGGAGAACATCAACGTCTTGCTGGGGCCGGTGGCTGACAGCGCACCCAGCGCGGACGGCGAGCCGACCGGGCCGATGATGAAGCTCGCCTTCTCCAGCTTGATCAGGCGGTCCGCGGCGGTGCGCCCCCCGGTTGCGCTGTAGGTGTCATCCAGCATCACGAGCTTTAGCTTGTAGGTCTTGTCGCCGACCTTCAGGCCGCCGACGGCGTTGACCTCGTCGATCGCCATCTGCGTACCGCGATCGAGCGCGATGCCCCAGGCGGTTCCGCCACCGGATAACGGGCCGATGCCGCCGATCTTGAGTTCCCCCTGGGCATGCGAGGGTCGAGGAGTCCCGAACGCCAGAGCCGCGGCGAGGACGGCGATGGGCAACCCCGCATATTTCATCTCAACTTTCTCCCCTTGTCGATGGTCAGCGACCGGTCATTGGTGAGCCGTCGCACGCAAGTTCGGTGCCATGCACACTCGCCTTGGTGCGACTGATCAGGCCATCGGCGATGTCGGCCTCGACCGCATCGGCATTGCGCGCACGCGGGTCGCCATAACCGCCGGCACCGGCCAGGCGGAAGCTGATGACGTCGCCGAGCGCCAGTTGGCGCACCTCCTTGGAGCTGAGATCGGTCGCCACACCGTTGCGCAGCAGGACCGTTCTAGCGAGCGTGCCGGACTGACCGCCGAACAGGCCATAGGGAGCGTTCTTGTGGCGGTCGCCCGCCAGGACGACGGTTGCGCCGTCGCTGAGCATCTCGACATCCTTGCGCACTCCGCAGCCGCCGCGGAACTGACCGGCGCCCCCCGAATCCGGGATCAGTTCCAGGCAATGGATGCGCACCGGGTTGTTGGTCTCGTGCACTTCGACGGGGACATTCGCGCAGTTGAACACCGGGCACAGCGCCTCGGCGCCGTCCTTCCAGGACCGTCCGCCAAAGCCGCCCACGACCAGGTCGTACATGATCCAGCGCTTGCCGGTGTCCGGATCCACCCCGCCAATCTTCGGGTTGGCCCAATGGGTGAACGCGCCCATCGCCCGGTCCGGCACCGCCTGCGCCATTGCGCCGTTGATGGTGTCGAAGATGCGGACCTGCAACGACGCGCGACCGCCTCCGGCGGCGGGGTAGCGTGGATTGAAGAAGCTGCCCTCGCGCGCGACCGTCTTGATGACACGTTGGATGCCGGCGTTGTTCGGCACGTCGATCCGGGCGAAGATCCGCATCGCGAAGTTGGCGTAGGCGCGGGTGTAGTTGATATAGGCGTTGATGCCGGCCGGCACAGCATCGCTGCTGCGAGAGAAATCGACGGTCGCCGTGCCGTCTTCCAGGGTGATATCGACGGCGATCCGAATCGGCGGTGTCCCGGGGCCATAGTCGTCCATCTGGTCTTCGAAACTGTAGGTGCCTTCCGGCAGTGCACCGATCAGCTCGCGCCCCCGCGCTTCCGACCGGTTGAGGATTGCCTCTATGACGTCCTCGGTCAGTGCGCTGCCGTGGTCGGCGTAGAGCCGGCGGAACCGCAGCGTCCCGACATGGTTGGCGTTGCGTTGGGCCATCAGGTCGCCGCGGACCTTTTCCGGGATGCGAACATTGCCGAGGATGACGCGCAGCAGGTCCTGGTCGAATTCGCCGCCGCGCACCAGGCGCACGGGCAGGATGCGCAGGCCCTCAGCGAACGCGTCAAGCACACCATGCACGGCTTCCGAACCCGGCTGGGCGCCCCCCATGTCGACATGATGGGCGGTGTTGACGGCGTAGCCGAGCAGCGTCTCGCCTTCGAATATCGGCGCGACCAGGAAAATGTCGGGGAAATGACCGCCGCCGAGATAGGCGTCGTTGGTCGCCAGCATATCGCCGGGCCGCAATGTCTCGGGCGGGATGTAGCGCAGCACGTTCTGCACGACGTAGGGCATCGCGCCGAGATGCCCCGGCGTGAAATTGCCCTGGGCGATCAGCCGCATATGCCGGTCGAACAGGCCGGTGGAGAAATCCTCGCCTTCGCGCACGGCTTCCGAGAATGCGGTCCGCCGCAGCGCCCCGCCCATCTCGTCAGTGATCGACACGAGGCTGTTCCAGACGACGGTTAGAGTGACCGGATCGATGCTCTGAGCCATGTCCATCATGTTCCGGCCTTGATGTCGATGATGAGATTGCCGGCCGCACTGACCGACACGACGTCGCCAGGCAGCACAACGATGGTGGATTCGCGTTCCTCGACCAGGGCTGGTCCGGCGATCCTGTGGTCCCTGGTCAGGGCGTAACGATCGACCACGGTGGCGCGCACCATGCCGCCGGTTTCGGGAAAATAGGCGTCGCGGTGCCCGGTGACCGGATCGCCGCCTGAGGCGTACCCCTGGAGCCGGATGCCGGCATCCGCATGACTGCTGGCCGCGGTACAAATGACGAACCAGTCGGTGACTTCCACCAGGGCATCGGGGTGGCTGTAGCCATATTCGCGCTGATAGGCGGCATGGAATTCGGCCAGTCCGCGCGCCGGGTAATCGGGGCCGATCTCGCCCTCGGGCAGATCGACGCGCAGTTCGTAGCCCTGGCCGTCGTATCGCATGGAGGCGCTGCGCTGCAGCCGCAGCGTGCCGTCCGGTTCCATCTTGCGCGCCTCGGCCGTCACGCGCGCTTGCAGGGTCGCGAACAGTTCGGCGATCGCCTGCGGGCTGGCCTCGTTCAACCGCATCACGCGGGTCATGCCCTGGTCGACCTTCTTGTCGGCGACCAGCAGGCCCAGCGCCGACCCAACGCCGGCACCGCGCGGCACGATCACCCGAGGAATTTCCATGGCGCGCGCCAGGCGGCAGGCGTGCAGCGGGCCGGCGCCGCCGAACGCCACCAGCGCATAGCGTCGCGGGTCCCGGCCGCGCTCGATTGACACGATGCGCATGGCGCGTTCCATGTTGGTGTTGGCGATCGAATGGACGCCCCACGCCGCGCCCTCGAGCGTGAGTCCGAGCGGTTTGGCGATTTCCCGTTCCAGCACTTCGGCCACCTGGGCGATTTCCAGGCGCATCGCGCCGCCGTTAAAAAAGGCAGGGTTCAGATAGCCCAGCACTAGGTTCGCATCGGTAATCGTGGGTTGTTTGCCGCCGCGGCCATAACAGATCGGGCCTGGTTCGGCGCCCGCGCTGTCCGGGCCGACGCGGATCAGCCCCATGGCGGTGCGCGCGATACTGCCGCCGCCTGCACCGATCTCCAGCAGATCGATCGCCATGATGCTAAGCGGCAGGCCGCTGCCCTTGCGTGAGTGCACCGCATCGACTTCGAAGCTGGAGGCCACCGCCGGGATGCCGTCGTCGATCGCACCCAGCTTCGCCGTCGTCCCGCCCATGTCGAAGGTCATGACGTGGCTGCAGCCTTCCTCGCGGCCGACATGCGCGCACATCAGCACGCCAGCGGCGGGGCCGGATTCGACGATCCGGATCGGGTAGGCGCAGGCCAATTCCGCCGACGCGACACCGCCGTTGGACTGCATGATCGACATCTCGGCTCGCACGCCCAGGTCACGCAGCGAGGCACTCAGCGAGGAGACGTAGTCTTCCACCAGCGGCGCCACGTAGGCGTTGGCGACCGTTGTGCTGGTGCGTTCGTATTCGCGATACTTAGGGGCGACCACCGACGACAGCGAGATCCGCACATTCGGCAGACGCGCAGCCAGCACATCCGCCATGGCCTGCTCATGTGCCGGGTTGGCGTACGCATGCAAGAAAACGATCGCTATGGACTGGTAGTTTCCGGCCGCCACCTGTTCGGAGATGGCTATGGCCGCGGCTTCATCCAGTGGTTGGAGCACAGACCCATCGGGGGCCAAGCGCTCCGGCACCTCGAAAATATCCGCGCGCCGAACCAGTGGCCGCGGCTTGTCGAGGTGCATGTTGTTGGTGTCGTAGCGTTTCTGACGGCCGATCAGCAGGATGTCGCGAAAGCCGGACGTGGTCAGCAACGCAGTCCGGCTGCCCTTGCGCTCTAGGATCGCGTTGGTGGCGATGGTGGTTGCGTGCAGCGCCTTGACGACGTCCTCCGGCTGCAGGTCAGTATCGCGAAACCGCCCGCGCAGGCCGTCGAGCACAGCACGCGCCGGCTCACGCGACGTGGTAGGCACCTTCCAAATGTCGGTCTGGCCGGTTTCGGTATCGCGGAGCACGAAATCGGTGAACGTGCCGCCAATATCGAAGGCAATCTCCATCATTGCGGCTACAGCGCCTGGATGTCGCGATAGGTGTCGTCCAGGGTCTTGCGCATCCGTTTGCCCAGCTCAAGCACCTCGTCATGGGTGATGATCAGCGGCGGCGAGAAGGCGATGCGGTTGCCGACGATACGCAGGATCAAGCCGTTGCCGCGGGCGTAGGCGTCGATGCGCGAGCCGAGGCCGATCGTAGCCGGATAGTTCTCGCGGGTCGCCTTGTCTTTCACCAGTTCCAGCCCGCCGATCAGCCCGACGCCGGTGAAATCGCCGACCAGTGGATGGTCGCGCAGCGCGTCCAGTGTTTCTAGGAATGTCGGAGCGACCGAGCGCACATGGCCGAAGATGTCGATCTCCTCGTAGATCTTCAAAGTCTCCAGGGCTACGGACGCGGCGACCGGATGGCCGGCATAAGTGTAGCCATGAACAAATGCCCCGATCTTCTCGCTTTGCTGAACGATCGACTGAAAGATGCGCTCGTTCAGCAGTACCGCCGAGATCGGCTGCATGGCCGCCGAGAGGGCCTTGGCGCAGGTGATCATGTCGGGCTGGATGTCGTAGGTCTGGCAGCCCCACATGGCGCCGGTGCGACCGAAGCCGCAGATCACCTCATCCGCAACGAGCAGGATGTCGTATCTGCGCAGGATCGCCTGGATTTTCTCGTAATACCCGGTGGGCGGCGGCAACGCGCCGGCGCTACCCTGGACCGGATCGGCCCAGAACGCGGCGACAGTTTCGGGACCTTCGTAAAGTATCTGTGCCTCCAGTGCGTCCGCGAGCCGTGTCGAGAACTGCTGTTCGGTCTCGCCGGGGTGCGCGTCGCGATAGTAGTTCAGCGACTCCGTGTAGATGAAGCCGTCGAACGGCAGGCCGAAGCCGGCGTGGTAATCCGGTTTGGCGGTCAGGCTGATCGCGACGCAGGTGGACCCATGGTAGCTGCCGGCGCGCGAGATGATCTTGCGTTTCTCCGGCTTGCCTTGCGCATACCAGTGATACCAGACCAGCTTGACCGCGCTGTCGTTGGCCTCCGAGCCGGAGCATTGCAGCAGCACCTTCGACATCGGCACCGGGGTGATCGACAGCAGCTTCTCGCAAAGATCGATGGCAGGGCCGTGCGAGGCGTGGCGGAAGATCTGGTAGTATCCCAGCCGGCCCATCGCCTCGGCTGCGACAGCGGCCAAGCGCTTATTGCTGTAGCCCAGCGAAGCACACCACAGCCCCGCTCCGGCATCGAGGTAGGCTCGGCCGTCATCGTCGTAGATGAAGATGCCGTCGCCGTGGGTCATGATATTGGGGCCGGCCTCGAGATGACGGCCGGCATGGGTCTGCGGATGCAGCACGGAGGCAATATCGCGGGCATGCGGACTGTTGGCGGCGAAATGGGTCACGGCGTCGGTCCTTTTGGCAGCGGCGGCGGCGCGGGCCGGGCGACTGGTAAGCGATACTATGGCCGGAGCAGCCGCCGCAGGAACTACCGATTGGAGACTTAGCCATCTCCGGCGGAGATGACTTCAGGCATTCGGCCGTGCCACGACAGCATGCTGTCCAGCAGCAACCGGGCGGCGCGGGACAGCAGTTCCGGCTTGCGAGCACAGACTCTGTGCTGGCGCCGCGCCCAGCTGTCGAGCACCGGCAGGCTGATCAGGTCCACCCCGCCAGCGAACAGGCGGAACGAACCTTCGGCGACGATCCCAATGCCCAGACCTTCCTGCGCCAGGCGGCACACCACGTCGTAGCCGTCGGCACTGACCCGGATTCGAAGGGAGCGGCCCAGTACGTGCGCCTGGCGTGTCAGCACTGCCTGCAGCGCGGCCCGCGGGTCCTGGCCGATGATGTCGTGGTCCAGCAATTCCCCCATAGTCAGGCCGGGATAGGTCGCCAATGGGTGGTCGCGTCGCATGACTGCGACAAGCTGATCGCGATAGCACGGACGGCTCCACAGGCCGGGTGACAACAGCTCATCGGGCAGGATTCCGAGATCCACCGCCTGGTCCTGCACGACGCGGGCGACTTCGGCGTGGTGGCGCTCGTCGAGGTCTATGCGGATGCCGGGATTGGTCTGAAGGAATCGGCTCAGGACGCCGGGGAGATAATCCACCAGGGTCGTCTCGCCGGCCGCCACCCGCACGCGGCCTTGCACACCGGCGCCGAGCAACTGGAGCTCGGCTTCCAGTTGCTCGGCTTCCTGCAGCAGGTTCCGCGCCCGCCGCAGGACCGTGGCACCGGCCGCGGTGACTTCCACGCCACCGGCGTGGCGGCGGAACAGCATTAGGCCGAAACGATGCTCCAACTCGCTGAGCCGCTTGCTGATGGCGGAGGCGGCGATGCGCTCGCGTCGTGCGGCCCGGGCGATGCCGGCTTCTTCGGCGACCGCGACGAACAGCCGGGCCGTGGTGATGTCGAGAAGGAAAGCCATGGTTGCGAACCTGTGGAGGGAGAGAGTAATCAAAATCCTGGGGGGGGGAATTACGCGGCCGCTGATAAAACTTGACCATCGTTGGCGGACCGAAAGCCTGGATAACGATGGCGGAAGGCATCCTCGAGTGCGTCATTCAGCACCGCGGTGCGAAGGACAAAGCGGACGACGCCGCCGATGATGAACGCGACGATGAGGTAAGAGGCGAGCACCATGTGCGGCACACGCACGAACACCGAGGGGTTGAAGATCACCTTCCAGTAATCGGTCGGGAACAGGCGACCGTCCTTGCCGACGCCAAAGCCGGCTGGCGTCTGCATCCAACTGTTGACCGAGAGTATCCAGAACGCCGACAGCAGCGTCCCGCCGGCCACCATGCAGGTGGCAAAGAAGTGCAATCGGGTGAAGCTTTCACGGGGTGATTAGGCTTGCGAGGAACTCATCGTCCCAGGAGGCGGCCTTTCGTCTGCCGCGCAGGGACAGCTTGCCGGCTGGGCGTCGCAGCAGATTGAGGGCCATGTGCTTGATGGTGGTGAAGTTGGCCGGGGCATGTTCGGTGCGGACACGGCTTTCGTCGTCACGGAACACCATGTCCATGATCCAGTGCAGGCTGTTTTCGATCGCCCAGTGGCTGCGCACGATTGGCCCCAGGGTAGCTGCCAGCATCACCAGCGATGTGATGTAATAGCGTGTCTCTTGCTCGATCTTTCCGCTGATTTCGCGGCTGCTCTCGACGATGACCACGCCTTTGAGACCCGGCCAGTTGTGACGCTCCTGCAGCCACTTGACGTCGTGGATGACGGTTGTGGTTCTGGTCTCGATGCGGCCGTGGTCGCCATCGACCGTCCGATCCTGGCTGATCTTGGTGTCGGCGAAACCGCGGGCCTTCTGCTCGGTGGCGAAGAGTTTGACGTCTTCGCGCAGCGAGCCCTGGTTGCCTTTCAGGGCGAGAACGTAGTCGGCCGTCTTATCGATCACCTTCTGCGCGATGTCGCGCTGGCAGCCCATCGCATCGATAGTGATGATCGCCCCTTCGATCGCCAACATGTCGAGAAGCTTCGGGATTGCCACGATCTCATTGGACTTCTCCGTCACTTTGACCTGACCGAGCACGAGGCGTTGGCGCGCGGCGAAGGCGGAAACCATATGGATGGCGGCCTTCGCGCCCTGCTTGTGGCCGGATCGGCGCACGGTCTTGCCATCGATTGCGATCACCCCCGCGGGAACCCCCGCCACCGCGGCCACCCAGGCGACGAAGCAGCTTTGGAATGCATCGGCGTCCAAGGTGGCGAGGATGTCGCCGAGGTGATCATGGGCAGGCGTGCCATCCTTGAACGGGCGGAAACGGCGCAGCAAAGCGAGCTTCCTGGTGCCGAAGAGGGCGATCTCGGTGAAGCATTCCGCGCCGGCCAGTACGGCCAGCAGACACAAAAGCAGCACCTCGTCGAGCGGATAGGTCACCTTGCCGCGCTGGCGTGGGTCCGGCAGGTCTCTGAAATGACCCAGAAAGACAACCGTCTCGGCCAATGCCGCACAGTCCGTTGCCGCGCCGTCCATGGCCATTCCCCGCCGAACTAATCGAGGACTGACATGGGTTCAGCACTTTAGACGTTTGTCACGCACTCCTTCACCCGATTGCCCTGCCGGCCGATCACGTTGGCCTGGATTTCTGCGGCGCCCTCGAAGATGTTCAGGATTCGGGCGTCGCACAGCACGCGGCTGATCTCGTACTCCATGGCGTAGCCGTTGCCACCATGCACTTGAAGGCCAGCGTCTGCGTTGCTCCAGGCGACATGGGCAGCCAGCAGCTTTGCCATACCCGCCTCGATGTCGCAGCGATCGCCGGCATCTTTAGTGCGCGCCGCGAAATACGTCAGTTCCCTGGCGAAGATCGTTTCGATCGCCATCATGGCAGGCTTGTCGGACACGCGGGGGAACGCGATCAGCGTCTTGGCAAATTGCCTGCGCTCGGTTGCATATTTCACGGCAAGGTCAAGCGCGTTGCGCGCCACGCCGACAGCGCGGGCGGCAGTCTGTATCCGGGCGTCCTCGAATGTGCGCATGAGCTGGCGGAAGCCCGCGCCCGTTTCGCCGCCCAGAAGGCCGTCGGCATCGACTCGGAAATCATCGAAGGACAGCACGTATTCCTTCATGCCGCGATAGCCCAGGACCTGGATCTCGCTGCCTGACAAGCCGGGATCGGGGAACGCGTCACCGGGCCGGCCGCGGGCTTTGCCCGCCGGGAACATGGAAAGGCCGCCGAAGCCCGGTTTACCCGGATCGCTGCGGGCGAGCACGGTCATCAGATCGCTACGGGAAGCGTGCGTAATCCAGGTCTTTGATCCAGTAATGAGCGACGTGCCATCATCCGTGCGGCGCGCCCTGGTCTGGACCGAAGCCAAGTCGGATCCAGTGTCCGGTTCGGTGAAGACAGCGGTAGGCAGGATCGTGCCCGACGCGATGCCAGGCAGCCAACGGGCTTTCTGCTCGGGGGTGCCGTTGCCGCCAATCAGCTCGCCGGCGATCTCGGACCGCGTGCCGAGCGAGCCGGCGGCGATCCAGCCCCGGCTTAGTTCCTCCGACACGACGCACATCGCGAGCTTGCCGAGGCCGAGACCACCGTATTCCGGATCGATGCAGACGCCTAACACGCCAAGCTGGGCCATCTCGGCGACCAGTTCGTCAGGGATCAACGCATCGGCTAGATGCCAGGCATGGGCATGCGGCGCGACGCGCTCGTCCGCGAACTGGCGGAACTGGTCGCGGATCATGTCCAGCGTATCATCGCCGAGCGTTTCGTCCGGGCACCAGCCTTCGGCGAGTTGGTGCGCGAGTTCGGGGCGTGCGGCGGCGGTGTTGCCGTGGCGCAGAAACCAACGGATGGCCGGCTGCGCGCCCAGCACCTGGGCGGCGTCTTCTGTCCCAAGGTCGGCGGGGCGGACAATCTCATTCTGGCCCATCGGCAGACCGCCCAGAAGCTGTGCAAAATATTCTCCGAAGCCTATGCGGAGGATCAGCTTCTCACCGGCGCCAAGCCGCCCTGCAGCGTCCAGGCGATTGGCCCAGCGGGAGAGCTGCGTCAGTGCCTCGACGACGGTGGCCGTCCAGGCAAACCCATGCACGCGCCGCTGCTCTGCTTCTACCTTTATCGTATCGATCCGGCCCTCGGACGCGACGAACGAGCGGACGAGCGGTTCGACGCTGCGGATATAGTTCAGCGCCGCGTCTGCTGCCTCACGCGACAGGGTGACGACATCCTGAAGGTCCGCTTCGCTCATCTCGGCAGCCCTCTTGATGATGCGGTGATGTGGCGTGTCATGCGACGAGCCCGGCATCGTGCAGGCGCCCGATCTCGGCACCAGAGAGACCCAGCACCGTCGCTAGCACGTCTTCTGTGTCGTGCCCCAGAACCGGCGCCGCCGTGGGCCGAGCGCGCGCTTCGCCCGGCAGGATGGCGGCGGCGCCTGGGGTCAGAGAGCGGCCGCCAGGATGCTCGACATCGGTTAGCAATGGGTTCGCCGCGGATAGCGCCCGGTCATGACCGACGGCCTGATGCAAACTCTGATAAGGCCCCCAGCAAACACTTGCGCGTTCGAAAGCCGGGATTAGTTCGGCCGAGGTCTTGCCTGCGAAGGCGGCGGTGAAGATCGGATAGAGTCGATCGCGGTGCTGGAAGCGCAATCCTTCATCCTTGCTGAAGCTAATGCCCAGCTCCGCTTCCAGCCTAGCGATGGCGTCTGCGATGTCCAGGATCGCCACGAGGCCCTGCCACTGCTGCGGCGTGATCGCAACGACCATCAGATGCTGGTCGTCAGCAGTGGGGAAGTCGCGGCCAAAGGCGCCGAACAGATCGTTGCCCATGCGCGGCCGATCGGCACCCGTCAGCTGAACTTCCGCGATCTGGCCAAGGTGGCCGAGGGTGGCGATGGCAACATCCGACAGCGGCAGCCGTATTTCTCGGCCGGCACCGGTATCGCGCCGTGCGCGTTCGGCAGAGACGAGGCAGAAAGCGGCGTAAGCGCCAGTAAGCAAGTCCCAGGCCGGCAGCACGTGGTTCACCGGGCCGGAATGGTGCTTCGGTCCGGTCATCAGCGGCACGCCGATTGCGGAATTGATTGTGTAGTCAACCGCCTGACGCCCGTCGTCCCATCCCATGACACGCACGCAAATTAGGTCGGGACGCAGCGGTTGCAGCCGACCATAGGCCAGAAAACCGGAGGCCGGGAAATTGGTGACGAACAGGCCACCCGTCTCGCCGGGCGCGGTTATCAGGCGTACAGCCAGTTCGCGCCCTTCTGGCCGCGACAGGTCGATGGCGATGGATTTCTTGCCCTTGTTCAGGCCTTCCCAGTAAAGGCTCGAACCGTTGGCGGGCGAGAGCGGCCAGCGCCGGAAATCGGGGCCGCCGCCGATCTGGTCGATGCGGATCACCTCGGCACTGAGTTGCGCGAGATGCAGGGCGCAGGACGGGGCGGCGATGAACGATGCTGCCTCAATCACGCGCATGCCATTGAGTAGGGAATACATGGGGCTTGCTTAGCGTCGGGGAAGCCTGCGACGGATGCCTGGGGTGACGATGACCCTCATCGCCGATCCGGACCGTCGGCCGGGGACGCGCGGACGATCTCTCCTGAGATCGACTGGGGATCCTTCAGCAGGTTGTACAGGGAACAGCGCGTATGCACTTGATCGTGCAAATCGGCCAAGCGTTCAGCCGGTTCGGGCGAGTCAATGTGCAGTGTGTAGCTTATGTCGTGTGGCGGGATCGGGATGTGCTCAAGACCCGGGGTTTGGGCGAAGGGATGCATTCTGCCGGATACTTCGACCGTCAGCGCGTCAAGCGCGACTTCGCTGTCCGCAGCGATGATCAACGCGGTATGCGCAAGACAGCTTTCCAGGGCGCCGAGCATTAGTTCCGGCGCGCTGGGGCCCAGACCGCAGCCGGCAAAGTAGGGCGGGGTGTCAGTTACAACCTGGTAGTCGCGGATGCGCACCTCACGTATGCCGCTGCGGCCCATTACCCGGCAACGGGCCTGCATTGGCTTTGCGGTGGGATCCGCGACGGCGCTTTGCCTCAAGGCCCGGACAGCGATACGCTTCTCGGACAGGAATTCATTTAATGTGCTCATCGGCAGCCTCCATTTCCTTGCATAACGGTGGTCAGTTGCCGAGGATGGCGGCGCTCTTATGGCCGCCGCCGCCGCCGCTGGTCACCAGGCAGGTACGGGCGCCTTTCACCTGGCAGGTCGAGGTGCCGCGCATCTGGCGGACGCCCTCGATGACCAGGTTCATGCCGTGCAGATAGGCTTCCGACAGCAGGCCGCCTGAAGTATTGGCCGGCAGGCCGCCGTTCGGCCAGGACAGGTTGCCGGTGGCGATAAAGGGGCCGCCCTCGCCCCGTTCGCAGAAACCGTAATCCTCCAGCGCCATTGGGATCAGCCCGGTAAAGGCGTCGTAGATCTGTGCAACGTCGATATCGGCAGGCGACAGGCCCGCCTGTTCGAACACCAGGCGGCCCACCGGTCGGGAATTGACCGTCGCGTAGTCCTCGATCGGCATGTTGTGAGTGCCCATCGGCCCCAGGCTCCAGCCTGGGCCGCTGGCCTGGGCAACTCCGAGGATACGGACGACGGGGTGTTGGAGATCCGCGGCGTGTTCGGTGGAGGTGATCAGAACGGCGCAGGCGCCATCGGTTTCCAGGCAGCAATCAAATAGGTGGAAGGGGTCGGCGATCATCCGGGCGGCAAAATAGTCTTCCCGGCTCAGCGGGCGCCCATGCATGATGGCGCGCGGGTTGCGCTGAGCATGGCGGCGGAAAGTCAGCGCTACCTCGGCTAGGTGTTCGCGCGTGGTGCCATACAGATGCATGTGGCGCTTGGTGGTTAGCGCCGTCATCTGCGCTGGCGAGAATAGTCCGAACGGGTTGAAGAACGACCCGAACGTCGGCCGGTTGCGAGCTTGGCCGTATCGTTCGTACTGTCCCTGACAGATTGAGCGATAGACCACGGCATTGCGGCACAGGCCGGTGGCAACCGCCATGGCGGCGTTCATCACCGCCGCGACGCAGCCGCCGCCGCCGCCGCCCCAGACAATCGAGGAATGGCGTAGTTCGGGGATGCCCAGCGAGGCCTGGATCAGGACCGGTTCGTGGCGTTCGAAGCCGAAGGAGGTGAACCCATCCACCTCCTTCAGCGGCACACCGGCATCCTCAGCAGCGTGCCTTACGGCTTCCAGGCACAATTCCAGCTCGGTGCGATTGTCCAGAGCGCCACGCTTGCCGTACTCGGTTTCGCCGATGCCGACGATGGCGGTCTTGCCCGCGAGTCCCTGGCCGTTACGCATCGTTCTGCTCCTGCCTGACAAAGCGGGGCAGGTTCTGTCCACCAGGCAGCGCGTCCCAGCGGAGCGTCACAGACATGCCGATGGTGATGTCTTCGTTGGCGATGTCCATGATGTTGGTGACCAGCCGCACGTCCCCGGCGCCGTCCAGCAGCACGACAGCAATGTTGTACGGCGGATGACCACGCAGTGCCGGGTGGGTCGGGTGCGCCGCGATCGTGTAGCTGAACACGGTGCCCGTGCCCGGCACGGCAGCCCATTCCACACGGGTCGAGCGGCACTGAGCGCAGACCGGCACCGGCGGATGGCGAAATGCGCCGCAATCGGCGCATCGCTGAATGCGCAGTTCGCGATTGGCGCACGCCTTCCAGAATGGAGTGTCGTCCGGCGTAGGCGCGGGGGCAGGCAGGCCGTCAGGTAAATAGCTCATGACCTCAACATGTCGCTGAACCGGGTCGAATTCTCATGCCATTCGGGTCTGGGAGCGATGCCGGATCGGTCTGCGCCGTCGTCGGCGCCGCGCGCTAGGAGATCACCGATTAACGCTAGAGTGGAAATACCAGGTAATGGATCCCGTCATGTTCGAGCAGGATTTGCGCCTGCGCACCGTGCCCAATTTGCTGAGCTTCGCCGCGGATGCCTATGGCGAGCGGCCGTTCCTGCGAGAGTCTGGTTCGCCAACATGGCTGACCTTTGCGGGTGCGTTGCGATCGGCCCAGGCGCTGGCGCGCGGTCTGGCTGGGCTCGGAATCGGACGCGGCGATCTGGTTCCGGTGATGCTGCCGAACGGGTTTGACTACGCACTCACATGGTTCGCTCTGAACCTGCGGGCGGCGGCTTATCTCAGCGTCAATACAAGCCTGATGGGCGATTTGCTTGCCAACCAGTTCGCCCTGGCCCGCGCCCGCGTCTGGATCGTCGGTTCGGCCTATCTGCCGATGCTCGCTTCGCTTCCTGCCGAACTGCGCGCATCCGTCGAGGTGTTGGTGGTGGTCGGTGATGCCGAACGTGATGTCCAACTGGGGGGTTGGAACCGGGTCGTGCGGTTCCAGACGTTGTTCGACGAACATGGGCCAGATCCAGCGGAACGGGTGGGGTTCCTGGACGTGTGCTCCGTCGGGTTTACCTCAGGCACCACCGGGCCATCGAAAGGCGTGATGGTGCCGCATTGCCACGCGGTCAGCAGCGGGTTGAGTTTTGCCTGGGTGGTCGGCCTGACCGAGGTCGACGTGCTGTATTCGCCGTTGCCGATGTTCCACGGCATGTCCACTCGTATGGGTCTGCTGCCCACTCTGTTGCGGGGCAGCCGCATGGTGCTGGGTCAGCGGTTCAGCGGGACCCGTTTCTGGGACGACGTGATCGAGGCGGATGCGACGGTGGCGCAGATCATCTTCAGCGTGCCGGCGGTCCTGCTGGCGCAACCGCCCAACCCGCGGGACCGGTTGCACCGGGTCTCCCGCATGTTCAATGCGCATCACAACCCGGCATTCCGCGAACGCTTCGGCGTGGAATTTCTCGAATCCTTCGCTATGAGCGAGATTGGCCTGGTCACCGCCAGCCCCCTGGCCGAACAGCGTCCCGGATCAGCCGGGCGGGCACATCCGGACTGGGACGTGGCAATCGTTGACGAGGACGGCGTTCCGGTGCCCGACGGCTCTGCGGGGGAGATCGTCTGCCGGCCAAAGAAGCCCGGCCTGATGATGCGTGGCTATCTGCATCAGCCGGATCGGACCATCGAGGCCACACGCGACCTGTGGTTCCATACCGGCGATATCGCCAGGCGTGATGCCGACGGCTATGTCTGGTTCCTGGACCGCACAAAGGAACGCATTCGCCGCCGCGGCGAGAACATTTCCTCATTCGAGATCGAGGAGGCGGTGCGATGCCATCCCGATATCGCCGACGTGGCGGCGGTGGCCCATCCAGCGAGCGCCGGGGAAGACGATATCCGCTTGCTGGTGGTGCCTCGTGCGGGGGGTGATGTGACACCGGCAGCACTGTACGGCTGGATGTTGGACCAGATGCCACGCTTCATGGTGGCCCGTTACATCGAGGTGGTGACTGCCTTGCCCTACACCGCAACCAACAAGGTCGAGAAAGTGCGGCTGATCGCCGCCGGGTTGGGGACGGATTGCTGGGACGCCGAGAAAGACGCCGTAGGATGAATAGCGCAACAGCCGAACGTATCCTGCAGCACCCAAAGTTCCAGCGATTGGTGCGCAGGCGGTCGCGGCTGACCTGGAGCCTGCTGGCGGTGATCCTGGGGGCCTATCTCTGTCTGATCTGCACGATCGCATTCCGGCCGGCCTGGATGCGGGTGCCGATCGCCGATGGAGCGGCGCTGACCATCGGCTGGCCGCTCGCGGCGGGGATGATCATGCTGGTGTGGCTGTTGATGGGAATTTACGTCTGGCAGGCCAACACGGAGTTCGAGGGGCTGGCGGCGGATATACGGGCCGAGGTGCGACGATGATCCGGGCTGCGGTTGGGGCAACGTTGCTGGCACTGCCAGTCAGCGCCATGGCAGCCGGTCCGTTCGAGAGCGGATCGGCGGCGAAGCTCCCGGTCAACCTCACAGCCATTACGATCTTCCTGTTATTTGTTGCCGCGACGCTGCTGATCACCTACTGGGCGGCAAGGCGGACGCAGAGCGCGAGCGACTTCCTGACGGCCGGCGGCAATATCACCGCGTGGCAGAACGGACTGGCGATCGCCGGTGACGCGATCTCCGCCTCGACCGTTTTGGGGCTGGTGAGCTTCGTCTATGCGACTGGCTATGACGGCTTGGTCTCGTCCGTCGGGTTCTTTGTTGGCTGGCCGGTGCTTTTGCTTCTAATGGCCGATCGGCTGCGCGCTCTAGCCCGAACTTTGCCGCCCTTTTGATGCAAACCATTGATTCGGCTCTCATCCCACCCAAGGCGCTGTCTACGCCGCCGCCATTTGGACCCCCAGCAAGCTGAACGCCCGACGCTGCATGGGCGTCGGTGTTGTCAGAACGGTCAGCATCTTCTGTCCGCCGAAGCAGACGGTGTTGCGCGTCAGTGTCGCCAGATCACCCAGCAGGGTGCGGAAGCTGTGCACCGGCTGGCTCTGGCCGTCGCCGGCCTCGGTGCGCTGTGTCGAAGCCTTCCGGTAAGCCGCCTTGGAGACCTTGGCCTTGGCCACCGGTGAGGTCCGCTCTGCCTGCGCCGTGGCCCGGTCATGATCGTCGAACAGCATCGGCGCCAACGGCTGGCGCATGTGCCACTCCAGGTAATACGCCAGCATGCACAGCAACACATGCGCCCGTACCCTTGGCGCGGTCCAATGGAACACCGGACGCAGTTCCAGATCGACCGTCTTGATGCAGCGGAACGCGCGCTCCACCTGGGCCAGGGATTTGTAAGCCTGCACGGTCGTCGCGGCATCGGCCTGCCCGGCCGGCAGGCTGGTGCGCAGCACGTAAAAGCCATCGAAGCGGGCTTCGTCGGCAATCGCCTCGGCCTTGCGCGTGAAGCTGAATGCAGCGTCGGTGATGGCCAGTTCGAAGTGCTTGGCCATCTTGCGCTTGCCTAAGGTCTCGCCGACGGCCTTGCCGATCTCGGCTGCCCCGCGCAGCGGGGTCTTCGCGCGCGTCACCCGGGCCTCGACCTTGCCCAGGTCAGCCTCGGTCAGCGCCAGCAGTTCGTCGCGCTTGCGCTGGCGTTCCGTCGCCAGCAGCGGGTTCTTGCACACCACCAGCCGCTCGTTCGGATAATCCGGGCTGGTAATCTCGGCCATATCGCGGGTGTCGAACAGGGAGAATTGCAGCTGACCCGCTTCCGCCAGCCGCTGGATCGCCGGACCGCGCAGCGCGGTGATCCAGTCGAGGCCGGCGGGGCGCAGGGTTTGTTCGATCCGCGCGGCGGTGAGCATGCCGCGGTCGCCGACCAGGACCACGTGGCGCAGCCGGAAGCGCTGTTTCAGCTTGGTGATCTGGGCGGCGACGGTGGCCGGATCGGCGGTATTACCCTCGAACACCTCGACCGCGACCGGACAACCATCGGCGGCACATAGCAGGCCGATCACCAGTTGCGGCCGGTCGCCGCGGCTGTAGCCGTAGTGAGCCAGCGGACAGCAGCGACCCTCGAGGTAGGTCGAGGTGACGTCGTAGAGCACCAGCATGCCATTCTTCAGATGGCGCCGCGCGAGGCTGTTTTCGATGAAGGCCTGCTCGCTGCCGAGCCAGTCGAGGGTGGTGTAGATCTCGCGAGCGGTGACGCTGCCGAGGCCGAGGGTTTCGCCCAGCGAATGGCTGGCGGTCTCGACGTCGAGCACGCGCGCCGTGGCCAGTTTGGCCGCCGGATCGAGCAGCCTGGCAACGATGAGCGCCAACGCCAGGTCACGACGGCGTTGCGGCGCCCGCCGGGGCAGCAGGTCATCGAGGCCGATGCGCCGGGCGGTCGCGAGCGCGGCCAGCACGTGTCCATGCGGGAGTGAGCGGCGGATCTCGAAGCCCTGCTCGCCGATCGGGGCAAGGGGATCGCCACGCAGGACGGCGCGCAAGGTCTCGATGCGCTCGATCGGCAGTTTGGAGAGGTTGGCGAGGGTCCGGTTCTTGACCTTGCCATCCGCGCGGTAGGTTTCCCGCAGCAGGAAGGAGGGGCGGGCGTTGCGGTTCGGGACCTTGGCGATGTGCATGAGGCATCGAATCAAATCGATTCGGGCTGTGTCAAGGGTTATTTCGCCCGTCGCTTGACTACGTTGCCGTCAACTTTCGTTCTCTATCAGGGAGTTGGGCCAAAAACAGCACAAAGTTCGGCCTAGGCAGCTATACCTTTGCCGACATTGTATCATTCCGGTTGGCTCCGAAACCCATGCGCTGCCTGGCGGCAGGGTGCGGACTGACGGTGGTGATATTCTACCTGATTATTCAGGTCGTCGGCGCAGGTGAGCTTGTGGGACTGCTGTTCGGACTGGATTACGATATTGCCGTGGTGGCAGTGGGCATGCTGACGATGCTCTATGTCATCTTCGGCGGCATGGTTGCGACGACCTGGGTGCAGATTATCAAGGCATCCCTGCTGCTGTTCGGCATTACGCTGCTGACGATCATGGTCATGAGCCGGTTCGGCTTCAGTCTCGAAACATTGGCGGAAAGGGCGGTCGCGACGCACAAGGGTGGCGTGCGGGTGATGGGGCCAGGGACGTTCCTGGCGAGTCCGGTCTCGGCACTGTCGCTGGCGATCGGTTCGGTATGCGGTATTAGTGGATTGCCGCATATCCTGATGCGTTTCTTCACCGTACGGGATGCCAGGGCGGCGCGGATGAGCGTGTTCTATGCCAGCGGACTACTGGGATATGGCTTCTTGACCAGTGCCATTCTGGGACTAGCCGGAATGTCCCTGGTGGGCACCGATCCGCAGTTTTTTGAGGGGGGCATGTCGGCGATCGGATACTAACCCGAACTTCCGAGCCGGATTTGGCGTTCTCTCGGTCCTGATCACGAACTTGTTCACGCGGACGTAAAAAAGTAGTCATGTAAATGCTGGGAACTGGCTTGTACAATCTTGGCGGACGTGCTTGGGTTCGTTCATGTATGTCACCCGCGTGCCCAATCGCTCGTCGCCACCCGCCGTGCTGCTGCGCGAGAGCTACCGTGCGGACGGCAAGGTCAAATCCCGCACGCTGAGCAACCTGAGCCACTGGCCCGACGCCCAGGTCGAGGCGCTGCGCCGTGTGCTCAAGGGCGACATCGGCGTCGGTGCCCGCGCCGATACGCTGCGCATCGAGCGCTCGCTGCCCCATGGCCATGTCGCTGCCGTGCTCGGCATGGCGCGTAAGATCGGCCTCGACCGGCTGCTGCCCGGCCCGGGGCGGCTGGCCAAGCTGGCTCTGGCGATGATCGTCGCGCGCGTCATCGAGCCCGCCGCCAAACTCGCCACCGCCCGCCAGCTCAGCGCCATCACCGCCGCGCACTCGCTCGGCACCGTGCTCGAACTCGGTGACGTCGGTGAGAACGAACTCTACGCAGCCCTGGACCTGCTTGGACAGGCACAGCCGAAGATCGAGGCGGTTCTGGCCAGGCGGCACCTGCAGAACGGCTCCTTGGTGCTCTACGATCTCACCTCGTCCTACCTGGAAGGACGCTGCTGCGAACTCGCCCATCACGGCTACAGCCGCGATGGCCAACCCGGCAAGCCACAGATCGTCTTCGGTTTGCTCTGTGCGGCCGATGGTTGTCCGGTCGCCGTCGAGGTGTTCGAGGGCAACACCGCCGATCCATCGACCCTGGCAGCACAGGTCACCAAGCTGCGACAGCGCTTCAAGCTCGACCGCGTGGTGCTCGTCGGGGACCGCGGCATGATCACCAACGCGCGCATCGAGGCCGACCTCAAACCGGCGGGACTGGATTGGGTCACCGCCCTGCGCGCCCCGGCCATCCAGGCGCTCGCCGAGGACGCTGGCCCGTTGCAACTCTCCTTGTTCGATACCCGCGACATCGCCGAGATCACCGCACCCGACTATCCCGGCGAACGGCTCGTGGTCTGTCGTAATCCCGCCCTCGCCGCCGCGCGCGCCCGCAAGCGCAGCGAACTGCTCGCCACCACCGAGACCGATCTCGTCCGCATCAAGGCTGCCGTCGCGCGCGCCAGCCATCCGCTCTCGGGGCGCGACAAGATCGGCCTGCGCGTCGGCGCCGTGCTCGGACGGCGCAAGATGGCCAAGCATTTCAAGCTCACCATCACCGACAATGGATTCGACTTCGCGCGCGACACCGCCGCCATTCAGCGCGAAGCCAGCCTCGACGGGTTCTACGTGCTGCGCACCAACATGCCTGCCGAGGCCCTCGACACCAACGCCACCGTCCGGGCCTACAAGAGCCTGGCGCACGTCGAGCGCGCCTTTCGCTCGATCAAGACCGTCGATCCCGAAGTCCGCCCGATCCACCACCGGCTCGCCGGCCGGGTGCGCGCGCATGTGTTCCTGTGCATGCTCGCCTATCACCTGATCTGGCACATGCGCCAGGCACTGAAACCGCTGCTGTTCGACGACCATGATCGCGACGCCGCCGAGGCCGCACGCCCATCGCCTGTCGCTGCCGCAAAGGTCTCCAACGCTGCACGCCGCAAGGCCGCCGCGCGGCAGACCGACGGCGGCCAGCCGGTGCATAGCCTACGCACGTTGCTCCAGGATCTCGGCACCCTCGCACGCAATCTCGTGCGCATCGGCGACGCGCCCGGGTTTGTCATGCTCACAACGCCTACCGCTCTGCAGCAAGCCGTCTTTGAAGCTCTCGCCGTGCCGCTCACACCATAAGTAGGCAGCAAAACCCTCCCGAAAAACCGTCTTCCAAGATGGATCAACAGCTTACGCCCCCGACGTCGGGGAACTTCGGGCTAGGCGGTGCCAACCTGATTTCGTTGCATTTAGCAAGGCTGACCGGTGGTGATCTGCTGTTCGGGTTCCTGGCTGCGGTGTTGTTCGCGACGATCCTGGCGGTAGTTTCAGGCTTGGCCATTTCCGGCGCCGCGGCGATCTCCCATGATCTATATGCGAACGTGTTCCGCAGCGGGCGGGCAACGGAGGCGTCGGAGGTGCGCGTGACGAAAATCGCGACGCTCGGCCTGGGCATGGCGATGATCGGTCTTGGCATCCTGTTCCGGGGGCAGAACCTGACATTCCTGACAACGCTGGCGTTCGGGATCGCCGCCTCGGCCAATTTTCCGGTGCTGGTGCTGTCGATGTACTGGCGTGGACTGACGACACGTGGGGCGCTTTGCGGCGGCCTGAGCGGACTAGTAGCGGCCTTGGCGTTGGTGATCCTGGGACCGGGCGTTTGGGTGGGCGTTCTGAGGCACCACGACGCGGTGTTTCCATATGATGCCCCTGCATTGTTCTCAATGCCACTGGCGTTTCTGGCGGCGTTCGTCGTTTCCATCACGGATCGCAGCAGCCGATCGGTGGCGGAGCGGCAGGCATTCGACGCGCAATTCGTGCGGGGGGAGATGGGGATGGCGGACTGACGAGCCTATCAGGAATCTTGTGTGAGAGGTCATAGTGCAGCCCGTTGACGGGCTCGGAGGCATCTATGACAATCCGCAACGAGTTAATTGACGAATTGCTCGCCGGCTAGGATCCGGCGCCGGTGATGCGCCAGGACGGCTTGCTCGGCGACCTTAAGAAAGCCCTGTTAAATCAGCTGATGGCCGCAGAGTTCGAGCAACACCTGGCCCAGGACCGCGCCGCGGGCGAGGCCAAGAACCACCGCAACGGCGCCACTCGCAAGCGTGTGCTGACCGACGACAGCCACGTCAAGGTGACCATTCCACGCGACCGCGAAGCCCGCTTTGATCCGATGCTGATCGGCAAATACCAGCGTCGTCTGCCCGGTTTCGACGACAAGGTGATCTCGCTCTACGCGCGCGGCATGAGCACCCGTGAGATCCATGGGCACCTGGAGGAGATCTACGGTGCGGAGGTTTCGCCGCAGCTGATCAGCACGGTGACCGACGCGGTGACGGCGGAGGTGGCCGAGTGGCAGTCCCGCCCGCTGGAGCCACTGTGTCCGGTGATGTTCTTCGATGCGATCCGCGTGAAGGTCCGCGATCAGGGGATGGTGTGCAACAAGGCGGTCTATTTGGCCTTGGGCGAGGCTGCCAAAGGTTCCGCCTGCGCAGCAGGTGGAAAGGCAAACGAGGGATCACCCCGGACGGCCGCAAGCACATCCTGGGGCTGTCGATCGACCCGAACGAGGGCGCCAAATTCTGGCTGCGGATCGTCAACGAACTGCGCAACCGCAGGGTCCGCGACATCCTGATCGCCGTGGTCGATGGGCTGAAGGGGTTCCCGGAGGCGATCAACGCCGCCTTCCCGCAAACTCTGGTGCAGACCTGCATCGTTCATCTATTGCGAAATGCCCTGGCCTTTGTCTCCTGGCAGGACCGCAAGCCGGTGGTGGCGGCCCTGAAGCCGATCTACCAGGCGCCGACGGCCGACGCGGCGCTGATTGCACTGGATACCTTCGAGGCCGGCCCATGGGGCAAGAAATACCCCGCCATCGTCCCGCTCTGGCGGCGCCAGTGGGACCAGGTCATCCCGTTCTTCGCCTTCCCGCCCGAGGTGCGGCGGATTATCTATACCACCAATGCGATCGAGAGCCTGAACAGCACCCTCACCGCGATCCGCAGCCGGGGACACTTCCCAACCGATGAGGCGGCGATCAAGTTGCTCTATCTGGTCTTGCGCGGGGTCAGTAAGAACTGGAAAAATGCCCAACGCGAATGGACCGCCGCCATGACCCAGTTCGCCATCATGTTCGGCGAACGGTTCAGCGTCGTATAGAGGGGGATCAAGTGAACCCGACCTCTCACACAAGATCCCTGATAGGCTCGGACTGACCCGTTCACCCGCCGAACCGCATCGCGGGCAGCCCCGCCACATCGACGTCCACCGCGAAAACCCCGCCAGCTAGCGGCTCCGCGGCAAGCTCCTCCTCCGTTAACCCATGCCGCATGCTCGTAACAAACATCGTCCGCAGGTTCGGTCCGCCGAACGTCACGCTTGTTGGCTTAGAAACCGGCAGTTTCATCGTGCTGGCCTCCCGGCCAGTGGCGTCGAAGCGCACCAACTGGCCCGCACCGATTTCGGCCACCCACAACCCGCCCTCGGCATCCATCGTGCACCCATCCGGGCGCCCCTGGCGATTGGCGAAATCCACGAATACCCGGCGGTTTGCGATTGTCCCGTGATCCAGGTCGTAGTCGTAAGCCAAGATCCGCCCCGGACGGGAATCGCAGAAATACATTGTGCGATCATCCGGGCTCCAGGCAATGCCGTTTGCCAGCGTAATCCCACTATCCATGCGAAGCAGGCTGCCATCAGTTTCCAGACGAAACAGGCCACCTACCGCTTCCTTTACGTTCCGGTCCATCGTGCCGACCCAGAAGCGTCCGCGTTTGTCGCATTTGCCGTCGTTGAAGATCTCCTTGGAGAAGTCGATATCTGGCGTGGGAATATCCTCCAATACGTCTGAACCCAACGAGGTGAACGCCAGCCCCTGGCGGTTCGCTAGCAGCAGTCCGCCGCGAACGCGCAGCGCCAACGACCCGGGCACGCGGCGTAGTAGCCGGTCTTGGTCCCGGCGCTGCACCACATCGTGGCGAAGCAGCCTTCGGCCCATGCAGTCGATGGAGAAAAGGCAGGCCGCCTCTTCGTCCCACAGCGGGTTCTCGCCCAGGATCGCACGGCTGGCGGATACACAAATGACTTCGCCTGGCACGACGTTCTCCTCAAACAATCCAGGACAGATGCTATTGCCCGGGTTATGCGGACACCAATGCCGTCCGCACCCGTGCGCTATGCCTGTCCCGCATCGTTCCGGCCGCCTCGTTCAGGTACAGCGTCGTCGGGCCGAACTGCTTTCTGCTGGCAATTGCCGGCGCAAGCGACAGCACCACCTTGCGCAGTGAGGCGACCCTTGGATCGTCCAGCACCGCCGTCCGAGTGATCACGCTCATGGTCCGGCGCAGCACTGGGCGAATCCCGATCGCCTCCAGCTCCCCACTCTCCACCCACGGATACACCCGGTTACTTGGCATCAGCGTGTAGCCGAAGCCCGCCTTGACCAGCTGCAGGATCATCAGGGCGCCATTTGCCTCGATCGCTGGCTTGAAACGAAGGTGTTGCCGGTCGAACGCGGCATCCACAAGCCGCCGTATGGCATGGCGTTGGCACGGCATAATGACCGGCAGGCTGCCAAGCTCCCGCAAGGGCAGGTTGCCGTTGGTGTCCCGCATGGCGGGCAGGCTGCCTGGACAACCGACCAGCAAAAGCGGCTCGATCCAAAGCCTGGTGTCCATGAGATCCACATGTGGATGGGTTGGGGTGTCGGCGACCACAAGATCAAGCCGTTCGTTCAGCAATCCGTCGATCAGGTCACCGCTGAACCCCTCGGTCAGTTCCAGCGTCACGCCAGGATGCGAGGCTTGGTATTGGCGCAGCAGTTCAGGTACCATGATCAGCGACAGAGGGGTCTGCACAGCGACCCGAATCACACCTGTCGCGCGGTCGGCATGACGTGCTATTTCACGATGCAGTTCCTCGAATTCATGCTCGAACTTGATGGCATGTTGCAGCAGCGCATGACCGGCCGCGGTCGGGGTGACACCGCGCGCTGCGCGCCGCAGCAATTGGACGCCAAGGTCGTGCTCGATCTTCTGGATTTTCCGACTGAGCGCCGGCTGGACGATTCGTAAACGCGCGGCGGCTTTTGAAAAGGTACCACATTCAACGATCGTCTTGAAGGTATGCAGGTCCTTGGTATCCACAGTTCCTCCGTTCCGCGTTGGCCGCGGTTCATTCGACGTGGAATTTGTATCACTGGCTCTGATCGTTGGTTAGGCACGACAGTTTTGCAATGTCCTACCCATATGCAGCCGCATGCGGTTCGGTGCGATGCTGAACCGCGCCGGGTTTGCTGGAGGCTCTGAACCTTGAGAGGTTGGAGCGATGGAGAAGTCAAAGACATCGAACCGTTATTCGGCTGAGGTCCGTTCGCGCGCGGTGCGAATGGTGTTGGAGCACGGGGCGGATCACGCCTCGCAATGGGCTGCGATCGGCTCGATTGCGGCGAAGGTTGGCTGCACAGGGGAGACGTTGCGCGGCTGGGTGCGCCAGGCGGAGCGCGACCAGGGGTTGCGGGCTGGTCCAACCAGCGATGACCGTGAGCGGATCAAGACCTTGGAACGCGAGGTGCGCGAACTGCGCCAGGCCAATGAGATCCTGCGCAAGGCATCGGCGTATTTTGCGATGGCGGAGCTCGACCGCCGGTCCAAGCCATGATCGCATTCATCGATGATCATCGCGTTGTCTACAGGGTCGAGCCGATCTGCCGGGTTCTGCCGATCGCTCCGAGCACCTACCATGCGCACGCGGCCAAGCGTGCCGATCCGGGCAAGCGATCCGCGCGGGAGCGGCGGGATAGTGCCTTGCAGACGGACATCAGGCGGGTCTGGGACGCGAACTTCCAGGTCTATGGCGTGCGCAAGGTCTGGCGGCAACTCCGGCAGGGCAATCGGGTGAAGGAGTGCGTGACAAACGTCTAAAGTGCTGAACCCATGTCAGTCCTCGATTGGTTCGGCGGGGAATGGCCATGGACGGCGCGGCAACGGACTGTGCGGCATTGGCCGAGACGGTTGTCTTTCTGGGTCATTTCAGAGACCTGCCGGACCCACGCCAGCGCGGCAAGGTGACCTATCCGCTCGACGAGGTGCTGCTTTTGTGTCTGCTGGCCGTACTGGCCGGCGCGGAATGCTTCACCGAGATCGCCCTCTTCGGCACCAGGAAGCTCGCTTTGCTGCGCCGTTTCCGCCCGTTCAAGGATGGCACGCCTGCCCATGATCACCTCGGCGACATCCTCGCCACCTTGGACGCCGATGCATTCCAAAGCTGCTTCGTCGCCTGGGTGGCCGCGGTGGCGGGAGTTCCCGCGGGGGTGATCGCAATCGATGGCAAGACCGTGCGCCGATCCGGCCACAAGCAGGGCGCGAAGGCCGCCATCCATAAGGTTTCCGCCTTCGCCGCGCGCCAACGCCTCGTGCTCGGTCAGGTCAAAGTGACGGAGAAGTCCAATGAGATCGTGGCAATCCCGAAGCTTCTCGACATGTTGGCGATCGAAGGGGCGATCATCACTATCGATGCGATGGGCTGCCAGCGCGACATCGCGCAGAAGGTGATCGATAAGACGGCCGACTACGTTCTCGCCCTGAAAGGCAACCAGGGCTCGCTGCGCGAAGACGTCAAACTCTTCGCCACCGAGCAGAAGGCCCGCGGTTTCGCCGACACCAAGATCAGCCAGGATCGGACGGGCACGGATCGCGGCGGGACTGGCGGCACGCACGGCGTCCAGCAGAACCCGGTGGAAGTCGCCGCGGTGGACCGTCCAGTAGGGCGCGCCGAAGCGTTCGACCGATGTCTCCCCCAGGTCGAAGGTCGACCAGCTCTGTCCGGTGGTGCCCAAGCGGACCTCCTTGCCAGTGGCGGCGCAGACCACCTGCTGCATGGCCGCTTGCAGACCGAGGGCGATCAGGATCCGCGTGCCGTTGGCACCAAGCTGCACACCGGCACCGACCTCGCGCAGCTCCGCCGCCTGCTCGAACAGCCGCACCGCGTGCCCGCGCTGGATCAGCGCCAGCGCGGCGGTCAGTCCGCCGAGACCGGCGCCAGCGATCAGAATGTCAGCCATCTGATTGTCCCCCGTCGCAACCCTTGGGTAACCAGTCTAGGCGGGACAGCACCGCGGCAACCAGGTCCGCCACCGGCGCCAGCGAATCAAGCCGCAGCACTGGCGCCGGCTGGTCGGCGAGCCACGCCTCATGTGTCGCCAGGCCACGGCGCAAGGATCCCGTGGTATCGTAGGCCTCGGCCCAGGCGATGAAGGCGCGGTGAGTCGCGGCCATGTCGCCGCCAGGCCGGATGCGGGCACCGAAGCGGGCGGTCTCGCGCCGGCGCAGCCGCGCCATCCGCACCGCCGGATCCAGCCGCAGGAACACCACAAGATCATAGTAAGGTTCCAGCGGCGCCGCCCACTTCGTCGCCGCACCAGAAAAAACCCAGTGTCCATCGATCGGCAGGGTCCGCAGCAGCAGCGCCTGCCGCGCCTCGGGCGGTCGTGTGGTCGTGTACGGCGGGTTGGTCGGCAGCCAGTAGACACTGTCGGAATCGGCATGCGGCACCCCAAGACAGTGGGCGAGTGCCGAACCGAGGGTCGAGGTGCCGGAGCCGGAGGCTCCCAGGATGTGAATCCGAGCCATGGCGCGGGCATTAGCGCGGTTTCGGGCGATCGGAAAGCGGGGACCCGCCTGACGGGACCCACCTGACGGGACCCACCTGAACGCCTGCCCTTGCCACCAGCGCCTGCTGTGCTCTCTGATCTCAATCTGAGCCGAGGGAGGGCACCATGCAGTTCGAACAAATCGCTTATGAGGTCAGGGGTACAACCGCCATCGTCACGCTCAACCGGCCGGAGCGACGCAACGCCCTCAGCGGCAAGTTGCTGCGGGAACTGAAGGCGGCGTTGCGGGAGGCGGACGAATACAATCCGGTGCATTGTGTGGTGCTGCGCGGTGCCGGTCCGCATTTCTGCGCCGGCGCGGATCTGAACGAATACGCATCCGGCCGCGGGCCCGACTATCGCGGCCGCGCCGAGATCGATGACGACGTCTGGCGGCTGGAGCAGGGACAGCGGCTGCGCGTCGAATTGTTCGACATGCACAAGCCGGTCATCGCTCAGGTGCATGGGACCTGCATCGGCATCGGGACGGAACTGGCGTGGTTCTGCGACATGATCATCGTTGCCGATGACGCGCGGATTGGCTTTCCTCCGGTGCGCGACCTGGGCTCGCCGCCTGGCAGCATGTGGCTGTACCATTGCGGCCCGCAGTGGGCGAAGCGGCTGCTGCTGACTGGCGACTCACTGACCGGCGCGGACGCGGCCGAGATCGGGCTGGCGCTGAAATCCTGTCCGCCGGATCATCTGGAAGCCGAGGTCATGCGCCTCGCGGACCGCATGGGGTTGGTCGATCCCCATCTGCTCTCGGCCAACAAGCGCTTGGTCAACCTCGGCCTGGAACTGATGGGTGCGCGTACGATCCAGCGCATCGGCGCCGAGATCGACGCCCGCGGCCACCTCGCACCCACGGCGATGGCGTTCAAGGCGACGATGCGGGAGCACGGCGTGAAGCACGCCTTCCAGAAGCGCGATGCGGCGTTTGGCAGCGGCTATGCGGCGATCCATGGCCCCGATCCGGACTGAGCGGGGACGGCCGGCGCCGTCCGCTCGCCCAATCGTTGCCACTTGACATCGCGGAAAATTCCTCCATAATGGAAGAACAATGGAGGACAAACGGTGGCAACCCTTAACGTCAAGAATTTGCCCGACGACCTGTACGAGAAGCTGAAAGCCCGCGCCAGGCGCGAACGCCGATCGGTGGCGCAGGAGGTCACGGGTCTGCTCGCCGCCGCGTTCGACCCTGTCGAGGCATCGTCCATCATGGACCTGCAGGGCCTTGGCGCGGCGCTGTGGCAGGATGTCGATGCCGTGGCGCACGTTGAGGCCGAACGCGCATCATGGGATTGATCGACGATCTCGGTCCTGGTCGGATCGGCGTCGATACAGCTATTTTCATCTATTTCATCGAAGCGGCACCGGTCTGGCTGCCGCTGATCACGCCGCTTTTCTACGCCGCGGACGCTGGGCAGCTTGAACTGATCACCTCATCGGTCACCCTGCTGGAAGTATTGGTCATCCCTCTTCGAAAAGGCAACGATGCGCTTGCCCTCCGCTACGAGGCCTTGTTGACCAACAGCCGTGGCGTGCGTCTGATCGAGGTGAACCGCCATCATCTGCGGCGGGCCGCACGACTGCGCGCGTTAACCGGTCTGCGAATTCCTGACGCTCTGCAACTCAGTGCCGCTCAAGAGACCGGCTGCTCGGCGTTTCTCACGAACGATCGGCGGCTGCCGGAAGTCCCCGGTCTGCGCATCCTGCAGCTTGCCTCTTACGTCGCGTAATCGGCTGCGGCCAGCCTCAAAAATCTCCTCCACAAACTGGCGCTGCCGTAAATGCCTAACGCGTTAATGAAACCCGCCGGCTCGCTCAAGGGCATCGTGCCGATCAGTCCCGTCCGACGCTACGCGATACCAGCTGATTGACCATACCCGCTTCACTCGAAACCCCTTTCGATCTGCTGGTCAGCTTCCTGTCGGGTAATATCGTCGTCTCTTAAGACATTTCGAAAGATACGATCCCAACCAGCGGATAAAAGCGCCATGAGCACGCATCAACCTTGAACCCACCGACAGGACCCCACCCAATCAGACTGACCGGGCGACCGTCTGCTTCTCCGGTCCGTCAGTCGCCGCCAATTCTCGGCACCGCGCGATCACCCCGAGCTGCCACAGCGCCTCCATCCAGCCACGCTAGCAACGCCGCGCGGAACGGCAGCAAACTCTTGTATCGCTGCACCTCCGCCGGCAGCGCCCGCACCGCCGCCGCCAGCGCCGCCGCGCGCGCCGGCTGATCGATCACCCGCTCCAGCGGATACACATGCACCCGGATCCCGAACAGCACCGCCTCGCTCATCGGCAGCCGCCGCAGCGTCTGGCGCTCCACCCGCAGGAACACCGAACGACCCGCGTTCGCCACCGTCACATCCGACCCACCGTCCACCCGCCACTTTCCGCCCGGCTGGAACAACGCCGGATCATCCACCAGCGACCAGTTCAGTCGCGAGGCAATGTGACCCGGCTTCAAATGCCGCATGAACCGGTCCACCGGTCGCGCCAACCGGTCCGCATAGAACGGCACCGGCCCATGCACCGCCCCCAACGGCTTGCCGATCTTGTCCATCAGCCGCCAGCGGCTCGGAAAACATAGCGAGGCCGCCGTGAACATCGGTCCGTCGGTATCGTTCTGGACAAGACACAGATCCTCCTGCACCAGCCGCCCCGCCAGATCCAGCGGATCGATCGACCCGAGATCCCAGGCCTCGCCCGTCAAGCCATTCCGCACCACCGCCCGATCACGACTGAACCGGTCCGGATGGTGCAGCGTCAACGCCGCCACGACCGTCTCCAGCGCCTCCGCCCGCGCCGCATCCGATCGCGGCGTCGCGGCGAACACCGCATCCCGCGAACAAGCCAGCAACCGCCGCTTCTCCGCCATCTCGGTCCCATACAGCCGGTCGATCTCGAACCACGCCGCCTCCGGCACCGAAACCAGGTCCATCGCCATCCGGTAGGCACCCGCCTCGAACGGCCGATGCACCATCTGGTCGGGCAGCGTGCGCACCGGGTCAGGCCGCCAGGAAGGACCGGATCGCCTCGATCTGCGGCGGATCCAGCAAAGCCGGCGCGTGCCCGGTCATCGCGACCTCGAACCCGGTGGCGCCGGAGGCTTCCATCCGGGCGAACGTCTCAGGCGAAAGGATGTCACTGGTCTCACCGCGGAGCACCAGACGGGGCACACGAATGCGGTCCCACAGCGCCCACATGTCGACATCGACCGGCTCGTGCCCGCGCAGCGGTTCGGCGATACGCGGGTCGTAATGCATTGCGAACCGTCCATTCGGCAACCCGCGAGCCGAGTTGCGAGCCAGCTGCGCCCATTGCGCATCCGACAACGGCCCGAACGGGGCGTGGACGATCCGCAAATGCCGCTCGATGGTTTCGATGTCCGGAAAGCGCACCATCGACGGCGAATCCCCCGACGCCACCATGTAGTCGCGGATCCGAACCAGCGCGGCAGCCGGAAGCAGCGGCCCGACATCGTTCAGCACCAACCGGGTAATCGGCGATCCGTCCGCTGCCGCGATCACCATGCCGCAGATGCCGCCCAAGGAGGTTCCCACCCAGGCCACGTCGCGCCCGACCCACGCCAGCAAATGCGCCAGAGCGGTCACGTAGTGCTGTGCCTGGTACAGCAACGGATCGTCCAGCCAGTCGGACTGGCCGCGTCCAGGCAGATCCGGACAGATCACCCGGCACGACCCGGCCAGCGCCTGCGCCAGCGCATCGAAATCTCGCCCGTTGCGCGTCAGCCCATGCACGCACACGACCGGCGGCGCCGCGGGATCGCCCCATTCATCGAACGCCAGCCGGTAGAATTTGCCCGCCAGCAGATAGTGGACCGAGCCGCGGAGCGCCGCCATCAGATGACGTTCGCCTTCCGTAACGCTGCCAGCGCCGCCGCATCCAGACCCAGCCGCTCGGACAGCACCGTATCGGTGTGCTCGCCCAGCAGCGGCGGTGGCAGTCTGTAGTCCGCCGGTGTCTCCGACAGCTTCACCGGATTGGCGATGACCTTGACCGTCTGGCCGGAACCATGGGCCATCTCCAACACCATGTTCCTGGCGACGACATGCGGATCCTCGAACACCTGCGACAGTTTGTTGATCGGTCCACAGCCGATCTTCAACGCTTCCAACCGCTCGATCCACCAATGCGTGGGATGCTGCTGCATCACCGGGGTCAGCGTGTCGGTCACCAGCTGACGATTGCCGACCCGCGCGGCGTTGGTGACGAAGCGCGGATCCTCCAGCATGTGGGTCAGGTTGAACGCCTCGCAGAAGCGCTTGAAGGTGGCATCGTTGGCGACCGACAGCACGATATGGCCGTCGGCGGTGGGAAACACCTGATACGGGGCGATGTTCGGATGCTGGTTCCCCAGCCGAACCGGGTTCTCGCTGGTGGCCAGGTAGTTCATGCCCTGGTTGGCCAGCCAGGCTACATGGGTGTCCAGCATGCTGATATCGATCTGCTGTCCCTGGCCGGTCAGATCGCGATGGCGCAGCGCGGCAAGGATGCCGATGCACCCGTACAATCCTGCGAACAGGTCGGCGACCGGAACCCCCACCTTCTGCGGCAGACCATCCGGCTCGCCGGTCAGGCTCATGACGCCACCCATGGCCTGGATCAGGCTGTCATAGCCGGGCCGCGGGGCGTAAGGCCCGGTCTGGCCGAAGCCGGTGATCGAGCAATACACCAGCCTCGGGAACGTCGCGTGCAGCTGCTCATAGCCAAGGCCGTACTTGGCCAGTGCGCCGACCTTGAAATTCTCCACCAGGATGTCGCAGCCGGCGATCAGCTTCAGCGCGATCGCCTGCCCTTCCTGCTGCCCGATATCCAGCGTAACCGACTGCTTGTTGCGGTTGACCCCGACGAAGTAGGCGCTCTCGCTGGTGCCCGGCATCGTCGGCGGCGCAAACCCGCGGGTATCGTCGCCGGCGCCGGGCCGCTCGATCTTGATCACGTCGGCCCCAAGGTCCGCCAGCATCTGAGCACAGGTCGGGCCCGCCAACACGCGGGTCAGGTCGAATACGCGCAGGCCCTTCAGCGGGCCGGTGGATGCTGTCATGCCGATCTCCAAGATGATGGCGGTTTCGGTGCCCGACCTTTACCCGATACCCGTTTATAGATCGCCCTCCAGCACAAGCAAACGCCGACACCGGCAAACCTCGGCATCGGCAGGCGACCGACCAGTCGGCGCTCGGCTACCCGGCGGGCAACGACCAGCCGATGCCGAGCTGCACGTTGCGCAACAACTACCCGACGCCGATCGCCGATCCGCCCTCCGGCTATCGCCGGGTCGGAATCCCGATCCGGCTGCCGAACGCTGCAGGCCGCGCCAGATCGCCCCGCGGCCGGCCCGCGACCCAGAACTCCTCGACGACCGAACGTTCGTCGCGACCCCGTCCCACGGCCAGGTCGAGCCAGGCCAGTCCGCCCAGGCATGCGGCCCAACCCATTCGGCAGGCATGAATTTGCCTCCATCCCGCCAGGTAAACATGGTTCCCGTTGACCTGGGATGGCCCGGTCCATAGCTTCCGGCCCCATGTCCGATAAAGCCCGCGACGACCGGTCTGGAATGCCCAAGGCATGGCCGTTCGAGGAAGCCAGCAAAGTTGCTCAACGCCTCGCCGGATCGGGCAAGCAGACCGCCCTGTTCGAAACCGGCTACGGGCCGTCAGGGCTGCCGCATATCGGCACCTTCGGCGAGGTCGCCCGCACCAGCTGGGTGCGCCGCGCCTTTACCGAGATCACCGGGCTTCCGTCCAGGCTGCTGGCGTTCAGCGACGACATGGACGGTCTGCGCAAGATACCGGATAATATCCCGAACAAGGATCTGCTGACGCCGCACCTCGGCAAGCCGCTCACCCGGATCCCGGATCCGTTTGGCACCCATGACAGCTTCGGCGCCCACAACAACGCCAGGCTGCGCGCGTTCCTCGACTCGTTCGGGTTCGAGTATGAATTCGCATCGTCCACCGCCTACTATGCCGCGGGCACGTTCGACCCCGCCCTGATGCGGGTGCTGGCGTGTTACGACGCGATCATGGCGACCACGCTGCCAACCCTGCGCCAGGAGCGGCGAGCGACCTATTCGCCCGTCCTGCCGATCCATCCGCAGACCGGGATCGTCATGCAGGTGCCGATGGAGCGGATCGACCCGGCGGCCGGAACGGTGACCTGGAAAGATCCGACCACCGGCGACAGCTTCGAAACCGCCGTCCGGGGCGGCGCCTGCAAGCTGCAGTGGAAGGCAGATTGGGCCATGCGCTGGTATGCGCTGTCGGTCGACTATGAGATGTCCGGCAAGGACCTGGCCGACTCGGTGACACTGTCCAGCCGGATCTGCCGCATCCTGGGCGCTCAGGCCCCGGAGGGCATGACCTATGAGCTGTTCCTGGACCAGCACGGTCAGAAAATCAGCAAGTCGAAGGGCAACGGCCTCTCGGTCCCCGAGTGGCTGACCTACGCGCCGCCCGAATCGTTGTCGCAGTTCATGTACAATAAGCCGCGCAGCGCCAAGCGCTTGTACTTCGACGTCATTCCGCGTGCGGCGGATGAATACCTCGGCAACCTTGATAAGCTGCACGCGCAGGCAGAACCCGCCAACCCGGCCTGGCACATCCATGCCGGCCACCCGCCGGACCACGCCGGCAGTCCGATCTCGTTCGCCATGCTGCTGAACCTGGCAAGCGTGGTGAACGCCGACGCGCCCGACATTCTGTGGGGCTTCATCCACCGCTACGTCCCCGACGCCTCTCCCCGGACGCAGCCGCTGCTGGCCCGGCTGGTGAACCATGCCATCGCCTACTACCGCGACTTCGTTCGCCCGGACAAGCACTACCGCCAGCCCGACACGATGGAGCGCGCCGCGCTGGAGGATCTTGCCGCCACCCTAGCCGCGTTGCCGGACGGCTCAGCCGAAACGATCCAGAGCGCCGTGTTCGAGGTCGGCAAGCGCCATCCGTTCCGCGACCTGCGAAGCTGGTTCGGCTGCCTGTATCAGGTCCTGCTCGGCCAGCAGGAGGGGCCGCGGTTTGGCGGCTTCGTGGCACTTTACGGCATCCCCGAAACGATCGCGCTGATCCGCTCCGCGTTGCTGCGTCGAGCCGACGCGGCCTGATCCATGGCGAAGCGATCAGGCAGTGCGCTCAAGACATGGGTGCGTCACCTGCCCGCGGTGCTGGGCGTGGCGCTTCTGGTCGGCGCAATCTACGTGGTGCAACGGGAATTCCGCCATCTTCGGCTGAAGGACATCGGTGAGGCACTTGCCGCCATCCCGGTCCACTCGCTGGTGTTTTCCGCCACCTGGACAATCCTGTCGTATTTTATCCTGACCTTCTACGACCGCCTCGGCACCATTTACGCCGGCCACAAAGTCTCCTATGGCCGGGTCGCATTCGCCTCGTTCTGCGCCTACGCGCTGTCGCACAATCTGGGCTTCGCCGCCGTCTCCGGCGCGGCTGTGCGCTACCGGCTGTATGCGCATTGGGGCCTGACACCGCTGCAGATCGGCAAGACCGTCGCCTTTTGCAGCCTGACCTTCGCCCTGGGTGGCATGGTTCTCGGCGGCGCGATCCTGTTCGTCGAGCCGCGGGCGATCCCGTTCTTTGGCCAGCATTTGCCAA
This sequence comes from Rhodopila sp., assembly GCA_965277035.1. Lineage (GTDB taxonomy): Bacteria > Pseudomonadota > Alphaproteobacteria > Acetobacterales > Acetobacteraceae > Rhodopila. Next base: position 4,247,590 of record CBDIBO010000003.1, on the reverse strand, counting down.
AATTGGTGATGTACGGCGTCGGTCTGCTGCTGTGGCTCGTCGTTCTGGGCTACGGCACGCTATCGAAGGTGGTCGGTCGGGTCAGGGTGTTCGGCCACGACATCCGGCTGCCGGGATGGCGCATGGCGATCGTCCAGGTGATGCTCGCCACCGTCGACGTCGCGGTCACCGCCACCATCTTTTTCGCGCTGCTGCCACCGGCTCCGGGTCTGACCTGGCTGATCTTCCTGGGCATTTACGTTGCCTCCTATACCGCCGGGCTGGCCGCCAATCTGCCAGGCGGTATCGGCGTGTTCGACACCGCGATACTGTTCGGTCTGGCACCCTATATGGGCGCGCCGCATATCGTCGGCGCGATTCTGGTGTTCCGACTTTACTACTATGTCATTCCGCTGTTCCTCGCCGGGTCCTTGTTCGCCGGCAATGAGATCCTGCTGCGAGGCGGCGGTCTGCTGCGCCATTTCAGGCGCTTGCCGCCGGTCCAGGCGATCGGCCGGTGGAGCGAGCCGGACTTTGCCGTCACCTCGGCCACCGGCGCCGTCGGTCTGAGCGGCATGCTGATGCTGTGTCTGGGCGTGCTGGCCCCGCAGCCTGACTTCGCATGGATCGACCCGGACTACGGCGAACTGGTGCGACAGGCCGGCCAGTTCGTCCCGTCCCTGATCGGCGCCGGTCTGGTGGTGATGGCGATCGCCCTGTCGCGTCGGGTCAACCTCGCCTGGAGCCTGACTATGCTGTTGCTGGTGTTGGGAGCCGCCTTCGCCGCGACGCAGCCCGACCGGTTGTGGGTCTCCGGCATCCTGGTGCTGACCACCTTGTTGCTGGCACCATTCCGCACCTGCTTTTACCGTCATGCTCGTCTGCTCAGCGGTCCCCTGCAACCCGGTAGCGCCATGACCCTGGTGGTACTCGGGTTATGCCTGTTCTCGCTCGCGATGACCCGGCCGCACACCCACCTGCTGCAAAACAATGCGTTCTGGGCGGTCGTCATCTCCCGCGAGTTGCCCAACACCGTGCGCCTGGCGGTCGCGATCGCCGTGCTTCTGGGCCTGACCGCGATCTGGCTGTTGCTGCGGCCGGGACGCGTCACCTGCCTCCCCTGGGACAGCAGTGCCCGACAACTCTTGCTCGGTTTTGGCGCGGCGGTCGATCAGCCAGCCGACGGGGTGGTCCTGGGCGAGTCCGCCCGAGCCGCCATTCCGTTCCGCCGCTGCGGCCGGGTGTTGTTGGGGCTGGGCGACCCCGTCGGCGATGAACTGGACCGGGTTTCCGCGATCTGGCGTCTGCGCGACCTGGCTCAGCAGGAGGGACGGGATGCCGCTGTCTGGCACGCCGGGCCTGAGCTTTTGAAAGTGTACGGGGACCTCGGTCTGACGGCCCTGCCGCTAGGGCCCGATGGTCTGCCGATGCCTGAGTCGGACGGCAATGGTCCGCAGGCCGGACAGTACCTTGTTTGCAAGGCCGAGCGTGATTTGACGATGCTGCTGCCGGTCTTGCCGACTCTGGCTCAAGGTCTTCGATCCAATGTTCCGGCAATCGTCTAGCGCGATCATCTGAGGTTGAACTGACCTCAGCCGTGAATCGCCCTCTCAAACAACGGGAACTAGAGCGTGTTCACGCTGAACGGAACGTTCAAAACGTCTGAATCATGTGATCAATCAAAGCGATAGAGCGTCTGCGGCATGCCCTGTCAGGCTGAATCTGCTTCAAGCTTCCAGCGACGTCCGCCTGGCCTGTCAAGTCGCGCCCTGGTCGCTTGCGTGACACCGACCCGTCACCGGCGCAAGCCGAGGGCCAGATCAGACACATGCGCGCACAGAAGTGTTATCTTTGCCGACCTTGTCGGCCGACTGTGGCCGCAGCCATCGGCAGTGACGAAAGCCGTGCGATGCCGCATGCGGATGTGACGAAGCCGGTCAGCCAAGACCGGTTAGAAGCGGAATCAGACCTTTATTGATCTGGTGCCCAGCCGATTCCTGCACCAAAGAAGAAAAAAGCTCGTTCATGTATGCGGGGATGATTTCTCGCCGATTGGCTATGGGCGAAATTTGATCCAGCCCATATAGTGAAATGCTGAAAATGACTGGCTACAGTCAGTAGGCAGCGCGCTCAAAGCTCTCTATGATCGCTAACGTTTTCGCAATCTGCTTAACCGGTGACCGGGCCCGCGATGGCAACGGTCGAAACAAACAACGCGTATGATGATGAGGACGATTTTCTCTTGAACATGACCAACCGCGGCCGCGGACGCCCAAGCCGGCGCCGCGGCTTCGATGACGACTTCGCCTTCGATCGTGCTCCGCCTGGCGACATGCCGCGGCCCGCACCGTCTTGGCCCTCTTCGGCCGGTTTCGGCCCGGAGCATGACGCCACCGTCAAGTGGTTCAATCCCGAGAAGGGATTTGGCTTCGTGGCACTCTCCGATGGCTCAGGCGATGCCTTCCTGCACGCCAACACCCTCAACCAGTCTGGCCACAGTGCCGTCAGCCCCGGGGCAACGCTGCGGGTGCGAATCGGTCAGGGCCAGAAGGGCCGTCAAGTATCCGAGGTCCTTTCGGTCGACGAGAGCACCGCAACCCCGACAGGGGCCCGCGGCGCCCCCAGAAGCCCGGCCGGCGGCGGTTTCGGTGACCGCAGCCCAGGCGGTTTTGGCGGCAGCGCCGCACCGCGTCGCGGCGCCCCCTCCGGCCCATCGGTCGAGATGCAGGGAACCGTGAAGTGGTACAATGCCACGAAGGGCTTCGGCTTCGTCGCACCATCAGAAGGCGGCAAGGACGTCTTTGTCCATGCTTCGGCGCTGCAGCGCGCAGGCGTCATGCAGCTCGCGGAAGGCCAGACGATTTGGATGGATGTGGTTCAGGGTGCCAAGGGACCGGAAGCGGCTTCCATCCGTATAAGCTGACCCGCCACCCAAGGTAGCCAGGCCAAAGTAGCCAGACTAGAGAACCCGGTCACGCGGTGATCGGGTTTTTTAGCCGGCCGGCCCGACCGTATCGTCTGACAAACCCGCACCAGATCGCCATGCCGCGTCGAAGCGTGCACCCAGAATACGCAGGTTCGTTACTGGCACCCGCAGCCTAACCACATTATCGCCGCCGGCGACAGCGGCCCAGCCCGACAGCCGAGAATGCTGTGGTCCCCGACCTGAGCCGCGGACAGGGCGTTATCGCTGTACGGCAGTTCTTGCGCGTGTCCGTCCGCCGGCGCTACTCCCGCCAGCATGAGCAAACGATCGCAGCAGATCGATGCCTTCTTCCGCCAGGGCCAGCAGTTTCATATGGCGGGCCGGCTGGCAGAGGCTGAAACCATCTACCGCCAGGTCATCGCGGCAGCCCCTCGGCACGCAGAGGCGCTGCATGCTCTGGGTGCGCTCGCCCTGCAATCAGGCCGCCCGGCCGTCGCCGAAACGCTGCTCGGTCAGGCGATCGGCGTCAAACCCGCCGCTGACTTCCAGATCACCCGAGCCCACGCGCTGCTGGCACTTGCCCGGCCCCATGATGCGGCCCGGACGGCACAGCTCGTGGTTCGCGCTCGTCCCCAAAGTGCGGAGGCTCATCAGGTGCTGGGGCACGCGCTGAGCGATTGCGGCGCGCCGGAACAGGCCATCGAGGTCTATCGGGTCGCGCTTCGCCTGAACCCCGCGCTGCCCGATCTCCGCAACAATCTCGGTATGGCGCTGCGTCTGACTGGCCGGCTGGCGGAAGCTGAACGAGAACTGCGGCAGGCGCCGGCGGAACCCGAGTCCCTGGTCAATCTCTCCAGTGTCCAGAAAGAACGCGGCGCCTTTAACGACGCCGAGGCGACCTTGCGTCGGGCGCTTCGCCTCGCGCCGGAAAACCCGGTCCTGCGCTACAACTGGTCGCTGCTGATGCTGCTTCTGGGACGCAGCGCGGAAGCCTGGGACGGCTGGGAACAACGCTTCCGCGCCAGCGCCACGCAGGGGCGCGCCTTCGCTCAGCCGCAGTGGCAGGGCGAACCGCTGCGGGGTCGCCGCTTGCTGATCCACGCCGAACAAGGTCTTGGCGACGTCATCCAGTTCGCCCGCTACCTTCCCGCCATCCAGGGCGGCCACGTGGTCTTTGAAGCACCGGCTCGCCTGATCCGCCTGTTATCCAGCAACCAGGCGCTGCCGCCGATGATCCCAAGCGCCGCGACACAAGTCGGTTTCGACATCGTGATCCCGCTGCTCAGCCTTCCTGCCCGCACCGATCTGCCGGCTGCTCAACCGCCTTATCTGTTCGCCGAACCGGACCGGATCGTGGCTTGGCGGCAGCGCATCGGCACGTCCGGCCTGCGCGTGGGGATCAACTGGCAAGGCTTTCCCGGCCGCTTCGAAGACCGCGGCCGCTCCATCGATCTCGCGTTGTACCGGCCGCTTGCCGCGGTGCCCGGTATCCGCCTCATCAGCCTGCAGAAGGTGGACGGCGAGGCGCGGATCGCGGATGCCGGCTTTCCCCTGGAAACCCTCGATGGCCTGGATGCGGGCCCTGACGCCTTCGTCGATACCGCCGCGGTGATGGCAGATCTGGATCTGATCATCACCTCCGATACGTCCATCGCCCATCTCGCCGGCGCGCTTGGCCGCCCGGTCTGGGTCGCGCTGCGGCACGTCCCGGATTGGCGCTGGATGCTCGATCGAACGGACAGCCCTTGGTATCCGACGATGCGGCTGTTCCGGCAAACCAAAGACGGCGACTGGGCATCGGTTTTCGCCGCGATGGCGCAGGCGCTTCAGCAATGACCAGCCCCACCATTCCGGTCTCGTGGGGGGAACTCTTCGACAAGATCGCCATCCTGGAGATCAAGACCCACCGGCTGCACGTGCCGCGGGCCCGGGCCGACGCTGCCCGCGAATTGGCGCTGTTGCGGCAATCAGCATCCGGTACATCGCCATCGCCCGAACTTGCCGCGGCGCTGGGCGCGGTGAACGCACGGCTCTGGCGGATCGAGGACCTGATCCGGGAGAAAGAGGCCGCGCGCGACTTCGGATCCACCTTCATCGCCCTGGCGCGCACGGTCTATCGCGAAAACGACGAGCGGGGGCGGATCAAGCAGGCGCTCAACCAGGCACTGCACTCGTCGCTGATGGAGCAAAAACAGTATGCAGCGTATTGAAGCGCCATCGTCTGAGGTTGACTAACCTCGGACGCCAATCGCCCTCTCGAACAAGCAGAGCCTGATTACTTCAAGCTGAGGCTACTGGACTTGGGTCTGCGACCGCCTCAGGTAAGAATGCCCAGCGTGGAACGCGCCTCATGGAAATTGGGCTTGCGGGACGCGCCGTGGTAGCACTCGGGCGCGTGGAAGCGCGTCTAGACATGAAGAACCCCTGCCATGATCCATCCGGTCGCCGACAACCTCCACCAGATCCGGACCCGTATCGCTCAGGCCGCGGTCGCCGCTGGCCGCAAGCCTGAGGACATCACGCTGGTGGCGGTCTCGAAAACCAAGCCCGCCGAGGTGGTCGTCGCGGCACTGGCCGCCGGTCAGACGGTGTTTGGCGAAAACCGCGTCCAGGAAGCCGCCAACAAATTCCCGCCTTTGCGCCCGGCGCATCCGTTCAGCCTGCACATCATCGGTGGCCTGCAAACCAACAAGGCGCGCGATGCCGTTCGAGTCGCCGACGTGATCGAGACCCTCGACCGCCCAAAACTCGCGGACGCGATCGAGGCCGCGATGCTCAAGGAAGGCCGCGAACCGCGCCTGCTGATCGAGGTGAATACTGGCGCGGAATCCCAGAAGGCCGGCGTATCGCGCGCGGACGCAGATGGCTTCATCAACGATTGCAAGGCCCGGTTCGGCTCGGTTCTGGTGGGCCTTATGTGTGTGCCACCGCAGGACGAAGACCCGCGGCCGCATTTCAGCTGGCTCGCCGACCGCGCCGCCCGTCATGGACTGCCCACGGTATCCATGGGCATGTCCGCTGACTTCGAACGCGCCATTGCCTGCGGTGCGACATGGGTACGAGTCGGCAGTGCCATATTTGGCTCCCGCTGACGCGTGCCCCCGCTTACCCGGACACAGCAGTCGATGGTGTAGCCGCTCCGGCGCCAAGGCCGCATTTGCTCGCTTGCACGCCGGCCGGTGCCGGACCCCGCTCGTCCGCCCGGATGCAAATCGAGTCCACGGCCGCGGAAAGGCTGTTTCCTGAACTACCTTTCTATTGGGGCAAACGGTGCCGGCGTCATCAGATTGTTTCTTTGGGCAATCAAGTACCCCGCCTCGCCCGTCTTCTGCAGATAGACCTGCCATTCCGGATCAGCACTCATCGCGGCCCGTTTGGCGGCCCGGTCGGCGGCATCCTGGTATACCCAGAGATGGATGTAAGTGTTCACTTCGCCCGACTCGGTGATCAAATAGGCCAGGGGCTCGCCTAGATGACGCTTCTGCGGCGCCAGGCCATACTCTTGGTAGATGGCCATGTGCCGAGCCATGGTGCCGGGCTTGACGGTATAGGTGCGGTGGTCAACGAGCATGGGTTTCTCCCTGTTTGCGCAGCCATCCCGGCTGTTAACGGCCATGGGGCAAGATGCGGGTTTCAGCCGGTGCCTGACGACGCGGCTGATCGAGTGCATCGAAGCGCAGCAGCGGCGAGTTGTCCAGACAGACGACCGCACGTTCGTTCAGCGGCGCAGAAAGTTCGGCCCATGGGATCGGACGGGTAAAAAAAGGCGCGCGCTGCTGCCGAAACGAATCGTTCACCGGATACCCAGCGGAATCAGCGGGCAAAGTGCGTCATCAGAACGCCTGGACAGGAAGAGCGTCAACCAGATCCAAAAGCGGATCGCGCGCACGTCGGCGAAGCAATTTACCAGTTCCCAGCTGACCGATTTCCGGCCATAGATCTCGGGAAGTCTTGTCGCCTTAGTCAGAGAAGTCCGACTGTCATTTCTGGTCTTCATGCCGATCGGACAGCCATGCGGGGAACAGTATCCGGAGGGTCAAACGACCGGCCCGGAAGCCCTGTCACCAGAAACGGCCGGGCCGCGAACCGCCGCGGCCCGGATCTTAATGCGTAGCTCTAGCCGGCTCGTTCCCAGTGCGGGTGCGGGCTTGTGCCGGTTCGGCCGTGATCCGCAAGGTCGAGGCGGCATCACGAAGAATGGTCCGCATCTCCCGCAGGAACGCCATCCCGGTCGCGGTGCGCTGCACCAGCACGCTGCGGCGGTCGAGCGGATCAGTCTTCCGGCGCACCAGATCAAACTCCGACAGACGGTCCAACGCCCGTGTGATCGCCGGCTTGGACACCCCGAGTTTGGCCGCCAATCCACGCACCGTCTGCGCCTCGGTCTCAAGATAGCACGTCAGGAAAACCCCGAGCTGACGAGCAGACAGATCAGGTCCGTCGCGGCGGACAAGTTCCACGATCGCCGTTCGCAAGATGCCGGCCAGACCGTCGCTGACCTCGTTTGTGATCATACTCCTGTACCTTTCATGTAAATTCGGCGTCCGACCGGGCCGAAGCGATGGCCGCCGAATGATAGTTGTCACGCGCCCGAATTCGTGTCGCGTAACGAAGCGGTGTACCAACCGTATTTGTTCCGGGCATCCTATTATATATACGAAATAATGTCTAGTTTCGACATGGTGGCAAATCGGATTGAACAAGGCCGTTTCGGCGTCTTTGCGGTCGCGGCGCAGCGGTCCGCGGCGGCGTCCATGCCGCCAGGCTCGTCTTCACGCAAGGCGCTAGCGCATTCATTCGTACCGCCGATTAGCTGGTTTTTCGCCATCGGTCGGCGCGCGAGCGAGATCCCGATGCGGCGAATCGCGCGCCCGCGACGGCGGCCGCCAAATTCCCCCGACGCAGCCGCCATCAGCAATCGGAAGAAGTTACAATTGCCATTCCGCATCGCTGGAATGAACGGAGTTTTACGAGTTAAAACACATACTAAGGCATTTTTTGGTCGCCGTGCATCGATCCTCCCGAACGATAATCCGCGAATCGACGATAAAATCGACGCTGCCGAGTCGTTTCGCTTACTTCCGTGTTGGGTTCGCAATTGTCTGATAGCGAACCGAGCAGCAGGCCGGAACAGGCTTTTGTCAAGTCGGTCAAACAACCTGTTCGCTGCGGTCCATAAACCGCTGCGGAACCGGGACCGAAAGCGCGATCGTCCAAGGTTGAACCAACCTCCAACGTTAATCGCCCCCTTAAACTACGGGAACCAGAGGGTGATCGCTTCAACCTCAAGCGCTTCCCGCTGGTAACCCGACACAGGTCCCGGCTGGATCACGCAACCAGGTCGGGCGGCGCCGGCACCTCCCATCGCGCCATCACGGCCACGGCTCGCACACACCGATGCTTCAACCTCGCGGTGCTTTCGCCAGACGTCGCGATCTGACACTGTCACCTGTCGCCCCCACGCCAGCCGCGTGATCAGCGCCCCGGCGGAGCGCCGACGGACGCCGGCCACTGGCGCCCAGCCACTGGCGCCCAGCCAATCACGCGCGGCCATCGTTCACGCTGCCGGCCACAGCCAGGCGGCGCCACGGACGCCTGATGAGTCGCCGTGCTGATTGCGCAGGATCGGTGTCGCGATCACGTCGCTGAACGCGTATGTCCGGATCAGCCGCGGCAGCTCGAGGTAGAGATGGTCCATGTTGGACAGCCCGCCGCCCAGAACGATGACGTCCGGATCCAAGACATTGATGACCACCGCCAAGCCGCGCGCCAGGCGGTCGGCATGGCGCGCCAGCGCAGCCGCCGCGGCCGGATCGCCCGCGACGGCTCGATCCGGCAGCCCGCTGGCGTCGTGCGCACCGGGCCCGTCGCAATCCCGCGCCAGGGACGGCCCCGCCACGTAGGTCTCCAGGCAGCCATGTTTGCCGCACCAGCACAGATGGCCGGGCACCTCCTGCCCTTGCGGCCAGGGCAGCGGTGTATGGCCCCATTCCCCGGCGATCCGATGCGGGCCGCGATGCACCGCGCCGCCGACGGCGATGCCGCCGCCGCAGCCGGTGCCGAGGATGACGCCGAACAACACGCCGGCCCCGGCCCCGGCCCCAGCGCCGTCGATCGCCTCGCTCAAGGCAAAGCAGTTGGCGTCATTCTCGACCCGAACCGGGCGTCCCAGCGCCGAGCTGACATCGTGATCGAAGCGATGGCCGTTCAGCGCGATGGAGTTCGCGTTCTTGACCAGACCGGTGGCCGGACTGATCACCCCCGGAATGCCGATGCCAACCGTCGCGCCACCCGTCGCGCCAGCCTGGGCCCCGATACCGAGTTGTGCCTCGCAGCCCCGCACCAGGGCGGCGATCGCGGCCACCGTCTCCGGGTAACCCCGCGGTGTGGCGACGCGGTTCCGCAGCGCCACCGCACCATCAGATCCGATCGCCATGATCTCGATCTTCGTACCCCCGAGGTCGATGCCAATCCGAAAGCGGCTCATCGCCACAGCATGCCGTTGCCGATCGCTCCAACTCAAGAGCCTCACTTGCCGAACCGCTCGGTGATCCGCATCTTGCCGCCATGAGCGAGACCCTGCTTGACGTCAAAGGCATGAATTGCCCACTGCCGGTGCTGAAGGCCAACCGCACCCTGCGCGGCCTCGCACCCGGACAGCGCCTGCGCGTGCTCGCCACCGACCGCGCCGCGGTCGGTGATTTTCAGGCATTCTGCCACGAGACCGGTCATGCCCTGCTGGCGTGGAGCGAGGAAGCGGGCGTATTCAGCTTCGTGATCCGCCGCCGCGCGGATGATCCCGAGAAGAAGGCTCCCTGACGTGACCACCGCGCTGATCACCCATCCGGCCTGCCTGGAGCACGACACCGGACCCTATCATCCGGAAACCGCGGAACGGCTGCGTGCCGTGCTCGCGGCCCTCGAGGCGCCCGAATTCGCCGACCTGCTGCGCCAAGCCGCGCCGCTGGCGAGCGTCGAGCAGCTCAGCCGCGTGCATCCGCGGGCCTATGTCGAGGCGATCCTGGCGGTGCGGCCGGACCTGGGCGAGCCGGTGCAGCTCGATAGCGACACCATCATGAGTGCGGGCAGCGCCGAAGCCGCCGCTCGCGCCGCCGGGGGCGCCTGCCTGGCGGTCGATGCGGTGATGGAAGGCTGGGCCCGCGTCGCCTTCGCCGCCGTCCGCCCGCCCGGACACCATGCCGAACCCAGCCGGCCGATGGGGTTCTGCCTGTTCAACAACGCCGCGGTCGCCGCCCTGCACGCCCGCGCCCGATGGGGCATCCAGCGCGTGGCGGTGGTCGATTTCGATGTCCACCACGGCAACGGTACGCAGGCGATGTTCGCCGCCGATGCTGACCTGTTCTACGCCTCCTCCCACCAAAGCCCCTGCTATCCCGGCACCGGCGAAGCCTGGGAACACGGCGTCGCCGACAACATCGTCAATGCGCCCCTGCATCCGCGCGACGGCGGCGGTGCCTTCCGTTCGGCCTGGTCGAACATCATTCTGCCCGCGCTCGACCGCTTCGCCCCGGGGCTGCTGATCATCTCGGCGGGGTTTGACGCGCATGTCGCCGACCCGCTGGCCCAGCTCAGGCTTGAGACCAACGACTTTACCTGGATCACCGAACAGCTCGTCGCCGTCGCCGACCGCCACTGCGGCGGCCGTCTCGTCTCGGTGCTGGAGGGGGGTTACGACCTGACTGCCCTGGCGGCTTCAACCGTGGTCCACGTGCGCGCGCTCATGCGGGCCTGAGCCACCCGTCCAGGGTTCACTGTCCAGCCGTGCCACGCTCAGGAACGGTGATAGCTGAGCACGCCGGCGTCTTCACGGCGCAGCAGCACGACCATCAACGCCATGCCCGGCAGTGCCCCCGCCATGCACACCAGGTAGAACTGGGTCCAGCCAAGCGCCGCGGCCATCAGCCCGGAAACCCCACCGAGGGTGTGGATGGCGAGCTGCGGCACCGATGATAGCAGCGCGTATTGAGTGGCGGCGAACCGCCGGGCGCACAACGCGGACAGGAAGGTCAGGAACGCGGCGTCGGCCAGCCCTTGGGCGAATGCCTCGGCCGATACCGTCGCATACAGCGCCGCGTGCTGGCCCGGCAGGCGCGACAGCAGCACGTACATCGCCATCGCCAACGTCTGCGCCCACCCAGCCCAAAGCAGCGCACGCCCCATCCCGATGCGCGCCACCAGCCAGCCGCCGGCGGTGATCCCGGCCAGGGTCGCGCCCAACGAGAACGGACCGGTCGCCGCGATCGCCGCCTTGTCGAACGTCAGAGACCGATAGAACGGCGCGGTCATGATCCCGGCCATCGCCTCGCCAAGCTTGAACAGCCCGACGAACGTCAGCACCAGCAGCGCCGATGGACGGCCGAGGAAGGACTTCAACGGATCCAGCACGGCGTGGCGGAACCCACGGCCGGCGATCGCATCCGGCGTATCCTCCTGACCCGCGGCGAGGGTCACCAACATGCCGCCCGCGATCAACACGGCCACGCCCAGCAGCGCCTGGTGCCAGCCGATCGACGCGGCGGCGGCGATGACGCCGGTGGTGGAAACCAGCAGCGCGACGCGGTAGCCCCAGACATAGGCCGCCAGCGCCAGGCCCTGGCGTCGCTCGGGAAAAACCTCGATGCGCCAGGCGTCGATGGCGATGTCCTGGGTTGCCGACAGCACCGCGACGCCCGCGGCCGCACCGAATGCCGCGACCGGCGCGGCCGCCGGATCACCGAGGGCCAGCGAAACCGCCGCCAATCCCAAGGCCGGCTGCACCAGCAGCAACCAGCCACGCCGGCGGCCAAACCCGCGCAAGGCCCGCAGCGGCGGCGCCTGATCAAGCAGCGGCGCCCAGAGGAATTTCAGCGAGTACGCCAGGCCGATCCAGGCGGTCAGCCCGACGACGGCCAGGCCGGCGCCGCTGTCGGACAACCACAGGCGGAAAGTGAACCCCGACAGCGGCAGCGGCAGACCCGAGACAAACCCGTAGGCCGCCATCACCAGCAGCTGCCGATCGAGGCGCATCAGGCGGGAATGTTCACGTCACCCTTGCCCAAGGGGCGCTGCATGGTGACTACATCGATCCAGCGGCCAAACTTGATGCCGGTCGCCTTCATCGTGCCGATCATGTGGAAGCCGAGACTGGCATGCACCCCGATCGACCCGACGTTCTCCGAGTCGCCGATCACCGCGATCATCTGCCGAAAGCCCGCTGCGGTGGCCAGTTCGATCAACCGCGCGACCAGCGCCTTGCCGACGCCTTGGCCGCGCACGTCCTCACGGACGTAGATGCTGTCTTCCACGGTGAAGCGATACGCCGACCGGTCACGGAACGGCGTGTAGTAGCCATAGCCCAACACACCGGTGGCATCGGCCGCGGCCAGCCAGACGCAGCCGCAATTCACAACTTTGCGGAACCGGACAAGCATTTCCTCCGTCGGGGGCGGCTCCTCCTCGAACGTGCCGGTGCCATGCAGAACATGGTGCGCGTAGATCGCCTGGATGTCGGCAACGTCGGCTTCCGTCGCGTGTCGAATGTCCATGCCTCTGCTTCTCCTTCCGCTGGCCGGGCAGGTTATACCTCTCGACGCTTGCGCTGATCGGTCTGCGCGCCGGGTTGGCGGGCGAGCGAGCACGCGAGCCAGGGGCCGCGCGAAAACCGACTCCGAGACCGTTCGGCGCAAGCGCCGATTGCTATTAAACACATTCGATGTCGGTGACGACAGCGTTGCAAGTTTCGGTGACGATAGCGTTGCAAGTTAAGGTCACGACACCGCCGGCCATTTCAATGTTTGGCAGCCGGCCGCCGGCGTGCGACAAGGCACCGCGCGCAGCCAGACGGCCGTCTGGATCCTGCCGCCAAGGTTCGTCGCCTCCTGCGGCGCACGAGGGAAAACGGTGCGGCGGAAGTGGGAAACGCGGTGCGGCAGACGTCGGGAACGTGGTTCGGCAACAGCGGCGAACCTCTGCAACAGGACCTTGGTCCGGCCGCCGGGGCGCACCTTGCATTTGGGATGAAGACGTATCTAGTATCAATGTGTAACTAAGATTTAGGTTGGTGACGGCGTCGTGATCCGCCATACTCGGACCGTGATCGAGCCGCCGATGACCTCGTGACGGCCTGGGGGGCGCAGCCAACAGGTTAAGCAGCTGTCTCCGCCCACAGACTCGGCGGATGCGAAACTCTCGTATCCACGCTATCAACTTGGCAAGTCGCAGCGGGCGGCTCGGAAACCCGGGTCGGCGCTGTTGGCTGACACGCCGCTAGAAGGGTTTGCCCGTGGATATATCAGACGGACACACGCCGGGACCGTTCGGGAATAGCCGCGCACCCGCGACTATTTCGCAATCAGCCGGCGGCGGGGGTGCCGGTGCAGGCACCTCCTCGGGCGCCGGCCTGGGCGCCAACCGCGGTCCCATCCATCCCCGCATGCTCGCGGTCATGATGGCGGCGCGATACTACGGCCTTGAACTCGACCCGGGCGACTTCCGCCTGGCGGCAGGGGAAACCGCGCCGACCGCCGCCGCCCTGTCGTCGTGGGCGCAAGCGGCCGGCATGTGGTCCCGAGCACTGCGGTTGCGCTGGCGGCATCTGTTTACCGTCACCGGTGCCGGACCCGTCGTCCTGCTGTTCAACGACGGATCCGCCGGGCTGCTGACCGGCTCGAACCCGGAAACCAAGATCGTCTTCATCCGCGATCCGCGCGCACCCGAGGCTGATCCACCCGTGCCGGTGGACGAACTACGCCTCAATGAGGTCTGGAGCGGCGAGGCCGTCCTGCTGCGCGCGGAACGATCGCAGGCCGAGGCCGATCCGCCCTTCACCCTGCGCTGGCTCGTCAGCATCGTCCTGCAGGAGGGAACCCATCTCCGCGACCTGTTGATCGCCTCGGTCGCCATCAGCTTCCTGACCATCGTGCCGCCCCTGCTGGTCATGCAGACGGTGGACCGCGTGCTGACCCATCACAGCTATTCCACCCTGTTCCTGATCGCGATGATCCTGGTGACCGCCGTCTTCTACGAGACGTTGCTCGGCTATGCGCGCCGGCTGATCATCCTCGTCGTCGGCACCAGGGTCGACGCCAAGCTTAATCTACAGGTGTTCAATCGGCTGATCCGGCTGCCGCTCGACTATTTCGAACGTCATCCCGCAGGTGAGACGATGTATCGCGTCGCCCAGGTCAACCAGGTCCGCCAGTTCATCACCGGCAAGCTGATGACCACGATCCTGGACATGATCACCTTGCTGGTGCTGTTGCCGTTCCTGTTCTACCTCAACGCGACGCTTGCCTGGATCGTGCTGGTGTGCGGCACCCTGATCATGCTGATCATCCTGGCCTACCTGCGCCCGATCCGGCAGATCTTCGCCAAGGTCATCACCGCCGAAACCTTGAAGAACGCCGCGCTCGGTGAAACCATCTTCGGCATCAAGACCGTCAAGTCGCTCGCCCTCGAACCGCAGCGCAAGGCGCTGTGGGACGAGAAGGTCGCCGAGGTCGGCAAGTGGCGCTACGCCCTGGGCAAGCTGTCCAACTGGCCGCAGACCTTGGTCACCCCGATCGAGCGGTTCATGTGGATGGGGGTGATCCTGGTCGGCGCCTATCTGGCGCTGTCGGACGACACCGGGTTCCAGTTCGGCAGCATGTTCGCCTTCATGATGCTGTCCCAGCGGGTCAGCGCCCCACTGGTCGGCCTGGCACGGCTGATCGAGGAGTGGGAAGAAGTCGGCGGCTCCATGGGCCAGGCCGGCGAGGTGCTCAATCGTCCGTTGGAGGTCGACGCCGCCTCGGGGGGACTGCGGCCCAAGTTCGCCGGCGCCGTCACCTTCGAGGACGTCACCTTCACCTACGCCGGCACCAAGCTGCCGGCCCTCGACCGCCTCGGGTTCGCCATCCCCGCCGGCACCATGCTGGGCCTGGTCGGTCGCTCCGGGTCCGGCAAATCGACCGTCACCCGCCTGCTGCAGGGCATCAACCGCGAATACTCCGGCTTCATCAAGATCGACGGCGCGGACCTGCGGGAAATCAACCTCCGCCATCTGCGCTCCAGCTTCGGCGTCGTGCTGCAGGAGAACTTCCTGTTCCGCGGCTCGATCCGGGAAAACATCCTGTCCGGCCGCCCCGGGCTGACGCTCGAGGACGCCATCCGCGCCGCCCGCCTGGCCGGCGCCGAGGAGTTCATCGAGCGGATGCCAAACGGTTATGAGACCTACATCGAGGAAGGCTCGCCCAACCTGTCCGGCGGCCAGCGGCAGCGCCTCGCCATCGCCCGCGCGCTGATCACCGATCCCCGCATCTTGATATTGGACGAGGCGACCAGCGCGCTGGATCCCGAGTCGGAAGCTCTGGTAAACGCCAACCTGCTGCGCATCGCCCGCGGCCGGACCATGGTCATCGTGTCGCACCGGCTGTCGTCGCTGGTCAATTGCGACCAGATCATGGTGCTGGAGCGCGGCAAGGTCATGGATGTCGCGCCGCACGCCACCCTGCTGGAACGATGCCCGATCTACCGCACGCTCTGGAACCAGCAGAACCGCCACATGCAAAGCGAAGGATCAGGCCATGCAGCTCCTGCCCCGACCCTCCTCCAAGGCGATTAGCACGGCGCGGGAAGATCGGCTGGACCCGACCCTGCCGGCGATCCTCGAGTATCAGTCGCCATCCTCCGCCATCATCAATCTGCCGATGCCGCGGATCGCGCGCGGCATCGCGCTGACCTTCAGCACCATGATCCTGGTCATGCTGGTCAGCGCCGGCATCGTGAAGGTCGACCGGGTGGTGACCGCCCCCGGCCTGGTCGTCGCACGCTCGCCCACCGTCGTCATCCAGCCGCTGGAAGCCTCCATCCTGCGCTCGATCGAGGTGCATCCCGGCGACATCGTCCACGCCGGGCAGGTTCTGGCCCGCCTCGATCCCACCTTTGCCGCGGCGGATATGGGCCAACTGGTCGCGCAGGTATCGACCCTGCAGGCACAGGTGTCGCGCATGCAGGCAGAAGTCGAGAACCGCCCGTTCACCTACACCGGGCTCGACCCGAACATGGCCTTGCAGGCCGCGATCTACAGCCAGCGCCAATCCCAGTTCAATTTCACCCTGGAAAATTACCAGCAGAAAGCCGACAGCCTGCAGGCGACGCTGTCGCGCGCTCGGGCCGACATGACCACCTACGGCGATCGGCTCGCCTACGCCAAGACACTGGAAGCGATGCGGGTGAAACTGGAGCACCTCAACGTCGGCTCCAAGATCAATACGCTGTCGGCGATGGACACCCGGGCCGAGATGGCGGGCAATCTGGCCAACGCGCAACAGCAGGCTTTGGGCGCACAGCGCGATCTCGCCGCCCTGATTGCTGAACGAAACGGGTTTATCGGACAGTGGCATGCCGACATCGCCGACAAGCTCACCGATGCGCTCAGCAAGCTGTCCGATGCGCGTGAAGGGCTGAACAAGGCCCAGTTGCGCCGCCAGCTGGTGGAACTGCGCGCCGAACGGGACGGCACCGTGATGTCCGTCGGCAAGGTATCGGTCGGCTCCGTGCTGACCGCCGGTCAGCAGTTGATCACCCTGGTGCCGACCGATGCCCCGCTTGAGGTCGAGGCCAATATCTCCGGCCGAGACGATGGCCACGTGCAGGTCGGCGACCCGGTCGACATCAAGTTTGAGACCTTTCCCTACACCCAGTACGGCATGGCGCATGGGGTCGTGCGGATGATCAGCCCGAACAGCTTTTCGGCCCAGGAGGAAGAGCGCAATCCGACCGGTTCGGTGCCGCTCTCATCTTCCAGTCAGGACGTGTTCTACCGGTCTCGGATCACCTTGGATCAGATCCAGCTGCACGGCACGCCGGCCAACTTCCATCTTGTACCGGGTATGCCGATCACCGCCGACATCCGCATCGGCAAGCAGACCGTGCTGCGCTACCTGATGAACAAGTTCGTTCCCCTGGCCACCGAGGGCATGCGCGAGCCGTAAGCTTTCTCGAACTCCCGATCGGACGCAACGATCCATGGCTCTTCTCGATACGTTGATGGCTGGCCTGTCGCCCGCCGCCGCTTTGCGGCGGGGACTCCGGACCTTCGAACAGGGTGACGTAAAGGGCGCCTTCGTGCTGCTGTCGCGTGCCGCGCGCGCCGGCATTCCTGAAGCCGAGTTTCGCGTCGGCCGCTGCTATCTGGAAGGCGCCGGCGTGCCCCCTAGCCGAACCGACGGGGTCCGCTGGGTCGAGCGCGCGGCGACTAAGGGCTATGTCGAGGCTCAGGCCCTGCTGTCGACGCTGTGCCTGCACGGCATGCGACCGGAACAGGCCGCCGCCGGGTCGGCGACTGGCGCCGGCCTGTTCGGTGGCCAGACCGCGGCGGAGCCGGATTATCCCGCGGCCGCCAAATGGGCCAGGCGGGCTGCCGAGGCAGGATCGGCCGAAGGCCAGGCGGTTCTGGGCTTCATCCTGACGTCGGGTCCGGAGGACCTCCGCAACCTCGAAGAGGGTGACCGCTGGTATCAGAAGGCCGCCGCCGGTGGCTCGCCGCAGGGTCAGCTTGGCTACGCGCTCGTGCTGGCGCGCGACACCAGCGACCCGGCGACGCAGGCGGCGCTGCTCAAGCATCTGGGCGAGGCCGCGGAAAAAGGCCTGGCGACCGCACTCTATCTTTACGGCATGGTCCTCGAGCGCGGCATGGGCGTCGCCCAGGACCGCACCGCGGCGGCTGGCTATTACAAGCTGGCGGCCGAGAAAGGTCATCGCGGCGCGCAGGCGCGTTGGGGCTTCGCCTTGATGAATGGCAACGGCGTCGAAGCCAATCCGGTCGCCGGCGAATCCTGGCTGCGTCGCGCCGCGTTGGCCGGCGATCCGGAAGCCGCCGCGCTGGTCGGCGACATCTATGCCAAAGGCGGCCCCCTGCCGCCGAATTATGCCGAGGCGGCGATGTGGTTCCGGCTGGCTGCGGACGCCAATCACCGGGGCGCCGCGCGCGCCCTGGGAATGCTCTATCTGACCGGCGCCGGCGTCGTACGCGACCAGGATGAAGCCGCCAGGCTGTTCCGAGTCGCCGCCGAGGCCGGCGACGGCGGGTCGCATGTCGATCTCGGAAACCTGCTGCTGCGCGGCCACGGCGACGAACAGGATCAGATTCGCACCCGCGAATGGTTCGAGCAGGCCGCCGCTTCGGGTGACCTGATCGCCGCCTTCAACTTCGGTGTTTGCCTGGCCGAAGGCCTCGGCATCGAGCGTGACGACCGTAAGGCCGCCGAATGGCTGCGCCGGGCCGCCGACGGTGTGATCAACGCGCAGTACTGGTATGGCCGCATGCTGGTCGAGGGACGCGGCGTCGAACCCAATCCCGAGGAAGGCCGCATCTGGATCGCCAAGGCGGCCGAGGTCGGCATGATCGACGCCCAGGTCATGCTGGCGGAAATGATGCTGTCCGGCCGCGGCGGCTCCAAGAATCACCCGAGCGCACTGGCGTTGTTCGAGAAAGCCGCCGGGCAGGGCCACGTCGGCGCGATGTTCGCCATCGGCGCCATGCTGGGCGGTGGTCACGACGTGCCGTGGGATCGGGTCGCCGCGCAGCGCTGGTTCCGCGCCGCGGCGGATCGTGGTCACCCCTATGCGCAGATGATGCTTGGCCGCTACCTGGCCCGCAAGCTCGCCGGCGAGCAGGATCTTCAGGAGGCTCGGCGCTGGACCGAACGGGCCGTCGCCCAGGGCCTGCAGGACGCCAAGGCGGACCTCGCCGCGCTGCCGCCCGGACCGGCGCAGGAGTCGGACGAAAAATCGGCTCGCGCGGCCGGCGACTGATCCATGCGCACGGGTGAGGCCGGAGCCGAACAACCGGTCGCCGCACTCGCCCACGCCGCCATGGCGCAGGGTCTGGACGCACTTGCCGCCGGCGAAACGGTATCCGCCCGCCGCTGGCTGGAGCGGGCACACCGGCTGGTGCCGCGCGATCCCAATGTGGCCTTGGCGCTGGCCAGTGCCCTTCTGGCGCAAGATCCAGCCCGGGCGGCATCGCTGTTCCAGCACGTCGCGAACCAGCACGATGTCGCTCAGGCGTGGCTGGGCCTCGCCGCCGCCCGCCTGCGCCTGGCCGGACCGGATGAGGCCGCGAAGCCGCTCGTCGCTTCACTGTCCCGCCATGCCTTCAGAGCGGACCTGGCCAGTCTGGCCGAAACGATCGGCCGTCGCCCTGGCAGCCCCGGGTGGTGCGCCGTGCGATCGGATGGCGGACTTGAAATCCATCCCGTCACACCGGGCCGGACGATTGTCTTGCTGGACGGCAAACCCGTGCGCGGCCCGCGATTGCCGGCCAACTGGGCGCGCGGGGGCACCGTCGAGGTGTGGGTCAATGACGTCCCCCTGCTTGGCAGCCCGATCCAGCTCACCGCGATCCGCCGCCTGACCGGCTGCGTGGAGGTCGGCAATGGCGGGATCCTCGGATGGGCCTGGCATCCAAACGATCCCGACAGCGCGCCGGTGCTGACGCTGCTCGATCCGTCCCGCCGCCGCCAGCGCCGTCTGCTTGTCGACGACGAGTCGCGCGCGGTTCCTGCCATCGGCCCGCTGGCGCGACCGCGATCGTTCCGGCTGACCCGCGCGGACCTGCTGGACATGCCGGGACCGCTGCATCTGCTGGGACCGGATGGCCGCGACCTGCCGGGCAGCCCACTCGATCCAGGATCGGACGAGGCCGCCCATGTCGCCGCGGCGTTGCGGCTTGGCCAACGGTATCGCGCCGGTCCGCCAGCACGACCGCGCCCGAACGGCCCGGCCGGAAGCCCGGTGCTGCGCGCCGATGGTCCGGTTCCGGCGCGACCGTGGGGCGCCGTGGCCAGCCAGCGCGCGACGACCGTTGTCATCCCGGTGCATGACGCCGGCGCGGTCGCGCTGGCCTGCCTCGACAGCGTGATGGCGACATTGCCGCCCGGCACCCGGGTTCTGGTGGTGGACGATGGATCGTCCGACCCGGAGCTGGTCGCCGCACTCGACGACCGGGTGCGGCGGCGCAACATCGATCTGCTGCGCCATCCCCGGCCGATGGGCTTCCCCGCCGCCGCGAATGCCGGCATCCGCGCCGCCCAAGGGCGCGATGTGGTGCTGTTGAACAGCGACACCCTGGTTCCGCCCGGCTGGCTTGGACGGCTGCGCCAGGCCGCCTACGCCGATCGTGACATCGGCACGGTGACCCCGCTGTCGAACGAGGCCAGCATCCTGAGCTACCCCGGTCCGCCGGGCACCAATCCCCCGCCCGACCTGACGGCGACGATCCATCTGGATCGCGCGGCGCAGCGGGCCAACGGCTGCCGCCTCGTCGATATCCCGGTTGGTGTCGGCTTCTGCCTCTACCTGCGACGCGACTGCCTGAACGCCGTCGGGCTGTTCCGAGCGGACCTGTTTGCCCAGGGCTATGGTGAGGAGAACGATTTCTGCCTGCGCGCCCGGCGGCTTGGCTGGCGCAATGTCGCGCTGACCGGATTGTTCGTCGGCCATCTCGGCGGCACATCGTTCGGCGGCGGTGCGGCGCATCTACGCGCGCGCAACAGCCGGATCCTGGAACGGCTTCACCCCGGCTGGACCACGTTGATCGATGAGTACCGCGTTCGCGATCCGCTGGCCGAACCGCGACGGCGGATCGACCTTGTGCGGTGGCGCCAACGCGGCCGCCAATGGCGACGATCCGTCGTCCTGATTAGCCACGACGACGGCGGCGGCGTCGAACGGCGGCTGATCCACGGGATCGAGATCCATGCCCGCGCGGGACGCCGCGCGATTGTCCTGAGACCCGCCGAAACCGCCGGCGGCGAGCCGGCCATCGCGGTTCA
The DNA here is from genome assembly GCA_965277035.1 of Rhodopila sp. Lineage (GTDB taxonomy): Bacteria > Pseudomonadota > Alphaproteobacteria > Acetobacterales > Acetobacteraceae > Rhodopila. Next base: position 4,226,869 of record CBDIBO010000003.1, on the reverse strand, counting down.
CGACGGGCAATGCGACGACCTGCCGAACCTGATCTACGCGATGCCGCGCGAAACCAACGCCCTGCTGCGTCTGCTGCGGGCCGCGCGACCCGACATGATCGAAGCGCATCACTGCGCTGACTATCCGCCCGCGATTTACGATCTGATAACGAAACTTGATATTCCTTGCGACGTGCACGTCCATGACTATGCCTGGTTCTGTCCGCGAATATCGTTGGTCGGTGCCCATGACCGATACTGCGGCGAACCGGACCTGGCCGGGTGCGAGGCCTGCGTCGCCGATAATGGCCATTTCCTGCAAGAAAAGATCACCGTCGCCGCGCTGCGACACCGCTCCGCCGGGTTCCTGTCCGCCGCCCGCCGCGTTGTCGTGCCGTCGGACGACGCCGCCGTCCGGATGCGTCGTCATTTCGATATGTTAGAAACTACAACCGTTCCGCATGAGGATGATGGCGCCATCGTGCCAACCGCGCCAGCCCCGCGACCGAGGCACGCCAGGGCCAGGTTGTGCGTGGTCGGCGGGCTGGGCGTGCATAAGGGCTACAACATCATTCTGTCCTGCGCCCGCGACGCGGCACAGCGGGATCTCAATATGGACTTTGTCATCGTCGGCCACACCATCGACGATGCCCGGCTGCTGGCGACCGGGCGGGTCTTCGTGACCGGTCGTTTCATGCCGAACGAAGCCGTCGGCTTGATCGCCGAACAGAATGCCCAGCTTGGATTCGTCGCATCGATCTGCCCGGAAACATGGTGTCTCGGCCTCGGTGAGATCTGGCGCGCGGGCCTTCGGGCAGCCGCATTCGACATCGGCGCGCCGGCAGAGCGAATCAGGCGGACCGGAAACGGGATTCTGCTTCCACTCAGCCTGTCCGCCAGTGCTATTAATAACCGACTGATGGCGGCGATGTGGACGGCGGAGCAATGATGGTCAAAACTGCTTGCATGACCCGGAAACAACGCATCATCAATCCTGGTCACGCCTGCCGAAATGATCGTTCGACGTTGCTTACGCCGATCCTTCCGTCTGAATGACAAAAGTCAAGCTGGCACGAACACCTTAACCGTACGAGAGAGCCGCATGTCCGAAGTCGCGAGCCGACCCAGAAGCGTCAAGGCGGAGCAACCTGTGCGATCAGCCGGTCAGGCGCCCGAGGCCACAAGCCCTGAGGCCTCGGGCAGGGTCGCGGAACTGCAGGTCTCGGCCCACCTGATGGCGCTGGAGACCGGGCTGTTCTGCGTCTTCCAGGCCACCGGCAGCCCCCCGGCTGATGCCGCGACCGGTCTGCCCGGCGTGCGGATTACCCCAGCACCAGGCCTCGCCGGGCGGCCGGAAGCCGTCAGCGTCAGCACCTTTCGCGAGGACGGCTGGCTGAACGGTACCGCGGCGCTGGTTCGTGTCACCGATGGGTCGGCCCAGATCCTGGTCACCATCTACCAGCATAAGGGGATGGATGCCGCGCCGCGGCTGCAGGTCCTGCGGCTGACCGGTGAGCCGAACGCCGCCGCCGCTTCGGATCCGTCCGCCGCACCGGTGCCGCCGCCGGCCGCCCCGGCGCCAGCTGCCGAACCCGCGCAACCACCGGCAAATCCGGACATCATGGCGCACATCCAGCGCATGGGTGACGTCGGCTGCGCCCTTGGTGAGTGGCTGGGCAGCCAGGGCAGCCGCCAGTGGGTGGAAGGCTTCGGCATGGCGCCGCTCGACGGCATCGCGCCGGAGGATCTGGAATATCAGGCGGTGCTGGGCCGCAACTGGCTGTCGCCTTGGGTCGAGTCCGGAAAATTCTGCGGCAGCCGCGGCATGGCTTTGCCGCTTCTGGGCTTTAAGGTCCGATTGAAGGGCACCGCCGCCAGGACCCACGCTTGCAGCTACGCCGCGACGTTCGTCGATGGCAGCGCGGTCGGGCCGGTCTCCGGCGGGGCAACCTGCGAGGCGGAGAGCCTCGCGGCCCTGGAAGCTTTTCAAATCGTTATTCATCCGCGCGATGGCAAGGCCGCACCGACCAGGACGGCACCTGTCGCGAAGGGCCGCACCGAAACCAAGCCCGATCGGACCAAACCCGATCGGAATAAGCCCGATGGAAACAAGCCCGATGGAAACAAGCCTGATGGAGCCAAGCCTGATGGAGCGAAGCCAGGCAAGCCGGCCGCCAAGCCTCGCGGCAAGTCATAGATCGTCCGCCAGAACCTGAAATACCGAGTTCGGCACGGCAGAAAGACCGGGTCCTGGCCTGGTCGCCCGGCCCGGGTCTGGCCACGGCTCAAGCAGACGAGGTAGCCAAGATTGAAGTTCCTGTTCGTACACCAGAACTATCCCGGACAGTTCCTGCACATCATCCGCCATCTTGTCGCCGCACAGCGGCACGAGGTGGTGTTCGTTACCGAACCCAATCCCAATCAGATCGGCGGCGTGCGGAAGATCCCCTACGTCCGTCCCAAGCTGGATCTGCCGGACACCCACATCGCCGCACGCGAACTGGACAATGGCGTCCGCCGCGCCGAGACGGTGTTCCGGACCGCCTACGGTCTCAAGCTGCTCGGCTTCAAACCCGACATCATCATTGGCCATCACGGCTGGGGCGAAATGCTGAACCTGCGCGACGTCTGGCCCGACTCACCGATGCTGGGTTATTTCGAGTTCTACTATCAGCACAACACGGCCGATGTCGGCTTCGATCCGGAATTTCCGGCCGATCCGCTCGACTTTCCGCGTATCCGAGCGAAGAACGCGATCAATCACGTGGCACTCAATCTCGGCGCCGCGGGGCAGACGCCAACCCAGTGGCAAATGTCGACCTACCCGGAGTGGGCGCGGCCAAAGATCGACCTCGTCTGGGAAGGCGTCGACCTGGAAACTTGCAGCCCCGACCCGGCCGCCCACAGAAAGACCCTCGAGATCGACGGCATGACGATCCGCCCGACCGACAAGCTGATCACCTACGTCTCGCGTGATCTGGAGCCGTATCGCGGCTTCCACATCATGATGCGCGCACTGCCCGACCTGATGCGGGCGCGCAAGGACATCAAGGTGGTCATGGTCGGCGGCGACGGCATCAGCTATGGCGCCAAACCGCATCAGGGCGGCACCTGGCGCGAGGTCATGCTCGCCGAACTCGGCGCCGGCATCGACCAGGAACGCATCGTCTTCCCCGGGCGCGTCGCCTACACCACCTATCTCGCCGCGTTGCGCCGTTCGGATGCCCACATCTACCTGACCTATCCGTTCGTGGCGTCCTGGTCGCTGCGCGAGGCCCTGGCCATCGGCTGCCCGATCATCGGCGGTGACACCGAAACGGTGCGCGAGTTCATCACCCACGGCGACAATGGGCTGCTGACACCGTTTTTGCAGCCACGAACGCTGGCGCAAACCATTCTCGGGCTGCTGGAGGACAGGTTGCTGTCGCGCCGGCTGCGGGCCAACGCGCGCGCCTATGCCGAACGGCGACTGGCGATGACGGACTACCTGGATGCGTACTGCGGATTGATCGGCCGCCTGACCGGCGAAAATCCCGCACCGACCGCCGCGCCGCGACCGGCGGCGGTCACCAGGCGGCCGGCATCCCGCCGCGGCGCCACCGTCAGCCGCGTGCCGGAACGCCGACTGGTCGCGGCCGGAGTTTGACACGCACACTCAACCGCCAGGCCGCGACGTCCGGCACCCGTTGCGATTGACCGGTTGATCCGGCTCTTGCCCGATCCCGCTGCGTTGTGCCACCACCGCGAAGCGATGCAGGTCACCGTGCCTCGCGAGCAAGAGGATTATCATGGCCGATAGTGCCCCGGCACAGCTTCCCGTTTCAGGCAACCTCATGCGCGGTAAGCGTGGTTTGATCATGGGTGTCGCCAATGACCGCTCGCTGGCCTGGGGCATCGCCTCGGCCTGCGCCGCGCAAGGCGCCGACCTCGCGTTCACCTTCCAGGGCGAGGCGCTCGAACGACGCGTGCGTCCGCTCGCGGCGCAGACCGGGTCGGACCGGGTGTTCCCTTGTGACGTGGCAGAGGAAGCCAGCGTCGATGCCGCCTTCGGATCGTTGGCGCAACGCTGGGACGGCCTCGATTTCCTGGTCCATGCCATCGGTTTCGCCGACAAGCAGTTCCTGCGCGGCCGCTACCTCGATACGCCGCGCGCCGCTTTCCAGCAGGCCATGGACATCTCCTGCTACTCCTTCACCGCGGTCTGTCAGCGCGCGGTGCCGATGATGAAGCCGGGTGGCAGCCTGCTGACGCTGACCTATCTGGGCGCCGAACGATGGGTGCCGCATTACAACGTGATGGGTGTGGCGAAGGCCGCGCTGGAGGCGTCGGTGAAGTACCTGGCCGCCGATCTGGGATCCGCCGGGATCCGCTGCAACGCGATCAGCGCCGGGCCGATCAAGACCCTGGCGGCATCCGGCATCGGCGACTTTCGCTACATCATGCGGTGGAACCAGCTCAATTCGCCGATGCGGCGCAACGTGACCATCGAGGAGGTCGGCGGCGCCGGGCTGTACCTGCTGTCGGATCTCGCGTCCGGCGTGACCGGCGAGGTGCATCACGTCGATTGCGGCTATCACATCGTCGGAATGAAACATCCGGATGCGCCGGACATCGCCACCGCGGAAGGCTGACGGTCTGCCGTCATGTCGCACAACAGCTTCGGTCACTTGTTCCGGGTTACCACATGGGGCGAAAGCCATGGGCCGGCGATCGGCTGCGTCGTCGATGGCTGCCCCCCGCTGCTGCCGCTGACCGAGGCGGTCATCCAGCCCTGGCTCGACCAGCGCCGTCCCGGCCAGTCGAAATTCACCACCCAGCGCCAGGAACCCGATCAGGTCCGCATCCTGTCCGGGGTGTTCGAAGGCGTCACCACCGGCACCCCGATCAGCCTGGTGATCGAGAACCAGGACCAGCGGTCCCGCGACTACGCGGCCATCGCCAACCAGTTTCGTCCTGGCCATGCCGACCTGACCTATGAGCTGAAATACGGCATCCGGGATTATCGCGGCGGCGGCCGATCGTCCGCGCGGGAGACCGCGATGCGGGTCGCGGCAGGCGCCGTCGCGCGCCTCGCACTGGGCACCAGCGTGCGCATTCGCGGCGCCCTGGTGCAGATCGGGCCACACCGGATCGACCGGGACCGCTGGGATTGGACGCAGGTGGCGCGAAATCCGTTCTTCTGCCCGGACCCGATCGCCGCGCAGACCTGGGAAAGCTACCTGGCGGGCATTCGCAAGGCAGGCTCCTCGGCCGGTGCGGTCATCGAGGTCGTCGCCGACGGCATGCCGCCAGGGCTTGGCGCGCCGATCTACGGCAAGCTCGATGCCGATCTCGCCGCCGCGCTGATGTCGATCAACGCCGTCAAGGGCGTCGAGATCGGCGATGGATTCGCCGCCGCGTCCCTGGCCGGCGAGGCCAATGCCGACGAAATGCGGATGCAGGATGGTCTGGTCGCCTTTGCCTCCAACCATGCCGGCGGCATCCTGGGCGGCATCACCACCGGACAGCCGGTCATCGCCCGCTTCGCGGTCAAGCCGACCAGCTCGATCCTGTCGTCCCGCCAGTCGGTCGACCGCGCCGGCCACGAGGTCGACGTCGTCACCAAAGGCCGCCACGATCCCTGCGTCGGCATCCGGGCGGTGCCGGTCGGCGAGGCGATGCTGGCCTGCGTGCTGGCTGATCACCTGCTGCGCCACCGCGCCCAGAACCCCAGCGCGCCTACGACAGCAAGACTGCCGCGCAACTAAGGCGGGAACGATGCAGCCGAAACGGCCGAACGGCGGCACCGCGCCCTCATAGCGATCGGCGCAAGCGCCGATTGTTGTCGGACAGCATTTTCCAGCGGCGCCGCGGGGCCGGTGTGCGCGTGGCGATCTCTCTGAGGTCACTGGCATAACGCAAGCGTGCGAGCGCCACGCATCCGTGATGCGGTCTTGCGCACCCGCCCGGCTTGACGATCGGTAACATTCGGCCCTGAATGGATGGTCTCGGTTTGGTGATGAAATCAGGAACATGTTGTCGCGATCGGCGAACCCGCCGCCTCCCAAACTAGACCCTTTCCTGGCTTTGGTCGGCGACCGGCGGTGGCGGACGCGGCTGGCGGAAATCCGTGAGCTTACCGGATCCGGGCCCCGCTCCGGCCAGGCGATCCGCCAACGTCATGGTGTGGAACTCAGCCTGGACAGGCTCCGCCGCCTGCCCGGCTGCCAGCTGTCGGCAGCGGACCTGCTGCTTGGCCGCATCGCCGCCGAGATCCCGTCGGTCGCGGCAGGGCTGACACCGAAAGGCCGCGACCGCCTGATCGAGCAGCTGCGACACGGCCTGAGCGGGCAAAATACCCTGATCCCGGTGTTCCACCTGATCCGCACCGCCATGCTGCAGCGGTCGCGCGGCTTCACCATCGCATTCACCGGGCTGGAGGACGAAACACCGCACGATCTGCTGCTCCGGCGTGAGGAGATCGAAGCCGAGGTGGCGTGCGATGTGGTCACGGCCGAGGAAGGCCGTGGGGTGCACCGGGGTGCCTGGTTCCGGCTGGCCGACCGCATCGATCCCGATCTGCAAACCTGGCTCGCCGCCCATCCCGGCCGCTACCTGCTGAAAATGACCCTGCCGCTCGGTCTGCGCGGCGGCCTGCAGGAGACTGATCCGGACAGTGAAACCCTGTCCAATCTGCACCAGCGTATCCGAACGATGCTGGAAACCAGGGCACGGCAGGATTATGACGAGGCCATCGTGCTGCGGCTTGATCCGCTGCTGCTGGCCGGTGCGCAGGCCGAGGACATCGGTCTGGTATCCTCACTGCGGCGTGAGTTCGGGCCGGAGGCACATCTCTCGGTGACCGCGGCCGGCGGCGGCATCTTCGTGATGGCCGCGCGCGCAGGCCAGGAAAACGAGGTCGCGATAGCCATACGCCGGCGCCTGGCGATGCTCGCACCGGCCCGCCTGACCGGCCAGCGGCCAGGCATCCTGTCGGTCTTCGTCGAAGACACCGACCGCATGGAATGGCGTGGTCTGCGCGAACGCCTGGAACTGGAAGGCGAGGCGCGGCACTTCATGACCAACCCGGAAGGTCGCCGGGTCGTCGCCATCAGCTTTGTCTCCCGGCTGGAGCTTTTCGGCGTCGGCGAACCCGACGGCGCCCCCGGCGGCGAATTGCGTTTCCGCAACCCCGGACATCCAGCCGCTCAGTTCGCGGCCCTGGCTCCCGCGGTAACCTCGTCCCCGCTCTGACTATCGTCCCCTTGCTGCAATGTTCTCCCGGTTGCGATGTCGTCCCCTCGCCGCGAAATCCCGGCCGTGATGTCTTCCCGGTGCGATGTTGTCCCGGCCGTGATGTTGTCCCGGCCGTGATGTCGTCCCGGCCATGATGTCGTCAGTGTGATCAGACCGGCGATACGAACGACGACACGCCAACTCATATTCACGGTCACGCCGCGACATCGCCATCTTCCATAGGCGAGATGCGGTTCTTCTGCGTCTCTACGAGAGGTGAGTATGTCTACTGCGGAATACAGCCGGAAGCTCGATGAACTCGATCGGTTGTTGAACGATCCTGATGTGCCGATGCAGCCTGACCGGATCTGGTCGCTGCTGGCCGATGTATCCCGTCCGGAAGTGGCCTCGGCCACAAGCACCGTCGGATCGGGTTCGGCGGACTGACACGGCTTCCGTCCGCCGACTGCTGGATGAGCCGGTATTTTCGCGATCAGCGGAAGTGCCGCTCTCAGCAAGCATGTTGGGATCCAGCGATTTAGTCCTAGAATCCCGCAACGAAAATATCACACACGCCGAAAATTCCTTTCGATTACATCAACCAATTCATTCCGGGACGTGCAAAATTGTTGACGAATGGCTTAAGTCAGTAGCACAAGGCGGTTCTTGGAGGGGTCGACGTATTGATTGATCTCGAAGCTACAAGGAACTTAGATGTCAAAGGCGTTCATTTCCAAGGTCCTTCAGGATTCGACTGAAGTGACCGGCGCGGCGGCGAACCGCGCGACCAACCAGCTGATTGAAGCCATCGTCAAGGAAATGAAGAAGTCTGGGAAATTCACCCTTCCCAGCTTTGGCACCTTCACGGTTCGTAAGACCAAGGCTCGCAAGGCACTCAACCCGCGGACCGGTGAATCGATCCGGGTAAAGGCAGGTAAGACCGTGCGCTTCAAGGCGTCTCCCGTCTTGAAGAAGTCGGTCTGAACCTCGGTCATCCTGATCCTGTGATTGGTGCCTGACAAAGCCGGAAACCGACCGACAGCTAAGAGCGGCCGCGTTTCGCCGCGTCAATCGGCTACGTCAGACCAACAGCGACGTGGGGCGCGTTTCTGATGCGCGATACTGGACAGCCACGTTCTGAACCGGGTTCGACAGCCAGCGTCAGGCACGACGGTCTGCTGCGAGGAACGCCGCCAACAGGAACTCCTTGTTCCCTTCAGGTCCGACCACCGGACTGTCGACCACGCCAGCCACGGTCCAGCCCGGACGTTCGGACCACCAGCGGGTCATCCGCTGGCAGACCGCCTGATGCACCGCCGGGTCCCGCACCACCCCTTTGCGGCCTACCAATGCTGCCCCCGCCTCGAACTGCGGCTTGATCAAGACGATTGCCCATGCGCCGGCCACGCACAACGCCAGCGGCGCGGGCAGCACCGTCTCCAGCCCGATAAAGCTGGCATCACACACCAGTGCCTGGATCGGATCGGGCACCGCGCCGCGATCCAGATAGCGGGCGTTGGTCTTTTCATGCACCACGACCCGGTCGTCGCAGCGCAATCGCCACGCAAGCTGCCCGTGGCCGACATCCACCGCATGAACTTTGCGGGCGCCATTCGCCAGCAAGACGTCGGTGAAGCCGCCCGTGGACGCGCCAACGTCCAGACAGATGCGGTCGGCCGGCGAGACTTTGAAATGTGCCAGTCCATAGGCCAACTTCAGGCCGCCACGGGAAACCCAGGGGTGGTCCTGTCCGCGTACCGCCAGCGGAACATCCTCGGCCAGCAGGTCGCCGGCCTTGCCGACCCGTGCTTCGCCGGTGAACACCTTGCCGGCCAGAATCAGCGCCTGCGCCCGCGTGCGGCTCTCGACCAGACCGCGCAGCACCAGCAACTGATCGGCGCGGTGTTTGCCCATCGCGTGATCGGCGCGTGGGTTGCCCATTGCGTGATCGGCGCGTCGGTTGCCCATCGTTATTCCAGCGGCCGCGTCCCGAACGATCCGTCGGCCCGCTGCACCAGCGCCTCGACCCTGGCCTCGACCTCGGCCAGCTTGGCTTCGCAACGGCGTCGCAATTTCACCCCACGCTCGAAGGCCTGCACCGCGGCGTCAAGCTTCAGGGTGCCGCCCTCCAGTCCGCGCACGATCTGGTCAAGCTCCGCCAACGCGTCCTCGAACGACAAGTGACTGACATCGTCTTCAGACATGCTCCGCGGCCTTTGCTCTGTGTTGAGGTGTCGGCACGGCACCCTCGTAACGGTCAGCCGCCAAGTCGCCGGCCCAGCCAGACTCCTGCCCTGCCAGACACCCGTTCTGTCAGACTCGTGCTCTGACACTAGCGCTGTTCAATCCTCGGTCAACTCGCGTCAAGCGCCTCCGACCGCGCCACGCGGGACGCGATTTCCATCGCCGCTCACCCGGCGCGGCAGCCGCATCCGCGGCCAGCGTCATGGGGCGGCCGCCACTTGCCGCGGTCTCGCGCGAAGCGCTGAACCGTCCTCCTCCTCAGCCAGCGGCAGCACCAGCACGGCACGCAGTCCCGGTTTATTGTCTTCCAACCGCAGTTCCCCACCGTGCAGGTGGGCAACCGCCAGCACCAGCGACAGGCCGAGCCCAGACCCCGGCGTGCTGCGCGCGGACTCGCCACGATAGAACCGGTCGGTCGCCTTGTCCCGTTCATCGACGGCTATTCCCGGTCCCTGATCGCCAACGGCAACGAAGACCATGGCGGAGACAGACGCGCTCAACCGCACAGCTCCGTCCTTCGGCGAGAACTTCATCGCGTTGTCCACCAGATTGGCGATCGCCTGTTGGATCATCGCCTTGTCGCCATAGGCTGGCACCGCGTCGGGTGTTTCGACCTGCAGCACAAGGCCGCGGTCCTCCGCCACCGCGCCGTACAGCTCGCCGACCTCGGCCAGCAGGGGCACCAGATCAAGCCTCGCGAACGACGACCGGCGGGACCCGGCCTCGATCTCGGCGATGCGCAGCAGGGCCTGGAACACCGCCACGATGCCGTCGAGGTCGACCGTTGCCCGTTCGATCGCGGCGCGCAGGTCGTCCGGCGTCTCGGCATGCAGTGCGGCGTCCTCCAGGCGGGTGCGGGCACGCGTGATCGGCGTGCGCAGGTCATGCGCGATGGCGTTCGACACCTGCCGCACGCCGTCCATCAGCCGGCCGATCCGGTCCAGCATGTCGTTGATCACTTCGGCGACCTGGTCGAACTCGTCACCCCGGCCGGTCAACCTGACGCGCTGGGCGAAGTCGCCGGCGGCGATGGCGCCCGCGGTGGCGGACACGTTGGCCAGGGTGCGTCGGAACAGGCTGCGGACCACCAGCGCGCCGATGGTCGCCATCAGCAGTACGACAATGACCGCCCAAAGCAGGGCGTCCGCCAGCAAGGCGCGCAACTGCGCGCGCACCTGAACGTCCCGGCCGATCAGCAGATGATAGCCGCCGGGCAGATCGTAGCGCTGCACGTTCGCCACCGACTTCAGGCCCGCCCGCGTCACCGGCAACCCATACCAGGCCCCCGCCTCGGTAACCGAGGGCGGCCAGGCGGCAAGGTTGCCGGCAATCCGCTTGTTCTGTGGGTCGACCAGCAGATAGATCGCATCATCGTCGATGTTCTGCGCCAGCCGCTCGTCGATGGTGACCACCAGGGCAGGCAGGCCGCCATCCGCCCAGCGCTCCGCCAGACCCTGCGCGTCCGCGTTGATCGCCGCCTCGGTCTGCCGGTCGAGCAGCCCCGCCGTCGCCCACCACAGGAAGACCGCGAGCGCCGTGGCGCTGAGCGTCAGCAACAAGGCGTAGATCACGCCGAACCGGAAGCCCGCGGATCGAAAGATCACCCGGTCGATCATCGTCGAACCTGTCGGCGGCACGCGGTCCGGCGCACAACGCCGCCACGGCTCATCCCCCGCCGCGGACCTCGTTCCGTCCGCGAGCACCACACGGTCAGCGAGGACGAGACGCTCCGCGAGGACCAAACCCGATGGCCAACCCAGAGCTGGCACGACTGACGCATCACGGCACGCTTCCGATATCCTGTTCCCCCCGCGCGACCCGCTAATCCTGTGACATCACGGCTGCTCAGCCCGCAACATATAGCCGGCATTGCGCACGGTGTGGATCAGGCCGCTGGGAAATGGCTTGTCCACCTTCTGCCGCAGACGGGAAACATGCACGTCGATCACGTTCGTCTGCGGGTCGAAATGATAATCCCACACGCCCTCCAGCAGCATGGTCCGGGTCACCACCTGCCCGGCATGGCGCATCAGGTATTCCAGCAGACGAAATTCCCGGGGCTGCAGGTCGATCTTCTGACCGGCGCGCTTGACCTGCCGCGACAGCAGATCCAGCTCCAGGTCCTCGACTACCAGCTTGGTCACCGGACCCTCACCTTTGCCGCGACGGTTCAGCGCCTCGACCCGGGCGAGCAGTTCGGCGAACGCGAATGGCTTGGTGAGGTAATCGTCACTGCCGGCCTTCAGGCCCTTGACCCTGTCATCAACCTCGGCCATCGCTGACAGGATGAGCACCGGCACGGCGTTCTTCTGTCCGCGCAGGGTTTCCAGGATCTTCAGGCCGTCGATGCCGCCGGGCAGCATCCGGTCGAGCACCACGGCGTCGAAGGTTTCGCTCGCCGCCATGAACAAGCCGTCCCGACCATTATCCGCGTGCTCCACCACATGGCCGGCCTCGCGCAGGCCGCGCACGACGAAGCCGGCGACATCCTTATCATCCTCGACCACCAGGATCCGCATCGTGCTCTCCTCTGCCTTCAAGTCTCGCTTCCCGCGGCGCCCCGCGGCCGCTGCGCCGTGCGATCGCTTCCGCTGACCGCTTCATCCGATGCTCAACACCAGGCGCCCGGGTCGGACCATCAACCTGCCTGCTGCTCGGCCGGCCGACGCCCGGCGTCGACCGGAATTTCGAGTTGCCGCCCCTGGCGCCGGACCGTCACCCGGACGCTGTTGCCGGGTGGGACCACGGCAACGGCACGGATCAGCCCACGCGAACTGTCGATCTTCTCGCCGTTGATGGCGGTGACCACGTCGCCGGGCCTGAGGCCCGATCGCGCCGCCGGTCCATTGCGATCCAGTCCGGCAATCGTGACCCCGCTGTCACGGTCCTCGACCGACACGCCAAGCCAGCCGCGGGCAATCGACCCCTTGCTGATAAGTTGCGCCACCGTGCGGCTGACGCCGTCGCTGGGGATCGCGAAGCCGATGCCGACCGACGCCCCGGTCGGTGAGACGATCACCGAACTGACGCCGATCACCTGGCCGTCCATGTTGAACACCGGGCCGCCGGAGTTGCCGGGATTGATTGGCGCGTCCAGTTGCAGGAAGTTGCTGAACAGGCCGGAACCCAGGTCGCGCCCCTCGGCCGAGATGATGCCGACGGAGACCGAACCCCCGAGGCCGAACGGATTGCCCGCCGCCAGGATCCAGTCACCGACCTCAGTTCGGCGCGAGTCGCCCCAGGCGACGCTGGGTAGCGGTGTGCTGCTTTTCACCTTGATCACGGCAACGTCGGTCAGCTCGTCGCGGCCGATCACCGTGGCCGGCAACTCGCGTCCATCGGTCAGCGCGACCATGATCTTGTCGGCGTGATCAACCACATGGTTGTTGGTGACGATAATGCCGGTCGGATCAATGATGAACCCCGAACCGGCGCCGGCCACCTGCTCATGCCGATTGCCGAAACGCCGGCGGAATTCCCGCCCCAGCGGCGTGTCGCGCAATTCGCGCGGTAGCTCGCCAAGCACCTCGCCGCCGGTGACGGTTTCCGTCACCGCGATGTTCACCACCGCCGGCAGCACCTTCTTGACCAGCGGTGCCAGGCTGTCCGGCGCGCCCCGCGCCTTCGCCGGATGCGGTGAACAAGCCGTCGCCAGCAATGCCAGACTCAGGAACAGGCTCTGGGAGAACCGCTGCCGCTGCATCGCAGACGACCGGAAAGACGCTGGGGCAGCTGGCATGATGCGGAATTCGTCTCCGAATGAGCGGCTCGAACGCGATCGTCCGAGGTTGAAGCAACCTCGGACCTAAATCTCTCCCTCAAATCAAAGGGCATGGTGGTTGCAAGCACATGGCATGCGACCGCGGCTGTAACAAGAATCTGTTCAACCGGTTTCGCGATCAGTTTTCAGAGGGAACGGCGCCGTCTTGCGGCCAATGGTGTTTGGGGTAGCGGCCGCGCATGTCACGCCGGGCATCAGCCCAGGCACTTTTCCAGAAGCCACGTAGGTCCGCGGTAACGGCGATCGGGCGCCCGGCCGGCGATAACAGCGCCAAACGCAGCGCGATGCGCCCGCCCGCCAGCATCGGGGTGGTGGCCATGCCATAAAACGCCTGCGCCCTGGCCGCCGCCAACGGCGGGGTTTCGGTGTAGTCGACGGCGGCGCGTCCACCGGGCAGCGTCAGGTAGGCCGGCAGCTCGCGATCCAGCCGCGACGACAGGTCCCAGGCCATCCGGCCCCGCAGAATGGCCTGCAGATCCAGTCGTTCCAGCTCCGACAAACGGCCGATGCCTGTCAGATACGGCGTCAGCCAGTCCTGGATCGTCGCCTTCAACACCGCATCGCTGAGATCGGGCCAGCCTGCCTCAGGCTCGATCGCGCGCATCAGCGCGACCCGAACCCGCAGCTGGCGGGTCGCGTCCGACCACGGCAGCGGCCGAAGCTCCTGCGCCGCGACGGCGGTGGCGAGTGCCGAGGGAATATGGGCCGGATCGCCTTGTTCGGTTCGATCGGACAGGATCAGCGCCCCCAGCCGCCGACGGCGGCGGGTCACCACCGTGCCGGCGACCGGGTCGAAGCCGCTCTCAACCTGCTCGACCACCCGCGCGGTCAGGGCCGGCGGCAGGGCGGCCGGATCCAGTGTGGCAGCCAGCCGGATGCGCGACGCCGCCTTCAGTTCCAGCGCCGCGGCAACCAGCAGGCCGGCCTTCGCCAGCGGATCGGTGATCGGCAGGCGGGCACTGCCGCCACCGGACAGGCGGAAAGAGCCCGGCTCGCCACGCCGTTGCGCGATCCGGTCGGGAAACGCGGCGGCGAGCAAGCCGCCCGCCTCGCCGTCCGCAACCGCGTCCCGAGGCACCCGCAGGCGCCGTCGATACTGCTCGGCCACGCGGCGAATCCGGTTCAACGCGCCGCGGTCGGCCGCCGGGTGGCCGTGCTCGATCGCCGCGATGCGGATCGCGATATCGGCCGGCGCGTCGCGGCCGCCCAACGGATCGCGTTCCTCCAGCAGCGCGGCGAGTGCGGCGGCGAGCGCGGCCTGCCCGGCGCTTCCGGCGGCCAACATCATCGCCGCCAGCCGGGGATGAGAGCCGATCCGAACCATCGCCCGGCCGGCGGTCGTGATGCGACCGTCAGCGGCCAGCGCGCCCAATTCGCCCAGCAACGCGGCGGCGGCGGCCAAGGCCCCGGCAGGCGGCCTGTCCCGCAGCTTCAGGTCTGCCAGCGCCGTTCCCCAGGCCGCGCATTCCAGCAGCAGGCCGGACAGCTCGGCATCCAGGATCTCCGGCGGGTCGAACGCGGCCAGGCCACGATGCAGGGCCGGCGACCAGATGCGGATCGCGACGCCAGCGGCCTCACGCCCGGCGCGGCCAGCCCGCTGGTCGGCGGCGGCACGCGAGATGCGGGCGGTGGTCAAACGGGTCAGGCCAGTCGCCGGGTCCAGCCGCGGGACGCGTCGCCAGCCGCCGTCAACCACGATCCGCACGCCCGGAACCGTCAGCGAGGTCTCGGCGATCGAGGTCGCCAGGACAATGCGGCGGCTATCGGCGGGGCGTAGCGCGCGGTCCTGATCGGCCGGCGGCAGGTCGCCGTGCAGCGGCAGGACAACCGCACCACACCCCTCCAGGGCTGCCTGGGTGCGCCGGATCTCCGCCATGCCGGGAAGAAAAGCCAGGATGTCGCCTTCATGTTCGGCCAGTACCCGGCGGATGGCGCGGGCCACGGCGTCCGGCAGGTCCCGGACGTGGGCGATGTCGCGCGGCTGGTGCTCCACCGCCACCGCGAACATCCGGCCGGCACTTTCAATGATCGCCGCATCCATCGTCTCGGCAAGCCGAACGCCGTCGGCGGTGGCGGACATCGCCAGCAGCCGAAGCTCCGGCCGCAGCACACGCTGCAGGTCCAGGCACAGCGCCAGGGCGAGGTCGGATTCCAGCGAACGCTCATGCACCTCGTCCAGAATGACCGCGGCAACCCCGGCTAACCCCGGATCGGACTGCAGCCGGCGCAGCAGCAGCCCCTCGGTGATGACCTCGATCCGGGTCTCCGCCGAGGCCGCCCCGTCGATCCGGGTCCGGTAGCCGATCGTGCCGCCGACCGGCTGGCCAAGCAGGAAAGCCATGCGCGCGGCGGCCGCACGGGTGGCCAGACGACGCGGCTCCAGCATCAGGATGCGGCCGTCCCCGCGCCACCCGGCGTCGAGCAACGCCAGTGGCACAAGCGTGGTCTTGCCGGCGCCAGGCGGCGCGACCAGCACCGCGTTGCGCCCGGCATTCAGAGCGGCCAGCAGCGCCGGCAGGGCGTCGGCAACCGGAAGTTCCAGATCGATCACGATCGGTAGGTCATACGCTGTCCTCGGGTCGTGTCTCAGTTTGAGTTTGCGAGGGTCTCCTGAAGTTGACCTTCGCTAGCTCGTCCATGTTAGATGCGTAGTCGAAAGCATTAAGCTCGGGTCGCTCCAGCAAAGACGGCAGGCTTGTCGGATCGGCCTTGAATCACGGGGATCTGGTCACGCTGATTGACGCTTGTGCCGAGCCGGTAGAGCGGCCTGCGACGTACAAGAGGAAGACTATCGGCCAGTTCAAGGAACGCGATAAACCATGGCGACGCTTGCTGGACAACGCGCCCAATTCACCTGGGCGCTGAACCAATACAACCTTGCGGAGACTGTTGAGAAACAGGCGCTTTATGCCCAGCGGATGGCTAGATACATCGCCACCGCGCCAACCAACGGCTTTACCGTTGATCAGGTTACTCAAGGGCAGCTTTATCCGGCGGCAGAGGTGGAGCAACATCTGCAGGAGACCGGCTCTGCCGCAGGCCCGGAGATTAGTGAAACCCAAGCGCTCCATGCCGTTGAAGAGGCGGTAGATACCTCTGACGTGGTCCGTTTAGGTGAAGGGCAGAATGTTGTGTATGCGTATGGCTACCGCTGCGCACCGGATCGCTTGAAAGTGGGGCTGACTACAGGCGACACAATCCAGCGCATTGTCGCGCAGATCAGCACAGGCACGCCAGACAAGCCCGCTCTCTTGCTTGAAATTCGGACGCATGATTGCGGTTCGCTGGAACGAGCGGTTCATGCGGTCTTGGAATACCGTGGCGCCAAGGTCCTGGGAGCCGGAAAAGAGTGGTTCAGGACCAGTCGCGACGAGATTATCGCAATCTATCAGTCAGTCACCGCGCGGCCCGGCTGAAAATCAAACCGAGGCGCTGCCCGTTCTTGTCTTCCTGTCACGGCACCGCGCGAAAGAGTCCCTCGGACACGAAGAACCTTTTGGGTCACCCGGACCCACTCCGCGTCGTGACTGGACGGATGCCCCTTCCCTGCGCCAACGATCAGATTAGGGCAGCATCGGCAATAAGTGCGTCAGCACGCCGATAAAGCTGCCCGACCAAACAAGGGCTGAGGCCTGTTCGGCACTGCAATTCGCAGCGATTAAGATTAATGTCGAACAGGCCCTTACCGATCCGGCGTAGCGTGATCCGGGTGCTGATGGCTGACGATAACCTTGCCCGCGCTGCTGTTCTCGCTGGTGGGGGTATCCGGAAGCCGACCGGGCAGCAGCAGATCGATCCAGGGCAGACGGGCTTCCACGCCGTAATTCTTCGTCGGCGGCAGACCCGCCGGTTGATCCAGGCTGCCCGTCGTAACGTCGATCGCATTGCCGTCCAGGTATTGAAATGTCAGAGGCGTGCCGCAGGCGGCGCAGAAATGACGTCGAGCCATCGACGAGCTGTTGAAGCTGGCGGGCTGCCCGCGGGTCCAGGCAAACTGTCCGATCGGCACCTTGCAGAAGGCGGCGAACGGGCCGCCAACCGCCTTCTGGCACATCCGGCAATGGCACGCCGTCGACTCCGGCGCCTCGAAAAGTGCATAGCGAACGGCGCCGCACTGGCATCCCCCCGCCATCTTCGGCTCTTGGCTGGACATTCGTTCCCCTTTCAGCTCTGGCCCCGTTCAGCTCTGGCCCCGTTCAGCTGTGGATCGCGGTCGGCCCGACCTCGGTCGCGCTCAGGAAATTTCTTCCCAAGCCCGAACGGCGCGGTTGCGGTGGGAAGTTTCTTCCCATACACTGCGGTTCATGCCGATACCGGTCGACCGTATCATAGAACGCATGGGTGGAGCGGACGTTGCGGCCCGGGCCGCCGGCGTGGGCACCGAGGCAGTGCGCAAGTGGCGCCAGCACGGCGCCATCCCGTCCCGCCACTGGGCCGCGGTCATCGCCGCCACCGGACTGACGATAGCCGATCTGCAAACCACTTCTTCTCATCCCGAGGGCGCCCCCATGTCAGATCCGACCGAGGCCGTTCCCACGGACGCGACCGCCGCCCTGGTTCTGGCGGACGGCACCATCTTCTGGGGCGTTGGCTTCGGCGCCCACACCCAGCCGACCGGCCCGGTCGGGGAGGTCTGCTTCTGCACCAGCATGACCGGCTATCAGGAAACCCTGACCGACCCGTCCTTCGCCGGGCAGATCATCACCTTCACCTTCCCCCACATTGGCAATGTCGGCACCAACACCAGCGATCTGGAAGCCACGACCATCGCCGCCAGGGGTCTGGTGGTGAAACAGGACATCACCGAACCATCGAACTGGCGGTCGGTGCAGACGCTGCAAGACTGGCTCCGGACGCAGGGCGTCACCGGGATCGCCGGGATCGACACCCGGGCACTGACCATCCGCATCCGCGAACACGGCGCGCCGGCCGGCGTGCTGGCATTCCCCGCGAACGGGCGGTTCGACGTCGGCGCCCTGCGCGACCAGGCCGCGGGGTGGCCGGGGCTGGAGGGCATGGACCTCGCGAAACAGGTCACCTGCCGCCAGTCATATCAATGGAACGAGACGAAGTGGGTCTGGCCGGACGGTGCCGGCCGACAGGGATCGGCCGACTACCATGTCGTGGCGGTGGATTACGGGGCCAAGCTGAACATCATGCGCTGCCTCGCCTCGGCCGGCTGCCGGGTGACGGTGGTGCCGGCCACTGCCTCGGCGGATGACATCCTGCGGCACACGCCGGATGGTGTCTTCCTCTCCAACGGTCCCGGCGATCCCGCGGCGACCGGCGCATACGCGGTGCCGGTGCTGCGCCAGGTGCTCGATCGCGGCGTGCCGATCTTCGGCATCTGCCTCGGCCATCAGCTGCTGGCCCTCGCCCTTGGCGGCCATACCTACAAGCTGCGGCGCGGCCACCGCGGCGCCAACCAGCCGGTCAAGGATCTGGCCACCGGCAAGGTGGCGATCACCAGCCAGAATCATGGCTTCGCCGTCGATGCCGCCTCGCTGCCGGCCAGCGCCAAGGTCACCCATGTGTCGCTGTTCGACGGCTCCAACGAGGGCATCGCGTCCACCGACCGGCCGGCGTTTTCGGTGCAATATCATCCCGAGGCCAGCCCCGGCCCCAGCGACAGCCATTACCTGTTTCAACGGTTCATCGCGATGATGAGCGATGTCCGACGTCAAAACGCCACGGTGGCGACCGAAAGGCGGTTCATCCAGTGAAGCGGCCCGTGGATCTGGCGTAGATGCCGTCCGGACCACGCGCTGTCCCCGGAACGCTTCGGGTGCCGCGCCTCAGACGCTGCATCGGCCGGTCGATCATCACCAACATGCCCCAGGCCGCCAGCAACGTGGCGGCGAACGAGGCCGCGAAGAACATGAAGCTTCGCCCAAACCCGAACACCGGCAGGAACCAGGCGGCCATGGTGGTATGAAGCAGATACACCGGATAGGACAATTCGCCGGCGATGGTGTCGGCCGGGCTCGACCTGATTTCAGCCAGCGACAGCACGACCCATGCGGACAGTGGAACCGACAGCCACAACCCATAGGTCCACGGCCAGTAAACGTTGACCAGCCAGTAGCATCCGTGCGCGCACCAGATCAGCACGCTCAGGATCGGATGAGCAAACCGCCGCAGGCTGCCGCGGTAGTGGCAGACAACGGCCCCCAGCGCGAAAGGCATCAGTCCGGTGGCGAACCCGCAGTATCGTGCGACGAAGCTCGGCATGCCGAAGCCGAACTGCAGGTTGGCGAAGCTGGCGACGGCCAATCCGAGCATCGCGGCAGCCTTGTTTTGGGCGAACAACGGCATCAGTGCGTATGCCCAGACCTCGACGAACAACGCGGCGGAAACCGGAACCGGAAGGCCTCGCTGCGACACGAACGGCACCATCACGAGATTGCCGAACCACTCCTGACCACTTTGGGGAAGCATGAACTGCGGATTCAAGCGGGTCGGGTCGATCCCGATCCGGCGAAGCGCCAGGATCGTGACAATGCCGAACACGCCGGCGACGATGAAGGACGGGTAGATGCGCAGCAGTCGATTGAACGCGAAACGGCCAAGACCGCCCGGGGCGGTGCCATATTTGGTGGTCAGCACAAGGGTCATCAGATAGCCGCTGAGGACGAAAAACCCCCAAACGGCGTAAGCCGCTGGACCATCGATCATGCCTGCCCACAAATGCGAGATCCCAACCAGCAAGGCGAGAAACAATCGCCAGCTCCCAAGGCCGATTTTCATGATGTCGCCTGCGTGAACAATATCATCTCGTTAGTACAGCAGACTGAAAGCAAAGTCATGGCGGAAATGGAATGAGGACGGCGCCCCCAGGACCGCGGGACGGCGATTTCGGCGACCGCACTCGCTGCTGATAAAAACCCGGAAGAAGTTTCGACCCATGCCCAAACGTACCGACATTACATCCGTCATGATCATCGGCGCCGGCCCGATCGTCATCGGTCAGGCCTGCGAGTTCGACTATTCCGGGGCGCAGGCCTGCAAGGCGCTGCGCGCCGAGGGCTACCGCGTCATCCTGGTCAACTCCAATCCCGCCACCATCATGACCGATCCCGGTCTGGCCGATGCGACCTATATCGAGCCGATCACACCCGAGATGGTGGAAAAGATCATCGCGCGGGAGAAACCGGATGCGCTGCTGCCCACCATGGGCGGCCAGACCGCGCTGAATACGGCGATGAAACTGCACGCCGATGGTGTACTGGAACGGCACGGCGTCGAACTGATCGGCGCCAGGGCCGAGGTCATCGATCGCGCCGAGGATCGTCTCAAGTTCCGCGATGCGATGGCCGAGATCGGCATCGAATCGCCGCGCTCCGCCATCGCCCATTCCATGGCCGAAGCCCGCGCCGCCCTGGCGATGACCGGGTTGCCCGCCGTCATCCGGCCCAGTTTCACCCTGGGCGGCACCGGCGGCGGCATCGCCTATAACCGAGAGGAATTCGAACAGATCGTCACCGGCGGCCTGGATGCCTCCCCCACCACCGAAGTCCTGATCGAGGAATCCGTGCTCGGCTGGAAAGAATATGAAATGGAGGTGGTACGGGATAGCGCCGATAACTGCATCATCATCTGCGCGATCGAGAATGTCGATCCGATGGGCATCCACACCGGGGACTCCGTCACGGTGGCCCCGGCGCTGACGCTGACCGATAAGGAATATCAGCGGATGCGTGACGCCTCTATCGCCTGCCTGCGACGGATCGGCGTCGATACCGGCGGCTCCAACGTGCAATTCGGCCTGAACCCGGCCGACGGGCGCATGGTCGTCATCGAAATGAACCCGCGGGTGTCGCGCTCCTCGGCGCTGGCCTCGAAGGCGACCGGCTTTCCGATCGCCAAGATCGCCGCCAAGCTGGCGGTCGGCTACACCCTCGACGAACTGACCAACGACATCACCATGGTCACCCCGGCCAGTTTCGAGCCGACCATCGACTACGTCGTGGTCAAGATCCCTCGCTTCACCTTCGAGAAATTCCCCGGCACCCCGGCGTTGCTGACCACCAGCATGAAATCCGTCGGTGAGGCGATGGCGATCGGCCGGTGCTTCGCCGAGGCGTTGCAGAAGGGTCTTCGCAGCATGGAAACCGGCCTGTCCGGTCTCGACCCCATCGATCCCCCAGGCGATGGCGGGCGCGATGCGTTCCGCGCCGCGCTGTCCCAGCCGACGCCGGACCGTCTGCTGACCGCCGGCCAGGCCCTGCGCGCCGGCCTGACCGTGCACGAGATCCACGAGGTCACCAAATTCGATCCCTGGTTCCTGCGCGAGCTTGAACGCATCGTCACCGCCGAACGTCAGGTCGCCGCCACCGGCCTGCCCCGCGAGGCCGGTGCGTTCCGTCGCCTCAAGGCGCTGGGCTTCTCCGACAGGCGCCTGGCCGACCTGACTGGCGCGGCCCTGGCCGACGTCCGCGCCACGCGGACCGCCCTCGGCGTGACGGCGGTCTACAAGCGCATCGACACCTGCGCCGCGGAATTCGCCTCCAGCACCCCTTACATGTATTCGACGTTCGAGGGCGGCTATGGCAGGCCGGTCTGCGAAGCCGATCCCACCGACCGCCAAAAGGTGATTATCCTCGGCGGTGGTCCGAACCGCATCGGACAGGGCATCGAATTCGACTATTGCTGTGTCCACGCCGCTTACGCCCTGAAGGATGCCGGCTTCGAAACCATCATGGTCAACTGCAACCCGGAAACCGTCAGTACCGACTACGATACCGCCGACCGCCTCTATTTCGAGCCACTGACCGAGGAAGACGTCATCGCCCTCGTTCGCCGTGAGCAACAGAACGGCACGGTACTGGGCTGCATCGTTCAATACGGCGGCCAGACACCTCTGAAACTGTCGCAGGCGCTGGCACGCGAAGGCATCCCCATCCTTGGGACCTCAGCCGATGCGATCGACCTCGCCGAGGACCGGGAGCGGTTTCAGCAACTGCTGCAACGCCTCGGGCTGCGCCAGCCCGACAACGGCATCGCCCGCTCCGCCGCCGAGGCCGACTCGATCGCCGATCGTATCGGTTACCCGGTGGTGATCCGGCCCAGCTATGTGCTGGGCGGACGGGCGATGGAGATCGTTTACGACCGCGCCGGTCTGCACCGCTATATGCGTGAGGCCGTGCGTATTTCCGGCGAAGGCATGATCGCCTCCGAACCGATCTTGATCGACCGATACTTGAACGATGCGATCGAGGTCGACGTCGACTGCATCTGCGACGGCGAGGCGGTTTATGTCGCTGGCGTTATGGAACACATCGAGGAAGCCGGCATCCATTCCGGCGACTCCGCTTGTTCGCTGCCGCCCTACTCGCTTTCCCACGCCATGATCACCGAACTCAAATCCGAAACCGAGGCGCTGGCCAAGGCGCTCCATGTCGTTGGCCTGATGAACGTCCAGTACGCCATCAAGGACGACACGATCTACGTGCTGGAGGTCAATCCCCGCGCCTCTCGCACCGTGCCGTTCGTTGCCAAGGCGACCGGCGTGGCCATCGCGAAGATCGGTGCCCGGGTCATGGCCGGGGCAAAGCTGGCGACCGACTTCAAGCTGGACGACGACCAGATCGCACCGCACGTCGCGGTCAAGGAAGCCGTCTTTCCGTTCGCCCGCTTCCCCAACGTCGACACCATCCTGGGGCCGGAAATGAAGTCCACCGGTGAGGTCATGGGCCTCGATTCTGGCTTCGAACGCGCGTTCGCCAAGGCCCAGCTCGGCGCCGGCGTGCTGCTGCCGATGCAGGGCCGGGTGTTGCTGTCGATCAAGGACGCCGACAAGAAAGGGCTTCCCGCCCTCGCCCGCCGGCTGAACGACATGGGCTTCTCCATATTGGCCACCCGCGGAACCGCCGGCCGCATTCGCGAAGCCGGATTTCCGGTCACCGTGGTGAACAAGGTCCTGGAAGGCCGCCCGCATTGCGTCGACGCCATCCGCTCTGGCGAGGTGCAGCTGGTGATCAACACAGCCTCCACCCCGCAATCCGTCGCCGACAGCTTCGCCATCCGCCGCAGCGCCCTGACCCACGGCGTGCCGCACTACACCACCTTGGCCGGGGCACGCGCCGCGGTTCACGCAATCGCAGCATTGAAGGCCGGGACGCTTGAAGTCGCGCCGCTGCAGTCTTACTTTCGCGGTTCGTTTTGAACCCATGCGCCGCGGTAGGGGACGACCCGGCCGCGGTTGCGTCGTCTGGATCCAACCGCAGTGATCGAGGATTGAAGGACCACGCCGTGCAGAAGTTTCCAATGACCGCCCACGGGCTGCAGCGGTTGGAAGAGGAGCTCCGCGCCCTGAAGACGCAAGAGCGTCCGGCCATCATCCGCGCCATCGCGGAAGCCCGGTCGCATGGCGACCTGTCGGAGAACGCCGAGTATCATGCCGCGCGTGAACGCCAGTCCTTCGTCGAAGGCCGCATCCAGGAACTGGAGGAAATCGTCGGCGGCGTCGAAATCATCGATCCGTCCACGCTGTCTGGCTCGCATGTGAAGTTCGGTGCGCATGTCAAATTGGTCGATGAAGAGACCGAGAAGGAAGCGTCCTACCAGATCGTGGGCGTGTATGAGGCCGATATCAAAGCCGCTCGCCTGTCGATCTCCTCGCCGCTGGCAAAAGCACTGATCGGCAAGAAAGTCGGCGATACCGTGTCCGTGCCGGCCCCAGGTGGCGATCGCTCATACGAAATTCTGGAAGTCCGCTTCATCTAAGCGTAAACTCACGAAACGATGATCACGCTCGCGGACGTTGAGCAGGCGTCCGCGCGATTCGCCGGGCGTGTCCTGCGCACCCCCATGGTGCCCAGCCAGGCCATCTCTCGCATCACCGGTGCGGATGTCTGGCTGAAGCTCGACAACCTGCAGGTGACCGGGGCCTTCAAGGAACGCGGCGCCGCCAACCGCCTGGCGATGCTCAGCCAGCAGGAGCAGGCGCGCGGGGTGATCGCGATGTCGGCCGGCAACCATGCCCAGGCCGTTGCCCGCCACGCCCAGCTGCTCGGGATCGTCGCTACCATCGTGATGCCGCGGTTCACCCCCTCGACCAAGGTCACCCGCACCGCCGCCTGGGGTGCGAAAGTCGTGATGTTTGGCGAGACCTTGGCCGAGGCCGCGGCGCACGCGCATGAACTGGCCGCGGCGCAGTCGCTGGTGTTCATCCATCCGTACGACGACCTGGGCATCATCGCCGGCCAGGGCACGCTGGCGCTGGAGATGCTGCAGGACGCGCCGGACCTCGAAGCGCTGATCATCCCGGCCGGCGGTGGCGGACTGCTCGCCGGCTGCCTGGTCGCCGCGACGGCGCTTAATCCCGGGATCGCGGTCTATGGCGCCGAGGTGGAAACCTACCCCGCCATGGCCCAGCGCCTGGCCGGCCGCTCGGTGTCCGTCGGTGGCGCGACGATCGCCGAGGGCATCGCTGTTCGTGACATCGGTGAAATACCCTTCGAAATATTCCGCCGCCGCATCGCCGGCGTCCTGGTCGCACCCGAACGCGCCATCGAGGAAGCGATCGCACTGCTGGTCGAAGCCGCCAAGACCGTGGCCGAGGGCGCCGGGGCCGTCGGCCTGGCGGCGCTGCTGGCATACCCGGAACGATTCCGTGGCAAAAAGATCGGCGTCGCCATCACCGGCGGCAATATCGACGCCCGTATCCTGTCGAACGTGCTGTTGCGCGCCCTGCTGCGCGACGGCCGCCTGCTGCGGCTGCATCTGCAGATCCCCGATCGCCCCGGCGTTCTCGCCGATATCGCCGGCAAGATCGGCGGCTCGGGCGGCAATATCATCGAGGTATCGCACCAACGGCTGTTTGCCTCCTCTTCCGTCCAGGCCGCCGAACTGGAGGTCATGGTGGAGGCACGCGACAAGCTTCATGCGACCGCGATCATCGAGGCGCTGGAACAGAGCTACATCGTTCGACAGGTGTAACCTAGGCCGACCACGGCAGGAGTAACGCATGAGCACATCGCGGCCCGCGCACCTGGCCACGCTGGAGGCGGAAAGTATCCAGATCCTGCGGGAGGTCGGCGCGCAGGCCGCCAGACCGGTCATGCTCTATTCGATCGGCAAGGATTCCTCCGTCCTGCTGCACCTGGCGCGCAAGGCGTTCTATCCGGCAAAGCCGCCGTTCCCGCTGGTGCATATCGACACGACCTGGAAGTTCCGCGCGATGATCGCGTTTCGGGACAGAACGGTGCGCGAACTCGGGCTCGATCTGCGGGTCCATACCAATGCAGAGGGGCTGCGGGAAAATATCAACCCGTTCGACCACGGCGGCGCCTACACCCAGATCATGAAGACCGACGCGCTGAAACAGGCGCTCACCAACGGCAAATACGACTTCGCCATCGGCGGCGCTCGGCGTGACGAGGAACGATCGCGGGCCAAGGAGCGGATCTTCTCGATCCGCGCGCCGGGACATGCCTGGGATCCGAAGCGGCAACGACCGGAGCTTTGGCATCTATACAATGGTCAGTTGGCACCTGGCGAAACGATGCGCGCGTTTCCGTTGTCTAATTGGACTGAACTGGACGTCTGGACATACATCGCGGTGGAAAAAATCGAAGTGGTGCCTTTGTATTTCGCCGCCATGCGCCCCACCGTGACGCGCGGCGGTCAACTCATTGTCGTGGATGACGAGCGAATGCGGTTCGAGCCGAACGAGAAACCGGTGCCACGCATGGTGCGGTTTCGATCGCTCGGCTGCTACCCGCTGTCGGCCGCGGTCAGCTCCGACGCCGCGGATATCGATGCGCTGCTGGCCGAAATGCGGGTATCGCGCGATTCCGAACGCGCCGGCAGGCTGATCGACCAGGAGCAGGACTCGTCGATGGAACGCAAGAAGCGGGAGGGATATTTCTGATGCCCGACTCCGTTCTGCGTGTGCTGACCTGCGGCAGCGTCGACGACGGCAAGTCCACCCTGATCGGGCGCCTGCTGTTCGAATGCGGCACCATCCCCGACGACGTCATGGCGGCGTTGCAGCGCGACTCCAGGCGCTTCGGCACGGTCGACGGTGGCACCGACTATGCCTTGCTGGTGGATGGCCTGGAGGCTGAACGCGAACAGGGTGTGACGATCGACGTCGCCTACCGCTTCTTCGAAACCCCGGCACGCCGCTTCATCCTGGCCGATACGCCGGGTCATCAGCAATACACCCGCAACATGGTGACCGGCGCCTCGACCGCCGATCTGGCCATCCTGCTGATCGACGCCCGCAAAGGCATCCTGCCGCAAACCCGCCGCCACGCCGCCATCGCCTCGCTGCTGGGCATTCGCCAGGTCGTCCTGGCGGTCAACAAGATGGACCTGGTCGGCTTCGACGAGAGCGTCTTCGCCGCGATCAGACAGGATTTCCGCGCGCTGCTGGGCAAGCTCGAATTCGACCGGATCACCCCGATCCCGATCTGCGCCCGCGACGGCGACAATGTCACCGGCCCCAGCTCGCTCATGGGATGGTACACCGGCCCAACGATGCTGCGTTCGCTGGAAACCGCCGATCCGGGTTCGA
Organism: Rhodopila sp.; assembly: GCA_965277035.1. GTDB lineage: Bacteria > Pseudomonadota > Alphaproteobacteria > Acetobacterales > Acetobacteraceae > Rhodopila. The sequence goes on along the minus strand of CBDIBO010000003.1, from coordinate 4,200,128 downwards.
CAAAGCCGGGTCCGTTCCGCATGCCGGTGCAATATGTCAACCGGCCCGACCATGGCTTTCGTGGTTACGCCGGAACCATCGCCACCGGTGTGGTGCGGCCCGGCGACAAACTGGTCAACGCCGGTGCTCATACCGATGCCATCGTCGCCCGCATCGTGACGATGGACGGCGATCGAAGCGAAGCCGGCGCCGGCGATCCCATCACCCTGGTGTTGGACCGGGAGATCGACATCTCCCGCGGTGATGTGCTGTCCGCCGAACCGGCGCCGGCCGCGGCGGACGGGCTGGAAAGCTGGATCGTCTGGATGGACGAAACCCCGCTTTTCCGCGGCCGCGCCTACCTGCTGATGCTGGCCAGCCGCACGGTCGTGGCGACAATCACCGACATCACCACCCGCCTCGACATGGAGACGCTGGAGGAGGTCAGCGTGCGCGAACTGGCGCTGAACGAGATCGGCCGGGTATCGATTTCGCTGACCCATCCGGTGGTGTGCGAACCCTACGAGACCAGTCGTGAGCTGGGCGGCTTCATCCTGATCGACCGGTTGAGCCGCGGCACCGTCGGCGCGGGCATGGTCACCGCCATCCGCACCCGCAACGCCGACATCGTCTGGCACCGGCTGGACGTCGACAAGGCGGCACGGTCGCGGCTGAAAGGCCAGCAAGCGGCCGTACTGTGGTTCACCGGCCTGTCGGGCGCGGGAAAATCGACCATCGCCAACCTGGTGGAAAAGCGCCTGCACGCATTGGGGCATCACACCATGATCCTGGACGGTGACAACGTTCGCCACGGATTGAACCGGGACCTGGGATTTTCCGAGGCCGACCGCGTGGAAAATATCCGCCGGGTCGCCGAAGTCGCCCGCCTGTTCGTCGAGGCCGGTCTGATCGTCATCGTGTCCTTTATCTCGCCGTATCGGGCGGAACGGATGCTGGCGCGCGACCGCGTCGGCGGCGACGAGTTTCTGGAGATCTTCGTCGATACGCCGATCGATGAATGCCGCCGGCGCGATACCAAGGGACTTTACGAAAAGGCCGACAGCGGCCAGATCCGCAACTTCACCGGCGTCGACGCGCCGTACGAGGAACCACTGGATCCGGAAATCCGCCTGCGCACGTTGGAAGCCGGACCGGATGCGCTTGCCGATGAGGTGGTGGCGAAGCTCCGTGCGCGAGACATCATTGCCTGACCAACCAATGAAACCGGTCTTGAACGCATCCCGATGGCGGCCTAGCTAGCCAGCCATTCCTGATGTCCCAGTCGCCCTCGATCGTGACCTTCTCTCCACACCGCTGCTCGCGATCGCGACGCCCACCCGCACCGGATGACGGCCGTGCCTGACGACACCCTCGCCCTCGCCGCCAGCGAAGCGCTCGCCTGCCGCCGCTGCGAGGCGCTGCTGCCGCTTGGACCGCGGCCGGTCTTCCGCGTCTCCGCCACCGCGCGCGTGCTGATCGTCGGGCAGGCGCCGGGAACCAAGGTGCATATGACCGGCCTGCCGTGGAACGACGCCTCGGGCGATCGTCTGCGCGGCTGGCTGCTGATGGACCGGGACGTTTTCTACGACACCGCGAGGATCGCCATCGTGCCGACCGGGCTGTGCTATCCTGGTCGCCTGGCCAATGGCGGCGACGCCCCGCCCAGGGCCGAATGCGCACCGTTATGGCTCGACCGCTTCACCCGCCTGATGCCGCAAGTGCGACTGACCCTGCTGGTCGGCTCCTATGCCCTGCGCCACCGGCTGGGAAGGGGCGCGATGACCGAACGGGTCAGGCGGTTCCAGGAGCTTGGTCCGGCGATCGTGCCGTTGCCACATCCGTCCTGGCGCACCACGGGGTGGCAGCGGCGCAATCCGTGGTTCAACGAGGACCTGCTGCCGGCGCTGCGCCAGGCGGTGGCGCTCGCCCTCGGATAACCGCGACGCAGTCCGCGCCGCTCTATGGCCGGGCGAACACCGGCGACGGTATGCTCTCGATCATCACGTTCACCACCGCCGGCCGGCCGCTGCCAAGGCAGCGTTCGATCGCCGGCCCAAGCTCCTCCGATCGCGTCACCAGTTCCCCGTGTCCGCCCAGCGCGCTGGCGACCAGATCATAGCGCGTGGCGTTCAGATCGCAGCCGTGCGTGCGGTTCGGACCATAGTCGCGGACCTGCAGATTGTACTCCGCGTTCCAGCGACAGTCGGTGCCCACGATCGCCACATAGGGCAGATCCAGCCGCACCGCCGTTTCGATTTCCGACATGTGGAACCCGAAGGTCCCGTCCCCCAGCACCGCGAACACCGGCGCCGTTTTCTCGACCACCCTCGCCCCCGCAGCCATCGGCAGCGACGACCCGATCGAGCCGGCCACGCCGTTGATCATGCGCCGCTCGTTTCGCAGCATGCTTTGACCCCACTGCGCGAATTCCCCGCCGTCGCAGATCAGTATGGCGTCCGGCTCACGCGTGAGGAATGGCTGCAGCGTCCGGAACACTTCCGCCGGATGCAGCCTGCCCTGGGTCGTCGAGACAACATCCGCCCAGGCTGCCGGCCGATCGTCCAGACACGACCGCGCCTCGGCCAGCCACCCTGGATCGCCGCACGCATGACCCCTGGCGATCAGCGCCGCCGCCGCCGGATCGGTGTCCCCGACACAGCCGAACGCCAAGGCTTTGGCCCGCGCCGTCCGGCCAAGGATCGCTCCTTCGGGATCGATAGCGATGAAGCGGCATGCCGGCGCGAATGGCGCACCGCCGAACTTGACGGTGAAATCCAGCGCCTTTCCCAACAGCAGGACCATGTCGGCGCGCTTCGCCACATCGGCATAGGCGCCCAGACTGGCGTCGTTGAAGCCGCGCGGCCCCTCGCTGATGCAGGTCGGGATCGCCAACGCATCCTCCAGCCGGCGCAGCAGCGCCCGCCCCGACCGGGTCGCCAGGTTCGGCGGTCCGATGATCAGCGGGCGTTTCGCCGTCGCCAGCAACCCCAGCACCGCGTCCGCTGCGGCGTCGCTGAACCCGCTCGCCGGTGCGGTCAGGTCGGCCTCGGTCGGCCACGCCACGGATGCCTCCGCCACCGTCGCATCCAGCACATCCGACGGCAGACTGAGGTGAACCGGCCCCGGACGGCCCGATATGGCGAGACGCAGTGCCTTCGCCACATCCATCCCGACGGTCGCGGTGTCGGTCGCCATCCAGGCCGCCTTGCAGACCGGGGCGGCCATCTCCACCTGGCGCAGCTCCTGAAACCCGCCGCGCCCAAGCTGATCCGTCTCGGTATGGCCGGACAGCAGAACCATCGGGCTTTCCTGGCCAAGCGCGGTGAACAGCGCGCCGACCGCGTTGGCGTGTCCCGGGCCGCCGGTAACCCAGGCGATACCGGGGCGGCCGGTCAAACGCCCATAGGCATCCGCCATGTGAACCGCCGCGGCCTCATGCCGGACGTGCATCAACGACAGCTTGGTCTCGATCGCGGCGTCGAACAGCGACATGATGTGATTGCCGGACAGCGTGAAAATGTCGCTGTGACCGGCACGTTCCAAAACACGCGCCACGATGTCGGCGCCACGCAGGGTGGTTGTCATGAAGGCGGTCCTTGAGATGCCGGCGTGTTCAGGGCGCGATCGTCCGAGGTTGAACCGGCCTCGGACGCCAATCGCCCTTTGGTCGTGGCAGGGCCATTCCCGGACGTGCCTCCCGCCAGCCTCGTTGAGGATCAGACTGGATCCCTGGTCTGAGGATCAGACCGGATCCCACGCATACACGTCACGCGTGCGCTCCAGCGGCGTGAAGTTGTTCTTCACCGCCGGCAGCCAATGCTCCGCCAGCTTCTCGGGCGTCCAGCCATCCGGACGCGCCATGATCCGGATCGGGCGAGGCTGGTTGTAAAGATACACCTCGTTGCCGCGCACACCGAAGATCTGTCCGGACACACCCGAGGCTGCGTCGGTGCTCAGGAATGCGATCAGCTGGGCGATGTGATCCGGACGCGTCTTCGCCGCGCGTGCCTGCAGCTGCTCCTCGGTCTGGCCGGGCACCGTCTCGATCATGCGGCTAAAGGCATGCGGACCGATGCAGTTGGAACGCACATTATAACGTTGCATATCCATCGCGATGTTTCGCGACAGACCAGCGATGCCCAGTTTGGCGGCGCCGTAGTTCACCTGTCCCACACTGCCGATCAGCCCGGAGGTCGAGGTGATGTGGGTATACGACCCGCTCTCCTGCTTGCGGAAATGCGGGATCGCCGCGCGCGAGACATAGAACGCGCCATACAGGTGGACCTTGATCACCGCGTCCCATTCCTCGATCGACATGTAGTGGAACATGCGATCGCGCAGGATGCCCGCGTTGTTTACAACGATATCGATACGACCGAAGTTGTCGATCGCGTCCTGCACCATGCGCTGGGCATCCTCCCAGCTCGCGACACTGCCGCTGTTGGCCACCGCTCGGCCGGCGCCGCTGGCCTGGGTGATCTCCGCCACCACACGCTGGGCAGGGCCGGCATCCTGGCCCTCGCCGGTCACCGTCGCGCCGATATCGTTCACCACCACCTGCGCGCCATTCGCGGCCAGGGCAATCGCGGTCGCCCGGCCGATCCCACCGCCGGCTCCGGTCACTACCGCGACCTTCCCATCAAGCATGCCCATCATTTTCCTCCTTCAATCTGAACCACCGGATTGTGCGACGAAGCGGCAGCCCTGTCACCCTGCGGGCCGACGCGCGGCGGGCCTCAGTTCAATTGCCGAGGCGTCCGTCGGCGAATGAAAACCATCATCGGAGCTTCGATCTTTAGATGCAGCGCAACCGCGGCAATCACGGACAACGCGACAAGCACGCCAACAATCAAGCCGGACGGCAGCACTGTCAGAAGCCCGAAATAGGCAAACAGGCGGATGGTCGAGGGTATGATCGAGAGGTGTATGAGGTAGAGACAGTAGGAAGCATTGCCAAGCATGACCCCGGCGCGACCGGGGTGCAGATCCCCCGACTTTTCAACCCCGACGAGCCCCAGCAGAATTGCGCCAGACGCGCCGCCATACAGCAGTCGACCGACAAGACCATTCAGCGGCACGACGCCGAGCACCTCGAGCGCCCCGGACACGAGGAAAGACAGGACACCGACAACCGTGAATGCGGCCGGGCAGCAGACCGGCCGGCGTGCCACCCGAATGGCCACCGCGATGCCAATGAGAAATTCGAGGTTGAACGGCGAAACCAGCATCGCCGCCCACGGTGGGACAGGTCCGGCGACAGTGCCAACCATGATCAGCAGAAGCGCAACGGTTATCAAGGGCGCGCCGAACCGCCGATTGATGATCGGCAGGGCGAAGACCAGGTAGAAAAGCATCTCGAACCGCAGTGTCCAGGCAACGCCGACCAGCGGTTCCGCGCGGTCCGGCAAAAGCAGGATGGAGCTGATGATGTGCGGGAGGGCAAGCCGGCTGGCAGCATCGCCCGACAAACTCGCCCGAACCACTTCCAGGCCGGTCACCAACCAGTAGATCGGATAAATGCGGGTGATCCGGCGCCACAGGTACCGATAGAGCCGGTCAGGACGCCCAACATCCGCGGCGTGAGCATGGGTTATGATGAACCCGCTCAATACAAAGAAGAAATCCACACCCGCATGGCCGAAACCGAAGGCGTTGCCGAACGGAATATGGCCGAGATATTGTCGCAACGACAGGCTGCGGGTCGCATGATAAACCACAACCATAAGTGCCGCTGTGCCACGGGCGACCTGTATACCCGCCAACGTCCTGGCTGTGGATCTGTGCACCGGCCGTGCCGTCGTGATGTCAGCCTTGGCCTCTGGGCATCCCATGATTCGATTTATAGTCGGATCAGCGTCGAGAACGAACTATTGTTTGATCATTATGATGACGGCCAGCACACCGGCCCCTTGCGGACGCAACCGGTTCGTCCTCGCCAATCATGCGCGCCCAGGTCAGACGCGCCCAGGTCAGACCTGCCCCATGACTGGTATAGAAGCGGTGAGGCGGCTGCGGCAAGGCGCCTTGGAAACGACGGTGCTGCCGGTCGAACGGCCTGCCAAAAAGCGAACTCTTCGTGGGGATAGGAAAGACGCCCGAAATTCAGGCGGCACCGGCTACCATTTTGGCTGCCAACGCCTCTTTTGTGAGCGACGACCAGGAAACGCTCAAAATACCGACCGAAATCCGATCATGCTGCGTTGCAGCGATCGCGTGATCGCATTACCATTCGCCCTTGTCCACTTTCCGCCAGGCCCCCAAGGATCACCGGCATCATGACTTCAGCCATCGCCAAGCCTTCGCCAGAACGGATGCGCGGGGCCGGCATTCAGGCGCCCATCCGGCAATGCGGCGGGCCACCATCGGCGGCACGCCATCCACCTGCCCCGAACATAGCCTGACCGACACGACCAAGGTGCGACGTCACCCCATGGGCCGCCGGCGGAACGCATTCATCACCCGACTGAACCGGAGAGCAAGGCATGCAACTCGGCGTCTTCATCCCGATCGGCAACAACGGCTGGCTGATCTCCACCACGTCCCCGCAATACAAGCCCAGCTACGATCTGAACAAGGTGATCGTCGACAAGGCGGAGCAGTTCGGCTTCGATTTCGCCTTGTCGATGATAAAGCTGCACGGTTTTGGCGGCCCATCCGGATTCTGGGATTACAATCTCGAATCCTTCACCCTGATGGCGGGGCTGGCGGCAACCACCTCACGGATCAAGCTGTTCGCGACCTGCGCGGTGCTGACCATGCCGCCGCCAATCGCCGCCCGCATGGCGGTGACCATCGACAGCATCTCGCACGGCCGGTTCGGGGTGAACATCATCTCCGGCTGGCAGCGGCGTGAATACACCCAGATGGGCATCTGGCCCGGCTCGGAACACTACAAACGTAGATACGAATACTGCGCCGAATATGTCACCGTGATGAACCAGCTCTGGGACAGCGGACGTTCTGATTTCAAAGGCGACTTCTTCCAGATGGATGATTGCCGCTGCCTGCCGACGCCGACCGCGCGGATCCCCATCATCTGCGCGGCGCAAAGCGACGCCGGCACCAGGTTCGCCGCGCGCTACGCGGACTACAATTTCTGCGCCGCGTTCGGCTACAACGCACCAACCTCCGTCGCACCCAGCGTCGCCCGGCTGGTCACCGCGAACAACGAGACCGGTCGCGACTGCGGCGCACTCATCCTGATCATGATCATCGCCGATGAAACCGACGCGGCCGCCAACCTGAAGTGGGACCACTACAAGGCCGGCACCGACCTGGAAGCACTCGCCTATCGCGATGAACAGGCACAGGACGATCCCAGCACCGACATCTACGCCCAGCCGAACCGGCGGCGGATCATGGGAACCGACAAGCTGCCGACCAACCAGGGCGTGCTGGTCGGGTCGTATGCCAGCGTCGCGCGCATGCTCGATGAACTGGCCGAGGTGCCTGGTGTGCGCGGCGTGATGATGACGTTCGACGATTTCGTCATCGGCATGGAGCAGTTCGGCACCCGGATCATGCCGCTTATGCGATCCCGCAACGAGTCGCCAATAGCCGCATGAGCAGCGGTGGCCTGACCTCGATCCCGCCGCTCGCCCTCCAAGGCCGCTCGGTCACCGCATCGAACCACCGGTCGACCCGCTTGCCGCCCTGGTTGGTCTCGTGGTTTCAGGTCGGCCCACTGGCCTTGATCCTGATCGTGCTGTTCGCCCTGCCGACCACCCTGTTCTTGATCGTCAGCTTCTACGACTATGACCGAGTGGGGATCTATCCGGCGTTCCTGCTGGACAACTACCGGGAGCTGCTGACCACGTCGGCAACCTGGCGGGTCTACGTCAGTTCGTTGCGTTTCGCCTTCATCGTCTGGGCGATCACGCTCTTCCTGGGATTCAACATCGCGTATTTCCTGATCTTCCATATCCGCAACAACATCACCCGCACGGTCCTGTTCCTGCTGTGCGCAATCCCGTTCTGGACCTCGGGCATCATCCGCACCATCGCCTGGATCCCGTTCCTTGGCCGAAACGGCGCCTTCAACCAGATCCTGATGGACCTCGGCCTGACCGCGCACCCGCTGACCTTTCTGCTGTTCTCGGACTTCGCCGTCATCGTCACCTATGTCCACCTGTTCACGCTGCTGATGGTCGGACCGATCGCCAATTCATTGTCGAAGATCGATCCCGCGCTGATGGAGGCAGCCGTCGACGCCGGCGCCAGCCGATGGCGCACCATGGTCGATATCGTGATCCCGCTGTCCAAGACCGGGATCACCCTGGGCTCGATCCTGGTGTTCACCCAGGTCATGGGCGACTACTTCGTCGTCCGCCAAATGAGTGGCGGACAAAGCGCGTCCATCGTCTCCATGCTGTCGACCGAGATCCAGGCGATGCAGTACCCGCCCGCCGCCGCCAATGCGATGGTGTTGGTCGTGTTCGTCGCTTTGCTGGTCGCGGCGATGATGAAGATCGTCGATGTGCGCAAGGAACTGGTGAAATAGCCATGCAAGTAGGCCGGATCAGTGACAAGCGACCCTGGACCTTCTACGCGCTGGCAACGCTGTTCGGGGCGTTCCTGCTGTTCCTATATGGACCGATGTTCGTCATCTATTTGCTGTCGTTCCAAGGCCCGAACGGAGGCGTCACCTTCCCGATGGTCGGCACCTCTCTGGTCTGGTTCAGGGAGGTGTTCCAGAAGGGTCAGATGGCCAATCTTCCGGTGGCGTTTGAACGCTCGATCGCCCTGGCGATCGTGGTCAGCGTCCTGACCGTCGTCATCTCGGTGGCCGCCGGCCTCGGCTTTCGCCGGCGCTTCCCCGGATCAGGCGCGCTGTTCTACCTCGCGATCGCCAGCCTGGTCATGCCCAGCCTGCTGGTGGGCTTCGGCATCGGCCTGGGATTTCACTTCCTGGGCTGGCAGCCAGGCCTGTTTACCTCCGCGCTGGGCGCGCAGTTGACCTGGACGCTGCCGTTCGGCCTGTTCGCGATGTTCGCCGTGGTGAACCGCTTCAACCGCGCCTGGGAAGAAGCCGCGACCGACCTCGGCGCGAGCGCTTTACAGCGCCTGCGCTACGTGACGATCCCCATCCTGCTGCCCGGCATCATCGGCGTGGCGATGGGCGCGTTCACTCTGTCCTATGACGAATACGCGCGAACCACATTGACCATCGGCTCGAAGAACACCCTGCCGCTGGAGATCTACGCGCTGATCTCCTCGGCGACCTCACCGACCTTGTTCGCCATCGGCACACTCACCACCGCGGTGTCGTTTCTGGCGATTATCGTCGCCCTGCTGTTCGTCCTGCGCCTGCAGCGACGACGCGGGCGAACCCTGATGAAAGCCGGCTGATGGATAACCGCTTCGACGTCGAACTTGTCTCGCTGACCAAGCGCTACGGCCCAACCCTCGCCGTCGACGCGATCTCCCTGCGCATCCCCCGCGGCACATACTGCTGTCTGCTCGGTCCCAGCGGCTGCGGCAAGACCACAACGCTGCGGATGATCGCCGGGCACGAGGCGGTGACCGAGGGCGATGTGCTGATCCACGGCGAGAACGTCTCCGACCTGCCACCGATCAAGCGCGGCACCGCGATGATGTTTCAAAGCTATGCGCTGTTCCCGCATATGTCATGCCTGGACAATGTGGCGTTCAGCCTGAAGATGCGCGGCGTCGCCAAGAAGGAACGGCACGGCAAGGCGCGCGAGTTCCTAGGTTTGGTGCATATGGCCGACTTCGCCGACCGCCTGCCGGCGCAGTTGTCCGGCGGACAGCAGCAGCGTATCGCCCTGGCGCGGGCGCTGATCAACCGGCCGCGGGTGTTGCTGCTGGATGAGCCGTTGTCGGCGTTGGACCCCTTCCTGCGGGTCAAGGTCCGTGAAGAGCTGAAGCGACTGCAGCGCGAACTCGGCATCACGTTCATCCACGTCACTCACAGCCAGGATGAGGCGATGGCGCTCGCCGACCTGATGGTGGTGATGGAAGCCGGTCACATCCGCCAGTCGGCCCCGCCGCGCGACGTGTTCGAGCGCCCGGTCAGTCCGTTCATCGCCCGCTTCATCGGCAGCCACAACGTGATGTCGGCAGCCGGCGGACCGATCGCGGTGCGCGCGGACCGCTGCCGGCTGGGTGCGGCGTCCGATGGGCCGCACGTCAATGGTCAGGTCATCGCGGTCGAATACCAGGGCGCGATGGTCCGCGTCGCGGTGAAGACCGATGCCGGCGACGAGGTGTCCGCGCTGGTCCCCGACCAGATGTTCTACCGCGAACCAACCGAACCGGGCGCACCCGCCACCCTGGTGTGGTCAGAGCAGGATACCCATGCCCTGATGCAGGCATAGCGGCGCGGATGCTGTGGCTGCCGTCGGGCTTCCTATCGGCCTCTCATCCATTGGCCCGCCGACAGCAGATGGCCCGTCTGACACCTGATCAAGTGGCGCTTCTGGCGCAGACCCGCTGGGCCTATTCGTATAAAACGCAGCATGAGAGCCAGCTTATCCCACGGCCGGAATGCGCCCGTCTGCGTTATTCACGAGCCTTGGTCGTGCAGCCGGGAAGCGATCGTTCATTCGGCGTGACCGCCGGGACGTCACCCCAGCACATTCTTGTGGATCTCCGACAAGTAATACTGGGCGACGCAAGCGTTGACCGGTATGCGCGCCGGGTTGGCGGGCGAGCGAGCACGCGAGCGAGGGGACTGAGCACGCGAAGGAGGGGGCGGCGCGCGAAACATGACTCTGATACCAATCGGCGCAAGCGCCGATTGGTAAAAGCTCCAGGGACTGGGGGCGGCGGCTTTCGGCACCCGTTCCGCCTGTCGATCTGTCGATCTTGACACGACCGTCGTCCCTTCCCATACTTCACCACATGGCGAAGTTTCAAGAATCGCAACTCGACCGGACATTCGCGGCGCTCGTTGATCCGACGCGCCGGGCGATCCTGGCACGTCTTGAGCACGAGGAGAGCGTGTCCATCGGCGAGCTCGCACGCCCCTTCGCGATCAAGCTTCCAGCGGTGATGAAGCATCTCGATGTGCTGGGGACTGCGGGGCTCATCACCCGATCGAAGAAGGGCCGCACCGTCGCGGTGCGCCTCGCACCGGAACCCATGGAAGCGGCGATGGACTGGCTGCGCCGATATGAGCGCTTCTGGTCGGCACGCCTCGACCGGCTCGCCGCCTATGCGGAGGCGGAGGAGGCAAAGGCCGGAGCGGCGAAGATCCAGGAGGACAAACTGTGACAAGCCTGACCCTGGTGCGCCGGATCGCAGCCCGCCCGGCGATCGTCTTCGATGCGTTGACGACGCCTGACGGCATCGCCTGCTGGTGGGGTCCCGACGACGGACCGGTGCTTCTTGCCGAAACCGATATCCGCGTGGGCGGCCGCTTCCGCGTCCGGTTCCGCATGCTCGACGGCACGGAGCATGAGAGCAGCGGCCAGTATATCGAAGTCGACAAGCCCGCCCGCCTGGTCATGAGCTGGCGTTGGGCCCACGGCGGTGACCCCGAGGAAACTGACGAAGAGTCGCGTGTCGAGATCGATCTGCGACCGATTGATACCGGGACAGAGCTTACCTTCACGCATTCACGCCTCCAGACCGAGACGTCGCGGGACAGTCACCAGTGGGGCTGGAACGGCGCACTCGACAAGCTAGTACGCCATTTTACCAAAAACCCGAAGTAAAACCAGGTTCGCACGCGCGGTATTAACGAATTTAAGCCTGTTGCACCCTTTCGAAACAACAACCGGGAGAGTGACATGACTCCAACCATCACCACCTTCGGCTGGGTCCCTGAGTTCGCCCGCGGCTTCGTCCGCGATATGCGCCCGCGCTGGGCCTTCGAGGAAGTCGGCCAGCCCTACGCGGTCGATCTAATCTTCGATGCGAAGACTCCCGAACATCGCCGGTTCCAGCCGTTCGGCCAGGTGCCGACCTATCGAGACGACGAAGTTGCGATCTTCGAGTCGGGCGCGATCGTGCTGCGCATAGCCGAACGCGCCGGCAAGCTGATCCCCGTCGATCCAGCCCCGCGCATGCGCGCGCTGCAATGGCTGGCGGCGGCGCTCAACTCTGTTGAACCCTACGTCATGGCGCTCGCGATCAACGACATATTCGAGGCGGATCGCGAATGGTCCAGGGCGCGCTATGTCAAGGTCGTCGACGACCTGAAGACACGGCTCTCCGATCTCGAGGCAGCGCTCGGCAACAACCTTTGGCTGGATGGGATCGCGTTCACCGTTGGCGACCTGATGATGGTCTCCGTGCTGGGCGGGCTGCGCGGCACCACCCACCTCGCCGACTTCCCGCTTCTCGCTGCCTACGTCGCGCGCGGGGAAAGCCGGCCGGCGCACAGCAAGGCAACGGCCGATCACATGGCGACCTTCGACGCGCCAATTCGCGCCTGATTTTTGCCCGCCTGCACTCCAACGCATTCGAATCTCAAGGGAGAAAACGATGGCGTATTTCCAGGGTTTCGTGATCCCGGTGGTGACCGGGAACAAGCAGGCCTATCTCGACATGGCGAACAAGGCCGCACCGATCTTCGCCGAATATGGCGCGATGCGCACCGCCGAATGTTGGGGCGACGACGTCATGGATGGCAAGGTCACCGACCTCAGGAAAGCCGTCCAGGCCAACAATAGCGAGACGGTCGTCTTTTCCTGGGTCTGGTGGCCCGACAAGGCGACATGCGACGCGGCCGCCGGGAAAATCATGGCCGACGATCGAATGAGGCCCGACGGTCCGATGCCGTTCGACGGCCAGCGCCTGATCTACGCCGGGTTCGAGGTAAATTTCGACACTGGTGCGGGCGGCAAGTTCGGCTACGTCGACGGCGTGGTTGCAAGTGTCCCCAACAGCAATCGACAGGGCTTTATCGACCATGCGGCCAACACCGCCAAACTCTTCCAGGAAAGAGGGGCGCTGCGCGTCGTTGACGGCTGGGGCATCGACGTCCCCGCCGGCAAGCTAACCGACTTCAGGCGCGCCGTGCAGGCGAAGGACGGCGAGACGGTCGTATTCGGTTGGATAGAATGGCCCGACAAGCCAACCCGCGACGCAGGCATGGGTGCGCTGATGCAAGATCCGCGCATGCGTGAGCACCCGCCGGCCTGGAACGGCCAGCTCGCGATCTTCGGCGGCTTCACGCCGATCCTCGACACCGGCCACGCATAGGGAGGCCCCGACATGACCCAGACGAAGATTGCCACCTGCCTGTGGTTTGACCACAACCAAGCCTATCAGGCAGCCGAATTCTACGCCGCGACCTTTCCCGACAGCCACGTGAACGCCCGCCTTCTGGCGCCGACCGACTATCCCGCTGGCAAACAGGGTGACGAGCTCACCGTCGCGTTCACCGTGCTGGGCATGCCGTTCATCGGCCTGAACGGCGGTTCCCACTTCAAGTTCAACGAGGCGGTCAGCTTCCAGGTCTATACCGACACCCAGGAAGAGACCGATCGTTACTGGAACGGGATCGTCGGAAATGGCGGCCAGGAGTCGCAGTGCGGCTGGTGCAAGGACAAATTCGGGCTGTCCTGGCAGATCACCCCGCGTGTGGTGCTCGAGGCTATCTCTGATCCCGACAAGGCGGCGGCGAAGCGCGCCATGGACGCGATGATGGGCATGAAGAAGATCGACATCGCCGCGATCGAGCGGGCGCGGGCCGGGAGGCCGGGCGCATGACCCTGCAGCTCTTCGGCCACCCGTTTTCGTCGTACACGATGAAGGCGCTGATCGCGCTGTACGAGAACCAGACGCCGTTCGACTTCCGCATACTCGATCCCGATCATCCGGAGCACGGCGCGGAGCTGGCACGGCGCTGGCCAATCGCCAGGTTTCCGTTGCTTGTTGATGGCGCGACGACGGTGTTTGAAACCAGCGCGATCATCGAGCATCTCGCCGCATTTTACCCCGGCCCGGTACCGCTGATCCCGGCTGATGCGAAGGTCGCCATGCCGGTACGGATGCTCGATCGCGTGTTCGACAACCACGTGATGAGCCCGATGCAGGCGATCGTGTTTGATGCGCGCCGCCCCGAAGAAGCGCGCGACCCGTACGGCACAGCACAGGCCCGAACCGCACTCGATACGATCTACGCCTGGTTGGACCATGCCATGGCGGGGCGGCGATGGGCGGCCGGCGATGCTTTCACGCTGGCCGACGCAGCCGCCGCGCCCGCGCTGTTCTACGCCGACTGGGCGCACCCAATCGATAACGATCGCACCACGCTGAAGGCCTATCGCGCCCGCCTGCTCGCGCGGCCCTCGTTTGCCCGCTGTCTCGACGACGCCCGTCCCTATCGGCCCTTCTTCCCCCTCGGCGCCCCCGATCGCGACTGATAGCAAGGAGAACGATCATGACCAGCGAAACCCTGGAACTCACCGTGACCCGCCTGATCGACGCATCCGTCGAGACCGTCTGGAAGGTCGCAACCGAGCGTCTGCAAGAATGGTGGTGCCCCAAGCCCTGGACGGTCGAGATCGTCGAGCAGGATTGGCGCGCCGGCGGACGCTCGGCCATCGTGATGCGTGGGCCGAACGGCGAGGAGGTGCCGCAGGAAGGTGTGTTCCTTGAGGTGTCGCCCGGCAAGCGCTTCGTCTTCACCGACGCGTTCACGACCGGCTGGCACCCGCACGCCCCGTTTATGGTTGGCACCGTGGCGTTCGCCGCTGAGGGCGGGAAGACCCGCTACACCGGCAGCGCACGCCACTGGACCAGGGAAGCTTATGACCAGCACAAGACGATGGGCTTCGAACAGGGCTGGGCCGCTGTCGCTGGGCAGCTCGCCGAGCTGGCGGAGGCCGAGAAGAAGGCACCAGCATACTGAAGATTGCAACCGCTCGAAGCGATGTCGCAATGCTGGATAAGAACATCGACCGCATTCGGCAGTCTGGCAAAAGTAACGATGATCTGCTCTACGGCTGCTTTGGCGTGCTTCAAGCCCAAAACAGCCCGTCCGCTCTCGGCCAATCTCAGCCGGTCGAGCGTCAGCATCATAGGGCCGCGAAGGTTCGGGCGCGGTCGTCCCAACCCCAAGGACGCCGCTCCGTCTCAACCCTTCCGCACCAAGCTGAATAATCACGCGCCCCTCTCGGTCGCCACCGGCGCTATGCGGTATCCCCGGCCGGCGGCTTTTGCTAGCTACCGGGGATGCAGATCTCTCAATCCACGCTGACCTTTCCCATCGCAACCCCACCGGCCCCCGGCTCCGTCACCGACATCGCCCCCGGCATTCGCTGGCTGCGCCTGCCGCTGCCGTACCGGCTGGACCACGTGAACATCTACCTGATCGAGAACGACGGCGGCTGGACCGCGCTCGACTCCGGCCTCGGCGACGACGCCTGCCGGCAGGCCTGGCAGGCCGCGCTCACCGGGCCGCTGACAGGCCAGCCGCTCAAGTCGCTGATCGTATCGCATTTCCACCCCGACCATGTCGGCCTGGCCGGCTGGCTTTGTCAGCGGTTCGACCTGGAACTGACGATGCCGCGTCCGGAATACCTCCACAGTCTGGTCCTGCAATGCGCGCCGGCGGACTATGGCGAAGACGTGTTCCGCCCATTCTACCAGCGCCACGGCCTGTCCGCCGAGGCAACCGAGGTCGTGCTCAGCCGCGGCCACGAATACCTCAAGCGCACCACCGGCGTCCCGGCGTCATACCACCGCATCAAGCACGGCGACACGCTGGCGGTCGGCGACCGCGACTTCCAGGTGCTGACCGGCGGCGGCCATGCGCTGGAGCAGGCCATGCTCTACCGGCCGCGGGAGCAATTGTTCCTCGCCGCCGACCAGGTGATCGCCCGCATCTCCCCCAATGTCAGCGTGCATCCGATGGAGCCCGACCTCGACGCGCTCGGCATCTACCTGGCCTCGTTGCGGGCCATCAAAGCGAATGTCGCACCGGACGTGCTGGTATTGCCAGGCCATGGCTTGCCGTTCCACGGTCTGCACCAGCGCATCGAGGAATTGCTCGCCCACCACGCCCAACGCTGCGCCGAAATCGCCACGTCGTGCAAACAGGCGCCGCTGTCGGTGGCCGAGATCGTGCCCCACCTGTTCACCCGGCCGCTGGACGCGCACCAGACCGGCTTCGCCTTCGGCGAGGTGCTGGCCCACGTCAACCACATGCTGGGCCGCGGCGAACTGCGCCGGCAAACCGACCCAGGGGGCGTGGATCGATACCGCACCCTCTGACCGACGGCCGTGAACGCTGACCCGCGAGAACAGCCCAGCGGCTGTCACGACAACCGTGTCTCTGGCTGTCCCGCCACAGGCCAACCCGCACGCCCAACCCGCTCGCGATGAAGACCGTTAGCAAACGCCGCATGCGATGCAGGCCCACGCTTCAGATTTCAGACCGTGCCGGCCATCAGACTTGGCCCGCACGGTCCGCCACTCCTCCTGGCCTCTTCCCCCAGCGTCGCGGCTGCTAGACCAGCTTGGCGTCCAATGTGATGTCCGCGTTCAGCACCTTCGACACCGGGCAGTTTTCCTTCGCCCCCTTCACCAGCTCCTGGAATTTGGCGTCGTCCAGACCGGGCACCTTCGCCTTCAGCACAAGATGAATCGCCGCGATCTTCCAGCCACCCGGGATCTGCTCCATCGTCAGGTTGGCATCACAGTCCAGGCTGTCCGGCGGATGGCCCGCACCGCTGAGCTGGAACGCGCTCGCCATGCTGAAGCAGCCGGCATGCGCCGCCGCGATCAGCTCTTCCGGGTTGGTCCCCTTGCCGTCGCCAAACCGGGCGTTGAAGCCATACGGCGCCTCTTTCAAAACCCCGCTTTGTGTCGTCAGGCTGCCGGTGCCGTCCTTGCCCGATCCCTGCCATTTCGCCGACGCATTCCGCTTGATCTGAGCCATTGTGTTTTCTCCTCCGTCCATATGTCGGCCGCCCGCTGGCGACAGGACGATTATAGGCGACTTCGTCCGCGATGCAGAGGCGGGTGCCCGGCAGCGCAAGTCATGCGAGTACTGACCGAATGTCCGTCTGCGCGAAGTCGTTGCCTTTGAACAGCAGTGGCTGGCCGGTCGCGCTGGCGAGGGCATATGAGAAGCAATCGCCAATGTTTAATCCGGCCGGATGCAAACCCTTTCCATAGGCCCGGAAGGCACCAATCGCGAGTGTAGCCTGCTGCGGCGTGACGCAGATCACATCCGCGTCCGTTAAGGCAAAGAAGCGCTCAAGCCGCTCGCGGCCGGCCTGTCGCTTGCGGCCCTCAACCACGAATGACAGCTCAACCCGGGTGACGGCCGAAACCAGGCGGGTGGATGCGCTCTCGATGGCTTCAGCATAGCGAAGCTGGTCCTCCTCCTCGAACAGGATCGCCACGACAGCGGATGTGTCGATGACCATTAACGCCACATGCCAGTGTCGTCGTAGCCGACGATCTCGTCTGGGGTTCGGGTATCGAAGTCCGGCAGGGCGGCACACTCACGGCCAAGTGCTGCCAACTGATCGGCAAGCCGAGCAGGCTGCCCACGCTCCATCCGCTCTGGCAGGGAGGTGTGGCTTGCGCCAGTCAGCGTCTCGCCGGTGAATGAACCGAAGGCCGGGCGTTCTTGCTCTGTCGCATGCGCTGATGGAACAACACGCACATCTGGGTTGAGAGGGGGCAGTCCGCGCTTCGATGTCTCTTGCCGCTCATAAATCTTGGAGACGCTATCGTATGCTTCGTGAAGATTTTCATGATCCAAAAGCCAGATCATATAGTGGCAAATCATTTGTCGCATGGCATCTTCGGGGGAATCGACAATCTGACTGCCGATACTCCCGGTCATGACGAACCGAACGCCCCCGGTCGCACCTGTGTCGGTCAGTTCCCGCTGGATAGAGGGCGTTAGCGCCGAGACGTTAGCCTCCGTCACTGGGAGGATCGATTGGTTCGAGAGTGCGATGTAGCTTGTCACGGATACACCATCTGAAGACACACCAGACGTTCTGGTGAAGCTTGGTGAGAGCTGATTCTGCATCGGTGACCTCTACTTTGCCCCTGGTGCCGAAGTCGAGGTCGATCAGATAGCCGACTTGATCACCTCCGGCCTGTTTCGCTAAGCCATGTTGAAGCACCAGCATACTACCGTCTGGCAGGTTCATGCGCAGTACTCGGCTTGCATCAACTACGTGCTGTTCAATCTGCCTGATGGACGCCTCGCCCAATATCTCCGCCCGGAGAAGATCAGACCACGGAGTTGTCGGGTCAAGTCCGATGTTTTCGCGGATAATGATATCCTGGTAGCGGAGGCTGGCAGGCTCGAAATAGCTTGGCGCGTAAATATCCATCAGGGCCGAGAAGACGGGGCGCCACTGGTCCTGGAACTTCCCCCAACTATCGTAGTTCGTCGTGGTTAAAATAAGCGAGTCAGGCGACAGTGCCACCGTCGAGCGCTTGTCTTCAGTTAAGAACCGCCAGCCAGCTGTCCCCGCCTGCGCACGAATAGCCTCTGCTACCTGCGCTGGTAGTTGTGCCGGAAGGGCGAGATTTGCTGGCCTTTCCAGCCCTGGGAAGGCACGCCTGATTCGTTCCTGGAATTCAGCCGGCGGAGCCTTCTCTATGGTAAGAAGAGCCGGAAACCGAAGTTGACACGTGACTTGGACAAGCGGGGCTTTCCGGTAAAATACCCGGGGAAATGCCGGGAAAAGATCGCCTATGGTCGTTGTCATGCGAACCTCATGCCGCGTTTTTCGTCTGCGATTTTGGCCCATTCCGAAGCGCCGCCATGTACGAAGATTTAAGCTGGACAGAGGCCCATTTCGATGCCTCTCGCCTCCAGACCAAATTAGCCATCCCATCGCGCGTGATCCACCCACCCCTCTTGCCGCCCATGTCACCCGACCCTGCCGATCAACCACCTAATGAAGACGCGTGTCCGATGTCGGCCTGCCTACCGCTCAGAGAACAGCCCTTTTGCTTTTCCCATCCAACGCCAACCCCCTTCCGGAGATCAGGCTTATCCGCCCCGCTAAGCCATGCGCGATCCCGTGGTGGGTCCACGGGAGGCCGCCTACTCCAGGTTACTAATGGGTCGCCGGCCTAGACCACCGCGGCCGATCGGTTCGTGCGCCCGGCATCAAGACTCCACGGGCCGGCGCCGGCGGCAGACAGATACAGGAACACGAAGCAGTACAGGATGGCGGCATCGCCGCCGTTCAGCGCGGGAAAGAAGCTCTTCGGAAAGTGCGCCATGAAGTACGCGACCGCCATGTTGCCCGCCAGAACGAACGCCACCGGCCGGGTGAACAGACCCAGGATGATCAGCACCCCACCCACGACCTCCAGGCAGCCCTGCAGCCCAAGTAGTGATACCAGGTGGGGAGCGGCGGTAACCCGAACCGGGAAGGCAAAGAATTTCTGCGTCCCGTGCTCCAGGAATAGCAGACCGGCGACAATGCGCAGCACGCTTAGCAGCCGCGGCGCCCAGGCACCCATCGGGTCGGACATGGTGGTGATCACCCTTCGTTGGAGCAGATCCCGTTCAGACTGATTATCTGAACGGGTGAAGATGCTCGCTAAAACAATGTTGGAGAGGGTTTGTCACGAGCCAACGCGAATGGAAACCACTCTACCCCGATCCTCCGAGGCTGAAGCAACCTCGGACACCAACCGCCCTCTTAAACACCTGAAACCCGAATCTGATCGCTTCAAGCCGAAGCAGCCAGACTCTGCCAGCCGCCGTTTTGCGGGCTTGAGGGGCGAACCACCACGTTTGCTACGCCGGCGTCAGAGGCACCTTGGCCAGGGGCACCGCGACGACCTCGGCGCGCATCCACACCGCGGTGTCATGAAACACCGCCCCGCCCCATGGCGGACCGGGATCGTCGCTGGTCAGCGCATTGATCCCTATTCCGCTTTCAAAATATTCGCTCGGCCAGATGCTCTCGGCCACCAGCACGCCCGGCTGCTGCGCATCAGACAAGCGGGCATGCAGGATGACCTCGCCCCGGCGATTGCCCAGGCGGATCTTGCAGCCGTCCCGCAGCCCCAGGCGGTTGGCGTCGTCCGGATGCAGCAGCACCGTCGGGCGGCCTTCGCGACGCCGGCCGGTATTCATTTCGGTGAAGCTGGTATTGAGGAAACTGCGCGCCGGCGCCGTCACCAGACGGAACGGCGCCTCGGCACTCCCAGCCTCGATGTTATCCAGTTGATCCGGCAGCTTCGGCATCATCGCGTGATCATCACCCAGCGCCGCCCAGTCCGGCGCGAAATGGAACCGCCGGTCCGGCGTCGGGAAACCATCGAGGAAATGTGCTGTCCGGAACGGCGGCATGTCGTCGATCCCGTGCTGCGCCAATAGCGTTTTCGCGTCCGGATAGCCGGAAGCGCGCAACGTCGCGTCGATCATCTCCATCGCGGTCATCTCGAAGCCACGATGCCTGGCACCCAGACGCGAAGCCAGGCCCTGCAGCACCTCGTGGTTCGAGCGGCATTCCCCCGGCGGCTCGATCAGTTTGGGACCGATCTGGATGTGACTGTGCCCGCCGGCCTGATAGATGTCGTCATGCTCCATGAACATCGTCGCCGGCAAGACGATGTCGGACCAGCGCGCCGTTTCTGTCAGGAACTGTTCGTGCGTGGCGACGAAAAGGTCATCGCGTCCGAACCCCCGCCGCACCCGGTTGCTGTCGGGGCACACCGTCAGCGGATTCTGGTTCTGGATAATCATCGCGTGGATCTGTGGCCCATCGCCCAGCTCCCGGCGATCGCCGGTCAGCACGCTGCCGACGCGGCTCATGTCCAGCTGGCGGATCGACGCATCGACCGCGTCCAGCCCCTCGATCAACGACTTGTCCCAATGGTACATGCCGCGGTTCGACCACAGCGCGCCACCGCCTTCGTGCGCCCACGCGCCGGTCACGGTCGGCAGGCAGCTGACGGCGTGCATCGCGGCACACCCGTTGCGACTGCGCGCGAAGCCGTAGCCGCACCTGATGTAGCTGCGACGCGTCTGTCCATACAGCGCCGCGAAGGCCTCGATGTCGGCAATCGGGATGCCGGTGACGCCGGCGGCCCACGCCGGTCCGCGATCCCGCAGATGCGCCGCCAGCGCGTCGGGACAGTCGGCGTAGTCACGCATATAGTCACGATCGGCGTAGCCGTCGCGGAACGCGATGTGCATCACCGCGCAGGCCAGCGCCGCGTCGGTTCCCGGACGGGGTGCGAGATGCAGGTCGGCGACCGCCGCGGTTGGGGTTCGATAAGGATCGATCACCGCCAGCTTCGCCCCGCGTTCCTTCCGTGCCCGCGCGACATGGGTCATGACATTGACCTGGGTGGACACCGGATTGCCGCCCCAAACCACGATCAGGTCGGACTTCGCCATCTCCCGCGGATCCACCCCGCGGCTGGCGCCAACACCGGCCTTCCAGCCGACCTCCGGCAGCGACGTGCAGATCGTCATCTTCTGCCGCGAGTAGCCCATCACGTGGCGCAACCGGTTGATGCCGTCGCGCTGCACCAGCCCCATGGTTCCGGCGTAGTAGAACGGCCACACCGCCGTAGGTCCATGCCGGGCGCTGTCGGCGGCAAGGCGTTCGGCGATCCGGTCAAGGGCCTCGTTCCAGCCGATCGCCCGGAACTGTCCCGCGCCCTTCGGCCCGGTCCGCAGCAACGGCCGGGTCAGTCGATCCGGATGATGGATGCGTTCGGCGTAGCGCGACACCTTGGCGCAGATCACCCCGGCGGTGTAGCTGTTGGCCGCCGCACCTCGCACCGCGCCGATCCGGCTGCCGTCCAGCACCTCCACCAACAAGGCGCAGGTGGACGGACAATCGTGCGGGCAGACCGAGGCTCTGGTTTCCGCGGCTCTGGTTTCCGCGGCTCCGGTTTCCGAGGCTCTGGTCTGCGGGGCTCTGGCCCCCGCGCCGGGGGCGCCCGGCGTTTTGGGATGCGGCATCATGACCGTCAGTCTACAGCGATCGTCTGAGGTTGCACCAACCTTGGACGTGACTCGCCCTCTCAAACAACAGGAATCAGCTAACTGTAGACAATCCTGGGCACAATTCCCGGACGCCGTTGCACGGCGGATGGCGGACAGTATCGCGGACCATCGCGCCCGGCGCGAAAGCCCGCGGTCGCAACACCGGGTGCGCGCGCCACTTGAGCAAGCGGGAACAAAGCCAGGTTCATGCTCATGAACCGACGGATCGTGTCCACCCGAGCTGGTTCTATCAATCCGATATCGGAACTATGACGCGCACCCAAGGCACGGTGTCCCAGGCGTGGTGACATTGCAACAGTTTTGCAACGATCAGGCCATGATTGGCATCGCCGAGCCGCCTTACGCTGATCAGGCGCGCGTTCAGCGCGCGGTTTGGCACCTTGCCGAACCGGACAGACACAACATGTGCCGTCAGCGGGACGTCGAGGACCCAGGTGGCGGAGAGTGCACGATCATGAGGACCGGACAGCCAGGCGCGCCCAAGGCCGGCCTGATCACGCTCACGCTGGCCGGATCGCTGCTGGCAGGCTGCTCGCTCGAGCAAATCATGATCGGCCAGTGGTACACCATCTACACGCCGCGCGCAGGTTCCTGTCCGCGTATGGAGTGGAGATTTGTGGTCGATCCGCGGCGATCGATCGGCGGCGTTCTGTCAGCTGACGGGCAGCGGAATATAGCCGAACTGTCGGGCGTGCTTCGCCCGGATGACAGCTTCCAAATCACGGCAACCGACAATGCGGGCTCCCGAACCACAAGCGTGACCGGACAGTTCACCGCGCAGGTCAGCACGATCTCGATCCACGGTGATGCCGCCGGCCGCGCGTGTGACGGGAAAACCTTCAAATTGCGTCTTGGGCGCTACTTCTCCTCGGCTGGCGGCGGCGGCGGCGGTGGCGGCGGTAGCGGCAGCTAAGAACACGTTTCTTTGAAGTCCTGACCGGTGCTCAGACGCCCCCCGGCATCGAATCGCCGGCAAGGTGTCGCCGCTCACCTCATGACGACCCACCCGCGTCGCGTGGAAAACTCAGCGAAATGCCTGGATGATGCGGCCCCAATCGTCGACGGCCGCCTCATGGCCGGGAACGATTGGCAGGACCAGCTGCGACAACCCGCCATCGCGCATCGCCTCGATCCGCTGCTTGATGTCCTGATCCCCGCCGGTGAAGGTGGTCTGGCGGATCAACTCGGCGGTGATGAACCGCTCCTCCTCCGGCTTCACCGCGACGCAATGGCCGGTGTGGTTCATCAGGTAGCGTGCATCGGCGGGCTCGAACCCGCGCGCCGCCTCCACGTAGCCCTGCAACACATCCTTCACGCTGTCCGGCACCGGCGATGTGTTGATCCAGCCTTCCATGTCCACATCGGCGGCACGATGCAGCAGCACCGCCGCCCGCGGACCCGCCTGAGCCCGCACCCGCGGGCTATCCAGCGTCTCGCCGTCGCGCAGCAGGCAACCCCACACCCAGGCGGACGAATACAGCTCGTCGCTCGGTCGGCCGCTGTCGCTCCAGGTCTTCCGCATGCCGTTCAGCGCGGCCAGCCCGTCATCGACGCCGGACATCACCGTCTTCCACGCCGCCCCATGCCGCGCCGTCATCTGCCGGCCCTTCGGGCCGAGCGCCGAAATGTGCAGCCGGACAGGATCCTTGATGTTGATCAACCCGAGTTCCGGATTGAGGAATTTCAGCTTTTTCCATACCCCGGGATCGACCTCGGCCTGGGTCATCTCGCCGTTCAGCAGGGCGTAGACGACCCGGATGTATTCTTCCATGTCGGCCAGCTTCATCGCACCCAGCCCCATCGCCCGCCGCGCCGAAAATCCTGTCCCGACGCCGAAGTCGATCCGTCCTGGCGCCATGGCGTTCAATGTCGCGAAGGCGCACGCCGTCACGGCCGGAACCCGATTGGTCGGAACCAGCACGCCGGTGCCCAGGCGGATGCGTGAGGTTTTCATCGCGGCCGCGCCCATGGCGACGAACGGATCGGCCACCAGCATCTGGGTGTCATAGAACCAGGCGTGGGTGAAGCCGACTTCCTCGGCGCGCTGCGCCACCTTCCAGCTGTCGTGAGACGTTGGAATGCCGATGCCAAACTCCATGACCTTCGCTCCCGGTGTTTGTCGGCAGGCTACAGCGCCCTCCCACCAGCGTCCATTCTGTGCCCAGGGGCCGCCGATCCCATTCGCAATCCTGCTATCTGGATCGGCGACGCGCCGGGCCTGCCGCTGCATGCGGTGGCTGGGATTGCCTGACGTTACGCAACGTCCTCGGGACGACGCGGCCCGAAACCAAATGGCCGGCTCGTCGGAGCCGGCCCAGACTATATCAGGTCCGTCGAAAGGGCCTCAGTCGCCGCCCATCCAGTTGTTCTGATGATAGTTTTGCGCAGGCGCGTGATAGGTCGCTGCTGGGGCACTCACGGCGCCGGCGCCCAGGGCAAGGGCGGCAACGGCGGCCAGGAATATGGTCTTCATCGGATTTCTCCATCGTCGAGACACATCGCATCCTCGTCGCGTCACAACATGGCGGTGCAGCGGCCCGCTGATAATGCGATTTTTCCGCATGGCGCTTATCCGATTTGTCGGGAAATCACCTCCCTCCGACGACCAATGGTCCGCACGGATTGTCTGGCGTCACCTCCCCGGCCGTGCGGTTCTGCCTCCGCGGAAGCCTGACAACTCCAGGTTGCAGCAACCACCTTTGTTCGGGAGAGCGATTCAGGTCCGAGGTCGGTTCAGCCTCGGACGATCGCGCGCTATACCGTCGCGGCCAGATGCTCGCTGCGAGCCGGGGCGGCAACAACCGCGATCGTCCGCGAATGCGCCTTGTCCAGGGTCTCGCAGGTTTGCTGGAACAGGGCCTCTCCGTCCAGCGCCTGTTCCGCTTCCCAGGCCTTGACCGCATCGACCATGTCATAGACCGCGCGCAGCAGGGCGACCGCCGCGGCGTAGCCATCCGGCGCGCCATCGGCCGAACGCTTCATCCAGTGGTCGATGCGCCCGTGCGCGAATGCCGCGAAGCCCTCTGCACCCGCTGTGATGCCATCTCGGTCGCGGCGGTCGGTATAGCGATTGGTCTTCTCGATCCAGCCCCGCACATCGGGATGCGACAGGTGGTGAATGCAGACATCGTCCGCGGCCGCGAACTGCGCCACCCGATCCGAATGACGCAGGATCCCGGCGTGCACCGTGCGGGAGAAGGTAATGGCGCCGCGTCGAAACAGCCGGACATGGTGCTCCGGCCAGTAATACGCCCGCTCGTCGTGCTGACCCAGAATGTAATGCCGTAGCGGGAATTCGTAGATGTCGGCGCTGGGCGCTTCAAGCTCGGCGCGGATCCGGTCCGCCGCCGCGGCGCTGAGGCACTCGTCGTCGTCCATGAACAGCACCCACTCGTGCCGGCAGAGCGACAGGGCGAGGGTGCGGGTTTCTTCCACCGTCGGGGTCCACGGCACGGTGAGCACCTGATCGGCGTAGGTCTCGGCGATCGCGCGGGATGCATCGGTGGACGACTTGTCCACCACGATCAGCTCATCGGCGAAAGCAAGGGCGGACAGACAGGTTCCCAGGATGTTCGCCCGATTGTAGGCGATGACGAAGGCGCTGATTTTTCGGCGCGACATACGGTCCCTCGAACTACACTGGATCGCGATCGCTTCAAGTCAAAGCAATCACGCTCTGGTTCGCGTTGTTTGCGAGGGCGATTGACGCCCGAGGTTGCTGCAACCTCAGACAATCGCGCTCCAGAAGCGGGGGACCCTAATCGCGCTTGGTTAATAGCTTATTAACGAAGCGCCAGGGTTCGGGCCAGTCATACCATCGGCGCAAGCGCCGACCGGTCTCAGGGACATTTTCGCGCGCCGGCGCCTGCCAACCCGCGCATAGAGCGGTCAACGCATGCGTGGACCGGCATCAGGCCGCGCTTTCGGCTCCGGCGTGGCACTCAGGGCGGATCGGTGAACGCCAGCATCTCCCGCGCGACCTCGACCGGTTTATCCAGTTCCGCGAGGTGCCCGGCCCCGGCGATGATCCGTGTTGTCGTCGGCCCGGCGATGCCCGCCGCGAAGACGTCGGCGTAGGACCGGGGCATGACCTTGTCCTGCTCGCCCCACAGTAGCAGGGTCGGCGCCTTGATCAGCCCAAGGCGTTTTCCGATCCGCGTGTTGCCCAGCGGCCAGAAGATCCGGGCCGCGGCTTCGTTGGCGCGGACCTGCTCGATCGGCCACTCGATGGCGTTGGCGCCGTCGGGCGGCGATTTCATCGCCTGCCAGATTTCCGGGTTGGCGCACATCAGGCCAGGCACGGCGTCGCCGCGCTGCGCCCATGGATCGGCCGGCGGCGTCTTCTCGTCGAACAGTCCGAACGGCGCGATCAGCACCAGCTTGCGGACAGTCGCGGGCCACAACGCAGCGACCTCGGCCGCCAAGGATCCGCCGACCGAACTGCCGGCAAGGTCCGCCCCGGACAAATCCGCCTTGTCCAGGATGGCCCGCACCGCGAGCAGCCAGTCCAGATGCGAATCCAGCACGGTGTGACCGCGGTCACCGCCGGGAAATCCCGGCAGCGACGGCACCACGACGGTGCGCGACCGGGCCAGTTCGTCCAGGAACGGCATCCAGCGCGGCAGGCCGCCAAAACCCGCGAGGAAGCCGATCGCTGGACCCCTGCCCTTGCGCCAGATGCGGGTCGGAAAGCCGTTGACTTCAACCGTCAACGTTTCGACTTCAGTCACGTTTCGCTCCGCCTGTTGTTGTCTGGACTACTCGGCCGCCAGCTTCGGCAGGTAGGCGGGAACCTCGGCGCGCTGGTCGGCCTGCATCGGCCGCGGCCACCAATGGTCGGTCCAGCTCGCGTGGACATCCTTCAGCCTCGGCATCACCCGTTCGGCGAACAGCTTGGTGTTATAGCGCGTCAGATCCTTGCTCATGTTGCCGTATTGCAACAACAACATCAGGTGCCCGACGTTCAGGTCGGTCGCCACTTCCCGCAGTTGTTCGGCGACCTCATCGGGAGAACCGATGATGACGTAGCCGTTCGCCACGATCGCATCCATCTCGCGGGCGACACCGGCGAAACGTTCCCCGGTCGATTTGCCGCGAACGCCGGCGTCGGCGGCTTTCTTGACCTGGCTCTCGATGCCGGCGCGCTGGCTGCCTTCGCTGCTATAGCCGGGTGGCGTCGCCCACTTCGGATCGACATGCAGACAGCGGCCATAGAAATACTCGGCCGCCTCGGTATACAGATCGAACGCCTGCTGACGGGTTTCGGCCACACCGACGAACTGCAGGAAGCCGGCCTGGTACGGGTTTCGGTCCTTGCCCAGCCGATCCATCTCGGCCCAGAAGCCATCCATCGTGGCGCGGCCGGCCTTGTAGCCATAGTACGACAGGTAGCAATAGACGTAGTTCATCTCGGCGCACCATTGCCAGGTCTCGACCGATCCGCCGCCCGGCACCCAGATCGGCGGATGCGGGCTCTGCACCGGGCGGGGCCAGATATTCACGTAGCGCTGCTGGTTGAAACGGCCGTTGAAGGCAAACGTGTCCGTCTCGGTCCAGGCTCGGATCACCAGGTCGTGCGCCTCATGGTAGCGCTGCCGCAACTGGCTGGGATTGGTCCCGTAGACGTAACAGGTATCCATTGGGGTGCCGACCGGAAAACCCGCGATCAGCCGCCCGCCGGAAATGCAGTCGATCATGGCGAACTCTTCCGCCACCCGCGTCGGCGGGTTGTACAGCGCCAGCGAGTTGCCCATCACGCAGATCGCCGTGTCGGAAGTCCGCCGAGCCAGCGAGGCCGCGATCAGGTTGGGCGACGGCATCAGGCCGTAGCCGTTCGAATGATGCTCGTTCACGCAGACCGCGTCGAAGCCGCATTCGGCGGCGTATTCCAGCTCGTCCATGAAGTCGTTGTACATCAGGTGGGCGCGCCGCGGATCGAATAGCGAGGAGTGGATGTCGACCCAGACGGACGGGTTGGTTTCCCGGAAATTGTCTGGCAGTTCCGTGTAGGGCATCAAATGGAACCACATCAGCTTCATGGCCGGCCTCCAGAGCATGAATACCGGTCAGTATTGCGAGAGCCCAGATGGTATGTCAATTTGCACCGCATTGGCCGGGCGATCCGCGATCTGGCTCGTATCCCGCCCTGGCAACCGCTGCGGCCTGCTCGGGCGCGGCCTGCCCGGGCGCGGCCTGCCCCGTTCGGGCAACGACCGCGGTCTGCGCGCTGGTCACAGCCTCGGCTGTTGGCAAAGACGTAACAAGAAGGAAACGGCCGCATGGATGACCTCCCCAGCGCCCCATCGACAGCAGCCAGAGACGACAGCGCCGCCGCGTGCCTCGCGCGGGCGCGTGGGCTGATCCCTCTGCTGCGGTCCGCCGCGGATCGGATCGAGGCCAACAATCAACTTCCGCCGGATGTGCTGGATGCCATGTTCGCCGCTGGCATGTTCAAGCTGCTGCTGCCCCGGGCCTGTGGTGGCTACGAACACAAACCTGCCGACTTCATCCGATGTGTGGAGGCGATCGCGCAAGGCGACGCCTCGGTCGCATGGTGCATGAACCAGGGCTCTGGATGCTCGATGGCCGCCGCCTACATGCCGCGCTCGGTAGCCACGCAGATCTGGGGTGGCGAGCGTGATGTCGTGGCCTGGGGTCAAGGTCCCGGTGCCAAGGCCATCCGCACGGACGGCGGTTGGCGTGTAAGCGGCACCTGGAGCTTCGCCAGCGGCTCGCGCCACGCCACCTGGCTTGGCGCGATGTGCCCCGCTCTGGCGGCCGACGGCACGCCGCTTGTCCGGCCCGACGGCAAGCCGTGGGAGCGCACCTTCATGTTTCCGCGTGGGCAGGCGCGGATCGACGATGTGTGGCAGGTGATGGGGCTGCGCGGGACTGGCAGCGACAACTACACGATCAACGACCTGTTCGTGGACGACGCCCACAGCCTGACCCGCGAATACGAACCCGAGCGGCAACAGCGCGGCGCACTTTATTCGTTTCAGGCGATGCAGCTCTATGCCAGCGGTTTCGCGAGCGTGGCACTGGGCGTTTCACGAGCCATGCTGGACGCGTTCATCGCGCTGGCGAAAACCAAGAGCCAGGCTTGGTCGCCCGACCCGATGCGCGACAACCAGGCGATACAGCGCCTGATCGGCTACGCCGACGCGACCTGGAAGGCGGCCCGTGCCGGGCTTCACGCCGCGATTGACGATGCATGGCAAGATGTCTCGCGCACCGGCCTGTTGTCATTGGACCACCGCATGGCGATCCGCCAGGCCGCGACCTACGCGATTCATGCCGCCCGCGATATGGCCCACGAGATATTCCACGAGGCCGGCTCGACCGCGATCTTTAGCCATGGTCCGTTCGAGCGGCGGCTGCGCGACATCAACAGCGTTTCGCAACAGTTGCAGGGGCGTCGAACGCATTTCGAGTCCATCGGCCTGTACATGCTGGGCGGCGAGCCGGACCTGCGCTGGATCTAGCCGCGTGGCCGCGTTAGCGTCGCCGTCATGACCGCCGGGCAGAACGGCGGCGAGGGAGGGATGACGATGCCGACTCTAGTCCGCACGGCTTTGGTCCGCATGACTCTGGTCCGCACGGCTCTGGTCCGCACGGCTCTGGTCCGCACGGCTCTGGTCCGCACGGCTCTGGTCCGCACGGCTCTGGTCAGCACGGCTTTGGTCCACACGGCTGTGGTCCGCACGGCTTTGGTTCGCATGACTTTGATCCGCACGGTCGCGGTTGTGTTGACGTTGGTCCTGGGCGCCATACGCGCCGATGCGGCGCAGCCGATCACCATCGGGTTCGGCATGGCGTTGACCGGCAATATCGCCGCGAACGGCCGCGCCGCGCCGCGCTGAAGCTTTGGGAAGACGACATCAACAAGGCAGGCGGTCTGCTCGGGCGCCTGGTCAAGCTGGTTTATTTCGATGATCAGAGCACGCCATCGGCGGTCCCCGGCATCTACACCAAGCTGCTGGATGTCGACAAAGTGGATCTGGTTGTTTCCGGTTACGGCACGAATGTGACGGTGCCGGCGATGCCGGTGGTGATGGAACATAATCGCCTGTTCATGACGCTGTTCGCGCTGGGGGTGAATTCCGAGTTCAAGTACAGCCGCTTCTTCGGCATGCTGCCGGCGGGTCCGTCGGCTGATGCGCGACGGGCGTTCTCAAAGGGATTTTTTGCGACGGCCGCGGCGATGCAGCCGCCGGTA
>CBDIBO010000003.1:1567500-4165000 GCA_965277035.1 Rhodopila sp. | reverse complement strand
ACAACCAGGAGGTTGGCTTAGAAGCAGCCATCCTTTAAAGAAAGCGTAATAGCTCACTGGTCTAATTAAGAAATCCCGCGCCGAAGATGTAACGGGGCTCAAGCCACATACCGAAGCTGTGGGAACAGTGGTCAGTTGTTAGTCGTCAGTTTGCAGACAGGAAAGCGGCGATGGCGGGAAATGTGCGCGATCTGAAGGTGTTTCAGCGCGCCTACCGGTTGTCGCTGGTGCTGCACCGAGCCAGCCCAGATTGGCCTCGGGTGGAGCAGTATGGTGGGGTCGCCGATCAATTGCGGCGGTCCGCCAAATCGGTTTGTGCCCTCATGGTGGAGGGCGCTGGCCGTCAACCCGGCTCGAATGCCGAGTTCCGCCGCTATCTCTCGATGGCGATGGGCTCTGCCGATGAAGCCCGATTATGGTGCGATTATGCCGCCGATCTGGACTATGCCCCCCGTGCGACAGCGCTGGTGTGGCAGGACGAACTGTCCCAGATCGCACGGATGTTGCATGGGCTGCGCGACAGCCTGTCTGAAAACTGACGACTGACAACTGATCACTGTTCGGTAGCGGAGCGTTCCGTAAGTCTGTGAAGCGGTATCCGTGAGGAGCCGTGGAGATATCGGAAGTGCGAATGCTGACATGAGTAGCGACAAACAGAGTGAGAAACTCTGTCGCCGAAAGTCCAAGGGTTCCTGCGCAAGGTTAATCCGCGCAGGGTGAGCCGGCCCCTAAGGCGAGGGCGAAAGCCGTAGTCGATGGGAACGGGGTGAACATTCCCCGGCCTGCTGGACGTGACGAATGACGGGTGTCGTGCGGCCTTATCGGATTGGCCGTGCGGCGAAGTTGTTCCGGGAAATAGCGCCAGCGTATAGACCGTACCCGAAACCGACACAGGTGGACTGGTAGAGCATACCAAGGCGCTTGAGAGAACGATGCTGAAGGAACTAGGCAAATTGCTCGCGTAACTTCGGGATAAGCGAGACCCGGTCTTGGGCAACCAGGGCTGGGTGGCACAAAGCAGGGGGTAGCGACTGTTTAGTAAAAACACAGGGCTCTGCGAAGTCGAGAGACGACGTATAGGGTCTGACGCCTGCCCGGTGCCGGAAGGTTAAGAGGAGATGTGCAAGCATCGAATTGAAGCCCCGGTAAACGGCGGCCGTAACTATAACGGTCCTAAGGTAGCGAAATTCCTTGTCGGGTAAGTTCCGACCTGCACGAATGGCGTAACGACTTCCCCACTGTCTCCAGCATCGGCTCAGCGAAATTGAATTCCCCGTGAAGATGCGGGGTACCCGCGGTCAGACGGAAAGACCCTATGAACCTTTACTGCAGCTTTGCAGTGGCATTAGGAGGGAGCTGTGTAGGATAGGTGGGAGGCATTGAACCGTGGGCGCTAGCCTGCGCGGAGCCAACCTTGAAATACCACCCTGAGCCCTTCTGATGTCTAACCGCGACCGGTCAGCCCGGTCCGGGACCCTGCATGGTGGGCAGTTTGACTGGGGCGGTCGCCTCCTAAAGTGTAACGGAGGCGCGCGATGGTGGGCTCAGGCCGGTCGGACATCGGCTGCTGAGTGCAATGGCACAAGCCCGCCTGACTGCGAGAGTGACAGCTCGAGCAGAGACGAAAGTCGGCCATAGTGATCCGGTGGTCCCGCGTGGAAGGGCCATCGCTCAACGGATAAAAGGTACTCTAGGGATAACAGGCTGATCTCCCCCAAGAGTCCACATCGACGGGGAGGTTTGGCACCTCGATGTCGGCTCATCACATCCTGGGGCTGGAGCAGGTCCCAAGGGTTCGGCTGTTCGCCGATTAAAGTGGTACGTGAGCTGGGTTTAGAACGTCGTGAGACAGTTCGGTCCCTATCTGCCGTGGGTGAAGGAGATTTGCGAGGATTTGTCCCTAGTACGAGAGGACCGGGATGAACAGACCTCTGGTGCACCAGTTGTCACGCCCGTGGCATCGCTGGGTAGCTATGTCTGGACAAGATAACCGCTGAAAGCATCTAAGCGGGAAACTTACCTCAAAACTAGATCTCCCAGGGGGTCATGCCCCAGGAGGGCCGTGATAGACCATCACGTCGATAGGCCAGATGTATACGGACGGCAACGTCCTCAGCTAACTGGTCCTAATCGCCCGAGCGGCTCGATCAAACCAATCATCATGCATGGAAATCATCCCCAGATCCGCTGTCAGCAGCTCCGTTGTCCGGGCTCCGTTGTCAGGGATCAGACCATACACACACCACCACAGCCAGAACCCCACCCCAGTTGTCTGAAACCTGACAACTGAAACCTGATACCTGTCCCCAGGGTGGATTGGACGACCTGGTGGTCATGGCGGGGCGCCTACACCCGATCCCATCCCGAACTCGGCCGTGAAATGCCCCTGCGCCCATGGTACTGTGTCTTAAGGCACGGGAGAGTCGGTCGCCGCCAGGTCTTCCAATCCACCCTCGGGAACAGTTCGCAGGTCTCAATCGTCAGATCTCACACCGCCGGGGCACACAACCCGACCGCCAGGGCGCCCAGCCATCGCCCCCAGCCATCGCCCCCAGCCATCGCCCCCGATGGCCGCGGTCGCCATCCCACCCACACACCCCCGCGGGGTGGAGCAGCCCGGTAGCTCGTCAGGCTCATAACCTGAAGGTCACAGGTTCAAATCCTGTCCCCGCAACCAAATCACCCACCCACACACACACACCCACACACACCCGACCGCACGCCAGAGGGGGGCGCTAATGCTGCCTCGCCTCCAGATAGGGAACGATAAGGCTCGCACCGCCGTTGGCAACACATCTTGCCATACGCCGGGCGTACGCCGATCGCGGGCCACACCGGACCTGTTCTCACCCAGAACCAGCGCTCGAACAGCGGGCCGCAGCCGCGCGGCTTCGTTCTGACCGCCCCCGCATCGCCGGTTGCGGCAACCCGGCAGATGCGTCATCGTCAGATCGACAACGACCGATCATCCAGCCCGCTCAGCCAGGAGGTGTGGCATGAACCGTGACTGCCGCGGTCTGAAGCTTTCCACCGACAGCCAGCAAGCCGTTGCGCTGTTTGATCGAGCTGTCGAGCACTACCTGAAATACCACGCCGACACGATGTCACTGGTGAACAGCGCACTGGCCGCCGATCCCGGCTTCGTCATGGGACACTGCCTCAAGGGCTACCTCATGCTCGCCGGCGCCAGCTCGGCCCATCGGCCGGCGATCACCGCCAGTCTGACCACCGCCCAGAATGCCGCCCCCCTGCTCACCCCGCGCGAACGGCGCCATGTCGCGGCCTTCGCCGCCTGGTCGCGCGGCGCGATCGGCCAGGCTCTGCGGATCTGGCGTGACCTGCTCGACCACGATCCGCTCGATCTGCTGGCATTACGGCTCAGCGACACCACCCATTTCCGCTTTGGCCAGACCCAGGCGGTGCTGCGACAGGCGAACCGCCTCGCCCCTGCCTGGTCGGCCGACCAGCCAGGCTATGAGTGCTTCCAGTCGGTCTGGGCCTTCGCGCATGAGGAAGCCGGCGACACCGCCAATGCCGAACGCGCGATCGACGCGGCCTACACTCGCGACCCGACGAATTTCTTCGCCCACCACGTCAAGGCCCATATCCTCGAAACCGAAAGCCGCCCGCGCGAGGGCAACGACTGGCTCGCCGAACAGATCGACCACTGGCCGGTCGGCAACAATCTCGTGCATCACCTGTGGTGGCACCGAGCGCTGATGCAGCTCGACCTCGGTGATCGGGACGCCGTGCTGACCAGCTACGACGCCAACATCCGCAACCTGGATGCGCCGCTGACACGCGCCGTGCCGGACCAGTTCAACGATCTGCAGAACGCCACGGCGCTGCTGTGGCGGCTGGAGCAGCTTGGACTCGATGTCGGCCCCCGCTGGGAGGAACTGGCCGACCAGGCCGAGGCCAGGATCGGCGACAGTGCCTATTTTCTGCTGCCGCCGCACCTGATGCTGGCGTTGGCCGCCACCGGTCGTGATCAGGCCGCGACCCAATTCCTCGCGGCCCTGCGGGCGCAGGCGGACGACCCGGCGCGATGGCGGTCGGCGACCATCGGCGACGTCGTCATCCCAGCCTGCGAAGCCGGTCTGGCGCATCGGCGCGGGCAGCACGCCCAGGTGGTCGCGTTGCTGGCGCCGCGCCTGGGGCGCATTCGCCTGCTGGGCGGCAGCAATGCCCAGCGCGACCTGTTTCGCCAGATCCTGATCGATTCGGCGATGCGAGCGGACCGTCGCGACCTGGTCGCGGCGATGATCGCCGAGGAGACAACAAGCCATGCCGCCGCCCCGACCCAGCGCGCCGGCTATGCCGCCGCGGCGCGGTGGCTGCGCTAAGCGCGGCATCGGCGATAAATGCGTCTGCACGCCAAAGTATCGCTGCCGCGCGGCCAGACAGCAGACCCCCACACACAGCAAACGACCCACCGTGTGCCCGCAGAGGGAATAGCCATGACCCAACCCCCCGTCCTTCTCGCCACCGATCCCAGCGGTGTCGCCACCATCACCCTCAATCGCCCCGAGGTCGGCAACGCCTACAATGCCGCGATGCTGGAAGCACTCATCCACGGCCTCACCCACCTCGCCACCGACCCGTCGGTTCGTTGCCTGGTGATCAAGGGTGCCGGCAAGCACTTCCAGGCCGGCGCCGACATTCGCTGGCTGGGAGAGGTGGCCCACTATCCGCCGGCCGAGAACTACGCCGCCTCCATCGCCACGACAAAGGCCATGCAGTTGCTGAACGAGTTTCCCAAGCCCACCATCGCATTGGTGCATGGCGCCTGCTTCGGCGGCGGCGTTGGCATCGTCTGCTGTGTCGACGTTGCCTTCGCCACGCCCGACGCCCAGTTCGGCATCACCGAGGTCCGCGTCGGCGTCGCGCCCACGCCGATCTCCACCCACATGGTCAACGCCATCGGCCTGCGTCACACCCGCCGCTACGCCCTGACCGGCGAGCGCTTCGACGCCCGCGAGGCCGAACGCATCGGCCTGATCCATGAAGTCGTTCTCCCAGACCAACTCGAGGCGAAGCTCGCCGGCGTCCTCGATGCCGTCTTCCTGGGCAGCCCGACGGCGATCGCCATGACCAAAAGCAGCTTCCTCGGCGCCAACGACCTGTTGCTGGATGAACGGCAGGTGTCGATGCTGGCGCACGAGGGCTGGACCCAGCGCCACTCCCCCGAAGGCCAAGAAGGCACCACCGCGTTCCGCGAGAAGCGCAAGCCGTCCTGGTACCAGCCGGCTCGCTCGGGACCTTGATCGCGCTGAGCGGAACGTTCACAGCGCGCCAATCATGCGATCAGACCAACGCGCATGATCGCGCTGCGCGGACCGTCCACAGCGCTTCAATCATCCGATCATACAAATGTGTAGCCAACCTCGAACAAGCAGAGTCACTTCTCCTCCATGGCCAATGAAAAGCAGCCCACCGCCCAGGTTCTGACCGCGCCACCCCGGCGGGCCGCCCAACCGCCCGGCCCCTGCGCCATGGTCATCTTCGGCGCCGGGGGTGACCTGACGAAGCGTCTGCTGGTGCCGGCGTTGTACAACCTCGCCACCACCGGGCTGCTGCCGAAGCAGTTCGAGCTGATTGGGGTCGATCTGGCTGACCTCGACGCGGATAGCTGGCGCGACAGCCTGCACAAGATGATGGAAAGCTTCGTCGGCCAGGCGGCCAGCGAGAGTCGCATCGATAAGGTCGATGAAGCGACCTGGAAGCGGGTGACCGGGAATGCCGCCTACATCAAAGGCGACCTGAATGACGACGCGCTGTATGTGAAACTGCAGCAGCATCTCGACCGCGGGTCCGCGACGGGGGGCAACTGCCTGTTCTATCTGGCCATCGCCGACCGCTTCTTCAGCCCGGTCGTCGAACACCTGGGCAAGGCTGGCCTGTTCGCGGAGAACTGGGACGACAAGGGCACCAGGCCGGAGCACTGGCGCCGCGTGGTGATCGAGAAGCCGTTCGGTCACGATGAGGCCTCGGCCAAGCGGCTGAACGCCAGCATCCTGAGCTGTGCCGAAGAGCATCAGATCTACCGGATCGACCATTTCCTGGGCAAGGAGACGGTGCAGAACATCATGGCGCTGCGCTTCGCCAACGGCATGTTCGAGCCGCTGTGGAACCGCGACCGTATCGACCATGTGCAGATCACCGTCGCCGAAACGGTCGGGGTGGAAACCCGTGGCCGCTTCTACGAGAAAACCGGCGCCCTGCGCGACATGATCCCCAATCACGTGTTTCAGCTGCTGGCCATGGTCGCCATGGAGCCGCCCGGCGGGTTCGATGCCCGCGCGGTGCGCGGCCGCAAGGAAGACGTGTTCTCGGCCCTGCGCACAGTGGCCCCCGAGGATGCGGTCCGCGGCCAGTACGGTCCCGGCCCCAACGGCGTGCCGGGTTACCGGCAGGAAAAGGATGTCGCACCGGAGTCCGGCATCGAGACCTACGTCGCGATGCGTCTGGCGATCGACAATTGGCGCTGGGCCGGCGTGCCGTTCTATCTGCGGACCGGCAAGCACATGTCGCGCCGGGTGACCGAGATCGCCATTCGCTTCAAAGCCGCCCCGTATGCGCCGTTCGAGGACACCGACGTCGCGGCGCTGCCGCCCAACTGGCTGCTGCTGCAAATTCAACCCGACGAGGGCATCGCGCTGCAGTTCGAGGTCAAGCGTCCGGGGCCGGTGGTCGATCTCGCAGCGGTGCGCATGGCATTCAAATACGCCGACTGGTTCCCCAAGGAGCCGAACATTGGCTATGAAACCCTGATCTACGATGTCATGACGGGTGACCAGACACTGTTCAACCGAGCCGACATGGTCGAGGAGACCTGGCGCGTGGTCGGCAAGGTTCTGGATGATTGGTCGAACGGAAAACCCGACGGCTTTCCCAACTACCCATCCGGTTCGGATGGACCGGAGGATGCCGATGCGCTGCTGGCGCGCTCCGGTCACGCATGGCGGCCGGTCTCGAACGACCCGAGCGTCCGCTAGAGCATGATCACGCTGAGCGGAACGTTCAAAGCGTGTGAATCATCTGATCAAACAAAGGGATAGAGCATTTTCGGTCTGCACAGTCAGGCTGAAAATGCTCTAGCCGCCGCTGATGATCACTGCGCGAAAGCGCGCCGGCCGAACGCACCCAATCGATGTGCGACTGGCGTGACCGCGCCGCCGTAAGGTTCATCTCTAACGGGCATGGAAATGAAGGCGCAGGCTGGACGATGGCCAAATCACGCACCCCATCGCGCGTCGGCGAAAGAGCGATCGGTTAGCTGACTCCACCACTGCCGCGGGCTCGCGACAATGGTGACGCCAAGACCGGGGTGACCCCCCAGGGCGGGAAAAATTTCCCGCGATGAAAACCGTCGAAGCCCTACCCCGAATATTGCCGCGCTCGGGAAATCGCTTCGTCGAACGCCGAAATGACCTGACGATGACTGGAGTTGTCGTTCATGCTCTCGATGTCGTTGAAGCCGCGGCTCATCGCCACCGACAGCAGGATCGTGTTCGCCCCGGTCTGCGGTCCGTGCAGGTTCATCAACCTGGCGGCACCGCGTAGCGCGCCCACCGCGCAACGGCGGCCGTCACGCGTTTCATAGCGGCGTTGAACCCAATCCTTCCGGTCCTCGATCAACGCTCGGCCGATGCTCAAGACCTGCAGCGTCACGGCATCAGGCTGACCCGGCGTCGCCGGCTGAAACGATTGGATCGGAACGGACTTCAACACCGGAGGCGCACCCAGCACGAGTTGGCTCAGACGCGTCCAAAGCGAAGGCTTCGCGGTAGCGGTATCGGTCGTGTTTACATAGCCAAGTCCATCAAACGGCATGGGTGCCTCCCATGGTTACGGGGTACCGGCGGTTAAATCACATCTCCGGCCCGAAGTTCGCACCGCACGATAATTTGGCCGAAAATCATGACGGGTGCCGCTCTGTGCCGGTCGCGCATCAGACGTTAAGACGTTCACGCTCAGGTCGGAACCCGCAAATCCGCGTGCGGCGGCGTCGAGCCAATCAACTCCTAGCGATCCGCCTGCTGTCGCCCAGCTCAACGTCGCTCAGCCGACCGCGCCGCGGGCCGCCGTCCCGCTGGCGCTTCATCCGCGGCCGCGGATGGTCTAGCCTGGGGACAACCTCAGGATTGGGGACAACCTCAGGAAAGGCACCACGATGAACGACCTCATGCCGGTGAGCGAGCCGCTGGTTGCCGCCGACCAGCGCCACCTGATCCACCCGCTGCATTTCGCCCAGGACCACGCCAACGCGAAGCTCTATGTCTCCGCTTCAGGGTCCATCCTCCGAACCGCCGACGGGCGCGAGTATATCGATGCGCTGTCGTCGCTGTGGAACGTCAACATCGGCCACGGCCGCAAGGAACTCGCCACCGTCGCGGCGGCCCAGATGGAAACGTTGGCGTACGCCTCCGCCTATACCGGCTTCACCAACGAGCCGGCGATCCGGTTGGCCGAACGGATTGTCGACCTGGCGTACGACAACATGGCGGCGGTCTACTTCACCACCAGCGGCGCGGAGTCGAACGAGAGCGCCTTCAAGTTCGCGCGCTACCACTGGAAACGGATGGGCAAGCCGAACAAGGTGAAGATCATCTCCCGCCGCTATGGCTATCACGGCGTCACTCTGGCCGCCATGAGTGCCACCAGCCTGCCGAACTACCACAAGATGTTCGGCCCCCTGGTGCCGGAATTCCTCCAGGTCGCTCCGCCCTATCCCTATCGCTGGCCCGGCAACGGCGACGCCGGCATCGGTGCCGCCGACGCGGTGGAGGACGCCATCCTGGCCGAAGGTCCCGATACCGTGGCCGCCATCATCGCCGAACCGGTGATCGGATCAGGCGGCGTCATCGTCCCGCCGCCCACCTATTTCCCACGGTTGCGCGAGATCTGCGACCGCCACGGCGTGCTGCTGATCGCCGACGAGGTCATCACCGGCTTCGGCCGCACCGGCCAATGGTTCGGTCTCGGTCACTGGAACATCCAGCCCGACCTGATGTCCTTCGCCAAGGGCGTCACCTCCGGCTACCTCCCGCTCGGGGGCGTCGTCGTCTCCAAGCATCTCCATCAGGTGCTGCTCGACGCACCGCCGGACGAGAAGTTCATGCACGCGGCGACCTATTCCGGCCATCCGGTCTGCTGCGCGGTCGGCCTGGCGAACATCGACATCATCGAGCGCGAAGGCCTGGTCGAACGCGCGCGGGTGCAGGGCGATCGCTTCCGAACCGGGTTGGAGACGCTGCTGAGCCTGCCGCAGGTCGGTGAGGTGCGTGGCATCGGCATGTTGGCGGCCATCGAACTGGTCGAGGACAAGGGCAGCAAAACCCCCGCCAAGGGTCTCGGTGCCCGCATCGTGGCCGCGGCGGCCGATCGTGGCCTGATCCTGCGGCTGCGCGCCGCCGCCGATGGTCCGCCCGCCAGCGGCGATACACTCTGCTTCGCCCCGCCGCTGCCAGCGCCGGAGGCGACGCTGGACCGCATCGTGCAGATCGTGGGGGACTCGATTCAGGCGGTCACGTAGGTGCGAGGGCTTCGCCCCTCGATCCCACCCAGCGGCGATGCCCCTTCAAATTGGGGATCAACGCGGGCCTCGTGCCCGCCGCGCGCCGCCAGCTGGGTCCAGGGTAGCGTCCTGGCCTTGGTTGCGGTGCTAGGGTCCCTGCCCGTCCGCGCCGCCTCCCTGCCGCCCACGGAGTCCACCACCGGCCTGGTTGTCGCCACCCAGCCTCTCGCGGCCGAAGCCGGCGTCGACATTCTCCGCCGCGGCGGCAACGCCATTGATGCCGCCGTGGCCGTGGGCTACGCCGAGGCCGTGGTCAATCCCTGTTGCGGCAACATCGGCGGCGGCGGCTTCCTGACCGCCCATCTCGCCGATGGCCGCGACGTGTTCTTGGATTTCCGCGAAACCGCCCCGGCCGCGGCGACCCCGACGATGTATCTCGACAGCGAGGGCGAAGCGGTTCGCGGCGCCAGCCTGTACGGCTGGAAGGCCATCGCGGTTCCCGGCACCGTGCTGGGCCTGGATACCGCCCTGGCGAAATACGGCACGATGCCCCGCCAGGCCGTCATGGCCGCGGCGATCCGCCTCGCCGGCGATGGCTTTGTCCTGACCGATGCCGATGCCGACATCCTCGCCAGGGGTGCGCAGCTGTTGCGGCGAAACCCGGCGGCGGCGCACATCTTCCTGCGCCCGGACCACGCACCGCTGCGGCCCGGCGACCGGCTGCGCCAGCCGGCGCTGGCCGCCACGCTGCAGGCCGTGGCCGACCGCGGCCCCGACGCCTTCTACACCGGATCCATACCGACCGCGATCGAGGCCGCCGCCAACGCCGGCGGCGGGATCATCACCGCCGCCGACTTCGCCGCATACCGGGTCACCGAGGCGCCACCGACCACCTGTACCTATCGCGGCTACACCATCCACTCCGCCCCGCCGCCTTCGTCGGGTGGCACCGCGATCTGCGAAATCCTCAACATCCTGGAAGGCTACGACCTGCGCAGCCTGGGATTTCACAGCGCCGATGGGATCCATCTCATGGCCGAGGCGTTCCGGCTGGCGTTCTTCGACCGCAACACCTACCTCGGCGATCCGGCTTTCGTGCAGGCCCCGCTGTCGCGCCTGTTGTCCAAGGACTACGCCGCCCGTCTGCGCGGCCTGATCACCGATCGGGCAACGCCCTCCGTCACGCTTGGGCCACCCGTGGCGCCGCCGGCGGAAAAGCCGGAAACGACGCACATCTCGATCCTCGATCGCCAGGGCGGCGCCGTCGCCATGACCTACACCCTCAACGGCGGCTTCGGCGCGGGGGTGATGGCCGCGGACACCGGCTTCCTGCTCAATGATGAGATGGACGACTTCACCATCAAGCCGGACGCGCCCAATCAGTTCGGACTGCAGCAGGGCAAGGCGAACGCCATCGCGCCCGGCAAGCGGCCGCTGTCCTCGATGGCGCCGACCATCGTCACGAAAAGCGGCGCGCTCGAGATGGTGCTGGGTTCCCCGGGCGGACCACGGATCATCACCGCGGTGGTCGAGGCGATCAGCAACATGATTGACCACGGCATGAACGCGCAGCAGGCGGTCGACGCCCCCCGCATCCACCAGCAATGGATGCCGGACCTGCTGTACGCCGAACCTTTCGCCCTGTCGCCGGATACCCAACCGTTACTTGAGCAGATGGGCTACAAGATCGAGCAACAACAACCTTCCGGCGCCGTCGAGTTGATAGCCGCCGGCGCGCTCACCGGCGACCAGGCCCTGCCGTCCGGCGCCGACGCGACGGCAACCCACGCCTCCGCGCCGGATGTGTTCTTCGGCGCTAACGATCCGCGACGACCGGCGGGTCGCGCGCTGGCACCGTAGTGTCCTGTCCCGGAACTACCAACCAGGATTGTCCTTGGGGTTTGGTGTCCGGGAGGGGTTTGGCTGTCCGGGAGAATTGCTCTGGTGGGGCCGTGGCAGTGACCGCACTGTGATCGACGACCTTCAGTTCG
The DNA here is from genome assembly GCA_965277035.1 of Rhodopila sp. GTDB lineage: Bacteria > Pseudomonadota > Alphaproteobacteria > Acetobacterales > Acetobacteraceae > Rhodopila. The sequence goes on along the minus strand of CBDIBO010000003.1, from coordinate 4,153,489 downwards.
AGGCGGCGGTTTCTTCCTTGGCGGAAACACGCACGCCGTCGGGCGACGGGCGGCGTCCTCAATGCGCCGCCGTTCCGCTGCCGCGCGATGATGTGCCGACCGGGCGTAGCAACGGGACCAGGAGCGTCGCCACGACAAAGGCGAGCATGATCGCGCGGAACGCATCGGCGAAAGCGAGCGTGCTCGCCTCGCGGTAAGCCAGGTCCCAGAGCTGCTTCGTTGCGGCCTGCGCACCGACCTGCGGCCCTTGGGGCAGAGCGCCATACCGTGCGCTCATACTGGCGATGAAGCGCTGCATCGGCTCGTTGGCGGCATTGAGATGCGTCGCGATGCGCTGGAAATGCAAATTCGTCTGATCGTTGATGATGGCCGCGCTCACGGCGATACCGACGGCGCCGCCAAGATTGCGCATCATGTTGAACAGGCCGCTCGCGTATTTCAGCCGCGCGGGCGGCAGGCTACCGAGGCCGAGATTGACGCTGGGCGCCACGGCAAACACCTGCGGCAGACCACGCAGCACTTGCGGCAGCAGCAACTGGTCGGCCCCCCAGTCATGCGTGATGAAGCTGTAGCTCCACATCGCCAGGGCGAAGCTGGCGAGGCCCAGCATCATCAGCCAGCGGAGGTCGAAGCGTTTCGCGAGCAGGATGTAGATCGGCGTGCCGATCAGTGAGGCGACGCCTGTCGAGAAGATGGCGGTGCCGGTCTGCCAGGCGCTGAAGCCGCGGGTGTAGCCAAGAAACAATGGCGTCAAATAGATCGTCGTGAAGATGCCGATGCCGGTGATGAACGACAGCAGGCAGCCGAGCGCGAAGTTGCGGTTGCCGAGAGCGCGCAGATCGACCACTGGGTTGGCGACCCAAAGGCTCCGGATGACAAACGCAACGAGCGACACGCCCGCGATCCACGCGCAGTCGCGGATCGTCTGGTCACTGAACCAGTTCCAGCGCGTGCCCTCCTCCAGCACGTATTCGAGCGTGCCTAGTCCGACCGCCATCAGTGCGATGCCGGGATAATCCGCGCCGCGCAGCAGCGACAGGTCGGGCTCGTCGATCCTGACAATCAGAGGAACGAGCAGGGTGATTGCGAGGCCGGGCAGGAGGTTGACGTAGAACAGCCAGTGCCAGTTCAGCGTATCGGTGATCCAGCCGCCGATCACCGGGCCGAGCGTCGGCGCGATCGATGCGATCGCGCCAACCACGGCGGCCGAGTAGACCCGGCGCGGACCCTGGAAGAAGTGAAACGACGACGTGAAAACCGTCGGGATCATCGAGGCGCCTAGCAGACCCTGCAACGCGCGAAACAGGATCATGCTCTGGATATCCCAGGCGAGCGCGCAGAGCAGACTGGCTCCCGTGAAGCCAGCCGCCGAGATCGTGAACAGCCATCGCGTCGAGAACACCCGCGTCAGCCATCCCGAGAGCGGAATCATGATGATTTCGGCAATCAGATAGGCGGTTTGCACCCAACTGATTTCGTCCCGTGCCGCCGACAGGCCGCCGCCGATGTCTTGCAAGGAGGATGCAACGATCTGGATGTCGAGGAGTGCGATGAACATGCCCACGCACATCACGACAAATGGAAGGATGGAGGGCCGGTCGGCCATCGGCGCCGGGGCCGCCGAACCGCTCACTTGCCCGCACCCCGTTCGGTGCGCGTGTCCACGTCGACAATGGTCGAGAGGCCGGGCCGGAGCATGTCCAGCATCGGATCGCCGGGGTCGAGCTGCACCCGCACGGGCACGCGCTGGACGATCTTGGTGAAGTTGCCGGTCGCGTTCTCGGCCGGAATGATGCTGAACACGCCGCCCGTGCCTGGTGCGAGGCTCGCGACATGACCATGAAATACATGGCCGGGCAGCACGTCCGCGACGACGGTCGCCGGCCGGCCGACGGCCATGCGGCCGAGCTGGTCTTCCTTGAAGTTCGCGTCAACCCAGAGACCCGAGGACGGGATAACCGAAATGACGTAGCTGCCAGCTGCGGCGTAGGCGCCGACCTGCCCGAGCCGGTTGCCCACGACGCCGTCGATCGGGGCCCGGATCTTCGTCCAGTCCAAATTTAGCTCCGCCGTGCGGAGGTCGGCCTGAGCCGAGGCGACGGTCGCCTCGGCTTGCGCTATGTCGGCCCGCAGAACGGCTAGGCGCTGCCTGGCAGCCTGTAACGCGGCGGCCGCGGCCATGACAGCCGAGCGGGCCTGTTGGTCAAGCGCCGTGGAGCGCTGCGCGTTCTGGCGCGAGCCGGCGGCGGTGCGTGCGAGATCGCGATAGCGGCTTGCGTCCTGTTCGGCAAAGCTCGCCTGGGCCGCCTTGCCGGCGGTGTCAGCTTCGTCCTGTGCGATGACCGCCTGCTGTTCGGCCACCTGCGCGTGCAGGCTGTCAAGGGCGGCGCGGCGGGCATCGACGGCGGCCCGGGCGCGGTCCTCGGCCGCCCGGTAGTCGCGTTGATCGAGCCGGACGAGCACCTGTCGGGCACGCACGGCTTGATTGTCGCCAACCAGGACCGCCGCGATGTAGCCCGGCACATGCGCTGAAATCGCGGTGACGTTGCCGCCGACATAGGCATCATCCGTGCTCTCGATGAAGCGGCCCGTCGTCCACCAGTTCGCGCCGTACCATGCCCCGCCGGCGAGCGCCGCCGCGGCCACGCCGGCCACCGCCGTGCGCCTGAGAAAGATCCTGCCGCGAACGCGGTAACGATCGTCAACGGCGTCCTTGAGGCTGCTCGTGCTGGACATGGTTGTCCTCGGTCGAGAGATGATGGCTACTTCGGCGCGGGCGAAGTGTGCCGGGCGTGCCTTTCGCGAGTCCCGGCATCGGCCGCGGGACCGGCGGCGGAGCGGAAAGCAGGCGCGGTGAGTGGGCGGCCGGTAACGCGGTCAACAAGCACCGGGTCGGCGACGTCACCGGTTTCAGCGTCGACCACCACGACGCTGGGTCCTTCCGGCGCGAAGTGCTTGTTGCCCCAGGCCAGCAGGGACCACAGCACGGGCCGGAAATCGCGGCCCCGCTCTGTTAGGACATATTCGTGGCGGGGTGGACGCTCGGTGTAGGCCCGCTTCTTGAACAACCCCGCATCGACAAGCGCGTTCAGGCGCTTGCTCAGGATGTTAGGAGCGATGTCGAGGCTCTTCTGGAACTGCTCGGAACGCGTGGCGCCGAGAAACGCCTTACGCAGGATCAAGATGCTCCACCACTCGCCCACGCGTTCCAGGCTGCGCGCGATCGGACACCGGGCGTCGAGATAACTCTTGCGGCGCATGGCGACTGGCCTCCGTCACTTGCATCAGGCAAGCTAGTGGTGTCGCTTGCATGTTGCAAGTGAATAGATCGCGATAGAAGATCCTGCCGCTAGCTCATGGGCAAGCGACGACAGTCACCGTCTCGACCGTCAAGACGTCGCAGCGGACCTGATTCGGGTGTGGTCAAGTAGTAGATGTTCAACAGGTCCGGTGCGGGAGGTGATCCGAGCAGTGACTTCTCGGCAGCGATCGACAATCCCATCGCCCCATCTCCATGGGTGCCTCACCGCCGACATCGCCACGTGGGAGGCAACTCGCCGCAACGGCTAGAGCATGATCCGAGCAGGTGGCATCACCGGAACGGTGAATCATGCGATCAAACAATGAGGTAGAGCGGGTTCCGTGAGCCAAGGCGAACGGAAACCGCTCTAAAGGGTCCCGAGGAAGTCGATCGGTCGGGCATTGACCACGTCGGCGCGTTCCTGCGGAAGCCAGTGGCCGGTACCCGCGACGCGGGCGATCGCCCGCGGGTCGGGAACCAGCGCGGACATCGCTTTGATGATTTTCTGCACTCCCGGGATCGCCAGCCCGGCATTCCGCTCGCCGATCATGAAGAGCGCCGGTACCATCACCTTGAGGCCCGCCAAGGCCGCCTGGTCGTGCTCGCCCGCGCGCTGCTTTCAAACGACCTGGCCCAGGACACGACGGATCAACGCCTCGCGTCCGGGCGGCGTTCAGGTGGCCCTGAAACGCCGCCCAGGTTCTCGTCAGTCTTGGCTCTCGTCAATGGCCACCACCGGCGTCCACCCTCATCGGGCCGCGAACCCTGATCCGGTCAGGATCCCCCCTACGGCCGCGGCTTCGCGATCGACGCCCGCGCGGCAAGCGCCCTTCGCCGCTCAGGCCAGGTCGAAGCGATCAAGGTCCATCACCTTGGTCCAGGCCCGCACGAAGTCATCCACGAACGCCTGCCCGGAATCGTCACACGCATAGACTTCCGACAGCGCGCGCAGCTGGGAGTTCGAACCGAACACGAGATCGACCCGGGTGCCGGTCCACTTCAGCTCGCCGGTGGCGCGGCTGCGCCCCTCGAACGCGCCGTCGGATGTGGCGGACGGTTGCCACGTCATATCCATGTCGAGCAGATTGACAAAGAAATCATTGGTCAGCGTTCCGGGCCGCTTGGTAAAGACCCCGAATTCGCTCTGCCCGAATGTCGCGCCCAGCGCGCGCATGCCGCCGACCAGAACCGTCATCTCAGGCGCGGTCAGCGTCAGCAGGTGCGCCCGATCCAGCAGCAGCTTCTCTGGCGGCAGCCGCTGTCCGGCTCGGAGATAGTTGCGGAACCCGTCCGCGGTCGGTTCCAGAACGGCGAACGACTGCACATCGGTCTGATCCTGCGACGCGTCCATCCGACCCGGCGTGAACGGAACCGCGACGGCGTGGCCGGCCTGCTTCGCCGCTTGCTCGATCGCGGCACAGCCACCCAGAACGATCAGGTCAGCGAGCGAAACCTTTTTCCCGCCGGCCTGCGCACCGTTACTTGACTGCGCGGTGTTGAACGCCGTCTGCACCGACTCCAGCGTTTGCAGGATCTTCGTCAATTCGGCCGGCTGGTTGACTTCCCAGTACATCTGCGGCGACAGGCGGATACGCGCGCCGTTCGCCCCGCCGCGCTTGTCGGTGCCGCGGAACGTTGACGCCGATGCCCAGGCGGTCGAGACCAGTTGCGAAACCGACAGACCAGACGCCAGGATCTTGCCCTTGAGGGCCGCGATATCCGGCTCCCCGATCAGGGGATGATCGACGGCGGGAACGGGGTCTTGCCACAGCTGCGGCTCCGCCGGCGCCAGCGCGCCGAGACAGCGCGTGTAAGGTCCCATGTCGCGGTGCGTCAGCTTGTACCAGGCCCGGGCAAAGGCGTCCGCGAACGCCTCGGGGTGCTCGTGGAACCGCTTCGAGATCTTCGCGTAGATCGGGTCCATCCGCAGCGCGAGGTCGGTGGTCAACATCATCGGCGCATGCCGCTTCGACGGATCGTGGGCATCCGGCACGGCGTCCGCCGCCGCGCCACCCTTGGGCGCCCACTGCGACGCGCCGGCCGGGCTCTTCACCAGCTCCCATTCAAAGCCGAACAGGTTGTCGAAGAAGTTGTTGTCCCACTTCGCCGGTTCGGTGGTCCAGGCGCCCTCCAGCCCGCTGGTGATCGTGTGCGGCCCCTTGCCGCTGCCAAAACTGTTCTTCCAGCCCAGACCTTGCTCCTCGATCGGGGCCCCCTCGGGTTCCGGACCAACGTACTGCTTGGGATCGGCCGCGCCGTGGGTCTTGCCGAATGTGTGTCCGCCGGCGATCAGGGCGACCGTTTCCTCGTCGTCCATCGCCATGCGCGCGAACGTCTCGCGAATGTCGCGCGCCGACCCGAGCGGATCGGGGTTACCGTCCGGACCCTCGGGATTGACGTAGATCAGGCCCATCTGCACGGCACCCAGCGGATGCTCCAGCTGTCGGTCGCCGCTGTAGCGCTGATTGCCGAGCCAGGTATCTTCAGACCCCCAGTTGATGTCCTCTTCGGGTTCCCAGATATCCTCGCGCCCGCCGCCGAAACCGAAGGTCTTGAAACCCATAGACTCCAGGGCGCAGTTGCCGGCCAGCACCATCAGGTCGGCCCAGGAGAGTTTCCGTCCGTACTTCTGCTTGATCGGCCACAGCAACCGGCGCGCCTTGTCGAGGCTCGCGTTGTCGGGCCAGCTGTTCAGCGGCGCGAAGCGCTGCGTGCCGGCGCCGGCGCCGCCGCGGCCGTCGCCGATGCGGTAGGTACCCGCGCTGTGCCACGCCATCCGTATGAACAACGGCCCATAGTGGCCATAGTCCGCCGGCCACCAATCCTGCGACGCCGTCATCAATGCGAACAGGTCCTGCCTCACAGCCTCCAGGTCCAGGCTCTTGAACGCCTCGGCATAGTTGAACGTCGCACCCAGAGGATCACTGAGCGGCGAGTTCTGGTGGAGGATCTTCAGATCGAGCTGGTTCGGCCACCAGAGGCGGTTGGACATTTCCAAAACGACCGCGTTCTGGTCGCTCCCGTGCATGACCGGGCATTTGCTTTCGTCGTCCATGGTTTCTCCAATCCGGGCTGACGTTTTCAGCCTTGCCGAGGCCATAGTCCTTCCACGCGAATTGATCCAATCGATTTTATTCAGCGGAATGATCGAACGATCCGATTGCGCGGAGCCGAAAAAGCGGTGCCTCCGAAGCTCTGTTTGGTCGACCGCATCGGCATGTCGAACCGCGCGCCGATGGCCCCGGCGCAGCGGCGCCGGGATCCGCCCGCGCCAGCCAAGCCGGCGAGCCAGCTGGATCCCATCCCAGGACCCTCGGGTGAAGCAACGAACCTCTTATCCGGCAGGGCTCGGTGTCCGCCCGGACGCCCGGTGAGGAGATGCCTATGGGGAGAGGCCCAACGAAAGAGGCCCCATGGGGAGATGCCCGTGGGGAGAGGCCGATGGGGGATGCCCGATGGGGATGCCCGATGGAAATGCCCGATGGGAATGCCCGATGGGATCCTTGGGCGGCACCCCGAAATCGGCAATTGATTTTCTGGTTGTGTTCTTCTGCGACTTGGGATAGAGAATAAAGAACATATTAAGAACGAACTTTTCGAGCCATCTCCATGACCTTATCCGACGCCCTATATGACACCCTATATGACACCGTATCCGAAACCTTATCTGACACCCAACCTGACACCCCAGCCGACGGTGCGTTCGAGGCCGCCGCCGACTGCCTGTTCACCACCATCCTCGGTTTCACCCTGCCGTTCTACCTGACCGGGGCCGCGGGCAACCCGGAGGTGGCCCGAACCGCCATTCTGGAACTGATCAATGTCTATGACCCAGCCAACGCCGCGGAGCTTGACCTGGTCGGGCGCCTGACCGGGTTCGGTGCGGCGGCGATGGACAATCTGCGACGGTCGATGCAAAGCGGCCTGTCTGACGCCAAGGTCCTGCACTATCGCGCCAATGCCGTCGCTCTGGCGCGTATGGCCGAACAAGGCCGCAAGCTGCTGGAGACGATGCAGGCGAAGCGTGCGCGGCGGCCTCAGCACGTCGCCATGGCTCAGCCGATGCCCTTGCCGAAGCCCACCCCGGTTGTCCCGCCGCGACCAACGCCGCCGCCGCGCCAGGCGCCGCCACCACCGCCCAGGCCGCCCGCGCAGGCGGCCGCGGCGGTCGAAGCCGACCCGGAATTCGCCATCGACATCGAGGTCATGAAGCGCAACGCCCACGCGATGATCGCGGATCTGCGGGCACGCGCCCAGGATCTGGGTCTCGCGGCGCCCGAGGCCTCGGGCGCGCACCTGGCAGGGCAGCGCGGGCCAACCGGCCTGGCCGAAAACGGTCCCGGGTTACCGTCCTGACAGCCCGACGAGGGTCAGCCACGCCCCCGACAGCCAAACCCAGGATCGGTCACCCCCAGATCACGACCCCTAGGATCGCGACCCCTAGGATCGCGACCTCGGCATCGCTACCCGGGAATGCGCACCATCATCGACGAGATCCCATGCACGAAGCTGGAGAACACCCGTTTTGGCTCCTCGATCAGCTCGATGAACGGGAAGCGCTGCATGATCTCCTCCCACAGGATCGTCAGTTGCAGCTCCGCCAGCCGATTGCCGACGCAGCGATGGATACCGAAGCCAAATGACAGGTGCTGGCGCGGACGCGCCCGGTCAATGATGAAGCGATCGGCATCCGCGATCGCCTCGGCGTCGCGATTGCCGGAGATATACCACATCGCCAGCTTGTCGCCGGCGCGGATCGTCTTGCCGGCCAGCGGAAAATCCGCCAGCGCGGTCCGCCGCATATAGGCGATCGGCGTCTGCCAGCGAATGATCTCCGGCACCATGTTCGGGATCAGCCCGGGATTCTCCCGCAGCTTGCGATATTCCGCCGGATGCTTGTTCAGCGCCCACAACCCGCCGCTGATCGAGTTGCGCGTGGTGTCATTGCCGCCGACGATCAGCAGGACGCAGTTGCCCATGAACTCCATCGGGTCCATCTCGCGCGTCGCCGCGCCATGCGCCAGCATCGAGATCAGGTCGGCAGCGGGCGCCGCGTTCACCCGCTGGTTCCACAGTCCCATCATCGCCGCGGCCATCTTGCGCAACTCGGTGAGCCGTTCCTCCTCGGTCTTCACCAGCGCGTTGGGATCCTTCAGGTTGGTGGTGGCGATGTTTGACCAGTACGTCAGGTCGCGCCGTTGTTCGAACGGGAAGTCGAACAACGTCGCCAGCATCTGCGTCGTCAGCTCGACCGCGACATGCTCGACCCAGTCGAAGGGTTCGTTTCGCGGCAGCCGGTCCAGGATCGCGATCACCCGGCCCCGGATCGTGTCGGCCATGTTGGCCAGGTTGGCCGGCGCCACGATCGGCGCCACCACCAGACGCTGCACGTCGTGCTTCGGCGGGTCCATGGCGATGAACATCGCCAGCCGATATTGCGTTTCCTGGTCCAGCAGCGTGATCCCCGACGCCGAGGAGAACACCGCCGGATGGGTCTCCACCGTCATGATGTCGCGGTATCGGGTGACCGACCAGTACGGCCCGAACTGGCTGTCGGCGGTAAAATGAACCGGATCGTCGCGCCGCAGGCGGGCAAACCAGTCAGGCCAGACATCGGCCTGGAAAATCCGCGCGTCGGCGACATCGATCCGCTCGAGCGGCATGGTCCAGGGGTCGCCCAGCGGCTGACCGCCCGAGGGATCAAGAAGGGCGGGCGCTTCGTGGCTGACCGGGGTGTCCAAGGGAGCCTCCCTTCGCTGCCGCGGGACGATAGAGCGCGGCCCGAAGCACCGCAATCGGGCTCTTCGCTGCCCCCACATGGACAATCGCCGCGCCGCGCCGCACGCTCGGTTTTCCCCCTCAGATCGGGACCCTCATTGATGCTGCCAGACGCAACGCTTGAAGAGGCTGAGGCCCTGCTGACCCTGTGCCGGTCCAAGCGCATCATGCTGGCGACCGCGGAAAGCTGCACCGGCGGGCTAATCGCCGCCGCGCTGACCGCCATCGCCGGCTCCTCCGACGTGGTGGACCGCGCCTTCGTCACCTACTCCAACGAGGCGAAGAACCAGATGATCGGCGTGCCGCTGCCGCTGATCGCCACCCATGGCGCGGTCAGTCAGCCGGTGGCCCGCGCCATGGCCGAGGGGACCTTGGCCCGCTCCCACGCCGCGATCGCGCTGTCCGTCACCGGGGTGGCCGGGCCGGGCGGCGGCAGCGCGGAAAAACCGGTCGGCCTGGTCTGCTTCGGCCTGGCGCGGACGGCCCGCCCGGCGTTCGCCGAACAGCACGTGTTCGCGGGCGACCGCACCGCGATCCGCGCCGCCAGCGTCGCCCACGCCTTCAAAATGATCCGCGCCGCCCTCTGATCAAGCCGGCCCGACTTACCTATGTCCAAAGGCCGAAGGAGAGGACGAAGATGAAAGCAATCTTGGACGGAACGGTGATCGCCGACAGCGACGACATCGTCGAAACCAGCGGCTACGCCTACTTCCCGCCGGCGGCGACCCAGCTTGAGCTGCTGCGGAAGGCACCAAAAACCGAGTCCGATCACGCCTGCCCGCACGGCGTGCAGTTCTATGACGCGGTGCTGGATGGCAAGCGGCACGAGCGCGCGGCCTGGTCGTATGAGCGGCCGCAGCCCAAGATGCAGCAGGTCGGCGGCCGGTTTGGCTTCTGGAAGGATGTCAAGGTCGGCTGACCAACGGCGATCAAGCCGATCAGGCGCCGGCTGTTCATTGACCCGTCAGCCGGAGGGTCTCACGGTTCGGCTGGTCGCCAATCGTCGTGCCCGCAACGACCGGCGCCGCCAGGTTCTCGCCGTCAGGCTTGGTGCATCCGCGACCGTCTGCGGCCAGGTGGCGCTAGGTCCGCTCCAGCAGGCAGGCGTCGCCATACGAGTGGAATCGATAGCCGCTCGCGACGGCATGCGCATAGGCGGTCCTGATCCGCGCCGCGCCGGAAAAGGCGGAGACCAGCATCAGCAGCGTGGACCGCGGCAGGTGGAAGTTGGTCACCAGCCGGTCTACCACCTTGAACCGGTAGCCGGGCACGATGAACAGCGCGGTATCGCCCTGAAAGGGCGCCACCGTCCCGTCCGGCCCCGCCGCGCTTTCCAGCAACCGCAGGCTGGTGGTTCCCACGGCGATCACCCGGCCGCCGTCCCGTCGCGCCTGATTGATCGCCGCGGCGGTGTCCGCGCTGATCTCGCCGCGTTCCGCATGCATCCGGTGCTCGGCCACCCGCTCGGTCCGCACCGGCAGAAACGTGCCGATCCCGACATGCAGCGTCACGCTGACCCGGCGCACCCCGGCGGCCTGCAGCTCAGCCAGCAGCCCCGGCGTGAAGTGCAGCCCCGCGGTCGGGGCGGCGACCGCGCCGGGCCGGCGCGCGAACACCGTCTGATAGTCGATCGTGTCGCTGGCCAGCGGTCCGTCGGGGCGCCTGAGGTAGGGCGGCAGAGCCAGCGCCCCCGCCTGCTCGAACGCCGCCATCAGCGGGTCACCCGCCAGGCTGAACAGCAGCCCGATGCTGCCGTCCGGCGCCTTGTCGGCGACCCGGGCGGTCAGCGCCGCGGCGCCTTCGATCACCAGCGTATCGCCGACCCGCAGCCGGCGACCGTTGCGCGCCAGCGCCGTCCAGGCCCCGTCGGCCCGCGGCCGGTCGAGCGTGACATCGATCCGCGCCCCGCCGCGTCTGGTGCGCAGCTGCGCCGGGAAAACCCGGGTGTCGTTCGCCACCAGGATATCGCCGGGGGCCAGCCGCGACGGCAGATCACGGATCGTCAGGTCGCTCAGTCCGTGCGGACGCACGTGCAGCATCCGCGCCGCGTCGCGTGGCCGAACGGGCGCATGGGCGATGTGGCCGGCGGGAAGCTGGTAGTCGAAGTCGGCCAGCCGCAGCGCCGCCGGGTCGCCCGCCGCATCCTCGCCATCATGATCACCACGATCATGGTCCCCGCCGCCAGCATGCCCACAGCCATCATGATCACCGTGCCCGGCGCCGCCGTCGCCGGGACAACCGGCGCTCACTGGCGGTGTCACGGCCGACGGCGGCGACCGCGGATCAGCTTCACGGGTCGGGTCGTCCGGCCGCCGCCGCGGTCCCGCTTGCCCCTCATTGCGACTGATAGGACGCGATCTCGATCAGGTTGCCGTCCGGGTCGCGGCAATAGACCGAGCGGATTGGCCCCAGCGCGCCGGCGCGCTCGACCGGTCCCTGCAGGATCGGCACACCATTGTCATGCAGGTGGCCGATCACCTCGTCCGGCGGCACGGCGGTGATGAAGCACAGATCGCCGGCGCCCGGATCGGTGCACATCCCGCTTGGCCAGGCGGCGGGATCGGCGTCGATCGGCCGCAGATTGAGCTTCTGGCCGCCGAACCGCAGCGCGGTGCGATGCGCCGCGCCGAACTCCTCACGCTCCATGCCCAGCACGCGCTGGTACCAGACGGCGCTGCGCTCCACGCTGGCGACATTCAGCACGACGTGGTCGATCCGGTCCACCGTGAAGCGCATCATCCCAGCCCGTCGTAAAAGTCGTTGCCCTTGTCGTCGATGACGATAAAGGCGGGGAAATCCTCGACCTCGATCCGCCAGACCGCTTCCATGCCGAGCTCCGGATACTCCAGCACCTCGACGCGGCGGATGCAGTCCTGCGCCAGGCGTGCCGCCGGGCCACCGACGCTGCCCAGGTAGAACCCGCCGTGCGCCTGGCAGGCATCCCGCACCGCCCTGGACCGGTTGCCCTTCGCCAGCATCACCAAGGACCCGCCGGCCGCCTGGAACGCCGCCACGTAGCTGTCCATCCGGCCGGCCGTGGTGGGGCCGAAGCTGCCCGTCGCCATGCCGGCGGGTGTCTTCGCCGGGCCGGCGTAGTACACCGGGTGATCCCGCAGATAAGCCGGCAGGCCCAGCCCGTTGTCCAGCCGCTGCTGCAACTTCGCATGGGCGATGTCACGCGCCACCACCATCGTGCCGGTCAATGACAGCCGGGTCTTCACCGGATGGCGTGTCAGGTCGGCCCGGATCGCGGCCATCGGCCGGTCGAGGTCGATCGCCACCGCGGCGTCACCGAGCTGGCTGTCGGTCGTGTCCGGCAGATAGCTCGCCGGATCGCGCTCCAGCTGCTCGAGGAACACCCCGTCCGGCGTGATCTTCGCCTTGATCTGGCGGTCGGCGCTGCACGACACACCGATACCGACCGGCAACGACGCCCCGTGCCGCGGCAGCCGCACCACCCGCACGTCGTGACAGAAGTATTTCCCGCCGAACTGCGCGCCGATGCCGATGTCGCGGGAGATCTGCAGGATCTGCTGCTCCAGCGCCAGATCGCGGAACGCATGGCCGGACGCGTCGCCGCGGGTCGGCAGCCCGTCCAGCCACTTGGTCGAGGCCAGCTTCACCGTCTTCAAGGTCAGCTCGGCCGAGGTGCCGCCGATCACGATCGCCAGATGATACGGCGGGCAAGCGGACGTCCCCAGGGTCTTCATCTTGGTGGCGAGAAAATCGGTGAGCCGGCCCGGCGACAGGATGGCGCGGGTTTCCTGGAACAGGAAGGTCTTGTTGGCGCTGCCGCCGCCCTTGGCGACGAACATCAGGTGGAACTCGTCGGCGTGCGCCTCGCCCGGGGCGGCCATGATGTCGAACTGCACCGGCAGGTTGTTGCCGGTGTTGACCTCCTCGAACATCGACAGCGGCGCCATCTGCGAGTAGCGCAGGTTGGTCTCGGTGTAGATGCGGTGCACCCCCCAGGACAGCGCCTCCTCCTCGTCGCCGTCGACCCAGACGCGCTGACCCTTCTTGCCGAACACGATGGCGGTGCCGGTGTCCTGGCACATCGGCAGCACCCCGCCGGCGGCGATGTTGGCGTTCTTCAGCAGCTCGAGGGCGACGAACCGGTCGTTGGCCGAGGCCTCCGGATCATCGAGGATCGCCCGCAGCGAGGCCAGGTGCGCCGGGCGCAGCAGATGCGACACCTCATGGAACGCCCGCACCGCGAGCTCGCTCAAGGCTTCGGGGGCGATGCGCAGGACGGTCTTGTCCGCGACGGCGAGCGTGCGCACACCCGCGATCGGCAACTTGCGCCAGGGCGTGGTGTCCGCCGCCAGCGGAAACATCGGCGCGTAGCGAAACGCCGCGGGACGCTGAGCCGGAGAGTCCACGGAACCATCCTTGTTGGCCGCTGGATGAAGCGGCGCGTGGGAAAAGCGGGCTGACCTGGACCGGGACGTCGCGCTGGCCAAGTCGTTGAGCTGGGCCGGGTCGTTGAGCTGGGAAAGCGGGTTGCCCGAAACAGCAGGTTGCCCCCATATAGCGCGTCGACGGGGCGTCCGCATCGGCGCGCTAAGCCTCGGGCGAGCGGCGGCGGAAGGCATCCAGGCTGACCACCTGGCCCGGTTCGGCGGCTGCCGGCGGCGACGGCGGTTCGGCCGCGCCGGCGCCGGCCGGGGCGGGGGACGCCGCGTCCGGCGGTGCGGTCGGCTGGAAGCGCAGGCCATAGCGAATGTGCGGATCGGCGAACTCCACCACCGCGCTCAGCGGGATGATCAGCCGCGACGGCACGCCGCCAAACGACAGCCCGACCTGGATGGTCTGCGACTCGCGGTCGAACCCGAGGTCCCAGAACTGGTGCTGCAGCACGATGGTCATGTCCTGCGGATATTGCGCCCGCACCCGCGGCGGCAGCTCCACCCCCGGGTAGTCGGTGCGGAACGTCAGGTAGAAATGATGGCCGCCGGCCAGGCCCCGCACCGCCACGTGCTCGATCGCCTGGGCCACCACGTGACGCAGCGCCTGTTCGATCCAGGTCTCGTAAGGCAGCAGACTGTCCGGCCGCTGCTGCTGATCGTCTTCCATCAGTGCCCTCGCGCCAATCGGCCCCACCCATAGCGCGTCCCCGTCGACCGGCAAAGAGGCTTGCGCCCGACGCCGGTCGGATCGGCCGCCGCACCGGCGACGACGATGGCCGGACGACCGACGCACACCCGAGCGGCGACCGGGCCCCGCGTGGGCCGGGTGGCACGGGCCACGTTCGGATGGGTCAAGCTGCGCCGCGCATGCGGGGAGAGATAGGCGGTGCCCGGTGCCACATCAAGCGCGGGCTGCCCGACCGGCGCTTGGCGAGGCGGGGCTGGGCGCTGACGGGGCTGGGCGCTGACGGGCGCTTGGCGACTCTGCTGCGGCGGCGGTAGGGTTAGGGGATGCTGCTGCGAAGGCGGCAAGTCAGCCCCCGAGGACCGCCTGATGTCGCGCATCCGCCTGCTGGCCGAGACCACCGTCAACCGCATCGCCGCCGGCGAGGTGATCGAGCGGCCGGCCGCCGCCGCCAAGGAACTGGTCGAGAACGCACTCGATGCCGGGGCGACGCGGATCAGCGTCTGCCTCGACGGCGGCGGCATCGAGCGGCTGGCGGTGACCGATAACGGCCGCGGCATGGCGGCGGCGGACCTCGCGCTGTGCGTGCTGCGCCATGCCACCTCGAAGCTGACCGACGAGACGCTGGTCCGCATCACCACCTTGGGGTTTCGCGGCGAGGCGCTGCCGGCGATCGGCGCGGCGGCGCGGTTGCGGATCACCTCCCGCCCGGCCGGCGCGACGCATGCCTGCGTCATCGCGGTGGACGGCGGCCAAGTCGCCGCGGTCACCCCGGCCGCCGGCCCGTTCGGGACCCAGGTGGTGGTGCGGGACCTGTTCTTCGCCACGCCGGCGCGGCGCAAATTCCTCAAGAGCCCGCGGATCGAGGCGGAGCACGCCGAGGCGGTGGTGCGCCGGCTGGCGTTGGCCGCGCCGGATGTGGCGTTCCGGCTGGAACTGGACGGCCGGCTGGCATTCGCGGCACCGGTGCAGAGCCGCCTCGAACGGGTCGCCGCGCTGTGCGGGGCGGCCGCCGCCGCGGTCCTGCTGGCGGTCGACGAAGACCGGCCGGGCCTGCGGCTCAGCGGCTATGTCTGCTCGCCGGCGGTGACCCGCGCGACCCCGGCGGGGCAGGCGCTGATCGTCAACCACCGTCCGGTCGCCGATCCGGTGCTGCGGACCGCGGTCAAGGTCGCCTACCGCGACGTGATCGCCGCCGGGCGGCACGCGATCGTCGCGCTCTATCTGGAGCTGCCGCCGGACGCGCTGGATGTCAACGTTCACCCGGCGAAGACCGAAGTGCGCTTTCGCGACCCCGCCGCGGTGCGCGCGCTGGTGATCGGGTCGCTGCGCCGGGCGCTGGGCGTCGGCGGCGGGCACGTCGTGCCGCTGGCCGCGGGCCGGATGCCGGACGCGGCCTGGTCATCCTGGGCCGGGTCACCGGCTGGCGCCCGGCCGGCCCGGGTGGCCTATCCGCCGCCGGCGCTTTATTTGCCGGCTGGGCCGTTGTCGGCTGGGGCGTGGCCCTCCGGCTCGGCGCCCACCGGGTCGGCCCCCCCGGGGTCGCCGCCGGCCGGCGGCGCGGTGCATGGTAATCTGGCCGAGGCGCCGCTGCCGTTCCTGGCGGCGCCGTCGGCGCGGCAGCTGGCGCCGGTGACCCCATCGGCGGAGCATCCGCTGGGCGCGCCGGTGGCGCAGGTGCTGGAGACCTACATCATCGCCGTGGCCGCGGATGGGTCACTGGTGCTGGTGGACCAGCATGCGGCGCATGAACGCCTGACCCACGAGGCGCTGCGGGCGCAGCTGCTGGAGGGCGCGGTGCGCAGCCAGCCGCTGCTGCTGCCGGCGGTGGTCGAGCTGGCGCCGCACGATGTGGCGCGGCTGGCCGCCCGCGCCGCCGACCTGGTCCGGCTGGGGCTGGAGCTGGAGGGGTTCGGGCCGGGCGCGATCCTGGTGCGGGCGCTGCCGGTGGTGCTGGGGGCGATCGAACCGGGCCCGCTGCTGCGCGACCTGGCGGATGAGTTCGCCGACATGGACGAGCAGACGGTGCTGTCCGCGCGGCTGGATGCGGTGGTCGCGCGGATGGCCTGCCACGGCAGCATCCGCGCCGGTCGCAGGCTGGGGCCGGCGGAAATGAGCGCGCTGTTGCGGCAGATGGAGGCGACGCCGCGCGCGGCGACCTGCAGCCATGGGCGGCCGACGATGCTTAAGCTGTCGCGCGCGGACCTCGAGAAGATGTTCGGCCGGCGCTGAACCGACGGCCGCGAGGCACCGACCGGCGGTGGCGGATGCCCATCGGCTGGTCGAACCTGGCAGGCCAAGCCGCCCAACGCGGCCGATCGCCGCGGGCATCGGCAGCCGCCATCAGGCTGACGCGCCCGTCACCATCATCCACCCGAACGCCGATGCGGCCACGGTCGACGACAAGCCGGCGGGAGGATACGGGGGAAGGTCCTCAAGCTGAGGCGAACCGGCAGGGGTCGTTGATCGCGACGGCGCGCTGATACCATGTGTGGACGGCCCGTAGGGTTCCGGCGAGGTCGCGCTTGACCCGTGCATCGTCGCGCGGGCGGGTGAGCACCGCGATGCCGGCCTCGTTCGCCAGTGGCGTGCCGGGGGTGAACACGCCGACCTTGTCGCGCCACATCGCCGGATCGTCGCCGACCACCGCCTGCATGAAATCCGCCTGGTTGATCGCGCCCAGCAGCGCGTGCTTGACCGCCGGCTTGTCGAACGGCGGCAGCAGGCTGTTGAGGCGCAGGAAGCCGATATTGCCCGCGTGGTCGAGGATCTCGACGACGATCGCCTTGTTCCGCCGCAGCAGCGGCAACAGGTCGGCGGTCGGCTGCTCCCACCAGTCGATCTCGCCCGCTTGCAGCGCCGCGGCCGCGGTCGCCGGATCGGGAATGGTGTGCCATTCCGCCCGTGCCACGTTGGCGATCTTCGGCCCGGCGGTAAAGCTTGGTTGGCCGTCCGGCCGCGGCACATAGCCATCGAACTTGCGATACACCGCCAGCGATCCGGCCACCCGCTCGTCGGCGACGAAGCGATAGGGCCCGCTGCCCACCATCTCGGTCACCGCCTGGGTCGGCGGGGTGGCGGCCAGACGCGCCGGCATCACCGGCAGCATGGTGTTGCTGCCATGCCCCATCGCCAACGGCAGCATCGGGAACGGCTTGTTCAGGCGCAGCTGCACGACCCGGTCCGAGGGTGCCGTTATCTCGTCAGTGGCGGCCAGCAGCGCGGACCCGAACGCATCGCGTTGCGCCCAGCGCCGGATGCTGGCCACGGCATCCTTGGCCAGCACCGGCTCGCCATCGTGAAACGTGAGCCCCGGGCGCAGCGTCAGCCGCCACAGCTTGCCGTCCTGCTCGACCGTGTGCCCCGCCAGCATCTGCGGTTGCGGGTTGAACGCGGCGTCGATGCCGTACAGCGTATCGAACACCATGAACGCATGGTTGCGGGTGACATAGGCGGTGGTGAACACCGGATCGAGCACGCTCAGATCGGCTTGCGGCACGAAGCGCAGCGTTGCCGTCTCCGCCGCGGCGGAGACGATGCGGGGCGCGGCGAGCGCGACGGCGCCAGCCGATATCGTCTTCAGGATCGCGCGTCGTTGCATGCCTCAGGCTCCGGCTGATGTGGTCTTGATGTCGCATGCGGCCGCCATGCCAAACCCTCGCGCGCAGCCGCCACGCCAACCCCCCGCATGCATCCCGGTCAGCGTGCAAGCCAACCGGTCTCATTGCGGCCACGGGGCCTCGCGGGCAAGCCGCGCCGCATCCGCTCGGCGCCAACGGCCGGTACCATGTCCCGACAAAGCGGTATACACAAGGCGGTCGATCGTTCGGCAGCGCCGCGACGGCCGAACGGCGCGTCCGCTGCGTTCGGTTGTTCCGGTCGGGATGGTCAGGCTTGTTCGGCACGACGTACGGGTTGCCCGGGCAGCCGGACACCGTCGCCGTTGCCAGGGATTGACCACAGCCACGCCCCGGTCAGCGCTCCAGTGAACGCCCCAGCCCGCGCCCGGGTCAGCGAGATCGGTGACGTCGCGGGTGACGACGCGGGCGCCCTCTGGACGATACCAAGGCGCCTGCCGTGCGGCCGGTGTCAGATCGTGATGCGGACGCCCAACTCGACGACGCGGTCGCTGGGAATGCGGAAGAACTCGGTCGCCGGCACCGCGTTGCGGGCCATGATCAGGAACAAAGCGCGCCGCCACCACGGCAGCTTCGGCGCCATCCCCGGCACCAGCACCTCGCGCCCGAGGAAGTAGCTGGCCTGCGACACCCGCACATTCAGCTGCTCGGTCAGCTCCTCCAGGGCGCGCGGAATATTCGGGCTTTCCATGAAACCGTAGCGCAGCACCACGCGATGGATGCCCGGTGCCAACTCCGCCACCTCGGTTCGGCGGCGCTGCGAGACCTCGGGCACGTCGCGGTTTTCCACCGTCACGAACAGGACATTCTCGTGCAGCACCTTGTTGTGCTTGAGGTTGTGCAGCAACGACGTCGGCACGTAGTCGGGGTTTCCGGTCATGAACACCGCCAGACCGGGCACCCGGATGATGCGCGACTGCGGCAGCCGTGCGAGGAACGGCGCCAGCGGCATGGAGGACTGCTTCCAGCGCGACAGCAGCAGATCGCGGCCGCGCTTCCACGACGTCATCATCGCGGTCAGCGCCAGGCCCAGCACCAGCGGCACCCAGCCGCCCTCGACGATCTTCACCGTGTTGGCGGAAAAGAACACGATGTCGACCATGAACAGGCCGCCGAACACCGCGACCGCGGCGAGCCGCGACCAGTGGAACTGGCGGCGGAACACCACCATCGCCAGGATCGCGGTGCACAGGAACGTCCCGGTGACGGCGATGCCATAGGCCGAGGCCAGGTTTTCCGAGGTCTTGAAGGCCAGCACCAGCAGCACGACGCCGACCGCCAGCGCGTTGTTGACCTGCGGCACGTAGATCTGGCCTTCCTCGACGTTCGACGTGTGGCGCACCGTCATCCGCGGCAGGAAGCCCAGCTGCATGCACTGCCGCGCCATCGAGAAGGCGCCCGAGATCACCGCCTGGCTGGCGATCACCGTCGCCGCGGTGGCCAGGATCACCATCGGCAGCCGCATCCAGACTGGACCCAGCAGGAAGAACGGATTGGTGATCGCCGTGGGGTCGCTGATCATTAGCGCACCCTGGCCGAAATAGTTCAGGATCAGGCAGGGCAGCACGAAGGTCAGCCAGGTGATGCGGATCGGCCTGGCACCGAAATGACCCATATCGGCATACAGCGCCTCGGCCCCGGTGACGCATAGCACGACCGCCCCCAGCACGAAAAACGCCAGCCCCTTGTAGCGGATGCACAGCGCGACCGCGTAGCTGGGCGACATCGACAGCAGCACGTACGGGTGCGGAATGATCTCGCGCAGGCCGGTGAGGCCAAGGATGCCGAACCAAAGCACCATGATCGGGCCGAACACCCGCCCGACCTTGCCGGTGCCCTTGTACTGGGCGGCGAACAGGGCGACGATCACCGCGATGCTGATCGGCATGACATAGAATTTCAGATCGGGCGCCGAGACCTCCAGCCCTTCCACCGCCGACAACACCGAGATCGCCGGGGTGATCACGCCGTCACCGAAGAACAGGCAGGCGCCGGCGATGCCCACCAACGCGAGGGCGCTTTTCACCCCGCGGCCGACGGAAACCCGTTGTGCCAGCGCCATCAACGCCAGGATGCCGCCCTCGCCCCGGTTGTCGGCGCGCATCACCAGGAAGACGTATTTCACCGTCACGATGATGATCAGCGACCAGAAGATCAGCGACAGCACGCCCATGACCTCGACCGCGGTGGTCCGGGCGACGTCGAAGAATTGCAAGCTGGCCTTGAAGGCATACAGCGGGCTGGTGCCGATATCGCCGTAGACGATGCCCAGCACCGCCATCAGCACACCGAGGTTCGGTTTTGGCCTGACGTGCCCCTCGGGCTCCTGATCCTGGCTCAAATCGGTGACCTCATGATGCGCGGCGGCAGGCTGGTGGTTTCACGCGCGACGCCGCGGGCTGGTAGTTTCACGCGACGCTTTTGTTGCACGCGACGCCGCGGGCTGGAGGTTCCGCGCGGCGCTTCTGTTTCATGCGGTAGTTTTAGACGGCGCCGTAGCCGCGGCCGCCGCCTACGGCCCCACCCGGGGACCCCACCCGGGCGGAGCGTCCCTTACTCTGGCATCCAGATGGGAGCAAGCAAGCCGTCATCCGCGTCGTCGCGCATCAGATCGCACCGGTGGCCGATCACGGCGTCGGGAAATGCGCGACGAACTCGTCCCACTCGCGGCGGTTGAGGCCGCTGGTTTCCTGACGAACGGCCTCGCCCGCCAGCCGCCGGCGCAGCACGGCGAGCATCTGGGCGGACAAGGTCACCGCCCCCAGCCGGTAGTCGTGGAAGGCGGCGGCGGCCACCGGCACCCAGGCTTCGGTCATTCGCAGCATCGCCTCGGCGTAGACCCGGATCTCGTACTGCGCATGCGGATCGGCCCGCAGCGAGAGGAAATGGAACAGGTTGTGCAGATTGGTTTTCCAGTACCACTGCGTGTAGGTGTTCAAGGTCAGGTTCATCCGAGCCAGTTCCCGTGCCAGGCCGCGGCGGGTGGGATCGGCGTTGGCACCTTCGTTCAGCATGCGGGCGTAGTGGGTGTAGGTCTGGTCGGCGTCGGCGCGCAGCAGATCCAGCACCTCGGCGGCTTCTTCACCGTCCAGAGCCTCGCCGCGTCCCTGGCGGTTGCTGACCGACTGGGCCGCGAGGTGCTGGGCGCTGGGCAGGTAGAATTCCTTGTCCAGGATCGAGTAGCGGGCGGAGTACTCGTTGACGCTCGCGGTGCGGTGGCGGATCCACTGCCGGGCGATGAAGATCGGCAGCTTGACGTGAAACTTGATCTCGCACATCTCGAACGGGGTGCTGTGGCGGTGACGCATCAGATAGCGGATCAGCCCGGCATCCTCCTGTACGCGGCGGGTGCCGCGGCCGTAGGAGACGCGGGCGGCCTGCACGATGGCGGCGTCGTCGCCCATGTAGTCGATCACCCGGACGAAGCCGTGATCGAGCACCGGGCAGGCCTGGCCCAGCATCGCTTCCAGCGCCGGCACGGTCGGCCGGAGGGTAGACGCCGCCTGGGTGCGTGCCTCGGCGGTCGCGGCCGCCCGCGCCTGGATATCGTCCCGCGCCGGGGTCTGGGTATCGGCCCGCGCCGGGGTCCGGGTATCGTCCGCCAAGGCATCCTCCGCTACTCGGCCGCCCATCCGAATCGGCGCCCATCCGAATCGGCCGCCCGTTCGCCTGCCGGCCCACTGCAACGCCTGCCCATACAACGCGCGCGGGCGGCTTGAAAGCGGCTTCGTGCCGCCGCCGCGGCCGGTCAGGAAAGTCCTTTGCAGCAACCAGCTTTGGTTTATCATGCCGCATTGCAAAACGGAGACGCTCATGCAGGCGGGCGAGGCGAGCCGGAGCGAGGTCCAAGGCCAGCAGGCAGCGCAACCGCACGCGCCGGCGACGATGCAGCTGGGGACGATGCAAGGCTATGAGGCGGGTGCGTTCTTTTGCGAGATGCTGCGGCCCGGGCAACCGCCGCACCCGACCCTGACCTTGCTGCTGTCGCGCCTGGGGGCGCTGCCGATCGAGAGCCTGCGGCGGCGCGCCGCGGAGGCCGAACGCGACCTGCTGGAGCGGGGCATCACGTTTACCGTCTACTCCGATGCAACGGCGATCGACCGGATCCTGCCGTTCGACCTGATCCCGCGGGTGATCACGCCGACCGAGTGGCGCCAGATCGAGAGCGGGGTGATCCAGCGGGTGCGGGCGCTGAACATGTTCCTGCACGACATCTACCACGAGCGGAAGATCCTGGCCGACAAGGTCATTCCGGCCGAACTGGTGCTGAAGAACGCCGGCTATTGCCAGGCGATGGTCGGCTTCGACGTGCCGTTCAACACCTATGTCCATGTCTGCGGCACCGACATCGTGCGCGATGAAACCGGCGCCTTCCGGGTGCTGGAGGACAACGTCCGCACGCCGTCAGGCGTCGCCTACGTGGTCGAGAACCGCCACATGAGCCTGCGGGTGATGTCGGACCTGATGATCGGGCTGCGGGTCCGCGGGGTAGATGAATATGGCCCGCGGCTGCATAACGCGATGGCGGAGATCGCCCCGCCCGGGGTGGCGGATCCGCAGGTCGTCGTGCTGTCGCCCGGCATTTTCAACGCCGCCTATTTCGAGCATGTGTTCCTGGCGCGCGAGATGGGCGTGCCGCTGGTCGAGGGCCGCGACCTGACGGTCGACGGCGGCAAGGTCTGGATGCGCACTACCGCGGGCCTGGTCGAGGTGCACACGATCTACCGCCGGATCGGCGACGACTTCCTGGACCCGGCGGCGTTCAACCCCGACAGCACGCTGGGCGTGCGCGGACTGATCGAGGTCTGGCGGCGCGGCGCGGTGGCGATCGCCAATGCGGTGGGCACCGGGGTCGCCGACGACAAGGCGATCTACGCCTACATGCCGCGGATCATTCGCTACTATCTGTCGGAAGCGGCGATCCTGCCGAACGTGGACACCCGGATCTGCGCCGAGGCGGACGGGCTGGCCTATACGCTGGATCATCTGGCCGAATTGGTGGTCAAACCAGTGGCCGAGTCCGGCGGCTACGGGCTGTTGATCGGGCCGCAGGCCTCGCACGCGGAGCTGGCGCGGTTCCGCGACGTGCTGAAGGCCGATCCGGCGAACTATATCAGCCAGCCGACGCTGAAACTTTCGGTCGCGCCGACGTTGAGCGAGGATGGGGTGCGGCCGCGGCATATCGATCTGCGGCCGTTCGCGGTCACCGGCAAGCAGACCTGGGTGTTGCCAGGCGGCCTGACCCGCGTCGCCCTGCGCGCCGGGAAGTTGGTGGTGAACTCCTCGCAGGGCGGTGGGTCCAAGGATACCTGGGTGCTGGCATGATCGGCGCGCGCGATTGATGGACCGGATCCCCCCGCAACACAAAGTGCACCTGATCGCCCGGCACGCCGAGAGCACCCTGTGGCTGGCCCGCTACATGGAGCGGATCGAGAGCCTGGCGCGCCTGCTGGACGTGACCAACACCTTCGCGCGGGACGCCGATGACACCCGCAACTGGTTGTCGGTGCCGCGCATCAACGGCGACCTGGACGCGTTCTTCAAGCAGCACGCGGTGGCCAGCCAGCGCAGCGTCGGGGAGTTCTATCTGCTGGACGACGGCAACCCGACCTCGGTGCAGTGCTTCATCGCCGCGGCGCGGGAGAACGCCAGGACCTTGCGGGCGCTGATCTCCACCGAGATGTGGCTGCAGATCAACGTGTTCCACGGCAGGATCTGCGCGCTGGATGCCGCCACCATCTCGGCCGATCACTTCACCGCGGTGTGCGCGATGCTGAAGGACGGGGCCCAGGCGCACACCGGCATCACCGAAGGCACGCTGCATCGCGACCAAGCCTGGCATTTCTACATGATCGGCCGGTATCTGGAGCGGGCGGACCAGACCACGCGGCTGCTCGATACGCGGTTCCATTCGCTGGCGCCGCAGGCCGCGGCGGTGGATGCGGATATCGATGCGGGCCACTGGAACGCGCTGCTGCGGGCGGCGGCGGGCTATCACGCCTACCGGCGGGAGCATCCCAGCGGCTACAACCCGCGGCAGGTCGCCTGCTTCCTGCTGGCGAACACCGCCTTCCCCCGCTCGGTCGGGCTGAACCTGGCGCAGGTGGAGTGGCACCTGACCCAGCTGCGCGCGCGCTATTACCTGCGCATGTCGGCGGCACTGGAACGGCTGGACCAGTTGAACGGCATGATGACCTATCAAAACGTCGGCGAACTGGCGGGGCAGGACCTGTCGCCGTTCCTGGACTCCGTGCAGCGGGAGATCGGCAGCCTGCACCAGGATATCGTCGAGACCTTCGCCGGCTGAGCACATCGCCAGGTTCCGCACCACGACAAGGGTATGACGGCTTCAGGTTGAAGCAGCCACGCTCTTGTCGGGACCCGCCATGGCCGAACCTGCTGATCGCGATGCCGCCTCGCGGGTCAGGGCATGGTCAATCGATAGACCCGCGCCGCGGTGCCGCTGTAGAGCGCGGTCTTGTCATGCGCCGACGCATTGGCGGTGATGCGCTTGAACGCGTTCCACAACTCGGTATAGCCGCACGACTGCTTATCCGGCGGGAAGTTGCTTTCGAACATGCACCGCTCGATCCCGAAAGCTTCAATGCAGGGCTCGATATATTGCCGCCACGCAGCCGCGAGATCCTCGGATGAGGGCGGCAAATCACGCTCGTGGAAGTCGAAGCCAAACGACACCATGCCGATGCCACCCAGCTTGCAATAGACATTCGGACACTTGGCCAGTTCGTTGATGTCCTTGCGCCAACTGGCCAGAACCTCCTGCCGGCGCCCGGCATAGGGCCCAACCCCAAGCACGCCGCCGACATGGTTGAGGATGATGGTGGTGTCGGGAAAGGCACGCGCGAGATCGATCGCATCCGCTAGTTGCGGATGATACTGCCATGACTCGAAGCTCAGGCCCAACGGCGCAAGCTGGGCGAAGCCTTGGCGGAATTTCGGGTCCATCACCTGGTGCAGCGGCACGGTGCGGGACGCGAAGTCGCTGATCGCCTTGTTGGGATCCCACGCCACGCCGTGACGCAGGCCGCGCAGACGTCCACCGGCGGCTGCTATCTGCGCTTCCAGCAACGTGCGCACGCCGGCACCGACGCTGAGGTCACCGCCGCCGACGATGCCCTCGGCGACGCGGCAGGGGCCGTAGTTGCCCGATGCGCTCATCGCCGCGATGCCGGTGACGAATTCGACCTCGCCCAGCGCGGCCATCTCGCGCGGGCCGTCCTTGCGATACATGGCGCGGCATTCCAGGAAGACGGTCGAGACGATGTTGTGGCCGCCGCCGATATCGGCCAGCAGTTCGGGAAGCAGGTAGCGGCCGCGGTGGGGCTGATCCCAGAAATGGTGGTGCGGATCGATGATCGGCAGGTCAGGCTCCAGCGCTGCCTCGGTGGGACGCTTCGCCAGCCATGCGTTCAGCGCGTCGTCGTCGCGGTGGGTGGTGCCGCGGTATTCGCCTGTGGCGTCTGCGGTCTGCGGCATTGGTGTTTTCTCCATTCGTGTTCTGGCCCGTGCCGGTGCGGACGAAGTCTCGGGTCCTTTGCCTGGTTTGATCGGGCCGGGATTTTGCCGGCGATCAACCCCAGCCCCGGCTACGGTGATTTCACCAGCATGAGGCTGATGCGCGCCGCGTGTTGCGCCCGTGGCGCGAAGGCGAGATGATGCCCCCGGCAGCTGCTTTTGTCACTTCACCACGCCAACCAAGGGGAAGCGAAGATGGCCTATGAAGGAATGATCGCGGAAACGATCTCAATCAACGGCGACAAGAATCAGCCGATTTCGGCCTATGTCGCACGGCCCTTAGGCGCGGGACCGTTCCCCGGCATGGTGCTTCTTCATCACGCGCCAGGCTGGGACGAATGGTATCGTGAGGCGACCCGCAAGTTCGCCCATCACGGCTACGCGGCGATCAGCCACAACCTCTATCACCGCGCCGGTGACGGCAAGGCGGATGATGTCGCCGCCAAGGTGCGGGCCGAGGGCGGTGTCGCCGATGCCCAGGTCATTGGCGACACCGAAGGCGCGGTGCAGTGGCTGCGCGCGCAACCCTGGCTGAATGGCAAGGTCGCTGTCATGGGCACGTGTTCCGGCGGCCGGCAGACCTTCCTGTTCGCCTGCCATACCAGAAGCATAGATGCCGCCATCGAACTTTGGGGCGGCCGGGTGGTGATGAGCAAGGAGGAGCTGACGCCGAAGCAGCCGGCGGCACCAATCGACTTCACCCAGGATTTGTCATGTCCCCTACTGGGTCTTTTCGGCAACGAGGATCGCGCGCCGACACCCCAGCAGGTGGACCAGCACGAGGCCGAGCTGAAGAAGCATCACAAGGACTATGAGTTTCATCGATACGACGGCGCGGGGCACGGCTTCTTTTACTACGATCGGCCGATGTACCGCATCGAGCAGGCAGTGGATGGTTGGCAAAAGATCTTCGCGTTCTTGCAGAAGCACATGGCCGCCTAGCCGCCAGCATGTGTACCTCGATTGTGGAAATCGTCAGCGCCGACGGCGCCGGCAAGGGAAACGACGGGTGGTTCAAGCTGACCCGCTCGGTGGTGTCCTACGACCACCCGCACCACGCCCTGCTGGAAGAGGCGATCACCATCGATTTCATGAATTCCCAGCTGGGGCCTGGCACGCGTGTCGCGGTCGAGTTGACGTTGGCGTCGGCCAAAGAATTGAGCGGCGCGCTGTCCAGGGCGATCGCCGCGGCTGAGATCGAAGAAGACGGGCGCTCGCGGGGCGCTTAGAACGCAATTGTTTCGACATCGGATGATCGCGCCTGGCGCTTCGACCGGCAGGGTAATTACGCCTCCCAGGCGGTGGGATTAGCCGATGGCGACAGGCTATCCGGTGGCCCGCGAGATCCTAGCGGCTCGCCGTGACCGGCTGATGCGCTCGCAGGAAGGTGCGCACATGGCGTACCGCCAAGGGAACCAGGTGTTGGGGCTGCTTCCAGGGATAGAGGCTCACCTGGGCGTTCGGCGCCAGACACGCTGACTCCATCGCCACGGCGTATGGGTGCGCCGGGACGTCGTCCGGCAGCACCAAGACGGGCGTCTGGCAGTCGCGCACGAAATCACGTGTCACGGTGAAGACGAAGTCAGGGTTGGCGCGATACATCCGGCTCAGGAAGGGCTCGATCGTCGCCATCGTGACATCCGGCCGGCGAGCGCACAGCTCTGGTCCCCACGCCGCCATGTTGTTGTTGTAGAACAGGTCCGGCATCTCCGGACGAAAGCCGCTGGGCTGTGCCAGAACGGCGGCGACGATACGCTTGGGCGCCCGCTGCAACAGGTTCCAGATGAACGGCCCACCGATGCAAAAACCCATCACCAGGAAGTCGTTGATGCCCAGGTGATCCATCAGACCGAGCTGATCATCGGCGTGGGAATCCCAGGGCCGATCGATCTCGATCGGGCCGGACGACTGGCCGCCGTTGGCATTGCGCAGGTCCATGGTGATGCAGCGATACTCGTGGCTGAATTCCGCGATCGCATCGAACGGTGCGCCGCTGGTGAAAAACGAGATGGTCGAGTTCAAGCCCCCGCCGGGGATGAGCAACAGTGGAAAGCCCGAACCAGCCTCTTCGTAATGAATGCGGACATCGCCTTTTTCGTAGAACGGCATTGGCAGTTTCCTCCCGCCCCAATCTGGCGTCCCGCATCCGCGCGCGTCAATCCCGAACCACTCGGCTTTCGCCGATCCATCGAGCAACCGGATCGATTGCTGCCTCGCCGACGACGGGATCGGATCGGCCTGGTGCCAAAGCACGTCCCTACGCTGCGCCGATTGCTTTTTCCGCAATCAGGCTCTCGATCTCGTCCGGGGTATAACCCGCCTCGCGCAGCACCTCTTTCGTGTGTTCGCCCAACCGAGGCGGCATGCGGTTTATCCCGGCTGGACTGGCGGAGAAGCGCGTCGCTGGACGGGCCTGACGGATCTTGCCCTCGGTGGGATGGTCCAGCTCAGGAAACATCCCCACCGCCTTCAGATGCGGCTGCTCGGCGATCTCTGTCAGCTTGGCGAAGGCGGTGTGCGGCACGTCGATCCGCAGCAGCAGTTCCTCCCATTCCGCCGTGGTCCGGGTCGGCGCGATATCGCGCATTCGGTCGTAGATCCCGTCGATATTGCGGGCCCGCAGAACGGGGTCGCGCACGGCGTAGTCCTCGATGCATTCAGGATGCCCGACCGCCTGGAAGAACGCGCACCAGTTGTCGCCCGAATAGGGCAACATGGTCAGCCAGCCGTCCTTGGTGCGCACCGGGCGGCGCGCCTTCATGCGCTGATAGCCCGATGGACCGACCGGCGGGACGAAGGCGTAGCCGCCAAACATTTCGATACTGTTGAACGCGGCCAGCGTTTCCAGCATCGGCACTTCCACCATCTGGCCCTCGCCGGTGCGCTCGCGGTGCAGCAGCGCGGCGGTCACCGCCGCGGTCAGTGCCATGCCGCAGATCTTGTCGCCGATCAGGCTGGGAACGAAGGCGGGCTCTTCATCCGTGCCCATGGCGGAGGCGAAGCCCGAGGCAGCCTGGATGATCTCATCGAACGCCGGGCGGGCGCGCCAAGGGCCATCCTGGCCAAAGCCGGTGGCTACCGCGTAGACGATCGTCGGATTGAGCGTCTTGCAGGTGTCGTAGCTGAAACCAAGACGCGCCAGGCCGGCGGGACGGATATTGCTGACCAGCGCATCCGCGGTGGCGATCAGCCGTCGCAGCACCGCATTGCCTCCAGGGTGCTTGAGATCAAGTGCCAGGCTACGCTTATGCGGTTCGCCGCCATGAACTGGCCGCTCATGCCGCGGTTGCGGAACTGGCCGGACGTGCGCCAGGTGTCCCCGGTCAGGCTCTCTATCTTGATGATCTCGGCACCCCAGTCGCCCAAGGTCTGTGTGCCGAACGGACCAAACAAGACGGTGGTCAGGTCGAGAATGCGAAAATCCTTCAGCGGCCCGGTGGGTTTGCTCATCGCAGGTTGGTCCTTGGTCGATCTCGCCGCAGACTAGATAAGGTCATCGCGTCTGGCGAACCGGGTGTGCGGACGGCGCTTACCGAAAGACCCCTGCACCGAGGCCGCGTGGTTCGGGCCGATCAGCTGGCCTCAACGATGGAGTGGCGATTGAAAACCCGCTACGGATTGGAAATCCGTTCCGCTTCGGGCACGGATGCTCAGGGTCTATCCGATTTGCTGCGTGCGGCCGGGCGTGAAATCCCACCGAGCGTTTTGGCAGAGCGGCTGGACGCGGTCAGGAAGGAGCCTGGTGTGGCGTTGATCGCGGCTGAATGGGGTCCGCCAATTGGCCTTGTCCTGCTGCACTGGTATCGAACATTGGAAGCCGATCAACCGGTAGCGCGGATCACCACGCTACTGGTCGCCCCGGACGAGCGCCGCAGAGGGATCGGCCGGCTGCTGGTCAAGGCAGCCGCGCAGGCAGCTCGGATGGCCGGTTGCGGCACGATGGCGGTAACCGCCGATCCGGCGGAAACCGCCTCGCAGGAATTCTGTCGGGCCAGCGGGTTCACTGACGTCGGCCGCTGTTTTCTGCGGCCGCTTCGCAAGAAGGCGTAGCGGTGCTGCGATCGGGCTGAGTAGTGTCATTACGATAGTACCGTACTTGGCTTGCAGTCTCCTCGGCCGTCTTGTGCTTCCCGACCCATGGATCGGGTCAGGGTGGCAATGCAGCCAGGGTGGATCTAGGCTGGCTGGCCATCGGCGAAGCAAGGGACATCGGATTGGATGAGCGCGACCACCCGACAGATGCACATGGGCGTTTTTGTGCTGGGTACCGGCAACCACACCGCCGGCTGGCGCTTGGAGGGCGCTGCCGCCAGCCACATCGAGCTTCCGGTCATCCAGGAGATCGCCAGCATCGCCGAACGCGGCAGGTTCGACCTGTTGTTCATTTCCGATTCGATGGTGATGGACCCGAGCGATCACCCATCGTTCATGTGCCGGTTCGAGCCAACGAGCCTTATCTCGATGCTCAGCGCCACGACCACCCATATCGGCCTTGGCGCAACGGTCTCGACCAGCTTTTCCGAACCCTTCAATGTCGCTCGGATCTTTTCCTCGATCGATCACATCAGCGGCGGCCGAGCGGGGTGGAATGTGGTGACCAGTTCCAACCCGAAAGCGGCGTTGAACTTCAACCGCGACCAGCACCTGGAGCACGAACTGCGCTATCAGCGCGCCAATGAATTCGTCGATGTCGTCAGGGGGCTATGGGACTGCTGGGATGACGGCGCGCTGGTTGCCGACAAAGCATCCGGACGGTTCATCGACGAGAGCAAGGTCCGTCCGCTCGATCACAAGGGACGGTTCTTTCAGGTCAAGGGGCCGGTCAACATCTCGCGCAGCCCTCAGGGGCATCCGGTCATCATCCAGGCCGGCGGCTCACCGGCAGGGCTACAGCTGGCGGCGCGCACCGCCGATGTCGTCTTCTCGGTGGTGCAGGAGCTGGAAGCCGCCAAGATCGCCTACACCGACCTGAAGCGGCGCATGGCCAAATACGGGCGCCCGCCGGATGATCTCGCGGTGTTGCCGGGTGTCATGCCGATCATCGGTGAAACCGACGCCGAGGCCCGGGAGCAACTCGCCAAACTGCAAGCCTGGCTGACGCCAACCAATGCGGCGACGTTGGTTGCCAGCCGGATCGGCTATGATGTCTCCGGCCATCCGTTGGACGGACCGGTGCCGCCACCACCGCCTTATAAGGAGAGCCAGACGTTCTCGCATGTTCTCTATGAGACGGCGCGGCGCGAGAAGATGACGTTGCGCGATCTATACAATCTGACCGCCGCGGCGCGCGGCCACTGGGTGCTGTGCGGCACGCCGCGAGGCATTGCCGATACGCTGGAGGAATGGTTCCTCGGGCGGGCGGCGGACGGGTTCAACATTCTGCCGCCGTACTTCCCGGGCGCGTTTGCTGACTTCGTCGACCTTGTCGTGCCGGAACTGCAACATCGTGGCCTCTTCCGGCGTGATTATCAGGGAACAACCTTGCGCGAACATCTCGGCCTTCGTCGGGTGTCTGAACCGCTGCCGCGCCATGCAGCGGTCGGCGGTGCGTAAGCGGTTTTTGTCCAGGCGCGCCGTCGCGGCTGAAGATTCGACCCGAAGCGGCCTTACGCGGTAGATTTGGGGCATCGACTATGACGGCGGTGAGACAAACACGACAGCGGCGGAACTTCTGCTGCTACGGCGCGACAAATCGAGGAATGGGATGGCAATGGCGACAGCAGACAGGTCGAAAACCCAAGCCGAGGCGGGGGGTGACTTAGATGCGCTGGTGATTGGCGCCGGATTCGCCGGTCTGTATCAGCTGCTTTGTCTCCGCGACCGGCTCGGTTTGTCGGTGCAGGCGCTCGAGGCAGGCAGCGGGGTCGGCGGCACCTGGTACTGGAACCGTTATCCCGGGGCGCGCTGCGATTCCGAAAGTCATGCGTACTGCTATACATTCTCCGAGCAATTGATGCGGGAATGGGAATGGTCCGAGCGATATCCGCAGCAGCCGGAGATCATGCGCTACCTTAATCATGTCGCGGATCGCTTCGACCTGAAGCGCGACATCCGCCTCAACACCCGGGTGACCGCGGCACATTACGATGAAGCGGCGAACCGGTGGAACGTGCGCACCGAGACCGGCGAGCACTTCAGCGCGAAGTTTCTGGTTACCGCCGTTGGTTGCCTATCGACGGCGAACGTGCCGAATATTCCGGGCCTGGAAAGCTTTGCCGGAGACTGGTATCACACGGGCCAGTGGCCGCATGCGGGCGTCGACTTCACGGGCAAGCGCGTCGGCTTGATCGGCACCGGATCCACCGGCATCCAGGCTACGCCGGTCATCGCCGAGGCGGCCGCTCACCTGACTGTCTTCCAGCGCACCGCGAATTACAGTGTGCCAGCCCGCAACGTCCCGCTGACCGCGGAATTCAAGCGCTGGGTCAGGGACAACGCGGGCGAAATCCGGCGCGCGACCCATGCCACGCCAAACGGTCACCCGTTCCTTATCTCAGAACGTTTGGCAATCGAAACATCCGCGGAGGACCGTCAGGCCTTGTATGAGGCAGCCTGGCAGACCGGCGGCCTGCAGTTTCGCGCCACCTTCCAGGATCTGCTGGTCGACAAGGCGGCGAACGATACGGCATCGGAATTTATTCGCGGCAAGATCCGGGACATCGTGAAGGACCCCGCGACAGCGGCGAAACTGTCCGACATCGACCATCCGTACGCGGCGAAACGTCCGCCCATCGACACCAATTACTTTGAGACCTTCAACCGCGACAACGTAACGTTGGTCGATGTCCGCAGCGTCCCGATCGAGCGGATCACAGCGGACGGCATCCGCACCGGTGACGGCGATTACCCGTTGGACATCATCGTCTTCGCAACCGGCTTTGATGCGATGACCGGGCCGATGCTGCGGATGGATATTCGCGGCCGCGATGGACAGGCTTTGGCGAAGGAATGGGAAGCCGGGCCGCGCAATTATCTGGGGTTGCAGGTTGCCGGGTTCCCGAATCTGTTCACCGTGACCGGTCCGGGCAGCCCATCCGTGCTCTGCAACATGCCGGTTGCGATCGAGCAGCACGCTGAATGGATCGCCGACTGCATCGCCCACATGCGCGCGCACGATATCGAACGGATCGAAGCCAAAGCCGAGGCGATGGACGAGTGGGTGCAGGAGGTGAACACCGCTGCCAACGCGACGTTGCTGCCGATGGCGACGCATTCGTGGTACCTCGGCGCGAACGTGCCGGGGAAGCCGCGGGTGTTCATGCCTTACGCGGGCGGAATGGCGCACTACCGGGAAATTTGCGCCGACGTCGTGGCGAACGACTATTTCGGATTCAGCTTGAGCCGATAAGGCGTTTGCCGCCGCTCGTGATGCGGTGCGTTTCCACCCTAACGCGGAGCGAGCTGTATCCTTGCCGCTGAGGCTTCGATGGGTGGGTGCCTTAGTTGAGGCCGATCGGCATTCGTCGTTGGCCGGATTAGGGGCGCAAACTGCCCAGGAACACCTCGAACAGGTTGCTGCCCGGTTCGCTTGCCGGGCGGTCACGGCGACGTCCCGGCAAGGCGAACGTGCTGGTCACGCTCCGCACAGCTCGAGGCAGCGGTCACCGGATCGGTTCCCGGACAGGAAGTTTCGAAAGTCCCGCCTCAAGGGCAGCAAGCGACCGAGGCCCGCCGTGAGCGGCTGACGCGACCAAACGAGCGTTCCGATATGGCAATGGCACGCAGCGTGCACAACGATTGGCTGACCCGTTTCGGCGACCAGAGGGAGGTTCTGAATGATCAACCGACGTAGCGTTCTGGCTGGCGGCAGCGCCGCGGCGGCGGTCGCGCTCGCGAAACCTGCCGTTGCGGCGCGCTCGGATGTTCTGAAATACGTTCCGCAGGCGAACCTTGCCAACCCGGACCCGATCTGGACGACCGCCACGGTCGCCCAGTTGCATGGCTATATGGTCTGGGACACGTTGTTCGGCATTGACGAAAAGCTGGTCGGACAGCCGCAGATGCTGGCGGGCACCGAGACCTCCTCGGACGGTCTGACGTGGAAGATGACGCTGCGCGATGGCCTGTTGTGGCACGACGGCCAGAAAGTGCTGTCGCGCGACTGCATCGCCTCGGTCCAGCGCTGGGGCAAGCGCGACGGCTTCGGCCAGCGGCTCATGGGCGAGACCAACGAAATGAAGGTGGTGGACGACAAGAGCTTCGAGATCCACCTGAAGCGGCCGTTCCCGGTCATGGCCTACGCGCTGGGCGCCAACAACTGCTTTATCATGCCGGAACGCATCGCCAAGACCGACGCCTTTACCCAGATCAACGAGTATATCGGCAGCGGGCCGTTCAAATTCCTCCGCAACGAGTGGGTATCCGGCGCCTCCGCCGCGTATGCCAAGAACGACAAATACGTGCCGCGGCAAGAGCCGGCGAGCTACTGGGCGGGTGGCAAGGTTGTGCATTTCGATCGGGTGGAATGGGTCATCATGCCTGATCCCGCCTCGGCCTCGGGAGCGTTGCAGCGCGGCGAGATCGACTGGTGGGAAAACCCGCTGTTCGATCTGCTTCCGCTGCTGAAGCAGACAGCAGGCGTCAAGCTGGAGGTGCTTGATCCACTCGGTGCGCTGGGTGTTGTCGCGGTCAATCACACACAGCCGCCGTTCGACAACCCAAAGCTGTTGCAGGCCATACTGGTGGCGATAAACCAGCACGACTACCTCGATGCCGTGCTTGGCGATCAGCAGGACCTTGGTCGTACGGCTGGGTTCTTCATTCCGGGATCGCCGATGGCGAACGATGTCGACATGGACAAGATCACCGGCAAGCGCGACCTGCCGCTGGCGAAGAAGTTGGTCGCGCAAAGTGGTTACAAGAACGAGCCGATCGTTCTGATGTCGCCGTCGGACCAACCGCAATTGACGGCGATGGCGCAGGTGACCAATGCCTTCTACAAATCGATTGGCCTCAATTCTCAGTATACCAGCATGGACTGGGGCACGCTGGTGTCGCGCCGCGCCAGCCACCAGCCCTCGAGCAAGGGTGGCTGGAACAGCTTCTGCACGACGTGGGGCGGGTTGAACGTGTCCAATCCCGGCAGCGACTTTCCGCTGCGCGGCAACGGCAACGGCGGCTGGTTTGGCTGGCCGACGGACAACAAGATGGAGGCGCTGCGAGACAAGTGGTTTGACGCCCCGAACATCGCCGCACAACAGGCGGTCTGCCGGGACATGCAGCGCCTGGCCTTCCAGGACCTGCCGTTCTTTCCGACTGGGCAATGGTTTACCCCGACCGGCCACCGCGACAACCTCACCGGGTTCGTCAAGGCGGGGGTCATGCTGTTCTGGGGGGTGCGGCGGGTCTGAGCCCGGGCTTGCATGAACAGGGCTTGCGGGAACGCTGGGCAGCTGAGGGTGGCGCGGTTATGATGCAGCGTTCGAGATGAACATAGGTGTAGCACGATGACCGAGGCGAAACTCGCTCCCAACCTGCCGCAATGGATGGTCGATCACGCCGACCGCTATCTATCCAGTGGCGGAACGGAAGGGCACATGTATATCATGAACATGCCCGACCGGCCGACGTTGACCGTGCCGTCCCTCATGCTCACCACCACCGGGCGCAAAAGCGGGGTAAAGTACATGTTCCCGCTGTTCTACGGGCGTGCGGGCGACAGCTATTTTGTCGTCGCCTCGAAGGGTGGCGCGCCGCGACATCCGACCTGGTATCTGAACGTTCTCGCCAATCCAGAGGTCGAGATCCAGGTTGGTACTGCGAAAATGCAGGCCCGCGCGCGCACTGCGTCCGGTGAGGAACGGGCGCGGTTGTGGAACAAAGGGTTGGAGTTCTGGCCGCCCTACGCCGATTATCAGAACAAGGCCGGGGATCGGGAAATACCGGTGGTTGTGCTCGACCCTGTTATCTGAGGCACCATTACCTGAGGCAAGGGCAAATCTGGCTATGGACCTCAAGGACGCAGTCGCATTGGTTACAGGCGGCAACGGCGGACTTGGTCAGCGCATCTGCCACGCGCTGGCCAAGGAAGGTGTGCAGGTCGCTGTCGTGTATGCTCAGAGCCACGACCAGGCCGAGGGTGTCGCGCGTGAATTGACCTCACGCTATCAGATCAACGCCGCGGCGTTCGCCTGCGACATCACCGACGGCACGGCTGTGTCGCAGCTGATCGGCGATGTGACCAAGCGCTTCGGCCGTATCGACATTCTCGTCAACGACGCTGCCTACAACATGTCGATCCCGTTCAGCGACCTCGATACGCTGACGTCAGAGGTGTGGGACAAGATCATGGCCGTCAATCTGACCGGGCCCATGCGCCTCATCAAAGCGGTAGCGCCCGTTATGAAGACGCAAGGACGAGGCCGCATCGTCAACATCGCGTCGGTGGCTGGGCTGACGCCGACGGGCTCATCCATCGCTTACGCCGTTTCGAAAGCGGGCCTTATTCATCTCACACGCTGCATGGCTGTGGCAATGGCGCCTGAGACGCTCGTCAACTGCGTGGCACCGGGATTGCTGGAAGGTACGCGCGCGACAGCCAACCTTCGGTCTGAGCAGGTCGAGCGATCGGCCGCGGGTTCGCTGCTGAAGAAGGCCGCTGACAAGGACGACTGTGCTGATATGGTTGTCACCATGTGCCGCACCGAGACCATGACCGGGCAAACGATTGTTATCGACTCCGGACGTGTGTTCCATTGAGCAACGATCAGCCGCGCGCCTTGGCGATGACGGACCCCTGACCCGCACGATCTATGCGGTGGTCGAGTAGTCAGCGCATGTGCCGAACGCGGCGCTGGGTGAAAAAACAGCAGAACCTACGGCCTGTCTTCCGCCTGTAATGCAGGCGACTGTCCGGATCGTGGGGTACGCCTGCGTCGTGCCACGACGATCAACAGCCATATCAGCAGGCGAAACACGAGGATGGCGAGTGTGATCTGCACCCATAAGCCAAAGTTTCCAAGCGTCGCCTCGATGCGGTCTCCCCATGGATACGGCAGACTGTCACATCCGGCCTCGATCGCCGACGTGGTTGTCCGCTTCCACCAGGTCAGCAACTCCGGGGCATGAATCCAGCTGTAGACGTAGGCAGCGAGCACGGCAGCGGCGGTCCAGACCCTGAAGAACTGGTTCCGCAACAATCCCCGCGTACTGCTCCAGAAAGGTCTCAAAGCCGCTCCCCGTTGCATCCTCGGCCAGACTGCGTTGTCGCCCAACGCGCGACGGCGCCTGTCGATATTGGGTTTGGTGCCGACCAGTTTTAGCGGCGAAAACCGAGCGTCTTGCTATTGTCGGGTAGAAGATGTGGCTCTCGCTGTCAAAGCCGGCTTGTTCATCCTGGGTAACGGGATCAGGAAACCGTTACAATGCCCTATCTAACGCGGGCTTTGCCCCGGTGTCTCGGCCCTCACGAAGGACTGGCATCCGCCACTGCATCCGCCATTGGCGCGGCAGGCTCGCGGGGCAGCGTCAGCCCGATCAGCACGGGGATCGCCAGCAGCACCAATGGGAACTCCACCATCAGGCCGGCGATGATCGCGATCGCCAGCGGCTGCTGCATGCCCGAACCGCGGCCAAGCGCCAGGGCAAGCGGCAGCAGCGTCAGGATGGCGGCCAGCGTGGTCATGGCGATCGGACGGAAGCGATTGCGGCTTGCTTCCAGCAGCGCCTGCCTAGGCGGCATCTGCTGCGCCAGGTCGACGTATTCCGAAACGAGAAAGATCGCCATCTCGGTCCCGATGCCGATGATCATGGTCATGCCCATGATCGCCGTTATGTTCAGCTCGATCCCGGTCAGCCACAGCCCGGTGAACACCGCGGTGGTCGACAGTGCCGAGGCGGCCAGCACGATGACCGGTATCCAGAACCGTTCATACAGGAACAGCAGCAATACGAACTCGGCCACCAAAGCCGCGGCGAACACCTTGGCCAGGCCCGCGAAGGCGATCTGCTGCTGGGCATAGAGGCCGCCCAGTTCATAGCGAACGCCGGGCGGCAGCGTGCCCGGGCGGTCCAGCAGGGTCTTCACGTCGGCGACCGCGGCACCTAGCGAGCGACCTTGCAGCCGGGCCGTGAGTGCCACCATCCGCTGCAGGTTTTCGCGCTCGATCTCCGCCTGGCCGGGCGCCGGAGAAATCTTCGCCACCCGGCCCAGAGCAAACACATGGCCGTCCGGTGCTCGGATCGGCAGCTTGGCCAGCTGGTCATCATATTGCCGCTGCGCCGGCGGCAGCCAGACGCGGACGCCCACCTGCTTGACCGTCCGCGGCAGCTGAGTGGCGACCGTGCCGGCAAGGTAGCCGTCCAGCGCGCTGCTCACTGAAGCCGCGTCCACGCCCTCGATGGCGGCGCGGGATGGATCCACGTGGATGTTCAGCCCGTCGCCGGCGATCACGATGCCATCAAGCACCGATACCAGGCCGGGCACCTTCGCCATCGCCGCGGCCAGCTTTTTCGCCGCCGGAGCGAGCTGCGTCGGGTCGTTGGCGAACAGCTTGACCTCGACCGGCTGCGGCACCGCGGTCAGGTCGCCAATCAGGTCCTCCATCAGCTGTGCGGTCGCTATGCTCAGGCCCGGCACGGATCGATCCACCTTGGCCTGCACCTCGGCCATCACCGTATCGATCGGGCGGCGCGGCCCGATTTTCAGCAGCACGAAAAAGTCGCCGGTGTTCGGCTCGTTCAGGCCCCCACCCAGCCCGGTGCCGACCCGGGTCGAGAATGTCGCGATATCCGGCGTGGCACGCAGAATAGCCTCGACCTGGACCAGCTCGCGGGTGGTCTCATCCAGCGATGTGCCGGATGTGGAATGAAAATCCAGGACGAAGCCGCCCTCGTCCATGTTCGGCATGAACCCGCTGCCCACGTTGCTGTAGGCAAGCCAGCCCACCGCGAGAAGCGGCGCAACACCGAGCGCCAACAGCCATGGGCGGGCGAATAGCTGGACCAGAAGCCAGCGATGGCCGCGACCGACCCAGCCCTCGGGCCCGATGCCTGGGTCTCGCCATTTGTCGAAGTTCACGATCAGGCGCGTCAGCACCGGGACGGCCAGTGCGGTCAGGATGTAGGAGATGATCAGCGCTGCCGCCATCGTCAGCGACAGCGCCTTGAAGAACGCGCCGGTGACCCCGGTCAGGAATGCCAGCGGCAGAAACACCAGCAATGTCGCCGTGCTGGATCCGCTGAGCGGCGGCAGGAACTCGCGGCCGGCGGCCAGCACCGTGTCGTCTCCTGTGGCCGAACCTTCCTTGCCCGCGCCCGCACGCCGCGCGAGGTGCTCCACCATCGTGATCACGTCGTCGATGACCAGACCAACCGCCGCGGCCAGCCCGCCCAGCGTCATGATGTTGAACGTCATGCCCAGCATGAACAGCAGCAGCACCGTCGTCGCCAGGGTGGCCGGCACGACCAGCATCGCCACCAGCGTGACCCGGAAGCTGCGCAAAAAGCCCAGCAGCACGATACCCGCCAGCACCAGCCCGATCAGGATCGCGTCCCGGACGCTGCTGGTCGATTCCGTGACCAAGGTGCTCTGGTCATACCACTTGATCAATTTCACGTCCGGCGGCAGGCGCGTCTGGTAATCCGCCAGCGCCTCGCGCACGCCGGCCGCGATGGCGACATTGTTGGCGGTCGGCTGCTGGTAGATCGACAATTGCACCGCGGGCGACCCGTTCTCGCCCACCCGGATCCATTGCGGTTCGACGCCGTCCCGCACCTCGGCTAGATCGCCGACACGCACGATGCCCAATGGCCCCGCCCGAACCACGGTGTCGCGCACCTGCACGAGCTGGCGCATGGTGTCGTCCAGTGCCAGCAACAGTAGCTTGTCGTGGTCCTGCATGCGGCCAACCACTCTCAGCACGTTCGCCTTGCCCAGGACGGTCGCCACGTCCGACAACGCCAGGCCGTACATCGCCAGGCGGTGTGGATCCACCAGCACCTCGACCTCACGCAGCTGGCCGCCTTGCACGCCGACATAGGACACGCCCGGGATCGCCGTCAGCAACGGCAGAAGCTGGTATTGCGCGATGTCGCGCAGCGTCACCGCGCTGACGGTCTTGGACACCATCGAATAGGCGATGACCGGATACACGGTCGGGTCCATCCGCCGCACCAGGTAGCTGGAGCCGGACGGAAGCGTCGGCAGCACCTGCGCCACGGCCGCGTCCACCCGCACGGCGGCCGACACCATGTCGGTGCCCCAGTTGAAGTCGATCGAGACCTGCGCCGAACCGCGGCTGGTCTTCGACCGCAGGTTCACCACGCCCTGCACCCGCCGCACCGCGCGCTCCAGCGGGATGGTGACCAGTAGCTCGGTTTGGTCGGCGGGCCGTTCGCCGGCATTCACATCGACGACCACACGGGGAAACTGCACCACCGGGAACAGCCCGTTGGGCAGCTGGATCGCCGCGAACACGCCAGCCACGGCGAAGGCCAGCAGAACCGCGAGGATCGAGCGAACATGGCGTGCCATGAAGCCCGGTGCCGGCTTGCTCTCCCCGCTCAAGGTCTTGTCGCCCCGGCTGGTGCCGTATCGACAGCGCGATCGCCCGAGACTGAGGTTGAACCGGCCTCGGCTGCCAATCGCCTGCTTGAACAACGAGCCAGCGCAAGCGCCACGGCAACGATCGAGCGGGCATCAAGATCAATCAAGCCGGCGACGTTCATCGCGCATTTCCGGCGGTCTTGTTCGCCGCATCACCCGCCGGGGGCTCTGTCGCGGCACTCAGCCGCACGGTGGCCTGGTCCGAAAGCTGGTAGTTGCCCTGCACGACGATCGGGTGCCGCGGGTCGAGCGTGCCCTGAACCACGTCGGCGGCGCCAGTTCTGCCGATCACCTTGACGTCGATCCTCCGAGCCGTGGTGCCGGCGACCTGGAACAGATAGGCGCCACGGGGATCGGTCAGCACCGCGTCATGCGGCACGATCCAGCCGTTCAGCGCGCCGACCTTGATATCGGCGCGAAACGCCTCGCCGGAGATCACCGAACCGGGCGGCACCGAGACATCGACATCGACGAGGCGGGTCCTCGGATCGAGGATACCGTCGACGCGCAGGACCTGCCCATCCAGGGTCTGCCCATTCCCGTCCGGGCCGCCAGTCAGTGGCACCAGATGCACATCCTGCGCGGGATGGACGCTGCCGCGGACAGCCGGCTCGATACCCACGGTGACCACAAGGCCATCGAGCCGGGTGACGGTCATCAAGGCGGCACCCGGTTGCACGCGGTCGCCCGGGGCCACCGGGATGGTCGCGATAATTCCATCGAACGGCGCCGCCAGCGTTCGCGTCGGCTGATCCGCGCCTTCCCGATGCAGGGCATCAAGCGCCGCCCGCGCATCGGATACCGCCTTGTCGGCCTGGGCAAGCTGATCCCGCGTCGCCAGCTGCTGGTGCAGCAGCTGTGCGACATCGCCGCGCCGCTGGCGCGCGGCTGTCATCGCACTGACCGCCTGATGATAACTGGCCATCGCGGCAGCCGAGGCGCTGAAATCCAGCAACCGTTCACCCGCATGCACCGCCTCGCCCGGGGTGACGGCGAGCGCCAGCACACGGCCGTCCTGCTGCACGCTGAGCGTCATGCCGCCATCGAGCGCCGGTGCGGCGGAGCCATAGGCGGTCACCAGATCGGCTACCGAACCGCGGTGCGGCGCTTCGGTTTTTACCGCGACGCTGGCCGGCTCGCTGGCGCTGGCAGCCCGGCCAACCAGGACGAGGCCAACCAGCACAACGATCACGGCAATCAAGTTGTTGGGGCGCGTCATCCACGAATATCCGCGGGCGGGATGGCGATCGCGGGCATGCCGGCGCCGATCAGCGTGGCGATCGCCACCTGCTGGTCCAGCAAGGATTGTTCGATGAGCACGACCTCTAGCGCCTTGGTGAGGCGAGCGCCGACCAGGTCGACGTAGCTGCGCTCGTCCAGGTTGCCGGCATTGAAGGCGGCTTCCGCCTGCGCCGCGATGCGCCTGGTGGTGGCGACGTCGAGGCGCACGGTCCGCAGCTGGCGCGACAGCAGCGCGATCTCGGCGGTCATCGCGCGGATCTGCCCGGCAGCCGCGGTCAGGCGGGCGGCGTATTCGTCGTGCAGCTGCTGGCGCGTCGCCCGTTCGATCGCGATGTTGCCCTGGTTCTGGTTGAAGATAGGCAGCTCCAGCGTGACCTGCGGGCCGGCGTTGCGAACGTTGGCGTTGTCGCTGCCGCCGGTCACGCCCAGGATCAGGTTGGGAAAGCGCGACAGGATGGCGGTGCGCAGTCTGGCGTTCTGCGCCCGATAGCCCAGCCGCAGCGCCACCAGGTCCGGTCGCCGCTCCGCCAGGCTTGGCAGGGCCCGCGCCACGGCGTCCGGGCTGAAGCGCGGGATGTCCAGGATCGGATCCAGCGAAACAGTGACCTCGGGGGCCAGACCCAGCAGCGCGTTCAGTTGATGGCGACGGGCCAGTTGTTGAAGCTGAAGGTCGTCGATCCGCGTCGTGATCGTCTGCAGGGCAGCGAGGTCGGGGGCGGAGACGGTCAGCGTCTCATTGCCGGCGGCGACGGCGCGCTGCGAGCGCAGGTAGCGGCCAGCGAACAGGCGCCTGTTCCGTGCCAGCAAGGCCAGCACACGCCGCGCCTCGATGATGTCCACCGCTAGCAGCCTGGCCTGTCCGATCACCTGCCATTCCTGCCACAGGATCTGCGCATCCACCTGATCCGCCCTGGCACGAGCGGCTTTGCGGGTGCTGGACAGGGTGATCAGCGTGCGAATGTCCTCGTTGATGCCGGCGTTCCACGCGGGGGTGGTGCCGAAACCGGCGACCAGCGGCAGGAAGGCACCGTTGACCTGCGGGTTGGGCAACAGTCCGGCCTGCAAGACCTGTGCCCGCGCCACCCCGTGCTGCGCCCGAACCGCGCGAAGATCCGGGTTGTTCTCGACCGCCAGCAGGGCGACCTCGGCCACGGTCAGCGGCTCCGCCGGATCGATCCCCTGGTGCTGCAGGTCGGCCAGGCCGGTCGCCAGCCCCGGTCTTGCCGGTAGCGGCAGTTCGGCGGGGCCGGCACAGGCTGCCAACGCCGTGACGGCCGCGACCGCGATCATCGCGCGCGAAAGCATGGGCAAATTGACGTCTGCATAACGCGGTTGATGGCGGCACCCGCCTTGGCGGATGCTGGCGGCAACCTTCGCAATTGACAAGTTGACGTCCCCTCACCGGCCGCTGTGGCATGAACACCCATGAGGACCGAGCCGTGCGCATCCTGTTGATCGAAGATGACCCGGAGACGGCGGACTATGTCGTCGCCGGGCTGCAGAGCGAAGCACACGACCTTCAGGTCGCGGCCGACGGTCGGGCCGGCTTGCTGCGCGCGGCCTCGGAACCATGGGATCTGCTGATTGTCGACCGTATGCTGCCGGGCCTGGACGGTGTGGCCATCGTGCGGACCTTGCGCGCCAGTGACATCGCCACGCCGGTCCTGTTCCTGACCACCATGGGCGGGATCGACGACCGCGTGACAGGCTTGAACGCCGGCGGCGACGACTATCTGATCAAGCCGTTCGCCTTCGCCGAACTGGTGGCCCGGGTCGCCGCGCTGGGCCGCCGCCCTCAGCGCGCCGCACCGGAAACCGTATTGCGGGTCGCCGACCTGGAATTGGATCGACTGACCCGCATCGTCCGCCGAAGCAGTGAGGAGGTTGCCTTGCAGCCGCGGGAATATGAGCTGCTGGAATACCTGATGAAACACGCCGGCCAGGTGGTGACGCGGACCATGCTGCTGGAGCAGGTCTGGGGCTTTCACTTCGACCCCCGTACCAGCCTGGTCGAGAGCCATATCAGCCGGCTGCGCGGCAAGATCGATCGCGGCCGGCCGGAGTTGATCAACACGGTGCGCGGCAGCGGATACTGCATTCGTGCGCCTGCCTAGAGCATTATCCGCGCAGGTGGATTAACCGGAGCGGTGAATCATGCGATCAAACAGAGAGTTAGAGCGATGTCCATGAGCAACGCGATGGGATATTGCTCTAGACCGCTACGCACCTCCAGCTTCCGGCTGACCATGCTGTATGCCGCGATGTTCGGCGCGTCCGGGTTGATGGTGCTGGCGATCGTCGCCTGGCTGGTCGGCAGCTTCATGGCCGATCAGCTCGACGCGACGGTGGCGAACGAGCTGGCGGAGGTTCAGGCCGATGCGGGTGGCCAGGACATCCCGGCCTTGAAGCGGGTGATCGACGGGCTGACCGTCAACTCGCCGGGCATCTACTATCTGCTGCAGGCGCCTGGCGGCCGGGTCCTGGCCGGCAACATGTCAGCGATCAAACCGAGACCGGGCCTGCGGTCACTGCAATGGACGCACCAGGCGCCGGAGCGGCGGTCAATCGGCGGCATTCGAGGCCGCGGCATCGTGTTGTCGGATGGTGCATTCCTGTTTGTCGGCATCAGTGACTATCACCTCGGCGAGGTGCGGGAGGTCATCCTGCGCACCTCCCTGCTGGGCCTGGGGGCGACGGTCGTGCTGGCGGTGGCCGGTGGGCTGGTCATGAGCTACGGCGTGCTGCGCCGGGTGGAGACGGTCAGCCGAACCAGTCGCGCCATCATGGCGGGCGATCTGGATCGACGGATGACGCTGCGCGGGACGGACGACGAATTCGATCACCTGAGCAGCAGCCTCAACGCGATGCTGGACCGTATCCAGGATCTGATGCTGGGCCTGAGGCAGGTATCGAGCGACATCGCCCACGACCTGCGAACGCCGCTGACGCGGTTGCGCCAGCGGCTGGAACTGGCACGC
Organism: Rhodopila sp.; assembly: GCA_965277035.1. GTDB lineage: Bacteria > Pseudomonadota > Alphaproteobacteria > Acetobacterales > Acetobacteraceae > Rhodopila. The sequence goes on along the minus strand of CBDIBO010000003.1, from coordinate 4,109,377 downwards.
CGGCGCGAGACGACCGTCGAGGGACTGCACGCCGCGGTGGATGCCGCGATCAGCAACGTCGACGGTATCCTGGAAACCTTCGGGGCCTTGCTGCGGATCGCCCAGATCGAGTCGGGGACGCGACGGTCCGGCTTCCAGCCGGTGGCGTTGAGCGTCTTGCTGGACGAACTGATCGAGGCCTATCAGCCGGTCGCCGAGGAGCGGGCGCAGCAACTGCAAGCCCGCATCGCAGCTGATCTGTGGGTTGTCGGGGATCGCGAACTGCTGACGCAGCTGTTCGCCAACCTGATCGACAACGCGGTCGTGCATGCGCCGCCGGATGCGGCTTTGTCCGTCGAAGCGACGTCCTCGGCCCAGGCTGTCCGGGTGGTGATCGCCGACACCGGTCCGGGTATTCCGGCGGCGCATCGCCAGACCGTGCTGCAGCGCTTTTACCGGTTGGATCGAAGCCGCACGACCCCGGGCAGCGGTCTGGGGTTGAGCCTGGTGAGTGCGGTGGCTGGTCTGCACGACGCGACGCTGGAACTGCAAGACAACGCACCGGGACTGCGGTGCATACTGCTGTTTCCCGCGCACCCGCTTGCCGATGCGCCGCTGCCGGCGAACCTGCGGTCAACCGATCGGGACAGCTGAGTCCAATGTCGCCGGTGCCTGCGTTTGCATCGTAATAGTTGCGGCGGCGGCGCGGGATGTGCATCGCTTCGCCGCGGGCCGATCGCCTGTCAACCCTTGCCAAGGATCATGGAGCATGGATGAAGCCACCCTGCGGCGCGCGATCGTGGAATCCGCTCGGCAAATGAACGTGATCGGGATCAACCAGGGCACGTCCGGCAACATCTCTGTCCGCTGTGGGGACCAGATGCTGATCACCCCGTCGGCCGTGCCGTATGACGACATGCGGGCCGAGGACATCGCCACCCTGAAGCTTCAAGATGCGATCGGCGATTGGACCGGACCGCTGCCGCCATCAACCGAGTGGCGCTTTCACCGCGACATTCTACGCGGGCGCCCGGAAGCCGGCGCGGTGGTCCATACCCATGCCACCTACTGCACGACGCTGGCCATCATGCGGCGCGGCATTCCGGCGGTTCATTACATGATGGCCGCGTTCGGCGGCGCCGACATACGCTGCGCGCCCTATGCGACATTCGGCACCACGGAACTTGCTGCCCATGCGTTGACCGCGCTGGAAGATCGCAACGCCTGTCTGCTCGCCAATCACGGCATGATCGTTGTCGGTCCGACGCTGGCGAGGGCGATGTGGCTTGCCGTCGAGCTGGAGACCCTCGCAAAACAGTATTATCTGAGCCTGCAGCTCGGCACACCCTCGATCCTCACGGATGCGGAAATCGCCGAAACCCGAACACGCTTCTCCAGCTATGGCCTGCAGCAGCGAGACTGAGCGGCGTGAGCACCGAGTATGACCTGCTGATCATCGGTGGCGGCGTCAACGGGACCGGTATCGCCCGCGATGCCGCCGGCCGGGGTCTGCGTGTGCTGCTTTGCGAAAAAGGCGATCTGGCGGAGGGTACCTCGTCGCGCTCCAGCAAACTGATCCACGGTGGCCTGCGCTATCTGGAACATTACGAATTCCGTCTTGTGCGAGAGGCGCTGATCGAGCGCGAGGTGCTGCTGCGCACCGCTGCGCACATCGTCTGGCCCCTGCAATTCGTCATTCCGCACGCCCCTGGGCAGCGACCGGCATGGCTGCTGCGGCTCGGTTTGTTTCTTTACGATAACCTTGGCGGCCGGTCGCGTCTACCGAAAACGCGCCGGCTTGATCTGCGCACCGCGCCCGAGGGTGACGCGATCCGGGACGGCTTTCGCACGGGGTTCGAATACGCCGATTGCTGGGTCGATGACGCCCGTCTGGTCGTGCTCAACGCCCTCGACGCGGCCGCGCGCGGGGCGGAGGTGCAGGTGCGGACCGAGGCGATGGCGGCGCGGCGGGACGGCCCGTGCTGGACGGTGTCGCTGCGCACGGAGGATGGCACGACCCGGGATCTCCGCACCCGCGTCCTGGTCAACGCCGCCGGTCCGTGGGTCGAGCGGGTGATCCATCGTGTCGTCGGCAGCAACGTCGAAAGCCGGGTCCGTCTGGTGAAGGGCAGCCACCTGATCGTGCGCAAGTTCTGGGATGGTCCGCAGGCCTACCTGCTGCAGAACGACGACCGACGGGTGATCTTTGTCACCCCGTATGAGGACGGTCTTTGCCTGATCGGCACCACGGATAGTCCGTACGAAGGCCGCACAGAGGATGTGGGCATCGACGAGGCGGAGCGCGGCTACCTGCTGCGCGCGGTCAACCGCTACATGCGTCACACCCTGACCAAAGCCGACATCCTGCACGAATTTTCCGGCATCCGGCCGCTGTTCGACGACGACCCCGACGCCAGTGCGTCGGCGGTGACAAGGGACTACGTCTTCGACCTGAGCGGGGTGGCGGATCAGCCGCCGCTGCTCAGCATCTTCGGCGGCAAGATCACCACGTCCCGCAAGTTGGCGGAGCACGCGCTTGCGAAGCTGGGCGGGTACTTTCCCGCCCTGGGGCCAGCTTGGACCGCCGATGCCCCACTGCCAGGTGGCGACATGCCGGATGCGGATTTCGAGCGCTATCTCGCCGCGCTCCAAGGCCGCTTTACCTGGCTCGAACCCTCGCTTGCTCGGCACTATGCCCGGCTCTATGGGACGCGCGCCGAGTTGCTGTTGGGCGACGCCCGCGGGGCGGCCGACCTTGGCCAATATTTCGGCGGCCAGCTTTACGCGCGAGAGGCCACATTCCTGCGCGCGACCGAATGGGCCCGGACCGCGGCGGACGTGCTGCAGCGGCGAACCAAGCACGGCCTGCATCTGACAGCGACGGAGCAGGATCGGTTCGCCGCCTGGTGGGCCGGCACGGCGTAGGCGCCATCGACGGGCAAAGCGTCTCGCGCGCACGGTGAAACTCGGCAGCCCGGATCGGCCGCTGTTGCCGCGGCGCGCCGCGGACAACGCGTCGCTGAACTCAGAGGACGATGATTGACGCTGCCGCGATTACGCCCCTAGCCGCGGCACGGAAGACAGTAGAAGGTCGCGGAAGTCTATCCACAGGCCGCGAATTCGATTGTCAGGCACAAGATGTTTGATCAACGCTCCGTGACCTTGGTCTGGATTGCTGTCAAAATCTATGTGTTTCACGAGAAAATGGCGAAACGCCGATAGCAATGGGGTTTCCCAATGCTGCCCCCTCAAGATTGCCTTGAACACCGCTTCCAGCCCACCGCACTCGTAGCTGGCAATGCTCATCGCACGCGCCTGATAGGTCTCCCGCCGAGTATTGTCCAAGTAGATTTGTCCCGCGCGCTCGATCTTGATCTGTTCATCGTGATCGATAGGCGACAGTAGTAACAGACGGTTCATGAACTCATCATGATTTATTTTCTCACCCGGCGCCGCCACGCCCGGCCACGGCGAAAGATTCGCGGTATCACACTCCTCGCGCACGAGACTTTGCAATTGCGGATCATCCGGGTTCATACGATAGGCGATTTCGAGATTCTCACGAAACTGCACCGAAAAGAAGTAATACGCCCAGGCTACTCGTGTAAGCTGAGCATGGCTCAGACCCGCCCAGTTAAACCCGCAAATTTCTTCAATTACAGGCTCATAGCCTGAAACTGCTTGATCCACTTATTTCACTCCTACATTAGCCAGTTCTTCGTCATCAGCATTAGCCTCCACCAAGATGCCGGCGAGGCCGGCGATATCTTCCGGTCCCGTCAACCCGCTTGTGACACATGCCCGAATAACCTCGCGACCTTCGAACGTGGTAGCGGATACCCACGCTCTACCGGACGCCAGAACTCGGGCAACAACAGGTTTAAGGGGACGACCAATCGGTGGAACGAGACAAAGCACCCCGACCGGCGAGTCGTTAAGAGTGATCCAGTTGGCGCGCTTCATGTGGGATTTGAGCAGCGCGCTCATCGACAACATGTGTTCAACGTGACGGCCATAGCCGACCCATCCAGCCGTTGCCAGTGACAGGAATAGACGTAACCCCGAGAACCGCCGTGACCATTGAAGCGAAGTCACGTATGGATCTGTATCTGCGATATTGGATGGCATGAACGTAGTCGACGCACAAAACGCGGATGACAGAACTGTGGGGTGCCGCGTAACGAAGATGCCACATCCCATCGTGGTGCCGAACCATTTATGCGCGTCGATGGTGATCGAGTCGGCGCACTCGATGCCGCTCAGCCGATGGCGATATTTCTCGGAGGTAATCAAACCCCCACCCCAGGCGGCATCAACATGAAACCATATGTCTTCTTTGCGCGCGATAGCGGCGCAGGCGTCCAGCGGGTCAATCATCCCCGCGTTGGTCGTGCCTGCTGTCGCCCCGATCAGCACGGGTACCCGCCGAAGCCCGCGATCGGCCGCGATCATCAGGCTCAATTGGTCTGCGTCCATGCGCCCCGACCCATCGGTTGGAACGAGGCGCACAGCCGTCCGGCCAATACCTGCTTGGTGGGCGATCTTGATCCAGGCAAGGTGGCTTTCGCGCGATACATAAAATACCGGTGGACCACTAAATGCTCGGGCGCCGTCCAGGGCGAAATCGGGACAAGCCCGCGTCAATGCCAGCAAGACCCCGGTGTAATTTGCTTCCGAACCACCTGTGGTAAAATGACCGCGTGACATGGGTGGCAGCCCGGCCCGTGCCGCCACGGCGGCAACCACATGATTTTCGATCTCCACAGCGGCTGGCGAGGTTGTCCAGGTGGCGAGCTGCGGATTGAAGGCCGCCATGATCCGCTCCGCACACTGCGCGGGAAACGTCGGCGTCGGATTGAACAGGCCGAAGTAGCGCGGGTGATTGATATGCACCAAGCCAGTCTCAAGCTGTTCAATTGTCCACAACAAGGTGCCGTCCAACTGCGTGGGACGCTCGAAATCAAGAGACGCCAACTCTTTGCGAAACAGGGCGATATCGAAGGTCGGCACCACCGAACCGTGCATCACGCGCTTGATTGACGCCTCTATCGCCGCTTGCAGGGTATCGTTGAGCGACTTTTGATAGGCAATCGGCGGAAATAATGATCCATCCGCCATCATGGTAATCCAGTCGGGATCAGTGTGCGACATTGTTCCAGGAAACACAGCCAGTTACGGTAGAGTTGAACCGCGATCGGCTGCCAGTCGCTGGGCATCGTCGCACGTTCCAGAAGCTCGGTCTGTCCACCAACATCATGACGCAGCGTGTTCAAGCCCGCCGCTGTCTGCGCATCAAAGTAGTTTGCCGGCGGATCCGGCGACGCTGTTAAATGTCCAAGCTGAAATCGGGCGATATCCCGACGATATTCGCGCACCAACGCGCCGACGTCATATTCGGGGTGACTCTGGATGAAGACAAAGAGGCTTCTGTTCACGTGCTTGACGAACAAATCGATGCCAGCCTCCGGCGAGGTAGCCAAGACCTTGTATCGGTGGGTTTCCAAATCCTCCTGAAGCAAATCGTTCCAGCGCGAATGGGGCACCCGCCAAACTGAATTGATATTCGCCAACATTGGATGATCGGCGGTGCGCACCGAGTCGAACAGGCCGAAAATCTTTCGCGGAAGGGGCTTGCGTTCAACACCGTCCAGATGCAGCACTGCCGCATGCGTTGCCAGACATGACCAAATCGCGGAGTGTGTATGGTCAACCGCCCAATCGATGGTTTTGACAAGCGGCGGCCAGAACGCCTCATCCCGCAGCAAGGGCGTACGCGGTTCCGCCCCGGTCACGATCAGGCCGTCAAGATCGCTCTGCCACAACGCATCTAACGTCTCGTACGTCTCAGGCCGCGCCCCGGCCAGCCTGAACCACCGCAGTTTGAAGGATGTGTCAGGCGCCGCCTGATGCAGTATTTCAGTGAGTTGCCGCTCAGCCGATCGGGTAGCTGCTATAGGCATGTTGTTGATCACGCCAATTGTCAGCATCGTCAAACGATCTCCAACGCGCGGTTGAGATCGTCGATGATGTCGTCAATATGCTCAATCCCGACACTCAACCTGATCGTTTCCGGCAGGACTCCTGCTTTGCGTTGTACTTCCGCCGGCATTTGGCGATGCGTGGTCGAAGCCGGATGACAGGCCAGCGACTTGGCATCGCCAAGATTGACGCAGCGACTAACCAATTTCAACGCATCGTAAAATCGTGTGCCACCTTCATAGCCGCCGGTGACACCAAATGACATAAGGGCGCAGGCTTTGCCGCCAAAGTATTTTTGCGCCAGAGGATAGTATGGATTGTCACGGAAGCCAACATAGTTGACCCAGTTCACTTTGTGATGCTGCGCCAGATACTCGGCCACTAGCTTGGCGTTGCTTACGTGACGCTCGATCCGAAGTGCCACAGTCTCAATTCCCTGCAGCAGCAAGAACGAATTGAATGGCGATAGCACCGAGCCAGTTACGCGTTGGTAGAAACTACGACAGCGTTCGATATAAGCTCTGCGTCCGAAGTGACTAGCGTAGACCATGCCGTGGTATGACGAGTCCGGCTTGTTGAACATCGGGTATTTGTCAGGATACTGCCCCCAAGGAAAATTCCCACTGTCAACGATAGCGCCGCCAAGGGTGGTACCATGGCCCCCCATGTATTTGGTCAGCGAATGGACAACGATATCGGCGCCGTATTCGAACGGGCGCAACATGATCGGCGTGGCGACGGTGTTATCAACCACCAGCGGGATGCCGTGCTTGTGCGCCAGAGCCGCCATGGATTCGACGTCGCAGATATTCCCGGCCGGGTTTCCGACGCTCTCACAGAAGATCGCTTTCGTGCGGCGCGCGTCGATCATGCGCTCGATCGCATCCGGCTGGTCTGACTCTGCAATCCGCGCCTCGACACCAAATCCGGGCAGGAAATGTGAAAACAACGTGTGTGTTGTGCCATACAGTTGCGGCACGGAGACGATATTGCTACCCATATCGCATAAGTTCAAAATCGCGTAATGCAATGCGGCCTGACCGGTGCTGACGCACAGTGCGCCAACACCGCCCTCAAGTGCGGCAACTCGTTTATCCAGCACCGACGTTGTAGGATTGTTGATGCGACTGTAACGAAAGCCTTCGGCCTCCAAATTAAACAACGCCGCGCCGTGATCAGCGCTGTCGAACGCATAGGCCGCCGTCTGGTAAATCGGCACGGCAATCGACTTGGCTTCAGAGTCAGGCTCGTAGCCGGCATGTAATGCCATGGTTTCACTGCGCATTTGCCACCCCGAGCGTTGCCTCGTCTGCGCGGCGAAGCATTCGCTGTGCGTATGCGTGGCAGACAACTCGCAGATGCACAATAGGATTGTGATCAACATTCTGCTTATGTTGTCGCGGCCGGCTCAGTCCTGTCTGGCGGCATCCCGCGTCAGGGCCGAGGTCATATCGGTCCCGTAACTTGTGCCGCGCGAACATCCACCACCGCCGGCTGGCCGGCGTGGACTGCCTCCAGTGCCTGGGCCAGGGCCGCCTGCAGCCCGCTGGGGTCGTGCACCGGGCCCCATCCCGCGCAACCCTGCGCCCGTGCGATCGCCGCCAAGTCAATGTCCGGTTCGCCGATGTATTGGCCGATCCACTTGTTTGCCGGATTGCGGCCCCGCATGTTGCCGACGCGCTCCTGGTGCACCTCATCGTTGAAGAAGCTCTGGTTGTTGGCGATCAGGGCCAACAGGGGGATGCCGTAGCGCGCGGCGGTCCAGAACGCCGTGCAGCCCATCAGGAAGTCGCCGTCGCCGATCACCGCGACCGGCAGGCGCCCGGTGCCGCGCAATGCCAGCGCCGCGCCCACGATCATGCCGGGGCCGGACCCGATGCCGCCACCGCCATCGTAGCCTAGCATGCCCAGCGGGTCGTTCACTGGCCAGAACGCGCCGGACCAGGATAAGGGAGACCGGATCAGGCATGTAGGCTGGCCCGCTACGACGTCCCGCAGCCCTGCCGCCAGGCCGGCGACGGTCAGCGCACCGCCGCTGCGGGCGGGCTGGGCCATCGCGCCGTGCATCAGGCCCACGTTGCTGTGCAGCGCCGCGGCCATCGGCTGTCCGGTGATCTTGGCCCAGCCACGGGCGATGGCGACGGCGTGCTCCTCGTGCAGGCACAGCAGCATGCGCGGATCACGGTTGCCCAAATGGTTGACCAGGCTGTCATGCAGACCGCGGAAGCTGGCGCCCGGGTTAAGCGCCACGAACGGGATGCCGAGCGCGCGCAGCACGTCCGCCACGCAGTCGCTGCCGTAGCTGGCCCCGCCCGGCTGGCCCGGTTCCGGACGCTCGACGGCATCGGGATCGTTGTCCCGGTGGGCTTCCGGCTCAGTCGGCATCACGGTCCTCCGCTTCATCGGCCATCAAGGCTAGAGCCTTTACGCTGTGCCCGATATGTCGGTGTCGCGCTCTCATGTCCGTTGTGCTGGCAAGCTCGCTGACGCCGCGTGAGCCGACCCTTTGATCGGAAACCGCGCCACACAACCGCCTGCCTCATGCCGCCAGATATCTTCGAATACACTGATATCGACAAGCTGCACCGGGACCGTTAGACGAAACCATCTGAGAAGGCCCGACCATGCAAACCTGTCTGGAAGATCGCCTGGCGATTGCCGAGCTGATGACAGGCTGGATGCACCGCGACCTGGCGGAATGGGATGAACTGCGCGAGCTTTTCCATCCGGACGCCACGATCGAAGTGACATGGTTCGAGGGCCGCTTCAGCGATTTCGTCGACAGGTCGATAGGAATGGGCAAATCCGACCTGAACACGAAGCACTTCATCAGCTCGCCAATGGTGACCTTCAACGGCGACAAGGCCATCGCCGAAACCAATGCCGTCATCATCGGCGACAACGCCAGCCTGGACCTCGGCTGCAGCGCGCATAATCGTTTCTATGACATGATCGAGAAGCGGGGCGCGGGATGGAAGATCGTACGGCGCCAAAGCATCTACGATACAGGCTACTTCAACTTTCCTCACGGGATCGTGGAGATCGATCAGGCCGCCGCGCGAAGCTATCCGCGCGAATACGCGCCGCTCGCCTACCTGCTCGAGAAGAGCGGCTTTCCGGTCAGGCGCGTCTTCGCGACCAAGGGAAGCGATCTGGAGAAGACAATGAAGGCCGACGGAAAGAAGTGGCTCGCGGCCTGACGTTAACCAGGTCGCAGGTTGTACCACGAAAATGCTTCCTGCCGGTTCCACATAGCGACCTCGTCCTCGAACCGCGCTCGCCACTGACACTTGACGCATATTGAGGGAGGACCGCGCCCGTGAAGATCGTCTGCCTCGAAGAGCACATCCTGGACCCGGCGATCGGCCAGGCAACACAGGCGGCTGCCACCCAGCAGGCGCCCTACATGGCCGATCTCGGCAGCCGCTATCAGGACCAGCCGGACGCGGAGGGTGACGACAGGCCGCGCGTACAATCGCCCAGGCGTGCGATGGAGCTGGCCGGCGCGCCGGCCGAGGATCGCCTTGCCGCGATGGACGCGAACGGCATCGACATGCAGGTTCTGTCCTACAGCAACGCGACGCAGGCCGCGCCAGTAAGCGAGGCAGCCGAACTGGCGCGGGCGGCGAACGACCGGCTGGCCGAGGTTATCGCCCGCCATCCCGACCGCTTTGCCGGCTTCTCGACACTGCCCTGGCAGGATCCGGATGCGGCCGTGCGCGAGCTGGAGCGCAGCGTTGCCGATCTTGGCCTGACGGCGACGATGCTGGTGGGCCACGCGGGCTCGCAGGAGTTTCTCGACGACCCCCGCTACGCGCCCGTGCTAGCCAGGCTGGAGGAGCTGGACGTGCCGATCTACATTCACCCCGGCGCGCCGCTGCCGCAGGTTCAGCGCTGCTACTATGCCGGGTTCAATTCGGAAGTCACGGCACGCCTGTCGTTGTATGGGTGGGGCTGGCACAACGAGGCCGGCATTCAGGTCATCCGCCTCATCCTGTCCGGCGCGCTGGACCGTCATCCCGGGCTTCGCATCATCAGCGGGCACTGGGGCGAGATGGTGCCCTTCTTCCTCCAGCGGATGGACGACACGCTGCCGCCCGGCGCGACCGGTCTCAGGCGTACTGTCAGCCAGACCTACCGCGACCAGGTGTTTGTTACGCCGAGCGGCATGCTGAACCTGCCGCATTTTCGTTTCGTTCGGGAGGTTCTCGGGTCCGAACGCATCATGTTCGCGATCGACTATCCCTATCTCACCATGGCCGGCGCACGAGCGTGGCTCGAAAGCCTTCCCATCGACGACGACGAGCGCACGGCGATCGCATACCGGAACGCTGAACAACTGCTCCGTCTCCGGCGATAGACGCGCGCAAGAAACGTGAGCAGCGAGTGCTGCAGAGCGCCGCCGCCGCGCGTCTCCAGGCTGCGGTGCAACGGCAACAACGTGCCCGACGCGTTGCTCGCCCACGTCACGCCGCCGCCTTGCTCGCGGCAAGCCGGTGTTTTCAACCATCTTTGGAGCCAACAAATATGCAAGTTTATGAAGGCGGCTGCCATTGCGGCCGCGTCCGCATCCGGGTGCGGGCGGACCTGACGCAAATCTCGGAGTGCAACTGCTCGATCTGCACCAAAAAAGGCATCCTGCACCTGGTCATACCCCTGGCGCATTTCGAGCTTCTGCTCGGCGAGGATGCAATCGCCACCTACCAGTTCGGCACGGGTGTCGCGAGACATACCTTCTGCCGGCATTGCGGCATTCATGCCTTCTACACACCCCGCTCGGAGCCCGACAAGGTGAGCGTGAATGCGCGCTGCCTCGACAACATCGATCAAGCCATGCTGCACCCGTCGCGGCTGTTCGACGGTCAGAACTGGGAAGCGGCGATGCGCGCCCGCCGGGCTGACAACAGCGCCTAGGACGGCGCGCACGTACTCGGATCGCCTGCTTTGGCGGACCTGGAATCCGGTGCCGACACACGCCTCAACCTGGCGATCAGCGGGTGAGCCTGGGCGCAAAGGCCAGCGGATCGGGCTGACCAGATGGACCGGTCTGTTTCGCGCCACGCCCAAAGAAGGAACGCCCAGACCGTTACGGACCGTCCCAGGTCGCTGACTCCGGCAACGCCGCATCGTCTGACGGTGAACGATAGTTAAAGTTGATCGGCCCTGCTGTTGCTCATCGATCCCGACATCTTGCACGCTGCATCAAAATGATCGCGACGGTCAGCCGCGGGGACAAAGGGGGATAGCCGATCATCGTCCAGATCAGACACCGCGCCGGCGGCAGAACGTTTCCGTGTGGCTTTCCGCGCCTGCATTTGCACAAGCGGCTAAAGGGTTTTTCCACTTCCGCTGCGATACCGGTTGTATCCGTCGTCATAACGGGACTTGTCATGCAGGCATTCGGTGTTGCGGCTCTGGCTCAGGATCCCGCCGCCCCGCCGGCGTCCGGCAGCCTTGGGGTCATCGTGCCTCCGATTACCATTATCGGGGCTTCGCCGCTGATCGACACCGGACTCGATCGCGACAAGGTTCCCGCGGCAACCAACGTTCTGACCGGAGACGACGTCGTCCGCACCGGCGTCCCGGATGCCCTTGGCGCGCTGGACGAGCAGACACCTGGGGTCTCGCTGGACGACGCGCAGGGTAACCGGTTTCAGCCCAACGTGGTTTACCGCGGCTTTTCCGCCTCGCCATTGGATGGCAATTCGCAAGGACTGGCGGTTTACCTGAACGGTGTCCGGTTCAATCAGCCCTTCGCCGATACGGTGAACTGGGATCTGCTGCCCAGTCTCGCCATCGACCGGATCAACCTGGAGGGTTCGAACCCGGTGTTTGGGCTGAATGCGCTGGGCGGGTCACTCTCGATCAAACTCAAGGACGGGTTTTCCTGGCACGGAAATACCGCCGAGGTCCATGGCGGGTCGTTCGGCACGATCGCCGGCTCGTTCCAGTCCGGACGCCAGAGCGGAAATACCGCGACCTATGTCACCGGCACGATCGCGCACAGTGCCGGATGGCGAGATTTCAATGCGTCGGACATCCGCCACATCTACGGCGATGTCGGCTGGCGCGGTCCGGCCGCGGAACTGCACCTGAACATGCTGCTGGCCGACAATGCGCTGAACGGTCCCGGCACCGTCCCGGTTCAACTGCTTGCCGCCGACCGCGGCGCGGCGTTCACCGCGCCCAACCTGACAACGAACAAGTATGCCCTCATCAGTTTGACCGGCAGCTGGGATGTCTCGGATGAGACATCGCTTCAGGGCCTGATCTACTATAGCAACCTCTCGCAGCGCATCCGGAATGGCAACACCCCGAACGCCCAGCCATGCGCCGATATCACCGGCACGCTCTGCACGACCGGTGATACGCCGGCGATCGATCGCAACGGTCAGCCGATCGCTGACTTCCTGAACGGCGGCCCGTATTCTCAGCTTAATCTGCAGGCGGTCGATACCAACGGCTATGGCGCGGCCCTGCAGGTGAGCCACGAACGAACGATCCTTGGTCTGCCTAATCAGTTTGTCGCCGGCCTGAGCTTCGATGGCGGTGGTAGCACGTTCTCTGCCTCCTCGACGATCGGTGGGATCGATAGCCAGCGGCAGTTCGTCGGACCTGGGATCCTGATTGACCAGCCAGACGGGTCCATCGCACCGGTCCGCCTGGGGACGACCACGGCCTACTACGGCGCCTATGTGGCTGATGTGCTGGATATAACCTCCAGACTATCCGCAACGGTGTCTGGCAGGATGAACGTCGCGCAGGTTGACCTGAACGACGAAACTGGCACAGCGCTCAATGGGCAGCACACCTTCCAGCACTTCAACCCAGGCTTTGGACTGACCTACAAGATCGTTCCGAATGTATCGGTCTATGCCAGCTATTCAACCGCGAACCGCGCGCCGACGCCGGCCGAACTGTCCTGTGCGAGCGCCGCCAGTCCCTGCACATTGGCAAATTTTTTCGTCGGTGATCCGTCACTGAAACAGGTCGTGGCGCATACCACGGAGGCCGGGGTCAAGGGCAGGATGATTGCATTTGAAGGCACCAGGGTTGAATGGACCGCCGGGTTTTTCCGCACCGAAGCTGATGATGACATCCTGTACGTGGCCAGCGCGATTCCCGGCACGGACTACTTCCAGAATGTCGGCACGACGGATCGGCACGGCGTCGAGGCCGGGCTGTCGATGCACGATCGTCGCTTCAAGGCCTGGCTCAACTACGCCTATACCGTCGCCTCGTTCGGTTCGGCATTGACCCTGGACAGCCCGCTTAATCCAGGGGCCGATGCCAACGGCCAGATTCATGTCACGAATGGAGATCAGTTGCCCGGCGTTCCGCGCCATCGCCTGAAGTTTGGCATCAGCTATCTCGCGACCTCTGCCTGGACCGTGGGTCTGTCCGGCATCGCGAGCAGTGGCCAATACCTGTTCGGCGACGAGGCCAACATTCAGCCACAGACCAGGCCCTATCTGGTGATGAACGCCAACACGAGTTACCAGGTCTCCCCGAAGGTCCAGCTCTTCGCGCTGATCCAGAACCTGTTCAACACGAACTATGAGACCTACGGCACCTTTTCGCCCACCGCCACGATCCCGATCGCGCAAGTACCAGGCGCGACCAACCCTCGCAGCCTCAGTCCGGCGGCGCCGGTGTCGGTTTACGGCGGCGTGCGGGTGTCCTTTTGAATCAGACCCCAGGCACGGTCGGGCCGCGACCAGGGCCGTGCCATCGGGCGCGGCACGCTCCGCTCCACGGGAACGCAACGACTTAGCGTCGGCTGGTCGACCGACCACGCCTGGTTATCGCCGCACTGGAACCATCGACCACCATTGCCTACTTCGAGTTTGCCTGCCCGCTCATGCTTGCCGGCTGGTGTCCCGATTCCGCCCCTTTCTTGCCAACCACGCCGGGTGCCCCGACACCCACCGTCGCGCCGCCATTCGCCTCGTCCTTCATGACCGCGGTATTGGGCTTGACCTTCTTGCCAGCCGCGGGACCAGAAGTATTGCCCTGAGCCGGTCCCGGTGCCGCCATGGCCACGGATCCCGACCATACCGCCATCGCGACGATGCTGGCGCCTAGCCTGGCGTAAATCGCTTTCATTCAATTTGCCTCCCGTTCTTGAGCTTCTGCGCAACGCCCTTGAAGGCAAGAAGTTTGACGAGCCAGCTCTTGCTACTCGAATTGTTTACAGCGCCGCAGATCTTCATCGCGAATGTCGAAGCTTGAGTCCTTCGTCAGATCAATCCCGCGCTTGATACAATCCCGGCCCGACCGATCGATCACCTTCAGGTCGAACCGACCCGGCGAAACGCCCTGTATCACCAGCCTCTCGCCGACATCCCAAACCTTGTCCTTGTCGTTCAAAGCCTGGTTGAGACCCCAGGCATCGCTGCCGGCGGGCGCGAGATACACCGCGGTGAACACCGTCGATGTGGTCTCGTTAAAGCCGACGAACCGGCCCGCCGCGCGTCCGGTCGAAACCGTGAGCCCGTAAAGCATCAACACCAGGATGGTTCGGGCGAAGGCCCTTTCGTTGCTGCCAAATATTGAAACGCGCGACGCCGGCGGGTGCGAAGGAAACGGTCCGGCGGCACGCGCCGGTTGCTGCCATCTTTCGATTACGGCAGCGTTGATGCGGCACGGTCTGGTGCGGCAGGCGGGGCCTCCCTTGTCGACCGCCAGTGCTATGACATTATGACGATCACTGTGGCATTGAAGGTCATGCATGGGAACGAGGTCGCTCATCTCCGGGTTGGTCCTGTCGGCGCTGTTGTGCGGATCCTCCGCCATGGCGGCCGGGCCAGGCGACGAAGACGACTACCCGACGCAAGCTCGGGCCGAATACGTCTTCGCATGCATGGCCAGCAACGGGCAGACACAGCAGGCGCTGCGACAATGCTCATGCTCGATCGATGTGATCGCCTCGGTCCTGCCCTATGACAAGTATGAGCAGGCCGAAACCGTCCTTCGCATGCGCCGGACCGGCGGCGGATACCTTGGCGAAATGTTCCGCACCGGCATGGCGAACAACATGGTGCGCGATCTGCAGGAAGCCCAGGCGGAGGGCGAAATCCGCTGCTTCTGATTTGCCTCGGTGGAACTCGGCCGTCATCGCGATCAGCGTGGCGTATCAAACCGGCGTGGCGGACCACGACTGCTTGAATACCTTCCCTTCGCTGTCCTTGACTTCCGCGTGGAACGCGGCCGCACCGTTCGGCCGGTAATCGAAGCGGAACGTCGGGTTTTCCGAAATCGAAATGCCGCTGGTGATGCCCAGCAGCAGATCGTCGCCCTGCCAGATACGCACGGACGAAACAAAGTGCGCCGGCACATAGAGGCGGGTTAGCTGATCCATCTGCATGCCGGAGTAGTTCGGATGCCTGATCATCAACTGCGCTTCCCTTCTGTCCGAGCCCGCCGTGGCTGCGAACTGGCGGAAACGCATGGTACCGAGCGGAATGGAGTCTGACTCTTGTTTCGCGGCGGGAGCGGAGCATCCGCCGGCGGCTTTGACAAACCGCGCGACGGCGATCAGCGGGCCATTCGCCAAAGCCGCGACGGCGTGGATGTTGGTGTAGGAGTCAACCCGGACGCGCGTCGAGATCTTGCGTATGCCACTGCTGTGACCGATCGAGAATTCCGCCGCCAGCGGCGATGGATTTTGATCGATGACCAGCGTGATGCTGTCAACCTGCCGCGCATCGGCGTCCGCCAGCAGGTTGCGCAGGCTTATCGGCACCACGGCGGCATCCTCGGCCCGATACGGCGCATCGATCGCCAGCATCGCGCTGCCATCGGCCAACGGACGATCGTTGAAAATCTGGCCGGCAAGCGACGGCCAGGGATCATTCGCGGCCGGGGCCTGAGCGAACGCGCCCGCACCGCCGGCACTCGTAACGCCGGCATTGGCAACGAAGGCCGCCGCAAGTGCCTGGCGCCGCGACAGAAATATCGAGGTTCGCATCTTCGTGATCCCTCCCCAGGCGGCTTCGCCGAAGATCCCGCCCGAATGGCCTGTTTCATCAGGCTGGTTGCGGTATATAACATCAGGTGGATCTCGTGACACCATAGGCGTGCGCGTCATCTAACGAAGTTACAGAGAAACAGCAGGAGACGAACCATGGCTTGGACCCGTCCGGTACTACGCGAGATCTGCACTGGCATGGAAATCAACGGCTACTTCGCCGCGCGGATGTAGCGTCTGCCTTAACGCCACGAATGAACGACCGGCAAGCTGGACCGTCCGCCCTGGTGCTCGGTTCAGCGGCAGGCGGCGGGTTCCCGCAGTGGAATTGCGCCTGCCGTCTGTGCCGCCTGGTCAGAACCGGTGATCAGCGACTCCGGCCCGCCACACAGGCCAGCGTCGCCGTCACCGGCGATGGCCAATTCTGGTTTTTGATCGGCGCCTCACCGGACCTCCGCCAGCAATTGTCGCAAACACCCCAACTCTGGCCACCGGCCGCCGGACGCGGCACACCGGTCGCGGGCGTCGTCCTGATCGGCGGCGACATCGACGCGATCGCCGGATTGCTGGTGATGCGAGAGAGCCAACCGTTCACGCTCTACGCACCGGGACCGCTGCTGCGGGTGATCGCCGAAAACAGCATCTTCAATGTTCTCGACCCCACGGTCGTCCGGACGGTCGAGCTGTTCCCCATGCAGCCGGTCGCCTGCGCCGGGAACCTGAGGCTGACGCTGCTGCCGATGCCAGGCAAGGTACCCCTGTACCAGGAGAACCTCGGTGCGACGAGCGCTCAGCCAGCCCCAACCTACGCAGCGATGATTGAAACCAATGGACGCAGCATGATCGTGGCACCCGCCTGTGCCGACATCACCGAGGCCGTAAGGACCCAACTTCGCCAGGTCGATGTCGTGTTGTTCGACGGCACGCTGTTCACCGACGACGAAATGGTCGTCGCCGGTCTGGGTGAGAAGACCGGTTCGCGCATGGGTCATGTCTCGCTCAGCGGACCCGATGGCACCTTGGTTCGGCTGGCCGATCTGCCGGCACGCCGTATTCTGTTCCACATAAACAACACCAATCCGATCCTGCTGCGTGACTCGCCGGAACGCCGGCAGGTTGAAGCCGCCGGCTTCGAGATCGCGTTCGATGGGATGGAGCTTCGTCTGTGACCGAATGCCTGACCCCATCTCAGCTCGAATCCAGGCTGCGCGACATCGGCGCCAAGCGGTATCACATCCACCACCCGTTCCACCGGATGCTGCACACCGGCCAATGCACCAGAGGCCAGGTTCAGGCATGGGCGCTGAACAGATATTATTATCAGGCCATGATCCCGCTGAAGGACGCATCGTTGATCGGACGATGCGAAGACCAGGCCCTGCGCCGCGAATGGCGTAAGCGCCTCGAGGATCACGATGGCGGCGATGACCGCCCGGGCGGCATCGAGCGATGGCTGAAGCTGACCGACGGTCTGGGCCTGCACCGGGGCGATGTGACCTCGACCCGCCTGCTGTTGCCGGCGACCCGGTTCGCGGTGCAGGCTTACGTGCACTACGTGCGCGAGCGCAGCATGCTGGAAGCCGTCGCATCCTGCCTGACCGAGATGTTCTCGCCGCAGATCATCACCGAACGCATGAGCGGCATGCTCGCCCATTACGATTACGTGACGCCAGAAATCCTGTCCTACTTCGACAAGCGGCCACCACAGGCGGAGCGCGATGCAACATTTGCGCTGGACTGGGTCAAGCAGAACGCCTGCACGCCGGAACAGCAGCAGGCCGTTCTGGGCACCCTGGTGTTCAAGTGCGACGTGCTGTGGTGCATGATGGACGCGTTGCATTATGCCTACGTCACACCGGGGCTGATTCCCCCCGGCGCCTTCGTGCCTGACGCCGAACATGACTGACGCCGAACATGACTGATCCGATCCTGCCGGAACGTCCGCGGCTGGCCCCGGGCGTTCGCCTGCACTTCGACAATACCCGCGCCGCCTGGGTCCTGCTCTGCCCGGAGCGGGTGATCGAAGCCGAGGGTCCGGCCAGCGACATCCTGCGGCGTTGCGATGGCCAGCGCAGCGTGGACGCCATCATCGACGACCTCGCCACGGTTTATGCCGCAGACCGCTCCCTGATCGCGCGCGACGTCACCGACATGCTGACCGACCTGGCTGGCAGGGGCTTGCTGGTCGCATGACCCCACCGGTTCCTTTCGGTCTCCTCGCGGAACTGACGCATCGCTGCCCGCTGGGCTGCCCGTATTGCTCGAACCCGCTCGCGCTTGAAGATCGGGCCGGCGAGCTTGACACCGCCGCCTGGGCCGAGGTGTTCCGGCAGGCCGCGGCGATGGGCATTCTGCAGGTCCACCTTTCAGGCGGTGAGCCAGCCTCCCGGCGCGACCTGGTCGAGATCACCCGCGCGGCCAGTCAAGCCGGGCTCTATACCAATCTGATCACCTCCGCGATCGGCCTCGATGCGAACAGGCTGGCGCAACTGCGGACGGCTGGCCTGGATCACGTCCAGGTATCCATCCAGGATGTCGAACCGGCGGCGTCCGACCGGATCGCCGGCTACGATGGCGCCCATGCCCGCAAGCTGGCGCTGGCCCGTGCCGTCACCGCGCTCGATATGGCGTTGACCATCAACGCCGTGATCCATCGCGCCAACATCGCCCACCTGACCGAAATGGTTGATCTCGCGGCTGCGCTGGGAGCTGGGCGGGTGGAGATCGCCCATGCCCAGTATTACGGCTGGGCGCTGCGCAACCGCGGCGCGCTGATGCCGACACGCGAACAGGTCGACCACGCGATGCAGCAGATGCAGAGCCTGCGGGCGCGATACGCCGGCCGGCTGGCGATCGATGCGGTGATCCCCGACTATTACGCGCGGCGTCCGAAGCCCTGCATGGGGGGCTGGGGTCGCCGCTCATTGAACGTCACACCATCCGGCACCGTCCTGCCCTGCCACGCGGCACAGACCATCCCTGGCCTGGCGTTCTGGTCGGTGCGGGATCACAGCCTGGCCGACATCTGGACGAAGTCGCCGGCTTTCGAAGCCTTCCGCGGCACCGCGTGGATGCAGGAGCCATGCCGGTCCTGCGCATTTCGCGAGGAAGACTTTGGCGGCTGCCGCTGCCAGGCGCTTGCCGTCGCCGGCGATGCCGCCGCGACCGATCCGAGCTGCGAGCTGTCGCCACGCCATGCCGCGATACAAATGCTGGCCGAGGCGGCGGCGCGGGACACAATGCCGTATGCTTATCGCGGCCGGTCTACACGGAAGGCGCCTACTGCCATTCCAGCTCGCTGAATGCTGTCGTGGCGTTGCGCGGGTTGTAGTCGTCGAACAAGGCCCAACGATCGCGCTCCGACGCGCCGATCCGCGGGACCGCACTGGCCATCGGCACACCTGCGGCGATCAACCGTCGCGTGTCTTCGGCAAGCACGGTCAAATAACGCCGCTCGTCATCCAGCGCCTGTGGCCAGGGCGCGACCATCCGGCCATGTCCGGGAACGACCACCCTGGCCGGTAGCTTCGCGAGACGGGGCAGCACCGACAGCCAGCCCAGCAGACTGCCATCGATCACCGGGACATGCTGCAGGAACACCAGGTCGCCGGCGAACAGGACGCCCGTCGTCTGGTCCAGCACGGTCAGGTCGCAGTCGGTATGAGCCGCGGGACTCCAGGCTGTCAGCCGCAGCCGCCTGTTGCCGAGATCGAGAATCATTTCATCTTTGACCAACAGGGTTGGCGGGATGATGCGGACCTGGGCAATCGCCGCCGGCCCCAGCGCCTCGCGAAACGAATGGAGATAGAAGCTGCCGCGTTTCGCCAGCTCGGCCGGCAGATTGTGATGTCCGACAAACGTTGTTCCGGATGCAAACGCCGCGTTGCCGAAAACATGGTCAGGGTGTTCATGGGTATTGATGACGTATCGGACCGGCTTGCTGGTTAACCTGCGGATCGCCGCGAGCAGCGCTGTGCCAACCTGAACACTGCCGCCGGTGTCGACGACCGCGACGGCATCTTGACCAATGATGACACCAAGGTTCGCGATATCGCCGGCATTTCGCGGCGTCGTTAACGCCACTTGCCCGAAATGAGCCCAATCGCCATCGGCCACGACCTGAAGCGGCAACACATCGTCATCAGGCGGCGGCTTGGCCCGCGCCGATGCAGCGCCGAAGATCAGCGCGATCCAGCAGCCGGCCATGATCGACCAGAGCCGAATAGGACAGCGGCGCGTGATCCGGTTGACCATTGAAACCATCGACATCTACGAAGTCCATGCACTGAACCGGCGTCCCCTCGTGCACGACTCAAAATCCCGTGATCTAGTGTTTGACCGAGATGCCGTGACCGCACAAAGTCTTTCCTCACGATTAATGTCGTGTCATTGAGAGAACCCCGGCAGGCGGTCGGTGAATCTCGAAGGATCCTGCCTGCGTTCGGACGTCTAAAGCCGTGTCGCCGTGCCCGAAAGCAATAAGCCGCCAGGAGGAAATTGATGAAATCAACGGTGTCGAGGAAACTTGCGACAGGGGCCGTTCTGTCGTCGCTTCTGATGATAGGGAGCTTGCATGCGCAGACCGCCGGACAAGGGCCAACCGCTGCACAAGGCCAGGCAGCTGGCGGCGACGATCTCCTGAGTTTGGAGAACAACCCGGCCGACTCGGCGATGCCGACAATCTCCTACAACAATCAACGCTACTCGACGCTTGATCAGATCACCGCTGCGAATGTCAACCGGCTACAGGTCGCCTGGACGTTCTCCACCGGTGTTTTGCGCGGACACGAGGGTGCGCCGCTTGTCATTGGCGACGTGATGTATCTGAGCACGCCGTTTCCGAACACGGTTTATGCGCTCGACCTGAACCACCAAGGCAAGATTCTTTGGAAGTATGAACCAAAGCAGGACCCGAACGTCATTCCGGTGATGTGCTGTGACACCGTCAACCGCGGCGTCGCCTATGGCGATGGCAAGATCTTCCTGCATCAGGCCGACACCACACTCGTTGCACTTGACGCGAAGACCGGGAAGGTCATCTGGTCGGTGAAAACCGATGACCCCTCGAAGGGGGCGACCGGAACGGAAGCGCCGATGGTGATCAAGGATAAGGTTTACGTCGGCGTATCCGGAGGCGAATTCGGCGTTCGCGGCTGGCTCGCCGCCTATTCCGCCAGCGATGGAAAGCAGGTTTGGCGCGCCTGGTCCGAGGGTCCGGACAAGGACCTGCTTGTCGATCCGCAGAAGACGACGGTTCTTGGCAAGCCCATCGGGACCGACTCCAGCCTCAAGACCTGGAAGGGCGACCAGTGGAAGATCGGCGGTGGCGGAACCTGGGGCTGGTATTCCTATGATCCGAAACTGAACCTCATCTATTACGGGACCGGCAATCCTTCGACCTGGAACCCACAACAACGGCCTGGCGACAACAAGTATTCGATGACCATCTTCGCCCGCGATCCCGACACCGGCGAAGCGAAGTGGCTCTACCAGATGACGCCGCACGATCAGTGGGACTATGACGGCGTCAACGAGATGATCCTCTCGGATCAGCAGATAAACGGCAAGATGCGCCATCTTCTGGTGCATTTCGACCGCAACGGGTTCGCCTATACCCTTGACCGCGAGACCGGCGAACTGCTGGTGGCGGCCAAGTACGATCCAGCGGTGAACTGGGCCTCGGCGATCGACATGAATAAGTCCAGCGCGAACTACGGTCGCCCGCAACTTGTCGAGAAATATTCCACCCAACATAACGGAGAGGACGTCAACACCCAGGGGGTATGTCCGGCCGCGCTTGGCACCAAGGACGAGCAACCCGCCGCGTTCTCGCCCGATACCGGTTTGTATTATGTGCCGACCAACCATGTCTGCATGGACTACGAACCGTTCCGGGTCGCCTATGCCGCGGGCCAGCCCTACGTCGGCGCGACGCTGTCGATGTATCCCGCTCCCGGCGACACCAACATGGGTAATTTCATTGCCTGGGATGCCAAGGCCGGCAAGATCGTCTGGTCAGACCCGGAGCAATTCTCTGTCTGGTCGGGCGCGTTGGCGACCAAGGGCGGCGTGGTGTTCTATGGCACGCTGGAGGGCTATCTGAAAGCGGTGGACGCCAAGACCGGCAAGGAGCTCTACCGGTTCAAGACCCCATCGGGGATCATTGGGAACGTAATGACCTTTGAGCATTCAGGTAAGCAATATGTGGCGGTGCTTTCGGGCGTTGGTGGCTGGGCCGGCATTGGCCTGGCGGCCGGACTGACTGATCCCCATGCCGGCCTCGGCGCGGTGGGGGGATATGCCGCGCTCAACGACTATACCTCGCTTGGTGGATCATTGACGGTTTTCCAGCTGCCACCGACCTAACTGGCAGGTCAGCCGTCTTGTTTTGCTGCCGGCTCGGAATTTTCATCCGGTGCCGGCAGCACACCCCTCACAAGACAGGAAATATGGACGTGCAACGTATCTTGCGCATGATGCTCATTGCTGCCCTGGTCTCGTCAGGCGTGGTGCCGGCCGTTGCTGATGGATCGGGCGATCCGACGGCGGTGAAGTCCGACGGTGGCGGCTGGACCGACAAGGACGGGACGCCAACCTTCAAGGTCGAGAAAGACGGCAGTGTCGACTGGGATACCTATATCGGCTTCACGCGCTACTCCGCGGAATGTCTGCGCTGTCACGGCCCGGATGGCCTAGGCTCGACTTATGCCCCCGCCTTGGTCGATTCGCTGAAGCACCTAAGCTTCACGGACTACTACGCCACTGTTGCCGGCGGCAAGAAGGCAGTCTCGGCCTCACAAGATCTGGTCATGCCGGCTGAGGGGGAGAACAAGAATGTAATGTGCTTCATCAATCAGATCTATGTCTACCTCCGCGCCCGCAGCGACGGTGCGGTCGGACGGGGACGCCCGGAAAAGCACGCGTCAAAGCCACCCGGGTACGAAAAGGCGGTGGATGAATGCATGGGATGATCCGGATCGCCAGAACGCGATCCTCTGAGGTTGAGCCAACCTCGAATCGCGCCCTCAATCAACCGCGATCATGCGCGAAATCGGTTCGGCTCTCAGCGGCGTGGTGTCTGGCGATTCTACTCGCGCCGGTGCTCATGCATCCAGCAAACGCCGCCGCGCCCGGCCTGGGGGCGTCGGTGGAACTGGTGGATCCGCGGGTGTTCAGGGTCTGCGCCGATCCAAGCAACCTGCCCTTCTCCAACCAGCAAGGGCAAGGCTTCGAGAACAAGCTGGCGGAACTATTCGCCCACAAATTGAACGAGCCTGTCAGTTACACCTACTTTCCGCAGGTGATGGGCTTCGTCCGCAACACGCTGAACGCACTTCGTTGCGATGTTATCATGGGCACCGCCGTCGGCGACACGACCGTGCAGACCACCACCCCCTATTACCACACCACCTATGCTTTGCTGTTCAGGCCGAACAGCGGGTTCGACGGGATCAAGTCGCTGGAGGATCCGCGCCTCAAGGGAAAGCATATCGGCGTCGTCGCTGGCACACCGCCCGCCACGGTGCTCGCGGCGGATGGATTGATGGCGAACGCCACGCCCTATCCGCTGACCGTTGACACCCGCGTCACGTCATCGCCAAAGATGATGACCGACGATCTGGTCGCCGGACGCATCGACGCCGGCGTCCTGTGGGGGCCGATGGCGGGCTATTTCGCGCAGCTTGTGACACCGCATCTCGTTGTTGTGCCGCTGCTGAAAGAGGGTCCTCGGATGGACTTCCGCATCGCCATGGGTGTGCGCAGGGCCGATCAGGACTGGAAGCGCAAGCTCAATCGCCTGATAGCTGAAAATCAGCCGGAAATCGACAAGATCCTGGCGACGTATGGTGTCCCGCTGCTGGACGAGCAAGGCCAGCTTAAGTCGGAATGAGTGGGCGCCGGATTTTTCTTCTGGCGCTTGCTGCTGTGCTGGTCGGCGCCGCGCAAGGCTACCGCATGCGGGACTACCGGGCGCCAACGCCGAACGGCTTGCGCGGCGCGAGCGTGTTGAGCACCGAACAGGTCGAGGCCATCTGGGAAAAGCGGCAGGCGGCGTTCATCGACGTGTTAGCCCGCCCGCCACATCCACCCAATCTGCCCGCTTCGACGATCTGGCGTTCAAAGCCCCGGTTCGATATCCCCGGCAGCATCTGGCTGCCAGATACCGGGTACGGCGCCCTTGCGCCGGTCATGGAAGCATACTTTGAGCGCGGACTGGCGCAGGCCTCGGCAGGCGATCACGGCCACATGCTGGTGTTCTACTGTCTTCGCGATTGCTGGATGTCTTGGAACGCCGCCAAGCGGGCTTTGTCCCTCGGCTACACGCACGTCGCCTGGTACCCGGATGGCACTGATGGCTGGCGTTCACGCGACCTTCCGACCGAGGCGAGAGAGCCGTTGCCGCGACCGTCGGTTACGGAATGAATTTCGTGCCGCGGCCTGATCAGCGCGCGCCGACGCCTGTTTCAGGGCGAAGCCACTTCCTGCTGAATTTGATGCGCTAGCAGAAACAAGCGCTGCTCGATCTTGCTTGGCACGTCACAGGCGTAGCTAACCGCTTGCCGGCGATCCTGAAAGACCTCGGCTTCCCACATGACCTTCTGCGTCATCTGCTGGACTAGCTTGGGATCGGACTTTGGGTCGGCCTGCAACGCGTGCAGTTGCTCGTTGTCGTCGCGAATTTCCACCGCCAGCTGTTTTTGCCGCCCGCCAAAGCGATCCAGGCCGGTCATGACGCTGTTACGCTCCTGATCCAACACGCTGAACAGCCCGACGAGAAGTTGCAGCAATTGCGGCTGCTTCCGGTCGCCGGCACGTTGGGCGAAATCCTTGACCAGCATGGCCGCCTTCTCGGTCGGCACCCGCCGCGGTGCCAATTTCCGCACCTCCTCGGCCACCGCGGGATTGTCTCTCCAGCCGGGATCATCGGATTTCACGGCGGGCCCGCTCCAGACCGCCGCCAATGACAGTTCCGGAACCTTTATCTGCTGGCACGGCCAGTTCGGATCCTGCGTTCGTTGAGCGAACGCCGGCGCAGGCACGAACAGAACGGCGACGGCAAGCCGAACCAGCCGGATCATGCGGGACCTCCTCGACGGGCAACCAGGCCGCGCGCGGGGTCATATGCGAGAAAGGCACCAAGCGTAAATACAACTGTGGATACAGAAACCACGGCCAGGGAAACCCAGTCGATCTGCAAATACAGCGCGAAGCGGATGAGTTCCACCGCGTAGGTGAACGGGTTGAGCCGGCAGATCAAATAGACCGCTGGACTGGACTGCTGCACCAGCCACAGCGGATAAAGCGCCGAGGACGCGAAAAACATGGGAAAAATAACGAAGTTCATCACCCCGGCGAAATTCTCCAGCTGCTTGATGCCGGACGACAGCAGCATCCCCAGGGACCCCATCATCATCCCGGACAGGATAAGGGCGGGAATGACGGCGACATATCCCCATGCTGGTGCCTGCGAGCCCCAGAACCAGGCGATCACCAGGTAGACTCCGACCTGAAGCAGCGAAACCGAGGTGCTTGCCAGCAGTTTTCCCAGCAGCAGGTACCACCGGGGGAACGGGCTGACCAGCAGCATCCGCATATTGCCCATCTCGCGGTCGTAGACCATCGATAATGAGGATTGCATCCCGTTGAAGAGCTGGATCATCGCCACCAGGCCGGGAGAGACATAGACGTCGTAGAGGATGTAGGTATCGTATGGTGGAATGATCGAGACGCCCAGGATCTGTCGGAACCCGGCGGCAAAGATAAACAGCCAGACCAGCGGCCGCACGATAGCCGAAACGAACCGCCCACGCTGGTGCACGAAACGCAGCGTCTCCCGCCAGATGATGCCCCGCAGGCAGATCAGGTACTGGGCGGTGGTGAAGGCCCTGGTGTTCATTCAGGCTCTCCGCTGCCGCCACCGGTCAAGTTAATGAACGCGGACCTCATATCGGCACATCTGGCTTTTTCGATGACCGCCGATACCTCTCCCGCGGCCACGACTCGGCCCTGATGCAAGACGACCACGGCATCATCGGTGGCGACTTCATCCAGCAAATGGGTTGCCCAAAGGACCGCCACGCCACGGTCCCGAACCAGCGATCTGACGTGCCGCAGGATTACCGATTTCGAGTTCACGTCTAATCCGACAGTGGCTTCGTCCAGCACCAGCACCCGAGGTTCATGCAGCAAGGCCCGAGCGATTTCCACCCGTCGCATTTGTCCGCCCGACAATTTCCGAGCGGGATCTCGCGCTCGGTCTAGCAGGTCGATGTCGCGGAGCGCGGCCTTGGCGCGCTGCCGTGCGTCACCGCCGGCAATACCATGCAAGGCAGCATGGTACAGCAAGTTTTCCATCACCGACAGATCGAGATCCAGGGTGCGCGCCTGGAACACCACGCCAAGCCTTTTCAGGGCCTCCCCCGGTTGGCGCGACACCTGATAGCCCAGGACGTCGATTGACCCGGTCCGGGTGTCATACAGCCGGGTGATCAAGGAGAACAACGTCGTCTTGCCGGCTCCGTTCAGGCCTAACAGCGCGGTGAACCGCGCCTGCGGAACCGTCAGGCTGACGTCTTCCAGCGCCTTGCGCGGGCCGTAGGCGTGGCTGACGCCATGCACCGACAACGCGGGAAGCGTGCCGGTCATTTCGGTGACACCACGACACCCCAGGGCAGGCGCCCCACCGGAATTGATTTTACCACGTCTAGACCTGCGACATCGATGACCGAGACATCGTTGGACAAGCCGTTTGTGGTGAGAAGGTATTTCCCGTCAGGCGTGAAAGCCATTTGCCAGACCCGCTGGCCCACCAACAGGTATTTCTCGACCTTGTAGGTCTTCGCATTAATCACCGCCACGCGGTTGGCCGGCCCAAGTGCGACAAAGGCAGTAGCGTCATTCTGAGTGAAACGGATGCCAACCGGCTGGATGCCCTCGGCCCGAATGCCCTGTACGGCAAATGGGATTGTATGAGTGACCACGTGCTTTACCGGATCGATGACACTGACCGTGCCGCCCAATTCTGAAGAGACCCAGACCTCGGAGCCGTCATGCTTGAACGCGGCGATACGCGGGCGGGAACCGACCAGAACGCTGGCCACCATCTTGCGGGCGGCGAAGTCAAAGAAATGCGCCATGTTGGTCGTTTCTGACGTATTTACAATTGTCTTGCCATCGGGGCTGACGGCCATGCCTTCCGGTTCCACCCCGGTCGGCAGTTGCGCGATCATCTTGCGAGTGTGGACGTCGATGACGGTGACCAGGTTGTCGTCCTCGTTGGAGACGTATAACGGGTTGCCCGAAACATGCAGCGCGAACGTCTCCGGATCCGGGCCAGAGGGCAGGTCGCCGACGACCCGCAAGGTTTTCGGATCGACGATCTGGATGGTGTCATCATCGCTGGCGCAGATCAGGATTTCGCTGCCATCCTTGGTCATCGTGATGCCCCGAGGCCGCTGGCCCACAGGCACCGTCTTCACCGTCTTCATCTGATCGAGGTCGATGACGCTCATGGTGTCATCGCGCTCGTTCGTTACGTATGCCATATAGGCGGCCGCGGGCGAAAAACCGAGCGGCAGCAAGATCATGGCGATGAGCGGGATTGACCGCTGCATCACAGCTTGCAGCTTGTCTCTGGCCGGTCAAAGCCGAGTGTATCGAGTTCCGTGACCTGATGCAGAAAACCAGGCTGCGGCGAAACGGAAACCACCGATCGACCATCATCCAGCAAGATCGGCTGACGAAGTTGCAGGTCCCAGTCACGCAGAGTTAGTTCTTGACCCTTATAGGCGGCGATGCCGAAGTGGGGACTCTTCATATCCTGCATGATCTTGGCGGGGTCCGCGGCGGCACTGCGGCTGGCCGCTTCACCGATCATCCTGACCGCCGTCCAGGCCTGCATGTCGAGCGGCGTCATCAGCCGGTTTGCTGCTCGACCGAAACGGTCCTGGATTTGCGCACCTCCCCAGGATTCGCTGCTTGGGCTCCAGGAGACCGGGCGCAATCCGGCTGAGCCGGTCACCGGACGAGCGTCCCAGGTGCGAAACGGCAGGTAGCCAGCGAAAACCTCGTTTTCATCCGCGGTCACCAGGACATCGTAGTCCGGCAACCCCTGGGTGAACACCGGCATTTGCTGTTGTGTCTGCACGACGCCGGAGTCGGTTTGCCGAGCACCACCGGTATCGGTGTATTGCAGTTGCTTCACGATGCGCCCACCAAATCGTTTTGCCGAACGCCGATACGCATCGGCAAGCAGAGTGTCATCAGGATGTGATCCGTAGACCAGAACCCAACGTGACCACTTCTTCCAGATCAGATACTGGGCGAGTGCATCGGCCAGCATGGCACGAGACGGCGCCACATTGATAACGTTTCCGCGACAGGATCCTTGCCGCAGCGCGTCATCCGGCGCGGCGATGTTGAACAGCGTCACGCCCTTCGCACTGGCGACGCCGGAAAGTGCCAGCAGTTGTTGGGCCGGCACGTCGGTCAGCATCAATCCGATGCCTTGCGCCGCCAGCGCCAGGAGCGCCTGCGAGGGATCATCGTCTGTTCGTAGCGGACTGTCGATCAGGGTGAAATGCTGGCTGGTAAACTGCCCGGTCGTGTTGTTGTCATCGATGGCAAGTCGAGCGCCCGCCAGGCCATCATCCTTCGCAGGTTTATCAAGCAACGAAATGGTTGGCCGCCGCCTGACCCAGCGCAGATAGCCGATGGCGATGACAACGCCCTCTGCGTGCGCTTTCGTCACCTTCGCGGCGAACGGGGCGAGGGCTGCGTTTGTGATCAGCGCGCGCCGGTTCAGGCGGCGACCCGGCACTTTCTTTGGACGTTCCATGAAAGCAGTATGATGAACCTGTTCGGCGGCTTCAACATGACTGCTGGCGGGCAGCGCTTCGGGAGGAGTTTCGGTCATGAAGAATTGGCCATATGCGATGATGGCATGCGGATATCTCGCGGCTGCGCCTGCGATGGCGGAACCACCTTCACCCACGGCGGTTTTCAACTTCGGCTTCGACGATACGAGTCTGCAAGGACAGGAACAGGGACTCCAGGCCGATCAGCAGTCAAGACTGCGGGCACTCGATACGCAGCTGCGGGACCAGCTGGCGAAATCGGGCTGTTGCAAGATTGTTGATCTCGGCGACGTCGCGCGGCAGGTACAAGGTGTTGACGTATGGAAGTGTAACGGTTGCGACGTCGACCTCGCGCGCAAGGCCGGGGCAAAGATCTCGGTGACAGGCTGGGTGCAAAAGGTGTCCAATTTGATCCTGAACATCAACCTCGTGGCGCGGAACGTGGCAACCGACAAAGTGATTGGGGCCGGTAGTGTCGACATCCGGGGAAACACCGACGAGTCCTGGTCGCGCGGCTTGACCTACCTCTTGCGCAACCGATTGCACCCCTCGAACTGGTGACGAAGCTGCCCACCACCCGTAAGGAACAAGTCATATGAGTCTGGTCGACCTGATCCTGTTGGCGTGTGCACTGGCTACGCCCAGTTCATGCCATGAATATCATGTGCTGTTTCAGTCCTCCGGCTCACTCCAAAGCTGCATGGTGCAGGCGCAACCGTACATCGCCCAATGGGCCGGCGATCATCCGGCGTTTCGCGTCATGCGCTGGCGCTGTGCATGGCCGGATCAAGAAGGCGGCAAGATCTGACAGCTGGGATTGACATGCGACCCCTGCGCAAGGACCGTGGCTGAGGCCGCGTCAGGCGTGCAACACGAGGTTACTTGGTGCGTCAGGCGCCCAACAGGAGGTTAAGTGGTGCGTCAAGCTTTCGCCGCGACGGTGGCGATTACGCTGACTGTTGCGTCAGCGCACGGACAGGATGCCGCGAAGGGCGAGAAGACTTTCTTGATCTGCCGAGCCTGTCATCAGATCGGGCCGGGAGCGAAGGATGCGGTCGGTCCGGTATTGAATGGCGTGGTTGGCCGAAAAGCCGGGACGTATCCTGGGTACGACTATTCAACCGCGAATAAGGGATCCGGCATCGTTTGGACACCGGACGAACTCAACAAATATCTGGCTAATCCTCAGACTGTCGTCCCGCACACCAAGATGCTCTTCCCCGGGCTTAAGAACGAACAGCAGCGCAAGGACGTCATTGCCTACCTACAGCAGTTCAACGAGGATGGCACAAAGAAAAACTAGCTTTCGCATGCCGCGCAGGCGGCGGCTTATCAGGAGAGACCCGGATGCAAACCCGCGCTGCTGTCGCCCGTCAGGCCGGGCAGCCCCTCAGTCTGGAAACCGTAGCACTGGAAGGTCCCCGCGCCGGCGAGGTCCTGGTCGAGGTCAAAGCCACGGGTATCTGCCATACCGATGAATTCACCCTCTCGGGTGCCGATCCGGAAGGCCTGTTCCCATCCATTCTCGGACATGAGGGCGCCGGCATCGTCGTGGATATCGGAACGAATGTGACGTCTCTGAAAAAGGGCGACCATGTCATACCGCTTTACACGCCTGAGTGCAGGCAATGCGAATACTGTCTGTCGCGCAAGACGAACCTGTGTGTGGCGATCCGTGCCACGCAGGGAAAAGGGCTGATGCCTGACGGCACCAGCCGGTTTTCCTCCAATGGCCAGCCTATCATGCACTATATGGGCACCTCGACGTTCTCCAACTTCACCGTGTTGCCGGAGATCGCGCTGGCCAAGATCCGTGAAGATGCGCCGTTCGAGAAGGTTTGCTATATCGGCTGTGGTGTTACCACCGGCATCGGCGCCGTTATCAACACGGCCAAGGTGGAACCGGGCGCGCGGGTGGTTGTGTTCGGCCTCGGTGGCATCGGGCTCAATGTGCTGCAGGGCGCCCGGCTTGCCGGTGCAGAAATGATCGTCGGCGTTGACCTCAACCCGGCACGCCGGGAAATCGCCGAAAAGTTCGGCATGACCCACTTCGTCAACCCCAGCGAGGTGCAGGGGGATCTGGTGCCCTACCTTGTCGATCTGACCAAAGGCGGGGCCGATTATAGTTTCGAATGCATCGGTAACGTCAACGTCATGCGCCAGGCCTTGGAGTGCGCCCATCGCGGGTGGGGTAAGTCGATCATCATCGGTGTGGCCGGCAGCGGGCAGGAAATCCAGACGCGTCCGTTCCAGCTTGTCACCGGCCGCGTCTGGATGGGAACCGCTTTCGGTGGTGCCAGGGGACGCACCGACGTGCCGCGGATCGTTGACTGGTACATGGAGCGAAAGATCAATATCGATGATCTGATCACGCACGTCCTGCCGTTCGAGAAAATCAACGAGGGTTTTGATCTCCTGCGACGAGGCGAAAGTATTCGCACCGTCGTAACGTATTAGCTGCCGACCGGGAAGCCGCCTGGTATCGGCGGCCATCCAGATGGGATCGTCAGCGTCTGATAGCGTCAGCTTGAAGCAGTCAGACGCCGACGTTCGTGGCTGGGAGGGCGATTGGCGTCCGAGGTCGGTTCAACCGTGGACGATCGCGCTCTAGACCTCCATAGTGACACAGACCGGCACGTGGTCCGAACCGCGCGGCCAATCTCGGGCATCCCGCAGGATGGTCTGGCTGCGTAGTCCCGCCGCCAGATCCGGCGTGACCCAGACATGGTCGAGCCGCCGCCCCCGATCCGACGCGCGCCAATCGTGGTTCCGATAAGACCACCACGAGTACAGTTTCCGCTCGGGCGGCACGAAATGGCGCACCGCATCAACAAAACCGGCATTCATCCACGCGTTCAGTCCCTCGGTCTCCGGCAGCGTATGGCTGACGACGTCCAGCAGTTGCCGGTGGCTCCAGACGTCATGCTCCAGCGGCGCGATATTCAGGTCGCCGACCAGCACGGACCGACACAGGTCCAGCCGCGTGGCGAACCACATCCTGGCTTCGGCGATGAAATCCAGCTTGTGGCCGTATTTCGGGTTTCGCATCCGATCCGCCAGGTCGCCCCCCGCCGGCACATAAAAGTTGTGCAGCTCCACCGGGCCGCCCGGTGTTTCAAGCGTGGCCGCGACATGCCGGCAGTCGCCCCTGGCGCACCAGTCCGGCGCCACATCGTGAACCTTCAGGGGGATCCGGGACAGGATCGCGACGCCGTTGTATCCCTTCATCCCGCGGAACACGATGTTGGGGTAGCCCAGGGACAACAGCGCCGGCGCCGGGAACAGCAGGTCCGGAACCTTGGTCTCCTGCAGGCAGATCACGTCGGGTCGCAGCGCCTCGACCAACCGGTCCAACAACCCGACGCGCAACCGAAGCGAGTTGATGTTCCAGGTCGCGACCGTCAGCAAAGGCATCAGACGATGCGGGTCCTCACCGAACCGACGCCTTCGACCAGGCCTTCCAGCAGGTCACCCCGCTGCACCGCCGCCACATTCTCCGGCGTGCCGGTGTAGATCAGGTCGCCGGGCGCCAACTTCACCAGGCCGGACAGGTAGGCGATCGTCTCCGGCACGCTCCAGATCATCTTCGACAGGTCAGAGGTCTGGCGAACTTTTCCATTGACCTTCAACTCGATCAGACCGGTGCCCGGATGGCCGATTTTCGACGCCGGCACCATCTGCCCGATCGGTGCGGACCAATCGAAACCCTTGCCCATATCCCAGGGCTTGCCTTCCTTTTTCGCCGCGTTCTGCAGGTCGCGCCGCGTCATATCCAGTCCCGCGGCATAGCCCCAGACATGAGCCAGCGCGTCGGCTTCCGCGATGTTCTCACCGCCTTCGCCGATCGCGACCACCAACTCCATCTCGTGATGCAACTGTGTGCTCTGCGGTGGATACGGCATGTCACCGTCGTTCAGCAGCAGCGCGTCGGCCGGTTTCATGAAGAAGAACGGTGGTTCCCGGTCGGGATCGCTGCCCATCTCCCGCGCATGTTCAGCGTAGTTACGCCCGACACAGAACACCCGGCGGACCGGAAACGCACCCCCGCCCGCCACGGGAACGGCGACAATCGCCGGGGGGGAAATGACGTAATCAGCCATTTAGTGACGCCTCGCCGCGGATCAGGTCCGCTCACGCTGGAGTGGAACGAATTACCGCCGGACATACGGGAAACCACGGGCTCGGGCAATGGTGAGAACTGGCTCATGACCCGCCAACCGTTCGCTCAACAAAAGGCTGCGCAGTGGCCTCGCCAGAGAATTGGAGCCGCTTCAGCCTACAGGCGCATCGACAATGTCGAGCCGCATCTTGATCCGCTCCACATCACCAGCCAGCCGGTCCACCCGGCGGGAAAGCGACGCGTAGCTCCCCCCCAGGAACCCGAGGCGCTCCTTGATCTCAATGGTGTCGCCTTTGATATGACCGATGTCGCCGCGGATGGCGCGCAACAGGTTCAGAATCAGGCTGTCGGGACCGTCAGACATCTACGAAGTCCATCTAAAACCTTCATATCGGGCTCTTTAGGCGGCGCTCAATCGGCCTGTCGCGTTAGCAACTGAAGTTCCTTACCATACTCTGCCCGAAGTCCGAAGCAGGACAAACGTTCCCGTGCGCGGTAACCTCTTTCAACAAGCCAAACAGGAGGGACCGACCCATGAAGATCGCCAAGATCGAGGACCTGCACTGTGACGCCGGCTGGCGTACCTTCTCGTTCCTCAAGGTCACCACCGACGACGGCCTTGTCGGCTGGTCCGAATACACCGAAGCCGACGGCAGCCGAGGCCTCACCGCCGTCATCCACGGCATGGCCGAAGCGTTGATCGGCACCGACCCCAGACCTGTCCAGGCCATCGACTCGCTGCTGTATGTCAAGCAGGTGCAGGCCCCCAACGGCGTCAACCAGCGCGCCATCGCCGCGATCGGGAACGCCCTGCTCGACATCAAGGGCAAGGCCCTCGGCGTGCCGGTCTACGAACTGTTCGGCGGCCCGGTCCGCCGCCGCATCCCGGTCTACTGGTCCCATTGCGGCACCTATCGCGTGCGCAACGCCGAGGCGCTCGGCGTTCCCCCGTTGAGAACCTACGACGATGTCGCCGCCCTCGGCGCCGAGGTCAGGCGGCGTGGCTTCAAGGCCCTGAAGACCAACATCCTGGCATTCGACGGCGAGAAACTGGTCAGCTTCAGCCCCGGCTTCGGCCGCACCCCCGGCCACCCCGAACTCAACGCCGACCGCGCCACCCTTCGCGCCGTCCACGACACCCTGGCCGCCTTCCGCGAGGGCGCCGGCCCCGACATGGGCATCCATCTCGACGTCAACTACCACTTCAAGACCGAGGGTAACCTGAAGGTCGCCAAGGCCGTCGAACCCTTCGACCTGACATGGCTGGAGATCGACACCTGGGACCCACAGTCTCTCGCGCTGATCCGCCGCCATGCCTCATGCCCGATCGCGTCGCTGGAATCGGTGACCGGCCGCCGAGCGTTCCGCCCGTTCCTGGATGCTTATGCCGCGGACGTCGCCATCATCGACGTCATCTGGAACGGCTTCCTGGAATCCATCAAGATCGCCGCCATGGCCGAGGCGTATGAAGTCAACGTCGCGCCGCACAACTACTACGGCCACCTCTGCTCCGCCGTCAGCGCGCATTTCTGTGCCGTGGTGCCCAACTTCCGCGTCATGGAGATCGACATCGACAGCATCGCCTGGCGGGATGAGCTTTTCATCAACGCGCCGGTAGTAGAGAACGGCGAACTCATCGTCCCGGATCGCCCCGGCTGGGGCGTCGATGTCAACGAAGCGGCGGTCAGGGCGCACCCGCCAAAGGGAAGATGATGACGCAAGCACCCTCCACCCCGGCCAGATACGACATCCTGGGCATCGGCAACGCCATCGTCGATGTCGTCGCCCGAACCAACGAGGCGTTCCTGTCGCGCCACGACATGCACAAGGGCGCGATGATCCTGATCGACGCGGCGGCGGCGGATGCGCTGTACGCGGCGATGCCACCGGGGCTGGAAAGCAGCGGCGGGTCGGCCGCCAACACCTGCGCCGTGGCGGCGGCCCTGGGCTCGCGGGTCGCCTATATCGGCAAGGTCGCCGGCGACGACCTGGGCGCGGTGTTCCGTCACGACATCAACGCGGTGGGGGTGCATTTCCCGACCCCGCCGTCTTCCGGCGGCCCGCCCACCGCGCGCTGCCTGATCCTGGTCACGCCGGACGCCCAGCGCACGATGAACACCTTCCTGGGCGCCTGCGTCACCTTGGGCGAGGCCGACATAGACCCGGAGTTGGTCGCCGCCTCGGCCATCACCTACCTGGAGGGCTACCTGTTCGATCCGCCCCACGCCCAGACGGCGTTTCGCAAGGCCGCCGCCGCCGCCCATGCCGCCGGACGCCGGGTCGCGCTGTCGCTGTCGGACGCGTTCTGCGTCAATCGTCATCGCGCCGCCTTTCGCGATCTGGTCGCCAACCACGTCGACATCCTGTTCGCCAACGAGGCCGAGATCACCGCCCTCTACGAACGCAACACCTTCGAGGAGGCCGCGAGCGCCGCCCGCCAGGACGTGGCCCTCGCCGTCCTGACCCGCAGCGAAGCCGGCAGCCTCATTCTCCAAGACGAGCAGACCGTGCAGGTCGCCGCCGAACCTGTCGCCGTCGTTGACACCACCGGCGCCGGCGACGCCTACGCCGCCGGCTTCCTCGCCGGCCTGACATCGGGCAAGAGCCTGGAAACATGCGGCCGCATGGGCAGCATCGCCGCCGCCGAAATCATCAGCCACTACGGCGCTCGGCCGGAAACCGATCTCCGCACGCTGATGCCCAAGCCCGGTCCCGCTTGATCCTCAACGCCATCCAGACCGGCGCCATCCAGGCGGGCCCCACCCAGGCCGGCCCCAGCCAGGTCAACGAGGGCGCGGCCGTCGTGCTGCTGCACGGCCTGTTCGGCGCGGCGCGCAACTTCGGTGCCATCCAGCGGGCGCTCGCACCCGGCTTCCGGGTTATTGCCCTGGACATGCGCAACCACGGCGACAGCCCGCACGGCGATGACATGAGCTACCCGACCCTGGCCGCCGACGTGCACGAGACGCTGCTGTCGATGAACGTCGAGACAGCCGCGGTCATCGGCCACTCGATGGGCGGCAAGGCCGCCATGGCCCTGGCCCTGCGATGGCCTGATCAGGTCGGGCGGGTGCTGGTGGCGGACATCGCGCCAGTGCCCTACCAGCACGGCAACAACGCGATCGCGGCGGCCATGGCGGCGATTCGGCTGACGCCATCGCTGACCCGCCAGGACGCCGACGCGGCCTTGGCAGCGACGGTGCCGCGTCCAGACATCCGGGCGTTCCTGCTGCAGAACCTGCGCTTCAGATCCTCACCCCATTGGCGCATCGGCCTGCCGGAGATCGCCGCCGCCATTCCGGACCTGGAGGGCTGGAACGATCTGCCCGGCCGCTACACTGGTCCATCGCTGTTCGTGAGCGGCGCCAACTCCGACTATGTGCGACCCCAACACCGGCCGATCATCCGTGCCTGGTTTCCCGCCGCCCGCTTCGTCGCCGTCAAGGACGCCGGCCATTGGGTCCACGCCGACAACCCGCCTGGCTTCCTCTCGGTCGTCCAGGCGTTCCTGCACGACTGGCGATGAGCGCAGCGGCCGTCCCGTAGCGGCCCCGCCTGGTTTAACGAAGCCGCCGCCCCCAACCATTCGCCTTGGCGAATGACAACGGTTGCGTCGCCCGGAACAGAAAAGCCTCGATGGCTGAAAACGCCGCAACGGGAACCGCTGCGCCGATGATGCCGCCGCTCTCATAACCGATCCGGCTCGCGACATAGAGCAGCACGATCATGCTGAGGGCCATGCCCGGCGCACCGAAGCTCCGCATGGCGGCACTCCGATCATAGCCGATCCAGAAAGCGAAAAAAGCCGGCTTTTGCCGATCCTGCACCATTCAGGGCCATATCACCCATCACGCCAGTTCCAGCCGCAGCTTGCGGCCTATGGCGGAAGCTGCCCGCTGCACGGTGTCGATTTGCACCTTGTCGTTTTTCGGGTCCAGCAGCCGGTCGAGATGGGCGCGACTGGTTCCCATGCGCCGGGCCATTTCGCTCTTGCTGATGCCCTGCGCCTTCATCTCCTGCTGGATCTGCCACGCCAGCACATGCTTGATCGCGGCGGCGTTCACCGCGTCGGCGATGCCTTCCTCGCGCAGAAAATCCTCGAAGGCGGACCCGAAATGCGGGTTGGTGTCGTCGGTCATCGTTCGATCTCCTTTTGCCGTTTTCTCGCAAGCCCCAGCTCGGATCGCGGGGTCGCCTGCGACTTCTTCTCGAACCCGTGCAGCAAAACCATGTGCCCGCGGCTGGTGCAGAAGATCACGCGGGCGATGCGGCCATGCGGGAGATGGCTGCGGACCTCCCACAAGCCGCCGCCCAGGGACCGGCAAAGCGGCATCCCGACGGGCCAGCCGAATTCCGCGCCGGCTATGTCACCGCCGATAACCCGCCGGTCGGCCTCCGGCAGCCCCTTCAACCAATCCCGGACAGGCTCCGCCCCGCCGGTCGAGCGGTAGAAGATCGCCGGTAGCTTCTTGATCTGGTCCGCCATCTGCACCTTTCAAGATACAATGTATCTTCTACGATGCAGTCCCGCAAGAATTTTGTTGCTTTACTGTACACCACACGCCGCCGCCGCGCGGGGGTCTGTCGCGCTACGGGCACTCGATGGGCGGCAAGGCCGCCATGGCCCTGGCCCTGCGATGGCCCGATCAGGTCGGGCGGGTGCTGGTGGCCGACATCGCGCCGGTGCCCTACGAGCATGGCAACGACGCGGTCGCGGCGGCCATGGCGGCGATCCGCCTGACGCCATCATTGACGCGCCAGGACGCCGACGCGGCCTTGGCAGAGGCGGTGCCGCGTTCGGACATCCGCGCGTTCCTGCTGCAGAACCTGCGCTTCGGGGCCTCACCCCATTGGCGCATCGGCCTGGCGGAGATCGCCGCCGCGATTCCCGACCTGGAGGGCTGGAACGATCTGCCCGGCTGCTACACCGGACCATCGCTTTTCGTGACCGGCGCCAATTCCGACTATGTGCGGCCCGAACAAACTTGGAGCCTTTCAGGGCCTCGCCAATTGTGCTCGGATCATCAAGCGGTGCGATGCGTTCATGCAGAAAGCGCAGGAGGCGCCTTGCGGTATCGTGGCCGGGCTTGTCCAGTTTCCGTTCCGCTGATCGCTCAAACTCAATCGTCCAAGCCATGCCGCTTCATCAGGTCGTCGAGCGGCACGGTATCGCTGCGCCCGGCGCGGAGATCGGCCAGACGCTGTTCGGCGACATAAACGTCTTCCAGATCGCCGATGTGCTCCAGGATGGCCTCGCGGGCGTAGCAACTCTTGCTTCGCCCCGTGCGCTTGGAAAGGGCCTCAAGGCGACTTTCAATCTCGGGCGGCAG
Source organism: Rhodopila sp. (assembly GCA_965277035.1). Taxonomy (GTDB): domain Bacteria; phylum Pseudomonadota; class Alphaproteobacteria; order Acetobacterales; family Acetobacteraceae; genus Rhodopila. The sequence continues at coordinate 4,071,142 of CBDIBO010000003.1, read as the reverse complement.
GCGTAGCGCAAGCATGTCATCGGCGGCAGGACAGAGTCACGCTCAGGAGCTGGCGGAGGTCGATAGGACCATTTTCCGGCTATTCTCATAACTGAGAATGATCTCTTGCCGGATTGACGAAACTAATGGTAGCCATTAGTAAGATGGAGAATGATGACTTCAGTTGGCGCGATGAAAAGGCAGCCAGAAACCTACGCAAGCACGGCGTGCCCTTCGCACGAGCAATGCTGGCCGTGCGTGATCCGTTCGCCATCGAAGTTATTGATGATCGAGAGAGCTATGACGAGGAACGGGTTAACCTGGTGGGTATGAGCGAAGGCGTGCTCCTGCACGTAACCTATACCGAGCGCGACGGGCGCATCCACATCATCTCCGCACGGCGGGCAGAGAAACATGAGCAAGACGATTACTATCGCGAGAATGCAGGCTGATGGCACCGCCGTCGCAGTCATGCCGGACGGCAGCGAACGACGGATTCCGAATACGCCCCTGCGGCCGATGACGGAACCGGAGGTTCACGCGGCGGCGCTGGACGACCCAGACGCGCGGCCGATGACCGAGGCTGAGTGGAAGGCTGCTCGCAGGGTGCCACGCACAAAGACGCTGCGGCGGGCGCTTGGCCTGACTCAGGAAGATTTTGCGACGAGGTTCCACATACCGCTTGGCACTCTCCGGGACTGGGAGCAGGGAAAAAGCGAACCCGATCAGTCGGCGCGGGCCTATTTACGGGCAATCGCGGGAGATGCAGAGGCAGTGCAACGTGCGTTGCAGGCTGGTCCACAGCCACGATAGCAACCCCTGTTCGTCCCACCGGCGCCCCGTGGTTCCCCGGCAAAGCCGGCGTTTCTAAATCGATTAGCCGAACACCGGCAGACCTGAACGTCGGCTTCGGATTGAGCGCATTTGTCGAGGCCCGTGGCGAATCAACGCGCGGTCAGACGGCGGCCATCATAGCAAGCTTTGCAACTGTATTCATGGTGCCCATTGTGAATCTCTTGGCGCCCAGAATAGGCCGTTCAGAATTGGTCATGCCGGCGCCGTAGCGCACATAGATCTCCCAAAGGCCTCTACGTTTCGGGATTGATTTACATCGTAATCATGTTCGCCAAAGCGCCGGCGCCGGCTCCGTCTGCACTGGCCTCTCGATCCGCTACCACAACCGCCGATCGCTGGCTTCCTCCTTGCCAACCGAGTCAGTGCTGCCCTCGACATTTAGCGGCCGTGCCGAGTGGAAATAATTCTTGCCCACCAGAAATCATTCCTCTATGTTCTCAGAACAAACATCGAACACCCTACCCGAGGGCCCACCTCATGTCCCCGACTACAGCTCGCCCAACAACACCCCTCCCGGCCGCCATCGTCGAAACCGTCCTGCCCGGCCTCGCCGCCCTCTTTCTCACCGGCGCCAATGGCGACATCGCCGCCGCCCGACATGCGGCGTGTCAGATGCTCGCCGACTACCACCCCGAAACCGAGAACGAGCTCCGCCTCGCCGCGAACATCATCGCCTTCAGCTTCCACGCCCTCGAAGCCCTCGGCCAGGCCAGCGCGCCGGGGTTGTCGCTGACCCGCGTCCTCCGCCTCCGCGGCAGTGCCGTCAGCCTCAGCCGCGAATCCGCCAAGGCCGAACGCCGGCTCGGTCAGCTCCAAAAGGCCCGCCAACAGGCGACCCAGCCAGCCGATGTCCCCGAACGCAAGCCCGACCCCATCCAGTCCGCACCGAACATCGCGAAGCATCGCGAGCTCATCCAGGACACCGCCAGCATGGCGACGACCGCCAAAGCGAATCAACTGGCCCTGGCAAGGGCCGAGGAAGATCGTCAGCGCGACCGCCGCATCGCCGCCGGCCTCGAAAGGCTGCAAGCGCGCACCGCCGCCAGATCCGACGGCCCGACACAAGACGCCGTCCACACCGTGCATCAACCCCCCAGGCCAAACCAGTTCCCCACGGCGTTGCACCAGGCTCACGCCGGGGCCACTGTTAATCTTTAGCGAAACATGACAGAAGCGCGTGCACCGTCCGGTTTTTTCCTCGTATCCGGCCCGGCGACCCCTTAAGTGTGCGCTGCACAATCCCCAAAAGCCAGGACCGTATGCAGATCCGTAACGTCGCTATCATCGCCCATGTCGATCACGGGAAAACCACCCTCGTGGACAAGCTGCTCAGCCAATCGGGCGCGTTTCGGGAGCATCAGCAGGTCGCGGAGCGTGCGTTGGACCGCAACGACCTGGAGAAGGAGCGTGGCATCACCATCCTCGCCAAGTGCGCGTCGGTGGTCTGGCACGACACCCGCATCAACATCGTCGATACCCCGGGCCACGCCGACTTCGGCGGCGAGGTCGAGCGGATCCTGAACATGGTGGACGGCGCGATCGTCCTGGTCGATGCGGCCGAGGGCGTGCTGCCACAGACCAAGTTCGTCGTCGGTAAGGCGCTCGCCCGTGGCATCCATCCGATCGTCGTGGTCAACAAGGTCGACCGCCAGGACGCCCGCCCCGACGAGGTTCACACCGAAATCTTCGACTTGTTCGCCGCCCTGGGTGCGAGCGACAGTCAGCTCGATTTCCCGATGCTGTATGCCTCGGGCCGCAACGGCTGGGCGGATGAGACCCTCGATGGCCCGCGCAAGGACCTGTCGCCCTTGTTCGACCTCGTGCTGCGCCACGTGCCGGCGCCCACGGTCAAGCCCGATGCCCCTTTCGGCATGGTCGCCAGCATCCTGGAATACGACAACTTCCTCGGCCGGGTGCTGACCGGCCGGGTCGAGCAGGGCGTCGGTCGGCTCAACATGCCGGTGAAGGTGCTGCGCCGCGACGGATCCCTGGTGGAAACCGGGCGCCTCACCAAGCTGTTGTCCTTCCGGGGTCTGGAGCGGGTTCCGGTGGAGGAAGTCATGGCCGGCGACATCATCGCCGTGGCCGGCCTGTCGGACGGCACCGTTCCCGATACCATCGGCTCGCCGGAGCTGACCGCGCCACTGGAAGCCATTCCCGTTGACCCGCCCACCTTGGCGATGACCTTCCGCATCAACGATTCGCCGCTCGCGGGGCGGGAGGGCAAGAAGGTCACCTCACGTCAGATCCGCGAGCGGCTGTTCCGCGAAGCCGAGGGCAACGTCGCCATTCGCATAACCGACTCCAACGAGACGGACGCCTTCGAGGTCGCCGGCCGCGGCGAACTGCAGCTGGGTGTGCTGATCGAGCAGATGCGCCGCGAAGGCTTCGAAGTCACCATCGGCCGCCCGCGCGTGCTGACCCAGCGAAACGCCGAGACCGGCGACCGCGAGGAGCCGATGGAAGAGGTGCTGGTCGACGTCGACGAACCCTATACCGGCGTGGTCGTGGAAAAGCTCAGCCGCCGCAAGGGCGAGATGCGCGACATGCGGCCATCGGGCGGCGGCAAGGTGCGCATGACCTTCAACATCCCCAGCCGCGGGCTGATCGGCTACCACGGCGAGTTCCTCACCGATACCCGCGGCACCGGCATCATGAACCGGCTGTTCGCCGGTTACGGTCCCTGGAAGGGCACCATCGAGGGCCGCCGCGCCGGTTCGCTGATCTCCACCGAAGCCGGTGAGGCCGTGCACTACTCGCTGTGGTACATCCAGGAGCGGGGCACGATGTTCGTCAGCCCCGGCGAAAAGGTCTACCAGGGCATGATCCTCGGCGAGCATTCCCGGGAATCCGATCTGGAAGTCAACCCGATCAAGGAGAAGAAGCTGACCAACATCCGAGCCGCCGGCAAGGATGACGCGATGCTGCTGATCCCGCCGCGGAAAATGAGCCTGGAGCAGGCGATCGCCTACGTCGAGGACGACGAATTCGTCGAGGTGACACCGACCGCCATTCGCCTGCGCAAGCGCTACCTCGACCCCAACGAGCGCAAGCGCTTCGAGCGCAAGATCGATGCCGAGGCGGCGGCCTAAGGCGACAGGCAGTGCCGCCGGCAACGCGCCCGGTTTCAGATGCCGCTGCGAGGCGAGCCCGGCGATGTCCGGTTTCCGCTACTTCGGCTGATCCGCCTCGAACAGCGCCATCAGCTCCTCGGTCGCCTGTTGGGTACTCTGGATAAGCTGCTTCTCATCCCGGTAGAATGCGTGCGTTTCCAACAACGTGCGTTCATCATGATCCCGGAACAAGGCCACCGATCGAGCGGCCTCTTCGGGTGAAATACCCAGTGCCAGCAGCGAGTCCTCCGCCATCTTCAGGCTGGAGTAGAACGTGTCCCGCACCACGCCATCGACCGCGCGGTCCAGCAGCAGATAGACATGTCGCCGGTTTCGCGCCCGCGCCATGATCTTCAGATGACCGAAATTCCGCCGTGCGACTTCGACCACCCGCAGCACGTCCTCCATGTGGTCGAGCGCGACCACCAGCAGCTTTGCCTGCTCCGCCCCCGCCGCTCGCAGCAGGTCGGCTCGCGTGGGATCACCGAAATACACCTTGTTGCCAAATCGGCGAACCACGTCCACTTGCCCCGGATCGCGCTCCAGCGCGGTAAAGCTGATCCCGTGCATGCGCAGCACCCGTGCGATGATCTGGCCGAACCGCCCGAACCCGCAGATGATCACCGGTGCGTCCGCCGCTTCGATGGTGTCATAATCCGCCATCGGTTCGGCTCTCAGACGCGGTATCACCAACCGCTCCGATACGGCGAACAGGATCGGTGTCGCCGCCATCGACACCGCGGCGACAAGCGTTGCCAGTGCGGCACTGTGGGATGTCAGCGCCCCCACGGCCACCGCCGCGCCGAACAACACGAAGCTGAATTCGCTGGCCTGTGGCAAAGCCAGACTGAACCGGATCGCGTCGATCAGCCGCTGTCGCGAGACCACCGCCAGCACCAGGCAGACCGCGAACTTGGACAGCAGCAGTGCGGTGGTCGCAGCGGCGAGCAAGGCCAGGTGCCTGCCCGCCAGGCCGATATCCGCGGACATGCCCACAGAGATGAAGAAGAAGCCCAGCAGGAGGCCCTCGAACGGGGCGATATCGGCCTGCAACTCGTTCCGGTATTCCGACTCCGACAGCAGGACCCCCGCCATGAAGGCGCCAAGCGACATCGACAGCCCGGCGAAGTTGGCGATGTAGGCGGTGCCAGCCACGATCAGCAGCGAGGCCGTGGTGAACAGTTCCGGTGTGCGCGCCCCGCCGATGGTTCGGATAAACGGCGGAATGGCGAAGCGGCCGCCCACCAGGATGATTGCCACCGCGATCGTGCCGCGTGCCACGTCATGCCACGGCACGTGGTCCGGCAGGGTATGCTGCGCCAGCAGCGGCACAACTGCCACCAGCGGAATGAACGACAGGTCCTGAAACAGCAGCACCGCGAAGCCATCCCGCCCCGCTCGGCTTTTCAACAGGTCGGCCTCTGCGAACATCGGCAGCACGATGGCGGTGGAGGACATCGCCAACCCGGCACCAAGAACGAGACTGCCGGGCCACGGCACGCCGGCGACATGGGTCAGCAACGTCAGCACCGCGGCGCTGCAGGCAACCTGCGCCGACCCCAGGGCGAAGACCGCACGCCGCATCACCCAAAGCCGCTTCGGCCTGAGCTCAAGGCCGATCAGGAACAGCAGCATAACGACGCCCAGCGAGGCAATGTCGGCGATCTGACCGACTTCGTTGACCAGCCGCAGGCCCGACGGACCGATCGCGACACCCGCCAGCAGATAACCCAGCACGCTGCCGAAACCGAACCGGCGGGTCAACGGCACGGCAAGGGTCGAGGCGGCCAGCAGCGCCACGAGTGTCGTCAGCATTTGATCAGAGCACGATCATCCGAGGGTGAACCAACCTTGGACGTGAATCGTCCCCGCAAACAACGGGAATTAGACCGTGCTCGCTTCAACCTGAGGCGATCACGGTCTAATAGCCGCGTGCGATGTCGAAGTGGTTTGGCAGCGGCGATCCGTCACGCCAGGCACGCAGGTTGTCCAGAAAGATGTCCAGACTGCGCGGATTGTAGGTCGCGGGATCGTCGGCCGAAGTGTGTGGGCTGATGACCAGGTTTGGGGTGGACCACAGACGGTGATCGGGTGGGATCGGCTCCGGCGTGAAAACATCCAGCACCGCGCCAGACAGGTGGCCAGAGTCAAGCAGGTCGCACAATGCATCCTGATCGAGCAGTTCGCCGCGCCCGACTTGACCACACCGGCACCTGCCGGCAGGCTTTGCAGACGTCTCCGATCGATCAGGCCACGCGTCGTCGCGGTCAGCGGGCAAGCCAGCGTGAGGAATTCGGTATGCGGCAGCACCGCGTCCAACGCGTCGGGGCTGATGACCGTCGTGCAGGACGGACACGGTGCCGGGTTTGACCGGACGCCGGTCACGCGCATGCCGAACCGTGCCGCCTGCTCGGCGATGGCGCCGCCCAGACTACCCAGGCCGACGATCGTCAGGGGCCGCCCGCCCAGCACCGAACCCCAAAGCTTGCGCCAATCGCCCTTGCGCTGGTTTGTCACCATGGCCGGGACGCGGTTCGCCAGCATCAGGATGGACATGATGCCGAACTCTCCGGATTTGATCGCGTGCGTCCCGCGGTTGTTCAACAGCACGACGTCGGGCGGCAGCCAGGTGAACGGCGCCAGCATATCGAGGCCGGCATTGGTCAAGAAAATCAGCTTCAGCCGAGGCGCCGGACAGGGGAACCGCGCCTTGATGACACTGACATCCGTGATCAGCGCCTCGGTCTCGTGCATGGCCGCGGCAAAGTCGTCAGCGCTTCGACCGAGGCTGATTTCATGTTCGGCACCGATATCGGGCGAGCGCGCCGCCGCGGCTTCCCACATTGCTGAAGAGAAATCGAACAGCGGGTCATTATCTGGATTTTGTAGATGGATGCGCATGGCGCCAACGTGCCATAGCCGCTCTGTGGTGGCGATGCTGGTTTGGTGCCGCCGCCCTGCTGATCGGCCTCTATACCCAGGTGGAAGCGCCGTCGGGTGTCGTTGCCCCGAAGTTCATCGCATCAGGCGGCGGAAGGTGCGGCTACCAAAAACAGACAGCGGACCCAGCAGACTACCCGAGCGCGAGTTCCTGGAAGCCCTTCGCTGCCACCTCGTCGCATCGCGCGCGATAGGCGGGGGCGCTGCCGCTATAACGTGCGATAATGCGGGTTTGCTTGCCTTCGACATTGCTGTTGACGCCAGTCATCCAGGAATTGACCTCGTTGGACAGCAGCCCCGCCCCCAGCGACTTCACATGGTCGGTCCATGACGCCACACCGGCTTCCGTGGCCTCCACACGCGACAGGGAATGGGCCCGCAGGTAGCGAACCAGGCCGGTCACCCAGTCAACGTTGTACTCGATGCTGCGCGGAATATTGCCCAGGGCGGTGTGTGGCCCCATCAGCATCATCAGGTTGGGAAAGCCTTCGACGAGCACACCGAGATAGGTCCGCGGTCCACCGGCCCATCTATCCTTCAACGGCAGCCCATTGACGCCACGGAAGTCGATCCGATCGAAGCTGCCGGTAATCGCGTCGAACCCCGTGGCATAAATGATAATATCGAAATGGTAAGCGGCGTCGCTGGTCTTCAGCCCTGTGGGTGTGACCCGCTCGATCGGTGTTTCATTGATGTCCACAAGCTTTACATTTGGCTGATTATACGTTTCGTAATAGCGAGTCTCCAGCGGAACCCGGCGCGTGCCGAAACCATGGTTCTTCGGGATCAGCTTCTCGGCCACGACTTGATCGTTCACTCGATGCCGGATCTTCCGGGCGACAAAGTCGCTGATCGCATCGTTGGCCTTGGGATCGATCAGAATGTCCCGGAAGTTGCCCTGCCAGATGCCAAAGCCGGGGGAGGCGTAAAGCTTCTCGAAGAACGCCTCGCGCTCCTCGGCCGTTACCTCGAAGGTGCCACGCGGGTCGGGCGTGTGCAGGAAGCACGCGAAGGTTTCCTGGCATCGTTTGAACATGTCCGGGTAGCCGGCCTTGATCTTGGCCATTGTCTCCGGGTCGATCCTGCTGTTGTGCAGTGGCGCGCACCAGTTCGGTGTGCGCTGGAACACCGTCAGTTGGCCGGCGGTCTTCGCCACTTCCTGGATCGTCTGCACCCCGGTCGCGCCGGTGCCGATCACCGCCACCCGCTTGCCTTCGAAGCTGACCGGATCATGCGGCCATCGCGCGGTGTGGAACTGGTCACCTTGGAACGTATCGACACCCTCGATCCGCGGCATCGTCGGCGTCGATAGTGGACCGATCGCGGTGATGAGGAAACGCGATCGAAAGCGCCCGCCGTCCTCCACCGTCACGTCCCAGTCTCGTGTTTCCTCACGATAATGCGCGGCGCTGACCCTGCTGCGGAACCGGATGTCCCGCACCAGGTCAAACTTTTCCGCGACATGATTGAGGTAACGCAGCGTCTCGGGCTGCGGAGCAAAATGTTCGTTCCAGTTCCACTCCTCCAGCAGTTCCTTCGAGAACGAGTAGCTATAGGAATAGCTTTCAGAATCGAAGCGAGCACCGGGATAGCGGTTCCAATACCAGGTGCCCCCGACGCCGGTGCCAGCCTCCAGCACCAGCGGCCGCAGGCCCAGCTGCCGCAAGCGATACAGCTGATACAGGCCCGACATGCCTGCCCCGATGATGATGGCGTCGTAGTCCAACGAGGTCGTGCCGTCGGTTGTATTCGAGGCTGTCATCGATGCTGTTGCTCCTGCGGGGCGCATCACGGCCGGGGGTGACAATACCCGGATACCGGCGTTTGGGGCAGCCCGCCGTGCCTCATCAGCTACAAACGCTCTTCCTGAGTATAGCCAGGCCATCGGTCGCGGCGCCGTGGGCGTGTTGAATGCGACCATAAGGGCGAAGGGGTGCTCTGGCCATGGTTGAGCCCGGCGCGCCGACAGTGCATCTTTGGAGATCCGCTCACGTGCGGGTAAAGCTATGATACTTGCTGATCCGCTCGATGTTGTCGCAGGAGCGGCGATCGGTGAACCGGCACGAGCCGCTGAAGTTCATGTGCGGGAACCAACCTGCATCCTGGGGATGGAGTCCGGCGTGTCGAAGATTAAGCATCGGGATCATCGATCCATCGCGCAAAGCCATTGGGATCCAGATGTTGCCGCACCCCAATTCGGCTTGGTGACGGATTTGACCAAGCCAGAGCGCGACGAGCGGTCCGCGCTAAGTCACGGGATCGCAACGACAGACCTGGTTCCCGCGCTGAGCCGATCCGCTGAGAAACCTTCACTGACCAGGCCACTCTTTGCTCGCCGAACCGGCATTCAACCCGCGGCGCATTTGGCTGACCGCAACTTCGGGCTGTCGCTCGGGTTGCATGGGGCGATCCTGCTGGGGCTGATGTTCGCCGCTGCGCATGTGCCGCCGGCTGGCAGGTCGCTCACCTATCAGCTGATCATGCTGCCAGCCGAACCGCAGCCGATGCCGGCACGTCAAACGTCCAGCGGGCCGCCTCAGCCTGATAAAGCAGCCGAACAGCAACAGCCTGCCGCCGCCGCCGTTACGCCCTTGGAAGTGCCGGCGGAACATCCGGTTGCGCCCTCAGCCGAGCCCTCTCGGCCGGAGGCTGAGCCACGACCTGAGCCCGCCGCACCCGCGCGACCGCATCCGCCGCCACCTGTCCTGCCCGGTCGAGAGGCGGGGCAGCGTGCGGCGCGGTCTCATGGTCCCATGCCGTCCCACCGGGCGCCTGCCCATGTGGCAAGGCCACCGGCCGCACCTGCGGCACAAGCGCCGGCACCCGCATCCAGGGCACCCACCGGTTCGGCGCCTCCCGCGGATCTGGCGCGGCTCGATCCTGGCTGGATGGACAGGGTTAGTCGCTGGCTGTTGGACCATCGATCCTATCCGGAGGCTGCTCGCCGGCATGGGCGGCAGGGAACTGTGGTGGTGCGCTTCGCGGTCGATCGACAGGGGCATGTCCTGACCGCCAGCCTTGTGCAAGCCAGCGGATCGGCACTGTTGGATGAAGCGGCACTGGCGCTTGTTCGTTACGCGGATTTACCGCCATTTCCATCCGATATGGTGTCGGGGCAGGCGGTGCTCACCGCGCCGATTCGATATCAGTTGGAATAGGCCGCACCGATCAGCGGGCTGGTCACACCGTGGGTAGATGAAATCCGCAACGGTTTTGGCACGGTGTAAAGAGGATCGAATTTTGACGATCCCGCGGATCGCCGCTAATCAAGAGGCCGCGTTCAGGAAATCACGAAGTTGTTCGCCCCCGCGGTGACGGGAAGAAGCGGCGGCGAAATCGATATAACACGACACAAGAAAAGGGAGAGCATGATGTCTGAGACAGTTCACATTCATCCCCTGGTGGATTCAGGGATCAGGGCTGGTGCTTCGGATTTCAACGGTGGCACATTGGTTTGCAAGTGCAGCGCGGATCCGGTCAAAGTGCGTGTGGAGGGCTCGATCGCCCACAACCACGCTTGCGGTTGCACCAAATGCTGGAAGCCGGCCGGGGCCGATTTCTCAATCGTCGCGGTTGTGCCGCGTGACAAGCTTCACGTCACCGAGAACGAGCAAAAGCTTCAGGTCGTGGATCCTTCGGCGGCTATTCAACGGCATGCCTGCAAGACCTGCGGCGTTCACATGTATGGCCGGATCGAAAACAAAAACCATCCTTTCTATGGCTTGGATTTTGTGCATCCCGAGCTGTTTCAGGAGACCGGCTGGCCAGCTGTGGAATTTGCCGCCTTCGTCTCGTCGGCGATCGAGTCCGGGGTAGCGCCAGAACGAATGAGCGCCATTCGCAGCCGATTGAACTCGCTTGGGTTGCAGCCCTACGACTGCCTGTCACCACCGCTGATGGATGCCATTGCCACGCATATGGCAAAGGCAGCAGGCGTTCAGCCCCACTAGAGTATCCGTCTTGATCAAGCGCCTTTTTAGCGCGGCCTGATCCACTCGGCGAGGCGAGACTGGACCTGTGCTTGGTGCCGTCAATCGGGATAGGGGGGCGTCTCACGGCGCCGCCCCTCCCCACACCACCGGGCATACGTGTCCGTACTACGGCGGTCTGGCGGATCATGCGCTCACGAGCGTCTCCATCGGGAACAGTGCATGATCCTTGAAGCGTCGATTGGTGAAGGCGCGATGCAGTGGGCTCGACGAACTCAACCGCCACGGCCCCTTCGGGCTGAAGATGGCCGCACTCGCTCGCCACCTTCTCCGAGCATTGGGCGGCGCGGCACCGGCTTGGAGAAATCCGCGATCCGAAGCCATTTTCGCCGGGCAGGGCAGCAGTCGATATGGGGTTCGGCAAGCGTGCAGGATCAGGGCACGCAGGATCAAGCCGCGCCGGTTGTGCGGCTGGAGTGGTGCCACTGGTGCAGACGGATCGCTCGCTCAGGCTTCAGTTCGTCTCCGCGCCCGGCGGGTCCGTTTGTTCGGCACACCACAGCTTCCAGGCGTGTCGCAGCGCGGTACCCAGGTTCCGCCCAAAGCGCGGCGCATCGCAAAGCGGACTGCTGCGAACCTGCCGGCGCAGCCCCGCCCGCAGTTCGGCGAGAGCTGCCAAATCCGAGGCTCGCGCGACCGCCATCTCGATGTAATCCGGGACAGACACGGCCAGCCAATCGGCCAGTCCGGCGTTGCTCAGGTGGCTGGCGGAATGGCGTGAGGCGAAAATTTCGCCAAGCAGTGTCACGGTCGGGACGCCCATCCACAACGCTTCGCACGTGGTCAGCCCGCCGGTGTAGGGAAATGGGTCCAGCACGATGTCGACATGACCATATTCGCCCATGAAGGCACGATGACCGGAGGACCCGCGCAGTTCCACCCTGTCGCTCGATACGCCGAGCGCGGTGAAGCCGGCGAGAAACCCGTCGGCGGTGGGACGATCGGACAACTGATGGGTCTTGAGAATGAGCCGGGCGGTCGGCAGGCGACGCAGGATCTCGGCCCAGGTCTCGATCACACGAGGGGTGATTTTCGCCAGGTTGTTGAAGCACCCAAAGGTGACGAAGCCGTTCGCGAGTGCGGGCAGCTGCACCACATCGGGGGCATGCGCGGGCGGACTATAGCAGACATAGCCGTCCGGCAGCCGGAGCAGCTTCTCGCTGTAGAGTGGCTCCAGCTCGATCGGTGTTTCCCACCGGTCGGTCACAAACCAATCCATTTCATCCAGGCCGGAGCTGTGGGCCTGCATGCCAACCCACTTGATCTGCACCGGTGCGAGGCGGTGGGCGCAGGCCGGCATGCGGGCGGCGTCGCCGTAGCCGCCAAGATCGATCAGGATATCAATTCCCCGATCCCGCGCCAGGGCGGTCAGGGCCGGGTCGTCCAGGCCATCGATCTCGATCCAGTCACGCGCCGCCGCACGGTAGCGGCGGGCGATGGGGTCCTCGGGCGCGGCGTTCTGCGTCAGGCAAACCAGTTTGAAGCTGTCTGGATCGAGTGTCTCGAACCCGGCCACGGTCAGCCAACCGACCGGGTGCGACCGGAGCGTGCCTGATAACAAACCGATGACAAGCGGACGGTCCGGGTCGGGCGCGTTCGCCAGAGGCGGCTGCGGCACGCGTGGCAGAACGGCGGAGCAAGCGCGCATCGCGGCCAGCAACTCGGGGCCGGTGGTGCCGTCTCGGTAGGGCAGCGTGTTGCACAGCGCCCGGCGCGGCAGGGCCGAGGTTGGATCGAGGCTGATGGCGCGTCGGGCGAGCTGCACCGCGTCCTCCTGCAAGCCGACGCAGGCGGTGGCATTGGCGAGGTTACAGAGGATGGCGGTATGCGGGCCGTGCCGGTCCAGGATATCCAGCAGGATGGCTCTGGCCTCGGCATGCCGGTGCAGCCGCATCAGCACGGCGGCGTGGTCGTTATGGACCTGCGCATTATCCGGATCCAGCAGGCCAATCCGCCGCAGCACCTGTTCGGCATGGCGGACCCGGCTGGAACGGGCCAGCACGCCGCCCAACAGCCGCAGCGGCATCAGCTCATCCGGCGTCAAATCGGTGGCGGCCTCCAGCGCGTCGATCGCCTCCGCCCGGCGCCCCATCCGTTCCAGCAGCATGCCGCGACCAAGCTGGATCACCGGATTGAGCGGGTTCTGATCGCACGCCACGCTCAGTCGAGCCAGTTCGGCATCACCCCGAGCGGGGGACTCGCGCAATGTGTCGGCGGTGACCTCCACGCCGTTAAGGACGTAGTCCAGGCAGTCCGGCTGACGACTCTGCGCCGCGATGAAGGCGGTCAGCGCCAGGTCAGGTGCGCCGGTCGTTCGGAACGCCAGCCCCAGGGTATTCCACACCTCCGGGTTTTCAGGTGCGACGCCGCAACATTGGATCAGCAGGTCACGCGCCTCCTCCGCCTGCCCGCGCATCAGCAGCAGGCCGCTTAACGCGATCAGTGCTTCCGATCGAAGCGGCGCCAGTTCGAGCACCCGCCGATAGGCTTCCTCGGCCGCCCTGTTCTCGCCCGCGCCACGCAAGCTTTCGGCGAGACGCAGTATTGGCTCGTCCCACTCCGGCAGACGGACAGCCACCTGGCGCATCAGGCGACGACCGCGCTGGCGATCGCCGGCACGATCTTCGGCGATGGCCAGATTGAGCAGGGTCGCGGGGGCGGTATCGCCCAGCGCGAGGGCCATTCGCAGGTGCTCCAGAGCGTCCTGGAAGCGGCCCTCCGCCAGCAATGCGATAGCGGATGGCGGGGTTTGAACGTCAGCGATCATGATGGATGGGTTCGATGGCTAGAAGCAGGCCCGCGACATCGTCGCCGCCCTCCTGCCGGACAGCCGAGTGGTCCAGGCGCAGCACCCGAAACCCGGCGAGGCGAACCGCCTCGTAGATGTAGGCTTCGGCATGGGCGTAGCGTCCCTTGCGCTGCAGCGCCCAGTCGCCGTTGCCAGGCACAACGCCGTCATGGTCGGCGAGCAGTGCCTCCAGCGAGAAGACGAACCAGCCCCCTGGCTCCAGGCGGTCATGGACCTGGGCCAGAAGTTCGTCGAGGGCACCGAAATAGCACAGCACGTCGGCGGCGATGATCAGCGGCCAGCGCTGCTGATGCGCCGCCAGATCGGCGACGATGTCAGCTTCACGTAGCTGCCCATACAGGCCTTTCATCCTGGCTTGAGCCAGCATGCGGGGCGATAGATCGACCCCGGTGAACGGCCCCAGCGGCAGATCCCCGATCGCCAGCGCAGCCAGGCCGGTGCCACAGCCCAGGTCCAGAACAGGCCCGATCGCGCGACCACCGGTCAGCTTCGGATGGGACAACAGCATGCATCGCATCGCATAGGGGACACGGTATTTCAGCGATATGAGATGGGTGTCGAAGCGATCAGCATAGCCGTCGAAGATGGTGCGGATGTAGCCTTCCGGGGCCCGTTTCTCATCCGGCCGCATACCGGATGATGTCACCAGATGGCGGACATACGGATCTTCCGGGCCGAGTTTCAGCGCCTCCTGATAGGCGATCGCCGCCTGTTCATGTTGCCCGAGACTTGAGAGGGCATGCCCGCTCAAGCCAAAGGTGCAGGCGTCCGCGACGCCAACCGAGCGGGCCTTTTCGGCAAGGCGGATTGCTTGGCTGAAGTCCCGCCGGCGCACGCACAACAGAATCGCGGCGTTGCGGAGGGAAATACTGGTCGGACACAGAGCGATCCCGTCGGTTAAAGCGCTCAGCGCGGCTTCGAGATCGCCTGCCTGCTGCAATGCCGCGGACAGCGTTTCGCGATAGTCCGCCTCTAGCGGGGCGACGGCAATGGCGTCGGTCAGGCACGCCACGGCATCGGCCGGCCGCCCGAGGTGCAGCAATGCGGCGCCGAGAATGGCTTTCGCCCGCGGGTCCGCCTTGTCCAGAATGACGGCCTCGGCGGCGTCGCGTGCCGCACCCTCGCTATCGCCGGTTCGCTGCCGCACCTCGGCCCGGCATTTGCGCAATCCGGCATGAGACGGTGCCGCGGCAATGGCCGGGTCAAGCTCAAGCATCGCCTGTTCGATGGCGCCACTGCCCAGCGCGATGCGGGCGGCGATCAGGGCAAGATCCGGCGACGCCGGGCCCAGCGCCTGGGCCGCCGCCAGCAGCGGCTTGGCGGCGCCGATGCGGCCTGCCTGAAGCTGCTGCTCCGCTCGGGAACGCAGCGCGTCGGCATCAGCCGTTGCGTGGATGGTATCCATGGACGGACTCCTTTTGAGCCGCTGCGAGCGCGATCGCTTCGTTGCTTTAGCGGGCGATTGGCGTCCGCGGCTGGTGCAACCTCAGATGATCGCGCTGCGGTTAATCGTCAGGCGAGGAAGCCTTGGCCCTGCACCGCGAGGGTCGTCAGGTCGGGCGTCGATGCGGACGAGGACGATGCGCTGGCGGCGTTGGCGATAAGGTACTGCTGAACGAAGGTCTCGACGAATTTCGGATCCTTGAATTTCGTGACGTCCACTTGGGTGCTGATCGCTCGCTCCTGCGCCCCGAGATCCTGGAAGGCGATCTGTTCCGGTATGCCGAGTGCCGTGGTGACGACCGTGCGCATGGTCGGGTTGCCGAGGATCTGATCGACCGAGGTAATGGTTGACGCCTGGGCCTTGAACGCCAGCGCGTTGGACAGACCGGGCGTCACGGAGTCCTCATTCTTTTGCCAGGTCGCCGTGGCGTAGGCGTTGGCGATCGAGGCGATCGTCGCGGGATTCTTGAACGACGACAGGCCGGTCGCGGAAAAATCATAAGACTGCGCCAGCGTCTTCCAGCGGGTGTCGGTCAGATTGTTGGCGAGCGACTTGGGGTCGCTCAGGTTGGAGGTGACAGCCTGGGTGGCCAGCGCGGTGTAGCCGATCTGATCGCTCATGCCGTTGGCGGTCAGCAACACATTCATGAACGTCGGATTGGCGAGCAACTGGGTCATGCTCTTGGCGCCGTTCACCGCCTGGGTGAACGCTGCCATGGTGGTTTTCACCATTGGCTCGGTGGCGGTCTGCTTGACGTCCTGCGCCTGGTTCTGTTCGGCTGACTGCAGGGCCTGCACCGGGTTGGCGGATCCGGCCGCGGTGCCGCCGATGCCATATATCGTATCGAGCAGCGACGACCCGCCGCCGAACGTGTCGCTGTAGAGCGATGTCAGATAGCTGAGTGAGCTGCTCATGGCTCAGGGATGCCCGGCCAGACCGGCGGCGATGTTTTCATTGATCGATATCAGAAAGTCGAAGTCAGGCGCCTCATTGTCCATTTCCCTTTGTACCGTCAGCCCGACGGAAAGGATCGAGGCCCGCAACGGCTCCGGCAAGGCATTTCCGGGATCGCGCAGCAGGTCGCTGACGGTCATCCACAACCGCCTGTTGTCGGCCAGCGCCCGGATCTGCTGGATCGTCCCGGCGGCCTTGGCGCCTTTCAGCACGCCCGCGGCATAGCGAAACACGTCGGCTTCCTGGTCCCGCTGGGATCGGTAACGGGATGCGGTCTTATAAGCCTGTATGGCATGGCTGACGTTCGGCATGGGTGTCATCATTCCCTGTTGGAATCAGAACTTTGGGGGTTTTCCCTAGCACGGCGTCCTCATGCTGGATGATCCGGCGCACGAGTTTCAAAGCCTGGTAGCAGTCGTCTTCCTCGGCCGCGAGCAAAGCCTGGTTCAGGATCATGCGGACCAGGTCGGATGTCGTCGCCTCCTGGAAATCGGCGATGAACTGGCGGGCGGCTTCAAGCCCGGCTTCCCGTTCCGTTTCGCTGCCAATGTAGGCAGACTGGAGCGCGAAGTAGATCCGGCGCGCGGGGCTGTCGACCTGATCGGGCGGCATGATCTGCTTGCCAAACAGGAAGCGTGCCTTGGCGGTCAGTTCGACGCGTGATCGGGTGCGGAAACGGATCGGGGCACCATTCACGATCATGACTTCGCCTTGGCGCAGCTCCAGAACGAGATTAGACATTGGATCCTTTCCGCGTCGCGGATGCATTCGGTCGGGGGGCCGGCGGATCAGGGTCCCGATCCGCCGGCTACCGGAAGGCGATTACTTGAACAGGCTGAGCAGGGTCTGCGGTGCCTGGTTCGCCATCGACAACGACTGCGTGCCAAGCTGCTGGCGGATCTGCAACGCCGTGAGCTGGGCGGATTCTTTCGCGAGGTCAGCGTCGATCAACGATCCAAGTCCGCTGTTCAACGCGTCAACCTTGTTGTTGTTGTAGGTGATCTGGTTGTTGACGTAATTGATCGAGTTACCGATCGCGTTCAGCCCGGTATTGACCTTGTTCTCCGCGTTGAGGAAGGCGCCCGTCGCGGTGATCAGCGCCGATACGGTGCTGGCCCCGGAAAGCTGCGTGGAGGTGAAGCTGATCGACCCGAACATCGCCGAGCCACCGAACGTCGCGATGCCATACGTGGCACCATTCTCGTTACGAGAAACCACCGCGTTGCCAAAGCTGCCGGAGCTGCCCGTGATGTTGCCGATCAGTGTCTTGCCGTTGTAGGAGGCGTCCTGGACAAACGTCTTCACGTTCGCCAGCTCTGAAGCATATTGCGCCTGGTAGTTCGAGCGCTCGGTGCCCTGCACGCTGTTGTCGCCCAGTTTGAGCAGCACGGCCCGCATGCTGCCCATCATGTTGGAGACGGCGTTGAGGCCCGATTGCGTGGTGGAGAGCAATCCCTGCACGCTGCCGAGCTGCTGGTTGGCGCTGGTCAACGTGCTGACGGTCGAGCGGATGCCTTGCGCGATGGCATAAGCGGCGCCGTCGTCGGTCGAGTCAGCCACGCGATAGCCGGTGGAAATCTGCTTCTGCGTGGCGGTGAGCTGTGACTGGGTCGATTCCAGAGACTGGAGAGCGACCATCGCGCCCATGTTGGTGTTCACTGAATTTAAGGACATAGCGTATTACCCTTTTCGGCCGGGTGTATATGCCCGCTTTTTGTGGGCTCGATCGGAACAATGCCGGATGAAAGTTAACCGGGCGTAAACAGAACGAAATTTTTTTAGCCGGCGGTGGCTGGCAGGAAATTCATCAGTGACAGACTATTCTGAGTACTGATCAAGTGATACGAGGCCTGAAGTTGCGCCTGCATGCTGGTCAGTTGCGACAGCGCGGCGGCCATATCCACTTCCTGAACGGATGACAGCTGTCCTGACAATGCGGTGGCGGTATCGGATAGTTGTGTCTGTGTCGCGGTGAGACTGGCTTGTGTGTTGCCAAGCACGCCGACGTCAGAAGCCATCGTGGTGACAACACCGCTCAGGCTGGTTCCGGTGTCCTGCACCAGCGATGCGAAACCGGGATCGTTGATCTGAGAACTGGATAATGATCCCAACGTCGCCAACGAGCGCATCAGGTCGCGCATATACGATCCGGTGGTCGACGTGCCGGAGGACACGACGGCAGAATTTCCGCTGGCCAGCAAGCCGGTCTGTACCGAGCCACCCTCGCCGGTTTGCACCGTGGTGGCGCTGATCGCGGACACCGGCTGGGACAGATAGGCCGAGAACGGCGACGTGCCGCTGGCATTGGAGCTGGCGGTCGCCAGGGTGGACGTGATGGTCGTGGCCGCGCCGTTCGACGACAATGCTGAGACCGCGGTGTTGATCTGGGTGTAGAAGCCCGAGGACAGGATATTGTCGGATGATGGAACCGGCGGGTTCGCGGAATCCTGGCCGGCGAAGACGTAATTGTTGCCGTCCTTGGTGTTCAGCAGGTCGGCGACCTGTTGCAGCGCGGCATTGGCCTGGGATGCGACGCTATCGACCTCGGAGGCATTGAGGCCGTTCAGGTTGGGAATATCGGCGGCGAATTGCGCCGCGATCTGCTGGATCTGGGTCATCGCCGTCTGGGTGACCTGCATGCTGCCGGTCGCCTGGCCGATATTGGTCTGATAGGTCTGCAGCGCGCTGAGTTGCGGGTTCAGGTTCAGCGATACGCTTGCCCCGGCGCCCAGTCCGGCATAGCTCTGCGACACCAGGCCGGTGCTGATCTGTTCGGTCAGAGTATCGACCTGCTGATGCACGCTTGTGCTGTTGGCGATCAGGGTTGGGTAGATGCCATAGCCGGTGCCGATGGTGGTGCTCATTGGACGGCCTGCAGCAATTGGGTGAACATTGACTGCGCCGCGGAAATCACCCGAGCGTTCGCGCCATAAGCGTTTTGTAAAGCCAGCATCTGCGATACTTCGGTATCCATGTTGACGCCGCTGACCGCGCTGACCTTGGCGCTGAGGCTCGTTTGCAGCGCCTGCTCGGTTGTCAGCTTGCCGGTGGTGTTGGCACTTCGCTGTGCCTGCGAAGAAATCAGGCCGGTAGCAAAGTCTGAGAGTGCGGCACCCGCGGCATTGAACGACACCGTCAGGTTGCCCGAGGCGCCGAGGCCATTGGTGTTCAGGGTCGGCTGGCTGACCCCGGGTTGAGCCTGAGTGCCAAAGGTGTAATTGACGACGTTGGTGATCAGGGCCGTGAAGCCGGCTGGACCGCCCGAAGGATTAGGGGTGAATCCGGTGCCGGCGACCGCGTTGGTGCCGTCCCGCACCAAGGATGGATCAGCGACGACCGCGGCGTTGACCTGGATGGTCCCGGCGTATCCGACGTAGCCCGCTTGCGCGGGTGTGCCGCCCGCGGCCGGTACGTTGCCGGACGGATCGGTGAAGAGCGTCAGCCCCTGCCCGGCAAACCGGCTGGACAAGCCTTGGGAGAACTCATCCAGCGCGGCCTGGTCGGTCGGCAGGGTGGTATCACGCAAGGTGACGTCAGCGCCGATCTGGCCGCCGACCATCTGGCGGGTGACGTCGGTTCCCCCCAGGGTGATCCCGGGGATTCCGCCGCCCGGATAAAACGAACCCGCGGGCGTTGATGCGTTGGCCATCGAGAACGGGCTCGCGCCGCCACGGGTGGGCAAGGTCAGGCCGCTGGCGGTGAAGATCGACAGGTCTCCGTTCGGTTGCTCCACAGTCTTGACGTCGAGCAACTGCGAAAGCGTCTGGACCGCGGCGTTCCGCTGATTTTCCAAATCCGCGGTGCCCAGGGCGGTCGGCTTCAACGCGATGATCTGGTTACTGAGCTCGCCGATCGTCGCCAGTGAGGAATTCAGCGCGTTGACCGCCGATCCAAGGCCATTTTGCGCCGCTTGCCGCTGGGTCGAATAGGCGGCGCTGAGGGTGTTGATGCCGTGCGCGAGGGTGGCGGCCGACGACACGACGGCGCTTTGCTGGGTCTGGTTGCCGGGGTCGGTCTGCAGTGTCGAGAAGCTGTTCTGCAGGTTACCCAGCAGGCTGCCCAGGTCGGTTCCAGATCCCGGCGTTCCCAACACGCTGTCAATCGCCTGGAGGGCTGTCTGGGTGGTCTGAAGGCCGGTCACCGTGGCGTTCTGTTGCACCACGGATGTTTGCAGCGCCTGATCAACCTGCAGGGTGGCAGGCCCGGTGTGGACGCCCAGCCCGACGCCATCAGCGGTCAGCGACTGCTGCGAGCTGACCTCCAGCGAATACCCAGGTGTGGCGGCATTCGCGACGTTCTGCGAGATCAGCGCGAATTGGGCATTGATGTTCGCCAGTCCCCCGCTGGCGATCGAGAGCGCGGAATTAAGGCTCATGGGTTACGACGTCAGGCTATCATCTGCAGGGTGGCCTGCAGCATCTGGTTGGCGGTGGTGACCACTTTCGCGTTCGACGAATAGGCCTGCTGGGCGACGATCAGATTGGAAAATTCGGTGGCGATGTCGACGTTCGAGCCTTCCACCGATCCGGTCACCAGGGTGCCGGCGGCGTTGGTGCCCGCCGCCTCGGCGAGTGGTGTGCCGCTGCCTTGGGTGGCGGTGAACGCCTCGCCGTTCTGACCCTGCAATGCATTTGGATCGGCGAAGGTTACCAGAGGAACCTGCGCGATCGTCTTGGTCTGACCATTGTCGTAGTTGACCACGACGTTGCCGTTGGGCTGGGTGGTGACACCGGTGAAGCTGCCTGGTGGAATGCCATCCTGGGTGCTACCGAGCGGGCTGTAGGCGGTCCCGGCGAACTGGGTTATGCCGGTGGTGCCGCCGAAATTGCCCAGATTGAGTGTGATGGTCTGCGGGCCAGGGCCGAAGTTCGTCGTGAATTGCAGGGTCGCCGGCTGTCCGGCGGTATAGCCAGAGGGGGAAATCGTTCCGGGATCGGTGGCGGATGCCGCCACGTTGCCGATGGTCCCTTCAGGCACCAAGTTACCACTAAGCGCACCGAACTTCACATCGGCCGAGCCAGCGTCGGTGGTCCCGGACGTCGAATCCGGTACGCCGACCTGCACAGTCCAATCATTGGCCGCGTTCTGCGACCAGTTCAGGTTGACGGTATGAGCGGTGCCAAGCGAGTCATAGACCGTTACTTGCGAGGACAGCGGAGACGCGGCGGTCGCGGTGCCAGCGGTCGGGGTGGCGGGAAGATTGGCGGCGATCGTCGCGTTGGATGTCGCGACCGGATTGTAGGGCGCCTGATTAACCTGGATCGGCGCAAGGGCGTTCTGGTTCACGGCGTTGGTCGAGGGGTTGACCGACCAACCGTTGAGGTAGCCGCCGGCGCTGTTCACCAGATAGCCTTGGGCATTCATCTTGAAGTCACCCGTCCGGGTATAATACTGCTCGGGGTTGAAAGTCGGTGTGTTGTTCGCCTGCCCGGTCGGCTGCGAGATGGCGAAAAACCCTTGCCCGGCGATGGCCATCCCTAGTGGATTGTCGGTCTGGGTGACCGTGCCTTGCACGTTATTGATATAGTCTGGTCGCGCAACCACCGAGCCAGGCTCGTTGTTAGCCTGGGTGCTGGTGGTCAGGTAGTCGACGAAGCTGGTGTCGACGCGTTTGAACCCGACCGTCTGGCTGTTGGCGACATCTTCACTGATATTGCCAAATGCTGACGATTGGGCGCTCAGGCCGCTGATCGCAGTGTTAATCGAACTAAACAGGGACATTGTTTTAACGCTCCGGGAGCTGACCTGAGTCTAATACAGCAGGAATCATGCCAAGACTAAGTGACGCGTTTCGGTGGTATCCGGCTTCTCTTGCCAGGCAAAAATTGCCGCTTGGCTTTGCCAGCCGGGTCGTTTCTGCCGGCCTATCGTTCATGTCCGCGGTTAGGCGTGGTTTTCATTTGGCCCATGGCTTGCGTAGTCGAGCGGCGAGAAGCTTCCCGTGGCAGGAGAAACCCATTGCCAGCCACCCCATCGATCGAGCCATCACACGGTACGATCGCAGCCAAAACAGCCACCTCGACGCCGCCGGCAGCCTCCGGTGATGCGTTCGGGCAGGTATTGAAATCCGTCTCCGAAGCCGCGTCCGGCGTGGCGCCGGCGCGGACCAATGATGCGCATGAAGCGTTGGCGGCGAATGCGCCGGGCGATCCGGCGTCCGAGGCCAAGGATCAGCCGCCTGCAACGGCGACATCGGCTCAGGCCGCGGAGCGTCCCGGCAAAGACCTTCGGGTTGAAGCGGTGCCGGTCGAGCCTGCAACTGCCGCATCCACCCCGGCCGCGGCGGCGCCTGGGTCTGGTGACGTCGGTGGCGCGAAGGCATCCGGCAAGCCCGCGCACGCCCGCAAGCCGGACAGCGCGGCCGGCACCTCGCAGACGGCTGACCCGACAGCCGCGGCGGCATCGACCTCCGCACCCGTCCCGGCCAGCCCGGCGATAACGCCAGATTCAGTCGCCGCGTCCTGGTCGGCCCTCGCAGTCCCGGGCGCGGACCCCAGCCCGGCGGCACGGCCCACCGCACCCGCCTCGAAAGCGATTGTCGCCGGTGCGCACGCGATTGCTGCCGGCGCGGGCGCCACCGCTACAGGCGCAGATGCTGCCGCTCCTGGCCTGGGATCCGCAGGCTCAACCGCAGTGCCCATGATCGCCGTGGCGATGCCGGTGACCCAGGTTGCGGACGTGAGCATGGGACAGGGTGATCTCATGCATGCGGCGCCGGCATCGGCGCGCTCCGCCACTGCCGAGGATCCGACCGGGCCGAGCAGGAGCACCCGCCTGGCTTCCGCCGACAAAACGGTTGCCGCCGATCCCACCGGTTTCGTAGCGCCCGTCGCGGACCCGAAAGTAGCACTTCACCCCGCCGATGCGGCCCCCGTGCAGGTTCAGCACGTGGAGGTCGCCGGCCTACTCATCGACCAGGCCGTGCCGACGTCCGCGCCCACGGCCTGGTCGACACCACTGGTTGCCGTAGCGACGCCGCCGGCTCATACTGGTAGTCCGGCCGCGATGGTCGAGCAGGTCGCGCCAGCCATCTTCACGTTGGCGAAGACGGCCGACGGCAACCAGCAGATGACGGTCCGCCTGCAGCCTGAAGAACTCGGCATGGTGCAGGTGCGGATCGCCCGCGCCGCTTCCGGCGCGACGCAGATCGAGGTCACGGCGGAGAAACCCGATACCTTGTTGGCAATGCAGCGGGATCAACCGCAATTGCATCACACACTGGATGAAGCCGGCATTCCGGCGGCTGGACGCACGATCACCTTCCATGTCGCGCCACCGGCACAGACGTCCGGCGGCAACCTCGGTTCAAGCTCAGGAACCAGCCAGCAGAATGCCGGCAGTCGCTGGAGCGGCGGCAACATGGATGGCGGTGGCGGTGGTGGCGGCGGCGGTCGTGACAACCATCATGCTCGGCCGTCGAGCGGCTATTTCAGCGCTCGACAGATAATCGATCCCGCCGAGAGTGCAGCCGCGACTCTCGCGACGGCGACAAAAACCTATCGAGTAGGTCTCGACATCACAGCTTGACGGGCTCCAGGAGTTTTATTTCATGAGTGGAAGTATTCTGTCATCGACCGCTGCCGGCGGGGTGCCATCATCGGCCAAAGCCGCGCCATCATCCGCCAGCGGATCGCCATCATCGGCCGGCGCCTCGTCGTCGTCGGCGATCGCGCAGACCGGGACGTCCGCCCTTGGCAGCCTGAGCAATAACTTCACTGACTTCCTGTCGTTGCTGATGACGCAGCTGCAGAACCAGGACCCGTCGTCGCCGATGGATTCCAACACGTTTACCACCGAACTGGTGCAATTCTCCTCGGTGGAGCAGCAGATCAACACCAACAGCGATCTGACGCAGCTTATCCAGCTGACCCAGGCCAGCCAGGTCGAGCAATCATCGTCCTTGATCGGCAAGCCGGTGACGGTCAACAGCGATCAGCTTTCGTTGCAGAATGGAAGCGCCGCCATCAACTTCAACACGACAACGCCTGAACCCGTCGCTATCGCGGTTTACAATGGCTCGGGCGCCCAGGTGCAAAGCGCGACGCTGACAACCGCTGCGGGCGCGAACACCTGGAGCTGGAATGGCAAAGATGCCAATGGGACCAGCTTACCGGATGGACCCTACAAGGTTTCGGTCACCGGTCTTGGCACCGATGGTACGACCGCCGCGGTGCCGTTCACGGTGACCGGCACGGCGACTTCGGTGCAGAACAACAACGGAACCGTACAGCTGCAGATGGGTGGGCTGACTGTGCCATTCAGCGCCGTCCAATCGACCGGAAGCTAGGGCGCGTCAGATCGTTTAGAACAGGCCGCACCGAGGTCCGCGGACGGGTGGCACCGTCGTGCGGCGAAAAGTCGACAGGTGCCAACGGTTTATGGTTGGCCGTAAGCGGCGCAGCTATGGCTTGCCGTAGGCCGCGCAAACCCTTACTCAGCCGCCCGAACGTGAACCCAAGGAGGCCGCGATGGCGACCGAGCGCACCTTTTCCATCATCAAGCCGGACGCCACGCGGCGGAACCTGACCGGCAAGGTCAATGCCATGCTGGAACAGGCAGGCCTGCGTATCATCGCGCAAAAACGTGTGCACATGACCCAAGGGCAGGCTGAAAGCTTCTATGGGGTCCACGCGTCCCGGCCGTTCTTCCGCGATCTGGTGAGCTTTATGATCTCCGGTCCGGTGGTGGTACAGGTGCTGGAGGGCGAGAACGCGATCGTCGGCAACCGTGAGGTGATGGGTGCGACCGATCCCAAGAAGGCCGCCGCGGCGACAATCCGCGCGATGTTCGCCGAGAGTATCGAGGCCAACTCGGTTCATGGTTCGGATAGCGCGGAAAGCGCGGCGGCGGAGATCGCCTTCTTCTTCGCCGGGATCGAGCTTGTCGGATGAAGACTGAATCGATGGACTGGGTCGGGCTGTTGGGGCGCATCTTGATGAGTGCGATTTTCATCCAGGCCGGCATTGCGAAGGCTATGGCCCCGGCGGCCACGATGGCGTTTTTCACCAAGGATGGGGTCGTCATGCCCGGAGCGGCCTATGCGGTCGCGCTGGTGATCGAAATCGCTGGCGGCATCCTGTTCCTGGTCGGTTGGCGGACCCGGTGGACCGCTCTGGTGCTAGGCATCTGGTGCATCGCGACCGCGATGGTCGCCCATTACCACCCAGGCAATCGCGAGCAGATGATCAATTTCATGAAGAATCTCTGTATGGCAGGCGGCTTCCTGCAGGTTGTGGCATTCGGCGCGGGCCGCATCAGCTTCGATCGCAGGTAGGGTTCCGCCGCGTGGCAAGTGCCGACTGACCAGCCTCCTGCCGAGGCGTGGGCTTTAGCGGCTTCCGGGCTGGGCAAAATGGGCCGCATATCAGTATCCTGCCAGCCAGGTGCGGGGGCGCGCTGACAACGCGGCCGGCTGGGTGTAGGATACCGTTTACATTCGCAACATGAGGCAGTCCCCATGCCTGACAGCATTTCCCCCGCTGGCTCCCCCATTGCCTCCCCCACTGGCGACACGGTGATCATCGACATGATCCGCCGCTTCTCGCAGGAGCGGCTTGCGCCGCTGGCAGCCGAGCGCGAGCGGCAGAAGCGGATCGAACCGGAGATCATAGCCGAGCTGGGTGAGCTGGGCGTGTTCGGCGCCACGACGCCCACCGAATGGGATGGCAGCGATCTTGATCCCGTCACCTATGCCATGCTGCTGGAGGAAATCGCCGCCGGCGATGGTTCGGTGTCGACGATGGTATCGGTGCACAACTCGCCGACTTGTATCGTGGTGAACAACTACGGCAGCGACGCGCAAAAGGACCGCTGGCTGCGCCGGTTGGCGACCGGTGAGCACCTCGGTTCGTTCGGCCTGACCGAACCGCAGGCTGGTTCGGATGCCTCCAATCTGAAGACCCGCGCGGTCAAGCGAGGCGACCGCTATATCGTCAACGGCGCCAAGCAATTCATCAGCAACGCCGCCCATCCGGGCAGCCTGGTGTTCTTTGCCGCGACCGACCCGAGCGCCGGAAAGAGGGGCTTGTCGGCCTTCGTGATCGAAAAGAACCATCCCGGGTTCTCGATCGCGCGAACCGAGGAGAAATTGGGCCAAAAGGCGTCCGACACATGCGCGCTCGCATTCGAGGACATGGAAGTACCTGAGGATCAACGCATCGGAGCGGAAGGTGAGGGTTACAAGATCGCGCTGTCCACACTGGAAAGCGGCCGCATCGGCATCGCCGCGCAAAGTGTCGGCATGGCGCGAGCGGCACTGGAATACGCGATCGGCTATGCCAGGGAGCGCAAGGCCTTCGGTGGCGCGATCATCGATTTTCAGGCCGTCGGGTTCCGGCTGGCTGACGCGAAGACGCGGCTGGAAGCGGCACGACAGTTGACGCTTTACGCGGCTCGGCTGAAGGCTGAAGGACGCCCGGCACTAGAAGCCGCGTGCATGGCCAAGCTGTTCGCGTCCGAGGCGGCGGAGGCTATTTGCACGGCCTCGATCCAAACATTGGGCGGCTACGGATTTCTCGCCGATTATCCGGTGGAGCGGATCTATCGAGATGTCCGGGTTTGCCAGATCTACGAAGGCACGTCCGACGTGCAGAAGCTAATTCTGCAGCGGATGCTTTAGGATATGATCCTGTCCCAGGTGTGCTCGGGTTGCGTCTTGACGCCGAGACAATGGCTGGCCGGTCTTCTGTCGCTCTGATCCTGCAAGTTGATCTGGCGGCGGGGTCCATTCGTGGCCGCCAACCCGGCGCGGATACCGATCACTGCAAGCATCGAGCGGTAGAATGTCCACTCTTTGGGGGACGCCCCAAACATGGGATAGCAGGCCGGACCGCGGCGCTCGACCTGCTTGCCCTTATGACGAAAACTCCGTGAACTTCGGTGGTGCAGGCTGACGACAGGCACGCGGTACGACGACGGTTCGCATCGCGGCTGCATCGTGGCCGAAGCTTCGGCGGCAGCCAGACGGACCCAGGCCTCTGCCTTGTGAGAAGGCCCGGCTTCGGCCATAAGCACCGCTTCCCAACACCCAGGAGCTTGCATGCGGTTTTTTCCGGACTGCTCAATTGGGCCTCCGGCCCGTCAGCTTGGCGCCGCTGCCTTATTAGGCCTCTTGTCCATTGGGGCGGCTCAGGCGCAGACACAGACACCAGCCCAGACACAGGCACCAGCCCAGACACAGGCACCGGCTCAGACTCAGACTCAGGCACCCGCGCCGGCGGATGCCGACCCTGTGCTGGCCGAAGTGAACGGTCAGCCGATCCATCTCAGCGACTTGAAGGCCGCGGCCGCGACGTTGCCGGCCCAGGCGCGTACCATGCCGCCACAACAGCTTTACCCGGTGCTGCTGGACCAACTGGTGGACGCGCAAGCGCTGGTGATCGAAGCGAAGAAGTCGGGGTTGGAGAAAGACCCTGAAGTCGAGCGGGCGGTGCGGATGGCTGAGGAGCGGACGCTGGCATCGGCTTTGCTGAACAAGGAGGTTCGTCCCGAGGTTACCGAGCAGGCGGTCAAGGCGCGTTACGATCAGGAATATGCCGGCAAACCGGGTCAGACCGAAGTCCATGCCCGGCATATACTGGTGCCCGATGAAGCCACGGCGAAGAAGATCATCGGCGAATTGCAACATGGCGCCGACTTCGCCGCCCTGTCCAAGCAATACAGCAAGGATCCGGGCGCGGCGCAGCAAGGCGGTGATCTCGGCTTCTTCAAGAAGAGCGACATGGTGCCAGCCTTCGCCGACGTGGCGTTCGCATTGAAGGACAACGAAGTTTCGCCAGTTCCGGTGCACACTCAGTTCGGCTGGCATGTCATCCAAACGCTGGGGCGGCGCACGACGGAACCACCGACTTTCGAGCAAGAGCGGGGTCAGATCCGCCAGCAAATGGTCCAGGCCGCAGTACAGAAAGCGGTGACACAGGCTCGGGCAGCGGTGACGGTGAAGCAATTCAACATGGATGGCTCGCCGGTGAAGGCGACCGACACGGCGCAGCCGCCGGCGGCGCACTAGAGCATGATCACGCTGAGCGGAACGTTCAAAGCGTGTGAATCATCCGATCTAACAAAGGGATAGAGCATTTTCGGTCGGTACAGTCAGGCTGAAAATGCTCTAGTATCGCGCATCAGTGAAGCGCGATACATCGCGATATGTTTGAAGTAGCCGATGCACGCGGCGAATCGCGGTCGCTTCGCGTCTCACGCTTCTTTGCGATCGGATACTAGAGCTTTGTCTGAAAGGGCGGTTCATGTTCGAGGTTGGTTCAACTTCGGACGATGGCGCGCTAACCGCGTGCGCCAGCGATGAACCTGAACCAGCGACAAGACATAAAAGGAAAGGAAGAAATGCCAGCCGCCACGTCTCCGCTCGCTGTTCCGTTGCCCGACTTGCCGCCACTCGACGGCGTCCGGCTTTCCGCCACGGCCGCGGGTATCCGCTACCAGGAACGAACGGATGTGGTGATGATGGAGGTGACCGCGGGCAGCACGGTGGCGGGGGTTTTCACTGCCAATAAATGCCCGGGTGCGCCGGTTGACTGGTGCCGTGCATCGCTGAAGGGCGGCAAGGCCCGGATGGTTGTCGTGAACGCGGGGAACGCGAACGTATTCACCGGCAAGGCGGGGCGTGAGGCCTGCGTGGCCACGGCCGCCGCTGCCGCCGCGCTGGTGGGTTGTCCGCCGCGGCAGGTGTTCGTCGCCTCGACCGGCGTCATCGGCGAGGTGCTGCCGCACGAAAAGCTGGTCGCGGCCCTTCCAGCGCTGCAGGCCAACCTTGCCGCGGATAACTGGGAGGCCGCCGCACGCGGCATCATGACGACAGATACGTTTCCAAAGGCAGTGACCCGGACCGCCGAAATTGGCGAGAGTGCGGTCCGGATAACCGGCATCGCCAAGGGCAGCGGAATGATCGCGCCCGACATGGCGACGATGCTCTGCTTTGTGTTCACCGACGCGAAGATACCGGCCGACGCGCTGCAGACGATGCTAACAAAGGCCACCGTCGCGAGTTTCAACTGTACGACGGTGGATTCCGATACCTCCACCTCTGATACGGTCTTGCTGATCGCCACCGGGCAGGCGAAGCACCGGCGCATCCCCCCGGCCAACAGCCCGGCGCCGCGGAACCGGATGCTGGCTGACTTTGCCCGCGCCCTGAACGAGGTGCTGCTGGATCTGGCGTTGCAGGTTGTCGGCGATGGCGAAGGCGCGCAGAAGCGTGTGCGCATCGATGTAACTGGCGCGACGACTGCCAGATCCGCGAAGAAGATCGCGATGGCGGTGGCGAACTCGCCCCTGGTGAAGACGGCGATCGCCGGCGAAGACGCCAATTGGGGTCGCATCGTGATGGCCGTCGGCAAAGCCGGGGAGCCCGCGGACCGCGACCGGCTTTCAATCGGCGTCGGTGGCGTCTGGATGGCAAAGGAAGGCGCCGTTGTCCCCGATTACGATGAGACACCCGTTGTTGCCCACATGAAAGGCAAGGAGGTTGAAATCGCCATCGACATCGGTCTGGGACGCGGTTCGGCAACTGCCTGGACCTGCGATCTGACGCACGGCTACATTGATATCAACGGCTCCTACAGAAGCTGAGGCACATTTGCGTCTGCCGGGCGATCGGCCACGGGCCAGGGCGCGATCGTTTCAGGTTCAAGCAACCGCGCTCTGCGATGCAGCACTCGGCCGCTCGGACGCGGAAGTACGCCGACGTCGTCGCGGTGGCGCGGATCGCTTAGCCGTTCTTGCCGTCCTCTGTCACGGCGGCGAGGCGGAGGATGATGGTGGTTCCTTCCGTGGGGCGAACGTCCACTTCCAGAGCGCCGCCGCGTAGGGCCACACGCTCCATCAAACCGCGCAGGCTCGCCATCCTGACGGCCTGATCCGAACCTGGCATGTCGTCGGTAATACTGACACAGATGCGGTCGCCGAGCGTTGCGGCGGTCAACAATAGTCGGCTGGCGGGTGCGCTGCGAATAGTTGCCGCCAACAGCTCCTCCAGCAGGTCGGTCAGCGCGCCGCCTCGGATGCGGCCCACCAGCCCCGAGGGTGCGGCGACCTCGGCCCGGACAGATTGATGTGCCATGACGGGGGCCAGACGTTTCAAAGCCAGACGGATCGCGCCGCCCACGTCGGCGTGGGAGTCGGTTTCGTTGATGTCGATCTCGGCATCACCCCAAAGCGGATCGATCGGAACACCGTGCGATCCGCGGGCCGCGGCGGACGTGCGCGCGCGCTTGCTGCGCCAGCCGGCGACGACAAAGATGCCTGACGCCGCCCCGGCCGCGAGCAAATAGCTCATCCAAATCGCGATCACACCCGCACAACCCGTGTTCTACGGCGGAATTGTAGCAGGCAATGTTTAACAACAGGTTAACAGGGACTACAGGACGCTGCATGGAGCGCCGATGTACCGGTGTCGATGCCCTGATGATCTTGCGTCGGGCTCATTTCGCGCGCGGTCCGCTTCCTCGCGTGCTCGGTCCCCGGTATCATGCGGCTACCAGCCGCGGTAAAACGCGTCGAACCTGGCCAAGGCCGCTGATTTCTCTTGATGTGTCAGGAACGAGGCGATGAAGGAATTTCGCCCAAGCGTCACGATCTCGGCCTCGGTCAATGACAGCGCTTGCTGGACGGCAATGAAGTTCTCGCTGATATAACCGCCAAAATAGGAAGGATCATCCGAGTTTACCGTGACAAGCAGTCCTGATTCCAACATCCGCCGCAACGGGTGCAGCGAAAGATCCGGGCAGCCTTGCAAGGCTCGGTTCGATAGCGGACAGACAGTGAGCGGGATCTGCTCGCGCGCGAGCCTCGCAACCAGCGCGGTATCCTCCAGCGCCGTGTTCCCGTGGTCGACGCGACGGACCTGCAAGACGTCGATCGCCTCTCGCACATAAGCCGCAGGTCCCTCCTCTCCCGCATGCGCGACGGGCACGAAGCCTTGCTTGCGAGCCTCGGCGTAGATGCGGGCATACTTCGACGGCGGGTTGCCACGCTCTGTGGAGTCAAGTCCGACGCCGAAGATATGGTCCTTGCATCGGCAGGCGTGCTGCAGCACGTCGAAGCCTTGTTCCTCTGGCAGATGGCGGAGGAAGCACATAATCAGCTTCGATGTGATCCCAAACTGCCGCCGGGCTTTGTCCAGCGCATCGGTCAGCCCAGCGAGAACCGTATCGAACGACACATTCCGTTCGGTGTGTGCCTGAGCATCGAAGAAAATCTCGACGTGGGTGACATTCTGCGCTGCCACTTTTTCCAGATAAGCGAATGCGAGGTCGAAAAAGTCGGCACGACATCGAAGCACCGACATTCCGACGTAGTAAATATCCAGGAAATCCTGCAGCGAGTCAAAGCGATACGCTTTACGAACGGCTTCGACGCTGTTGTATGGCAGAGGAATGTTGTTCCTTCGCGCAAGCTTCATCATCATTTCCGGTTCCAGCGTACCCTCGATATGGAGATGAAGCTCCGCCTTCGGCATGGTCGAGATGAAGCGATGGAGACGTGCCTGATCGATGAGCCTGGCCTTTCCGCGTTGCGCACCAGCAGAATAGGTAGCCGGCGTTTTCGTTGCAAGCCTGTTGCGGTGTTTCGGCCTGTGGTGTTTCGGCTGGCCGTGGTGGGGCCTTGCGAGAGCGTGGGAGCTTGCGAAAAATTCGGTGGGCGCGCTTATCGCGCCCGAGGACGCGGAGGACGGGCAGTTGATCCGAATATTGAAGCAAGGCGCGACCGAGGCCGAGAAGACAGAAGCCGATCGCAAGGTTCGTCAGACGGTCGAGCATATCCTGGAGGATGTGTCAGCGCGCGGCGATGCCGCGGTACGAGAGCTGTCGGTGAAGTTCGACAAATGGAACCCGAGCGCGTTCCGCCTGCGCCCGGACGAGGTGGCGTCGCTGACGAACAGCCTTCCCGACCAGGTGATTACGGACATAAAGTTCGCCCAGTCGCAAATTCGCTGTTTCGCCCAGGCGCAAAAAGACGCGTTGCTTGATATCGAAGTTGAAACTTTCCCTGGGGTCCGTCTTGGTCACAAGAACATCCCGGTGAACAGTGTCGGCTGCTATGTGCCGGGTGGGCGGTATCCGATGGTTGCCTCGGCTCACATGTCGGTGCTGACCGCGAAAGTCGCCGGCGTAAAGCGCATCGCCGCCTGCACGCCGCCGCTGAATGGCATTCCGCCGGCCGCGACTGTCGCCGCGATGTCACTCGGGGGTGCGGACGAGATTTATCTACTGGGCGGCATCCAGGCGGTCGCGGCGATGGGTCTTGGGACGCAGACCATCGCCGCGGTCGATATGCTGGTCGGCCCCGGCAACGCCTTCGTCGCGGAAGCCAAGCGTCAACTTTTCGGCCGTGTTGGCATCGACCTTCTTGCCGGCCCAACCGAGACCCTGATCATCGCGGACGACACCGCCGATGTCGAAATGTGCGCAACCGACCTGCTGGGCCAGGCCGAACATGGGCCGACCTCGCCGGCGATCCTGTTGACGACATCAAAGGAGATCGCGGATGGGATCGAGAGCGAGATCGACCGTCAGTTGGCCCATCTGGCCACGGCGGACATCGCCGCCGTGGCGTGGCGCGACCATGGTCAGGTGATCCTGTGCGACACCGAGGCGGAGCTGTTGTCCGAAGCCGATCGGATCGCCTCGGAGCACGTACAGGTGCTGACACGTGATCCGCGCTGGTTTCTTGATCGAATGACCAATTACGGCGCGTTGTTTCTTGGCAAGGAAACCAATGTCGCCTACGGCGACAAGGTGATCGGGACCAACCACACGCTGCCGACCAAGCGGGCCGCTCGTTACACGGGTGGTCTGTGGGTGGGGAAGTTCCTCAAGACGGTGACCTATCAGCAGGTCAGCGCGGATGCGACGGCGATGATCGGCGAATTCTGTTCGCGTCTGTGTGCGTTGGAGAACTTCGCGGGTCACAAGGAACAGGCCGACCTGCGGGTGCGCCGATATGGTGGGAAGAACCAGTAAAGGGTCCTTGGCCGGTGGCCGTGACGAACAGCGTGTTCCGGTCTGCGTGTCATGGCCGCAGCAGAATGCGTCCACGCTGCCCATCGGCCACGGCCTGGTAAGCGGCCACCGCCTGCTCCAGCCGGTATCGGCGCTTGACCGGTGCGGAGCGGTAGTCGCCGGCGATGAAGCCAGGGGCCAGCTTATCCAGAACCTTCGCGCAGGCCAGCATATCAAGCTTGAGCGTATCAATACCGATGAGCCGAGACTCGTTATGGTAGAAATCGGCGAGATCGAAACAGACCTTTCTTGCTCCTGTCACACTCATCTCCACCAGACGGCCATGTGGTGCCAGACACTGGAGCGCATGAGCGAACATCAGGCCGCCGACGCAGTCCAGGATCACATCGGCACCCTGCCCATTTGTCGCGTCGCGCACCGCTGCCGGAAGATCGGCATTGTCAACCCTGAGTGACAGACCGATCCTGGTGATCGCCGCATCGGGTCTCGGCGCCCGGCGATCCGTTCCGATGATCCGGGCGCCGACTCGCCGGGCGATCTGCACACCGGCGTTGCCGACACCACCGCTGGCGGCGATGATCAAGACCGTCTCATGTTGCAGCAGACGCGCACCGTCGATCAGCCCCTTCCACGCCGTAATGAAGTTCACCCCGACCGACGCGGCCTCAGCAAAACCGAGCGCCTCTGGTTTCCGCCGCAGGGCGGCGACCGGGACGCGGATATATTCCGCATGCGAACCATCACGGG
This sequence comes from Rhodopila sp., assembly GCA_965277035.1. Lineage (GTDB taxonomy): Bacteria > Pseudomonadota > Alphaproteobacteria > Acetobacterales > Acetobacteraceae > Rhodopila. Next base: position 4,037,336 of record CBDIBO010000003.1, on the reverse strand, counting down.
TGAACCCGGTATCGCCGCCGGTACCCCAGACCTCGGCGCCAACCCAATCCGCGGGCCCGGCCTGGACCACGCCGGCGAAGTCGCGCCCCGGCGTCCTTGGCAGCGTCGTCTGTGCCATCATCCCCTGCACGTTCTTCACGTCGCTGGGGTTGATCGACGCGGCCTTGATTTCGACGACAGCCTGGTCCGGTTCAGCGACCAAGTCAGCAACCGTCTCGATGGTCAACACATCCGGCTTGCCGTGGCGGGTGAACCGGACAGCCTTCATCTCACCAAATCCCTGTTGCTTGCCGCATCGCTTGACGCGGGTTGGCTGGCGCGTCGCTTGACGCCAGTCGCTTGGCGCGTCGCTTGACGCGACGAGTCGCTTGGCGCGTCGCTTGACGCGACGATCATTCGGACGACACTGACTAGACCACGCGAAGGGGGAAACACCACATGAGCGACGTCAAAATCCTGGCAACCGGCTTCGGCTTTCCGGAAGGCCCCGTGGTATGCAAGGACGGGTCGGTGATCCTGACCGAAATCCGCAACAACCAGTTATCCAGGGTCACGCCTGCCGGCGAAGCCACCGTGTTCTCGCGCTGCGGCGGTGGGCCGAACGGCCTGGCATTCGGTCCGGACGGTGCGCTGTATCTTTGCAACAATGGCGGCAGCCGATATGTCGAGGGCTCATCCATGGGCATCGCGCCGCATCCCGATTACAAGTTCGGCTACATTCAGCGTATCGATCCGCAGACCGGCGAGGCGAAGACGCTGTACGCCGAGGTCGGCGGGCATAAGCTTTCCGCGCCGAACGACATTGTATTCGACTCGCAAGGCGGGTTCTACTTCACTGATCTTGGCAAGCGTTATGCCCGGCATCGCGACCATGGCGGGATTTACTACGCGCTGGCGGATGGCTCGCACGTCACCGAGGTCGCCCACCCGATCCTGAGTCCGAACGGCTGCGGCCTGTCGCCAGATGGGAAGACGCTTTATGTCGCGGACACGGAAGGTGCTCGTCTGTGGGCTTTTGAAATTGAAGGACCGGGCATGTTCCGCCAACCCGTTCAGCACGCCCACCACAGCGGCAAGATCATCGCCGGTCTGCCAGGCAATGCTCGGTTTGATAGTCTCGCTGTCATGGCCAATGGCAATATCGCTGTCGCCACATTGAATACCGGCTATATCACCGAGATCTCGCCTGCCGGGGAAACCGTGCGGGCGGTGAAAATGCCTGACATCTACCCGACGAACATCTGCTTCGGCGGTGCGGATATGCGGACGGCCTACATCACCCTGTCGGACTCCGGCCGTTTGGGAACGATGCAGTGGGCGACGCCGGGATTGAAGCTGAACTTCGGCTGATCGGTGTCGGACCGAGCGGCGTGGTTGCGGCTGGCATGTTTGGTATGAGAGCCAGGCCGGCCGTCCACGACACGGGCGGCCATGCCTCCATCGGGGCGGCAATTATTTAACGATGAAGTAACGAATCAAAAACCGAGGAAGCTGGCTGCTTCATGCACGACGTTCTCCAGCGCCCCGTCCACGAACGGGGAGATCAGGCCAGCCGACTGTACCAGATCCTGAAACGGGGCTGATCCACCGCGTGAGCAGAGTCTAACGTAGGCTTCCATCGCCGATGCATAGTCGCGGCGCGATTTCACCCAAAGCTGCATCGCGCAACACTGTGCCAGCGTGTAATCGATGTAGTAAAACGGCGAGCCATAGATATGTGGCTTCGCCTGCCAGCGCCTGCCCTCTGCCAGGACGTCCAGATCGCCATAGTCGGCCCAGGGCATGTATCTCTTCTCCAACCGCGACCAGATCGCGTGTCGATCCGCTGCTGACGCCTTCGGATTGGCGTAGATCTCGTGCTGGAAGTGATCGACGCAGACCCCGTAAGGCAGGAATGCCAGGGCGCCGATCAGGTGCATGCGGCGAAAGCGGCTCGCGGCAGCCTCACCCACAAGGTGGCCGACCTTCGGGTAGGACAAGAACTCGAGGCCCATCGAGTTGATTTCAGCGGCTTCCATCGTCGGCCAAAGATAGTCGATGATCGGGAAGTCGCGACTTTGCCAGTTCTGAAAGGCGTGCCCCATCTCGTGGGTGAACACACCGATATCATGGTGCGTGCCGTTGAAATTGGCGAAGATGAACGGCATCCGCTCGCTGGGGAAGGCGGTGCAGAAGCCGCCGCCCGCCTTGCCGACCCGGTTCTTCAGGTCCATGAACCCGCCCTGGGTCATCGTCTGGTAGAACGAGGCCAGCCGGTCGTCCATGCCGGCGAACATCTGTTCGGCGGCAACGACCAGCGCATCATGATCGCCTGCCGGTTTGGGATTTCCGGCGGGATCGAGCAACGCCTCGTCCCAGTATCGCAGCCGCTCCCAGCCGTTTTCCTGGCGGCGCGCTTCCAGTATGCGCCCTACCAACGGCACGACGTGGCGCACGACCTGATCTCGATACCGAGCAACATCATCGGGTCCGTAGTCGACGCGGCGCAACCGCTGGTAGCCAAGCGGTGTGTATGTCGCGAACCCAAGCTTGCCGGCCATTGCATGACGCAGCGCCACGAGTTGGTCGAACAGCGCATCCAGTTCCTGAGCATGCGCCGCGAAGAATTGCCAACGCCGGCGTTCAGCCTCATGCCTGACCTGGCGATCGGGATCTTCAGCATAAGGTCCCAAACCGGAAAGATTGACCGTCTGGCCGCCGATCTCGATCCTGGCGGACGCAAGCAGCTGGGTGTAGTTCGCCACGAGCGTCGCTTCTGCTTCGAGGTCAGATTTGATCGCCGGATCGAACGTCGTCAGATCCATACGCCACAATCGAAGCGCATGTTGTCCCACCAAGCCGGCAAGGCGAGCGGGATCCTCATTGGCGAGCAGGCGGCGCTTCAGTGCGATTTCGAGGTCGGCCGCCTCGGGTGACAGCGCGTCGGCATAGTCGCGATCCAGACGCGCGGTTGCGTCGGTGGTATCCTGGGCGAACCGCAAATGAGCCAGTGCGGACCAGGTCTCGTACCGCCGTCGCAATTCGTCCCACGCGGCCAATGCCGCTTCAAGCGATCCGCGATCCAGTGACTCGCCGATCGCCGCGTAGGCTTGGGTCAAACCGGCGAGGGTCGGCTTCGGCTGGATGATGGCGGCGAACCGCTGGGTTTCAGAGCGATATCCCATCGCGTTGCTCATGGACATCGCTCTAACTCTTTGTTTGATCGCATGATTCACCGCTCCAGTAATTCCACCTGCGCGGATAATGCTCAGTCACCGGCTGTCTCGGGCAAGATCTCGGTGGTCGCGAGGGTGCCAGCCGAACCGCGTTCGCGCATCATGTTCAGCCGGCGTTCGTGGAAGTCAGCTACCGATGGACGGTGTGCGATGGAAACTAATGTCGCGTTCGGCAGCCGCTCTTTCAGAACCTGGTACAGTTCGGATTCAGCCTCCGGATCCACGCTGGCGGTGGCTTCATCGAGGAAGATCCAGTCAGGTTTGGCCAGGATCGCCCTGGCAAAGCCGAGACGTTGCTGTTCGCCCATCGACAATCGTACCGGCCAGTTATCGTCATGGTCCAGCCGCTCGCAAAGGTCCGGCAAGCCCACGTCCCGCAGCACCTGCGACATCTCGTCCTGGTTGAACGCGCCGATCGGATTTGGATAAGTGATCACATGCCGCAAGGTTCCCAGCGGCACGTAAGGTCGCTGCGGCAGGAAGAAGGAGTTTGGCGGGATCTGCACGCCGCCGGAGCCGAACGGCCAGATGCCGGCGAACATGCGGAACAAGGTCGTCTTGCCCGCGCCAGAGCGTCCGGTGACGACGACCGAGTGGCCCGACGTCAGCAGCAGATCGACCCCTTCCAGCAACTTCGTGCCGTCCGGCAGGCTCATGCGCACGTTTTTCAATCGCACGTTGCCGTCGGTCGAGGGGGTGGGCTCGAAGCCGCCATGACTCTCCGCCCTAGCCTTGACGATCGCCCGATGGAAGGTCGCCAAGCGTTCGACAATCGCACGCCAGGTCGCCAGCTGTGCGTAAGACCCGACGAACCATGACATTGTGCCCTGCACCGTCGCGAAGGAACCAACGGTCTGCATCAGGCCGCCCAGCTGCATGGTGCCGGCGAAATAGCGGGGTGCGGCGACGATGATGGGAAACACGACCGCCACCTGGTCATAGCCGACGACCAAGGAATTCAGCAGCTTGGTCCGCGTCATGATTTGGCGCCAGTTCAGGATCACCGCCGTGAAGCGCTCGCGCAGATTGACTTCCTCCTCCCCCTCACCGCGATAGAGGGCGATGTTCTCCATGTTTTCGCGGATGCGCACCAGGGCGTAGCGGAAATCCGCCTCCACCCGCTGCTGCCTGAAGCTGAGGATCGCCAGCGGCCGGCCGACCAGATGGGTCAGCCAGGTGCCGACCACGGCATAAGCCAGCGCCACCCACACCATGTAGCCGGGGATTGGAATGCCGAACACCTGAATGGCCCCTGACAGGCCCCACAGGATGCCGACGAAGCTGGCCAGCGAGACGAGATTGGACAGCAGGCCAAGACTGAGGCTGAGGGTGGTGTCGGTGAAGTCACGCAGATCCTCGGCGACGCGCTGGTCGGGGTTGTCGGTGCCGATCGCGGCGCGGTCGACGGTCAGGCTGATGTGGTAGTAGGCACGATCGGCCAGCCATTCCCCGAGGAACTCGCCGGTCATCCAGCGGCGCCAGCGGATCTGCAACAACTGGTTGATGTAGACAGAGTAAACCGACAGCACGATATAGACGGCGGCGACCTCACAGAACCCCGGCAGCAACCCGATCGGGGTGCGGCGATAAAGGAACAACAGCTCCAGGAACGCCTTCCAGTTCTTGTCCTGCAACGCATTGTAGAACTCGCGGCGCCAGTAGCTCAGCACGACGCTCAGCGCCACCAACGTCAGGTTCATCGCGATGATCGCCAGCAGCAGGCCGCGGGCAGACCACTTCTCATTCGACGTCATGAAGTAGGGACGGGTGAACCGCCAGGCATCTTTCAGAAAGGGACCGATACCGCGCATGACCGGGTTATTTCTCGCTAGATGGGGGGATCTTTGCCTGCAGCGCGGCGATCCACGTCCTGAGACGTCTGCCGTTCACACCGAGGTCGGACCTGCCATAGACGCTGCGTGAGTAGATGATCAGGCCACTTCGGTTCGGTCCGTCGTTCTGAACCTGCGCCATGATCAGGTCCGGGAAATTGAACACCGCGCTGCGAGCGACGTAATGGACCTGAAGCGCGTCGGGATAGATCGCCGCCTGACAGGTGCGTGGCTGTTCGCCCGCGACCTGCCTGACCAGCGCGAACAATCCATCGGCGGACATTGCGTAGGGTCGCGTGAGGATATCGGGCGGCGGCCCGAAGCCTTGCGGCGCGGCCAGAGAGGTGTTTGGCGTGGCGGGGCGGGCGATGTGGGCGACGTCCATCAGCGGTGGCGTCGGCAGCCCCTCCGCCGCCGGGAAGCCGCAGGCAGGGAGCACCAGGCCAAGCAGCCAAGCCAGCGGGTTCATCCGGTGTAAAGGGACGTCATCGCGCTCCTGATGCCCGGAAAGCGGACAGGCGGCAAGTCTGATCGCGCCATGTCGGCCCCGGACCCGGCGTGAAAACGGTGTAACCCGGTTTCCGCGATCGTTATCAGACCCCTGGGATCATGCCCCTGGAATCATGCCCCTGGTATCACGCCGGGTGATAACAGCTTTGCCGGTGGCATGGCTGAAGGGGCCGCAGAAAATCATCGGCGAATTCCCCGCGCGACACCCTGACCGCGATCCCGTCCTGGATCCCTTGATCGAGGTCTTCCGAACCGGCGATGCGTTCGGGCCGTGCGAGGTCGTCCAACCGGTCCGCCAGGCCGATGGCCGTGTCCGGCACCACCCGCCAGCTGAAGGCCTGTCCATCGCAGCACTGCACCCCCGGCGGTCCGGGATCTGCCGTCAGCAGCAGGTTGATGCCTGTCAGCTGACAAAACGTCAGCCTGGCGAACACCACGTCCTGGCCATCACGTGCGAAGCGCCGCAGCACCCCGCCGAGAGCCCGGCAATGGTCTGCCTCTGCCAGCATCAGGATCATGGGATTGAAATCGCTTGGCAGGAACCCGATCCGCATCATGCGACTTCCAGCACGTCGGTCGCATGACAAAGCTCCTCGGCACCCAGATCGCCGCCGGACAGGATACGGACGCGCAGCCACTCACCGTCGCCCATGTTCTCGATCACCTCGGCGGTCAGTCCGCCAGCGATCAGCAACCTGGCGCCTACGCGGACATCATGGACTTGCAGCATCATCGTCGCCGATCAGAACAGGATGCTCAGGTTCTTCGCCATCAGGACATTCTGCTCCAGGAGCATTTCCCGACGCGCGATCAACCACTGATCACCGTTCCGCCGCAGCGTGTCGGTGCGCTGTCCGACAAAGATGTTGGTCTCATACTCGACGCGGTTCTGATAGACCAGGAAGCGGCTTCCCACCACGACCTGCTGTGCCGCCTCCGCGCAGGGCGTCACCTGCCGCAGCCGTACGTTGCTGACCATATGGGTTACCCGCGACAGTGGTTCCTCGGCGTAATGGACGCCGGTCAGGATCTGTTCGACCCGCTTTCCCAATGTCCATTTGTCCTCGTCAAACCAGGAAATCCCTTCGCCCTGGCGGGTGTTCTCCTTTGCTGCCTGCTGACCGAATTTAACGTTGCGGCGGATCGGCATGAAATAGACCAGATCCTCGGCCAGCAAATCGAGCCATTCACGGAACATCCGCTGATCCAGAAGATCAGCTTCCAGATAAAGGAAATCCTCGATCTCCTGCTTCAGCGCGAACCACGCCAGTCCGCGTTCCGGTCTGGCCACGGACGTGCTCATTCGGCTGCCTGCCGGACCGCGTCGCCGCGCCCGATCAAAGAGTCCCAACCGTCTGCTTTCAAGTAACGCGCGTAGACCTGATAGTAGTTACGAGCGTTCTGTTCGGTGATCTGCAGGCTGACGTTGCCCGGGATAGGATCATTTCGCCGGTATGCCCCCATCGACTGCTGATAGTTGAACGGATACCGCCTGGCGATGGTGCCGCCACTGGCCGCCGTCGCGTACAGCCAATTCTCCATATCGTCCTGCTCGGTCATCCCGCCCGGCCCGGAATAGCGCATGTAGAAGCGGCGGAGCACATCCTTGACCTCGGCCGGGGCGTCGGCATCAACCAGGAAAAAGCGCCAGGCTTCGGTCTCGGTCGGACCATGGGGGTGCCAGACGCATAGTCCGCGCGGCTGGCGTCCGTGATAGGAGGTGTTGGGGAACAGATTGCCGGTAAACGGCATGATCCGCGCCTTGTCGCCCAGTCGCTGTTTTCGCTGCTCGAAGCAGTGCCGAAAATAGGCATCGACGGCGGGATACTGGACATAGGATGTCTGGTAGTCGAAGTCTTCCGGCATCCAGACGCTGTGGACGCCGTGGCCGGCGGGATAGCTGACCCAGACATGCTGGCCGTTGTTGTATTCGTTGTCCCGCCGACCCGCCTGCCCTGCCCGCGCGCTGGGGCCGATGCCGATCATATCGACCGATCGATGTGACGGATTGTGATAGGTGTCGCCCAGGAAATTCTCCGCCGCGAACTTCCAGTTCGCCGGCAGGATCCATTTGTGGATGCCAATCACCTCGGACCCGCCGGGCCGCCCGTCCCGGCAATCCAGCACCTGGTCCAGATGGTCCACGGCATCGCCAAGATAGCTCATGAAGCCCGGCGCCTCGGCGTCCCAGGATGCCCAGACGGTGCCCTTGTAGCAATGAAGCCGCGGAACCTCGATGAGTGACCAGGATGCACGATCCAGTTGGCCCTCGTACAGCATCCGGTACAGCGGCACGCCTTGCAGCCTGCCGTCGGTGGTATAGCTCCAGGAGTGATACGGACAAACGAACAGCGAGGTGTTGCCCTGCTCATACCGGCACACCTTCATCCCGCGATGGCGGCAGGAATTCAGGAAGACGTGCACCACACCTTTCGCGTCGCGACACAGAATGACCGACTCGTCTCCCATCCGGGACACGAAGAAGTCGCCTGGGTTCGGGATCTGGCTTTCATGGCCGACGAAAAGCCAGGCGCGGGTAAATAGCTTCTCCAGTTCCGCACGATGAAAGTCGGGCGAGACAAATATTTCCCTGCTGATGGTGCCGCGCTTGGTGTCGATCATCTGGTCGATTGGCAATGCTGTTGTCATTCTTCCTTGCCTCCCTGCAGGGACCACCTCGACGCCGCGGCGTCATCCTCCTCCCGCGCGTTCACCCAGGTGCCGTGACCGCCGGCATGATCCTCACGTTTCCAGAACGGTGCCTTGGTCTTCAGCCAGTCGATCAGGAACGCCGTGGCGTCGAGTGCGGCTTGCCGGTGCGCCGAGGCGGCGATGACCAGCACGATGTTGTCGCCCGGCTTAAGCGAGCCAATCCGATGGATGATGGTGCATCCCACCAGCGGCCATCGCTCCGCCGCCTGGTCGGTAATCCGAGCAATGGCGCGCTCGGTCATGCCGGGATAGTGTTCGAGGGTCATGGCGGTGACGGCCGACGACCCTTTGGCATCCGCGCGGACGGTGCCAACGAAGCAGCCAATGCCACCGACATCGGTGCGGCCGGATGTCAACGCGGCGATCTCCGCGCTGACATCGAAATCCTCGGTCTGGATCTTGATATGCGTCATACCGGAGATACGCTGAACCCCGTTGGCGATGTTGTTTCGCGACGGCCCGATTTCACCAGAGAGCCGTCGCGCGGGTCAGATCAGGAAGACGCCCTTGCCGTCCGACTGCTTGTCGAACAGCTTATACGCCTCGTCCGCCTGATCCAGCGTCCACCGATTGGTGAACAGCGCGTCCACATCGATGTTCCGCTCGACGCAGAAATCCGCGCACTCGGCCTGGATGATGTTGGAGAACGTCCACGACGCCACAAGCGTCAGCTGCCGGCGCAGCAGGTGCGGACTGACATCGATATGCACATCGCCGCCCTCGCCGACGAAGCACATCGTCCCCCACACCTTGGTGCTGCGGATGGCGTTCAACCGAGCCTCCGGGTTGGACGATGTGTCCAGGGTCAGGTCCGCGTAGCGCCCGCCAGTCAGCTCCTTGATCGCCTCGACCGGATCGTTGGAGCCAGGATTGACGACGTCGTCCGCGCCGAATTCCTTGGCCCGCGCCAGGCGCTGCGGGTTGATGTCCAGCGCGATGACCCGGGCGCCCATTGCCTTGGCGAACTGGGTTCCCGCCAGCCCGACCGGTCCCTGCCCGAAGATGGCAATGGTGTCGCGTCCGGAGATGTTCATCCGTCGGAGCGCCCCGTAGGCGGTGCCTGACCCACAAGCAATCGCGGCGCCCGCGGTGAACGTCAGCTCGTCGCGCAGCGGTACCAGGGTGTTGGCCGGCACCCGCAGATACTTCGCGTGGCCGCCATGCGCGTTGTTGCCATAGACCTTGACCGGAACTTCCTGACACAGCTGCTGCCAGCCGGAGCGACAATGGGCGCACTGGGTGCATCCCTGATAATGATGCACCATGACCCGCTGACCGAGCTTCGCCTCGGTCGGCAAGACCCCCGGGCCGATCGCCGCGACGATGCCACACGGCTCATGCCCGCCGATCGTCGGATCAGGGTTGGGTGGCAGCCCGGTCGCGTTGCGTGGCTGCGTCTTCGGCCGGCGATACTGATGCAGATCGGACCCGCACATACCGGAGGCCTTCATCTCCAGGACGACTTCGCCCGGGCCTGGCTCAGGATCCGGAAAGGTCATCAGTTCCAGGCCTCGCTCGCCGGTGAACACAACACCTTGCATGAATTCCTCCGCATGCGTTTTGCGAAGTGTAGTCCGATTCCAGCGGAGGGGAACCCGCCCTTCGCGCCGACGCCAGCTGGTCTGAATGGAGGCTTCGACTTGGTCCGGCAGCGCGCAGCCCGGCGGGGCCGGGGCCGCTAGCATGATTCTGGCGGTTGAATATTCCTTAAAACATCAGCGCCGCCGAAGGGCCGTCACCATGCGCCGCAGGGGGCCGGTCATTCGCCAACAGGTTGAATGAAGTGTGGCGCGCAGGCGGGTGTCAGCCAACTCGGCTGCGCACCGATCCTGCGCACGGTCGGATCGCAGCTCTCGGTTCTCGTCCATCAGGTGCTGAAGTTGCGAGGCCAGGTCGGCGGCGGTGGCCGCGGCTTCGGACGCGGCTTTGGACACGGCGGTGTAAGCCGCTGTCATCTTGTCGCGTTCAGCTTGCAGCCTGTTGCTTTCCTGCTCTGCGGCCTGACGTATCGCGGCGTCATGGCGGCTTGCCTCGGCCTTGGCTTGCTCCAAAGCCGCGCGTTCCTCGCCGATCATCTTAGCCGCGACCGCCGCCTCATGCCATGCCAGCGGCATACGTTCGTCGACCGTTTCAGGCTGCGCCACCGAACGCGGACCCCGGCAGACGAAAACGGCGGTGATCTGCTGGGCCGCCATATCGGCAAGAGAAATTTTGGGAAATTCAAAGTCGGTTTCTCGGACCGTCGTGGGTCTCTCAGCATAAATCTCGTCGTTCTGGACCTTTGCGTCGGCCCATCGTCCAATGCCGCTGTGCCCGTGGCACTGGATATCAGCGAAGAAGCGCGACAGCTTCGCGTGCCAGGCGGATGGCGGAAGGTGATGGACGTGGAACACGTTGCGCATGTCCGATTCCAGCGCGCTGGCCGACGCGATCGGCGGCACGGCCACGATGACGGTTCCATCTGCCTTGACCACACGGGCGCATTCGGCGGCCAGGCCTTCCACATTGGCGACGTGCTCGAACACGTTGCTGCTGAAAACAGTGTCAAACACTCGGTCGCCGCACGGCAGCGGCTGGTTTAGGTTCGCGACCTCAAAGGTGACGGCATCCCCGGCATAGCGTCGGCGGGCGTGGGTGACGGCGTCCGCGCCCGCGTCGAGCGCCAGGACCGAGGCCCCATGCCGGGCAAGATAGGCGGCGCCATAGCCGACGCCTGAACCGGCATCTAGGACACGCCGGCCGGTGCAAAAAGGAAGCGCGAACCGATAGATCGACAGATGGGCGTAATAGACAAAATGATCGGCGACGATCATGCGCTCGCCGTTGTTGCCAACAGCGAAGTCCAATTCGGTCAGCGGTTCCATCGCCGCAATTATGCGCCCCAAGAGCGCGGGAACAAGACACCGGTTCGGTACCCCGATCTTCCCAGCGTCGAACCTCTCGCGGAGTTTCCTCGGAATGAGCATGTACGCCCACCTGCTCGGCAACGTGAGATCTCGGTGCCACGGTGCCGTTTTGGTCAGTGATGAAAACCCTCCGACTGGTCCGCGCATCGACAGGACGGCCGGTCGATGATCAGATCAGCCATCGCAGACCGGTTGAGGAAACCAATCGCATGGCCCTGGCATGACCCGTCCGCGCGGCGCTGCTGCCGGGCGCCCATCGACCTTGAGCCTGCTCCGGTCGATGCCGATCTGGCCACTGACGGCCACGCTGGCCGTGCAGACGTTGGCGACGATGGCGCTGTATTCCCTGCCGGCCGTGGCCCCGGAGGTCGCGAAGGACTTGCACGTCAGCGGAACCCTGGTCGGCAGCTTCGTCGCCACGGCGTACGGCGTGGGGATATTGTCGGCGTTGGTGGCGCCCGGAATGGTGCGCAAGTACGGTGGCGTCAGAGCGACCCAGGGGGTGCTGCTGGCGGCCGCCGGGATGCTGGCGCTGGCGGCGTCCGGCGCCGGGGTATTCGGCTTGGCCATGGCCGCCGTGGTGCTGGGCATCGGCTATGGCGCCGCCGCACCGGCCAGCACGCACCTGCTGGTGCCGCAGACACCGCAACCGGTGTTCAACATGGTGATGTCGCTGCGCCAGATCGGCGTCCCGCTGGGCGGCGTGCTGGCCGCGCTGATCCTACCGCCGCTGGTCGTGGCGTTCGGCTGGCGGGAGGCACTGCTGACCGAACTGGGGCCGGTTATCCTGCTGGTCGTGCTGCTGGAGCTGCCGCGAAAGCGCTGGGACATCGACCGCGAGCCGACCCGCCGCGTGTTCGGCCGCAGCCTGCTGCAACCCTTCGCGCTGCTGCGCGATCCGCGGTTCCGCCGGCTGTCGGTCGCGGCGTTCGTCTACGCCGGACTGGCGCTGTGTCTGGTGGCGTTCATGACGGTGCAACTGACCACGGTTGTCGGACTGGATCTGATAACCGCCGGCCAGATCCTCGCCGCCTACCAGGTGGCCGGATCGATCAGCCGGCCGATCTGGGGCTGGATCGCCGACCGGTTTCTGACCCCGGCGCAGACCCTGGCGGTGCATGGGGTCGGCATGGCCGTCGCGGCGGGGCTGACCGGATTTTACGGACCCGGCTGGCCGGTCTGGGCGGTCACCGCGAACGCGCTGCTCGCGGGATGCACGGCCGGCGGTTATACCGGCGTCGCCTATGCCGAATACGCGGTTCTGGGCGGCGCTCGCCGCACCGAGGCGACCGGGCTGGGAACCGCGATCTTTTTCACCGGCGGCATGGCGGTGCCCCCGGTGTTCGGGGCTGCGGTGACGGCGTTCGCGAGCTACCGCGGCAGCTACATGGTCGGCGCCGCCTGCGCATTGGCGAGCGGGTTGTTGATGGCCGCGCCGTATCGAGGTCGGCGCCGCTCTGGTAGCTAGTGGACAAAATCCGACGGAAAGGTCCGTCGAACTTTGCCACTAGCACTTGATTTGGTGGGCCGATTCACCCGACCGCAAGGATGCGCCTGTCGGGACCGGACCACTAGAGCATTTTCAGCCTGACTGTGCAGACTGAAATGCTCTATCCCTTTGTTTGATCGGATGATTCACACGCTTTGAACGTTCCGCTCAGCGTGATCATGCTCTAGCCTCGGTCGCTTCAGGTTGAAGCGATCAAGCTCTCGTCACCTGATTTTAGAGAGCGGTTCACCTCTGAGGTTGGTTCACACTCAGACAATCGCTTCAGGCCGCGTCGTCGACCAAGATGACCTGCAACCGCCGTGGACCGTGCGCCCCAAGCTCCAGCGTCTGCTCGATATCGGCGGACCGCGACGGGCCGGTGATCAGCATCACGTTTCGCGGCATGCCACCGATCTCAGCGCGCAGCTTGTCCCAGGCCTCCTCATACGCCCCAACCACCGCCGACGCACGCAGCACCACGATCTCGGTATCGACCAGAAGGTTGAGCGTCACCGGCCGCTCCCGCGAGCTTGGCAGCATCAGTGTCCCGGTCTCGGCGATACCGGCGAACCCATGCTGCACGCTGACGGCGTCGGCGTCCTGTGCCCGTCCGTGCCGAATGTTGAGCAACGGACGGGCTGACCATGGGATCGCCTGCAGTTGCGGATGCGGCGCCATGATCACCGATCCAGGAAGATTCTGCGCCGCCAGATAGTCCACGATCGCTCCGGGCACCGCGTCCAGGTCGTCGACCCGGGTGACGGTGCCAAACTCCTTCTCCACATTGCGCACGAACAGGTCCACTTGCCGCGGATGCGGCAGCCGCGACCGAGCCGGAATGAGGTGGCGTGGGTGCTGGACCAGGCGGCCCCGCAGCATATCCGCCTGATCGGTCGGCAGCGCGCCCCGTTTCAGGCCACGCCGGATGGCGGTCAGCACCGCCTGCTTGCTCATCAGACCCTGCCCGCGCGCTGCGCGGTCGCGTAACGGGCAAAGAACGTATCGCCTTCGGGCGCCGGCAAATCGCGCCCGCCGGTCCACCCGCCCGCCATCGGCATGCGCGCGAAGCCGCCGCGTTTCCGGCCCAGCAGACCTAATGCAACGACAGCGGGTCGGGTGGCGAGGCGATACAACGCCGGTCGGCGGGCGAAGAACCCCCATAGCCCCAGGTTGGCGCGTGTCGTCGCCGGGTTGAGATGCCGCTCGAACTCCCGATCCCGCCAGTGCCGCATGAGTTTCGGCAGCGGGATCTTGACCGGGCAGACGCTTTCGCATTTGCCGCAGAATGTCGACGCGTTCGGCAGGTGGCCCGCCTTGTCCACGCCGATCAGGCTGGGCGTGAGCACCGCACCCATCGGACCCGGATAAACCCACCCGTAGGCATGCCCGCCAACCGCCCCGTAGACCGGACAGTGATTCATGCAGGCGGCACAGCGGATGCAGCGCAGCATCTCCTGGAACTCGGTTCCCAGCATCGCCGATCGGCCATTGTCGATCAGCACCACGTGGTACTCTTCCGGCCCATCCAGATCATCCGGGCGCTTCACGCCGGTCGAGAACGTCGTGTAGACCGAGAAGTCCTGTCCGGTGGCGGAGCGTGCGAGCACCCGCAACAAGGAGGTGGCATCCTCCAACGTTGGCACGCATTTCTCGATACTCGCCAGCACGATGTGGACGCGCGGCAGGGTCTGGGTGAGGTCGCCGTTGCCCTCATTGGTCACGATGACGCTGCTGCCGGTCTCGGCGATCAGGAAGTTGGCACCGGTGATGCCGACATCGGCCGCCAGGAACTTCGACCGCAGCTGGGTTCGTGCCTCGATCAGCACGTCACGACGTTCGTTGAAGCGACGGTCGACCGGCAGCTCGGTATGGGCGTCGCGAAACGCCGCCTCCCAGTCCTCCATGTTCAGATGGAAGGCCGGCGCGATGATGTGGCTCGGCAGTTCACGCCGGAGCTGGATGATGTACTCGCCCAGGTCGGTTTCGACCGGGGTGATGCCGTTCCTTTCAAGATGATCGTTGATCGCGATCTCCTCGCCGATCATCGACTTGCCCTTGGTCACGGTTCGCGCGCCGGCCGCCTGGCAGATCGCCAGCACCGCGTCACGGGCTTCCTCGGCGGTGCCGCACCAGTGCACCTTCCCGCCCGATCGCGCCACATTCGCCTCGAATTCCTCCAGATAGAAATCCAGGTTGGCGAGCGCGTGATCCTTGATGTCCTTCGCTGTGTCGCGGAGTTGCTCGAACTCCGGCAGGTTGGCCACCGCCGCCGCGCGACGCGCGATGAAGCTGGGGCCACTGCGGGCGAGGGCTTTCTGCAGGCCCGGATTGGCCAGCGCCTGGTGGGCATTCTGCTTGAAACTGGCCGAGGTCGCTATGTGCATGGTGGTACTCGTTGCGTTCGGCCGCGAGAATAGCCGCCGGTGCGAGACAATCCTATAGGCCGGCGTTCAGCCGCGCGACGTAAACACCACGATAGGTTGGAACCTGGCTTTCCCCGGAGGGTTTTCGAAATGTCGCCAGGGGACATGCTTGATGAGCCGACGCCGATGAACCGGACCCGCTTGCCGATTACCAAGGTTTCCGCCCGCCCCTATACCGTGCCGACGGATGCGCCCGAAGCTGATGGGACATTTGCCTGGACATCCACCACGATCGTCATCGTCCACATATCCGCTGGCGGCTGCGAGGGTGTCGGCTACACCTACAGTGACGCGACCAACGCGACGTTGATCAACCAGACCCTCGGTTCGGTCATCAACGGCCACGACGCGCTCGACATCGCGGGCGCTGTCCGGACCATGCGCCATCGTGTCCGCAACCTGGGCCGGGCGGGCCTCGCGGCCACGGCCATTTCGGCGGTGGATGCGGCACTGTGGGATTTGAAGGCCAAGCTGCTCGACCTGCCGTTGGCGCGCCTGCTGGGCAGCGTGCGGACCGAGGTGCCGGTTTATGGCAGTGGCGGGTTCACCAGCTACGATAACCGGCGGCTGTGCGAACAACTGTCCGGCTGGGTCGAAGAGCAGGGCTGTCGCTGGGTCAAGATGAAGGTCGGCAGCGACCCTGATCGCGATCCGGACCGGGTACGGGCGGCTGGATCCGCCATTGGCGACGCCGCCCTGTTCGTTGATGCCAATGGCGCGCTGTCACGCAAAAGAGCCCGCGCGTTCGGCTTGTTTTGTGCCGAACAGAACGTGCGGTGGTTCGAGGAGCCGGTTTCGAGCGACGATCTCGCCGGCCTGCGTCTCTTGCGCGATACCATGCCGGCGCCGATCGAAGTCGCCGCCGGCGAATACGCCTACACCCTCGATGACATCCGCGCGACGCTGGAAGCCGGCGCCGTGGACGTGCAGCAGGCGGATGCGACGCGCTGCGGCGGGATCACAGGTTTCCTTGCCGCGGGAACATTGTGTGAGGCGCACCACATTGATCTGTCGGCGCACTGCGCGCCTTCGATCCATGCCCATGCCGCCTGCGCGGTGCCGATGTTTCGCCATCTGGAATATTTCCACGATCACGTTCGGATCGAGTCGGCGTTGTTCGACGGCGCCGCGGTCGCGCACGACGGTGTCGTCCGACCTGATCTCTCCAGGCCAGGGCTTGGACTGGAACTGAAAAACAGCGACGCGGAGCAGTATGCAGTATGAGTGACCAGAATATGCTCACCGGGATTCTCGACCAGCTGACACGGATCGAAGCGTCGCTGGTGCCGGTCCAGTCACCGCCTATCGCAAACCCCGCGATCACCGTCCGAGCGGCTCGGCGGCTGAACCGGTCAGCCGGCGTTCTGGCGACCTCTGTGCTGCTGGACAGCGCGGTGGAACATTATCGTGGCTCGTTCAAGAACAAGGCGATGCTGACGCCACTGGTCGTGAGCGCGTTGACCCTGCTGATCAGCGCGCATGGGCTGAGAGACAAACGGCCGTTCGAGCATCGGCTGAGACATGGCAGCTACGTGGCGGCGGCGGCCACCGGTCTGGTCGGCACCGGGTTCCATGTGTTCAACGTCATGAAGCGGACAGGCGGGCTGGACTGGCAAAATCTGTTCTATGGCGCACCGCTGGGCGCCCCGATGGCGATCCTGCTTGCCGGTCTTCTGGGCTCGTCCGCGGAACAGGTTCGCGATACCAGTGTCGGCGAGGTGCCGCGCGTCTTTGGCGCACCTGCCGGACGGGTGATGGCCGCCGTCGCCGGCCTTGGCATGATCGGCACCGCCGGTGAGGCTGGACTGCTGCACTTCCGTGGCGCCTTCCACAACCCGGCGATGTTCGCGCCGGTGACCATGCCGCCACTGGGGGGCGCCCTGCTGCTGAACACGGCGATGGGTGAGACACGGCGAGATCGCTGGTTCACCCGTCTGTGGCTGCGGCTTACCGCCGCTCTTGGATTAATCGGCGTCGGCTTCCATGCCTGGGGCGTGCACCGGAACATGGGCGGCTGGGGCAACTGGCGGCAGACCGTCTTGAACGGGCCACCACTGCCGGCGCCGCCCAGCTTCAGCGGTCTGGCACTTGCCGGTCTCGCCGCGCTCGGGCTTTTGGAGGACCACCCCGATGTCCAATAAATTCCCTAGCTACAACGTTCTGGCGAAACGCAACTCCTCCTCGTGGAACAAGAAGACCCGAGAGGTCATCGATGCGCGCCTGGCGGTTCCCCAGCAGCCACGTTTCTTTACCCAGGACGAATATGCGACGGTCCGTGCTCTTGCCGACCGGATTACCCCGCAGCCGCGCAACCGCGCGCCGATCCCCGTGGCCTCCTTGGTCGATGAAAAGCTGTTCCGCGACAAGCAGGACGGTTTCCGGGGCGCGGACATGCCACGCGAACGCGACGCCTGGCGGCTGGGACTGCGGGCGATCGACGCCGAAGCGCGGCATGCGTTCGGCGGCGCCTTTCGCGAACTCAGCGCTGATCGGCAAGACGAGCTGATCGGGCGGCTGCACCAGGGCGACCTGCACGACCCAGCGTGGGACGGAATGCCGCCCAAGACCTTCTGTCAACAACGGCTGATGCGCGACATCGTGTTCGCCTACTGGTCGCATCCGACGGCGTGGAGCGAAATCGGCTGGGGCGGACCAGCCAGCCCGCGCGGTTACGTCCGCATGGGGTATGACGAACGCGACCCATGGGAGGCAGCCGAAGTAAAAGATGGTGATGTCGCCGAGGCAGCCCGAAAGAATCGCCATGTCGGTTGACCCATTGTCGCTCGACCCGTTGTCGGTTGACCCATTGGCAAGCCCGCGCGGCAAGAACGGCCGGGCGCCGGATGTGTTTCGTCCCGGTGCCTGGGTGCCGATGCGGCAATATCGGGAAGACGAAGAGGTCGATTTTGTCATCGTCGGCACGGGCGCCGGCGGCGGCACCTTGGCGGCGCGGCTGTCCGAGGCAGGCTTTTCCGTGGTTGGCCTGGATGCCGGTCCCTGGTTCCGTCCGCTGGAAGATTTTGCCTCTGACGAATCCGAGCAGTCGAAGCTGTACTGGACCGACGATCGGATCTCGACCGGCGAGAATCCGTTGCAACTTGGCAGCAACAACTGCGGCAAAGCGGTCGGTGGCAGCACCGTCCATTTCGCCATGGTCTCGCTGCGCTTCCGCCCGGAGTGGTTCAAGTCGCGCACCTTGCTGGGATACGGTGCCGACTGGCCACTCGACTGGCGGGAGATGTGGCAATATTACGAAGAGGTTGAGCAGGCGCTAAAGATCAGTGGCCCGATCAGCTATCCCTGGGGCCCGAAACGACCACGCTATCCGTACCGCGCGCACGAATTGAACGCGGCGGCGCTGGCGCTGGCCGAAGGCTGCGAGGCGATGGGGATCAACTGGACCGAGACACCTCTGGCGACCCTTTCGGCGCCGCGGGGCCTGGCGCACCCCTGCGTCTACCGTGGCTTTTGCACGACCGGCTGCTCCACCAACGCCAAGCAAAGTGCGCTGGTCACCTGGATCCCTCGCGCCGTGGCGGCCGGTGCGGAAATCCGCGATCTTTCTATGGTCGGACGGATCGAGGTCGATGACGCCGACCGCGCGACCGGGGTTCATTACTACCGCGAAGGTATTTGGCGGTTTCAGAAGGCGCGCAACGTCGTGGTGGCCGGCTACGCGATCGAGACTCCGCGCCTGCTGCTGAACTCGGCCACGGACCGGTTCCGCGACGGGCTGGCCAACAGCTCCGGTCTGGTCGGGCGTTATCTGATGGCGCAGTCGAACCAGGCCGTGTGGGGCATCTCGCAGCGCGAAATCCGCAGCTACAAGGGACCGCCGTCGTTGGCTCTCACAGAACACTGGAACTATGATGACAACAAGGATTTCTTCGGTGGCTACTGCTACATGAGCCAGGGCCCGTTGCCGCAGCTCTGGGCCAACACGCAGGCGAACGCGCACGGCCTGTGGGGCCAGCGGCTGATGAGCGAAATGGAGCGCTACAACCACCAGGTCGGACTGAAGATCGTTGGCGAGATGCTGCCGCGGGAGCGCAACCGCGTCACCCTGGCCGACGCCAAGGACCAATACGGGCTGCCGGTCGCGCACGTCGAGTATGCGTGGGACGACAACGACAAGCGACTGATCGAGCACGCGCTGCGCTTCATGACCCAGGCGCTACAGGCGACGAACGTGACCGAGATCTGGGAGCAGACGGACGATACATGCCACCTGAACGGCACCGCTCGCATGGGGGATGATCGCCGCAGCAGTGTGGTCAACGCGGACTGTCGCAGCTGGGATATTCGCAATCTGTGGATCTGCGATGGTTCGGTTTTCCCGACGGTCGGCGGGGTCAATCCGTCACTGACGATCCAGGCGGTCGCCTGTCGAACCGCGGATCGTATCCGTCAGATGGCGGCCAGGGGCGAGTTGTAGGAAGCGGGCGGGTCCGCTATCCCTGCCGCCAAGGCTTTCGAGGAAACAAGTTCCATGGCGCGCACCCATAATATCGCGGTTCTGCCCGGCGATGGGATCGGCAAGGAGACAGTGCCGGAATCGCTGAAGGTCCTGGACGCAGCAGCGCGCCGTTTCGGCTTCGACGTCAATCTGACGCACTACGACTGGTCCTGCGAGACCTACAAGAACACCGGCCTGATGATGCCGGAAGATGGGTTGGACCGGTTGGCGAAGTCGGATTCCATCCTGCTGGGCGCGGTTGGCTGGCCGGGCGTGCCGGATCACGTCTCTCTCTGGGGACTGCTGATCCCGATCCGACGCGGGTTCGATCAGTACGCCAACGTGCGCCCATGCAAGCTGCTGCCCGGCGTGCGAACCCCGCTCGCGGGACGCACCGAGGCCGACATCGATTTCTACGTGGTGCGCGAAAATACCGAGGGCGAATACTCTTCGGTCGGTGGCCGCATGTTCCCGGGGACCGAACGGGAGTTCGTGTCGCAGCAGAGCGTGTTCACCCGCCATGGAACCGATCGGATTATCAAATACGCCTTTGAACTGGGAATGACCCGGCCGAAGAAGCACGTCACCTCAGCCACCAAGTCGAATGGCATCATCCACACGATGCCTTACTGGGACGAGCGGTTTGCCGCGGCGGCCGCGCATTATCCGGAAATCCGGACGGATCAGTATCATATCGACATCCTGTGCGCGCACTTCGTGCAGCATCCGGACTGGTTTGACGTGGTGGTCGGCTCGAACCTGTTCGGCGACATCCTGTCCGATCTTGGGCCGGCGGTGGCGGGCTCGATCGGCATTGCCGCCAGTGCGAACATCAATCCGGAGCGCGCATTCCCCTCCATGTTCGAGCCGGTGCACGGCTCCGCGCCGGATATCGCCGGCAAATTCATCTGCAATCCGATCGGGCAAATCTGGTCGGCTGCCCTGATGCTGGAGCATCTGGGTGAGGCGGATGCCGGCCGCGCGATCGTCGATGCGATCGAGACGCTGCTGCGGGAGAGTGGGCCGAAAACGCGAGACATGGGCGGGCAGGCCGGGACGGCGGATGTCGGTTCGGCGATCGCGCAACTGGTGGGGGCCGGTTAGGGGCTGCTGCGTCGCAAGCCCCGCCGGCTGGATCGCGCTAGACTAAAGGCGGCCGCCATCAACGACCCATAACTGGCTGCTGCACATGCGGCTGTCATCGGCTGCGAGCCAAAGCACCATCCGGGCGACGTCGGCCGGCACCAGCTTGGTCTTCAGGCACTGGACGCGGAGCAGGGTCTCTTCCGCTTCCGGGGTCAGCCAGAGGTCGATCTGCCGCCGCGTCATGATCCAGCCGGGGATGACGCAATTGACCCGAATGCCGAACGGCCCGAGGTCGCGCGCCATGCCCTTCGTCAAGCCCTCGATCCCGGCTTTGGCGGTCGTGTAGGCGGGCATACTGCCATGATTGGTATGCCAAGAGATCGAGCCGAAGTTGATGATCGACCCGCCACCCGCTGCGCGCATCATCGGCGCGACTGCCTGGATCGCGAAGAACTGGTGCCGCAGATTGGTCGCCATCCGCTCGTCCCAGTAGTCGACCGTGACGTCGGCGTAGTCGTGCCGCTGGTCATTGGCGGCGTTGTTGACCAGGATGGTTATGCCGCCAAGCTGTTGCTCGATCTGCGCGATCGCGGTCTGCAATGCCGGGATGTCCTTGAGATCGCACCGCAGGTAGAGCGGGGGTGGAAGGCCTTCCCGCCCGAGTGACTCGATCAGTTCCTGTGCCGCGGCGTCACTGATATCCAGGAAAGCGACTTTCGCACCTTGTCGCACGAATTCGGTCACCTGTTCGGCACCAATGCCGCTGGCGCCCCCGGTGATCAGCACGACGCGGTCGCGCAAGCTGGGGTAGACGGCGAAAGCTTCCGTCATGAGCCGAGTTCCTTCTGCTGCAGTTGGCGGATCGTGGTCTGGATAACGGCGTCCGCCGGGCCGCCGATATCAACGATGATCGGATGCTCATCCGGGCCTGGCTCTTCCAGCGTGGCCAATTGGCTGTCCAGCAGCGCGGGCGGCATGAAGTGGTCGGTTCGCGCCTTCATGCGATCCCGTATCAGTGCCTTCGAGCCACGCAAGTAAATCAACACGGCGTCGCGCCGGTTGCCAATGAGGATTTGCCGATAAGCGCGTTTCAAGGCTGAACAGGCCACGACCGCGGATTGACCGGCCCGCAACAATTCGTCCTCACGCGCGGCAATCGCGTCCAGCCACGGCCACCGATCCGCGTCGGTCAGCGCTATGCCCGCCTTCATCTTGGCGATGTTGGCTGGCGGATGAAATGCATCTCCCTCCAGCAGGATCCAGCCTTCCTGCCGTGCCAGGCCAGCGGCAACCGTCGTCTTGCCGCTGCCTGATACGCCCATGACGATGGCAATGGTCATAGGCTCATCACCCTCTCGGCTCGACACGGTCGCTGAAGCTGAAGCGCAGTGCCGCGAACACCTGGTCGGCGAGCGTGGGTGGCAGTCGGGTGGGGGTGCCAGACGAGGCTTGCGGGGTTGATGCTCCTTCGTCCGCCTCGGGATGTTCAAACCCGTGCGGCAACTCAACCACGCCGATCCGCATGTCGATCACCTTCCGCTGCCACTGACCTGCCGAATACACCGAGTATTCCTGATGATGGTACGACTATGCGACACTCTTGCCCGTCCTGGCACCCCCACGCACACTCGGCTTGGCGCGTATCCGGACGCGTTCAAACGCTGGAACGGCGGTCAGGGGAAACATGCAGCACGAAAACTTCGACTATATTGTCACCGGTGCCGGATCTGCCGGCTGCACCATCGCCCGGCGCCTGGCCGAGTGCGGTCGTTATCGTGTCCTGCTGCTGGAGGCCGGGCCGCCCGACAAAAATCCCTGGATCCACATCCCGCTCGGCTACGCCAAGACCTACGTCGACCCCGCGGTGAACTGGAAGTTCGAAACCGAACCGCAGCCGCAGATGACCAACCGCCGGCTGTATCTTCCGCGCGGCAAAACCCTCGGCGGATCCAGCTCCATCAACGGCATGGTCTATATCCGCGGGCATCATGCCGACTACGACGAGTGGCGACAGCGGGGCTGCACCGGCTGGGATTGGGATAGCGTCCTGCCGTACTTCAAGAAAGCCGAGAACCAGACCCGTGGCTTCGATGCGTTCCATGGCACCGGCGGACCGCTGCATGTCTCCGACCAGGCTGAACGCGGCGAACTCTCCCGCGCGGTACTGCAAGCCTGCCTGCAGGCCGGGATCCCGGCAAACCCGGACTTCAATGGCGCCGAGCAGGAGGGATGCGGCTACTACCAGACGACGACCCGAAACCGGCGCCGGTGGAGCGCGGCGAAAGCCTACCTGCGCCATCCTCCGCCAAATCTCATGATCCAGACCGGTGCCCACGCAACCCGGGTGATCATCGAGCAGGGCCGCGCGACAGGTGTCGAATACCAGACCAGCGATGGTCGGAAGACGAGCATGGCGCGGCTGGAAGTCATTGTTTCCGGCGGTGCCTATGGATCGCCGCAGCTGCTGCTTTTGTCGGGGCTCGGCCCAGGGCAACACCTGCAGGATATGGGCATCCCGGTGATCCGCGACATGCCGGCGGTCGGGTCCAACCTGCACGATCACTTCAACACCACCGCCAGCTGGCGGTGCAGCAAGTCGATCACGCTGAACGAGCTGCAAAACAGCCCGCTACGGAAAATCGCCGCCGGCATCCGCTATGGCCTGTTCCGCTCGGGTCCGATGGCCAGCAACGGCATCACCGCCGGCCTGTTCACCCGGTCCGACGCCCGGCTGGAGCGCCCGGATATCCAGGTCAACCTGTTCGAGTGGAGCACCAAGGAGCGAAGCCGGGATGCCGTCATCACGCACGCCTTCCCGGGCTTTACCCTGACGCCCGTGCATCTGCGCCCCGATGGGCGCGGTACGGTGAGGCTTGGCAGTCCTGACCCGCTGGCCTGGCCGGCGGTGCTGTTTGACTATCTGCGCACCGAGTATGACGTCCAGGCCGCGCTGGCGGGCCTTCGTCTGGTGCGAAAGATCGCCGCCCAACCCGCCTTGCGTCGTTATGTCGTTGATGAGATCTATCCGGGCGCCGGCATTCTCGGCGATGACGATCTGCTGGACTACGTGCGCCGGACCGGTGTTTCCAATCAGCATCCAGCCAGTTCCTGCACGATGGGCAGCGGACCGAACAGCGTGGTCGATCCTCGGCTACGGGTGCACGGCGTTGACGGATTGCGCGTCGCCGACGCCTCCATCATGCCGGTTGTTGTCGGTGGCAACACCAACGCGCCAACGATCATGATCGGCGAAAAAGCGGCGGCGATGATCCTGGAGGATGCACGGGCGGGTGTCCCCGCTCTGGCGGCGGCG
This sequence comes from Rhodopila sp., assembly GCA_965277035.1. Taxonomy (GTDB): domain Bacteria; phylum Pseudomonadota; class Alphaproteobacteria; order Acetobacterales; family Acetobacteraceae; genus Rhodopila. Next base: position 4,013,394 of record CBDIBO010000003.1, on the reverse strand, counting down.
TAACCGCCCGCGGACGAAATGCCATTCCGCCCCGCCCGCGCGATCCTTGGTGGCAACGGGCGGGAGTCCCAGGGCGGGCGCTACGACCCCGCTGCCAGACGAGGTCACGGACGCTGATCTTCCCTGCCCGGCCAGGCATCGGGGGGCCAGGATCATGGCCCGGGGGACCGCATGGGCCGGGGGTCGCGTGGGCCGGGGATCGCGTGGGCGCAGGCCTGATCAGGCCGCATCGTGGAAGATCAAGCCCAGCGTGTGCCGCCGACCTGAATGGACGCGGCTGACCCCGTGGCGCATGGTCAGCCTATGCGGCCCACGTTGACCGACGCCGGGCCGATGGTGGACCGGGAAGATCACGGCTTCGCCTTGCCGCAGCGGCACGACGATGGCGCGGGACTGCGCGCGCGGCCGCTGCTCCACGATGATGAACTCCCCGCCGGTAAAGTCCTGCCCCGGTTCGCTCAAGAGCACGGTGACCTGGAGCGGAAAGACCAGCGCGCCATAGAGATCCTGGTGCAGGCAGTTGAAGCCGCCCTGATCGTAGCGCAACAGCAGCGGCGTGGCTCGGGTCTGCCCGGCGGCGTGGCAGCTGGCCAGGTAAGCGTCCAAGTGGTCGGGGAACATCTCGGTCTGCCCGAGCGTCCGCCGCCAAGTGTTGGCGACGGCGGCCAGCGCCGGGTAGAGCGCCGCACGCATCGACGCAACGGCATCCGGCAGAGGGTAGTCGAAATATTTATATTCTCCCTTGCCGTACGCGTGCTGCTCCATCACGACGCGCTTGCGGAAATATCGATCCTGATCATACAGGACAGCCAAGGCCTCGCATGTGGGCGCGGGCAGCAGGGATCCTGTCGCGTAACCCTGCGCAGCGAGATCCTCAGCCAGGGTCGCAGGAGGAAGGTAAACTGGTGGCATGACCCTTCAATAGCGGCGTTCTGGCGCCGCGGCATCCCGATTCATGCGATGAAACTTAAAGTCGTTCAATGCGTTTCAAGCACTTACGGTTTTGTAGGAGGCTAGAGTGAGCGATCGCGTTGAAGGCACAGCCCGTGAATTTGGCGGCCGCATTCAGGAGGCCGCGGGCAACATCACCGGCGACAGCAAGACGCAGGGCCAGGGCCTTTACAACCAGGCCAGCGGTCAGGCGCAGCAAGCCGCGGGGCAATTCAGTGACGTCGTCAAGGCGCAGCCCATCGTAGCCTCGCTGGTGGCGTTGGCGATCGGATATGTGCTAGGTCGCCTGACGTCTTGATTCCCGCTGGCTGAGAGAAAAGGGGGCAGACGCCCCCTTTTTTTGTCCTGTTCCGCGGCACGAGGTCGTCATGCCCCCAGCAATCTTGAAGTCCCGGGTCAGCGAGGGCTCGCCTTACCCGCTTGGTGCGTCCTGGGACGGATTAGGTGTGAATTTTTCTCTGTTTTCAGCCAATGCGACCAAGGTCGAGCTGTGTCTGTTTGATGATAGCGGCGAGCGGGAACTCGAGCGGATCGAGTTGCCCGAATATACCAACGAGGTCTGGCATGGTTACCTGCCGGACGCGCGGCCGGGCACCACCTACGGCTACCGGGTGCATGGCCCGTATGAGCCGGAAGCGGGCCATCGCTTCAACCACAACAAGCTCTGTCTCGATCCTTATGCCAAGGCTCATGTTGGCGGGCTGGTGTGGGATCACGCCGTGTTCGGCTACACAATGGGTCAGGGCGATCTGACGTTCGACGAGCGTGACAGTGCGCGATTCATGCCCAAGTCCCGGGTGATCGACCCCGCATTCACCTGGGGACGTGAACGGTCGCCGTCGGTCCCCTGGGATCGTACCATTGTATATGAAACCCATGTGCGCGGCTACACGATGCTGCATCCGGCGGTGCCGGAGAACCTTCGCGGCACCTACGCCGGGCTCGGCCGCAAGGAAGTTGTTGATTACATCAAGACGCTTGGGGTCACGTCGGTGGAATTGCTGCCGATCCATACGTTCGTTAACGACAGCTATCTGCTTGACAAGGGCCTGACCAACTACTGGGGCTACAACTCGATCGGCTTCTTCGCCCCCGATCCGCGCTATTCGGCTGTGCCGGACTTCGTCTTCTCGGAGTTCAAGGAGATGGTCGCCCGGCTGCACGACGCCGGCCTGGAGGTCATCCTGGACGTCGTCTACAACCATACCGCGGAAGGCAATGAGAACGGACCCACGCTGTCATTTCGTGGCATAGACAACCTGTCCTACTACCGATTGATGCCGGACAACCCGCGCTACTACATCAACGATACCGGCACCGGCAACACCCTGAACATGAGCCACGCCCGCGTTGTCCAAATGGTGACGGATAGTCTCAGGTATTGGGCGACCGAGATGCGGGTCGATGGTTTTCGGTTTGATCTAGGGACGATCCTGGCCCGCGAGGACCGCGGCTTCAACGAGGCGCATGGCTTTCTGCAGAGCTGTCTTCAGGACCCTGCTCTATCAACAACCAAGTTGATCGCCGAACCGTGGGACATCGGGCCGGGCGGCTACCAGGTTGGCCGTTTTCCACCCGGGTGGGCGGAGTGGAACGACAAATTTCGCGATACGGTCCGCAGTTACTGGAAGGGCGACTCCGGGAAACAGGCCGAAATGGCGACGCGTCTTTCCGCTTCCGCCGATGCGTTCGCCCATCGCGGTCGCAAGTCATGGGCGAGTGTCAATTTCATCACCGCGCACGATGGTTTCACTCTGAACGACCTTGTCTCCTACAACGAGAAGCACAACGAGGCCAATGGCGAGGACGGCCGCGACGGACATTCTGACAATCAGTCCTGGAATTGCGGCGTTGAAGGCGCGACGGATGATGTGGAAATCGTCGTGCTGAGAGAGCGGCAGAAGCGCAACCTGCTAGCGACCCTTCTGCTGGCGCAGGGGACGCCGATGATGCTGGCGGGCGATGAGTTCGGCCGCTCGCAAGACGGCAACAACAACGCCTATTGCCAGGACAACGAGATCAGCTGGGTGAACTGGAATTTCGGCGAAAAGGAAGTCGAGCTGGCGGAGTTCGCGCGCAAGGTCATCGTCTTGCGCCAGTCCTTCCCGATCCTGCGCCGCTCGCGCTTCCTGAACGGGGAGTATAATTCCGATCTCGATGTGCGTGATGTCCGGTGGCTATCCCCCACCGGGCAGGACATCGAGGATGCTGCGTGGGGGGATGCGAATGCTCGCTGCTTTGGCATGCTTCTGGATGGGCGCGCGCAAGCCAGCGGGATCAAGCGCCCGGCGATGGATGCTACCGCCCTGCTGGTGTTGAACGCGCATCATGACGTGGTGAATTTCGCGCTGCCTGAGGTTGTCGGCGGCAGTACCTGGCGTTGTCTGCTGGACACCAACAATCCCGACGCTGGCAGCCACCAATCCTTTCAGACGGGTGAAACTTACGAAATAACTGGTCGGTCACTGATCCTTTTCGTTCTGGAACCCGAAAGTCAGCGATCGATCGCACTGCGGCGCGCGATCGAGGGTTTTCGCCAGATGGCCGAACGTCCGATCCCGATGGCTACACTCGAAACCGGACCGGATGCGGAACGGATGCTCTCGAACACATCCGGAATAACGCGTCCGTGAATATCTCCCGCGTGACTGGGCACGCTATAGTGAGCGCGGGCCACGGAAGAATGAACGGACGTCCGGCGTCAGGTCGCTGCGCTGTCTTGATGAGTTAGTCGTAGCCGTCGATCAGTCGGACGTCGATCCGAAACTATTTCCCACAAGGACATATCATGTCAGAAACATCAAGAACCGCCGAAACCGCGAGGAAGGCCACGGACCAGGCCGCGCGGTCCAGTCATGCCGCCGTCGATGCGGGCAGCAAGACGACAAAAGAAACGATCCATGACGCCAGTCAGGTTGCACAGAACGCCGCGGATCGGGCGAGAGAGGCCGGGCAGAGTATGACCGAGACGGTCGCCGAGACGGCGAATGCCGCCGCCACCATGTCATCCAAGGCCGCCGAGCAGAGCCGCGAGGTCATGATGATGGGCGTGCGCACCGCCGCGGGCGTTGGCAGCCGCGTCGCCGATATCAATTTCGGCCGTGGTCATCATCTGCTGGCCTCGGCGGCTCATGCCATGGATATCTATCGTGACGCGTCCGAGCGGTCCTCGGAACGCGTTCACGCGCTATTTTCAAGCTGCATGACCTTCGGCCGCGGCATGCAAACGCTGCAACACGCCTGGCTTGAGATGCTTGACCACACGATGGAGAACGCAGCGCACAAGCCGCAGGATATCTTACGTTGCAAGAACGTCGTCGAGTTGGCCGAGGTGCAACGTGACCTCTACATCGACGCGATCAATCATGCCTTCGAGTCAACAAGCCGGCTTCTGGACATTGCTGGCCGGACGGCGCAGGACGCGGTGAAGCCGTTGCGGTCGAACGCTCATTGAGTAATAGCTTGCTAACACTGTCGGATCCGCCAGTTCCTCCCGGCGATCCGCCAGTGGCCCCGGATCCTGATGAACCAGCGCCGATCGAGGAGCCGCCGGCCCCAATACCCGTGCCGCCCAGCCCGCCACCTGAGCCCTTGCGGGCCTGATACTTGCCCAAAGTCCAGGAGCGCGGTTCGCGAAGCTCTGATACCATTCGGTGCTTGCGCTGAATGGTATCAGAGTCACTTTCCGCGCCGCGCCCTCGCCAACGCGGCGCGCATACCGAACAGGCGTGCGCCGCCCCGGTCTTGAGCCGCACCGGATGCTATAGATCCAGTTTTTTCAGCATCTGCACGATGCCTCCCATGCAGCACTCATCCCAATCTTCCTCGTCGTAGCCGATGGTCTGATAGAAGCCAGCCGCCTCGGGCGTGGCGTAAACCACCGCTCGGCTGCATCCCAGGCTGCGTACGAACTGCTCCGCCTGCTGCAGCATCGCCCGTCCGTGGCCTCCGCCTTGCCAGGCCGGATCGATCGCCACCAGCCGCAGGGCGGCGGCTGCATTCCGCAGGTCGTCCACCTGTATCGCGCCAATGGGCTGCCCTTCCAGGAACAGCAGCAGAGGGTGACAGTCGGCACTGACTGGTTCGTCAGGTTTCGGCAAGTGGAACACCTTGCGGCGGATGCCGTGGTAGGCCTGCCAGTCCTGCTCGCACTGGGGGGCATCGAGGTGGTAGGCGCCGTCGCCTGTTGACCGGTCGGTTGGCATTCTGCCTTTCCGGGTTGTCCCCATGTCCGTTGTTGTCCCCATGTCCGTCGCTGCGGCGGGCACGCGCATACGATAGGGCCGAAGCGGCGGAAAAGCGAGCGGCTCATCTGCCTTGCTTCTGGCGTCTGGGCGGCGGTTCTGAAACTGTATCGCATCATCGCCAAGGAGTGGGTCGCATGGCCATCGTTATCACAGTCGCGCAGCAGAAGGGCGGCACCGGGAAGACGACCTTGGCGGCGAACCTTGGCGCTGCGCTCGCGCCGTCCCGCAAGGTTGCTCTCCTGGACATCGATCCGCAGCACAGCCTGAAGCGTTGGAACGAACTGCGTCCCAGCACAGCGGCGAAACTGACATTCTCCGACGTTTCCGGATGGCGGGTCGCAGGGGAACTGGACCGGCTGAAGTCGGCCCACGACATCGTGGTCATCGACAGCCCGCCGCAGATCGACACCGATGCCCGGCTGGGAATTCGCGGCGCGAACCTGGTGCTGATCCCGATTCAGCCCAGTCCGCCGGACATCTGGGCAGCGGAAGGCACGTTGAAGTTGGCCGCCGCGGAAAAACGCAGGGCGGCGATGGTGCTGAACCGCGTGCCGTCCGCCGGCCGGCTGCGCGAGACAATGATGGTCCTGCTAAACCGCGATAAGAAGCCGTTGCTGACGGCGACGCTCGGCAACCGTATCGGTTTTGCCGGCGCTTTCGCCGAGGGGCTGGGGGTGACCGAGGCCGCCCCTCGCTCAATCGCGGCGGATGAGTTACGTGCCCTTCTAACCGAGTTGCTGGAGATGATTGAATGACGGTCTACGCGGCTTTGAAGGCGCTGCATCTGCTGTGCGGTGTGCTGTGGGTCGGCGGCATGTTCTTCGCCTACGTCGTCTTGCGTCCCAGCATGGCGGCGATCGAGGCACCACAGCGGATGATCTTGCACACCCGCGTTTTCAAGAAATTCTTCCTCGTCATCTGGCATGCCATGCCGCTGATCATTCTGAGCGGCTTCGCGATGGTCGGCCTTCGATGGAACCTCGCCACCGCACCCTGGCAGCTGAACGCCATGCTGGGTCTCGGCCTGCTGATGGCGGTCGTGTTCCTGATAATCTTTTTTGGTCCCTATCGACGATTCCGTCGCACCACCGACCGCACCCGGATGGCTTCGAACCTGGACAGCATTCGCAAGCTGATCGGGGTCAACCTTCTTCTAGGTCTGATCACGATCATCGTTGCTGGACTGTTATGATATAACGGATCACGTCCGAAGTTGGTTCAACCTCAGACGATCGCGCTCCAAGGTGCCGCTGGAGGACGCTTGCAAAACAGCCGGCAGCGACCTTGAATGCCCTGAAGGAAAAATTGGAGGACGGCGATGACAAGCATCCACGCACGCCTGGCTCACGTGGGTATCTATGCTCACGACAAACCGTTGCTGGAGCACTTCTACAGCACGGTTCTGGGCTTGATGGTGACAGACAGTGGCGCTGGTCGCGCCGGCATGGAGTTGACATTTCTCAGTGCCAGCGCCGGCAATCATCATCAACTCGTGCTGGTCAGCGGGCGGCCCGACACGTCGGGCTTTAATCCGATCAATCAGATTTCGTTCATGGTTGATTCGTTGGCCGATCTACGGGTGGTGCATCGCCGGGCGCTGGACAATGGCGCTTCCGACATGCGGGTCACGTCGCACGGCAACGCATGGTCCTGCTACTTCAAGGACCCGGAGGGCAACACGGTCGAAGCCTATCTGGACACCCCGTTCCATGTGCCGCAACCGCACGGGGAGCCGCTGGACCTCAGCAAGTCGGATGACGAGATCCTGCGGGAAACCGAAGCGTCCTGTCGGGAAAAACCCGGGTTCATGATGATGAACGCGTTTCAGAAGTCGTTGGAGAGCCGGTTAGGCGGATAACCTCTTCCAACAGTTCCAGCCGGGAGATCAAGCCGAAGGAAGCGTCCTGTTCGGCGGCTCCTCGTATCGCGCATAAGACAAGCGCGACGTCGCTGTTCGTTTGAAGTGGCCGATTCACGGGTCGGATCGTGGCCGCTGCGCGTCTCACGCTGCTCTGCGACCGGACACTAGGCGAATGCCCAATCAATCGCGGCTCGGGCCAGTGCGTCGACAGTATCCACCACCGGGACATGCAGTCCGCCCGGGGGACCCGCCTGGATGCCAAGCGGGATCTCTGTGCAGCCGAGCACGATGGCGGTCGCGCCGCGGGACGCGAGGTCGTTGGCGACCTTGGCCAGCGGCTGATAGGCATCGGCCACATGATTGGCTTTGACGGCTGCGATCGCCGGCGTGACAAGACATTCCATCTGTGACGGGCCGGGTTCGATAATGTTCCAACCCTGAGCTTCAAGGCGATCCTGATAAAGCCGCATCGACAGCGTGGCGGCGGTGCCCATCAAGCCGATCGTGCCGCGGACAATCCCGATGCGACGCAACTCGGCTGCGGCGGCTTCAACGATGTGCAGGATGGGCAGGCCGGCGTTCCGAACCATCGGCTCGAACCAACCGTGGGCGGTGTTGCACGGAATGGCGATGGCGCCGCACCCGGCGGCGCGAAGACCGTCAATGCCGCGCATGAGGTAAGGCAGCGGATCGGGCCCGACGCCGGATCGGGCGTCGTTGCGATCGGGAATGCGTGGATCGGACCAGAGCACGGCGGGTATGTGGTCCTGGTCCCGATCCGCCGGCGTAAGCAGCGTCAGGCGAAGCATAAAGTGGGCGCTCGCCAAGGGACCCATGCCGCCAAGAACCCCAAGAACCCTGTCGATCATGCGGATCGCTCCCGCTGTGCCGCCCGCACCAGCGTATCCAATGCGCTGAGAAAGCGCGAGCGATCCTGTTTGGTAAGCGGTGCCGGCCCCGCGGTCGTCAGGCCCATCTCCCGCAGGTAGCGCCCTACCTCGCGACCGGCGAGGGCACCGCCGATGTTATCGGAGGTCCAGATCTTGCCGTTGGCTGACAGGGCTCGGGCGCCCGTGGCAAGGCAGCGCGAGGCCAACGGAATGTCGCTGGTGATGCAGACATCCGCCTTGGTCACCCGCTCGGCGATCCAGTCATCGGCGACGTCAGCGCCGGCCTCGACGGTGATCATCGTCACGTTCGGCCGCCCCGGCGGGCGGATCGGGCGAGACCCGTTGGCGACGACGAAAACCGCGAGGCCTAGCCGGTCCGCGACTCGATAGACTTCCTCGCGCACCGGGCAGGCATCACCGTCGATGTAAAGCGTGGTCATTCAGGGCCTGTTCTACGTTGATCGCTATGAATTGCAGCGTCGAACAGGCCCTGAGTCGTTGTTTTTGTCGAGCAGCTTTATCGGCGTGCTGACAATTATCGCCGATGCTGCGCCTGGTATCCGATCGCGGCCGCACTGCTGAGATGCGCGATATCAGGCCGCCGAGCGCATGCCCCTTGTGCCGCGGTCGTTGTAGCGGCGGCGTTGCGCCTGTCCGGGCGCACCTTGACGCTTCGGCTGATGGGTCATCGGCGCGGGCGCATCGCCAACAACGGTGATGGCGACATTCATCTGCCGCTCGATCTGACGGAGTACGCCCCGTTCGGATGGATCGCAAAATGAGACCGCGATGCCCGCGGCGCCGGCACGCGCGGTGCGGCCAATACGGTGAACGTAGCTGTCCGCTTCGACCGGAAGATCGAAATTGATGACGTGGGAAATGCCGGTGACGTCGATCCCGCGCGCGGCGATGTCGGTGGCGACCAGAACACGAGCACGGCCGGTGCGGAACTCCCGCAACGCCTTCTCGCGCTGAGGCTGGCTCTTGTTGCCGTGAATGGCATTGACCTGGATGCCGGCATTCTCCAGCACCCCGGCCACCTTGTTGGCGCCATGTTTGGTGCGGGTAAAGACGATGACCCGGCTGAGTGCGTCGTCCTGCAGCATGGACAGCAGCAGTGACTGCTTGCCGCTTTGCGGCAGGTGGTGAACGAACTGGTCGATCTTCGGCGTGGTGTCTTCCTTGCGGGCGATCTCCACGCGGATGGGGTCACGCAGCAAGCTGTTGGCCAGGCTGGAGACCTCGGCGGGCATGGTCGCCGAGAACAGGCAGGACTGGCGCCGCGGCGGCAGAGCGGCCACGATGCGGCGAATGTCCTTGATAAAGCCGAGGTCGAGCATCCGATCGGCCTCGTCCAGCACGAAGTGGGTGACGGCGCCGAGTTGAAGCTCGCGGGTCTGCATCAGGTCGCATACACGCCCCGGCGTGCCGATCACGATATCGGCGCCACGACGCATCGCCTCGACCTGCTTGAAGCGACTGGCACCGCCGATGATGACCACGGTCCGGAGACGCTGATGGATCGACAGCGCGCGAACGGTCTCGTCGATCTGCAGCGCCAGTTCCCGCGTCGGGGCCAGGATCAGGGCCCGTGCCACGAACGGCGCCGGACGGATCTGCTGGGCGGAAAGATGCTGCAGGATGGGTAACGTAAAGGCTGCGGTCTTGCCGCTGCCGGTTTGCGCGATGCCGAGTAGATCCTTATGCGCCAGCAGCGGCGGTATCGAATCGGCCTGGATCGGCGTGGGGATTTGAAACTTGCGCGTCTCAAGCGCGCGCAGCAGCGGATCGGCCAAGCCGAGTTCCGTGAAAGTCATTTGGGTCAAGAGGTAGATAAACTCCAGCGGCCGCCAAGATTACGGGCGGAGCACGCCTAAAAGTTCGACGCCCCGCGCGATTAAGTGGGGACGAACGGTTTTCGGATTCAAGTTTCCGGAACTCGGGCAAACTTCAGCTTCGCCCGCTAATCACGCAATTACGGAAGACGAGATCGCATATCGGCCTCCGGTTCCGGAAATACAAGGTTTTTGTGCACCGCAGCCAAGCTTTGCGCGGAAACCAGGTGGGCGATGTCTTGCCGGCCCGGGCTGTATCAGCCCGAGCTGTGACGGCATGGACTGTGACGGCCTGGGCTCCGGCAGGCGCACCTGCACCATACCGCGAGGCGTCGCGCCGCTTCAGGATCTTGGCAGCGATCATGCGGCCGAGGGAAAGTAATGATCATGTTCCGCCGACCTGCTCAATCGGTGCGGCTATGCGATGAACGATCAGGGCATGCGGGCGTATTCAACCGCCGGCTCGGCAGGATCGGGATATTGGGATCGGGGCATGACGCCGCCGCGGCGCCTCGCCTGACCGGTGTGACAGAAGAAACGGATCGAAGCAGGATCCTGTGACGCCTGCACTCGCCGGCTGCCTCGGTCGTGGTCCGCGAAAGCAATACACCCACACAACTGGCCCCCCGAAATGCGCCGCTACCGCAACTTGCCGTTCTATCGGCGGGACCTTACGAAGACGCAGAGAGCCTTGAACGGTCGCGCTTGACCTGGGCCGGTCAGCCGCGACCGCTTCCGGGTGCATGGGAACGGAGAAAGTCAATGATAGACCATGACGTCAAGGTTAGCCCCTCGAAGGCGGGTCTGAAGCGGGAGGACCAGCTTGCCTGGAAGATCGCGGGTGTTGCCGCCGATAGAGTCGCGGTGACCAAGGAGGTCTCGGCGATGATCGTCAATCGTGTGATCGACAATGCATCGGTTGCGATCGCTTCGGCCAATCGTCATGCCATTGTATCCGCGCGTGACATGGCCTTGGCTCGGCCGAACAAGAACGGCGCGACGGTGTTTGGTGTCGCCTCGACGAAGCGGGTCAGTCCGGAGTGGGCGGCGTGGGCGAATGGCACCGCGGTTCGTGAACTTGATATGCATGATACTTTCCTGGCCGCCGACTACTCCCACCCCGGCGACAACATCCCGCCGATCCTCGCGGTCGCCCAGACCAAGGAGAGGTCGGGCCGCGAGCTGATCCGCGGTATCGCGACCGGTTACGAGATCATGATCGACCTGGTTCGGGCGATCTGTCTGCATGAACACAAGATCGACCACATCGCTCATCTTTGTCCTGCCCAGGCCGCGGGCATCGGCACGCTGCTCGGGCTCAAGCAGGATGTGATCTACCAGGCGGTGCAGCAGGCGGTTCACGTCAGCTTCACCACCCGGCAGTCCCGCAAGGGCGAAATCAGCTCCTGGAAGGCCTACGCGCCGGCGCATTCGGGCAAGCTGGCGATCGAGGCGGTGGACCGGGTGATGCGTGGCGAAGGCGCCCCGAGCCCGATCTACGAAGGTGAGGACAGTGTCATCGCCTGGATGCTGGACGGGGCTGAGGCGCACTACGTCGTGCCACTACCGGCGCCGGGAGAGGCCAAGCGCGGGATTCTCGACAGCTATACCAAGGAGCACAGCGCCGAATACCAATCGCAGGCGCTGATCGACCTTGGCTTCCGCATGCGCGAGAAGATCGACGACTTCGACGATGTCGAGCGGATCGTGATCCACACCAGTCACCACACGCACTACGTTATCGGCACCGGAGCCAATGATCCGCAGAAGATGGATCCGAAGGCCAGTCGCGAGACGCTGGACCATTCGATCATGTACATCTTCGCCGTCGCGCTGCAGGATGGGGTTTGGCATCACGTCGACAGCTATGCACCGAAGCGCGCCGGCCGCGCGGACACCGTGCGGCTGTGGCATAAGATCGAGACGACGGAAGATCCCGAGTGGACGCGCCGCTATCGGGCGACGGATCCGAACGAGTTGTCGTTCGGCGGACGGGTCGAGATCTTCATGCGCGACGGCACCAAGCTGGAGGATGAGATGGCTGTGGCCAATGCTCATCCGCTGGGTGCCAGGCCATTCGGACGCGACGACTATATCCGCAAGTTCCAGACGCTGACCGATGGCATTATCAGCAGCCGGGAATCGAACCGGTTTCTGGAAGCCGCGCAGGAACTGCCGCGAATGGCAGCGGGGGAGTTGCACCGGTTGAACGTTGCCCTTCCCGTGGGCACTTTGACTGTCGGTAAACCAGGCATTGTTTAACGGAGGAACCCATGAACGAGACAACGGCCTTACCGAATCGCGCGAAGAAGAGCGTCGGCTTGTCTGGTGTCACCGCGGGCAACACCGCGCTTTGCACCGTCGGACGCTCTGGCAACGACCTGCATTATCGCGGCTACGACATCCTTGATGTCGCCGACACCTGCGAGTTCGAGGAGATCGCCTATCTGCTGGTGCACGGTGCGCTGCCGACCCGCGCCGAGCTAAGCGGCTATAAGGCCAAACTCAGGGCGCTGCGCGGCGTGCCGGAATCGGTGAAGCGGACGCTTGAGGCGTTGCCCGCCGCGTCGCATCCGATGGACGTGATGCGCACCGCGGTGTCGGCTCTGGGCTGCGTGCTGCCGGAGAAGGAAAACCAGAACCCGGCGGGAGCCCGTGACATCGCCGATCGACTGATGGCCTGCCTGGGGCCGATGTTGCTGTACTGGTTCCACTACGCCCACAACGGCAAGCGTATAGAAGTCGACAGCGATGACGATTCCATCGGCGGCAACTTCCTGCACCTGCTGCACGGCAAGCCGCCGTCGGAGATGTTCGTGCGCGCCATGCACACGTCGCTGATCCTGTACGCCGAACATGAATTCAATGCTTCCACATTCACCTGCCGGGTTGTCGCCGGTACCGGCGCCGACATGTATTCGGCGATCGTCGCCGGCATCGGCGCACTGCGCGGCCCGAAACATGGCGGCGCGAACGAGGTCTCGTTCGAGATCCAGAATCGCTACAGTTCGCCCGATGAAGCCGAGGCGGATATCCGCAAGCGCATCGAGGCAAAACAGGTGGTTATCGGCTTTGGACATGCCGTCTACACGATCGCCGATCCGCGCAACAAGGTGATCAAGGAAGTCGCGCGCCGGCTGTCGGAGCATGCCGGGTCGATGAAGATGTTCAGCATCGCGGACCGCATCGAGGCAACGATGTGGGATGCCAAGAAGATGTTCGCCAACCTCGATTGGTTCTCAGCCATCAGCTATCACATGCTCGGTGTGCCCATGGCGATGTTCACGCCGTTATTCGTCATCGCGCGCACCTCGGGTTGGGCCGCGCACGTGATGGAGCAGCGCATTGACAACAAACTGATCCGTCCAACGGCCAATTACACCGGGCCTGAGGATCTGAAGTTCGTGCCGATCGACCAGCGTAGCTGACCGCGTTTTTCATGCCTGTTCCAATCGCCGCGGCACTCCTGTCGCGGCGATTTTGTTTTTTCATTCGCCCCTGAAACGCTCCGCGCAAAAGTATTTTGCATAAATATGTCGCGAAACGGTTGCTTTTCGTTGACAGATGTGGGCTTCGCGATGAATAGCGGAATTCGTGCCCGCGAATCGATTCGCACTTCTTGTGCAGCCTCTCGATCTTCGAGCACGTTTAGCAGAAGGACGGTCGATGGACCGAGACCTTGAAAAGTCGACGAAGAGCCAAAACCAGCGACGGGATTTGGGCCGGGTTGACACGTGGGCCAGCCGGTTTGCCGATGAAACAAATCCATTGACGCCTATCCGGCACACGACCCGAGCAGCGGCTTCGTCCAAGCCGCACTACTCAGACGGCACGTTCAACAAGGAGTTCTACAGGTGAGCACTGACGACACAACGACTGAAACGCTACGCGCTCAGGCGATGGCGATGAAGACAGCGACAAAAAAGGCTGCGGTCAAGAAACCAGCCGCGAAGAAGGCGACGCCGAAGAGAGCAGCCGTCGCGACGGCTTCGAAGAAAGCGGCTGCCCCCAAGAAGGCAGCGCCGAAAAAGGCCGCTGCGAAGGCACCGGTCGCCAAGAAGGCGGCCGGCAAGAGTGCCTCTACGGTGAAAAAGGCGGCCCCGAAGAAGGCTGCCGCGAAGACCGCGTCGAAGAAGGCCGCCCCAAAGAAGGTTGCCGCGAAAACAGCGTCGAAGTCGTCCACCGCCAAAAAGGCTGCGTCGAAGCCCGCGGCAAAGAAGGCAGCGGTGAAAAAAGTGGCCGCGAAATCCGCGGTCGCGAAGAAGGCGGCACCGAAGAAGCTGGTGATGAAGAAGACCCCGCGCAAGGCGAAGGTCATGGTCGCATCGACACCCGCGTCCGAGGTAACGCCTTTCGCCGCAAGCGAATCGAAGGACTAGCGCGTGATCGCTTCAGGTTGAAGCAAGCACGCTCTGGTTCGCCTTGTTTGGAAGGGCGATCGGCGTCCGGGGTTGGTTCCACCGCAGACGATCGTCTCTGAACAGCACGCGGATGAGGTTGAAGGAGAGGGCGCCAAAACGGCGCCTTTTCTTTTTTGTTGCTCAAGAAACCGGCCACGGCGCCACCCGGAATGATCTGGACAGTGGTGCGGGGCCACGCCGAGATCCGAAGTTTATCCGAATGTCGCTAGCAGATCGTCCACCTGTGCAGCGGTGAGCAAGCGGGGCGACTGCGCACGCAGCATCAGGAAAAGCCTGGCGGCTTCTTCTACCTCCTCGGCGGCATAGACGGCCTCAGTCAGCGTTCTGCCCGATACCACTGGGCCATGGTTGGCGAGCAGCACGGCCCGTGCGTCGCGCGCAGCGGCCTCGATCGCCGGCTCCATCGCTGGATCGCCGGGCCGGTAATACGGAACAATCGGCAAGCTCCGGCCGACCCGCATGACGAAATAGGGCGTCAACCGCGGTATCGGGTTGGACTGGTCCACGTCCGCCAAACAGGATACCGCCGTTGCCTGTGTCGAGTGCAGATGCACCACGGCACCCACGTCGTCGCGCACATGATAGAACGCACGATGCATGAAGACTTCTTTCGACGGCTTGTCGCCTGCGATGTGGCGGAAGCCGGCATCAAGTCTAGCAAGCCGGGCCGGATCGAGGCGTCCGAGGCTTGAATTGGTCGGCGTCATCAGATAGCCGTCCGCCAGACGCACGCTGATGTTGCCAGCGCTGCCGACGGAAAAGCCTCTGGCGAAGAGGCTTTTTGCAAGCTCGACGAGCAGCATTCGGCTTTCGGTTTCGTCCATCGGTCAGGCTTCCAGAACGCGGAACGCTTTCAGAAAGAAATCGGTCGCACCAAAATTGCCGGATTTCAAAGCCAGCATCAGTGGTGAGCCATCGCCCTCGGCCAGCGTCCAGGGCACCCCGGGATCGATCTCCCGGCCAATCCGCAGGCTGCGCACGCGCAAGCGCCCCACGACCGCCCCAGCGGTCTCTCCGCCGGCCACGACGAGCCTGCGCACACCACGCGTGACCAGGCCTTCGGCGACGCGGGCGATAACATCCTCGACCAGTGCGCCGGCCTGCTCGCGGCCGAGGCGCGACTGCAGTGCCGCGACGGTCTCGGGTGGAGCCGAGGCGGCGATGACCAGGGGCTTATCGCCGATCTTGTCCGACGCCCATCGCAACGCGGCTTCGGACAGGCTCGCCGGATCGGGATCCGCCAGCGCGTCGAGCTCGAAAATCGGCAGGTGGGACCGCGCGTGGCCAAGCTGCGCCAGCGTCGCACGCGAGCATGATCCGGCGACGATCGCGCTCGCGCCATCGACCTGTGGCAATACGCTTGCATCGACGGCATCGGACAGCAGACCCAGGCGGCGAAAATTTTCCGGCAGTCCCATCGCCACCCCGGAGCCGCCGGTGATCAGCGGGTGATTTGCCGCGGCCTGGCCGATCGCGACGAGATGCGCGTCGGTGATGGCATCGACAATGGCGTAACGGTTACCACGCTCCTTGAGCCGGGTCATGGCGTCGCGGATCGCCAGCGCACCTTGATCGACGATGATAAAGGGCACGAGGCCCACCGTTCCCTCGGTCTGACGAGACAGCACCCGCACCAGATTGGCGTCGGTCATCGGGGTGAGCGGATGGGTCTGCATTCCGCTTTCATTCAGCAGGTTGCCACCGGCGAAGAGATGGCCCTGATAGACGGTCCGCGCATTGGTCGGAAACGCCGGGCATGCCAATGCGAAACCGCAATCGAGCGCCCTGATCAGCGCGTCCGCGACGGGACCGATATTGCCCTGATCGGTGCTGTCGAAGGTGGAGCAATACTTGAAAAAATACTGCCGGGCGCCGACACGTCGCAGCCAGTCGAGCGCCGCCAGCGACTGGTCAACCGCCTGTCGCGCCGGTTCTGTGCGAGACTTCAGCGCCACGACGATCGCATCCGCGTCAGGCACCGGCACATCGGGCGAGGGCACACCGATCAATTGCACGGTCCGCATGCCGCCCCTCACCAGCATCGAGCATAGATCCGTCGCACCGGTGAAGTCGTCGGCGATCGCTGCCAGAAGCATGGCTCAGCCCTCCTGTTCTAGTATCGCGTTTCCATGAAGCGACTCCTATCACGCGGCCTCACCGATCTTGTAGGTCCAGGTGTGAACGACCGGGTCAGTGTTGATGTCCTCAAGATAGGCGAGGATGCGTGTCTTGAGTTCAGCCTTCGATGCGACGCGCATGTGGCGGAGCATCGAGCGCGCCATCTTCGAGAAGAAGCCCTCGACGAGATTGAGCCATGACGCGTGCTTTGGCGTGAACACGAAGCAGAAGCGGCCCTCGGGCCGCGTGTCGAGCCAAGCTTTGGTCTCTTTCGAGATGTGGGCCGAATGGTTGTCGAGGATCAGTTTGATGCCTGTGCCGGTCGGATAAGCGTCATCGAGCCGCTTGAGGAAGCCGACGAATTCCCGTGACCGATGGCGTTCCTCGACACAGGCATGCACCTTGCCGGTCAGCAGATCGATCCCGGCCAGCAGGCTCAGCGTGCCGTGACGTTTGTATTCATGGTCGCGTGCGAAGGACGCATGAACCCCGGGCTTTGGCGGCAAGTCAGCTGCGGTGTTGCCGATCGCCTGGATGCCCGGCTTCTCGTCATAGGAGATGATCGCGACGTTGCTCGCATTCGTCTCTGCGGCGCGCAGAACAGCGACCTCGCGATAGACGCAGAGTACCTCGGCCATTTTCGTCTCGAACGCTTCGTCACGTCGTTTCAAGTAGTAACGCACCTTGTGCGGCTTGACGTCATCGCGCGCCAGGATCTTGCAGACTGTCCCCTGCACGACGCGGGTCATGCACCGATGTCCGGCAGCCGCCGCGTGCGCACGCACATGGCGCGCCAACAGCCGGGCGGTCCAAAGCTCATGCGGATAGCCCAGATCTTTGGCCTTCTGGCAGGCCAGCGATACCAGCCACGCGCGGGCGTCCGCCGTGATCTCCGGCGTCTTGCCTGGGCGTGGACTGTCGTCGAGCGCGGCCATCACGCCAAACCGCACTGCCCGGCGCAGGCACCGCAGCACCGTCTGATGGGTCACGCCGATGGCCTCGCCAACCGCGTGCGCCGACGGATTGGTGCGATAGGCTAGAAGGATACGGGCTCGCTCGACCCAACTCGCCGGTTCGGTCCGAGATCGCGCGATCGCTTGCAGCCGTGCCAGGTCGTCTTCTTCAATCGAGATATCGATGACGCGCCGCGGTGCTGCCATGATGCCCAGCCATCGTCTTTAGGTTCGACGGCCTAACTACACGATATCGCGGCGCGAAGGGAATCCCCCATAAAGGGTCGCTTTCATGGAATCGCTATACTAGTGGACAAAATCCGACGGAAAGGTCCGTCGAATTTCGCCACTAGCACTTAATTTGATGGGCCGATTCACCCGACCGCAAAGATGCGTCTGTCGGGATCGGACCACTAGTCTCGCGCATCAGCGAAGCGCGCTCCGTCGCGATATGTTCGAAGTAGCCGATTGACGCGGCTGCTCGTGGACGCTTCGCGTCTCATGCTTCGCTGCGATCGGGTACCAGGTCCAGCGCGGCGACGAGGAGTGCGACCTGTTGATCCCACGATGGCAACGACTGTCCGTGCTGCCAGGCGATCGCCGCCATGTCACGCCGCAGTGGCCGATCGAAGACCATCCGGCGCAGAGACTTCGACAACTGCTCGACATCTCCGGGCGCACAGACGGCTCCCGCTTCGGCGGCGATCAGCTCGGGCACCGCACCGACGTTTGTCACCACGACCGTCAAGCCCCGGCGCATCGCCTCGGCGATCGCTGAGCCGTATCCCTCCAGGACGGAGGTCAGCGCGAAAAGATCAGCCCCTGCCCATAGTGTGTCGGTCACGGCGCTGATGCACCGGACGCGCCGGGCGATCATCAATTCCTCGCTCAGAGCGAGCAAACCATTGGCGTACACTGGATCCCGATCGGCCGAACCCGCGATGGTCAGCTGCCAATCCAGGTCAAACAGCCGGCTGAGCGCGCGGAGCAGCACGTCGTGACCCTTACGCGGGATCAGAGGCCCGACGCAGAGGATCTGGCATGTCGGACCACCCGAACCCGGGGCTCGCGGCAAATCGTCAATGCCGGGCGCGACAACGCTGATGCGGTCCGCCGGCGTGCCGAACTGCTTGATCAGGCAATCGGCGGTCTGCCGGCTTGTCACCACAAGACGCGGCACCTGTCGGTACATCACGGCTTCGGTGGCATGAAGGCGTTGCGCCGTTTCCGGTGGGATGCCAGTTTCCGCCGCGGCCGGGTGGTGGATCAGCGCGGTGACCTGGTGCAGCGGCAAACCGTCGAACGCCGGCAGCGCCAATCCATCGATCAGTTTGACGCTGTCAGCCGGAAGCGTGGCCCATGCGGTCCGAGCGGCGTAGATCGCGGCCTGATCGGGGTCGGGTAGTCGTCCGTCGAGTTCAACGACCTGAACCTGGTGTCCGGCGAGGCGGAGTCCGTCCGCCATCCGGCGATCGAAGTCGTGACCACCGGTTGCTGTCGCGAGCGATCCTGGAACGATCAGGCACACATGCATGGCCGGCAGTCTTAGCAGCTTTGTCGATCGGGACCCAGCCGTATGGCCGCCAACCTCATGGCGACCGTCTGGCGGCCAGCCGTCTGGCGGCCGATGGCGGGGATCGGCTAGTGATGGGTTCCACGTGATCAGGGAGAATTTCATGCCGGCTCCGACCCCATCGACCCTCGCCGCTGTCCTGGACCATGTCGATGCGAGCCTGGCGGCTTCGCGTGATCGTCTGTTCGACCTGCTGCGGATCAGGTCGATCAGCGCGCAGCCGGAACATGCCGCCGATTGCGTAAAAGCGGCCGAGTGGTGGTGCGAGCAGTTGACCGCTCTGGGCTTCGCGGCATCGCTGCGGCCGACTGCCGGACATCCTGTCGTCGTCGCCCATTTTGCCGGACCGACGGACTACCAGGGGCCGCATATCCTGTTCTACGGGCATTATGATGTGCAGCCGGTCGATCCGCTGAACCTCTGGCGCAGCGATCCGTTCGACCCGCAACTGATCGAGGGCCCAAGCGGCAAGCGTTATGTGGCTCGCGGGGCGGTCGATGACAAAGGCCAGACGATGATGTTTCTGGAGGCGCTGCGGGCCTGGGGCAGTACCGGGGGCGGAATCCCCGCACGCATCACGGTCTTGATCGAGGGCGAGGAGGAGGTCGGCTCGATCAACCTGGACGCGTTCCTGCGGGCCAACAAGGACGACCTTGTCGCGGATCTGGCGCTGATCAGCGACACCGGGATGTGGGACGTCGAAACACCCGCGGTCACCACCAGGCTGCGCGGCATGACCTATGCCGAGGTGACGCTGAAAGCAGCGAACCGGGACCTTCACTCGGGTCTGTACGGCGGGTCGGCGTTGAACCCGATCAACGCGCTGACGAAAATCCTCGGTGCGCTGCAGGACGCGGACGGCCGCATCCAGTTGCCCGGTTTCTACGACAAGGTCGCACCGATTTCGAATGCGCAGCGGGAGCAGTGGGACAGGCTTGGGTTCGACGAACCGGCGTTCCTGGGCGGGATCGGCCTGACCAAACCGGTTGGCGAACGCGGCTACTCGGCGCTGGAGCGACTTTGGGCGCGCCCCACCGCCGACATCAACGGCATCTGGGGCGGCTATACCGGCGCCGGCAGCAAGACGGTGATCGCATCGGAGGCATCGGCCAAGGTGTCGTTCCGGTTGGTGCCGGGCCAGGATCCGGACGCCGTGGTCGAGCAGTTCAGGCAATTCGTCGTGGATCGGCTGCCGTCAGATGCCACCGCCACCTTCGCCGATTTCGCCCGGGCGCCAGGAATTGAAGTGAAGCTGGACAGCCCGCACGTCCGGGCTGCGCTCGCGACCCTGGAAGATGAATATGGCAAGCCGGCCGTGCTGATGGGCAGTGGCGGATCGATCCCGGTCGTGACGTCGTTACGCACGATCCTTAATCTGGACTCGCTGCTAATGGGGTTCGGGCTGGACGACGATCAGGTGCACAGCCCCAACGAGAAGTTCGAGGAGGCCTGCTTCCATCACGGGATCCGGTCGCATGTGCGGCTGCTGGCGAAGTTCGCCGCTGGATGACACAGCGCGGCTGGGCCGCACAGAAATCATCTTTCCGTTACTTTGCTTCAGACATTGGCCGACGTTCTAAGCCTTCTCCCTGACGATCCCCGAAGCGTTAGCCGCAGGCTGGTAGGATGCTGTCCGAGGACGATTCGCTTCTGATCGAACATGAGCGATTGAGGTCGGTGTTCTCGCACGCGCCGGTGACGCTGTCGGTGACTGTGTTGAATGCCATCCTGACCGCGAGTGTCCTTGCCCCGATCGATGGCTGGAAGCTGCCCGCCGGCTGGGTCGCCGCGATCGTCGTCGTCTCCGCGGTCCGCTGGGTCTGCGGAAGACGCTTTCTGAGCCGCGGCGTGGGAGGACATGCCTCCAGGCTTTGGTCTCTGGTCAGTGTGTCTGGCGCTCTCGCCACGGGCGTCCTGTGGGGCGTGCTGGGGGTTGTCCTGTTTCCCGCTTCAGCAGCGTCGCAACTTTTCCTGGCTTTTGTCGTAGGTGGGATGTGCGCCGGCGCGGTTACCGTCAGTGGCGCTCATTTGCCGACCGCGGCCGCATTCATTCTGCCCGCGAGCTTGCCGCTGGCGGCGAGCTTCCTCGCCGAGGGGGCGACCAAGCGGGTACCGGCGCTGATGATCGTAATCTTCGCCTCGGCCCTGGTCATGATCAGCCTGACCGCGCATCGCACCTTCGGGACTCACATGCGTCTGCAGGAGGCTCTGCGCCGGGAGCAGCGCAAACTCAGCGACGCGAATGAGCGACTTTTGCACGAGGTGACGCAACGCCAAACCGCTGAGGCAACTCTGCAGCAGGCACAGAAGATCGAGGCCATCGGCCACCTGACTGGCGGCATCGCGCATGATTTCAACAACCTGCTTCAGGTGATGATGGGCAACATGAACCTGATCCAGAGGTTGAGCGGCGACAACACGCGGATCACCGCGTATGCGCAGGCCGCGGAGCATGCGGCGATGCGGGGCGCCGAGTTGACCAGCACCCTGTTGACCTTCGCCCGCCGGCAGTCGCTGCAAGCGGTGCACCTGGACATGAACACGCTGCTGCGGGAGTTCGAACCACTTCTGCTACGGACCTTGGGGGCGATGGTGCGGTTTGAAATCGTTCTTGCACCGGACTTGCCGTTGTGCCAGGCGGACCCGGCGCATTTCCAGTCAGCTGTGCTCAATCTGGTCATCAACGCGCGCGATGCCATGCCCGAGGGAGGGGTTCTGTCGGTTGCGACAGGCATGTCCTCGCTGGAGCCAAACGACCTGATCGGCAACCCCGAGGCGCATCCCGGCCGCTTCGTTTTCGTCTCGGTCAGTGATACCGGCACCGGCATGCCCGCGGACGTCATGGCGCGCGTGTTCGAGCCGTTTTTTACCACCAAGGAGGTCGGGAAGGGCAGCGGTCTTGGATTGTCTCAGGTCTATGGTTTCGCCCGCCAGTCTGGAGGCCACGTCGAACTGGACAGCACGCCGAAGGAGGGTACCACGGTCAAGCTCTTGCTGCCGGCGTCATCTGGGGACAAAGGTGCTGGGGATGACGCCTAGACGTTCAAGCTCTCTCGCTGCGGCTAAAGCGCGGGAAGCCGTCGACGATGTCTGCCAGAAACCCCCGCTGGAACAAGCGGCGTGGCACCCGCGCGAGCAAAAAAACGGCGCCCGGAGGCGCCGCTTGAGTTTGGGGGGGAAACGTCATGCGGACGAGGCCTAGCCATCGTCCGCACAGCTGACGTTGTGCGGCGACCCGCCATTTCAACCTCACGGTTACGCGTGTTCCGCTATTCGGCCGCCGTGACATGCCCTGACGCAGGCGTGAGCGGAAAACGCCGGGCTGGCACGGGTCTGAGGTTCCGTCCTATATCGCCGCCTTCGTTGTTTTTCTCGCCACCCGGAGGCTATCGCATGGACTATATCGAGGCAGGCGGCATCCGCATCGCCAAGCCACTTTACGATTTTGTCAGCAGCGAAGCCTTGCCGGCAACCTCGATCGCCGCCGAGTCGTTTTGGAGCGGGTTCGGCGGCCTTCTGAAGGATCTCGCCCCGCGCTGCAAGGCTCTGCTCGCCAAGCGCGACGACCTTCAGCGGCAACTGGACGACTGGCATCTGCAGGCTAAAGGAAAGCCGGCCGACCCGGAGGGCTACATCGGCTTTCTGCGCGGCATTGGCTATCTGGTGGACGAGCCGGCTGGCGTCGCGGTCGGCACTTGGGGCGTCGATCCCGAGATCGCGATCCTCGCGGGGCCGCAACTGGTGGTGCCGGTGACCAACGCCAGGTATGCCCTGAACGCCGCGAATGCGCGATGGGGCAGCCTGTATGACGCGTTGTACGGCACCGACGCGATCGCGGAGGACGCCGGGGCGGCCCGCGGAGCCGCCTTCAACAAGGTGCGCGGCGACAAGGTCGTGGCGAAAGGACGAGAGATTCTCGATGCGGCCGCCAGGCTTGCCAACGGCAGCCATGCGGATGCGGTCTCGTACTCGATCGTGGACGGGGCCGTCCTGGTGGCGCTGAAGGATGGAGCGACCACCGGGTTGAAGGACCCGACCCAGTTCGCCGGCTTTCGGGGTGAAAGATCTGCCCCGACGATCGTGCTGCTCAAGAACAACGGCCTGCACTTCGAAATCGTGATCGACCGCGCCAATCCGATCGGCCAGAGCGATCCGGCGGGCGTCGCGGACATCGTGATGGAAGCGGCGCTGACCACGATACAGGACTGCGAGGATTCGATCGCAGCGGTCGATGCCGACGACAAGGTGATGGCCTACCGCAACTGGCTCGGGCTGATGCAGGGTTGCCTGGAGGACACCTTCGAGAAGGCCGGCCGGCAGATGACCCGCCGGCTGAACCCGGACCGGCAGTATACCAAGCCGGCGGGTGGCACGCTCTGGCTGCCCGGCCGAAGCCTGATGCTGATCCGCAATGTCGGCCACCACATGTACACCGATGCGGTGCTCGACGCATCGGGCGCGGAAATCCCCGAAGGGTTTCTGGACGCGGCGCTGACCGCGCTGATCGCGATGCACGACCTGAGCAGCAAGGGACCGATCAAGAACAGCCGAGCGGGTTCGGTCTATATCGTCAAGCCAAAGATGCATGGCCCGGAAGAGGTCGCGCTGACCGCTGACCTGTTCGAGCGCGTGGAGCACATCCTCGGTTTGCCGCCGAATACGCTGAAGATGGGCATCATGGACGAGGAGCGACGGACCTCGGCCAATCTCAAGGCCTGCATCGCCGCGGCGGCGCATCGGGTGGCGTTCATCAACACCGGGTTCCTCGACCGGACAGGCGACGAGATCCACACCTCGATCGAGGCCGGGCCGATGATCCGTAAGAACGAGATGCGCGGGACGACCTGGATCAAGGCCTATGAAGACCAGAACGTCGACATCGGACTGGCGTGCGGGTTGCGCGGAAAAGCGCAAATCGGCAAGGGCATGTGGGCCGCGCCCGACCGGATGGCGGACATGCTGGTGCAGAAGATCGGCCACCCGATGGCGGGGGCCAACACGGCGTGGGTGCCCTCGCCCACGGCAGCAACCCTGCACGCGCTGCATTATCATCAGGTCGATGTCAACGCGCGGCAGACCACACTGGCGACGCGGTCGCGGGCCCCCCTGAAGGATCTGCTGACCATACCGGTCGCCGAAGGTCAGAACTGGTCAGCCGAGGATGTTCGGCAGGAGCTGGACAATAACTGCCAGGGGATCCTGGGATACGTCGTGCGCTGGATCGACCAGGGCGTTGGGTGCTCCAAGGTACCGGACATCCACGATGTCGGTCTGATGGAAGACCGCGCGACCCTGCGGATTTCGTCGCAGCATATCGCCAACTGGCTGCACCACGGTGTGGTGACGCCAAAGCAGGTGACCGAGGCCTTGCAGCGGATGGCAGTGGTGGTCGATCGGCAGAATGCCGGTGATCCGCTGTACAAAGCCATGGCACCCGGGTTCGACGGGGTGGCCTTCAAGGCGGCTTCGGACCTGATTTTCGATGGGCGGACCCAGCCGAACGGCTATACGGAGTTTATCCTGCACCGTCGGCGGCGGGAGGCAAAAGCTTCGATCTAAACAGGGTCCAATCCAGCAGCGAGCGGCCGGCTTGAACGGGTTTACCGGCGTGCGGGCCAGAACCCGCTGCCTGGCCGACAGCCGGGCGTTGCGTTGCCATCAGCCTGAAATCGCGCTCAGATGTTCGCGTTAGGCAGCATTCGGGTAGCTGAGGGGACGTCCGAGAATGATTGACAAATTCGTGCCCGACGTCGCGACGGCGCTGGCCGACATCGAGGACGGGGCGGTCATTCTCTTGCCAGGCTTCGGCAACGGGATCCCGGAAACGCTCGTGCAGGGGCTTATCGCGCGCAATGTTCGCGATCTCACTCTGGTGGTGAATTCTGGCGGTCGGGATACCGGGGCGACCGCGGACATCCTGGCGGCAGGCCAATGCCGGAGGCTGATCTGCAGCTTCGTGCGGGCCGACAGCGTTGCCGGCCGGTTGTTCGCCGCCGGCAAGCTGGAATTGGAGATTGTTCCTCAAGGCACCTTGGCCGAACGACTGCGCTCGGCCGGGGCCGGGGTGCAGGCATTCTATACCCCGACGGGGGCCGACACGTTGCTCGCCGAGGGCCGCGAGACGCGGATCATCAATGGCCGCAACTGCCTGCTGGAATATCCCCTGCCCGGTGATGTCGCGCTGATCGATGCGTGGGAGGCCGATCGATGGGGCAACCTGACGCACCGCGAGAGTGCGCGGAACTTCAACCCGGTCATGGCCATGGCGGCGAAGATGACCATCGTGCAAACCCGCCACGTCGTCTCGCTGGGCGACATACCGCCGGCCAACGTCCATACGCCGGGTGTGTTTGTTCACCGCGTCGTGCATGTTCCGCCTGACGGAGGGCCGGCCTGATGAACACCACAGAAACGTTCCGCCCGCTGGACCGCGCCGGGATCGCTGCCCGCATCGCGCGCGATATTCCCGAGGGCTGGTTCGTCAATCTGGGCATCGGCATCCCGACCGGTGTCTCGGATCATGTGCCGATCGACCGCGAGGTGATTTTTCATTCCGAGAACGGGGTGATTGGCGCCGGCCCGGCACCGGCCGCCGACAAGATCAATCCGTATCTGGTCAACGCCGGCACCCAGCATATTACGCTGCGAACGGGCGGGTCGTTCGTTCATCATGCCGACAGCTTCGCGATCGCTCGGGGTTTCCATCTCGATCTTTGCGTTCTAGGCGCCTTCGAGGTCGCGGAAAACGGCGACATCGCGAACTGGGCACGGTCAGCGGACGAGCCGACGAAACAGGTCGGCGGTGCGATGGATCTGGCGATTGGTGCCAAACGCCTTTGGGTGGCAATGGAACACATCACCAAGGGCCATGGCGGCTCGCGTATCCGGCGCCTGTGCTCCTACCCGTTGACCGCAAAGGGTGTGGTGCGGCGCGTCTATACGGACCTCGCGGTGCTGGACGTGACACCAAGTGGCTTCCTGGTTACGGATATGGTTCCGGGCATGACACGAGATGGCTTGCAGGCGCGCAGCGAAGCGGAGTTACGCTGGCCATGATCACAAGCATCGAGGTCAAAAATCGCTGCCCGTTTGTCGACGGCGCGTCGTTTGGTTCGGTCGGTTCCTACGAGCGCATCAATGGTGTCGCGGTTGGGTCGCTGGACCCGGCGCATCCGCGCAATCGCGGGATCGCGCTGCTGGCTGACGCGCCTCGCGATGCGGCGCGCCGGGTAGCATACCGCAGCGACTTCGTGCTGCTGCGACCGGCGGATGCGGCAAAGGGTAACGGCCGGCTGCTGTATGAGGTCAACAACCGCGGCCGGATCATGCTGTTTGCCAACCTGTGTGCCGGCGCCGCCGGCAACCAGCCGGCCACGGCCGCCGATCTGGGCAACGCGTTGCCGTTGCGCCTGGGCTTTTCACTGCTTTGGACCGGCTGGGACCCGGGTGCGCCGGTGGCGACCGGCTTGTCATTGGACGTGCCGGTGATAGAGGGCGTCACACAAACCGTTCGGGAAGAATTCGTTTCCGGTACGCGACTTGGCCGGCACGATGTTTTCAAGCTGAGCTTTGAAGCGATCGGCCCTGCCCTGGTGACGATGCGCCGCACGCGGACGGCGCCGCTGGTCGCGGTGCCCAGCGAGACCGAGGGCGGTCGAACGGTACGGCCGACCGCGCCGATCGAAACGGGCTCGATTTATGAGGTCCGCTACCTGGCGACCAGGCCCAAGGTGCTGGGCATGGGTCATGCGGCAACCCGCGACATCGTCAGCCATCTGCGGCATCATGGCGCCGATCTGGTCGGACGGCCCATCGAGCATACGCTGGCCTTCGGGATCTCCCAGGCAGGTCGTTACTTGCGGGATCACATCGTGCAGGGCTTCAACGGCGACGAGGATGGGCGGCGGGTGTTCGACGGGGTGTTCACGCATGTGGCCGGCATCGGGCGGTTGTTTCACAACACGCCATTCGGCCAGCCCTTCCGAACCCGGACCTGGCATGAGGATCATGACTTTCCCGAAGTGCAGTTCCCCCATTCGTCTGCCGCGATGGCGGATCCGATCACCGGAAGCAGCGGTGGCCTGATGCATGGCGACGCCACGGATCCAAAACTGATCGAGACCAACACAGCCACCGAATACTGGCAGAAAGGTGCTTCGCTTCTGCACACTGATCCGCTTGGCACGAAGGACGTCTGTCTTCCCGCGAATGTGCGGACATTTCTGTTGCCGGGGACGCAGCACGGCGGCAAGGCCGGAATGCCGCGTGATAGTGGGCCGTGCATCAACCCGCGTAACTGGCACGACCCAATGCCGGCGGTCCGCGCATTGCTGGTGGCGTTGGATGCGTGGGTGGCCACCGGGCGAGCACCCCCTGACAGCAGGGTCCCCAGAATTGATGATGGAACGCTGGTCGCGGCCGGGGACGTCGGCTTCTCGGCCATCCCTGGCCTGGTTCGGCCGCACGCCGCGAACGATGCGGCCCCTCTGGCGGACTGGACCAATCCCACTCCCGCGAGTCGTGGGTACACAGTGCTGGTGCCACAGGTTGATGCGGACGGAAATGAACAGGCAGGCATCCAGCTACCGGATATCGCGGTGCCGCTTGGAACCTTTACCGGCTGGAACCTCTACAGGTCGCCGTATCCGGACGGTGAACTTGCTGACCGTGACGGAACATTCCTGGCGTTCGCGGCCACCGACGCCGAACGCGGCGACGATCCGCGCGCTTCGCTGGAGGTTCGGTATCCGGGGACGGCTTACGCCGACGCGGTGCGGGCGGTGACGGCGGCGCTGCTGGGTGAGCGTTTGCTGCTGCGGGAGGACGCGGATCGCTACCTGGAATGACGCACATGCAAGGTCAGCAGCGGGATCAAGGGCAAGGTGGCGCTGAGCGACACCAGCGCCCAGTAGGTCGACAGCGGCAGCACCCCCTCGGCGTGCAAGGCGGCGGAGGCGATGCCGACCGCGAAAAACAGATCCCATAGCGGGGCAACGAAGGTAAAGAACATAGCCTGCTGACCTGGCGCCAGACGGCCCTGGAGAGCGGTAAACCAAGCTGCCGTCGAAATGATCTCCGGAATGCCCGCCAAGGCCAGGATAACGATGGCCTGGGTCGTGGTCTGGGCGAACAGCAGCAGCAAATGGATGGTGCCCTCCATGATGCCGGTCAGCATGGTCAGCGCGTAGGCGGACATGCCGCGAAGCAGGCGGGACACGAACAGGGCGGAGGCGAGCGCGCCGATCAGGGCTCCGACGCCCTGCGCGGCCAGCAAGCCGGTCCAGGCGGTGTCGGAGGCGCCGAACCAGTCGCGATTGGCCCAGAACAGGAAAGGCCGCAGACCGCCGAGCATGACCATGTAGGTCATCGCGGCGACCAGCAGGCCGGCGACCTGCCTGTCGGAGCGGATCATGCGCAGGAATCCGGTCAGGCTGCCGGTTGGGGCGCGGACCACCGGGACGTCCGCTGGTGTGGTCAGGCGGGCGACCGGGATGGCGGACAGCGCGATCAGCAGGCCGAAGCCGCCGAAGCCGGGTGCGAAGCCGGCGGTGACTGCCAAGCCGCCCAGCGCCGGCCCGGCGACCTTGCCAACCCGGTCGGCGACCGAGCACATGGTGTTTCCCGCCATCTCCAGCCCCGGCGGGGTCACCGAACCGCGCAGCGACAGCAGCCCTGGCATGATGAACAGGTCCAGCGTGCCGATGGCGGCGATGACCCCCTGCAACAAGACCAGATTGCCGCACCACGGCAGCAGCGCGGTCAGGGCGGCCATCGCCAGCATCGCGGTACTGGCGGTTCGGGCGGCACCGAACCGGCGCAGCAGACCGCCGGCGAGCGGGGCCAGAACGACCTTGGGGATGATGCGCAGGCCCAGGCTGAGCACCAGCACCATGCCGGTGCCAAACCGTTCTCCGACCAGGATGGGGAGCGTGGCGATCACGCACCAGCTTCCCAGGTTGTCGCACAGCAGAACGAGCCAGAAGGCGCGGAAGCGGGGCGCCGCGAGCAGCGCCTGATAGTCGTTCATTCCGCTGGCGTCAGTAGCCGGTGCGTGTCGCCGCCACCGCGTAGTGCTTGCGCGGGAACTCCTCGGTGTAGGAGCGCAGGCCCTTGCCCACCCGCGTGCCCATGTCGCGATACGGTCTGGCACGCAAACGGGCAACGTCCAGATCGATGCCGATGCCGGGCGCGGTCGGCAGATCGACAAAGCCCTGATCAACGGCAAGCGGCACGACGGCGATCTCGTCACAGGCGGGCTTCAGGTTGACGAAGCATTCCGCGATCCAGAAATTCGGGATCATGGCTGAAAGCTGTACGGTCGCCGCCAGGCCGACGAGGGTGGAGTTATAGTTGTGCGGGGCGATCGCCACCGCGTGCGGCTGCGCCATCGCGGCGATGTCCAGCATGGCCGAGATGCCGCCGCAGTTGCAGATATCGGGATTGATGATGTCGGCGGCGCGCGCGGCCAGCGCCTGGGCAAATCCTTCCCTGGAGTAGATCGCTTCACCGGTGACGATCGGCATGGGCAAGGCACGACGGACTTCGGCGACGAGGTCGATGTTGTCGCAGAGGCAAGGTTCCTCGTACCAGCCGATGTCGTATTCGGCGATCCGCCGACCGATGCGGACGGCGTGCATCGGGGCAAGACGGCGATGGACCTCGACCAGCAACGTGAAGTCAGCGCCGAGCGCCGCACGCATCTGACGGACGTAGTCGACGACATGGTCTTCGTCCTCGCGATGGATGAAGTTGCGCCATGGTCCGGGGAATGGATCCCATTTCAGCGCGGTATAGCCGGCGTCCTTGACCACCAGGGCACGTTCCACATTCTGCTCGATGCTGTTGGTGCCGCTGGACCAGCCGTTGGCATAAACCTTCACACGCTCACGCGATGCACCGCCCAGGATGTTGTAAAGCGGCTGGCCGGCGTGTTTTGCAACGATGTCCCATAGCGCGATCTCGATCGCACTCCAGGCCGACATCAAGTCAAGCGAGGTGCGGCGCATGGCGAAGTCCTCGAACACCACCTGGGCGGTGTGGCGGATGCTGAACGCCTGGCGGCCGATCATGTATTTGGCGAGGTCGCGCAGCAGGTGTTCGATCACCGGCTCCTTGCCGGGGGTCACATAAGCCTCGCCCCAGCTATGCAGGCCGCTTTCGGTTTCAACCCGGCAGAACAGCAGGTTCTTGGCCGTGCCCGGGTCGAACAGAAACGTCTCGATGCGAGCAATTTTCATGGCAGCGTCTCCCCGCTTAAAGTCTAGGCTGAGAATTCGAAACCCGGCAAACCATCCGCTCTTGCAGGCCGACGGGTTTTCTCAATAAGCCTGTCGGATGCTGGCATCCGCTCCTACCGTCCTGTTCCAGGATCAGCGCTTCGCCGTGATCGACAAGCCGGCGGGTCTACCGGTGCACGCCGGACCATCCGGTGGACCGAGTGTCGAGGACTGGTTCACCACGCTGTCGCGGCGGAAGAACGGGCCCTGGCTGGCCCACCGACTGGACGCGGACACCGCCGGCTGCCTGGTCATCGCGCTACGCCGGCCGGCGCTGCTGGCAGCACAAGCCTTGTTCGCCTCCGGCCGAGCGCGCAAGACTTACTGGGCGGTCGTGGAGGGCGTGGTGTCGCCGGATCACGGCACTCTCACGGCTCCGCTGAAGAAAGTCAGCAACACCAGCGGCTGGCGAATGGTGGTGGACGCACGGAACGGACAACCTGCCACGACCGACTGGCAGGTTCTCGGCCACGACGGCGGCATAAGCTGGGTCGAACTGCGACCCAGGACGGGCCGCACGCACCAGGTCCGGGTGCATTGCGCGATGCTGGGCATCCCAATCGTCGGCGATGGGCGATACGGCACCGCCGGCAGCGGATTGCACTTGCTGGCGCGGGCGATCTGCCTGCCGCTCGATCCGCCGGTGGACGCGACCGCGGCTGTTCCCAGCCATATGCGTGCCGCTCTGGAACGGTGCGGCTTCCGTGGTTAGGGTGGGCTGCAAAGGGGGGAACGATGGTCAACGCGATAGAGGCGGATTTCGTCGTCATTGGCGCCGGCTCGGCCGGCTGTGTGATCGCCGCGCGGCTGAGCGAAGATCCGGGAAACAAGGTCGTCCTGCTGGAGGCCGGGGGGCCCGACACCAACCAGTGGATCCATATTCCGCTTGGGTTCGGCAAGACCTTCGCCGATGCGACCGTCAACTGGTGCTATGAGACCGAAGCCGATCCCGCCAATGGGGGCCGGAAGATTTTCTGGCCGCGCGGCAAGGTGCTGGGTGGATCAAGCTCGATCAATGGCATGGTCTACATTCGGGGGCAAAAGGAAGACTTCGATCACTGGCGGCAGTTGGGCAACACCGGCTGGTCGTTCGATGATTGTCTGCCGTATTTCAAGCGCGCCGAACACCAGACGCGCGGACCGGATGATTATCACGGGACCGAGGGACCCTTGTGCGTGTCTGACGTCGCCCGAAACGATGCGATCTGCGAGGCCTTCATCAACAGCGCGGTCGCCTGTGGCATTGCCAGAAACGACGATTTCAACGGCGCCGTGCAGGAGGGCGTCGGATATCATCAAACAACGACACGCCGCGGCAGGCGCTGCTCGACCGCTGTGGGCTATCTGCGGCCGGCGATGAAGCGACCCAACTTGCAGGTGATAACTCACGCGCTGTCGGAGCGGATCCTGTTCGACGGCACGCGCGCGAGAGGGGTCGTGTTTCGACAACACGATGTTCCCACCACGGTGTATTCGACACGCGAGGTCATCCTGTGCGGCGGGGCAATCAACTCGCCGCAGTTGCTGATGCTTTCCGGGGTAGGACCGCGGGAACATCTGGCCAGCCTTGGTATTCCGATGGTGCATCATTTGCCCGGCGTCGGACAAAGCCTGCAGGATCATTA
Source organism: Rhodopila sp. (assembly GCA_965277035.1). GTDB lineage: Bacteria > Pseudomonadota > Alphaproteobacteria > Acetobacterales > Acetobacteraceae > Rhodopila. The sequence goes on along the minus strand of CBDIBO010000003.1, from coordinate 3,981,644 downwards.
CTCGGCAGCGATAAAACTGCGCGCCCGGCTTCCGATCACGGTGAATGATGTGGTCCACAGCAACTTCGGCAAGGTGAAGGCGGGCGTGCAGTATGCGCTGTTCCGAACGGGTGCCCTGACGAGTAGCGTATCGCCGGCGGCGATGTTCGTACGCACCCGGCCGGAACTGGCATCCGCGGACGTGAAGTGCTCGATCTCACCGTTCAGCGCGGACCGGCCGCAGGACGGGTTGCACAAGTGGTCCGGGTTTACATTGATCGCCTACCAGCTTCGTCCGGACAGCCGCGGCGAAATCAAGCTGAAGACGGCGGCGCCCGGCGACCCGCCCGCGATGTCGCCGAACTATCTATCAGCCGAGGAGGATCGGCGCACGCTGATCGCCGGCCTGCGGTGGTGCCGAAGAATTCTGGCGGATCCGGGAATGCAGCATCATGTCGAGGCGGAGTATCTGCCGGGTCGCGAGATCCAGACCGATGACGAACTGCTGGATTATGCCCGCCGAACGGGCGGCACCGTGTTTCACCCGACCAGTACCTGCAAGATGGGTGTCGATCCCATGGCGGTCGTCGATCCAGAGCTACGAGTACATGGATTGACCGGGCTGCGGGTGGTTGACGCCTCGGTCATGCCAACGGTGGCGTCCGGGAACACCAACGCGCCCACGATCATGATCGCGGAGAAAGCGGCGGACATGATCGGGCAGAAGGTGTCCCTGGCAGCGTAGAGCGTGACCGCTTCAGGTCGAAGCAACCACGCTCTCATGCCCATCGGCGCTTGCACCGAGCGGTATCAGAGGCAGTTTTTCGGGCGCCGCCGCGGTCCGCACTCCGCTCTCGCCGCGGCGATGCCCCACTCGCCTGCCGCCGTTCTGGATGACACGCATCAACGCGAAATTCGCTCCAGTTCCAGATTGCTGGTTCGCGGGCCAAAGATGCCGATGGACAGGACCACCATCAACATGGCGAACGCTATCAACCCGAACACGCCCGTGGTGCCGTGGAACCGGGCAAAAAAGAACCCGATGATAAAGCTGGCGAAGACCGTGCTGATTCGGCTGAACGAGTAAGTAAAGCCAACCGCGCGCGCCCTGATCCTGGTCGGAAACAGTTCCGACTGGTAACTGTGGAACGAGTAGGACAGCACGTTGTTCGATAGCGTTATCAGGACACCGCACAGGATCAGCAGCGGCATCGTGGTCTGCTGTGAGAACAGCACGCCGAACACCCCGATACAGATCGCCGAACCGACCAACTGCCACTTGCGCTCGAACCTGTCCGCGAAACTCATGGCCAGCAGGGGACCCACCGGGTTGGCGCAGGCAATGATGAAGGCATACTGCAGGCTTCCACTGAGGTTAATGCCCAACTGCTTGGCGATCAGCGTCGGCACCCAGGCGGCGAAGCCGTAAAAGCCGAAGGTCTGAAAGAACTGGAACACCATCAACATAATGGTCCGGCTGCGATATGGCGGGTGCCAGATTTCGCTGAAGGCGCCGCGGGCTGCCAGATCCTCGACCGCGTGAGTGTCAGGTGGCGGCAGGGCCGCGCCACCGCGATCCGCGAGCACCGCGGCCTCGATCCCGGCGGTCACCGTCTCGGCCTCGGCCAGCCGCCCATGGGTCAGCAGCCAGCGCGGACTTTCCGGAATGGCTCGGCGCAAGAACCACACGAACAGTGCGCCGATGGCTCCGATTGCCACCACCCAGCGCCAACCGTCCCAGCCCAAGGGGGACTGAGGCACCAAAATGTAAGAGAGCAGCGCCACGATCGGCACGACGCTAAACGACACGCACTGGTTAAAGGCAAAGGCACGGCCGCGCATGTGCTTTGGCACCAGTTCGGCCACGTAGGTGTCAATCGTGACCAGTTCCACGCCGATGCCGATGCCGGCGATCATGCGCCAAAGACACACGCCGAAGCCTGTGTGCTGGAACGCCATGACAAGTGTGGCGGCGCAATAGGCAAGCATCGAGAAGGTGAAAATCGCCCGACGGCCGTATTTATCCGCCACGAACCCGAACACGAACGTTCCGATGAACAACCCAAAGAAGGTCGAAGCAACGAACAGCGCCGGGCCAGAGAACATGCCGATGGCGACCCCGGTCAGCATCCCAGCCTTGACCAGCCCCGGAATGATATAGCCGGTCATGAACAGGTCATAAAGTTCGAACATGCCGCCCAGGGAGAGCAGCGTGACCATGACCCAGATGTGCCGCGTTGCCGGCAGGCGATCGAGGCGGGCCAGGATGCTGGCCGCGATTTGGCTGTCGGCCCCGAACTCGGCGGTGCCTGTTGTCGTCGACATGTTTTCCTCCGCGGGATTTCCCCACTTTATCCAGCTCGGCGAACGTCATTGCCGCCGCGTTGTCCAGCCAGTGTCAGCCTGGCCGCACATTCGTGGCCATAGCGTGAAACATCCGACGATAAAACCATGGAGTGACGGCAGGGACAGGATGCAGGGTTTGAACCTGAGCCCGGTGAACGGGCGATCACGCGCCCGGGTATTACCGCGGCACGGAAGTTGCTACCCCTGGAGCGGCAGCGGGTTTGTCGGACGCCGCCCGCCGCCTGGCTGATAGCGGCTGAGGTACCCTGGCACGACCAGTTCCACCGGTGTCGGCACGACGCCCAGATCGGTCAGCCCCAGCGCGCCGTCTGAAACGACGTTGTCGCTCGACAGCATCAGCAACTGGTCCTGCGTCAACGGCTTGCCGGGAACATGCTCCAGGATGGCAGCCTGCACCCGGGCCATCCCCATCGGGATGTTCACCAGTCTGCGGTCACGGCGCGTCGCCTTCAGGATATAGGCCAGAATCTCCCGGAATGTCCAAACCCTTGGGCCGCCGAGTTCGTAAACCTTGCCTTGCAACTCGGTGCTGCCGATCGCGGCCATCGCCGCATCAGCGACGTCCCCGACGAACACCGGCTGCATTCTGGTTTCGCCGGCGATCACCGGCATGAACGGGGCAATTCGGGCAATGTCGGCGAAGCGATTGAAAAACTTATCCTCCAACCCGAACACCAGAGAAGGCCGCAGAATAACGGCACTCGGAAATGCCGCTCGCACAGCCTGTTCAGCCTTTCCTTTCGTGGCCGCATAGCGGCTGCGGCTGTTCGGATCGGCGCCGATGGCTGAAATCTGAACGAGGCACCGAACGCCGGCGGCGGCGGACAGCCGAGCGATCCGTTCAGCGCCCTCGGTGTGGATCGCCTGGAACGAGGCCGCACGGCTTTCGGTCAGCGCGCCGACCAGGTTGACAACAACCTCGGCGCCTTCAACCGCGCGTTCAACCGTGCCCTCGTTCATGACCGAGGCATACAGTGGCACGACCTGTCCGACAGCGCCCATTGGCTTGAGGAACAACGCCGACTCTGGGTAGCGTACCGCCACGCGCACGACATAGCCTCGCTGGGCCAGCCGTTTGACCAGATACCGGCCGACGAATCCCGATCCGCCGAAAACCGTCGCCACGCGCCGCGTCGCCATCTGTGGCCTCCTGTTCAGGTCGGTCTGATACGCCGCGTGCGCCGGCGTCTCAAGCCGGGAGCAAGATTTATCGAGCAGACGCGGTTGACGGCAGCCTGCCGGGGAGCTACATCGCGCGCCCTACCGCAGGCGGTATTTCTGCTGCGGACGATGGTAGCCCTGGTGGCGGAATTGGTAGACGCGCAGGTTTCAGGTACCTGTGGCCGCAAGGTCGTGGAAGTTCGAGTCTTCTCCTGGGCACCAAGCATTTCAATGAGCATCACGCAATTCATGCCGAACGGCGCCATCCACTTCTACCGTGACGATCTGCCGGAGGGCCTGACGCTGGGTCCGGTGGTCGCCGTCGATACCGAGACCATGGGGCTCAACCCACATCGCGACCGCCTGTGCCTGGTTCAGTTGTCGGGCGGGGATGGCCATGCGCACATGGTGCAGCTGATCCCGGCCGAACGCGGTGGCCGTGGCTTCGCCTGTCCGAACCTGAAGCAGCTGCTGAGCGATCGGGACGTGGTCAAGCTCATGCACTTCGCCCGCTTCGACGTGGCGGTGCTGCAGCACGCCCTGGGCGTTATCGTCGGCCCGACCAAATGCACCAAGATCGCGGCGAAGCTGGTCCGCACCTTCACGGATCGGCATGGGCTGAAGGACCTCTGCAAGGAACTGCTTGGGGTGGAGTTGTCAAAGCAGCAGCAGTCCTCGGACTGGGGTGCTTTCGAGCTGACGTCCGAGCAGCTCGCTTATGCCGCATCGGATGTGCTGTATCTGCATGCGCTATGGGCGAAGCTGGAGGCGATCCTGGTTCGCGAGGACCGGTTGGCTCTGGCGGAGGCGTGCTTCGCGTTCTTGCCGACCCGAGGCCAGCTGGACCTGCTGGGCTATGAAGCACCGGATCTGTTCTCACATTGAGGCTGTCCGACATCAAGCCGGGTCCGCGGATTGCGCATGACAAACGCCGTCCGCGCCAACAGGGACCTGGTTAAGCCAAATTGGTTGAGCCGGATTGGTTGAGCGGGGGCACCATGCCGTTGCAGGCATTTAAATGAGACTCGCGGACCCTTCTGCCGGCATTTCGCCAAATTTCGGCCCGAAGGGTATACCGATGCCTCGCTGTTGACCCAAGGTATCTCGCCGGCCCATAGAAAAGCCTCAAAAGTTCGGAAGACATTGTCAATCTTGAGCGATCCCTTAACCCAGACGCAGTCAGGAGTCTCGGACCTTCAGGTTGCCCGGGACGTCTTGAACATAGAAGCCGCGGCGCTACTTTCGCTTGCCGTGAGCCTGGGGGAGCGCTTTGGCCAGGCGATCGACCGGCTGGTCTTGGCCAGCGGGCGTGTCGTCGTCTCCGGCATGGGAAAGTCCGGCCATGTCGGACGAAAAATTGCCGCGACCCTGGCCTCCACCGGTACGCCGGCGCTGTTTGTCCACCCGGCGGAAGCCTCACACGGCGACCTTGGCATGATCGTCGCGGGCGATGCGGTGCTGGCGCTGTCGAACTCGGGGGAGACGGCGGAGCTGGCCGATCTTGTCGCCCACAGCCGCCGCTTCGCCCTGCCCCTGGTCGCGATCACCGCTCGGCCCTGCTCGACGCTGGCGCGGGCGGCTGACGTCGCTTTAATCTTGCCGAAAAGCGCTGAGGCCTGTCCCATGGGCCTCGCCCCCACCACATCGACCACCATGCAGATCGCCCTGGGCGACGCGATCGCGGTCGCGCTGCTCACCCGCCGCGGCTTCACCGCCGCCGATTTTCGACAGATCCACCCCGGCGGCCGGCTCGGTGCCAGGCTGCTCCGGGTGCGGGACGTCATGCACGCCGGTGAGGCGATGCCACTGGCACCGCCTGACATGACAATGGCGATCGCCTTGGTAAGAATGACGGAGAAGCGGTTCGGCTGCCTTGGCGTGGTCGGCGACGACGGCGTTCTGCACGGCATCATCACGGACGGTGATCTGCGGCGGTCGATGGAGCCGGGCCTGCTGGCGAGACATGCGGGCGAGGTGATGACAGCATCGCCAAGGACCATCGGGCCGGATGCGCTGGCGGTTGAGGCACTTCATGCGATGAATTCCCACGAACGCCCGATAACAACGTTGTTTGTCGTCGATCCGGCGGGACGACCGCTTGGAATTCTGCACCTGCACGATCTGCTGCGGGCGGGCCTGGCATGAGGACATTGCCGTGAGCGGGCGATCCTTGCCCTCGCATGGGCCCGCCACGGGTCCAGAGGACCGTCACACAGGCGGGTATCTGCTGAGCGGTTCGGGTACACGGGTCAGGGTGCCGCCCGCACCACGGCGGATCGCACGGCGCCGGTTCTTTATAACGCTGACAAAATGGCTGTTGCCGATCGTCGCGATGGCGCTGCTGGCGTCGATCGCATTGTGGCCGGAGATCGACGATGCGACCCTGAGGGCCCGTCTGTCGTTGAACCATATCTCGGGGGAGGTGGATGGCGGCAAGCTGGTTGATGCCCGCTACAATGGTGTGGACGAGAAGGGTCGGCCGTATACCGTCACAGCCGCCACCGCCTGGCAGATCGAGCCCGGGAAGGTCGGTATGACCCTGCCAAAGGGGGACATCACCCTGCAGAACGGCACGTGGCTGATGCTGACCTCCAAGACGGGGACGTTCCTGCAGCACCTCAATCAGCTTGATCTGGTCAAGCAGGTGACGCTGTACCGCGATGACGGCACCACGATGCACACGGAAAGCGCCTCGATTGATCTCAAGGCCGGCGCCGCGGCCGGATCGGAACGGGTGCATGCGGAAGGCCCGTTCGGTGTTCTCGATGCCGCGGGCTTCACTCTTATGGACAAGGGGACATCGATCGACTTCGCTGGTCCGGCTCATGTGGTGCTGAATGGGGCTGGACGTTGAGGTCGGCCGGCACCATCGCCGCGCTTATGTGCCTCGCCTTGTTGGCTGCAGCCGTACCGGCCTGGGCGCAGCAACTCGATCTGTCGCATGGCGGCCCGATCGACATCACGGCCCGCGACGGGATCGAATGGCAGCAAGCCGATCAGGAGGTCATTGCCCGCGGCGACGCCCGCGCGATCCGCAACGGCGTTACCGTGACCGCCGACCGGCTAACGGCCTGGTACCGCAAGAAAGATGCGCCGGACGCGCCGCAAGCGCCGAAAGCTGCACCCGCGCCGGGCCTGGCCGGTGATCCGTCGACCGCGGGGAACGAGATCTATCGGCTTCAGGCGGATGGCCACGTCCACATTTCGACAGCGACCGACCACGCACAAGGCGACAAGGCGACATACGATCTCGATCAGTCTGTGCTTGTCATGACCGGTCACGACCTGAAGCTGACCACCCCGAACGACGTGATTACCGCCACCCGAGACCTGGAGTACTGGCCGCAAAAACATATGGCGGTGGCTCGGGGTGATGCGGTCGTGGTAACCGCTGACGCCAAACGGATCGCGGCCGACACGTTGGTGGCCTATACAACCGACAACCCGCCGCCGGCCGAGGCCAGGCCCGTCGCCAAGCAAGTGGCGGCGAAGACGACGGACGACCCGCTCGCGGCATCGGGCAAACTGCAGCGGGTAGAAGCGTTCGGCAATGTCTCGGTGCGTACACCCACTGATACCGTCACCGGCGACCGGGGCGTCTATGAACCCAGCAGCGGGATCGCGCGGCTGGGTGGGAATGTGCACATCACGCGCGGCCAGAACCAGCTGAACGGTGCCGAAGCGGATGTGAACATGAAGACCGGCATAGCGACGCTGGTGTCACGGAAGGCGGGTCGCGTGCGTGGGCTCGTGGTGCCAAATGATCAAAGCAGCCGGGCTCTCGGCACCAAGTCTGCTGCCGGCGCTGGCGCTGCGAAGCGGCGACCGACCGCGGGGCAAAAACCATGAACGTGGTGCATGGACCCCGGCCCATCCGAGACCTGCGCACAGCCCGTGATACTTCGCTAAAAGAGCTGCCGGCAAAGGCGCTGCCGGCCCGGGAATCGCCAAGCGTGTCCAGCCGTGGGGGGCTGACCGCGCGCGCTGTCGGGAAGACCTACAAGGGCCGCCCGGTGGTGCGCAATGTCACGGTCACGTTGCACCGCGGCGAGGCGGTCGGGCTGCTCGGGCCCAACGGCGCTGGTAAGACCACCACCTTCTACATGATCACGGGGTTGGTGAAGCCCGACACCGGAGCGATCAGCCTGGACGGAGCCGATATCACCAAACTGCCGATGTATCGCCGCGCCCGCCTTGGCATCGGCTACCTGCCGCAGGAAGCCAGCGTGTTCCGGGGCCTGAATGTCGAGCAGAACGTCATGGCCGCGCTGGAGGTGATCGAACCGGATGCCGCGACACGTGGCCTGATGCTGGACGAATTACTGGCGGAGTTCGGCATTGGTCACCTGCGCCGTACCCCGGCCCTGGCGCTGTCGGGCGGTGAGCGCCGACGGGTCGAGATCGCACGCGCGCTGGCAACCCAGCCGTCCTACATCCTGCTCGATGAGCCATTGGCAGGGATCGACCCGATCGCGGTGGGCGAGATCCGTGATCTGGTCAAACATCTGAAGGACCGTGGCATCGGGGTGCTGATCACGGATCATAACGTGCGGGAGACGTTGGACATCATCGACCGAGCCTACATCATGCATGACGGACAGGTGCTGATGGAAGGCAAACCCGGCGAGGTGGTCGCCCATCAGGACGTGCGACGGGTGTATCTGGGCGAAACTTTCAGCCTATGAGTTTTTACCGCGATAACCCGGCCGGCTTGGATGACTTGCACGCTTTTTGCATGGGCTAGAGCCGAAACCATTTGACCCCGGTCAGAATGGCTAGATAATCGCCTGATCATGGCGATTGCCCCCCGTCTCGACCTGCGCCAGAGCCAGACATTGGTCATGACGCCGCAATTGCGTCAGGCGATCAAGCTGCTGCAGTTCTCCAACATCGAGGTGAACTCTTTTGTTGAAGAGGAGATGGAGCGAAATCCACTGCTGGAACGTGACGACTCGCCGGAGCCTGCCGTCGGTGAACGAGCCGCTCTCGACCAGATCGAGCCACGCGCAGCCGCCGTCATGGATGCGGCCGATGCCGCCAGGTCGGACATCCTGCCGGCGGAGGCGGGATCGCCGCTGGACGCCGAACATGCGGAAATCCATGACCCTGGCGGGGCGGGTGACGGCGTAACCTTGGTTGGACGCATCGATGGCGGGGGTGGCAGCCATGCCTTTGAGGGTGACCTTCGGGGTATCGATGACTTTGCTGGCGAAGAACGGTCGCTACGGGATCATCTGGCCGAGCAGTTGCGGCTGAACTTCATTGATCCGGTGGATCGGATGATCGGGGCTCACTTGATCGCCCTGCTCTGTCAGGCTGGGCGCTTGACGGCCGATCCGGCGGCCGTCGCCGGCGCGATGGGACTGGCACTCGAGCGGGTGGAATCGGTTCGGGCGCGGATGATGCGGTTCGACCCGGTCGGGCTTTTCGCCCGCGATCTGCGTGAATGTCTGGCGGCGCAGTTGGCGGAGCGAAACAGGCTCGACCCGGCGATGCAGATGCTGCTGAACAATCTGGATCTACTGGCCAAGCGCGAGAGCCGGCGGCTGATGACGTTATGCGGCGTGGATGCGGAAGATCTCGCCGACATGGTGACCGAGATCAGGGCGCTCGATCCAAAGCCGGCGGCGACCTGGGACACGGCATCGGCGCAGTCGGTGGTGCCCGACCTGCTGATGCGGCAGTTGCCGGATCAAAGTTGGCTCATCGAATTGAACCCGGAGACCATGCCGCGGGTGCTGGTGAATGAACGATTTTATGCCAAGATCGCGCCGCAGGCGAAGAAAGACGAGAAGGTTTTTCTGACCGAACGATTGGCCAATGCGAATTGGCTGGTGCGATCGCTGCAGCAACGCGCGCAAACCATCCTGAAGGTGGCCGCTGAGATCATGCGCCAGCAGGACGGGTTTTTGCGCCTGGGTGTCGCGTTCCTGAAACCGCTGATTTTGCGCGATATTTCCGAGGCGGTCGAACTGCACGAAAGCACGGTCAGCCGGGTGACCGCAAACAAGTATATCGCCACACCGCGCGGCACGTACGAATTGAAATACTTTTTCACCACCGCGATCCACGGAACCAACGGTGGTGATTCGCACAGTGCCGAGGCCGTGCGTCACCGCATCCGGGGCTTGATCAATCTGGAGCCGGCGACGGATATCCTGTCAGACGATGCGATCGTCGCGGTGCTGCGGCGGGAAGGCGTCGACATCGCCCGCCGGACGGTGGCGAAGTACCGCGAGGCTCTGCGGATCCCGAACTCCGTCCAGCGTCGGCGCGAGAAAGTCGTGCATGCGTGAATCATGCTCTCAAGCAGTCGGCAGCCGCACGATGAAGCGCGCACCCACCACGCTTCCGCTGCTGTCGCGGCGATTTTCCGCCGAGATCCGGCCGTGCAGAGCCTCGACGATCTGCCGGCTGATCGACAGGCCCAGACCGGAGTGCTGTCCAAAGCTCTCGCCCTTTGGCCGCTCCGAGTAGAAGCGGTCGAAGATATGCTCGAGGTTGGCGTCCGGGATGCCGGGCCCATCGTCCTCCACACAAAGCTCGGCGACCTCCCCGGCATCGCGTACCCGCACCGCGATGCGGCCGCGTGGCGGGCTGAACGAATGGGCGTTGCCGATCAGGTTACGCAGCACCTGCACCAGCCGGTCCTCCACCGCCCAAACCTTCAATCCATTTGGCGGCGCCACGACCTCCAGCTTCGGATCGTTGTCCTCATCGCGTGTGGCCTCGTCGAGTTCCTGCAGGGTGCGCAGGATCGGCACAACATCAACCGGCTGTGCCGTCACGCGTGACAATTCCGCGTCCAGTCTCGAGGCATCGGAGACTTCGCTGATGAGCCGATCAAGGCGAACCACGTCCTGGGCGATGATCGTGAGCAACTGCCGCTGCCGGCTGGGATCCTCGATCCGGCGGAGGGTCTCGATCGCGCTGCGGATCGACGACAAGGGGTTCTTGATCTCATGCGCGACATCGGCGGCGAAACGTTCGGTCGCGTCCATCCGCTCCCACAGCGCAACGGCCGAGTCCGACAACGCGGAAGCCAGCGCACCGACCTCATCGCGTCGCTTGAGCAATGACCGCGGCACGCTGCCGGACCGGCCGCGGCCTTCGCGCATGTCGGCCGCCGCTTCAGCCAGGCGCAGGATGGGGCGGGCGATGGTCAGGGACATATACCACGACAGCAGCACGGTCAGGCCCAACGCCATGCCGAACAGCGCCAGGATCGACATTCGAACGGTGAACAGGCTTTCGTCGACCTCACGTGCCTCCCGGGTCAGGGAGATGATGCCGACCGTATGCTTGTCCCGCTCCACCGGCACAGCCACGGTCACCAGCAGCCGGTTGTCGCGGGTTCGGCGAATATAGGGCGCGGTCTCGTTGCTGTTGCCGGCACTGTTGATGCGTAGTTCCTCTTTCACATCCGGCTGCCAATCGGGGCCACCGGCCGAAGGGGTGGTATCGACGACAGCCGTCGGCGCACCGTGCGGCAGCAGCGAAAGCACGTGGTCATACACCCAGCCGATCATCCTGAGCACCGGCCCGCGATCCAGCGGCGGCGGCAGTGGTTCCGTGGTGACGACACCACCCGGCCCCTCCCGCTTGCGGGAGTCCGCCAGCACAGTGCCATCGGGGGCGTAGAGCCTGGCCTGAGCGTCCGGCGTCGGTTCCGTCAGGCGGCGCAGCAGGGAGTCCGCGACCTCCGGCACAAGTTTAGGATTTTGTGGATCGGTGGTGCGGACCGCGCTTTCACCCAGTGCGCCGGCGAAGACCCGGGCCTGTTCGCGCAGGGCGGCAACCTGCGCTTCCAGCAGGCCGTTCTGGTATTGATCCAGATACAGCAGCGCCACGACCAGCAGCGCCAGCGGCAGTGCGTTGACCAAGAGGATGCGGCGCAGCAGCGGCGATACCCACCGCTGGCGAAACCGTCTGGTGGAAGCCGTCGCCTGCGTCAGCCCGGCCAACAGGTTGCCATCGGGCAATCAGTGCTCCTTGTAGCGATAGCCGATGCCGTAGAGCGTCTCGATATGGTTGAACTCTTCCGTCCCGGTGCGGAATTTCTTCCGGATCCGCTTGACGTGGCTGTCGATGGTGCGGTCATCGACGTAGATGTTTTCACCATAGGCGGCGTCGATAAGCTGATCACGACTTTTCACCATACCGGGGCGGGCGGCCAACGCCTTCACCAGAAGGAACTCGGTTACCGTCAGCTGGATGTCGTGGCCGCGCCAGATGCACTGGTGCTTGGTTTCGTCCAGCACCAGGTCGCCTCGGGTCATGACGCCGCCTGGGGCAGAACCGGAGCCTTCCGCCTTTCCGGCTTCGTTGCGTCGCAGCAGGGCGCGGATCCGTTCGAGTAACAGACGCTGGCTGAATGGCTTGGTGATGTAGTCGTCGGCCCCAAGGCGCAGGCCCATCAGTTCATCGACTTCCTCGTCTTTCGACGTCAGGAAGATCACCGGGATCGAGCTGCGCTGGCGCAGGCGCTGCAACAGCTCCATGCCGTCCATGCGGGGCATCTTGATGTCCAGCACCGCGAGATCCACGGGACGCGCGGTGAGGCCTTGGAGGGCGCTTTCACCATCGGTATAGGTGCGAACGGTGAAGCCTTCCTGTTCCAGCGTCATCGAGACGCTGGTGAGGATGTTGCGGTCGTCATCGACCAGAGCGATGGTCTGTTTCATGTTCCTTGATGCTCCGTTCACCGCTAGTGCACGTCGGGGCCAATGCAGGTTTGGGCTATCGCAGGTCCGGATTTACGATATGACGCATGATTAAGGCGTATTACGGTCAGGGATAGAACGGAATATGGCACTTGAACATCAAAGCGAAAGCCCGGCCCGACAGGCCCGCCTGCTGTTACGAGCGGCTCGGAGTGGGTGCCTCGCGACCCGGACGGCTGAGCAGCCCTTCGCATCATTGGTCACCCCAGCCTGCATGCCGGACGGGTCGCTGCTGCTGCTGCTGTCCCGTCTGTCGGAGCACACGCGGCATCTGCTGACAGCCCCCGCGTGTTCAGTGATGGTCAGTGGCGTGGCCGACAGCCCAAACCCGCAAACAACTCCGCGTGTGACGGTGACGGGAGTCGCCGAGGTCACGGACGACCCGTCGCTGAAGCTTCGCTACCTGGCGGTGCATCCATACGCCTCGCTGTATGCGGATTTCACGGATTTCGCGACCTGGCGGATCAAGCCGGCGGCCGGGCTGCTGGTCGCCGGATTCGGCCGCGCGTTCCGGCTGACGGTCGGGGATCTGGCGCCGGAGGCGGACGCGGTCGCGGCTTTGCTGGCGGCGCAGGCAGGGATCCTGTCCCACTGCAATCAAGATCATCCGGATGCCTTGGCGGACATCGCCGGTAGCGCTGGGGACTGGCGGATGGTGGCGGTGGATGTGGACGGGTTCGATCTGGCGCTAGGGGAGCGGGTTGTTCACGTCGGCTGGTCAGGCCCGGTCAAGAATGCGAGCGACGTGCGGCAAGAACTGGTGCGCCTGTCGCAAGCGGCGCAGGGCAGACCAGGCATCGCGGCACGCGGCGAAGGCGCACCCGGCTGAACGACATCTTGTTGCCCGGCATCGGTGGCCGACGGCGGAGACGTTGACCGCGAGACCAGTTCATACTTTTACATTTTACAGATCAGACCGGGCAGTCGGCTTGCTTCGCACTGCTGGCGACAGCCTATTTCCCGGAAGCCGCCTCACGCCCGAGCAGGCCGAACTACCTCGCTGTGCGGTAAACGCCAGCTCCTGGGCACTATCCCGTACGCCTTGCGCGTTGCCTGGGCAAGCGCGCAATTCCGATCAACTTCCATCTCACCGGTCGTACTGGTGCAACGCATTCGTGACGATCTTCCACGCGCCGTCTTGTTTTATCAGTGTATAGAAGTCCGTATAGTCCGCACCAAGTGCATCCCCTTCGATGTCGGCGCGGACCACCGCCGTCGTTGGCGTGATTGCCAGCACGTCAATGCGTGACTTGATGTTCGGCGCAGCCCCGACCTGAGCAATCAAGCCGTGCAAATTGTTCGCCGGACCGGCTAGCCATACACCGTCACCCAACCCGAACGCGACGGCTTCCGCGTGAAACACTGTCATCAGCGCGTCGGGGTCGCCGTCGCGCAACGCATCGATGAAGGCCTGGGACATCACAACGACGGCTTCATAGTCGCCGATTGGAACGATCTTTACATTATCTGACATCATGAATTCTCATCGGAGGCAGCGTTCGGGCGGCGTTCGTTGTATCACTCGTCGAACGGCGCATTCGCCATCAGGGTGGCCATGTCCTCCAGTTGGATCGGCGCACGGCTGTGCTCGATGCGGGTGCAGGGATGGAACCAGTGCGGGTAGGGCTGCTTGCTGTCGATGTCGCGCTCCAGCGCTGCATTGAATTGGCGCTTAAAGTTGAGCCGCGGGTAGCGGCGGACGACCTCGGCCACGTCGGCGGGATCGAGCGCCGCGCCCGGCAGGCCGGTGACATCGTGGACGATGCCAAACTCCGTAAGGCGACAGGTGTCGTTACGGAACAGATTGATGTCCCAGGTGTGCAGCGCGATGTTGTCGAACACGCCCTGCGCCCGCTCATGCGAAACGCCCTTGTCGACCAGGAAAGTGCGCGCCGCGATCGCTCCGTCTATTTCGAAACGGTGGTTGCCGCGACCGTGATCGGTCAGGCCAATGTCGTGCAGCACGGACGACAGGAACATCAACTCGCCATCGACCTTGGCGCCCTCTGCGCGCGCGAACAACGCGCTAAACCAGTAGCACCGCATAACATGGTTGAAGAGCCACTCGCTGGACGCCGATCGGGCAAGCTCCTCCGCCTGTCGGACGATGCTGCTATCTGGGATCTTGATGTCTGCGATCATCGGACATGTCTCTTCAATTCGCCTAGCGATGAGACTCGGTCGTCAACGCGGAACGGATCCCGTCGACGACCTGCGACGTCGCTTCGAGCGGAGCCATGTGGCTGACGCCGGGGAGCACGGTGAACGTTGTCGACGGAAGAACCTTTCCGAATTCCTCGCGCAGCGACGCTTCGGTCTCAACGACGTCGGCGCTGCCGACGATGATGTGTACCGGAACGTCAATCCGGGTCGCCTGGTCACGGATGTCCATGACCATGCCCTGCTCGGGCCAAGCCCGTTTCGCCGCCGCCGCACCGCTCAAAGTATCCTCGATGATCTGCTCGCGATACGCCTCGGACAGCGTCAGCTTCGCAATGATTGCCATTACGCCCTCACGCGTCTCGTAGGAGGCAGCCATAGCCCGCCGCTGCTCTTCGGGAACCTCGAGCGGCACGGGTGGCGCGGGCGCCATCAAAATGAGCTGTCGAAGACCTGCCGGTCGCCGAGCGGCGACAAGCTGAGCCACTTTGCCGCCCATCGAATGACCGAGGATGACAAACTCCTTGAGGCCGAGATCGTCGATGATGGCGACGACGTCGTTGGCGAGCGTTTGGAGATCGTAGTTTTCAGCGTCCCGGCTCGACTGCCCCCAACCACGAAAGTCGGTTGCTATGCAGCGATGATCTTTTGAAAGGCCTCTGATAACGGGCTCCCAACTCCGGACCGATCCGCCCCAATAATGGAGAAAGATCAGCGCTGGGCCTCCCTCGCCCGTATCGAGCACATTCAGTTTTACGCCATTGACGTTATGGATGCTCATTTTGCTGCTCATGTCATTGCCTTGCTGAATGTTTGAAACCGGCCCGCCAGTAAAAGCCGATACCGAGGACAAACCTGACGCCGCGAACGGCCATTGCCCGTCTCCCGCGTCAAACCGGCTCGGTCACGCGGCGGCTCCGGGCGATCTGCAAGGCGGTGCCGGTCATCTCACCGCCCATCGCCGCGCGGGCCGCCGTCACCAGCGCCGGGTCGCATGTGCGCGGGTGGCCGGTGTCGAACGGGGGTTTGGGGTCGTACTCCATCATGAGCTGGGTCATCTTGCCGACGTCATCGCCCCGCAGCTCTGCAAGGAGCCGCAGGCCGAAGTCGATGCCGGCCGTGACGCCACCACCGGTGATCCGGTTGCGGTCGATTACGACACGCTCATGAGCCGGTGTGGCGCCGACCGCTTCGAGCGCCTCATACAGCGCCCAGTGGGTTGCCGCGCGGTGACCGTCAAGCAGTCCGGCCATGCCAAGGATCAGCGATCCCGAGCAGACGGAGGTGACGTACCGCGCTTTGGGAGCCGTCCGCGCGAGGAAATCGATGAGCTGCTCATCGCGCATCGCGTCGTTGGTGCCGAAGCCGCCGGGCACCATCAGGATATCGAGCGCACCATCGAAAGCGGCGAACGTCGTCGTCGGCACGAGTGCGACGCCGCTGTCCGACATCACCGGATCCAGCGACTTCCAGAACAGGTGGGTTTGGCCGTGCAGGGCCAACGCCGACTGCGGGCCGGCGAGGTCGAGCAAGGTGAATCCGGGGTAGAGCACGATCCCGAGCGAGAGCGGCGGAACGGATGGTGCAAGTTGGGCGGACATGGTGGACCTCCTGCGATACCGGTTTATGTAACGCTTGCAATCCGCTGGAGGGAGTGGCAGGAACGACAATAAGCGATTGGATTCCGCCAATCCGCTCGCGCAACAGCGGCGAAAGCATCCATGCACGGCATTGCGGTCCTGGCGCTTGACGGCGTCATTGCGTTCGACCTTGGCATCGCCTGCGAGGTGTTCTCCCGGGTGCAACTGCCGGACGGAACGCATGCCTACAGCGTCCGCGTTTGCGGTGAGCGTCTGAGCGTGCGGGCAAACGCGTTCGGTCTGCGCGTGGCTGGCAGATTGAACGACGTCGCGGTGGCGGACACCTTGGTCGTCCCGGGCATCGAGGATGTGGATGCGCCGATTGCGCCCCAGGTGATCGCTAGCCTACAGGCGGCCTGGGACAGGGGCGCCCGGGTCGTGTCCATCTGCACCGGCGCGTTTGTGTTGGCGGCGGCCGGGCTGCTCGACAGCAAGCGCGCCACCACCCATTGGGCCGCCGCCGGCGACCTTGCGCGCCGGTATCCTCGAGTGATCGTCGAACCTGACGTGCTGTATGTCGATGAGGGCCGTCTCGTAACCTCGGCGGGCGCTTCGGCCGGCCTGGACATGTGCCTGCATCTAGTCCGTCGTGACCACGGGCAGGAGGTTGCCGCAAACTCAGCGCGCCTGGCGGTGGCACCGCTCAACCGCGACGGCGGACAGGCGCAGTTCATCCGTCACGTGCCGCCGGGCAGCCAATGCAGCCTGGCTGACACACTAGACTGGATGCTGGCGCGTTTGGAGCAGCCGATGGACGTGGCCGCGATGGCGGTTCGGGCGGGGATGAGCGAACGCACCTTTGCCCGTCGCTTTCACGAACAGACCGGAACGACGCCGCTGCAATGGCTACTCGCGGCGCGGGTCCGGCGCGCGCAGGAACTACTGGAAGGCACCTCTATAAAAGTCGACGAGGTCGCCGCGAGGTCGGGCTTTGAGTCGTTGGTGACATTTCGTGCGCGTTTTCAGCGGATCGTTGGATTGAGCCCTGGGACATACCGGCAGCGCTTCAGGGCCAAAGCAGCTTACATTTAAACCTTGTCCGGCTTGGCAGCCGCTAACCCCCCTCCTGACGAAACCCGTCGACCAACACCCTTATTCGCTCCGCGTCGCCCTGCTCCATGACCCGCCGAGCGAATCGTACGCAGGCGTCGATACGCACCGAGCGGATCGCCTGCTTCACCTTCGGCACGGCTGAAGCGTTCATGCTCAGCGACCGCACGCCCAAACCCAGCAGCAGCGGTGTGAGTTTTGGTGCCGCTGCCAGTTCGCCACAGATGGAGACCGGCATCCGCATTCGCAGTGCCGCCTCGGTCGCGAACTGTATGAGCCGTAGCACCGCCGGGTGGATCGGGTCGTACAACTCCGCCACGGCGCTTTCCGCTCGGTCCACGGCCAGCGTATAAGCAGTCAGGTCGTTCGTCCCGATCGAGAAAAAATCCACCTCCAGCGCCAGCGCATCCGCCGACAGCGCCGCCCCCGGCGTTTCGATCATGATCCCCAGCGGCGGCAGCTTTTCGGGAATCCGCTCGCCCCTGCGGCGCAAACGCCGGGCCACACGCTCGTAGATATCCCGCGCCGAACGGACCTCGCCGACGGTTGTCACCATCGGCAACAGCACCCGAACCGTGCCACTCATCGAGGCGCGCAAGATCGCCGCGAACTGTGTCTCCAGCAGCTCCGGTCGTCGCAGCAGCAACCTGATCCCGCGCAGTCCAAGTGCCGGGTTGGCATCCGTGACATCGGGTACGACACCGGCGAGCGTCAGCGCCTCGATCTCCTTCTCCCCGCCCCAATCCAGAACGCGAATGGTGACCGGATCGCCGTGCATGGCCTCCACGATCGTGCGGTAGCTTTCAGTCTGTGTCGCTTCGTCCGGGATCGTCTCGCGGTTCATGAACAGGAACTCGGTCCGTAAAAGACCGATACCCACCGCCCCTGACTGCACGACCAGCGGCAGCTCGATGGGCAATTCCAGGTTCCCCTGCAATTCAACAGACACACCATCCGCGGTCACGGCCGGCAGCCGCCGCAGCCGGGAATAGCGCTGCCGCTCGCGCGCGAAAGCGGTTACCGCGCGTCTGGCATTCGCCATCGTCGCAACGGATGGGTTCAGCGTCACCGTTCCGGCAATTCCATCCACCACCGCGACATCGCCCGGCCGCATCGCGTGCGCCAATCCGGCTGCCCCGAGCACGGCCGGCACGCCCAACGCGCGCAGCATCACCGCGGTATGTCCGTCTGCCCCACCTTCCTCGGTTACCACCCCTGCCAACCGAGACGGATCGAGCAAGGCCGCATCCGCCGGCCGCAGCGCTTCGGCGACCAGGATGGAGCCCTCGGGCAACCCGGCGAAACTGCGAAACGGCGCCCGCGTCAGGTTGCGCACCAGCCGTCGCGCGATCTCGCCGATTTCGTCCGCCCGCCGTCGCAAGCCGGCAAGATCCTCGGCTGACAGGTCCGGTTCGGCCTGCGCCATCAGCGCATCGGCGATCGCAGCAGCTTCGAGCATCACCGCGGTTTCAGCCGATAACAGGGTTTCCTGGATGCGCCGCCGCACGCCGCGGATCAGACGGGACGGACCGAGCATGCGGATGTAGGCATCGATCAGGGGGGCGATCTCGGACTGACTTTCCTCCGGCAGGAAAGCGAGCCGGCCCCGCAGCTTCGCCAGTTGTTTGCGGGATTGAACAATGGCCGACTCGAGCCTCGCACCTTCCGCGCCGATGTCAGAGGCGGTAATCTTGTGATGTGTAACGACCGCTTCGGGCTCAGTGGTGCCAAAGACTGGCCCGATGGCTACACCTGCCGATACGGCGATGCCGTGAAATAGCCGCTCCCTGCCATGGTTTGGGGCAGCGAGGGCAGAAACGGCCAGTCGCTGGTGCTGCGGCGGAGGCGGCTCATTCCTGTTCATCGAAGCCGGCCTCGACCAGGGCGGCAAGGGCGTCCAGCGCCTCCTTCGCATCCCAGCCTTCGGCACGCAATTCGATCTCGGCCCCCCGCGCAGCACCCAACATCATCAGGCCCATGATTGAGCGGGCGGATATCACCTGGCCATCCTTGAGCACGTCCACCGAAGCGCCGAACTGCTCGGCCAGCGTCACGAAGCGGGCCGCGGCGCGGGCGTGGAGGCCGCGTTTATTGCGTATCGTGATGATGCGCGAGAGAACCGGCTCACCCGAGGATGGCAGATCGGTCATCCACACGGCCCGCTGGACCCATTGACCTTGCAGCCGTGCAGTACGTGAGACGCGGCGGCGATGTACTTTCGTCCGGCGTCTTCCGCACATGTCACCGCGTCAGCCAGCGGCTGCTTAGAGCGGACCTTGGCCAATTTGACCAGCATCGGCAGGTTGACGCCGGCGATGACCTCAACGCCCTTGCGCTCCATCATCGAGATCGCGAGGTTGCAAGGGGTGCCGCCGAACATGTCGGTCAGCAGGACCACGCCGTCGCCGGTATCGCACCTGCCGATACAGGCTTCAATCTCGGCTCGGCGGTTATCCATGTCGTCTTCTGGCCCAATACACACCGTGTCAACGTTGCGCTGGGATCCGACGACATGCTCCATGGCCAGGCGCAGCTCTTCCGCGAGACGCCCGTGCGTTACCAAAACCATACCGATCATGGGTGGACCGCGATGTCCCACAGCATGTGCGGAGAAGCCGAACCGTTAGCGTTCGATGTGCCCATCGTACTGTATCAGGCCTCCTGCGCCTGAACCGACAAACCTTGCGCAAGCCTGTCTAGGTCGGATCCGTCCCGCGGCGCAACCGGTCGTTCGACCAGAAATGCGTCCACCTCGCCGTCCCTGGCTAGTTCCCGATGGGTCACGAACACCCGCCAACGTGGACCAACATGATTCTCGTTCGGTGTCGCCGCGGCCCGTGAGATGAGATGACTCGCCAATTTTTCAATCAGATAAACCGATCTATGCCGGCCGCCCGTGCATCCTATAGTGATTGTAGCGTATTTTTTTCCTTCTTGCACAAATCGAGGCAAAACAAGTTCGACTAGTGCCGCGATCCGCGAAAAAAATATTGAAAAATCCGGATCGGCTGCGACGTAGGCGGCGACCTCTGGGTCAAGTCCCGTTCGAGCACTCAATATGGGATCGTAATGCGGGTTCCGCAGGAAGCGTGCATCGAATACCAGATCTGCTTCCCGCGGGAGGCCCTTGGGAAAGGCAAAGGAAATCAGAGAGACCACCATCTGCGCCTGGCCATCGTTGGCGCCGAAGTGCCGCTCTATCAGGCGACGGAGGTTGGCAATCGGCAGGCCCGACGTGTCCACGACCAGGTCCGCATGCTGACGCAGCGGTTCGGTCAGCGTGATTTCAGCCGCGATCCCGTCGGCGACCCGCCCCTGTGGGGCCAGTGGATGGCGACGGCGGGTTTCGGTATAACGCCGAAGCAACGTGCTTTCATCGGCCCAGGCATAAATCAGTTCGATACGCAGCAGCGGATTCGCGCGCAGCCGCGCGATCGCCTCAAGCACATCGACCGCATGGAAACCGCGGGTTCGAGCATCGATCCCGACCGCGAGCTTACGGTCGCCGCGGGTCACCATCTCTTCCAACATCGTCACCGGCGGGTTGTCGACGGCCTCGTATCCCACGTCCTCCAATGCCCGCAGTATCGACGATTTACCGCCGCCGGATAATCCGCTGACGATGACCACGGCCAAGGCATTCATGGTGAGAGCGCGCCGGCGACCTGGGTCACCCGGCCGGTCACGCAATCCAGCGCGAGCGAGACCTGCTGCGGCGCCGATGCCGCGAAAGCGTCAATGAAAACAACAGGAACGTCCAGGTCAGGGTGTTGTCGCGCCACCGGCATACGATCGGATCCCCCCTCAAGCTCGACGATCAGAGCAAGTCGGGCCTGGGGTCGAAAGGGTAAGCGGACGATGCCCAAGCCCCGCGCCTCCAGCAATCCGGCCAGTTCGCTCGGACAGGAGGCCATACCGTCCGAGATGTCTACTTGATCGTCTGCCACGAGCTCAAAGCCATGCGAAAGAAGCCTGAGAACAAGGTCTGACTTTCCGGATCCTGACCGGCCGACAAAAAGCACCGCATCGTCGTTCCTGGACACGCAGCTTCCGTGCAAGCGCCGTTGGCCTGGCATGGGTCGGCACTGTGATCGCGTTCCGGTCGGAAGGGAAGCGGCTTGTCGGGGGAAACCAGGCATGTCAGCGTTCACCAACCATGATTGATCGAAAAACGATAGCTGCCGCGGCGTCTCGGATATCGCCGTATGTTCGGCATACGCCGACGCTGCAGACCGCGTTCGGCGGATGCGACTCGGTCACGCTCAAGCTGGAGTTGTTGCAGCATACCGGCAGCTTCAAGCCTCGAGGGGCATTCAATCGGTTGTTGTCGGAGGCAAGTCCGGCCGCCGGGGTGATCGCGGCGTCCGGCGGCAATCATGGTGCGGCGGTCGCCTACGCGGCCCGCGTTCTGGGGATCACCGCGGAAATCTTCGTCCCGGCCAGCACGCCGGCAGCCAAGCTCGCCCGCATCGCCGGCTATGGCGCGCGGGTCGTTCAGGGTGGTGAAACCTATGCCGAAGCCCTGATTGCCTCTCGCGTCCGGCAGGCCGCATCGGGCGCTCTGGAGGTTCATGCCTATGACCACCCGGCCGTGCTGGCCGGGCAAGGAACCGTGGGGCGCGAATTGGAACAGGACGCGCCTGAACTGACCCACATCCTGGTGGCCACGGGCGGTGGCGGGCTGATCGGCGGCATCGCATCCTGGTATGCAGGAAGCGCCGAGGTTATCAGTGTCGAGCCGGAAGGCTGCCCGTCCTTGCATGATGCCCTGCGCGCCGGCCGACCGGTTCCGGCTGGGGTCGGCGGCCTGGCCTCGGACAGTCTGGGGGCCAGGCAGGTTGGCGTCCTGATGTTCCCGATCGCGCAGGATTTCGTCAGCCAGGCGGTGTTGGTGCCGGACGACGCGATCCTGGCGGCGCAACAGATGCTGTGGGATCGTTTCCGGCTGGTCGCGGAACCGGGCGGTGCCACCGCCGCCGCCGCGTTGCTCTCGGGTCGGTTTGTTCCGCCGCGAATGGCGCGGATCGGCGTCGTGGTGTGCGGCGCCAACACCGATCCGGCGAAGCTGGCCGGCTAGCGCGTGATAGCTTCAGGTTGAAGCAACCACGCGCTCGCTCCCTTTGTTTGAGAGGGCGATTCACGTCTGAGGTTGGTTCAACCTCAGACGATCGCGCTCTAGAGCCATCAGGACTTCGTGCCAAGCGCGCACCAGAGGCGTTTCGCCCAGGGTGAAGCCGATGACGGTAAGCGGCGGCCCCGTCGCCCAGTTCGCCCGGGTGAACCGCGGCCTTCATCTCCGCGTGGACGTTTGATAGCAAAGAAACTCGGTCCTGGTGATCACGCCCGTGAACCTCGGCGGCGTATCGAGGTCCTGATCGTGCAGCGGTGCCAGCATGGCCTTCAGAGCCGTCTGCGGCCGGCCAGGCGTCAGGCACCCTTGGCCTCAGGACAGCCGGGGTTCCTTCCGCTGCCTGGGACTTCGGCGCCCGGCCATCGGCGCACACGGCGGCAGCGGCGATGGCGGCATGCTTCCCCGCCGTGGCCGCGAATGGGCGGCTTCGCTCGACGAGTATCGACGACTTTATTGCGCTATGCACGAATACCCGGGCAACGCCGGTCACCGCTATCAACTCTTGAGATCGGGAGCTTTCCGGCGCAACCGCACAACCTGCGGGGTGCTTCACGCCGCACAACAAACCAGCAGGTGAGGCCTATGGACTGGATATTAGCCCTTGCGCTTGTCACTTTCGTCCTCTTGATCGGTTTCCTGTGGTGGAATCTCTCATCCACGAGGCGACATCAGCGAACAGGTGCTGATACCACTGGGGTCGGCGGCCTGAGCGACCCGATGTCCGGAACGACCGAAGGCATGCGTCACCCGGATGAGATGCGGGCGGCCCTGGATACCGCCTCCACAAGCAAACGCACGAGAATGTAGCGTCGTTCCGGGGCCGGGTCTTACCGGTTCCGGCCGCTGAGCGCGCCGGCGCCGGCACGCAACGGGACCTGGACAGCGCTGCGCTCAAGGTCGGGCCGGACCGTCAATAGCCTCGGTCCCAATCAATGATATTACGCATCGGTCGTGCGGCGAGCCAGGCGCCAAGGTTGTCGCAGAACAAGGCAATCCCGCCATGCCGGCTTTGGTCGCTGGCGCCGGAAATGTGCGGCGTGATCAGCACGCGCGGATCAGACCACAGGCGCGGGCTGGGCGCATGCTCGAACTCGCCGACATAGACATCGAGCACGGCACCCCGCAGATGATCACGCGCCAGGGCCGCGGCGAGGGCGTCCTCATCAACGATTTCGCCGCGCGCGACATTGACGAGAATGCTACCGGACTTCATCGCGGTAAACCGGTCCGCGTCGAACAGCCGGTTCGTTTCGGGTGTCCACTGGCAGCAGATCGCGACGATGTCACTGTCCGGCAGGTATCGGCCGAGATCGCCGGCGCTGTCGATCGCGATGAAACCCGGTGGCAGTGGCCGATCCACTGACACGTGACGGCGGGTGCCGAAAACGCGCATGCCCAGGGCAGCGCACAGGCGGCCGACCTCCGATCCGATGCCACCGGCACCAACAACGCAGGCGGTCTTGCCCTCCAACAGCAATGGCTTGTAACTGCGCGCGCTGAATTGTCCATGGTCCCGATCGAGGGACGCCCGGTGGAAGCCTTTGGCGATATGCAGGATACCGGCGACGGCATATTCCGCGATCGCCAGTCCGTTCGCGGAACCACGCGACGTGGTTACCGTGATGTCGCTGCCCCACAAGTCGCCGCGAAGCAGGTTGCTCGCGCCCGCTGGGCGCTGGTGAAACCATTTCAGCCGTGGCGCCCGGGCCCTGAGATCGAGCGGGAAGGGCCAGCCGCCGAGGATGATTTCGGCGTCCGCGAGCAATTGGTCACGTTCCTGGCGGGTGCCCCGACCATCGGCGCCGGGCATGAGATACCTGTCAGCCGTGAAGGCCGGCCATGTTTCGCGGTACTCACCCTCGAACCAGCCGGCAGCCTCGATCAGCCGCACCGACGGATCGACCGCCTCGATCTTAACCCGGTCCTCAGGGCTGATAGATGTGAGGCTGAGAATATTTGGCATGACATCCCTCGCAGGCAGATGAGCACGGCCGGTCCGGTGCACCGACGGTGAAGCTGACCACCCGCAAATCTACCCAACGTGCCTTGAGCAGCAATGCTGGTGGGGTCAGATCTTACCGTCAGCCAGCGGAGCGCAGGCGGCATCCAGCCAGGTTCGTTCGGCTTCGTCCAGCAAGGGTCCGACAGTCCGCCGAACCCGCGCATGGTAACTGTCGAGCCACTCAAGCTCCTGCTTCGTCATCAGCGTTGGTTGGAGCAAGCGCCGGTCGAACGGCGCGAGGGTCAGCGTTTCGAAACACAGGAATGGTTTGGTAGCGGCGGGCAGATCGGCCGGTCGTACCAACAGCAGGTTTTCCAAACGGATGCCATACTGGTTCGGCAGGTAGAAGCCTGGCTCGTTTGACAGGATCATGCCCGCCTCGATCGGCACCGGCCTGGCAAGGCGGGAGATGCTCACCGGACCTTCGTGCACCGACAGATAGCTTCCGACCCCGTGACCGGTTCCGTGATCGTAGTCCAGTCCCGCCTGCCACAGCGCACGCCGAGCGATTGCGTCCAAATGGGCGCCGCCGACGCCCTTGGGGAACATCGAGGTCGCGATGGCGATATGTCCCTGCATGACCCGGGTTGCCCGATCGCGAACCTCGTCGGGCGGATCACCGGGGCCGGTCCAGACGGTCCGGGTGATGTCGGTCGTGCCATCCGGGTATTGTGCGCCCGAGTCTATGAGATAGATCTCGTTCGGCCTTATCGGCCGGTTCGATCTCTCGGTCACGCGATAATGGATGATAGCACCGTGCTCGCCCGCGCCGGAGATCGCCGGAAAACTCTCGCCACGAAACCCCTCGACCTGACGCCTGAACCCGAACAACGCCGCCGCCGCGGACATCTCTGTCGCCTGACCGGTGGGTGCGGTGGCGGACAGCCAGTGCAGGAACCTGCACACCGCGACCGCGTCCCGGAGATGCGCCGATCGAGCGCCCTGCTGCTCGACCGCATTCTTGCAGGCCTTCGGCAGCAGGCAAGGGTCGCTGCCGGGCGACACCGCGGCCCGCGCCTTCAGAAGCTGCTGCGCGAACCAGACCGGCGATCCTGACCGGTCGACCCGCACCTTGCGGTCGGCCAGCTTCGCCAGGGCCTGGGCAAGCCCACTCCTGTCGGTGACCGACACGCCATTGCCCAGCCACGCCCGGGTTTCGGCCGACAGTTTCTCCGGCGCGATGAATAGATCGGTCGCGCCATCCGCATGCACCAGCGCGAAAGCCAGGGCGAATGGTGTGAACGGCACGTCACCGCCGCGGATGTTCAGCAGCCAGGCGATCGACGCCGGATCAGTCACTACCGCGGCGTCCTGCTTCGCCGCCCGCAGCGCCTGCGCCACATCTGCGCGCTTATCCTCCGACGTGCGACCCGCCGTCGCCAGCGGATGCGGTACGGCAGGAGCACTGGGAGCCGGGGGCCGATCGAGCCAGACCGAGTCGACAGGATTCTGTGCGACCGCCACCATGTTAAGCCCGGCATCGGTATACCGCGCCAGACCGTCTTCGCTGATCAGCAGCGGATCGTAGCCGATACGGGCGTTCTCCGGCGCCTGGCGCGCCAGCCACAGCGGCGCTGGCTCCTCGGTCATGTGCAACCGCTGCCACACCGCCGGATCGGTTTGTTCGGCGAGCTGCAGGACATAGCGACCGTCGGTGAAAACCGCGGCAACCTTGGCAAGCACGGCTGCCAGGCCCGCACTGCCGGTGAAGCCGGTCAGCCACGCCAGCCGTTCCGCGGCGGCGGGCACATACTCGCTCAGATGCTCGTCCGCCCGTGGGACGATGAACCCATCGAGGCCACAACGGGCCAGCTCTTGCCGCAGCGCCGTCAACGCTGAACCAGTCATTTTCGTCTCTCCAAACGGGGTCGCGCGCAAATTAGATAGCTGTCTCGGGGTCCATGCGTTTAGCGCATGGCTGTTTGGTCATTTGGGTGCTTAACCTAAACGTAATCCGACCTATGTTGCATCGCATCATAACCCGGGGGCGCCCCGCCACCCCGACGTCGCGCAGGACCCGGGTTCGTATGGACAATCGTCATGGGCGTTCAAGCTGCCAATTCCCACTTCACCTTCCAACTCCCCAGCATGAGCTACATCGACGCCAAATGGGAAGAGCCTGACCTTCGCGTTTCCGCCCCTTCCATTGGCGGCGGGCAGAAGGGCCGTCTGACAGCGTGGTTGTCCCGGCAGATAGCGGCGTTCACAGCGTGGCGCTTCGACCGAGTGTCGGCACACGAACTGTCTTCCATGTCGGATCGTGAATTGCTGGATATCGGTCTCAGCCGCGCCGACATTGGCCGCGCCTTCATGTCCGCGTTCAACGAGGATCTGCGGCAACGCGGGCCGAAGGTCTAGTTCGATCGGTCGCACTGTAACGACATCGGTCGTGACATGGTTTGGCGGTCGGAGGCAGGGCCTGACGACCGTCAAACCGGTTCTCACGGATGTCGTTTGGCTGACGGCGACCTGATGGGCCAGCGTACGCCTCCAGAGGCCACGAACTTCGGGGGCAGGACGCTACAGCCTGATAGCTTCAGGTTGAAGCAATCAGGCTCCAGCTCGCTTTGTTTGAGAGGCGCTTCACGTTTGAGGTCGGTTCAACCTCAAACGATCGCGCGCTAGTTCAGCATAGACTTCAGAATCTCCAACTGCGCGCGAACCCCATTGGCGATCGACCCTTCCGGCACCAGTTCCAGAAAATGCTGATAGCAGTCGCGAGCTGCGGCGACCTGTTCGAGCTTCTGGTTCATGATTCCAGCCTGCCGCCATAGTTCCGCCTGATCAGGCGCGATGAGCAGCATGTCTTCGGTGCATCGCAGGCCACCTCGAAGATCGCCGGACTCCAGTCGCCGCGTCATGATATTGTTTTGCAGCCGCAGCAGCACCCGCCGAGTGTTCATTGGTTGCAGCAGGCCGGGTCGCAATTCGGCCTTCTCGCCTTCGACGCGCTTCAGCAACGACCGCAGGTCCCTGGCGGATACCACGCGCCCACCATCGAACACGTCGATCACCACCTGGGTCTTATGTCCTTCCAACGCGACCAGGAAATGCGCTGGAAAATCAACACCGTGGCTTCCCCAGCCCGCAGCCCTGGCAGCGTGCATCCACAGCACGCCCAGGGCAACCGGCAACCCACGTCGTCGCTCGATCACCCGGATCAGGTTCGCATTGGCCGGGTCGTCATAATTTTCGACATCGCCCATATAGCCATACTCGCCCGCAAGAAGTTGAGCGAGCGCTGCAGCCCGGCCGGATAGATCCTCCTTTTCCAACGCCGCCGCCTGCTTCACCGCTGCTTGCGCCAGGTCCGACAAGTGGCGCGCCGCTCTCCACCAATCGGCATCAGGCGCATCGACGCGGGCAAGTTGCAGAGCCGCGTTGCCGATGTCGATCTCGGCATCCGCCAGTTGACCGATCGCCGAGAGCGCCACCTTGGGCTCTGTCATCGTGGGCGTGTCACTCCTATTCGGCCGCCTGCGTCGGCAGATAGATGTTCTTGCCGGTCTCGGCGAACTCGGCGCTCTTGGCTTCCAGGCCGGCCATGCGTTCGGCTTCGCCACGTAGATCCTGGGTGATCTTCATCGAGCAGAACTTCGGGCCGCACATCGAGCAGAAGTGCGCCACCTTGTGGGCTTCCTTCGGCAGAGTCTCGTCGTGAAACGATCTCGCGGTGTCAGGATCGAGCGAAAGGTTGAACTGATCCTCCCAGCGGAACTCGAACCTCGCACGGCTGACCGCGTCATCGCGAAGCTTCGCCGCCGGATGACCTTTCGCCAGGTCGGCGGCATGTGCCGCGATGCGGTAGGTGATAACGCCCGTCTTGACGTCGTCGCGGTTGGGCAGCCCCAGATGTTCCTTTGGGGTGACATAGCAGAGCATCGCGGTACCAAACCAACCGATCATCGCCGCACCGATGGCGCTGGTGATGTGGTCGTAGCCTGGCGCGATATCGGTTGTCAGCGGCCCAAGCGTGTAGAACGGGGCCTCGCCGCATTCGCGCAGCTGCTTATCCATGTTCACCTTGATCTTGTGCATGGGCACGTGGCCCGGGCCCTCGATCATCACTTGGCAGCCCTTGTCCCAAGCGACTTTGGTGAGTTCGCCAAGCGTCTCCAGCTCGCCGAACTGCGCCGCGTCGTTGGCGTCGGCATTGGAACCGGGACGCAGACCATCGCCCAGTGAGAACGACACATCGTACTTCCGCATGATGTCGCAGATCTCGTCAAAGCGTTCGTAGAGAAAGCTCTCCCTGTGCCTGGACAGACACCACTTCGCCATGATCGATCCGCCACGCGACACGATCCCGGTCACCCGCTTCGCCGTCAACGGCACATACTTTAGCCTGACGCCGGCGTGGATGGTAAAGTAGTCAACACCTTGTTCGGCCTGCTCGATCAGGGTGTCCTTGAAAACCTCCCAATCGAGCTTGGTCGGATCGCCATCAACCTTCTCGAGTGCCTGGTAGATCGGCACCGTGCCGATCGGAACGGGAGAGTTGCGCATGATCCAGCCGCGGATGTTGTGGATGTTACGTCCGGTGGACAGATCCATCACGGTGTCACCGCCCCAGCGGATCGCCCATACCAGCTTCTCCACCTCTTCGGCCACGCCCGACGTGACCGCGGAGTTGCCGATATTGGCGTTGATCTTCACCAGGAAATTGCGGCCGATGATGACGGGCTCGAGTTCCGGATGATTGATGTTCGCAGGAATGATGGCCCGGCCGCGCGCGATTTCGCTCCGCACGAACTCAGGCGTGATGAAGGTGGGAATGTCCGCACCGAAACTTTCACCGTCCGCGACGCGCTCTTCGGCGCCCTCGATCATCTTCGCCCGGCCCATGTTTTCACGATGGGCGACGTAGATCATCTCCTCGGTGATGCGGCCGGCTCGGGCAAACTCATACTGGGTCACAAGCTGCCCCGGCTTCCCGCCGTAGATCGGCAGGTCCGCCGGGCAGAACGGCACCAATTTGTCATCGCCGATGTTGCCGTTGTCCTCGGGCCGCACCGCGCGGGGCGTGATCCGGTCGAAGCTCCGCCTGGCGATCCATTCGCGGCGGATCGGCGGCAAACCTGCCTCCAGATCAATCGTAACCGAGGGATCGGTATAGACGCCGGAGCAGTCGTAGGCTCGGTAGGGCTCTTCCGCGGCACTCGGGTCGAGCGCGATTTCGCGGAACGGAACCATGATGTCGGGGCGATCTTCGGGACTGCTATAGATCTTGTGGGAGCCTGCGATCGGACCGGTGGTCACCGAACTTGGGCGGGTGGTGGACTTTGACTGGACAGTCATGGATGTCTCCTACGCGTCGGCTTCAGGGACAGCAAACGGTAGGCGGGTGCCGAGCGCTTCCCGTCCCTACGCCGGCATGACCCGGTTCAGGTTCAAGGGTCACCGCGCCGCCTGGCTTGTCACGCAGGATCTCGCAGTATCTCAGCCCCAATCGGCGGGACACCCCTCGGTAATACCTCATGATGGGGCGACCCTTTACAGGTGTCAATCAGGCCCCTGACCTCAGCCTTGCAGACGATCGATAACAGGCGCGTGGTATTATGCTTCTCGATCGGTCGGCATAATGAGGCGAGCAGGGCATGTCAGATATTGACGAAATTGAAGAAACGAAATCGAAGACTTTCAAACCGTCAAAGAGCCGCTTACGGCGAACGCTCCATCCGGTCGAGTGGAGCGGGTGACGGGAATCGAACCCGCACAGCCAGCTTGGAAGGCTGGGACTCTACCATTGAGCTACACCCGCGCGGCAACGAAGTTAGCCGGGCGGCCGAAGGAGCGCAATCGTTCAGGTGCGGAACGGAGGTCGGTCTCTTAGACAAGCCCCTCACGATGGAGATCGCGGCGCGGCTGCCGTCGAAGCGGACGATCCGAGCGGGGCTTGGCGACCCAGGTGCTTGTTCAGCGCTGTTTGCGCGGGACACCCCGCAGTCGACAGGGACCTGTTCGGGCGGTCGCGAGGCGGCTGGCAGACGCTGCCCGCATCGAGCGGTGATAGTTTCGCAGGATCCCGTCCACGTCCGGCTATTGTAATGGGTGGGCTAGGCCGAAGTCATCATTGCAGGAAGCCCCAGCGCGCCACCGCCGGCTCCGCCGATGCCCACTTCCAGGTCGCGGCCTGCTTACAGATATCCGACGTGAACCACGAGCGTTGAAGCTTCGCGCCCCTGCCCTCGTCCACCGAGAACGCGATTTCCTTGCAGACCGTCAACGGCGAGTCGATCCGGCGGATAACGCGGAGTTTCCCGTGTTCATCACTGATCGGGATGGCGTGTTCGATCTTCCACGCCGCTTCCGTCCCGATCGGCAACTGGCCGGCAACCTGGGCGATGGCATCCTGTTCCGCCCCCTGCCGGCTTCGCCCATAGTAACGGATCGCGTAAGTTGCTCCGGCATCCACCGCCACACCGACAGCGAACCCAACCGCCGGATTGCCGGTCGCGCTACCCGCCACCCCTCCTGACAGCACCGCGACAATTTCCGGCGTGGAACTGCATGCGGTCAGCAGGATCAGGATGAGCAGCGGCAGAGCTTTCACTGCAGCGCGCCCCACCGCGCCGTCGCCGGTTCCGCCGAAGCCCATTTCCAGTCGGCGCCGTCAAGACAGACCGTAGCCGTGTAGAACGCCCGGGAAGCGGTCTTGTTCTGTGTCGCGTGGGAGTTGTTTTCCGAGGCATCCGGCTTGTTCTGCGTCGCATCCGGCTTGCTCCGCGCGGCATCCACGGAGAAGACTATTTCCTTGCAGTTGAAATCAGCCGCGCCGATGACACGGGTGACGACCAGATCACCGTGTTCGTCATTTTCAATCGGGATGCTATGGGTGACACTCCAATGGCCGACAACACCTGGCGCCAGCGGCCCCGCCGCCTGAGCAATGCGGTCCTGTTCGGCCCGATGCACATCGCGTTCGACAGACTGCAACCCGGCGTTTGCCCCTGCCGCGATACCCAGACCGATGCCGGTGGCCGCAGCCGGACTCCTGGACACCGCGCCCGCCACCCCGGCGCCGGCAATACCCGCGACATCGGCAGTGGAGGCTGTCAAAACCGAGCCACAGCCGGATAAGGCGCCCGCGCAAGCAAGCATCAACAGAGAACGAAACCGCATCGTCTGTAATGGTGTCGATAACCTCCGAGTCGGGTCCAGTCACAGGATCGTCGCTGCTGGATGATCGGGCAACGATTATCATTTCATTCCGGTGATCGAGCCGACCATCGCCCGCGGGTCACGTTTCGGCCAACGTCCCGCCGCAACCCGAACGATGAAGTCTCCCACCAGTCGATTGAACTGGTCCGGATCCTCCGGATTGATCGTGTGGCCGCAGTTCGGCATGATCGATAGCGCGGCCCAGGGGATCGTCTGCTTCATCAGCAGAGCAGGTTGCAGGCATGGCCAGTCCTCATCGCCGGTCAGGATCAGCGTTGGGACAGTCAAGGCGGCCATCTGGTCTGTCAGGTCGTACAGCGATGGCCGTTCGCCCTGCACGCCAAGCTGGGTGTTGCGCGCCCCGATCGCGGAATGTTCGGCCAGCTGGTGTTTGAACTCGGCGAAGCCGCGCGGATCCTTGTTCTCGAACTGCACGCGGGTCGGACCGTAGGCATATTTGGCGGCGAAGGCCGCGATGCCGTGCTCATCGAGAAACGCGGCGACGGTGGCGACCTCCGAACGGAATTTTTCCCGCTGACCGGCTTCGGCGCCGTAGCCGCAGCCGGCGACACACAAAGATAGCGCGCGAGCCGGATGACGGAAGCCGAAATGCAGTGTGGCGAAGCCGCCCATCGACAAGCCGACAATGTGCGCCTGTCTGATCGCCAAACCATCGAGCACCGCTGCGATGTCGTCAGCCGCACGCGCCTGGGAATATTTCGCTGCGTCTTCCGGCACGTCCGAGGGCGGATAACCGCGCGCGGCGTAGCTGATCGCCCGGTAGCGCTGACCGAAGTGCCGCATTTGCGGCTCCCAGGCGCGGTGGTCGCCGGCGAACTCATGCACGAATATGACCGGTGCGCCGGCGCCGGTTTCCTCGTAGTGCAGACGGACCCCGTCATCGGTTGTGGCGAACGGCATCTGGTGTCTCCTGGCAAAGTTAGCTCGACCCTAAAACGCTTTCAGGCTGACCGTAAACGGTCAGCGGGCTTCAGCTCATTGGTTTCACACGCAACTTTATCAGCCAGTCAGGCTGATGTTGCTCTCGGCCATCGAGGGCCAGCTTCGCCAGCCGCGCTTGCCGCTCAGGCCGCGGCAGTACAGGCTGGCAGGCTCTCTGGCGTCAGGACGTTCCCTATCCGCATGAACCAGCTGCCGACACCAGCCCCGCTTGACGGATTGCCGGCAGGCCAGCGGCTTTTAGCCATGATAGCGCTCGGAGTCGCGGTCTGTATGGCGGTGCTCGATGGCTCGATCGCCAACGTTGCATTGCCCACCATGGCGCAGCAGCTGCATGCCACGCCCGCCGGATCGATCTGGGTGGTGAACTCTTACCAGTTGGCCGTGACGATTAGCCTGCTGCCGCTGGCATCCCTGGGCGATGTGCACGGGCATCGGCGCATCTTCTGCTGTGGGCTGCTGCTGTACACCCTGGCGTCGATAGACTGCGCGATGGCGACGACGCTGCCTCAACTGGTCGTCGGGCGTGTGTTGCAGGGCTTCGGCGGCGCCGGGATCATGAGTGTCAATGGCGCATTGATACGGTTTATTTTTCCGAAATCGCAGCTGGGACGCGGCATCGGCTACAACGTTCTGGTGGTGGCGACCTCGTCCGCGGCGGGGCCGTCGGTCGCCGCGGCGATACTCGCGGTCGGGTCTTGGCCATGGCTGTTCGCCATCCAGGTGCCGTTCGGTGTCGTCTCGCTGTTGATGTCGATGCGGTTCCTGCCACGATCGCCGCTGACATCGCACGACTTCGATGTTCCAAGCGCACTGATGAACGCGATCACGCTCGGCTTGTTCATCATCGGGTTGGACGGCATCGGCCATGGCGAGCGGCTGTCGCTGGTGGTGGCTGAGCTTGGCGGCAGTGTGGCCATAGGTTTTGTCTTCGTGCGTCGGCAACTGCGATTGCGACCACCTTTGCTACCCGTGGACCTGTTGATACAGCGACCGGTGTTCGCGCTGTCCGTGGCGACCGCGGTCTGCTGCCATGCCGCACAGATCATCGCCTTGATAATCTTGCCCTTCTATTTGCAGTACGCCGGTGGCTTGTCGGCGTTCGAGATTGGCTTGCAGATGACGCCGTGGCCCGCGGCGGTCGTCGTGGTGGCGCCGATAGCCGGGCGCCTCGCGGACCGATATTCAGCCGGCATCCTGGGCGGTCTTGGACTGGCGGTGATGGTCAGCGGGCTGATACTGACGACGCTGTTGCCGGCCACCGCGTCATGGGGGACCGTCGCGTGGCGGCTGGTGCTCTGCGGTGCCGGCTTTGGCCTGTTTCAGGCACCCAACAATCGGTTGCTGATCGGCAGCGCGCCGCCGGATCGGGCGGGAGCGGGGAGTGGCATGCTGTCCACCTCGCGGTTGGTCGGGCAGACTACGGGCAGCGCGCTGGTCGCGGTGGTGCTGGGGCTGACGCACGGCGGCCCGGGCTCCATCGTTCACGCGACCCATGTCGCGTTGAGCATGGCCGCGGTCTTCGCCGGTCTGGCGATGGGGCTGAGCTGGATGCGGGTAATCCCGAGATCGGGACAGCGTCTACAGGTTCCACAGCCATGACGGATCGTCGGGCTTGACTGAGCCGTCGGCCACAGGTGTGGCTCAGCCTTCGGCTGCCTCCTTGCGCGCCATGGCTTCCTGCGCTGAGGAAATGCCCCCATGGGCGGTCGACCAGGCGACTGGATTCTCCAGGAACCGCCTGACTTCCGACAAGGCGGCGTCGGAGAAGTACGGCCGGTCCTTGCAGGCATCCAGCACGTCCCACCAGGTGCACAGACTGTGCAGTGTGACATCCATGTTCGCCAATGTTTCGAAGGCGCCAGGAAAAACCCCGTAGAAGAAAATGACAAAGGCGTGGTTCACGATGGCCCCGGCATCGCGCAGCGCATTGGCAAAGCGGATCTTTGACTGACCGTCCGTGGTAAGATCTTCGACCAGCAAGGTGCGCTTGCCCACCGGCACATCGCCTTCGATCAAGGCGTTCTGGCCGAACCCTTTCGGCTTCTTACGGACATAGGACATCGGTGCCGCCATCCGATCGGCGATCCAGGCGGCAAACGGGATACCCGCTGTCTCGCCCCCGGCGACGGTCTCGATCGTCTCGTACCCGACGTGGCGCTGGATCTTCTGCACCGCCAGGTCACAGATCTTCGACCGCGCCCGCGGGAAGTAGATAATGCGGCGGCAGTCGATATAAACCGGCGACTTCCAGCCGGAGGTGAACGTGTAGGCATCTTCGGGACGGAAATTGACCGCCTTTATCTCCAGCAGGATGCGGGCGGTGGTCAGGGCGGCGTCCCGGTCCCACTCGGTCGCCGTGGTGGAGGCATGAGCGGGTTTGGCCATTCGGGTCGGGTCCTGTTCGTGCGTTAAGTGACTGATAGCCGATCATGCGATCGGATAACAGTCCTGACACTCGCGATATTGTGGTCGCATATACGCAACGAATCCGCGTATCATATCGCGCATGGTCATGACTCTTTCGCGACGAATCAAGCCGGCCGAAGCAGGACCGGATGGTCAGCGCCCGGTCGCCCCGTGGCGGCTGCCGCGTCGGGACTACGTCCTGCTGCCGTTGATTTTCATTTCCACGATCATCGTCCTGCTTGTCGCGGGCGAGGCTTCGGCGCGCCTTATCTATGTGCAGGACGATGCGGTCGAGCCTTGCGAATACCTGACACCCAGCGGCTATCGGTATCATCCGTTTTGCACATCACGCACCAAGGTCTGGGAAGGACCATGGGTGACCCAGCACTTCAACGCCTGTGGCTATCGCACGGCCCAATCCTGTGGCCCGCGACCGGCGGGGGCACGACGGGTCGTGGTCGTTGGCTCCTCCACGTCGCGCGGCGCGCTGGTGAACTACGACCAGTCGTTCGCCGCCCGGGCATCAGCCGTGTTGTCAAATGCGTGCGGCGGACTCGTTGACTTTCAAAATCTTGGTTCGGAGCCAACCGACGTTGACCGCATCGACCAGCGAATGCAGGAGGCACTGGCGCTGAAGCCGTCCGCGATTGTCATGACGATCGG
This sequence comes from Rhodopila sp., assembly GCA_965277035.1. Taxonomy (GTDB): domain Bacteria; phylum Pseudomonadota; class Alphaproteobacteria; order Acetobacterales; family Acetobacteraceae; genus Rhodopila. The sequence continues at coordinate 3,946,238 of CBDIBO010000003.1, read as the reverse complement.
ACCGTTCGACCTGGTCCATCTGAAGGATCCGCCGCCGGTGGCCGAGGGCGAGGTCCCGCCCGAACGTTTCAACCTGCGCGGACTTGTCTCGATGCTGCGTGAGAGTCGGTTATTTCTGCTCATGCAGTATCATCTTTACAGCGACCCGTCTTTCCAGATCAAAGCGTTCCTTCTGAATGGCGATCCTGTCGACTACGTTCGCCGCCCATTTAGCCCGGCATGGCACAAGCGGGTGGCCGATTTCGGCGATCTTCTGGGCCGTATCACCGCCCAGACAGCACCGGATCATGTTCCTGTTCTCGTGTTCTATGTCCCGGAACGAGCGCAGGCGGCGCTTGCCCGTCTGCCCGCTGATCCACCGGGGATCGATCCATTGCTGCTGGGGAAGGTACTGGAGAAAGAGGCAGCCGATCATGGCGTGGATTTTGTCGACGCCACCAAAGCATTCGCCTCCGCGCCTGATTTCAGCTCGCTATTCTACCTGACGGATGGGCACCCGAAAGGCGGCGGCCATGCCGTGCTCGCTGGTCTGGTCGAACAAGGGTTGTTGTCGCAACCGGAATTCGCCGCCTGCAAGAGAGTGAGCGGGCGATGACGGTTCCTTCCTGGCAGTTCCTGGTTTTCGTCCTGGTCGGTGCGGCGGCGTTCAACACGATCTCCGTGACGTGGTGGCGCGAAGGCGTGTGGCTGGTGCTGAACCTGGCGTTCGTCTGGACCCTGTCGCACAGGATCTTGCCGCTTCTGCCTCTGGCCGGGTTTCTGGTGTTGGGGTACCTGGGCGCCGCAGCGGCACGGAGCGGACGTCGATGGACCGCGCCGATCGCGATCGTGCTGGTGCTGGCCGTGTTCGTCTGGTTGAAGCGCTATACCTTCATTCCGCACCCGTTGCTCCTGCCGCCAGGGGCCATGATGATCGGGTTGTCCTACATCTTCTTCCGGGTCATGCACCTGGTGATCGACGCCGGACAAGGTGACACCGATCGGATCGGGATCGTCCGATACTTGAACTTCACACTGAACTTTCCGGCCTTCATCTCCGGCCCGATCCAGCGGCGCGAAGACTATGAGGCGAACAACGACCTGCCGCTAAGCCTGCCGATTATCGGCCTCGCCGCCTGGCGCATGGTGCTCGGGGCGTTCAAGGTGCTGATCCTGTCAGCGATTCTGCTTGCGTGGCAGGTCGACCTGCTTGGCATGTTCACGCCCGCTCTGGCTTTCCCGCGGCGCCTGCTGATCGGCGCGTTGATCGTCGTGCTGTATCCGCTGTTTCTGTACGCAAACTTCTCCGGATACACCGATTTCGTCATTGGCGCCGCCAGATTGTTCCGGCTGCGACTGCCAGAGAATTTCGATCGGCCCTTTGCCGCCCTGAACTTCATCGAATTCTGGAGTCGCTGGCACATCTCCTTGTCACAATGGTTGCGCAGCTATGTGTTCAATCCGCTTCTGCTGGGCTGGATGCGACGTCACCGGGAGGCTCGTTCGAAGCAATATCCTGCTGTCATCGCGTTCTTCATCACGTTCTTCCTGGTCGGCGCCTGGCACGGGCAAACGTCCGAGTTCCTGTTTTTCGGGCTGCTGCAGGGCGGCGGCGTAGCCGGGAACCGGCTTTACCAGGTCGCGATGACGCGCCGACTGTCGGCGGCGGGATATGAGCGTCTTGGCGCGAACCCGATCTACCGAGCGGTTGCGCGCGGTCTGACGTTCACCTGGTTCGCGTTCACGCTGCTTTGGTTCTGGGCGAATTGGACTCAGATAGGAACGTTGGCGAGAGACCTCGGCGTCCTTGGTTCGGCGTCGGCGGTCCTGGGCACCGTGTGCGGTGCGAGCGTAGTGCTGGCGGTGCCCGATATCCTCGGCGCATCAGCCAGTCGGGCTGAGGCCGTCTACCGGTCGCGCTACGCCCGTACCGCGTTCGCTTCAGCAATGATCCTGGCGATCGCGATCGCCGGTCTGGTGCTTAATCTGTCGTCGCCGGAAATCGTCTACAAGCAGTTCTAACGCCGCCGAAGCATCGTAAGGGCGACAGCGTCGGCGCCTTAGCGTCACCAAGCCCTGGCGCGCCACCCAACCTTATCCGCACCCGAAGCAGCCCGAGCGCGCTGATACGCAGGCCTCACAAACGGATCTGCGGCTACTGCGTATCACGATTTGGGTTTTGCTGGTACGTCTGATTCGGGTTTTGCTGGTACGTCTGTTCGTTGTTTCTCTGTGTCGCCGCCCGCTGCTGATGCTTGTGATATTCGTGCCCGGCAACACACCCGCCAAGGGCGCCGAGAATTCCGTGATGCGCCATGTGACCGGCAACGGCGCCCGCAACGCCGCCGCTGATGCAACCGATCGCGTGTGCCTGCGCGTTCCAGCCGAGGCCAATACCGGAAAGCGTTAGCAGCATGAGCAGACTACGAACCTTCATCTACATGATCCTTTCTACAGGTAACCAGGTGCATCGGCGCGATCGGGGCTCTACCGGTCCGGAGCCTATCCAGGCTGAACGTCTGATGTTCGGCCTTGGACGTCCCAATCACCGAAATCTTAACGCGACTCGACCGCTGGTTCCCGGTTGGCATAGCGGCAACCGGATCTCGCCATAGACGTTCAGCTCGCTGATGACCAGACGGCTTTTCCTGGTCCGTGGCAGAAGCTTTGTTAGTTCAGGAGGACGATTTGCGGACATTTCTATGGGCGGCTCTCGTTTCGTTAATGATAGTGCCGGCCGCGCTGGCCGATGAGAGTGTGGCTGGAAGTTGGCACGCCAACCTGGGAAGCGGGGTCACCATTAACATGAACGTGACCCCGAACGGCGGGTGGGACAGTCAGACCTATCAGAAGGCCCGCGTCGTTCGCGAAATGAAAGGGACCTATAAGCAGGAGGTATCGAAGGACGGGACTGGCACACTTGTGTTCACGCCGACCCAGGCGTCAGTCAAGAGCGGGACCGTCCACAAGGAGACCGATAAGTACGAGCTGGCGGAAGACGGCAAGCAGCTGAAGCTCACATCCGGTGGCGACACGATGGTGTTCGAGAAGCGCGCGCACTAGGAAAAGCTATAAGCGCTGTCGTGGACATGGCGGCGCTTAACGCAGCCGGCACCTCTATCGCGGCGGCGTCGGCCTGTCGCCGCCGGATAACGACAGCTCGCCACGGCGCCGAACGTGGCTGAGCCAGCACGCATCCAGCCGCGGCCGGGCCGCGACAGACCCCGACGCTGCGCGTTGACGAAAGGTGTGCGGAGCAGGCATGACTAACGGGTGCGCGCCTGTAGCTCAATTGGTTAGAGCTGGCGGCTCATAACCGCTCGGTTGCAGGTTCGAGTCCTGCCGGGCGCACCATTATCGCCTGGTTAGCGCCGCTCTTGCCGGTTCGGCAGCCCACGGAACCCGAGCGGTGGGCGCAAATCCACCAGGAGCAATCTTTGACTCCCTGATCCGATATCGTCTCAGGGCTCGTTCGGCGTTGTTCAGCCGCGACGCGATCGATCGGGTCGTGTCGCTCCAATCGACACCTCGGGGTCCTCGGCTTTTCGCACCGGAAGCGACATCCTTCTACTTGATTGACCAGTTTGCCGTCCCCAATGTAAATGTGTCTTACATTCACATGAGGCCGTCGATGACGAGCGCTGTAAACCAAGATGCTTATGCCTCCTCTGGCTGGAACCAGGGTCGCTGGGGCAACGCCCAGGATGCTCAGTGGCAACAACCGAACACCGGCCCCGGTGGCCCAAATCAGGGCCCAAATCAGGGTTGGGGCAATCAAGCCTGGGGTGGGCCGCCGTTCTGGCATCCGGCAGGGATGAGCCGGCCCGTTGCCATCGCCTTCACTGTCCTGGGTTTCATCTTCTGGTGGCCGGTGGGACTGGCAATACTGTTCTACATGATTGGGAGTGGTCGCATGGCGTGCTTCGGCCGACGCAGACAAATGAACAGCCAGCCGACATGGCAGGACGCCGGGCCTTGGTCAAACTGGAAGTCATGGGCCTGCGGCGGCATGTCGAACCGGTCGGCTTCGACCTCAGGCAATCGCGCCTTCGATGAGTACAAGGCCGAGACGCTTCGCCGCATGGAGGAAGAACAGAAAGAGTTCGGTTCGTTCCTCGAGCGCCTGCGGTTTGCCAAGGACAAGGCGGAGTTTGACCAGTTCATGGCCGAGCGTCGGACCCGTCCGCCGGCCCCGCCGATGGACGAACCTCCCGCCGCCTGATGCGGAAGGCAGAGGTTTGCTGCGATGGCAGGGGGTCGTTGTGGCCCCCTCGCCTGCATTCGGCGTCCCGACAAGCGTGATGACAGGTCCTGGGCGCCGGATGGTGTGAAAGTCCGCGCCCTTTTGCCGCGATCGCGCGTTTCGTGGGTGCCAGCAGCGGTTTAGGTTGCGCCGCCGGCTATTGAATACCAACTACTTCAATGCGCCATCCGGCCGTGTCGGCGGGTGGCGCATTTTTGCTCCTTCTCGCAGTCGATACATCCCGATGTCGCGCCAGTCTCGTGGATCCCGGTGTTGAGTTACAAGATCGCTGATCGCGCGGACATGCGGAGGAAGCAACCCAGCGGTTGCCTGGACAGGCTTTCCGCGTATGTCCGGCTCGCCATAAAAAGCGCGGGCATGGACAGGTAAGGAACTGTAACAAATGGCGGGTGTGGATATTCTGGCGTCGGCCTTCAACGGCGCAAACGCGGCCTTCCTGGCGGACCTTTACGCGCGATGGGCCTCTGATTCATCATCGGTGGATCCCAGCTTCGCCGATCTGTTCGCCGCGATGAACGACGAGGCCCGCGCCGTGCTCGAGGATGCCAGCGGCGCCTCGTGGTCGCCCCGGCCAAGCTTCGCAAATGGGGAGGTGCGCGCAACCAGCGCGCCGATGACAGCCGAGGGGCTTGCGCCTGAACAGGTTCGTGCCGCCACGATCATGTCGCTTCGTGCGCTGATGCTTATTCGCTCCTACCGTGTGCGCGGGCACCTTGAAGCGCGCCTCGATCCGCTCGGCCTGATCATTCCCGCCCCGCACGCGGAGCTTGATCCGAAGTCATACGGGTTCGGCGAAGCCGATTTCGACCAGCCGATTTTCATCGACAACGTGTTGGGCCGGGAAACCGCCACGCTGCGCGATATCATGCAGATCCTGCGGCAGAGTTATTGCGGCCCGATCGGCGTCGAGTTCATGCATATCCAGGATCCAGAGCAGAAGTCCTGGATCCAGCGCAAGATCGAGGGCGCGCCCTGGCAAACCGCCTTCAGCGCAGACGAAAAGCGGACCATCCTGCACCATCTGACCGAGGCCGACGGCTTCGAGACCTTCTGTCAGAAGCGCTACGTGACAACCAAACGCTTTGGACTGGAAGGCGGCGAGGTCACGATACCGGCCCTGCATGCGATGATCGGGGTCGCGGCAGCCGGCGGCGTGGTCGAAGTCGCGATCGGCATGCCACATCGCGGCCGCCTGAACACGCTGGTAAACATTGTCAAGAAGCCGCTGACCGCGTTGTTCAGCGAATTCGGCGGCGAGAGTTTCAAGCCCGATGACGTGCAGGGTTCGGGCGATGTGAAATACCACCTCGGCACCTCCACGGATTTGGCAATCGCCGGACACGATGTGCATCTGTCGCTGCAGCCAAATCCCTCGCATCTAGAGGCGGTGGATCCGGTTGTCGTCGGCAAGGTGCGTGCCCGTCAGGACAGCGCCGGCGATACCGGCCAACGCAGCTCTGTCATGGCCATCTTGATGCACGGCGACGCCGCCTTCGCCGGCCAGGGCCTGGTCTACGAGACCCTGGCCATGAGCCAGCTGATTGGCTATCGCACCGGTGGCACGATCCACTTGATCGTCAACAATCAGATCGGCTTTACCACGGTTCCGGCCCATGCGTACTCCGGCCTTTACTGCACTGACGTGGCGAAATCGATCCAGGCGCCGATCCTGCACGTCAACGGCGATAACCCCGAAGCGGTGATCTTCTGTGCGCGCATGGCGGCCGAATACCGGATGAAGTTTGCCAGCGACATCGTGCTGGACATCGTCTGCTACCGCCGCCACGGCCATAACGAGACGGACGAGCCAGCGTTTACCCAACCGCTGATGTACAAGGCGATCAACCGGACGAAGACCACGCTCGCGCTGTATACCGAGAAGCTGGCGGCGGAAGGTACCGTCTCGGCGGCGGAAGCCAGGTCGATGCTGGACGATTTCACCAAGACCTTGGAAGACGCCAACGCCGCGGCGAAATCGTACCGGCCCAACAAGGCCGATTGGCTGGAAGGCCATTGGGCCGGCTATACCCCGGCGGATCAGCAGGAAGTCGAGCTTACCGAAGAATCCACCGCGGTATCCACGCCTACGCTCAAGCGGATCGGCGCGGCGCTGGCTCATGTCCCAGAGGGCTTCAACCTGAACCCCAAAATCACCCGTCAACTCGAAGCCAAGAAACAGGCGATCGAGACCGGCCAGGGGATCGATTGGGCAACCGCGGAGGCACTGGCATGCGGCAGCCTGCTACTGGAGGGCACCCGCATCCGCCTCTCGGGCGAGGACACGCAAAGAGGCACGTTCAGCCAGCGCCACGCCGTGCTGATCGATCAGCTCAACCAGAACGAATATACCCCGGTCAACAACATCGCCCCCGAGCAGGCCAAAATCGAGATCTACAATTCATTGTTGTCTGAAGCCGGCGTACTGGGGTTCGAATACGGCTACTCGTTGGCCGACCCGCGCACATTGGTGCTGTGGGAGGCGCAGTTCGGCGATTTCGCCAACGGCGCACAGGTGATCATCGACCAGTTCCTCGCCAGCGGCGAGACCAAATGGTTGCGCATGTCGGGCTTGGTGCTGCTGCTGCCGCACGGTTATGAGGGCCAGGGGCCGGAGCATTCATCAGCTCGCATCGAACGGTATCTGCAGCTCTGCGCCGAGCGGAACATGTATGTCTGCAATTTGACGACACCGGCCAACTACTTCCATGCGCTTCGTCGCCAATTGCACCGCAACTTCCGCAAGCCGTTGATCGTGTTCGAGCCGAAGTCGCTGCTGCGGCACAAGCTGGCGGTCTCACCCTTGGCCGCCATGGCCGAAGAGACCCGGTTTTTGCACGTCATTCCGGAAATCAATGAAATCGCCCCGCCCGATCAGGTGCGCCGGGTCACGCTCTGCTCCGGCAAGGTGTACTACGATCTTCTGGCCGAACGACGGGCGAAGGAGATCAAGGACATCGCGATCATCCGGCTGGAGCAACTGTATCCGTTTCCGGCCATCAGCCTGGCCCGGGCGCTGGGGCCTTATGTCAACGCCGATGTCGTCTGGTGCCAGGAAGAGCCCGAGAACATGGGTGCCTGGAACTTCGTCGACCGGCGCATCGAGGCCGTGATCAGCCGGCTGGACATGAAGGTCCGCCGGCCGGTTTATGTGGGACGGGAAGCCGCCGCCAGTCCCGCCACGGGCCTGGCGCGAACGCACATTGTCCAACAAGCCCGTCTGGTAGCCACGGTACTCGGCATCGGCTAGACCGCCTCCCGTTTCGTGGCTTCGCGCCGCTTCTTATCCCGCCTGGAGACATACCGCTGTGGCGACTGAAATCGTAGTGCCCGCGCTGGGCGAAAGCGTCACGACCGCGACGGTTGCCCGTTGGATCAAGCAGCAGGGTGAAACCGTGGCCGCTGACGAGCCGCTGGTCGAACTGGAAACCGATAAGGTGACCGTCGAGGTCAACGCGGCGTCTTCCGGTGTGCTGGCCTCGGTCAGCGTGCCGGAAGGCACTGAAGTCGAAGTCGGCTCAGTATTGGGGCTGATCGACGGGGCTGGCGCTGCCGCCGCGCCAACCGCCGCCACGGGCCCGAAGGCGACGGTCGCGCCTAACCCCGGACCCGCCACGCCACCCGCCGCCACGCCACCGGCCGAAGCGACGGCGCCACCGGCCGCCACGCCGGCGCCACGTCCGGCGGCCAACCCCCCCGCCGGGGTCAATCCCCCGCCGCGTCCGCTGGGCCCGGTGTCGCGGCCCGCGGCGTCCGCGCCGGCCCACGCCCCGCTGCCAGCGGCCGCGAAGATGATCGCGGAGAACAGGCTCTCGGCTGATGAGCTCGGCACCGGCAGTGGCAAGGACGGCCGGGTTACCAAGGGCGATGTCCTGGACTTCTTGAACCGCCCGGCGCCCGCGCCCGCCGCCGCGCCCGTGGCCAGGGCGCCGCGTCAGGACGAGCCGCGGGAGGAGCGGGTCAAGATGACCCGTCTGCGCCGGACCATCGCCCTTCGGCTGAAGGAAGCGCAGAACAACGCCGCGATGCTGACCACCTTCAACGAGGTGGATATGTCCGCGATCATGGCGTTGCGGACCGAGTATCGCGACGCGTTCGAGAAGCGTCACAAGGGCGTGCGACTTGGGTTCATGAGCGTCTTTGTCCGCGCCTGTTGCGTGGCGCTCAAGGAGTTCCCCGCTGTCAACGCCGAAATCGACGGTGACGACGTCGTCTACAAGAACTTCGTCAACATGGGCATCGCGATCGGCGGCCCCTCGGGTCTCGTCGTTCCGGTCATTCGTGATGCGGATCAGCTGGGGTTCGCCGGCATCGAAGGTGCGATCTCGCAGTTCGGCAAGCGAGCCCGTGATGGCACCCTGAAGCTGGAGGATCTGACCGGCGGCACGTTCAGCATTACCAATGGCGGCATCTACGGGTCACTGATGTCCACGCCGATCCTCAACCCGCCGCAGTCGGCGATCCTGGGCATGCACAAGATCCAGGACCGCCCGATGGTCGTCGGCGGCAAGATCGAGATCCGGCCGATGATGTATCTCGCGGTGTCATACGACCACCGCATCGTTGATGGGAAGGAGGCCGTCTCCTTCCTGGTGCGCGTCAAGGAAGGTGTCGAAGACCCCCGCCGGCTGCTGCTGGACCTGTAATCGTCCTTTGAGCGGCAAGTTCCCGGACCACGCCCAAAGCGCGATTGTCTGAGGTCGAACCGGCCTCGACGTCGATCGCTCGCTGAAACGAAGCGAATGAAAGCGTGATGCTTCAACCTTGCACTATCACGCTCTAGGAGAGACGACGTGAGTGAATCCTTCGATGTCATCGTCATCGGCTCCGGTCCAGGCGGCTACGTCTGCGCTATTCGCGCCGCACAGCTCGGGCTGAAAACGGCGTGTGTCGAAAAAAGCGCCACCCTTGGTGGCACCTGCCTGAACATCGGATGCATCCCCTCCAAGGCGCTGCTGCAGTCATCCGAGGAATTCGAGAAGGCCATGCATGCCCTGAAGGATCACGGCGTCCTGGTCGACGGGGTCAAGCTGGACCTGGAACGAATGCAGGCGCGCAAGACCGAGGTGGTGAATGCCAACACCAAAGGCGTCGAGTTCCTGTTCCGCAAGAACAAGGTGACCTGGCTGAAGGGCACCGGCCGGATCACCGCGCCGAACACGGTCGATGTCGACGGCACGGCTTATACGACGAAGAACATCGTCATCGCGACCGGCAGTGAGAGCGTCCCGTTGCCAAGTGTTCCGGTCGATGAAAAGCAGATCGTGACCTCGACCGGCGCGCTGGCGCTCGAGAAGGTCCCCCGCCACCTTGTCGTGATCGGCGGCGGTGTGATCGGCCTGGAGCTCGGCAGCGTCTGGCGCCGCCTGGGCGCCGAAGTGACCGTGGTCGAATTTCTCGACCGTATCGTCCCCGGCATGGACGCGGAGGTCGCGACCGCGTTCCAGCGCATACTGCAGAAACAGGGCTTCAAGTTCCGTCTGGGCATGAAGGTCGATGCCGCCGCGGTCACGACGGACGGCGTGACCTTGACGATGGAGCCCGCCAAGGGCGGTGCGACCGAAACGATCACGGCCGATATCGTGCTGCTTTCGATCGGCCGCCGACCCTATACGGAAGGACTAGGCCTGGAAGCCGCTGGTGTCGATCTCGATGACCTCAAGCGGGTCAAGGTTGATCCTCACTACGCCACCAACGTCCCGGGCATCTACGCCATCGGCGATGTGATCGTTGGTCCGATGCTCGCGCACAAGGGCGAGGACGAAGGCATCGCGGTCGCCGAAACCCTGGCTGGCCAGGCCGGCCATGTCAATTACGGTGCGATCCCCAACGTGGTCTACACCTGGCCGGAGGTTGCCTCGGTGGGTCAGACCGAAGAGGAACTGAAAGCCGGCGGCACCGCCTACACCGTCGGCAAATTCCCCTTCACCGCGAACGGCCGAGCGCGCGCGATGGGTGATACCGATGGGTTCGTGAAGATTCTCGCGGACAAGGCCACCGATCGGCTGTTGGGCGCGCATGTGATCGGTCCCGATGCCGGCACCCTGATCGCGGAACTGACCACGGCGATTGAATTCGGCGCCTCGGCCGAGGATGTGGGGCGTATTTGCCACGCCCATCCGACCCTCAGCGAAGCGGTGAAGGAAGCCGCCCTGGCGGCGGATGGCCGCGCGTTGCATATCTGACAAATGCAACCTCTCGCGCTGACCATGGGTGATCCCGCCGGGATCGGCGGTGAAATCTCTCTCAAGGCCTGGCTGGCGCTGCGCGGCAGCGGTGTGGTTTTCGTCGCGCTGGACGATCCGTCCCGGCTGCAAGGCCTGGCCCAAAACCTCGGGCTGGCGGTCGAGGTGCGTCAGGTCTCGAATGCCGCTGACGCTGCCGCGGCGTTCAGCATCGCCCTGCCCGTGCTGGCGGTGCCACTGGCGGCGACACCGATACCGGGGCAACCCGATCAGGCCAATGCCCGCGCCATCGTCACCTCGATCGAGCAGGCCACGAAGTTGGCGCTTGCCGGGGCTGCGGCCGGTGTCGTCACCAACCCGATCAACAAGGCGGCGCTATACCAGGCGGGCTTTGCCTACCCAGGCCATACCGAGTTCCTGGCCGACCTGACCGGCGCGACCGGGCAACAGATCATGATGCTGGCCAGTCCGCTGCTGCGCGTCGTGCCGGTCACGGTGCATGCCTCGCTGCGCGACTCGATCGCCATGCTGACGACGGACATGATCGTTGCCGCCGCCCGCACCACCGCGGCCGCCTTGCGGCGGGATTTTGGCATCGCCGCCCCTCGTCTGGCGATCGCTGGGCTCAACCCGCACGCGGGGGAGCAGGGCGCGCTAGGCACCGAGGAAACAACCCTGGTGCAGCCAGCGATCGATACCCTGCTTGCCGACGGCATCGCGGTGTCCGGACCCTGGCCACCCGACACGATGTTTACCGTCGCGGCGCGTGCCCGTTATGACGTTGCGATCTGCATGTACCACGACCAGGCGCTCATTCCGCTGAAGACGCTGGATATGGCCCACGGCGTGAACGTCACGCTGGGGCTGCCGATTGTCCGAACCTCTCCCGATCATGGCACCGCGTTCGACATCGCCGGTAAAGGCATCGCCGATGCGACCAGTCTGCTGGCGGCGATCGAACTGGCAGCAGCACTCGCACGACGTCGCCTGGCCTAGCCGATCGTGTTCCGCCGCGACGGCCGCGAGGCATGCATCCGGCTGGTGATAAGCCACGCAGCAGGACGACGTCCGGGTCTGCTCTTTAGCCATGTCCTCAGGCCCATCCGAGTGGCCGCCGAGCAGGTCCTGTTACCGTGGCCGGCAGCCGTGATCGTGGACAGGCCAGATCTTGCGTCATCGCAGCAGCGGCATGCGGTCGGTCGACCCCCGAGACGTGGCGCGCTACCCTGCCCGTGGGAGCATGGTCAATGCCGGATGATGAACTGACCAGGCTGACGGGCCGGGCACGCGAAGATCTGTTGCGCATCTCTCACCCGCGACAGCGCTGGCTGGAGCCAAGGATCGGGCCTGATGGGGAGCCGGCGCTGGATGTCCTTATCGTCGGTGGCGGGCAGTCGGGGGTCGCGATCGCGTCAGCCTTGATGCGGGCGCAGGTGGACAACATCCTGGTGGTGGATCGGGCGTCGTCCGGGCAGGAGGGGCCGTGGGCAACGTATGCTCGCATGCCCACCTTGCGATCGCCGAAGCACTACGGCGGTCCAGACCTCGATCTGCCCAGCCTTGGTTATCAGGCGTGGCATGAGGCCCGTCATGGGGTGGCGGATTGGCAGGCGCTGACGCTGATCAGGCGACAGGACTGGGCGGCCTATTTGCGGTGGGTACGGGATACGGTCGGTGTGCCGGTGCGGAATGAAACCGCGGTGGTGGATATCGCCGGGACCGACCGTGACTTGCTGACCGTCGCCTTCCAGGACGGGTCGGTCCGCTTTGCTCGCAAAGTAGTGCTGGCGACCGGGCAGGATGGCGCCGGTCTATGGTGGATGCCGGATTTCGTGGCCCGCTTGCCGGAGCGGTTTCGCGCCCACGCGGCCGATCCGATCGACTTCGATTTGTTGCGTGGCAAGCATGTAGCGGTCCTGGGGGCGGGCGCGTCGGCGCTCGACAATGCCGCCATGGCGCTGGAGGCGGGCGCGAAAGAGGTCGCGCTGTTTTGCCGCCGTCCCGAACCCCAGGTAGTGCAACCCTATCGCTGGCTGACGTTCGCGGGCTTTCTGCGCCATGTTTCGGACCTGGACGATGCCTGGCGGTGGCGCTTCATGAGCCACATCCTGGGTATGCGCGAGGGGTTTCCGCAGCAGACCTTCGACCGATGCGCGCGTCAGCCTGGATTTCGGCTGCTCACCGGCGTGCCCTGGACCGGGGCACGCGTTGCCGACGACCGCGTGCTGATCGACACCCCGTCGGGATTACACACAGCGGATTTTCTGATCTGCGGCACCGGCGTTGAGATGGATTTCGCGCGGCGTCCGGAACTGGCACGTATGGCAGGCAACATCGCGCGCTGGGCCGATCGTTACGATCCCCCAGCCAATGAGCGGGATGATCGGTTGGCTCGGTTTCCCTACCTGGCGGCGGATTTCGCGTTGCTGCCACGACAGCAGGGGCTGACCGACTGGATGTCTGACGTTCATATGTTCAATATCGCGTCGACCATGAGCTTTGGTCCATCCGGTTCGTCCATCAATGCGATGACAACCGCGGTGCCGAAACTGGTATCGGGATTGACGCGCGGGCTGTTCAAGGCCGATCTGCAGCGTCATTGGCGGTCGTTGCAGGCATACGACGAGCCGCAGGCAGTGGTGACCACGGGGAGAGGCTGTGATGGGGTCGATGGATCCAGCGGTAATTAGCAAATTCCACGACGAAGGATATTTGTTTCCCTTCCAAGCATTCTCGGCGGGCACGGCTGCGTCGTATCGGGCCGAGGTCGAGCGAACCTGCGCCGACACCGCAGGGCCGGCGGCGGCCGCGGCCGGAACAGTGTCATATCGCGTGAAACCGTATCTGCTGTTCCGTTGGGCGGCGAGCCTGGTTCGGGAACCGGCGATCCTTGATGCGGTGGAAGCCCTTATTGGGCCGGATATCCTGGTGTTTCACACGACGATGTGGTGGAAGACCAGGGGTTCTGCCAGTCGGGTGCCCTGGCATCAGGACGGTAGCTATTTTGGGCTGTCGCCACACAGGCACGTTACTGCCTGGGTGGCGCTCAGTCCAAGCAATCCACAAACCGGTTGCGTGCGTGTCATATCGGGGTCGCACCGTGCGGGACAGATGCCACATGTCGATCATCGTGATCCGACCCTGATGTTGTCACGCGGGCAGACCCTCATAGCCGATGTCGACGACACGTCGGCGATACCGATCGTGCTGTCACCCGGGGAGTTTTCGCTGCATCACACGATGGCGGTGCATGCGTCCGATCCGAATACCGGCGACGACGACCGGATCGGCATCGGCATCAGCTATATCCCCACGTGCGTTCGCCATGTTGGGCCGACCCGCCTGTCCGCTACCTTGGTGCGCGGGCACGACAACCATGGCCATTTCGATCTCGAGCCTCGGCCCGCCGCCGACCTGGATCCGGCCGCCATAGCTGTCCATCGCGACAGTGACGCGCGGTTCTGGGAGGCGAGCAGGTCGATCCCGCAGATGGCGGGCATTCATTGACTATCGCGGAACGACCTTACCGGCTTCAGGCCTGAAGCGCACACCGGGACGAGCCAATCCGCCGCCCAGGGCGATGGCGGTCCCGTCGGCGCGCCAGCAGGCAGCGCCCTCCATCGAACCGTCTTCGTGGAACTGGATCGCACTCATACCGCCGGCCACGTTGCCGACGCGGACCGTGTCATGGCCTTTCGCCGCGAGGGCGTCGCAGACCGCCGGCGCGAACCCGGCTTCAAGCTCCAGCACGTGCCCCTGCGTCCAGAGCCGAGGTGCCTCGACCGCTTCCTGCACCGTCATGCCGTGGTCGATCAGGTTGCAAAGGGCTTGCATGACGGAGGGGAAAATGCGCAGACCCCCCGGAAGCCCCAGGGCAAATCGCGGCTTGCCATCGCGCGTGACGATCACCGGCGACATCGAAGACGTCACCCGCTTGCCGGGCTCGACCGAACTCGCTCGGTCCGGACGCGGATCGAACACGTACATGTAGTTGTTGGGGATCAGGCCGGTGCCCGGAACGATGTAGCGCGCGCCGAACAGACTGTTGATCGTTTGCGTGCTCGCAACAATATTGCCGCTGGCGTCGGCGACCGTCAGGTGGGTGGTGTGAGCCGAGGTCTCCGGGGCGACGGCGGCGGACCACATCTGGGCACGCGCCGGATCGATCCGGGACCGGCGTTCGGCGGCATAGGATTTGGACAGGATTTTCTCAACCGGCACGCGCACGAAGGCCGGGTCGGCGGTGGCGGCGGCGCGATCGGCGAAGGCGATTTTCAGCACCTCGGCAAGCAGATGCGCCGTCTCGACCGTGCCGAAACCCAGACCGCCGATATCAAAGCCCTCCAGAACGTTGAGCATCTGAAGAATGTGCAGCGGGCCGGAGGAAGGCGGCGGAGGCCCGATGACTTCAAAGCCGCGGTAGCAGCCACGCAACGGTTCGCGGGTGACCGTCCGGTAGCCTGTCAGGTCGTCAAGCGTGACATAGCCGTTGCGTGATCGCATGTGGCGCGCGTACTGGACGCCAAGCGGGCCGCCATGGAGATGTGCGGGACCCTCGCGTGCGATATCGCGCAGGGTCTGTGCATAGTCGCCGGCAATCAGCCGGCTGCCAGGCTGGATCGGCGCGCCACCCGGAAGGAAAAGCCGAGCGATTTCCGGATCGCCGGCCAGGTCGGTGGCGCAGTCGCAAACACACTCATGCAAGTAGGGCGTCACCCGGAACCCCCGGCTGGCGTGGCGGATCGCCGGTTCGATGACATCCGCACGGGAAAATGTGCCGAAGCGATCAAGTGCCTCGCACCAGCCTTTCAGGTTGCCCGGAACGGCTACGGCGGTGGGACCAACCGCGTTCTTCCGCCCGACGGTGTCCATCGTTCCCGGTGGTGCATCTGGGTCGGGAACATAGGTGCGGGGACCGGTGGCGGCGGGTGCGGTGCTTTGGTTGTCGATGACGGTGTGAGTACCATCAGCCAGCCTTATGTGCGCCATCCCGCCGCCGAGGATGCCGACCATCATGGGTTCCACCGCGGTCAGGGTGAACAGCGCCGCGATCGTGGCATCGATGGCGTTGCCGCCAGCCGCGAGCACCTCCGCGCCGGCAGCGGACGCAAGCGGATGATTGGTGATAATCATGCCGCGTTTGCCAGTGGCGGGATATTTCTCGGTCATGCGCATGGACCTCTTCAATGCATCAGAAACGCGTCGATGACATGAAGGTTGGCGGAGCGCGAATGGATCGACAAGCCGCACCTCGTGCTCCGAGGGCGGTTCCCGCGGTCGTATTTCAACCTTCGATGACCTGTCCGGCCGCGCTGCCAGCACGACCAGGTCAGCGGGTGCCGGCCGATCGAGACGGGGAGATCGAAGGCCGCCAACCTCCACCGCCGGTCGGGCAATCGATCGAAAGTTAGTATAACTTGCATTTTGCGTTAGTTTGTGATAGCACAATCAGTGAACACGGTCGTCGGCAAGGGCCGCCACCGCTGGATCGAGGGACCGCCGCATGCTCGCTGACCGCCGCCCTGTCGTCCTTGCCAACGCCGCCCGCGATGGCGCGGCGCAATGAGCGTCATCCTGACAGGATCCAACAGAAAGGTCCTGATGGTCGCACCCGGAAGGCCGATGCTGGCGCAGCCAATGGCCAATGTCGTGCCGACACAGGTCGTCGCTCCCGCGGCTTTATCCACGATCACCGGCCTGACCGGCTGGTGGGATGCAGGGGTAGCAGCGGGTATGCTCGATGCCGCAGGAGCCTCGCTCGCGAGCTTCGGCGCTTCGGCTGCCGGGGTCGCCGACAAATCCGGCCAAGGTGGTGCCCTGACCGTTTGGCACGCGGCACCGACCGGTGCGGCGGCGCCGATGGCCACGCCCCGCCTGAACGGGCTTCTGGGGGGGCTGGGCCTGAACATGGTGGTTCCGCCGTCGTTGCCCGCCGCCGGTCAACAGCTGCCCGTCATGGACCCTGACCAGGGCCTGATCAGCGGCGCCATGGGGATGGGTTCGGCCAGCGCCTGGACCATCTTCCTGGTCTGGTCGCGGCCAAACTGGCGGCAGAGCTCGACCGCGGCGAGCACGTTGCTGAGCATCGCCGGCATTCAGATCGTCGCCGCCGACAACAATGGCGGCGGCCGTCTCATGCTGTTTCCGGGCGCCCAGCAGACCGTTCTCACCAGCACGTTGACCCGCCGGCACTCGCATGTCGTGATCCTGCGCAACACGCCCGGCGTCGGCGTCGATGTCTGGCTTGATACGGTCCAGGTGGCTACGTCCGCACCCAACCCGCTGCCGCCATCGCTTGGCGCACCGCTGTTGTTCCTCCACGACGGCTTCGTCAACGGCGGGGCCGAGTGCTGGTTTCACGAGGCCGCGGTTTGGAACGTTGCTCTGACGACCGACGGCATCGCGGCGGTTCTGGCTTATCAGGCACGCTGGACCCTGGGGCCGCGCAAAGGCATCCAGGTCCTGGTCACCGGCCAGTCCAACGCCGGCAACGGCCTGAACGACGGCGCCTGGCATCTGCTGGCTCAGGGCGTGGCGTGGCACCTCGGCGCGCTGGGCTTTGGCGTGGTTGGCAGCTATGGCAGTCCACCGGCGGCAACCTGTATCCACGGTGAGGGCATCTACCCGGTGCCCGCTCTGGCGCTGAGCGGCTCGTTCCTGAACAATCCGAACGACGATAGCGATCCGTCCACCTGGGGATTGGGATCCGACGGCGAGGCACTGCAAACCTGGATCCAGTCCAATACCGCGCTGGCCGACGCCGCCGATATCGCCGTCATCATGTGGCCGTGGTCCGAGGATGATTGCACCCGACAATACAGTGAGAAGGCAACCTATGAGGCCGCGGCGCGGCGCCTGCTGTCGCTCGAGCGCGGCATGCTGTCCCGCCCGGTTTCCAGCCTGCCGCAGGTTTGGTGGTCGGCGATCCCGTTCTCCTACGGCAACAACGACGCCGGGGTGCAGATGCAGCGAGAGGTGGTGGCCGACATGGCCGCCGATCCAACGCAGAACGTGACCGTGGTCTTGCCGCAGACGTCCGACAGCCTTCCGCGCCTGCCGACCTCGTATGATCCGACAACAGGACTTTGGGTCGGCGGTGATCCGCTGCATCGTGACGTGCCGGACAATCAGCGCTTTGGTCAGTTGGCCGCACCGTTGGTGGCGCGCGCGATCCTGGCGGCCGAGGGCGGCGATACCATCGTCGCTATCCCGCCGGGCATTCCCACCATCGGCGGCCCGGTCGTGACGCATGTCTACCGCCAGTCCAGCACCAGCCTGGTCGTGACGGTCAGTCATGATTGCGGAACAGACCTGATCGTGCCCGCCACCCAGGCCGCACTTGGCGCGGGATGGGCGGTCATGGACGGCGGCTCGCCGGCGCTACCCGGCAGGATCGTGACAGCGACCGCCTGCACCAGGATCGGCGGCACGCAACTGGCGATCACGTTGGCGCAGAGCTTGGTCAATCCAAGCGCCTCGTGCCGCCTGTTCTACCCCTATGGTGCCGGGATGATGGGACGAGGCAACGCGGTCACGGACAATCTTTCCAGCGTCACGCCGCCGGCGGGTTGGAATATCGTTGCCGATCTTGGGTCCAACTGGAGTCACAACATGCCCGTGCACGTGCCGATGACGACCGCATCGGGTGTCATGTTGAGCGACGCCCCCTGATCGAGCGACGCCGCCTGATGTTTCCAGCTGGCGGCGTCCGCCTTGATGACCTCAACGGTTCATGGTCTTTCGCGGGATCACGTTTCACGCATGATCCGGAAAACCGAAAGCGATCAGCGCCAGGACCAGCGCCACCGCCCAGGCCAGGTAGATCGCGATCAGCAGGTCCCGCGCCCTGAGCCGACGCGCCAGCCACCAACCCGCCGGACCGCCGACCCCCAGGGCCGCGCCGGTCGGCAGCATGCCGAATGTGTCCCCCGCATAGATCGCCATGACAAAGCCCACGATCAGGGCGACGAAAACCGGCGGAATGCATGCCAACAGCAGCATCTCGTCGCGGATCAGTCCGCTCGCGATGGTGACGAGACTGAACAAGGCCAAGGTGGCGAGATAGACGAACGCCTCCGGCACGGCGGTTCAGCTGCCCACTTTCAAGGTCGAGACCAAACCGCGTAGACACGCCAGGACCGACAGCGCGGTCAGGCGCCCGGTCTTGGGATTTTCGGCGCTTGGCACATTTTCGATCGTCATGCTGAACCGCGCCACTTCGGCCTCGACGCGGATCGTATGGATGTTGCGCGTGATCCCGGGGTCGGCCCAGATCTGCACCTGCGTGCGGATCGGTCCAATACCTGCCAGGGCGAGTGCGGCCGCGACATTCACGTTGGCCGGGAAACCGGCGGCAGCATCCAGGGCATTCCCCGTGAACACCAGCAGCGGCTGGATCAGGTCCATTACGTCGATACCGTGTCTTTCGAGATATGGCGCCCCGATCAGGCCCATCGGTGGCTTGCGGGTCTCGATCGTGATGCTGTCGATTGGCCCCTCGGCGGCGGCGCGAACAGCATCCAGGCCCAGCAGCGCACCGGTCGGAACGACAATGCGGGCACCCGTCTGGCGGGCCAGCCTGGCCAGGTGCATACGCGGCAACAGCGCACCGGCCGAGGCCGCGACGAAGATCCGTCCCGCTTCCAGCGCCGGCAAAGCGATACGCTCGAAGATCGCCGCGGGCGCTGCCTCCACCACGATGTCGGCTTCCGCGAGTTCAGGGATGTTGACAATGCGTGGCGCCGACAGGAACCCGGCCAAATTCGCTCGGGTTTTGACCGGATCCCGGCCGGCGACGGCGATGAGGCGCAATCCGTCCACGCCAGTGTCGAGTGCGCGTGCCAGGGGCAATCCGATCGCACCGAGACCCGCGATCGCGACGGTCTTGTTCATGCTTTCACCCATTTGCCGGCACCCATTTGCCGGGTCGGTGCTCGGCCCGGTTCGCCGCATTGCCCGTTCGCCTCATTGCCGGAGGACGCATCTTGCCCGCGCCCGAGCCAGGTCATCAGATGTGTTGACATTAGCGAAAGGATCTTCCGTGCGCACGCCAAAATCGGTATGGCGCATCCCGATGCATCGGGCAAAGTGGCCGACGCTGCGTCCACCGGGCGTTGACAGCAGCTCGCGCAAACTGGCCGCGCGGCTGACCGGCCAAACCGCGATCAGATGATGCGTTCGCCCGTCGCTGGACGCACAGCAAGGTCCTGGGGACAATCGGTCGACCAACCCGTGCGGCAGGAATGGGGTGTCGCCGGGCGCGGTCAGCAGCGCGGCCATGCCGAGCGAAGCAGCCCATTCAAGCCCTGCCAGAAGACCGGCCAACGGCCCCTGTCCCTGAAATACGCCATCCGGGAGCACCGGCAGGCCGAAGCCGGCAAAGCGGGCCGGATCACCGTTGGCGCTGATGGCGATCGGCCGAACCTGCAGGGCGGTGATCACGGATGCCAGCATGCTCTGCCCGCCGACGCTCAGCAACGGCTTGTCGCCGCCGCCCATCCGGCGGGCCTCGCCACCGGCCAGCACCAGGGCCGCGGTCAGGCGCCGGGTCATGAACAGCGGGTTCCGTAACGAGTGCGGGTGGGGCGAGCAACGGGACTCGAACCCGTGACATCCAAGACCACAACCTGGCGCTCTACCAACTGAGCTATGCCCGCCATCCAGGGGGCGCCGTTTAGGCTGGATAGCGGGTGCTCGTCAAGATTTGGCGCCAACATGGCTCTCCGTCGGATACGGCTGATACCCGCGGGCCTTGCCGATCGCCATGTAATGATGGGCGAAATCGGCGTAGTCCCCCTGCGCGACCTCGAAGGCCGCAAGCGGGTACTGACTGGCGTACCACCTCGGATCGAGCCGCATGGGCAGGCGCAGTTCCTGAAAGCCATGATTGCGATAATGCGAATGGGCGAATGCCGGGCCCAAAGACCGCGCGACGGCCGCCACATCGGCGTTGGTGTCCAAATAAAATCCTGCATCGAATACAGCGAGTGCCTGGTTCAACTCGCGCGCGAAGCGTGGCGAGCCGCTGAACAGTTGTCGCAGCGCCGCACGCGACATCTGACGCCAATACGGTGCGATGCGGCGATGCACCTCCACATGGCGGTCCAGCGGTACAGCATAGTTTATGGGAAACAGAAAGAATTCATATCTTGTATCGTTTGACGGCAACAGGTCGACGTCGGGTTTCTGCATCGGATTGAACAGCCCATTTACCGTAATGAATATCCGCTCGGTAGCGCGCGACAGCCAGGCGGCAAGCCATGAATAGGTTGATACGCCGACCAGGATGTTCTTCGACTGTCGGATTGTCTCGAAGTCGAACAGAGGGTTCGTTTGCGGTTCACGAAATATCGCATCCGGAAACGCCGTCTTGATGCGGTCCATATAACCGTTTGGATGAGTCTGGCCGATAAACACTGGTTTCAGGCTCGTTGTCTCGATAACGTCACGGTAAAATTCCACCGGCGTCAGCACATAATCAGTATTGGGCCCATTCAGAATGTCCTCGGCCCGGACCGGACAGACAAGATATTCCGAGCCATAGCCCATCGGCGTCTTGAACGGTGAGACAAACACATCCTGGTACCGCTCCGGCGGTAGCAGGTTCTCCATTCTCTGGCCAAAACCAGTCCATTCCACCCGCCCGATCTTTCCCGCGTTCATCTGATCCGCGAGACCTGGAAGATCGATATGTTGTTCGCGCCGCTCGACAACGACCGGGCGCTCGGACTGCAGTGGTGGATGGTCGATGCCCCAGGCCGGTATGCGGATGTTGGAGATCCGGCAGCCGGGTGCCATGTCGATAAACTTCAGCGCGACCATGTATTCGATCATCAGGTTCGCCAGGCGCCCCATGGGCTCAAGATGAAACACGCCGCCAGAAATCATTTTATCTCCGTAATTATCTGATGCTGTGCTGGCTGCGGCGGGGAGTCATGCCGGCTCGGGTCTGGAACCCTGCCAGCGCCGCATGGGTGCATCGGCTATTTTGTTTCGGTCAAGCCATTTCTGCGACCGATAAACCAATCGCGCCGAGGTTTTTGAAACCGCTTGCCGCGGCATGGTCCGCCGGGGCATCTAGCGATCATGAGCGGAAACAAAATTGTTCAGCAACCGGTGGCAGCTCCTGTCCCCGACGGCCTCCGAACCAACCCGGCCGCTCCGCGCCCGACGGTCAATGGGGAAACCCTGGAGCAAGTGCTCGCCCGGGCGCAGGCGGCGGCGCAGGCGAAGCGGCTGAACGAGGCGAACGGCATCTGCGCGGATATCCTGGCAGTGTCGCCCGAACAACCCGCGGCGCTGGCGCTTCAGGGGATTGTCACCGCGATGATGGGGGATCCCGATCGGGGGATCCTCCTGTTGCGCAAGGCGATTCAGCTGCGGCCGGGGAACGCGACATGGTATGCGCACCTGAGTTCGCTCTGTCGTAACACCTATCGGATGCAGGAGGCCCTGGCGGCCGCCCAGGAATCCATCCGGCTGGACTCCGGTAATCCCGAGCACCTGGTCAACCTTTCACTGATCCTTGTGGATGGGGACGATCGCGACCAGGCGATGGTCTGCCTGCTGCGCACGCTGGGGCTGAAGCATGACCATGCCGACGGCCATCTGGCGATGGCGCAGAACCTGCTCGCGATGGGCGACTTCGATCCGGGCTGGCGGGAATATGAGTGGCGCAACCAGACCGAGGCCGGCAAGTCGACCATGCCGGCGATCACCTCGGCCCACTGGAACGGAATGAAGATCCCGACCGGTCGCCTGCTGCTGGTCGGCGACCAGGGCTATGGCGATACGATCCAGTTCGCCCGTTATATTCCGATGGCCGCCGAACGCTGTCAGGAGCTGATCATGGGCTGCAGTGCCGAGATGGGACCATTGCTGGCGAAGATGCCCGGCGTTTCCCAATATTGCCACCGCTGGACCGACATTCCCGGCCATGCCGCTCACTGTCGGCTCTCCAGCTTGCCCTATCTGTTCCACACGCGCCTGGACACGATCCCGGCGCAGGTCCCTTACCTCAAGGCTGATCCTGTTCGCGTTGAGCACTGGCGGGATCGTCTGGCATCGTCGCTGCCGGATCGGGTGAAACGGATTGGTCTCGCCTGGACCGGTCGCCCGACACATCCGAACGATCGGCGAAGGTCATTGCCGCTGGCTTACCTCAGGTCGCTGGCGCAGGCCGGTTCGGCTTCCTTCGTCTCCCTCCAGAAGCCGATGCCGGCGCGGGATCTGGAGATGATCAAGCATTTTCCCGGCATGACCGATCTGTCCAATGAGCTGGCCGACTTCGGCGAGACGGCGGCGCTAATCGAAAACCTCGACCTGATCATCACGGTCGATACCTCGATGGGGCATCTGGCCGGTGCGTTGGGCAAGCCGGTGTGGATCCTGATCCCGAAAGCGGCCGACTGGCGGTGGATGCTGAACCGGGAGGACAGCCCGTGGTACCCATCGGCTCGATTGTTCCGCCAGCTGAAGCCCGGCGGCTGGGATGAACCGATGGCCAGGCTCGATGCGGCGTTGCGGATGGAGCTGGCGGGTGCCCCGGCGGAAAGCGCCACCGTCTGACATCGGACTGATACACAACCCGCTGGCACAACGCGCCGGGACAGAGCGTGCGGATCCCAGAGCTGGCAGGTGCTATACGGGCAGCGGGTCCGCGACCGAAGCTGCCTGTGCCACCGTCCGCAGGACATCCAGCGGCACCAGTGTGCCATCCCGCTCGAAGTGCCAGAACGTCCAACCGTTACAGCTTGGCGCGTTCTGCAACAACGCACCGACCTTGTGGATCGATCCGCGGCTATCGCCGGCGCTGATCGATCCGTCCGGCCCGACCATGGCACTGACCCGGCGCTGACGGTCGAAGATCATGGTCCCGGGGGGGATCAGCCCCTGCTCCACCAGACTGCCGAACGGGATGCGCGGCGCCTCCCGCCTGGTGGGCTGCGATCTGGCACCCTCCGACGAGATCACCTCGGTGTGGCGAACCCGGCCGATGGCGGCCTCGGCATAGGCGGGATGCCGCTCGATGCCGATGAAGTGCCGGCGGAGCCGTTTTGCCACCGCCGGGGTCGTGCCGGTGCCGGTAAACGGATCCAGGATGATGTCGTCCTGGTTGGTGCTGGCCAACAGCACACGATGCAGCAAAGCCTCGGGCTTCTGCGTCGGGTGCAGCTTCAGGCCCTGCTCGTTGCGCACCCGCTCCGGACCGGTGCACAGCGGGATCAGCCAGTCGCTGCGCATCTGGATGTCGTCGTTCAGTGACTTCATCGCCTGATAGTTGAAGCGGTAGCGCGAGTCGCGGCCACGGGCCGCCCAGAT
Source organism: Rhodopila sp. (assembly GCA_965277035.1). Taxonomy (GTDB): domain Bacteria; phylum Pseudomonadota; class Alphaproteobacteria; order Acetobacterales; family Acetobacteraceae; genus Rhodopila. The sequence continues at coordinate 3,922,493 of CBDIBO010000003.1, read as the reverse complement.
CAGCGTCTCATGCGCGTTGGTGAAGCGTCGGCCGCGGAAGTTCGGCATCGGGTTGGACTTGCGCCAGATGACGTCGTTGAGAATCCAGAACCCCAGATCCTGCAAGATGCTGCCAATACGGAATATGTTATGATAGGCGCCGATCACCCAGAGCGTGCCGTCCTTGCGCAGCAACCGGCGGCATTCCGTAAGCCATTCCCGGGTGAAGGCGTCATAGGACGGGAAATCGGCGAACCGGTCCCAGTCGTCATCGACACCATCCACCAGGCTTTCATCCGGTCGGCGCAGTTCGCCCCTCAATTGCAGGTTGTAGGGCGGGTCAGCGAAAACGCAATCAACCGAGGCAGCCGGCAGCATGCGCATCAAAGGCACGCACTCGCCCCGCAAAATCTGGTCCAACGGCAATTCGTACGTAACGTCCAAGACCTGTTTCCAACCTGGTGAAGCCCCTGGCCCTATCGTGACGGGCCGCCGGAAGTCACGTCAATCCGCAACCGTCAGTTCGAGGCGCAGCTGTGCGACCGTCCCAAAAGCTTCCCGGTGGTGACAGGTCGGGCCAAGGCGCCTCAGCGCCGCGCGATGCAGCACCGTCGCGTAGCCGACATTGGCGTGCCAGCCATACGCGGGAAACCGGACGGCGAGGCGGCCCATGATTCGGTCCCGGACCACCTTGGCGACGATCGAGGCCGCGGCGATGGACAGGCACAAGGCGTCGCCGCCCACCACACAGCGAACAGCGCAGTCCAGCCTTGGCGGATAATTTCCATCCACCAGCGCCAGGTCCGGCGGGAGGCCAAGACGGGCGACGGCTCGCCGCATCGCCAGCATGGCGGCATGTAGGATGTTCAATCGCAGGATTTCAGCGACTGACGCCGCGCCGATGCCGATCTCCGATCCGGAGGCCTGCAAGGCGTAGAACGCGAGAAGGCGCTGTTCGGCGGTCAATTTCTTGGAGTCGTCGAGCAACGCCGCCAGATCGGCCGAAGTGTCGGCAGGCAGTACCACGGCTGCCGCGACCACAGGACCGGCCAACGGTCCTCGGCCAGCCTCATCCACGCCGGCTACGCGCCCACCGGCGGCCAATTCCATATCCAGATTAGGCATCGCGGTCTGGTAGCAGGGGGATGCCGAGTCGCGGAAGCTATCGCTTCGCATCCGGCCGCCTCGCTGGTATGACCGCGCCATGAGAGCCATCGCCTCCATGACCGGATTCGCCCGCGCCGAAGGCGCCGTCGATGGCCTTGTCTGGTCCTGGGAGCTGCGCAGCGTCAATGGCCGCACCCTGGACGTGCGGTTTCGCCTGCCGAACGGCTGGGACGGCATGGAGGCCGGCTGGCGCGACGCCGCGGGCAAGGCGCTGAAGCGTGGCAATGTCACCGCCAACCTGACAATCAAGCGCCAGGTTGAAACGCGCCTGGAACTGGACCCGGCGGCGCTGGAGCAGGTTTTGCGCATCGCCACCGACCTGCATCGGCGCATTCCCGGCAGCCCGCCCCCTTCGGCCGATGCGCTGTTGTCACTGCCCGGCGTGCTGCGGCAGGCGCAAACGGATCAGCAAGAGGAAAAGGCCGCCGCTTCAGCCGCTGTCCAGACTGGATTTGGTGCTGCGTTGGATGATCTCGTTGCGTCCCGACAGGCCGAGGGCAATCGTCTGGCCACCGTGCTGAACCGGCAATTGGAAGAGATTGCCGCTCTACGCGATGCGGCCGCCGCCCAGGCCGCGCGACAGCCGGCGGCGCAGCGGGCGCGGATGCTGGACAACCTTCAGACGCTGCTGCGCGAGACGCCAAACCTGCCGGAGGATCGGATCGTGCAGGAAGTGGCCATTCTGGCCAGCCGATCCGATGTGCGGGAAGAACTCGACCGGCTGGCCAGTCACCTGGCCGCTGCGCACGATCTGCTGCACGAGGCGGTGAACATCGGCCGGAAGCTCGATTTCCTGATCCAGGAGTTCAACCGGGAGGCGAATACGCTGTGCAGCAAATCGGCCTCGGCCGCACTGACCGCCACGAGTCTGAAGCTGAAGGCCGGGATCGAGCAGATGCGGGAGCAGGTGCAGAACATCGAATGATCGAGATCGCGCGCCGCGGCGTCTGCCTGGTTCTGTCGGCACCATCCGGAGCCGGCAAGACCGCGATCGCCGATGCGCTGCTGAACACCGAGCCGCGGCTGGAACGCTCGATCAGCGTCACGACCCGCGGACGGCGGCCGGCGGAGATCGATGGGGTGCATTATCATTTTCTGTCGGAAGACGGGTTCCAGGATGCTCTGCGGCAGGACGCTCTGCTGGAATGGGCGCGGGTCTTGCAGGGTACGCATGCCTACGGCACCCCGCGCGCACCGGTGGAGAAAGCGTTGAACGCGGGCCGCGACGTGGTCTTCGACATCGACTGGCAGGGGCATCAGCAGTTACGCAAGCAAGTGCCGGCGGATGTCGTCAGTGTCTTTGTCCTGCCGCCGAACCTTCTGGCCCTTCGTGCCAGACTGATGGGGCGCGCCGGCGACCATGGCGCGGAGATCGAGCGCCGCATGCGGGTCGCGCGCGACGAAATCCGCCACTGGGTCGAATTCGATCACGTCGTGATCAATGAAGACCTGACAGCGGCGACCGAGACGGTGCGCGCCGTGCTGCATGCGGCGCGGGTCTCGACCAGCCGGCTGACCGGCCTGCCGCGGTTCGCTTCAGGCCTGGTCTGACCGGCTGGACCCGACGCCAGCTATCGCTGCGGCGCTCTCAGGCTGACCGTAAAGGGCCAGAGCACTCCAGTTCGTTGTTTTCACGAGCAACTTTATCAGCCAGACTGTTCCAGTCAGGCTGATGTTGCTCTAGCTCTTGCCCGGCAGAACCGTCGCCAGGAGCTCCTTCATGCTGTTCTTCAGCACGCTGCTCAACTCCGGTTCGCTCGCTATCATGGTCATGAAATGGGCAGCGTCCTGCAGCGTGATGTGCGGCGGCAGCGGGGGCACGTTGGGATCCGTATAGGCCTCCAGGATGACCGGGCGGTCCGCCGCCAGCGCCTCATCCCATGCCGCCCCGAGCTTTTCCGGGTCATTGACGAAAATGCCCTTCAACCCGATCAGCTCGGCATATTTGTGATATGGAAAGTCAGGGATGCTCTGGGTCGATTCCGTCTTGCCCTCACCCAGCTGAACCCGTTCCTCCCAGGTCACCTGATTCAGATCACGGTTGTTCAGCACCAGCACGATAAGCCGTGGATTAGACCATTGCCGCCAATACTTGGAGATCGTGATCATCACGTTGATGCCGTTCATCTGCATCGCGCCGTCGCCCATGCAGGCGATCACCGTCCGGTCCGGATAGGCCATCTTGCCGGCCATCGCATAGGGCGTGCCCGCGCCCAGCGAAGCGAGACCGCCCGACAGCGACGCCTTCATCCCGCGCCGCATCTTCAGGTCGCGCGCATACCAGTTCGCGGCCGAACCGGAGTCCGCGGTTATGATCGCGTTGTCCGGCAGGCGTGGCGACAGCTCCCAGAACACGCGCTGGGGATTGATCGGGTCGGCGCCGCTCATCGCCCGCGACTCCAGCACCTGCCACCAATCCTTGACGTCGCTGACGATCCGGTCGCGCCAGTCGGTGTCGGTTTTCTGCTTCAGCAGCGGCAGCAGAGCGCCGAGTGTCGCGGCGCTGTCGCCGATGATGTTCACCTCCATCGGGTAGCGCAGGCTGAGATTGGCGCCGTTGATGTCGATCTGGACGCCCCGGGCGTCGCCCGGCTTGGGCAGGAACTCGCTGTAGGGAAAGCAAGAGCCGACCATCAGAAAGGTGTCGCAGCCTTTCATCAGATCCCAGCTAGGCTTGGTGCCAAGCAGACCCAGTGAACCCGTTACATAGGGCAGGTCGTCTGGCAGGGCCGCCTTGCCCAGCAACGCCTTGGCCACGCCGGCACCCAGCTTCTCGGCGACGGCGATGACTTCGTCGGTTGCCTCAAGCGCGCCGGCACCTACCAGAATGGCGACCCGCTTGCCAGCGTTCAGCACAGCTGCCGCGGCTTGCAGCGCGCCTTGTTCGGGGACTTTGGAGATGCCGGGAAAGCCCACGCCGGTGTGCGTCGCACCATGCGCCATCGGCGGCTCTTCGTAGTCCATCAGCTGCAGATCGTTCGGCAGAATGACGCAGGTGACGGAACGCTTGGCCTGAGCAATGCGCACGGCGCGATCAATGATCGTGCGCACCTGGCTCGGAATAGTACCGGTCGCGACGTACTCGCTGGCGACGTCCTTGAACAAGGTCTGCAGGTCCACCTCCTGCTGGTACGACGCACCGATCGACGCCCGGGCCTGCTGGCCGACAATGGCAACGACCGGCACATGGTCCAGCTTGGCGTCGTAGAGCCCATTGAGAAGGTGAATCGCGCCAGGGCCCGAGGTCGCGTAGCAAAGCCCGACGTCGCCGGTGAACTTGGCATGGGCGGAGGCCATGAAGGCGGCCATTTCCTCGTGCCGGACCTGCACGTACTCCATGCTGTCCTTCGCCTTTTCCAGGGCGACGTCCAATCCGCCGACGCCATCGCCTGGATAGCCGTAGACGCGTTTCAGTCCCCACTCAACCAGTCGTTGCCAAACGAACTCGCTCACGTTCATGCTCATCGACGTCTCCGCGGAGAATGTGCACCGGGGCGGAAGCACCGGGCGGATGAAAGCCTTTACGCACGCTGACGCGCTCGTTTCCCCGGCCCTCGGTCACGAATTGGTGGCTGAGCCGGGGAGGCACCACGTGGCGGGCGGGGGATGCGTTATGAAACCAAACTGGTCGGAGATGCGCGATGGCAATCGTTGAGCTGCTGCTTGATGCCCATGCAACGATCGCCGAGTCCCTGCTGTGGGAACCGGCGACCGCGACGCTTTACTGGATGGACGTGAAGGCGCCGGCACTGCACCGGCTTGATCCGGACACGCTTGATCATCGAAGCTGGACCCTGCCGGCCGACATCGGCGCCTTCGCGCTGATGGAAGGGAAAAATTCGGCACTGGTTGCCCTCAGAACAGGGCTTTTTCAGTTGTCGCTGGCGAACGGCACGCTGGATCTTGTGGCACCGCCGCCGTTCGATCCGAAGCTGCATCGCTTCAACGAGGGTCTCTGCGATGGGGCCGGTCGCTTCTGGGTGGGGACCATGTTCGACCCGCTACCGGATCACGCGAAGCATCCTCCCGAACCTGGAACCCTGAGCACCTTTACCCGCGAAGGCGGCCTTGTCGTGCAGCCCGACGCAGCCGAACTGCATAACGGCATGGCCTGGAGCCCCGACGGGTCGGTGTTCTATCTGTCCCACTCCAATCAGCGCAAAATCTTTACCATCGCGTTCGACAGCGCATCGGGGCGACTTGGTCCGCGCCAGGTGTTCGCCGAAATTCCGGAAGCTCTCGGCTTGCCGGATGGTGCCGCGGTGGACGTGGAGGGCGCATACTGGTGTGCCCTGCATGGTGGTGGCCGGCTGCACCGTTACGCATCGAACGGCGCCTTGCTGCGCGAGATCGAACTGCCGGTCAGCCAACCCACTATGTGTGCTTTCGGTGGGCCCGACCTGAAAACGCTCTACGTGTCGAGCGCTGCTGACAAGCTAAGCGAGGCGCAGCTTCGGCTCGAGCCGCACGCCGGGGGCTTGTTCCGGCTCGACGCCGGCGTCCGGGGTATTGCCCGACCCTGTTATGTCGGGTAGCGGCGATAGAACGGCTGGAAGCGATTGCACCGGTCCGCAACCGGTTTGCGAAAGCTTGACCGATCAACACCGCTTTCAACGCCGTCCTACGCCGTGCTCCCTTCCAGCACTTTGCCGAACAGCTCGAAGTGCTTGCCGGTCCAGCGCGTGAGTTGCATCTGCCGGATCGGATGGAAATTGGTTGCGCTGGTGTTGACCTTGATCCCCGGCAGCAACACCGGAAGCTCGACATCGTGCAGGCTCGCCGCCTGCTTCATGATGTTGGCGCGGGAGAAATCGGTGCCGCACTGCTTAAGCACCCGCCACAGGCACATCGTCACGCCATACCCGAACACCGTGCCGCCATCGGTGAGGTCCGCATCCGGCATGTATTTGCCCATGAACGCCCGCCACTGGTTCATCCCGGGGTCGTCCTTCCAGGTCGGATCAGTTGGGTCTTTCAGATAGGCCGCACTGATCATGCCGGTTGCGTTCTCTGGCCCGGCTGGCGTTATCACCGAACCTACCGAGATCGAAACGTTGGTCATGAAGTGCAATGGCTTCCAGCCGAGGCCGGCGATCTTCTTGATCGTCTGGGCAGCGAACTTTGGAGTCGCTGCGGTGATCAGCACATCGGCGCCCGAGGCCTGCAACGCCACAGCCTGCGAATCGATCGTCGCATCTGTCGTCTCATAAGAAACAATTTTGACGACAAATTTGTTGAAATCTTTCCCCAAAACGTCTCGTACGCCGGCCGGATAGTCCTTCCCGAAGTCGTCATTCTGGTAGAGGATCGCGATCTTCGCGTCCGGCTTCTCGCGCAGGATGTAGCGCGTGTAGATCTGTGCCTCGGTCCGGTAGCTGGGCTGCCAACCCATTACCCAGGGCGCGTGCACTGGATCGCCCCATTTGTTGGCGCCGCTGCCCAGGAACAGCAGCGGCACGCCCTTGCTGTTGGTGTATCGGAAGATCGCCGTGTTGGTCGGCGTGCCGATGGTGGCAAAAATGAACGCCACCTGGTCCTGCTCCACCAGCCGGCGAACTTGGTCTACTGTCTTCGGCGGGCTGTAGCCGTCATCCAGCGAATCGTAGACGATCTTTCGCCCGCCCACGCCACCCTGCTCGTTGATCATCTTGAACACGGCTGCCTCGGTCCGGGCAATGATCCCGTAGGCCGAAGCGGGGCCACTGTAGGCGGCGGTATTGCCGATTTTCAGCTGGGTCGCCGTTACGCCCGGCGTGGCGTCGGACGCCCGGACCCGAAGCGGCAGGAAAGCCGCGGCCATGCCCGCCAGAAACATGCGTCTGGACATTTATCACCTCCCCTGGATTTGCCCTCAGGCTACACCCATTGTGCGGGGACACGAGAAAAAACCTGTCGCCTAACGCGTGCCGTAGAAGCGGTCACCGGCGTCGCCCAGCCCCGGCCGGATGTAGCCGTGGCCATCCAGTTCCCGGTCGATGGCCCCGGTGAACAGCGGAATATCCGGATGCGTCTCGGTGAAGGCTGAAACACCTTCTGGCGCCGCCAGTAAACAGACAAACTTCATGGCCGTGACCCCGGCCCGCTTCAACCGCGACGCGGCCGCCATCGCCGAATGACCGGTCGCCAGCATCGGATCGACCAGAATGACCAACCTGTCGGCCACATCAGCGGGCAGCTTGAGATAGTACTCGACCGGCCGCAGCGTCGCGGGATCGCGGTACAGACCGATGTGGCCAACCCTGGCCGATGGCACGAGGTCCAGCATCCCTTCCAGGATCCCGTTTCCCGCCCGCAGGATCGACACGATGCAAAGCTTCTTGCCGACCAGATGCTCCGCTCGCATCGTCTCCAGCGGGGTCTCGATCTCGATCGGTTCCAGGGGCAGATCGCGGGTGACCTCGTAGGCCATCAGCAGGCTGATCTCCCGCGCCACCTGACGGAACTTCGCGGTCGTCGTTGTCTTGTCCCGCAGCAGCGCCAGCTTGTGGCGCAGCAGCGGATGATCCAGCACGGTCACCTGCGCCATCGACGGTTCTCCTCTGGATCGTTGATCCGGCGGCGATCAGCAAAGGCGGCGATCAGCAAAGACGCGGCCTAACTGCGAATGCGGGCGCCGTCACCAGCACGTCCCGCGGCTGATCACGCCGGAGTGGCCTCGTCCCGGGGCTGATCCATTCCGACTGAACAGGCCGATCGCGTGCCGTGCATGATTACTGGTTGCGTCCCACCAAGGCTCGGACCGCGCTCTCCACCATGGCGACGTCGTTCGGCAGGATCGCGAATTTCTCCGCCCGCTCGAACAGATCGGCCATCCGCGGTGGCAGCGCCGGCCGATGCCCGGTGGCACGTTCGATCGCATCCGGGAACTTCGCCGGATGAGCGGTTGCCATCGCCACGACCGGCACGCCGCCGGGGCACGCCACGGCGCGGGCGGCGGCGATGCCGATCGCGGTGTGCGGATCCGCCAGGTAGCCGGTCGCACCTCGCAGACGACGGATTTCCGCTTCGGTGCCCGGATCGTCAAGCCGGAAGCCGTGCAGCAGGCCGCGCGCCCGGCGCCATGCTGGATCGGGCACCGCCATTCGGCCGCAGCGGCGAAAGTCCAGCATCGTTAGGCGGGTCGCCTCGGGATCCCGGTCCAGCAATTCGAACAGCAGTCGCTCGAAGTTGGAACTGACCTGGATGTCCATGCTGGGGGACAGTGACGGCTCCACCACGGAAACCGACATGTCGTTGGCTGCGAGGAACCGCGTCAGAATGTCATTGCGGTTGGAGCCGACGATCAGGCGGGCAACCGGCAGTCCCATGCGACGGGCGGCCCAGGCCGCGAGAACGTTGCCAAAGTTACCCGTGGGCACGCTGAAGGCGACTTCCCGGTCGGGGGCGCCAAGCGCCAGGGCCGCGGCGACATAATAGGGTATCTGCGCCGCGATCCGCGCCCAATTGATGGAGTTCACCGCCGACAGCCGCACCTGCGTGCGGAACCCCGCATCGGCGAACATCGCCTTCACCAGGTCCTGGCAGTCGTCGAAGGTGCCCTCGATCGCGATGTTGCCGACGTTATCAGCCGGCACGGTCGTCATTTGCCGCCGCTGCACCATGCTGGTGCGGCCATGCGGATGCAGGATCATGATATCGACCCTGGCGCGACCCGCGCAGGCCTCGATGGCGGCCGATCCGGTGTCGCCGGAGGTCGCGCCGACGATCGCCACCCGCTCGTCGCGTTGGGTCAGCACGTAGTCGAACAGGCGACCCAGCACCTGCATGGCCAGGTCCTTGAAGGCCAGGGTCGGGCCGTGGAACAACTCCTGCGTGAACAGGTGGGTCTCCAACTGGATCAGCGGCACGATCGCGGGGTGGCCGAAACCTGAGTAGGCCTCGTGGCAGATCGACCGCAGCACTTCGTGGGGAACCGAGGTTCCGATGAATGGCTGCATGATCCGGGTCGCCAGGTCGGCGTAGCTGAGGTCGCGCATGGCACGCCAGTCGGCGTGGCTGAACCGCGGCCAGGTCTCCGGCACGAACAATCCGCCATCCTCGGCGAGGCCGGCCAGCAGGACACCGGCGAAATCGCGGGCGGGGGCCTGCCCGCGGGTGGAGATATAACGCATGCCGTATCTTCTACGCCGTCAGCGGCGCTGCGCCCAGATTATCGTGGCAAGGTCCATCGCATGCGCCGGATCGTTCGTGCGTTCGGTGGCGAGCAGCGCAAGTGCGATGGTCGCGCGGATCGTCGCCAACGGCGTCTCCGGCGTGGCCTCCCCGGCCCAGACCGACGCGAATGTGGCGGCCGTGTCGGCGGCGGCCTGGTGCGGGCGCAAACCTTCAACCGCCGGCAGACTTAGCTCCTGTCGCCCGGCCACCACGTCCCAGACGGCGGCGGCGGCGGTCTTCAGCGGCACGCGCTCCGCCTCTCCGCCGCCACCTTTCAAAACCAGCAGCCGGCGCCGACCCATCCGCTCCGCGACCCCCAGATGCACGTCGATGTACGGCGGGTGAAATACGCCATCGACGCCGAACGGCGCCTCGGCCGGGTTAAGCAGCCTGGCAGCCGTATTGACCGGCGAGCGCAGGCCGAACAGGCGTCGCATATCCAACAACCGCTTGACCGCGGGAGCCATCGTGCGCAGCGGCAGGTAAGCGAAGCGGTTCGTTCGCAGGCTCGCCGCGGCCGAACCCAGATCGCTGTCCGGTCGCAGGCCCAAAGCTGCCATTCCCGCCTCGACGGAGATGCCGGCGGAGAACTCGTTCGAGCCGTGCATCAGCACGGTCGTCCCCGATCGGGCAAGGGCGAGAGCCGACAACAGAAACCAAGGCGCACCGCGGGTGCGGCCGGCGCCATAGGACGGCCAGTCGAGATCAACACCCAGGTCGCCATTTCCCAGCCCCGCGTCAGCGCGCACGGCCTGGACCATGCCGGTGATCTCTTCCGCGTCCTCACCTCGGAAGCGCAGCAGCATGAGGAAGGCACCGACCTGGTGTGGATCAGCTTCGCCGCGCAGGACCATGCCGAAAGCGGTCGAAGCCTCCTCCCGCGTCAGCGCCCGCGACCGTCCCGGGCCGCGGCCGAGGGTGGCAACGAAAAAGGCGAACCGGGATGCATTGTCCGATGGCGTCATGCGCGAGTAGATAACCCAGATCGCCGCCATCGCGTGAATACCCGCGGATCAACAGACGCTGCACAGGCAATAAATCTCGGTTCGGACGTGAAGCAAACGATCGAACCTTCAGGCACTTACCGGGGCACCTACCGGATCAATACGATGCCATACGAATTGACGGCCCAGCACGGCAAATTAACGAGTCTGTGACTTTATCCAGATGATGGGGGTATAGCCTCATTCGGCTCCCATGGAGACGTCGTTCCCGAGGGGCTGGTCAAGTCCGCGGGAAAACTCGAAGCGCCCATCAGAAGCCGGTAACGCAATCACAAGGATGCATCCAGTTTGAGCACAGAGACATCCGGCCAAACATTCGGTGGCCTGCTGCGAGAATGGCGGAAAAGGCGTCGCATGAGCCAGTTCGATCTGGCCTGTGACGCGGAAATCTCGGCTAAACACCTCAGTTTTCTGGAAACCGGCCGCTCCAGACCCAGCCGGCAGATGTTGCTGCATTTGGCGAACTACCTCGACATGCCATTGCGAGACAGGAATGTCCTGCTGGGCGCCGTCGGCTTCCCGCCGGTCTTCCAGGAGCGCGCGTTCAGCGAGCCGGCTTTGGGTTTGATCCGCCGCAATGTAGAAGTCGTTCTCGCTGCGTATAACCCGTATCCCGCCCTGGCGGTGGACCGACATTGGACGCTGCTGGCGGCAAACCGAGCGGTCACCCATCTCGTTTCTGGCGCAGATCATACGCTGCTGCGTCCACCGGTGAATGTGCTGCGCCTGTCGTTGCATCCAGCCGGCCTGGCGCCACGTATCGTCAATCTTCCACAATGGCGCGCCCATGTGATCGCTCGGCTGCGGCGTCAGATCGATTTAAGTGGCGATGCCGTGCTGATGGATCTGCTGGAGGAACTTCGCGATTATCCCAGCCCGCGCGGCATCAGTTGGCCGAGTTCGGATGACGACACAGGAATGATCGCGATTCCGTTTCGGCTGGCGACGATCGATGGCGTGCTGTCGTTTTTCGGCACCACGACGCTGTTCGGCACGCCGGTCGATATTACCGTATCCGAGCTGACGATAGAGGCATTCCTGCCGGCCGATACCGAGACCAACGAGATCATGCGGCGGGTCGCTCATCATGGCGGGCCGCCGCCGAAGGCGCGTTCCATCGCCCCGGCGCAACAGGATCCGGTCCTGGTAACCTCGTGATCAAGGCGGCGCGGCGAGTAGCAGGCGATTGATCCGTTCCAATGCCGCGAAAGTCTGTTGCCAGGCCTTGGCGAAGACGTCTGGCCCGATCCCGCGTCCGGACAGCACGGCGGCGATTTGACCAACGGTTCGCTGGCCATCGATCAGCGGCAGGATCGCGCTGGCCGCCGCCGGCAGAGCAACAGCCACCGCCAGGCCATCGAATGTTACCGACAGCGTTCCATCCGGCCGGAGACCGCGCGCCATCGTCTCCCCGGCGATCTCCCGGCACACCGGCACCGCCGTTTCGGCGGTCGGATCGGGCTGTTGTGGCGGGTCTTCCGAACGCACGCAGTACACGATGTGGACCGCCATATTTCCGGCAAGCGCCTCGGCCAGCGCGGCACGTTCGGTGGGATCCATTGTGCTGATGATCGCCCGCAGCTTTGGATCGGGCAGCATCGGCGTCGGGTCATAGCGGATCGGTTCGATCCAGCAGGTTACCCGCAGTCCGGCCTCGCCAAGCAAACCGCTGAGTTCCGGCACCGTGTAGGCGCGGTCACGCGGGTTCAGCAGCAGATCGTACAGCCCGGCATCGCCGCCGTTGATGTGGTCGTCGAAATTGCGATTGTGGCGAAGCCACTGGGTGTCCGGCAAATGCTTCATCACCCGTCGTGCGACATCCAGTCGCTGTTGCGGTGCCACATCCGAGGACGCCAGGCGGCGAAGGGCATCCTGCATCATATAGACGCCGGTGCGGCCATGCGGCGCGTAGACCATCAGACCGATCCCGCCGTTCGGTGCCAGGACCGAGCTCAGCGCCCGCAGTCCCGCCGCCGGATCGGGCAGGTGGTGCAGCACGCCGCAGCAGTCGATGTAGTCGAATGGGCCCAGCCCGGAATTGGCCAGATCGAGCAGCGACCCTCGTTCCCAGCTTATGTTGGTCAGGCCGCGTGCCTGCCCGCGCGCTTGAGCAATAGCCGATGCGGCGGCCGAACGATCGAGCCAGGTGACGTGTCCGGGTCGTCCCAGGCTGGTCATCTGCTGTGCCAGCATGATCGTCGCGTCGCCGGTGCCGCCGCCCGCGATCAACGCCGCCAGCGGCCGGCTGGCGCCGCGGCTGGCGCCGAACACCCAGTGATCGATTTCACGAATGTGGCTCGGGCTGCCTACGACCAGCCGTTTCGCTTCGTCGCGCGGGTCGCGTTTGGGGTAGGGATAGGCTTCATACTGGCTTTCGAGGCGTTGATCTGTTGCGTCGGTCATGCGGCGGGCATAGACCGCCGCTATGGTTGAAGCCAGGGCCAGAGGCTATTTCGGCATTGGCGCGGAAGGCGTGTCGAAGTCGGCGAATGTCGGGGCGCTGCTGCGAACCGGCCATGCGTTTGGTGCCTCGTTCTGCTTCACCATCGGCGCCGGGTGGGACTCCCGCGCGGCTCGGACGGCGGATACGGCGGATACTCCGCGGCACGTGCCGATGTGGCGTTATCCGACGCTGGCCGACGTGTTGTTGCCCAAAGGCTGCGCTTTTGTCGGCATCGAACTGCTTGACGACGCGGTCGACCTGCCGTCCTTCCGCCATCCGCTGAACGCGGCGTACGTGCTGGGACCAGAGCGATCGGGGCTGTCCGGCGCGGTCCTGGCCCGCTGCGACCACGTCGTGCGGATACCGGCCCGGTTCGCGCTTAATCTCGCGGTGGCTGGAGCACTGGTGCTGTACGACCGGTTGTTGCAGCACGGCAGATTTGCCGAACGACCGGTCGGGTCGAGGGGACCGATCGAAGCCATGGCACCGACAGGGCACGGCGCACCGCGGTTCCGCAAGACGGTCCCAGGCTGGCTTCACGCTGACGCGAAGAAGCCATGAGCGCGTCGCGCTTGTCCAGCGCCGGACGCCGCCCTATTGCTGCGCGCATGAACACTCGATGGCTTTATCCACTGACCGCTGCGCTGCTGCTGACTTCGCCTGTCGCGGCTCAATCCAAGTCGGCCGCGGCCGCCGGTCCCAAGGCGATCGGCAAGTTTGAGGATTGGACAGCGGCGACGCACGCCGAATCCGGGAAGACGGTCTGCTATGCGTTCACCCGGGTGCAAAGTTCGGCACCCGCGTTACCGGGACGCGGCGCCGTCGTTCTGACGGTGACGGAGCGTCCGTCCGGACGTGACGCCGTGGCGATCGAGGCGGGGTTCTCCTACGCCCCCAACACGACGGTCACCGTCCAGGTCGATCAATCCGGTCTGGAGTTCTACACCGCCGGGCGGAACGCCTTCGCGCGGGACGGCAAGGCGGCGGTATCGGCCTTCACCAAGGGTAGCCGGGCAATCGCGCGTTCACCGGGCCCCAAGGAGGTCACTGATACCTTTAGCCTGAAAGGCTTCTCGGCGGCCTATGCGGCGATCGTCAAGGCGTGCCCGGCGAAGTGAGTGACCTTTCCGAAGCCGATCGCGCCAGGGTATTGGCCAAATCCGCATTGTCCGATCCGCCGGCGGTCTCGCTGGCGGATGGCCGACGGGATCTGGTCGGAATGGATCGGGCCGAACTGACCGCCGAGATGGTCGCGATCGGCCAGCCGGCATTCCGCGTCAAGCAGATATGGCACTGGATCTACCACCAGGGGGTGGTCGATTTTGCCCGGATGTCGTCGATCGCGCGGCCGCTGCAGGAAAAACTGGCCGAGAGGTTCGTGATCGGCCGGCCCGAGCCGGCTGTCGTCCAGACCAGCGTGGATGAAACACGGAAATGGTTGTTCCGGTTTCGCGACGGACAGGCAGCTGAGACCGTCTATATCCCCGATCCGGTCGAGGATCGGGGGGCGGTGTGCATCTCCTCACAGGTCGGCTGCACGTTGTCTTGCCGCTTCTGCCACACCGGCACCCAGACGCTGGTCCGCAATCTCGGCGCGGCGGAGATCGTCGGGCAATTCATGGCGGCGCGCGATTGTTATGGCGAGTGGCCCTCGCCCAAGGGTGAAACGCCTCGGTTGCTTTCCACCATCGTGCTGATGGGCATGGGCGAGCCGTTGTACAATTACACCAACGTCGCCAAGGCGATGAAGATCGTGATGGACGGCGAGGGCATTGGCCTGTCGCGGCGGCGGATCACGCTGTCCACCTCGGGAGTCGTTCCGATGATGGACCGCGCTGGTGTGGAACTTGGGGTGAACCTCGCCGTGTCGCTTCACGCGGTTCGCGACGATTTGCGCAACGAACTGATACCCTTGAACCGCAAGTATCCGATCGCCGACGTCCTCGCCGCCTGTCGCCGCTATCCGGGATCCTCCAACGCCCGGCGGATCACCTTTGAGTACATCATGCTGAAAGGCATCAACGACTCCGCCGCCGAGGCGCGCGAACTGGTGCGCCTGATCGCTGGCATGCCGGCGAAGGTGAATTTGATCCCGTTCAATCCGTGGCCCGGCTCGACGTATGAGCCCAGCGGCAAGGCGGCGCTTGACCGCTTCGCCGGGATCGTCAATGCGGCGGGCTTCGCGGCGCCGGTGCGAACCCCGCGCGGGCAGGACATCCTGGCAGCGTGCGGCCAGCTGCGGACGGACAGCCGGCGGAACGGTGGTGTCGCCATTGGCGATTGACTTCGAGCGCGTTACGATTTGCCCTGCGATCCGCGTGGCCGAGCAGCATGGCCATGCAGCTTCTGCGCCGTTCGGGCTGCATGCGCGGCTCGCGCTGTGACCTTCCGATGCGACTTCGCGCTGCGGGCCGGCGCCTGCGACTCGGCAGGGTCGGTGTGCGCCGGGACGTTCAGGCCATCGGCCGGGACCAGCGTCACCTTCTGACCCTCCGGCAGGAACATCGGTTCAGCGCTGTAGCTGAACACGTCGAAGTTTGCATTGTAGGCTTCAGCGTCCGTCCAAGATTCCTGCGGTCGCGGCACCGTCGTGAAATGCCCGTTGATCACCTTCTCGCTGATTTCGAAGGTCATGAAGCCGTGCCGGCTGTCGATACCGGCGATCAACCTGGCCTCGGTCTCCGGGTCCTGGTAGCCAGCTGACGCACCGAGGTGATGCAGGTTCCAGTAACCGCCGTTGCCGATCACGAAGAACGGGATGGTGTGCCCGGCAAGCGCGAGTTCGATTCGCTGATAGTTATGCACATGGGCGTTGAGCACCATGTTCGGCAGGCGCCCGGATTGATTGATCGCGTCTTCCAGTTCCTTCGCCATCGTCGGGCTGCCGCTATGATAGGTGTCGAACGAGAAAATCGGATGATGCACTGCCACCACCAGCGCCTTCTTCTTGTCGGCCGCCTTCATTTGTGAATGGAACCAGGCGCGTTGATCGGCGTCGATCTGACCGTGTTCCGGTACATTGCTGTACAGGCCGATGAAGGTCGCGAACGGCGTGATCAGCGTCCAGTAGAAGAACGGTTGATGCATCGCCGGCCGACCGCTGTCACGGGATTCCCGGGTATAAACCGGCTCGCCATCCGCCGCTGGTTTGGCCAGGAAGTTCTCGTAAAACCCCTGCAAGGTGATTGCGGCCGCGATCAGCGGTTCGCCATCGTGGTTGCCAGGAATGCCCATGATCGGCAGTGGATAATTCTCGTAAGGTTCATAGAACTGATCGTAGTACTTATCGACTTCTCCATTGTAATAAATTACATCACCGATATGATAACAGAACGCCGGCGCCATCTGCGCGCCACGCAGTGACGGTGCGATCTGCGGCCCCTTCAGCGATTGTTCCAGGCCGCGCTCCACCAACTTCTGCGGCTCGGGATTTTTCACCCCACCGGTGTCGCCGATGCAATGGAAGGCCATGCTGCCGGCCTGGGTAATCTCCGCGACCTCATCCGCGGTCAGCACATCCGACAACTCCATCTGAAACGGCGGCGCCCGTCCGGCTTTGAAATCGGCCGGGATGGGCTCGAACCTTGTGGCGCGGGGGACGGCGTTGTGCGCAAGCGACGCGCCGGGCTGCGGCGGGCGATGAAATACGGCCACTTCTGGCTCCTCCGAATATTAACGGTCTGCCGCGCATCCGCGCGAGGGTGTGCCGCGCATCCGCGCAAGGGTCTGCCGCGCATCCGCGCGAGGGTGTGCCGCGCATCCGCGCAAGGGTCTGCCGCGCATCCGCGCGGGGGTCTGCGGCGCATCCGCGCGAGCATGGTTCTGCCGCTGCAGGTCAAAACTGCCGACGCGATGCTTGCGGAGCAACCTTAAAAGCCGGTCCAAATATAATGGTTTGATGTCAACGACCGTGGCGACGGCAACGCTACCATTCAGGCTTTCGCCAACAGAGCGCCTCGCTTGCATCCGTTTCAGCACCATGTGATGCATCTGTTCCGGGCAATAAGCGAGGCAACACCATGCAACGTGAGGTCTACATCGTTTCCGGCGTGCGCACCGCCATCGGCGACTTCGGCGGCAGCCTCAAGGACGTTCCTCCCACCGAACTCGGTGCCCGGGTCGCCCGTGAGGCCCTGTCCCGTGCCGATGTGGCCGGCGACGAGGTCCAGCACGTCGTGTTCGGCAACGTCATCCACACCGAGGCCAAGGACATGTACCTCTCACGTGTCGCCGCTGTGAATGCCGGCATTACCCAGGATGCGCCGGCGCTGACGGTGAACCGGCTGTGCGGTTCCGGCCTGCAAGCGATCGTATCGGCCGCGCAGGCCGTGACGCTCGGTGATGCCGACATCGCTGTCGCCGGGGGCGCCGAAAGCATGAGCCGAGCGGGGTACCTCGCATCGGGCATGCGGTGGGGTGCGAGGATGGGCGACACGGCGATGATCGACATGATGAACGCCGCGCTGCATGACCCGTTCGAGAATATCCACATGGGTATGACCGCGGAGAACCTGGCCGTGTCCCATCAGGTCACGCGCAGCCAACAGGACGAGTTGGCTCTGCTTTCTCACCAGCGTGCCGCGCAGGCCATCAAGGAAGGGCGTTTCAAGACCCAGATCCTGCCGGTCACCCTGAAGACACGAAGAGGGGAAGCAGTGTTTGATACCGACGAGCACGTTCGTGCTGACGCGACAGCCGACGATTTCACCAAGCTGCGGGCCGTGTTCAAGAAGGACGGAACGGTCACCGCCGGCAACGCCTCCGGCATCAACGACGGCGCCGCCGCTGTCGTCCTGATGGACGGCGACACCATGGCCAGGCGCGCGGCCCAGCCGCTGGGTCGCCTGGTCGCTTATGCCCACGCCGGCGTGGACCCGCAAATCATGGGGATCGGCCCGGTGCCGGCCACGCGGGCCGCGCTGAAGCGGGCGGGCCTCTCGCTCGACCAGATAGATGTTATCGAATCCAACGAAGCCTTCGCCGCACAGGCCTGCGCGGTGGCCAAGGATCTCGGTTTCGATGCCGAGAAAACCAACCCGAACGGGTCGGGAATCTCGCTCGGTCACCCGGTCGGGGCGACAGGCGCGATCCTGACGATCAAGGCGTTGTACGAGTTGGCTCGGATCAATGGCCGCTATGCGCTGGTGACGATGTGCATCGGTGGGGGTCAGGGCATCGCGGCGATCTTTGAACGCGTCCACTAGCCGGTAGGTAGCGCCCGATCAAGCCGAGGCGGCTTGAGGCGTTTCGAGGGCCTTGGGTGATCACGGCCACCACCCGGTGGTGGTTGTTAACCAGATCCCGCGGCGAACCGCCGCCGCGGGGCCCCTGCCCCCGTTCAGTCGTTGGCGGCCACCGCCGTCACCTGGGGGGTGAAAAAGTAGCCGCCATAGCGAACCGTCTTGATGAACGACGGATCTTTGAGGTTGGTCTCGATCTTCCGCCGCAGCCGGCTGATCTGGACGTCGATACTGCGGTCAAACACCGCCGCCGCGCGGCCATGCAGCAAATCCAGCAAATCGTCCCGCGACAACACCTTCCGCGGGTGCTGGCAGAAGATCGACAGAATGTTGAACTCGCCGCTGGTCAGGGAGCGCGGCGCACCGCCCGGGGCAAACAGCTGTCGACGCGCCATGTCGAGCCGCCAGTGCTCAAACACCAAGACTTGCGGCGCTTCGGTTTGCGCCGGTTCAGCCGCGGCGCTCCGCCGCATGACGGCGCGGACACGTGCCAGAAGTTCCCTCGGATTAAACGGCTTGGGCAGGTAATCATCGGCGCCAAGTTCCAACCCCACGATCCGGTCGGTATCTGTCCCGCGGCCGGTGACCATGATAATCGGAACAGCGGACTTGCCTCGCAACCGGCGGCAGATGCTCAAACCATCTTCGCCGGGAAGTCCGACATCGAGGATCACGCAGTCGATCTTGCCCGCGGACAGAACCCGATCGAGATCCCGCCCACTGCGGACAGATTCGACCTCAAAACCATTAT
Source organism: Rhodopila sp. (assembly GCA_965277035.1). Classification (GTDB taxonomy): domain Bacteria; phylum Pseudomonadota; class Alphaproteobacteria; order Acetobacterales; family Acetobacteraceae; genus Rhodopila. Next base: position 3,903,755 of record CBDIBO010000003.1, on the reverse strand, counting down.
CGGTCATGTAGCTGGTCATCATCCGACTGATCTCGGGATCGTCCTCGACAACTGCGATGCGGGATAAAGACTCCATGGCCCACCTTTCCGACCGACAGTGTCACCGGCGGATGATCACAAACAAGTGAAAACTGAGGTCAGAAACAAATTGACACGTTCAGCTGTCGAAACAGCTTGGGCGCATCATCGACCGAACCGTGGGGTAGCCGTAGCCCTACCGAGCAGTATACTCGGCTCCGCCTGAAACCGTCCGCCATAGCGTGACGGTCGCATGGGCCTGAAACGGACCGCCCCAGCGTGGCGGTCGCATGGGGGAGTGGAGCATGAGTTTGAAAGGTGCGGCCTATATCACTGGGGCGTGGGAACATCCCACCCGCAAGGCGCCGGATAAGTCGATCGCTTTGTTGCACGCGGAATGCGCCAAGGGTGCGTTGGCGGATGCGGGCCTGACCAAGGACGACGTGGACGGATATTTCTGCGCCGGCGATGCGCCGGGCGCCCTCGGTCCGCTCTCGATGGTGGATTACATGAACCTGAAGTGCCGGCACGTGGACAGCACTGATGTCGGCGGTTCGTCGTACCAGGTCGCGGTCGGTCATGCGCTGGAAGCGATCGCCGCCGGCCGCTGCAGCGTCGCGTTGATCACCCTGTCAGGGCGCCCGCGAAGCGAGGGTCAGGCCACCGGCACCGCTCCCCGGCCCGGCAACCCGGCAGCGCCCGAGATGCAATTTGAATTTCCATATGGTCCCGCGACCGCGAACCTGTACGGGATGTGCGCGGCACGCCATATGTTCGAATACGGCACCACCAGCGAGCAGCTGGCCTGGATCAAGGTCGCTGCCTCGCACCACGCGCAGCACAACCCGAACGCCATGCTGCGCGACGTGGTCACGGTGGAAGACGTCGTGAAGTCGCCAATGGTGTCCACGCCCTTGCATCGGCTGGACTGTTGCGTCATCAGCGACGGCGGCGGCGCGCTGGTCCTGACCACGCCGGAGATCGCCAAAAGCCTGAAGCGGCCGCTGGTGAAGGTCATCGGCGTCGGCGAATCGCCCAAGCATCAGATGGGGGGCGAGATCGACCTTACCTACACCGCGGCGCGCTGGTCAGGCCCACCGGCCTGGGAAATGGCCGGGATCACGCCGGCCGACATCAAGTACGCCTCGATCTACGACAGCTTCACCATCACCGTGCTGATGCAGCTGGAAGATCTCGGTTTCTGCGAAAAGGGCCAGGGCGGCAGGTTCGTTGCCGACGGCAACCTGATCTCCGGCGTCGGCAAGTTGCCGTTCAATACCGATGGCGGCGGCCTTTGCTCCAACCACCCGGCCAATCGCGGCGGCATCACCAAGATTATCGAGGCCGTGCGGCAGCTGCGCGGTGAGGCCCATCCGGCGGTGCAGGTTACCAACTGTGACCTCGCCATGGCCCATGGCACCGGCGGCGCGCTGGGCACGCGCCACTGCGGCAGCACTGTGATCCTGGAGCGGGAGTAATCAACATGGCTTATGTGGCACGGAAAATCTCGTTCGTCGGCACGCCCGATACCAATCCCGAAACCAGGCAATTCTTCGACGGTGCCCAAGGCGGCAAGCTGATGGTTCGCCGCTGCACAAGCTGCAAGAAGGTGCATTGGTATCCCCGCGAGTTGTGCCCGTTCTGCTTTGGCGACTGCGCGTGGGAGCAAGCCTCCGGCAAGGCCAAGATCTACACCGTGAGTATCATGGAGCGGGCCAATCCGCCGTATGCGATCGGCTATGTCACCCTGGCCGAAGGTCCCAGCATGTTGACGAACTTCGTCGACTGCGACTTCAAGGCTTTGAAAATTGGCCAGGACGTCAAGGTGACGTTTGTCAACGCGGAAGGTGAAGGACCATCGCTGCCGTTCTTCACCCCGGCCTGATCAGGACGCCAGCAACACACCGGGCCGGGGGCTGAGCGCCTGTCGACTGAAGCCTCCACGTCCTCGGCCGGTTCACTGAAGCGATGACGGCGCCGGTTCAACATGGCCGGCGCCGTCCGACGTTGTGGTCAGCGAGCCACCCGCGCAGGGAGCGTTGGGCTCAACGCTTTATTAGGTGGCGATCCGCCCGGCGGGACGGATGCGGAGGCCGGCCCAAAAAAACCGCCTAAAACGGCACGTCGCCTTGCAGCATGACACGGTATAGATACCGGAGTTGGTCCATGTCGTAATCACCATTTGCCTGGTGCAGAAGACAGCGGTTGTCCCACGCTACCAGGTCGCCCGGTCGCCATTCATGACGGTACTGAAATTCGTCGCGGGTTGCGTGGTGCAAGAGCTCGTCCAGCAACGGCAACGCCTCCTGGTGGTCCATGCCGACAATGCCCTCGATGCGGATTGGATTGATGTAGATACATTTTCGACCATTCTCCGGGTGGGTGCGAACGATGGGATGCAGCATCGCCTCGGGCACAAGCTGCCTGTTCGGCTCTGACAGGCTCATCAATTTCCGGGTGCTATGGCTGCTTTGATAGACGTGGATCGCCATCAATCCGGCAAGGCGGTCCCGCGTCACCGCCGGCAGCCGTCGATAAGCAGCGGCGGTATCAGCAAATTGCGTATCGCCACCATGATCGGGAAGCCTCACCGCGTGCAGCACCGTGGCTTTCGGCGGTCTTGTGTCGTTGGAATGATCCGTATGCCAGCCTTCGCCGGGGATGTAGCGCGTGCCATCGGGATGCCGGTCCTGGTTGGAGATGTAATGGACCTGTGGGCAGTCGGGGATGGCAAACCGTGTGTTATGCTGGTGGAAGATCGAACCGAAGATCTCCACCGCGCCGAGCACCTGATGCGGCTCCAGTGATTGGTCTCGAACGACCAGCACGCTGTGTTCGACAAAGGCTTGGTTGAGCCTGGCCCGGACCTCGGTCGAGACCGGCTTCGTCAGGTCGATGCCAACGGCTTCGGCGCCCGCGTGATCGGTCAACCGTCTAATCTCCATCGCCTGTGCTCCCAGCTTGGCCGTGGCCAGTGTCGTGTCTTGATTGCAACGAGACCGCCCGACGATCGATGGCACCGCGGCCCGATGGTTGCAAGACCATCCAAAAGAGTTTGCGAACCTAAAGCAGCGCCAACTCTCACAGGTGCCCAGCGTTGTCATCACGTGGTGCCGCGGCTCGGGATAGCCGATCATTGACCGCGATTCCCAATCCGTGGTCGGGAACCGGCATGACCGCTATGCGCGCTGCACCAAATCTGGTGGCTTCGCGATCCAGCCAGCGCAGTCCTTCGAACAGTCGTGTGGCGGCTTCCAGCGTATCGCCCGCAAGACTGAGTTGAAACACGCATCGCGCGCCCGGCAGCGGTGCTCCGAATGCCAACAACGCCTCGTCGGCCGTGACCGACTTGGCATTCAGCCGAACCGGCAGATCGGGTGCATAATGCGACAGCATCATTCCGGGGGACCGCGGACCCTGCTGCACCGCATCTCCGCCGGGTTGATTGACGCGTCGTATCGGACCCAGAAAAACCTCCAGTTCCTCGACCGTAACGCCGCCAGGACGCAACAGCGCGGGCGCCGACCCACTCAGGTCGAGGACTGTCGATTCAACCCCGACTTGGCACGGCCCACAGTCGAGCACAGCGGCGATCCGACCGTTCAACCCATCCAGCACGTGCTGAGAACAGGTCGGACTGACCTGGCCCGAGCGGTTGGCGGAGGGTGCGGCGATCGGCTTGCCTGCCTGGCGCAGCAACGATAGTGCCGCGGCCTGTCCAGGCACCCGCACAGCCAAGGTGTCCAGTCCAGCGCCGGCCAGCAATGCTACCGGACAGTCCGACTGACGCGGCAGGACCATTGTCAGCGGCCCAGGCCAGAACCGGCCGGCCAGCCGCCGATCGCGTTCGGTTGCGACGACGTGGGTGAATGCATCGTCGGCGGATGCATAGTGACAAATCAGCGGATTGAATCGAGGCCGTCCCTTGGCGTGAAAAATCCCGGCCACGGCCTCGGGATTAGTCGCATCGCCACCCAGACCGTAAACCGTTTCTGTGCCGAATGCGACCAGTGCACCAGCCACCAGCAAATCCGCGGCCCGCGTTATACCCGTCCTGTCCGCGCGCAGAATTTCGGTCATGAGAGTTACCAATATCTGTTTCGTCCCGTCATGGCAAAGTCAACGCCCGCACAAAGTCCCCACCTGCGCAAGTTCCGGGCCTGCGCAAGTTCCGGGCCATCGCAACGTCCGGGCGGCATGGCAAAGCCAGCCGAAGCAGACTACCGTTGAGAGTTGATCCACGGAGACGTCACGAACATGCTCGATATCGCTTTCGCCAAGCCGGTTTTGCCGAAATCCGGCGCGCTCGTGCTGTTGATACACGAGGGCGAGAAACCCTCCGGCCTCTGGGCCCAACTTGACGAGACCACCGGCGGCACCATCGCCCGCGCGTTCGAGGTAGCGGAGTTCAAAGGCGCGAAAGGCAAGACCTGCGCGATCCTGGCTCCGGCCAATGGCCTGACCCGCGTGCTGGCGATCGGCCTTGGCAAACCAGCTGACGTCACGTCGAAAGCCTTGGAGGAAGCCGGTGCCTCGATCGCGTCGCACCTGCCGCGTGAAGCTGTCGTCGTGGTCAGCAATGGAGCATTGGGGCCGCAGCAAGCGGCTGAGGTCGCACTCGGTGCGGTGCTGCGCAGCTACCGCTTCGACCGCTACCGCACGAAGGAGAAGCCGGAGGATAAACCAAAGTTGTCAAAGCTGACGCTGCTGACAGCGGAGATCGCCAAGGCCAAACTCGCTTGGGAACCCCTGGCCGCTACCGCGAGGGGCGTGTTCATCACCCGGGATCTGGTTAGCGAGCCGCCCAACGTCCTCGATCCGCCGGAGATGGCCGAGCGCTGCCGCAAGCTTTCGGAAATCGGCCTGAAGATCGAGGTGTTCGGACCCAAGGAGATGGCAAAGCTGGGGTTTGGCGCTCTGCTGGGGGTCTCCCAGGGCAGCGTGAAGGAGCCGCGGATGGTTGTGCTGCACTGGAGCGGCGCGAGCGGAAACGGGCGAAGGTCAAAGGACAAGCCGGTGGTGTTCGTCGGCAAGGGCGTCACCTTCGACACCGGTGGCATCAGCATCAAGCCGGCGGGCGGCATGGAGGACATGAAGTGGGACATGGCCGGGGCCGGAACGGTGATCGGGCTTATGGCCGCGTTGGCAGGACGCAAGGCCAAGGTCGATGCCATCGGTCTGGTCGGCCTGGTGGAGAACATGCCATCGGGTACAGCCCAACGCCCAGGCGACGTTGTGACCAGCTATTCAGGTCAGACAATCGAGGTGATCAACACCGATGCCGAAGGCCGCCTGGTGCTGGCCGATGTCATTTGGTATGCACAACAAAAATATGATCCAAAGATCATGGTCGACCTGGCGACACTGACCGGTGCGATCATCATCGGGCTGGGACACGAACATGGCGGTCTGTTCAGTAACGACGATGCACTGTCGCAAAAGCTGGTGGCGGCGGGTCAGTCCACCGGTGAGCGAGTCTGGCGGATGCCACTTGATGAGGCGTATGACAAGCAGATCAGATCCGATATCGCCGACATGAAGAATGTCGGGGGCCGGCCCGGTGGCTCGATCACAGCGGCGCAGTTCATCCAACGATTTGTCAACGGCAAACCCTGGGCGCATCTGGACATCGCTGGCGTGGCCTGGAGCACGAAAGACGCCACGGTGACGCCCAAAGGGGCAACGGCGTTCGGGGTGCGACTGCTGGATCGCCTGGTCGCGGATAACTACGAGAGCTAGGATTGGCGCCGAGAACCACCGCCGCGATAGCAAGCCGTTCGTCCCATCAGCCTGGAAAAGATAGCCTGCGTTAACGCTGCGGAGCGACGATGTATGACTGAGGTCGGCTTCTATCACTTGACCCGCTCGGCGTTGGCCGAGGCATTGCCACAGTTGCTGACCCGCACACTGGCTGCCGGGCAACGGGCCTTGGTGCTGGGTTGCGACGACACAGCACTTGACGCGCTCAGCACCGCGTTATGGGCAAACGAAAACTGGCTGCCGCATGGGACGGTGAATGATGGCGATCCAGAGCTGCAACCAATCTGGTTGAGCACGCAACCTGAACCATTGAACGGCGCTCGCTATCTGTTCCTGATCGAAGGGCGGGAGACCGACCGCATCACGGATTACGATCGGGTCTTCGACCTCTTTGATGGGAACGATTCCCAAGCAGTTGATGCCGCGCGGACGCGATGGAAGACCGCTCTGCGTGCCGGCCACAGCATGACCTATTGGCAGCAGACCAACACGGGTTGGCAGAAAAAAAACTAGCGCCGGGCCCGCGAGATTCGCCGCGTCAGACCGGCCAACCCGAAGGATCAGCCGATCGCCGAGAAAAAAGCTGGAATGCTGGGTCCGCGGTTAGCCCACGGCCGCAGATATTTCAACGTCTGTGTCATTTCAGCGCCGCTTGCCGTTTTGCTTCGTGTTCAACCACCACTTCACGGGTTCGGGTTCCGCGGCAACCGGCTCCTGCTGGCGTCCACGCCGCGCCATGGTCCCACTGACCTCGGGTTCGGCGACGGCACGCGACCGGCGGATCAACGACTCCGGAAGTGGATCAGCGGGGATTTCTTCGGATAGCGTCCGAACCAGCTGTTCCGCGGTGTCACGGGCAGCTTCTGCGTTCAGTAGTGTCTTCTCGACAGCCTTGCGGGCGGCCCGCTCGTCTGCGACCTCCTCCTGAAGCACCAGCGCCGAGCGTTCGGCGGCGTTCAGCCGCTCCAGTGTTTCTTGATGCCGTTCGTGCCACGCCTCGCCGTCCACGCGAAGCTGGGTCATGACCTCTTTTTCCTGCCGCAGAGCCGCGAGCGCTTCGCTCTTGGCAAGCTCGGCATGGCCGATCTTGGTTTGCAGATCGCGGACCAGGGTCTGGGTTTCCGCCAGCAAGCGCTCAACCCTCTCCCGCGCGGCGGTTTCAGCCGCCAAAGCCGCTTCGGTGCGGTGCAGGCGGCTGCTTGTGGGCGCCTGCGGGGCGATACCCCCCCGATGAGCCGGCGCCTCATGCACCGGATCCCGCCGCAGGACCGTCACCGGGACATCGCCATCCTGGACAAACCGCCGGCGATGGACCCCGCCACTAAAACGGTCGCTCAGACGCGCAGGCTGCTCGGCCCGTTCGATGTCAGGTCTGTGACGTTGCGTTTCCCCAAGAAGGCCCAGCGCCTTTCGCATCTGCGACTCGGCCTCATCGGTCGAGCCCGATTGACCTGAACCCGCGGCGTCTTCACCCGGCAACACCCCACCGGCCGCGCCGGGCGGTTCAGCGTCGGGCACACGAGGGCCAACATTTTGCTGGCCGGCGGCCGAATCGGATCGACTTTTTAAATTTTCAGACAATTCCATCACCTGAACTATAAGAAATGCTTGGACGTCCCCACCGCTCGCATCGCCCGATTGGTCTCGGCTGGAACGAAGCCACGCCGCGACATCGTCGATCGGTCGGTTCTTCTTTCGTCACCTATGCCAAAAGACACCGGTTTCAAGTCATTGGCCCGGTTGAGGGCGGCATTATCGGGTAGAATCTGAAGGTTGGGTCAGCTTGATCGATTCGCCTCGCTGGGCGAAGTTGACCTAGAGGCTGCTACTAACAATAGCAAGTGATCTTCAGCTTTGACGGCTTATGAAGGTCAGGCTAGACGGCTACCATCGAATCAAGCTTAGATCGTCATCGGTCACGCTGGACTGTTGAAAGAGGATGGATTTTGATGGACAGGGACAATGCAGGCATCGTGGCGGTCATCGATGATGACAACGATGTGGGTGATGTCCTGGGTGGGCTGCTGGAGTCCATGGGATACCAGGTCGAGACGTACCGGTCAGGCATGGATTTCCTGTCCGATGCGCGCTTCGACCGTCTGGCCTGTCTGGTTGTCGATCAGAAAATGCCCCAGATGACCGGACTCCAGATGATCGAAAGTCTCTCGGACCGGGGTATCAATATTCCCGCGTTATTGATTACAGGCGTTCACGATGCCGAGGTCGAACGCAAAGCGGCGAGCCTCGGGGTGATGACTGTGCTCGAAAAGCCGATGTCTCACCATGAACTCTTGCGGTTTGTATCTGTTTCCGTTGGATAACGGTCGGGCTGCTGCTGCAATGCTTGGTTAAAATTCTTTCTGTATGCCAATAGCTGACAATCAATCTCGTCCACGGCAAACCGATCCGGTTCCGCCGCAAGTGTTTCTATTGCCGATAGTGTAGATTTACCACTCCCCGATCCCGCTGCCCGGCACCCCCAGCATGGTCCGGATAGTCCTACTGTGTGGCCTCCAGCTCTTCCTGAGCGATCAGCCAAACCTCCTCGGCCGACGCCACTTCCTTGCCGATGGCAGCGAGCCGGGCGTTGGCGGCGGTAATCTCGCCGCTCCGTCCAGTTACATACAGCGCGCCGTCGGCAAGCCTCGCCTCGATAACCGCTCGCTCCGCCGCCAGCGCAGCAAGACGCTTTTCCGCTTCCCGCGCCTTCCGGCGAACCGGGGCCAAGGCAGCCCGAGTTTCGGCACGCTCCCGCCGGTCCTCCTTGCGGGTGACCGCGTTCGCCCGCGTGGCCGGCCGCGCACGTTCAGCCAGCAGGACGCGATAATCGTCGAGGTCGCCGTCGAACGGTTTTACTGTCCCATCGCCGACCAGCCACAGGCGATCGGCGACGAGTTCCACAAGGTGAGGGTCGTGGGTGATCAGCAACACCGCCCCTTGGAAGTCCGATAGTGCCTTGACCAGCGCGTCGCGGGCGTCGATGTCCAAGTGGTTGGTCGGCTCATCCAGGATCAGCAGTTGCGGCGCATCGCGGGTTGCCAGCGACAGAAGCAGGCGCGCCTTCTCGCCGCCAGAGAGATTGGCGACCGGGGTTTCGGCGCGGTCGGCATCCAGACCGAAGCGGGCCAGTTGCGCCCGCAGCTTCCCTGGCACTGTCGCTGGCAGAACCCGCGCCATGTGATCAAGACTGCTTTCGTCCGCGACAAGCTCGTCCGTCTGGTGCTGGGCGAAATATCCGACCCTTAGCCGGGGACCCCGCCGAACCTCACCGGACAGCGCCATAAGCCGCGCCGCCAGCAGTTTGGCCAAGGTCGATTTGCCGTTGCCGTTGGCGCCGAGCAGGGCGATCCGATCGTCCATGTCGATCGTCAGTGAAACATTGTTGAGGATCTTGGTCGTGCCGTAGCCGATATCGACACGCTCCAGGGCCAGGATCGGCGGCGCCAGGCGCTGTGGTTCGGGGAAGTCGAAGCGCGTTGGCGTGTCCTCGATGACCGAGTCGATCTGCGGCAGGCGCTCCAGTGCCTTGATCCTCGCCTGCGCCTGCCGCGCCTTGGACGCCTTGTAGCGGAAGCGATCAATGAACGACTGGATGTGCGCGCGTTCGGCGGCCATTCGTTCGGCGGCTCGGTTTTGCTGCATCGCCCGCTCTGTCCGGATGCGGACGAACTCGTCGAACCCGCCGGGGGTCAGAGAGATCTTGCCCTTGTCCAGGTGCGCGATCGCTTCGACCGCCCGGTCAAGCAGGCCCCGGTCATGCGAAACCACCAAAGCCGCACCCGGAAACCGGGCGAGCCAGGATTCCAGCCACATCGTGGCTTCAAGGTCGAGATGGTTGGTCGGCTCATCCAGCAGCAGCAGGTCAGGGTTCGCGAACAACGCCGTAGCCAGCGCGACACGCATGCGCCAGCCGCCGGAGAACTCGGCGACCGGCCGGCTTTGCGCGGCATCATCGAAGCCAAGCCCCGCCAGAATGGTGGCCGCGCGCGCGGGTGCGGAGTCCGCCTCGATGGTGACCAGCCGATCATGCAGTTCGGCCAGACGATGGGGGTCCGCGGTCTCGGTCTCCGCGAGCAGCGCGAGACGTTCGGGATCACCCTGCAGCACGATGTCGAGCAAGCACATCGGCCCCTCCGGCGCCTCTTGGCGAACGGTGGCCAAGCGCGCCCGTGACGCCAAGCGTATATCGCCGCCATCGACGGCGAGTTCACCCGCGATCGCCCGCAGCAGCGTTGACTTCCCCGCGCCGTTGCGGCCGACCAGGCCGATGCGCCTGCCGGGATCGATCGTCAGGTCGGCATCGTTCAGCAGCGTTCGGCCGCCCATGCGGATGACCGCGCCGGAAATGACCAGAAGAGACATAGCCGGGATTTAGCCCGAGCCGCCGAACCACGGAAGGCCGTACTCTCGAAACCATCCATTAATCGGTTCGCGGGATTACCGGCCGTTCGCAGGTCCAACGCGCGGCCGTGGCCGGTTTATTGGTTCGTCACCTCGATCATCGCGCGGACTTTGGGATAGACCTCTCTTGCCCAGCGTGAGCCACTGAACACGCCATAATGCCCGACGCCGGTCTGCAGGTGGTGCCGCTTCTGACTGATGCGCAGGCCGCTGCACAGATCCAGTGCCGCCATCGTCTGACCGATCGCGCAAATATCGTCGCGCTCGCCCTCCACCGTCAGCAGGGCTGTGCGGCGAATGGCTTCCGGGCAAACCTTCTGGCCGTGCCAGGTCAGCTTGCCCAGCGGCAGGTCATGGTCCTGAAAGATCCGCTGGACGGTCTGCAGGTAAAACTCGGCGGGCAGATCCATCACCGCGCCATACTCGTCATAGAACTTCTTGTGCGCCTCGGCCGCCACCACATCCCCGCAGGCGAGTGCGCGGAACTGGCGGATATGGGCATTGATATGACGATCCAGGTTCATCGCCATGAACGCGGTCAGCTGAAGGAACCCGGGATAGACCTGGCGATGCGCGCCCTTGAACCGCCAGGGCACGGTGGTGATCAGCTTTTTCTCGAACCATTCAATCGAGCGCGATTTGGCAAGCTCGTTCACCTTTGTCGGGTTCTGCCGGGTATCGATCGGTCCCGCCATCAGGGTCAGGCTGCGCGGCTGCGCCCGATTACCCGCCTGTGCCATCACGGCGGTGGCGGCGAGGGCGGCGACCGCGGGCTGACACACCGCGACCATATGGCCCCCCTCGCCCATGACCTCCATGAAGCGGATGAGGTGATCGACATACTCATCGAAGCCGAACGCACCGTCCGACACCGGCGTGTCGCGGGCATTCTTCCAGTCGGTGATATAGACGTCATGGTCCGGCAGCAGGACGGCGACGGTGCCGCGAAGCAGCGTGGCGAAATGTCCCGACATCGGCGCCGCGACCAGAACCCGCGGCTGCACCACGTCGGTGTCCTTACGAAACCGCAGCAGGGTGCCGAAAGGCGTGTCGAACCGGGGCTCCTCGGTGACATCCACCAGGTCGTTACCCATCATTATTGATCTGAAGCCGTAATCCGGGCGGTGGTGGGTCAGGCCGCTGTGGGCAAGCAGCGTACAGGCGGCACCGAACTGTCGCAGCGGCGAGGGGGTCATTTCACCGACGTCCAACGCGCGTGCGACACCGGCGCCGAGGCGGCCTAGCTGACGAGCGGGGTACATCAGGTCGGCCTGCGCCTGATAAAGCTTGTAGATCATCGCCTGCTGAGTCACGCAGCCCCTGTCATCGGGTTGTCTTCACGCTATCACAACGCTCGCCATCATCGCCGACATGTTGCTATCTTGCGGCGCAACATGCCAGCACGCTCAGGGGTTGTCACTATGGCAGGCGCTACGCTTCTGATAAGCAGCAAGAATTATTCCTCCTGGTCACTGAGGGGCTTTCTCCTCGCGCGCCTTGCCGGCCTGGTGTTCGAGGAAAAGCTGGTTGATCCGGAGGATCCGACGAACCGCAAGGAGCTGCTGATGCAATCGTCGTCAATCAGGGTTCCATCGCTCATGCATAACGATGTGGTGTTGTGGGATACGCTTGCAATTGCCGAATATCTTAACGAAAACTTTCCTAAGGCCGGGATGTTGCCGTTGGACCGCGCCGCCCGGGCGCGGTGCCGGTCGATCGCCGGTGAAATGCATTCCGGCTTCGCGGCGCTGCGAGAGGCTCTGCCGATGAACCTGAAATTGTTCCGGCCAAAGTTCGCGGTCTGGTCGGCGGTGCAGGCCGACATCGACCGCATCACCGAGATCTGGCGCGAGTCCCTGATCACCTGGAAAGGCCCTTGGCTGTTCGGCGCGAACCCGACAATCGCGGACGCGATGTATGCGCCTGTCGTGACGCGGTTCCGCAGCTACGACGTGCAGATGACAGGCGTCTGCGAACAATATTGCCAGCAAGTCATGGCCTGGCCGGATATGAAGGAGTGGTTCGCTGCGGCGCAAAAAGAGCCCGATCATATCGACGAGCTGGATATCGAGTTCTGATCTCGTTGGCCCTCTCGCACCCGGCCGCGCGGTGTCGCCCGTCCAGGTCATGGCGCCCAGGTCATCGCCGCGTCGGACGACAGGCGATCGCATCACTGTCCCACGCGGCCCTTACCAGGGTCCGGGCTCGGGCACCGGAACCGGGCTTGCCACATCGACGGTCCCGAAATCGGCCGGCCCAACCACTTCAAGATATTCCATATCGGGCGAGTAATCGAACAGGAAATGGGTGATGCCCGGCCGCTGATGCACGCAATCCCCGGCGGCGACCAGGTGCTCCCTGTCCTCATACATGAACTTCGCCCAGCCCTTCAGCATAAGGACGATGTGAAAATCGGCGGTGTGCCGGTGCCAACCCGTACCTTTCTCCGGTGCCTCCTTCGCCCGAACCAACTGCGCGATGACGCGGCCACCGGTGGCGCTCGCGATACCCAGATCACGATACTCAAAAAATGACCGCAATCCGTCAGCGATCCACGGCGTTTCGCCGGGCTTTATGTGGGCGAATGTATTGACGACTGGCTTGTCGAGCATGTCCGAGGGTCCCTGTTGACGAAGCCACGCCATGGCAAGCAGTCCCACGGGCGGCCGGTTGAAAGACAGGCCTGCTCTGCGCCTCGGATGTTTCCCAGCCTCGGGGGATGTTTCCCAGCCTCGGGGGATGTTTCCCTGCCACGGACCGGTTTCCGGTGCCGACCGTTCCGCGTTTTCGCCAGCCTGACATGCGGCCGTGACTCCGGCAACGTTTTTCGCCAACCAACCCAGCCGTAGATACGCCAGGCCAGATCCAGATGGGCACCTGGACCGCATGGACCGTTCGGCGAAATCCGCCTCTCGCTCGCCGGGCGCGAGGTATGACATCCTGACACAACAGGCGTAGCGCCGCCCGCCCCATCGTTCGCGTCTCGACCGGGTCGATGCAGCACACGGCCTTGTCAGTCGGGTTTGTGCTCGGCCACGCCAGGGTGGTTTATTCCCCAGACAACTCGCGCCGACGGCGGTCAAGTTCGTCGCTGTAACGGCGCAGAGCATATTGTTCCGTCAGCAAGCCGATGACGTGGCGGTCCGGCGCGGTATCGACCACCACCAACGCATCGCTCTCCGCGTTCTCGAACATCGCCACCGCTTCCTTGATCGTCATTTGCGGCAGCAGAACGGTATCGGCGTAATGAACAATGTCGCGCACCGTGTGGTCGTCCTCGGCATCGGCATGCGCCTCCGGCAGCAGCACGATCCCGGCATAGCGGTCATCGTCGTCCAGCGCGATCACCCGTTGCGTCGCACCCAGCGGGAAGTCGCGCCTGAAGGCACTCAGTGGCGTGTCCGCGCGCACCGTCCGCATCTCCCGCCGCATCATCCGCCCAACCGTCAGGTTTCGCATCCAGCCGATATCGACCGCACTGCGGATTGCCTCGCCGCGCAGGTGGAAGCGCCATGTCGCGAACGAATATCCAAAGGTGCGGCGCACCGTCAATGAGGACACCACGCAGGCGGCCAGCACCGCGACCGCCATCGGCAGGCTGCCGGTGGCCTCCAACGCCAGGAACCCCATGGTCAAAGGTCCACCGATGATCGCCACGGCAAGGCCGCTCATGCCAACCAGACAGCAAACCTCCTGCGAGATCGCATGGGTGCTGCTCACCAAGGCCAGCGCGTCGGCGAACGCTTTCCCCAACAAGGCGCCCAGGAACAACGAGGCGAAGAACAGGCCACCGCGGAAGCCGGAGCCGATGGAGATCGCGGATGCGGTCGCTTTCAGCATCAGCAGCAGGACCACCCAGCGCAGTGGCTCGCGCGTCGCGAATGTCAGCGCGAGATGACCGTGGCCCGACGACAGCACCCCTGGCGTGACCAGCGCCAGCGTGCCGATCGCCAGTCCGCCGATTGCCGGACGAAGCCAGGCCGGCACACGGCTTTTGCGGAACAGCTCCTCGGTGATGGTGACGCCACGCATGATGGAGATGCCCAACAATGCGCACAACATGCCAAGCGCCAGGATCGGGATGTAATCCAGCGGCTCGATGTGGTTCGGGACCTGGGGGTTGAGATCGAAGATCGAGCCACCCAAGGCCTGCACGACGGCCTGCGATACCAGGGCGGCAACCGCGACCGGAGCGAATGACGCCAGCGTGTAAGTGCCGATCACCAGTTCAAACGCATAGAACGAGCCCGTCAGCGGGGCGTTGAACGCGCCGGCGATGGCGGCGGCGGCGCCGCAACCGACAAGCAGGCGCAGGTCGCTGCGCCGCACCCGAAACGCATGGCCCCAGCGGGACGCGATCGCCGAGCCGATCTGGGTATAGCCGGCTTCCAGCCCGACCGAGGCGCCAACGCCGTTCGACATGATGGTCTGCAGCACGACAATCAGGCTGCCGTTCAGCGACATCCTGCCGCCATACAAGGCGTTGGCCTCGATCGGATCAACGGTACGGCGCGTGCGGATCCGGGTGATGCCAAGCGTGACAAGGCCGAGCACCAGACCACCGGCCGATGGGACGAGGACGGTGCGTACCGGATTCAGCGAGGCCATCGCGCTGAGGCGGTCGCCATGGCCAATCTGGAACAGCACCTGGTGGATCAGCTGCGTCGTCTCGTTCATCAGCCAGTCGACGATGCCGGTCGCGCAGCCGATGAACGCCGCGAGCACGACAAGCCAGATTTCATCTGCCCGGACCAGTGCACGCAGCACCTGCGGCGCATGCAGGACGGCGGACCCGATCGGGCGGCGCGGCCGGCGGACCTGAGCGCGCCTGGAAGGCCCCTCGGCTTCACTTGCAGACGCGCCATTCCCGGGGACACGGGCGCCCTGCGGGCCCGCTAATGTGGTATCGCCGGGCAGTGTCGGCATTCAGAACGTCCAGCCGAGAAGGAATGAGGAAGGTGTTCTGGGACCGGACCCGATCCCACGCAACAACTCATCGTCTGATTAGGGCAACACCGAGGTAAATTATCGACCGGTTATTTCGCCTGCCGCCTGCGGTCGGCCCGGGTGGCTTCCAGATCGTCCTCGATGAAAGCGCGGATCACGTCCAGGATTGGTTCGTGGGCGGCAAACCCCAGCGTTCGCGCATGCATCGCTTCGAAAGCCGGTGGCCAGGTCGAAACGATGGCGCGAATATTCTCGTCATCAACTCGCTTGACATGAGATGACGCCCCGGGGGCGGCTTGCTCCAGAGCTTGCAGCAGATGAGCGACGGTGGTGCTGATCCCGGGCGGATCGATGCTGCGATCCAATCCCAGCGTAGCCGTGTCCATCGTCGCGGCGTGCAACAGCCAGTCCACCGCTCGCCTCGGACTGCAAACCCATACGGCAAAATCCTCGGCGACCGGAAGCTCGGTGTCCAGCCCAAGCAGAGGCTCGCGTATGATGCCCGAAAAAAAGGAACTGGCGGCCTTGTTCGGCCGCCCCGGTCGGACGATGACCGTGGGGAGTCGCAGCGTCACCGCGTCAAGGAAGCCGCGACGCGAGGCGTCCGCCAGCATCAGTTCCGCGGCGGCTTTTTGCGCACCATAGCTGTTGCCGGGGATTTGGCGGGTATTGTCAGGCAACGTCATGTTCTGATTAGCACTAAAACTGGCGACCGAACTGGTGAACACGACCCTTGGACGGGTGCCCAACGCGCGGCAGCGATCGATCACGGCGTCGGTGCCTCTAAGATTGACCCGCCGGCCCAGATCGTAGTCCGCTTCGGCCTGGGCGCTGACCACCGCTGCGAGATGGAAGACGACGTCCGTTCCCTCGGGAATCGCGTTCGCGGGCAGATTGACCACATCGCCACTCACCACCATGACGGGGAAGGATGCGTCGGGCTGCGGCGGTTCCACCAGATCAAACAGCGTTAGCGCCCGCACCGGCTCGCCGCCCAGCACGCCCTCGGCAGCCAGCTTCGCGGCGATCTTGCGGCCAAGGAAACCGCCCCCTCCCAGGATCGAGATTTTCATTGCAAACTCCTTTATCCAGGCCGTTGAACACATCCGCCGCACAGGCCGCCGTTCGATCACGCTTGTCCGGCTTAGCCTATCGCTTACCCAAGCAGTTCGGCACATGCTGTCGACCCTGAACACGTGCCGCCGACCGCCAAGTTAGCGTGGGCTGAGACGCTCGGCATGCCCCTGCCGATGCAGCGCCAGGTCGACCGCCGGGCGGGCCGGTTTTCGCCGACTCAAACCTGATCAACGCATTCTCAACCAGTTGTGGCCTATAATGGTGAGACTCGAGAGAAACGGTGGCGAAGCTCCGCGTTATGCTGCTAGAGGTTAACCGACCCTGAAATGACGGAGCGTGCGGATGCGAGCCAGATGGCCACTTCTAGCGACGGTGCTGAGTATGGGTGTCGCTTATGTCGCCTATCCGTATGTAACGCTCTATCGCCTCGGGTCGGCCATTCAGCGAGCCGATTCCCGCACGCTGGAGACCTTGGTCGACTGGCCCGCGGTGCGGGAGGGTATCAAGGAAGATCTATGTGACCTGGCCAGCAATGACCCCGCTCCGAATGCCGGCGGCTCATTACCGCCGTTCGGCGCGTCATTTGTGCGCGGCATCGCGTCCAGCAGCATTGATCAGGCAGTGACCCCACAGGCGCTACTGGCCGCGACCAGCAGCCTGCCCGCCCCACGCCAGCCGCAGCCACGCGGTGCTAATGTTCATGTGCACTGGGCATTCTTCGACAATCCAACCACGTTCATGGTCAGCCTTCAGCCGCCTGGCCAGGCAAAGCCGGTCAAACTGGAGATGGACTTGCGACATGGCGAGTGGCGCGTGCAGCGCGTGTGGCTGCCGCCCGAGTTGCTGGCGCCAGGGTCTCGCACCTAGTAGTCCGATCCCGACAGACGCATCCTAGCGGTCGGGTGAATCGGCTCACCAAATCAAGTGCTTGTGGCAAAATTCGACGGACCTTTCCGTCGGATGTCGTCCACTAGAGCATGATCACGCTGAGCGGAACGTTCAAAGCGTGTGAATCATCCGATCAAACAAGGGGATAGAGCATTTTCGGTCTGCACGGTCAGGCTGAAAATGCTCTAGTGTACTGTCCCGAAGTTTGTCGCAGCGTGCGACGGGCG
This sequence comes from Rhodopila sp., assembly GCA_965277035.1. Lineage (GTDB taxonomy): Bacteria > Pseudomonadota > Alphaproteobacteria > Acetobacterales > Acetobacteraceae > Rhodopila. Next base: position 3,886,437 of record CBDIBO010000003.1, on the reverse strand, counting down.
TAGGGGATAAGCAGGCCACTGAAAAACGACACGATGGCAACATCAGCCCGACCAGAACCGTCTGGCTGATAAAGTTGCTCGCGAAACAATGAACTAGAACGCGCTGACCATATTCATTGCGAAATCGGTTTAGCGCGCAGAAGGCCGCCCGCCCCGTCCCACAAGATGCCATCTCCGCTCGTTGCTCAGACAGGTCATCAAACGGATGCGGCCGCTCGCCTCTCACCCGCGACATTGCTCCGACGGGTCTGGAGCGGTATCTGAGACCAGTCGACGCGTGCGCTGACCGGTCTCAGAGTCATTTTTCGCGCGCCGCCGCCTGTCAAGCCGGCGCGCGGACCGGTCAACACATGCGTCGCCCGGTATGGGAACACAACAGGGGACACGCCATGGACATCGAAAGCGAAGTTCGGTCTGAAGCGGATCTTGGCGCCCGGGTCGATCTCGCCGCGGTCTACCGGTTGCTGGCGCAGCATGGCTGGGGGGATGTGATCTTCAATCACGCCGCCATGCGCGTCCCGTCCAATCCGCGCCACTTCCTGATCAAGCGCCATGAATTGCTCTACACCGAGGTGACGGCTTCAAATCTGGTGGAGGTCAGCATGGACGACGACCTCGACGAAAGGTCCGGCGTCAACCGCCCTGGCTTCACCCTTCATAGCGGCGTGCTGCGCGGGCGTCCTGATGTGCGGTGTTCGGTTCACGTTCACCCCGAGGAAGGCATCGCGCTCTCGGGCTTGAAGCACGGTCTTCGTCCGCTCTCGCAGAATTCCATGCGCTTCTACAATCGGGTTGGTTATCATGATTACGAGGGTCTGACCGACAGTTTCGATGAGCGTGAACGCATCATCGCCGCCCTCGGCGAACATCGCGCCCTGATCATGCGCCACCACGGCATCACCACCGTCGGCCAGACCGCGCGTGAGGCGTTCTCCCTGATGAAGGAGTTCGTGCGTGCCGCGCGGATACAATTGCAGATGCAGGCCACAGGCGCCGAATTAGCGGAAATACCGGCGGATGTGTGTGAACGGGTCGCCGCACAGTATGAAAAGCATGATCGCGGGCGGGCCTCGGCCGAGTGGCCGGCCTATCTTCGACAACTCGACAACATCGACCCCAACTACCGAAGTTGACCCCGGCGGCACCTCGGGTTCGCCATGAACCCGACCTGGGTGCTAAGAACCGCCCGGCTTGTCCTCAGCCCGGTCGGCGGCGGCGATCTCGCGGATCTGCGGGCCATCAAGGCCGATCCGACCGTGTTCGCGGTGATGCTGAGCGGTGTTCGCGACCCGGTGCAGACCGCTGACGATCTCGCCCGCGATGTCATGGCATGGGGGCAGCACGGTTTTGGCATCTGGGCCGTGCGCGAGGCGTCCCGCTTCGTCGGCATCGCCGGTTTACAGCACCGAACCGACGGCCGCGGCGTCGCACTGCGTTTCGCGCTGTGGCCCGAGGCTCAGGGACGCGGGCTGGCGCGGGAGGCTGCGTTCGCGGCGTTGCGCTTCGGACACGACAAAGCCGGATTGCCCCGCATCATCGCCGTGGCGCGCGACAGCAACTGGGCGTCGCGCACATTGCTCGGCGGGATCGGAATGCAGGAGGCCGCGACCTTCGAACAGCGCGGCCATACGATGATCCTGTACGAAAGCCGGATCTGACCGCTGCGGGCGGATCTGATCGTGCGCTTATCTGATCGCAGAGCGCGCGGCAGCTGTGGTTCGAAACGTGCACCGGCCACGTCAAGCGAACAGCGACGGACACCTCTTCGCGGATGCGCGATACCAGGCGCCTGCTGTCGTGCTACCCGTTCTCAGACACCTGGTGTTTCATGGCGGCGATCAGGGCGTTGATGTTGTCGCTGTTGTGCGTCAGATAGGAACCATAATCCTGCCGCTGGGTCAGCCGCAGCGACGTGCCCTCGGCGATCACGTCAACGATCTTGGGAGCGCTCGATGGATTGGAGATAACCCAGTCCACCGCCGTGGGTGCATTGTTCGGACGATCCACCGTGGTTGACACGACCGCGTCGTCGCCTTGGGGCCTGGCGCGACCCATGGTGAATTTCACGCCCTTATATTCGCCCAGTTTGGACGTGATATTGGTCACCAGAACCTCGTGGAACAGCGCAAGATACTGCTTCTGTTGCTCAGGCGTCGCCTGACGCCAGAACCGGCCCAGGCAAAACTTGCCGATCCCACCGACGTCGACATCGGTGTTCACGATCTTTGTCATCGCCGCACGCTTCGAGGAGGTCGAACCGGGACCATTCACGACCGCGACGAGTCTGTCCCCGGTTGATCTGACGAAGTCGACGGCCCGCGATGTGCTTTGGGCGCGGACCGAGAATGGAAACAACGCCGATACAGCGCCGAGGGTGAGCAATTGCCGACGATGAGTCATATGTTGTTCGAACTCCGGTAACGGGATCGGCTACTTCGCGGACGCGGATGCAGGCTGCGGAAACCACACCGGAACCGTCGCGCGGTTGTCATTGCGCATCTCTTCGATCTGCGCGTGCCGGTGCTGACGATACAGGCTGCGGAACGTCGCATAGGGGTCGAGGGCGGTCTTCTTGATTGAGTCGATGGCATCAAGCACCCGCTCGCGCGCGTCAACCGCGTTCAGCCCGTACCGCGTCCAATTGAACGCCGTCAGGCCGGTGTCATGCGGCCCGCCGATCCAGGTGAACGGATCGAGGGCTATGTCGACCCCAAATCCTCCTGCGTCCCGCGGATCGGACGGACCCAGGACGGGCAGGAACAGGAATGGACCCTCGGGAACACCCCAGTTGGCCAGCGTCATGCCGAAATCGGCATCGTGGTTCGGGTAGCCCCACTTCGTCGCGACGTCAAAGATCCCAAACACCCCGGCGGTGGTATTGATCAGGAACCGCATGGTCGTGTCACCGGCGCGCCGCGGCTTGCCTTCCAGCACGTCGTTGGACAGTTGCACCGGGGTGCCAATATTAACCAGCACATTGTGAATGCCGTTTCGCACCCCGCCAGGCAAAACATATCGGTAAGCCAGCGCCGCCGGGCGAAGGATCACGGTGTCGAGACCGTTGTTGATCGCATAAAACACCCGATTGGTCGGCTCCAGCGGATCATTCGTCTGTTTATAGTCTGCCAGGGCGGCAGGATCGCTCGCCGGCGGCCGGGTCGCACACCCGGTCAGGCCCAAGAGGAAAACGATCACGACAGCCAGGAGACCAGGCGTCCCGAAGAACGAGGGACGAGAAGACAGGAGAGGTCGCATCAAATTCCTCGGGCCAGTTCCGGACGCGGTTTAAGCTCGCAAGCGTCAGGAGACAATCAAGTGGCATATCTGGATCAGATTGGAACAACCCGGTATTGAGTTTTCCGTGAGCCACTCGGCTGAGGCCACTACCACGGAGCAGGCGGCGGTGGGAACTACCCAGCACTTCCAGCTGAGCCACCCTTGCTTTTCGCACCTGAACCGGAGATTTCAAAGCGCATGAACCAACCGACCGACACCGCCCCGGCGACGCTGCAGCGCTGGTTGACGGGCCCGCGCTTCAATGCGCTGCCGATGCGGGCGGCAACACATCCGGTGCCGAAGCTGTCGTTCGAGTTTTTCCCGCCGCGGACCAAGGCCTTGGAACAGCAGCTGTGGACCTGCATCAACCGGCTTGCCCCGCTGGCACCGCGCTTCGTGTCGGTCACCTACGGCGCGGGCGGCACGACCCAGGCACGGACCCACGCCACGGTCGCCCGGATCGTCAAGGAAACCAGCCTGGTTCCCGCCGCCCACCTCACCTGTATCGGCGCCACGCGGCGGGAGGTGGACGAGATCGCGCAAGGCTATTGGGAGGCCGGTGTGCGTCACATCGTCGCACTACGCGGCGATCCCCCGCCCGGGACCGCCTATGAGCCCCATCCTGGTGGTTACCACCACGCGGCGGACCTGGTCACCGGACTGCGAAACGTTGCCGGGTTCGAGATCTCGGTGGCCGCCTATCCGGAGGTCCATCCCGGTGCCTCCAGCCCGGTCAGAGACCTGGAGAACCTGAAGCGAAAGCTGGATGCCGGCGCAACGCGTGCGATAACCCAGTATTTCTTTGACACCACGACCTATCTCCGGTTCCTGGATCTGTGCCTCGCGGCTGGCATCAAGGCACCGATCGTCCCGGGCATCATGCCGGTTTCCAATTTCGCCCAGGCGATCAAATTTTCCGCTATGTGCGGGGCGAGCGTCCCGCCCTGGATGGCGCGGCTGTTCGAAGGCACCGACAATGATCCGGAAACCCGTCGGATGGTCGGCATGATGGTGGCGGCGGAGCAGGTCCGGCTGTTGCAGGCGAACGGGGTGGATGAGTTTCATTTCTACACCCTGAACCGCCCGGATCTCACCTACGCCATCGCGCATGTTCTGGGTGTTCGGGCGGTTGGCTAGAGCAACATCAGCCTGCCTCGACAGGTCTGGCTGATAAAGTTGCTCGTGAAACAATGAGCCTGTGGCAGAACAGCAGGTGACGCGCAACGTCGGTGCTTCGGCGCGTCGATCGGCGCTTCAAACGGCCGACGATGTATCGCGCCGCTGGTATCTGCGAATCTTGTCACGACAAGTTCGACTCCATGGCGATGTCCGGATCGGCCAGCGCCAGTGTGTCGCGCGTCTTCTCGGCGGTGAGCGTCCATGTGATGCGCGCGCCTGACCCACTTCGATACCGCTGTCATGCAGCGATCTCGGCAAGGACATTACATTCGCCTATACGCCGACCCGGACATAGACCGCGTAGCCTGCCGATTTCAATCCGCCCCAGGGTCACCAAACTGGCGGGTTCGGCGTGTCGTGAGACGCCAAGCGCTGGAGCATGCGGTTGCGCATCGGATGCCGAGAAGTCCAGGGTCAGAAGGTCCGGCGTCCGATGCTCGCGCCCCTCGGCCGGGACCCGCCGACCGATGCCGGGAGCAAGGCTTGCATGAGGGAGGACTGCATGGCTGACCCGACAGACACAACGGACATCGCGATCATCGGCGCCGGCAATATCGGCATCGCCGTCGCCTACTACCTGGTCATACGGCATGGCCTGACCCGCATCGTGCTGCTGGAGCCCGGCGACCCGATGGCACTGACCTCAGCCCAGTCCGGCGAGAACTACCGCAACTGGTGGCCGCACCCGGTGATGACGTCCTACACCGACCACGCGATCGACTTGCTGGATGAGATCGCCCGGGCCAGCGGCAACCGCATCCACATGAACCGGCGTGGCTACGCGCTGGTGACACGGCGAGAGCACCCCGAAGACCTGATAGCAGACCTGCACCGCGGCTATCGTGACAGCGAAGCAGGCCGCATCCGCATCCACCAGCGCCGCACCTGGTCCACCTACCGGCCGGCCGTCGCGGCGGATTGGCAGACCGCGCCAGACGGGGTCGACGTGCTCATGGACCGCGCGGCGATCCGGGCGCACTTCCCAAGCCTGGCGCCAGATGCGGCGACCATCCTGCACATCCGCCGGGCCGGCGACATCAGTGGGCAGCAATTGGGCCAGCTCATGCTGGAGGCGATAAAAGCCGCGGGCGGGCGGGTGCGCCGGGCTCGGGTGACCGCGGTCGACGGGCCCACACCCTTCACGATCGGGCTGGACGAAGCCGGACAGACCGCGACCCTTCGCGCCGATCGTATTGTCAACGCGGCGGGACCCTTCTTCGCCGACATCGCCGCCATGTTTGGGGAAACGCTTCCCGTGCGCTGCGTCTACCAGCAGAAGATCGCGTTCGAGGATCGTCAGGGCGCGCTTCCGCGAACCCTGCCGTTCACCATCGACCTCGACGATCAGCGGCTTGCCGGGACCGATGAGGAACGTGCGGAACTGGCGGCCGATGCCGACACGGCGGCGTTGCTGCACCCAATGCCCGGCGGCATCCACCGCCGCCCCGAGGGTGGCGACGGAGGCCGCTGGATCAAGCTGGGCTGGGCCTACAACACCACCGCCACCGACCCGCACGGGCAGCCGCCGTTGGATCCGAACTTCCCGGATATTGTCATCCGCGCCGCGAGCCGCCTCAATTCGGCCCTGCAGAGCTATCTCGGGCGCTTGCCGCGCGCGGCCCGGCATTATGGTGGTTACTATACCATGACGGAGGAGAACTGGCCCCTGATCGGCCCCATGCGGACGCCGGGTGCCTACATGGCGGGCGCCCTGTCGGGCTTCGGCACCATGGCCGCCACGGCGACAGGAGCGCTTTGCGCGGCCTCCATCGCCGGGGCGGAGCAGCCCGATTACGCGGCCGCGTTCACCCTGGACCGATACGAAGACCCCGCGCTGATGGCCGCGTTGCGTGATAACGCAAGCAAAGGCGTCCTCTGATGGCAGGCTGGTAACGAGCAGCCGAGCACGCGGCTGTCTGCTGCGCGGTGACACCATGAAGTCCCAACGTGTGACCATCTGCAGCCACCTTGCGATGATGCTTGGGATTTCCTCCGGTGGCCTCGTGCATCCGACGTTCGACGATGTCACCACGCGGAAGGCGGTCGCGGGCTGTCTCTCGATCGGCAGCATGGCCGCCGCGCGACGCGCCGCGCCGTGGGGGCCTTTTACCAGGCATTTCGCGTCGACGCCTGATTGGCCGACTTATCCCGCGGCGCTATATCGCCCTTATGACCGATTACTTGACCCGCCTGAACACCGAGCAACGTGCGGCCGTGGAAACCGTCGATGGCCCGCTGCTGGTGCTGGCCGGTGCCGGAACCGGCAAAACCCGGGTGCTGACCACCCGCTTTGCCCACATCCTGCTGACCAGGCGCGCGTTCCCCAGCCAGGTGCTGGCTGTCACCTTCACCAACAAGGCGGCGCGTGAAATGCGCGAACGGGTCGCCGCCATCCTCGGCGAACCGGCCGAGGGCCTCTGGCTCGGCACGTTCCACGCGCTGTGCGCCCGGATGCTGCGCCGCCACGCCGAACATGTCGGCCTGTCGTCCAACTTCACCATACTCGACACCGACGATCAGCTTCGGCTGCTGAAGCAGGTGATGGAGGCTGAACGCATCGATACCAAACGTTGGGTTCCGGCGGCCCTGATGGGCGTCATCCAGCGCTGGAAGGATCGCGGCCTGACGCCGGGGCGAATTACCCCAAACGAGGACACCGATTTCGCCAACGGTCGTGCACAGGCGCTCTACACCGCCTACCAGGCGAGATTGCGCACGCTGAACACCGCGGATTTCGGCGACCTGATCCTGCACATGACGGAAATCCTGCGCACCCAGCCCGACGTGCTGACCGACTACCACCGCCGCTTCCGCTACATCCTGGTCGACGAGTACCAGGACACCAACCTGGTGCAGTATCTGTGGCTGCGCCTGTTGGCCCAAGGCCACCGCAACATCTGCTGCGTCGGCGATGACGACCAGTCGATCTACTCCTGGCGCGGTGCCGAGGTGGAAAATATCCTGCGCTTCGAGAAAGACTTCGAGGGCGCCCACATCGTCCGGCTGGAGGCGAATTATCGCTCCACCGCCGCGATCCTGGCGGCGGCCTCCGGCCTGATCGCCCACAACGAGGGTCGGCTGGGCAAGACCCTCCGCCCCGGTCGCGAGGACGCGCAAACCGGTGAGAAGGTCACCGTCATCGAACTTTGGGACTCCGACGAGGAAGCCCGCATGGTCGCCGGCAAGATCGAGGACCTGCGCGGCGACGGGCACGAGCTGGCCGAGATCGCCGTTCTGGTCCGCGCCGGCTTTCAGACCCGCGCGTTCGAGGAACGGCTGATCACGGTCGGCATCCCCTACCGCGTCGTGGGCGGACTGCGCTTCTATGAGCGCGCCGAGATCCGCGACGCCATCGCCTATATGCGCGCGACGGTGCAGCCGGCCGATGACTTGGCGTTCGAGCGGATCGTGAACGTCCCGCGCCGCGGCGTCGGCGACGCGGCATTGCGCACCATGCACGAAGCCTCGCGCACGTGGGGTATCCCGCTCGCCGCGGCGGCGGCCCGGCTGGTGGAAACCGGCGGCCTGAAAGGCAAGCTGAAGGAGGCGATCGGCGCGCTGCTACGCCAGTTCGGCCAGTGGCGCGACATGCTGGCGGTCGATGGCCATGTCGTCACCGTCGCGACACTGCTGGACGAGAGCGGCTACACCGAGATGTGGAAGCAGGACAAATCGGCCGAAGCGCCCGGTCGTCTGGAAAACCTGAAGGAACTGGTTCGGGCGCTGGCCGACTTCGATACCCTGAGCGGGTTCCTCGATCACGTCGCCCTGGTGATGGAGAACGAGGACCGCTCGGACACCGACAAGGTCAGCCTGATGACGCTGCATGGCGCCAAGGGCCTCGAGTTCGATACGGTGTTCCTTCCGGGATGGGAGGAAGGAGTGTTTCCGAACCAGCGCGCGATGGATGAAAGCGGCAACAAAGGGCTCGAGGAAGAGCGCCGCCTCGCCTATGTCGGCCTGACCCGCGCCCGCCGCCGCGCGATCGTCAGCCACGCCGCCAACCGCCGGATCTATGCCAACTGGCAGGTCAGCATACCCAGTCGCTTCCTCGACGAACTGCCGGACGCGCATGTCGAGCAGACCGGCAACGCCAGGGCGGCCAGGGTCGCCGCGGCGACGTCGTTCTCGGGCCAGTTCCCGTTGATCGCCCGCCCGCCCCGCGTGATCGATGCGTGGGAGCAGCCGAGCCGTCCCGCGCGCACCGACAAGATCTCCGTCGGTGCGCGGGTGTTCCATCAGAAGTTCGGCTACGGCACGGTCAACGCAGTCGATGACGACAAGCTGGACGTGCATTTCGAAACATCCGGCGACAAGCGGGTGCTGGATCGGTTCGTGGAGACGGCGTGATGGCCAGCCACCCGATCCCGCTGGAGACCGTCGCCGTCAGTGTTCCGGACGACGCGCTGGAGGCGTTCGAAGCCGCACTCGCCAATGCCTGTGAGACGGTTGGCTTCTTTCGCGACCACGACACCGGCATCTGGCGGGTGGAGGGCGTCAAGCCGGTCGGCGTCAATGAAGCCGAACTGACGTCGTCGTTGGCGGTCGCGGCGCTGATGACCGGCGCCGCGCCGGTTCTCGAACGTTCGGCCACCGCGGCAGGGGGCTGGCTGGCGCGCACCTACGCCGCCTTTCCCGAACAGCTGATCGGCAAACGATTCGCCGTTCGCGGCACCCACCTGATCACGCCGAAGAGCCGCGACCGGATCACCCTGACGCTGGATGCGGGATTGGCGTTCGGAACCGGCGAACATGGCTCGACGCGCGGATGCCTGGTCGCATTGGAAGTCGTGGCGCGGCGCCGGCCAAAGCGGATCCTGGATATGGGCACGGGGTCGGGCATCCTGGCGATGGCGGCAGCCCGGTTGCTGAATCGGACGGTGCTGGCGACGGATATCGAGCCATGGGCGGTGCGAGTGGCGGCGGAGAACGCCAAACTCAATGCCGTGGCGCATCTGGTGCCCGTTCGGCTGGCGGATGGTTGGCGCGATCCGTTGGTGCGCGGCGGTGGCCCGTACGATCTGGTGTTCGCCAATATCCTCGCCCGCCCGCTGTGCCTGATGGCGAGCGACCTGGCGCTGAACCTGGCCCCGGGGGGCACCGCGATCCTGGCCGGGCTGCTCGCGAACCAGGCCCGATGGGTGCTGGCGGCGCACCGGGTTCGGGGTTTGCGGTTGGAGCGGATGCTGCCACAAGGACCGTGGACCACGATCGTGGTGCGCAAGGCGGCCTGATCCTTTTGAGGGTTGGCAAGTTGTGACGGCTGGCGCGTTTCGCGATGCTGCCTGACGGGACGGGACGGGCAAGCCTGTTCCTTCTTCGCGGAAGCCGCTCGAAAGCAAGATCGCGAGCAGAAAACGGACAATCTCCCTGACAGCGGCACCTAGGCAGCACGAACACGCATCAGGTAGTCTCCCGCTCAACACGGACCGGGGGGGTCGAGCATGGCCAGCATTACCATCCAGGCGACCGACAACAGCGGCGGCTTCACCGCTTACCTGGTGCAACCAAAAGCCCGCCCGGCCGGCGTCGTGGTGTTGATCCAGGAGATTTTCGGCGTGAACCAGGCGATGCGTGATGCCGCGGCCTGGGTCGCCGACCTGGGCTTCATCGCCGTCTGTCCCGACCTTTTCTGGCGCATCGAGCCGGGCATCGACATCACCGATAAATCGGAGGCCGAGTGGAAGCGGGCGTTTGAGCTGATGCATGCCTTCGACCAGACGCTGGGGATCGAGGACCTGAAGGCCACGGTCGCCGCGAGCCGGACGTTGGCTGGGGCGAACGGCAAGGTCGCGACGATGGGCTACTGCCTCGGCGGGCGGCTGGCGTTCATGATGGCCGAACAATCCGACGCCGATGCCAATATCTCCTATTACGGCGTCGGTCTGGACCAGTTGCTGGACGATCTGCCCGCGGTCACCAAGCCTCTGGTCGTGCATATCGCCGACCAGGACGCGTTCTTCCCAGCGGAGGGTCGAACAGCGGTGGTCGCCGCGATCCAGGCCCACAAACACGCTGTCAGCTATGTCTACCCCAATGCAGACCATGCTTTCGCTCGGGTCAACGGCACGCACTGGGATGGTCGTTCGGCGACCATCGCCAACGGCCGCAGTGCCGAGGCGCTGGTCGCTGCCCTGGGATAACGTTGCGATCGCGGGGATGCCAGCCGCGGCCCGCCGCAGGTGACAGCGCTCTGGCTTGATTCCTTTACAGTGCCATAGCTTCAGGTTGAAGCTATGGCACTGTATTCCCGTTGTTCGAGAGGGCGATTGGCATCCGCGGTTGGCTCAAACTCGGACGATGGCACTCCGGCCCGGAACGCGCCGGGCTATGACCGTAACCGTGGAGAACATGGCCTGATGAATGGTGCAGTCGCTCCCGCAACGGTCGGCAGAGGATTGGCGAAAACCGCCGGCGCCCTGGCGGGGATCAAGGTGATCGACCTAACCCGCGTTCTTGGCGGCCCGTACTGCACCATGATCCTGTCAGACCATGGTGCGGACGTCATCAAGATCGAACCGCCACAGGGCGACGAAGTGCGCGACTGGGGGCCTCCGTTCCACGACGGTGATGCAAGCTACTTTATCGGTATCAACCGCAACAAGCGGGCGATCGCCCTCGATCTTGGCAGGCCGGAAGGCAAGGCGGTGCTGCTGCGGCTGCTCGAGGGCGCGGATGTTCTGATCGAGAACTTCAAGCCGGGCGCCATGGAGAAATGGGGCCTCGACTATCATGAGGTGCTGTCAAAGCGCTTCCCCGGCTTGATTCATTGCCGCATTTCCGGCTTCGGCGGCGATGGGCCCCTGGGCGGGCTGCCAGGATACGACGCGATTCTGCAGGCGATGACGGGGTTGATGAGCGTCAATGGTGATCTCACGACCGGGCCGATGCGGCTTGGCGCCGCGATGGTCGATATGGGCACCGGCCTGTATTCGGCGATTGGCATCCTGATGGCGCTGCACGAGCGCGGCCGTTCCGGACAAGGCCAGTATCTCGATATGGCGCTGTACGACTGCGGCATGGCGCTGCTGCATCCTCAGGCGGCCAACTTCTTTCTCAACGGCAAGCGTCCCGTTGGCACCGGGAACCCACATCCGAACCTGGTGCCCTATGACAAGTATCCGACACGCACGTGCGAGATCTTCATCGCCAGCGGCAATAACGGCCAGTTTCGGAAATTGTGCGAACTGATCGGCCAGCCGGAGATGGCTGATGACCCGCGCTTCGCCAATAACGGCGAGCGCAACATCAACCGGGTGGCATTGACCCTTGCATTGGCGGCTGCGTTCGCCGACCAGGACGGCGAGGCGCTTGCCCTGCGGCTTATTCGTGCCGGCGTGCCAGCCGGACCGGTGCTGCCGGTAGACCAGTCCACCGCCGCGCCCCATACAGCGCATCGGGAAATGGTAACCGAGCTTGAGTGGTACAAAGGAATTGGGACACCGATCAAGTTCAGCCGGACCCAGGGCGGCACCAGGCGGCCGCCGCCGAAATTCAATCAACACGGAACCGAGGTGCTGATGCAGCACGGCTATACCCAGGCGGAGGTCGACGCGCTGCGCGATGCGGGGGTGCTGCATTTGGCAAGACGGCTCTAGTCGGACCGTGCCATGTGGCCGCTCGACCTGCCTGCGCATGAGGTACTGAAGCTTCCCGGGCAAACCGCGACACCGTGGGCGGTGTTCGACTGGCAGTGGTATCTTCGCACGTATCCCGACGTCGCAACGATCGTGCAGGACGACGATCCGACCGCGATCCTGAACTACTACCTGGACCATGGCCAAACGCGGGGCCATTCGCCCAACCGGATGTTTGATGAACAATGGCATCGGGCAAGCTATCCGCAGATCGCTGATCGGGTGGCGGCTGGTCATTGCAAATCCGCCTTCGATGCCTACTGCCGACGCGGTGCGCTGGATCGTTCCGCGCACTGGCTGTTCGACGAACTCGCCTACCGCGAGCGATATCCCGAACTGACGAACGACGTACTTGCCGGGTATGGGATGTCGAACCGCTATGATCATTACCTGCGCCACGGCTGCCAGGAAGATCGCATCGGCCACGTGATGTTCGATCCAATCGTCTATCTGGCGAACTTCGATCCCGCCGATGTCCCGGCGATCCGCGAGGAGGGGGTGTTTCAGCACTACCTCGATCGTCTCGAAGCCGGCGCACCCGAGCTACGCACATCGGTCTATTTCGATCCGGCCTGGTATATCACGCGCTATCCCGAGGTCGGCCGCCAGATCGCCGCGAAGCGCTGGAAGTGTGCGCTGCATCACTACCTTTGTAATGACACGCCGACAGCCTTCGACCCTTCGGAGGATTTCTCCGAGGCCTGGTATCTTCGATGCGATCCGGGATTGCTGAAGGTCATCGAAGCGCGCAGCTTCCGCAACGGATACATGCACTTCCTGCGCTTCGGCACGACTGAGCTGCGGGCGCCAACAGGTTCGATCGACCTTGCCTGGTACGCGGCGCAGCCGCCCGTGCGGTCCGATCTGCAACAGGGGCGCGCGCCGGATGCCTACACGCACTGGCTCACGATCGGGTCCGCCGCCGGGCTCGCATGCGCGAATGCCGAACCCTCGGCGGTTTCCGAGGCGCAGGCCAGACAGCTCTCGCGGCAGGCCGCCGCCGCGCTGCTGCCCATCGCCGGACGCTTCGGGTATGCGTTCGATTGCGGCGCGGACGTGCCGGCCGTCAGCGTCATATTGGTGGTCAGGAACGGCTTCGCCGCGACGATGGCGACCATAGCCTCGCTGCGGTCCAACATGGCCCGCGGGATCGAACTCATCATCGTCGATCGCGGATCCGACGACGAAACCGGGTCGATTGAACAGTACGTTCCCGGCGCGAAGATCGTTCGGTTCCAAAGCGGAATTGGCTGGTCGGCCGCCGCGGATGCCCAAAGCGACATCAGCTGGTCGCGCGCCGCGGACGCGGGATGTCATCTGGCGCGTGCGCCGGCGATCCTGTTCCTGTCCTGCGAAGCACTGATCGCGCCCGGATCGGTGAAGCGCGCCTGCGTCCGGCTGACCACGGACAGGTCTGTCGGCGCCGTCGGCGGAATGATCTTGCAGCCGCCCGGAACCGTTGCACAGGCCGGTGGTATCCTGTGGAACGACGGTGCCACGTCGGATTATCGCCGCGGCGCGTCATCGTTGTCGCCGGAGGTGAATTTCGTCCGCGACGTCGATTTTTGCGCACCGGCCTTTCTGCTGGTGCGGTCGGAGCTTTTTTCACAGCTCGACGGGTTCGATCATGATTGCGCGCCGGGCCATGAGACCGTCGATCTATGCCTGCGGATCGCCCAGGCCGGGTTCCGCGTGGTCTATGATCCATCAGTGATGGTCACCGTGGATGATGCGGCCACTTTGACCGGTGACCCTGGGACCGCTGACCCTGGGACCGGTGACCCTGGGACCGGTGACCCTGGGACCGCTGACCCTGGGACCGGTGACCCTGGGGCGCATTTCCGCGGCAAGCATGCGGCGGTGCTGGCCGAACGCTTCGCCCCCGGCGCCCCAAACCAGGCGTTCGCCCGTCATGCCGGCGCAACGCCACCGCGTGTGCTGTTCATCGAGGACACCGTACCGCTGCGGCGGACAGGGTCGGGCTTCGTGCGCGCGAATGACCTGGTCCAGGTCATGGCGTTCCTCGGCTACGCGGTGACGGTGTTCCCGGTGAACATCTGCCATCATCACCTCGCCTCGGTGTTCGCCGACATGCCGGAGCAGGTCGAGGTGATGCATGATCTCTCGCTCGAAGACCTCACCGCGTTCCTTCAGGCGCGGCCAAACTACTACGACACGGTCTGGGTTGCCCGGACGCATAATCTCGCCTGGGTGCGACCCATCCTAGACCGTTTGACAGCGGCTTGTGCTCTCAAGGCCCGGATCGTGCTGGATACCGAGGCGATCACACCCTTTCGCGAGGCGATGCAGGCCGAACTGACCGGCGTGCCATACGATCTGCCGGGGGCGATCCAGGCAATCCTGGCCGACGCCGAAACCTGCCAACACGTGGTCGCGGTGACCGCCGCGGAGGCTGATGCGCTGAGATCCCATGGCCTCCCCCATGTTTCGGTGATCGGCCATATGATCGAGCCCAGCCCCACCGCCCGGCCGTTCGCCGAACGTGCCGGAATGCTGTTCGTCGGCGCGATCCACCAGGACGACAGCCCCAACCTGGACAGCCTGGTCTGGTTCGTCGATCAGGTGCTGCCGTTGATCGAGGCCGAGCTACAGTGGGAAACCCGGTTGACGATCGCTGGCTATCTCGCGCCCGGCATCGACCTGAGCCGCTTCGCTCACCATCCGCGGGTCACGCTGAGTGGGCCGGTCGCCAACCTGGAGCCTCACTACAACCGGCACCGGGTCTTCGTGGCGCCAACGCGGTATGCGGCAGGCGCACCGTACAAGGTGCTGGAGGCCGGCGCCAATGGACTGCCCGTCGTTGCCACCGAGTTGCTTCGTTCAGAGCTGGACTGGCGCTCCGGGCACGAGATCATCGCCGCCGACGCAGGCGATCCCGCGATGTTCGCGGCGTGCGTCGTGCGGCTCTATCGCGATGAGACATTGTGGCAGGTGGTGCGTGACGGCGCGCTGAACCGTTTGCGGCAGGACCACGGACAGGAAGACTATGCCAGAGCGGTCGCCTTGGCCCTCGCACCTTCCCCTGGGCAATAGCAACCGCTGGAACCGAGACGAATGCCGACCCTGACCCAAGATTACTTACCGAATCGCGGGGTCGAGCCTCTCGGGAAATTATCCAGCTCGGAGACTGATCCAGATCGACAGCAGAACGGCGACGATCAGCACCGTCGCGAGATAAGGTTTCGCCGCCTCGAACAGGGCAGGTAAGTCCGTACGCTGGCGCGGTAGCAGGGCTCGCTCAGACGCAAAACGAATGTCTGCCATGGCAACATCCAGACCGGAGTTTGACCCTCCCCTGGCCAACTCTCTTCGCTAAAGATTGCCGCGGGAGAAGCATCTCCCGCGGCCAAGTTGAGGGGAGGAAACATCGCCTTCTTAGCTCACGTTTTCGTTATAATGCAAGGTGAATATCACGGATTCGAGAGCAATATTCAGTCCTATTGTGTAATGTCTTGCAATCTCCCGGCGGTCTCTAAGGCTCCATCAGTTCCATGGCATCTCCGATCGCCAGCCGGCCGCCGTCGACGACTTCGACGTGCACGCCCAATTCGACGTGCCCATATAGCGAGCGCAGTTCGGCGACCGGATCGGCGTCACGCTCGCCTGTCGTCGGATTGACTTCAGTCGCCGGACACCGCGTCGTTCCCTTCACCACCCGCACCACCGCTCCGCCGATCTGCAGTTCGCGTCCGATCCAATCGCGTTCGGCCCAGGCTGGCGCGCCGCTGAACCAGACATTGGCGCGGAACCGTCGCCGGTGCCGGTGGTCCCCGACCTTCCGCTCGTAGTCGTGTAGACTAGCCAGATTGTTGAGGCTGATAACGGGCGTTCGCTGGTCGCCGAACACATGGCCGGAACTATAATGGAATGCGGGTTCGCCCCGCGCTTCCTCACCCAGGTAATCCGTCAGGAACGCGCTGATCCGCTGGCGTCCCTCCAAGGTCAGCGCATTCGCCTCCACGCCGCTGCCATCGGGCGCGCGGATCCGCAGCATCTTCGATCCGGCGTCGAACACGCTGAACAGCAGGGCTGCCCGGGCATGTTTCATCTGACACAGGAAGTGCCACTTCGGCAGCCATTCCGGCACGGCCGGATCGAACCCGGAGTCGCCATGCGCCAAGGCAAAGGCGCGGTCCCATGGAATGGCGCCTCCCGCCTCGACCGTGGCGTGCTCCAGCGCCTCGGCCGTGAGACCCTTCACCGGATAGCGGTACAGATATTCAATGCGCATCGGTTGATCCCCCTTGAGCCATAGTTTGCCCCGCCCCAACTCATTGGCAAAGCATGTTCGTGCCGCCTCTCGCAGGGGCCTGAACAAGGCTGTCGCCTGATGAAAGGGACAGGATATGGATATTCAGAAATTTACCGAACGCTGCCAGGGGTTCCTCCAGGCAGCCAGTACCATCGCCATCCGGGAGTTCCACCAGCGGATCACCGCGGAACACCTGCTGAAAGCGTTGCTCGATGATGAAGAAGGTGCGGCTGCCGGCCTGATCCGAGCGGCCGGCGGCGACCCGAAAGCGGCCGCCGCGGCGAACGATGCTGAAGTGGCGCGTCAGCCGAAGGTCAGTGGGGCCGGCGCCGGTCAACCGCAGCTTACGCCGGAACTGGTCCGGGTGCTGGATGCCGCGCAACAGGCCTCGACCCGTGCTGGCGATGAGTATGTCGCGCAAGACCGGCTGCTGGTGGCGCTGGCGGCATCGAACACGTCGGCGGGACGGGCCCTTAAGGCCGCCGCGCTGACCCCCCAGGCGCTCGAGAAAGCGGTCAACGACGTGCGCAAGGGGCGCAAGGTCACCAGCCCGAACGCCGAGTCCAACTTCGACGCCTTGAAGAAGTACGCGCGTGACGTCACCGCTGTCGCCCGCGAAGGCAAGCTTGACCCGGTCATCGGCCGTGATGAGGAAATCCGCCGCACGATCCAGGTGCTGGCTCGGCGGACGAAGAACAACCCGGTGCTGATCGGCGAGCCCGGCGTCGGCAAGACCGCCATTGTCGAGGGCCTCGCACTCCGCATCGTAAACGGTGACGTGCCGGAGGCGCTCAAGGGCAAGCAACTGCTGTCCCTGGACCTGGGCGCCATGGTCGCCGGATCGAAGTATCGCGGCGAGTTCGAAGAGCGGCTCAAGGCTGTGCTGAAAGAGATCGAGGACGCGCAGGGCCAGGTCATCCTGTTCATCGATGAGATGCACACGCTGATCGGTGCGGGACGTGCCGACGGCGCGATGGATGCGTCCAACCTGATCAAGCCGGAACTGGCGCGCGGCACCTTGCACTGCATTGGCGCGACGACATTGAGCGAGTACCGCAAGCACGTGGAAAAGGACGCGGCACTGGCCCGACGCTTCCAGCC
The DNA here is from genome assembly GCA_965277035.1 of Rhodopila sp. Lineage (GTDB taxonomy): Bacteria > Pseudomonadota > Alphaproteobacteria > Acetobacterales > Acetobacteraceae > Rhodopila. The sequence goes on along the minus strand of CBDIBO010000003.1, from coordinate 3,868,971 downwards.
GGTGTTCGTCGGCGAACCGAGTGTCGAGGACACCATCAGTATTCTGCGCGGCATCAAGGAGAAATACGAACTCCATCACGGCGTCCGCATCGCGGATGCTGCGTTGGTCGCCGCCGCCACCCTCTCCAAGCGCTACATTACCGATCGGTTTCTGCCCGACAAGGCGATCGACCTGATCGACGAGGCCGCCAGCCGCCTGCGCATGCAGGTGGACAGCAAGCCCGAAGCGCTGGACGAGCTCGATCGGCGGGTGATCCAGTTGAAGATCGAGCGCGAGGCGCTGAGGAAGGAGACCGATCCGGCGTCGAAAGATCGGCTGGTTCGGCTGGAACAAGAACTGGCCGGCCTGGAAGACCGCTCCAACGCCATGACCACGGCGTGGAAGAACGAGAAGGACCAGGTGCAGGAGACCCAGAAGCTGAAAGAGCAGCTGGATCAGGCCCGGTCCGAGGTCGAGGTCGCGCAGCGTCGCGGCGATCTCGGACGCGCTTCTGAGCTGAAGTACGGCGTGATCCCGAACATCGAGCGTCAGCTTGAACATGCGTCCGACGGCAAGCTGGTGAACGAGGCGGTGACCGAGGAAAGCATCGCCGGGGTGGTTTCACGATGGACCGGGGTGCCGGTCGACAAGATGCTGGAGGGTGAGCGCGTGAAGCTGCTGCGGATGGAGGACAACCTGCGGCAGCGGGTGATCGGTCAGGAAGAGGCGCTGAAAGCCGTCTCCTACGCGGTGCGGCGGGCGCGGGCCGGGTTGCAGGACCCGAACCGGCCGATCGGCAGCTTCCTGTTCCTCGGCCCCACCGGTGTCGGCAAGACCGAGCTGACGAAGGCTCTGGCGTCGTTCCTGTTTGACGACGACAAGGCGATGGTGCGGATCGACATGAGCGAGTTCATGGAGAAGCACGCCGTCTCCAGGCTGGTTGGCGCGCCACCGGGATATGTCGGCTACGACGAGGGTGGGGTGCTGACCGAGGCGGTGCGCCGGCGGCCCTATCAGGTGATCCTGTTCGATGAGGTCGAGAAGGCGCACGAGGATGTCTTCAACATCCTGTTGCAGGTGCTCGACGACGGCCGCCTGACCGATGGACAGGGCCGGACGGTCGATTTCAAGAACACGATCATCGTGCTGACGTCAAACCTCGGCAGCGACGTGCTGGCGCACCAGAAGGAAGGTGAACCGACGGCGATGGTCCAGGGTGAGGTGATGCGCATGGTGCGCCAGCATTTCCGTCCGGAGTTCCTGAACCGGCTGGACGAGATCGTGCTGTTCCGGCGGCTGCAGCGAAGCGACATGGCCGCGATCGTCGATATCCAGCTGGCCGGACTGCGCAAGCTGCTGGCGGACCGCAAGATCGGGCTGGAACTGGATCGCGTCGCCTCGGACTGGCTGGCGTCCGAAGGCTACGACAGCACTTACGGCGCGCGTCCGCTGCGGCGGGTGATCCAGCGCTCGTTGCAGAACCCGCTCGCCGGGTTGATCCTGGAAGGTGGGATCAAAGAGGGTGAGACGGTGCGGGTTTCGGCTGGCTCCAATGGTCTGGTGATCAACGGCCAGCTAGCCGAGGCGGCTTGATGCGATAGGCGGGCGGCAACACCAAGGCCGCCCGCCCGGCAGCGCGCCGCGCGTCCACGAGCGGCGCGGCGTCCGATCGGCCGGTAACCCACACGCGCAGTTTCCGAACCTGGCTGTCTTTCCATACCCAACCTTCCGGCCCGGCTTCCTGCGGCGCCGTCAGGCGCGGCGGGCCAGGCGGCGGGCGGTGCGCAGCAGCATCTGGCGGTCCTCGGGATCGCATTCGCGGTACAGCCGCAGCAGCGCGAGTTCGTCGCCCTGCCGCGCCTCGGCCGGCGCGCGCTTGTCGTCGCCGTGCATCAGGTATTCGACGTTGACGTCCAGCGCACCGGCAATGCGGGCCAGGTTGCCGGTCACCTGACCGGTCCGCCCGGTTTCCCATTGCGCGACCGCGCTGCGGGAGACACCGACCCGATCCGCCAGTTCGTCCTGGGTAAGACCTTTATCCCGTCGGGCTATCCGAATGCGGGTCCCGATGTTCTGGATTTCGTTCATACGTGTTAGTATGACTGACTCTATCTAACACTTCCAGCGAAATTGCACGCCTCACCCGAAGCGCCTTTTCAGCCCGTCCGCTAGGACCAGGCAAATCGCTCGGCTCTGCCCGGGACTGGAAACCCGCTCGATGGCCACCTTCCGAGGAAAAGGGAAATTTTCCTTCCCGGCGAAGTTATTCCGGTTGACGCTGCAAGTTAGTTGAACTAACTAACGTTTGTTCACTCATTGTTCGCCAACGGAGCGCCGCCCAATGCCTAGGAAGACCGTCTGGACCGAAGGACAGGACACCCAGATCCGCCGCCTCCGCACCGAGGGCGCCACCTGGGACGTCATCGCATTGGCGCTCGGCCTCACGCGCTGGACGGTCATCGAGCGCGCCCGCGCGATCGGCGCTGAACGGCCCCCCGACAACGCCGCGACCGGTCTGGATCAGGCCGACCGTGAGCCACTTCCAGCCGGTCACGCAGACAGCTGGGGCGCGATCAACAGCGGCACCGCGCTGGAGGACGTGCCCTTCCAGACCCCGGACAGCGTCCGCTGAGCGGGCCGCCGAACCCTCGTCTTAAAACCGGAAGGATCCGAACATGATGCATCCGCGGAACACCAAGGTCACCACGGCGGCCACCCCGAGGCAGCCGATCCGCCCGGTGATGACCAACGGCTATGAGGTCGACGCCGATTACATCGTCTATCGGCTGGAGGAAGCCGGCGCCACCCTGCTCGCGTTGCCCGGCACCGGCTGGTCGACCCGGTTGCGCACCTCGTCGCTGGAAATCGTCCGCACCGCGTTGGAAGCTTACGGCTGGAGTGAGGCCAGGATACGGCCCTCGGTCCCATCGGCGGAAAAGATCACCCGAATGGACGAGGCCATGGCCTGGATCCCGCTGATCCCGCTCGATCGCTATGTGTTGCGCCGCGTGGTCGGCGCCCGCAGCCTGGTACATCCGATCACCGACCGGCACCTGTTTCCATGGCGCCGTCTGGGCAAGGCGCTCGGGGCCGATCACAAGGCGATCCAGCGGTGGCACGCCCAGGGCATCGGACAAATTGTCCAGGCATTGCGGGCAGCGCCATAGCCGGACCACCACGCAGCCTTTGACCGGGCCGCCGCCGCGGGAGCTTTCGGGGTCAACCCGACGCGCTGCCGTGGCGCGCGGTCAGCCCGGAGCAACGCCACTCTGGCATGACCCAACCCTCCCGCGCCCCGCGGCAAGGATGCTCGAAGGCTTCCTCAGGCCGGAGGCTTATGGATCGGATCGACCCAGAACACCGCCTCGGGCTTCTCGACGGCCTCGATATCCAGATTGACCACGACCGCCTCGTTGTCGCTGCGCACCAGGACGCACTCCAGTGTCTCGTCGGTGGAGGCGTTGATCTCCTGATGCGGCACGTAAGGCGGAATAAAGATGAAGTCGCCGGCGTCGGCTTCCGCCACGTATTCCAGCTTCTCGCCCCAGCGCATGCGTGCCTTGCCGCGAACCACGTAGATCACGCTCTCCAACGCACCATGGTGGTGGGCGCCAGTCTTGGCATTGGCATGGATATTGACCGTGCCCGCCCAGATCTTCTGCGCCCCCACTCGCGCGAGGTTGATCGCCGCGGCCCGGTTCATGCCGGGCGTCTGCGCCGTGTTGGTGTCGAGCTGGTCGCCCCTGATCACCCGCACGCCGTTAAGCTTCCAGTCCGCCGCTGCCGCGTCGTTGGGGTGCTCAGCTTTGTCGTGATCGTGGCTCATGGTCTCGCTCCGCTACAGCATGATCGCGCCGGACTGGCCTGACTCAGTGCCGATCATCCGATCCAACACGATGCCCGGTCAGCCACCCGCGACAAATTCCTCCAGCCAGTGGATCGTGAAGTCGCCGGCGAGGAACGCCGGATGGCTGACGATCCGCTGATGCAGCGGGATTGTGGTCTTGATCCCGACCACCGCGAACTCGTCCAGTGCCCGCCGCATCCGCTCGATCGCCCGCGCCCGGGTCGGCGCATGCACGATCAACTTGGCCACCAGGCTATCGTAGTATGGCGGCACGACATAGCCCGCATACAGCGCCGAGTCGACCCGCACACCCAGGCCGCCGGGCGCATGGTACGCGGCGACCCGCCCCGGCGACGGGATGAACGTGACCGGATCCTCAGCGGTAATCCGGCACTCGATCGCATGGCCATTGAAAACGATGTCGCGTTGCGCGTAGCCCAGCGGCGCCCCGGCGGCGACGCGTATCTGTTCGCGCACCAGATCCACATCACACACCATCTCGGTCACCGGATGCTCGACCTGCAGCCGCGTGTTCATTTCGATGAACGCGAACTGCCCGTCCTGATAGAGGAACTCCAAGGTGCCGGCGTTGCGATACCCCAGTTTCCTCAGCGCGGCTGTCGCCGTCTCCCCCAGGCCATCCCGCTGCGCGGCGCTGATCGCCGGCGAACCAGCCTCCTCCAGCAGCTTCTGATGCCGCCGCTGCAGACTGCAGTCGCGCTCGCCGAAATGCACGACATCACCGTGGTTGTCGGCCATGATCTGAAGCTCGATGTGTCGTGGCCGGTCGAGATACTGCTCCATGTAGACCGCATCGTTGCCAAAGGCCGCCAATGCTTCCGTCCGCGCCAGGCGAAATGCGTCCTCCAGCTCGGACGGCTCGCGCGCCACCTTCATCCCACGTCCGCCACCACCCGCGGCGGCCTTGATCAGCACCGGGTAACCGGTGCGCCGAGCGACCGACCGCGCGGTCGCGACATCCGGCACCTCGGCGTCCGATCCCGGGACCAACGGCACGCCGACGGCGGCCATGGCCGCTTTGGCCGCGATCTTGTCGCCCATCATGCTGATATGGCCGGCACCCGGTCCGATGAACGTCAGCCCATGCGCATCGACCATGTCCGCGAATGCCGCGTTCTCCGACAGGAAGCCGTAGCCCGGATGAATCGCGTCCGCCCCGGTGATCGCCGCGGCCGACAGGATCGCGGGGATGTTAAGGTAGCTGTCCTTGGCCGGCGGTGGGCCGATGCACACGCTCTCGTCGGCGAGCCGCACGTGCATGGCCTCGGCGTCCGCGGTGGAGTGCACCGCCACGGTCGCGATCCCCAGTTCCCGGCAGGCGCGCTGAATGCGAAGAGCGATCTCGCCACGATTGGCGATGAGGATCTTCTGAAACAACAATTTATTCCAGCACCAGCAGCGCTTCGCCGTATTCCACCGGCGCGCCACTCTGCACCAGGATCGCCGTGATCGTTCCGGCTTTCGGCGCCTTGATCTGGTTGAAGGTCTTCATCGCTTCGATCAGCAACAGGGTTTGCCCGGCAGTGACTTGCTGCCCGACAGCCACGAACGGCGGCGCTCCAGGCTCCGGCGCGAGATAGGCCACGCCCACCATCGGACTGACCACCGCACCCGGATGCACCGCGGCGTCCTGCGTCGTGGACGCCATCCCGGAGGCCGCTGGCGCCGCGACAGCGGCCGGAGACACTGTCGTCGCCGCTGTCCCGCCGCCGCGGACCATGCGGATCCGGCTGTCCTTGTCGGCGATCTCGATCTCGCTCAGGCCGGTTTCAACCAGCATCGCCGCCAGGGCGCGAATAGTGTCGGGATCGATCGGAATTCGGGTCAACGGTTGTCCTCCAGAAGATCGGCTATCGACGCGAAGGCCGTGGCGGAACCGCGAACACCATGTCCGCGGACAATGCTGGCAGCTGCCGGATGTATATGGAACCGCTACCGAAAGATCTTTTGCCGAGTAAACTGCTCGGGGCCTCATCGGTCACCGAAGCGCCGGGCGCCAGCAAAATATCCAGCACTGCGACCACGGGCTTTATATTCCGGGGGAGACTAATCACGATCTCCGCCGTTCGGCTCCCTTGTTCCTGCACCCAGGCTATTAGTCCACCTTCCATGGATCTGACGGAAGTCGATCGCCAAATCCGCCGCCACTACGCCGCATGACATCGCCGCATCTTCCAACGTAACCCGTCCGAACATCGGCGAGCGCCGCGGATCCAGCATGATCGTGGTCAAGCCGTCCAGCACGGCGAGCAAGGATGTAGAGTTAGAATGAGACATTGCCTAAGCGCCTAGCATAGCAGGCGCGCGCGGTCTAATCCACGCGAGTTCGCTACAGGTTGCCCCCACCAACCGCATGCTCTGCACATCTTCGAAACAACTCGAACGTTCACCGTCCATGCCTGGGTTCGTCTATCGTCCTAGCTTGAAATCCCACGCCTGGACCACATCGAGAACGCCGTCCGGGGAAGCCAAAGCCCAAACCAGCAGACCTGCTAGTACGAGAACCGCGATGATGCCCGCGCCAAACATCAGGCGGCGATCGGTGCTTCGGCCCCCGCTCATGCATACTCGAGCCAATGTAATCCGTAGTACATCGTGAAGAAGCCGGCGAGCACGACAAGATAGATCGCCGAGATCGACGCCGCATTGGCTAGAGGTCGCCGTGCCGCCACCCCCAGCCAGCGCTGCAGCGGCGAGGCGCCGCGCAGGCATACCACCGCCAGGATGCCGACGATCAGGATGTGGCCCACCGCGTCTAAGTGGCCGAACTCAGGGATCGCGGCGAGGAAGATGGCGGCATACGCGGCCGCGCCGACGCGAACCAGGCCGCGGCCGGTCATGAAGTAGAAAGCCAAGGTGAACTCCACGAAGCCCGCCACCACAACGGCGAACGGCCAAGGAAATCCGAATGCCAGGTCCGGATGCTTGGCGACGAGGTAGAGTGTCCATTGCGGGTAGACGAACTTCTCGATCGCCGTCCACATCAGGCCAAAGGCGAGCCCGCCCGACACAATTGGCACGCGCAATCGCAGCGCGCTGGGCCCGCCGATCGATGTGATCGCCAGATACGCCGCGAGTCCCAGGAAAAACACGTAGTCGGTCATGTGGAAGACGCCGAACATCACGACCGCATAGCAGTACAGAATGCAGATCCCGGCTGCGGCGAAAAGACAACCACGGCGCCAGGCGACCAACACCGCGATGGCGAATTGCACCGGGCCCATCCACGCGTTGTTGGCAACGAGTTCAGGCGTCAGGATCGCACGTCCTCCATGCGCCCATGGCACCACAGCGCCCTTGTCCCAGAGCAGAAGAAAGAACCCCCCGGTGGCGAGGCGGATCAGCTTCTCTTCGAGGTCGGCGTGTGCGGGGCCGCTGGAGGCGAGACGGGGCCAACGCCTGGCGACCTGCCCGTCAAGCAGGAACCCGAAGAAAACCAGCAACACGAAGCTGCCGCAGACAAGGCAAAAAAGCGGTGACAGCACAATGCCTGGCGCAACCGGCGATTGGGTAACGTCGGCGATCGGGGAGAACCATTTGACATGCGCCGATGCCTGGACCGGACACAGCGCGATAAAGGCCACGACGCCACGCCAGGCTGCCCGCGCTCCACGGCGCCAAAACATCGCTAATTTGTCTGATGAAATCAAGAATCCATATCCCGTCCGCTGATTCCGAAGGGGATACGGGACGCTTGGGGCGGACAGATGTCGGCTGCCCGTTCACGTTTTACGGAGATTACGCCGGCGCGTGGAGCCGTGATTTCCGGCCTCGGATCTTAGGCGGCTCTTCGCCCAAACATTGTCGCCGGACCACCGGCGCACCATACTGATCGATATGCACAGTTCGGTCACCTTGAGCCTGAATGGTGAAACCCTGGTGTTCGAGGGGCCCGTCGACGGTCCCCTCTCAGTCGCCGGTCTGCTCGGCGCGCTCGGTCTCGAAACCAGGAAGGTGGCGGTCGAACGGAACGAGGAGATCGTACAGCGATCGCGCTACGCCGACACATGGCTCTCGAGCGGCGACTCACTCGAAATCGTGCATTTCATCGGTGGAGGCTGAGATGGATGGAGCAATCGCGGCAGACGACACCTGGGCCGTGGCGGGACGCACCTTCCGGTCGCGGCTGATCGTCGGAACCGGTCGTTACAAGGACCTCGAGGAGACCGGTCGGGCGATCGAGGCCAGCGGGGCGGAGATCGTCACCGTGGCGGTGCGGCGGGTTAATCTGTCCGATGCGGGCACGCCGATGCTGCAGGATTACGTCGACCCCAATCGATATACCTACCTGCCGAACACCGCCGGCTGCTTCACCGCCAAGGAAGCCGTCCGCACCTTGCGCCTGGCGCGTGAGGCCGGCGGATGGAACCTGGTGAAGCTTGAGGTTCTCGGGCCGCCGCCGCTGCTGTATCCGGATATGCAGGGCACGTTCGAGGCCGCCGAGGCCCTGATCAAGGACGGCTTCGAGGTCATGGTCTACTGTGCCGACGACCCGCTGGCCGCGAAACGGCTGCAGGACATGGGCTGCGTGGCGATCATGCCGTTGGGTGCGCCGATCGGATCGGGGCTGGGGATCCAGAACCCGGCGATGATCGCCATGATGATGGAACATGTCACCGTGCCGTTCCTGGTCGATGCCGGCGTCGGCACGGCGTCCGACGCGGCGATCGCGATGGAGTTGGGCTGCGACGCGGTGTTGCTGAACTCCGCGATCGCCCATGCCAAGGACCCGGTGCTGATGGCCCGCGCCATGAAGGCGGCGATCGAGGCGGGACGGTTGGCCTATCGCGCCGGGCGGATGCCGCGGCGGATGGGGGCCGATCCGTCAAGCCCGCTGGCCGGGCTGATACGGTAGGCCAGGTCGTTCTGTCAGGCGGGCTTGTTGTAAGGGCCGCCGCTGGCTGGATCGTGTGCTTCGGCCAGCGGTCAAAGGAGACCACTCGCCCGCGGCGGTGGCCGGGACACGTTGGCGCTTACAAGTAGTATTCCGCCAACGGGGCAAAGCCGTTGAACTTGGTACTGGCATAGGTCGCCACGTAGGCGCCGGTCGACAGCAACTCGACCCGATCTCCCGAGGTCAAGGCCAGCGGCAAGCGATAATTCGACCGCTCGTACATGATATCCGCGCCATCGCAGGTTGGACCCGCGATCGCCACCGGACCCATCGCGGTTCCGTCATGCGCCGTGGTGATCAGATACTTGATCGATTCGCCTTCGCTTTCGGCGAGGCCACCAAACCGGCCGATGTCCAGATACACCCAGCGCACCGGGTCGTTCCGGTCCCGGGAACTGACCAGCACGACTTCGGCCTGCACCAGACCAGCGTCACCGACAATGAAGCGCCCTGGCTCAACCATCATCTCTGGCAGATTGTTGCCGAACTGATCGGTCATCGCGGTCATGATGGCGCGGCTGAATTGATCGATCTCCGGCACGTCGTCGCGGTAGCGCGTCGGGAAACCGCCGCCCAGGTTCATCATGCGCAGGTCCAGGCCGGCGTCGGTCAGATCAGTGAACAGCATCGCGACCTTGCCGATGGCGACCTCGTACGCGCGGGTCGTGGTCTGCTGGCTGCCGACGTGAAACGACAGGCCATAGGGGTCCAGTCCGCGGTCGGCCGCGGCCAGCATCAGTTCGCGCGCGTTCTCGATCGTGGTGCCGAATTTGCGCGACAGCGGCCATTCCGCGCCTTCGTTTTCGACCAGGATGCGGCAGTAGACCCGAGCGCCAGGGGCATGACGGGCGAGCTTCTCCAACTCCTCACGCGAGTCGAAGGCGAACAGGGTCACCCCGGCCTCATGTGCTCGGCGGATCGAAGCTGCCTTTTTAATCGTGTTGCCAAAGCTGACAACGTCGGGGGCGGCTCCCGCCGCCAGACACAGCATGACCTCCTCGATGCTCGCGGCATCAAAGTAGCTGGACAGACCGACCAGCCGCTCCAGCACCTTGGGGGCGGGATTGGCTTTGACGGCATAGTAAATGCGTGCCAACGGCAGCGCGGCACGAAGAGCGCGGAAGTTATCTTCCACGCGGTCCACGTCCAGCACGAGACACGGCGTCGCCGGCTGATGCTGCGCAAGGAATCGGGCGATTTTCGGGGTCATCGCGCCGGGCCTCCCTCAGTTAGACGCCCACCTTTCAAGGCGATGGGCGTAGTTGACGAAACGGTCGAACGAACCAGCGACCAAACGATTGCCAGAACGCTTGACGTCGTTGCGTAACCACAGAGGGCCAGAGGCACGTGCGTTGCTGCGTGAGGGGCATCTAGGACCCCCTTCCCCCCCATGCAATAGAAAATGCGTCTACCCGGGCAAAAATCCACTGCGTGGTCCACGTGCCTGATAACGCCTCGGTAACTCAAGACCGAGCGGTGATCGGCAACCACGCGGGAGTCGGCTGGCGCGATGCCGCCGAGACTTCCCGGTACGGCGCGACCTGATAGGCCGCACCCTGCAAGCCGAACACTACCGACCGTGGCTCACGCGCCGTCGCGGACCGCGCGCTTAACAGGCCCTTGCCACGGTCGGCGCCGCGGCAGCCTCGGCCCAGCCCTCGCGATCAGGTTCCTGTTCACGTTCTGAAGCGGCGCCGCTGCCAGAAAGTCGGTGCCGCCGGCAGTGGGTGTCGCCGGTGACGTGCCCGGGCAGCGGGCGGATCCACCCGGCGGCGCGGTCCATGCTGATCGGCATTTCCTCCGTCGCCCGCTCAGAGCTTTGTCGGGTCGGCCTCGTGCAGTGCAACGCCGCCGGCCCATGGCAGGCGGCGCCGTGCTGCTGGGCGCTGAAATTACTGCCCCGTCCCGCTGAACTCGCCGCGGCCGATTAAGCGGCGCGAACCAACCGAAGCCGCCGGTTCGGCTTGAACGCGTCAGTCGTCGCCGGTGCGTCGATGACCGCACAGGCGCGACGGCGGCGAAACAGGCCCAGGCCCGCGAGGCTTCCGCCAAGCAGGGCCAGGGTCGCGGGCTCTGGCGTATCGACGATCAGATCGTATGGTCCGTCACCCGGCGTCACCGTGGTGCTGGGGCCGTAGGTGCCGCTGAAACTGTTCCAGTAGGCCTGATTGGCTGCACCAACGCCAGCTGGCTTGCCGTCGTTGTTGTACCATTCGTCTTGGTTGTTGCCGATGTTGGCGATCAGCCAGTATTCGCCGTTGGCGGTCGACGGCGAAACCGCCGCGAACGCCGCCGAGTTTATATTGATGGTCGCGCGCCTGGGCGTCGTACCCAGGTTGGCATCGAAGATCGATCCGACCAAAGTATCGTTGGTAAGATTGGTCAAAGAAGTGCCGCCAGATTGTGGCGCGTAGGTCGGGTTGCCAGCGGTCCCGGCGCTCCCGCCGCTGCCGTCATCGGCGACCAGATAAACCGCGATCGAACCACCATCGCCGGGACTGGCCGGCCGACAGCAGCATCGTCGCGGCAGCGCCGCCAGGCGTCGTCGGCGCATAAAACGATTGCCCGATCCACTGAGAACTGTCCGAGAAACCGTCGTGACCGTAGAGCGGATTCGCCACATTGATGGAATCGATCAAGACGTCCGCGCGCGCGGCACCAGCCATCAGCAGACAACCCAGGACACCAGTTACCAGGAAACGCGAGTTCATCGTCTCAACCTCCGCGACAGATGTGGTCGCGGGGTCAACCAGCAAACGTCATGCCATCCGAAAAGTGATAGCCGGATCAACTGAATATGAAATTTCGCGTTGATCGCGCCCGCCTTGGTGTAAAGAATTCCGACACCACAGGCGAGGCCGACCTGCATCAACACGTCCCGGCACCGGTCGTATCGTTGCAGAATCGGCCCGATCATGCATTGCTTATCGCGGTGTCGGTCTTATTTGTCCGTCCCGTCCCAACGCCGCGGCGGTCTGCCGCACGTCCCTCCCGAAAGTCATTTCGGCCTTGACATTTCTGTATCAGATTGCAACAAAGAACCGCGCTGTGCAGTCTGCGATCACGATGTCCGCACAGGATCGCCCCACTCCATAAAGAGGGACTCCATGACACTTCGTGCTTGTTACTTGAGTGGCACACAAATCCGCAGCGCACGCGGCGAGGTCGACGTCGACTCGATACGTGAGGGCGACGAAGTGACGGTTCGTCGCGATGGCCAGGACGTGTTGGAGCCGGTTCGTTGGGTCGGTTATTCCTCGGTCGATCTCGCGCGGCACGCCCATGTGGAAGACGCGGCGCCAATCCGCATCCGAGCCAACGCCATCGCGCAAAAACAGCCGGTTCGGGATCTGCTCGTTTCGCCCGAACATTGTCTCGTTATGGACGGCTACTGCGTCCCCGCGAAACTGCTGGTAAACGGCGGATCGATCGTCAGCGAGCGCGACCACGCCCCGTTCACCTACTACCACATCGAGCTCGATCGGCACGGCATCCTGCTCGCCGAGAACACCCCGGCCGAAAGTTACCTGGATACCGGAAATCGAAGCCTGTTCGACAACGGGCCAGACCCGCGGCAGCTTCATCCACGGTTCCGACTGAACGCGAATGCCGCTGCCTGGGCTACTGAAGCCTGCGCGCCGCTGGCCCAGAGCATTGATGCCATCCAGGCGATCTGGCGGCGTCTGGCCGATCGGTCAGTCGCGATCGGCTACCCGGTCGCGGAGCCGAGACTTGTCGAAGACGCCGGCATTTGCCTCGTCGCCGACGGCCGTATCATCGAGCCAACCGCTGACCGCAACGGATGTTTCGTGTTCGTCGTCCCGGAGGAGATAAAAACCGTCGTCTGCATCTCAAGATTTTGCATCCCTTCCGACAAAATGATCGCCAGCCAACGCGACACCAGGCGGCTTGGCGTGCGGGTGAACTGGATCGCCATCTGTTCCAATCATATCGAGACGGTCATCGCGGCCGATCATCCGGCGCTCGCAGATGGCTGGCACGACATCGAACGGGATGCGACGTCGCTATGGCGTTGGACCGATGGAGCCGCCGCCATTCCATGGAATGGCGTGACTGATGGAGCCGTCGTCACGATCTCCTGCCTGCCGGTCGATGGTTACCCCCTCTACGACGAGAACGTTCGCCTGGTCGCGTGATCGCTTCTCGGCCTCTTATGGTCATGCTGTTTCAATCCGACCACGCAACACGGCGCTCCGATCGTCCGCGGCTCGGCCACGGAATTTCGAACCACCGCAAACGGTGGCTCCCCGCTTGCTCACCATGACCGCCCCGGCATCCGCCGACGTTCCGCCGTTCTGGCAAAGCAAGCGGCTCAGCGAAATGAGCGACGCCGAGTGGGAGGCCGTCTGCGACGGATGCGGACGATGTTGTCTGGAAAAGCTTGCAGCCGACGATACGCATAAAGTGTATCCGCTCGATGTAGCCTGCGAATTGCTCGATCCCGCTACCGCACGCTGTTCCGATTATACCAACCGGCTGCCTCGGGTTCCCGGCTGCGTCAAGCTGACGGCGACGAACCTCCGGCAAAGCGACTGGCTGCCGCCAACGTGTGCCTACAGACGTCTTGATAGGGGACAGCCGCTGGAATGGTGGCATCCCCTGGTCTCCGGCAATCCTGACAGCGTGCGCGCCGCCGGCATCTCCGTCGTCGGGCGCTGTATCGAACCGCATCGGGCGGGGGTGCCTGAATATCATACGATCGACTGGTCGTTCCGCGGCGTTGACAGCGATCCGCCCGAACAGTGGACCAAGGCGATGTTCGGCGGTGTCAATGCATCGGTCCCTACGCCGTTCGCGGCCAACGCCCGGGCCGATCTTGATCTGATGGCCGCACACGGCTTCTGGCTTCTCGCCAATGGCTGCCAGGGACTGATGATCCTCGACAGCGCGGCGGAAGTCGCGGCGTTGTCGATCCCCGAGCGGATGCGCATCATGCAAGGGCTCGTCGCGCGCGGGCTCCCTGCCTCCAAATTGCTGGCCGGCGTCGGGCCGGGCAAAGTGTCCGACCAGCAGCGACTTGTCCGGCTGGCGGCGGACCTGGGCATCCGCGGCATCCTGCTCAGGATCGCCACCTCCGGTCGAACCTTGCCCGCCCACATCCTGGCCGGCGCGGTCGGCGAACTGGTACAGGCGGTGAACCCCTCGACCCACCTCTATCTGTCCTTCGCCGTCGGTGACGCAGGGGCGGCGGCCGGCCTGACCGCGTTGGACGCGTTGATGTCCCAGCGCCCAGGCCGTCTGCGAGGTATCCGCGACGAAACCCACGGCTGCTCGTTCGGCATGGCGGCGCTGGATCGATTCGCCGGTGGCGGGCTCGAGGTCTATGCCTCCGACGCCGCTGATCTGATGGGTCTGGTTCGACGCGGCGGGGCTGGCGTGATCGGCCCAGGCGCCAACCTGCTGTCACGCGCCTGTGCACAACTTCTTGCCACCACCGATCCCCAGGCAACCGCCAGGCTGCAGCAGACGATCACCGCCATCGGCAAAGCCCTGCGCGACCGACCAACCGTGCCCGCCATCAAGACGCTGCTCACCCGGCACACCGGACGGCCGGAGTGGAACCGCATGCGGCTTCCGCTTCGGCCGCCGGCACCGGCCGAACGAACCGCCCTATTCACTGCCTTTGACGCCTGCGGCCTGAAGCTCGGTCCGCCGATGCGCAAGCTACCGCGGGATCAGTCTGCCCGGCTGGACAGTCGCCACCGCGACTGACCTAGTGGACAAAATCCGACGGAAAGGTCCGTCGAATTTGCCACTAGCACTTGATTTGGTGGGCCGATTCACCCGACCGCAAGGATGCGTCCGTCGGGATCGGACCACTAGCCCTCCAACAGGTGCCCGAAGGCCCTCAGTGGGCGCAGGTCATCGCAGATGATCTTGGTGACAGCCAACAGCGGCACCGCCAGGACCGCACCGGTAACGCCCCACATCCAATACCAGAAGATCAGCGCCAGGATCACCGCGACCGGATTGATGGTGAAGCGCCGAGCCAGCAGCATCGGGGTCGCGATCTCGCCTTCCATGACATGGATCCCAAGATACAGACCCACCGGCAGCAGGGCGTGCCAGGAAACCCCAAGCGCCAGGACGCTGGCCATCAGGAAAATGACGATCCCGATCATCGGGCCAAGGATCGGCACGAAGTTCAGCACGAACGCGACCGCGCCCCAAAGCACCGGGTTGGCCACGCCGCACAGCCACATCACGCAGCCGGTCGCGGCACCGACAAGCGCGTTGATGCAGGACACCGTCAGCAGATAGACCGACACATTCTGCTCGATGTGCAGCGATAGTTCCACCGCGTTTCGCTTGTCCTTGAAGCGCGGCAGAATCTCGACGATGCGGCGGAGAAACGTCTCACCCGAGGCCAGCATGTAGAACAGAACAAGCAGCGTGGTGAGCAGACCGGACGTCGCGGCGGCCGAACCCGACAGCACCGCACCGAGCAGGTTTGTTGACTTGATCGACGGCGCCTGGGGCAGCCCGCCGTCGCTGCCGGTGATGCTCTCGACCTGTTTCATCATGCGCTGGACCGCGTCGATCGGCTCCTGCAGGAAACCGAGGCTGTCCTTCAGTTTCGGGATCGCCTCCGGCAGCTTTCCCGCCCAGGCGGCAGCCGGCCCGGCCAGCATGCTGATGGTGCCGCCAAACGCCGCCAGCACCAGCAGGACGGAGACCGCCGCCCCGATCGCTCGCGGGATGTGGATGCGTTCAAGCAGCCGGACGAAAGGTTGCAGCACCAGCTTCAGGACAAAGGCGAGGATCAGCGGCAGCACGATGTCGGCGGCGACATACAGGACAGCAAGCGAAGCAATCACGAACAGGCCGCCTAGGAAGAACGTCTTCGGATCCGTGGGCAGCGGCATGTCGTCGGCTGCTTCGGCCGGTGGTTCGAAGGTCTTCGTCTCCGTCACCGAACCGACGGTCTGGCCGCGCGTGATCTCACCCTCGGTCTCGGTCACCGCGACGAATTCGCTGCGGGTTTCCTCGGCGCTCAGGCGGTCTTTATTGGTATCCGTTTGCTGGTCAGGCAGGCGATCAGTCCTTCATGGTTGTGTGTTTGGCATGGTTATCTGTTTGGCGTGGTGATGGGTTTGGCTTCTGGCGTAATAATTTGGCTTAAACGCGTGCCTCCTGGGAACGCCGACGATTGTGCCCATCACCTCTTTGGCATGCGCCGGCGCTAACCCGAGGCAGCCATTGCCGCGCCATCCTGTCTCGCGGCAATGTCGACCTCGCGCGTCAGTTTTTGTTGCATCGCGGCGGAAAAGTCGCGGTAATCGCGGCAGGTCACGGCGAACGCGCCGGCTCCGCCGATCACCTCCCGCGTGTAGAAAGCCAGCAGATCCGGCTCCTCGTGCAGGATGCAGAGACCGTTGATGGTGATGTCAGCTGCCGTCATGCGGTCGCGGACCGGGCCTGGGGCGATGCCGTCGTTGGAGCGGCCGTCGCCGACGACGTTCACGATTTTGCGGTCGGGAACAGCCGGAACCCGCGCCAGCAGAGCCAGCGATCCCACCAGGGCCTCACCCAGCGCGGTCGTTCCCGCACTGATTGTCCGCGGCATGTTGTCCACGCCGTCGGCGAATGCCGTCAGGTCCGTGGGCACGGCGATCCGGGTCCAATCGATGATGACGTCCTGCTGCCCGGTGCCCGACCATAGCAGCAACGCCATCAGGCTGTTCCCGGTCAGCCCGGCAGCAACCGCCGGATCGCGCAGCGCGGCGGCCATACCGCCGGCGATCAGGCCGAACTCGTCATAGGTCACGCTGGCGGATCCATCGACCGCCAGTACCATCGCCAGTCCGACATGATCCACCGACTACGCCCTCTGTATCGAGATGACCTTACCACCGCGGGCCGATTGGCGCTCACGCCGCGGCGCCGCGTTGAGCCGGCCCTGGGCGCCACTCTACACGCCGCGGCGCGCTGGACCACGACAAACGCCGGTGTGACCGAACAGCGCCAACCCAGGCGTCAGATCGTGCCCACGACTTTCACCCGGGCGCGGCGGTGGACCTCGGCCTGCGCCAGCACCGGCACGTTCATCCGAATGCGGTCGACGATGGAATGCACGTGGTAGCGGATCTGGACACTCGTCAGCAGCGCCGGCTTTTCACCGTTCTGAACCGCCGCATCGATGACAACCCTCATCCGGTCAAGAAACTCGCGCAGCTTCTCCGCCCCCAGCGCAAGCTGCCGGTCTTCCGGTGGTCCGACCAGCGAGCCCGCGAGGATGTCCTCCCAATCGGGCGATAGCACGACGACCGGGATGTAACCTGACGGGCCAACCATGCTGTCGCTGATCTGCCTGGACAGGCGTGTGCGGACATGGGCGACGATGCCGCCGACCGACTTCAGGTTGATGGCACAGGCCTCCTGGACCGCCTCCAGGATGGTCGGCATATCGCGGATCGAAATCCGTTCCGCCAACAGCATCTGCAGCACGCGCTGCAGGCCGCCGACCGTGATGACGGATGGCACCAGGTCGGCGACCAGCTTCTGCTGCTCCTGCGGCAGTCCGGCCAGGATCTTCTGGGTCTCCGTGTACGACAGGAATTCGGCGATGTTTTCTTTGACCACTTCCGCCAGATGTGTCGTCAGCACGGTGGCGGGATCGACCACCGTCCAGTTGGCCGATCGCGCCTGGTCCGCCAGACCCGGCGCGATCCAGCACGCCGGAAGCCCGAATGTCGGCTCGACCGTACTTTCGCCCGGCAGTGCCACCGCCTGATCCCCAGGGCTGATCGCCAGCATCATCAGCGGACGCAACTCACCCGCGCCAGCCGAAATTTCCTTCAGCGCGAAGACATAGTTGTATGGATCAAGCTCTACATTGTCCTGGATGCGGACCGACGGCAGCACGAAGCCGAGGTCGGTCGCCAGCGCGCGTCGCAGTCGCTTGATCTGGTCCGGAAGCTGCTGCGCCATGCCGCCGGCAAGCTCCAGCAGGCCATAGCCCAGCTCGACCCGAACGACATCCAGCATCGACACCTGCGCCAGGCTGTTGTCCGGTGCCTGCTGCACAACCGGAACCGCCGCGGCCAGCTCGGCGGCGCGGGCATTGAACCGGTGCCACGCGCCGCCGCCCGCCAGGACGGAAACGAACAGGAACGGCATCGTCGGCAGACCCGGCAACAGCGCCAGGATCCCCGCGGCGGCCGACGCGATGATCAGCGGATTGACGTTCGATCCCAGCTGTGAGGCCAGCTTGCCATGCATCTTCCCTTCGATCGCACCCTTGGAAACGACGATGCCGGCGGCGGTGGAAACCAGCAGGGCCGGGATCTGCGACACCAGTCCGTCGCCCACCGTCAGGGTGGTGAAGGTGGCCAGCGCATCGCCGATCGACATGTGCGCCCGGATCAGCCCCATCGCCAGGCCGCCGAAAATGTTGATCAACGTAATGATCAGCGCGCAGATCGCGTCGCCGCGGACGAACTTGCTGGCACCGTCCATCGAACCGTAAAATCCGCTCTCTTCAGACAGTTCGGCGCGGCGCAGGCGCGCGGTCGGCTCATCGATGGTGCCCGACGAAAGGTCTGCGTCGATCGCCATCTGCTTGCCCGGCATCGAATCCAGGTAGAAACGAGCAGACACTTCGGCGATACGACTTGATCCCTTGGTGATGACGATGAAGTTCACCAGCAGCAGCATGGCGAAGACGATGGCGCCGACCACCACGTCACCGCCCATCAGGAAGCTGCCGAACGCCGCGACGACCTGACCCGCCGCGTATGGACCTTCGCTGCCGTGCGACAGGATCAGTCGCGCCGTGGCGACGTTCAGCGACAGCCGGAGAATGGTCGTCAACAGCAGCAGGGTCGGCAGGCTGGAGAAGTCGAGCGGCCGTTCCAGCGACAGCGAAACCAGCAGGATCAGGATCGAGGCGATGAACGACAGCGCCAGCGCCATATCCAGCAGGAAGGTCGGGATCGGCAGAATAAGGATCGAAAGCTGAAACAGCACGCACAAGGCCAGCCCGACGTCGCCACCTGGTGCCATCCTGCGAAGCGGCCCCAGAGCGTTGAACAGGGAGTCCAAGGCTGGACCACCCGGCAGACCTTTCATGGCGTCCTTGCGGCGGTGGTCATTGCAGCGGTGCTGGGCGGCACCTCGATGCCCTGCGCGGCATACAGGCTGATCTTGTTGCGCAGCGCCCGGATCGACAGACCCAGCATTGTTGCCGTGCGGGTTCGATTGCCGCCGGTCAGCCGCAGCGTGCCGATGATGACGTCACGCTCCACCAGATGCAGCGGCCGGCCGACAAACGGCGACAGCTGATCAGCGTTGGCCTTCGGCGGCGCGCAGGCCGAAGCCGGTCCAACCTCCAGCGCCTTGACATCGATGACGCTGTCTGACGTCAGCACCAGCGCGCGGTGGATGGTATTTTCCAGCTCCCGGACGTTGCCCGGCCAGTCGTGGGCGATCAGGGCGTTCAGCGCCGCGGGCGACAGCTGCCGGCTGTGTCGCCCGCTTTCCCAACGGTATTTCTCGATGAAGTGTTCCGCCAGCGCCGGAATGTCGAGCGGCCGGTCCCGCAGACTTGGAACGTGAACCGCAACGACATTCAGACGGAAATACAGGTCTTCGCGGAACGTCTGCCGAACGACCTCGCGCTCCAGGTCGCGGTTGGTCGTCGCGATGATCCGCACGTTCAGGCGGATCGGGGCTCTGCCGCCGATCCGGTCGACCTCGCGCTCCTGCAGCGCGCGCAGCAGTTTCGCCTGCAGCCGCCGGTCCATCTCGCTGATCTCGTCCAGCAGGATGGTCCCGTTCTGCGCCGCCTCCAGCTTGCCGATACGCTGCACCAAGGCGCCCGAGAACGCACCGCGTTCATGGCCAAACAGCTCGGATTCGAGCAGCTGTTCCGGGATCGCCGCGCAATTGACGGCGACAAACGGACCGCTGGCGCGCGGCGAATTCCGGTGGATATAGCGTGCGATCACCTCCTTGCCGGTGCCCGATTCGCCGCGCACCAGGACGGATGCGTCGGAACCCGAGATGCGCTGTGCGCGCTGGACAACCGCCAGCATCGCGGGATCGCGACACACCAGGCCATCATCCGGCCGCCGATGCCGAGAGGCCGCGTGTGGCGCGGCCGGAACGGCTTGATCCTGTACCGCGGGGAGGCTGCCTTCCAGATCGTCGGGAACCAGAAAGCCAGCCGCGGTATAGACCGTCATCAGGAACGTTCCGACTTGACGATCTCCGTCATCGTCACGCCAAGCCTGGTGCTGTCAACCATCACGACCTCGCCGCGCGCGATCAGCCGGTTGTTGACGTAGATGTCGATCGCCTCGCCCAGTCGGCGATCCAACTCGACCACCGCGCCGCGACCCAGCTTGAGCAGCTGCGACACCTGCATGGTTGCCTTGCCGAGGACGGCACTGACGGTGACCGAAATATCGTACACCGCCTCGAGATCCTTGGCGGTGCCGATCTCGGTCGTTTCGCGGACTTCCGGCGCTGCCGCGGGGTTTGGATTGTTCATGTCTGATGCCTGCTGCTTTGCTCGTTCACCAGACCTGCCGACAGCGGAATAATCGCCTGCCGGAGGTCTTCCAGTAATGCCGTCCGACTGATCGTCGCCTCGCCGCGGTACCAGCGGATCGTTACGCCCTCACCGACATTGCCTGCCTCCAGCGCGCGCGCCAGTTCCGTTATGTCTCCGAAACGCTGAAGTCGCCCACTGTCGTCGCGCAGCATGAATTCCGGCGCCACGGTCAGCGCCGGCTTGATCCGGTCGGCCACCATCCGCACCCGTTCCAGCAGCCGTCCCGACCAATCGTCGGAGGTCACCGCGATCACCGTGTTGACCAGCAGATCCGCCACCGCCAGCGACGCCTCGTCCACCGACTCCGAGGTCTTGGCGTCAAGCTCATAAAGCGACGTCAGCAACTTCGCCGTCAGCGGCTGATCACCATCGTGGTAGCCGGCTTCCTGGCGCCCCGTCATGTAACCGTCGGTCCACGCCGCGGCGCGGATCTCGCCAGCGTCTTCAGCCGGATGGGACACCTCGTCAGGCACCAGAACCGGAGGCTCATCCCGCGGCTCGTTGAAATTCTCGAACACGGCGAAAATCGCGTCTGTCGTCATTTTGCCAGTCCTTTCCCGCAACTACTCGATCATCCTGTCGTCGCTGCCAGTGCTCAGCTCGATCTCGCCACTTGCCGCGAGCTCCTTGGCCAGATTGGTGATCGTACCCTGCGCATCCTCCACATCCTTGAGCTTCACCGGGCCAAGCGAGGCGATGTCGTCGCGCAGCATTTTCGCCGCCCGCTCTGATAGTTGCGACAGAAACAGAGTGCGGATGGCCTCGGTCGCGCCCTTCAGCGCGATCGGCAGCTTCTCCTTGTCGATCTGGCGCAGCAGCACCTGCAGGCCTGTCGGCGTCAGGCGCTGCAGATCGGCGAAGGTGAACATCTGCGACTTCACTTTCTCGGCCGACTCGCGGCTGCGCTCTTCAAGGCCGGTCAGGAACCGGGTTTCCGCCTTGCGGTCGAAGTTGTTGAAGATCTCGGCGATCAGCTGATGCGAGTCCTGTCGCGATGCGCGGGCCAGGTTGGACATGAACTCCGCCCGCAGGATGCTCTCGACCCGGTCCAGAACGTCCTTCTGAATCGATTCCATCCGCAGCATCCGCATGACGACCTCCATCGCGAATGAGTCGGGCAACAGCGTCAGCACGCGCGCGGAGTGGTCCGCCTTGATCATCGAGAGGACAACCGCGACGGTTTGCGGATATTCGTTCTTCAGATAGCTGGACAGGATTTCCTCGCTGACGTTGCCCAGCTTGTCCCACATGGTACGCCCGGCGGGACCACGGATCTCTTCCATGATCTGCAGAACGCGATCCTTCGGCATCGCCTTGAGCAGCAGGTTCTCGGTGCTCTCGAAGCTGCCCATGATGCCGCCGGTCGCACCGAAATTGTCGACGAAGTCGCCGCACAGGGTTTCGACGGTGTCGGCCTGGATCACCCCAAGTTGCGCCATGGTGGCGGAGATCGCCTTGATCTCGTCCTCATGCATCATCGAGAACAACTTGGCCGCATACTCTTCGCCCAGCGCGAGCATCAGGATCGACGCTTTATGCAGACCAGACATCTCTCGGTTCGGCGCGCTGGCCTTGGCCATATCGTCTGGACACCCTGGTCATCATGCTGCAGCACGGTTCAGTACGCAGGGCTAAAGACTAAAGCTTACCATCCGATTAATGTGCGAAACCGAGCCTCTGACTGGCGCGTGCGCAGCGATCCGCCGCGACCGGGGCCTGCGGTAGTCGCAGCCGGCACGGACCCCGATAGCGGCCGCGAAGGCGGCAACAGACCACACCGGCAGACGTTACTTCGCCGTCGCCTCAGGCTCGGGTTGACAACGCCATCGCACCGGTTCGGCTCGACGGCGTGCGGCCGACACGACTGCCATAGCGTGTCACCGCCGGCGGCGGCACACCGGCGCGGGCAATGATCCGGACGATGCGGGTCTGCACCGCGATGGCGCGTTCCAGCAGCACCTGGTTTTCGCCCGCCAGCGCAGCGAGACGCTGTCCCAAAGTCACCAGCGCCGGCGGCAGCACGGGCAACCGCGGCTGCTTGGTCATGTCCGCCAAGGCGGCTTCCTTGGCGGCAACCAGGGCGACGGCGGCGGGAAAATCCAGGCGCTTCAGCGCGTCGTTTTCCTGCGCCAGCACAGTTGTCAGACGCTGCGCGGCGTCCGCCAGATCGTTGCTCATTTCGGTTTTGTCTCCTGCATCCGCAGCATCGCGTCGTAGATCGGTTTGGCCAGTCCCAATCCGCCATGCGCCTCGATCTGCTTCGCGAACTCCTGCACCAGCATCGGCTTCCAGGCTTCCTCGCCCGGACCGCCGCCGAACGCGTCGTGCGAACTGTCCACCGTGTCGAACATGGGCTGCAGCAGCTGACCGATCGCCATCGCCTCGAAGTCATGCGCCGACTTGGCGACTTTGGTCGGGTCGACTGACTGCGATGGCTTCGTCACGCTGGACGGGCCGGCCATGGGGGAACTGGCGACCGGTGAACTGGCGACCGGCAGCTGTATCGACGGCGTGGGGGGAACCTTCGTCATCAACGCACCTCCAGATCCGCCTGCAGCGCACCGGCGGTCTTGATCGATTGCAGGATGCTGATCAGATCGCGCGGTCCGACCCCCAGCGCGTTCAGGCTGGCCACCAGATCGCGCAACGTCACCCCGGTGCTTAGGATCCCAAGCTTCTTGTCGTGCTGATCATCGATCGCGATGTTCGTCCGCGGCACGGTGACCGTCTTGCCCTTCGAGAAAGCCTCCGGCTGACTGACCTCGGGCGTCTCGGTTACCCGGATGGTCAGGTTCCCCTGGGCGATCGCCACGGTGCTGATGCGGACGTTGGCGCCCATCACGATGGTGCCGCTGGCCTCGTCGATCACCACGATCGCGGGGCTGTCCGGCTCCACCCGCAGATCCTCGATGGCGCCCAAGGTGGCAATCGCGTCGCGGTTTCTCAGGTCAAGCTGCACCGTCCGCGGATCGGTGACCCTGGCGATCGGCCCGACCGTGCCGTTGATCACCGTGGCGATCCGCTGCGCCGTCGTCAGGTCCGGGTTCCGCAACGCCAACCACAACCCCTTGGCTTTGTCGAGGTCGAACGGGATCTCTTTTTCCACCGTCGCCCCGTTCGCCAGCCGGGCCGAGGTCGGCACCCCGCGGGTGACCGAACTGGCGGCGCCGCGCGCGGCGATCGCGCCGGTCGTCAGGGTGCCCTGGCCAACCGCATACACCTCACCATCGGCGGCGAGCAGCGGTGTGACCAGCAGCGTGCCGCCGGTCAGATTGGTGGCGTCCCCCAGGGCCGAGATGGCGATGTCGATGCGGCTGCCGCTGCGGGCGAAGGCCGGCAGGTCGGCTGTCACCATGACGGCAGCCAGGTTCTTGGTGGACAGGGCGGTGACCTGATCGCGCGTGTTCACCCCCAGACGTTCCAGCATGCCGATCAGCGATTCGCGCGTGAACACGTTGTTGTTCAATTTGTCGCCGGTGCCGTTCAGGCCGACCACCAGCCCGTAGCCGATCAATTGGTTGTCGCGCACGCCCTCAAGGTCGGTAATATCCTTGATCCGCGCGTTCGCCCATGCGGATGCCCATTCGGCTGACCCTGCGATAAGGGTCAAGCCGAGCAGAACAGCGGCGATCGCGCGCGTTGGGCGCAAGGTTCATCCTATTGGCGGCTACCCTGCCGTCGCAGCAACTTCCGTGCCGCGGCCAAATCCGACGAATTCAGCCGACGGACAGCGAAGTTGGGGCGGCAAATCCTGCCGGGCGGCATCACCGGTCGGCTTTATTTGCCGATTTGACGTGGTTTCGTTGCAAATCTTTGACGTTTTGGTGCACGCTCTTGGCGTTCGCGGGACAGACGGCTATACGTCCGCGCGTTCCCTACCCGGAATGGGCCGGGCACCTGCCGCCGCGGTTTCCAACCGCGGCACGCGGGCGCACGGATAAGCAGGACCGAACGCACATGATGGTGACTTTGCCCCCTGATTATCGCCCCGCCGACGATGAGCCGTTCATGAATCCCATTCAGGCCGAGTATTTCCGGCAAAAGCTGTTCCGCTGGCGGGCCGAACTATTGCGCGAAGCCGATGGCACCCTGGCCAGCCTGTCCGAGGGCGGCATCCACGAAGCCGACATCACCGACCGAGCCAGCGTGGAGACCGATCGGGCACTGGAACTGCGCACCCGTGATCGCGCCCGAAAGCTGATCTCGAAAATTGATCAGGCGCTGGTGCGGATCGAAAGCGGCAGCTACGGCTATTGTGAGGAGACTGACGAGCCCATCGGCATCAAACGCCTGGAGGCACGTCCGATCGCGACAATGTCGATCGAGGCGCAGGAGCGCCACGAGAAGATGGAGCGCGTGCACCGCGACGACTGACCCGCGGCCGCCGGTCCGGATACGCTCTGATCCCGCGGGGACAACCGTGCGCTGGCGGCCGGAAGATTGGCGAGCCGCCCCGCCATCATGCCTTAAGCTCAGCAGAGAGCGATCAGGGCCGGTATCGCGGGCGCCATCAACAACAGGGATCGGTGGTTGCCAACCGGGATGAGCATGACGAGACTGGTGGCGTGCTACAGTCCCTCGATGGCGTCGTTTAACCATCGGGGATAAGGATTTCATGCTGCGGTCATAAAAGGCCACACTGCGGTCATGAGGGAAGGCAGATGGGTCTGGTCACGCGGGTGGGCGTCACGGTGACATTCCTGCGCATGGATCAGCCGCCAAAGGTTCAGGCGCCGGGATTGCCGCCACCGTTTCAGATCGTCCGCGCCCAGGCGCCGTCGGTGCCATTCTACCGATACCTCTACAACACGGTGGGCGCCGAACATCTGTGGTGGTTGCGGCGCGCGATGCCTGATGATGAGTTGGCGGTCCTGCTGCATGACAGGGCGGTGGCGATCTACACCCTTTACACCAAGGGCGAGCCGGCAGGTTTCTTCGAACTCGACGCGCGCCCTTGGCCGGACGTCAACCTGAGCTATTTTGGCTTGCTGCCGGCCTCGATCGGCCAGGGCGTCGGATTGGCTTTTCTGCGCGCCGCGGTGGACGAGGTCTGGCGGCATGGTCCCAAGGGTCTGACGGTGAACACGTGTACCGCCGATCATCCACGGGCGCTGCCGAATTACCTCCGCACCGGGTTCTACGTGGTGCGGCAAGTGCGGGAAATTTGGTCGGTGCCGAACAGCCTCAACATGCGCATTCCTGCCAGTCTGAAGCTTTGACGGACGACCTGGCGCTCTATGTCCACTGGCCATTCTGCCTGGCCAAATGCCCCTACTGCGACTTCAACTCTCATGTGCGCGAGCGGATCGATCAGCGTCGCTTCGCCCAGGCGCTCCGCCGTGAGCTGGCGACCGAGGCATCCCGGATCGGGCGGCGGCGACTGACTTCGGTGTTCTTCGGCGGCGGAACGCCAAGCCTGATGGACCCATCAACCGTGGCGACGCTGCTGGATGACGCGGGGCGGTGGTTCGACCTGGCGGAGGATCTGGAAGTCACCTTGGAAGCGAACCCGACAAGCGTCGAGGCCGAACGGCTGGTGGCGTATCGTGACGCCGGGGTCAATCGCGTGTCCATGGGCATTCAAAGCCTGGATGAAGCCGCTCTTCACGCGCTGGATCGGCAGCATTCGGTCCGCGAAGCGATCGACGCGTTGGCTCTGGCCCGGGGCCTTTTCGCCCGCGTGTCATTTGATCTGATCTACGCGCGCCCGGGACAGACGATCGGACGCTGGCGTGAAGAGCTGCGGGCGGCGTTGGCGATCGCCGCCGATCATCTGTCGCTGTACCAGTTGACGATCGAGCCGGCCACCCGCTTCGAAACGCTGTATCGGCAAGGCAAGATCGTATTGCCAGACCAGGATACCGCGGCGGCCCTGTATGACGCCACTGGCGAGGAATGCGCCCGTGCCGGCCTGTTGGCTTACGAGATTTCGAACTACGCCCGCCCTGGTGAGGAAAGCCGGCACAACCTGACCTACTGGCGGTATCTCGACTACGCCGGCATCGGCCCCGGCGCGCACGGACGGATCACCGTGGATGGATCACTGTATGCGACCAGGCGCCATCGGGCCCCCGAACCCTGGGCCGAACGGGTGGAGCAAGCCGGGGATGGACTGACGGCGGACGAGCCGGTGGCGACAGAGGAGCGTGCGCGGGAGGCTCTGCTGATGGGCCTGCGGCTGACGGAGGGGATCAACCTGGCCCGCTTCCAGGCGCGGACCGGCCGGACGCTATCGCAGTCCATCGATGCCGCGGTCCTGGACCAATGTGTCGCGGAAGGCTACCTGACGCTGGCGGATGGACAGCTGGTGGCGACCCGCGAAGGTCGGATCCGGTTGGACTCGCTGCTCTCGGCGCTGGTGATCTGACCCGGCATTTGGTTGCCGCCGGTGCCTGTCGATGACGCATTTCGGGTCTAGGGCGGGCGGACAGGCGTCGTCGCACAGCTTTGGTTGCGAGCCGCTGGCGAACGTACCGCGCCGGTCTTGGTGGCGCGGGAATAAAGGGCCGGACAAAAAGAGCGATGCCCAAAAAAACGGCGGTGCTTTTGGCACCGCCGAAGTTTAGGGAGGAAACGTCCAAGAAAGCAGTGCGCCGAAGCGCGCTGCCGGGTGCATAATGCCCTTCGCAGGTGCAGCATGCAAGCGGCTTTTTGCTGCGTCGCAGCATTTTCCCGTTGCATTCACCGTTTGTTGTTTTTTTACCACAGTTAGGTCGAGCTCTGCCCTCCGTCACGCCGCCTCAACGCGATGAACCGCCGGAGCGGCACAGCGGAAGCCCGGCTCGAGCGCCTTCGTCGGCGGCCCGCGCCGAGAACGCCGGTCAGCGCGTTATGCGCCCTGTCGGCCCGGCCGCCGCGATGGCTCCTGCTGGACCACTCCAACCGGCACGATCTGGATAGGCAACGATAACGCCACCTCCCGGCACCGCCGGTCGGACGTCCGGTCGCGACCGCGCCATCGCGGAATGGCGCCGCGGCCAACATGCAACCGGTCGCAGCCAGTTTGGTTTCAGACCTCGAACCATTTGACGAGCAACGACTTATCTGATTGAAGCGCCAACGGTCGCGGCGGCGACGCCGCCCGCGGGATAACAGGAGGAACAAGATCAATGGCAATCCAGCCTGGTCCAGCGCCGCGACGGCACTGGCTGCGTATCCTTTTCGTCCTGCCGTTTGTCGCGATGCTGTGGGTTTCGTCTTACAACCGCCTGACGCCGGAACTGTTCGGCTTCCCGTTCTTCTACTGGTATCAGCTGTTGTGGGTCGTCCTGGCGGCTGTGCTGGCTGGCATCGTTTATATAGCAGAACATTAAGGAGCTGCCGTGAACTGGTCCGCCCTTATTGTCTTCATCGCGCTCTTTGCCTTCGTCACCGGCCTGGGGTTCTGGGCAGCGCGTTGGCGCGCCGGTGATCTGACCCAACTGCATGAATGGGGCTTGGGTGGTCGTCGCTTCGGCACCTTCGTCACCTGGTTTCTGCTTGGCGGCGACTTGTACACCGCCTACACCTTCATCGCCGTTCCGGCGCTGGTCTACGGTGCCGGCGCGCTGGGTTTCTTCGCGGTTCCCTACACGATCCTGGTCTACCCGCTGCTCTACCTGATCTTTCCGCGACTGTGGTCGCTGGCGCACAAGCACGGCTACGTCACCTCCTCTGATCTGGTTTTGGGACGATACGGCAACAAATGGCTCGCGCTCGCGGTCGGCGTGACCGGGATCGTTGCGACCATGCCGTACATCGCGCTGCAGTTGGTCGGCATGCAGGTGGTGATCGGCGCCATGGGCGTGTCGGGCGCTGGCTTGGCCGGCGACCTGCCCCTGATCATCGCGTTCATCATACTCGCAGCCTTCACCTACACCTCCGGACTACGGGCACCCGCCATGATCGCGGTGGTGAAGGACCTGCTGATCTACCTCGTGGTCATCGCCGTCACGGTCTTCGTGCCACTCAAGCTGGGTGGATTCGGACCCGTCTTCTCCGCGGTGCCGGCCGCGAAGCTGACGTTGGCCGCGCCGGTGGGCGAGACCTACGGCACCTACAGCGTCTACGCCACCCTGGCACTCGGTTCGGCACTCGCGCTGTTCCTTTATCCGCATTCCCTGACCGCCATCCTGAGCAGTTCCAGCCCCGGCGCGATCCGCCGCAACGCCGCGCTGCTGCCGGCCTACTCCTTGGTGCTCGGCTTGCTGGCGCTGCTGGGCTTCATGGCCGCGGCGCTGCATGTCGGGACCAACCCCGCATTCGCATCCGGCTTCAGGCAATACGGCAACAACTTCGCCGTGCCGGCGTTGATCCTTTCGGTGTTTCCCGG
Organism: Rhodopila sp.; assembly: GCA_965277035.1. Taxonomy (GTDB): domain Bacteria; phylum Pseudomonadota; class Alphaproteobacteria; order Acetobacterales; family Acetobacteraceae; genus Rhodopila. Next base: position 3,840,340 of record CBDIBO010000003.1, on the reverse strand, counting down.
ATGGTTCGCCGGCGTCGCCTTCGCCGCGATCGCGATCGGGGCCCTGGTGCCCTCGGCGATCATGTCGATCGCCTGCGCCAACATCGTCAGCCGCACCATCTATCGAGGCTTCATCGCACCCAACGCGACCGGCGCTCAGGAGTCCGCTGTTGCGAAGATCGCCTCGTTGCTCGTCAAGGTCGGCGCGCTGGTGTTCATTATCTTCGTGCCAGTACCCTACGCCTTGCAGTTTCAGTTGCTGGGCGGCCTGTGGATCATCCAGGTGCTGCCGTCGGTCATCCTGGGTCTGTATATACGGCTGCTCAATGGCTGGGCATTGCTGATCGGCTGGGCAGTCGGCACCGGCGTGGGAACCTGGATGGCGTCCACCACGTCGTTCAAGGCCGCCGTCTTCACGCTGTCGTTCATGGGCGTCAACGTGCCCGGCTACATCGCGGTCTGGGCCGTGCTGGCCAACCTGGTGGTATCGTTGCTGCTTTCGCTGCTGCTGAAGCCTTTCGTGACGCCCGCCTCGGTAATGGCGGACTGAACAACCGCCGTGCTATGCTCGCTTCGGTATCGAAGCACGGCAAGAGCAGATCACCATGCAACATGAACGCATCCCGGTTTTGGATGTCGCCGGCCTCCTTGCGGAAGAGCCCAACGCCCGGCCGGCGCTGGCCGCGGCAGTTGCCGATGCCTGTCGCGACACGGGGTTCCTGGTGATTGCCAATCACGGCATCGACCAGTCCCTGATCGACGGGGCATTCGAGGCGGCATCCGAGTTCTTCGATCTTGAGGCAGAAGCCAAACTTGCGCTCAAGGTTGGCGAACTCAACATCGGCTATCTGCCGTATGGCGCACAAACCGTCCGCACCTCGAAGGTGAATAACAACACCCGGCCAAACCTCAGCGAGAGCTTTTACATCGTCACGGAGCACCACCCCGACGACGCCGAGATCGTCAGCGGGAACCCCCTGCACGGAACGAACAAGTGGCCGCTTGCCATGCCGTCGTTCAAGACGAGGTGCATGGCCTACTTCCAGGCGATGCAACCCCTCGCGCACAAGATGGTTTCGGTCATCGCGACCTCACTCGGGCTGACGGACGATTATTTCGATGCCGATTTCCACGCACCAACCGTGACCTTGCGGTTGATCCGCTACCCACCGCACGATCAGGCCGAGGACAACCAGTTCGGCTTCGCGCCGCACATCGATACCAGTTTCCTCACGCTGCTGGCGCAGTCGGTACTGCCGGGGCTAGAGGTGCGAACGCGGGAGGGCGACTGGGTTCGCCCCCCGGCGATCCCTGGAACCTTTGTCATGAACACGGGGGAGATGCTGGCCCGCTATTCCAATGACGGCTACATCCCGACACCCCACCGGGTGATCAATGCGAACAACAAACTGCGCCACGCGATACCGTTCTTCTACGGCCCTGGTCTCGATGCGGTCATACGTCCCGTCGCTACGTCTGTCAGTCCTGACAGATCAGCCCGATACGAACCCTTGCTCTACGCTGATCATCGGCGGAAGCTCAACCTGACAAACTTCGACCACCGGCGAGGAAACGCAGGCACGACTGCCTGATCCTCAATCCCGCGGTATCACCGCCGACGCTGGCGACCAAACCAGCGAAACAGCCACGGCGGCAGCGGGAACATCAGTCACCCGCCACAGCCCCCATTTTCTCCGCGAGACGCGGCAGCGCCGAACGGCGGCCTGGCATCAACCAGTGCTGCAACCGATCCAGGTACAGGTAGATCACTGGAGTGGTGTAAAGCGTCAGCACCTGACTGACCGCCAGCCCGCCAACCATCGCGAAACCAAGCGGCTTGCGCAGTTCCGATCCCGCGCCATTTTCCAGCATCAGTGGCAGGCCGCTCAGCATCGCTGCCATGGTCGTCATCAGGATCGGCCGGAAACGCAGCAGACAGGCCTGGCGGATCGCCTGATGTGGAGTCATGCCGTCGCGCCGTTCGGCGGTGATGGCGAAATCCACCATCATGATCCCGTTCTTCTTCACGATGCCGATCAGCAGGATGATGCCGATCAGCGCGATCACGGTCAGCTCGTAGTGGAACAGCAACAGCATCAGCAGCGCGCCGACACCCGCTGACGGTAGCGTCGAAAGGATCGTCAGCGGCAGCACGTAGCTTTCGTACAGCACGCCCAGGATGATGTAGACCGTGATCAGAGCCGCCGCGACAAGATAGGGTTCCGTGCTCAGCGACGACTGGAAGGCCTGCGCCGTGCCCTGAAAGCTGCCCTGCACGGTCGCCGGCAGCCCCATCGACGCCTCCATCCGATCAACCTGCGTCACCGCTTCTCCCAGCGACGCCTTGCCGGCGAGATTGAATGAAATCGTAACAGATGGGAATTGGCTCTGGTGGTTGACCGCCAGCGGCCGCACCGGAACCGTCGTCTGATGCACCAGCGTCGACAGCGGCACGACCGCGCCACCGGACGAACGCACATACAGCTTCCGCAGCGTCGAAAGGCTGCCATACTCATTGGGCAGTGCCTCAAGGATCACGTAATAGGCCTTGTTGCCGGTGAAGTACTGTGCCACCTCTCGTTGACCGAACGCATCATACAGGATCGCATCGATCGCCGCCGGCTGAACCCCGAAGCGGGAGGCCTGGTCGCGATCATAGGTCAACGTCTCCGTCGTGCCGGAGTTCTCCTGGTCCGAAGTCACGTCGGCCAGCAAAGGAATTTTCTGCATCTTCGCCAGCACCTTCGGCGCCCAGCTGTTCAGCTCATCCTGGTTCGAATCCTGCAACGTGTACTGGTACTGGGTGCGGCCCAAACGGGCGCCAACCCGGACATCCTGGATAGGCTGCAGGAACAGCCGGATACCGCTCACCGCTTTCATTTTTTGATCGATCCGAGCAATCACCTGCATGATATCGCTGGAACGCTGGTCCCACGGCTTCAGGGTGATATACATGCGGCCATTGTTCGCCGTCTGACCGGCGGTGCCGGCGCCGATCGCCGAGACCACCGCCGCGACCGCCGGATCGGCCATCACCACATCACTGACCCGACGCTGCAGCGTCGCCATCTGGTCATACGATGCATCCTGCGCGGCGTCGGTGACCCCGATCATGATCCCGGTGTCCTGAAGCGGAAAGAATCCCTTGGGAATTATGATGTACAGCACGACCGTCAGCGACACCGTCGCCACGAAGACCATCAGCGTGATGAAACGAAAGCGCAGCGCGATATCCAACGTCCGCTCATAGAAGCGGATCATTCGTTCGAACATGCCCTCGATCAGGTTGTAGATCCGTCCGTGACTGTGCGCGTCGGGTGAAAGGAATCTGGAACACATCATCGGCGTCAGCGTCAGCGATACCAGCGCCGACACGACGATGGTGATCGACACGCAGATGGCGAACTCCCTGAACAGCCGTCCGATAATGCCGCCCATCAGCAGCAGCGGAATGAACACCGCGATCAACGAGAAACTGATGGACACGATGGTGAAGCCGATCTCGCTGGCACCCGCGAACGCCGCCTCCAGCGGACCCATGCCATCCTCGATGTGGCGAAAGATGTTCTCCAGCATGACGATGGCATCATCGACAACGAAGCCCACCGCGATGGTCAGACCCATCAGCGACAGGTTGTCCAGGCTGAAGCCACAGACGTACATCATGCCAAGTGTGCCGACGAGCGCGACAGGTATCGTGATGCTCGGGATGATGGTTGCCCAGACGTTGCGCAGAAACAGGAAGATCACCATCACCACCAGGCCGACGGCGATCATCAACGTCAGCTCCACGTCGTTGACCGAGGCGCGTATCGTCAGCGTGCGGTCGGACACGACGGTCAGGTGAACGTTGGGCGGGATGTCGGCCCGTAGCGACGAAAGCTTGTTCTTCACGCCATCGGCCGTCGATATCACATTGGCGCTTGGCTGCTTGAACACCAGCAGCAGAACGGACTTCTTGCCATTCGTCCACGCCTCCAGCTCCCGATTCTGCGGCCCGGCGACCGCTCGGCCGACGTCCCGCACACGGATTGCCCCGCCGTTGCGGTAGCCGATGATGACGTCGTTGTAAGGCGCCGACGTGGTCAGCTGATCGTTGGCGTAGATCGTGTAGGACTGGTTATGCCCGTCGATACTGCCTTTCGGATTATCGACCGTGACGTTTGTCAGGACATTGCGCACATCCTCCATCGTCATGCCCATCGATGCCAAACGCGCGGGGTCGACCTGGACGCGGATCGCCGGCGTCTGCTGACCAACCACCAGCACCTGCCCAACGCCGGCAAGCTGCGAAATCTGCTGCTCGACGATGTTCTCGGCGTAGCTGTCCACTTCGGTGATCGGCGCCTGGTCGGACCCCATCGCCAGAATCAGGATCGGGCTGTCTGATGGATTGATCGCGCGAAAGGTCGGCGGACTGGGCATGTTCTTCGGCAACGAGCCCTCGGCCGCGTTGATCGCTTCCAGCAACAGGGTTTCGGCATTGCCAAGGTTGGTGCCAAGGTCGAATTGCAACGCGATCGAGGTGGTGCCGAGAACGCTGGTCGAGGTCATTTGCGCCAGGCCCGGCAGCATCTGGCCAAACTCGGTTTCCAGCGGCGTCGCCACGGTCGATGCCATGGTTTCTGGACTGGCCCCAGGATATTGCGCGGTCACCGTCAGCGTCGGAAACTCGACGTTCGGCAACGGCGCCACCGGCAGCAATGGATAGGCAACCAGCCCGGCAAGAAAGATCGCGGCGGTGAGCAGCGAGGTGGCGATAGGCCGCCGAATGAATGGCGTCGAGATGCTCATCGCGATGACGTCCTGAAATACGCGTTTGGCTCAGCCAGGTGATGCGCCGCCGGCGGCGGCATCCTTGGGCGCGGGTTCCGGGTTCTTGCGAACCCCGGCCGCCTTCACGCGCAGTCCCGGCGCCAATCGTGACTGCCCCGACACCACGACCGTCTCCATGCCGGACAGGCCCTTGCTCACCACCGCTCGGTCTTCATCCTGATAGCCCACCTGGACGTTGACCTGATCAGCAGTTTGATCCGGCTTCACGACGTAGACGAAAAGCCCGTCCGGCCCGTGCTGCACCGCGAGCAGCGGCACGGTCACCACCTTGTGCAACGTACCCACCTGCACGCGGGTGTTGACGAACTGCCCGGGCCAGAGATGATCGTCGTTGTTTTCGAAGCTCGCCTTCAACGAGATCGTCCCGGTCGACGTGTCGATGGCGTTGTCCGGTGTCAGCAACGTCCCGGTGGCCAGAACCTTGTTCGCATCCTGGCCGTCCAGCGCGAAAACCGGCACAGGCCCGCTGATCCGAGCCTGCTGGATACGGTTGAGGTCGGCCTCCGGCAGCGTCAGCACCACGGCGATCGGCTTGTCCTGGGTGATCGAAACAATCGCGGTTTGACCGGCGGTCTGGATGACGTTGCCAACATTGATCAGGTAGAAGCTTAGTCGTCCATCGATCGGCGCGTGGATGACGCAGTAGCCCAGATTGATCCGCGCGGTCTCGATCATCGCGGCGTCGACCGCGACGGCCGCGGTGTCCTTGTTCACTGTTGCCCGCTGATCGTCCACCTGCTGGATCGACGCGAAGTTGCGTTTGGCCAGGTCAGCGTAGCGATTGAGATCGAGCGTGGCACTCTGCAATACAGCCGTATCCTCATCCCGCTGCGCCATCGCCTGATCCAGCGCCGCCTTGTACGGGCGCGGGTCGATCTCGGCCACAATGTCACCCTTGTGCACCTCATGACCCTGAGCCACCGGCAAGGCGATCAGGGTCCCGTTCACCTGCGCCTTGATCTGCACCACGTTCAGGGCCTGGACGGTGCCGAGGCCGTTCAGGTAGTCCGGCACGTTCTGGACCTGCGCCTGCGCCGTGGTAACCGGCACGGACTGTCCCGGCGGCTGATCGGCAGCGTTGGCGATGCCGGAACCTGGCAATCGCCATCCAAGGGCAGCGCCCAAGGCAGCGCCCAGCAAAACGGTCGGGACCAGCAGCCCGACACAGCGCTTGATCGTCATCCTGACTCCGCGAAAACAGCCGGCTCAATAGTTATTAGGCCACAACACGCCCTCGTGCGCGACAGGACTATCCTGCTACCGATAACGTGAGATGTGTGACATAGCGTAACTACTTTCCGTGCCGCAACATGATGCCGCGAAACCGGCAGTTGTGGCCGGTTGCGTTTCCACGGCGTCTCGGCAGACTGTATCCAGCCAGCTGAGGGGGAGCGAGACATGGGTTACAAAATCGCGGTAATGGGCACCGGCGCGGTCGGCGCCTACGCCGGGGCGCACATGGCGCGGGCTGGGGAGGACATCACCTTCATCGATCCGTGGCCGGCGAACGTGGAGACGATGAAGGCCAATGGCCTGAAGGTCTCGCATATCCGCGACGTGCCGGAATGGTCCACGCCGGTTCGCGCGTTGCACCTGACCGAGTTACAGCAGGCTGCCAAGGAAAAGCCGTTCGATATCGCCTTCGTCTGCATGAAGTCATACGATACGGAATGGGCGACCGTAATGATCTCGCAATATCTGGCGCCCGCCGGGTTCGTCGTCTCGTTGCAGAACTGTATGAACGAGGCAACCATCGCCGGCGTGGTCGGCTGGGGCAAGGTCGTCGGCTGCATCGCCAGTTCCATCACCGTCGATCTGTGTGAGCCGGGGCACGTTCGCCGCGCCGCCGGCAAAAGTGGGGAAAAGCACACGGTCTTCCGCACCGGGGAGGTGCACGGTCGGATCACCGAGCGGCTGCGGGAGATCAAGCGTCTGGTGGCGCTGACCGATTCCGCCTTGGCGACCACCAACCTCTGGGGCGAGCGCTGGTCGAAGCTGGTGACCAACGCCATGGCCAACGGCATGTCCGCCAGCACCGGGCTGATCAGCAAGGACATTCTTCGCAACGACACGTTGCGCCGCTTTGGCGCCCGCCTCGGCAGCGAAGCCATCCGCGTCGGCCAGGCGCTGGGCTACGAATTGGAGGAGGTTCATCACATCGACCCCGAGGTGATCGCCAGGGCCGGTGAAGGTGACCCCGCCGCCACCCGGGAATACGACGGGCATCGCCTGGAGGAGGTGAACAAGGCCGGCGGCGGCGAACACCGGCCATCGATGGGCCAGGACATGGTCAAAGGTCGCCGCACGGAGATCGATTTCCTCAACGGCTTCATCGTCCGCCAGGGCAAGGAAATTGGTCTGCCGACGCCTGCCAATGCGGCGCTGACCGATATCGTCAAGCGAGTTGAAAAAGGCGAGCTGCAGGCCGATCCGAAGCACCTGATCGACCTGCGGCTGAACTAGAGCGCGATCGTCTGAGGTTGAACCAACCTCAGACGTGAATCGCCTTCTCAAACAAAGGGACTTAGCGCGTGGTCGCTTCGACCTTAAGCTATCACGCGCTAAAGAAGTTGACCGGGCCAACCAGCGCAAGGCCGCCGATCTGCGTCATCGCCGGCCCTCGCCCGTTGTTGGCCCCACCACGACGGAACGGCCCGCCAAACCAGCCAGCTTAACTTTGCCAGCCCTGACCTCAGGAACCGGAGCCCTCGATCACGCTGCCAAACCGTTGCCACGTGCTGCCCGTCCATTTCTGCAGCTGCATCGCGCGGATCGGGTGGAAATTGGTCGGACTCGTATTCACCGTGATTCCGGGCAGCAGCACCGGATCAGGCGCGTCATGCAAGTTCGCCGCCTGCTTCATGATGTTTTCCCGCGAGAAATCACCATTGCATTGCTTCAGCACCTGCATCAGCACGCTGCTGACCCCATAGGCGAACACCGGGTTTCCATCCGTCAGGTCGGTGCCGGGCATGTATTTCGCCATGAAGGCGCGCCACTGGTTCATGCCCGGATCGTTCTTGAAGGTCGGGTCGGTCGGGTCCTTCATGTAGCCGGTGGTGATGATGCCGACACCGTTCGCGGCCCCCGCCGGGGTCATGACCGACCCGACCGAGATCGACACGTTGGTCATGAAGAACATGGGATGCCAGCCAAGGTCATGCACCTTCTTGATCGCCTGAGCGGCGAATTTCGGCGTCGCCCCCACCAGCAGAACGTCGGCGCCGGAGGCCTGCATGCTGGCGAGCTGGCTGTCGATCGTCGCATCCGTCGTCTCGTAGCTCGCTTCCTTGACGACGACGCTGCTGTATTTGTCGCCCAGCACGTCCTTCACCCCGGCCGGGTAGTCCTTGCCGAAATCGTCGTCCTGATACAGGATCGCCATCTTCGCGCCGGGCTTCTGCGCCAGCATGTACTTGGTGTAGATCTGCGCCTCGGTCCGGTAGCTGGGCTGATAACCCATCGTCCACGGGAAGTGCTTATAGTCACCCCATTTGTTCGCGCCGGTGGCGATGAACAGGTTCGGCACCTTCTTCAGGTTGGTATAGCGTTCGATCGCGGTGTTGCTCGGCGTGCCAAGCGTGTTGAACAGCATCGCGACCTGGTCCTGCTCGATCAGACGCCGCACCTGCTCGACCGTCTTGGGCGGGCTGTAGCCGTCGTCGTAGGAGATGAAGTCGATCTTGTGCCCGGCCACACCGCCCTGGTCGTTGATCATCTTGAAAAACGCGGACTCAGTCTTGGCGATCAGTCCATATGACGATGCGGGACCGCTGTATGCGTTGGTGTTGCCGATCTTGATCTCGGTCGCCGTCACGCCCGGCAGATCCTTCGCCCCGGCCGGAAGCACACCACCCGCCAGCGTCAACAGCAGCGCCCCTAGCAACGCTTTGAGCGGTAAGCCGGTCAACCCGCCTCTGGCTGCCTCGGGCATTGCCGCTATCAGCCTGCCGGTACCCGAACCAGCCGTCCCGCGGGTCACATTGTGCGTCATTCGTTACCCTCCGTTTGCGATACCGCTTCTGCCTGATTTGCCGATCGAGAGAAAGGGCCCCGCGCGATCCACTGGCCTGGCCTGCGATCGCCGCACCGACTCATACCGGCCGACGCTCGCGCCGACCGGTATGAGGGGTCATTGTTCGCGCGCCGCCGCCCGCCAACCCGGCGCGATACCAGTCAACGCATGCGTCGACCGGTATTAATCCACCTCGTCACGATCGTTGCCTCTTCCTCTCCCGCTTTTCCGTGCTAATGCACCCCGCATGCTTCCAGCGATTCGTCGACAGGCAGCCAATTGAGCGGCACCGCCTCTACCGTGCCGGTGATGACGGCGTCTCGGTTGTATGAATGCCCCGACTGCGGCCAGATGCAGGTCCTGCCCGCGCTGTCTCCTGGCGCCCGCGCCGTCTGCCTACGCTGCGATGCCGTGCTGCGCCACACCCGTCGCGATCCGTTGCTGTTGCCACTCGCCCTCAACATCAGTGCGCTGATGCTGTTCGGCCTTGGCGCGACCCTGAGCTTGATGTCCGTCTCCACCGCCGGGCAGCAGCGGGTCGCGGATCTCATCACCGGCCCAGCCGAGCTGGCGCGGTACGGCCTGTGGGAGATCTCCATGGTGGTCCTGGTCACCACGGTCGCCGCCCCGTTGGCGCGGGTGCTCTGCATGCTGGCCGTGCTGATCGGCCTGCGGCTGGAACATCCACCGGCAGAGCTCCGCACGATCTACGCCTGGGTCGAACACCTGCGTCCCTGGTCGATGGTGGAAATCTATCTGCTGGGACTGTTTGTCGCCTACGTCCGCCTCAACGGAATGGCCACGGTCGATCTCGGTCCCGCCATCTATGCCTTGGGCGGGCTGATGGTGATCATGGTTCTCGCCGACTATACGCTGGATGACCAGGCGGTGTGGGAGGCGATGGAGCCGCGCAACCGCAGGCGCCGCCGCACCCTGGACAGCAACGCGACCACGCCGGACCGCCCGGTGCCGAACCGGCACCGCTGGCGCATCGGCTGCGACACCTGCGGGCTGGTCAGCCGCGCCGCACCGGGCATGCGGTGCTCGCGGTGCGGATTTCGCCTGCACGAACGCAAAGTCGGTTCGGTCCAGCGCACCTGGGCCTATGCGATCGCGGCGATGGTTCTCTACATCCCGGCCAATATCTACCCCGTGCTGACCGTCGTTCGGCTTGGCGCCGGTTCGCCGAGCACGATCCTTGGTGGCGTGCGAGAGCTGCTGGATCTCGGCCTGTGGCCGCTGGCCGCGCTGGTCTTTTTCGCCAGCGTTGCCGTTCCTGTCCTAAAACTGATCGGGTTGAGTATATTGTTGATTACAACGCACACCGGAACAGGCTGGGCGTTGCGTGATCGCACCGTGCTCTACCGGATCGTGGATGCCATCGGCCGCTGGTCGATGATCGATATCTTCATGGAGTCAATCCTGGTGGCCTTGGTGCAATTCGGCACGCTCGCCAGCGTATACCCCGGCCCGGGTGCCATCGCCTTCGCCGCCGTGGTCATCCTGACCATGCTGGCGGCGCGCAGCTTCGACCCGCGGCTGATGTGGGACAGTGCCCGCGCACCGGCACAGACGGCATGAGTGAGCAGCATCCGACCGCTGTCGTGCGGTCAAAGGTCGATCACAAAAGGCGCGTGCCGCTGATCTGGACGATTCCCGTGGTGACGGTCATCATCGGCGCGTGGCTGGCCTGGAGCACGATTTCCAACCGCGGCCCGCTGATCACCATCACCTTCGAGACCGCCGAGGGCTTGCAGGCGAACCAGTCCCACGTCAGGCACAAGGACGTCGATATGGGCGTCGTGGAGAAGGTCGGCCTGACACCCGACCTCAAGCGCGTGCAGGTCACGCTGCGGATGAACCGCGAAGCCGAACCGCTGCTGACTGACAAAGCCGAGTTCTGGGTGGTGCGTCCGCGCTTCTTCGCCGGCTCGATCAGCGGCCTGCAGACCCTGTTCTCAGGCTCCTATATCGATCTGTTGCCCGCCAGCAAGGGTGGCGAGCCGAAGCGCGATTTCGTCGGCCTGGAAAATCCGCCGGTGCTGCAATCGGACGTACCAGGCCGGACATTCCTGTTGCATGCCGTCCACATCGGCTCCCTCAACCTTGGCTCGCCGATCATGTTCCGCGATCTGGAAGTGGGCGAGGTGCTTGGCTGGGACGTCGGCGAGATGGCGCGGAACATCACCATCCATGCCTTCGTGCGCAAGCCGTTCGACCAGTATGTGCATGACAGCTCCCGCTTCTGGAATGCCTCGGGCGCAACGGTGAAGCTCGGCGCGTCCGGCCTGCAGCTCAAGGTCCAGTCGCTGCGCGCGCTGGTTCTGGGCGGCATTGGTTTCGAAACCCCGGACCAGCCCGGTCACGACCAGGAAAGCCCGCCCAATCACGCATTCCAGCTTTACGATGACGAAGACGCGGCGGATTCCTCGACCTTCAAGCGCAGCGTGCCGTTCGTGGCGAACTTCACCGGTTCGGTCGCTGGTCTGGCGGCGGGTGCGCCGGTGACCCTGCGCGGCCTCAAGGTCGGTGAGGTCTCCAGTGTATCGCTGCTCTATGACCGCACCCTGGATAACGTGATCGTCCCGGTCCATTTCACCATGGAGCCCGAACGCATCGCCCTGTTGCAGCTTCCGACTGGCGGCAGCCTGGACACCAAGATGCAGGAACTGGTGCGCCGGGGCCTGCGGGTGAAGCTGGAGAGCAACAACATCCTGACCGGGCAGAAGCAGCTCGCGATCGACCTATACCCCGATGCCGGTTCGGGCAACTTTGGTAAGGAAGGCGACGCCTATGTCATTCCGGTCATGGGCGGCAGTAGCGACGATGTGGCGACCGCGGCCGGAAACCTCGTCAATCGCCTGAACAGCATCCCGTTCGAGGCGATCGGCAAAAACCTCGACCAGACCCTGGCCGGGGTCAACGCATTGGTCAACGACAAGCAACTCGGACAGACGGTCACCGCGCTCCGCTCGACCCTGGCCAGCACGCAAAGCCTGGTGAGCAATCTCAATCACGGTTTGTCACCCGTGATGCAGCAGCTGCCGTCGATCGCCAACAACCTACAGGCCTCGGTCGAGCACACCAACAAGCTGCTCGAATCGGTCCAGAGCGGCTATGGCGACAACTCCCGGTTCGGCCGCGACGTCACCCAGCTCATGAGCCAGCTGACCGATGCCGCGCGGTCGATTCGGGTGCTGGCCGACCTGCTGTCGCGCCACCCGGAAGCACTGATCCGCGGCCGTACCGACCAGGGCATCCAATGATCCAGCGACATCGCGCTACGCTGTCACGCCGGCTCGCGCTGCTGGGCTTGACTGTCCTGCCGGCCGCCTGCACCTCTCCCAACCCCACACTTTACGTGCTGGCGCCGGTGCCTGGCGCAACCCGCACCGGGGCGGCCCGGGTGATCGAGCTGCACGCGGTCAATGTCGCGCGTTATCTGGAGCGCTCGCAGATCGTGCGCTCCTCCGAAGGCTATCGGCTCGAGGTGCTGTCGAACGAGTGGTGGGGTGAGCCGCTTGGCGCCTTGCTCAGCCGGGTCCTGGTGCAGGAGCTGAACCAGCGCCTTCCCGGCAGCACGGTCTACGCCGATAGCGGCGCCATCTCCATGCCGTCCGATGCGACGGTGGAGATCAATCTGCAACGCTTCGATCTCGACCGGGACGGCGCGGTGTTGCTGGCGGCGCAGATCGCGGTCGACCGGAAACGCACGGCTTCGCGCGACGTGGCCTTCACGGTCCGCCCGGCGAATGCCACGACCCAGGCGCTGGTGGCGGCCATGAGCGTGGCGACGGCGCGACTGGCGGACATGATCGCCGCGATGCTGACAGCACGCTGATGGATTGTGCCGGGCGGCGACGGCCTGGGTTCGCCCCTGCTGCCCAGCCGCCAACCGGAGCACACCGCCGATCCACCCCAAGGGCGCTAACCGGGCAGGCGATCCGGGTCGAATGTCACCGCGTGATCCAGCGGCCCGTTGCCTTGGCCAAACCCGGGCGCGGAGGCGATCGCTGCCCGCACATAGGCCCGCGCCCGAACCACCGCGTCGCGCAGCGGCAACCCCTGCGCCAGGCCCGCCGCGACCGCGGACGCCGTCGTGCAGCCTGTCCCATGCGTGTGACGCGTCTCGATCCGCGGTGCCGCGAAGGCCTCGATGCCGTCCCGCGTCGCCAGCAGGTCGGTGACCGTCCCGGCCTCCAGATGCCCACCCTTCAGCAGCACGGCCGGCACGCCCAGCCCCAGCAGCGCCGAGGCCGCGACCCGCATCGCGGTCTCGTCGCGGATCGTCAGGCCGGTCAGTGCCTCCGCTTCCGGCAGGTTCGGCGTGATCACGGCGGCCATCGGCAGCAGCAGCCGACGCAGTGTTTCGACCGCCTCGGCAGCCAGCAGCGCCTGTCCGCCCTTCGCCACCATCACCGGGTCCAGCACAACCGGAACAGCTGGTGCGATGGCCGTGAGCGCTTCACCGACCGTCTCGATCGTGGCGATGTCACCCAGCATGCCGATCTTGATGACATCGGCGCCGATGTCGCGGATCACCGCGTCGATCTGCTGGCGAATGAACGCCGGCGGCACCGGCATCACACCATGCACACCCACCGTGTTCTGCGCTGTCAAGGCGGTGACAGCCGTCGCGGCGAACGCCCCCAGCGCGGTGATCGTCTTGATATCCGCCTGGATCCCCGCGCCGCCGCCGGAATCCGATCCGGCGATCACCAGCACCCGCCCCCGCATCAAGACGCGGTGACCCGAACCCGTGCGACCTCGGCGATCGTCTCGCACAGCGAATCGACGATCTGCGCGACGACCACGCTGTCCTCGCCCTCGGCCATGACCCGCACCAGCGGTTCGGTGCCGCTTTCCCGGATCAGCACGCGGCCGGCCCCATTCAGCCGGGCTTCCGCGCCGCGGATCGCCGCCTGCACACGCTCCTCCCGCAACGGCGACGGCCCACTGAAGCGCACGTTCTTCAGCCGCTGCGGCAGGCGGTGGAAGACCTGCAGAACCTCCGACGCGGGCCGGTCGCTGTGTACCAGAACCGCCAGCACCTGAAGCGCTGCGAGCAGCCCATCGCCGGTGGTGGCGAAATCGGACAGGATCAGGTGGCCGGACTGCTCGCCGCCGACGTTGATCCCGGACGCCCGCATATGCTCCGCCACGTAGCGGTCACCGACCTTGGTGCGATGCAACTGCAGCCCAAGGCCCGCCAGATGCCGTTCCAGCCCAAGGTTGGACATGACCGTGGCCACGATTCCGCCGCCCCGCAGCCGGCCCGCCTGGTGCCATGAGCGCGCGATCAGCGCCAGGATCTGGTCGCCGTCAACCACCTCGCCGGCCTCATCGGCGATGATCAGCCGGTCGGCATCGCCATCCAGCGCGATGCCCAGGTGCGCGCCATGCTCGACCACCTTGGCACATACAGCCTCCGGCATTGTCGAGCCGCAGCCTTTGTTGATGTTGAATCCATCCGGCCCGACGCCGATCGGAATGACGGTGGCGCCCAGTTCCCACAGCACCGTCGGCGCCACCTTGTAGCCGGCGCCGTTGGCGCAATCGACCACGATGCGCAGGCCATCCAGCCGCGATCCGCGCGGAAAACTCGCCTTCGCCGCCTCGATATACCGCCCCGCCGCATCATCCAGCCGCGCCGCTCGGCCCAGCAGATGGGGCTCCGCCAGACGGTCCGAGAAGCCGCTATCCATCAGCGCCTCGATCTCGAGTTCCATCTCGTCGGACAGCTTGGTGCCGTCGGGGCCGAACAGCTTGATGCCGTTGTCCTCGTAAGCGTTGTGCGAAGCCGAGATCATCACCCCGAGATCGGCACGCAACGAGCGGGTCAGCATGGCCACCGCGGGCGTCGGCAGCGGACCCAGCAGCGTGACGTCCATGCCGGCCCCGATGAAACCGGCGGTAAGGGCCGGCTCGATCATATAGCCGGACAGTCTTGTATCCTTGCCGATGACCACGCGGTGGCGGTGCTCACCCCGGGTGAACAGGAGCCCGGCGGCCTGCCCCAGCCGTAAGGCGATGCCCGCCGTCATCGGGTCGATGTTCGCCCTGCCCCGGATGCCATCGGTGCCAAACAGTCTTCTTGTCTTTGTCATGCGGTATCGATCGCTCCGTCCGGGCACTCTACAGGGGACCCCAAGCGTTGGAGATTCGCAACCGTGCCTGATTGAAACAGCTTATGCCAGACCCGAATGGCCTGTGTCGTCTCCCTGACGTCATGTACGCGAAGGATTGACGCGCCGCGCGAGAGCGCGAACAGCCCGGCACCCAGCGAGCCGCCCAGCCGTTGACCGACCTCCGGTTCCTGCGCGATGGCGCCGATAAAGCGCTTGCGGGAAACCCCGACCAACACCGGATAGCCCAGCGCGGCCAGTTCCGGCAACGCCTGCAGCACCGCCACCGAGTGCGCCGCCCGTTTGGCGAATCCGATGCCCGGATCGATGGCGATCTGCTCCGGCCGGACTCCCGCCTCGATCGCTGCCGCGATCAGCCCCGCCAGTTCGGCGCGCACCTCGGCGACAACGTCCTGATAGACCGCGCGCGTGTGCATCGTCGCCGGCGTTCCCCGCATGTGCATCAACACCACCGGGCAGTCATGCTCCGCCGCCACACCGGCCGCGTGTGGATCATGCGTCAAGGCCGACACGTCGTTGACTATCCTGGCCCCCGCCGCGAGCGCGGCTCGCATCGTCGAGGCGTTCCGCGTGTCCACCGAAACCCGCAGCCCTTCCACCGTCAGTGCGTGGATGACAGGCAGCACCCGCTGCTGTTCCAGCGCCGGCGGCACCGCGGTTGCGCCGGGCCGAGTGCTCTCGCCACCTACATCGATGATGTCGGCACCGTCCCGGCCCATCGCCAGACCGGCGGCGATGGCTAGTCGCTGTTCGGCGCTGCGTCCGCCGTCGCTGAAGCTGTCCGGCGTCACATTCAGGATGCCCATCACCAGCGGTCGGTCCAGGCTCAGCCCGGCCCACTGCGAGACGCATCGTGATAACGGCATTTTGGTCACACCCGCGCAGCGAAAATCCCGAATCCGAATGTATCAGGCTTCGCGACGGATCCCGCCATCGGCGCTCGGCCGGGTCATGAAAACCTTTCTCCCTCAATATCTTAGTATCCGCAATCCACAAGTCGGGAAAACCGCCTTGGGCGGTGCCGTAGCACGTGCCTTCCGTTTCAGCAATGTCTGCACATGGACGGATCATATGCAGATTATCAGCCACGCGGACGGTCGTATGGTATAAGGTTCTCGGGATGAACCAAGACAGGTCCCGGTGTGAGCCAAGGCAGGATTGTGGGCGGCAGACACGAGCTGAGGACCGGGGCCGCACATAGGGTCTGAAGACTGGGGCCGCAAACCGGGGCCGAAAACAGGGTCTGGAGACAGGGTCCGCGGATGAGGGCCGAAGACAGGAACGAAAACGAAACACGTTAACCCGATGTTAAGAGTATCCCTGTATGCCAGAGCCTTCGGCGCCGCCGACACGGATGCGCCGCGGGCTTGGAGAGGCGCATGATGCTCCTGACCGCCGAGGCGAAACCGCTCGCCGCAATACCGACTGCCGCGACACCGACTGCCGTCCGGCAAATCCCCGATGCGCCCGTCGCCGCCCGTCGGCATCATCGGAAGCAACTGCCTTCAGGCTCTCCCGCGCGCTGTCCGCCGCCCCGTCGCGATTTGATTTTCGCCAGTCTCATTGCGAATTTTCTTGATATACGGCGCATTGGCTTTCACTATTCCGTGATGGGTCGGCTCCGGCGCCGCGGTTATTCCGGCCTTCGGATATGTTGATGGCCGTCCCTTGAACGATGAGCTTCCAACCGCGAAATCCGGGGCCGCGATTTTCGATGCTTGTGCGGCACGGCGTCGGCCTGTTGCTTCGGCAGGGCGCTCGTTGTTTGGGCGTGAAGCCCGTAACCTCCCCTGTGCCGCGGCACAACGAGGTGATGAGTGAAGCCGCGAACCACATCTGGCCGGCCACGAAATTGGACCGATGAAAGAAAGAATAATGCAATCAAAGGCTGTTCCGAGCACCGAACGCAAACCGGTTCCATCTTGGTGGAGCGCGGCATGAGGCGAATCGATGAAAACATTCACGCGACGTATCCCCCATACGCTACGGTTGCACTTATCTTGCATAAGTCCATGCATGAGCCCGTACGGGCTTACCGTAACTCCGTGCGGGCTAACGTGACCGACTGTGGCACCACCTTTAGCAATGGAGCGGCCGATGCAGACGGTCGATGACATCTTCACCGCCTACGCGAAGACATTCGAGGCTCATCGTGAAGCCGAGATGTCGCTGGCGGAGTATCTGGACGCGTGCAAGAAAGACCCCTTGGTCTATTCGACCGCGACCGAACGGCTGCTGGCCGCGATCGGCGACCCCGAGATGGTGGATACCTCGAAGGATCCACGCCTCGGTCGGATCTTCATGAACCGCACCATCCGGCAGTACCCCGCCTTCAGCGAATTCTACGGCATGGAAGAGACCATCGAACGCATCGTCGGTTTCCTGCGCCACGCCGCCCAGGGCCTCGAGGAACGCAAGCAGATCATGTATCTGCTTGGTCCGGTCGGCGGCGGCAAGTCATCGCTGGCGGAACGGCTGAAGGCGCTGATGGAGACCTACCCCATCTACGTCCTGAAGGCCGGCGACGACCTCAGCCCGGTGTTCGAAAATCCGCTTGGTCTGTTCGATCCCGACCGCATGGGGTCGCTGCTCGAGGACCGCTACGGCATCCCCAAGCGTCGGCTGACCGGCCTCATGAGCCCCTGGTGCATCAAGCGGCTGGATAATTTCGGCGGCGACATATCCCAGTTCCGCGTGCAGAAGCTGGTGCCGTCGCGGCTGCGCCAGATCGGCATCGCCAAAACCGAGCCGGGCGATGAGAACAACCAGGACATCTCCTCGCTGGTCGGCAAGGTCGATATCCGCAAGCTGGAAATGCACGCGCAGAACGATCCCGACGCCTACAGCTACTCGGGCGGCCTGAACCGCGCCAACCAGGGCATGCTTGAGTTCGTCGAGATGTTCAAGGCGCCGATCAAGATGCTGCACCCGCTGCTGACCGCGACGCAGGAAGGCAACTACATCGGCACCGAGAACATCGGCGCCATCCCGTTCCAGGGCATCATCATGGCCCACTCCAACGAGTCGGAGTGGCAGGCCTTCAAGAACAACAAGAACAACGAAGCCTTCATCGACCGCATCTACGTCATCAAGGTGCCGTACTGCCTGCGGGTCACCGAGGAGCAGAAAATCTACGATAAGCTGGTTTCAAGGTCGGAACTGGGTGCCGCTCCTTGCGCCCCGGCAACGCTCGAGATGCTGGCCCGATTCTCCGTGCTGTCCCGCCTCAAGCGCCATGAGAACTCCACCCTCTATGCGAAGATGCGGGTCTACGACGGCGAAAGCCTGAAAGAGACGGATCCGCGCGCCCGCAGCCTGCAGGAATACAAGGACACCGCCGGCGTCGAGGAAGGCATGGATGGTGCGTCGACCCGCTTCGCCTTCAAGGTGCTGGCGGCGACCTTCAACCACGACACCACCGAGATCGCCGCCGACCCGGTGCATCTGATGTATGTGCTGGAACAGTCGATCCGCCGCGACCAGATGCCCTCGGACACGGAAAAGCGCTACCTTGAGTTCATCAAGGGCGAGTTGGCGCCGCGTTACGCCGAGTTCATCGGCAACGAGATCCAGAAGGCGTACCTGGAATCCTATCATGACTATGGACAGAACCTGTTCGACCGCTACGTGTCCTATGCCGACGCCTGGATCGAGGATATCGACTTCAAGGACGCCGACACCGGACAGCTGTTGAACCGGGAGCTGCTCAATCAGGAGCTGACCAAGGTCGAGAAGCCGGCCGGCATCGCCAACCCGAAGGATTTCCGTAACGAAGTGGTGAAGTTCAGCTTGCGGGCCCGGGCCAACAACAACGGCAAAAACCCGTCCTGGACCAGCTATGAGAAGATCCGCGACGTTATCGAACGGCGGATGTTCAGCCAGGTCGAGGAACTGCTGCCGGTGATCAGCTTTGGCTCGAAGAAGGACAGTGATACTGAAAAAAAACACACCGAGTTCGTCGACCGCATGACGGCGCGTGGCTATACCGAAAGGCAGGTCCGGCGGCTCGTTGAATGGTATATGCGCGTGAAGCAGGCGGGCTAGCGATGCCCGCCGAATCCGGAGAAGGCCAGACAGGCAAACCATGCACATAGTCGACCGCCGCCTGAACCCGAGTGGAAAAAATCTGGCGAACCGCCAACGTTTCATGCGGCGCGCCAAATCGCAGATCCGCAAGGCGGTGCATGAAAGTGCCGGCAGCCGCAGCATCAAGGACGCTGATGAGGGCGGTGAGGTCGTGTTGCCGGCGCAGGGTGTGCATGAACCGTCATTCCGGCGCAGCGGCACCGGCGGCATTCGCGATCATCTGTTGCCCGGCAACAAGGAGTACATCGCCGGCGACACCATCCAGCGCCCACCCGGTGGCGGCGGCGGAAGTGGCTCGGAAGGCAGCCCGGACGGCGAGGGTGAGGACGATTTCCGCTTTGCCCTCTCGCGTGACGAGTTCGTCGACCTGTTCCTCGAGGATCTGGAGCTTCCCGACCTTGCCAAGCGCCGGGTGGTGAACGCTGAAGCGCTGGTGTACCACCGCGCCGGCTACTCGGTCAGTGGCTCGCCGGCCAACCTGGCGCTGAACCGCACGGTGCGGAACAGCATGTCCCGCCGCATCGCCCTGCGCCGCCCGAAGCCCGAGGAGCTGCAGGCGCTGCGCGACGAGATCGAGGCGCTTGATCCCGCCGATGAAATCAGGCGGGTCGAGCTGGAAGAGGAATTCGCCCGCAAGAAACGCCGGACCGGCATCATCCCCTATATCGATCCGCTGGATGTGCGGTATCGGCGCTTCGAGTCGCATCCGAAACCCGTTGCCCAGGCTGTCATGTTCTGCCTGATGGACGTGTCCGGCTCGATGACCGAACACATGAAGGACCTGGCCAAGCGGTTCTACGTGCTGCTGTACATCTTCCTCAAGCGCCGCTACAAGAACGTCGAGGTCGTGTTCATCCGCCATACCCATCAGGCGTCCGAGGTCGACGAAGACACCTTCTTCAACAGTCCGGAAACCGGCGGCACCGTCGTCTCCACCGCGCTTGAGGAAATGCAGCGGGTGGTGGACGAGCGCTACAGCCCCGACAACTGGAACATCTACGCCGCGCAGGCGTCGGACGGCGACAATACCGCCAGCGACAACGACAAGACCGCCGCCTTGCTGACCAAGATACTCCTGCCGTCCTGCCAGTACTATGCATACCTTGAGGTCGGGCGCGACTCGGAGCACTTCCCGCCGGGCTTCATCCGCCGGGACAGCGATCTGTGGCAGACCTACTCGACGATCATCCGCAACGGGGCGCCGATGGCGATGCGGAAGGTCGGCCATCGCCGGGACATCTATCCGGTGTTCCGTGAGTTGTTCGCCAAGAAAACCGGAGCGGAGGCCGCCGCCGAATGAGTACCACGCTGATCCGGGCGGAACGCCCGCTGTTCGAGGGTGCGGACTGGGAGTTCGGCACCATCCAGCGCTGCTACGACGAAATCGAGAAAGTCGCCCTGAAGGAAATGGGCCTCGACGTCTATACCAACCAAATCGAGGTGATCGGCACCGAGCAGATGCTCGATGCCTATTCCTCGATCGGCATGCCGCTGTTTTACAAGCACTGGTCGTTCGGCAAGCATTTTTCCCGCAACGAGGCGATGTACCGCGCCGGCATGCAGGGGCTGGCGTACGAGATCGTCATCAACTCCAACCCGTGCATCAGCTACATCATGGAAGAGAACACCGCCATGATGCAGACGCTGGTGATGGCGCATGCGGCGTTCGGCCATAACCACTTCTTCAAGAACAACTACCTGTTCCAGCAGTGGACCGACGCCAACGGTATTCTGGATTATCTGGAATTCGCCAAAGACTATATCATGTCGTGTGAGCAACGCTATGGCGAGGCCGAGGTCGAGCGCCTGCTGGATGCCGCCCACGCGCTGATGAGCCAGGGCGTCCACAAGTATCCGCGCAAGCGGACCGCCGATCTGCGGTCGGAAGAAAAGCGCCAACGCGAGCGGCGCGAGCACGACGAGAAGGTCTTCAACGACCTGTGGCGCACCGTGCCGGGCAAGGAAAACGTTCGTCAGGACCCCACCGCGGCCGAGCAGCGCAAGGCGCTGCTCGAACTGCCGCAGGAAAACATCCTGTATTTCATGGAGAAGACCGCGCCGAGGCTAGCGCCCTGGCAACGCGAGATCCTCCGCATCGTCCGCATCATCGCCCAGTACTTCTATCCGCAGTCGCAGACCAAGGTGATGAACGAGGGCTGCGCGACCTATTCGCATTACACGATCATGAACCGGCTGCACGAAAAGGGCCTGCTCACCGACGGCGCGATGGTCGAGTTCCTGTCATCCCACACCAACGTCGTCTTCCAGCCCGAATTCGACGACCGCCGCTACTCCGGCATCAACCCCTACGCGCTCGGTTTTGCCATGATGCAGGACATAGAGCGTATCTGCACCCTGCCGACGGCCGAGGACCATCAGTGGTTCCCCCACATCGCCGGCTGCAACGATCCGATGAACGTGCTGCGCGACGTGTGGGCGAACTACCGCGACGAGAGCTTCATCCTGCAATATCTCAGCCCCAAACTGGTTCGTCATTTCGGCCTGTTCCATGTCATGGACGACGCCAGTGAGCCGAACCTGCGGGTCGAGGCGATCCACGACGAGCGCGGCTATCGGAAAATCAAGCAGGCGCTGGCCAAGCACTACGACGTCTCGTGGAACGCCGCGGACATCCAGGTCGTCGATGTGAACCTTGCCGGCGACCGCCGTCTGATCCTGCACCACCGCGCCCTGAACCGCGTGCTGCTGGAAGAAAAAGACGCTCGGATGGTGTTGCAGCATCTGGCCGATCTATGGGGCTACGATGTCCTGATGAAGGAGATTGACCCGTCGAACGACTCGGTGCTGAAAGAGCATGCGGCGTCGCCGCGTCCGGGTATCGTGAAGATCGAGACCAGCTGAGCGCGACGAAGCGTCGTTCACGGACAGGCGGCTCGGATCAAGGTCCGGCCGCCGCCTCCGCCCGAGGAGGCGCTACCCCCTGCACCACGTCGCGACCTGCGCATGGGTGGCGAACCAGCAGCCGCCCTTGGCCTTCATGTGATGGATCAGCCGCTCCAGCAACGGCAGCCGCGACCGGTGGCCGGTGATGTGCGGATGCATGGTCAGCAAAAACAAGCCACCTTCGTCCCAGGCCCCGTCGAACTCCGCGGTAAAGATTTCCTCGACCGCCGACGGCGGGGTGTAAGGCCGCAGTCCCGAGAACCGCAGCATATTGAAATACACCGCATCGTCGCGGATCCATTCCGGCGGAAGCTCGACGATGCCGGTGGGTTCGCCCTGCTCTTCCAGTTCATACGGATCGTCGTCCGCCATCAGGCTGCTGTCGTACAGCAGCTTCATTTCCCGGATGATGTCCAAGGTATTGACCGAGAAATCCCAACTCGCCGTCCGCATCCCGACCGGCTCGACCCCGCTGATCCGCGCCAGGGTCTCGCGGGACCGCAACGTCAGCTCCCGCTCCGCCTCCCGCGGCAAGGCGGTGTTGACCTCGTGGATCCAGGAGTGGATGCCGATCTCGTGCCCGTCGCCCGCGGTCGCCCGCACCTCCTCCGGGTGCAGCAGCGCCGACACCGCGGGATAGAAGAACGTGGCCGGCACCGACTGGCGCTCCAGCAGCCGGCGGATCCGCGGCATTGCCTGCCTGGCGCCGTACTGCCCCTGGCTGATCCGCATCGGGCTTGGATCGTTGTCGCGCAGCGGGATTGTCTCGTGATCGGCATCAAAGCTGATGGCGACGGCGCAGCGTGCGCCCTCGGGCCACGTCGCCGGCTTCAGGCTGCGCCCGGCGCGGGCCCGCCCGACCATTGTCCGCCAGGTCGCTTCCGGCCACTGCCATGGTTCCATGCTCATCCGGGGTTCCCTCCATGCACTGCGGGCGCCATGCTGCACCCGGTTTGTCCCATCGGAAAAGAGCACCCCATGCCCGACCTCGATCCCGCCCTGCTGAGTGCCGAGGACATGCTGGCCGGCTACGCCCGCCAGCAGCTGACCCCGATCGATGTCCTGCAGGCGATCACTGAACGGGTGGCGCGTCTGAACCCCGGCCTGAACGCCTTCGCGGTGATGAACCCAGGCGCGCTTCAGGCGGCGGGTGAGAGCGCATCCCGCTGGCGATGTGGCCGGCCGCTCGGCATGCTGGACGGCGTGCCCTGCACCGTGAAGGACCTGGTCGATCTTGGCGGCTTTCCGACCCGGCGTGGCAGCCGGACCAGCAGCGCCGATCCGGTCGCGGACGACGCGCCGATGGTGATGGCGCTGAAGGCGGCGGGGGCGGTCATCCTGGGCAAGACCACCACCACCGAGTATGGCTGGAAGTCGCCGGGCGATTGTCCGTTGCACGGCATCACCCGCAACCCCTGGAATTCGTCCTATACCACCGGCGGCTCCTCATCGGGCGCCGGCGCGGCCGGTGCGGCCGGCTTCGGGCCGCTGCACATCGGCACGGATGCCGGCGGATCGGTGCGGATCCCGGCGGCGTGGTGCGGGCTGGTCGGCCTGAAACCGACCTATGGACGCATCCCGCAATGGCCGGCCAGCGCCTTCGCCAGCGTTTCCTGCGCCGGCCCGTTGACCCGCACCGTGCGCGACGCGGCGCTGATGCTCTCGGCCATGGCGCGCTGGGACCTGCGCGATCCGTTCTGCCTGCCCGACGATCCGCGGAACTGGTGCGACGGCATCGAGGACGGCGTCGCCGGCCTCACCGTCGGGGTTCTGACCAATCCCGGCTTCGACGCACCAACGGATCAGGACGGTATCGCCGCGGTGGAACGTGCGGCGCAGTTGCTTACCGACGCGGGCGCCTATGTCGAGCAAGCCGATGCCGGACTGCCCGACACCAGCAACGTGTTCGGCCGGGTCTGGGGCGCCGCACTGGCCCGGCTGGTCGCCGGCGTGCCGTCGCAGCTGACGGGGCTGCTGGACCCCGGCATCCGCGAGGTCGCCGACAGCCTGGGCGGCATGACGGCGATCGAGTTCATGGACGCCGAAGCCACTCGCGCAGCCGCTGCCCATGCCATGGCCAGGCTGCACCAACGCTACGATCTGGTGCTCTGCCCGACGGTGCCGGCCGGCCCACCGCTTGCCGATGCGCCGACAGTCGATCCGATGCGGGCGCTGTGGACCGCGTGGGCGCCCTGGACGTTCACCTTCAACCTGACACGCCAGCCCGCGATCTCGGTGCCGATGGGTCCGCGAGAGGATGGCATGCCAAATTCGGTGCAAATCGCGGCGGCACAGTTTCGCGATGACCTGGTGCTGCGTGCCGCGCGGGCGATCGAGGTGGCGCAACCGTTTCAAATCGCCGACCTGGGCTAGCTCTCGGCAACCTTGGCCTCCGACTGGTCCGGAACCTTCCGGCTGCATCAACCCGAAATTTCCATGCCGGCCTGATAACCCACCACTGGCTCGGAAGATCTTTGGCAGCGCACGGCGACGGCGTCAAAGTGCGACCTTCAGGCCCAAGGGGAGCGTGCGGATGCCACCCTACTTCAGCGATTTCCACGGCGAACGTCATCGCTTCAAGGACCTCAAGGACGTGCTGGCCAAAGCCTCGCATCGCCGCTCGGGCGACGAACTCGCGGGTCTGGCCGCCTCGTCTGACGCGCAGCGGGTCGCCGCACGCTCTGTACTGGCGGACCTGCCGCTGTCCGTCTTCCTGGAGGAACCGATCATCGCCTACGCTTCCTGATCGCCGTCCCTGGTTCGGATGACGTCATGCTGAACTACCAAAGCGCCTCGTTCCACGACATGCTGTATCTACGATCGCAGTTCAACCTGGGCGCGGCGCCCGAGTTCGAGGCCTGGCTGGACCGCATGGACATGAAAGACAAAGTCGGCCGGCTCCGTGGTCTCCAGCCACAGGCGGCGCGTCTGCTGACCGATGTCTGATCCGTGGTCGGCCTTGCGCACGACGACCCGAGCGCGGATTGGCCTGGGGCGCACGGGTGACGCGTTGCCGATCAGCGACGTGCTGGCATTTCAGCTCGCCCACGCTCGGGCGCGTGACGCTGTGCATACGCCGCTGGATGTCGCGGCCATCGCCCGGGCGATCGCACCCCTGCCGTCGGTGTCGGTATCCAGCAAGGCTGCCGACCGAGCAACCTACCTGCGACGACCCGATCTGGGGCGACAACTCGATCCGGCCTGCTGCGCCATGCTGGCCGAAGCGGGCGACATCGTGTTCGTGATCGCTGACGGCCTGTCGTCGCTGGGGGTTCAGCTGCATGCGCCAGCCTTGCTGAAAGCCTGCCTCGACCGGCTTGCCGGGTGGTCGGTGTCGCCGATCGTCATCGCCACCCACGCCCGGGTCGCCCTCGGCGATGAGGTCGGGGCGTTGTTGCAAGCTGAACTATGCGTGGTCCTGATCGGGGAACGACCGGGCCTGAGTGTCGCCAACAGCCTGGGGGTGTATCTGACCTACCGCCCGAAGGTCGGGCGGCGGGACGCCGAGCGCAACTGCATCTCGAACATTCATGCCGATGGGCTGTCGTACGACGCAGCGGCCGACATGCTGGTCTGGCTGATGACGGAGGCGCGCCGCCGCAAGCTGACCGGCATTGGCCTTAACGGCGATCGGGCGATCACCGCGCCAGCAGGGCAATCGTTTCCCGAGCGATGACCGGCTCCTCACCGGTCGGAATGACGAAAGCGGTCAGGCGGCTGTCGTGATCCGGCCGTTACCGTTCTGGTTTGCCGCCGGATCAACCCAGAAACCCAGTCAGCGCAGGCGGTCCGGCGCGCGGGCACGAACCGGGGCGCTGTGCTCGCCGAAGCCCGTGGTGAAGACCAGACCGTCGATTCCGACAGCCAAGGCACCGGCCGTGTGGCTGCGGACATGGTTACATCCTTCTTGGTCAACCCCCTTGGCCTTTGCCACGGACACCGTACATGCTGATGTGCCTGCACGTAACCAGACCCCCGGGGGAACCAGGATCATGACCACCACGAAGTTCGGCCTTGCCCAGCCCGTCCGCCGTGTGGAGGACCCTCGGCTGCTGAAAGGTGCCGGCCGCTACACCGACGACATCGTGCTGCCGGGCATGCTGTTCGGGGTTGTGCTGCGCAGTCCTCATGCGGCCGCGAAAATCACCAAACTCGACACGACCGCGGCGGCGACCTTGCCTGGGGTCGCCGGCGTCTACACGGCGGCCGATCTCTCGGCCGATGGCGTCGGTCCGCTGCCCTGCGCTGCCTTGGTGAACAATCGCGATGGCTCGCCGCAGGCCGCGCCGCCGCACCCGGTGCTGGCCGAAGGTTCGGTCCGTCATGTCGGCGATCCGGTCGCGTTTATCGTTGCCGAATCCGTCAAACAGGCCCGCGACGCGGCCGAGGCGATCGATGTGGACTACGACATCCTTGCCTCGGCCACCGAACTTGCCACGGCGATGGATGCCGGCACCACCCAGGTTTGGCCCGACGTCAACAACAACCTGGCGTTCGACTGGGAGATTGGCGACAAGGCCGCGACCGAAGCCGAATTCGCCAGGGCCGCCCACGTCACCAAGGTGACGATCGTCAATAACCGCATCGTCGTGAACTCGATGGAGGCGCGCGCGGCAGTGGCTGAGTTCGACGCCTCGGCCGGCCGCTGGACCCTGTACGCCAACACTCAGGGCGGCTGGCTGGTGAAGAACCTGATCGGTCCGCTGTTTGGCACCGACCCGGAAAAGTTTCGCATCATCACCCCTGACGTCGGTGGCGGCTTTGGGATGAAGCTGTTCCTCTACGCGGAACACGTTCTGACCTGCTATGCGGCTCGCAAGCTGGGACGCCCGGTGAAATGGGCGGCGGAACGGGGCGAAGCCTTTCTGTGCGACACCCAGGGGCGCGACAACCTGACGACGGCGGAGCTGGCGATCGACGCCGATGGCAAGTTCCTGGCACTGCGCACCCATAACGTCGCCAACATGGGTGCCTATCTTTCCACCTTCGCACCTTTCATCCCGACCTTCGCCGGCACTGGCGTGCTGGCCAGCGTTTACGGCTTCAAGGCGGTCTATGCCAACGTGCTGGGCGTGTTCACCAACACGGTTCCGGTCGATGCCTATCGCGGCGCCGGCCGGCCCGAAAGCAACTACCTGGTGGAGCGCATCGTCGACGCCGCGGCACGCGAACTGAAGATCGACAGGGTCGAGTTGCGCCGGCGCAACATGGTATTGCCGAGCGAGATGCCGCATGCGACGCCGGTCGGGAAGCTGTACGACAGCGGGGATTTCCGTATCGTGCTGGATGCCGCGACCGCGCGGATGGATTACGCCGGGTTTGGCGCGCGCCGGGCGACCGCGGCCGCCACGGGCAAGCGGCGTGGCCTTGGCCTGGCGTATTATCTGGAGGCGACTGGCGGCGATCCGACCGAACGGGCGGAAATCCGGTTCGCCGATGATGGGTTCGTCGATGTCTATGTCGGCACCCAATCCACCGGCCAGGGGCACGAGACAGCCTACGTTCAACTGACCGCGCACAATCTTGGCGTTGATGGCGGCAAGATCCGGATCCAGCAGGGCGACACGGACACCATTCCGTCTGGCGGTGGGACCGGCGGGGCGCGCAGCCTGTATTCCGAGGGGCAGGCGATCCTGCTGACCTCGGAATCGGTGATCAAGAAAGGCAAGCAGGCGGCGGCGGAGGAACTGGAAGCCGCGGTGGCGGATATCGCTTTCGCCGATGGCCGGTTCTCGATCGTCGGCACTGATCGCGGGGTCGACATCGTGGACCTGGCGGCGGGGCAGCGGAAAAAGGCCGCGGCTGGGCAGTCCGCGACCTTGCTCGACTCCGCCGAGGTGGCGCCGATTGATGCCCATACCTTTCCGAATGGCTGCCATATGGCGGAGGTCGAGATCGATCCGGAGACCGGGATCGTGGAACTGGTGCGTTACAGTGTATGCGACGACTTCGGCAAAACCGTGAACCCGCTGATCGTGCGCGGCCAGGTCGCGGGCGGTGTGGCGCAAGGCTTCGGCCAGGCGGTGCTGGAACACACGGTCTACGACCCGGACTCCGGCCAACTGTTGTCCGGCAGCTTCATGGACTACGCACTGCCGCGGGCCAACGAGTTTCCCGACATCGAGGTGGAGCTGCTGGAAATTCCCTGCGCGTCCAACCCGCTGGGGGTGAAGGGCGCGGGCGAGGCGGGTGCGGTCGGCAGCCCGCCGGCGGTCATCAACGCGATCATCGACGCGCTGAGTGGGGATGGCGTGACCCATATAGACATGCCGGCAACGCCGGAGCGGGTATGGCGGGCGATTGCCCTGGCTCAGGCGGCTTAGCCGAGGGTCGGTTTCCCCCGTTTGGTGGTCGATACAGCGTTACCTAGAGGCGCGTGATCGTCCTGGCAGACGTGACCGTCGGCCGGATCAGAAAATCACGCGGCCAAGGGGCGATCAAGCGGTTGCGACCGGCTCGCGTTGGCCGTCGCGTGGGCTGACGTGGCTCGCATGATCCGCAGGGCTTCGCGGCGGTCGGCTTCCGCCTGCTTCCGCTGCGCCTTGCCGGCCTTTCGCTCCGCTGCTCGGCGCTGCTGACGCGACAGGATCACGGCCGGACCGGTGTGTTGCGCGATCTGCTCGCAGTCGCTCAGTGTCACCGTCTCGAGCGTGACCGGCTCTGCCTCGGCGATCCGCGGCGCAGGACGCTCGGTGATCTGGTCGGCCTGAACCCTGCGGCGCTGCGTGCGCAGTTTGTCCAGCGTCCGCTGGCATTGGTTGGCGGAACGCTGCTGGGTGTTGGCGCTGCCGCGCAGACGGAGTATGGCGTTCAGCGTGAGGTTGGGCGCCATCGACTGGCTCAGCGCATCCAGCGCCCCGAAACCGAAACAGATGATCTCGGCGGCAAGGCGCAGTTCCTCCTCGGTTTCCGGTTGGTAGTCCGCCAGCAGGCGGCTGGCGGCATGCCGCGCGGTCAGCAGATCGCCGGCGGCGCCGGTCAGAAACAGCGGCACCAGAAGGCCGATGATCTTATCGAGGATGGCCGGCGTGATGATGGTGGCAAGAGACATGATGGCACCTGCGGCAGGGCGGGTTGCGAACGGCGGGCCCGTCGAGGACGGTCCACGTCAGCCGGTGAAACGATCGTCGGTGATCGATGGTTACTCTGTTGAATGGAACAATAGGCGAACATTCCTCAAATTGCAAGGTTTTTATTCATAATTATATACCTCACAAAGCAGGATTTCTGACAGTAGGAGATATGTCCTATGAAGATTGCGAGATTACCGAGGAGATGATCGCGGCCGGCGTTTGCTTTATGTCAGAAACCCCTCTTCACTCTCTTTCCACCACGGTGTCGTAAAGCCCGTAATACGTAAGCCCCTTGTGGCTCTCTATGCCCGTATACCGCAGTGAGGCATCCTCGTAGCGGCGGAACGCGAATATCGCCTGATTCATCTGCTCGGTATTGAACACCTTGAGGCCCACGAGCAGATGAAAGTCTGTCACCGTCAGGCCGGTCACGGCGAGGAACAAGTCTGGCTCTAGCCTAGTGATCGCGTCCTGCAGCGTGTTCTCGCGAAAGTCGGTCAGGTACATGAACGCCGGGATGCGCGTTGCGAACTTGATCAGCTTCTGCTGCACGAGCTTGCGCTTGGACTTGTATTCCTTCTCCTCCTCGGTGAACTGCTTCTTCTCCTTCTCCGTCAGTTCCTTGTCCTTGGCCTTATTCTTGAGGTCCTTGACCGTCTCGCTCTTGTTGATGATGGTCTCGATGATGTTGTCGCCTAGCGCGCGCCAGCCCTCGATGCGCTCCACGGCGGCCATCGCCTCGGGGTCGTCCAGGATACGGCGCAGCGTGTTGTTATCCACATTCACCAGCAGCGCGCTCTCCCATTTGCGCGCCAGCAGTGTCGCCGAGGTGCCCGCCATCGCGATGTCGAGAATGCCGCCTGCATCGATCTGCGTCATGTTCGCGCCGTCGTAGGCCAGCACCGGCAGGAACGACACGAGGTCCTTGACGGCGTTTTCCGGATTCGGTTCGTTGGGCGAGAGGCCGATGGCGTATTCAGCAAGCTGACGGAGCGCGCGTGTGGGCGCGAAGTCGAACACGAAGCACACGGGCTTGAGGATTTCCTCCTCGTTCGGGTTATCGCCGTTCGGGTTCTTGATGGACCACGCCGACTGCACGCGGAACCCCGCCTGGAAGTAGGTCTCAGGCGACTTCAGGTTGCGCAGCATCAGGATGGACGACCATTGCGGCACGGTGACGCCGGTCGTGAGCTTGCCGCACGAGAGCGTGATGGTGTTAGTGTCGAATCCGCTCCCAATCGCCTTGCGCACCGGCGGTAGCGCGTCGAGCCCGATCCCTGCCGACGCTCCGGCCGCGACGACGACATTGTAGAAGTGCCAGAACGTGTTGTGCTTCTCGGCCAGCAGGTTTGCCATCGCATGACAGGCCGCGACGTTAGGCAGGAACCAGAACGAGTGCTGCAGGTAGGGCAGCAGGCGGTCGTCTGAATACGGGAACGGCGGCCGCGTGCCCGTCTTAAGGCTCTCGACGGCCTTCGGCGCGTACTGGCCTCGGATGATGTCCAGCCATTTCTGCACGTCGCTCTTGTGCGTGAACTGTGCCGTCTTGCCCATGCCCTCGGCCGCGAAGAAAGCGTTGAGGTCGAACTCGTCGAACTCGCCCGCGTTGGCGATGGCCACCAACTCGTCTGGCATCTGGTAGGTGAGCAGGCGCATCTGCGGCAGCGCGCCGTAAGGGTTCCGCTCGCCTGGGTGGTCGGCTGCGAAGTGTTCCTTGGCACGCTGTTCGTCGGTATAGGTCCAGTTGGAAATTTGCTCTTCAATAAACTCACCTGTGGCCAAGGCTTTGAAGGGGGTTCCAGAAAGATATAGATACGCCCTGGTGGTGATTGGAAGGAAATTGGTCTCTTTTTCCGAGAGCACGCCGAGGTCGACGTTCATCTCTTCGAGGTCCGCGGCATACTCAAGCTTGGCCTCCTTCTTGGCGACCGCGTCGTCCTCCCCCTCGAAAAGCTCCTTCGCCGTCTCCCGCCAAGCGCCGAAGTGGTATTCATCAAAGACCACGAGGTCCCAGTTGACCGTGTGGAGCCATTCGTTTTTGGACTTGATGTTCCCGAGCTTGTCACGCCCAAGGAGGTCCTGGAATGAGCCGAAAAAGACGACCGGTTTCCCGTCCTCGATTTTGCTGGGGTCCTTGTCGGAATTGCGGGAAAGGTATTGCCAGCCCTCAAAATCCACGTGGGATTCGAGGTCGGTCTGCCAGGCGTCCTCCACGGCGGGCTTGAAGGTCAACACGAGCACCCGCTTAGCGCCCAGCTTCCTGACGAGTTGGTAGGTGGTGAACGTCTTGCCAAAGCGCATCTTGGCGTTCCAGAGGAAGCGCGGGACGGCGTCCCCATCCTCCCTCCAGATTGAGTGGAAGTAGGCATGAGTTTTTTCCACGGCTTCGGCCTGTTCGCGGCGGAGCGGGAACGTTTCGTGGTGAGTGCCCGTGAACTGCTGGCAAGTGCGAAGTTCGCTGAGCACGGTCCGCACTTCAGCGATCGAGCACCGCATCCATTCCAACTCAGCCCTCAGGAAACCTTTTCTTTCGAGTGCCGCGCGTACGGCATGATCGGTGAAGATAGTGCCATCGTCGCGTTCGGCAAGTTCGTCGAGTTCGATCCTGTAGTTCTTGATGGCGGCGGTCTTTAGCTGCTCGGCGACGCGTTGCTTTACGTCGCGGGTCGTTTGCCCGACCTTGAGCAGGCCCTCATGTGTCTTGGCAGCAATGGAATAAGCGTAGATCCGTGGCTCGGCCTTCGGCTTCGGCGGTAGGATTTCCTCGATGGTGGGCTTACTCATCTTCGACTTCGCCTGTCGCGGTTCCTTCAAACAGTTCGGTGTCATGTTCGGCGACCTGCGACTCGATGAAGCCAATCTCGACCCCGGTTAGGGCGTATCGCTTGTAGAGCTTGGTGTCTGTCCACTGTTTATCTAGCGGCAGATCGGGGATGAAGGCGTAGACATTCTTCGGTGCGTCCGCGGTGGACTTACGGAGCGAAACAAGGAAGCGAGCGAAGCGCGTACGTAAGTAGCTCGCGTAGTTCGTCGCCTCGACTTCAGTGTCGAAGAGGCCTGCGACAACATAACTTTCGGTACAAGCTGTGCCGGGCTCGGCGATGATCGGCTTGCTAAGGAACTTGGTTTCGACTGCTGCGCTGGTGCCCTGGACACGAGTCATGAGAACTTTCCACTTGTCAATCCATTGGGCATTCGTTGGAATTTCTGAGCGCTCGACCCAGCTGATCTTCTGAGATCCAAAGAGCTTCACAGGGTTGTTTAGACGTCCGGCGTCCGGCCTGCCGTGGAAGAACGTGCGGAGGCCAAACGGTTTCTGGCTGGATACGCGAGCATCGAGCGTGGGCTCACCTTTGGCCCTGATTCTCTCCAAAATCGATACGGCCTCGTTGCGCCGGACGAGGATGTCGTACGCATCGAGGTGGCGTGCAACCGCCGGTCCAGTCGGCTGGCCGTTCCAGATTGTCTGCACCGTACACGGCCCATTGTGGTCGCGATCCCACAGGAAGTACGAGATGCCGCCGCGAATCTTCACCCCCGGAAATCCCTCGTATAGTTTCGGATAGTCGACGATGCTCCGCATCCGCTTGTCCGAGAGCATCCGCCCCCGGTATTTATCGAGCCCCTTGCCACCGGCCATCCAGCGCGACGGCGTCACGAACACTGCGTAGTGCGGATCAAGCTTGAACGCCTTCTCCACGAACAACTGATAGATGGGCGCTGCGGCATTGCCGTAGCCGCCGTCGTCCAACTGGTACGGCGGGTTGCCGATGATCACGTCGAACTGCATATCGCCTCCAAACAACTCGGCCACCTGAATCGTAATGTCGTCGATGTGAATGAACGCATATGCGTGGGTCTCGAGCCCCTCACCGCGATCCAACGTCTTCTGGCTTGCCCGGCAGTACGTGCATTTGCCATCCAACCACGTGTGCTCGGTGCGTTCGAACCAGATGTTGCCGGCGTCGCTGGCGAAGCCTTTGGCAATCGAGTGCGTGCCCTGGGCGTGCTTCGAGCAATATACGCTGCGCCGCGCCAGCAAGCTGGTGAGATACGTGATGCCAATGCCGAACACCTGCTTGGTCAGGATGTGATCAACGCGCTCCTCAAGGTTCGGTATGTCGCCGGCCAGTCCCATGATAAGGCGGCTGGTAATCTCACGCAGGAAAACGCCCGATTTCGTGCACGGGTCCAGGAACTTCACTGACTTGTCCGCCCAGAGATTTGCGCCGTTTTGGTCGGCCGCCCACGCCTCGGCCAGCCTATCCAGCATCCGGTTTGCAAACTCGGGGGGCGTGAACACCTCGTCGTTCGAGAGGTTCGCGATGCACGTCAGCACATCCGGGTTACGACCGCGCAGGTCGAAGGTAGCTTGCGCCTCAGCAAGCATCAGCTAAGTCCTTGGCCGCCATCGTCGGGTAGGTCTTGGTCGGCGTGAACAGCTCATGTTTACCCAAGTGGGCAAATAGAGAGTCCTCAGCATTGAACGCCGACAAACCCGCAAGAACGTCGAAGCGGAAGTCGCGGCGCTGGAACTTACCCCTGCCGAGGTAGCCCCACTCGGCGAAGGTTATCGGCGGGCCGTCGTGGGTACGCATTGTCAGTGCGTTACCATGCATGAGGTTCTGCGACAGCACATAGGACGCGGCACGATATAGGTCGTCCGACTCATCCAAGTTCAGATAGTCGGCGAAAATTTCGAGCAGGTTCGCGCGGCACTCGGCGATGTTGTCGATCAGTAGCTCGATGCCATAGGTGCACATCACTGCGAGCAGCGCATAGTGCCGCCGCTCGAATTCGGACTTGCCGTACTTAGCCTCAACGGCAGCCAGCTTGCGCTGCAGGACTGGGACAAGAAAATTGCCGCTGCCGCACGCAGGCTCCAGAAAACGGGAGTCAATGCGCTCGGTCTCGCCCTTGACGAGGTCGAGCATCTTTTCGACCAGCCACCGAGGTGTAAACACCTCCCCGTGGTCGGCAACGCGCTTCTTGGACTTGATCAGGCTCATGGGTGATACATCGAAGTAGATCCAGCCACCTCGACGAACAGCTTGCGGCCGCCGCCGCTCGCTATCCGGGTGTCGGTGGCGACGGAAAGGGGCGTCGTGTTCCTTGCTGCGAAACCACGCTTCCTCGCCATTCGAGAGGAAGATGCAGGGCACAGCGAGCGCGCAGCCTTAGCGGTTGAACAGCCCATGATCCGTCTTCCCGCTGTCATCTCGCGGATTACATCGCCGTAAGACAATGAATTCTGGGCCATGGCTCACGTAAATGGCATAAGGCATCGGACTCAGGCAATCCCGTGGTATGATGCTGCGCATGAATAAGGTATCGCCTCATCAGGACGAAGCCGAGCAGCAGGCGCGAACCGTGGCTCATCACCTCCTAACCATGCCGCCAAGGCCACAAGCGAAGGATGAGAAGCCTAAACCAACCCGTTCCGATGTCCGCGCTGCCTTGTCGAGTATATAATTAGAATTTTATTCTTAGATCTTTTGAGCTCGGCGGAAACGCCGAGACAGTAGGTTGAGCAGTATTCTCAGCTGTTCCGACACCCTGTCCGGATGGTCCGCTCCGGGGTGTCCCTGAACGGCTGGTCGTGCAGGGTTTACCGGCCATCGCCGCGCACCCTCAGGCCCGCACACCCTCAGGCCAGAGCCGGCTGCCCATTCGACGCCGAGAGGCCGCCGTCGACCGCGACAATCGCGCCGGTCATGAAACTGGCATCGGGGCTGGCGAGAAAGGCGATCACCGCGGCCACCTCTTCAGGCTCGCAGGCGCGACCGAGCGGGATCCGCTCCCTGAACTTGGCCATGGTCGCGTCGTCGTCTGTCACATCGGTTGACATTTCGCTGCGCGTGAGGCTGGGGCAGACCGCATTCACCCGCACGCCGTATCGACCGAGATCGAGGGCAAGCGCGCGGGTGAGGTTCACCACGCCGCCTTTCGCCGCGTTGTACGGGCTCATGCCCCAGTCGCCGCCCAGGCCCGAGACCGAGGCGGTGTTGACGATACAGCCCTTGGTGGTCTTCAGGTGCGGGATCGCCGCGCGACAGCCGTAGAAGACACCGTCGAGATCGGTGGCCATGATCTTGCGCCATTGATCGTCGTCGATCGCCGCCGGATCGCCACCACCGAACGCCCCGGCATTATTGACCATCACGTCGAGCTTGCCGAAGCGACCGAGCGCGGCCTGGATCAGGCCGTTGACCGCGGTTGAATCGGCGACGTCTGCCTGATGCGCCAATGCCCGTTCCGGTGGCAGGTCGGCGATGATAGCGTCCAGCTTTTCGCGGCGGCGGCCGGCGACGACGACCGCGGCACCCTCACGCGCGAACCGCCGCGCGGTGGCCGCGCCGATGCCAGAGGCACCGCCGGTGACGATGACAACCTTGTTCGCAAACCTGTGCATGGGCCGAACTCCTGGCGAATGATCCCGCCTGAACGCCGGCGGGATCGATAGGACGGCAAGCCGTTCGCGCGTGACGCTTCAACGATGCGGGACCGCCGGTCCACCAGACGGGGACCGGCACGCGGAAGCGCGCGGGCGATCAGCGCGGCCGGCCGGTACGTTGCGCGGACCGAGTATCTTCCTCACACTGGCTTTTTGAGGGGGAGACGACAGATGGATGTCCGGCTTGATGGCCATACCGCGATTATCACCGGTTCCAGCAAAGGCCTGGGTCTGGCCATGGCCATGGAGTTCGCCGCGTCCGGTGCCAATGTGGCGATCCTGGCGCGCGGTTCGGATGCACTGGCGGAGGCCAAGCAGACCGCCTCCGCGGGCGCTTCGGGCAAGGTCGCGACATTCCAGTGCGACGTTTCCAAGGCGGGTGACATCGCCAAGACGTTCGAGGACGTGGTGCAGACCCTGGGTCAGGTGGATATCCTGATCAACAACGCCGGCATGTCACGGGCCATGCCGTCCGACCAGATCACCGACGAGATCTGGCAGGAAGACCTGGATCTGAAGCTGTTCGCCGCCATCCGCCTGGCCCGGCTGTGCTGGCCTGGGATGCAGGCGCGCAAGTGGGGCCGGATCATCAACGTGCTGAACACCGGGGCGAAGGCGCCGCGGGCCAATGGGGCGCCCACGGCGGTGTCGCGTGCCGCCGGCATGGCACTGATGAAGGTCATGTCGGCCGAGGGCGCGCCGCACGGCATCCTGGTGAACGGTCTGCTGGTGGGGCAGATCGTGTCGGACCAGATCGCCAGACGGTACAAGACGGCTGGCAGCAACGAGCCGTTCGAGGCCTATGTGGCGAAGGCCGGCGCTGGGATTCCGGTCGGGCGGATGGGCAAGTCGGAGGAATTCGCGGCGATGGCCTGCTTCCTGTGCAGTGATCATGGCGGATTTACCACCGGGACGGCGATCAACATGGATGGGGGCGCCAGTCCGGTCGTCTGATCTGCTACCGGTCGGCTGATACAAGACCGCTACCGCTCAAGAAAAGCCTCCACCGGTACAAGCGACTCAGCGGGATCTTCCTCCTGCGGGACATGGCCGAGGTCGGGGAAGGATACGACACGTGCATCGGGGATTGCCTGCAGGTAATCCTGTGCATTGCTGAACGGGATCAGCCTGTCCTTCTCGCCCCAGACCAGCAACGTTGGCGCCTGGATGCGCCGCAGTGTCGGTTGTGGCGGTCGCAGCATCACTTGCGCGGTGCGGGCCAGCAGTGCGCGCCGGACACCAGGGGCAAGCATGAGGTCATGATATCGGGTGACGGTGGCATCATTCAGCCGCGTCTTGTCCGCATACGCCGCCGCGAGGTTGCTCCGCAGCATCGAGACCGGCAACGTGTATGGCAGCAGCCTGGCGATGATCGGGACCTTTGCCTTCTTGCCGTAATCGAAACCAGGGCTGGCAAACCCGTCCGGGGAAATCAGCACCAGTTTATCGACGCGGTCCGGGTGTTCGGCGGCGAACTGCCAGGCGAGCTTGCCGCCCATCGAGTTGCCGATCAGCGAGGCTCGGCGCACCGATAGCGCGTCCATCAGTGCCGCGAGCACCGCCATGGAGCGCCGGTCGCTGTAGTCGTTGGTTGGATCGGGACCGGTCAATCCGAAACCGGGCAGATCATACCGGATGACGCGGAACCGGGCGGACAGCACCTGAGCCCAAGGTTCCCATGTGTGCAGGCTGGAGCCCAGACCGTGCAGCAGGATCAGCACAGGTGCCGTACGCGGGCCGGTGTCGCGGACGTGCAATCGCAAACCGGCGACAGCGAGGAATTCCGACGGTGGGACGGCGTATTTTGCCTCCAGTTCCGCGCGGGGCCGGTCAGGCGTGTACAGCCAGGCGCCGCCGCCGATGAGGCTCAAAGCCGCGATCAGCAGGATGATGGGCATCGATCGTCTTCTTGGATCAAGTCCGTATCGCTTCATCAGTTCGCGCATGATCGCGGCGCAGGCGCTTTGTCCTTATTACGCTATTCCGACATTCGCCGCTGTTCACGTTGGCTGACGGGACGGGCGCTTGTTAATTGGCTGCTGGATCAGGTCGATCCTACAAACCGGCTATCGCATATCGTGCCTGCGGCACAGATTAGCGGGAGCACGATGCCAGCCCGAACTCCGGGTCGATGCGTGGCATCGGCCAAAAGGAGTCATCGGCGGTTCACCTCGCGCCGCCCCATCGGATACGGGCCGCTTTACGGAACGAGACAACATCGCTGGTCGACGATCTCCTCGTATTGTTGCGTCGTCAACACCGATAGCTTGTCGGGCGAAGCGAAGCAGGCCGCCGTCCGGAGGCTGGTCGGAGTCGATCGGCAGGGCATGGGGCTTTTCTGACCCTCAACCCTTTGAAATTCTTCCCTCTCTGGTCGCGCCGAAGATCGGCTGCCGAGATCGGCAAATAACTGGCATATTTTTCCAATTTGCTTATGATATCAGAGATATTTGGCACTTCAGGATCGGCGCCTGATACCATCGGAGGAGATCCCGGCTCGGATGGAGCCCTGCCTGCTCGATACCAGCAGCTCAGAGATCGTCGATCTGGTGGCCTCGTTATCTGGTGCGGCGCATCGCTTGGGGGGTCGGCTTCATCCCCATTCGGCGGAGAGCCTGGCGGAGCTGGTGCGGGTGATGAACTGCTACTACTCGAACTTGATCGAGGGCCACAACACGACGCCGCGCGAGATCGAACGAGCGCTGCAAAACCAGCTCGACGCAACTGAAGCCCAGATTCTCTGAGGTTTTCGCTGGATGCGATCGAGGTTCTGTTTCCCAGCCTGTTCCGGAGACATGAATGCCCTTCCGCCCACACATCATCGAAATGCTTGAAACCGGCTTGTCGGAATGCTTCAAGTCTCATAATGCAGCGAACAGCCTCGTCCTGGACGCTGGACTGACGCGGGGAAGGCCCGTCCAGCCAGTTTCGGACATCAGAGAAGTGCCACACGTCGCTGTTTGTCTGAACTAAGCAGAGATTCGTGGCTTGGCCAACGGAATGACCGCACGCTCGCGGTTCAGGTCTTCGACCGCCTTGTGGATGGCGCCATCGAGCTCGACGACGCCGGTGAATGTCTGATGAGTCACCCGACGAAATGCGGCCGCTTCGCGTCTCGCGCGGCCCTGCGATCTGGTACTAGAACATTGTTCCAAGGAACCTCACCACATGCTATCGGGTGGCGCAGGTGGCCCGACGCTTACGCCGCGCGCTCGGCATTGCGTTCCGCAATGAGTTTTTTCGTCAACGGCAACAGGCTGCGACCGTATTCGATATTATCGGCCAGAGGATTGAAGCCGCGGATCAGGAATGTCGTCACACCCAGGTCGTAGTAGTCGGCCAGCGCTTCGGCCACCTGTTGTGGGGTACCGACCAGGCTTGTCGAGTTGCCGCTGGCACCGGTCAGCAGGGCGGCGCCCATCCATAGACGTTTGTCCAGACGCTCGCCCTTCGCGGCGGCGGCGAGCAGGCGTTTGGATCCCTCGTTCATCGGGTTCCGCGGCCCCAGTCCGGCCGCCGCGCGGCGTTCGATTATTTGTTGCTTGATCGATTCTGCCCGCGCCCATGCTTCGTCCTCGGTCGGTGCCAGGATCGGGCGCAGCGACAGGCTGACGCGGACAGTCCGGTGGTACTGGGCGGCTTCGGTTCTCAATCTGGCGGTGATCTCACGCACCTGCTCGTGGGTTTCACCCCATAGCGCATAAACATCCGCGTGCCTGGCACTGACGGCGATGGCGGCGGCGGATGCCCCACCGAAGTAGATCGGGATGTGCGGTTGCTGGACACAGCGTTGCGCGGTGGACGCGCCGGCGAAACGGTAGAAGCGGCCGTCGTGATCGACGACGGGCCCAGGTTCGGTCCATATCCGCTTCAGGATCGAGACGTATTCGTCGGTGCGGGCGTAGCGGTCTTCCTTCGCCAAGGTGTCGCCGTCGCGGAACTGGTCGACATCGTCGCCACCGCTGATGACGTGGATCGCGGCTCGCCCACCCGTGATCTGGTCCAGTGTGGCGAATTCCCGAGCGGCCAGGGTCGGCGCGACAAAGCCGGGGCGGTGGGCTACAAGGAAGCCAAGTTTCTCCGTGTGTTCGGCGGCGGCCGCGGCGAGCAGGAAGCCATCCGGGCCGTCCGAGTAGTAGCCGACCAGGACCTTGTCGAAGCCACCGGCCTCGGCGGCCTGGGCGAAGTCACGGATGTAGCCACGATCCATGATCACGGCAGGCGGCGGGATGATCTCCGAGGCCTCCCGGTGATGGATCATGCCGATGAATTCGACGGTCATGGGATCAGTCCTCATACGGTGCCGGTGGACGCGAAGCGGATGCATTCAAGAATCTAGCCACCATCGCGCGCGGTGTCATGGTGGATGCCGATGGCGCACACGGCCGCCGTGTCCGGCGAGGCCGCGGCATAGGCGGTGACGCCGTCGTAAGGGGAACTGGCAGTAGCGATCGCTCAGTAGGCCAGCACGGACGCCACGACCTCCGCAAGTCGCTTATAGTCGTCCATGTCGTTGTAGGCGAAGGCAGACAGGCGAAGCCACAGGGCCTCGTCCAGCGCGTGCACCGGCGCATCGGTCCCGGCCGCCATGAGCCGCTGACGGATCGCCAGGGCCTGGGCGGGACCGCGGTCTTCGTTCGGCAGGCGGACGGTCGCCATCGCACCGGCGACCGATCCTGTTGTACCCACTTCGGTATTCAGCCGCTGAGCGAGGTAGGTGGCACCCTGAGCGGCAAGGTTCCTGTTGCGGAATCGTAACGCGCGGCCGCCGAGACGGTGGTGAAATTCGATCGCCTGGGTGACCGCCAGGAAGCGGCTGGGGTCGGTGGTGCCGGTCCAATCGAACTCGGCCAGGAACCCCTGGCCATACCCGTGCGAGATGGTGCCGGGGTGCAGACCCCACTGCCGCGCCGGTGCGGCGTACAGAAAGCCGCAGCCCTTTGGTGCGCACAGCCATTTGTGACAGTTGCCGACATACCAGTCCGCGCCGATCGCGCTCAGGTCCAGATCGATCTGCCCCGGCGCGTGGGCGCCGTCGACCAGCACCGGCACGCCGGCCGCGTGGCATGCGGCGATGATGCGCTGGATGGGCAAGACGATCGCGCTGGCCGAGGTGATGTGGTCGATCACCGCCAGGCATGTCCTGCGCGTGACCGCG
Source organism: Rhodopila sp. (assembly GCA_965277035.1). Lineage (GTDB taxonomy): Bacteria > Pseudomonadota > Alphaproteobacteria > Acetobacterales > Acetobacteraceae > Rhodopila. Next base: position 3,799,689 of record CBDIBO010000003.1, on the reverse strand, counting down.
CCGGTGACAGCCGCGATCAGCGAGTCTTCGGTCGGATCAGGGAAAGTCACCGACGCCTGGTTGATGCGCGCACCCACACGTTCGGTCGCGAACCGGACGGCGTTGCGCACCGCGCCATAGGCGTGGCTGAGGATGACGACATCCTGATCCGGCCGCAGCGGCAGCGATCGGAGCACGGCGTTGCAGCCCGCGGTGGCGTTGTCGACGAAGACGAGATCATTTCCAGGAACGTTGAGAAACGCGCCAAGCGCCTGGGCCGCGTCGCGAATCGCCGTGGCATGGACACTGTTCATGAAGCGGCTCGGCTGTCGCTCCATCTGGTCCTGCCACGCGCGCTGAGCCTGCAGCACGACGCGCGGCACCGCGCCGAAGGAACCATGGTTGACGGTCAGGAAACCATCATCAAGGTCCCACTCGGCGCGTGCACGCGCCCACGGGACTTCGAGCGGAGGGTCAGTCGGCACGGTCGGATCCCGGGGGTTGCTGCGACGCGGCAGTGTCGCCTGTCCCAGGGTTTATGGGCAAGGGCGGCGCCGGACGGGCATTGGAATACCTGGCTGGCGCCGCCATCGCGGCGATCAGGAGGCGCAGGTCTTGCCGCCGGCTGGCCGGTCCCCGGCGGCTTCAGCGGCCGAGCGTGACATGAACGAGCCGGCCTTCGTCTTGCCGTAGTAGCGGTCGCCCGGGCAGTGATACACCTTGCTGGCGCTGTTGACCCAGACTTGTCCGGGGGCGCCGGTCCCGGCGGCGGCCGTGCCGGAGGAACCCGTCGTCGTCCGATTCGGGCTGGTTGCCCGGTTCGGGATGGTGGCCGGCGGGCTGGTGGGGGCTGCATTGGCCGAGCGGGCCGGCGGCGCCGTAGCCGGTGCGATGCCGGGCGCCGCCGCGGCAGGCGCCTTGCCAGACGACGCCGCGGCGGTGCTCCAGCTCGCGACGCCGCGGTGGCCTCGGCAGGCACCCGAGCGGGTTGCCCCGGAGAAACTGGTACCGTCCTTACAGGTCGCGCTGACGCCTGATGTTTGGGCGCCTGATGTTTGGGCAAAGGCGAGCGGCGCAAGCAAGACGCCGGCGCCAAGTACAGCCGATAAGAGTGCGGATCTCACAGCGATGTCTCCCCCAAGATGGTCGAAGTGTTGAGTGATGCCGGCGACGCGCGCAAGTTAAAATGACCGATTCAGTGCTCACGGCCAATCACGAAACAGACAAGATCGATGTAAATTTGCTGGCGTTATTGTGTTGTATTCGAATTTTATTGTCGTTGCGGGCGGATTTCAGCACAGGCACATGTAACTAAAGATCCCGCTCGCTGGCGGACGTTACTGAGACGTGGCAATACGACGGTTGACGTCTTGGCGGGCGAAGACAAACAACAGGCAGCGGACGTCGCTACTCCGCCGTCCATCCGCCATCCACCACCAGCGCCGTTCCGGTAATCAATGCCGCGGCGTCTCCTGCCAGAAACACCACGGCCCCCATCAGGTCCTCGACGGTGCCGAGGCGGCCCAGCTTGATGCGGCGCAGAACGTCGTCCCGGAACGCGGCGTTTTGAAAGAACGGCTTGGTCAAGGGCGTATCGATGAAGGTGGGACCGATCGAATTGACCCGGATGCCGTGCGGTGCCAGGTCGATGGCCATCGCCTTGGTCAAGCCCTCGATGCCGTGCTTGGTCATGCAGTAGACGGTGCGGTTCTGGCCGCCGACGTGACCCATCTGGGAGGAGATGTTGATGATCGAGCCGCCCTGACCGGCGGTCGCCATGCTCCGCGCCACCGTCTGGGCGACGAAAAAAGCGGCGCGCTGATTCAGTTCGGTGATGGCATCGTAGTCGTCCACGGTTACGTCCAGGAAGCCACTTGGGCGGTTGGTGCCGGCGTTGTTGACCAAGATCTCGAACGGGTCGGCGGCTTCGATCGCGGCGCGCACCGCGGGCAGGTCGGTGACGTCAAGGACAAGGGCAGCAGCATGGCCGCCGGCCTGACGGATCTCGGCGGCGGCGGCGGTGATTTCGGCGGACGTTCGGGCGACGAGGGTGACATCGGCACCGACTTCGGCCAGCGCAGCGGCGGCAGCGAGGCCGATGCCTCGGCCAGCGCCCGTCACCAACGCGCGGCGGCCGTCAAGGCGCATGGAAGGTAAGCGTGGAAGGGTCATCGCGAGGCACGGTCATCGCAAGTCATCGGTGGCGGCGTCAACCCGCCGTCGGTTGCCGGCGTGCCCGAGCGGGCCAACGGCGCCCGACCCTGGCTACGAGGCGGGCCAGATCGCGGTGTTGCCGCGGCGTGCCGCGCGGCGTCTGGATGGCCACCACCGCGACCCTGGGCATGACGTCGGGGCTGGCGCGGGCGGCGTCACGCCGGCAGCAGATTTTCCAACTTCCATTCCTCGGCCGAGGCGCCTGCCAAGGCCTGGATTCGGGTTTCGTCGGCCCGCAGTTCGGCGGCGGGGCCGGAATAGACCATCTGGCCGTTCTCCAGCACGTAGGCATGGTCAGAGATTTCCAGGCTCATGCGTACATTCTGCTCCACCAACAGGACCGAGATGCCCTCCTGTCGCATCTGCGCGACAATGCGGAACACTTCCTTGACGATCAGTGGCGCCAATCCCTGCGATGGTTCATCCAGGATCAGCAGGCGCGGGTTCAGCAGCAGTGCCCGGCCGATCGACAGCATTTCCTGCTCGCCGCCGGACAGCTGGCGGCCAAGATTCTGTTTCCGTTCGCCCAGGCGGGGAAACAGTTTGTAGACGCGGTCCAAGGTGAAGGAACCCGGGCGTTCCAAGGGGACTCGCAGATTCTCATCGACGGTCAGGTTGGCGAATACCCGCCGCCCCTCCGGCACATAGCCGATGCCGTCGGCGGCGCTGCGGTAGGGCGGCTGACCTGTGATGTCCTTGCCGAACAGCGACACGCGGCCGGAACGCGGCGGCGTCAGTCCGACCAGACTGCGCAGCGTCGTGGTCTTGCCAGCACCGTTGCGCCCGAGCAACGTGGTGATTTGCCCTTCGGCAACGGTCAGTCCGACATCGTGAAGAATGTGGCTCTTGCCGTAATAGGTATTCAGCCCCTCGGCCGTCAGCGCGCTCATTCGGCTCTCCCCAGGTAGGCTTCCTGCACGATGGGGTTGGCGGCGATTTCGGCCGGGGTGCCTTCCGCCAGCATCTTGCCTTCGCCCAGCACGGTGATCTTGTCGGCCAGGTTGAAGACGACACGCATATCGTGCTCGATCAGGACGATGGTGTACGAGCTGTTCTTGTGCAGGCGGCGGATCAGGTTGGCGACCGCATAGGTCTCGTGCTCGCCCATGCCGGCGGTCGGTTCATCCAGCAGCAGCAACCGCGGCTTCAGGGTCAGGGCGGTGGCGATCTCGGCGGCGCGCTGGTCGCCGTGCGAAAGTTCACCGACAAGCCGGTCCGCCTTGCCGGTCAGGCCAGACTGGGTCAGTGCCTCTTCGATGGCTCGGCTGACCTCGGCGCTGTGGGTAGCGCCGAGCCAGAAGCGTTGGCGCAAACCCTGGGCGCTTTCCACGCCGATGCGGACATTCTGGCGCACCGTCAGTTCGGGAAAGATCTCGGTGATCTGGAAGGTGCGCGCCATGCCCCTGGCGACACGTTGGGCCACCGCCATCTTGGTGACGGTGGCGCCGTCGAACACGATGTCGCCGGCGGTGGGGGCGAAGTAGCCGGAAATCATGTTGAAGAACGTGGTCTTACCCGCGCCGTTCGGGCCGATGATGGCCCGCAATTCCCCGGGTTCCACCTGCATCGAGACATTGCTGACGGCGACCAGGCTGCCGAATCGCTTTGTCACGTCGCGGACATCCAGCATGGTCATCGGCCGCCTCCGCCCTGGAACACGCCCAGGATGCCTCGGGGGAAGAACAGCACGACCAGGACAAAGATCAGGCCGACGAAGGACATCCAGTTGACGGTCATGGACGAGATGTAGTCCTGCAGCACGACGAACACCGCCGCCCCGACCAGCGGGCCCCAGAAGGCGCGCATGCCGCCCATGACGGCCATGATCACGATTTCTCCCGACAAGGTGTAATGCAGCCCCATCGGATCGGCGAAGTTGTTCAGCAGCGCGTAAAGTGCGCCCGCCAGCGCGGTGAAGGCGCAGGAGATCGAGAACGACATCCAGATATGCCGCTCGATCGGGATACCCAGGAAGCGGGCGCGCCGTTCGTTTTCCCGGATCGCCAGCAAGGTGCGGCCGAACGGCGACGCCAGCAGCAGGGCTTGCAGACCGGTGGCGACGGCGAACACCGCCAACAGGAAATAGTAGAAGGCCAGATCGTTGTTGGCGATGTCGATGGTGGCGAAGCCGAGGTGGATCGGGGCGCGAGAGAAGCCGCGCAGACCGTCGTAGCCGCCGGTCAGGCTGTTCCAGCTATAGGCGACGTAGAAGGCGATCTGGCCGAAGGCGACGGTGACCATGGCGAAATAGACGCCTCGGCGGCGCACGATCAGCAGGCCGAACAAGGTACCGGCGATGCCGCCGAGGAGAACGCCCGCCAGCATCGCGAGCGGGGTGCTGGCGGCGAGGTATTTCAAGGTCAGGCCGGCGCCATAGGCGCCCAGGCCGAAATAGGCGGCATGACCGAAGCTCATGACCCCGGTGAAGCCCAGCAGGATGTTGAACGACATCGCCAGGAGGCCGAACACCACCACACGGCCGGCGAGGGCGGTATAGCCGCCCAGCATGGGCAGCCAGATGGGAACGGTCAGCAGCAGTGCCCAGACGATAATGGCGGTCAGCCATGGGCGTACCGGCGCGACGCGCCTGTTCACGTCGGCGGTCGTGACGCTCATGTCAGCATTCCTTCCTCGCCCATCAGGCCACGCGGTCGCAGGACCAGGACGACGAGCATGATGACGTAGATCACGGCCTCACTGGCGGCCGGCCAGAAGACGGTGGTCAGTGCGCCGGCGACGCCAATCAGCAGCCCCCCGACCAAGGTACCGGTCAGGCTGCCGACGCCGCCGACGATGATGGCGATGAAGCTGGGCATCAGCAGGTCGTCGCCCATGTTCGGGTTGAGACCCAACTGACCGGCGGCGAGTACGCCCGCGAGCCCCGCCAGCAGGGAGCCAACCGCGAAGTTTAACGATCGCAGCATCCCGACGTTCACCCCAAGGGCGGCGACGGTGTCAAGGTCGAGCGTGCCGGCGCGGATGCGGATGCCCACACGGGTGTAGTTCAGGAAGGCGAACAGGCCGGTCACCGCGGCGATGACGATCGCCACCATGAAAATGCGGTACCAGGTGATGAAGAACAGGTCGGCCGAAAGCGGTTCGGACAGGATGCTGGGGATGGTCATCGGCAGGCCGTTCGGTCCCCAGATGTAGCGCATGGCGTCCTGCATGATGAACGCCAGGCCGAAGGTCAGCAGCAGGCTATAGACCGGATCGCGCGCATAGACACGGCGGATCATCAAGCGCTCGATAATGAAGCCGAACAACCCGGTCAGGATGGGAGACACCAGCAAGGCGCCCCAGAACCCGATATACGGCGTCATGACGAAGGCGATGTACCCACCAAGCGCCAGGAAGTTGCCATGCGCGAAGTTGATGACGTTGGACAGGTTGAGAATCAACGACAGGCCCAACGCCATCAGCACGTAGAACGCGCCGATGATGAGACCGTTCGTGACATTGTACAGAACGAGTTGCAGCATCGGTCGCCCTTCGGAGTTCTGGGTTCAGGGCGCGGGTGTCAGGATGGATAGACGATCTTGCAGCCGGTTTCAGCGACCGGACCGGCGGCCTTTTCGCCGGGGACGACATTTGTGACGGTGAACACATTGTCCGGGGTGGTCGTTGGCGGATGGACGTCGCCGACGAAGACGTTGGGCATCAGCTCGTGGTCGCCGGCGCGGTAGAAGACCTTGCCGGGCTGCGCCGCGATGTCGGGCGGAAGCTCCATGCCTTCCATCGCGTGGGCCAGCTTGAGGCCATCCAGCGACTTTGCCTTCTCGGCGGCCAGGCGGACGGATTCGACCGCGACCATTCCGAACCAGTGCCGAGCCGAGGGTGTCTTGCCGGTTGCCGCGCGGAAGTCCTTAACGAACGCCACGGCTTCCGGCACGTTTGGCTGATCCCACCACCACTCCATCGACCAGGTGCCGGCCTGGGCCGCCTTCGGCACGGCCTTGACGGTTTCGAGCTCGAACAAGGCTCCGCCCAGGTGCATTTCGTTCTGCATACCGAACTGAGTGAACTGCTTCATGCAATTGATCTGTGCCAGACCGCCCATGTTGTTGAGCAGCACGTTGGGCTTGTAGGCCTTGGCCTTGATCAACGAGGCGGAGAAGTCCGACGTGTTGATCGGGAGCATTTCCGCCTGAAACTCGCCGCCCAGCTTTTTCAGGTCCTTGATGAAGCTTTCCTGAAGTGTATGGCCATACGCATAGTCAGGCGTGATGAAGAAAAACTTCTTACCGAAGCGCTTCACCAGCTCACCCGTGACGGCGTTGGCGTCCATCGAGGTTGTGTTACAAATACGAAAGACGTTCCACTTACAGTCCTTGCCGGTGATCGGGTCGGTATGGCCGCCGGGCACGATCTGGAACACCTTGGCTTCGTTGGTCACCTGCGACATGGCATAGGCGATGCCGGAGTTCACGTCGCCGAAGATCACGTCGACCTTGTCGCGCTCGATCAACTTATGGGTCTTCTGCACCCCGGTGCCGACGTCGTTCGCCGAGTCCTCGACCAGAAGGTCGACCTGTCGTCCAAGAATGCCGTTCTTTTTGTTGATCCTGGCGACCGCATACTTGGCACCCTCAACCTCGCTGGCGGCGAGCGCGGACAGGATGCCGGTGAGCGGATCGACCATGCCGATCTTTACCGACGCCTCTCCCCGGGCGCTGATGATGGCGGGCGCGGTCAGCAGCCCCGCGGCGGCAGAGGCCTTGAGTAACGAACGACGGCCGAGGCCGGTTAGGACATTAGTCTGGATCATGAACGCCTCCTGCGGCAGGCCTTTGTGCCCGCCTTGAACCCTGTGAGCGCCCATTCCTGGGCGGCCTGTGTTGATATCTGCGGCGGGTGATGACGTCGAGAGTAAATATCAAAGTGTCGGAAACATAACCTTGATGAGATCATTCAACGAACCGCCCGGTGTGTTGGCTGTATAGCAACAAGCGACCGCCGCCGCGCGCCCGATCCAGCCGCTGACACCGCGTGCGGCGGACCTTATCCGCGAGGGACCGCGACTTGCGGACAACGCGGCTTGCGGGCAACGCGATCCGGATGCGTGATGGGCCGGGGCCGGGACAACGTCCGCTCGATTTACCGCCGCAGCCCTGCTAATCCATGGGGATGTTCAGTCTGATCGAGAAGCTGGGTCTCGCCCGCCGCGCCGAGCCAGTCGCGGCACCCGAGCCAGTCGCGGCACCCGAACCAGTCGAGGCACCCGGGGCAGTCGCGGCACCCGAACCACCACAGCCGCCGGTGCCCTCCCGCATGATCCAGGGCTATCTCGATGAGCGCACTACCCGTCATGCGGCGGGCTGGATGCGTAACCTGCTCGATCCCGATGAACGACTGGAGTTTGAGGTCGTCGTTGTTCAACCGGACTCGACTCGACTGATCACGAGAGGACGCGCCGATCAATTCAGCTCCACGCTGCAGAAGCTTGGCGTCGGCGACGGGTGCTACGGCTTTCACATCGAGTTCCCGACCCCGCTGACCGCCGGCGAGCGCGACGAGGTCATCGTCCGTTCGGCCCAAACCGGCGCCCCCCTGGAGCTGGCGCCGCGATTTCAAGGCTATGTGGATGAGCGCAGCGATCATCACGTTGTCGGTTGGGTGCGGGACCGCTCCGATCCGGCGGCGCGTGTGGCGTTCGAGGTCGTGCTGGCAGATCCGGCCGGCGAGCAGGTGCTCGCGCGCGGCCGAGCGGACCAACCCGATCCGGCACTGGCGCAGCTTTCGGTCGGCGATGCCGCCTATGGCTTCCGGGTTCTGCTCAAGGAACCGCTGAGCCCAGGGGAGCGCGACCGCCTTCAGGTGCGCCCGGCGGGCACGACGACACCGCTGGAACTGGCCCCGTCGCTGCGCACGACGTTCGAGCCGATCAGCCACGTGGCCATGGATATCGTCAACAACTGCAACCTGCGCTGTCCGTTCTGCGTGTATGATTACAGCGACACCCGGCATACAAGGGTGATGTCGGATGCCACCTTCGACGCGGCGCTACGCCTGATCCCCTACGTCAGCGACGGAAACTTCTGGCTGTCCTGCCTGCACGAAGCGACCATGCACCCGGATCTGATGCGGCTGATCGATCGGGTACCGGCACAATGGCGGCACAAGGTAATGTACACCACCAACCTCGCCCGCCCGATGCCCGACCGCTACTACGCGTTTCTGGCCGACAGCGGCCTGCACCACCTCAATCTGTCGCTGGAGAGCCTGCGGCCCGAGATCTACGAGCGGATGCGCAAGGGCGCGCGCTGGCGCATCTTCGCCAGGAACTGGGACCGGCTGATCGACGCCCTGCGGGTGGGATCCGCACCACCACGACTGCGCTACAATATCATGGCCTACCGGTCGAACCTGGCCGAGATCCCCGATCTTGTCAGGCACCTGCTGAACGAGCGGCTGGCCTGGCAGGTGGAGATCCGCCACACCTTCGACGTCGCGCATATTCCGCCGGATTTTCGCGACACCGAGTTTCTTGGGCCGACCGACTGGGCATGGCTGGCGGAGAAGCTGAGCGGCTATGCAGCCGACCAGGTGCTGTTGCTGCCGCCGCCGCGGCCCGATGCTGTTGCTGAGCCGCCGCCGGCGGCGATGTCGGACGCGGTAAGTTTCGGCGCGGGTCCCCGCGGCGATGCCAACCAGCGCCCGGTTACCCATCCGCTGAACATCCGTCTGCAATGGGATGGACGGCTGGTCGTCTATGGCGAATGGACCGGGTCAACCGGCCAGCGGGAGCATGAGGAATTCCTGGTCACCAATGTTCATCACCTGCGGGAGCCGCGTCAGTTCCTGACCGCGCTGTGACCCGCCGGAGCCTGTTCTCTCCGGGTCGGTAAATGAACCGTGGAGGCGGCTTGACCGACCCGGATACTGGCTTCAGGGCGCCCGGTTCAGGATCGTTGCCTGCATTTGCAGATCGCGCTCGATGATCGCGATATCGGCCTCGGGCAGGTCGGCGAGGACAGAGCGCCAATCGATGATGTCGGGCACCTCGGTGGGATTTTTCCGCAGCAGCTCGACCTTCAGGAACGGGAAGCCCGCGAGCAGCAGTTGGCGCCAGAGCTCGGCGGTGGGGTTGAGGGGCACGCCGCCGGCCGCGGCGGATCGGATGCGGTGGGTGGCCTTGATACGCATCTGCTCGATGGGATCCAGGACCGGCCCGGTGGTTCCGTCCGGGGTCGGGATCGCCGCGGTCTGGTCCAACAGCTCATAGTAGGGCCATAGCGGTCGACAGCGCAGCCCGGCCTTCAGCAGTTTCTGGGTCAATCCGACCTCATACTTGGCGATCACCCATTGTTTCGATGATACCTGGCGCACACCGCGCCAGAACGCGCGCCAGGCCGGGCTGGTGATCGCCTGGCGGCCGGCCAGCAGGAAGTAGGATTGCAGGTGGTATCGATACTGCCAGCTCTCGGTCGGGGCCCAGACGTCGGCTTCATCGAAGTTGATCCGCGCCACCACATCCGCGATCGGCGTCAGCGGGCCATAGACGCTGTCATTGGCGATCAGCAAGCGCTCGGTTTCCGCGCGGGGCAATTTGAGCAGGTCGAGCACTTCGCGCACGGCGCCAAAGTCGTAGCCGATATTGCGGCGGATTATGACGGCCCGACAGTAAGGCTGCAGCGCGATCAGGCTGTCCGTATGCAGGTCCCCGGAATTGGTGATGAACACCACCGAGAATCCGACGCCGTGCAGCGCGCGGACATAGGCGACCACATGATCGGCCAGTTTTCGCCGCGGGTCGAAATGGGTGAACAGGGCGACCGATGCGCCAAGTTCGATGCTGCCTTCAGGCCAGACGCGCCGGATCTGACGCCGGCCGCGCAGAAAACTCCGGGCGTAGGACAGATAGGGATAGAATGAGTCCGGCGCGCGACGCAGGACCAGGCGCAGACGGCAGAACCACGAGGCCGCCATGTCCGATCAGCTGGCTGAGTAATGCGGAGACGTGTCGTCCGGAGCCGGGGCCTCGGCGTGTTGACGGAGCCGTTCGATGGCCGCGGCCTCCCCCCGGCCCGCGGCCGCGAACAGCCCGTCTGGACCGCTATCGCCGTCCGCTGTCCGCAGCATCCGCCGAACGCCGCTGAACCGGCCTCTGCTGCGCTCGATCCGAGGCACGCTGTGACTTTGCGAGTCAAGCACGGCCAGGCAGAACAGCGCGTCGCGCTGGGATGCGGACCGTCCCAGGACGACGTCCGGATCGGCCCACGGCCGGGACCCGATGCCGGTGGCGTCAACCATCTGCTCGGCCAGTTCATAGTGACCCGCGTTGACCAGTGCCACGACGACGCGTTCGCCGATAACGTCGCGGCGCAGCGCGCCGAATGTCGCGTCAGGGGCCGGTGGCAGGTCTGCGAACCGCTGTGGTGTGTCAGTTTCACCAGAAGCGGCGGCGCACAGCACGGCCTCGGCGCGAGCCGCCCAGGCCACTTCCTCGCTCATGCCATCCGCCAGCGCCAGCTCGGCCAGCGCGTCGCGCAGCAACTCGGCCGCCGCGGCTGCCCGCAGGAAGGCTTCCCCCAGCCCGGCACGCGGCGTTCCCGCGGCCAGCCGCATCATGGCATCGGCATAGAGCAGCCCGCCGAGGCTCAACGGCATGCGCCGGGCGAGATCCTCCAGCGGCACACCCCCGCATTCCGCCACCCGCTCGGCGAGCGCCTCGAGAGGAAGCTTGAACCTTGCCACACAGGCGCGCTGGACACCGCTGTGGACGCGGTGTGCCTGGTCGAACGCAGCGTCATTGACCGCTTCCTGCAGCGCCCGGCCGGCGAAGGCCAAATACAAATCGTGTTCGGGCGGAAAGTCGGCGGCACGACGTTCGAGATAGTTTCGATATTCAGCTTTCAGAGCCGCCTCATCAAGCGCCAGTTCAACAGGCCGATCGCTGGCGAAAGCCACCAGCGAATGTCCGTCCTTGTTGATGGTCGCATGAGCAAAGCCGGCCTGGAGCAGGATCCGCCGCAGGCTTTCGCGGGTCTGGAAGATCAGATGAAGCCCCGGCGAAAGCAGCCCGATCAGCACGCCGGGCGCGGTATCGGGCGTCAGATCCGCCCCGTCCGGTGTGGTGAGAACAAGCACGCCACCAGGGCGCAGCATGCTGCGCAACACCCGCACGAAGCCGATCGGCGACGGTACGTGCTCGATCGTTTCGGACGCCATGACGACGTCACAGGTGCCGGACAGAGCTGGTTCCGCATCCGCCAGATAGCGGCGCTGGATCGGAACCCCGAGCATGTCGCGGCCAAGCGCGGATATCCCGGCGGGATCGATGCCTTGTCCGTTCCAGCCCTTGGCGTGACGCGCGTAGTCGAGACCGAAGCCAAAGCCGCAGCCAACTTCCACATAGGTGCTCGCGGGTGGGGCGGCGAGTTGCGCCAGGGGTCGTGTGATCAGCGACAGTCCGGCGCCCTGCTGCAGGTAGAACGGGACCCGGCCGCGCGCCAGCATGGCATCCTCGGCGTAGTCGGGCGGGATCTGGTCGGCATAGAAGGAGCAGGCGCAGTCGGGGCAGCGCAGCACCGCCGTCTGCTTCCGAGAGCCGGGCGAAGTGGTGAACTCGATTGTCAGCAGCTGTGGTTTCGCGACGTCGGACCCACAGTTCGGGCAGGTCAACGCGCGTGCCCGCGGGCTGTCGGCGTCCGGCCAGGTCACCGTCGGCGGCCCCATCCCGCCGCCGCGCGCTCGCAGTTTCGCCGCCTGCGCGCGCGCCCGTCCCAGCAACACGGACGATCGCGTCGCCAGCATCCGCAAGCCGGTCGCCAGATTATTTCGTTTCATTCGACTGTCAGGCATCCGGCGATCCTGGATCACATCGGCCTCGATGCCATCTCTGATGCGAGCTCATTACCGATGCGCCTCTAGTGCCGGTCGCGGGGCCGATCGCGGGGGATGAGCAAGCTGTGGGCTGATCCGCGTGTCGAAACCAGAACAGGACGGCCTGCCGCGTTGCAGAACGTCCTATCGTTTATTCACAGAGCGATCGTCAGATCAAGCCCGTTGCCGGAGGGTCTGGCGCGGACCGAGGGCGACGGCTGTGCCGCGGCGGGTGAAAAACACCAACCCCGTGCGGCGAACCGGACGGGGTTGGTGTCGAAGATGCCGGGCGGGTTGGTGTCGAAGATGCCGGGCGGGTTGGTGTCGAAGATGCCGGGCCAGATCAGCTGAAGTGGATGTTGTTGCTGATGTTCGCCACGTTGACGAAGGTGATTTGGGTGTTGTCGGACAGTGTCAGCGTCGCACTGGCGTTCTCGACCGAGACCGAGGAATTCGCCGAACCGTAGCCGATCAGGTCGACGTTGTCGGCGCTGCCCAGGTTGGCGACGAAGTCGTGGCTGCCATGGGTCACGTTCTGCAGGAAGAAGTAATTGTTGCCACCCGCGCCGCCGACGAAGGTATCGGCACCGGCGCCGGCGACGAACGCGTTGGAACCACTGCCGCCGACCAGCGAGTCGGTTGCGCCGGCGACCTGACTGGCGAACATGGTGTTGTTGCCACTTGAACCCGCCGCGTTCAGCGTTTCATTGCCCGCGCCGGCGCCATACAGCAGGTCGCCGTTACCGAGGTAGGTGGCGGCGTGATCGGCGGTGCCGAACAAGGTGGCGCCGCCGGGCGCGGTGCCGGTGACGGTGTCGTTGCCGCCGGCACCCACCAGCACGCCACCGGTCCCGCCGACGATGCTGTTGGTGGCGGCGCTGCTGCTGACCACCGTTGCTGAGCTGTCGCCGCCGACAAAGGTTATGCCGCCGGCGCCGCCGAAGACGAGAAGCCCGTTGCTGCCGGCACCCGCGGTGACCGTGCTGGGGCCGCCCTGGCCGACGATCGTGTCATTCGATCCGGTATCCATCACGGACAGCGTGCCGCCGCCGAACTGGGCGCCGAATACCAGGTCCTGACTACCCGCGGTGGTGACCTCGGCGGCGCTGCCGGCGGCCGCCACCGTCGTCCGCACACCGCTGATCGAGGCGTCGAGCAGCCCGTCGGCGGTGGGGCTGCCGAACAACAGAGTTTGCGAACCGGAGGAACTGACCGTGGTCAGACCGTTACCGGCGACGATGGTGTCCTGGCCAACCGAGCTGATCGAATTGACGCCGGTGGCGAAAATCAGGTTCGAACCGAGATCGGTGGCGATGGTGCCAACGCCCACCGCCGCGACGGTGTCGTTGCCGGGGGCCGTCGAGATCAGATAGCTGCCGCTGGCGGCGATCAGATTATTGCCGCCGTTCGCCGCGACCGTGCTGTTGCCTGAGACATAGAAGGCGCCGCCCGCGGTGCCGGTGGTGAGGGCGAAGTTGGTTCCATAGACCGTGCTGGGCGTGGAATTCGCATCGACCACGTAGGCGTAATTGGGTGGCACGGTCGCACTGCCGGAGGCGTTGCCCGCGATGAACAATTCGGTTTCTGTTCCAGCTGCGACGCCCGGCGCGTTCGGAAAAGGCGACCCGAACGAACCCGATGAGATCGCCAGATTGCCGCCACCCTGGAGGGTTGCCAGCAGCGCACCGATTTGCGAGCCCAGATTCAGAACGTCGCCAGTTCCCAAAGCCAATGTCGCCGAACCCGAAGCCCCGGGCACTGTTACGCCGGATGAACCCGTCATTCCATTCTCCGTCCACTCGCTATGACCTGGTGCCGTGGGCGGCTAGGTCGTGATGTTGAGCACGATATTTGGTGTGTATTCGAAACGCATTCTGATCTGCCCGTCACGACAACGATCATCGATCTTCACGGTCTGAGCGGGTGCAGCATACGGGGAACATGGGTCGATATGCAAGCTGAAATTGCATCGATTTAATCGGAATGTTTTGTTTTCGGCTTGACGTTTAACCGGCCTTCTGAAGTGTTAGATCGCTGATTTCACGACGTTTGTAGGTCGTCTTCGCATCCTGTAAAGTCGTGAATTTCTCAGAACGAATTAATAAACGAGCGCATGCGCTGATGCGGCTCCAGGTTGTAGCCAATCGCAGAGTTGGCTACATATGTTTCGTTTTATCATGGCAATATCTTCATCTCATACCGGTTTCGTATCGGCATGAGATGGACCGGGCGGCTGCCCCGGGTTAAAGCTCGGCGGGCCTGCTGGATTGAGGCCGTTTGCCGGAACGTTTGGTGAAAAGAGTCAGGTTGCGCATGATTGTAACAATTCTGCAGGTCCGGTAGACGTGCACCAATCGCCTCGGCACCACGCACCCGCACTGGTCGCACCATTCCCCGCCCCGATGCAGACCCATCCCGCCTGCTACAGACCAGCGGCATAGGGATGCCATCGCGGCAAAAGAGCGGCCGGCGACGCAGGTGCGATGGCTCAGGCGCTGATCGTCATTTGGGTCTGGCTTCACCGCCGGCGGAACGGTTTGCCGCCGGCGCGAGCCGATTTCAGATCCCGCGAAACACCGGCCGTCGCTTCTCCATGAAGGCGCGCCGCCCCTCGATGTAGTCTTGGCTGTCAAAGCAGGCCTTCACCAAGGCCTCGCTCGCCGCCAGGTCGGCCGGCTCGCCGCGCCCCAGCTCCCGCACCGTGTGTTTCAGCGCGCGCATGGTCATCGGCGCGTTGTCGCCAATCGTTGCGCAGATGCGGCGGGTATCCGCCTCAAGCGTATCGCCGGGCACCACGCGGTTGACCAGACCCATCTCCCGCGCCTCCACGGCCGAGAAATGCCTGGCGGTGAAGAAGATCTCCTTGGTGAAGGATGGCCCGACGAGGTCCATCAGCTTCTTCACCCCAGGCGCGGCGTAGCCAAGCCCCAGCCTGGCCGCGGGGATGCCGAAGCGGGCGCCCTCGTCGGCGATGCGGATGTCGCAGCCGATCGCGATCGCCAACCCGCCGCCGATGCAGAAGCCGCGGATCATCGCGACGGTCGGCTTGGAGCAGCCGCTCAGCCGATCACTGGCCGCGCCACTGACCTTCTCATAGTGCGCGTTGCCGGCTTCCGAGGAGCGCGCCTGCTCGAACTGGGAGATGTCGGCACCGGAAACAAAGGCCTGATCGCCGGCACCCTTCAGCACGATGACCCGGACCGCCGGATCCTGCTCGAAGCGGTCGAGGATGACCGGCATGGCTTCCCACATGTCCAACGAGACGGCGTTACGCCGCGCCGGCTTGTTGAACGTCATCCAGCCAATCGGCCCATCGACCTCGGCCAGCATGTTCTCGGTCGGGGATTGGATGTTCACAGCGGTTCTCCTTCTGGGCCCGGGATGGGGGCTATACGGCTGGGGTCGATCTGCATCCACATCGCGCGGTCGATCGGATGGACCTCGGCGGGTGGCGGGCTGACGCAACCGCGGGTCCGGATCGATCGGTTGGACCCCGTCTTCCCAATATTCGCCCAGATCGGCGCGTTGCTCAATCGTCCCGGCGATCCCCCGGTTTCGCCGCGATCGGCCGGCGGCGTCTGGTGCGGGACAGCAGCTGATCGGAGGGTTCGTCTTGCCGTTGCCCGGGCACACCCGCCGCCGGAATGTTCCTGGGTCAGCGAAACGTTGTAGCGGAGGCGGAAAACTCAGTGCTACATCGTTCTATCGTGGCTACTCCCCGCGCTGGTTTGCAAGATGACCGGGCTGTTTCGCGTGACATGGCGCTGCCAATCCGGATGTCGGCGTTGAGGCCGAGGTTCTGGATATGAAATGGTTTAGCCTGCCGGGTGCGCGCCGGCGGTCGGGTCGGGCCGACGCGGCGGCCTGCCTCGGGCGGGAGCCCGCCGGCATCGACTTTCTGCGCGCGCATGCCGCGCTTGCCGGTTCAAAGCGACATCAGGCGGACGCCCGATCATCCGACCCCAGCGTGCCCGCCGAAGCCGCCGACCTGGAGACGTTGCTCAAAGCCGCCGAACAGGCAGAGAAGCGTGCGGACTGGCCGGAAGCGGAGCGGCTCTGGATGATGATGCGGACGGTCTATCCGCAGATCTGGTATTCCTACACCGGGGCCGCGACCGCGTTGTGCGGTGTTGGCCGAATGGACGAAGCGGCCGCTGTATTGTCCGACGCGGCCGGTCGGTTCCCGCGCGAGCACGCTATTCGTCATGAACTTGGCCGTCTGGCGGTTCGGCGGCTGGATTGGCCGGCGGCCGAAGCGCACTGGCGAGCGGCACTGACATTCGAGACCCGGCCGTGGTGGCTCTACACCGAACTCGCCACCGCCCTGTGCGCCCTCGGGCGCGACGCGGACGCTCGGCAAGTGCTGTCCGACGGCGCTGTTGCTTCGCCGAGCGAGCCCACCATCCGCCACGAACTCGGGCGCCTGGCGGTTCGGCAGGGCGACTGGCCCGCGGCCGAGGGACACTGGCGGGCGGCGCTGACACTCGCGGTTCGGCCATGGTGGGTCTATACCGGCCTCGCCTCCGCCCTGTGCGCGTTGGACCGGATCGAGGACGCGCGGCAGGTCTTGTCCGAAGCGGCGACCACGTTCCCGCATGAACCCACGATTCGCCACGAACTCGGGCACCTGGCGGTTCGGCGAGGTGATTGGCCCCAAGCCGAGGTCCATTGGCGGGCGGCACTGACGTTCGATCCGCGACCCTGGTGGGTGTACACCGAATTAGCCGGCGCGCTGGAAGAACAAGGTCGCCTGGCCGAGGCCGAGGCGGTTCTGCTGGACGGTCAGGCACACGACCCAGGCGAGGTTTCGCTGTTCACCGCCCATGCCCGCCTGGCGTGGGATCACGAGGACTGGCCCGCCGCGGTTGCCCGATGGGCCGACGCGCGCCGGCGCTTTCCGATCTCCGAAGCGCTGTCGAGCGGGCTGTATCAGGCGCTGATGCGACTCGCGGAACACGATCCGGTGGCGGCCGACGCGGCCCATGGCGCGCTGGGCCTGGCCTCGGTCGACGCCGACGACGCCAGACGGACGCTCCTGCTAGGCTTCGAGAGCCTGGGCGGGTCGGGGCCGGATGGCGGGTGCGAGTTCGGTGGGGTCCAGCGGGAACGGGGGGCGGAGCCGTTGGGGCTGTTCCGCTGGGCTACGGTGTCGCCGCCGAACCTGATCGCCTGCCTGACGGGGCGGTTCGCGGGGATCGGCGAGGCGGACCGCACGACCGTCTACCTGCACGACAAGGATCCGCAGGCGCTATGGCAGATCGGCGACAAGACCTACGGCACCGCGATGCACAGCTTCGTGCCATCCAGCGATGTGCCGCACGACCGGATGTTGATCCTCGCCTGCAAGCGCATGAGCTATCTCAGGGACAAGCTGATCGCGGATCTGGAGCACCCGGCGAAGATATTCGTGCTGAAGGTGGCCGGTCGGCAGGTAACGGACAAGGAGACGGAGGCGCTCAGCCAGGCGATCCGATCCTATGGTCAGGGGGAGCTGCTTTGTGTTTGTCCCGCCGACGGGTCGCACCCCGCGGGCAGGATCCTGCCCGCCGCAGCCGGTGTCTTCATTGGATACATCGACTTTTCCGGCCGGTTGGACGTGGTGCAGCGCCATTCGGCCTGGGAGTCCATGTGTGAGGCCATGCTGAAGCTAAGCCGCACCCGGCGCGACTGATCGCTATGCTATGTTGTTGCGACATAGTTACATTTACGACATCGTCACACCTGGCAGTGGGCTCAGCAAGACGTCCCGCTAGAGCATTTTCAGCCTGAGTGTGCAGACCGAAAATGCTCTATCCCTTTGTTTGATCGGATGATCGACACGCTTTGAACGTTCCGCTCAGCGTGATCATGCTCTAGGCGTCGGTTGTTTCTGCGCCTTGAAGGTGCTCCGCGCACCCTTGTGCGTGCTACAAGCCGCCAACAACGGAGATCGTGCCATGGCTGTCGAGACGGAGGTTTGGCGTGCGGCCTTGCAGGCCAAAGGCAGGGACTGGGTGCTCGCCGAACTGCATACCCGGCCGGGTCAACCGCAAGACCCAGTCTACGATGTTGTCTACGAACCACCCTATCCGAGCAGGGATTTCTGCCAGCGGTGGTCGGTCGAAGAAGACAACAAGTACCTGCGCATGGCGGGCTCGACCAAGGTCGCGCTTTGCGTGCTGGTGATATTCGTTGTTTTTCTGGGCATGGCGGTGCGAACCTGGACGCAGACCGAAGCCGCTTTGTCGCGCCACGCCTCGTCGCACGGCATTCGCCAATAACACGACGGGCGTGTGGTTCACCCAAGGTCGGGACACGCGGCGGCGGCTCCCAGTCGGCCGAGGCAAATGGGCTACAGCAGAAAGACCGCCATCCCGACCAGCACCACGATCAGGAAGATGATCGCGGCGACGGTGGCGGACGTGAAACTCGCCCACATCTTCCGACGGTCCGCGGTCAGAGCTTCGATGGTCTCCGGTCCGGTCTGACGCGTGGTAGCTTGGATGGCCATCGTGTTCCCTCGGCGGCAGGACGGGCAGTATCGCCCATGAGACAAGCGCGATACGTCGCTGTTCGTTTGCAGTAGCCGATCGACGCGGCGAAACGCCGACGCTACGCGTCTCGCTCGTCTCCGCGATCGGTTACTGATCGGGTTCTATGACACGACGGCATCGGGGGACAAGAGGTCTGCCGCAGCAGCGTCGCAGCAGCGAACCCATGGGTCCGGATCCACCGCGGCGCCAGCGTTCGCGCTGTCCGCTCAGCCGGTGGCGTGGCGGCGAAAGACGATGTGCATCGCCTCCAGCACGGCAAGGTCCGGGGTCAGACAGGGCTGTCCATCATCGGCGTACACGAGGTCATCCGACCCCTCGAACGATCCGACGTAGGCGCAGCCATAGGCTTCCGCCATAGCGCCCTTGAGCCGCACAGCGAACCCACGCAGCGCGATCCCCTGTCCACGCGAGCCGGCGAACTGACCGCTGGCCACCCACTCGCTCCAGACATCGCCGCGGGACAGCACGCGGTACTCCATGTCGGACGCAGCGACGTCGTCCAGGCAGACGCTGAAGCCCTGGATGGGTGAACGGCCGTTGTCCCTGGCACCCCCGATCAACGCGGCCTCGGTCGTGACATCGCCAAGGAATGCCAGATGCACGGTCAGCCGTCCGGATGGCTTTGCCACGTCATCCGCTTCCGCAGCGATCAACGGCACGATGGAGTCGGTTTCGATCAACGGTGCTGTCGCACCCCGCAGGTTCCACTCCGCCGGCATCCGCCCGGCATGTGACGCCGGGTGCCGGCGCAGGATCGCGGTGCGGCGATGAAACGCGATGAACTCCGTGCTGCGTGCGAACGTCCTGATGAACGGATCCGGTTCGGCGTCGATATCAAGCTGGGCGTCACCAACCAGATAGTCGGTGAACCTGGACAAGTACTGCATCGCCGAGGTGGCGGCGTTGCCCTGATGCGACGCGACGTAGCGTCCGAAGCTGGTGTCGATATCCTCGACGACGAAGAACCCGCCCGGCTTGACGAACGATTACAGGTATTGCATCGCGGTGATCTGGTGGTTCCACAGATGCGACCCATCGTCCACCACGATGTCGAACGGCCCGTGGGTCACACCAAGCCGGGTGAGGTGGGCGATATTCGACTGATCGGCGATCTCGATCTTGATCCGTTCAGCGGCATACCGCGAGGCCGCCGGATCGATATCGGCACCGATGATCTGCCCGGCGTGAAAATACTCGCTCCACATCTTCACCGACTGACCGCGGAAGACCCCGATCTCCAGCAGCCGAATCGGCTGATCACGCAGCGGCGCGAAGAAGCGCTCGTAGAAATCCAGATAATCGTGCCAGCCCGCGGCCTTGTCGGTGCCGCAGCGACGCCCGATCGTTTCCAGGCTTGGCCGTCGCGTCGCGGTGGTCGGGGCAGCGTTGGCGATCAGCGTCTGGATGTCGGTCGGCGGCATGGCGGGGTCCCGGTGTGGCAGAGCGTCGTGTGGCAGAGCGTCGTGTGGCAGAGCGTCGGTGAGCCGCACCGGAGCAAGATCGCGCGCCGCCGCCCGCGATGACCGTCGCAGCAAATGCTTAACTGGAGATGAACGGCGCTATCGAGCAGGCTGGGGTGGGGGATTGGCCAGGCAAGCGGCCGGGTCAGCCGGAAGCGGCGGCAACCCGGCGGCAAAAGCCGCCAGCGCCGCGGGGTAAATTGCATGCTCCTGGCGCAGGACACGCCGCGCCAGTTCGTCCGCGGTATCACCCGGAAGCACCGGAACCGCGGCCTGAGCCAGGATCGGCCCGGCATCCATCTGCTGCGTCACCAGATGGATCGTGCAGCCGTGCAGCTTGACGCCGGCCGCAAGCGCCCGCTGGTGCGTGTGCAGGCCCGGAAAAGCCGGCAGCAGACTGGGATGAACGTTCAGCATCCGGCCGGCCCAGGCATCGACCAGGACCGGCGTCAGCAGGCGCAGATAGCCGGCAAGGCAAACGATCTCGATGTCCGCCGCCCGAAGCACGGCATTGATCGCGGCTTCATGGGCGGCGCGGTCGGTGCCGAAATCGCGGTGGTCGCGGATCTCGGTCCGGATGCCCGCCTGCCTGGCCACGGTCAGACCGGCCGCGTCGGGGCGGTTCGAGAGCACGAGGTCGACCCGAGCCGGAAACCCGCCGTCGCGCGCCGCCTTGATCAACGTCTGCATGTTGGATCCGCGGCCGCTGATCAGGATCGCGACATGGCGTTTCACGTCAGCCAGCCGGCTGGCGGGTCGATGCGGACGGACGCGGGGCCGGGGGCGGCCTCGATGACCCCGATGCGGCTGACGGTTTCGCCTGCCGCCCGCAGCAAACCGATCGCCGCTTCGGGATCGGACACCACCAGCGCCATGCCGACGCCGCAGTTGAACACGCGCAACATCTCGGCCGGGTCGACGCCACCGGTGCGGGCCAACCAGTGGAACACCGGCGGGACCGGCCACGATGGAGTGAGTGCGGCGGTCATTCCGTCCGCCAGCGCGCGTGGCAGGTTGCCGGGCAGGCCGCCGCCGGTGATGTGTGCCGCGGCCTTCAACAACCCGGCGCGATGCAGCGCGAGCATGCCGCGCACGTAGATCCGGGTGGGTGTCATCAACGCCTGACCTAGCGTCTGATCCGGCGCGAACGGAGCGGGATCGGCCCAGCGCAGGCCGCTTGCCGCGACAATGCGGCGCACCAGGGAAAAGCCGTTCGAATGAACGCCGCTGCTGGCCAGGCCAAGGATCGGGTCACCGGCCGCGACCGGTAGGGGGAGCAGGTTGCCGCGTTCGGCCGCGCCGACCGAAAAGCCAGCCAGATCATAGTCGCCTTCCCGATACATTCCGGGCATCTCGGCCGTTTCGCCGCCCGTCAGGGCGCAACCGGCCTGATGGCAACCGCTGGCGATCCCGGCGATCACCGCTCGGGCCTGTTCGACCGATAATTTGCCGGTGGCGAAATAATCCAGGAAGAACAGCGGTTCGGCGCCTTGCACGACCAGATCGTTGACGCACATCGCGACCAGGTCGATGCCGACGGTATCGTGCATCCCGGTCTCGATCGCGAGTTTCAACTTGGTGCCGACACCATCGGTGGTTGAAACCAGCACCGGATCAGCGAAACCGGCTGCCTTCAGATCGAACAAGGCTGCGAACCCGCCGAGGCCGCCGATGACGCCCGCGCGGCTGGTGGCCCTCGCGAGTGGCTTGAGTAGGTCGACCAGGGCGTCGCCCGCTGCGATATCGACCCCTGCGGCGTGGTAATCGAGCCTGTTCCCGGATCGTGACACCGGGTGCGCGTCTTGGTGATCCGCACTCGCCATGGCAAACCTCTATAACCGGACCAGCTGGGGGGATGGAGGGCGACAGAAACCATGGGCAGGCCACCGATTGCAATCCACCGGCTGGGAGTCTGTCGGCCGGGAGTCTGTCGATCGGGAGTTTGCCCGCATGCCTGACGGGTCGGCGGCGGGGCGGGGGACGACCGCGTCCCTGGTCAACTGGCCCAACATCATCACGTTCGGCCGCTTGTGCGCCGTGCCGCTGGCGTTCTGGCTGGTGCTGGACCACCGGATTGATGTCGCCTTCCTGTTGTTCGTCGCGGCCGGGCTGTCCGATGCGCTGGACGGGTGGCTCGCTCGGCGGCATGGCGGCAATGCGGTCGGCGCGCTGATGGATCCGGTGGCGGACAAGGCGCTGCTGGTAACCATGTACATCACCCTGGCCGCAGTGGGTGCGCTGCCCGACTGGCTGGCGATCCTCGTGGTGTTCCGCGACGTGCTGATAGTCGGCGGAGTTGTCGTCCTGGCTGTGCTAGGACATCCCGTGGCGATCAGGCCGCTGTACATCTCCAAGTTGAACACCGTGATGCAGATCGTGCTGATCGCGGTCAGCCTGCTGCAGAGTGGCTTCGGCCTGGGCATCCCCGGGTTGCCGGATGCGCTGACCTGGTGCGTGGTGATGACCACGTTGGCGTCGGGGGCGGCCTATGTCTGGAATACCGCCCGTGGTGCCTGAAGTGGGAGACTGATTTGCCGGCAGCGGACCAGGATCAGCTTATCAAGGAGGCGCCGGCCGGGGTGGTCGTGCCGCCGGTGCGCGTGTTTCATGCGACGCGGGCGCAGCGCATCGCGCTGATCATCGGTCTGCTGATCGTCTTCTGGCTGGCATTGCAGCTGTTCGCCTCGGTGCTCGCCCCGTTTGTCGCGGCCGCGGTGATCGCCTACGCGCTTGATCCGGCGGCAACCCAGCTCGCGCGGCTGGGACTGCCCCGTGGTGCCGCGGCGCTGTTGATGATCCTGGCGGTGATCGCCGCGGTGCTGCTGTTCGCGCTGCTGCTGTATCCGCTGGTCATCGTGCAGATCGGGCTGCTGGTTCACCGCATCCCGCAATACGCCACGCTGCTGCAAGGCTGGGCGCGGCAGGTGCTGACCCACCTGCAGGAGAATTTCGGCCCTGACGTGGTGAACGACAAGCTGCGCGATCTGGTCAGCGGGCAGGCTGGCTCGATGCTGAGCATTGTGCTGTCCACCGTCACCAGCCTGATCGGCAGCAGCTTCGCCATCTTCAACCTGCTATCGCTGGTGGTGGTGACCCCGGTGGTCGGGTTCTACCTGCTGCGCGATTGGCCGCTGGTCGTGCGACTGCTCGATTCCTGGCTGCCGTATCGCTACCGCGGGGTGATCCGTGCGCAGGCCCGGGAGGTCGACCGCATCCTGTCCGCCTGGGTCCGCGGCCAGGCGCTGTGCTGTCTGTTCCTGGCACTTTACTACGCCGCGGGCCTGACGCTCGCGGGGCTGGACCTGGGGCTGATCGTCGGGTTGACGGCGGGATTGCTGTCGTTCATCCCCTATGTCGGATCGATCACCGGGGGGGTCACCGCGATTGGGCTCGCCCTGGCCCAATTCCCGCAATGGCGCGGCGTGGTGGTGGTTGGCGTAGTGCTGGTCATTGGTCAAATTCTTGAGGGCTACGTGATCTATCCCCGGTTCCTCGGCGACCGGGTGGAGCTGCCCGCGGTTTGGGTGATCTTCGCCCTGTTCGCCGGCGGCGCCGCGTTCGGCTTTCTGGGCGTGATGCTGGCGGTGCCGGTGGCGGCGACGATCGGGGTGCTGGCGCGGTTCTGGCTGCGGCGCTACCTGGCGAGCCCGCTCTATCTCGATCCGCCCGCCGCGTGACGCTGCCGGACCGCCTGCAGCTGCTGCTGCCTTTCCAGCACAAGCCCGGCTATGATCCGCGGGACTTCCTGCCGGCAGCCTCGAACCATGCAGCGATGGTCTGGCTCGACGGGGATTGGCCCGAACGCCGCCTTGCGCTGTGGGGGCCGGCGGGATGCGGGAAGTCGCATCTGGTGCACGTCTGGGCGCAACAGGTCAGCGCCGCAATGCTGGCGGGTCAGACGCTGCGGGATCTGGCCGGCGTGCCCGAACGCGGTGCGCTGGCGTTGGAAGACGCTGACACGGTCGCGTCGGAAACGCTGCTGCTGCATCTGCTGAACACCGCCCGTGATCGCGGCCTGCGCCTGCTGCTGTCGAGCCGGACGCCGCCGTCACGCTGGCCGGTGCGCCTGCCCGACCTGTCCAGCCGGCTGCGGGCCATCACGGCGGTGGAGATCCGGCCGCCAGAGGCCGATCTGCTGGCCGCGCTGCTCAGCCGCCTGTTGGCCGACCGGCAATTGAGCGTCGCGCAACCGGTGCAGGACTGGCTGCTGACGCGGCTACCGCGATCGCCGGCGGTCTTGCGGCAGGCGGTGGCACGCCTGGATCGGATCAGTCTGACGCTTGGAACGCCGATCACCCGGGCGCTGGCCGCACAGACGCTGGCGGACGATGGAGCCGCAGATCGGGATGGGGCAGATCGGGATGGGGCAGATCGGGATGGCGATGAAGTTTCGGCGTCAGGATCAGACCCCTCCTGTCAGCCCGCTGGCTTCCTGTAAGGTGCCACCTCATCGCGGGACAGGGACTGGATCAATGGAGCGCAAGGCAGACGTGACGGAGCTGATGGAGCGGGCGAATGCGGCCGGCGCGAAATCAACCTCGTCCAAGCCGGCAGGGCCAAAGCATCTGGCCCTTGCTGAACCCGGACTGGACCCGGATAGTCCTGAACGGTTCATCAACCGGGAGCTATCCTGGCTGGATTTCAATCACCGGGTTCTGGAAGAGGCAGAAAACCCGGCCCATCCGCTACTGGAGCGGCTGCGCTTCCTGTCGATCAGCGCCTCCAACCTTGATGAATTCTACTCGGTGCGGGTCGCCGCGTTGATCGGGCAGGCAAAAGCGGGCGGGACATTGGTTTCAGCCGACGGCCGGACCGCCGCGCAGCAACTGGCCGCCATCAAGCAGCGGGCCGAGACACTGCTGGCCGACCAGCAACGCGTCCAAAACGAGCTGCTTGGCCTGCTGCGTGACGCCGGGGTCGCATTGTGCAGACCGGACAATCTGTCAGACGAGGACCGGAACTGGCTCGACGCGTGGTTCATGGAGCGGGTTTTCCCGGTGGTCACGCCGCTGGCCGTCGATCCGGCGCATCCCTTCCCGTTCATCTCGAACTTCGGCCTGGTGCTGGCCCTGCATCTGGTGCGCGAGGAGGATGGGCTCGCCATGCGCGGCCTGCTGCCACTGCCGAGCCAGGTTGAACGGTTCGTTCGCCTGCCTGCCGGGAACGCGCCGGGTCCGATCCGCTTCATTCTGCTTGACGACCTGGTGGTGCTGTTCCTGCATCGGGTGTTCCCCGGCTTCCGGCTGACCGGTCATGGGGTGTTCCGGGTGATCCGCGACACCGACGTGGAGTTCGAGGAGGAAGCCGAGGATCTGGTGCGGTCCTATGAAACCGCGCTGAAACGCCGCCGCCGCGGGGTGGCGATCCATCTGGAGATCGCCGCGGGCATGCCGCCGGAGTTGCGCGAGCTGGTGATCGACGAGCTGGACGCGGTGCCCGACGAAATCCATGACGACCAGGGCCTGCTGGGTCTGGCAGACATGAAGCAGATGATCGTCGACGACCGGCACGATCTGCTGTTCGCACCCTACACGCCGCGCTTTCCCGAACGCATCCGCGACTTCGGCGGGGACTGCTTCGCCGCGATCCGCGCCAAGGACATCATCGTCCATCATCCCTACGAAAGTTTCGACGTCGTCGTGCAGTTCCTGCGGCAGGCGGCGCAGGACCCCGCGGTGGTCGCGATCAAGCAGACGCTGTACCGCACCAGCCGGGACAGCACCATCGTCAACGCCCTGATAGAGGCTTCGGAAGCCGGCAAGTCGGTCACCGCGATGGTCGAGCTGCGGGCCCGTTTCGATGAAGAGGCGAACATCCGGCTGGCACGCCGGATGGAAGCCGCCGGGGTGCAGGTGGTATATGGTTTCACCGGGTTGAAGACGCACGCCAAGCTATCCCTGGTGGTACGCCGGGAAGCCGGTGCCATCCGGTCGTACGCGCATTTCGGCACCGGCAATTATCATCCGATCACTGCCCGTATCTACACGGATCTGAGCTTTTTCACCACCGACCCCGCACTGACCCGCGATTCCGCCCGGCTGTTCAACTTCATGACCGGCTACGCGCGTCCCGAAGTCATGGAGGAGCTGAGTTTCAGTCCGCTGACCACAAGAAACAAACTGCTGGATCTGATAAACGGCGAAATCGCCTTCGCCCGTGACGGCAAGGCGGCGACGATCTGGCTGAAGATGAACAGCCTGACCGACGTCGAGTTGATCGACGCGCTGTACGATGCATCACGCGCCGGAGTGAAGGTCATGGCGGTGATCCGTGGCATCTGCTGCCTGCGTCCCGGCGTGGCGGGCCTGTCGGAGAACATCCGCGTCAAGTCGATCGTCGGGCGTTTTCTGGAGCACGGCCGGGTCTACGCGTTCGGCAACGGTCATCTCCTGCCGGGACGACACTCCCGGGTGTTCATCAGTTCCGCTGACTGGATGGAAAGGAACATGGACTGGCGGGTTGAAACCCTGGTGCCGATCCACAATCCCACGGTCCACGCGCAGGTGTTGGACCAGATCATGGTGATAAACTTGAAAGACTCGTTGCAGTCCTGGGAATTGAGCGCCGACGGCACCTGGACCCGCGTCGCTGCCGGTCGCAAACCCGTTTCGGCGCATGATTATTTCATGACGAACCCATCCTTGTCGGGCCGTGGGTCGGCGTTGCATGGACCCGCGGCGGCATCGAGCGTCGCCTTGCCTCGGCGGCCAAACCGGGTGACGCAGGACTGACGCATGCTGCTCTCCAAGGCTCTCACGATCCCGCGCTACGGCGTTGTCGATCTTGGCTCGAACTCGGTCCGGCTGGTGGTCTATGAAGGCCACACCCGCAATCCGATGCAGATTTTCAATGAAAAGGCGGTGCTTCGGCTGGGTCGCGGGCTGCAGACGACCGGTCGGCTGAATGAAGAGGGGGTTACGCAGGCACTGACCGTGATGCATCGCTACCACGCGGTGGCGCGGGCGATGGACGCCGCACCATTCGAGGTGCTGGCCACCGCGGCGGTGCGTGACGCGGAGAACGGAGCGGCCTTCGTGGAAGCGCTGCGTGAGCGAATGCCGGGAGTGCCAATCCACATCCTGTCCGGGGCGGAGGAAGCCGCCTTCTCCGCCGACGGGGTGCTGTGTGGTATTCCCGCGGCAAACGGGGTGCTCGCCGATATTGGCGGCGGCTCATTGGAGGTGGTGCGGCTGGTCAATGGCACACGCGGTCCCTCGCAGACGCTTCGGCTTGGCGTCATCCGGCTGGCGGAGCGGTCCGGCGGCGACCCGGTCCGCGCGCGGGCGATCGCCGAGGAGGACCTGCAAACGGTGCCGTGGCTGGCCGAGGCCGCGGACAGCGACCTGTATCTGGTCGGCGGTGCCTGGCGCGCCCTGGCGCGGATTCACATGGCACAGATCGGCTATCCGCTGCAGATGGTGCATCATTACACAATCGGGCGGGATGCAGCCCGTGAGTTGACCATGCTGATCTCCAACGCCACCCGCAAGGCGCTGGAGCGGTTGCCGGGCGCGCCGCGCCGGCGCATCGACGACCTGCCATTCGCCGCGGTTGGACTGCGCCGACTGCTGCGGGTGACCGGGGTGCGTCGGGTGGTTTTCAGTGCCAGCGGATTGCGCGAGGGCTGGTTCATGCGCCGGATGCCTCGGGAGATCCAGCAGCAGGACCCTCTGCTCAGCGCCGCTCGCGAGCTTGCCTCGCGGTATGGCCGGGATCCGGCGCTGCCGGCCGCCTTGATCGAGTGGACCCACCCGTTGTTCCAGCAGGAAACCGTCGAAGCCGGCAGATTGCGCGAGGCCATGTGCTGGATGTCGGACATCGGCAGCCACGACCATCCGGAGTTCCGTGCCGAACAGGCTTACCTGCGGGTGCTGCGTCAGCCGGGTGTGGCGCTGGATCACCAGACCCGGGCGTTCCTCGCACTGGGTGTGGCACTCCGGTACGAGGCGGAGTCTGACGCCGGCTTTCTGCGCCCGTCGCGTCTGTTGCTGGACATCGAGACCGCCAACCGAGCCGAGGTGCTGGGGATTGCCTTGCGGCTTGCCTATACCCTGTCGGCCGGCACCAAGGACCTGCTGGCCGGCACCCGGCTGTGCATCGAAGGCACCCGGCTGGTGCTGCGGCTGCGGCAGAACAGCGGCGTGTTCGCGGGGGAAAGTGTGATCCGCCGGCTGGAACGGCTGGCTCAGGCAATGGGCCTGCACGCGGCGGCAGAGGTAGACATGGTGAAGGCAGTGGAATGATCCGGCAGGCGGGCGACGATGAGGCAGCGGTCGTACGTGAGGTCGTACTATCCGCGTACGCCCGATATGTGCCGGTGATCGGCGCCATGCCGGGTCCGATGCTGGATGATTATGCGGCCCGCATCCTGGCGAAGCAGGTGTGGCTGTTCGAAGACGCGGACGTGATCGCCGGCGTGCTTGTGCTGGAGGACAATCCCGACTGTTTGCTGCTCGATAATATCGCGATCCGACCGGATCGGCAGGGCATGGGCTTCGGGCGTGACTTGCTGAATTTCGCCGAGGCCGAGGCTGCGCGGCGCGGGTGGAACAGCATCACGCTCTATACCAATGCCCTCATGGTGGAGAATATCGCGATCTATGGCGCGCGGGGTTACGTCGAACGCGAGCGCAGACGGGAAAAGGGGTTCGACCGGGTCTACATGGAGAAACGCCTGGAACCGGTTTGACCGCCTTCGGCAGCGCCGTGACGCGGTCTATCTTTGTGCCTCGCTTCCCGACAGAGATACCAGCATTGTTGCTGCGACGTCCGCCGATCGTTTGGAGACTGGTCAAAGCCGCAGGTCGGATTTGTCTCGCGGTTGAAATTCATCCTAAGCTTCCGCCCGGCGCCGATGAACCAACGATAAAGTTTGCGAACCCATAAAAAAGTCGGGCCGGCGCCAAGCCGCGCGTGGGAGGGACAGGATGGCGGAGCGGATCACGTACGACGGGATCATGGCCGGGCGGATCGATCGCCTGCCGCTGACCCGGGTGCAATGGCAACTCGCGGTGCTGATCGAGGTGACCTGGGGCTTCATCATCTTTGACACAGACGGCATCGGTGCTCGGCTCTACCCGTTTGTCTGGCGGCCGAACCACGTCATCGACGTCATGCAATATGCCGTCATTCAGGCACTGCAGGTCGGCCTGGGCATTCTGATTGGCGTCTACATCATGAGCTACGTCGCGGACCGCCACGGCCGTCGCCCGGCCATCCTGCTGGCGACGCTGCTGGGTGGCCTCTGCATCTGGCCGTTTGCCTACGTTACCGACTTTTCCTGGATGGTGGTGCTGTCCATTCTCAGCACGCTGGGCGTCGGCGGGATCGTGGCGACCCATTCGGTGTATCTGTCCGAGATGACCTCACCGCAGGTTCGCAACCGGGTGCTGCTGACTTCCCAGGGGGTGACCGCGCTTGTGGCGGTCGGCGTCAATCTGCTCGCGGTCGCCTGGATACCCAGCAACTGGCAACTCTTCCTGTGGGTCAGCGCGGCGATCGAAATCCTGATCCTGTTGCCGCTGCTGTACTGGAAACTGCCAGAGTCACCGCGCTGGCTGGAAGCGCATGGCCGCCATGCCGAGGCCGAGAAGGTCATGACCCTTTACGAGCAGCGCTGCCAGGCGGCCTCGGCCGAACCGCTGCCCGCGCCGAACATCGCGTACGATCAAGTCATCAGCGCGACCGGCGGCTCCTGGAGGGAGCTGTTCACCAACCCGCAATACCGCAGCCGGACGTGGTTGCTGATCTTCGTCTGGCTGCTGGCGTATGCTGGACTGATCTACGGGGTCGGCGCGTTCGCCGCGGTGTTCATGGTGGATCATGGTGGATCGGCGCATTTCGTCTTTCTGACGATCGCCGTCGCCTACGCCGCCTTGTTTGTTGGCTTCCTGGTCAATGCGCGCCTTGGCGAGCGGGTGGAACGACGCGAGGTGATCTTTGTCGCAGGTGTCCTGTTCGCCGTGGCCTGGATGGTGGCGTGGCTGATGCCAAACCTTTGGATCATCGCGGCGTGCTATATCGTCAGCCGGATCGGCACCGGGCTTTTCCTGTTCAACCTGTATAACTACACAGCCGTGGCCTACCCGACCCGCATCCGGTCAAAGGCGTTCGCGTGGACAGACGGCCTGGGCCACCTCGGCGCCTGGGCGGGCGTCACCCTGCTCGGTCCGCTATACGCATTCGGTCCGGACCATCTCGGCTGGATCCTCTGGATCATCATTCCCGGGGCCTTGCTGCCGGCGGTACTGATCCGGTTCGGCGGCATACGACAGGCGCGCGCGGTGCTGGAACAGATCTCGACGTAGCGGGTGATCGGGCTGGGCGGAACGTTTAAATCGGGTGGATCGTGTGGCACAAAGGCGCCAGACCGGGTTCAGGTCGCATGGTCGGTCTGAACCCGGTGTGGCATTACCTCGGTCTGGGTATCCGATCGGTGTCGATCTCCTGGTAGTTCCAGAAACTGTCCAGCGCGATCCGCAGCCGGTTCGGTTTTGGCCGCAGCCGCATGCCGTCCGCGGCGCTGACCGCGGCATGAGGTGCCAGGACGATGCGCCAGAAATCCGGCGTCAGCACGATGTCGTCAAGCGAGGCATGGCATGCGCTATCCGGTGCGGCGCCGTGCCAGGCGGTTCGCACCGGCAGCGGCGCCAAGGTATGGACGGTTTTGCCGAAGTAGGGTGCCTCATGCGCAAGGCCGGAGTTCACCGTCAGGATCGCGCTGATCTGCGGCAGGGACAGCATCCGATAGACATTGTCCTCGATGACACCCATCACCCGCGTCGGTGCGGCGGCGGTGACCTCCAGCAGGGAATGATGGCGGTCCAGCGGATGTGGTTTCAGGATGATGGCGGGATAGCGCGCGCAGATCGCATGGATGCTCGCCGCCATCGGGAAGGCATCGAAGAAACCGCCCTGAACGATCTGGGTCGAGTCGAAGCGCCGTTGACCGGCCACCAGCAGCGTATTGTCGGGGACGCGCGCGTCGGAGATGAAGCGGCACATCGCCTCCCGCAGGCCGGCCGTGGCGAAGACCTCGCTTTCGTGCACCGCCATCGCCAGCAACGCCGCCTGGGTTGCCGGGATCGAGGCCCGCGCGGCGAACAGCAGGTCATCGAGGAAGCGTACCGGATGCAGGCGCAGATCGATGTATGGCACCGCGTGCTGATCCAGCAGGCGGACCAGCCAGGGAGGCATCTCGTAGCCGACGCAGAAACGGTTGCGGAGGCGGTCAATGATTGGTTCGCTGAAGGGCAACCGGTCGTGCACCGAGGCCCAATAATCGTCAGCCGCCGCGGACGGGCGAAGGGTCTCGATCCAGCCCCCCAGGGCTGCCGCCGTCAGGGGTTCGGACGGCAGTCCGGTCGCCAGATAGATCTGGCGCTTGATCGCGTTCCAAAGCCAGAGCGTGGGCCGGTCGGTGCCGCCCGGTTGGCCGCTGCCGTCAGGGCGCAGCAGGTCGCCGACAACGATGGCGCCCTCGATCATGGTGGGGTCGGTTAAGGCAACAGCTTCAGGATGGCCGACATGAATGGCCCTGATGAGCCGGCGCCGGATGCCGCCTGCCCGGATGCCGATACCGCGCTGGCCGAGGCGGATGGAGATCCCGCGCCATGGTGATGGTGACCGTGCGTGGCCGCGGGCTGGATGGCCTGCGCGTCCAGGTGTTGGCGGAAGGCCGGCATCGTGGTTGGCGCCGGCGTATCGGCCTTGGACTGGCTCGCTTTTGGAGAAGTCGGGAGAACTCCGCTGATAGCGCTGATCGACATGGAATTTTTCCTATGACTGGCCTTGGGCCGGTGGACAGTCGTTCGGATCTATCAGGCCAACCCTTAACAAATGATGAATCAGCGCTCGGAGCGCTGGTCCAAGGTGGAGTCCGCCTCAGTCGTGCGTCGCCCCGATATGAGACAGACATTCGCGGCCTGATAAGTTGAAGCCTGAAGCTATCGGGCTGCCAGGATCGATTTCACCCAGTGACACGCTTCGTCCATGGCCGCACCGGCCTTGTCGACCACCCCGGGCCAGAAGAAGAACCCGTGGTTCATGCCGTTCCAGCGCTTCATCCGGGTCGGCACGTCGGCCTGACGCAGTCGGCCTGCATAAAGCTCGCCCTCGTCGCGTAACGGATCATACTCGGCGGTCACCACCAGGGCTTGCGGCAGCCGCGTGAGATCCGTGGCCCGCAACGGGCTGGCATGCGGGTCCGCCGCATGGGACTGGTCAGGCAGATAGTGGTCCCAGAACCAGATCATTCCCGCGCGCGTCAGGCCATACCCCTCGGCGTTTTCGGTCATCGACGGCGTGCCGGGGTCGTAGTGGTCAGTCACCGGATAGATAAGAAGCTGCCCCAGCAGCTTCGGGCCGCCCTCGTCGCGGATGCGCAGGGCGGTGACCGCGGCGAGGTTGCCACCCGCGCTGTCGCCGGCGACGACTACCCGGCCAGGATCGGCGCCAAGGGCGGCCGCATTTTCCACCGCCCATCGGGTCGCCGCCAGGCAATCATCCGGTGCGGCGGGAAACCTGGCTTCCGGCGCCAGCCGATAATCGACGGAGACGACGACACAGCCGGTTCCGGCGCACAGATTGCGGCACATCCCGTCGTGGGTATCCAGGCTGCACACCACGAAGCCGCTGCCGTGGAAGAAGACCATCAGCGGAAACGGACCGGTGCCGAAAGGGGTGTAGACTCGCAGACCGAGCGAGCCGCCGGGCCCTTGCATGTCGCGATTGGTCACGCTGGCGATCGGCGGCTTGCGCAGGCCGGGGACGTCGCGGATCGCGAACTGGGCGCGGGCGTCGGCCACCGACAATGTGTGCAACTCCGGCAACCCGGCGGCAAGGTTCAGCAGGGTCTGGATCTGGGGGTCGACCGGCATCGATCAGGCGACCTCGAACAGGCCGGCCGCGCCCATGCCGCCGCCGACGCACATTGTCACCACGACCAAGCGTGCGCCGCGCCGCTTGCCCTCGATCAGCGCGTGGCCGGTCATCCGGGCGCCGGACATGCCGTAGGGATGGCCGATCGAGATCGCGCCGCCATTGACGTTCAGCTTGTCGGGGTCGATCCCCAGGCGATCGCGGCAATACAGCACCTGGCAGGCGAAGGCCTCGTTCAGTTCCCAAAGATCGATGTCATTCACCGTCAGCCCGTGTTTTGCCAGCAGCTTGGGAACGGCGAAGACCGGGCCGATGCCCATCTCGTCGGGGGCGCAGCCGGCGACCGCCATGCCGCGATAGATGCCCAACGGCGGCAGGCCGCGGCGCGCGGCTTCGGCTTCCTCCATCAACACCGCAGCGGAGGCGCCGTCGGACAACTGCGAGGCGTTGCCCGCAGTGATGAACCTGCCCTGTTTCACCACCTGCCCGTTGGCGAAGACCGGCTTCAGGCTCGACAGACCATCGAGCGAGGTATCCGGGCGGTTGCCCTCATCCCGGTTGATGGTGATCTTCTTCTGGCTGGTCTCGCCGGTGGCCTTGTCGGTGACCAGCATGTCGGTGGTCAGCGCGACGATCTCATCGTCGAACCGCCCGGCCTGTTGCGCCGCAGCGGTGCGCTGCTGGGAGCGCAGAGCGTATTCGTCCTGTGCTTCGCGCGAGATCTTGTATCGGTCGGCCACCAGTTCCGCTGTCTCGATCATCATCATGTAAAGGCCCGGCACCGTGGCGACCAGCTCCGGATCCTGGGCACGGCTGCGATTGGCGGCGTTGGTCTGCACCAGGGAGATCGACTCCAGACCGCCGCCCACGGTGATCTGCATGTCATCGTGGATGATCTGCTTGGCCGCGGTCGCGATGGCCATCAGGCCCGAGGCGCATTGGCGGTCCACCGACATGCCGGCGACGGTGTCGGGAAGGCCGGCGCGCAGGGCAGCCTGTCGGGCGACGTTGAAGCCTTGCGAACCTTGCTGAAGGGCGGCGCCGATGACGACGTCCTCGACTTCCGCCGGGTCGATGCCCGCGCGTTGCACCGCCTGGGCGATGACATGGCCGCCGAGCGCCTGGCTCTGGGTGTCGTTGAAGGCGCCCCGGTAGGCGCGGCCGATCGGTGTGCGGGCGGTGGAAACGATGACGGCGCTGCGCATTTGGCAGGGCTCCCTGTGGACGTTCGCGACACTATGGCCGGTCCGGCGGGTGATTTGAAGACCACGCCCGACGCCGATACCGCGGTTCCAGCTCGACCATACAGGCCGGGGCCAGTCTATCCCTTTGTTTGATCGCATGATTAACGGGCTTCGAACGTTCCGCTGAGCGTGATCATGCTTTAGGCTGGCGCGATGCCATCCAAGACAATCGGCCCGGAGGCTGGGGTGACGCCCGCCCCGGCCAACCTGTTCCTGACCGTGTTCCCATCAATCATGCTGCCGATGTTCATGGCGGCGGTGGACCAGACCATCGTCGCGACCGCGCTGCCGGCGATCGCCGGGTCGCTTGGCGATGTGGAGCGGGTGTCGTGGGTCGTGGTATCCTACCTGGTGGCGAACACGATCGCGGCACCGGTTTACGGCCGGCTGGGCGATGCGATCGGTCGCAAGAAGATGATGTTCGTGGCGTTGGGCGTCTTCATGGGCGCCTCCGTGCTGTGCGCGGCATCACAAACCATCCTGATGCTGACAGCGTCGCGGCTGCTTCAGGGTGCGGGGGGCGGCGGGTTGATGACCCTGTCGCAGGCGTTGATCGCCGAGGCGGTGCCGCCGCGGGAGCGCGGAAAATACCAGGGATACCTGTCGGGCATGTTTGCCTCGGCGTCGACGTTCGGGCCCGTCGCGGGCGGGTATCTGACGGAGCATTTCGGCTGGCACTCGATCTTCCTGATCAACGTGCCGCTTGGGTTGATCGCCGTCTTCCTGGTGATGCGCCTGCCCATGCAACCGAGCCGTGGCGGACGGGTGGCGTTCGATGTTTGGGGCGCGGTGTTCTTCGCCGGCTTCATCGCGCCGGTGCTGCTGGCGATGGAGCGGGCGCAGCACATCGATCTGGCCGCGGTGCCGGCGGTGGTGGCTCTGCTGGTGCTGGCGGCCGCCTCGCTGGTGCTGCTGATCCGGCAGGAACGCCGAGCCAGCGCGCCCTTACTGCCGATCCAGCTGTTCCGGCAGGCGGGGATCTGGCGGACCGACACGATGGCGGCGTGCGTCGCGGGTCAGACCGTATCGCTGGTGTCGTTCCTGCCGATGTACCTACAGGTGGTGCGGGGGGCGAGCGTGGCCCACTCAGGGGTGCTGCTGTTGCCGCTGACCCTGGGGATCGCGATCGGGTCGTTCGTCTGCGGGCGGCTGATCGCGGCGACTGGGCGGACCGCGATCCTGCCATCGGTCGGGCTGCCCGTCAGCGCCGTGATGCTGCTGTCGCTGGCGGCGTTCGCGCCAGGTCTGTCCGATATGACGATCATCGGCATGCTGGCAATCGCATCCGCTTGCACCGGCATGGCGATGCCGGTGGTGCAGATAACGGTGCAGGTCGTGGCTGGGCCTCGGTTCCTGGGGTCGGCCGCGGCTTCCGTTCAATTTTCACGCTCGGTCGGCGCGTCGTTCGGGACGGCGCTGGTCGGGGCCGTGCTGTTCGCGGTGCTGGCGACGCGCGATCCGCACACGGCGGCGATGTTCGCCAGGCTGGTGGAGGACGGGCCAAGGGCGCTGGCGGTTCTGCCCGTGGCGCAGCGCATGATGGTGCGAGCCGAGATCGCCGATGCGTTCCGCGCGGCGTTCCTGACGATCGGGTGCTTCACGACGGCTGGGATGCTGTTCGCATGGTGGCTGCCGGTGCGGCGGATTTAGCGGTGATGGAGCAGGTAAATCGAGCTTCATGCCTTCCGCGTCGGCCGCTGGCGAATTGGACCGACGGCCCCGGGGCCGGCCGGCGTGGTGCAGCATCAGACGTGAACCGATTGATCAGAATCGGGCCGATCAGAAGTAGTGCCAGAAGTTTGACGCCCGCGCCTCCTCCGGGCCGCCGTCGAAAACGATCTGGCCGTTGTTCATGATGATAACCCGATCGGCGATCTTCATCGCCGCGGCGACGTTCTGCTCCACCAGCACGGCGGTCATCGCGTTGGATTTGCAGACCTCGCGGACCTGCCCGAACATCCGCTCCACCAGATTGGGCGCCAGGCCGATCGAGGGTTCGTCCAGCATCAGGCAGCGGGGCGTGCCCAGAATCGCCAAGGACAGCGCCAGCATCTGCTGCTGCCCGCCGCTCATGTTGCCGGCGCGCGTGGTGCGCCGTTCCTGCAGCACCGGAAACAGTTGGTAGACATCGGGCACGTCGAACATCGCGCCGGTGACGACATTCCTGGCAGCGACCACGTCGATGTTCTCGGCCACGCTCAGGTCGGGAAAGATGCCGCGCCCTTCCGGCAGCAGGCGCAGACCCAGGGCGACGCGTTCAGCGACGCCAAGGCGGTCGATGCGCTGGCCGTCGAACAGCACCTCGCCGGCGTTCGGTCGCAGCAGGCCCATGACCGTCCGCAACGTGGTGGTCTTGCCGGCGCCGTTATGCCCGAGGAAGGCGAGGATCTGTCCCGGCTCCAGGGCGAAGGACACGTCCGAGATCACGGTCTTCGGCCCGTAGCCCGCCTGCAGCCCGTTGAGGCGCAACACCATCAGAGGGCGCCGCCGAAGTAGATCTCGGCCAGCGCGGGATCATTGACGATCGCCTCGGGCGTGCCCTGCGCCATCAGATGACCCTGGTGCAGGAACAGGACATCGTCGGCGATCTTCTGCACCACCCGCGTGTTGTGCTCCACCACCAGCAAGGTCTTGCCCTCGTCGCATAGGCGCCGCAGCAGCGCCATCACGCTGTCCAGCGCGCCGGCCGACAGGCCGGACGCCGGTTCGTCGAGCAGCAGAAGCTCGGCTCCCGTTGCCAGCACGCGGGCGATGATCAGCAGCTTCTGCTCGCCGTATGACAGGTTGCGAACGAAATCACCGGCGCGGGCGGACAGGCCGACATGGTCCAGGATGGCGCGTGCCTCCTGCCGCCGGCGGCGTTGCGCGGACGCGACGTGGAGGGGGCGAAAGATCGCGCCGAGCGGCGCCTCGCCAGCCTGGGCGGGAAGGCTGGCGAGGACGTTGTCCACCGCCGTCAGATCGGTGAACAGCCGCAGATTCTGGAACGTCCGGGCGATGCCGGCGGCGACGATGGCCTGCGGCTTGCGGCCGTCCAGGGACTGTCCCTTGAAGCTGACCGACCCGGCCTGGGGCCGCAAGAAGCCGGTGATGACGTTGAAGATCGTCGTCTTGCCTGCTCCGTTGGGTCCCACGAGGCATGTGATGCGGCCTTGCTGGATGGTGAAGCTGCAATTGTTCAGCGCTTTCAGGCCGCCGAAGCTGACCTCGATACCGGTGGCCCGCAGATACGGGCTCATAGTTTCTCACCCACCAGGCCTTGCGGCCGGAACAGCATGAAGGCGATCAGCAGCACGCCGTAGATCAACTGCCGTGCGGCGGCCGCGATCGTGGTGGGGATCGCCACCAGGCTCAGGATCTGCGGCAGCGCCAGCAGCAGGAACGGTCCGATGATCGATCCCGCCAGGGTGCGGGCGCCGCCGACCACTACCATCGTCAGCAGCAGGATCGAGGCGTCCAGATCGAACGAGGAGGGATCGATGAAGCTCAGGAACGTCGCATACAGTCCGCCGGCGGTTCCGGCGAACGCGCCGGCCAGGGCGGCGGCGGAAACCTTTGCCCCGAGCACGCTTTTGCCGGCCGCGGCGACCGCGAGCTCGTCTTCGCGAATGGCGCGCAGAAGGCGGCCGAACGGCGCGCGCATCACCAGCCAGAACACCAGGCAGCCCACGGCCATGGCGCCGACGCACAGCAGCATGAGGTCGGAACTGTTCTCCAGCGCCTTGCCGAAAAGGTCCGGCGGCGGGATGCCGGGCAGCCCGTTGGCGCCCCCGGTGCCGCCGGTCCAGTTGGTGAACACCGCGGTCGCCAGAAGCTGGATGCCGAAGGAGGTGACGACGAAATAATCGCCGGCGACCCGCAGGGCGGGCAGGGTCACCAGGATATTGAGCGCCATGCAGGCGATCGCGGCGATCGCCAGGGCGGGCAGAAACGCCATCACGTCGTTCATCAGGAAAAACGCCACGACATAGGCGCCGACACCGAACACCGCGGCCTGCGACACCGAGAAGATGCCGGCGATGCCCACCAGCAGGTTGGTGGACAGACCGAGCAGGACGTAGATCGCGGCGAGGGTGATGTAGCTGAACCAGAAATCCATCGCTCAGCGTGCCGCCGCGAACAGGCCGGTGGGGCGGAACAGCATGAAAATGACGAAAATAAAGAAGGTGACGCCGATGCTCCACTCGCCGGGAATGACCAGCAGCGACATGTTCTGAAGTTCCGTGATGACGATCGACAGCACGAAGGCGCCGGTGATGCTGCCGACGCCGCCGGCGATCATGGCGATGGTCGCGGTCAGCAGCGGGGTGATGCCGTTATACGGCTGCAAGCCGAAATCCAGCGGCACCAGCACACCCGGCAGGGCAACCAGGGCGGAGGCGATGGCCATGACATAGATGTGGACGCGTCGCGGCCGAAGCCGGGTGATCTCGGCCAGAAAGGGGTTGGACGCCACCGCGCGGATCTGCTTGCCAAGGATCGTGCGGTGGGCGAACCCCATCACCGCCGCATAGGCCACGAGGCTGAGCAGCACGGTCAGCAGCTGGGTCGCCGTCAGCCGCACGTTGCCGCCGATGATGAAGACCTTCGACCCCCAGGGAATATCGAACTGCAGGATGTTTGCGGTGTAGACGGACGCGAGAATGTTCTGGATGACCGCCAGCGTACCAAGCGAGGCGATCAGCACCACCAGATGCGTGGCTCGACGTCGTTCCAACCGGGCATAGAGCGTGGCCTGGATCAGCGCCCCCAGCGCGGTGCAGGCCGCCACCGCCATCAGTAACGCGAGCGGGGCGGGAAGGCCGTGTCGCAGCATCGACCAGGCGACGTAGCCGCCGGTCGTATAGACCCCGGCATGGGCGACATGGAAGATCTTCGTTGTCGAATAGACCAGCGAGAAGCTGACGGCGACGATGCCCAGCGCGCAGCCGGTGACGATCCCATTGCACAACAGCTGCAGCGCCAGCATCGACCCGATCCGGTCAGTCGTTGCTCATCTGCTTGACGGTGACGTCCTTGCCGCCCTTCATCACGTCGATGTCCAAGGGAACGGTCGCGGTGTTGCTCTTGAATTCCAGTGGGATCAGGCCCTGAAACCTGCCGATGGCGAACAGGGTATCGTGCATGTCCTTGCCCGTCAGCTTCTTGTTTTCAGACAGGACCTTGTCGGCCACGGTCAGCACGATCTGCGTCGCGTTATAGTATTGGCGTGCAAAGAACTGCATGTCGGTGCCGAACTTGGTCTTGAATTCGGCAGCCAGTTCGGGTGGGGCGTCAATGCGCACCTGGGTATGAACGAAGCCTTCTGACGCCGGATCGGCGATGGTGGCGGGATCGGCGAAGAACGTCGTGCCGGCAACGGTGAACTTCAGGCCGAGCTGATGGTACTGCTGTGCCATCTGCAACAAGCCGGCGGTGATGGAGACCAGCATCACCTCGGGCTTGGCGTCTGCCAGCTTTAGCAGCGCCGGCCGATAGTCGGTCTGACCGAACTGGGCTGGCTCCTGCGACAAGATGGTGCCGCCCGCTTCCGGGAAGTATTTCACGAAGTCGTCGCGACCGGCGATGCCGGCGGCGTCGTTTTCGAACAGGATCGCGCCCCGCTTCTTGCCCTCGCTGATCAGGTAGCGGGAGATCACCTTGACCTCGTCACCAATCGTCGGAAGCGTATTGATCAGATAAGGCGAGGCGGTGGCAAGCTTGTCGGCCTGGGCCCCGGCGTTGACCAGCAGGATCTTCTTGCGGGTCGCCAGCGGTGCCATTGCCAGCGATGGGCCGGAATAGGCGGTGAAGATCATCGGCACTTTGTCAAGATCAGCCAGCTTGTTGAAGCTGAGGATCGACTGGTCGGGCTTCGCCTGGTTGTCTTCGAACAGGACCTCGATCTTGTTGCCATGCACCCCGCCGGCCGCGTTGGCCTTTGCGACCGCGAACTGGATGCCATGCATCTGCTGCGTACCGATCATCGCACCGGGGCCGGTCAGCGGCAGAATCGCGCCGAAGCGGATGGTGTCGGCATGGGCGCCCGAAATGGCGAGCATGATCGCAAACAGCCCGATCCCATGACGCAGGAGATGTCGCATCGACGTTTCCCTGATTTGGTTGACCGCAGGCTTTATGCGTGGCGCAATTGGTGGTCAAG
The DNA here is from genome assembly GCA_965277035.1 of Rhodopila sp. GTDB lineage: Bacteria > Pseudomonadota > Alphaproteobacteria > Acetobacterales > Acetobacteraceae > Rhodopila. Next base: position 3,759,413 of record CBDIBO010000003.1, on the reverse strand, counting down.
GCGGCGCCGGATCATCCGATCGACGGGATGTGCGGGATCGGGTTGCCTGGGAGGAAACGAAAAATGGCAACAACGCAACGGGTACCCGTGCGGGTGGTCCTGGCGGCCTGCGTCGGATCGGCGCTGGAGTGGTATGACTTCTTCCTTTACGGCACCGCCGCCGCGTTGGTGTTCGGCCCGTTGTTCTTCCCGAAAAGTGACCCTTTGGTCGGCACGCTGCTGTCGTTCCTGACGTTCGGTGTCGGCTTTGTTGTCCGCCCGCTGGGTGGCATCTTATTCGGCATCCTGGGCGACAGGTTCGGACGCAAGCCGGTGCTGGTGGCCACGCTGCTGATGATCGGCAGCGGCACGACGCTGATCGGCGTGCTGCCGACCTATACCGTGGCCGGGGCATGGGCGCCAATCCTGCTGGTCGCGTTGCGTGTGCTGCAGGGCCTGGGAGCCGGCGCCGAGTATGGCGGAGCGGTCATCCTTCTGGTGGAGTACGCGCCGCCTGGTCGCCGTGGCTTCTGGGGCAGTTTCGCACCTCTGGGCGTTTCGGTCGGCAATCTGCTCGCCGCGGCCGCCTTCGCGCTGGCGACCATGTTGCCGCACGACCAGTTCATGGCCTGGGGCTGGCGGCTGCCGTTCCTGGGCAGCGCCGTGCTGATCGCGATCGGCGTCTATGTCCGGTTCCGCGTGTTGGAAACGCCGGTGTTCAAGCAGGCCGTCGAACGGCGTCAAAAGCACGACGCCAATCCGGCGATGGCCGCGTTGCGGATCAACACCCGCAGCTTCTTCGTCGTGCTGGGTGCGCGCATGGCCGAGAATGGACTTGGCTACCTGTTCCCGGTCTTCGGCCTGACCTATCTCACGACCATGCTGGGCATGCCAAAGAGCGACGCCCTGAACGCCTTGATGGTGTCCTTCGTCGTCCAACTGTTCGCGATCGTCGGCTGGTCGATGCTGTCCGATCGCATCGGCAGGCGGCCGGTCTACATGTTCGGGGCTCTTGCCGGCATCGCGTTGGCGTTCCCGTTCTTCTGGCTGGTCGGTACGCGCGAATGGGTCTTCGTCGCACTGGCCTTCATCCTGGCTCAGGCGGTCGTGGTTGGCGGCATGTTCGGACCGCAGGCGGCCTATTTCGCCGAGTTGTTTCCACCGCAGCGGCGCTTCGCCGGGTTCGCCTTCGCGCGGGAGCTCGGATCGCTTCTGGCGGGCGGCCCAGCACCATTCCTGGCGACGGCGCTGGTCGCCTGGGCCGGCGGAGCGTGGTGGCCGGTGGCCTGCTACATCATCGTGCTTTGCAGTATCACCGCGTTCGCGGTTTGGTGCGGACCGGAAACATACCAGGACGACATCGCGTCCGAGAACATCGGGATTGTTCCGGCGGCCGCGGTGAGTGGTGCCGCCGCCCGCGTGTAAAACCCGCGGCGAGTTTACGCCACGCTGTGGCCGCCGGGTCATGGCGGGAGCGTCTCCCCGCGCGCTCGTTTCTCTGTCAGATAGATCAGTCAGGTGAGCTGCAACTCGCCCAGGTAGGCCTCCCTGATCGCCGGATCGCGCCGCAGTTCGGCGGCCGACCCGGACAACACGACCTTCCCGGTCTGCAGGACATAGGCGCGGTGGGCGATCGACAGCGCCATGTTGGCGTTCTGCTCCACCATGAAGATCGTCGTTCCCTGCCGGTTGATCTCCTGGATGATCTCGAACACCTGCTCCACATAAAGCGGTGACAATCCCATGGACGGCTCGTCCATACAGATCAGGCGCGGCCTCGCCATCAACGCCCGACCGATCGCGACCATCTGCTGCTCGCCGCCCGACAGGGTGCCGGAGACCTGGTTCAGGCGTTCCTTCACCCGGGGAAACAAGGTGTAGACGCGGTCTAGATCCTCATCGAACGACGGGCCGCGCTTGCGCATGTAGGCGCCCATTTCCAGGTTCTCGAACACCGTCATGCGCGGGAACAGCCGTCTGGCCTCCAGCACCGGCGCGATCCCGCGCTTGACCCGTTCAGAGGTGGACATCTTCTCGATCGGCACACCGTCGAAGATGATCGATCCGGTGGTCGGCCGCACCACGCCCATGATCGTCTTCATCGTCGTCGACTTGCCGCAGGCGTTACCGCCCAGCAAAGAAACGATCTCGCCTTGGCCGATGGTGTAGTTGACGTCCTTCAGCACATGCAGATGGCCGTAATGGGTGTTGACGTCCTGAAACCGCAGCAGCGTTTGCTCAGGCATCGATCATGCCCTTCGCCAGGGTGCCACGGCCGAGATAGGCATGCAGGACATCCTCGTTCTTGCGTACCTCGTCCGGCGTGCCTTCGGCGATCTTCTCGCCGTGGTCGAGCACCACGACCTTGTCGGCGAGGCGGGTGACGACGTCCAGCTTGTGCTCGATCAGCAGGATCGTCAGCCCCAGCGCGTGCAGGCTTTTGATCTGTTCGGCCAACTCCAGCGTTTCCGCCGGGTTCATGCCGGCGGTTGGCTCATCCAGCAGCAGGATCTTCGGCCGCGAGGCCAATGCGCGGGCGACCTCCACCCGCCGGCGGTTGGCGTAGGACAGATGGCTGACGGTCTGCGTGGCGCGTGGCAGCAGACGGTTGCCGAAGACCGACAGGATCTCGGTGGCCCAAACCCGTGCCGCCGCTTCCTCCCGTCTTGTGCTGGGCGGGCGGAACACAGCGGCGATCGGTCCGGTCTTCAGGCGCGCGTGCTGGCCGATCAGCACGTTGTCCAGCACCGACAGGTTGGTGAACAGGCGGATGTTCTGGAAGGTGCGGGCAATGCCCTCACGCAAGATCTGGTGCGGCGGCAGCCCGAGCAGGTCCTTGCCGTCGAAGCGGATCGCGCCGCCATCGGCGTGGGTCAGACCGGTGATGACATTGAACAAGGTCGACTTGCCGGAGCCGTTCGGCCCGATGACCGCGACCACGTCGCCGATGGGGACAGTCAGATCGATGGCGTTGAGCGCCACCAGCCCGCCGTAGCGGACGGTGACGCCCTTCACCTCCAGGCCGGTGTGGTCGGCGTGGGCGAACTCCCCCAGTCCGGCCAGTGCCTCGAAGCCGCCGCGACGGACCTCGGCGTGCTGCTCCTCAAAGCTGAGCGCGGACTGCTTGCGGGTGGCCGGGATCAGCCCGTCACGCCGGTACAGCATCATGAACACCAGGATCAGCCCGAAGATCAGCTCGGTCGCCTGGACCAGCTCGACCTGCTCCATCCACGGCTGATTGATCGCCGCGCCCAGCGCGTGGACCCAGCCCGACAGGTCCTCGAGGAACCACGATTGCAGCAGTTGCAGCAGGACGGCGCCGACCACCACGCCCCAGACGCTGCCCATGCCGCCGAGGACGACCATGACCAGGACCATGACTGAGACCGGGAAGCCGAACATCTCGGGCGTCGCGGTTTGCAGCTTGGCGACGTAGAAGGTGCCGGTGGCACCGGCGAAGGCGGCGCCGATGGCGAAGGCGAGCAGCTTGGTGCGGGTGCGGTCGACGCCCATCGCCGCCGCCGCCGTCTCATCTTCCCGTATCGCCATCCAGGCTCGGCCGATGCGGCTGTCGCGCAGGCGCACGCTGATGAAGATCAGCAGCGCGACAAGTGCGATCGCGACATAGTAGTAGCGCCAGGCGGCCACGCCGAAGCTATGGCCGAACAGCCGCGGCGCCTGGATGCCATTCAGGCCCGCGGCGCCGTTGGTCACCGAGCTGACGTTGCGCACCACGATCGGGACGATCTCGCCAAACCCGAGTGTAACGATCGCGAGATAATCACCGCGCAGCCGCAAGGTGGGTGCGCCGAACAAGACGCCGAAGCCCGCCGCGATCAGCGCCGAAACCGGCAGCATGATCCAGAACGAAACGGTAAAATGCACCAGGTTGCCGTCGGGTCCGGGGTAGCGCTGCACGAGGTCCAGGAACGCGAAGGGCTGCCAGAACGGTCCCCAGTGCGGCATTACCTGAAACGAGGTCAGGATACCGTAGGCGTAGGCGCCGATGGCGAAGAACGCCGCATAGCCGAGGTCGAGCAGGCCGGCGAACCCGACCACGATGTTAAGACCGAGCGCCAGGGTGGCGTAGGCCGCCGCGTTGGCGGCCGAGTCGACATCGGCGTCGTTGCTGTGGATCAGCGGAAAGGCGATTGCCCCGGCCGCGACCAGCAAGGTCAGCATCCGCTGGCGGCGCGCCAGCGGGACCCTGGCAAACAGCTTCGTCATCGCGGCCACCTCAGGATTTGTTCGGGGCGACGCGGCCGAGCAGGCCGGCCGGCCGGAATACCAGGACCAGCACCAGGATCGAGAAGATGATCACGTCGGTCCATTCGGTCGCGATGAACTGGCCGCCCATCGCCTCGATCAGGCCGATGATCACGCCGCCCAGCATCGCCCCCGGGACGTTGCCGATGCCGCCGAGGACGGCCGCGGTAAAGGCCCGCAAGCCGGCGGTGAAGCCGATGATGAAGCTGGTGAAGTTGTAGTACAGCCCGAAGATCAGGCCACCCGCGCCGGCGAGGGCCGAACCCAGGAAGAAGGCGATGATGATGACGCGATCGACCTCGACGCCCATCATGCGCGCGGCCTCTGGGTCCTGCGCGGTGGCGCGCATCGCCCGGCCCATCTTGGAGCGCTGCACGAAGAAATGCAGGCCCACCATCAGCAGCACGGCGATGACCCAGATCAGGACCTCACGCAGGCGAAGCACCGCATCGCCGATGGCCCACTGAACCGGCGGCAGCGGGTTGGGGAAATTCTTCGAATCCGCGCCGGCGGTGAGCAGGATGATATTGAACAGGATGTAGGAGACGCCGATCGTGGTGATCATCGCGGCCGGCCCCTTCACGTTGCGAAGGGGCCGCAGCGACAGACGCTCGATCACCACGCCCAGCACGCCGGACGCCAGCATGGTCACGATCAGCGCCACCAGCATGACGCCGATCAGCGGCAGCCCGGTCATCACCACGCCCTGGCCGTTGATGCCCATGGCTTGCAACGTCCACATGCCGACGAAGCTGCCGATCATGAAGACGTTGAAATGGGCGAAGTTGATCAGCTCCAGGATGCCGTAGACCAGTGTGAAGCCAAGAGCCAGCAGCGCATACATCGCGCCCAGGCTCAGTCCGTTGATGGTTTGCTGCAGCAGCAGGTCGGAGAGGGGCATGTGGCTGGGGTCAGGCCGAGGGGGCGGCCCCGATGTAGTGGTATTGCCTCATGTCGTCCGGCGGGAAGCTCTTGTCCTGCCTGATCTGGAACACGCTGATGGTCTTGTCCTTCAGGTCGCCGTTGGCGTCGAACGATACCGGGCCCTGCAGCGTCTTCACGTCGACCGACTGGATCGCGTCGCGCATCGCCGAGCGGGTCGGCTCCTTGCCGCCGCTGGTCACCTGCTTCAGCGCGGCGAGGATGACCGTAGCCGCGTCGAAGGCGGTGACCGCGTAATCGTCCGGATCGACGTGAAACTTCGCCTTGTACTGCTTGACCCAGTCATCCATCTTCGCTTCCCCAGTCATATGGGGGGAGGCGATGGTGGCGTACCAACCCTGGTTGGCGGGATAGCCGACGGCGGACAACATCTCCGGCCCGTAAATCCCGTCGCCACCACCCTTGATCATCTTCGGCACGATGTCATAGCTCTGCTTCGCCAGCTTCACGCCGGCCTGCAGGACGCCGCCGTAATAGATCGCATCCGGATTGAGCGACTTGATCTTGGTTAACACCGCCGTGTAGTCGGCGGCCTTCGGGTCCAAGCGGTCGCGCCCGAGGATCTTGATGCCCTTCTTCTCGGCCTGGGCTTGGAAGGAGTCCGCCAGCCCAACGCCATAGGCGCCGCTGTCATCAAGCAGGTAGACCGATTTCACATGCAGCACGTCGGCGTAGAAGTTCGCCATATAGGGGCCCTGATAGGCGTCGGTCGCGACGGTGCGGAAGTAGATCGCCTTGCCCTCCGGGCGGTACTGGGCGGCGAACTTCGGGTCGCTGATGTCGGGGTTTGTCGAGCTTGGCGTGATGATGGCCAGGTCGCCCTCGCTGAGGATCGGCGTCATCGCCTTGCCGGCGCCGCTCATTTGCGGCCCGATCGCCGCCACGGTCGCCTTGTTGGACACCATCTTTCGCGCGTTCGTGGCGGCCTGCGCCGGATCGTACTGGCCGGCCGTCGCGGTGCCGTCGTCATAGGGCGTCACGACGACCTTGTAGCCGTTCACGCCGCCTTTGGCGTTAGCCTCGTCGAACGCCATCATCGCACCATACTCGATCCGTTTCGCGCCCTCCGAGTCAGCGCCGGTCAGCGACAGATCGATCCCGACCGTTACCGACTTCTCAGCGGCCCAGAGCGGGCGGACACCCAAGGCGCCGGTTACGGCGACAGCAGCCGCGGCCTGAACGGCGGTCCGGCGGGGGATTGGGCGATTGCTCATAGAAGCCTCCTTTTCTGCATGGCTGCCATGAGATCAAGCCATCAGGCGGCGGGATAAGCAAGGGGTGGGCCAATTCACCCGCCGTTTTCGTCGGATGCACCTGTTGCTGGATAATTGACCGCCAAACCCGCCGACCGACCGTCCGGAGCGACTGCCGAAATGGGGCGGAATGGCTTGCGAAGCGGCATACTGCCGAAGTTTGCGGCAATCCGTCTCTCGGGTTGGACGCCCGCCTGACGGAACCTCACGGTGCTTGCGTCTTTGGAGCAGCCGGGCGCTCTGTCGCGGTCGCGACATCGGTAATGGTTGTGAATGCGATCTCCGCCCCTGTTCGATGGTTGATCCGGCCCTGAACCGCCGAGGGCCGGATCAAACCGTTACCAGACCTTTGCGACGACAGGCCTCAGACCGGGTCCCATCCAAACACCTCACCCGAGCGATCCAGTGGCATGAAGGCAGCCTGCATCGCGGGGATCGCGTGTTCGGCGATGGTTTCGGGAGTCCAGCCCTGGGCGCGATGAACGATGCGGATCGGCCGGGGCGAGCTGAACAGGATCATCTCGTTCATCCGGCAGCCGAAGACCTGGCCGGTCACGTGTTTCGCCGCATCCGACGACAGATACACCGCCATCGGCGCGTTCTTGTCGGGCGTCATCTGCTGGATCTTTGCCACCCGCGCCTGCTGTTCCGGCGTCGTCGCGGGGATGGAACTTGTCATCCGGCTCCAGGCGAACGGGGCGATGCAGTTTGACCGCACATTGTAGCGCTGCATGTCCAGGGCGATCGACTTCGACAGCGCGGTGATCCCCAGCTTGGCGGCCGAGTAGTTCGCCTGGCCAAAATTGCCGATCAGGCCGGACGTGCTGCTCATGTGCACGAATGTGCCGCTTTCCTGCTTGCGGTAATGCTCAGCGGCGGCGCGGGAGACAAAGAAGCTGCCGTTCAGGTGGACAGCGATCACCGACAGCCAGTCATCCTCGGTCATCTTGTGGAAGATCACGTCGCGCAGGATGCCGGCATTGTTCACCACCGCGTCGATCCGGCCGAAATGATCCAGGGCAGCCTGGACGATCTTCTGAGCCGAACCCCAGGAGGCGACCGATTCCGTGCAGATCTCGGCCGCGCCGCCGGCTTGCTCGATCAACTGCCGGGTCTGCTGGGCCGGGCTGGCCGAACCGCCTTCGCCGGTCAATGACGCGCCAATGTCGGCGACGATAACCTTGGCACCCGCGGCCGCCATCATCAGAGCGATTTCCCGCCCGATCCCGCCGCCAGCCCCGGTTACCACCGCGACTTTTCCATTCATCATGCCTGGCATCAATTCCCTCCTGGGTGCGAAGCTGGGAACCTAGGCGGCTGCAAGCTGGTTGTGAACCCGCGGAGCCGCCGGGACGTTTGGCTCATCAGGGCGACGGGACATAGGTTCAGAAGATCGATGCGACAGAGCGGTGTCGGGCAGCGGCCTCGCGTTGGGGAAGCGCGCGCGATGGCAGGCCGAGTGGTGAACGGCGAAGCCATGATACCAGCAACCAAGGAAAAGCCAGCCGACATGCGCCGAACCCCTTGACGCTGCTGCTTCCATGCGCCATTTCCAGCTAATCAGGACCATCGTGGTCCGGATAGGCACAACCCATCGAAAGCAGGAGTTTGCCCACACATGCTCAGGCTTTCGAAATTGACGGATTATGCTGTCGTGGTGCTGGTCCGCCTGGCGAGCACAGACGGCGTGCAGACTTCGCCCGGCATCGCGACGGCGACGGGCATCCCGGAACCCACAGTCGCGAAGGTGCTGAAAATTCTGGCCGCGGGAGAGCTGGTTTTATCTCAGCGGGGCGCCAAGGGGGGTTACCGCCTGAAACGCGCGTTGTCTGTCATTCCAATCGCGGATGTCATTGCGGCAATTGATGGTCCGATCGCCTTGACCGCCTGCGTCGAGGGTTCTGCCTCAGGGTGCGAATCGCAGAGTCTCTGCCCGATGCGCGGGCGGTGGGATCCGGTCAACGATGCCATTTACAAGGCGCTGTCGGGGATCACCCTCGCTGATATGCAAATGGGGCTTGTTCCGGCCTTCCGCGTTCCGGCCCGTCAGAGCGCCCTCCACTCCGCCGCCGAATAGGATAACTCATGGCCGCTGACACCGAAACACTCGATACCGTCCAGTCCCTGACCCAGTCGGGCTACAAGTGGGGCTTCGAGACCACGATCGAGATGGACTTCGCGCCGAAGGGACTGAATGAGGATATCATTCGGCTGATCTCCACGCGCAAGGAAGAGCCTGAGTGGATGCTGGAATGGCGTCTCAAGGCCTATGCGGCCTGGCTAAAGATGGAAGAGCCGCACTGGGCTCGGGTCGACCACCCGCCGATCGACTACCAGGACCTTCACTACTATGCCGCGCCGAAGAAGAAGGCCGGTCCGAAAAGTCTTGAGGAAGTCGATCCCGAGCTGCTCAAGATGTATGAGAAGCTGGGCATTCCGCTGAAGGAACGCGCGATCCTGGCTGGTGTTGATCCCGATACGGTCGAGGACACACAGGTCGCGGTGGATGCGGTGTTCGACAGCGTTTCCGTCGCCACCACGTTCCAGACGACGCTGCGCAAGGCCGGGGTGATCTTTTGCCCGATCAGCGAGGCGGTGCGGGATCATCCCGATCTGGTGAAGCAATACCTCGGCACCGTCGTGCCGACCGGCGACAATTTCTTCGCCGCGCTGAACAGCGCCGTCTTTACCGATGGCAGCTTCGTGTTCATTCCCAAAGGCGTGCGTTGTCCGATGGAGCTATCGACGTACTTCCGGATCAACGCGCGCAATACCGGCCAGTTCGAGCGCACCTTGATCATCGCCGAGGAAGGCAGCCATGTCAGCTACCTGGAGGGCTGCACAGCGCCGCAGCGCGACGAAAACCAGCTGCATGCCGCGGTGGTGGAGCTCGTTGCCTTAGACGATGCACAGATCAAGTACTCGACGGTGCAGAACTGGTATCCTGGCGATGCCAACGGCAAGGGCGGCATCTACAACTTCGTCACCAAGCGGGGCGCATGTCGGGGCGCCCGTTCGAAGATTTCCTGGACCCAGGTGGAGACCGGTTCGGCGATCACCTGGAAGTACCCATCATGCGTGCTGCATGGCGAGGATAGCGTGGGCGAGTTCTATTCGGTCGCGGTGACCAACAATCACCAGCAGGCCGATACTGGAACCAAGATGATCCATATCGGCAAGGGGTCGCGCAGCACGATCATTTCGAAAGGGATCAGTGCCGGGCATTCGAACAACACGTATCGCGGCCTGGTGAGAATGTTGCCCAGTGCCGCGAACGCCCGGAATTTCACCCAGTGCGACAGCTTGCTGATCGGCGATCAATCCGGCGCTCATACCGTGCCCTATATCGAAAGCCGCAATCTGACGGCGAAGGTGGAACACGAGGCGACGACGTCGAAGATCGCCGAGGATCAGTTGTTCTACTGCCGGCAACGTGGGCTGTCCGAGGAAGACGCTGTCGGCATGATCGTCAACGGCTTCTGCAAGGATGTGTTGAAGGAACTGCCTATGGAGTTCGCTGTCGAGGCGCAGAAGCTCCTGGCCGTTTCACTCGAAGGATCAGTGGGATAAGCAGATGTTGGATATTCGCGGCCTGGCCGCCTCGATCAATGACAAGCCGATCCTGAAAGGCATCGATCTGACGGTGCCGCCAGGCGAGGTTCATGCCATCATGGGGCCGAACGGATCCGGTAAATCGACCCTGGGCTACGTTCTGGCCGGACGGGAAGACTACAAGGTCACCGCCGGAACGGCGACGTTCAACGGCATCGATCTGCTGGCCATGGAACCGGAGCAGCGGGCCGCCGCGGGCGTGTTCCTGGCTTTCCAGGCGCCGATCGAACTGCCCGGGGTAAACAATGCCAACTTCCTGCGGACCGCGCTGAACGCGATCCGCCGGGCTCATGGCGAATCCGAGCTGGACGCGGTGCAGTTCCTGAAGCTGGCACGCGCCGAGACCAAACGGCTGGCGATATCCGAGGCCATGTTGAAGCGCAACGTGAACGTGGGCTTCTCCGGCGGCGAGAAGAAGCGCAACGAGGTGCTGCAGATGGCGATCCTGCGTCCGAAGTTGGCGATCCTGGACGAAACCGACAGCGGTCTGGACATCGACGCGTTGAAGATCGTTGCCGATGGCGTGAACGCGTTGCGCGGACCGGATTTCGCCGCCCTGGTCATCACGCATCACCAGCGGCTGCTTGATCATCTGGTGCCGAACCGCGTGCACGTGCTGCTGGGCGGTCGTATCGTCCGCACCGGGGGTCCGGAACTGGCCAAGGATCTGGAACAGAATGGCTATGCCGGCCTGATCGCGGAGGCCGCGTGAGTACCGGAGCCACGGGTTTCCTGCAGCGGTACAAGGGGCTTGCCGGCCGGCTTCCGGGCGACTCGGCCTTGCGCGCCGCCGCTGCCGAGGCCTTCCGTAAGTCCGGGTTGCCGGGCGGGACCCACCAGCGCCGCATCGAAGCGTGGAAATACACCAGCCTGCGTTCCGTCGCGGAAACCGATTTTCGGCGGGACGAGGAGCCTCGGCATGAGGCTGAGACGATCCTGGCGGGCGTGTCGCTGCTGGACTCGCCGCGGGTCGTGTTTGTCGATGGCGCCCTTCGTGCTGACCTCTCGGTCATGCCGGCAACCGGTTTCGCCCGGTTCGCCGAACAGCCGGACTTTGGCACGCTGTCCTGGCCGGACCGCGAGCCGATGGTCGCGTTGAACACGATGCTGGCGGCCGACGGCGCGGTATTGCACGTCCCTGCCGGTCACGATGGGGGGGTGGTGCAGCTCGTCAGTATCGCGGCCGCCGATGCCGATTTCCACCCCCGGCACAGTATTAGTCTGGAGCAGGATGCGCGCCTGACATTGGTCGAGGTCTCCGCTGGGCAGGGCACGTATTTTCTGAACACGGTGGCCGAAATCCATGTCGCCCCCGGTGCCTGCCTGACACATATCCGGTTGCAGGACGAGGCGATCACGGCGTTTCACGTGTCAACGACGTATGCCGATATCAAAGCCGGCGGGACGTATGACAGCTTTACGCTCAATCTGGGTGCGCGGCTGTCTCGCACCGAGGTTCATGCGCAGCTGACCGGCATCGGCGCAAGCGCCCATCTCAATGCCGCGCAGATCCTGTCCGGATCGCAGCATGCGGACTTTACCTCGGTGGTCGGACATGCGGCGCCGGGTGGCACATCTCGCCAGACGGTAAAGAACGTGCTGGCGGATCGGTCGCGCGGCGTGTTCCAGGGCAAGATCGAAGTGGCCCGGCATGCGCAAAAGACCGATGGCTACCAGATGAACCAAGCGCTGTTGCTGTCGCCCTATGCTGAAGTCGACTCCAAGCCGGAGCTTGAGATCTTCGCCGACGACGTGAAATGCAGCCACGGGGCCACTGTTGGCGAACTGGACGCGGAGCAGCTTTTCTATCTCCGCAGCCGTGGCATTTCGGATGCGGAAGCCCGGTCGATTTTGGTGCGAGCGTTTCTGGCCGAGGCGTTGGACGCGGTGGCCGATGATAGCATTCGCGGCCAGCTGGAAACTGCTGTCGAGCAATGGTGGGAGAGGCAGAAGACATGAACGTGATGACCAACCCTGTCGCGCTGGATGTCGAGCGGATCCGCCAGGATTTCCCGGTTCTCGCGCAGACGATCCGCGGCAAGAAGTTGGTGTTCCTCGATAGTGCGGCGTCGGCTCAGAAGCCGCGCGCGGTGGTCGAGGCCATGGTCAACGCGATGGAGAACCAATACGCCAACGTCCATCGCGGCCTGCATTGGATGAGCGAGCGGACGACCGAGGCTTATGAGGCCGCTCGCGATGCCGTCGCCGGGCTGATGAATGCCGGCGACCGCTCCGAGGTGGTTTTCGTGCGCAACAGCACCGAGGCAATCAACCTGCTGGCGCACAGCTTTGGCCGCGGCGTGATGAAGCGCGGGCAGGCCGTCCTGATCTCGGGCATGGAGCACCACTCCAACATCGTGCCCTGGCAGCTGCTGCGGGATTCCCATGGCATCGAACTGCGCGTCGCACCGATCACCGATTCGGGCGAGCTCGACATGGCCGCGTTCGAGGCGTTGCTGGACGACGGCAAGGTCGGGCTGGTCGCGATCACCCACATGTCGAACGTGCTCGGCAGCATTACGCCGGCTGAACGGATCGTCCGCATCGCCCATGCCCATGGGGCCAAGGTCATGTTCGATGGGTCGCAGGCCATCGTCCACCGCAAGGTCGATGTCCGCGCGCTGGATTGCGATTTCTACGTCTGGACCGGCCACAAGCTGTATGGCCCGACCGGTATCGGCGTGTTGTGGGGCAGGCGCGAGCTGCTTGAACGGATGCCGCCGTTCCTGGGTGGCGGCGACATGATATCGTCGGTCACCTATGAGCAATCCACCTGGGCAGCCGTGCCTCACAAGTTCGAAGCAGGAACGCCGGCGATCATCGAGGGAATTGGATTGAAAGCCGCGGTCGATTATGTCGAGGCGATCGGATACGATGCGATGGCTGAGCACGAGGCATCGTTGACCGAACACGCTCTGGCACGGCTTTCGGCGATCGAGGGGGTTCGCATACTCGGTCAGGCGCAGGATCGCGGCGGGGTGGTATCGTTCACCCTGGACAAGGCACATGCCCATGACGTGGCGACTCTGCTGGACCGCCAAGGGATCGCGGTGCGCGCCGGCCACCATTGTGCTGAACCTTTGATGCGCCGCTTCGACCTCGACAGCACCGCCCGCGCCAGCTTCGGTGTCTACACGACGCATGCCGAGGTTGATGCACTCGCCGATGGCCTCATCCGGGTGCGGGAGTTTTTTCAATGAGCGCCACGGACAGCTTCGACGATCTGCGCGATCTGTATCAGGAAGTCATTCTGGATCACGGACGTAAGCCGCGTCACGCTCGGCGGCTCGAGACGTTTGATGCGACGGCAAAGGGCGACAACCCGATGTGTGGTGACCGGGTGCAGGTCTGGCTGAAGCTGGACGCCGACACGGTCGGGGAGGTGGGCTTTGAGGCGCGCGGTTGCGCGATCAGCGTCGCCTCGGCTGACCTGATGGCGGAAACGGTTCCGGGCCGGGCAAAGGCGGACACGCGGGCGCTTTTCGATGCGTTCCGGACCATGGCCCGCACCGGCATCTGCCCGGAATGCGCGGCCGAACTCGCCGAACCGATGGAGCGCCTGGCACCACTGTCTGGCGTCCACGAATACCCCTCCAGGGTGAAGTGCGCGACGCTTCCCTGGCACGCCCTGATCGCCGCGCTGGATGGCGCGAAGGAGGCAAGCAGTGAATGATGCGACAGTCCCGACCGCCTGGACGCCGGATGGCGAAACCCCGATGCAGGACCCCGACAAGCGGCCAAGCGAAGACACCCTGATCGAGGCGATCGCGACGGTCTATGATCCGGAAATTCCGGTGAACATTTTTGAACTCGGCCTGATCTACGTGGTGGAGATCAACGACGATGGCGCTGTTAAAGTCGAAATGACTTTGACGGCGCCCGCCTGCCCGAGTGCCCAGGAATTGCCTGAGCAGGTTCAAAGCGCCGTCATGACGGTTCCTGGCGTGACATCCTGCAACGTCGAGACCGTCTGGGATCCGCCCTGGGATCCTTCCCGCATGACCGAGGAAGCACGGCTTCAGTTGAATATGTTCTGATCGAGACCGACATAGGTAGCACCATGAGCACCACGACGACCGCACCTCGCAAAATCCGAGCCCTGCCCCCGCTGATGACCCTGACAGAGGCGGCCGCAGAGCGGCTGCGCGGGCTTTACGCCAGGGGTGAACAGGGGAAGTTGCTGCGCATCGGGGTGAAGACCAAAGGATGTTCCGGCATGTCCTATGACATGTCCTGGACCGAAGACCCCGCGCCGACGGACGAGATCGTCAAGGATAAGGACCTGACTGTACTGGTGGACCGCAAGGCCTCGCTGTTCCTGATCGGGACCGTGATGGATTACGAGGTGAAAAACCTCACCGCGGGCTTTACCTTCACCAACCCCAACGAGAAGGGCCGTTGCGGCTGCGGCGAGAGCTTCCACGTCTGACACCGCTTGTTGAAGCAACGGATGGACGGACTGTGGAGTATATTGCCTGTCTGAACGACATCAAACCGGACTGGGAGATTTAGCGTGAACAATATTATCTATATTGTTGGTCTCGTCGTCGTCGTTATTGCCGTGCTGAGTTTCTTCGGACTGCGCTGATGTGCACCGTGATGGCGGTTGTTGGCCGCCATCACGAACGCCGAGGTCCGCCCCGGCAAGGTCACCATTTGGGGCAACGGGCTTATCCCTGCGAACAGGCGGGACATCAGACGGCTGCTTGAAACGCGGCAACCTTGCTGCGCCACCTCTCTCGTCCAGCGCTTTTCTCGCGTACGCCCCGCCAGCGAGCGTTGATGCTCAGACGGCCCGCGCCGGCATTTGCGCGGTCTGAGGCCTGTGGATTGCCGAGAAAACCAATTCGACCTAGTGTCGCGCGTTGACGAAGAATCGACTGAGGCGTCATAAGCGCCCCGCGGCACCGGTCAAGGGTCATCATAATCGACCCAGCAAAGCCGGAGGAAACAGGAGTCCGACTTGCAGCCGACCAACATCAAGGATCCCGACTACTTTCATAAAGTGGTCGATTGTCAGTGGGCCTGTCCGGCCCATACAGCGGTCCCGGAGTATATCCGCCTGATCGCTGCGGGCCGCTATGCCGACGCGTTCATGATCAATTGGCAGTCCAACGTGTTCCCCGGGATCTTAGGGCGTACCTGCGACCGTCCATGCGAGCCGGCGTGCCGCCGCGGCCGGGTGGAGGAAGAGCCGGTTGCCATCTGTCGGCTCAAGCGCGTGGCAGCCGACTACAAGGGTGATGTCAGCGACCGCATGCCGCGTGTGCCAGCATCGCGCAATGGCAAGAAGATCGCGCTCGTCGGTGCTGGACCCGCCACGTTGACGGTGGCGCGGGATCTCGCGCCGCTAGGCTATCATCTGGTGATCTACGATGGCGATGACCGAGCGGGCGGGATGATCCGGAGCCAGATCCCGAAATTCCGGCTGCCGGAAGAAGTCATCGACGAGGAAGTCGGCTACATAGCCGCCATGGGCCCGGAAATGCGGCTGGGTCAGCGGATCGACAGCCTCAAGGGCTTGCTGAACGAGGGCTATGACGCGATCTTCATTGGATCAGGCGCCCCGCGTGGACGCGACCTGGATCTGCCGGGGCGGCAGGAAGCGGCGGCAAACATCCACATCGGCATAGACTGGCTGTCGTCGGTTTCGTTCGGCCATATCAGCAAGATTGGCCGGCGCGTCATCGTTCTGGGCGGCGGCAACACGGCGATGGATTGCTGCCGATCCTCCCGACGCCTCGGCGGTGACGACGTGAAGGTCATCGTCCGATCGGGGTTTGAGGAAATGAAGGCCTCACCCTGGGAAAAACAGGACGCGATCGGCGAGGACATCCCGATCCTCAACTACCTGGTGCCCAAAGAGTTCAAGCACAACGACGGCAAGCTTCATGGCATGACGTTCGAGAAGGTGCAGGCGGAGTATGATGCGCGCGGCCGGCGCCGGCTGGTTCCCACAGGCGAGCCCGACCATTTCTTCGAATGTGACGACGTGCTCGTCGCGGTCGGACAGGAAAATGCCTTCCCGTGGATCGAGCGCGATATCGGTTTGTCCTTCAACGAATGGAACATGCCGGTGGTGGACGAAACCACCTTCCAGTCCACCCAACCGCGGGTGTTTTTCGGCGGCGACGCTGCGTTCGGGCCAAAGAACATCATCTGGGCGGTCGCGCACGGGCATCAGGCGGCGATTTCCATCCATCAGGTCTGCCAGGGGCAGGACGTGAGAGACCGGCCACCGCCGATGGTGACCCTTGCCAGCCAGAAGATGGGGATCCACGAATGGAGCTACGACAATCCCGTTTCGCCTGACCTGCGCTTCAAGGTACCGCATCGGGACAAGCTTATCGCCCTCAAGGATATCAAGGCCGAGGTCGAACTCGGTTTTGATGACAAGCTCGCCTTCGCCGAGGCGCAGCGTTGCCTGAATTGCGATGTGCAGACGGTGTTCTCCGACAATCTGTGCATCGAATGCGATGCATGCGTCGATATCTGTCCGGTCGACTGCATCAGCTTTACTGACGATGGCGAGGAAGCCGAATTGCGCACCCGGCTGATGGCGCCGGCGCACAACCTGGATCAGGCGCTGTATGTGTCCGGGCATCTGAAGACCGGCCGGATCATGGCGAAGGACGAGGATGTCTGCCTGCACTGCGGGCTGTGCGCTGAGCGCTGTCCAACCGGTGCGTGGGATATGGAACGTTTCTTGATCGATGTGGCTCAAGCGGATATGGCCGGGGCGAGGAATGCATGCTGCAGCAAATAGATCGCCTGGCCAAAGAAGTGCCGGGCCTTCAGCGGGTCAACGAGTTCGTCGTCAAGTTCGCCAACGTCAACGGATCAGGTTCGGCAAGCGCCAATGCGCTGTTCGCCAAGGCTGTTCTGCGCATGGGGATCGCGGCGACACCACGCAACATCTTTCCGTCCAACATTCAGGGTCTGCCGACCTGGTATGAGGTGCGAATTTCCGAAGCTGGGCACCTCGCGGCCCGTGGCGGCGGACCCGACCTGATGGTGGCGATGAATCCGCAGACCTGGGACCAGGATGTCAGGTCCATCGAACCTCGGGGATATCTGTTCTACGACAGCACCAAGCCCATGCCGCCGGAGAAGTTCCGCCCCGATATCGTGATCGTTGGCGTGCCGCTGACCGAAATGACCAACAAGGCCTACAGCGATTCGCGGCAACGGCAGTTGTTCAAGAACATCGTTGGCCTGGGCGCGCTGTCGGCGCTCATCGAGATGGATCCAGCCGTCATCGAGCAACTTCTGGGCGAACAGTTCAAGGGGCGCGAGAAGCTGATCGCGGCGAATGTGCAGGCGCTGCATATGGGCCGAGATTGGGTCAAGCAGCATCTGGATCGTCCGGTCGGGCTGACCCTTCGGCATGCCGACATTGTCGGTGATCGGATTTTTATCGATGGCAACAGCGCCGCGGCACTGGGTGCGGTGTATGGCGGAGCAACGGTCTGCGCGTGGTATCCGATCACGCCGTCATCCTCCCTGGCGGAGGCGTTCACCCGATATTGCGGCCGGCTGCGGGTCGATAAAGCGACGGGAAAGAGCAACTTCGCGATTGTTCAGGCGGAGGACGAGCTGGCCTCGATCGGCATGGTCATCGGGGCGGCCTGGAACGGCGCACGGGCCTTTACCGCGACGTCCGGCCCGGGCATCTCCTTGATGCAGGAGTTTGTCGGGCTGGCGTATTTCGCCGAAATCCCGGCCGTCATCTTTGATGTTCAGCGAGCCGGCCCTTCGACCGGCATGCCAACGCGCACGCAGCAGACCGACATCACAGCCTGCGCCTACGCCTCCCATGGCGACACGAAGCATGTGCTGCTGATCCCGGAAGATCCTCACGAATGCTTCGAATTCGCTGTCCTGGCGTTCGACCTCGCGGATCGGTTGCAGACGCCGATCTTCGTCATGCTGGATCTGGAGATCGGCATGAACGACCGTCTGACGAAGCCGTTCGCGTGGGATGATCGTCGCCGGATGGATCGTGGCAAGGTCATGACGGCTGAAGCGCTCGAATCTGGCAAGCTGTTCGGTCGCTACCTGGATGTCGATGGCGACGGGATCACCTACAGGACTCTGCCAGGCACGCATCCGACCAAGGGCGCGTTCTTCACGCGTGGCACCTCCAAGGATCGCATGGCGCGATACTCGGAAGAGGGACACGACTATCAGGAGAACATGGAACGCCTGCTGAAGAAGCATGCCACGGCTCGATCCCTGGTGCCTGCGGCGATCGAGCGCCACGCTGACAAGCCGACGCGCCTGGGTGCGATCTACTATGGTTCCACGAGCCCGGCGATCGCCGAGGCCGACTCGCTGCTGGCCGATCAGGGCATTCACATGGACCTGCTGCGGGTGCGCGGCTTTCCCTTCGGCGATGAGGTCGCGGCCTTCATCGAGGCCCATGACCACATCTTTGTCGTCGAGCAAAACCGCGATGGACAAATGCGATCGTTACTGGTCAATGAATTGGAAATCGACCCCAAAAGGCTGGTCAAGGTGCTGCACTACGATGGAACGCCGATCAGTGCCCGCTTCATCGCCGCTGCCATATCCGCCAGTGCCGTTGTCGGCGACGCCACCGATATGCGTATCGAAAAGGCTGTGTCATGACCTTTCTCGCCAAGCCGAAGCTTCATCATCCGGAACTTCATAAGAACAATCTCGGCTATACGCGGCGCGATTATGAAGGTGCGATCTCGACGCTCTGCGCCGGCTGCGGGCACGATTCGATCAGCGCCGCGATCGTGCGAGCGTGCTTCGAACTGGAATTACCGCCGCACCGGATCGCCAAGCTTTCAGGTATCGGCTGTTCGTCGAAAACCCCGACGTATTTCCTTGGGGCCTCGCACGGCTTCAATTCGGTCCATGGGCGCATGCCGTCAGTGCTGACCGGTGCGAACCTGGCCAACCGGGAGCTGATTTACCTAGGCGTGTCCGGCGACGGCGACAGCGCATCCATCGGACTCGGTCAGTTCGCGCACGCCATGCGGCGAGGCGTCAACATGGTCTACATCGTCGAGAACAACGGCGTGTATGGGCTGACCAAGGGACAGTTCTCCGCCACCTCGGACAAAGGGGCCAAATCGAAACGCGGGGTGGTGAACAGTGATGAGGCGATCGACCTTGTCGGCATGGCGCTGCAGCTGGGTGCGACGTTCGTGGCGCGCAGCTTCTCCGGCGACAAGGCGCAGTTGGTGCCGCTGATCGAGGCCGCGTTGAAGCATGAGGGGGCTGCGTTCATCGATTGCATCTCGCCCTGCGTGGCATTCAACAACCATGAGGGATCCACCAAGAGCTTCGACTATGTGCGTGAGCACAACGCGGCGGTCAACTATCTTGATCTGATCACCGGACGGCCGGAAATCACCGTGGATTATGCGCCGGGTTCGGTCGAGATGGTGACGCAGCATGATGGATCGACGCTGCGGCTGCGGAAGCTTCATACTGAGTACGACATAAATGATCGTGTCTCCGCGATGACCTACATGCAGCGACGCCATGCGATGGGTGAGATCGTGACGGGACTTCTCTACGTGGATCCGAACCCTCACGATCTGCACGAGCATCTGAAGACATCCGACAGCCCGCTGAATGCGCTGGAAGAAGACGCATTGGTGCCGGGTGCTGCCGCTCTGGCGAAGATCAACGCCGGGCTGCGGTAGAGCAGGTTCCCGCTCGGATTGACTATCTGAACGGGTGATGATGGCGATTGACCATGTTCGTAGGCTCTCACGTGTTCGTAGGCCTATCTTTAGGCAGTTGCGATTACGGACGTCGCCTTGTTGAGCAGCACGGCCCTGAGTTCCACGCGTCATCCAATCGGTTTGTCGTCGAGGCCTCAGCTCATGCAGAGCAACATCCGCTGACACGGACTTGTCTTGTCCATAGCGAGACTGATGCGGTTGGGCCGGCCAATGGGCGACCCGCAGGAACGCCGTTGACTCTCGGTAAATTCCGAAATAGCCGCGATTTTAACGACCGGTTGAAGCCGGTTCCGCGCCGATTTCGCCGTACGACTGGCAGAGAACTTGGTATCGCGTTTGCATGCACCGAACGATGCCAAAATTGATCGACGGAGCCAGGATATGACACGTGACGTACTCAGCCGTCGCCGCGCACTCCGGTTGGGGACGCTGTTGTCCGCCGGTGCACTCGCTGCACCGTTTATCGCTCGCAACGGCCTTGGCGCCCCGCCGATCAAGCTTGGCAGTCTGCTGGATGCGTCCGGCCCGATCGGCATCAACGGATCGCGCATGATCCAAACCACGGAATATGCGGTTGGACAACTGAATGCAGCAGGTGGGCTGCTCGGTCGCCAGATCAAATTGATTAATTACGATACTCAATCCAGCATGCAGCTTTACTCGCAATACGCCCAACAACTTGTGCTGAAAGACCGGGTCGACGTAGTGCAGGGCGGCATCACCTCGGCTTCTCGAGAAGCAATCCGTCCGACCTTGGATCGTTACAAAACGCTGTATTTCTATAACACCCAGTACGAAGGCGGCGTCTGCGACCGCAATGTGTTTTGCACCGGGACCACACCAGCGCAGACTGTCGATCATGTTGTTGCCTATGCATTGAAGACCTGGGGCAAGAAGGCCTACATAATCGCCGCCGACTACAACTATGGCCAAATCACCGCCAAGTGGATGACCAAGTTTGTCCGCGACGGCGGCGGCAGCGTCGCGCAGACGGACTTCTTCCCGCTGGACGTCACCAATTTTTCCTCCGCGATCAGCCGGATCCAGCAGGCATCGCCACAATTCGTGCTTTCGGCCCTGGTCGGCGCCAACCACGAGGGCTTCTATCGCCAGTGGGCTGCTGCCGGCATGAAAACCAAGATCCCGATGGGGTCGACCGTTTTTGGTCTGGGTGACGAACTGACCAGCATGGATGCCGCCACCACGAACGGCATCGTCACCTGCTTCGGATGGTACAACGACCTTGGCACCCCAGCCAGCGATGCGTTCGTCAAAGGCATGCAGGCGAAATATGGCGCCGGCGTCACCGATCTTGGCGAACTGGATTCCGCCACTTACGAGGGCATCATGATCTGGGCTGAAGGCGTGAAGAAGGCTGGCTCTGTGGCACAGGCCAGGGTTATCACGGCGCTGGAGTCAGGAATTACGATACAAGGTCCATCTGGCAAAGTAACGATGGACCCCAAGACCCACCACACCATCCGCAATGCCTACCTGGCTCAGCCGGCAGATCGCAAGTGGCAGATAATGGCGACCTACCCGGATCAATATCCAGCCGACACCGGGGGCGCTTGCGACCTCATCAAGAACCCACGCACCGACAAGCAATTCGTCCCGAGCATCTAGGTCATGGATCTGGTTGGGCTTCTCGCCTTCAACGTGATTACTGGAATCGCCACACTTGTGTTGATCACGCTGGGGCTGGGTGTGATCTATGGCATGATGCGGGTCATCAACCTAGCGCATGGCGAGTTCATGATGCTAGGCGCCTATACAGCTGTCATGGCAACCCAGGCGGGCGTCAATATCTGGCTGTCGATGCTGGTGTTGCCGCCGTTGCTCGTAGGTCTCGTGGGTCTGGTGCTCGAACGCACCTTGATACGCTTTCTGTATGGCCGGATCATCGACACCATGCTGGCGACGTGGGGTGTCAGTCTGGGATTGATCGGCCTCACCGCAACGATTTTTGGAAATGTCGTGCGCGCGGTGCCGACTCCGCTGGGCGGCTTCGCCATCGGGCGCTACGGCGCCAGCCTGTATAGCTTTGTGATCGTCGCGGCCGCTATCGCCGGCCTCGCCGGGATGCTGGCGCTTTTGCGTTACACGAAATTCGGCTTGATCCTGCGTGCGACGATGCAAAATCCCAACATGGCCGCGGCTCTCGGCGTATCCCCGCCGACCATCTACATGGCGGCCTTCACGCTCGGTTCCGCCCTGGCCGGCCTCGCTGGTGGCGTGTTGGCGCCGATCTCGGGGGTTTCGCCGGGCATGGGCGCGGCTTACATCGCTAAAGCGTTCATTACCGTCCTCGGCGGCGGCCCGGCGATCATTACCGGCACCGGCCTCGCATCCACGGTGTTCGGTCTGATCAATGAACTCGTTTCATTCCAGACGACTCCCGTCATCGGTGATGTCGCGCTGCTCGCGGCAGCGGTGCTGATGATCCGGATGCTGCCGCAGGGCATCACCGGCCGCTTCCTGCGGAGGAGTTTGTGAGCGGCGCCGCGGGTTTCAGGTCGTCCGGCTGGGCGGGGTTCATAGCGATGGTCGGCGCCGGCGCGATCCTGCTGTTCGGCCTGCCGCAGGTGCTCGACCTGTTTGGCATCGTGCAGATGACCGTGTTCACGGCGATGGCGATGTTCGCGCTGAGCCAGGGCTTCCTGTGGGGCTACGGCGGCATAATGTCGTTCGGCCAGGCCGCCTTCCTCGGCATCGGCGGCTACGCCTACGCCGTCGCAGCACTCAACCTTGGCGACAGCACATTGCCGGTGTTGATCGCCGTCGTGGCACCGATGCTGTTCGCAGCCCTGCTTGGCTATTTCATGTTCTATGGCCGCATCAGCGATGCCTATATTGGTGTCATTACATTAACCGTCTCGGTCATCCTGTTCGAGCTGATCAACTCGACCTCCGGCAGCGCTTACCATATCGGCACTGCCGAGCTTGGGGGATTCAATGGCATTCCGGCGGTGCCACCCCTGAATGTCCCGGGTGATCCATCCAGTCCGTTGAGTCCCGAACAGACGTGGTATGCCGCGATGGGGTCGCTGATCTTCGTCTACGTGATGCTGCGCGGTATCCTTGCCAGCCGGTTCGGCCGCGTGGTTGTCGCCATCCGGGAGAACGAGACGCGAGCGATGCTGCTGGGCTACGACCCGCGACTGTACAAGCTGTTTGCCTTCATTGTGGCGGCGGGCGTGGCCGGGCTGGCTGGATGCCTCTACACAATCTGGGGCGGGTTCATCAGCCCGACCGTTTTCAGCCTGACGATGTCGGCGCAAGTGATCATCTTCGTGCTGGTCGGTGGTCTCGGCACGCTGCTCGGTCCAATCCTCGGTGCCGTGGGCATCCAATACCTGATCATCCTGGCCGGCTCGCAGAGCAAGATCGATTCCAATCTTGGCCTCGGCGTGGTGCTGGTTGCCTTTGTCCTGCTGGTACCGCAAGGCGTCGTGCCGGCGATCCGCGACAGGCTGCTGCCAATAGGCAGATCCGCACAACGGGAAATATCGACGGCCAAGGCGGCGGAGGCCGGACAGTGAACGCGCTGCTACAGGCACGTGGCGTCACCATGAGGTTTGGCGGCGTCACAGCGGTCCAGTCGGTTGACCTCACGCTGCGCGAAATGGAATTACGCTGCCTCATCGGCCCGAATGGAGCCGGCAAGAGCACATTTTTCAAGATGCTGACAGGGCAGTTGGTCCCGACCGAAGGCACCATCACGTTCCGTGACAAGAACGTCACCGGCGCCAATCCGCACGTGATCGCCAGGCTTGGTGTCGGCATCAAGACCCAGGTGCCCAACGTGTTCAACGGGCTCACCGTGCGAGAAAACGTCTTCATCGGTGCGGCTCGTCACAAGTCGATGGCTCGAGCACGCCAGATCGTGTCGGAAACCTTGTCGCGGCTGCAACTGGATGCGATCGCGGATCGCCCTGTCGGCCAGCTTGCCCACGGTCAGCGGCAATGGGTGGAAATCGCCACGGTTCTGGCCCAGGAACCTGATCTCATTTTGCTGGACGAACCCGCGGCCGGCATGAACCACATCGAGGTGCAACGAACCGCCGAGCTTATCCGCGAGATCAATCAGACGCAGGCGCTCGTGGTCGTCGAGCATGACATGCAATTCATTCGGATGATCGCGAAAACCGTCACCGTCTTTAACCAAGGGCGCGTTCTGATCGAGGACGATGTCGAGCATGTCCTGGCCGACCAGCGGGTGCGCGACGTCTATCTGGGCAAACAGGCGGCATGACAACGCTGTCGGTTTCCCGCCTCCACTCCGGTTATGGGCGAATTCCCATTCTGTCGGGCGTCACGCTTTCGGTGAACGATCGTGAGATCGTCGGGGTGCTAGGCCATAACGGGATGGGAAAGACAACCCTGCTACGGACCCTGATGGGTTACCTGCCGGCAACAGGCGGAGGTGTTTATTTCGATGATCGAGATATTACCCGGTTGCCACCGACGGCCCGGGCACGCCTGGGAATCGGTTATGTCCCGCAAGGACGCGAGATCTTCGCGACACTGACGGTCGCGGAGAATTTGCGAATGGGATGCCTGCGCCTGCCGGACAGCCAGCAGAGCATCGACGCCACACTTGCGGACTTTCCCCGGCTTGTCCGGCTGCTCGATCGCGCCGGTGGTGCCCTGTCCGGCGGTGAACAGCAATTGCTGGCGTTGGCCCGTTGCCTTTGCGCGGAGCCGAAACTGATCCTGCTCGATGAGCCGACCGAAGGCATTCAGCCGTCGATCATCGAGGAAATGATCGAGACACTGCGGACGGTCCGGCGAAGACGTCCCGTGACCATGGTGCTGGTGGAGCAGAACCTCAATTTCATTTCGGCTCTGGCCGATCGGATCCTGATTCTGCAAAAGGGCGAAGTCACCCGCGAGCTACCCCCAGACATTGCTCGAGACCGCGCGCTGGTCGATGAGTTCATTGGAATGGCTTAATCCAAGGAGGCCGAAGGATGACAACCGAAACCATCAAGATACCGACCCTGGAGCAGCTTCGTGCGACCGCCAGTTCGTTGGGATTGCATATGGGCGATGCCGAACTGGCAGCGCATCTTCAATGTCTGCTGCCCGGTTTGGCCGCCTATAACGTCGTTGACCGCATGCCCGACGAAATGCCGGCGGTAACCTATCCGCGGACGCCGGGACGTCGTCCTGGCGCGGAAGAAAACCGCTACGGGGCGTGGTATGTGAAGACGACAGTCGAAGGGGCGCCGAGCGGAAAACTGAAGGGCAAGACTGTTGCCGTCAAGGACAATGTGTGCCTGGCCGGGGTGCCGATGATGAACGGCGCATCGACGTTGGAAGGATATGTGCCCGACGTCGATGCAACTGTCGTGCAGCGCATCCTTGATGCCGGCGGCACGATCGTCGGCAAAAGCGTCTGCGAATATTTCTGCTTCTCCGGCGGCAGCCACACAAGCTCGAGCGGGCCGGTGCATAACCCGTATCGCTCCGGTTACTCCGCCGGCGGCTCGTCCTCGGGCAGTGCGGCCTTGGTCGCCGCCGGCGAAGTGCCGATGGCATTGGGCGGTGACCAGGGCGGATCGATCCGGATGCCGGCATCGTTCTGTGGCATCTACGGCATGAAGCCAACGCACGGTCTGGTTCCCTACACCGGCATCATGCCGATCGAACTGACGCTCGATCATACCGGCCCGATGACCGCGACGGTCGAGGACAACGCCCTGCTGCTAGAGGTTCTTGCCGGGCCCGACGGGCTGGATCCCCGCCAGTATGGTGGCCAGAGCATGCCGTATCGCGAGGGGCTTGGACGTGGGGTGCAAGGCCTGCGGATCGGCGTGGTCGAAGAAGGTTTCGCTCACCCCCAATCGCAATCGCAGTCGGATGCGGTGGTGCGAGAGGCGGCTGACCGGCTGCGCGGTCTGGGTGCGGTGCTAGAGACCGTAACGATCCCGCTGCATCGGGTCGGGCCGGCGATCTGGCTGCCGATCGCTGCTGAGGGTGCGACGATGCAGATGATGCATGGCAACGGGTTCGGGTTCAACTGGCAAGGGCAGTATATCGTTTCGCTGCTTGATGCGCACGCGGCCTGGCGGGAGCGTGCCGACGAGTTGTCCGACACGCTCAAGAACACCATGCTGCTGGGTCAGTACATGACCACGCATCATCGCGGTCGCTACTATGCCAAGGCGCAAAACCTGGTGCAGGCGCTAAAGCGCGCTTACAACGATGCGCTGTCCCGGTTCGACCTGCTGCTGATGCCGACATTGCCGATGACGGCCACGCCGCTGCCCGCCGCGGATGCGCCGATACCGGAAATCATCCAGCGAGCATTTGAGATGTTGCCCAATACCGCCCCGTTCGATTGCAGCCATCACCCGGCGATGAGTATCCCCTGCGGCATGGTGGACGGTCTGCCGGTCGGCATGATGCTGGTCGGCAAGTTCTATGACGAAACGACAATCTACCAGGCCGCGGCCGCATTCGAACGCGGCGTCGACTGGAAAACAATAACCGGCTGATGCTGGTGGCGGCACGCCCGGTCGAACCTGTCGATCCGGGGCTTCATGGGCATGACTGATCAAGGGTTCGCGATACCTTGCCCGCTCAACCGACCCGCTAACGTCTGGCGGGCCGGGCTGGGTTTTCCGGCCGTCTGCTGCTCCGGCGTCTCACCGGAAGCAACCTCGCTTCGCGTGACGTGCGGCGGCGCAAGCGTCCGCTGATGCGAACCGGCACGTGGCAAACAAGCCACAAAGCGCTCCATCTAGTAGACAAATCTGTTATCGTGTACAAGATATGGCTTGCCCCGAATCCGCTCGCCTGAGGAGAACGGTTATGCGCGATATGATGCTAGATAAGGAGATCGCCGTGCTCGATGCCGTCCAGATGCCAGGTCGTTACCAGGTGCAACTCACCCATTCGCGCGATGCCTTATTGACCGACTTTGGCCGCGCCACCATGACCGATCGATATCTGATGCCGGGTGAGGGATTCCAGGATCTCTTCGCGCGCGTTGCGTCGCAATATGGGGACGACCACGCGCATGCGCAGCGGATCTATGACTACATGAGCAAGCTATGGTTCATGCCATCCACGCCGATCCTGTCGAATGGCGGAACCAATCGAGGTCTGCCGATTTCCTGCTTCCTGAACGAAGCCTCCGACAGCCTCGACGGCATACTGGATCTCTGGAACGAGAATGTCTGGTTGGCCTCCAAGGGCGGCGGCATCGGATCGTATTGGGGCAACTTGCGCTCGATCGGCGAAAAGGTTGGCGCCGTCGGAAAAACCTCGGGCGTCATTCCCTTCATACGGGTCATGGACAGCCTGACCCTGGCGATCAGCCAGGGGTCTCTTCGGCGTGGATCGGCGGCGGTTTATCTTCCGATATGGCACCCCGAGATCGAGGAATTCACTGAAATTCGCCGCCCGACCGGCGGAGATCCAAACCGCAAGGCGCTTAACCTGCACCACGGGATACAGGTTTCGGACGCGTTCATGCGCGCGGTGGAAGCGGATGAACCATGGCCGCTGCTGTCGCCAAAGGACAAATCCGTTGTTCGGTCGATCTCGGCCCGCAACTTGTGGATCCGGATCCTGACGGCACGGATCGAGACCGGAGAACCTTACCTCGTCTTCTCGGATCACGTGAACAGCGCGCGCCCTGAACACCACAAGCTGGCCGGGCTGGAGGTGAAGACGTCCAACCTGTGCAGCGAGATCACCCTCCCGACGGGTGAGGATCAGCACGGAAAGCAGCGAACCGCGGTGTGCTGCCTATGCAGCGTCAACCTGGAAAGATGGGCGGAGTGGGAAGAACATCCGACATTCATCGAGGACATCATGCGGTTCCTCGACAATGTTCTGCAGGATTTTATAGATCGCGCGTTGCCTGGTATGGAGAAGGCCAAATACGCGGCCATGCGTGAACGTTCGGTTGGCATGGGCGTCATGGGATTCCACTCGTTTCTTCAGGCGTTGAACGTCCCATGGGAGAGCGCGGTGGCGAAGGTCTGGAACAAGAAGATCTTCCGGCACCTCAGGGCGCAAGCGGATGCTGTTTCGGTGAAGCTGGCAAACGAACGCGGGGCCTGTCCGGATGCGCTTGAATACGGCGTAAACGAGAGATTCTCTCATAAAATGTCGATCGCGCCGACCGCTTCCATTTCGATCATCGCCGGCAATTCCTCGCCAGGTATCGAGCCGATCGCGGCGAACGTATTCGTGCAAAAGACACTATCAGGCAGCTTCTCGGTCAGAAACCGGCATCTTCAAAAACTGCTTGCAGCGAAAGGATTCGACGCCGAGGAAGTCTGGTCTTCCATCACGATGTCCAAGGGCAGCGTGCAGCATCTGGATTTTTTGAACGAGCACGAGAAGGCCGTCTACAAGACCGCGTTTGAACTCGATCAGCGGTGGATCATCGAGCATGCCGCGGATCGGGCACCGCTTGTGTGTCAGAGTCAGTCGGTAAACCTGTTCCTGCCCGCGAACGTGCATAAGCGAGATCTGCATGAAATTCATTTCATGGCCTGGAAGAAGGGCGTCAAGTCATTGTATTACTGTCGGAGTCTTTCGGTGGCGCGAGCGGATAATGTCAGCGCCAAGGCTATAGCCCCGAAGGTCCTCACCGGGTTGATGCTGGAGGTAAAACCAAATGACAACTCCGACCTGTTGCCGGGGCTGGCGGTGGGTTCAGCGGACCGAGTGGATTATGAAGAGTGTCTGGCCTGCCAGTAGCTCAAGGTTTTGTGGATAGCGGTGATGAACCAGGCTGCCAGAACCGCGCCCGCCGCAGCGCGTAATCGTGAGCCGATCCTGCAAGTACTGCGCGAAATCCTGCCGCCATCGGCGCTGGTGCTGGAGATCGCCAGCGGCACAGGCGAGCACGCCGTGTGGTTCTGCAGCGCGTTGCCTGCGCTGACCTGGCAGCCGACCGACCAGGACGCGGTCGCGCTGAACAGCATCGCGGCCTGGCGCGATACCACCGGCCTGCCGAATCTACTGCCGCCGCTGTATCTCGACGCCGCGGCCGAACGTTGGCCCGTCGCCCGGGCAGACGCCGTCGTCGCGATCAATATGGTCCATATCGCTCCCTGGGCTGCCACAGAAGGGCTGATCACGGGGGCCGCGCGTGTCCTGACCCAAGGCGGGCTGCTCTTCCTCTACGGCCCGTTCCGCGAGGATGGCGTGCATACTGGATCCGGCAACGCCGCCTTCGACACCGGCCTGCGGGCGCGAAATCCATCCTGGGGTATACGCGACCTCGACGACATCACCGCGGTCGCCTGCCGGCACGGATTCGAGACGCCTGAACGCATCCCGATGCCGGCGAACAATCTCAGCGTGGTGCTCCGCCAAGGCCACCCAGTGCCGACGCCGGGTTAGCACCCGCGATCGGCTTGGCTCTGGCGATGTCCGGTGTCACCTTGACCCGGCACCCTTTGATCCATGTTGATGCCCCGGCAGGAAGAACTGGTTCTCCGGCCGTGGCAAACCGAGATGAGCGCGCAGCGTGGTCCCTTCATATTCGCTGCGGAACAGGCCCCGGCGTTGCAACTCGGGGATGACAAGTTCCACAAAATCATCGAGGCCGGCTGGGACAGTCGGAAACATGATGTTGAACCCGTCGGCGGCGCCCGCCTCCAGCCATGATTGCATCGTGTCGGCGATCTCAACGGCTGTTCCGACCATCTCGAGCCCGCCGAAGCCGCCGACCATCTGGGCAAGCTGACGGACGGTCAAGTTCCGCCTGCGTGCCAGCGCGACCAGCGTGTCCCGCCCACTTTGGCTCTGATTTGACGGCGGGATCTCGGGCAGTGGCGCGTCGAGGTCAAAGGTCGAGGCATCGACGCCAAGCCGGATGGACAGGTTGGGCACGCCGCTCTCGGGATGCACGAGACGATCAAGCAGAGCCTTCTTTTCCCACGCCTCCGCGCTCGTTCGGCCGACAACCACGAGCGCGCCCGGTAAGATTCTGAAGTGATCAGCCGAACGCCCCGCCGCCATCACGCGCGCCTTCACGTCGGTAGAGAAGGCGCGGGCTTCCTCGATCGTGCGGCTGCTGCCGAACACGACTTCGGCGGTTTCGGCGGCCAGCTGCCGGCCGGCCTCGGAGGCGCCGGCCTGGACGATAACCGGCCAGCCCTGGATCGGCCGCGCGATGTTCAACGGGCCCCGCACCGACAGATGCGGACCCTGATGGTCAAGCACGTGCATCTTCTCCGGATCGAAAAAGATGCCGCTCGCCTGGTCATGCCGCCACGCATCGTCCGCCCAGCTGTCCCAAAGGCCGGTTACGACCGCCTGGAACTCCCGAGCCCGCCGGTAGCGTTCGTCGTGCTCGACATGTTCGGGCAGCCCGAAATTGAGCGCGGCATCGGGATTGGCGGTCGTGACGACATTCCATCCCGCGCGGCCGTTGCTGATGTGGTCGAGCGAGGCGAACCGGCGGGCGACATGATAGGGTTCGTCAAAGGTCGTCGAGGCTGTGGCGATCAACCCAATCCGTTCGGTCGCCATCGCAAGCGCCGACAGCAGCGTCAGCGGCTCGAACGAGGTTACCGTCGCGCTGCGCCGTAATGACTGGATCGGCATGTTGAGCACGGCCAGGTGGTCCGCCATGAAGAAGGCATCGAACCGCGCCCGTTCCAGAGCCTGGATAAACCGCACGAGGTGCTTGAGGTTGAAGTTGGCGTCAGGATAGGCGCCCGGATAGCGCCACCAGGCGGTATGGATGCCGACCGGACGCATGATGGCGCCTAAGTGAAGCTGCTTCGTCATGCTGAATGCTCACCTTGCAAGATGGCCTCGGGAACCGTCGCCGCGCGTCAGGCTTTGTCGCAGGTCAGGGCGACGACGGCCAGCAGCAAAGGGGCCGGGCCAAGTGGCTACTTCCCGATGCCGGAAGTAACGCGGTCGATACGTTGGCGGTCCCCGGGCTCGATCGAACATGATTGTCACGCGGGCCTGTACCAGCACTCTGGCTTGCCGCGGCGTGGAGTGCATAATCCCCGTTACGGTGGATTATACCGGTCAAGCCACGCCACAATGTTCCGGACGGTGTCGCCGTAGAAGGTCCGATAAAGCTGTTCCGTTACGTAGCCGAGGTGCGGCGTCGCAAGCACGTTATCCAGGGAGCGGAACGGATGGTCAGCCGGAAGGGGCTCTACCTCGAATACATCGACCGCCAGTCCTGCGATCTTCCGCTGCACAAGAGCGTCCAGCAGAGCAGGCTCGTCCACAATGGCGCTGCGGGATGTGTTGATTAGCCAGGCATGATACCGCATCAAGGCGATTGCTTTGGCGTCGACGAGGCCACGCGTACGCCGGCTTAACAGCATGTGGATGCTCACGACATCCGCCTCCGAGAACACCTGCTCCTTTGAAACCGCGACAGCGCCGACGGCTTCGGCCTTCTCGGGCGTTAAGTTCTGGCTCCATCCGATCACGCGCATGCCGAAGGCGCGACCGATGCGCGCCACCGCACCGCCGATATTGCCGAGACCCAGCAATCCGAGGGTGCGGCCATGAAGGTCGCCTCCGACCTTTTGCTGCCAGCCACCGGATCGGACTGCGGCGACCTCCTGCACCAGATGACGCCGACTCGCGAGGATCAGCGCCCACGTCATCTCTATCGTTGGGGTAGAGGAATATCCCGTATGAACGATCTCGATGCCCTGTTCGCCGGCCGCAGCTACGTTGACCGCAGCGTTGACCGGACCGGTGGAGGCGATGAGCTTCAGATTTGGCAGCTGCTCGATCAGCTGTCTCCGCAGCGTGGTTCTCTCGCGCATGACGCAGAGGATGTCGAATGGCGCCAGGCGCCTTGCCAACAGCGCCTCGTCGGCGACGTGGTCGGTGAACACCGAGATTTCGGCTCGACCCTCAAGTGGCGACCAGTCTGCCATTGTCATTGCGACGGATTGGTAATCATCCAGGATGGCGATACGCATGGGTCATCCTAAGCTGAGGGATGGTTCGAAGGACAGCCGGGCCCGGCTCGACGTCCTCAGGCAACTCAGGATATCGGTGGCGACGGAGAGACCAAGCCACTGCTTGGCGTGAATTCCGTCTCCTTCTACCGTCCGTTCATCAAGCGTCGACCAACTGGGGGAAATCATCATGCGGACCGCTGACGCCATCGTCGAAATCCTCAAGCGCGAGGGCACAACCACGCTGTTCTGCTTCCCCACCACCCCGATCATTGAGAACGCCGTCGTCGCTGGCATCCGTCCCGTGATTTGTCGGCAGGAACGCGTTGGGGTCGATATGGCCGACGGCTATGCGCGCGTCACCAACGGCAAGCCGCCGGGTGTCTTCGCCATGCAATACGGCCCGGGGTCGGAAAATGCGTTCGCCGGCATCGCCACCACCTTCTCCGACTCCGTGCCAGTGCTGTTTCTTCCGCTGGCGCAGGCGCGCGACCAGTCACAGATCTTTCCCACCTTCCGGTCCGCGATCACCTATGCCTCCGTCACCAAGCAGGCCGAGGAACTGCGCACCCCGGGATCCGTCACCGACGTGATGCGCCGAGCCTTTGCGGCGCTGAAGACCGGGCGGCTGGGGCCGGTGATGGTGGAAGTCCCGCGCGACCTGGTCAACGAGGAAACCGGCTTCGACTCGGTCACCTACACGCCGATCAAACCGACGGTCTCGGCACCTGATCCACGTGATGTCGAGGACGCGGCGAGGCGACTGGTCCAGGCAAGGTGTCCGGTGATCCTGGCCGGCCAGGGTGTCCTGTATGCGGAAGCCTCCGACGAACTCGTGCAACTGGCCGACCTGCTTCAGGCGCCGGTCATGACCACGGTGGACGGCAAGAGCGCCTTCCCCGAAGACCACGCCCTGTCGCTTGGTTCCGGTGGCAACACATTTACCGGCCCCGGCCGGCTGTTCCTCTACACCAAGGCTGATCTGATCCTGGGCATCGGCACCGGCCTGAACCGCCATCCGCTGACCACGCCGCCGCTGCCCAACGGCGTGCCAATCATTCACGCCACCAACGACCCGCGGGATTTGCACAAACAGCACCAGACCGAGGTGGCATTGCTCGGTGACGCCAAACTCGTTCTCGCCCATCTGGTGCAGGCCGTTAAGGACCGGCTTGGCGGCAGGCTGCCGAATGCCTCGCCCGCGGCCGAGATCGCTCAGGCCCGCGCCGAATGGCTGGCGCGGTGGGACACCAAGCTGCGATCCCGGGAAACCCCGATCACGCCGTACCACGTGATGTCGGAGTTCACCCGCGTGGTTGATCCGGCGAGCGCGATCGTCACCCATGACTCCGGCAGCCCGCGCGATCAGTTGCTGCCGTTCTATCGTGCGACGCGGCCGCGCGGGTATCTCGGCTGGGGAAAGTCGCACCAGTTGGGCACCGGTCTGGGTCTCACGATTGGCGCCAAGGTCGCCGCACCGGACAAGTTCTGCGTCAACTTCATGGGCGACGCGGCCTTTGGCATGACCGGGCTTGATATCGAAACCGCGGTTCGCGCCGGCATACCGTCACTGACGATCGTGCTGAACAACAACACGATGGCGATTGAAATCCCGCACATGAAACTGTCGCACGAGATGCATCAGGCCCGTGATCTGGGCGGCGATTTTGCGGACACGGCGCGGTCACTGGGCGCGTGGAGCGAGCGGGTGGCCGACCCCGGCGATGTGGCGGCCGCTCTCCAGCGTGCCAAACGGGCCACCGAGGACGGCCGCACCTGTCTGCTCGAATTCGTTACCAGCGCGGAAACCGCCTTCTCGCACCGGAATGGCGCCGCTGCTTAACGCGCACGGACGACAGGCAACCAGTAGCGGCGTGTGAAGAGCCATTGTCGTCCTCCGTATCAAGTGACACCCGGCCGGATATGAACCTGCTTCGACGCACCGCATATGCAAACCCATCATGACCAGGAGTAGCCAATGCTGACCAGAACCGCGATTTATGAGGGAACCGTGCAGAATGGCCGGGAAGAAGAGTTCTTTGCCCGCGTGCGCGATGAACTTGAGCCGCTGTGGCAGCGGTTTCCGAACGTGACCGCGGTGCGGGTTCAACGCACCAGGTCAGCTGATCCGGATGCGCGGCCCATCGCGATGATCCTGGAGATGGATTTTCCAGACATGGCGGCCATCGAAGCGTGCCTCGCCTCCGCCATCCGGCCGGAGTCGCATGCCGCCACGGTTGAAGTCATGAAGCTGTTCGAGGGGCGGTTCTATCATCTGGTCACAGAAGCCAAGGTGCTGGCGCCCGCCGCCTAGAGCGGTGGCGCAATCTTGGCTAAGAAGTCAACCATGTCGCCTCGATGATGCCTACCGCGTAGCCTGCATCGAACAGCTGCCCGACGAACGCACTGAAAGTGCTGTCGCGTTCACCGCCCGCGCTGTTGCTGGTTTGCCCGACACGGTGTGACGGCTGAGCGGATCATGAGCCATAACGGCGCTATCTTCAACCTGAAGCCGTTAGGCTGTAACGTCGCGTCCTGGCGACGGAGGTCGCTGTCATAACGGGAACTCGCCAATTCCACCACATGGACCCGCCGTTCGCGCAACGGCGAACAGCCTTGCGCAACGCCTGCGCGAACGGACCGCCGAATCGCACCGCGCCGCGGAGCGTTCTGGCATCGTCGCCGCATTATTGACCGGACGGGTCAGCCGCTCCGCCTACGCGCTCTATCTACGCAACTTGCTGCCAGCCTATCAGGCCATGGAACAGGCCCTGGAGCAGCATGGCGGCCGACCGGAACTCGAGGGACTGGCGCAACCTTCGCTCTTCCGCTCGGGCTGTATTGTGGCTGATCTTGGCGATCTGGCGGGATCTGCCTGGGCGATGTCTCTCCCGCTTTTGCCGTCCGGCGAATGCTATGCCGCCAGGATCAAGTGGGCAGGTCGAGGCGCGTTGCTGATCGCTCATTGCTATACCCGCTACCTCGGCGATCTGAATGGCGGTCGAATACTGGGACAACGCCTGATAAAGCAATTTGGCCCGCATTTCCGCGCGCTCGCTTTCAACCAGTTTCCAGGAATTCAGGACCTTGACATGTTCCGCACGGCCTATCGTCGGACCCTGGACCAGGCCGGGGATCGCCTTGGCGATGTTGAGGCCGTGGTCGAGGAAGCCGCTGTCGCCTTTGAATTGAACATGCGGGTTTCCGTCGAGGTGGACGCATTCCGCTT
Organism: Rhodopila sp.; assembly: GCA_965277035.1. Lineage (GTDB taxonomy): Bacteria > Pseudomonadota > Alphaproteobacteria > Acetobacterales > Acetobacteraceae > Rhodopila. Next base: position 3,724,489 of record CBDIBO010000003.1, on the reverse strand, counting down.
TCGCGCGCCGCCGCGACACGCTGGCCTTGTCGACGGAACATGACGGTTTCGGGGAAAAGTGTACAGCATAGTGGACAGCGCGCTACCGCGAATTCATCAGACATTCAGTGTAAACCCTGCTATGACACCTTCACTACAGGCGTATCAACTGACCTAGGAGGCTACGATCATCACGACCGGCATCCCGAGCGTGAATCAACCTGATGTCACCCTGGTTCTGGACATGGACGGGGTGATCCAGGAGGCCACGTTGTCGAATGACGTCTCCAACGAAGCCGTGGAGGGGTGGGTTGGGCGGCCATGGCTCGAAACCGTCGCTGATAATGGTGGCGGCAAGGTCATGCGCATGCTGGAAGATGCCCGCGAGAGTGGCATCTCCGCGTTCCGTCAGGTCAACCAGCGCTTTCCCAGCGGCCTTGAGCTGCCCATGGAGTACACGACCGTTCGTCTCGGCGGAAAAGCCGGGCTGATCGCCATCGGGCGCAACCTGAGGGTGGTGGCGGAACTGCAGTCCCGCCTCATCACGGCGCAGCAGGCGATGGAACAGGACTACTGGAAGCTGCGCGACGTCGAGACCCGCTACCGCATGTTGTTCGATGCGTCGAACGAGGCCGTGCTCCTTCTCAGTGCCGACCGGCTGCGCATCATCGAGGCCAATCCGGCCGCCATCCGCTCGCTCGGCCTGGCCCGCAACCGCGATCTTCTGCCGGAAATGGCCGCCGAGGATCGTGAACCGTTTCAAGCCCTGTTGCTGCGCGTTCGCCAGAGCGGTCGGGCGCCGGGTATCGTTCTGCATCTTGGGCCTGACCGCGAGGCGTGGATCGCGCGCGCGTCGCTGATGACCGGCGAGCCCGGACCAATGTTCATGGTTCAGCTCGCGCGCGCCGGCGGAAACCAAATCGAGGAACGTGGCCCGGCATCGACCGCCTTGGATGAATTTGTCGATCGCCTGCCCGACGCTTTCGCGGTGATTGATCGGGACGGCCTTATTCGTCGAGCCAATCCGGCGTTTCTGGATTTGGTGCAGGTCGGTGTCGAAGGCGCGGTTCTGGGGGAGCGCCTCGGCCGTTGGCTGTCCCGCCCGGGTGCGGATCTGACCGTGCTGCTGGCGAACCTGCACCGGCACGGGTCGGTGCGGCTGTTCGCCACCAGCGTGCAGGGCGAACTCGGCGGCGAAACCGAAGTGGAAATCTCGGCGATCGGCAACCACGAGGGACGCCCAGATTCCATCGCGTTATTGCTGCGCGACGTGGGCCGCCGGCTTGGCTCCACCGATAATGCCGCCAGTTTGCAATCGGCGCTGGCCGCGGTGGTCGAACAAAGCGGCAAGACCTCGCTGCGCCTGCTCGTCAGGGACACCGTCGGCCTGGTCGAACGCCATTACATCGAGGCCGCGCTTCAACTTTCTGAGGGCAACCGCACGGCGGCGGCGGAAATTCTGGGGTTGAGCCGCCAGGGTTTTTACAAGAAGCTTGCGCAATACGAGATGGAAGGTCATTCGAGACCAGGTCAGGACTCTGACAAATAGGTCGCTAGGGAGCTCGCATTGGGCGCACCTGCTATATCGCCGCCGGCTTTCGGGAAGGCGGATCTCTCAAATTGTGAGCGCGAGCAAATCCATCTCGCGGGTTCGATTCAGCCGCACGGTGCGGTCCTGGTCCTGCGCGAGCCGGATCATGTCATTATCCAGGCCAGCGAGAACGCGGCTTCGTTCCTTGGCCTGCCCAGCGATCTGATCGGACGGCGGCTTAATCAGCTTGAAGGTGATCTGGCCAACAGGTTGGCGCCACACCTGGGGGATCAGCTGCGCGACGTGCCACGCGGAGTCCGTTGCCATGTCGGGCAGCCCCTGCTTGCCTTTGACGGCCTGATCCACCGTCCGGACGAAACCGGCCTCATCATCGAACTCGAGCGGGCTGGCCCGTCGATCGATCTTTCCCGCCATCTGGAGCAAGGCCTTCCGGCCATTATCACCGCCGCGTCCCCACGGGCGTTGTGCGACGACGTCGCGCGGATCTTCAAGGCGCTGACGGGCTATGACCGGGTCATGGTGTATCGGTTCGACGATCGGGGCCATGGCGAGGTGTTTTCGGAGGAACGCGAAGCGGCGCTCGAGGCCTATCTCGGCAACCGCTACCCTGCGTCCGACATTCCGCAGATCGCTCGGCGTCTGTATGAGCGGAACCGTGTGCGCGTGTTGTTCGACGTCGATTATGTGCCGGTACCGCTGACGCCGCGGCTCTCGCCGATCAGCGGTGAAGAGCTGGACATGTCGCTGTGCATCCTGCGCAGTTCCTCGCCCATCCATGTGCAGTATCTGAAAAACATGGGTGTACGGGCCACGCTCGTGGTGTCGCTGATGGTCAGCGGGCGGCTTTGGGGATTGGTGTCCTGCCACCACTACGTCCCTCATTCGTCCATTTCGAGGTGAGAGCCGTTTGCGAGCTGCTGGCGGAAGCGGTCGCGACGCGGCTTTCAGCGTTGGAAAGCTTCGCCCAGGCGCAGGCTGAACTGTCCGTCCGCCGGCTGGAGCAGCGGATGGTCCGCGCTATCCGCAATGAGGGCGACTGGCGTGGCGCGCTATTCGACGGATCCAGGACCCTGCTGGAGCCGGCCGAGGCAACCGGCGCGGCCTTGCTGTTCGAAGGCGAGGTGCGAACCGTTGGCGACGTGCCATCGACATTGGCACTGCGGGCAATCGGGCGCTGGCTCGATACGCAACCCCGTAGCAGCGGCGTGTTCGCCACCGCCTCGCTGGGCCAGGATGCGCCGCAATTCGAATTGCTGACCGCCATCGCCAGCGGATTGCTGGCAACGGCGATTTCGCGGTCCCCTGGGGAATACCTCATATGGCTGCGTCCGGAGCGTGTGCGAACCGTGACCTGGGGCGGCAACCCGTTCAAGCCGAACCTGACCGGCGACGACGCCACGGTGCTGTCGCCACGCCGCTCGTTCGCGCAATGGCACCAGGTCGTGGAGGGGACCGCCGATTCCTGGAGCGACGCCGACATCGCCGCCGCGCGGCTGGTGGGGGACACCGTCAGCGACGTGATCATCCAGTTTCGGTCGGTGCGGATCTTGTTGGCCGAGGATCAGCTCAATCAGGTCCGTGGTCAGGTCGAGCAGTCGGGGCTGCCGGTCATCATCGCCAACGCGACAGGCGGCATTCTGAAAATGAACGCGGCGTTCGCGGCCCTGCTGGCTGACCCGGCAATGCCGCCGCGACGGCTGGCCGAGCTGCCACCGCTGTTCGCCAACCCTTCTGAGGTGGAACGACGCCTAGAAGATATGGTGGCGAATGGGCGGGCATGGCGGGCAGAGGTGAGTCTCGTCGGCCCTGGCGACGCTGTCAGGCCGCTGCTGGTTCGTGCCGACCCAGTGTTCACGTCCTTGGACCGCTCGCTGGGCTTCGTGCTGCTGTTCACTGATCTTACCGAGCGCAAGGCCGCCGAGGCGGCGCGGCGGGGGTTCCAGAAGGGTGTCATCGAGCAGCGCCCCGCGATGTCCGGCCAGCTCGACACCGAGGCCGACCTCTTGTTTCGCAACGTTCTCTCGAAGATCGTGGAGAACGCTCAGCTCGCGTCGTTGGAAATCGCCGATCGCGTCGATCCCGCCCGGATGCCGCAGATGCTGGAGGCGCTGCGCGGGTCGGTGACTCGAACCGCGGAAATCCTGCGATACCTCGTTTGGCACGCTACGCACAGGGCGAAAAGCCGGCGGAAGGAACATCCGCCTATGTCAGTTCTGCCTGACAATGACTCGGATGACTGACAACGATACTTGACGGTTCCTCTCAGGCAGCGATATCAAACGCGGTGTCCGTCCCTCCCGCCGAACCTGGCCCAGCCGAACCTGGCCCAGCCGAACCTGGCGATGTGCCGGGTACCCTGGGTGTGAACCGCAGGGCGGCTGCGTTACCGGCGTTACTCACTCCCCCGCGCGCACAAGGAGTCGCCGCGACGTCCGGCGTTCGGGACGATCCGCGGGTCGGGCCCACGGATGACCCGGAGTGGACGCCGATGGGGCGCTTCTCCGTTGGCCTGGTATCGCGCTGATGGCGCGTCCGGTGTTCCCTTTCGCCGCGATCGTTGGGCAGGAGGACATGAAGCTCGCGATCCTGGTGGCGGCGGTGGACCGGGGTATCGGCGGCGTGCTGGTGTTTGGTGATCGCGGAACCGGCAAATCCACGACGGTGCGCGCGCTCGCCGCCTTGTTGCCGCCGATGAAGGTGGTGGAAGGATGCCGCTACGGTTGCGATCCGGCGACACCTGACGGCTGGTGCGCGGATTGCGCGGCCGCCACGTCAAGGCGAAAGAGCATGACGGCGCCGGTGCCGGTGGTGGATTTGCCGTTGGGGGCAACCGAGGACCGTGTCGTCGGCGCGCTCGACCTGGAGCGCGCGCTGACCGGCGCCAAGGTGTTCGAGCCGGGGCTGCTGGCGCGTGCCAACCGCGGGTTCCTCTACATCGATGAGGTGAACCTGCTGGAGGACCATCTGGTCGACCTGTTGCTGGACGTGGCCGCCTCGGGCGAGAACGTCGTGGAACGCGAAGGGCTGAGCATCCGCCATCCCGCCCGCTTCGTCCTGGTCGGCAGCGGCAATCCGGAAGAAGGCGAGTTGCGGCCGCAACTGCTCGACCGTTTTGGCCTGTCCGTTGAGGTGCGCACGCCGACGGACCTCGCCACCCGGATCGACGTTATCCGCCGCCGCGACACCTTCGATCGTGATCCGCTGGCATTTGCCGAGACCTGGAAGAAGCCGCAGGACAAGCTCCGGCGGCGGATTGTCGAGGCCCGTTCCCGCCTTGGGTGCGTCGGGGTTCCCGACGTCGCGCTGGAACGCGCTGCCCGGCTGTGCATGGCACTGGGCACGGATGGTTTACGCGGCGAGTTGACGTTGATCCGCGCCGCACGCGCGGTCGCCAGCCTGGATGGCCAGGCCGAGGTCGGCGATCCGCAGCTGCGCCGGGTCGCGCCGATGGTGCTGGGTCATCGGCTGCGTCGCAATCCGCTGGACGAAGCGGTGGCCAGCACCCGGGTGGCGCGGGCGGTCGAGGAACTGTTCGGGTCATGAACGGCGCAACGGCCTGGGCCGATGCGGTGCGGGCCCTGACGCTGTTCGCCGCCGATCCGGTCGGGTTCGGTGGCGTGGCTGTGCGTGCCGCAGCGGGTCCGGTCCGGGATCATTTTCTGACGCTGCTGGCCGAATTTCTGCCGCCGGGGATGCCGGTGCGGCGGTTGCCGCTGCATGCCGGAGATGATCGGCTGCTCGGGGGTCTCGACCTGGCGGCGACACTTCAGGCGGGACGGCCGATCACGCAGAAGGGGTTGCTGGCCGAGGCGGATGGCGGCGTGGTCGTGCTTGCCATGGCCGAGCGGATCGCGCCGGGTGCAGCGGCGCGGTTGCGCGCGGTGCTCGACGAGGGCGTGGTGACGTTGCAGCGGGACGGGCTGTCGTGCGTGCTGCCGGCGCGGTTCGGCATCGTAGCACTGGACGAGGGCGTCGAACCGGATGAACGGGCGCCGGCCTCGCTGCTGGATCGCATGGCGTTCCATGTTGATCTGACAGAGGTTTCGCCGCGGGATGTCGCGGCGGATGGCGGGAACCGTTCTCCAGGGAAGAGGGCCAACGGCTTTTCCTGTGAGGGAAGCGGCAGCGGATTGGCTTATGGGGAGAGCCGCACCGAATTTGCTCATGACATGAATGGAAAATTCGACCCTGACGTAAAGCGAGACGCCCGCCATGACGCACATGGTAAAGCCGGGCGTGACCCAAGCGGAACCGGCCATGACACACGTGAAGGGCGCATGCCTGGGGAACCGCCGGCGACGCGCGCGGTCGATGCCGCCCCGGCGCTCTGCCACGCGGCCATGGCGTTGGGCATCGACTCGCTTCGCGCGCCGCTTCTTGCCCTACGAGCGGCCCAGGTCGCGGCGGCCGATTGTGGCCGTGGCCAGATCACGGACGCCGACCTCGGCCTAGCGGCGCGGCTGGTCCTGGCACCGCGTGCGACCCGTTTCCCGCCTCCGGACGAAGCCGAAGCGGCATCGGATTCCGAACCGCCTCCCCGCGGCGATGACGCGACCCCGGACCCCGAAACGGTGCCGGACCAACCATTGGCGGACGTGGTGCTGGATGCCGTGAAGGCCGTGTTGCCGCCGGACCTGCTCGCCCGTCTGGCGCTGATGGACGGCGGCCGGGGCCTCGGTCGGGCGCCCGGACGGGCCGGCCAGTTCAAGGCCTCCGTCAAGCGGGGACGACCGATCGGCACACGACAAGGCGAACCGAAAGGCGGTGCGAGGCTGCACCTGCTGGAGACGCTGAAGGCCGCCGCGCCCTGGCAGACTGTGCGCCGCCGGTCCCACCAGCAGGACCGCTTCGAGGTGCGGCGCGACGACTTCCGCATCGTCCGCTTCCGTCAGCGCATCGGCACGACAACGGTGTTCGCGGTCGATGCGTCCGGCTCCGCCGCCATGCACCGGCTGGGCGAAGCCAAGGGCGCGGTCGAGCTTCTGTTGGCGGATTGCTATGTGCGGCGTGACCAGGTGGCACTGGTGGCATTTCGTGGCCAGGGCGCGACGCTTCTGCTGCCGCCCACCGGATCGCTGCTGCGCGCCAAGCGCTGCCTGGCCGGTCTGCCCGGCGGTGGCCCGACGCCTCTCGCAGCGGGTATCGAGGCCGCCGCGACCCTGGCCACCACGATCCGCCGAGCGGGACGGACGCCTCTGATCACGCTGCTGACCGACGCCAGCGCCAACATCGCGCGGGACGGGACCGCAGGCCGTCCGCGCGCCGAGGCAGAGGCGCTGGAGACCGCACGCGCCGTCCGGGCATCGGGCGTGGCGGCGCTGCTGGTGGATACCTCGCCGCGGCGCAATCCCTTCGCGCGGCGTTTGGCCGATGAGATGCGCGCCCAATATGTGCCGCTGCCCTATGCCGATGCCTCGGCACTGTCCCGAGCGGTCCGATCGGCTGGCATGGCATGATGGGGGCGTGGCGTGACCGGAGTGCGGCGTGAGTGACCGGCTGATCTGGCAGCGCGACGGCCGCGACTGGCCGAACCGCGCGTTCAGCCGCTTCGTTGCCGCGGGCGGCCTTCGCTGGCATGTCCAGGTGACAGGCGACGGACCAGTCGTGCTGCTGATCCACGGCACCGGGTCGTCCACGCATTCTTTTCGAGGGCTCGCCCCGCTGCTGGCATCGCATTACACCGTCGTGGCGCCTGATTTGCCGGGCCACGGCTTCACCGGTTCACCGTCGTTGGCGTCCGGCTATTCCCTGCCCGGCGTCGCGCGGGCGCTGGCCGCATTGCTTCACGTGCTGGAGCTGAAACCGGCGCTGGCGGTGGGCCATTCCGCCGGCGCGGCGATCGCGGCCCGGATGGCCCTGGACGGTTCCATTGCCCCCGCCGCCGTGGTCAGCCTGAACGGCGCGCTGCTGCCGTTTCCGGGCATGGCAGATGGTTTGTTTGGTTCGACAGCGCGGTTTCTGGCGAACTCCACCGTCACCGCGAAGGTCGTTTCGTTACTCGCCGGCGCGCGGCCGTCCGTCGATCGGATGCTTCGCTCCACCGGCTCGCGCATCGACCCCGAGGGTAGGCGTCTATACGCGCGTCTGGCAGGCGATGCCGGTCATGTGCATGGCGCGCTGGCGCTGATGGCGAACTGGGACCTGCGTCCGTTGGCGCGCGATCTGCCGCATCTGCCGGCGCGCCTGATCCTGGTGACCGGCAGCCGGGACGGCATGGTGCCGCCATCAGAATCGTACCGCGTCCGCGCGCTGGTGGCGAAAGCGGAACTGGTTTCGCTGCGTGGCCTCGGCCACCTCGCGCACGAGGAACGGCCTTGGGAAATCGCCGCTGTGCTTCAACGAACGGTGCCGCGTGCAGCTGACTGCCAACCTTCAGCGGACCGAACTGAATGACGATGTGCCTTCCCGGCCCTCGCGGATCCCGCCGTCGCGGCTGTCCCATCTGACGTTGCTGCGCGGCGCGGCGTCAGCTGGCCGGCGGGTGTCCATCGTCGCGTGGCTTGCGCCCGACAAGGTCACGACGACAAAAGCGGAGCAACGACCATCGACCACGTTCGAAGCCTGCTCACCTCGCCGCACCTGATCGACCTAATCCTGATGTTCACCGTGCTCGAGGCTGTGGTTGTGGTACTTTGGCAGGGGCTGTCGCCGCTGGCGATCACGCGCATGCTGTCGCCAGGCATCTGCCTGCTTCTGGCCGTACGGGCGGCCTTGGCGGGCGCCCCGTGGCCCTGGATGCCGGCGGCACTGGCAGCGGCGCTGGTTGCTCATCTGCTTGATCTTTGGGGACGCTGGCAAGGCTGAAACGGCTCTGGTCACGAGTGTCATCTTATGTTTACAGTCATTGCATGGACTTGTTGACGGACTGGGACCTTGCTCCGCGGCCTTCGCAGCCGAACCGCAGTCAACCTCATGCGGTCGTGATTGGCGCCGGCTTTGGCGGCCTCGCGGCGGCGATCCGGCTCGGCGCTCGGGGCTACCGCGTCACCGTTCTGGAAAAGCTCGACGCGCCAGGTGGCCGTGCATCGGTGTTCCGCCAGGACGGCTTCACCTTCGACGCCGGCCCCACCATCCTGACCGCGCCGTTCCTGCTGGAGGAACTCTGGCGCCTCTGCGGCCGGACGATGTCCGACGACGTGACGCTGAAGCCGGTTTCCCCGTTCTACCGCATCCGTTTCCACGACGGCTCCAGCTTCGATTGCAGCGGCGATCCCGATGCGATGCGGGCCGAGGTCGCCCGTCTGTCACCCGGCGATGTCGAAGGCTTCGAGCGCTTCATGCGCCTCAGCGAGACCACCTGCCGCATTGGCTTCGAGCAGCTCGGGCACGTCCCGTTTGGCTCCTGGACCGACATGGCGCGGGTCACCCCTGACCTGATCCGCCTGGGTGGTCACCGCAGCGTGCATGCGCTGGTCAGCCGTTTCATCAAGGACGAGCGGCTGCGCATCGTCTTCAGCTTCCACCCGCTGCTGATCGGCGGCAACCCGTTCACCGCCAGCGCCATCTACACGCTGATCCCGTATCTGGAACGCCGCTGGGGCGTGCATTTCGCCATGGGCGGGACAGGCCAGGTGGTGCGGGGCCTGGCCGGTCTGATCGAAGGACAGGGCGGCACCCTGCGCTGCAACGCGCAGGTCGAGCGGATCGTCGTCACGGAGGGACGCGGGCGTGGTGTCACGCAGGGACGCGGGTGTGGTGTCACGGAGGGACGCGGGCGTGGTGTCACGCAGGGGCGCGGGCACGGTGCCACGCAGGGACGCGTGCGTGGTGTCCGGCTGATGTCTGGCGAAACGATCCCCGCCGACATCGTGGTATCCAACGCCGATTCGGCCTGGACCTATCGAAAATTGCTGCCGCCGCAGGTGCACCGGCGCTGGAGCGACCGCAAGCTGGACCGCGCGCGCTACTCGATGGGTTTGTTCCTCTGGTATTTCGGCACGAACCGGCGCTACGAGCAGGTTGCTCACCACACGATTGTTCTCGGCCCGCGGTACCGGGAATTGCTGCACGACATCTTCAAACGCAAGGTGCTGGCTGAGGATTTTTCGCTGTATCTGCACCGCCCGACGGCGACCGATCCGTCGCTGGCACCGGTCGGCTGCGATGCGTTCTACGTCCTGTCGCCGGTGCCGAACCTCGCCGGCGACACCGACTGGCGGACGGCGGCGGAACCGTACCGGCAGGCGATCGCGGCGCATCTGTCCGCGACCGTGCTGCCGGATCTGGAGACGCACGTCGTGACGTCCCGCCTGATGACGCCGCTGGATTTCCAGGATCGGCTGTGCGCGTGGCAGGGCGCGGCCTTCGGGCTGGAGCCGGTGCTGTGGCAAAGCGCCTGGTTCCGCCCGCACAACCGCAGCGAGGACATCGCCGGCCTGTATCTGGTCGGCGCCGGCACGCATCCGGGGGCGGGCGTGCCGGGCGTCTTGTCATCCGCTAAAGTACTGGATCGCGTGGTGCCACATGCCGCGACTGTCTGACCCTGTTGCCGCCGACATGGCGGCCTGTCGGGCGCTGTTGCGTGGCGGGTCCAAGAGCTTCGACGCAGCGGCCAAGCTGCTGCCGCGCGCGGTGCGCGATCCGGCGATCGCTTTGTATGCCTTCTGCCGCGAGGCCGATGACATCATCGATGGGGGTATCGGCGGTCTGGACTGGCTGCGCGAACGGCTGGCGCTGGTCTATCAGGGTCGTCCATTGGCTCTGCCGGCCGATCGTGCCTTCGCGCGCAACGTCGAGCGCTTCGCCATTCCGCGCCCATTGCCCGACGCCCTGCTGGAGGGATTTGCCTGGGATGCCGACGGACGCCGCTACCAGGATCTTCCCGCATTGCGCGCCTATGCGGTACGGGTGGCCGGTTCGGTCGGCGCCATGATGGCGATCGTGATGGGCGTTCGTGACCCGGAACGACTGGCCGCCGCGGTTGATCTGGGCGTGGCGATGCAACTGTCCAATATCGCTCGGGATGTCGGCGAGGACGCGCGCAACGGACGTCTGTATCTGCCGCTCGCGTGGCTGACCGAAGCCGGGATCGATCCAGCGGCGTTTATGGCCAGTCCGCGGTATTCCCCCGCCCTGGGGCACGTCGTGCACCGAATGCTGGAAGCGGCGGAGGACCACTACACCCGGGCTCGTGCCGGCATCGCGCGCCTGCCGCTCGGTTGCCGCTTCGGCATTGGCGCTGCCGCGCTGCTGTACGCCGAGATCGGGCGCGAGGTTGGCCGGCGCGGCCTGAATTCGGTTTCCACCCGGGCCGTGGTGTCCACGCGGCGCAAGGTCGGGGTGTTGGTGACCGGTCTCGCCGGGATGGCGCTGCCACGCCGGCCGCTATCGGGCACGTGCATGCTGGAAGGCGCTTTTCTCCTGGAGGCGGTGGTTCGGACGGTGCCTCATGCGGGATTCGCCGGCGCGCCGGCGCCTTGGTGGGACGTGGCGGAACGCATGCGGTGGACCATCGACCTGTTCGAGCGGCTGGAACAACGGGAACGCGTGCGGTCGTGAACGCTTTTACTGAACGCAAGATCAGCGCCTGTGGAGGTCGCTGGGACGGGATCATGCTCTGAGGGAGGCGTGAGATGCATGACTGGTTAGGGATCGGGTTGATCGCACTGGGCCTTTGGATGATCGTATCCGCCATCAGGAAACACCGCGCGAAGAAGCGAGCACCGCTGCCTGCCGGCGCCATCCGTCCGGAGTTCGCCGCGATGGGTGAAATGGTGCGGCCGATTATTCTGTTCGGCGTCGGCGTCTTCGCGGTGGAGATGACACTGTTCTACTTCATGTTGCCCAGTCAAAGGTTTCTTTCTCCACTCGACTTCGCCGGCACTCTGTTCGTGCTGGCGGCCTATGCGGGCTGGCTGATCGTGGCGACGCGGCGGGTGGTCGAGGCGCCGGCGCGGGATCCGGTCCGATCGAGAGAGCGGTCGGCCGCATGAACTGGCCGAGCGGCGGGCAATGGGAAGCGGTGATCGGCGAAGCTGTTATTCTTCCGCTGCTGTTTTTCGAGCTCTACCGGTTGCGCCGGTCGCAGCGTCGCGATCGGGAAAAGGCGCGCGCTTCAGCCGAAGCCAACCCCGCGGGTGACGTCGCGGAGCGTGACATCGTGAGCGTGGATCGGGACGGTTCGCCCACACCCGGGACGGAATGTTCCGGAAGGAATTAACCAACCAGGACCGTCAAGGCAAATGTCATCACATCCCGGCGACTCCTGCCACCGCTCAGCCGTCCTGCCGTTCGCTGTCAGCGCAGCCGTGAAGGCTGACGAACTCCAGGAGCAGCGAATGGATATCGAACCAAACCGAGGCGGAAAACCTGACCCGAGCCTTTCAATGGCGACCGGCGATCGCGTGGCAGAGGTCGAGGATGGCATGATCCGTCGGGGCACCGCCGGGGTTTGCCGCTTCCGGGCACGGCATCCGTGGGTTTACGGGCTGATCGCTTACATCATCGGCAGCGGTCTTATCGCCATTGTCACCGTCATCAGCTATGGCAGCTGGGCGTTCCAGGGCGTCAACCTGAAGGCCGCCGTGTACGAACTTGTGGGCGGTGCGTTCGCCGGCGGGGTCGTCATGGTGGTGCTGGCGTTCAGCTATGCCAGGACGGTACGTCCTACTATCGTTTCCACAAATGATAAGTGGGACCTTAAGCGGGCTCCTCAAGCCAAAGGATAAAGCGCCTGGCCGTCTCGCCCAGCAGGGTAACGAGCAGAATTCCCACAACGAGGCGAGCCGCGCCGGCCGCGGTCGCCGTCTCGGCGCCAAGTGCCACCACCAGCGCCGTGGCGCCTCCGGCCGCGCTGGTCGCCTTGAGGACCTGCTGAAGCACAGAAGTCAGAAACACCGCCACCAGCGCCGCCAGTACGCGAGAGAAGAGCAGCCGATGGTCGGTCATGAAGCTGGGGGTTTGTTCCGCCGCGAAGACGAAGATCGCGGCAAAACCGCTGGCCGCTCCTGCCAATTGCCCAACCAGGGTATTCCAGACGCGCGCGCTCGGCTCCTTGGGCGTCAGCGTCTGCAGGAATATCGCCGATCCAAGACTGGGAACGAGCAATGGCTCCTGAACCCAGGCGCTGAACGCGCCAATAGCGCCAAGTACGACGGCCACGGCAATGGGCGGCACGATATGGGCTGCCAGGATGCGATGGGTCGATTTTGTCATTTGGCTTGTGTCAGGACAGGATCACTGTTCCGTCGACCGGCCTGACTGAATTTGGACCCGCGAACACCGGAGCCGCAGAATGAAACGGCCCGATGCCTGACCGACTTCGGGCACACCCATAGAAGCAACAAAAACCAGACCGGAAGAGTCTCGCTGATAATGTTGCTCATGGAAATAATAGGTGAGAGCGAAATAGTGGGCTAGAGCGCACTGAAAGCGCTCTAACCTGAAGTCCGTCTGGTTTGACAGCAGAATTCACCGGTCTGGAACGTGGCGCGACCGGTTACTCGTGCCCGTTGGCCTTCAACTCGGAGTAGACGCGGTCGCTGAAGTTGTCGAGTTGCGGCACCTTGAGGTTTGCCGCGACCTTGGTGTCGTCCCGGACAATTGGGCAGTAGGCGATCGTCAGACTGTTCACGATGTCCGCCTGCTGAGCTTGTGGCGCGGCGGCCTTGATCTTCGCCACGACCTTGTCGGCGGTCTGCAATGTGTTTTCCAGCGTCATCGCCCGAAGCGCGTCCATGATGCCACTTTTGGGATCGTTGATCACCGGGGCGATATCCGGTTGCACAACCTTGCCGCAATGCCCGTCGGGTCCGATATTCATCGCTGTGAAGGTCTTCGGGCGCAACTTGCCAACCGTGCCGGCACCTGCGTTGGGTGGCGCTTTGTTGCCCCAGGCCTGACGAACATAATTCACCACATCGGCGACCTGCTCGTCCGACAGGCCCGCCGCGACGGCCGGCATCGGCGCATAGGTTTTCTGCGCCTCGATCCCGCCAAGGATGACGCGGATGACATCCTCCGATCCATTGGCCATTACGGCGCCGTTGCCAACCAGCGAGGGCACCGCATTGGCGACACCTTTGCCGTCAAGCTGGTGACAAGAGGCGCAATTGTTCAGATAGACCTGCCGCCCAGCTGCGTTGGGACCGGTGTAGGCGGTTCGTTGGGTATCGGTGTAGCTCGGTTTGGCCGGCGTCGATTTCAAATAGGCGACGATCGCATTCAGGTCGTTATCCGTCAGCTTGCTCAGGCTCTCATGAACGGTCTCGGCCATCGGCCCGGCGACCACGCCCATCCCGGGGGCAACGCCCGTCTTCAGGAAGCTGAAGACCTGTTGGTTGGAGTATTTGCCGATTCCATCCCGCACGTCGGACGAGATGTTCGGCGCGTACCAGTTCTGGATCGGGCCGCCGCGTAACGACTGCGCCATTCCGGTGTCACCAAGCAGGTTGCGGCCGTTGTGGCACTCGCCGCAGTGGCCGAGGCCTTCGACGATATACGCCCCGCGATTGATCTCCGGCGACTTCGACGGGTCGGGTTTGAATGTGCCTTCACGCAAAAACAACTCGTCCCAGACCGCGAGCCCGCTGCGGATGTTGAACGGGAAGGCCAGCTTGTTCGGCGGACGCTTCGCCTGCACCGGGGGGAGCGAGAACAAGTAGGCCTTGATCGCCAGAACGTCGTTGCGCGTGACCTTGGTGAACCAGGGATACGGCATGACCGGGTAGAGGTGCTCGCCGTTCTTGCCGATGCCCTCATGGAAGACCCGATAGAACTGGTCGTCGGTCCAGTCGCCGATGCCGGTCGTCTTGTCCGGTGTGATGTTGGGGGTCGAGATCGGGCCGAACGGGGTCGGCATGTAGCGACCCCCGGCGAACTTCTGGCCGCCATTGGCGGTATGGCACGCCGCGCAGTCGCCCAGGATGGTCAGGTACTGCCCGCGCGTCACCGGGTCGGCACTGGATTGATCAGGAGCCGCCCGAACAGACGCGGCCGGGGCAAAAGACGCCAGTCCCGCCAGGACAATGGCAATCCCGGCCAGCCGTGACCTTGCCCCGCGCAACGTCCGCTCAGCTTGTTGATCGGCCATACGACCTCCCTCGGTCCGTTCCGCATGAAAGCACCTGACGAAGCGGAACGCCGGCGCGCCGTTTGGGTTCCGGCGTAAACCGTTGTTCACGTCGACTTTTTTTGGCGGCGGACGGCCAGTGTCAGCTACGATGCCAGGCGAAAGGGGCCTTCATGTCAGTCCACGAGAACGAACCCACACCTGTACGCGTGTTCTCGACGCGGGCCTTTCAGCAGGTTGAGCACGGGCTGTATGTCGCTCTCGCGGTCCTGTTATGTGCGACCACGCTGCTGGCTCTTGCCGGTTCGGCCGTCACATTGTGGTCCGGCCTGGGCGACTGGACTGGAACAAACTCGATTTTCGTCGTCATCGACCGCTTGCTGGTCGTGCTGATGCTGGTCGAGATCCTGCACACCGTGCATGTCTCGATGCGGTCCGGGGCATTGACGTGTGAGCCGTTCCTGGTGGTTGGCCTAATTGCCTCCATCCGGCGCGTTCTCGTTATCACACTGGAGTCATCGCAGGCGACCCAGCACGGGGCGATGTCGGACGGCGCCCAGAAGGTGTTCGAAACCTCGATGATCGAACTCGGTGTCCTCGCCGTTCTGATCCTGGTGATGGTCACGTCGATCTTCCTGTTGCGCCGCGCGCGTGAAGAGTCTGATGCCGATCAGGACCACCCGTCACCCGTCGAAGGCTGACCATGTGGCTCTACCCCGCGGCATCCGGAACGGCAGCATCGCCTGCACCCAAGGGGTGGCGAATCGGTCCAGCGCCAGGCTCTCATGCATCGCGGTGACCGGGCCGCCCAGCATCTCCGCGGCGACCACCGAACGTGCATAGAACGGCGCATCTTCCAGTGTCTGGATCACCGAGGGCGCGCTTGCGCTGATCCGGCGCGGCACGAGCCATCGTGTCCGCGGCAGCGCCACCTTGGTGGGTGCGACAAAATCCTCAACCCCGCCGGCGTCGTTGTAACGCATGGCGAGGCTCAGCGGCCCATCCCGCCTGACCACGTCGTACAGCACAACCGATCCGCCGGGCACCCGGGCGCGGCTCCAGTCCCAGCAGTGAAAATCCGCCTCCAGCGGTCGATCACCGTTGTTGGTGTCGAAATAGGCCGGACCAGACCACGACAGGCCGGGCTGATCCAGCGCGACCTCGACTCGGCCACAGGGCGCGATGGGTCGCCAGCGGTGGCGGCCGGCGCTGTCCAGCGTCAGGCCGCGGGTTTCGAGCGCCGACGGATACAGCCGCACGGTGCCGCGGACGCGACGCGGCAGCGGCACCGCGATCTCGTTGATCCGCACCGTCAGCCCCGCCCCGTCCCAGGTCAGCGAGGTCGGCCCGATCGCCAGAAAGTCAGCGTCGCGTCGCACCGAACCGGCACCCCGCTCGGTCATCGTCCAGCGCCTGTTCTTGCCATAGAGTGCCACGTTCACGGCGCAATGCCGCATCGGGTCGCCACCGCCACGCCGGCGTGACCAGGCGTAGTACGGGGAAAACACGCTGCCGAGGAAGGCGATCAGGGTAATGCCATGCGCGCCATCGTCGCTAAGTGCATCGAGATACCACCAGGCATAGCCGCCGACCGGAGGTGTCAGGTCGAAGCCAGGTCCCGCAGCAGGCGCGCCGCCGCCAGCCGACCCGATAATACCGCCATCGGTACACCCGGTCCCGGATGCACGCTGCCGCCCGCCAGGTAAAGGCCCGGCACCGTGCTGCGCGACCCCGGCCGGCGGAACGCCGCCATCGAGCCATGCACCGCCTGTCCGTATAGCGCGCCCCCCGTCGCCGGGAACAGTCGCTCGAAGTCCGTCGGCGTCGTTGCCGTCATCGCTTCCGTCCGCCGATGCACCGTCAGGCCGCACCGTTGCAGCAGGCCGAAGGTTCGGGTCGCGCATTGCTCGATCTCCATCGTGTTGAACGCGTGCCGGTCGCCGTTGGGCGGCGCGTTGACCAGGACCAGCAGCCGTTCGGCAGCGCCATCGGGTTGCGCACCGGGCTGGCCGCGATCCTGCGCGCAAACATAGACGGTGGGCTCCGCCGGCAGCTGCCCGCGTCGGAACAGCGTGTCGAATTCCGCCGTGTAGTCGCGCGAGAAGAAAACGTTGTGGCGGGTCAGCGGGAAGCCTTCGGTGCTGGCTGACAATGCCCAGGTGATCGCTGACAGCGATCGTCCATCGCGCTTCGCCGTCGGGACCGCGCCGCCCACGTCTGGCCCAAATGCGCCGGCCGCCAGCGCGGCACAATCGGCGTTGCAGACGACTGCGTCGGACGCGATACGCTCGCCGCTGGCCAGCACCACCCCGGCCGCACGACCGCCGGCAACGGCGATTTCGGCAACATCCGCATCGACCCGCAGGGTGGCGCCCTGACGCACCGCCAGGTTGGCCAGGGCCTGTGCCAACCGCACCATGCCACCCTCGACCAGCCAGACGCCCTGTTGCTCGACATGCGCGATCAGCATCAGGGTCGCGGGCGCGTCGAATGGCGAGGATCCGCTGTACGTCGCGTAGCGGCCGAACAACTGGCGCAGGCGCGGGTCGCGGAAGTGGTCTCCCAACGCCTTCCACAGGGTGGCGAAGGGCGAAATACCCCACATCGCCGACAGGCCCGATCCGGCCGCCAGCGAGAAGACGGTGGGTCGGGGGGAGCGCATGAACGGCCCCTCCAGCGTGCGGTAGACGCGTTCAGCGCGCGCGCAGAACGATCGGTAGCCGGCGGCCTCGGCCGGTCCGGCGAAGGCGCCGATCGCATCGGCCGAACGGTCGACATCTCCGAAAAGATCGAGCTGTTCGGTGCCGCTCCAGGCATGCCGGGCGAGCAGTTCGATCGGGTGCAGCGTCAGGTGGCTGGCGAGCGACGTTTTCGCGTCATCGAACAGCGCGTCGAACACCCACCGCATCGTCAGCACGGTCGGGCCCGCGTCGATCCCGGTGTCGGCGCGGTTCGCAGCGCGATTGGCTGAGGCCGACCCACCATAGGGCGTGCATCGCCCTCGCGCACCGAGGGTCCGGATCTTGCCGCCGATCGTCGACGCCCGCTCCAGCAGCGTAACCGCGACGCCGGCCCGTGCCAGGTCGATGGCCGTCGCGAGGCCGCCAGCTCCTGCGCCGATCACCGTGACGCGTGGCGTTCGCATTGGTCAGCCTTCCAATTTCGATATTGACTTATGTGTCATGTTGACGTGACACTCAAGACTGACAACTGCAATTGACAGTCGAAGGGAGCATCGCGATGGATGCCGTCACCCGGATCGAGCGCACCTTGGCAGCCTCCCTGGATCGCGTCGCCCCGTTGGATGGCGTTCATGCCGCCGGTCCCCCCTTGCTTGCCGCCGCCATGCGGCACGCGGTTTTTCCGCGCGGCGCGCGCATTCGCTCGCGGCTTTGCCTGGCGGTTGCCGCGGCGTGTGGGGAGGATGATCCGGCAGCCGCCGACGGCGCCGCCGCGGCGATCGAGTTCATGCACTGCGCCTCCCTGGTTCACGACGATCTGCCGTGCTTCGACAACGCCGCCCTGCGCCGCGGCCGTCCGTCCGTGCAGCGGGCCTACGGCGAACCGCTCGCGGTGCTGGCCGGCGATGCGCTGATCGTGCTGTCGTTCCAGACCGTGGCGTGGGGGTCGGTCCGCTCGATCGGGCGTTTGGCTTCTCTGGTGCTGATCTTGGCAGGTGCGACCGGCATGCCGTCAGGCATCGCCGCCGGCCAGGCCTGGGAGTGCGAGCCGACCATCGATCTGGGCTGCTACCAGCGTGCCAAGACCGGCGCCCTGTTCGCAGCCGCCACCTTGGCCGGCGCCGCCGCCGCCGGTGCCGAACCGGCGCCATGGCGTGAACTGGGCGAGAGTCTGGGGGAGGCCTACCAGGTCGCCGACGATATCGCCGACGTGCTGTCCGGCGAGGCGGAACTGGGCAAGCCGGCGGGTCAGGACAGGGTATTGGGGCGCCCCAATGCGGCTCTGGCCTTGGGTGTGGACGGGGCGATGCGGCACCTGGAAGCGCTGGCGGCCGCGGCGGCCGATTCGATCCCGCGTTGCCCGGGTTCGGCTGCCCTGAAGGCGCTGACCCTGGCCGAGGCGCGCCGGCTGCTGCCGAAAGATCTTTCCCAGCACGCGGCCTGATGTCACGGCTGAGGCTATCGGCCGGCGATCAGGTCTCGATGGACCAGGTTTCGATGGACCAGGTTCCGATGGATCGGCCCATACACGGTCGGGGAATCGCCGATCGCCTGTTCGATATGCGGAACCGACTGCTCGCCAGCCCCCGGTTTCAGCGCTGGGCGAGTGCCTTTCCGCCAACGAGGCCAATCGCCCACCGCCGCGCCGGCGCGCTGTTCAACCTGTGCGCCGGCTTCGTCTACAGTCAGGTGTTGCTGGCCTGTGTGCGGCTGCGGCTGTTCGAAGCGCTGCGGGGCGGCTCACGAACGCCGAGTGAGCTGGGCCTGGAACTGTCGCTTCCGCCGGATGCCGCGGTTCGGCTGCTGGAGGCCGCGGCCGCGCTGCGGCTGGTCGAACGCCGCGGCGACGGACGCTTCGGTCTCGGCGTCCTGGGGGCAGCGCTGGCCGGCAACCCCGGCGTCACCGCGATGATCGAGCACCATGCACTGCTGTATGCCGATCTGCGCGATCCGGTCGCGCTGCTGCGTGGCGAGCTGCGCGATACCGCCCTCGGGCACCTCTGGCGCTACGCCGATGGCGCGTGTCCGGTCGATCTGCGAGCGCCGGATGTTGCCGCCTACAGCACGCTGATGGCGCTGTCGCAGCCGCTGGTGGCAGCCGACGTGCTGGCCGCGTATCGGCTCGACCGTCACCGTTGTCTACTCGACCTGGGCGGCGGCGACGGGACGTTCCTGATCGAGGCGGCGTCCGCGGCGCCGAACCTGAAGCTGCGGCTGTTCGATCTTCCCGCGGTGGCGGAGCGCGCCCGCCAACGGTTCGCCGAGGCCGGGCTGGCCGATCGAGCCGAAGCGTTCGGCGGCGATTTCCGGAACGACTCGTTGCCGGATGGTGCCGACATCATCTCGCTGGTTCGCGTCGTTCACGATCATGATGACGATGCCGCGCTGGCGATCCTGCACGCCACGTGGCGGGCGCTGCCCGCGGGCGGGACGCTGCTTCTGGCGGAGCCGATGGCCGGCACCCGGAATGCCGAAGGAGTGGGCGCCTATTTCGCCTTCTACCTGCTGGCGATGGGCAGCGGCCGGCCGCGCCGAACCGACGAACTCTCCGGGCTGCTGCACAGCGCCGGCTTTACCCGCATTCGCCTGCTGTCGACGCGGCGACCGATGCTGGTGCGGGTGCTGGTGGCGTCAAAATGAGCGCGTTGTTGATGTGTAAATCAAGGTTGACATGATCGATAGTAAACCTAGGATGACACCAAGGCTGACGATAAATGCCCGTCCGATTTGGCGGGGGGTGCGGGGATGGAAGCATTAGCGGTTGTTCTGAACAGGCCTGAAAGCCTCTCGGTAAGCCGGATCGGCCTGACGCCACCCGGCGAGGCTGACGTGGTTGTCGAGATCGCCTGGAGCGGCATCAGCACCGGCACCGAACGCCTGCTGTGGCAGGGGCGGATGCCGGCGTTTCCCGGGATGGGCTATCCGCTGGTGCCCGGCTACGAATCCGTCGGCCAGATTGTCGCCGCCGGTCCCGGCAACGAAAAGCGGGTCGGTGAGACGGTGTTCGTTCCCGGCGCCACCTGTTTTGGCGATATCCGCGGCCTTTTCGGCGGCGCGGCCTCTCGTCTCGTGGTGCCCTCAGCCCGCGCGGTGCCGATCGATCAGACCTTGGGCGAACGAGGTGTGCTGATGGCGCTCGCCGCGACCGCGCGACACGTCATCGCAGGTTCGGTGCCGGACCTGATCGTCGGGCACGGTGTGGTTGGCAGGCTGTTGGCGCGCCTGGTGCTGGCCGCCGGTGGCGCTCCACCCGTCGTCTGGGAAGTCAATCCTCAGCGCATGGGCGGTGTCCTGGGCTACCCGGTCTTGCACCCCGATAGCGACACAAGCCGCCGCTACCGTTGCATCTGTGATGCCAGTGGCGACCCCGGCTTGCTGGATACACTGATTGGACGCCTGGCCCCCGGTGGCGAAATCGTGCTCGCCGGGTTCTACGCCGACCGCCTGTCCTTCGCCTTCCCGATGGCCTTCATGCGCGAGGTCCGGCTGCGTGTCGCGGCACAATGGCAGCCTGATGACCTGGAAACTGTCCGCCGCATGATCGGCGAGGGACGCCTGTCGCTTGACGGCCTGATCACCCACCGCGCCGAGGCCCTGCAGGCGGATGCCGCCTATCGCACCGCCTTCAGCGACCCGGCCTGCCTGAAAATGATCCTCGATTGGAGAGCCAACGCATGAATGCACCCTTTAATGCGGCGCCCCTCGACGCGGCTCAACGGGAAATGTCCTCGCGGTTGCGCCAGGAGGCGGCGATCGAGCCGGATGCCCCGCCGACCGGACCGGTGAAGAAAGAAACCCAGATCATCGCGATCTACGGCAAGGGTGGCATCGGCAAGAGCTTCACCTTGGCAAACCTGTCCTACATGATGGCCCAGCAGGGCAAGCGCGTGCTGCTGATCGGGTGCGATCCGAAAAGCGACACGACGTCCCTGCTGTTCGGCGGCCGAAGCTGTCCGACCATCATCGAAACGTCTTCGAAGAAGAAGCTCGCCGGCGAAGCGGTGAAGATCGGCGATGTCTGCTTCAAGCGCGATGGCGTTTTCGCGATGGAGCTGGGCGGCCCGGAAGTGGGCCGCGGCTGCGGCGGGCGCGGCATCATCCATGGCTTCGAGCTGCTGGAAAAGCTCGGTTTTCACGAATGGGGCTTTGACTACGTCCTGCTGGATTTCCTCGGCGACGTGGTGTGCGGCGGCTTCGGCCTGCCGATCGCGCGCGACATGTGCCAGAAGGTTATCGTTGTCGCATCGAACGATCTGCAGTCGCTGTATGTCGCCAACAACGTCTGCTCCGCGGTGGATTATTTTCGCAAGATGGGCGGCAATGTCGGTGTCGCCGGCATGGTCATCAACAAGGACGACGGCACCGGGGAAGCGCAGGCGTTTGCTGGTGCGGTCGGCATCCCGGTGTTGTCGGCGATCCCGGCGGATGACGACATCCGCCGCAAGAGCGCCAACTATGAGATCATCGGCAAGCCCGGTGGCCGCTGGGCATCGGTATTCGAACAGCTCGCCGAACAGGTGGCGCTGGCCCCACCGGTACGTCCGTCTCCGCTGACACATGAGGCTTTGCTGGGCCTGTTCGCCGGCGACGCGGTCGGGCGGGGCGTCGTGCTCGATCCGGCAACGCCGGACGACATGTGCGCCGCGACAGTGCTGGACAAGCCGTCACTCGAAGTCATCTATGAAGGGTCGTGACGTGGACGGATCAGGTTGTCATGGCGGGCGGGAGACCATGCAGGAGGCGGCGCGGGCCGCCGGCAAAAGCGAGTCGCTCGACAGGTTGCTGACCGACTACCCGCGCGGGCCACACGATCAGCCGCAGTCGATGTGCCCGGCGTTCGGATCGCTGCGGGTCGGGCTGCGGATGCGCCGCACCGCGACGATCCTGTCCGGGTCCGCCTGTTGCGTCTACGGGTTGACCTTCACGTCGCACTTCTATGGCGCGAAGCGCACTGTCGGCTACGTGCCGTTCAATTCAGAAAGCCTTGTGCGCGGGCAACTCTACGAGGACATCCGCAACGCGGTGTATGAGACCGCCAAGCCAGCCGACTATGACGCCGTCGTGGTGATCAACCTGTGCGTGCCGACCGCGTCCGGGGTGCCGCTGGATCGTCTGCCGAAGGCGATCGACGGCGTGCGCATCATTGGCATTGATGTTCCGGGTTTCGGTGTGCCGACCCACGCCGAGGCGAAGGACGTCCTGGCGGGTGCGATGCTGCGTTATGCTCGTCTGGAAGCCGAGGCCGGCCCCGTATCCAGGCCGCGCGCCGTCGCCGACATGCCGACCGTGACGTTGATCGGCGAATTATTCCCCGCCGATCCTGTCGGAGTCGGTGCGCTGCTCGCGCCGATGGGGCTGGCGGTTGGCCCGCAGGTGCCATCAAGGGAATGGCGCGATCTGTATGGCGCGCTCGACTGCGCCGTCGCCGCCGCGGTTCATCCGTTCTACACCGCATCGATCCGCGAGATGCAGACGGCCGGCCGGCCGGTTGTTGGCTCCGGACCGGTGGGCGTCGAGGGCACCGCCGCGTGGCTGGACGCCGTCGGCGCCGCCGCGGGCGTGAATGCCGATGCCGCCAAGGCACGGGCGCTGCCGGCGATCCGAACGGCGTTGGATGCCAACCCGATCAACGCGCGGATCACGGTCTCGGGCTACGAGGGTTCGGAACTTCTTGTCGCGCGCCTGCTGATCGAAGCCGGCGCGACCGTGCCCTATGCCGGCACCGCCTGCCCGAAGACGGAATGGAGCGAGCCGGACCGCGCCTGGCTGGAGTCGCGCGGCACCCACGTTCAGTATCGCGCGTCGCTGGAGCAGGACGTGGCGGCGATGCTTGATGTCCGGCCCGACCTCGCGGTCGGTACGACGCCATTGGTGCAGAAGGCCAAGGCAATCGGCATCCCGTCGCTGTATTTCACCAACATGGTTTCCGCGCGTCCGCTGTTTGGCGCGGCCGGAGCCGGGGCGCTGGCCGCGATCGTCGCCGCGCAGACCCGTGGCCACGAACGCTTCGCGCGCATGGTGAGCTTCTTCGACAAGGTCGGCGTCGGCGAAACCGCCGGCTACGGCTGGAAGGAAATTCCCAAGGACCCGCCTGGATCGAAGGACCGCCACCGCAAGGCGCGCGAGGCGAAAGCCAAGGCGGCCCAGGCCGTGGGGAGCTGACGCGATGCTCGTTCTCGATCATGACCGAGCGGGCGGGTATTGGGGCGCGGTCTATGCGTTCACCGCGGTTCGCGGCCTGCGCGTGATCATCGACGGCCCGGTTGGCTGCGAGAATCTGCCGGTGACCGCCGTGCTGCACTACACCGACGGGCTGCCGCCGCACGAACTTCCGGTGGTGGTCACCGGTCTGTCGGAGGAAGAGCTGTCGCGCAACGGCACCGAAGCCTCGATGCGCCGCGCGGCTTCGACGCAGGATCCGGATATGCCGGCGGTGGTGGTAACCGGCAGCATCGCCGAGATGATCGGTGGTGGCGTGACGCCGGAAGGTTCAAACCTTCTCCGTTTCATTCCGCGTACCATCGACGAGGACCAGTGGCAGGCGGCAGACCGAGCGATCTACTGGCTGTGGACGGAATTCGGCGCCAAGCGGGTGAAGCCGAAGCCCTATGTCCGTCCGGAGGGGGCGAAGCCGCGCGTCAACATCATCGGGCCGATCTACGGCACGTTCAACATGCCGTCCGATCTCGCGGAAGTCCGCCGCCTGATCGAGGGCATCGGCTGTGAAATCAATCTTAGTTTCCCGATCGGCGCTCATATCGACGACATACCACGCCTTCCCCAAGCCGACGTGAACGTGTGCCTGTATCGCGAATTTGGCCGCAAGCTCTGCGAGGAACTTGACCGTCCGTATTTGCAGGCGCCGATCGGGCTTTTTGCCACGACCAGCTTTCTGCGCACCCTGGGCGAACTGACCGGGGTCGATCCGGAACCGTTCATCGAGCGCGAGAAGCACACCACGATCAAACCGATCTGGGATCTGTGGCGCAGCGTCACCCAGGACTTCTTCGCTACCGCTTCGTTCGGAGTGGTCGCGACGGAGACCTATGCACGCGGTCTGCAACGTTTTCTTGAAGATGAGATGGGCATCCCCTGCGCCCTGGCGGTGTCGCGCCAACCTGGCGTCAAACCGGACAACGCCGCGGTGCGGGCCGCGTTACGAACCAGGCCGCCGCTGGTCCTGTTCGGATCGTACAACGAACGGATGTACGCCGCCGAAATGGGTAACCGCAGCATGTATATACCGGCGTCATTCCCCGGTGCCATCATTCGCCGCGCGACCGGCACGCCGTTCATGGGATACGCCGGCGCCACCTACATCATTCAGGAATTCTGCAATGCCCTGTTCGATGCGCTGTTCAACATCCTGCCGCTTGGCACCGACCTCGACAAGGTGGAACCGACGCCGTCGCGCCTGACCGCGAGCTGCCCGTGGGATGAGGACGCCCAGGAAATTTTCGACGGCTACCTGGAGACGGAGCCGTTCCTGGTTCGGATTTCCGCCGCCAAGCGGTTGCGCGACCGGGTTGAATTGACAGTCCGCCAGGCGGGCGAGGATCGCGTCACCGCGCGGCACGTCGCGCATGCGCTCGCGGAACGGCAACTCGCATGACCATTTGCCGGGACAGCAACATCGAGATTCCGCCGGTTCGCCGCACGGAATGGGCGCCGTGGCCCGCGTCTTACGGCAATCCCAGTCGCGCGGGATGGGCGCGACAAGGGCCGCAAGGCCGTTTCGGAGAGTAACGGTAATGGCACTAACCCCAGTAGGACCCTCGACCACAGGGTTGACGGAGGCGGAGGCGAAGGAGTTCCACGGGATCTTCATCACCAGCTTCATCGTGTTCACAGTCGTCGCCATCATCGCGCATGTCCTCGCGTGGTTCTGGCGGCCCTGGCTGCCCGGCATCCACGGATACGCCACCTCGTGGCTGTATGACGGCGGCCTGCTGCACCACGCCATTTCGCAACTCGTTTAGGAGGAAGCGAACATGTGGCGACTTTGGCTGCTATTCGACCCCAGGCGCGTGCTTGTCGCCTTGAGCATCTTCCTGTTCGTTCTGGCGTTGCTGATCCACTTCATCCTGCTCAGCACCGACCGGTTCAACTGGCTGGAGGGTCCGCATCACGGCGCAACCGCCGCGGAGATGGCTCCGTTGCCTTCCACCGCGAAATAGCGTGCCTGACCAGGAGTGGCGGACGGGGCCGCGGCGAAGAAACAAAACCTCGTCCGCTGCTTCTTCCTGGGTGGCCTGAAGTTCGACTGGAGAACCTGGCGATGGCTATGCTCAGTTTTGAACCCAAATACCGCACGCGCGGAGGCACTCTGATCGGTGGTGACCTGTTTGACTTCTGGGTCGGACCTTTCTACGTCGGATTCTTCGGCGTCACGACAGCCTTTTTCGCGCTGATCGGGACCCTGCTGATCGTGTGGGGGGCCGCGCTTGGTCCCACATGGAATGTTTGGCGCATCAACATCCCACCGCCTGACATCGGCTACGGCCTGGCCTTCGCGCCGCTGCGGGAAGGCGGCCTGTGGCAGTTGATCACGGTCTGTGCGCTGGGCGCATTCTGCTCCTGGGCGCTGCGCCAGGCGGAGATCGCCCGCAAACTGGGCATGGGACTCCATGTTCCGTTCGCATTCTCTTTCGCCATCCTGGCATATTTCGCCCTGGAGGTGGTGCGGCCGGTGCTGATGGGGGCCTGGGGCTACGGCTTTCCCTATGGGATTCTGAGTCATCTCGATTGGGTGTCGAACACCGGCTACCAGTATCTGCATTTCCACTACAATCCGGCGCACATGATCGCGGTGAGCTTCTTCTTCACCAATGCCCTGGCGCTTTCGATGCATGGCTCGATGATACTCTCGGCCTCCAACCCACCCCGTGGCGACGTGGTGAAATTGGCGGAGCATGAAGATGCTTACTTTCGCGATACGATTGGTTACTCGATCGGCACGCTGGGCATCCACCGCCTGGGTCTGTTCCTGGCGGTTTCCGCATCGTTCTGGAGTGCCGTCTGCATCATAATCAGCGGCCCGTTCTGGAGTCGGGGTTGGCCGGAGTGGTGGACCTGGTGGCTTAATCTTCCGATCTGGGCGGGGCACTGATCGGACGCAGGGAGGCGAAAATGGCTGAGTACCAAAATATCTTTACCCGCGTCCAGGTGCGTGGCCCGATCCACATGGGGCCGGCGTTGCCGCTGGGCAGTTGGAAGCGCTCGGGGACACCGTTCTACTCTCGCCTGCTCGGTTGGTTCGGCAACGCCCAGGTTGGGCCGATCTACCTGGGCTTCACCGGTATGGCATCGCTGATCTGCGGTTTCATCGCGTTCGAGATCATTGGCCTCAACATGTGGGCCTCGGTCGACTGGAACCCGATCCAGTTCGTCCGGCAACTGCCTTGGCTGGCGCTTGAACCGCCACCGCCGGCCTACGGCATATCAATTCTGCCGCCGCTCGCGGAGGGTGGCTGGTGGCTGATGGCGGGCTTCTTTCTGACCGCCTCTATCCTGCTGTGGTGGACACGGATGTACCGGCGGGCCAGGGCGCTTGGCCTGGGCACCCATACCGCCTGGGCGTTCGCGTCCGCGATCTGGCTTTATCTGGTGCTGGGCTTCATCCGCCCGCTGCTGATGGGAAGCTGGGCCGAGGCCGTGCCATTCGGCATTTTCCCGCACCTGGATTGGACCGCCGCATTTTCGATCCGCTACGGGAACTTGTTCTACAACCCGTTCCATATGCTTTCCATCGTGTTCCTGTATGGCTCCGCTGTTCTGTTCGCGATGCACGGTGGGACGATCATGGCGGTCAGCCGCTTCGGCGGAGAACGCGAGGTGGAACAAATCATCGACCGCGGCACGGCGGCGGAGCGGGGCGCCTTGTTCTGGCGCTGGACGATGGGGTTCAACGCCACCTTCGAGTCGATCCACCGCTGGGCGTGGTGGTTCGCGGTGCTGACGACCTTTACCGGCGGCATCGGCATCCTGCTGACAGGTACTGTCGTCGACAACTGGTACCTGTGGGGTGTCAAGCACGGCATCGCCCCGAACTACCCACAGGTCTTTCCGCACGTCGTCGATCCAGCCACCCTCGCAGGGCAGGGAGCGGTGCGATGAGCCACGCCTCTCGGGTCTTTATCCTTCGCCTCGCGGCCGTCCTGTTTGTCCTTGCCGCGGCTGGGGTCATATTCACGCGGGCGGAACGACCGCCCATGCACTCAGTTCAACGCGGCTATCGCGGAACGGGACTCGATCTGCTCTACAATCCCCGGTTTCTGCAGACCGAGTTGGCCGCCAACCAGGTCCCGGTCTCGTTGCCGCGCCTTCCGGACACCGGTCCCAAGGCTGGGGCGGTCTATAAAAACGTGAAAGTGCTAAAGGACGAGAGTGTCGGCAACTTCACCCGGCTGATGGCCTCGATCACCACCTGGGTGGCGCCGGCGCAGGGCTGCGCCTACTGCCACGACGTCAACAACATGGCGGCCGACACAGTCTACACGAAGGTGGTTGCCCGACGAATGATCCAGATGGTCCAGCATATCAACAGCGGCTGGAAGAGCCATGTGGCGGAGGTCGGCGTCACTTGCTACACTTGCCACCGCGGCCAGCCGGTGCCTACCAATATCTGGTTCAACAACCCCGGGCCGGTGCAGGCTGGGGGGATGGCTCAGGTCCCTGCCGGCAAGAACCATCCGACCGCCGTGGCGAACGACTCATCCTTGCCGTTCGATCCGTTTACGCCGTTCCTGGAACATGATGCCAATATCCGTGTGATATCGAAGACCGCATTGCCCACCCAGGACCACCAGTCCATCAAGCAGACCGAGTGGACGTATTCGCTGATGATAAATTTTGCCCAATCCCTGGGGGTGAACTGCGACTTCTGCCACAATACCCGAGCGCTGGCGGAATGGGATCAGAGTTCGCCGCAACGCGTGTCAGCATGGTATGGCATCCGGATGGTCCGCGATCTGAACATCAACTATCTCGACCCACTCCACGCGACCTTCCCGGTGGGCAGGCGTGGCGTGTCGGGCGACTCGCCAAAAGTCAACTGCGCGACATGTCACAACGGGGTCTATAAGCCGCTGTTCGGAGCCAGCATGGTGACGAGCTTTCCGGAATTGACCGCGGCGCAGTAGACGAGACGGCGCGGTGCGGAACAGTTTGGTCCGGACCGCGTCGGACTCGAGGAGTGGGAGCTGAAGTTGCATGATATCGATGGAGGTCAACAGGTTGTCGAGGCGGCGCTTGTCGCCGGGATAGCCTTTTATTGGCGCCCCAACGTGTTCAGCCCACACCCGAGCAATGGCGCCGATCGCACTTTTGATGGCGGAGGTGGGCCCGCGGTTGGTGAGGCGGACATCAAGAATCTGGCACGCGCCGCGTCACACCTTCGGGCCCCCCTGCCCTTACTGACCGAGGCAGCGACAGCCGCGCCAGTTGGTGGCGGTAAAGTTCGATCGTCTGAGACTGAGGTTGAACCAACCTCGGACGTAAATCGTCCCTGCAAACAAAGGGATCAGAGCGTGATTGCTTCAACCTGAAGCGATCCCGCTTTAAGGCGCACCCCCGACCGGAACCACCGCCCGCGCAGTAATGCGGGGCGACGCTTGCGTTGACCGGTACGCGCGCCGGATTCGCGGCGACCGAGCACGACAGGAAGGGTACTGCGCGTAAGTCATGGCTCTGACACCGGTCGGCGCGAGCGCCGATGGGTATCAGTTCACCGCGCCGGAATCATCCGGCGCGGACGCTCTCATCCCTTGGTTTGTTCCTTTGGCGCGTAAGCAATGCACCAGCCGTTCGGATTGATTGTGCCGGCTACGATCTTGCATGCTGCGGGCGGCTCAAAATTAACGCAAGTGCTGCATTTGTTGCCGTCCTTTGGCGTTTCCTGGTACTGCACCTGCGCCTGGGCGATCTTCGTCTGCGCCTGGGCGCTGACCGCCAGCACGCCGCCGACCGCCGCTAGCCCAGCCTGCATGATATGTCGCCGCGTCGCCTTTTCGTTGTGTCGTGTTGTCACCTCTGCAAACTCCCTTGTTGCGGATTACAGCATGATTGCGCTGGACAGAACATCCAACCTGCATGAATCACGAGATCAAACAAATCGCCAGACCAATTCAGGCGGCACAGTCAGCCTGAGATGGACCGGGGATCTGATCGTCAGGCGGCTCTTCGCAGACTCAGCTCCGACCATATCATGCCCAACGCATCCACCAACCGAGCGATGTCGGCATCCGTGTGCGATGGCGAAGGCGTGATCCGCAGGCGCTCCGTGCCACGCGGCACCGTGGGGTAGTTGATCGGCTGGACGTAGATCGCGAACTCATCCAGCAAGCGGTCACTGATCTGTTTGCACAGAACCGGATCGCCGACCATCACTGGCACGATATGGCTCGGATTCTCGTAGTGCGGCACCCCCATCTTATCGAGCTGACACCGCAACGACCGCACGCGATCCTGCTGACGCGCGCGCTCTGTTCGGCTTACTTTCAGATGCCGGATGCTGGCCGCCGCGCCGGCCGCGACCGCCGGCGGCAGCGCCGTGGTGAAGATGAATCCCGACGCGAAACTGCGCACGAAGTCGCACATCGTCGTGGAGCCCGCGATGTAGCCACCGACGACCCCGAACGCTTTCGCCAATGTGCCCTCGATCACCGTCAGCCGGTGCGCCACGCCGTCGCGCTCGCTGATGCCGCCGCCGCGCGGACCATAAAGCCCGACCGCATGCACCTCATCGAGGTAGGTCATCGCGCCATACCTTTCCGCCACGTCGCAGAGTTTGGCGATCGGTGCGATATCCCCGTCCATCGAATAGACGGACTCGAACGCCACCAGTTTCGGCCTGTGGGGATCGAGCTCAGCTAATTGCCTCTCAAGATCCGCGGGATCGTTGTGCCGGAAAATCCGCTTTTCCGAGCGGCCATGCCTTACGCCCTCGATCATCGACGCGTGGTTGGATTCATCTGAAAGCACGACGCAGCCGGGCAGCTTCCCCGCGAGCGTGC
Organism: Rhodopila sp.; assembly: GCA_965277035.1. GTDB lineage: Bacteria > Pseudomonadota > Alphaproteobacteria > Acetobacterales > Acetobacteraceae > Rhodopila. The sequence goes on along the minus strand of CBDIBO010000003.1, from coordinate 3,694,255 downwards.
TCAGCGTTGCCCAGTTGGACATGTAGCCCGAATTGAACAGCAACGCCGACTCGGTGCCGTGCAGGTCGGCCAATTCTCGTTCCAGCATCACATGGTAATGGTTGGTGCCGGCGATGTTGCGGGTGCCACCCGCGCCAGCGCCGCATCGATCCAACGCCTCATGCATGGCGTCCAGCACCGCCTGGTGCTGCCCCATGCCGAGATAGTCGTTGGAGCACCAGACGGTCACCGGAACCGATCCACGTTCCCGATAATGAGTCGCGCGCGGGAAGCTGCCGGCGTTGCGTTCCAGGTCGGCGAAGACCCTGTAGTTGCCTTCCCGACGAAGGCCGTCCAACTGATTGCGAAAGAAATCTTCGTAATTCATGAACGTCCCCCGATTGTTGCTTCCCTGGGAAGTTGTTGCGGCGTCTTGTTGCTCTCGCCGCGTGAGCCCAGACTCCATTGCCACATCCGGTTCCAGACACGCGTGGCCGAAATCGGCAGCACCAGGAACCAATGTTCCAGAATCGCCAACATCATCATCGTCGTCAGCAAGGTGTAGCCCGTGGCATTGAACGTGTCGGCACCGAAGGAAAGCGCCCGCTGCGCCATGAAGACGGCGCAGACCGTGGAGGCGGTGACCGAAAACGGAAACAGCAAATTCATCGGCGCACTGCGAAAGAAACTCTTGATGTGGGCCAGGTGCTCGGGCAGCAGGTCGGCGTTCAGGTTGCTGACCCCCAGGAACACGTTCAGCCGGGCGCTCTGGTGCATCCACCACAGCACGACGAACGTCCACATTCCAAAATGATTTGGACGTCCCCAGGTAAACAGCAGGACCAGCCCGGCAAGAAGCAGTACCGCGAGTTCGTGATACAGGCTGGCCTGGATAGCGTGGCCGAAATGACTCCAGCCGTGGCACCCGTGACGGCAATGATGGGTACGGGGTCCGGTGACGTATCCCGTGTAGAAGCTGATTTCCAACCAGCCCCAGATCAGCACGCCGCAGGTGAAGGCGGTATAGGCGCCGGTGACACTGGTGTCGGATGCACTGCTGGAAAGTCCGTAGACGGCACCAATCAGAATTGCCGAGGCACCAGCCATGCTCCAGCGAAAGGTTCGCCGGGGCAGGCTGTCCAGAAACAGGATCACGCAGGTGCTGACCCACCAGATCAGCATGCCATGCAGCGCTGGAAGGCCATGTTGGTACATTACCAGGCCGGTGCCATGCGGATTTGCCTCGGCAGTTCGTGCTGTTGCGGCCTCATCAAAAAAAGACGGCCGAGCGTCATCCCAGCCGCTGCGGTCAGGCCTACGCGTTTCAACAGGCCACCAAGCCCGTATTGTCCTTTGGACGCTGCCATCTGCTCGCTGATCCGCAACAGGCGTTGCAGGCCCGCGAGGAACGCCGGGTTATCCACATCCAGCGTCACGGGAAAAACCTGCTTGCAGATCTCCGTCGTGATGCGGAACACTTGCATGTCGTATTGCGTGGTGTCGAAACCAAGCGCCCCGTGAAAAACCGGGCGAGCGTGATCGCGGACGAACATCGTGGCGAACACCGCAAGCAGGAAAAAGCGGATCCAAAGTCGGTTCAGGCCCGTCAATACCTTTGGGTTGGCACGCATGATCAGCGCGAACGCTTCGCCATGTCGGAATTCGTCGTTGCACCACTCCCGGAACCATTTGAAGATCGGGTGGATGCGGTTTTCCGGATGACGTTCGAGTTGGCGGAAGATCGAGATGTAGCGGGCGTAGCCGATCTTTTCCGAGAGATAGACGGCGTAGAAGATGAACTTCGGCTTGAAGAACGTGTATTTCTTAACCTTGGTCAGAAAGCTCAGGTCCACGCCGACGCCGAAATCCTTCAATGTGTCGTTGATAAATCCAGCATGCCGCGCTTCATCGCGGCTCATGTAGCCAAACCAGTCGCGAATGTCCGGGTTCTTCACCCGCTTCTTGATTTCGGCGTAAAGGATGCAGCCGGAAAATTCCGAGGTCACCGAGCTGACGAGAAAATCGATGAATTCCTCCCGCAGGTCGTTCGGCATGGTGGACAGGTCGATGTCGAAGTCAGAGTTGCGGACGAAATGACTTTTGTTCACGTCGCGGGCGAACTCCGCCATCAGCCCATCCCACTCGGCGCGCACCGGCGTCACGTCCAGTCTGTCCATCGCGTCGAAATCGGTCGTATAGAACCGCGGACTCAGCACGGTGTCACGCTGCGCCAGCCTGGTGGTTTCGCTGAGCTGCTTCATGCTGATCCCTTTGGCTGAAACCCGACTTCAAACAATTCCACGAGTTCCAGCGGTGCGGTCAGATGTGTCCAGAACCGGCGCAACGCGCTGGCTCGGGTCACCGTCGCGGAACACTCGATCGATAGGCGTTGGCCATAGCCGATGCGGGAGGGTGCGCCATGCACCAGCACGGAGTCGCCTGGGCGGATGTCGATACCTTCGGGAATGGCATGAGCGTGCAAGCTTTCCGGCGTCTGTTCGATATCGACGTGGCAGGACACGCTGAACTGCTTCATGACCTAGCCTTTGCTGTCAGCAGATTGGCGAAGGCCTGTTCATTGGTAATACCGAACGCCTCCATTTCCACTCTTCGTCCGGTGGTAGGATCTTCCAGTGTCAACCGGCCATCCGCCCACTCGGTCAGACGGAATGGAACCGCCCGGTCCGCGTCCTGGCGGATGCGCTGCTGTGCGAGTCCGCGCATGGTGGCGCGCAGGAACCCGTTGGTTGCCGGTGCGAGAATGTCAATCGGAGCGGATACGTTGGTCGCATCGAACACCGCCACCGCACCGTCTGGACGATCTCGAAACAAGAGTTGCCGTGATGCGACCGGCGCGGCGGTTGGCGTGCTGTTCGCGATGCCGGTCATTCGGCCGACAGCGGCGATGATAATCGTTAGCACGATAATGCTGCCTGCGATTATCAGGATGTTGCGCGGGAATGGAGGCGGTCTTTGATCCTGGATCATTTTAATCCTCCGTCACGCTGCCGCCGGCACGTGCGCATTGCCGTCGGCAACCGCACCCACTGGCGTTGAGACGACCTTCGCCGGTTGCGATGCGGATGCAGCCAGTGCCCGACCCAGGATTTTCGCCACCTGAGCCGCATCAGCCACCCCACGTAGCGTGGGCTCGGTTTTTGCGAACCTCCAAGGGCGCGCATGCGGCCATATCACGAGGTAGGCGATGCGCTGACCGGGTCGCAGCACCAGCGCGATGTCACCGGCGCTATCGGACCATGAATGCAAGCTCGCAGCATCGATCATTGAGTATGCAATCTGGATTGTTATCGGCAGGGCAATGCCGAAGCGCATTACGACCCGCCGTGTCGTGATTGTATACATCGTCGTGCGCGCAACGAGCCAGGCAAACAAACCGAGCAGCGCCAGTGCCACCATCGCGAGACCGCCCAGTCGTAGCGCGGACACCGCGACCTGCCTTGCGGGCGTTGCGGCAGAAACGCCACCGGCAATGCACCACACCATCAGGATGGCGAAATATACTCCGATGATGCGGACCTTCAGCGCCCGGCGCGCCAAGACCTTCCAGGCCGGCGCACCCTGCCACAGGACCGTTTCGCCGGGGGGAAGCGGGGCCGGCAGTCCGGGCACCGGTTCGTAATCGTGACCGTTCATAGCAACGGCTCCAATCTGCTGGGTGTTGCGTAGATGTGGCCGCTCGCGAAGTAGGCCTGGATCTTATCCTCCTCTTGCAGCGTCACCACATCGGGGTTGGCGAGCATCGGCGCCTCGGCGAATTGCGCCGCCATGATGGACTGCACGAAGACCTGGCCATCCGAACCGGTGCCTCGGCTGCGCACCAGCGGCCCGGGAATAAGCACGGACGGCCCGGCCGCCAGGGTCATCTCCAGGTAGCGGACCGTCGTTTCCGTACGATCGACCCAAACGTCGGAGATGACTCCTGCAACACCGCCGTCGGCACCAATGACATACATGCCACGGGGATCTGGTCCGTCCGGCTCGATAAAATAGTCAGTCGCGACTCGTAACGGAACGATCCGCGGTTCCTGTGATTCGAATATAAGCTCAGGCTGATCAGCACGGATCGCCGACGCGGCGGGACCGGCACCCGCCAACATGGCGTTGCCGACTGGCTGTAGCGGCGCACCGGGCCACGCCGCCACTGGTATCGCGTTGAACGAAGGCTCCGGCGCGTCCACCCGCGGCGTGGTCACTGTCTCGCCGTTCTGGAGCAGGTAAGTCTTGAGCGGCGGCAAGAACGGGAAGCCAAGAAGCCGCTGACCAGGTTTTTCAGTCACCAGCGGATAACCCTCGCGCTTGTCCTCGCGCCGTAGCCAAAAAACAAGGAACGCAAAGAAGATCCAGAACGCGTACAACGCCAATTGCGCGACGTCGATGTAGCCCGTGATGGCTCCAGCTTGCATGGCATCACCTCGGTAGGCTGAGCGGGTGGGAGGGAAGTTTGCCAAGACCGAAGCCTGGCGCGGATTGCCGACGTGCGTCGACGTTCGGCCGCCGGACCAGCGGACCGATGGCGACCAAGGTCGCGAACAGCAGGTAGATTTCAACATGATAAACAAACGAGTATCCTGTCGCCGGACCAGCCATCGCTTGACCTAGAACTCCGTTTGAGGCGAGGAACGATATGCCATCGCGTATAAGGCCGCCGGCGGCGACGGCCGATCCAGCGGCGGAAGCCTGAACGGCACCCCAAACCCCCAATGCCAACCCAATCTGACCGGCCCGCGCGGTACCCATCGCCGCGGTCAGCGTGCAGTGGCCAAACAATCCGGCGCCGAATCCAATAAGCGCCGTTCCGACCGCGAACAGAAGAATCGACTCCAGCGGGGCGGCGAAGATCACGGCACTGAAGGCAACCAGCCCAACTAGTGTGCCGACCGCTGCCAGGCGATACGGATCGGAGCCGCGGCCCAGTAAGTGGGCGGCGAGACCGAAACCGGTCAGGCCGCCGGTCGCCAGCAGTGCGCTCAGGATCGTCGTGTTGCCGACCGTCAGGTGCAGGACCTGACCGCCGTAGGGTTCCAGCAGAACGTCCTGCATACTGAAGGCGACGGTGCCAAGGCCAAGGGCCAGCAGCCGGCGCTTTGCGTTGGGCGCGTCGCTGAACGTGGCCCAGGCTTCCTTGAACGTCGGCTGCACCCGATCCCGCGCCGTCAGCAATGGGTCACGTGCTTCCTGTTTCCAAAGCGCCGCCACGTTCAGCAGCATGGTAGCTAGGGCGGTGCCCTGGATGACCTGGATCAGCTTGATCTCGGTGAAATGGGCCAGCAGCGCGCCATACGTCAGGGCGCCCCCAACCATGCCAACCAGCAGCATCATGCAGAGCAGGGCGACGACTTTCGGATGCGATTCCGGCGGTGCGAGATCGGTGGCGAGGGCTAGGCCAACGGTCTGTGTTGTATGTAGTCCAGCGCCCACCAGCAGGAATGCCAGGGCCGCGCCGATCTGCCCGACGATCATCGGACCGGTGGTATCACCCGACAGCACGATCAGCGCGAACGGCATGATCGCCAGGCCACCAAACTGTATCAGGGTGCCCATCCAGATGTACGGTACGCGGCGCCAGCCGAGCACGGAACGATGCGTGTCGGAACGAAACCCGACCAGGGCGCGGAATGGTGCGAAGACCAGGGGCAACGAGATCATTACGGCGACGAGCCAAGCCGGCACGCCAAGTTCCACGATCATGACACGGTTGAGCGTGCCGATCAGGAGAACAACGGCGAGGCCGACCGAGACCTGAAAAAGCGACAGGCGCAACAGGCGGCCAAGTGGCAATTCCGGGCTCCCCGCATCGGCGAACGGCATGAAGCGGGTGCCGACCTGCGTCCAGGACCGAGCGAATTTTGTTCCGATGGCGCTCACTGGCGAATTACCTCCAGCGCCTGGGAAATGTAGAAGCCGCGGGAGACCCGTTGAGTTCGGTGGGTGGCCCAGCTGGTTAGATCGGACTTGATCAGCCGGCGGACGGTTAACTCGCGAACCGGCTCGATGGCGGGCGCGCGATCGCCGTGCGGAAATAACCGGCCGATCGCATGCATGACACTCAGCGCAGCCGTGCGCGGAGCAAACGTGAACAGCAACGAATGCGCCGTGCGCTGTGCCAAGTCGTCCAGCACGCGCACGGTGTCGCGGGGCCGGTAATGGATCAGCGAGTCCATAGCCACGACGTAGTCGAAATAGCCCAACGCAGGGTCGAGCATGTCCCCGACGTGAAATTCGATGGTGCCGACGCCAAGATCGTACGGCAGACGCTCGCGCGCCAAGCCGACCAGGGTGGGAGAAAGGTCGATCGCCACCAGGTGCGCACCGCGGCGCGCGGCTTCCACCGACAGAGCACCTGTGCCGCAACCGGCATCAAGAATGCGGGCGCCCTGAAGATCGTCGGGCAGCCAGCTCAGCAAGGTGCGCCGCATCTCCTCGCGCCCAGCTCGCACCGTCGCTCGGATGCTGTTCACCGGCGCGTCGGAGGTCAGCCGCTTCCACGCATCAACCGCGGTGCGGTCGAAATACTGTAGCAGTTCGCCGCGGCGTGCGACGTAAGTCAGTGTCGGCATCAGTCGAATCCCAGCAGATCGAAGATGTCGCGATCCTTCATCGCGCGCGTCTCCAGCGGCTCGGTGCCTGCCAGCAAGGTCGCGGCGAGGCGCAGGTATTCGTTCTGCACGGCGACGATCTCGGGCGTCGGCTCCATTTCAAATAGCGTGGACTTTTTCAACCGGGACCGCCGGATGACATCCAGGTCAGGGAAATGCGCCAGCGTCTTCAGCCCGGTGCATTCGTTGAACTTGTTGATCTGGTCGGTGCCCGCACTGCGGTTGGCGATCACGCCCGCCAGCCTCACGTCGTAGTTGCGTGCCTTGGCCTGGATCGCCGCGACAATCCGATTCATCGCGAAAATCGAGTCGAAATCGTTTGCCGCGACGATCAATGCACGACCCGCATGTTGCAGCGGGGAGGCGAAACCACCGCACACCACATCGCCCAGTACGTCGAAAATCACCACATCGGTGTCTTCCAGCAGATGGTGTTCCTTGAGCAGCTTCACCGTCTGGCCGACGACATAGCCGCCACAGCCGGTCCCGGCCGGGGGACCACCCGCCTCGATGCACATCACACCGTTGTAGCCTTGGTAGACGAAGTCCTCGACACGCAATTCTTCCGAGTGGAAGTTCACGGTCTCCAGGATGTCGATCACCGTCGGCACGAGCCGCTTGGTGAGTGTGAAGGTCGAATCATGCTTCGGATCACAACCGATCTGCAGCACCCGCTTGCCGAGCTTCGAGAAGGCAACGGATAGGTTGGAAGAGGTTGTACTCTTGCCGATGCCGCCCTTGCCGTAGACCGCGAACACCTGGGCGTTGCCGATCTTCAGGTCGGGAGCCATCTGCACCTGCACGCTGCCTTCGCCGTCGCCGCGTGCTGGAATGCGTCTGATGACAGTCATGCTGCTACCCCCAAACCAACCCCTTCGAGGCGGTCTTCAAGTTCCTCGCCCGCGCGTTGCAGGGCTTCTCGCATCGCCTCGCCGGGTTTCCAGTAGTTTCGTTCGTGCGCTTCGATCAGCCGGTTGGCGATCTTCGCTGACGCGGTCGGGTTCAAGGCGGCCAGCCGTTCGCGCATCGCCGGGTCCAGCACGAACGTTTCGGATAGCTTTTCGTAGACCCATGGGGCGACGTCCCCGGTCGTCGCCGACCAACCGAACGTGTTGGTGACATGGGCTTCAATCTCCCGCACGCCTTCATAACCGTGTTTGAGCAGCGCCTCGTACCATTTCGGGTTCAGCGCCCGCGTGCGGGTTTCCAGCGCGACCTGATCGGAAATCGTTCGGATGGTTCCGTCGCCGCGCGTCTGATCACCGATGTAGACCGCTGTTGGCGATCCACCCCGCGCCTGCCGCACGGCGCGGCTGATACCACCAAGCGTATCGAAATAATGGTCGACGGTGGTTACACCAACCTCGATCGAGTCGAGGTTCTGATAGGTGATGTCCACGCGCGCCAACGCGTGGGCGAGCACCGCGTCATGCCGACGCGGCGGCCGATCCACGCCGTAAGCAAATCCTTTGCGCTTGAGATAGGCATCGGCGAGTTCGTCTTCATCATTCCACGTGCCGCTGCCGACCAGGTTGTTGACGTTGGCGCCGTAGGCACCATCGGCGTTGCCGAATACCCGCAGCGCGGCATCCTCCATCGTGCCGCCGTGCTCTGCCTGAAAGGCCAAAGCGTGTTTACGGACGAAGTTCAGGTCCGCGGCTTCGTCCGCCGTAGCGGCCAGCAGTGCTGCCTCGGCAAGAAGTTTTGTCTGCAACGGAAGTAGATCACGGAAGATGCCGGACAGTGTCGCCACGACATCGATTCGGGGGCGCCTCAGGATATCCAGGGGAACCAGCTTCGCGCCGGAAACGCGGCCGTAGCTGTCGGTGCGCGGTTCGGCGCCAAGCAGCCAGAGTGCCTGGGCGATAGGACCGCCTTCGGTCTTCAGGTTGTCGGTGCCCCACAGCACCATCGCCACGGTCTCCGGCAACGTGCCGCTATCGGCCTGATGTCGCGCGAGCAGCCGGTCGGCCTGAAGCGCACCATCGCGCACCGCGAAGACGCTCGGGATACGGAACGGATCGAAGCCGTGCAGATTGCGCCCGGTGGGAAGCACGTCCGTCGTGCGGAGCAGGTCGCCGCCCGGTGCCGGCCGGATATAGCCGCCATCCAGGGCATGCACGATCGCCGGAACCTCGTGATCCACCGCCAGCAGGCCATCCAGCCGCTTCCGCTCCAGCGGATCGACCACGCTCGCGGCGTTCAGCATCGACTCCCGCTGCTCGGCGTTCAGGCCTTCTCCCACGACGTGCAGCCCGTGCGGGATCAAGGTATATTCCAGTTCGAGCAGCGCGGCCGAGAGTCTCTCGATCTGGTCGTCATCGGTCCAGACAGGCTGCGCCGTGGCAAGGTCCACCGTCACGGCCTGCGCCTGAACCAGTGTCGCCAGTTCACCGCGCTGTCGCGTGTCGGCATCAGGCCCCAGCCCACGCCAGCGATCCAGCGACGCCTTCAGGTCCAGCAACCCGCGGTACAGCCCCGCATGGGCCACGGGTGGTGTCAGATAGCTGATCAGTGCCGCCCCCGCGCGCCGTTTGGCGATCATGCCTTCGGAGGGATTGTTGGAGGCGTACAGGTAGAAGTTTGGCAGGTCGCCGATCAACCGGTCCGGCCAGCAGTCCCCAGACATTCCCGCCTGCTTGCCGGGCATGAATTCCAGGGCGCCATGGGTGCCGAAATGCAGCACGGCGTCGGCGCCAAACTCTTGATTGATCCAGCGATAGAAAGCACAAAAGGCATGCGTCGGCGCGAAGCCGTGTTCGAACAGCAGGCGCATCGGATCGCCCTCGTATCCGAATGCCGGCTGGATACCGACGAAGACGTTGCCGAAGCGTTCGCCCATGATGAACAGCGAAGCGCCATCAGTCTGCTGGCGCCCAGGTGCCGGCCCCCACTGCGCCTCGATCTCGCTCAGCCAACGCTGCCGCCGCACATGGTCATCGACCGGCATGCGAGCAGCGACGTTGGCATTGGCGCCGAACAACGAAGCGTTGCCGCCCAGCAGACGGTCCCGCAGCGCATCGACGCTTTCAGGAACATCGACGCGGTATCCCGCCTCTGCCATTCCGTGCAGCGTGTTGAACAGCGAGGCAAAGACCGAGAGGTACGCAGCCGAACCGACCGTGCCAGCGTTGGGCGGAAAATTGAAGAGTACGACGGCGATCTTGCGTTCCGCGCGGGCCTTGCGTCGCAGCGACACAAGCCGTGAGACACGCGCCGCCAGCATCGCGGTCCGTTCCGGGTGCGGCACCATATCCCGCCGCCGGTCGGCGCCTTCCGCGGTCGAGCGGCCGCCGAAGGTCATTGGCCAGACACCGCCGTCCAGCTCCGGGATCGCCACCATCATCGTGGCCTCGACCGGCAGCAGGCCGCGCGCGTCGTCCTTCCATTGTTCCAGCGTCTGAAACTCGACGGGATGGGCGGTGATGTAGGGCACGTCCAAGCCGGCCAGCAGTTCCTCGGCGGCGCGGGCGTCGTTGTAGGCAGGGCCGCCAACGAGGCTGAACCCGGTCAGCGAAACGACGGCATCGACCGTTGCTCGGCCGTCACGGATGAAATAGTGCTGCACCGCCTCGCGCTGATCCAGACCGCTGGCGAAGGCTGGAATCGCCTGCAGACCTTTCGCCTCCAGCGCCTCGATCACCCCGTCGTAGTGGGCCGCGTTGCTCGACAACGCATAGGACCGCAGCAGCAACACGCCGACCCGGCCGTTAGAACCGGCGGCGGGAAGCTGATCGATACGCTGCACGATGCGGCCGGCGGCGCGCGGATGATACAGGCCGACTTCGGGATATTCGACCGGCGGCGCGACACGTAGCGAGCCCGCGAGATGGGCACGTGTGCCGGCTGCGTAACGATCGACCAGCAGGCGCACCATGTTCGCCAGGTTCTCCTCGGAACCGGCAAGCCAGTATTGCAGCGTCATGAAGTAGGCCCGCACATCCTGTGCGGTGCCTGGGATGAACCGCAGCAGTTTCGGCAACTGGCGCAGCATTTTCATCTGGCCGCGGGCATTGGACCCGGTGCCACCCTTGCCCCGCATCCGTTTGAGCCAGGCAATCGCGCCGGTCGCCTCGGTTGACATGTTGAACTTGCCCACGCGTGTCAGCTTCACCACCTCGCCGGCCGACAGCATGCAGATCATCGCGTCGCATTTGTCACGCCGAGCGGCGAGAGCGGGCAGGACGGCGCGGATATGATCCTCGAGGAACAGCATCGTCGCGATGATGATGTCGGCCCGCGCGATGTCGGCATGACAGGACGCGAGAGCCACCGGATCGCCACTCCATTCGTCGGCGGCGTGCATCGTCACTTCCAGGTTTGGCAGATCGCGGCGCAACGCGCGCCCCGCCCGCGTCAGTGCGCCCCCGAGGTGACTGTCCATGGTCACCACGACAACCCGTACGGGCGTGCGGTCAGCGGCCGAAATGGGCTTTCGCATCGTATAGCGTTTCCAGGGTGATATCGATCAGGCCGCGATCAAGGGCGAAACGCTCGGTGTTGCGGCGCGCTTTGCCCCGGACGAAGAACGGGATTTTCTTCAGTTCCTTTTCCGCTGCCGTGTTCCAGCATGGAGAGTGTTCTGATATAGGAACATTAGCAGCTTCACCGAGATGGGACGCCCCGGCTTCGTCATGAAATTCGGCGTCATCGCGGAACATGCCCAGCAGATGTTCCTCAAGGCCCATCATCAACGGATGCACCCAGGTATCGAAGATCACGTTGGCGCCTTCGAAGCCCATTTGCGGCGAGTAGCGCGCCGGGAAGTCCTGCACGTGCACCGGGGCAGAGATCACCGCGCAAGGAATGCCCAGCCGCTTGGCGATATGTCGTTCCATCTGCGTGCCCAGAACAAGTTCAGGCTGCAGTTCGGTGATCCGCGCCTCGACCTCCAGATAATCATCGGTGATCAGCGCTTCGATGCTAAACCGTTGCGCCGCATCTCTGACTTCGCGCGCGAATTCGCGTGCGTAGGTGCCTAGACCGACAACGGTGAAGCCAAGTTCATCGGCTGCGATCCGGGCCGCCGCGACGGCATGTGTGGCGTCGCCGAAAATGAAGACCCGCTTGCCGGTCAGATAGGTCGAATCGACCGACCGGGAGTACCAGGGAAGCCGAGACTCGTCGGCCTGCAGCAACGGCGATGGATCGACACCGGCCAATGCCGCAACTTCGGCAATGAAATCGCGGGTCGCGCCGACGCCGATCGGTACGGTCTTTGTCATCATCTGGCCGAACGAACGAGACAGCCAGGATGCCGCCTGCATGGCTGTTTCCGGATAGAGCACGATATTGAAGCTAGCATCGTGCAGCCGGGTCAGATCGGTGGGCGTCGCCCCGAGCGGTGCGATCACGTTCACCGCCACGCCAAGACGATCAAGCAACGAAATGATCTCGGTGACATCGTCGCGGTGACGATACCCTAATGATGTGGGTCCCAGGATATTGCAACGCGCCTGTGCACTGGCCTCACCGCGCACCGCGAAGGACCGGACCAACTGGTAAAAAGTCTCGGCCGCACCCCAGTTTTCTTTCTTCTGGTACGCCGGCAGTTCAACCGCCACCACCGGGATCGGCAGCCCCAGCGCCCTCGCCAGCCCGCCCGGATCGTCCTGGATCAGCTCCGCCGTGCATGACGCACCCACCAGCAGCGCCTGTGGCTTGAACCGCTCATACGCCTCATATGCCGCGGTCTTGAACAGCTCGGCGGTATCCCCGCCGAGGTCGCGTGCCTGGAACGTCGTATAGGTGACCGGAGGCCGTTTCGACTGCCGTTCGATCATGGTGAACAGCAGATCGGCATAGGTATCGCCCTGCGGTGCGTGCAGCACGTAATGCAGGCCCTCCATCGCCGTAGCGACGCGCATCGCGCCAACGTGAGGAGGACCTTCGTAGGTCCAGAGCGTGAGCTTCATGGCGTCACACCGCCAGCCGCATGCGCCGCACCAGCGGACGCGCGAACAACTCAGCGAGATCGCCCGCCTGGTCGTAGCCCTGCACCGGCGTGAACAGCAGCTCGATCGACCATTTGGTGGTCAAACCTTCGGCCTCCAGCGGATTCGCCAGTCCCAGTCCGCAAACAACCAGATCAGGTCGAGCCGCTCGGCATCGATCCAATTGCCGCTCGACATGCTGCCCCTCGCTTATCGAAACGGAATCCGGCAGCAGTGCCAGTTCCTCGGCCAGATGCTGGCGATGCAGATAGGGCGTACCGGCCTCGATAACCTGCATCGACAACTCGCGGGTGACGAACCGTGCGAGCGGAATTTCCAATTGCGAGTCGGGAAACAGGAAGATCCGCTTCCCGGCCAGATCATTTCGGTAACGCGCGACCGCGCGCCGGCCTCGTTCGCGGGCCAGATCGGTCGCTGCGCGGAACATGGCAGCGGTGACGCCGAAGGCCGAGGCTGCCGCCTGCAGCCACAGCGTCGTCCCCTCGACACCCAAGGGAAACGGTGCCGCGATTCGCGAGGCGCCGCGTTCCTCCAGCGCCCGCGCGGTCTCGGTCAGGAAGGGCTGTGCCAACAAAAATCGCGTGCGCGGCCCGACCGGCGGCAGATCAGACGCCTGGCGCGGCGGCAGGAACCGCACCGGCGCTAATCCCATGGCGGCGAACAAGCGGGCGAACTGATCCTCCACCACATCGGCCAGCGCACCGACGACCAGCAGTTCAGCCGCCTCGGTGCCCGGCAACACCGGAACCAGCGAGGCCAGGCAGGCATCCTCGCCCTGCGTGAACGTCGTTTCGATCCCGCTGCCCGAGTAGTTCAGCACCCGCACATCCGGCCCGAAGCGTCGCCCCAACCGCATCGCCGCACGCGACAGGTCCAGCTTGATGACCTCCGATGGGCAGGAGCCGACCAGGAACAGCAGTTTGATATCTGGCCGCCGCTGCAGAAGCTGGGTGACGACGGTATCCAGCTCGTCGTTCGCATCCGCCAGCCCGGCAAGGTCGCGCTCGTCGATGATCGCGGTGGCGAAGCGGGGTTCGGCGAAGATCATCACGCCGGCGGCGGACTGGATCAGATGCGCGCAGGTGCGCGAGCCCACCACCAGGAAGAACGCGTCCTGGATCTTGCGGTGCAGCCAGATGATGCCGGTCAGTCCGCAGAACACCTCGCGCTGGCCCCGCTCACGCAAGATCGGCCGTTCGACCTGGTTCGCCGCGGCGGTCTGACTCATGACGTGTGGCCCAGCGCCGCCAACGGCGACCACAGATTTTCCTGCCGACGGGCGGCACGCAGCTTCAACACGAACTGGGTGGCGTTGGCGACATAGGAGGCGTAGGCGGCAAGGGCGAGCCACATCTGGCGTTCCGCGTCCACCGATCCGGAGAACACGGCCACCAGGTAGGTGGTGTGCAGCGCCAGCACCAGCATGCTCACCACGTCCTCCCAGAAGAACGCGGGCGCGAACAGGAAGCGGCCGAAGACGTCACGCTCCCAGATCGCGCCGGTGATCATGATGGTATACAAAACGATCGTCTTCACAACGATCGAGGCGGTGGCGATGGCCAGCCCGTGCCCGGTCGCCAGGTAGCGCAGCACCAGGCAAAGGCTGATCAGAAAGACGCCGAACTGAACCGGCGCCAGAACGCCTTGCACCAGCGTCCAGACCGAGGCATCGCGACGCAGCCGCTCATCCGCGGTGTAAAGCGGCCGGCCGCGCAGCGGACTGGTTTGCGCCATTCGCGCCTCCTGACGGCCAGCGGTTGCGCTCCATGGGCAACAGTCCGCCGACCCAATGAAGCGGGTGACAAGATCAAGCGTAAACATGAATTGACAACACGGTCGAAGGGCTGTCGGAGTTCGGCATCAAGTCGCCGCCTTTGTCGCAGACCCTGTAAGTCAGCAAAAAGCTGCTTCGAGCGTACTTGGTTCGACGGTCGACCATCTCGCACTCCCCTCCGCAAGATGCAGCGCTAACGGGAGGCTAGGGCGCGTCCGATCGGACTGTCAAGGACGATTTACGTAAACCAAACTTGACATACAGAGACAGTGGCGGTGAAGTGAGTGGGGGGACAACAGCATGACCACTTTCGTGGAACAGGTCGTTGACGAGGCGCCATGGCCCGCCAACACGCAGCAGGGTCTGAGCGCGCCGCCGGACACCATTCCGGGCGAAAATCTTTCGCTTTGGGACGACGATTCGCCGCGGATCTCTCGCAAGGCCCTCCTGACGCGGATCGTCGAGGCCGAAATCCTGCCGCGTCTGGCACGCGCTCGGCGGAACCCACCGCCAGACGCCGCTGATATCACGCCGCTGACAACCGAAGACGACACCGCGGAACTGGTGCGCGTGCTGCTGACCCAGGACGCCGCCGGCGCGGTGGCGTTCATCGACATGCTGCGGCTGCGCGGTGCCACGCTGGCTTCGCTTTATCTTGGGATCGTGACCCAGGCCGCGATCTGCCTGGGCGAGCTGTGGGATCAGGACCGCTGCGACTTTGCCCAGGTCACCATCAGCATGGGCCGACTGCAGCAAGTGCTTCGCACACTCTCGCCGCTGTTTCAGCAGGACGCGGTGCGGCGGGCACAGACCGACACCGTGCTGCTGGTGGCGGCCCCTGGCGAGCAGCACACGTTCGGACTGGTGATGCTGGGGGAATTCTTCGCACGCGAGGGTTGGAACGTCGTGGGCGGCCCCGGAACCTCGGCCAGCCAGGCCGCTGACATCGTCCGTGGCACCTGGATCGACGTCGCCGGCTTTTCGATCGGTTCGAACGGGCGGCTGGAAGCTCTGGCGCAATGTATCCGGACGGTTCGGCGGGCTTCGCGCAACCCGAACCTGGGCGTGATGGTTGGCGGCCCGCTGTTGCTGTCCCAGCCCGACCTGGTGACACGGGTTGGTGCTGATACCGCCGCGATCGATGCCGCGGCGGCGGTGCGACAGGCGCGCGGACTGCTGACCATGCGGATGGCGGCTGATTGATACCGGGCGACGCATGCGTTGACCGGTATGCGCGCCGGGTTGGCTGGCGGCGGCGCGCGAAAGATGACTCTGATACCGGTCGGCGCAAGCGCCGAATGGTATCGGCGATCGACGGTTGGAGCTGATGTCCTGTGCCGGATCGGCGACGAACCGGGCCAGATGGTGGGAGTGGAGGATTCGGCTGACCGTGAAGGCGTTCCGAACCCCGAAGACCACACTCGGCGATCTCGACGCCGAGGCCGCTGCCGCCTTGATCGCGGTCGCGGCCGACATCGCTCTGATCCTCGACGTGGACGGCGTGATCCGTGACGTGTCGATCGGCTCCGAGGAACTGGCGGACGATCTGGCGGGACACATGCGCTGGGCCGGAAAACCCTGGGCCGACACCTTGTCCGAGGACAGCCGACAGAAGGCCGCGGCGCTTCTGGCCGACGCCCTGGCCCAGCGCGAACCGCGATGGCGCCACCTTAATCATCCTGCGACAGGACGGCCCGAGGTGCCAATCCTCTATGCCGCGATGCGCGCCGGCGGGCCCGACCGGATTGTCGCGTTCGGACGGGATCTGCGCACCGTGTCGGCCTTGCAGCGCCGGCTGGTTGACGCCCAGCAGTCGATGGAGCGGGACTACGCCCACATCCGCCACATGGAGACCCGTTACCGGTTGCTGTTCCAGGTGGCATCGGACGCGGTGGTGATCGTGGATTGCGCGACCCGCAAGGTGCTGGAGAGTAACCCGACCGCGCGGCGCCTGTTCGCTGATCATGCCGAACCGGGACGGAACTGGCCTGGGACACCGATTTTCAGCGTGGACGGCGCGCGCTCGATCGATCTGCTGCTGTCTGGAGTGCAGGTCTCCGGGCGCGCGGACGATGTCCGTGTGCGGCTCGCTGGTGACGAGCAGGAAGTCGTCGTATCCGCCTCGCTGTTCCGGCACCAAAATGGTGCCGCTTGCCTGCTGCGCATCACCTCGCCGAACGCCGACCCGACCGCTGCGGCGCTGCCGAAGCTGAAGTCGAAACTGCTCAAACTGATGGAAAGCGCGCCCGATGGCTTCGTTGTGACCGGGGTCGATGGCCATATTATTACCGCCAACGCGACTTTCCTGGAGCTGGCGCAGCTGCCGACCGAGGAGCAGGCCCGCGGCCAGCCGCTCGAGCGCTGGCTTGGCGGTTCCAGCGTCGACCTCGACATCGTGACCGCCAATCTGCGCCATCACGGTTCGGTTCGGCTGTTCGCCACCAGGATGCGCGGCGAGCTTGGCGAGCCATCGGAGGTGGAGCTGTCCGCCGTCACCGTGATGAACGGCGGCCAGCCGTGTTTCGGCTACTCGATCCGCGATGTCGGCCGGCGGTTACGCGGCTTGCCGGAAGCCGATCGCGGGCTGCCCCGATCACTCGACCACCTGAACGAGGTGATCGGCCGCGTCGCGCTCAAGGAGATCGTGCGTGAGGCAACCGACGTCATCGAGCGGCTTTGCATCGAGGCCGCACTGAACCTCACCGGCGACAACCGCGCCTCGGCGGCCGAAATCCTCGGGCTGAGCCGGCAGAGCCTGTATGTGAAACTGCGTCGCTATGGTCTTGGGGATCCCGCGCCCCAAGGCGCTGATTGAAGGAAAACCGAGCGCCATGGACGTCGCGCCCGCTGTCACATCGTCGTGTTCTTCCAGGGCTGGTTCGGACGATCCGAACCATCAGGAGGGGCTGCGTGCCGCCGGTTCGGCGATGCCGGCGGCGCTCGAACTGCTGAAGCCGATCACCTGGTTCGCACCGATGTGGGCGTTCGGCTGTGGCGTAGTGTCATCGGGCGTGCCGGTGGCGGATCGCTGGTGGGCGGTCATCCTGGGGGCGATGCTGGCCGGCCCGATGGTGTGCGGCACCAGTCAGGCGGCGAACGATTGGTTCGACCGTCACGTGGACGCGATCAACGAGCCGAACCGGCCGATCCCATCGGGTCGTCTGCCGGGACGACGCGGCCTGCACATCGCGATCGCGTGGACGGTGCTTTCGCTGCTGGTCGCCGCCCCGCTGGGCCGCTGGGGCTTCGGCGCCGCCGTGGTTGGTCTTGCCCTGGCCTGGGCATACAGCGCCCCGCCGCTGCGGCTGAAGCAGAACGGATGGTGGGGCAATACCGCCTGTGCCGCATGCTACGAGGGGCTGCCGTGGGTAACCGGCGCCGCCGTGATGGCGGCCACCCGCCCCCCTGAAGCCGCGGGTCTCGACTGGCACATCCTGGCCATCGCGGCACTGTACAGCGCGGGTGCCCACGGGATCATGACGCTGAACGATTTCAAGTCGGTCGAGGGCGACCGGCGGACAGGCATCTTTTCGTTGCCGGTTCTTCTGGGGGTGAAAGCCGCGGCGAACGCCGCTTGCCTCGCGATGGCGATCCCTCAGGTCGTGGTGATCGCGATGCTGCTGTCGTGGGGTTTCGTGAGGCTGGCCGGCGTGGTGGCCGTGCTGCTGGTGGTGCAGTTGCTGCTGATGGTCCGCCTGCTGCGAAACCCGCGTGAGATGGCGCCATGGTACAATGCCACCGGCACGACGCTGTACGTGATCGGCATGCTGGTAACCGCGTTCGCGCTGCGCGCGCTTTTGATGGGAGCGTGAACCTCATGGTTGAAACGTATGATGCGGTGGTGATCGGCGGCGGCCCATGCGGTGCGACGGCGGCGAACGAACTCGCCCGCCTGGGCCGATCGGTCCTGCTGCTGGATCGCGCGGGACGGATCAAGCCATGCGGCGGGGCCATCCCGCCGCGGCTGATCCATGACTTCGGGATCCCCGATGCGCTGCTATGCGCGCGCATCACCTCGGCTCGGATGGTGGCACCGTCGGCCAGGGGCGTGGACATGCCGATCGCGAACGGCTTCGTCGGCATGGTCGACCGGGACCACTTCGACGAATGGCTGCGCGACCGCGCCGCGGTGGCCGGTGCGGAACGCCGCCGCGGCACATTCGTGGCGATCGAGCATGCCGCGGACGGTGTCGCGGTCGTGCGCTTCCTTTCGAAGGATGAAGGACCCGAACCGGAACGGACGGTGCGCGCGCGGGTCGTCATCGGGGCAGACGGCGCCAAATCCGGCGTTGCCGCGCAATGCATCGAGGGCGCCAATCGCGTTCCGCACGTTTTCGCTTATCACGAGATCGTTCGCGCCCCGGTCCAAGGCTTTGATGGGACGCGCTGCGATGTCTACTACCAAGGCCGATTGTCGCCGGACTTCTATGGCTGGGTCTTTCCGCATGGCGACACCATCAGCGTCGGCAGCGGCTCCATGCGGAAGGGTTTCTCGCTGCGCCGATCGGTTAGCGCCCTGCGCGAGGCCGCCGGTCTGGCCGGCGCGGAAACCGTTCGCCGCGAAGGCGCGCCGATCCCCTTGCGCCCGATGCGACGCTGGGACAATGGCCGGGACGTGCTCGTCGCCGGCGATGCCGCGGGCGTTGTCGCGCCGGCCTCGGGCGAGGGCATCTACTACGCGATGGAAGGAGGCCGGCTGGCGGCCGAGGCCGCGAACACATTCCTGGCCACCGGCCGGGCCCGGGCGCTGCGAGGTGCCAGGCGGCGCTTCATGCGCGCGCATGGACGGGTGTTCCTGATCCTGCGCATGATGCAGTGGTTCTGGTATTCGAGCGACAAGCGGCGTGAGCGGTTCGTCAGCATCTGCCAGGACCCCGACGTGCAACGGCTGACCTGGGACTCCTATATGAACAAGCGTCTGACACGAACCAACCCGATCGCGCATGTGCGCATCTTCTTCAAGGACCTCGCCCATTTGCTGGGTCTGGCCAGCGCTTGATCGGCGAGATCGTCATCGCCGTTGTTTGGGGGATCCTCGTGGCCGGGGTTGGGGCGTTTCTGACCGACATCTCGCCCTGGTACCACTCCCTCAGGCGACCCTCGTGGCAGCCGCCCGACTGGCTGTTCGGGCCCGCCTGGACCGTGATCCTGGCATTGGCCTCCTTATCGCTCTTCCTCGGGCTGCGACATGCCCAGGATCGCGAAAGCCGCTGGTTGATCGGCGGGCTGTTCGTGCTTAACGGCGTGCTGAACATCTTGTGGAGCCCGCTGTTCTTCAAGCTGCGCCGGCCTGACTGGGCGCTGGGCGAGGTTCCGTTGCTGTGGCTTTCGATCCTGGCGCCCATCGTTCTTCTGACACCGATCTCAAGGACCGCCGGTTTACTCCTGGTGCCCTATCTGGCTTGGGTCTCGTTCGCGGCGGTGCTCAATTTGACCATCGTGCGGCTCAATCACCCGTTTGGCGGCTGACGCGGCGCTGGCGGTCCGCGCCGCCGGGGCAGCCCAGCACCAGGCAGTCGAATGCGGGTCATGGTCGAGGCGCCAAAGGTTCCGAGCCCGCTATCCCGCAAGGCAACCGCCAGCGTCCGGCCGCGGGACCTGTTCAGGGGCGCATCGCAGTGGAACCGCTAAGGGCGGTGATTCGAAGGCGGCCACTGCAGAATTCCGGGACCGGACAGCGAACGCTTCTACTTGACCCATATAATGCAGTTTGCCCGTCGACCAGGCTGCGGTTCTCCGCCGCGCTGACGTTGGGCGTATATCTCGTAAGCGGAACAAAAATTGGCGTCGGTGACTTGGGTCGCCACTTCCCGAACAGCCGGAGGAAGCAAGGCCTTCCTCGAGCGGGTTAACATCTTCCCGGTCCTGCTCCGCGGCGTGCAGGCTTTTCTTTAAGAGAGGATCTCGAACACTGGAACCCAGTAAACGTCGGTCGACTCCATGATCACGGTCCTAATCCCACACCCCGCGAACCAATCGGCCAGCCGGTAAAGATCATCGGTAAACGTGCGGACGTGCGAACGAGCTCCTTGTCCCGGCTGGGACCGACGGACGCGACATGGATTAGTGGCGCCGATAGCAATCGCCGCCGCGGCTGGATTAACGGTGAAGAAATCCCGCGATTTGCGCGACCGTTTCGTTTGGCTCATGCTCAATGGTCTCCTGAGAGAAACAGGCAGGGGCTGGGCCAGGGAGAGAGATCAATTTCGTAATCGGGATCGCCTACAGGCGTCACCACTCGCAAGTCCGCAACAGCCCATGGGCCACTTTTTTACGGGGTATGCTCGGAGACGCGAAGCGGCCTGGGCTTGACCAGAGCCAGAGCGGCGAAAACAACATACACGAGCAGAAGAGCGACAACCGCCGTAAGCAGCGACAGCCGCAGACGCAAAGCCGCGGCAGCCAGTCGACGGCTGTCGGCTTGGCTTCACGCGTTGCCCGAAAGATAGTCGATCGCCGCCTGAACGCCGCCTGAGCGGTGCGGTATGCCTTCCGCGCGCAGGCCCATCTCCACCCCGCCGAGCGTGCCGATCAGTTGCAGATCACCGAAATCGCCCAGATGGCCGATGCGGAAGACGCGGTCCTTGAGGATGCCCAGGCCATTGCCCAGGCTCATGTTGAACCGGGACAGGATCGTCGCCCGCAGCGCGTCGGCGCTGTGACCCTCGGGCAGGCGAACGGCGGTGAGTGACGAGGAATAGTGGCGCGGGTCGGCGCACTGGATCTCCAGGCCCCAGGTGCGTACGGCCCGCCGGGTGGCTTCGGCGTGGCGGTCGTGCCGGGCGAAGACGTTGGGCAATCCTTCATCCAGCAGCATCTTCACCGCGGTGTTCAGGCCGTAGAGCAGGTTGGTTCCGGGGGTGTAGGGGAAGAAGCCGGTCTTGTTGGCTTCCAGCATCGGCCGCCAGTCCCAGTAGCTGCGGGGCAGCCGGGCGGTTTCGGCGGCCGCCAGTGCCTTCGCGCTGACCGCATTGAACGACAGCCCGGGCGGCAGCATCAGGCCTTTCTGTGAGCCGGCCACGGTGACGTCGACGCCCCACCGATCGTGCCGGTAGTCGATCGAGGCGAGCGATGAAATCGTGTCCACCAACAACAAGGCCGGGTGACCCGCCGCGTCGAGCGCCGCCCTTACCTCGTCGATGCGCGACGTGCAGCCGGTCGAGGTTTCGTTGTGGACGACGCAGACCGCCTTGATCCGGTGTGCCGTGTCGGCTTGCAGCGCTTGCGCCAAGGCGGGGACGTCGGCGCCGCGCCGCCAGTCGGTGTCGACGAATATCGGATCGAGCTGCAGGCGTTCGGCCATTTCCTTCCACAGATGCGCGAACCACCCCGTGCGGCACATCAGAACGGTGTCTCCTGGCGACAGCGTGTTGACCAGGGCGGCTTCCCAGGCGCCGGTGCCGGACGCCGGATAGATGATCACAGGTCCCGCGGTCTGGAAGATCGCTTGAAGATTACGAAGGATTTCAAGACCGAGCAGACCGAAGTCCGGGCCGCGATGGTCCATGGTAGGACTGTCGATGGCGCGCAGCACACGATCCGGCACGTTCGTGGGGCCGGGGATTTGCAGGAAATGCCGACCTGGGACATGCGATCCAGCCATCATTCGACCTTCTGATTGAGCGACCCCAGCTTGCGATGCTTCGCCAGCTTTGCCAATGCTGCGCAATCGCACCCTGATGCAGGTTTATCCGCCCCCATGAGCGAAACCGCCGACCCTGTGATGCCGGACAACTCGGCTTTCGCGATGCGCCTGGCGCGCAACATCAAGGGCGAGGTGCTGTTCGACCGCGCCAGCCGCGGCCGCTACAGCACGGATGCGTCGATCTATCAGATCGAACCGGTCGGCGTGATCGTGCCGGAAACGATCGATGACGTGGTCGCCGCCATGACGATCGCCCGCGATGAGGGCGTGGCGGTGCTGGCGCGCGGCGGTGGCACCAGCCAGTGCGGCCAGACGGTGAACCGGGCGCTGGTGATCGACTGTTCCAAGCACCTGCGGCGAGTGCTGCATGTCGATGCCGCGGCACGCACCGCGCTGGTGGAACCCGGCCTCGTGCTGGGCCACCTGAACAACGCGCTGCGCGAGCACAAGCTGTTCTTTCCGGTCGATCCGTCGACCCATACCCGCTGCACGATCGGCGGCATGGCGGGCAACAACTCCTGCGGGTCGAAGTCCATCCGCTACGGGCTGATGGCGGACAACGTGCGGGCGATCGAGGCGGTGCTGTCGGACGGCTCGCAACATCGCTTCGGCAGCATTCCCGACAATCTGGGCGAGCGCATCCCCGCCTCGGTGGTGGCGCTGATCCAGCGCCTGCGGGCACTGGGCGCCAGCGAAGCCGAGGAGATCGCCGCCCGGTTTCCCCGGCAACTTCGCCGCGTCGGCGGCTACAACATCGACGCGCTGACCCCAGCCGCGCGCGCCGCCGGCCGCGACAACCTGGCGCGTCTGCTGGTCGGATCGGAAGGCACGCTGGCATTTTCCGCCGCGATCGAGCTCACGTTGCAGCCGATCAAGCCGCGCAAGGTGCTGGGCATCTGCCAGTTCGCGACCTTTCGCCGGGCGATGGAGGCCGCCCGCCACATCGTTGCCCTGGATCCCGAGGCGGTGGAGCTGGTCGATCGCACGATGATCGACCTGGGCCGTGGCATCCCGATCTACCGGACGACGATCGACCAGATGCTGCTGGGCGAGCCCGACAGCCTGCTGATCGTCGAGTTCCATGGCCACGAGGATGGACCGCTGCTGGCCAGGCTTGCGGAATTGCAGGCGCTGATGGGCGACCTCGGCAACCCCGGCGTGGTGCGGGCCATCGATCCGGCCTTCCAGGCCGACATCGCCGCGGTGCGCGAAGCCGGCCTGAACATCATGATGTCGATGAAGGGCGACGGCAAACCGGTCTCGTTCATCGAGGATTGCGCGGTCGATCTCGATGATCTCGCCGACTACACCGAACGGCTGAACGCGGTGTTCGCGCGTCATGGCAGCAAGGGAACCTGGTATGCCCACGCCTCGGTTGGCTGCCTGCACGTGCGGCCGGTGCTGAACATGAAAGACCCGCTGGACGTGGCGACCATGCGTTCAGTCGCCGAGGAAGCTTTCGCCCTGGTGCGTGAATACAAGGGCTCGCACAGCGGCGAACATGGCGACGGTCTGGCGCGCAGCGAATTCCACGAGCCGATGTTTGGTCCCCGCATCGTTCGCGCGTTCGAGGCGGTGAAGGACGCGTTCGATCCGGTTGGCCTGCTGAACCCCAACCGGATCACCCAGGCGCCAAAGATGGATGATCGCACACTGTTCCGCTACGGCCCTGGCTACGCCCCGGTCAGCGATTTTATCCCCAAGCTCGATTGGTCCGACCATCCCGGACCGATGGGGGGCATGTTGGGTGCGGTCGAGATGTGCAATAACAACGGCACCTGCCGTGGCTTCGATTCCGGCGTGATGTGCCCCAGCTACCGGGTGACCCGCGACGAGACGCACCTGACCCGTGGACGGGCCAACACGCTGCGTCTGGGTTTGACGGGACAGTTGGGTGCCGATGCGATGGCGTCGGACGCGATGGCCGAGGCGATGGCCCTGTGCGTGTCGTGCAAGGCCTGCAAGCGGGAATGCCCCACCGGGGTCGATATGGCCAAGATGAAGATCGAGGTCACCGCGGCGCGCGCCGAACGGCAGGGCTTGAAATGGCGGGAGACCCTGATCGCGGAACTGCCACGCTATGCGCCATTGGCCTCGCGGCTGCCGACGCTGATCAATCTGCGCAACCACCTGCCACCCTTGCGCTGGCTGACCGAACGCGTACTGGGCCTGTCCGCCGCCCGTCGACTGCCCAGATGGCGGCGGGACAGGTTCGTCGACCGGGAAGCCGCGGCCTATGCGCCGTCCGAACCACGCGGGGACGTTTATCTGCTGGCGGATACATTCAACCGCTACTTCGAGCCGGAGAATGTGCGGGCGGCGCTTCAGGTGCTGGCCGCCGCGGGCTACCGCGCGATCGTGCCGAAGACGGGGGGGCGGCCGCTGTGCTGCGGACGCACCTGGCTGGCGGTCGGGATGGTCGACAAGGCGCGCGAGGAAGCCGCAAGAACGATGCGCGCCATGCCCGACGATTTGCCGATCATCGGGCTGGAACCGTCCTGCATGATGACGTTGCGCGATGAGTTCCGTTCGCTGCTGCCAGCCCCGGCGACCGATCGCTTCGCCGCGCGCGCGCGGTTGCTCAGCGAGTTCATCGTCAGCGAGAAACCGCGGCTGGCCTTGCGCGCCATGCCGGGAACCGCCCGGATTCACGGCCATTGCCACCAGAAGGCGTTCGGCGCCTTTCCGGATGCGCTGGCAATGCTGCGGCTGATCCCCAAGCTGTCGGTCCAGCCGATCACATCCTCGTGCTGCGGGATGGCGGGCTCGTTCGGCTACCAGGCCGAGTCCGAGGCGACCTCGCGGGCGATGGCCGAGGCCGGCCTGCTGCCCGCCGTGCGAGCGGCGGCGGCGCATGATTTCATCCTGGCGGACGGAACCTCCTGCCGCCACCAGATCCGCGATCTTTCAGGGCGGGAAGCGATCCATTCGGTGCGATTGATGGCCCAGGCACTGCAAACGGCCGGGTAACGAGCGTTCGACCGCCTCCAGCGCTCGGTATTTCGTCCTTGAACACGATCGCCGCCGGTTTGTCGTGTTCGGCGGCCCGGCGTTTTCTGACTGGCGCTTAATGCTAATTTAATCAATGGTGGGCTGGGATGGCGCAGGCTGACCATTTTCGGCCAGTTCAGACCGGTCGCTGCATCGGCTGATACGACGCGGTTGTCAGCAACAGGGCGGGGGGATGTCAGGAAACGTTCTTTCTATGTGGCGATTGCTTTGGCGCGGGTCTTGGGGCGCGGCTTTTCTGCTTGCCGCCGGCGCCGCGACCCCGACAGCAGCGCAGTCGCCGCTGGCCGATCGCTCGGTTCCGGTCACCGCCACCACCGCGGTTCGGCGGGACGTTCCGATTTGGCTGCACGGCCTTGGTACCGTGCAGGCGAATTTTTCCGTTCAACTGCGGCCACGGGTGGATGGCACCCTGACCCAGGTGCCGGTCACGGAAGGTCAGACCGTCAAGCGGGGCGAGTTGCTCGCGGTGATCGACCCGCGCCCGTATCAGGCCGTGCTGGACGCAGCCAGCGCGAAAAAGCAGCAGGATCAGGCGCAGCTCGCGAACGCGCAGGCCGATCTCACACGCTATAGCTCACTGGTGCGGCGAGAATTTGCCTCTCGCCAGCAACTCGACACTCAGCAGGCCATGGTGAAGCAGTTCACCGCGGCGATGGCGGGCGATGACGCGCAGATCGAGGCCGCCCAGCTCAACCTGAGCTTTTGCTACATCACGTCCCCCTTCGATGGCCGGATCGGCCTGCGCAACCTCGACCCTGGGAACGTGGTGCACGCCGCGGAGGCGACACCGATCATCTCGGTCGCCCAGATCCAGCCGATCGCCGTCACCTTCACGCTGCCGCAGGACACCCTGCCGACCATCACCCAGGCGATGGACAAACACCCGCTCGACGTCGCGGTCTATGCCAGCGACGACATCACGAAACTCGACGACGGGGTGTTGCTGACGCCGGACAACACGATCGATGCCACCACCGGCACGATCAAGCTGAAGGCGACGTTCGCCAATGCGCATCACACGCTTTGGCCGGGCCAGTTCGTCAACGTGCGATTGCGCCTAGGGATCCAGACCAATGCCGTCGCGGTTGCCGCGGCGGCGGTGCAGCATGGTCCGAATGGGCTGTTCGTCTATCGGATCATGCCCAACAACACCGTCACGGTGCAGCCCATCGAGGTCTCCCGGCAGGAGGGGGATGTTTATGTCGTCTCCCACGGTCTTGCCGGTGGCACCGCCGTGGTCGCGGCCGGTCAGTCGAGGCTGCAGGCCGGGGCCCATGTCACGGTGCGCGAGGTCAACGCCGCGGCGGTGGCGCCACCCCAGTCCGGCAGCTAGCGGACGGGCCGGGGAACATCCGATGACATGAGCATCTCGACCCCGTTCATCCGACGCCCGATCGCAACCTCGCTGCTGACCGCGGCACTCGTGCTGATCGGCCTCGCCGCCTACCCGTTCCTGCCAGTGGCGCCGCTGCCGCGGGTCGATTTTCCGACCATCGCGGTGAACGGCAAATTTCCCGGCGCCAGTCCCGAGACCATGGCGAGCACGGTCGCCCAGCCGCTGGAGCGGCAGTTCGCGCAAATTCCCGGCATCGCGCAGCTGACATCGGTCAGCGTGCTGGGTCAGACCCAGATCACCCTGCAGTTCGATCTGGACCGCAATATCGATGCGGCGGCTGGCGACGTGCAGGCGGCGATCAACGCCGCCAGTGGCCAGCTGCCAAAGAACCTGCCGTCCAACCCGTCCTACTACAAGGTCAATCCGTCCGACTCGCCGATCCTGATCCTCAGCGTTCAATCCGACGAAGTGCCGCTGATCGACGTCGACGACTACGCCGACGTCGTGTTGTCGCAGCAGATTTCCCAGATCGCCGGCGTGTCGCAAATCTACATCGGCGGGGAGCAGAAACGTGCCGTGCGGGTGCGGGTCGATCCGGCGAAGCTCGCGGCGATGGGGATGACGCTGGAGGATGTGCGCGGTGTTCTGGTCAACGCCACCGTCGACTCGCCGAAGGGCACCATAGACGCGGCGACGCAGTCGTTCAGCGTCTACACCAACGATCAACTCACCAAAGCGGCGGAATACAACAACGTCATCCTGCTTTGGCGCCACGGCGCGCCGGTCCGGGTGCGCGACATCGGGCAGGCGATCGACGGTCCGGAAAACCAGCTGCTGGCCAGTTGGCAGAACGGCAAGCGCGGCATCCTGCTGGTGGTCTTCAAGCAGCCCGGCGCCAACGTCATCGACACGGTCGAGCATATCAAGGCCGCGCTGCCGCATCTGGAGGCGTCGCTGCCACCATCGGTCCATGTCAGCGTCATCATGGACCGGACGCTGACCATCCGAGCGGCGGTGTCGGATGTGCAGTTCACGCTGATTTTGTCCATCGCGCTGGTGGTGATGGTGATCTTCCTGTTCCTGCGCAGCGTGTGGGCGACGATCATTCCGTCCATCACCGTGCCGGTTGCCCTGATCTGCACGTTCGCCGCGATGTACTTGCTTGGCTATAGTCTCGACAACCTGTCGCTGATGGCGCTGACGATCGCGGTCGGTTTTGTCGTGGACGATGCCATCGTCATGCTGGAGAACATCTTCCGCCACATTGAAGACGGCATGGATCCGATGGAGGCGTCGCTGAAGGGCGCCGCCGAGATCGGCTTTACCATCGTGTCGATCAGTTTTTCGCTGATCGCCGTGTTCATCCCGCTTTTGCTGATGGGCGGCATCGTCGGGCGGCTGTTTCGGGAGTTCGCGATGACCGTCACCATCGCGGTGATGGTTTCGGCGTTCATTTCGCTGACCTTGACGCCCATGATGTGTTCGCGGTTCCTGAAGCATCACAGCGGTAACCACAATTGGGCCTACCGCATCGTCGAAGGCTTCTTCACCGGACTGATCGGCTTTTACCGCCGCACGCTGGATATCGCCCTGCGCTTCCGCTTCGTTACCTTGATGGTGTTCCTGGCGACGCTGTGCACGACGGTCTACCTTTACATTATCATTCCGAAAGGGTTTTTTCCGGCGCAGGATACCGGCGTGATCATCGGCGTGACCGAAGGGGCGCAGGACATATCATTCCGCGAGATGGCGAACATCTCGCAGCAACTGGTGGCTGTCGTTGCCGCGGATCCCGACACGGCGGCCTACGGCGCGACGATCGGTGCCGGCGTCGCTGGTCAGACCCAGAACAATGGCCGCATTTACATCGCCCTCAAGCCGTGGGATCAGCGGGTCGGCGGATCGGCACAGCAATACATTACCCGGATGCGGCCAAAGCTCGCCGCGGTGATGGGTGGAAGCGCGTTTCTGGCGGCGCCACCGGACATCAAGGTGGGCGGCCGCATCACCAAGACCGAGTTTCAGTATACCCTGCAGGACGCCAACCTGACGGAACTGGACACCTGGGCGCCGAAGGTATTGGCGAAGCTGCGGGCTTTGCCGATGTTGCGGGATGTCGCGACCGATCAGCAGAGCGGCGGCACAACCCTGACCATGACGATCGATCGGGACAAGGCTGCCAGGCTTGGGGTGCAGCCGCAGGTGATCGATGACACGTTGTATGACGCATTCGGCCAGCGCCAGATCACGCAGTACTTCACCCAGGTGAACTCCTACCATCTGATCCTTGAAGTCCTGCCCGGCCAGGCGTCCGAGGTGGGCACCTTGCGCAAGCTCTACGTCCGTTCCGCCAATGGCCAGACGGTTCCACTTTCGGCTTTCGTCAAATGGACCACCGCGCCGGTGCAGCCGCTTTCGATCAGCCACCAAAGTCAGTTCCCGGCCGTTACGATATCGTTCAACCTGGCTCAGGGCGCGGCGCTCGGCGAAGCGGTCGACGCCATCAACGGGGCGATGCGGGACATGGCGACGCCGGCTTCGTTGCAGGTCTCGTTTCAGGGAACCGCGCAGGCATTCCGATCGTCACTCTCCAGCCAGCCGTACCTGATCGCCGCCGCCTTGATCACGGTCTATATCATCCTGGGGATTCTGTATGAGAGCTACATCCTGCCGCTGACCATCCTGTCCACCCTGCCGTCGGCCGGCGTGGGCGCGCTGCTGATGCTGATGGCGGTCCGCTACGAGCTGACGGTCATCGCGCTGATTGGCATCATTCTGCTGATTGGCATCGTCAAGAAGAACGGCATCATGATGGTGGACTTCGCCATCAACGCGGAACGCCGGGACGGCGCCTCGCCGCTGGCGGCGATCCGTCAGGCCTGTCTGTTACGGTTTCGTCCGATTCTGATGACCACGATGGCGGCCATGCTCTCCGGCCTGCCCTTGATGCTGGGCACCGGCGCCGGGTCCGAACTCCGCCGACCGCTCGGTTTTGCCATGGTGGGCGGGCTGGCACTCAGTCAGATCCTGACACTCTACACCACCCCGGTGATCTACCTGTATCTGGATCAACTCCAGCATTGGCTGTCGCCACGACGGTCAAGGATCCCGGCACTGGCCGCGAAGATGGGCGCCGAGGCCGACTGAAGGCCGTGTCGAGCGCGGGCGGTTGCCGGGGCCGATGCCTGGTGACCGCGCGTTGCGCGGATGGTGGGCGCGACAGGGATTGAACCTGTGACCCCTACCGTGTCAAGGTAGTGCTCTCCCGCTGAGCTACGCGCCCGCCGCACGGAAGCTGGTGTTTAGCCTGCGTTCCGACCGCTCCGCAAGACCGGATCCTTCAGCGTGGGACGCTGCATTTGATGCGCCTGATCGGCATTGGACGGCTGCGCGCCGGCCCCGAACTGGACCTGTTCGAGCGGTACAACGCGCGGTTGCGGCCGCGCCTTACCGTGGTCGAACTGGCTGAACAGCGGGGCACCGCAGCGGAAGTCCGACAGAAGGAAGGTTTGGCGCTGCTGGCGGCCTTGCCGCGAAATCCCTTCGTTGTGCCGCTCGATCTGGGCGGGCATACGTTCAGCAGCGAGGCGTTCGCCAATCGGCTCGATCAGTGGTCGGGCCTGGCACGCACGATCTGCTTCCTGATCGGCGGGGCCGAAGGCCTGGACGCCCTGGTCATCGGCAAGGCGGATCTTGTGCTTTCGCTCGGACCGATGACGTGGCCACACCTTTTGGTACGCGGCATGTTGGCGGAGCAGCTGTATCGTGCCCAGGCGATCATGCAGGGTCATCCCTATCACAAGGCGGCTCGTCCCGGGATGTAGGGGTAAAGGGAACCAAACGGAGCTTGCATCAACCCGCGACTCGCGCCATGTCAGGCATGGGACGACCGATCGTCGGCCTCGGGATTCCAGCGAAAAATGCCGAGGTGATCCCGCGTTACAGTGGTTGTGGAGGGCGTATGGGCAGCTTCAGCATCTGGCACTGGTTGATCGTGCTGGCCGTGATCCTTGTGCTGTTTGGCGGCGGCAATAAAGTCAGTGGATTGATGGGCGACTTCGCCAAGGGCATCAAGTCGTTCAAGAAAAACATGGCGGAGCCTGACGACGAGTCGATGGAAGATCGGCCGTCCAAGCCCAGCGGAACGTTGGCCGGCCCTGGTACACAGGCTGGCGCAACCAATCGTGAGCCAACAACGACGCACTGAAGCAAGAAGGCCGGCGGCGACAGATTTGAACTGAAGCCTGACTTGCCTCGCAACTCTGCGTAATCTAAGGCGTCCTTATGGCCGGATCGGCGTTTGCTTGAGTGCGGTCGGCAAAAGGATGCCTTGGGGCGGATGACTCATATTCTCCAGAAGAATAACGCGGCGGCCGGTGCCCGGCGGCTTGTTCCGGCGGCGGCATTGGACCAGGCCTCTATCGTTGAGGCGTATCGGCGATGGGCGGGGGTTTATGACACAGTCTTCGGCGGGATCTCGTCCCGCGGACGGCTGCGAGCGACATCGCTGGTCAACCGACTGCCCGGGACAGATGTCCTAGAGGTTGGGGTTGGCACCGGCCTCGCATTGCCGCATTACAAGCCCGAGAAGCGGATCACCGGCATTGACCTGTCGAAGGAGATGCTGCGCAAGGCCCGGGAGCGAACCCGCAAGGAGGGCCTGATCAACATCCGGGCGTTGCACGAGATGGACGCCGAAGCGACCTCCTTCGATGAAGCGTCGTTCGATATCGCGGTCGGGATGTTCGTCGCGTCCGTGGTGCCCAACCCGCGGCGTCTGCTGGCCGAGATGCGCCGGCTGGTCCGACCGGGTGGCGATATCCTGCTGATCAATCATTTCGCCGCTTCGAAAGGCCCACGGTGGTGGGTGGAGCGCGCGATGGCACCGGCGTCGCGGTCGTTGGGGTGGCATCCGGACTTTGCCATGGACGCCATCTTCTCGGCCGAGGATCTCGCCCGCATCGAGATCGAGTTCATATCCTCGTTCGGGGTCTTCACCTTGGTCCGCCTTCGGGTTTAATTCTGTCAGCCTGCGATGATCGATCGGCCGATCCGCAACGTTTATGTCATCGAAGATCCCTGAGCCTCTTGCTGAGACCTTGATCTTGTCCATGGCGTCCGGTAGGCGAGCGTCGTTGGGTTGTTTCCCCTAGCTGATGACTGGGGGTCAATGACTGGCGAGTGAGTTGGAGTGGTTGGTCGATGCGGATTGTAAAGTGGCTCGTCGCGGTGGTCGCTGGGTTCATTGGCAGTTTAGCGGCCGTGCCGGCGGTGTGGGCTCAGGGTGTGGTGGGCGGTCCGCATCCCTGGGAAATCGGCATGCAACGCTCGTATGGTCCGATCAAGGACCGGATCATTGACCTCAATACCCTGGTGGAAGTGATTATCACGATAATCACCGTGTTTGTCGGGGCGCTGCTGATTTGGGTGATGATACGCTACAACTCCAAGCGGAACCCGGTGCCAAGCCAGACCAGTCATAACACGGTCCTGGAAATCGCCTGGACCGTGATACCGGTGCTGGTCCTGGTGATCATCGCCATCCCGTCGTTCCGGCTGATCTACTACCAGGACCGGACACCGGATCCGGACATGACCATAAAGGTCACCGGCCATCAGTGGTACTGGGAATACACCTACCCCGATCAAGGCGGCCTCGATGTCGAAAGCCACTACGTCCACGACGAGGACCTGAAGCCGGGCCAGCCTCGTCTGCTGACCGTGGACAATCAGCTGGTGATCCCGGTCGGCAAGAAGATCCGAATCCTCACCACCAGCTCTGACGTGATCCACAGTTTCTTCATCCCCGCTCTTGGGGTGCAGCGCTATGCGATCCCCGGCCGGACCATCGAGACGTGGCTGGAGGCCGACCAGATCGGCACCTTCTACGGCGAGTGCAACCAGATCTGCGGCGAGAATCACAGCCGCATGCCGATCTCGGTACGGGCGGTTTCCGAGGCCGACTTCAAGACGTGGGCGGCAGACACCAAGAAAGCCGCATCGCGGGGCCAGCTTCCCAAGATCGCGTCTAAGTGACCTTGATCAGCGGCGATTTGGTTGGGACTGATTGGTGCCGCGGCCTCATATCCGCACGGTTCGCAGACCAGGGCCGCGCGGCCGAAGGTGACGCCAGCCCGAGGCGCGCATCCGGATTTTCGCCTGTGGCCCACATTGAGTTGGCAATACCGCGGGTCAGCTAGACAGTGAGCAACACCACCTCATCGATGATCCCTACGGACCGGGGCGTTCCCTTGCTGGCACCGATGTCCGACACCTTGCCGGAAGCGGATTATCTTGACTGGATCGCCCTGCTCAAGCCCAGGGTTCTGTCGCTCGTGGTGTTCTCGGGGTTGATTGGCTTGCTGGTGGCACCGGGTCATCTTAATCCGGTGCTGGCGTTCACCGCGATCCTGTGCATCACGGTCGCCGCCGGCGCGTGCGGGGCGATCAACATGTGGTACGATCGGGACATCGACGCGATCATGCGCCGCACCCGAAACCGTCCGATCCCGGCGGGCCGCATCGCACCCGGTTCGGCGCTGGGCTTTGGCGTCACCCTGGCGGTTGGCTCCGTCCTGGTGATGGGGCTGGCGGTGAACATCCCGGCAGCGGCGATCCTGGCGCTGTCGATCTGCTTCTACGTCTTTGTCTATACAGTCTGGCTGAAGCGGCGTACCCCGCAGAATATCGTCATCGGCGGCGCCGCCGGGGCGTTCCCGCCGGTCATCGGCTGGGCCGCGGTGACGGGCTCGGTTGATCTTATGCCGCTGATTCTGTTCGGCATTATCTTCATCTGGACTCCACCGCATTTCTGGTCGCTCGCGCTGTGGGCGAACGATGACTATCGACGGGCTGGCGTGCCTATGCTGCCGGTGGTCGCCGGCGCCCGGGAAACCCGGCGACAGATATTGCTGTACACGCTGGTTCTGGTGCCGCTATCGCTCCTGCCCTTCCTGATTGGCTTCAGCGGCCTGCCCTATGGTATAACCGCCGCTCTGCTGGACCTGGTTTTCCTGCAGCGGGTGTATCGCGTCATGATGGATCGGCAGGATGCGCAGGGTGTCAGCCTGACAGGCGACGTTCCGGCCAAGGCCGCCTTCAAGTATTCGGTGCTGTACCTGTTCCTGCTGTTTGGGGCGTTGGCCGTTGATCGTCTGATCGGATAGACGAGATGGTGCGGGAAACGCCGACCCCTGCCAATCAATCTCCGCGTGATGCCGAGCGTCGGCGCCGGG
Source organism: Rhodopila sp. (assembly GCA_965277035.1). Classification (GTDB taxonomy): domain Bacteria; phylum Pseudomonadota; class Alphaproteobacteria; order Acetobacterales; family Acetobacteraceae; genus Rhodopila. The sequence continues at coordinate 3,660,703 of CBDIBO010000003.1, read as the reverse complement.
GCCGCAGCTGGGCCATCCTGATCGCCTTACTTGGGCTTTGTGCCCTGTTCTACGCGATCACCATCGTCAAAATGGCGCATTTCTGAATGCACCTCGGTCGGCGCAACGCCGTCCTGGGCGGTATCGCGGCCGCGGTGATTGTCGGCATGGTCGGTATGTCCTTCGCCGCCATTCCGCTTTATCGACTGTTTTGCGCTGCCACGGGCTACGGCGGCACGCCGAACACCGGACTGGCCGCCGCGCCCGGATCCAGCGGCCAGACCATCCGCGTGCGCTTCAACGCCGACACCAACCCGAGGCTGCCGTGGACGTTCGCCCCCGATCAGCTTGAGGTCGGGGTAGACCTGGGTGCCGAACAGGTTGCCTTCTATCATGCCGCCAACCGATCCAACCGAGCGACAACCGGCATGGCCCTGTACAACGTCACGCCGGAAAAGGTCGGGAAGTACTTTCACAAGACCGCCTGTTTCTGCTTCAACAAGCAGACGCTCGCGGCCAATCAAACCATGGAGTTTCCGGTCAGCTTCTGGGTCGATCCAGCTGTTCAGACTGATCCAGATACCCGGGACGTGAAGGTTATCACCCTGTCCTATACTTTTTTTCGCTCCCTGGACGATGCCGAGGCGTCCGGCGCCCTGGCCAAGGCGGGACCGCATATCGGCCCAGCCCGCTCTGCCGACCGAGAAGCAAAGCCTGTGACCGATTGAACGCCGTGCTGAACATTCTCGGGCCTCTTGAACTGGTTCGGGATTTGGCGATTATGCGGCAGCCGGGCTGGGGCGGTCTCCTCGGCGGTCTTGTGATGGGTATGGCATGAGCAGCGACGCGCACGGTGCACCGGTTCTGGGTAGTTCCGGGTTGAAACATCCCTATCACCTGCCTGATCCGAGCCCCTGGCCGATCATCGCCGCGTTGGGCGGGTTCCTGACGCTGTTCGGCATCATCCTGGCCGCGCATTTCGGCAACTACGTCGTCCTGGTGATCGGCGCGTTGACCGTGCTGACGACCATGTTCTTCTGGTGGCGCGACGTGGTGCGGGAGTCGCGCACGCCCGGCGCGCACAGTGCCATCGTGCAGCTTAGCCTGCGGTATGGCATGACCCTGTTCATCGCCAGCGAAGTGATGTTCTTCGTCGGCTTCTTCTGGTCCTACTTCAACTTCCTGCTGTTCCCGGGTACCCAAGGCAACGGCCAGACGGTGTGGCCGCCGACCAACGTCCACACGTTCGATCCGTTCCATCTGCCGTTCCTGAACACCATGATCCTGCTGCTGTCCGGAACCACGGTGACCTGGGCGCATCACTGCCTGCTGGAAGGCGATCGCAAGGGCCTGATTCGCGGCCTCGGTCTGACCATCCTGCTAGGCCTCAGTTTCACCTTGTGCCAGGGCATCGAGTATTCCCATGCGCCATTCAAGTTCAACGGCGGAGGCGTCTATTCGTCGGTCTTCTTCCTGGCCACCGGATTTCACGGCTTCCACGTCATTGTCGGAACGACCTTCCTGATCGTGTGCTGGTTCCGCGCCAGGGCTGGCCAGTTCACACCGCAGCGACACTTTGGCTTCGAAGCCGCGGCCTGGTATTGGCACTTCGTTGATGTGGTGTGGCTGTTCCTTTTCATCTGCATCTATTGGTATGGCGCCGGGCAGGTAGCGGTCGAATAAACCGGCTCGTGGCGGAGCCACAAATCTCGATCGCCCAGGCGTCGTTACGCTGCCGCTGTCCCCGATGCGGAAAAGGCAGGCTGTTCCAAGGTCTGCTGACACTGCGGCCTGCCTGCCCGGTCTGCGGGCTGGATTTCAGCCAGTCGGATACCGGCGACGCCGGCGCGGTGGGCGTCATCATGGTGTTGGGCGCGATCGTGGTCGGTCTGGCGCTCTGGGTCGATTTTCGGTTTGAGCCGCCGCTGTGGGTGCATGCCATCCTATGGCCCACGGTGACCCTGCCGCTCGCCATCCTGATCATGCGACCGGTCAAAGCAGCACTTGTGGCTGCGCAGTTTCGCCACCGCCCCACCGAGATGGGATTGTGAGGCCGGTCTACCGCCGGCTGCTTATCCCCGGCCTCAGCACCGTGGTCATGCTGGCCATGCTGATCAGCCTCGGCACCTGGCAGATTTACCGCCTGCACTGGAAGGAGGGCATCCTGGCGCGGATCGCGGCGGCGGAAGCCGCGCCGCCGGTGCCGTTGGCGCAGCAGCCCGGTCCCTACACGCCAGATCCATACACAAAAGTGGCGGTCAGCGGACGCTTCCGTTTCGATCAGGCGGCGGAATTCGGTGCCGATGTTCGCGATACCCGCGCTGGACCGACCCTGGGTTCGTATCAGATCGTTCCGCTGACAAGACAACATGGCCTGACAATCATGGTGGATCGCGGCTGGATCCCGCAGACGCCGGAAGCGCCGCTGGATGATCCCGCCGGTACGGTGGCGGTCACCGGCTATGTGCGGCCCGGGGATGTGCCTCACTGGTTCAGCCCGGCGGACGACCGGGCGGCGCGGATGTTCTACACACTTGACCCCAAGGCGATTGGTGCCGCGGTCGGCGTGCGGGATCCGGCGCCGTTCATCCTGGTCGCGCTGGGGCCGTCGGCAACCGGGTCCTATCCGGCACCGGCCCATCACCTGCCGCGACCCCCCAACAACCATTTGTCCTATGTGATCACCTGGTATGGCCTGGCATTGTCGCTGGTTGTCATATTCGGTGTCTGGGCACGAAAGGCGATACGGTCATGACTAATCCTTCCGCCTACGCCAATGCTTCAGGCTATAAGCGTCTGGCTGACCGGTTCAGGCTGATCGCAACGATCGGCGAGTGCGCCTCCATGCTTGGGTGGGACGCCGCGGCCGTCATGCCGCCCGGCGGCGGATCGGCACGCGGCGATCAACTCGCGGCGCTGGCGGTGCTGCGTCACCAGCATCTGACCGCGCCGGAGACCGAGGCCGAGCTGGCGGCCGCCGAGACGTCCGGCGCCTGGGAAGCGGTCAACCTTCGTCTGATGCGCCACGCCTATGCCCGCGGCAAGGCATTGCCGGCGGACCTGGTGGAGGCACAGGCAAAGGCCAATTCCGACTGCGAGAAGGTGTGGCGGATCGCCCGCGCGGACGCCGACTTCGGCATGGCCCAACCGTACCTGGCCGAGGTGCTGCGCCTGACGCGCGAAGCCGCCGCCGCTTTGTCCGACGCGCTGGGCCTCAGCCCCTACGATGCCTTGATGGATGGATACCAGCAGGGAATCGGCGCCGATGATGTGGCGCCGGTGTTCGCTTCCTACGAGACATTCCTGGCCACCGCGTTGCCGGAGGTCGAGCGAATCCAGGCGCGGCAGCCCGCTGCGCTACACCCTGTCGGACCGTTTCCCGTCGCGGCGCAGCAGGCGCTTTGTCTTGACCTCGCGCGGCGTCTGGGACTGGATTTTGACCACGCCAGGCTGGATCAGTCCGCCCATCCGTTTTCCGGTGGCACACCGACGGATGTGCGGATCACCACGCGCTACGTCGAGGAGGACTTCACCTCCGCGGTGCTCGCTGTCGTGCACGAGACCGGTCATGCACTGTATGAGCGGGGTCTGCCACCGGCCTATGCTCGTCTGCCGGTCGGCGAGGCCGCGGGCATGGCGGTGCATGAGAGCCAGTCGCTGATTGTCGAGATGCAGGCGTTTCGCTCCGACGCTTTTCTGGGATGGCTGGGGGGACGCTTGCACGAGACGTTCGGCGGTGCGCCTGAACCGTATCGTCGCGAAAATCTGGCCCGGCTGTGGCGCCGTGTGCAGCGCAGCACGATCCGCGTCGATGCGGACGAACTGACCTATCCGGCCCATGTCATCCTGCGCTTCCGCCTGGAAAAGGCAATGATCGCCGGCGACCTGGTGCTTGCGGACCTGCCCGCTGCCTGGAACGACGGCCTGGATGCGCTGCTTGGCATCAGGCCGCCGGACGATGCGCAAGGCTGCTTACAGGACATTCACTGGTACGACGGCGCGTTCGGTTATTTCCCCAGTTATACCCTGGGGGCAATGGCCGCCGCACAGCTAATGCAAGCCGCGCGGGCGCAGATTCCCGGTCTGGATGAAGCATTCAGCCGCGGCGATCTGTCGCCGCTTGTGTCGTGGCTTCGGATCGCGGTGCATGGCGTCGGCAGCCGGCTTGGTTTCAATGCCATCCTGCAGCAGGCGACCGGGCGCGGACTCGATCCACTCGCGTTCCAGGCGCACCTGCGGCAACGCTACCTCGACGCCGAGGGCTGACCGCCCTCCCGCCGGATCCCCCGGTCGTTGCCGCCATACAAGAAGCGACAGCGCAGGGGGCTCAGTAGTCCAGCGGCTCAGCCTCAACGACCTGCCAATGCCCATCCTTTACAACGCATAGGAACGACTCGTTCGACCCCTGATGCTTGGTTGAGCTGAACGAGAGCACCGGCGAGCCGAAGATGTCATGGTAGTCCTTGATGGACTCAATGCCAGAAATGAAGCTATCCGGGGTTAAAGTCGGGCCGGCGTTCTTGAGTGCCAGGACCACGATCTGCGCGCCTGTATAGCCAATCTGCGCGGCGAAGTTGGGGTCCTTGCCATAGGCCTTATGATATGTATCGACAAACGTCTTGACGGCCGGTGATTTGGTGTCGTCGGTCGCAAACAGCATCGGCGTCATCGAATAAAACCCTTCGGTGGCTCCGCCCGGTGCCGCCGCGACAGCCTCGTCATAGCTGGCCGCCTGACCCATCATGTCGACCTTCCAACCGATCTTGCGAACCGCCGAGATGACCTGCACCGAGTCGCGAACGATGGTGCCCAGCACTAGGAAATCGCAACCGGAGTCCTTCATTTTAGCGACAGCCGCACTGAAGTCGGTGGCGGTGGGGGCGTGTAACGTGGCACCTGCCAGCGTCATGTTTTCGGCCTTGAGCTGATCCTTCACGCCCTCTGTGATATCGCGGCCGAAATCGGTGTCCTGCGCCATCGTGCAGACCTGCTTCTTACCGCGCTTCTCGGTGAAGAACTTCACGCCTGCCCGTATCTGGTCGTAATATGATGATCCCAGGGCGAATTTCAGATGATTTAGTGGCTGGTACATTGACCGGGCAGACGTCAGCGGAAAGATATTCGCGACACCTCTCGCAAGTTGCTCGGGCATCACCGCATTGTTCATCGGCGTGCCGCCGTTCGCGACCATTATGAAGACGCCGTCGCGGTTGATCAGCTTGTTCGCTGCCTGAACCGAACGCGGGATCTGGTACTGGTTGTCCTCGACGATATACTTAATCTTCCGACCGTTGATCCCGCCGCCCGCATTGACCTGATTGAACACCATACGCCAGGAGTTGGTGTTGTTGACGCCCCACATCGCCGTCACGCCTGACAGATCGGTATAGGTTCCGATCACCATCTGCGACGCCGTCACGCCGCGCGGCGGTTCGGCTGCGAGGGCCGGCACCGCCAGCATAAGGGCGGCGGCAATCATCGATTTCATAATTGGACTTGTCCCCTCCGCTACTTCTGTAGCGATTATGCGTAGGCGTTCTGCATCAAGGCCTTGTAGCGCTCGTCCAGTGCTGAGGCGTTCTGAGCCGGCTCGTCCACACGCTGAATCTTAATCCCGAGGCTTCGCGCCCAGTCGACGGCCGCGGCGCTTGCCGAAGCGCCTCCGACATAAGCGAGGCGCAGATTGGCAAGACCAAACTCCCGCCGGACATGCTGCAGCACAAGCGCATCGGCCATTCGTGCGCTTGCGCCACCGTGGCGGCCGGCGTGCAGCGCCCACTCGTAGACCCGGCGCTGGAGCGACGTGGCACCTTTGGCCCGGATCGCAGCCAGCGCCTGCAGATGATCCCACGCAGCGGCATCGGCGCCGAGGACCGTCGGCTGCAACTCCTGCAGATTTTCGATGACGGTGTCGGGACCTTCCGGATAATTGCTGACGCAACGCGTCTCCAACGCCAGATACAGACCCCACACCCGTTCAGTGATGTCGGCCAGACGCAGAACCGCCAGACGTTCGTCCTTGGGATGCATGGGCAGCCTTGCACGGCCGGCGCCGACCATGTGCATCAGGTCGCTGTGCGTCAACGTCCGGCCCATGGCCGAATACGCGCCGCGCGGGAACTGGATGACCGCGGGTTGATCCGCCTCGACAGCCCTTACGGCGGCGCTCCACTCAGCCGCGCCACCGGTCGCAACGAAGCCGGACAAACCGATGCAGTTCGCGTCGGTAAAGTCTCGCAACCCCTTCATGTCGAACACCACGACCCGCGACAGCGCGGGGCACTGGCCGCGGATCGTCAGAAGCTTGTCGAGTTGCTCTTCGTTCTCGACGAACGCCATGCGACTGCCGCTGGACGACAACTTGTGGCAGACGCGGTCAGCATCGTCATCGGGATCAACGGCGACGCTGGCGGCGCCGCAACCCAGGATCGCCAGATCGGCATAAACCGCCTCGGGACGCGTTTCCGACAGGATGGCGACAACATCGCCACGGCCAAAATCCGCCGCCAGCAGCGCCGTCCCGATCTCGCGGACCCGAGCGTCAAGCTGCGTCCAGCTGACCATCTTCCAGATGCCGCGATGCTTGGTTCGCAAGATCGTTTCGTCACCATAGGCGGCAACCCGACGGGCCACGAGCCCCGGAATGGAGGTGAGCGGCTGGTCCATATTCAATTCCACAATCGTTTCTTTTTCCAGCGCCGCGTGCCCCGCGCGCCGGCTTCCTTCTGGCCCAGGTAGAACTCCTTGATGTCCGCCCGCTGCAGCAGGCTGTGGCAGTCATCCGCCGCGACGATCCGTCCGACTTCCAGGACGTAACCGAAGTTCGCGGTCTGCAGCGCGACATGCGCGTTCTGTTCCACCAGCAGGATGGCGACGTTCTGCTCGCGGTTGATGCGGCGGATGATGCCGAATATCTGCTGCACCAGTAGCGGCGATAGTCCCAGCGACGGCTCATCCAGCAACAGCAACTTGGGACTGCCCATCAGGGCTCGGCTGATCGCCAGCATCTGCTGCTCACCCCCGGACAGCAGGCCCGCCCGCTGCGCCTGTCGTTCCTCAAGGCGCGGAAAGTAGTCGAAACACAGCGCGATGTCGCGCGCCACGCCGGCAGCGTCACGGCGTGTATAGGCACCCATATTGAGGTTTTCGCGCACCGTGAGGAACGGAAAGATCTCCCGCCCCTCCGGCACATGACAAATGCCCATACGCATGACCTGATCGGGCGGCAGGCGCGCGATATCGCGACCCTCGAACACCACCTGACCCCGTTCCGGGTCCAAAACGCCGGAGACCGTCCGCAGCACGCTGGTCTTGCCCGCGCCGTTGGCACCAAGGACGGTCACGATCTGGCCTTGATCGACATCCAGCGAGACCCCCCTGATCGCCTGGATCGGGCCATAGAATGTCTCGATCGAGTTCACGCGTAGCAGGGGTTCGCTCATGCCGCGCTTTCCACCTCCCCGCCGAGATACGCCTTCACCACTTCCGGGTGGGTCTGCACCGCCTGCGGCGTGCCCATCGCCAGGACCTTGCCGTAGTTCAGGGCCATCACCCGGTCCGAGACCTGATTGACCAGCGCCATATCGTGCTCGACCATGATGACGGTGATGCCAAGGTCCTTCTTGATGTCCTCGATCCAGAATCCCATGCCCTCGGTTTCCTCGACGTTCAGCCCGGACGACGGCTCATCCAGCAGCAGCAGCTTTGGCTCGATGCACAAGGCCCGGCCCAGCTCCACGACCTTGCGAACACCATAGGGCAGGTTGGCGATCAGCGAATGGCGGTACCGCTCCAGCCCCAGGAAGGCGATGATGTCCTCAACCTTTTCCCGGTGGCGAAGCTCGGCTTCGCGCACCGAGGGAAGGAACAAGAGCTCGGCGACCAGGTTGACGCGCGAGTGGCAATGCCGCCCGATCAGCAGGTTCTGCAGCAGCGTCGCGTTGGGGAACAGCTCGATGTTCTGGAACGTCCTGGCGATGCCCAGCCCAGCGATCCGCGAGGCCGGGGTGCGGGTGAACTCGTTGCCATCGAACAGTAGCTGGCCGGATGTCGAATTGTAGATACGGCTGATCAGGTTGAAGATCGTGGTCTTGCCTGCCCCGTTGGGGCCAATGATGGAGAACACCTCGCCCTGGCGGACGTCGAAGCTGACCGCATCGACGGCCCGGATGCCGCCGAAGCGCACCGAAAGATCAACCGCCTGGAACAGGATCATCTGAGACGCTCCGACTTCGCATAGACCTTCTGTCGACGGAAACTCGTCCGCCGCTTGAAGGGAAACGCCTGGAACCACTGTTTCGTCTTCAGCCACAGGCCGTTCAGGCCGGCTGGCTGGAACAGGATCACCAGGACCAGCGCCAGGCCGAACAAGGATGGCTCCAGACCCGGCAGTCTGCCGATGCCGAACGGCAGACTATCCCGCACGATGGCGATAAGCTGCGGCAGCAGGCGGACGAACATCGCCCCCAGTATGGCGCCGCGCAACGATCCCAGGCCGCCGACGAAGACGATCGTCAGCAACTGCACCGACAGCAGCACGTCGAACGCATCGGGTGCCAGGTAACGCACGTAATGCGCGAACAGCGCACCGGCCAGCCCGGTCATGCCCGCGCTGACGGCGAACACCAGGGTTTTGTATCGCGCCAGCGGAATGCCCATGCTCTGTGCCGACACCTCGCTGTCACGGATCGCGACCATGGCGCGGCCGGTCGGCGATCGAAGCAGATTGGCCGAGATCCACAACACGAACACCAGCACGATAAGGGAGACGTAGTAGATGCCGTTCGCGCTGTCGACGGCGGTGCCGAAGACATAGGGTGTCGGCACCGCGAAGCCGTCAAAGCCGCCCGTCACGGCGGTCCACTTCTGGAACACCGTGCCGACGATGCTGCCAAAGGCCAGCGTGGCGATCGCCAGGTAAAGCCCGCTCATGCGCAAGGTCGGCCGGCCGATCGCCGCGCCGCACACGGCGGTGAACAGGCCGGCGACCGGCACGGTCACCAGGAACGGCACGCCTCGGGCAAGCAGGACGGCGTTAACATAGGCGCCGATGCCCAGGAAGGCCGCGTGGCCCAGGCTGATCAGGCCGGTGTAGCCGACCAGCAGCATCAGGCCGACGCCGGCGATGGCGAAGATGAACACAGCGCCTAATTCGCCGACGTAGAACTCGCCCATGATCTGCGGAGCGACCAGCACGAGAACCAGCAACAGACCGTACCAGAAGCGGTCCCCGTTGTGCCGCCACAGCGCGATGTCCTGCCGATATTTGGTTCTGAACAGATAGCGCATCGATCAGACCCGCTTTCCCATGCGTTCGGCGAACAGTCCCTGCGGCCGGACGAACAGCATTAGCAGCAGCACAATGTTCGACGACACCTCCTGGAACCCGGCGGGCAGCTTGTAACCGGCGAATTGCTCAACAATGCCAACGATGACGCCGCCGATCACGGAGCCCGGGATGCTGCCAAAGCCGCCGATCACGGCGGCGGCGAACGCCTTGATGCCGAGCGAGCCCATATTCACGTCGATCATCGAAACCGGCGACAGCAGGATACCGGCGAGACACGCGACACCGGCACTCAGTGCCCAGATCAGCGAGAAGATCGTGCGCACCGGGATGCCCATGTAGTAGGCGGCGAGCTGATTCTGCGAGGCCGCCTGCATGGCGACGCCGATGCGGGTCTTGCTGAAAAAGAGATACAGCAGTCCGCACAGCAAGACGGTGCCGACGATGATCGAGAGGTTGTCCTCGCCCAGGATCAGACCGTCGATGTTGACCCGCTTGTTGGTGAACGGCGTATCGAAGCCGACCGAGTCATAGCCCCAGGTAATGCCGGCCCCGGCGCGAAAGATGAAGCCAAGCCCCAGCGTCAGCATCACCACGGCGAACTGCGGCTGGCCGATCACCCGTCTGATGATCAGGGCATCCAACGCATAACCGAACGCCGCCGTGATCAAGATCGCCAGGATGCCGCCGACCCAGTAGGGCAAATGGAAATGGGCAATCAGGCTGAACGCCACGAAGCCGCCGAGCATCATGATGTCGCCCTGGGCGAAGTTCACCATTTCGGTTGCTTTGTAGATCAGCACGAAGCCAAGGGCGATGAGGCCGTAGATACAGCCTGACGCTGCGCCGTTGACGACAAGCTGCAATATTCGTGCAGCATCTTGCACTGCGATCGGCCTCCCTGCCTGTGGGCCAGCAGCCCTTTGTTGTCATTGGCCGGGAAGATAGGTTGGCATTCGAAGTGGCGTCAATCGCCGCTTCGCTTTGGCGCGACAGCCGCGATCAGAAGAGCGACATCTGACTGGACGCGGCTTCCCGCGCGTCGGCTGGCACGGCGAAACGGGTGCAATCCAGCTGAGTTCGAACCTCGCCGAAGCCGAACCGGCGGGCGGCGCGTTCAAAGCGTCGCATCAGCAGGTCGGCGTAGACACCCTGACCTGCAAAGCGATGATGGAATCGGGGATCATTCAGTTCGCCGGCCCGGGTCTGCCTGATCAGGCTGAGGACGTGGCGGGCGCGATCGGGAAAATGCGTGTGCAGCCATTGCTCGAACATCTGCCGCAGTTCCAGTGGCAGCCGCAGCAGCACGTAGCCGGCGTGCCTGGCGCCCGCCCTGGCGGAGGCTTCGAGGATCTTTTCCAGCTCCGCATCGTTCAATGCCGGTATCATGGGCGCCGCCAGAATACCGGCCGGCACCCCTGCCCGGGTCAGTTCGGCCACGGCTTGCAGACGCCGCGCCGGGGTCGCCGCGCGCGGCTCCATCACCCGGGCAAGGCGGGGATCAAGTGTGGTGATGGACATATGCACGCGGGCCAGGTTCCGCTTCGCCATCGACGCCAGGATGTCGAGGTCGCGCAATACACCCGCGGACTTTGTTACGATCCCCACCGGGTGGTTGAAGTGATCCAGTACTTCCAACACCGATCGGGTCAGCTTCAACGTTCGTTCGACGGGTTGATAGGGATCGGTATTCGACCCCAAAGCCAGGGTGCGGGCGACGTATCCGGGCTTTCGCAACTCCTTCTCGAGCAGCGCCGCGACATCAGGCTTGAACACCAGCTTGGTCTCGAAGTCGAGCCCGGGTGAATAGCCCAGGTAAGCGTGCGTCGGACGGGCATAACAGTAGATACAGCCGTGTTCGCAGCCACGATACGGATTGACCGCCCGATCGAAACCGATGTCGGGCGAGGTGTTCCAACTGATCGCCGAACGGGTGGCGTCGCGCGTGAGTGTGGTGTCGAGCCGCGGCAGACTGCCCGCATCCACCGACAGCGTCTCCCACCCATCGTCGAACGGTGAGGCGGCAAGGGCATCGAAGCGGACATCAGGATTGCTGACAGCGCCGCGCCCGGCCGCTTGGCGAGGCGGCAACCGCGGCATCGGCTGGTCGTCAGGCCATCCGGCTGCGTCCATGGCGGCGATGGCATCCCGATCGATCGGCGCTTCAATATGATCGCGCATCCTGGTCCCGTGTTCGCATTATGTTCAGGTCTCTGGATCCCACGGCGGCACACGCCTGTCAAGAACATGATAAGAACACCAATGTCGGAGGACATCTCAGGCCTGGATAACATTAGGGTTGGATAACATCTGTCTTGGATAACACTGCTCTTGGATCCACGTTCATCGCCTCATCGCCGCGCTGTTGGCTCTTGTTTGTTGCGCGTGGCGCCGGCTGATGCGCTCGATGGGCCTTAAGCGCTTGACAATGTCGTCGGCGCATCCTTTCTAGCGCCTTCGTCGCGTCCGATCCCATGGAAAGAGCGCCGGCCCGCGAAGGGGTGTAGCTCAATTGGCTAGAGCGCCGGTCTCCAAAACCGGAGGCTGGGGGTTCGAGACCCTCCACCCCTGCCAGCTCGCGGGTCACGGCGGCGGCCTCTTTGAGCATCGGGATCAGGCCGGCGATCATCGGGGGATTTGACGAACGTGGCCTTCCAACCGGCGAAATTCGTGCGTGAAGTGAGAGCGGAGGTGGCCAAGGTAACATGGCCCGGCCGCAAGGAGACACTGGTAACGACCGGCCTGGTGTTCGCCATGGCCGCGGTCGCGGCAATCTTCTTCTTTGTCGTCGATCAGGTGATCGCCCTTGGGGTGCGCGCGCTGTTCAATGTGGGCATCTGAAAGGGTTCCGGGAAATGGCCAAGAACTGGTATGTCGTTCACGTCTACTCCGGCTTCGAGAAGAAGATCGCCCAGCAGATTACCGAGCAGGCGGCGCAGAAGGGCCTGGCGGAGCAATTCGAGGCTGTGCTGGTGCCGTCCGAGAATGTCGTCGAGGTCAAGCGCGGGCGGAAGATCAACAGCGAGCACAAGTTCTTCCCCGGCTACGTGCTGGTGAAGATGGACCTGACCGACGATGCCTGGCATCTGGTCAAGAACACGCCGAAGGTGACCGGCTTCCTCGGCAGCAAGACCCGCCCGAGTCCGATCAGCGAGGCCGAGGCTGAACGGATCCTGAAGCAGAGCCAGGAAGGCGTGGATCGTCCGCGTCCCGCCATTCTTTATGAGATCGGCGAACAGGTGCGGGTGGCCGATGGACCGTTCACCAGCTTCAACGGCACGGTTGAGGAAGTGGATGAGGAGAAGGGGCGGGTGAAGGTCAGCGTCTCGATCTTCGGCCGTTCGACGCCGGTGGAACTGGAATACTCGCAGGTCGAGAAGGTCTGATGGCGTCCGATCCTGCCGACGTCCGACCGGGGTAACTTCCGGGGAGCGTCCGGTAGCACCGTCGGGGGCTATCCGGTAGCGCCCCTTGACGAAGACGGTATCGGATCTGCGCGTTCGCGCCTGCTCGGCGCTTGTTTTGTCGACCAGCTTTATCGGCGTGCTGACGCACTTATCGCCGATGCTGCCCGTGGTGCGTAATCGCTTCGGGTTGAAGCCATCACGCGCCGATGCCCGTTTGTTCGAGAGGGCGATTCGCGCCTGCGATTGGTCAACTCAGATGATCGCGCTCTGGCATGATCCCGTTCAGGGCATGATCCCGTTCAGATTGATTATCTGAACGGGTGACGATGCTTACGCAAACAATTTTCGAGAGGAATGGCCGTGAGCCAGCGCGAACGGGACCCGGTCTAGGCGTGCATGCTGGCCGGAACACGTCCTGCCGGGATACCTTCGGGGTCGAGCCGGTAGCCACCGCCCTCGGTCACCAGCAGCCGCGCATTGGCGGGATCGGGCTCGATCTTCTGCCTCAGCCGATAAATATGTGTTTCCAACGTGTGCGTGGTGACGGCGGCGTTGTAGCCCCAGACCTCGTTCAGCAGAACCTGTCGTGCGACCGACCGCGTCCCGGCGCGATAGAGGAACTTCAGGATCGCCGCTTCCTTTTCGGTCAGGCGGATGCGGCGGTTTTTCGCCGGTTCCTGCAGCAGCTTGGCGGCCGGCCGGAACGTGTACGGCCCGATGGTAAAGACCGCATCCTCGCTGTTCTCGAAAATCCGCAGTTGCGCGCGCAACCGGGCCAGCAGCACCGCGAGCTTGAACGGCTTGGCGATGTAGTCGTTGGCGCCGCAGTCCAGACCCCTGACCACGTCGGTTTCGCTATCGTATCCTGTCAGCATGATAATCGGCATGCGGTGGCCCTGCTTGCGCAGTTTGGCGCACAAGTCGCGGCCATCGCCATCGGGCAAGCCAACGTCCAGTATCACGGCGTCGAAGCGCGCGTCCTTGGCGGCCAGGCAATCATCCGCGGTTTTGATGGAAACCGCTTCCGTCGCGGCGAACTCACCGTCGACCGCGAGTTGATCAACCAAGGTCTCACGAAGTGCGTCGTCGTCATCGACGATCAGGACCGGGCGTTCTGCCGACATAATCGAGTTCCTCTTGCCAGTGTGAGACGTGGACTGTCGCCAATGCCAACAGCGTCTGATCAGCGTTTGAAAGACGGTACCACGTTTATCTGTTTTCGAATTAAGACAAAGTAGGTGCCGTAGTCGGTATGAACCTCAGCCAGTCACAAGATTGCGCGCTCCCAGGCTAGCCGATAGGGTCGGGACCGTAGATCGTCCCGTTCGCCACACTATATGGTCCGAGGCATCCGGTCTTCATCTCTTGTTGGTGCGAAATGTCGATTAAAGGCAAATAGTGACGAAATTTGGTCAACAAATGTTCCAGAGTCTTACAAAGTCTCTCGGGCGGATGCGCCAGGGTCTGTTAAAACGGGCCAACGATGCCCGCTGATCAAGCGGTTTTGACTGACCGGACAAGGCTGCGCCTCCGGCGGGTGCATCGCGCCGCGTCGGATCTGCGGCGAGGGGTGCCGGTGGTTCTGCAGGGCGCAACCCCACTGCTGATCCTGGCCGCCGAGACCGCCGGTGCCGACGGTCTGGCTGAGGTCGAGGCGATCGCCGGCGCTCATCCCGTGCTGATCCTGGCCCCGGCACGAGCGGCAGCGATCCTGCGCGTGCCGATGTCGGCGGATGCCGCTTCGATTGCCGTCGGTTTGCCCGATCCCCTTGCTAACATTGATGTGTATCAATCGCTTGCCGACCCGACCGCGGCGCAGCCCGCGGTTGGCGATCGGCTGCGCGCGGTGCCCGCACCAGGATTGTCCGAAGCCGCCATCAGTCTTGCCAAGATCGGCCGCCTGTTGCCGGCGATCCTCGCGGCGCCGCTGCCCAACGACGGGAGTCGCTCGATCGCCAGCCATGACTTGGTCGAGGTCGCGGCGGCTGACGTGCTTGTCTATTCCGAACATGAAGTGGCTGGCCTGAGCCAGATCGTGACGGCTGATGTGCCGCTGACCAACGCACCCGATAGCCGGGTCACGGTGTTCCGCAGCCATGGTTCAGCGATCGAACATCTCGCAATCGTGATTGGGCAGCCGGAACGGCAGCAAGCGCCGCTCGTCCGAATCCACTCGGAATGTTTCACCGGTGACCTGCTGGGCAGTCTGCGCTGCGATTGTGGCGAGCAGTTGCGGGGTGCGATCCGGCGTATGGCGGAGGACGGCGCCGGGGTGCTGCTGTATCTGGCGCAGGAAGGTCGCGGCATCGGTCTGGTGAACAAGCTACGGGCTTACGGGCTGCAGGACCGCGGCCTGGACACCATGGATGCCAACCGCGCCCTGGGCTGGGGCGCCGATGAGCGGAACTTCCTGATCGGGGCGACGATGCTGCGGATCATGGGAATCAACCGGGTCCGCCTGTTGACCAACAACCCGGACAAGCTGGACGCCATGACCGCGTGCGGCATCGAGGTGACCGGGCGGGAACCTCATCTGTTTGCCCCCAACGGGGTGAATGATGAATATCTCGCGACCAAGGCCGCGCGGTTCGGCCACATGTTGGACTAAGCCGCGTTAACGATGCAGCGGCCTGGACCCCGCGTCAGGCTTGAGGGTAAAGCGCCACACTTCTTTCATACGAGACTCATATGACACCGTCGGAAATCGAACGTCTCCAAGTCTACCTGCGCAAGCTGTTCGGCAGCGAGCGGATCAACATCGTGCCGCCGCCGCGCCGGGGCCTGTCGGTCGAACTCACTGTGAACGATGAAACAATCGGCACCGTGCATAAGGATGTGGACGACGGCGAGACGTCTTACTCGATCCACCTGACCGTGCTGGAGGAAGACCTTCCCGCACCGCGTCCAGTGCCGGTCAGGCCGGCGGTTGGTTCCTCCGGGCGACGCTAGAGCATTTTCAGCCTGACTGTGCAGACCGAAAATGCTCTATCCCTTTGCTTGATCGGATGATTCACACGCTTTGAACGTTCCGCTCAGCGTGATCATGCTCTATGGCCCTGCCCCCGAAGGTCGTCGCATCGTGCGACGGACGCAGCGGATAAACAGGCCACTGAAAGAAATAGCTCGTGTCCGGGAGGCTTCCCCTTGAGCCCACGCGAGCGGCAACCGTTGTAGACCGACCGCTGGGAGCAGGCGAAGTGCGGCATGAGGCAGTACGAGCCTCGACAAACGCTCGATCAGCGCGATCACGTCGTCAGCGCCGCCATCAGACAGGCCCGCAAACATGCCGAACCCCCTGGATAAGCTGCTGATCGACTGCCGATGGGCGGGCAATCGGCTCGGGCGTTGGTGCGTTCGCGCCACGGGCTCAAACTGTCATTGTTTCGGCAGAAGCTGTTGGCCGCGCAGCACCGTCACGGTTCGCAGCAGCCTTCCGTCCTGCCGCACCGAGGTGGCGGGCAGAACGTCCACGCTGTGAAACCATCGCCTCGCCTGCGCCACCGCCTGTTGCGCGGGGCCGAGCACCAGCAGCAGCACATCCTGCCCGGCGAAGTGACGCGGTGGGTCGGCAAACCCGAACTGGCGCGAGTCGGTGCTCAGACACAGCATCGTCGTGGCTGGCCCCAGTGCGTAGCCGATCTTACCCCCGTCTCGCCAATTGAACGTTGCCGCCACTGTGCCCGGCGGCAGCAGCCCTCGCGCCTGAAGATCGTCGCGCACCGAAATCCAGTCCAGCCCCTCGGCGGTTGGATCGGCGTGCAGTTCGGCGGTCAGGCTGCCACCGAGCCAATCGAACTGGATCTGGGTGGCGATCGCCACCACCGCCGCCAGCAGCAATGCCGCCGAACCGGCCACCAGCCGCCGCACCCAGGGGCGGTCCAGCCGATCAGCGATCGCGCCGCCTAGCAGGGGGAACAGCATCAGGTAGCCGGGCGCGGCCCAGTGGTAGAGAACGCGCTGGCTCGACCAGCCGGAGATCAAGGCGAACGCCACGATCGGCGGCGCGGCCAGCCATGCCAGCAGCCGTTCGGGCCACGACCGCGAAAAGCCGCGCACGAACAAAACCATCATTGGCAGCCAGATCCAGGGCAGCACGAACAAAGCCTCGCCGGCCAGGGTCTGGATCGGCATCAGCGGGCGGAACCGAAGGCCCACGGCGCGGTCGCCCTGAAACGCGAACGAGGCCCAGTGATGCTCGGCGTTCCAGATCAGCACCGGCGAGAACACCGCCAGCGCGAGGACGAGTGCGACATAGGGTTCCGGGCGCTCCAGCCAGCGCCGGTGCTGGCGGCTGGTCAGCAAATACAGGAACGCGCCTCCAATCGTCAGCGCGGCCGAGTATTTCGAGAACAGCGCGAGTCCCGAACACACCCCGGCCGCCGCCCACCAGCCCAATGCTCGATTGCCGGATGCGGGTAGCGCGGACAACAGGCAAAGCGCTGCCGCCAACAAGGCGGCGTCGAGCGGGCCGTCGGGAAGCACCCAGGTACCTGTGGTGACGCCGAACACCGGCGACAGGTTCAGCGCCACGACCGCCCAGAACGCCGCCCGCTGGTCCGCGATCAGACAGCCGATCCGCCACACCAGAATCTGCGATGCCACGAACAACAGGATGAAGGGCAATCGCACGGCCCACGGCGCCTCGGTGCCAAACAGGTGCGCCGCACCCCAGGACAGCCACCAGCTTGCCGGTGGATGATCAAAGTAGCCGAGACTGAAGACTCGCCCGGCTGTCACCATGTAACTTTCGTCCACCCCCAGTCCGGTTGTCGCGGCGAACGCTAACCGGAGCAGTGTCGAGCCGGCAATGAGCTGGAAGATGGGAGAAACCCTCATGCGGTGCGGCTGCTTCTGCTGCCTTCAGAGCTTCGCGGCGCCCGCGGTGATCGACTGGATCGACGACGGCGACACGCCGTTGTGCCCGCGTCTTGGTATCGCCGCGGTGCTGGCGGGTGTGACCGACCGGGTTGAACTGTTTCGTCCGCGCGAACGCCGCTTCGGCGCCTATGCCGGCCCGCTGCTGCCAGACGAAGCGGGATAATGCCGGCCGACGCCCGATCCGGGCTACTGGCAGCCACCACTGCGATCACACGAGACGTTCTGGCTCTAGTATCGCGCATCAGTGAAGCGCGATACGTCGCGATAGGTTTGAAGTAGCCGATTCACGCGGCGACTCGTGGACGCTTCGCGTTTCACGCTCCTATGCGATCGGGTACTAGTATAGCGCTTCCATGGAACCGAACCCGTCTGGACCGACAGATTGGGGTCTTCACGCCGCTCGGCGTCGATAAGCGATAGGTGCGGTTCCTCGGAAACGCTGTACTAGAGCGCTTTCTGGCTGACCATAAACGGTCAGCGCGCTCTGGCTCATTGTTTTCACGAGCAACTTTATCAGCCAGACTTTTCCAGTCAGGTTGATGTTGCTCTAAGTGTATGTTGCGCATGGTGAGACACGGCACGACACCGGGTGGCGGTTGGCATCGCCCAACCGCCTCGGGCACCTCGCCGCGTATCGCGCATCAGCCCAGCGCGATCCGCCACTGTTGGTTTGAAGTGGCCGATCAGCGGGCCTGCCCGTGGCCGTTGCGCGTCTCACGCTGCTCTGCGACCGGACACTACGCGGGGACGATCCGCTGGGTCTGAATGCCAAGTCCCTCGATGCCCAGACGCATGACGTCGCCGGTTTTCAGGAACACCGGCTCCGGCTTCACACCGACGCCGACGCCCGGTGGTGTGCCGGTGGCGATGATGTCTCCGGGGTGCAGGGTAATGAAGTGGCTGACGTAGCTGACCAGCTTGACCACACCAAAGATCATCGTCTGGGTCGACCCATCCTGGAAGCGCTTGCCGTTGACCTCGGTCCATAGCGGCAGGTCCTGCGGGTCGCTGACCTCATCCTTCGTCACCATCCAGGGCCCGGTCGGGCCGAAGGTCTCGCAACCCTTGCCCTTGTCCCACGTGCCGCCGCGCTCTGTCTGGTATTCACGCTCGCTGACGTCGTTGCAGACGCAATAGCCGGCGACGTGATCCAGCGCCTCGGCTTCCGGGACGTAGCGCGCCGTCTTGCCGATAACCACGCCCAACTCGACCTCCCAGTCCAGCTTCGTTGAACCGCGCGGCAGTTTCACGTCGTCGTTCGGGCCGGTGAACGCGCTGAGCGACTTCAGGAACACGATTGGCTCCTTGGGGATCGGATTGCCGGTTTCCGCGGCATGGTCGGCGTAGTTCAGACCGATGCAGACGTAGTTCACCGGCCGCACAACGCAGGCGCCAATGCGCGGGTTGCCTTCCACCTTCGGCAGCTTGGCCGGCTCGAGGCTGGCGATCGTCTTCAGCGACGCGTCTGACAGGGCAAAACCGTCGATGTCGCGGACGATGCTGCTCAAATCGCGGATCGTGCCGTCATTGCCGAACAGACCAGGCTTCTCGGCGCCGACCGGGCCGTAGCGCAGCAGCTTCATGATGTTCTCCCGTTAAGGACTAGAGTGTCAGACCGCCGTCTATAACGATAGCCTGGCCGGTGATGAACTGGGCTTCGTCGCTGGACAGGTAGACCGCCAGTGCCGCGATCTCCTCGGGTGTGCCCAGCCGCCCCATCGGCTGGCGAGCCACGAAAGCCGCCCGAGCCGCCTCGATGGAGCCAGCGGCGGCGGCGTTCGCTGCGATGCGTTCGTCCAGGCTGGGTGTCTCGACCGTGCCGGGGCACAGGCAGTTGCAGCGGATCCCGCGGGTCACATAATCGGTGGCAACGGATCGCGTCATGCCGATGACCGCGGCTTTCGAGGCACTGTAGACGAACCGGTTCGGCACGCCTTTCACACTGGACGCGACCGAGGCCATGTTGATGATCGTGCCCTGCCCACGCACCAGCATCGCGGGCAGGAATGCCCGCATGGTGCGAAACATCGACCGGCAATTCAGCTCGAAGGCGACGGCCCAGTCGGACTCGTCAGCCTCCAGCAGCGTTCCCTGATGAACCACCCCGGCGCAATTGAACAGGATGTCGATTGGCCCCGCGGCGGCCGCGGCGCGATCGATCGCCGCCGCATCCAGCACATCCAGTGCCGTGGTGCGGATCAACGCCGACTCCAGGCCGACGAGCCTGTCGGCGTCCACGTCGGTCGCCAGCACCTTGGCACCCGCCGCCGCGAGGGCGAGGGCGGTTGCCCGGCCAATGCCCTGGCCGGCCGCGGTGACGAAGGCTGTCTTACCGGTCAACGATGGCATTGAACCCACTCCTCGCCATGCCCGTTGCAGTGGCGCCGGGTTTAGGCCACTTCGCCCGCGCGGTCACCCGGGCCAGCATGACTACCCATCATGACCGCATAGCCGGATCGCGCATGGGCAGCCCGGCCATGGCGGCGTGAGAGGCGGTGGAATGAGAGGCGGCGGCTCAGTCCTCCAGCGTGAAACCCAGCTTCATCGTCACCTGGTAGTGGCGGATCTCGCCATCGGAAATCTCGCCGCGCTGCTGGGTTACCTCGAACCAGCGCAGGTTTCGCATCGTCTTGGAGGCCCGGGCGATGGCGTTCTCGATCGCGTCGGCGTGGCTGATCTCGGATGATCCGGCGAGTTCGATCACGCGGTAGGTATGGTCGCTCATGGCGGTCTTTCTCTCTCTGACATTGCGTGCGCGACCATAACCGGTAAAGCGGCTCGGGGTCGCATCGGGGCGGCTATTTTGTTCAGGTGTCAAGCTGACGTCGCGCTTTCGGCAGGTCGCGATACGCGCAGTGAGGAACGGCTCGCGCTTGCAGCGGCGTCATCCACGTAGTCGCCCAGCCTGCTCTAGCCACGGCCCATCACACTCGCGCAAGCAGACGGGGTGCGGGGTTTCGTTGGGGAACTACATTGCTTAGAATTCGTTCCATGACGAAGCAAATCGGGCCGGAGTGAATCGGGCCGAAGTGAATTCGCAAGGAGCATTACCATGGCCTTGGCCAATGATACGCGCGGCAAACTCGACGACGCCCAGGCCCAGATCGCTCGACTGCGCGAGCAGGTCGAATCCATGATGAAGGACCGCGTTACGCCCGCGGTGGCGGATTTCGCTGGCCGCGCTGAAAGCGCCGTGCATAGCGCGAGCGGGGCGGTCCGCGATCAGGCTCAGGCGGTTTCCGGGCGGGTGAAGGACCAACCACTGATCGCGATCATGATCGCGGCGGCGCTGGGTTGGGTCGTCGGCCGCGTTATGCGCTGATCGATGCGCCCTATCCGGCTGGCGCGTATCGCGGCGGAGGCCGAAGGCGTCCGACTGCGCGGGATGGCGACCCGCATTGTCACCCGGCTTGTCTTCGCCGTGGTGGCTTTGGTTTTCCTCCTGGGCGTACTGGTGTTCGCGCACATCGCGGCGTGGTACGCGATCCGGATGCAAGCGGGCTTGACCTATCTGGAAACGGCCGGGGCGTTGGGCGGGGTTGACCTCTTGCTGGCCGCGATACTCGGCTTTCTCGCCAGCCGCTCCCGCCCAAGCCGGGTCGAGATCGAGGCGAAGGAGGTGCGGCGCAAGGCGATCGAAGGTATCGGCAACGCCTTTAGTCTGGCGCAGATGGCGCTTCCGGTTCTTCGACTTGTCCCCGCCATGCGGCGGCGGAAGCGAGGGCGGTAGTATCCGACCGCCGACAAGCGCGAGACAGGCAGGGGCCGCGGTTCAACGCGTCAATCAGATACCTCGAACCAACAGCGGCATCGGGTGGTAGTCCAGGTATGCTGGTCGTGGTTGATGCTGAGCCAATACCCGCTATACCAGCCGAGCCTGACGAACCGCGGCGGCGATGAAGCCCGCGAATAGCGGATGCGGCGCGAATGGCTTCGACTTCAGCTCCGGATGAAACTGCACGCCGATAAACCACGGATGGCCCGGCAGCTCGATGATCTCGGGCAGCACGCCGTCTGGGGACATGCCGGAAAAGCGCAGGCCGGTCGCCTCCAGCCGGGCGCGGAAGTTCACGTTGACTTCGTAACGGTGTCGATGGCGTTCCTGAACCACCGCTGCGCCGTTGTAGATCGAGCGAACCAGGCTGTTCTCGCCAAGCAGCGCCGGATAACTGCCCAGCCGCATCGTGCCGCCCTTGATGTCCGCTTCCGTTCGGCGCTCGATCTGGTTGCCGCGCGCCCATTCTGTCAGCAGGCCGACAACCGGTGTGTCGCAAGGACCAAATTCGGTGGAAGACGATTCGGGCATGTGGGCCAGGTTGCGAGCCGCCTCGATCACCGCCATCTGCATACCGAAGCAGATGCCGAAAAATGGCAAATGACGTTCCCTGGCAAAGCGCACAGCGGCGATTTTCCCTGGCGTGCCGCGTTCGCCAAAGCCGCCGGGAACCAGGATGCCGTGGACGTCTTCCAGGCGATGGACGGTGTCAGGCTGCTCGAAGATCTCGCTGTCCACCCAATCGAGGCGGACCTTCACCCGATTGGCGATACCGCCATGCCCCAGCGCCTCTGACAGGGACTTATAGCTGTCCAGCAGGTTAGTGTATTTGCCAACAACGGCAATACGGACCTCACCTTCCGGGGTCTGCACCGTGTCCACGATCCGCCGCCAGCGCGACAGGTCCGGCTTGGCCTCAGCATTCAGGCCGAAATGTCGCAGCACCTCGCGGTCCATGCCCTCATCGTGGTAGGCGATCGGGACCCGGTAGATCGTGCTGACATCGAGAGCCGGGATCACCGCTTCCGGGCGAACATTGCAGAACAACGCGATCTTGCGACGCTCGGTTTCCGGGATCGGCCGGTCGCAGCGGCACAACAGCATCTGCGGCTGGATCCCGACGTTCAGCAGTTCCTTCACCGAATGCTGCGTCGGCTTGGTCTTGAGCTCACCGGCCGACGGGATGAACGGCACCAGCGTCAGATGCACGAACATCGCACCCCGCGGCCCAAGTTCGTTGCTCAACTGACGAATGGCCTCCAGAAACGGCAGGCTCTCGATGTCGCCGACCGTCCCCCCGATCTCCACCAGCACGAAGTCGAACGCCTCGGTGTCGCGCAGTACCACTTCCTTGATCGCATCGGTGATGTGCGGGATGACCTGCACCGTCGCGCCCAGGTAGTCGCCCCGACGTTCCCTGGCGATGACATCCTGGTAGATGCGACCCGTCGTGGCATTGTCCAGCTGGGTGGCGTCTACACCGGTGAAGCGCTCGTAGTGCCCAAGGTCCAGGTCGGTTTCGGCACCGTCGTCGGTGACGAAGACCTCGCCGTGCTGATAGGGGCTCATCGTGCCGGGATCGACGTTCAGGTAGGGATCGAGTTTGCGCAGCTTGACCTTGAAGCCACGGGCCTGCAGCAGCGCACCCAGCGCCGCGGCGGCTATTCCTTTACCCAGGGATGAGACCACGCCGCCGGTGACAAACACGTATCTCGTCATGGGCGCCCTTCATACTGAATCGAATCGGACTTAGGGAAGGCCGGCGATGGACCGGTGATCCGATTGCCCAGGTTGGTAAGCGTGCCAGAGGATCAATTGGGGGGCGATCAATTGCCAGATGATCAATTGCCAAACGGTCAATAGCCAGCGGTCAATTGGTCGGCGCGGACGGGCCTGACGGCGCAGCGGGCGGCGGCTTAGTCGGGGCCGGGGTCGTTGCCGGCGTCGGGATGTCGAGGATCGACCGGGTTGGCCCGGACGTGCCGCGGTTCAGCAGTGCCAGGGTCAGCGACAGAGCCATGAAGATCACTGCCAGGACCGCGGTTGCTCGCGTTAGCAGATTGGCGGTGCCGCGGCCGGACATGAACGAGCCCATGCCCTGGGAGCTGCCGATACCCAGTCCGCCGCCCTCGGATCGCTGGATCAGCACGACGCCGATCAGGGCCAAGGTGACGAACAGGTGTATGATCAGCAGAATCGTGCTCAACGCCGACGACTTTCAAACGAACCTCGCGGCGGCACAGCTCCTCCGTCGCCCGCGCCTCTTAGCCGGCCCGGGCGGCGCGGGCAATCGCCAGAAACCCCTGCGAGGTCAGGCTGGCACCCCCCACCAGCGCCCCGCCAACGTTCGGCACGGTCAGCAGGGATGCGGCGTTGGCCGGTTTGACCGACCCGCCGTACAGGATGCGAATGGTCTCTCCGGCGTCGCCGAACTGGCGGACCAATTCCTCGCGAATGAAGGCGTGCATGGTGGCGACGTCTTCCTCGGTCGCGGTCGTGCCGGTGCCGATCGCCCAGACCGGCTCGTAGGCAACGACACCGGCGAACGGCTTTGGCAGGCTGCCTGCCAGTTGCCAGCCGACGACCTCGGTTTCCTGACCGCCACCGCGCTGATCGGCGTTCTCGCCGACGCAGACGATCGGGATCAGCCCCGCCTCGACCGCGGCCAGGGTTTTTTCGCGGATCAATTCGTCCGTTTCGCCGTGGTTCTGCCGGCGCTCGGAATGGCCGAGGATGACCCAGGTCGCGCCGGCATCGCGCAGCATGGGGCCGCCGATGTCGCCGGTATGGGCCCCCTGCTTGGCCTGATGGCAATCCTGGCCGCCCACGGCGACGGCGGTGCCTTTCAGCGCTTGGGCGACGGCGACGACGTGCAGGGCGGTGGGGCAAACCAGAAGTTCCGCGCTGATGCCCTCGGCGCCAGCCGCGATTTCCTGAGCCAGGCCCACCGCCTCGGCCGCAAGACAGTGCATCTTCCAGTTCCCGGCGATCAGCTGTGGCATCCGCACATCTCCCATCCCTGCTGCCAGGATGCTGCTAGCGCACTGACCAGGGGCGTCAAGGGCGAAGACGACCGCCCCCACGGCCGGGACCAAAGCGCCGGTGTCGATAATGCCTCGGCCTGGATGGCCGGGACGTGCCATTTCATGATATCATACGGTCAAATTAGCTGCCCGGCAAACGGGCCAGCGGGGCCAATGGACCAGCGGTTGAGCGCGCCCCATTCCGGGTCCGCCGCCAACCGGTCACGAGGATACGAACCATGAGCGAGACGATGCCGCGCAACCGGGCTCCATCTGGGCAGAGCGAACACTTCGACGTCCTGATTGTCGGCGCGGGCATTTCGGGCATCGGCGCGGCTTACCACCTGACCCAACAGTGCCCTGACAAGCGCTTCGTTGTGCTGGAGACGCAGGACCATTTCGGCGGCACATGGTGGACGCACCGCTATCCGGGTATCCGCTCCGACAGCGACCTGCACACGTTTGGCTACCGCTTCAAGCCGTGGACCAGTGCGCCGATCGCGACAGCGGCCGAGATCCTGTCCTACATGGGTGAGGTCATCGCCGAGAACGACCTTGGTCAGCACATCCGCTATCGGCACAAGATCGATACCGCACGCTGGTCGAGCCAGGAAAATCGCTGGACGATTCAGGCCACGAGGGCGGACAGCGGCGAACCGGCTGGTTTCACGGCTGACTTTTTGTGGATGTGCCAGGGCTACTATCGCCACAGTGTCGGTTATACACCCGATTGGGATGGGGTGGCGTCCTTCAACGGCCGAATCGTTCACCCGCAGACCTGGCCGGACGATCTGGATTATGCCGGCAAGGACGTGGTGGTCATCGGATCAGGCGCCACCGCAGCGACCCTGGTGCCGGCGATCGCGCCTGACTGCCGCCATGTGACAATGCTGCAGCGCTCACCGACGTATTTCAGAACCGGCCGCAATGCGATCGCGCTGGCCGAGGAGCTGCGTGCGTTGCAGATCAAGGAGGAGTGGATCCACGAGATCGTGCGGAAGAAGATACTGCACGATCAGGACGTGTTCACCCGCCGGTCATTCAGCGAACCGGAGGTGGTCAAGCAGGAACTGCTGTCCGCGGTTCGCGCCCATCTTGGAGCGGACTACGACGTGCAAACGCACTTCACCCCAAGCTACCGGCCATGGCGCCAGCGGATCGCGTTCGTCCCGGACGCCGACCTGTTCAAGGGTATAAGCTCCGGCAAGGCATCGGTGGTCACCGGCGAGATCGAGCGGTTTACCGAGGGTGGCATCCTGCTGAAGTCCGGCGAGAATTTGAACGCCGACATCGTCATCACGGCGACCGGCTTCCACCTGAATGTCCTCGGCGACATCGCCTTCACCATCGACGACGAGCCACTGGTGTTCTCTGATACGGTGACGTATCGTGGCATGATGTTCACCGGCGTGCCCAACATGGCGTGGGTGTTCGGCTATTTCCGAGCCAGTTGGACGCTGCGGGCGGACCTGGTGGGCGACTTCGTGTGTCGGTTGCTCAACCACATGGAACAGATCGGCGCCCGCCGCGTCGTGCCGGTGCTGCGGCCGCGGGATCAGAACATGAAGTTGCTGCCCTGGATCGATCCGGAGAACTTCAATCCGGGCTACATCATGCGCGGTTTGCACCTGCTGCCGAAGCGCGGCGATCGGCCGGAATGGCAGCACACCCAGGACTACTGGACCGAGAAGGAAGAATGGCCGGCGATCGACCTCGACGACACGGTATTCGCCTACCAATGAACCATTGGCCGCGACAGGAGGCGAGATCGCCGACCGTGACCTCTGCATGCAGCGGGGTCGTTTGCCTAATTATCACTCGTTGTTGATCCCGTGAATTTGCCGACCGACCTATCTAGATCTTCATCGTACGGCAATGCGTACTGTTCCGGAAGTGGGCGCCGGTGAGCGCGGGCAACAACGAGGCATCCATGGGATTGATCAACATGCGTGGCCGGACTCTTCGGGCCACCCTCTGCGAGATTGAACGCGGTTTGTTTCATGTCAGATACCAGGTTGGTGACGCGGAATGGGATGGTGACGACCTGCCGCGTTATTGGGTTGGAACCTCCGTCAGCGACGCGGAACAGCACGTCCGGCAGCGAGCACTGGAAGTCGGCTTCGAAGCCGTCCTGATCGGTTACGAACTGCTCATCCCATCGGTGGTTTTTCAACGCGATGCAACGGCCATGGGAACACCCTCCCGCAGCCAGAGACCGATCATGCGCACGACCCGGGGCGCAGCCGAAATTGGCCGTGCGAAGCACCCGGCGCGCCCGCGTGCGGCCGGCGTCAGGGTCATCCAGCGCGGCGATACCCCGGTCGCCGGCCATTAGACGCTTCAGGTTGAAGCGATCGGGCTCTGATTCCGGTTGTTTGAGAGGGCGTCGTCGTTCGAGGTTGGCTCAACCTCAGACGATCCCGCGCTAGGGCCACCTGAGCTGGGCGTTGTGACGACGCGCCACGGGCGGGGATCGCGGGTTCGGCGGGCAATCCAAATCCCTGCGACCCGAGCGGTTTGAAAAGTTGCCTGTGATTGGCCCCGGCGGCGCGGCCGGAGCCCGGATCGTGGCAGCCCCCTTGTCCGCCAGGGGTCGATCGCCGGATCCCGTGCAACCGCTGGCCTTGCGGCGCCGTGCGCCGTATATGCTCCGCCCCGCTCCCTACTTCCGGGCCAGTCGCGTTCATGCTCTCCCTGCTCCGCCGCTACACAGACTCCTGGATCGCCCGCGTGTTCTTCGTGATCATGGCGGTTTCTTTCGTTGGCTGGGGGATCAGCGGCGACATCTTTCGCTTGATGGGACCGGCCAGCTGGATCGCCAAGGTCGGCGGCCAGACAATCGAAGTACCTGCCTTCCAGAGCGAATACCAGCGGGCTTTGGCGCAGCAGACCAGCAAGCTGCCCAGTGGTCAGGAAGCGTCGGCCGACCTGCGCCGCCGGGTCGGACAGCAGACGCTCGACCGCATGATCGCTCAGGCGGCACTGGGCGTGGAACTTAACAATCTAAGGATCATCACGCCGGATGTGGCGCTGGCCGAAGTGGTGCGGTCGATGCCGGCCTTTCGCGGCTCTGACGGCAAGTTCAGCCGGGCTGTTTTCAATGTCGTGCTGCAGAACAACGGCTACACCGAGGCACGCTTCCTGGCGCAGCTTCGATCCGATCTCGCGCAGCGGCAGTTGCTGTCCGCGGTCAGCGATCAGGTTGCCGCTCCGGACACCGAAGTAAAGCCGTTGTACCGGTCAGAATTCGAAAAGCGCGCCGCCGACATGGCTGTTTTCCCGCTGGCTGCTGCTCCAGAGCCGGCCGCCCCAGATGATGGCGCTTTACGACGATGGTACGAAAACCATCCGCGAAGTTACGTCACGCCGGAATTCCGCCGCATCAAGGCGATCGAGCTGTCGCCCGCATCGCTGGCTTCGGACATCAAGGTCACCGACGACGAGCTGCACGCGGCCTATGATGAGCGTAAGTCCGATTACCAGAAGCCGGAGAAGCGGTCGGCCGAGGTGATTTCGGCGCCCGATGAAACAAAGGCGAAGGCTCTGGCGGCTAAATGGCGCGGCGGCGCCGGCTGGCCGGCGATCCAGGCCGCGGCGCGTGCGGACGGTGCCTCGGCCATCGAACAGGACGATGCCACCCGGGTGCAGTTCCCGGATCCCGACCTGGCGACGACGGTGTTCTCGTCGCCGGCGGACGCGGTCGCGGGACCGTTGAAGGGGCGCCTGGGCTGGTTCGTGATAAAGGTCACGAAGATCACGCCTGGCGCGACGACGACCTTCGATCAGGCCAAGGACGCCCTACGCGATCGCGTGCTCGCCAGGAAGGCCGCGGACCTGATGTATGATCGCGCCAACAAATTGGATCAGCTGCTGGGGAATGGCACCAGCCTGGACGACCTGCCGAACGATCTCGGCGTGGTTGGGGTGGCGGGAACCCTGGACGCGAAAGCCGATACTCAGGCCGGTACACCGGCGCCGATCCCGGGGCCGCCGGCGTTGAAGGCAGCCATCGTTGCCGCGGCATTCCAGGCTCACCAGGGCGACCCGCCGCAACTGACGGAAGTGCAGACGCCGTCGACCGGCGGCTCGGCCTACTATGCGCTGATGCTGGAAAACGTGATCCCGCCTGGAGAGAAGCCATTCGATGCGGTGAAGGATCAGGTGGCGGCGGACTGGAAGCAGGACCAGCGACGGCGGTTTCAGGACAAGGCGGCAACCTCGATGATGACCGCGGTCCAAAGCGGGACGTCGTTCACGGATGCCGCCACGGTTGCCGGCGTGACACCGAAACTGGGCCCGCTGGTGACCCGAAACGACGCCAACCCGGATGTTCCGCCGGAACTGCAGAGGGTGATGTTCGGGCTGAAGAAGGGCGCGGCGACGATGGTCGAAATCCCCGACGGCTTTGTGGTGGCGCAACTCGCCGAGGTCGTGGAACCAGACCCGGCAACCGACAAGACCGGCTATGACCAGGCTCGGGCTGCGATCTCCCAGTCGATCGGCAACGACATGGCGACCGTATTCGTCGATGCGGTGCGGCGGCGGGAGAACCCGCGGATCGATCAGCGAAACTTCAACAGCGTCGTGCAAACACAGTAAGGGAGCGGAATGAACGTCTCGGTGACCCCAGGCTTCGCTGCTTTTCGCACGGCCTATGAAGCAGGGCGCGGCAGCTTGGTGTGGCGCAAGACCGTTGCCGATCTGGAAACCCCGGTGGCGGCCTTCCTGAAGCTGGCACACGGGCAGCCCAACTCGTTCCTGCTGGAAAGCGTGGAGGGCGGCGCGGCGCGTGGACGTTATTCGGTGATTGGCTTGCAGCCGGATCTGATCTGGCGGTGTCAGGCCGGGCTGGCGTCGGTCAACCGTCATGCATTGTCGGCACCGCATGCGTTCGCCGCCGAGGCAAAGCCGCCGCTGGACAGCCTTCGCACGCTGATCCTGGAAGCCCAACTGGAGGTGCCGGCGCACCTTCCGCCAATGGCGGGTGGGCTGGTTGGCTACCTCGGCTACGACATGGTGCGGCAGATGGAAAACCTGCCGGCAAAGAACCTCGATAAGATCGGCGTGCCCGAGGGCATCATGGTACGCCCGACGCTGTTCGCTATCTTCGACAACGTGAACGACGAACTCAGTTTGGTAACGCCCGCGTACCCAGCGGGGGATGTCTCGGCCGAGATCGCCTGGCGACGGGCGTCAGGGCGGCTGGATGCCGCCGAGGCCGCATTGGAACGGCCGCTGCCGCACCAGCCGCCGCCGGTGATGCTGCCCGCTCCGCCGGCACCGGGATCGAATTTTTCGAAGGATGATTTCGTTGCGAGTGTGGCGCGGTGCAAGGAGTACATCGCCGCGGGCGATGCATTTCAGATTGTGCTGTCGCAGCGATTTTCGGTGCCGTTCGCGTTGCCACCGTTCTCGTTATACCGGGCGCTTCGGCGGATCAATCCGGCTCCGTTCCTGTTCTATCTGGACTTCGGCGGGTTCTCGATCGTCGGCTCCTCGCCCGAGGTACTGGTCCGGCTGCGGGACGGGATCGTCACCGTGCGGCCGCTGGCGGGAACCCGACGGCGTGGCGCGACCTATGAGGAAGACCAGGCACTTGAGGTTGAATTACTGGCCGATCCGAAGGAACGCGCAGAGCATCTGATGCTGCTCGACCTGGGGCGAAATGATGTGGGCCGGGTGTCGGCGATCGGGTCGGTAAAGGTGACCGAGAGCTTCATCGTCGAGCGGTTCAGCCACGTCATGCACATCTCCTCCAACGTGGAGGGCCGGCTGCGCGACGGGCTGGATGCGCTGGACGCGTTGGCGGGCGGCTTCCCCGCCGGAACGCTGTCGGGTGCGCCGAAAGTGCGGGCGATGCAGATCATCGAGGAGCTGGAGCCTGACCGGCGCAACATCTATGCCGGTTGCATCGGCTATTTCGCGGCCAATGGCACGATGGACACGTGCATCGGGCTACGTACGGCGCTGGTGAAGGATGGGATCATGTACGTGCAGGCCGGCGCCGGCGTGGTGGCGGACTCGATCGCGGAGGCGGAATACGAGGAATGTCGGCAGAAGGCGCGGGCTCTGGTGAGGGCCGCCGAGGAGGCGGTGCGGTTCGCCGCGGGCAAGGCTGGGGGGATTGCGCCGGGATAAGGATACCCATGGCCTCTGCGCGGACCGCTCCGGCCCGAAACAGTACACCGGCTCGGAGCGTTGCAGGTTGTTTGCCCGTCGCGCCGTTCCGTCCCAAATTCCTGACCTTCACCTTTAGTCGCAAAAGAAAGCATCTGACCGGATCAGCGAGAGCCTTAAAAACCGCATCCATGGTCAAGCGGCTGACATGCAACTTTAGGTTGCGTTCTCACGTTCGCCCGGCTCTGCTTGCGATTCAGGGTGCTACTTGCGGTTCAACAAGCCGGGGCCGATG
Organism: Rhodopila sp.; assembly: GCA_965277035.1. Taxonomy (GTDB): domain Bacteria; phylum Pseudomonadota; class Alphaproteobacteria; order Acetobacterales; family Acetobacteraceae; genus Rhodopila. Next base: position 3,629,943 of record CBDIBO010000003.1, on the reverse strand, counting down.
ATCGGGCCAGACGTCCAATCGAGAAGGATGCACCCATGAGCGCGCTCCGCGGCAACAACGGCCCACGGTATCGCCATACCACCGAGGACACCGCCCCCTATGAGACCATCGCGGTCGACAAGCTGACGCCGATCATCGGCGCTGAAATCAGCGGTGTGGACCTGTCGGCGCCCTTACCCGGCTATCAGATCGACGAAATCCATCGTGCCCTGGCCGAAAATTGCGTGATCTTCTTTCGTGACCAGACGCTGACGCAGGACCAGCACCTATCGTTTGGCCGCAACTTCGGCAGCCTGCACATCCACCCGGCCGCCCCGCACGCGCCCGGCCATCCGGACCTGATGATCATCCGAGCCGACAAGGACAGCCCGCGCGCGAACGGCGAGGGCTGGCACAGCGACGTGTCATGCGACCCGGAACCACCGATGGGCAGCATTTTATACATCAGGCAGTGCCCACCTACCGGCGGCGACACGCTGTTTGCCAGCATGTATGCGGCCTATGCGGCACTCTCCGATCGACTGAAGGCCTATCTGGACGGTATGATCGCGGTGCACGACGGTGAGGAAGCCTATCGGGGCACCTACAAGAACCTTGGGATCGCCGATAAGCCGGTCTATCCAAGGGCGGAGCATCCCGTGATCCGCACCCACCCCGTGACCGGTCGGAAGACGCTGTATGTGAACCGGGGATTTACCAAGCGCATCCTTGGCGTGCCGCGCGACGAGTCCGCTGCTGTTCTGTCCTATCTTTACGACCACGCCGAAAACCCCTTGTTCCAGTGCCGGTTCCGCTGGCGGGAGAACTCGATGGCGTTCTGGGACAACCGTTGCGTGCAACACCGTGCGATGTGGGACTACTGGCCGCAGACCCGTTCCGGCTTTCGGGTAACGGTCGCCGGCGACAAACCATTTTAGCGCTGTCGGCGCGATCGGACCCGCTGGCCGGCCGCCGCCGGCAGAGCACCGCACACGGGGTGGCTTGTCCTGGCGATACAAGACGTGCGGCCAGCCGTGGTCGGCAGCGTCCAGCGCCGCGCTGATGCCTCGGCGTCCAGGCACTCGGAATCCCGCTCCGCCGGGCCAGCCGGTCGCTGTTTCGGTGATGACCGCGACTGCCGCTCGAGAGGCCTTCCTGAGTTGGATGCAGCAGGAGCGTCACGCCGCGGCCAATACGGTCGAGGCGTATGGCCACGCTCTGGCCGGCTTCCTTGGGTTCCTGACCGCGCATTTGGGCCAGGAGCCCGATCTCGCCGCTTTGACAGCCTTGCGCGTAACAGACGTTCGGGCCTGGCTGGCCGCCTTGACCAACGCCAAGTTGGTACCGTCATCGCGCGCACAGCATCTGTCGGCGCTGCGCGGCTTCTTCCGTTACCTGAACCGCCGCCATGGGATCGAGACCACCGCCGTGCGCCTGGTCTCGACCGCGCGCGCCCGTCCCGCCCTGCCGCGCGCGCTGACGATCGAGCAGGCGCGCGACGTCACCGATAATATCAGCGAGGTTGCCGAGGATCCCGCCATGCAGGCGCGGGACGTCGCACTCTTTTCCCTGTTGTACGGCAGTGGCCTGCGGATCGCCGAAGCCCTCAGCCTGGATGTGCGCGAAGCGCGCTCACTGCGCGCCAACGCATTTTTGACCGTGACCGGAAAAGGCTCGAAGACCCGGATCGTGCCGGTGCTGCCCGCGGTTGGTTCGGCGATCGAGGCGTGGCTGGCGTTACATCCCAATCGCCAAGCGGATAGCCCGCTGTTTCTGGGCGCGCGCGGCAAGCGACTTGACCCGGCCGTGGCGCAGAAAGTGCTTAGAAGCTATCGCCGGCTGGCTGGATTGCCGGAGCATGCGACCCCGCATGCACTGCGCCATTCCTTCGCGACACATCTGCTGGCCGGCGGCGGCGATCTGCGCTCGATCCAGGACCTGCTTGGTCATGCAAGCCTGTCCACCACGCAACGCTACACCGCCGTCGACGACACGGGGCTGCTGGCGGTCTGGCGGAAAACCCATCCTCGTAGATAGTAAAACTGTGGAAGAGACGATGGCCTGGCAACACGCCGGGCGGTCCGCCCGCTTCGGTCTAACCGCAATGTCACGTGAAACACAGACAGACGAGAGGCAGGATATGGCATGCTTGACAAGATGTATGGTGCCCGCTCGATCACGACAGCCAGTGTCCTCATCGCCATCGGCGCGTTGCGCACTTTCTCGGTTGGATCGGCGACGGCACAAAGTCAGGTTGCCAACACAAATCCGATGGAAGTCACCAGCGACACCCCGGAATATTGCCTGCATCTGCTGGATCGGGTGAGCAAGCAGGTGCGTCTCGCGGCCGCGCCGGTGCCGCACGACGTGACGGACTTGACGACCGAGGGCCACCGGATGTGCGCGACCGGCCAAACCCGTGGCGGCATCATGCGGCTGCGCAGCGCGCTTATGATGATGGAAAAAAGCACCGGAACGACCCACTGATAGAAATCTTCTATCGATGGATGGGTCCGCTTTCTTGCATCAGGCCACTTAAACGCCGTCTATTGCGCCACAACTAACCAATATCCACCGTCCGGGAGGACCGATGGCCAAGCACGAGCCATGGAATGAGAAAACGGCCCGCGACATCATCGCCAGATATGCCGCGGTAGAAGGCGCTTCTCTGCCGATTTTGCACGCGTTGCAGGCGACGTTTGGCTGCGTTCCGCTGGAAGCCGAACCGGTGGTTGCCGCGGCGCTGAACATCACCCGAGCGGAGGTGCATGGCATTGTGACCTTCTATCACGAGTTCCGACGCGCGGTTCCCGGTCGTCATGTGCTGCACCTCTGCCGCGCCGAGGCGTGCCAGGCTGTCGGTGCCGAAGCCGTCGGCGCCCATGTTCGGTCCGCTCTCTCGGTCGATTGGCACGCCACGTCGGCCAATGGTTCGGTAACGCTGGAGCCGGTTTTCTGCCTCGGCCTGTGTGCCACCGGACCCTCCGCGCTGCTGGACGGCCGGCCAATCGGGCGGCTGACCACGGCTCGGGTTGACCGGATGCTGGAGTCGCTGACGTGACCCGGGTCTTTGTTCCTCGCGACGCCGCGGCGCTGGCGGTTGGCGCGGACGACGTGGCGGCGGCGCTGGCAGGCCATGCGGACGTGATCCGGACCGGCTCGCGCGGCTTGTTCTGGCTGGAACCGATGATCGAGGTGGAGACGCCCGCCGGGCGCATTGCTTACGGCCCGGTCGAGGCCGCCGATATCCCGCGACTTCTGGCGGACGGCCTTCTGCAAGGATCAGCGCAACCGCTGCTGCTCGGTCTCGCTGACGCCCTTCCCTTCCTGGCCCGGCAGACCCGGTTGACGTTTGCCCGCTGCGGCATCGTGGATCCACTTTCGCTGGACGACTATCGGGCTCATGGCGGCTTGGCCGGCTTGGCGAAGGCTCGTGAACTGGGTTCGGCGGCGGTCGTGGAAACCGTGCTGGCATCCGGCCTGCGTGGTCGGGGGGGCGCCGGTTTCCCCACCGGCATCAAATGGAAGACCACGGCGGAAGCGAAGGGCGATCGGAAGTTCATCGTGTGCAACGCCGATGAGGGTGACTCCGGGACCTATGCGGACCGCATGTTGATGGAAGGGGATCCGTTCAGCCTGATCGAGGGGATGGCGATCGCCGCGCTCGCGGTCGGGGCAATCAAGGGCTACGTCTACACCCGGTCGGAATACCCTCAGGCCATCGCCACCTTCGACAAGGCGATCGCCATCGCCCGCGACGCCGGGATCCTGGGCGCGGCGTTCGATATCGAGCAGCGGGTCGGCGCCGGCGCCTATGTCTGCGGCGAGGAGACATCGCTGCTGGAAAGTCTGGAAGGGCGCCGCGGACAGGTCCGCGCCAAGCCTCCATTGCCCGCCCATAAGGGTCTGTTCGGGTGTCCGACGGTGATCAATAACCTGGTCACCCTGGCCACCGTGCCTGGCATCCTGCGCGACGGCGCGGCGGCTTATCAGTCATTTGGCCTGGGACGCTCGCGCGGCACGATGCCGATCCAGCTGGCGGGGAATATCCGCCACGGCGGCCTGTTCGAGGTCGGGTTCGGCATCACCCTGGGCGACCTGGTGTTCGAGATCGGCGGCGGCACGTTGTCCGGGCGTCCGGTGCGCGCGGTGCAGGTCGGCGGCCCGCTGGGAGCGTATTTTCCACCGTCCCTGTTCGACACGCCGTTCGACTATGAGGCTTTCGCCGCCAAGGACGGATTGATCGGCCACGGCGGCGTCGTGGTCTTCGACGATACCGTCGACATGGCGCGTCAGGCACGCTTCGCGATGGAATTTTGCGGGGTGGAATCCTGCGGCAAATGCACGCCGTGCCGGATCGGGTCGGTGCGCGGCATGGAAACCGTGGACAAGATCCTGGCTGGTCAGAACGTCGAAGCCAATCTCGCTCTGCTGCGCGACCTTTGCCACACGATGAAATTCGGCTCGTTGTGTGCGCTGGGCGGGTTCATCCCATACCCGGTGCTCAGCGCGATGAATTTCTTTCCCGAGGACTTTCGCACCGGCCAACGCCTGGCCGCCCAATAAGAAAGGAGACGCCGAATGCCCATGGTGCAGGAGATCGACTACGGCACACCCGCCAGCACAGCCGAAGCATCGGTCACACTGACGATCGACGGACGCGATGTGACGGTGCCAGAGGGTACCTCCATCATGCGGGCGTCGATGGATGCCGGCGTCAAGGTGCCAAAACTGTGCGCGACCGACACGTTGAACAGTTTCGGCAGTTGCCGCCTGTGCCTGGTGGAGATCGAAGGCCGCGGCGGCACACCGGCGTCCTGCACCACGCCAGTCGGACCGGGCATGAAGGTTCACACCGTTAGCGACAACCTGCGCAAGCTGCGACGCGGCGTGATGGAGCTGTACATCTCGGACCATCCGCTCGACTGCCTGACCTGCTCAGCCAACGGCAATTGCGAGTTGCAGACCGCGGCAGGCGAAGTCGGGATACGCGACGTCCGTTACGGATATGAGGGGGCGAACCATTTGGCCGCGCCGGTCGATGGCTCGAACCCCTATTTCGACTTTGATCCGGCGAGATGCATTGTCTGCTCCCGTTGTGTGCGGGCCTGTGAGGAAGTTCAGGGCACCTTTGCGCTGACCATTCAGGGCCGAGGCTTCGACTCGAAGGTCGCGGCCGGAATGGACGAGCCATTCCTGACCAGTGAATGCGTGTCCTGCGGTGCCTGCGTGCAGGCGTGCCCGACGGCGACCTTGATCGAGAAATCCGTCGTCGAGATGGGGCAGCCGGAGCACTCGGAGATCACGACCTGCGCCTATTGCGGCGTTGGCTGCAGCTTCAAGGCGGAAATGCGGGGCGATCAGGTCGTGCGCATGGTGCCGTGGAAGGACGGCCGCGCCAATCACGGCCACTCTTGCGTCAAGGGCCGGTTCGCGTGGGGCTATGCCAATCATCCTGATCGCATCCTTGCTCCAATGATCCGCGAAAAGATCAGCGACCCGTGGCGGGAAGTAAGCTGGGAGGTCGCCATCGAGCGCGTGGCGTCTGAGTTCAAGCGCATTCAGGCGAAAGCCGGGAAAGATTCCATCGGCGTCATCACGTCGTCGCGCTGCACCGCCGAGGAATCGTATCTGGTGCAGAAGCTGGCGCGCACCGCGTTCGGCAACAACAACACGGACACCTGCGCCAGGGTCTGCCATTCGCCGACCGGATACGGGCTGGGCAAGACGTTCGGGACCTCGGCTGGCACCCAGGATTTCGACAGTATCGAGCAGTCGGACGTCGTCGTCGTGATGGGTGCCAATCCCACCGATGCGCATCCGGTGTTCGCGTCGCGCATGAAGAAGCGGCTGCGCGAAGGTGCCAAGCTGATCGTCATCGATCCGCGGCAGATCGACCTGGTGCGGACGCCGCATGTGGAAGCGGCTTATCACCTGGCGCTGCGCCCGGGGACGAACGTGGCGATGCTGACATCGCTGGCGCATGTCATCGTGACCGAGGGTCTCGTCGCACAGAGCTTCGTCGCCGAGCGATGCGATCTGGAGGCTTTTACTGATTGGGCCGCCTTTGTTTCCGAACCGAGGCACAGCCCGGAAGCGTTGGAGGCCACCACCGGCGTGCCGGCCGCATCTGTCCGTGGTGCGGCACGGTTGCTGGCCACCGGCGGCAACGGTTCGATCTACTACGGGTTGGGCGTAACGGAACACAGCCAGGGCAGCACCGCCGTCATGGCGATCGCGAACCTGGCGATGGCGACCGGCAATATCGGCCGCCGCGGTGTCGGCGTCAATCCGCTACGCGGCCAGAACAACGTGCAGGGCAGTTGCGACATGGGCAGCTTCCCGCACGAATTGCCCGGCTATCGCCATGTCGGCTCGCCGGCTGTACGGGCCATCTATGAAGCCGAGTGGAATGTGAAGATCGACCCCGAACCTGGGCTGCGCATCCCCAACATGCTGGATGCCGCGGTCGAAGGAACGTTCCTCGGGCTTTATGTGCAGGGCGAAGACATCGCCCAGTCGGATCCCAACACCAGGCATGTCACGGACGGTCTATCCGCCATGGAATGCGTCGTGGTGCATGACCTGTTCCTGAATGAAACAGCCAACTACGCGCACGTCTTCCTGCCGGGTGCCACGTTCCTGGAGAAGGACGGCACGTTCATCAACGCCGAACGCCGCATCAACCGTGTCCGCCAGGTCATGGCGCCGCGGGCAACCCTGGGCGATTGGGAGGTGACCCAGGCGATCTCCAACGCCATGGGCTACCAGATGCACTACAATGATCCGTCCGAGATCATGGCGGAGATCGCGCGGACAACGCCCACCTTCGCGGGGGTCTCGTATGAGAAGCTGGATCAGGGTGCGGTGCAGTGGCCTTGCAATGACGCCGCGCCGGACGGCACGCCGATCATGCACATCGATCATTTTGTTCGCGGCAAGGGCAACTTTGTCGTCACCGAATATGTGGCAACCGACGAAAAGGTCGGACCGCGCTTCCCGCTGCTGCTCACCACCGGTCGGATACTGTCGCAGTACAACGTGGGCGCGCAGACCAGGCGGACGGCAAACGTGGTCTGGCATGCCGAGGATGTGCTGGAGATCCACCCGCACGATGCCGAGGAGCGCGGCGTGAAGGACGGCGATTGGGTGCGTCTGCGCAGCCGAGCCGGCGAGACGACATTGCGGGCGTTGATAACCGAACGCGTGGCGGCAGGCGTTGTCTACACGACCTTCCACCATCCGCTGACCCAGGCCAACGTCGTCACGACCGATTATTCCGACTGGGCGACGAACTGTCCGGAATACAAGGTGACGGCGGTGCAGGTCTCGCCGTCGAACGGGCCGTCCGACTGGCAGGTGGAATATCGCGCGCTGTCCGCCGAGAACCGGCGCGTCGAGCCGGTGCCGGCGGCCGAGTAAGATGGGACGTCGCACCTCGGGTCCGTTGCTTGGCGGTTGCCGGTGTCACGGCTGGGGACGGCCCGTCCTCGGCTTGACCCGGCGGCGGAGCATCGGTGCCAGGTTCCGGTCCCGGGCTCTCCATCATGGCTGATCCGGTCGTCGCGGCTCATCGCATTGTCTGGCGCGGGGACGTGGCGCGTGATGGCGTGCGTGTCGTCGCGTGTGAAACGCCGGTTGCCCTGAGCTATAATCGGAGCACCCATGCGGTGATGCTGGCGACGCCAGCTGACCTTGAGGATTTCGCCATCGGCTTCAGTCTGTCCGAGGGCATTATCGATAAGGCGTCCGACGTGCTGGCGCTGGACATCGTCGAGGTTTCCGAGGGCATCGAATGCCGCATGGATCTGGCCGATAGCAGGTTGGCGGCACTGACCAAGCGGCAGCGACGCCTAGCTGGCCCGAGCGGCTGCGGCCTGTGCGGCCTGGACAGCCTGGCGGCGGCGATCCGCCCGGCACCATCCGTCCCGGCGGGCCGCGGCTTCACGCCAGACGCCATCCGCGATGCCATGGCCTGCATGCCTGCGGCGCAGACACTGAATGCGGCCACACATGCGGTTCACGCCGCCGCTTTCTGGACTCCGGATCAGGGGTTGATCGCGCTGCGTGAGGACGTGGGCCGGCACAATGCCTTGGACAAGCTCGCGGGCGCGCTCTGTCGCATCGGCGCCGCCGCGGCCGACGGTCTGATTTTGCTGTCCAGCCGGGTTTCGGTCGAGATGGTGCAGAAAGCTGCGACACTGGGTGCGCCGGTCATTGTTGCCATCTCGGCGCCGACGTCGCTCGCGATCGAGGTGGCTGCCGCCGCCGGCATTACCCTCATCGGCGTGGCGCGTGCCGATGGCTTCGAGGTCTTTACGCATCTAGACCGGATCAACGCCCGCGAGGCGCGTCATGTCGCATGATAGACTGGCCTATATGGCCAATCAGATCGGTCGTTTCTTCGAGTCGCAGAAGCCGGAAACCGCGGTTGCCGGCATCGAGGATCATCTGCTGAAGTTCTGGGATCCGCGGATGCGTCGGGCGATTGTCGCTGAACTCGCCGAGGGGCGTATTCAACTTGACCCGCTGGTGCGGGACGCGGTCGAACGGCTGGCAGACGCCAAGCGCGTCTGAGCCTGGCTGGTTCGGGCTGTGCAGCCTTCGACTTCGGATATTTTCGCATCTTCGCGCACCACCGACGTGGGATCATTGACCTGCGCCGCACGTCCATTTGACCCCGGGAAGTGATGTTCTCGGCCGTTGCTGTCTTAGAGCATTTTCAGCCTGACTGTGCAGACCGAAAATGCTCTATCCCTTTGTTTGATCGGATGATTCACACGCTTTGAACGTTCCGCTCAGCGTGATTATGCTCTAACAGTAATGAGCGACTGATCGCCGCCGTCTTCGGAATTTGTTTTGTAGGCAGTCGGAATCGTCAGTAAAACGACATGGCTAAATGTGCGTGCGTTGCAAAAAATCCGGCATCAAGCCGAGCAAAAGGGAGGTAAAGCGGTGGCAAGGCTCTCGGTGCTAGACCGTGATCGGACGGTGGCTGCCCCCAGCTTCAATCGGTGGCTGGTTCCGCCGGCAGCATTGGCAATCCATCTCAGCATCGGGATGGCCTACGGGTTTTCGGTATTTTGGTTGCCGATGACCCGGCTTGTCCCGAATGCCGGGTCGTGTGCCGCTGTCGGCTTCGGCGCTGAACTCTTTGCCCGGACCTGCAACTGGTCGGTTCCGGCGGTCACCCCGATTTTCGAGATCTTCATCGCCGTACTTGGTCTGTCGGCTGCGATCTGGGGTGGCTGGCTGGAGCATGCCGGTCCACGCAAGGCCGGGCTTATCTCGGCGTTCTGCTGGGGCGGCGGACTGGTGCTGCTTGGCGTCTCGGTATCCCTGCATCAGCTCTGGCTGGTCTATCTGGCCGCTGTGATCTGCGGCGTCGGCCAGGGCCTGGGCTACATCACGCCGGTCTCGACGCTGATCAAGTGGTTCCCGGACCGTCGCGGCCTAGCCACCGGCCTGGCCATCATGGGCTATGGCGGTGGGGCGATGATTGGCGCACCGCTCGCGGTGTGGTTCATGACCAGGTTTGCCGACCACGGCATTCCTGGCGTGTCGCAGGCGCTGATCGCCCTCGGGGTGATCTATTTCGTCTTCATGGCCGGCGGAGCGGTGGGGTTCCGCGTGTCGCCCGATGGCTGGCGGCCGGCCGGCTGGAACCCATCGGCGACCGCCGAGGCCAACGCGATGATCACGCGGGCCAACGTGCATCTCGATACGGCGTGGAAGACACCTCAGTTCTGGCTGATCTGGGGCGTGCTGTGCCTGAATGTCACAGCCGGGATCGGCGTGATTTCGATGGCGAGCCCGATGCTGCAGGACGTTTTCGGCGCCAAGCTGGTCGGCGTCAATACGATCGCCGCCCTGACCACGGCGCAAAAAGCCGCCATCGCTGCATCCGCCGCGGGCCTTGTCGGCCTGATCAGCCTGTTCAACGCACTCGGCCGCATCTTCTGGGCGTCGTTGTCCGACAAGATCGGTCGCAAGAACATGTACTATGCGATCTTCGTCATCGGCATTGTCGTCTATGGCCTTCTGCCGACCTGGGGGCATCTCGGCTTACCGATCATGTTCGTGCTATCGATCTGCGTGATCCTGAGCATGTACGGCGGCGGTTTCTCCACCGTGCCGGCCTATTTGGCAGACATTTTTGGCACCGAAATGGTGGGTGCCATCCACGGCCGTCTGATCACCGCATGGTCGGTAGCCGGCGTTGTCGGGCCCGCGTTGATCGCCGGGTTGCGGCAGTTCCAGATCGATCATGGTGTCGCTCATAACCTCGTCTACGACATCACGCTATACATCATGGCGTTCCTGCTGTTCTGCGGGCTGGTCTGCAATTTCTTCGTCAGGCCGGTCGATCCGAAGTACCATGCTCGTGATCTGCAGCTGGCGTCTGGCCGTGTATTGCCACATGGAGGACGGTTGGATCAGGAACGCATGGCGGCGGGATCTCAGGACGCGGCCCGAGGCAGCTTTGGAAGCCGGGGGCTTCTGGCCTGGCTCGCGGTCGGCATTCCGCTCTTTATTGGCCTATGCATCGTCAGCACCAAGGTCGCGGCTCTGTTTTAGCCGGCCGCGATCAGCCGCGGGAAACCCAGGATCATCTGCCAAAATTCTGGAACCCGCGGTTGCGGCGAGCGACCGTCGCCGCAACCGCCGGGGCGACATTCGGCTCAACCCCCGGTTTGGAGCGCCGGCCAACCAAAACAGTGGCTAACAGCGACGGGCCCGCTGTGTCAGCCCCTTGGGATCAAGCCGCGGGAGGGGTACCCGGCGGGGCATTCGTCTGTAGCGCCCGTGCGTAGGCGACCCGAGCGGTCGCTCGTTGATTATAGCCGGCAACGGCGTCCGCGACCGACACACCGTAACGGTTGGCCCAGGTTACACAGGTCGAGAGCAGGATGTCAGCGGCGCAGAAACGATCGCCCAGTATGTAATGCCGTCCATCCTCCAGCGCACGCTCGACCGTTCGCATCTGCCTTTGAAAATACGCTGCCGCCGCTGCGTTCGCCATGGGTGCTTCGCCATAGATATGGCGCAGATCGCCGTGCCGGCGCATCACATACAGCGAAGTGGCATCCAGTTCGCTGATGACGAAGAAGCACCACTCCAAGCACTGCGCTCGGGTGCGAGGATCGGTCGGCACAAGCCGGTTGTGCGACTGGCCGTAGGCGTCCGACAGATAAGTAACGATCGCGGCGCTTTCAGTCAGAACCAGTCCAGCGTCTTGCAGCAACGGGATCTTTTGCCGAACACTGAGGGCGGTGAATTCGGCGGTCTGGGTTTCGCCGGTCCGCGGCAGAATGGGACGAAGTGTGAAACTCAGGTCAAGCTCATGAAGGGCCCAGTGCGGCCGGATCGTGCGGCTGGTGCCGGCGCCCCATAGAACGCGCTCAGTGGCCATTTGTTGTTATCCCGGGGTTTTGCTGGCCCACGACGTCTTCAGCGCCTCGATCTCGGCGGCGGAAAAACCGGCCTCCGCCAGGACCGCGTCCGTGTGTTCACCGATGCGGGGCGCCGGGCCGGCGATCCGGGCCGGCGTTCGGTCGAACCTGGCGGCGGGGCGGGCCTGGCGCACCATGCCCAGAGTTGGTTGCTTCATCAGTTCGATCAGTTCGTTATTGACGACCTGGACGTTATCGATGACCTCGGCGCGCCGCAGCACCGGCGCACATGGGACGTCGGCCGCGTCGAGGCGATCCAACCATGTCTCGCTGTCGCCGGTAGCCAGGATCGCACCGACCAGCTTGAGCCGTTCGGCTGCGTTGTGTGATCGCGCCGCAGGCGTTCGGAAACGCGGATCGTCGATCCACGCCGGTCTCGCGATGACGCCGCAGAGGCCGCGCCATTCGGAGTCGGACAGCGAACCGACCGTGATATAGCCATCTAGAGTCCTGAAAATCAGGTCCGGACGCGGCTCCGGCTGAGCTGCGTTTTCCCGACCGACAATGGTGTATCGCGCCATTGCCTCGGGCCACAGGAACGCGACCATGGTGTCGAGCATCGACAGGCGGATGTGCTGGCCCTGTCCGGTGCGGCCACGGGCAACCAGCGCCGCGCACACCGCCTGCGCCGCGTAGACCGCGGTTGTCTTGTCGGCGACGATGGTGCGGATCATTCTCGGACGCCCGGTGTCCTGATCCGCCTGAACATCGGCGAAGCCTGACAGGGACTGGATAATCGGGTCGTAAACACGCTTTTTTACGTATGGCCCGGTCTCCCCCACGCCGGAGATCGACAGGTAGATCAATCCGGGATTGACCGCGCGCATCGCCGGTTCGTCGATGCCGAGCCGGGCCATCGTTCCGGGTCGGAAATTCTGCACCAGAACATCCGCCCGCGTGATCAGGCGGCGTACCGCATCCAGCGCGGCCGGCTGCTTCAGGTCCAGTGCCACGGAGCGCTTGCCGCGGTTGGAGGACACGAACATCGCGGTGAACTCACCCTCGCCGGCGGTGTGGCGTGCGATGTCGCCGCCGGGCGGCTCGATCTTGATCACGTCGGCCCCCTGGTCGGCGAGCAGCATGGTGCAGACCGGACCCGAAACAACCGTGGTCAGGTCGATGACGCGGATGCCGGCGAGCGGCCCGGCCATCACCAGGTCTCGGACCACGGACGCAGGTCGAGTTCGTGCGTCCAGGCGTCGCGCGGCTGGTTGTGCAGCATCCAGTAGTTCTCGGCGATCGAGTCCGGGTTGAGGATGCCGTCGGCCTGCTTCCGGGTGTCGTAGGTGTCGGGCGCGCGCTGGCGGGTGAAGTTGGTGTCGATGGCGCCGTCGACGACGACGTGGGCGACGTGGATGGGGTAGGTTGAGGATACGTGTAAAAAGTGGTCACAAGGCTTGGGGCAACGTGGCCCTGGCGCGTTTGGTGACTTCTCCGACGATGCCGCGGCTGGCCCGGCCGGCAATCTTCTTCTGGATCGCACGGATGCTCAGGTCCGTGGAGGTCGCGAGGGCCTCGATTTCATTGATGATGCGCTGTGACGTGCCGGGCCGCCCGAGGTGCCTGCCGCGCGCCTCGGCGGCCCTCATGCCGGCGGTCACGCGCTCGCTGATGAGCGACGATTCCAGTTCGGCCATGGCGCCGATGATGGTGAACATCGCCCGGCCCATCGGGCTGTCGGTGTCGATCTGATCCTGCACGCTGACGAACCGTACCCCGAGGTGGTCGAACTCCTCCAGCGCGGCCAGCAGGTGGCGCGTGCTGCGGGCGAAGCGGTCGAACTTCCACACCAGCACGCAGTCGATCTCCTGGTTGCGTGCGGCCGTCATCAGCGCGTTGAGCTGCGGCCGGCCTTCCCGGCGGCCTGACACGGCCACGTCGCAGTAGTCCTGCACGATGTCGAGGCCGGCGCGGGCGGCATAGCCGCGCAGGCCGTCGTACTGCAGGTCCGGTTTCTGCTCAGCGGTCGAGACGCGCAGGTAGAGCGCGGTCCGGGTGCCTTGGCGAGCCTTGGGCGCGGTGCGCCTACGTCCAGAATGGTATTCCTTTGCGGACACTAGACGACCCTCCGCTATCCCATTCAAATCACATAGCCCGCCACGCCGCTCCGGCGCACCCTTTTCCGGACAGCCCATGACCGCCATCGACCGCACGGCCTACCCGCGAGTGGGGGCACGGCTGACCCGGGAGGAGTTGAACGAGCGATACCACCTGAGCGATCCCGACCTCGCCTTCATCCAGGCGAGTGCCCGTGGCAACACCGGCCGTCTGATGCTGGCGACGCTGCTCAAATCCCGCCGCGACTTCGGATGCTTTCCGGCGCTTGAGGACGTGCATGCCAGCACGCTCGCCCACTTGGCCGCGCAGCTTGCGGTGAATGTGTCCCAAGCCTGGGCTGACGCGCCAAGCCGGACCAAGTCGCTGTATCGATACCAGGCCGCGGTGCGGGCCTACCTGTCCGTCATCGCTTATGGCGACGTGGCGGACCGCCTTCTCACCAGCACCATCGCCGAAACGGCCGAAACGATGAGCGACCCGGCGGACCTCATCAACCGGGCCATCGAAGCGCTGCACGCGGCCGCAACCGATCTGCCAGCATTCAGCACCCTGGACCGCCTGGTGAACCGGCTGCGCGCCGAGGCTCATGCCCGCATGTACGGTCGCGTTGCACACCGCGTCACGCCCGAGTGCAAGGCCGTGCTGGACGCCCTGTTGGTCAAACCGCCCGACAGCGCCGTGACCAGATTCAACCGGCTAAAGCAGGCGCCCGGACCCGCGACGCCCAAAACAGTCCGGCTCTGGACCGAGCGCCTCGACTGGCTGAACGGCCTGATCAATCCCGATCCGCTGCTGGAGGGCATCGCGCACACCAAGCTGCGCCAGTTCGCCGCCGAGGCCGCCACCCTGGAGGTGAGCGACCTTCACGACATCACGCAGCCGGGCAAACGTGACACCCTCCTGCTCTCCCTGCTGCGCCAGTCGCGTATGCGCTGCCGGGACGAACTGGTCGAGATGATGCTGCGCCGCATCCGGCGCACCCAGGCCGCCGCCAAGGAGCAACTCGAGGATCTGCACGACCAGCACCGGGCCACGGAAGAAAGCCTGATCGGCATCTTCGGCCAGGTGCTGGAAACGGAGCAGACGCAGGACACGAACGCGGAGTTCGGCCGCCAGGTCAGGTTGCTGCTGTCCGAGCAAGGCGGGGCCGCCGCACTCGCCGAGCAGTGCGAAACCGTGTCCGCCTGGCATCGCGGCAACGATCTGCCGCTGCTGTGGCCCATCCACGCCAAGCACCGCGTCCTGCTGTTCCGGTTGCTCGACCTCATGGAGGTGCAATCGGCGACCCAGGACCGCAGCCTGCTGGACGCGCTGGCTGTCGTGAGCCGCCTGCGCCATACCCGCCGCGGCGAGGTGGAGGGCGACATCGACCTCAGTTTCGCGTCGCAACGCTGGCAAGCCTTTGTCGCCAAACGCCGGACCAAACCCGGCACCCTCGACCGGCGCGCGTTGGAAGTATGCGTCTTCGTGCATTTGGCCGACGCCCTGCAGACGGGCGACTTGTTCATCGTCGGGGCCGAGACCTTCGCCGACTACCGCGCCCAGCTCCTGCCCTGGGCGGAGTGCGAACCGCGGCTAGCAGGCTACTGCGCCGCCCTTGGTATTCCCGAACAGGGCGAGGACTTCGCGGCCGCCCTGAAGGCGGAGCTCGTGGCGCTCGCCGACGCGGTGGATGCCGGCTTCCCGGCCAACACCGAATTCAGCCTTGATGCCGAGGGAACGCCGCACCTCAAGCAGTTGACGCTGTCAGAACAGCCGCCTGGATTGGCCGAGTTCGAGGGTGAGGTCCATGTCCGCCTGCAAGAAC
This sequence comes from Rhodopila sp., assembly GCA_965277035.1. GTDB lineage: Bacteria > Pseudomonadota > Alphaproteobacteria > Acetobacterales > Acetobacteraceae > Rhodopila. Next base: position 3,614,646 of record CBDIBO010000003.1, on the reverse strand, counting down.
GCCACCTGCTGGACATCCTCAGGCGCACCGAGCACTGGTCGCGCTACACCCGCCACTTCGGGCCGCCATCGGGCGCCGATCCCAAGCTCGCCCAGGCCATCCAGCGCTACCTGTTCACCGTCTTCGGCTATGGCTGCAACCTCGGTCCCGGCCAAACCGCCCGGCATGCGCCGGACGGCACGACCGCGCAGACGATGCGTCGGATCAACGCCCAGCACGTCACCGCGGCCAAGCTGGAAGCGGCGATGGTCGATGTCGTCGATCAATACGCCCGGTTCACGCTGCCGCGGCACTGGGGCGGCGGACGCGCTGCCATCGCCGACGGCACGCATGTCAAGCTGCGCGAAAACAACCTGCTGGGCTCCCGGCACATCCGCTACGGCGCCTATGGCGGCATCGCCTACCACCACATCGCCGACAGCTACATCGCGCTGTTCACCAGCTTCATCCCGTGCGGGGTGTGGGAGGCCGTCCATATCCTGGACGGTCTGCTGAAGAACAAGTCCGCCATCCAGCCCGACACGCTGCATGCCGACACACAAGGCCAGTCCGAGCCGGTATTCGGCCTGTGCCGGCTGCTCGGCATCAAGCTGATGCCACGCATGCGCGGGCTCGGCGACACGGTTCTATACCGGCCGGCCAAGGAGAGCCGCTACACCCATATTGATGCGCTGTTCACCGGCGACATCGACTGGGACCTGATCGCCACCCATCAGCGGGACATGATCCAGGTCATGCTGTCCATCCAGGCCGGGCGGGTCATGCCGTCCCTGCTGTTGCGCAAGCTTGGCACCTACAGCCGCCGCAGCCGGCTCTACCGCGCTTTCCGCGAGCTTGGCCGCGTTGAGCGCACCCTGTTCCTGCTGCGCTTCTTCTCCAACACCGAGGTCCGCCGGGGCATTCGTGCCGAAACCACCAAGGTCGAAGCCTACAACGACTTCCTGGACTGGGTGTCGTTCGGGGGGCCGGTGATCAAGAGCGGCGACCCCGTCGAGCAGGAAAAGCAGCTCAAATATGCCAGCTTGGTCGCCAATGCCGTCATGCTGTCCAACGTCGCCGACCTGACCCGCGTCCTGTCCGAAATGGCCGCCGACGGGCATCCGGTCACACCCGCCTTGGTTGCTTGCCTCAGCCCCTACATACGCCGTCATATCCTGCGCTTCGGCCGCTACACACTCGACATGGACACCACGCCGGAACCGCTTAACCCACAGCCGCTTCCCTTCGAGCAGGGCTTGTGACCACTTTTTACACGTATCCTTAACCTACCCCTGGATGCCCTGGGGACCGAGCTCACGGGCCATGCTCTGGGCGAGGGCGCGCAGGGCGTGCTTGCCACCCGCGAAGGCGGCGTAGCCCGGGCCACCGCGCACGCTGGCGGTGGCGCCGGTGAACAGGATCGTGCCGTGCTGGCGGGGGAGCATGTATTTCGCCGCCTCCCGGCCGGCGAGGAAGCCGGACAGGGCGCACATTTCCCAGACCTTGGTATAGACGCGGGTGGTGGTTTCGCGGATCGGGAAGCGGACGTTGCCGCCGACGTTGAAGGAGACGACCTCGAGCGGGCCGATCTCGCGTTCGATGGTGTCGAACAGGGCGGTGACGTCTTCCTCCCGCCGGGCGTCGCTGCCGAAGGCGCGGGCCTGGCCGCCGTCCTGCTCGATGTGGTTGACCAGGGATGCCAGTTGGTCGCCATGGCGGCGGGTGACGCAGGTGAAGAAGCCGGCGCGGGCGAAGCGGCGGGCGATGGCACCGCCGGTTGCGTCACCGGCGCCGATGACCAGGGCGACCTTGGGTACTGGCATGGGCGGTGGTTTCCCCTGGCTTATGGTTGCATCATGCAAGTTATCGGTTGCGGATGGGTGGTGTCAAGGTTGGGCTGGGGTTGCGCCAGGGGTGGGAGCGGTAGCCGGGTTTCCCGGGGCCAGCGTTAAGGCGATGCCGCAGACTGCCATTTTTCGAGGACAGGAGACTTCCCATAAAATCGCCCTACGCGGCTAGGACGCACTACCGCTATCCGCTAAATCGCATCAACGATCCCAAGAAGAATTTCCTGTAAGATTTCCGGAGTAATACTGCCTGGAGGTCCCCCAGATTTAATTTTTTCCCTGATCTTTTCCTTAATCTTTAACCTGAGTATTGTACGATTCTGGTCAAAACTCTCGCAGGCTTGCTCGATGGCCTTTGAAATCAAAGGTTCATCACTTTGATCACTTTCATAGTCTGCTATGGCACTGGCGGGAAAGCCGAGTTCGGTGGCAGCTTGAATTTGGGTAAGGCCATGCCTTTCGCGCCAAGCCTTGAATTCGTGGGATGTCATGATCGAGAGTTCCGTCCAGCCTAAGCGAAAACTCGGTCAAAATCGGATGTAACCATTCTGCGCGGTCGCGTGACCCAGAGCGCCAGCCAGCCGACGCCGCACAGGCCGATGCCGATCGTGGGGACGAGCGCCCAGTACACTTCAAAAGTCATGGAAGCCTCCCAAGCAGGCCGTAGGCCAAAGAGATAAAACTGATGCCACAGGCAATCCATAACACAATATGGACAGCATCGCCGACTGTGCCAGCCACGGTTGGCGCTATGATCCCGGCGAGAATGGAACCGACGCCGATATTGTTAAGTGCTGTTGCCAGGATTTTGGTCTGTTCAGTGTTCATGTCGCGCGCGCCCCACAACGTAGCCCTGAGCCACGCCAGCCGGCCATGCTGGATTGGCGCCGATTAGGGTCGAACCGTGTCCCGACCGGCGCACAGCCAGAGCTGGCAAGATGTTCCATGAGCAGGTCGCCTCTGCGGTTCATGGCATTCGTGCGACACGAAAGTCTGCCACTAATCACCAGCTCTGCGAGACCGCTATCGATGTTATGCGGCGGCTTAATGCACACTCATATTTCGAAACTCAAGATTTTCGCGCCGTGGCTTCGGCACCATCCCCTCCAAATAGGAGAGGAACAAAAATATCTTCTCGACCCGAAAATCCCGTGCCGGTTACGTCTTTACGCATGGCGGAGAGTAACGCTGCAAGAGCGTCCCGACCCTCTCGCGTTTGCGCGATTGCGCCAGACCTGTCGAAGTCACTGAGCTTTTGGACGACATCGAGCGAGCCGTAGATGCAGATACGAGTCTTTGCGTCGGCAATGAGCGTCAGCATATCTTTGTCCCGGGAGTGCCTTGACGCGGCAGTCACCCGAATAAAATCTGAATAGGTTGACGCCTTCTGAGCGATCAGCGATTTCCGCCCCTCTAACCGCTGTCCAAACCCATACTGAAGCGCCGCTCCAATTAAAACGCCGAGAAGCGGCAAAATACCGATTATCAGAGGCTGCAAGAATCCGACCCGTGAAATTGACACTTCGACCCTACACCGACATCTGCCAGCGTCACTCTTGTGCATAAGTCAAGACTTTCGGACCTCCCTATTACCTCAGCTCTTTCAGAGGGCCGCGGTCTCCCAAACTTATAACCGAGATCAACCATCCGGGCCTCTAGCATCCACGGAACCCACCCATCTCCCCCAGATCGTCGTCCGAGCGACCAAATAAACCCAACCGGTCGCCTTGCCCAAATCCCTCAACTCTTCCCCGCGTAACTCTTCGCCATCCCCTCCCCCGGCTCGGCCTGCGGGCCGAACGGCATGATCGGATAGCGCAGCCCGGCCTTCGACAGGCCCTGCAGCCCGGTCACCGCCCGCAGCAGGTCCGCCGGCGGGCAGGCCATCAGCATCTCGTCGTCCGCCACCCCACCGTACCGCCGTTCGGCGTAACACGGGATCGACAGGCTGACCTTCTGGTTCTTCAGCGCATTGCCCCAGCTATCGGCGCAGGCGCTCTCTCCGGTGATGCTGAAATCATAGCGCTGGTAGTTGCGCCATTGCAGCCCATTGATGAACAGGATCATCTGCGCCGGGTTGCCGTAGAACAGGCACACGTCCGGCGGGCTGAGCCGCCCCGTCCGCAGCGGCGAGATGGCCAGGCCGTGGTACGTCCCCGGCGCCACCCGAGGCATCCCCGCCTGATGCGCCGCGGCGGCCGCGCGGTTCTCGAACCACACGCCCTCCATCTTGCGCCCCGAGGTATAGATGTCCCCCGGTGCATCCAGCCCGATCACGCTGCTGCAGCTGGAGAACGGCGGCACGTTCTCGGTGGTGATGCCAAGCGTGAAGCCGGCCATGCGGGACTGGGTGACAAGCTGGCAGGTGGAATAGGTCTTTCCCTTGGCGGGCCGGCGCAGCCCCGGCACCGCCTCCATTTCCGCGACATCCTCGAACAGCTTCATGCCGATCGGAAACGTTCGCAGCCGCAGCAACTGGTTGAGCTGCTCGGCTAGTTCGGCGATCGCCTTGCCGTTGAGGGCGGGGCCGTCAAGAGCGGGGCCGGGGTCGTCCTGCGTCGTGGGCATGTCGTTCATGGCCGGGTTCCTCCTGCGGGCATGCTGCCATGCCGGGCGACGGACGAAAACCCGGGACGGTCAGGCGTGAACGATATCCAGCCTCCGCTCGATCCGATCCAGCCGCGGCCCAATTCGATCGAAGCGTTCGAATTGCGCCGCGAAGTCGCCGTGCAGCAAGGCGACCTTTGTCTCCAGCGAGGTCGCCCGACGACCCAGATCGGCAACGCTATCGACCACCCGGTCAAGCTTCTCGTCGATACGCCGCAGATAAACCCGGATCAGGTTGTCAGGCGTGTCGCTCACTGCAAACTCCGCTTAAGGAAAAGTGACATATACAAGTCCCGTTTAACATCGGTAACACGCCACAAGTAGAGGCCGTTGGCGCGGAAATAAAATCCGCCGCTCAGACCCCGTGACGCACCGTCGGCCGCCCGAACGTCCGTGCCAACCGCCGCACGCCTGCGACCTGTTGCTGGACCCAGGTGCCTGTCGCCAGTGCCTCCTCGCCCGAGGGATCGCCGGTCCGCACATACGCGCGGGCGAAATCCGCTGTCCGGAACAGCATATCCCACCAAGGCAGCACCGCGCCGTAGTTGCAGCTGCGCTGCCCGGCTGCGCGAACGCCGTGATGCGCCCGATGGAACCGCGGTGAGACCAGCAACCGGTCGCCCACCCAGCCGAACGACAGCCGCACGTTGGCGTGTGACAGCGATTCCAGAAAGCGCAGCACCAGGACCAGCAGCGGGAACTGCAGCGGCGGGACGCCGATCAGCAGGGCGATGACGCCAAACCAGACAAACGAGATCAGGTCGTCCAGCAGATGGTTCCGATCATCGGACCAAAAGGTCATCTGCCGCTGCGCATGGTGCAGCGAATGCAGTGCCCACCACCAGCGAAACCGGTGCGACAGCCGGTGCCGCCAGTAGTCGGCGAAGTCCAGGATGATCGCATACGCCACGAAGGTGATGACCTGCTGACCGAGCAGGATCGGGAACAGGCCTTCCAGGGTCGGCGGTACCCAGCCGCGGTCCGCCATCCAGCCGCTGACCATCACCTGGGCGTGGTAGAACAGCACATAGGTCACCAGCGGCAGCACACCGACGCGCGACAGGACCGTGTAGGCGACATCGACCCAGATCGGGTGGCTGTCCTGCCAACGCTCGACCGGACGCCACCGCTCCAGCGGCAGGCAGACGGCGAAGGTCACCGCCACCTGTGCCACGCCGTACAGCGCGAACAGCGCCCAGCCATACGACACGTCTTCCCAGTTCATCAGGCCGAACTGATACAGCGCCGGGATCAGCAGGTGCTCCTGCAGCCACCCGGCCCCGAGGTCGAAGGGGTCGCCCATCAGCGGCTGGATACCACCGTGGGCGAAGGCGCCCGTGGGTTGAGGAAGATGCCATGCGGGGATCGCCCGACATGGATCGTCTCATACGCACCGGTTGCCGGGTCGAGCACGGCGACCTTCTCCGCCCAGCGTCGGGTGATCCAGATTTTCCCGCCCGGGGCGAACGCCATGTCGTCCGGGCCACCCGGAATGGAATAGCTGCGGATCGGCTGCAGCGTCGTGGAATCCAACGCGACCGTGGTGCCGCCGGCCCGGTTGTTGACCCACAGGATCTTGCCATCGGGGGACAGAAACAGGTTATGCGCGCCCCGCCCGGTTTGCACGTGCCTGATGACCTTGCCGGTCGCGGGATCGACCACGGCGATGTAATCGGTGCCCATGTCCGCCACCAGCACCCTGCCGTTCAACCACATGACCCCGGCGGGCGTCCGGCCGACCGGCACGGACCATTTTTCGGCCATGGACCGAAGATCAAACGCCTCCAGCCGGTCGCTGTCCTGCAGGCTGACGAAAACCACCGAGGAATCCGGCGCATAGGCCAAATGGCTCGGTGTCGCCACCACCGCGAAACGCTTCAACAGCTTCATGCTGTCGGCGTCGTAGATGTCGACCTGGTTTCGCGCCAGACCGTTGACCGTCAAGAACCTGCCGTCCGGGCTGAACCCCAGCTGATAAGGGTCGGCGATCGGGATGCGCTTCTGCACCGCGCCGGAGTTGGGATCGACGAACATCATCTGATTGCCGGCGGTATCACCGATCAGCAGGCTGCGGCCATCAGGACTGAGTGCCAGGTGATGCGGCTCCCGCAGGGTTGGAATACGGCGGACTTCCTTGTGCGTCGTCATGTCGATGACGCTGATGGAGGCTCCACCCGAGTTGACGACAAAGGCGATGCCGGCAGCGCTGGCGACGCGCACGATCGACATGGCGAAGATGACCAGAAGGAAAAGACACCGCATGGGCAGGGGTAACTCCGGGCGGGACGACGCCGTTCCCTATGCCACAAGACAGGAAGCGGGCAAGGTTATTCCAGCTGGGTGACCGGGTCGCGCCGGGCAAACACCGCCGTTGCGAAGGTGAACATCACGCAGGCAGGGGTGGAGATCAACACATTGTCGGTGAAGGCGTGCCCGGCGAGGGCGAGGAAGACCAGCCGCATGATCCGGCGGTCCGCAGGCTGCAGAGGGCGGCTGCGGACAATAACCCATGCGGCGAACAGCCCGATCAGCATCGTTCGGCCGATCAAGCCGCCCTCGACCTCGATCCGAAGATACTCATTGTGGGCCGCCCAGGTGTGCAGCAACTGCGCCAGCCGGCCATCGGGGGAGATGACGACATTCCCTGCCCCAACCCCCCAACCTAACCAGGGCGACAGGGCGGCCGCTTCCTCGAAACGCGGCCAGAGCAGGTCCCGCCCGCTCAGGTTGCTGGTTTCATTCACCACGACGTTGAACAGCCGTATGTCTTCAAGGTTTCCGGCCAGCAGCAGCAACAGCGGCACCAAAGCCAGAGCCGCCAGGATCAGCACGAGACGGTCGCGGGCGGCGAAAACGGTCGAGCGGACGGTGATCAGCGTCAGCCCACTGACCGCCACCGCGTAGGCCAACGGGGCGCGGGCGCCGGTCAATACCAGGATCAGGCCGTTGGCGATCAGCAACAGCAGGTCGCCGCGCCGACCCTCGCGGTAAAGCTGGATCAGGCAGGCGTAGATGGCGGGCAGGCAGACACCGGCCAGGAACGCCGGATGACCCAGGCCGGCCAGGCGGGCACCGCCGCTTTCGACAAACAGTGGTCTGATGCCGGCGACCGCCAGTGGCAAACAACCGGTCACCGCCACCACCGGGCACCACTTGCTGGCGCGGATCATGGCGTCGGCCCAGGAACGCGGCACCCGAGCAAAGCAGAAGACGAACGGCGCGGACGAACCGATGACCGATCGAAGGCTGTCCGCCGCGGTCAGGCCCGGATACAGGCCGTGCACGAGACCAACCACAAACATCGCCAGAAAGCCCCAGGCCGGACAAAGCGGCTCCTGTCTCAGGCCGAACCGCAGAACGCACAGCAGGCCCAGCCCGATCTCCGCGCCTTTGATCGCGGCGATCGTGGTCTGGTAGGTCTCATCACCGATGATGTCGTGGAAGGTCATTTCCAGGCTCATGCCGGTGACCAGCAACCAGGCGACGCAGAACCCCGTGGTAAAGCGGAACGCCAGAACGGCGATGCCGGCGAGCACGGTCGCCACCAACAAAGCCCCGAACAAGGGTGGAGCAACCAGGCCGCACGCCAGGGTCGCTGCCAGCAGCGCCACGGCGACGCCGATGATCGAGCTGTCAGGGTGGCGCAGGATCGCTCGCATGCTGCGCCGGTATGCCGGAAAGAAATGAAGAAAAGGTTGACCGCGGCAACCGGAGATGTTGCCCGCTGCGGGCGCCAACCGATCGGCGCCTGCCGGCCACGGTTCCCGCCCGGGCGCCGCCCGCTGTATGCTGGCGTGACCGCATGGAGGGAAACAGCATGAGCAACATTCGCGTCATCGCCACCGGCTTGCGCTTTCCGGAAGGTCCTGTGGCGATGCAGGACGGCTCGATCGTGCTAGTCGAGATCGAGCGGCAGACCGTGACCCGCGTCCATCCCGACGGCCGCAGCGAAGTGGTCGCCGAGACCGGCGGCGGGCCGAACGGGTTGGCGGTCGGGCCGGATAATGCGCTTTACGTCTGCAACAACGGCGGCTTTCAGTGGCGGACGGAGATGAACCTGCTTCGTCCGGCCGGCGCTGCTTCGGATTACACCGGCGGCCGGATCGAGCGGGTTGATCCAGACTCCGGCGCCGTGACCGTGCTGTATGACCGTTGCGGCACGCACCGCTTGCTTGGTCCCAATGACCTCGTATTCGACGGCCTGGGCGGTTTCTATTTCACCGATCTGGGCAAGGCACGGGCTCGCGACCGAGACTGGGGCGGGGTATATTACGCCCGCGCGGACGGATCGCTGATCACCGAGGTCGCGCATCCGATTCTTACCCCCAACGGGATCGGCCTGTCGCCGGACGGCCGCACCCTCTACGTGGCCGAAACAGAGACCGCCCGACTCTGGGCTTTCGACGTGCTGGCACCTGGCGTGCTGGGGAAGGCATCGTTCCCGTCGCCACATGGTGGGCGGTTGATGGTCGGGCTGGGCGGTTTCCAACGGTTCGACAGTCTGGCGGTCGATGAAGCCGGCAACGTATGCGTGGCCACGCTGGTGAACGGTTCGGTCAGCGTGGTGGCGCCGACGGGCGGGCTGCTTCGGCAGGTGCCGATGCCGGATATGTTCTGCACCAATATCTGCTTTGGCGGCCCTGATCTTCGCACCGCCTACATGACCCTGTCGGGAACCGGTCAACTGGTCTGTATGCCGTGGGATGGACCCGGCCTGCGCCTGGCGCACCAGGCATTATGATACGATCATGCACACGTAAAGCGTCGTCGCTGGCTCTGGTTGTGTAACATGCACGTGACGTGCAGGTAATCTGGACGATCTGGTGTGCATCACGCATCAGACCCCTGCTACGACCCATCGTCGATGCCGGCGGTCGGGCCGCAAGCGGGGAGGATATCGGGTATGCTGGGCTTTCTCTGGGCAATCATTGTCGGGTTCGTTGCGGGTGCGCTCGCGAAGCTGATCATGCCGGGGCGCGATCCCGGCGGGATAATCGTGACCATTCTGTTGGGCATAGCGGGTTCGGTGGTGGCGACCTGGCTGGGTCGGGCACTGGGCTGGTATCACGGTCAGCAAAGTGCCCGGTTCATCGGATCTGTCGTGGGCGCGATAATCATTCTTGCAGCCTATCGCTTCTTCGTTGGGCGTAGGGCCAATTCCGGCGGCCCGGTCTAAGCTGGGATCAGCAGCGAGGTGTGAGCGAGCCGGCACGGTGCGGGCGGACCTCCTCGCATACTCTCGTGCATGTGGTGCCAGCGGCCGATCATCCGACACCTGTCGCAACGTTCTCGGCGGGGCTGGCGGTGCTTGGCCCTCCTGAATAACCTTCTGGGAAGGAGGATCTCCAATGGCGGATGATGATCTGGTTACTCTGTGGGAGGCGCATTGCCGCCACGAGTTCGAAACCCGCGACGTCGACGCCACAATGGCAACGATGGTCGCCGAACCTTACGTCAATCATGTTCCAACGATGACCGGCGGGGTCGGGCATGACGCCCTGAAGCGCTTCTATTCGAACCATTTTATTGGTGCCAACCCACCGGACTTTTCGATGATCCCGGTCAGCAGAACGGTGGGAATGGATCGGATCGTCGATGAGTTTGTCCTGCGCTTCACCCACACGACGCAAATCCACTGGATGCTGCCCGGCGTCGCGCCGACGGGGCGACCGGTTGAAGTCCCGATGATCGCGCTCGTGCAGTTCCAGGGCGAGAAACTTGTGCACGAACACATCTATTGGGATCAGGCCTCCGTCCTGGTGCAAATCGGTCTGTTGAACGCGAACGGCCTGCCGGTGGTCGGCGCCGAACAAGCCCATAAGGTGCTGGACAAAACACGACCGAGCAACGCGCTGATGCAACGCGGCTAGTCAAGGTCGTGAACAAGGTGGACGTGCCGCAGGCCGAGCTCGAACGGATGACCAGGCTGCGCGGCGCCGGGCGCTATACCGCCGACCAGCCCTTCAACGGAGCGGCCTTCGCCGCCTTCGTCAGGTCGCCGCATGCTCACGCTCGGGTCATCTCCATCGAGGTATCGGCGGCGACGGCGATGCCCGGGGTGGTGCAGGTGATGACCAGCCGCCATTGCGAAAATCTCGGCAATTTTCCGGTCATGGACCGGATCGGGAAAGGATTGGCGATCCCGTTCCGGCCGATCCTGGCGGGCGATGTCGTGCGCCATCCCGGGGAGGCGGTGGCATGCGTGGTCGCCGAAACGCAGGCCATGGCGCTGGATGCGGCGGAAGCGGTGCAGGTCGAATACGACGCCCTGCCAGCGGCGGTTGGCCTGCGCGACGACGCGCCGCTGGTTCATCCCGGCGCGCCCGGAAACGTCGCGTTGCGACACGAGGCGGGTGACGTCCAAGCGGTGGAAGCGGCAATGAGGAGCGCTGCATTGGTCGTGGAGACCGAGATCAAAATGCCTCGATTGACACCCTTGACATTGGAGCCAAGGGCGGCGGCCGCATGCTGGGACGAGACCAGAGGGATCTACGTGATTCGCGCGCCGCACCAGGGCGTGAATGAGATGCGGCGGGATTTCGCCGCTGTGTTCGGACTTCCGGCGGATCGCTTCCACGTCCTTGCGGGGGATGTGGGCGGTGGCTTCGGCCCGCGCAATGTTGCCTACCCAGAATATGTCGCCGTGATGCTCGCTGCCAGACTGATCGGGCGTCCGGTCGTCTGGCAGGGGACCCGAAGCGAGTCGTTCCTCACCGACATACAAGGACGCGGCGTGCACGTGAGCGGCCGACTGGCGCTCGATGAGGCAGGGCGGTTCACCGCGTTGTCGATGTCCTACGACGCTGATCTGGGTGCCTATATCTCCCCGGTCGCGGCGTTCGCCAACCTCAACAATCCGTTGCAGTCGCTGACTGGATGCTACGCGATTTCGGCGGCGCACGCGGTGTTCCGCCTGATGCACACGCACGCCGTGCCGACCGGGCCGTATCGCGGCGCCGGGCGCCCCGAGATGGCCTTGCTGGTCGAGCGTCTGGTCGACATCGCGGCCCGCCGGCTGGGTCTGGATCCATTCGCGCTGCGGGAGCGGAACATCATCCCGATGCAGGCCTTTCCGTGGACGCTTCCTGGCGGAGCGCGGTACGACAGTGGAGACTTCCTGCGCCTGATGCGAACGGCGAAAGAGGCGTCCGATTGGGAGGGTTTCGCGTCGCGACGGGCCGCCGCACCGGGTGTGCGGCTGGGCCGGGGGATGGCGCTGTTCATCGAGGTCTCCGGCGGCGGCGGGGCGCCCGACGAGGCGGCGCTTACCCTGTCGGCTGTTGCCGGGCGTGCGTCGCTTCGGATCGAGACCGTCTCGGCCAGCACAGGCCAGTCGCATGCCCGGACGTTCGCCCTGGTGGCAGCACCTCGGCTGGGTCTGGCGGAAAGTTCGGTGAACTTCGTTGCGTCCGATCCAGCAACCACTTTGTCCGGCGCGGGATCTTATGCCTCACGCAGTACCATCGCGACCGGTAGCGCGGTTGTCGCTGCGGCGGATGCCTTGTCCGCGCGGCTGCGCGGGATCGCGGCGTTAAGAGCGAATTCGGCGCCGGACGATCTGCATCTTGCCGACGAGTGTGTTCGCCGGGCAGATGGGCGTCCGGTGTGTCGTCTGGTGGACCTGCTGACGGAGCCGATGACGGAAACCGGACGGGTAACACCGACCAACGCGTTTGCGTCCGGCTGTCATGTCGCCGAGGTCGCGGTTGACCCGGCGACCGGAACGGTGGTGCTGAGCCGCTATCTGGCGGTGGACGATGCGGGGGTGACGATCGATCCGCGGGCGGCGGAGGCTCAGATTCAAGGCGGCATCGCCCAGGGTGTCGGTGAGGTGCTGGGCGAGGAGGTGGTGATCGACGACACCTCCGGCCAGCCTGTCGCGGCGAGTTTGATGGATTATGCGCTGCCGAGGGCCAACGACTTCCCAGGTTACGCGGTGATCGCGTGCGATACACCGTCGCCGTTCAATCCGCTGGGGGTGAAGGGCATCGGCGAGGCCGGCACGACCGGGGCGCTGTGCGCGGTAACCAGCGCTGTGGCTGATGTTCTCGGCGAACGCGATCTGCCCGCGATGCCGTTCACGGCGGAGCGAATGTGGCGGACGATGCGGAGATAGATACGTTCCGTGCCGCCTCTCGTGCTACGCCAGCGGCGAGGTCCCGTATTTTTTCAGCAGGTCGGCCGGATCCTGGTAGATTGCGATGCAGCCGGCGGCACGCAGATCCTGTTCCGCGAAACCGCCTGATAACAGGCCGATCGTTTTCATGCCGGCCTTTGCCGCGGCCTCGGCGTCATAGGGCGTGTCACCGACGACGATCACGTCCCTTGGTTCAATGCCAGGAAGCTGATCCAGCGCGGCGTCGAAAATGTCGGGAGAGGGTTTGGATCTTTCCACGGCGCCGGAGGAGGCATGAGCGTGGGCCATGTCTTCAATCCGAGCGATCTGCTTGTAAGTGTTGAGTTCCTCTTCTTTGGCCGAGGATGCCAGCGCGATCTTCTTGTTGTCTGCTTCCACACGCTTGAACAACGCCCGCACGTCGGGAAAGGCAATGACGTGCGGCAAGTATTTGTCCTTGAATGTCTGGCTGCGTTGCTGTGCGATTTGTTCGCCCTGCTGCTCCAAGATCTGCTTGGAGAGAAAGACCGGCATCAGTTGATCGCCGCCTTTCCCGATCTGGCTGCGGATGGCCTGAAAGTCGAAATCGTGACCGAACGACCGGAAGGCGTCCTGCCAGGCTCTGGCGTGCAGGTCCACCGAGTCGACCAAGGTTCCGTCCACATCGAAAATCACGGCTTTCGGCATCGCTCGATCTCCCTGGCCTGAGCCTGTCTGCAACGCCGGGGGTCGCGGCAAGACCCTGAGGGATCCTGTGGTCAAGGTCACAATGTCGAGGGAAGCCTGTGGGAAGGAGGCCACCGCGCCGCCTGAACGCGATCTTGCAACCGGACAAGGAACCACAGCCGAACGGGCCACGGCGGCGGATCGGCCCACGGCGGCGGATCGGGAGGGACGGTTACCCGCCAACCCCGACCCGATCCGCCTTGTAGCCGAGGCTTAGGCGGCAACCGCCATGCCGCGCAGCACGTACTGCAAGATCCCACCGTGCTGGTAGTAAGCGACCTCGTCCACGGTATCGATCCGGCAGGTCACCGGCACGGTATCCACTTTGCCATCGGGACGATGGATCACCAGCGACAGGTCCATCCGCGGCGTGATGGATTGCAGCCCGGTGATGTCGATCATTTCCTCACCGGTCAGCCCAAGCGACTTGCGGTCCGTGCCCTGCTTGAAGACCAGCGGCAAAACGCCCATTCCGACCAGATTCGACCGATGGATGCGCTCGAAACTCTCCACGATCACCGCCTTGACGCCCAGCAGCATCGTTCCCTTGGCCGCCCAGTCGCGTGACGATCCGGTGCCGTACTCCTTGCCACCAAAGATCACCAGCGGCACGCCTTCCTTCTTGTAGCGCATCGCCGCATCGTAAATCGGCATCTCCTCGCCGGAAGGCAGGTGCTTGGTCATGCCACCTTCGACGTTCTTCAGCATTTCGTTTCGAATGCGGATGTTGGCGAAGGTGCCGCGCATCATGATCTCATGATTGCCGCGCCGCGCGCCATAGCTGTTGAAGTTGGCCTGCGTCACCTGACGCTCCAGCAGGTAGTCGCCCGCCGGCGACGTCTTCCGGATCGAACCCGCTGGACTGATATGGTCGGTGGTGATGCTGTCGCCCAGTTCCGCCAGAACCCGGGCTCCGGTGATGTCGCCGACTGGTGCTGGGTCCATGGTGATGCCCTCGAAGTAGGGCGGGTTCTTCACGTAGGTAGAACCATCCGACCAGCGATAGGTCGCATTGTCGCCGTCGACCTCGATCGCCTGCCACTGTTTCGGTCCCTTGAACACCTCGCCATAGCGCTTCAGGAACTGGTCACGCGACAGGCTGGTGGCGATCAGGTCGGCGATCTCCTTGTTGGTCGGCCAGATGTCCCTCAGATAGACCGGCTGCCCGTCGGTGCCGGTGCCCAGTGGCTGAGTGGTGATATCGACGGTCACCTTGCCCAGCAGCGCGTAGGCGACCACCAGCGGCGGCGACGCCAGGTAGTTCGCCCGCACGTTGGCGTGCACGCGGCCTTCGAAGTTGCGGTTGCCGGAGATGACCGCGGCGCCCACCAGCTTGTTGTCCTCGATGGCATCGACGATCGCGTCTTCCAGCGGGCCGGAGTTGCCGATGCAGGTGGTGCAGCCGTAACCGACCGTTTCGAACCCGATCGCATCCAGATCGGCGGTCAGCCCGGACTTGTCCAGATACTCGGTGACCACCTGCGACCCGGGCGCCAGCGAGGTCTTGACCCAGGGTTTCGGCTTCAGGCCCTTGGCGTGCGCCTTGCGGGCGACCAGGCCGGCAGCAACCAGCACCGACGGATTAGAGGTGTTGGTGCACGAGGTAATCGCCGCGATCACCACGTCGCCGTGGGTGAGTTCGTAGTTCTTGCCTTCAACCTTGACGGATTTGTCGGTGTCGTTCGCCGGTACGCCCAGGCCCTTGGTGAGGTCTGTCCTGAAGCTGGCGGAAACGTCTTTCAGCAGGACGCGGTCCTGCGGCCGCTTTGGTCCGGCCATGCTGGGCTGTACCGTGGACAGATCCAGCTCAAGCGTGTCGGTGAAGATCGGGTCCGGCTTGCCAGGCTCGCGGAACATGCCCTGAGCCTTGAGGTAGGCTTCCACCAGAGCGATGCGGTGGGTGTCGCGACCGGACAGGCGCAAATAGTCAAGCGCGACCTTGTCCACTGGGAAAAACCCGCAGGTGGCGCCGTATTCCGGCGCCATGTTGCCGATGGTGGCTCGATCGGGCAGCCCCAGATCGTCGAGGCCGGGACCAAAGAACTCGACGAATTTCCCGACCACGCCCTGCTTGCGCAGCATCTGGGTGACCGTCAGAACCAGATCCGTAGCGGTCGCGCCCTCTGGCATCCTGCCGGTCAGGCGGAACCCGATGACGTCCGGGATCAGCATGGCGATGGGCTGACCCAGCATCGCGGCCTCGGCTTCGATGCCGCCGACGCCCCACCCAAGGATGCCCAGGCCATTGACCATCGTGGTGTGGCTGTCCGTGCCATACAACGTGTCTGGGTAGGCAAAGTTGGTCCCGCCATTGGTCGACGTCCAGACGCACTGCCCAAGGTATTCCAGGTTCACCTGATGGCAGATCCCGGTTCCCGGCGGCACCACCCGGAAGTTATCGAAGGCGTCCTGCCCCCAGCGCAGGAACTTGTATCGTTCGCCGTTGCGCTCGAACTCGATATCGACGTTCTTCTGCAGCGCGTCGGCGCGACCGAATACATCGACCATCACCGAATGGTCGATGACAAGATCGACCGGCACCAGCGGATTGACCTTCGCCGGGTTGCCGCCCAGCCGGGCAATGCCGTCACGCATCGCCGCGAGGTCGACGACCGCGGGCACGCCGGTAAAATCCTGCATCAGAATGCGGGCCGGCTTGAACGGCACCTCCCTGGAAGATGACGCTTTCTCCAACCAGCCGGCGATGGCCTTGGCGTCATCCACCTTGTAGCTATGGCCATCCTCGAAGCGCAGCACGTTCTCCAGCAGGACCTTCAGGCTGACCGGCAGGCGCGTGATGTCGCCCAGCGCCTTGGCCGCTTCCGGCAGGGAAAAATAGTCGTAAGTCTTCCCCTCGACCGTCAGCGTGCGACGTGTCTTGAGGGTATCCTGCCCGACTGCGGTCATGCGCCCGTTTCGCCCCGGTTCGCGGGGTGCCTTCCGTTGAGGCGGCGTGGGGTGGAGTGCACGCCGCGGATGAAATATTCAGGTCATCGGGCTTTAACCACAGCGGCCGGTCATCGTCCATCGGTGCGGTTGCAAGGAACCAATGTGCTGACGGCAGAGGACGTGGCTGTATTCCGGGGCGAGAGGCTGGTTTTTCGGGATTTTTCGTTCGCGGTGCCAGCCGGCGGCGCGTTGGTCCTGGCCGGGCCGAACGGGTCCGGCAAATCGACACTGCTGCGGCTGCTGGCCGGATTGGTGCATCCGGCAGCGGGCCGGCTGCTGTGGGATGGTGCCGATGCGCTGTCCGACCTCGCCGGCCATGGGCGACGCGTGGCCTACGTCGGGCACCAGGACGCGGTCAAGCCCGGGCTGACGGTGACCGAGAACCTGCGCTTCACCGCCGCGGTCTCCGGCCGCTCGATAACGGCCGCGTTGGCAGCGACAGGATTGCAGGAGCTGGCCGATCTGCCGGCGCGCCTGCTGTCGGCCGGGCAGAAGCGGCGGTTGGCGTTGTCGCGGCTGGCGTTGTCCGACGCGCCGTTGTGGCTGCTGGACGAGCCGACGCTGGGGCTGGACACGGCATCGATCCGACTGATCGGGCAGTTGCTGGCCGCACATCGCGTGGCTGGCGGCATCGTCGTGGCGGCAACCCATGTGCCGCTGCCGCTGGAAGACGCCATCGGCCTGCAACTGAGCTGAGGATGGCTCGCCACCACGGGGAAAGGGAACACGTCCATATCCGGATTTAGCGCTACCGAGGCTCAGCCGCGTCCCGCTGCGGCCGCCCCACCACGCCGCGACGGCTCGGTTTTGCTGCAGGGGGCACCGATCTGATGCGCGTCCTCTGGGCAATCCTCGCCCGCGACCTGCGGCTGTCACTGCGGCATGGTGCCGATACGCTGGCCGCCCTGCTGTTCTTCCTGGTGACCGCGTCGCTGTTTCCGCTGGGCATCGGACCGGGGCCGGAAACGCTGGGGCGCGTCGCCCCGGGCATCGTCTGGGTCTGTGCACTGCTTGCGGCGCTGCTGCCGCTGGACCGCCTGTTCGGCGCGGATCTGGAGGACGGCTCGCTGGACCTGCTGCTGCTGTCGGGCCTGCCGGCGTTCGGCGTGGCCGCGGCGAAGACCGCCTCGCACTGGTTGGCGACCGGGGTGCCGCTGCTGCTGGCAGCTGGCCCAGTGGCTGTCATGCTGCGCATGCCGGAGGAGGCCATCCCGACGCTGCTGGCGGCCCTGCTGCTGGGCAGCGCCCTGTTGTCGCTGTTCGGCACCATGGGCGCATCGATCGTGCTGGGCGCGCGGCGTGGCGGCGTGCTGTTGCCGCTGCTGGTCCTGCCGCTGGTGACCCCGGTGCTGATCTTTGGTGCGGCGGCGGCGGACGCTGCGGCCGGCGGCATGTCGCCGAGACCCCACCTGTTGCTGCTGGGTGCGATGCTGGCGGCGGCGCTGCCGCTGTGCCCACTGGCCGCGGGCGCGGGTCTGCGAGCGGCGGTGGAATAGACAGCCTACTTGCCGATGCAGAATTTGGAAAACACCGTGTCAAGGATGTCCTCGACCCCAACATGACCGGTGACGCGGCCCAGCGCCCGCATCGCCAGCCGCAGATCCTCCCCCCGCAGTTCCGGCAGCTCGGCCTGTTCGGCCGCGTCCAGGTGTTCGGCCGCGGCCACCAGGGCGGCGCGGTGCCGCGCGCGGGTCAACGGCGGCGGCCCCTGCGACGCCGTCATCTGGCGGGCCGCTTCGGCGAGACGACCGCGCAGTTCATCCATCCCCTCACCGGTTTTCGCACTGATCCGCAACGCACCGGGCGGACCGGGGTGGCCAAGGTCGGCCTTGTTGGCGATCAACAGGGATCGGCCCGCCGCCTGGACTGGCGAACCGGCCTCGATCACCGTCATCACCAGATCCGCATCTTCAGCGCGCGCGACGGCGCGGCGGACGCCCTCGGCCTCTATCGTGTCGGTGGTGGCACGCAGACCCGCCGTGTCGACAAGGGTAACCGGCACATCGCCCAGCACGATCCGCGTTTCCAGCACGTCGCGCGTGGTGCCGGGGATTTCGGAGACGATCGCGACCTCGCGTTCGGCCAATGCGTTGATCAGCGTCGATTTGCCGACATTCGGCGCTCCGGTGATGGCAAAGAACAATCCCTCCCGCAGTTTTTCGCCGCGTCCGGCATCGTTCAGGTGGGACCGAATGTCGATGCGAACCGTGCGAAGGGTGGCCAGGAGTTGCTCCTCCACCTCCGGCGGCAGGTCCTCGTCAGGGAAATCGATCAGCGCTTCCTGATAGGCAAGGATGCCCCGCAACCGGTCCGCCCAGTCTTGATACAGCGCGCCAAGGGCACCTTCAAGTTGTCGCAGGGCCTGGCGTCGTTGCGCCTCGGTTTCCGCCGCGACCAGGTCGTGAACCGCTTCCGCCTCCACCAGGTCCATGCGGCCGTTGAGGAACGCGCGGCGGGTGAATTCACCCGGTTCCGCGGGACGCAGTCCGAGGTCGATGAGCGCGTTCGCGACCCCGTCGATCACCGCGCGCCCGCCATGCAGATGCAGTTCCGCGCAGTCCTCGCCGGTGTAGCTGCCGGGAGCTGGGAACGACAGCACCAGGGCCTGGTCCAGGATGGCGCCGCCGCGGTCGCGAAGCCGGCGGACCGAAGCCTGGCGCGCCGGTGGTTCGGCGCCGCCGCACAGCACCGCCACCGCCGTCCCGCAAGCCGGACCACTGAGCCGCATCACGGCGATCGCCGCGCGCGTGGAGCCGGAGGCCAGAGCGAAAATCGAGTCTACCGACATGCCCGGGTTTTAGCATGGCCGCTGGCGTTGCGCTTGCCCTGCGAAGGCGCACGACGCCATGTCGACGTTCTGCCGAAGCACGCTCGGCTTGACCAGACGGAGCATCGGCTCAGCCAGTGATGGCGATTTCGCGCAGACCGTCCGCCACTGTCAGGGTTCCGCCGGTCACCGCGGCGATTTCATCCACCGTCAGACCTGGGGCGATCTCACGCAGCCGAAATCCGACCTTCGTCGGCTCGAACAGCCCGTAATTCGTGGCCACCAAAGTCACCACCCCACGTGCCGTCACCGGCAGATCACACGCGGTCACCAATCGGGGGCTGCCATCGCGGGTGACATGCTCCAGGATAATGAACACCCGCTTGGCACAGACTGCCAGGTCCATCGCGCCACCGATGCCGCCACCCTTCTGTTCCTTCAGCTTCCAGTTGGCGAAATCCCCGGTCATCGACACCTGATAGGCGCCCATTACGGTGGCATCGATATGGCCGCCGCGGATGACGCCAAAGCTGTCGGCATGGTGCACAACCGCCGCACCCGGCTTCAACGTCACGTTCTGTCCGCCGGCGTTGACCAGGTTCAAATCCTCTTCGCTCGGTGTCGCTACGCCGCCGTAGCCGATCACCCCGTTCTCGGCGTGGTAGGTAATGTCGCGGTCGCCGATGTCGGTGTTGGAGCACATCGTGGGAATGCCAACTCCCAGGTTGACGATCCAGCCATCCTGAAACTCCCGCGCCACACGATCCGCCATCTGCTGGCGACCAAGGCCTTTTGTTCCGCTCATCGGCGACTCTCCTGTCCCCCGGCCTGTCCTCTGGCCTGCCGCTTGGTGGGCCATAAGCCTTGCGGCTCCGGAGGCACCTGCACAAGCCGTTGCACGTAGATACCCGGCGTATGCACATCATCCGGATCGATGCTGCCGACCGGCACGATGGGGTCGTCGACCTCGACGATCGTGCAGCGCGCGGCGGTCGCCATGACCGGGCCAAAGTTGCGTTGCGAGCGGTGGTATCGCAGGTTGCCCACGGTGTCGGCGGTGCGGGCACGGATGAACGCGTAATCCAGCGGCAGCGCGTACTCCAGCAGATACGTGCGGCCATCGATGACGCGCGTCTCGCGGCCCTCAGCGAGTTCGGTGCCGACCGCCGTGGGCGTATAGAACGCGGGGATGCCCGCACCCGCGGCGCGCAGGCGTTCCGCCAACGTGCCCTGCGGCACCAGCTCGGCATCGACCTCGCCGGATTCGTAGTATTTGGTGAACGGCAACACGTCGGTCGGCCGCGTGGCCGCGGTGAAGGCGCAGATGACCTTGGCGACCTGGCCGTTCTCCACCAGCATCCCGATATCGGGCATTCGCGGCTGCTGCGCGCCGCCGGTGGTGTTGGCGACCAGGGTAAGGCGTCTGGCGCCCTGCTCCTTCAGCGCCGCGATCAGGTTGAACGGGGTTCCCGGCATGGCGAACCCGCCGAAAGCGACGCTGCTGCCATCGGCGATGTCCGCCACCGCCGCCGCGAAACTGCTCCGTATCTTGGTCTTCTGGATCATCTCGCCCCGCCTTTTGCTTGCACCGATCAAGGTTCAGCCGCGACGCCGTGTCAAGGTAATCGCGGCTGGCGCGACCCGCGACTTCCGACTGGTTACGGAACGATTGCAGGCGGCGCACCGCGGGCGTGAGGCCAGTGGCGTTGGCATGCCCTTGCCGCACATGATGGGTATAACGACCTTGGCAGATTGAGGATCAGCATGGCCAGTTTTGCCATCCACCCCATCGGCACACTGCACACACCCTGGCGCTCGATCGCCGAGTGCCCGCGCAACGGCCGTCAGCCACATCCCGCGCCCGCTTGCACCGCGCGGGTCGATGCGGCGTTCCGGACCGGATTGCAGAGCCTGGAGGGCTTCTCCCACCTGATCCTGCTGTATTGGCTTGGCGAGGCGTCCCAGCCAAGGCTGACGTTCAGGCCGCCATTCGATCCTCAGCCACGCGGCGTTTTCGCCTCGCGCGCCCCTTGGCGGCCGAATCCGATCGGGCTTTCGGTTGTGGCCTTCGATGGGTTCAACGATCCCGATACGCTCGCTGTGCGCTATCTTGACTGCATCGACGGCACGCCGCTGCTCGACATAAAGCCGTATTTGCCGACCACCGACAGCGAACCCGCAGCCACAATGGGGTGGCTTGAACGGCATGCGACGCGGAACGACAATACCGCCTGATACTGTGCATCTTTCAATCGCGGTTAGTCGCGGGAAGCGCGACGCTGCCAGCCCGCTGCCATCTTGAAGTGTCGTGCGTCTCGTTGTCCTATCTGCGCGGCGACATGCGTCCGGATAACAAGTCTCGAACCGGATCCGAATGTCCCGCATCCCGTATTGATGCTTTGTCTTGTAACAGGGGCCCCGATCATGAACCTTATCGCTATGAAGAACGCCGTGCTTGACGTGCGGCCCATCGGGCGGACCTTCGCTGCCGAAGTTACCGGCATGCCGATAAACGGCGACGTCAGTCCTGAACTGCTGACCCAGTTCATCGCCTTGCTGCACCGCTACCGCGTGCTGGTGGTGCCGGATCTGGACGTCGACCCGGCCGACCTCGTTGCGTTCAGCGCCCGGTTCGGCCCGCTGGAAATCCATAGCCGCTTCGAGAACACGCTGCCCGCGCACCGTGAGATCTTCTGCGTTGGCAATGTCGAACGGGATGGGATGAAGGCATCCTTTTCCCGTGGTGTCGAGCAGTGGCACGCCGACAGTTCCTACCGGACACTGCCGTCCGACGCGTCGTTGTTCTACGGGGAGATCGTTCCGCCTGAGGGTGGAGAGACCATGTTCGCCGATGCCACTGCGGCCTACAGGACGCTCGATCCTAGGGTCAAACAGGACATCGAGAGCAAGCACGCCATTCACTCGCTCGAAACGCTGCGTCTGTGGGGACTGCGGCAAAATCCCGGCCGCGAACGCGAGATCGATAGCCAGGCGGCGGAGTATCCGCCCGTGCGGCAGCCGTTGGTACGGGAGCACCCGGCGACCGGCATGAAGTCGCTCTATGTCTGTCCGGCGGTGATCAGCCATATCGAAGGCATGGATGCTGAAGCCGGCGCGGCCCTGATCGAGACGCTGACCGAGCACATCACCCAACCACGGTTCGTCTACAGCCACCGCTGGCAGAAGGGCGATTTGGTGATGTGGGACAACCGCTCGGTTTTGCACACAGCGAGCCTGTTTGATCATGCGCGATACCAACGCCTGATGTATCGCACGACAGTGGCGGGCCACGCGCCGAAGCTGTCCGCCTGAGTGTTTGGCACAGGGGTTGCAATCGCAGCAGCGGGCGATTCGGGAGAAGACAGCGATGCAGAAGCCATTTCATCTGGGGTGGTTCACCAATTTTACCCAGGGCGACTGGACCAACCCGGTTTCTCAAGGCACCGGAAACTGGGACGGCAAATTCTTCGTCGACATGGCGCAGGCGATGGAGCGGGCCTGCTTTGACTACATCATGCTCGAAGACACCTTGATGGTGTCAGAGGCCTATGGCGGATCGTCCGCGGCAACATTGAAATACGCCCTGCAGGTGCCGAAGCATGACCCGATGCCGCTCGCCGCGATGATTGGCGCCGCCACATCGAAACTCGGTGTCGTCGCGACGATGTCCACGCTGGCCTATCCGCCGTTCATGCTGGCGCGTTTGGCCTCAACGCTTGACCATATCTCCGGCGGCCGGTTTGGCTGGAATATCGTCACCAGCGGCGAGGACATCGCGGCGCAGAATTTTGGTCTGGATGAGTTGCCGCCGCGTGAAACGCGCTATGCGATGGCGGACGAGTATGTCGACCTCGTCTGCAAGCTGTTCGATTCCTGGGATTCCGACGCGGTGGTCATGGACGCCGCGACCGGGACCTATGCCGACTACACCAAGGTGCGTCCGATCCATTTTGAAGGTCGGTTTTTCAAGTGCCGCGGTCCGCTGAACACGGTGCGCTCACCCCAGGGCAAACCGGTGTTCGTGCAAGCCGGTGGCTCGCCGCGCGGACGCGCGTTCGCCGCCCGCCATGCCGATTCGATCATCGCGGTGGGCAACGGTGTTGAGGGAATGAAGTCTTACCGGGACGACGTGCGCCGGCACGCAGCAGCCGCCGGGCGTAACCCGGATGATGTAAAGGTGCTGTTCCTTGTCTACCCGATCCTCGGCGAGACCGACGACGAGGCGCAGGCCCGGCACCAGCGCATGGTGAACTCCCCGGGCTTTGTCGAGGCTGCCTTGGCCGCGGTCGGCACTGTCACCGACATCGATTTTTCCGGCTTCGATCTGGACAAACCGTTGCCACCGCTGACCACCAATGGGGAACAAGGCTCGCTCGACAAATTTGCCCAATGGGGTTCGGGCAAGAGCCTGCGCCAGCTTGCGCAGGAACGTTTCGACGCCGGCATTCCGCTGGTCGGTTCCCCCGATACGGTGGCCGAGAGAATGGGCGAGGCCATGGAGGCGATCGGCGGCGACGGGTTCCTGATCAGCACCCCGTTCCAGCGGATCAGCCGCCGCTACATCACCGAGGTCTGCGAGGGTCTGGTGCCGGTCTTGCAGCGTCGCGGGCTGGCGCGCACAGCCTATACCAGGACGTTGCTCCGCGACACGCTGCGCGAGTTTTAGACCACCAGGTCACCTACCAGATAAAACATAGGCGCGGCGGCTAAAAAAGCGCCGGGTATGGTTGATCCCGCATCAGCGTCGCGACAGGCTTGCCCGCGATGGCTCAGCGGCCTATCCGATCTGGGTGAAATCCGGCGACCAATTGCGCCGGACATCATGACGTTTATGCCCGTGGCGCCGCCGATGTTTGAGCGATGCTTCCCGCCGGATGATCCCCTCTGGATCAAGTCCTGCGAACGTTCCAGAAAACGAACTGGCCGGGGATGATGCCGGTGATATCTTGCCGGCAGGCCGTCCGGTAGAAGTACTGCCCGGTGGGAACATAGGGTACCAGCTCCAGCGCCTTGCTTTGAATATCGGCCGCGATCCTCTGTTGCGCGGGCAGGTCCGGCGCCTCCAGCCAGGCCTCGATCAACGTTTGGACGGGGGGTAGGTCAGGCCAACCGAACCAGGCCTTTGGGCCGTTGCACCGCAACGTCTGATTGGTGATCGGTGTCGCCATGTCCAGCCCGGACCACCCGGTTATGAACATGTTCCAACCGCCCTTGTCGGGCGGCTCCTTGCTGGCGCGGCGTTGCACCAGGGTTCCCCAATCCATTGCCACATACTCGACGTTCAAACCAAGCTTTTGCAGGAGGTCGAGCGCCACCGCATCCTCGGCGTTTTGCGCAGGCTGGTCGCTCGCCGCCATCAAAACGATCCGCTCGTTACGGTAGCCAGCTTTAGGCAACGCCTTCTTCAAAGCTGCCAGATCGCGCTTGGGTCCGTTGATCGCCTGCATGCCTGCGCCGCTTGCCATTGGTGTTCCAGGTGAGAACACGCCAATCCCATCCCGCCACATCTCGCGATTGGTACCGGCCGCGGCGGTCATGAAATCGACTTGCGAAACCGCCTCCAGCACGATGCGGCGGATCGCCGGCCGGTTGAACGGCGGATACAGGTGATTGAAGACCAGGGTTCCAATAGTACCCAAGGGACCGGTGGCTTCGGTGCGAACACTGGTGTTTCGTTGTAGCATCGGCAGAAGATCATTCGGCGGATTTTCCCACCAGTCCACCTCGCCGTTTTCCAGCGCCGCCGCCGCGGTGCCTGGATCAGGCATGACGTTCCATACCACCCGATCGAAGTGGACGATCTTGGGACCCGCGAGCCAATCTGGTCTGCCGCCCGGTCGCGGCTGGTAATCCTGATTGCGCGCATAGACGACTTTGCTGCCGACGACGCGTTCCTTCGGCACAAAGCGGAACGGACCGCTGCCGACCACTTCAGTGATCGACCGAAAAGGGTCCGTGTTCGCAAGCCGCTCGGGCATGATCATCAGCGCAGGTGGCCCGATCTTGGACAGGCAGTTCAGCACCAGGCTGAAGGGCCGTATCAGCCGAATGGTGAACCGCCGATCATCCACAGCGGTCATCTCCGCCACCCGCGCAAGCAACGCCTGGCCCATCGGATCGCGGGCTGCCCACCGCTTGATCGAGGCAACACAATCGCGTCCGCGGACCGGATCGCCGTCATGAAAGCGCAACCCATCGCGCAAGGTGAAGGTCCACAGCCGGCCGTCGTTTTCGAGAGTGTGACCCTCCACCATCTGCGGCTGGGGCTGCAGTGCGCTATTGATCCCGTAAAGCTGATCCCAAACCATTGTCGCATGGTAACGGGTGATGTAGGCGGTGGTCATGACCGGATCGATCACGGTCAGATCAGCCTGAGGAACGTATCGCAGCACACGCGCCGGGTTCGGCTGGGCGTCGGTCTGGCGGCCAGTTGCCGTGGCGGCTGCCGTCGCTCCGGCCAGCAAGGATCGCCGTCGCAATGTCCGTCCTCCCGCCCTGATCATGCCGTCGTCATTACATGAATGCGGCGCAGAAACTCCCGCGCCCGCGTGTGTTGCGGATCACTGAAAAATACTTTGGGTGAGGCGCTCTCCAGCAGCCGCCCGCTGTCCATGAACAGGATGCGGGTGCCCACCTCACGCGCGAACTGCATCTCGTGGGTGACAACCAACATCGTCATACCGTCCTCGGCCAAGGATCGGATCACTTCCAGCACTTCGCCCACCAGTTCAGGGTCCAGCGCCGAAGTCGGTTCGTCGAACAGCATCAACACCGGGCGCATCGCCATCGCCCGAGCGATCGCGACGCGCTGTTGTTGTCCCCCCGAAAGCTGCGCCGGTCGTTTCATCATGTGGTCGGAAAGGCGGACCCGAGCCAATTGCTCCGCCGCCAGAGCAGCCGCATCAGCAGCCTTCATGCCCAGCACGCGTCGCGGTCCGATCGCCACATTATCGAGGGCGCTCAAATGCGCGAACAGATTGAAGCGCTGGAACACCATGCCGATGCGCCGGCGCTTGCGCGCGGTGCCCGAGGGCGGATCGGGCACCAGAGTCCCGTTGCGCACTTCTCCCGCCATGTTGACGCCCTCAAGCAGAACATGACCCTCGGTTGGAACCTCGATCCTGTTCACGCATCGCAGCAACGTCGATTTGCCGGCACCGCTCGGGCCGATCACCATGACGATCTCACCCTGCGTCACATCCAGATCGATCCGGTCTACTACGGGGATCTCGTTGAAGATCTTCGATAACCCCTGGATATGCAGAAGTCCGTCGCTGTTCATGCCAGGCGCTTCTCGATGTATTCCGAGCCCCAGGACAGAACCGAAATGATAATCAGGTAGTAGACCGCCAGCTCGGCATAAAGCTCGAACGGCACGAACCGCTCGGCGATGATCAGCTGGGCAGATCGTGTCAGTTCGGTAATCGAGATGACCGACAGCAATGAGGAACTCTTCACCAAGGTGATGAGCTCGTTGGTCAGTGGCGGCGTGATCCGGCGCAATGATTGGGGCAGCAGGATGAACAGGATCGATTGGCGGTCGGTCATGCCGATCGACAGGGCCGCCTCGCTTTGGCCGACATCGATCGATTGCAAACCGGCGCGCATTATTTCGGCGATGAAACCGGCTGAGTTGAATGCCAGAGCCACGACGCCGCTCCAGAACGAAGACAGCTCGAAGCCGATGCGCGGCAGGGCGAAGTAGACCAGAAAGATCTGCACCAAAGCAGGCGTGCCGCGGACGAAATAGACGTAGGCTCGAATGAAAGCTTTTGGCACCCGCAGGTTGGACGCGCTGATCAGCCCCATGATCAAGCCAACCCCTGACGCAAGCGCCATCGCACATATGGAAATCTCCAATGTGACAACCGTGCCCTTGAGCATGTAGGGAACCGCGTACCAAACGGCATTCCAATCGAAATCGCCCACGGCGATCAGGTTTCAGGGCAATGTTTCAGGCACCGCGTTGGGCGTCTTCATGGTTCCGCCGAACCACTTGTCCTGAAGTTTTGCCAGGGTACCGTCCTGCTTCATCCCGGCAAGCTGGCTGTTGACGAAGTCACGCAGGGCTGTGTCCTCCTTGCGAAACGCCATGCCGAAATATGCGGTTACGTCGGAAATTCCCGGCAGCATCTTGAACTTGCCGGGCGCGTCACGCATCACGACCATCATCGTGGATCGTGAGTTTACAACGGCATCGATCCGCTTGTTGAGCAGGTCCTGATACGCCTCGGGGTAGTGCTCATATTGCTTGACGTCGGCATAACCGGGCTTTCCCGCGGCCTTCAGCTTGGCCTCGAAAACCTTGATGATGTTGGCTGCTGCACTGCCGAGCTGCACACCGATGATCTTGCCGGAAAGATCGTCGGCGGTCTTGATCCGATCCTCGTTGGCCCGCAGCAGGATGACGTTGCTCGCATCGGCATAGGGCATGGAAAACAGCACCTTCTCCGCCCGCTCCTTGGTGATCGTCATGGCCGAGATGATGCAGTCAAACTTCTTGGCATAAAGCGCCGGGATGATGCCGCTCCAGGCGGTATCGATGAACTTCGCCTTGGCGCCGATCTTCGGCACCATCAGGTCGGCGATGTCGGGATCATACCCGACGATCTTTCCGTCCTTGAAGAACTCATAGGGTACATAAGCAGCTTCCGTGCCCACGTTCAGAGTGCCGCGCTTTTTGACCTCATCCAGCGTATCGGCGCGAGCTGCCCGAATGGTGGGCAGGGTCAGGAGCGTCGCTATCCCGGCACCGGTCAGAACTGATCGTCGCAACATGGAGCACCCCTGGATCACCGTTCGCTGACCAAAAGCCAAGCAACACGCGTGCCAGCAGCAGCGTCGCCTCCGGCAGTTTCGGACCTTTAGTAAGCAGGTGTCCCGCCACAGCGCAGGTCGGCCTGTTCCTTAGGCTTTTGACCATATCATGACCATTGGATGGCGCCCCTTAACCGTGGCTCCGCCCCATTCGATGGCATATCTTTTGCTGGCCAGCCTCCGGAACGGACATTCTCCTGGCTGGAGGGCCTCTGTGAGAGGTTTCATCGCCTGCTGGCGGCACCAGGAACGACCTTTCAGAACACGTTCAAACCTTAAGGAGGCAACACAGTGGTTTCCGGTCTTTCCGCCCTGCCTGGGGCCTATGACCTCGTGCTGAAGGGCGCACGCGTCATCGATCCCGCCACCGACACCGACGCGATCCTCGACGTGGCAACCGCTGACGGGAAGATCGCCGCGGTCGCACCCGATCTGGCGTGTCCTCCGGGTGCGGTACGGCTCGACCTGGCAGGTGCCATCGTGACGCCGGGCCTGATCGACACACATGCCCATATCTACGAGCACGTGACCGGGGATTTCGGCCTGAACGCCGATCTGGTCGGCGTGCGCGGCGGCATCACCACGGTGGTCGACCAGGGTGGTCCCTCTGCGCTGACCTTCAACGGCTTCCGGCAGTTTATCGTCGAGCCGTCAATCAGCCGCGTGTTGTGCTTTATCTCCACCTATCTCGCCGGCGGCCTGCTCGGTCATCGTTATGTCGATCTCTATGGTCCGAGCGGGATCAACGTCGCCGCCATCGTCAAGACGGCGCGGGAGAACCCGACCTTGATCAAGGGCATCAAGGCACATGCGGAGCCGGGTGGGTTCTCCCGCTGGGGCATCGAGGCGCTGAGGCTCGCCAAGCAAGCCGGGCGGGAACTTGGCCTGCCGGTTTACGTGCATCTCGGAACGTTATGGCCGCAGCAGGAAGGCAGCAGCGTCGACCCGGCGGCGATCATCGATCAGGTCGTCCCGCTGCTGGATGCCGGCGATATACTGGCGCATCCGTTCACCCGCTATCCGTCGGGCTTCGTCAACACCGACGGCTCGATCCATCCGCTGGTGCACGAGGCGCTGCGGAAAGGCGTCACGATCGACGTTGGGCGCGGTGCGCACTTCAGCTTCGACAATGCCAAGGCCGTGATCGCGGCCGGCATCCTGCCAACCACGCTGGGGGCGGATCTGCACGGGTACAACGTTAAGATGCCCGACGGCGGGCGTTGGTACCGCGGCATGTTCACCGATACGGCGGAAATGGAACCGCCCGAGGACGCATCCCTGCCGTTCTCCACGCCCTATGGCCTTCACCATGCCATGAGCGAGATGATGGTGCTGGGAATAAGCCTGCCGCAGGTCATCGCAATGGCAACGATCAACGCCGCGAAGTTGCTGCGCATGGAGGATCGGATCGGCGCGCTCAAGATCGGCATGGACGCCGATATCTCGGTGTTCCGCATGCTCCAGGGCAAATGGACACTGCGCGACTCGAACGGCGTCGAGATCGAGACCCATCAATTGCTGCATCCGGAGTATGCGATACGAGGCGGGCGCCCGATTAAAACGGACAGCCCGTTGCTGCCCGATCTGGCCCAGCTTGCCGCCTGATAGTGCCCTCTCTCCTGCCAGCCGCGCGGTTCACCGCGCCAGAACGCCTTGATCAGGTCGGGCCGAATTCCGACGCCCCGGATTCAGACATCCATCTGGTGACCCCCGGGACGGATACCGTGGGAGATGACCGGTGCTGGTAGGTCTGCGATCCAGGCGGCAGATCGCGCCGTTCACCTTGCATTGTCCGACGTCGCTGGCGGAAGCGGCTGCCGAACGCACCGCCAACAGCGCCTTCCTGGCTGGCGGCATGGATCTGATCGACCGGTTAAAGTACGGCGAACCGCTGGAGCGGCTGATCCGGCTAGACCGCGTGCGTGGGCTGTCCGACATCAGCGGCGGCCCCGATCTCCTGCGGATCGGCGCCATGGCGACCCACGCCGCCATCGCCGACAGTGCCCTTCTCCATGACGTTTTGCCGGATCTGGCCATGATATGGCGCGGGATCGCCAATCCCCGAGTCCGCTTCGCCGGCACCATCGGCGGCAACGTGATGTCCCGCCGTGGTGAGTATGACGCAATGCCCGCGCTGCTGGCGTTGGGCGCGGAAGCCGAGGTTGCCGCCGATCATGGCACTCACCGTGTCCCTCTGGATCGGCTGGTGATGCTTGATGACCCGTTGCTCGCCAGTTTCGTTATCAAGCTCCCGCGGGCGCTGCGCCTCTTTGCGGAGCGGTCGTTGCGACCAGCCGTGGCGGTCTGGCTCGGCTTGACCGTGGAAGCCGGACGCGTAAGCGCGCTGAGGGTGGCGGTTGGCATGGCGCATCCCCTGCCGGCCTGTGTCACGCTGCCGCTCGACGTGAAGCTGACCGAGCTTGGCCGCGACGCCGCCGCCGTCGCTGCCAAGGTGATGCACCTTATGCCGGCCACCGCCGGCGATGGTCGCGCCAGTGCGGCTTACCGGCGCCGCATGATCGGGGTGCTGACCGAACGGCTTCTGATCCGCGGCGGAGATCAGGTATGAGCACAAGGCAACTCACCTTTTCCGTCAACGGCACGACCCGACAGATCATGGTCGCGGACGAGCAGACCCTGGTGGATATGCTGCGTGACCAGTTCGGGTTGACGGGCTGCAAGGTCGGCTGCGACCAGGCTGTCTGCGGCGCCTGTACCGTCCTCGTGGACGGCGTGCCGGTGGCGGCCTGCTCCTGTTTTGCCTTCATGGTCGACGGCGCCGCGATCGAAACCATAGAAGGCCTGGCGGCGCCAGGTCGGCTCGATCCGGTGCAACAGGCGTTTCTGGAGTGTGGAGCGGTCCAGTGCGGTTTCTGTACTGCCGGAATGATCATGTCGATCAGCGCACTGCTGCGACGCGAGCCAGACCCCGATGATGCCACCATCCGTCATTGGCTGGAGGCGCACGTGTGTCGCTGCACCGGGTATGCGGCGATTCTGAAAGCGGTGCGGCTGGCGGCCATGCGCATCAGGCAGGCAAGGGCATGATGGACGGGCTGCAGGCCAAAAACCCTGGCTTCCCCGCCAGCGCACGCGATCGGGTCACCGGCCGCACCCGGTTCTGCTTCGACATGGCGCTTGCTGGCATGTTGCACGGCAAGTTGCTGCGCAGCCCGCACGCTCATGCGCGTATTCGTGCCATCGACACCTCGGCCGCTACGGCAATTCCCGGCGTGGCGGCGGTGTTGACCGGGCAGAGCACCACGGGATTGGCCGATCCGTTTTACGGCGTCGGCCTGCGTGATCAGCCGGTGATCGCCACCGATCGGGTCCGTTATGTCGGTGATACAGTCGCGGCGGTGGTCGCCTGCGACGAACGGACCGCGTTCAAGGCCGTCAACGCGATTGTTGTGGACTACGAAGTGCTGCCGGCGCTGATGACTCCCCGGGATGCGCTGGCGGCCGACGCGCCGGCCCTGTTCGAAAACCTTGCCGGCGGGGAAGGCATCGCGGTTGGCGAAGGCTCCACCTGCGTAACCGAGCCGGCCAGGAACGTGCTGTGCGAATATACCTTTGGTTATGGAGATGTCGATACGGCGCTGACGGCCTCCGCCGCGGTCTTCACCGATAGCTTCGGCTTCACCCGTATTCACCACTTTCATCTGGAGCCGCATGTCAACCTCGCCCGCTGGACTGGCGACAGGCTGGAAATGTGGTCCTGCAATCAGGATCCGTTCATCATCCGTGCTGACCTGGCTCGCATCTTCGGCCTGAAGCTGCACGATGTGTGTCTGCATACCCCGCCGGTCGGCGGCGGGTTCGGCGGCAAGTCCTATTGCAAGATGGAGCCGCTGGTCGCGCTGATGGCCCGCGAAGCCGGCGCACCGGTCCGCCTTGGCCTGACGTTCGACGAGAGCATGTTGACGACAACCAAACATGCCGCGGTGCTGACACTCACCACGGGCGTCGATGACGCAGGACGCTTGACCGCTCGGCGGGCAGAAATCGTGCTGGACGGTGGCGCTTATGCCGACGCCTCGGTCACGGTGGCGATCAAGGCCGGATTCCGGATCGGCGGCCCGTATCGCTGGACGGCCATCGACAGCGTCGCACGGGTGGTGCGAACCACTTGTGTGCCAGCTGGGTCATTCCGCGGCTTCGGCGGCACCCAGGCGTCCTGGGCGTCCGAACGGCAGATCGACATGATCGCTCGCCGGCGCGGGATCGACCCGTTCGCCTTCAGGATGCACAATTTGCTGGCCGTCAAGGAGCCGTTTGCACCGGGCGACAGCGGCATGGACAGCGACCTTCGCGCCGGCCTGACGGAAGTGACGACGCTGCTTGGTGCTTCCGGGCCGTGCCCGCACGGACGCGGCCGTGGACTGGCCGTCGGGTTGAAGGATGCCGGGGGCACCGGCAATCACGCCCAGGCCGTCATCAAGGTCACCCAGGGCGGCGAAGCGATCGTCAGCGCCGCCGTGGTGGAAATTGGTCAGGGGGCCGGCGCCACATTATGCCGCATCGCCGCCGAGACCCTCGGCATTCCAGCGGAAAACGTGGTTTACGCCTCGATCGACACCGATCATACGCCACCCGACAACGGCACCCATGTGAGCTGCGGTACCACCGTGACCGGCCTCGCGGTCGAGCAGGCCGCGCGCGAGGTGCGCCGGCAGATCATCGACTTCGTCTCCGACCGACTCGAGTGCGACGCCGCCGCCGTGGTGCTGGATGGCTGGGCTGCGCGGATCGGCAACCATGTGCATCCGCTGGAGCCGATGATCCGCGCCTGGTACGGTGGCATCGGCTGGGAATTCATCGGCCGGGGCGCCTTCAAGGAGCCGTACGACAGCACGGCGCCGCTGCGGGCAAAGAGCATGGCCTGGATGCCGTGTTGGTCAGGAGCCGAGGTGTCGGTGGATCGCGATACCGGCCAGGTGTCGCTGCATCGACTGGTGGTCGGCGCGGATGCCGGCAGGGCTGTTAGCCGGCAGGCGTGCCAGGGCCAGATCGAGGGTGCGGCGATCCAGGCCCTCAGCCAGGCGATGTTCGAGGAACTGCGCTATGATAGTCCCGTCCCTGAGAATGCCACGCCACGCAGCTATCGGGTGGCGCAGACGCCGGACCTGCCGCTCGATTTCCAGAGTTTCGTTGCTGAGCATGGGCTGGGTCGCGGGCCAGGGCAGTTAAAAGGTATCGGCGAGGCCGGCATCCTCGGCATCGCCGCGAGCATCGCCAATGCGATCGAGGATGCAACCGGGGCTCGCCTCACCAGCCTGCCGTTCACGCCGGAGAAGGTTCTCGCTGCACTTGATCTGGCCGAGAGCCTGAAGCGTTGATGCAAAGCCGCGGCTGCTTGACCCTGCACCCCAGCCGGGCACGCGGCTTATTTGGAGATGGCAATGGCACAGAGCGCAATGCTGTTTCACATGGTCCCGGGCGGCCCGAAACCTGTGGCTCCGTTCAGCCACGCGGTTGAGTGCGACGGCTGGGTGTTCGTCACCGGCCAGATGCCGGACAGCCCGTCTAACCCCGGTGTGCTGCCGGAGGGCATCGAGGCGCAGACGCGTCGCGTTATGGCAAATCTGACGACGGTCCTCAATGGCATCGGTCTCGGCCTCGCGAACGTGACAATGGTGCGGATCTACTTGACCCACTTCGCCGAGGACTACACGCGGATGAATGAAATCTACAGTGGCTTTTTTCCAGCCGGCCGGCTGCCCGCGCGCACCTGCATCGGCACCACCGGTTTGGCCTATCAGGCTCGGATTGAGATCGACATGATCGCCCGCCGTCCTGGTTAACCCGACTTCGGCGAAACGTCATACCCGCCGGGGATTGACGATGGCCGCGACGATGCCCATGGCCCAAAGCTGGCCAAAGGGCTGTCTCTCATATCCGCCTGTCGCCTCCATCACCACCCGGTTGACCTGGTGGGTCTTTACAGAAGGCGGCCAGCGCCTCGGTGCCTTCGGCGGTGTTGGGGAATTGCCGCCAGGGGCCATTGCGGCCGATGCGGGCATCGAGGGTCTTGGAGCTGACGTCCACTCCAAAACGATATCTAGCCACTTACGTTAGCGCCAGTGTAGCGAGGGGTGTGCCATCAACGCAATGCGGCCAAATAGCATCGCCAAGCAAACGTGAGCGGCTTGCCACGAACCGAGCAGCATGTGGATTGTTTCTCCCGCTGTTCAACGTCATACATGGACTATAGGGGGTGTAAGCGCCCCTCGTCCCGCGAACTTCAAGCGAGCATATCAACCAGATGAAGCACTGGCGGATCGAAGATGTTGCCTGGGACCGATTCGATCCGGCGGCCGTTGACCCCACGCTTGTGCCGCTGGTCAAGGCCGCGGCGATGGTGGAGCGAAATGGACGGGATTACGCCGTTTATCTCGGCCGCGTCTTCCGCGACGACCCGGACTTCCGACAAGCTGCCGACAATTGGGCGGAGGAGGAAGTC
This sequence comes from Rhodopila sp., assembly GCA_965277035.1. GTDB lineage: Bacteria > Pseudomonadota > Alphaproteobacteria > Acetobacterales > Acetobacteraceae > Rhodopila. Next base: position 3,580,375 of record CBDIBO010000003.1, on the reverse strand, counting down.
CAGCACGGCGAGGCATTGGCGAAGTGGGCCGAGCTTGCCGACCCAACCTGGAGCTTCGGCGCGGCATTCGATCGTTATCGCGCCGGATATGCGATCAACACCGAGGCGGATGCATCGATCCGAGGCTCGCGAACCGGCGAACTGATCGCGCGTTGCATGGTCGAAACCGGGACGTCGAGTTATTATACGGCTTTGGCCGAAGCCACCGATGAGCCGGTGCTAAAACAGGTGTGCAAGCTTATCGCAGCGGATGAATACCGCCACTTCAAGCTGTTCTATGATCATATGCGCCGCTACCTGTCACGCGAGAACCTGTCGATGCTCAGCCGGCTGCGCATAGCAATCGGCCGGATCGGCGAGTCTGAAGACGATGAACTCGCGTATGCATATCACTGTGGAAACGAGCCTGAATCGGTTGCCTATGAGCACAATCGGTGCATCGCCTCTTACATGGCACTGGCAATGAGCTTCTACCGCTATCGTCACGTCGAACGCAGTACGGGCATGGTCCTGAAAGCGGTCGGGCTACCGCCGCGCGGCAAAATCTCCACGGTTTCGACCAAACTCGCTTGGCGTATGCTGCAACGGCGGCAGCACCGGTTCGAGCAGCAGCGCGCGGCCTGACCGCAAGAAACAATGGCAGGCGAAAGGTAATGACGCCGCTGCCGCCTTGCAGTGATGAAGGCTACTACGCTCACATTGTTAGCGCTTGTGCAAAACAATCACAACAGCAGTGCCGATCTGGCGAAGACCACCGAAACGGTGTACGATGGTGCTAACGCATCGGGATCCGCTTGTTTCAATTCCATGCAATAATGGAGCAAACGCCCGCCATGGAAATGGAACAACGATCTGCCCTCGCTTCCTCGAAGGTTCGGTCCATTTCAACGAACAATTTTAGAGGCTCAGCTGCGGAGTGCCCGGGTCTCCGACCCATGCGACAAAGACGGTCGATCCAATGGGTGACGACATCTGTGGGAAGATCCTGATGGATCAAACCTTGCCTCTCATTGGAGATGACCTTCTGGATGCTGGTGTGGTGCGCGATTTGCGGCGGGTGGGGGTGCATCCGGACCATTGGTACCCGCTCGCTTGGTCGCATGAATTAAAGCCCGGGCGGACACTGGCAACTCAATTCGCGGGAGAGCCAATCGTGCTGGTTCGCCCCAGGCAGGGATCGGTGTTCGCCCTGGCTGACCGTTGCGCACATCGCCAGGTGCCGCTGAACAAGGGCGTCGTGGAAAATTGTACCGTCCGATGCAGTTACCACGGCTGGGCCTATGACGCGACTGGGCGCTGCATCGATGTGCCTTACCTCGGCAAGGGAAAGCTGCCGAATGGGGTGCGATCCTATCCGTGCCGCGAAATCGAAGGGTTGATCCTGGTGTTCGCGGGTGATGCCGCGCGCAGCCAAGAGGTGCCGCTGCCAGCCCTTGGGTCGGTGGCGGACCCGCAATTCAAGACGCGCCGCTTCGGGCGCGAAATCGCCTGCCACTACAGCTTCATGCACGAGAACCTGATGGACATGAACCACCAGTTCCTGCATCGAAAACAGATGGGCCAGATGCGGCCGCGCTTCCTGGGGCAGGACATTGGTCTGGACTGGATAGAAACGCGCTACAGTTTTGCCCGCACAGCCGGCCGCCAGCCGCTTGGAGAAGCTGCTATCTTTGGGCAGCGCCGAGGCTCTGGCGAAGGAACGGCCGACAAGGACGTGATGACAATCCGGACGGAGTATCCGTATCAGACTCTTCGGATTCGCACGCAGGCCGATACGCCGGTTATGGATCTCTGGATCGTCTATGTTCCGTTGGACCGTGAGCAGAGACGCTGTCGGACGTTCGGCTTGCTTTCGGTTAAGCGACCAGGGATTCCGGGACTTCTTGAAGCTGCCTGGCCACTGCTCGTCCTTTTCACCGAACGTATCTTTAAGGAAGACCGCGCTATCGTCGAGGCCGAACAGGCGGCGCATGACGCACAAGGAGCCGACTGGAATCAGGAGGTCTTCCCGGCAATTCGCAGCCTGCGCGCCCTCCTGCGACGATGCGGCTGTGCAGAAGACACGCCGATGGGCGCAAACATTCCTGGATAAATTGCATACGGCTGAAGATCAGCGGACGGATGACGTTTGCAGGCGTCCACTTGGCTTAATCCTGCTCTCACGACACGCGACATCTGCCGTCATTCCGCCATGAGAAGTCCCCTATGGACCATAGAGAATCGCCAATATCCGTCGTAACGGGTGCCACAGGCGGGATCGGGCGATGGATCGCGTTGGGTCTCGCGCGCGCCGGTCATCATGTGGTGCTGGTGTGCCGAGATGCGGCGAGGGGCCAAGCTGCGCAGGCCTGGATCGCCCGGCATGCCCCTGCCGCCAGCACGGAACTGCGGCTGGCAGACCTCCGTTTACTCAGTGCCACCCACCGGGTCGGCCTGGAAATTATCGTAGCACACCCGCGCGTCGACCTGCTCGTCAACAATGCCGGCATTTTCGCGGCTCGGCGGCAAGTCACCCCGGAAGGGCACGAGGCGGTGCTGGCGGTGAACCATCTTTCCCCTTTTGTGCTGACCAATGTACTGGAGGACGCTTTGCGAGCAGGTGCCCCATCGCGCATTGTCAACGTTGGTTCGTCCACCGCCGATCGTGCAAGAATCAACCCAGACAATCTGGAGCTTGTCCGTCACTGGGGGATGGTACGCGCTTATGGTCGATCAAAGCTGGCGATGATGATGGCGACCTTCGCGCGCGCGGAGCGTCTGCGCGGCAGCGGAGTTGTCGCCAATGTTGTCCATCCCGGCGCGGTTGCCACCGGATTGATACGAGAGGGTGGCCCGATTGGAGCCGCTTGGCGGTTGATGGCGCCATTCCTGCGGACAGAGGAGCAAGGCGCCGATACGCCGCTGCACGTCGCATTGGCCCCGGAGTGGGCAACGATCACCGGCGCCTACATCAAGGACCGCGTCACTGCACGCCCAAACCCCCGCGCTGCGAATCCTTCGCTTCTACGGCAGGTTGATGCCGCGACGCGGACTTTGGCAGAGGGCGTGATCCCTGATTAGATCATGATCACGCTGAGCGGACCCTTCCAACCGTATGAATCATGCGATCAACAAAGAGATAGACAGCAGGCCGGCACATGCGAAAGCAGGTTCAGCTACGTCCCTTCTCGACCCGATGCCGCGCTGAGCGAACTGGAGACAGCGTCCTCACGGAAGCCAGACTGCTGCGCCGCGCAAGTCTGTATCGCCGATGAGCGGCCAAGCTTCGCACGCACGTCGCGGCGGTTTTTTCCGGTCAGCCAAGCGAGCGCGCAAATGATACGAACGTGCATGCTGCTGGCTCGTGCCTGTGCGCTAAAAGCACCCCGTATAGGCGAGGCACGGTCGGATGGTGCGAACAAGGTGGTTTCGCACGATACCAGCGGATTTCGCTGATCGACAAGTTGGCCGCCATAGCCGAGTCTGTGAATCGCCCGATCCACCAAGCTAGGAACCACCCGCGTGCAGATTGAGAACAGGACCGTCGTGAAACTGATCGGCATCTCGCGGCGCCCAGTGATCGCGGCGAGGTGGATCACCTTCGCGACGACCTCAGGCTGATAGACAGGCGACATCGGCCGCCCCGGCCGTCCCATGTGAGATACGGCATGATCAAAGAACGGGGTATTCACCGCGGGCGGAAAAACTGTCGTCAGTCGCACACGGCTGCCGTCCTGAGACAGCTCGGCGCAAACCGACTGGCTGAAGCCTCGCACTGCTTGCTTCGCCCCCGAATAGGACGATAGCAGCGGCATGCCGCGAAAGGCGGCCGCGGAGCAGACATTGACAATGCGACCATGATCGCGCGGCAGCATCCGCCGTAGCGCCACACGTGTGCCGTTGACCGTGCCTATATAAGTAACGTCGGTCACACGCTGGAATTCCTCGGCCGGCGTATCCAGAAAGCGTCCGTAGGTGCCATTGCCGGCGCAATTCACCCAAAGGTCCACCGGGCCGAGCGTTTGCTCGATAGATACTGCCGCGGATTCGAGTGCGTCGAGCGCGACCACGTCAGCTTGCGCCATCGCCGCCATGCTGCCGTGGGATTCCACATCGCCGCACGCTGCTCTAAGCCCGGCTTCGCCTCGGGCGATAAGACCAACCCGCCAGCCTCGGCGGGCGAATAGCCCAGCGGTGCATCGCCCTATGCCGGATGAGGCGCCGGTGATGATCACCACCCTCGCTGTATGCCCGGTAAATCGCCCTGGCCGGTCAATGAATGCCATCAAGGATAGACAGCTAGAAGATGAGGCATGCTTCGTGGGTTCGCCCAGCTCTTTGCGCACTTACTATCAGGTTATGGGTAAAGCGGCGGCGTGGGCGTGTCCAGAGTTTGAGGGACATGCGTGCGGAAACACCTATTATTAATTTCATGGCTTGCATGTCCGCTACACGCTCGCCTGTTACACGTCTGGATATGGTCGGTCTGCAGCCTTCCCTTCACAAGAGACACCGGTTGAGTTGGCCAATCGCGGACCCTCCGCCACTTACGCCGCGCGGCGATTGTCCGGTCCTCATGCCTCAGTTCACCACCACGAGCTGTTCCCGCCGAAGCTGCACCGCCAGTTCGTCCAGCGCCTGTGCGACACGGTTGAGCATCTCATCGATCTCCTGCTTGGAGATCACCAGGGGCGGACTGAAGCACAAGGAATCGTTCATGGCCGCACGGCCGATCACGCCATTGTCTTCACAAAGCTTGGTAAGTCGACCGCCTACCTTGGCCTTCGGATCGAAGTTCGTACGGCTGGCCCTGTCGGCCACCAGTTCCACCGCAGCGATCAAGCCGGTGCCGCGCACCTCACCCACCAGCGGGTGATCCGCGAAAAGGCGCCGCAATTCTGATTGCATATGGGCGCCTACAATGCCGACATGGGGGCCGATTTCCAGCTCATCGTAAATCTTCAGCGTCTCGATCGCAACCGCCGCGGGAACCGGATGACCGGAATAGGTGAAACCGTGGCCAAACGTGCCAATCGCATGGCTTTCCTGCGCCAGCGCCTGGAACACCGTCTCGTTGACCATCACGGCGCTGATCGGCAAGTACGACGAAGACAGCGCCTTCGCGCAGACCAGAATGTCCGGCGTGATATCCAGGGTCTGGCTGCCCCAATAGTTGCCGGTGCGCCAGAAACCGCAGATGACCTCGTCAGCCACCAGCAGCACATCATACTTCCTCAGCACCGCCTGGATCTTCGGGAAGTAACCCGCGGGCGGCAGGATCACGCCACCTGCACCCATGATCGGCTCCGCCCACATCGCGGCGACGGTCTCCGGCCCCTCTGCCAGGATCATTTTTTCCAGTTCAGCGGCGCAGCGCGAGGCGAACTCATCCTCGGATTCATCGGGTCGCGCACCGTGATAGAAATGCGGCGTCATGGTGTGGATGAAGCCCGGCAGCGGCACATCGAAGCTGCGGTGATTGACCGGCAGCCCGGTCAACGAGGCTGAGCCGATGGTGATTCCGTGGTATCCCTTCAGGCGACCGATGATTTTCTTTTTCTTCGGCCGACCAAGCGCATTGTTGAGATACCAGACCATCTTGATCGCGGAATCGTTCGCCTCGGACCCGGAGTTCGCAAAGAACACCTTGCCCATGGGCACCGGGGCACGTGCGATCAGCATCTCCGCCAGATCGATCATCGGCTCATGCGATTTGGCCGTGAAGGCGTGATAGAACGGCAGCTTGCGCATCTGGTCGGCTGCCGCCTGCACCAGGCGCTCATTGTCGAATCCAAGGGCCGCGCACCACAGACCGGCTACGGATTCGATATATTCCTTGCCGGTGTCGTCCCAGACCCGAACGCCCTTGCCGCGGGAAATGACGACAGGGCCAACCTGCTGGTGCGCTTGCAGGTCTGTGTAGGGATGCAGGACGCTGGCTATGTCGCGTGCGGCGACGGAGTTTGCGCCGAATGGCGGAGGCGGTGCCATGATCACTCCTTGTCAGACTAATGAGCGTGAACAGACTATACCTTCTCGACACCCAGAGGAAACAGGCGGCTGCGTCGTCAGCAGCAGGACACGGGCAACCGACCTGATCAGCGAGCCACCATCACGCCCCCAGATAAAACTGCCGGATCAACTCGTTATTATTCAATTCGTCGGCCGAGCTGCCTTCGAACGCGATGTGCCCATGCACGATGACGTAACCACGGTCCGCTATTCTGATCGCCTGGGTGAAATTCTGCTCTGCCATCAGCACCGCGAGCTGGAAACTTTCCTTCAGCTCCTTGATCTTGTCGATCGTCCGGGCCACCAGCAGCGGCGCAAGCCCGACCGAAGGCTCATCCACCAAAAGTAGCCGCGGTTCCGACATCAAGGCCCGCCCCAGCGCCAACATCTGCTGTTCCCCACCGCTCATGGACCCGGCAAGCTGTTTTCGCCGTTCGGCCAGGCGGGGAAACACTTCATAGCAAAAGGCCAGGTTCCGCTTGATCAACGGGCGGGCTTTCTTGCGAAAAGCCCCCATCAGCAAGTTCTCGGTCACAGACAGAAGTGGAAACAAACGACGACCCTCCGGGACAAAACCGACGCCAAGATCGACGATCGCCTCGGTCGACATGCCGACAAGCTCATGTGAGATTTCATCGATGGTCGCGATGATCGACCCCGCGGTCGGCCGAACCATGCCCATGATGCACTTCATCAACGTCGACTTGCCGTTGCCGTTGGTGCCCAGCAGCGCGACCGTCTCGCCGGTGGCGACCGCAAGCGAAACATCATGCAGGATACGCACCGCGCCGTAGCCGGCATCAAGACCGATGACCGAAAGGCTAGCTGCCAAGATAAGCAGCCACGACATCGGGCTGACGAACGACGTCATGCGGATTTCCGTCCGCGATCTTGCGCCCCGCCACCAGAACCACGAGACGTTGGGAAAACGCCAGGACGGCTCGCATGATGTGCTCAATCATGATGATGGTCACACCTTGTCCGTTCAACCTCATGAGAAGTCCCAGGATATCATCCACCTCCTGATGCGACAGACCAGCCATCACCTCGTCCGCTATCAGCAGCTGCGGTTCGGATGCCATGGCGCGGGCGAGTTCCAGCTTCCTCATCTCTATCTGCGTCAAGTCCGCGGGCGTGACATCGGCCTTTGGCAACAAGCCGACCATATCCAGCAGTTCCTCGCACCGTTTCCGCGGGTCGGTCGCGATCCGGCCCTGCTTTACATCGGCCGCATACAGGATCGGCACACGGACATTCTCCGCCAACGTCAACGTCGGAAACGGCCGGGGCAATTGGAAGCTTCTGGCGATGCCCAGTCGCGTACGCTGATGCGCCGATATGCCGTTCAACTGCCGGCCACAGAAGGTCACCCAGCCCTTGTCGTTATGCAGCGTACCACACAGGCAATTTACCAGCGTGCTTTTGCCTGAGCCGTTTGGACCGATCAGGCCAAGTCGTTCGCCCTTAGCAACTTCCAGATCCACGTCCGCCAGCGCGACGAAACCACCGAAGCGCTTGCCCAGGCCGGTCACGCTCAGAAATGCGCCACTCACCGGTCGAACCAGCCAACGATGCCTTTCGGGGCAGCGATCACAAATCCCACCAGCAAAAGACCGACCAGAAGCAGCGACAACGCCGAGGAAATCGTTACCGTGGCAACTTGTTGCAGGGTACCAAGCAGAACGGCCCCGATTACAGGCCCTACCCAGGTAGCAGTGCCACCAACCAGTGGCATGGCGATTGTATTGACAGCATAGCTAAGGTTAAATCCGGAAGCTGGATCAAGGTACGTGACGTAGTAAGGCAACGGTGCCCCGGCCATGCCCATTAAACCACCGGACAATGCCGTGGCGATCAGCTTTAGTCGCAAGGTCGGCACGCCCGCCGCCTCGGCCGCCAACTCATCGTCGCGGATGGCGGAGAAACCATACCCTAGCCGGGAATGTTGAATCGCCCGCGCGATGCCGATGGCAAAGACCGACAGCAGCAGCATGATGACAAAGAGGTATTGAATGTAATCACCTGTGAAGATGGGCGAAGCCGCTGGACGAATGACGTAGGCGCCGCGCGATCCGCCGACAAAGTCCCAGTTCGTGATCAAGGTTTGCGCGACAACCGCCATTGCCAGCGTTGCGATGGAGAAAAACGTGCCGCGCAACCGCAGGGTCAAATAGCCCATACCCAAACCGACGAAGCCTGAGATCAGGCCTCCCACCAAGATCATCGCGGGAAGCGGCAACAGCGGGATCGTCTTGTGAAGCGCTACGGTTGTATATGCACCCAGGGCAAAGAACGCCGCGGTGCCGAAGTTCACATAACCGGTGTAGCCGCCAAGGATGTTCCACGCCGTCGCCAGCACGATGTATTGCAGCACTACGTAGCCGGCAAAAAACACGTAGGCGTTGTTTATCAGCCTGGCGCCGGCGAATGTCGCGGCTGCCGCAACCAGCGCCAGCAGGATGAACCGGACGTTTTGCATCAACGGCGCCCGAACAAGCCAGCAGGCCTAACCGCGAGGGTGATCAGAAGAAAGCCGAAGCCAACAGCGGGCGACCAAGAGGGTCCGTAGAAGGTGGAGGTCAAGCTCTCCATGATCCCCAGGATCATCGCCGCGACGATGGTTCCACCAAAGCTTCCCAAACCGCCCATCACGCAGATCGCGAAGATCCGGCCGATGTAATCACGCGCGATCGATGGCTCTACCGGTTGGATAACGATCAGCACCGCGCCGGCGATCGAGGCGGAGGCGATCGAAAGTCCAAAGGCGATGCGCTTGATCCGACTGGGGTTCGCCGCCATCAGTCGCAACGCCATGGGATCCTGAGCCACCGCCTGGATTGCCCGCCCGATAAAGCTGTACGACATGAAAAGCTGCAGCACCCCGATCATCACCAGTGACACGATGCACGGAACTAAAAGCCTCAGCGGGAGATCGATGACGCCAAAATGCAGGCTTGGCCCGATGTAAGGAGCCTCGACCAGCCGGTAGTCGACGCCAAAGACCAGCACCAAGGTCACTTCTGTTATGAACAGAATGCCGAAGAAGAAGGCCAGACCGCGGATCGACGCGTCGCCCCGTCTTTCGAACGAGACATCGTAGACATGGTAGATCGCCACCCCTAGCAGATAGAAGGCAGGCAACAGGACGACGCTGGACAAGATCGGGTCAAGGCCGAAACTGCTGTTGGCGATATAGGCGGTGTAAGAGCCCAGGATGATGAATGCGGGATGCGCGATATTGACGATGTCGAGCATGCCAAAGGAGATTGAAATTCCTATCGTTACGGCGGCGTAGAAGCCACCCAGCAATAGCCCCGACATGAGGGCATTGCCCAATAGGTCGAACGATAGGTCCATTGATCCGCTTATAACGTTTCCCATGGCCAGTGTGGCCAAACGCGGTCTGGTTGGCTAGCCGCTATTCGCGCGGCCTGCTCTTGCCCTGGTGGCATCGAGACTGAAGAATGGCTGGAAACTGGACGGAGGAAACCAAGAGATGGCCGAATTGGCAGGTAAAATCGCCTGGGTTACCGGTGCTGGGACTGGAATTGGCGAGGCCGCGGCGCTCGCGCTGGCCCAGGCCGGTGCGACCGTTATTCTCACCGGGCGCCGGCATGGTCCTTTGCAAGATGTCGCTCGCCGTATCAACCAGACCGGCACGGCTCATGTGCAACCGGCCGACCTCACCGACGCGACTGAGGTCCAGCGGGTCGGCGACTATATCCGCGCCACGTTCGGACGACTGGATCTTCTGGTGAACAACGCCGGGGTCAACATCGTCGAGCGTCATTGGGACAAACTGACGCCGGCAAGCATCGACAACTTGCTGCAAGGCAATCTGACCGGCGCGCTCTATTGCGTGACGGTGGCGTTGCCGTTCATGCGCGAACAGAAGGACGGTTTGCTGATCCATACCGCTTCGATGGCCGGACGATTCATCGGCGGGCTTAGCGGCCCAATCTATACGGTCGCCAAGCATGGCATCGTCGCCATGAGCCACGGTCTGAACATGCAGGAATGCATCAACGGCATACGCTCAACGGTGTTTCTGCCCGGCGAAGTCGCTACGCCCATCCTGGACAAGCGGCCTAATCCCGTTGGTCCCGAGGTCCGGGCACGCATGGTCCAGCCAGCAGACTGCGGTGATCTGATCCGCTATATCGCCTGCCTGCCAAAACATGTGGTGATGAACGAGGTGCATTTGTCACCCACGCACAATCGCGGCTACCTCGCCGCGCTGCAACGTCAACTTTAAGGACCCAGCCTAGATGGCCACCAACAAGCGCAAGGTCATGCTCCCGCACACGATGGGAAAGCAGGGCATCGAGTTGATGCAGAGAAGGGATGATATCGAGACAATGATATACCCGGCAGGTGTCAGCCAGGCCGAGCTGCTGCCCCAGCTAGCTGATGTCGCCGGTATCGCACTGTCCGGCACACCGTTCAGGCAAACCGAATTGGATGCGTCACCCGCCATGCAGGCCGTCGCCCGAATCGGCGTCGGTTATGACGCCGTCGAGGTGCCGGCCCTGACCACCAGGCGGGTTCCATTGCTAACCGCCGGAATAGCCAATTCCACCTCAGTCGCCGAACAGGCCTTTCACCTGATCATCGCCCTGGCAAAAAAGCACCGCGCGATGGACGCACTGGTGAAGAACGACCGATGGATCCAGCGCCACGGCGTGCCGCCGATGGAGTTGTCGGGGAAAACAATCCTTATCGTGGGATTTGGGCGTATCGGTACACGCACAGCTCGCCGCTGTGCCGCTTTCGATATGACCGTAGTTATCCACGACCCCTACATCATACAAGATAACATCCGCTCCGCGGGCTATCAGATCGCCGACAATCTCGACGCGGCTTTGCCGACAGCGGACATTGTATGCATCCACTGTCCCAAGACCCCTCAGACGATCGGCATGTTTGGTGCAAGCCGGCTAGGACTGATGAAACACGGCTCACTGATCATCAATACGGCCCGTGGCGGCATCATCAATGAGCATGCCCTCTATGACGCTCTGGTAAGCGGCCGCCTGGCCGGTGCTGGGCTGGATGTGTTCGAGCAGGAACCGACACCGCCGGATAATCCGCTGCTGAGCTTGGAGAATGTGGTTTCGTCGCCGCATATGGCCGGCGTGACAGTTGAAGCGATTGCTGCGATGGCAGTGGCTACGTCGGAGAATATCCTGAGCGTTCTCGACGGAGCGCCGAACCGTGAAAACACGATCAACCCGGAAGTTTATGACTGATGCCCCAGCCTGATCATATCTCCAAGCTCGGCGTTCCGGATCGGTCGGAGCTCGACGAGGACCTTCAGCAGACGTTTGTGAAGTGCGTGGATAAGTTGGGTTACGTGCCCAACGTGCTGGCCGCCTACAGTTTGAGGCCCCAACGTCTGCGTAACTTCATGTCTATCTACAATGAGATCATGCTCTCACCCTCAGGCCTTTCAAAGCTTGAGCGAGAGATGGTGGCTGTCGTCGTGTCTTCGGCGAACCGCTGTTACTACTGCCTGGTCGCGCACGGAGCCGCGGTAAGACAATTGTCCGGTGATCCGGAGCTAGGGGAAATGCTTGCGCTGAACTATCGGGTCGCGCAGCTTGACCCCAGGCAGCGGCTGATGATGGATTTCGCCTGGAAGCTGACCACAACACCGCAGTTGGTGGACGATTCCGATCGTGACGCCCTGTCCCAACAGGGTCTGAGCCAGGAAGATATCTTCGATCTGGCGGAGACGGTCTCGTTCTTTAATCTATCCAATCGTATGGCGTCCGCTATGGATATGATTCCTAATCGAGAGTACCATCAGGCAAAGCGGGCCTGATCCGAAGCTGCCGGCCGCCAGGCTTTAGCCGCCGGTTACCGGCGGAAAAAACGCGACCTCGTCGCCCGCGCGAACCGGTGACGAGGGTTCGGCGAACTCCTGATTGACGGCGCAGCGGATGGCTTTGCGATTGAGGAAGGCAGCGGCGTGACCCGCGCTGCGGGCAGCAAGATAAGCCACGAGATCCTCGACGGTCCCAACGTCATCCGGCAGTCGCAGTTCTTCCTGCGCTACGCCGGTGCGCTCACGCAGCCAGGCAAAATAGAGAATGGTCAGTTTTTGCTCCATGATGTCCTGATATAGGCGTCACTTGGGCGTTGGTATGGTCTCGATACGCCCGTCGGCATGAATGACCGTGCTGGTTCCATTTCCGTTTGGTACAAGAATCGACTGTCCGCCACCTGGGCTCGTGGTCGTTTGATACCCGGGTCCCCCTCCTGTCGTGACCGCGGGTCCGCTTGGCGTCTGGATGACTTGGCCCCCTGGCCCGCGGGATGGAGGAGCAGCCGGGGGGGAGGCATAGCTGGACAACGGAGGCGCTGGCTGCGGCGAAGCCAATCCAGGCTGGTTGCTGCCAGGCGGAGTGGAACTGCCGGCACTGGGGTTTGGAGACGGTCTGGGTGTTGTGCTTCCTCTGCTCAGTGGAGAACCAGGCACTGGCGCTTCCGGTTGAGAAGAGGCTCCGCCTGCAGACTCCAGGTCCTTCAGTGTCGGCGGCGGAGCCAATTTACCGGGCCAGATATCGCCTGATTGGGTCGTGATAGGCGCAATCGATGGATCCTGCCCCTGCACGCGGCGCATGTTTTCGCTGTCTGAAACGGGCAGATTGGGATTATAACCGCCTGTGAAAGGCGGATTCCACCACGTCTTGTAGCCGCAGCCGCTAACAATCAGCGCCAGTGTGAGCGAGGCGATAGGCCGCATCAAGGATAGCTCCCCGGAAGGAATGGAAAGGGGTTACAAGGCGGCGGACTGTGCCTCCAGATCGCCCCCTGCTCAAGGCGTCTTACCACGACTTCGTGAAATCCATGCCATGATCCATAGTGTGATTGCTTGAGGGTCGTTCAGCGGCAGCGACGCCGCTTGACCCGTTTCCAGGTGTTGATCACTCGCGACCGCGATAACATCCGGCGTGGTCGTCCAGATCGCCGGTTTGCCAAGTGAAGGACGATGAACTTCCAATTTCGAACACGGATGTGCCTTGTAACCCTCGACCAGAACCAAATCGACCGGGTCGAGCTTTGCCAGCAGGTGCGATAGCGGAGGCTCCGGCCCTTCCACCTCATGTAGCAGCGCCCAACGCGTGCCGGAAGCGATCAGGACCTCATGGGCTCCAGCCTGGCGATGGCGAAAACTATCTTTACCCGGTCGGTCCATGTCGAAGTCGTGGTGGGTATGCTTGATCGTAGAGACACGCAGTCCGGCCTGCCGCAGCTTGGGCAGGATAGCGGTCAGCAACGTGGTCTTGCCGCTGCCGGACCAACCAACGATACCCAGAACATTCATTCGGCGACGGAGGGTCTGCGCGCTCCAGGAGCAGCGGCACGCCACCCCGCGGTCAGATAATCCCAGCCTGTGATCAGGGTAAGGGCAGCGGCTATCCACAACATTGTCTCACCGATCAACGACACCGGCAGGAAGCTGAGGTGAAGAATACCCGCCGAGGTGTTGCCGGCGAGCAAGGTGCCAAGCGCACCCATCTGGAATCCGGTTTTCCACTTCGCCAAACGCGTCACCGGCAGACCGATGCGGATCCCGGCGAGATACTCCCGCAGTCCGCTGACCAAGATCTCGCGTAGCATGATGACAATCGCCGGGTACAGGCCGAGCGGCGAAAGTCGATTCTGTCCGACCAGCATCATGAGCGCCGCCCCAACCAGAAGCTTATCCGCGATCGGGTCCAGCATTCGTCCAAGGTCCGATTGTTGTCGCCGCGAGCGGGCGAGCTTGCCGTCGAAATAGTCGGTTATCGCTGCCATGCTGAATATGATACAGGCGGCTAAATCGCCTGCTGGCGTGTCGACGGCGACCAGCGCCACAAGCAGCGGGATGGCCACGATGCGCGACAGCGTCAGAACGTTCGGAAGATCGGTCAGCATGCCGCGCCCACGCTAGAGCAATGTCCCTACTTAGGCCATGATCCGATTTGAAGGAAGCAGTCGCCCGCTAAGACGGGTGTTCCATCCGGACACCGGGATGGAAGTGGGCATAAATCCGGCGGGCAATTTCGTGATTGATCGTAGGGGCCGCTTCGAGATCGGTCAAACCTGCCATCTTGACGCCTCTGACCGACCCAAAGTGATTGAGCAACGCGCGCTTCCTAGCTGATCCGACGCCTTGGATTTCATCAAGTTCGCTCATCCCAATCGCCTTCGAACGCCCCGCTCGGTGGGTCGTGATGGCAAAGCGATGCGCCTCGTCGCGTAGGCGCTGTAAGAAATAAAGCACTGGGTCACGTGGCGGTAGCTGGAATGGCGCTGTTCCATCGGTGTGGAACCACTCGCGGCCTGCATCGCGATCTGGGCCTTTGGCGATAGCGACCAACTTCACATCCTGGACGCCCAGGTCCGCCAGCACGTCGCGCGCCGCCGAAAGCTGCCCGGCACCGCCATCGATCAGCAACAAGTCGGGCCAATTTTCCGCAGAGGCCCCGTCCGCCAGTTCTTTGAGCGCGCGGGAGAAGCGCCGTTGCAGCATCTCCCGCATCATGGCGAAATCGTCGCCCGGAGCAATCGGTCCGCGGATCCCGAACTTACGATAGGCTCCCTTCATGAAACCCTCGGCGCCGGCGACGATCATCACGCCGTATGGATTGGTGCCCATGATATGCGAGTTGTCATACACCTCAATGCGCTCAGGCGTGGATGGCAGACCAAAGAGTTGCGCCACACGTTCCAGCATTTGCGCCTGACCAGCGGACTCCGCCAATTTGCGCTCCAGCGCCTCACGCGCATTCGTCTCCGCATGTAAAACCACAGCCCGCTTCTCGCCGCGCTGGGGCAGGCTGATTTCCACTTTGCGGCCTGTCTTGAAGGACAGCGCTTCGGTGAGCAATTCCTGCTCAGACAATTCCTGGTTTACCAGCAGGAGAGGAGGCGGCGGCTTGTCGTCATAGAACTGCGCGATGAACGCGCTCAACACCTCCGGTGTCTCTTCGGCTTTGGTGTGGCTTGGGAAAAATGCCCGGTTCCCATTGTTACGCCCGCCGCGGATGAAGAAAACCTGCACGCAGCTTTGGCCGGCAGTCTGCCAGGCAGCGATTACATCGGCATCGGTCAGACTGGCCGGATTAACGACGCTATTGCCCTGCACGAAGGTCAGGCCACGGAGACGATCACGGACAGCAGCAGCACGCTCAAATTCCAGCGCTTCAGCAGCTTGCTCCATCTCCGCTGCGAGTTCCCCCTGAACCCTGCCGGATTTACCACCCAGGAAGGCTTTAGCCTGATCAGTCAACCTGCCATACGCCGCAGGGGTAACACGCCCGACACACGGGGCCGAACAGCGCTTGATCTGAAACAGCAGACACGGCCGTGTGCGGGAGGCGAACACGCTGTCGGCGCAGGATCGCAATAGGAACACGCGCTGCATGGCGGTGACAGTCTGATTAACTGCCCAGGCCGAAGCAAACGGACCCCAGTAGCTGCCTTTACGAATTTGCGCACCCCGGTGCTTCGCTATCTGCGGGAAAGGATGATCCTCGGTCAGCATGAGCCACGGGTAGGACTTGTCATCACGTAGAACGATGTTGAACCGAGGCTTTAGGCGTTTGATCAGGTTGGCTTCCAGCAGCAGAGCCTCAGCCTCGGTGTGGGTAGTCACGATCTCCATCTCGACGGTTTCGGAAACCATGCGACGCAAGCGCTCTGGCAGGCGGCTGATCTGCGTGTACGCCGTCACGCGGCGTCTCAGGCTTCGTGCCTTGCCGACGTAAAGCGCGTCGCCCTTGCCGTCGAGCATGCGGTAGACACCCGGATTGGCAGGCATGGTTTCCAGCGCCGTCTCGATCACGGCGACGCCCTTTTCGACTGTCATGCCCATCTCGTCTGGCTCCTCCGCCCAAGGTTTTTTCAGGAAATTTTGAGCCGCGAAAGGAAAGTTGCAAAACTGCATCAATTTCCTCCACCACTTCTGTGGATAAGTCTGTGGGCGGGGAGACCAGCAAGTGGCCGAAAGCCGCCCGCGTGCGGCCCTGGCGAGGAATTGAACAAAACTCGGGCAGATGATATGTCGTTGATTTGAAACGATTCCTCTCAACTCTATGTGACCATACGATAACATTTTTCAAGCGAGCCGTGGACTTCGTAACGTTCATCGGCAAGTGGATGATTTGATACGATGTCGTTCAGCAATGGCCGCCGGCGAGGAACTTGAACGCCAAAAAACAGCATGATTTCGTGCATCCGCATTTGGTATCACGATCGGGTTCGCCAACCCGCCCGCAGCCGGTGGCACGGATCAGAAGCGACCTGAGAACTCAAAACCTGCGGTTGTCATTCTTCCGGATCCGTAACGTTATGGCTGGCCGACCATTGAAGATGTTGCCCGCCGTCGAGCGCGATCATTTGCCCGGTCATCGCTGGCATACTCAAGATACTGATCGCGGCGCGTGCAACCTCATCCCGGTCGGTGCCATGGCCCAACGGGACAGACGAGGATTGACGGGCGAACTGGGCGTCGGTTTGGCGGAGGCTCGGTAGCGCGGGACCTGGGCCGATCGCGTTCACCCGGATCCGCGGGGCCAAGGCCAGCGCCATTGTCTGGGTTAGCGCCCAGAGGGCCGCTTTCGAAACCGTGTAGGAGACAAAATGGGGCGTCAGGGACCAGACCCGCTGGTCGATCATGTTGATGACGACGCCCTCGGCCGCGG
Organism: Rhodopila sp.; assembly: GCA_965277035.1. Lineage (GTDB taxonomy): Bacteria > Pseudomonadota > Alphaproteobacteria > Acetobacterales > Acetobacteraceae > Rhodopila. The sequence goes on along the minus strand of CBDIBO010000003.1, from coordinate 3,563,690 downwards.
CCGGGAGTGCTCGAGCAAAGCTCTGCGTCAGCACGAACGGTGCTCTTAGATTCGGTTCCAGATGAGCGTCCCATGAGGCACGCGTCGCATCTTGCCATTCGTCGCGCTCGAACCGGCTGGCATTGTTCACCAGTACACCGACCGGACCGAGCGCTTCGTTGGCCCGAGAGATGAGCTGAGAAACCTGTGATTCTTGTCTCAGATCGGCACGCACGATCAGCGCTCGTTGACCCATTGCCTCGACCTGCGTCTGGGTGTCCTTGGCCGCCGCGGTGCTGCTATTGCAATGTATCGCGATGTCGAAGCCATGTGCGGCCAATTGCAGTGCGATCGCCTGCCCAAGACGCTGAGCGGCCCCTGTGACCAGGGCGGCTCTCGGGATGGTGGTTGGGATCATCACGTTCATTCTGCGTGTTAATCGGCGGGAAGAAACCGGTAAAGGTTCATTTTTCCCGCTAACGAGGTTGAAAATCCGGTGTGCCTCTGCACGCGGGAATATATTGCGCGGCCCGGAACGCGGTATGCCGGATCGCGGCTTCCGCAGGTAGGTGCAGGCCGTGAAACAGGAAGGCGACGACCAAGATGACCAAAATCAGCGGCGCGATCTTGAGCCGTGGAGGAGCACCGGCGAACCGCAGCAAGGCAGCTGCTCCAGCGAGTCCGATTAAGGCACCAAGGATAACTTCCGGAAGCGAATGCATGCCCAAAACGATACGCGAAACGCCGATCACGACAGCGGCCAGCAACGCCGCGGGAAGAATGCTGCCGCGACGCCCGCTGAGCATGGCGGCAAGGCCGCCGGCCACGACAGTCGCCGCGGCGACATGACCGGACGGGCTGTGTATATCGATGGGTCCGAACAACGGGGAACATGCAAGGAACACCAGCTTGAGCGTCAGTATTGTAACGAAAGTGGCTGTCACAACAATCAGCCAGGTCAGCGCACCGCGCCGCCAGCCCTGGGCCACGAGTGCAACCGCCGTGGCGAGCACCAACGGCAGGATCACGGCCTGGTCGGCGAAGTCGGTCAGATATCTCACAGGGGTCCTATAGAGGAAGGACGTTAATAAACGGTTCAGAACCGCGTCATGCCGAAAGCATGTGGCTGCTAAACGCCTTTCCAGACGGGAGAGCGTTTGGACAGGAACGCGTCCATACCTTCCCGGAAGTCTGAACTGGTATAGCACAGGCGGATAAGATCTTCGTCCGGTGGCAACTGTTCGCGCAGTCGATGCAGCGCGACCTTGGTCGCCCGCATCGTCAACGGCGCATGAGTTGCCATCAAGGCTGCAAGCTCGAGGGCGCGCGCATCGAGCAAGGCGCGGTCGTCCAGCACCTCGGTCACCAATCCAGCCGCCATCGCATCGGCGGCGGAAAACAGTCTTGCGGTAAAGATCATTTCGGTCACCCGCGCCGGACCAATGAGTGCTGATAACCGGGCAATGTTGGACATAGACAGGCAATTGGCCAGGGTTCGGGCGATCGGGAAGCCAAAGCGGGCATTCGCGGTCGCAATCCTCAGGTCGCAGGCAGCTGCGATCGCCGCACCGCCGCCCGTGCAGGCGCCAGCGATCGCCGCGATGGTGGGTACCGGGCACCGCTCCAGCGTGCCGAGAACGCGATCGATCCGTGCCTCATAGGCGAGCGCGTCGTCGACCCCGGAGAAGGCGCGGAATTGATTGATGTCTGTCCCGGCCGCGAACGCCTTATCGCCCGCGCCGGTGATGATCAGGGCTCGGATGTCGCCTGGAGACGCCGCGATCTCCCCCAAGCGTTCATACATCTGGAACGTCAAGGCGTTACGCGCCTGCGGCCGGTTGAAAGTGATGGAACCGATGCTGTCGCAGTGTTGGTAAAGCAGTTCGTCGGTCACCGGATAGGTCCTCGATCCGTTGCGGTTCCAGCCAAGCCAGTGTTCGATGTCACGTTCGGTATCAAGAACCGCTACCCACGTCCTAAGGGTTCGCCGGCAAACTCCCTTGATGTCTATACGCCCGTCCGAAGGCGCCTGGGGGTTAGATGATCTTCATGCAGCATGGTCAGGGCATCCCCGGTCTGCCGGCCCTCACGTTGCGCCGGCTCCCGATCAGCCATAGCCTGACTTGAGGTATATCGTCGACGAGACAACACGGACAGGACATCGATGGCCGACGATAACGTCACCCAGTCAGGCATGGAACCGCCACCGGTGTCTCTCGTGGGATGGGAGCCTGAGCTTGCCGAGCTTCGCCAGCGTCAGGCGCTCGCGCGCGAACTCGGCGGCAAGGATCGCGTCGAGCGTCAGCATGCGGGCGGTCGCCTCACGGTGCGTGAGCGCATTGACCAGATGCTCGATCCCGGCAGCTTTAAAGAAATCGGCAGCATCGCCGGGAAAGCGAGCTACGACGCGAAGGGCAATATCATCGACTTCATGCCGGGGAACTGTGTGTTTGGCCGCGGCACGGTCGAAGGCCGGCCGGTCGTTGTCGCGGGAGATGACTTCACACTGCGGGGCGGATCGGCCGACGCGTCGATCAAGGGCAAGCCCAAGATGTCCGAAGAGATTGCCACACAATTCCGCATGCCGATCATACGCTTGATCGAGGGGTCTGGCGGCGGAGGGTCGGTTAAAACGATCGAGACGACGGGCCGTGCGAACCTGCCCGGAGGGCTGACGGAGACCACATCGTTCGACCTCGTGGCGAACCAGATGGCACAGGTACCAGTCGTCGGTCTCGCCCTGGGTTCGGTTGCCGGCCTTGGTGCAGCACGGTTGGTCGCATCGCATTACGCCGTGATGGTGAAAGAGATCGCGGCGGTTTTTGTCGCCGGGCCGCCGGTGGTGCAACGTCTCGGGGAATCAAGATCGAAACAGGAACTCGGCGGCTGGCAGATCCAGTTACGGTGCGGCGCGGTGGATCACGCCGTCGATACCGAGGAACAGGCCTTCGAAGCAGCGCGGCGGTTTCTGTCTTATCTGCCAGGCTCCATCCATGATGTAGCTCCCCGTGTGCGGGAATGGGACGACCCGAACCGGCGTGACGAGTCGCTGATCACGGCGATCCCCAAGGTGAAGAAACAGGCGTATCACATGCGGCGGATCATCACGTCGGTGGTCGACAAGGACAGCTTCTTTGAGATGGGCGCGCTGTTCGGGCGTTCCATCATCACCGGCCTGGCACGTTTGGATGGCTGGCCGGTGGCGGTCATGGCGGGCGATCCGCTGTTCGAGGGTGGCTCCTGGACGGCGGACGCCTGCAACAAGATCATTCGCTTTGTCGATATGGCGCAGACCTTCCATCTGCCGGTGGTGCATCTAGTCGATTGTCCGGGTTTTCAGGTCGGCTTGCGGGCCGAAAGCAACGCCGTGATCCGCTGGGGCGTTCGCGCGCTGTCGGCGATCAATCAGACCACAGTCCCGTGGTGCAGCGTCATCGTGCGCAACTGCTACGGTGTTGGCGGCCTGGGTCACCAGCCAGTCGGGCACCTTTGTTTGCGCTATGCCTGGCCGTCCGCCAGTTGGGGCTCCCTCCCGTTGGAAGGTGGGATCGAAGCGGCCTATCGAGCCGAGATTGATGCATCGCCTGACCCGGTCGCGAAGCTAGGCGAAATCGAGGAGCGGCTGAACAGGTTGCGATCGCCCTATCGAACGGCCGAGGCTTTCTGGGTGGACGAGGTGATCGATCCGCGCCACACCCGCGAACTGCTGTGCGCGTTTGCCAATCTGGCAGCCCCGCTGCGCACGCCAGGCTCTTCGTCCTTCGGCATGCGCCCCTGACGTAACGACCCAACGACGTAACGACCTCGCACCGGGTTGGCCGGTGCAAGCACCAATGGCCGGACTCCGATCCACCGGCAAATCTGGCGGCGGTGCATCCCGCCCAGGGCAGATGCGGCTATCCAGCCTTGCCGACGCGATTCTCCACTAACTCGGTAACCACGCCCGGATCAGCCAATGTCGAAGTGTCGCCCAGATTCTCGGTCTCGTTCGCGGCGATCTTGCGCAGAATCCGGCGCATAATCTTGCCACTGCGGGTTTTTGGCAGGCTGGGCGCCCACTGGATCACATCCGGCGAGGCGATGGCACCAATTTCCCGCCGCACCCACGCGACGAGCTCCTTCCGCAAAATCTCGGTCGGTTCTTCCTCCACGTTCAGGGTGACATAGGCATAGATGCCTTGACCCTTGAGGTCGTGGGGGAATCCGACAACGGCGGCTTCCGCGACCTTCGGATGGGCGACGAGAGCGCTTTCGACTTCGGCGGTGCCCATTCGGTGACCAGATACATTGATTACGTCATCCACCCGGCCGGTGATCCAGTAATAGCCATCGGCGTCACGCTTCGCGCCGTCGCCGGTGAAATAAAGGCCCTTGAAGGTGGAAAAATAGGTTTGGATAAACCGCTCGTGATCACCGAAGACGGTGCGCATCTGACCCGGCCAGGACGTGGCGATGCACAGGTTTCCCTCCGCCGGGCCGCTTAGTTCATTGCCTTCACCGTCAACCAGCAGCGGTTGGACGCCCGGCAGCGGCAGCGTCGCGGAACCGGGTTTCAAGGCTGTCGCCCCGGGCAGCGGGCTGATCAGGATGCCGCCGGTCTCTGTCTGCCACCATGTATCGACAACGGGGCAGCGCGTCTCCCCGACAACATTGTAGTACCATAGCCAGGCTTCGGGGTTGATCGGTTCACCCACGGTACCCAGCAACCGAAGCGACGCCCGTGAGGTCCGCTTCACGGGTCCTTCTCCGTCACGCATCAGTGCGCGAATGGCCGTCGGGGCGGTGTAGAAAATGCTCACCTTATGTTTGTCGACGATCTGCCAGAACCGGCTGCTGTCAGGGTAGCTTGGAATACCCTCGAACATCAGCGTCGTCGCCCCGTTCGCGAGTGGCCCGTACACGATATAGGTGTGGCCTGTGATCCAGCCCACGTCGGCGGTGCACCAGTAGATATCACCGGGGCGGTAATCGAATACTTTCTCATGCGTGTAGCTTGCCCAGACGAGGTACCCACCGGTGGTGTGCAGAACGCCTTTCGGTTTGCCTGTGCTGCCGGAGGTATACAGGATGAACAACGGGTCTTCCGCCGACATCGGCTCGGGAGCGCAGCCCGGCGAGGCCGCTGCGAGCAACTTGCTGTAGTCATGGTCCCGGCCGGCCACGTAATCGACATGACCGCCGGTGATTTTGGCCACGATGACAGCCTTGACACCCGGACAGGCTTTGAGCGCCGCATCGGCATTCGCCTTCAGCGGCACCGACCGGCCCCCGCGGCGGCCCTCATCAGCCGTGATCAGCAACGTGGACGTGCAATCCTGGATTCGGTTCGCCAGGCTATCGGGCGAGAACCCACCGAAAACCACCGAATGGATGGCTCCGATCCGTGCACACGCCAGGATCGCGACCGCTGCTTCGGGCACCATTGGCAGGTATATCGTCACCCGGTCGCCACGTCCGACCCCCAAGGTCTTCATGGCATTCGCCATCCGGCAGACCTGATCGTGCAGCTCCCGATAGCTGATGTGCCGACTGACCTGCGGGTCGTCTCCTTCCCATATGATCGCCGTCGCGTCAGCCCGTTCGGCCAGGTGCCGGTCGATACACGACACCGAAGCATTGAGCACACCGTCCTCGAACCATTTGATCGAGACGTCGCCTTCGAAGCTGGCGTTCTTGATCTTGGTGGGGAACGTCAGCCACTCGACCCGCCTGGCTTCGGCCGCCCAGTAGGTCTCCGGATTTTCTGCCGCCTGGCGGAAGGCCTTGTGATAGGCGGCGTGGTCCATATGGGCCGCTTCGGCAAAATCTGATCGAACCGAAAAAATCTGGTTCTGGGTCGGTGCATCTTCTGCCACGGACTGGTTCCTCGCTGCCCTGTAAGCTTCCCCGCTGCGCCGGTAGGAGCCAAAATTCAGCGACGACGTGGAACGCGGACGATCCCATCACGGATGTCTACGTCGACCGGCGTCAATTGGTCCCCTCGACACGGACCTGAGATACACGCCCCGGTCGCGATTGTGAACTCGGCACCATGCGTTGCACAGATCAGGTAGCGACGATCCTCGGACAGGAAGCGGTCGGGCGTCCAATCCAGCGGCGTGCCGATATGTGGACAAGCATTTTCGTAGACATAGACTTGATCGCCCTGGCGGACGACGATCAGGCCGGTGAAGGCGCCATCGGCGCCGGGAAATCCCTTGGCGCCATTTGCCGGAACGTCGACGACCCGGCATAGGGTCCGCATGTCCGCCGGCATCAGATCTTCCACCCGCCCATCCTGCACAGCTTGTCCCAATGCGGCTTGGAGATGGGCATCACCGACAGCCGCGCCTGACGGACCAAGGCCATGTCGGCAAAACTTGGATCGGCTTTGATATCAAGCAGCGTCACCGGTTTCGGCAGGGGACGGACCGCCTTTATGTCCACGCACACCCAGTCACCGCGTTCAGCGGTGGGGTCGGAATAGGCTTCCCGCGCCACTTCGACGATGCCGACGATCTGCTTACCGATGTTGGAGTGGTAGAAAAACGCCTGGTCACCTTTGCGCATGGCCTTGAGATGGTTTTTGGCCGTGTGGTTGCGGACCCCGGTCCACGCCTCGACCCGGTTCGCGACCTGTTGATCCCAGGAAAACGCATCTGGCTCCGACTTCACCAACCAATAGCCGGTCATTATCCCTCGCATGTAAAGCGGTCCGGAGGCCGGCACCGCAGCTGATTTTGTCACCGCGTCACGGGATTGTTCAATGCCCGCGGGCAAGCCAGTTCCCAAACATGATCATGATGCGGGACGGTCTGACGGGAGTATGAAGCACCGGCATCCGCTTTCGCATTTTGTGCCAGTCGGCTAATAGGCAGCCGGTGAATACGCTTCCATCCGTCTCGTCGCCTCGCCAGGGAAAGACGCTGCATCGCTTCGCCAATCCCGGCCAGTTCTTGCGGGTGTCCGGCAAGGTTGTGCCCTGGCTGTTCTGGTCGGGAGGATTGGTGACCGCGGTCAGTTTGGTTTGGGCTCTGTTTTTCACGCCGGACGATTGGCAGCAAGGCGATATGGTTCGCATCATGTATGTGCATGTGCCTGCCGCATGGCTTGCCTCCGCCGGATACTTGTCATTGGCGATATGCAGCTTTGCATCGCTGGTCTGGCGTCATCCACTTGCCGATCTCGCGGCCGTGGAAATCGGTCCAGTGGGCGCCGGGTTCACGGCGGTCTGCTTGGCGACCGGCAGTCTCTGGGGCAAACCGACCTGGGGTGCATGGTGGGTCTGGGACGCTCGCCTGACGTCCGTCTTCATACTTTTCCTCTTATACCTTGGGCATATCGCGTTGGTCCGCGCATTCGATGACCCCACCCGCGGTTACCGTGCCGGCGCCATTCTCGCACTTGTCGGCGTGATCAACCTGCCGATCATTAAATTCAGTGTCGACTGGTGGAACACCCTGCACCAGCCAGCCTCGATAGGCCTGACCGGCTCGTCGACGATCGCGTCCAGCATGCTATGGCCCCTGCTGTTCTCCGCGATCGGATTTACCCTGTTGTTTGCGGCGATCACGGTTGCCAGAACCCGGGCGGCTGTTATGGAACGCCGCATTCGTGCTTTGCTGATGGCCAAAGCGTCCTCCGCGGGCGGCGAGGCGGTTCTGCCGTGAGCCATCTTCCATTCATCATCGCGGCCTACGTCATCGCAATTGGGGTGCCGTTGGGTTTTTCAGTCGATGCCCTGTATCGGGTCAGGTCGGCCCGCCGCCGATTGCAGGCCATCGATACGCGGCGCGGTCGGAGGAGCGCATGACCCGCAAGAAACGGCGACTGATCGTCATACTGGTCTGCGGCGTCGGTCTGTGTTCCGCCGCGGCCCTGACGCTGTCGGCATTCAGTGACAACCTGGTGTTCTTCGTCTCTCCGTCCGACCTTGCGAAGTCACACTTCAGCAACCGATCCGTTCGGCTGGGCGGACTGGTTGAGCAGGGAACGGTCGAGAGAACGTCGGGGGGCCACGCCGGCGCGCAATTCCGCGTGACCGACGGCAATGCCAGTGTATCCGTTGTCTACAGGGGCATTCTACCCGACCTGTTCCGTGAAGGTCAGGGTGTGGTCGTTCTGGGTGTCGAGCGGCCGGATGGCGTGTTTCATGCCTCTGAGGTGCTGGCCAAGCACGACGCAACCTACATGCCGAAGGAAGTGGCGGACGCCTTGAAGAAATCCGGCCGATGGAATCCCGCTGCCGGGGGTCCGCCGCCCGCCTCCACCTGGAATCAGGTGGCAAAGCCGAAAGGTTGACATGACGCAGCCGTTATCCGTCCAGGTTTGCATCGTTGGTGCCGGGCCGGTGGGCGGTACGCTGGCCTGCCGCCTGTCGAGCGCGGGGATCAATATTGCACTCATCGACCAGGCACCACTGCCGCCGCAGGAAAATCCAGCCTTCGATGGTAGGGCCTACGCAATTGCGGCCGGATCCTGTCCGTTGCTGCAGGCGGCGGGACTTTGGGACGTGCTGGATGTGCCGCCAAATCCGATCCGCGATATTCGGGTCAGCGACGGCCGCATCGGTCGGCCGCCATCTGGCCTCCATCTGCATTTCGACCATCGAAAGGCCGGCGACGATCCAAGACCTTTCGGATGGATGGTGGAGGCGCGGTCGTTGCGCAAGGCGCTAAACGCCCGAATGTCAAAACAACAGAACCTGCATCTGTTCGCACCCGCCAAGGCTGCCGTCGAACGGTCAGATGATGGCTGTCTCGTTCGGCTCGAAACCGGATCTGTGATTAGCTGTCGCCTCGTCATCGCCGCCGAGGGACGTCATTCGCCGTTACGGCAGCAGGCTGGGATCCCGGTTACCCGGATCGGCTATCCGCAGACCGCGATCGTTTGCGCCATCGCCCATGAATATCCGCATCATGATGTTGCTCTAGAGCATTTCCTTTCAGCCGGCCCGTTCGCCGCGCTGCCGATGGGGCGCAGCGCGGACGCTGAACCCGGAGGCGCGCCCGATGTCTCGGCGATCGTGTGGACCGAGCGCACAGACCGCGCGAGCGCGTTCATGGCGCTTGACGATGTCAGATTTGGGCGCGAGGTGGCACGTCGGCTGGGTCCGCACCTGGGTGCAATCCGCTCCATCGGCCGGCGGTGGAGTTACCCGTTGTCGGCGATGCTGGCACATCGTTACGTTGATGTTCGGCTAGCGCTTGCGGGCGACGCCGCGCATGGAATCCATCCAATCGCCGGTCAGGGCCTCAATCTCGGCTTTCGCGACGGCATCGCGCTGGCCGATCTGATCCTTGCGGCTACTCAGGCCGGCGAGGATGTTGGCGGCAAGGCGCTCCTGGCACGCTATCAGCGCCTTCGTCAGTCAGACAATCTGCTCATGCTCGGGATCACCGACGGGCTCGACCGGCTGTTCAGCACAGACCGCCGATCGGTCAGAGCGGTGCGTGATCTGGGCATTGATTTGGTCAACCATCTGGGACCGATGAAACGGCTGTTTATGCGGCAGGCAATGGGGTTGGCGGCGGTCGAAGGTTAGCGAAGATCGACCTGGCCGGAATTGCGAAGCACGCTTCGGCGACTGGATCGCTGTCGTTTTCGGCACAGTAGCCTGTTAAGGCGGCAGTCGGGGGACAGCCGCAGGCCACGGGGGACGCTCGCGAACCTACGGCACCAGGATGGTGCTCCCAGTGGTCTTGCGCGACTCGAGCGCTGTATGTGCTGCGCCGGCGTCCTTCAGGCTGAACGTCTGGTTCACCTGGATCTTGACCGCCCCGCTGCTAACGACGTCGAACAAGTCGGCGGCAACGCGCTCGAGGTCGCTTCGCTTCGCCGTATAGGTTGCCAGGGTCGGCCTCGTCAGGAACAGGCTTCCTTTGGCGGCGAGCATGCTGATCTCGACCGGTGGCACTGGGCCCGAGGCACTGCCGTAACTGGCCATAAGGCCCAGCGGCGCGAGCGAATCGATGCTGGAATTGAACGTGTCCTTGCCCACGCTGTCATAGACCACCGGGACCATCGCGCCGCCTGTGATACGCTTGACCTCGGATACCAATGAGGCATGTCCGATCACCGTGTGAGCGGCCCCGTTGGCACGCGCCAACGCCGCCTTCGCTTCACTGGAGACCACGCCGATGACGTTGGCACCGATGTGTTTCGCCCACTGGCAGAGGATAAGCCCGACGCCGCCGGCCGCGGCGTGAACGACAATGGTATCGCCGAATTTAACTGGATAGGTCCGGCGCAGCAGATACTCCGCGGTCATACCCTGTAGCATCATCGCCGCACCCGTCTGGAAGCTGATAGTGTGCGGCAGCTTGACCAGCCGGTCGGCGGCAATGACCCGCTCAGTCGCATAGCCGCCAAGCGAGCCCGCGTATGCGACGCGATCTCCGGCGGCAAGACTGGTGACGCTTCCGCCAACCGCCAGCACCGTGCCGGCACCCTCCTGACCAATGACAAGCGGCAGGTTCGGTGCCTTATACAGGCCGGTCCGAAAGTAGACGTCGATGAAATTCAGCCCGACCGCTTCCTGCCTGATCAGTGCCTCGGCGGGACCAGGTTCGGGGGTTGGGACGTCGTCCCACACCATGACCTCCGGGCCGCCGTTGGCGTGGATGCGGATCGCCTTCGTCATGTCGTGTCTCCATCGGAGGAAGTGGTTCAAAGCAGCGTTTGGTTCGGATTTTCCAATGCCAGCAGCCAACGTTTGGTTGGCAATCCGTCGCCGCCGGAGTAGCCGCCAATGTGGGTGGCGGCAACAACCCGGTGACACGGGATGATCAGCGGAATCGGATTGCATCCGTTGGCTTGCCCCACAGAGCGTGCACTCCCGCCTGCCTTGACGGCGATATCCCGGTAGCTGCGCGTCTCGCCATATGGAATGCAGGATAAGGTCCGCCAGATGGCGCGCCGATAGGCGGTGCCGGCGGGCGCCAACGGCAGCGCGAATTCCGTCAGATCCCCATCGAAATAGGCTTGAAGCTGCCCGCGCGCCCGATCCAGGACGGCGGAAGGCGTCTGCTCCGAAACCCAGCCCCAATCCAATGAGACAATCGCACCGCCCTCGTCGAACACGGTGATGTCGCCCACCGGGGTATGAAGCGAAAGCTGCGGCACCGGCATTCTCCGAAGGGCGAGGCGGCAATGCGAAGCCGGGTCTCGCCCTCTGTCAAGGCTCCGGCCTCACGACCGTCGGCCGGACGCCCCACGGCTTGATTCTGACATCCACCTATCTTATCAGGTGCTTTATGCCTCCGGATCAGCGAAGCTATTTCAGGAGCCGGTTGAGGCCCTTACCGGCACCATGATATTCAACAAGGAACAGGCCAATGGCTAAGTCGAACACGGTGCAGATTAAACTCGTTTCCACTGCCGACACTGGGTTTTTCTACGTCACGAAAAAAAATGCTCGTGCGCAAACCGCCAAGCTTGAGATGAACAAATATGATCCTGTTGTGCGGAAGCATGTTCCATTCAAAGAAGCCAAGATCAAATAGCTTCGGTAGCCCAGGCTGTGGCTACCCGGTTTCGTCCGCTTCGCTTCGCGTCATAAAGTGCGGTATCAGCGGCCTGTATTAATAGATCAGGCGAACCATGAGCAATGGGTGTGCAGGCGACCCCGACGCTCACGGTCAGGGGCAATAAGGTGCCGACAGAAGTGTCGAATTCGATTTCCTCAACCGCGAGTCTCAAACGTTCTCCGGCGGCAGCGGCCTCCACTGGGCCGGTGCCGGGCATCACGACGACGAACTCCTCACCCCCATATCGTGCCACAGAGTCGAATACACGTGTATTAGCTCGTAGCGAATCTGCGATCAGCCGTAGAGCCCGATCGCCGGACGCGTGTCCATATCGGTCGTTTACCGATTTGAAATGATCCACATCCACCATTAGGACCGCCAGCTGCTGTTCCTGCCGGCTTTCCATCAAGCCATTAAGATGACGACGCAGGTAACGTTGATTATACAATCCGGTAAGCGGGTCAGTGAGCGCCATTTCCAGTGCCGTGCCGAGGTCTGATCTCAATCGATCCTGATAGAACTTCCGGCGCACTTGATTTCGAGCTCTAGCCCGCAGCTCATGCGGATCAATGGGTTGCGTCAACCAATCATTTGCCCCGAGCTCGAAGCCGCGCAGAATACGGGATTTCTCCGCAGGTTCTCCTACTAAAAGCAGTGGCGTTTCGTGGGTCCCATCTGAGGCACGCAGGATCGAAACCAGTTTCAATGGATCCTCGCTTGCCAACGACAAGCTTAAGACCATCAAGTCGAACTGAACTGCGGCGGTCATCCGGATCGCCTCGGCACAACTGCTGGCCCAGGCGGAGATCACACCGTCTGCAGCCAAGGCATCCTGAATGCTCTGCGCGCTTTGGTCCCAATCATCAACTATAAGTGCCCTTGCTCCCGTGATAGAGGGAATCAACAACTGACCGGTATTCAAGCCAAGGGCTCGCGCCGTGTCGCCGCGGGCACGCCACTCGTCAAGCAGGCGCTTAAGGCGTATCAGGCTGCGAACCCGAGCCATCAGGGTATCATAGTCGACTGGCTTGGTAAGAAAGTCATCTGCTCCGGCATCAAGGCCTCTCAGCCGCTCAGCGGGTTCTCCTAACGCAGTAACCATAACGACCGGGATATGCAATGTAACAGCATCTTCCTTCAGTTGACGGCAACATTCGTAGCCGTCCATACCAGGCATCATGACGTCCAAAAGGATTAGATCGGGCTGCCAGTCGCGAGCATTTAGAAGTGCCTCGAACCCATCACGCGCCGACTTGATCTGATAATACTCTGCAGCGAGCTTTGCTTCGAGCAAGCGTGTGTTCGCAGGCATGTCGTCGACAATCAGAATCCGCGCTGTCATCGGTGCTCAGACTTGCCTCTGAATTAGTGTTGCCAGCGAATCAGCTTCGACTATAGCGTTATCTTCCGGATGCCCGCTATACCAAAGGCAAGCTCCGACAGCCGTACTGCCTGGACAAAGCAAGAACAATTTGCTTGGGCATGCCTATGTTGGCGAGGGTGTGAGCCGTATGGAACAAACTTCGGCTTCTTTTCACCAAAAAAGACAAAGCGCGTAAGAGCACGCTAGTACTACAGTTGCGCTTCTGGCCAAACTTCGATTCTCTGTATCCCGTGGATACGGGAGTGTCGGGGAATGCTGGTCGCAACATCGTCCGGTTCGCTGCTGCCGTGGGAACAGGAACTCACCGCCTTCAAGTCGCAGCTAAGTGCGGCCTTCAACCGGGCCGAGTTACGGCGCCCGGCCAGTGCTTTCATTGACGGCCTGCTGTCAGGTGTGGCCCGCAAGACCGGCTGGCAACTGGCTGAACAAGCCGGGCTGGAACGGCCATACCGGCTGCAATCCTTGCTGGGCCGCAGTTCCTGGCAGGCAGACAGGCTGCGCGACATGGTGCGCGCCGACGTGCTGGCCACGCTGGGAGATGCCGGCGGCGTTCTGGTGGTTGACGAGACCGGTTTCCTTAAGAAGGGCACACATTCCGTCGGCGTTGCACGGCAGTATTCCGGCACCGCGGGGCGGGTGGAGAACTGTCAGGTCGGCGTATTCGTCGCCTATGCGAGCCGGTTTGGCCAGACGCTGATCGATCGGCGGCTTTATTTGCCGGAAGCGTGGGCCAACGATGCCGCGCGCTGGCAAGGTGCCGCCGTGCCAGAGAGCGTCGCCTTTCAGACCAAGCCGGCGATCGCGGCTGAGATGATCGCCGCGGCACTCGACGCCGGCGCAGCCTGTGCGTTCGTGCTGGCGGATGCGCTCTACGGGGCAGACTCCCGCGATCAGACCGTCGCTGCGGAGTCCGGCAATAAAGGTGGTGGTCTTCCAGCGGCCCCAGGGTACCGCCTCGACCAGTCGCTGATTGTGCGGCGCCCGGCCGTAGAGCCGGGTCATATTCGTCTTGCTCCAAGTTTCGTCGATAAAAACCAACTGACGGGGCGTCAAGCGTGGCTGATTGTCGCGCCATTCCTCCCGGGCCTTGGCGACGTCAGGACGGTTTTGCTCGGCCGCTCGGAGCGACTTTTTTTAAGCGTCAGCTTGAGCGTGGACAGGGTCTTCCAAATGACACCCGTGCTGGCCGTTACCTTTTGCATGGCCAGCAGCCAGGTCTTCAGTTCCTCGATTGTCGCGTCGGGACGCGCCACGACCTGCGCCCGGAGCGCATCGTGAAGGTCGGCCAGCTTGGGCCGCACATGACAGCTCTGGGCCAACGCCGTTGTCACGCCGGTGCGCCGTCGTCGCGACAGGACTTTCGAGACGTACGACACGCCGACCCGCAGGACGACGGCAATCCGACCAACCGATTCGCCATCGTCAGCCGCCGCAAAAACACGCTCGCGTAGATCCTGGGAGTAGGCTTTCCCGCGCTGCCAAAGCATTGACGCCTCCGATCGATTGAACCGGAGACGGAGGAATCACAGATCGCACCCGTTTCGGAAGCCCCCGCGACTCCAGTCAACCCGAAACTGCTCTACCAGGGCGATCACCACCTGCGCGCAATCCGGGCGATGATCGCGGGAGTAGCCAAAGCGGCGCTTGCCGGCCTCGGGGAACGGCGGGTTGGCTTCGAAATAGGTGCTGGTCAAGTCATAGAGCAGCACGTCGAAACGGGCGTTGAACAAGTCTTGCCAACGTTGCCGCAGATGCCGGAACAGGGCGTCCTTGTGCGCCAGAAGACGGTCGTGACAAGCGTAGAGTTTGTGGATCTCGGCCAGGGTCGCATCGCTGCCGAGCAGATCAGCCAGAGCCGTGCGGTCGAACCATTGGCGGTAGAGTTGCCATTCGCTGCCGGGGGCGATCAGTCTGTAGGCGGTCAGCACGAACAGCACCTGATCCCAGCGTGTGCCCTCGCGGCTGGCGGGCAGGCGTTGCGACCAGAACCGGTCGAGTTGCAGGTCCTGCCAAAGGTGTTGCGCCAGCCAGCAGGCGCCCCATTGCCGTGGACGGCGCGGTGTCAGTTCTGACAGGCGCAGCCGGACGATGGATGCGTCCGGCACCAACACTTCGGCCCGGTCCTCGGGGAACAGCGACAGGGTGCGGGGCTGGGGTGACCCGTCCTCCAGCACGGCAATCGATCTGCGCCAGGCGGCCGCCTCGTTGTCGTTGATCTCGCCAAGGTAGAGCAGCGGGCGCTGCACAACCCGGTTGCCGGCGACGCGGCGACTTTCCACCACGCTCCAATAGCGGTGGGGTTTGCCGTTTTTGTGGCGAATCGTCGCGCGCAGGGACATGACGACGCGTAACCATCCATAGAGACCGGGCGCTGGGAATAGGCGGGGTCTTCACTACAGCCGGTTTGGGAGGCAGGTTGAAAGCAGAACAGCGGATTTTCGACGATCGTCACGGAAACCAGGGGTGAATCCGCGACGTTGGGTTAAGGCTGCTACTCGTCAAAGGCTTGTCCCGCTGACCTTGCCAAAACCGGGAGTTAAGGCTGGAGATTGCACGCGGAAACCGGGCAATCCGAGCCATTTGGACCTTTTGTGCAATGACGCACAGTATCCTATCGAGTCTGGAATTGCGTCTTGCCAAACATGACCTCACGCTCTTCGTCCGTCATTTGCCCGCGCCGCTGGTTCTCGGACAATACTTCCACTCCCCGTTGCACCGCCGGCCGAGACGCAATCGCGTCATGCCAGCGTTTGACATTCGGGTAGGCGGCCAGATCGATGTTGCGCCGGTCGGGATTGCGAATCCACGGGAAGTTTATGATGTCGGCCATCGTGTAATTAGCACCCGCAAGATACGCGGATTCCGCCAACCGCTTGTCCAGAACGCGATGCAGGCGCTTCACCTCGTTGGTATAGCGCTCGATCGCGTAGGCGATCTTCTCCACGGCATAATTCGCGAAGTGGTTGTACTGTCCGAACATTGGTCCAGTGCCGCCCATCTGGAACATCATCCACTGAAGGCAGCTGTAGCGTCCGGAGGGATCGACCGGGATTAGCTTACCGGCGGTCTTTTCAGACAGATAGATCATGATCGCCGCGGACTCGAACAGCTTCAGCGGTTTGCCCCCTGGCCCATCAAGATCGACGATGGCGGGGATGCGGTGGTTTGGCGTGATCGCCAGAAACTCGGGCTTGAACTGATCGCCTTTGCCGATGTTGATCGGGATGACCTTGTAGGGAAGCTCAAGTTCTTCCAGGGCGATGTGCACCTTATGTCCGTTCGGTGTTGGCCAGCTCCAAACCTCGATCATGATCGTTTCCCTGTATTACCATGCAGGGTTCAACCATCGCTCCCGAACGTACCGCCGTCAAAGGGTGACCTATGGTCAGCCTTGGCGCTCGACGATCAACTGTTTGATCACCCCGATCGCCTTGGCCGGGTTCAGTCCTTTGGGGCAGCTGTTGGTGCAGTTCATGATGGTGTGGCAGCGGTACAGCTTGAAAGGGTCTTCGAGCTCATCCAGTCGCTGACCGGTCGCCTCATCCCGCGAGTCGGCGATCCAGCGATAAGCCTGCAGCAGAACCGCTGGTCCCAGGAAGCGGTCGCCGTTCCACCAGTAGCTGGGGCAAGCCGTGGAGCAGCAGAAACACAAGATACACTCCCACATTCCGTCCAGTTTGGCGCGCTCTTCCTTGCTTTGCAGCCGTTCGGCGTCGGGGGGCGCGGGTGTGTCAGCCTGCATCCATGGTTTGACAGAACGATATTGCGCGTACACCTGTGACAAGTCTGGAACCAGATCCTTTACCACCGGCATGTGGGGCAACGGGGTGATCTTGACCGCTCCCTTTATCTCCTCAATCGGCTTGAGGCAGGCCAGGGTGTTGCCGCCATCAATGTTCATCGCGCAGGACCCGCAGATGCCCTCGCGGCAGGAGCGGCGGAACGTCAGGGTCGGGTCGATCTCGTTCTTGATTTTGATCAGAGCGTCCAAAACCATCGGACCACAAGCGTCAAGATCGACCTCATAGGTATTGGTTTGCGGGTTTTTCCCGTCGTCCGGATTCCAGCGATAGATCTTGAAATCCCGGACGCGCTTTGTTGCAGCGGGCACCCGAAAGGTCTGGCCCTGACCGATGCGGCTGTTCAAGGGAAGATTGAAAGCGACCATTTCATTGACCTATCATCATCTTTCGGAACGAAGAGGCGGCAGTGGTTCTCCGTCCAGGGTTATTATCTGTGACGCCAATCAGTTCCCAATCTCGGGCCGGGATTTTCCGGTCGTTGAGCAAGTCGGGATTACGTCCATACGATTCGCGGATATAGTACGTCTCTATTTTGTCGACGGCCCGAATGGCAGGGGCGCCCTGTGAATTCTCACAAAAGATCAGGAATACCTCTAGGCCCCCTCGAGAATACAACTGTCTAAGTTGATCCAGCTTACCCAGTTTATAGGGGACGAACATTTCGTCTCTGAGGGTTCGTCGTGTCGTTTTCCCAACATACCAAGGCTTTAACATCTTATTCCATCTGCGGACAAAGACATGACACCCATATTTATCGAACTGCCCAAGATCGTTGGGCGCACGGTCCGGATCTACGATGAGTGTTTTGTTTCCGTGACTAGTTTTCACGGGTGTTAGCGGATAGGGTCCATGAACCGAGAAATTGGGCACTGCTGAAGCCTCAATATACCCGCTTCCTGGGCGGGAACACCGAGACCTCGTTGGTCAGCGTCCGCATCTTCACCGGCCGATAGCCAAGCTTCACCTCACCCTGGTCGTCACACCACGCCAAGGTATGCTTCATCCAGTTCTGGTCGTCGCGATCGGGATAGTCATCGTGCGCATGAGCCCCACGGCTTTCAGTTCGTGCCTCGGCACCGACCATGGTGGTCATCGCGCTGCCGATCAGGTTGCGCAGTTCCAGCGCTTCCATCAGATCACTGTTCCAGATCAGGCTGCGGTCCGAGACCGACATATCGGTCATTCCGCTCCAGACCTTTTTCATCTTCTCCACGCCTTCGGTTAGGCTCTTGGCGGTACGAAAGACTGCGGCGTGTCCCTGCATGCAGCGCTGCATCGTCAGGCGCAATTCCGCGACCTTGGTACCACCCTTCGCATGCCTTGTCCGATCAAACCGATCGAGCGAGGCCTCACCGGCTTTTGGCGGTAAGGGTGCCTGCCCGGCACCCGGCTTGATGGTCTGCGAAGCGCGATGCGCCGCGGCGCGACCAAATACCACCAGATCGAGCAGCGAGTTCGTGCCAAGACGATTCGCGCCGTGAACGGACACGCAGGCAGCCTCCCCAACCGCCATCAGGCCACGTACGACCGCATCGGGATTGTCCTTGGTCGGGCGCAGGACCTCCGTATACACGTTTGTGGGGATCCCGCCCATGTTGTAATGCACCGTCGGCAACACCGGAATAGGTTCTTTGGTCACGTCAACGCCGGCAAACACTTTCGCCGTTTCGGATATGCCGGGCAGGCGTTCGTGCAGGAGCTCTGCTCCAAGATGCTCCAGATGGAGCATGATGTGGTCTTTCGCCGGGCCGCAGCCGCGGCCCTCGTTGATTTCTACCGTCATTGACCGGGAAACGACATCCCGGCTGGCCAGATCCTTCGCGGTCGGGGCGTAACGCTCCATGAAGCGTTCCCCTTCGGCATTGGTCAGGTATCCACCTTCGCCGCGGGCGCCCTCGGTGATCAGGCAGCCGGCGGGAAAGATGCCCGTCGGATGGAACTGCACAAACTCCATGTCCTGGGCCGGCAACCCGGCACGAAGCACCATGCCGGTGCCGTCACCGGTGCACGTGTGTGCTGACGTGCAAGACAAATAAGCGCGGCCGTATCCACCAGTCGCCAGTACGACGGTCTGCGCTCGGAACCGATGAATGCTGCCATCCTCCAGGTTCCAGGCCATCACGCCGCGGCAAACGCCCTCCTCATCCATGATCAGGTCGAGCGCGAAATACTCGATGAAAAACTCAGCGTCATGCTTCAGACTTTGCTGATAAAGCGTGTGCAGGATGGCATGGCCGGTGCGATCGGCGGCGGCACAGGCCCGCATCGCCGGCTCCTTGCCGTAGTCCTTCATGTGACCGCCGAATGGACGCTGGTAGATACGTCCGTCCTCGGTGCGGCTGAACGGGACGCCGTAGTGTTCCAGTTCGTAAACCGCCGGTATTGCCTCACGGCACATGTATTCGATAGCGTCCTGGTCGCCCAGCCAATCGGAACCCTTGACGGTGTCGTACATGTGCCAGCGCCAATCATCTTCGCCCATATTGCCGAGTGCGGCGCCGATGCCGCCCTGGGCGGCGACCGTATGGCTGCGAGTGGGAAAGACCTTGGTGATGCACGCGGTCTTCAGGCCCGCGGCGCCCATGCCGAAGGTGGCGCGCAGCCCCGAGCCTCCGGCGCCGACCACAACGACGTCGTAAATGTGATCCACCACGTTATACGCCCGAGATGAGGGCATCGTGATCGCGTTCATCGTATGTTCCTAGAGGCTTAAAGCCCGATTTTCATAACGGAGACGATGCAGACAATTGCCAGCAGCGTGCAGAGTGCCTTTACCGCCAGCACAGCGCCCACCTTGACTCGCTCGTCAGTTACATAGTCTTCGATAACCACCTGCACACCCAGTTGCAGATGGTGAAATGTCGCGACGATCAGCGCGAGCATCAAGGCGAGTGTCAACGGCGACGACAGCCAGGCGATTACCGCCTGGTGTGAAGCGCCGGAGAGATGAATGATCGAGAAGATGAACCAGATTGTTAATGGCACCAACGCGAGCGCCGTCAGACGTTGTGCCCACCAGTGATGCGAACCGGCGCGGGCCGTTCCGAGACCGCGCGCGCGCCCAAGCGGGGAGCTCATTATATCGATATGCGGAGCTTCTGGCATTTCGACCTCTCACCAAACCACCAGGCCGACGATCCAGACCAGTAGAGTACACACGCCTGTCGCGATGACGACGCCCCACCCGGACGTGTTGTACGTTGGCGCGTCAAATCCGACCCCTGCGTCCCAAAACAGATGACGAATGCCACTGACGAAATGGAAAATCAGCGCCACTGACCATCCGAACAGCAGCAGCAGTCCGAGAGCGGAACCCATGAACCACTGCGCGTTGTTGAAGGCGTCGTCTGAACCGGCCGCGGCGACCAGCCACCAGGTCAGCAACAAGGTTCCGACACCAAGCGCCACCCCAGTTATCCGGTGCAGGATGGATAGTGCCATGCTGATCGGCCACCGATAGACCTGAAGGTGCGGTGAAAGGGGGCGGCGCACCAGTTTGCCTTTGGAGTCCCGCGCGATCATCAGCGCGTCCCGTACGTCTCTCAAGCATCGCTCCAGTTCTGTCGGCGCACCTTTTGGTCTGACGGCGGCGTCGAACCGTCGAGGCTGATTAGCCTTGCGGGATAAACCGGTCAACGCGTGCAGCGTAGAGTGGGATCAGGCGTTCGCTGCGCAAGGGGCTGGCAGCCGCGGGACGGAGAGCCGTGCGCTTTTCCATCCACCAGCCTCCCGCGATCGGTTATACTAACTTAGCCACGCGTGCAGCCGTCATCACGTTGTCTGCATGACCAGTCACGCTAACCTTTCGCCATACCTTCAGTACCTTGCCATCGGCGCCGATGAGGAACGTGCTGCGTTCCATGCCCATGTATTTGCGGCCATACATCGATTTTTCGACCCAGGTGCCATACTTTTCCGCCACGGCGTGGCTTTCGTCGGATGCCAGGGGAAACGTCAGTCCGTATTTGGCGGCAAATTTCTCGATCGGCCTGATCTCGTCTGGGGACACCCCGATCACGTCAAGGCCGATCGCCTCCAGATGCGGCGTGGCTTCCTGAAACGCGCAGGCCTCCTTCGTGCAACCCGGGGTATCCGCTTTCGGATAGAAATACAGGATAAACGGCTTTCCCTTGTAGCTGTCCAAGCTGACGGTTCGATCGCCCGTGGCAGGCATCTGAAAATCGGGAGCCGTATCCCCTTCCGCTACACTCATTCGCCTGATTTCCCCACATAGCGTTCGAATATAATACGGACCTGCCGCGCGATGTCTGCCGACTTGTTCAGCAAATCATCGGTGTCATCGGCCGACACACCAGCTTTCGTGACGGCTCGCAACAGAGGCAAGGCCGACGCGTGCGGTAGTTCAGTCGCCTCCGTTCGGCCGACCGTCATTCGTAGCATGCCCTGGATCGTGCGCCAAAGACGTTCAGCATCGATCAGCAGCCTCGCATCACGGTTGGCGATCACACCAGCCCGGCTCAGTCGCTGGAGTGCGACGCGTGTCGTCTGGCTGCGGCGAACGCCGGCATCGCGGGCGTGGATCAACTGAAGCGTCTGGGCGATGAACTCGATGTCGATCAAACCGCCGGTCCGCAGCTTCACATCCCACGGACCATGCGGCCGAAGGTCTCGTGCCATGCGCTCGCGCATGGTTGTCGCGTTGGCCCGGATCTGATCCGGTGTCTGCTGACGCTGGATAGCAGCCTCGATCGCCTGGTTCACCTTCCGGCGCATGTCGGCGGGTCCAGCCACGACCCGCGCCCGGGTCAGCGCCATACGCTCCCAGGTCCACGCATCCCATTCATGGTAATGCCTGAAACCTTCCAGCGAGACGGCGACCGGACCTTTGTTGCCGGAGGGCCGCAACCGCATGTCGAGCGCATACATCTGCCCTTCCGGCCCTGGTGCGGTTAGCGCAGCGATGCAGGCCTGCACCGCGCGCACGAACCACTGGCCGGCGGGCAGGCTGCGCGGCCCCCGGCTTTCAGTGTCGTCCGCTGCATGGTCGTAGATAAACATCAGGTCCAGATCAGATCCGGCCATCATCTCCCGCCCCCCCGCCTTGCCCATGGCGACGACCGCGAGCGCACCGCCGGGCACCCGGCCAAAGCGCGTGGCGAAATCAGCCAGCACACTGGGCACCAGGACCGACAGGGCCGCTTCGGCCAAGGCAGTCCGCTGCCTGCCGGATGCATTGGCATCCAGCCGTTCCTCCAGCGTCGCGACCGACAGGAAGAAATCCCGTTCCTTCACCGCGCCTCGGACAATCTGGATAATGTCTTCCAACCTGCCGGCATCAGCCATGCGCGAATGCAGCATCTGTCGCACATCGCCCACGTCGTCCGCTGTGAGCAGACCCTCCAATGCGCTGGGATAGCGCGCCAGATGTTCCGCCAGCATTGGCGCCGCGCCCAGCACAGCCGCGATGCGATTCAACAGCATCGGGTTCCGCTGGAACAGTGACATCGGCTGCACGCCGGCCGGCAACGCGCTGATGAAACGGTCGAACCGGTTGAAGGCCTCGTCCGGGTTCGGCTGCCGCCCCAAGGCCACCAGGATCGCCGGCAGCATCGTCGCTATCAGGTCCCGAGCCCGGCTCGACCGCAGAGCGCGGACCCGCCCAGCGAGCCACTGCCGGACCGCCGTGATAATCCGCTTGGTGTCGTGATATCCAAGGCCATTCAGCGCCGCGACAGTCGTCGCCGGCGTCGGATCGTCGCCGCGGAAATCCAGTTCGGGTCCAGCCACCTCGACGCCAGGCAAATCGGGAACATGTTCGAACACGGCCCGATAGTTGGCCCGAACGATATCGACGTGGCGCAAGCATTCCCCGGCGAAAGCAGGCGCGTCCCGATACCCCAAGAACAAAGCGAGGTGGTTCATCTCGTCGTGCTGTTGCGGCAGCGTATGCGTCTGGCGGTCATTCACCATCTGAATACGGTGCTCCACCTGCCGCAGGAACCGATAGGATGTCTCGAGTTGAAAGCGGGCCGTTTCCTCTAGATGCCCGGTGTCGACCAGGCGCGCCATGGCCTGCAGCGTCGGCTTGACTCGCAGCGTGGGATCGCGGCCGCCCCACACCATTTGCAAGGTCTGCACCAGGAATTCGATCTCCCGTATTCCGCCTTCACCGAGTTTTACGTTGTGGCCAGCAGTGCGCGCGATCGGGTCGTCCATCTGCCCGAGAGTGGTCTTCTTCGCCACGTCGATCCGCCGCTTCATCGCGTGGATATCCGCGACCGCCGCGAAATCGAGCCCGCGGCGCCAGACAAAGGGTCGGATTGCCTCGAGGAAGCGATAACCAAGTGCCAGGTCACCGGCGACCGGACGCGCCTTGATCATGGCCGCACGTTCCCAGTTCTGCCCCATGCTTTCATAGTAGGCCAGCGCCGCATGCCAGGAAACCGCGGGCGGAGTGGCCGCCGGATCCGGCCGCAGCCGAAGATCGGTGCGGAAGACATAGCCGTTGACGTCCCGTGCCTCCATCAGCGTGATCAGATCGCGCGTCAACCGGGACGTGAACGATCCGATGCTATCGGCGGCACGCCCGCCAGCATATACCGGTGCTGTGCCATCATATAGGAGTATGAGGTCGATGTCGGACGAGTAGTTTAGCTCCACGCCCCCAAGCTTGCCCATGGCCAAAGCAACGAACCCGCAGTTCAGGTCGGGTCTGTTGGGGTCCTGCAGCCGTAATTCGCCGGTGTCGTGTGCCGATCGGAGAAGATGGCAGATCGCAAACCTCAGCGTCATGTCCGCCAGTTCGGACAGCGCGCCGGTCACGCTTTCCAGTGGCCATATTCCCCCCACATCCGCTATCGAAGCGATCAGGGCGACCCTCCGTTTTGCCTGCCGGAGCGCAGCCGCAATGTCTGGACGCGCCGCGGATGGGGGAACATGGCGAAGCGGGGACAGACAATGCGCCAGGGCGGGATCAGGTCCTTGTTTGACCAGACGGCGAACCGTGTCGGATTCACGCAATACCAACGTGGAAAGGTAGGGACTGTTGCCGCCTAAACACCTCAACATGTCCAGAACACTTGGCGCCTTCAGCAGCCGAGCCTCGGGTTCACCGATTGCTTTAAAGCGCTCGATGAGTCTGTCGGCTCCAGCCGCATCGTAGGGGACGGGCCAGTGGCGTGGTATCGAGAAGGCGGCTGGTTTCATCGCTCAACAAATCACGTGATTGTTCGTTCCACCGGACGGGCCATCCATCACACATCGAAGGCTCTGCATCGCCTGCTGGCGGTGGGCACCGGCCTTCTGGTGGTTGTCAGCTTCCTTTTGGCCGCCACCGCGTGGCGCCTCGCGCAGGGACCGATTGACCTTGGCGGTTGGTCTAATCGCGTGAGAGCATCGTTCAGCGATGATACGGCACCGTTTCGTGTGTCATTTGAGCACGCATATCTAGCATGGGAAGGCTTCGACAAAGGCATCGATTACCCGCTCGACGTGCGTCTCTCCAACATAACCGTGACCGATCCGGGAGGTCGGCGCCTGGTAGCAGCTCCTTCTGCCCACGTCACGTTCTCCTTCGCTGGCGTGTTGCTCGGCCGCATTATGCCGCGCGCGATCGAAGTGGATCATGCCAAGATCGTCATCATAAGGGAGCCTGGCGGTGCGGTCGATCTGGGTGGGGATAGCGGCGCCGGTGGTTCAACCGGCACCGAGTCCCTCTATCTCAGGCGGCTGCAGGAGCAGATTTCCCGACCAGTCAGCAGCGATCACGGCCACACGAGAGGGTTTTTCGACCAGATCCGACGCGCCCATTTCCGCAATGCCGACGTGACATTTCGGGATCAGGGAAGTGGACTGCTCTTTCGGACGTTAGATCTGGATCTCGATCTGGTCCGTGCTGGAACCGGGCACGTCCGTGGCCTGCTTCGGGCCCCACTTTCGGTCGGTGAACAGCAGGCGAGCCTGACGGCGGACGCGGATTGGGCGGCTGGCCTGGATTTGACCGTTGATCTGAAATTGACAGCGATTCGTCCACCTCGGATGGCTTCTCTACCGTCGGGTCTGGCATTCATCGCCGGCATCGACGTGCCCGTATCATTGGCGGCGACAGTCAATTTGGATCAGAACTTCGCCCCGTCGGGGATACGAGCGGATTTTCAGCTCGGCCAGGGCCAGCTTAAGTTCGCGCAAGGGAACGTACCAGTGCGCAGCGGCCTGATTGCGCTATCTGCAACCCAAAACAAACTCACGGTGACAAAAGCTCATTTCGATGTTGCCCACACGCCGGAAGGTAGGCCGGAGATCGTCGAGTTTGGCGGCACTGTCTCCCGCATGGCGGATCGCTTCCGGGCATCCCTGACGGTTGCACTTGGCCGCATCGACATCGCGGATTTGCCCAGGCTCTGGCCTCCGGGACTCGCGACCGGTGCACGGCCATGGATCATCGAGCACGTGACCAGCGGAGCGACCACGCACGGAATGATGTCGCTGACCGTCGAGGCGGACGACGCGCTGCGGGATATCGTGCTGACCAAGGCTGAAGGCTATCTCGACGGATCCCACGCGACATTCACCTGGATCGACAACATACCGCCGGTCGAGCAAACGGATTTTCAGTTGCACCTTGTCGATCCTGACACGCTGGACATTCACCTATCCTCCGCCCACCAGCGAATAGGCGGTGGAGGGGCCGACTTGCTGATAAAGGACGGCCAAATGCGCATCACCGGTCTGTCTCTTCGCGACCAGATCGCCGTGATCCATACTCAAGTCGAGGGACCGGTCGCTAGTACGCTTGCCCTGCTGAAGGAACCGCGACTGCATCTTCTTTCGGATCATCCGATCGCTCTAAAGACCAGCGCCGGCGAGGCCTTCGCGAAGCTCGACCTTCGGTTTCCTCTCCAAAACGAACTGCGGATCGATGATGTGCAAATTCGTGCGGATGCTCACGTCTCGAAAATCCGCCTGTTGGATGTCGCCGCTGGCCATGAACTCGATGACGGTGACTTCGATCTCGACATCGGCAAGGATGGTTTGGGCATAAAAGGCCGAGGAACGGTGGCCGCGATACCGGTCGACTTGAGTGGCACGATGGATTTTCAATCAGGGCGGCCTGACCAGATTGTCCAGAAGATCGCTGTAACCGCGCGGCCCGAGGCTTCGCAGCTTGAGTCATTCGGTCTGCGCGTCAATGACTTGATGATCGGGCCAGTTCCTTTGACCGTTGTCATGATAGAGCGGCGCGGCGGCGATGGTTCGGTCGCGATCAATGGCGACCTGACGCTCGCGACCCTTGCGGTCGATCCGTTGGCCTGGAGCAAGGCATCGGGAAGCAGTGCCACCGTGTTAGCGACCATGCTGACGTCGTTCGGTCGGGTGACGAAGATTGACAAGATCGTTATTCAGGGCGACGGGTTGATGCTGCGCGGTTCTGCCAATTTCGTCGGTGGTCATATTCGGACAGTGTTTTTAGATGATATTCGGTTGGGACGATCCGATGGGCACGCCACGATTCGTTTGGAGAAAAACCAACCGGTTGCGATCGTGCTGCAAGGCGATCAGATTGATCTGTCTGCAAAAGTCGCCGAAAAGCGATCCACGCGTTGGCCGGATGATGCTACGACAGCTACGCTAGGTTGGACGCTGGACGCTCGCTTCAAGCATGTCATTCTAGCCAACCGAGAACTCGTTGGCGACCTTTTGGTGAAAGCGGCTTGCCGGGGAGAAACTGTTCAATTTCTTGATGTGGTCGGTTCGACCCATGCGGATTCGGGGTTCTCCATCAAAATTGAGCCCCAGGGAGGTGTCCGACATCTGATAGTCGATGTCAAAGACGCAGGAAGCTTGCTTCACGGTTTAGATGTTGGGCCAAGAATGCGCTCCGGCCATCTGCACGTGGACGGTGTCTTCAGCCTACCTTCTGGCTTTTATCCTTTATCTGGCACGGCGACGCTAGACGATAGCGTCGTCAAAAATTCGCCGGTTTTGGGTAAATTCCTTCAAGCCGTCTCACTGTATGGTCTTGTCGATGCTCTGAGTGGACCCGGGATGAACCTTTCCCATGTATTTGTGGCCTTTCACTATGACGGTGTAGACCTGAGTATAGAACGGGCTCACGGCTACAATTCTTCGCTTGGTTTCACGGCGAAGGGCCGTGTTTGTCTGCTGAGTCAGCGAACTTCAATAGTTGGTACTATTGTCCCAGTTTACTTTTTTAATTCGATGCTGGGAAAATTGCCCTTGGTCGGTGGGTTGTTTAGCGCGGAAGCAGGTGGGGGCGTCTTCGCCGCACGCTTTGCGCTCAAGGGGAAAATAACTAAAATGAATACTTCTATTGATCTAATAAGCCTGTTAATACCGGGTGTCTTCCGAGGTATGCTTAGTCCGAACTTCCGAAATTTCTACGGCTTAAACCATTGATAGTCATGGCTCACCCCGGGTAATGATTCTAATCCGAACTTTACCGGTAACAGGGGCAAAAGCGTGGGCAGGAGCGCAATTTTCGCTTGCCCCGATTCGGCTGCATGGATTCTTTGCATCATGTGCCGCCGCCATCGTCCCTGTCCGGACTGAGCCGTGCCGAGCTTGAAGCTCTGCTGGTCGAACTGTTCCGCGAAGTCGCGGTCCTGAAGCAACTCGTCGCCGAACAGCGTGAAGAGATTGCCCGGTTAAAGGGCTTGAAGGGCCCACCGAGCCTCAGCGATCCCCGCATTTTAGACCACCTCGAACATTCCGTTGAATGAACGGGATTGCGAGACGGTCTCTGCGAAGCGGGCCATCAGCGGTGACAGGCGGTGCTCCGGCATGGTCGGTATCAACTCGTAGAGCATGCAGCCCTGGCGGAACAACGAATGGGTGCGCGTCTTCGCGGTGTTTGACTTGAGCAGCCGGTCCATCCCGAGGCTCTCTCCGGCGGCGCCCAGCATCGTCAGCAGCACCATCGCGAAGGCGTTGACCAGCAGCAGACGGTCACGCCGCGTCGGTTCGCCGACGCGCGTGGCACCGAGGCCCATGCCGAAGCGTAAGTCCTTGATGTCGCGGAACCCCGGCTCGATCGTCCAGCGCTTGGCATAATGGTTGACCAGCATGGCGGTGGACGCCTCGGCATCGCTCGCGGCCAGGCACCACGGCTCCTTCATCGCCTTGGCGTGGACGCAGACCACGGCGCCGACCGGATATTCATGCGACGCGGTGACCCGCGCGCCGCGCAGCTTGCGCGCCCGCCCGCCTTTGCCCACCCATTGCGCCGCCGGGCGCGTCTCACCGCTGGCATCGATGACATGGATATTGCCGCGGAAGCGGATGACATAGCCAAAACCGAGCGATTTCAGATAGGCGAACAGCTTGTGGTCGCCAAAGCCACGGTCGGCGAGGATCGTCACGACGCAATCCGGCGGGACCAGTTCTTTCAGCCGCGCGAGGCAGGCATCCTCGAAGTCATTGCGATGCTCCGTCAGTTCGTCTTTCCAGACACTTACCCATAGCAGTGGCGTCGCCCGGCCGTGCCCGCTGACCAGATGGAGCGCGAGTGTCGATTGCCCATCATGATCGAAATCCGTCCAATCCATGGCAACGACGATCGCCTTGCGGCCGCCAACCCTATGCGGCACCCAGCAGGCGAAACTGTCCCAGACGTCGACACCTTAGTTGCTGAGCAGGCGGTCGACCTGCTTGATCGCGTGCTTGGTGACCAAGCCGCGCGCCTGCGTCAGGGCCTGTCCGATCATCGCCACGGCCAGCGAGGCACTGGTCATGACCCCCAGCGTCGCGCCAGCCAGAGATGCGACCCGCTTGGCATGCAGATCATGCCCATACACCGTATCGATGAACGCCTGAATGTCCTTCAGCCGGCTACCAAGCCAGCGATCCACTTTCTCCACGGCACGCCTCGCATCCCGACAATAATCAACATGCTGTAGGGAGTAGAGCCGTATTCACGCCAGATGTGGGAGAGGAAAATGAGGGGATTCGTGAGCCACCGAGCATCAAACCCAGCGGGATGGACAAGGCGACGGAACCGGCAAAGCCGGATCGGCAGGCCGGCCGGGCCCGTCGCGGCAAGGTCCGCCCCCGCGTCAGCATCGAGGACCATGTGCTGGCAGCCGTGGCCCCAGAGGGATCGCGGTTCAAGGGCTACAAGACGTATCTGGTGCAGGACCTTGTGCTGTCGGTGCGTGCGATCCGCTACCGGCGCGAACGCTGGGTCACACCGGACGGCCAGACCATCGTCGCGCCGCTCCCTCCGCTGGTATTCCCCCTGCTACGCAGGCGGAACCTTGACCAGCTCCGCCCGAGGGCACCAAGGGGCATTTCGGCCCTGATCTGCGCCGGTTCGTGTTGATGCAGTATCATCAGGGGCAGACCACGTTGCCCCGTCTGACGGCGCTGTTGCAGGCGGCGGGTCTGTCGATCTCCAAACGCGAGGTCCAGCGGTTGTTGACTGACAAACCGGATGGCTTCCTCGACGAAGCACGCGAGGTGTTGCGAGCCGGGTTAGAAACATCGCCTTGGGTCTCGGTTGATGACACCGGCGCTCGGCATCAAGCCAAGAATGGCTTTTGCACGCAGATCGGCAATGACCGCTTTACCTGGTTCGGCACACGCGCAACGAAGACCCGGCTGAACTTTCTGGATCTGCTGCGCGCAGGACATACCGATTACGTGCTGAACGAGGCGGCGTTCGACTACATGCGCGGCCGTGGATTGTCAGCCTCTTAAGCACCCGTCTGGCCGAGGCGGGCGAGACGCGCTTCGTTGATCCGGCGGCATGGCAGGCGCATCTTGACCAAATCGGGATCGTCTCGCCCACGACAACCGGCTTGGCGGTCATCCAAGACCCGGTGCAGATCGCTACCGAAGGGGCTCAGTGGGGCAGCATCCATGCGCACGGCTTCCTGCGCGATGCCGTGTTGCTGAGCGACGATGCCGGACAGTTCGCTGTTGGCCGGCATGCCCTGTGCTGGGCGGAGCTGGCCAAGGTTCCGCCGGCGCAGCCGGTGGAATGCCAGCGGAGGGCCATGCAGAGCGGCTGGTGCACAAGTTGGACACGTTCACGGATCTGCATCGGGCCGCGCAGCAGCGCACGCGAAAGCTGATTTGGGACTTCTACGCCGACCTCAAGGAGAGTGTCAGGTCCTTTGTGTAAGTCGGTTTCCGTGGCTTCCTTAACCCAAGGGAGACCCACGATGAGAGACATACGACCCGAAGTGCTGGACGAGCTTTTGTCTGGCTACGAGAAACCCTCCGATCTGCTCGGCGAGGACGGCATCTTCCGCCAACTGAAGAAGCGCCTGCTCGAGCGCGCCTTGAACGCTGAGCTGTCTGAGCACGTTGGCTACGAGAAGGGCGAGCGGTCCGGCCGGCGCGGCGCCAACAACCGCAACGGGCACACGGCGAAGACCGTGCTGACGGACGAGGGCGCGGTGACGCTGTCGGTGCCACGCGACCGCGACGGGACGTTCGAACCGGCGATCGTGCCGAAGGGGGTGACGCGGCTGGAAGGTTTCGACGGCCAGATCATCAGCCTGTATGCGCGCGGGCTTTCGGTGCGCGACGTGCAGGCGCACCTTCGGCAGATGTATCAGGTAGAGGTGTCGCCCGACCTGATCAGCCGTGTGACGGACGCGGTGCACGAGGACGTGCTGGCGTGGCGCAACCGCCCGCTGGAGGCGGTCTATCCGGTGGTGTTTCTGGACGCCCTGCGGGTGAAGATCCGCCATGACGGGGTGGTCAAGAACAAGGCGGTCTACGTTGCGCTGGCCTTGACGTGGTCGGGCGAGAAGGAGGTGCTGGGGCTGTGGGTCGAGCAGACCGAGGGAGCGCGGTTCTGGCTCGGCGTGCTGAACGAACTGAAGACCCGCGGTGTGGAGGACATCCTGATCGCGGTCGTCGATGGTCTGAAGGGGTTTCCCGATGCGATCGAGGCGGTGTTCCCGCGGACCACGACGCAGACCTGCATCGTGCATTTGATCCGCAACGCGCTCGAGACGGTCAGTTGGAAGGACCGCAAGGCGTTGATGCCGTCGCTGAAGGCGATCTACCAGGCCGCGACGGCCGAGGCCGCCGAGGCGGCGCTGGACACGTTCGAGGCCAGCCCTTGGGCCAAGCGCTACCCGATGATCGCGCCCATGTGGCGCCGCGCCTGGACGTATGTGGTGCCATTCTTCGCCTTCCCGCCGGCGATCAGGAAGATGATCTACACGACAAACGCGGTGGAGAGCCTGAACCGGAGCTTGCGCAAGGTGATCAAGACGCGCGGCAGCTTCCCCTCTGACGAGGCGGCGCTGAAGTTGCTATACATGGCCATCCAAAATGCCGGCCTGCGTTGGAAGCCGGCCATCGCCTGGCCGGAGGCAAAGCTGCAGTTCATGATTTTGTTTGGCGACCGTATCACTCGGTCAGCTAGCTGACCGAGTGATACGGACAATGGCCATGGAGCCGTTTACACAGAGGATCGGACACTCCCACCTCAAGGCATACCGGGTCAACCCTGGCAAAGGCCGCCGTCGCGCGCTACGTGCGCGGTTCGATCGCATCTTCCGCCGCCGCACCGGCTTCGTCACGCTGGATCGATTGCTGAAGCGGCTGCACGCCAACAAAGCCGAATTGCTCAGGGTCCTGGAGCGGCCGGAAATCCCGCTGCATACCAACGGGTCGGAAAACGACATCCGCAGCCATGTCACCCGCCGCAAAGTCAGCGCCGGAACACGCAGCGACCGCGGGCGGGATTGTCGTGATGCCTTCCTCGGTCTTGCCAAGACCTGCGTGAAAAATGGCGTGACGTTCCGGGATTATCTGGGCAGTCGTCTCAGCGTCCCCGGCCGGTCGCTGATCCCGCCATTACAACAACTCATCCAATGCGGTGCCCAACCCGCCTAACCTCGGTGGCCGCCCACGCTTTTGCCCCTGTTACCTTTACCGCCTTTAAGAGTCTGTCCCAGATCATTTGCTTTCCTGACAGAGCTTTCGGACCATCATCCTGATCGAGCCCAGCGTAGGAAAACAAGTGCGTTTTGGTTCAGACATTCCCAATCCTTGGTCAGTCGACGACATCTGTTCAGCAGGCAAACGTTCGTTCGACGATCCAGCGCTTTGGCAGAACGACAAAGTGTTTGGCGGTGTCGGACCGTTTCACGATCTCGACGTTGATCTGGCGGCAGACCTGCTTGAGACCCTGCTGGAACTGCGCCCCTTGGTAACCGCCATCGGCATAGAGTTTGATCAGGAAAGGATGAAGCCCGAACATCAAGCTCATCAGAAGGACACCGCCATCGCGGTCCTGAATATCGGCGGCGTGAACGAGCGCGAGCAACAGCAAGCCCTGCGTGTCTACGAGGATATGGCGTTTCTTACCTTTGATTTTCTTCCCCGCATCATAGCCTGGTGGGTCGATCGAGGCCCCCCTTTTTCCGCGCTCTTGACGCTCTGACTGTCGATCATCGCGGCGGTAGGACTGGCTTGGCGTTCCGCCAAATCGCGGCACCGCACCTACAGCGCGTGATGGATGCGCTCGACGGTGCCATCATCGGTCCACCGGCTGAAGTAGCGATTGATCGTGCTTTGCGGCGCCAGGTCTCTGGGAATCGCCCTCCACTGGCAGCCTGTGCTCAAGATATACATCAAACCGTTCACGACCTCGCGCATCAACACCGTACGCTTGTTGCCGCCCGGTTTCGCGGGCGGGATCAACGGCTCGATCAGCCTTCACTCCTCAGCCGTCAGGTCACTCGGATAGCGTAGCTTGCTGCGGTCATACCGACCACGATTCTCGTTCGTCCACATCGGGCGGCTCCTGCAAATCGGACCAACCCTATCGAATCACAAGTGATTCCAATGATAGAAGATGTTATGGGACAGACACTGAGAACGCAAGTCATTGATATGACTCCGAACCCAAACGGCTTACTGTCTACGCTGCCGCTGGTTCGACGCCCAGTAGGTCGAGCGCCCGGCGCTGTAGCGGCGTCGATGTGGTCTGGACGGTCAGCCTGTTCTGTCCGGCGAGGCAGACGGTGTTGCGGGTCAGCGTTGCCAGATCGTCGAGCAGTGTGCGGAAGCTGTGCACCGGTTGGACGACGCCGACGCCGATGTGGGTGCGCTGTGTCGCGGCCTTCCGGGAAGCAGCCTTCGATGCCCTGGCCTTGGCCACCGGCGAGACCCGCTCGGCCTCGGCGGCGGCACGGTCGTGATCGTCGAACAACATCGGCGCCAAGGGCTGGCGCATATGCCACTCCAGGTAATACGCCAGCATGCACAGCAGGACATGCGCCCCCACCCGTGGTGCGGTCCAGTGAAACACCGGCCGCAGGTGCAGATCGGCGGTCTTGAGGCAGCGGAACGCACGCTCCACCTGGGCCAGGGGATTTGTAGGCCCGCACGGTCGCCGCGGCATCCGCCGTCTCGACCGGCAGGCTGGTGCGCAGCGCGCAGAAACCATCGAACCGGGCCTCCTCGGCAATGGCATCTCGCTTGCGCACGAAGCTGAACTTGGCGCCGGTGATAGTCAGGGCGAAGTGCTTGGCCATCTTGCGCTTGCCCAGCACGGCGCCGACCGCCTTGCCAATCTCGGCGGCGCCACGCAGCCGGTTCTTCTCGCGCGCAACACGGTTACCAGCTTCGCCGCGGGATCGAGCAACCGGACTACGATGATTGCCAGCGCCAGGTCACAGCGGCGCTGCGGCGCCCGTCGCGGCAGCAGCGTGTCGAGGCCGCTGCGCCGGGCGGTGGTCAGGGCGGCGAGGACGTGGCCATGTGGCAGCGAGCGGCGGATCTCGAAGCCTTCGCTGCCGATCGGGGCAAGTGGATCGCCGCGCGAGGCGGCGCGGAGAGTTTCGATGGCTCGGCTGGCAGCTTGGAGAGTTTGGCCAGGGTGCGGTTCTTGACCTTGCCGTCCTCGCGGTAGGTTTCCCGCAGCAGGAAGGACGGTCGGGCGTTGCGGTTCGGGACCTTGGCGATGTGTATGAGGCATCGAATCAAACCGCTTCGGCCTCTGTCAAGGGAAATAGGGCCGTTCGCTTGACTACATGATCATCGAGTCTCGTTCTAAACTGAACCTTCCAGATTTGGCATGTCCGCTGTATTTATCACGGTTTTGTTGCACGAGAACGTGATGAAGTAGGCATGTAACGAGCCTTGAACCCTTGTACCGGCTCAGCGTCCGTGCTTCAATTCGCACATGTATGTCACCCGCGTCCCGAACCGTTCCTCACCGCCGGCTATACTCTTGCGCGAGAGCTATCGCGACGGTGGCAAGGTCAAGTCGCGAACGCTGGCCAATCTGACCCACTGGCCGGAGGCCAAGGTGGAGGCGCTGCGCCGCGTGCTGAAGGGCGAAACCTACTTCGCCACCCCATACGAGCAGATGCGCATCGAGCGCTCCCGCATGGTCATGTCGCCGCCGTGCTCGGCATGGCGCGCAAGCTCGGGCTCGACCGGCTGCTGCCCCGTGCATCAAGGCGACTGGCTGATCTGGCTATCGCCATGATCGTTGCGCGCGTCATCGAACCCGCCGCCAAAAGGGCGACCGCCCGCCAGCTCAGCGAAACCACCGCCGTCCATTCGCTCGACACCGTGCTCGACCTCGGCGATGTGGACGAGGACGAACTCTACGCCGCCCTCGATCTGCTCGGACAGGCCCAGCCTAAGGTCGAAGCCGCCCTCGCCAAGCGGCATCTGAGCAGCGGCAGCCTGGTGCTCTACGACCTCACCTCGTCCTATCTGGAGGGCCAGTGTTGCGAACTCGCCCATCACGGCTACAGCCGAGATGGCCAGCCCGGCAAGAAGCAGAGTGTCTTCGGACTGCTCTGCGCCGCCAACGGCTGCCCGATCGCCGTGGCGGTATTCGATGGCAACACCGCCGATCCGGCGACGCTTGCCGCCCAGGTCAGCAAACTGCGCGAGCGCTTCAAGCTCGATCGCGTCGTCCTGGTTGGCGATCGCGGCATGATCACCAATGCCCGCATCGAGGCCGATCTCAAACCTGCCGGTCTCGACTGGGTCACCGCCCTGCGCGCGACCGCGATCCAGGCCCTGGCAGAGGAGGGCGGTCCGCTGCAGCTCTCTTTGTTCGACACCCGCTGGCGGGACGTGATCGGGCTGTATCTCAATCCGCCGGCGAAGGCGCTGGTGCTGTGCTGCGACGAGAAAAGCCAGTGCCAAGCGCTCGAACGCACGCAACCTGGCCTCCCGCTGGCGCCGAAGCGCCCGCCCACGATGACGCACGACGATGTCAGGCATGGCACGATCACCTTGTTCGCGGCCCTCAGCCAGTTGACCGGCAAACTGATCACCCGCACCGAGGCGGCCCACACCCATGTCGAATGGCTGGGTTTGCTCAAGCAGATCGACCGTGAGACGCCACGCGACGTCGACCTGCATCTGATCGCGGACAACGACGCCACCCACAAACACCCCACCGTGCGGGAATGGCTGGCGAAGCATCCGCGCTTGCACATGCATTTCACGCCGACCTCGTCCTCGTGGCTCAATCTGGTCGAGCGCTTTTTCGCCGACCTGACCGGCGATGTCGTCCGGGCTGGCAGCTTCACGTCGGTCAACGAACTGGTCCGTGACATCGAAGCCTACCTTGCCGTGCGCAATGCCGATCCGAAGCCATACGTGTGGCGAGCCGCGGGCGCCGAGATCCGCGCCAAAATCAAACGCGCACGCCGCGCGCTTACCGCAGCCGCAGCCGGGTGAGTTCTTGGTCAGCAATTGAGAATCGGCACACTAGCGTAGAGCGAAATCACCTTGTCGAAACCCGGCAACTGGGCCGATCTTTGCCGATCGGCACAGGTTCAATACGGGCGGAGTTGCCCAAGGTTCCGTTGAACGGAGCTCTGTTGAATGGCAGCGGAGGGTTCCCAATCGCGCGGAGTGGTGACCGCGACGTCCTCATAGGCTTGCATACTGGCGGATGGGGTGGGATTCGAACCCACGGTGCGCTTACACGCACGGCGGTTTTCAAGACCGCTGCCTTAAACCGCTCGGCCACCCATCCGATTGGCGAGCACAACTACCCCGGCGCCGCCGCCATCTCAAGAGTTGACGAAACGCCGCCGGCACTATCATCTCTGGTTTTCCCTTCGCCTTTCACACCAAAAAGCCCCGCTTCATGAACCTTCGGACTTTGACGGCGCTCGCCGCCACAATCGTGCTGCCTGCTTTCGCGGCACAGGCCCAACCGGCCGCGGATGACGCCAGTATCTGGACATTGCAGGACGAAAACGCCTCGATCTCTGCCGGCAAGCCAACCGACCGGTTGTACGTCAACGGTCTTCGCCTTGGCTGGACCTCGCCCACGACCGAGGTTCCCGACTTCTTGGCCGATCTCGGCCGCACCCTGTGGGGTAGCGGTCAGCAGCGGGTCGCCATCGATCTCATGCAGCAGATCTACACGCCGATCGGAACGACCGCCGTCGTGCCGGATCCGCACGATCGGCCCTACGCCGGCGTGCTGCTCGGCGATTTCTCGCTGATGAGCGACAGCGACGACACCAGAAGCGTTCTGACCCTCAGCCTTGGTGTGGTGGGCCCGGGCTCAGGCGCGCAGCAACTGCAGAACGGCTTCCACGGCTTGATCGGTCAAGGTGACACCAACGGCTGGGGCAGCCAAATTCAGAACACCCCCGCGATCGAATTGCTGCACGAACGGACCTGGCGCCTGCCGATGGGAACCGTCGCCGGGCTTGAAACCGACGCCCTGCCGTCTCTGACGGTCGGTGTGGGCGATCTTCGCGACTACCTGCAGACCGGGGTGACGTTCCGCTTCGGCCAAGGCCTGGATTCGGATTTCGGCGTGCCCCGGGTTCGTCCGGGCCTGAGCGGCGGCGACGCCTTCGTTCCAACCCGCCCGTTTGCCTGGTATGTGTTCGCCGGGGCGGATGGCCAAGCGGTCGGCTATGACCTGCTGCTGCAGTCCCACCCGTTCCGGGGCGGCCCGCACGTCTCGACGGTCTGGGATGTGGCGGAGATGCAAGGGGGTTTCGCCGTCATGGCCTACGGCATGCGCCTGACGTTCGCCTATGTCGCCCAGACCCAGGAATACGACGGCCAGGGCGGCGGCTTGCACCAGTTCGGATCGGCATCGTTGTCGTTCCGTTTCTGATCGGGTGGACCTGCAGCGCCTTCAGGCTGACCGGAAACAGCCTTTGGCGCCTTGCGCTGACGAGCGACTTTGTCGGCCACCGTGTGCGTCCGGCTGATGTCGATTCATCGAACCCCACAGGCCGTCAGAACCCGGTTCGGCCGCCGCCCCGCAGCCGAACCGCGTCGCTTGCTCTACTCCCCGGCGAGCCTGGCGGGCATCAGCGGCGCGGCGAGCCGCATCAGGCCAGAGACGTCCAGGCTGGTGTCGATCGCCAGCACCGCGCTCGCCAGCGCCGCGGCACGGTCGGCGCCAAGCACGGTATCGGTCAGGCCGGCGAACTTCGCCCGCAACTCGCTTTCAGACAGGAAGTTGGTTGGCTCACCCTTGGGCACGACGACCTTCTGCTCGAAGCGACGGCCGTGCGCCTCGATCGTCAGCTTGCCGGACATGTTGGTGGGGAACTCGGCCTCGATCTCCGGGTCGAACGCGCACTCTATCTTGGGCAGTAGAGCACGGACGGTCGGATCGTTTAACAGCGCGTAGCTGTCCCACCCCATCGCGCCGGTGGCCAAGGCCGAGGCAATCACGAACGGACCGCTGAACTGGCCATCCACTACGTTTTCCGGGTTGGCCTTCTTGTCGGCGGGTGCACCGATCAGCAGCATGCCCGCTTTCGGCAGCCCGAGCCGGATCGCTGTGATCTCGGACGGCTTGATGTCATTGGCCGCCCGCAGCGCCAGCGCGGCATCGATGCCAGCGTGGCCATAGCGGCAGGATGGGTAGGGTTTCACCGCGGTGTTCATCAACTCCCATACCGTTCCGAGGTCCTGCACCGCGCGTTCCGGCCTCGGGTTCGGCGCGTAGGCGCGCATGAAACCGTGCTTGCCTTCCAACGCGTAGGAAGCGCCCTTAAAGCCTTCTCGCACCAAAGTCGCGGCCATCAGTCCGTTGGTCGCGGCCCAGCCAACCTGAAAGCGCTTCGTCCAGGCACCATTGGCGAGGAACTGCAGGCTGCCAGCGGCCTGCGACAGGACCGTGCCTAAGGCGTTGGCGACGCCGTCGGCGTCGAGGCCGAACACGCGGGCGGCGGCCGCGGCCGCACCGAAAGCACCACAGGTCGCGGTCGGGTGGTAGCCACGATCGTAATGCTCGCCGGCCGGCAGTGCCAGGGCAACCCGGCAGGTCATCTCATAACCCGCGATGATGGCGGCGAGGACATCCGCCCCGGAGGCGCCGATCATCTCACCCGCCGCCAGCGCCGCGGGGATCACCGGCGCGCCGGGATGCAGCGATCCCGCCGCATGGGTATCATCGAAGTCCAACGAGTGGGCGAGCGCGCCATTCAGCAAGGCCGCACCGGCAGGCGTGTAACGCGCGGCATCGCCGAACACGCCAGAGTTGCCGGATGCCATGCCCATCGCTCGCGTTGCCGCCAGGAAAGACGCGGTGCTCTCGGCGTCATGCCGTGCTCGAACGATGTTGCCGACCAGGTCCAGGACCAGGAACCGGGCCCGACGCACGACCTCGGGCGGCAAGGCATTCAGCTGGATACCGGCGGTGAATGCGGACAGGGTGGCGGTGACGCCCATGATTCGGTTCCTCCTGGAGGTTCGGCGATATTGTGCCCGAAAGCTGGGCCGGGGCAAAGTTTAGACCGCGAACCTGCTGTCTTTAATGTTGCCTTCGCCGCCTTTTGCCTCGACACAACAATGACTATACGGATGCCCCATCCGCACCAACCGTGCTATTCCTCAGAGACGGGTTCCGATGACGACCAGACGACCTTCTGGGTCTTCCTGGGGTGTAGGCACACCTATATTTCAACGAGAATTGCCCCTACAGGCCATCACGTGCTGACCAGACTCCAAATCCGCAATTTCAAGACCTTCTCAACCGCCGACATTGAGCTTGGGCCGGTGACGGTGCTCTGCGGCCCTAATAATGCCGGGAAGACCGCCGCGCTTCAGGCGATCGCGCTTTGGCGGCTGGGTTTGAAGACTTGGCAGGCTGAACGCGGGAAGACTTCCACGGCACAGGAGAGAATTGGCGTAACGATCAACCGTCGGGACCTCGTCTCTGTCCCTGTGCCGGGAAGTAACCTGCTTTGGCACGGGCTGCGCACCCGAGAGGGCATCCGGGAAAACGGAAAAACGGTTACACACAACCTGCGGATCGACATTACCCTGAACGGCGTCGGGAACGCTGGCGCGTGGGAGTGTGGATTAGAGTTCGACTACTCAGGGCCGGAAATCATCTACGTGCGCCCACTGCGGCTTTCGGAGCAGCCAAAATCTGAACGGATGTCTGTACCAGAGGGCGTGGGCGATGTCCGAGTGGCGCTGCTTCCGGCGATGTCCGGTTTGGCAGCAATCGAGCCGAAATGGGAACCGGGGCGCATCGAGGTTCTAATCGGTGAAGGGCAGACAGCACAAGTCCTGCGCAACCTGTGCTTTCAAATCTGGCAACAGCAACCTGAAATGTGGAGCCAGCTCGTTGCTTATATGCAGCAGCTTTTTGGAGTGACGCTTAGCCCGCATTTCTCACACGAATCAGGTGCATCGGGGCTCATAATCGGCGAAAGTTCTTCTGCAACAAAGCCTTACCGCAGAGCAGAGGAGTTCCCCAATGCCCACAGAGTGTAACCCGAACCTGTTTGATTTTGCACCCGTCGAAAGCCGGGCCGTGATTGCCTCTTTCGACGGCGGCCGCATCACGACGGACGCCGGAGCGCTGCTGGTGGGGGCCACTGATCGGGTCATCGGCCTGACCCGTCGGTTTGCTGCCTGCTTCAAGGACAGCCGCGATCCGGCTTTCGTCGAGCACAGTGTGCAGACGCTGGTGACACAACGCCTTGTCGGTATCGCGCTCGGCTACGAAGACCTCAACGACCATGACGAACTCCGCCATGACCCGGTGATGGCGGTGCTGGTCGGCAAATTGGCCGCCGGCCGCGGCGACTGCGCGCCGCTGGCCGGCAAGAGCACACTGAACCGCCTGGAACTCAGCCGGGCAGAACCGACCCGTTACGCCAGGATCGCGGCCGATACCGATGCCATCGAGGCGTTGCTGGTCGATCTGTTTCTCGATGCGCACGGCAAGCCACCGAAGCAGATCACCCTGGACCTCGATGCCACCGACGACCCGCTGCATGGCCATCAGGAAGGCCGCTTCTTCCACGGCTACTACGACTGCTAGTGCTACCTGCCGCTCTCCGTGTTCTGCGGGCGGCATCTGCTGGCGGCGAAACTGCGCCGCTCCAACATCGGTGCCGCCGCCGGCACGGTGTCGGAGATGACCCGCATCATCGGCCAGATCCGCGCCCGCTGGCCGCGGGTGCGCATTCTGCTGCGCGCCGATAGCGGCTTTTGCCGCGAGGCACTGATGGCGTGGTGCGAGGCCAACCGGGTGGACTACGTCTTCGGCCTGGCGCGCAACGCGCGTCTGGTAGCGGTGATCGAGGCGGCGCTGGCAGCCGCCCGCGCCGAGGCCGAAGCGAGTGGCAAATCCGCCCGCCGGTTCACGGATTTTCGCTGGTCCACGCGCGACAGTTGGAGCCGGCGGCGACGTGTCATCGGCAAGGCGGAATGGACCCAAGGCGAGGCCAACCCGCGTTTTATCGTGACCTCGCTGGCGGTGGGCGAGCGTGACGGTCGCCAGCTTTATGAGACCGTCTACTGCGCCCGGGGCGGGATGGAGAACCGCATCAAGGAGTGCCAGCTCGATCTGTTCGCCGATCGCACCTCGGCGGCGACGATGCGGGCCAACCAGTTGCGGCTGTGGTTTGCTTCGGCGGCCTACGTGCTGCTCTGCGCGCTCCGCCGGATCGGGCTGGCGCACAGCCAGTTCGCAGACGCCACCTGCGGCACACTGCGACTGAAACTGTTGAAGATCGGCGCGCTGGTGAAGATCAGCGTGCGCCGGGTGGTCGTCGCCATGGCGTCGGGCTGCCCGTGGCAGCACGAGTTCGCCCTGGCACACGCGATGCTGCGTCGAGCCGGCGCCTGAGCCGGCACGAAC
The DNA here is from genome assembly GCA_965277035.1 of Rhodopila sp. Lineage (GTDB taxonomy): Bacteria > Pseudomonadota > Alphaproteobacteria > Acetobacterales > Acetobacteraceae > Rhodopila. The sequence continues at coordinate 3,522,956 of CBDIBO010000003.1, read as the reverse complement.
CAGACACCGCAAGCCGCCATATCGCCTCACCGACGTGGATCGCACACGAGGGAGAGCTGTGTCCGGCGCAGCACCAAAAAGATCGCCCACCAGGCGAGGACGTCTAACGTATGACGGACCCGCAACGAACGCGCGGGGAGCAATCCCTACTGTGAGAAATGCGGGTTAGACCGCCGCAGAATATAGCTGCACGCGGTGAGATCACCATGGCATATGAATACCGGGGAACGACGCTTGACTTGTCCTCCGCTGGGCGAGGCCAGCAGCAAATCCTTCTGTTGCTGGCTTATGTTCTTGCCAATCCGGGAACAACGCTACTGCTAGACGAGCCAGACGCTCACCTTGAAATCGTACGCCAGCGAGAAAGCTATAACCTGCTCAGTGAACTGGCGCGGCGACATGGTAGCCAGATAATCGCCGCGAGTCATTCCGAGATCGTGCTGGAAGAGGCGGCGCGAAAGGACACGCTGGTGGCGTTTGTTGGCCAACCGCGCCGGATTGATGATCGTGGTTCACAAGTCCGCAAATGGCTGGCGGAATACCCGATCGACCATTTGTATCAGGCCGAAGTGCAGGGTTGGGTATTGTATTTGGAAGGATCCACCGACCTAGCAGTGCTCATTGCCTTCGCGGATAAATTAAAGCACCCCGCCCGCTTGGCGTTGGAACGTCCATTCGTTATCTATGTCGCGAACGATCCAAGTAAGGTGCAGCGCCACTATTACGCCCTGCGAGAGGCGAAAGCGGACATGGCCGGCGTCGCATTGTTCGATCGGCTGGAACGGGCACCGCGAGACCTGGGCGTGGAAAGCCTGGTTTGGTTGCGCCGAGAAATCGAAAATTACCTCACCCGTCGAGACGTCCTGGAGGCTTGGGCTTTAAGCGGGGAACCTGGCAGCCTGTTCGGGCAGGGCCGCGTCAACACGATGAGAGACGCTATCACGGAGATTGAAGCGGCACAGAAAACCCTCGGACGGGATATTTGGTCTTCGGACATTAAAGCCACCGACGATGTTTTGGATCCTATTTTCAGGAAATACTACACCGAGATACGGGAGCCGCTGCTATTTCGGAAAGCTGACTATCACCGGTTGGTTCAGTTCATCCCGCCGGACGAGGTGGCTCCCGAGGTGGTTGAAAAGCTCGATCGCATCTTGGAGGTGTCGAGGCGTGCACGACCACGTGAAGCCTGATAACGCGCACTGGCAAAGCTTCCACACGACGATCCCGTTAATCCTAAACCGGCATCTCCCGCCCCTGATGTAACCGGCCGATGCGTGCCATCTCTTCGCTGTGGCCTGCTATTACCCGCACCCCTTCATCCAAACGTGCGACGATGTCGGCCATCGTGCAGCCCTCGAGGAAAGCGATCCCACTCCGCCGGCACGCCGCGAACACCTTGTCGCGTGCCGCCTGCATGACCGGCGGATAAGGGTCGCGCAGCAGCTTAACCGACCCCAGCGACAGGCTGAGGTCGCCTGGTCCCATTTCCGCGAATCCCAGACCCGGCACCGCGCAGATGGCATCCGCGTTGGCGATCCCTTCCGGGCTCTCCAGCTTCACGCCCAGCAGCAGCTCCCCACAAGGGTTCAGCGGCCATGGATCGCAGCGATCCATATAGTCGTCACTCGCCAAACCCCAAATCGGAGCAGCGGTATTCTCCGATCCTCGGCCACGCGTGCCGATCCCCAACCGGCCGTCGGCGGCCACCGGGCGGGTCTGGCCGTCCAACCGGGCTGCCGGCGACGGAAACGCCGGATCGGCCCCGGACAGGTGGTGGGGATAGCGACATGCCTCCACGAAAGCCCGCACGGCATCGACGGTTTCGGCTTGGCACAGCAGGATACCGTGTGCCCCTCGCCCGAGGATCTGCCGGAACTGCCAGGCGTTGAAGCGGACATTCGCCTCGTCGGTGCCGTTGACCGGTGCCTCCACGATCACCGTCGGCGTTCGATGGCCTGACCGTGTCGGACCACCATCGACCAGGCCGCGCAGATAGTCGGCGAGGCCGGTCATGTCGAAGGCGCCATGCTCCATGCCGACATTCATGTAGTCGGCCCAGGTGCCTGCATCGCGACACCCCTGATCGTAGGTTAGCACGTGGCCGCTGTGCCCACCTTCGTAATAGACAGCCTGGTCCTGCTCCAGCAGTTCGATGGCGCGGTTGATGCGGTTTGTCATAAGGACGCCTCCTGTTCTTGTCGCGCCAGCTTGGACCCCATGACCCGCATAGCGAAAGAGCGCGGCTGCTGGTACATGGCCGCGCCATGAATGCGAAGCGCCCCGACCGCACCTTCGAGCTTCTCAGCCGCCTCTGGCGCGAGCACCTGATCCACCACAAGGTCCGGCTGACGCTGGTATTGGCGCTGACGCTGCTGATGGCCGGCACGACCGCATTGTATCCGGTGGTCATCAACCATGCGTTCGATATGTTCACCAACCACGACCGGCGGATACTCTACCAGATTCCGGCCCTGGTCGTGCTGGTGACCGGCGTCAAGGCGCTGGCCCAGTACTTCCAGAATGTACAGGTCCAACAGGTCGTGCTGCTGGTGATCCGGGAGCTTCAAGGCCGCATGTTCGCCCATCTGACGCGCGCCGATCTCGCTCGGCTGGAACGCGAGGCGCCGGCCCAGCTCGCGGCGCATTTCACCACGGACGCTGCAACGATTCGGGAAGCGCTCACCCGCGCCGTCAACGGTGTCGCGGACATGGTCACGGTCATCGGCCTGGTCGGCAGCATGATCTACCTGAACTGGCTGCTGTCGCTGATCGCAGCGGCGCTGTATCCGCTCGCGGTAGTACCCATCGAGCGGATCGGCAAGCGTGTGCGCAAGGCGTCAGGCGGCATGCAGGAGCGCGTCGGCGAAGCCGCCGCCTTGCTGAACGAGAGCTTTGCCCAGGCTCGCACGGTTCGCGCCTATCGCCTTGAAGCCAGCGAAACCAGGCGCGCCGAGGCCGCCTTTCAGCAGCTTTACAAGTCGTTGCTGCGAATAACCAAGAGCCGGTCGCGAGTCGAGCCCGTCCTGGAAGTGCTAGGTGGTGCGGCCGTCGCGGCAGTGATCGGCTTCGAAGGCTGGCGCGCCGCGGTCAGCGATCATGCCCTGGGTGATTTCACCGGCTTCGTTGCCGCGCTGCTGATCGCCGCCAGGCCGCTGCGCGCGCTGGGTTCATTGAACGCGGCCCTGCAGGAGGGCCTGGCCGGGATGGTGCGGGTCTTCACCGTTATCGATGAACCGGCGACCATCCAGGACGCGTCCGACGCCAGAGCGCTGCCTGAAGGACTGGGTCATGTGATTTTCGACGACGTCCACTTCGTCTATCCCGATGGCCGCACCGCACTCACCGGCCTGACGTTTGAGGCCCTGCCGGCGACCACGGTCGCACTCGTCGGCCCGTCGGGAGGCGGCAAATCCACCGCGCTGGCGCTGATACCCCGGTTGCACGACGCGACCGGCGGGGCGGTCCGCATCGATGGCGCCGATGTGCGGACGGTCACCTTGGCCAGCCTGCGCGACAGCATCGCCTATGTCGGCCAGGACGCTCTACTGTTTGACGACTCGGTCGCGGTCAATATTGGCATGGGCCGCCCAGGCGCGTTGCAACCTGAAATCGAAGCCGCCGCCGAGGCCGCCGCCGCCGCCGCTTTTATCGCCGCACTGCCGCTGGGCTATGACACGGTTGTCGGCCCCGGTGGTCAGCGTCTTTCGGGCGGTCAACGCCAGCGCGTCGCCCTGGCCCGAGCCCTGCTGCGCAACCCACGGATACTGCTGCTGGATGAGGCAACCAGCGCGCTCGACACCGAAAGCGAGTCAGCCGTGCAAACCGCACTGGCAAGGTTGCGCAAGGGACGCACCACGATCGTCATCGCGCACCGGCTTTCCACCGTTCGCGACGCTGATCTGGTTGTGGCATTGGCCGAAGGTCAGGCGCAGGAGACTGGCACCCATGCCGAACTGATGGAGCAAGGTGGGCTCTACGCGCGCCTCGTGCGGAGCCAGAGCCTGCTGAACGCCTGATCATACCACGCAGATCGCCGACATGGTCTGAACCGCGGTTGCGAGATCAATTGAAGGCCATGCCGCCGGGCAGCGCAGCGGTCTGTCCAGTCATGTAGGCGTTGCCCACCAGCATCAGCACGATTTGCGCGACTTCCTCGCCGGTGCCGAACCGGCCGAGCGGAATGCGGCTGGAAGAGGCGGCGACGCCGGATTTGACCATGTCGGTTTCGATCAGCGACGGCGCCACGGCGTTGACGGTGATGCCGTGCTTGACCAGGCGGGCGGCATAGCCTCGGGTGAGGCCCTCCATTCCTGCTTTGGAGGCGTTGTAGTGCAAGCCCACCCCGCCGGCGCCGCGAGCTGCTCCAGAGGAGATGTTGATGACCCGGCCCCAGGATCGCGCGCGCATCCGCGGCAGGACAGCCTGCGTGCAGAGAAACGCGGACTTCAAATTGACGGCGATGGTCTTGTCGAAATCGGCCTCGGTCAGGTCGTCAAGGCCGCGGATGATGGCAATCCCCGCGTTGTTGACCAGGATATCGACCGAACCAAGCTCGGCTTCAATCGTTTGCACCATGGCGGCAACGGCTTGGCTGCTGGATACGTCCGCCTGCACGATGATGGCTCGACGCCCGGTAGCCCTCGCGGCAGCGGCCACGGCTTCCGCCTGAGAGGCCCGTTCGAGGTAGTTCACGGCGATGTCAGCCCCGGCTTCCGCCAGCGCCGTCGCGATGGCGGCTCCGATCCCGCGGGAGCCGCCTGTCACCAGGGCCGTGCGCCCTTGCAACTGTGGACTGGTCTGCATCGGCATGTTCCTTCTGCGCTCTTTGTTTTGTCTTGCCTGGCGCTGGATCGGCTTCACGCAGCGTCATCGTGCGGTGCCCCTGGGCAGGCGGGCAGAACCTGGGAACCCGATCGGATCAGCTGCGGGGCCGGTCGCTTTAGAACGGCTGGCGATCACGCAATGATGCCGCGCCTTCGCAGCTCCCATCCCAGGGTTACTGGATCGGTGTACTCAAGCCCTTGCAGCCCGGCTTCGCGGGCGCCCACGACATTCGCCGAGCTGTCATCCACGAACAGCGTCGCCTCGGGCGGGACGCCCAACCTCAGCAGGCAGCAGCGATAGCAATCCGGATGCGGCTTGCGGACACCGAACTCTGCCGACACGCATGCTCGATCGCCCATCAGCTTGGCGACCTCTGGATACAGGGTCGGAAAATGGCGCAGCAGCAGCAGGTTGTTGTTGGTTAACACGGCACTTTGCACATTTGGACGAATATGGGGCAACAGCGAGAGGGTCGCGTCGATCGGCGTGAGCGCAACCTGCTGCGCCGCGATCCAGTCGGCTTCCGAGAGAGTGCCGCCCAAGGCCGCACCAAAGCCTCGCAAGTAGGCCGGCGCGTCGAGGGCGCCGGCATCACCAGAGTCCTCGAAACCAGACGTCCAGATCGCATTCGTCACCGTATCGGGTGTTTGGTTCGTGATCGAGGCGAGGTAGGTTATCCGGGCGTCCCGGTCATAGCGGTAGAGCACGCCATTGAGGTCGAACAGGATAAGCGAGATGTCTGTCACCGAGGCCACCTGCGGGTTTAGCAAACGGCAGGCAAATCGTGAGTCGCTCTCAACCTGAGCACGTGCCTTAGATCTTATTATAGTGGGCAAACTATCGTTTGTCGTCCGTTCGTGGCCAGCGTTTAGTCCGGATAGGTGATTGCCCACGGCTTCGCCCGGTCAACAGGGGGCTCGCACCAAATCGGCACGGCGTTGCGCGTCCGCACGTTCGGCTCGTGCCCCATGGCCCCACGAATGGCCCTGAACAGCGCGCCGTGCGCGACCACCAGAACCGCCGGCGGTTGATCGACGCAGCGGTTGATGGCGGCGACCGCTCGGGCGGTCAGCGTGGGGAAACTTTCGGCTCCCTCTGGGGTCAGCAGCCCATCCATCCAGGGCTGAAACCACTCCGACATCGGCTTGCCTTCCTGCACACCGAAGGCGACCTCTCGCAGGCCGTCATCAATCTGCACCGGCAGACCCAGCTGGTCCGCCGCGATGTCGGCCGTGACTTTGGCGCGGCCAAGCGGCGAGGAAATGATGCTGCAGATCCCCCGGTTCCGCAGCAGCAACGCGGCGGACCGAGCCTGCGCCAGGCCGGTCTCGTTAAGCGGAATATCGACGTTCCCCTGCGACAGGTTTTGCGCGTTCCAGTCGGTCTCACCATGGCGCAGGAACCAGAAGGCGACGGGATGCAACGTCTCCGTGGAGAGCCCGATCATGGTATCAGGCCAAGCCTTCCTGCTGCATCACGCGCTGGACGGACGGGCGGGCGAACATCCGATCGAGATGAGCGGCGCAATTTGCCGGCAGGGTCATGGCGGCGCGCTTGGACCAGAACTCCAAGTAGAAAATCGCGGCGTCGGCGATGGAGAACCTGCCGACCGCATAATCTTTTCCGAGCAGCGCCTTGTCGATCAGAGAGAAGCCTTTTTCGGCGATCTCCTTGCCACGGGTCTTTACGTTATCTTCGTCCGCCGGGTTCGGCGTGAAGTTCGAGGAGCGGAACTGGCGGGCAAAGCCTTGCATGTGAACCGTTGCCACCGCGTAGTCGGTGAGCTCCAGCGCCCGGGTCTGCAGGTCAACGTCGTCGGGCAACAGGCCGGCATTCGGATTGGTGCGCGCCAGCCAGTAGGCGATCGCCGGGAACTCGGTCAGAATCGAACCGTCGTCACGCGCCAGCGTGGGCACCTTGGACTTCGGGTTCACGGTGGTGAAATCCGCCCGGTACTGCTCGCCCTGCTGCAGGTTTATCTTTTCCGCGTCGTACGGCTTGCCGATCTCTTCCAGCAGCACGTGAATACCGATCGAACAAGCGCCGGGTGCGTAATAGAGTTTCATCTGCCTCTCCTTGTGTCATCGTCAGACTCCTAATGTCGGCCGGCCGAGGGCTAGGGTCCCCGCGCATCGTAGCCCGTGTGTAGTCGGTGTGGAACAGGCCGCGGCGTTGCAACTCGGGAACAATGAGGCGGAGAAGTCTTCGTAGGCGCCCAGCACAGCAGGCGCCCAGCACATGAGAAGCCGCAACGACGAAGCGGTCGAAGGGGCGTATGGTAAAAAACGTTGGCTGGCCCTGCGCCGTCTCGGCTCTTCCGGTCTGACCGTAGCGTCGTGGCCCACCTTCCGGTCCTCCTGGACGCATGGGATCTCGCGCCGGGCACCTGTCGCATCGGCAACAAACTCTGATCCTTCCTGCGCCGCCGCAATTGTAATTCGTTCATTGTGCTCAGCGATGAAGCTGTCACGAAGCCAGCGAGCGGCCGCCTCGACCGCGTCGATCCCAGCCAACTTGAACTCCTTCAGCAGACGGTTCTGCAGCATGCGGAGTACCCGCTCCGACCGCCTGCGGGCTTGCGGCGAGCAGGCCGCGATATGCTCGATGCCAAACTGGCTCAGAAGCCCACTCGACCTGCGTCAGCATCGTCTTCGACACCTTGCCCCCAGCCTCGGGGTGAAGAAATAGTGACTGCCCCAGTCGGGGTAGAGCGAGCATCGCCGCGGCCATCACGGGCGCCGGCGCCGACTCCCTGCTGGCCGTCCGGGCCAACCAGCCCACGCTGCGCGCCGAGGTCGAGGCCTGCTTCGCGTCAGCCCGGCCTGGCGCCGCCCAGACCCATATCGAGCACGACAAGGGCCATGGCCGCATCGAGCAGCGCACCACGAGCTTGATGCGCGAGGTCGATTGGATGTCCGGCGACCGCCGCTTCCCTGGCGAACTGCGCCTGCCGGGCGTCGCCTGCGTCATCCGCGTCCAGGCCCACATCCAACGTGGCGGGTCCACACATACCGAGACCCGCTACTACGTGTCCTCGGCGGCGCTCGACGCGGCCAAGGCCGCTCAGGCGATCAGAGGCCACTGGGATATCGAGAACAGTCTCCATTGGGTGCTCGACGTCGGCTTCAACGAAGACCAATCCCGCTTGCGCAAGGGATTCGGCGCCAAAAACATGGCCGTCGTCAGGCACTTCGCCCTCAATCTCGTCCGGTCAGCCAAAGACAAGAAGTCCATCAAGCTGCGGCGCAAACGCGCCGGCTGGGCGCCTACCTACCTCGAGCAACTACTTAATCAGCAGGCGAGCTAATTGGCTTCGAGGCTCTGTCCGGAAATCAGAGGAATCAAGTGAACACTCACGCGTTCTGCTGAACGACGGCGGCGAGGTAGTCGGTATTCTACCCGGCTCTCCGGGGTAGCGGCGGTCGGAGAACAGCCAGTCCACGTCATGGCAGACCGAGTGCCTGCGCGTTTCGATCCGGCCGTGCCCGCCGTCGATGGTCCGATGCACGCCGATGGTCAGCGACGGCGGCGGGGCTGCGAACAGCGCCTCGACTTCGGCATAGATGGCCGGCCGGTTCTGCTTGAGTACCAGCGCGTAGTCGCCCCCACCATCGAGGATGGTCTGGGCGATCTGCGTCTGTGTGCCCATCGCATCAATGGTGACGATGGCGCCGGCCAGTTCCAGGCGTCGCAGCAGCAGCGGGATTGCAATGATTTCGTTGGACTTCTCGGACACCGCCTCCTGTCCCAGCACGAGTTGCTGGCCAGTGGCCCAGGCCGACACCGTGTGCAGCGGGCCCCGGCCCTTGGACCGCGCGTGGCTGCGCCGCGAGGTTTTCCCGTCGATGGCGATTGTGTCCGGCCCGGCGATGCGCAGCCGCTCAACCCAGTTGGCGAAGCATGTTTTGAACAGGTCCGGGTCGATGGCCGCGATCACCTCGCACAGCGTGTCGTGGCTGGGAATGCCACGGCCGAACGGCAGGAAACGGCGAAGGAACGCCAGGTTCTCCTCGCCCCAGAGCGTCAGCTCGACGAAATCGTCGGCGCCAGCGATCGTCCCGCACAGCAGAAGCAGCAGCAGTTCGGGCAATGGATACAGCACCTTCGCCGCCTGACGCGGGTCGCGCAACGCCGCAAATTGCGTCAGAAAGGGAGCACTCGCCAACTGGGCCATCGGACACCGCCAAAAGAGGTGTCCGATGAATCCTACTTCACCCCGCGTTGGAATCCCCCGAGCGCATGTTCACTCGATTGCCGTGGTCCAGAAGTGCCTGCGTATTGCGTGGCCCTATACCCCATGCTAGAGGCCCCACGCCGGATCGGCCAGCCGATCCGAGTACTTGTCCGCGCCCCCTCGGCTCGGCGTAACATATGGAAAACAAAGTGGCTTCTCAGGCTACGACAATCGCATCCGGCGGCGGCCTTGCTGACCGCTACGCCGCCGCATTGTATGCGCTCGCCGATGAAAGCCACGAGCTCGACACCGTGGTGTCGCAGATGGAGAATCTCGGCCAGCTGATCGACGGCAGCAAGGATTTCCGCCGCCTGCTGGAGTCACCTTTGATCGATGTCAAAACTGCCACAGCTGCTGCCCAGGCGGTGCTGACGCAGGAGGGCTTCGGCAAGCAAATCCGCGATTTCGTCGGGGTCATCTCGGTCAACCGGCGCTTGCGGGCGCTGCGCGAGATCGTTACCGCCTTTGCCGCCTTGGTGGCCGAACGCCGGGGTGTCGTCACCGCCCACGTTGCTTCAGCGCATCCGTTGAGTGATGTGCAGCGCCAGCAGCTGCGCGCCCGACTGATCGAGGCCGGCTATGGCAACGTCAATATAAACGAGCGGGTCGAGCCCGATTTGCTTGGCGGCCTGATCGTTCGCATCGGGGCCCGCCTTTACGACACAAGTTTGAGATCCCGGCTGCAACGCCTGCAGTACGCCATGAAGGGAGCCGCGTGAGATGGAGATCCGCCCAGCCGAGATCTCGGAGATTCTGAAGAAGCAGATCGCCGCGTTCGACACCGAAGCCAATGTCGCCGAAACCGGCCAGGTTCTGTCAGTGGGTGACGGAATCGCCCGGGTCTTCGGCCTGCAGAACGTGATGTCCGGCGAAATGGTCGAGTTCCCTTCGGCCGGCCTGCGCGGCATGGTGCTGAACCTGGAAACCGACAACGTCGGGGTCGTGATCTTCGGTGACGACACGGAGATTCGCGAGGGCGATACCGTGAGCCGCACCGGATCGATCGTGGAGGTACCGACCGGCCGTGGCCTGCTGGGTCGGGTGGTTGATGGGCTGGGCAATCCGATCGATGGCAAGGGTCCGATCGCCGGCGCCAAAATGAGCCGCGTCGAGGTCAAGGCGCCGGGCATCATTCCCCGCAAGTCGGTGCATGAGCCAATGCAGACGGGGCTGAAGGCGATTGACGCCTTGATCCCAGTGGGGCGCGGCCAGCGTGAACTGATCATTGGCGACCGGCAGACCGGAAAAACCGCCGTTATCATCGACACGATCATCAATCAGAAAGGCATCAACGGCGGCAGCGACGACAAAAAGAAGCTGTTCTGCATTTATGTCGCTATCGGCCAGAAGCGATCGACGGTGGCGCAGCTTGTGCGAACGCTCGAAGAAAACGGCGTGCTGGAATACACCATCGTGGTCGCCGCCACGGCATCTGACCCCGCCCCGATGCAATTCCTGGCGCCATACAGCGGCTGCACGATGGGCGAGTTCTTCCGCGACAGCGGGCAACACGCGGTCATCTTCTACGACGACCTGTCAAAACAGGCCGTCGCCTATCGCCAGATGTCGCTGCTCTTGCGCCGGCCGCCCGGCCGCGAGGCCTACCCGGGCGACGTGTTCTATCTGCACTCCAGACTGCTGGAACGTGCCGCGAAAATGAACGATGAACTGGGTGCCGGCTCGCTCACCGCCCTCCCGGTGATCGAGACGCAGGCGGGGGACGTGTCAGCCTACATCCCGACGAACGTGATTTCGATCACCGACGGCCAGATCTTCCTGGAAACCGAACTGTTCTTCCGCGGCATTCGTCCGGCGGTGAACGTCGGTCTTTCAGTTTCACGCGTCGGCTCCGCCGCCCAGATCAAGGCAATGAAGCAGGTGGCCGGCCGCATCAAGCTGGAGCTGGCGCAATATCGTGAGATGGCATCGTTCGCGCAGTTCTCCTCCGACCTCGATGCATCCACTCAGCAGCTTCTGGCACGCGGATCTCGGCTGACGGAGCTGCTGAAGCAGCCTCAATACCAACCGATGCCGATCGAGGAACAGGTGGTGGTCATCTTCACCGGCGTGCGTGGCTACCTCGACAAGATCGACATCGGTCGGATCAGCTCCTTCGAATCGCAGTTCGTCAGCGAGCTCAAATCGCGTGAGCCTGAGATTCTGGATGCGATCCGCGGCGATCTGGAGATCAAGCCGGAGACCGAGAAAAAACTCATCGCCTTCCTGGACGGTTTTGCGAAATCCTTCAGCTAGGGCGCGATCGTCCGAGGTTGAACCAACCTCCGACGCCAATCGCCCCGTCAAACAAAGGGACATCGAGATATGCCCAGTCTGAAGGCGCTCCGAACACGCATCAACAGCGTGAAATCGACGCAGAAGATCACGTCGGCCATGAAGATGGTGGCGGCCTCGAAGCTGCGTCGCGCACAGCAGCAGGCTGAAGCCTCGCGTCCGTATGCGGAGCGCATGGATCGCATGCTGCGCGCGCTGGCCGCATCCGTCGCCGGTTCGCCGACGGCGCCACCACTGCTGGTCGGCACTGGACAGGACAAGGTGCATCTGCTGATCGCGGTGACCGCCGATCGGGGCTTGGCCGGTGCCTTCAACTCCAACGTCGGACGTGCGACCCGCAATCTCGCGCGCCGGCTTGAAGCCGAGGGCAAGACGGTCAAGATCCTCGCCGTGGGGCGGAAAGGCCGTGATTATCTGCGGCGGGAGTTAAGCAGCCGGATCGTCGGAGACATCACCTATGCCGGCAAGCGTCGGGTGGATTTCGGCGATGCTCAAGAGATCGGCGCACGCGTGACGGAAATGCTGTCGGCCGGTGAAATAGACGTCGCGACGATCATCTACAACCGCTTCCAGTCGGTCATCGCCCAGGTCGTGACCGAGCAGCAGATCATTCCGGCACCACCGCCGGAAGGGGAAAGCGAAGATCTGGGCGGTGCGACATATGAGTTCGAGCCGGACGAGGAAACCATCCTGGCCCGCCTGCTGCCACAGGCGATGGCCATCCAGATGTATCGCTCGTTGCTGGAAAGCTCGGCCGGTGAGCATGGCGCACGCATGACCGCTATGGACAACGCGACGCGCAACGCCGGCGACATGATCAAGCGGCTGAGCCAGAACTATAACCGTGCCCGCCAGGCGAACATCACCAGGGAACTGATCGAGATCATTTCCGGCGCCGAAGCGCTCTGATCTCCGACCACAATCGAAGGAACCATCATCATGGCAAGCAACATCGTCGGTCGCGTGACCCAGGTTCTGGGGGCCGTGGTGGACGTGCAGTTCGATGGTGAGTTGCCGTTCATCCAGAACGCGCTGCTCAGCAAGATCGAAAACCGCACCTTGGTGTTGGAAGTGGCGCAGGAATTGGGCGAGCGCACCGTTCGATGCATCGCCATGGACAGCACCGATGGCATGGTCCGTGGCCAGGAAGTGACCGATACCGGGGCGCCGATCCAGGTGCCGGTGGGACCCGAGACCTTGGGCCGCATCATGAACGTGATCGGTGAGCCGATCGACGAGAAGGGTCCGGTCAACACCAAGCAGCACATGCCGATCCATCGTGCGGCGCCGACGTTCGAGGAGCAGGCGACCTCGGCCGAGATCCTGGTGACCGGCATCAAGGTGGTTGATCTGCTGTGCCCTTATTTGAAGGGCGGCAAGGTCGGGCTGTTCGGCGGCGCGGGTGTGGGCAAGACGGTGCTGATCCAGGAACTGATCAACAACATCGCCAGGGCGCACGGCGGCGTGTCGGTGTTCGCCGGTGTGGGTGAGCGCACGCGCGAAGGCAACGACCTGTACCACGAGATGATCGACGCCGGCGTCATCAAGATGGACGACCAGGGCAACCTGCTCGAAGGCTCCAAGGTGGCGCTGATGTATGGCCAGATGAACGAGCCGCCGGGCGCCCGCGCGCGCGTCGGCCTGTCGGGCCTGACGATGGCCGAATATTTTCGTGATGAGGAAGGCCAGGACGTCCTGTTCTTTGTCGATAACATCTTCCGCTTCACCCAGGCGGGCGCGGAAGTGTCCGCTCTGCTGGGCCGCATCCCGTCGGCGGTGGGCTATCAGCCAACTCTGGCCACGGACATGGGTGCGTTGCAGGAGCGGATCACCTCGACCAACAAGGGGTCGATCACCTCGATTCAGGCGATCTACGTGCCCGCAGACGATTTGACCGACCCAGCACCGGCGACATCCTTTGCCCATTTGGATGCCACGACCACGCTGAACCGTCAGATCGCGGAACTGGGCATCTATCCGGCTGTCGATCCGCTCGATTCCACGTCCCGTTCGCTCGATCCGCGGATCGTCGGCGAGGAGCACTACGCCGTGGCCCGTGAAACCCAGCGCATCCTGCAGACCTACAAATCGTTGCAGGATATCATCGCCATTCTGGGCATGGACGAGTTGTCCGAGGAGGACAAGCTGGTCGTCGCCCGTGCCCGCAAGATCCAGAAATTCCTGTCACAGCCATTCCACGTCGCGGAAGTCTTCACCGGCTTTGCCGGCAAGCTTGTCCCAGTGGCCGACACGGTCCGCAGCTTCAAGGCGATCTGCGCCGGCGAATACGATCATCTGCCGGAAGCCGCCTTCTACATGGTGGGCACGATCGAGGAAGCGGTGCAGAAGGCCGAGACCATGAAGGCGAGCGCCTGAATGGCCGTCTCCCTCGAAATCGTTAGCCCGGAAAAACTGCTGCTTTCCCGGCCTGTGGACATGGTGGTGATCCCCGCGTCCGAGGGCGACATAGGTGTTCTGGAAGGCCACAGCCCAATGATCGTCATGTTGCGCGGGGGAACGATTGATCTGTACGAGGGTGATCGAGTCACGGATCGGTTGTTTGTCGACAGCGGCTTCGCTGAGATCACGCAGGAACGATGCACGGTCTTGGCGAACATGGCGATCCCGTTGGCAGAGGTCAACAAGGCCGACGCTGAACGACGTCTGGCCGAATCCGAAGCCGCCTACGAAGCCGCCGACAAGCGAGAGACGGCGATCGAGGACGAGGCGATAGACGCTGTGCAGTCCGCCCGTGCCATGGTCGAAGCGGCCAACTGACCGTCGCCAGGTTGCGCGACGCCAGTGTCGCTAATTAGGGTAATAATATACTTGACGCAGTAGGCCGATAATGCTGACATTTGGCATTGGGCCAGAACGCCGAAGGCTCGCCAGTTTTGGGGGCAGAATCATTGCCGACGACCTCCGCAGATGTGTGGTATTTATTGGGATAGCCGACGATTGTCTTAGGTAGCGGGATTAAATGTGCTGGGACAGGTTTTTTCGTTCAATACGATGGGTATCAATACTTAGTAACCGCCCAGCATATTGCGTACCAAGTTGGGGATGCCCCTTTCCTAATCCGCCTTAATCGGCTGGACGGGACTTCCGAAAACATACCGGTTGATCCAGTGATGGATGGGAGCGGAACGTGGTTTTCTAACGAGGACGACCCGACGGTTGATCTTGCGGTGAGGCCCTTCCATTTTAATGCAGCCACCGCCGGTTTCGATATGCTTAATATTCCACAGGACATGTTTTTGACATCAGACAAGTTGTACGATGAGGACGTGGGTATTGGGGATTTGTGTTACACTATGGGACTGTTCCGATTACTGGCGGGTAAAAAGCGGAATCTACCAATAGTCCACACAGGAAATATAGCCCTTCTTCCGGGAGACGAAAAAATCCCGGTCAACGACTGGCTTAAGCCTTTTGACCCGAATGCTAGAGTGCTGGTTGAGGGATTCTTGATAGAATCACAAGCCCTAAACGGCTTGAGCGGCTCCCCTGTACTCGTGTGGCCGTGCGTAGATATGATAGACTTACGAACGTTAAAAGGAAAAGCGCTGGACGTGAGGTGGGCCAAAGCCCATCCCTTCCTTTTGGGTATCTGGCAGGGATCTTGGGATGCGAAACCAGATGAGGTTGCTGCGATCGAACATGGCAATCCTGTTAGAGTACCCGTAGGAATCGGTGTTGTCGTTCCCGTGACCAAGCTAATTGATATCCTGGAGCTTCCCACGTTAGCCGAGATGCGAAACAAGCACCGGGAGCAGCGCGCCCACGCGGAGTCTGCGACACTGGATTAGCGGTGCTGGGAGACGAAATCAGCCGTCCCGAAGCTTTGCCGGACGACCTCTGTCCTTCAATTCATCTCGGGTGACCACCGCAAGGTGCTTAGCTAAGGATCGAAATTTATCCATCGGTGTCATCTTGTGGAAAGACACTGGACCGTCGTCTCCGTTGACCTCTTGCCTTTCGCTTTTTTCAGGCGTTGGCGGGTGCTCCATTGCCGATCAGATCCTTGTACTGAATGCGCTTGCCGGTGACGCTACCGAGCAGGGAGTGTCAGAATTTCTGTGTGTGAGGCGTCTTCACTGTTATCCCCGATTGGGTAAGTAGGCCGTATCTGACGAACAGCCTACTCGACAAGCTGGTTTCCTGTCTGATCCATGTTCCTTGGTTCGATCAAAGCACCTGTCCTCCGTCCCGACCTGGGCATTGCGCCGCCATGCGCGCAGGCGCGGTCAAATTCGCCGCTTGCGGCGGGACCGGAGCCACGCGCAGCCCCGCTTTCGGGGCGAGCATGGCGAGGACCCACAATTTGGCCGGGCTGAGCACGAATGGCCATGCTCCGCTCAGGCGCGGTGCGATCCTGACGTGTTGATCTGGAAACATGACATCAGACCTCGCGGGTGAAGCGCTCGGCGTAGAGGACCGCGAACTGGTTCATCGCTTCCTTCCAGTGATGCGCCGCTTTGCCCCAGTCAGCAGTGACGTTGCGCAGAGCTAACCAGATCAGCTTGCCAGCCGCCTCGTCGGTGGGAAAATGGCCTCGCGTCTTGATGATTTTCCGCAGTCTGGCGTTCACGCTTTCAATCGCATTGGTGGTGTAGATCACGCGCCGGATCGCGGGCGGAAACGCAAAGAACGGGATCACCTGGTCCCACGCCCGCCGTCAGGCGGCCACCACGGTCGGGAACTTCCGCCCCCACTCGGCCGCCGCGAACGCGTCCAAGGCCGCTGCGGCCGCTTCGGCGCTGGCCGCGGCATAGATCGGACGCAGGGCCGCGGCCAGCGGTTTGCGATCCTTCCAACTGGCGTAATCAAGGCTGTTGCGGATCAAATGCACAATGCAGGTCTGCAACGTGGTCTTGGAGAACACCACCGCCAGCGCTGCCGCCATCCCGCTCAGCCCATCGGTCACCGCGATCAGGATGTCGAGCACGCCGCGGGTGCGCAGGTCGTTGAACACCTTCATCCAGAATTTGGCGCCTTCCGTGGTCTCGATCCATAGACCAAGGATCTCCCGCGTGCCGTCCCGGCGCACCCCAAGCGCCAGATACACCGCCTTGTTGCGCACCACGTTGTCCTCACGGATCTTCACCCGCAGCGCATCGAAGAACACCACCGGATAGACCGCTTCCAGCGGCCGGCTCTGCCACGTCGTCACCTCGGCCAGCACCCCGTCGGTCACCGTGCTGATCAGCTGCGGACTGACCTCGGTGCCATGGGTTTCGACCAGATAACCCTGGATCTCGCGCACCGTCAGGCCGCGCGCATACAGCGCCACGATGCTGTCGTCGAAGGCGGTGAACCGGCGCGCGTGCTTGGGCAAAAGCAGCGGTTCGAAGCTGCCCGCGCGGTCACGCGGCGTCTCGATCAGGACTTTACCATCCCCCGTCAGCACCGTCTTGCCGGTGCTGCCGTTGCGATGGTTGGTGAACGATTCGGGTTTGTCCGAACCAGGTGCTGGCTCAGTTCGGCGTCCAACGAGGCCTCGATCAGCGCCTTCTTGAACGCGATGCCGGCATCGTTGATCGCTTCGCCGGTCATCGGACCGGTCAGAAACAGACTGACCAGTTCCTTCGGGATCGACGGCAGCTTGGCGACGTCACGGTCTACTTTCTTCGCTTTGCTCGGCATCATACGCTCCTTAACGTTGGTTATGCCTCGCACACAGAATTACGGACAGGCTCACCGAGCACCTTGCGGAACCGGCCCCCATCGTTGACTTTTCGCTCATTAAAGCGGAACGTCTCCTCCGCTACGTAGGAATTAAAGTGAAACCTGCTTACGCACTTTCCTCAGCCTCGCAGGTCTGGTACATAGCATGAACATGAAGGTCTGGCAGCAGGGTGTGACAATGGCTCGGAACAAGGTTCAATTTCAGAAGGGTCTCAGTGAAGCGGGCTTCGAGGCGATCTACGGCACGGAGGAAAAATGCCGTGCGTTGGTGATCGCGTCGCGGTGGCCGCATGGCTTCGAATGCCCGGCCTGCGGCGGACGGGCCTATTGCGAAGTGAAGTCTCGGGGCCTGTTCCAATGCAACGCTTGCCGCCGCCAGACCTCGCCGATCGCCGGCACGATCTACGCCTCGACCCATCTGCCGCTGCGGTTGTGGTTCCGCGCGATGTATCACCTGACCCAGAGCAAGCAGGGCATCTCCAGCATCGAACTCGGCCGTCGCCTCGGCGTGACGCAGACCACGGCCTGGAAGATCAAGCACAAGCTGGCGCAGGTGATGATGGAGCGTGACGCCAGCAAGCCGCTGAGCGGGCGCGTCGAACTGGACGATGTCTATCTCGGCGGCGAACGCTCCGGCGGCAAGCGGGGCCGCGGCGCGCCCGGCAAGACACCCTTCGTTGCCGCCGTCGAGACCACGCCGGAGGGCAAGCCGGTGCGCCTGAAACTGCGTCGCGTCGCCAGCTTCTGCAACCATGCGCTGTCGACTTTTGCCAAACAGAGCCTCGATCCGACATGCGAGGTGGTCAGCGACGGGCTGGCTTGTTTCGGTGCGGTCGCGCATGCCGGGTGTTCGCATCAGGTCGTCAAGACCGGCTCAGGCGCCGCCGCGGCGCGTACCCCCACCTTCAAATGGGTCAATACTGCACTGGGGAATATCAAAGCTGCCATCGTCGGGACCTACCGGGCGATCGATCAGAAACACGCGCCGCGCTACCTCGCCGAGTTCGAATACCGCTTCAACCGACGATACGACCTCGGCGCCATGATGCCGCGGCTCACCTGGGCCGGAGTGCGGACAACGCCGATGCCCTACAGGCTGCTCAAGTTGGCCGACGTCTTTGCATGAGCAGCCAACCATCGCCAGAAACTGGCTGAGGAAAGTGCGTAAGCAGGAAGTGAAATGCTTCAATGAACGCATAGGTTCCTTTGATCGCGCGCTTGAACAGCGCCCAAAAGTTTTCGAGGCCATTCGTATGAACAGCATCACGGACATATTCAACTGCATGATCCACTGTCCGGTGAATGTAGCCAGTATCAAGGCCACGATATCCGCCATGGGCATCGGTAAAGAGGAATGATTTCCAGTCTACATTAGCCCGAATAACCGCGGCCAGCGTCTCATATGACGTGTCTGGAACACACTTCGCGGTTACCTTGCTTGAAGTTTCCGCCTCGCCCCGCCGAAGAACGCCCATCACAATCGTCTTGCCAGCACCTCCCGTGCCGGTAATGGTCTTGTCCCGACGGCTCTTGTGCATGTTCTTGGCCAATCCCCCAACAAAAGTCTCATCAGCCTCGAACGTACCTCTGTCCTTAATGAATGATCCGGTTTCCATAGCGAGGCGGATGCGGTGCAGCATGAACCATGCCGACTTCTGCGTAACACCGATTGCCCGGTGGATTTCATAGGAACTGACGCCGTTCCTGCAGTTCGCAATCATCCAGATCGCGGTAAACCACTTATCAAGGCCGAGCGGGCTATCCTCAAAAATCGTGTCACGCTTCGCAGCGAACTGCTTCCGAATATGAGCACCCTTGCACTCCCAAATTCGGCGGGTCGAGATGAACCGCACATCCGTCCGGCCGCACTCGGGGCAGGTAACGCCATTGGGCCAGCGCAACTCAACTATCGTGGATAGAGCTACGTCCGGATCGGAGAAGTAGAGGATAGCTTCTGAGAGGGTGCCAGGTTCGGTGCTCATGACAAGAACCTGCTTCAAATCGCCTACTGCGTCAAGTATATTATTACCTAATTGGATTCGAGGCCCTGGGTCACCTCCATGGCGACATACATGTAGCCGTGCTCGGAAAGCCAGCCGGACAGCGTCAGCAAACCGGGCGTCCTGGTGTCGAACGTCCGAACTTCGGTCTTCACCGCACCATCAACGGCAAGCCGAACGGCGGCGACCGCGCTGTCTTTGTGCACATCCAGCCCAGCACAGCGCGGATATAGAACGTCCATGATTCCCTCCCTTGTCCATATGCCGTCGACGCAGGACACCCCAGAGAATAACAACTTCCGCTCTATTCTGAAAGAAGCCCTGCTCAGCACCACCGCTAGAACGCCAGTCGAGATCTGGTTTGAGAGCGAGGCCAAGTCGGCCAGAAGGTCACCCCACGCCACCGCGCTGCCTTCTGCCGAGCCCACCAGGTCAACCTGGTGGTGAGGGAGGCAACCGGCGGATACAGAGACAGCTTCAGAGTGTCAAACTCGTAATGTTTTCAATCACGTTTCTTGTGAAATTACGATAAAGCGTGTCCGTGATCGGGCGATCACCAACGCCTCGAACTCATTGTCAGTATCGTCCCAGCGTTCCTCTTCCCGATACCACCAAACCCGCGAACTTCCGTGTCAAATCCTATTGGCGCTATCAAAAATGCAGCCACGCAATGATGCGTCTGTGAGTTGTACTACCGAGCCAAATCGATTCCCCTTAGTCGACTTATATCGAATCCGTCCTGAACCGGAACTCGTCCCCGTGATCCTGCTGTGCGAGAGTTACTGCCACGTGGCAAGGTCCGCAAGCGCACCCTTTGCAACGGCAGAGTTACACTTGCCGTTCCCACCCACTAGATGTAGATGATGGAGGTGCGCAATGAGCGCCGCCATGCAGTCCCGCATAGTGAACGAGGCGGACGCCGAGTGGGACGACCCGGCGCTTGAATTTATGGAATGGGCAGTACCAGGTTATCGCCGAGGGGAAGTTGATTGGGCTGGGCGGCGTCTTGCGCAGTTGATGCGAAAACACGACGACTGGGAAGATTCAGACCACGACGATTGGCACAAATCGATCCCTATCATCAATAATTGGCGTGCGGCCCATGCCTATCCCTTGAACGCTTTCCAAGCGACACTGCGCAACAAGTCTCGGCGTGTCGATCCTAGCGCCATCGTGGCACAGCGGACAAAGCGGCTGTAGTCCATTTGGCATAAGCTAGCCCGCATTTCTCACACGAATCAGGTGCATCGGGGCTCATAATCGGCGAAAGTTCTTCTGCAACAAAGCCTTACCGCAGAGCAGAGGAGTTCCCCAATGCCCACAGAGTGTAACCCGAACCTGTTTGATTTTGCACCCGTCGAAAGCCGGGCCGTGATTGCCTCTTTCGACGGCGGCCGCATCACGACGGACGCCGGAGCGCTGCTGGTGGGGGCCACTGATCGGGTCATCGGCCTGACCCGTCGGTTTGCTGCCTGCTTCAAGGACAGCCGCGATCCGGCTTTCGTCGAGCACAGTGTGCAGACGCTGGTGACACAACGCCTTGTCGGTATCGCGCTCGGCTACGAAGACCTCAACGACCATGACGAACTCCGCCATGACCCGGTGATGGCGGTGCTGGTCGGCAAATTGGCCGCCGGCCGCGGCGACTGCGCGCCGCTGGCCGGCAAGAGCACACTGAACCGCCTGGAACTCAGCCGGGCAGAACCGACCCGTTACGCCAGGATCGCGGCCGATACCGATGCCATCGAGGCGTTGCTGGTCGATCTGTTTCTCGATGCGCACGGCAAGCCACCGAAGCAGATCACCCTGGACCTCGATGCCACCGACGACCCGCTGCATGGCCATCAGGAAGGCCGCTTCTTCCACGGCTACTACGACTGCTAGTGCTACCTGCCGCTCTCCGTGTTCTGCGGGCGGCATCTGCTGGCGGCGAAACTGCGCCGCTCCAACATCGGTGCCGCCGCCGGCACGGTGTCGGAGATGACCCGCATCATCGGCCAGATCCGCGCCCGCTGGCCGCGGGTGCGCATTCTGCTGCGCGCCGATAGCGGCTTTTGCCGCGAGGCACTGATGGCGTGGTGCGAGGCCAACCGGGTGGACTACGTCTTCGGCCTGGCGCGCAACGCGCGTCTGGTAGCGGTGATCGAGGCGGCGCTGGCAGCCGCCCGCGCCGAGGCCGAAGCGAGTGGCAAATCCGCCCGCCGGTTCACGGATTTTCGCTGGTCCACGCGCGACAGTTGGAGCCGGCGGCGACGTGTCATCGGCAAGGCGGAATGGACCCAAGGCGAGGCCAACCCGCGTTTTATCGTGACCTCGCTGGCGGTGGGCGAGCGTGACGGTCGCCAGCTTTATGAGACCGTCTACTGCGCCCGGGGCGGGATGGAGAACCGCATCAAGGAGTGCCAGCTCGATCTGTTCGCCGATCGCACCTCGGCGGCGACGATGCGGGCCAACCAGTTGCGGCTGTGGTTTGCTTCGGCGGCCTACGTGCTGCTCTGCGCGCTCCGCCGGATCGGGCTGGCGCACAGCCAGTTCGCAGACGCCACCTGCGGCACACTGCGACTGAAACTGTTGAAGATCGGCGCGCTGGTGAAGATCAGCGTGCGCCGGGTGGTCGTCGCCATGGCGTCGGGCTGCCCGTGGCAGCACGAGTTCGCCCTGGCACACGCGATGCTGCGTCGAGCCGGCGCCTGAGCCGGCACGAACCAGACACCGCAAGCCGCCATATCGCCTCACCGACGTGGATCGCACACGAGGGAGAGCTGTGTCCGGCGCAGCACCAAAAAGATCGCCCACCAGGCGAGGACGTCTAACGTATGACGGACCCGCAACGAACGCGCGGGGAGCAATCCCTACTGTGAGAAATGCGGGCTAGATCGCTTCAAGACAATGCAACTTTCGCAGATGCAAGATATCGCCGGCATTCGTGCGATTGTCGGCACAGCACAACAAGCTCTCGATTTGCTGCACAATTATCAGGCGAGTTTGAACCGCGCCGGGTTTGCTGGAGGCCGTTTGGTTTGGGTCACGCCACCATGGCGCGCTCATTGGCCTGGGCATAGTAACGCGCTTCCGCTTCAGCGGACGGGATATTTCCGATCGGTTCGAGCAGGCGCCGATTGTTGAACCAGTCAACCCATTCAAGGGTGGCGAATTCCACCGTCTCGGCACTGCGCCACGGGCCGCGCCGGTGGATCACCTCGGCCTTGAACAGACCGTTGATGGTTTCGGCGAGCGCGTTGTCGTAGCTGTCACCGACGCTGCCGACGGATGGCTCGATCCCAGCGTCAAGCAGGCGCTCGCTGTAGCGGATCGAGACGTACTGCACGCCGCGATCGCTGTGATGCACGAGACCGCCCTTTCGTACCGGGCGGCGATCGCACAGCGCCTGTTCGAGTGCAGTCCAACACGAAGTCTGCGCGGGCTGGCCGCGATACCCGCCAGCCGACGATGCGCCGGGCAAAGACGTCGATGACGAAGGCGACATAGACGAAGCCCTGCCAGGTGGCGACGTAGGTGAAGTCCGACACCCACAACACATTGGGCGCCGGCGCACGGAACTGCCGGTTCACTCGGTCGAGCGGGCACGGCGTCGATTTGTCGCTATGCGTGGTCTTCACCGTCCTACCGCGCACCGCGCCTGCCAGCCCCATGCGCTTCATCAGCCGCGCCACCTGACAGCGCGGCGCTGCGATGGCCTCACGCCGGAGTTGCCGCCAGACCTTGCGCACGCCATAGACCTGGAAGTTCGCGTCCCAGACCCGCCTGATGTCCGTCTGCAAGGCACTATCCCGCCGCTCCCGCGCGGATCGCTTGCCCGGATCGGCACGCTTGGCCGCGTGCGCATGGTAGGTGCTCGGAGCGATCGGCAGAACCCCAGGGCAATCGAGTGAACATGCGCTTGGGGGATTCCGGCGCGGGGTGAAGTAGGATTCACAGGACACCTCTTTTGGAGGTGTCCGATGGCCCAGTTGGCGAGTGCTCCCTTTCTGACGCAATTTGCGGCGTTGCGCGACCCGCGTCAGGCGGCGAAGGTGCTGTATCCATTGCGCGAACTGCTGCTGCTTCTGCTGTGCGGGACGATCGCTGGCGCCGACGATTTCGTCGAGCTGACGCTCTGGGGCGAGGAGAACCTGGCGTTCCTTCGCCGTTTCCTGCCGTTCGGCCGTGGCATTCCCAGCCACGACACGCTGTGCGAGGTGATCGCGGCCATCGACCCGGACCTGTTCAAAACATGCTTCGCCAACTGGGTTGAGCGGCTGCGCATCGCCGGGCCGGACACAATCGCCATCGACGGGAAAACCTCGCGGCGCAGCCACGCGCGGTCCAAGGGCCGTGGCCCGCTGCACACGGTGTCGGCCTGGGCCACTGGCCAGCAACTCGTGCTGGGACAGGAGGCGGTGTCCGAGAAGTCCAACGAAATCATTGCAATCCCGCTGCTGCTGCGACGCCTGGAACTGGCCGGCGCCATCGTCACCATTGATGCGATGGGCACACAGACGCAGATCGCCCAGACCATCCTCGATGGTGGGGGCGACTACGCGCTGGTACTCAAGCAGAACCGGCCGGCCATCTATGCCGAAGTCGAGGCGCTGTTCGCAGCCCCGCCGCCGTCGCTGACCATCGGCGTGCATCGGACCATCGACGGCGGGCACGGCCGGATCGAAACGCGCATGCACTTGGTCTGCCATGACGTGGACTGGCTGTTCTCCGACCGCCGCTACCCCGGAGAGCCGGCATTCCCCGGGCTTGCCATGATCGGCATGGTCGAGAGCCGGACCGAGCGGGACGGAAAGCTCGAACACGAGCGGCGCTATTATCTCTGCTCGACCAAGCTCGACCCCGAGACGTTCGCCCGCGTGGTGCGGAGCCATTGGGGGATCGAAAACCGCCTCCATTGGGTGCTCGACGTCGTATTCCGCGACGATCTCGCCCGCCTGCGCACTGGGCACGGACCGGCGAACATGGCTGTTGTCAAGCACATGGCGCTCAACCTGCTCAAGCAGGCAAAGCCAACAACCAGCTTGAAAAACCGTAGAAAGAGAGCCGGGTGGAATACCGACTACCTCGCCGCCGTCGTTCAGCAGAACGCGTGAGTGTTCACTCGATTCCCCTGGGCAGAACCCGGCAGATCGGCTCGACCCCGTAGACAACGCGATGATCATCGATGAATGCGATCATGGCTTGGACCGGCGGTCGAGCTCCGCCATCGCAAAATACGCCGATGCCTTGCGCAGGATCTCATTGGCCTGGCGCAGTTCGCGCACCTCGCGTTCCAAGGTCTTGATCCGCTCACGGTCATCGCTGGTTGGACCAGCCCGCAACCCCTGGTCGCGCTCCGCCTGGCGCACCCAGCCGCGCAACGTCTCCCCTGTGCAGCCAACCTTCGCCGCAATCGAGCCGATCGCAGCCCATTGCGAGGCGTGATCCGCCCCGCACTCCAACACCATTCGCACCGCGCGCGAACGGACCTCAGCCGAATAACGGTTCGATGTCTTTGACTTCTCCATCGCTCCAACCTCTCAAGGTTCAGAGCCTCCAGCAAACCCGGCGCGGTTCAGTTTTGGTGTCGGTGGATTCCATCGCTTCCCTGCGTCGAGCCTATCCCAACTACTTTTTAGATACGGGAGCCTTTGCCGACTTGCTTGAGGAAGCTTTGGGTGATTGATCTGCCGAAGATCGGCCGATGACCTTCTCAAACGCCCAATCCAGCGCGTCCGGTGATTCGTCCACTCCGAGTTCGCGAGCGATCTCCACGAACCGCCGGTATTCCCGGGGGTAGTCGGGGTTGGGGAATGGTTCTATTTTAACAGCCATCTTGCACTCCGGGTTCTTCGGCATACTGAGACGCATGGAGTCATTCCGCCTTCCCAAAATCCAATTCCAACTGGCGGTGGTCAGTAACGAAGGTGCTGACGCACCATACGTCGGCGCAAGTGGGTCTAGAAGGGCGCTTGTGCTGCCCGGCTTCCACCAACTGTTCGGTAGGTGAGCCGCTTGCCCTTGGCGCCGATGATGGCAAGGTCGGTGCGCTTCCGGTCGTCAACGCCCAGCTTGATCCGGTTCGAGTAGCGGAAGTCGAACTCGGACAGGTAGCGGTGCAGATGAGCCTCCGAGACGTGGAAATAGACGCCATAGACGCCGCGCTTGAGGATGCTGAAATAGCCCTCAAGGGTGTTAGTGTAGGTGTCGTCGCGGACATACTCCTTCTCGGAGTGGTTTACGGTCAGATGTCCGCCTTTGAAGGTGCGGCCAATCGCGCTATAGACATCGCTCTCATCGGTCATGAACCGGCTATCGGCGTGGGTGTGCCGCGCGATGATAGGATACAGATTGTTGGCGGTGACATTCGGGACGTGGAAGCTGCGAACGCGACCATCACGCTCAACCAGCGCGGCAACTGCCATCTTCTCAGGAACTGGCGCGTAAGCCCGGTTTTTGGCCTTCCCACCGACGAAGGTCTCATCCGCTTCGATGGTCGCGCCGCCGCCGCCCATCTTGTCGGGGAAGATCGCGGTGGTTTCCTTCATGGCTTCGCGCACGCGATGCCCCAGGAACCAAGCGGTTTTCATGCTGCAATTTAGCATTCGCTGGATTTGCCGGGTCGGGAAGCCTTTCTTGCTGCTGCACATCACGTACATGATCTGCAACCAGATATGCATGGGGGTGTGACTGGACTCGAAGACCGTGCCCATGCGGACAGTGAAGGGCTTGCGACAGGCGTAGCACTTCCACAGACCGGGACGATTAGATTTGCCCTGCAAGCGGCCAGCCTTACCGATCACGCCGCACTTTGGGCAGATCGGGCCATCAGGCCAAAGCCGGGCCTCAACGTAGGCGAAAGCGGCTTCTTCGTTCTGGACTTCGGGACGGGACAGGACGGATTGCATGGCAGTCTACCTCTTGACCGCAAACCTATATGTAGAGGCTGGGAATGTCAAGTGTAACCCTGCCTTTGCAACCTATCCGGCTGTCGGCGACCCACATCGAGGGCCTGCGCGGGGTGCTCAAAGGCGGCACCGTCATCCCCGTGGAGCGCGACGCCTTCACCGCTGCCCGCAGCCTACCGAATAGCCACATCGCTGCGGTCCTTGGCACTGTAGGTAAAATCAGCCTTAACGGCATCCTCGGCCTCGACGGCAATCGATGCCCGACCTTGTCGTGGATGGAATACCTCAGCGATCCCCGCATTTTAGACCACCTCGAACATTCCGTTGAATGAACGGGATTGCGAGACGGTCTCTGCGAAGCGGGCCATCAGCGGTGACAGGCGGTGCTCCGGCATGGTCGGTATCAACTCGTAGAGCATGCAGCCCTGGCGGAACAACGAATGGGTGCGCGTCTTCGCGGTGTTTGACTTGAGCAGCCGGTCCATCCCGAGGCTCTCTCCGGCGGCGCCCAGCATCGTCAGCAGCACCATCGCGAAGGCGTTGACCAGCAGCAGACGGTCACGCCGCGTCGGTTCGCCGACGCGCGTGGCACCGAGGCCCATGCCGAAGCGTAAGTCCTTGATGTCGCGGAACCCCGGCTCGATCGTCCAGCGCTTGGCATAATGGTTGACCAGCATGGCGGTGGACGCCTCGGCATCGCTCGCGGCCAGGCACCACGGCTCCTTCATCGCCTTGGCGTGGACGCAGACCACGGCGCCGACCGGATATTCATGCGACGCGGTGACCCGCGCGCCGCGCAGCTTGCGCGCCCGCCCGCCTTTGCCCACCCATTGCGCCGCCGGGCGCGTCTCACCGCTGGCATCGATGACATGGATATTGCCGCGGAAGCGGATGACATAGCCAAAACCGAGCGATTTCAGATAGGCGAACAGCTTGTGGTCGCCAAAGCCACGGTCGGCGAGGATCGTCACGACGCAATCCGGCGGGACCAGTTCTTTCAGCCGCGCGAGGCAGGCATCCTCGAAGTCATTGCGATGCTCCGTCAGTTCGTCTTTCCAGACACTTACCCATAGCAGTGGCGTCGCCCGGCCGTGCCCGCTGACCAGATGGAGCGCGAGTGTCGATTGCCCATCATGATCGAAATCCGTCCAATCCATGGCAACGACGATCGCCTTGCGGCCGCCAACCCTATGCGGCACCCAGCAGGCGAAACTGTCCCAGACGTCGACACCTTGGTTGCTGAGCAGGCGGTCGACCTGCTTGATCGCGTGCTTGGTGACCAAGCCGCGCGCCTGCGCCAGGGCCTGTCCGATCATCGCCACGGCCAGCGAGGCACTGGTCATGACCCCCAGCGTCGCGCCAGCCAGAGATGCGACCCGCTTGGCATGCAGATCATGCCCATACACCGTATCAATGAACGCCTGAATGTCCTTCAGCCGGCTACCAAGCCAGCGATCCACTTTCTCCACGGCACGCCTCGCATCCCGACAATAATCAACATGCTGTAGGGAGTAGAGCCGTATTCACGCCAGATGTGGGAGAGGAAAATGAGGGGATTCGTGAGATGGAATACTGATCAGCCGCATCCTCGTGCCCGGAACAGAAAGGCAATAAGCGGACGACTGATGTGCTACATAAAGCGGATAAGTCAATTAGCTATCGACACTACCAGGATCTCGGGGCTGAGTACATTCAGGGGTATACGCCATTTGATCAGGATGATCAGGTCAAGAAGCTAGTGTGCCGATTCTCAATTGCTGACCAAGATCTCACGCGGCTGCGGCTGCGGTAAGCGCGCGGCGTGCGCGTTTGATTTTGGCGCGGATCTCGGCGCCCGCGGCTCGCCACACGTATGGCTTCGGATCGGCATTGCGCACGGCAAGGTAGGCTTCGATGTCACGGACCAGTTCGTTGACCGACGTGAAGCTGCCAGCCCGGACGACATCGCCGGTCAGGTCGGCGAAAAAGCGCTCGACCAGATTGAGCCACGAGGACGAGGTCGGCGTGAAATGCATGTGCAAGCGCGGATGCTTCGCCAGCCATTCCCGCACGGTGGGGTGTTTGTGGGTGGCGTCGTTGTCCGCGATCAGATGCAGGTCGACGTCGCGTGGCGTCTCACGGTCGATCTGCTTGAGCAAACCCAGCCATTCGACATGGGTGTGGGCCGCCTCGGTGCGGGTGATCAGTTTGCCGGTCAACTGGCTGAGGGCCGCGAACAAGGTGATCGTGCCATGCCTGACATCGTCGTGCGTCATCGTGGGCGGGCGCTTCGGCGCCAGCGGGAGGCCAGGTTGCGTGCGTTCGAGCGCTTGGCACTGGCTTTTCTCGTCGCAGCACAGCACCAGCGCCTTCGCCGGCGGATTGAGATACAGCCCGATCACGTCCCAGAACTTCGCCTCGAATTTCGGATCGTTCGAGAGCTTGAAGGTCTGCAGACGATGCGGCTTGAGGTCGTTCTTCGACCAGAGGCGCTGGACCGAACTCGCCGAGATGCCAGCCTGACGGCTCATCGACCGGACGCTCCAGCGTCGCTTGCCCTTGGGCGGACGGGTCGCTTCGGTCAGCACACGCGACACCTTCGCCTCCGGGATCGAAGCCTTGCGACCGCGACCCGGCCTGTCCGCCAGCCCCTCAAGGCCGGACACTTCGAACCGCCTCGACCACGTCGAGACGCGCTTGGACGTCGTTTTCAGCTGTGCGGCGACGGCTTCAACCCCGACACCGTCGAGCCGAAGCAGGATGATGTCGGCACGCTCGCGATCCCGTACGTCGACGGTTGCCGAGCGCGATCGGCGTTCAAGCTCTTTGACGGCGCCGGGCTGCGCATGCAGTCGCTTGATCGGCCGTCCCAAAGCAATTCTCCCCGCATCCAACCCACTGGTCGTTCTTAGTTGGTGTTTGCGGGACAGGATACTAGCGCGTGGTTGCTTCAACCTGAAGCTATCACGCGCTAGCGCGGTATCGCGACCGCTACAGCAGCGACCGACGCACGAGGGTCAGGCGTCGGTGCCGCCGCCAGACGCGCCCTTCGGGCCGTCCGCCATCAGCGGAACCACAAGGCGGTCCATCGCGCGGGCCGCGGGCCGCCGGCGCTCGATCTCGACGCCGACGGTCCCCGATCCGGTTTGCAGTTTTTCCACCCGCACAACGACCTTGACGACCCGCGAATGGCCAAGGACCATCGTCGCGATGCGTTCGGCCAGCGTCTCCACCAGCGCGACATGGCCCGACCCGACCAGCATCCGGATGCCATCGGTCATCAGGTCGTAGGAAAACACGTCGCGCATGTCCTCGGCGGCGCGGCCGGTGCGAACAACCGAGGCGATGACCGCGAAGCGCACCTTTTGCGGCGCATCGCGCTCCCAGGCGTAGGTGCCGATGAACACCGGCAGCACCAGATCTTCCACGAACACCAGATCGACAGGCGGATCCTTACTCGCGACCGGCGGACAGGACCGGGTCGCGAGCCGGTGATCATCCACACCGCGGTCGTCCGCGAGAGTTTCTTCCAGGGGGATCAGTCCGCGCACCTCGAGCACCCGCGTCGCATCGAGTGCGCCCTTCGGTCCCACCGGCGCACGCAGCGCCTCGCGAAACTCCAGCTGATCCGGCGCCAGCACAAGCAGGCGGGGAATGTCGGGCGCCTCCAGCGAACCGGCCAGCCCGGCGAGCAATCCGGCGGCATGACACGCCGCGACAAATTCGCCCAGATACGCGAGCTTGAACCGATCCAGCAGGCTTCCTGGTACCTCGGGGCGCGTGTCAAGCGTCGCGCCGATGAAGCGGTTGCGCGCCAGCACAGGCAGCAGGGACAGATCGGGCTGAACATCGGCGATGAAGACAGCGATCAGCTTTACCTCGGTGGCGAGGCTGGCCAAAGCGGCGATCCCCGCATGGGCATCGCCATCAGCGAACATCCCCACCCTGACGTAGTCGACGCCGGTGGCGGCGACCTCACGCACCGCCGCGGCAATCTGATCAGGACGCATTGGTCGGCTGGCAGCGGTCGCGCTGATCGGGCGGCGCCGGCCGGAAACGGCGATGACACCGCGTATCACGTCGTGAGACACAGCACCTTGGGCGCCCGGCGCGGCATCCGTCAGGTCGATGATGTCGGCACCGCCGGCGAGTACGGCTTCCGCCTCCGCCAGCGTGCTCACCGAGGCGAGCATTTGGGTCATCGAGGTCCTTTCGGCAAATGCCGCCGTCTCATGGCGCCGGTCGCCTTGCTTGTCTCAGGGTCACGCGCGGCAGGCCCACTTGCCGACCAGACACAGCATGAAACCTCCCGGTCAAGACCGGTCCGACGGGCCGAGGAAGGCGTGCCCAGCCGTCGTGCGGCCGCTGTCACGGCTGCCGCGGCTTCACCTCGGCCTTCGCCGCAGCCACGCCCAGCCGTCCCGCCATCTCCTGGATGAATTGCCAGGCGACCCGGCCGGAGCGGGCACCGCGGGTGACCGACCATTCGACCGCCTCGGTGTGCAGTTCCGCCGGCGCAATCGGCAGCCCGATGTTCGCCGCATAGCCGTCGACCATCGTCAGGAAGGTCGGCTGGTCGCAGTTGTGAAACCCAAGCCAAAGGCCGAAGCGGTCGGACAGCGAGACCTTCTCCTCGATCGACTCGTTCGGATTGATCGCGGTCGACCGCTCGTTCTCGATCATGTCGCGCGGCATCAGGTGACGGCGGTTGGAGGTGGCGTAGAACAGTACATTGTCCGGCCGTCCCTCGATGCCGCCATCCAGCACCGACTTCAACGCCTTGTAGTCGGCGTCCTCTTTCTCGAACGACAGGTCGTCGCAAAGGATCAGGCAACGCCGAGCAGCGGGGCGCAGGACGTTGAGCAGGTCCGGCAGGGTGCGGATGTCCTCGCGATGAATTTCGATCAGCACCAGGCAGCCGGGATTGTCCGCGTTCGCCACCGCGTGCGTTGCCTTCACCAGGGACGACTTTCCCATGCCGCGCGCGCCCCATAGCATGGCGTTGTTGGCCGGCAGGCCGTGCGCGAAGCGCAGCGTGTTCTCGACCAGGATGGTCTTCTGCCGGTCGACGCCCTTCAGCAGCCCGATATCGATCCGGGAGATGTGGCGCACCGGCGCGAGACGGGCGGTGGCCGGCTGCCACACGAAGCCATCGGCCTGGCTGAGGTCCGCGGCCGCGGGCGGCGGCGGCGCCAGGCGTTCCAGTGCATCCACGATGCGGGTCAGCAGATCGCTCGAACTCTGTTGCATGCAGGCGGAATTCCCAACGCGGCTTGACAGATAACGGGGCGGATGGCGGAAACCGGCGGCGGCTTGACGAACGGAGGGCGGAAACTATGGTCCGGCCCGCCCTATCGCAAGGACCATCGCAAGCATGAACTCGTTCACTCTGATTTCCCCGGCCTACGCGCAGGATGCCGCGGGGATCCTGGGCAGTGCGACGCAGTTCGCGCCGTTGGTGCTGATCTTCGCGGTGTTCTATTTCCTGCTGATCCGGCCGCAGCAACAGAAGCAGAAAGAGATGCGGGGCATGCTCGCGGCGCTGAAACGCGGCGACAAGGTGGTCACCGGCGGCGGCATCCTGGGCACCGTGCAGCGGGTGCCGATGGTGCAGGACAAGGACGGCAAGCAGATCGCCTCCAACGAGATCGAGGTGGAGATCGCCCCCAACCTGCGGGTGACGGTGATGCGCGAAACGATCACCAGCGTGATCAAGCCGGTCGCCGCGAACGACACCAAGCCGGTCAAGGAAAAGGCTTCCTGACGCGGGCGCCGAACAACGACCCGCTCTGGCCTGCCCCGGTCTGGCCTGGGATGAACGTCTGCCAGCCGCTGAAGCCGCTGGACAGATGGAACAACCCGGAACGGCTGCCCCGACCGCCGCGTCACCAACTTTCTTCGTTCGCCAACATATCGCCTGGCCGCGCCGACGAGCATCGGACGCCGGGCCGCGCCAGCATGAGGCATGGCTAAAATTGACAGCGAAAACACCCGCCTTCCATAGTCGGTACCGGACAGGAGCATGATCGGGACGAGCATGACCGTTGACGCGATTGACTGCGACATCCACCCGGGCGTGCCGGACATCAAGGCCCTGCTGCCCTACATGAACGATTTCTGGCAGGAATCCTTCGTCGCGCGCGGCATCGATGGGTTCGACATGATGTCCTACCCGCCGAACGCCCCGATCAGCTGCCGCCCGGACTGGCGGGTCAAGGGCCAGCGCCCGGGTGCCAGCCTCGATGCCATGCGCAGCCAGGCGTTGGACAGGTTCGGCATCGGCACCGCGATCTGCAATCCGCTCACCGGCGGCCAGGTCGCGGTCAGCGAGAGCATGGGGGCGGCCATCTGCTCCGCCGTCAACGACTGGACCAAGGCGCATTGGCTGGACCAGGAGCCGCGTCTGCGGGCCTCCATCGTGGTCCCGGCGCAGGCGCCACTGCTGGCCGCCGAGGAAATCGACCGCTGCGCCGACGATCGCCGCTTCGTGCAGGTCCTGTTGCCGGTTGCCTGTGAAATGATGCTCGGTCGCTCCTACTACTGGCCGATCTGGCAGGCGGCGGCCAGGCATGGGCTGCCGGTTGGCCTTCATGCCGGCAGCATGTACCGGCACGCGCCGACCTCCACCGGCTGGCCGTCGCATCATCTGCACGACTACGTGGCCCAGTCGCAAAGCTTCGAGGACCAGTTGCTCAGCCTGATCTCCAACGGCGTGTTCAACAAATTCCCCGAGCTGACATTCGTGCTGCTGGAATCCGGCGTCAGCTGGCTGCCGGGCTTCCTCTGGCGCGCCGTCAAGACCTGGCGCGGCGTGCGCGCGGAAGTGCCATGGGTCAGTCGATCCCCGGCCGAGATCATCCGCCAGAACATTCGCCTGACGATCCAGCCCTTCGATGCGCCGGACCGCCACGCCGTGGAACGCATCGTCGAGCAGATCGACGCCGACCACATGCTGCTGTTCGCCTCTGACTATCCGCATGGGCAGTTCGCGGACGACGCCATCATGCCGCTTGGCCTGTCCGCTGCGCTGCAACAAAAAATCCGTGTCGAGAACCCGCTGCGAACCTATTCCCGCCTGAAGGAGACAGTGCAATGAACGCACCCGTCGACGTGCTGGCCCAATCCGCTGACAGCCGCCTGGGCATTATCGACTGTGACATCCATCCCTATCCGAAAGCCGGGGCGCTGAACGCCTATCTGTCGGAGCGCTGGCGGACGCACCTGGCGACCTATGGGAAATTCAATTGCGGAGCCTATGCCGATCGCGGCACCTACCCACGCTTCTCGCCCAATACCTCGCGGCGCGATGCGTGGCCGCCAGCGGGCGGTCTGCCAGGGTCGGATGTTGGCTTCATTCGTGACCAGTTACTCGATCCGTACAACATCGCCTATGGCGTGCTCGAGCCGCTGCTGGGCGGCAACACATCCCGCAACCTGGATGAAGCCGCCGCCCTCTGCGACGCGATGAACGACTGGCAGGCGCATGAGTTCGTCGATCCGGAGCCGCGACTGCGGGCGTCGATCCTGGTACCGCAGGACGACCCCGACGCATCCGTCAAGGAGATCGAGAAGCGCGCCGGCGACTGGCGGTTCGCCCAGATCCAGCTGGGGTCAAAAACATCCGAGCCGCTGGGGCGGCGTCGCTACTGGCGTATCTTCGCCGCCGCGCAGGCCAACAACCTGTCGATCGGCCTGCACATCGGCGGCACCCAGAACAGTGCGCCGACGGCCAGTGGTTGGCCGCAGTTCTATCTGGAGGATCACCATGGGCTGGTGCATTCGATGCAGACCCAGGCCGCCAGCCTGATCCTTGAAGGCGTGTTCGACGCGTTTCCGAACCTGAAGGTCGTGCTGATCGAGGGTGGCTTCGCCTGGGCGCCGCAACTCGCATGGCGGCTTGATGCGCATTGGGCGAAGATGCGCGACGAGGTGCCTCACCTGAAGCAGAAACCCTCCGAATACATGAAGACCAACCTGTGGTTCGCCACCCAGCCGGTCGAGGAGCCCGAGCACCCGGATGATCTGCGGCAGGTGTTCGAGTGGATTGGCTGGGACCGCATGGTCTACTCCAGCGATTATCCGCACTGGGACTTCGACGATCCGCATCAGGCATTCAGGTTCCAGATGACGCAGGACGAAAAGCGCATGCTGTTCCGCGACAACGCGCTGGATGTCTATACGTTCAGATAGAGCCTTCGAACCGACGCCGTGGCGGTTTCATCTGCAATCAACCGGAAGGTGGCTGAATCGTCCGCGGTTCGCCGCGTCAATCGGCTACGTCAGACGAACGCCGACGTATCGCATCAATCCGATGCGGGATACTACGCGCCGCGGGGCGACAGGCAGGCCGCCTTATCTTCCGCGAAGGCCCAAAGCATTTCCAGATGGGCGGCATCCTGTTTCGCCTTCACCCACCGCTCGAATTCCTCGGGCGAAACCGGAATTTCCACAAACCCGTTTCGCGGCCGACGATAGGCGATCGACTTTTCATGGTCATCGAGCCACTCCTCGTATGACGTATGGATAAGCTCTCGGATCATGCGCTGGAACATGGGGTAGTCGCGCTCTGAAATCAAAGGCAGGGCGCTTGGCGACATAACAACCTCCAACGTCACGACAGCGTGAGACTAACGGCTTTTCTGATACCAGGTCTAGCAAAAAAGTCCGAGCGCATGCCTCGACATGCGCAGTTCTATGCAGATCAGGATCAATTCGATAGACTTCGTCGGTTTTACAAAATCTGACAGTCACCGCCTCCGCGGGGACTTCGAAGCAACCAGAACCGTTGTCGGTCGGGTGCAAAACCATGTAGCCGGCGGGGAAACCGGGCGTAACGACCGTCTTGCCGCCCATGGCTCCGCCTACCGCCGGCGACCTCGTCCTGCCGCGAGCGCCCGTGGCACGATCATCCGTCCGCTCGCAGCACCGCCAGATCGCAGCCCTCGTCCGCCTGCAGCACCTGGTCGACGATCAACCTGTCCCAGCCTCGCTTCGGCTTGGCCGGGGGTGCCCAGGTCGCGCGACGCCGCTGCAACTCGGCCGCCGGCACCAACAGATCGAGCGACCGGTCCTTGACGGACAGTCTGACCCTGTCGCCGCTCTCGATCAGCCCGAGTGGGCCGCCGGCGGCAGCTTCTGGCGTGATATGCAGCACGATCGTGCCGAACGCGGTTCCCGACATCCGGCAGTCGCTCATCCGGACCATGTCCTTCACGCCGGCTCGTGCCAGGCGTGACGGGATCGGCAGGTAGCCGGCCTCCGGCATGCCCGCCGGGGTCAGCGAGCCGGCGTTCTTCAGCACCAGAATGTCCTCCGCCGTGACATCCAGGCCGGGATCGTCGATCCGCTTCGCCAGATCCTCGAGCCCGTCGAACACCACCACGCGCGCCTCTGTCTCGAACAATGACGCCGTCGCGGCGCTGCGCTTCAGGATCGCCCCCCTGGGTGCCAGGGACCCGAACAGTGCCACGATACCCCCCACCGGGGATACCGGTTCGGCTCTGGCCCTGATATAGCGCCGGTCGACAAACGGCGGCTCCGCCAGCCGCTCCCCCAGTGGCACGCCGGTCACGTCGATCGAGTCCGGATGCAGCAGGTCCCGAAGCTCCCACAGCAACGCGGGCATCCCGCCGGCGGCATGGAAATCTTCCATGTATCCCTCCCCGGTCGGCTTCAGATCGACCAGCACCGGGGTCGAGTCGGACAGCGCGTTCAACTGCCGCAGATCGATTCGGACGCCGACGCGCCCGGCAATCGCGGTCAGGTGGATCAACGCGTTGGTCGACCCGCCCAGCGACAGCAGCACGCGCAAGGCATTTTCCACCGCGTGCGCGGTCATGATCTGCGACGGCCGGATCGGGTGCTCGATCAGCCGCACCGCCAGCGCGCCGGCTTCCTCGGCGGCGCGCAGGCGGTCCGCATGCACGGCCGGGATCGAACCCTGTCCCAACGGCACCATCCCGAGCGCTTCGGCCAGGCACGCCATCGTCGAGGCGGTGCCCATGACGCCGCAGGTCCCGGCGGTGGTCGCCAGTCGCCCCTCGATCAGCCCGATCCGGTCTTCCGTTACTGAACCGGCGCGATACGCCGCCCAGTATCGCCGGCAGTCGGTGCAGGCGGACAGCCTTTCGCCCTGGAACGGCGTCGCCAGCATCGGCCCGGTGACCAGTTGAACCGCGGGTATATCCGCCGATGCGGCGGCCATCAGTTGCGCCGGTACGGTCTTGTCGCAGCCGCCCACCAGCACCGCCGCGTCCATCGGCTGAGCCGTCAGCATCGCCTCGGTGTCCAGCGCGGCGAGGTTCCTGTAGTGCATCGAGGTCGGGAACAGCGACGGCTCGCATAACGAGATCGTCGGGAACGGCATCGGCAGCCCGCCAGCCGCCAGTACGCCCCGCTTCACCGCCTCGATCAGGTCCGGCACCGTGCGGTGACAGTTGTTGTACGCCGACCCGGTATCGACGATACCGACCACCGGGCGATCCAGCATCGCCTGGGAGTAGCCCATCGACTTGGCGAAGGACCGTCGCAGATACAGCGCGAAATCCTTGTCGCCGTAGTTCGCGGTGTTGCGCGCAAGGCCGCGCTGAACGGGGTTGTCTGTCATAGCGACGAGGTTACCCCCGGCGGAGCCGGCGGTGAAGCGTCTCGGACGGAGCCGTTCAAATCCAATGACTCTACGGCAATCTGCAACTATAACGATATTATTATTGATAGAGATCGGGATTGATCTGCCGCTTCCTGATCCGGGCGCTGATCGTGGCTTGGGTGTCCGGATGCGGGCCCAGCAGGCCGCCTGGCGGGCATGCAGGCACCAAGGCGCAGCCGGCGCGCGCGGCGCAGCAAGGTGTCATCCTCTGTGTGCGCAAGGTGAACGCGGTCGCCGGTCCGCTCGCCGTCTGGCGCGCCTCCTCGGCGGGTTCCGCCGCGCGGCCGGCTGCCACCGGCGGCGCGGCTTTCGAGTATATCGTCCGCAGGCCAGGCGGTGACCTGGTCAGCGTCACCCAACAGGATACAGCGCCGCTCGTGGTCGGCCAGAGGGTGCTGGTGGTCGCCGGGAACCAGGCGCGGGTGGTCCGCAACTGACGCTGTCTGCTGCCGGCTTGACGTCGCCGGCATCGGCCTGACCGCGGGTCTCGCTCGTCGCCCTTCCAATCGGGCGAACCAAACATCACTATACACCTATGTCCCGACGCTCGGTGGAAGTCACAACGGACCTCGTGCTGCGCGCCTACCGTCACGGGATGTTTCCCATGGCGGAAGGGCGGGCTGGCGAGAAATTGTTCTGGCTCGATCCCATCAAGCGCGGCGTGCTGCCGCTTGACGGCTTCCACCTGCCCCGCCGGCTGTTGCGCTCGATCCTGGCGGATGGTTTCACCGTCACCGCCGACCGCAACTTCGCCGGCACCATCGCCGGCTGCGCCACCCCGGTGCCGGATCGCACCGATACCTGGATCAACCCGCAGATCGAGCGGCTGTTCATCGAGCTGTTTCGGATGGGGCACGCCCACTCGGTGGAGACGTGGCAGGACGGCACGCTGGTTGGCGGACTGTACGGTGTCGCTTTGGGCGGCGCGTTCTTCGGCGAAAGCATGTTCAGCTTCGCCCGTGACGCATCCAAGATCGCGCTGGTGCATCTGGTCGCGCGCCTGCGAATGGGCGGCTTCCGGCTGCTGGATACCCAGTTCGTCACCGAACACCTGGCACAGTTCGGCGCCGAGGAGATCCCGCGCGAACTCTACAAGCAGCTTCTCGCTGACGCGGTGGATTATCCCGCTGTCTGGCTGGCCGATCCGGGCCGGGACACGCTGGAGGCGGAGTTTCGCCGGCTCGCGGGCCGGGACTGATACCAATTGGCGCTTGCGCCGACCGGTATCAGAGTCATGTTTCTCGCCGCCCCCTCCTTCGCGTGCTCAGTCGCCCGCCAACCCGGCGCACATACCGGTCAACGCATGCCTCGCTCGGTATAAAGGCAGCATCGGCAGTAAGTGCGTCAGCACGCCGATAAGGCTGCCCGAGAAAACAAGGCCCTAAGCATGATCGTCGCAGACGGTGCTAAAGGGAGCAGGCGCTACAGCGACATCGGGCGGGCTGACAACGTTGCCGGCTCTCGGCGACGGCGACGCAGCGGCGGCGGCTGTTTGCAAGCCGCCAGATA
The DNA here is from genome assembly GCA_965277035.1 of Rhodopila sp. Lineage (GTDB taxonomy): Bacteria > Pseudomonadota > Alphaproteobacteria > Acetobacterales > Acetobacteraceae > Rhodopila. The sequence goes on along the minus strand of CBDIBO010000003.1, from coordinate 3,484,889 downwards.
CAGGGCCGAGGTCGCGAACACGAGCATGGTTATGTCGGCGACGTCGGCGAGATCGACCTTCGGTGATTGCCCAAATCGGGCGACCAGCATCAGCAGCACGATGGCCCGATAGGGCTGCATCACCGGTCGCAGCGGATCTCCCTGCCTTCCCTTCGTTCGGTGGAACAATATCCGTAAACTGCTTAGGGCGGCGACGCCAAGCACCCCGTACGTGGCATCGAGGGCGGCGGACCCGACGTGCCATGCGTCCATGGCGTTCAGCAAACCGGGCGCCCGGGAGATGATCCACGCCAGGAACGCGATGTCGATACACAGGCAGGCCGCGCCACTCCGCCTGACGCCCAGTTGATCCCAAAGCAGTCTGGCCACGGGCTGGGTCAGCCGTTCGATCAACACATCGTCCAGCGGCCCGAACATCTTCCGCATAGGTTCACCTTCACGAACACGTGAACCTAATGGGGGTCTAAAGCAAAAAGTCAATAAGTCAGAACAAGTTCGCTGCGATACCGAGTGATCCCGCGGCAGCGGCGGCGCCGATCACCGCCGCGCCAATGGTCAGGGCGCGCATCCGCGTGATGACGGAAACGGATGCCAGGACAATGGCGATTTCCAACGCTCCCACCGCATATTCATAGTTGTGGTAGCGATGAAATGCCTCGTCACGGACAACTTCCTTCGCCTCTGCCCTGGCGGCGAGCTGTTTCATCCCCTCGCCGCCTTCCGGGTCGTCACGCATGCGCGCCGCGTACTCCCGGGCTTGCTTGATGCGCGCCTGCACAGCCGGATCCGCGGCATTGGGCAGGCTGGCCAGCAGATCGGCCTCTGAGTTGCGTACGACAGAGCGGAGATTTTTGGCCTGATAGAAGGCCCAGTCGTTGGACAGCGACACATGGTGGGTCAGATAGGCATTCTGCGCGGCCTTGCCGCCGATCTCGGCCATTGCCAGCACCGCGGCCAGAACCGCCACCAGCACCGCGATGCCGCGCGCCCACTTGTCGGTGTGGCTGGCATGTTCGTGGATCGCCTCGTGCGCCCGTTCCATCGACTCGCTCACCCTGGATTCTCCTGCATGCGGTGCGATGATCATCTTGGACATAAGCCGCGGCAGCTGCCCAGGTCCGGATGCTGCACAGCGCCGGCCGCGAACAGCCAACGGTCTCATCGCGTTGCGACGCCGCGCCTGGTAGCCGATCGCGGTGAAGCGCGAGAGGCGAAACGACCGCGTTTCGCCGGGTCAACCGGCGACTTCAAACGAACAGCAACGCACGGCACTTCCTTGATGCGCGAGACTAGCCCGCGACGCCAACGCACCGCATAATCAGCGTGTGAGGTACGCCCTATGAAAATCACCGCGATCGAGACCTACTGGACGCAGACCCCGTTCGACATGGGCGGCAAGCCCGAGGTCATGGGCGCCATCAACTGGCAGACCATGAACACGGTCTGGCTGCGCGTCCGCACCGATGCCGGCATCGACGGGTGGGGAGAAGCCTTCGGCCATGGCACCGCCGCCGCGACCATGACTGTCCTCGACACGCAACTCGCTCCGGCGGCACTGGGCCAGGACGCGCGGGATATCGCCGGCCTGCGTCAGCGGCTGGCGAACGCCTTCCACCTTTACGGGCGCAACGGTCCGCACGTCTTCGCCCTGTCCGCGCTCGACATTGCCCTGTGGGACATTGCCGGCAAGGCCGCCAGCCAGCCCTTGTGGCGGCTTTTAGGCGGCTCTCCGGCCACCTCGTTGACCTGCTACGCCAGCTTGTTGCGCTACGGCGGGGCCGGGCAGCTCGGCGCCGCCTGCCAGCGCGCCGCGGCCCAGGGATACCGCGACCTCAAGCTGCACGAGATCACCACGCCAGAAATCGCGGCCGCCCGTGATGTCCTCGGTCAGGACGTCCGGCTGATGGTCGACGTCAATTGCCCGTGGACCGTCTGGCAGGCGCTGGACATGGCGCGGCAGCTGGAACCCCTCAACCTGACCTGGCTGGAAGAGCCGGTCTGGCCACCGGGCGACCACGAAGGCCTGTCCCGGGTGCGCCTGGAGGGCGGTATTCCGATCGCCGCCGGGGAAAATGCCGCCGGCCTGCACGACTTCCGAGCGGCGTTCGAGGCCGGGGCGCAGGATATCGCCCAGCCCAGCGTCATCAAGATTGGCGGCCCGTCGGCGATGATCGAGATCGCCGCGCTGGCCAAGGCTTTCGGGGTCCGGCTGGTGCCGCACAACGCCTACTTCGGCGCCGGCTATCTGGCATCGCTGCACGTCAACGCCGCACTTGCGCCTGATGCCCCGTTCGAGCGGCTGTTCATCGACCTGGAGGCCAGTCCATACCACGAGCTGATCGAGGCAGAGGGCGGCAAGGTAACCGTCCCTCAGGGTCCTGGTCTCGGCCGCGATCCGGACATGGCCGTGCTGCGCCGGTATCTGGTGCGGGAGCCGACCGTTCACGCCGCGTAGGCTGGCGCGTGGTTTGATTTCACGTGTCGCCGCCACACCAAAACGCGCCCATGCCCAACCGTGCCCATGCCGCTCAACGCAAGTGTCACCCGGTCTTACACCCGGGTCGCTGGTTCATCATTATCCGCCATGTGCCGGCGCCAATCGGCAGACGTCTGAATGACCGCCAGCATTTCGGCGAAGCACATCAGGCGGCGGCCGGCCCGCCTCGCTACGGGCTGGCGAAGCGAGCGAAAGACGTGGCAAGCAGATCGTAGATCGCTCGCTTGAACGGTACCGCCAGCGAAGGCAGTTCCGACAGTGGCGCCCACCGCCACGCGTCGAATTCCGGATGCGGATCGAGATCCAGCCGAATATCCTTGTCCTCTCCGGTAAAGCGCATGGCGAACCAGCGCTGCCGCTGGCCGCGATAGCGGCCGCGCCAGGCGATGCCCAACAGGTTCGGCGGCAGGTCATAGACCAGCCAGTCCGGGTGCTCGCTGATCACTTCGGCTTTGCGGGTGCCGATCTCTTCTTCCAGCTCGCGCAGCACGGCGGTCCGGGGGTCTTCGCCCTCATCGATGCCACCTTGCGGCAGCTGCCACCCGCCGGCCGGGCCTTCGGCGTTTGCCATATTGGCCCGACGAGCGACGAAGATCAGCCCGTCGCGGTTGAACAGCACGGCGCCCACGTTGGGCCGGTACGGCAGATCGTTCATTTCTCAGCTTCCTGTTTCGCCGGCGACAGCACCAGCGCGCTGACCGGCGCGAGTGCCAGACCTTTTGCCGCCAAGGTGTTCGTCCAGGCCCCCACACGTGCCAGAGTCACCGGTCGCGGGACCGAAACGATCCCCAGCGCGGAACCCCTCTCCAGCGCCAGACGGGTCAGCGCATCCAGCCGCTGGTCCAGCGTCGCCGTGTTGGTCGGATCGGCGTCAACCACGATATCGGCCGATCGGTTCCAGGCATAGGGCAGCACCGGCTGGGCGGTCCGGCCGTCGACGAACAGCAGGCCGCGCCTGGCGACCTCCTGCAGCACTTCATCGAGCTGATCGGGCACCGACGCCAGGCGTTCGCCATGCATCTGCCCGAAGGCGGTGGTTACCCCGACATACCCGGTGATCCGCGACAGCACCCAAAGCAGGCGCTCGATGTTTTCCGCCGGCGGCAATGATGTCATCAGCGCGTGCCGGTCATCCGGATCGTTCACCGGATAACCCTGCGGTTCATTTGGAATCGCCAGCAGGTACTCGTGCTCGGTCATCCGAGCGATCGCGAGCAGATGACCGAGATGGCTGGCGTAGGGCGAAATCGCCAGCGTCACCGCCCCTGGCAGGTCCTTGATCGCGGCGAGGCTGTCAGCCTCGCTCATGCCGATCCCGGCGATCAGGATGCCGACCCTTGGGCGCACGCTGGACGGGTCAAAGCCCGCCGCATACGCCGCCATTGGCGCCCTGCCGTCCGGCGAAATCCTCGGCAGCTTCAGGTTCGTCCCGTTTCCGTAGGGCTCAAGCAGCGCGGGATCGGGGCCGGCGATGGGTCCCGGCGTGCTCCGGCCCGGCCGCATCGGCTCCGACGCAAGCCGGGGCGGCGGAAGCTTCTTCATCTTCCCAGGCTGGTTTTCGGCGGGCACCGGCTCCGCCTGAACGACCGGCTTGATCGTCTGCACCGCGGTCGCGGTTGGTGGCCCCCCTGGCGGCCCCAATGACGCCCCCGATGGCGGCCCCAATGCCTCCAGCACGCCGGCGGCGATCAGCAAGGTCAGCGCTACCCCGGCCCAGAACCGCCGCAGCCCCCGCCAGCCCGCGAAAACGCCGCGGAGCTGACGCAGGTCGGGAAGCCGGGCCGCCACGTTGACCGTAGTCAGTTCGCCGAAGCGCTTTTCTGCGCTGCCATCGCCTGCGTCAGAACAATCGCCTGGCGCAGCTGAAAGTCAGTCGCATCCGGTTTCGCCGGATCGAACTTGGGGAAATCCGCTGGCGGTTTATCGGGGATCTGCTTGACGATCGGCGGCAGATCGGTGCGCGGCGACAGCGGCTGCGCGCCGGTGCCCCCCTGGTTGGTCAGGATCCTGTTGTAGTCCGCCTCGTGTTCGCCGCCGAAGTTCGCGGGCGCCTCGGCGGTTTCCCGCACCGGCACGTCCGGGGTGATCCCCAGCGCCTGGATTGACCGGCCCGACGGCGTATAATACCGCGCCGTGGTCAATCGCATCGCGCCCCCGCCGGGCAGCGGGATCACCGTCTGCACCGAACCCTTGCCGAAACTGCGGGTGCCCAGCAGGATCGCCCGACGATGGTCCTGCAGCGCCCCGGATACGATCTCGGAGGCCGAGGCGGACCCGCCGTTGATCAGCACCACCATCGGGGCGCCGTGCAGGATGTCATCGCCCTTGGCGTCCCAGCGCTGGCTCTCTTCCGGATGTCGCGCTCGGGTCGACACGATCTCCCCCTGCCTGATAAAATCCGAGGACACCGACACCGCCTGATCGAGCAGACCGCCGGGGTTGTTGCGAAGATCCAGGATCAGGCCGCGCAGCTTCCCGCCGTTCTGCTGCCGAAGTGCTGTCACCGCCTGCTTGATCCCGGCGTCGGCCTGTTCGGTGAACTGCGACAGGCGAACATAGCCGATGTCGTTCGGCTCCATCCGCGACTTCACCACCTGGATGTGGATGACCTCGCGGACCAGCGACACGTCGATCGGCTTGTCGACGTTCTGGCGCTTCAGCGTGAGCACGATCTTGGAGTTCGGCGGCCCGCGCATCTTGTCCACCGCGTCGTTCAGCGTCGTGCCGATCAAGGTCTTGCCGTTCAGCGCGGTGATGATGTCCCCTGGCTTGATCCCGGCACGGGCCGCGGGCGTATCATCGATCGGCGACACCACCTTGATGATGCCTTTGTCCTCATTGACCTCGATCCCCAGGCCGCCGAACTCGCCCTTGGTCTGGATCTGCATGTCCTTGAAGGCTTTGGCGTTCATATAGGAACTGTGCGGGTCAAGCCCCGTCAGCATGCCGTTGATCGCATTCTCGACCAGTTCTTTGTCGCTGACGGGATCGACATAATCGGCTCGGACACGCTGCATCACATCGCCGAACACCTTCAGCATCTGATACATGTCGGTGCGGCTGCTGTCCTGCGCGAGTGCGCGGCCCGCCGAACCAATGCTGGGACCAAGCGCGACGCCAGCCACGAAGGCGGTTCCGATCAACAAGCCATAGCGCCAACGCCGAGCGCGGAAATCCATGCGATCAATCCCTTTGACGCCGCGGTACCATCCCGGGGTGCAGACCAGCCCTTATACAACCAAAGGGTCATACGATTACGAGCAAACTTGAATCAGCAGCTTGTCGCAAGGCCGGCCCGTCGCCGTCCAGTGCTGAATTCTTAAGATCCCGACGGACTGGAGACCGTTCCGCTTCCGCTGGCTGACGGAAAACGCTCCCGAACGCGGTTTCAGCTAGCATCTTTACCCGTCCAGATAAACGATCTGAACGCGATGCTGCGCTAAACCGAACTTTACCGTCTTTTTGACGCAAACCATTGATACGGCTGCAAACCTCGTTTGCCGTGTTGTCTACGCCGCCGCCAATTCGACCCCCAGTAGGCTGAGCGCCCGGCGCTGCACGGGGGTTGGGGTTGTGTGAACGGTCAGCATCTTCTGTCCCCCGAAGCAGACGGTGTTGCGGGTCAGTGTCGCCAGATCACTTAGCAGGGTGCGGAAGCTATGCACCGGCTGACTGAGCAAGGCTTCACCCTCTCCAACCGCGACGATTTGGGTCGAGGCCTTGCGCTGAGCCGCCTTGGACACCTTGGCCTTGGCCACCGGCGACGCTCGCTCGGCCTCGGCCGACGCGCGGTCATGGTCGTCGAACAGCATCGGCGCCAACGGTTGGCGCATGTGCCACTCCAGGTAATACGCCAGCATGCACAGCAGCACATGCGCGCGCACCCGCGGCGCAGTCCAGTGGAACACCGGCCGCAGGTCCAGATCGACGGTTTTGAGGCAGCGGAACGCACGCTCCACCTGGGCCAAGGATTTGTAGGCCCGCACCGTCCCCGCGGGATCGATCTGCTCGACGGGGAGGCTGGTGCGCAGCACGTAAAAGCCATCGAACCGGGCCTCCTCGGCGATCGCTTCGGCCTTGCGGGTAAAGCTGAACGCATCGGCGGTGATGGTCAGCTCGAAGTGCTTGGCCATCTTGCGCCTGCCCAGGACAGCACCGACCGCGCGGCCGATGTCCCCAGCCCCGGGCAGCGGGGTCTTCGCGCGCGTCACCCGCGCCTGGATCTTGCTCAGGTCGGCCTCGGTCAACGCCAGCAGGTCGGCACGCTTGCGCTGTCGTTCCGCCGCCAGCAGTGGGTTCTTGCACACCACCAGCCGCTCACCTGGGTAGTCTGAACTGCTGATCTCCGCCAGATCGCGTGTGTCGAACAGGGAGAATTGCAGAGGGCCGCCCTCGGCCGCCAGCTGCCGGATCGCCGGGCCACGCAGCGCGGTGATCCAGTCGAGCCCGGCGGGCCGCAGGGTTTGCTCGATCCGCGCGGCGGTGAGCATGCCGCGGTCGCCGACCATCACCACGTGGCGCAACCGGAAGCGCTGCTTCAGCTTGGTGATCTGGGTGGCGACGGTGGCTGGATCGGCGGTATTCCCTCGCTCGCGTGCTCGCTCGCCCTCGAACACCTCGACCGCGACCGGGCAACCGTCCGCGGCACACAGCAGGCCGATTACCAGTTGTGGCCGGTCGCCGCGGCTATCGCGGCTGTAGCCGTAGTGGGCCAGAGGGCAGCAGCGTCCTTCGAGGTAGGTGGAGGTGACATCGTAGAGCACGAGCGTGCCGTTCTTGAGATGGCGGCGTGCGCGCTGGTTTTCGATGAAGCTCTGCTCGCTGCCGAGCCAGTCGAGGGTGGTGTAGATCTCGCGGGCGACCGAGCACGCGAGGGAGGGGGTGACGCTGCCGCGGCCAAGGGTTTCGCCCAAGGAGTGGCGACCGAGCACGCGAGGGAGGTTGGCGGTGGCGCTGTCGAGCATCCGCGCCGTGGCCAGCTTGGCCGCCGGGTCGAGCAGCCTGGCGACAATGAGCGCCAAAGCGAGATCACGACGGCGTTGCGGCGCCCGCCGGGGCAGCAGATCGTCGAGGCCGATCCGCCGCGCGGTCGCGAGGGCAGCCAGGACATGGCCATGGAGCAGCGAACGGCGGATTTCGAAGCCGTGCTCACCAATCGGGGCCAGCGGGTCGCCACGCAGTCTCTCAATGCGCTCGACCGGCAGCTTGGAGAGGTTGGCAAGCGTGCGGTTCTTGACCTTGCCGTCTTCGCGGTAGGTTTCGCGGAGGAGGAAGGACGGCCTGGCGTGGCGGTTCGCGACCTGGGCGATGTGCATGAGGCATCGAATCAAACCGATTCGGCCTGTGTCAAGGATAAAATCGTCATCCGCTTGACTACATGTGTACCAAGTTTCTATTGTAATCAGACGGATGGCTCAAAAATCGGGCAAAGTTCGGGCTAGAGCATTTTCAGCCTGACTGTGCAGACCGAAAATGCTCTATCCCTTTGTTTGATCAGATGATTCACACGCTTTGAACGTTCCGCTCAGCGTGATCATGCTCTAACTGCTGGACCGCAGCCACGGTGCCGGGTTGACGGGTGCCCCGTCGTGACGCAGCTCCACGTACAGCGACGGCCGATGCGCCTGCGACCCCGGTTCCCAGCGTGGCATCACGCCGACCGGTTCGGCCGCGACCAGGCGCTGTCCCAGCTTCACATCCAGCCGGTCAAACCCAGACATCACGACATGGTAGCCGCCGCCGCAGTCGATAATGAGCAGCAGTCCGTAGCTGCGAAAGCTGGCGGCGAACACCACCCGCCCCCCACAAGGTGCCACCACATGCGCCCCAGGCGGCGCATGGTAGGACACGCCGGTGGCCGGGCCGCCATCCGTCGGCTCGCCCCATCCCGTTACCACAGCGCCGATGACCGGCGGCTGCAGCTGCCCATGCGGGCTGGCGTCCGCGGCGATCGTTCCGGAACCGGTTGGGCGTGACGTGGCGGCCTGGCGCAGCTGAGCCGCCTGTGCGGCGGCGGTGTGGTGTTTTCGTTCGGCGCGGGCAGCCTGTTCCGCGGCCTTGGCCGCATCGACCCGCCGCTGCGCTTCCAGCGCCGTCAGCGCGGTGCGCAAGGTGCCCATGCGGCCCGCCGCCGCCGCCGCCTGCCTGGCAGCTTGGTCGGCCTGGGCTTCCGCGGCCGCCTGTTCGGCATGCGCGGCCGCGATTTGCCGATCCAGCGCGTCGGCTTCGCGCTGCTGCGCCGCCTCGGCCCGCGCCAGCCGACGCGTGTCCTGCCGCAGCGCTTCGGTCGCCGCATCCGCCTCGGCTTGGTCACGTCGCACTGCCTCGGCCTCGATCTCCATCTGCCGCGACAGGCCCTGCAGCACGAGCACACCGCGCAGTGCGACATCGGGGGGTGCCGGAACCGCCAGCAGCGTTTCCGCCGGATACAGCGACAGGCGCTCGATCAGCGGTAACAGTGGTTGCATCGCCCTGGCGTGGGCCTGGAGGCGTTGTTCGGCCGCCCGCCGCCGCTGCGCCAGCGCATCGATCCGGGCCGCCACGTCGGCCGTCGCAGTCTCCGCCAGCTGCAGTCGGGCCGCCGCCGCTACCCGTTGCTGTGCCAGAAGCTGGCCATCGGCCGCCACCCGCGCCGCCCGATCGGCGGCTTCCTTGTGCGCCGCACGTTGCGCATTGCTCAGCCGTTCCGCGTCATGCAGGTCGCGCCGGGCGGCATCCTCGCGAGAGGGGGTGGCCCGAGATGAGGCGGCGCGAGATGGGGTGGCCACTACGGCCGCCGGCGCCGCTGCGGCCAGCAGGATCAACAATCGCAGGATCGATAGTCGCATGATCAATACACGCATCAGCAATACGCGCCGGGGACCCATCGCGGATGATCCCATTCTGGACTAATGAGCGATCACCATCTTATCGCCCATTGTCAGCATTTCGGGCGCCGGGCCGGTCACCACCAGGCCGCTCGCCAGTATGACCTCCAGCCGCAGTCCGCAGACGCCGTCCTTGGGATGCGCGCCGTTGAACAGCAATGCGCCCGTCAGTCCGCTGCACAGCGCATTCAGCGCATGGTAAAGACGATGGCGATTGAGCACGTCGTGCACATCCGGCCGTGGCCGCCACACCGGCGCGTCGCGGGTGACGCCATCCAGCGTCAGTCGCAGCCACCGCACATCGGTATTGCACAGACACCAGCCGCCCAGCGACACTCGGACGCCGTCCGGCGTGTCCTCGGCCGACAGTTCCACCGACCAGCGCGGCGCGGCACCCCCCAGCGCCGCGTTCGGGCCGCCGACATCCGCCGGTGGCGGCGGCTGGCGATGCTGGAAGATCCGCACCTCCGGACCGGGTCCCTTGGTCAGCCAGAGCAGCATCGACGCCGAGCCGTCCTGCCGCCCCAAAAGGTTGAAGAACGGCCGCCCCACCGCGCCGGCCAGACTGGCGAATGGCTCCGTGAACGGCAGCGGCGCCCCCGCTAGGCGGCAGGACCGACGAATTGTTTCTTCTCCGGATAAATCAGGCTCCAGCGGGATCGTGCGCGCCTGTCCGAAGCCGACCTCCCGGCCCAGGTCCTCCAGCGCTTCACTGTCGAACAGGTGCTTATCCCGCAGGCCGGCGAGGAAGCCGGTGTCGCCGCGATGGATCACAAGCCGCCGGATGCGGGCAACGATTTCCAGCGCGACCTCCTGGCCCTGCGGCCAGGCACTGTTGCCGACGCGCCCCTGGACCAGGGCTTCGGCCATCGCCAGGCACATCGCCTCGTGATAACGCCGATTAGGCACCACGAACGCCGCTCGACCGTTCGGCTTCAACACCCGATGCACCATCGTCAGAAAGCCGCGGACGTCGCCGATGCGCGCCAGTTGCCCGGCGCCGAAAAACGTGTCGGCCACCGCGTCACGAATGACATTCCGCGTTGCGTCGAAGGTCGCACAGGCAACCGGTCTGCCCGGCTCCGGCTCAACCGAGGCGATGCCCGCGCGACAAGCCCGCAGCACTTCGATTTCGGGGCTGAGCAAGAGCAGGCTCCGCCAGTACTGGCCCTTCAGGAAGGCATCGGCCGTCTCGTTGCCGCCGCCGTCGAACGCGATGACATCCCCAAGCGAGGTTGGCCAGTCGGCGCCGGCTGCAGGCTTGATCCGGCGGTAAAGATCGACCGCGTCGGCCTGCCGGGATGCCCGTTCCGCACCGTCATGCGCCGCATCCGCCTGCGCGGCGCCGGTGAAATCGGCGATCCCGTCTAACAGCCGCACCGTCCGTGCGCAGCCCGAGCAGGACAGCAGATCAACCGACGGAGTGGAAAAACGGCCCTTGCAGTGCGGGCAGTGCAGCAGATCGGGCAGCGTCATCCTAGATTATCGGTGTCGAAACTATTTGCCGGTGAAGCGTGGCTTGCGCTTTTCCTTGTAGGCACGAATACCCTCCTGCAGGTCATCCGATTGCCGCACCCGGGCGATCGTCTGGCTGACCTCCACCATACGCTCGATCGGGCCCACAGGCATGACTTCATTCACCAGACGCTTCAGCGCGCTGATCACCAGCGGTGCCGACTCCAGAAGCTGCTCGGCCATCTTCATCGCCTCGGCCTCGTGCTCGCCGTTGCCGACGACGCGGTTGACGAAGCCGACTTCCCAGGCACGCCGAGCGGAAACCTTCGTGCCCAGCAGCATGACCTCCATCGCCAGCTTGTGCGGCATGCGGGCGACCAGCGAACTGATCCCACCGGCGGTGGTGCCCAATTTGGCCTCCGGATAGTAGAACTGGGTATCCTCGGTGGAGACCATCAGGTCGCACATCATGACCATGACGATCCCACCGCCGACCACCCAACCCGAGGTCGCGGCGATGATCGGCTTGTCGGTGTGGAAGCCGACGTTCGGAATGGCGCGCCAGAGTTCCGGCAAATCGTTGACATCCGCGCCCGAGGAGAACGCTCGGGTGCCAACGGCGCTCAGGATGGCGACCCGCTTGGCCGGATCGGCGTCGAACAGCTTGAAAGCTTGCTGCAGCTCCACCGCGACCGCCTGGCCGATCGCGTTCAGCCGCTCCGGGCGATTGATGCGGATGACTGAGATCGCGCCGCGATCTTCGACGGTGACGGCTGACATGGCAACGTTTCCCCAGGTTTGGCGGTGTCGGGCGATGATAGGGCGCGACGCCGGCGGAGGGAATTATCGCCGCCCAAAGGACACCCGTTCGCCGGAACCCAGAACCCGCCTGGCAAAATCTCCATCAACTGTGCTCGATTTCGTTGACATAGCGAGAGGATCGACGCAAGCATTTCGCGATCCATAGCAAGGGCGCGTCAATCATGCGCACCATCGTCGTATTGCTGGCGATGCTGGTCGGCGGCCACGCCTGGGTTTGCCGGCAGGCCTGGGGCGATGACGGCCTCGTGCTGCCCACGGTCGAATTCTCGGCCACCGCGGTGCATGAAGCGGGGGCCTACAGAAGCAGCGAAACGATCCACTACGCCAACGGCAAGCTTCGCATCGACCGCGGCCACGGGTTCAGCACCACGATCCTTGATCTCACCACCCAGACGCAAGTCCTGCTGATGGTCAACCGCACCTACCTCGTCCTGCCGATGGATGACGAGTTGTTCCGCAGGTATATTGCCCGGACCGTTGCCATGAGTGGCGCCCGAAGACTGGGGACGGAGCACATCGACGGGCTGGTGACGACGAAATATGCCTTCGGTGACGACGGTGCGCTGGACGCGGCCGGGTCGTATTGGCTGACCGGGACCGGCGTGATGGTGCGGCGAAAGTACGAAGACGGGGTGTTCGGCAAGAATGTCCATCACCTGGAAACCCTGAGCCACATCACGTTCGCAAGGCAACCGCCATCGCTGTTCTCGATTCCGCCGGGATATCAACGCGTGAAATGATCGTCCAGGGCTGACCTATCACATTGTCGCACCCAGAACCCACGGCGCGAACTCGGCGGCGCCGAAGTCGAACTGTTCGCTTTTGGTCCGCTCGCCCGAGGCCACCCGCAGGATCAGCTCGAAAATCCGCTGGCCGGCCTGCTGCACGGTTTCCTCGCCGTCCAGCACGGTGCCGCAATTCACGTCCATGTCGTCTTCGATATGTTTGAACATCGGCGTGTTGGTCGCCAGCTTGATCGATGACGCCGGCTTGCAGCCGAAGACACTGCCGCGACCGGTTGTGAAACAGACCAGGTTGGCCCCGCCGGCGACCTGGCCGGTCGCGGCGACCGGATCATAACCCGGGGTGTCCATGAACACGAAGCCACGGGCCTTCACTTCCTCGGCGTAGCGCACGACATCAACCAGATTGGTGCTGCCGGCCTTGGCCATCGCGCCCAGCGACTTCTCCAAAATGGTGGTCAAGCCGCCGGCCTTGTTTCCGGGCGAGGGGTTGGCGTTCATCTCCGCCCCTTCCTGGCGGGCGTAATCCTCCCACCAGCGCATCAGGGCCACCAGCTTTTCGCCCACTTCACGGGAGACCGCCCGACGCGTCAGCAAATGCTCCGCGCCATAGGTTTCCGGCGTCTCCGACAGGATAACCGTGCCGCCATGCCGAACCAGCAGGTCACTGGCGGCGCCTAACGCCGGGTTGGCCGATACGCCTGAGCGGCGACGGTCTTGCGGCTGCCGCCCACGGTCTTGATGTCCATCGCCTTCAGCCGTCCGGCCAGCCGCTGCTCCTGCATCAAGCCGCCGATCTGGTTCACCTCGCAGCCCAGGCCCAACACGATGACATGGGAAAAGTTCGGGTGCCGGGCGTAGCCGGCGAGGGTGCGCCGAAGCACCCGCAGCGGCTCGTCCTGGGTCATGCCGCAACCGGTCTTGTGCGTCAGCGCCACCACGCCGTCGACGTTCGGGAAATCGGCCAGCGGATCGTCGCCGGTGAACGGGTTGCGCCGGAACATGTCGGCGACCACGCCGGCAACATGGGCGGAACAGTTCACGCTGGTCAGGACGCCGATGTAGTTGCACGTCGCGACCTTCCCGTCGGGCCGGCGAATGCCCTGGAAACAGGCGCCAGGGTCGAAGAACGCCGTCGGCCGGGCATCAACGCCATAAGCATAGTCCTTGACGAAGTCGCCCATCCCGCAGTTATCGACATGCACGTGCCGGCCAGGCGCGATAGCGTCCGTGGCGAACCCGATGATCTGACCGTAGCGGCGCACCGCCTGGCCCGCGGCGATCCCCTGCAGGGCGATCTTGTGACCGGCGGGAATGCGCTGCGCGACGCGCACATTGTCCGCGACAGGTGCCCCGGGCAGCAAGGTCGCCCGCGCGATGACGACATTGTCCGCGGGGTGCAGGCGAATCACGGGCGGCGGTATCATGGCAGTTGTTTTTCTCTGGGGCGGTGCTTCCTCTGGGGCAGTTGCTTGCCTCGGGGGCGATCGGCTTTCCTCTGACCTCAGGACGCCTCCTTACATCGGGTTGCCGGTAATCCGCAAAAATGCGGCCGACATTTCGGTGAACCCGATCCGCCACGCGTCGTTGGAGTCTGCGTGGTCCAGGAGATCACACCTTGGAGGCAACAACGGAGAAGACTATGGCAGTGTCTCAACCCAACCAGGACGCCATCCCGCAGGACATGGTCACCCGGGTCGGTTCGGCAGCTGGCCGGGTCGCGCAAATCCAGCAGGAATACGCGATGCAAGCCGAAACGGAAACGGCCGCCGATGCGCGCGAGGCGCTGGCGAGCCAGGCACGCGCCGCCGCCGAACAGGCGATCGACGCGCAAGGCATTTCGGTACAGGATTACAACACGGTGCTCACCGCGGCGGAAAACGACGAGGATCTGGAACGCCGTCTGCTTGACGCGGCGCGGGAGGTGCTGTGATTTGCCACGGTTCGTGATCATGGCAGCCAGCGTGGCCTTTGGGCTGGGCCCGGCTATCGCCTCTGCCGCACCGGACCCGTCACCACCGCGGCCATCGGCATCCCCGGCAATCCCTGATGCGACGATTGGCCAAGCCGGTGCCGCGCTTCACGATGTGGCCAAGGTGCAGGAGAAGTATGAGGCAAAGCTTGAGTCAGCCTCGCCGCAGCAAAAACAGGGCCTGAGCGAGCAGGCCAATGCCGAAGCTGTCCAGGCGATCCAGTCGCATGGTCTTTCATTGCCGGAATATTCCAATGTCGTCCGCACCGCCCAGACCAACCCGGACGTCAAGCAGCGGCTGTTGAACGCCGCCAACAACGAGCCTTGAGGGTGTGAGGGCGGGCGCAGCCAGTCACCCGCCCCTCGCCTACAGCAGATCCGGTTCAGATCGGTTGTCGCGATCCCCCGCTGAAACAAGGTTGGCCGTGAGCCCGAGTGAACGCTAGAGCATTTTCAGCCTGCCTGTGCAGACCGAAAATGCTCTATCCCTTTGTTTGATCGGATGATTCACACGCTTTGAACGTTCCGCTCAGCGTGATGATGCTCTAGGCTGGGCTCAATGCCGGCACCTCTTCCGTGGTGTGCCGCGCCGCGATCACCAGGTAGACCGCCGGCAGCACGAACAAGGTGAACAGCGTGCCGATCGACAGGCCGCTGGCGATGACCAGGCCCATATTGAACCGCGAAGCCGCCCCCGCGCCCGAAGCGGTCAACAGCGGCACCACGCCCAGCACCATCGCGGCCGTGGTCATCAGGATCGGACGCAGCCGTACGCTGGCGGCGTAGATGATGGCGTCCAGCTTCGAGCGTCCCGCACGCTGGGCTTCGTTGGCGACCTCGACGATCAGAATGCCATGCTTGCTGATCAGACCCATCAGGGTCACCAGCCCGACCTCGGTGTAGATGTTCAGCGAAGCGCCTCCCAGGCCCAGGCTGATGAAGATAAGCGCCCCGGCAACCGACATCGGTATCGAAACAAGAATGACCAGCGGATCGCGAAAGCTTTCGAACAGCGCAGCCAGCGCCAGGAAGATGATAATCAGCGCCAGTGCGAACGTGCCGATGAAGCCGCTGGATTCCTGGATGAACTGACGCGACGGCCCGGCGTAGTCGACCACCACGTCGCCGGGCAGCGTTCGCGCCGCCAGATCCTGCAACATCTGCAGCGCCTGGGCCTGCGATACGCCAAATGCCGGCACGCCCGAGATGGTGGCCGAATTCTGTTGCTGAAAATGCGTGACGGTCTGCGGCACGGTCTCCTGGCGGACATTCGCCACCGCGGATATCGGGATCGGGGCGCCGTTGATGGTAGCGATCGGATAGCGCATCACCTGGTCGGTGGTTAGCCGCGACCGTTGCTGCACCTGGGAAATTACCTTGTAGGATCGGGCGCCCAGGCTGAAGTAATTGGTATAGGCACCGCCCAGCAAACCGCCAAGCGCGCTGCCGATCTGGGTCATTGACAGACCTAGCTGTGCCGCCTTGCCGCGGTCTATCTCGATGACCAGCTGCGGCGCGTCGACCTTCAGGTCGCTGTCGATGAACAGGAACAGGCCGCTGGCCGCGGCATCGGCCAGAAATTGACGCGCCTCGGGGTAAAGCGCGGCGATCGGCTGGGTCGATTTCAGCACGAACTGGATGGGCAGCCCCTGGGCACCGGGCAGGGCCGGCGGCAGGAACGCCGCGACGCGCTGACCGGTGACGTTGTTGAGCTGACCCTGCAGTTGACGTTGGATGGTCGTGGCGCTGCGATGTCGCAGGTCCCATGGCTTCAGGGTGACACCGGCAATCGATAGGATCGGGCTCTGGACCTGAAAGGTTTGATCCGCCTCCAGCACTTTAGCCATGATGCTTTGGACCTGATCGCCAAACAATTCCTTTTGTTGCAAGGTTGCATCAGGCGCCGAGGTAGGCAGCAGGATCACGACGCCCTGGTCCTCTTGCGGTGCCAGCTCGCTGCTGGCGCTGCCATACAGGAAATAGATGCTGCCGATCACCAGCACGGCGAACAGCAGGGTGACCGGGATGGTGCGCAGGCTGCCGCGCAGCCGGCGTTCATAGCCCCGTTGCAAGCGGCTGAAGGTTCGATCGATCAGGCTGGTGAGGCGGTCGGACCAGCCCTGCGCCTGTTTGGTATGGGGCTTCAGCAGGTAGCCGCACATCATCGGCGACAGGGTCAGGGCGACGATCGCCGACATCGTCACCGCGCCGACGACGGTGAAGGCGAATTCGGTGAACAGGGCGCCGGTCAAGCCGCCCTGGAAGCCGATCGGCACATACACCGCGATCAGCACCACGGTCATGGCGATGATCGGATTGGCCAGGTCGCGCGCAGCCCGCATCGCCGCATCACGGGGCCGCATCCCCTCCTCCAGGTGACGGTTGACGCTTTCCACCACGATGATGGCGTCGTCCACCACCAGACCGATCGCCAGCACCAGCGCCAGCAGGCTCAGCAGGTTGATCGAGAAACCGAAAACCAGCATCACCGCGAACGTGCCGATCAAAGATAACGGTATAGTAACGATAGGGATGACGACGGACCGCGGGGAGCCCAGGAAGGCAAACACCACCAGCGTCACGATCAGCACCGTCTCGGCCAGTGACCGCTCCACCTCGTTGATCGAGCTGTTCACGAAGACCGTCGAATCGTAGATGACGTCGCCCGACAGGCCGGCGGGAAGCTGCTGCTTGATCGACGGCAACACCGCTTTCACACCGTTGATGACCGCCAGCAGGCTGGCCGAAGGCACCGTCTGGATGCCGACATAGACACCCTTTCGGCCGTTGTATTCGACACTGGATTCGTAGTCGTCCGACCCCAGCGTCACGTTGGCGATGTCACGCAGGCGGATGATCCCGCCGTTCACCTGCCGGACCACCAGATCGCGGAATTGCGCCACCGAATGCAGGTTGGTGGAGGCGGTCAGGTTGAGCTGCACCATCTGGCCCTTGGTGGTGCCGATGCCGGCGATGACGTTGTTGGCAGCCAGCGCGTTCGTCACGTCGGTCGCGGTCAATCCATAGGCGGCCAGTTTGGCGGGATCGAGCCAGGCACGCAGGGCAAAGTTCTGGCCGCCCAGCAGCTCCGCCGTCTGCACCCCGGGAACCGCCTGAAGCCGCGGCTGGACATTGCGCACCAGGTAGTCGGTGATCTGATTGGGCGACAACTCATTGCTGGCGAAGCCGATGATCAGCGCGTCGAGCGACTGGCCGATCGCCACCGTCAGTGTGGGCTGCTGCACCCCGGCCGGCAACTGGTTCAGCACCGAGTTGATCTTGGCGGTAATCTCGGTGATCGCTTTGTCGGGGTCGAAGTTCAGCACCAGATTGGCGGTGATCGTGCTGGTACCGGATCGGCTGTTGGACGACAGGTAGTCGATGCCATTGGCCTGCGCGATGGCGTTTTCCAGCGGCGTGGTGACAAAGCCGGCCACCGTTGCCGGATCGGCACCGTAATAGACCGTGGTGATCGTGACGACCGCGTTCTCGGTCTTTGGATACTCCAGGATGGGCAGGGCGTAGAACGCCTTCAGCCCGACCACCAGCAACATCAGGCTGACCACGCACGCCAGCACCGGCCGGCGAATGAAAATGTCGGTGAACTTCATGGCCTCAACGGTCCTGCGGCACCGGCGCCGGGTTGTCGGTCGGCTGGACCGCGTTGTTGATCTTCACCACCGACCCATTGTGCAGCTTCAGCTGCCCGGCGGTGACGATCACGTCGCTCGCCGCGATCCCCTTCAGGATGCTCACCTGATCGCCGCGGGCGGCGCCGGTCGTCACGAACTGCTGCCGCACAACCTGCTGGCCGTTCTGGTCGTGCAGCACGTAGACCAGCGATCCGTAAGGGTTGAACGCGACCGCCGCGAGCGGAATGGTGACCAGCGACCGTGGCGGCCCCGCCGCCACCGAGACGCTCAAAAACATGCCCGGTAGCAGCGTGTCGTCGGCATTCGGAACGGTCGCCCGTACCTGCAGCATCCGGCTGCTGGGATCGATCTTGGCGTTCAACGAGGAAACCTGCCCGCGAAAGATCCGGCCCGGAAAGGCATCGGCGGTCACCTCCACCGCTTGGCCGACCGCGATTTCCCCCAGCGCCTGCTGCGGCAGATAAAAGTCGACGAACATCGGATCGAGCGCCTGAAGCGTCACGATTGCCGTTCCGGCCGCGATATATTGCCCCAGATCCACCTGCCGCACCCCCAGCCGTCCGGCGAACGGCGCTCGGATGACCTTCTCGGCCATCACCGCCTGCTGGGCCGCGACCTGCGCCTGAGCAACCTTGAGGTTGGCCGCGTCGCTGTCCACCGTCGCCTGCGCCACGCCATGCGCCGCCAGCTGCCTCTGATCGCGCCGCAGCGTGACGCCCGCGAGTTCCGCACTCGCCTGCAATTGCGCCAGCCTGGCCGCGTCGTCGTTCGGCCGCAGTCGCAGCAGCACCGTGCCGGCGGCGACGGTCTGGCCGGATTGGAAGTCGATCTGATCCACCACCCCGCCGAGTTCGGCCGCCAGATCCGCACCCTTGAATGCCCGAGCCGTCCCGGTCGCGGTCTGCCGGGGTTGCCACATCTGCATCGAGGCATGGGCTGTCGCCACTGTCGGCACCTGTGAGCGAATCGTCGTCACGACCTGCTTCAGGATCCCGGCCTTGAACTGCTGGAAGGCGATCAGACCGGCAGCGACCAGCGCCACCGCCAACAGCATCAGCGACATCCGCAGCCAGGTCCTTGGCCGCCGCTCCGTGGTGCGTGGCAGGGTGGTGGTGTCGTTCATGGCAAGACTCCACAGCAATGCGCGACTTTGGGATCCACATCCGCCCGGTGCCACCAGCCGCCGCCCAGCGCCTGAAACAGCGCGACGGTGTCGGTGAACCGAGCGGCCCGCGCGGTGATCAGGTTCAGCCGGGTCGAGAAGTCGGTCTGTTCAGCCGTCAGGACATTCAGGTATGTACCGGCTCCGGCGGCATATTGCGACCGCGCCACCGCCAGGCTGAAGGCCGCCGTCTTCTGCGCCGCCAACGTCGCCTGCAACGTTTCGGCATCACGCTCGATCGCCACCAGCGCGTTAGCGACGTTCTGGAACGCTGTGTTCACCGTGCTGCTGTACTGTGCCGCCGCGACGTCCAACGCCGCCTGCGCCGCCCGTCTGCGTGCCGTCAGCGTGCCGCCCTCGAAGATCGGCTGGGTGATGCTGCTGGCGATGGTCCACACGATGCCGGCCGGCGTGAACAGATTGGCCAGGTCGGTGCCACTGCGCCCATAGCTGCCGGACAGCGAGATCTGCGGCAGCATATTCGCCGTCGCCACCCCCACCGCCGCCGTGGCGGCATGCAGCAATGACCCATACGCCCGGATATCAGGCCGCTGCTCGACCAGCCTGGACGGCAACGAAACCGGCAGATCCGCCGGCAGTCTCAGGCTGCTCAGATCCAGCGTCGGCATCGCGTAGTGGTCCGGCCGACCGCCCAGATAGACCGCGAGCTGGTTCCGCGTCTGCTGCAACTGCTTGCGCAGCCCGGGCACGGTCGCGACCTGGGTATCGAGCAACGATTGCTGCTGCAGGACGTCGACCTGGCTGACGCCACCAAGCTGGAAGCGCTGCCGGGTTAGGTTCAGCGCATCGGTGTCGGCGCGGATAATGTTACGCGTGGTGTCGATCTGCGCCTGCAGCGATGCCTCGGTGATCGCGGCGTTGATGACGTTGGCGGTCAGCGTCAGATCGGTCGCCTCCAGCTGAAAGCGCTGGTACTCGGCCTGCGCCCGCAACTGCTCGATCTGGCGCCGGATGCCGCCGAACGCATCCAGCGTATAGGACACGTTCAGCGCGCCGGTCTCCACCGTATAGGTCGACGATGCATTGCCGAAGCCGAACGCCGCCAGCGACTGACGCTGCCGCTGCGCCTGAACGCTGGCCGACGCCTGCGGCACCAGCGCGCCCTGTTCGGCTCGGGTGTTTTCCCGCGCCTCAAGCAACGTCGCCTGCGCCGCGGCCACGTCCGGGTTGGCCGTCAGCGCCTGGATCACCAGCGCGGTGATCCGCGGGGAGTGAAACAAGGTCCACCATTCGCCAGGAATGTCGCGAGCTACGGTCAACTGCTGTGGCGAACCGCCTGGCGTGGCAGCCGAGACGGTCCGCCGGACCAACGCGTGTTCGGTGAAGCGTTCGCTCGCGGGCGCCCCCGGCGCATGGAAATCAGGGCCCACGGCGCAACCGGCAAGGATCATGACCAGCAGGACGCACGCAATGGCCTTCCAGGGGATTGCGACCAGCAGCATGCGCGAACCATATTCCTATACCGATGCGTCCAGTATGTCCTATGCTGGACCCAGCAGTCCAGTATCGAGATCGAGAGGAACCGTTCGTGGAACGTCAGTCGGCCGCCCACCGCTCAGGTCGGCCCAAGGATACCGCCAAGCGCGAGGCTATCATCACGGCTGCGAGAGCGCTGTTCGCCAGCCAGCCGTTCGATCTGGTGACGATGGAGGCGGTGGCGGCGCACGCAAGCGTGTCGAAGATGACGGTCTACAGCCACTTCTATGACAAGGAAACGCTGTTCGAGACCATTGTCGCGGCGACCTCCGAACAGATGATCGGCGCGCTGTCCGCGTCCGAACCTGGCGGCGGCCTGCGCGAGCGGCTGCTGGCGGTGGGTGTTGGCTTCCTGGACGTAATCCTGGGGTCCGATATCTGCAAGATGTCGCACACCCTGCCGGGCGCGCTCCGCGCCAACCGGGCGTTGGCGGACCGTTTCTACGCAGCCGGCCCCGGGCGGGTCAGATCGGCGCTGGCCGCGATCATCGCCGCCGCCGCCCAGCGGGGCGAACTGACCGTGGACGATCCGGAGTACGCCGCCGACGACCTGGTCAGCCTGTGGGAAGGCAGCATGCCGGCGAAGATCGCATTCGGGCTGGCGGAGCTTAGCACGCAAGCCGAGATCCGGCGGCGAGCGCTACGCGGCACCGAGGTGTTCCTGCGTGCCTACCGCGGGTAGCACCGCGCGGAACCGGCCCCCGATGGCCAGAGCCGGCAACGCAACCCGATACCGGTCCAGAACCTCGATCTCGGCCCGGAACCTCGACCCCGATGACGCTCAGACCGCGATGTCGCCAGCCGCCTTCCGCGTCGCCGCGACCGCTTCGCGAGCCGCGCGGGCCATCAGGCCGCTGTCGTTCGCGATGGTGCAGAATTGGAAGCCCATCTGCATCATCCGCGCGGCATAGGCCGCCGTGCCGTTGTGGATCCCGGCGAACTTGCCGTGCTTTTTGCAGGACGCCAGAAGCCGGCCGTAGATCTCCAGGATGATCGGCTCCTCGCGGTCCAGGATCGGGATCATCCCCAGTGACAGGCCCATATCGGAGGGCCCGATATAGATGCCGTGGATGCCGGGAACGCTGAGAATTTCATCAATGTTGTCGATGCCCTGCTGCGTCTCGATCATCGGGATGACCAGGATTTCGTTGTTCGCGGTCGCCTGATAGCTGCTGGCCTCGCCATACATCGCCGCGCGGATCGGGCCGTTGCTGCGCTTTCCCATCGGCGGATACAGACAGGCATCGGCCAGCGCCTTGGCTTCGGCCGCGGTGTTCACCATCGGGCATATGATGCCCATGGCACCCCCGTCGAGGCACTTGCCGATAATGCCCGGCTCGTTCCACGGCACCCGCACCAGCGGGGTGACCGGGTGCGCCTGCATCGACTGAAAGCACTGCACCATGGACTGATAGTCCTGCACGCCGTGCTGCATATCGACGGTGACGCTGTCCCACCCGCACTGCGCCATCACCTCAGCGGAAAAGCCGGACGGGATGGCCAGCCAGCCGTTGACGTTCGCCTTGCCGGCGGCGATGCGCGCTTTGAGTTTCGTGGCCATTGCGGCGGTTCTCCGATAACTTATGAGAATGACAGGCTAGGCCCGGCGGGGCGGAGCGTCAACGCGCTCAGCCCATCCCAAGGGTGGCTTCGCAAACCATCCGGACGCTTACTAAACTGGAGGACGACGCCGGTCTCCCCTTCCGAACCGTCGATCCTCAGCCCCACCGACCGCTCGGCCCGCGATCTTCCGACCGGTCCAGCCTCGCCGCCCCGCTTCCAGGAGCCCCGATGACCACACGGCCATACTGAGATGGACCTCCAGTTGATGGGCAAGGTGGCCCTGGTCACCGGACCGGCGAAGGGTATGGGTGCCGCGATCACCCGCGGCTTCGCCACCGAGGGCTGTGATCTGGCGCTGGTGGGCCGCGATGTCATTGCCATCGAACCGGTCGCGCGGGCGTGTCGCGCCCTGCATCGGCGCGTCATCGTCATGCCGTGCGACCTGACCGACACCGTCCGCTGCCAGACGGTGGTTGACCAGGCGATCACCGCGTTCGGTCGCATCGACATCCTCATCAACATCGCCGGTGGCTCGGGTCCGATGGGCAAGACCGGCTGGGACACCAGCCGCGCCGAGTTCGACGAGATCGTGACGCTGAACATGGCCGGCTGCTTCAACACCATGCGCGCCGTCCTGCCGCACATGATCGGCCGCCGCGAGGGTCGCATTGTCAACGTCGGCGGCACCTTCGGCATGCGCGGCCGAGCCGGGCGCATGGCCTATTCGGCATCGAAATGGGGCCTGCGCGGCATGACCAAGTCGCTCGCCCTGGAGGCCGGGCCGTTCGGCATCAACGTCAACCTGGTGGCGCCCGGCATGGTCGACGGCGAGCGGTTCCGCTCCCAGATCGTGCCGACCCTGGCCGGGCAAAACGGCATCTCGGAACAGCAGGCGGTGGATCACCATGCCGCGGAGTATGCCCTGCGCCGGATCACCACGGACCAGGATGTCGCCAACGCCTGCCTGTTCCTCGCCTCGCCGGTGTCGCGCCAGATCACCGGCGTCGATCTGCCGGTCGATGGTGGCTGGGCGATGCTGTAGCGCCGGCTGCCCTACCTTCGTCAGCCGCTGAACCGGGGCCATTGGCCGCGCTGCGCGGCCGTTGAACCGAGGCCATTGGCCGCGCTTCCTGGCGGTCCCGGCAAACACCGCTTGCCAGCCAACCGACGGCGGTCCAAATGCTCAGTGTCCTGCCCTCGAAGTTCGTCGCATCGTGCGACGGACGCAGGGGATAAGCAGGCCACTGAAAACCAAGAGTGCGTGTCCTGGATCAGAGGTTCGCGCGCTCTAGCGAACTTCTGATCCAGGACACTAGCAAACCCTCAGCCCGGAATCATTCATGCCTGTCGAAGCCCTTGTCGCCGCCGCCCGCGACTTCCTCGGTGACCGCATCACCACCAGCGTGGCGCTGCGCCAGCACCACTCGCACGGCGAGGACACCCAGCCGCCGGTGCTGCCCGATGCCGTGGCGTTCATCGAGAGCACGGACGAAGCCCGCCGTCTGATGGCGCTGTGTCATGCCGAACATGTACCGGTGGTGCCGTGGGGCGCCGGCACATCGCTGGAGGGTCATGTGACGCCGGTGCGCGGCGGGGTGACGCTGGACCTGTCACGTATGAACCGGGTGCTCGACGTCAGCCAGCCGGATATGGACTGCCGTGTCGAGGCCGGGGTGACGCAGGAGCAGTTGAACACTCACCTGCGCGACCTCGGCCTGTTCTTCCCGGTCGATCCGGGCACATCGGTCTGCACGATCGGCGGCATGTCGGCCACCCGTGCCTCCGGCACCAATGCGGTGCGCTATGGCACCATGCGGGACAACGTCATGGGCCTGACCGTCGTGATGGCGGACGGGCGGCTGATCCGCACCGGCGGACGCGTCCGCAAATCCGCTTCCGGCTATGACCTGACCCGGCTGTTCGTCGGATCCGAGGGCACACTGGGCCTGATCACAGAAATCCAGCTTCGGCTGCATGGCATCCCTGAAGCGGTTTCGTCCGCCACCTGCCAGTTCAAGACATTGCGCGATGCCGTGGAAACGGTGATCGCCATCCTGCAGCTGGGGATCCCGGTCGCCCGCATGGAACTGCTGGACGAGGTGCAGATGGCCGCCTGCATCGCCTACTCCAAACTGGGCGGACTGGCGGAGCTGCCGACGCTGTTCTTCGAGTTCCACGGCACCCCGGCTGGCGTCGCCGAACAGGCCAGCCAGGCGGAGGAGATCGCGGTCGGCTTCGACGGCCTCGGTTTCGCCTGGGCCACCGAACCCGCCGCTCGGGCCAAGCTGTGGCAGGCCCGGCACGACGCCTATTGGGCGGCGTTGGCGTCCAAGCCGGGGCACCAGGGGATCGCGACGGATGCGATCGTGCCGATCTCGCGACTGAACGAGGCCATCCTGGGGGCCAAGCAGGATATCGCTGCCTCCGGCCTGACCGCGCCGATCGTCGGCCATGTCGGCGACGGCAATTTCCACACCGTGATCATGGTGCCGCGGGAACCGGACGGTCTGGCGCGGGCATGGGAACTGGACAGGAAGATCGTCGCCCGAGCGCTGTCCCTGGGCGGGTCATGCAGCGGCGAGCACGGCGTGGGGATCGGCAAGCGCGAATTCCTGGAGCACGAGCATGGCGCCGAGGCCCTGACCGTCATGCGCGCGGTCAAACAGGCGCTGGACCCGCGCGGCGTGATGAACCCGGGCAAGATTTTTCTCAATTAGCTTCGAACGAGGCATGCGGCCGCGGGTTCGGTCCGCGCCACGCCTGGCCGGCAGGCCGCTGCGAACTACACGAAGTAGCTCGACGTGACGTGGCCGACCCCAAGCAGATCAATGTGGGTATTGTCGGAGAACGTCAGCATCGTGCCGCCACGCCCATCCACGGTCTGCGTGTTGACCGCATTGGTCGCCTCGGGTGCCGCGAAGTTCACCAGATGCAGGTCGGCGATGCCAAGCCGGAAACCTGAGACGACGTCCAGCCCGCCCGCCATGCCGGACTGGATCTGGATCAGATCGCGCGTGCCGCCGATCCCGATGCTGCTGTTGCCGGCGCCGACGTCGAACGTCGTGCTGCCCTGACCGGCGATCAGGGTATCGGAGCCGGAACCAGCCTGCAGGGTGATCGACCCGGTCGAGGCGCCGCCTGACAAGGTCTCGGTGCCGGCCCCCGCGATCAGCCGGTCGGACGCCGTGCCTGCCGCCGTCAGAACGTCACCCGACACTTCGCCATGGAACGCCACCAGCCCCGATCCGGCGTTCAGGTGACTGCCGCCCGCCAGGCCCGCGTAATAGGTGCCGCCGCCCACGCCCGCTTGCACCATCACGCTGCCGGTGCCTTCATTCACCAGACTGGCGCCGGCACCATTGATGAAATTCAGGTTGGCGCCTTCGGCGTAAATGTTGTCGCCGCGGCTGCCCGCGGCGGTGATTGCAGCGCTTGCCAGGCCGGCGTAGATGGTGTCCCCCCCGCCTGAAGCCACATTGACCGTCGATCCCGCGACGCCGGATAAGGTGACCACGCTGCCGCCCGCGCCGGTCTGAATGCCGGTGCTGCCAAGACTGGCGTTAATCGTGTCGCCGCCATAGCCGAACAGCGTTGACACGCCGTCGCCGCCGGTCAGTTCGCTGCCGCCGCTGGCCTGCCCGATCAGCGTCACCGACCCGGTCGACCCGTCGGCGTTGGCTTTCTGCAAGCCCGCGCCGACCGTGACGTTGACGCCGTCGATCACCCCGGCGCCGCCATTCAGGTTGATGCTGGTCGTCCCCGGCAATCCGGCCAGATCAATCGTCGTCGCGGTTCCGGGCGTGACCACCGTCCGGGCCGCATTCGCGATCGAGGCGAACTCCGGCGTATAAACCAGCGGCGCCTGCGCCGTGGCGGTCGCGTCGCCGATGAACGTCAGGCCCCAGCTGTTGATCGTGCCGACCCTGGCGCCGCCGATGTCCTGGGCCTCCAGCGTCCAGGTGCCGGCCGCCTGTTCGCCCCAGAACGCGTTGCTGGTGATGATCGAGCTCGACAGGTCCAGACCACCGGTATGATCCTGGCCAGCCACCAGCCCGGTCTGGTTGACCAGAACCGACTGCGTGCCATCCGGCGACACCAGCACGATCTTTGACAACGCCGCCGGTAGGTAGGTGTCGTTGATCGATACCTGGACGTGTTGGATACGGACGGCGGCGGTGTCGGCGACGGCGCTGCGGCCGGTGGCGTTGGCGGCAACCGTGAACGGCGTGGTCTGCGCCACCGATGCCGCGGCCAGGTTGGCGCTCGTCGACTGCTCGGTCCAGGCGCGGGCGAGGTTCACCGCGACATTCGCATCCACCACGCCGTAGCCCAGACTGTTGGAGAAATGCATGCCTCCGCCGTTCCAGCCCGTCGCGCCGTTGTCGGTGAAGCTGCCCGCGCTTGGCGGCGGCCTGTACGACGTATCCGCCAGGATTTCCTGCACATCCCGCCAGCCCAGGTTGGGATTGACGCCCAGCATCATCGTCGCGATCGCGGCCACCGTGGGCGCCGAATAGGACGTCCCGCTCGCGACCGCGTTGCCCGCCCCACCGGGAATGGCCACCGCCACCGCGTCGCCAATCGCCGACACCAGCAATCCGGCCCCTGGCGTCGAATAGTACGCCGCCGAACCGTTGGCATCCGTGGCCCCGACGGCGATGACCCGGTAGTCCGAGGTGACCGGCTGAACGGCAAGATCGTTAGCGTTCTGCGCGTCGTTGCCGGCGGCGAAGGTGATGACATCACCCCGGCCCAGGCGGTCGGCGGACACCGCTGACTCGATCGCCGCGTACCACACCCCGAACGCCGGGATGTTGGGTTCGCCGACGCCATAACCGGTGTATGCCCAGGAATTGTTGACCACCGAGGATACCGAAGCGGCATACTGCTCGGCCTGCGCCATGATCGCGATCGTCAATGTGCCGAATGCTAGCTTCGCACCGATGATGGTGGCGTTCGGGGCGAGTCCCTCCGGCGTGCCCGCCGCACCGGTGGCGCCGATCAGGCCGGAGGTGGTGGTGCCGTGGAAACCGCCCGCCGGTTCGGCGACGCTGGCCGAACCATCGAAGGCGCGCGAAAGCGTGGTGGAGAAATTGCCGTATGTCGCGGTCGTGGCCGGATCGAAGCCGTCGTCAACCAGGCCGACCGCCACCCCGGCGCCCGAACTGTATTTCCAGGCAGAAGCGATGTTGCTGCCGTAAACCGGCGCCGAACCGTTGTAGGTGTAGCCGTCGAGCTGGGGCTCGCTGAGGCTTGAGGGCACCGCTGGCACTACCGCGCTCACCGGCAGTATCTGGGGGGCGCGGCGCCGGCGTCGAGACCCGTGGCAATCAAGGGCGCGAGACCGAGCGGCCATGCCCCGTCCGTGTCAGCGTCGTTCAGGCTTCTGACGGGATGTTTCAATTCTGACATTGCTTCAGCCTTATATACGCAGGCCGATGACTTTACGGCATGTTTTGTTTCAAATAACATTATTCGTACGGCGGAACCGGATCGACAGCCTCGACGGCGTCATGGCAGGATCGTCAGGTTTGTGTTCAGGCCGCTTGCCGGAAGGTCGGCGGCAGCCCGGCTTTCGGCACCTGGCCGTGCAGCGCCTCCGCCGGCAGGCCCGCATGCAGCACTTTCCGCGATACCATCAGCGCCGGGATGTCGATCCCGGTGGCGAACCCCATGCTTTCCAGCATGAAGACAAGGTCCTCGGTCACCACGTTGCCGGACGCGCCCGGCGCATACGGGCAGCCCCCCAGGCCCGCCAGACAGGAATCGAAGGCGCGAACGCCGACTTCCAGCCCCGCCACCGCGTTGGCGATGCCCAGGCCGCAGGTGTCATGCAGATGCAGGCCGTACAGCACCGGACCGATCGCCTCCCGCGTCGCCTTCACCACCTCCTTGACCTGTGCCGGATGGGCGTAGCCAACCGTGTCGGCCAGCATGATCTCGTCGACCCCCGCATCGGCCAGACCCTGGCAAAGCGCCACCGTCTTCGCGGTCGGCACCACCCCATCGATCGAGCAGCCGAAAGCGGTCGAGGCACCCGCGACCACCGGCACGCGGCGCGGCTGGGCCTTCAGCCAGTCGATGATTTCCCGCATCATCTCGATCGACTGCGCCGGCGTGCGGTTGAGGTTGGCCTGGCTGTGGCCATCGCTGACCGACACCGGAATCGAGATCTTGTGCACCCCGGCGTGGTAGGCGTTCTGCACCCCGCGCAGATTTGGCGCCAGCGCCTGCACCGTCAGGTTCGGCAGCGCGGCCAGGACCTTCGCCACGACCTCGGGCGTGTCGGCAAGCTGCGGGATAACGCGCGGCGGCACGAAGCTGCCGACCTCGATCTCCTTTACGCCGGCCGCGGCGAGCGAGACGATCCAGGCCACCTTGTCATCGGTGCTCATCCGGGTCTTGGCGATTTGTAGGCCGTCGCGCGGACCCACCTCACAGATGGAAACGAATGTGCCGCTGGTCCTGGACGTGGTGGGAGAAGGGGTTCCGGAAGGCGTCATGGTGGGGGGATCTCCGCGATTAGGATGCTGCCGGTTGCCGATTCGGTGATCACCAGGCTGCGTCCATCCGGGGTCAGCGCGCAGTTGGTGGTCATCCGGCCGGTGCTTGATTGAACCCGGTAAAGCGGCACGCCCGACGGGTCGATGACCCACACGCAGCCATGACCGGGATTGGCGATATACAGCCGATCGAAGGCGTCCATCGCCAGCCCGTCCGGCCCGACCAGACCGGCCGGGACCCGCGCGAAGCACTGCGCCTTGGCGACCACCGCATCGCTGCGCAACGGAAACCGCCAGACCTCGCAGGAGCGCGTCATGGCGACATACAGGTGCGTTTGCGCATTGTTCAACACCAGCCCGTTCGGGCTGGGTCCGGTGCTGATCAGCTTGTCCAGGCGACCGTCCTTGTGCAGCCGCCAGACCCGACCTGTGGGGTCTTGCAAGCCGGTCTGCCCCTGATCGGTGAACAGGATCGACTCGTCGGCGTGCAGCGTCAGGTCGTTCAGCCCCTTGAAGCTCTCGCTCATGACCGTCTGCAGAACGGCCGAGGTGGCACCGCTATCGGGTTGAATGCGCACCAGTCCATGGCGGTAGTCGGCGGCGAGCAGCACACCGTCAGGCTGGACCTTCAGGCCGTTCGGCCAGCCGGGATACTCCGCGAGCAGGGTCCAGGCGTCGTCTTCGATTCGGAAGATGCGGCCGAACGGGATGTCAACCACGAGCAGCCGGTTGTTCGCGTCGTAGCAGGGGCCTTCCAGAAAGCAGTCAACCGGATCCCCGGCACGATTGGCATCAGCCCATTCTGTCCTCTCCTGTCGCCGGAATCGGTCGGGCAGACGGGTCAGGAACCGGGCAGGAATTTCCCTTGGCGGTGCGAACCACATGGTGACCGACCATGGGACGCAGACCAGGAATTGACAAGAGCCGGCGGCAAGTCGAACGAGGCACGAAGTGTCGCCGCCGCCTGATAAAATATTCGTGCCATGCGGCAAAATATCGTGCCACCTGATAAAATATTCGTGGCTGAAGCGCCGCGATGCTTTCGCCGCGCGTCCACCCGTCTCGTCCTACCCTAACAACCTTGTCTCGGCACCTGGCATATCGATCCGGCAGCGTGCCGTCATTGCATGGCATGCAGCGGCGCGGCAACTTTCAGCGACGGCTTTGGATGCGGCACCCGCCACGGTCTTGCAAGCTGAACCTTGCTCGATCGAGGCGCGAACTTGTATCGTCGGCACAACCAACTATGGCAAAGTCGTTTTGGTCGCCAACAACATGCCACAACACCCCGCTCGACCGCTGCTCGGAGGTCTAATCGGTCTCCGCCGAGCCGCCGCGGCGCCGTTGCATTGGCCGCGCGGCCATGCGTGATCGGGGCAGAACAGGCGCGCCCGCGCCGAGCCAAATGCCGCCACGGCGATGATCCTGGCAGCCGGGCTCAGTCCACTGCACCGCCTGTGGCGACTGTTGCCGGCGCGGCGACGGCGCGCGTTGCTGACGTATGGCGCCGCTCGCCTGGCACCCCGGCCCGGCCCTCGGCCAGCCGCGCCGGCGGGTGGCCTGGTGATCGGCGGCGAGGTGACCAGAGCGTCCGGCTTGGGCGAGGCAGCCCGCATACTGCATGCTGCACTCGGGACATTGGACGTGCCGTCATGGCTGATCGACGCCGGCATCGCGGTGCCGGGGGATCGGCCGGACGAAGCGCCGCCGCCCCATGCACTGTCGGATTTGCCGCGCGCGGCGCCACTGATCCTGTGCGTCAACGCGCCTCAGTTGCCCGCTGCCCTGTTGCGGTTGCCCCGCACCGGGTTGCGCGACCGGCTGATCATCGGCTTCTGGAACTGGGAACTGCCGGTGCTGCCGGCCTCGTGGCGCGCTGCCACCGATTTCGTGCACGAGATCTGGGTGCCTTCGGCGTTCACCGCCGCTGCGGTCGCCGCCATGCTGCCCAGCGCCAACGCGCCGACGCTTCGCACCGTGCCCTATCCGCTCGCTGTGGCTCCGCCCCGGCCGGCGGCGATCGGCCGTCAGGCGTTTGGCCTTCCCGCCGACGCGGTGATCGTTCTTGCCTCGCTGAACCTGGCTTCCAGCTTCGTGCGCAAGAACCCGCTCGCCGCCATCGCCGCGTTTCGCGCCGCCTTCGGCGACCGGTCCGACCGCCTGCTGCTGCTCAAGATCGGCAAGACCGAACACTACGCCGACGACCTTGCCGCGATCCGCGCGGCCACCGGCGGTATCGCCAACATCCGCATCGACACGCGCACCCTTGCGTCCGCCGAACGCCACGCGCTGACCGCCTGCGCCGACATCGTTCTGTCCCTGCATCGCAGCGAGGGCTTCGGTCTGGTTCCGGCCGAGGCGATGCTGCTGGGCAAGCCGGTAGTGGCGACAGGTTGGTCGGGAAATCTCGCGTTCATGGACGCGGCCAGCGCCGCCCTGGTAAACTATCGTCTGGTCCCGGCGATCGACCCGCGGGGGGTTTATGACGAACCGGGCGCGCGGTGGGCCGAACCCGATGTAGCGGATGCCGCGGCAAGGCTGGTGCAGCTCGCGGACGACCTGCCCGGACGAGTGGCCCTGGGCGCCCGCGGCCGAGCAGCGGCGCAGGCCAGGCTGGGGACCGAAAAGCTGGCGGAGGCGGTGCGGGCGCTCGGACTTCTGCCGGCGCAAAAACCATGAGCTAAAAAGCATCCGCCAATGTCCGCCGGCTTCCGCCAACGGTCATCAACCCGCGCGGCCAACGCCCGCGGAGCGGCCTGACCGCGGGCGTTGACGTCGCTGCCCTGGGCGGGTGCTGCCGCGGCGATCGGCAAGCCGGTGATGATGTTGTTGCTTTTAGCGCTCTATCGCCGCCACGGCGCCATGCGGCTTGCCTCCCCTGTCACAGGTGATTGTCTAGCGGATGACCCGCCGCCAGGGTAGCTGACTTCTAACAAGCGGCCAGAAGCCAGAAGCCAGAAGCCCACAGCCCGGCCGGTCGCGGTGCGTGGTGAAGCGGCATCGAGCGCGCCGGGTGCGGGCTGCGACCGCAGGCGTTGCGGCGTGCTCCGGCGCGGCATTTGCATCGCCACGGCTGTCAACTTTGTTCCGCCCGGTGCTGACGAACCTGGGCGGTCGCCACTAGCATGGCGGCAACCGCGGGGGGTCGATGGATGCGCTTCAGTTTGCTGATCGGGATGGTGGGTTGCTTCCTCGCCGCGGCCCCCGCCCAGGTGCCCGCCGCACCGGCACCGGCCGCGCCGGCACCAGCCGCATCAGCGCCAGCCGCACCCGCCGCGCCGGCACCAGCCGCATCGGCACCGGCCGCACCAGCACCCGCCGCAGCCGCGTTGCGCACCTACGGTATCTCGCTGATGGGCGCGCCATCGCTGCCGCCGGACTTCAAGTTCTTCCCCTATGTCAACCCGAACGCGCCGAAGGGCGGCACGGTCGTCCTCAGCGCCGTCGGCACCTTCGACAGCTTCAATCCGTTCATCGTTCGCGGCACCCCCGCCGCCGACGTGCTGCGGGTCTGGGACACGCTGATGAAGCCCGACATCAACGAGGCCGAGACCGAATACGGCCAGCTCGCGCAGGTGATCGAACTGCCGGCCGACCGCATGGGCGTTACCTTCGAATTGCGGCCGGAGGCGAAGTTCAACGACGGCACCCCGGTCACCGCCGAGGATGTCGCCTGGACCTTCAAGACGCTGCGCGAGCATGGCCGTCCATTCTATCGGCAATACTACGCCGACGTCGCCTCAGTCATGGTCGAGGGACCACGCCGGGTGGTCTTCCGCTTCAAGACCAGCACCAACCGGGAACTGCCGATGATCCTGGGGCAGATGCCGGTGCTGCCGGAGCATTGGTGGGTCGGCCGCGACTTCGAGAAGCCGCTGACCGACCCGCCGCTGGGGTCCGGCGACTACCGGGTCGGGCATTTTGAATTCGGCCGCACTCTGTCGATGACGCGGGTGCCCAATGTCTGGTCGAAGGACCTGCCGACGATGAAGGGGCTGGACAATTTCGACACCAGGCGCACGGAATACTTCCGCGATGCGACGGTGGCGCTGGAGGCGTTCAAGGCCGGACAGATCGACTTCCGCGAAGAGAACAACTCCAAGGAGTGGGCCACCGCCTACGACTTCCCGGCGGTGCAGAAGGGGCTGGTGAAAAAGCAGCTGCTGACCCATCACATGCCGACCGGCATGCAGGGCTTTGGCATGAACACAAGGCGGGCGCTGTTCAAGGATGTCCGGGTGCGGCACGCTCTGGCGATGGTGTTCGACTTCGAATGGGAGAACGCCAACCTGTTCTATGGCAGCTATACCCGCACCAAAAGTTATTTCAGCAACAGCGACCTCGCCAGCAGCGGCATCCCGGAAGGGGCGGAGCTGGCGTTGCTGGACAAATACCGTAGCCAGTTGCCGCCCGACTTGTTCACCAAGCCGTTCGAGTTGCCAGTGACCGACGGGTCAGGCAACAACCGCAAGGAGCTGCGCGCGGCGCTGGCGCTGCTCGAACAGGCCGGCTGGAAGGTGCGCGACCGCAAGCTGGTCAACGCCGACGGCCAGCCGTTCAAGTTCGAGATCCTGCTCGATCAGCCGGCGTTCGAGCGGGTGTCCCTGCCCTATGTGCAATGGCTGTCGCGGCTGGGGATCGAGGCGCACGTACGGACGGTTGACCCGGCGCAGTTTCAGCGGCTGATCGACACTTATGACTTCGACATGATCGTCGTCGCAATCGGCGAGACCGAGAGTCCGGGCAATGAACAGACCGGCTACTGGACCTGCGGCAGCGCCAGCCAGGAAGGAGGCGACAACCTGATGGGAGTTTGTAACCCGGTGGTCGATGCCCTGGTGCATCGGATCGTCACCGCGCCGGATCGCGCGCATCTGGTGGTCGCGACGCACGCGCTTGACCGAGTTCTGCTGAACGGCTGGTATGTGGTGCCGCACTGGCATCTGCAGTCTGTCCGCGTCGCCTATTGGAACCGCTTCGGCCGGCCGGACAAGCCGGTGCGCACCGGCCTCGCATTCGACCGCTGGTGGCTGGATCCGGTGAAGGCCGCTGCGAACGACGCAGCGCGACGGGAAGGGCCATGATCCGCCTCGCCGATCGCGCATCGCGCTGATGGGCGCCTATCTGGTTCGCCGCCTGCTGCTGGTGATCCCGACGCTGTTCGGCATCATCGCGATCAACTTCGTGGTCGTGCAGTTCGCCCCCGGGGGTCCGGTGGAGCAGATGGTCGCGGAACTGAAAGGCCACGGCGGCGTCACCGGACGCATGACCGGTGCCGGGGGCGCCGAGGCGATGCCGGCAGGCGACAACAGCTATCGCGGCGCGCGCGGCCTGGACCCGCACACGCTGGCCGACATCAAGCGGATGTTCGGCTTCGACAAGCCCCCGCTCGAGCGTTTCGGGTTGATGCTGCGCGGTTACCTGACCTTCGATCTCGGTCGCAGCTTCTTCCGCGACAAGCCGGTGCTGCAACTGATCAAGGAGAAAATGCCAGTCTCCATCTCGCTCGGCCTGTGGTCGACGCTGCTGGTCTACTGCGTGTCGATCCCCCTCGGCATCGCCAAGGCGGTGCGCGACGGCAGCCGCTTTGACGTCGTCAGCAGTGCGGTGGTGCTGATCGGCTACGCGGTACCGGGTTTCCTGTTCGCCATCCTGCTGGTCGTGCTGTTCGCCGGCGGCAGCTTCGTGGAATGGTTCCCGTTGCGCGGGCTGAGCAGCATGGGCACCTCATCCTGGAGCCTGCCGGCGCGCATCGGCGACTACCTGTGGCACATGGTGCTGCCAACCGTGGCGATCGTGGTCGGCGGCTTCGCCGGACTGACCGTGCTGACCAAGAACTGCTTCCTGGAAGAGATCCGCAAGCAGTACGTCGTCACCGCGCGGGCCAAGGGCGCGAGCAGCCAGCGTATCCTGTACGGCCACGTGTTCCGCAACGCGATGCTGCTGATCATCGCCGGATTTCCGTCCGCGTTCATCGGCATCCTGTTCTCCTCCGCCCTGCTGGTCGAGATCATCTTTTCGCTCGACGGCCTCGGGCTGCTGGGCTTCCAGTCGGCGATCCAGCGCGACTACCCGGTGATGTTCGGCACCCTCTACGTGTTCACCCTGCTGGGCCTGCTGATGCAGATCGTCGGCGATATGCTCTACACCGTGGTTGATCCGCGGATCGATTTCGAGGCCAGGCAGTAGTGCACATCTCTCCGCTGACGCGCCGGCGTCTGGCGATCTTCAAAGCCCACAAGCGAGGCTACTGGTCGCTGTGGATCTTTCTGGTGCTGTTCGGCCTGACCCTGTTCGCCGAATTCCTCGCCAACGACCGCCCGTTGCTGATCCGCTTCGACGGGCACTGGTATGTGCCGGTGCTGCACGACTACAGCGAGGACACCTTCGGTGCCGACTTCATGCCGACCGAGGCGGACTACACCGAACCCGACGTGCAGGCGGCGATCAGGGCACACGGATGGATGGTGTGGCCGGCAATCCGCTATTCCTACGACACGCTGGTCAAGCAGCTGCCGACACCGGCGCCGTCACCACCGGACTGGAAGAACCTGCTGGGCACCGATGACCAGGCGCGCGACGTGCTGGCGCGGGTGATCTACGGGTTTCGCCTGTCGGTGCTGTTCGGGTTCACCCTGACCGCGATTTCGTCGGCGATCGGCATCGCCGCGGGGGCCATCCAGGGCTTTCGTGGCGGCCTTGTGGATTTGCTGTTCCAGCGCTTCATCGAAATCTGGTCGGGAATGCCGCAACTCTATTTGCTGATTATTCTCGCCAGCATCATTACCCCAAGCTTCTGGATCCTGTTGATCTTCCTGCTGTTGTTCAGCTGGATGAACCTGACCGGCGTGGTGCGGGCCGAGTTCCTGCGTGGCCGCAATCTTGAGTATGTCCGCGCCGCCAAGGCGCTGGGCGTGTCCGACACCGCGGTGATGTGGCGGCACATCCTGCCCAACGCCATGGTGGCGACGCTGACCTTCCTGCCGTTCACCCTGTCGGGTTCGGTCACCATCCTGGCCAGCCTGGACTTCCTCGGCTTCGGTCTGCCGCCGGGATCGCCCTCGCTGGGCGAACTTGTATCGCAGGGCAAGAACAACCTGCAGGCGCCGTGGCTCGGGATCACCGCGTTCGTCGTGCTAGGGGGCCTGCTCACCCTGCTGGTCTTCGTTGGCGAGGCCGTGCGCGATGCATTCGACCCCCGCAAGACCCAGGCGATCGGTCGGCCCCGATGACCCGCGTGTTCCGATGAGCCTGCTGACGGTCGAGAACCTGACCGTGGCGTTCGGCGACCGCGTCGTGGTGGATCGTATCGGCTTCACCCTGGACCGCGGCGAGACGCTGGCGCTGGTCGGCGAGAGCGGCTCCGGCAAGTCGCTGACCGCGCTGTCGCTGCTGCAGTTGCTGCCGCCGGGAGCCACTTGCGGCGGCCACGTCTCACTGGACGGCCAGAACATGATCGGCGCCGGCGACCGGATGCTGCGCCGGTTGCGCGGCGGTATCGCCGGCATGATCTTTCAGGAGCCGATGACCAGCCTCAACCCGCTGACCCGGGTCGGTCGGCAGATCGCCGAGGCGGTGCGGCTGCACCAGCGACTGACGCCCGAGACGGTGCGTGCGCGGGTCACCAAAATGCTCGACGAGGTCGGCTTCCCCGACGCGGCACACCGGCTGGACGCTTATCCGCATCAGCTTTCCGGCGGCCAGCGCCAGCGGGTGATGATCGCGATGGCGCTGGCCAACGATCCGGCGTTGCTGATCGCGGACGAGCCGACCACGGCGCTGGATGTGACCATTCAGGCGCAGATCCTGAAGCTGCTGGCGAAGGAAAAGTCGATCCGGGGTCTGGCGCTGCTGCTGATCAGCCATGATCTGGAGATTGTTCGGCGCTATGCCGACCGCGTCTGCGTGATGAAGAACGGGACGGTGGTGGAGGCGGGGCGGGTGTCGCAGGTGTTCGACGCCCCGCGCCACCCCTACACCCGGATGCTGCTGGCCGCCCAGCCGCGCGGGCGGCCTTTGCCGCTGGGGCCGCAGGCCACGACGCTGATGCAGGGCAGCGAGGTGCAGGTCCATTTCCCGATCCGCCGCGGCGTGCTGCGCCGCACGGTCGGCCATGTCCGCGCGGTGGACGGCGTCGATGTGGTGGTGCACGAAGGCGAGACGGTCGGCCTGGTCGGCGAGAGCGGTTCCGGCAAATCCACTATGGGCTATGCTATGCTGCGTCTGGTGCAGGCGAAGGGCTGCATCCGCTTCGCCGGGACGGATCTCGCCGGGCTCGACAAGAAGCCGCTGCGGCGGTTGCGCGCCCACATGCAGATCGTCTTCCAGGATCCGTTCGGCAGCCTGTCGCCGCGGCTGACGGTGGCCGAGATCGTTGCCGAAGGCCTGGCGGTGCATGAGCCCGCGCTGTCGCGGGCGCAGCGTGACGTAAGGGTGGCCCAGGCGCTGGAGGAGGTCGGCCTGGCCGCCGATAGCGGCCATCGTTACCCGCACGAGTTCAGCGGTGGCCAGCGCCAGCGGGTCGCCATCGCCCGAGCCATGGTGCTGAAGCCACGCTTCGTCGTGCTGGACGAACCAACCAGCGCGCTGGATATGTCGGTGCAGGCGCAGATCGTCGATCTGCTGCAGCAACTGCAGCGCGACCATCGGTTGGGCTACCTGTTCATCAGCCACGATCTGCGGGTGGTCCGCGCGTTGGCGCATCGTATCGTGGTGCTACGGCACGGCCGGGTGGTGGAGCAGGGAGCGGCCGATGAGGTGCTCGCCCGGCCACGGCATGAATATACCCG
This sequence comes from Rhodopila sp., assembly GCA_965277035.1. Lineage (GTDB taxonomy): Bacteria > Pseudomonadota > Alphaproteobacteria > Acetobacterales > Acetobacteraceae > Rhodopila. Next base: position 3,447,367 of record CBDIBO010000003.1, on the reverse strand, counting down.
CGCCTTGATGGCCGCCGCGTTCACCTTGGACGTCGAAAACAGCAGCATCGCGCAGGAGTAAACGGTCTGCTGGGTCGCCGCATACGCCCATTTGGGCAACCAGCAACCAGCACGGAGCAGCGACCATGCGAACTGTCGCGCGAAACCATCACAACCTCAGAGCAGTGGGACGCGATCCGGCTCTGGGTTCTCCTGATAGGCCTCGGCGACCTTACTCCGTGGTCGGAAATAGCCAATGCCATCTCAAGCAGAGCGACTCCACTGCCTTTCGCTTGCGCAGGCTGGTTCAGCTGACCTCTGATTAGGAGCCTGACCTCCGATTAGGAGGCGGCGATGGGATGGGATTTGATTCGCAGAGGCGAGCCGCTTACATACCGCGTCATGGCCAAAACAGATCCTCAGGCGAACGAAGAACGTCCCGCATCCGGGAGAATGAAAGCCAAGATCCCACCAGGAGAGGGCGACTTCGGCGGAGGTGATCCGCAACCCGGGAAAGACAATGGCATAAAAGACGATGGGATTCTCGCGTTAACACGCCAGGTGCATCGTCTCATTGAAGCTTACGGGAACGGAGCATTTGCCCCTGAATTAGCAGCCGCCCCCGCCACGGCGGCAGATCGGATGAGCTTGGGCATTGGCAGAGCTAAAGTCCCCGCGCCGAATGAACAGGAAGCAGCAAACGAGATCTACCAGCGACTAGATCGAGAACTCGCCGTAGAGGAGGCACGGGCAGACCGCCTTCTCCGGCTATACAACCTTTAAACTCGCCATGGCGCTCAACCCCATGTCGCTGCTGAGCGGGGCGCGTGCGCTTGATCGCCTGTTTCAGCTAGAGAAAAAGCATGGTGCCATTCTCGAGGCACAGGCCGTTCGGATCCAGGCCATCCAGGACCGGCTCATGCGGTTGGAAGAGCAAGTAAAGGCACGGGAGGACGTTCTCGTCGCAGAGGCTAAGGGCGCTGCCGCGGCGGTTGCCTCCCAAGTTGCCGCGCAACACATCAGCGAGTTGTCGCGTCTGATCGGCGGCTTGCAGGAACGCACTCGGGGTATGAGTAGCCCCCGAATTGTGCCGCCGAATGAGGCGGACTGACCACCGTGCTCCCGCGTCGTGGTAGGTCCGTGGGTACCGCCTGGATCATTGTCGAGTCGTACAGCTGACACTGTAACACTATGATCGGTTCTCGTTGGCAGGCCGCCTACTCACCGCGTCCTGGGGATCTCAAAACCCGCATCGCGCTCGATGTATTTCACGATCGTGGTCAGGTCTTCCCTCGCCGCGCCCTGGTGCATGGCGTGCTTGAACACCAGTCGCGCCGCCTGACACACCCACATCGGCACGCCAAGCGCCTCGCCTTGGGCGATCGCAAGGTCGATGTCCTTCATCAGGATGTGCATCTCGGCACCAAAGTCAAAGCTGCGGGTCAGCACGGCGGCGGGGAATTTTGCCTCGGTCGCGGAGTTCCGCCCGCTGCCGGCATTGATCGCCCGCAGCATGATCTCGGGATCCAGGCTGCCCTTGGCACCCATCACGAACGCCTCCGCCGTCGCTGCCAGCGCGACTGCCGACAGTATGTTGTTGGTCAGCTTCAGCACCTGCGCCGCCCCTGGCTTGTCCCCGGCGACGGTCAACGTGCGGCCCCATAATGAAATCATCGGCCGCACCCGTTCCACCGCGGCCGGATCGCCGGAAACCATCACCGACAGGGTGCCCGCGCGTGCCCCCGGCGGGCCGCCCGAAATCGGGCAATCCACCACCGTGACACCATGCACCGCCATGGCCTGTTCGACCTCCCGCACGAACGGAACCCCGATCGTGCAGGTGTTCACCAGCAGATGGAGCGTGCGGCCTTGCGCCAGACCGTCCTCGCCGAACGCCACCGCGCGGAACGCCTCCAGCGTCGGCAGAGAAACGAACACGATCTCGCATTGATCCGCCAGATCCTTCGGCGATCGCGCTGGGCGCGCCTGCCGCTGCAGCAGCGGCCTCATCGCTTCGTCGCAAACGTCGTAGATCGTCAGGTCGTGGCCGCCATCGAGCAGCTTGCCGGCCATCGGCGAACCCATGTTCCCGACACCCAGGAATCCCGCCTGCATTATCTGTCCTCCCAACCCGCGTCTCAGGGCACCGCCAAGCGATACACCCGCGCCGCGGTGTCGCTGTAAAGCGCTGCCTTTTCCGCGTCCGAACACCCGGCGGTGATCCGCTTGAACGCATTCCACAGCTCGGTGTAGCCGCCGGATTGCTTGTCGGGCGGGAAGTTGCTCTCGAACATGCAATGGTCGACGCCGAAGGCTTCGATGCACGGCTCGACATACTGACGCCATGCAGCGGCCAGTTCTTCCGATGACGGCGGCATTTCCCGCTCATGAAACGCAAAACCGAATGACGTCATGCCGATGCCGCCAAGCTTGACGTTGACGTTGGGACATTTGGCCAGCTCTTTGATGTCCTTGTTCCACGTGCTCAGGATTTCCGCCCGGCGTCCTGAATAAGGCCCGACGCCCAGCACGCCGCCAACGTGGTTCAGGATGATCGTCGTCTCGGGAAAGGCCCGCGCCAGATCGGCTGCGTCAGATAGTTGCGGATGATACTGCCACGACTCGAAACTCAGGCCCAGCTTCGCCAGCTGTGCGAAGCCCTGGCGAAACCTCGGATCCCGCACCAGATGCGCGGGCACGGTTCGGGAAGCGAACCTCTCGACCGTTTCGTGATCGTCCCACGCCACGCCATGGCGGATGCCGCGGAACCGGCCGCCGCCGGCCGCGATCTCGGCCTCCAGCACGTCGCGCACCTTGGCACCCGCTCGCAGATCGGCATACCCGATGATCCCGGCCGCGACTTGGCACGGCCCATAGTTGCCTGACGCACTCATCGCCGCGATCCCGTTGACGAACTCGACCTCGCCAACCGGTGCCATCTCGGCCGGGCCGTTCGCGCGGTACATGGCCTGGCACTCCAGGAACACGGTGGCGACGATGTTGTGGCCGCCGCCGATATCAGCCAGCAGGTCAGGCAGGAGATAGCTGCCGCGGTGCGCCACATCCCAGAAGTGATGATGCGGATCGATGATCCGCAGGTCGGGCTCCAGCGCGGCCTCGGCCGGTCGCTGCGCCAGCCAGGCTTTCAGGTCGGCATCGTTGCGATACACGATGCCACGATATTCGCCTCGCGAATCTCCGATCTCGGTCATGTCCTGCCCCTTGTCCTTTGTCGAACCTGCTGCACCCCGGCTCGGTCAAAATCAGCCTTCAGTGCTGGCAGCGCTCCGCGTTCGGACAGCAGGCTAGGCCACCCGGAGCAAGCACGACAAGACGGCGCGCCGCCGTCCAGCTGTCATCCGGGCGCGGTTGACGGATCGGGCAATCTCGCCATGCTGCCGCGTTGGCATGTAGGGGCGGGTTCAGATGGGTGAGACAATCCAGTTGAAGGCGGCAGACGGTTTCAGCGTCTCCGCGTACGTCGCGGGTCCGGCGAATGCCACCAAAGGTGTGGTCGTCATTCAGGAGATTTTTGGCGTCAACCAGCACATTCGTCAGGTGGCTGAGCGCTTCGCCGCCTTCGGTTACGCCGTGGTCGCGCCGGCGCTGTTCGACCGAGCGGAGCGGAACGTCGAGCTCGGTTATACCCAGGATGACGTCGGCAAAGGTCGGGAATGCCGCATGAAGCTGTCGGATCCGGACGTGATGAAGGACGTCGAGGCGGCGGCCGGGCATCTCGCCGGCAAGAAGCTGGGCATCGTCGGCTATTGTTTCGGCGGCACGGTCGCCTGGTGGGGTGCGACACGGACCAGCAAGTTCGCAGCGGCATCCTGCTGGTACGGTGGCGGCATTCCAGCCACCAAGGACGAGCGCCCGAACTGCCCCGTGCAGATGCATTTTGGCGAACAGGATGCCTCGATCCCGATGACCGATGTCGATGCCGTGCGCGCCGCTCAACCAAAAGTCGAGGTCTATGTCTACAACGGCGCGCAACACGGCTTCGGCTGTGATGAGCGCGGCAGCTACAGCAAGCCCGACTATGAACTCGCGCAGCGGCGCACGGTGGAGTTCTTCGCCAAGAATCTGGGGTGATATCGAACCACCGTCGAACCAGATGGCGGCGGTTGCTCAACGATATGGCCCGATCGGATCAGCGCCCTGGGTCTCTCCGCCCGGGGTTTCGATCCGGCGATCGGGCCGCCTTCGAATCCCGCGACGGCGGTGCCGGCTACCGGTTCCGCGTCATGACGGACACGTTGTCATGCAATGGACCTTTTCAGCTGCGCCGATCTGGGTATAGCAGAGCCTGAAGTAGCGGACGGTGGATCGGTGTCTCTCGACGACCTCGCGCAGTTCCTGAACTCCAGCACCGCCCCGACGGGGTGTATGGATCTGTCTGAGTTGGACGGCTTCCTCGCCGGCCTCGTTGCTGGCCCCGAGATTGTCCCGCATGACGAATGGCTGGCCGAGGTGTGGGACAACGAAGAACCGGACTATCAGGACGAGGCAGAGAGGCAGGCGGTCGAGCAGGCCATCTTCGACCGTTACGCGGGGATAGAAGCCGGCCTGGACGCCAACCCGATCGGCTATGCGGTGATCCTCTGGCAGGACGAGGCCGGCACCACTGTCGCCGAGGACTGGGCGGCCGGATTCATGCAGGCCGTCACGTTGCGGGCCAAGGCTTGGCAACCGGCGCTGGCGGATGAGGATACCTCGGTCCTGCTGGTCCCGATCGCCAGCCTGGCCGGCATGACGCTGCCCGAGGCCGAGCGCGGCGGCCAGGCGATGACCGAGGACGCGCTTGACGGGCTGATGCGGGACGCTGAACAGGTGCTTCCGGTGTGCGTTCTCGGCCTGCGCCGGTTCTGGCTGGACCGGGCAGCCGAGGCGCGGATGGTGCGGCATTGAGATAAATCTGATCTCGGTTGCGGAAACCCCACGAAACTGCTAGCCGTTCCGCCAGTATGGCAACTTCCCGAACAACGCGTCGCCTGGCCTGGATCGGCACGCCCGTCGTGCTGCTCGTGCTGTTGGTCGTGTTCTGGAACTGGGATTGGTTCATCCCGATCGTTCAGTCCCGCGTCTCCGCCGCGATCGGCCGACCGGTGACGATCGCCCACCTGCATGTGCGGCTCGGTCGCGTGGTTCAGGTGACAGCGGACAACGTCGTCATCGCCAATCCACCCGGCTGGTCCAGCAGTGACCCGCCGTTTGTCACCCTGGACAAGTTGACCCTTCAGGCCGACGCCTGGGGCTATGTTCAAGGTCACGGCCTGGTGCTGCCCTTGATCGGCTTGGACGGCCCGAAGATCCTGGTCGCCGAAAAAGCCGATGGCGCCTCGAACTTCACGCTTTCCACCGGCGGTGGCGGTGGCGGTGGCACCGCGGTGAAGATCGGCGACGTGCAGATCGCGAATGGCGCCGCCCATATCGTCGTCCCCAAGCTGAAAGCTGACTTCAACACACAGATCGAAACGCAAGGGCAGGGCCAGGACGCGAAGATCGTCGTCGACGCCAAGGGAACCTATGCCGCGCAACCGATCACCGCCAGGCTGATCGGCGGCGCCCTGTTGTCGCTGCGTGACAAGGAGCATCCGTGGCCGGTGAAACTGGATGTCGCCAATGGGCCGACCCGCGTGGCTCTCGACGGCACGCTGCAAGATCCACTGGCCTTCAAGGGTGCCAACCTGCGGTTGCGGTTCAGCGGACCCAACATGGCGCTGCTGGAACCGCTGGTGGGATTTCCAATCCCGAAGACACCCTCGTACCAGATCGCCGGAAAGCTCGATCTCGACGGTTTCAACAACATCCGCTTCCAGGACTTTCAGGGCCGGCTCGGCAACTCCGATATCGCCGGCACGATAACCGAGCAGCCGAATGGCACGCAGGCTAAGGCAAAACCCGACGTCACCATGGATCTTCGGTCCAGGCGGGTCGATCTGACCGACCTCAACGGTTTCATCGGCGGCACACCGGGCCGAACCACGACAGCCGACGACACCGCCCAGCAGCGTCAGGCCGCCGCGAAGGCGAAGGCCAGCCCGAAGCTGTTGCCCGATACGCCGATCAGCGTGCCGCGTCTCGATTGGGCGGATATCCATCTGCGCTATCATGCCGGGCATATCGAGGGCCGAGACATTCCGCTGGATGATCTGACTGTCGCCCTGGACGTGGTCGGCGGACGCATCACCGTGCATCCGATCGAGTTTGGCGTCGGCAAGGGGCGGCTGGTTGGCAACATCGACCTGACCCCGACGAGCGGCAAGGATGTCCATGCGCGCGTCGATCTGCGGATGCAGAATCTCGACGTGTCGCGGCTGATGGCGGCAACCCACACCTTCCAGGGCGCCGGCTCGATCAGCGGCGTCGGCGCGATCGACGCCACCGGCGACTCCCTGGCGTCGTTGATGGGCAACGGCAACGGCGAGGTGAAGATGGCGATGGCCGGGGGCAATCTGTCCGCGGTGCTGATCGACCTGACCGGCCTGCAGTTCGGCAATGCGCTGCTGTCCGCGCTTGGCATACCAAGCCAGACCAACGTGCAATGTTTTGTCGGCGATCTGGCGCTGCAACGCGGTGTGCTGGATTTCAAGGCGGTGACCCTGGACACGGGCGAGGCGATCACCAACGTCGGCGGCGACCTCAATCTCTCGAAGGAAGACATCGATCTGGCGCTGAAGACCGATGCCAAGCACTTCAGCGTCGGGTCGTTGCCGACAAGGATCAATATCTCCGGAACCTTCAAGAAGCCGTCGATCCGGCCGGGTGCCGAGGTCGCTGCCAGGGCCGGCGCGGCGGTCGGATTGGCGGCGCTGTTCCTGCCGCTGGCGATCCTGCCCACGATACAGTTCGGCACGTCGGAAGCGGACGATGCGCGCTGCGGTCATTTGCTGCAGCAGGCGCGGGAGAGTGCCGGGGGCAAGGCACTGCCGGCGCCGCGTAAGGGCGCCGCGACCCGTTGATAACAGCCGACGTTGACGACGCGTGATATGCGCGAAGGGTTGGTGTGGCGGCTGCGCGCAAACTCGACACTGTATCGGTCCCCCGCCGCTGACCGAAAGGTCAACCGCTCGGCGGGCCGCGGCGAGTTGCATCATCCTGCGTGCTATGGCTTCCTGATGGCGATCAAATCAGGAGGGAAAGCCATGGCGTTCTACGAACTGCGACAATACAAGGTGCTGCCGGGCAGGCTGGAGAACTGGGTGAAGATGATGGAGGAGGAGATCATCCCTTTCCAGATCTCCAAGGGCATGGTCATCACCGGCAGCTTCCACGGCGAAACGGACCCCTCCATCTACATCTGGCTGCGCCGCTTCGAAAGCGAGGAACAACGGGTCGCGCTGTACGCCGCGGTCTATGAGTCGGAGTACTGGAAGACCCAGATCGCGCCACGCGTGCCGGAGAACCTGGACCGCTCGGCGATGGTGGTCACCCGGATCGTGCCGACGGCGAAATCGACGGTGCAGTAAGCAAACCCGCGGCTGCGCCCAAGCGGCGACCTTGGCCTCGGGCGCGCGGCCGTTCGTTGCCAATAGCGTGCGTCCGAGCGCGCGATCGTCCGAGTCTGAACCAGCCTCGGACGATCGCCCTCTCAGACAACGGGAATGACGACGTGATCGCTTCAACCGGAAGCAATCACGTCCCAAACGCGCGACACCGGCGTACGCGCCGGACGATCATCTGGCGGCCTGCAGCAAGTGGTAGCTTGCGACGGTCGCCGGTACCTGCGGCTGCGAGATGTCTGCGCTCAGCACCGAGGCCGCCTCGTCGTTGTCGCCGGCAAGGGCCAGTGCCACCGCGAGGTCCTGCCGCACCTTTGCCGTCGTTCCGGGCCCGGCGGCCAGCGGCCTGAGTATTCTCAGCGCCTGCCGCGAATCACCGGACAAGGCCAGCGACAGCCCAAGATTGACGTTGGCGGCCAGCCGGTCAGGCTCGATCGTCAGGGCCTGCCGATAGGCACGCTGAGCCTTGCCGTGCTCGCCCAGCAAGTCGTTGGCGATGCCAAGGTCGATCAAGGCGACGACATTGTGCGGGTCCCGTTGGGTGACCCCCAGGAACAGGGTGGCGGCCGCGGCGGGGTCGGTCCCGAGCTTGAGCCGCCCGAGCCCGAGCGAGGCGGCCGCGTTGTGCGGGGCGATCGTCAAGGCCTCGCTGAAGCCAAGCGCCGCGCGGTCTCGGTCGCCCAGCGCCGCGTGGGCATTCGCCGCCACCACCATGGCCGGAACGTTACGTGGATCCTTCGCCAGTCTGGTTTCCGCGATGCGCAAGGCGGTCTCCGGCGCGCCATTCGCCAAGGCGACATCGGCGACATCAAGCCCAGGCTGTCGGGTCGATAATCGGGTATCCTGGTTCCCGCCGCAGGAGACGAGGAACAGCAGTGATAGCAGCAGAGCGGAACGCATTTTGCACTCCTGATCTAGTAATAAACCAAGGCTCAGTGGTGGATAAAGGTGCGTGCGACGGTCAAACCGGCAGGTCCTCCGACGACGATGAAGATGCACGGCAGGATGAACAGGATCATGGGAATGGTCAGCAGCACCGGCAGCCGCGCCGCCCTTGCTTCGAACAGCATCAGCATTTCGTAACGAAGCTCGCTGGACAGCGTGCGCAGCGCCTGACTGAGCGGTGTGCCGTACTGCATCGTCTGGATCAGTGTCCCACCCAGGCGCTTCAGCGTCTCAAGCCCGGTCCGTGTCCCCATGTTGGTCAGGGCGATGCGGCGGTCGGCCAGAATGCGCAGTTCTCCACTGGTGAGTTTAAGTTCGGCCGCGATCGCCGGATGCGCCGGTGCGATCTCGTTCGCCACCCGCTCCAGACCGATCTCCAGCCCCAGCCCGGCTTCGCTGCAGATCACCAGCATGTCGAGCGCGTCCGGCAATCCACGGCCAACGGCTTTGACATACGCGGCCCGCTTGCGCCGCAGGATGAAGTCGGGCAGCAGCAGGCCCCCGGTGGCGCACATGCCGAGACACATCCGCTGGGTGATCGGTGAAACCGTGCTACCGTGCAGCAGCAGATACGCCAGTATCGGCAGCACCAGGCACAACAACAGTTTCGCGCCGACAAACAGCGCCAGTCCGTCGCGCCGCCGCATCCCGGCCGAGATCAGCGTTTGCTCCAGTTCCGCCAACGTGGAGGCAGGCAGGATACCGCTGCGCGACAGCAGCCCACCAATGCTGATGACAAGACGGATCGGCAGCCCGCCCTCGGTCTCCGGTGTCTCTTGCGTTTCGCCTGAGACCCTCTGTCGCACCGCGGCGAAGCGCCGTCCCAGCAGATCCTGCTGCGCCACTGCGCGCAGCAGCCACCAGCCGGCCCCGGTCATTGCGATACTGAAGCCCGCTAACAGCAACAGCAGGCCGGGCCCGATCACGACAGACTCTTGCGGATCAAGGTTCGCATGGTAAAGCCGCCGATCGACAGCAGCCCGATCGCGACCAGCAACAGGTTGCGGCCCGTGGGATCGGTGAACATCACCCCGATGTAGCCGGGGTTGGTCACCAGCAGCAGCCCACCGGTGACCAGAGGCAGCGCGCCAAGGATGTAGGAACTCATCCTGGCCTCGGCCGCGAGCGCATGGCCGCGCATCTTGGCCGCGACGCGCTTGCGGATGGTCTCGGCCAGGTTCTCCAACGTTTCGGCCAGGCCGCCACCCGTCTGACTCTGCAACGATAATGCGGTGGCGAAGAAACGATATTCCGGCAGTCCGTTACGCTCGGCCATCTCACGCAAGGCGTCGTCCAGCGCCACCCCGATCGACGTCTGCGCCACCAGCGCGGCGAATTCCCGGGCCGTCGGCTCAGGATTCTCCCGCGCGACGACCCGGATCGCCTCGACCATCGGCAACCCGACGCGCACCGCGCGGACGATCATCGCCAGCGCATCCGGGAACTGTTTGAACAAAGTGTCGAGCAGACGGTTCTCGAACCGGCCGTAGACCGACCGGCAGAGAAAAACGCAGGCCGCCGGCGTGACCGCCCATCCCAGGGGACCAACGAAATTCACCACGATACGGGCAAGGACCACAGCCGGCACCACCGAAATGACCAGGACAACCAGCGGCCTGATCGGATAGGCCGCCCGGTGGGTCGGATCATAGCGTATCAGTTTCAGCCCGCGGCTGACCCAGGTCACCGCCTGCGACTGAAGCTCTAGCCGATAGCCGGTGGACAAGCCGCCCGATCGCGAAACGCGGTACGCTCCCGCCACCGTGTCGATGCGCGCCGTGCGCTGTCGGATCCGCTTGTGATCGCGTATCAGCAGGATCGAGGCCGCGATCAGGCCGGCCAGGCAGAGGCATGATGCCATCAGCAGATGGGCCAGCCGGGGCGTCATGTGGCATGGGCCTCTTCAAGCGCCGACGTCCATGCGCGCTCCAGCTGGAAGTAATTCAGCCGTTCGTGAAAGCTGGGTCGCGCGCGATTGACGTGATACCGCGTGATCAGCTCGCCCCGATGGTCCTCGCCGGCGATCTCCAGGCGGAAGATGTCGTTCAGCGTCACCACCTCGCCTTCCATGCCTAGGACATCGGTGACCTGGGTCACCCGCCGCTTGCCGTCGCGCTGGCGCTCGACCTGGACGATCATGTCCACCGCACCGACGATCTGCGCGCGGATCGCCCGCAGCGGCAGGCCCATGTTGCCCATCTGCACCATGTTCTCGATACGGCTGATGGCGTCGCGCGTGGTGTTCGCGTGCACCGTCGACATGCTGCCGTCATGACCGGTGTTCATGGCCTGCAGCATGTCGAACGCTTCCGCGGCCCGAACCTCGCCGACGATGACCCGGTCCGGGCGCATGCGCAGCGCGTTTCGAACCAGGTCGCGTTGCGTCACCTCACCCTTGCCCTCAAGGCTGGGCGGGCGGGTTTCCAGACGCACGACATGCGGCTGCTGCAGCTGCAGTTCGGCCGCATCTTCGATCGTGACGATCCGCTCGCCGTGGTCGATCGTGCGGCTGATGGCATTCATCAGCGTGGTCTTGCCAGAGCCGGTGCCGCCCGAGATGATGATGTTGAGCCGAGCGCGCCCGGCGATCTCAAGCACCCGGGCCAACTCCGCGGAGCAGGAGCCGACGGCGACCAGGCGGGTGAAATCAAGCCGGCGCTTGGCGAATTTGCGGATCGAGAGATACGGGCCGTCCAGCGCCAGCGGCGTGAACACGATGTTGACCCGCGATCCGTCGGCCAGACGCGCGTCGCACATCGGGCTGCTCTCATCCACCCGCCGGCCAATGGCGGAGGCGATGCGCTGGCAGATGTTGGCGACATGCGCGGCATCACGGAAACGCACATCCGACAGCGTCACCTTGCCGCCGCTTTCGATGAAGACCTTGTCGGGTCCATTCACCAGGATGTCGCTTATGCTGTCGTCGTCGATCAATGACTGCAGCGGTCCAAGCCCCAGCATGTCGTGCACAAGGTCGTTGGCGACCTGACGCTGCTCACGGCCGTTCAGTTGAATGCGTCGCTCGCTGGCGATTTCCGCGACCAGACGCTCCATTTCTGGACCGAGCCGATCCGGCGGCAGTGCCGCCACCGCCGCCGGATCGATCCGTAACAGACATAAATTACGCAACTCGACGACCGGCTGCGTCGGACTCGGCCGGCTGGCGTTCGGGCTTGCCACGACAACCACCGGTTCGGCCGGCGGTGTGCTTGCCTCTTGGCGCAGGCGGCCAAAGTTCGGCGTCATCATGTTGGCGTCCCGCGCCGGCGCAGCCAGCCACGGCGCTTCAGGGGTTCGTCGGTCAGGCTGGTCGCCGCGACCGCGCGCGCCATGTCACGAACCGCCGTTCTGAAGCCGCTCCGCGCCGCCGCCGCCGGCTTGCCCATGGTCGCCGCCGGATTGACCACACGCGGCAGGTAGGGGACCACCGCGTCGATCTTGGCCTGCAGCGCGGTTTCAACCTGCTGCCGCGTCATCGTCCCGGGCGCGCCCAGCTTGTTGAGCACGATCAGCGACTTTCGCGTCTGCTGCCCACCCATCGGCAGCGCCATGGCCCGCAACGCGTCGCGCACCGCCTGCAAGGTCGGCTCCATCACCAGCACGCGCTGGCGCGCCATCTCGAGCAACTCGCCGCACCAGGGCAGCGGCGCCATCGGCACATCAAGCACCACGTAGTTGTAGCGCTGCTTCAGCCGCTGCAGCAGATGATGCGGCGCACCCTCGGCGATCGCCGGCTGCTCGGTCAGCTTCTCTTCGCCGGCGATCACCGAAAGCCGCTCGCTGGCCGGTTCGGCGATGCGCTCCATGAACAGCTCATCGACCCGCTTGGGGTTCTCCAGCGCCAGGCGCAAGCCGCCCCCGGTCTTGGCGCCAAGCAGCATCGCTGCGGTGCCGGTATGCAGGTTGGCGTCCAGCAGCACGGTGTGGCGCTTGACCTCGGTCGCCAGATACCAGGCCAGATTGGCCGCCAGCGTGGTCGCCCCGGCGCCGCCGCAGACGCCGGTGAACGCCAGGATGCGGCCGCCCTGCGCCGGCGCCGCCGCGGCGCTGACGCCGGTGACGAAGGGGCCGAAATGCTGCGCCACGACCTCCGCGTTCAGCGGCTTGTAAAGATACTCGGCCACCCCGAGGGAGCGGGTCAGCTGACGATACAGATCGACATCCTGGCGATCGCCAATCACCAGCACCCGCACGTCCGGCTCGACCACCTCGGACAAGGCGTTCAGCGCCGACATCGGTTGTTCGTCGCCGCTGATGTCCACCACGAGCACACGGGGCGACGGCATCTTTTTCATCGCGGCTATGGCGGTGCGGCTGTTGCCGCGGTTGATGGTCAGCTCCTCCGGTCCGCCGCCCAGCAGGCCCAGGCGCAGTACCGCCTCGCTCTCGGCGTCGGTCACGAAGGCGACCACCTGGGTTCGTCCGCCGTGACTGACCGCATCCGGCGCGGCCGAGGAGGCGACCGGCTTGGCGCCGTCGTCCGGCATCACGGACCGGCCGCGCCGGCCGGCGCCGTCTGAACCTGGAAATCGGTCAGGCCGCTGTTCGGCAGCGCTTTCACGTGGCCTGTGCGCAGCCGCAGAACCGCCGCTGTCGCAAGCTGCCCGTCAGAGCCGCCGATCGGCGCACGGCCGCGAACCAGATCCGGCGGGTTGACCACCTCGGCCGCGAGGTTGGCGTCGTTGGCGCCGGTCGGATGCCAGTCGTTCGCGTTCAGCAGCGGGTCGGTGGCGGCGCAACCCGGCAGCATCGCGGCGAACGCGACGGCGGCCATCAGCTGTCGCATCTGTTTCATTGGACCCGGCTTCATCGGAGTCGGCTTCATTATTCCCGGCTTCATTGGACAATGAACCCGGCATCGCCGCTGATATGCGCCACCGGGGTCGGCCGTGGCCGTCCGCTTTGGCGCAGCAGCAGGATGCGCTCAAGGTCGTTCGGCGGCCGCCAACCTTTGGACGGTTCCTGCAGCGCCGCCGGATTGCTCACCGGCCGTACGATGAACGGCGTCACCAGTATCACGATCTCGGTTTCCTGCCGCCTGAAGCTGTCCGAACGGAACAGCGCGCCGATCCCCGGCACCTCGCCCAGAAAAGGCACGCCATTGGTGGTGTGGCTCACATTGTCCGACAGCAGACCGGCGATCGCGAAGCTCTGGCCGCTGCCAAGCTCCACCGTGGTGTCGGCGCGACGCACCTGCAGGGCCGGAATGACCAGGCTGCTGTTGCCCGCCGTCAACTGCACCGCACCCTGGTCAGTCAGCTGGCTGATTTCCGGCCTGACATGCATGCTGATCCGATTGCCGTCCAGCACCGTGGGCACGAACGCCAGCGAGATGCCGTACTGCTTGAACTCGACGGAAATGGTGTTCTGCTGCTGCGCCACCGGAACCGGAAATTCGCCGCCCGCCAGAAAGCTCGCCGGTTCCCCACTCTCGGTGGTCAGGTTCGGTTCGGCCAGGATGTGAACCAGCTGATCCTGCGCCAGCGCGTCGACGATCGCCTCGACACTGGTCTTGGCCAGGGAGGCGGTCGCCAACACCGGCGCCGCCGCGCCACTGGTCAGATCCGCCAGCGGGAACTGCGTGGCCAGCCCGATCGTCGCGGAATTGCCGATGCGACCGCCAAGATTTTGCCAGTTCAGGCCAAGATCGCGGGTCAGGGTGCGCGACATCTCGACGATCCGGACCCGCAGCAGAACCTGGGTCTGCTGGCCGATATTTAGCCGGTTGGCAACGACCTGCTTATCGCCAAGAAACGATTGTGCCACCGCGGCGGCGTGCTCGGCATCGGCCGGCGAGGTGACGTCGCCACCCAGCTCGACGCCGCCCGGGGCCGCGTGGGTGTGGATCTCCTGGCCCGGAAGCGCCTGGCTGATCGCCGAACCGGCCTGCGTCGCCGCGGCCGAGGAAGGCTGCACCGAGACGGTGTAGACGCCGACCTCATGGCCGGCGTTGTCCATCGCCGCGATGGTGGTGCGGCCCGGGGCGAGGCCGAACACGAACAGACTCGTCGGACTGGCCGGCCGCGCCTCGGCCACCTTGGGATCCGCGACGAAAAGGTTGGCGGCAGAGCCGCTCAGCTGAACCACGCGCCCGGATCCCGCCTCGACCGTTACGCTATGCGACACCTCTTGCTTATGCCTGCGTGGCATTTTGGCCAGCGCGGGCAAGCTTATCAGTGTGGGCATGCTTATCAGCGCGGCAAGCAACAGACCAACGAACCATTTTGGTTCGAAACTCAAAAGTGAAGCTCCTTCCTGTCGGCCCCGCCCTCATACAAATGCATGACACCGGCACCAGGGTCAGCCTGGGGGCCGGCCTGCAACGCCGACGAGACGTCGCCGCCCCAGGTCACCGGCGCCTGCGCCGCGGCTTGGACGGCAACGCCAGGCGCCGTCGGTCCATCCGGCGTGTCGGCCGAGATCACCGAAAGCGACAAGTGACCCAGCCTCATGGCAACCGCGACCCGCTCCGCGTTCGCGGGTGAAACTTCAAGTGTAACCGTTCGAGACTGTGCCGCACCGAGATTGGTCGGCGTGCTGGATGAGGTCGCTCCCTGCATCAGTTCCTGATCGATCGCGATGACGCGAACATTGTGCAGCACGGTTTCACCGGCGATGCGGCGGCCGAGTGGAGCATTAGCAGTATCAAGCGTTTCGGTCAAGATAAGATCGACATGATCGCCAGGCCAGATCAGCCCGGCGGTTCCGCTGACCGCATCCACGCCGACCGTGATCGCGCGCATGCCGGTGTTTAGCACGGCGGCGAGGAAACCCCGATCGCCCACCCGCATCACGTCGGCCGACAGCAGCACCTGGCCGGCCACCACCGAGCGGCGCAGCATCGCCCCCAGCAGCGCAGCCCGGGCCGCCGGGGTGTCGGCACGGGCGCCCTCGGGCGCTACTGACTGACTGAGTTCCGCGGTCGTCAAATCCTCGGGTTTCAACAGCATGCCGGGCCGCATGGTCCGCGCGGCGGCCAGGACACGAACGCTGGCTTTGACCGGCACAGCCGCCGCGACAGCGGCGGGCGGGGCGGGCGTGCGAGTACTGATCCAGGCCACCGCGCCGAACCCGGCCAAGCCAGCCGCCATGACGAAGAACAGAACGAGTCGAAGCAGCATGGGATCAGGCCCTGACCAGGATCAGCAGTGCCGCGGCCCCGATCGCGGTCGCGTACGGCAGCGACGCCCGCCGATGGATGCGCCGGCATTCGACGATCAGCACGCGCCACAGCAGCGGCGCGGGGTGTCGCAGGCGGGGCGTGGGAACCAGGCGCTCCAGCACCAGATAGATCAGCGCCAGGCCACCGCCGGCGAAGGCAACCGTCATCACGTAGCTCGGCACCAGGTTCGGCGGCACCAGGATCGCTGTGGCGCCCAGCAGCTTGACGTCGCCGCCGCCAAGCCAGCCGCGATGCCAGCAGAACACCGCCAGTGCGAACACCGCCAGGCCGCAGCCCAGACCCGCCGGCAGCCCGTGGTCCAGCAGGCGCAGCAGGCAGCCATCCGCCGCGATCGCCAGGGACGTCCAGTCCGGGATGGCACGAAAGCCGATGTCGCAGAGCGCCGCGAACAACAGTATGGCGGCCGCCAGCAGTATCAGAACGGTGGCCGCGTTCACAGCCATCGCTTACCAACGCCCATGGTCAGCGACAGGGGCTGCCCCGCGATAAGACACAGCCCCTTCGCGCGCTACTTCCCAACGCCGCCTGAGGCGCTGTCTAAGGCGCTGGCCATTTTGTTGAAGACGCCGGAGATGCTGGTCGACAGGCCGGTCGCCGCCGTAATGATCAGGCCGGCGATCAGCGCCGCCATCAGCCCGTACTCCAGCGCTGTCACCGCGCGACGGTCGATCTTCAGGGCAAGCCAAAGCTTTAGGAACGTATACATTGGAAACATCCTTTTCATGCGCGGGGTCCACCTTCGGCCGAAGGCTGCCCAACCCGCAGACCGAGGCAAGTCGAACGCAGAACGACATTTCTGCAGCCTCTCTCTCAGGCGAGTAGGTTCCGTCCGCGCGACCATCGCGGGAACAGGTCTTCAAACAGTCTTGGCCGACACTGTAAAAATACCGGCAAAAAAGTTAATGAAGTGTTACGACTATTTTATTTGCTGGAATGCGGCTGCTACCGATGGAGGCCCGATGCGGCCGAAGGGCCAATGATCCGGATCGCCCGCGCCGCGGCGGACATCAGCACGACATACCGGTCCGGATCCGGCCGGCGATCCACCGCGCCAAACAGCGGACCAGAAGGACGGCCAGCGGACAGGCCCAGAGGATGGCCAAAAGGATGGTCACCGGCCTGTTGGCTATCTGTCCCGTCCGTCAATCCGGCGAGCGCGGCGCCCGGCCCCCACTGGCTGGCGACCTTCTGGCGGTAGCCGGCAGCTTCCGTCGCGCCACCCGCGTGATAGCCGGCGATCGCGGCCGGCCAACTGCCGCCCTGGCCGCGCAGCGCGGTCAGGAACCTGGCCGCATAGTTCGCGTTCGCCACGGGATCAAACGCCTGCTCCAGACTTGCGAACGCCAGCGGGTGATAGAACAGGTCGATCTGGAAGCAGCCGACATCGATCATCCGCACACCCCGGGCCTGCAACATCCGGACATACCCGACCGCCTCATCGAGCGTTTCAAAGTACCACCCGTGGCCGGCAGCATTGACGGTCCACGGCCAAGGGATCAGGCGGCTTGTCGTTCGGTCGGGGCGACCGCTTTCGACCCGGCCGATGGCGCCGATCAGGTCGGGCGGCAGCGTCCAGGCCCGCTCCGCCGCTGTCGCGGCATCCAGGCAGGACGACGCCGGCTCGGTCGCCATCGCCAAGGCGGGCAACAGCGCTGCGAGCAGCAGCAGCGCGACAAACCGATGCGGCGACATCAGGCCAACCTCGCGCAATCTTCTTAGCGCGAGGTTAACCAGCGATCTTCGCCGCGGCACGCCATCGATGCGCCGGTGGCTGCCGCGGCACGTTACCGCCCGTTAACCAGAGCTTAACGCTCCGCTCGCATGGTTGTGGCATGATCTGCTTGTGCCGCCGCCTGCGTTCTGATCACCGAGCCGTCGCCGTGGTCGAGTTCGCCTTGGTGTGCGCGCCGTTCACCATCTTCTTGCTGGCGGTCATGGGCGTCGGCCTTCACTTCTTCCTTCAGCAGGCGCTTGACTACGCGACCGAGGGCGCCGCTCGCCGGGTGCAGCTCGGCCTGGTCCCGGCGACCTACACCCAGGCGGACTTTACCAACAAGGTCTTCTGTCCGCTGTTTGGCCCGTTCCAGGCCTGTGCCAACCTGTCCATCGACGTGCGGCCGGTGACGGATTATCAGCAGCTCACCGCGCCCGGCGTGCCGGATGCGCCCGACAGCACGGCAACCACGGGCTTCTCGTTCTGTCCTGGCCAGCCTGGACAACTGATGTATGTGCACATCGTCTACCTGGCGCCCTCCATCGGTGGCACGCTGTTCGGCAACACCGGTGCCGGCAACGCGATCGTTTCGAATGCCGCGTTCGCCAATGAGAACCCGGGCGGCAACACCGTCGTGCAGTCCAATGGCTGCTAGTGTCCGATCGCGGAGCAGCGCCAGACGCAAGCTCAACCACCACCCATCGGCGCCTGATGGCGTCAACCTGAAGCGATCAGGCTCCAGGATCGTTGCTTTGGCGAAAACCCGCGCCGCTGTCGCCGGACTGGAGTTCGCGCTGCTGTCGCCGCTGCTGCTGACAGTGTTCCTGGGCACCATCGACCTTTCGAACGCGTTGTTGACCGCCAGACGGATGGGCGTCGCGGCCGGCGCCATCGCCGAGATCGCCACGACCAGCTCGGTGCAGTCCCAGGCGCTGAACCTGTTGACGGACATGCAGGCCTGGCAGGCCACCACCGCCGCGTTCGCGACGTTTCCAGGCTGGACCGATCCGCGCGCGCGGAACAGCTTCGCGATCGCGATCTCGGACGTCACCTTCACCGCGGTCCCACCCGGCTGCACCAGTCAATGTTCCTATATGCCCAAGGTCATGTGGAGCGTCGCCAACAACCTCGGCGTCGCGCGGCTGCGCGCCTGCGGCCCGCTGACGGTGGTCCCGAATAACGACCCCACCTCCTATTCGACGCTGCCGGTCGGCGATGTCGGGCCGACTTCGCTGATCGTCACCGACATCTCGTACACCTTTCGGCCGCTCTTCTTCGGCTTTCTGATCGGCGACATCCCGATGATGCAGTCGGCCTATCTGTCGCCACGGATAAATAACGACACCTCGCTCGTCGCGGCCGGCGGCGCCGTCGCCAGCGCCAACTGCGCGCCCTCGAGCTAGAGCATGATCGTCGCGGGCGGTATCGCCGCAGACGTCGATCATCCGATCAGACAAGGAGTTACAGCCTGTCCGATGATCCGACCGAAAGCGAACGGGCGCTAATGCCGCGCGCGCGCCATGGCCGCCGCCTCGGCCGACGTGGCAACGTCCTGCTGCTCGTCGCGCTGGCGGCGGTGCCGCTGATCGGCATGGTCGCCCTCGCAACGGATTTCGGCCGCACCACCGTGGTCAAGAGCAAACTGGACCTGGCGGCTGACACCGCGGCGCTGCTGGCGGCGACCGCCGCGTCCAACGCCTGGAAGGCCGGCGACGTCAACGCGGTGGAGGAAGGCATCGCCGCTGCCCAGGCACGCTTCAAGGCCCAGAGCGGCAACCAGTCGGATGTCGCGATCGGACCGGTCAACGTCGTGCTGACGCGCAACGGCGGCCTGTTCAATGCCAGCGTGACCTACACCGCCCAGACACCGACGACCTTCGCCCGGGTGTTGGGTATCACGACGTTGCCGATCAGCGGCCAGTCAACCGCCAGTCTGTCGCTCAATCCGTTCGTGGACATTCAGATCCTGATGGACGTGTCGTCATCGATGACGGTTGCCGCGACCCCGGACGACATAACCCGGATGCAGTCGCTCACGGCGAACTTCCGGCCCGCCGGCCCGCTGCCCGGAAATGTCAGCCCAGGCGAGTCATGTGCGTTCGCCTGCCACTGGAGCACCAGCAACGTCGACTACTATCAGTTGGCTGTGCGCAACAACGTGCAGCTTCGCATCACCGTGCTGCAGTCCGCGGTCGGCGGACTGATCAACACACTGGTCGGGCTGGACAGCGCCCAGCGCTTTCAACTGGGCCTCTACACCTTCAGCCAACAGTTCAACACGATAAACCCGCTCAGCTATGACGTTGCCGGCGAAACCGCCTCTCTAAGCACGATTCTGCCCGACATCAACGATTGCTCGAGCAATTGCCCCGACACCTACTTTACCAAGGCCATGAGTCAGATGACCGCGTTGGACCAGGCGCTGCCGCAGACCGGCAACCAGGTGCCGCAGCGATTTCTGTTCGTGGTGACAGACGGCGTCTACGATCAGTATGCGTCGTGGGGGCAACGCCAGATCGGCGCGTTCGCCGCGACGGACTGTGATGCGCTGAAGGCGCTGGGGTTCAGCATCCTGGTCCTCTACACCCCCTATACGCCGCTGCCGACAAATTCGTTCTACGTACAGAACGTAGAGCCGATATCGCCGCAGATCGTGCCCAATCTTCAGGCTTGTGCATCATCGCCGAACTACTTTTTTGTCGCCAGCGACGCCGCGGATATCAACACCCAGATGCAGAACATGCTGCAGCTGGTGGTCCGATCCACCGGTCATCTGACCAACTGAGGCCAGCCTGCCTCAGCGCCCTGCCTGGCTCAGCGCCCCGCCAGGGAGCGGACGAACCCAAGGTTCCAGCGCACATACCCTGGCTGCACGTGCCCAAGTTTCGCGCCGATCAGGCGATGGGCATCGCCAAGCCGATGGAACGGGATCGACGGAAACAGGTGATGCTCGGCGTGATACGGCATGTCCCACATCAGCAGCCGCACCGGGGCAACGGTGAGCGTGGTTCGCGTGTTGGTCAGACCATTCCGATCCTCGGTGCAGCCGGTATGTTCGGCCAGCAGATAAGCCCGCAGCAGCGGCTGCCCGATCAGTTGCGGGCCGATCCAGTACAGCAGCGGGGTGGCGCCGCCGAACATCACCATCGACGCCACCGACCCGCCGATCATCAGGGCGGTCATCGCCCGGCCGCTGCGAATGATCCTGGGCGCCGCCGCGGCGCTGACATAGGGGTAGGCGCTCAGATCGCCCCGCCAGCAGTCCACCACGACCCGCAGCCGCAGCCGCCAGAAAGGCACCCCCAGAACGCGCAGAGCGTAACCGCCGACCGAACCAGGTGGCGCCGCGTCCAGTTCCGGATCCAGTTCGGCGACTTGCGTGTGCCGGTGATGCGCCAGGTGGTAGGCGGTGTAGAAATGCCAGTTCAGCAGCGAGGGACAGGACGTCAGCCAGCCGACGATCGCATTGGCCGGCCGGGATCGGAACGCGGTCTGGTGCATCGTCTCGTGCGCCGGCGCGAACAGCGCCACCTGCACCAGACCCAGCAGCAACACCGCCGGCAGGATGGTCCAGCCGGCGGCGATCGCCACCAGCCAGCCGGTGCCGATCAACAGGGCGCCGTGAATGGCCAGCCGCACCGCGCCGCGCCGATCGGAACGGCCTTGCAGAGCGCGAAGCTCCTGAATGCTGAGAACCCGGTCGGAAACACCCGACATACCTCACCCCCGCCAGACAATCCGGCCCAGACGATCCGACCCAGGTCAGAGCCTGACCGCGCACGCCCCGCAACCCAGCAAAAACCGCGCCACGTGACCCGGCGCGCAACCGAGGTTGAACCAGCCGCGGAAGTGGATCGTCGTCTCAACCACGCCAACCTCGTGTCCCCAAGGTTGGTCGCATCGGGCGATCGGCGGCTGGATAAGCAGGCCACTGAAACCAAACCGCGCGTGTGCTGGACCGAGGGTTCGCACACGACAGCGAACGTCAGAACCGGGAACCCGAGAGCCTGACAGCTTCAGGCTGAAGCGATCCGACTTTAACCCTTGCGGGCCTTGCCGCTTTTGGAACTCCGCTCCTCCGGCTTCAGCCCCAGGCCGCTCTGCAACGCCAGGCTGGATCGCAGCTTGGCGTAGTCCGACGCCACCATCGGAGAGTCCGCCGGCAGCCCCCATTTCGCGCGATAGGCGTCAGGCGTCATCCCATGCACGGTCAGCAGGTGACGCTTGAGCATCTTCATCGTCAGCCCGTCCTCCATGCAGATCAGATGGTCGGCGAACACTGTCTGACCGTAAACGGGATGCACGTATACGTTTCGTGCATGGCTATGATCATGCCCGCCCATTCCGTTGCGCGGGTGATCATGGTCGGCGGAATCAAGCTTCGCATACGGCCGGTTCCCCATCGTCTGAGCGGCCGCCGTGGATGAGTCGAGCCCAGCCAAGGTATTATAAACATTACGTATCATTACCGGCAACGCCGCCGAACCGACATCGTTGTGGCCGGCAACCGCCGCAACGATTTGCGCCGAAAGCGCCAAAAGATTTCGGTTCTGGTCAGTCATCGGTCGAGGCCCTCGGCGGAAATGAAGCTTTGACGTTTTTTTCACGTTGTATTAGCATCTGGCTTAACGTCAATGTCATTGGACGCCACAAACGGCGGTCAAGCGGCGGAAGCGGAGGTTTGGGTGCATGAGCGATAAAATTTTTCAGGACGCCTACGCTCGCGTGCGGGGGCGGCACGACGATCAAGCGTGGTTCGCGTTGTCGCCACGAGAAATCACCGATGCCATCTACCGTGAGATCCGTGTGATCGACCGCGAACGCATGGTCGATGCCGAAGGTGATTTCGTTCCGCTACCAGTCGCCGCGGAATAATCGCCGGATCCTTCTGTTGCTCGGCCGCATGGCGTGCCCTTGGCCTGTTCCAGGGGCCACACCAGGGTGGCTGGTGTGCTGGTGGTTGAATGGAACTCGGTTCGCGTAACGGGCGTTATCCCGCCGTGATCAATCTGCCCCGACCCGGCACCGTTTCTTCTGAGTCGCCAGCACGCGCTCAGCGGGTCCTCAACAACTTCTATCACCTGCACCCGCTGGTGGCCGGTCCACTCGATACGTGGCCAGCGAGCTTCGCCCGCATCGCCGCGATGGGGTTCAGTGACGTCTGTCTGGCGCCGCCCTTCAAGCCCGGCGGCAGCGGCGACATCTTCATCCATTCCAGCTTCGATCGGTTGCATCCGGCCCTCGGCTTCGACGGCACAGCGGATCAAGCGCTGGCTCGCATTGTCGAAATGGCCTCGCGCGCCGGCCTGCGTCTGATGCTCGACATCTCGCCGGGATACCTCGCGATCGATTCGCCGTTGCGGCAGACGCAGGCCGCGTGGTTCAGCGACGCCAACCGCGGCCGGCCGGCCGATCCCAGGCAGCCACCGCATCGGCTGGATGTAGCGGTGCCCCGCTTCGAGCAGACCGCAGTGGCCGACGCACTGTCGGACTGGTGGGGCGCCTTGCTGCGGCGTCTGACCGGGAGCGGCATCGCCGGCTTCCGTTGCCTGACCCTGGATGCCGTGCCCGCGTCCTTCTGGCGCCGCCTGACCGGATCGGTGCCTCAGGCGCGATTTCTCGCCTGGACCCCCGGCGTGCGTGATCTTGCCAACCTCACCGGCGCCGGGTTCGATCTGACCTGTTCCTCGGCAGGCTGGTGGGATGGCCATGCCGCCTGGTTCGTGGACGAACAGGCCGCCTTGGGCAGCGTCGCGCCGGCCTTGGCGTCCCCCGAACCATCCTTCGTAGAGCGGCTGGCGCGGCATTTGCCGCTCGACATCGACATCCCGGCGGCCTATCGACTGGCGCTGCGAGTCGCCGCCGCCACCACCGGCGCCGGCCTGTTCATTCCCATGGGCTTCGAGTACGCAACAGACCGCCGCTTCGACCCGGTGCACGCCGGTCCCGCGGACCTCGCCGCGGCACAGCATGAAATGCCGGCCGATCTGTCCGAGGACATCGCGGCCGCGATCGCCGTCACGGCGGACTTACCGCCGGTTGGCATGTTGCGCCCGGTCACCGGCCCCTCCGCGCCGGTCACCGCGCTGATGCGTTCGGAACTGCTGATACTGATCAATCCGGACCTCGCGCGGCCAGCCCCGCTGACGCTGCCGCTCGGCGTGTTGCCCTCGACGACCGGCATGCCCATGCGCGCCGAGGGTGACCTCGACACCCCGCTGCGGCCCGGCGAGGTCCGTGTCATGCCTTGCCGCCCTACCGCCGAGATCCCGGGCGGCGCATGGAAGCTGACCCGGCCATGGGCCGAGGCGACCCGCATCGCGGTCGAGGCCGTGCATCCGGACGGCGCGTTCCCCGCCAAGACCGTGGTAGGGCGCGACTTCACCGTCAGTGCCGATATCTTTGGCGACGGCCATGACGTGCTGGCCGCCGACCTGCTGTTCCAGCCGGTCGACGCCGCGGACTGGCAGCGCATTCCGATGCGGAAGTTGACCAACGACCGGTGGGAGGCTCGCGTCAGTCCCGACCGTGTCGGGTTGTATCGTTTCGCTGTCGAAGGATGGTGGGATCAGTGGGGCACCTTCACCCATGATCTGCAAGCCAAGGTCGCGGCCGGCCAGGACGTGGCGCTGGAAATCCACGAGGGCCGGCAACTGGCTCAGGCCGCACTGGGCCGCCCGGTTGTCGCCGACGCCGAAGGGCTGCTGGCAGATGACCTGAAGGCAGCGATGCAGCGCGCCGACCCTCGGCCATTCGCCGCGCGCAGTGCCGTCCATCAGCTGCGGGCCGATCGCCCGGCAGCGGTATTCGCCAGCTGGTATGAGCTTTTTCCGCGTTCGGCGACCAACGATCCGACCATTCACGGCACCTTCCGATCGGTGATCGATCGCCTGCCGGATATCCGCACGATGGGCTTTGACGTGCTCTACTTCCCGCCGATCCATCCGATCGGCCGGATCAACCGCAAGGGTCGCAACAACAGTCTGCGCGCGCAGCCGGGCGATGTCGGCAGCCCGTACGCGATCGGCGGGGCCGAGGGTGGCCACGACGCGATCCATCCGGACCTTGGCACGCTGGACGACTTCCTCGCCTTGCTGCGCGCCGCGCGAAGCAATGGACTCGAGCTCGCGATCGACTTCGCCATCCAGTGTGCGCCGGACCATCCCTGGGTGACCCAGCACAAGGATTGGTTCCGCTGGCGACCCGACGGCTCGATGCGTTACGCTGAGAACCCGCCGAAGAAATACGAGGATATCGTCAACCCAGACTTCTACGGCGAAGCGTCGTTTCCGGCCGTCTGGATCGCCCTGCGCGATGTGGTCCAGTTCTGGGCCGACCAGGGCGTCCGCATCTTCCGGGTGGATAATCCGCACACCAAGCCGCTGCCGTTCTGGCACTGGATGATCGCCGATATCCAAAGCCGCCATCCGGACGCCCTGTTCCTGGCCGAGGCGTTCACCCGGCCCAAGCTGATGTACCGCCTGGCCAAGATTGGCTTCTCGCAGTCCTACACATACTTCACCTGGCGCAACACCAAGCAGGAGATCACCGAGTATCTCACCGAACTGACGACACCGCCGGTGGCCGACTTCTTCCGGCCGAATTTCTTCGTCAACACCCCCGACATCAATCCGGTGTTCCTGCAGACTTCGGGCCGGGCGGGCTTTTTGATCAGGGCGGCGCTGGCGGCGACGCTGTCGGGATTATGGGGCGTCTATTCCGGCTTCGAGATCTGTGAGGCAGCGCCATTGCCGGACCGTGAGGAATATCTCGACTCCGAGAAATACCAGATCAGGCCCCGAAACTACCGCGCGCCGGGAAACATCGTGGCGGAGATCACGGCATTGAACCGCATTCGGCGGTGGCATCCGGCACTGCGGTCGCATCTCGGCCTGTCGTTCTACAACGCCCTGGACGATCAGATCCTGCTCTACGGGAAACGCGATCCGCTCGATCGCAGCATGGTTCTGGTCGCCATCAGTTTAGATCCCCACGACCCGCGGGAAGCGGCTATAGAGGTGCCGCTCTGGGAATTCGGCCTGACCGATCAGGCCACCATAGGGGTGACAGATCTGATGCGCGGGGACAGTTTCATGTGGCACGGCAAGAACCAGCGCATCCGGCTCGATCCCGCCGACCTGCCGTTCCGCATCTGGCGGCTCGAGGTCAGCTGACATGAACGTTGGCCACCCGCGCCCCGCGGCCGCCCCAAGGGTGGCCGCGGCGATCGAAGCCGATCCGCTCTGGTACAAAGATGCGATCATCTACCAGATCCATGTCAAATCATTCTCTGATGCCAACAATGACGGCATCGGCGACTTCCCAGGATTGATCGCGCGGCTGGATTACATCGCCGAACTCGGCGTCAACACGATCTGGCTGTTGCCGTTCTATCCGTCGCCGCGCTTGGATGACGGCTACGACATCGCCGACTATCGCGGCGTCCATTCGGACTATGGCACCTTGGCCGACGTGAAGCGCTTCATCGCCGCGGCGCATGAGCGCGGCATCCGCGTGATCGCGGAGCTGGTGGTCAACCATACCTCCGACCAGCATCCCTGGTTCCAGCGCGCGCGGGCCTCCAAGCCCGGATCGATCTACCGCGATTTCTATGTCTGGTCGAACGACGACCGTAAATACGCCGGAACCCGCATCATCTTCGTCGACTCGGAACGGTCGAACTGGACCTGGGATGATACCGCCCGAGCCTATTATTGGCATCGCTTCTATCACCACCAACCGGACCTGAATTTCGATAACCCGCGCGTCATGCGCGAGGTGCTGTCCGTGCTGCGCTACTGGGCGGAACTCGGCATCGACGGATTGCGCCTGGACGCGGTTCCCTATCTGGTCGAGCGCGAAGGCACCAACAACGAAAACCTCCCGGAAACGCATACGGCTCTGAAACGAATTCGCGAGGAGCTGACGCGGCACTATCCCGACAAGATGCTGCTGGCCGAGGCCAATCAGTGGCCGGAAGACACCAAGGATTACTTCGGCAACGGCGATGAATGTCATATGGCATTCCATTTTCCGCTGATGCCGCGGATGTATATGGCGATCGCCCGCGAGGACCGGTTCCCGATCACCGACATCCTGCGCCAGACCCCCGACATCCCCGAGAATTGCCAGTGGGCGATCTTCCTGCGCAACCACGACGAACTCACGCTGGAGATGGTGACCGAGTCCGAACGTGACTTCCTGTGGGAAACTTACGCCGCCGATCGCCGCGCCCGGCTGAACCTCGGCATCCGCCGCCGCCTGGCACCGTTGCTGGAACGCGACCGGCGGCGGATCGAGCTGATGAACTACCTGTTGATGTCGATGCCCGGCACACCGGTGATCTATTACGGCGACGAGATCGGCATGGGTGACAACCTCCATCTCGGCGACCGCAACGGCGTCAGGACGCCGATGCAGTGGTCACCCGACCGCAACGGCGGCTTCTCCCGCGTCGCCGACCCATCACGCCTGGTATTGCCGATGGTGATGGACCCGCTTTACGCCTACCAGACCGTCAACGTCGAATCACAGGCTTCCGACCCGCATTCGTTGCTGATGTGGATGCGGCGGACCATCGCCGTCCGGCGTCAGTACAAGGTGTTCGGGCGCGGCGGCTACCGGCTGTTGTATCCGAAGAACCGCAAGATTCTTGCCTACCTGCGCGAACACGAGGGCGTCACCATCCTGTGCGTCGCCAACCTGTCCCGCACCCCCCAGGCGGTCGAACTGGATCTGTCGGAATTTCAGGGTCGCCTGCCGATCGAGCTCGATGGACACTCGCAGTTTCCGCCGATCGGCCAGCTGACCTATCTGCTCACCCTGCCGCCGTACGGCTTCTATTGGTTCCTGCTGTCGGAAGCTGACGACTGGCCTTCCACCCATACTCCCGCGCCGGAACCCATGCCCGAATATCAGACAATCGTCATGCGTCGGTCCCTCGCCGAGGCGGTCAACGCCGCCCGCCCGGTCATCGAACGCGAGTCCCTGCCACCCTATCTCGCCAAGCGCCGCTGGTTCGCCATGAAGGACCAGACGCTCCGCTCGGCGCGCATCGCGCTGATGACCCGGGTGCCCGCCGAAGACGCCGTGCTGCTGGAGATCGAGACCGAAACCGCCACCGGCACCGCGCGCTGGCAGCTGCCGCTGGGGATCGTCTGGGGCGACACCACGGCACCCCCGCTGCCTACCCAGCTTGCTCTGGCGCGCGTCCGCCGCGGGCCAAAGGTGGGGCTGCTGACCGATGCCTTCGCGCTGCCCGCATTCCCCCGCACCATCCTCGCCGGCCTGGCGCAGAAGGACATTATCGCCATCGATCACGGCATGATCCGGTTCGAGCCGACATCGCGGATGGCGGACGTCACGCTACCCGACGATGTCGAAATGCAGTGGATCGCCGCCGAACAGTCAAACTCCTCAGTCATCGTCGGCGACATCGCCATCATCAAGATGTTCCGCCGGGTCACCGACGGACCCCATCCGGAAGCGGAAATGGGGCGCCATCTGACCGAACAAGGCTTCCCCAATACCCCGGCCCTGCTGGGCGAGGTGGTGCGCTGCGATCCCGATGGCACCCGTCATTCTCTCGTCATCGCGCAGGCCTTCGTCCGCAACCAGGGGGATGCCTGGACCTGGACGATGGACCTGCTGTTGCGGGGTCTGTCCGACATCACCGGCGGCGATGAAGCCGCGGCGGCCGATGCGGCGACCCACGCCGACTACGTGCGCTTCGCCGCGTTGCTCGGCCAGCGCATCGGCGAGATGCACGTCATTCTCGCGCGGCCCTCGGCGGATCCGGCCTTCACCCCGGCGGCCGGCACGACCGAGGCTGCCTCGGTCTTCGCCGAACGCGCGCGACACCAGCTTGGACTTGCCTATGACGCCGTCGATGCCGTGCATCAGTGGGAGGCCGCGGGCGAACAGGATCGTATCACCATGCAGGCGGCGCGGCAGGTTCTGCTGGATAGACTGCCGGTTCTGGCCAGCGGGATCGACGGCGCGACACTGACCCGCATCCACGGCGATCTGCATCTGGGCCAGATACTGGTCTGCAACGGCGACGTCGCGATCATCGACTTCGAGGGAGAACCGGCCAAACCCGTGCAGCTTCGCCGCGGCAAGGACCACCCGCTGCGCGATGTCGCTGGGGTGATCCGGTCCTTCGACTATGCCGCCGCGGTGGTGAAGCGGCGCAGCCAGTCAAGCCATGCGCATCTGGCGGATGAACAGGTCGATGGATTCCTGGGAAGTTTCGTCGAGCGGGCAACCGAAGCTTTTCTGACCGGTTACCGTGACGCGGTCGCGTCCGATCAGCCGGACGCGCCGCCGGACGCGCCGATCGTGTTCAATCCGGAACTGCTCGATTTGTTCTTGATTGAAAAGGCAGCTTACGAAGTGGTCTACGAGGCAGCCAATCGCCCAGCCTGGATCGACGTTCCCCTGCACGGTCTGGCACGGCGCACGCGCGCGTTGCTGGGTATCGAGGCCGTAGCATGACGAAGGCCCCCCACGACAAACGCCCTCATGACAAACGCCTCCATGGCGTGACAACGACCCACGCATGACGAAGATCAAAGCATGAATGATGCCGTCGCCATCCCGTCGATCTCGCCCGAACAGGCCTGGCAGCTGTCGACCGGTTGCCTGCGGGATCCGTTCGCCGTTCTCGGTCCGTTTGACGCCGACATCGGCCGCTTCGTCCGCGCGTTTCTCCCCGGCGCCAGCGGCGTGGAGGTCGTCGCTCGGGGTGACGGACGACATCTGGGAACATTGGCACCCATCCAGCCCGATGGACTGTTCATGGGCCAGGTGGAGGGACACGAGCCATATCGGTTGCAGATCAAATGGCCCGGCGCATTGCAGGAGACCGAGGATCCCTACAGTGCCGACCTGCTGTTGAGCGAGACCGACCTGCACCTGTTCAACGAGGGCAGGTTGTTCGAGATCGCGTTCACCCTTGGTGCCAACCCGGTGACGGTCGACGGCGTTCGCGGCACGCGTTTCGCTGTCTGGGCACCCAATGCCCGCGCGGTTTCGGTGATCGGGGACTTCAATACCTGGGACAATCGCCGGCACCCGATGCGGCTTCGCTACCCGTCCGGGGTCTGGGAACTGTTCTTGCCGAGGGTGGGCCCGAACGCGCGCTACAAGTTCGCGATGGTCGGGCCGGATGGCACCCGCTTGGCCGACAAGGCCGATCCGCTCGCCAAGGCAACCGAACCGCCGCCCGCCACCGCATCGATCGTCGCCGATCCACTGCCCTACATCTGGCACGACGAAGCCTGGATGCGGCAGCGCGGGGCGCGACACGGCGCCGATGCCGCCATCTCGGTCTACGAGGTGCACGCAGCATCCTGGTTCCGTCCCGGTCCTGATCAGACCCTCAGCTGGGACGGCCTGGCCGAACGGCTGGTGCCGTATGTCGTCGAAACCGGCTTTTCACACATCGAGCTGATGCCGATCGCGGAACATCCGTTCGGCGGATCGTGGGGGTATCAGCCGCTGGGCCTGTTCGCCCCGTCCGGACGCTTCGGCCCGCCCGAGGGCTTCTGCCGGTTTGTCGATGCCTGCCACCGGGCCGATGTCGGCGTGATCATCGACTGGGTGCCGGCGCATTTCCCCACCGACGCCCATGGGCTCGCCCATTTCGACGGCACACCGTTGTTCGAGCATGCCGACCCAAGGGAGGGATTCCATCAGGACTGGAACACCTACATCTACAATTTCGGCCGGCGCGAGGTCCAGGGCTTCCTGATCGCCAGCGGCGTCCATTGGCTCGAGCACTTTCACGTCGACGGCCTGCGCGTCGATGCCGTCGCGTCGATGCTCTATCGGGACTACAGCCGCAAGCAGGGCGAGTGGGTGCCCAACATCTACGGCGGCCGGGAAAACCTCGAAGCCATCGGCTTTCTGCGCCACTTCAATACCGTCGTCGCAGAACGCTGCGCCGGCGCCATGACCATCGCCGAGGAATCCACTGCCTGGCCGGGCGTTTCTCGTCCAGTCCAGGATGGCGGCCTGGGATTTTCCTTCAAATGGAACATGGGCTGGATGCACGACACTTTGCATTACATGCAATACCCGCCGATCTACCGCGGCTACCATCACGATCAGCTGACGTTCGGCCTGATCTACGCGTTCTCCGAAAACTTCGTGCTGCCGCTGTCGCATGACGAGGTCGTCTACGGCAAAGGCTCACTGATCGAGAAAATGCCTGGCGACGACTGGCAACGCTTCGCCAACCTGCGCGCCTATTTTGGTTTCATGTGGGCGCATCCCGGCAAGAAGCTGCTGTTCATGGGCGGCGAGATCGCACAGTGGCGCGAATGGAATCACGATTCCGCGATTGATTGGGATTTGCTCGACCAACCGCGTCATCGTGGCATTCAGACACTGGTGCGAGACCTAAACGCTCTCTATCGTCAAGAATTCGCGCTGCATGCAAAGGATTCTGTATCGACCGGCTTCCGCTGGGTCATCGGCGACGATGCGGCGAACTCGGTCTTCGCATTCATGCGGTACGGCAATGAGGACGGTCAGATGGTACTGGTCGTTTGCAACATGACGCCGGTGCCGCGGTTCGAATATGGGATCGGTGTGCCTCGGCCAGGCTATTGGCGGGAGCTGTTGAATACCGATGTGGATGTCTACGGCGGATCGAACATGGGAAATGCCGGCGGCGTCGAGAGTGTGGCGATCCAGATGCATGGTGAGGCGCAGGCCCTCCTGCTTACACTTCCGCCGCTCGCGACAGTGTTCCTTTCGCCGGCTTCCTGACCGTCCCATCTGTCGGTGCCCGGTTGGCCGCTTTCCGGTCGGCCAGCTTCCGGTCCGGCGGGGCCGCGTCTTTCGGTGTTCATCATGGCTCGTCGTGCCAGCGGCGGGCTTTCCGCGTTGACGCGGAAATTTCGCGGAACGGATGACGGGGGCGATCGTTGCTGTTGCCTGCAAGCAACGGTACCGAAGCGGTTGACAGCCTGCGCTGACGGGTCCGGCGTTTTTGCATAAGGATGACGGACATGACAGCCCGTTTCGATCCCGCGTTCGAGTTTGGCGCAAAGCGGCTGGACGACGGTTCGGTTAGATTTCGACTATGGGCGCCGGCACAGGAAACCGTTTCCGTCGCGATCGAGCGGGGTGATCTGCTGCCGATGCGGCGATCGCCCGATGGCTGGTTCGAGGCAACGGCCGACCTGCCGGACGGCACGCTCTATCGCTACCGGCTGGCGGACGGGCTGATGGTTCCCGATCCGGCGTCGACCGCCCAGGCCACCGACGTGCACGACGCCAGCGTCGTCAGCAGCCGGCGGTTCACCTGGAAGCATCCCGATTGGCGCGGGCGGCCGTGGACCGAAACGGTACTCTATGAGGTGCATGTCGGTGCGGCCGGTGGCTTCGACGGCGTGCGTCAGGACCTGCCGCGACTGCAGCAACTCGGGGTCACCGCTGTCGAGTTGATGCCGGTCAACGATTTTCCCGGTCAGCGGAACTGGGGTTATGACGGTGTGCTGCCCTACGCCCCCGATGCGAGCTACGGCTCGCCGGATGATTTGAAGGAACTGGTCGATACCGCACATGGTCTCGGTATGATGATGTTCCTGGACGTGGTGTACAATCACTTCGGTCCTGATGGTAACTACCTGAACAGTTACGCGCCGCAGTTCTTCCGCGATGACGTGAAGACGCCATGGGGTCCGGCGATCGACTTTCGCCGTCGCGAAGTGCGGGATTTTTTCACTTGCAACGTGCTGATGTGGCTGCGGGAATTTCGCTTCGACGGCCTGCGCTTTGATGCGGTTCACGCCATCCAGGAGCAGGACTGGATCGAGGAGATGGCCGCCATCGTGCGCGCCACGGTCGATCCGGAGCGTCACGTGCATCTGGTGCTGGAGCATCATAACGCCGGCTCGCATCTGCGAAAGTCCGTCGATGCGCAATGGAATGACGACGGTCACAACGTGCTGCATGTACTGCTGACCGACGAGGATGGCGGCTACTACGCTGACTACGCGGCCGACCCCGCCGCCAAGCTGGCCCTTGTGCTGGCAGAAGGCTGGGTCTACCAGGGGCAGCACTCGGGCTATCTGAACGCGCCGCGCGGCGAACCCAGCGCGGACCTGTCGCCGTACGCCCACGTACTGTTCCTGCAGAACCACGATCAGACCGGAAACCGGGCGTATGGCGAACGGCTGACCTCGCTGGCGTCGGCGCCGGCACTGGAAGCCGCGATCGCCCTGCAGCTGCTCTGCCCGCAGATCCCGCTGCTGTTCATGGGCGAGGAAACCGGCTCGACGACGCCGTTCCTGTTCTTCACCGACTACCACGCTGATCTGGCGGATGCGGTGCGCGAAGGACGGCGACAGGAATTCGCCGGCTTCGCCGCATTCGCCGATCCCGAGAAACGCGAGGCCATCCCTGATCCCAACGCCGCCGATACGTTCGCCGCTTCGGTGCCGAAACCGGGGGCGCCCGAGCGCTTTACGCTATACCAACGGCTGATCGCGTTGCGCTTGAAGGAAATCGTGCCGCGCCTGCCAGGCACGATGGCGATCGGGGCCACGGCGATCGGACCAAAGGCGGTCGTCGCGCAATGGCGCTTAGGTGACGGTGCGAAACTGACCATCATGACAAATCTCGCAACGGAACCGGTGACCTTCGACACGCCGGCCGGACGCTTGCTGTTCAAGGCTGGCGACATGGCGCCGATGACCGCTGCGTATCTGGAGGCTGCCGCATGACCGACGAAGTCCTTCGAGACCTGGCCCGTCGGGCCGGCATCGCGGTCGAGTGGCAGGACTACGCGGGACGGCCGCATGTCGTGACCCCCGCGGTCCTGCGGCGGGTGCTGGGCGGGCTGGGCCTGCCGGCCGATACCAGCCGTGAACTGTCCGCCAGCCGGCGGTTGTTGACCAAACGCAGCAGCCTGGCCGACCTGCCGCCGCTGGTGACCGCCGTTGCCGGGCGCCCCACCCGCCTCGACGTTGGCGGCAACGAGGCACAGCCGGCCGAACTGGCCCTGGAACGCGGCGAAGTCCGCCAGGTCGCCCTGCTGCCGGCGCGCGGGCGGCTGCGGATCCCGGCGATATCCGAAATCGGCTATCACCGGCTGCGCGTGGAGGACCGCGAGATCGTCCTCGCGGTATCCCCGGCCCGGTGCCGCTCAATCGAGGATGTCGTCCCGGACGCCCGATTATGGGGCTTGGCGGCGCAGCTCTACGGCTTGAACCATCCCGGCGACGCGGGCATCGGCGACCTTGCCGGTGCCGCCGATCTGGCGCGCGCGGCGGGCGCGAAAGGCGCGGACGCCATCGCTCTGAGCCCCATGCACGCGCTGTACGCGGCCGACCCCGCCAAATTCGGACCGTATTCCCCGTCCAGTCGGCTGTTCCTCAACCCGCTGCACGCCGCACCCGAACTGGTGTTCGGTCAAGCCGCCGGCGCCGCGGTCAGCGCCGACAATGGCCTGATCGACTGGCCCACCGCCGCCGGTCAGAAATACGCCGCATTGCGGAAGATCTTCGAGGCATTCCTCGACGGCAATGACTGGGATGGACCGCTGGGCGCTGATTTCGCCCGCTTCCGGTCCGACCGTGGGCCGCTGCTGTATGAACATGCCTGCTTCGAAACCTTGCAGGCGGCCCGCATGCCGCAGCGGCAATGGCGTGACTGGCCGTCTGATCTACGCGACCCGCGCGGTCCAGCGGTCTCGTTCTTCGCCGACTCACGCCCCGACGAAATTCTGTTTCACCAGTTCCTGCAATGGGTTTCCGACCGCTCGGTGGCCGCCGCCCAGCGCGTCGCGCGGCAGGCCGGCATGCGCATCGGCCTGATCGGCGACCTCGCCGTCGGCATGGACCCGGCCGGCAGTCACGCCTGGAGCCGCCAAAGCGACATCCTGCTCGGTCTGACCATCGGCGCGCCGCCGGATCTGCTCAATCCAGGCGGGCAGGATTGGGGACTGACCGGCTTCTCGCCGCGCGCGATGGAGGAAAATGGCTACGCCCCCTTCCTGGCGACCCTGCGGGCCGCGATGCGCCACGTCGGCGGGATCCGGGTCGATCACGCCATGGGTCTGGCGCGGCTCTGGCTGATCCCGGAAGGCGCTTCGGCCGCCGATGGCGCCTACCTCAACTTCCCGGTCGGCGATCTGCTGCGCCTGCTGGCACTGGAATCGGTCCGTCACAACGTCGTCGTCATCGGCGAGGATCTCGGCACGCTGCCCGAGGGATTTCACGACATGCTGGAGCAAAGCGGCATCCATGGCATGCGCGTCCTGTGGTTCGAGCGCGATGCGCAGACCGGCTTCGTGCCGCCTCGCGGCTGGGGCAGCACCGACATCGCCATGACCTCGACCCATGACCTGCCGACCGTCGCGGGCTGGTGGAAGGGCAGCGACATCGATGTCCGCCACAAGCACGGCCGCCTTGGCGACGGCGTCGATCCGGATACCGTGCGCAAGGAACGCGAGCAGGACCGCCCGATGCTGTGGAATGCTTTTGTGCGGGAGCACGTGGGCGAGGGACCCGTTCCGGGACCGGAAGATACCGAGCGCGTGGTCGATGCGGCGGTCCGCTTCATCGCCAAGACCGAGTTGCCACTCTCGCTGATCCCGCTTGAGGATCTGCTCGGTCAGCTTGATCAGCCGAACCTGCCGGGCACGGTGACCGAACATCCGAACTGGCGGCGGCGGCTGTCGGTTACCGCCGACGCCGTGCTCGACGATGAGGCTGTGGCGCGACGGGTTGATTTCGTCGCGGCTGAAAGACCGCGGCAATGACGCCGCGCGCGACCATGCGACTGCAGCTGCACAAGGCGTTCACCTTCGCGGACGCCGCTGCCCTGGTGCCGTATCTGGTCGATCTGGGAATAAGCCACGTCTATGCCTCGCCGATCCTGACGGCATGCGCGGGCTCCATTCATGGCTATGACGTGGTGGACCCAACCTCGGTCAATCCCGAGTTGGGCGGCGAGCCAGGACTGCGCGAGTTCGTCGCGGTCTTGCGCGCGGCCGGTCTGGGGCTGATCGTCGATATCGTGCCGAACCACATGGCTGTCGGCGGCGCCGACAACGCCTGGTGGACCGATCTGCTGCGCCATGGCCGAACCAGCCGCTACGCCGACTTCTTCGACGTCGACTGGGAAACCGACGATCCGGACCTGCGCGGCAAGGTGCTGGCCCCGTTCCTCGGCAAACCCTACGGCGAAGCCCTGGCGGCCGGCGACATCCGCCTGGCGATGACCGCGTCCGGGCAGCCGGTGATCCGCTATTTCGACAACGATTTCCCGGTCGATCCGGCCGAGAACGCCCATATCGCCCAGTGCGGCCTGGAAGCTTTCAATCCGGCCAATCCGGACGGGCGCGCGTTGATCCACGCCCTGCTTCAGCGCCAGCACTACCGCCTTGCCTGGTGGGGTGCCGCGGGCGACGAAATCAACTGGCGCCGGTTCTTCGACATCAACGGCCTCGCCGGCCTGCGGATCGAGGTGCCGGCGGTGTTCGAGGCAACCCATGCCACCTTGTTCCGCCTTTACGCGGACGGCTTGATCGACGGCTTTCGGGTCGATCATGTCGATGGCCTGTCAGACCCGCCGGCCTATTGCCGCCGCCTGCGCCAGCGGCTCGATGAACTCGCCCCCGCGAAGCATGCCTATCTGGTGATCGAGAAGATCCTCGGCGCCGGCGAGTCGCTGCCCAAGGATTGGGGCGTCGACGGCACCAGCGGCTATGACTTCATGGACGAGGTCAGCGCGCTGCAGCACGATCCCTCCAGCGCCGCCGCATTGGGCCAGCTATGGCACGGCCTGACCAAGCGCTCCGCCAACTTCGCCGATGAGGAGGTTCCCGCCCGCCTGGAGATCCTCGAACGCGGCTTCGATGCACAACTGAAGGCGGTCACCCGGGCGTTGCATCGCGTCGCCCGATCCAGCCTTGAAACCCGCGACACGTCGGCCGCTGCCATCCGCCGGGGTCTGTTGGCGCTGCTGTCGCACTTTCCGGTCTACCGCGGTTACGATGCGGGATCGAAGCGATCGGCCTCCGATCAGGTCGCGTTCAACAAAGCCCTTAGCGCGGCGAAGCAAAGCGCCCCGGCATCGGCCCATGTCGTCCTCGACCAGCTCGATCGGTGGCTCGGCGGTGCACCGGGCGACAAGGTCGCCGGCACGCGGTTTCAGCAGCTCAGCGCCCCGGTTGCCGCCAAAGCCGTCGAGGACACGGCTTTCTATCGCTATGGCCGGTTGCTGTCCCGCAACGACGTCGGGTTCGACGCGGCCCATCTCGGCGGATCGGCAGCGGACTTTCACCAGGCCTGCGCGCAGCGGTTGGCGGACTTTCCCAACGCCATGTTGGCCACCGCCACGCACGACCACAAGCGTGGCGAGGATCTGCGCGCCCGCCTCGCGGTGATCAGCGAGATCCCCGACGCATGGGCCGGGTTCCTCGCCCAGTGCCACGCGGTGGCGGCAAGGCGGCCGGATCCCGCTGACGAGATCATGCTGTACCAGATGATCGTCGGTGCCTGGCCGCTCGACCTTGAGCCGGCGGACACTGCGGGATGTCACGCTTTCGCCGAACGCCTGGCGGCCTGGCAGCAGAAGGCCCTGCGTGAAGCCAAATTGCGCACCGACTGGACCGCACCCAACGAAAACTATGAGGCGACAGCACGCGATTTTCTGTTCGGCCTGTTTCAGCCGACCAGCGGCTTCCTGCCGGCCGCGCGGTCGTTCATCGACCGGATCGCACCGGCCGGCGCGATCAACGGCCTGACCCAGACGATGCTGAAGATGACCGTTCCCGGCATGCCCGACTTCTTCCAGGGCACCGAGTTCTGGGATTTCAGCATGGTCGATCCCGACAACCGCCGACCGGTCGACTATGCAGCGCGCCGCGACGCCCTGGAAGCCGGGGCTGCGCCGGTCAGTTGCCTGGCCTCCTGGCGGGACGGCCGGATCAAGCAGGCGCTGATCCACAAGCTGCTCGGTTTTCGCCGCACCAAACCCGGCCTGTTCGCCCACGGCGACTACCGGCCGCTATCGGTGCAAGGGCCGTTGCAGGACCACATCGTCGCTTTCGCCCGTGAGTTCGAACGCTCGGCGATGATCGTCGTGGCACCGCGCCTGACCCATCGACTGTTGCAGCCCCAGGACCGCATCGTTTTCGACCCAAGTTACTTACGCGACAGTAAGCTGCTGTTGCTCGAACAACATAACGGCCTTGCATTGCGGTCACTTTTATCCGAAAGCAGCGCGTCAAGTGGCGGTTCTACCCTGTCGCTGGACGGGCTGCTCGCGAACTTTCCCCTGGCGTTGCTACACATCTGATTCTGTGTGATGTTGCAACGCGATTAACGGAACCGAAACGGGCATGGCGCGTTTTCTCATCAGGGCTGCGAGGCGTCCCTCGCGGTCAATCGAAAGGACACGGAAATGTTCACGAAGTCAGGATCGTTGCTGCTTGCCGCCAGTTTGATGGCAGCGCCGCTGGGCGCCGCCTTGGCGCAATCTAATCCCACCGGAAACCTGGGCAGCAACAAGTCAACCACTGCCGCTCCCCGCACCGCGGACAGCAAGAGCAAGTCGGGCCTGAATACCGCTACGCCTGGCGTTTACACCAAGGGCAGCACCGGCACGCGGTCGGGCGCCACGGGTGCCACGCATATGGAGAAGAAAGGCGCGGTCGGCAAAGAATAAGATGGCATCACACGTCGGCCTGTCCCACGGCCGCGCGTAAGATCTCGGCCTTAATCGGCTCTTGCGCCGCCCGGTCATCTCGCCTTGACCGGGCGATTTCCATGACTCGCCTGCGGCACCCCCTTGTTCAGCGACAGATGCGAATGAACCCCGATCCAGCTGTCCGCCGCTCTGTGGAACACGATCGTCGCGCGCCCCGGCCTATCGAACGCCGTCCCGTCCGGAGCAAAACCCGTGCTCGTCCATGGCGCTATAACCACCGCCAGCGTGCGGTCATCTGACACCAGCACCGCCGTCGCACCGGTGACAAAACGAAAATCATCGGTCCGCGGCCACACGTTGTCCCACTGCGTGTTCACCCATGCCTCCAGGCTTGGCAGCACATCCTGGTGGGTGCCGAACGCCAGGATCTCGGGGTGGAACAGCGGCCGAGCGGAAGCGTAGTCGACCGCGCGCACATGCGCCGCGAAGCCATCCAGCCACGCGATGAACCAGGCTTTTGTTTCGGCATCGGCGACAGGCAGCATCATCCTGCTCCCATTATGAAACCGCCAGCGCCGAGCGTCGGCGCGACCGCATCTCGCTGGCCAGCGCCATCACCGCCGTCATCGTCATGAACAGCGCCGATGAAAAGAACACCCAGCGCGGCAGGTTGTGATCCAGGATCCAGCCGCCGATCAACGGCCCCAGCGTGCCGCCGATGTTGAAGCCGGTCGTAACGATCCCGAACACACGCCCGAACGCGCCGGGCGGTGAGGCTGCCCGCACCAGCATGTCGCGCGATGGCGAGATCATGCCAGACAGGAACCCGGCCAGGCCCATCGCCGCGACCACCAGGATGGCGCCCAGGTTGACGGTGCCGACCAGCAGGATC
Source organism: Rhodopila sp. (assembly GCA_965277035.1). Classification (GTDB taxonomy): domain Bacteria; phylum Pseudomonadota; class Alphaproteobacteria; order Acetobacterales; family Acetobacteraceae; genus Rhodopila. The sequence continues at coordinate 3,408,482 of CBDIBO010000003.1, read as the reverse complement.
AGCACCGCCGCGCCGCCGAAGCCGAACGCGGCGACATCGCCATGCCGCCGGGTGCGATCGGCGACCACGCCGCCCGCCAGCACGCCGATCGCCGAGCTGAACAGGAACGCCGAAAGTGCCAGATTGGCTGTCGACAGCGACAACCCGTAGATCGTGACCAGCGCCACCGCCGAATAGTTGGTCAGCGCGCCGCTGCTCAGGCTCAGTAGCGCGAAGAAACCCACCAGGCCGATCACCGTCGGTGTCAGCAGTCGCCTGAGCGGAATGTGCGCCGCGGCATCGTCCGGCCGGCTGGCGCCAGCATGACGATCCAGCCACCCCGCCATGGTCAGCGGCACCGCGGCCGCCAAGCCTAGAACGCCGGCGCCGATGATCGCCGCCTGAAAGCCGAATTCCCGGGCACCCAGCAACATCACGATCGGCGCGATGGCACTGCCGAGGAAGCCGGCGAAGGTGTGGATGGAAAACGCTTTGCCCAGTCGGCTCGGTTCGATCACCGCACCCAGGATGGCGTAGTCAGCCGGATGATAGACCGCGTTGGCGACGCCGATCAGCGCCATCGCACACAGCATCCATGGATACACCGGGAACAGTCCGATCGAGACATACGCCGCACTGCCCAGCAGCAGGCCGCCGATCAGCACGCGGCGCGCCCCGAACCGGTCAACGGCATACCCCATCGGGGTCTGCACCAGGCCACTGACGATGTTGAACAGGGTGATCGCGAGCCCAAGCTGGACGAAGTCCAGCCCAAGGTGGTCGCGCAGAATGGGGAACAGCGGGATCAGCACCAGGTAGTAGAAATGACTGACCAGATGCGCGGCGCAGATCAGCGCCAGGGATTTGATCTCGGTCCGCTGAAGCGGCGTGCTCATTGGTCACTCTGCGTGCGTCGGGGCTTCGGAATGGTGCCGATGACCGCGGCCGCTGTCAGTTGGTCGATCTCGCCGCTCGACAGGCCCAGGCGTCCGCCCAGAATGGCTTCGTTGTCCTGTCCCAGGGTCGGCGCGACGCGGCGAATCGGATAGGGGTCGGCGCCCTCGCGAAAGGCCGCCGATGACTGCCAGTGTGGGCCGATGAAGGGCCGGTCGAGCCGGTGCCAGAAACCGGTGGCGATCAGATGCGGGTCGTCAACCAGCGCGAGCGGCGTGCGCACGACGCCGGCGGCGATCCAACAAGCCTGCAGCGCCGTCATCGCGGCATCGGGATCGCGGGCGGCGGTCCAGGCGCCGATCAGCGCCTCCAGGCTGTCCTGTCGCGCGCGCCGCCCCGCGGCGGCCAGATCGGCCAGGTCGCCGCGCCGCAGCACCGAACACAGCGCGCGCCACATCGTGTCGCTGGTGATCGAAATCGCGATCCAGGCGTCGTCCCCGGCACAGCGGAAGCACCCTTGGGGCACATGCACGGGGTGGCGGTTGCCGATGCGCGACGGGGTCTGCCCGGTCGCCGATTGCGCGATCAGCGCGGGCGCGACCAACGGCAACATGCACTCGACCTGCGACAGGTCGATGTTCTGACCCTGGCCGGTCGCCTGCTTGTGCAGCAGGGCGACCATCAGGGCGGCCGCGGCGTTGAAACCACCAATTGGGTCGCCATACGCGGTCTGGTTCATCGTCGGTGGATCCTCGGCGAAGCCGGTGATGGTCGGCAGACCGGACGCCTGTTCCAGGGTCGACCCGTAACCACGGCAGGCACTCCAGGCGTTGTTCGAGCCAAACGCCGGCATCGACAGCATCACCAACCCAGGCCTGACCTGTTTCAGCACCGTGTAATCGAGCCCCAGTCTGGTCAGCACCTCGGACGAATAGTTCTCGATCACGGCGTCGGCTTCGGCGACCAGTCGTTTCAGCAGCGCCACACCGTCCGCCTGCGTAAGGTCCAGCGTCACGTCCAGCTTATTGCGGTTCATTAACTGAAACCACGGAATTTTCTCATAGCTCTGCGCGGCGATAAAAGCCGCCCGCAGATCCGTGCCACGCCACCAGTCCGGATACTGGCAAGCTTCGACCTTGACGATCTCGGCACCCAGATCGCCGAGGTGCCGGGTGGCGGTGGGCCCAGCCCAGCCCATTGTCAGATCAATGATGCGCATACCCGCCAACGGCAGGGTTTTTGATCCCGCGGGGCCGGTGGGGCGCTGCGCCGAGGGAACGAACCAGGCCGCCTCGTCCTCACCGGCCAACGGCGCGGTGCCACCCGTGCGGGGCGGCGTCAGGCCCAGATGCTGCGGCAGAACCGGCGCCTCGAACGCCGCATCGCCAACGCGCACAGGCACGAACGCGCCACGCCCGCGGTGAACCGCCTGCTCCAGCAGCTCGGCCATGCTGGGAACCACCGCCATCGGCAACTTGTACTCCAGGGCCCGCTCGAACCACTCGGTCGCGGTGCGGGTCGCCCAGACCGGTTGAAACAACGCGTCGATCTCATGCGCCCAGGCCAGTCGATCGGTGTTCACCGCGTATCTCGGGTTCCTGGCAAGCTCCGGCATCCCCAGCATCGCGCAGATGCCGCGCCATTGCCCAGGTGTCACGATGGTGACGCCGATCAGGCCATGCCTGGTCGGGTAGATGCCGACCGGATAGTTGCGACCAAATCGATTGACCCCAGTCCTGGCGCGCGACACCCCCGAGTCCCAGGCAACAGCGGCTTCATATTCGGCGACACCGACGGCGGTCTCATGCACGCTGACGGAAAATTGGCGGCTGCCGTTCGCCCGGTCATACAGCGCCGCGGTCGAGGCAATGAAGCCAGCCAGGCCGGCGATGATGCCGGATTGGCCGTCGGTCGCCAGCGTCGGCGGCCCCTCGGTCCGTCCGGTCAGCGCCACCAGCCCGCCCAGCGCGCGAACGGTCGCCTCGGTGGCGGCGAAGCCGGCATAGGGACCTCGCTCGCCAAACCACGAGATCGTGGTACTGCACAGCGTCGGATACCCGGCCTCCAACCTGTGGTCAGGCGACGTCGGACCAGCCCCGTCCAGCCGCCTGCCATCCAGCAACAGGTCGGCCCCCGGCAGCAACCCGTCCAGCGTCCGCGGTGTCTCGGTCACGCTGCGCTTGTTGGTGTTCAGCCACGCGAACAGCCCGCTCTCGCCGTTCTCCAGGACCGGCGGAAACGACCGCAGCGGGTCGCCACCCGGCGGCTCCAGCTTCACCACATCCGCGCCGAAGTCGGCGAACAGCTTGCCGCAATAATCCAGCGCGATGCCGGATCCGACCTGCAACACCCGGAACTGCGACAGTGGCATCGGCTAGTATCCGATCGTAAAGAAGCGTGAGAGGCGAAGCGTCCACGGTTCGCCGCGTGAATCGGCTACTTCAGACATATCACGACGTATCGCGCTTCATTGATGCGTGATACTAGGGCCGCATCGTGAACATCGACTGACCGGGTTGCCGCAGCGGCGCCGCCATGTTGGCGAACGCGCACAGCAGCGGCCGCGTGTCACGCGGATCGATGATCTCCTCGATGATGAACGCCTCGGCCGAACGGAACGGCGATCGCATCCGCTCCAGCCGCTCCCCGATCTCCCGCAGTTTGGCGTCCGGGTCCTCGGCGGCGGCGATCTCCGCACGGTAGGCGGCTTCGACGCCGCCCTCCAGCGGCAGCGAACCCCAGTTGCCGGACGGCCAGGCATACCGGATCGGCGTCTGGGTGTGCGGCACATGGCCGCCGCCGCCGACCCCGAAAACGTTGCGGATGATGATCGCGCACCACGGAATGGTGGACTGGTGGATGGCACTGATCGCGGTGACCGCATGCCGCATCGTCGCGCTCGACTCCGCCTCCAGCCCGACTGCGAAACCGAAACAGTCCACCAGATGCACCATCGGCAGATGGAAGGTCTGCGCCAGGTCGACGAACCGGGTGATCTTCCGCGACGCCGACGCCCCCCACGCACCGCCGCCGAACAGCGGGTCGCCGGCCAGCATCGCCACCGGCCAGCCATCCAGCCGCGCGAAGCCGGTGATGATGGCGCGGCCAAAGCCCTGACCCATCTCGAAGAAGCTGTCCTTGTCCACCACGGACTCGATGATCTTGCGCATGCTGTACGCCTTGTGCCGGTCCTTCGGCACGATCGAGATCAGCTGTTCATCGCGCCGGTTCGGATCGTCCCAGCCACGTTGCCGCGGCGGCAGGTCCCACACCGACGACGGCAGGTAGGACAGGAACCGCCGCGTCCGCTCGAACGCCTCCGGTTCGGTGTCGACCGCGTCATCCACCGTGCCGACCGCCACCTGCACCCGATACCCGCCCAGCTCCTGCTTGGTGCGCGTCTCCCCAAGGCGGTCCACCACCGGCGGACCGGCGACGAAGACCGCGGCCTTGTCCTTCACCATTATCGAGTAATGACTGGCGGCCAGACGCGCGGCACCCAGGCCGGCAACCGACCCCAATCCCAGCGCCACCACCGGCACCCGGCCCATGTTCTGCGCGCACAGCCACAGGCCGGAGCTTTGGCCGATCCCGCCCGGCAGATTGGCGTGCCCCCGGGTTTCGATCGTCTTCACCGAACCGCCGCCGCCCGACCCTTCGATCATCCGGATCAGCGGCAGGCGGTACTCGCCCGCCATCTGCTCAGGCATGAAGTACTTGCCTTTGATCGACGCATCCGCCGACCCGCCGCGAACGGTGAAGTCGTCGCCATAGATCACCACCGGCCGCCCGTCGATGCGGCCGCGGCCGAACACCCCATTGGCCGGGATGAAGTCGGTCATCATCCTGCCGGTCTCGTCATAGCTCGCCTTGCCGGCGATCGAGCCGATCTCCATGAAGGAACCAGCGTCGAGGCAGAGATCGATCCGCTCACGCACCGTAAGCCGCCCGCTGGCGTGCTGCCGCTCGATCCGCTCGGGACCGCCCATCTGACGGGCACGCCGCTTGCGTTCGGCAAGTTCATCCAGTTCCGCCTGCCAGCTGGCGGACGGCGGCGGCGTAAGCTGATCCATTGCGGCCTATGCTATTTGACGGACGATCCTGGGCGCATGATCCCACCCGCCGCGCCAAGGGTCAAACAAGGCCAACGGTCAAAGGCGAGAGGTTCAACTAGGCGCCGCCATCGGCCTGCCGACAGAAACGCCAGCACCGTCCCGCTGGCCGCCGCTGGAAACAGCGTGATCGTCCAGGGTTGCACCGACCCCGAAGCTTTATCGCAGCGTCGTCAGAACAATTCAGCGGCTCGCTTCAACCGGGCATGTCCGGCTGCAACCAGCAGACGCCAGCCGGCGAACCCCGGTCTATCCCCCGGTCGGAACCACATCGCCGGCAACGATCCGAACCTGGCCCTGCGGGGTATCCAGCAGCAACGCGCCGTCCTGGTCCAGCCCGGCGAAGTGCCCGGCGACCGGACGTCCCGCCGAACTCGCTCGGATCGCGGCGCCGATCGGATAGGACCGGTTAAGCCATTGTTCGCGGATCGGGGCGAAGCCGGTCTCGCGCCAGGCCGACAGATGGCGCCCCAGCCGATCGAGCAGGATGTCGCGGGCGCCGTCGACGGACGCGATGCCGCCGTTGGCCACCACCGTCGTGGTCTTGTAGCCGGCGTTCGACGGCGCCACCAAAACGTTCACGCCGATGCCGATGATGGTCGCATCGTCGAACTGCTCCAGCAGGATCCCGGCGACCTTGGCGCCGCTGATCAGAACGTCGTTGGGCCACTTCAGCATCACCCGGGTCTGGCGTGGCAGCAGCGCCTCGACCGTGTCGGCCACCGCCAGGGCGGCGAGGAAGCTCAATTCGGCCACCCGCCTGGCAGGCTGACCGGTGCGCAGCAGAACCGAAAGATACAGGTTGCCCGGCGGGCTGAACCAGCCGTGCGCCATCCGGCCGCGCCCGCTGATCTGCTCGTCGGCATGAACCACCGTGCCGTGCGGCGCGCCCTCGGCGGCCAGGCGACGGACCTCGTCGCTGGTGGACCCGATCCGGTCGTGGTGCCAAACGTTGAACTGTTCGCTCATGCCATCCTGTCGTCACGCCGCCAGATACAACCTATCACAACCGCCCGACCGGTGACAGCCAGACCGGTCACGGTGACCCCTGACGCGACACCGCGACCTTCGCCACGGCGGCCGGCAGCTTGTCACCAACGCAACGGATACCGCTGCAACCGACCCCGTTCGACTTTTCCCGTCTTCTGGACTTAGATCCGTCCCCACGCATGTGGTGGCAGCGCCGTCCGCCGCCGCGGATGGCCCAAGCGGAGGCTGAAATGACCAGAGCAGACCTGACCGAGAGAATTCTCGACATCAAACGGGAGAAGAACTGGAGCTGGCGTCATATCTGCGAGCAGATCGGCGGCGTGTCCGAGGTTCTGATCGTCGGCGCCCTGCTGGGCCAGCAGAAGCTGGTCAAGCCGCTGGTGAAAAAGGCGGCGACACTGTTCGGCTTATCCGAGACCGAGCAGCGGATGTTGAACGAGGTGCCTTATCGTGGCGCCGCGACGCCGCCGACCGATCCGCTGCTCTACCGGTTCCACGAACTGCTGATGGTGAACGGGCCGGCCTGGAAAGCGCTGATCGAGGAAGAATTCGGCGACGGCATCATGTCGGCGATCGACTTCGACATGCGGATCGACCGCGAGGCCAACCCGAAAGGCGATCGGGTCAGGCTCACCATGTCCGGCAAGTTTCTACCCTACAAATACTACGGCAACGAGCAAGGCATCCCGGAGCTTGGCATCAAGGAGGACTGACCGCTCCCCCCCTTGAGCATTGCGGTCGCCAGGCCGCCGCCTGCCATCAGCCCGCCGCCGGCCAGCGCCGAAGCTGATACGCGCCGTCCCAGAACAGATATTCATACTGGGTAGACCGGATAAACCCGTCCATCATGCGCACCCGCACCGCCTCGGTGGTGTTCTCGGCCGCCGTGTTGGTCGCCGCGATCACCGCCCGCACCGCGCGGCCGAAAGCCTCATCGGAATAGGTGTCGATCCACGCCCGATATCTGTTGTCCGCGGCCGCCTCGCGGGCGATGGCGTTGCCAATGTCCCAGTAGATCCAGAAGCATGGCAGCAAGGCCCCCATCAGCACTTCCCACGGCGCATGATAGGCCGTGGCGAGCAGGAAGCTGGTGTAGCCGAGGCAGTCGGGCGAGGGTTCCACCGCCAGCGCGTCGACGCCGAACGCCGTCAGGTACTGGCCGTGCAGCGCCTGCTCCACCGCCACCGCCTCCAGCGCGGCTTCGGCGAACAGCCGCAACGTCGCGCCGTCCGGCCCGCGCGCCCCCGCCATCACCAGGATGCGGGCGTACTGGTCCAGATACAGCGCATCCTGGGTGACGTAGAACTGGAATCGAACCGGGTCCAGCGTGCCCGCCGCCAGTTCGCGATTGAACTTCAGACCGGCGATCGCGCCGCGAAGCATGCTGGTGCGCTGCCAGGCCTGATCGCAGAAGCTGGTCATGCGATGCTCTTCGAGGCCATTTCGAAGGTGTTCCGCGACAGCCCTGGCAGATCGAGGATCCGTTGCAGTTCCGCCTTCATCAGCCGCTGGCGGTCGGCGTCGTGGCGCCGCCACTGGCCCAACGGCGACACCATCCGCGCCGCCACCTGACCGTTGTTCGGATCAAGCTGGATGATGGTGTCGGCATACAGCCGGTAGCCGGCGCCAGACTTGTCGTGAAACCGCACCTGGTTGCCCGCGAAACTGCTGACCAGGGCGCGAATCCGATTGGGGTTGCGCAGATCGAAGTCGGGATGGGACTTCAACCGTTCCACCGCCTGCACCGTCGCCGGCAAAGGCGACAGCGCCTGGATCGCGAACCACTTGTCCAGCACCAGCGGATCACCTCGCCACGCCTGATAGAACGCCGCCAGCGCGTCTGCCCGTTCGGTGCGGTCCACGCTCGACAAGATCCCCAGGGCGGCCAACCTGTCGGTCATGTTCCTGGCGGCATCGAACTGCGCCTTCGCCAGGCCGACCGCCGCCGCATCGCCGCTGGCAACCAGATAGCCGAGGCAGGCATTGCGCAGCGACCGCCGGCCGATCGCCGGGCCGTCGATGGTGTAGCCACCGGTGTCTGTCAGACTGTCATACAGGGCACGCAGCCGGCCGCTTAGCGCCTGACCGATCGCCGATCGCGCCAGATCGCGGGCGGCATGAATCGCATCGACGTCGACCACCGCCATCCGGTCGGCCAGTGTCGCCTCGCCCGGCAGTGCCAGGGCTTCAGTGGCGAAAGCCGGCTCCTGCTCCAGCGTCGACGCCATCGCCTCGATCAGCGCCGGGTCGACCGCCGGCTCGTCGCCGGCCTGGATGGCGGCGACCATGTCGAGCAGCATCCAGGCAGCGAACTGCTGCCCCGACTCCCAGCGCACGAACGGGTCGGCATCATGCGCCGCCAGGAAACGCAGCCGATCCGCCGCCAGCCCGGTCAGCTTCACGGGGGCCGAGAAATCTCGCAGCAGCGACGGCACCGGCGGACTGGCCACGTCAACGAATTCGAAACGGTTCTCCGCCTGCGTCGCCAGCAGCACCCGTGTGCCCGCGTGCGCCTCCGCCTCGCCGTCCAGCCGGGTGGCGAGTTCCTGACCATTGCCGTCCAGCAGTCCCATCGCCACCGGAATGACCAGCGGAGACTTGTCCGGCTGGCCCGGCGTCGGTCTGGTGGCCTGCCGGATGGTCAGCGAATAGCGTTTCGTTTTCGCATCATAAGCGTCCTCGATCGAGACCTCGGGTGTGCCGGCCTGATGGTACCACGACTTGAAACGCTGCAGATCGACACCGGACGCGTCCTGCATCGCCTGAACGAAATCGTCGATGGTGACGGCGTTGTTGTCGTGGCGGGCGAAATACAGATCCATGCCGCGGCGAAACGCGGCGCGGCCGATGATAGTGGCCATCATGCGGATGACCTCGGCACCCTTGTTGTAGATGGTCGAGGTGTAGAAGTTGTCGATCGCCAGATAGCTCGCCGGCTGCACCGGATGTGCCAGTGGGCCGCCGTCCTCGCGAAACTGCGCTGCCCGCAGCGCCCTGACGTCGCCGATCCGCTTCACCGCGCGGCTGCCTTGATCGGCGGAGAATTCCTGATCGCGGTAGACCGTCAGACCTTCTTTCAACGACAGCTGAAACCAGTCGCGGCAGGTAACCCGGTTGCCGGTCCAGTTGTGAAAATACTCATGCGCGATGACCGACTCGATGCCCTGATAGTCGGTGTCGGTCGCTGTCTCCGGCCGCGCCAGAACATATTTCGTATTAAAAACATTCAGCCCCTTGTTCTCCATCGCCCCCATGTTGAAGTCGGACACGGCGGCGATGTTGAACACGTCCAGATCATACTCCAGACCGAACACCTCTTCATCCCACCTCATCGAGGTCTTCAGTGACCGCATCGCGTGGGCGCAACGATCCTCGTCGCCGCGACGCACGTAGATACCCAGCGCCACGCTGCGGCCCGAAGCCGTGACAAAACTGTCCGTGACCGACACGAGATCGCCCGCCACCAGCGCGAACAGGTAGCAAGGTTTCGGATGGGGATCGGTCCAGGTGATCGAGCGCCGGCCATCCGCCAGATCGGTCAGCGGGCCGGGATTGCCGTTCGACAGCATCACCGGGCAGTCGCCGATGATCGTCGTCGTGTAGCGCGACATTACATCCGGCCGATCGGGAAAGAAGGTGATCCGCCGGAACCCCTGCGCCTCGCACTGGGTGAAGAAGTTGCCGCCCGAGACGTACAGGCCGCTCAGCTCGGTGTTGTCCTTCGGCGAAAGCCGGGTTTCGATCTCCAGCACGCAGGCGTCGGGCATCTGCGGGATCGTCAGCCCGCTCTTGATCTCGCGATACTCGCCCGCCCGCAGGTCGGTACCGTCCCGGCTCAGCCGCACCAGGGTCAGCGCCTCACCATCCAGGTGCAGCGGCGCATTCGCCGGCGCGGCCGGATTACGCCGCACCGACAGCCGCGCGATCACCCTCGTCGTGGTCTCATCGAGGTCGAAGCGCAGGTCCACGGTGTCGACCAGAAAGGCCGGCGGCCGGTAATCCGCCAAACGGACTTCTTGGGCGCCGCCATCCGGGGCGCCAGTCTCCGGGGCGGCGTCTGTTCTCAGGGCATCTGCTGGCATGTCTTCTCCGGCTTTAGACTAGGTCGCGATTCATATAGCTCCAGCCTACTGATTTCGAGCTGCCTCGGCGAGCACCTCCCGCGCCAGCGGCAGCATGGCGTAGTCGACCATGGCGCCCTGGTAGCTGACCGCGCCGAGACCCGCCTTCTCGGCCGCCTCGAAGGCCTGCAGCAGGCCGGTGAAGTAGGCGATATCCTCCGCCGTCGGCCGATACACCATGTTGGCGATCGCGACATGCGACGGATGCATCACCGCGACCCCGGAATAGCCGATATCGCGGGCCTTGCGGATCAGCCGCTCGACCGCCGCCAGATCATCTTGCGGCGTTCCGAAAATGCCGGCGATCGGCCACATCGCCCCGCCGGCTCGGCTGTCCAGCACCATCTTGGACGCCAGATACAGTTGCTCCTCGCCGCCCGCCGTCGCCCGGAAGCCGAACGCCCGGGCGAAGTCACCCGACACCGGCCCGCTGAGCGCACCATGAATGCCACGCACCCGAGGGCTGGCCTTGACCAGGTTGTAGGCATCGTACATCCCCTGCGCCGTCTCCGGCAGCGGCAACAGCCCCACCGCACCGTGCGCCACGCCGGCCCGCCCCTCGGCATAGCTCAACAGATCATGCAACCGGCGAATTTCCCCCGGGGCAGCGACCTTCGGCGGCACGATCGCGGTCAGCCCGTCGGTGACCGCGGCTTCGATCTCCGCCGCGGTTCCGTCATGCAACGGCTGGATGCGCACGAACGCGCCAACGCCGGCCTCACGCAGCTCATGGATCTCGCTTTTCAAATGCCCCATCGCCTGTGGCTTGAACTGCGGCGGCACCGAATCCTCGATATCCAGCACCACCGCCCCGGGCGAGACGCGGATCGCCTTGCCCACCCAGTCACGGCGATGCGCCGGCACGAACAGCGCGGATCGAATAGGCCACATGCGGCGGATCTCCTTCAGCACATCCCAGCCAGCTTGCGAGGACGCGCCAGTTTGCGAGCACGCGCGACGTGGTGCAATCGTGTCAGCCGGAGGTTCCGTTCCATGCCCTACCCAACACATTTGTTGCCGACCACCGTCGTGGGCAGCTATCCGCAGCCGGACTGGCTGGTGGATCGTGCCACCCTGCACCAGCACGGCGTGCCACGCGCCCATGCGCCCGACATGTGGCGGGTGCCGCGGGACCTGCGCCAGCAGGCGCAGGACGATGCGACGATCCTGGCGATCCGCGATATGGAGCGGGCCGGGATCGATATCGTGACCGATGGCGAGATCAGGCGCGAGAGCTATTCCAACCGCTTCGCCCTGGCGCTGCAAGGCATCGATGCCGAGACGCCCGGAGAATTGCGGTCAGGCAACGGCCGGGTGACCAAGGTTCCCCGCGTCGTCGGACCGATCCGCCGCGTCGCCGGGGTGGAGACCCGGGACGCCGAATTCCTGCGGGCGAACGCGACCCGAGCGACCAAGATCACCCTGCCTGGCCCCTTCACCTTGTCGCGCCAGGTGCAGGACGATTTCTACCGGGACGAGGAAGCATTGGCGATGGACTACGCGGTCGCCGTCAACCAGGAACTGCGCGCCCTGAAGGCGACCGGGGTCGATGTCGTGCAACTGGACGAACCCTGGGTGCGCACCGCACCCGACAAGGCCATCCGTTACGGCATCCGGGCGATCAACCGGGCGCTGGAGGGAATCGAGGGTCCGACCGTCGTGCATATCTGTTTCGGCTATGCCGCCGTGGTGGCGGAAAAGCCCACCGGCTACGGCTTCCTGGCGGAGCTCGGGGGCACGATCGCGCAGCAGATCTCGATCGAGGCGGCGCAGCCCCGGCTGGATCTTGGCGTGCTGCGCGACCTGGCCGGCAAGACCATCATGCTGGGCGTGCTGGACCTGGGCGACCCGACGGTGGAACCACCCGAGACCGTCGCCCAGCGTATCCGCGATGGGCTGCGGTTTGTCGGCGCCGACAAGCTGGTGCCGGCGCCGGATTGCGGCATGAAGTACCTCCGGCGCGACACCGCCTTCGGCAAGCTGCGGGCGCTGGCCGAAGGTGCCGCTATGGTGCGAGCCGAACTCGCCGGGTAGCATACAGCGCGAGCGAGCGAACCCGCGCCCGCCCCCTCCGCGATCCGCCGCCCAGCCAGCTACGCGGCCGCTTGCTTCAACCCTTGCGCATACCGCGCCAAGGCGCCTTCGTCCGTCGGCACGATCGGGGCGAAGTCGGTATGGGCGATCCATTCCGCGCGCGTCGGCGTGCGGATGTAGTTGGAAACGGCGTTGAGCGTCAGGTAGACGATCTTGCGCGGATACGGCGTGATGTTGCCGGCCGAACCGTGCACCAGATTGCCATGGAACAGCAGCAGGCCGCCGGCCTTGCCGGTCGGCGCGACGATGCCGCCCTGCTCGACCAGGGTGGTGACGGTCGGCTCGTCCAGGGTCCACAGCGGATACGACGTCGTGCTGGTGTCGTGGCCGGCGGCGAGCACGCCGTGGGTGTGGCTGCGCGGAACCAGCATCAGCGGCCCATTGATCGGCATCACCTCGTCCAGGAACACGGCGATGTTCATCGCCCGCGGCTCGGGCATGCCGTCGTCACGCGCCCAGGTGCCGTAATCCTGGTGCCACTGCCAGACGTCGCCGGTGAACGATGCTTTGGCGTTGATCTTGTACTGGTGCATGTAGACCTGCTCGCCGAACAGCTGCTCGACCGGGCGGATCATGCGCGGATGGCGCGCCAGCAGCCCGTGCGCCTCGTTATAAAGATGCGCGGCGAAGGCGGTGCGCGGGGCGCCGGACTTCTCGCGCCAGACTTCCGGGCGCTGCTGGCGATAGATGTCCTCGGCCTCGGCCTTCAGGATGGCGACCTCATCGGCCGAGAAGGTCTCTGGCAGGAAGATATAGCCTTCGTCGTGAAACTGGCGGACCTGGAATTCTGTCAACATGGGGACGTCTCCTGCTTACGCGGCCTGGGGTTGAAGCTGTTCGGCCGTCAGGCGTGCGGCCGTGGCGGCGTGATCGCGCGCCGCCGCTTCGGCACGCACCGCATCGCCGGCCAGGATGTGGCCCAGGATGGCCGCGTGTTCCTGATGCCAGACCCGGGTGGCGTAGTCGGGTTCCCGCAACACGGTCGCCATCGAGCGCATCAGATGCGGCCACAACGGCGCCGTCGTTTCCTCGATCGCCGGGTTGCCGGACAGCCGATACAGGGTGCGATGGAAATCGGTGTCGGCGCGGACCAGGACCGGGATCGGCGTCGCCGGGCCGAACCCGGCACCGGCGACAAGCTGGCCCTCCAGCACGGCGGTGTCCGCGGCCGAAGCGGTTCGGGCCGCGACGTGCCGGGCACCCAGCCTGGCGGCCAGACCATCGACGACCTCGCGAACCTGATACAGCTGCATGACCCGGAACGGGTCCAGCGGAACCACCCGCAGGCCCTTGCCCCCGGTCTCCTCGACCAGCCCCTGGCGTTTCAGCAGGTGCAGCGCGTGGCTGACCGGTTGGCGCGAGACGCCCAGGCTGTCGGCCAACTCCGCCTGGCGGATGCGCTGGCCGGGCGTCAGGCTGCCGTCGGCGATCGATTGAAGCAGTTGCTGATACACCCGGTCGATCAGGCTTTGCGTGGCGAGCAGCGGCTGCAGCATGGAATTCTGAATTCCAAATGGACGGAAGCGGTGTGGTAGCGCAGGCCGAACGGCTGGTCAAGCGGCGCGCTGTTGCGGTGCTCCAGCCCGGTGCCCCAGATCCGGTGCACCCAGATCCGGTGGCGCGGCGAGGTCGGCGCCGCCGCTGGGATCAAGCCCCGCCGCTGATCAAGCCCCATTGACGAATCGGACTCACCTCTGCGCATTGCATCGCATGGACGATCTCCGGCCTGAGACGCTCGCTCTGCCATCCGGGCCGACGCGCGTGCGCTGGCGGCGCAGCAGCCGAGCCCGCCGGGTGTCGCTGCGGATCGACCCGGCCGGGGGCGCCGTCGTCGTGACATTGCCGGCCCGGGCGACCCGCAAGGCTGGCATGGCGCTGCTGATGGGCCACGCCGACTGGGTGTCCGATCGCCTGGCGGCACTGCCCGAGGCGGTTGCCTTCACCCAGGGCGCCGCGGTGCCGATCTGCGGCGTGCCGCACCGCATCCGCCACGCTCCATCCGCGCGCGGGGGCGCGTTCCTGCTGGACCAGGAACTGCACGTGAGCGGCGCCGTCGAGTTCCTGCCGCGCCGGGTGCGCGATTTTCTCCGCCAGGAGGCGCGCCGCCGGCTGGGTGCCCTGGCGCTGGCGAAGGCGGCGCTGATCGGCATGGTGCCGCGGCGGGTGACGATGAAGGACACCACCAGCCGGTGGGGAAGCTGCGCTCCTGACACATCCCTGGCGCTCAGCTGGCGGCTGGTGATGGCGCCCCCCTTCGTGCAGGACTACGTCGTGGCGCACGAGGTCGCGCATCTGCGCCACATGAACCACGGCCCGAAGTTCTGGACCCTGGTGGATGAATTGACGCCGCACACCCGGGCGGCCATTCCATGGCTGCGAACCGAGGGTCCCCGGCTGCTGCGGATCGGCTGAGCCCTCTCGTATCCAGAACTTGCTGAGCCGGGTTCAGACGTTCTGCGGACAAGGCCGCGCCGCGTCCGACCCGGCGTCGCCTCCCTGGGCGCGTCAGAACCCCGCCATGGGACGGTATATGCGGTCATCCACCACCAAGTGGAATGCCGTCTATCAGGGTCCGATGGGCGCGGGGCAAAACGTGTTTACGAGTTACGTGGTCAGCGGAACAGTAAGTCAGGTTGCATCCTCGATAGATCTCTTTCTGTGTCAGCGAGCTAGATCGGTTTGGACAAGACACAAATCGACTGACCAAGATTCCCAAGTTCATTCATGATCCGGCCATCGTCAAGCTTCAGGGGATGAGGTAGCGGGACGAAGGCATCGCTTCCATCTCTAAACTCCAGGGTTTGGAGCCCAAGCCTATCTGCCCACGCGCTTAGGGCAACTCTTTCGGTGAACATGTTGAGTGGATGGGGTCCGCCCGCTCGTTCACTCAGGATGGTTTGTTCGAATGTCGGCCAGTGAAAATCCATTGCAAATTCAAGAAATGACAGAACGATCCGTCCGCCCGGTTTCAGCACTCGACAAGCCTCTTCCAGGTAGAGATAGCTCTGTTCATGAAGTAGGTGTGTGATCACAGAAAAGAAGCATATGAAGTCCGCTCTCGCCTCTGCCTCTGGAATCCGGATCGACTTAACGACCTCAAACCTCCAGTCCGAACGTGATACGCTCCGCCGTGCTGCCTCTACGAGCTGCGGAACAACATCCGTTCCAAGGTACATACCAGTTAAGTATTCGCTCAGGGGAAGTGCAAGTCGACCCGAGCCACAGCCCACGTCTATAAGGTAATGCTCTTGTTTCAGGCCGTAAAGTCGAAGTATCTCTCGTTCGATGATGCCGAAAGCCTCAAACTCTCCTCCTATCGCGCTGCGCAGACCCGCCTGCCCCGATATCCGTGTGTGACGGGACACCCAGCCCTTGTAAGTCGATCCGAGTTTAATCCGTTCAATCAGTTTTGGCATTGTCCTGGTCCCTACGTTTCTCTCGCCGGCTGGATGCGCCATGACCAGGTGGCAAAGCTTATCAGAAAACCCTTTTGGCCGCCATCGCGCGCTTACGAAGTGGGATCCCCAGCGAGCCCCTGAGGTCCTTCGCTCGGACTGCCCTGACACCGATCGCGCCTCCCGTCAGCTAATACATTCGGGATTTCCCCGGCTCTGCCGGGGTATACTTACTGGTCTTGATAATCGCCGAACGACTGGACAGGTTGTTCTTTCTGTAATGGCAAGGCAGGCGGGCTCGGTACCCCGGGCTGGCACCAACATTGCTTGCACTCCCCATCTGGATACGGTAGGAACAATGTTATAACTTTGGAGCAGCTGTGAAATGCGGACATCGGTTCGTCGCATGGGAAATTCGGCCGGCATCATCCTGCCCAAGCCTGTCCTGGAAGAGCTGGGGGTCAAGGCGGGCGATGATCTTTCCCTCACTCTGGAAAAGGGGCGGGTCATACTTATGCCGGCCAAGGTGCATCCCCGCGCCGGATGGGCCGAGGCAGCCGCGCAGATTGCCATGTCCGGCGACGCTGCCCTCGTCTGGCCCGAGTTCGGGAACGCTGGCGACGACGAGTTGGTATGGTGAAGCGGCCGGTTCCGACGGTTCGCGCGCCACCGCAAGCAGGCTTGGCGCGTGGGGATATCTGGTTGGCAGCGCTGGATCCAACGCTCGGCGCCGAGATTCAAAAGAGCCGGCCCTGCGTTATCATTTCGCCATCTGAGATGCACGATCACCTGCGAACCGTGCTGGCGGCGCCGATGACAACGGGCAGCCATCCCGCACCATTCCGAATACCCGTCAGGTTCGAGGAAAAGACCGGGTTGATCTTGCTCGATCAAATCCGAGCACTCGACAAACAGCGCCTGATGAAGCGGTTGGGCGCGGTCGAGGCTCGCACCCTCCGAATGGCGCTCGAACGGCTGCAAGCCGTCTTCGCCGAGTAGAGCAGGGAGAGCTTTCCCAGGCGCCCACCCTGGCGTCCGGCGCGCGCGGCGCCCATAATCGACGCAACCCGATAGACAGGAGCCACCGCCCATGGCAATGCAGCCAAAGCTGGAACACCGCGCGCTCGGCAAGGGCGGCCTGTCCGTCTCGGCCATCGGCCTGGGATGCATGTCGCTGTCCGGCATCTACGGCGCCGCCGACGACGCCGTGTCGGAAGACCTCATCCGCCATGCCATCGACACCGGCGTCGACCATCTCGACTCCTCCGACATGTATGGCTGGGGCCATAACGAGCAGGTGCTCGGGCGCGCCCTGCACGGCCGCCGCGACCAGGTCGTGGTGGCAACGAAATTCGGCCAGATCCAGCGCCCCGGCCAGTCGAACGGCGTCAACGGCCGTCCCGAATATGTCGCCGAAGCCTGCGAGGCCAGCCTCAAGCGCCTCGGCATTGACGTCATCGACCTCTACTACCAGCACCGCGTCGACCCGGCCGTCCCGGTCGAGGACACCGTCGGCGCCATGGCCAGACTGGTCTCGCAAGGCAAGGTCCGCTTCCTCGGCATGTCGGAAGCCGCACCCGACCGCATCCGCCGAGCCCACGCCGTGCACCCGATCGCCGCGGTGCAGACCGAATATTCGTTGCTGTACCGGGAAGAGGCCGAGGAAACCCGCAAGACCACCACCGAACTCGGGATCAGCTTCGTCGCCTATTCCCCGCTGGGGCGCGGTTTCCTGACCGGCGCGATCAAGAATTTTTCCGACATCGACGGCCGCCGCGCGGCGCATCCCCGCTTCCAGCAGCAGAACTTCGACCAGAACCGCGCGCTGGTGGCGAAGATCGAGGCGATCGCCGCCGAGAAATCCTGCACCCCGTCGCAGGTGACATTAGCTTGGCTGCTGGCCCAGGGACCGGATGTCGTCGCCATCCCCGGCACCCGCTACGCCGCCCGGTTGGACGAAAACGTCGGCGCCCTGGACGTGAAGCTGTCGCACCAGGATGTGGCGCGCATTTCCGCCGCCGTCCCAGCCGGCGCCGCGGCTGGGACACGCTACCCGGCCGGTGGCATGGCGGGCGTGTTTATTTGACGGCTTCGTCGTGGCGTTCGAGACCAGCCTGAGAACGGGCATAAGAGGACCTGGCGAACGGACCGGCGCAAACGCCGGTCGTTTCGCCGTCAGCGGACCGCAAGGTCGTAACGCACCCATACTGGTGCCGACCCTTTAGACCGCGAACTCAATCAAATAATCCGGGATGAAAACTAATGTCCGAGCATCCACCTGCCTCAAGAACCCGACGGTTCACACTACAAGCCGGCTTGGCGGCGGCGGCCTTGCCGGTCGTCGGGCTGTCGGCCGGCCGCGTCGCAGCGCAAATCCGTCCGGTCACCAAGGTGCTGGATTTCACCACCTCCGCCGACATGGCCAAGGCCGAGCAGGAGGGCACGCTGCTCTTCTACACCCAGGATGGCGAGGCTGGGGGCGCTGCGGTAATCGAAGCCTTCAACAAGGACTTTCCAAAAATCCGCGCCAACTATGTCCGCTTGCAGAACGGTGCGCTCTACAGCAAGATCCTGGCGGAGCGGTCAGCGGGCCGTTTCGATGTCGACGTCATCCAGTTCTCCGACATCGGCACCGCGATCGACTTCCAGAAGCGCGGTGACTTCGCACGCTATCTGTCGCCGCAAGCCGACGCCTATCCCCCCGACCGCCTCAGCGATCCGCCAGGCTACCACTTCTGTGTTGGCCTGACCTTCGCGGGAATTGCCTACAACACCGACAAGGTGAAGCCCGCCGACGCGCCGAAGACGTGGAAGGACCTGTTGGACCCGCGCTGGGCCAATGCGATCAGCACCAAGCAGGCCACCTCGGGCATGCAGTTCGTTGCCTGGTACGAACTGCGCAAGCTCTATGGCGATGGCTATTGGAAGACCTTCGCCAGGCAGCGGCCGCACGGCTTCGATTCCCGGGCACAGTTGTTCGACCGGCTCGCCAAGGGCGACGACAAGGTTTGCGCTCTGGCCGAGTGGGGCGGCTACCTGCTGTACCACGAGCGTAAGGCGCCCATCGCCTTCGTGGCACCCGCGGACGGCTTGCCCGCGACCGCCTTGGCCGCGGGCGTGGTGGACAAGGCGCCACACCCCGAAGCCGCGCGGCTGTTCCTCGACTGGCTGATGTCGGTACGCGGGCAGGCGGTTTACCAGCAGAACCAGTACCTGCTCTACGGATCGGTCCGCAACGACGCGCCGCCGATGCCAGGCGGTTTGCGCCTGCGCGACTTCAAGCTGCTGGTGCCCACCGATCTGCCGGACTACCTGGCCAGCCGCAAAGCCTTCAACACCGAGTGGAACGGCATGCTCGGGCTGCTGTAGGCACCGGAAGCAGCGGCTGTGCGCACCCGCAGGCTTCAGCTCCCATCCGTCCAGAGCACGGTCGGGCTGGCGGTGATCGGGATCACGGCGGCGTTCGTCGCCTACCCGATCTACTATCTGCTGCAGGCCGCCTTCGACGTCGGCGACCCCGAAGTGCGTCCGCCCACCGCTTATGGCCTCGACAACTTCGAAGCGCTGCCGCGCTATTGGCAGATCATGCTCAACACACTGTTCGTTGCGTTCGCGGCGACAGTGATGGCGCTGGTCTTCGGCTTCCTGACTGCCTGGATCCTCAATCGGACCAACGTCCCGTTCCGCCGCACGCTGGAGCAGACGATGGCGGTGCCCTACTACGTCACGCCGCTGCTCGGTGCCCTGGCCTGGAGCCTGCTGGGCGCACCTGAAAGCGGCTTCATCAACCAGCTCTGGCGCGCCTGCGGCGGCACCGGCGCGATCATCGACATCGTCAGTCCGCTCGGTATCGCCTGGGTGATGGCATTGTTCGAGGGTTCGGTCGCCTTCGTCATGATCGGTGCCGTCATGAAGTCGATGGACCCGGCGCTGGAGGAAGCCTCGCAGATCAGCGGCGCCGGCCGGTTCCACACCATGCTGCGGATCACCCTGCCGCTGGTCACGCCGGGCGTGCTGGGCGCGGCGATCTTCGTGTTCGCCGAGATGCTCGGATCGTTCTCGGCCGCCCTGGTGCTGGGCACGCCGTCCCGCTTCTACGTCATTACGACAGCGATCTATCAGCTGACGGCGCAGTATCCGCCGCGCATTCCGCTCGCCGCCGCGCTCGGCGTGTCGCTGTTCGCGGTAATGTTCCTGATGCTGTTCTTCTACCGGCGGATCATCGCCCGCCGCAGCTACGTCACGGTCAGCGGCAAGGCGTTCCGGCCGCGGCTGACCGATGTCGGCGGCCTGCGCTGGCTGCTGTTCGGGATCTGCGCGCTGTATGTGCTGCTCTCGGTCGTGCTGCCGATCCTTACGCTGCTTTATGCCTCGGTGCAGCGGCTGGCGGTGGCGTTTCCGTCGGCCGCCAATTTCACCCTCGACAACTACCGCCAGGCGCTGACCCAGAACGCGGTGCGTTCCGCCACCTGGAACAGCCTTCTGCTCGGCGTGCTGACAGCGACTATCGGGGTGGCGCTGACGGGCATGCTGTCGTGGCTGATCCACCGCAGCCGCATCCCCGGTCGCGGGCTGCTGGAATACACCGTGATGTTTCCCCAGGCGGTGCCGCGCCTGGTGTTCGCCTTCGGCATGATGTGGGCGTGGCTGGTGTTCCCGATCCCGATCTACGGCACGCTGTGGCTGCTGCTGATCGCCTACCTGACCGTGTTCCTGCCGCTGGGCGTCCGCACCATCTCCAGCGTGCTGCTGCAGCTCGACAAAAGCCTGGAAGAATGCGGACAGGTCTGCGGTGCCTCCTGGGCCGAACGCATGCGCACGATCACCATGCCGCTGCTGCGACCGGGGCTGCTCGCGGCATGGCTGCTGCTGTTTATCGCCAGCGTTCGCGAACTGGGCGCCTCCATCCTGCTGATGGGGCCGAATTCCCAGGTGCTGACGCCGGCCATCGTCAGCGCCTGGTTCGGCAGCAGTTCGGAGCTGACCGCGGCGATGGCACTGATCCAGACCGTTGTGCTGGCGCTGGCGGTGGCGCTGTTCACGCTGGCGACCCGCCGAACCTCGCGGCAAGGAGGATAGCGTGGCATGCCGATCGACCAGCCGGCCCCGATGATCCCGGCCGCCATGATCCCGGCGCCCATGATCGAGGTGGAGGATCTCGAGATCCACTATGGTCCGGTCGCCGCCGTGGGACCGGTGAGCTTCGGCGTGATGCCGGGCCAGCAGGTGACCCTGCTTGGGCCCTCGGGCTGCGGCAAGACCACCACGCTGCGCGCGATCGCGGGGCTGGAGCGGCCCAGCGCCGGGACCATCCGCATCAGCGGACAGACGGTGTATTCGTCCGCCGCCGGCATCAACGTGCCGGCCGAGAAGCGCGGGCTGTCGATGGTGTTCCAGTCCTACGCCATCTGGCCGCACATGACGGTGTTCGAAAATGTCGCCTACGGCCTGCGCGTCCGGCGCAGAGCCAAGGCCGAGATCGAGCAGAAAGTGCGCGCGGCCCTCGATCTCGTGCAAATGAGCGGGTATGCCGATCGCCATGCATCGCAGCTGTCCGGTGGACAGCAACAACGGGTGGCCCTGGCCCGCGCCTGCGCGTTTTCGCCCACCGTGCTGCTGTTCGACGAGCCGCTGTCCAACCTCGATGCCAAGCTGCGCGGCGACATGCGCATCGAATTGCGGGAGCTGCAGCACAGGCTGGGGGTGACCTCGGTCTATGTCACGCATGACCTGGAGGAGGCGCTGGCGATGTCCGACCGGATCGTCGTCATGCGCCGCGGCCATATCGAGCAGAACGGCGCGCCCGGCGAGATCTACAATTACCCCCGCACCGCGTTCGTCGCGGACTTCGTCGGCTCCGCGAACCTGATCGCCGGCCGGTTGCGCCCGGATCTGTCCGGTGATGGGCGGGTGGCGTTGCAGGCAGATGGCGGCCACGTTGTCCACGGCGTGTCGCATGGCCGCACGCCGGGGGCGAACCCGGTGATGTCGGTCCGCACGGTCCACCTGCTGCTGAGCGCCGGCCGGCCGGATACCCAGGTGAACGCCTGGCCTGTCGTGGTGCGGCGCTGCGTCTTCCTCGGCGACATGACGCAGGTTCATGTCGAATGGGGCGGTCGGGAACTGGTGATCCGGCAGACCATCGCGGGGGCGTGGGCCGCGGGAGACGCCGCCTGGCTGTCGATTGCCCCGAGCAACTGTGTGCTGCTGGAGGCTGAGAATGACTGCGGCGCCGCGGAAATATGTCCCTGAAGCCGTCCTGACTAATGTACGCACTGCGATACGATAGTCGGATCGAAATGGGGCGTATCTTGGAACAAAGCCCGTCGCACCTTGCGTTGATCCTCGTTCGACCACACCAAGACCAATCGAGGGGACCATGACGATCCCGGATGGCGCCGAGGCTGCCCAATTAACGACCGTTGACGACAGCCGCCGGTTCGTGTACACAGTGTGTGTTCACATCTGGGGCGCGTCGGCGCGTCATGGCCAAACCGGATCAGGAAAATCAGCCGCCCTCTCGTCGGATCGGTGTTCGTGAATTTCGCGGTGACCTGACGGGGTTCCTGCGGCAGGTCAGCCATGGCACCTCGTTCCTGATCACGTCACGTGATCAGGTAGTGGCCGAACTCCGTCCGCCGCCGGTAACGCAGCGACCCCGCCGCCGCCCCGGTGGCTTGCGCGGCAAGATCCGGATGGCGCCCGACTTCGACATGCTTCCACCCGACATGCTGGCGGCGATGGAGGATGAGGCGGAATGACGTTCCTCCTCGACACGCGCGCGCTCCTTTGGTGGCTGGCTGACGATGACCGAATTGGACCAAAAGCCCGCTTACTGATCGAAGATCCCAGCAACGAGGTCTTGGTCAGCGTGGTCTCGCTATGGGAAATCGTCGTGAAGATACGGGTCGGCAAGTTACAGGCAGATATCAAGGAGATTATTGACGCCGCTCAACAAGAGGCTTTCACGCACCTTCAGATCAACACGGCGCATCTGTTGGGCCTGGCGAGGTTGCCGCTCCATCATCGTGACCCATTTGATCATCTGCTTATCGCGCAAGCCATGGTGGAAGATGCGACGTTCATCTCCCCCAATCAGCATCTTGGCAAATACCTGACCCAATACATCAACTGCTCCGATTAGCCGCCGCTTGAGCCGTAGCGGGGAAGCAACCCTCCGTGCCTGGGGCAAGTCGCCTGGCTTGCGGCTGTCGCCAAACGTCGACGGGGTGACGACACCCGCAAGCCTGCAAGTTTCGCCGGACGCATCGAATTTCCAATTGATCCAGGCGTCATTCCCGCCAGTCCGGCCGGGCAGTCCGGCCCGCCCGTGGAGGCCCGGTAACGTAGCCCGATGAATCGCGTTCTCGTTGACCCGGGGGCATCCGGGTCCTATCTGAAAACCGCGTGTCTGGGTCTTCCCGGACTGTTCGCCGCTGGAAGGTCCGCATGCTCGCCTCAATCGCCCGTGCCATTTTTGGCTCCGCCAATGACCGCTCCCTGAAAGGCTACCAGCGGCGTGTTCCGGCGATCAACGCGCTGGAAGACGGCATGCAGGCGCTGTCGGATGAAGCCCTCGCCGCCAAGACCGTGGAATTCCGCGCCCGCCTCGCGGACGGGGCCACCTTGGACGACCTGCTGATGGAAGCCTTCGCGACGGTCCGCGAAGCCAGCCGCCGGGTCCTCGGTCAACGCCATTTCGACGTCCAGCTGGTCGGCGGCATGGTGCTGCACGACGGCAAGATCGCCGAAATGAAGACCGGCGAGGGCAAGACCCTGGTCGCCACGCTGCCGGTCTACCTGAACGCGCTCGCCGGCAAGGGCGTGCACATCGTGACCGTGAACGACTACCTGGCCCGCCGCGACGCCGACTGGATGGGACAGATCTACAACTTCCTCGGCCTGAGCTATGGCGTTGTCGTGCATGGTCAGGACGAGGAAACCAAGCGCGTGCAGTATGCCGCCGACATCACCTATGGCACCAACAACGAATTCGGCTTCGACTACCTGCGCGACAACATGAAGTACCGGCTGGAGGACATGGTCCAGCGCGACTTCTACTATTCGATCGTCGATGAGGTCGACAGCATCCTGATCGATGAGGCGCGCACGCCGCTGATCATTTCCGGTCCGGCCGAGGACAGCTCCGACCTGTACCGGACCGTCGACGTGGTGGTGAAGGAACTGGTGAAGGACCCCGAAACCTATGACAAGGACGAGAAATTCAAGACGGTTTCGCTGACCGAACCCGGCAGCGAACGGGTCGAGGACATGCTGAAGCAAGCCGGCGTGCTGACCGAGGGCAACCTGTATGACATCTTCAACGTCTCGGTCGTCCACCACGTGCAGCAATCGGTCCGTGCCCACACGTTGTTCGCCCGCGACGTCGATTACATCGTCCGCGACGACCAGGTGGTGATCATCGACGAATTCACCGGCCGCATGATGCAGGGAAGGCGCTACTCGGAAGGCCTGCATCAGGCGCTGGAGGCGAAAGAGCACGTCACCGTGCAGGCCGAGAACCAGACCCTGGCGTCGATCACCTTCCAAAACTACTTCCGGCTGTATCCCAAGCTGGCCGGCATGACCGGCACGGCGATGACCGAGGCCGACGAGTTCGCCGAGATCTACAAGCTGGACGTGGTCGAGATCCCGACCAACGTCCCGGTCACCCGCCGCGACGAGGACGACGAGGTCTACCGCAGCGCGGCCGAGAAATATGAGGCCGTCGCCAAGCTGATCGCCGAAGCGCGGGAGAAGGGTCAGCCGGTCCTGGTCGGCACCACGTCGATCGAGAAAAGCGAGACGATCAGCGACCTGTTGAAGAAGAAGAAGGTGCCGCACGCGGTGCTGAACGCACGCTTCCACGAGCAGGAAGCCGAGATCGTGTCGCAGGCCGGCGCGCCCGGTGCGGTGGTGATCGCCACCAACATGGCTGGCCGCGGCACCGACATCAAACTCGGCGGCAACCTCGATGTGCGCCTGCGCAAGGAACTCTCCACCCTCCACGACGAGGCTGCCCAGGCGGCGCGCGAGGCGAAGGTGCGCGAGGACGTGGCGGTCGCGCATCAGCAGGTGAAGGATGCCGGCGGCCTGTTCGTCATCGGCACCGAACGGCACGAAAGCCGACGGATCGACAATCAGTTGCGTGGCCGCTCCGGCCGTCAGGGCGACCCGGGCCGCTCGCACTTCTTCCTGTCGCTGGAAGACGACCTGATGCGGATCTTCGGGTCCGACCGGATGGGCGGGATGCTGCAGCGTCTGGGGCTGAAAGAGGGCGAGGCGATCATCCACCCCTGGATCAACCGGGCGCTGGAAAAGGCGCAGAAAAAGGTCGAGGGGCGCAACTTCGACACCCGCAAGAACGTGCTGAAATACGACGACGTCATGAACGATCAGCGCAAGGAGGTCTATGCCCAGCGCAAGGAGTTCATGAAGCTGGCCGATGTCAACGAGACCGTCGCCGAGATGCGCGAGGACGTGCTGGCGCTGATGGTCGCCGCCCGGGTGCCGGAGAAAGCGTTTTCGGAGCAATGGCAACTCACGGAGCTTGCTGACGACGTCAACCGCGTGTTCAACCTGGACCTGCCGATCGAGCAATGGGGCCGCGAAGATGGCATGGATGAAACCGGCCTGCGGGAACGCATCGATCGGGCGGTCGAGGCGATGATGGCGGCGAAGGCCGCCAACATGGGTCCCGACCTGATGCGATTCATCGAAAAGAGCCTGCTGATCCAGACCCTGGACGCGGTGTGGAAGGAGCATCTTTACGCGCTGGACCATCTGCGCCAGGGCATCGGGCTGCGGGCCTACGGCCAGCGCGACCCGCTGAACGAATACAAGTCCGAGGCGTTTGCGATGTTCAATGCGATGCTGGTGGAGCTGAAGGAACGCGTCACCGGCATGCTTGCCAGGGTCGAGCTGGCGCCTGAACGGGCCATGGACCCGCCGCCGATGATGCAGATGGTGGCGAGCCATGCGGAACCGGACTCCGCCATGTCCTCGGACGTGGCTCTGGCCGAACCCGCGGCACCGCCGCGGATCGTCTCCACCGCGCCGACCCGCACCCGAGCGGTCGATCCAAACGACGAGAGCACCTGGGCGGCGACGCCGCGCAACGCACCTTGTCCCTGCGGGTCCGGCAAGAAATACAAGCACTGTCACGGCAGGCTTGCCTGAGCACCGGCTGCTGACCAGCGCGGTCTCCGCCGGTTCGCTGGCCGCCCCGATCCTGATCATCGGCTCGCCGCGTTCGGGCACCACCTGGCTGGCCAAGATCATCGACAGCCATCCGGACGTGCTGTACCGCCACGAACCGGATGCGACACGGCCCGGCCCGTCACCGCTGACGCCGGATGCGGTGGCGCCGCTGCTGGCGCGCTGGGCCGCCGACCGAAGTCCCCGGACTGTCACGAAGCAGCCGTTCTTCGCCAAATCCTGGCAGCCGGGATGGCTGTCGAACGTGCGGCGGCTGCTGGCCGTGGCGGTCAGCGTCGGTGCCCGCCTGCCGGCGCCGCTGCATGCGCTGGGCGACCTGGCGATCCCTGACCTTGCCGCGCATCCCGCGCCGCGGGTCGCCATCAAGTCGGTCGCCTGGGCCGACGGCGCCGCTATGATGGCCGGCACGCTGCCCGCCAGCCGCACGATCTTTATCCTGCGCCATCCCTGCGGTCAGGTGGCCTCGGTCATGCGCGGCGCCCGGCAGCTTCGCTTCGACCTGAACTCCGCCGGCACCGACATGCCGTTCGACGAGGCCGCCGCGGTCCGCTTCGCCGCGTCGTTCGGCATCGGCGAATCGGCCTTCCAGGCCCTGCTGGACGCGGCGAAATACGCCTGGAGCTGGCGGGCCTTCAACGAACCCGCCTACGCGTCGCTGGCGACCCGGTCGAACGTCGCGGTCGTGGTGTATGAGAACCTCTGCGCCGAACCGCAGACATCCGCGCGCCGGATCATGGACTTCGCCGGGCTGGCATGGAACCGCCAGAGCGAGGATTTCATCGTCCGCAGCACCGCGCACCACGGTGAGGCCGGCTACTACGCGATCTTCCGCGATGCGGTCGCGGCGGCGGAGAACTGGCGCAACACCATGCCACGAGCCGATCAGGCGGCGGTTCGTACGGTGATGACGCTGTCGCCGCTGGCCCGGCTCTGGCCCGACCTGACAAATCCGACATGATGGCGGCGTGACAAGCAGGCGCCGAAGCGTCACAGTTCCGCCATGAACGTCCTGGCACCCCCCAAAGCTCGGCTGCTTATCGAGGTTGTCCATGACCTGGTTTGCCCGTGGTGCTACCTGGGGGTTCGCCGCCTGCTGCGGACATTGCGTCGCCGCCCCGACATCGCGTTCGAGCTGGTCTGGCGCCCTTTCCTGCTCAACCCCGATATGCCGCGCATGGGCATGGCGCGGCCCGATTACGTGGTGCGCAAATTCGGCGGCGAGGACCGCGCCAGGCGGCTGTATGCGACGATCAGCGAAACCGGCCGGACCGAGGGCATGGACTTCCGCTTCGACCTGATCCGCCGCACACCGTCCTCGATCGATGCCCACCGCCTGGTGCGCTACGCCGGTGGCTATGGCCGAGCGGACAGCCTGGTGGAGGCGCTGTTCGCCGCGCATTTCACCGACGGTCATGACATCGGTGACCACAGCGTCCTGGTCGCGATCGCCACCGCCAGCGGGATGGATCCACTGGCGGTGCGCCGCTTCCTGGCCTCGGACGCCGAGGCGGAGGCGGTTCATGCCGACAACCTGCGGGCGCACCGGCTGGGGATCAACGGGGTACCCTGTTTCGTCGTCGATGGCATGCACGCGATCGCCGGTGCGCAGGAGCCCGAGGTGATCGAGCGCCTGCTGGATATCGCTACGGTGGACGCTGCCCGGTTCTGATGCCGCGACACGCGCGGCCGCCGCGGGCCGCATCGATGCGACAGCCGATCGACACGCCGGTCCGCGCGCGTGGACGGCGGCGGCGCGGCGCGGATTGACCCGATGCGGTTGCCCCAGCCCGATTGCCCCAGCCCGATTGCCTCGGCCCGGTTGCTCAGATCGGGGTCGGCGCCTAGCATCGGCGCGGAAGCCAAAAACGGAAGCGTCCGCATGACACCAGAAATCAAGGCCCTGCTCGCACCGCATGGTGTGCTGCGCGCCGCCATCAACATGTCCAACTTCCTGCTGGTCACGGGCCGCAGCGCCGCGGGCGACCCGGACGGCGTGTCGCCCAGCATGGCACGCGCGATCGCCGACAAGCTTGGGGTGCCGGTCAAGTATGTGCCGTTTCCGAAGCCGGGCGAGCTGGCGGACGAGGCGGGCAAGGACGTGTGGGATATCGGGCTGATCGGCGCCGAACCCGCGCGGGCGGAGAAGATCGCCTTCACCGCGGCGTATGCGGAAATCGAGGCGACGTATCTGGTGCCGGCCGGGTCGCCGCTGAAGGCGATCGCCGATGTCGACAAGCCGGGGGTCCGCATCGCGGTAACGGCCCGCAGCGCCTATGACCTGTGGCTGGAGCGAAACATCAAGCAGGCGACGCTGATGCGGTCGAGCAGCCTGGATGCGGCGCTCGACCAGTTCAAGGCGGAAAAGCTGGAGGCGCTGGCCGGGCTGCGGCCCAGGCTGCTGAGCGACGTGCAGACGTTGCCGGGTTCGGTCATTCTGCCGGGACAGTTCACCGCGGTACAGCAGGCGGTGGGGACCGCGAAGGCCAACACCGCCGCGGCGGCCTGGCTGCACGGGTTCGTCGAGGACGCGAAGGCGTCTGGCCTGGTGGCCCGGTTTATCGAGCAGCACAAGGTGACGGGGTTGTCGGTCGCGCCGCCAGGGTGAGATCGGGCTGCGTCGGTTCGGGGTGGCCCGAGGGCGCTTGCCTGACGTTTTGGCTGGGCTACCTGATCGGGTCGGGGTGGTGGACGGGGCGCCTGTGTAGGGTCGGGCTCGCGGGTGTCATTGATTTCGCGGGACGCCGCCACACCAGCCTTCGGCGCGTGGCAGCCGACGCCAAAGCCGACTGCGTTGATCAGGCGCCCTGGGTCATCGGGCGGTCCAGCGTGGCGCCGGTCGCCACGGGGCTTGACTGGGCGCCGAACCGGGCCTCGGCTCTTTTGAGGCTGGCGGCGATCCGGATGTCGCGCTGGCGCTGCTCGTCTGCCTGGGTCCAGATCCGGCTGTCAGCCTTGGCGGCGATGGCGATGCCCCCGGTGTCCTGGCTCAGCGCGAGGGCCTTGTCGATGTTTGCCGCCGCTCGAGCGGGGTCGCGGCCGGTTTCGCCGAAGCGAGTGCCGGCGTGGGTGTTGGCGACCGGGATGTCGGCGGACCGGACGTCGGCAGGCGCACGATCCGCGGGTGGGGTATCGGCGGACTGAGGTTTGCCAGATTGGGGTTTGCGAAGCTCAGAATTGCCAGGCTCGGCTGTGCGAAGCTCGCTGCCAGGGTCAGAATTGCCAGGCCCGGCGGTGTCACGCTCGGCGTTGCCAGACTCGGAGTTCGCGGACTCGAAGTTCGCGGCTGCGAGGTTGCGAAATTGGTGCTTGGCGGACGGGTCGCAGCCGAGCTGGCGGCGGGCCTTCTGAAGTTGCGCCAGCTGGCGCTCGGCTTTCGCGGCTTCGCGGCTGAGGCTGACGGCGCTGCCGCGGAGGCGAAGCACCCGGGTCAGCGGCATGTCCGGCGCGGCGGCCTGGCCAAGGGCTTCGAGCGCGTGGAAGCTGAAACCGATGATGTTGGCGGCGAGGCGGAGTTCATCCTCGGATTCCGGACGGTAGACGCCCAACATCTGCGATGCCGCACGGCGTGCCGCGGCGGCGTCGCCCCCGGCGCCGGTGAGGAAGAGTGTGGCGAGACCGGCGAGAAGTGTCTCAACGATGGCGGGCGAGATGGCCGGGGGCGAGATGGCAGCGGTTGAGATAGCAGCGGACATGGCGCGGGCCTCGAGCTGGCGTTCGATTTTTGTTCCGCAGAACATAGGTGTGATTTCCTTGGTTGGCAAGAATAATTTCTTTTCCTATTCATTGTTCAGTGTGCCGGTGACGGGCGGGTGGTGAGCCTGGCCGCTGACTCCAGCCGGCAAAAACCCCGCCGAGGTTCGGCCGGCGGCGCACCACAAGGCCGTTTCGCCCGGTGCTGCACCGTGCCCTGTGCTGCATCGCGGTCGGAGCCTATGCTTCCGGGCGGAACCCCAGAATCGAGGCGAAGCGGTCGCGGTAGGTCGGCCAAACCTCGGGGTTCAGCAGGCGCGGCGGCTTCCTGCCGTCCAGAATATCCAGCATCTGTTCGGCCGCGATCCTGGCGATGTTGTGGCGCGACTGCCGCGTGATCCCGGCCGTATGGGGGCTGACCACCACGTTGTCGAACCGAAGCAGCGGGTGGTCGGCGGGCGGCGGCTCGTCTTCCCAGACGTCGAGACCCGCACCGGCGATCTGCCGCGCCGTCAGCGCCGCCGCCAGCGCGTCTTCATCATGAATGCCGCCGCGCGCGGTGGTGATGAAAAAGGCGTGCGGCCGCATCGTCGCGAACGCCTCGGCGCCCATCATGCCGCGGGTCTCCCGGGTGTGGGGACAGTTCACCGAGACGTAGTCGGCCTGGCGCAACATCTCGAGCAGCGTGGCGGCTTTCTCAGCCCCTTTCGCGGCGATCTGTTCGGCGGATTGATAGGGGTCGTAGGCGATCACGCGCATCTGGAACAGGCCCCGGCACAGTTCGGCCACGCGGCTGCCCACATGGCCGAGGCCAACAATGCCGATGGTGCGGCCCTGCACGTCGTCGCCCATGAAGTCGCGCCGGTCATAGGCGGCGCCGCCGCGCATCGCGTGATCGGACATGATGATGCGCTTGGACAACGTCAGCATCATCGCCATCACGTGCTCCGCCACACCCTCCTTGTTGCCGCCAGCCTGATTGACCACGGCGACCCCCGCCGCCGTCGCATCCGTCAGGCTGACCGTGTCAAACCCGGCCCCGTTGGTGGACAGCACCAGCAGGTTCGGGCAGCGGCCCAACAGCGGCGCGTAGCCTTGCAGCTTCATCGCCAGTTCCTGCCGGCTGCTGCCGATCTGATAGGCGTGCGCCTGTGCCAGAACCGGCTCGATCTCGGCCTCGGCGGATTGGTTCTCCAGCTTGTCCAGATGGATGTCCGGGCGCCTGCCCAGGATTTCGAGATAAACCGGAGCAGCAACGTTGTTCACGTAGAACACCCGCTTGGTATTCGGCGCCATGGTCGGCCTTTCGTCGTGGGAAGGTTACGCTTGAGCAGTTAGCCCGATGTCGCCCCAAGGGGCAAACGACGGGGCAAACGACGCGCGGGAGCGGCCGGGCGAGACGACGGGAACATCCCTGGCGGACGATCGATCAGGGACGGTGGTGGCGACAGCGGCGCCGCTCGGTCCTGAATGTTCGGCGCGCGTTGTCGCTTTCCGCGCGCTCTGCCTCGTGTCGTTCAGGCGCGCGGACGCGGCTCAGTCGCAGGCGGGCTTGGACCGTCCGGACCCATATCCAGGCCAATCGTGGCGGTGCGGGCAGTGGACGCTGATGGTGATCGTCAACCCGGCGGGCGTTGTTCCGACCGATCCCGGCGGCGGTGTTCGCAGCGGCGGTGCCGGTTGCAGCGTCTCACCGAGCCCGTT
Organism: Rhodopila sp.; assembly: GCA_965277035.1. GTDB lineage: Bacteria > Pseudomonadota > Alphaproteobacteria > Acetobacterales > Acetobacteraceae > Rhodopila. Next base: position 3,377,285 of record CBDIBO010000003.1, on the reverse strand, counting down.
GTCGACGATGTACTGGGTGACGTCGTTGACCCGGGTCTGCCGCTCGTAGTCGGGCAGTGCCGAGGTGTCGGCGACCTGTATCCGCATCAGGCTTGGGTCCAGCAGACCTTCGATCACGCCGGCTCGGGTATCGCGCTGCCGGTCGTCCAGCGTATCGACGCTATTGGGAAACCGGGACGGGCGAAGCAGCGTCACCCGCGCGCCGTCCGGCAGCCGCTGCAGCGCGACGTCGCCCGCGGCGATATCGGGTGTCAGCCGGGCCTGCAACCGCTGATCGAGGCGCTGCACCGCGCGGTGCTGGCCGAACGCGCAGGCGGCGACCAGCAGCAGCGGGCTGAGCAAAGCGAGGCGGCGGCCGGTGGGGCAGCCGGCGGCAGGACTTCGGGCGGCGAGACTTCGGGCGGCGGGCGGTTTCATGGCTCTAACGATCTCCTGCTGCTGACCTGACAACAAAGCGCCGGGAACGGCCGTCGCCGCGGGTTCGGCCAAGTGCGACCCGGATAGGCTATTTCGCGCCACGGGACGATGGGCAAGAAAAATATGCGCGGCGACCGCGGTCGGAGGTCGGCGCACCACACGATTTCGTGAAACGGTCGCAGGGTCGGATCGTCTGTTCGGTCGATCCCGATCCTCAGGGGCCGATCCGCCCCGCGAAAGCGGCCCACACCGGTCGGCGGGCGCGGGACGGAAGCCAGGCGGCGCCGCCGATCGCGGCTTTTCCCGTTGAACTCGCTACTTCGTGAGTGTTAGGCAGATGCCGCGCCGCACAAGAGAGCACCCATGACCGATCTTCATTGGCTGCCGACGATCGCTGACTGGCGTCAACGCCTGCGCAATCTGCCGGCCGATCCCGCCACCGTCTGGGACAACGCCGTCGCGCTGGCTAACGCCCGACTGAACTTCGTGCTCACCAACGCGCTGGACGAGACCGTCCGCAAGCTGCTGCCCGACGGTCCGGCGACGCTGTCCACCAAGAAGGTCCGTCTCGCGGTGCTGGGGTCCTCCACCCTGGCCCACCTGCTGCCTGCCATCCGCGTCGCCGGCCTGCGCCGCGGCATCTGGATCGACACCTACGAAAACGACTACGGCCAGTACCTGCAGGAGCTGACGGACGCGGAGTCCGAGCTGCATGCGTTCAAGCCGACGGCGATCCTGATCGCGCTGGATGCCTACCACCTGACCGCGGGGGTCACCGCCGGCATGGACGCGGCCTCGGCCGGGGCGGCGCTGTCCGAGGTGCAGGACCGCCTGCGCGAGGTCTGGCGGCTGGCGCGCGACGCCTTCCGCTGCCCGATCCTGCAGCAGACGGCGCTGGCTGTGCATCTGCCGGTGCTGGGCAACAACGAGCACCGCCTGCCGGGCTCGCGCGCCGGGTTCGTGAGCCGGTTGAACGTGGCGATTCGCGGCATGGCGGAACAGGAGGGGGTCGATCTGCTGGCGATCGATGACCGCGCTGCCCGCGACGGCATCGGCAAGTGGCATGACGCGGCGCTTTGGCACCGTTCCAAGCAGGAGGTGTCGCCGACCGCGGGGCCGCTGTACGGCGACCTGGTCGGCCGCTGGCTGGCGGCGAAACAGGGGCGTTCGTTCAAGTGCCTGGTGCTGGATCTGGACAACACGGTGTGGGGCGGCGTTATCGGCGATGACGGCCTGGACGGCATCACGCTGGGCCAGGGCAGCCCGTTGGGCGAAGGCTACACCGCGTTCCAGGACTACGCGCGCGAGCTGAGCCGGCGAGGGGTGATCCTGGCGGTATGCTCGAAGAACGACGAGGCCAACGCGCTGGAGCCATTCGAGAAGCACCCCGACATGGTGCTGAAGCGAGGCGACATCGCCAGCTTTGTCGCCAACTGGTCGAACAAGGCCGACAACATCCGCGCCATCGCGCAGCAGCTGAACATTGGCCTGGATGCGCTGTGCTTCATCGACGACAACCCGTTCGAGCGCAATCTGGTGCGCCAGGAACTGCCCATGGTGGCGGTGCCCGAGGTGTCGGACGATCCCACCGACTTTCCGGTGGCGCTGGCCGATGGCGGCTACTTCGAGGGGCTGGCGGTGACCGAGGAGGACCGCGAGCGCACCTCGCAGTACCAGGGCAACAAGGCGCGCGATGCGCTGAAGGCGGCGGTGACCGATCTGCCGTCGTATCTGCGTGGGCTGGAGATGCAGCTGGTGTGGAAGCGGTTCGACAAGATCGGGCTGCAACGGATCGTGCAGCTGATCAACAAGTCCAACCAGTTCAACCTGACGACGCGGCGCTACACCGATGAGGACATCATCGCGGTGATGGCAGACCCAGCGGCCTTCGGGCTGCAGCTGCGGCTGCTCGACCGGTTCGGCGACAACGGCATCATCGCCATCATCATCGGACGGCTGCAGCCGGACAAGGATCTGTATGTCGACACCTGGCTGATGAGCTGCCGGGTGCTGGGCCGGCAGGTGGAGCCGACCACGTTGAACCTGATCTGTCAGGAGGCGGCGACGCTGGGGGCCAGGCGGGTGGTGGGTGAGTATATCCCGACCAAGAAGAACGCCATGGTCAAGGAGCACTACGCCAGGCTGGGCTTCACGGTGATGGAAAGCGACGCCGCCGGGGGCAACCGCAACATCCTGGATCTGGCCGGTTTCACCCCGGCCGAGACGTTCATTCATGTGGTCGAGGGTTAAGCCGATGGCAACGCAAGCCGAAATCTATGGCGATCTGACCGGGATCTTCCACGACGTGTTCATGCGCGACGACATCACCCTGTCGCCGGAGTTGACCGCCAAGGGCGTGCCGGGCTGGGACAGCTTCAAGCAGATCGAGATCATCATGGCCTGCGAGGAGAAGTGGAGGATCAAGTTCAATACCCGCGAACTCGATGCGCTGCGCTGCGTCGGCGATCTGGCCGCGATGGTGGAAAAGAAGGCGGGATAGCCGGCGCCACCCGTCCCCGCCGCGCTGACAGGACCGCCTGGGTCGTCCCTGTTCAGCGCTTCGCTGGGCTTGCCACGAAGACCAGCACGGACCGGCTATCGACCTTCTTGCACCAGACTCACTCCCCCCGTTCGAGAGTCGCGCGGCCAGGTTCGCTTGCCCTCGGGCTCGAAAAATTCAGCGGCGGGCCGGAGGGCGGCATCCCTGGCTGACATCGCTGCTCCCTCGATTGGTCAGGATCGCGCTGGCAATAACATCGAAGAGATGATCGGCGCGTCGTGCGAGCGACGGTTGGTCGCCGAGCCAGGCGAGCGCCCCGACCAGCGCGAACAGGTCGGCGCCATCGATGTCAGTCCGCGCCATGCCCTCGGCTTGAGCGCGGGCAAGCAGCCGCGTCCCTGCCGCGCGCATCGTGACGCACGAAGCATGGAGGGCGGAATTCGGCTCCGCGATGGCGGCGACCATGGACGCTATCACGCCGCTATAATTTTGTGTGATCGCGACGGCCTCGCGTAGCCAGGACACGAGAGCTTCATCGGGCGAGCCAGACGTCGCGAGCATGTCTGCCCTTGCGGTCAGCTCGTCGAAGCTCGCGCGGAGCAAGGCCTCGAGCAGCGCCTCTCGCGTCGGGAAGTGACGGTGCAGCGTGCCATGCCCGACGCCAGCTCTGCGGGCGACGTCGCGCAGTGATGCGTCGGCACCCTGTTCGGCGACCACGTCGCGCGCGACCGCGAGCAGGTGGTCGTAGTTCTTCCTGGCGTCAGCTCGCATATGCCCAACTTGACAAACGGGTCAGTGACCCGGATAATCGGTGCACTGACCCGATTATGGATACCCCATCTGCCGTGAAGGAGGAAGCGATTCCGACAGAAACGATGAAGGCGGTCCGGTTGCACGAGTTCGGTGGTCCCGAGGTGCTGCGCTACGAAGATGCGCCGATGCCCGAGCTTAAGTCGGGCGAGGTGCTCGTTCGCGTTCACGCGGTCGGCATCAATCCCCCCGACTGGTATCTGCGGGACGACTATAAGGCGCTTCCCGAGTTCAGGCCTTCGGTGTCTCTACCCGTCATTCCGGGATCGGACGTCTCAGGCGTTGTCGAATACTTCGCTGAGGATGTGCAGGGCTTCTCCGTCGGCGATGAGGTCTTCGGCATGATCCGCTTTCCCAGCTTCGGGGATAGCGCTGCTTATGCTCAGTATGTTGCGGCTCCCGGGTCAGACCTGGCCCGCAAGCCGGCTGGCATCGATCACGTGCATGCCGCGGGGGCGCCGATGTCAGGGCTCACCGCGTGGCAGTTCCTGATCGAGTTGGGGCACAATGAACCGAACCCGCTTCAACCGGAGATGCATCGTCCGGTGCCGCTCAACGGCAAGACGGTGCTCGTCAATGGGGCCGCGGGCGGCGTGGGGCACTTCGCGGTGCAGCTGGCAAAATGGAAGGGTGCGCACGTCATCGTGGTGGCATCGGGCGCGCAGGAGTCGTTCCTGCGCGACCTCGGCGCCGACGAATTCATCGACTACACCAAAAGCCCTCCCGAGGACGTCGTGCATGACGTTGATCTTGTCCTCGATACCCTCGGCGGTCCGACCACCGGTCGTTTCTTGCGCATACTCAAGCGTGGCGGCGCTTTATTCCCGGTGTTTCCGGGCTTCTCCGATGCCGAGGAGGCCGCGAAGCTGGGTGTCGCGGTCTCGATGACCCAGGTGCGCTCGAACGGCCCGCAGCTCGCGGAACTCGGGCGCTTGCTCGATGCGGGGACGGTTCGCGTCGCCATCGACAGCACGTTTCCACTTGCGGATGCGCGAAAGGCACACGAGCGAGCCGCTCGGGGGCACATCCAAGGCAAGATCGTGCTCACGGTCGCGTAAGGGCGAAAGCGCGAACGATCATCACGCTTCTCATGGGCGTGTTGTTTCTCGCCATGGGAAAAGGGCCGTGAATGTCTCCGGGAAAGGCCTGTCGGCTTTGGGTAGACCATCGTGGCGCCTGGATGAGCAGAATGAGGCGCAGAGCTGCCGCCGAGGCCGCGTACGACCTACGTCTTCTATCCCGTGGATAAAGCATTGGGCGCTTATACCAAGCTATGGGCATTGTTCAGGCAGACCCTTGGGGGTCGAGCGCTCGCGCGCGATGAAAGAGCAGATGCTCGCCGCCGGGCTGCCGGTGTGAACGGGTCCCCGGCCGCGCAAGATGGAGCAAGCATGAGCATCGATTTGAATGATGCGTCCTTTTGGGACGGCCTTTCCGATTATCAGAAGATGGCGCACGCCTTCACCTCGCTCTATGCGGAGCGCGCCTGGAAGGAGGCGGCATTGCCCGCCCAAGCCGAAATCCTCGACATCGCGGCCGGGGCGGGTGCGCTGGCGCTTGTGGCGGCGCGCGCTGGCGCCCGCGTCCTGGCGACGGATTTTTCCGCCGGAATGGTCGAAAGTGTGCTGTCTCAAGGCCTTCCGAACCTGGAAGCACGGGTGATGGATGGCCAGGCGCTCGAACTTTCCGATGCTTCGTTCGATGCGGCCTTCTCCATGTTCGGCATCATGCTGTTCCCCGATTGGCGCAAGGGTCTCTCCGAGATGGCGCGTGTCGTGCGGCCGGGCGGTATCGGCTCAGTGGGAACCTGGAAGGAAATCGCCGGCGCTGCCGCCAATCTGCTGCTGGCGGAGCGGATCGCGGACCTATTCCCCGAGATGGAACTTCCAACCCCGGTGGAGGGAATGAACGAGCTTCGTGACACGGATCGGTTCCGAGTCGCGATGATGGCCGCCGGTTTCGCTGACGTGTCGATCATCGAGGTGACAAACGACTTCTTGGTAGACGAAGCGGCACTGGCGGATCCTGACCGCCTGTTCCAGTTCAGCCCGGCATGGCCGCAGCTCGACAACCAGCAACGTGACGTTGTTCTGGCGTCCATCCGATCCGCATTAACCGCTCGGGGCGGCGTTTTGCCGGTTCCCTCTCCGGCCCTCATAGCAACAGCTCACCGTGTTTGACCTGTCACGGTCGTTGTCGTCGTCAGCAAATCGGCCGTTTGTTGGCCCCGCCCATTCCCGCCGTCCGGTGCAATCAGCGTGGGCACACCGCGGATGATTGCGACCCCACATGCCAATGATTGCAGTTGGCTACAGATAATGCTCGTAAGAGGGGCAAAAGTCCGGGCGCGCAGGTGCAACATCGACGGCAGATCAAAAGACGAATGGCGGATTTGCGCCGTCATCGCACAGGCGGAGGCTGCAACAAAGCCCGACTTTACATAACCTGCCCGGGGTTTTGCCCCTGTTACTAATGCTCTAACCCGCGGGGCGCGGCGGCGTTCGAGATATCAGGCGCTGGCCGGTGATTCGAGGGGCGTCGGCCGCCCGCCATCCGCCGCCCGCCACAGGGCGTAGGCGTTGCGGCAGACCGCCAGCCAGGACGCGGTCGCAGGTGCGGATGACAACTGCTCGCTCCGCGAGATCTTGAAGCGATCCATGTAGCCGATCATCAAACCCGGCCGGACCGCCTCGACGGTGCCGTTGGGATGAGCGGCGTCCTCGTAACGCACATACAGCAGCGTGTTGCGGCCGTAGCTCTGCATCGCCGCGTGCAGCTCATCGAGTTCCAGCGGCGTCAGATCCCGGTCGGTCAGTCGAAACACGAAAATCTTGCTGCCTTCCTCCAGGTCGGCGATCAACTTACGGGTCAGAAACCGCAGGCGATTGAAGGCCGATACCTGCATCTTGTCGAACGGCGCCTGGTCTTCGTAGACGAAGGCCCGCATGAACATCATGCCGCGCCGGTCCCGCGTACAATATTCCGCGCGACCGCCAGAGACCGCACTGGTGAAGAGCTCGGTTTGTTCCTGCGAGCCGACGCCGGCGAACCGGTCGCGGAGGGCAAACAACAGGCTGTCGTAGGGCATGTCGGCCCAGCGCAGCAGACCGAGCGGTTCGGCGCCGCAGTCGCGCTGGAGAATGCCGAACTCGCAGCCCAGGCCACGGCCGCCGAGGCTTTCGAACTGCATGGCCAGTTCGCGGACGTGCTGATCGGTGCTGTCCGGATCCGGCATCGGCGCCGGGGCAAGCTGTGCGAGCACCATGTCCGCCGTCGGATCAGCGTCGGTCAGCCGCAGACGGGCCTCGTAAGCGCGATGAGCGAACGGCCTTTCGTGCGGAAACCGATCCTGCGCGTTGGTCCATCGCCGGAGTGCCTGGGGCCATTGCTGTTGCCGGGTGGCGAGTTCGGCGTATTCAGCGAACGGCGCCGGGTGGTTCGGAAAGCGCGTCATCGTTTCGCACAGCATGGCCTCGGCTTCGGCGAAGCGGCCTTCGCCGGCGTGGGCGCGCGCCAGACCGAGGTCGCCGCCCGGTTGGCTGGCGAAGCGTTGCCTGATGTCGGCGTAGCGCACGATGACCCGCGGCCAGTCGCGCCGATCCTCAGCTGCTTCGGCGTATTGGATCGCCAGTGCGTAGCTTTCCGGCAGGTGTTCGCTGGCGGATCGGGCGAGTGCCTCGGCCTGGTCGGGTTCACCGGCGTCCCGCAAGGATCGGATGCCGATGATGAAGCCTGGCTCGAAGTCGGGAAACGCCGCCTGCAGCCGAACGAGCCGGCGCAGGGTTTCCGGCCAGTTCTTCTGGTGCGCGAAATGTGGTGCGACCGGGAGTTGAGCGTGGTCCAGCACGAATTGTGGCAGGTCCGGAAAGCGGATGATCGCCTGTTCCAGCATCGCCTCGGCGGCGGCGAACTGGAACTGGTTGCGCAGCACGGCGGCGCCGCCCTGCCAGCCGTCCGGCAGGGCGGGGAATCGTTCACGCAACTGAGCAAACCTGGCCTGCGCGTCGCCCCAGCGGTTGAGGTGGAGTGCCAGCCAGGCGTGCTCCGCCGCGGGTTCGCCGGTCCGCGGGAACTGTCGCATCGCCTGCACCAGCAGCGTCTCGGCCTGATCGTGTCGCCAGGATGCGGCCATGGCGCGCGCCGCCTGGATGTAGCCGTCGAGAAACTCCGGACGCAGCACGCGGATCGCGGCCCACCGATCGATCGCCTTGTTCCAGTCGCGGGCGGACTGCGCCAGCCAGGCCTGATCGATGCGCAGACCCGCCTCGTGCGGAAAGCGTTCGACCGCCGCGGTCGCGACGGCCTCGGCCGCATCGAATTGACGCAGTTCGCGCAGTGCCAGGATGCTGCCACCGTGGCTGCCGATCTGCTGCGGGAAGCGGTCCCGCAGGATGCCGAACAGCCGGTCTGCCCGCGCCCAGTCGCGTCGGTGCAAGGCCATCGAGGCCAGCTGTTCGGCTGGCGCGTAGTGGGTGGGAAAGCGCAAGGCCGCCTCGATCAGGACAGCCTCGGCCTCGGGTATTCGCTGCAAGGCCCGCAGCGGCTGCACGGCGTCGATGTAGCCGCTGAGCAGGGCGGGGAAGCGGCTACGCACGGTTTCCCATCGGCGCACCGCTTCCGCCAGATCGCGGCGGATGAAAGCGAGCCAGGCGCGTTCCGTCGCCGGCGCGGTCTCGTTCGGGAACGCCTCAGCGGCGCGAAGCAACAGCGCCTCGGCCTCGTCGAATCGTTCGGCCTGGCGCAGGGCCTGGGCGCCGTTGGTGAAGCCGACCAGCCGGTCGGGAAACCGGGTCCGAACCTGTTGCCAACGCCGGATGGCCTCGGGCCAGTCGCGGCGGTTCGCGGCGGCCGCGGCGAAGTCGCCCAGCAACGCCGGTTCGGCGGGGAAGGTGTCGACACCTTCCCGCAGGATCGACTCGGCCGCCGCCGGATCACCGGCTTCGCGCAACGCCCGGGCGCCGCCGAGATAGGCGACCCATTCCTTGGGAAAGCGCTGGCGGATCCGCGCCCATCGTTGGGCCGCCTCGGCGGGCCGGCCGCGGGCGGCGATGAGCCATGCCTGCTCGTGATGCGCCGGGGCGTCGTCGGGAAAGCGCTGAAGCGTGCGCTCCGCCAGGGCATCGGCCGCATCCAGCCGTCCAGCCTCTCGCAGCGTGGTGATCGCGGCGGCGTAGCCGATCACGTTGTGCGGGAACTTCCGGCGCAGCAGGTCCCAGCGCCGATCCGCCTCGTCCCAGTTGCGGTCGTGGAAGGCTTCCCAGGCGTTGCGGATGAGCGGCGTCGGGTCAGGCGCCGGTTCCGCCGCCGGTGGGGGCGCCGGTGGGGGATCGGTCAGAGACAGCGTTTCGGGGTGCGAACTCATGAAGCCTGCCTCAAGCTGGAGCGACGTTGCCTGGCTGCGCGGCGGGGCGGGATGGCCGGGGGGATCCTGCCAGCTTATTGTTCTCAGTGGCCTGTCTGTCCCTACATCGGCCGCTTGATACGACGAATTTCGCGGGATGCTAGACCTTCAACAGCCCGGACTTCGGCGCGACGCCGTTGCTGTCGGGGAAGACCGTCGCCAGTCCGGCCGCGGAAATCCCGAAATGCGGTCCCAGCAGGCCTTTGGCGACGGCGCGGATATCGAGCGTCGGCTGCAGGTCGCGGTTCTCGAACAACTGCCCGGCGGCGAGACCGGGCCACTCGGCGAGCACCCGGCCGCCGGCCACCGCGCCGCCGATCAGGAAGGCCGCCGTTCCGGTGCCGTGATCGGTGCCGCCGGTGCCGTTCATGCGCACGGTGCGGCCGAACTCGGTGAGCACGAGGATGGCGGTCTTCGACCAGACCTGTCGCAGTCCCGAATGCAGGACGGCGATGCCCTCGTCGAGCCGGCGCAACGACTGGGCGAGCATCGGCTGCTGGCCGGCATGGCTATCCCAGCCGTCGAGATCGAGCTCCGCCAGGCGTGGGCCCTCCGGCGCGGCGAGCAACTTCGCGGCGGCCCGGGCCAGCCGCGGGAAGCCGCCGGAGATGCCGTTGTACGAGGTGCCGGCCAGCACGGTGTCGATGTAATGGCGTTCGCGCAGGCCGTCGGCCAGTTCGGCGCCGGTCTGCGCGTCGTTGGCGTGCATGGCGACGATATTGTCGTAGAACCGGGGGGAGACGCGCGGCCGGGTATGGAACGGGTCCCAGGTGGTGGTCGGCGTCGGCCCGTGCAGGATCAGCGGTGACATGCCGCCCAGGGTGAAGGCCACATCGCATCGCGGATTCGCCGGCAGCAGCGCGGCGATGCGATTGAGCCAGCCGCTGGTCATCCGCGTCTCGGCGCCGATCTCCATCATGTCCTGGGCTTCGAAGTGGCTGCGGCTGCGGTTGGGGCCGGCGACGCACTGGATCGGCAGCAGATCGCCGGTGGCGTACAGCGCGTGCATCGTCTTCAGCGACGGATGCAGACCCCAGAAGCCGCCGAGATCGGCCAGTCCGCCAGGCTGGTTCGGTTCCGGCAGCACCAGGCGGGGCCGCCAGGTGCGAATGTTCTTGTCGCCGTATGGCGCGACAGCATCGAGCCCATCCATCGCGCCGCGCAGGAAGATCAGCACGAAGCGGCTATCGGTGCCCGCCGCGCGGACCTGCAGCGAGGCGGTACCGAGCGAGAGGGTGGCGGCTGAGCCGAGGAGGAAGCCACGCCTTGAGGGGTGCCGCCGGGAGGGGTGCCGGCTTGAGGGGTCCATGGCCTATCTCCGGATGAATTCGGGGGAGGCGAACAGGGTGGCCAGCGCCTCGGCCGGATTGGGACAGGCTTTGATGGCGGCGTGGGTGGATGCGGAGCAAAGCGCACCGAGGGTGGCGTCGGCGACCGCTTGGGCTGCGGGTGCGCCGGGCCGGGACGCCTGCATCATCGCCCAGTCGGCGCGTTTCAGCAGGGCCTCGCCGGACAGCCAGTCGGGGGCGGTATCGGGCCAGCCGTTGGGCAGCAGCGGGCTCATGAAGGGCTGGCCGAGGTCTTGCGTCGCCTCGAACTCATGGGTTCCGGGTTCGGCCGGCAGGTCGAGGGCGCGCAGAACCGTCACCACATACTCGGCCGGGGCGCGGAGCTTGGTCAGCGGCTGCCAGGCTTCTGGCATGGCGATAATCGTCAGCATGGCCTGTCGGAGGTCGCCATGGGTGCGGTCGAGGACCGCCGCCACGCCGGCGATGCAGGGTTCGGGCGGCGTATCGGCAACGAAGTGACAGACCAGTTGGGTGGCGATATGGCGATGCGTCGCCGGGTGGACGGCGATGAACGCCAAGGCGGCCTCGCTGCCTTCGAGGCCTTCCGGGAAGGTCCGGCCCAGCATGGTTTTCGGGCCGGGTTCGTGGGTGTCGGCCTTGAACACGAAACCGGGCGCGGTGTCGTCCAGATTGACCGATCGGCCGGTCAGCACGGCGGCGAAGGTGGTGACGTCTTGCTGGGTGTAGCCGCTGTGCACGCCCATTGTGTGCAGTTCGAGGCATTCGCGCGCCAGGTTCTCGTTCAGGCCGCGGTGGCGGGCGCGACCGACCGGACTGTTGGGGCCGACCGAGGTGTCGTTGGCGAGATAGATCAGCATGGCGGGGTGACGCATCACGGCCTTGACCATGTCGGTGAACCGGCCGGTGACGTGGGGCCGGATCGCGTCGCGGATGTAGGCGCCATCGAAGCCGAAGTTCCAGCCACCGGCCCGCGCGCTGGCGGTGAAATGGTTGCTCCAGAACCAGACGAGGCGTTCACGAACCGGCAGATCGGTGGTGGCGGCATGGCGGATCGCCGCGGTCATCTCGTCGCCGAAGATGTTGGCCATGCCGTAGGTGGGGGCGCCCCCGGCCTTGCGTGCGGCATCGAACTGGTGCTGGACCCGCACCGCATTGGCAATGGTGGGGCCGTTTGCGGACAACAAAGGATCCGTCGCATCCAGTTGCGATAGCAACCAGTTGTGCACATCATCCGGAACCGGTTCGGACCCACGGCGTCCGAAGCCAAAGCGCCTGAAGGCGTGGAGCGGATCGGTGACCATGGGCGACACCATAGCAACGCTTCGATCAGGGATCGAATGAATTTTCTTTCACTGTTGGTAGCGCGGAGCAGATTACTTCTGGCACAGTGAGCTCGACGCAAGATCGCGGTCGACAGTATCCAAGGACTGAAGTGCCGTTTCTGGGCCTTTTGGTTTGAAGTCTATGCGCTTCATGTATCCGAATACCTGATCAGGATTTGGCCGGGTGCCGCCCCCTTTTGTCTGGGCAAAGAACTCAAGCCGTATCGGGAAACCTGAAGCGAAGTCGTGCAGCGCAACGACCTCATCATGAATGAAGTCATCCATAAGGAAGTAATAATCGTCAAAATTGAACCAGAGAATGGCAAGTAGGAACAGCGTCGAAGAATAAAGATCCGCATCAAAATGGATCAGCGTTGGGCGACGAGGATCTTTATTGAATCGGGATAGGAATATTGGCACCGAGTTTTGAAACCAACCTTTCACGAACTGGACACGAGCGTCACCGATGTCCGGGAAGGCCCCCTGATTAGAGAACGCACCAACATCGTGCATGAGCCATTTTTCGGGAAGTCCAACGAAGCTGTCGAAGCCGTAAAACCGTGCCTCGGAGGACGTGAAGATCTCGGTCATTGCCCGCATGCTTTTACCATGCGCGACGCCAAACTCGATAAAATCGATGGGCTGATCGCGGCCGATTTTGTCCCCCGAGAATCCGTAGAAGTCAGGCAGATGCTTTGACAGGATCGGCGGCGCCGGCTTCGACCAGTAAATCACATCCATCGCACGACCGCGATTCTGGTCCCGTAGATGCCCCTCTGTGGCCATGATTTAGACTCCGACTTGATGATATTCAAGCAGCCGTTCGCTGGACGATACATCGCGTCCCCATAACGCATGAGCCTTCTTGCAAAGTTGCAGCAGCGCGTCGGTCGCTGATCCAAGAAATTCGTCAGACCCGGGGGCATGCGAGAAATGGTCTATGTAGCCGATCAACAAACCATCTCTTTCGGCGACAACCGTGCCGCATGGATGTCTGGCGTCCTCATAGCGAATATAAAGTAGCGTGTTATCCCCGTAATGTCTGCAGGCGGTATGAAGGCGTCGAAGCTCAGTCTCTGTCAAATTCTGTTTCATATTCTTGTAGACCAAAATTTTTGCCCCGGATCGCAGATCCTCGACGAGCTTGCGACGTAAGTATTGAAACCGTTTCGTGACCTGCTGACGCATCCTGTCAAGCGGAACATCAGCCTCCGGCACGAATGACCGCATCGCCATATGATAGCGCGTGTCGGTTGTCCAATATTCCGGGTTCGCGTCATCCTTGGGCACAAAGATGTTGGTGAACTCGGGGTCGCCGATGCCAGCGAATTCCGTCTCCAGCGCTTGCGACAACGCATCCTGAAAAATATCGGCCCAGCGCAGAAGCCCGAGTGGTTCCGCGCCGAAATGTCGCTGGAAGATCCCGAATTCGCAGCCATGTCCGCCACCGCCCAGGCTCTCGAACTGCATTAGCAGGGCGCGATCTGCGCCGCCGTCGTCGTGAAAATTGGCTGGCGGCGCAGTGCCAGCCTCATCGGCGACCTTCAGCTGGACTTCGAAGATTCGCTGGCGCAGGGCGTCGTTCGACGGGAAGCGATACTGCGCTGTCTCTAGCCGCGTAAGTGCCTCAGCCCAGGCGTTTCCGGCCATCGCGTTACGCCCATAAGCTTCGAGCAGCAACGGTTCATCGGGGAGCCGATCGACAGCCGCTAGAATAACCTCATCGGCTGCCTTGATCTGGCCCTGGCGCCGCAGCATCGCGGCCTCGCCCAATGGACCACGAGGGGATCGTGGACGAAGTGCGCTGACGGCTCGCCAGTGGCGCGCTGCTTCCGCGAGTGCACCGCGCAGTTCGGCGCATCGTGCCGCTTCTACCGGCATGTCGATGTCCTGCGGGAACCGTTGCAGGGCGTCCCGCAGGATGTCCTCCGCTTCGGGGTAGCGAGACTGCTCCCGTAACGCGCCGGCCAGGGCCGCGTATGCCCATGGCGAACGCTGGTTTGCGGCGAGGAAAGACCTCCACACATTCTCGGCGAGAGACCAATCACGCCGCCGTTCAGCCAGGCGCGCCAGATCGTGCAGCGCATCGATGTCGCTTGAAACCAGTGGCGCATGCGTCTCGATGAGTCGATCGGCGTCCCGTTGCCGACCGCTGTGGCCCAACACCTTTGCCTTGCCGCGAAATCCGATCCATCGGTCAGGAAACAGCGCGATGATGCGCTCCCACGTCCGCATTGCCTCCGGGAGATCACCACCGATCTCCGCGGCGCGGGCTGCCTCGGCCAGAATTTCCGGTTCGGAGGGAAGCCGGGCGGCACCATCTCGCAGAATGACTTCCGCTTCGGTGCCGCGTTGCTGCGCCCGCAGTGTCGCGGCCAGGGCCGCATATGCCCACCAGCGGCTGTCGTCTCGGGTGATATAGCGGCGCCATAGGCGTTCGGCCGCTGGCCAGTTCTGCTGCTTCTCATGAGCGCGAGCGAGGTCGTGGAGTAATCTGATGTCGTCGGGAAACCCATCCTGGGCTTCCGCCGGCATCGCATCTCGATCACCGACGTCGGACTGTTCGACGGCCAGCACCCCCGGCCGCGAGGGCGCACCGGTCGCTGGTTCGGCCTCATGTGACGCCGGGTTGGCCGCCTCAAAGGTGTCGTGGGCGATTGCTCGCATCTCCTGGGGGGCCTCATGATCCATGAAGTCCGTATGATCATGGCATGGCGCCGCGAGCGCGGCATTGGGATGGCCTCGCGTATCGGCCGGGCTGGCACTGGTTCCGCCCTTGCCAAGATGCGCTGCTTTCATGGCATCTCGCATTTTCTCCAGCCCCGGCTCGCCGCTTTCTCTGGAAAGGACGGCGTCAAGGAACGCAGCAAGCCGATCAGTCATTCCCAGGACGAGCAACAGCCGTGCCTGATCCGCGAACGACAGCGTTACCGTATCGTTCGACAACAAAGTCGCCGCGAATGCGGCGCTCGCAGCGGGAACAAAACATCCGTCACGCTCAATGCCCTGCGCCACCGGTCCCGCGCGGACAGCAGCCTCTTGAATCGCCCACTGGGCCCAAGTGGTATCCTCCAGATGAAAAGCGGTGGGATTTTCCCCGACCGGCCGGAAGATTCCATCCCGCCAATCTTCTCGGACTACAATCAGTTCTCCAAGTTCGGCGTACCATGGGCCAAGCCGAGCCTCGGTGTTGTGCAGCTTGCGACACGTTACGGATTCAGGCGAGGAATTCAAAACCGTGACCTCTACAGCGCCATTTCCAACGGGATCGATGATCGGCACCACAATGCCCGTCCAATCGGACAGCGCTGACTTGAACCGCATGTCGAATGCAATTTCGCCTTGCGGGCTAACGATCTGCAAAAAGCAAACGGTCTTTGACTTGTTTACGAGCAGCCCGAAAGCGCGGTAGCCGGGCGGGCATTCATAGCAGGCCGTCTCTCCTTGCTCGAGAGAAATCAATCCGCGGGACATCAGCGTGCTGGTGCGAACCAGCTGCCTGCCGCCATTGGGATCAACAGTGATCACCGGTGACCGGACCTGTGGCGTCACGTGACCTGGGCTGTCACCTTCGTAAGGTTTCGCCGAGATGATATAGTCCACGAGGATCGATCCCAACAAAGAATGGATTGGTCCCGAAACATGCGCATGATCGACGAATGCGGACAGGCCCAGGGAATTTGTCTGAACCTGCCGGTCTCGAAGATCGCGCCACGCGAGCGATGGCGCGATCTTCCGCGGCAGATCGAACGCGGCGACCAATTGCTCGGCCCGCGCCAAATGTGCGCTAACAGCCTTCAGCTTGGCGCCACCGATAAGCTGGCGTATCAACCGAAAACCATCGAGGATCGGAATGCCGAACCGCGCCGCGGTTTCGTTGTACAAACGCTCTTGCCAGGAGGCGTCGGGCGCGAGCAGCGCGTAACGAGTCGGGATCGTCAGGATGATGACCCGCGCCCGGGATGTCGTCCGGACATGGTTTATAAAAAGCTCGAGCGTTTCTCGCGCGCGGTCCCGTGGATACATGTTGTGGCCCTGGATGAAATCCACGACAGCCGTCTCGATGATGATAAAGTCGTAGTTCAGGTCTGTTTCACGACCCAGGAAATCCAGCAACACCACGTTCGGTGAGGAACCTATGCTTCTGTTCGTTACGCTAAACCCAGGCGCGATTTCGAGGACGCGCACATAGGCGTCTCGCATTATCGAGTTCGAATTGCCGATAATGCAGATTTCAATGGCATGAAAATCGTGCGGAGCTGTTTCATCGGACGCCTTTGCCATGCCGTCTAATTCACCCTCAGCATGCCGATAAGCCTTGACCGGCAGTGAAACTTACCAGGCACGGCACGCCGACGCTTGCAATCCAGTCGTTTCGCAATCTTCTATAGATGGACCGCTTAACTGTTTCAACTGCTCTCGACAGACGTTTCGCCGCTGCGGCGACTCTAGCTTTTCATTAGGTCCACGACGGAACCAATTTGTAACATCAAGAGAAGAAATAGCGATGACAGGTCTTCTATCCGCCTGGCGTGAATGGCGAGAACGCCGCCAAATCCTTCGCGAAGTACGGCTTCAATCCAGTGACAAACGTGAACAAACCCGTTTCAAGGTGAAGGACGACCTCACCTATGCGCTTGCCGCCTTGGAGCGGGGGGACCAGAGCTATGCCAGCGAGGTCTGGTCAGGCCTGATGGAGCGTCATCCGAACGTGGCGCGGGCTTCGCCGCTGGCGTTGAAGGTTCTTATCGGCCTCCGAAGGTTTGATGAGGCCGAGACCCTGCTGCGCGTCGGTCAGAAGGCGCATCCGGGGGATTCGTTTTTTGCCAAGGGGCTGGCGGAGCTCGCCCAGGCGAAGCGCGACTTCGATACCGCGATCGAGCATTGCACGTTCCTGCGCAAGCGCTTTCCCGGTATCGTGGAAGGTTACACCATCGGTGCGAACGCCTGTCGAGAGAAAGATCAGCTGGGACCCGCGGAGGAACTGGCATTGCAGGCGATCAAACGGTTCCCCGACCATATAGGCGGGCCGCTTGAGTACGCGAATGTCGCGATGAAACGACAAGACTGGGAGGATGCGCTGCGGCGGTGGCAACCCGTTCGCGAGCAATTTGGCTACTTCGGCGCCTACGTTGGATCTGCTCAGGCGCTCAGTCATCTGGGCCGCTACGATGAGGCCGAGGAGTTACTGCAACAGGCACGTTATCGTTTTGGTACAGATCCAGGCCCGCTGCGCGAATATGCCCGTGTCGCGGAGGCAAAAGGCGACGTAGCGGAAGCGATCAAGCGCTGGAACGGGGTGCTCTTTCGCTTCCCGCTGGATATGCCTGTGCACCTCACCGCGTCGGAGGCATTCGAACGCCTTGGCGAGCCTCTCGAAGCTGAAGCGACGCTGCGCGCGGCGATTGATCGTTTCCCTACCGAATCTCGTCCGATGCTGGAGCTGGCTAAGTTTCTGCTTTTCAAACGCCGCAATTATGCCGCTGCCGTCGAGGCCTGGGCCGCCCTCCGCCGGGCCTTCCCGAACAACGAAGAGGCCTACGCAAGCGGTGCAGAGGCTCTGCGCCGAGCCGGCCGCGGCGATGAGGCGGAGATATTGCGCGAGGAACATCGGGTCCGCTTCAGGTCCTGATTGATGTCCGCCACCGTTGCTGTCATCGCTTACGCCGCGACAACCGGCTGACCGCGGGCTTGCAGAGACGCCATGCGGCGCAGCAGGCCTGCCTCGCGCGGGTCGATCTCAAGCGCTCGGCGCAACGTCGCCTCGGCGCGGGCATACTCGCCTCGCAACTGGGCGACATGCGCCAGATGACCGAGCGCGTGCACGCTGTTCGGATGGTATTGCACGGCCAGGCCGGCCTCGGCCAGCGCTTCATCCAGCCGGCCGTCGCGTGCCAGCAGATCGCTCAGTCCGACCCGTAACGACACGACCTCGGGTGCCAGTTCGACGGCGCTGCGCTGCGTGGTCTGGGCGGTGGGCAGATCACCGCGTTGGCCGAACAGGCCCGCCAGATGCGCCAGGCGATGCGGGTTGCGCGGATCCAGTTCGGCGGCGTCGCGGGCCGCCGCGATCGCCGCATCGAAGCGCTGTTGCCGGAGCAGCACGATGCTGAGTTCGTGGGGGAAATGGGGATCGCTTGGATCAAGCCGAGCGGCGCGACGAAAAGCGGTCTCGGCGGCGGGAAAGTCTTCGACCCGAAACAGGACATGGCCGAGATGACCATAGGTCTGGGCGTTGTCCGGCTGGTTGACGGCGGCAGCGTAAGCCTCGTTCAACGCGTCCGCCGGATTGCCGCTTCGCAGCAGAAGGTCGCTGAGAAGCACGCGCGGCCGGGTTTCCCGCGGCGCAAGGGCGACGGCGATGCGCGCCGCCGCGATCGCCTGATCGACGCGGCCCAGCCGTCCCAGAAGCTGGGCCAGGCGATGATGCATCGCCTCATTCGCGGGGGCCATGGCGACCGCGTCCTGTAGTGCGGCGACCGCGCCGGCCGGATCCGCGCCGGCTTCGAGGAAGCCCGCGAGGTCGGCCAGCAGGGTGGCCGAATAGGGATCGAGCCGGATCGCCTCGCGCATCAGCTCGCACGCCTGCCCGACATCACCGTACTGGCGCAGCAGATGAGCCAGCAGCACGCGGTAATGCGGCTCCACCGGGTCGGCGGCGACAGCAGATCGAAGCTCGTCCAGCGCGGCATCGAATTGGCCTGCCTGGCCCAGCAGACTGCCCAGACCGGCGTGGTGGGACGCCTCGTCCGGCTCGATCTCGACCGCGTTGCGCGCTGCCGCGATCGCCGCATCCTTCTGACCGAGGTTATTCAGGACGTGGCTGAGGGCGCCGTATCCGGCAGCCGAACGGGGACTGCGCGCGACGGCCTGGGACAGGCGTTCCCGCGCCGCGTCGGGCTGACCGATGTGGGCGAGGTGCATGCCTTCTTCCAGCGCCTCGTTCCATTCGTAGCGCATGTAGCGCCGCGCATACTCCCGGAAGGTGAACAGACCCTCGTTCATGAACCGGTAGCGGCGGTCGGGTGCGATAAAATCGAGCCCGAAGTGGCGGCAGACGCTGGGGTGCAGCGGCAGCTCGCTTTTGGGAAACGGCGTGATCCGGGTGCAGTGCCGCATCCGCTCGATCTCGTCCGGCTGCGCGCCCAGCTGCTGAAAGAACCGGCTGGCCAGTTCGGTCGCGATCCGCACATTGGGATGGTAGGGACTGAGGAATATCTGTTCGGTGCGGAAGTGCTCCGCCATGATATCGGCGATGCGATAGTCGGCGGCCTGGTCGCGTGAGCGCTGCCGATCCATGACGATCTCGAACAGGCGATCGAGGTTGACCCGACTGTTGACGTCCAGATCGGTGTAGGTGTCCGCGGCCTCGTCCGGGTCGACGCCTGAGACGATCAACCGGTTGAGGTAGGAGTCCGCGGCCTCGCCGCCATACGGACCGCCCGCCAGGAAGGGCGTGCCGACGTTTTTCGGGTGCGGCGAGCCGGCGAACGGCCACAGGAAGGCGGCGGTCACCATCGGAATGAAGATGCGTGGGGTGGTGGTCGACAAGTCCCCGGTTTCGGCCTGCGGCTGGAGGTCGAAAAGTTGCTCGACCACGATGTCGGCGTGCTGGATGGCGTCCCGGTGCTGGTTCGTCAGGTCCTGATAGGATGGCACATGCTGCAT
Source organism: Rhodopila sp. (assembly GCA_965277035.1). Taxonomy (GTDB): domain Bacteria; phylum Pseudomonadota; class Alphaproteobacteria; order Acetobacterales; family Acetobacteraceae; genus Rhodopila. Next base: position 3,357,857 of record CBDIBO010000003.1, on the reverse strand, counting down.
CATGTCACCGCTGCGGCCGGCGACGAAGCGCTTGTACAGCCCCGCCATGGCCTGCATCTGACAGTTGCCGATCAGCACGATCTGGCGGGCGGGGCGAAGCGGTACACGCCGTACCGGGGTGGCTGGCGCAGCGGCGGTGGGCGTGTCGACTGGTGCAGCCGCGATTGGCACGCTCGGGGTCGGGTTCGCGATTGGCGCGGCCGCGCCGGGGTGGGCGGCAAACGCAGCATCGTCGTGGTCGAAACCTTGCTGTGCCGGCCGCTTGTGCAGCTGGCAGGCCCGTTCGCACAGGGCAAGCCAGGCATCGTCGGCGGATCCGATCCGCTGGTTGTCGGCCGAGAAAGTGAAGTGATCGAGGTAACCGATCAGCAGGCCTGGCTGGCTGGCGACGACGCTGCCAGCCGGATGGACCTGATCGGCATAGCGGACATAGAACAGGGTGCCATCGCCATACGCCCTGACGGCGCGGTGCAGCCGCTCGACCTCGGCCTCGGTCAGATTGCGGTGCATGTCGCGGAAGACGAACATGTGCTGGCCCGCCTCCAGGTCCGCGATCATCGCCCGCTGCAATGACTGGACCCGGTCGCAGGCTGCCGAGGTCGCTTGATCGATCGGCGCGTCGGAGGTCTTGATGAACGAGCGCATCGCCATCCAGTAGCGCTTGTCCTTGGTCCACCACTCGTCGCTATGGTCCGGGGTAAAGACGATCGTGTTCTCGGGCAGGCCGACGCCGTCAAATCGGGCCTCAAGGGCGCGGATCAGCAATTCCGAACCAAGATCGGCCCAGGCCAGCAAGCCATTCGGTTCGATTCCAAGCTGTTGCTGAAACGCCGCGAACTCGGCGCCGCGACCGCTGCCGCCAAGACTTTGAAATGACCGCGCCAGGTCGCGGTTGTGCATGGCCGGTGGCGCAACTCGCGGCTCAGATGCCCCTGTGTCCTGCGATCCTACCGGTCCATCCATCTCATCTCGTGCCCTAAAGGTTGTGGACGCGGTCTGGATACACGGCAGAGGACGCTACTTTCAAGAACTAGCTCGCCGTTCCGGTGGCCGATGTTCGCGTGCCGCGGCGCGGCGGATCCGCCTGCTGGTGTTCGATGTGGGGGATGGCGGGATCGTGGTGCACGCCGCTGGCCCACGTCGCCCGGTCTTATGCCTCAGCCTTGATCGGTGGCGATCCAGCCACGGATAATCCCCAGCGTGGTATCCGGATGGCGGTCCACCAGTTGCGTCACCTTGCGGATCGAGGACATGCGCATCTGGCCCTGGATCTGGTTCAGCCGGATGGATTCATCCTCTTCCGCCGCGAAGCCGCTCTCGGGGACGCCGTGCCCGATCCCCAGCGCGCCGCTTGCCTGCTGGATGATGCCGGGGCTGCCGACGCCGACCATCTGTCCATGCTGTGCGCCAGCCAGCGCCAGCCCGGTCGTCGGCTTGTTCAGCGCGGTCAGGATCGAGCGGGTGGTCAAAATGATGATCCCGAACCCGACCACGCCGAATGCGATCATCTGCACGAACGTGATCAGATCGCCGTTCGCCTTGGCCGGACGGGTGACCGGCGCTGCCTCGGCCGCATCCAGCGTGGTGACGAACGGCATGCTGACGACATCCAGCCGGTCGCCACGCTTGCCGTCGAAGCCGATCGCGCTTTTCACCAGATTGCTGATGCGATCAAGCTCCGCCTGATCGCGCGCCTTCCAGGTGCGCTTGCCATCGGCGCCAACCGCGTCGGTGCCGTCCACCATCACCGCCAGGCTGATCCGCTCGACCTGCGGCTGGTCATGCACGATCGCGCGGACGGTCTTGCCGATCTCATAGTTCGTTGTCTCCTCCTGGCGCCCCTCCTGGCTGCCGGTCACCGGGGCGCCGGCGTCAGCATTCGGAAGATTGTTCTGCAGCGACACTGGACCGGTCTTGTCGGTGGTCTTGTTGTTGGAGGTCACGGTCTGCGTGCTGCGTACCACGGACCCGTCCGGGTCGTATTTTTCCTGTGTCTCGTTCACCTTGTCGAAGTTCATGCGGATCGAGGCCTCGGCATGCACGTGTCCTGATCCCAGACTGCGTTCCAGCATCAGCTCGACAGCCTGCGCCAGCCGAGCTTCCATCTTTTGCCGGACCTCTTCCTCGGACGCCGTCTTCAACCGCGGGTCGTTGGCGTCGCCGGCCTGCACCAGCAAATGGAGATTGGAGTCCACCACCGTCACGTCCTGTGGGCGCAACCCGGGCACGCTGGCGGCGACCAGGTCGACCACCGATTGCACCGCTTCCGCTGACAGCGTCTGCCGTCCGGGAACCGTCAGCATGACGCTCGCCTGGGCGCGCTGACGGTCATGCGCGAAGGGCTCCCGCCGCGGCAGGACGAGGTGCACACGCGCATGGGTGATGCCACGGACGGAGACAATCGTGCGCGCCAGCTCGCCCTCCAGCGCACGGGTGAGCTTGACCTGCTGGTCGAAGTCGGTCATCGCCAGGTCGTTGCCGCGATCGAAGATTTCGTATCCGGTGACACCTTCGGCCGACGCACTGGCGACCGTCGGCAAGGTCCGCGCGGCCGCCAGATCGCCGTCGGACACAAAGATCTGTCCGCCGGTCAGACGGTAGGGGATCTTCCGGGAGGTCAGTTCGGTGGCGATCTGTTGGGCGCTCTGCGGATCGAGGTCCGATGCCAGCAGCTTCATGCGCTCGCGGCCTGGCCCCTGCACCTCCAGCCAGGCAAAGGCGCCGACAATACCCAGCGTGACGCCAAGCAGCATGGCGACGCGCACCATGCCAAGCTTGCGGATGCTGTCGATGAGGCCCTTCATACCGGTGCTCAAGATTCCCTGCGCCGGGCAAAGGGTTAGCGGAGAAAACTTACTGTTCGGTTAACGGCCGGGGTTGCCTTTCGAACCCCGGTCAGGCTTGCTGGCGGCAAGGGTGGCGGAAAACCGCGGTCGATGGCACCGAGGCCCGGGCGTTTCCGTCCTGCTGATGCTGTCGGTGGCGGGACGGCTGCTGAACACGCCGGTGGCCATGGTGCGCAAGCGGGGCTTGTTCCGGGATCCGGCAGGCCGGCCAGCGGATATGCAACCCGACAAGAGACAAGAAGGGGAACGGTATGCGGAAGGCAGTGGTCTTGGGACCGGCCCTGGCTTTGGCCCTGGTGGTGATCGGGGCGGCGGCGAGGGCGGATCCCATTCCGGCCGTGCAATCGTCGCGCAACATGCAGATCATCGGCCACAGCGACCTGAATGGGGCCGGTCATGGTGGCGAAGGCATGGCGCTGCGGCAGTATCCCGACGGCAGGCGGGTGCTGTTCCTGGCGCATGAATCGGCACCAATGTGCGTCAGCATCATCGACGTGACCAAGCCGGAAGATCCCAAGGTCATCACCCAAATTCCGAACCCGGCACCGCAACTGCGCTGCAACAGCCTGGGCCTGTCAGGCACGACGATGGCCGTGGCGCACCAATCCGACAAGCAGGGTCAACCCGGTGCCGGCATGGATGTCTGGGACGTGGCCGATCCGGCGCATCCGAAGAAGATCGCCTTCTTCGACACCTCCGGCCCGCATTCCCGGGGCGTGCATTACCTGTGGTTCGCCGATGGCCGCTACGCCTACCTGACGACCGGGGCGAAAGACTTCGTCCCACGAAATCCGCTGGACGACCAGTTCCTGATGATCGTCGACATGAGCGATCCGCACCACCCGAAGGAGGTTGGCCGGTGGTGGCTGCCGGGCATGCGGGTAAGCGATGAGGCGCCACCGCCGCCACGGGTGTCGATCGACTCGGGGGTTCGGATGCATACGCCGATCGTTTCGCCTGATCGACCGGATCGCGCCTATATCGGCTGGATCGACGGCGGCTGGGTGATCCTGGATATCACCGACAAGGCGCATCCCAGACTGGTCGCGCACCGCTCCTGGCAGTCGCAGGATGTCGGCTTCGCCCATACCGTGCTGCCGATCACCGCACGCGGGCTGGCGATCCAGACCGAGGAAGCGGTGAAGACCAACTGCGAGGACTGGCCGAAGCGCGACTGGGTGTGGGACATTTCCAACGAGCGCGCGCCGGTGGTGCTGTCGGCGATGCCGCCACCGGCGGATTTCGCGGCGCTGTGCAAGCAGGGCGGGCGCTTTGGTTCGCACAACATCGCGCAGAACCGGCCCGATCCGACGGCGCGCAAGCTGTCGAAGACGGTTGTCGGCAGCTTCTTTAACGGCGGCGTGCGTGCCTACTCGATCGCCGATCCGCACGCTCCGCAGGAGATCGGCTTCATCATCGATGCGCCGCCCAAGGGAAACGCCTCGCACAGCATCCAGATCAACGATGTTTATGTCGACGAGAACGGCCTGATCTATGCCGACGACCGGTTCAGCGGCGGTCTGGACATCATCCGCTACACCGGTTCGGTTCCCTTGGAGTAGACCCATGCGCCTGTTGCTTGCCGCCGCGCCGCGGTGCGGTTTCGTTTCTACCCTCGGCGCCGGGAACCGCCCGGCCTGAAGCGCGACCGGTCTGCGTTCGAACTAAATTCTAGCGCCCGACGACGTGCCGGGCGGGGTTCCAATGTGCCGCCGCCATGGCGCACCGCTCCACATCCTCCTCCAGCATCAGGCCGGCCTCCACGAGTTCCCGAGCACCCTGGGTGATGGCGGCGACGTAGGCGTGCCAATCAGGATAGCGTTCGGCGACCGACAAGCGAGGATCGCCGGTCGCCAGCCGTTCGGTTCGGGTGTCCGGGAACGGGATGTAGCTGCCTTCGAACTTCCACTGCGCACCATGGCCGTGGCCGCGTGCCCGCGGATTCCACCCAGTATATGTCCCCAACGGCGAGCGCACCATCGGTGCTCGGACTCCAGGGATATCGTTGCCGTCCTTGTCGACCGACGGCACCAGCACGGTATAGCGAAGGCCGGGTCCGCCGTCCGGATCGTTCCGGCCATGCACGACGACCGGCGGCTCCCGCAGCAAGCCCCGTTCGGCATCGGGTCCAAAGTCCAGCAGCGGCAGCGCATTCGGCTCCGCCAATGGCATCACGCCTGGGATGGCGGGAAACTGCCGACGCCAGCGGGCGTATTCCACCAGCGTCCCGTCGGCGCGCGTCGGCACCCGGCTGGCCGGCGGCTTGGTGCCGTCGGTCGCCCACCGATCCATCGCATCTAGCAATGCGCGGAACAGCATCGATGTGGCGACGGTATTGGCGAAGTTCTGGCCCACGCCCCTGACCGGCGCCCGCAGCAGCGGATTGGCGGAATGCTGAGAGCTGGACCAGCAGTAGACCCGCACCGTCTCAGGCTGCGGCAGGTCGTGCCCGGCGGTATCGGTATGCACCAGAGATCCGCGCCGCACCCAATACTCGGTGGCGGTCTGGGTGTGGAACACCAGCGGATCGGTTTCCGGGCGCTTCAGGATCGCGTCCTCACGTCCGGTCAGATGATCCACCGACCAGGCGTAGGAGAACGGAAACTGGTCAGCGATATTGAAATGATCTTCATATTGCTGGCCGCCCGAGACGATCGGGCTGGCGAAGCGGTGGTTCAGCCATTTGCGGCCGGCGCCGGCCACGTGCGGCATCACCCCATCGAACACCCGCCGGCCCGCGGCATCGGCGTTGTAGCCGCGATAGACGAAGTCCCGCAGGCAGCGTCCGGTCTGCGAGCGGCCCCATCCGTAGGCCATCCTGGTGCCGGCCAGCGGGTTGGCATCGCTGGTGTCGTATTTCAGGAAACTGACGAAGTCGCGCACAGCGACATGGCCCAGTCCCATCGGCCTGGGGTCGCGGGCGGTATAGATCAGTTCGTAGATCCAGCCTGGATCAAACCCCGCATTGTAGTGGATGAAACCGTCGGCGGGAACCACCGCGCGCTCCGGCGCGCCGGATTCGCTGCCGAGACCATGCACCTCCTGCGCGAAATCCCATTCGGCAGCCGGGATCGTCTCGGCCGCGTCGTAGGGATACCGCCGCCTGGTCAGCGTCGCATCGCGCCTGGCGCCGGTGGCGGCGGGATAGGAATGCGCCGCCACCCGGCCGCTGAGCGGCATAGTCGGCCCGCTGGGCGCATCGACGATGATCTCGGTCCGCACCCGCCCGGTGATCGGCGTGCCGTTGTCGGTCGCCACCGGCACGTCCAGTACCAGGCGTCCTTCACCGGGCAGGATATCACCCTCCCACGCCAGCCACACGACAGCGTAGCCGCGTCGCATCAGGAAGCCGTTGCCGGCGTGCGCCTGGGTCAGCGGATCGTTGCTGTGCGGTGCGTCATTGAAGAATTGCAGCGCGCGCTTGTTTCCCCGATTGCCGTAGTCGAAGAACACCCGCCGGTTGCCGCCATCACGCGGCCTCAGGATCATGAAATCGGCGGCGAACCGCACCAAGCCATGCTGATCGCGCGGCGCCTTGTCGAGATCCACCACCGCTGCCTGTGCCGGTGCCAGGGGATCGACCGCGAACAGCACGCGACCGGTCAGCCGCTCGTAGGCGCCGGCCTCGGCGAATCGATGACCCGCTGCGAACGCGACCCGCTGGTCGATGCGGATTTCAAGCCTGGCGGTCATGTGCGACGTCCCCTCAGACCGGAGTCAGTCTGCGCGAGGGATCGCCCGGGCTCAAGCGCCCCGGGGTCTAGGCCGGGGTTAAGACGCCCGGGCTCAAGCGCCCCGGCTTAGGCCTTGGACAAGACGCCTGGGCGTTCAGCCACCACCGCTTCGATGGTGCGATGCAGTTCGCCGGCGCTGAACGGCTTTTGGATCAGCCGATCTTCGGCGGCCAGCGCGGCGCCAATCTGATCGGCGTGGCCGGAAATGAACACGACGGAGAGATCGGCGCGTCTTGCCTTCGCGAGGGTGGCGAGTTGCGAGCCGTTCATCCCCGGCATCACCAGATCGGTCAGCAGTATGTCGGTCTCGATGTCCTGGGTGAGCGCGTGCAGCGCGGCCTTGCCGCTGTCGACGTCGCGGACCTTGTAACCGAGGTCCTGCAGCATCGCCGCGGTCACCGCACGGACCGCGTCGTCGTCGTCCACCAGCAGGATCGCGGCACCGCTGCCCGGCAGTGCCGACCGCGCGGGATCGGCCCGCGGCTGGCGCACAGGCGTGGCGGCTCGCGGCAGATCGACGGTGACGGCGGTACCCTGGCCGAGTTCGGTTTCGATCCGCACGCCGCCGCCCGACTGACGGGCGGTGCCGAACACCTGGGAGAGCCCGAGGCCGGAACCGACCCCGGGCGGCTTGGTGGTGAAGAACGGCTCGAACACGCGGGCCAGGATATTTGGTGCGATGCCGGTTCCGGTATCCTGTACCGTAATCGCGACATAATCGCCGGCGGGCGGCCCATCGGCGGTGGTCGTTCCGCGGCTGCGATGATTTTCCGTCTTGATCGTAATGACCCCGCCGTCCGGCATGGCATCCCGGCCGTTGATGGCGAGGTTCAGTATGACCAGCTCGATCTGGTTGCGGTCGGCCATCGCCGGCCAAAGATTTTCGGACAGCTGAAAATCGATTCGTGCCCGAAGACCGAGCGCACTTTCCAAGAGGTTTCGCATCCCGCGAACGGTGACATTCAGGTCGATCGCCTTTGGCAACAGCGGTTGCCGGCGCGCGAACGCCAGCAGGTGGCTGGTCAGGGTGGCGCCTCGTTCCGCAGCGGATCTGATCGCGCCCAGCCGTTCGGACAGCATCTGGTTCGGACCCTCGACCGCCACCCGACGTTGCAAGATTTCGACATTGCCCAGGACGACCGTCAGCAGGTTGTTGAAATCGTGCGCGACGCCGCCGGTCAACTGGCCGAACGCCTCGATGCGTTGCGCCTGACGCAGCGCGCCCTCGGCCCGCTCACGCTCCAGTATCTGTTGCAGCAGCCGGTTCTTGGCCTGCTCTGCCATGGCATGGGCGACATGGGTTTCATCGAGCAACTGCTCCACCTGCCGCGAACGGCCGGACAGCGACAGCAGCAGCACCACGACAGCGCCGCCTAGCAGCAGCGCGCCGCCGATCAGTTCCAGCGCCTTGAACCGCCACCCGGCAAGGATCTTGTCCTCGTCGAGCGACACCATCACGGCGAGCGGCAGCGCCCGCAGCGCGCGGATCGCGGTGATACGGATGCTGCCGTCCAGTGGGCTTTTCATCAGCAACGTTCCGGCGGTTCCATGGGCCAGCACCTGGGTGAACGGCGCCAGGTCGCCCAGGCTGGTACCGATCACGCGGTCCACATGCGGAAAGCGCGCGAGCACCGTGCCATCATGCAAGTGCAGGGAGATGGCGCCATTCTCGTTAAGCTCGACGGCGCGGTAGAACGCCTCGAAGTAGTGCAGATTGATCGAGCCGACCGCCATGCCGGACAGCTTGCCGTCAGGTGCGTAGCTGGGACGAACGAGCAGCGCGTTCCAACGATTGGCGGCCACACGGAACGGCGGGCTGATCAACAGCCCCGCACGCGGATCCGCTCGGTAACGTGCCAGCAACGCCTGCACCGTGACGGGCGGCGTGGCGGACCTGTCGCCCGCGGTGGAGGCGATCGGTTGGCCGGCGAGATCGACGACCATGATCGCCGCGAGTTGCCGCACGCCGCGCATGCGGCGGCGCAAGGTCTCATCAACGCCCTGAAGCAGCGGCTCCTGTTCCTGAACCGTTTCTTGCGCGCCCATGACCAGCAGATCAACCGCCTCGATCGCGCGTCCGGTCTGTTCGGCGAACACCATGTCCAACCGGGACATCTGGCGTTCGGTATCGACGATGAGCGCCTGACGGCTGTCGTGCAATTCGTGGTAGGCCCCGGCCGATACGAGAACCAGCACCACCGCGGCGACGACGCGCAGCGCCATGCTTACCGATGCAACGGGACGATAGGGCGGCCACCGGGCCTGCCTGTTCATGTGCTGTCTTCGGCCCCCTCGACACCGAACGAAACGCTATCACAAAAATGCGGATATGGAATGGTATCTCGCGGTTTCGTGATCGCTTAGGGCCTGGTCGATGGCAAAGTCAATCGAACAATCGGCAACTGCGTTCAAAAAGCCCCGGCGCCATGACATCTGTCGGCCTGGGCGAGGACATTGCGTCGCGGCTGGTGACAGCGGCGATGGGGATCAGCGGGCGCCGGCGAGTAGCAGCGGTTTTCCGGCGGCGAAGGCGAGGATCTGCTCAAAGCATTCGCGGAAATAGAGTTCGAAATTGTCCCACTCGGCCCAGCCGAGATGCGGCGTGCAGACCACATTGGGCATCGACAGGAAGGGATGGTCGCCGAACCTGACGGGTTCATCTTCGTAAACATCGACCGCTGCGTAACCTGGCCGGCCGGCACGCAACCCAGCCAGCAGGGCGCCCGGCCGGATCAGGTCGGCGCGGGCGGTATTGACCAGCAAGGCGGTTGGTTTCATCCGCGCCAGGTCTTCGGGGCCGACGATGCCGCTGGTGTCGGGGCGCAGGCGAACGTGCAGCGACAGCACGTCGGCGCGTTCGAACAGATCGGCCTTGCTGGCGGCGAAATCATAACCGGCGTCATGGGCTTTGGCAGCCGATGTCGCCTGGCCCCAGGCCAGGACGTTCATCCCCATGGCCGCCCCGGCGCGTGCGACGATCGATCCGATCGTGCCCAGTCCGAAAATCCCGAGCGTGCTTCCGGCCAGGCGGTGGGACAATGTGGCGGGCCATTCGCCGCGGCGAAAACGTTCCGCCTCGATCACGATGTTGCGGCGGGCGGCCATGATCAGTGCCAGAGTCAGTTCCGCCGGCGCGATCGGCGCATTGCTGGCGCCGGCGGACACCAGGACATTGTGCGCGCGGCAGGCGGCATAGTCGATCGTCGATGCCGCGCGACCGACCAGCGCGATCAGACGCAGGTTCGGCAGCCGTTCGATCAGCGCGCGGGAGAAAGCCACCCGTTCGCGGATCGCGACGATAACGGTGGCGGGACGCAGACGCTCGATCAGCTGGTCCAGATCGGCGGCGGGTTCACGGTAGCGGACCACGTCATGGCCAGCCAGCAGTGCGAAGCAGCTGAGCCGATCGACGATATCCTGATAGTCGTCCGGGATGACGATGTTCACGGCGACGCCGCAACGGAGTCGTTCATTTCGGTCGCCATATGCTCGCGCAGCAGCCGACCCCAGCCGAACACCGGCGCCTGGTAGCCGGCCAGCCGCAGCACCGCCCAAAGACTGACCTGGTTGGTCGACAGCACGGGCTTGCCGATGGTGGCTTCCAGCCGGTCCACGATGCCCATCGTCAGCCAGTTGCCGCACGCCAGCATCACCAGCTCCGTCTCCGGCTGATCAACTTCGGAACCCGTATCGAAGGCTGTCTGTTCGTCCAGCAGACCGATTTGAAGGTTGCTGACAAGACCGAGCGCGCGGTGGGCCAGCACGGTAAAGCCGCTTGCCTCGATGAAGCCGGCGGTGGTGATGTTCGTCTGTTCGCTCCAGGGTGCGGCGATGACCAGACGCTGCACCGCCAACGTCCGCAGCGCCTGGATCAACGCGGTCGAGGCGGTTGTCGCCCGCCGTCCGGAGGCGCTCTCGATTCGCTTGATCAGTTCTTGGTCGTATCCAATGCCGTTGCGGGAACTGGGCGCCGTGGCCGCCAGCACGATCGCATCGACGTCGGCATCCGCCAGCTTCCGGCTTTCAGTTTCGATGTCCTCGACGATCCGCCGGGTCGACGACGGTTCGATTGTTCGCAACGGCAGGCGCGCGACGTGCAGGGTTACCCCGTCCGGAAGGATGCGGGTGAATTCCGGTTCCTGCGTGGTGTTGGATGAAGGAAGCAGCAATCCGATCCGCCGCCAGTCCTGGCGCGAAGGCATGACCTTATTCCCTCCCACTTGATGACGATGACTGTCCCAAACCCCCGAGCGGGTGTCAAACCAGGTGGGTGGCGGGCTTGCCATCCGGCGACGATCCGCTGGTATCGGGCATCGGAGACGGCGCCGTTCCTCTGAAGTCGCCGATTGACGCGCGAAATCCTGGACGCCGCGCGTCTCGCGCTCTTTGCGATCGGCTACTAGCATGGCGGGAAATGAGCAGAGCACCCGCCAGCACAAAACCCAATGGACCGCACGGGGCAGGTCCGCGGTCCGGGGACCAAGGCTGGCAACGGACGCTGTGGGCGATGGTCGGGATCCAGTTCGTGATGACGGCGTCGATCAGCTTCCTCAGCCCGATCATTCCGCTGATCCTGCCGGAGCTCGGTGTTACCAAACTACAGAGCATCGATCTCTGGGCCGGCATCATCAGCGGCGCGACGTCGTTCGTCGCCGCGTTCGCCTCGCCGATCTGGGGACGCGTCGCCGACAGGCACGGCCGCAAACTGGCCCTGATCCGCTCCAGCCTGGCCATCGGCCTGTTCACTGCGTTGATGGGTCTCGCCACCAACGTGTGGTGGTTCTTCGGCATTCGTGCGGTGATGGGCGCCTTCGCCGGATTCTCCTCGGCGGCCATCGCGCTGGTCGCCAGCCAGGTGCCGGAGCGGCGGCTGGGCTACGCGCTGGGATGGCTGAGCACCGGCCAACTGGTCGGATCGGTGATCGGGCCGGTGATCGGCGGCGCTCTGGCCGATGCTACCGGCAGCTACCGGGTGCCGTTCTTCTGCACCGGCGGGATTACGCTCGCGGCGCTGGCTTTGGTGTGGGCGGTGGTGCACGAGGACTTCACGCCGCCGCGGGCCGTCGGCAAGTCGAAATCCATCTTTCCCGACCTGCGGCTGCTGACCGGTTCGGCTGGCCTGCTGTCGCTGTTCGTGGTGCTGCTGATGGCGCAGTTCAGCGTTCGCACGGTGCAGCCGGTGGTGACGCTGTTCGTGCAGGACCTGATCGGATCGCCGCCGCAGATCGCCACGCTGGCGGGCATCGCGTTTTCGGTCACCGGGCTCGCCGACCTGGTGTCCTCGCCGTTCCTGGGCAAGCGCAGCGACGTCATCGGCTATCGCCGGGTTCTGCTGATCTGCCTGCTGGGTGCGACCCTGACCACCGTGCCGCAGATTTTCGTTGGCAGTTACTGGGCCTTTGTCGCGGAGCGGTTCGCCGTCGGGCTGTTCATCGGCGGCATTCTGCCGACCGCGAACGCGCTGATCGGCCGCAGCGTGGCGCGCGAAAATCGCGGCACGATCTATGGGATGACGGCGTCGGCGACGTTTCTGGGCAACTCACTGGGGCCACTGACGGGCGGCGGCGTTGCCGCGCTGCTGGGGATCCGGTGGGTGTTCGTGGTGACCACGGTGCTGCTGGCGGCCAACCTGGTGTGGGTCTGGTTCACGGTGCCCGAGCTGAGGGAGCCAGCCGGCGAGTAGCGCGCCGGGTCAGGGCTTGTTCGACAATAATCGCTACGGCGTGTCGTGTGGAACAAGTCCTGAGCGTTTGTTTGAGCGGGCAGCTTTATCGGCGTGCCGACGCACTTATTGCCGATGCTGCCCTCAGGTGACCCGTATTGCCGATGCTGCCCTCAGATGACCCGGAAATTGCCGAACTGCCAGGGGCAGGACGGATCGATCGTTTCGGGGAACAAGCGTCCCCGGTCCAGCAGCGGGGTCCAGTCGCTGTAGGCCCCGACGATGTCCCCGAGGTAGGGTTCGGCGACCTGCAGCACGCGCCTGTGGTCGAGATGATCCGCTTCCAGGATGCCCGCGCGCGGATTCTCGATGGCCCAGACCAGGCCGCCCAGCACCGCCGCGGCCACCTGCAGGCTGGTTGCATTGTTGTGCGGCGCCAGGGCGCGGGCCTGCTCGATCGACAGCCGCGACCCATACCAGTAGGCGCCACGCCGGTGACCCATCAGCAGCACACCGAGTTCGTCCGCGCCGGTGCGGATCTCGTCCATCATCAGCCGCTGACTGGGTTGCTGCTGCCAGTTCCGCCCGGCCATCTCGTGGACCGACAACACCGCGTCGTCGCACGGGTGGTAGGCGTAATGAACGGTTGGCCGGTAGCGAAGCCTGCCGTCGCGGACGACGGAATAATAATCGGCGATCGAGATCGACTCGTTGTGGGTAATCAGGAACCCGTGCAGCGGTCCGGCCATCGGCGTCCAGGTCCGCACCCGGGTCGCAGCCCCCGGGCGCATCAGATAGATCGCCGCGTCGCTGCCGAAATCGTGGTGACGTCCGTCGGCCGGCAGCGTCTTCTCGTGCGTGCCCCAGCCCAGTTCGGCCGGTTGGCAGCCTTCGCCGGCGAAGCCGTCGATCGACCAGGTGTTGACGAACTCGCCCGGCTGCTTGGCGCACGACGCCGTCTGGGTATCGCGTTCGGCGATGTGGATCACCTTGACGCCGAGCGTTTCCGCCAATGCCGCCCAGCCCTGCCGGGTCGCCGGCACGTCCGTATCCACGTCTGTATCGCTGGCGAGATCAAGCAGTGCCTGCTTGACGAAATGCGAGACCAGGCCGGGATTGGCGCCATGCGTCAGCACCGCGGTCGGACCCGCGGTGCCGGCAAGTGCCAGGGCGCTTTCGCGCAGCGCGTAGTTCGACCGTTGCGAGGGCGACAGAGACGGGTCGGTGTAGCCGCCGGCCCATGGCTCTATGCAGGTGTCGAGGTACAACGCGTCTTGCTGCTGGCAGAAGGTGATCAGCGCGACGGACGACACCTCGACGCTGAGGTTCAGCAGAAAATCGCCGGCCTGGACAAGCGGCGTCAGCACCTGCCGGAAATTGTCCCGCGTCAGCGGCAGAATGGTGAAAGCCACGCCGTGCCGGGCGGCGACATCCTGCCCGCGCGCATCGCCCGACACGATGGTGATGCGATCACGCGGCAGATCGATATGACGCAGGATCAGTGGCAGCACGCCCTGGCCGATGCTGCCGAAACCCAGCATGACCAGGCGGCCGTCGAAAGCGGCGTGTTTCATTGATCGGTCTCCTTCTGCGCGGAACGATCAGGCGGCGATACGAACTTCGTCGGCATGCGGTGCATCCTCGGCGACTTCGATGATCCGGGCGCGGTCGAAGCCGTTGAACGCGGTGCGCAGGCACCCGCCGTAGGCCCCGAGCTGGCCGATCTCGATCCAGTCTCCTTCGGCGATGTCGGCCGGCAGCGGGAACGGGCCGTGCATCACGTCGGCACTGTCACAGGTCGGCCCGAACAGGGTGAAATCAATCGTTTCGGCGACCGCATCGCGATCCGGACGGATCAGCCGCACCGGGTAGCGGAAACCGGGCGCCCCGGCGTCGGCGAGACTGCCATACACGCCGTCATTGATATAGAGATGGTTGCCGTGGGCGTCATCCCGACGCGCCTGCACCTGCACCACCAGCGAAGTTCCCGCGGCAACCAGCGCGCGTCCCGGCTCTGCCCACAGACGGGCGTGCGGCAGCGCCAGCCGCTCGAACCCAGCCTCGATTTCGGACAGGAAGGCGCCGATCGGCGGCGGATCCTGGTCGGGATAGGCAACGGGAAAGCCGCCGCCGACGTCGATGACGTCGATCTTGACGCCGGCTGCCTTGATCACCTGCGCGGCGAGCGCCAACGCATCGCGCCAGGCCAGCGGGTCGAGGCACTGCGAGCCGACATGGAAGCTGACACCGAGGGTCGTCGCGCCGGCCCGCGCGGCGCGCAGCAGCCGTACCGCGTCCTGGGCATCGGCGCCGAACTTGCCAGACAGGTCCAGCTTCGCCGACCCCTTCGGCAGGGCGATGCGCACGATCAGGCCGAGCGGCGCGGACACGCCGGTGGCGGCGAGCTCGGTGCGGATCTTGGCGAGCTCATCGGCGTTGTCGAGCACGAAATCGCGCACGGCATGGCGTTCCCATGCCTCGCGGATCGCGCCGCGGGCCTTGATCGGGTGCATGAAATGGATCGCGGCGTCGGCGAACATGGTGCGGACCAGACGCACCTCGGGCAGTGAGGCGCAGTCGAAATGCCGCACACCGCCGTCCCACAGCGCGCGCAGCACGGTCGGGTCGGGATTGCACTTGACGGCGTACAGCACGTCGCCGGGAAAGGCGTGCACGAAGTCGCGCGCGGTCCGGGTGACGATGGCCGGGCGCAGACAATGGACGGGCTGTTCCGGGCGATCGGCGGCGACGACCTCGGTGACCGTCGGACGGCTGACGGGCAGGGCGACGATCTCGCGGCGAAGCGCCGAGACGGCGGCCCGGGTGCGGACGACAGCAGGACGGGCGGCGAGGGGGCGGGCGGCAACAGAGACAGACATCGTGGTCATCCTCGCGGACAGGCGGGTGCGCATGAACGCACTCCCATCGGACAGGCGACGCGCAGGCAGGCGCGCGCGACGAATCGGGGACTGTAGGCCGGGACCGCGCGAGCGGCGGCGGACCTGGGCTATACGATGCTGGTGGTACTTCGCATCGCGGCGGTGCGTTCGGACATAGGCGTGTTCCTAAACGACCCCGGCCCACGGTTGGCCGGGACGATCGAAAAGGACGCGTTTACGTCGTTGCTGTGCCCAATGTCTGGGCTCGCGGCACGTGCGACAGCGTCACCGCTTCCGACATCCGGAAGCGAGAAGCGCTATATAGGCCGCATAGGCGGCACTTGTTATGCGTTTTTGGGGTGATGCCATACGCTTAGCGCATGGCCGCCGTTGCCAAGATCGCGAGGTATTCCCAAACCATTGTGGCCCCGGCCAGAGCGGTGATCTCGGAGACGTCAAAGGCCGGAGAAACCTCCACGATATCCATGCCAACGAAATGGATTTCTGGCAGGCGGCGGATGATCGCCTGCGCCTGCCAGGACGCCAGTCCGCCGATCTCCGGCGTGCCGGTGCCCGGCGCGAAGGCCGGGTCGAGCGCATCGATGTCGAAGCTCAAGTAGGCCGGGGCATCGCCGACGGTGTCGCGAATTCGCGCCGCGACCGACGCCGGGTTGGCGGCGTGCACATCCTGCGCGGTCAGCACCTTCACGCCGCGCGACACGGTCCAGTCCATCACCGCCTTTCGCACCGGCGAGCGGATGCCGATCTGGATCATCCGGTGCGGATCGACCAGGCCCTCGTTGATCGCGTGGTAGAAGGGTGAGCCGTGTCCGTAGACCTGGCCGAAATTGTCCGGCCATGTATCGACATGGGCGTCGAAATGAACCAGCGCGACCGGCCGTCCCAGACGTTGGGTCAGCGCGCGCAGCAGCGGCAGGGTGATCGCGTGCTCGCCGCCCAGGGCGATCAGATGGCGGATCGTCCGAGCCTGGGACTCGATCGCGGCGAGGCTGCGCTGGATGTCACCCAGGGCGAGGGTGAAATCCCCGATGTCGGCCACCGCCATGGCCGCCGGCTCGACCCAGTGCTGCGGGTGATCGCCATCGGTCAGCATCCGGCTGGCGCGGCGGATCGCCGCCGGACCCTCGCGGGTGCCGGCGCGGTTGGTGGTGCCGAGATCCATCGGCACGCCGGCGACCACATAAGCCGCGTCGGGATCATCGCGGGCGATGCCGAGGAAGCTCGGTGGGATCGCGTAGGTCGGCGTGCCGGCCATCTGGGTTTGGCGCTTTCTTGCTGACCGCGCCGTTGAGGCGACGGTGCATCGGGACCTGGATGAACGGCCGGCTGTCTAGCACGGCGCGCGCGCCTCGCAGCGGCCATTCCGCGGGCGCTGGCAAAGATTGGCCTGGCGGGTGGGTCTGATACGAACCGGCGCAAGCGCGGCGCTTGCGCCGACCGGTATCAGGGTCATGTTTCGCGCGCCGCCCCCTCCCTCGCCCGCTCGGTTCCCTCGCTCGCCCGCCAACCCGGCGCGCAGCCCGGTCAACGCATGCCTCGCCCGGTATGAGCCGTCGCGGGCCGCCGCGGGACGGGATAGCGTCAGGCGGGGCGAGCAGGTGTCAATGTCGCGGCCTGGCCTGAGTCGGTTCGCGGCGGCAGACGCACACGGGCCGATCGCAGCGCGAGGCCAGCCGCCGCCAGCATCAGCACCATGCCCACGGCCTCGCCCCAGTCGAGGTCCTCATCGAAGAAGGAGCAGCCGATGACCACCGCGATGACCGGGGAGATGAAGGCATAGGTGCCGGGCCGGCTGGCGCCCCAGTCGCGGACCAGCAGAAAATACATCGTGGTGGACATCAAGGCGCCCGGAACCAGCAGGTACAGCCAACTGAGGAACGCCGGCCAGCCCCAGTGCAGGTGCATCGACTTCCAGGCGCCGGGCTCGATCGCCAGCGCCGACAGCAGCATGACCACGCCGCCGATCAGGTCGGTCAGGCCGGCGAGCTGCACAGGGTCCAGCGTGCGCATGATCGGGCGGGTCATGACGGAGCCGGCGGTGTAGCAGAGGACGCCGATGCTGACGCCGGCGGCGCCGATCAGCTGCCACACGTCCAAGGTGCCGGCGATGGCGGCGGGGCCGAACAGCATCAGCACGCCGATGATGCCGACGCCGATCGCGCCCAGCTGACGGGAATTGAAACGTTCCTGCCCGGCGCCGACGGAGAAGACCAGCAGGGCGATCGGCGTCAGGGCCGAACTGATGACGGCGGCGAGGCCGGCGGTGATGTATTTCAGGCCGTAGAGCTGGATGACCTGATTGAGCGTGATCAGTACCACCGAGACGAGCAGCAGTCGCGGGATCAGGCGGGGCGGCGGCATCACCCGCTGGCCGCGGAAGGCTCTGAAGGCCAGGATGATGGCGCCGGCGAGGGTCCAGCGCAGGCCGGCGAACACGCCAGGCGACACGGTCTGGATGCCGATTTTCATCGCCAGCCAGGTGGTACCCCAGACGAAGCAGATGAAGACGAACATCGCGCGCTGCGATGTGGAGGTCGGGGCGTTCATTTTGGTCGCGGACGTGCTCCTGCCGAAGCGCCTTGATAGCGCATCCGGGCAGCGGCTTGCCGCGCCTAAGCGGAATGGCCCGTATGCGCGGCGGTGACTGGGCTTGGCAGGAGACGCGGGGTGGGTTTGCCAGAGCCAGCTTCTATGGGCCTGTTCGACATTAATCGCTACGAATTGCAGTGTCGAACAGGCCCTGAACGCTTTTTTTGACAGGCAGCTTATCGGCGTGCTGGCGCACTTATTGCCGATGCTGCCCTAAGCCGAAGGTGACGCGATCAGTCTCATCAAGGGAGTGCTAGGCTTTCCGCGGCGACCAGCCATAAGCCTTGGCGCAGGCGCCGCCCATGAGCATGGCCCGCTCCGTGTCGTTCAGGCGGTCCGTGCGCAGGAACGGCTCGACGGCCTGCTCGTAGTTGACAACAGCGAATGCGCGCGTCCAGTCGGTGCCCCACAGGCAGCGATCGAACCCCCAGGCGTCGAACACGCGGGCGAGCGGGTCCCAGATGTCCGGAAACGGATACGGCTGCTGGGACAGCGTGCAGGCGCCGCTGACCTTGATCACCACGTTCGGGCGCCTGGCGAGTTCCAGCACCTTCGGCAGGGCGGCCCAGGGCTGTGGCGATGCGGGCGGAACGCGCGGCTGCAGGATGCCAAGATGGTCGATGATGAATCGCGTGTCGGGATGACGGTCGATCAGCGCGGTGCCGACGTCCAGGTTGTCCCAGCACAGCATGTTGACCGGGAAATCGTGACGAGCGGCCGCCCGGAGGATGCGGTCCAGGCCGGCGTCGTCCGGCTCGCGCCCGGTTTCTTTCGGCAGCATGATGCGGATGCCGACCGCACCCGGTGTCTGCTTCCAGTCAGCGATGACATCCGCCACCGCCGGATCGTCCGGGTCGACCGGCTTGATGATGGCGAACCGGTCGGGGTGGGCCCGTTGCACCTGCACCGCATAGCTGGCGTCGTAGCGGTACAAGCCAAAGGCGGAGATGAAGATCGCGCCGTCGACGCCGACCTTGTCCATCGCCACCACCATCTCGTCACCCGTGACATGATCGGGCCAGTTCGGCACGCTGTGCCAAGGCCGCCTATCCGTGTTCGCCTCATAGGCATGGACCTGCGAATCGATGATCGTCATTGGGTCAGCTCCCTCCTCCATGTCCCATGAGCTTGGCGATCACAGCGGGTTTGTGTCCAGAGGGCGTCGGCCTGGCTTGGATGCCGGAGGCTGTTGACGGTAACGCGACGGCGGCGAACCTGTTGTCCAAATCGCGACTAGATCGGACCCTCGGCCTGCCAGTGCCGATAGGTGGGATCGAGCCGCGAACGTAGATAGGCGGCGGCGGAAATCGGCGCGTACGACGGCGTCGCGCCCGGCGGCAGGCAGCCAGGCAGGGCCTCCACCACGGCATCGGGATTGGGATCGGCGAAAAAGGCGACGGAATAGCGTTCGGTTGGCGGCTGACGGACGCGGTGCGGGGTGGAGACGTAGACGTCGTTGGTCCAGCGCATCAGGCAGTCGCCGATGTTGCAGACGAACGCGCCCGGGATATGCGGGGCGTCGATCCAACCGCCGTCACGCGGGCGGATCTGCAGCCCGGCGACGCCGTCGGTCGCCAGGATCGTCAGGTTGCCGTAATCGGTATGGGTTCCGGCGCCGAGGGTGTTGTTGTCCGCGGGGCCGTCGCCGGGCGGATAATGCAGCAGCCGCAGGGTCGCCATCGGACGATCGAGAAGCGGGGTGAAGAAATCCTCGTCCAGTGCGAGATCCAGGGCGAAGCCGCGGTGGATCTCGACGGTGAGGCGGGTGCACGCGTCGTAGTAGGCCAGCGCCTGTTGCCGCCAACCGGGCAGATCCGGCCACAGGTTGACGCCGCGGAACGGCTTGGCCGCCAGCAGCTCGGGATCGTCCGGTGGCAGTTCCAGACCGATGTTGAAGGCCTGCTTGGGGTCAGGCGGGGTGGCCGCGTCCAGCCGCTCCTGGCCGAGGCCGATATAGCCGCGGTTGTGCGCCGACAGTGCGTACGACAGCAGGGCTTTGCGTTCGGCCGGCAACGCGAAGAAGGCGCGCGCGGCGTCGAAGATACCAGTGGCGACGACCGGCGGAATGCCGTGCCCGGTGGCGTAGAAGAAGCCGGTGTCACGGCAGGCGTTCCCCAACGCAGCGGCGCAGGCGGCGCGCCGGGCGGGGTCCCCGGCGCGCAGCGGGGCGACGTCGATGATCGGAATAGGCTGCATCTCAGGCGACTTTGGTGCGGGGGAAGCGGGCAAGGCGGAAGGGTCTCGGATCGACCAGCGGTTGATCGCCGGAGATGAGATCGGCCATCAGGTGACCGGCACCCGGGCCGATGCCGAAGCCGTGGCCGGAGAACCCGGTGGCGATGAAGAAGCCGGGCATGTGGGCGACCTGGTCGATCACCGGAACGGCGTCGGGGGTGACATCCATCAGGCCGGCCCAGCTGTCCGTGACCTGCATGGAAGCGAACACCGGGAAGGCCCTGGCGAGCACCGCGCGGGCTTCCCGCAGGATGCCCTGTTTGGGCTTGGGGTCGAGCGTGCGGACGGCCTCGAAAGCAGTGGGCTGATCCAGTGACCAGCGACGGGCGGTGCGCAGTTCCTCCCAGGATCGGGTGCCGATCCGCAGGCGGATCTCGTTGCGATTATTGATAAGCCGGGGCAGGAAGTCGTGCAGCAGGCGGAAGTGATCCGGCGTCAGATCGGCGGTGTTGGCGTTGCGGCGGGCGATGGAGTAGCCGCCGTCCAGCCGCTTGCGGAAGGCGAAGACCGATCCGGCGGCGCTGATATCGGGTCCGTTCAGCCGGTTGGTTCGCAACACCGAACCCAGCACCTTGAGCTGCGGCAGATCGAGGCCGGCGTTGCCGGCGAACAGACGCGACCAGGCGCCCCCGGCCAGCACGACGGACTGGCAGGCGATGCGGCCGCGTTCGGTGACGACGCCGGCGATGCGTCCGGCGGTCTGGTCAATGCCGCGGACGGCGGTGTTGGTGAAGATCTGGGCGCCGCGGTCGCGCGCCGCTTCGGCGATCGCGGGGGTGGCGAGGGCAGGTTCGGCGCGGCCGTCGGTCGGCGTGTGGAGACCGGCGATGAAGCTGTTGGCGGCGCCGGGCATCGCCTTGTCCAGCGGCGGCCCACGCAGCAGGCGGGCATCGACCTGATATTGCCGAACCTGGCCGAGCCAGGACTGCTGGGCGGCGGCCTCGGCTTCGGATTGGCAGAGATACATGATGCCGGACTGGCGGAAGCCGGTTTCGCGGTCGGTTCGGCGGTTCATGTCGCGCCACAGACGCAGGCTTTCCATCGCCAGCGGGATCTCGTTTTCGTCACGTCCCATGGTGCGGCACCAGCCCCAGTTGCGGGAGGATTGTTCGCCGCCGATCTGACCTTTTTCGCACAGCGCGACGGCGATGCCTTTTTCCGCCAGGAACAGCGCGGTGGCGGCACCGATGATGCCGCCGCCGATGATCACGACATCGGTTTTCCCGGGCAGGGTCGGATCGGAGGCGACCGGATCGACGGGCGGAGACATGCGCGGCCTTGCTCGGTGAGCTTGCGTTGTCGGGGAACTGAATGATGACGCTACAGATGACTATGCATGCGTCGCCCTGTCGAGCGCCCCCCTGTTGTGGCCCCTTTTGGCGCGGCCCCCTTGTCGTGGCCCCCCTGTCGCGGCGGGGTGGGAAGCTTGTCGCGGCGGGCGCGAGTCTGGCGGGCGCGGGTCTGGCGGGCGCGGGTCTGGCGGGCGCGGGTCTGATGGACGCGCGGCGCTCTTGATCCCTGGCCCCGGCTGCCAGCATTGTTGGCCACCCTTGTTGCTGGGCCGATGACCGGGAGGGCGCTGGTTTGGATTTTTCCATCACGTTGGTCAACCTGGCTGGTGCGGTCGCCTTGCTGTTGTGGGGCGTCCACATGGTGCAGACCGGGGTGCAGCGCGCCCTGGGCGCCAGGCTACGCGGACTGCTGGGGGTTGCCTTGCGCAACCGCCTGCAGGCGTTCCTGGCCGGCATCGGTGTCACCGCGCTGCTGCAGAGCAGCACCGCGACCGGACTGATGGTCACCGGTTTCGCCGCCGGCGGGCTGGTCGATCTGGTTCCGGCCCTGGCGGTGATGCTGGGCGCCAACGTCGGCACCACGCTGATCGTGCAGCTGCTGTCGTTCCACGTGGCCGAGGTGGCGCCGGCGCTGATCCTGATCGGCGTGCTGATGTTCCGCCGCACCAGCGCCGGCCCGCGTGACTTTGGCCGGGTGCTGATCGGCCTGGGGCTGGTGCTGATGGCGCTCAACCAGTTCGTCGGTCTGCTGGATCCATATGAGGACGTCCCCAGCCTGCGCATGCTGCTGGGGGCGGTGTCGACGCAGCCGGTGCTGGATGTCATTCTGGCGGCGGGCCTGACCTGGGCGGCACATTCCAGCGTTGCCGTGGTGCTGTTGACGATGTCGTTCGCGGCGAACGGCGTGGTGCCGCCGGATGCGGCGTTCGCGCTGGTCCTGGGCGCCAACCTGGGGACCGCGATCAACCCGGTGCTGGAGGGCGGGGCGGGTGACGACCCGGCTGCGAAACGGCTGCCGATCGGCAACCTGATCAATCGCGGTGTCGGCGTCCTGGCCGGCCTGGCACTGTTGCCGATGCTGGGTCCGTGGCTGGTGACGGTTGATCCGGACAACGCCCGGGTGGTGGCGGATTTCCACACCGGGTTCAATGTGATCCTGGCGCTGGTGTTCTTCCCGCTGCTGACACCCTACGCCGCGCTGATGCGCCGTCTGTTGCCGGCCAGGATCGACACCTCGGATCCCAGCCGCCCGCTGTATCTGGACGCAGCGGCGATCGAGGTGCCGATGGTGGCGCTGGGCGCCGCCACGCGTGAGGCGCTGCGCATGGCGGACGTGCTGGAGAGCATGCTGCAAGGGCTGCGGGATGCGCTGCGACGGCCGGATCGCCGCCAGCTTGGAACATTGCGGCGTCAGGACGACGTGCTGGACACGCTGAACACCGCGATCAAGTCCTACATGACGTCACTGCCGGCGGAGGCGATGACCAAGGCCGATCACCGCCGGGTCGTCGACATCCTGTGCTTCGCGACCAACCTGGAGCACGCCGGCGATGTGGTGGACAAGGGGCTGCTGGGGATCGTTGCGAAGCAGGTGAAGCGTGGCGTGATGTTTTCCTCGATCGAAGCGGAACCGATCCTGCACATCATCGACCGCCTGACGACCAACCTGCGTTCAGCGGCTGCCCTGCTGGTCACCGGCGATGATCGCGCCGCGCGTCTGCTGGTCGAGCAGAAGGAGATTTTTCGAACCCTGGACGCCGAGGCCACCGCCGCGCATTTCGAGCGTCTGCGTGAGGGCAATGCGGCCACGGTGGAAACCAGCGCGCTGCACCTGGATGCGCTGCGGGATTTGAAGCGGGTGAACGCGCATCTGGTTGCCGCGGCGGCCTACCCGGTGCTGGAGGGCAAGGGCGAGCTCCTGCCCAGCCGGCTTCGATAGGTCTTCGTGATTGGCCGGTCGCGCGGGCCGTCCGGCCATTCGGGATGGCTCACCCGCGACCCACGGTGGACCGGCAGCGGGCCTCAGGATCTTAACGATGACCCGCTGGGCGATGACCCGCTGGGCGATGATCCGCTGGGCGATCCAGGGCGGGGATGACCCAGGGCGGGGCGATCCAGGGGGTGGTGAGCCAGGGCAGGTGACCCAGGCCTGGGACCCGGGCGGCCGATCTCCCGCGTGGGCACTCACGCAGTTGCTACCTCACGAATTGATAGTCGAACCCGTCACCATCCGCCTCCACCCGACCGACGGTGGGGCTGGGGAAGTGGATCGGCAGCACCAGCGCGCCGGTGCCGGCGATATCGCCCAGGAAGCCTCGCCGCGAGACCTCGGCTTGCTTCGCATCCCAGTCAAAGATCGTCGACCAGGCCGGTTCCCGGCATTGCAGTGCGTGGTGCATCAGATCGCCGGTGACCACCGCCCGCTGTCCGCCGGACCTGATGTTCACGCAGCAATGGCAAGGCGAATGGCCCGGCGTTGGCGTCAGCCAGACCGTATCGTCAAGCGTATAGTCATCATCGACCAGCAGAGCCTGCCCGGCCTCGACGATCGGCTCGCAGTTGAAACGCCAGACGTTGCCGGGCGGTTGCAGGCCTTCCTGGGTGGCCTGCTGCCAGGCGGCGTATTCCCGCTTGTGGAACACGTACTTGGCGTTCGGGAATGTCGGCACCCAGCGTCCGTCCCGCCGGATCGTGTTCCAACCACAATGATCGATGTGAAGATGGGTGCAGAACACATAGTCGATCTTGTCGAATGAAAGTCCGGCCGCGTTGAATTCCGCGAGGTAGCGCTGCTTGGGAAAGTCCATCGGGGCCGGATAGCCCTTGTCCTCTCCGGTGCAGGTATCGACCAGGATGGTATGGTGCGGCGTGCGCACCACGAAGCTCTGGTAGGTGATGTTCATCATGCCGGAGGCCGGATCAAACACCACCGGATCGAGCGTCTTCAAGTGCCGCGCCCCGATCTCGGGGTCATAGGCCGGGAACATGTCGGCCGGTTTGCGCCAGGGACCATCGCGCTCGATAATGCTGGTGATCGTGACGTCGCCGATTTTCAAGGTCTGCATCAGGTTTGCTCCGTTGGGGCGTATGGGTCCAGTGGGGCGTATGGGTCCAGAGCCGCCGCGGTCGGGGGTCAGATCGCCAACGCTGCCGGGTCAGATCGCCAGCGCCGGCGCGGGTGGGGTTAAAGCCGCAGGCGATAGAAGCGTGCGGCCGTGCCGCTGAACAAATCGGTCTTTTCCGCCGCGGACGCGCCGTTCGCCAGGATCTTGCAGGCGTTCCAGAAGGCGGCGTAGCCATAGGAGCCCTTGTCCACCGGAAAGTTGCTCTCGAACATGCAGCGTGACGGCCCGAAAGCTTCGATGCAGGTTTCGACATAAGGTTTCCAGGCAGCGGCGAGTTCGTTCGACGACGGCGGTTCGGTCTTGGTGTGGAAGTCCCAGCCGTTGATCCGCATCGCCATGCCACCGAGCTTCACCACCACGTTCGGGCAGGCGGCGAGGGTGCGGATCGCGTCTGACCATTGCGCGAAGATTTCGGACCGCCTGCCCTCATAGGACCCGATCGCCAGCGGGCCGCCGATATGGTTCAGGCAGATCGAGGTTCCCGGAAACGCCCGTGCCAAGGCGATGACATCGCCAATCTGGGGATGATACAGCCACGCATCGAACGACAGGTTCAATGGTGCCAGGCAGGCGAAGCCCTGGCGGAACGTCGCGTCATACATCAGTTCAGGTGGCGGGGCGTAGGCCGGGTTCATCAGCATCGGGTCGGGGTCGTACGCGGTGATATGGCGGATGCCGCGAAACCGCCCGCCGCCGGCGCGAACATGCGCCTCCAGCACGTCACGAGAGCGGGCGCCGGTGCGCAGGTCGACATGGCCGACGATGCCGGCACAGACCGCGGTTGGTCCATAGCCGCCGGACGCGCTCATGGCGGCGACGCCGTTGACGAACTCGGTCTCGCCCACCGGCCTGAATGCCTCAGGTCCGGCGGCGCGATGCATGGAACGGCATTGCACGAAGACGGTGCCGACGATGTTGTGGCCGCTGTTGGTGTCGGCCAGCAGGTCGTCGAGCATGTAGACCCAGTCAGGCCGGTTCCAAAGATGATGATGCGGATCGACGATCGGCAGCGCCGGGTCCAGGATCGTCTCAGTGCGGCGCGCGAGCCAGTCATCGCGAACCGGCAGGTAAGGGCTATGGGTCGTGGTGGTGCTCATGCGGGCGTTTCCTTTATCGGTCGCCGCATTGTTTCCCGCTGAACGCCTGGTGCCAAGAGCCCCGTTCAGAGACAAGAGCCCCAGTCAGAGACTGGTCAGATCGCCGACGCGGATCGGCTTGGTTGGAAAGCGTGTGCGCAACGGTTCGATCGCGGACAGGGATACTCCCCGGGCGGCGGCGAGCACCTCGATCGCCACCGGCCCGCACATGCGGCCCTGGCACGGCCCCATGCCGCAGCGGGTGTAGGCCTTCAACTGGTTCATGCCCTGACATCCGGACGCGGCCGCGGCGCGCACCGCGCCGGCGGTGACCTCCTCGCAGCGGCACACCGGGGTGGCGTCATCCAGCCGCGGCGGGCGCGGCGCGAACAGGCTGTCCAGCAGCCGCCGTGCCGCGAGGCTTTGCCGGCGTGCCGCCAGAAGCCCTGTCGCATCGCGCCCGGCCAGCCCGCGCGCGGCGATGCGCCCGGACAGCACCGCCGCCGCCGCGCCGCCTATGCCGGCGCCGTCACCGGCGATCAGGACATGCGGCACCGAGGTTCGTCCCCAGCGGTCCACCAGCGGGCGCCAGCAGCGCTGCGCAGTGCTCCATGTATGGACACAACCGAGCGCGCGGGAGATCTGCACGGATGGGATGACCCCATCGTGCAGCAGCAGCAGGTCGGCATCCTCGGTTCGCCAGCCTTGCGGCGTACGAAACGAAATCGCTTGCAACGCGTCGGTGCCTTCGGCGCGCAGGCCGGCGGCGGCGATCCAGCGCACGCCGGCCTGGGACAACCGTCGGCGCCATGCCAGACCGCGACGGATGTCGGGCAAGGCGGCGAGCGAGAGGTGCCGCAGCGCCCGCAACGGCGCGAACCCGTCCGACAGATCGATCACCCCGGCGATGCTGCCGCCGGCATCGAGCACCTGCTTGGCATAGAGCAGCAACAACGGCCCCTGCCCGGCCAGCCAGGTGCGGTCGTCCGGCAGCAGCCCGCCGGTCTTCCATGCGATCTGCGCAGCGCCCACGCTCATCACCCCCGGCAGCGTCCAGCCGGGAACCGGCAGCGGCCGTTCAATCGCACCGGTTGCCAGCAGCACGTTGCTGGCGACGACCGCGTGGGCGCCGCCGGCATCGGACCAGAACACCTGACCGTCCGGCTCGATGGCCCACACGGCGGCGTTCCAATGGGCCTCGACCGTGCTGGCGCGGAACGTCCGGATCAACGACATGGCGGTCGCTTCGTCGGCGTCGCTGGCGCCACGGGTCTCCAGCGCCTGCCAGATGCGGCCACCGGGCGCGGCATGTTCGTCCAGCAGGGTGACTGACAGACCGCTTGCGGAGGCCTCGACCGCCGCTGCCAGGCCAGCGGGGCCGGCGCCTACGATCAGCAGGTCGGGGTTCACCCGATGAATTTCACCAGCTTGCCGGATGGCTCACCCAGGACCTCGTCGTCGCGCATGACGATCCGGCCGCGGACGATGGTCGCCACCGGCCAGCCGGTGACCTGCATGCCGGCGAACGGGGTCCAGCCGCACGGTGCGGCGATCCAGGATTCCTCGATCCGCCGCTGGCGCTTCATGTCGACCAGGGTGAAGTCGCCGTCGTAGCCCGCCGCGAGCCGGCCCTTGCCGACTACGCCGTACACCCTGGCCGGACCGGCGCACATCAGATCGACCATCCGGGCGAGCGACAGCCGGCCGGCGTTCACATGGTCCAGCATGATCGGCACCAGCGTCTGCACCCCGGTGAGGCCGGCCGGGCAGTCCGGCCACGGCAGCAGCTTCTTGTCGCGCGGGTGCGGCGCGTGGTCGGACCCGATGGTATCGACGGTGCCGTCGTTGATCGCCTTCCAGGCGGCGTCCCTGTGCTGCTGGCCGCGGATCGGCGGGTTCATCACGCCGAAGCCTTCCAGCCGTTCGTAGCAATCCGGGGCGACCTGGGTCAGGTGGTTGACCAGCACCTCGCAGGTCGCGATGTCGCGGTAGTCACGCAGGTATTCCAGCTCCTGTTCGGTGGAGACGTGCAGGATGTGGGCCGAACGGCGGGTCTTGCGCGCCAGCGCCATCAGCCGGCGGGTGCCGAGGAAGGCACATTCCTCATCGCGCCAGACCATATGGTTGGCATAGGGATCGCCGGACTTGAACATCGGCTTGCGTTGCTGCAGGCGATATTCATCCTCGCTGTGGAAGGCGATGCGCCGACGGCCCGAACGCATGGCCTGTTCCAAGTGCTCGTCGTCCTCGATCATCAGGTCGCCAGTGGAGCTGCCGGCGAAGATCTTGACGCCGCACACGCCGCGACCGAGCTCCAGTTCGGCGAGGTCTGGGGTGTTGGTCTTGGTGCCGCCGACGTAGAGACCCATGTCGCACCAGGCGGTGGTTTCAACATAGTCCTGTTTCCACCGCAGGCGGTCCGCGTCGGTGATCGACGGGCTGGTGTTCGGCATGTCGAACACCGCAGCCAGGCCGCCGAGGACCGCACCCCGGGTGCCTGTCGGGATGGTTTCGACGGCCTTGTCCCCGGGGTCGCGCAGATGCACGTGCGGGTCGATCAGGCCGGGCAGGACGTGCAGGCCGGCGGCGTCCAGCAGTCTGTCGGCGGTGGCATCCGGGCCGGCGCCAAGGGCAGCGATCCTGCCGTCACGAACGCCGATGTCGATATCCTCTGAACCCCATGGCAGGACGCAGGTGCCGTTTCGGATCAGAAGGTCGAAATGCGCCGCCATCGGTGGTCCTTTCCCGCTGCAGGCGGTTCTTACCCCCGCTGCAAGCGGTTCTTACCATTGTATGGCGGGGTTGGTCACGCGGCGCGGTGGGACCAGCGCGACCCTTGGCCTCGGCGAACCGCGGTCCGTGTTGGCCGAGCGCCGGCCAGGATAAGATGCAGGCATCGGCCGGCGATTTCGCCAATCCGGGCATAAATGTCATGCTGCGATGCGGCGTTAAGATCCGACCGGCGTCACCTACTTAGAGGATCAGAGCCGGACGTTCCGCCCGACTAGAGATGGAGAGTTCCGATGAGAAACATGATGCTGGCCGCCCTTGCCGCGCTGAGCCTGACCGCAGCCATCGCGCCCGCCGCGAACGCCGCTGTGTTCCATAACGGCAGCACGGCCGCCAGCGACACAGTCGCCACGCGGATGCAGCAGACTGGCGTCTACGGAGGTAACTAAGCTGACGTCGGTGGTCTGAGGGTTTCCTCCACCGGGTCCCTCAGACCTGGGGTGACAATTACCCAATCAGCCAGTCCAATTGCTTGAAGGCCGGGGCAACCCCGGCCTTTTTGCTGTTTGATCGGCGGGGCAGCGCGAGGGCGTTGTCTGGCACGATCGGCGGTACTGAGACAGGCGCTGCCGCGACAGGCTGTGCCAGGTCTTCTTTCTGGGTTGGAGATTTCCCCGGCAGGCGCATAGATGTCATGCTGCGATGCACCATTAAGATCCGGGCGGCGTCACCCATTTGATCGATCGGAGCCGGACATTCCGCCCGACTAGATTTGGAGAGTTCCGATGAGAAACATGATGCTGGCCGCCCTCGCCGCGCTGAGCCTGACCGCAGCCGTCGCGCCCGCCGCGAACGCCGCTGTGTTCCATAACGGCAGCACGATCGCCGGCGACACAGCCGCCACGCGGATGCAGCAGACCGGCACCTATGGCGGTGACTAAGCAGCGGTTGATCCGCTATAGCTTGTTCCGTCAATTGGATGAGTTGCATGAAGGCCGGGTCAACCCCGGCCTTTTTGCTGTCCAGGCGGATTTGGGCGAGTTTGCTGTCCGGGCCGGAGGTGACGTCATATTCTGTTCTAGCGGCCGCCGACCCTTGGCCACGTATCGCGCATCAGACAGGCGCGATACGTGGCTGCTCGCTTGAAGTGGCCGATTTACGCGCCGGTTCGTGGCCGCTGCGCGTCGCACGGTTCTCTGGGATCGGGCTAACCGTAGGCGGGATCAAAGAACCGATCGAACCAGCCTAGCAGTTCAGCCGGCGATTGCTCGGCGATGTAGTGTCCTGACCGGATAGGACCGCCGGTCACCTGGTCCGCACAGTAGTCGCGCCAGATCGCCAGCGCGTCATACCAACGGGCGATTTTCCCATCGGCCCCCCACAGCACCAGCATCGGACAGCGCACCTTGATCCCGGCGGCGCGGGTCGCCCGATCATGCCGCAGGTCGATGGTGGCGGCCGCGCGGTAATCCTCGCACATGCCGCGCACCATCGCCGGCTGGCGAACGGCTGCGTAATAATCGGCCAGCGCGTCGGGGTGGAACAAGTCGGGCCTGGACGGGTCGCGGCTGGTGTGCTGACGCCACCAATCCTCCGGCGCGCGATCGATCAGCCATTCCGGGAAGGGATGCGGCTGAGCCAGCCAGAACCAGTGATAATAGCCCATCGCGAAGTCTGCGTTGGCGCGTTCGAAATGCTCGATTGTCGGGATCACGTCCAGGATCGCGAGCCTGAGCACACGGTCCGGATTGTCCAGCGCGATGCGGTGCGACAGCCGCGCACCCCGATCATGGCCGGCCAGCAGGAACCGCTGAAAGCCGAAATGGTCCATCACCGCCATCATGTCCTTGGCCATCTCGATCTTGGCGTAGGGCGCATGATCCGTCGTTGCCGGCGGCTTCAGGGAAAACCCGTAGCCGCGCAGGTCCGGGCAGATGACGGTAAAACGTTTCGCCAGCGTCGGGGCGACGCGGTGCCACATCGCGTGCGTCTGCGGGTTGCCGTGCAGCATCAGCAACGGCGGGCCGGAGCCGCCATGACGCAGCCTGATCGTGCCGCCGGGCACGGGTACATGGGCCAGGGTGAAATCCTGGAAGAACATTGCCTACTCCCCGTTGTCGGTCCGCTCGTAGAGCTCGACGTTGGGCGCGATCGCGACGCGGCGCCAGTTCGGCGGGGCCAGCGTGGTTCGCAGCAGCGCGATGGTGGCGGTGCTTGCCGGGTCGCGGGCAAGCACGGCCAGAACCACGCGATGGTATGGCGCGATGCGGGCGGGGATCGGGTCGGTGGGGCGGATCAGCAGGATCGGCAATGACTTTGGCGCCTCCATGCCGAACGCGCCGACGATGCCGACGCCGTCGTTGCCCCAGGGCAGCAGGACGATCCCGTCCCCCACCAGACGGGCGGCCGCGGCCGCCGCGGCGCGCATCGGCTGCATGGTGCGCGGGGACAGCAGCAGACCGGCGACGCCGGCGGCCTGGACCAGAAGAATCATCGCGGCCCGCGGCGGAAACCGGAAACGCGCCCGCCGTTCGTGATGCAACGGCACGATCGGCGACGGTGCGGGAGGCAAGCATGACCAAGGTGGGGCGCCCGATCGCCGCCATGGCCACCGCCGCGCGCGCCACCGGCTGGGGTTCGGCGACAAGGCCCAGGCGACGAGCAGCGCGATGAACGGCAGGCCAAACGACAGGTAGCGGATCTCGATCGGCGTATTGTCGAACACGGCGCCCAGCACCAGCAGGCCGATCGGTGTGGCGACCGCCGCGGCGAGCAGCATCCTGATGGTCCAGGGGGCGCGCAACGGCCGGGCCCGGACGATCCAGACGATCAGCATGACGGCCGACAGGATGACGATCGCCCCCATCGCGATCCGCTGCAATCCGTGCACATACAGCGGCAGGCCGCCGAACACCGCGGCGGCCTGATATTCGCAAAGCCGCAGCAGACTTGGCCCGAGCGCGAAGCGGGGAAACTGGCCGTCCCGGGCGGCGTGCTGGGCGGCGAAGAACCAGGCATCCAGTGCCAGGAACGGCAGCGCGGACAACGCCGCGGGCCAGGCCGCCGCCGCCGCGATCGTGGCGGCGGCGATGAACACGGCCAGATAGTTGCCGGCGCAGGCGGCCCCGAGGCAGACGCCGGCCAGCAGTGGGCGGCGTCCGAGCAGCAGCGTGACGCCGGACAGGATCAGCGTTTGCGCCGGGGCGAAATCCCGGGCGATGGCGTCGGTATAGACGAAGCCGTAGCAGCCCAAGGTCAGCAGCATCGCCTGGCCGGCGGGGATGGCGCAGCGGCGGGCGATGATCCCGACCAGTGCCAGCGAGCTCAGGCCGGACAGCACCGACAACATGCGGGCGGCGAACAGACCTGGGCCGAAGATCTGGCGCCAGAGCGAGACGGCCCAGAAATACAGCGGTGGATGCACGTCGGTGGTCCGCAGATCGCGGGCGATCTGCGCCATGGTGGCGTGTCCAGACTGTGCCGCCGTGATGGTGCCGGCGGGAAACACGGTGTCGGGCCAAGCCGGCCGCGGCGTGCCGGCGGTCAGCAACAAGGTGTACTGCTCGTCGTATTCCGCCCCGCGCAGCCAGGCCGCGGCGGTCAGGACCAGTGCGGCGAGCAGCACGATCACGCATGGTAGGCGTAATCCTGCCGCGTTAACCAAATCTCAGGACTTTCCTGCCATCGTGCCCCGACGTTTACCAGCCAATGGTTAATGGAGTGCTTATGCTGGAGCTGTCTCCGCTTCCGGTGCGGCGAGCCTGGTGCCCGACGATCTCGGTGGTCGTGCCGGCGTATAACGAGGCGGCTGGACTGAGCCTGTTCCACCAGCGCCTGCTGGGCGCCCTGGCCAAGCTGGAAAGCTGGGAAGTGGTCTACGTCAACGACGGCAGCTCGGATGCCACCCTGGCGGCGATCGAGGCGACCCAGCGCACCGATGAGCGCGTCGCGCTGGTCAGCCTGTCACGCAATTTCGGCAAGGAGACGGCGATCACCGCCGGGCTGGACCATGCGGCCGGCGACGCGGTGGTGGTGATCGATGCCGACCTGCAGGACCCGCCTGAGCTGATCCCCGAACTGGTGGCGTGCTGGCGCGCGGGGTTCGACATGGTCTACGCCAAACGCCGCAGCCGAACCGGCGACAGCTGGCTGAAGCGCGGGACGGCCAGGGGGTTCTACCGGCTGATGCAGCGCATGGGCAACGTGCGGCTGCCGGAGGACACCGGCGATTTTCGCCTGATGAGCCGGCGCGTGGTTGACGCGGTGCGCCAGTTGCGGGAGCAGCATCGCTTCATGAAGGGGTTGTTCGCCTGGGTCGGCTACCCGACGACGTACGTGCTGTACGACCGCGACTCGCGCTGCGCGGGTGACAGCAAATGGTCGTACTGGAAGCTGTGGAACCTGGCGTTGGAGGGGATCACCAGCTTCACCGTCATGCCCCTGAAGTGCGCGACCTATGTCGGACTGGGGGTGGCGCTGCTGTCGGTGATCTATGCCGTGCAGGTGATCGTGAAGACGCTGATCATCGGCAACTCGGTCCCCGGCTACCCAAGCCTGATGACGGTGGTGCTGTTCCTGGGCGGGGTGCAGCTGATGTTCCTGGGGGTGATCGGCGAGTATCTCGGCCGGGTGTTCAACGAGACCAAGCAGCGGCCGCTGTATCTGGTCGAGCGGTATGTCCCCAGCGCCGTGAAGATCTCGGTGTGACGCGGGTTCGGGCGTGGCCAGTGACGACGAGGCCGGGGCCAGGATTGGGACCAGGGCCTGGATTGGGGCCGGGGCTGTCGGTGTTGCTTTGGCTGCTGGCGGCGGTTTGCGGCGTGGCCGGTGCTGCGTCCGCCACCGCCGCAACCCGCCGGCCGGCCGCGGCGCCGGCCGCACCGGGCGCGATGGTCGCGCCGCCTGGCTGCGTGATGACGGGGGCCGATGCGCCCGCCGGCGGTTCGGCGCTGTATCCACCGGGATGTCCGGCGCTGCGTCGTGGCATCAATATCACCGGCTGGTTCCGGTTTCCCGCCAGCCAGGATCCGGCGGTCCTGGCGGGTTATCTGAGTAACCAGGCGCTGGCGGACATCCATGCCGCGGGGTTCGACTTCGTTCGGCTCGCGGTCGACCCGGCGGTGGTCGAAAGCCGGCCCGATGTGCTGATCGGCGCGATCCGGCGCATTCAGCTTCAGGGGCTGACGGTAGTGGTTTCGCCGCATCCGCAGACCTGGCATCTGGAGACCAGCCTGCCGGATCGCGACCGGCTGCATGCATTCTGGAAGACGCTCGCCCCGGCGCTGCGACCGCTGGGCACGGCCCGGACTGTGCCGGAGGTGCTGAACGAACCGGTCTTCCCCGGCGACCCCGCCGGCTGGGCGGCCTTGCAGCACCAGGTGCTGGGGGACATCCGCATGGCACTGCCGAACGCCACCGTGGTGTTGACCGGGCAGGACTGGGGCAGCATCGCCGGTCTGTTGGCGCTGACCC
This sequence comes from Rhodopila sp., assembly GCA_965277035.1. GTDB lineage: Bacteria > Pseudomonadota > Alphaproteobacteria > Acetobacterales > Acetobacteraceae > Rhodopila. The sequence continues at coordinate 3,324,196 of CBDIBO010000003.1, read as the reverse complement.
CCGAGGACGATCGCAACGTCGTGTACAGTTTCCACTTCTATGATCCGGCGGAGCTGACGTCGCTGGCGGCCTACCGACCCGGCCTCGATCGGGCCGCACTGGCCGGTCTGCCGTTCCCGGTGAACGATCGGCCGGGCTGCCAGGCGACGGCCGATGCAGCGGCCGACCCGGCCACCAGCGACCTGATGCGATATTACTGCGCGTCAGGCTGGACCGCGGCGCACCTCGATAGCACGATCGCGCGCGCCGCCGCGTGGGCCGGGTCGCATCACGCGCGTCTGCTGGCTGGCGAGTTCGGCGCCAGCGCGACGCTGAATGCGCCGGCCCGCCTCGCCTGGCTGAAGACGGTGCGTGACGGTTTTGCGGCACACGGCATCGGCTGGGCGCTGTGGGGCTACGACGATGTCATGGGTCTTGGTGTGCCCCGGCCACCCGGGGTTCGGCCTCGGCTTGATCCGGCGGTACTGACCGCGCTGGGCCTGACGACACGGATGTGACTATCCGCCAGGAGGGCGTGATCCGATATGCGCGACATGGAAAGCCTCGATCCCGCCGACTGGACTGACCTGCGCGCGCTTGGGCACCGCATGGTTGACGATATGTTCGATCACCTGGCAACGCTGCGCGACGGCCCGGTCTGGCGCCGTATGCCGGACCCGGCACGCCAGGCGCTGCGGCGTGCCCTGCCGCGCGGGCCGACGCCGGCCGAGGCGGTCTACGAGGAGTTTCAGCGGCTGGTGCAGCCATATGCGACCGGCAACCTGCATCCGCGCTTCATGGGTTGGGTGCACGGCGGCGGCAACCCGGTGGGGATGCTGGCGGAACTGCTGGCCGGCGGGCTGAACGCCAACCTGGGCGGGCGCGACCACGCCCCGATCGAGGTCGAACGGCAGGTGATCGCCTGGGCGGCGGAGATGCTGGGCTTTCCGACCGATGCGTCGGGCGTGCTGGTGACCGGGACCTCGATCGCCAACCTGATCGGCGTGCTGGTGGCACGCTCGGCCAGCCTGGGACCGGCGGTCCGGCGTGACGGGGTCGGCGACAGCGGGCTGGTGGCCTACACCTCGGCCGCCGCGCATGGCTGCCTGCCGCGGGCGATGGAAATGGCCGGGCTGGGCCGGGAGGCGCTGCGGATGATCCCGTGCGACGAACGCGGGCGGATGAAGCCGGACCTGCTGGCGCAACGGCTGGCTCAGGACCGCGGGCTGGGCCTGCGTCCGTTCCTGCTGGTGGGCACCGCTGGCACGGTGGATATCGGTGCGGTCGATGACCTGACCGCGCTGGCGGATTTCGCCGAACGCCAGGATCTGTGGTTTCACGTCGATGGCGCCTTTGGCGCGATCGCCGCGCTGGCGCCGAAGCTGCGGCCGCTGCTGGCGGGGATCGAGCGTGCCGACTCGGTGGCCTTCGACTTCCACAAATGGGCGCAGGTGCCGTACGACGCCGGCTGCATCGTGGTGCGGGATGCGTCCCGCCAGCTGGAGACGTTTGGCGCCGACGCGGCGTATCTGCGGCGCGAGCAGCGCGGCCTGGCCGGCGGCGGGGTGTGGCCATGCGACCTGGGCCCGGACCTGTCGCGCGGCTTTCGTGCGCTGAAGGTCTGGATGACCCTGTCGGTGTACGGCGCGGACCGGATCGGTGCCATCGCGCAGCAGACCTGCGATATCGCCGCCACCCTGGCCGCGCGGGTGGATCGGGAGCCGGCGTTGCAGCGTCTGGCGCCGGTTGCGCTGAACATTGTCTGCTTTCGCTACATCGCCGCCGATGGCGATCTGGATCGGTTGAATGCCGAGGTCGTCGCCGACCTGCAGGAGGCGGGGATCGCGGCGCCCTCCACCACCATCGTCAACGGCCTGCTGTGCATCCGGGCGGCGATCGTCAACCACCGGACCAGCCATGCCGATGTTGGGATGCTGGTGGATGCGGTCGTGGCGGCGGGCCGGTCGCGGGCCGACGCAGGCGCCGGAAAGAAAGAGCCCCCGGCTATGAACCGGGGGCAAGTATACAGGGAGGCTTCACGTCTGGGAGACGCAGGGGCCATGGGCCCCTTTCCAGCGACAAGCGCTGGAACTCTCGCGGCGGTGCCGCGGTAACTGGTGGCACGGTTCTAATACCGCAGATGCGAAGGGAACCACTGTCCAGAACCGGTAGCCGGCATACCCGATACGCATATGTCGGCGTGGTGCCGCCGGCCTAAGCATAACTGGATCGCGGTTAACACCTACCTCGGTCCCCTTGCCCGCGTGCTCGCTCGCCCGCCAACCCGGCACCCATACCGGTCAACGCATGCACCGCCCGGTATCAGTGGATCTCCGCCAGGCGGGCCAGCAGAAAGTCGCGGAACACGGCGACCCGCTTGGAGTTCCGCAACTCCTCGGGATAGACGAAGAATACGTCGACCTTCGGCCCTTTCAGGTCGGTCAGCATGTGCACCAGGTCGGGGTTCTCGTTCACCACGTAGTCGGGCAAGGCGCCGATACCGACGCCGGAACGGATCGCCAGCAGCACTGCCTGGATCGAATTCACCTCGAGCAGCGCGCGGCGCGGATTACCGGGTCGCCGCCCGGCGTCGGCCAGCCAATTGACCTCCTGCACCGGTGGGTGATGCTGGCCGAACAGGATCAGCCGATGCGCATCCAGATCCTCCGCCCGCTGCGGCACCCCGTGCTGCTTCAGGTATTCGGGCGAGGCGACGACATGCCACTGCATCGTCGTCAGGTGGCGTTGCACCAGGTCGGGCTGCTTCGGCGGATGCATGCGGATCGCCACATCGGCCTCCCGCATCGCCAGGTCCAGTTCGGCGTCATCCAGCAGCAATGACACCGAGACGTCCGGATAGGCTTCCAGGAAGGCGTGCAGGCGCGGCGCCAGCCAGGAGGATCCGAAGCCCATGGTGGTTGTCACCTTCAGCCGCCCGGCGGGCTTTTCCTTGCTTTCGGTCAGCAGCGCCTCGGTGATCGCCAGCTTGGCGAACACCTCGCGCACCGTGCGGTTCAGCGACTCGCCCTGTTCGGTCAGGATCAGGCCGCGCGCGTGGCGGTGGAACAGCGGCACCTGAAGCGCCTCCTCAAGCGCGGAGATCTGCCGCGACACCGCCGATTGGCTCAGGCTGAGCGTGTCGCCGGCATGCGTGAAGCTGCCCGCCTCCGCCACGGCGTGAAAGACACGCAGCTTGTCCCAGTCCATTATCAGGCTTCTCCCAGTGGCGGGTTGGGTCCAGGCCGCGCCCGGTCATCCGCCACCTAAGCTTGTATGCAGTGCGTCGAGCCTAAACATACTTTTATGTGTCATGGGGCGGAATTTGCCGCGAGTGGGCGATTTTTGCCTATTCCGCGGCCAAAGATGGGCGAATCGCCTGCTCGGCGAGGTGCTTTTCCGCCTCCAGCGCCGCCATGCAGCCGGTTCCGGCCGCGGTGACGGCCTGGCGAAACACCTTGTCCTGCACATCACCCGCGGCGAACACCCCGGCGACAGAGGTGCGCGTGCTTCCCGGTGACGTGCGGATGTAGCCTTCGGCGTCCATGTCGAGATGGCCGCCGAACACCGCGGTGTTCGGCGTATGTCCGATGGCGACGAACACGCCATCCACCGTCAGGGTGGACAGGGCTCCGGTGGCGGTATCATGCAGCCGCACGCCGGTGACCACCTCGGGCGAGCCGCCACCGACGATCTCCTGCACGACGCTGTTCCACACCACGTCGATCTTCGGGTTGGCGAACAGCCGGTTCTGCAGGATCTTTTCCGCACGCAGGCTGTCGCGCCGGTGGATCAGGGTGACCTTGTCGGCGTGATGGGTCAGATACAGCGCTTCCTCGACCGCGGTGTTGCCGCCGCCGATCACCGCGACGGTCTTGCCGCGATAGAAGAAGCCATCACAGGTGGCGCAGGCGGAGACGCCGCGGCCCTGCAGCGTCTGCTCCGATGGCAGACCCAGCCAACGGGCCTGGGCGCCGGTGGCGATGACGATGGTGGCGGCGCTGTAGCTGTCGCCGGAGTCGCCGCGGCAGCGGAACGGCTCACGTGAGAAATCCACATCGGTGATCAGGTCGTGGATGATGCGGGTGCCGACATGGGCTGCCTGGGCCTCCATCTGCTCCATCAGCCAGGGACCCTGGATGACGTCGGCGAAACCTGGGTAGTTCTCGACATCGGTGGTGATCATAAGCTGGCCGCCGGGCTGCATGCCGGCCACCAGGATCGGCGACAGGTTGGCGCGGGCGGCATAGATCGCCGCGGTGTAGCCGGCGGGCCCGGCGCCGATGATCAGGATTTTTGTCTGATGCGTCGGGGTGTGATGCGTTTCGCTCATGGCTGAACATATTGGCAGGCGGGCGTTCAGGGGCAAGCAAGTCCGGCGCCATGGCTGCAAGATGCGAGCCTGGCGACGGACAGCAGGCGCGGAAAAGACCAAGACTATTGAGCTTGAATTAAGCATCACCACGGAGAACACGAAGCACCACGAAGGTTCACGGAGATTGGTGGTGTTGAAGCACCGCGCGCTGAGCGAACGCATTATCGGCCTCGCGATCGACGTTCACAGGAGCATTGGTCAGGGTTTGCTGGAATCCGTTTACACGCAGTGCCTGTGTCTGGAGCTTGAACAAGCCGGCATCTCGTTCGAAAGCCAGGTCACGGTGCCGGTCGTCTACAAGGATACCATGATCCCGCTTGGCTTTCGGGCGGACATTCTGGTCGATGGTGCCATTATCATTGAAATCAAGGCGGTTGCCACGTTGCTCCCGGCGCATGAAGCACCGCTTCTGACATACCTGCGCATGAGCCGGATCAGCGTCGGCCTGCTGATGAACTTTCATGCCCACCGGCTCAAGGACGGTCTGCTGCGCTTGGTGATCTGACCGCTGAGACCTCCTCCGTGGACCGTCGTGGTTCTTGGTGTGCTCCGTGGTGAAAATCTTGCTGGCCTCCGCCGGAAACGGCGCCTGTCGGGTTGCTCGGCACCGCCTTGGTCGCACCGCTGAAGCCGCCATGGTTGTTTATCGCCAAGCAACCCAGACGTGATCTGTCCAGCTATGTAACGATATATCGGTGGATAAAATCAGACGTGAGAAAGTGGCTTCGCGATCCATCCTGCGGACCCACTCGTAGACCACCTTCTATCCGATCCCGCTCAGTAGGCGATCCTACCAGGATCACGGCGACGCGTCTCGTTTGGCCAGCCAGGCCGACGCCGCGGCGTCCGCGCCCGACGGCAGGGGCGCGTGCGGGTCGCGGATCCAGGCCAGGATGTCGCCGATCGGCGCCGCTCGGTCTTTATCCCGCAGCATCAGATGATAGCCGTTGGGGTAGAAAGCCAGAGTCGGCCCGGCGGGCAGCGCATGCCAGATGGCGGCGGTCGCCCGCGGCGGCACGAGTTCGTCGTGACCGCCATACAGGAACAGCGCCGGGGCGTGGAAATGCCCTGCTGCCGCGGCCGCCTGACCCATCAGGTCGACCAGGCCCTTGATCGCATCGACCCGGGTCTCATGGATCGTCAGCGGATCGTTTGAGAGTCGCATCAATGCCTGCCGATTGCTGCTGGCGGTGACCTTGATCAAGCCACCGCCGGTCAGGGTCATGCCGGGGACGGTCTTGTCGGCCAGCCAGAGCGAGGCGCGCATCAACAGGTTCATCTCGGACCGTCCCCACACCGCCGGCGCGATCAGCACGTACCCGTCGACCGGCGGCGGGTCCGGCTGGGTCGCCAGCACCATCGCGGCGGCCGCGCCCATGCTTTCCGACATCACGATAAGCCGGGTGTGCGGGTAGCGGGTCCGCAGCAGCCTGACCATGACATCGGCGTCGTCGACCAGTCCCAGGGTACCTGGCCACCGGCCGCGGGTTGGGCTGGCACCGAAGCCGCGCTGATCGGGCGAAAACACCGCCATGCCGGCCGCGGCAAAGGCAGGCGCGGAATACTCCCACGCATCGCGGCTGTCGTTCATGCCGTGCAGGGCCAGGACCACGACACGCGGCCGGCTGGCCGGAAGCCCCTCGGGATCAGCAAGCCCCCCGCTACCAGGAAGCCCCCCGCTATCAGGAAGCCATTGGCGATATGGCAGCCTGGTGCCGTCCGGCATGGCGAAATAACCGGCGGTTTCGATGGGCTGGTGCATCATCGACCCGGGCCGCGGGATATGGCCGGTGCAGGCGCCCGGCAGCAGCAAGACGAGCAGAACGCAAAGCCGCCGCGGGTTCATCAGGGAATGGGTTGAAAGCATTCGCCGCATCGCTATCATCACGCCACTTCCCCGACGAGACAGAGGTTAACCAATGCTGGACGGCACCGCCAGAACGACCGCACTGACGGGGGCTCCGACCGAGACAATTCACGTCGACTCCCGCACCGTTCCCTGCGATGGCGGTGACGGCAGCCTGGGCCACCCCAGGGTGTTCCTGCGCATTCCTGGGGAACGGGTCATGTGTCCCTACTGTTCGCGTCTGTATGTTCTAAACCCAGGAGCGGATCACGCCAGCGGTCACTGACATCGCGGGAGAGTTCGCCGCCGAGGCGGAAGCTGCCGCCGCGGCAGCCCCGGCCGTGGCCGCCCCCGTCGTGGCCGCCCCCGTCGCGGCGGAGTCGGGGCGGAAGCTGCATCTGATCCTGATCGACGGGTCGGGCTTCATCTTCCGAGCGTTCCACGCCCTGCCGCCGATGACCCGGCCGGACGGCATCCCGGTGAACGCCGTGTTCGGCTTCACCAACATGCTGGCGAAGCTGCTGAAGGAGCATGTCGGCACCCATATCGCGGTGATTTTCGATGCCGGCCGGGTGACGTTCCGGAACCGGCTGTACGACGCCTACAAGGCACACCGGCCGCCGCCGCCCGACGAACTGATCCCGCAATTCGCCCTGATCCGGGAGGCCACCGAAGCGTTCGGCGTGCCGGCGATCGAATTGGCGGACTGGGAGGCGGACGACCTGATCGCTGCCTATGCACTGGCCGCCACCGACGCCGGCGGGCAGGTCACCATCGTGTCGTCCGACAAGGATCTGATGCAGTTGATCCGTCCAGGCGTGGACATGCTCGACCCGATCAAGCAGAAGCCGATCGGTCCGGCCGAGGTGATGGAAAAGTTCGGCGTCACGCCGGACAAGATGGTCGATGTGCAGGCGCTGATCGGCGATTCCACCGATAATGTGCCGGGCGTGCCGGGGATCGGCCCGAAGGGCGCCGCGCAACTGATCAACGAATTTGGCGACGTCGAGTCGGTGCTGGCGGCGGCGCCGAACATGAAGCCGTCCAGGCGGCGGGACATGCTGATCGCGCACGCCGACAAGGCGCGGATGTCGCGTGAACTGGTGCAGCTACGCGACGATTCACCGTTGCCCATGGCGGTGGAGGACCTCGGCCAGCGGGATGCCGATCGACCGCGGCTGATCGCCTGGCTGACGCAACAGGGATTTCGCAGCACCATCACCCGACTGGGGCTGGAGGGTGGGGCCGCGGCGAAGCCCGCGATCAACGAAGCACAGCCTGGGGTCGCCGGCGACCTTGGGCTGGCGGCGCCCCGAACGAACGCCGGCTTCGGGCCATACAGCACCGTCTCATCCGCCGCGGCGCTGCGCGCGTGGGTCAGCGAGGCCGCGGCGGCCGGGCGGGTCGCGGTGAAGGCCGAGACGGACGGGCTGGACGCGATGCGTGCGTCGTTGATCGGATTTGCCCTGGCCGTCGCGCCCGGGCGCGCCTGCTACGTGCCGCTGGCGCACGCGGTTCTGGCCGAACAACCGGCGTTGGCCGACGCGATCGAGGTGCTGGGGCCGCTGTTGACCGACCCGTCGGTGTTGAAGATTTTCCAGGATGCCAAGTTCGACATGATGGTGTTGTCGCGCACCGGCTTTGCCATGCCGGCGCCGGTCGACGACACCATGCTGATCTCCTACGCGCAGGAAGCCGGCATGCACGGCCATGGCCTGGAGGAGTTGTCGCAGCTGCATCTGGGGCATACTCCGCTCCGCCACCACGAGGTAACGGGAACCGGACGCAACCGCCTGCCGTCCGCCCAGGTGCCGATCGATCGGGCGACCCAGCATGCGTGCGAGCAGGCCGATGTCGCCCTGCGGCTGTGGGACGCGCTGAGGCCCAGGCTGCGGCTGAACGGCGGCCTGGTGCTTTATGAACAGCAGGAGCGCCGGCTGCTGCCGGTGCTGCTGGCGATGGAGCAGGCGGGTGTGAAGGTCGATGCCGACGACCTGCGACGGATGTCGGTGGATTTCGAGGCCAGGATGGCGGTGATCGAGCAGGACTGCCATCGCCTCGCCGACCATCCCTTCAATGTCGGCAGTCCCAAGCAGCTGGGCGAGGTGCTGTTCGACGAGCAGAAGCTGCTCGGCGGCAAGCGCATGAAGACTGGGGCATGGGGGACGGATTCATCGGTGCTGCAGGGGCTGGCGGACCAGGGGCACGCGCTGCCGACGCGGATCCTGGAGTGGCGGCAGCTGCAGAAGCTGAAGTCCACCTATGCGGATGCGCTGGTGACCGACATCAATCCGGCCACCGGACGGGTGCATACAAATTTCGCGATGGCGATCGCCTCCACCGGACGGCTGTCGTCGACCGATCCGAATTTGCAGAACATCCCGATCCGGACGGATGAAGGCAGCCGGATCCGGCATGCCTTCATCGCCGAACCGGGGCATGTGCTGGTCAGCGCGGACTATTCGCAGATCGAACTGCGGCTGCTGGCGCATGTGGCCGACCTGGCGGCGCTGCGCGAGAGTTTCGCGCGTGGCGAAGACATCCACGCCCGGACCGCGAGCGAGGTGTTCGGGGTGCCGATCGAAGGCATGGATCCGATGACCCGGCGACGTGCCAAGGCAATCAACTTCGGGATCATCTATGGGATCTCCGGGTTCGGCCTGGCCCGTCAGCTTGGTATCTCGGCCGGCGAGGCCAGGATCTACATCGATCGTTACTTCGAGCACTATCCGGGCATCCGGGCGTATATGGAACGGACCAAGGAAACCGCTCGGATCAACGGCTATGTCGTGTCGCCGTTCGGCCGGCGGTGCTGGGTGCCCGGGATCGCCGACAAGAACGTCGCGCGGCGGGCATACGCGGAGCGACAGGCGATCAACGCGCCGCTGCAGGGTGGCGCCGCCGACATCATCAAGCGGGCGATGGTCCGACTTCCGGCGGCGCTGCGGGCGGCCGGGCTACGCTCCCGGCTGCTGTTGCAGGTGCATGATGAATTGCTGTTCGAGGCGCCGGAGCACGAGGCAGACGCCTTGGCCAAGCTCGCCACGCAGATCATGGAGAACGCTGCGGTCCTGTCGGTGCCGCTGGTGGTGGAGACCGGTGTCGGGCGGACCTGGGCGCAGGCGCATTAGGGCGTGGTCGCTTCCGGTTGAAGCACGTTCTGATGCCGTCTGTCTGAGGGGGGATGTTGGCTGGATCAGCGGGGGCTTTCGCTTTCATCGGGTTCGCGCGAAACCATTCGGAAACGCCTGTCCCGATGCAGCTCCAAGATCCGCTCCCGTAAGTGCAGCATGAGTTGCTTCGGCAGGCCGCCATAGGCGAACGCGCCCGGCTTGCCGCGGATCTGGCGCAGGTCCGGTCCCGGCCATTGAAAGCGGTTCAGTTCTGTGGCGACGATCCATGATCGTTCATCGTCGAGCCCCAGGCGGCGCTTCGTGGCGGTTGGCAGCTCAACGGCGTCCCGCACGTTACGGGGTGGGGTATGGGTAATTGGCGCGACCGTGACAATGCGCTCGCCCGCTTCCCGCCTGACGGCAATAACAACCACGCAGGGCCGGTCCTTCAAACCCTGGTCGCGGCGCAGGTCCTGCTGATCGCGCCACAGGTAGGCGTAGCTGATGACCAAGCCGGGGACCGGGTCGGGAAGGGGCACGCGCTCAGGCTTCCAGTTCCTGATCGAAGTCCGCGGTTTCGGCGGGAATTTCCGCGGTGCGGATCGCCTCGATATCCTGGTGGCTCAACTCGGAAACATGCAGGACTTCGCGGTCGCGCTTCTTCAGCCGACGATATTCGTCAGCGGATAGTAGCACCAGACTCTCGCGGCCGTGGTTGGTGATGGTGACGGCTTCCCTGATAGCCGCTTCCCGATAACGGCCGAAGTTCTTCTGAAACTCAGCCGATGTGACGCTGACGTTGGGCATTGCACCACCTCCTGATGGAGATTATCAGGAAAATGCGGATTATTCAAGTTATCTGGCAGCATTGGTAGCCATCCAGCTCGCCAGACCGCCGAGTGCCTACGCGAAGTGCGCACGTCGCCTTTTCATGTATGAGAGGGGGGTTTGGCGTCTGAAGTTAGTTTAGACCCAGACGATCGCGCACTGGCTAAAATTGGCGATCGGGATCATCCGGACAAGCCCGATCACAAATGTGCCGAGCCGGTCACCCGCCGGAACAGCGCCAACTGGCCGGCTGTGGTTTCATCCCAGCTGAACGGTTCCGCGTAGGCCCGTGTCGCCGCCCGGTCCGGCAGGGCGTCGAACAGCTGCCGCACGCCGGCTGCCACCCCGTCGGGCGTGTTCGGCTGGTAGATCACGCCGGCCGGCCGGGTGCGCACGACCTCGGGGTTGCCCCAGATGTCAGCGGCGACAACCGGGGTGCCGCACGCCATCGACTCCAGCAGGACGTTCGCCCAGCCCTCCCGCGAGGAGGCCAGCACGGAGGCGTCGGCGGCGCCGTACAGCGCGGGCAAGGTCCGGTGTGGCTGGGCGCCGAACAGCCGCACCCGACTGCCCAGACGATGGGTCTCGATCAGGTCCGCGAGCCGCGCGCGTTCGGGGCCTTCCCCGACGATGATCAGTTCGAAGCCGGGCAGTTGGCGCATTGCCTCGATGGTGCGGTGGTGGCCCTTGCGTTCGATCAGACCGCCGACCGAGATCAGCGTGCGGCCCCGCAGTCCCAGCGCCGCCCGGTCCGCCGCGCGATCGGCCGGCGGGCGGAACAGGTCGGTCTCGACGCCGTTGCGCAGGACGGTCACCTTCTCGGGCGGCGCGCCAAGTTCGATCAGTGCCTGTTTCAGGGCGGCGCTGACCGCGATCAGGGCGGCCGCATCGTGGATCGCACCCTGGATCAGGCGGCGCGGCAGCCGGTAGCGCGGGATCAGGTTGATGTCGGTGCCCCGCGCGGTCAGCACGACGGGCAGGCCAAAGCGGCGTCCAAGCCAGGTCGCGGCGACGCCGTCGGGATACAGATAATGAGCGTCTATCGCGTCGAAGCGGTGGCCCTCGGCCAACAGGCGTCCGACCTCGGGCACCATCGCCCGATACAGCAACCAGGGCGCGATCGACATCCCAAACCGGGGGAGGACGGGAAACCGCGGGTGGCGGATCGCCGTGCCATGCCGGGTCTCGGTCGCCGGGGCGCTGGCGTGACGCGCCCAGTCGCCAAACCGTTCCGATCGGCTGGGGAACCAAGGGACCGGTGCCAGCACGATGCTGCTGGCCTGGTTGCTCGCCAGCAGATGGCGCAACCGGTTCTCCACGAAGATCCCATGGTTCGGCCGAGCCGCGTGCGGAAATAGGGTCGAGAACGTCAACAGGCGCAGCGAGGTCATTGCGCGGGACTGCGTGGAGACGGCTGCCGGGTCAGGTGCCTTTCGCCATGTCGTCCAGCAGCTTCTGCGCCGCCGCCTTCTCCTTGAACTGCGACCTGTTCTCGACGACGGCTTGCAGCTGCTTCTTCGCTTCGTCCCGGTTGCCGGTGTCCTTCAGGGCGACGGCATAGTGGTAGAGAATGCGCGGGTCTGCGGCGCCGGCGCCCCGGGCCTGACGGAGCAGCGCGACGCCGCTCGCGGCATTGCCCGACATGGTCAGGATCCAGCCAAGCGTGTCGGCGGTCTGGGCGCTGGGGGACAACACATAAGCCTGCCTGGCCAGATCCTGTGCTTTCGCGTCATCCCCTTGCTGCTGGTAGACCCAGGCAAGATTGTTCAGCGCCACCGGATTATGCGGCGCCTGCTTGAGCAGCCGTTGCAGATACCCGGCGGCATTGTCCAGCTTGCCATCCGCGATGTTGACTTCCGATGCCTGCTCGGTCGCCAGCATGTCGTCGGGATGCTCGCCGATCCAGTCTGTCAACAGCTTGTTGGCAGCATCGCCGTGCCCGGATCGCAGCATCGCGGCGGTGAGCCGGGTCAGCAGAAGGCTGGACGGGGCCCGGTTATAGGCGGCGGTGTAGGCCGCCACCGCATCCGCCGGCCGGTTCGCCGCCAGGTAGATGTCACCCTTCAAGGCGCGCAGCGCCGGGAAATCCAGGTTCTGGGACTGCAGGCGATCGGCAGTGGCAACCGCTGCGTCGACACCGGCCGCCTTCAGGTCGATCATGACATAGTCCTGATAGAGCTGATAGTTTCGCGGGTTGGCGGCGATCCCGGCGGTGACCACGCCGCGGGCGCTTTCGAAATCACCGGCGTCGATCAGCAGCGCGACAAGCTGCCGCCGCGCGCCCAGCACATTGGGATCGTTCTTGAGAATTTCCCGGTCGCTGTCGCGCGCCTCCTTCTTCTGCCCGAGTGCCAGATAGGCGGCGGCTTTCAGGATGTTGAGATCGGTCGAGCCGGCGTTCGGAGCTTTTTCCGCCGCGGCGAGATCCAGTGCCTTCTGCGCTTCGTTGGCGCGGATGTACAACTCGCCCAGAGCGACCACCAGGCGAGGCTGCGCCGGATCGGCCGCGTGCGCCTGCCGCAGCAGGCTGATGGCCTCGGGCAGCCGGTTGGACTGAACATCGGCGGCGATCATCATCGACAGCGCGGGCTGCGCCGTCGGTTGCTTTGCCAGCAGGTCGGTCAGGATCTTTTCGCCGCCTGCCCGGTCGCCCGTCATGATGTCGATACGGGCAAGATTGACCTTGGCGGGGGTGAAATCCGGGTACTTCTGAACCAGTTCGGCGAACGTCGCCTTCGCGCCGGGGAAGTCGATCTTGGCGAGCTTGAGCAGGCCGTCCAGATTGCCAACCGTTGGCGTCTGTCCCTGGGCGGCCTTGATCTTGGTCAAGGCGTCAGCCGCCTTCGTCGTGTCGCCGGTGGCCAGCGCGGCGAAGAACAGCGCCTCACCGACCGCGGGCAGCTTGGGCGCGAGTTGCAGCGTATGTTCCAGGTCGCCCATCGCGGCATCGACCTCGCCCATGCCCATGCGGGCGGACGCCAGCCGGGTCTGCACGCCCACATCGTCGGGGGCCAGGGTTTCAGCCTTCTGGAAGGACTGGATCGCGTCCGCCCCGCGTCCGGTCGCCGCATAGGCTCGGCCTAGCAGATCATAAGCCTCGGCGTCACCCTTGCCGGTCTCGGCGACCGGTGCCAGCGTCTGAATGACCTGGTCGGGCTGGTGCCTGGCGAACTGGATCCGCGCCAGCACCTTGTATCCCGCCAGATCGTTCGGCGCGCGTCCCAGGTATTTGCGGGCGGCGGACTCGGCCTGCTCGAGTTGACCAAGCTGCTGCTTGACCACCGCCTGCAGGTAGTAGGCGCGCTGGATGCGATCGATAAAGCTGGCGATCCGCTCAAGGTCGGCGTCGGCGGCCTTGAAGTCGCGCGCTTGCGCCTCCATCACCGCGCGCAGATAGATCGCCTGGACGTTGCCGGGTGTTCCCTTCAGCACCGTGTCGATATCCGACCGGGCGGCGTCGTTCTGGCGCATCGACAGTTCAAGACTGGCGCGGTCGAGGCGTGCCTGCATGATGCTGGGCTGGTCGGTGATCAAGCCGTTCAGCACGACGATCGCGCCGGGAACGTCGTGCTTTAACCGCAGCAACTGCGCCTTGGCCAGCAGTGCGTCCGGCGATTTCGGCTGAGCGGCGACCGCGCGATCTATCTTCGCCTGGGCATCGGCCAGGTCGCCGCGGGCGACCCCTAGCTTGGCCTCGGCCAGCAGCGGTTCGACAGCGTCGGGTGCGACCTGTTCGGCCGCCGCGAAGGATTTTCCCGCCTCACCCGGCAGCTTCAGGATGATCTGAGCGTAGCCGCGGGCCACCAGGACAGCGGCTTCCAGCGCCGGGTCCTTGTTGTCCGGTCGCAGCGTATCGAGCAGTTCCTGGGCCTTGTTCTGCGCCAGCAGGGCCTGGGCCAGCAACTGCACGCTCTGTCGGGGATCGAAGCCGCGTTCGCGCGCGGCCTTCGCCTCGCGTTCGGCGGCAACGGGATCGCCCAGATCGAAGGCGACGCGGGCGAGCAGGTAATGCGCCTCGGCGTTCTGCGGGTCGCCGCGGACGGCGTTGCGCAACTCGATCTGGGCCGTCCTCAGGTCGCCTTTTTTCAGCGCTGTCCTGGCGCTGGACAGGTAGTCGGCATGGGCGGCGATCGGAACCGCCGCCAGCCAGGCGCCCATCATGATCCAGCCGAGGGACTTGTATCGCATCGGGTTCACCCTTGCTCGTTCTGCGGTTTCAGGTCCGCGTTGGGGGTCGCGGCGGCGTCGCCCGCGCGGATCGCCTCGTTCGCCAGGCCGTGCGCTTCCAGCAGGCCGTACAAGGTCGGCCGGCTGACGCCGAGCAGGCGCGCGGCCACCGACAGGGTGTTGCTGCTGCGGAGCATCGCTTCCTGGATGACGTCGCGCTCTGCCCGCAAACGCGCGGAGCGTATATCGAGGTCGGTCAGGTTTTCGGCCGGCGGTGCCAGTTCAAGATCGACCGCATCGATCAGCCGGCGGTCCGCCATGACGACCGCCCGTTTCAGCCGATTTTCCAGCTCCCGTACGTTGCCGGGCCAGCCATGGAGGTTCATCGCGTGGGTCGCGTGTTCGGTGAAACCGCGGATGTTGCGGCCGAATTCCTGGTTGAAGCGGTTCAGGAAGAAGTTCGCGAGCAGGATGATATCGGCGCCGCGGTCACGCAGCGGCGGGATGCGGATGGTGAAGGCGTTCATGCGGTAGAGCAGGTCGCCGCGAAACACGCCCTGGGCGATCTTGTCATCGAGGTTGGCGTTGGTGGCCGAGACGATGCGGACATCGACCTGGATCTTCTGCCGGCCGCCGATGCGTTCGACGATCTGGTCCTGCAGGAAGCGCAGGAGCTTGACCTGCAACGGGTGCGGCAGGTCACCGATCTCGTCAAGGAAGAGGGTACCCTTATGAGCGCTCTCGATCTTGCCGATGGTCTGCTTGACCGCGCCGGTGAATGCGCCGCGCTCGTGGCCGAACAACTCGCTTTCCAGCAGGTTCTCCGGAATGGCGCCGCAGTTGATGGCGACGAACGGTTGCTTGATGCGCGGGCTTAGGTCGTGCACCGCGCGGGCCATCGCCTCCTTGCCGGTGCCGCTTTCGCCCAGCAGCAGAACCGGCACATTGGTCGGGGCGATCTTTTCGATGTCGCGGCACACCTTCAGCATACCGCCGCTGCCGGTGATGATCCGCTCGATCGGCGAGCGCACCGGCGCGTTGGCGAGGCGGCGGTTTTCCGCCTCGAGCCGGTGCAGGTTCAGGCCTCGCTCGATGATGGTGCGCAGCACCTCGATCTCGACTGGCTTTTCGCAGAAATCGTAGGCACCGGTGGCGATCGCCCGCAGCGCGTGCGTGCGCTCGCCGTTGCCGGTCACGACGATGACCTTGGTCTGCGGGGCGATGCGCAGCACGTCGGACAACGTCGCGAAGCCCTCGCTCACCCCGTCCGGATCCGGCGGCAGGCCGAGGTCCATGATCGCCACCGGGGGAAACTCTCGTTTGACCAATCCCACGGCCTGCGGCCTGGCATGGGCGATCAGCACCTCACAGGCGGGAAAGGCCCAGCGATATTGCGAGCACAGACCTTCATCATCCTCGACGATCAGCAGCTTTGGCTTCGACATTCGGCTTCCGATCAGGCTTCAGCGGATGCCGGTTCGGCGACGATCGGCCGAACCGAGGGAAGAATGATCCGCATGGTCGTGCCGGCCCGCGGCCGGCTGATAACCAACAGGTCGCCGCCCGCGTCACGCAGCAGTTCCCGGGCCTGAAAGGCCCCGATCCCATGGCCGTCGTCCTTGGTGCTGCGCAGCGGACGGAACAGCTCGTCGCGCACGAACTCTGGCGCCATGCCCTGGCCACGGTCGATGATGTCCACCACCACGCCATGTGCCTCCACCCGCAGATCGACCCTGATCACGGCGCTGGGCCGGGACGCTTCGACGGCGTTGTTGAGCAGGTGGGTGGCGACCGCATCGAACGCGTCCGGATCGATCGCCGCGCCGGCGCCGCTGCTGTGGTCGGAAAACACGATTTGCCGGTCTGTCGTGACTTGGCTGCGATCGATGAGGTCGCGCAGCCGATCCGCCGGGGTGACCAGCGCGTGCTGGCGTTCCTGGCGTTCCACCCTCAGACGGGAGAGCAGCCGGGTTATCTTGCCGACCGAGGCCCGCACCGTTGCCAGCATATCGCGCTGAAAAGCCGGATTGTCGGCGTGGACCTCGGCGTTGGTGAGAAGCATCGAAAGCTGCCCGGACACGTTCTTGATGTCGTGGATGACGAACGCGAAGCGCTGGCTGTATTCGCGCAGCTGCTGGGTCTGGGTCAGGATCTGCGTGGCGCGTTGTTCGGCCACGCGGCTGGCGATTTCGCGCCCGACGACGCGTAGTAGATCGTAGGCTTCGCGGTCCAGCTGGAAGTGCGCGCGGGATCGGGCCAGAACCACGAACCCGATAACTGTACCGAAATGATTGAGCGGCAGTACGATCCAGGCGCGCGGCAGCTCGGGCAGCCACAAGCCCGCACCGGGAAGCTGATCCAGCCGAACCGTCCAGTCGCCGTCCTTGAACAGGGCGATCAACGGATGACCCGGTGGAACCGGGGCGCTGACAGGCGGCATGTTCCACGAGCCGGCCCATTGGAAGGCCACATCGCGCGGCGGGCGCACGAACAACGCGCCGGCGGGGCTGTCCACCACCTCGGCGGCGGCGCGGATCGCTCGTTTGTGCAGCGCGACGAAAGCCTCGGGCGCGGTCAGCGCGTCGATGCAGCGCATCCATTCGCGGCGGTAGTCGTAGCGGTTGCTGAAGAAATTATCGACCACCAGGGATTTGATACGAGAGCGTGCGGATCCCGAGGTCAGGGTCACCGCGACTGCCAGAATGGCGGCGAAGATCAGGGAGGTTTCGGCGACCCGGCCCCACTCGGAGCCGCCACGGCGGAACACTTCGCCGATCAGCGCGATCGCCAGCAGGAAGATCCCGCTGGCGATCAGGGTGAAGCTGTGGAAGACCACATCGCGCGAGACATGGATATCGATCGCCCAGCGGCGGTTGCGCACGACGGCGAGTGCGATCAGCGGCGAGGCCAGGATGGTGGCCGGCGCGCGCGCCTCCACCAGGCCGAAGGACAGGCGGTGGAACAGCACCCCGTCAGCATAAAGCAGAAGATCATAGAGAAACACGCCGCCGAGGGCGACGCACAGCAGATTGACGTTCCAGCGCGATTCGGGTGGCGTGTTGAAATAGAGATTTTCCAGCAGCAGCACGTTGCAGATGGCCAGACCGAGCCGGGTGGCGGTGCCGAGGGAGTGCAGGCTTGCCGCGGTGGGGCCGGCGAACCATTCCAGCAACGGTGTGCCGCCGAGGATGAGCAGTGCGAGCAGCCCCATGGTCTTGAAGGCGCTGGCGATATGTTCATCCGAGGCGATCGACCGTCGGTACAGATGCAGGATGAAACCGTACCACGCGGCGGAGCGGCCGATTTCCAGCCAGGCGGCGAGGCGGCCCACCGGGGCCTGCCAGGCAAGGGCGAAGGTTGCTGTCCAGATCGCGGTCGTCGCGCAGGCAAAGGCGAGCCATGCGCCGGTTCGGCTGAGCGGCCGGCGGGCAAGGATCAAGGCAGCCAGCAACGCGTAGACAACGGCGCAGGCGGCATGCAGAGCAACGATTGCGGGGACGTTCGGTGTCATGTCGGTACTGTTATTAGACCACGTCCAAGCGGGCCGTGCAGCTTGAAAGTGCTGCGCCAGTATTTCAGGTCGCGCCGCTCATTGTTCGGCCATGCCGTCGGGCGGCGAACGAAACCGGTTGCTTCGGCCTGACCCAGCTTAATCGCTCAACGATCAAAGCCGGCGGCAACGCGAAGACATCCGATGGCGCATCGATCTCGTGCTTTATCAATAGCCCGTCTTTGGAATGATCACGTTCTCCTATATTTGGATCATTGCTCTGCCGATGGATTGATGCACGGGGTCTCGACGCTGATTTTCTTTGGTTGAGCGGTGATTCACGTTCGAGGTCGGTTCAGCGTGAGACGATCGTGCCCTATCCAAATTGGTAACTTTTGCCAGGTTTATGATACGGTTGCCTGAAGTAACGGCCGGTTGGTTTCATATCTACGTTGAACTGTCACCGCGAGGGTGTTATAGCCACGTTCACGGATATGAGAGGGTCATATCCAAGGCGATAATTCTCCACCTCTCGGAAGGCCTGGCTGATGCGCGAGGCGTGTAGCTCATTGGCAGAGCGCTGCCTGTACCCGGCAGAAGAGGGGGTTCGATTCCTTCCGCGCCTACCACAGAGCCACGGTGGCGATCATTCCGCGCCGGCTTGCCGTGCCGCACCGGCTGTGTCGGGCATCGTCCGGCCGCGTCAGAGGTCGGTGTGATACAGCGTCGGCCAGGTCCGCAGCGGCGGTACATTGCTTGGCCAATATGCCGCTTGCGGCTGATCCGTCTTTGCCCTGCCGGCCGCGGGCAAATCGGTGGCTTTGCTGTCATCGCCGTCGTTCTGCTGCTGGCGCTGCCCGGCTGCGGCATCGGCCCGTTCGCCCACCACGCGCCTCCGAAGGTCGAAAAGAGTGCCGCCACGATACCGGATGATTACATCATCGGATCCGGCGATTCGCTCAGCGTCTTCGTCTATCGCAATCCGGATCTGAGCGAGGGCGCGGTGGCGGTGCGGCCCGACGGTCGCATTTCGACACCGCTGATCGAGGATATCGCGGCAGCCGGCAAGACACCGACGCAGCTGGCGCGGGAGATTGAGCAGCGGTTGGGCAAATACATCCAGGACCCGAACGTCACGGTCATCGTGCGGGGCTTTATCGGGCCACCCGACCGGCAGGTGCGGGTGATCGGTGAGGCGACCGATCCGATCGCGATACCGTATCGCGACCATATGACGCTGCTTGACGTGATGATCGCCACCAAGGGGCTGACGAAGTACGCCGCCGGCAATCGCGCGATGATCGTGCGGCTTGAGCCCGGCGGCAAACAGCAGACCATCAAGGTGCGGCTGAGCGACCTGATCAAGGACGGTGACATCAGCCAGAACATCGACATGGACCCGGGCGACACCCTGATCGTGCCGCAATCCTGGTTCTGAGGATCGACCTGCCATGGAGTCCGCCCGCCTGCTTGTTATCCAGTATCTGCGCGCCGCTTGGCGGCGCCGCTGGATGGGCGTGATCATTGCCTGGCTGGTCTGCACGATCGGTTGGGTCACCATGTGGATGGTGCCCAACCAGTACGAGTCCAGCGCGCGGCTGTACGTCGATTCCGACGCCGTGCTGACCCCGCTGCTGCACGGCCTGGCGGCGGATTCCGCGCCGACCACCCAGTTGGAAATCCTGCAGCGCACGCTGTTGAGCCGGCCCAACCTGGAGAAGGTGGTTTCGAATACCAGCCTGGACCTGACCTTGAACAGCCTGTCCGATCGCGAACGGCTGCTGACGCGGCTGGGCACCGAGATCAAGGTGACGCCGCAAACGAAGAACCTGTTCACCATCACGTATCGGAACAAGAGTGCCAAACTGGCGCATGACGTGGTGCAGACGCTGCTGACCATCTTCATCGAGAACGCAACGGGCGGCTCGCGGACCGATATGGAGAACGCGCGGCGCTTTCTGGAGCACCAGATCCAATCCTATGAGCAGCAGCTTCGCGGGGCGGAGAAACGACGGGCGGATTTCCGGGCGCGCTACATCGAGATCCTGCCGAACGATACCAGTCCGAATGTTCCGGCACTGGAAAGCGCGCGGACGCAGGCCCAGCAGCTTGAGGGCAGGTTGCAGGACGCGCTGAGCTTGCGTGACGCGTTGCAGCGGGAGGTGGCGAACACGCCGCCGATGCTGGTGGTCGAATCCGGTCCGAATGGCGCGGCGCCGGGCGGTCCGGCACCAAAAACCCCATTGCAGGAAGCCGAGGACCAGTTGCGGATGCTGCTGCTGAAGGACACCGATCAGCATCCCGACGTGATCGCGCAACGCAAGCTGATCGAATCGCTGAAGAACGCACCGCGGGAGACCGCCGGACCCCCGCAACGTGCGGCGCGTCGCGACGGCAGCCCGAACGTCATCAAGCGCTCGGTTCCCAACCAGATCTATGACCAGCTGAAGGTCAAGCTGGTGGAAGCCGACACCACGGTGATCTCGTTACAGCGGCAGCGCGACGAAGCGGTGCAGTATCGCGATCGTCTGGAAAAGGTCCAGAAGGAGCAGCCTGGGCTGATCGCCGAGTACCAGAACATGGATCGCGATTACGCCGTGCTGCGGCACAGCTATGAGGAACTGCTGAGCCGCCTGCAGTCGGCGAACATCGCCCAGGCCGCCGATACGCAGGCCGACAAGGTCAAGTTGCAGATCATCGATCCGCCGGAGGTGCCGCGTCTGCCGGTGGCGCCCAACCGCATGCTGCTGGTGACCGGCGTGCTGCTGGGGGGCCTGCTGAGCGGGGTCGGTCTTCCGGTGCTGTACAGCCAGCTCGATCAGTCCTTCTCGACCGTTGAACAACTGCGCGGCCTGGGTTTGCCGGTGCTGGGCGGTATTTCGGTGCTGGGTTTCGTGCCGCCGCGGCAGCGTTTGCTGGCGGGACTTCGTTTCGGTGTCGCGGTGGCGATGCTGGTCTTCGTCTACGGCGGCATCGTGGTCCACATCCTGCGGTCGGCGGCGTTGATCTAGTGCACCCGCCGGTGTCCCCAACAACGGCCTCGCTGGTGTCCCCAACAACGGCCTCGCCGGCCGCGCCGGCGTGCGACAAACCCGCGATCCCGGGCAGGGAAGCGATGCGCTCATGCTGACGCCCAAAGGGTCCCATCTGGTTGAACGGGCCGCCGAACGGTTGCTGCGCGCCGCGGGGCCGGCGGCGCATCTGCCGCAGCCGCCGGCCGAGCGACCCGCGACCGAAGCAGCGGATCCGGACGCGGCGCTGGTGGCGCTGCGGCTTGAGGCCGCGCCGGCGCAACGATCCTCCCTGTTTGCCCGTCGACCGTCCTCGGCCGAGCCTGTTCCGCCCGTTTCCCGGGTTCAGCCGCTGCCGGCGGATGCACCGCCGGCCCACGCGGATGTGGCGCGGACAGAGCCTGCCTCGCCGCCCGACGCGGATTGGCCGGTGGCCGGGGACGATCCGGTTGCGAGCCCCGCCGTCCCGGGGCCGCCGACCACGCCCGGTCAAGCCGGGGTGTCCTGGCGCGCCGCGGTCAGCGAGCCTCCGGCGGGCCGATCGCTATCGCATCCCGACGGCCCCCCCTCTGGCCACCCCTCGGGCGCCCCCTCTGGCCAGCCCATGCCGCAGAGCCCGGCGTCGATCGACACGATGGCGCTGGAACGGGCCGGCATGCTGGATTGGTCGCGCACCCGCACCCGGATCTCCGAGGAATTCCGCCTGGTGCAGCGGCAGATCATCCGCTCCGCCTTTGGTCCGGGTTCGCAACCTGGGTTTTCCAACCTGTTGCTGGTCACCAGCGCCAGGCCCGGGGAGGGCAAGAGCTTCATGGCGACCAATCTGTCAGGCAGCATCGCGCGCCAGGGCGACCATCACGTGCTGCTGGTCGATGCCGATTCCAAGCGCGACTCGATCTGCTACAGCCTGGGCCTGGCGCAGTCAGTCGGCCTGCTCGACCTGGTGGCTAACCCGCACCTCGACGCGGCGTCGCTGATCGTCAGGACGCCGATCGACCGCCTGTCGATCCTGCCCGTGGGTCGGGAGCGCGAGCGCGGTTCGGAACTGTTTTCGACCAAGGAGATGACGCGGCTGATCCAGAGCCTGGGGCGCCGCTACGCCGATCGGCTGCTGATCCTGGACGCGCCACCCTGCCTCTCGACCTCCGACCCGGCGGTTCTGGCGCAGGTGGTCGGACAGATTCTGTTCGTGGTCGAGGCCGATCGCACCCAGCGCGATGAAATCGAGGCCTCGCTGGACCTGATCCAGGCGTGCCCGTCGATCACCATGGTGCTCAACAAGCAGCAGATGTCGTCCCGCTACACGTTCGGCGCCTACTCGTCGTACTACTCGTCCTGAGCGACCCCCGCGGCAACGGGATGGTTGATCTCGCGATACAATCTGGCGAAGCCACCGGCTGCCGTCGGGTCCGCATCGGCCGGCGCCCAATAGAGCGCCCGATGGAGCCCCCCGTTGGGCGGGCGGCGGGATGGACCTTGGCGCTGGCGGTAGCGCTTTCGCTGGTGTGCGTCGCGCCGGCGACCGCCTTCCCGTTGCTGGATGCCACCAACGCCGACCAGGTTCCGCAAGGCACGGAACTGGCCTCGCCGGACGCGCAGGACCTGATGCATCAACTGCGACTGGCCAATGGGCTGAGGGCGCCGGCGGGCGGTGGTTGGAGCTTCGTGCCGCGGATCGACTGGCAGGAAGAACTGACCGACAATGCGCTGCAGGCGCATAGTCCGCGGCGGGCGGATCTGGTGACCTATCTGGCCCCCGGCGTGAGCATTGTCGGCGACACGCCGCGGGTGCAGCTCAATTTCGATTTCTCGCCGACCTTGGCCCTGTATGCGCGCACGAGCAACCTGAACGCGCTGACCGAACAACTGAACGGGCTGGGCAGCATCACCCTGGTGCCGGACCTGGCTTATGTCGATGTTCGCGCGTTATCCGGGGTGCAAAGCCTGTATGGCGGCATCGGCGGGCTGGGCACCGTCGGCGCCCCGGCCGACGCGGCGGCCGCTTCGCAAAGTGCCATCCCGGCGCTGGCCGGCAACAGCGTGGGTCTGAACCGGAGCAACGAGGTGCAGACCACCAGCTTCGGCATCTCGCCTTATCTGCTGCGGCGGTTCGGCGATTGGGGAACCGGGAAACTGGGCTATTCCGGTGGGGTGACGGACTCCAGCACCCTGTCCGGGTTCGCCGCACCGCCGTATCCGGTGGGCGGGGCCAACGCGCAGAGACTGGTCACCAACGAAGAGATCGCGCACTTCACGACCGGCGACGTCCTGCAACATTTCCAGAACAACTTCGATGTGGATCTGCAGCAGAACCAGACGACGGTCGGTGGCGGCGTGGTCAACGGCGCGACCGGCGTTGCCGCCCAGACCACGCAACATTCGTCCTCCACCCGAACCATCATCTCCGACCAGATCACCTACCAGCTCAGCCGCGGCATCGCGGTGTTCGCCTCCGGCGGTCACGAGGACATCCAGTATTCCGGGGATGTCCTGGCCGGCACGCTGCCCTCGATCCACGACCTGACCTGGAGCCTGGGCACCACGCTGACGCCTGATCCGGCCAGCGCGCTGACCGTCAGCTACGGCCACCAGAACGGCTTCAATTCGTTCTCCGCCAACGGCCATTATGCGCTGACCGCCCGGACCATGCTGACCGTGAGCTATGGCAGCACGCTGGGCACCCAGCTTGAGAACGTACGGAGCCAGCTCGATCTGGCCGGCGCCGGGGCCAACGGGACCCTGACGAACGGGCAGACCGGCGGACCGTTATTCGGCAGTACCAATGCGCTGGCGGTGCAGAACGGGGTGTTTCGCACCGACACCCTGACCGTCGGCAGCCAGACCTCGCTGGATCGCGACATCATCTCGATCAATCTGCTGCTGTCCAAGCAGACCAGTACCGGCGGAACCAACGCCAGCACGATCCACAGCAAAACCGCCAGTATCAGCTGGCTGCACCAGCTGCGCCCCACCGTGACGGTCAGCGGGGCGATCTCCTATGCGGTACAGGATCAGAACATCGGCCAGGTTTCGTTCGCCAATCCGGGCAACAGCACATCGATCGCCGCGACTCTGGCGTGGCAGTGGCAAATTTCCGATACACTCAGCACCAGTTTGCGCTATTCATTGTTCGAACGACAGTCGGTCGTTACTGCCTTTCAGATCTACCAGAACCTGCTTATCCTCGGCATCTCAAAGCATTTTTGATCAAACACCGTGTTCGATACATTCTACAAGTTCACCGGACTGCCGTTCCTGCTGACGCCCGACGCCCGTTTCTTCTTCGGGTCGAGCGGGCACAGCCGAGCGATCGCGCATCTGGTGTACGGGCTGTCGCAGCAGGAGGGTTTTATCGTCATTACCGGCGAGGTGGGTGCCGGCAAGACGACGCTGACGGATCAGCTGTGGGCGCAACTTGATCACAGCACCTACGTGATGGCGCGGGTGGTGACGACGCAGGTGTCGGGCGACGACCTGCTGCGGCTGACGATGGCGAATTTCGGTCTTGGCGACACCCCGGGCACCGACAAGTCGACATTACTACGCCGTTTCGAGCACATGGTGCGGGACCAGCACCGGCAGGGGCGGCGCTGCCTGCTGCTGGTCGACGAGGTGCAGAATCTGTCGCTGGCGGCGATGGAAGAATTGCGCATGCTGTCCAACATCACCGTGGACGGCAAGGCATCGTTGCAGACGATCCTGTTGGGGCAGCCGCAGTTCCGGACGGTGCTGGCCGGCCGGGACTGGGAGCAGCTTCGCCAGCGGGTGCTGGCGTCCCACCATCTCGGGCCGCTGAACGAGGCGGAGACGCGCGGCTACATCGAGCACCGGCTGCGCACCGTCGGCTGGGTCGGCGATCCGGCGTGGGAGGATGCGGCGTTTAGCGCCGTACAGCGGCAAACGGGGGGCATCCCGCGGCGGATCAACACGCTGTGTTCCCGCGTTCTGCTGTTCGGCGCGCTGGAGGAGGCACACACGATCAGCGGCGGCATGGTGGATGACACCGCCGAGGAACTCAGCCGCGATCTGGCTGCCGGCCCACCGCTGGAGCCTGCGCTACTGGAGGCCGCGCCCGCGGCGCGTGACGACCTGATCCGGCGGATCGCCTGGCTGGAACGTCGCGCGGTTCGTCAGGAGCAGTTGTTCACCAGGGTGATCGATCTGCTGGAATCGAACGCCGTGGGGCGGTCATGACAAAGCTGCTGAATGCCATGACGGTGGACGTCGAGGACTACTTCCAGGTCCAGGCCTTCGCGCATTGTATCGATCGCAGGGATTGGGACACGTTTCCCCCGCGGGTCGAGCTCAACACAAACCGTATTCTCGATCAGTTCGCTCGTGCCGGGGTGAAGGCGACGTTCTTTACCCTGGGTTGGGTGGCGGAACGATTTCCCGGCCTGATCCACCGCATCGTCGAAAGCGGGCATGAACTGGCCAGTCATGGCTGGGATCATACCCGGGCCGATGCACAGGATCCGGAATCGTTTCGCGCCGACATCCGTCGCACCCGTGCGTTGCTGGAGGACGTCGGCGGCGTGGCGGTCACCGGCTACCGCGCGGCCACGTTCTCGATCGGGCTGCGCAACCTGTGGGCGTTCCCGATCCTGCAGCAGGAAGGTTACCTGTACAGCTCGAGCATAAACCCGATCGCGCACGACCTGTACGGGATGCCGGATGCGCCGCGCGTGCCGTTCCGGCCGGATGTCGATGGCGTCATCGAGATCCCGATGACGACGGTACGCCTGTTCGGCCGCAACTGGCCGTGTTCGGGCGGCGGCTACTTCCGGCTGCTGCCGAAAGCACTGTACCGCACCGGGCTGATGCGGGTGAACCGGCGGGATGGGCAGCCGGGCATCTTCTATTTCCATCCGTGGGAGATCGACCCTGGGCAGCCCAGGATCCGCGACGCGGGCTGGAAGTCGCGACTGCGGCATTATACCAACCTGTCGCGGATGGCGGCCGATCTCGACGATCTGTTGCGTGATTTTGCCTGGGACCGGATGGACCGGGCCTACGCGTCGGTGCTGACCGGCGCCAAAGCGGCGGCGGTCTGACGGCGATGGCGGTCGGCGTGCGCACCCTGGACAGCGGCAGCGAGGCGGCCTGGGACCGCTTCGTGGAAACCCGGCCGGACGGCACGTTCTTTCACCGCGCCGGTTGGGCGAAGGTGGTTGAAACAGCGTTCGGTCACGCCACGCACTACAGCTTCGCCGAACGCGACGGTGCGATCACCGGCGTGCTGCCGCTGGGGCGGGTGAAGACGCTGCTGTTCGGTGACACGCTGATCTCCTGCCCGTTCTGCGTCTATGGCGGTCCGCTGGCGGCCGACCCTGAAAGCGAGGCCGCGCTGATCGGCCACGCCGAGAGTCTGCTGCTGCGAACCAGGGCCAGCGCGTTGGAGTTCCGCTATCGCGTCCCGCCGCCGGATACCGCGGCCGCCGACTGGGTGCAGCGGCCCGATCTGTATGTAACCTTCCGCAAAGCGATCGAAGGTGATCACGACCGCAACATGAAGGCGATCCCTCGCAAGCAGCGGGCGATGGTGCGCAAGGCGATCCAGAACGGCCTGACGTCGCTCGCCAACCGGGACGTGAAGCCGCTGCATCGGATCTACGCCGAGAGCGTGCGCAACCTGGGCACGCCGGTGTTCTCCCGCCGCTATTTCCAGATCCTGATGGAGGTGTTTGGCGCCGCGGTGGATGTCGTCACGGTGCTGGACCAACAGGCGCCGATCGCCGCGGTGATGAACTTCTACTTTCGCGACGAGGTGCTGCCTTACTACGGCGGTGGTTCGGCGGCGGCGCGGGGGCGGGCCGGGAACGATTTTCTATACTGGGAGACCATGCGGCGGGCGGCGGATCGTGGTTGCCGGATGTTCGATTTCGGCCGCAGCAAGATCGGCACCGGGTCGTTCTCGTTCAAGCACAACTGGGGGTTTGAGCCGGAGCCGCTGCATTATCGGCTCCGCCTTCGACCGGGCGAGCAGATCCCGGATCACAATCCGCTCAATCCGAAATACCGGGCGTTCATCACCGCGTGGAAGCGCCTGCCGCTGCCGGTGGCCAACCTGCTGGGACCGTTCATCGTCCGCGGGGTGGGCTAATGCGGCGGATGCAGCCGTTGCGTCGAGCCCGGCAGGCCGGTGGGGGCCCGACGCTCCGCTTGCCCGCGGCGGTTGGCTGACGCGATGCCCGACCTGCTGTTCCTGGCCCAGCGGCTGCCCTACCCGCCGACCAAGGGCGAAAAGATACGCGCCTATCACGACCTGAAATACCTGGCGCAATGGTACGACATCCACCTTGGCTGCCTGATCGACGATCCGGATGACCTGCGGTATGTCGACACACTTCGCCCAATGTGCCGCGACCTGCATGTCGCCAGGATCGACCGCCGGTTCGGCCGCATTGCCTGCCTGCGGGGGCTGCTGACCGGCGAGGCGCTCAGCGTGACCTACTTTCGCAATCGTGGCTTGGCCGAGTGGGTGCGCGGCGTGGTCGAGGCCGTCAGTCCGGACGTGACATTCGTCTATTCATCGAACATGGCGCCGTATGTCCTCGATCTGCCGAACCGCGGCCTGCGGGTGGTCGATCTGGTGGATGTGGACTCGGAGAAATGGCGGGCGTTCGGCGCGACCTCATTCGGGCCGATGCGCCTGGTGCATCGGCGTGAGTGGCGCAAGATCGCCAGGCTGGAGCAGCGGATCGCGCACGAATGCCACCTTTCGGCGTTCGTTTCCGAGGCGGAGGCCGGTTTGTTCAGGGATCAACATCCCGACTGCGCCGATCGGATCCGCGGCGTCAGCAACGGCGTCGACCACCGCTACTTCGACCCGGCGCTCGATCATCCGGAGGTTTATGATACCACGCCGCCAAACTACGTTTTCACCGGCACGATGGACTACAGGCCCAATGCCGATGCCGTGGTCTGGTTCGCCACCGAGATCCTGCCGCTGATCCAAGCGGTGTTGCCGGCGGCGCGGTTCCACGTTGTCGGCAGCAATCCGGTTCCTGCCGTGCTGCAGCTGGCGCGCCTCGACGGCGTGTTTGTCACCGGCCGGGTGCCGGACGTGCGGCCGTATCTCGCGCATGCGACCGCGGCCGTGGCGCCGATGCGGGTGGCAAGGGGCATTCAGAACAAGGTGCTGGAGGCGATGGCCATGGCCCGTCCAGTGGTTCTGACGGCAGCCGCGCTGGAGGGGATCAACGCCGACCCTGGTTCGGAAGCCGTCCTCGCCGAGACCGCGGCGGCGTTCGCGGCCGCCTGTTGCCGCCTGGCGACGACGTCGGACGGTGCCGAGATCGGTCGAGCGGCGCGTCTTCGGGTGCTGCGCGAATATGACTGGGATGACAACTTGCGCCGGTTCGACGACCTGCTGCGGCCGGCTTCGGTCCATTGTTCGGCGGCGACCGCATGAGGTGCGGGTCAGCACCGCGCGGCTTGTGGTGTCGTCCGATACCATTCGGCGCTTGCGCCGACCGGTATCAGAGTCGTTTTCCGCGCGCCGCCGCCGGCCAACCCGGCACGCATACCGGTCAACGCGCGCGTCGTCCGGTATGAAAGGCCCGCGCGTATGAACGCACCCACCCAGTCGGTTGCCCGCCGTGCCGCTGGCCCGGACATCATCATCACCGCGGCGTGGCGGCCGGTTCTGCTGTCCCTGGGCCTGGGCCTGCTGCTGCTGGGCGCGTTGTTCCATCGGGAAGTGGCGGCTGCTGTCCAGACATGGGCGGTTTCCACCGCTTATAACCACTGCTTCCTGGTGATCCCGATCACGCTCTATCTGCTGTGGGATCGCCGCGACGCATTTTCCGGGCTGCCCCCGCGCCCGATGCCTCAGGCGTTGCTGCTGGGTGTGCCGCTGGCGTTGCTCTGGCTGGCGGTTGAGCGGTTGGGGATCATGGAAGGTCGTCAGCTGGTCGCCATCAGCTTCGTCGAGTTGCTGTTCCTGGCCATCCTGGGCCCGCGACTGTGGTGGGCGATGGCCGGACCGCTGCTGTATCTGTATTTCCTGGTGCCGTTCGGCGAATTCCTGACCCCCAGGCTGCAGGACATCACCACCTGGTTTATCCGCCACGGGCTGGAGATATTACAGATCCCGGCATTTATCGATGGCTACATCATAGAGATCCCGCAGGGCACGTTCTTCGTGGCCGAAGCCTGCGCCGGGTTGCGCTTTCTGATCGCCTCGATCGCCTTCGGCTGCCTTTACGCATTGATGATGTACCGCAGCCCGGTGCGGCGGGCGGTGTTCATCGGGGTTGCCCTGATCGTGCCGGTGATCGCCAACGGCTTTCGCGGCCTGGGCATCGTCTACCTTGGCTACCTGTTGGGCAGTGCGCAGGCGGCGGCGGCCGACCACATCATCTACGGCTGGATCTTCTTTTCCGCCGTCATCCTGGTGCTGATCGCCCTGGGTCTGCCGTTCCGCCAGGATGGGGCCCCACCCCAGGCCGCTCGGTCATCGGACCTGTCGGCGGGTCCGCCAACCCGGCCGAACCGGATGCTGGCGATCGCGCTGGGGGTGGTCGCGGCAGCCGCGGTCAGCCCAGCGGTGGCGGCGGCGCTGACCATGGGGTCAGCCGGTGAAGCGCCCGCACCGGCACGCATCGACGTGGGACCCGATTGTGACGTCCACCCGGCGGATGCTGCCAAAGCCGACGCCAAAGCCGACAGGGACACGCTTCGCGTCCAGCGCGTGGTCTGCGACGGCGTGACGATGGACATGAGATGGCAGACATTCCCGTCCCGCATCACCGCGGGACCGCTGATGGCCGCCAGACGGGAACTGGTGCTGCGGGCGGAAACCGAGGGGCTGCAGATGGCGTGGCTGGATGCCGAACACGGAACCCACAGCGCGTGGCGGCTGATGGCGTCCACCGAACCGGCGTTCGCGATCGCCGTCGCGATCTGGGTGGACGGGAAACCGGTCCGCCCAGGGTTGGCGATGCGCGGCAGGATGGCGCTGGACAGCCTGGTCGGATCGTCCGTGCCACCGATGGTGCTGACCGTGACGCCGGTGGTGGACTGGGCGTCGCTGAACGAGAACGAACGAAAGGACGCCATGGACAGCCTGACCGCATTCCTGCTCAGGCACCACGACCTCAATCCGACGGTTCGGGCCTCGCCCTGACGCCTTTTGTTTGAGAGGGCGATTCACGGCTGATACCGGGCGACGCATGCGCGCGCTTGCGCCGACCGGTATCAGAGTCATTTTTCACGCACCGCCGCCGGCCAACCCGGCGCGCATACCAAGCGATGCATGCACGCGGTTGCGCTCACCGTACAATAGGGACGGTCTATCGCCGTGGCTGCCGATCGGTTCAGTCAGGCATTCAGCCACGTTTCTTGCCCAGGGCAGCGGGGCGATGCTGCGGGATGGGTGCGCGCTTCGGCTTGGCGGCGGCTTTTGGCGGCTTCTTGCCAGCCCGCAGATCGGCAATGGTCGCGCGCGTGGTGATCTGCTCGGGGTTGGTCCGCAGCTCGATCAGCGCGGGCTTGCCGCTGTCAACCGCGCGTTGGAAGGCGGCGGCGAACTGTCCGGTCTCGGTGACAACCTCGCCATGGCCGCCGAAGGCCTGCATGTAGGCGCAGAAGTCGGGATTGGTCAGGGCGGTGCCGGAGACACGCCAGGGGTAGGCGCGCTCCTGATGCATGCGGATGGTGCCGTACATCTGGTTGTTGAACACCAGGACGATCGGCGCGACACCGTGGTGGAACGCGGTGGCGATCTCCTGTCCGGTCATCATGAAGCCGCCGTCGCCGACCATGCTGACAACCATACGGTCGGGGAAGGTGATCTTGGCGCCAACCGCGGCGGGAACGCTGTAGCCCATCGCGCCGTTGGTCGGGCCGATATAGCGCTGCCCGTCGGTGAAATTGAGGAACCGGGTCGCCCAACCGGCGAAGTTGCCGGCGTCGGTGGTCACCACCGCGTCCGGGGTCAGCAAACCCTCCAGTTGCCGCATCACCGTGCCGAGGTTCAGCGGGCCTGGATAGTTCGGCACCGCGCGTTGCGCTTCCCGTAGCGACCGGAGCTCCTGGGTCCATTTGGCCCAGGCCGGCTTGACCGGCTCCAGACCCGCGGCGGCGGTGGCGAAGGCATTGAGGTCGGAGACCACACCCAGCGCGGTGCGAAACACCCGCCCGATCTCCGCCCCGTCGGGCAGGATCTGGATGATCGGCACGCTGCCGGCCATGTCCAGCAAGGTATAGCCCTGGGTCACCGCATCGCCGAGCCGGCTGCCGATGGCCAGGATCAGATCGGCGTCCTTCAGCCGGCCGATCAGGCCGGGATCCGAGCCGACGCCGAGATCACCAGCGAAGTTGCCCTGGCTGGCGTCGTAGTGCGCCTGCCGGCGGAAGCCGACGGTCACCGGGATATCGTTCTGGACTAAGAACTTCTGCAAGGCGGCGCGGCCGGCGGCGGTCCAGCACGAGCCGCCGACCACGGCGACGGGCTTGCGCGCCTTCGCCAGCATGCCGCGCATCCGCAGCATTGCCTCAGGCGCCGGAAACGCTGGACTGACTGCGGTCCGGACAAGGTCGGGAACCTGCACCTGATCCTTCTGCATCTCTTCGGACAAGGCGATGACGACCGGGCCGGGGCGGCCGCTGGTGGCGACATCGACGGCGTGAGCGACGACCTCGGGGATGCGCCTGGCGTGGTCGATCTGGGTGACCCATTTGGCCAACGGGGCGAACATCTGTCGGTAATCGACTTCCTGGAAGGCATCCCGGCCGGTATCGCCGAGCGGGATCTGGCCGACGAACAGCAGCATCGGCGTGCTGTCCTGATAGGCGACATGCACGCCGATCGCGCCGTGACAGGCGCCAGGGCCGCGGGTCACCATCGCCGCCGCGGGACGGCCGGTGAGCTTGCCGTAAGCCTCGGCCATGTTCACCGCACCGGCCTCGAACCGACAGGTCACCAGCTTGATCTTGCCGCCCTGATCGTAGAGCCCATCGAGCGTGTCGAGAAAGCTTTCGCCCGGCACCTCGAACACATGATCGATGCCCTGAGCGACGAGCGCATCCGCCAGCACTCTTCCACCGTGGCGGGGCGCGGTGCGCGCCTTGCGGGCCTGGGCCGATTCCATCCGGTTGCTCTCCCTTTGGCGGCGGCCAGCTGGTTTGGCCGTGCCACGATCCAGGATACGCGACAGGCGGGAGGGCGTCACCCTGGGCGGATTTCGATTTTTCAGCGCAACGGTGTCGATTTGCCACGAAATGACCATGTCTTGTGCCGTTTCCTGCCTTGGATCGGCGTGACCTTGGGCGGGTATCCTGAGAGGCGGAGCATCCGATGCAGCGAAACCCGACCTGGCCGGCGGCCGAGGATCTGACCCGAGCGCAACTGGCGATCTTTCGCGGGCTGGGCGACGAGATCAGCCTGACCGAGGACGACCGGCGGCGTGTGCTGGATCTGGACGACCGCACCTGGCAAACGTGGACCGATTTCCTGGCGGATGGGGCGTTGCCGCCCAAGCCGCCACTGCCGGAAATGCTGCGACGTCTGGGTGGGGCCGCGTTCCACTTGTCGGTGGTGGTCGAACGCCGTCGAAACGCGGCTTATGCCGACGGCGGGGCAATCGGGTAAACGATACGCGGCATTGAACCTGAGTGTGCTCCGCGGTGAGGACCGTCTGGAATGGCGCTACTGGTAGGAAGACCAAGAAGGATCTACCACAGAGCTACAGAGTTCACCGAGATCCAGTGGTTTTGATGCTCTCGGTGCTCTCTGTGGCTCTGTGGTGCATGTTCGGTAGGCCGCGACACATGCTTACGTTGCCAGTGAGACGACATCCCGTCGGTCAGGCACGCTGCCAGATGGAAGGATCGCTGGTTCACCCGATTGCCCTGGATGCCGACGGCCATTGGCCTGTGAGCGCAGGTCAGACGGCGTCGATTTGAAAGTCCTCAGCCCTGAGGCGGCCCGGCTCGCGGCGGATCATGAAGAGGCGAAACGACGCTTGACGGACGCGACAGTCGCTTGGTCGATCGCGCTTCAGCCAGGGGCGGCGGTAGAACGGCCGGGTATGGCGGGTTCGGATGTGGCAGCAAGGAGGCGGGCGGTGATGCGGGCAATCTTCGTGCAGATCAAATGCGAAATGGGACAGGCATACCGCGTGGCCCAGGAAGCCGCCGATACCATCACCGAGATGTCGGAGCTGTTCTCGACCTCGGGGCAGTATGACCTGCTGGGCAAATTCTACCTGGAGGCGGAGCAGGATATCGGCCTGTTCGTAACCACCAAGGTCCAGACATTACCGGGGGTCACCGACACCTATACACTGATCGCGTTCAACGCCTTTGGCGGCGGCACGGCACGGTAGGGCCGCAGACGGAATTCTTGCCTCTCTTGGGGCATCGTGTTGTCGGGCAGCCTTATCGGCGTGCTGACGCACTCGTCGTCGATGCTGCCCTTACCGGCCGACGCGTGCGTCAACCGATACAAGCGTTTCGTTTCGCGCCACCGCCTTGCTCGCGCGCTCGGTTCCCTCGCCCGCGTGCTCGCTCGCCCGCCAACCCGGATCGAGTGAAGAGACGACGGCGTCGGCCGGTCTCACACCGGATCTCCTGGGTCGGGCGCCCGCGGATCAGGCTCCTTCAGGGCGGGATCTCCCGGTTCGGCATCTCTCGGTTCGGGATCTTTGGGCGCGCTGCGGGATTCGCTGTCCAGCGTGTGCATCTGCGCCGCTGCATAGCGTTCCCCGGCCGCGGCGCCTTTTGGCACCGCCTGCTCGATCGCCTTCAGGTCGGCCTGTGTCAGCGTCACGTCGAGCGCGCCAAGTGCCTCGTCCAGTTGGGCCCGGCGGCGGGCACCGATCAGCGGAATGATGTCGGTGCCCTGGGCTACCACCCAGGCGATGGCGATCTGGGCGACGCTGACGCCCTTGACGTTGGCGATCACCCGTAGCGCTTCCACCAGCGCCAGGTTCTTGTCGGCATTGTCGCTTTGAAACCGCGGCGTGTGCAGCCGGACATCGCCCGGCGTGGCGGCGTTCTTGTCCCAATAGCCGCTCATCAGGCCGCGTCCCAGCACACCATAGGCGGTGATGCCGATGCCAAGCTGGCGACACGTGGCAAGAATGGCATCCTCGATGCCACGTGACAGCAGCGAATACTCGATCTGCAGATCGCAGATCGGATGCGTGGCGGCCGCCCGCCGAAGCGTGTCGGGGCCGACCTCGGACAGCCCGATGTGGCGGATGTAGCCGGCTTGCACCATCTCGGCGATGGCGCCGATGGTGTCCTCGATCGGCACCGCGGGATCCAGTCGAGCCGGGCGGTAGATGTCGATGTAGTCGAGGCCGAGCCGTTGCAGCGAATAGGCGAGAGCGTTCTTCACCGCCGCAGGGCGCGCGTCATAACCGCCCCAGCCGCCGGCGGGGTCGCGCATGGCGCCGAATTTGATGCTGACCACGGCGCGATCCCGGGACCTGCCGCGGAGCGCCTCGCCGATCAGCATCTCGTTGTGGCCCATGCCGTAGAAGTCGCCACTGTCGAGCAGAGTGATCCCGGCGTCGAGCGCGGCATGGATCGTGGCGATGCTCTCGGCGCGATCGGCTGGCCCGTAGACGCCCGACATGCCCATGCAACCGAGGCCGACGGCGGAAACACGGGCCTCGGTCGCGCCGAGCGGGCGGTGCTTCATGATGGTTTGCTCCGAACGAATGGGACCGACTTGTTACAACGTCGGCGGCCCGATGCGGTAGTCTATCCGATCCCGGATCGGCAGCGGCCAATCCGGCAGTCGGAACCGGGCGAACCTTCCGTTTCTAAAGAAACTGGCGGCTGCGAATGTCGTTTGTCGTTTGACCACCAACCCCGTTCCCCTAGGAAATAATGATGCGCATGCCTTTCGCGTTCGTGGTGGCGTCCCTGACCGCGGTCACGGCCGTTGTGCACGGCTCGGGTCCTGTTTTGGCCCAAGCCGCGACAGGGAACCGGGCGAATGGGCTGAATTACCAGCCGACGCCGAACGAGGTTGTTCCGCGTGAAAAGGCGGCCGGCGTTCAGCCACCTGCCGCCCAACGGGGCAGCAACAGTCGCACGCTGGAGAATATCGACAAGAATCTGCTGCACGACGAGGGAAAGAGCACGAAAAGCGTGCCCAAGATGACGAATGGCCAATGACGGCATCCGCGCGGCGGTTTGCCTCAGGCGAGTTCGGACACTCAGGTGGCCATTTTCGGCGAGATCAGTCCGGCGGTGGTGGAGCTGAGGGGAATCGAACCCCTGACCTCCTCATTGCGAACGAGGCGCTCTCCCAACTGAGCTACAGCCCCATCGCCGGTCGCGCGGCGGCGTTGACGATCGCCGGTCGCGAGGCGGCTCTAATGATAGGCGCGCCTGGGGAAGTCAAGCGGTCTTGGCGCGCTGTTACCGCGTCGAAAGCGTCTCCCAGACATCGCCCGACGGCGGCAGCCCCAGGATGTGCCGCCGGTGCCACAGCGCGTAGAACAGCAGCTTCCAGCAGGCGAAGCCATGGCGCCAGCGGCGGATGTCGCGGAACAGCGCCTCGACCTTGTCGGGATGAGCGATCTCGGCCACGCCAGGCTGCGCCGCGACCAGTGGACCAAGCCGGGTGCCCTGCGCCTTGATCCAGGCCCCGACAGGGACGGTAAAGCCGGCTTTCGGTGCGAACGGCTGAGCCGCCGGCTGGTTCTTCTCCAGCCATTTGCGCAGGATCCATTTGCCCATGCCGCGCCGCAACTTCATGTGGTCCGGCAGGCGGTAGGCCGCCGCCACCACCCCTGGATCGAGGAACGGCGTTCGCCCTTCCACGGCATGGGCCATCATGCAGCGGTCCAGCTTCAGCAACAGGTCGTGCGGCAGCCAGTCGGTCATGTCCAACGCCTGCGCCGCCGCCAGCGGTGAGCGGCCACCCTCGGCCGCTCGGATCTCGGCCGCGGCCATGCCGTCGCGCCAGGCCGAGGGGCGCGCGCGCAGCACGGGCACCTTGTCGAAGCTGCCATCGGCCCACATCGTCCGGCCGCCGCGCCACCACGGCAGGGTGGCCTGGCGATAGCGCTTGTAGCCGCCAAAAACCTCGTCGCCGCCTTCACCGGTCAGCACCACCTTGACGTCCTGGCGAGCGCGGCGGGCGAGGAACCAGGATGGGATGATGGCATAGTCCATGGTGGGGTCGTCCATCGCCGCGACGATCTCCGGCAGATGCTGCCAGACCATCTTTTCGGTGACCTCGATCGCCTCGTGTCTGGCGCCGACCGCCTTGGCGATGGCGGTGGCCTGGGCGCGTTCATCCGCGGCGCCCGGTGCATCGAACCCGGCGGTGAAGGCAAGCACCGGCTGTGCGTTCAACCGTGCCATCAGGGTGATCAAGGTGGCGCTGTCGATGCCGCCGGAGAGGAACATCCCATACGGCACATCGCTGCGCTGATGCAGATCGACGCTTTCCATCAGGGCCTGATCCAGCCGCCGCATCGCGGTCTCTTCATCGATGTCCTCGGGCGGAGCCGCGGGCAGCGGACTGACCTGCCGGCGTTC
This sequence comes from Rhodopila sp., assembly GCA_965277035.1. Lineage (GTDB taxonomy): Bacteria > Pseudomonadota > Alphaproteobacteria > Acetobacterales > Acetobacteraceae > Rhodopila. The sequence continues at coordinate 3,287,880 of CBDIBO010000003.1, read as the reverse complement.
CAGGATATGCCCGTCGGCGCAGGTGATGGTCTCGCCCGGCAGAACCCGCTGGATACCCTCGAAGATCGTCTCCGCCCCGGTGGTGAATTGCAGCTGCAGCAACTCCTCCACCGCGGCGAGGCGCACCACGCGCCTGACCAGCCCGGCTTCAAGCAACGCCTGCGGCTCTGACGCAAAGGCCAGCCCGCCTTTGATCGAGGCGATGTAGAGCGGCTTGATGCCGAACGGGTCACGCGTCAGGGTGACGGTCCGGCGCACCCGCTCGTGGATCGCGATGCCGTACATGCCGCGCAGGTGCCGGGCATAGTCGGCGCCGTCGCGCAGCCACAGGTGCAACGGCGGCTCGCAGTCGCTGTTGGTGGCGAAGTTCGCATTCGGCAGCGATTCGCGCAGCTCGCGGTAATTGTAGATCTCGCCGTTGGCGACCAGTGTGGACGGCCCGGCGAAGAACGGCTGGTCACCTGTGGCCAGGTCGATGATCGCGAGGCGGTTGTGCAGCAGTGCCACGCGCCCCAGCACGGCATGGCCGCTGCCGTCCGGGCCGCGATGGTGCAGGGCGTCGATCAGCTTCGATAGAACGGCCGGGTCAGGCGGCGCGGCGCCCGACGACAGGATCAGGCCCGCGATGCCGCACATTAATAATGTGTCTCCGCTTAATTAGAATGTCGCTAAGAAATAGCCGGTCCGCGAGGGCCGGAGCGTCATGCCGGCGACGCCCGAGCAGCGATAGCGCAGTTGGGTCGGCCTGTCGCTATCTGTTCCAGGACAGAAGCATCGCCGGGTTGCCGCGGCCGATCGCGCGATGCTCCGATCACGCAGGAATCCGCTGCTGAGCGCGGCAGGGCAATCGGGTGAACCAGCGATCCTTCCATCCGGCAGCGTGCCTGACCGACGGGATGTCGTCTCACTGGCAACGTAAGCATGTGTCGCGGCCTACCGAACATGCACCACAGAGCCACAGAGAGCACCGAGAGCATCAAAAATAGGGCAGGTCCGCCTCCACTGGATCTCGGTGAACTCTGTGGCTCTGTGGTAGATCCTTCTTGGTCTTCCTACAGTAGCGCCATTCCAGACGGTCCTCACAGCGGAGCACACTCAGGTTCAATGCCGCGTATCGTTCACCCGATTGCCCCGCTGAGCGCGGCGTGGGCGCTTGACTCGCGTCAGACGGGCTTCTAGAGATCGCGCCCTCGGCTGACCCAACGGAAACTTTATGGGACGGCCGCCGGTTCGCAGGCACACGACGCACACGGCGCCGTCCATCCGTTCGGTTGGGCTTAGGCCGTCTGCCTCCGTCACGCCGCTGGATGGGATGTTCACCCATGCCGGCGGCCTTAGTCTGTTACGCGGCGGTCGTACCAGGATCCTCAGGCGAAGCGCGAACGGAAAGAGAAAGAGGTCCATGCCGACCATTAACCAGCTTATCGCCCACGGGCGCGAGCGGCCAAAGACCCGGAACTCGGTTCCGGCTCTGCAGGGGTGCCCGCAGAAGCGCGGCGTCTGCACGCGCGTCTACACCACGACGCCGAAGAAGCCGAACTCCGCGCTGCGCAAGGTAGCGAAGGTTCGCCTGACCAACGGCTACGAGGTGGTGAGCTATATACCCGGCGAAGGTCACAACCTGCAGGAACACTCGGTGGTGCTGATCCGCGGTGGGCGGGTGAAGGACCTTCCCGGCGTGCGCTATCATATCCTGCGCGGTGTGTTGGACACCCAGGGCATCGCCAAGCGTCGTCAGCGCCGGTCGCTGTATGGCGCCAAGCGGCCGAAGTAGAAGGGCGACAGAATGTCTCGCCGTCACCGCGCCGATAAGCGCGAAATCCTGCCGGACGCGAAGTTCGGTGATGTCGTGATCAGCCGTTTCATGAACGCGCTGATGTACGATGGCAAGAAGTCGGCCGCCGAGGGCATCGTCTACAACGCGCTCGACGTGATGAAGCGCCGCGGTGGCAGTGCCGCCGATCCGGTGCGCATGTTCCACGAGGCGCTGGACAACGTTAAGCCGGCGGTCGAGGTGCGTTCGCGGCGGGTTGGGGGTGCCACTTATCAGGTGCCGGTCGAGGTCCGCACGGAGCGGCGCCAGGCGCTGGCGATCCGCTGGATCATTGATGCGGCGCGCAAGCGCGGCGAGCACACGATGCAGGACCGGCTGTCCAACGAATTGCTGGATGCGGTGAACAACCGCGGGTCAGCGGTGAAGAAGCGTGAAGATACCCATCGGATGGCGGAGGCCAACAAGGCGTTCAGCCACTACCGCTGGTAGCGTCAGCCTGCGTGAACTCTAGGTAACGGCACAACCCAAAAGATCCGGTGGATCTACGGAGATACGACGATGGGTAAGGCGAAATTCGAGCGGAACAAGCCGCACTGCAACATCGGCACGATCGGCCATGTCGATCATGGCAAGACGTCGCTGACGGCCGCGATCACCAAGGTGCTGGCCAAGACCGGCGGCGCCACCTTCACGGCGTATGACCAGATCGACAAGGCGCCGGAAGAAAAGGCGCGCGGCATCACCATCTCCACCGCACACGTGGAGTATGAGACGGCCAATCGCCACTACGCCCATGTCGACTGTCCGGGCCACGCCGACTACGTGAAGAACATGATCACCGGTGCGGCGCAGATGGACGGCGCGATTCTGGTGGTGTCCGCCGCCGACGGCCCGATGCCGCAGACCCGCGAGCACATCCTGCTCGCCCGCCAGGTCGGCGTGCCGGCGCTGGTGGTGTTCCTCAACAAGTGCGACATGGTCGATGACCCCGAATTGCTGGAACTGGTGGAGATGGAGGTTCGCGAACTTCTCTCGTCCTATCAGTTCCCCGGCGACGACATCCCGATCATCCACGGCTCCGCGCTAATGGCGCTGGAGGGCAAGAACCCGGAACTCGGCGACGACGCGGTGCTCAAGCTGATGGCGGCGGTCGATGCCTACATCCCGCAGCCGGAGCGTGCCACGGATCGTCCGTTCCTGATGCCGATCGAGGACGTGTTCTCGATCTCTGGTCGCGGCACCGTGGTGACCGGGCGGGTCGAGCGCGGCATCGTCAAGGTGGGTGAGGAAGTCGAGATCGTCGGCATCAAGGCCACGGTGAAGACGGTGGTGACCGGGGTCGAGATGTTCCGCAAGCTGCTTGACCAGGGCCAGGCGGGCGACAACATCGGCGCCCTGCTGCGTGGCACCAAGCGTGAGGATGTGGAGCGTGGCCAGGTGCTGGCCAAGCCTGGCAGCATCACGCCGCACACCCAGTTCAAGGCCGAAGCGTATATCCTGACCAAGGAAGAAGGCGGCCGCCACACCCCGTTCTTCACCAATTATCGTCCGCAGTTCTATTTCCGCACCACCGACGTGACCGGCGTGGTGTCACTGCCGGAAGGCACGGAAATGGTGATGCCGGGCGATAACGTATCGATGTCGGTCGAGCTCATCGCACCGATCGCGATGGATGATGGGTTGCGCTTCGCGATCCGTGAAGGTGGCCGCACCGTCGGCGCCGGCGTGGTTGCCAGCATCCAGAAGTAGCAGACGGAACCACAGCCGGCGTCTCGCCCATTCGTCTGGACGGGCAGACGCCGGTTTGCGTTTCAGCGGGGAACTTGAAAGCGAGCGATGGACAATCAGAATATCCGCATCCGGCTGAAGGCCTACGATCACCGCGTGCTGGACAACAGCACGAAGGAGATCGTGAACACGGCCAAGCGCACGGGTGCGCGGGTTCGCGGACCCATCCCGCTGCCGACCCATATCGAACGCTTCACTGTGAACCGCTCGCCGCACGTGGACAAGAAAAGCCGCGAGCAGTTCGAGATCCGCACGCACCGGCGGCTGCTGGACATCGTGGAACCGACCCCGCAGACGGTGGACGCGCTGATGAAGCTCGATCTGGCCGCCGGCGTCGATGTTGAGATCAAGATCTAGCACCATGGCGAAATCATCACCGCTTCAACCCCTCCGCACCGGTCTGCTGGCCAAAAAGCTTGGCATGACCCGGATCTTCAAGGACGACGGCACCCACGTGCCGGTCACCGTGCTGCATCTGGACCAGGTGCAGGTCGTTGCCGCGCGCACCGCGGAAAAGGATGGCTACACGGCGGTCCAGATCGGCTGGGGCAAGGCGAAGGTGAAGAACGTCACCAAGCCGAACCGTGGCCACTTCGCCAAGGCGAAGGTCGAGCCGAAGATGAAGCTGGTCGAGTTCCGGGTGGCAGCCGACGCGCTGCTGGAGCCGGGGGCCACGTTGTCGGCCGCTCATTTCACCCCTGGGCAGAAGGTGGACGTCTGCGGCACCTCCAAGGGCAAGGGCTTTGCCGGCGGCATGAAACGTTGGAACTTCGCCGGCCTTGAAGCGTCGCACGGTGTGTCGGCCAGCCACCGGTCGCTGGGCTCCACCGGCAACCGGCAAGACCCCGGCAAGACCTTCAAGAACAAGAAGATGGAAGGCCACTTGGGTGTCGATCGGATTACCACCCTGAACCTGGAGGTGGCGGCCGTGGACGCCGCCAAGGGCCTGCTGATGATCAAGGGCGCGGTTCCCGGCAGCAAGAACGGCTACGTCATGGTGCGCGATGCTATCAAGCGCCGGCGGCCCGCCGATGCGGCCTATCCGGCCGCCCTGGTTGAGGCCCCAGCCGGCACGACGCAAGCCGACACACCGCGTGTGGCGGGCTGAGGAACGGGCAGATGCAGATCGATATCATCACGCTTGAGAATGCCGCGGCCGGCAGCGCCGACCTGCCGGACGAGATCTTCAAGATCGCCCCGCGCAAGGACATCATGGCGCGCGTCGTCCATTGGCAGTTATCCCGGCGCCGCTCTGGCAACCACAAGGTCAAGGGCATGGCGGAGGTCTCCGGCACCACCAAGAAGCCCTATAAGCAGAAGGGAACCGGCAATGCCCGACAGGGCAGCCTGCGGTCGCCGCAGTTCCGCACCGGCGGCGTCGTGCATGGCCCGGTCGTCCGCTCGCACGAATACAGCCTGAACAAGAAGGTGCGCCGCCTCGGGTTGATCTCGGCTCTGTCGCAGAAACTGGCCGACAACAAGCTGGTGGTGCTGGACGCGGCGACCAGCGCGCCGAAGACCGGCGCGTTGGCGAAGAAGCTCAAGCTGCTGGGCTGGACGTCGGCGCTGATCATCGACCGGACCGTCGATCACGGCTTCCTGCGCGCCAGCCGCAACATCCACCGGGTCGACGTACTGCCGACGGTCGGGGCCAACGTCTACGACATCCTGAGCCATGACGTGTTGGCGATCACCACCGCCGGGCTCGAGGGCCTGAAGGCGCGGATCAACGGCGCTGACGCGGCCGACGCTGACACGCCCCATGCCGCCACATCCGGTTCTGGCCCATCTGAGAGCGGCGCGACAGGAGAGGCCGCATGACCGTCGCACCGAAACGGCCGCTGTCGCGAGAAGCGATGTATAACATCATTCGCGCACCGCTGATCACCGAGAAGATGACGTTGCTGACCGAGAAGAACCAAGTCGGCTTCAAGGTCGCCACCGACGCCACCAAGCCGGAGATCGCCGCGGCGGTCGAGGCGCTGTTCAACGTCAAGGTGACCGCGGTCAACACGTTGATCCAGAAGGGCAAGACCAAGCGATTCAAGGGACGTCCGGGCGTGCGTTCGGATGTCAAGAAGGCCATCGTGACGCTGGCTCCGGGTCAGTCGATCGATTTCACCACCGGCCTGGCATAAGGCTCGCGGAACATGGCACTTAGGCAATTCAATCCGGTCACGGCCAGCCTTCGCGGCACCGTGCTGATCAACCGTTCGGAACTGTGGAAGGGCAAGCCGGTCAAGGGTTTGACCGAGGGCCAGCACAGCCACGGCGGACGCAACAACCACGGGCGCATCACCACGCGCTTCCGTGGCGGCGGCCACAAGCAGTCGTACCGCGTGGTCGACTTCAAGCGGCGCAAGTTCAATGTGCCGGGCGTGGTCGAGCGGCTGGAATATGACCCGAATCGCACGGCGTTCATCGCGCTGATCAAGTATCAGGACGGTGAGCTGTCCTATGTCCTGGCGCCGCAGCGGCTGAAGGTCGGTGACCCGGTCATCGCCGGCGCCCGCGCCGACATCAAGCCGGGCAACGCCATGCCGCTGGCGGCCATCCCGGTCGGCACGATCATCCACAACATCGAGATGAAGGTCGGCGCCGGCGGCAAGATCGCCCGTTCGGCCGGCACGTTCGCACAGCTGGTCGGCAAGGACAGCGGTTACGCCCAGATCAAGCTGATGTCCGGCGAGGTGCGGATCGTCCGGTCCGAATGCATGGCCTCGATCGGTGCGGTGTCCAACCCGGACAACATGAACCAGAAGCTGGGCAAGGCCGGACGCATGCGGTGGCTGGGCTTCAAGCCGCACAACCGCGGCGTGGTCATGAACCCGGTCGATCACCCGTTGGGCGGCGGCGAAGGCCGCAGCTCCGGTGGGCGGCATCCGGTTTCGCCATGGGGTCAGCCGGCTAAGGGCTACAAGACGCGCGGCAACAAGCGGACGGACAGCCTGATCATCCGCCGCCGCAACAAGGGTAAGTAACATGGCGCGTTCGGTATGGAAGGGCCCGTTCGTCGACGGGTATCTGCTGGCCAAGGCCGAGGCGGCGAAAGCGTCCTCGCGCAACGAGATCATCAAGATCTGGTCGCGCCGGTCGACCATTCTGCCGCAGTTCGTCGGCCTGACCTTCGGGGTCTACAACGGCCACAAATTCCTGCCGGTGCAGGTCAACGAGAACATGGTCGGCCACAAGTTCGGTGAGTTCTCGCCGACCCGCACCTTCAGCAGCCACGCGGCCGACAAGAAGGCGAGGCGAGGCTGACATGAGCAAGCCAAAGCATCTTCGCGGCCTGCCCGAGAACGAAGCGCAGGCGATTGTCAGCAACCTGCGGGTCAGCCCGCGCAAGCTGAACCTGGTGGCGGCGATGATCCGCGATCTACCGGCTGGTCGGGCGGTGGCGACGCTGACCTTCAGCAAGCGCCGCATCGCCCATCAGGTCAGGAAGGCGCTGGAAAGCGCGATCGCCAACGCCGAGAACAACCACGCATTGGACGTGGACCGGCTGGTCGTGGCGCGTGCCGAGGTTGGCCGGTCGATCGTGATGCGGCGCTTCCACGCCCGCGGCCGCGGGCGCGCCGCGCGCGTCGAGAAGTGGTTCAGCCATCTGAAGATCGTGGTGGCGGAGCGTGCGCAGGACGATGCCGGCACCACAGGGGGAGCGGCGTAACATGGGTCACAAAGTCAATCCGGTCGGTCTGCGGCTGGGCATCAATCGCACCTGGGACAGCCGCTGGTTCGCCGGGACCGACTATTCCAAGCTGCTGCACGAGGACTTCAAGCTTCGCAACCATCTGCGCACCAAGCTGCGCGGTGCTGGGGTTTCCCGGGTGGTGATCGAACGGCCGGCGAAGAAGCCGCGGGTGACGATCTACGCCGCCCGGCCGGGTGTGGTGATCGGCAAGAAGGGCCAGGACATCGAGGTGCTGAAGAAGGACCTGTCGAAGATGGCCCGCGCCGACGTGTCCTTGAACATCGTCGAGATCCGCAAGCCGGAGATCGACGCGACCCTGGTGGCCGAGAACATCGCCCAGCAGCTTGAGCGCCGCGTGGCGTTCCGCCGAGCGATGAAGCGGGCGGTGCAGTCGGCGATGCGTCTGGGCGCGCAGGGCATCCGGATCAATTGCGGCGGGCGCCTCGGCGGTGCGGAGATCGCCCGGGTGGAATGGTATCGTGAGGGCCGGGTGCCGTTGCACACGCTGCGTGCCGACATCGACTACGGCACCGCCACGGCGAAGACGACCTATGGCACCTGCGGCGTGAAGGTGTGGGTATTCAAGGGCGAAATCCTCGCGCACGACCCGATGGCGCAGGACCGCAAGGCGGCCGAACAGGCGCCGCAACGGTAGATGACGCGGTAATGGAATTGTAGAAAATGCTGTCTCCCAAGCGCACTAAATACCGCAAGCAGCACAAGGGCCGCATCCATGGCTTGTCCAAGGGTGGCACCAGGCTGAATTTCGGCACCTTCGGCCTGAAGGCGCTGGAGCCGGAGCGCATCACCGCGCGTCAGATCGAATCCGCGCGCCGGGCGATCACTCGTGCGATGAAACGTGCCGGGCGGGTGTGGATCCGGATCTTTCCGGACGTGCCGGTGTCCACCAAGCCGGCCGAGGTGCGCATGGGCTCCGGCAAGGGCTCGCCGGAGTTCTGGGTCGCGCGCGTCGCACCCGGCCGCATCATGTTTGAGATCGATGGCGTGACCCCCGATCTGGCGCGTCAGGCGCTGACCCTGGGGGCGGCGAAACTGCCGGTCAAGACCAAGTTCATCGCGCGGATCGGAGACGCCTGATGGCCAAGAATGCGCTCTACAAGGCGGGCGACGTGCGTGCGAAGACGCCAGACGAACTGTCCGGGCTGCTGCTGGATCTGCGCAAGGAGCAGTTCAACCTGCGCTTCCAGCGAGCCACCGGCCAACAGGAGGGCACCGGGCGGGTGCGGGAATGCCGGCGCGAAATTGCCAGGGTGAAGACCATCCAGGCGGAGAAGTCTCGTGCCGCGTCGATGTCAGCCCAGCCGGCCGCCCCGCGCGGTTCGGGCCAAATGTCATCACAGCAGGCCGAACCGAGCGGTTCGGCCGGCGAATCGTAAGGAGATAGGGCGATGCCAAGGCGCGTCCTGACAGGACGGGTGACCAGCGACAAGATGGACAAGACCATCACGGTTATTGTCGATCGGCGCGTGATGCACCCGTTGTACAAGAAGTTCATTCGCCGGTCGAAGAAGTATGCGGCGCACGACGAGGCGAACGTGTGCAAGGTCGGCGACATGGTGCGCATCGTGGAGTGCCCGCCGATCAGCAAGCGGAAGACCTGGACCCTGGTCGAGCGCAACGGCGCCATTGTCGGCGGTGCCGAACCTGAGGCCGCGTCCATTGTCGAGCAGCATCCGGCGCCGCCCGCGCCGGCACCGACGGCGTAGGGAAGACGGTCGATGATCCATGTCGAGACCAATCTTGAAGTCGCCGACAACTCCGGCGCCAGGCGTGTGCAGTGCATCAAGGTGCTGGGCGGGTCGAAGCGGAAGTTTGCCTCGGTTGGCGACGTCATCGTCGTGTCGGTGAAGGAAGCCATCCCTCGCGGCAAGGTCAAGAAGGGCGATGTCCACCAGGCGGTGATCGTGCGCACCGCCTTCCCGGTGCGCCGCAGCGACGGCAGCGCGATCCGCTTTGACCGCAATGCCGCGGTGCTGATCAACAAGCAGCAGGAGCCGATTGGCACCCGCATCTTTGGCCCGGTGGTGCGCGAGTTGCGTGGCCGCCGGTTCATGAAGATCATCTCGCTCGCGCCGGAGGTGCTGTGATGACGTACTTGTCGGAGGTGTTTTGATGGCCGCGCGCATTCGCAAGGGCGATCTGGTGCTGGTGACGACCGGCAAGAGCAAGGGCCAGCGCGGCGAGGTGCTGCGCGTGTTCCCGGATGCCGAACGGGCCATCGTGCAAGGTGCGGCGATGGCGCGTCACCACACCAAGCCGACCGGCATGGGCCAGCCCGGTGGGATCGTCGACCGCGAGGCGACCATCCACCTGTCCAATCTCAAGCTGGTCGACCCGAAGAGCGAGAAGCCCACCAAGGTCGGGTTTCGCGTCCTGGAGGGCGGTCGCAAGGTTCGGGTCGCCAAGGCGACGGGCGAAGTGATCGAAGGCTGACATTATGAGCGGAACGAAAAACCAAACCAAGGGCAAGGCTGGCGGCAGCGCGAAGACCGCTGGTGCGAAGGCCTCTGGCGCTCGGGGTGCCGGTGGCCCCCCCGCCGGCAAGGAAGCCCAGCGCGCGGCACGGCGGGTGGAGCTGGCCGGGGTGGACAACCCTTCGGCCGCGGCGGAGCGGGTGCCTCGGTTGCAGCAGCGCTACCGCGAGGAAGTGCGGGCCAAGCTGCGCACCGAGTTCGGCTACGCGAACGAGATGCAGGTGCCGAAGCTGGAGAAGATCGTCATCAACATGGGGGTTGGCGAAGCGACCGGCGACCAGAAGAAGCTTGATGCCGCCGTCGCGGAACTGACCGCGATCGCCGGACAGCGTCCGGTGAAGACGGTGGCGAAGAAGGCGATCGCCGGGTTCAAGATCCGCAAGGGCCTGCCGATCGGCTGCAAGGTCACGCTGCGCAAGGCGCGGATGTATGAGTTCCTGGACCGTCTCGTCACCATCGCGATGCCGCGGCTGCGCGATTTCCGCGGCATCACCGGCAAGGGCTTCGATGGCCGCGGCAACTTCGCCATGGGTCTGAAGGAACAGATCATCTTCCCGGAGATCAACTACGACCGGGTGGACGACATTCGCGGCATGGACATCCAGTTCGTCACCACCGCGAAGACCGACGCCGAAGCGAAGGCCTTGCTGAAAGCCTTCGATCTACCTTTCGCCAACTGAGTTTGTGGAAAACCCCTGGGCCTCGGCCTGGCAGGTTCCGGAGGATCAAGACAGGATGGCCAAAACTTCCCAGGTCAACCGCAACAAGATGCGTGAGAAGATGGCGAAGCGTGACAAGCCGAAGCGCCAGGCGCTCAAGGACGTGCTGATGGACCGCACGCTGCCGGTGGAGGACCGTTTCAACGCATCCTTGAAGCTGGCGCAGATGCCGCGCAACGGCGCGTCGGTGCGGGTTCGACTGCGCTGCGAGATGACCGGCCGCTCACGCGGCAACTATCGCAAGTTCAAGCTGTGCCGCATCGCGCTGCGCGATCTGGCCAGTGCCGGGCATATCCCCGGTATGGTCAAGGCAAGCTGGTAGAGGGAACGGTACGATGTCGATGTCCGATCCCGTCGGGGATATGCTGACCCGCATCCGCAACGCACAGCGCGCGCGCCACTCGGTCTGCGTGGCGCCGGCGTCCAGGTTGCGGGAGAATGTGCTGGGTGTGCTGAAGCGCGAGGGCTTTATCCGCGGTTATGCCGCGGAACAGCTGCGTCCCGGCGTTGCGCAACTGCGTATCGAACTGAAGTACAACGAGGGCGAGCCGGTCATCAAGGAGATCAATCGGGTGTCCAAGCCGGGCCGCCGCGTTTACGCCAAGATCAAGGAGCTGCCGCGGGTCTATGCCGGCCTGGGGATTTCCATTCTGTCCACGCCGCAGGGCGTGATGAGCGATGCCGAGGCCCGCGCTGCCAATGTTGGCGGCGAGGTCCTGTGTCGCGTGTTCTAGCAGCGGTATCCGATCAGGTTGACCGGATGTCGTTCGTCGACCATTTTTTGATCGCGTGGTTCACCTCTCCGGCGATTTCGTCTTCGAGGATCACGCTCTAGGGGGCAAGCCGCGTATGTCACGCGTCGGAAAATATCCGGTCGAAATTCCCGCCGGTGTGCAGGTTGCCATCGCCGGGGGGATAATGACCGCGAAGGGCAAGTTGGGCGAGCAGAAGATGCCATTGTCCGCCCTTGTCGAGGTGACGGTCGACGCCGGCAACGTCACCGTCAAGCCGGTCGCCAACGAAACCCGCAACCGCATGATGTGGGGCACCACGCGGGCGATCATCGCCGCCATGGTGAAGGGCGTTTCCACCGGTTACACGAAGTCGTTGGAGATCACCGGCACCGGCTATCGGGCCTCGGTGCAGGGCAAGAACCTGGAAATCAACCTCGGTTTCTCGCATCCGGTGGTCTATCCGGTGCCGGACGGCATCAGGATCAGCTGCGAGCGGCCGACCTCGATCAAGGTCGAGGGCACCGACAAGCGGCTGGTCGGGCAGGTGGCCTCGGAGATCCGGGCGTTCCGTCCGCCTGAGCCGTACAAGGGCAAGGGCGCGCGGTATACCGACGAAATCATCCGGCGCAAGGAAGGCAAGAAGAAATGAGCGGCAAGCAGGATCTCGCCAATCGTCGCCGCCTGCGGCTGCGCTATCAGATCAGGCAGAAGGCGCACGGGCGTCCGCGCCTGTCGGTGTTCCGTTCGGGCAAGAACATCTATGCCCAGATCATCGACGACGCGCAGGGCAAGACGGTCGCCGCGGCCTCGACGCTGGATGCGGCGCTGAAGGCCGAACTGAAAACCGGGGCCGACAAGGCCGCTGCCGCGGCGGTGGGCAAGTTGGTCGCCGAACGGGCGCGGGAAGCCGGCATCAGCCAGGTGGTCTTCGACCGCGGCGCCTATCTGTATCATGGTCGGGTCAAGACCCTGGCCGATGCCGCCCGCGAAGGCGGGTTGGATTTCTAAAGGAACGCCCGCGCGGATGCGGGCGCTTGAAAGAAAGTAGTTCATGGCACGTGAGGCAAGAGAAGGTGGCGGCCGGCGGGATCGCGACCGTGGCGGTGACCGGGAACCCGATGACGGTATCATCGACAAGCTGGTGACCATCAACCGCGTCGCCAAGGTGGTGAAGGGCGGCCGTCGGTTCGCCTTTGCCGCGCTGGTGGTGGTTGGGGATCAGAAGGGCCGCGTCGGCTACGGCGCCGGCAAGGCGCGCGAGGTGCCCGAGGCGATCCGCAAGGCGACCGAACGGGCCAAACGCGGCATGATCCGGGTGCCGATGAAGGAAGGCCGCACGCTGCATCATGACGTCGAAGGTCATTTCGGGGCTGGTAACGTGGTGCTGCGCTCCGCCACCGCCGGCACCGGCATCATCGCCGGCGGCCCGTTGCGCGCGGTGTTCGAGACGCTGGGGATCGGCGATGTGGTGGCCAAGAGCCTCGGCAGCCGGAATCCGCATAACATGGTGAAAGCGGCGTTCGCGGCTTTGCAGAAATGTGCCAGCCCGCGTTCGGTGGCGACCCGCCGCGGCAAGAAGGTGCCCGAACTGTTCGGCCGCCGCGAGGTCCCCAACGCGGTGATCGGCGCGCCACCCGCGCAGGAGGCGCCGGCCAATGCCTGAGCAACACGTGTCGAAGGTCAGGGTGACGCAGACGTCCTCGGGGCTCGGGCGCAAGCCTGGCCAGCGAGAAACCCTGATCGGCCTCGGCCTGAACAAAGTGCGCAGCACGCGTGAGCTGAAGGACACACCCTCGGTGCGCGGCATGATCCGCAAGGTGGCCCACCTGATCAAGGTGGAGGAGCTGTCCTGACATGAACCTCAATGAACTGCGCGACAATCCGGGCGCGCGCCTGAAGTCGAAGCGGCTGGGTCGCGGGATCGGATCGGGCAAGGGCAAGACGTCGGGCAAAGGCGTTAAGGGCCAGAAGGCGCGTGAGGGTGTGGCGCTGAACGGCTTCGAAGGCGGTCAGCTGCCGATCTATCGCCGGTTGCCGAAACGCGGCTTCCATAACCATTTCCGCAAGGAATACGCGCCGGTGAACCTGGGCGCGCTGGACGCGGCGATCGTGGCCGGCAAGATCGATGGCGGGCAACCGATCACCGAAGCGATGCTGATCGCGGCCGGCCTGGCGTCGGACGACAAGCACGGCGTCCGGCTGCTGGCGGAGGGCAAGATCAACCGAACCATCAACATCATGGTGTCGGGCGCCTCGGCGACCGCGAAGGCGGCGGTGGAGCAGGCTGGCGGATCGGTGACCACCACCGTCGCGCCAAAGAAGGCGGCCCCAGCAGCAGCGAGCCCGGCAGCAGCGACCTGAGCAGCAGCGGCCTGAGCCCAGGGAGCCACCGCCGCGAAAGCCATCCGAGCGGTTCAGACGCCGACGTGGCTTTTCGTTGACCGGTATCCGGGTTGCGCCGCGATCGGGGCGGATGGAGAATAGCCGGACAGAGAACGGACGGCGTCGGTAAAGGGAAATCCCATGGCTTCCGCTGCGGAACAGCTTGCGGCCAACCTCAATCTGGGCGTCTTCTCCAAGGCGACCGAACTGAAGCAGCGCATCTGGTTTACCCTGGGTGCGCTGATCGTTTATCGGCTGGGGACCTACATCCCGGTGCCGGGCGTCGACGCGGCGGTGATGGGCGAGATGCTGTCGCGGCATGGCGGCGGCATCCTGGGCATGTTCGACATGTTCACCGGCGGCGCGCTGCGGCGCATGACGGTGTTCGCACTGAACATCATGCCCTACATCAGCGCCAGCATCATCATCCAGTTGATGTCCAGCGCGGTTCCGACATTGGAGGCGCTGAAGAAGGAGGGCGAGCAGGGGCGCAAGAAGCTCAATCAGTATACCCGCTATCTGACGGTGCTGATCGCGATGTTCCAGTCCTACGGCATCGCCGTGGGTCTGGAGAGCATGCACGGCAGCTTCGGCGCCGCGGTGATCAACCCGGGCTGGTTCTTCCGCCTGACCTGCGTGATCACCCTGGTCGGTGGCACGATGTTCCTGATGTGGGTGGGCGAGCAGATCACCGCCCGCGGCATCGGCAACGGCACCAGCCTGATCATCATGGCGGGGATCGTCGCCAATCTGCCGAGTGCCTTCGCCTCGATGCTGGAACTGGGGCGCACCGGTGCGTTGTCGCCGTTCTTCATCCTGCTGTTCCTGGTCATCGCCGTGGCCACCATTGCGATCATCGTGTTCGTCGAGCGCGCGCAGCGGCGGATAGCCGTGCAATATCCGAAACGTCAGGTCGGCAACCGGATGTTCGGCGGCGATTCGACGCACATCCCGTTGAAGATCAACACCTCGGGGGTGATCCCGCCGATCTTCGCCAGCTCGATCCTGTTGATCCCGGCGACGATCGCCGGCTTCGCCACCAATGGGCCGCCGTGGGTGCAGGCGATCGCGGGGCAACTGGCGCATGGCCAGCCCTTGTACATGGCACTGTATGCGTTCATGATCATCTTCTTTTCGTATTTCTACACCGCCGTCGTGTTCAACCCGGAAGAGACGGCCGACAACCTGAAGAAATACGGCGGCTTCATCCCTGGCATCCGGCCCGGCAGCGCCACGGCGGAGTTTTTCGACCGCATCCTGACCCGGCTGACCACCGTGGGCGGCATCTACCTGGTGCTGATCTGCCTGCTGCCGGAAATTCTGATCAGCGACTACGGTTTGCCGTTCTATTTCGGCGGCACCTCGATCCTGATTGTGGTATCGGTTACCATGGATACCGTGACGCAGATCCAGTCGCATCTGCTCGCACACCAATACGAAGGTCTTATTCGTAAGACACGGGGTAAGGGGCGTCGGTGAAACTCATTCTGCTGGGCCCGCCAGGTGCGGGTAAGGGAACCCAGGCGAAGCGCCTGGAGCAACGTTACGGTATCGTGCAGATATCGACCGGCGATATGCTGCGGGCCGAGGTTGCCGCCGGCAGCCCGATCGGCAAGGAGGCGAAGGCGGTGATGGAGGCGGGGCAGCTCGTCTCTGACGATATCCTGGTTCGCATGTTGGCGGTGCGTCTGGAGCAGCCGGATGCGGCCAACGGTTTCATCCTGGACGGCTTTCCCCGCACCGTCCCGCAGGCCCGGGCGCTGGACCGGATGCTGGCGGACCGGGGCCTGCGGCTGGACGCGGTGGTTGAGTTGAAGGTGGACGACGCGGCGTTGACGGACCGGATCGCCGGCCGGTTCGTCTGCGCCAAATGCGGCGCCGGCTACCACGACAGCTTCAAGCCGGCGTTCAAGCCCGGCGTTTGCGACCAGTGCGGCTCAACCGAGTTCGTTCGCCGCGCCGACGACAGCCGCGAGACGGTCGCCGCGCGGCTGGAGGCTTACCACCAGCAGACCGCGCCGATCATCCCGCACTATGCAGCCAGCGGAATGCTGCGCACGGTCGATGGCATGGCGGCTATTGATGATGTGACCCGCCAGCTGGAAGCCGTGCTGGCGAAGGCGTAGACCGGTTTGTGTTCGCGCTGGCTGACGGCAGACCCTTTCGAATATTGTTCGGCGAGCAGCTTCACCCGTCCCGATCATCAATCTGAAAGGGATCTGCTTGAAAGTCAGTTGGCAGCTTTCGCGGGCGATTGAGCACCTCGGCGGTTGGTGCCGCGCGGTGGTCTCGGACAGATGTCGGGTTGCTCACGCAGAGTTGATGAGCCGTCGTTGACTCCTGCGCGGCGGAAACTATAGTCCGGCCCTCCGGCGCAACCCCATATGGGGGTTTGGCGCCGCTTAAGCGTATTTCAGTCCTTCGGGGCAGTCAAAGGGTCCGGCGAAAAGCGCCGGGCGACAGGAGAGTCGAGCGTGGCGCGTATTGCCGGCGTAAATATTCCGACGAGTAAGCGAGTGACCGTCGGACTGCGTTATATCTATGGGATCGGTCCGACCAAGGCGGCGACGATCTGCCAGCAGCTCAGCATCCCCGATGATCGCCGGGTCAACCAGCTCTCGGATGAGGAGGTGCTGCGCATCCGGGAATTGATCGACCGCGAGTATCGCGTCGAGGGCGACCTACGGCGTGAAGTCGCGATGAACATCAAGCGGCTTATGGACCTTGGTTGCTACCGCGGTCTGCGGCATCGGCGCGGCCTGCCGGTGCGGGGCCAGCGCACCCACACCAACGCCAGGACCCGTAAGGGCAAGGCAGTGGCGATCGCCGGCAAGAAGAAAGTGACGAAATAGCGCACGCCGCTCTGGCCGATCTTTCGACACCAGGCCTTTACGACACGGGTCTTTTCGACACGGGTCCTTTCGACACCCAGCCTCTTCGACCGGGCCTTTTCGACATAGGGCCTTTTCGACAGCGAGTACCGCGCCGGGTTCCGGGACGGGATTTTTGAAACGTCCGCCGCGCCGGTTCCGGTGCGGTCGGCAGTTGAAGCAGGATCAAAGCAATATGGCGAAATCCGCCACCGCCGCTCGGCCTCGCCGCAAGGAGCGAAAGAACATCATCGCCGGCGTGGCGCATGTCGCCGCTACGTTCAACAACACGGTGATCACCATCACCGACGCGCAGGGCAACGCGATCGCCTGGTCGTCCGCCGGCAGCCAGGGGTTCAAGGGCAGCCGCAAGAGCACGCCGTACGCGGCCCAGGTGGCGGCCGAGGATGCCGGCAAGAAAGCCCGTGAGCATGGCATGGAGACGCTGGAGATCGAGGTCAGCGGCCCGGGTTCGGGGCGCGAAAGCGCGCTGCGCGCGCTGCAGGCTGTCGGGTTCGCGGTGTCCACCATCCGCGACATGACGCCAATTCCGCATAATGGTTGCCGCCCGCGCAAGCGCCGGCGCGTCTGATCTGGCTTGCGCGTCGGCCGGCGCCGTCCGGCCAGGGGCGGGCCAGAGGGCCGAGATTTTGACACTCCAGAGGACTTCAACCGCCAAAGATGCGGTTCGAAAGGTGTTGGTAGCATGAGGCAAAGCGCGGTTATCCAGAGAAACTGGCAATCCCTGATCAAGCCTGAGAAGCTGGAGGTCGAGCCAGGGGCCGATCCATCACGCGTCGCTACCGTGGTCGCCGAACCGCTGGAGCGCGGCTTCGGCATGACCCTAGGCAACGCGATCCGCCGCATCCTGCTGTCGTCGCTGCAGGGCGCCGCGGTGACAGCGGTGCAGATCGACGGCGTGCTGCATGAGTTCAGCAGCGTGGCGGGCGTCCGGGAGGACGTGACCGACATCGTGCTGAACATCAAGCAACTGGCGCTGCGGATGCACGGCGAGGGGCCGAAGCGGATGACACTGACCGCGACCGGCCCCGGCGAGGTCCGCGCCGGGCAGATCCAGTCCGGCCATGACATCGACATCATGAACCCCGAACTGGTGATCTGCACCCTGGATGACGGGGTGAAGCTGGGCATGGAATTCACCGTCAACCTGGGCAAGGGCTACCAGCCGTCCAGCGTCAACCGGCCGGAAGACGCGCCGATCGGGCTGATCCCGGTGGACAGCATCTACTCGCCGGTGCGCCGGGTGTCCTACAGCGTCGCACCCACCCGCGTCGGTCAGGTCACCGACTACGATAAGCTGCTGCTGACTGTGGAAACCAACGGCGCTGTCACCCCGGAAGACTCCGTGGCGCTGGCCGCGCGGATCCTGCAGGACCAGCTGCAGCTGTTCATCAACTTCGATGAACCCCAGCAGATCCGCACCGAAGAGCCGCAGGATGACCTGCCGTTCAATCGCAACCTGTTGCGCAAGGTGGACGAGCTGGAGCTTTCGGTGCGCAGCGCCAACTGCCTGAAGAACGACAATATCGTCTATATCGGCGACCTGGTGCAGAAGTCGGAGCAGGAAATGCTGCGCACGCCGAACTTCGGCCGCAAGTCGCTGAACGAGATCAAGGAGGTGCTGACCTCCATGGGTCTCGGCCTGGGCATGAGTGTCGCGGGTTGGCCGCCGGAGAATATCGAAGACCTGGCCAAGCGGCTTGAAGAGCCGTTCTGAGCCAGCATAGGGAAACAGATCAATGCGTCACGGACTAGCCGGTCGGAAGCTCGGTGTTACTTCGACCCATCGCCTCGCCATGTTCCGCAACATGGCGCACGCGCTGCTCAAGCACGAACAGATCACTACGACGCTACCGAAAGCGAAAGAGCTGCGTCCGGTCGCGGAGAAGCTGATCACGCTGGGCAAGAAGGGCGGGCTGGCCAACCAGCGCCTGGCCTACGCCGAATTGCGCGACGACGTGATCGTCACCAAGCTGTTCGGCACCCTGGCCGATCGTTACAAGACCCGCGCCGGCGGTTACACCCGCGTGCTGAAGGCGGGTGTCCGCTATGGCGATGCCGCTGCTATGGCGGTGATCGAGCTGGTCGACCGCGATCTTGCCGCCAAAGGCCAGGACAGCGGTCCGGTCCAGGCGAGAGATGCGGACGAGGCCGAAGATTAGCCGTGTGACCGGGCGCGCTCTGACATCGTCGCGCCCAGCTCACCCGGCCTCCTGTTCCACAACCGCCCGGTGGATCGCGACATTGGCCATCACGCCCGCCGCGGACGCGAACTGGGGCGTTGTGCATCGAGATCGCGGCGTCTCCCGCGGCGTGAGGGCCGAGGGAAGCTCGTCAGCTGCCAGCTGCCAAGCGTCGACGCCGTGCGCGCGCTCGATCATTATGCCCCGCGCCTCGAACCGCTTGGCCTGCGCATCGTCAGGCTTGGGTCGCTTTGTGGCGAACCGAACGGATCGCAATCGAGGCTTTGGCGGGCGATCAGACGCCGAGGTGGCGCCTGAGAATCGTCGGGTCGCGGCGCAGCGCCTCGGTTGGCCCCTCATGCACGCGGTGTCCATTGTTCAGTATATACGCCCGGCTGGCCAGGTTCAGCGCCGCGGCGATGTTCTGTTCCACGACAATAATGGTCAGGCCGGAGGCCGCCAAGTCGCGGCACACCCGCACAAGATCATGCACGATGATCGGCGCCAATCCCTCGAACGGCTCATCCAGCAGCACGATCTTCGGGTCGCGGACCAGCGCCCGGGCGATCGCCAGCATCTGCTGCTCGCCGCCGGAAAGATCCGTGCCGCGGCTGGAACGGCGCTCCTTGAGCCGGGGAAACATCGCCCAGATGCGATCCAGCGGCCAACGGTTCGGGGCGGTCAGTCCGGCGAGCACGAGATTGTCCTCGACGTTCAGGCTGCCGAAGATCCGCCGGTTCTCGGGCACCAGTTGCATGCCCAGCCTGGCGATCACGTGGGGCGCACGTCCGGCGACCGGCTTGCCGTCCAGGGTGATCCGGCCGCGGCGTGGACGCACCTCGCCCATCAGGCTTTTCAGCGTCGTGCTCTTGCCGGCGCCGTTGCGTCCCAGCAGCGCGACCACCTCATGCTGCTCGACCCGCATGTCGATATCGAACAGGATATGGCTGTCGCTGTAGTAGCTGTTCAGGCCTTGCACCTCGAGCAGGCTCACGCCACGACCTCACCACCCAGATAGGCTTCCTGCACCGCCCGGCTGCCCTGGATCTCGGCTGGTGTGCCCTCGGCCAGCACGGTGCCCTCGCACAGCACGGTGATCTTCTCGGCCAGTTCGAAGATCGCGTCCATGTCGTGCTCGACGATGACCAGGGTGCGCCCCTGGCTAATGCGTTTCAGCAACGCAACGGTCTCGCTGCGCTCCTGCGGGCTCATGCCGGCCAGCGGCTCGTCCAGCAGCAGCAGCGTGGGTTCGGTCGCCAGCGCCAGACCGACCTCCACCCGCCGCTTTTCGCCATAGGCGAGGTCGCTGACCGCGACATCGGCCCGCTCGGTCAGACCGATCAGCGCCAGGGTGTGAGCGATCCGAGCGGTGACGCCGGGCACGTGCGCCGCGCTGCGCAGCATGTCCAGCCGGAAGCGGCCGCGCGCGGCTGCCAGCGCCGAGATCGCGAGGTTCTGCCGGACCGTCAGCTTGGTGAACAACTGGTTCACCTGATAGCTCTTGGTCAGACCGATCTGGCACACGTCAGCCACATCCCAGCCGGTGATGTCCTTGCCCTGGAAACGGATGCTGCCGGCCGAGGGCACCATCTCACAGGTGATCATCTTGAAGAACGTGCTCTTGCCGGCGCCGTTCGGGCCGATCACGCCGCGCAGCTCACCCGGCTGAACGGTGAAGTTGATGTCGTTGTTGGCCACCAGGCCGCCGAAGCGGCGGGTCAGGCCGCGCACCTCGAGGATCGGGCCGGGCGGCGGCGCCGGGCGCGGCCGCGGCGAGGCATCCGGGGCCAGTGCCTCTTCGGCATCCAGGCCAACCGCGGTCCGGTCGGGCCGAGCCAGGCCGATCAGATCCAGCACACCGCCGATGATGCCGCGGCGCAAAAAGCAGACGAGCAGCACGAACACGATGCCCAGCACCAGCTTCCAGGCGGCGCCTAGATGCAGCCCCGATTGCAGGAAGTCGCGCAGATACAGCCATACGGTGGCGCCGACCAGCGGGCCAAACAGCATGCCCGGACCGCCGATCATGGTCTGCATGATCAGCTCGCCGGAGGTGTCGAACATGAACGCGTCGGGCGGCATGTAGCCTTGCAGCACGCCCAGCAGGCCGCCGGCCAGGCCGGCATAGGCAGCGGCGATGGTGAACGCGAGCAGCTTGTAGCGCTCCACCAGGTGGCCGACCGCGCGGGCCCGGATCGGGTTGTCGCGGATCGCCATGAAGATGGCGCCGACCGGGGAATGGATGATGCGGCGGGCGATGATCATGCCGATCAGGAAGCAGATCGCCAGGAAGCTGTACATCGAGAAGCCGCTGCCCACGTGCCAGGTGACGAAACCCAGGTTGAAGGTGGGTGACGGCACACCGGACAGGCCGTTTTCGCCGCCGGTGAATTTGGCCAGCGGCGAGTTCTCGAGGAAGTAGAAGGTTTCGGCGATCGCCACAGTGATCATGGCGAAGTAGATGCCGGTGCGCCGCAGGGCGATCAGCCCGACCAGCAGGCCAGTGACGGCGCCGGCGACGGTGCCGACCAGCAACGCCAGCGGGACATTGCCGATCAGCCCGTTGGTGGTCAGGTAGGCGGCGACGAAACCGCCGGTGCCGAAGAACGCCGCCTGGCCGAACGACAGCAGGCCGGTGAAGCCGAACAGGATGTCGAAGCCGATGCCGAACAGGCCCAGCGTCAGGATGCGGTTCATCGTGTCGGCGGCGAAGCCCAGCGGCGGCAGCACGAACGGGGCGGCGACCAGGCCGCATGCGGTCAGCACGTCGGGCAGGAACACCCGCCAGACGCCACGGCTGCGACGGGTCCTCATGGGCGCGATGGGGTCATGTGCGGGAGGGGGTCATGTGCGCGACGATTGGCCCAGCAGGCCTTGCGGCCGCAGCAGCAGCACCAGCGTCATCACCACGAACAGCATCACCTGCGAGTAGCTAGGGTCGAACATCGAGGTGATCGACAGGATCTCGCCGGCGATCAGCCCGCCGAGGATCGCGCCGGGAAAGGATCCGACACCGCCGATGACGACGACGACGAAAGTCTCCACCAGGATCTGCTCGCCCATGTCGGGGGTCAGCGGCACGATCGGCGCGTTGACGATGCCGGCGAAGCCGGCGGCGGCGGCGCCGATGCCGAACACCAGCATGAACACCCGGAAGACGTTGATGCCCAGCATGTCGACCATGCCGGAATCATCGATGCCGGCGCGCACGATCATGCCGATGCGGGTGCGATACAGCACCACGTACAGCAGGCCCAGAGCGACGGCGATGATGGCCATCACCAGCAGCCGGTAGGTCGGGTAGATCAGGAAGCCCATCTGGGTGATGCCGATGCCCCAGGTCGGCGGCGCGACGTTCAGCGACAGGCTGCCGAAGCCCAGCCGCACCAGTTCGACGAAGACGATGCCGAGGCCGAAGGTGACCAGCAACTGATCCTCGTGCGGGCGGGTGTAGAAGTGGCGGATCAGGACCTGTTCGGTGACGATGCCGATCACCAGCACGCTGACGGTGCCGCCGACCACGGCGAGCAGGAAGGAGTGGGTGTACTGGTAGGTCAGGAAGCCGCCATACCCGCCCATCATGAACATCGCGCCGTGCGCCAGATTGAGCACCCCCAGCGTGCCGTAGATCACGGTCAGGCCGGAGCTGATCAGCGCGAGCAGGGAGCCGAGCGCGAGCCCGTTGAACAGCTGAGCAACGAAGTTCGGCCAGCTCAGCATGATAGATCGCGCGCCTGGGGAAGGTTCATCGGTGTCAGGTGACAGGGCCCAGGGTGCAGCCGAAGGCGTCGGGCTTCTGCATCAGACCCTCGCCGGGCACCAGGGCTACGATGTCGAAGTAATCGTCCGGCGACTTCATAGCGGTCAGCTTCTTGCCGCGGGTGACGACGACGGGCCGGATCAGCTGATGGTCGGCGGCGCGCCACTTCACCGGTCCCAGGCTGGTTTGCATGGTGCGGCCGGCTTCGTAGGAGGCGATGACGTCGCCGGGGTAGAATGTCTTGGCGTGCTCGACGGCATCGGCCCACAGCGCCACCTGCATATAGGAGACGTGCGCCGCCCATTCCGGCTTGTAGCCGTACTTCGCGTTGAAGCTATCGACGAACATCTTGGCGATCGGGTTGGTCGCGCCCAGGGTCCACCAGAACTCGGTGGTGCCGTAAACCCCTTGCATCAGCTCCGGGCCGACTTCCTTGCTGAGGAACGGCGACAGGTAAGGCATAACCAGGGTCATCTTGTCCAGGATGCCGAACTGCTTCGCCTGCTTGATCGAGCCCACGGCGTCATTGCCGAAATTCACGTTGATCAGAACCTCGGCGCCGCTGTTGGCGATATTCAGCAGGAACGAACTGTAGTCCGGGGCGCCCAGCGGGCAGACCTGATCAGTGATGGTGGTCCAGCCGGCGGGCTTCAGAAACCGCTGCATCGATCCGGTGACCGAGTGGCCGTAGGTATAGTCCGGCGTCAGGTAGGCAACCTTCTTGTTCTTGCCCAGGGCCTTGATCAGCTCCGGCGCGATCGCCGCGGCGGCGGTGTAGGCGTAATGCGACGCGCGGAATGAATAGCGCACGCAATCCTTGCCGGTGGTGTCGTTGGACCCGGTGACCAGCGGCAGGTAGATTACATGCTCCCGCTGGGCCAGCTTGTTGATGGCGACGGCGACAGCGCTGCTGACACAACCGGCGATCATGATCGCCTTGTTCTGGGCGATGAAACGGGACTGGGCCTGGACCGCGGTATTTGGCTTGGCCTGGGAATCGGCGACCTCGAAGTTCACAGTCTTGCCAAGCACGCCTTTGCTGGTCAGCGGTGAAATCTTGCGGAACAGCTCGTTGCCGCCGTTCAGATGTTCGATGGCCAGTTCGAAGCCCTTGCGCTCATCCGTGCCGGCGGCGGCGTAGGTGCCGGTCAATGGCGTGCACAGGCCGACGAACACCGACGAACCAGAGGTTCCGGCGGGGAAGTTGCCGAGCGCCGGCTGGGCCGCGAAGGCTGGGCGAGAGACCGCTGAACCCGCTGCCAGCGCGCCAGCCAGGCCGAGGCCGCCGCGCATCAGATCCCGCCGTTGCACCACGGCGGTGTCGAGGCCGTTCGATTTGCGCATCCGTCAAGCTCCCTTAAACTTTATTGTTTACGCGGTACTAACATTCGCCACGTGCAGCCCGCTTACAGATAAGGATACATTCTTGCAACAGGCGTGACCGCGCCGCACGTCGTTGTTGGGCGACGCCGCGTATAGTGATCTCGGTCAGATCATGTCCCGGCGTTGAAGCGCCCTGCCGCTTTACCTGATCGAAGTGCAAAGCTCCACAGGCGGAACCGTCCGGCTGATCTGTTGCCCGGCCGCTGCTGCTTCGGCACCGACCGGTTCAGGCTTTCCCCCCGACGCATCCCGCGCGACACTCGCCAGATGCCGGCTCAACCCATGATCCGATCCAACCGGGTCTCCCGCCAAACCCGCCTGACCGCGGTGATCGTCGCCAGCGCGCTGTTCATGCAGAACCTCGACTCGACGATCATCGCCACCGCGCTGCCGACGATGGCCCGCTCGTTCGGCTACGATCCGGTGCGGATGAACGTGGCGCTGACCTCCTACCTGCTCAGCCTGACGGTGTTCATCCCGGCCAGCGGGTGGATCGCGGATCGCTTCGGAACCCGCAACGTGTTTCGTGGCGCGATCGTGGTGTTCACCGTTGGCTCGATCCTGTGCGGCCTGTCGAATGGGCTGGTGGAGCTGGTGGCCGCGCGGGTGCTGCAAGGCATCGGCGGCGCGATGATGGTGCCGGTGGGGCGTCTGCTGCTGTTGCGCACCGCGGCGAAGGCGGAGCTGGTTGCCGCCATGGCCTGGCTGACGATGCCGGCGCTGCTGGGGCCGGTGGTCGGGCCACCACTGGGCGGGTTCATCGTCACCTATTTCAACTGGCGTTGGACCTTCTTCATCAACATCCCGGTTGGCATGATCGGCATCGTCGCGGTGACGCGGTTCATCGCCGACTTGCGCGAACCGCCGCGCGGCAAGTTCGATCTGCGTGGCCTGATCCTGACTGGCCTGGCTTTGGTCTGCGGGATGTTCGGGCTGGAGACGGTCGGGCGCAGCCTTGTCGCGCCGGCGCTGACCGAAGCGATGCTGGTCGCCGCGCTGGCCATTGCGTTCCTGTATTATCTGCATGCAAGGCGGCGGGATGCGCCGTTGCTGGACTTCACGCTGATGAAGCTGCCGTGCTTCGGGCTGTCGTTCTCCGCCATGATGCTGTTCCGCACCGGGATTGGCGCCATCCCGTTCCTGCTGCCGATGATGCTGCAGGTCGGCTTCGGCGATGCGGCGGTCAAGAGCGGCCTGATCACCTTCGCCAGTTCGGCTGGCGCGCTGGTGATGAAGCCGGCCGCGCAATATGCGCTGCGGCTGTTCGGGTTCCGCGACACCTTGATCTGGAACGGCGTACTGTCGGGCGTCATGCTGACGCTCTGCGCCCTGTTCCGCCCGACATGGCCGGCGGCGGCGATCTACCTGGTGCTGCTGGTCGGCGGTTTCCTGCGCTCGCTGCAGTTCACCGCGTACAACACATTGGCTTACGGTGATGTGCCGCGGGCGCAAATGAGTGCCGCGACCAGCCTGTACACGGCTGGCCAGCAGCTTGCCGCGACCATCGGCGTGTCGGTGGGCGCCCTGGCGCTGGAGGTCGCGCGCACCATGGCGCATCATGTGACGCCGGAGAATGCCGACTTCAGCGCGGCTTTCGTCGTCGTCGGGCTGATGACCCTGGCCGCCGCGCCGATCGCGTTCTTGATGCCGGCGGACGCCGGGGATGACCTGACCGGTCGCAATGCCCCGACGCCTTCGCCGCCGGTGTCGGTGCCTCGGGCGGGAGAGTAGGGCTGGTGGGGCGACACTCTCGGGCGCGCGTCATGCTGATCACCATGTTCGTTGGCACTGTTTCGTTGAGCGGCATGACTCGCTTTGGGATCAGTAAAGATCGCGGCTCCGCCCACCCAGCACGGCCGGCCACGCAGTATGTTCGTGGTTTAGCCATTCGGAATATTGATCTAATTGAATTGATAAGGAAACGACCTGCCTTCGGCGATTGGCTTTCGGCTGCAGGATGGCGTCAAGGGCCGATCGCCGAAGCGGCGAAACCTGGCCTCGTTCCGGATACCTAATCAATCGGGCGTTCTTGACACCCGCACCGCCCGTCGGTAGCAAGCCCCCGCTTTCCGGCACGTAATGTTGCCAGGGGCGAGCATGAGTCAGGAAACCGGCGGCCCGGACCCCTCCTTCGAGGCGCGTCTGAAAGCTGCCCGAAGCAAGCAGGGCCTTGATGCCCCACCGAAGCGAGGCCTGGGTGACCAGGGCGGGCTGGGTGGCTCGCCGTGGGGCATCGGCATGCGGGTGGGAATCGAGCTGGTCTCGGCCCTTGTGGTGGCTGTCGCCATCGGGTACGGGCTGGACCGGTTGTTCCACACCACGCCGATCCTGACGGCGGTGTTCGTTCCTCTGGGTGGTGCGGCGGGCGTGATAAACCTTTGGCGCGTGTTCGTGCCAAAGCAGTCTGGATCGGGTCGAGAGTAGGAGCAGACAGCGTGGCGGCCGAGGGCACGAGTAACATCAATGCGCTGGAACAGTTCCAGCTTCATACGGTCTTCGGCGCCGTCGGCCGATCGGTGAACTTCACCCAGGCGAACGTGATGATGGTGGTCTCCGGCCTGCTGGTGCTGGGCCTGCTGTGGATCGGCATGAAGCCCCGGGCGATGGTACCAGGCCGGCTGCAGGCGGCGGCCGAGCTGGGTTATGAGGGCGTGATGTCGATGTGCACCGAGACCATTGGTCCGGAAGGCCGTCGATTCTTCCCGCTGGTGTTCACCCTGTTCTTCTTCATCCTGTTCGGCAACCTGCTGGGTGTCTTCCCCTATTTCTACACCTTCACCAGCCAGATCGTGGTCACACTGGCGATGACGCTGCTGGTTTTCGTGCTGGTGACGGTGGTCGCGCTGCGGGAACACGGACTGCATTTCTTCAGCTATTTCCTGCCACAGGGCATCCCGGTGGCGTTGGCGCCGCTGCTGGTGGTGATCGAGGTGATCTCCTACTTCTCGCGCATCATCTCCCTGTCGGTTCGTCTGTTCGCCAACATGATGGCCGGCCACGTGATGCTGGAGGTGTTCGGGGCCTTCGTCATCATGCTGGTGGGGGGCCTTGGATGGCTGGGCTACGTCCCGGCGGCCCTGGCGCTGGGGATAAACACCCTCCTGATCGGGTTCGAGATACTGGTGGCGACCCTGCAGGCCTATGTCTTTGCGATCCTGACCTGCATCTACCTGCACGATGCGGTTCACCTGCACTGACACCCCACTCCATCAACCCCTGAACAACCGGACGCAGCTGTTCGTCCGCGCGATTGGATAATCGAAAGGAAATCGGACTATGGATGTCGCTTCCGCCAAGATGATTGGTGCCGGACTTGCCGTGATCGCGCTCTCGGGCGTGGGCATCGGTATCGGCAACATCTTCGGGTCACTCGTCACCAGCGTTGCCCGCAATCCGGCGGCCCGCGACCGCGTCTTTGGCCTGGCGATCCTGGGCTTCGCGCTGACCGAGGCCGTCGCGCTGTACGCCCTGGTCATCGCCTTCATCATTCTCTTTGTGTAACTAAGAGCAGGTATCGCCATGCGGGTTCCGCGCAGCGCCATGGAGCGTTCGCCAGACGTCATGAAGTGCGGCGGACCGCGTCGTTCGCTGGTGGCGGCTGCCGGGACCGGAATGATCGCCGGTCTGCTGCCGGTCGCGGCGCGGGCGCAGGGCATGCCGCAGCTTGATTTCACCACCCCGTTAACCATCAGTCAGGTGGTCTGGGGCGCGATCATCTTCGTGGTGCTGTACATCATGCTTTCGCGCAACGCCCTGCCGTTGGTCAGTTCGGTGCTGGAAGAGCGCGCCACCAGGATCTCCAAGGACCTGGACGAGGCGCGTGCCGTCAAGGCCCGGGCCGACGTCGACATGACAGAGGCCGATCAGGCAACCGAAAAGGCCCGAGCCGAGGCGCGTGGTTCGATCAGTGCGGCGTTGAACGAGGCAAAGCAAGCCGCCGCCGCGCAGACCGAGCAATTGAATGCGCGGCTGGAAAAGCAGTTGCAGGACTCAGAGGCGCAGATCGCGCAGGCCAGGGCGTCCGCGATGAACGCGCTGCGTCAGGTGGCGACCGAGACCGCCAGCACGGTGGTGACCCGGTTGACCGGCACCGCACCGGAAGTCGGACGCCTGGATGGGGCGGTCGGGTCGGCCTTGGCCGCCCGAGGTCTCGGCTAGTGGCCTGGTCCCGACGTTGACCGCCGCGGCTGGGCCTATCGCCGATATCCGTCGCCGGATGCCACCAACCTCGGGGGCGAGTAGGCAAAGCATGACCGCCGGTAGTGTGCCCAGCCGGTCATGGTGGGGCCGGTCATGGTCGAGCCGGTCATGGTCGAGCGGCGGAACGACGGGATCGGCGATCTCCCGTGCCGGCCGATCCAAACCATGGCCGACTTCGGAACCAGCACACGCGTAGCGACGGGAGCAGATCACGATGCACCACGAAAGCTTCTTCGGCGACCCGCGAAACTGGGTGGCGATCGCGTTCATTCTGTTCTTCGTGCTGTTCGGCAAGAGGCTCTGGACACCGCTGGCCGGTCTGCTGGATGCGCGCGCCGCGTCGGTGAAGACGGAGCTTGAGGAGGCGGCCAGGCTTCGTCGCGAAGCCGAGTCTATGCTGCGCGATGCGGAAAAGCAGCGCGCCGACGCCGTTGCCGATGCCAAGACGATGATCGAGGGTGCCCGCGCCGAGGCCAGTCGGGTCGCCGCCGCGGCCGCCGCCGAGGCTGAGGCGTCGGCCAAACGCCGTGAGCAGATGGCGATCGACCGCATTGCCGCCGCCGAGAAGGCCGCGGTCGACGAGGTGCGGGTCGCCGCCGCCGATGTCGCGACCACGGCTGCGAGGCAGGTGCTGGCCGAGGGGCTGACCGCCGAGACCAGTGTGGCGCTGATCGATCAGGCGATCGCCCAGTTGCCGCGGGCGCTGGTGGCACGACGGGCGGCGTAGGGAGGCCTCTCCCCCGACATCGACCGCTGCGGATCCAGCAGCTTCCAGGTCGTCTTAACCGTTGTTTGAGGGCGATTGGCGTCCGAGGTTGGTTCAACCTCAGGCGATCGCGTTTAACCCGCCGCGGCCGGCGAACCGCTATCCGCCGCGAACAGCGGATCGAGCATCGCGTCCCACAGCCTTACACCGCCGGTGATTCCCGCCTCGTTGGATACCAGTCGGATGTTGGGCGGCAATTCGAATTCGATGTGCTTGGCGTTGCCGCCGCCGATGTACAGCGTGTCGAACCCGACCAACGTGGTGACGGCGGCGAGCACGCGTCGCAGCCGCCGGTTCCAGCGTTCCCGCCCGATTGCCTTGAGGGCGACGGCGCCGATGAATTGGTCGTAGGTCTTGCGCTTGTGGATCGTGTGCTGGCTCAATTCCAGGTGCGGCGCGGGGCGGCCGTCATGAAACAGCGAGAAGCCCATCCCGGTGCCGAGGGTTATGACACACTCAAGACCACGGCCGCTGATCACGCCGAGGCCCTGGACCTCGGCATCGTTGACCATGCGCACCGGTTTGCCCAGCTTCTCGGTCAGCACCGCGGCCAGCGGGAAATGCCGCCATTCCGGCGTGCCGAGATTGGGCGCTGTCAGCACCAGGCCGTTCCGGACGACGCCCGGAAAGCCCACCGAGATCCGGTCGAAGTCACCCAACGGTCTTGCCAGCCCGACCAGCGCGTCGACGACGGCCATGGGGATCGGATGCGTTGGGGTGTCCACCCGGCTGGGCCCCGCCACCATCGCCCCGCTGGCATCCAGCAACCCCACCTTGAGCCGTGATCCGCCGATGTCGATCGCCAGTGTGAGCCTGGCGGCTGCACGGGGCGGATCGGGATCGATGTCCATGGGTAGTTTTCCTTACGTCCTGATCCTGGCCCGACCAATCCTGGCCCGATTAATCCTGGCCCGACCCATCATGGCCAGACCGATCTGGCGCGGATAGGCAACCGTGCAACGCGATCGATCAGCCCGCCCGCAGCACCCGCCAGATGCCATCGACCGCGCCGACGTCGCGCACCGCGTTCGTCCCGCGGACCCCGATCACGCCGCGCACGAACACCAGGCCGCGGGTTCGCCGCGTCACCTCCCCGCGCAGTTCCAGATAATCCCCGGGCCTCACCGCATCCAGGAAGTGGGTGTTGAGCTGGATCGTCGTGCAGGGTGCCCGTTCGGCCGCTTCCCAGGCGAGGAAACTGAGGCCGTGATCGGCGAACGCCATCAGCACTCCGCCATGCAGCACGCCGGCGGGATTGGCATGTTCGGCCCCGGTTTGCAGCCCGTAGATCCAGCTGCCGTCCAGCTTTTTTGCCCAGGGCACGCCCAGACCGCCGGGCAGCGCGGCCCCCGGCAGCGCGCGCCAGCCGTCGGTGGCCGGATCGTAGGCGCTCATGGCGCGGCCAGCCGATCCGGCAGGTGCAGCAGGCTTTCCAGCCGGATATGGGCGCGCTCGATCTCCGGCTTTTCCGCGTGCATCCAGCCCCATGGTCCGCGACGCACGAACACCGATGTCATCCCGGCGGCCCGGCTGGGGAGCACATCGTTATCCAGCCGGTCGCCGACATAGGCGATGGACGCGGCGGGTTCGCCGGCAACCTCGGCCAGTTTGGTGAAGAACCGCGGGTCCGGCTTGGAAACACCCCAGCCGGCCGAGCTGGCGATCAGATCGACCGGCAGGTCGAGGCAGGCCAGCGCGGCTTCCGCCTCGATCGGCTGGTTGCCGGCGATCATCACCTTGTAGCCACGCTCCCGCAGCGTGGTCAGGCAGGGAACCGCATCGGGGTAAAGATCCTGCGCCGTGAAGTCGTAGCGCCAGCCTTGCGCGGCACGCAGCTTGCGCGCGGTCGCAGGATCCAGGCCGGGTTTGAAAATCTCGAACACGCGGCTCAATGACTGACCGCGCTCCATGATCACGCCGATGGCGGTGAACAGGGTCATCGGCGGAACGCCCAGGAAGGCAGCCCACTCGATCCAGTGGCGGGTTTCGTCGATCAGGGTTTCCCCGACATCGAAGCAGACAGCGCGGATGGGCATGAATGGAGGGTCGATCCCAGGTTATGGGAAGGATCATGTTGCCGACTAACGGCGCTGGCAATGAAAATGAAGCTCCTTGCACCATAGCCACGCCGAACTTGACCGCCGGCAGATAACCGGCGGCTGGAGCCTTTGGGCGGCGTGGCGCGCTTGCCCTCGGGCCGAGCACTTGCAGCCCACCGCGGTATGGTCGTGAATGCGGCTTTCCAGAGAACCGCGGCAAGCTCGATTGATCGGACATGGCCCCTAATGACGATGTCACCCGTTCGGAGATCCGCGCAGAGCATGTAGCTGCCCAAGAGGATGCCAGTCGGACGCTGCGCTACTGGATGGATGTCGAGGCTCTGACGCCGCCAGACGCGGAAGAAGACCGCGACACCGACGCGCGCGGCACGTTCGAGGCTCGTCATGTTCCAGACCGCGACTTCCCATGGCGCGACAGGACCTTTGGCCATCCTGACAGGCGCTACAAACATTTCGTCCGCTTCGGCATCTTCGGTCGAGAGCGCTACCAGTCCGACATTGTTCGCGCCTTGCCGGCGACGCCCGAACAGGACCACGATACCAGGCCCGCGGCGAAAGCCAAACGGTTCGGCTTCGCGGGTGTGTTCGAAGTCGGACACGACGGCATGGCTGTCGAAGACAGCCTGCAGATGCCTGCATTCGGCTTGGCCTTCGAGCATCTCAGGCGCGGCGCCGCAGCCGATCTTGATGACGATCTTGAGGCGTTTCGCCGCCGCATGAAGGCCACGTTCAATCTAACCGTCGACGCCTACGCGGGCGAGGTGCGCCCGGTCGACAACGCGTTCGTGGATACGATGCGCGATGCTGCCGCCGGTGTTCTCGCGTGGCTGCATGACCTGCCGCGCGGCATGCCGCTGGCTGTGGTGCGGTCCGCGGTAACGAGCTACTTCGTCGAGACTGAGTCCAGGAAAGAGCGGGATGCTGCCGGCGTTCCGCTGAAGGTTCGTAAGGAGCGGCACCGCAAAGCCGAATTACCGCCGCTGGACAGCTTCTACTTCGAGGACATCAGGCTGGTGATGCGCGCCATCCGCAACGGCAATGGCGGCCTGGTGCGTTGTTT
The DNA here is from genome assembly GCA_965277035.1 of Rhodopila sp. Taxonomy (GTDB): domain Bacteria; phylum Pseudomonadota; class Alphaproteobacteria; order Acetobacterales; family Acetobacteraceae; genus Rhodopila. The sequence continues at coordinate 3,255,994 of CBDIBO010000003.1, read as the reverse complement.
CCTGGAGGGAACGGCGAAGCGCGTCGACTGCACGGACCGGGCTTTTGTCGCGACGGCCTGCACGGGCTCCACGCATTCCCACGCTCGGTGGCCAGCGGCGCATGACATGGCGCTGATGCAACAGGTCTCGGTCGATCTAATCACCGACAATCTGAGGGCGGGCGGCCTGTTTTCGATCAACGGACCCCCTGGAACCGGCAAGACAACCTTGCTGATGGACCTGATCGCAGCCGTCATCCTGCGGCGGGCCGAGGCGCTGTGCGCCTTCCGCGATCCGGCCGACGCCTTCGAGCGCGATCGCTGGATCTATCCGTTCGGGCAGGTGCATGCCTTGCATCAAAGCCTGCGGGACCACCTGATCGTGGTCGCCAGCAGCAACAATGCCGCCGTGGAGAACGTCACCAAAGAACTGCCGAGCCTGGCAAAGATCGACCGCCGCTACGTGGATGGCGAGAGCTTCCTTGCGTCCACCGCCGAGGCGCTGCTGGCTCGTCCGCCGGACGACGACAATGTGGCGGACGACGAAGCGGCAGCCAACAAGGACGAGCCTGCCGGCACGGAATCGACTGAACGCGCCTGGGGACTGATCTCGGCCGCCCTGGGCAGAAAGAACAACCGCAACCGCTTTGCCGGCATCCTCGACCGGCGCGAACAGACCGGGCCGCGCAAGGGGCAGCGCGCGAGCTGCAACGTGTTCGGCCTGCTTGGCAAGCTGCGCCCGACCCTGGATTGGGAGGCTGAGCGGACAGCGTTCAAAACGGCATTGGCCGAAGTCGAGACGCTGTGCGGCGAGATCGCCGGTGCCGCGAGCGATGGCGGCAGCGGCGCGGCAAATGCCACGGTTACCGCGTTAGAGCGCCAGGCCGAGCATCTTTCCGCCGACCTGCGGCAGGCGCAGCAGATCGCGCGGTCGGCCGAGATGCGGCTTGTCGAGGCATCCGCGGCATTCGAGCGCGCCGACAAAAGCGTCGACCTCGTCAGGGAGGCGAAACCGACCGGTCTGCTCGCCGTGGTCAGACGGGCAGCATTGGCGCGATGGAAGCACCGGCTTGACGAGGCGGCAGTGTCGCGAACTGATGCGAACCGCCGCATGGAGGAGGCGCAAGCCGCGCACCATCAGGCATGCCGCATTCGCGACGAACGTGTTGCCTCCGCCGATGCCATCGTCGTGGACCTTGAGGCCGCCAGATCGGAAGCCGGCCGGGCGAAGCAGAGGGCGGCTGATTTCGCGACGCGGCACCCCGGACTGGTGACGGTCGCGGACGTAGCCGTCGAAATCGATCCCCGGGTCCGCGAGCAGCTGCTGCCCGGGAACAGTGTCACGCTAAAGGATGCCAGGGCGCGGCTGTTCGTGTCGGCGATGCGTGTTCACCTCGCGTTTGTCTGCGCGGCGGGGCCGGAACTGTTTGACCGAAATCTTCGGGCGGCGCTGGACATGCTGCGGGGCCGAAGCGAGGTTCAGCCTGTCGTGCAGAAAGCCGCGGAGCACCTGTGGGCAACGTTGGCGCTGGTGACACCGGTGGTCTCGACCACATTCGCATCATTATCGCGCGGCTTCCCGCACATGGGCGCGGGGAGCATCCCTTGGCTGCTGGTGGATGAGGCAGGTCAAGCCGTGCCGCATCACGCGCTGGGTGCGATTTGGCGCGCCAGGCGGGCTGTCGTGGTCGGCGACCCGTTCCAGGTCGAGCCGGTGATAACCATGGACCGCAACGCCGACGCGAAGCTGGCCGAACGGCGGGGGGCTCCAGAGCGTCATCGCGCGACGCTTGCCTCGGCGCAAACCTTGGCTGACGCGGCGAGCCCGTTCGGGGCCTGGGTGCGTCCGCGCGGCGGCCGACCGGTCTGGGTCGGCTGCCCGCTGAAGGTTCATCGGCGCTGCGTGGAACCGATGTTTGGCATCTCGAACCGGCTGGCGTACGACGGCGGCATGGTCCTGCCGGAGAGCAAGATAGCCGCGGAGGCGGCGTTGACGCCGATCCGACCCTTGCTGGGCGAGAGTCGGTGGTTCGACGTCGCGGCGAAACAGGGTGGCCCCAAGCACTTTGTCCGGGAGCAGGCGGACGTCGTGGTCCGGTTGGTGCGCGCGTACCTCGAGCGAGAACTTGTCGACAAGGATGGTTTGCCAGCGTTGTTTGTGATTTCGCCGTTCCGCTCGATGGCGGATGGGGTGCGAAAAAACCTCTGTGACGACATGAAGGCGCGGGGTCATGCAGCCAGCGCTGTCGATGCGTGGGGTGCGACATCGGTCGGCACGATCCATACCTTCCAGGGCAAGGAGCGTGAGACGGTCATCCTGGCGCTCGGTGGCACCAGCGATGGCGCCATCGAATGGGCCAGCGGCAGGCCGAACATCCTCAACGTGGCCGTGACCCGGGCGCAGCGCCGTCTTTATGTCGTAGGTGACCGGGATCGCTGGATGGCCGCAAGTGTTCTTGTTGAAGAATTCAATGTGATGTCCGCCGAGGATGTCGATGACGGCTTCGAGCAGTCCGATGTCTTGCGCTGCCCGGTCGGGACATCCTGATCAACACACTCTGACCTTTGGCTGATAGACCAACTGTCAGTCCGATTGTGATCCCTGCCCCGGCGCGCGGAGCGCCCAATCCAGCAACGGCGGCGCGGCGTCCGCTCGGGCTCCGCGTGTCTTGACCGGGAAGGCCGTCGCGATCGCCAGCAGCAGTTGCGAGGCCGCCTGTCGCCAGGCAGCGGCGGCATCGGTCGGTAGGGCCTGCTGTGCCGGTGTCTCCAGCCACAGGTGGATGGCGCGGGCCAGGCTTTCGGCCTCCGGCTCACACAGCACGGCCTGAGGCGCGTCGGCCAGTTGCTCGCGCAGTCCGCCGACGCGGGTGGCGATCACCGGCCGCCCGGCCGCCAGCGCCGCTGCCGCCACCCCGCTCTGGCTGGCTTCGCGATAGGGCAGGATCAGCGCGTCGGACCATGCCAGCAGGGCGCCGATCTCGGTTTCGGGCACCCAACGGTTCTCGACCGTGACGCCGCGGCAGGCGCGCAATGCGTCAAGCGCCGGTGATTCCGGGCCACTGCCGACCACCCGGATGGTGACCGCGGCGTCCGGTGGCAGCGCGGCCACGGCGGCGGCCAGCAGATCCAGGCCCTTGTACGGCAGCAAACGGCCGAAGCAGAGCAGCCGGCGTGGCCTGTCCGGCGGGGTCGGCGCCGCCACGGCCGCCGGCATGTCGAACGCCACCGGCGGGTGCTGGAACAAGATCAGCTTGCGCTGCCCGGCCCCGGCCAGGCCTTGCTGGCGCAGCCGGTTGCCGACGTGGCCGCACAGCACGGCCAGGCCGCCGGCGCACCGACACAGCCAGCGCTGCAACGTCATCTGCAGCGGGAAACCATCGCCGATGTGGGTGTCGGCGTCATGCACGACCACAACCAGCCGGGTCCCGAGCAAACGCAGCGCCACCGCCATGAGGACGTCCAGCGGCCCCGGCATGGCGCAGATCGCCAGGTCCGGCATGACGTGGCGGAGCCTGCCCAGCAGGAAGGGCAGCGCGAACGGTGCGGTCGCCAACCGCACCAGGAAGGAGCCCATGCCACGGTAGGTTCGCACCGGCATCTCACAGCGCGGTGTTTCGGGACCGCTCATGATTTCGGCATCCCGGCAGAGCGATAGCGTGACCTCGATCCCTGGACGGTCCCGGAGTGCCTCGGCCAGACAGGCGCCGAAGCGCGGCCCGGCGCCGTGGCGGCCCCACTGCCAGACCAGCACGTTCACGTGAACCGCCCTGACGTCGCCTGGGCCGCGCCGTAGTCAAACCGGATGCCAGCGTGGCGATGCGGGGCTGGTTCAACCTCGGACGATCGCACTCTGGCGGCCGCGACGATGTGCGGCGCGTCACGCATTCGGTCTTCAGCCGGGAATAAAACAACCTGCGCGCGCATGCCCATGACTCTCACGGGCATGCATTAACAACCGCTTAAAGCGGTGTTGGATTCAGTCGGCGGGGGTCAGTTATTGATGAAGTCGAGCAGATCTTGGTTCAGTCGGTCCTTTTCGGTGAAGAACAGACCGTGCGGAGCGCCTTCGTAGACCTTCAGCTGGGCATTCGGCACGATGGCGGCTGCGAGCTGTCCGGATTTCGCCAGCGGCACGGTGGTGTCGCCGTCGCCGTGGATAACCAGGGTGGGGACGCGGATGGCGGCGAGGTCGTGGCGAAAATCAGTTTCCGAGAACGCCCGCACGCAGTCGATCGTCGCCTTGGGTGAGCCAAGCATCGCCATCATCAGCGCCCACTGCTGGATCTCGTTGGTCACGGTGAAATTCAGCATGCCGGCGCCGAAGAATTTCTTGCCGAAGCTGGCGAGGAAGTTGGGCCGGTCCTGTTTCAGGCCATCGACCATCTGGTCGAAGGTGGCACGGTCGACGCCGTCGGGGTTGTCGCCGCCTTGCAGCAGGTAAGGCGTGACGGCCGAGACCAGCACCGCCTTGGCGACCCGAGCACCGCCGTGGCGGCCCATGTAGCGCGCCACCTCGCCGCCGCCCATGGAGAAGCCGACCAGCGTCACGTCGCTCAGTTCAAGCTTGTCCAGCACGGCTTTCAGGTCGTCGGCCATGGTGTCGTAGTCGTAGCCGCTCCACGGCTGGCTGGACCGGCCGAAGCCGCGCCGGTCATAGGCGATGACCCGCAGGCCCTGGGAGGCCAGGAACATCGACTGGTATTCCCACATGTCGGAGTCGAGCGGCCAGCCATGGATCAGCACCACCGGGCGACCAGAACCCCAATCGTTGTAGAACAGCGTTGTCTTGTCGTTGGTCTCGATGAACGGCATCGTGTCCTCCTGCAGATGAAGTCCAGGCAACGCCAAGTCGCCGAACCGGTTGCTTCACGGCTTGCGCGAGGGCCGCCGCGGGCGCTACTCCGGCTGCGGAAAAACTGGGGATCTCTAGGGTCATGGCGGTCAGGGATGTGAAGAAGGTCGTTCTCGCCTATTCCGGTGGGCTGGATACGAGTGTCATTCTTCGGTGGCTGCAGACGACCTACGGCTGCGAGGTCGTGACCTTCACCGCCGACCTGGGTCAGGGCGAAGAGCTTGGGCCGGCACGCCGGAAGGCCGAGATGGCCGGCGTGAAGGAGATTTTCGTCGACGACCTGCGCGAGACATTCGTCAATAATTTCGTCTTTCCGATGTTTCGCGCCAATACTTTATACGAGGGCCAATACCTGCTGGGTACTTCGATCGCCAGGCCGCTGATCGCGCAGCGACAGATCGAGATCGCCGAACAAGTCGGCGCGGATGCCGTGGCGCATGGTGCGACCGGCAAAGGCAACGATCAGGTGCGGTTCGAGTTGTCGTACTACGCGCTGAAGCCGGACATAAAGATCATCGCCCCGTGGCGCGAGTGGGACCTGACCAGCCGGACGCGACTTATCGAGTTCGCCGAACAGCATCAAATTCCGATCGCCAGGGACAAGCGTGGTGAGGCCCCGTTCAGCGTTGACGCCAACCTGCTGCACTCCTCTTCGGAAGGCAAGATCCTGGAAGATCCGGCGCAGGAGGCGGACGAGATGGTGTATCAGCGCACGATCCGGCCGGAGGACGCGCCGGATCAGGCGACGGTGATCGCGATGGACTTTCTGCATGGCGACCCGGTAGCGATTGACGGTGCGAAGCTGTCCCCGGCGGCGATCCTGACCAGGCTGAACGAGTTGGGAAAAGCCAACGGCATCGGCCGGCTGGACCTGGTGGAGAACCGCTTCGTCGGGATGAAGTCGCGCGGGGTTTATGAGACCCCAGGTGGGACGATCCTGCTGGCGGCGCATCGTGGCATCGAAAGCATCACGCTCGACCGGGAGGCGGCGCACCTGAAGGACAGCCTGATGCCGCGCTACGCCGAACTGATCTACAACGGCTTCTGGTTCAGCCCCGAGCGGCGGATGCTGCAGGCGTTGATCGACACCAGCCAGGCCAGTGTCACCGGCCGGGTGCGGCTGAAGCTGTACAAGGGAAACGTCACCTGCATCGGGCGGGAGAGCCCGAACAGTCTGTATTCGATGAAGGTGGTGACGTTCGAGGACGATCAGGGCGCCTATGATCAGGTCGATGCGCAGGGCTTCATCAAGCTGAACGCGTTGCGTTTGCGGCTGGGCGCGATGGCCGGACGGCGCGGCGGCGCGCTGTAGGATTGGACTGACGCGAATCTTGGTAATCGATCCTTTCGCCTGATCCGATCAACGCTTACCTCGTCGCGGCGGCATAGGAGATTCTGACCGTGTACGTCCCCGCCCATTTCAACGAAGACCGCGTCGCCGTCCTGCATGCGCTGATCAAGACGGCCGGCCTGGCGACCTTGGTCTCCATGACGGCTGATGGGATCATCGCCAGTCATGCCCCGATGATGCTGGATCCCGATCCGGCGCCCTATGGCACCTTGATCGGGCATCTCGCGAAGGCGAACCCGCACGCACGGGCGGCGGACCCCGGCGTGCAGACGCTGGTGATCTTCCAGGGTCCGGACGGCTACATCACGCCGTCCTACTACGCGGCGAAGCAGGAACACGGGAAGGTCGTTCCGACCTGGAACTACGCCGCGGTTCACGCCTACGGCACGTTGCAGGTGTTCGACGATCCGGCTCAGCTTCTGGCGGTTGTCACCCGCCTGACTAGGCAGCATGAGACCCCGCGCGCGCAACCCTGGGCTGTGTCCGATGCGCCGGACGATTTCATCCAGGTCATGCTGCGCGGCATCGTCGGCATCGCGCTGCCGATCGGGCGTCTGGAGGGCAAGGTAAAAATGAGCCAGAACCGGCCCGCGGCTGATCAGGCTGGAGTGATCGAAGGGCTGCGGCTGGATGGTCAGGACGGTCTGGCCGACGCGGTAACCCGAGCAACGTCCGTTTAGTGCGTGATCGCTTCAGGTCGAAGCGATCACGCACTGATTCCCGTTGTCTGAGAAGGCGATTGGCGTCCGAAGTCGATCCAACCTGAGACGATCGCGCTGTAGCGCGCCCGTCTGAGCTCCGTCGGCGCTTGCCGACGCAACCGCACGCTCGATCTTACACCGGACCACGAATGCATCGCCCAGCATTATATCGTTTAGCCTGGCTGAGCCGTGTCACCTTCGCTGCCCCCATACGAACAAGCAAGGTGTGATGGGGCGGTACCTTTTGGCCATGACGCTATCCTTTCGGGTAATCCTCACGGGTCTGACGTTGGTTGGCGGTGGCGCGCTGGCACAACAACCGGCGCCGCCGGGCGCCAGTCTCGCCGCCGCAGCCGCGCGTCGCTTCCCGCAGCCGGTACGGGTTGGCGACCTGATCGGTCGGACGGTGCTACGACCATTGGAAAGCCGGCCGGTGCTCGGTTATGTGGCGCAGGTGATACGATCGAACGGCGCGGTCAAAATCGTGGTTTCCTATGGCGGCTTCTTCGGCATCGATGCCACGCCGATCGCGGTGCCGGCCGATGCCATGGTGCTGGTCGGCACCGATCTGGAGATCGTGGACTTCACGCCGAAGCAGTTGGCCAGCTTTCCGACCTACCATGGCAGCGGTGTGGTCGCGATCGCGCCAGACGATAAGATCAGCATGGGTTTGGCCCGTCCGTCACATTGACCAGTCTCTCACCTTGACCCGTCCGTCACCTTGACCAGTCCGTCACCTTGACCCGCCCGCCACCTTGATCAGACACAGCCAGTCCACTTGCCGTCAGTCGTTCTCGTTCATACTGGGATCATCATGAGCGCCAACCGCATAGAAGCCGCGTCCGCAAATATAGCGATCCCGTCTGGCACACGCCGGCTGCATCCGTTGCCGATCCGGGTCATGCACTGGGTCAATGCAATCGTCATGCTCATGATGATCACCTCCGGCTGGGGCATTTATAACGATTTCGTCATCATCAATGGTCTGCATTTCGGCCTGTTTTTCCGACTGGGCGACTGGGCGCCGGAAAGTCTGCTTTGGCATTTCGCCGGCATGTGGCTGCTGGTGCTGAACGGGTTCTGCTACCTGATGTATGGCTTCATCACCGGGCGGCTGCGCGAGCGCCTGCTGCCGATCCGCGTCAGTGAGGTAATCCAGACCGTGCGGGACACGCTGCACTTCCATATCGACCACAGCGACCTGACCACCTATAACGCGGTGCAGAAACTGCTGTACATCATCGTGATCCTGGCCGGGATCTCACAGGTCGTCACCGGGCTCGCGATCTGGAAGCCGGTGCAGTTCTCGGGCCTGGTCGGCCTGCTGGGCGGGTTCCAGTCGGCCCGCCTGGAGCATTTCATCGGCATGACCATCATCGTCGGCTTTCTGCTTGTGCACGTGGCACTTTCGTTACTGGTACCGACGACACTTTGGGCCATGCTGGCCGGCGGTCCGACGGTGCGCCAGCGGGGGGTGCGATAATGCAGTCGCTTTTCCGCCCGACCAAGCTGCCGGATGCCGCGATCCTGGACAATTATCGCCCGCTGCTGCGCTCGCTTTCGCGTCGAGGGTTGGTCCGCGACGGGTTGTCGCTGGGCGCCTTGACGATGCTGACCGGATGCGATGTGGGCAAACCGGCGTCCGTCGAGGCGGCGCTGCGCGCCATGTCGGCCTTCAATGACCGGGTGCAGGCGCTGTTGTTCGACCCGAACAAGCTGGCGCCGACGTACCCGCGCTCGATGGTTCTGAAACCGCCGAAGTTCAACGCGTATTATGACGTCTCGAAGGTCAAGCCGGTGGACGGGAAGGACTGGAAACTGGAGCTGTCCGGGCTGATCGGCGACAAGCGGCCGTGGACCGTTCAGCAGATCGCCGCCCTGCCGGCAACGGATATGGTGATCAGACACGTCTGCGTCGAAGGCTGGGATTATATCGGCGAATGGTCCGGCCCGACGCTGCGCAGCTTCCTTGAGCGAACCGGTGCCGATCTGCGCGCCAAGTACGTCGCGTTCAAGACCGCGGACGACTACCCGAGCAGCATTGATATGGCGACGGCGCTGCACCCGCAAACGCTGCTTGCCACCAAGTACGCCGGTGAGACGCTGGCCGACCCATTCGGTTTTCCGCTGCGGCTGCGCATGTCGACCAAGCTCGGTTTCAAGAATCCGAAATGGATTACCGCGATCGAGGTCACCAACACCTACCCCGGGGGTTACTGGGAGGACAAGGGCTTTAACTGGTTCGCCGGGATCTGATCGCCTTTGTTAGAGTCTGATCGCCTCAGCTGAAGCGATCACGCTCTGCTTTAACCTTATGACCGCGGTCTTAAGGGCCTGTTTGTCGGGCCGTTTTATCGGCGTGCTGACGCACTTGTTGCCGATGCCGCCCTAAGCCGCCAACGCCGGCCAGTCGGCATACCCTTCGCGGCCGCCGCCATACCAAGTCTCCATCGGCGCCTCCTGTGCAAACGGGCCGCCACGCCGAAGCCGTTCAACATAATCCGGATTGGCGAGGAACGGTCGCCCGAAGCTGACCAGGTCGGCCTTGCCGGACCGCACCGCTTCGGCGGCAAGCGCAGGCGAGAACCCATTGTTGGCGATATAGGCGCCACGAAACCGCTTGCGCAGCACCTGCAGGTCGATGTGTCCCGGAGACTCCCGAGAACCACGGGTGGTTCCCTCGATCATGTGCAGATAGGCGAGCCCGAGCTTGTCGAGCGCGCCGATGTAGGTGCCATAGGTTGTCATCGTCGTGCTGTCCAACGCGGCACCGCCTGGCTGTTCGGTTGCCGGGGACAGCCGGATGCCAACCCGTTTGGGCTCCCACGCCGCGATCACGGCTTCCACCACGGCCAGCGGGAAACGCAGCCGGTTGCCGATCGACCCACCGTATTCATCGCTCCGCTGATTGGTGCTGTCGCGGACGAACTGCTCCAGCAGGTAGTTGTTGGCCGAGTGGATCTCCACGCCGTCGAAACCCGCCTCCTTCGATCGGATCGTTGCCCGGCGGTAGTCCTCGACGATATCGGGGATCTCGCTTGCCGCCACCGCGCGCGGCTTTAGGTAGTCTTTCATCCCGTCGGCGGTGAATGCCTGACCGTCCGGCTTGATGGCGGAGGCCGAAATCGGCGGTCGGCCGCCGGGTTGCAGGTCAGGGTGCGACAGTCGCCCGGTGTGCCACAGCTGAAGCACCATGGTGCCGCCCGCCCGGTGCACCGCCTCGGTCACCGTGCGCCACGCCGCCACCTGTGCATCGGTCCAGATGCCAGGGGTGTATTCGGAGCCGCGGGCCTGCGGCGAGATGTTCGTCGCCTCCGACACGATCAGCCCGGCCGAGGCGCGCTGGGCGTAGTAGTCGGCGGCGAATGGCGGCGGCACGCCCTGCTGGCTGGACCGGCTGCGGGTCAACGGCGCCATCACCACGCGGTTGCGGAGCGCCATGCTGCCCAGGCCGAATGCAGACAGCAAGGGTGTCGGATCGAAGGTTGGCATGAACGCTCCCGCCAGTGTCACTGTCAGGACTGACTCCTGAGGCGGCGATCGGTTCCGGCGGATGGCCGATCAATCACCGCTCGCCGCACGATCGACCGCTGCCAGGCGGTCCGGCGGCCGTGGCGGGATGGTAATGTCATGGCGGACGCGTGGGGCCAGCGGCAAGTTCCAGCGGGTCTGGGGCGTCGCCCGCGATGATCTCAGGTGCTGGACGAATTGAAGGCCCCGCCATCGAGCAGGAGGTTCTGCCCGACGATAAAGCTGATATGCGCCGAACACAGGAAGGCGCACGCCTCGCCGAATTCCGCCGGGTCGCCGGCGCGTCCCGCCGGGGTGTTGGACAGCCGCTCCTGCACCAGCTCGTCGACCGGGCGGTTGGTCTTGCGCGCGGCTTCCTGAAAGCCACCGCGCAAGCGGTCGGTCAGGAACGGGCCGGGCAGGATGTTATTGATGACCACGTTATGTTTCGCCACCTGCCGCGCCAGGCCGGCGACAAAGCCGGTCAGGCCGGCGCGCGCGCCGTTGCTCATGCCCAGTTCCGGGATCGGCGACTTCACGGACCCCGAGGTAATGTTTACGATGCGGCCGAACTTGCGCTCGATCATGCCGTCGATCACCGACTTGATGAGGAAAATCGGCGCCAGCATGTTGGCATCGACCGCCTTGATCCACATCTCGCGGTCCCACTCGCGGAAATCCCCGCGCGGCGGGCCGCCGTTGTTGTTGACCAGGATATCCGGTGCCGGACAGGCCGCGAGGGCGGCGGCGCGGCCTGCCTCGCTGGTGATGTCGCCGGCGACCGCGGTGACCTTGCCGCCGGTGAGCTGGCGAATTTCCGCGGCGGTTTGCTCCAGCGCCGAGGCGGTGCGGGCGGTGATCACCAGTTCGACACCCTCCCGGGCCAGGGAGAGCGCGCACGCCCTGCCAAGCCCTTTGCTGGCAGCGCAGACGATTGCTTTTTTGCCGTGCAGTCCAAGATCCATTACCGGTCTCCCCCGTTTGCTGGCGATGGAGACTACCAGCGCCGGCTGGGATCGCCTACATCGCCTACCGAACTGCTTGCTGCGCGGACCGCCAGGATGTAACTCCAGAGCCATCCGCTCGTCCGGCGGCCCGATCTTCTTTAGGGTATCATCAACCAACGCAACCAAGGTGGCTCGATGAAGGTAACGCGAATCGGAGTCGCCCTGCTGGTAGTCACCAGTTTCGCGGCTGGCTGTGCGGTTGCATCGGGCGGCGGCATTCTGGCCGCGTCCGCACAAGGGGCTGACCAGCAGCAGACCTACCGACTGCTGAGCCTGTTCAGCACGGTGCTGGACCGGGTGCGCAGCGACTATGTCGAGCCGGTGGCCGACAAGGCGCTGATCGACAACGCCCTGAACGGGATGCTGACCGGCCTGGATCCGCACAGTGCCTATATGACCGAGCAGCAATGGCACGACATGCAGACCGAGACGTCCGGCCGGTTCGGCGGCATCGGGCTGGAGGTGACGGATAACGGCGGATTGCTGCAGGTGGTCAGCCCGATCGACGGCACGCCCGCGGCCTCGGCCGGGTTGCTTCCGGGCGACCTGATCACCGCGGTGGACGGCAAGACGGTTGAGGGACTGAGCCTGAACGACGCGGTGGCCGAGATGCGCGGGGCGCCGAACACCAAGCTGCACATGATCATCAAGCGCCAGGGCGTCACGCAACCGATCATGCTGACGCTGACCCGCCAGATCATCCACGTCGAGACGGTCAAGAGCCGTCTGATCGGCGACATCGGCGTGATCCGCATCAGCGAGTTCACCGAACAGACAGATCCTGGCGTGCGGGCGGCGCTGAAATCGTTGCAAGCCGAGGCCGGCGGCCATCTGCATGGCCTTATCCTGGATCTGCGCAACGACCCGGGCGGTCTGCTGGATCAGGCCATCGCGGTTTCGAATGATTTCCTGGGCAGCGGCGGCATCGTGTCGACCCGGGGACGGCACTCGGACGACGACCAGAGCTGGACCGCAAAGCCGAGCAACGATATTTCCGGCAATCTGCCGGTGGTGGTTCTGACCAACAACGGGACGGCGTCCGCGGCCGAGATCGTTTCCGGCGCCTTGCAGGACGACCGGCGGGCCTTGGTGCTGGGCACCCAATCGTTCGGCAAGGGTTCGGTGCAGACGATATTCCCGCTATCCGGCAACGGCGCCATCCGCCTGACGACGGCGCGCTACTACACGCCGTCGGGTCGCTCGATCCAGGGGGTGGGCATCACGCCCAACGTCGAGGTCGAGGAAACCCGCAAGCCGGCGCCACATTTCGCCCCCGAACACGAGGCCGATCTGCACCATATCCTGTCAAATCCGGGCAGTGGGAAGGCCGCCCCGGCGCCACCGCCCGCCGACCTGCCGGCGATCGCTCATCAGATCCCCAAGCTGCCGCCGGAGAGTTGGCCCGCGCTGGACCCGAAGAAGCCCGCGACGGATTTCCAGTTGCAGCAGGGACTGGTGCTGGTGCGTGCGATGGCGACGGGGGGCAAGGCGGCGTCGCGCTGAGGCGGTCCGTCAGTGCCTGCCTCCTTTATTTTCGCCGAGCTCAGGCTCCTCATGGACAAGCGCCTGACGCGCTTAACCATTTAATTCGAGAGCGAAAACGCGCCTCTCTGGGGAAAAGCGGATACTGAAAGATCACGTTTCCCGAAGGGCGGCTCAACGGAGGCGCGAGCAAGGTCAGGCTCGGCTGGCAGCTCTAGGTTGCACGATTCCTCTTCCAGTGGCGGGAACCACTTGACGGTTCCACCCGCTGGCCGGACGTAGTAGTTTTAAGATATGCTGACTAGAATTGAAATTGATGGCTTCAAAACTTTCGAACGGTTCGAGTTGGACCTTGCGCCTCTTACCGCGATCGTTGGTCCGAACGCCAGCGGGAAGTCGAACCTCTTCGATGCACTTCAGCTACTTTCGGCGCTAGCAGAAAAGGACATTCGCACGGCCATGAAGGGGCTCAGAGGTGAGCCCGAGGAGTTCTTTCGGCAGACAGGATCGGGAGCGAAAGGTTGCATGAAGCTTGCCGTCGAGGTTTATCTCCAGCGACAAGGCTTCGACGACTTTGGGCGTGCTTACGAGATCCCGTCTCAGCGCTTACGATACGAGCTAAGACTTGGCTTGAGTGAGGGCAAGGACGGTAGTCCTCGAGGTGTATTTGTCCGCGACGAGTACTGCCGCGCCATGAAGCGTGCTGACGATAGGGCCGATTACCTTCAGCCTTTGAGGCCGAGCTATAATTCCAGGGTTAGCCCCTTCATCCAAACTAATGACATGCGTGATGCGCTGCTGGTCAGACAGGACGGACGGCAGCGCCACGGCCGCCCCGTGCGACTCTCGTTGAGAGAAGCGTCTCGGACGGCACTGTCCACGATTACAACGGCTGAGTCCCCGCATCTGTTCGCGCTACGCGAGATGTTAATCTCGCTCCAGTTTCTCGAAATCAATCCAAATTCGGCGCGGAACGCGAACGACAGGTACGAGGTAGGCGTCCTAAAGCCTGACGCATCGAACCTTGCCGCAGTTCTGACGCGGTTGCGGGATGAGACTAAATCTCCTGAGCGACTCGATGGAGTTCTCGCCGACATCGCTGCCGACTTGGCCACTTTAATTCCGTCGGTAGCTCGCATCGAAACGCAGGCAGACCCTCACCAACGGCAGTATTCGTTCAGCGTTAGCTTTGCTGGCGATTTGCGATTCAGCTCCCGGGTTATCTCGGACGGTACTTTGCGCCTTCTTGCGTTACTCACGGTTCTTAATGATCCAGACCGAAAAGGAACGCTCTGCTTTGAGGAGCCCGAAAACGGCGTCCATGAAGGACGCATTCCGACGCTGGTGGAGATGCTGAGGGACGCTGCCGCCGTTCATGCCGATCCCGAATATCCCCTTTTCCAGGTGTTGCTGAACACGCACTCGCCCAAAGTTATGCAGTCGCTTCGGGATTCCGAGATCGTAGCCGCCGATATCGTCGTTGGAGTGCATCCGGAAACTAAGCAACGCGAATCGCGCACAAGAATGCGGCGTGGCATCGAATCCTCGAGCGACTTTTTCGATCCTGAAAAACACCTCGTTCGAGCAGAGGTTGAACGCTTGCTTCAGCATCCCGTGGATGCCGCGTGACATATGTCAGTTGGGCGGCGTTTCATGAGGGCCCCGGAGATGCCTTATATTTCGAAGTCCTACTTCCGCGACTGATGGAAGCCATCGTAGTCGGGGAGGGTATCGGCCACTCTGACATTCCAGCGGTTCCGGCGATCACGCTCGGCAGGGGAGGACGGGCGTTAGACAACGTCGCCGCGGAAATTTGCGAGGCGAAGGACGCATTTGAAATCGTTTTCATCCATGCTGACACCGGCGGGCGAGCTCTGGAAGAGGGCCTGACCGCCCAAGCGTCAGCTTATTGTCAACGAGCATTTGCTCTCTGTGCATGGCCAGTTGCACGCTGCATCACGGTAACGCCAAAGCGCGAGACCGAGGCTTGGATCCTCGCCGATCCGACAGCCGTGATGGGTGCGCTAGGATTCAACGGTGATCCAGCCGCGATCGGACTGCCCGGTGGCGCGAGAGCGGCTGAGGGCCTTCCAGATCCGAAAGCCACTCTCACGCTAGCCATGAGGCAAGTGGGCGGCAGGCGTCGCCGAAGCGTGAGGGTCGAGCAGTTGTTTCCGGCAATTGCCCAAAGGCAATCGATGGAAGCGCTTAGAGCCTCCGATTCATTTAAAGCATTCGAGGCGAGCTTGCGCGTCTGTCTCGCTGATCTTGGCTGTATTTCATCTTGACGTAAACGGAATGTTCGAGACGCTCGGCATCGACCTAGATAGCCTGTCGTCCTCTTTGCTAACCATCGTCCAAATATTTCGCTCTTCGCCCCATGGCGGCGGCCTGCTCCAAATTTAAGTGGGTCGCTGCCCCCTGGCCGGGTGATCAGCCCGGTTCGACATCATCGTCGCTTTCCAGCCGCCCGCGGCGGCAACGCCCGATCGCCAGTTCGGTCACCACGCCATGCAGGGTGCGAAGCTCCTGCTCGGTGACTTCGCCGCGCTGGAAGAAGTGGCGAATGTTTCGCACCATGCCGGGACGTTTCGGCAGGTTGCGCAGGAACCCACAGGCATCGAGCTGGTCAACCAGATGGGTCAGGAAATTGTCCAGGTGGCCCTTCGTCGCTACCTGCGTTTCATTGGTCATCAGCAGGCGCGGCGGCGTGCCGTCATCGGCGGTCCACCACTCGTAAGCCATCACCATGACCGCCTGTGCCAGGTTCAGCGACATGAACGCCGGATTGAGCGGATAGCGGATCAGCATGTCCGCCGCGGCCATGTCATCGTTGTCCAGGCCCGCGCGCTCTGGTCCGAACAGCAGCCCGGCGCGCAGGCCGCGGCCGCAGATCGTGCGTAGTTCCGCCGCGGCGCCCCGGGCCGTCAGCACCGGTTTGACGATGTGGCGCGGACGCGGACAGGTGGCGAAGACATGGTGCAGGTCGGCGACCGCCTCGCCTAGCGTGTCATGCACCGATGCCGCGTCCAGGATGCGATCAGCGCCCGAGGCCATGCGCCAGGCGTTTTCCTGCGGCCAGCCATCCCTGGGCGCCACCAGCCGGAGATCGAACAGGCCGCCATTCGCCATCGCCCGGGCGCACGCGCCGATGTTGTCGGCCAACTGCGGCCGCACCAGGATCACGACCGGGCTGTTTCCGATCGGGTATAGCGCGGCCCCGCCGTCCCGTCCGGTCATCAGGCCCATCCGGTCACCAGGCCCGTCCGGTCATCAGGTGCGGCGCCGCCAGGTGGTGCCGTTCGGCCCGTCCTCCAGCACGATCCCCTGGGCGGACAGTTCGGCCCTGATCGCGTCGGCGCGGCTGAAATCGCGCGCCTTCCTGGCGGCGAGGCGCTCGGCGATGGCGGCCTCGATGGCGCTGCTGTCGGTCCGTCCGGCGGCCGCTGCGTCAAACAGGTCGCTGGTCGCCAGGCGATCGCTCAGCGCGTCCGAAGAGCGTCCGAACCAGGCGTCCGGGTGCTGCTGCAACAGGCCCAAGACCAGACCCGCTGCGCGCAGGCCGGCGACGGCGTCACGATCGCCGGCCTGCGCGGCAGCGCGCATCGCGCGCATCGCGGTCAGGGCGTCCGGAGTATTGAGGTCGTCACACAGCGCCGCAAGCACCGGTGGGGGAACGTCGCCCGGCGCGACGTCCGGCGCCTGTTCCAGCGCTCGATAGAAGCGGTCCAGCTCCCGCTTCGTCTCGGCCAGACCGGTATCGGAAAAATCCAGTTCGGCTCGGTAGTGCGTGCGCAGCAGCAGCAGCCGGATGGCCTCGCCCGGCGCCTTCGCCAGGACGTCGCGGACGGTGAAGAAATTGCCCAGGCTCTTGGACATCTTCTCGCCGTTGACCTGCAACATGCCGTTGTGCATCCAGTACCGGGCGAACTGGCTGCCGGGAAAGGCGCACAGGCTCTGCGCCATCTCGTTCTCGTGGTGCGGGAAGATCAGGTCGCTGCCGCCGCCGTGGATATCGAAGGTCTCGCCGAAGTATTTCCAGGACATGGCGGAGCATTCGATGTGCCAGCCCGGCCGGCCGCGACCCCACGGACTGTCCCAGCCCGGCAGATCGCCGGAAGACGGCTTCCACAGCACGAAATCGCCGGCGTCGCGCTTGTAAGGTGCCACATCGATGCGTGCGCCGGCCAGCAGCTCATCCTGGCTGCGACCGGACAGCTTGCCGTAGGCGGGATCCGAGGCGACCGCGAACAGCACATGGCCCTCGGCCGGATAGGCGTGGCCCGCGGCGATCAGCCGCTGGATGATCATGATCATCTCGGCGATGTGTGCGGTCGCACGGGGCTCCTGATCCGGCGGCAACGCGCCCAGCGCCTGCATGTCGGCATGAAAATCCGCTGTCGTGCGCGCGGTGATGACGCCGATTGGTTCGCCGCTCTCTTGTGCGCGGGTGTTGATCTTGTCGTCGACGTCGGTGATGTTCCGGACGTAGGTCACATTTGGATACAGCCGGCGCAGCAGCCGGGCGAGCACATCATAGACCACGACGGGACGGGCGTTGCCGAGATGTGCCAGGTCATAGACCGTGGGGCCGCAGACATACATCCGCACATCCGCCGGATCGGCCGGCTCGAAACGCTCCTTGCGGCGGGTCAGGCTGTTGTGCAGGTGAACTTCGGGCATCGTCTGGTCCATCCTGGTGGCGCGGGTCACAGCCGCGCGACACTTCGGTCCTGGGTTGAGGCATCCGATCCACGTGGCGGATCATGGCCGAGGGGGCCGCTGATTTTCCGCGACTGGATGCGAGGTTCGGACTTTCTCCGCGAAACCCACCGCCAACGCAATGCGATTTGACACCGACCCGAAGCGGCTGTAGCCACGGTTTTCCTTTTTGAGAACCATTCGCAAATGCCCGGTGCCTCCCTCACCCCCCGGTCGACGTCAGGCGGGGCGTCCCGCCTGCGTCGCTTCCTGGCGGTGTTCGGGCCTGGCCTGGTCGTCATGCTGGCCGATACCGACGTCGGCAGTGTCATCACCGCCGGCCAGAGCGGCGTGCAATGGGGCTACCGTCTGTTGCTGTTGCAATTGATTCTGGTGCCGATCCTGTACATGACGCAGGAGCTGACCGTGCGCCTGGCGATCTTCACCGGGCGCGGCCACGGTGAGTTGATCCGCGAGACGTTCGGCCCGATCCTGGCCTGGGTTTCGGCGGCCGGCCTCGGCATCGCCACGATCGGCGCCCTGCTGACCGAATTCGCCGGCGTGGCTGGCGTAGGGGAGCTTTACGGGCTGCCCCGTTATGTGTCGCTGCCGATCGCCGTGATCGCGCTGCTGGTGGTCGTGATCACGGGCTCGTACCGCAGGGTGGAGCGCTTCGCCATCGCTGTCGGCCTGTTCGAGCTGGCCTTCTTCTTCGTCGCCTGGGCGGCGCATCCGGACCCCGCCGCGCTGCTGGCAGGGTCGGTGGATATTCCGTTTCGCGACCCAGACTATCTCTATCTGTCGGCGGCGAACATCGGCGCCGTCATCATGCCGTGGATGGTGTTCTACCAGCAGTCGGCGGTGGCGGATAAGCGTCTGCGCCCCGAGCACCTGGCCGCGGCGCGCTGGGATACCGCGATCGGGGCGTTGCTCACACAGCTGGTCATGGCCGCCGTGCTCATCGCCTGCGCCGCGACACTGGGCCGCGATAACTCCCACGCCAGCCTCACCTCGGTTGGCGACATGGCACAGGCGCTGACCCCGTTCCTGGGCACGACGGTGGGCAACCTGGTGTTTGGCCTGGGTGTGCTGGGTGCGGGCATGGTCGCCGCGATCGTGGTGTCGCTCGCCTTCGCCTGGGGGCTGGGCGAGGTCTCCGGCTATCGCCGGTCGCTGGAGATGCACCCGCTGGAGGCCCACTGGTTTTACGGCGTCTATGCGATCTGCATCGTGGCAGGCGCTTTGCTGGTCGGGGTTTGGCCGGATCTGGTTTCGCTCAATGTGGCGGTTCAGGTGATGAACGCGTTCATGTTGCCGGTCGTGCTGGGCTTCCTGATCGCGCTGGCGGTCAAGGCGCTGCCGCTGCCGCATCGGTTGCACGGTGTCTACCTGTGGGTGGTGGTCGCGGTGGCCATCCTCACCTGCGCGCTCGGCGTATTCGGTGGCCTGTCGGGTGCGGGGCTGGTGTAGCCCGGCAAGGATGCTCGCGCCGTTTCCCGCACAGCCGGCGGCTCGCGAAACCGGTGGCAGGGACAGTGACGGAACGTTAAGTCGCCCTCGGAATCAGGGACATAGCTTTAAGCTGGTCTACTCGAACCGTCCCAGCCGAACCGCCGTGTGTCCCCGGCTTGGCCGCAGACTGGGCATGACCAGCAGGCAGTTGTCGTGCGGCGTGCGGATTTCCGTCTCGCCGTCCATCGCGATCAGCGTGTCGCGACACGGGATGACGTCGCCACCACAATAGGTCTGGGTGAAGGCAAAGCTTGATGTCATCGCCGTTACCGCGGTGGTGACCGTCGCCAGGCGCGGTGCCGCGCCGGCCGGGGCGGGCGGCAGCGGCGCGTCGGGCTCGACGACATCGAGGTGGCGCAGCAGCCCGGCGACGCTGGCGGCCAGGGTGTCGACCGTTGTCGGCTCCCAATGCTGGCCGGCCTCGACCAGGCAAGCTGCAAAGGGCGTCCCGGGATTGGAAAAGCGCGCGTAGTCGATCAGGCGACGGCCGTTGACGTGGCCATCATCCGCGACCACCAGCGAAGGCGTGCCGATCGCTGTTGCCAGCGCCTGGCCCTTGCTGGGGACCCCACAGAGGATCAGCGCTTCTGACGGCCACAGCATCGAGTGCAGGTCCAGCAGGACATCGACCGAATTAACGAAAGAAACTATTTCACGCGCCCGGTCCAGCTCGATGGAGTGCCGGGGGCCGTTCAGGATCGCCTCGTCCCATACCCGGTTCATGTCCTCGTCGAGGAAGCGTGACGCCGTCGGCCGCGACGGGTCGAACCGCTCGAACGCCGTCAGGTTCAGGAAGGCGAACGACAATTTGCCCCGTATCGGCGCCAGGCGCGCCCGCAGCAACTGGCTCAGCACGATCGCGCCGGCAAGTTCATTGCCGTGCATCAGCGACAGCAGCGCGACGTGTGGGCCGGAGCGGTCCGACGACAGCGTCGTGATGCCGGCGATCCCGGTGTTGCCGGCGACCCAGCGGGAGATATCCGGCGGCTGGATACGAACCTTGAACTCGGGCAGCGCGGCCGGGGTGGTGAACGGGCCCATCGGGAAAGTGGATCAGACCAGCAGTGCGTCTGCAAGACGCCGGATGAACCTGTCGCATGCCTCCAGTTCTGACTCCGCGATCCACTCATCCGGCTGGTGCGCCTGCGCGATATGGCCGGGTCCGCAGATGATGGTGGGAATGCCCGCGCTCTCGAAAAACCCACCCTCGGTGCCGTAGGCGACCTTGCCGGCCGTGTCGCTGCCAGTGATCTGCTTGACCGTGGTGGCGAGCGGATGATCCGCGGCGAGCGCCATGCCGGGCATTTCCAGCGCGACATCGAAGGCGAAGCCGCAGGCGGGATCAACGGCTTTCATCGCCGGCTCGATCGTTTCGCCGATCCAGCCACGCAGCCGTTCGACGTGCTGACGCGGCGCGTCGCCGGGGATCGGCCGCCACTCCATGGTGAACGCCGCATGCTGGGGAATGATGTTCAGGATCGTGCCGCCTTCCACCGTGCCGGCGTGGATGGTGGTGTGGGGCGGTTCAAAGCCGTGCTGGAACGGGCCTTCGGTGGCCAGGCGACGGGCCTCGCGGGCGATCCAAGCTAGCGCCTCGCCGGCGGCCTGGACGGCGTTGACGCCCTTCGATGGCTCGCTGGAATGGCCTGCCAGACCGCGCACCCGCACGGCGAGGTCGAGTTTTCCCTTGTGCGCCAGGATCGGCTTCATGCCGGACGGCTCACCCACCACGCACATGTCCGGCCGCAGGCCCGACACCACCAGGTCCTCGATCAACCGCTTGGCGCCACCGCAGTCGATTTCCTCGTCGTAGCTGATGAACAGGTGCAGCGGCCGAGCGAGCGGACGCGCCAGGATGTCGGGCACGCCGGCGAGGCATGCGGCGACGAAGCCTTTCATGTCGCAACTGCCGCGTGCCACAAGCTTGTGGTCACGGCGACGGAGCGCGAATGGGTCGCCGGTCCAGGCCTGACCGTCAACCGGAACGGTGTCGACATGGCCACTCAATGCCAGCCCGCCGGAGCCCTGTGGGCCGATCAAGGCATGGATGTTGGCCTTTTGCCCGGTCGGGTCGGCGCTGATCCGATACGGCACCCTCAGGCCGTCAAGGTAGCCGCGGACGAAGTCGATCAGCGCCAGGTTGGAGTTCCGGCTTGTGGTATCAAACGATACCAGTCGCGCCAGCAGTTCGGCGGTTGTCATCCTGTCGCCACGCTAGTACCGCGCATCGGAGAAGCGCGATACGTCGCTGTTTGTCTGCGTGGCCGATTGACGCGCCTCACCGTGGCCGCTGCGCGTCTCACGCTGCTCTGCGATCGGACACTATGGCAAGTCTCCATGCGACCCAGCATATACGCGTCCGCGCGGTCGGCAACCATGCAGCGGATCAATCCTTCAGGGTCGGTGAGATCCGTCAGGTCGGTGAGCCGAAAGGAATGATTCCAGTTCGGCGGCCGGTGGGTTGGCAGACCGGCAAAGCCGGTTACAGGGCAAGCTCGCTCAGGCCGGGATGATCCGCCGGCCGTGGCGCGCCGTTGTTCCAATGAAACAGCCGATGATCGGGATTGATGGGGAGGTCGTTGATGCTGGCATGGCGCGTCGACATCAGTCCGTGCGCGTCGAACGCCCAGTTCTCGTTGCCGTAGGCGCGGAACCAGTTGCCGGAGTCATCGTGGTACTCATAGGCGAAGCGCACCGCGATCCGTTCATCGGTGAACGCCCAGAGTTCCTTGATCAGGCGGTAGTCCAACTCGCGGTGCCATTTCCGTGTCAGGAAAACAACGATGGCGGGACGGCCCCGCAGGAACTCGTCGCGGTTCCGCCATGCGCTGTCCTCGGTGTAGGCCAGCGAGACGCGGGCGGGATCGCGGCTGTTCCAGGCATCTTCGGCGGCACGGATCTTCTGTATGGCTGTCTCACGCGAGAACGGCGGCAACGGCGGGCGATCCGCGGGCATCGGTGTCTCCTGTCGGCTTGTCGTCTGGATCGGTCGGTGTGCCGATCCAGAACCGGGGGCTACGCCGGTTCACCGCCGGATGATGGAGTGGCCGGTCATCTCCGCCGGCTGGGGAACGCCCATCAGGTCCAGCAGGGTCGGCGCCAGGTCCGCCAGGCGTCCGTCGGTGATCGACCCGGCGTCGCCGCCCAGCAGCAGCACCGGAACCAGGTTCGTGGTGTGCGCGGTGTGCGGCCCCCCGGTTTCAGGGTCCTTCATCAGCTCGCAATTGCCGTGATCGGCGGTTAGCAGCAGCGCGCCCGCCTGGCGCTTGATCGCCGCGGTAATCCGGCCGAGACCGGTATCCACCGTCTCCACCGCCTTGATGGCGGCTGCCAGCACACCGGTGTGACCGACCATGTCGGGATTGGCGAAGTTCAGCACGATCAGATCGTATTTCTGCGAGTCGATCGCCGCCACCGCTTTGTCGGTCAGCTCCGGCGCCGACATTTCCGGCTGCAGGTCGTAGGTCGCCACTTTCGGCGACGGCACCATTGTGCGGTCCTCCCCCCGATACGGCGTTTCCTGGCCGCCGTTGAGGAAGTAGGTCACGT
Organism: Rhodopila sp.; assembly: GCA_965277035.1. Taxonomy (GTDB): domain Bacteria; phylum Pseudomonadota; class Alphaproteobacteria; order Acetobacterales; family Acetobacteraceae; genus Rhodopila. The sequence continues at coordinate 3,233,347 of CBDIBO010000003.1, read as the reverse complement.
GCGGATACTTCTCGGTCTCCGCCATCCGCAACTGCGTCTTGCCGGCATTGGCGACGACCTCGCCCAGGATGTTGTGCGGCCTGTCCGGGGCGAACAGCACGCCGAGGAAGGGTGCCAGCGCGTCGGAATAGCGGGTCATTCCCACCGCGGAAACGATGTGCGGCACGCGCTTGCGGGGGAAGCCGTCGAACGCCGGATCCAGCAGTGCGGCCAGGATTTCGCGGACCCGATCGGCGCGGAAGTTGAAACACAGGATCGCGTCGCCGTCCTTCATCCCGGCGTAGCCGCCGATCACCGAGGCCGGCACGAACTCGTCGTACGTTCCGGCGGCGTAGGCGGCCTCGATGGCGGCCCGCGGCGTCGGCGCGGGCGCCCCTTGCGCGTCGACGATGGCGCCATAAGCCTGCGCGACCCGATCCCAGCGCTGGTCGCGGTCCATGGCGAAATACCGGCCCACGACGGTGGCGACCGCGACCCCCTCGGGCAGGGTGGCCCGCAGGCGGTCGAGATCGTCGGCCGCCGACCGCGGCGGGGTGTCGCGGCCGTCGGTGATCGCATGCACGACGGTCTTGATGCCGGCCTGATGCAGGTGCCCCGCCAACGCCGATGCATGGTCCTGATGCGCGTGCACCCCGCCCGGCGACACCAGCCCGATCAGATGACAGGTCCCACCGGACTGCTTCAGGGCCTCCACCAGCGTGGTCAACGCCGGCGCGCGGGCGATGCTGCCGTCGGCCACTGCCTCACCGATGCGCACCAGTTCCTGTTTCACCACCCGCCCGGCACCGATGTTGAGATGGCCGACCTCGGAGTTGCCCATCTGCCCCTCGGGCAGGCCCACATCGGCGCCGGAGGTGTGCAGGAACGCGTGCGGGCACGACTCCCACAGGCCGGAGAAGGTCGGTGTCTTCGCCAGACGCACGGCGTTGTCCGCGCTGTCTTCACGCCAGCCGAAGCCGTCGAAGATCACCAGCATCACCGGTCGGGTTGCCATGGTTGCGCGTTCCCTGCCTATCGTCGCTTTCGGGCAGGTAGCGTTCAGGCGAGGGATGAACAAGGCTTCATGGGATCAGTTCCGCGATACGCTCTCTGGTTCGATAAAGGCTAGGCGACCGTTCGACGGCCCGTCGAGGCTGCCAAAACTGACCACTTCGCACAAGCGCGCGTTGTAGCCGAGACCCTTGCTGGCGATAGCCCCCGGTTCTGGGAGAAGGTCCTGCCGGACATCACGTGGGGCACTCAAGGCCAACCCCAACAGAAACGCCTTGGGATCGGGCAACGTGTCAGGCCGAGCCGGCAGGCGCCGCCGAACTGACGGTCCAAGCAAGGCAGCGACCGCCTCGTGATCGGCTAAAAGCCAGGATTCGATCTCGCGTTCGGCCACCCGCAGCAGCAACCTTGGCGGGCATGGCCGCTGGTTAAGCCAATCTTTTCGTAGGGTCGCTGGGCAAATCGTTGTATCCAGATCTGTCAGAACGAGAACAGGGCCGAGGCGGGCCATCGCGGAGAAAGCGCGAATGCGTGAGCGCAGATAACCATTGCCGTTGCGCCGCAGGCATTTACTGATCCGAAGCGCGGGAAAATCGGCCACAAGACGGAGAGCGATGGCTTCGCTGAGTTGATCTTCCGTCGCCAGTGTCAGCGATAGCATCACAAAAGCTGTAGTTGGTCCGCTCGGCCCGGCCGTGTCTTCGGCAGTATCACTTCGGCCGGAGAAAGACCTGCCCGCAGAGCGATGTTGTCGCTCTCGTCGGGCGGCATGATTTTCGTTCCTTCGTCGCTGGCTTCCAGCCGTAGGATACTGCGGCCGTCGATCGGCTCGCTCAGGAGTGCCGCGCTATGTGTGCTCAAAATGATCTGGCGACGGCGCTTCTTATCTCGCTGAATGCGCTGCAGCATCCGAGGAATTTGTTCGACGATCGCATCATTGAGCGAGAGTTCCGGTTCCTCAAGCAGAAGCATCTCATTGCCCTCGAGCAGTGACCAGAAAAGGCCAAACAGCCGCAATGTGCCGTCTGACCACTGTTCTTCTCGTTGCCACCCGGCGTTCGGCCGGAAGTGTTGGTAACGAACCTCCAGATGCGGTTGTCCAGTGGCTTCATCCTTGACGAACTTCAGTTCGCTGAACTGCGGTATGGCCAATCTCAACGCGTCTTCGATCCGCTTTAGCCTGGATATACGCGTTTTCTCGGGAGTCCCTGCCACGTGTTCCAGTAATCCTTGACCGAAAGGATCATGCTCCAGGGTCTGTCCGCGCAATTGACCGGCGTATTTCAGCAATTGCGGCACAACGTGAAGATACAGCACGCCACTAAAGAAATCGGCGACATCACGGAACGCCATGTTCGTCTGAATTTGTTCCAAATGCGTCTGGGTCAGCCGCGCGATATCGCGCTTGTCCTCGTTACGGGGACGTTGCAAGCGAGGTTGCTTCTCGCCCCGTTTCCAGACTGTCTCCTCGCTGACAAGAATTCGTTGTGCGCCCCGGCCCTCGGCCCTGAAGCCAATCGCATAGCGCCAGAGCGGTTCTGAATCGTCGCTTCCCTCCGCCAAATGCACCTCAATACGGACCTCTGGGTCGCGACGAGCATGAAGGCAACGCAGCTTTGATAATCCACCCCGATCGTCCACGGCGGTTTGAAGGCCTCCGCCTTTGAGCTTGCAGATATCTCGCAGGAACCGAAACACATCCAGGAGGTTGGATTTGCCCGTCGCGTTCGCGCCGATAAGATACGTTACGTCCCGCAGCGGGATGTTGGCTTGCTGGAAGTTGCGCCAGTTCTTTAGGATCAGCCGTTGGACGAGCATCGGGCGTGAGCAAGGAATTTGGCCCATCTCAGCTTTATACAGCAGGAAGGTGGGGCCCGCCATGCGAAAGCCCACGTCGCCGTCTCGCCGAAAACTTGACCATCCACGCACACAGGTTTCCCATACGTCCAGCAAGAACAAAGGCGGGAGCGATCCACATGCATGACACGGTGATCCGAGGCGGCACCATCGTCGATGGGACCGGGAAACCAGGCTACACCGGCGATGTCGCGCTTGCGGGCGACAAGATCACGCAGGTCGGCGGCAAGGCAGGTCCCGGCAAGCGGGAGGTCGATGCCAACGGACTGCTGGTGACCCCTGGGTGGGTCGACGTGCATACCCACTACGACGGTCAGGCGACCTGGGACCCGGTGCTCGCCCCGTCATCCTGGCACGGGGTGACAACCATCCTGTTCGGCAACTGCGGCGTCGGCTTCGCCCCGGTGCGGAACGAAGATCATTCCGCCCTGATCGGCATGATGGAGTCGATCGAGGAGATCCCCGGTATCGCGTTGGCCGACGGGTTGAAGTGGAACTGGGAGACCTTTCCACAGTATCTGGACGCGCTGGATCAGATGCCGCGGGCGATCGATATCGCCGCGCAGATCCCGCATCATCCGTTGCGCGTCTACGTGATGGGTGACCGAGCGATCAATCGCGAAGCGGCGACGGCGGACGACATCGCGGTGATGCGTGACGCGGTGCGTGCGGGTTTGCAGGCCGGCGCATTCGGCTTCACGACGTCCCGCACCAATTCGCACAAGACGCCGTCCGGCGACATGGTGCCCGGCCGTTACTCGGAAGTCGAAGAGCTGCTCGGTATCGGTTCTGCTTTCAAGCACCTGGGATACGGCGCGTTTGGCGTGAACAGCGATTTCGATGATGAAGCCGAAGAACTGAAATGGATGACCCGGTTCGGCCAGGAGACCGGTCGTCCGGTCTGGTTCCTGCTGACCGACCGTCCCACCGACCAGGTGCGCTGGCGGCGACTGATGGACGGCGTCCACAAGGCGCGGGAAGCGGGCGCGATGGTTACCGCTCAGGTCGCCGGGCGCCCGGTCGGGGTGATGCTGGGTATCGATACGGCACTCAATCCGTTCTCGATCAGGCCCAGCTACCAGGCGCTGCTGTCGCTTCCCGTGGCGGAGCGGATCAAGCGGATGCAGCATCCGGAGTTGCGGGCGCAGATCCTGTCGGAAGCGCCCTCGGCCACGTTGCTGAACCGGCTGTCGCAGTTCCGTCAGCACATCGTGACGCGCTGGAACCGGATGTTCCCGATGGGTGATCCGCCGAACTACGAGCCCGAGGAAAAAGACAGCATCGCGGCGATCGCGGCGCGGTCGAACAACACGCCGGATGAGGTCGCGTATGACTATCTGGCAGGCGGCGCGGAACGGTTCCTGTTCTTCCCGATCGTCGGTTACAACGAAGACAATCTCGATATCATCCATACGATGCTGACGGATGATGCGACGATCCTGGGGCTGTCGGATGGCGGCGCGCATTGCTCGTCCATCGTTGATGCCAGCGTGCCAAGCTGGATGCTGATCCATTGGGCGAGGGACCGGTCGCGGGGGCCGAAGCTGCCGCTGGAACTGATGGTGAAGCGTCAGACCAGCGAGACGGCGGACTTCTTCGGATTCCATGATCGCGGCCGACTCGCGGTCGGCAAGAAGGCAGACGTCAACGTCATCGATTACGCAGCCCTGCGGCTGCATATACCCGAGGTGCGCTACGACCTGCCGATGAGCGGGCGGCGTCTGGTGCAGCGGGTGGACGGATATCGCAACACATTCGTGTCCGGCGCATCGACGTTCGAGAACGGCGTCTATACGGGTGCCACGCCAGGACGGCTGGTGCGCGCCGCCGCAGTTTAAGCTATTGTCGTCGGCAGAGGTGGGCGGTGCCCTGGGCGCCGCCCATTTCTGTTACTCCAGGCAGGAGAAGATGGATGGAAAAGCGTAGCTTGGGACGATCGTCCCTGAAGGTGTCGCCGATCACTTTTGGCTGCAACGTGTTTGGCTGGACAACCGACGAGAAGACGTCGTTCGCCCTGCTGGATGCCTGGCTCGACGCCGGATTCAATTTCCTCGACACCGCCGATGTGTATTCGCGTTGGCACCAAGGCAACACAGGCGGCGAATCAGAAACGATCATCGGCAACTGGCTGCAAGCCCGCGGCAACCGCGACAAGGTCGTCCTGGCCACCAAGCTCGGGATTGAGATGACGCCTGGCAAGAAAGGCCTCTCCAAGGCCTACATGCAGACCGCGATCGAGGATTCGTTGCGCCGGCTGCGGACTGACTACATCGATCTGTACCAATCGCACCGCGACGATCCGGAAACTCCGATCGAAGAGACGCTGTCGTCCTATGCCGGGCTGATCAAGCAGGGCAAGGTGCGGGAAATCGGTGCTTCCAACTTCTCGGCCGACCGACTGGCTCAATCGCTCAAGCTCAGCTCGGAAAAGGGCTTGCCGCGCTATCAGAGCCTGCAACCGCAATACAGCCTGGTGGAACGAGCGGCGTTCGAAGGTCCGTTGGAGGATCTATGCCTTGCCGAAAAGATCGGCGTGATCGGCTACTATTCCCTCGCCAGCGGGTTTCTTACGGGCAAGTATCGGTCTCGTGCCGACATGGAAGGACGCGCGCGTGGGCCGGGGGTCAAGAAATACCTGAATGATCACGGCTTCGGGGTGCTCAAGGCGTTGGACGAGGTCGCGGAACGCTACCATGCCAAGCCCGGGCAAGTCGCGCTGGCGTGGCTGATCGCCCGCCCGAGCGTCACGGCGCCGATCGCGAGTGCGACGACGTTGGAGCAACTACAGGAGCTGGTGGGGGCGGCGAACATCATGCTCGACGCGGATGCGATCCGGACGATTGACGCAGCGAGCAAACCGGTCTGAACGCCGCGGTAAGCGAAACTCTCTGCGCACGGCCAGAAAGAGTGACGATCTGGTCGTGCCGCTGGCGGTCAACCATATTGCTTCCGCAGTTCCCGCTTCAATAATTTGCCGGCGGTGTTGCGCGGCAGAACGTCGACCATAACGATCTTCTTCGGCAGCTTGTAAGGTGCCAGGTGCTGCCGCGCGAACCCCTGCAGCGTCGCCTCATCCGCGGCGTGACCCGGTCGCAATACGACGAAGGCGGTGACCGCCTCGATCCATTTATCGTCCGGTAGTCCGACCACGGCGACCTCGGACACGGCGGAGTGGGTGAACAGCACTTCCTCCACCTCCCGGCTCGCCACCAGGACGCCACCGGTGTTGACCACGTCGCGGATGCGATCAACGATGTAGAGGTAGCCGTCTTCATCGAAATAACCGACATCACCGGAATGAAACCAGCCGCCGGCGAAGGCCTCGGCGGTTTCCGCCGGTTTGTCCCAGTAGCCGATCAGCAGCTGGGGGGAGCGGTGCACGATCTCGCCATGCGTGCCGGGCGGCACATCGTTCATGTCCGCATCGACCACGCGGGTTTCCACGTTCAGGCACGGCCGCCCGCACGACGCGGGGCGCGCATCGTGCTCTTCCGGTCGCAGCACGCTCGCCAGCGGCGCGATCTCGGTCTGGCCATAGCAATTGTAGGGACGCGCGCCGGGCAATCGCTGGCGCAGTTCATGCAGTACTGGTCCCGGCATGATCGAGGCGCCGTAATAGACCTTGTTCAATGACGACAGATCGCGCGTGGCGAAATCGGGATGCCGCAGCAGGCTGATCCACACCGTCGGCGGGGCGAAGAACGAGGTGATACGCTTCTGCTCGATCAGTCGCAGGACCACGTCGGGCGCGGGCGTCTCGATCAGGATGCTACGTCCGCCGACCAGAAACTGCGGCATGGTGAAGGCGTGCATCTGTGCCGCATGATACAGCGGCAGCGCCGCGAGCGCTCGGTCTGTCGCGGCGTAGTCCATGTCGTGGATGACCGAGTAATACTGCGACAGCATGGCCTTGTGCGTCATCATCGCCCCCTTGGGCGCGGCCGTCGTGCCGGATGTATAGACAATCTGCGCCAGGGTGTCGTCTTGCAGGTCCGGTTCCGGCCCGGTTGGCGCACCGGCGTCGGTCGCCACCGCGACCAGGTCCTCCAGCCGGCGGCAGGCGACGTTGATCTCCGCCAGGTTCGCCTGCTGTGCCGCGCCCGCCAGGACCAGCACCGAACCGGACTGATGCACGATGTATGACAGTTCGGCGCCGGTCAGAGCGTAGTTGATCGGCACATGCACGAAGCCGCCGCGCACGCAGGCCAGCCAAGCGATGAAATAGGCGTCGGAGTTGCGGCCATAGGCGGCGATCCGGTCGCCGGCGTTCAGGCCGAGGTCAGTGAACCATCGCGCCACCCGGTCGGCGGCGCGATCGAGATCGGCGAAGGACCAATCGCGCTCGGCGAACACCAGCGCCGAAGCGCCGCGAAACAACCGCGCGCTGCGGCGGATCGCGTCGCCGATGGTGTTGCGACGGATCAGATCCATGTCAGGCGACGGCCTCGGCTTCGATCTCGACGACCCAACGCGGATCTGCCAGACCCGCCACGAACAGCAGCGTCGAGGCCGGGGCATGGTCGCCGAAAGCGGCACCGCGCGCCTGTCGGTAGCTTCCCAGCAGGGCGCGGTCGGTCAGGAACGCGGTGGTCTTGATGACGTTCTCGAACGTCATTCCATTCGCCGTGAGCACCGCCTTCAGATTGGCCAGCGCCTGGGCCACCTGCCCCTCGCCAGTGGCGGGGACGGTGCCGTCGGGCGCCATGCCGACCTGGCCAGAGATCACCAGACGGCGATAGTCGCCGGTAATCTCGATGGCATGGGTGTAACCTGTCGGCTCGCGCACGGTTGGCGGATTGTTGCGGATTACCTTGGCGGCCATGTCGTCTCTCTCCGTTTTATTGTCCAAGTTCTATTGTGCGAGCCAGGCTCGCACTTCATTGGCGATGAACTGCATATCGGCTGGATTGGCAATCGGGTTGCCGGCGCGGTGACCCCAGATGCTGGGTATCGGCCGCAACGAGGCCGTTGCCAGATAGCGCAGTTCAGCCTCGTTGTCGGCGGTGCGGAAGTAAAGGTCGGTGTCGCCGGGCATCAGCAGGACACGCGCCTGGATCGCCCGCAGCGCGGCGCCCAGATCGCCATCGTAAAGGCCGTTGGCGCTGATGTCGGCGGCATCCCACGTGCGAAGCTGGGCATACAGGTTGGCGGCGGGACGGGCAGCGAAGCGATCCTCCCAGTCAGTCTTCAGGAAGCTGTCCAGATCGGGCGCGCCCAGATTGGGCGTTGGCCCCGCCGCCAGATGCAGCCCGGCTCGATAAAAATCCTGACTGAGGCCCCAGCCCGCGTAGATCCGCCCGAAGGCGCGTTTCGCGGCCCGCGGTTCGGTGGAGAAACGGCCATTGCCGAGATGCTGCGGCGCCGCCTCCAACGTCGCCATCAATGATCGCAAGAATACCTGATTATGCACGGCGGTGCGGGCGACGCCGCAATTGACGACGATACGCTCGACCAGGTCTGGGAACAGCGCCGCCCAGTGGTAGGCCTGCAGAGCGCCCATCGACCAGCCATAGACGCAGGCAACACGCTCGATCCCGAACAACGCGGCCAGCGCCCGCCGTTGCGCCTGGACATTGTCGTGCACCGAGACCAGCGTCGGATAATCCGCCACGTTGGAGGGTGAGGACGACAGCCCGTTGCCGAACATGTCGAGGATGACGATGAACCAGCGCATCGGATCCAGGACCTTGTCCGGCCCGATCAACCACTCCAGGTCTGGATGCTGTGCGCCGAAACTGGTGGGGTAGACAATGACGTTGTCCCGTCCCGGGGCCAAGGTCCCGTGGGCTTTCCACGACAGCAGAGCCGCCGGCAGCTGCGCGCCGGACTGCAGAATGAGGTCGCCGGCGTTGTAAATGCCTTGCTGCGTTGGCCAGGTCATGCCGGCCTCCAGGTTGTGGCTGATCCACTATGCGGCAGCGAAGCGGGCTTGGGCAGAGGGGGCGGGGCAGAGGGGGTGCCGCGCCGGGTTCGGGCGTTTTTTCTTGCATCCGCCACGCGACCTGGCGTAGAACCAGAGAACAAAGGAAGAACACAAATACCCATGAGCGACATTCCATGAGCGATACAAGCCAGCCGATCCAGCGTTTCGAGACCCTGCGTCATCAGGCGATCTCGGCACTGGTGCCGTTCTTCACCGAGGATCTAACGATCGAGCCGAAGAGCATTCGCGCCGCGGCCGAACAGATGCTGGACGGCTACGGAGCGGTCACGCCGAAGGAGCTCCAGCTTGCCGCTCAGATCATGGCGCTTGGCTGGGCCGCCATGGTGTGCTTGCGGGCCGCGGTGGCGGTGAAGAATCTGTCGATCGACCAGGTGCTCGGCTTGCAGGACAATGCGATCGTCCTGGACCGGTGGTCACGGAAAGTGACCCGGGCACTGAAAACCCGGCAAAAGGAACGGACGACCAACCCGCGCGCGATGACGCTGGAAAACACGCAGTGGGATGCGGCTGAGTTCCAGGCGGTTATCAAAGCGGCGCGGGAGAAGATGGACGACGCGAACGCCAGGTTGGCGGCTTACATGGCGACGTTGATCCCGGTCAAACCCAAGGTGAAGTTGCCGATCCTGTCCGCCGAACGGATGACGCCATCGGTTTTGCTCAGCCGGGCGGATCTGGCCAACCGAACAGCGCGCCATTAGCACCTGGTCACTTCAACCTGAAGCGATCACGCTAACTTCCATTGGCCAAGAGGGCGATGCACATCCGAGGTTGCTTCGAACCTCGGACGATCGCGCTCCGATCGCGCGTCAACTGCTGCCGATCAGGATCCCGACGCCGAACACCAAGGCGCCACCGAACGCCACCTGAAGTGTCGCGGACAGCGGTGGGGTATCCATGTATTTCCAGCGGATCCACGAAATAATGCCAAGTTCCAGGACCACGACGCAGATCGCCACGACCATCGCGGTCCAGAACGATGGGATCAGGAACGGCAGCGTATGCCCGATCCCGCCCGCCGTCGTCATCAGGCCGCAGATGCCGCCGCGTATCAAGGGTGCGCCGCGGCCGGTCAGGCTGCCGTTGTCCGACAGCGCCTCGGCGAAGCCCATCGAGATGCCCGCGCCGACCGAGGCCGCCATCCCGACGAGGAACGTCTCCCAGGTGTTGTTGGACGCGAACGCCGCGGCGAATACCGGCGCCAAGGTCGAGACCGACCCGTCCATCAGCCCCGCGAGGCCTGGTTGGATCACCCGCAGCACGAACGACTGGCGGGCATGCGCGTCCTCGTCACGCCGCACATTGGCCGGCAGGTTTTCCTCGACCAGCTGGTCGGCGCGATGTTCGTGCGCGACCTCGGCGTCGGCCAGATCGCCGAGCAACTTGCGGATCGTGACGTCCTCGCTGCGCACGGAGGCGCGGCGGTAGAAGCCCTGGGTTTCCGTCTCCATGCTTTCGGCCAGGTTGCGTACGGCCTTCAGGTTCATCGGGTACATCTGCCAGACCGGCTTATGCTGGACGAAGCCGCGGATGTCGTGGCGGCGGATCAGCGGAATATGCTCGCCGAACTTGGCGCGGTAGACGTCAAGCAGCCGGCGCCTGTGGTCGCCCTCTTCACTCGCCATTTCGGAGAACACATTGGCGCTGCCGGGGTAGTCGGCGCGCAGGCCCTCGGCGATGTCCAGGTAGATGCGGCCATCCTCCTCCTCGTTGGCGATCGCCAACGCCAGGATCTCGCGCTCGGTCAATTCTGAAAAATTGCGCATGGCGCGAATGTGGCCGAGATGGCCGTCACGTCAAGTGAGGATCGTAATGATGAGAATGCTTCTCAGAGGCTGCTGAGAGCCGCGTCAACCGCGTCGCCCAGACGCTGCACGATCGTGTCGATATCGGCCGCAGTCGCGATGTAGGGGGGTGCCAGGATGACGTGGTCGCCGCGCGTGCCGTCGATCGTCCCGCCCATCGGATAGGTCGCCAGGCCGCGCGCCATGCCTTCCGCCTTGACCCGTTCGTGCAGTTTCAGCGTCGGGTCGAACACCGCCTTGGAGGCACGGTCGGTTACCAACTCCAGCGCCCAGAACAGCCCGCGCCCGCGAATGTCGCCGACGTGGCGGTGGTTGCCGAACCGCTCCTGCAACGCGGTTTCCAGCCGGTTGCCCATGGCCTGGACATTGGCGACAAGATCGTCCTCCTGGATGATGCGCTGCACCTCCAGCGCGGCGGCGCAGGCGACCGGGTGGGCCTGGTAGGTCTGCCCGTGCAGGAACCCACCCGAACCATCCGCCAGCGCGCGCACGATCCGCTCGGCGATCAGGATGCCGCCGATCGGCTGGTAGCCGCCACCCAGCCCCTTGGCGATGACCTGAATATCGGGGACGACACCTTCCTGTTGCCAGGCGTGCATCGTGCCGGTGCGGCCCATGCCGCACATCACCTCGTCCAGGATCAGCAGCGCGCCATGACGGTCGCAGATCTGGCGGACGCGGGCGAAGTAGCCAGGCAGTGCCGCGACGCAGCCGGTGGTGGCGCCGACCACGGGTTCGGCGAGGAACGCAATGACGGTGCCGGGTCCGAGGCGTTGGAATTCCGCTTCCAGTTCGCCCGCCAGCCGATCCAGATACCGCGTGTCGGACTCGCCGTCGTGCTTGAAGCGGTAGGCAAAGCAGGGGGACACCAGGCTGTGCGCCTGGCTGAGGATCGGCTCGTAATTGGCGCGCCGCATCATGTTGCCGCCGGCCGCCAGAGCGCCCAGGGTGGTGCCGTGGTAGGATTGCCGCCGGGCGATGGTCTTGGTGCGTCGCGGCTGGCCGATCTCCAGGAAGTATTGCCGCGCCAGCTTGATCGCGGCCTCGTTGCCCTCGGAACCGGATGAGCAGAACCAGGCGCGGGTCAGGCCGCCGGGTTCGTCACGCAGGATGATCTCGGCGAGGTCCTCGGCCGGCTGGTTGGAGAAGGTACCGGTATGGGCATAGGCCATGGCAGCAGCTTGGCGCCCGATGGCGTCGGCCACCCGGCGGTTGCCGTGACCCAGGCACGCCACCGCCGCGCCACCCGAGGCGTCGATGATGGCGCGCCCGTCGCTGGTATGAAGGTAGATGCCTTCGCCGCGCGTCGCGGTCGGCGGAATGGCGCCCGAACGGTGCAGGACACGGGTCATGCGGGAAGTTCACCGATCAGGTCGAGGCGGCGCTCGATCCGTTCGAACCATAGCTCGAGGGAGTCCAATCGCCGCGACACGCTTGCATAGCGCTCTTCGAGTGCGCCGACGCAGCCCTTGATCTCCCGAATGTCCTCCGCCATCCGATCAAGTTTGCTATCGAGGGAGCGCATGAAGCGCAACACCAGGCTGTCGAAGCCGTCGCTCAATCTGCTACCTCGGCGGAAAAGAAGGCATCGTATAGCGCGGATCGTCGTTTCCTTCCAGTGATCGGAGAGTGACCGTACAGCAACCGAGTCGACAAACCCGGTGCCAATCCGGCAACTCCGCTAGGTCGGCGTCAGATGGCCGATCCGCGGCGCCACCTCCTGCGCCAGCAGCCGCAGCGAGTTGTGCCACGCCTGCGGGTTCTCGACGTAGTCGAAGCCGAACACCAGCAGACTGCCGAAACCGCCGACCTCGCGGTAAACCCGCTCCAGCTTTTCCGCCACCGTCGCTGGCGAACCGATCAGCCAGTTGTGCCGCGCGCAGTATTCCGGGGTGACGTCGGCGTCCGGCACCGAGGGGTCGTGCTTCAGGTACTCCAGGAAACCGAACTGTCCGAGCAGCGGCAGGAAATACTGCCCCATCATCCGCCCCATCATGCCGCCGACCGACAGGCGGTGCGCCTCTTCATCGGTCTCGGCCACGAAGACCTCCCGCACCATCCGCCAGTCCCGCCGATGCGGCGTGCGGCCGGTGCGTCGCGCCCCTTCCTCGACCGCGGCCCAATGGGTCGCCACATAGGCCGGGTTCAGGTTCAGGCTCAGCGGCAGGAACCCATGCTCGCCGGCCATCTTCAGCGTGTCGGAGTTCTTCGACAGACCCGCCACGCCGATCGGCGGATGCGGCGTCTGCAGCGGTTTGAGATGCGGCTTCAGGAAGCCGAACATCGTTTCGGGTTTGTCGACGTTCCAGTATTTGCCGCGGTATTCGAACGAAGGTTCGTCGCTCCACATCCGCAGGATGATGTCCAGCGCTTCACGCGTCATCTCCCGGTTGGTTCCCGACATGCCATCGACGTTGAACATCGCCCAGTCGCTTGGCAGGCCGGAGGCGGCGACGCCGAACAACAGCCGGCCGTCGGACATATGATCCAGCATCGCCACCCGGTTCGCCAGTTCGGCCGGATGGTGGTACGGCAGCAGAAATCCGCCCGGGCCGATGCGGAGTCGTTTCGTCTGCAACAGCGCCTGGGCGATCAGCAGGTCCGGCGATGGATTGGGCTCCCATGGCGCGGTGTGATGCTCGCCGATCCAGGCTTCGGCGTAGCCCAGTTCGTCCAGCCAGCGCATCGTCTGCAGGTCCCAATCCACGCCGGCCTTCAGGCCGCGCTCCGGCGGGTGCGACGGCATCGAGAAATACCCGAGTTCCATGGCGGTCCTCCTGTCCTGGCGCGCGCTTTGGCGCTTCCGGTAAACAGCAGATCACAACAGCGCCTCAGGTCAAGTTCGATCAATCGGCCGCGGTGTTCGGTTCGGGACGTCGCTCGACGACGTTTCTCAGACGTAGAGCTGCCTCAACCGAATGGCCAGTCAGACATTTCGACGTTTCATTCCCTGCAGCCGGCGTTATCGATCGCAAGGGTGGGTGTTTGACCACCCGGGCCTCGACAACGGCGAGCCGTGACGCCGACCTTGAACCGACGCGGCTTTACCTGCTCAAAGAGAAATCGCCACTCGTTCCGAGCTAGCCACCGAGGGGATATTCATGCCGACCGACGCCTTCTACAACCTTAACGGTGGGTTCAAGCCGACCACGAAGCGATCAGCCGACCTAGACGGCTTGGATTTCTACCCCACTCCTGCTTGGGCCACATATGCGCTTATAGAAAATGAGCGGTTCGAGGGAGACGTTTGGGAATGCGCCTGCGGCGACGGCTCGATGACGGAAGTATTAGGCCAAGTTGGGAGGCGGATCATCAGTTCCGACCTACATAACCGCGGCTTCGGTGAGTCCGGTCATGACTTCCTTACCAGCAATCGGCGTGCGCCCAACATCATTACGAACCCGCCGTTCCACAGCGCTGAAGGCTTCGTCGCCCAGTGCGTCAATCTAGCCGACGCCAAGTTCGCTCTGCTCCTGCGTCTCGCGTTCTTGGAGGGTGCGAACCGAACGCGGACCATCTTCCACAAACATCCGCCCGCGCGCGTGTGGGTCTTCAGCGAACGGATCACCTTTTATCCTAAGGGCGTCAAAATGGCCGGCAGCGGGACCACGGCATACGCTTGGTTCGTGTGGGACAAGGCCCACAGCGGGCCAACGGAGCTAAGGTGGTTCAAGCCGGGCTACAAGGCGGCATACCGAGACTCCGCGACGCCTTCGCTTGATCTGATGGCGGCAGCCGATTAGCTTTGCAGAGGAGTTTAGGAGAGCAATGCCTGGACTGTCGAGCGGCCCTGATCGGAAATCCGGAGGCCGTTCCTCTGGTAATGTACCAATCCCCGATAAATAAAACTTGATGGCTGGTCTCGGTGCGAAATCATGTTGCGGACCTTCTGCGAGAAGTAGGTGTCTGCTCGTCCCTCGAGAATCTCGGCATCCCGTCCTGATGGTGCAAACAGTTGCGTCAGATGCGCGATTAGGTCGCTTGTTGCCATCCACGCCCTGTTGCCGTAGTCAAGCAACCGCAACGTCGGCACGACCAGCTCCCGTTCGGAGATGCGTCGCTTCTCAGTCCTGGCATAGCGGGGACGCGGTGTCACCTGGGTAAGTAGTTCCACGGCTTCAAGCTTCCTTGGCCCGAAACTAGTCACGTAGCCTACAGTCGACTCAAGAACATAGTCCCGCTTTAACAGGTCTACATCCAGCCCGAGCAGGAACTGGAAGGTATCAACGGCTCTCGCTTCCAACGGATACGAGAGGGCACCGTATTTGTCCTCAGGTGGCACCCGGGCGATTTTCAGGGCTAAAGTGTCGAGGAACAAGGGAATTGGTAGTTCCAGGTCAAGCTCTTCGGTCGCTTGATCATATGCCATGACGCTATGCGCGATCATGGCTGCTTCCGGCGGAGGCTGGACTTTTAGGAGGACGTTCATGGCTCTACCTTACGTGTGGGATCGGGCGGGCTCAATCGTTCCCCGGTCTCGGGGTCAAACTCGCCAAGGTGTAACCCCCGAGCGGTGTAACGTTCGACCCGCCCATGACGAGCATCCCATTCAAGAATATCATTGTTCGCATCGCGCCAGCGGGGGCGCAGTCCCCCCGCAAACCTTGTCTTCGGCTTCGCTCTGCGGGCATACGGAAAACCCGGAAGGTTGCGCGGTGCCGTAACTGGCTGGTGTGCAGGCGGGCGGCCCACTCATTCGCCCTTCGGCACTTGATCGTTTCGGCTGAGCGGACATTCGTCGGTGGCCTCAGCACAAACTAGTCCAACTAAAGCCTGCCATGACCCATGTCTGGGGGTTCCCAGGATGAATTATGCGTTAGCCTCTCCAGGTTCGATAGTTAAACAGTTATCTGAAAGGCAGGCAATAACAATCGTAACGAACCAAGTTACCGACGTCCAGCGCCGAGGAGTCACTGGTACAGTCAGCTCCTCACCATCCGAAGACTTCCGACCGCCCCCAATCCGGGTTGCAGCAGCCGCAACCGGATTACCCGATTACGCCCGCGCCTACTGATGCCCCAACATATGCCGCCCGATCTCCTGTGGATCGGCACCCTCGGCCGGCATTTCATGCGCCACCCACCCATCGTGCATCACCACGATCCGGTCCGCGAGTTCCAGGATCTCGTCCAGATCCTCCGAGATCAGCAGCACCGCCGATCCCGCGTTGCGCGCCGCCATGATCCGCGCCCGCGTCTCCGCCACCGCCTTCACGTCCAGCCCGAAGCACGGATTGGCGACGATCAGCAGCCGCACCGCGCCGTCCAGTTCACGCGCCAGCACGCAGCGCTGCACGTTGCCGCCGGACAGCACGCCGATCGGGGCCTGCGGCGAGGGTGTCTGAATGCCGTACGCGGCAACCATCTCCCGCGCCCGCCGAACCATGCCGGCGCGATCGAGCCAGGTGCGCCTTGACTTGTTCGGGCCCAGGTCGAAGCTACGCAGGTTGAGGTTGTCGGTGACCGTCATCGACGGGACGCAGCCGTTGCGCAGCGGTTCCTCGGGCAGCACCCTGACGTCGCGCGCCTGCGACTGCCGACGGCTGGCATCATAAGCTGCGCCGTCGACCACGATCGAACCCGACTCCGGCAACCGCTGGCCACCCAGGACCTCGACCAGATCCTTCTGCCCGTTGCCCGACACCCCTGCGATCCCGACGATCTCGTGCGCATGGACGGTCAGGCGGTCGATCGACAGGCCCCTGTGCCCGCTGTCCGCGGCGGTGCGCAACGCCGATACCGTCAAGCGCGTCTGCGCGGACGGCGCGCCTTTTCGTTCCGGGTTCTTCGGGGCATGCGGCTCACCGATCATCATCGCGGTCAGATCGATCGGCCCCAGATCCTGCACCGCGCCGGTGCCCGCCATGCGCCCGCGCCGCAGCACCGTGACCTCATCGACGAATGCCGCGACCTCCTTCAGCTTGTGGGTGATGATGACGATGGTCAGCGCGCCGGAATGCGCCAGCCCACGCACCAGCCCCAGCATCTCGGTCGCCTCCTGCGGCGTCAGCACCGAGGTCGGCTCGTCCAGCACCAGGAATTTTCGTTGCAGATAAAGCTGCTTGATGATCTCGGTCTTTTGCCGTTCACCCGCGGCGAGGCGACCAACCTCTACCTCCAGCGGGACCTTGAACGGCATCCGATCCATGAATCGCCGCAGTCCGGCGATTTCCGCCCGCCAGTTGATGACACCCGGAACGTTCTGCCGCGACATCACCAGATTTTCCGCAACCGTCATCGACGGCACCAGGGTGAAGTGCTGATACACCATGCCCAGGCCCAGCGCGTCGGCGTCGGCCGGACGCTCGATCACGGCTTCGCGTCCGTCCACCACGAAGCCGCCCTCGTCGGCTCGGTAATATCCCAGCAGGCATTTGACCAAGGTGGATTTGCCGGCACCGTTCTCGCCCAGCAAGCCGTGCACACTGCCAGGCCTCACCTTCAGCGACACGTCCGACAAGGCCTGAAAGCCGCCGAAATGCTTGCCGATGCCAAAAGCCTCGACACCGATCGCCTGGGTCACGGCAAGCCCGTGAGCAACGTGGTGCTGTCGCTGACGGCGCCGAACACGCCGCCCTGCATCTTGATCATGTGCAACGCGGCGGCGTGGTTCCCGGCATCGGTGGCGCCGCAGCAGTCAGACAGCAGCAGACACTCGAACCCGCGGTCGTTAGCATCGCGCATCGTCGTGTGAACGCAGACATCGGTGGTGATGCCGGACAGGATGAGGTTGCGGATACCGCGCGTGCGCAGGATCAACTCCAGATCGGTGGCGTAGAAACTGCCTTTGCCCGGCTTGTCGATGACGATCTCTCCGAACAGGGGAGCGAGATCCGGAATGATCTCCCAGCCCGGCTCACCCCGGATCAGGATGCGACCGCACGGCCCGGGATCGCCGATTCCGGCGCCGATCTGGCGGGACCGCCAGCGCTTGTTCGCCGGCAGGTCGGAACAATCCGGCCGATGGCCCTCGCGCGTATGGATGATCGTATAGCCCTTCAGGCGCAGCGCCGACAGCACCGCCGAAATCGGACCGATCGGTGCCCGGGTCAGCGACAGATCGTAGCCCATCTTGTCGACGTAGCCGCCGACACCGCAGAAATCGGTCTGCATGTCGATGACGATCAGCGCCGTGCTGGCCGGCGCCAGTGATCCGTCGAACGGCCAGGGGTAGGGGTCTGCGGCGATCGTTGCCATGTTCATCGTCCGATCGACAATTGCCCGGGCATGCCCCTCAGGGACCGTCCGCCGCGGGCGGTGATGATCAACACGACCAGCGTCACGACGTAGGGCGCCGCGTAGAACAGGTAGTAGCCCCAGGTGATCCCGACCGTCTGCAGCGATGGTCCCAGTGCCCCCGCCGCGCCGAACAGCAGCGACGCATAGATGCAATTGATTGGATTCCAGCGCGAGAACACCACCAGGGCCACGGCCATCAGGCCTTGGCCGGACGACAGCCCCTCGTTCCAGCTTCCGGGATAGTAGAGCGAGAGAAATGCCCCTCCGATCCCGGCCAGCGCGCTGCCGCAGGCGGTGGCCAGGAATCGGATGCGGTCGATCGGCAGGCCGAGTGCCAAGGCGGCGTCCTGGCTGTCGCCAACAATGCGAACCCGCAGCCCGACGCGGGTGGCGTTGAAGCACCAGTGCAGCGCGAGCGCCGCGGCGATGCCCAGCAGGAACAGCGGACAGACCAGCAGCGCGTTTCGCACCTGGGGGCTGGCCGACCAGAATCCGAACGGAATTCCCGGCAGCAGTGGGGCGCTTGGCTGCACGTAGGGCTTGCCGAAGAAGAACGCGATGCCGGTGCCGGCCAGCATGATGGCGATGCCCATCGCCACGTCGTTGACCCGAGCCAAACAGCAGATCGAGCCGTGCACGCCGCCAAGCAGCAGTCCCGCGACCGCGGCCGCCAACAACCCGGCCCAGGGGCTGCCTGTCTCATAAGACGTCGCGTAGGCCACCATGGCGCCCAGAACCAGCACGCCCTCGTTCCCCAGGTTGATGCGACCCGATTTCTCGGTCAGGCATTCGCCCAGGCTGACGAACAGGAACGGCGTGCTGACGCGCAGGCTGCCGGCGAGCATCGCCAGCAGGACCGTGCTGATTGAATCGATCATCACGCCGAACCACGTGGCTGGAACCAGCGGAATCGCCCATACAAGGTGTCGCTCGCCAGAATCGAAACGAAAATCACGCCTTGCAGCACCTGGATGGTTGCATCCGGCAGGCCCATATGTCGCTGCATCAGGCCACCTGCGGCACCTAAGCCACCCAGCAGGATCGCCATCGGCATGATCGTCAGCGGGTTGAACCGGGCCAGGAACGCAATCAGGATCCCGGTGTAGCCAAATCCAGCGTTCAGTGATGAATTCGCCCGACCATATTCGGCGGCGACCTCGATTGCCCCCGCAAGGCCCGCGCAGGCGCCGCCGACCGCGCAGGCCAGCAGGATCAACTTCGTGACCGGCAATCCCTGTAGCTGCGCCGCACGCATGTTGCCGCCGGTGACGCGCGAGGCGAAGCCGATGCTGGTCCGATAGATCAATACCCAGCACAGCACGCAGCCGATGATGCCGACCGGCAGGCCCGGGTGAACATCAAGCCATGGCACGTTGCCCAGCATGTTGGCGTCGCCAATGCCGTAGGTGGATGGTTTGTTCAGGCTGGCCGGGTCGCGCAGCACGCCTTCGACCAGATGATTGAATAGCGCCAGGCCGATATAGGACAGCACCAGGCTGGCGATGACCTCGTTGACGTTCAGCCGCGCCCGCAGCCACCCACTCAGGCCGATCCAGAACGCACCCATCGCCGATCCGGCGACCGCCATCGCCGCCCACACGATGACCGGGCTGGTGTGGATCAGCGGCAGCGCCGCCACGGTCGCCGCGAGGCCACCCAGCACGACCGCGGCCTCGCCGCCGATGATCACCAGACCAAGCTGGCCGGGCAGCGCCACGCACAACGCGGTCAGCAGCAAGGGGGCGGCGCGCTGCAGGGTGTTCTGAATCGAGAACCAGCTGCCGAACGCACCGCGCCAGACCAGATCAAGGAAGTCCAGCGGCGATTGACCCAGGCAAAGCAGGAACCCGGAAAACAGCACCGCCGCGGCGAGCAACGCGACCAGCGGTGCCGCCGCGGCCTCGGCCGCTCGGCGCAGCGGATACCAGCGATCGGTGGTCCGCGTCGGCTCCAATGCGGACGCGATGGCGGCGCTGCTCATGCGCCCGTTCTCATGCGCCCGTTCTCAGGCAATCGCGCCGTTGACCCCCTGGACCAGATAGTTCTGCGACTCGAGCTCGATCGCCGTTTCGGGAAAGGACTTTCCCGCCGGAATGACGATGTTGCCCTTGTTGTCCTTCATCGGACCCTTGAACACCGCGAAACCGCCTTTCATGATCTCGGCCTTGACCGCATCGACGTTCTTGCGTCCGGCGGCGGACAGGCCGGGGCCATAGGGCGACATCTTGACGAAACCTTCCGCCAGGCCGCCGCGAACGAAATTCGGCAGCGGCTTCCCGGTCTGCGCATCGTCGATGAACGGCCGGTAGACGGTGATCCAGTTCCACTCGGCGCCAGTCAGATAACCTTTCGGTGCCAACTTCGACTGATCAACATGGTAGCCACATGCGTAGATACCCCGCCGCTCGGCGGTCTCCATGATCACCTTCGGGCTGTCGACATGGCAGGTCAGCACATCGCTGCCCTGGTCCGCCAGGCTGTTGGCGGCTTCCGCTTCCTTCACCGGCATCGACCACTCACCGGTAAAGATCACCGATGTCGTGATGGTCGGATCGACCGAACGGGCGCCCAGGGTAAAGCTATTGACGTTGATCAGGACTTGCGGGATCGGTTTCGCGGCGATGAAGCCAAGCTTCCTGCTTTTGGTGGCGTGGGCGGCAGCGATGCCGTTCAGGTACTGGCACATCCCGATGTATCCGAAGTACGACCCGGTGTTCATCGGGTCCTTGTCTTTCTTCCACAGTCCGCCGCAGTGGCGGAACTGGATCTTCGGATATTTGGCCGCGGTCTTCAGCATGTATGGGTCGAAGTAGCCGAAGCTGGTCGGGAACAACAGGGTGGCATCATCCAGCCTGATCATGCTCTCCATGGTTTTCGAGACGGCGTCGGTTTCGGGAACCCGCTCCTCCTCGACAATGGTCACGCCGGGGATCTTCTTGAGCATCGCTGCGGCCTCGGCATGGGCCTGGTTGTAGCCATAATCGTCTTTGGCGCCGACGTAGATGAAGCCGACCACCAGTTGCTTCGCGGCCTCGGCCGCCTTCGCGGGAAGGCCGGCAGCGGCGAGACCGGCGACCCCAGCGCCGCTCTGCAGCAGGCGGCGCCGTGAAACGGCTGTCGAGACAGGCGGCGTGACGAACATAGATTTCCCCCCTTTTTGGCACCCACGGTGCCCTATGCTGCGATCGATCAGTACGAGCTTGCGATCATGACGATCCTAACGATGCAGGCAAACGGTATGCCATCGCTGCACTGACCGCCGCGTGGCAGGACTCTCATTTAATCATCGCCACATTGCTCAGCAAAGCGGCAATTTGGCGCGAAACGGAATGCTTTAGCCGCCAATACCGCCTGGTCAACCCTGGTTCGCGGGCGGCTCGCCCCGCTTTGCACTCTGAAAAAGCAGCTTGCGTTGATCTTGTCCGTGATGAGTGACCTTTTGGTAACCCATTGGCCTAAGGCGCACTGTTGCAGGTTTTCATCACTGATGCCGGCATAGCGCGCCGAGCCACACAACACGTAGTTGTTGGCACATCGATTGCTGCCGGTAATGCCGCCAGTAAAAAAATGCGACTGATGAACGTTGGCGTGAAGCAACGGAACGCGCGACGTCCGGCGTGGCGGCGAGCGATATTTAGGGCTGAACAAAAAGGACAAGACATGAAGTTTAAGTACTTGCTATTTGCCGCGGCCCTGGTGGTGACCGCCGCGCAAGCCCGGGCTCAAGGCAATTTCAGCGACACTTCAATCGGACTTCGCGATGGCCCATTTATCTCGAACCCTGGTGGCGAGAAAGGATCACGAAACGTCAACAAGATCATCGTGAACCTCGGACATTTCGATGTTTGGGACTACGGCTCGAACTTCTTCAACGTCGACGTCCTGTTCTCCAACGCCAATGAGCCAGCCAATAACTCCCCTGGCGGCTCTACTGAGTTCTACGGGGTTTATCGCGGTCAGTTGAGCCCTGACAAGATTTTCGGCCTCAACACCAAGATCGGTCCGTTCTCGGCGATCAACTTCGAATTCGGCGGCGATGCTGAATCGGAAAACACGCAGTTCGCACCAGACAAGAAGCTGCTGATACTGGGTCCGAACTTCCACCTGAACGTGCCGGCGGGATTTGTAAATATCGGTGTCCATTTCTCCAAGGAATGGAACAACAACGGGATCGTCGGCAGGACGGTCAACTTCGCGGCCGCACCCGAGTTCGAAATCGTCTGGTTGTATCCGTTGAATTTCACCGGGTTGCCGCTCGACTTCCGCGGTTTTGCCAATTTCGTCCTGCCGAAGGGCAAGGATGGGTTCGGCAACAACACCTATACCGAGATCCTTGCGCGGCCGCAGCTACAGTTGGACGTCGGCTCGATGCTGTATCACAGGCCGCACAAGCCTGATGTATACTTCGCGGTCGAATTTTGGGAGCATAAATTCGGTAATGGATCCAACGTGTCCGGTTCCGAGGAAATATCGCCAGAGGTTGGTATCGAGGTCCATTTCTGAAACCAATCGCGACCGGCGATGGCCGGCGGGCGCCCGTCGTGAGCCACGCCGCGTCGCCCGCTGAAAGATCCGCCCCTCGCAACAGACGCCGCCCACCGGAGGCTCGAGCCCCGCCGCTCGGCTTGAATCGGCCACCGGCATCGCGTTCGCGCAAATCCCGTGTCTACAGCGGAAGATCCGGCGGACCGGTCAGTGGTTCGGCTGCCGGTGAACATGCATCCAGCGCGGACTGCAGCATCCAGGCCGCCGCTGCTCGGTCTACCGCCTCGGCTCGCCTGGCCCGCGTCAGGTCCGCCTCATCGATCAGGAACCGGTTGACCGCGGCGCTCGACAGCCGCTCGTCCCACAGCGCGGCCGGCAATCCGGTCGCGGCGGATAGCGCGTGGGTCCAATCCCGAGCGGCTTGGGCCGCGGGGCCGGCGGTGCCGTCCATGGACAGCGGCAGGCCCACCACCAGGCCATAGGCGCCTTCGCGCAGGGCGATGGCGGCGATCTCGGTTGCGTTCGCCGTCAGCCTGCCGCGCCGGAGACGACCATACGGCGAAGCCAGCCTTCGCCGCACATCAGATAAAGCCAAGCCGATCGTCTTCGTCCCGGGATCGACGCCGATGACCCGTTGGTCGCGCCGCAACGTGGCCAGCAGGTCCCTCAGGTTGAACAGAGCCATGCGCGCCGTTATGGTCCCGCCGTTTCCGCCAGCAAAGGAATTTTCCCTTCATGTCGCTCGATCCCGCGACCATCCGCCGCATCGCCTCGCTCGCCAGGATCCGGGTCGAGGATCATGAGGTCGCGTCGCTGTGCGACGACCTGAACGGCATTCTCGGCTGGATCGAGCAGTTGAACGAGGTCGATGTCACGGGCATCGCGCCGCTGACCGGTGCGGCCAACATGGCCTCGGGTGGCGCCGGACAGGTCACCATGCCGATGCGCGCCGACGTGGTGACCGACGGCGGCTATCCGGAACAGGTGCTGTCGAACGCGCCCCAGCGGATCGGCGATTTCTACGTCGTACCGAAAGTGGTCGAGTGATGCTGACTGATCTGACGATCGCCGAGGCCCGCGACGGACTGCGCGCGAAACAATTCTCGGCGGTTGATCTGACGATGGCGCACCTGCACGCCATCGAGGCACTCAACCCGCGGCTGAACGCCTACATCACCGTCAGCCACGCGAGGGCGGTGGATCAGGCCAGGGCGGCCGATGCAGCGCTGGCCACCGGGGAGCCACGCGCGCTGACCGGCATTCCGCTGGCGATCAAGGATCTGTTCTGCACGACGGGTGTCCGCACGACGGCCGGAAGTGCGATACTGGGCCCGTTCGTGTCGCCTTATGAGAGCACCGTCACCGCCAACCTGCTGCGTGACGGGGCAGTGTTCCTCGGCAAGACCAACATGGACGAATTCGCCATGGGCTCGTCCAACATGACCTCGGCCTACGGACCGGTGGAGAACCCGTGGAAGCGCCGGCAGGACAATACCGCCGTGCTGGTGCCGGGCGGTTCGTCCGGAGGATCGGCGTCGGCGGTCGCGGCACGGCTGGCGATGGGGGCGACCGGAACCGATACCGGTGGGTCAATCCGCCAGCCGGCATCGTTCTGCGGTCTGGTCGGGATCAAGCCGACGTATGGGCGGTGCTCGCGCTGGGGGGTGGTGGCGTTTGCCTCGTCGCTGGATCATCCCGGCCCACTTGCCCGCAGCGTACGGGACAGCGCCATCCTGCTGCACGCGATGTCCGGCCACGATCCGAAGGATTCCACCAGCGCGGCGGTGCCGGTCGGAGACTTCGAGGCGGCGTGCGAACGCGGCGTGAAGGGTCTGCGGATCGGCATACCAAAGGAATATCATGCCGACGGCATGCCGGCGGAGATCGACGCGCTGTGGCAGCAGGGTATCGGGTGGCTGCGGGCAAACGGCGCCGAGATCGTTGATATCTCGCTGCCGCATACCAAGTATGGTCTACCCACCTACTACATCGTCGCCCCGGCCGAGGCATCCTCCAACCTCTCCCGCTATGACGGTGTGCGGTTTGGGCTCCGGCAGGACGGCACGGACCTGCGCGATCTTTACCAACGCACCCGCGCTGATGGATTTGGAGCCGAGGTCCGCCGCCGTGTGTTGATCGGAACGTATGTGCTTTCCGCCGGCTATTACGACGCCTACTACTTGCGCGCGCAGAAGATCCGGGCCCTGATCCTGAAGGACTTTACCGACGCTTTCACGCGGGTGGATGCCTTGCTTACGCCGACCGCCCCGTCAGCCGCATTCGCTCAGGGCGAGAACATGGACGATCCGATCAAGATGTATTTGAATGATCTGTTCACCGTACCGGCAAACCTGGCCGGCGTCCCGGCGGCGTCGGTTCCGGCCGGTCTGGACGTCAATGGTCTGCCGCTGGGTTTGCAGGTCATCGGCAAGCCGTTTGATGAGGAGACCGTCTTCGCGGTATCGGCCGCGATCGAGCAGGCGGCCGGTTTGACAGCATTGCCATCGCTCAGGGCAGGAGGTTGAGATGGCAGTTGATCTTGAATCGAAAGCAACCAAGGATCTTGAGACGATCGTGGCCAACTGCGTCCGCCTCAATCGCACGGCCGCGCCGATGTTCGCGGCCGCGAACAAGATCCTCGAGACACGGCGCAGCGGCGAATACAGCGTGGAGAAAACCATCGCGACGATCTGCAGGCAGGGACGGTTGCGCAGCTTTTTGTCCTACAAGGACATCGCCGATGCCAGCGGCCTGAACTGGGTGAAGTCGCGGCGCGGTGTCGGCCCGCATCTGGATGCGGTGTGTGCCTATACGGCTGACAAGGGCTGGCCGCTGCTGACCTCGATCGTGGTCAACAAGGACAAGGTCGGCAGTGGTGACATGACGCAGGAAAACCTGAAGGGATTGCTGGACACCGTGCGCAGTTCCGGGCGGGACGTCGATCTTGAAGACGTCGCCTTCATCAAGCGCGAGCAGCAGCGCGTGTTTGACTGGTGCCGCGAGGAGCATTGAGGCATGGCCTATGCGATCGAGGGCAGCTCCGGCACCTGGGAAGTCGTTGTCGGCCTCGAAGTTCATGCCCAGGTCATCAGCAAATCAAAGCTTTTCAGCGGCGCCGCGACCGCTTTCGGTGCCGAACCGAACCACCGGGTCAGCTTCGTCGACGCCGCCTTTCCCGGCATGCTGCCGGTGATCAACACGGAATGCGTGGCGCAGGCGGTGCGCACCGGTCTTGGCCTCAACGCCCGCATCAACATGGTCAGCCGTTTCGATCGCAAGAACTACTTTTATGCCGATCTGCCCGCTGGCTATCAGATCAGCCAGTTCGAGCATCCCATCGTTGGCACCGGTGCGGTCGAAGTGGAACTCGCGGATGGCTCCAGCAAGCCGATCGGCATCACCCGGCTGCATCTGGAGCAGGATGCCGGCAAATCCATCCATGACCAGCATCCGAATAAAACGCTGATCGACCTGAACCGATCGGGTGTGGCGCTGATGGAGATTGTTTCGGAACCGGATATTCGTGGTCCCGAGGAAGCTGGCGCCTATCTGCGCAAGCTGCGGTCGATCCTGCGCTACCTGGGGACCTGCGACGGCAACATGGAGGAAGGTTCCCTGCGGGCCGACGTCAATGTCTCGGTCCGCAGGCATAATGAGCCCTACCGTACCCGCTGCGAGGTGAAGAACGTCAACTCGGTCCGCTTCGTCATGCAGGCGGTCGAGGCGGAAGCCACGCGTCAGGTCGAAGTCTGGGAATCGGGCGGAACGGTCGTGCAGGAAACCCGCCTGTTCGACAGTGGCTGCGGGGTCACCCGTTCGATGCGTTCGAAGGAGGACGCCCACGACTACCGTTACTTCCCGGATCCGGATCTGCTGCCGCTGGTGCTGGAGGAAGACTGGGTTGCCGCCCTGAAGGCTTCGTTGCCGGAGCTTCCGGACGCCAAGCGCGTGCGGTTCATGCAGTCCTATGGGCTGACGCCGTACGACGCGTCGGTGCTGGTCGCCGAGAAAGCCACCGCTGATTTTTTCGAGGTTGTCGCTGACGGCCGCGATCCGAAGATCGCCGCCAACTGGATCACCGGCGATTTCTTCGCCGCGATCAATCGCCGCGGCCGCTCGATCGAGGACCCTCCGGTTTCGGCAGCGGCGTTGGGCGGGTTGCTCGACCTGATCGCCGACAACACCATCAACGGCCGCATCGCCAAGGAGGTGTTCGAGGCGATGGTGGAAACCGGCAAGGACGCCGGGATGATCGTCGATGAGAAAGGCCTGCGTCAGGTCACCGACAGCGGGGCGATCGACGAAGCGGTGGATCGCATCCTGGCGGCCAATCCGGACAAGGTGGCGGCGTATCGGTCAGGCAAGGACAAGCTGTTTGGCTTCTTTGTCGGTCAGACCATGAAAGCCATGGCCGGCAAGGGCAACCCCGGTCTGATCAACGAAACACTACGCCGGCGGCTGTCGGCCTGAAGGCGCCGGCGGTTGGCTTCCAGGCCAGTGGGCTTCGGCGCCGGCCCCGGTATCGGATTGTATAAGGGCGACACGCCGCGGCGTGATGTTTGGCATGGCCGGTCCAGGCGGCGAAACGCGGGCTTCGCATCCGGGCTAACCCGCCGGCAAAGCCCGCGCCCGCAGCGGCTTCAGCACCGCGATCGCCAGAAATGCCGTCACCAGGTCGGCGGCGATCGCGACACCGAACACCGGCATCCACGTCCCCGTCGCCTCATGCAGCAGCGACGCCAGGGGACCCCCGAAGATCGCCCCGATGCCTTGCGCGATGTAAAGACAGCCGTAGTTCTGCGTCGCGTTGCGGGTGCCGAAGACATCGGTCAACGTGGAGGGAAACAGCGAGAAGATCTCGCCCCAGCCGAAGAACACGAAACCCGACAGCAGCACGAACAGCAGAGGATCGGTTCGTGTCGCCAGCCACAGCGCCATCGCGATCCCCTCCAGCCCGAACGCCAGGCACATGGTGTTCTCGCGTCCGATCCGATCCGACAACCAGCCGAAGAATGGGCGTGTCAGCCCGTTGGTGAACCGGTCGACGGTCAGCGCCAGCGGCAGCGCCGCCAGGCCCCACACCACCGCCCGGGTGATGCCGAAATCCCTGGCGAACGCGGCCATCTGCGAGATCACCATCAGTCCCGAAGTCGCCATCAGTGTCATCATCACGAACATCAGCCAGAACACCGGTGATCGCAGCATCACGGCGGTCGAAACCCCCGGCGCGTCCTGCTTGGCGGTCGCCGACATCGGCGCCGGCCTGAGACCGAGCGCCGCGACCAGTCCGACGAGGGCGAAGATCGCGCCGTACTGCAGCAACGTCATCTGGTAGCCGACCGCCGCCAGTGAGTAGCTGATCGGGAAGGTGGTGACGATCGCGCCGATCCCGTATCCGGCCGCGACGATGCCGGCGGCGAAACCCCGGCGGTCGGGGAACCAGCCGACCATCTGGCCGACCACCCCGACATAGACGATGCCGGTGCCAAGTCCGCCGATTATTCCATAGGTCAGATACAGCATGGTCAGCGAGGAGGCATACGATGCCAGCACCCACGACAGTCCCGACAGCACGCCGCCGATGCCGATCAGCAACCTCGGCCCGAACCGGTCCACCAGCCAGCCCTGGAACGGCGAGAAGAAGGTCTGCAGTACGATGAGCAGCGAGAACGTCACCTGCAGCGATGCCGGTGACACCGCCAGCGCGGTGCCCAACGGCTTGGTGAACAATGTCCAAACGTATTGCGGGCTGGAAATCGCCATCATGCAGACCAGCCCTAAGCCGAGTTGTCCCCAGCGCGTCAGCCCCTGTGTGGCGACGGCTGGCAGCGGTGCCGCGGTCTCGGTCATGATGATTGGCCCTTGTGGTGCCTGTCAGCTTTAGCAAACGCCACGCCACCAGCGCCCGCGCCTGATAGCACCGCAGCGCGCGGCCGAGTGGCACTACACCGTCGGCCGGCAGTCGACCGAAACGGACCGGCGCAGCGGCGCTGGTCGCGGGCGGCTTCGGCTATGTTCGGCGGTTAAAGTTCGGGTATCGCGATCAACTCGGCGACAAATGCCTAAACCAGCATCAACTTGGCCAGGGTATGCCGCGTTCTCAGTCGATCGCGAAACTTGTCCCGCACCCGCAGGCTGATTTGGCATTGGGATTGCGAACCGCGAAGTGGCTGCCCATCAGTTCGTCGGTGTAATCCAGCTCCGACCCGCTCAGCAGATCCAGGCTGACGGCGTCGACGACCACCCGGGCCGCGCCGCGCTCGATGATCAGGTCGTCCGGCTGGGTAGCCGGGTCCAGTTCAAAGCGATACTGGAAGCCGCTGCATCCCCCGGCCAGAACCGCGACCCGCAGCGCGACACCCGATGCGACGCCGGGCGGCGAGGCTTCAGATGCCGGGCTTGTCTCGGCGACGATCTCGGCGATGCGGGCGGCGGCGCGATCGGTAACGGCGAACTTTTCCATGATGTACAAGATAGGCAATCACTCAGCGGAATTGAAGCGGCCAGCGGACTCGAAGCGGCATCACCCGGCGCGGCCGGTTGATTGAAGCTGCCGATTGATGCCGAACAGAGCAGGGTGTATCCGCCAGGCATGTTCGTTCGCCCCGATCCGGCTCGCTACGCCGTCTGCGCCGCCACGGCCCGCGGCCGGTTGCACCACGAACCCGAAGCGGAGACGCGCTCGCCCTGGCAGCGTGACCGCGACCGCATCATTCATAGTTCCGCATTCCGCAAGCTGCAGTACAAGACTCAGGTCTTCGTCAACCACGAGGGCGACTTCTACCGCACCCGGCTGACCCACAGTATCGAGGTTGCCCAGATCGCCCGTTCCATCGCCCGTGCCCTGGGCCTGGACGAGGATCTGACCGAAGCGCTGGCCCTGGCCCACGACCTGGGCCACCCCCCGTTCGGGCACGCCGGCGAGGATGCCCTGAACACGGTCATGAAACCGTTCGGCGGTTTCGATCACAACGCCCAGAGTCTGCGGATCGTCACCTTGCTGGAGAGCCGTTATGCCGGCTGGGACGGCCTGAACCTGACCTGGGAGACGCTGGAGGGCCTGGTCAAGCACAACGGCCCGTTACGCCACCCCGTCGCGTATATCGCGGACTACAACGACCGCCATAGGCTCGATCTGCACACCCAGCCGAGTGCCGAGGCACAGGTCGCCGCGATCGCCGACGACGTCGCCTATCACTCCCACGACCTTGATGATGGCTTGCGGGCGCGATTGTTCGCGGTCGATGACCTGAAGCACCTGCCGCTGGTCGGCCAATCCCTCGCCGCCGCTCGGACGTCCAGCCTGGATGTTCCGCCGCCGCGTTTGCGGCACGAGATGCTGCGCCGGGTGATCAACGCGATGGTGGTCGACCTGATCGCCGAGACCCGCAGGCGGCTGGCCAAATTGGATCCCGACAGTTGTGATGCGATCCGCCGGCACAAGCAGCGCGTCGTCAGCTTCGGTCCGGCGATGGCCGATGCCAACCAGGCGATCAAGGATTTTCTGTTCGCCCGCATGTACCGCCATTGGCGGGTCAACCGCATGTCCACCAAGGCAAAGCGGCTGACCGAGGAGCTGTATCGCCTGCTGCACGCCGACCCGACGCTGCTGCCTGACGACTGGCGCGCCCGCGCCGGAGAGCCCGGGACGCACCGCGCCGCCACCATCGTGGGCGATTATGTGGCCGGGATGACCGACCGCTATGCGATGGACGAGCATCGCCGGCTCACCGACATCACCATCAACGGATAGAAGCTTGCATCAAATGAAGGAACTGGGATCAGGCGCGAAACGCCACCTTGTCAGAGAGCTGGCACACCGGGCTTCGGCCAGCGGCCCGGGGGACAAAGCAGGACCGACGGCCAGGCGACCTTTTGGCATGATGGTCAGCCGCGCGGCAGCCGTTGAGGGCCTGGTCGACATTAACCGCCGCGAATCGCAGTGTCGAACAGGCCCTTAGGCCTTGTTTTGTCAGGCAGCTTTATCGGCGTGCTGACGCACTTATCGCCGATGCTGCCCTAAGGCGCGCGAAGCGCGAACCGCACGGGAGCCAATCGGTAAGAAGCCAGCGATCGGCCGGGCGGCGCCCCACCCATCAGCCCACTTGCGAGGGGAATGATATGCGGGGTGACCGGGCGCATCGGGGACATCAGCAATGAGCGGCCGAAGCCAGAGGTCCAAGGGACGGCTGACGGGGCAGGTTGCGTCACCTCGGCAAGCCTTTGCTCGTCTGGCAGGGCGGCATACACGCGACGGCCGTATTCCTGTCCGATATCAAGTGTGGCGGAGTGATACATCTCCACCGCCCTCGGCCAGGAACTGGTCTTTTCGTAAAGCTGGGTCAGGAAGCGGGCGCCGTAGTCGGCATTGGCATAGGGGTCGAAGGCCTGGTCCATGCTGGCGAAAGCGTCCGGATGATGGGTCAGGCTGATCTGCATGCATCCGACGTCGATCGACCTGGTGACGCGCGGCCGCATGGCCGCCGCGGCGGCGACGGCCTCGATCTTGTTGTCATAGAAGCTGCCCTGGCCGTCCATGTTGATGGTCCAGGGCCAGGGATTGAATGTGCCGGAAGCCGAGTCTCGGCGTCCGCTTTCCACCCGGGCGATCGCCGCGAGCAGATGCGACGGTATGCCATGGGCGCGCTCAGCCGCGGTGATCGCCTGACGGCATAGCCGGCCGGGGCCCGGGGTTGATGCCGCGCTGATATTCGCCAGCACGCGGCCAGGCGCCGTCAGGATCAGCAGGACAAGGATCGCGCGCCAGTTCATGCGCCTCGATTACCGGCCAAAGATGAACAAATGGTTGATTGATCGCCACAATCGTCGCAGCCGCGGGCGTCCTGACGGCCCGGCCGCATCCGAACGCCGAGACGGCAATAAGGTCCTACTGAGGTCGCTCGCCGGTGCCGGACTTCAGGATGACGGTCAACGTCTCCGCCAGGAATGTCAGCGACGCCTGATCATGGGGACACATTCCGTCGCTGCCGACCGCGTGGCACCAGGCCATCGGTGTCTGCTGGTTCGGGTCGCCGAACCGGTCGGTCATCGCGGCCTGGATCTTCCGCGGTTCGCCCTGACCATGCCCGCGGAACACATACTCGAGCTGCCGGGCTCCCGCTCTGCCGGACAGCGTGATCCGCAACCAGCCGTCCCTGGTCTCGGCCGTCACGAGACAAACGTTATTTTCCGTGCATCTGTCCGGCAGGGTGGTGGCGGGAAATCCCTGATGAGCCAGTTGCGTGGTGACGTCCTTTTCCGACATTCCCAGGCGCAGGCCAAGGATGTCGGCGCCGGACGCCTCGATCGCCCAGGCCGGTGACGCGGTCACCACCATCGCGACCGCCAAACCCAGATGCCGCATCATGATCTCCAGGGAGCCTGAGCGCCGCAGCTTCGCGGCAAATGGCTGACGCCGGTTTAACAGCGGAACCCATCCACCGGCCAAGCATCCTCAGTCACGAAAACGGTAAAGCAACGCCCGATCGAGCCAGATTTCGAGACCATCGCAGCTGTCAACCTCCAACTGGTCGGCCAGGATCTTGCGGCCCGTGGCGATGGCCGCATCGAGAGTGGCGACGTTGAGATTGCAGCCTTCGGCGACACGTCCTTCCTGAAGGAAATAGCAGCGAAACATATGGATCTTCCGACCAGGCTCTCAGGAGTGGACAATAAACGCCAAACTGGTTCCTAATCGCAATGTATATCGTAACGCCGCCGCGCATGCCGAAACACGCGGTCGTGGTTCGGGTTGGTCGCGCCGCGGTTCAGGCGAACCGCGGATGCGCCGGCTTCCCGGCGGTGTCGTTGCCGGTCGACGGTCCGGGCGGGCGCGCTTGGATCATCTGGTTGGGTGTTCCCGCCAGCGGCGCTATAACCGATCGATCGAAACGCCAGAAGGAGATCGACCATGCCGACCAGGCGCTGGGACAAATCGAAGATGCCGTCGCGCCACGTCACCGTCGGGTCGAGTCGGGCACCCCACCGCAGCTACTATTATGCGATGGGCCTGACCGAGGACGAGATCGACCAGCCCTTCATCGGCGTCGCCACCTGCTGGAACGAGGCCGCGCCCTGCAACATCGCGCTGAGCCGGCAGGCTCAGTCGGTGAAGAAGGGCGTCGCCGAGACGGGCGGAACGCCACGGGAGTTCACCACGATCACCGTGACCGACGGCATCGCCATGGGTCATCAGGGGATGAAGTCGTCGCTGGTATCGCGCGATCTGATCGCCGACAGCGTGGAACTGACGGTGCGCGGGCACTGCTACGACGCGCTGGTCGGGCTGGCCGGGTGTGACAAGTCGCTGCCTGGCATGATGATGGCGATGTTGCGGCTGAACGTGCCCAGCGTGTTCATGTACGGCGGTTCGATCCTGCCCGGAAGGTTCAAGGGCCGGGATGTGACGGTGGTCGATGTCTTCGAGGCGGTGGGCCTGCACGCCACGGGCGGCATGTCCGACGCGGAGCTGCATGAGCTGGAATGTGCCGCCTGCCCATCGGCCGGGGCCTGCGGCGGTCAGTTCACCGCCAACACGATGGCGATGGTGTCCGAGGCGATCGGGTTGGCGCTGCCTGGTTCAGCCGGATCGCCGGCGCCGTACGAGGAACGCGACCGTTTCGCGGTCGACTCCGGTCGTGCGGTGATGAACCTGATCGAGCAGAAGATCCGCCCGCGCGACATCGTGACGTTAAGGGCGTTGCAGAACGCGGCCGTGGTCGTGGGTGCCACCGGTGGATCGACCAATGCCGGCCTGCACCTTCCGGCGCTGGCGCATGAGGCGGGAATCCGCTTCACCATGGACGACGTGGTCGAGATCATGCGGCGCACGCCCTACCTTGCCGACCTGAAGCCGGGCGGCAAGTACGTCGCGTTGGATGTGCATAACGTCGGTGGTGTTCCGGTGGTCATCAAGGCTCTGCTGGACGGCGGCCTGCTGCACGGCGACTGTCTGACCGTCACCGGCAAGACCTTGGCCGAGAACCACAAGGACGTGGTGTTTCCGACCGATCAGGATGTGATCTACCCGGTGTCAAAACCGATCTCGGCGACCGGCGGGGTGGTTGGGTTGAAGGGCAGCCTGGCGCCGGATGGGGCCATCGTCAAGGTCGCCGGGCTGCACAATCTGCGGTTCGAAGGCACTGCGCTATGCTTTGACTCCGAGGAGGAGGCGTATGCCGCGGTGGATGCCCGGGCGTACAAGGAAGGCGACGTCATCATCATCCGCTACGAGGGCCCGAAAGGCGGCCCGGGCATGCGGGAGATGCTGTCCACCACCAGCGCGATCTACGGCCAGGGGATGGGGGAGAAGGTGGCGCTGATCACCGACGGGCGGTTCTCCGGGGCGACGCGTGGTTTCTGCATCGGCCATGTCGGGCCCGAGGCGGCGGTGGGTGGCCCGCTGGCGCTGGTCAAGAACGGCGACCGGATCGTCATCGACGCCCAGCAGGGGACGATCGATTTGCGGGTCGCGGAGGCGGAACTCGCGGGCCGTCGCGCGGCCTGGAAGCCTCGGCGGACGGATTACAACGCGGGCGCGATCTGGAAATACGCGCAACTGGTCGGACCGGCGCATCTTGGGGCGACAACCCATCCCGGCACGGCGGCGGAAAGCCACTGTTACGCGGACATTTGACGCCGGCCGGCGACCGGGCAAATAGCCTGGGGTTAGCTGGTTTGTTCAATCGGGCCGGCTTCAGCCGCCTGTTTCGGCCCGCAACTCCATCAGTCGGACTGATAGAGTTCTGGCCGGCACGTTCGAGAAGGAATGGTCGATGAAGTGGCTTGTAGCCTGTGCTGCCGTATTTCTGCTCGCGATCGGCAGTGCCAGTGCCCAACCACCGCCGCCCGGCTATTCGCCGATACCGCCACCTCGACGAGAGGTCGTGCCCCCGCCACCAAGTTCGCGGGTGGTATGGGAGCCCGGGCACTGGTACTGGAACGGCGTCCGCTACATCTGGACCAACGGCCATTACATCGATCGGCGCGGGCATGGTGGGCGCTACATTAAGGGCCGCTGGGTACGGGCGCCGCATCGCGGCAGATGGATCTGGCGCCCCGCGCACTGGGGATAGTGGCGGCGCGGCGGGCGAGCGTCACTGTAGCTCGATCAGCACCGGGACGTGGTCGGATGGTTGCGGCTGGCCTCGCTCGTCTCTGTCAGGTTCGGCTGAGGTCAGCCGTTCGGCCAGGGCTGGCGAAAGCAGGGCGTGGTCGATGCGCAGACCCCGGTCGCGCTGCCAGGCGCCGGCCTGGTAGTCCCAGAACGTGTAGACCGAGCCGTTCGGATGCATCGCCCGCACCGCGTCGGTCAGGCCCATCCAGACCATCCGGCGCCACCGCGCTCGGCTATCCGGACGCACCAGCGCGTCGGCCGGTGAAAGGGTGCCGGGCGCGTAGTCCTCATCGGTCGGGCAGACGTTGAAGTCGCCGACGATCGCGAACGGACGATCATCCTCGATCAGTGCGCGGGCACGGTCGGCGAGCCGGTCCATCCAGGCGAGCTTATAAGCGAATCCTTCGTCGCCGCGGGAGTTGCCGTTCGGCAGGTAGATGCCGATCAGGGTGGTGCCCTCGATCTCGATCTCGATGTAGCGTGCCTGAGCGTCGTCCGCTGGCACGTCGGGCAGCGACCGGTGCACGACGGTGAACGGCACGCGCGCCAGGATCGCCACGCCGTTGTAGGATTTTTGCCCGACCGCGTCGGCGGTATAGCCGAGGCCGTGGAAGGGCAACGATGGGAAGGCGTCCGTCTCGCACTTGATCTCCTGCAGGAAGAGAACGTCCGGCTGGGCTTTCTGCAGCCATCGCTGCACATGGCCTTCCCGCTGACGGATCGAGTTGACGTTCCAGGTGGCAAGCTTCACGTCGGTTGTCTCCTGAGGCGCGCGGTCACAGGCGGTGCTGGAAGGCCGGGTCCCGCGCCGAACCGCTGCTTGCTCCGGCTTGCGCTTGTGGTCACTGTGCGTGCGAACCGGAAGGAAGGGCCGATGATGCCGATCGAATTATACACCTGGAATACCCCGAACGGTCGCAAGATCAGTGTCGCATTGGAGGAGATGGGCGTGCCGTATAACGTGCACCCGGTCAACATAGCCAAGAACGAGCAGTTCGCCCCGGACTTCCTGAAGATCAGCCCGAACAACCGCATCCCCGCGATCATCGACCCGGCGGGCCCCGGCGGGCCGGCCGCTGGCGGGGCGCCGATCAGCGTGTTCGAATCCGGGGCGATCCTGATCTACCTTGGGCAGAAGACGGGGAAGTTCTACCCGAACGACCCGCGCAGGCAGGTGCCCGTGCTGGAGTGGCTGATGTGGCAGATGGGCGGCTTTGGCCCGATGCCGGGGCAGGTTCATCATTTCCTTCAGGTGGAGAACGCGCAGGACCAACGTTACGGTCTGGAGCGCTATTCCAAGGAGACCGCGAGGCTTTACGGCGTGCTGGACCGGCGGTTGGCACAGCACGAATATGTCGCGGACGAGATCTCCATCGCCGATTTCGCCATCCTGGGCTGGGCGTGGCGGCACGAACGGCACCGGATCGATCTGGCGAACTACCCGGACGTGAAGCGGTGGTATGAGGCAATGATGGCGCGCCCGGCGACCGCGCGGGGGTTCGAGGTCGCGCTGAGCTAGATTGACGTTTGACGGTGGGGTGGCGCTTGCCTACAAGATGTGAGGCAAACGCCGTGTCCGGATGTTTCGCGTCAGCGGATGTTCGGGGATGTTGCCCCGGCGGAGGGGTGGCCGAGTGGCTGAAGGCGGCGGTTTGCTAAACCGTTGTAGGGGGTCAACCCCTACCGTGAGTTCGAATCTCATCCCCTCCGCCAGTTCTCCTCTCTAACGTGCTGAAGAGGTTTGTATTTTCGGCAACTTCAAATCGGCTACCCTCGCGCTACGCCCAATCAGGAAGTGGGTGCTGTCCGGCGTTGCGGATCCTCCTGGAGGTCTTGCCTACCCCGCACACGTGGCGCAAGCAATCTAACACCGGCAGCTGGTAACTCGGGTCGAACTGTACAGGCCACTCAATCTCCGCGTGAAGGAATCGCGTTTTCGACAACCAGCAACCACTGACGAGCTCAAGTAGCGGCAACATAACGTTCCAGCCTTTGCGCATCACCTGACGACTTGTCAATGATCATCGCCACTGCTTTGAACTCCAGCCCTTCAATCCGCCGCATCGAGCCGAACCGGATGCCTGGCTCGGCCTTGCCGGGACCCGCCTTCCTTCGAGCTCAACAAGCGGCAGGCCTCGAGCAGCCAATGCTGACTTCACCGGCGTGACATGACGAAAGCGGCCTACGAGACCGTCTTCCCTGGGCGCCATCAGATCGGAATGGTGAGCGCCATCAGATTGGACGGTGCGCGGATAAGGGTTGGAATACCCGGGCGGCATCATCGGAATACGCAGGCGCCTCTTTCGGCGCACTGACAATCGAATGGTAGGTGAACTCGTGAACTTATTTCGCGGATTACTCTGACACGAACGATCTCCGTTCCCGGCGGCAAGAGCCGCCGCCGCCCGGTCTGTGAAGTCTGTCGAGTGAAGGTCTTGACTGGCTGTCGTACGCGGGGGGCTCTACTTGCCCAGCAGCACCTGGACGTCTCCGGTGAACCAGGCGTTGCTGATGACGATCCGGCGCATTCGCCACATATCCACTTCCCTGACCAACTCCACGTCGTACCAGTTCATCATCTGGCAGCGGCGGGAATGGTCGTTCTTCGGCAGGTGTGTCGCATCGACCAGGGCGCGGAGCACCGCGGAATCCCCCTCGATCCGCGCTCGGCCGTTGGTGATGACGTGCGACGTCGTCTGCTTCTCGGCGGTGCCACACAGGAAACAGACGATGGTCACATTCCCGGTCAGCACCGGGAAGTCCAGGCCCATCGTGCGACCGCAAGGACCGAAGTTCACGACGGCGTCGTCGCTGAAGGCCGTCGCCAGCAGGTCCGCGTCATTGTGATCGACGCCTGAACCGAAGCGGTATAACGCGTCCATCGCTTCCAGCCGCTCGGCTGCTAAAAATGCGGCGGCATGGTCGAGAGTCATGATCGTCTCCGCGCATGAAAAGCAATTGCGGGTTAAGACTTCAGGCCTCTCACGCGGCGGCGGGCAGGCTGAAATCCAGATCGAAGCCGTACATCTGTCGGCCGATCGCGAGACATGCGCCGGTCTCTTGGCTCGTGCGCTTCTGCATGCGCGCCTCGAACCCGGCGACGGAAGCGGTTACGTCCCCACCCGGCGTGTCGGTCAACGCATCGGCGAGTTCGAGCGCGTCCAGCATCGCGAGGTTGACCCCCTTGCCGGTATACGGCGGCATGACGTGCGACGCATCGCCCAGCATCGTCAGGCCAAGCTGCGTTTCCCACCGGTAGTCCGGCGGCAGGACGGAGTTCGGCCAAAGATGGAAGTTGTCTTGTACCTGGGTGAGCATCGCCATCAGGTCCGGCGACCAGTCGCTATACGCCTCGCCGATAGCTTTCATCACGGCCGGCTTGTCCTCCAGCGTGAAGCCCGCGGTCTTCGGCCAGCCCTCGGCGACATGCAGCGAGAAATAGAGAAGGATCAGATCGTGGTTACAGCGTTGGGTGAACACGGTCTTTCCGCCGCCGGCGAACATTACCGAGCCTTCTCCAAGGATCTTGTCGATCTCGGAACCGCGCCAGAGATCCTTGCGGATATTGGCGGCGATCATGTTGGTTCCGGTGTAGACGGGCTGAATCGATGTCAGGCGATGCCTCACCTTCGATCCGATGCCATCAGCGCCCACCACGAAATCGGCGATGACCGGGGCCTGGTCCTTGATATCCAGCCGCCACCGTCCGTCTGTTTCTGGATGAACGTCTTGCACGACATGGCCCCAAGCGACGGTGTCCGGCGCAAGCGAGTCGAGCAGAAGCTGGCGCAGGTCTTTCCGGTCGATCTCCGGCCCGGGATCTTCGTGGGTTTCCTCGCCCATCCCAGGCAGCTCGTCGCCGTGGGAGTCGATCATTCGGAAGGCCTTTGCCTCATCGCGGGAGAAGCGGGCGAAAACGTTGCCGAGTTCGGCTGCGTCGATGGTGCGCTGGCCGGAATCAGGGCGTAGGTCGAGGCTGCCGCCCTGCGGCCGCGCCGTCGATGACGCGTCACGCTCAATCACCTGAACGGTGAAACCGCGCATTTGCAGGAGCCGCGCGAGTGTCGCGCCGGCCGGACCGGCGCCCACAATGGCCCCCAAGCCGCCAGTACGAAGGTTTTCGCAAGACATCATGGTGAGTGCTTTTTGTGTGGGGAGCAAATATTATGTGACGTGTAGGTCAGCTTGACCGCGATGGCCGAGCTGCCCCCATGAGCCGCTCCCAGTTACCGGAGCCGATAGCTGCCTTCTCCGCCTCGGTCAGCGGCGCATTCTCCAGGAAGGCCAGTGCCTTTCCGCCGCTCGTGTCCCTGAACGGGTAGTCGGTGGAGTACATGATCCGGTCGAGTCCGACGACCTCCGCGCTCCAGCGCAAATAGCGCTCACTGTACAGACCGCTGC
This sequence comes from Rhodopila sp., assembly GCA_965277035.1. GTDB lineage: Bacteria > Pseudomonadota > Alphaproteobacteria > Acetobacterales > Acetobacteraceae > Rhodopila. The sequence continues at coordinate 3,194,515 of CBDIBO010000003.1, read as the reverse complement.
CTGTCACCCACACATTCTGCCGGAAGTAGTCCGCCAAGGGGCGGTCCAGGCGCAGGCCCATCGCCTGCATGACCGCCGTGTGCTCAAGGTAGAACAACACCAGCTCGCCCCAGTGCCCGACAATCACCTGCAGACCCGGGTGCCGATCGAAGACCCCGGAGAAAATCATGCGCAACAATTGGATGCCGGTCTCATAGTACCAGCCAATACCGTAGTTCGCGAACATCGCGTCGATCTCGTCGCCGTAACCGGAATAATAGGCTTCGCGGACCGGCACGACGGGGGTTTGCGGATGCAGGTAAATCGGCGAATGGAGTCGAGCGGCCGTGGCGTAGAGACCGTCAAACCGACGGTCGTCGGCGTTCGTGGTTCCGGTGCGGCCGTACAGCATCGCTCCTCGAAAGCCGAGCCGGGTCACGGCTCGCTCCAGTTCCTCTCCGGCGCTGTCGGGCTCTGGAGTCGGGATGGCCGCGAAAGCCTGAAACCGCGCCGGGTTGTGCTTGACGATTTCGGCGAGCGCGTCGTTGGCTTCACGGGCGACGGCCACGGCATCGGCTGGTGCGAGGTTCTGCACCCCAGGGGTGGTCAGCGAAAGAACCTGCATGTCCACGCCCTGGGCGTCCATGTCGGCCAGGCGACGGTCACCGACGTCCCTGAGCCTCTGCGCGAGCGGATCGTCGCCAAAGCCCGTCCCGGGGGATTTTTGCATCCCGGGTAGCCGCGACCAGGCTGCCAGCAGTTCCGGCACGACCAGGTGCTCTTCAAGTCCGATGATCTGCATCCATGCGCTCCGTAAGTGAGGACTTGCCGACGAGAGAACGGGAGGCCGGGTTTCGCGGCCTCGCTCGCCCAGGTCTCATCCGAGAGGGTTGGGATTTGGCTAGGCCGCGTTGGCGCTCTCGGCCGCGTGGCCGAGAGCATTGCCAAGCGCCTGGATCTTGCTGGCGTTCTTGCTCTCCGTCTTCTTGCCTATGGCGACCGTCTCCTTGCCGAGCTTGATCACCAGCTTGCGGATCGCCTCGCCGTCCAGGTCCTTGGCGTGCAGGTACTTCTTGAGGTTTTCCAGATCCTTGACGATGGTCTTGGCGGCTGGCTCCTCGACCTTCTCCAACGTGGCTTCCCAGCCCTCGATGTTCTTGATCGCTGCGCTCACGGTCATGCTTTTCACGCCTTCCTTGAGGTGTTTGATCGTTGCGTCGAACTGCGGCATGGCCTGCTCCTGATAGGAAAGCGCCGCGGGATTGCGGCGTCCAGACCGAACCGTACGGTCTGGTATCTGGTAAACTCGTGCGCGACGCCATAGGTGCAAGGGGTGGCCGCGCATGGGCGGCCGGAGCCAACGATGCCGACACCAGCCGCCCTATCAGCCGAGAAGTGCCAATCCATCCTCGACAGCGCGCGAGATGCCTTCGCCGAGCACGGCTATGAAGGTGCCAGCATGTCGGCGATCACACAGGCGGCCGGGGTGTCGAAATCGACCGTCTACCATCACTATCGCAGCAAGGCTGAGCTGTTCGGCGCCTTCGTCGAACGCGAGTGCGCTCGGATGCTGGCGCAGCATTTCGGCGATGGGCAGATGCTGCCCAGGGATACGGCTCAGACGCTCCGGGCGATCGGGATTGGAATGATCGAACTGATCACTTCTCCCGTATGCTTGATGATCGACAGGGTCGTGACGTCCGAGGCAGAGGCGTTCCCGGAACTGGCGGCGTCGTTCTACGCGGCGGGGCCGCAGCAGGCGATCACGCAACTGGCTGGCTGGCTCAAGGCACAGACGGAGGCCGGCGACCTAGCCGTGCAAGACGCGGAGTTCGCGGCGGATCAGTTTTTCACGCTTGTGCAGACCAGCATCTACTATCGGTGCCGGTTGCGCATTGGCCGACCCTCACCTCAACAGACGGCAAACGTCGTAGACTCGGCCGTTGCCATGTTCCTTGGCCACTATGCGACGGAACAGGCACATATGAAATTCGTCAGCATGGGATAGAGGACGGTAGGTGTAGCGGCGCACAATCGGTGAGATGGACGCGCAATAGGCAGCTGGCGGCGCACGGTGCCACGATCAAGTCGGCAATCCGGCCGCCGCATCTCGTCCATAAGCTCGCTCGAGCGTGCCTGGTCCAGGTTGCCGCGCAACAGACGGCGGATCTCCGCGGCCGGCAGCCGATCGGCTGGCTGCGACATCAACAGACCTTTGCCCGCCCCGACTACCGGCGCTGGGCCGGCAACGCGCTCGCTGATGAGCCCTTGGACGGCACCGAAGCGATGGAACGAGGGCAAATCGTGCGGTCTGCCGCCATCATCGGCGCGGGTGCCGACCTTCCGCCCGCGGCCGACCCGGACGTCTGGGTCGGCCAGCCAGGCACGCGGGCGCCGCACGTTTGGGTGCAACGACGCGGCGAGACTGTCTCCACGGGTCGATCTGGTCACCGAGCGGTTCATTCTCGTCAGCAAGGACCCACGCTGGATTGAGGCCGCGTGCGCTGCGTCGCACGCGCTCGGAATTGAAATGGATGCCGTTCATGTCGGCACCGACGTGATCTTCTCCGACGAGATCGGCTTCGAACGTGCATTTGGCCTTTCCGCACAGGGGACACCGTTGGTGAGGCCGGACGGGATGGTGGCCTGGCGGTACGTCAACATTCCAGCCGATCCGAACGGCACCCTGAGCGGGATCGTCGCGCGAGAGGCCGTCTTGAGCGCGCGTGACCATTCGCTTGGCCGCACCATTTGCCTCGCGCAGGAACGCCAGGAGGCTGTTGGCGGCTGAGCTCCGCTTTCCAACAAAAACGGCTTCAAGGTGGTGCCAGGTCCCGTGAAGGATGCCTGTCCATCAAACCAACCATAGACGGACACCATGTCCGGTGCCGACACTTTGCAGATCCCTCGCGGTCTGACGAAGGGGCTTCTGACTTTCCCGCAAAGGATAGTGTTTGGGAAAGTAAGCTTGGACCTACGGTACATCGGGATACAGCATCATGCCAACGCGGCGAGTCGGTCGCGCAGCCAGCTCTGTGCCGGGTGGGTAGTCGTCCGTTCGTGCCAGATACTGGCGATGACGAATCCAGGTATGGTGAGCGGCGGTTCCAGCACCTGCACCCGATCCGACCAGCCTTCTGCAATCCGGCGCGGGATCAGTGCGATCATGTCGGACCGGGATACCACGTCCGGCACGATCAGGAAGCCTGACGTGGACAAGGCGACGGTGCGGCGGCGGCCGATCGCCTCAAGCGCCGCGTCGGCAGGCCCGGCAAAACCGCCGCCCTGAGGCGATACGACGACGTGGTCCAGCGCGCAGAACACGTCTAGCCCCAGATCGCCCTGCACGCCTGGATGTCCTTGTCGCGCGATGACCGCGTAATCCTCCTCGTAGAGTCGACGCTGGCGCATCGCCGCCGGCGCGTGTTCAGGCGCAGCCAAGGCCAGGTCCACCTCACCACGCTCCAGCTGCGTCGTGAGTGCCATCACGTCGAGCGCCCGCCACGCGATGCGGACCATGGGCGCCTCGGCCCGCAACGCAACCGAGAAGCGCGCCAGCAGCGCATACTGGACGTAGTCGCTCGCCGCGATCACCAGGGTTGCCCGCAGGGTCGCCGGATCGATTGGCGCTCCTTGCTCGATAACGCGGCGGACACTCTCCAGCGCCTCGTGCAGTGGCTGCATCAGCTCGAGTGCCCGCTGGGTCAGCACCATCCCGCGCTGGGTCGGGATCAGGAGCGGATCGCCGAGCGCCTCACGGAGCCGCGCCAGCCGCGCCGACAAGGCCGGCTGACTAAGGTTCAGCCGGCGCGCGGCGCGTGTGACGTTGCGTTCCACAAGCAAGGCTTCGAGCGTCACGAGCAATCCGAGATCGGGGTTCCTGGTATCCATTGTGTCGATAACGGCACGCAAGAGGTTCGATTTCAATGCCCGAGGTGGCTGGGTCATATGCTTTAGGAGCGGGCTGGAGCCCGTGACACTCCAATCGACGACACGGATAGCAGCTTGCCCGAAGCAACCTCCCCGGCATCGCCACCCGACTCCTCGATCGCCTTCCCATTGCTCGCGATCACCCTGTTCCTGTTTTTCGTGTCGGCCAGTGTGCCCTCCCCCTTGTTCGTCGTGTTCCAGGGGCGGTGGGGGTTCTCCCCGGGCATGCTGACGGTCGCGTTCAGCATCTACTCGCTGGTGCTGCTGGTGACGTTGCTCGTGGCCGGCTCGCTCTCCGACCATCTCGGCCGCAAGCCGGTGATCGTCGCGGCACTGGCCATCCAGGTCGTGGCCATGGCCCTGTTCCTCACGGCGGACGGCATCGGCGGGTTGCTCGCCGCCCGGATCGTCCAGGGGCTGTCCATGGGCGTGGTGAACGGCGCGCTGTCCGCCGCGGTGATCGAGGCGGCGCCCCCGGCCCGAAAGGCGCTCGGCAGCCTGCTGACCGGCATCTCGCCCCTGGCCGGGCTCGCGACGGGTGCGCTCGTCACCGGAGCCCTGCTCGGGGTCACGAACCAGGCGGAAGTCTGGGCCTTCGGCGTCCTGGGTGGAGTGTTCTGCCTGGGCGCGGTGTCGGTGGCCCTGATCCCCGAAACGGCGAGCCCGGTGCCCGGGCTGCTCCGGTCGATGGTGCCGAGCGTGCATGTCACCCGGGCGGCGCGGAGCGGCTTCACGCGTGCCCTGCCCCTGCTCCTGTCCATCTGGGCCTTGTGCGGCTTCGTCATCGCGCTCGGGCCGTCGCTGCTGCGCACCGTCTTCTCAGTCAACAGCGGGGTGCTGAACGGTGCCACCGTGGCCGTGCTCTGCGGAGCAGGCGCCGTATCGCCGCTCCTGATGCGTGGGCAGCCACCCGGGCGCATGGCCGCGCTGGGCATGGCGGCGGTGACGGCCGGGGTCGGCCTGCTTCTCGTGTCGATCGGCACGGGCGCCCTGGCGCTGTTCTTCGTCGGCAGCGCGGTGGCCGGTGCCGGGCTGGGTGCGTCCTTCAGCGGCCTCATCCAGTCGCTCGTGCCGCTCACCCCGGTGCATGAACGCGCGGAACTCTTCGCGGCGATCTTCCTGGTCACCTACCTGTCCCTGAGCGTTCCTCCCATCGCCGCCGGCTTCTCCGTTCCGCTCACCGGCTTCCTGGGCACGACCCAGGCCTATCTCGGCGCCGTCCTGGTCGTGTCGGCGACGGCAACCGTCCTGCAATGGCTGCCCTCGCGCAGCCGAGGAGCACCCGCATGAAGGCCATCCAGGCTCATCCGCAGCAAGGGCTCGACGGCCTGACGTCGGTGGACCTCCCCGATCCCGGCGATCCCGGACGGGACGCCATCCGCGTGCGCGTGCATGCCACCTCCCTGAACTTCCACGATCTGGGCGTGGTGACGGGACGGTTGCCGGCCGCCGATGGGCGCATCCCCATGGCCGATGGCGCCGGGGTGGTGGAGGCGGTCGGTTCCGAGGTCACTGGGTTCAAGCCCGGCGACCACGTCGTATCGACCTTCTTCCCGACCTGGCTGGACGGTGAGGCCACCCTTGCCGATTTCGCCACCACGCCGGGCGACGGGATCGACGGCTTTGCCCGGGAGGTCGTGGTGGCGCCGGCCACGTCCTTCACGCGTGCGCCGGCCGGCTGGAGCCACGCCGCCGCGGCGACCCTGACCACGGCCGGTGTGACCGCCTGGCGCGCCCTGGTGGTCAACGGCGGCCTGAAGGTTGGGGACAGCGTGCTGGTGCTCGGCACGGGCGGCGTGTCGATCTTCGCGTTGCAGATCGCGCGGGCCATGGGGGCGACGGTGATCGCGACCTCCTCCTCCGACGAGAAGCTGGAGCGGCTTCGCACGATGGGCGCCGCGCACGGCATCAACTACCGCCGGGACGAGAACTGGGGCGATCGGGTGAGGGACCTGACCGGCGGCACCGGCGTCGATCACGTCGTGGAGGTGGGCGGCCCGGGCACGCTGGCGCAATCGATCAGGGCCGCGCGCGTGGGCGGCCACATCTCGCTGATTGGCGTGCTGACCGGCCGGGCGGGCGCCGTGCCGACGGCCATGCTCATGGCGCGGCAGCAACGGCTCCAGGGCCTGATCGTCGGCAGCCGCCGTCATCAATTGGACCTGATCCGCGGCATCGACGCCGTCCATGGCCACCCGGTGATCGACCGCTCCTTTCCTCTGGCCGAGATCGTGGACGCTTTCCGGTTCCAGGAGTCAGGCGGCCATTTCGGCAAGATCGTCGTCGAATTCTGACAAACCCCGACCAGCAGGAACAGACCACCATGAAGGTTTTTCTCGTTTTCGCCCACCCGGAACGCCACTCCTTGAACGGCGCGCTGCGCGACGTTGCCGTGGCCGAGTTGCAGGCACAGGGGCATGAGGTCCGGGTCAGTGACCTTTACGCCGATGGATGGAAGGCGGCCGTCGATCAATCGGACTTTCCGGGCGTGGCACCGGACGAGCGGCTGCGGGTGGCTGGTGCATCAGGCCAGGCCTTTGCTGCCGGTGCACTAACGGAGGACGTGAAGGCCGAGCAGGAGAAGCTGCTCTGGGCCGATGCCCTGATCCTGCAGTTTCCGCTGTGGTGGTACTCCATGCCGGCCATCCTCAAGGGATGGGTGGACCGCGTGTATGCCTTCGGTTTCGCCTACGGAGTTGGCGAACGGAGCGACACGCATTGGGGCGACCGCTTTGGCGAGGGCACACTGGCCGGCAAGCGGGCGATGCTGATCGTGACCGTGGGCGGCTGGGCGACGCACTACGCCCCGCGCGGCGTGAACGGCCCGATCGAGGACATCCTGTTCCCGATCAATCATGGCATCCTCTATTACCCCGGCTACACCGTCCTGCCGTCCTTCGTGGCTTACCGCGTGGACCGGATGGACGAGGCCGGCTTTGGGCTGGTGGCGGAGCAGTTGAAGGAGAGGATGCGGACCATCGAAACCGCTGCGCCCATACCCTATCGAATGCAGAACGGTGGCGACTACCAGGTTCCCAGCTTGGAGTTGCGGCCAGAGCTGGGCGACTCTGGCGTGTCCGGCTTCGCCTTGCACGTGGACCAGGGGCGGGTAGGGTAATTCGTCCTGCGACTCCTCGAAGGCATCATCTAATCCGCTGGGCCTGAGCGACGGGCTTACCCACCCGTCGCTGCCTTCCCATAAAGGAAGGTTGAGCGGGAAGACGGTTCCGAAGCGTGGTCAAGCGGCGTTTAGTGGCGCCGTTTCTCGAAACCTGTTCTCATATCATCTTTCCCGAAACCACCTGATCCAGATGGAGAAATGGGAACGGTCCGTGCGCCGCACCGAGGCTACGTCCGGATTCTACCCCCTACGGTCATAGCTGTGCCGGGCCAGAGTCTTGCGGTGCCTGAGGCCGGAGTTGGCTGTCCGTCAAACCACCGTTGGCCGGCCGCGCCCTGCTTGTCCGCCGACCCTGACGCTCGCACGGAAAAGCGGACACTTTGATTGCCGGACGGGAAGACGGACACGGACCGCCATGGCACCCGCCGGCTATCGGGCCTCTCAACGCCGAAGCTCAGTCTTGCCGCGCGGCGGCTGGCATCGTGCCGAATGTAGGCGCCTTCGCTTCCTCCTGCGCCGGTGGGACGTCCGCACAGGGATTGCCGCCTCGCACAGTTCGGTCGTGCTGTCCTGGGAGCACGTCTTGTAAGGCCGGACTCAGCATTGAGACGACGCATCCTTTGCGGCCCCGCGAAAAGCGTTCGCGCACCGCCGCCAGCACCTCGGGCCGTGGCAGCGTGCGTGCGACGAGGGCGTCGCTAAACTGGCGATCGTCATCGGAGAGCCGGCCGAGCGGCAGTCGTATTCGTCGGCGACCGCCCGTTTGACGGCGAGCCAAACGGCGCCCAACCCAATCAGGCGACTGAAGGAGGCTTGCGGCCCGAAGGCTCGCGGCGCGGCCTCCCGGCAGGGGCTTTTGTGTCGGGCGTGTCTTCGGCACCCAAGGCGCGAAAAACGAGTGCGTGCAATCTCTTGGTCCGCGCTTCCCCTTCTGGGGTTGGTGGGATTTGAATCATGCATCCCAAAAGCTGGAGAAAATCCTCGGCGTCGGCACCTGGAGCAGTCTTGCCTGAACGTTCGCAGGCTTCCAATAGTTGGCGGACCGCACCTACCATCGGCCAATAGGTTTCCTGGAAGTCCTGATCCGACATAGCCGCACGGACGAGGGCCGCTATCCCGTGCTTTCTCCTGCCAGCTTGGGCGAACCGACCGCACCACATCCGGAAAGCCTGTAGCGGCCGGTGCTCAGCGAGCAGCGCCGGTGCTAGCTCAACCAGCGCGTCAATCTCCTTCCGATAAACGCTGAGCACCAAGGCTTCACGGGTAGCAAAGTGTCGATAGAGCGTGCCCTGGCCGACCCCGGCCGTTTTAGCGATGGAGTGGAGAGACGCTTCTGGATCAACGGCAAGCGCGTCGCGCGCCACCTCCAGGAGGCGATCCCGGTTTGCCCGAGCATCGGCGCGGAGCTTCTCGTTTTCGTCTGCCATCGCCCTTGACTAAGCGGACAATTGTCCGTTAAGAGTCTAAGTGGATAAGTGTCCGTTTCTATCCGGCGAGGAGGTTCTATGCAATATGCGAAGCTTGGTCATACAGGGTTGGACGTCTCCCCCGTCTGTATCGGCTGCATGGGCTTTGGAGAGCCTTCCCGTGGCTATCCGACCTGGTCGCTCGACGAGGCGGCCAGCCGCTCGCTGATCCGGCACGCGATCGGATTTGGGATCAACTTCTTCGACACCGCCAACATGTATTCGAACGGGTCGAGCGAAGAGATCCTGGGCAAGGCGCTGAAGGATTTCACCAATCGCGACAGCGTGGTCATCGCTACGAAGCTAAGCGCATCCACGCGTAACGGCCCCAACGCTCTCGGCTTGTCACGTAAAGCGATCATGACCGAGATCGACCATAGCCTGAAGCGGCTTGGCACCGACTATGTCGACCTCTACCAGATCCATCGTCGGGATCAGAGGACGCCTTGGGAAGAGACGCTGGAGGCGCTTCATGATCTCGTGAAGATCGGCAAGGTGCGCTATCTCGGCGCCTCTTCGATGATGGCCTGGGAGTTTGGCAAGGCGCTGCATCTGCAGAAAGCGAACAGGTGGGCGCGCTTCGTGTCGATGCAGGACACCTACAATCTGCTCGGGCGGGAGGAAGAACGCGAGATGCTGCCGCTCTGTGCCGACGAAGGTGTCCAGACAATCGTCTATAGTCCGCTTGCGCGCGGGCGTCTGGCTCGGCCATGGGGCGCGAGCACCGCTCGCTCTAAAGACGAAGAACCGTATGGCAAACTTTACGAGGCAACCGCGGAAAGCGATCAGAAAATTGTCGACGCGGTGGGTAAGGTTGCGGAGGAACGTGGGGTAAGCCGAGCGCAGATCGCCTTCGCCTGGCTGCGTCGCAATTCCGTCGTCGCCGCGCCAATCGTGGGCGCACTCAAGACCAAGCACATCGACGACGCGGTCGCGGCGCTCTCGATCACCCTGACGGACGACGAGGCTGCCAGGCTGGAGGCGCCTTACACACCACGTCTGGATAATCAGGGTATCTCTGATCCGGCCATGCTGGCCCGTGCAGTGGAGGCAGTAACGGGGTTCAAAATGGCTGCCGCCTGACATCTCAACCGCGCTTAAAATTAACTCGCGATCGCTTTTGGGAAAATGCGCGAGGGCCTCCGCATATCTCGCATGGTTTGGAAGCGGCGGTCGTGCGCCGTCGCCATCTATAGCGCCTGCGTCACCGAGCACGCGCTATCTCTTCACGACTGAGCGTCGGACGTCCCCTTTCGTCTCGCGCAAGGCGCGTCGGAAAAGACCATTTATCGCGTGTCGAGCCGTTCATTATTTCGCACCGCTTCAGGTAGGCGGTGCGAAGCGCGGCGCGGTGATGTCGATGGCGGTGACAAGGGTCGCAGGGCAAATCCACCAGACGCGGGCGAAGCGACATGCCGTTCGCGCGCGTTGTACTCTGCGAAAGCAGGCTAGATCGGGCTGGCAGGTCACCCGCTCTCCCGTACTTCACGCCACGCGGATGATCTGTTTCCCGCGACGACCGCTCGCCTCCATCGCGCGATGGGCGTCGGCGATGCCGGACAGGTTGTGGACCGTATCGACGATTGGCCGAATTGCTCCCTGCTTGACGTAGCCGGCGAGGTCGGTCAGCAGCTTGGTATCAGGCTTGTCGCTGAAAAACCGAACGCGTCGGGCGCCATGGATTCGTGAGAACGCGAAATACGCCATCGATGTTAGCGGGTGCTTGAGGTCAGGGACGATGGCAATCATGCGCCCCTCGGGCGCCAGCAGTCGTCGCCACGCGCTGGCGTTGCTGCCGACAGTGTCGAGAATGACGTCGAAGGTGTCGAGTTCGGCTGGCTTGGTCACGGTATAATCGAGCGCTACATCGGCGCCGAGCGCGCGAACGAAGTCGAGGTTGGCCGCGCTCGCCAATCCGGTTACGTGCGCGCCGAACGCGCGCCCGAGCTGGACGGCGATACTGCCGACGCCGCCGCTCGCGCCGCGCACCAGAAGACGCCGGCCCTGCTGCAGCCGGCCGATATCGCGCAGGGCGGTGATTGCCGTCGCTCCGACCACAGGCAGGGCGGTCGCTTCGACAGGTTCCAGATCGTCAGGGCTGTGTGCCAGCTGCACCGGCTCGACGCAGACGAACTCCGCCGCGCTGCCAAGCTGATGGAGCGGCATGGTTCCCCAAACCCGGTCACCTGGCTTGAACTGCGGTGCGATCGCAGCGGCAGTCGTGACTTCGCCTGCGAAGTCGAGACCTGTTTGCTTGGGAAATTTGCGCCCGGTGAACATCTTCAGCGCGCCCGATCGGGTGGCCACGTCGTAGCCATTCACGCTGGCCGCATAGACCCGGACGAGGACCTCTCCTTGTTTGGGAGACGGCATATCGATTTGGGTCTCGTGAAGCACCTCCGGCCCGCCATAGCGGTCGTAAGCCGCTGCTCTCATTTTCGCCAAGGCAAGTTCCTCCATTGATTCCCGCGCGCCTTGACCGGGGGATCGGCGGTGGTGAAGAACGTGATTGTCGTGGTGGGCAGCCTTGCGCCCGTCCATTATGTGATGGATCATAACACGGCGGACATGACGTCCGTCAATCGAAAAGTGATGGGCTATCACATGTCGGACGATCCGAGCCGGGCCGAGAGCAACCGCCAGCGTTACCATCATGGCGACCTGCGCCGCGACCTGTTGCGGATCGCACGCAAGGAGATCGCCCGGCATGGCGCCCAGACGGTCTCGCTGACCTCGCTGGCGCGCCTTGCCGGTGTCAGCCAGCCGGCGCCCTACCGTCACTTCGCCGACCGGGACGCGCTGCTGGAAGGGGTCGCCGCCGAGGCGTTTGAAGAGTTTGCGGCCACGCTGGCCCAGGCGATGGCGGATCGGGACCCGCTTGATGCGCTGAAGGCGATCGCGCTTGCCTATGTCGCGTTCGGGGAAGCCAACATCGAGATCTACCGGCTCATGTTCGCCTCGCACCTGACCCCGCAGGCCAAGTCGGGGAGCGACCTGAGCAAGGCCTCCGGGAAAGCCTTCGACCTGCTGCGGACCGCGGTATCCGCGATCTCGCCGCCGGCGAGCGTGGAAGACAACGCCTATCGCGTCTGGGCGCAGCTGCACGGGCTGGTGATGCTGAAGGCTGACGGCTTCATAACTCGCCCGCTCGACAGATTCGTCGACCTGCAAGGATCTTCCGGGACTCTAACGCTTCATCCGGCTCGTTGCGTATAACTCGAGCTTCCAAAGTCGGATGTGTAAGCCGTTGCTGCCACGATCGTCAGCCCTGATCACGAGGCGAGTGACACGCGGATAGCGCTTGGCGCCGGTGTCGTCCCATCAGTTGCGGATTTGCCATTGCGGCAAAAGCCGCAGGAGCCTGAATGAAGACCGCACAGCGAATTCGAATGAAATTCATCCACTTGCATGCGCCTTTATGGCGTCGATCAAAACACGGACAGCCGGTGCGATATGTCGGTTGCTCTGATAGCAGAGGTGGAAACCGGGAAACAGCGCGGTCCAGCTCTCCAGCAGCGACTCGACGCTGTTCGGCGGCGCATAGGCTGCGACAGCCTGCTCCGCCGCGAACGCGATACCGATACCGTCGGCTGCCGCGCGGATCGCTGCCGGAATACTGTCGACGATCAGCGATCCCTGAACGGCGACCTCGAAGATGCGGCCATCGTCGTGGAACTCCCATTTATAAGGCGATCGATGCCCTGGCCACCGCCAGCGGATGCATCGGTGGCCGAGCAGATCCTGGGGCGTAGCGGGACGACCGTGTTCGGCAAGGTACGTGGGCGAGGCGATCGCGACCTGCCGCAGATCGGGGCCAAGGCGGACGGCGACCATATCGCGCGCGATGACCTCTCCCAACCTGATCCCGATGTCGAAGCCGTCTGCCACAAGGTCCACGACTGTGTCGTCGTAGGCGATGTCCAGGACGATGTCGGGGTGCGCCGCCGTGAAATCCGACAGGATCGGGGTCAGGAACAGCTCGGCGCTCAGCCGGAAGGCATGGATGCGCACGACTCCCGCTGTGCGGCCGCCACTCCGGCGCACGGCCGCGAACGCATCGGTCAGGTCGTCCAGCATGGGACGAGCGCGGTCCCGCAGCGCCCGCCCCACTTCGGTCAGCGCGACGCTGCGGGTGGTGCGGTGCAGCAGCCGCGCGCCGACCCGATCCTCCAGACCGCGCACCATTTGGCTCAGCGCCGATGCAGACACGCCAAGCGTCTCGGCGACGGCGAGGAAGGAACGCAGCGCGGTATAATCGGTGGGCGCAAGCATGGCTCGATCGGGATGTTTGAAGGCCAGCTTACAACTGAGTGAAGAAATTCGGCTACTATCCGGCGCCATCTCTTGTGCGGTTGGCTCGTTAACGACGCATGAAGCAGATACCCGAGACGTGGAACCTGGAAGGCAAGGTCGCGGTCGTGACCGGCGGCGCGCGCGGCATAGGCCGCGCCACGGTCGATTTGTGCCGCGCCCGTGGCGCGCGGATCGTCGCCAGTGATCTGTCGGATGCGGTTCGCGAGTTGGAAAGCGCCGACGTCGCAACGATCGTCGGCGACGTTGCCGACGAGGAGGTCGCGAAGCGGACGATGGCGCTGGCAACCGAGCGTTTCGGGCGGCTCGACATCCTGGTCAACAATGCCGGGCGCACGCTCAACAAGCCTCTGCTCGACACCAGCGTGGCGGAGTGGGACGCGGTCCTGACCACCAACGCGCGCGGCAACTTCGTGCACTCGCGCGAGGCGGTACGGGTGATGGCGGCACGCGGCGGTGGCGCGATCGTCTTGGTCGTGTCGGTGGTCGCTTCAGTCGCGATGAAGGAGCTCGCTGCTTACGCGGCCTCCAAGGGCGCGATCACCCAGCTCATGAAGGTCATCGCCGCGGAATACGGTGCTCAAGGTATTCGCGCCAATGCCGTGGCACCCGGCGTGGTTGAGACCGACATACTTCAGAGCACCGGCGTCGAGGATAGCCGCGGGACGCTCGCCGGCTACGGCGACGCCCACCCGATCGGCCGCGTCGCGCAAGCTTCGGAGATCGCCGAGGTGATCGCCTTTCTCGCTTCGCCCGCGTCCAGTTTCATGACCGGCGCTCTGGTGATGGCAGATGGCGGCTACACCGCAATCTGATCTGGAGCCCCTCATGCCCAAGTCCATTCTGATCGTCGCCGCCGAGCGTGGCCTGGGGCTCGGCCTTTCCGGACAGTTCTTCCAGCGCGGCTGGCGCGTGACCGGCACGGCGCGCACCGGTGTCGATACGGGCGACCTGGAGGCGGCGGGCGCCGGCGATCCCTCGCGGCTGTCCATCGTCCACATCGATGTGACCGACGCGGGTCAGATCGAGCCGTTCCTCGTCGAGCTGGGCGAGCGAACGTTCGAGGTGATCTACTTCAACGCCGGCATCTACGGCCCGCTTCATCAGAGCGTGATGGAGGCGAGTGACGCCGAGTTCGCCGAGATCATGCTGACCAACACCTTCGGTCCGATCCGGCTGGCGCATCGGCTGCTGGACCTTCTGGCCCCCCGAGGCACCTACTGCTTCATGTCCTCGCACCGCGGCAGCACCGCGATCAATCTGGAGGGCGGCTTGGAGCTGTACCGCGCCAGCAAGGCCGCCCTCAACATGCTTGCGCGCGGGCTTTGGGCGACCAACCGCGAGCGGAACCTCACCGTGCTGTCGATCCACCCAGGCTGGGTCAACACCGCGATGGGAACGCTCGACGGCACCGTTAAGGCTGAGATCGAGTTGGAGCCGAGCGTGCGTGGCATCGCGGACGTCGTCGAGCGGCACATGGGTTCAGACGAGAATCTCTACCTCGATTGGGAGGACCGCCCACTCTCCTGGTGAGTGCCTAATCTCCATTTCACCCCCGCGGAGGGAGAACCTGACATGCCTGACGCCCACCAACGCCCGCTCGCGCTCGTCACGGGCGCCTCCTCCGGCATCGGCTTCGAACTCGCCAAGCTGCCCGCGACCCAGGGTCATGATCTTGCCCTCGCCGCTGACCAGCCGCCTGGCGACGCCAAAACCGCTTTCAGCGCAGCCGGTGCCGAGGTCACGCCGTCACAGCAAATCAATCTGTCCCAGGCGTTGGGTGTCGACACCCTGTTTGAGAAAGTTCAGGCGCTCGGGCGCCCGGTGCACATCCGCTGCGCCAACGCCGTATCTGGATTAAGCGAGGCGTTGTTCGATGAAAACTCGACGAAGCCATGGCCGTGCTCGAGACCAACATGCTCGGAAACACTCATCCGCAAGCTAGTGGACAAAATCCGACGGATAGATCTGTCAAATTTTGCCACTAGCATTTGATCTGGTGGGCCGATTCACCCGCCCGCCAGGATGCGTCTGCCGGGATCGGACCACTAGTGGCTAGCGCATCCTATGCCGGAGCAGAGAGTGCGTCGACGACCTTGCTGAAACCCACGGTAGCGGTCCTGGGTTGAACACGAAGTGTGCTGAAGGGAACTGACCATGGCGATACGAATCAACGGAACCGATACGGGCGTACCGGCTGACCCTCGCGTGTCGCTGCTCGATCTGCTGCGGGAGACGCTGCATCTCACCGGCACCAAGAAGGGCTGCAATCAGGGCGCCTGCGGGGCTTGCACCGTGCTGGTGGATGGCGAGCGCATCGTGTCCTGCCTGGCGCTGGCCGTGCAGTATGAGGGGCGTAGCGTCACCACCATCGAAGGGCTTGCAGGCGAGGGCGGGCTGCACCCGTTGCAGCAGGCGTTCATTGAACACGACGGCTTCCAGTGCGGCTACTGCACGCCCGGCCAGATCTGTTCGGCCGTCGGCATGGCGACGGAGCTGGGGCGCGGCGCGCCGAGCGTAGTCACCGCCGATCTCTGTTCGGACACCGTCGCCCTTACGCGCGACGAGGTGCGCGAACGCATGAGCGGCAATCTGTGCCGCTGCGGCGCGTATAATGGGATCATCGACGCCATTGCCGAGACCTACGCGGAGGCTGCGCAATGACTCCCTTCAGCTACGCACGGGCCACCGACGCCGCCGACGCGGTACGGCTCGGCGGGATGGACCACGCGAAGTACCTTGGCGGCGGCACCAATTTGGTGGACCTGCTGCGCGAGACGATCGAGCGGCCGTTCGCGCTGGTGGACGTGACGGGCCTGTCCTCCGCCATCGAGGAACGCCAGGACGGCAGCCTGCTGATCGGCGCCGCGGTGCGCAACACGGCACTGGCCGAGCACCGTGCGGTGCGCACCCGGTACCCGGTGCTCGCCCGCGCGCTCCTGGCCGGTGCTTCGGCGCAGATACGCAACATGGCGACGGTGGGCGGCAACATCCTGCAACGCACCCGCTGCACATACTTCTACGACGACGATGGGTCGCGCTGTAACAAGCGCAGCCCGGGCCAGGGCTGCGACGCGGTGGAGGGGTTCAACCGTATCCACGCGATCCTCGGCGCCTCGCCGGCTTGCGTGGCCACCCACCCATCCGACATGTGCGTGGCGCTGGCCGCACTGGACGCTACGGTGCACCTGCAGGGCGCCCGTGGCTCGCGAAGCCTGAAGCTGACCGAACTGCATCGTTTGCCTGGCGGCCATCCCGAACTGGAGACGGAGCTGGAACCCGGCGAGCTGATCACCGCGGTCGCGCTGCCAGGCTTGCCGACTGCGGCACGCTCCACCTACCGCAAGGTGCGCGATCGGGCGAGCTACGCCTTCGCGCTGGTTTCGGTGGCGGCTGTGCTGGAGGTGGAAGGCGGCAAGGTCAAGGAGGTGCGGGTGGCGCTGGGCGGCGTCGCGCACAAGCCCTGGCGCGCCCGCAAGGCGGAGGATGCGCTGCGGGGCGGCCCGCCAACCGCGCAGGCGTTCCGCGCCGCGGCCGAGGCGGAGCTCGCCGACGCGGCGCCGCTCCGCGACAACGGCTTCAAGATCGAGCTTGCCAAACGCACCATCACCGCCGTTCTCGGCGACCTGGCTGGAGACACCCCATGAGCATCGCAGGAAACGCCAAGGCGGCCGCGCAGGGCGCCGCACAGGCCGTGATGAAGAAGGCCATCGAGCTGGCGCCGGACAGCTGGCTGCCCGGCGGCAAGCCTGACCCGATCATCCGCAGCAAGCATGGCCTGATCGGCGCACCCATCTCGCGCATCGACGGCCCGCTCAAGGTCCAGGGCAAGGCGAAGTTCGCCGCCGAGTTCCCGCTTGAGGGGATGCTGTACGCGGCGCTGGCCTTTAGCTCAGTCCCCCGAGGCCGCATCGCTACGCTCGACACCAGTGCGGCCGAGGCTGCCCCAGGAGTCGCCCTGGTCATGACCCACAGGAACGCGCCGCGGATGAAGGACATGCCGTTGTTCATGACGTCCGAGAAGGCAGCGGGTGGCGACAGCCTGCCGATCATGCAGGACGACCGCGTCCACTGGAACGGCCAGCCGATCGCGGTGGTGCTGGCCGAAAGCCAGGAACAGGCCGACCACGGCAAATCCCTGATCCGCGCGACCTACGAGGAGGAGCCCGCCACGACCGCCTTCGCCGCGGCCAAGGCGCAAGGCACCGAGCCAGGGATGTTCATGGGGCAGCCCCTGAAAGCGGAGATCGGCGATGCGGAAGCGGCGCTGGCCGCCGCGCCCGTCTCCATCGACGCAGAATACTCCACGCCACGACACACCCACAATGCGATCGAGCCGCACGCCGCGACGCTGGCGTGGCAAGGCGACACGCTGATGGTGCATGACGCCACCCAGGCGGTCGCTCATACCGCCTGGTCGCTCGCCACCATCTTCGGGCTGGAGGAAAAGCAGGTCCGTGTCACCTCGCCCTTCGTGGGCGGTGGCTTCGGGTCCAAGACGCTTTGGCAGCACCAGGTGCTGGGCGCAGCGGCGGCCAAGCTTGCCGGCCGCCCGGTGCGCATCGCCCTCTCGCGTGAGGGTGTGTATCGGGTGGTTGGCGGCCGCACCGTCACCGAGCAACGGGTCGCGATCGGGGCCGAGGCGGATGGCCGCTTCACCGCCATCATCCACACCGGCACGGTGGCGATGACGCGGCGCAACGCCATGCCCGAGCCGTTCATCCTGCCGACGCGTGGCGCTTACGCTGCAGACAGCTTCAAGCTCGACGTGGAGGTGGCGTATATGAACATGCTGGCCAACACCTTCATGCGCGCGCCGGGCGAGTCGGTGGGCACGTTCGCTCTGGAGTGCGCGGTGGACGAGCTGGCCGCGAAACTCGGCATGGACCCGATCGAGCTGCGCTTACGCAATGAGCCGGAGAAGGACCCGACCGAGGGCACGCCGTTCTCCTCCCGCCACATCGTGGAAGCCTGGCGCGCCGGCGCCGAGCGGTTTGGATGGAACAAGCGCAACCCGTCGCCAGGCGCCGTCCGGGAAGGCGAGTGGCTCGTGGGCCACGGTTGCGCCACCGCGACCTACCCCTATTACCGCATGCCCGGCGGTGCCGCACGCATCACGCTGACAAAGGACGGCCACGCCCGGGTCGAGATCGCGGCCCATGAGATGGGCATGGGCACCGCTACCGCGCAGACCCAGGTCGCCGCCGAACGGCTCGGGCTGGAGATGGACCAGGTCAGCTTTGGCTACGGTGACTCCATCCTGCCCGGCGCCGTGCTGGCCGGCGGCTCGCAGCAGACCGCCTCGATCGGCGCGGCCGTGATCGCGGCGCATCACGCGCTGGTGGCCGAGCTGCTCAAGCTCGTCGGCAACAATTCGCCGCTTGCTGGGCTCGGCGCGGATGAGGTCGGAGGTCTGGATGGCGGCCTCGCCAAGCTGGATGAACCGGGGCGGCACGAGAGCTACGCGTCGATCCTCGCCCGCGCGCAGCGCGATGAGGTGGTGGTGGAGGCGGCCGCTCCCCCCCCGATGGAGGCGCAACATTGGTCGATGCACTCCTACGGCGCCATGTTCTGCGAGGCGCGGGTCAACGCCGTCACCGGCGAGACGCGGGTCAGCCGTTTCTTGGGCTCCTTCGATTGTGGGCGCATCCTCAATGCCAAGACCGCGGCCAGCCAGTTCCGCGGCGGCATCATCATGGGCCTGGGCATGGCGCTGATGGAGGAGACCCAGTTCGACGAGCGCCGCGGCCGCGTCATGAACCCCAGCCTGGCCGAATACCATGTTCCTGTGCATCTGGACGTGCCGGATATCGACGTGATCTGGACCGACATCCCCGATCCGCATACGCCCATGGGCGCGCACGGCGTCGGCGAGATCGGCATCACCGGCACAGGCGCGGCCGTTGCGAACGCCGTCTTCAACGCAACCGGCAAGCGCATCCGGGATCTGCCGCTGACGCTTGACAAGCTGATGTAGTTGCAGCGGCCGCTTGGCTGGGGTCACTCCGTTCGGTCTTCCTGGTAAAACGATAAGTTCCAGGTGAAGCAAGTCCTTCCCGAACGAAGGCGATCAGCCAGCTTAACCAGAGTCGATGCGGCCTGAGCCGATCCGCCGGCTGGCTGTTTCGCCCAGGATCACGGAGGCTGGAACTCATTGACCACCACCGGCTGACTTTCCCAAAGTCTTTTCTACACCACGTCAACGAAGTCTTGCGGCAGACGCGATACCGGGCATAGCGGTCCCGCGTTGCGCCGCCAGTAACATCGGGCCGGACCGTCGGTGCACATTACATTAATCATTCTGAACTTAATCGTGTCGCTGGCGTCGGCGGTCTTCGCTTCGATTGCGTTGGGCAGACCTCAAATTCTTTCGCGATCAAGTCTCGTTGTTGGAGGCGAAAGATTTTACGTCCGCATGTACGCCGCCCGATCCGTGCCCCTTGGGCTTGCGGCGGGGCTTCTGCCGTTCTGGTATGGAGGGGCGCCTGTGTCCTTGCTCTTGTTCACCACAGCGCTGATCCAGGGTGCGGATATCCTGATTGCCGTCGAGAAGAAGGAGCCAGGCATGATTACGGGCGCAACCTTCGGCTTGGTCATCCACGTCCTATGCGGACTCGCGATCTGGTAACCTCGCACGCACCGACAACCAGGCTCCATAATGGTCCTCTGACAGCAGCTGGATGTAGCGTTGCGCCGACTCCTCGATCGCGGCGCTGCCGTTCTCGAGGATCTGGCGCCCGACGGAGAAGCCGTAGACGTGATCCACGCGCCATGGCTTCAGGGCATCGGCGACGCGCCTGACCGTGCCGGATGACAAGGGGATCGTGTTGGGATAGCTCCACATGAAGGTCACGCGGCTTGGGTCCCGCGACGACCTGTAGCGTGTCGCCGGTCAGCAGGACCCGGTCACCCGTAGCGGCACCCGTCGCCCAGTAGAGCACGGCGGCCCCGGAAAATGCCCTCCTAACCTGATCAGAGTCAGTTCGGGACCGATTACGAGCCTATCACTTTCCCAGAACCGGATCGCGGGATCGTCTCGGCCTGCAAGCCCGATGGCGGCGCGTGGGGCCGCGGTCAAGGACGGCCTTTAGGCCGCCGCCTTGGCGGCACGAAGTGTCCTTGACGGGGATCCCACGCGTTGCCACGCTTGCACCGTTTGGAGGCGCGTTCATGCCGCCACCTTCATCTGCTGCTTCTTGTGTTCGCGTAGATCTTCCATGTTCAGATAACGCGGACTTTCCAGCCATTCCTCATGCGTTTCGACCGCCAGTGCGCGGATCAGCCGCAAGCAGCTCTCCGGGCTGGGGAAGATCCGCACCACCTGCGTGCGGCGTTTGATCTTCTGGTTCAGTGGTTCCAGCATGTTGGTTGATTTCATGTGCTTGTGATGCGACAGCGGCAGCCGGTAGTAGGTCAGTGTCTCCTCGATGTTCTCTTCCACCCAGTCGCAGAGCCGGGCGTATTTAGCATTCCACTTGTTCAACCATGCGGCGAGGTCGCGCCGCGCTTCGGCGATCTCGCGACGGTCGTAGATCCAGCGCAACTCTTGCAAACAATCGTCGTTCGCTCGCCGCGGCAGGTGGTCCATCGCATTCCGCAAGAAATGCACGTAGCAGCGTTGCCAGGCGGCTTCCGCCAGCACCTCCAGGACGCTGACCAAGGCCCGCTCCGAGCGCTGATAGCGCTCGAACAACTCGGTCGAAAACAGCCCGGAGCGGTGGCGTGGAACGCGCAGCTCGACGGTGCCGACACGGGTGATCAGCGAGCGGCTGTAGAAGCCGCTGCGGAAGCCAAGACGTTAGCCCACGCGCTCGCTCCGCTCCGCCGCCAACGCCTCCGTCATCTCCGCCTCCAGGGCACTCTGGAGCGCCGCCCGCACCGCTGTCCGAAGAAAATCATCATCGCCCGACAGGATCGCTTTGATCTCGGTGGCTTCGTTCCTAACTTGCCGCTTGGTCATGGTGTGCCCCCTCTCCACAGGGATGGTGACGTCAGCATCACCAGCATGCCATGGCCGCTTCAGCCGATTCAGCTTTTGCACATCGATCCGGACAGTATCCCGCTCAGCGCCATCACTGGCGCGGCGCCCACGCCAGCCGCGCACGCGCTCGGCATTGTGCCGACATCCGTCACGGCGAGCACCCCAGTGAAAACGAGCCAGAGCCTGCTGGAATTCGATAGTGCTGCGCTGTGACATGAAAACTTAATCCAGCTCCAGGCACTGGCTCCTGGCCTCAGGCTGAGCCGCTGTCATACTGATCGAACAGTGACCGTTTGGGAAAGCGCCGCTGCGGTCAATGGGAACAATGATATGCGCATGATCGCCCTGAGCCTTATCCTTGTGTTCGTTACGACCGCGCCGCTATGGGCTGATGATCTGGCCGCCTGTTCCGCGCGAGGTGCCTTGGTCCGTCAAAAGGCGGAGAAGTTCGACGGCGACGCGAGGATGAAGCGCTTGATTGATGCGGATTTGAAACGCGCGAGAGCAGAGGCCGCGGAAGGCGACTCCGATGAATGCAACGAGGCGCTTGATCACGCAACCAAATTGCTTTCGGGTGGCGCCTGAGCGGCGCGACGCCACGCATTTGAACCAAGCCTCCCGGGCGGAGGCCATCAAGGCAGGCCTTCCGCGGATGACGGCTGACGTCTGTGTCCAGGTGCGGGACAAGCCCGTCAAGCCGGCGGTGCCGCGCCTCTCTGGAGTGTCGGTGGGCTTCGCGGTCGCCATGCATGCAGCTTGCCTAGCCGGCGCTCTGAGTTTTGCTCATCGAGCACTGCCAATAGCGCCTTTCGTCGTCGATCTGGTGGTGCAGCCCCAGCCATCTGCCGCGATGCCG
This sequence comes from Rhodopila sp., assembly GCA_965277035.1. Taxonomy (GTDB): domain Bacteria; phylum Pseudomonadota; class Alphaproteobacteria; order Acetobacterales; family Acetobacteraceae; genus Rhodopila. The sequence continues at coordinate 3,172,871 of CBDIBO010000003.1, read as the reverse complement.
CCGCGAGCCATTGCTGCCGCGGCGGCAACGAAGTTCAAAGCACCGCCCGACCCGCAACAGCAGAAATCACCGGCACCCCCGCGCGACACGCCGACAGCACCCGAGGCGCGGGAACCCGAAGCCCAACCATTTGTTGCGCCAGCGCCCCCGCCTGCAGCACCGCTTGCCGCACCTGCCGAGAGGCCCTTGCCGAACGCGGCGGCGGCGATTTCGCCACCCCTGCGACCGTCTCCGGCACCAACCCATCGTCAAGCCCGTGCGGCCGAATTGCGCCACGCGGCGACGCGGGTCGAGGTCCCGCGCGCAACAACGCGGCCCGGGCCGCGGTCATCTATCACCGCGCTGCCGGCTGCTGCCGACGCCGCGGCATCCGCTCGCGCCAATATCGCTCAGCTTGCTGCGCCGTCGGCTCACGCCGTCGATCAGGAAGCCGTGCTGGAGGCACGCATTCGCGACGCCGTGCAGGCCGCTGTCCGCTATCCCGCGGCGGCCCGCATGATGGGCGTGACAGGGCGGGCCCGCGTGCAGCTTGAGTATCGCAACGGCGCCGTGGATGATCCACTGCTGGCGCAGTCCTCAGGCGCACCGATGCTGGATCACGCCGCGATTAACGCCGCCCAGGAAGCACATTATCCGCCGGCGCCGCCACAGCTGGCGGGACGCTTGATGCGCTTTTTGGTGTGGGTCGAGTTTCGGTCTGCCTGATCGCCGCACGCCCGTCTGTTTGCCCGTACGGCGCCTGGACTTAAAGCGACGAAGACACTGTGAAGAACACGCTTCGGCCCGGGTCTGTCCAATAGAGACCCGTCTTGCCATCCCCCGCCAACTGGTTCAACCCGATAAGGCTATGATTGTCAAAGACGTTATTGACATTAAGCTTAAGGTCGACCTTTCGGCCATGCAGTACTCCCAAAGTATAGCTCATGGCGAAATCCGCGGTCATATACGATTTTACCAAATAGGAATTGGTTGGCTGATCGATGCCGTACTGCTTGCCAATATACTTTCCCAGCAGTGTCGCGGAAAAATTGTCCAGGTCCAGGATCGGACCCAGCGCCGCAGTGCGATTGGGTGCATTGGCAAGCGTGGTCGTGGAGTGGGTGTAGTGGGCGTCGTTCACGGTTGCATTCGCATAGATCGATAAACCTCGAACGACCCGCACCGTACCCTCAAGCTCGATCCCCTGGTAAATCGCGCCGCCGCCGTTCGCGTAGAACGTCGTGCCGGCTACGTTCTGGCTGGCAATCCGGTTGCTGAAGTCGATGTAGTACAGATCGCCCGATACCGTGAACCGATCCCTCTGCCATGTGCCGCCAACCTGGTAGTTCCAGGTCTCCTGTGGGCTGAGACTCTGCGGCTGGGTGGTCTGCAGGACACCAAGTGGAGGAGCCAGAAAGCCTTTCGCCACCTGAGCGTAGCCAACAAGCCCTTTGGCGAAGGTGTAACGCGCGTCGATGGCGGGCTGCAACGCCGAATAGGTTTTACTGAAATTAGCGGGTACTTTCGTTGTCTGGTTAAGTGCGGCGTTTAGATCGCGGGTGGTCGAGGTATACTTCACGCCCGGCGTGACGATCAAGGCTGGCAGCGGCTGCAGCGCGAATTCGAAATAAGGCTGATAGGTCCGCAAGGTCGTGTTGTAATTGTAATCTGCGGCGGTGCCAGTTGCTGTCTTGGTGTAGGCGACATCACCTTGGGTCAGCAGAATGTTCGTCCGGTAGGCGCCCGCGGCATTGTTGTCGAACCAAAGACCGGCGCGAGCCTGACCGTAACGGGTGTCCCTCGTGACCCGTAGCACGTTGCCCCAATCCCGAAAATCACTGTGTACCGCGCGGCCCGGCACCGCGTTGGCAAGTGTGGTCGGGGTTCCGTTGACGAAATACCTTCCCGTCAGATTAGGTGTCGTGCCGTTCGGGTCCAGGCCCACGGTGCCAGCGTGGTAATAGGACGCCGTATAGGGTGTCTCCTCGATCCCCCAGCCATCGCCCAGGTTGGACTTGATCCGAACGTACTCGAAATCGGCCGAATAATGATCGGTGTTATAGCCCTTGAAGGCCTGCGAGGTCGGATCTTCATTCAGCCCATAATTGGCCCCCCGCTGGCGGATTTCCGCCAACGTCGCGCCGATTGGGGTATGATTGAATGACGTGTTCACCATGCCGACGAAAGTGATGAGCGTATTCTCCCCGACCGGCACTTCGATCTTGCTGAAAGCGTTGCGCCGCACCGTCGATGTACCGGTCAGGTAGCCGTCACTGTCAAGCGCCTCAAGATCGAGGTAGCCGCGGGCTCCGTTCAGTTCCGGCCGAGCGCCGGAGTCCAACTGTATCCCTGTCAACAGGGTGTTGAAGCTGCCGACGGTGACGAAAGGATTGACCGTGAATTTGTCGAGCGGCGGCTTCGACGCAATATCGACAGTGCCGCCGAACGTTGCGTAGCCGATGGTCGATGCCGTGCCCGGCCCACGATCAACCCGCACCGAACCGATGTCGTGCGCCATGAAGTAGGCTTCAGTCTGGGGTGCGAAACTACTGATCGTGCCGGGCAAGACCAGTCCGTCAAAGGTCGTGTTGAATTGCTTGTAAGAAAACCCCCGGATCGTTTCCAGGAAATTCTGCTGTAAGCCGGCACCGACTGGTTCGACATTTTGCACGCTGGGCGAGAACTTTATAATGCTATCATAGTTTTGGGTCGGCACGACAGAGTGCTCGATAAAGTGCTGCCCCACGATCGACGTCGGCTGACTCGCGTTCAGCGGCGCTCGGCTAGGCGCCACATAGGCCGCGGTTCCTGGCTTAGGAGCGGCGTCGAGCGCCGCTCCACCGTCCGTGGCACGAACAGTGCCGATGTCGGTCGCCGGGGCGCTGGCGGACGCCGCGGGACCATCAGCCGCCGTCTGCGCTACTACGGTACGCTGGGCACCGCACCAAAGTCCAAACCATAGGAGTAATAAACCCAGGAGACGACGTGGGTTGGGAATAAAGTTGCTCATCCAAATACTCTGCCGAAGTCGTCTCGAATGTTCGCGTTCGACGCGATGTCGCGCGGCGGACTCGCGAGACCGAATTTGCTGCTCGGATTGCCTGAACGGCTATGCCGTCACGGAGCGGGACGCGATCGCGCCCGCTCCGCCCGGGCGGAAGTGTCGCTCAGCCACGCAGTAGCCGCCACATCGTGGGGGGCTTACCTTTCGGTCACGCTTCGCGTGCCCATGCGCAGGCCCGAACGGTGCGTCGGAAACGGCTTGCCACCCATCGTGCCGTCCCACAAAACCTCGTTCATTAGGTCGGTCGGAGCACGATCTTCCGCTGAAAAGTCGAACCCGCGCGTCGCCTTTGCCCAGTAGGCCGCGTTGTGCCGTGGCAGCACGTCCGGGCCTGCCGCGTACTTGATGCCGGTATCGGCCAGCGCGAGCGATGTCGTCTTCAGGATCGTCGAGGCGACGGCGTTATATGTCCAGGCACCCGACGCCGTGACGTCGAAGACGTCAGACATCGGCGGCTGGTAGGCGGTGTTGAGGTTGATGTGGGGCGCGCCGAGGATATCTTCGATCGTGCTCAGCACACTCACCTGATTGTAGCGCGTGTTGATCACCGCATGTTTTTTGACATAGGCGCCGATCATGTAGGTCGTGGAGCGGTGAGAGTCGACATGGTCGGGCCCGTCCTGGGAATCATCTTCGGTCACGATGATCAGGGTGCTGTTGGCATAAGGGCTATGGGCCACCGCGGCGACGAGACGCCCAACCGCCAGGTCGTTGTCAGCCTCCTGCGTGTCGGGGGTATTAACGCCCGCGAGCGCTGTGCTGAAGCTGCCGGTGTGATCATGGCTCAGGCGGACTGTTTCAAGGGCCGGGAGGTTTTTGTTGGCGATATACCCCATGAACTCGCGGTTCCACTCATTGACGTCCCACTGATCGGAGTACGTCTGGTCGAAGCCGCGGAAATAAACGTCGGTCAAGGGTGCCAGGGTCGAATTGACCTCGGCGGCCTGTACGACGCCGGCTTCACCCGGATCCACGATCGGATTGCCGGTGCTGTCGGTCGTGGGGCCGATGTTGTTGACCATCCAGCCGTAGTTCCGGACCGTCAGGCCAGCCTGCAGCGCGGAGTCGAAGATATAGCCTTCCTGGGTGCCGAACGGCGCGTCGGTGGCCCCGATATCGGCGGTGCCGGGAAGCAGGTTGGCCGCGCCGCCGGGCAGGTTCGCCGAACCCGACGTGAATGCCCCCTTGGTGGCCGCATCGCGCGCGGCGGTGCTGGACAAACCGACCGGCACATTACGGTTGGAGCCCTCACCGGTGTAGGACAGACCACGGTCAACCGCGGCGTAGTTGATCTGCTGCGTCAACTCCTCCGAGGTCGTGATGCCGCCGCGCATCGACCACGACCAGCCGTCCATGCTGCCATCGCTGGGATCCATGAAATTGTCCAACGTGACGAACCTGGTCGCGAGACGATGGAAGTTCGGCGTGATGCGCTGGCCAAACTGCGCCAGCGACGGGTCGGCGTCCGCGCCATTGGTGAGGTCGCCAAGGATTTGATCGAACGTGCGGTTTTCCTTCACGATGTAGATCACGTGCTGGATCTTCTGATGCAGGAAGTTCATCACGGCCGTGTCGTTCGGGTTGGCCGGCACGCTGTAGAGGTTGTTCTTCGCTACCGTCGCTGTCAGGTTCGACAGATCAGAACTGCTGGGAACCTGGGCGCTGACCAGCGTCGAATGTTCCAGCTGGAACTGGTACTGGTTCGTCGCGGTTGCCGCCGCCGCCGCCGCCGCGTTGCCGCCGGGGTAGGTCAGGTGCGTGATCAGCGCGGTGTTGCCCATCAGATGGCCAGGGTTCGGGCCGGTGTCGCTCTTGCCGTTAATGATGTACATCCACGAGCCATCGGCGCTGAAAGTAAGGTCCTTCGGTGCATAGGCGGTCGGGATCAGGCCGGTGACCGTGTTCGCGCCGGGACCGGTCAACGGGATCACCGCGATGCAGTTCGAGCCGCTGTTCACCGCATACAGCGTCTGCCCATCCGGGGAGATCGTCACCGCGAAGGTCGACGCACCGGTGTAGTGCGGACCGGTCAGCATCCCGGCGGGGGCGCGCGCATCGATCTCGGTGACCACCTTGTTGGCCGCCGTATCGATCACCGCGACCTCGTCGGAATTTTCCTGCGCGACATACAGCATCGACTGCGCCGCGTTCAGCGTCATCCCGTTGGCGTTGCCATCAAGCTTGATGCGGCTGATCAAGTGGCCGGCGGTCGGCGAGGAGATATCAACGGCCACGACTTCACGATCGCGGAACGAGCCGACATAGGCGGTGGTGCCCTTGATGACGACCGCGAGCGGAAACTCGCCGCCGGCTACGCCGCTGGTGCCTTCATTGGTGGCGGCGTAGGGGCGCAGATCCTGCTCATAGCGCACCGTCTTGGTCGCCGTGTCGATCACACTGATCGAGTCGTTGTAGTTGTTGGCGACGACCAGCGTCTTGCCGTCGGCGGACAACCCGAGGCCGCTGGCGTTGGGCTCGACGCTCAGACCGATACCGATGCCAGCAGCATTGTTGCCGGGGATGTTGCCGGGGGTATGGCCCAGGGCGATCTTCGCCGACTGCGACCAGACACCGCCGGTCTTGGCATAGGCATAGACCGCGTCATCGTTGCCGCCGGTGGCATACAGCGTGCCGCCATCCGGCGACCAGACGAGGCCGACATGGGCGTTGGTCTGCTTGATCACCTGCGCCAGCTGGGGCGCCGTCTTGTTGCCGCCGGAGACGTCGTAGAGAAAAATATACTGCGTCGAGTTCGCCTTATCGACCTTGCCGGTCGTATCATACAGCGAGTTGTAGCCGGCGCAGATGATCGCCAGGGTCGTGCCGTCCGGGCTGAGCTGCGACCGCACCGCCTCATCGGCAACGAATTTCGGGTAGGCGGGCAGGCCGGGATTAAGGTCCTGCTGAACCGCGTTGGCCAGTGGTGCCGTCGGGGTGACGTACTGACCCGATGGCAGCGGAAGCGTCCCATTGTTGCCGTCAACCAGGGTGTCGACCGCGGCGTGCGCCAGCGGCGCTGTGACCAGCATCGTCGTGGCAAGCAAGCTCGCCTTCAGCATCCCTCGACATGTTATTCCCGTCATGACCTATTTCTCCTGCTCGCAAAACAACCGGCGTGAAGCGGCCGCTTCGCTTTCGGCCAACCTTACGAACCGTCCATGGCAGACCAGAAAAAATCGGTCCTTGTTAGAAAAAAGTCAGTTCGAAGAATTTGTTGACCGCCCTCCGGCCCGACCGCGGGAATCGTGGGGTTCGCCTGATATAGTCACGGGATCTTGACGCGGCGCTCGGTCAGCCGGACTACATCTGCCGCGGCGCGATTGGAACCGGCGTGCCGCCAGTGGCCGGGTCGCACCGGTCAAGCCCGATGGCCGGTGGGGTGTTCGCGGCGAGATGCTGAGAAACGATGACGATGATCAGTCCAGTCGGTCGGCGGCTCTGCCGGCGCGGCGCCTAACGATCGGCCGCGCTGTCGTCACGCAAGATAGCCGCCCGACGAGGCTCATCTGATCGACTTACGCACGACGTCGGCACAAAAGATCTGCCTTTGGCACCAGTCCGGCTGGCGCGCCCGGAAGGACTCGAACCTCCAACCCCCAGATTCGTAGTCTGGTGCTCTATCCAATTGAGCTACGGGCGCAGTCAAGGCGCCGGGGTGTAGCCGAAGCCCCGTGTCGTATCAACCCCTTGGGTCGTCAGCCTCGGCAGGCTCTGCGTGCCACGGCCGTCCGGGCCATTTTATGCAGCCATCAAGCATGAGGATCGTGTCGGTCGGGCGAACCGGCATTGACCGCCGCGGCCTGCCGAACGGTTGCCCGACCATCCAGGGCGCGATCGCTTCAACCTGAAGCGATCACGCCCTAAGCAGCCAGTTTGTCCAGTTCTCTCAGGATGGATTCGCCCATCACTCCGGTACCGACCCTGGCGCATCCGCTGGCCATGATGTCGGCGGTGCGCAAGCCGTTCTTCAGAACGTTGACGCTGGCTTGCTCGATCAGCGCGGCATCTTCTTCCATGCCAAAGGAGTAGCGCAACAGCATCGCGAAGCTCAGCAGCTGGCCCAGGGGATTGGCGATGCCCTTGCCCGCGATATCGGGGGCGCTGCCATGGATCGGCTCATACAGCGCGTGGCGCTTGCCGGAGGCTTGCATGGCGCCTAGCGTCGCGGACGGAAGCATGCCCAGGCTGCCGGTCAACATCGAAGCGAGGTCCGACAAAAGGTCTCCGAACAGGTTGGAGGTGACGATCACGTCGAATTGTCGCGGGCTGCGGACCAGCTGCATGGCGCAATTGTCGGCATACATGTGGCTCAGCTCGATGTCAGGGAACTCTCGCTCGCGCAACGCGGTCACCGTCTGGCGCCAGAACAGGCCGGACTGCATCACGTTAGCCTTCTCGACGCTGCACACGCGGTTCTGCCGCTTGCGGGCAAGCTCGAAGGCGACGCGGGAGACGCGTTCGATTTCATCCGTCGTGTAGGTCTCGGTGTCGAAGCCGCGCTGCTGACCGTCCGGCAGGGTCTCGACCCCGCGCGGCTCACCGAAGTAGATGCCGCCGGTGCTTTCGCGGACGATCATGATGTCCAGCCCTTGAACGACATTGGCCTTCAGGGTGGAGGCATTGACCAGCGGGTCCAGCACGATCGCGGGACGCAGATTGGCGAACAGGTCGAGTTCCTTGCGCAGGCGCAGGATGGCGATCTCGGGACGAAGCTGGAAGCCTAGTTTGTCCCATCGCGGACCGCCCACCGAGCCAAACAGGATCGCATCGGCATCTTTGGCCTTCTGCATGGTCTGATCGGTGACTGGCACACCATAGGTATCGATCGCCGAACCCCCGACATGGTCGTCGGAAACGTCAAAGGTCACCAGGCGGCGGCGATCCATCCAGTCGATCACGCGACGAACCTCGCGCATGACCTCAGGTCCGATGCCGTCACCGGGCAGGATCAGAAGCTTCTTGTTGGCGGGCATCGGGAATTTTCCTTCAGGCGGCGGTTGACGGCAGCCAGGGTTGGCTCTGGCGGCGGCTGGCCTCGAAGGCGTCGATCGCCGTCCCGCGCTGCATTGTCTGCCCGATATCATCCAGGCCGTTCAGCAGTGAGTGTTTGCGGAAAGGATCGATTTCAAAGCCGATTTCCTCGCCGTTCGGCCTGACCACGACCTGACGCGCCAGATCGATGGTGATGCGGGCATTGCCGCCTAACCTGGTATCGTCGATCAACTGGTCACAGACGGCGCGCGGCAGACGGATCGGCAGGATGCCGTTCTTGAAGCTGTTGTTGTAGAAGATGTCCGCGAAATCCGGCGCGATGATGCAGCGGATGCCGAAATCCAGCAGCGCCCAGGGCGCGTGCTCGCGGGATGAGCCGCAGCCGAAGTTCTCATGCGCGATGATGATCTGAGCTTGCCGAAACGGCTCCTGGTTCAGCACGAAATCGGGCTTCTCGTTGCCATCCTTGTCGAAGCGCAGCGGATCGAACAGATGCACCCCAAGACCGGAGCGCTTGATGGTCTTCAGAAAGCGCGCCGGGATGATCTTGTCGGTGTCGATGTTCTGCATCGGCATCGGCGCAGCGACAGCGGTGAGTGTGGTAAAGGCGTCCATAGCTGTATTCCGTCCTGTTGCTTTAGCTCAATTGCCGCACGTCGGTCAGCCGCCCGGTTACCGCCGCCGCGGCCGCCATCGCCGGGGACAGCAGGTGGGTGCGGCCGCCAGGGCCTTGACGCCCTTCAAAATTACGGTTCGACGTGCTGGCGCAGCGCTGGCCCGGCGTCAGCTTGTCCGGGTTCATGCCCAGGCACATGGAACAGCATGGCTCCCGCCATTCAAAACCCGCTTCCTGTAGCACACGGTCCAAACCTTCCGCCTCGGCCTGCCGCTTCACCAGACCCGAACCCGGAACCACCAGCGCCTGCACGCCAGCGGCGACCTTGCGACCTTTGGCGACCGCCGCGGCAGCGCGAATGTCCTCGATCCGCCCGTTGGTGCAGGAGCCGATGAAGACGACATCGATCGGCAGGTCCTGCATGCGCTGCCCCGGTGTCAGTGCCATATACTCCAGCATGCGCAGCAACTGCGCCCGCTTGCCCTCGTCCGGCTCGTCTGACGGGTCCGGGACGATGCCGGTGACCGGCACCACCGCACCAGGTGTCGTGCCCCAGGTAATCATCGGCGCGATTTCGCTCGTGGTCAGCTTGACGATGGTGTCGTAATGCGCGCCCGGATCGCTGGGTAGGCTCTTCCAGTACGCGACTGCCTGCTCGAAAGCCTCGTCTTTCGGGGCAAATTCACGGCCCTTGAGGTAGTCGAACGTGGTTTGGTCCGGCGCGATCAGGCCGGCCCGGGCACCTGCCTCGATCGACATATTGCTGACCGTGCAGCGCCCCGCCATGTCCAGCGCTCGGATGGTTTCGCCGGTGTACTCAATCACGTGCCCATTGCCGCCGGCGGTGGTGATCTTGCCGATGATCGCCAGCACGATGTCCTTGGCCGAACAGCCGAAACCCAGGGTGCCGGAGACGTCGATCTGCATGTTCTTCGCGGGATTCTGCAGCAACGTCTGGGTGGCCATCACATGCTCGACCTCGGATGTGCCGATACCGAAGGCCAGCGCGCCCAGCGCGCCGTGGGTCGAGGTGTGGCTGTCGCCGCAGACGATGGTCGAGCCGGGCAACGACAGGCCCAGTTCCGGCCCGATGATGTGCACGATGCCCTGCCGCACATTCAGGATCGGAATATACGGAACCCCGAACTCGACGACATTCTTCTCCAGCGTCTCGACCTGAATGCGGCTGTCTGCTTCCCTGATGTCGGACGGAGTGCGTGAGCCCACGGTCGGAATATTGTGGTCGGCCACGGCGATGGTCATGTCCGGCCGGCGCAACTTGCGGCCGGCTAGGCGAAGACCCTCAAACGCCTGCGGGCTGGTGACCTCGTGAAGAAGATGCCGGTCGATGTACAGGATGCAGGTGCCATCCGGCAGTCTCTCGACGACATGGCTGTCCCAAATCTTGTCGAACAGGGTGCGTGGCCTGATGGCGGACATAGGTGCTCCCGACTTTGCTGCGGTTTAATCCGCTGATTTGAACGAACACTTGGTCCCGCGCAACCGGGTCGGCCTTCAGGCTCGGGGCAATCGGGTGAATGATACGCGGCATTGAACCTGAGTGTGCTCCGCGGTGAGGACCGTCTGGAATGGCGCTACTGGTAGGAAGACCAAGAAGGATCTACCACAGAGCCACAGAGTTCACCGAGATCCAGTGGAGGCGGACCTGCGCTATTTTTGATGCTCTCGGTGCTCTCTGTGGCTCTGTGGTGCATGTTCGGGACACATGCTTACGTTGCCAGTGAGACGACATCCCGTCGGTCAGGCACGCTGCCGGATGGACGGATCGCTGGTTCACCCGATTGCCCTGCCTTCAGGCTCGACGCCCCAGCCATGTAAGGGCCGGTGGCGACTGACCCACCTGCACGGCGCAGGCGAACAGCTGGGGCCTTCGTGTCCACCGCTCCAGGACGGTAAGCACACCGAAGCAGGCCGCGCGGAGCATCAGGTCGTCTTCCGCGGCAGCGACGACAGGCGCAACTTCGATCCGACCGATCGGTGCTGAAAGCGTATCGGCAACGTCCGGTCGCAGCACCTTCAGCCCTGCCCCGCCGTCCGCGGCGTCAACTGGATCGGCGCCTGAGTGGAGGCTCGGGATCCGATCAGGCTGTTGTGCGCGCGCATCAGGTCGTGGCGTCGGGCCGCATCGTGGTGACCACGTCGGGCCGCATCGTGGTGATCACTTGGTAGCCTGGTCCGTCGATCCGCCGACCGGTGGAAGGATCGACCAGAAGCGGGTCAACCCGCTGACCATTCTCGGTATTGACGATCTGCACGACGCGATCGTCAGGCGGAAAATGCGCGTTGCCAAACGAAAGCATGGCCAACAAAACCGGCCGGAAGTCCCGGCCGCGCTCGGTGAGGACATATTCATCGCGTGGCGGCCGCTCGTTGTAGCGCTGACGCGCCAACATCCCGGCCTCCACCAAGGCATTCAGCCGGCGGGTCAGCATGTTCGGAGCGATGCCGAGGCTCTCACTGAATTCGTCAAAGCGGGTCAGGCCGCGGAATGCGTCGCGAAGGATCAGGATGCTCCACCACTCGCCGACATGCTCCAGCCCGCGGGCAATCGGACACTGCATGCCGCTGAAACTCTTGCGTTGCATTTTACAAGCACTCATTCCGAAGCTACGATGTTGATAGTTAGTGGGGGCGAGACAGGACGTCAACACCAATTGTGTTCGGATAAGCGGTCGACCGGGCGTCGAGACGCTTCTTGCTCGGGCACGCCACGGGGCCAGGATCGATGGGGAGCGTCTTCTGGACGGCCCCGTCGCTGTTTCGGTGCGCCATTGATACCAGCGCGGACCAGGGCCGATTTTAAGGCAAAATAACGATATCCGCTCCTTTAGAGCATGATCACGCTGAGCGGAACGTTCAAAGCGTGTGAATCATCATCTCGTCGCCCGTTCCGGTAGGGCGGTTTTGTCACAGGCGACGGGGTCTGGCGGCCGCTGTCGCCGATGGAAGGTCGTCTAGCCTCACCCGCCCTTTTTAAAGCTACCTTAATGAATTCTAGACTTATTCCAGCAGGTCGCGGCTATAGTCCGGCGACCGCGCCGCGGGCTTGGTTCGGTCGATGCCAGCTTCCGACTCAAGATCGCCACTGCCTGTGGCAATCTTGTTGCCGATCCCGGGGCGGCGCTGTAACTGATGGGGGAATCCAGGGCGGCGGTTGGACCGGATCCCCGGTCTGCATCTGGCCGTGGACGCCTGACGAAATAGAGGAACATCACCATGCGTAAGAACGTCTCGGTTGCTTTAGCACTCCTGGCTTTGATCGGTCTCGCACCGATGCTGGGCGCCTGCCACACCACGGCCGGCGCCGGTCAGGATCTTTCAGCCAGCGGGCATGCCATCACGAACAGCGCCGATAAACACAGCCCGTAAGCCGGCTGAGACGGTCACCCTGGCGAACCGGCGGCACCATCTGCCGGGATCATGGTGGCAACGGATGGCCGGAATGCCGAGGGCGGAGAACCCGGGCCCCAAAAAATGCCTGAACCCTCTCCGCCCGCGGCATCGGAAGCTGGGGAAAAGGCCACATTTGCCGCAGGGCAACAGCCTTGCATGGGCGTCTTTCCGTCGCTCTTGCCTCGCCCGATGGTGTGATTTTCTACAGCAACATCAGCCTGACCGGCACCGTCTGGCTGATGTTGCCCGCGAAACCAATAAGCTGGCGCGCCCACGGTTTACGGTCAGTGTGAAGGCGCGTTATGACGGATCCATACTTCGGCCTATCGACGCTCCGGAAAAAGCTCCAGCAATCCGGCGAAAGTCGCCGCACACCGGCCGCGCTCGGTGATCAATCCGGTCACCAGCCTGGCAGGTGTCACGTCAAACGCGGGGTTGGCGGCGGCGCTGTCAGCAGCGACGATTCGGATGGTCGCGATCGAACCGTCGGCCAATCTGCCCGTCATGTCGGTGACCTCGGTGGCGGAGCGTTCCTCGATCGGGATGTTCGCCACACCGTCGGACAGCGTCCAGTCGATGGTCGTAGACGGCATCGCCACCCAAAACGGCACGCTGTTGTCGTGTGCCGCCAGGGCCTTCAGGTAAGTGCCGATTTTATTGGCGACATCTCCGTTGCGAGACACGCGGTCGGCGCCGACGATCACCAGATCGACCATGCCGCGCTGCATGAAGTGACCGCCCGCATTGTCCGCCACGACTGTGTGCGGGACACCATGCTTACCCAACTCCCACGCCGTCAGTGCGGCCCCCTGGTTGCGAGGACGGGTCTCGTCGACCCAGACATGCAGGTCGATGCCGGCGTTGAACGCGGTATAGATCGGCGACAGCGCGGTGCCCCAGTCGACGGTCGCCAGCCATCCGGCGTTGCAATGCGTCAGCACGTTCACCGGCCGGCCGAACCGCGCCGCCGCCTCGATCAACGGCAATCCGTTTTGTCCGATCAGGGCGTTCTGTTCGACATCCTCATCAGCGATCAGTCTCGCCTCAGCATAGGCAACGGCGACCCGCTCGCCGACCGGGGTATTTCGCAGCCTGGTCAACATTCGGTCCAGCGCCCAGCGAAGATTAACCGCCGTCGGTCGGGTCGCATTGATCAGTTCGGCGTCTCGCTCCATCGCATCAGTCGAGGCATCCGCGCGTAAGGCCAGACAAAGCCCATAGGCCGCGACCGCGCCGATCAGCGGGGCGCCGCGGATCTGCATGGACCTGATCGCGTGGGCAGCCTGGTCACGGCTGGTCAGGCGGACAACCTCCAGCGACCACGGCAACTTGGTCTGATCCAGAATATGCACTGACCAGCCGTCCTCAGCGTCGAGCCACACGCTGCGATAGGCGGTGCCGTCTACTTTCATCGGCCTATCCCTATCGTGAGGACACCCGCTGGTGCATCACGCAAACCAGGGTGAACAGCCGGCGGGCGGTGTCGAAGTCGATGTCGATCTTTTCGGCCAGGCGCTGGGTCATCAGCTCCGCGCCTTCGTTGTGCAGGCCGCGACGCCCCATGTCGATGGCCTGAATCCGCTGCTCGCGGCCTTCCTCCACCGCCTTGATGTGGCTGTCCACCAGCATCTGGTAGTCCTTGACCAGCCGCCGGAACGGCCCCAGCGCGAGCCCGATGGCGGTCAGCGGGTCGCCGGCCACATCGCGGATATCGAAGATCAGGCGGCCTTCCTGGATCGACAGGTGCAGCGCGTAGGGTCCAGGCGCCTTTGTGCCGATAAGCGGCGCGAAATGGTTGGCCGCCGCCAGGTCAGCAACTGCCTGCTCGCGATCCGCTTCGATAAACGGCGACAGGTTGTTGGGCGATTCTCCGTCCAGGATGACCCGATCGAGGCGAGCCGAGGGGATGGCTGCGCCGGTCATGTCTCGCCGAAGTCGTTTTTCAGCATGTCCAGGTTCAGCATCAACCCCACTGCGCCGCCTTTGGTCGGACGCAACAGACCGATCGCCATGAAGAAGGTCAGCGGAACGGATATCGCGGACATGACCCAGATGGGCGGTTCGCCCATGCGGTCGACAATGCACAACAGCGGCACCACGGCGTGGATCAGAATGGTGAAGTACGGCGGCGCGTCATCTGCTCGGGCCGGGCCCAGCGGGGCGGTGCAGTTGGTATATACCGTCACAACGCGGAGGAAGCCATTGAACAAATGCGACTTCCCGCAAGCGGGATAGCGACCCAGCAGACGGCGGCCAATCGCGATCGCCATCGGCGGATGCGGCCAGGAGCGGGAGGTAGCAGGGCGGTCCGGCTGCCACTGGGTCGGTGTCATCTTCACGTCCTCCAGGACTTTCGCACGCTCGTGATGAACAACGGGTGAGCCACGGACGATCAACCGCGGGCGGTCCACAAACCAATCACCCACACATCAGTCTCAGCGTAAGCCACGTTGCGCTGCAATACCACATTGGTTCCATTGACCGCCGACTCCAGAGGCCAGCGGCGCGTTATCTTCGACGGAACCGTCCTCGGTTGTTGGTCGTTTCCGACGCATGACCTCTAAACCTGCCGAAGACCCCGTTCGCGTCGATCCCGAACCGACACTGCCACCACCACCCGATCCGCCGGGCGGCGAAGCGGCTCTGCCGACCGGCAGTCTGCCCAAACCCTTTCTTGGCCCGCAAGGTGATGAAAACCGCGACCCGCCGGCCAACGCGCCCGCGCCCGTCAACCCGACAGAAACCGTGAAGAGTGAGGACCCAGCTTCGCCACCCGGCGAACCGGACCGCGGCTGACGCGCCGCCTTGACCGCACGGCACCATGCTCTAGAAGGCCAATCCGCGAGGAGAGCCCGCTTTGAACGTTGCAGCCGGAGCCAACAGCCTGCGCATGGGTCCCAATACCAGGGGCCGGTTCGGCGACTTCGGCGGCCGCTTCGTTGCCGAAACCCTGATGCCGTTGGTTCTTGAGGTCGAGCAGGCTTACGCCACAGCCAAGGCTGATCCCGGGTTCGATGCTGACCTGAGGCACCACCTGAAGCACTATGTCGGCCGCCCGAGTCCATTATGGTTCGCGGAACGGCTGACCAGGCACCTCGGCGGGGCGAAGGTCTACTTCAAGCGCGATGAGCTCAATCACACCGGCAGCCACAAGGCCAACAACTGCATGGGCCAGATCTTGCTGGCCAGGCGCATGGGCAAGACCCGCATCATCGCCGAGACCGGCGCTGGGCAACACGGCGTCGCCACCGCGACCATGTGCGCGCTGTTCGGTCTGCCGTGCACCGTTTACATGGGCGCCACCGACGTCGAGCGCCAATCCCCCAACGTCTTTCGCATGAAGCTGCTCGGTGCCGAGGTGAAGCCGGTGACGTCCGGCGCGGGCACGTTGAAGGACGCGATGAATGAGGCGATGCGCGACTGGGTCGCCAATGTCGCGGACACCTACTACCTCATCGGCACGGTCGCCGGCCCGCATCCGTATCCGATGATGGTGCGAGACTTTCAGTCGGTCATCGGCGAGGAAGCCAAGGCCCAGCTCCAAGAAGCCGAGGGCCGCCTGCCGGATGTCGCGGTGGCCTGCATCGGCGGCGGCTCCAACGCGATGGGCCTGTTCCACCCGTTCCTTGACGACGCGACGGTGCGTCTGGTGGGCGTTGAAGCCGGCGGCCGCGGGGTCGAGACCGGCCAGCACGCCGCCAGCTTGACCGGCGGTCGCCCGGGTGTGCTGCACGGCAACCGGACCTACCTGCTGCAGGACGACGACGGCCAGATCATCGAGGCACACAGCATCAGCGCCGGACTGGATTACCCTGGGATCGGCCCTGAACATTCATGGCTGCATGATATCGGACGGGTCGAATACGTCTCCGCCACCGACCAGGAGGCGCTGGCCGCGTTTCAGCTCTGCACCCGAACCGAGGGTATCATCCCGGCGCTGGAACCTGCCCACGCACTGGCCCAGGTGACCAAGATGGCGCCCGGCATGGGATCCGACGAGATCATCCTGATGAACCTCTGCGGCCGCGGCGATAAGGATATTTTCGCCGTGGCCGAGCACCTGGGCGTCAAATTGTGATCGTGTCTTCGTCATCATGGGCGCACCGGGCGTTCGCTTACGTGCCTCCGACGCTGGCCGCGTAGCGGCGGTGAGCCGCATCGCCACCCGCTTCGCCGAACTCAAGCGCCAAGGTAGAGGCGCGCTGATCCCCTTCCTGGAAGCTTGGGATCCAGATCGAGCAACCTCCGTTGCGCTGCTGCATGGCATGCCGGCGGCGGGCGCCGACCTTATCGAGATCGGCATGCCATTCACCGACCCGATGGCCGATGGCCCGATCATTCAGGCCGCGGGCAAGCGGGCGCTGGCTGCCGGCGTAAAGGTCGCCGGCGTGCTGACGATGGTGAGCGACTTTCGGATGACCGATGACGACACGCCGGTGGTGCTGATGGGTTACCTCAACCCTATCCTCTCCTACGGGCCGCGGCGTTTCTGTGTTGATGCCGCCGCCGCGGGCGTGGATGGTCTGATCATCGTGGACCTGCCGACCGAGGAAGCGGATCTGCTGCTGCCCCACAGCAGCGCCAATGGTCTCGACTTCATTCGCCTGATCGCGCCCACGACGGATGACGAACGCCTGCCGCATGTGCTGAATGGCAGTTCCGGCTTCGTTTACTACGTCAGCATCACCGGTATCACCGGCACCAACAGCGCGACCGAGGAACATCTGGCGGCAGCGATCCCGCGCCTGCGTCGGGTGACCGACCTGCCGATCGCGATCGGCTTCGGCGTCCGCTCGCCAGAGCAGGCCGGGGCGGCGTCGCGGATCGCCGACGCGGCGGTTGTTGCCTCGGCGCTGATCGACACGCTGTCGGCGAATTTGGACCCTGCCGGGAACGCGCTGGCAGAGGTGGTCGAAAAGGTGCTCGACCAGGTGCGCGCGTTGGCCGCCGCGGTTCGCGGCTGATTTTGCGTCGGGCCGGCTACTCGTATTCCTTACCTTCGTACTCGACGAATCCAACCGGGCGGTGGGTGAAATGAAGCACCGGCAGCCCCTGGTTATCGGGTCCCGGATCCGCTTGGTCCGCCGGAATGAACATGCCCTGCATCTCGACCTGCGTGCCGACGACGAAGGGGATATCCGACCCAATCCCGCCGTCCGTCACGCGAATCGCGACAAATACGTTGCCTGCGTAGCCCGCACCGCCGTCCAGCGCCTGAAGGTCATCGATCCAGATATGCTGGTGCTCCGCCCCATCATGGGCCACGCGGTCCGGAAACACCTTTGACACGTTGGCTTCGACGTGACGCTTTTCCCCACGCCCCGACCCGTCCGCGTTACGCAGTCCGATATCGCGCTGCTGCCGAGCCATGATCCCTCCATGAACGAGTCTTGTGGCACCATACAAAAATTCGCCTGACGCATGCATGTGAACCCACTGTGACGCAAGCTTGCCCGCGGCAGCGCGGCCCGCTATCCAGACTGGCATGAGCTGGCTCACCGAATACGTCCGACCCAAGATCCGTACCCTGTTCGCCCGGTCGTCCGTGCCCGACAATCTGTGGCACCAGTGCCCGGCTTGCCAGCAAATGATCTTCCACCGTGACCTTGCGGCCAACCGCAAGGTGTGCCCGCATTGCGGCCACCACATGCGGGCATCAAGCACCGAACGGCTGGATTGGACGTTTGACGAGAACACCTACACGCGCATCGAGCTCCCGAAACCCGTAGCCGACCCACTGCGCTTTCGCGATACCAAGCGCTATGCCGACCGCCTGAAGGAGGCCCGTGAAAAGACCCGCACCGAAGACGCGATCATCGTCGCGCATGGTACCCTGGGCGGCCTGAAGGCCGTTGTCGCGGTCATGGAATTCGACTTCATCGGCGGCTCCATGGGGGCCGCGGTGGGTGACGCGATTGTCGCCGCGGCCCGTCTGGCGGTGCTTCAGCACTCGCCGCTGATCGTCTTCACCGCCTCCGGTGGCGCCCGCATGCAAGAAGGGGCGATCAGCCTGATGCAGATGCCCCGGACCGTCATCGCGACGCGGCTGGTCAAGGATGCCGGCCTGCCCCTCATCATCGTGCTGACCGACCCCACGACCGGTGGCGTTACCGCGTCCTTCGCCATGCTGGGCGACATCCAGATCGCCGAACCCGGGGCGTTGATCGGTTTTGCCGGCGCCCGCGTCATCGAGCAGACCGTCCGCGAGAAGCTGCCCGACGGCTTCCAGCGCGCCGAATACCTGCTGGATCACGGCATCATCGACATGGTGGTGAAACGCACCGAAATGACGGCAACCCTTGTCCGGATCATCGGCCTGTTGAGCCGGAAGGACCACCAGGCGGCGGCGTGAGCGACCAGATCGAGCAGATTGCCGCCCGCCTCGAGCGCCTGCATACCAGGCTGATCGACCTCAGCCTCGATCGGCT
This sequence comes from Rhodopila sp., assembly GCA_965277035.1. Taxonomy (GTDB): domain Bacteria; phylum Pseudomonadota; class Alphaproteobacteria; order Acetobacterales; family Acetobacteraceae; genus Rhodopila. Next base: position 3,154,378 of record CBDIBO010000003.1, on the reverse strand, counting down.
CCGCGTTCTCCTCGGGCGCCTCGGCCACCCGGAGCGACGTCTGCCACCGGTGATTCACGTAGCCGGAACGAACGGCAAAGGCAGCACCTGCGCCTTTATCCGCGCCATGGCCGAGGCCGCCGGGCTCTCGGTGCATGTCTATACATCGCCGCATCTCGTTCGTTTCAACGAGCGCATCCGGCTGGCCGGCAGCCTGGTGCCCGATGACCAGCTGCTCCACGCGATCGAACGCATCGAAGCCATCAACGACAATGCTCCGATCACGGTGTTTGAGGTCATCACCGCGACCGCGTTCGATTTGTTCGCGCAAGCACCGGCCGACCTGTGCGTCCTCGAAGTCGGCCTCGGCGGCCGCGGTGATGCGACCAATGTCATCGATGCGCCCGCCGCCTGCGCCATTACCTCGATCTCGCTTGATCATCGCGAGTTGCTTGGCCAGTCGGTCGAGATCATCGCCAGGGAAAAAGCCGGGATCATGAAGCCGGGCAGGCCGGTCGCGATCGGCGCGCAGCCCGAAGACGTCCGCCGCGTTCTTCTCGATCACGCCGCCGCTCTGGGCGCCCCGGTTCGTCTGCGCGACCGAGACTGGACCTTGGTCACCAGCCAAACCGGCTTCCGCTACGCCGACGCGGCGGGAAGCATTGAAGCGCCCGTGCCCGCGTTACCCGGCCTGTTCCAGCAGGACAATGCCGGCATCGCCATCACCGCCCTGCGCGCCGCTACCCTGCCTCACCACCCCAGCGGCGTGGCCCGCGCCGAATGGCCTGCCCGGCTGCAACGCCTGCGTGGACGGCTCGCTCAATTGCTGCCGCCGGCCTGGGAGCTTTGGCTTGACGGCGGCCATAATCCGGGCGCTGGCGTGGTGCTGGCCGAACACCTCCGTGGATGGGACGACCGGCCGGTGCATCTGGTCGTCGGCATGAAACAGGCAAAGGATTCTGCCGATTTTCTGCGTCCCTTGCTGCCGTTCGCAGCGTCCGTTTGGGCCGTTTCCGAACCGGATCAGCACGCGGCCTTGCCGGTGGCGGCAATCATCGCCGCATCCGGTGGAGTAGCCCGACCCGGCCCTCGGGTCGCAGACGCCTTGAGCGCCATCCGACACACGGAAAGTCCCGCCCGCGTGTTGATCTGCGGCAGCCTCTATCTGGCCGGCGAGGTCCTAAAGCAAGATCAGTGACTGCCCGACGCTTGGATTGACCGACAACACTTCGAACTGGCACAGGCCGCGCGGCATCTTCCAGACCACCCCGAACCCATCCTCGTTCCTGACAACGAAGATCTGATGTTCGGTTATACAACGCGCATCGCGGCTATCAGCACCGGCTGACCCAATGCCTCTGATACTGCCGCATCTGGAACTCTGGCAGGAGGATTTCCTGGGCTTGCTGGGCTGGGCCCAGACCCCCAGGCTGACTCCTGAAGCGGGAAAGCTCTATCGTCTGCCACGCGTCGAGTATTCGGACTTCCTGCACGGCACGACGAGTTTCGCCGCCATATGTCTGAGCACCTTGGACACAGCCAAACGTATCCCTCAAGCCGTGCCATCCGCTTCGTCTGATGAGAGGATCCTCTACATCAATGATCCCGACCCCTATTATGGGTCGATTTCTAATCAAGACGCGGTGCTCGACCTGCTGCGGCAACGCGGTGTGACCATCGTCGAGCCCGGCCGCCTGCCGACGCCCCAACGCATCAACCTGTTCCGCAACGCCGACGTGGTGATCGGACCGCTCGGTCAGGGCCTGACCGACCTTGTGTTCTGTCGGCCAGGCGCGCTGGTGCGGGAGTGGATGCCGCGGCATCATCAGAGACCAGGCAGCAGCGAAACCTGATGAGACCCAGCAAGCGTGTGTATAGCCATTGCCCGCGACTGAGTTCCTGGCGTCCGGTCAGCCGACAGCGCCACGCTTCAGCCCTGCCGCGGCATCACGAACTGGGCCATGGCTGCGCCGTCTTTTCACCGAACACCGGTGATCACCGCCCGGTCTTCCGCGGTCAGCTCCACCGGGATACCGGCATGGATCAGTTCGGCGAAGCCCTCGTTCGGGGTCATCATCGTTAGACAGTAGAGTTTCGTTGTGCCGGTGTTCACCACGACGTGTTCGGTCCCCGGTCGCAACACCAGCACGTCGCCAGGGCCGATGTCCCGGCTGTCGCTGCCAACGATCGCCCTGCCTGTGCCGGCGATGACGAAGAAGGCCTCCTCGGCGACGGTGTGGCTGTTGGGCGGGGTCTTGCCGCCTGGCTCGAAGATTTCCACCACCATCGTGAACGATACGCCGTCCGACACCGGGTCAAGCATGCAGGCGAAGTAGTTGCTGTCCTTGGGAGAAATGCGAAAGGCACGAAGGTCCGCCGCCCGCTTGGCGATCGATGGCGTCGCCATCATGCCGGCAGACGATCGAGCAGCGCCGCGGACATGACGGTGAAGCCGAAGATCTGGCGTATGTTCAGCAAGGTGGCCTCACGGCAAAAATCGGGGTTCGTGGTGGCGGCACAGTCTTCCAGCAAGATCGTATCGTAGCCCAGGAAGTTGGCGTCGGCGAGCGTGTGCAAAACACACTGATCCAGATTGACGCCGGCGAACAGCAATGTCTCCAGCCGCAGGTTGCGAAGGATGGAATCGAGCGGTGTATCCCAGAAGCCGCTCATGCGGTGTTTCGCGACGTGGATGTCTCCATCGGGCGGGGCGAGTTCGTCAACGATCTGGGCAGACCAGCTTCCGGCTTGCAGAACATGGCTGCCGCTACGCTCAAGCCGGTCTCCCAAGCCCGGACCACGACCGTTGGGATCATAGACATGACGCACAGCGGGTGACAGGTTCAGCCGGTCCGGACGGGTGCCCCAGTTCACCCAGATCACCGGCAAGCCGGTTGCGCGTACTTCCGGCAGCAACGCTGTCAGCGGCTCGATGGGCGAGCGCGCGGGCGCGATCTCGACACCGATAGAGGCGAGCCAGCCGTCGTGGTGGCAAAAATCGTTCTGCATATCGATCACGATGACGCCGGTGCGCGCGAGGTCGATGCTCACGGGCTTAGGAAGTGCCAATAGCGGCAGCGGCCGGCAGCGGATCGGAGCTCTCACAAGATCAGCGTACGTTTCGGAAACGGTCCAGCCATTTCGATCGCTCGGACCAAGCTGGTTCATGGCGCACCGACGATGGCGTCCAGTTCCCGAAAATCGGGAAGCGAGATATCCAGCAGCTTGCCGCCGCGCAGGATCGCACGGTCCGATTGAGGACGCGCGAGAAGTTCGGTCATCGAGCGAGCGCGGAACAGGACCAGATCGGCGGCCGCACCAACCGCTATCCGGCCCCGGCCGGTGAAGTCGCAAGAGGCGGCCGGCGTTGCGGTCACCGAAGCAGCCCACGGGCCAAACGGATGATCGAGCTGGGCGATGCGCACGGCTTCGCGGTAGACCTCCATCATGTCGTAGTCGCCATAGGCATAGAACGGATCGCGGCAGTTGTCGGATGCGAAGGAGACGGGCACGCCGGCGGCCACGAACTCATGCACCAAGGTGATCCCGCGCCAGCGCGGCGTATGCCCGGCGTTGCGGCCCTGTAGATACATGTTGCACATCGGCAGGTTGATGACGCGCAGGCCCGCCTCGGCGCAGAGCCTGATGGTCGCCACGGCCGCGACCTCTGTCTGGACCGACAAAGAGCAGACGTGGCCAACCTGGATGGGCAGCTGGAAGCCCCGACGGATCGCGGTGCGGGCAACGGCATCCAGGGTCCGTGATGAGGGATCCCCGATTTCGTCGAGGTGAAGATCGAGTGCCAGACCGCGCTCTTCGGCAAGTGCGAAGAAGCGGTCAAGCAATGCCTGGAACTCCGGCGATGACGCCTGGCCGCCCTCGCCCGTGGTGGTCATGCCTAGAACACCGCCCGAGGCGGCGACCTCATCGGCCAGGGCGATCCCGTCGTCGCCGGCGAAGCGCTGCAGCGGGCAGATCGACACCGCCTGCAGGTCGATGCGGCCGCTCCACAGATCTCGCATGCGACGGAAGACGGCCCAGTGCGCCTTGGCGTCCGGCCAATAGCTGTCCAGATGGGTGCGGATCGCTGCTGTGCCGTGGGCAAAGGCACACCGCAGCCCGAACTCAAAGCGCGGCTGGATGTCGTCTTCAGCGTAATGTTTACCTCTGTCGGCGATGACGGCATGCTTCGCACCCGGATGCGTGCCATCAGGATTGGGCTGACGCGGCCAGGTTTGCGTCTTGTCCAGGTGCACGTGCCCATCGACAAAGCATGGCCAGACCTGGCCGCGGTCCATGTCGATGCCGTCCTGCGCCGTTCCCGCCGGCGCGATCGCGGCGATGCGGCCGTCGGCTAAGTTCAAATCGAGCCACGCCAGCCCTTCGGCGTCAGACGGCACCGACGGACTTTCGAGAAGTGCGGCTGGTATCTGGGCGTTTCGCAGCCAGGTGTTGGCGGGCCACGCTGTGGGAAGCCAGGTCGGCGTCATGTTGGCACCCGATGTGCTTGTATCAGATTGGGGATGACGGTCAGGTTGGGGAGGACGGAATGATAGAACTGGATCGTTTGTTGAACGACCTGGCGGATATTCCATATTCCGCCGAACCGGCGCTGGTACGGCAGAAGTCCCGGGATTTCTTTTGGTACAGTCCGGTGTTGAACAAGCAGTTGCGAGGCCGCACCGCGCAAGCGATTATCAGTCCGCGACATGAGGCGGACGTGGTTCGTGCCGTGGCCAGTTGTTATCGACACAAGATGCCGGTGACGCCACGCGGCGGCGGCACCGGCAACTATGGCCAGGCTGTGCCATTGCATGGTGGCGTGATACTGGACATGACCGCACTCGATACCATCGAGTGGCAGCGCCCGGGCATGGTGCGAGTTGGCCCCGGACGCAGGCTGATCGACATCGACCGTGAGCTCCGCCCAAACGGGTGGGAGTTGCGCATGCATCCATCGACCAAACGAACCGCGACGATAGGCGGGTTCGTGGCAGGCGGCTCGGGCGGCGTTGGATCGGTCACCTGGGGTGGATTGCGGGAGCCTGGCAACGTCGCGGCTGCCCGGATTGTTACGATGGAGGCTGATCCCAGGATCCTTGACCTTCACCAGGGCGACGCACAGGCCGTCAACCACGCATACGGCACCACCGGTCTGATCACCGCGCTGGAGATGCCCCTGGCGCCGGCATATCATTGGATCGAGATGATCGTCGCGTTCCCGACCTTCATCGACGCGGTGCGGTTCGGCTACGCCGTGGCGCTGGCGGATGGACTTGTGAAGAAGCTGCTCTCTTGCATCGCCTGGCCGACGCCCGAGGCGTTCCGCCAAGTGCGCGCGCACTGCCCCGACGGACAGGCGATACTGATCGCGATGGTCGCGGAACCATCTGTTGCCGCCTTCAAGTCCGTGTTGTCGCGGCACCACGCGAACGGCACGATCACCTTCGAACGGCCAACCGCGGAAGCGCCCGGGGATGTTCCGCTTTACGAATTCACCTGGAACCACACGACGTTGCAGGTGCTCAAGCGCGACCGTACCGTAACGTATTTGCAGACGCTTTATCCGCCGGCGCGTCTGCTGGACAGCGTCGCGGAAATCGAAAACCTGTTCGGTGACGAGCTCATTCCGCATCTGGAGTTCCTGCGCGTCGGCGGCCAGGTCACTGCAAGCGGTCTGCCGATCGTGCGGTTTACTTCGGAGGATCGGCTGAACACCATCATCACGCAGCACCGGGCACAGGGTATGTCCGTTGCCAATCCGCACGTATTTACCCTGGAGGACGGGGTCGGCCACAAGCAGGTCGACGCCGATCAGCTTTCCTTTAAACGACATGCTGATCCACAAGGCCTGCTCAATCCCGGCAAGATGCGAAGTTTTCATGTCTTGGATTAGGTGATTCATCGCGGCTTGTGTCTCCGCCCCGTGATGCCTGTTTCGAGCCTCATCACCAAGTCAGCCTCGCCGGTCGCCATGCCAGGCAAGCGACCTTCGAGTATCGCGCATCAGCGCAGTGCCGCACGTCGCTGTTCGTCTGAAGTCGCCGATTGACGCGGCGAAACGCGGCCGCTTCGCGTGTGGCGCTTCTTGCGATCGGGTACTAGTATAGCGCTTCCATGGAACCGAACCCGTCTGGACCGACAGATTGGGGTCTTCACGCCGCTCGGCGTCAATAAGCGATAGGTGCGGTTCCTCGGAAACGCTGTACTAGGCAACAACATAATTCCGCGTGACCTCCGGGTCTTGATGCGCCTGGAGCAACTCCAGCAGCCGTCGACGCATAATCAGTCCCGGACGGTCGGACGTCATATGCGCCTCGGTGCGATGCACCAGATCAAGCGCTGCATCCGGGTCGGTGGCTTCCAGGATGTCCCGGTCCTCGTAAACCACCGCCGCATCCCAATCGATCAGAGCCTGGGTGGGACACTGCGCCTCGGTGTCGTTACGGTACAGCAGCTGCACCAACTGGATGCGGCCATCCTCGATCGGCGTCGCGCAGTTGATGATGATGTGGCGGATACCGCTTGGGTACGTCATGTCCATCCGTCGCGCGAACGGAAGATACCAGTGATTGCGCATGGTTCGCGTCGTTGTCGGCTCCGTCGTTCCGGTCACGCGGAACGCCGCCGATGGATTGACGATGTCCACGACGGTGGTCGCGACGAAGCCGTAATCGGTCTCCTCGATCTCATACTTGCTGGGCTTCGGCTGGGCGTTGTCCCCGAAGGTACCCCGGTGGACAAAGGCGAAATGAGCGTTATCGAAGCTGTTCTCCATCAACCGCAGCGGCGCGGTCTGCCACTGGTCGTAGAACTGAAAGATGCGTCGAAAGCCAGGAGCGCCGTCCTCCGGAATATCGAACACGGGCAGCAGCGGCTCCTCCAACGCGACCCAGACATAGCCGTAACGAGCCTGACATTGAAACGCATCGACCTTGTAGCGGGGCAGGTTCGCGCCGGGGTCATATTGCGGGATCCGCACCACCCTGCCGCTGTTGTCATAGGTCCAGCCGTGGTAGCCGCAGACGATATTCCCGCCGTCTATCCATCCCTTCGACAGCTTCGCCGTTCGATGACAGCATCGGTCGCGCAAGGCCGCGGGCTGATTATCGGCATCTAGGAACAGGACGATGTCTTCGTTCATAAGGCGGAAAGGCCTGGGTCCCTCGGCCAAGTGGCTGACCGGCATCGTTGCGTACCAGAACCGGCGCATCGTCTTCTGTTGCGTGGTCAGCATCGCTTCACCTTTCCGTTCTTACAGCACTGTCGTGCCAGTGCCCCAACAAAAGCCGCTCCAGCCCGACCATCAAGCCGAACAACGCCACGCCGGTGACGGTGATCAGCAGCAGTGCGGCAAACATCCGCGGAATGTCCAATTGAAAGCCGGATTGCAGGATTTCGTAGGCCAGTCCGGCACTTCGACCACCGGTTCCGGCGACAAACTCAGCCACCACGGCGCCGATCAGCGCAAGCCCGCTGGATATGCGCAGGCCAGCCATGAAAAACGGCAGCGCGCTTGGCACCCGCAACCGCCACAAGGTTTGCGCTCGGCCTACCTTGTTCATGCGGAAATAGGCCAGCAAACCAGGATCGACGCTGCGCAGCCCGATGGTGGTGTTGCTGATGATCGGGAACAGCGCGATCACCGTCGCGCACGCGGTCAGCGCCAGCGGCGTATTCTTTACCAGAATGATGATCAGCGGCGCCACCGCGACGATCGGCGTTACCTGCAGCAAAACGGCGTACGGCAGCAGACTCATTTCGATCCACCGGCTCTGAATGAACAGGAACGCGGTCAGCACGCCCAATACCGTCGCCAGGAAAAAAGCCGCGAAGGTCACCTTCAACGTGCTGCCAAGAGCGTGCAGCAGATCCGGCCAGTTTTCGAGCAGGCTCTCGGCGATGTCGGACGGGGCTGGGAACAGGTAAACCGGGATCACGAAATAGCGGCAGCAGAACTGCCACAGGCCAACCAAAACAACGCCCACGACCATCGGTGCGACCACCGGGCCAAACCATTCACGTCCTGACAGCGGGCGCATCAGCCTCGGCTCGCGATCGCAGCGTCGGTGAGCAACGCCGACAAATCCCGACACAGCGCGGCGAAACGGGTGCTGGTGCGGAAGTGTTCGCTTCTTGGCCCCGGTTCATCGAGATGGAACTGCCTGAACACCCGCCCTGGTTGGGCCGCCATGACGATGATGCGCGAGGACAGGAAGACCGCCTCGTAAATCGAGTGCGTAACGAACACCGTGGTCAGATGGCGCTCCCACGACAGGCGGGCCAGATCCTCGTCCAGCCGGTTTCGCGTGAACTCATCCAACGCGCCAAACGGCTCGTCCATCAACAGCAGATCGGGGTCGGTGACCAACGCCCGAGCGATGGAGACCCGCATACGCATGCCGCCGGATAATTGCCGGGGATAACGGCGCGCCGCGTCGCAAAGTTCAACCTGTTCCAACGCGGCCGCGACCCGTGTCTTTGCCGCCGCGCGCTCCACGCCGGCGAAATCCAGCGGCAGGCGCACGTTGTTTTCAACCCGTGCCCAGGGCATCAAGGTCGGGTCCTGGAACACAAAGGCAAGCCGCCGCCCCACTTGCCCAACCCTGGAGAAATTCCCGCGCCACCATTGAAGACGACCGTCGGTCGGTTCGATCAGGTTGGCGATCAATTTCAGCAGCGTGCTTTTGCCGCAGCCTGACGGACCAATCAGACTCACGAACTCCCCGGGCTCGATCACCAGGTCGATCGGTGCCAGGCCGCGGAAGCCGTTGGCGAACACTTTCTCCGCCGAAAGCACCTCCACGGCCGGCACGGCAACATCCATGATGGCAGAACGATCGTTCATGCCATCATGATGTGAAGGTCCTTGACGAAAGCGGTGGTGAAGGCGCTTTTCCAGTCGGTCGAGGCCTTCAAGAGGTTGGCTTTGACAAGGAAGTCGTAGGTGGCCTTCCACCGCGCGTCGGTCATGATGCCGATGCCTTGCGCCGCCGCTGCGTCACCGTTCAGCACCTTGATATCCTTCATGGTCTTGATCGCGTATGCGATCCGGTCATCCGTCATCTTCGGATTGTCTTGTTTGATCAGCGCATTCGCCGGCCCTGGGTTCGTCATGTAGTCGCGCCAGCCCAGCAGCGACGCCTTGACGAACGCCGCCGTAGCCGGTGTGTTCTTGCTGACGAAGCCATTCGTCGTGACCATCGTGCTGCCGTACGGCGGGTAGCCTTGTTTCGCTAAGAGAAAGAATTTGACCCCGGGATCCTGCTTGCGGGCCTCAAACGGCTCCGACGTCGCGTAGCCCTGAACAGCGAGGCTCTTGTCGACCAGGAAGGGCTGCAGGTTGAAGGTGTAGGCGCCCGCCATGTCGTCGGTAAAGCCGAAACGCTGCTTCAGCCAAGGCCAGAACGTGGCGTGAGACGTACTTGCGATCAGGATCTTGTGGCCCTTGAGATCGGCGATCGAGTTGATGTCATGATGCGTCATCAAGCCTTGCAGGTCGTATTGGAACGAGGTGCCGATGGTCACCACCGGCAGGCCCTTCGCGACTGCCCCCAGCGTCTGGATATCGTAACCCATGATGATGTCGGCGTCCCCGCCGGTCAGCAGCTGCAAACCGTTGACCTGTGGGCCACCCATCTTGATCGTCACGTCAAGACCAGCCTTTTCATACAGCCCGGTGGCCTTTGCCTGGTAGAAGCCGCCGTGTTCGGCCTGTGCGAACCAACTTGTCAGGAAGGTGATTTTCGTTGCCGCCCGGGCAGCCCAGGACAAGGTATCTGTCGCGGCAAGCGCGGTGCCCCCAGCCAGTAGCGAACGGCGGGTGATCTGCGGCATGACGTCACCTCAAGCGCTGGTTATCAATGCGCGACTTGAAGCAGGAAACGTGCCAGACGTATTCAGGCAAAGCACAACAGGCTCATTCTGGGCAGTTGCCGCCGGACGGTGCGATTGCTGCATTCCTGGTCACTGGAAGGCGTTGACATATGACCGCGGTCAGGCATTGGCAGGACCTTATCTGGACCGATCTGCGGTCGCTGCCCCAGGACGTCGTTGCCATACTGCCCGTCGCGGCGATCGAGCAGCACGGCCCGCATCTTCCGGTCAGCGTGGATGCAACCATCAACAACGGCATCCTGACCCGAGCGCTGGAGCTTGTGCCGCCGGACGCGTCGGTGTTGGCGTTGCCGATGCAGTCCGTCGGGCTCTCAGTCGAGCACGTGCGCTTTCCTGGCACGCTAACCCTTTCGGCCGAGACGCTGATCGCGGTGCTGACCGAAATCGGGCGCAGCGTGCTGCGAACCAGCGTGCGGCGCATGGTGATCCTGAACAGTCATGGCGGGCAGCCGCAGGTTGTCGATCTGGTCTGTCGGCGTTTGCGGGCGGACAACATGTTCGTCGTCAATTGCCTCGCCAGCCATCTTGGCCTGCCGCCCGCCGTCATGCTGACCCAGGATGAGCAACGCCATGGCATCCACGGCGGCCTGATTGAAACCAGCATTATGTTACATATCCGTCCCGATTTGGTTCGGATGGAGCAGGCTACCGACTTTCGCAGCGCCTGGCTGGCGCGAGAGCGGGAGACGTCGCTTCTCATGCCCGAAGGTGGGGTCGGATTTGGCTGGGAAACACAGGATCTACATCCTGCCGGCGCCCTGGGAAACGCCCAAGCCGCGAGCGCCGCGCTTGGCGCCGCCATCCTCGACCACCAAGCTCGCAGGCTTGCCACATTGCTGGAGGAGGTACGCCGTTTCGACTTAACAACATGGATGCGGGCTGCACCCGGTATCTAACGGCCGGCTTCAACCGCCGCCCGCACGGACGTGTCCGGGTTACAAGCCGCTGAGTTCCCTACCGGTTTCCTTGACAGCGGTCAGGTAGTCGTCCAAGGCGGCCAGCGCCAAGCCGGCTTCGACACGACCAAGGCCGATGCGCAACCGATCTGTTGGCACCGGGGCGAGGGACGATCGCCAGATGCTGGACGGAAGCACCAGCACCCCGGCGTCGCGAGCAAGACGTTCGGCGAACTGGCTGGCATCCTCCGCACCCAGATAGCGCGGAAAGGCAAGAACGGCAGCGGGTGAAACCACCGCTTCCAGCACGTCGGCATGTCGGCCCAGCAACGTCAGCAGACGATCCCTGTTGAACTGCGCCACAGCGCGGTTTCGTTGCAGAATTTGAGCCTCGGCCTTAAGTGCGATATGCGCCAAGACCTCGCTCGGTGTCGCCAGACAGCTCGATAATGAGCTCTTGGCAAGGAGCACCTTGGCCAGAACGGACCGGTCCTGGCACAGGATCCACCCGACGCGCAGACCTGGCAGGCCAAAACCCTTCGACATCGCATCGACCGAGATGCCGCGCTCATAGATCTCTGAAATCGGACGTGAACAAGAGGCCGGATCATCCCCGGCAGATCGATAGACTTCGTCATTCACCAGCCAAATGCCGCGGCGCCGGCAAAGTTCAACAAGCGATGCGAGGGTGGCCGGCTCGATCGAGGCGCCGGTCGGGCTATTGGGGAAATTGATCAGGATCAACCTGGTCCGCGGACGGATAGCCGTGGCCACCTCGTCCACATCCAGCCGCCAGTTATTCTCCGCACGCAGCGCCACCCCGGTCACAGCGCAACTCGATGTCACGGCCTGCTCCGTCGGTTGATAGATCGGTACCACGACGATGGCATGATCCTCTGCCCCGAGCATCGCGCGCATGACGGAGGTCAATCCCTCCTGCGCGCCCGCGCAACAAAGGACGTTCGAAGCGTCCAATCCCGGATGGCGGTCGGCGATCGTGGCTCGCAGCCAAGGCGCCCCGTGCGGAGACGCATAACCGAACTCCAACTGCTGCCAGCGGCGCCAATCTTCCTCGTTCGCCATGTCTAAAAGCGAGGGAAGCGTCAGCGTGGCTGATTCCGAGGCGGAGAGGTCATGGCGAGCGCCGCTGCTCCAGCGGGCCAGAAAGCTGGCGAGGGCAAAGTCCTTATCTCTGTCTGCCGCCTCGACCAGCGCCGGAAGGGCGGTCACTAAAGGCTCCATCATACCCCGCGGTCGCAGTTGCGCGACGTCGGGCCGCCGCTTGGAAGCTGGTCAACAAGACCGATACACATGTGGTCCGGGTGGTTCACGTGTCCCGGCAGAGCATAGGCCAGTCTTGCACAGCAGATCGCACCTTTTCTGACGCCCAGCCGTTAACAGGTTGCCGGCGTCCGCGGGCTTGTGTCCTTGCCCTATCGACAGCCACGCTATCAGGGACAGGTGGTTACTTGCCGAGAGATGATGGCGACATCAGGGCATCGCTCGCGTGCGACCCGCGCGGATGGTCAGCGGCGTATGCAGCAGACGATCCAACCGATCGTCGGCCCTTTCTGCAAAACGGGACATCGGCGGGAAGCCGCCGGCGCGGGCGGCTACTCTGCCGGCATAACGGCCGCTTCGGCCGTTCTCGCCGATACCCGGGCAGAGCCGGCACAAAGGAGGCTCAGCAGCAGGGTTATCGCCACCAGAACCAGCAACAGGTCTGGATACCCCTTGTCGATCGGAACGCCGAACGGCAACGGCGTGATCAGCGCGCCGTCAATCAGCAACCGTCGCGCGCCATGACGATCCACCAGAAAACCGACCGGCGTCTGCAGCAGCGCCGTCGTTCCTGACATGAACACGATCGTCATGCCAAGAGGGGGCGGCAGGCACAGCACGTAGAAACGCGAGAGGAAGTGTCCGTTGCCGATCAAGATATTGACCCGATTCGAATGGTTTAGCGCCATGTCCAGGCGATCCTCTCTGAACTTTTCGACAGATTGAGCAGGCCGTTGCGGTGCGTCAAGAACAGTAGGCCGGCGGCCGGCGAGCCGACCGTGAAGTAGACGACCGTTGGAAAAGGTTACAGGCCGGAAGTGCCAGGGGGAATCGCTTGAAGCGCGCTCACGGTGATTGTCGGAGCAGGGCTTCGAGGCAAGCGGAAGTATCGCCGTTCGAAGCTGGTTCCCGCCTTGAAGGGCAGCAGGCGGCGTAGGAAATCCTGATGCATCTGGCCGCAGCGGCTGATTTCCGCGAAGTCCTCCGCCCCTGCCAGCGTGCCGCAGAGCACGAGCAACAGCACCTCGGGCAACGCAAACAGCACCTTCCACGACTGGCGAGGGTCTTCCAGCGCGGCAAATCGGCCGATCAGCGACGGGCCCGGCATCGGCAAACCTCTTCAACAAGAGGTCTCCCATAAATCAGACTTCAGACCGCGCCGGAACCCCCGAACCGTTCAAGCGATTGCCCTGTCGGCTTGCGCTCCGGTGCTTGCATCAAGAGATAAATCCGCTTAGAAACCACAGCATGACGAGAGCGCGGGCGTAGCTCAGGGGTAGAGCACAACCTTGCCAAGGTTGGGGTCGAGGGTTCGAATCCCTTCGCCCGCTCCAGATTTCCCAGAACGAATACAGGGAATTAGCGTCGGCCTACTGCCGCTCGAATCTGCTTCCGAAAGCCTCCAAATTTCCGATCGGAAGCTGATCGGAAGCAGTTGGGCGTTAAGTCACACCGGGCATTCGGCAGTAGGTACGTGGATCTGCCTAACTGGTCGGGCTAGTCCGCCAACGTCAGAACGAAATCCAGGAACGCGCGCAGCCTCGCGGACAGCAATCGGCGGGTGGGCAGGTAGGCGAACAGAGGGAAGCGTTCCTCGGCCCAATCCGGCAGGAGTTGCACGAGCCGCCCCGTGGCCAGGTGCTCGCGTGCGTGCATCTCCAGCGGCTGAGCGACGCCTTGGCCCGCGAGGCAGGCGGCTAGCAGCGCGCCGGCGTCGTTGACGGTCAGCCGGCCCCTGGTGGCGATCGGGACCGTACGCCCATGCCCCTGGAACTCCCATCCGAAATGTTGGTGGGTCATCGGGTTACGGAACTGGATACACTCGTGCGCGCCGTCGGCCAGGTCGGACAGCTGTGACGGTGTTCCGCGGCGCTCGATGTAGCTGGGCGCGGCGCAAGTGAGGACGCGGGTGTCCAGGATCTTGCGTCCGATCAGCGAAGACGGTTCAGGCTCGCCGAAACGGATCGCCAAGTCATAACCGTCCGCCGCAAGGTCGCCGAGCCGGCTGCGAATCGCCCGGGCTGATAAACGCGCACCAGCACGCTTGCACCGCGTCGTAGCCGCCGGTGTAACCCAGTCCCCGCAGATCCTCGAACAGCCGGATCAGCGTCAGACGCTCCCGCAGCGGCTTGGACGCATTCTCCGTCAGCATCCGATCCAGGTCAGCTTTCCAGCGACGCAGTTTCGGCTGCGGCTGAACGTCACGCTCGTAAACGAACGCCGTCTCGCCCGACCGCAGCACCTTGCGCACCGTATTGCGCGAAATCCCCAGATCGCGCGATTTCCTTGATCGGCTTGCGCTGGACAAAATGCTCCCGCCGTATCCGGCGTACCGTCTCCACAACCAGCATCCCCCGACACCTGCTCCGGCACAAAGCAGGCAGCCCAACGATCAATGATCAGGGGGGTCAATTCTGGACGCCGATCCCCCGCATCAGGGGTCAATTTTCCACGCCGAATAACGCGCAAACCAATCCTCGCGCCTTGCGCCGTGTGCTGACGGCGCTGCGTGGATGATTACGCTGCCATCGGGTGTCAGGGTGTGGCTGGCCTGCGGCCATACCGACATGCGCAAGGGCATGGACGGCTTGGCGATGCTGGCCCAGCAGCTGCTGGAGAAGGACCCATTCAGCGGCGCCTTGTTTGCCTTCCGTGGCAAACGTGGTGGCCTGGTCAAGATCCTTTGGTTTGATGGGCAATGGATGTACCTGTTCAGCAAACGGCTGGAGAAGGGTCACTTCCTCTGGCCGACAACCAGAACCGGCCGCGTCTCGCTGACCGCATCTCAGGTCTCGATGTTGCTGGAAGGGATCGACTGGCGCATGCCACCGCGCGTCCGGCGCCCGGAACTGGCGGGTTGATACCGCTGCTCGCGCGGGATTCAATTGGTGCGGCACGGGACAGGGATTAACCGTTCCCGGGTGTCCATCGTTCTCACCCCGCTGCCCGAGGATCCGGCGACGTTGCAGCACCTGCTGCTCGAAGCTCAGGCCGAGATCACGCGGCTGCAGACGTTGATCGTGGGCTTGCTGCGTCATCGCTTCGGCCGCCGCTCCGAACCGCTCGGCGACGACGCGTTGGACCAAGGGATCGAGGACCTGGAGCAGTCCCTGGCCGAGCAGACGGCCAAGACCGAAGCGGCCCAGCCAGTGGCTCGCGCCGCGCCGCCAAAACGCAACCGCGGTGCGTTGCCGGCTCATCTGCCACGGGTCGAGGTGATGGTCGATGTCGCCGACAAGACGTGTCCTTGTTGTGGCGCGGGGTTGCACGCGATCGGCGAGGACCGTGCCGAGATGTTGGACCATGCGCCCGCCCAGCTTCGCGTGCAGGTGATCCGCCGCCCGCCTTACGGCTGCCGGGTCTGCGAGCAAGTCGTCGCGCAAGCGCCCGCGCCGGCGCGGCCAATCGACGGCGGCATGGCGACCGAGGCGCTGCTGGCCATGTGCTGGTTAGCAAATACGCCGACCACCTGCCGCTGTATCGCCAGGCGCAGATCTTCGGCCGCCAAGGCGTGATGCTGGACCGGTCCACATTATGCCACTGGGTCGGCCGTGCCTGCTGGTGGCTTGAGCCGCTGCAGGCGTTGATCCTGAGCACGGTGCTGTCGTTGCCGAAAGTCGTTGCCGACGATACCACATTGCCGGTGCTGGACCCGGGCCGGGGACGCACCAAGACCGGGCGGCTTTGGTGCTATGCCACCGACAATCGCCCTTGGTCCGGACCCGGTCATCCTGCCGCGGCCTACGTCTACAGCGAGGACCGCAAGGGTGAGCATCCGGCAGCCCATCTGAAGGGATTGCAGAGCTTGCTTCAGGTGGACGGCTATGCAGGGTTCGGCCGCGTGCTGAGCGAAGCGGCCAATCAACCGCCGCGGTTGGCCTTCTGCTGGGCGAGACTGCCCAAGGTTCCGCGTGCACAGCGCGTGGAATGGCAGGCGAGGGGCACGCGCGGCGGAAATTCTATGCCGTCCACGTCGCCACGAAGTCGCCGCTTGCACATGAGGCGCTTCAACGAATCGCCGTGCTCTATGCGATTGAGGGCGACATTTGCGGCCATGCTGCTGAAGATCGGCAGCGCGAACGTCAGCAGCGCAGCCGTCCTCTCGTGGAGGCCTTGCAGGTTTGGCTGCGCGAACAACTCGGGCGGCTGCCCGGTCGCTCCAAGCTGGCGCAGGCGATCCGCTACACCTTCGACCATCGGTATGGATTGAGCTGGTTCCTCGACGATGGACACCAACATCGTCGAACGCGCCATGCGCCCCATCGCCCTCGGACACAAAAACGCATTGTTCGTCGGTGCCGACAGCGGCGGAGGCCATTGGTCCATCGTCGCAACGCTGATCCAGACGGCGAAGATGAATGATGTCGAGCCGTTCGCCTGGTTGACCGATCTGCTGAACGCGCATGGTCTCGGGACAAATCAAGCAGCATGAACTCCATACCCTTAGTCTCCAGCCCCGCCCGCGGACAGCCAACGTTGAGCGCGCTATCGATCTCGAGTCGCAGCGGCCCGTCCGTCACCCTTCCGTACAGAAACTTCCCTCGTCCACACGGCCTCATCCAGGTCGATTTCCGACCACCCGGCGCCTCGAACCTCGCCGGTCCGCGCGGCCTTCAGTATGGCGCGCCAATCCATCTCAGACGCTTCTATGATGCTGGTCTATTTGCTTGCATCTCGCGAAGCCTATGCCGCCGATCGTCGCCGCAGCTTGAACACGGCTCGCAAGCATGGCCAGGCCCTGTGACGCCGCACGGCAAAATGCCCGATCATAGAGGACTACGAGCCAAGATACTGGAGTAGTTGTGCGGCCCGATGGCGGCCGGTATGGCGGCCAAGCGTCGTTAACTGTCCAGTTGCCCCGATGTCCTGCCGATGGAGTGGGGGCATGGAAAAAGTCTGCTCAACCTGCTGTGCATCGTTTATGACCAGCAGATCGCGCCCGGGTGTCAGCACGTCTTCAATACCCGTCCACCGATCCGACAGCACCGGCACACCGCATGCGGTTGCCTCGAAAAGCCTGACGCTTGGACTATGGCCGCTCGTTATCATATCGCGGCGGGTTAAATTGAGCGTCCAGTCCATGCTGGAGTAGAAGTCGGCATGGGCCGCCGGCGGTAAGTGCTCTATCCGCTCGACATTGGCGGGCCAGGGGATGTCATCGGGATACTGCGGACCGGCAACGACAAAGCGCTTGTCCGGCCTGCGACGGGCGGTTTTCAGCATTAGACACTCCAGTGCATCTTGTCGATCAGGACTGTAGGTGCCCAAATAACCCAGGTCCCAGCGCTTGGCTGCGCCAGTTGGATAGTACAGCTCCGGATCGACTGAGCAGTACAGCGGAACGGCTCGACGGGCACGATATTGGTCTTGCAAGACGTGTAAAGCTGGGCCGCCGGTGAAGGACAGATACAGGTCGAATAGCGGGATCGATTGAGGTGTGATATAGGCAACGTTTCTATTGGCGAGACCCTGCAAGGTGATTGGCGTATCGATATCGTAAAAGCAAAGCTTTCCATGCCGGTGGCGGTTGGCCCATTCTATAATGGCGGGGCCATCCGGTACGTAAGACCCAATGATGACCGCATCCGCGTCCATAACGATATGCTTATGATCATCAAGTGCTGCAACCGAGCTATAGAACAGGAGGTCACAGAATCCAGGACGCGGCAGATCCCGATGAGATGCGTACCAGCTCTGCTCTCGTTCAAGGAACCACACGACGTGGCCCAAGGTGGAAAGGCCCTTCAACAGAGACCGGTAGGTCGTTGCATGCCCGTTACCCCAGGATGAGCTGAGGCTGAGGCCAAGAACCACGATGCGCATCCTTACATCATCCGTTTGCGCGCCAGCAATTCGCGGAACTGCAAATCGACAAGCTCGGCACGTTGTCGGTATGTGTGTTCTGCCATCACCCGGACATAAGCGGCTTCGCCGACCGAGCGCGCTGCGTCCATCGACAATGTCGATACATATTCAGCGACATCCTGACCATCCCGGGCGACCAGAATCTGGTGACCGGGTCGGAGGAACTCGTCGATCCCATCCCACGCATCGGTGATCAGGCAGGCACCGGCACCGGCGGCTTCAAACACCCGGGTGGCTGGACAGAAACCGGTCTGCGCCATGCTTTCTCTGGCAACGTTCAACACCATCCGGGCAGAAGAATTGAACGCGTTGTGTCGGTCGGTTCCGACGTGGCCAAGCAAACGGACATTGGATGGAATTTGCCCGGTCTGCCAGCCGGAACCGCCGAGGAGGAAGCGTTTGTCCGGCAAGCACAGCGCCGGCTGCATGAAGAACGTCGTCGTCCTTTTCTCTCTGTCGGGCATACGATTGGCGAGGAAAGACAGATCCGAGGCGAAGCGGGCGTCGGGAGCGACCGGATGATGCGTTTCCGGATCGAGTGCGTTGTAGATCGGGACGCAGCGGCGCGCGCCGAAGCCGGTGTAGCCGCTGATGACCGGCATGCCGCCGCCGTAGGTAAGGACAAGGTCGAGCGCGTGCAACGCCTGGCGGATTGGGCTGGAGGCGTCGCCGTACATAACCGCCAAAGTCGCGGGCGCATCGACGTCCCAAAATACCTTCAGCGCGTCAGGTCGGGATGAGTTTACCACACCGGCGAGCAGCTCATCGTCAAAGACGCCGACCCCGCTTGCCTTGATGACGATGTCGGCTTGTTGCGCATCGGCTAATACCGAGCGGACGCCGTCTTCCGTTGCGCTGTACACACGAACGGCCGCCCAAGGCGGCGGATCAATGTCACGGTGCGATTGACGTTCATATGCATCCGGCTCGAAGAACGTGACATTGTAACCAAGCCTGGCGAGCGCCGCAAGAAGTCCCCGGTAATAAGTTGCGGCACCGTTCCAGTAGGATGACAGCAAGCTGGATCCATAAAATGCGATCCGCATTAGGCCGCGACCTGTGTCGCCAGATCCGCAATGATCGAAAGAAGCTCGTTGGCGCGATGGCTGCAGGTGTGGCGGGCGGCGATTGTTTCCAGACCGTGTGCCGTCATGGATCGACGCAAATTCGGGTCCGCCGCGACCGCTTCCATGTTCGTCCGCATTTCGGCAGGCGTTCGGGCCAACAGATAATCCGTCCCGGGCCGGAACAGGTATTCGGTGTCATCCCAGGGTGCGCATATCAGCGGGATGCCGCAAGCCAGAGCCTCGAACACGCGAATCGTGGGAATGCCGGGCAGCTGGCTTGAATAGGTTCGACGCGGGACATGGACGGTCATCAGGAACCGCGCGAATACGTCCGGCGCATGGCAGTTGGGTAGCCAGCCATGGTAGCGAGCCCCATAGCGATCGAGCGTGACCCTGGCATCTTCCGGATAGCGCACGCCGTATATATCGAGTTTCAGCCGCAGATCGCGCGCCGGGTGCAAAAGGAAATGGCGCAGCTCATCGCTGCGCTCCTCGTCGCCCCAGTTGCCAATCCACACGATGCCATCGCGATCGCCGCCGTCATCGGCCGGCGGATGAAACAGGCGACTGTCAGCCGCTTCATGCCAGACGAAGCAGCGGTTGCCCCAGCCGGACCTGCGGTAGACCTCGGCCAGTGTGGCACCAAAGGCCAGGACGCCGTCATAGGCCGAGAGGTCCATCCGCCCGATGCTGTCCGGGTCGGTGACAGCGCGATGATGCGTGTCGTGAAATAGCAACGTGAAGCGTGCCCCCTGTGCTCTGCGGCGGCCGATAGCCGAGATAAGCGCCGGATCGTTCCACTCATGCACCAGAACCACATCAGCACCATCCAGCATGGCATCAAGGTCGGGGCCGACGAAGCGAGCGAGAGGCGCCAATTCAGGATAAAATCGTTCGAAAGCCGCGACCTCGCCGCTTTCCTGTAGCAGATTAGTTCGGCTCCAACTGTCCTGCGACTCGTAGGTGCACACGTCGTGACCACCATGCAGCAGCTCCCGCAATATGCCGCGCAGGAAATGCGCGTTACCGTGGTTCCAGCAGGAGATCAGCGAGTGGGCGAAATAGACGAACCGCACCGTCAGGCGTCCGCACAGGCGCGAGACGCAGCTTTGTCATGAATTGCAGAGGTGGCATCAATCATTGTCCAGATGTTGAACGACGCGGCTCGTTGCAATGCTTTGTCGCCTTGCTTGGCGCGAACGTCAGGATGCAGATGGAGTTGCTCCAGCGCGGCAGCGATTTGATCCGGTTCATCGGGTTGAACAAAGCTGGCGGCCCCGTCCCAGAGTTCGCGAAATGTGGGGATGTCCGACAGCACCAGGGCGCAGCCCGACTGCGCCGCCTCCAAGACGGTCAGGCCGAATGGTTCATATCGCGCGACCGAGACGAATACGGCAGCGCCGGCGTACTGTTCCGCTAGCTCGGCCGCATCCAGCGTTCCCAATAGTTGAAGATGCTCGCAGTGGATTTTTGTGCCGTTCGCGCCTTCTGTCGGTCCGGCAGCCAAAACGGGCCACGTTGATCTGCCGGCCACACGATCCAAGATCGCAATGTTCTTGCCTTCATCCCAAAGCCGTCCAGCGGTCAATGCCCGTTCCTGCCGATCGGTTCGCAAAGCACGAGGCGTCCTTGCATTCAACACGATCTCGATCGGACCGGTGATTTCGTAGCACGTACGCAGCGCACTGGCGAAGCTTGCGCTGGGCGCGACGACATGGTCGGCCCGCGACAGCCCAAGCCGCGTTGCCTCCGCTCGCCAAGTGAGGTACGGCGGCATCGGACCATGCCGCACGGCGTGCCACCAGGTGCCGACGCAGGAGTGCGCCACCACAACGACCGGGACCGGCCAGCGTGCGGTACCGACCAATGCCGGGGCGTGCAGATGGACCGTGTCAACATCGACCTTTGAAGCCAGGGCGGCAATGACATCCGACGCCAACTGCAACTGATCGGGCGTTTCAGCAAGCCAGTCCAACGGCAGGTGTGTCACGACGAGATGAATGCCGGGAATCGCCTGGGCCTGTTTCCTTTGCGCGGCGTCGGGGTCCGGTCCCAGCACGGCCAGCACAACCGCGATCCCACGTGCGGCCAAGCCACCGGCGAGATCTATCGAGTAGGTCCAGACGCCACCAACGGCGTCTGTTGTAAGCAGGATCCGATTCAGCAAGCCATCGCCTCCAGCGCCGGCAATGAGAACGGAATGGATTCCTGGATGTCGCTCAAATTTTGAAAACTGCTGAGATAGTGAGCGTGCGCCCGTTCCCACGCCTGGTCATCTGGCTCGCCCCATAGGCGACGGTAGTCGGGCGAGCTGGGATAGGGGAACATTGGGACCGGGTCGTTCGCCCAAACTCCGCGTGTACGCAACGAATCTCGCCATGCCGCGACCACGCCCATATCGTCGCCCGCCGAGCGAATCAGGTTCGCCTGAACGAAAGGGATGACGGCGCGGGCCTGGACCAAACGGTCCGACAGTTCTTCCGTCGACATCCGACAATTCTTGTCGAGAGCGGCCCTGCCCTCCGGCGTCAGGCTCTCGACCCCGGCCTCGAGCGAGACGCAACCGGCTTCTCCCAGCAACCCGATCATGTCGGGTTTCCATAAATCGATGCGAGTCTGCACGCCGAAGACAACGTTGCGCTCACACAGCGCCTGGAGCAGCGGGCGCTGTGGCAGGAAAATCTCATCAATGAAATAGAGATAGCCCACACCCTGCCGGATCAGTGCATCGATCTCGGTCAACAGCAGATCAAGGTCACGACGGCGGTAGGCATCGCGGAAGTCAATCTTGGCACAAAACGAGCAACTGTAGGGACAGCCGCGGGAAGCCTCCACTTCCGCGGCGGCCACATCGGGCCGGCTGTCAAAACGATGATGGTGATGGCAGTGGCGCATGATCCACGCGTCAGGCCAGACCAGTGGCGGGGCGTCGGTGAAGCGGGCCGCCTGCGGGGAACCGTTGAGACGGATGGCGCCGGTCGGCGTCCGCCAAGCCAGACCTGGCACTGCGTCAGGGCAACCCTGATCCGCCAGGGCCTGCACGACGTGTTCGCATTCGCCTCGCACGACGACATCAGCGCCGAGTTTCCGTAAGGTCGCTTCGGGTGTTGACGATCCATGCGGACCGACCGCCACCAGCAGCGCACCTGAGTGACGCAGGCGCCGGATCATGTCGCCAGGAACCCGCAGTTCCGGCGGGGCGCAGCGCCAGAACAAGTAGGTCGGTGCCGTGGTGACAACAACCATATCGGCTTGAAACGTCGATACCGCGTCAGCCAGCGTCGCTGCGTCCATCCGGTCCAACAGGCCATCCAGCATGAGCGTTTCGTGCCCGTTTCGTTCCAGCAGCGCCTTTGCGTAGCCAAGTTCCAGCGGCAGGTGCGGTTCGCGGCAGCCGAAATAGATGCTGTGCTCGAATCGCCACGCGGGGTTGATCAAAGCGACCTTCATGCCACCACCAATCCGCTTGGGGTAAGCGCGGCTTTTCGGCCGGCGAAGGACTGCACCAGCGCTTTGACCCCGCTTCGCCAATTTCGAGGCGGAGGAAGGGACAGGGCCGCTCGCAGCTTCCGCGTGTCGGAGACGTAGTAGCGTTGATCGTTGGACCGCCACGGCGCGAACCGCAGGTCAACCGGCCGACCGGTCAGGTCGCGGATGGTGTCGATGAGCTGCAGCAAGCTGATGGCGTTGGCTTGACCGCCGCCCAGGTTGAAGGCTTCACCGGATACCCGGCCGATGTTTCGCCACGCTGCGATGTAAGCGTTGACGGCATCGTCGACGAACAGGATGTCGCGCACCTGGCGTCCGTCACCGTAGATGCTGATCGGGAGACCGGCCAATGCCCGCAACACGAAGTGGGCAACCCAACCTTGATCCTCGGTACCAAGCTGGCGTGGCCCGTAGATACAGCTCATGCGCATGACGGCTGTCGGGACATTGAAGCTGCGGGCGAAGTCGAGCACGTATTGGTCCGCGGCGCCCTTGGAGCAGCCGTATGGGGTACGGAAGTCGAGTCTTTGCGCTTCATCACAGCCGTAAGCGCGCATCTCGCCATCTTCCGGCTGCCAGGCGCCGCCGACACAGACCAGGTCGACGTCCTCCATGGCGCCATACACCTTGTTCGTGCTGGCGAAGATGCACGGTTGCCGGCTTTGGCGCAGGGCCTCCAACACATTGAACGTGCCTTGCAAGTTGACCTGCATATCTTCGACCGGATCGGTCATGCTGGTGGTGACGGCGACCTGGGCGGCGAAGTGGAAGACGCCGACACAATCTCTGACCGCATCACCGATGGCTGCTTTGTCGCGAATATCGTCGACAGCGCAGGAGACAAGGCGAGGATGACGTTGGCGCAGCCAGGCCGCGTTTGCCTCTACGCCTGGACGCGCGAAGGAGTCGAAGATGAGGACCGATGAGCCCTCTCTCGCCAGTCGATCCGCCAGGGCACTGCCGATAAAACCTGCGCCGCCAGTGATCAGCACAGGCGGATTACGCCGAACTACGGCAACGTCTCGGCTCAGGCTGATCAATTCACGCACGGCCCCGACGCCCTGCTTCAGGCTGCGGCCCAGCAGCTTCGGTTGGCCTTCCGCACGCTGAAGACCAAAATGATAGTGACGAACATCGAAATTAAGCCCCTGCTGTACGGGTATGTTCGTCGGCAAGTCACGCAGACCATACCAATAGACACGATCTGCTGTAGCATCGATCGCTTTAAGGAACGCATCGACCTGCTGAAGCGGGTCATTGCGCCAGGTTGAGTAGCCGGTCTCGGTTATCCAGATCTCCAGCGCGGGATTGAACCTGTGGACGGTCGCACGAACCTCATCCAGAACGACTTGCCAATCGCCTGGCCAGGTGCCGCCCTCGACCGAATCCCAGACACCCGGGAAGCCGTGGACACCGACGACGTCGACGACGTTCAGGATGCCCCGTTCGCCCATCAATCGAAGCCAGTTGATATCAGTGGGACACGGGCCGCCCAGAACCACGCGCTTGCCGCGCCGCCGTGCCCAGAAGCCCGCAGCGCCGATCATGGTACAGAACTTCATCCAGTCGGGATCGAGCCGCCAGTCCCAATCCAGCAGATTATTGGGCTCGTTCCACAGTTCAACGGTATCGAAACAATCGGGATGCGCGGTTATGACCTCATCGACGAAGTCGGCGAACGCCCTGGGATCTCGGGGCGGTCCCGAGGTCAGGCCATTCTGCGACAAGCCAGGCGGCGTGTAGTGAATGCACGGCAACAACTCAAAGTTACGGCCGATGCGACTCAGCAACCATTTATACCACTCTTTGCCGCCTTCAGCGTGGTAATCCGCCCAAGACAGATGGGTCCGCAGGCGTCGAATGCCGATCGCATTCAAGGCGGTGACGGTGTCCTCGACCAAAGCCCGATCGCCCGGGCGAAACCATTGAACGATCCCCGGCAACGTCACGCGACCAGCCCCCGCACTTCAAGTTCGTGCCGAGCATCGTCCACCCGGTGAATCGACTGCTGCCGGCTGACCCACTCTGCCAGTTCGCCGAGGCTGTCAGCGAATGTTCGTTGCGGAATATAACCAAGTTCATTTTGCGCAAGCGTGATATCGCCGAAACAATGCCGGATATCGCCCGCTCGGGCTTTGTCGAGAAACCGCGGGCGAATATCGCTTCGTTCCATCGCAGCAGCAATCTCGGCGGCAACCTCCGCGATCGTCACGGCGCGCCCGCTGCCAATGTTATATGCTCCGGTAACGGTCGCCGACGCTTCCAGCGCCAGCACGAAGGCATTGGCCACGTCTTCGACATGGACGAAATCGCGTCGCTGCAGACCGTCTTCGTAAACCTGTGGCGGATGACCGTTCAGCAGCGCGGACGCGAAGATGGCCAGAACGCCGGTGTAGGGATTGGAAAGGGCCTGACCCGGGCCGTAGGCGTTGAACAGCCGAAGTGCCACGGCCGGCATGCCGTAAGCGCGGCCGACAGTGAGGATGAGCCGCTCCTGCACGAATTTGGAGATCGCATAAACCGACGCCAGTGCCTGCCGCTTCGTCTCTGGCGTTGGCAGTGGCACCAGCGGAAAGCCGTGCCGGTCCACCGGATCCCAACCTTGGGCGGCCTGTCGCGGCTTCCGCACGACGTCTTCGATCAGATTGCCGTCGCTGTCGCGATACAGACCCTCCCCGTAGATACTCATCGAGGACGCAACGATCAGGCGCTGGACCGGATTGGCGAGCAAGGCCTGCAGCAGGACAGCGGTCCCGAGATCATTGGTCGCGACGTAGCGATCGATGGCATACATGCTCTGGCCGACGCCGACCTCGGCTGCCAGGTGGACGACGAAATCGACGCCGCTCACAGCTCTGGCAACCGCACTGGGATCACGGACATCACCAACGATGAAGTCGACGTCTCGGAAGACGTGATCACGCGGCTGGCCCGCATGCACCTGATCCAGCAAGCAGTCCAACACCCTGACGGTGTAGCCGCGCGCCAGAAGGGCGGTGGTGAGATGGCATCCGATAAATCCGGCACCTCCGGTGACGAGTACGCGCGGCATGGTCACGGCTGGGGGTACCTCTCCCGGGCATTCAACCCGATACAAGAACATTACTTTATCGCAGCAATCGCGGTGGATGCGAAGAAGATAGGCTCCGGAGGTCAACGCACACCGACAGAAGTTGTTCCTGTCACACTAGGGTGATGAAGAAGATCCCAACCCGGCGCCATGCTGGCTGGCTGAAGAAGATCGTTCCGATTTGGCACGACATGGGTCTCTGTGCAGCGGATATGCTGATTTGAGGACTGAATGGCGCTGCGACCGAACGCCGATGCATTGGCGGCAAGCGGGCCTGGTTACTCATGGCCAGCGCCGGCCGGACCGTAGCCCGGTCTCAAAAGGTATGGCGGCCTGGGCCGGCGGATCGGCACGAGCCAGATAATGTCCCCCCACAGGTCGGTTCGATAGACGGACAGTCCTAACAAAAACGAATGCCGAAACCTTCTTGCACTCGAGCCGCCCAGAGCGTTAGAGCCGCCTATGAAAGCGTCCCCGCCCCGCCGTCATCTCAGCGGCATCGATTACACGCTGCGTGCTGTCGCCATTACCGCGTTGGTGCTGGTGGCTGGCACGGTGTTAAGCGTTGTTTTGTTGCTGATCTTTGCTGCTGTGCTGGTCGCCTGTGTCCTGCGGGGTGCCGCATCATGGCTTCACGCGCATATCGGTCTGGGGACAGGCTGGTGCCTGGCCCTGGTGCTTTTGCTGCTTGCCCTGCTGCTGGGCGGCGGGTTTTGGTTGCAGGGTCCACGTGTGACGGTTCAGGCTGTCATGGTCGCCGACACCGTTACGCAGCAGGTTCAGCATGTCTGGGCGAGCTTGCAGGACAACGCGTTGTTCCAACGCCTCATGCCGCGGCTGAAAGATCAAGCCGGCTCGATGCTAGGGAGCATGACCGCATTAATGCCGGGAGTCGCCACGTCGGTGCTGGGCGTTGGCGGCGACATGGTGGTTATTCTCGCGACCTCGATCTTCCTGGCGATATCGCCGCAAACCTACTCGGGAGGCTTTGTGCGGCTGCTGCCGGTCGGCTGGCGGCCGCGTGGACACGAAGTGATGGGTGAGTTGGGGGCAACGTTGCAGCTCTGGTTCCTGGGCCAGTTCGCCGACATGCTGGTCGTCGCCGTGTTGACCGGCGCGGGGCTGTGGTTCCTGGGTGTACCGCTGGCATTCACCCTGGCGCTGATCGCCGGGTTGTTTAATTTCGTGCCGTATGTCGGTGCCCTGGCGGGCGCGGTCCCGGCCCTTGCTGTCGCCGTCGCGCAGTCGCCACAAACCGCGATCTATGTCGCCATCCTGTTCGCCGTCGTGCAGACGCTTGAAGGCAACGTCATCGCGCCGCTGATCCAAAAGCGCACTGTCGATCTGCCGCCGGCGCTGACGATTCTTTCGCAGACCGTGTTGGGCACGTTGTTTGGCGTCATCGGTCTGATCCTGGCGACGCCGCTGACGGCTGTGACGATGGTCGGGGTGCGACTGGTTTATGTCGAGAGCGTGCTGGAGAAGGATGAGGTTGATCGGTAGGTGCGCGCTGCTCGTGATAGCTATAACCTTCCAAAAACGCTTGAGAGCATCAGCAAGTCAATCAGGGTTCACAGTCAGATCCTCGGCTGGGAGCAGTCCGCCTGTCTGCTTCGGATGGCAGCCATCAGCCTCATAAGCCCCGCGACGACAGTTCGCCGGGGCGTTGAGGGTCGGGGAGGTTCAGCGTCAGGCCCGGTGCCTCGTGCTGCTTTCCAGCCGTTTCCGGCATAAAAAAACACAGTGGCAACGCGACCGTTACGATAACCGCCGAGGTCAGGAACGCAGCCGAATAACCCGCATGATCGACAATGACGTCGGCGATCAGGCCGCTGCTGGCGGCCGCGCCCAAATACCTCGCCCGCGACCGCGATCAAGGTATTGGCGACCAGCACCGGCCAGAACACCGGGAAGGCACAAATGAACGCCGCACCGACGCCAAGGATCATCAGGGCGGCAACGATCAGGCCTCGTTTGAATCGGGTGGCATCGATCGCAGCACCAGCCGGCGTCTGCGCCAGCAACCCCAGCAAGCCAATGATGGATGTCACCAGGCCAACGCCACCCCGACTCCAATGCTGTCAAGTAACGAGGAAGACAGCCGACAAGGACCAGCGCACCAGGCGCGAATGCCAGAGCCGGTGGCATCACCAGCACGCCAAGCTTAAGCAACGTCCAGGCGCCGACCTGCAATCCCTCGCGCCGCGATACCGCCAGCCACGGGATCGTCACCAAGGATCCGAAGCGCCCAAAATGTGCCAGAGCTAACGCATGGGTTCAGCGGATCCCTGACCCGTTCCGCGGGGTCCCGTTGGCCTCATCCGACACGCAAGCTGTGCCATTCGGCGACGGCTCAAGCCCGTAGCGGAGAAGCTTCTGGTAAAGCAGCTGCCGGCGGATACCCAACCGTTCAGCGGCCTGGGTGCGGTTCCCGGCCGCCGCTTTCATCGCGTCCCGGATCATCGCCAGTTCGACCCGCTCGATCGCCTCTGGCAGTGTGCCGGTCAGCCAGTGCTGGCTGACGCAGGCCTGCGGCGTATCCGTGCCCATCGTCAGGAAATCGAAGTCCCCGGCTGTAATCACCGACCGCCGCGTCAAGGTGGCGGCACGCCTTATCGCATTGAGAAGTTCGCGCACGTTGCCCGGCCACGGATAGGCGAGCAGGCGTGACGCCGCGTCGGAAGACAGCCGTTTGGGCGTGCCTGCATCGGCCAGAAGTGCCAGGGAATGTTCGGCGAGCGGCAGGATGTCGGCCAAACGGTTGCGCAAGGGCGGCAAGGCCACGGGGACGACGCCGAGCCGATAATACAGGTCTTCGCGGAATCGGCCGGCTCGGACAGCCTGCACCAGGTCACGGTGGGTCGCGGCGATCACGCGGACATCCACCGGGACCTGCCGACCGCCGACCGGTGTGACGACGCGCTCTTGCAGCGCCCGCAGCAGCTTCGCCTGCATGGCCTGGTCCATATCGCCAATTTCGTCGAGCAGCAGCGTGCCGCCGTGCGCCTCTCGGAAGCAACCGGCGCGGTCGCCGACAGCGCCGGTGAAGGCTCCGCGCACATGGCCGAACAGCAGGCTTTCGAGCAGCTCGGTCGGGATCGCGGCGCAGTTCACGGCGACGAACGGCGCCTTGGCCCGCTTGCCGAACCGATGGATGGCGCGCGCCACGACTTCCTTTCCAGTACCGGTCTCACCCAGCAGCAGCACCGTGGCGTCGCTGTCAGCCACCAGACCGATCGCCTTGTGCACTTCCCGCATGGCGGCGCTCATCCCGATCAGATCGCCTTCGCGGGCGAAGGCCGGCGCCTGGTCCGGCGACCCGGCCACCGGGGCGGGCAGCATGCGGTCCAGCAGCGCGCGCAGGCCATCGCGTCCGATCGGCTTGGCCAGATGGTCGGCCGCGCCGAGCCGCATCGCCTCTATCGTATTGTCGCTGGTCGGAAGCGCGGTCAGCACGGCGACAGGCGGCGGGTCGGCGTGCGCTCGGATGCGTCGGAGCACATCCATGCCGCTCATGCCCGGCATCCGCAGGTCGAGCAGAACCGCGTCCGCCCGATTGCGCGACAGCCAGGCGAGTGCCGCCTCGCCATCGGCAGCCTGCGCCGTCTGGTGACCGAGGTCAGTGAGTGCCGTGGCAATGGCGCTGCGCAATGCGGCATCGTCGTCGACGATCAAGACCGTGGACATGGCGGCTCCCGCGGTAATTCCAGCGCGAATGCGGCACCCTGGCCGGGTCGCTCACCGCCCGCGCGCCGCAGTGTCAGCCTGCCGCCGTGCGCGTCCATGAGTTCGCGGGCGATCGCCAGACCCAGACCGGTGCCATCGGGCCGGCCGGTCACGAAGGGCTCAAAAAGCTGGTCGGTCAAATCGGTTGTGATCCCGGTCCCGGTATCCTCGACGGTGATGGTCAGCTTGTCCGCCTGTTGCTCGCAGATCAGCGTGACCGCCCCGGCCGTTGGTGCGTGCCGGATCGCGTTCGTCAGCAGATTGTCGAGCACCCGGCGGATCATGGCAGGATCAAGCATCGCCGTGCCGGCAACGTCGCGCAACCGGACGACGATGCGCCGGTCGGCCGCCAACCCCTCGTGTCGCGCGATGCATTCCGAAAGGAACGGCGCCAGGTGGGTTTCCACAGGCTGTGGCGCCACCCGCTGGGTCATTGCCAGAAGCTCGCCCACCAGGCCGTCCAGGCGGTCGATCTGCCGCAGCATATCACCGATCGCCTGCGTGCGCCGCGCGTCGTCGCCGGCAAGGCCGTTCTCACCCTGCAGCCGGGCGGCGGCGAGCGGATTGCGGATTTCATGCGCAACGCCGGCTGCGACACGACCAAGCCCGGCCAGTCGTTCGGCGCGCGCCACACGCTGCGCCATCGCCTCGGCTTCGCGCTGCGCCACCAGAAGGCGCCTGCCCGCATCGTTCAGCGCGCCGATGATGCGGTCGAATTCCTGTTCTCCCGTGAGCGAGATCGCCGGCATCCCGCGTGGGCCGGTTTCGGCCAGAGCGGTCTCGATGCCGCGGATGTGGCGTCCCCACACAAGGACGGTGCGGCCGAGCCAGAGTGCCATGGCCAGCAGCAGCCCGAACAGCACCGCCAGGCCTAGCAGAAGAGGCCTCAAGCCCGGCGCCGCGTCCACCCGGGCCATCGTCCAGGCGGTCAGATCGGGAATTGGGCCGGCCAGGGGACAGGCATGCAGCAACAACGTCTGCGCGCGGCTCCTGGTCTCGTGGTCGGCCGGCTGCTGGCTCCGGGCGGCTTGCAGGTTGACCGCCTCGATCTGAGCTTTCTCGGCCGCGGGAAGGTCGGTCTTGGGACCGGAACCCTGGTAGGTCGGGTAGGCGTAGGCAAGCGGTCCGGCTTTGGTCTGCCAGACGCCACCCTCGATGCCATCCTGGTCGGTTAGAGCCAGGCCAACGACATTCGCCAGGTTGGCGCGCAGGCCGGGGTTCGCCAGATCCGGCCGCGGCCCGGACCAGCCGGCCACGAAGAAGCTGTATTGATCGCGCACCAGATCGCAGGCCCGCGCGACGACCGCCTCGGCTCTGGACACCCGCGCCTGGGCGGTTTGCTGGTAAAGGTGCAGCAGCAGGAACGCGACCACGAGGCTGGCGGCGAGCGATAGCAGCCAGAGGCTGAAAAGCCGGATGCGGAGCGAACGCACTTAGGTGCCCCAACTCCAGTTTGGCAGCGCCAGGGATGACCGGGGCAGGGCGGCGCCGGACCCGATTGATACCCGCTTTTCCGGCGACTGATACACCCCGGGGAATGCTATGACTATTGATTTTATTCGGCTTTTGGTAGCGGCGGACGGATTTGAACCGCCGACCAAGGGATTATGATTCCCCTGCTCTACCGCTGAGCTACGCCGCCATCCAGAAAGAGGCGGCGGAATAGCCCCGCATCCGACGCGCGTCAACCACCGCGCACCAGCCGCTGCACGCCCAGCAATCGAACCAGCGTTCCGTCGTCGGCCTGGCCGGTGATCGCCTCCGGCCGCCAGTGACGCTGGAACGCCCGCAGCACGCTGGACAGCGCCGGGTCCAGCGCGCCCTCGGGCGACACCCGATAGCCGATCTCAGCCAGTGCGGCGCGTACCGGGCGCAACGTGACGGCGTCGCGGATCCGACCGGTTGTCCCAAGGTCCGGCGCATCCGTGGGCCACAGGCCGACGCCGTTCTCCGCCAGCGCCCGCCAGTCGAACAGCTCGCCGGGGTCGTCCTTCCGGTCTGGGGCGATATCACTATGCGCCACCACATTGCGGGGCGGGATCGGATGCCTGGCCAGGATCAGCAGGCAAAGGTCGCAGACCGCCGCGAGTTGCAGGACCGGAAACTCCCGATAACCCCATTCACGACCCGGATTGACGATCTCGATCCCGATCGAGCGGTCGTTCAGGGCCGCGTGTCCGCGCCAATGCGACACCCCCGCGTGCCAGGCGCGCCGGTCCTCGGGGACCAGACGCAACACCGTGCCATCCTCATCGACCACATAATGCGAGGAAACCCTTGCCTGTGGGTCGCGTAACCGATCAAGCGCGTCCTTCGCCGTCTTCATCCCGGTATAATGGAGAACCAGCGTGTCCACCGGGGCGCCGCGCTCATCGTGATTGGCGCTGGGCAAGTCCATGATCGGCAGGGCCGGACGGCGCGACACGACCGGCGGAACCTCGCGCAGCCAAGGCGGAATTTGCCGCTGCCTCACAAGCCACGTTCCCGTTTGATGCGGTCCCACGCGGCATTGATCCGTGCGACCTTCTCGCTCGCCCGGGCGACAAAGTCCGCTGGCACGCCGCGGGAGGCCAGGCTGTCGGGATGATTTTCCCGCATCAGCCGCTTCCAGGTAGCACGCAACTCCTCGCCACTGGACGAACGGGGAACACCCAGTTCCAGATATGGATCGTTCTCGTCGACCGCCATCGGCTGGCGCGGGGTCTCGCCGAACGCGCGATCCCAGGACGCTTGGTCCAACGCCAGTCGCCGGTGCACCCGCCGCAGGAATTCTTGCTCCCGCGCGTTCAGCGGACCGTCGGCGCGGGCGATCTTGAACAACGAGGTGAGCACCTGCTCCAGCACGCCACGGTTGTCGTCGAAGCTTTCCGCCAGCTGCGCCGCATAGGGTTCGAACGAGTCGGTGCTGTCGCGCGCCTGATCGAACAGCCGGCCAATGCCACGGGCCGAGGCCGGGGGAATGCGGAAGTTTCGCTTGAATGCGTCGATTTCAGCGCGCTTGACCGGTCCGTCGCACTTGCAGAGCTTGGCCGCCAGAGCGGTGACGGCGATCGCGAACACCTCTTCCCGCCGCCCGAACATGCCGGCGAGCCGAGCGGGATTGGGGGCCAACCCCTGGACAAACGGGCGGCGGATACTCTCCACCGAACCGGAGTCGGCGGCATGGCCAAGCGCGGCGCCGATGACCGCGCCATACGGGCCGCCAACAAAGAAGCCGGCGGTACCGCCGATGATCTTACCCCAATAGCCCATCGGCGAACGATATCACGTTGCAGCCGACCGGAGCAAAGCACGAACGCTTCGGATCAGACCGCTAGTGTTGCGATGCGAATGGATGGTTCCCATCCGTTCGCTGAATCGCACCACCAAAGGGTCGCCGCTGGTGGGCCGACTTGTCCTAACGCTTGCGGGACGCAGGCGTTAGGGTCGGACCACTAGTCTCCCGATTCTCAATTGCTGACCAAGAACTCACGCGGCCGCGGCTTCGGTAAGCGCGCCGCGTGCGCGTTTGATTTTGGCGAGGATTTCGGCGCCCGCGGCTCTCCACACGTATGGCTTTGGATTGACGTTGCGCACGGCAAGGTAGGCGTTGATGTCCCGGACCAGTTCATTGACCGACCTGAAGCTGCCGGCACGGATCACATCGCCGGTCAGGTCGGCGAAGAAGCGCTCGACCAGGTTAAGCCACGAGGACGAGGTCGGCGTGAAGTGCATGTGAAAGCGCGGATGCTTCGCCAGCCACGCGCGCACCTTCGGGTGTTTATGAGTGACGTAGTTATCCGCGATCAGGTGCAGGTCGAGCTCGCTTGGCGTCTCGCGGTCGATCTGCTTGAGAAACCGGAGCCATTCAACATGGGTGTGGGTCGCCTCGGTGCGGGTGATCAGCTTGCCGGTCAGCTGGCTGAGAGCTGCGAACAGGGTGACGGTGCCGTGCCTGACGTAGTCGTGCGTCATCGTGGGCGGCCGCTTGGGTGCCAGCGGGAGGCCCAGCTGCGTACGCTCCAGCGCCTGACATTGGCTTTTCTCGTCGCAGCACAGCACCAGCGCCTTCGCCGGTGGATTGAGATACAGCCCGATCACGTCCCAGAACTTCTCCTCGAATCTGGGGTCGTTCGACAGCTTGAAGGTTTTCAGACAATGCGGCTTGAGGTCGTTCCTCGACCAGAGGCGTTGGACCGAACTCGCCGAAACGCCAGCGTAACGGCTCATCGACCGGATGCTCCAACGGCGTCTGTCCTTGGGCGGACGGGTCGCTTCGGTCAGCACGCGTGCGACTTTCGCCTCCGGGATCGAAGCTTTGCGGCCACGACCCGGCCGATCATCCAGCCCATCAAGACCGGATATCTCGAACCGCCTCGACCACATCGAGACGCGCTTGGGCGTCGTTTTCAGCTGCTCGGCGACAGCTTCAACCCCGACACCGTCGAGCCGAAGCAGGATGATCTCGGCACGCTCGCGCTCCCGCACGTCGACCGTTGACGACCGCGACCGGCGTCGAAGCTCTTTGACGGCGCCAGGGTCAGCATGCAGTCGCTTGATCGGTCGTCCCATCAACGCAGTTCTCCTGAAACTCTGACGATCAGGAGATTCTAGTTGGTATTTGCGGGGCAGCATACTAGCAGGCCGGGATCCTGCAAGCCGGTGTCCTGCCCTTCGACCGGGTCGGCGATCGCCGCTTCCAGGCTGAGGGCGCCTTTCCACTCATGCGCCGGTCGGGCGAGCTCGCCAGGGCCGATCTGGTCGATGCCCCAGTAAATCTCCAGCCGGTGACCGTCAGGGTCGCGGAACTCGACCGCGATCTGAACGCCGGCGCGGCGGCGGCCATCGAAATCGATCGGCACGGCGTGGTTCCGCAGATGCGCCCTGGCTCGGACCACATCATCCAGGGTGCTGACCTCGAATGCGATGTGGTGCAGACCGGCGCCGGCCGGATTGTGTTCCGTCGCCTTGAACAGCGCGATGCCGTGGTGATCGGGATTGCAGCGCAGGAAAACGGCGCCGCCGGGCATCATGTCATCTTCATAGGCATCGGAGACCTCGAAACCCAGGATGTCGGTGTAAAAGCGCGTCGAGCGGGCGACATCCGCGACATAAAGCGCGACGTGCCCGATCTTGCCGAGCTGAAAGGGCGTTTTGCTCATGGGTAGGTCCCTCCTGTTGCATGCTTATAACACGGCCTTTAGCCTGCACCACCAGCGACGGAGGCCGATCATGAACGTTATCACAGACCTGGGCGGCAACGCCGGCGAGCGGGAGAGGCTGAGTATCCGAACGGGAAATTTTGTTGGTCCGACCTCGGGATTGGCTCCCGGGAACGTGCAGGCGAACCTGGTGGTGCTGCCGAAAGCCCTGGCGCATGATTTTCTGCGCTTTGCCCAGGCAAACCCCAAACCCTGCCCGGTGCTCGCGGTGTCCGAAGCCGGCGTTCCGCATTTCCCAACGCTGGGTGCCGAGTTGGATGTTCGCACCGATCTGCCCCGCTACCGGGTCTGGAGCCGCGGGGAACTGATGTCGGAACCGACCGACGTCCGCGACGTCTGGCGTGACGATCTGGTGAGCTTCGCCATCGGTTGTTCGTTCTCGTTCGAAGAGGCGTTGATCGAGGACGGCATTGAGGTCCGGCATATCGCCCGGGGCACCAACGTGCCGATGTACCGGACAAACATCCCTTGTGTGCCGGCCGGGACCTTCAGCGGCCCGCTCGTGGTTTCGATGCGGCCGATGCGGCCGGCGGATGCCATCCGGGCAATCCAGATCACGACCCGGTTTCCTTCGGTTCATGGAGCGCCGGTGCATCTGGGGTTTCCAGGTTCGATCGGGATCTCGGACATCGCGAAGCCAGACTATGGCGACGCCGTGCCGATCGCGGCGGACGAGATGCCGGTCTTCTGGGCCTGCGGCGTGACACCGCAGGCGGTGATCGCACAGGTGAAGCCAGACTTCTGTATCACCCATGCGCCGGGCAGCATGCTGATCACGGACCTGCGAAACACGTCGTTGTCGGCGCTGTAGAGCGCGACGCTTGCCGTTCTCTTTCGCCCGGTTGCCCGTCGTTTGGGCAATAAATTCGGTCCCCAGGCGCGTGCCGGCTGCCCTGGTAGCGGCGTTCGCCGTTGTGGGTCGAACGCCAGCGTATCCGGCTGGTCGGTTCTGACGCCGGGTGCCATGAAAGCACGGATCGACGCGCTCGAAATCCTGATCCATCGGGATGTCGGACGCGGCATGCAGGCGGTATTTCGCGCTACCCGAGGCGGCCTCTGGGGCGCGGTTTCAGCCTTGGCGGCATCAGTTACCCCCAAGGTCGGCCTGATCACCGGCTTCTTCGTGCCCGGCGCCGATCCGCCGGCCGCCGAAACTGATGGACCCGCGGGTGCCGCGCTGATCGCGCTGGGTCTGACCTCAGCCGCCGTGCCGTGTCGGCTCGCCACCGACACTGTCTGCCAGTCCGCCTGCCGTGTGGCGTTGGACACGGCCGGAGCCGGTGCGGTTCCGATCGATGCGGTGGCCCCGGATGGCGCGGTGGCCCCGGGTGGCGCGCTGGACCGACTGGTCGATCTATGGCGGCGAGAGGGGGTCGACTGGGTCATCGCCATTGAACGTTGCGGCCCTGCCGGTGACGGCCGGCCCCGGAATATGCGCGGCACGGATATCTCGGCGCATGCCGCACCGCTGGACCGACTGTTCAGCGCCGGACCTTGGCGTACCATCGCGATCGGTGATGGAGGCAACGAAGTCGGCATGGGCAACGTCCCCCGGTCCTTGATCGTTCGGCACGTACCGTTGGGAGAGACGATCGGCTGCGTGGTGCCCGCGGATTACCTGATCGCGGCGGGTGTCTCGCACTGGGGCGCATATGGGTTGCTGGCTGGCCTGTCGCTGCTGCGACCGGATTGGTCGGCCGCGGTGGGGTTGGGCCTTGACGCGGTGCTGGATCAGGCGGTGGTCCAGACCATGATGCGGGACGGCCCGGCGGTTGACGGGGTGTCGCTGCGGCGGGAGGCGACGATTGACGCGCTTGGCATGGCGGTGCATCGCGAGATGCTGCAGGCGATCCTGGCGCGTCGTCTGGAGCGCCGAGCCTGCTCGGACGAGTGGCGGTCCTAAGTGGTCCGAATGCGGTGTCTCGCAGGACGATTTAACCGGGCGATGGGCGGGTGCGGTCACGGCAGGCCGGATCATACACGGGCCTGGAACGGCCGTCCCAGCATCGCCGGCCGATGCAGCCGGATGCGTCTGGCGTCGCGAGAGATCAGTACCAGGACGACGACGGTGCCGATGTATGGGAGTGCGGAAAGCAGTGCCGAAGGGACCGCCACGCCGAGTGCCTGCACATACAGCGACAGATACATCAGCGCGCCGAAGAACCAGGCCCCGATCAGCAGCCAGAACGGCCGCCACGCCGAGAACGTAACGAGTGCCACCGCCACCCAGCCCCGGCCCGCTGTCATATCCTGCGCCCATAACGGCGTGTAGGCCAGCGACATGTAGGCCCCGGCCACCCCGGCCATGGCGCCGCCAAATGCAACCGCGGCGTAACGGATAGGCACCACGGGATAACCCAGTGCGTGTGCCGCATCGTGCGAATCGCCTACGGCTCGCAAGATCAGACCAAGATGGGTGGACCGGATGCACCAGGCGACAACCGCCAGCATCGCCAGCGACAGATACACCAGGATGTCGTGGCCGAACAGCACCGGCCCCAGCAACGGAATGTCCGACAGGACGGGTAGATGCAGTTTTGGCAAGGTCGATGCCGGGATGCCGACATAGCCCGCGCCCACCAACGCGCTGAAGCCGCGGCCGAAGATCGTCAACGCCAGCCCGGCGGCGGTCTGGTTCGCCTGCAACGTCAGTGCCACCAGCGCGAACAGCAGCGCGAATGCCAGTCCGGCGAGCAGCCCGGCAAGGACGCCCAGCGATGTGTTGCCGGTTTGATAGGTCGTTGCGAAAGCAGCAATGGCGCCGGCCAGCATCATTCCCTCCACGCCGAGGTTCAGCACCCCGGCTTTCTCCACCACCAGTTCCCCGGTGGCCGCCAGCAGCAGCGGCGTGGCGGCGACGATGGTGCTGACGAGAAAGGCAACCGGAAGCGCGGTCATCGGGTGAGCTTCGCCTGGGAGGGGATCCATCGGATCCGGTTCAACATGAGGATGTCACAGCCCAGCAGATAGAACAGCAGAATGCCCTGGAAGATGCCGGTCACCGCGTTCGGCAGTCCGAGATTGATCTGGGCGGCATCGCCGCCCAGGTAGGTCAGCGCCAACAGCAATCCCGCCGGGATGACACCGAGCGGATTCAGCCGACCGAGGAATGCGACGATGATGGCGGTGAAACCGTATCCCGGTGACAGGGACGTGGTGAGTTGCCCCAGCGTTCCGGCCGCCTCCAGCAGTCCCGCCAGACCGGCAAGACCGCTGCTGATCAGCATGGCGATCCAGACCAGCCGGTTTTCGCTGAAGCCGGCGAACCTGGCCGCGCGCGCGGCCTGCCCCAGCACGCGA
Organism: Rhodopila sp.; assembly: GCA_965277035.1. Taxonomy (GTDB): domain Bacteria; phylum Pseudomonadota; class Alphaproteobacteria; order Acetobacterales; family Acetobacteraceae; genus Rhodopila. The sequence goes on along the minus strand of CBDIBO010000003.1, from coordinate 3,116,607 downwards.
AACTGAAAGCCCAGCAGCGATTTCTCCAGCATGAACCAGACGGCGATGGCGATCAGCGGTGCCAGCAGGATGCCGACGTGCACGTTGCTGTCGGCGATCAGCCTCGGCGCCATGGCGTTGTCCGAGAACATCGCGGTTTGCGGGAAGCCAAAGCCCTCGGGGTCTCGCCAGGGGCCGGTGACGAGATACACAAGTAGATACTGCACGATGTAGGCGAACATCAGGCTGGTCAGAATCTCGTTGGCGTTGAAGCGGATGCGTAACCAGGCCACAAGGCCGCCGTTCAGCATACCCCCAACCGTGCCCGCGACGATCATCGCCGGAAACAGTATCCAGGTCGGCGCGGCGGGGAACGCCAACGCGACGCCGCCGCCGCAGATCGCGCCAAGAATGAACTGCCCATCCGAACCGATGTTCCAGACGTTGGCTCGGTAAGCCAGCGAAAGCCCCACGCCCATCATGATCAGTGGTGCGGCCTTCACGACGAGCGCCTCCAGACCACCCTGTTGCAGCAGCGGCACGACGAGAAACGTATAGACGGTACGCCCCGGTGGCCGGCCCATGGCGGCGAAGATCAAACCCGAGGTCGCACCGGTCAGCAGCAGCGCCAGAACCGGCGAGCCGTAGCGCCAGAATGTCGACTCCTGGCCGCGGGGATCGATCTTAAGCACGGGCGAGGTGCTCCCGATAGCGGGTCATGCGTGCGCCGCGCGCTGAGGATTCGCTGCTGCTTTGATGCTACGCAATCGCCATCTCTTGCGATGAAGCCACCGCTGTACTACCCCCCATCAGCCGGCCAATCGATTCGATCGTCGCGTCCTGCGTCAGCACCGGTTCGGACACCTTTCCCCCGGCGATGACCGCGATCCGATCCGCGAGAACGAAAATCTCATCCAGATCCTGAGAGATGATCATCACCGCCGCCCCGGCTTCGGCAAGTGCCATGATCGCTTCATGGATCGCCAGCGCGGCGCCCGCGTCCACACCCCAGGTCGGCTGATTGATCACCAGCACGCCTGGTTCCTGCAGAACCTCTCGCCCAACCAGGAATTTTTGCAGGTTGCCACCCGACAACGACCTGGCCGCCGCCTTTGGACCGGTCGTGCGTACATCGAAACGCTTGATGATGCTGTTCGCGAACGTCGAAGTCTTCTTGGCATCTATCACACCGAGACGAACCAGTGCCTGTCGTCCGTAAGCTGACAGAAAAGCGTTCTCAGCCAGGGTCATCGTCGTAACCGCGGCGTGGCCGTTGCGCTCTTCCGGCACGAAGCATCCGTTGATCCGTCGTCGCTTCCGCGGACCCATACGTCCGGCGGGAGTCCCATCGATCAGAATATCATTCGGTTTCCTGGCCAGGATTTCCCCTGACAGCGCGTCCATCAGTTCGCTTTGTCCATTGCCGGCGATCCCGGCGATGCCCAGGATCTCGCCGCCGGCCAGGGACAACGAAACCGCCTTCAGATCAGTGCCAAAAAGATAAGGCGAACGAATGGTCAATTGATCCAGCAGCAGCCTGGGCGGGGTCGAATGAGCCGCGAGCGGCCGCGGCGTTGGCGCCTGCAGCACCATGTTGATCATGATCTCCGCCAGTTGCTTGACGGTCTTTTCCGCCGGCGCGCACTCGCCGACGTTGCGCCCGAGCCGCATGATCGTGGCCGCTGAACAAAGTGATCGTACTTCCTTGAGCTTGTGGCTGATGTAGAGGATCGAGCATCCGTCGGCCGCCAGCCGTCGCAGCGTCACGAACAGCCTGGCGACTTCGGCCGGCGTAAGCACCGAAGTCGGCTCGTCCATGATCAGCAGCTTCGGATTCTGCAGCAGGCAGCGAACGATTTCGATACGCTGCCGCTCGCCGACGGAAAGATCGTGCACCACTCGGTCGGGATCGAGCGGCAAGCCATACTCGTTAGAGATGCGGATGATCCGCTCGCGCAGTCCAACCCGTTCCGGGGCGCTGGCCAAACCGAGCGCGATGTTCTCGGTAACGGTCAGCGCCTCGAACAGCGAGAAATGCTGAAACACCATGCCAATGCCTAGACGCTGCGCCTGGCTCGGATTTTGGATCGAAACCCTCTGTCCCTGCCAGATGATCGCGCCGGCGTCGGGCTTCACCACGCCATAGATGGTCTTTACCAGCGTGCTCTTGCCGGCGCCGTTCTCGCCAAGCAGCGCATGGATCTGGTTGCGCTCGACCGTGAGCGAAACATTGTCGTTTGCCAGACAGCCCGGATACTGCTTGGTCATGCCGGTCATGGTCAGCAGGGGGCCAGACTGTTCCGGGTCAGTCATGACCTAAGCCCCGCACCAGGCCGCGATCAAGGAGCCTCGTTCGCTTGATGCTCCGGAAAAAGGCCGTGGGAATTGGATCATCAAGACCTTGCACTTGCCCACGCGAGGCGGGGAATGCGGGGAGAACACGAAGCCACTGTCAGGTCAGTCGTCCCTCCACGCCCTGGACCAACCACTGCATGCTCGACAGAGCGGCGTCATTCATCGTGGTTCCCGCGGCAACCTTTATCGCCCCGCTCTGATCGGCGATCGGCCCGACGAAGATCTTGTTCTTGTCGGTTTTGATGTCGTCGACCGTCGATGTAGCGAGGGCGGCGACGTCCGGCGGCATGTTGGTGAATGGCGACATCCGCAGCATGCCGCTGGCGAATCCACCCCATGTGTCGGTGCTCTTCCAGGTGCCGGCCATTACGTCATCGATGCGCTTGATATAGTAGGGTCCCCAGACGTCGATACTGGCTGTCAACTGCGTGGTTGGCGCGAATTTCAACATATCGGTGGACTGGCCGAACGCCTTGACGCCGCGACTGGCGGCGGCCTGCAGCGGAGCTGGCGAGTCGGTGTGCTGGGTAATGATGTCGCAACCCTGATCGATCAGCGCCTTGGCCGCATCGCCTTCCTTCGGCGGATCATACCAGGAGTTGATCAGGACGAACTTCAACCGGGCCTTTGGATTGACGGATCGCATACCGAGCATGAAGGCGTTGATGCCCTGCACGACCTCGGGCACCGGTACCGAACCGACGTAGCCGGCCAGCCCGGCCTTGCTGAGTTTGCCGGCGATCACGCCCTGCACGTATCGGGCCTGGTAGAACCGGATATTGTAGGTCGAGACGTTGATCGCGCGCTTGTATCCGGTGGCGTGCTCATAGAATACCTTCGGGTGCCGCTGAGCCGACTTGATGACGTAGTTCATGTAGCCGAACGATGTGGCGAAGATCAGCTTGTTGCCTTGGTTGGCCAGGTCGTTCAGCACCTTTTCGGAATCCGGGCCCTCCGGAACATTTTCAACATAGGTGGCCTTTATCTTGTCACCGAAATGTTCTACCGCGGCCTTCCGCCCCGTGTCGTGCTGGTAGGTCCAACCGAAGTCTCCCACCGGCCCAAGATAAACGAAACCAACCTTCAGCGGATCGGCTGCCCGGGCGGGTGCGGTCAACTGGGGCAGCATCGATGCGGCCGCGGTAGCGGCGATCAGCCGGTTGAATTGGCGTCTTAACATTGATGAACTCCGTGGACCTGGTACCCGATCGCAGAGAAGCGTTAGACACGAAGCGTCCACGATTCGCCGCGTGAATCGGCTACTTCAAACCTGTCGCGACGTATCGCGCTTCACTGATGCGCGATACGAGTATTCGCCCGTGACGACGACCGGCGGTTTCTCGTTGCCTGCCAGCGCTGTTGTCGTCCGGCCCTGTGCCATTTCGATCTTCCGCCTTCGTCAGCTCCCTTTTAACGGATCCGCGAAAACCCCCGTGACAACCTCGATTGCAAATGACGCGCCAAATGCGTCATCGCCAGAAGCCTTCATGCACGGCGCGGCACTCATCTTCCAGCAACGGACCCACGACTTCGATCACACGTTGACCGGCGCCGAGAACCAGACGGCATGGCAGGTCCATGGTCAGGTTCTCCGGATGGGGTCCGATCAGTTGGCCAAGAGCGCGCTCCGACAGGCCATAAACGACGCGGCCGACGCCTGCCCAGTAAGCCGAACCGGCGCACATCGCGCAGGGTTCAGCACTGACGTACATCGTGCAGCCAGCCAGGAATGCAGCGGTATAGGCCAGGCTCGCGCGGGTCATCAGCACCCGCTCCGCATGGCCGGTGCGATCTCCGGCTTCAGCATGGGCATTGCCGGCCTCCATCAGAACCGCACCGTCATGGCCAACAAGGATCGCACCAAACGGATGGTTTCCCGCGGCGCGGGCCTGACGGGCAATGTCGATCGCATGCCGCAGGTAATCCTCATCAGTGCTCAAGACCGGATCTGCCCGTCAGAGTGCCATCTTGATGACTCAAACTGAGCACCTGCGATGAATTGGTAAGCAGAAAAACAGCAATCGTCTGTAGTGCTCAACTGACTTAACTCCCGCGGCCAGGAAAAGGATAAGGCAGCGCCGTCAGATCGGGCAATGGCAGGCAGATCAACAGGCGGAGCCGCTGACGTCGCCGGGGTGACGACGTGACCCGTTCGCAGCCTCAGTCCGGCAGGCGCAGCAGCGGTTGGCCGGCGCGGATCATCGTGCCCTCTGTCACGCCGGTGCATGGCGTGAAGCCTTCAGGTGTCAACAGGATGATGGTCGACCCATGCTCGAACCACCCCATTTCCTCGCCTTTGGCAAGCGATACGTCACACGCGATCGTTCGGCACCTGGTTCCCCGCGGGCGGAACGAAAGATCCAGGAACCGCAGCCGGATGCCCGCTACCAATATCGCGGCGACCGGGACCAGCGTCACGGCGTAGCCCGTGCCGGCAAGCCGGGTTCTGATCACCGCGCGTTCGTTTCTGCAGAACAATCGGTCGACCCGCTTCAGCGCGACCGGGTTGACGTTCCACGCATCGCCAGGGACATGCGAAACCGCCTCCACAAGGCAGTCATGGGGAGCATGAAAACGATGGTACATGCTGGAGGTCAGACGCAGCGTGGTGTACCGACCGAGGGCGAACCGCTTCGCCTGTTCCGCATCGCCAAGAAGATCAGCAAGCGCATAGGAGAAACCCTTGACCTGAAGCGCCTGGCCGTCTTCGACGCTCGCCGAGGCACCGACAATCGCGTCGCACGGACTTACGAGGATGTTCGGATCCATCTCGATCGGTCGCGCCCCGGCTTTCAACTCGCGAGTGAAACAGTCATGCATGCTGCGAAAGCTCGTCTGTTTTGCCTCGCTGAGGTCAAGGTCGGCGAAGAAGCCCCACGTGCGCAGCGAGATGTCGCGGACCAGCGGCTGCTCGATCCGACTGAACCAGCCCATGAACCGGGTCAGCGCTCGCCTGGGGATGCGGTTCGACAGCAGAAAATTCAGTTCGTCCTGCTGCACAATATTCATTATCATTGAACGAACGGTCATGAGATCACGGCGGTAGCACGGAATTCAGGGCGATGTCCGCAAGGATGTTCATGACAGTTTTGTACACGGCCATCGCCGCACTCACACTGTTGGTTCTGCTGGTCAGGCTCAGGCGACGTGTCGAATTGTCGTTGGCGAAACATCCGTCCCTGACCGGGCATGCCCGGCTTGCGCGTCGCATCGCGTTGTTGATCCCGTTCTACGACTATGACGAGAACCGGTTTTTCCGATCGGACAACCCGACAGAGCAGATCGCGGCGCAGCGCCAGGATGCCTTCATGCGGCTGTCCCGGCTCTATCACCAGCGCTTCGTGCGTACCAATGCGCTGACGGCGGAGGTGACGATGGGGGTGTCAGACCTGCAGTTCACCGCCGCCTATCGTGTGCCCTTCCAGTTCAGCCGGGTCGTCCGTCAGCATCTTCCGACCGGTTCGTTTCTCGCCTCGTCGGCCGGGGTAACCGTCACCGACCTGGATGGGAACGTGTTCCATGACCTGACGGGATCGTATGGGGTAAACCTGTTTGGGCACGATTTCTACAAACACTGCATCGCTCAGGGAGCGGAACGTGCGCGCGACCTGGGGCCGGTTCTTGGCGCCTATCATCCCGATGTCGCCTACAACGTCGCGCGGCTTCGCGAGATTTCCGGACTGGACGAAGTCTCCTTCCACATGTCGGGGACCGAAGCCGTGATGCAGGCGGTTCGGCTGGCGCGCTACCATACCGGTCGGTCGCATCTGGTTCGTTTCTGTGGCGCCTACCACGGCTGGTGGGGTGATGTGCAACCCGGTATCGGCAACCCGTCGCCGGCAGACAACACCTATACCTTAGCGGAGATGTCAGAACGTACCCTTCGTGTGCTGCGTCACCGGCGTGACATTGCCTGCGTCCTGATCAACCCGCTGCAGGCGCTTCACCCCAATCGAGGCGCGCCGGCGGATCAGGCTCTGCTGGATAGTGGACGGCAGGCGGGCGTCGACAAGCCAGCCTATGCGGCGTGGCTGCGAAAGCTGCGCCTGGTCTGTGACGAACGCCGGATCGTCCTGATCTTCGACGAAGTCTTCGTCGGGTTCCGGTTGGCACCCGGCGGCGCCAAGGACTATTTCGATATCGAACCAGACATGCTGACCTATGGGAAGACCCTCGGCGGCGGCCTGCCGGTTGGCGTGCTGTGTGGCCGGGCTGCGTTCATGAGGCGCTACCGTGCGGACCGTCCGCTCGACATCTGCTTTGCCAGGGGCACATTCAACGCCCATCCCTATGTCATGGGTGCGATGCGGGTGTTCCTGGAACACCTTCAATCGCCAGAGGTCCAGGAGCTTTATCAGGATCTCGACAGGGTCTGGAACAGCCGAGCGGCGTATCTCAATCGGCGCCTGGCGGCCGCCAATCTTCCGGTGAAGGTGGTCAACCTCTCGTCGATCTGGACAGTGTGCTATACGCGGCCGTCGCGCTACAACTGGATGTTGCAGTACTACCTGCGCGCCGAGGGGATTTTGCTCAGTTGGGTGGGCACCGGACGCCTGATCTTCAGTCTGAACTACCAGGACAGCAGTTTCGATGCGGTGACGGAGCGGTTTCTCGCGGCCGCCGCTGCGATGCAAAGCGACGGCTGGTGGTCGGTGAGCGAGACCACCACCAACCGGTCGATCAGACGCCAGGTCTTGCGCGAGACCCTGACCCACCGCTTGCTGAACCGCGGCCCAGACCGCGCGGCGCGCCTAATGGTGTCAATCCACCGCATCGAGCGTTTGGTCGGATGCCAAGGTCGTGGCGAAGCGCCCGTCACGCAGAAGCTGCAGCGGCGCCCGGTAGTAAAGCTTGATGTCGTGAAACGGGTCGGTAATGATCTTGGTCGTCCAGACCAGACCCGTCTGCCAGTCCCTTATCAGGAACAGCTGGACCGTGCGGAACAGCAGGCCGCTGACGCCCACGACGAGCCATAGATAGCCCAGATGTTGGGCATATCCGGCCCAGGTAACCGGGGCCGACACAAATCCCAACATCGTGGGATCAAGCAAAAGCAGCAGGGGTGAGCTCGCCCAGACGGTCATGAGCACCATCTTGCGGCGAATGTTGTAACCCACCTTCACCTCTTCCTTGTATTCATCCGTTGCCTGATTGACGGTATCGTAGTCTCTGGGCTCGAAAAAGAAATGACCGACCTGCCGGCTCGTCATCGCCACCAGCCACCCGATCAGTGCGGCAAGCGCGGGATGGCTGAACATCATGATGTAGGCACAGAGAAAGCTGATCGCGCTCAACAGATGAAGCGACTGGTTAACTCGGCTGTGGTGATAATACCGATGGTCGTCCCATCGCTGTATCCTGAGCAGCTCACTAAAGTTGGTCATCAGCATTCCTTATGAAGTTTTAAGCCGGCTGCCTCTTCCGGCTGGGGCGGATCAGCCGCGAATTAGCCATTGGCGTTTGGCGTGAGCGGGAAGGGCACCTTCAGTGCTGTGCGCACCTAACGAAAGCCGGCGACGGGCAGCGGCTGAGGTTCGGTTTTCGTTTCTAGGTCAGAATCAGCGATCCGGACGTACCGCAACAGCCAGAAATGGCCAAGCGGCGGTAGCGCGCGTCGCTCCAAAAGCCGGACCGCCTTTGAACCACTGGCCCAAAGTTCATACCGAGACCAAGGAAATTCGGTGCGCCATCCAAGCCGGCTGGTCAGCGGCATCAGCCACCTTTCCACGGTGCCCCGCAGGCCGGTTTCGGCGCCAATGCGCGTTGTCAGAATGATCTCGCCGCCCGGCCGCACGACACGGACAAACTCGTCCAGCGCCTTTTCGGGATTTGGAATCGCGGTCACCACGTATTGTGCCACGACGACATCGAACGCGGCGTCGGGCAGGGTCAGATGTTCGGCGTCCATGACGTCCAGCATCTCGACGTGGTCCAGGTGCTCATCTTTGACGCGCCGCCGCGCCTTGTCGAGCATGGGCTTGGAGATGTCGATCCCGACCACGCGGCTGGCCGCGGTATAGTCGCCAAGCGAAAGTCCGGTCCCCACCCCAACCTCGAGAATGCGACCACCAACGCCTTCGGCCGCCTGGACCGCCGCACGGCGTCCCTGACGGAACACCGGGCCGAAGACGATGTCGTAGACCGGTGCCCACCGGCCATAGGCCTCGACGACCTGATCCCGGTCCATCACGTTCGTTATCGCCATGTGTTATGTTCCGATCTTCTGAGGACGCAAACGAGACAGGTTGTTGCTTACCCGAATGTCGGGAAACGGCTGCCTCGGGATCGCGACCACAGGCCCACGGCCACCGGCTTCGAGCGCAGGCGTGTCAGACCGGCCAACGGCCGCCGCCGAAGGTGGCAGGTCAGCGACGACGGGACAAAGTCGAGCCCAAAGACTAGACTTTTGGCGCCAGGCATCGCCTGAAAGGGCCGTTCCGCTCATATGGGTTTCCCGGTTCCGCGAATCCGACGATCGCATGACGAATTAACCGGCATCCCTACAGGAGCACTGACCGGAATAAAATCTCTAAAAGAATTACAATTTCATGGCGGTATTGCCGAGATCTCGTGTCAGACGGTGAAGACCAGCGGCGGAACCGCCCAGCGACCGCAAGTCATGGCGGTTTGGGCGGGCCGCCCTTCACTTATCCGAACTCTACAAAGCCCGACGAACGGATCCCATGGCTGCCCGACCGTCCCGCCGCTCATGCACAGCCCAGAGCGACGACCGGTCCGTCCCGGGGGCGGGTTTGTGGCTAGTATCAGGGAAGCTGGCGGACCCGACACGATTCGAACGTGCGACCTTCGCCTTCGGAGGGCGACGCTCTATCCAACTGAGCTACGGGTCCAGCGCGGCCCACAACAGGCAGCGAGCGATCTATAGCGGCATTCCAGGCAAACCTCAATCGCCCTCGGTGCTGCTTACAGGGCAATCGGGTGAACCAGCGATCCTTCCATCCGGCAGCGTGCCTGACCGACGGGATGTCGTCTCACTGGCAACGTAAGCATGTGTCGCGGCCTACCGAACATGCACCACAGAGCCACAGAGAGCACCGAGAGCATCAAAAATAGCGCAGGTCCGCCTCCACTGGATCTCGGTGAACTCTGTGGCTCTGTGGTAGATCCTTCTTGGTCTTCCTACCAGTAGCGCCATTCCAGACGGTCCTCACCGCGGAGCACACTCAGGTTCAATGCCGCGTATCGTTCACCCGATTGCCCCGGTGCTGCTCACCGGGGCCAGCGCCGCAGCCGATCCGCCTCCTGCTCAGGGGTCAGCCCGGACGGCCCATCTGCCACACCGCGCGGGTGATCGGGCAAGGTGTTCGGGTGCTGCCAGCAATTCACCGAACCCAGGGTGCGTGTACAGAACACCGGGGGTTCCGGCTCCGGCTCCACCGGGCGGCAATAGCTTTTCCCCTGATCCACCCGAACGATTGAACAATCGCGCCCGGTCACCCAGGAATAGACCGCGTCCAGCGGTGTCCGCTCCAGCGACGCGACGCTCAGCACAGCCGCCTCGGTCGCCGCCGCATCGTCGAGATTCTGCGACACGCTGCATCCGGTCAGCAACAGCAGAGTCCACGGCAATGCGGCTTTCATCGGTGCATCCTACGCGGCAAAGGTAAATGAACCCTTGCCGAACCACTGGTTTGCCGCCACACCCCGACGTCGCTATGGTCTGCCGCCGCTGGCGTTCGGGTGCCGTGGCTTTTGCAGGCAGGCGAGAGAATCCGCGTGGTTGATATTTTCGACGAGGTCGAGGAAGACCTCCGGGCAGAGCGTGCCGGCAAGCTGCTGAGCCAGTATGGCTGGCTGCTTATCGTCCTGGTCGTTCTGATCGTCGGCGCCGCGGTTGGCTGGCAACTTTGGAAACGGCATCAAAATCAGAGCGACGCGGCCGCCGCCGCCCGTTATGTCGCCGCCCAGACCGCCATCGAGCAGACCGGCCAGGCCGGGGGCTCAAAAGCCGCCCCGACGGCGGTGCTCGATCAGCTCGCCAGGTCCGCGCCCGAGGGCTACCGAACCCTGGCGCGGCTGCGGGCCGCCGGTCTGAAGGCCGCTGACGGCGATGTGGCCGGCGGCGTGGCGCTATGGAATGCGGTTGCCGCGGATCCCGACGCGGATCCGCTGTTACGCGGCCTGGCCAGCTTGCGGGCAATCGGGCGCGAACTTGACAGCGGCGATCCCGTTCAGCTCGACGCTCGGCTGAAGCCGCTGGCCGATCCCGCCAATCCCTGGTCGGCACTCGCACGCGAGCAGCTCGCCCTGCTTGACCTGCGGCAGGGCAAGGTGGACGAGGCACGAACGACATTGCAGACGTTATCGGTCGACCTCGATAGTCCGTCCGGCTTGCGCGCGCGCGCCACCGCCCTGCTGGCGGGTCTGGCGCCACAAGGCACGAAATGACCATCAAACCGACCGATCGGAGGGCAACCGCCCGCGGGGGCGTGCCGGCCTCGTCGAACACCTTATCGTCCGCGGGATCGCGGCTGCTGGGTCGTCGAACCGCGCTGCTGGCTCCCTTGAGCCTCGCCGGCTGCAACCTGTTTTCCGAGAAAAAGGCGACCCTGCCGGGCAAGCGCGAGTCGGTGTTCGCGGATCGCCGGGGACTGGTGGTGGATGAGGGTGCGCCCAAGGTCGTGCTGCCGCCAGCCGTGAAAAACCAGGCCTGGCCGCAGGCGGGCGGCAATCCGTCTCACTTGATGGGACACCTCGCCGCCAACGATCATCTGAGCGAAGCCTGGAAGGCAAACATCGGCGCGGGCGGCGGTTACCGGAAAATCATCATGGCGCAGCCGGTCGTCCTTGATGATAAGGTTTTTACCATGGGCTCCGACGCCAAGGTGTCGGCCTTTGCCCTGGCTGACGGCAAGCGGCTCTGGCGCCTCGACACCAAGCCAGAGGACGACGACAGCACCAATGTCGGCGGCGGCCTTGGGGCGGATGCCGCCACGCTCTATGCGGTCAACGGTCTGGGCCAGCTCGTGGCGATCGACGCGGCGAGCGGCAAGCAGCGATGGCGGCAGGATCTGGGCGTCCCAGGCCGTTCGGCGCCGATGATCGCCGATGGCCGGGTGTTCGTGACGACGATCGATGACCGACTTTTTGCTTATACCGCCGCCGATGGCCGTCAACTCTGGACCCACCAGGCCGCGACCCCGGTAACAGCGATGCTGGGCGAGCCGGCGCCGGCCTATTATCGCGGATTGGTCGTCGTCGGCTTCGGCTCGGGAGAGCTTGCATGTCTGCGTGCTGACAGCGGCAGCGTCGTCTGGACCGACGGCCTCGGTGCGTCCGCGGGCCGAGCGACGGTCGGCGATTTCCTGTCGATCCGTGGTCTGCCGGTGATCGTCAACGGGCTGGTCTACGCGATCAGCATGGGCGGCCTGCTCATCTGCAACGACGTCCCGACAGGCAGAAGGGTCTGGGATCGGCAGGTCGCGGGCGAGGACACCCCCTATGTCGCTGGAGAATGGATGTTTATCATCTCCTCCCAGCAGGAGATCGCGGCCGTCAACATCAATGATGGTCGCATCAGCTGGATCACCCAGCTGCCGCGTTGGGACAACCCCGAAAAGCGCAAGAATACCCTGACCTGGTACGGCCCGCTGCTGGTCAGTGACCGTCTTGTCGTCACCGGCACCAGCGAGGATGCGTTGTCGGTGAGCCCCTATACCGGTGAGGTTTTGGGTCATCTTCAGTTATCGGACTCGGCGGCCCCCGTCGCACCCGTGGTCGCCGGCGGCACGGTGCTGCTTGTCACCAACAACGCGCGGCTGATCGCGCTCCGGTAGGATCCATGTTGCCGCCCAGGCTGCCAGTCGTCGTCATCGCCGGGCGGCCCAACGTCGGCAAGTCCACCCTGTTCAACCGGCTGGCCGGCCGGCGCATCGCGCTGGTCGACGACACCCCCGGGGTCACCCGCGACAGCAAGGACGCGGACGCACAGTTGCGCGGCCGAATGGTTCGCCTGATCGATACCGCCGGGCTGCAGGAGGCCGCACCTGAAACCCTGGCCGGGCGGATGCGGGCGGGATCCGCCAGTGCGGTCTCACACGCGGATCTGGTGCTGTTCGTGCTGGATGCCCGCGCTGGTGTCACGCCCGCGGACGAACATTTTGCCCAGTGGCTGCGACGTCAGGGCAAGCCGGTGCTGCTGGTAGCCAACAAGGCCGAAGGCCGCACCGCCACGTCGTCGATCCTCGACGCTTACGCCCTGGGTCTCGGTGATCCGGTGGGCGTGTCGGCGGAGCATGGCGACGGCGTGGCCGACCTGATGTCGGAAATCGCCGACCGTCTGCCGCCGGCTTCCGCTGTCGCCGAGGACCCTGAAGACACGCGCCCGTTGAAGCTGGCCATCGTTGGGCGCCCGAACGCCGGTAAATCCACCCTGATCAACCGTCTGCTGGGTGAGGAACGGATGATCACCGGACCGGAACCCGGTCTGACCCGCGACGCGGTCGCGACGATCCTGTCCGATGGCCAGGGCCGGTCGGTCGAACTGGTGGACACCGCGGGCATGCGCCGCCGCGCCCGCGTTGAGCAACCGCTCGAGAAGATGTCGGTCAGTTCGGCGATCCAGGCCCTGAAGATGGCCGAGGTCGTGGTGCTGACGCTCGACGCCGTGGAGGGCATTCACGACCAGGACCTGCAGATCGCTCGGCTGATCGAACGGGAGGGCCGCGCCTGCATCGTGGCGCTGAACAAATGGGACGCCGTGCCCGACCGTAACGCGGCGCGGAAGGTGGTCATGGAGCGGTTGGAAGACAGTCTGGCGCAAATGAAGGGCATCCCCGTGGTGACCCTGTCGGCATTGACCGGCGCTGGTGTCGACCGGCTGCTGCCCGCCGTCCGCCAGGCGCACGAAGTGTGGAACAAGCGGATCCCGACCGGGGAGTTGAACCGCTGGTTCGAGCAGGCCCTGGAGACTCACCAGGCGCCTCTGGTCAGCGGGCGGCGTCTCAAGCTGCGCTACGTAACCCAGGCGAAGGCCCGGCCCCCGACGTTCGTGGTGTTCGGCACACGCGCTGAACAGACGCCGGAGGACTACACTCGTTATTTGGTCAACAGCCTGCGCGACACCTTCAAACTGCCCGGCACGCCGATCCGTCTGCAGTTGCGGGGCACCAAGAACCCGTTTGTCGAACAGGGCTAGTGTCCTGCCTCCTGCGTTCGCTGCCTTTGCAGCGAACGCAGGAGATCAGCAGGCCACTGAAATCAAGAAACTAGAGCATGATCACGCTGAGCGGAACGTTCAAAGCGTGTGAATCATCCGATCAAACAAGGGGATAGAGCATTTTCGGTCTGCACAGTCAGGCTGAAAATGCTCTAGTGCGCCGTTTCCGGCAGGCGCCATGAGTGCGGAACTCGGAAACGGTGCATTAGTGCCCGATCGCAGAGACGCGCGAGACGCGCAGCGGCCACGAGTCGGCGCGTGAATCGGCCACTTCAAACAAACAGCGACGGATCGCGCTTCGCTGATGCGCGATACGAGCGAACGGCGCCCATTCCTGGGTCCAGGCCCGTCTGGCCGGCAATTTGCACGGCTGTTCGTGCGCCGGCGTATAGGGCGATCATCTGCCGAGGGAGGCTTGCAGTGAACGGTTTAGGCGGTCTGAACAAATCACCGAACGGCGTCGTGATCGGCCTCGTGCAACTGAAATTGCCCGAGATCGCGACCCGAGCCGATATCGCGACGCAGACCGAGAAGATCGTCGCCATGGTCGGCAAGGCCAAACGCGGCATGAGCACGATCGACCTCGTCGTGTTTCCCGAGTATGCACTGCATGGCCTGTCGATGGACACGCGCGATGAAATCCTGTGCGATCTGGACGGTCCGGAGGTTGCCGCCTTCAAGGCCGCCTGCATCGAGCATCGGGTCTGGGGCTGCTTCTCCATCATGGAGCGCAATCTCGGCGGCATGCCGTACAATTCAGGCTTGATCATCGACGACACCGGCAAGCTGGCCCTGTATTATCGCAAGCTGCACCCTTGGGTGCCGGTCGAACCGTGGGAGCCCGGCGATCTGGGTGTGCCGGTGATCACCGGTCCAAAAGACTGCAAGCTCGCGCTGATCATTTGCCACGACGGCATGTTCCCCGAGATGGCGCGCGAGGCCGCCTACAAAGGCGCCGAGATCATGTTGCGCACGGCCGGCTATACCCCGCCGGTTCGTGCCGCCTGGCAGTTCACCAACCAGTCGAATGCGTTCTGCAACTTGATGGTGACCGCGAGCGTCTGCATGTGCGGCTCCGACGGCACGTTCGATTCGATGGGCGAGGCGATGTTTTGTGACTTCGACGGAACGATAATCTCGCATGGCGCGCAAGGGCGTGCGGACGAAATCATCACCGCTGAGGTGCGCCCGGACCTGGTGCGTGAGGCCCGTGCCGTCTGGGGCGTCGAGAACAACATCTACCAGCTCGGTCACCGCGGATTCTCAGCCGTGCGCGGTGGCGCGGGCGATTGTCCCTATAGCTACATGCGGGATCTTGTTGCCGAGCGTTATCGCCTGCCGTGGGAGGCGACGGTACGGGTCACGGATGGAACCGGCTGCGGCATCGAGCCGCCGACACGGGTCTATGGCGCGTCCGCGGCAAAGGCGGCGGAGTAGGTCCTGCTCGCGCACGGCGGCACCGGCCGCGTGGCACGATGCGTGCACGGGCTTTCGGCGTTGTTTATGCAAAGAGGCTCGCTCATGGACCTTGGCGTCTTCATTCCCATCGCCAACAACGGTTGGCTGATTTCGAAGACCTCGCCGCAATACAACACCAGTTTCGCGCTCAACCGGGACGTGACGTTGCTGGCGGAGAAGTATGGGTTCGAGTTCGCGCTTTCGATGGTAAAGCTGCGTGGCTTCGGCGGCGAGAGCGAATTCTGGGATCATGCCCTAGAGAGTTTCACCCTGATGGCGGGCATCGCCGCGGTAACCGAGCGCATCCAGCTGTATGCATCATCGGCTGTGCTGACCCTGCCGCCGGCGATCGCGGCCCGCATGGCCTCCACCATCGACAGCATCGCCCCGGGCCGGTTCGGCATCAATATCGTCTCCGGCTGGGCGGAAGCGGAATATACCCAGATGGGTTTGTGGCCGGGCAAGGAGCATTACGAGCGTCGCTACGAATACAGCGCGGAATACGTAACGGTAATGCGTCAGCTGTGGGAAACGGGCTCGTCCGATCACAAGGGCGCGTATTTCCAGATGACCGACTGCAAACTCAGCCCGCGGCCGTCAGCGATGCCCAAGATCGTCTCCGCCGGGCAAAGCGATGTCGGCATGGCCTTCGCCGCCGAACATGCCGACTTCAACTTCTGCCTGGGTGAGGGCGTCAACACGCCGACAAAGTGTGCCGGCACGATCGGGCGTTTGCTCCGGGCGACGGCGAAGACCGGGCGGAATGTCGGTGCCTATGCGCTGTTCATGGTGATCGCGGATGAAACCGATGCGGCCGCCCAGGCGAAGTGGGAGTGCTACAAGGCCGGCAAGGACCTCGACGCCCTTAGCTGGCTTGGTGCCCAGGCTGGCGCGGATGACAAAGCCGACGCAGGCGGAACGGCGCAGAGCATGATCAATCCGGTATCGGCGGTGAACCTGAACATGGGGACCGTGGTTGGCTCCTACGCCACCGTCGCGCGGATGCTCGATGAACTGGCGACGGTCGAAGGCCTCGCCGGGGTCATGCTCACGTTCGATGATTTCATTATCGGAATGGAGGCGTTCGGCGAGTCCATTCAGCCGCGGATGGCCAGCCGAAAGGCATAATGCCAGCGGCCCGAAGCACTGACGGGCAGGCGCGCCGGTCGGGCTGGCGGGACGACCGCGCACGTACAAGAACGATGTCGTCGGCCAATGGGTTCAACATCAACGGCAGCGGTCCATGATCACTCAGCGGCGAGCGGGTGTTCCGCCTTGCTCTGCCCGCTGCCCTTCGGCAGATCGAACTGACCGGCCGGGATCGTGTCGAAGTATGCCAGAACGTCGGCGACCTTCATGACGTCTGCGTACTTCGCATGCATGTCGCACAAGCTGACGGCATGGCTGGCCTCGCTGCGGTCGAAGCAGGCTTCCTCGGCCAGCACCACGCGGTAGTTCAGGCTGAAGGCATCGACCACGGTTGCCCGCACACAGCCCGAAGTCGTCGTGCCGGTGATTACCACGCTGTCGCATCCCAGCAGCGTGAGATACGACGCCAGATCGGTGGCGAAAAATCCCGACGGCTTCTTCTTGCGCACGACGATGTCCCGCGGTCCCGGCGCGATCGCCGCAACGATTTCGTTGCCGTCCAGCGCGGTCTTGGGGCGGTCCACATCTTCGTCGCGGCGGCGATTCTTCCACCGCCAGCTTCCGGCGTCCCAATTGTCATCGCGGTATTGGCCCGTGGTGTAGATGACCGGCAGGCCCTGGACGTGGGCTTTGTCGATCAGCGATTTGATATGCTCCACCGCGACCCAGCTTTCGGCCCCGCAGGAACTGCGCCAGCGCTTTATGCTGTCAAGGATGGGTTCGGGCTTGTCCCCGCAGAACGCCCAACTGACATCGATCACCAGCAACGCCGGCCGCTTGCCCAAATCGGCTGTCGCGCCGAACCCGCCGGCGGCGAACACCGCCTTGTCGCGTTCGGTGAGGAACTTGTCCCACACATGCTCGGTCATTTTGGTGGTCTCCTGCTCACAAGGGTCGCGGCGCGGGTTGCGCTATCGGGACCGCACCGCATGTCGCCCGGCCCACGTCTAGCAATGCGGATGCCAGCCGGTCGCGCGCTCATGACCGTTGCTTCGGAAACGACGGCGAAGCTGAGGCATTCCGCGTCAGACCGATACATCCGCACGCTCAAACCATCGGGCACGCCATGAACCATGGCAAGCGATCATGCGCCGGAACCATTCAGCGACGACCGAACCGGTAAACGCAAGACCAGGAGGACGCCGCGATCGTCGAGTTCCTGAAGGACTGGAATGGATAGTCGTCCGTCCCCAGGTCATTATGACCAAGTTGATCGGGCGCTGACGTGCCATGCAGTCCAGGGGGGAGAAACCGGGTGGAACCAATGGAACCAATGAAGCCGATGGAACCGATGAAGCCAATGTCGGGCGGCGAGAAATGGTGGTCCGACGATCTTGGACAACCATCCACCAGCGGATCGCAGAACGGCATGCGCTACGCGTTCTTCCCCCAGAAGCGTCGCCTGCTGATCGAGCAGGACGGAAAGCAGACGACCTATGATAGTGCCAATCACCGCATCAGCGGCGTGTCACAGCAGCACGGCCCGGGGCAGTCACTGGCGTTCGCGGACCAGGATGGCTCCGTGAAGCTGGAAGATCTGAAACGATTGAGCTAAACACCTGCTTCCACGAAGGCATGACGATGGCCAAACCAGCAGATGCTGACCTACCGCCTCAGCTACACCGCCTCGCGGCCAAGGCTGCCGATCAGCCCGAAGCGCTAAGGGGCGCCTTGCGGGCAAGTCTGGCGGCCGCGCGAACCGGTTCGACGCCGGAGCAAGTGCTGGTTGATGCCTGTGCTCGGCTTGGTTATCTGCCCGAGGAGGCGGAGCGGACGGCCAGGCAGCTGCTGGCAGAGCCACCACCAACATCCCGTTGATCTCCCGCCCAGGCAGAAGATGTCCGCAGAAGATGTCCTGGGCCGTCGCATGATGAAGGAGAGAATGCACATGCCCATCCAGCCGCAGCCGCTGCCACCGGAGCTTCCAGGGCCTGGTCAGGACGTCCCCCCGCCGGAAGTGCCTACGCCCGGTGATCCGGCGCCGACCCCGACCACACCACCCGAGGCTTAGGGCAGCATCGGCGATAAGTGCGTCAGCACGCCGATAAAGCGGCCCGACAAAACAGGCCCTTAGCTCCATCTGAAGCGCCACGCGCGGCCAGCGCCAGGGTGTAGCTCACCCCGCCATCAGTCTGTTGCTCTCCCGGTCGCCGAAGAAGATGTCGGTCGAGATCTCATCGACCCGGTTGCAGCCTGTGTAGGCCATGGTCTTGTCCATTTCCGTCTGGATAAATCCCACGGCCTTGGACGCGCCTGCCTGGCCGCCAGCCGCCGTGCCGTAAAGGGTCGCTCGGCCGGTCAGCACGCACTTGGCACCGAGCGCCAGCGCCTTGACGATATCCGATCCGCGCCGTACGCCGGAATCGAGGATCACGGTTGCCTTGTCGCCGACCGCCTCGGCGATGTCCGGCAGCATGTCGAGGGTCGCGGCGGCACTGTCCATGTTGCGCCCGCCGTGGTTGGATACGATGATCCCGTCGACGCCATAGCCGATCGCCTTCAACGCGTCGTCGACCCGGTTGATGCCCTTCAGCATCAGCACGCCGGGCCACTTGTCGCGGAAGATGCGGATATCGTCCCAGTTCAGCGAATCCTGCCGCATCACCTCGCGCGTTCCGGGATCGGTGCCGATCGGGCGGCGATACGGATCGGGATAGTTCTCGTTGCGGGGCATGCCGATGGTGGTGAAGTACTTCATCAGCACCGTCGTGAACCAGGTCGGATGCTGCATGATATCCCAGGTGAAGCGCCAGGTCGGGTGGAACGGCAACAGGAAGCCATTTTTGGCGTTGTATTCCCGGTTCGGCGGCACGATCGTGTCGGTGGTAACGATCAGCGCCTCGAACCCATTGTTCTTGGCCCGCTCGATCAACTGATAGGACAGTTCCCGCTGCTTCCAGACGTACAGCTGAAACCACAGCCGAAAATTCGCTTCCTTGGCGATCTTCTCCATGGAGGTCATCGCGCCGGTCGCCAGGGTGAACGGGATCTTGGCCCGCGCCGCCGCCCTCGCGAGTTCCAGTTCGCCCTCGTGCCAGCACAGGCCGGCAGCACCCGTGGGGGCAATCGCCATCGGCAAGGCGATCTCCTTGCCGAACAGGGTGGTCTTGGTGGAACGGCCGGAGACGTCGACCAGCGCGCGGTGCTTGAGCTTGATCTTCTCGAACGCATGGCGATTGTTGCGCAGCGCCAGTTCATCCTCGGTCGAGCGGTCGACGAACTCGAACACCCCGCGTGGCAGGCGCCGTTTCGCAGCCTCTCTCAGGTCAAAGACATTGTAACAGTTGTCGAGGCTCGCCATGCCGTGTTCCCCCTGGATCGCAGGATGATGAAGCCGGGGAACATGGTGTCAAGCCACGCTGCCGCGGCGACTCCGTCTGGCTGCATTTCGCCGCGGTCACCCCATCTATGGCTCGAAAACCAAACGCTTTATGAACGCACCGGATTTCCGCGGCGGAGGAACTGATTACATGACCGACTTCCTTTCACTGGTGTCCGACCTGATCCAGCAGGCCCGCGCCGCCGGGGCGGATGCCGCTGACGCGGTTCTGGTCAATGGAACCTCTCTGTCAGTGGCCTCCCGCCAGGGCAAGATCGAGCATCTGGAGCGATCGGAAGGCCGCGACCTAGGCCTGCGCGTGTTCGTCGGCAAGCGTGCCGCGATCGTATCCTCCACCTCGCTGGATCCCGTTGGTTTCGCTGCCCTGGTTGAACGTGCCGTGGCGATGGCGAAGGTGGTTCCCGAGGATCGCTACACCGGCCTGGCGGAAACCTGGGCGCCGCCGGACGACGTGAACCTGGACATGGCGGACCCCGCGGAACCCGCGCCAGATGTCCTTGCCGCGCGCGCCGCCGCCGCCGAGGAGGCAGCCTACTCGATCAACGGTGTCATCAACTCCGAGGGCGCCGAGGCCGGCTATGGCCGCAACGAGATCATTCTGGTGACCTCGGCGGGGTTCGCCGGGCGGCGGGTTGGCACCAGCCACTCGATCTCGGCCACCGCATTGGCCGGCACGGGAACCAACATGCAGCGTGATTACGATTACCACAGCACCGTCTATTTCGCGGACCTGGATGATCCGGTGAAGATCGGCCGAAGCGCCGGCGAGCGGGCGATCGCGCGGCTCAATCCGACCCGTCCGGGCACCGCCAGGATGCCCGTCGTCTACGATCCCAGGGTCGCCGGCGGGCTGCTCGGCCATCTGTCCGGTGCGATCAATGGCGCAGGGGTGGCCCGCGGTACGAGCTTTCTGAAGGAAAAGCTGCACCAGCGCATTTTCGCACCCGGCATCAACATCCACGACGATCCGCGGCGATCGCGCGGACTTCGGTCCAGGGCCTTCGATGGCGAGGGCACGCCGACCAAGGCCTATACGCTGATAGAAGATGGCGTGTTGACCACCTGGCTGCTGGACAGCCGTTCCGCCCGGCAACTTGGGATGACGCCGACGGGCCATGCCTCACGCGGAACCAGCGGCCCGCCGTCGGCCTCCGCCAGCAACCTCTATCTCGCTGCCGGAACCATGACGCCGGCCGCCCTGATGGCGGATATCAAGCAGGGTCTCTATATCACCGAAATGATCGGGATGGGCGTCAACGGCGTCACCGGCGACTATAGCCGAGGCGCCGCCGGATTCATGATCCGTGATGGCGCACTGGCCGAACCGGTGGCGGAAGTAACCGTGGCGGGCAATCTGCCGGAGATGTTCGCCAACATGGTGGCTGCATCGGATCTGGTGTTCCGGCGCGGCACCGACTCGCCGACCGTCCGGATCGATGGGATGACCATGGCGGGGGCGTAGGATGGTGTCCGAAGTCGTCAGCGGGACCGCGTGGACCTGATTGCCTGACGCACCCCTTGCACGGCGTGTGGCATCTCACTGGCATCCACCGGTCGCCAATCGCCGGGGCCAGGATCGTGTTGCGCGGCCTGATGCAGCACGGACACGGTCGCGTCTGAAGCATCGCCCCGACGTGATGCGATGCGTGCTTCGAGGACCGCGACGGGCGCGTGCAACCAGATACCAAGAAACGGGATTCCCGCGTGGCGGACGGCTGCCGCCAGTGCCTCACGCCAGGCGGGATTGAGGAACGTCGCGTCAACGATCACCGTATGACCGGACGTGGCCGCGGCAAGAGCGCGTTCTGCCACAGCGACGTTTGTCGCGGCATTGGCGGCCCTGGTGTAGGCCGCGGGTCCCAGGCGAGTCTCGGGTTCCGCTTGGTTCATCTGCTTGCGGACTTCATCACTGCGAACAATCAGTGCCCCGGGTGCGGCACCCAGTTCCGCGGCCAAGGCCCGAGCAATCGTGGACTTCCCGGTGCCCTGCAGGCCGCCGATCGCGATGACCCTGGATGGCGCGGGATCCAGATAGCTCTGTGCGGCTGTCAGGTAGGCTGCGCCATCCTGATCCATCGCGCTCAGCACGTGGGCGCGGACCATCGCCCGTTGCGACAGGAAGATAGCAAAGCCGCGCACGGCGATGTCGCCGGTGCGGGCAACATAGCGGTTCATCACCCGGTTGGCCGCTTCCCGGCTGACGCGATGATCAAGGTCCATCAGCAGGAATGCCAGATCGTAGGCGATGTCGATGGTGGCGAGTTCCTCATCGAACTCCAGCGCATCGAACGCGACCGGCTTACCCTCCCAGAGGCAGAGATTGCCCAGATGCAGGTCGCCATGGCAGCGTCGGACATAACCCGCCCTGGAGCGTTGTTTCAGCCAGTCCTCGCGGTCCTCGATCGCCGCCATCATTCGTCGGTGCCACGCCTCCACTTCAGGTCGAGGCAGACCATTCGCGAGCGCCGAACGCACGTTGCCCGCGGTAATGCGCCGAAAGCCAGTGGCGCTGTCCTGATTTGATACCGCTGCCAGCTTGCTGTGATAGGCAGCGACGCAGTCGCCGAGACCGTCGAGCAGACCGGGTGTCAAAGCGCCGTTGGATGCGATGACATCGAGAAAGTCTCCTGCTGGGATTGGCGCCATTCGCAGGACCCAGTCGACCGGGTTTCCACTGCCCAGCTTCAACGTGCCATCGGGCTGCCGAACGATCGCGATGACGTCGCGATAGATGCCGGAGGCGGCGGGCTTGTTCAGAATGAGTTCACGCCGCAGGCCCTCCCAGAGGCAGAGATTGCCCAGATGCAGGTCGCCATGGCAGCGTCGGACATAACCCGCCCTGGAGCGTTGTTTCAGCCAGTCCTCGCGGTCCTCGATCGCCGCCATCATTCGTCGGTGCCACGCCTCCACTTCAGGTCGAGGCAGACCATTCGCGAGCGCCGAACGCACGTTGCCCGCGGTAATGCGCCGAAAGCCAGTGGCGCTGTCCTGATTTGATACCGCTGCCAGCTTGCTGTGATAGGCAGCGACGCAGTCGCCGAGACCGTCGAGCAGACCGGGTGTCAAAGCGCCGTTGGATGCGATGACATCGAGAAAGTCTCCTGCTGGGATTGGCGCCATTCGCAGGACCCAGTCGACCGGGTTTCCACTGCCCAGCTTCAACGTGCCATCGGGCTGCCGAACGATCGCGATGACGTCGCGATAGATGCCGGAGGCGGCGGGCTTGTTCAGAATGAGTTCACGCCGCAGGAAATGCTCACGCGCATCCAGGCCGGCAAAATCGAGGAAGGGTAGCGTGACCGCCTTCTTTAGCTTCCAGACCGTGTCGGCGCCAATGAAGACGGCGGAGATGTGGGTTTCCGTGGGCGGACCACCGGAAAGGCTCGCCAGATGATGCGCGGCTGCCCGCTGTCCTGCGGGGATGGTCATGAGGCAGGCACCAGCGACCTTTCGGCAGCCACAAGGATGCCGTCGTCACGGACGACTCGGACCGCGCAATGATGGCTGGATGCCGCTGTTTGGGCGGTTGCGGTGGTTGGCCGGTCGCGCCTCGCCGGTTCGGTCAGATCATTACCGTCCTCGCTTGCGCCGCGTGGGCGGCGGTCGGCATCCGAGAGCGTCATGACCGAACCGACACAAAGCCGGCGGATTTCCGGCTGCTGCCTGGACGAAGGACCGGCGCGGAATTCGACAATCGGTCGGCTTGAGCGATGTTCACGAACATGACGTGGTGTTCCCGTTCCGTGTTCTGCTGTCTTGAATGCCTCGGTCTCAATGGTCGGTAATCGACTTCCTGGGGTCGACGCCGCGCGCCCACTCATTGACAAGCGTGTAGCCAACCCCCAGCAGCACCGGCCCCAGGAAAATCCCCAACAGGCCGAAAGCCAGCGCGCCTCCCAGCACGCCCAGCACGGTCAGCAAGAAGGGCAATTGGGCACCGCGGGAAATGAACCACGGCCGGATCAGGCTGTCAGATCCGGAAATCGCGCCGACGCCGTAGACGGCGAGAAAGATCCCCCATCCCAGATGGCCGCTACTGATCAGCCAGACCGATGCCGGTATCCAGATCACCGGCGCGCCGATCGGCAGTACGGACAGCAAACCGGCGATGCTGCCCAGAAGCACCGGTCGCGGAACGCCCGACAGCCAAAGACCGAGCGTCGTCAGGATACCCTGCACCACAGCCGTGCCGAGGATCCCGTAGACCACGCCACGCACCGTGGCGCCCGTCACCGTGATCAGCCTCTCGGCCTGCACACCGGCGATCCGATGCAGCAAAAGGCGCAGACGATCGGCAATCGGATTGCCATAGACATAGAAAAAGAAGGCGATGAACAGCGCCAGCAGGAACATCAGCACGCCATTCGCGATGCCCAGCAGCAGGCTCAGGCCGTTTTCCACGACAATGCCGAAATACGGCTGCAGCGCTTCCAGCATCACGCTGATGTCGGCGGCCCAACGGTTCCAGAGATCACCGACGGTTTGGCCGATCAGTGGAATATCGAACACCCACATTGGTGAGTTCGGCAGGCCGGCCCGCAGGCCGTCCATGATCACGTGCCGTAGATGGTTCACATCGTTTGCACTTCCGGGCGCTGCGACACCAATCGGCAGGACCAGGACGACCGCGGTCAGCACGACCATCAGCAGGGCGGCCCATATGCGAGGCAGGCGCAGGTGCACCCTGAGCCAATCGAACACCGGCCAGGTCGTGTAGACCAGGATGCCGGCCCACATCAGGGCCGAGAGGAACGGATACAGCACCGCGACGCAGCCGATCGCCACGCCGCCAAGCAGCAGGCCCATCAGAATCCGTTCAGCGACCATGCTTCTCCATCCGCGATTGCGTCCCAGGTGTCGCCACTACCTGGTGGTCCGACCCTAACGCCTGCGTCCCGCAAGCGTTAGGACAAGTCGGCCCACCAGCGACTCTCTGGTGGTGCGATTCAGCGGACGGATGGGAACCATCCGTTCGCATCGCAACACTAGTATAGCGCTTCCATGGAACCGAACCCGTCTGGACCGACAGATTGGGGTCTTCACGCCGCTCGGCGTCGATAAGCGATAGGTGCGGTTCCTCGGAAACGCTGTACTAGTGGTCCGATCCCGACAGACGCATCCTTGTGGTCGGGTGAATCGGCCCACCAATTCAAGCGTTAGTGGCAAAATTCGACGGACCTTTCCGTTGGATTTGGCCACTAGTACCCGATCGCAGAGCAGCGTGAGACGCGAAGCGTCCACGAGCAGCCGCGTGCATCGGCTACTTCCAGCATATCGCGACGTATCGCGCTTCACCGATGCGCGATACTAGCCAAGCATCGCGCCCGCCTGTAGCTTCCGCCCAACCACTGTCCTCCGTGGAGCGTTCCATCCGGACGTCCATTGGATGTCCGTCGATTGTTCCCCAAGGGCAGCGGCCGAAGGCAGTCGTTGCGTGTTTTGGAGGGGGAGACAAGGGGACACCCACGGCTGCTATCGACAGCCGATCCTTGAAGGCTGAGGGAAAAGGAGGTCCGCCGTGCCGCGCTTAGCTGCCAATCTTTCGATGATGTTCAACGAGGTGCCATTTCTTGACCGCTTCGCCGCCGCGCGAAGGGAAGGATTTGAAGGCGTTGAATTCCTGTTTCCGTATGAATTCACGGCCGCGACGCTGCGGGAACGCCTCAGCGCGGACGGTCTGACGCAGGTCCTGTTCAACATGCCGCCCGGCGATTGGGCAAATGGCGAGCGCGGCATGGCCAGCATCCCGGGGCGACAGTCGGAGTTCCGCGAATCGGTAAAGAAGGCGCTGGACTATGCTGCGGCGCTCGACTGCCGACAAGTCCATTGCATGGCCGGAATAATGCCCGCCGGCCTGTCGCTGACGACGGCGACGGCGGTCTACGCCGCTAATCTCGCCTGGGCAGCCGAACAGGCGAAGCCAGCCGGGGTGCGGTTGGTGATCGAGCCGATCAACCACCGCGACATGCCGGGCTATTTCCTCAATACCCAGGCGCAGGGAGCCGCGATCGTCGAGGCAATCGGTCGCGATCGGCTTGGCCTTCAGTTCGATGTGTACCACGTTCAGATCACCGAAGGGGACGTCACCAGGCGCATGGAGCAATTCATGCCGGTTATCACGCATATGCAGATTGCCGATGTGCCGGCGCGAAACGAGCCAGGGACGGGCGAGATTGGTTGGCCCTACGTGTTGCGCCGGATCGATGAACTCGGTTACGAAGGCTGGGTGGGCTGTGAGTATCGGCCCGCCGGGGACACCGTTGCCGGGCTGAACTGGCGCGAACGGTTCGACGTTTAGGCGCGATCCGGCGGGTCCAAAGCACCCGCCTGACGTCATTCACCTTTGATGTCATGGCCAGCCCGCGGACCGCTTGTGACAGCGCAAGCGAAACGGTCACCATCGGGCGGACGCCGACCCGGACGAAAAAATGAGTCGCTGGGTGCCCCGAACGCGCGACAAGGCGCCGTCCGACCGCCAGCCAATCTATTGCAAAGGAGCGAACGACATGAAGATCGGATTTATCGGCCTGGGCATTATGGGCCGCCCAATGGCGCTGAACCTGAAAAACGCCGGCCACGAGCTTTTCGTGCCGGACCGTCGAAGTCTGACTGAGGATATTCGTGGCGCCGCTACGGTAGTGGCAACGCCGGCCGCGGTGGCGGCCGAAGCCGAAGTGCTGATCCTCATGGTGCCCGATACGCCCGATGTTGAAACGGTTCTGTTTGGCAAGGATGGCGCGGCCGAAGGCTTGCGAGAAGGCAGCCTGGTGATCGACATGTCCTCGATCGGTCCGCTCGAAACCAGGGATTACGCCAAGCGCGTGAACGACAAGGGGTGCGATTATCTTGATGCTCCGGTTTCAGGCGGCGAGGTCGGTGCGAAGCAGGGCACGTTGACGATCATGGTGGGCGGCCCGGATGCAGCGTTTGCCCGCGCCAAGCCGCTGTTCGACCTGATGGGCAAGAACATCACCCATGTCGGGTCGGAGCCCGGAGCCGGCCAGGTTTGCAAGGTGGCCAACCAGATTATCGTCGCGCTCAACATCCAGGCGGTCTCGGAAGCACTGGTCTTCGCCTCTAAAGCCGGAGCCGACCCCGCCAAGGTGCGCCAGGCGCTGATGGGCGGCTTTGCATCGTCGCGCATCCTGGAGGTGCATGCCGAACGCATGCTCAACGGCGCGTTCAACCCTGGCTTCAAGATCAAGCTACACCAAAAAGACCTGAATCTGGCGCTGTCGTCCGCCAAGGCGCTGAACCTGTCGCTGCCCAACACCGCCGTGGCGCAGCAGATGTTCGCCTCCTGCATCGCCCATGGTGGTGCGGAACTTGATCACGCCGCATTGGTGCTGGCGATCGAAGGCCTGGCGGATCACAGCATCCGTAAGGCATAGCCAACATTTTTCGTCGTGAAACGAGTCGCATGAAATGAAAGGGGATTGAGTTTTAGAGCGGAACGCCATAAACTGCTTCGACCCGCCGATTCTGAGACGACGAACGCGCTTGAGAAGGCGATCTGCCGGGTAAGCCGCTAGCGTTACTTCCGGATGAGCCGTGGTCTTTCAGTTAACCACTCGCAGAAGTTGCAGTTGCGTGAGGACGAGTACTCCATGTCGATGCGTTTTACTGAAATCGGGCAGCAGCTTCGAGCTTATCGACTCGAGTCGGGCTTGCGTGCTGAAGAGATCGCCGCTCGTCTGGGCGTGTCCCGGGCTGCACTGTATCGATACGAAAAAGGCGATGTTATCAAGCTCGACACCATCAAGCGCCTCGCGGAGCTGCTGAAGATCTCGCCGCTGTCGTTGCTCGGAATCGGCGTCGAGTACTACAACCGGCCGATCGGCTACTTCGAGCGGGTAAGGCAGATCGAGGAAACCGCGGATCAGGTTCTTCAGCTGGCTGGGCCGCTTTGCTACCTGACCACGTCGGACGCCTATGACAATGCGCTGGCCGACGCCTTTGAGGAAACCGCTGACCATGCTGGCGGTGAGCGGATGGCAATGCGAAGCATGGCGGAGCAGGTGCTGGGCATCCTGGCTGCCAGGAAACGCATGTACGCGATGCGGCGACCGAGCATCATCGCGATGGTCTCGTTGCCCGCGGTTCAGAGAATGATCGAGGTGGGGATCGTCAGCGGGTCGCACCTCTCGGATCGAGTCCGGCGTGTCTGTCGCGATGTCGCGATGTCAGAAATCGAGAATATCGCAACTCTGATGGAAACCGAGCCAATGGGGCTGCAGTTCGGCTTGCTGGCTGGCTCACCGCCGAGTTCGTCTTTCAAGATCCTGCGGTCACGCGATCGGGTCAGCCTTGGCATCAACCCGTTTCGCACCGATACCCATCCCGGCGCGCAGACTGGCGTGGCGATGATCACCGGCGCGGATGAGGCGATCGCTGCGCATCAGCGCGTCGCCGAAGCAAGCTGGCGGGAGGCGATCAAGGGACCCTCTGGCGCGGCCCGTTTGCGACAGTTGCTGAACGTGACGTCGCCGGTGTCGTAGAGCAACATCAGCCTGACTGATAAAGTTGCTCGTGAAAATAATTAGCTGGTGATCCGATCCCGACAGACGCATCCTCGCGGTCGGGTGAATCGGCCCACCAAATGAAGTGCTAGTGGCAAAATACGACGGATTTATCCGCCAGATCTTGTCCACTAGAGCGCGCTGACCACGTTCGGTCAGCCTGAAAGCGCTCGAGTCCCGGGCGATCCGAGGCGGGATGCACTGGCGCGTTCGCGGACTTTCTTGACGATGAGATTTTCCCAAGGGGTTTGAAGTCTCGATACATGTGCCTAAGCTTTTACGTGTCTATCGCGGACACATCTCAATGCAAGGGCAACAGAATAATGCCGAGCCCCAGCCATCGCTCGGCAACTCGGTGCTAGCTGTTTTCAAAGGAGCGTTTGCATCTGAAACGCTGGTGGCGTGGCTACGCCGCCGGGTCGTCAGTCAGACACCGGCGCCACGCGTCCCGGCGGAGCCAAGCGACATGGAAGCCTCTCGTCTACAAGCGCAGAAAATGGAGTCGCTGGGACGATTGACCGGCGGCGTGGCGCACGACTTCAACAATCTGCTGACCGTGGTGCTCGGTAACGCAACGGCTCTTCGGATCAGCGCGGAGTCCCGCGGCGATACTCACGCGATGCGCCGCGCGGAAATGATCGAGCGTGCCGCCGAACGCGGCGGTCGGGTAGCCGCTCAACTGCTGGCATTTTCACGCAAGCAGGTGCTTCGCCCTGAAACCGTTTCAGTCTACAAGGTTCTTGCCGCGACGCATGAACTGCTGGCGCAGGCAGCCGGCGAAAGCGCCCGGGTGCTGCTGCAAGCTGAACCTGGGCTTTGGAGCTGTCTGGTTGATCCGGGTCAGTTGGAGTCGGCAATCCTCAACCTTGTCCTGAACGCACGCGACGCGATGCCGGTCGGCGGAAACATTACGATCTCATGCTCAAATATCCGGGCGCGGCGGCCACCGGCTGGAAAGCCGCTACAAGTGGCTGATGGCTACGTCCGCATCGATGTCAGCGACTCCGGCAGCGGTATCGCACCAGAGATTCGTGAAAAGGTCTTCGAGCCATTTTTCACCACCAAACCGACTGGCCATGGCAGCGGGCTTGGATTGGCCCAGGTGCATGGCTTCGCCGGTCAGTCCGGGGGCTGGGTGGAACTGGAAAGCACCATCGGACGCGGTACCACGGTTTCACTGCTGCTGCCCCGGGGCGACGGCCCGGAGTCCGATCCCGTTTCGGTCGAGGACGGAACGATACATACGGGTGACGATCAGACGATTCTCGTTGTCGAACCTGACATGGATCTCAGGACCACCACGTGCGAAACCTTGAACCGGGCCGGGTATCGTGCTGTCGGTGTGGCGAACGGCTCCGGCGCGTTTGCGCGATTGATCTCTGAAGACCAGATCCACGCCTTGCTGACCGCTGCCCGGCTTCCTGGCGGCGTCAGCGGCCTGGCGCTGGCACGCAGTGCCCGTCAGGCACGGCCAGACCTGTGCGTTATTCTGACGTCGGGAACGCTGGATGACGTTCCCGACGATGCTGATCGTCCGTCGCTTGGCGGCGACAAGGGATTTGAGTTCGTAACGAAACCATATCGTGCCGCTGACCTGATGCGCCTGGTCGGCGCGCTCTTGTCGAGCAACACGTTTTCGACGGAAACCGAGCAACTTCTTGCCGATGCAAGGGATCCGATCGCGCTGCCGACGTCTGCCACATCGGCAGAGCCGGGCGGCGCGCGCTCTGACGCCCGGCCGTCGGCTGGCTTGTCATCGACCGGCATGCGTAAGAACGCGATCCGGCTTGGCGTGATGCCATTCCGGAGCATCGTTGCGAACAGCGACGCCGCCTTCTCCCAGGGTCTCGCCGAGGAGATCACCACCGCATTTTCCCGCTTTCGCTGGATCACCTGCGTCGGTCCGGCATCTGTCGCCGCGTTGGTCAATGAACCGCCGGGAAAAACCGAGC
Organism: Rhodopila sp.; assembly: GCA_965277035.1. Lineage (GTDB taxonomy): Bacteria > Pseudomonadota > Alphaproteobacteria > Acetobacterales > Acetobacteraceae > Rhodopila. The sequence goes on along the minus strand of CBDIBO010000003.1, from coordinate 3,086,676 downwards.
GCTGGCGGGAACTGGACCTGGATTTCCTTATCGAAGGCAGCTTTCGCAAGAAGGGAAACAGGATCAGCGTCCTGTTGCGACTCGCGAACATGCGCGGTTCGGGGGAGATAAGCTGGGGACGACGCTTCGACGGCCTGTTGCCTGATCTGCTTGATCTGCAGGACCGCATCGCATCCGAGACGGCCGCGCAGGTCGCGCCGGAACTACTGGTCTGGGAGGGGCTGGAGGCGAAGTCGCGGCCCCGGGTAGATCCCACCGCCTACGACATGATGTTGCGTGCGATCCCGGCGATTTATCGTCTGGATGAACTCGCCTTCCGGCAGTCCGGACTGCTGCTCGAACAGTCTCTGGCTTTGGACCCCACCAGCGCCGCTTGTCATTCCTGGTTGGCGCACTGGCACCTGTTTCTGCTCGGCCAAGGCTGGGCAACGGATGTCGAGGCAGCAAGTCAGCGCGCGGATGACCTGTCCAAACGCGCCGTTGCCTTGGATTCAGGCGATGCACGAGGCTTCACCGTTGCCGGGCACGTCCGCGCGTTTTTGAACAAGGATGCCGAGGCGGCGCTTGGGCTGCATGAACGCGCGATTGCCTTGAACCCGAACATGGCGCTCGCCTGGTGCTATTCGGGTCTCGCGCACAGTTACCTAGGGGAGCATGAGGAGGCTATTCGTCGCATTCTCCATGCCAAGCGTCTGTCGCCGCATGATCCGCACGGGTTCTTCTTCGACATGGCGTTGGTAATCCCATTCCTGCTAACGGGCGAGTTTGAATCTGCGGCGCGGGCGGGCAGAATAGCGCGCGATCACCATCCGGGGCTCTCATCGACCTACAAGGGATTGCTTGCTGCGCTCGGGCACCTCGGTGCGCACCGAGAGGCTGCTGCCGTCCGCAAGGCACTTCTGGCGTTGGAAGCTAACTTCTCGATCCGAGCGGCGGCCTCGCGTTCACCGCTCGTGAGAGAAGAAGATTTGAGCTGTTATTTGCAAGGATTGCGTTTGGCGGGCATCCCTGAGCGCGCTAGACTGGCGTTGGCTCCGCAGTAACCATTTGCCCGCCGTTGAAGGGACAAGTCCCCTGGCGGCGCTTTCTGGCTGCGACAGCGTAAGACCCGTGCGGCCGGTTCGGGTTTTCGCCCGGCGCCACGATAGTCGAATAATACGCATCCCAGTCGTCGTTGTTCATGCCGCGCATATTGGGCACAATCGCGGTGGCATTGAGCGTCTGCTCGGCGTAGGCCTCACGCGGCAACGGCTGGACCTGAAGCAGTGGAAAATTGGCTTTTAGATGCACCGGTTTGTCGGTTCGCGTTAGTCGGAGATTGGTGAACAGAGGTCCAAACCAGCGATCGGTCTCCACGATACCCTCATAGAGGCTATAGCCACCCGGCGTCGCGAGATTGGCCGGTGGGCGCACCAGCAGGCTCCATCCAGGGGCAGTGCGGGCCATCAGCCCGGTCCATACTTGTAGTACGCCGGCTTCTGGGAGGGCGGTCAGAAAGGGTGGCGCGCAGCCTTCCAACGTCTTGGGTGCAGCGTGGTCAAAGGCCTGGGAGAAATTAGGAAACTGAGCAGCGGGAGATAGTAGCATCCAATCAGGAGCTCCATCGAAATACCAGAAAATATCATGCCCGTCCCAGATCAACTGCAGATCTATGGGGGAAAATACCCACCAGCCGTAGCTGGCCGCACTGGTGACGGCATCACAATAACGATAAGCCCGTGTAGGCAGTGTTCCAGCAGCCGCACGGTCTGCACGCTGGGGAGGACGGGCTTGCTCGATAAGGCGATGAAATTGCAGCCGAGGTTGATTATCCGGCATGGCCACCAGTTCTCCTAGCTAACTCAACCAGAGACGCCGTTCCGGTATCGATACCGATACTGAAACGGCGTTATTTGGTTACTTCTGGAGAGGAAGTCGGAGGCCGGCGCCAAAGCTAATCCGACCATGATCGATTACGCTAGGGAGAGGTCGTTGCATGGCAGAACCGTAGCCTGCTTCGATTGAAGTTGTGCTGGAAGCCGAGTCAGGACGCTGCAGCTCGACATTCTCGCAGAGAACGACAACGTCTTGAGCAAATTTGACTGTTTTCATCAAGCCCTCCTTTTTGTTCAACAAGATTTGAATACCAGCCACGGTTTCCAAGAGCAACAAAAAACTCACAGTTCCGTGATCACAGATTAGTTATACTACCATAATATAAAACAGTCCGGAACAAGTTTCTTTATTTGTTATGGTATCGGAAACACCACGCGACCACCCGTCCGGCGCGCCTGCGTCTCAAGCGGCTGGCGCCGAATGCGTTCGTGCCGCCGACATCTGACCGAAATCACCGCGCTCGGGCTCGGGTCGGCCATCAACGTGCTGTCGCACCGCCAATCCGCGGCTTGCGGAAAACCATCAGCGGGATCAGGAAGAACACCAGACCGGTCGTCGCCGCCGAGACGATGATCAGGGGTGCCAACCGCTGATCAAACACGTGTTCATACAGCGCGGATCCCATGGTGTCTGCCACCGGATTGGTCAGGTTCACGATCGACATCATGCAGGCGAAGGCGAAGCCTTCGGCGCCTTCAGGACAGGATTCCGCGGCCAGCGACATGGTGGCGATCATCGCGATCATGCTGGTGACCCCGCTGAACACCCAGATCATGATGGCGGTCGCCGGGCTGCTTAAGGCCAGGGTGGCCAATGTGCTGGCGACCCCGCCCAGGATACTCAGGCGCAGCAGCGCCGGGCGGCTCAGGCGGTTCAGGCGCCAGCGGTACAACAGGCCGCCGATGATCCAGCCCCCGGCGCTGATCGCCGACAGCAAGCCGATGAAGCCCTGGGAAAAACCCAGGCGGTCGCTCATCTGGAAATACATCGGCGTCCCGAAGTGGGGGCTGAAATAGTACAGGAACAGAAAGCCCGCGACCAGCAACAAGTTGCGATTGCGAAATACAGCCAGCAGCGCCTTCAGGCGTTCCCGCAAAGCAGCGAGGTTGAGCTGAGCCCGCGGTTCCCCGATAAGCCCGACGCCGGCGATGATGGCCAGCGGGGCGACAGCAGCCATCGCGGCGGCGGTGTGCAATGCACGAATGGGCGAGACAACCTCGATCAGATAGCCGGCGATCAACACCGAAACCATCTGCGCGATGTTGTACCAGAGCCATTGCTGGTTGACGAAGCGGGCACTGGCATTGGTTCTCTGGCCGGTTTCCACCAGCAACGCGCCGCACAGCGTGCTGGAGACAGCCATGGCGGTGGCGGTGACCATTAGCGCCGGGATCACCGCTGTCGTGGTATCGACCATTGCCACTCCGGCGAACGCCAGGAACGCGGCGATGTTCGCCAGCACCAGGTAGGGTCGGCGGCGGTAACCGAACAGCGGCACGAAATCCGATATCGCGCCCCACAGCGGTTTGATGATCCAGGGAAGGTCAAGGATGGCGAGCGAGGCGCTGATGGTCACCGGATCCCAGTGAATGGTCTGCTTCATCCAGTGCGACAGGGGCTGCCACAGGATCCCGTACCGGGCCTGGCCGATACCCTCGACCGCATAGACGATGGCAAAGAACCACATGGTGCGATTGATGGCCGGTTCGGTTCGCATTCTCCATTGTGCGGGAGCCGACGGTTGCCCTCAAGCGGCAGGTTGGGACACCATGCGACACGTGTTCAGGGGGCAGGATGTATGACTTGGCGTATCGGCATCGATATTGGCGGCACGTTCACCGACGTGGCGACGGTGGAGGAAGCCACTGGCCGGATCGGGATCGCCAAGGTGCTGACGACGCCGCACGATTTTGCCCAGGGCGTGATCAACGGCATCCGGCAGGGACTGGCCGAGAACGCCATTCACCCCGCCGACGTGGCGTTGCTGTCGCACGCGACGACCGTGGTGACCAACGCTCTGCTGGAACGTAAAGGAGCCAGATGCGGCTTCATCGCGACACGGGGGTTCCGCGATCTGCTGGAGTTGCGGCGGTCGTCGCGGCCTGATCTGTACGATCTGTTCCAGGATGGGCCGAGTGTACTGGTGCCGCGGCGTTACCGGTGGGAGATCACCGAACGGGTGGATGCGCAAGGCGACGTCATAACGCCGTTGGCGATGTCGGAATTGCCGGCCTTGATACAGGCGGTTCGATCTGCCGGGTTGCAGACGGTGGCGGTGTCGTTCCTGTTTTCGTTCCTCAACGACAGCCATGAACGGGCGGTCGGTGCGGCGCTGCGGGCAGCGCTGCCGGACGTCGGCGTCTTCTTGTCGAGCGAGGTGTTGCCAGAAATTCGGGAGTTCGAGCGCGCGAGCACGACGGCGGTCTGCGCCTATGTGGGGCCGTTACTGGCGGGCTACCTCGATCGGCTTTCGCAAGCGACGACCGCCCTGGGACTGCCGGCGCTGCATGTGATGGGGTCATCGGGCGGCGTGTTCGACATCGCCGAAGCACTGCGAATGCCGGCGATGGCGGTCGAATCCGGCCCGGCGGCCGGGGTCATCGCCGCGGCCCTGGCCGGCCGGGAATTGCGGCGGCCGAACCTGATTTCATTCGACATGGGCGGCACGACCGCGAAGGCCAGCGTGATCATCGGGCATGAAGTCGCGGTGACGGCGGACTATGAGGTCGGCGGTGCTGCCAACACCAGGCGCTGGATGCACGGAACCGGACATCCGATCCGCGTGCCGGTGGTCGACCTGGCGGAGGTCAGTGCCGGCGGGGGCTCCATCGCCTGGGTCGATCCGGGTGGCTCGCTGAAGGTCGGGCCTGCAAGTGCCGGGGCGGATCCGGGGCCAGCGGCTTACGGCGGCGGTGGGATCCATCCAACCGTTACCGATGCCGACGTCGTACTCGGCTGGCTCGATCGTCAGGCGCTGTTGGGCGGCGGATTGCCGATCGACCTGACCGCGGCGGAGCGAGCCATTGCCGCGGATGTGGCCGAACCGTTCGGGCTTTCCGTACCGCAAGCCGCCGCTCGGATTGTCGAGGTGGTCAACAGCAATATGGCGCAAGCGCTGCGCATCGTCTCGGTCGAGCGCGGGCACGATCCACGCGAGTTCAGCCTGATCGCCTTCGGCGGCGCCGGCCCGGTGCACGCGGTCGCGCTGGCGGCAGAGTTGGCGATACCGGAGGTGATCATTCCGCCTGCGCCGGGTGCGTTCTCGGCTCTGGGATTGGTGGCGACCGACCTGAAGCGTAACTATGCCCGAACTCTCTACGCCGACCTGGGGCAGGTTGATCCGGATCGGGTGGCTGACGCATTCGCGGCGATGGAAGCGGCTGGGACGTCGATGCTGAAGACGGCCGCCGTGCCGCCGGAGCAACGAGCGTTGCTGCGATCGGCCGATGTCCGGTACAGGCGGCAGGCCTATGAACTGACGCTACCGGTGGAGGACGGTCCGGTGAGCCGCGCCACCCTGGATCGGCTGGCATCGTCGTTTCATGATAAGCATGAACAGACCTATGGGCACGCCAACCGTGACGAGGCGGTGCAGCTGGTGAATTTGCGGCTGGCGGCGGTTGGCAAGTTGCTCGATTTGCAGCTGCGCCAGCCCGCCGATCCGTCGAGCGTTCGGAGGCGGCGACGCGACGTCTGGTTCGCCGCGAGCGGGTTCGTCGCGACGGCCGTGCATTGGCGGAATGGCCTGGCGGCGGGAACCGCGATCGGCGGCCCGGCCATCATCGAGGCGCTGGATTCGACCACCGTGGTGCCACCGGGTTGGACCGGGCGGGTCGATGATCTCGGCTACATCCGCCTGACGCCGGATACATTGGCAGCTACATAGCGCGGCACGTCTCGGCCGATTGGCGAAACCCGACCACGGGCTTACCCTATCGCGCATGGAGGACCATGATGGACGCACTTGATCTGATGCTGAGTCGCGAATCAGCCATGAAGCTTGAACCGCCCGGTCCCTCGGCCGAAGACCTGGGACGCATCTTCGACACCGCGGTACGGGCGCCCGATCATGGTCGGTTGCGGCCCTGGCATTTTGTCGTGATCGATGAGCGCCGGCGCGCGGCCTTCGGTGCGGTGATGGCGGATGCGCTGAGACGGCGCGATCCGTCCGTATCCGATGGGGATCTGCAACGGGAGCGCGACAAGGCGTTCCGGGCGCCGACCATTGTCGTCGTCGCAGCCAAGGTCAGAAAGCGGCACAAGATACCCGAGATCGAGCAGATCGCGTCGGCGTCGGCGGCCGCTCAGACAATCATGCTGGCGGCGCCGGCAATCGGGTATGGCGCGATGTGGAAGACCGGCGCACCGGCTTACGATCCGGCCGTCAAGACGGCACTGGGGTTTGAACCGGAGGATGATATCATCGGCTTTCTGTATATCGGCACGCCCACCGGCGGGACCTCGCCCATCGCGCGGCCGGTCGGACGGGACTTCGTGACGACCTGGGAAGGCTAGAGCATGATCCGAGCAGGTGGCATCACCGGAACGGTGAATCATGCGATCAAACAATGAGGTAGGGCGGGTTCCGTGAGCCGGGGCGAACGGAAACCGTTCTAGTCACTCGCCGCTCAACGGCTTCATGTTCCGCTCGACCGCCCGTCGCAGCAATGCGGCGGAGCGGTAGACCCCATGAACCATCTTCGAATAGGGCAGCACCAGGAAGAACGCCAGGATGAAGCCGAGGTGGATCGCCATCGCCAGGCCCATCGCGCCGGTGGCTCGTACCGCCAGAAGCACCAGGCCGGTTAGCGCGATCATCGCCAGCAGCATCAGCAGCGCCACATCGCCGCCCAACAGCCGGCGCACGGCCGGCATCGGGTCGTCCACGAACTTCATCGCCAACAGCCCGATCGTGCCCACGAGCATCAGGATGCCGCCGATCGTGCCCAGCAGAACCGGCAGGCTGATGAAGGGATACGGCGCCGGCCAACCAAGGAACGAGTGGTAGATAAAGCCCGTGCTGGTCGCCGCGAAGCATAGCAGAAAGCCATAGAACATCGCGTGATGCAGGTAGCGCCGGCGCATCGAGAACGCTTCGGAATTGTCGTTGCAACCGTTACCACCACCACCGAGGTTCTTGAGCGTCAGCACGTCCCACAGGGCGATCGCGACGGCGACCGGACCAACCTTCTCACGCGGACCGGCGTCGCGCCAGAAGTTCCTGGCCCCCATCCAAAGTGCCAGGAGCGAGAACCCGAAGGTGGCGATGCCGACGATCTGCATCGCCCACAGCGGAATGATGTCATAGAACGAACCCGCCGCGGTGCCGTGGGCGCCGAAGAAACCGGCAGTTGCGTTAAGCCCCATGCTCAGGATCAACACCACGGCGATGCCAAGCGCGGCCAGCAGTGAAACAACGGTCCCATTGCGGTCAAACGTCGACGCCAGCGCCTTCGGCCAGGCATATTCGGCGTAGCTCTCCGCTCGGACTTCCGCCAGCGCCTTTGGCACGTTGATGCCCCACTCATGCGGCGGCGCATATTGACAGGCGTAATAACAGCCGCGGCAGTTATGGCAGAGGTTGGCCAGATAGCTCAGATCGCCGGCAGAGAATTCCCGGCGCAGTTCGACCGCCGGGAAGACGGCGCAGAAGCCCTCGCAGTAGCGGCAAGCGTTGCAGACCTCCATTTCCCGCCGAGCATTGATGATGGCGTCAGTTTCTTGCACGACGCGCTGCCTCCTGGCCCGCGATACGACCGAACACGGTGCCGATGGTCATTCCGAATCCGGCAAGATAGCCTTTGCCAAGGATGTTGCCCGACATGATTTCCCCGGATGCGAACAGGTTCGCCGCTGGCTGGCCGTTGTCCATGAGCACCTGAGCCTTATCGTTCACCTTGACGCTGAGATAGGTGAAGGTGATGCCGGGTCGAAGCGGGTAGCCATAGAACGGCGGCTTGTCCACCGCCCGCGCCCAATTGGTTTTGTTCGGCGTCAAGCCATCCGTTGCGTTGCCGTCCAGTTTGAGGTTGTCGAAGACCTGGCCGGGCTTTATCGCCTGGTTGAAGGTGTCGATCGTGGTGCGAACGCGGGTCGGGTCAAGCTTCAGCTTGATCGCCAGCTGTTCCACGGTATCCGCCTTGATCGCCGGGAACACCGACGGCATGAACAGCGGGAACGCCTTGGAATCGCAGATCGAATAAGCGATCTGACCAGGCTGCTGTGCGATCAGGCGGCCCCATATGGCATACCGCTTCGGCCAGACGTCTTCGCCTTCATCATAAAACCGGTCACCATCGCGGTTGACGACAACGCTGTAGGGGACACTGTCGAGCCGGGTCGTGATGCCACCATCGAACTTGGGGGCTCGGGCATCCAGCGCGACCGCATGGCACTGGGTCGGATCGCCGACCGATGCAACACCCTGATCGAGCAAATTCTTCAACACCCGGCCTCGGTTGTACGGCGTGCCACGGATGACGAAGTTGTCGACCGCGTCGCCCCAATACTCGCGCATCCAGTCCAAGTTGGCCTGAAAGCCGCCAGCAGACGCCACGACGCAGCGCGCCTGCACGGTTTCCGGGAAGCCTCTGTAGGTGATGTCGATGGAGCGGATGGCGCCATCGTCCAGGTTCATCGAAACGACCTCGGAATCATAGAGCACATCCACGCCCAGCTTCTCTGCGGTCAGGTAATAGGCATTCACCAATGCCTTGCCACCGCCCAGGAAGAAGGCGTTGGTGCGCCCTAGGTTGAGTGTGCCGGTCAGCGAGGGCTGGAACCGCACGCCCGCTTGCTTCATCCAGCCGAAAAGACCGGAGGATGCCCTGATGGTCATCCTGGCGAGTGCCTCGTCGGTGTTGCCGCCGGTAACGCGCAGCAGGTCGTCCCAGTATTCGTCTTCCTTGTAGGCGTCGGACAGAACGGCATTCGGCTGATCATGCATGGCGCGCAGATTGCGGGTATGACGGCTGTTACCACCGCGGAACGCCTTGGGAGCGCTCTCCACCAGCAACACGCTGGCACCCGCCTGGCGGGCCGTGATCGCGGCGCACAGCGCGGCATTCCCCCCGCCCGCGACCAACACGTCGTAGGTCTTCCTCCGATCAGGCATCCGTTCTCTCCGGCGACAGTCTTACCTACGAACGGTTGCCGGATCGTGCAAGGCGTGCGAATGCGGGGACCCGGGTTTGGGTAAGCGAGAGGTCAACATGGCGGAACCCACGGACGGGCGAGCCTGGTACGAAATCGTGCGGGATGTGCTGAAGCGTCACCAGGTCAGCCTGGTGACCTACGTGCCGGACAACGTGTTACGCCCGCTGATCGACGCGGTGCATGCCGACGCTTTTTTTACCGCCTTCTCCTGCACGCGGGAGGAGGAGGCACTGGGTATCAATGCCGGTGCCTGGATGGGTGGGCGGCGCGGCATTCTGCTCATGCAGACCAGCGGCTTCGCGACCCTGCCGAACGTGCTGGCATCGCTGGCCGTGCCGTTTTCCATTCCGACGCTGATGATGGTGTCTGAACGTGGTACATTGGGCGAATTCAACATCGGCCAGTCGCTGGTCGCGCGGACCATGCGCCCGGTGCTGGACGCCCTGTCGATCGAAAACCACACGATGACCAGGCTGGATGAGACCGAATTCATTGTCGATCGCGCGATTACCCAGGCGATCGCCACCATGGCGCCGGTCTGTTTTATCCTGTCGCCGCTGCTGACCGGCGGCAAGGTTTTCGCGAAGTAGGGGCTTTCCTGATGGCATCCATAGCCAATCATCCGGCGAACCGGGCGCAAGCCAAGATATTGAACCGATACGATATCACCAGGCGACTGATCGGCTTGCTGCAGCAGGACGAGGCGGTCGTCGGCGGCATCGGCTATACCAATTTCGATCTCTGGGCCGCATCGAGCGCTTCGTCCGGGCGGCGGCAGCAGAACTTCTACATGCTGGGCAGCATGGGGTTGGCGGTGCCGATCGCGTTAGGGGTGGCGCTGGCTCAGCCGTCGAGGAAGGTGTTCGCCCTGGAAGGGGACGGATCGATTCTGATGCAGCTCGGGTCGCTGTCGACCGTAGCGGCGCGGAAACAGCTCAATCTGTGCGTTATCATCATGGATAATGGCGCCTACCAGATCACCGGCGGCCAGACGACGATGACCGAGCAGGGGGCCGATATCGTGGCGATCGCGCGGGCTTGCGGGTTGGCGCAGAGCGCGTGGGCTGCCGATGAGGACGCTTTTGTGGAACTGGTCGGTCGATCCTTGAAGGAAGACGGGCCGTGGCTGATCGGGTGCCGGATCGACAATCAAAAGCCGATGGACACGACGGAGCGAGATCCCGCACGAATAAGGGACGTTTTCATGCAGGGGCTGGGGGTACGGCGTTAAGCGCTGTGTCGCGGAAATATCGTTCGACCTTCGCCACGCCGCCGTTCGCCTCGAAGGGCCGGCCGGCCGAGGCGTTTTTGTTCAGCTAATTGAGCATCACGCGAATACGTTGAACCAGGAATGAAAGGTGATACGGCTTGGCCATTAACGGCTCAGCCAGGTCTTGCGTCCGTTCTCTCAGGTGAGGAACGCCCGAGGTGAGCAAAACCTTGATGGCCGGGTGTTGATGGCGAAGCCAGGTCGCCAGCGCGAAACCGTCTTCGTGCCCCGGCATATTGATATCACTGAACACCAGGTCCACCGGCCGGCGTGTAAGCACAACCGCCTTCGCCTGTGCGACATTCGTGGCTTCAAACACCCGATAGCCGACATCCGACAGAAATTCGGTTAGCATATCACGCACTAGATCCTCATCCTCCACGACGAGCACAGTGCGGGTGGCGGCCTCGGCGGTGATCTCGGTCGAACGAACCGCGGACGTGAGCATCAAAATTCTCCGGACCGGTAAGTTTTCGAGTAGATAACTATATGCCGATCGATACGTTAATACAGCGATCCGGAATGCGTCAAAATCTCATGACTCTCGAATTTGTGATTACAATTTGTGGCAGCGGCAATCCGCCCGACGCGCGCTCTTCACGCTGTGCGTGGCGCTCGTCGCAGCATCAACTGCAGGATGACCCCGACGCCGATGCCCCAGAACCCGTTGATAAGGAACGACCGGACCCAGCCCAGAGGCCACCCCGTGCCGGCGGGAAGGCCTTTCAGCGCGGGCACCACATAAAGACCCACGAACGCGGCAATGATGCCGAGCGCCAGCCCGCTTAGCCAGACAGGCATCGTCAAGCGGGGCAGCACAAGCCCGAAGATGATCCCGTAGAGCCCGCCCCAAAAGCACAGATCGAGAATTTTAGGGACCCCGTAGGGCGGGACTGGGTCCGTGGGATAAGGCGCTGGCATTTTAAGGCCCGGCAGACCGAGGTAATGCAACGCCGCCCACATCGCCTGATGGAAGACCAATACGGATATGACAGCCGCGATAAAGCCAAAAATCACACGCGTCGCAGGCGTTTCCATGGCGGCTGTCCTACGGATGTCGCACCCTCGGGCAATCCGCCACAGGGTTGAGATCTGGTGAATTCGGAACCCAGGCACCGGGACCAATCATGGCGGCCTTCCGGGTCCGGCTATCCTGCTCCAGGGCCTAGTCTGGGGCTTCAAGCAACGCTTGTCATCACGACACACCAATTGGGACGCCACACGCATCGGGATTTGCTGACATTGACCCGGATCAGGGAAACCCTCAGGCCTCGCTGACGGCCGGGCCTCGCTGACGGTCGTGCCGGTTGAACAACGAGATCCGAGGATCGTGTTCACGCCGATGAACCCCCCCGCTGTCAAACCGCCCGCACCAGCGGCAGCTTGGTTCCGGCGACTTGCCGTTCGGCCAGCACTTCCCGGCGGAAGCGAAACAACTTGGCGGGCCGGCCACCGGTTTCCGTCGCGACCGCACCGGTTTCTTCAACCAGATGCTGCTGATCGATCAGCCGACGAAAGTTCTGCTTGTGCAACAAACGCCCGGCCAACGCCTCCACCGTCCGCTGCAACCGCAGCAACGTGAAGCTCGGTGGCATCAACTCGAAAACCACGGGGCGGTATTTGATCTTCGCGCGCAGCCTGGCGATGCCGGTGGCCAGGATGCGGCGATGGTCGTGCCGCATCGGTTCGCCGAGCGCATCGATCAAGCGAGCCGGTCGTCGCACCTTGTCCACCTGTCCTTCGGCGACCAGACCCGCCTCCCACAGCAGTTCGTAGCGTTGAAGAACCAAGTCCTCGTTCCACCTGTGACCCCGTAGGCCAAAGTTGATCGTGATCCGTCGCTGCCGGTCGCGCTGCGTCACCGGGTCCTCCGCGTTCTCGGCCCAGTCGAACAGCGGTGTCGCGAGAACAGCCTCCCCCAGCGCGGCCCCCGGGCCACGAAAGTCCTCCCACGGGAAAAACCGATACCAGGGCTGCCATGCGGCATCCCATCCCTCCACCACCGGAGCTTCCCGCGTCAGGCCCAGATAGCTGACCGAGACCACGCGACCTAGCGTCCCCTGTTTCCGGTCCTGGTCGGCGAAGGTGTAAAGCTGCTCGACGTAACCCAGCGGGTGATGGGTCTGCGTCTCGACCCAGGACCGCAAGCCGGCCTGCAAGGACCGATGACCGGGCTCGAAAGGTCCGGATGGCAGTGCCTCGCCGCGTTCGATCGTCAGCACACGCGGCTGCCCCTCGGTCACGGCGACGATGACAGCCGTCAATTCAGCGGCCACCGCCACGTCGTCAGCCGCCTTACGCTCAACCACGGCACTTTCAGCCGTCATACGATCAGCCGCCACGGTATCCATACGATTATCCGGCATCCGCCGCTTGTCGCATGGCAGGCACGTCTTCGCTACCGCCAATACGCCCCGCAGCCGCGGTTAGCCGCCCTTCCAGGTGACATCCTTGAGCGCCGCGCCGGCACCCAAAACAGCTGCCTGCGTTGCCATTGTCATGATGGCGACACCGATCACCATACCGGCCAGGCAAGAGCTACCGGGCCATGAGCCACCGGGCCAGGAGCCACCGGGCCATGAGCCACCCGGCCGTTGCGGCGGATGGCCCGTATTCTTGCTACGTTCCATGTCTGATTTCCCAACAAGATCTGACATCGCACGTCTTGCCGAAGAGGCAAGACCAGGGTCGCCCGAACAAAATCACCGCACGTTATCGAAACTACCCCTGTCGATGCCCCGCTCTCCAGCCGTGATACTGTCGTACCGCGATCCAGGCCAGGCAACATTGTTTGTTCGGTTGCTCCTGTTCGTCCGTATGCGGCTCGTCCGGCACCGCACCGAAAGCGTCCCCTCCGCATGCGTGGCTGCATGGGCCGCTCCGGCCGGTCCTCTGGCTGGCCGCACCAGCCTGATATCGACACAGCCCACGGACCGGGCGAGTATTCCGGCGGCAACGAAAGGAAACACCAATGGAAGCCTTGCTGCCTCTCGCCGAGAAGATCGGCGCGCGCCTCAAATCCCGTGGCGAGACGATCGGCATTGCTGAATCCTCCACCGGCGGCCTGCTGTCCGCCGCGTTGCTGTCCGTCGGCGGCGCCTCGGCCTATTTCCGCGGCGGTGGCGTGATCTACACAGCCTTCGCGCGGCAGGCGTTTCTGGCGATCCCCAACCCACTGCCCGCGCCGATCGAGCGCGCTTCGACCGAACCATACGCCCTGCTTCTGGCAGACACGGTCCGGGCCAGGTTGGACACCAGTTGGGGACTGGGGGAAACCGGGGCGACCGGCCCGACCGGCAACCGCTACGGCGACCAGGCGGGACACACCTGCATCGCGGTGACCGGCTCCAGCTTCTCCAAGGTCATCACGCTGGAGACGGGGCAGACGGATCGCATCGCCAATATGCGAACCTTTGGCATCAGGGCCCTGGAACTGCTGGCCGAAGCGCTTGGTTAGAGCAACATCAACCCGACCGGAAAAGTCTGGCTGATGAAGTTGCTCGTAAAACAACGCGCTCTAGCCGGCCGCCCGCTCCATCGCGGCGGACCAGGCGCGCCGCGATGATCGGTGATGGGCGTGGCAAATCGCCACGGCAAGCGCGTCCGAGGCGTCGGCTCGCCGGATCGTCGCACCCGGAAGCAGCCGGCGCACCATCATGGCAACCTGTTCTTTCTGCGCCCCGCCGGTGCCGACAACCGCCAGCTTGACCGTCTTGGCAGCGTACTCAGTGACCGGGACAGCGGCCAGCGCCGGGATCAGCAGCGCCACGCCGCGGGCATAGCCCAGCTTCAACGTCGCCGCGCCGTTGCGGTTGACATAGGTCTCCTCGACCGCCGCCTCGGCCGGAGAATGCAGGCGGAGCAACGCCACCAGCGCGTCATGCAGCATCTTCAACCGTGCCGGCACGGCCTGCGTATTGTCGGTCGCGATCACGCCGTCGGCGACATGTTGCAGGCGATTGCCATCAACATCGATCAGACCCCAGCCGGTAAAGCGCAGACCAGGATCGATGCCCAACAGCCTAATCATTAACGACCAACCGCCTAATCATTAACGAATCGTGTTCCTCGATCGGAAGCTTCATGCTTATACGCATGCCGCGACACATGCCATGCCAACCAGGCCGAAATATCCAGCCGGCCTCCGAACCGCATCAGGAAGGGCCAGCCGAGGATGAAGATCTGCGTCGTGACGCCGTATTTCGAGACGCAAGCAGCTTGGCTTCGCCAGGCGCATGTGTCCGCGGCCAGACCATTCCCGCCCACCACGTTCTGGTCTGCGACGGATCGGCACCGGCCCAGATCGACGCGTTCGCCGGCACCCACATCGTGCTTCGGCGCAACTACCGCGACTATGGCAATATCCCTCGGTTGATCGGTTGCTATAGCGCGGTCGCCGGTGGCGCCGATGCGATGGCGTTCCTGGACGGCGACAACTGGTATCAGCCGGACCACCTGGAGAGCCTGCTGCGCTTCGCCCGCGACAATCGGCTCGATGCCTGTTCCTCCGCCCGCATGCTGTACCGGCCGGACGGCTCCCTGATGACAAAATGTACCACGGTCAATGGCCGGCCCTACGTGGATCAGGGCAATCGGGTGAACCAGTGATCCTTCGATCCGGCAGCGTGCCTGACCGACGGGATGTCGTCTCACTGGCAACGTAAGCATGTGTCGCGGCCTACCGAACGTGCACCACAGAGCCACAGAGAGCACCGAGAGCATCAAAAGTAGCGCAGGTCCGTCTCCACTGGGATCTCGGTGAACTCTGTGGCTCTGTGGTGCATCCTTCTTGGTCTTCCTACCAGTAGCGCCATTCCAGACGGTCCTCACCGCGGAGCACACTCAGGTTCAATGCCGCGTGTCGTTCACCCGATTGCCCCGCTACGTGGATACGAACTGCCTGCTGGTGATGCGGCCCGCCTTCCAGCACATGATCGCGTGGGTGCTGCACGCACAGGACGTGGCGGCCGAGGTGGACCAGCAGGTCTGGAGCCACCTGAAGCACGCGAGCGTTCGCCTCGGGTTCCTGGACAAGGCCACGCTGTGCTACCGGACCCGCCATGCCTCGCACTACCGGCTAACGGGTGAAATGCCTCCGGTCGCGGCGATCGACCGCATCGACCTGAACGGCGAACATTATCGCTAGCGCCCCTGTCGGTCGCGCCCCTGTCGGTCGCGCCCCTGTCGGTCGCGCCCCTGTCGGTCGCGACGCTCTCAGCCGGACAGGGTCTGCATCACCGCATCCGGGATATCGCAATTGGCATAGACATTTTGCACGTCGTCGTTCTCGTCCAAAGCATCCAGCAGCTTCAGCAGGCCGGCCGCCCGATCCTCATCCAGTGTCACCAGCAGGGTCGGCCGCCAATCCAGGCGGGCGCTTTCCGGCGCGCCAAAGCGAGCCTCAAGCAGATCGCGAACGGCGAAGAAGTCCTCGATCGCACAGCTGACGTCGTGCGTCTGACCGTCGCTTTCAGCATCTTGCGCACCCGCCTCGATCGCCGCTTCAAGCATATCATCGGCACTGGCGACGGCGGCCGGGTAGCGGATCGTGCCCAGCCGGTTGAACATGAAGCTGACCGAGTTTGTCTCCCCAAGCGTGCCGCCATGCTTGGAGAACGCCGAACGCAGGTCGGACGCGGTGCGGTTGCGGTTGTCGGTCAGCGCCTCGACGATCACGGCCACGCCGGCTGGCCCGTAGCCCTCGTATCGAACGTCAGCATAGTCATCGCCCGCACCCGCGCCGGCAGCCTTCTTGATCGCGCGATCGACGGTGTCCTTGGGCATGTTGGCCTGGCGCGCCGCCGTCACCGCCGCGCGCAGCCTTGGGTTGGCGCCAGGGTCTGGAAGGCCGTGACGGGCAGCAACGGTGATCTCACGGATCAGACGCGCGAACTGACGCGCGCGACGGGCATCCTGAGCCCCTTTGCGGTGCATGATATTCTTGAACTGGGAGTGGCCTGCCATGGGTCCGTGATCAGCTCGATGTGGTTGGGTCAGCTCTTAATACAGCGCGCCACCGCCGCGGGAAATGTCCGGGGAAGAGCGGGCGTTCTTGCCCACGCACGCTGCCGGATCGCCCGGTCAGAGACTTGGACGTCCGGCTCAGGCCGCGCGACGTCTCGTATCCTGGGTCAGAACTTCGCCATGGTGCGCGAACCTTTTGATCCCGGACCCGCGCTCTTTGGTTTCAGTGGCCTGCTAAACTAATCCCCCGCATCCGTCGCACGATGCGCTGAACTTCGGGTGCAGGACACTACCCAACGGGCATTGCCGGCGCCAGGCGCCCGCCGACGCGGACCGGCTCGATCCGGCGCGCCAGTCCGGTGGTGTCGTCGGTTTCGACGAACACGCCACAGACGGTTGCCTCGCCTTCTGCCGGTCCCAGCTTTTCGCCTGGCATCTTGCGCCAGAAGCGCAGGGTGGCACCCTCCTTCGCCATGCCGATGACGCTGTCATAATCGCCGCACATCCCGGCATCCGACTGAAAAGCGGTGCCCCCCGGCAGTATCTGCGCGTCGGCTGTCGGGCAATGCGTGTGAGTTCCGACCACGAACGACATCTGCCCGTCGAAGCTGTGTCCGTAGGCCATCTTCTCGCTGCTTGCCTCGGCATGGATATCGGCGACGATCGCTTGCACCGATGCGCCCAGGCGATATTTCGACAGCACCTCCGCGGTGCCGCGGAACGGGCAGTCCAGCGGATCCATGAACAACCGCCCCATTGCTTGCAGCACCAGCACCTTCCGGCTGTCCCGCAGGGTCACCAGGATCGAACCGCTGCCCGGCGTTCCCGGCGGGTAGTTGAGCGGTCGCAGCAATCGTGGAGTCTCGGCGATATAGGAGATGATCTCCTTGCGGTCCCAGGCGTGGTTGCCGAGGGTGATAACGTCAGCTCCGGCGGCGAACAGGGCGCGCGCCATGTCGGGTGCGAGCCCGAACCCATGGGAGGCATTCTCGGCGTTGACCACGGCGAGGTCGATCCGCAGGTCCTGACGCAGACCCGGCAGGCGTGCCGCGACGGCATCCCGGCCGGTTCGGCCCAGCACGTCGCCCAGAAAAAGTATCCTCAAATCAGCCTCCGCACCGCAGGATGCCGTTCTCGGTGGCGACGGCATCCAACCGTATGTCGTAACGGCCCACCGGGACGGCGTCCACTTGCTGCGCGGCGAACCCGCAGCCCAGCCGGAACCGTCCGGGCAGTTCGGCGAGCGTCCGATCGTAGAAACCGCCACCATAGCCCAGGCGCCAACCGGCCGCATCGAACGCCAGCAACGGGATCAGCAGCGCATCCGGCAGCATCACCGGACCGGTCGGTCGCATGGTGCCGAAACGCTCCGGGATCAGCGCATCGCCAGGCTGCCAGCGCCGAAACGCCAGGGCTTGTCCCCGGCCTGGTGTGACCGGCAACGCAACGGCGATGCCACGACGATGCAGCGCATGCAGCAGGGGTCGGACGTCGATCTCATTCCCCACCGGCCAAAAGCCGGCGACAACCGCGCCCAGGGCCGGCAGACATTGCCGCAGAACATGGTCCGCCAGCCCACGCCCGCACGCTTCAGCGTCCAGGCCCGTTCGGCGCGCCATCGCGGCCTGGCGCGCTATGCGCTTGGCCGCCTCAAGCTCATCAGTTCCAGGTGCGGGGATCATGTGCGGAGCCACCCTGGCCGTTGGCGTTACCATCCTCCCAGAGCCTGCTTGTGCAGGTGGGCACCGGATATCGAGACCAGGATCCCGACAGAGCCAGCTCCCGAGGAAGATGCTTAGTGGCCCAGGGGATGAGTTACCTGACGCACCGGGCAGCTCCGCGATTGGTATCTAGGGATGCTCGAGACCTTCGGCAATCTCTTCCGCGCGTTTGGCCATGCGATGGAGCTTCCGCCCGAGCTTCTGATCGGTCCGGGGCTGCTGCCCGGGGGCGGCTTCGGCCACCTGCAGCTTGTTGCGTAACTCAAATATGTCATCCGCCATCAACAAGGCCGCCATCACCAGCATGCGGGCTTCGCCGCTTGGTCCGGCGGCCAGGCGCACCCCATCGATACGGCGGGTAACCTCCGCGCCCATGGCCTCCAGATGCTGCTCCTCGCCGTCCTGACAGCCAAGGGTATAGGCGTAGCCATTGATGCGAAGCGTCACCTGCGCCATCGCGCCATTCTCCCGTTTCACTCTGTTTTACCAAGGGCGGCTCGTAACCGGCCGATCAGCAAGTCTAGCCGTTCGGCGATTTCCGGTACCGACAGGTCGGTGTCGGGCGGCGGGGCGTGCGGCGGCGTTGGTGGCACGGCAGCCAGGTGCGCGATACGCTCCAGCGCGGCTTCCAGCCGGTTTGCCGCCGCGTCCGGGTCCTCGGGCTCGTCCGCCATATGCGCCGCTGTCTCCTCTCCTTCGGAATAATCAATGCTGATGCCGCTTGAACCGCACGCGGTCAACAGATTGAAGGATGTCCATGATTATTTATCCGGCGGTGATCGTCCACGGGGCAACGGATGCCACAGTCGCGCTCGCCCCTGGGCTGGCGGTTACGCTGTTGTCCGCACCCGGCGCCGGGGCCTTCGCCGGCTGCCTGTGGTGGCGGCAGATCGTCGCCATCGCCCGTGCGAATCATCCCGAAACCGACGCGATCGACATCCTGGACTGCGCCGATGCATCCGGCATGGCGATGGGCGCGCTTCGGGCCGGCGTCTGCCGGCTGGTGTTGTGGCCGAGTGCGCCCGGGTGGCGAAGCGTGCTCGCGATCGCCAGGCAGCAGGGCGGGTTCGTTCTGGCGCGGGCGCCGGCCGCGCTTGATATGGCGGAGCGGAACGCGATTCGGCGATTACATCCATGGTTGCGGCGCTCCACCTCTGACGCCGGGTGACAGCCACCCTTGCCTGAGCTAGTACCGACGCACAGTTAACAGGGCTGAATGCTGGAAAGGACCGGTCCGATGCGGGTAACCCAAAAGGTAAAAAAGATTCTCGACTGGTACGAGGGCGACAACCCCGGGGTCAAGGCCAATCTGGCCCGCATCCTGTCCACCGGCCGCTTGGGCGGCACCGGCAAGGTCCTCATCCTTCCGGTCGACCAGGGCTTTGAGCACGGGCCGGCCCGCAGCTTCGCGCCGAACCCGCCGGCCTATGATCCGCATTATCTTTACCAGTTGGCGATCGAGGCGGGCCTGAACGCCTATGCCGCGCCACTTGGGATGATCGCCCAAGGTGCCGACACCTTTGTCGGGCAGATCCCGACCATCCTGAAATGCAACAGCTCCAACAGCCTGGCGACCAACAAGGACCAGGCGGTTACCGCGGGCGTCAAGGACGCGCTCCGGCTGGGCTGTGCCGCGGTCGGCTTTACCATCTATCCGGGCAGCGAGTTCGCCTTCGCCCAGATGGAGGAACTGCGCGAGCTGACGCTGGAGGCGAAGGACGCCGGCCTGGCCGTCGTGGTCTGGAGCTATCCGCGTGGCCCCCATCTGGACAAGGCCGGCGAAACCGCCGTCGATATCTGTGCCTACGCCGCCCACATGGCCGCCCTGCTCGGTGCCAACATCATCAAGGTCAAGCCGCCCACCGCCGTGATCAGCCTGGAGGCGGCGAAAAAGAGCTACGAGAAGTTCGACGGGTCAACAATGGCCAAGCGGGTCGAGCACGTCATGCAGGCCTCATTCGCCGGCAAGCGCGTCGTGGTGTTCTCCGGCGGCGAGAACAAGGACCTGGACGGCATCTACGATGAGGTACGCGGCATCCGCGACGGCGGCGGCAATGGCAGCATCATCGGGCGCAACACCTTCCAGCGGCCCAAGGAAACCGCGCTGGAGATGCTGAGCAAGATCGTCGACATCTACCTTGGCAAGGCGTGAGATCATGGCTTCGGTGGACGATGGTGGCCAGCCCGGCTGCCGCGTCTACCTGATCACCCCGCCGAAACTGGATCCCCGGACGTTTGCCGATCTGCTGGCCGCGGCACTCGACGGCGGCGATGTCGCCGCGGTGCAGCTTCGGCTGAAGGGTGTCAGCGACGATGTCTGGCATCAGGCGATCGACCTGTTCAGGCCCTTGTGCCAGTCTCGTGGGGTGGCCTTTCTGCTCAACGATCGTGCCGATCTTGTCAAGGCGACCGGCTGCGACGGTGTCCATGTCGGGCAGGACGATATGCCCGCCCGGGAAGCGCGCCGGCTTATCGGGCCGGACCTGACGCTGGGGGTCACCTGCAAGGGAAGCCGCGATCTCGCGATGCAGGCCGGGGAGGACGGGGCCGATTACGTTGCCTTCGGGGCCTTCTATCCCTCCACGACCAAGCCGGTGAGCGGGTCGCTTGATCCCGAAATACTGCGATGGTGGTCCGAGATGATGGAGCTCCCGAGTTGTGCGATCGGCGGCATCACGGCGGAGAACTGCGGGCCATTGGTCCGCGCGGGGGCGGACTTCCTGGCGGTGGTGGGATGTGTCTGGAACCACCCGCAGGGGCCGGCGGCAGGGGTCAGGGCGCTGAATGCCGCGATCCGGGATCCGGCTGGCGCCGCCGCGGCCGCGGAAACGGCGGCGCGGGCATCAACGCCAGCCTCTGGAAGCGCCAGCTGATCGCGCCGGTGCGGGCGGCCGGGCACCGAAATGGGGTCGCCGCGTTCGCCGCGAAGCTGCCGAGCGCGCTTGCGGCGACGAAGTCCGCCCGATGCGGCATGGACAGGAACACATAGGCGGGTCCGGCCCACGCCGGCAGGCTGGCGATCAGAGTGGCCCGTTGATCCGGCACTGCCTTAGAGCATGATCACGCTGAGCGGAACGTTCAAAGCGTGTGAATCATCCGATCAAACAAAGGGATAGAGCATTTCCGGTCTGCACGGTCAGGCTGAAAATGCTCTACGCCCCGGTTGAACCCGCCGATCAGCGATGGCAGCCTGTCGTCACCACAGAAGGACCGCAGCCATGGACCCGACCTTCCTCTCCGCGACGCAATTGGCGGAGCTTGTTCGAAGCCGGAAAATCGGCGCCCTGGAACTGCTGGACCATTATATCCGCCGCATCGAACAGCGCGATGGTTCCATCAATGCCGTCGTCGTTCGGGACTTCGACCGGGCTCGGACCCGCGCCGGCGCGCTGGATTGTCAGGCCGACAAGTCCGCGCCGTTGTTCGGAGTGCCAATGACCGCGAAGGAGAGCTTCGACGTCGAAGGGCTGCCGAGCACGCGCGGGCACATGGCGGCGAAGGATAAGCCGGTGCGAAAATCCTCGATCGCCATCCGCCGGCTCCAGGCCGCGGGTGCGGTCGTGTTCGGCAAGACCAATGTCCCGGTCGATCTGGCGGACTGGCAAAGCTATAATCCGGTCTACGGCACGACCTCCAACCCCTGGAACACGGATCATACGCCAGGCGGCTCATCCGGTGGCTCAGCCGCGGCCCTGGCGGCCGGGTTGACCGGGCTTGAGATTGGCACCGACATCGGCGGGTCTATCCGGGTGCCGGCGCATTATTGCGGCGTCTACGGCCACAAGCCAACGTTCGGGCTGCTGCCGAACTATGGCGACCCCGCCGCCAGCGCCGCCGCCGGAACGGACATCTCCGTGCTTGGTCCGATGGCACGATCGGCATCCGACCTCGCCGTCGCGCTGGACATCCTGGCCGGTCCCGACCCCGATGAGACCGCGATGACCATGACATTGCCGGCGCCGCGCTTCGCCGGCCTGCGCGACCTGCGGGTCGCGGTCTGGGCAGAGCAGCCCGGTCAGGCGACCGACACCGAAACGACGGCCAAGCTGCTGGAACTCGCCGATGCGCTTGAACAACAGGGCGTCACTGTCAGCCGCACCGCGCGCCCGGCTTTCGACCCGACCCAGGCCTATCATCTTTATCTGCGACTTCTGGATGCCGGTTGGAGCGGCCGGCTTTCCGAGGATGCGCTCGCCGGCAAACGCAAGCGCGCCGCGGCGCTGGCCGATCGCGACGCCAGCGCCGATGACATCATGGTCCGCATGGTCGATGTCACCCATCGCAGCTGGCTCGGTCTTAACGAGAGGCGCTTTCAATGGCGGCGCGCCTGGTCCGCCTTCTTCCGCGAATGGGACGTGCTGCTGTGTCCGGTGATCGCCACCGCGGCGCTGACGCATCGTCAGGACGGTGAACCCTGGACCCGGCGGATGACCGTTGACGGTAAAGAGATCGCCTACAACGACATGCTGTTCTGGCCGGGCCTGACCGGCGGCTATCACCTGCCGGGCACAGTGGCGCCAATGGGCCTGACCAAGGCGGGTCTGCCTTTAGGTGTTCAGATCGCCGGGCCGATCTACGGTGACCGCTCCACGATCGCGGCGGCCGCACTGCTTGAACAGGCGTGGATGAAGTTCCGGCCGCCACCAGAATGGTAACGGCGCTCGCCTCGTCCTGATGCCATCCGTGCTCGGCTGCTCGTGTCCTTGATTAGAAGTTCGCCATGGTGCGCGACCTCTGATCCAGCACACGAGCGCCTTGTGTTCAGTGGCCTGCCTATCCCCTGCGTCCGTCGCACGATGCGACGAACTTCGGGGGCCGGACACTAGCCGACGGACAACATGATCTTGCCGATATGCTGACTGGATTCCATCAGCCTGTGGGCCTCGGCCGCTTGCGCCAGCGGGAAAGCGGCGTGGATCACCGGCGGGCATCGCCCCGCATCCAGCGCCGGCCAGACCTTTGCACGCAGTTCGGCCGCGATGGCGCCCTTTTGCGCGGTCGTGCGAGGCCGCATGGTGGAACCGGTGATCGTCAGTCGGCGCACCATCACCTGCACGAAGTCAAAGTCCTGCACCTTCGACCCCTGCAGGAAGGCGATCATCACCAGGCGCCCGTCCATGCCCAGGCTGCGCACGTTGCGCGCCATATAGGGTCCGCCGACCATGTCCAGGATGACGTTGACGCCACGGCTCTCGGTCAGCTGCTTGATCTCCATGGCGAAGTCCTGCGTGCGGTAGTTGATGGCCGCGTCGGCGCCCAGCCGTAGACAAGCCGCGCATTTGCCGTCGGAGCCCGCGGTGGCGAAGATGCGGGCACCGAATTCCCGCGCCAGCTGGATCGCCGTGACCCCAATGCCGCTGGTGCCACCATGGACCAGAGCGGTCTCACCCGTTGTCAGTCGGCCGCCCTGGAACAGGTTCGCCCATACGGTGAAGCTCGTCTCGGGCAACGCGCCGGCTCGGATCGCATCGTAACCGGTCGGCCATGGCAGGCATTGCGGCGCCGGGGCGGTGCAATACTCGGCATAGCCGCCACCATTGGTCAGGGCACAGACGCGGTCCCCGACCGACAGAGTCGCGACTTGCTCGCCGACAGCGACCACTTCGCCCGCCACCTCCAATCCCAGGATCGGGCTGGCGCCGGGCGGTGGCGGATACGACCCTTGCCGTTGCGCCACATCCGGCCGGTTCACCCCGGCAGCGTGCACACGGATCAACACCTCATCAGGTTTCGGCGTCGGCACCGGACCGTTGGCCAGCGTCAGGACCGCGGGATCTCCGGCGCCGGTCGCCTGAACATAGGTCATGGTCTGCGGGATCGGCATGGCTGCTCCAGTCTCAATGGCTCCGCGAAACCAGTGGTCCGACGCTGACGCCTGCGTCCCGCAAGCGTCAGGACACGTCGGCCCACCAGCGACTCTCTGGTGGTGCGATGAAGCGAACGGATGGGAACTATCCGTTCGCATCGCAACACTAGACCGGTCCGGCCCAGGAGCAAGGCAACGATGTGTTGTTCTGACCGATCCACCGCCCGCCGGTAATCTCGGTCCGCCCGCAGAGGCAACAGAAGCGGAGGAAACCTATGCAAGCCAAGTTTCGCGGCGCATCGCGTCGTTCGATCATCGCCGGCGGCGCGAGTGTCGCCGCATTCGGTGCCCGGGCGCAAACCCGTACCGGTCAGGTCGGGACACCACCCAGCGTCATCACCAATCCGCCCCGGCAATGGGGACGCCGCGCCACACCGGACATCTTCCCCGACCCCGACATCATCGTCGTCGATCCCGCGTTCAAGCAGTACCTGCTCGGGATTACCGCGATCCGCCGGGTCTGGACCGGCTTCAGGTGGGCGGAGGGTCCGGCCTGGTCCAGCGAAGGTCGCTATCTGCTTTTCAGCGACGTTCAGGGCAACGTGCAGTATCGCTACATCTGGGAAACCGGCCGCGTCACCCCGTTCCGCGATCCCTCCTATAACAGCAACGGAAACTCGTTCGACTTCCAGGGACGCCAGCTCTCCACTCAGGATTTCAACCGGCGCGTCATCCGCTGGGAGCATGACGGCACCATGACCGTCATCGCCGACCAGTTCGAGGGCAAGGGTTTGAACTCGCCCAACGACCTGGTGCCGCATCCGGACGGCAGCATCTGGTTCACCGATCCACCCTATGGCGACAGCCTGTCGGAAGGCCATCCCGACGACGCGAACGGCCCGGCCAACGCCGCCGGCGTGCTGAACCCGCGGACCGGTGCTCCGGACGCCGGGGTGATCGGCGGAAAGCAGCGGGCGTTGCCCAACAGCGTCTATCGCTGGGATCCCGCCGGTCATCTGGATGTCGTCGTGACCGAAAGCCAACTGCCCGATCCGAACGGCATCTGCTTCTCGCCCGACTACAAGACCCTTTACGTCATCAGCACCGGCAAGGGGCCGGGTGACCAAGGCCAGGGCGGCGGCGGGAACGTCTTCGCGTTCGATGTTCAGGGCACCAAACTCAGCGGCATGCGGCGCTTCACCGACATGATGGTCGATGGCGTCAAATGTGGTCCCGACGGGATGCGGGCGGACGTGTTCGGCAACCTCTGGATCAGTTCCAACACGGTTCTGGGCTATGCCGGCGTGGTGGTGTTCGCGTCGAACGGCAAACTGCTGGGCCGCATCCGCCTGCCCGAGGTCTGCGCCAACCTGTCATTTGGCGGTCCGAAGCGGAACATGCTGTTCATGTGTGCCAGCCAGTCGCTGTATTTGCTGCAGGTGCAGACGCAGGGAGCCGCTCCCGGCTAGAGCGCGATCGTCTGAGGTTGAACCAACCTCAGACGTGGATCGCCCTCTCAAACAAAGGCAACTGCCGCGTGGTTGCTTCAACCTGAAGCTATCACGCGCTAGAGCATGATCACGCTGAGCGGAACGTTCAAAGCGTGTGAATCATCCGATCAAACAAGGGGATAGAGCATTTTCGCTCTGCACGGTCAGGCTGAAAATGCTCTAGTCTTTTGGCCTTGTCCCTGATGGTTCGGCTCTACCGGCCGTCAGGAATAACCTGTTCATCCCACCAGGATCAGCACCATCGCTTCGTGCGGGTATAGTAACATTTATGCTGAACTTGGTTATCACCGTTAATAGTTCGTCAACCTCCTGCTGATTGATTGCGACGCCAATGGCACTTGTTGTGATGGCCTGAGCATCATGGGTTGCCTGCTGCGCGTAGCAACTACTCCGATGGAAGGAAGGCGATGATCAACTGGACCCGAAGGCGGACCATTCGGACGAAGGTGATTTTGGCATTCGCCATCGTATGCCTGACCACGGTCATGCTCGGCCTGTTCGCGATCCAGCGCATGGCGACGATCAATGCGAGCCTCGCCGCGATCAGCGGCGAAACCTTGCCCAGCGTGAAAGCGCTAAGCCGAATCTCTGTGTTGGCCGAGCGGTTCCGTGCGGCCGTCTCGTTAAGGTTGATCAGCTATGACGACGCGTCCAGGGCCGACATGGATAAATTGGTCGCCGCCTCGCGAAGCGACGTCGGCAGAGCACTGGATGGATACGCGCCGCTCATCATCGATCATAACAGAAAACGGCTTGCCGCCGACGTCGAAAACAGGTGGAACGTCCTCCTGAAGACCAGTGACGACATCCTTGGCATGGTGCGCGGCGGCGATGCGCTGGCTGCGCGGACCCTGCTATTCACCACGTTTCGGCGGAAGATCGTCGAATTCAGGAACGTGTTGGCGGCGGATATCGACTTCAACGACCGCGGCGCGGATGCGGCGGCCGCCGCCGGTGCGGCGACTTACACCTCGGGGCGGCTGTGGGTGATCGGTATGCTGGCTGGCGCGATCCTGATCTGCACGCTGGCAGGCGTGGGACTGGTGGCCACCGTTTCCGTGCCCATCACCAACATCACCGGCGTCATGCGGCGGCTGTCAGAGCACGATGGCGCCGTCGCGATCTTCGGCGTGGACCGGGGTGATGAGATCGGTGCCATGGCGAAGGCCCTCCAGGTCTTCAAGGAGAACATGATCCGCGCGAACAATTTGTCAGCCGCCCAAGAGGCGGAGCGCACGGAAAAGGAGGCCCATGGCGCCAGGCTCGCGGATCTGGTGCGAGGGTTCGAGGCACGGATCGCCGACATCGTGGCCCTGCTCTCATCGTCCTCGGCGGAATTGCAGGCGACGGCCCGGTTGATGTCATCCTCGGCGACTGAGACCAACCAGCGGGCATCAATAGTCACCACGGCGGCGGAGGAGGCCAGTTCCGGTGTGCGGACCGTGGCGGCGGCGGCCGGTGAACTGGCGTTGGCGATCGGCGAAATCACCCAGCAGGTCGCGCATTCCGCGCGGACAGCCGAACGCGCGGTCGCGGGCACGCACCGGACCGATACCATTGTCCGCGCCTTGGCCGAGGGTGCCCAGAAGATCGGATTGATCATTGATCTGATCGCGAACATCGCTGGTCAGACCAACCTGTTGGCGTTGAACGCGACCATCGAGGCCGCTCGAGCCGGGTCGGCGGGCAAGGGCTTTGCCGTGGTGGCCTCTGAGGTGAAGAGCCTCGCGAACCAGACGGCGCGGGCCACCGGCGAGATCGGTAGCCAGATCACGCAGCTGCGAGATGCCACGAACGAGGCGGTGAGTGCGATCCAGGAGATCTCCGTGACCATTCAGGAAGTCGGCGCGGTCGCTGCCGCCATCGCCGCAGCGGTGGAACAGCAGGGTGCGGCGACCGCGGAAATCGCCAAGGCGACGCAGCACACCGCCGCGAGTACCCAGGACGTGGCGGTAACAATCACCGGCGTAACCCAGGCCTCGAACAGCACCGGCGCGGCGGCAAGCCAGGTGTTGACCGCGGCGAACGACCTGGCCGGTCAGGCCGACCTGTTGCGCACGGAGATGGACACATTCGTGGCGGGGCTGAGGGCAGCCTGACACCGGCCGTCGGGTCAATCGCCAACCCCCGGGCCGGTGTTCGAGATCGACGTCCCTATAGCCTCCGGCGCTAATTCAACCGTCCCAGGTCCGCCTGCGAAACTCGCATTAATCAGCCCGGCGGCGGCCCCTCAGGCCGCTTCCTTCTGCACCACCCCCAGCAAACGCCCCTGCAGCTCGGGGTCGTCTTCCAGCGCCTTCGCGGTGCCTTCGAATGCCACCCGACCGTTCACCAGCACGTAGGCCCGATCCACCAGCGGCAGCACGGTCTCCGCATGGTGCTCGACGATCACCATCGCGACGCGGCCGCGCAGTTGTGCGAGCGCGTCCATCACCTCCTTGACGACGGTGGGAGCCAGTCCTTCGAACGGCTCATCCAGCAGGATCAGCTTGGCGGGGATCATCAGGGCGCGGGCGATGGCCAGCATCTGCCGCTCGCCGCCCGACAGGCTCTCGGCTTTCGAGCGTTGCAGGACTTTCAGCTTTGGGAACAACACGAAGACATCGTTCAGCGTCGCACCGCCCGCCCGCATCGCCAGCCGCAGGTTGTCCAGCACCGTCAGGTTCGGGAACAGCCGCCTTCCCTCGGGCACCAGCGAGATGCCGCTCTGGTTGATCGCGTAAGGGCGGGCATTGGTGATCTCTTCGCCAGCCAGGCTGATCCGTCCGGCGCCTGACCGCACGATCCCGGTGATCGCCCGCAAGGTCGTGGTCTTGCCGACACCGTTGCGGCCCAGCAGAGCGACCGCCTCGCCTTCGTGGATGATCAGCGACAGGTCTTCCAGCACGACGCTGCCGGCGTATCCCGCTCGCAGCTTGTCCACCACCAGGAGCGGCTTGCTGGCCGCATGAGCCGCACGATCGGCCGCTGTTGGCGGCGCCGGCGGGATCATGCGTTCAGCACCCAGATACGCGGTCACGACATCGGGGTTGCCGCCGACCTCGGCCGGGTTGCCGTCGGCGATAAGCCGGCCCTGATGCAACACGGTGATCCGGTCCGACAGCGCGAGCACGCGGTCGATATCGTGCTCGATCAGCAAGACGGCATGCGTATCGGCCAGCTTGCGTATCAGCGCACCAACGATCTGCCGGTCGGCTTCCGCCAGTCCTGCCAGCGGCTCGTCCAGCAGCAGCAGCTTGGCATCGGTGGCGAGCGAGATCGCGATTTCCAGCAGGCGTCGCTGACCGTGCGCCAGATTTGCGCATGGATCGGCGGCACGGTCCTCTAGCCCGACCGCCGCCAGCAGCGACCATACGCGCGCGTTCAGCTCCTCGAAGTCGTAGGCATCCCGCCAAAGCCCCCAGCGACGCTTGTCCTGCGCCTGCACCGCGACGCGCACGTTCTCGAACGCTGTCAGGGTGGGGAAGACGCTCAAGATCTGGAACGACCGCGACAGACCGAGGCGAATGCGCTTATGCACCGGCAGGTTGGTGATGTCGTTGCCGTCGAACACGATGCGGCCCGCGTTCGGCTTCAGGATCCCGGTCAGCATATTGAAGAACGTTGTCTTCCCCGCACCGTTCGGACCGATGAAACTGTGCAGCCTGCATGGATACACTTGTAAATTAAGGTCGGCCGCCACCAGCAGCGAACCGAACCGTTTGTTCAGGCCGGTGACGTTAAGGATCGGTTCGGCCGGATCCAGCCTTGTGCCGGCCGCACGATACGGTTCGATCACCGCGGGCCGGGCCGGAATCTGTTTCCGCGTCAGCGTCCAGTCGTTGTGTCCCCGCAAGCGGAACACCAGGCCCTGCATGCCCTCGGGTGAGGCCAGCGCGAACAGGATCACGATCGGCGCGAAGATCAGCCACCAGCTTTCGGTGATCGCCGACAGTCGATCCTCCAGCAGGATGAACGCGATCGCACCCCACAGCGGCCCGAGGAAGTGATGCACGCCGCCCAACACCGCCATCAGCAGGGCGTCACCGGCATGTTGCCAGCTCAGGTTGTCGGCGTATGCGCCGTTGATCATGAACGCCAACAGCCCGCCGGCATACCCCACGATGCCGCCCATGATGACGAACGCGGCGAACTTCAGCCGGTAGGTGTCGTAGCCCAGGCTTTGAGCGCGCTGCTCGTTGTCACGCAGGGCCTGCAGCGATCGGCCAAAAGGCGAATGGGCGATGCGCCACAACAGTCCGATGCCGAGGCAGACCGTCACCACGGTAAAGGCGTGGAACGACCAGGCGCTGGCAAAGAACGGCCGTGGCACGTCTTGCAGACCGTTCTCGCCGCCGGTCACGTCGGTCCACTTATAGGCGATCTCGAATGCGATCTGCGAGAAAGCCAGGGTGAGCAACGAGAAATACAGCCCGCGGCGGCGCAGGATGATCAGCGCGATGATGGCTGCCAAGGCCACCGAGAAGACAACGCAAAACAGCAGGGCGACGATTTCGTTCGGGGCGCCGCGGCGCATGATGAAGGCGACCGCGTAGCTGGCACAGCCGAAGAACACCGAAGCGCCGAACGGCACCAGACCGGTGTAGCTGACCAGCATGCAAACGCCGGCGCCGTAGAGTGTATAGATGGCGATCTGCGTGATCAGCGTGATCGGTGCCCCGATCAGCGACCACAGACCGCTCAGGCCGAGCAGGACGATGAACACCAGCAGGACGGGATGGCGCGGCACGCGCGTCATTCGAAGCGCTCCCATCGTTCACCCAGCAGCCCGCGTGGACGGATCAACAGCATCAGGGCCATGAAGACATACATCACGGCGCCGGAGGCTGACGGGTAGAACTGAATGGTCAGGGCGATCACCACACCGACCATCAGCCCGGCGATGACGGCGCCGGCGAACGACCCCAGGCCGCCGATCGCGACGACCACAAAGGCCGGCATGATCGCGTTGGTCGCCATCGACGGAGTAATGGTCCAGAGCGGTGCGGCCAGCACCCCGGCGATGCCGGCAATACAGCAGCCAAGACCAAACACCCATGTCAGCACGCGCGGCAGGTTGATGCCTAGCAGTCCCACCATATCGGGGTCACGCGAGCCGGCGCGGAGGATCCGGCCAAACGGGGTTTTCTCCAGGAACAGCCACAATGCGAGCAGCAGCGCCGCGGTCGTTGCCAGCATCGCCATGCGGTACTGGGTGACCAGGATCGGGCCCCAGATCAGAAAGCCGCTCAGGAAGGGTGGCGGGCTGAACGGCTGCCCGATGCCGCCGTAGATCAGCCGCACGGACGCCTCGATGAACAGCGCGAGGGCGAAGGTAACGATCAGGCTGATCAGCGGCTCCTTGTCGTACAGCCGCTGGATCAGCAACCATTCGACCGCCATGCCGATGACGCCGACGAAGATCGGCGCCAGGATGACCGCGGGCCAGCCGAAGAACTGGTACAGCGTCAGGGCGAAGTACGCGCCCAAGGTAAAGAACGCACCGTGGGCAAAGTTCACGATGCCAAGCAGGCCGAAGATGATCGATAAACCGATGGCGATGAGCACATAAAGGCCGCCGACCACCAGGCCGCTGACGATCTGGGATAACACGATGTCCAGCATGATCCAGTGGGCCCTCCCAGGTTCGCCGTAACCGGGTTGGCCCGGTGACCCCGTTTTCCTGATCGACCACCGCGCGCTGGTGCGGCCGCCGCTGTCGGGTTTGGCGCGCGCCCGGTATTAGCTCATCTTGCAGCCGACTTCCTCTGGCGAGCCGAAGACCTTGTCGAGATCATCCGGGTTCTTCGGCAGTGTCGCCTCGACGTTGAAGTAGTCCCACTTGTCGGTGATGTCGGGTTTCACACTGACCGCCAGGTTCCGCATCAGCATCTGATGGTCGAACTTGCGATAGCGATAGGCGTAGCTAGTGGCCGGCGCTTTCCACGCCTCCAGACTTTCAACGATCTTCATCGGGTCGAGCGACTTCGCCGCGTCGATCGAGTCGAAAAGAGAACGTGCCGTGATCCACCCCATCCAGGCCTTGTCGGCCGCCGGCTTGCGGTATTTCCGTTGGTAGTCCGCGGCGAACTTCTTTTCCTCAGGCGGGTTGTCGGGGTTCTTGTACCACCACAACGAGCTGAAGATCCCGGTGGCCGCTGACGGTCCGACGGCCCAGATGTCGGTGTCGCCGATGGCGATCTCGACGAACGGGATCTTGCCCTTCATGCCCATGGCGTCCCACTGCTTGAGGAAGGTGGACAGATCGCCAGCCGACAGGCCGCCCCAGACGACATCCGGTTTGGCCTGACGGATCTTCAGGATGAAGGAACTGAAATCGGGTGTATTCAGTGGCACCTCGTCGGAGCCCGCCTCGGTTCCGCCAGCCGCCTTCAGCAGTTCACGACCCGATTGCAGAATGTCCTGACCGAACGCATAGGACGCGGTGATGAAATACCATTTCTTGCCGTGGGTCAGTGCGAACGGCGCCAACATCCGGCATTGCACCGCGACCGGCGTGTTCAGCCGGAAGGTGTAGCGATTGCAGTTCTTGCCGCTGATCTCGGTCGCCGCGGCATTGTCGCACACGAACGGGATCTTCAACTGCAGGGCCGTGGCTTCCTCGGCCAGCGCATTGGACGACAGCGACCCACCCAGAATCGCCGACACCTTGTTCTCCTGCACCAGCTTCTGCATGTTCTGCGTCGCGGCCTGGGGCGTGGGTTCATCAAGCCAGATCAGTTCGGCGGGTTGGCCCATGATCATGTTGTCGCGCTCCTGCAGCGCCAGGAAGGTGCCGTTCGCCAGATACTCCGTTTGTGCGGCGATCTGGCCCGTCTTGGCCAACAGCAGTCCGATCTTGATCGGATCTGTGGCGCGCGCCAGGAACGGCCTGGCCAAAGGAGCGGCGGCGGCCGCCAGCAACGCCTTGCGGCGCGGGATCAGCAACCCAGTTCCAGTACGGGTCATCTTGGCTTCCTCAAGTATATTTATTTGGCGCGGACCGCGTTCTGTTAGCGTGTATCGTCCACGCCAGCAATTCGCGCGATCAGCGCGTCACGCGGCGCTTGGCCTGAGCGGCGATGCGGACAGCGGCATTCGCAGCGCCATACTGCTGGTAGCCACCGATCCGCTGCACGACCTCGAAGAAAAATCGATCGTCAAACGGATTGGTGTAGGCGTGCAGGAACGCACCACTGTCGCCGCGGTCGTATAATACATTGTGCTAACGCATCGCCTCGAAATCGCGGAACGGCTGAAAGCAGGTGATCGTCAGGCCAAGACTGTCCGCCAGATACCGAACGTCCTTTGGTGAGCCCTCGAACGTCAGCAGATCGTTCTCGAATATCTCCACCCCATCAAAGCCGATCGCCGCCGCGGCCTCCAGCTTCTCGGGCAGCGTGCCGCTGATGGAAACCGTTGCGATCGACTTCGGCAGCGGGCCGATGCGTTCGGACATCAGATTTCCATGAACACGGTCTCGTCGGCGCCCTGCAGCCGGATGTCCAACCGCCAGCTACCATCCGCCGCCTTGCTGGCGAGCAGCGTGCGCCGGCGCCCATCGTCCCCGATCAGCGATAGCACGGGGTCGATTTCGTTCAGCGGCTCATCCTGAAAATACAGTCTTGTCGTCAGCGCCTTCAACAAGCCCCGAGCGAATACCGAGATCGCCAGGTGCGGCGCTTGCTGGGTATTGCCAGGACCGACAACGGGTCCCGGCTTTAACGTGGTGAAGCGAAACGAGCCGGTCTGGCTGGTGCGGCAGCGGCCGAACGCCGGAAACCTGTCGGACATGGCGGGGCTGGCCTGCCAGATCTCGATGGCTGCATCGGTCACCAGATCGCCGGCGCCGTCAAATACCGCACCGGTCAGGATGATCTGCTCCCCCGCTGCGCCGAACCGGGTCAGGTTGGCCCAGGCAGGGTCCTCGATCAGGTGCCAGTATGGACCGATGGTCTGATTGGCGGTTGCGATCGGCATGCCTAATCCTGTTCCGTCGGCGTGGCATGACGACCACGCAGGACGAAGTCGAAGCGGTAGCCCAACGCCCATTCAGGGGCGGTGACATCAATGTCGAATGCGGCAACCAGACGTTCCCGCGCGCCTTGATCGGGCACCGATCGATAAACCGGATCGAGCGCCAGCAACGGATCGCCAGGGAAATACATCTGAGTGACAATGCGCTGGCCAAAGCCGGTGCCGAACAGCGAGTAGTGGATGTGGTTCGGCCGCCAGGCATTGTGGTGGTTGCGCCACGGGTAGGCTCCGGGCTTGATCGTGGTGAACTGGTACCAGCCGTCATCATTGGAAAAGATCCGCCCGCTGCCATGAAAATTCGGATCAAGCGGCGCGTCATGCTGGTCGGCTGGGTGATCGTAGCGGCCGGCGGCGTTGGCCTGCCAGATCTCGATCATGGTGTGGGCTATAGGCCGGTCGTCTTCATCCGTGACGCGTCCGCGAACGATGATCCGCTCGCCTTGCGCCGATTGGCCGTTGATCATCGACAGGTCGGACATCGGCGCGAACCGCGACGCCGCGAAAATGGGTCCGGTCATTTCCGTTACGGTATGCGGAATCCGCAGCGCGGGACGCTGTGGATGACGCAGGTGCGTGCTGCCATAGGCCGGGGTATCGTTGGCCGGCTGGCTGTCCGCCGCGATCGGGCCGAATGACGCGCTTTCTGTCATGGGCTTCCTCCCATCGGACGATAAGGCGATCCACGAGATGACGCCAGTGACGCAGCGGAGCAACCGCTGTTCAGGTCGGCTGCGGGCCGTCATACCCCTCGATGATCAGCAGATCCGCCTCTGACCGCCCCGCTCGCAAAGCCTTTGCCGCCTGATATTCCGCCGAGTGGTAACAGGCCACCGCGGTATCATAGTCGGCGAATTCCAGCACGATGTTGCGCTCCCGTGCCGAACCTTCGGGCGCTTCAAACCGGCCGCCGCGGACGATGAATTTCGCGCCGTATTTGCGAAAAGCAGCTGCGTTGGCCGCGACATAGTTCTGGTAGCCGGCCGGATCGCTCACGTCGACCCGGGCGACCCAATATCCTTTCGACATGACATCCTCTCCGTAATCTAGTGGTGGATCTGGTCACCCAGCATGTTCGCCAAGATCGGTTCCATCGCCTGCGCCATCAAGGTTTGCCCCTGCACCGACGGATGCAAGGGCGGATCCGGCGGCTTCAGCGCGGGGTCGAGAAACAGGTTTCGGTTCAACACGCCGTCGCGCATGAAAACGCCGCTGACGTCCAGGTACGTCACGGATGGAACGTCCTTGTACCGAGCCGCCAGCATCCGGTTGATCTGCGTGGTGGTGGCCGTGATCCACGCCGATCGTTCTGATGGCAGCACGCCCAGCAGCAGGATCTTTGTCGCCGGCAGTCGCTTCCGAAGTTCTCCGATGATGGCGTCGATGCCGGCCACGGTGTCCTTGGCCGACCAATGTAGCCGGCCGAGATTGTTGGCACCGATTAGCACCACCGCCGCCTTGGGGGCGATGCCGGCCACCTCCCCGTTGCGGATGCGCCAGAGCAGGCTGGCGGTGGTATCACCCTTGAAGCCCAGGTTGACGGCATCTCGATCGCCATAGAACCGTTGCCACACCGGGGCAAAATCCTGCCATTCAGGTGGACCGGATCGCTCCCAGTCCTGGGTGATCGAATCGCCGAGGAAGATCAACTCCGGCTTGTTCCGCGCCAG
Organism: Rhodopila sp.; assembly: GCA_965277035.1. Lineage (GTDB taxonomy): Bacteria > Pseudomonadota > Alphaproteobacteria > Acetobacterales > Acetobacteraceae > Rhodopila. The sequence goes on along the minus strand of CBDIBO010000003.1, from coordinate 3,051,691 downwards.
TTGCCGAAGCTTCGCCTCATGCCGCGCGCGCCACCACGGCAGATCCAGCCTGGCGATGGGGGTGGCTGCCAGAATCGTTCGGCTGACGGCGAGTGCCGGGTGACCAACGGTCAGCATCAGCCCGAGGATAACCCAGCGCCGGGATGTCATTTACTTCCTATCCGTTTTGCATCCGGTCTAGAACCGCCGAACCAGGAGCGTGAATGCCGAACCGGCTTCAGGTCGCAAGGTGGCGCTTCCATGGGTGGCGAAGACCGCTCAGGCCGCGCGGTTGCAACAGTGGCAGGATCAGCGTGATGCCAAAGCCCCACATCAGATCGGCGGCAGCGGACCGAACTAGCGGCGCCAGTTGCCAATTTGATGCCACCGGGTAGCCGGCCAGCGGGCGGACAATGAACCAGCTCATGACCATGGCGAACAGGCTGGCCAGGAGTGGCTTGATCAGGATCGACCGTGGCAACCGAGGTGACAGCCAGCCGAAGACACTGCCGTAGACGGCGCCCCAGAACGTGATGCTGACGACCATGGGCGCATGGAACGGCGGTACGACGGCCAAGCGAAATGCCGCCTGTGGCGTGAGACCCAGCCAGAACAGCACCTCCAGCAAAGGCTGATGGAACATCAGCACCGAAAGTGCACCGGCGATGCAGCCCAGGAAGACGCGGGTCGATGCGGTGATCATGCTCTCCCGCTCCTCGAAAATTGCCCTTGGTATACATCTATCTTCGCCGGCATGTGTAATCAGTCAATCCTGCACCGCGGCAAACGCATGACGCTGCGGGTTCCGGCTGAACGGTGCCGGGAGGTCGCCAGAGAGCCTCTGAACAACGATGACAACGCCGTTCATGGCTGGTGCGATGGGGTGCCATTTTTCCCAGGTCGCGGTTTTCGCTGGACAGAGCCTTCAGCGGCGCCTATAGGCGCGCCTCTTTGGAACGTGGGAGACTGTATTTCCGCCGCTGGCGGTTGCGGTCGCATGCACCGCGGTCCCTTGGAAGAGGACCAGGGATTATATGGCAAAGAAGATCACCGGCTATATCAAGCTGCAGATTCCGGCCGGCAAGGCCAATCCATCACCGCCCGTCGGCCCGGCGCTGGGGCAACGCGGCTTGAACATCATGGCATTCGTGAAGGAGTTCAACGCCTTCACCCAGCAGATGGAGCCGGGTATGCCAATCCCGGTGGTCATCACGGCGTATGCTGACCGCAGCTTCACGTTCATCACCAAGACCCCGCCGAACACCTATTTTCTGAAAAAGGCGGCCGGGATCACCAAAGGCAGCCAGACCGTGGGCAAGGGCGCCTCGGCGGGCCGTGTGACAATCGCGCAGTTGCGCGAGATCGCCGAGATCAAGATGAAGGACATGAATGCCAACGACCTCGATGGTGCGGTCCGGATGCTGACCGGGTCCGCCCGGTCGATGGGCCTCACCGTGGTGGAGGGGTAGCACGATGGCCAAGAACAAGCGCCTCGCCACGGCCGCGAAAGCGGTGGACCAGAGCAAGGCCTACTCGCTGGCCGATGCCATTGTGCTGGTGAAATCGATCGCCAAGGCGAAGTTCGACGAAACTATCGAGATGTCGATGAACCTCGGGATTGATCCCCGGCATGCCGACCAGATGGTTCGCGGCCTGACCAGCCTGCCCAACGGCACCGGCAAGACCGTCCGCGTCGGTGTCTTCGCCCGCGGGGCGAAGGCGGAAGAGGCTTTGGCCGCTGGTGCGGATGTGGTGGGTGCCGATGACCTGATGGAGAAGGTGCAGGGCGGCGAGATCGCGTTCGACCGCTGCATCGCGACGCCGGACATGATGGGCATCGTCGGGCGGTTGGGGAAGATCCTCGGTCCGCGCGGTCTGATGCCGAACCCCCGGCTTGGCACCGTCACCATGGACGTCAAGGGTGCGGTCACCGCCGCCAAGGGCGGTCAGGTGGAGTTTCGCGCCGAGAAGGCCGGCATCATCCACGCCGGCATCGGCAAGGTCTCGTTCGAGGCCGACAAGTTGCTGGAAAACGCCAGGGCCCTCGCCGATGCCATCGTCAAGGCCAAGCCGACCGGCGCCAAGGGAACATACGTGCAGAAAGTTTCGGTGAGCTCGACCATGGGGCCCGGCGTGCGGGTCGATATCGGGTCGCTGGCAACCTGATACGCCGGCCCTTTGGCCGGTACGCTGATACGCCGGCCACAAGGCCGGTGGGCAGGAAAGGCGATTACCCGCGCGTCCATTCCGCGGATCCGCCTTTCCGAACCTGTCCAAGACCGTTCGTCTCCTGCTTTTGGTTCGCCGAACGCGGGATTTAATGGACCTCCGGGTCCGCGCACGGAAGATGGGGAAGCCAGACATCCTGGGGCTCGGTTCCCGGGATCTTTGGTGGTTCCAGGACAGGCGAATGGGATCATTCGGCGCAAGCCGGGTGGTTCGTGGGCAACCTGACCTGCTTTTCCGCGTCTGGCGGGAAGGCCGGTCTAACGGAGACGAAACGTGGACCGTACGGAGAAGCGAGAGTTCGTCACCGTGCTCAATCAGGCGCTGGCCGCCACTTCGATGATTGTCGTGACCCGCAACGCGGGCCTGACAGTTGCCGAGGTGACCGACCTGAGGCGCAGGATGGGAGCCGCGGGGGCAACCTTCAAAGTCGCGAAGAACCGGCTGACCAATCTCGCTCTGGATGGGACCCAGTTCGATAGCCTCAAGTCACTGCTGAAAGGACCGATCGCCCTCGCCTGGGCGACGGATCCGGTCGCGGTGGCGAAGACCGCTGTCGACTTCGCCAAGACCAATGAGAAGTTCGTCGTCGTCGGCGGTGCGCTTGGAACTCAGACGCTCAGTGCGGATGGGATCAGGGCGCTGGCCGAACTGCCCAGTCTGAATGAGCTGCGAGCCGGTCTGGTGGGGATGATCGCGACCCCCGCCACACGGATCGCCAGCATCCTGCAGGCACCGGCTGGACAACTTGCTCGGGTCTTCGGGGCCTATGCCAAGAGGGATGAGGTGAGGGATGAGGTCGAAGCTGAAGCCGCTTAGAGCGATTTGCGACGCACACATACCTGACCGTCAGCCGGGCAACCCGGCTTGCATGGAACCAACCGAAGTCTAAATAGTGGGAACATACGATATGGCCGATCTGCAAAATCTGGTTGACGAGCTGTCGAAGCTGACAGTCCTCGAAGCCGCCGAACTTTCCAAGCTGCTTGAAGAAAAGTGGGGTGTTTCCGCCGCCGCACCGGTTGCGGCCGCTGCGGCGCCAGCCGCGGCTGCCGCCGCCCCGGTGGAGGAGCAGACCGAATTCACCGTCATCTTGGCCAAGACCGGCGATAAAAAGATCAACGTCATCAAGGAAGTCCGCACGATTACGGGTCTCGGGCTGAAAGAGGCGAAGGATCTGGTCGAGGCCGCACCGAAGGCAGTCAAGGAAGGCGTTGGCAAGGACGAAGTGGCAAAAATCAAAAAGATGCTGGAAGACGCCGGCGCTAGCGTGGAGGTGAAGTAACGCTTCGCTTCAGGAATTCCGGTCGCTGCATGGCGCCTCCGCCGAGGCGCCATGGCGTTTGATACAGGGCGGGTGGGAATCAGCCGATTTCCGCCCGCGTTCCTGTTTCGGCGGGAAGGTCACTCTGCTTCTGGGCTGCCAGTTCGGGCTGTCGGGCGGCAGGGCATATTGGGTTAACGGTAAGGTGGGTCATCGATGAACGCGATCACACGGTCCTTCACGGGGCGTAAGCGCATCCGCAAAAGCTTCGGCCGAATTCCCGAGGTTGCTCCCATGCCAAACCTCATCGACGTTCAGCGGGCCAGCTACGAAGCGTTCCTGCAGATGAACGTCCGTCCGGATAACCGTACTCAATCCGGGCTGCAGGAAGTGTTCAAATCTGTGTTCCCGATTGACGACTTCGCCGGCCGTGGCCGCCTCGAGTTCGTCTATTATGAGCTTGAAGAGCCAAAATACGACGTCGAGGAGTGCATTCAGCGCGGCATGACGTTTGCCGCTCCGCTGAAAGTGATCCTGCGCCTGATCGTTTGGGACGTCGATGAGGACACCGGAGCCCGGTCGATCCGCGACATCAAGGAGCAGCCCGTCTACATGGGCGACATGCCGCTGATGACGGATAACGGCACCTTCATCATCAACGGAACAGAGCGGGTTATCGTTTCCCAGATGCACCGCTCACCCGGCGTGTTCTTTGATCATGACAAGGGCAAAACCCATTCCTCGGGCAAGTATCTGTTCGCGGCACGGGTGATCCCGTATCGCGGATCCTGGCTCGACTTCGAATTCGACAGCAAGGATCTGGTCTACGTTCGGATCGATCGGAAGCGTAAACTACCGGTCACGACACTGCTGTACGCGCTTGAGGGCGCGGCGTCCCGCCAGTTGCGCGCTGCCCGTGAGGCCAAGGGTGAAACCTTGGATCTGAACGAAGTGCGCGGGATGGATCAGGAGGAAATCCTGTCCCACTTCTACGGCCGGGTGGTGTTCGACCATACGCCGAAAGGCTGGGCCCGTCCGTTTGATCCCGATGCGTTCCGCGGCGTCAAGCTGCTGGAGCCGCTGATCGACGCCGCCAGCGGCGAGGTCGTGGCGGAGGCCGAGGCGAAGTTGACCGCCCGTCAGGCGCGCCGCATCGCGGAAAAGACCAAGGAAGTGTTGGTCGGTCGCGCCGATCTGCTTGGTCGGTACATGGCCGAGGACCTGGTCAACAACGACACCGGCGAAATCTTCGCCGAAGCCGGCGAAGAACTGGCCGAGGCTCGGCTTGCCGCGCTTGAGGAGGCGGGGATCACCTCCTTGCCGACGCTGGCCGTGGATCAGTCCAACGGTCCGTGGATCCGCAACACGCTCGCGGTCGACAAGAACACCAACCGCGATGACGCGCTGATCGACATCTACCGCGTCATGCGCCCTGGCGAGCCGCCGACCCCGGAAACCGCCGAGGCGCTGTTCCGCGGCCTGTTTTTTGACGGAGACCGTTACGATCTATCAGCGGTCGGCCGGGTTAAGATGAACATGCGGCTGAACATCACCGATGCGCCGGACACCCAGCGGGTGCTGCGCAAGGACGACCTGCTGAAAACCGTCAAGACGCTATGCGACCTGAAGGATGGCCGCGGCCAAATCGACGACATCGACAATCTCGGCAACCGCCGGGTTCGCTCGGTCGGCGAACTGATGGAGAATCAATATCGCATCGGCCTGCTGCGGATGGAGCGCGCGATCCGCGAGCGCATGGGTTCCGTCGACATCGACACTGTCATGCCGCACGACCTGATCAACGCCAAGCCGGCCGCCGCGGCGGTACGGGAATTCTTCGGCTCGTCCCAGCTGTCGCAGTTCATGGACCAGACCAACCCGTTGTCGGAGGTGACCCATAAGCGGCGTTTGTCCGCGCTTGGGCCGGGCGGCCTGACCCGCGAACGGGCTGGCTTCGAAGTGCGCGACGTCCACCCGACGCACTATGGCCGCATCTGCCCGATCGAGACCCCGGAAGGTCCGAACATCGGCCTGATCAACTCGCTGGCGACCTACGCCAAGGTCAACAAGTACGGCTTCATCGAGACGCCCTACATGCTGGTCAGCGAAGGCGTCGTGCAGCCTGGTGCGCGCTATCTGTCGGCGATGGAGGAGGAGCGCCTTGTCGTCGCACAGGCCGACGCGCCGATGGACGGCGGCGGCCGCTTCACCCAGGACCTGGTGTCGGTGCGCAAGCAGGGCGATTTCCGGCTGGTGAGGCCGGAAGATGTCACCGCGATCGACGTGTCGCCGAAGCAACTTGTCTCGGTCGCCGCCGCGCTCATCCCGTTCCTGGAGAACGACGACGCCAACCGCGCGCTGATGGGCTCCAACATGCAACGCCAGGCGGTGCCGCTGATCCGCGCCGATGCGCCGCTGGTCGGCACCGGCATGGAAGCCGCGGTGGCCCGTGATTCCGGCGCGACGATCGTTGCCCGTCGCCCGGGCATCGTCGATCAGATCGATGGTGCGCGCATCGTGGTGCGAGCCACCAACGAAGATGCGACGACGAAAGGCGTCGACATCTACCGGTTGCGAAAATTCATGCGCTCGAACCAGTCCACCTGCATCAACCAGCGTCCGTTGGTGAAGGTTGATGATCGGGTCTACGAGGGCGACATCATCGCCGATGGGCCATCCACCGAGCTGGGTGAGTTGGCACTGGGCCGGAACGTGCTGGTCGCGTTCATGCCGTGGAATGGCTACAACTTCGAGGACTCGATCCTGATCAGCGAGCGCATTGCCCGCGACGACGTGTTTACCTCCATCCACATCGAGGAGTTCGAGGTGATGGCGCGTGACACGAAGCTGGGCCAGGAGGAGATCACCCGTGACATCCCCAATGTCGGTGAGGAAGCGCTTCGGAACCTGGACGAAGCCGGCATCGTCTATATCGGTGCGGAGGTCAATCCGGGCGATATCCTGGTTGGCAAGGTGACGCCAAAGGGCGAGAGCCCGATGACGCCGGAAGAAAAACTGCTGCGGGCGATTTTCGGCGAGAAGGCTTCGGATGTTCGCGACACGTCGCTGAAGCTGCCGCCGGGGGTGACCGGCACGATCGTGGATGTTCGGGTCTTCAGCCGCCGTGGCGTCGACAAGGACGAACGCGCGATGGCGATCGAGCGCGCTGAGATCGAGCGCCTGGCCAAGGATCGCGACGACGAGAAGGCGATCCAGGAGCGGTCATTCCTGAACCGGCTGCGCGAGAAGCTGCTGGGTCGCAAAGCGTCCGGCGGGTTCAAGGGCATCAAGTCCGGGACCGACATCGACGAGGCGATTTTGGCGGAGCATCCGCGCGGGTCGTGGCGCCATATCGGCGTGCAGGATGACGCGGTGATGGCCGACATCGAAACCCTGAAGCGGGAATACGATGCCGCCGTTGGCCGTCTGCAGGCGCGCTTTGACAGCAAGGTCGAGAAGTTGCAGCGGGGCGATGAGTTGCCGCCCGGCGTGATGAAGATGGTGAAGGTCTTCATCGCGGTGAAGCGGAAGCTGCAGCCAGGCGACAAGATGGCCGGCCGTCATGGCAACAAAGGCGTCGTTTCGCGGGTTGTTCCGGTCGAGGACATGCCCTTCCTGGAGGATGGGACGTCGGTTGATCTGGTGTTGAACCCGCTGGGCGTGCCGTCGCGCATGAACGTGGGCCAGATCCTTGAAACCCATCTCGGCTGGGCCTGCGCCAGCCTTGGCAAGCAGGTTGGCGAACTGGTGGAGGAGTACCGCCGGACCGGCGCGCGGCGCGACGCCTTGCTGGACATGCTCAAGGAGATCTATGGCGACGAGGTCTACAGCCAGCAGATCGCCAGCCTCGATACCGCGCAACTGATCGAGATGTGTGAAAACCTGAAAAAAGGCATCCCGATCGCGACCCCGGTGTTCGACGGCGCCCGGATGGCCGACATCGAGGGCATGCTGACCCGGGCCGGGTTGAATACGTCCGGCCAGGTGGTGCTGACCGATGGCCGCACCGGCGAATTGTTCGAGCGCAAGGTGACGGTCGGCTACATCTATATGCTGAAATTGCACCACCTGGTGGATGACAAGATCCATGCGCGCTCGATCGGGCCGTATTCGCTGGTCACCCAGCAGCCGCTGGGCGGCAAGGCTCAATTCGGTGGCCAACGCTTCGGCGAGATGGAGGTCTGGGCGCTGGAGGCGTACGGCGCCGCTTACACCTTGCAGGAGATGCTGACGGTGAAGTCGGACGATGTGTCTGGACGGACAAAGGTCTACGAGGCGATCGTGCGCGAGCAGGACAACTTCGAGGCCGGCATTCCGGAAAGCTTCAACGTCCTGGTCAAGGAACTGAAATCCCTTGGCCTGAACGTCGATCTGGACAACCGCGCCGCTTGATCACCGCCCAACCAACATCCGAGCGGTTGATTCGTTCGCAAGAGTCTAACACGGAGAACGCGAAGCGCCACGAAGATGCACGGAGAGCAAATTAAAAATCCTTCTCCGTGCGTCTTCGTGGTTCTCCGAGGCCTCCGTGTTGAATCCTTTCTTGAGACCGCACGAACGCACGACAAGACGTACTCGCACCTTGAGGTATCAGTCGCATGAATGAACTGATGAAGATCCTGGGCCAGACCGGCCAGGCAATGACTTTCGACCAGATCAAGATCCAGATCGCCAGTCCCGAACAGATCCGCTCCTGGTCATACGGCGAGATCAAGAAGCCGGAAACCATCAACTATCGGACCTTCAAGCCCGAGCGCGACGGTCTGTTCTGCGCCCGCATCTTTGGCCCGATCAAGGACTACGAGTGCCTGTGCGGCAAATACAAGCGGATGAAGTTCCGCGGCATCATCTGCGAGAAGTGCGGGGTTGAGGTCACGCTGGCGAAAGTGCGGCGCGAGCGGATGGGCCATATCGAACTCGCGTCCCCGGTCGCGCACATCTGGTTCCTCAAGTCGTTGCCGAGCCGGATTGGCCTGATGGTCGATCTGACGCTGAAAGAGCTTGAGAAGATCCTGTACTTCGAGAGCTATGTGGTGCTGGAGCCCGGCACCACCGACCTCAAGATGTTGCAGCTTCTGACCGAAGACCAACTGCTGTCGAAGCAGGATGAATTCGGCGACGACCAGTTCGAGGTTGGCATCGGCGCCGAGGCGATCAAGAAGGTGCTCAACCGCATCGACACCGATGCGGAAAAGGTTAAGCTGCGCGCCGACCTCAAGGAGACCTCCTCCGAGGCCAAGCGCAAGAAGCTGGTCAAGCGCCTGAAGCTGATCGAGGCATTTGGCGAATCCGGCTGCCGACCCGATTGGATGATCCTCGACGTCGTCCCGGTCATTCCGCCCGAGTTGCGCCCGCTGGTGCCGCTCGACGGCGGCCGCTTCGCCACCTCCGACCTGAACGACCTGTACCGCCGCGTGATCAACCGCAACAACCGCCTGAAGCGGCTGATCGAGCTGCGCGCGCCCGATATCATCGTGCGCAACGAAAAGCGCATGCTGCAGGAATCGGTCGATGCGCTGTTCGACAACGGCCGCCGCGGCCGCGCCATCACGGGGGCCAACAAGCGCCCGCTGAAGTCGCTGTCCGACATGCTGAAGGGCAAGCAGGGCCGCTTCCGGCAGAATCTGCTGGGCAAGCGCGTCGACTACTCCGGCCGTTCGGTGATCGTCGTCGGGCCGGAACTGAAGCTGCACCAGTGCGGGCTGCCGAAGAAGATGGCGCTGGAGCTCTTCAAGCCGTTCATTTACTCGAAGCTGGAGAAATACGGTCACGCCACCACCATCAAGGCGGCCAAGCGCATGGTGGAAAAAGAACGCCCCGAAGTGTGGGACATCCTGGAAGAGGTGATCCGCGAGCACCCGGTGATGCTCAACCGTGCGCCGACCCTGCACCGCCTGGGCATCCAGGCTTTTGAGCCGGTGCTGATTGAGGGAAAAGCGATCCAGCTTCACCCGCTGGTCTGCACCGCCTTCAATGCCGACTTCGACGGCGACCAGATGGCCGTGCACGTGCCGCTGTCGCTGGAAGCGCAACTCGAAGGCCGCGTGCTGATGATGTCGACCAACAACATCCTCAGCCCCGCCAACGGCAAGCCGATCATCGTGCCAAGCCAGGATATCGTGCTGGGCATCTACTACCTGTCGCTCGAGACCGCCCTGTTCAAGGAAACGCCCGATAATGACGCGCCGGCGTTCGGCCGGATCGGCGAGATCGAGCACGCGCTGTTCGCCAAGGCGATCACGCTGCACGACAAGATCCGCGCGCGCTACGAAACCGTGGATGCCGGCGGCAACCCGATCCGTCCGATCGTCGTTACGACTCCGGGCCGGATGATGATCGCGCAGATCCTGCCGAAGCACCCGGACGTGCCCTTCGACCTTATCAACCGTCAGTTGACCAAGAAAAGCGTCTCCGACGTCATCGACATGGTCTACCGCCACTGTGGACAGAAGGAGTGCGTGATCTTCGCCGACCGGCTGATGGGCCTCGGCTTTGCCCAGGCGGCGAAGGCGGGCATCTCGTTCGGCAAGGACGATCTCATCATCCCGGAAAGCAAGGGCACGCTGATCACGACGACCCAGACCGAGGTGAAGGAGTTTGAACAGCAGTATCAGGACGGTCTGATCACCGCCGGCGAACGCTATAACAAGGTTGTTGATGCGTGGTCGCGGTGCACCGATGAAGTCGCCACGGCGATGATGAAGGAGATCAGCAAGCAGGAGAAGGGCGTTCAGACGAATTCGGTGTGGATGATGTCGCACTCCGGCGCGCGTGGGTCGCCGGCACAGATGCGCCAGTTGGCCGGGATGCGTGGGCTGATGGCCAAACCTTCGGGTGAGATCATCGAGCAGCCGATCATCGCCAACTTCAAGGAAGGGCTGTCGGTGCTGGAGTACTTCAATTCCACCCACGGCGCCCGCAAGGGCCTCGCGGACACGGCGTTGAAGACGGCGAACTCCGGCTACCTGACCCGCCGTCTGGTGGACGTGGCGCAGGATTGCATCATCGTCGAGGAAGACTGTGGCACCGAACGCGGCCTGACGGTGCGCGCGGTGATGGATGGCGGCGAGGTCGTCTCGTCGCTTTCGGAACGGACCCTGGGTCGCACCACGGCCGAGGACGTGCTCGATCCGGCGACCGGCAAGGTCATCCTGCCGAACAACACGCTGATCGAGGAGCCTGAGGCCGAAAGGATCGAGCTGGCCGGCGTCGAGGCGGTGAAAATCCGCTCCGTGCTGACCTGCGAGTCCCACATCGGGGTCTGCGGTCACTGCTACGGCCGGGATCTGGCGCGCGGCACGCCGGTCAACATCGGTGAGGCGGTTGGGGTCATAGCCGCACAATCGATCGGTGAGCCGGGCACCCAGCTGACGATGCGCACGTTCCACATTGGGGGTGCGGCACAGCGCGGTGCGGAAACCTCCAGCGTCGAGGCCAGCCACGAAGGCACGGTCACCGTCCGCAATCGCAACGTCATCGCCAACAGCACCGGCGCGCTGGTGGTCATGTCGCGGAACTGCGAAATCGTCCTGGTGGACGACAAGCAGCGTGAGCGTGCCCGGTTCCGCGTTCCCTACGGCGCTCGTCTGCTGGCTGAAGAGAACCAGCCGGTGACCCGTGGCCAGAAGCTTGCTGAATGGGACCCGTTCACCTTGCCGATCATCACCGAGCGTGCCGGTAAGGTCGAATATATCGACCTGATCGATAGCATTACGTTGGTCGAACGGATGGACGAGGTGACCGGCCTGACCTCGAGGGTCGTCGTCGACTACAAGCAGGGTTCGAAGAGCATCGATCTGCGTCCCCGCCTGCAGTTGAAGGACGACAAGAACGAGGTGATCCGGTTGGACAACAACACCGACGCTCGGTACTTCCTGGCACCCGACTCCATCCTGTCGGTGGATAACGGCGCGATCGTGCAGGCCGGCGACGTCATCGCTCGGATCCCGCGCGAGGGCAGCAAGACGCGTGACATCACCGGCGGTCTGCCGCGGGTGGCCGAACTGTTCGAAGCCCGGCGTCCCAAGGATCACGCGGTCATCGCCGAGTGCGACGGCCGGGTGGAATTCGGCAAGGACTACAAGGCCAAGCGCCGCGTCATCGTGAAGAACGACGAGACGGGCGAGGAGACCGAATATCTGATCCAGAAGGGCAAGCACGTTTCGGTGCAGGAAGGCGACTTCGTGCGTCGGGGCGACCCGTTGGTCGACGGCCCGCGTGTGCCGCATGACATCCTGAAGGTGTTGGGTGTCGAGGCGCTGTCGGACTACCTGGTGAACGAGATCCAGGACGTCTACCGGCTGCAGGGCGTGAAGATCAACGACAAGCATATCGAGGTGATCGTCCGTCAGATGCTGCAGAAGGTGGAGATCCTCGATCCGGGCGATACGACGTTCCTGACCGGCGAACAGGTTGACCGGACCGAGTTTGATGCGATCAACCACAAGCTGATGAAGGACGAACGTCCGGCGCATGCGATGCCGGTGCTGCAGGGCATCACCAAGGCCAGCCTGCAGACCAACAGCTTCATCAGCGCGGCCTCCTTCCAGGAGACCACGCGGGTGCTGACCGAAGCCGCCACGGCCGGCAAGACCGACAGCCTGATGGGATTGAAGGAGAACGTGATTGTCGGTCGCCTGATCCCCGCGGGCACTGGGGCGGTGATGAACCGCCTTCGTGCGGTTGCCGCCGGTCGCGATCAACGGACATTGTTGAACGAGAACAACCGTCTGACCGAAGACACCGCCGCGGAATAGGGTCCCGGTTGGGCGATGGGCCGGCGGCAGCGATGTCGCCGGCCTTTTCATGTGCTTGACACCAGATCCGCACGAACGTCCCGGGTGCGACCGCGACCGCGACCGCGACTGCCAGTCAGGTCTGGGGCAGGGTTCTCCCGCGGCGGCCGATCTTGAACTGCCGGTCAACCTAAAACGCTGGCCACGCCGCGACAGGATCGCCTTCGGCCACGGTCGAGGGTCACAACAGCGAAACGCCATCAAGGCACGGCGCCGATTCCCGCTGCGATGTGGTCGCTCAGGTCAGCCAACGCGGTGCTCATCGCGGCGGCGATGGCCGGGCTCCGACCGGATCGCGCCTGCTGGGTCAGGAGCACGGAATGGGTCTCGCGCGCCCCCCGCTGAGACCACTTGGCGTCAAGCGTGACCCGGCCAGCCGTATCGCCGATGAACTGGCGCAGGATGACGTCGATCGTCACCACGCGTCCCGGCGGAACCGCCTCGCCAGGTGCCAGGACAACGATGCCTGGCAGCCGGCTCTTGAGATCGGCTGCCAGAACGCGCCTGACGATGCCGTCGAGCGGCGAGGCCCACCGATTCTGGCTGGAGACATCAAGTTGCTCGGGACCGACCTGTGTGACGAAGGCGTCGCGATCCAGCGCGGGCGGCAGAGCGATCTGACCGACCGTGATGATCAGCCCTGACCGAACCGGCGGCGGCGACTGGTTCGGCGCGATGGGCGCCAGCGTGAAGAAATGCGACGGCGAGCCTCCGCCGCAGGCGCTGAGCAGCAACAGCAGGCAGAGGCTTAGGCGGTGGCGGCTCATGCACTCACGGACCCTGGCGAGAGGACAGACGATTCAGCGCCCTGCTCGGCCGCGTCCCACATCAGGCGCGGGTCATATACCGTGGCCGCCACCATCGACAGCACGACCATCGACAGGAACGCCAGCGATCCAGCTTCGACGTCGATATGTGCCAGCTGCCCAAACCGAATCATTGGTGCGAAAATCATCACGGTGAACGGATCCAGATTGGACCAGCGGCCGGTGGCGTCGATAACGTTGTAGAGCTGGGTCTTGCGGCGCAGCCCCCAGGACGACCTTAGGTGAGCGGATGCCAGGAACCAGGTAAGCCCGATCAGCTTGCCGAACGGGATGCCGACCGAAGCGCAGGTGATCAGGATCGCAAGTGGCCAAAAGCCCGAGCTGGCGAGTTGCTGGATGCCGGTGATGATGGAATGAGGGTGCGGTGTGCCGGCTTCCCAGAACTCGCTCATCGGTAGCCAGTAAGCGATCGGCATCAGCACCCAGCAAGCGGCGACCAGCGCCGTGCATCGCAAGCTGGCGAATGGCTTGCGCCGGTAAAGTCGGGCCGCGCACCGCGGACAGCACTGCCGTTCCATGTCTGGCGGCGACACCAGGTCGCAACTCGTGCAAGTGATCGCGCCGGCTTCGATGCCCTGGTGTGGGGTCCGGATCGCCTGCCAGACGGCCCGTCTATCCAGGCTGGCCCGCGTCAACAGCGTCAGCAAGGCAGCAGTGAGAAAGCACCAGCCGCCGGTGTCGATGGTCACCGGGATGCGGGAGGCGATTCGCCCATAGCCGACGCCAAAGCCGATCGCAAGAACATCCACCATCGCCCATTGATCAAGCATTTCGGAGTACCGAAACAATCTGCCGACCCAAGGCGCATCGGCACCGAAGCGGATCGCTGCCAGCGTTGCGGACGACAGGCCAAAACGCAGGAACGGCAGGAAAATCCCCTGCAATCCCAGCACGACGGTCACGATGGGCCAGCCTTGCCGCCAAGCGGTCAGCAGCCCGGCGGCGAGGTGTGTCGGCACCGAGAGGCCGGCGACATGGACTGTCATCAGCGTCAGAAAGTTTGCCGGCAGCAGCAGCACCAGGGTCGCCAACGAACAGGCCAATGGGGCATCGATGCCGCGGCCGGCGGAACGTGCCAGCACCTCGCCGCAGCGCCAGCACTCCAGCCGTCCCTGTTTCGGTCGAGGCGGCAACTCCTGGATCACACCGCACCCGGGGCACCCGATCAGCTCCGCCGTCATGGCCGTCCACCCTTGCCCAACAGTAGCGCATTCGGTTGGCGATCGAGCAGGTCAGCAAGTTCACGCAGGCTTCGCGCCGCCTGCGTCAGCTCATACAGCGCATGCGGCATGTTGGTCTGTTCAGGCCCGCTGGCGGCCTGACCGCCGACCAGGTCGTGGGCCGAGGCAAGCGCTTCGTCGGCCTGTTTCGCCGCGCGACGCAGTTGCGCCAGCAATGGCTGGACCTGCAGGCGCGCCTGATGCGTGACATCGTCGATGTTCGTCGCCGACTGATCGAGATGCCGCAGGGTTTGCCGCAACGCGGACGAATTGCTGAGCGCGGCCAGGCGTTTCGTCGCATCGTGGATTTCGTCCGCGATCGCCGGCAGCGGCAGCGCGTCCAATTTGCCGGTGACGTCGCTGACCTGTCGCATGATCTGGGTGATATCGCCCGCGGCGACGGCCGGAATTTCCGGTGGGGAACCGGGCATCAGGATTGCCGCCTGCACGTTCGGCACGAAGCGTAGATCGATGTCCTTGCCACCGACCAGGGGAATGTTGCTGCTCAACTGCGCGCGCAGACCCTGGGCGACAAGCAGGGTGAGGATCGCATCCATATGTTCGCGGCCGGCACCCCCAGGCGCGTCGGCGATCGGCAGCAGGGCGGGATCAATCGACACCGTCACGTCGGTCACCAGCTTGCCGCCCGGCTGGAAACGCAACTGAACACCGGTGACCGACCCGATCCGGCGGTCCTCGAGCTGGACCGGATCGCCAACGGCCAGACCGACGGCCTGGGCGTCGTCCAGTCGGACGCGATAGTCCACGGCACCGGCCTCCGGCGCGTAACGCGCCCGGTCCTCACTGCTGTACAGCGTGAAGTCGGTTCCGGCCTGGGCGGCCTGGACAGTGCGGTGTTCCGGTGTCTCGAACGCGACCGCACCCGTGACCAGCGCTGTCGGGGACAACAGACGGAAGGACGGGCCGCCGGATCCCATGGCGAGCCGAGCGGCGCTGGCATTCCAGAAGTGCGAGTCAGCATGAACCAGTTTGCCATAAGGCGCCGTGACAAAAGCGATGATCTTGAACTTGTCCGGTGGATCGAAGGTATAGCCCTGGATCTCGCCCACCTTCAGATCGCGGTAGTAGATCGGCGCACCACGGGAGATCGATCCAAGCCTGGTTGCGTGGAGCACGAATTGTTCGCCGGCCGGCTCGTGTCTCAGCACCGGCGCCTGATCCATGCCGCGGATATGATGCTGGGTCGGCCCATCATGTGGATCCATAACGATGGTCGGACCGGCGATGATGCTCTTGATGCTCGATGGATTGCTGAGTTCGAAGGACTGACCGGTTATCCAGAAGCGCGTGCCGGGACCGACATGGCCGGCCATGTCGGCCTCCAGCGAAACCGTCACGTCGGCCGCCTTCAGGTCCTTATGCAGCTTGATCGCCTCGACATCGCCGACCTGCATGTCATTGTAGGTGACCTTGGTATCGCCGGCTTTCACGCCGCCCGCGTTGGCGAAGGTGACGACGACCTCTGGCCCACCCTGGGTCAGGCTGCGAACGCCAAGCCACACGACGATGCCGACAGCCGCGATCGGGATGGCCCAGATCCAGGCGATTCGCAGGCCGGCACGATGTACCGCTGGTTTCACGAAGCCTCCATCGCCGTACGATCACCGAGAATGTGCTCGATGTAGACCCGGCGCACGATCACCATGGCGGTGACGGCCAGCGGCGTCCCAAGCACGATGCCAAGCCAGCCGAACAAGGTCGCGGCGATCGTCATGGTGACGATGATCAAAGCCGGCGGCAGGCGCACCAGACGGTGTTGCAACAGCGGGGCCAGCAGGTAGCCTTCGATGACGTGGCAGATAACGAAGATCGCGATGGTCCACGTCACGACGATCCAGCCCTGGGTAACAGCCACCATCACCGCGGCCAATCCCGCGACGACGGTGCCGAAGTACGGGACGATGGTCAGCAATCCGGCCAAGGTCGCCAAGGCGAACGGCACCGGCACGCCCAGCAGATCCAATCCGATCGCCGACAACCCACCAACGACCAGCATGTCAGCCAGTTGGCCCAGGAGCCAGCGACGCAGGTCCTGACCGATCTCGTTCATGACACGAAGGGTCAGCGGGCGATAGGTCGACGGGACGAGGCTGACAACGCCATTGACATAGGTTGCGGGTGCGGCCGCCAGATAGATACTGATCACCAGCACCGCGAACAGCTCGCCGATCGTGCCGACGGTGAAACTGGCTATGTCGACCGCATGGCCGGTCATGTATGTTTCCAGCCCATTGGGACCGCTCAACCGTCGGCTCAAGGCTCGGCCGATCGAGGTGTCGCCGTAGGCGTTGCGAAAATGTTGCAGCTGACCGGTCAGGCGCCCGACCATGTCATCGGCCTGCCCAGCCAAGGCTGGCCCGATCCAGTAGGCCGCGACGCACCCGCCGATGATGAATACAATGACGACCAGTGTCAGCATCAACCACGGCGGCGCGCGCAGCGCGTCCGCCAGAGCCTCCGCGGCGCCGCGCAAGATCGTTGCGATCAGCACAGCGAAGAACAGCAACAGCAGGACGCTCGACAGTTGCCAGGCCAGTACGATGGCGACCCCGATAAGTGCCACCCTCCAGGCGCCGATCTGCACCGGCGGGCCCGAACGGCTCAGCCAGCGCGGCGCCGAAGGACGCAGTCGGGCAAGCGACCGACGATCTGCTTCGGGCTTCACGTCAGGGTCAGGCATGCCATCAGCAACCGCCCAGCGTCTGGATGGTTTCCGATCTGCCGGGCGTTGCCGCTTCATAACCGCATGAGGCGTGCCGAGGCGCCGAGCGGTTGAACCGGCGGCTCGACGGGGTGGCCTGTTCAGTGATCCTTGGGCCGCCGCCTGATGTTATGACAGCTGGGTGATGCCTGGCGGCATCGGTCCGGGACGCGGGATCGGGGGCGCCGTATGCCGCCGCGTGAGCAATTCATTGGCGGCGCTGCTGAGGGCGGCGGCGCGGATCGAGGCGGCAGGGCGTTCGGCCGGCGGAAGTCCGGGCAGGCTGGCGGTGACTTCAGCCGCCTCCTGGACCATCGCGATCGCCCACATTTCCCGGTTGCGGGTCTCGGCGGTGGCGATCGGGGTACTGGTGGGGGTCCTGACTTGAGCCGGCAGCGGGGCGGCAGCCTGAGCGGCGGTCTGTTCGCCGCCGTGCAGACGAGCCTCGGCTTCCGCCGCCAGGCGTTGTGCCGCCGCCGCGCTGAGCAGCGCCTCGGGCGCATCGGTCTGGCCGTCATCGGCGAACATGATGGGCGCTTCGGGTTCGACCGGCAGCGCGGCCGGGTGCGGCATCGGGTGGTTGGCGTGGGTTTCCCTCAGCACGCGCCGGTTCTGTTCAGCCGATCGGTTCAGCGCGTTGGCGTTGCCGCGCAGGCGCAGCGTCATCGACAGGGAGAGCTCGTCGGCCATCGACAGGCTGAGCGAGCCGAGGGCGGCGAGACCGAAGGCGATGATCTGCGCCACCGCCATGAGGTCCGCCTGGTTGCGCAGGCGGTAGGCGTTCACGGTCTCGATCGCGGCCATGCGGGCGAAGCCGAGATCGCCGGCACTGGCACTGAGGAACATCGGCGCGAGAAAGGCGACGATGAGGCTCATCAGGATGTCGGAGGGGTGGAGCGGGATGTCCGGATCGGTCGGCGCGTCGAGGGGCGGGTTTGGGAGCGTGGTGGTCTGGGTCATGCCGCGCGCTTTGGATTGAGCGAGGGCTTCTACCTTGGGTTGTGGAGGTTGTCAAGACATTATTCCTATTTCGGAGGGATGTCCAGAGGAGGTGCGGAAGGATGCCCTGGCGCCGCTACGGAAGCATACTGACGCCGGGCCGGGCCGCAGAGGCAGCAGAAAGGGGTCGCCCAGAGTGGACGTGTTCGGTGCACCTGTAGGAACGCCTGGGTCTAGGCTTGCGGCGTGCCGGTCTTCCGGTCAAAGCGCCCAGGAAGGTCCGTTGCAGGTGTGCGGTCGTCCTGGCCGGTGGCGGGTCAGCCAGCAAGACTTTAACACGGAGCACACGAAGGACCACGAAGGACCACGGAGAGTCAGCGGCGCGGCGGCATTGGCGCTGCGGCCGACTGGCTCAGCGCCAATGTCATACATGCGGCCGGGCCAGCTGCCTTGGACGTTGCTGATTCGGATTCATCCGATACAGCAACGTCCTACTGTCTCGTGCGGAGCAGCCTTGCCTTGCTCCGTGGACCTTCGTGTCCTTGGTGTTCAAGCCTGGCTTGTCTGCGAACCGTCGGAAACGGTGGAGTCAACGCTCGCCCCTGTGCCCGCGCGCCCGATTTCAGGCGCCGGGGTCATTCGTGACAGGCAAAGCGTTGCGTCGCGAAGCGCTGCTCAGAGGCGGAATAAAGGCCTCATGCGGACGTGTGGCGGCTGTGTCGGTCGATTGGTCGGCCAGGATGACCGACGGGGCGCTTGCGCCATGGATCAGCCGGTATAGCAAAGCGGCGACAACGCCGCCGACGAGAGGCCCGACCGTGTAATAGAACCACACCGGGTAGAGGCCCGTGACGATCATCGGCGCGAGCGCCCTGGCCGGATTGCCAGCGCCCCCGCTGACCGGGCCACCCAACAGAACGCCGGCTGCCAACGAGAAGCCGATCGCCATGGCGGCTGCGCCCGCGGGCACCCGGGGATCGGTTGCCGTCGCGATCACCGTCAGTACCAGCATGAATGCGATCAGCGCCTCCACCAGCAACACCTGAAGATTGCTCGTGCCGTGGACCGGTGAGGGCAAACCAAGATGAGCATCATTATAGGCACCGTGGCCGTAGGCGGCCCAAACGGCCAATGATGCCACGATGCCACCGGCGAACTGGGCGATGAAATAGGCTGGCACGTAGCGCCACGGAAATCTACGCACCACTGCAAGACCGAGAGTGACGGCGGGGTTGACGTGCGCGCCACTTATTTGGCCGATAGCGGCGACGATCGCGATCAGGATAAGGCCGAAGGACAGGGCGACCGCGAGAGAGTCGTAGGCAGGACCGGCCGTGTTCTTGCCCAATGTCGCGGCGATGGCCACCGCGGTCCCGACCAGGACCAGCAGAAAAGTCCCGATGGCTTCAGCAAGCATCACACGCGCCAGATTGCTGGCCGACGATGATTCTTGCGGCGTCCTAACATCGGAATGTGTCATAGTCATTGGCTCCCGCTCAGCTTTATTTTCTTTCTTTATCGGTCGCGATGTCGCTGAGTCGACGATGGTTGTCAACCGCCAGTCCAGTGCCGGAATCGTCTTTGCTCTTTCCTGGAATACGATCCACGATACACTGATTGGATGGATGCCCCATCTAACCCGCCCGATGCCGCGGCCGACCCCTCGGTCCGCGACCTGATCGCTGCCCGGCCCTGGCTACGGCACGATGTGCTGTGCGGCCTGTTGATGGACGATGTGCCGCTGGCGGCGATCGCGGACGCGGTCGGCACACCGACCTGGGTCTATTCCGCGGCTACGATGCGCGCGCGCTACAAGGCCTTGACCCGTGCCATGGCCGATGCCGGTCTGGATGTAGACGTGCACTACGCCGTCAAGGCTAACGACAGCCGGGCGGTGCTGGCGCTGTTTGGCGGCGAGGGGGCTGGCGCGGATGTCGTCAGCGGCGGTGAACTGCGGAAGGCGCGTCACGCCGGCATTCCGGCCAGCCGGATCGTGTATTCAGGTGTTGGCAAATCGATGGCGGAACTGCGCCTCGCGCTGGCCGAGGCGGTCGGCCAGATCAATATCGAAAGTGCCGAGGAACTGGCGACGCTGTCGGCGCTCGCTGACGCCACCGGGCGGCGCGCGCGCGTCGCGTTGCGGGTCAATCCGGATGTCGATGCCGACACGAACGACAAGATCGCGACCGGCCGGGCGACGGACAAATTCGGGATTGCCTACCATGACGTGGTCGCTCTGTATGCGAAAGCCGCCGCGATGCCGGGTATCGAGCCGGTCGGGCTGGCAATGCACATCGGCAGTCAGATCCTGGGGCTCGCGCCCTATCGCGAAGCGTTCGGCCGGATTGCCGAACTGGTGCGCGCGCTGCGGCGGAACGGGCTGCGGGTGACGACCGTGGATTGCGGCGGCGGCCTTGGCATTGCCTACCGCGACGAACCGGTGCCATCGCCCGCCGGTCTGGCCGCCGCGATGAAGCGGGCGTTCCACGATCTGGACATCCGCCTCGCCATCGAACCGGGCCGCTGGCTGGTCGGGCCGGCTGGGGTGCTGCTGGCCTCGGTCGTGCTGGTCAAGCGGACCGCGTCGGAACCGATCATCATTCTCGATGCAGCCATGAACGACCTGGTGCGACCGGCCATGTATGGTGCGTGGCACGGCATTGTTCCGGTCTCGGCCGCCGACGCCGTTGCTCCGGCCAGTCCGGCCTCGGTCGTCGGCCCGGTCTGCGAAAGCGGCGACACGTTCGCGCGAAGCCGCTCGCTTCCCCCCTTAGCCCGTGATGCGCTTGTGGCGATACTCGACGCCGGCGCCTATGGTGCGGTCATGAGTTCGACCTACAATGCCCGGCCGCTGGCAGCTGAGGTGTGGGTGGATGGGGGACGCGGATCGGTGATCCGTGACCGCCAGCCGGTCTATGCGCTGTGGGAGCGGGAGCGGCTGCCGTCGTGACGGCGTTGTTGCCTTCGCCCAAGCATCTCGCCGGCCGTCGGCTTCTGGCGCGCGCCGCTATCTTGTTCGAGGCCGCGTGGCCTGGACTTTGGCCGCCGCTCGCGGTGATCGGCGTTTTCCTCTGCGCGGCGCTGCTGAACCTGCCACCGCTTTTGCCGACCTGGGCGCATGTGGCCCTACTGGCGTTGGTCCTGCTTGCCGTGGCAGGGCTGCTGTATCGCGGTCTCAGACGGGTTCGGCCGCCGGATAATCGTGCGGCTGACCGGCGGCTCGAGACGCACTCGGGGATGGTGCACCGGCCGCTGTCGGTCCTGACGGATCGACCAGCCGCCGCGGACGACGTCAGTCTGGCGCTGTGGCAGGCACATGCCGCCCGTGCCAGTCGCCAGATCGGCCAGCTGCGCGTCGGATTGCCGCGGCCGGGACTGCCGCGGCGTGATCCGCGGGCGCTACGGCTAGGCTTGCTGCTGGCGGTATTGGCCTGTCTGGCGATCGCCAACATCGACGCCCCGGCTCGGTTGTACGCGGCGGTCACGCCGACCCTGCCGGCCGTCGCTGGCGCGCCAGCAATCGAGGTCCAGGCCTGGATCACGCCGCCCGCCTATACGCGGATCGCGCCGCTGTTCCTGAAGGCTGACGGCGGGCTGGTGTCCGCTCCGGCCGGATCACATTTGACGGTCAATGTCTCCGGCGGAGGTGGCGCGCCGACGTTGTCGCTGAATGACCGAACAGTGCCATTCAGCGCGCTGGATCACAGCAGCTTCCAATCGGAGCTGACTTTAGCCCATGGCGGCCTGCTGACGGTCAAGCGGGGCGGCAGCAGCCTGGCGTCCTGGAAACTGACGGTCATCGAGGACCAGCCACCGACCGCCGCATGGGGTCAGAACCCGGGCCGGCCGCAGTCGGGCCAGCAGACCCGGCTGCCCTGGCGGGTGTCCGACGATTATGGTGTCACCAATCTGCAGGCTGAACTCCACCTTCGGGATCGGCCGGATGCGGCGCCGCTGATCGTGACCATTCCGCTGCCGGGTGGTTCGCCGAAAGCCGCGCGGGGCCTGAACCAGCCCGACCTGACAGCGCATCCCTGGGCTGGATTGCCGGTTGTGGGTCGGTTGATCGCCCGCGACGCGATCGGCCAAACCGGAACCAGCGCCAATGCGACGTTCGAACTCGCCGAACGGCCATTTCACAACCCGATCGCTCGCCTGCTGATCGCGGCGCGGAAGACGCTCAGCGTGCATCCCGATGATCGTGGCGACGCACTTGAAGCGCTGGACGGGCTGATGCAGCATCCGGACCTGTTTGCAGGCGATATCAGCGCCTTCCTCGACCTGAGCAGTACTTACTACGACCTGGTGCGCAACCATGCCGACAGCGCGATCCCCGAGTCACAGGACATGATGTGGCAACTCGCGCTGCACATGGAGGAGGGCCAGACCGAGCAAAGTGCGCGATCGCTGGAGGAAGCGCGCCAGGCCGCTCGTGACGCCCTGGACAAGGCCCAACAGCAGCCGAACGCGCAGAACCGGCAGGCGCTGGCGAAGAAACTCGAAGAACTGCGTCAAGCCATTGATCGGCACATGCGCGCCTTGATCGAACAGGCGCAGCGCAACAACAGCATCATGCCGTTCGACCCCAAGGCGATGCAGCTGTCCGATCGCGATCTGCAGCGGATGGCCAAGCAGGCCGAACAGGCGGCAAAGGAAGGGCGGATGGCCGATGCGCAGCAGCAGATGGCGCAGCTGGAGCGGATGTTGGACCAGCTTCGCAGTGCCGGCGCCCAAGGGCGTGACAGCAAGCAATCCAACAGCAAGCGCCAACGCGGCAAGCGCCAGCAGGGCGTGGTGCAGGATCTGATCGCGCGTGAGGGCGGGTTACTGGATCATGCGCAGCAACGGCGTAATCCCGACCCGGCCACAGCCGATCAAAACATGCAGCGCAGCACCGACGGCAGGGTCCAACAGGCGCTGCGGCACGCGCTGGGCGAATTGATGCAGCAGTTTACCGACCTCAGCGGCGAGGTATCTCCCGGTCTGGGACAGGCAGACCAGGCCATGCGGAACGCGGTGAACCAGCTAAATCAGGGGCAGGACGGGCAAGCCGGCCAGTCACAGCAACAGGCGATCGCCGCGCTGCAGAAGGGTAATCGTGAGATGGGTCAGGCGATGGCGAAAATGGGCCGCCAGCCGGGGCAGGGCGAGGATGGCGATCAGGACGGCGCTCAAGGTATGATGGGAATGATGATGCCCGGCGGACAGCGAGGCGATGGCCAGGGCGGTGGGCCGCTACCGGGGTCGCCTGACAGCGCCAATCCCGGCGGGCGTGATCCCCTGGGCCGATACAACCAGGGCAATGCCACCGACAATGCCGACGTTGTGGTGCCGGAAGGACGCGAACGCCAACGCACGCAGGCCATCCAGGAAGAACTGCGCCGTCGGGGCGCCGACCGGGAGCGGCCAAGGCAGGAACTGGACTACATCAACCGGCTGTTGAAGCAGTTCTGACGAGGTGGATCCAAGCCAGTAGCCAGTCTCCAGGGAACGCCCCCTGCCGCTGCTCCGCTGTCAGCGGTCAGGGACGACCCGTATCGCCTATCGGATGGGCGAGAACGCCGCGGGCATCAGCAACGCGTTCTCCTGCTTCACCACGACCCCGGGCGGGTTCCGGGCCGGCCATTGGCCTGAAGCCGTCGCGGCCTGACGCACGCTAAAACGTTCGTTCGCATCCTTGTAGGCCCAGATGTGAACCCACTTGTTCAGCGCTCCAAACTCTGAATACCAGCCTCCGACCAACGGGGAAAACCTTGTTCGTCCCTCGATCTTGTCGGTCCAGCGCTCGATCAGTCCGGGGATCGCGCCTGGGATCAAGGTGTACTGGCGGATCTCGAACAGCGGTCCAACCTGACGGGGTTCGAGTGCGGGGGAGAACGGCGCCGGCAGGAACACCTCGCTGTGCTGCGCCGTGATAAATTCACGAATGGTTGGTGGCCAGCCGGTCTCTTTCGCCGCGGCCGCTCGCACGGCAGCACGCTGCTCGAAACTGTCGTAGGCCCACACATGGATGATCTGGTTCAGCGGCCCGATCTCGGTGTGCCAGAAGGCGGCCAGCTTCGAGTGCTTCTCGCGGACCGGCAGGGCCTCCGCGAAGCGCTTTTCCACCTCTGCCAATGTACTCGGCTGAAGCGTGTAGGTGCGCATTTCTATGATCATTGGTGTCCTCCCTTACTCAATCACCGGCCTAGATTAGTAGGACATGTGACGGGGACTGGGAACGGGCGGCGCTTGAGCGGTCCGGCGGCGAATCTGCCATGACCGAACCGCGTCATAGCGGCGGGAGCGACGAGACCGAAGTCTCGCCGTTGGGTCATCAGTTCGGCAGCAACACCGAATTGATCACGTGGATCACGCCATTCGACTGCTTCACATTCGATATGGTCACTTCAGCGACACCACTTTTTTCGCCGCTGACGAACAGATGGGTTCCGTTCTCACTCAAAATGAGCGGCTCGCCCTCGACGGTCTTGAGCATGGCCTTGCCGCCACCGGCCTTCACCTTTTGCATCAGGTCGGCCGCGGTGAAGTCACCGGATACGACGTGATAGGTCAAGATCTTCACCAGCATCGCCTTGTTTTGCGGCTTCAACAGCGTAGCCACCGTTCCTGGCGGCAGTTTGTCGAATGCTTCATTGGTCGGCGCAAAAACGGTGAATGGGCCTTTGCCTTCCAGCGTATCAACAAGCCCCGCCGCCTTGACCGCGGCAACGAGCGTCGTGTGATCCTTTGAATTGACCGCGTTCTCGATGATGTTCCTGGACGGATACATCGCGGCACCGCCGACCATGACCGTGTCGGACGGCATCTTCGTCTGAGCAACGACTGGCGCCGCAGCACCGACCGCGAGGCCTGCGACTATAAAGGCAACGATACGTTTAGACATCTCAAACGACCTCCTGAAAAGGCATCCTCATTTTGATGCGTCTCTCTTACGGTCCCTTTTCGATTACGGTTCAATAATCTCGCGAAATCGTGATCTTGCCGCTGCCGTCAAAATCATCGGCGTCGCCGATCGGGTCAAGGACAGTCGCACGGTTGAACCCTTGCTGACCGACGCGTTAGCATTGTGAAACAGCGGGAACCTGTCGATGACCTGGTCGATCGTCGCGTATGATCCGAACGCCGGCGCCTTCGCCGTCGCCGTTGCCACGCGGGCGTTCGCTGTTGGCGCCTCCTGCCCCTTCGTGCGGGCGGGCGTTGGTGCGGTCTCGACGCAGTCGATGACGAACCGGTATCTTGGGCCGGCGATACTCGACGCCATGGCACGCGGCCTTGCGCCGGCGGCGGCGATCGACGGAGCGTTGGCCGGCGATGACGGCAAGGGTCTTCGTCAGGTGCATGCCGTGGATAGCAGCGGGCGAACCGCCGCCTGGACCGGTCGGAACTGCGTTGAATGGTGCGGCAGCGTTTCCGCCGGCGGCATCAGCGTCGCCGGCAACATGTTGACGGGCGAGCCGACGGTCGCCGCGACCTTGGCGTCGTGGAAGGTCAACCCTGAGACACCGATGCCGGACCGACTGATGACCGCGATGGAAGCGGGAGAAGCCGCCGGCGGGGACCGGCGCGGCAAGCAATCCGCCGCGATGATCATGGTCACCACCGAAGACTTCCCCGACCTGAACGTGCGCGTCGATGATCACGCCGAACCACTTGGGGAACTGCGGCGGCTGCTGTCGATCTGGAAGGCAGAGGGCGCGCCGCGGTTGGGCATCACGCCGTCAAAGGCAGATCCGTCCGGATTGACCGACCTTGCTGCGATCGAGGCGGGGTGGATCGCGCGTGGCATCGACTTGCGGTTCAAGCGGTAGGGCAGCGAGCGAGCAACTTCGCCAACGCCGGGTTCGGCGCACCATCCGTTGTATGGCGTTGCTCAGAAGCCCATGCATGGATCTGGCAACGGTCATGTGTTTGCCGAGTTCGCAGGCGATCCGGCGCGAACCAGTAGTGGGCGTGTCGCCGGGCGGGGGGAAGCGGCATCAAGCAGCCATCAGGTCTATATCACGGGTCAAATTATCGAACATCGAGTCGAATAATCGGACTGCTACTCTCGCCTGATGGACGCTGCCGGTTTCCCGCTGGTGCGACCTGCTTTAACTTGGCCGCACAACGCAGCGGGGGAAGCCGGTCATGTGGGAATCAAGCCAGCGGTATCCTGATCCAAACGTTCAGGTGCTTGACCCGGCCTTCAATGCGCTGCGTCTGCCGCTTGCATCCGTCGAGCGGTTGGCGACCGGATGCCGCTGGTCGGAGGGGCCGGTTTATTTCGGCGATGGCCGGTATGTGCTGTGGAGCGACATCCCCAACGATCGCATCTTGAAATGGGAAGAGGAAACAGGCGCCGTCAGCGTGTTTCGAAAAACCTCCTGGAATGCCAACGGCAACACCCGCGACCGTCAGGGACGTCTGGTAACCTGCGAGCATCGCGGCCGGCGGGTCACCCGGACCGAGTATGATGGATCGATCACCATCCTGATGGACAGCCACCAAGGCAAGCGGTTGAATTCGCCGAACGATGTGGTGGTAAAATCTGATGCCTCGATCTGGTTCACTGATCCGCTATTCGGGATCAGTGGCTGGTATGAGGGGGAGCTGGCTCAATCCGAAGTACCTGCTGCTGTCTGGCGCATCGACGGTCACACCGGCGAGGCAAAGATGATGGCCGACGATATCGAGGGTCCAAATGGCCTCGCCTTCTCGCCCGACGAGTCCGTGCTTTACGTGGTTGCCTCGCGTGCCGAACCGAACCGGCTGATCCGCGCGTTCGATGTCGCGGATGACGGTGCGAAGCTGAGCCATAATCGTGTCTTCATCGATGCCGGGGCTGGCACCCCTGATGGCTTCCGCGTCGATATCCACGGCAACTTGTGGTGCGGTTGGGGCATGGGCGTGGCCGAACTGGATGGCGTCAGGATCTTCGATGCCAACGCCCGACCGCTTGGGCATATCGCGCTGCCCGAGCGGGCGGCCAATCTATGCTTTGGTGGCCGCTTCAGGAACCGGCTGTTTATGGCCGCAAGCCACGGCCTGTATGGGCTTTATGTCAACACGCAGGGTGCGCTCGGCGGCTGATGGTCGCACCGATCAAGCTTGCAGCTTTTTCGGTTCGCGCTGGCTCACCGAAAAAACTCCAGCACATCGTTTGAGCGAGCATCTTCACCCGTTCAGATAAGTGATCTGAACGGGATCTGCTCTACTGCATGCGCCCGATGACCGCGCGGTGAAGCACGAAAGCGGCGGCGCAGCCGGCCAGTAGAACCGCGGTCCATAGCACCGCGGATTGCCAATCGCCGTCCCGCAGCTTCCAAAGCGACAAGCCAGCCAGCTTCGCGGGATAGATGTGCAGCGGCGCCCAGACCAAGGCGGAGGTGACATTGGCCAGCACGAAGCGCCGTTGGCGCATTTCCGCCATTCCGGCGACCAGCGGGACGGTGGAACGCAAGACCGGGACGAAGCGGCACAGAGCGACGCTGTAGATGCCGTAGCGATCGAAGAAATGGCCGGCATTCTCCATCAGGGCTGGCTGGCGGGAGAACGGCCAGATGCCGCGCAACCGGACCCGGAACCGCCTGCCCATCCAGAACGACAGGAAATCGCCAATCACCGCGCCGGCGATGGCCAGTACCAGAAAGGGCAGCATCGGTTGTCCCGCCATCGCTGCCGCACCGGCGACCGCCATGAGGATCGGGGTGCCTGGAACAAGGATGCCAACCACCGCGACGGCCTCTATGATGGCAGCCAGGAACACGGCCGCCAGCGCGACGCCGGGATGAAGCGCGACCAGTTTGACCACGGCACTGATACAATACCACATGCGGCTACAACGGTGCTCCTAAGCGGACAGAAGCCGCCACTATGATCAGAACAGGCGGTGAGAGGAAGTGGCGGATTTAGACTAAGAAAGCTGTCCCGTGCACGGCGAACCGCAATTGTCTGCCGGTGGCCGAAAAGTCACGAAGGGCGACCGTGCAGTTTTCCGGCGATCGCCGACCTGGTGTTTCTTGGTGTCTCACGCGACATTTTGCAGACGGAGTGTTTGAGATCACCATGTTCAGCCGGCGTTGTAGAGACAGATCAGATTTCTAGGGTGGATTGCCTGTGCTGGCTTTTAATTTGATGACGCATCAGAGAGGTTTTTCCTTCCTTCGTGATAATTTTCAAGTCCTGGTGACTTGTCGCTATGGTTCGGGTGTCGGATATGCGTCGCGCCGACAGGTCGCTCCGTGCCGACAGGCCGCTCCGTATTGATTGGCTGTTCCTCATCCCTGGTCCTAAGTCGGACGCTCAAGACCGATAGCAGGAGTTCAAACGCATGCGTTTTCGCGGCGCGATCTTTGCCACTGCCTTTTTCGCGACACCCGCGGTGGCCCTGGCCCAACCGATTAGCGGCCTCTACCTCGGGGCGGGTGCTGGCCTGCATGCACCGCAAGATCCGAGGCTCAGTTCAGCGGGTGTCTATCCGGGGGCTGCCCGAACCAAGCTGGACGAGGGCTATGGTTTCAATTCCGAGCTCGCCGTCGGCTATGGCTTGGGCAACGGCTTTCGCTTTGAGATCGAAGGCGACTTTCTGCGCAGCGATGTGCGCCATGTGCTTGGAACCAGATTTCCTACGGCCACCAGCGGTACGGCTCGTACCTTTGGCGCGATGGCGAATGCCCTGTTCGACATGGATATCGGGGTCCCGTATATTTATCCCTACCTCGGAATTGGTGCCGGGTATCAATGGACCAGATTGAACGGGCTCAATTCGGTGCAGGCCGGTGGACCGTTCGCAGCCGCGACCAGCGGTTCGGAGGGCGCCTTCGCCGGCCAGGCGATTGTCGGTGCCTCCTTCCCGATACCGAACATGCCGGGTCTGTCGCTCACGGCGGACTATCGCTTCATGGATATCCTGGGTGGGGAGAAGTATTCCACGCTGGTGACCGGGGCGGGCGCCCCGCACACGTCGCAACTCGAACTGCATAATCAGTTCAACCACGAGGTCGTGATCGGTGTCCGCTATGCCTTCAATGTTCCCCCTCCGGCGCAGCCGCCCGCGCCGGCCGCGGTTGCCGCGCCGGCGCCCGCTCCAGCCAGGTCCTACCTGGTGTTCTTTGACTGGGACAAGGCCTCGCTGACAGAGCGTGCGCGGTCGATCGTCAAGGAAGCGGCGGATAACTCGACCCATGTCCAGCTGACCCGGATCGAGGTCAACGGCTACACCGACACATCCGGTCAGGCGAAATACAACCAGAGCTTGTCGGTTCGCCGCGCGAAGGCGGTCGCCGGGGAGCTGGTGCGGGACGGCGTGCCGCAGGATGTCATCGCGATTCAGGGCTTTGGCGAGACGCATCTGCTGGTGGCCACTGGTCCGAATGTGCGAGAGCCGCAGAATCGGCGGGTTGAGATCGTCATTCGCTAGCATGTGATGGCTTAGGTTGAAGCTAGCACGCGCTAGAGCATTTTCAGTCTGACTGTGCAGACCGAAAATGCTCTATCCCTTTGTTTGATCGGATGATTCACACGCTTTGAACGTTCCGCTCAGCGTGATCATGCTCTAGTTCCCTTTGTTTGAGGGCGATTTAAGTCTGAGGTTGGTTCAACCTCAGACGATCGCGCTTTGAAGCCGCCAGCTGCGATTAGCGAAAGGCCGGGGCGGGCCGGGGGGAATCGGGTCGCTTCAGGTTAAAGCGGTCAGGCTCCACCTGGTTCGGTTGGGAAGGCGCTTTACGTTTGAGCTCGGTTTAATCTCAGACGATCGCGCTCTGGCCCCGGTCACATATACGGGCGTTCAGTGCCCGAGCGTCTTTCTCAGAAAGCCTGTCCGGGATTGGGCGGCCGCCATCATGAACGATGCGTCCTGCCCGGACAGGATGAAGCGTGCGCCCATCTCGATATAACGGGGCATGATCGCCTCGTTATAGATGCCCGCCATACCGGGAAACTTCCCGCTCGTCTTGCAGGCCTCGATCATGCTGCCGTACGCCGCGGCGAGCCGGTCGTTGCCGAAGTCGCCTGGGATGCCCATCTCCGCGCACAGGTCATTGGATCCGATCAGCAAGACATCAACGCCGGGGACGGCGGCGATCTCGGCGGCGTTTGCGATGGCCGTTGGGGTTTCCAGCATCACAACCGTAAGGTTGGCGGCGTTGAGGGTCTTCACGGCGTCCGCGGTGTTGAGCGTCTGCAACTGATGGTGCGGCCCCCAGCCGCCAACCGAGCGATGGCCGATCGGCGGATATTTCAGTTTGGCGACGACTTCACGGGCTTCCGCGGCGGTGTCGACGTGCGGCATGACGATGCCCATCGCGCCGTTATCCAAAGCGCGCGTGGCGATCGCGTATTGCCCGTTCGGCACCCGCGCGATCGGTGCGATCCCGGCATCGAGCGCGGCGGCGGCAATCTGTGCGCACGCATCCAGCGACATGGTGCCATGCTCCATGTCGAGGAACAGCCAGTCGAAGCCGGCGATCGCCATCATCTTGGCGATTTCGACGCTGCGGGTCGTGCGGATCCCGACACCGAGGGACAGATGACCCTGCTCGAGCTTCTCGCGAGCGACGTTTCGAACCGTCATGATGGTTTCCTCCACGGTGGCATTTGCTATTCAGCGGCATGCGCTTGAGGACCGCGAGGTCAATGGTCGGCTGACCCAGTTCGATGCTGGCCGACCGTGGATCGCGCGGTCCGGGTGGCTTAGGACCTGTTCGACATTAATCGCTACGAATTGCAATGTCGAACAGGTCCTAAGCGCTTGTTTTGGCGGGCAGCTTTATCGGCGTGCTGACGCACTTATCGCCGATGCTGCCCTTATTGAGCGGCGGTCAGGTCGAAGAACCGGGACTTCATTCCCTTCTGGTTCTCATACAGCGAACCCTGGCGGGATGCGGGCGGCAGCGGCAGGCGTACGGGTGCGGGGGCAAGTCGCGGTTGCCGCGGTTGGCCGGCCACCATCAGCGCATCGAATTCCGCGATGCCGCCGGGAAAGCCCAGGATTGGCCAGGCGTCGGCGGCGCGAAACTGGAACAGCAGAAGACGACGGTCACGCTCGGAGATGTTCGGCGCCGATCCATGCACGGCACGCACATGGTGTACGGTAATCGAGCCGGCCTTGCCGGTCAGGGGGACCGCCTTGCTGTAGTCGACGTCGCGGTTCGTCGGATCCATCGCACCGCAGAAGACACCTTCGGCGTGGTGGTCGAACGTCGGCCCCTGGTGACTGCCCGGGACGATCATCAGAGGTCCGTTCTCCATCGCCATGTCATCGAACATGACACCGACGGCGGCGAGATTGTCATTGGTATGGGGATAGAATGCCCAGTCCTGGTGCCACTCCACGGGCGCGCCAAAGCCCGCGCATTTCATGTTCAGCTTGGCCGTGTCGAACCGGACGTCCGGGCCCCAGAGCGATTGCAGCACCGCGATGATCTTGGGGTGCCGGCTCAGCGCGGCGAAGGCCGGATCGTGCAGGTGTGCCGCCTTGATCCGCCGCACTCGCGGGGTTTCGGCTGAATGGCTGTCTTCAAGATCATAAATATCGGTGTGAGCGGTCAGACCGCGGGCACGCTCGACAAAGCCATCGGTGACCTGACCAAGGATGCGAACCTCGTCCGGCGTCAAAACGTCAGGGACGACGACAGCCCCGATCTGTTGGTAGGTCTCGATCTGGGCCTGGGTAAGCATGATGTCCTCCCATCTTTGAAAGCAGGCTACACCGCGATCAGGAACGGGTCGAGGTCAGCGGCGCCGAGCCTCAGGGCAATCGGGTGAACCAGCGATCCTTCCATCCGGCAGCGTGCCTGACCGACGGGATGTCGTCTCACTGGCAACGTAAGCATGTGTCGCGGCCTACCGAACATGCACCACAGAGCCACAGAGAGCACCGAGAGCATCAAAAATAGCGCAGGTCCGCCTCCACTGGATCTCGGTGAACTCTGTGGCTCTGTGGTAGATCCTTCTTGGTCTTCCTACCAGTAGCGCCATTCCAGACGGTCCTCACCGCGGAGCACACTCAGGTTCAATGCCGCGTATCGTTCACCCGACTGCCCCGCGCCGAGCCTGGGTGATCTGCGTCGGAGGATCACACCGCGCGGCAGGCCCTGCCCTTGGACCTGACCGGCAACAGTCTCTAGGATCAGGGAAATCGCCGGTAGGAACGAAGATGGGACCTCTTGTCACGACTGAATGGTTAGCCGCGGAACTGGGCAAGCCCGATCTGGCGGTCTTCGATGCGACCAAATACCTACCGAACGAGCCGAAAGACGGAAGAAACGAGTTCGTCCGGGCTCATATACCGGGGGCTTCTTATTTCGATATCGATCGGATAGCCGATCCCGATACCGATCTGCCTCATATGGTTCCGACACCGGGCAGGTTCGCCAGGCTGGTGGGTGATCTGGGTGTCAGCAACGCGTCACGCGTCGTCTTCTACGACCAGAAGGGCCTTGCTTCGGCAGCCCGCGGCTGGTGGCTGATGACGTTGTTCGGCCACGACGACGTCGCGGTGCTGGATGGCGGCCTGCCGAAATGGCTGAATGAGGGACGTGATACCCACAGCAGCCAACCAGCCGCTTCCAAGCCAGCCGAATTCCGCCCGGATTTCCGCGCCAGCCGATTGCGCGGCGTGGGCGACATGTTAAGCAACGTTCAAAGCCGTTCGGAGCAAGTGCTGGATGCACGCGCGACTGGCCGCTTCACCGGTGCGATACCAGAGCCTCGCGAGGGCATGCGCAGCGGCCACATTCCGGGCTCCGTCAGTCTGCCTTACACCGAGCTGTTACAGGCCGACGGCACGTTCCGAGCGCCCAGCGAGGTCAGGGGACGGTTTCAGGCCGCCGGTGTCGATGGCTCCCGTCCTCTGGTCACGAGTTGCGGCTCCGGCGTGACCGCCTGCATTCTGACGCTGGGTCTGCGGGTCGCGGGCTTTCCGGACGGTGCGGTGTATGACGGCTCATGGACCGAATGGGGCGGACGCTCCGACACCCCGATCGAGGCAGGTTGAAGATGACCGAGGATACCCCAGCGCGCGGCTTCCGCACGACGCTTCCACGTGGCTTCCGCACGATGCTTTCCCATGTTGGTCGGGCGACCAAGCGCGAGCATGGATTCGTCAACCCTCCATTGCTGCGCGGTTCGACCGTGCTGGTTCCCACCGTCAAGGAACGTCAGGCGCTGCAGGCCAGGCGCGGCGAACGCGTCCTGACCTATGGGACCGGCGGGTCTGCCACCCATTGGGCGCTGGAAGATGCCATCGCCGCGATCGAGGGCGGCACCCGCTGCTACATCGTGTCGACCGGACTCGCGGCGGTGACCACGCCGTTACTGGCGTGGCTCAAAGCCGGCGATCACATGCTGATGCCGGATCACGTGTATGGGCCGGCGCGTACCTTCGCCACGACCATGCTGCGCGACTTTGGGGTGGAAACGACCTTCTATCTGCCGGAAATCGACGAAGCGGGTCTGACCAAGCTGATCCGTTCGAACACCAAGGTGGTTTACACCGAGAGCCCCGGCAGCCACACCTTCGAAGTGCAGGATGTGCCCGCGATCGCCCGCGCCGCTCATGCCGCGGGTGCCAAGCTGTTCATGGACAACACCTGGGGCATCCACCACTTCCAGCCCTTCACGCATGGTGTGGACGTTTCGATCCAGGCGGCAACGAAATACCTGGCTGGCCATTCCGACGTGTTGATCGGCGCGATCACGGTCAACAACGATGACGACTGGCAGGTCCTGCATGCGGCCGGTCGGACGCTGGGACAATATGCCAGCCCGGACGATTGCTGGCTGACGCTGCGCGGCATTCGGACCATGGGGGTGCGGCTGCAGGCCCAGATGGAATCCGCGTTGCAGGTCGGGCATTGGCTGCGCCAGCAGCCCGAAGTCGCCGCGGTGCTGCATCCCGGCCTGCCGGGCGCGCCCGGACACGATCTGTGGCGGCGTGATTTCACCGGCGCGTGCAGCCTGTTTGGCATCGAGTTCAAGCCCGAGTTCAGCACGACGGCGACGCACCGGTTCGTAGAAGCGCTCGATCTTTTCGGCATCGGTGCCTCGTGGGGCGGTTACGAAAGCCTCGCGGTGCCGACCACCGGCTTCGTCACCCGCACCGCTGGCGGCGACGCGTTCGCCGGGCCGATCGTGCGGATGCACATCGGGCTGGAGGATGTGGATGATCTGATCGTTGATCTGAGGCGGGGACTGGCGGCGCTGCGGGCGTGATGGCGACGCTGTCGGAGAAACCGGAACGGAACAGCTTGCGCGGAATCCCGTGCTTGCGCACAGTATTCCTTTCGCGGGCACTGACGGTCTAGACCGGCGGACTTGGAGGAACCATCTGAAAATGTCCAGCAGTTCGGCGCCGCTTCTGTCCGTGCGGGGCGTGACGCTACGCTTTGGTGGTGTCGTCGCCCTTGATGACGTCACGTTCGACGTCATGCCGGGGCAGATCGCCGGGCTCATCGGCCCGAACGGCGCTGGCAAGACGACGCTGTTCAATTGCCTCAGCCGGCTCTACAGACCAAGCGCCGGGGAGATCCTGTTCGAGGACAAGTCCGTGCTGTCGGTGCCGCGATACCGCATTCCGATGATGGGCATCGGCCGCACGTTCCAGAACGTGGCACTGTTCGACCGGCTGACGGTGCTGGAGAACGTCATGGTCGGGCGCCACAGTCGCACCAGCGCGGGGTTCATCGAGAACGCGCTGCGCCTGCCCGCTGTTGGACGCGAGGAGGCGAAGGTGCGTGAAAAAGCCCTCGACCTGATCGAGTTCATGAACCTCGGCAGCTTCACGCATCGCGTCGCCGCGGGCTTGCCGTTTCCAATCCGCAAGCGGGTGGAACTCGCCCGGGCGCTCGCGGCGGAACCCAAGCTGCTACTGCTGGACGAGCCCGCCGCTGGTCTCAACCACGAAGAGGTGCACACGCTTGAGGGGCAGATACGCCGCGTGCGGGACCTGCAGGGTGTTACGGTTCTGCTGGTGGAGCATCACATGAGCCTTGTGATGTCGGTGTCTGACAAGGTTGTCGTAGTCAATTTTGGCCGCAAGATCGCTGATGGCTCGCCTGACGAGGTTCGACGAAATCCCGATGTGGTGAGCGCCTATCTCGGTACTGCCGCATAAAGGGCGGGATCCGGTTGGACTTTCCGGACCCCGTCCGCAGGTTTCTGGCCTAGAACGGCTGATCACCACAAACCGTGATGCGGTGCATGATCCGCGTTTCGGCGGGGTAGTCATTGACCGCGAAATGCTGGGTGCAGCGATTGTCCCAGAACGTCAGCGTGCCCGTCTGCCACCGCACCCGGCAGGTATGCTCAGGCCGGATCGACTGCTTCATGAAGAAGTCGATCAACGGCTGGCTTTCCTCGTCGGTCATGCCATCGAAATGCTGAACATGGCCGCCGATGTAAATCGACTTTCTGCCGGTCTCGGGGTGGGTTCGGACAAGAGGATGAACGCTGGTGGTCTGAACGTCGCCAGGATCCTTGACCTTCATCTCGCTCATTTGACGATCGTATCGTTCCTTTCGCGACACACCACCCGCCGACTTGAAGTTGTCGCCGACGCAAACGGTTCGAAGCTGAGCCGCGAGCGCTTTCATCCCGTCTGACAGACTCTCGTAGACCAGGTATTGATTGGTAAACATCGTATCGCCGCCGGCTGACGGCACTTCCTTGGCATACAGCATCGTGCCCATCGCCGGGTTCGGCGAGAACATCTGGTCGGTGTGCCAGGAACCACCGAAATTCTTCGTGTCGGTCGGGCGTTTGATCACCGCCAGGATTTCCGGGTAGTCCGCCATCCCCTGCATGAACGGGTGCAGGTGGATGTCGCCCCAGCGTCGCGCAAAGGCCAGCTGCTGTGCCGGCGTGAGGTCCTGATCGCGGACCGCGATGACCAGATTGTCGAGCAAGGCGGCGCGAAGTTCCGCCAGTACCTCGTCCGAAACGTCTTGCGACAGATCGACGCCGCGAACGTCCGCCCCCAAGGAGCCGGAGATCTTTTGGACGTCGAGGTGGCGATATTGGGTATTTCGTGGTGCGTTCATGACCGAAGCCCTCCTTCCAATGAGGAATGATGACCGCTGTTTCAGGCAATTGGCAAGCTGGCTGGGGAAGCGAAACCCATCCGGAGCGTTTAGTACATATGCATGCCGCCATTGATCGACAGCGTCGACCCAGTAACGAAATCAGCATCGTCGGTGGTCAGAAAAGCGACGCCACGGGCGATATCCTCGGCGTGGCCCAGGCGTCCAACCGGGATCTTGGCAACAAGCTTGCGCAGCACTTCGCCGGGAACCGCGCGGACCATCTCGGTGTCGACATAGCCTGGCGCGATCGCGTTCACGGTAATCCCGTACCGAGCGCCTTCCTGCGCCAGCGCCTTGGTAAAACCGTGAATGCCCGACTTGGCGGCGGCGTAGTTCACCTGACCGTATTGCCCGGCCTGGCCATTGACGCTGCCGATGTTCACGATGCGGCCATACTTGCGTTCGCGCATGCCCTCGAAGGTCAACTTGCACATATTGAAGCAAGAACCGAGGTTGGTATCGAGCACCGCATCCCACATGTCCCGGCGCATCCGCAGCAACGTGCCGTCGCGGGTAATGCCAGCGTTGTTCACCAGGATGTCGACAGGGCCGTATTCCGCGGCGACCTCGGCGAGGCCGGCCTCACAGGTTTCGTAGTGACAGACATCGAACTTGACGATGGCGATGCCGGTTTCCGCCTGAAACGACTCGGCCGCTGCGTCGTTCGCGGCATAGTTGGCGACGACGGTGCGTCCTTGCGCCTTGAGCGCCAAGCTGATCGCGGCGCCTATACCCCGAGTGCCACCGGTAACCAGTGCGACGCGTGCCATTGGAACCTCCCTTTTTTGTTGCTCCGGATTGAGCCAGTCTTACCACTTCCGGAGAACATGCAAGGGTCAGCGCGGCTGCGATCAGCAGTTTACGCCGGACAGGCCGGAACTCGCCGTGACGGGAAATCGAACTCCGCTGCAAAGACAGCCGCGAAGTAATTTAACTGAAGCCGCCATCCAACCAGCCCAGCGTCACGCCCGCGACACCGACCAGAACCTCCCGCACCCGCTTGATCAGAGACACCGACAAGCCAGCGGTCTCGGGAAGTCCCACCGATAGCGCGGCCAGCGCGAAGCCACCCTCCTGCACCGCCAGCGCTCCCGGCACCGCGAATCCGGCGGTCCGCGCCGCCATGCCTAGGCTCTCCACGACCAGCGCCTGTGGCAGACTGCCAGGCACGCCCAGCGCGTGAAGAATGATCCACGTCTCAAACGTCCCCAGCGACCATGACACGAGATGCACCAGGGTCGCGCGCAGCAATGCGTCCCGCCGGCGATAGAACGCTTCCGCCGCCGCCTGGAGGCCGGTCAACGACAGGTTGGCCAGGCCCGGAAGCTGCTGCCCGATCCTTTCGGCCAGCATCTCCACCAGCCGCAGCAGGCCAAACCGCTGGGCGAGCAGGAAGCCGCCGGCCGCGACGACCGCCAATGCCAGCGACCCGAGCCAGTCGGCGGAATGGCCACTGCCCGCCAGCATTGCCAGCGTGGCGATCCCAGCCAGCAGGAAGATGGCCTGCGCCAGAACCTCGAGCGAGACGTCGACGATGACGCTGGCCCCAGCCCGAGCCGCCTTGGTGCCGCGGTTGGCCAGCAACCGCGCGCCGACGACCTCGCCACCGATCTGCGCGACCGGGAACAGACTGTCGATCCCTTCGCGGATCAGCCTCAGGCGGAAGAATATCGCCGCCGCGGGCCTGGGTGGTGTGAACAACGACCGCCATGCAGTACTGGACAGCAGAAGTTGCACCAGATGAACGCCGATCAACGCCGGCAGGGTCCAAAGCGCGTTCAGCGCGTCCTTGCCCGCGGCAACGACATCCGCCCAGGTCGAGAAGCACGCCCAGACCACGCCGGCCAGCAGGACGGCGCTAAAGGCGATCAGCAATCCGCGGCGCATCACGCAGCGAGGTGTCGCGGCCGTTCGGACAGCAGGGTGGCCAGAAAGAACGCTCGGCGATGCTCCGACGTCACGGCGAAGCGCGGACAGGCCCTGAAGGCCCGATGTATTCGGCGCGAAACCCGGCTATCCGGATCGGCGGTGAAGAAGAAATGATTAGTCAGCAGACAGGTCCCGCCCGGCGTCAGCAGATCGGCGATACGGCGAACGACCGAGTGCAGAACCGCCTCATCCAGCGGCGAAAGGTAATAGAGCACGTCGGCTACGACCACGAGGTCGAACCTTCCGTCGAGGGAGGCCGGCAGGTTCAGGATGTCGCCCGGCTCGAACGCCAGGTTGTTGAAGGCGGCGCCGCGGCGGCGCGCGTTGTCCACCGCGGCAGGCGCGAAATCGATGCCCAGAACACGCTCCGCCCGCTCGGTTAGTCGTTGCGATAACAATCCGAGCCCACAACCGAGATCAAGCGCATAGTCAAAACGTTTGCGCGGCAACAAAGCCGTCAGCCGGTCGTATTTCAGCTCCTGGTAGCGGTAGCGCGGTGAAGCCGAGGCCCAAGGATCCTCAGACTCCTGGTAGGCTGCCTCGAACGCGGCCTGGCTGCCGACATTACGTTGTAGGCGGGCGATCCTGGCGTCAGTCCGCGCGCTTTTGATGAACAGGCCGACGTCGGCGGGAAGCATGGCCAGCCACGGCAGCCGCGTGCCAATACGTTCCCGTATAGAAATGAACTTGCCGACAGTTCCGAACAGCCGAGATGGAGCAGTTTCTGACACCAGACGGCCTTATGCTAGGATGCAGCAACGATTTGGTCAGCCGACGTGGCAGCAGGCGATTTTTTCGCGCCGTTTCCCACCGTTTCCCGTTTCATAGAAGCCAGGAAGCTTATTTTCCGCACGATTGATAGCCCGCCCCGACCGTTTGTCGCGCGCCAGTTTCCCGGATCAGAGGTTCGCCACGGTCGGCGAACCTCTGGTAGAGGACACGCGCTTTTTGTTTCAGTTACCTGCCTATCCCTACGGGAGGTCGCGGAATGCGACGAACTTCGGGGGCAGGACACTGGCGGATAACTGTACCGGTTTTCAGGAACCGTGCAAAGGTTTCTACTGATGAACCTCAAATACAGTTGCACGGCGCATTTCGCCATAGCCGTCAGTCGCGCGCGCACCTAAAGTTGGGGGCATCGGTCACAGCTGGCACAGCTGGAGCCTGATAGCTTCAGGTTGAAGCAATCAGGCTCCAACTCGCTCTGTTTGAGAGGGCGATTCACGTTTGAGGTCGGTTCAACCTCAAACGATCGCGCTCTAGCTGTCAAGCGTAATGAAGCTGAAAGGGCGTCATGACGTAGACGCGAGATCGCGCGTTCCGAAACCCGGTCGTTCGGGTGCCAAATCCTAACGTCCCGGTCAGAGCGGGCTCAGCGCTCGAGGCACATGGCGACGCCCATGCCGCCACCGATGCAGAGCGTTGCAAGGCCTTTCTTCGCATCCCGCTTCTGCATCTCGTGCAGCAGGGTGACCAATATGCGTGCGCCCGACGCACCAATCGGATGCCCGAGGGCGATCGCGCCGCCATTGACGTTCACCTTGCCAGTGTCCCAGCCGATGTCCTTGTTCACCGCCAGTGCCTGGGCGGCGAATGCTTCGTTGGCCTCGACCAGATCGAGATCGTCCGGCTTCCAGCCCGTGCGATCCAGCACTTTCCGCGTGGAAGGAATCGGGCCCGTGCCCATCACCGCGGGATCGACGCCGGCGGTGGCAAAGCCGGCGATGCGCGCCAGTGGGGTCAAGCCGCGTTTGCTGGCCTCGCTGGCGGTCATCAGGATCAGTGCGGCGGCGCCGTCGTTGATGCCGGATGCATTGCCAGCGGTGACCGTGCCGTCCTTGGTAAATGCGGGACGGAGTCGCGCCATGGATTCGGCGGTCGAGTCGTGGCGGATGTACTCGTCGTCAGCCACCACGATGTCGCCCTTGCGGCTCTTGATCGTGACCGGAACGATCTCGTCTTTGAAGCGGCCCGATTTCTGCGCGGCGGACGCTTTCTGCTGCGAGCCGAGCGCGAAAGTATCCTGCTGCTCTCGGGTGATCTGGTATTTGGTCGCGACGTTTTCCGCCGTGTTGCCCATGTGATAGCCGTGGAACGCATCCCACAGACCGTCCTTCAGCATGGTGTCGACAAACTCCAATCCCCCCATCTTGGTGCCGTTGCGCAGATGCGCGGCATGGGTTGAGAGGCTCATGCTTTCCATGCCGCCGGCCGCGACGATCGCACTTTCGCCGGTACGGATTTGCTGTGCGGCCAGGGCGACGGCGCGGAGGCCGGAACCACAGACCTGGTTGATGCCAAAGGCGGTCTTTGAGTCTGGCATGCCGGACAGACGCGCCGCCTGTCGGGTTGGGTTCTGGCCTTCGCCGGCGGCGAGAACCTGGCCAAAGATCACTTCATCAACATCGGCGGCTTCGACCCCGGCGCGCGAGAAAGCAGCCTGCAACGCGACCGCACCAAGATTATGCGCATGAACGCTGCTCAGTGCGCCGTTGAAACTGCCAACCGGTGTCCGGGCAGCCGAGACGATGACAATGTCGTCCATTTCCTGCTCTCCTTTCGCGGTCTGTCCCGCGACTTGCGCCATACTGGGGTCTGAACTTCAAGTGCGTAAGGCGGCGGCCAAATGCAAGACAGGGCTTCAGACTCCACGTATCGCGCGTCAGACGCGATACGTGGCTGCTCGTTTGAAGTGGCCGATTCACGCGCCTGCTCGTGGCCGCTTCGGGTCTTAGGACCTGTTCGACATTAATCGCTACGAATTGCAGTGTTGAACAGGTCCTAAGTGCTTGTTTTGGCGGGCAGCTTTATCGGCGTGCTGACTAATTGCCGATGCTGCCCTTACGGTTCTATGCGATCGGGCCCTAGTGTTGTGATGCTAACGGATGGTTCCCATCCGTTAGCTGAATCGCACCGCCGGAGAGTCGCTGGTGGGCCGACTTGTCCTAACGCTTGCGGGACGCAAACGTTAGGGTCGGACCACTAGAGCATTTTCAGCCTGACTGTGCAGACCGAAAATGCTCTATCCCTTTGTTTGATCGCATGATTCACACGCTTTGAACGTTCCGCTCAGCGTGATCATGCTCTAGTAGCTCTGCACAGAAATTTTGATAGGTTGAATGGCGCGTGGTATTCCGGTCGGGCCGTAGACCCAGTATCGCCGCTGTCAGATCTGGGCCGAGCCGCCATCCACGAACAGCTCGCTGCCGTTCACGAAGCTGCTCTCGTCAGATGCGAGAAACAGCGCGGCATTGGCGGTCTCGTCCGGGGTGCCTAGACGGCCGAGCGGTGTCGCGGCCTTGGTCATCGCCAGCATCTGCTGGCTCTGTTCTTCCGACGACGCCAGATCGTGCCATCCGGGCGTCGACGTGCCGCCGGGGACCAGCACATTGACCCGGATGCGGCGAGGGGCCAGGTCAATGATCCAGCTCCGCGCGAAGCTGCGGATCGCCCCCTTGGTCGCACTGTAGACGCTGAAGGCCGGCAAGCCGGTGTTGGCAGCGGTGGAGCCCGTCAAGATGATCGAGCTTCCGTCACGCAGCAGCTTCAATGCCTTCTGGACCGTGAACAGCGTGCCTTTCACGTTGGTGGCAAAGGTATAGTCGTAATGATCTTCGGTGATCTCGCCCAACGGCATGAACGTTCCGCCGCCGGCATTGGCGAACAGCACATCGATATTCCCGGCTTCCTCACGGACGGTATCATACAGCCGGTCGAGGTCGGCCAAGTTCGACACGTCGCCTCGCACGCCGCGTACAGTACCGCCCACCTCGCGGACCGCGCTGTCGAGTTCCGCCACGCGGCGGCCGGTGATGAACAGACGCGCGCCCTCGCGGGCAAAGCGTTTCGCCGTCGCCAGACCGATGCCGCTGGTAGCACCGGTCACGACCGCAACCTTGCCTTCAAGTCTTCCCATGAGAATGTCCCTCCATAGAGCCCCACCGGGGGCCGATAGCCGGGACGTAGGCGGGCGCTTACATTGCGTCTAGAACCTACCCGAAGGTAAGTATGGGATGATGGCGGTGGCAGAGCATGATGTCATGTGCGGCCTTGACGTGGCGCTAGCGGTGATCGGTGGCAAATGGAAGCCGTTGATCCTGTTCCATCTCGGCAGCGGTCCCCGGCGCTTCGGTGAGCTACGCCGGCTCGTGCAGGGCATCAGTGAAAAGGTCCTGATCCAGCATCTTCGGGAGTTGGAGAGCGACGGCATCCTGAGCCGCACGGATCACCGTGAGGTCCCGCCTCGCGTGGAATACGCGATGACCGCGTTCGGGCGGACGCTGGCAATCGCGCTTATGCCGCTCTGTGCCTGGGGCGACGCAAACCGGGGACGCGTCGACGCAATCCAGCGCCTGCAACCCGCGCACGGCGCGCCATAGGTCCTCTCGCCACGACGAGCCGTCCAGCCAAAAGGGGACCCCGAACCCTACGGCATCAAGCCTGAGCAGCCAGGACAGCTGCTCAGGCAATCCGTCAGAACCTCTGTGCAAGGGTACTAGTGGTCTGATCCCGACAGACGCATCCTTGTGCTCGGGTGAATCGGCCCATCAAATCAAGTGCTAGTGGCAGAATCCGACGGACTTTTCCGTCGGATTTTGTCCACTAGTACAGCGTTTCCGAGGAACCGCACCTATCGCTTATCGACGCCGAGCGGCGTGAAGACCCCAATCTGTCGGTCCAGACGGGTTCGGTTCCATGGAAGCGCTATACTAGTATCGCGCATTCGAGTAGCGCGATACGTGGCTGCTCGTTTGAAGTGGCTGATCGACGCGCCTGCTCGTGGACGCTTCGCGCCTCACGGGTCTCCGTGATCGGGCACCAGCTGCGCGGCCAGATCCTGGATGTCGGTCGCAACGATGTCCCAGTCCTGATCCGCCGCATAATCCCGGCTCTGGTGCGGCCCGTATTCGCCCGGGCGGGGGAAAAACGCTGTCAGCAGGCCATGCGAACGCGCCGCGGCCAGATCACCGTTATGCGCCGCGGCCATCATCACCTGGTCGGGTCGCAGATCCAGCATCTTCGCCACCCCGAGGTAGGTCTCGGGGTCAGGCTTGAAATGGCGGAACAGGTCGGATCCGAAAATCATGTCCCACGGGATGCCGGCGAACCTGGCCATGTTCAGCAGCAAGGCGACATTGCCGTTGGAAAGTGGTCCGATAATGAAGCGCGATTTCAGTCGGGTCAGGCCAGGCACGGAATCGGGCCAGGGATGCAGCCGGTGCCAGCCCAGGTTGATGTGCACGAGGTCATCTTCGGACAATCCCTTGATGCCAAACTCGGCAACGAGGCGATCCAGCGATGAACGGTGCAGGGTGTCCAATGTCGTCCAGGGCATCTCGCCCTTGCGAACCCGGTCCATCGAAGGGTGGTAGGCGGCTCGCCAAGCGTCGACCAGCGCCGGCCAATCGGTGGCGACGCCCCGCGTGGACCCGTAGGCTGACAGGTCGGTGATCAGGCTGGAGCGCCAGTCGACGACCGTGCCGAAGGTGTCAAAGACGATCGCCTTGGGTTGTTTGCCAGCCATGGCGGAGCTCCCGTTTGCTTTGAGCAAAGGCGAGGGACGCATCGACGTCAAGCCGCCGGCGCTTCATGGGCCTCATGGGTGCCGATCGATGCTCCGCAGCCAGTTCAGCAACGGGCGCCACAGCATGTCTGGCGCGCGGGCACCGGCGGCCATGCCGATGTGACCGGCCGCCGGCTGGTGTAACACGGCCCGCGGAATAAGCCTGGCAAGCGGGCGGGCGGATTCGGGCGGCACGATGCGATCACGCTCAGCAACCGCGACAAAGGCGGGTTTGGTGATGGCGGTCGGATCGACCGGCAGGCCGGCGATCCGCCAGTTGCCTCGGGCCGGCGCGTTCTGACCATACCAATCGGCCAAACAGGTTCGCGCCACGTCGGCGGCAAGCGGCACGCCGTCGTTCAGCCAGTCCTCCAGCGCAACGAATGACCTGGCACGCGCGCTGTCCTGGGGCAACCGAGCAAAGCCACGGTACTTCGCGGCAACACTCCATGGATCAAGCAGCGCGAAGAGTGATTGCAGCAGATCGACCGGCAGCGAACCACTGAAGGCCATAGCCGGCTCCATCAGCGGCAGGGCCTGCGCTGCCTGAACGGCTCGTAGTGGTTCGGGCGCATGGAAATCCCATGGCGC
This sequence comes from Rhodopila sp., assembly GCA_965277035.1. Classification (GTDB taxonomy): domain Bacteria; phylum Pseudomonadota; class Alphaproteobacteria; order Acetobacterales; family Acetobacteraceae; genus Rhodopila. The sequence continues at coordinate 3,007,571 of CBDIBO010000003.1, read as the reverse complement.
TGCCAGCAATGCCAGACCGCCGATCAGGTCAGGCCGGCGTTGCGCAGCCGCGACCGCGAGCGTGCCGCCCATGCAATAACCCGCCAGAACCGGCGGTTCGCCGGCAGCACGCGCGGCGGCCGTCATCGCCCGCTCCATCCGGCCGGCGACATAATCGGTCAGAGTAAACCGTCGTTCGGTCTGCTCCGGCCAGCCCCAGTCCAACAGCAGCGGTCGCACGTCCTGGGCAGCGAGCCAGCGCAGCATCGAGTGACCCTCGGCCAAATCCAGCACATAGGATCGATTGATCAGGCTCGGTACGAACAGGATCGGATGCCCGCCGGCGGGGCCGTAGTCCAACAACCGCGTGTTACCCTCCGCCCAGATGACCGGAGGATCCGTCAGCGTCCTGCGCCAGGGGTGGCGTCGGTAGGCAGCAATGCCCTCGATCAGCGCAGCGTCCTGTCGCAGCGTTTCCGCCACCACCGCGGTCGGAAACGCCTCGTCGTAGCAGCCGTCATGGACGGCTTGCTGGATGGACTGGAGGATCGCCGCCACGCTCGAGGTCTGCCAGTCGGCGTTCCAGAGCGGCGACGTGCCGCGCGAGACGTTCGATCTCAGCATCGCGAGCGTCAGATGCAGCAGCAGCGGTCGGGGCCCGCGGCGGACCAGCGGTCCAGGGGTGTCCGCGCGCTGCGTCATGCCTTTCGGTGGTGGGAAGACCACGCAGAATGCCGGAAAGAGTGCCTGCCCACAGCGTCATGACGGTCTGCCACGACTCGCGGATCTCGGGGTCGACCGCAATGGCCGCGAGTTCGCTCTGCCACAGGGTAATCCAGTCCTGAGCAAGTTTTCGGGCGTCGGGCGATTCGGCCGCGGCGGCGCGCGCACGCGGATCCGTTTGATCGGCGTTGCCCTGGTGGTTTCCAGCCGGTCCAGCTTTGTTGGGTCCGGCGGTGCCCGAACCGCGATCCATCATCATTCAGCATCCATCCTCCTGGCAGACCGGACGACGGCCCGAAATCAACGCGGGACGTGGAACCGACGCCGATTTGTTGGGAACGGACTCACACTATCGCAACTGCTTGGTGGGAGCGGAATCACACTATCGCAACTGCGAAATGCACGGTAGGGTAGTTAAAAGTATAAGAGGTGAGCATGGCGCTGCCCGCTGAGACCCTGGTGGGAACAAAGACCGGGGTGGGAACAAAGACCGGCGGAAAGCCCCCGGTTGTAGTCAAGAAATACGCTAATCGACGGCTGTACAACACCGAAAGCTCCAGCTATATCACGCTGGAAAATCTGGCCGAGATGGTTCGCCAGGGAAGGGATTTTGTCGTCTACGACGCGAAAAGCGGCGACGACATCACGCGCGGCGTACTGACCCAGATCATTGTCGAAGAGGAGGGCAAGGGTCAGAACCTGTTGCCGATCAACTTCCTCCGTCAGCTGATCGGATTGTATGGCGGGTCGATGCAGGGGCTGGTGCCAAAGTATCTTGAACACGCAATGACTTCGTTTGCCCAGCAACAGGAGCAGATGCGCACAGCGTTGCAGAAGACCATGGGCACGCTGTTTCCATTCGGCAACATCGAGGAAGTTGGGCGGCAGAACATGGCCATGATGGAGCGCGCGTTCAGTATGTTCACGCCATTTTATCGCGGCACCGAACCGGCCAATCCGTCTGACGCTCATCAATCCGAGATCGAGGCTCTTCGATCCGAGATCGATCGGCTGAGGCAGGAGTTAGAAGCGGCGAAGAAGCGGTAGTTGATTATCTGCCGCTGAAGGAGGATCAGATCGGATTCGGCAGCGTCGGCTACTGTGCACCGCATCTCAAGAGAGCGTCTAGTGGCTGCTGTTTGCTCGAAGTAGATCCTGTAACGACTGCTGAACTCCGGTGACCTTCGCTGCGCCGATGAACCGGCGGATCAGCGCAGCGTCTTTCACACCTTTGCTGCTCTCCACCCCCGACGAGACATCCACCGTATCCGCGCCGGATTGCTGAATGGCGGTCGCGACATTGTCCGGCGTCAGCCCGCCTGCCAGGACCCATGGTGCCGGCGCTGACCAGCCTCGCAGGATCGACCAGTCGAACGTCGTGGCGTTTCCGCCGGGACGGTCCGCGCTGGGCGGCGGTTTGGCTTCAAGTAAAAGCCGATCCGCGACTTGGGGATCATGGGGAAGATCGGCCGCCGTGCCGACGCCGACAGCATGCCAGATCGGCAGGCCAAACCGGGCGGCGATCTCAGCCAGATTGCCCGGATCGCCATAGATTTGCAGCACGTCGAGGCGGATTGCCGCGAGTACGTCGGCGATCGCCGCCGCCGTCGGCTGAACGAACAAGCCGACACGGGGCGGCCCGCCGATCAGCCGACCTGACAGGGCAGCGGCGACCTCTGGCGTTACAAACCGGGGCGATGGCGGGAAAAACACGAACCCCAGCCAGTCGGCTCCAGCGTCGACCGCCGCATCGAACGCGGCCGGATCGTTGATGCCGCAAATCTTGACCTTGGTCATCGGATAGAAGCCGCGATGGCCGCCGCGGCTGAGCCAACGTCATCCGCGCCGGTGACCGGGCGGCCGACCACGATCCAGTCCGCGCCCGCCGCGACCGCCTGTGCCGGCGTCATCATTCGGGCCTGATCACCAGCGTCTGATCCGTCCGGGCGGATGCCCGGGACGACCAGCTTGACCTTCGGCCCGAACGCCTGTCGAACGGGTGCGACCTCCAGCGGGCTGCACACAAGTCCGTCGGCGCCGGCGTCGATGGCAAGCCGGCCCAGCCGAATGACCTGTTCGGCTGCCGTGGTGGCGATGCCAACGTCGTTGAGATCATCTTGGCCCAGACTGGTCAGAACGGTCACCGCCATGATCATCGGCCGGTCGGTTCCCGCACTGGCGGCGGCTTGTGCGGCGGCCCTGACCATCGCCGAACCACCGCCGGCATGAATGGTCAGCATGCGCGGTCGCAGAGGCAAGACCGCGCGGACACCGCCGGCCACGGTGTTCGGAATATCGTGCAGCTTGAGGTCCAGGAAGATCGGCGTCCCGGCGAGCGCGGCGAAGCCGGCTTTGCCATTTGCCAGGAAGAACTCCAGGCCGAGTTTGATAAGGCCCACGTGCGGACCAACAGCGTCTGCCCACAGCCGGGCGCGCGCCAGATCAACCGTATCCAGCGCGACGATCAACCTGTTGCCAGGTGCCATCAGGCCGCTGGCGGCAACGATAACGATGGAGCCGTCTGAGCCTGCAGTTCCTCGATGCGTGCTTCCAGCAGATGCACCCGCCGCTCTGCCCGGCGTGCGCGCCGACGCTGCGACAGTTCGGACAACCAGACCACCACGGCGCCAAGCAGGAAGGCGATCGCCATCGCGACCACAATGGCGACAGACAGGTGGACATCCACGGCATAGTCGGTCGGCCACAGGCCCAGGGACACCATCTCGGTGTTGGACAGGACGAACAGCACCAGTGGCAGGCACAGGATAAAGGTGACGATCAAGAACAGCATTGGGTGATGCGACCTCGCTAGAGCATTTTCAGCCTGACTGTGCAGACCGAAAATGCTCTATCCCCTTGTTTGATCGGATGATTCACACGCTTTGAACGTTCCGCTCAGCGTGATCATGCTCAGGCCTGCTTCCGCTCCGCGCGACTGGCGCGGGGGATTTTCCCGGCGTTGACCCGCAGGCGCAACTCCTTACCAGCCTTGAAGAAGGGAACCGACTTGTCTTCGACCGAGACCGAGGCGCCTGTCCTGGGATTGCGTCCAGTCCTGGCATCACGGTGTTTCACGGTGAAGGCTCCAAAGCCGCGCAGTTCGACACGCTCGCCCCGGGCCAGGGCGTAGGTAATCTCCTCGAAGATCGTTGCCACGATGGTCTCCACATCCTGGCCGCGCAGATGCGGATTGGCGGTCGCCAACTCGGCAATGAGTTCGGATTTGGTCAACGGCATCCCCCGATGCACTCAAGTCCCGGAACGTTGCCAGACAGCCAAGCCTCCGTCAAGACTAACGCTTTGTGAAATCAGCGTTTTCCATACATCCTGTAGCGTCAGCCCGAGTTGGCCTGACAGCAGGTGGCTGGCCATGCCGCCTTGCGACAGCTGTTCAACCGGAAGGCCCGCGGGCAACCCTTTCGCGCTGACCAGCCAGTCCCTGGCTTCGTGCTCCCCACCGATCGCGTCCACCAGGCCCAGACCGAGCGCCTGACGCCCGGTGTAGGCTCGGCCATCCGCCAGGGCCCTGACCTTTGCCGGGTCCATATGACGTCCTTTGGCGACCATGCCGACGAACTGGTCGTACATGTCATTCACCAGACCTTGCAGAACCTGTTTTCCCTCCGGTGACAACGGCCGCACGAGGCTGGGTTCATCCTTCAAGGGTCCCGAACGGATCACCTCGGCGTTGATCCCGAGTTTACCGAGCAGGCCGGACACCTCTCCGGTCTCCAGCAAGACGCCGATCGATCCTGTCAGGGTTGCCGAACGGGCGAAGATCCGGGTCGCCGGAACCGCGATCATGTAGCCGGCGGATGCAGCGAGGCCGCCCATCGTGACCACGACAGGCTTTTTGGCGGCGACCCGGGCAACCGCGTCGTGCAGGGTTTCTCCGCCGGCAACGCTGCCGCCGGGACTGTCGATGGACAAGATCACCGCCTTGACATGACTATCGTCCGCCAGCGCGTTGATCGCTTCGGTCAGGGTGTGGTCTTCGGTGATCAGCCCGTTGACGCTGACGCGGACGACGTGGGCCCCCTCTGGCGTCAGGCCGGCGCCGCGCAGCCCGACCAGGACGGCGATCACCAGTGCGACCACGGAGAACACCCGCCAGAAGACCAGGCGGCGCTTGAGGCGCCGCCTGTCCAACAACAGATCAGTCTCCAGAGGCATGCGCTGGCAGGCCTACGTCAGCTCGTCAGCTGTCCTGTGACAACTGATTGCGGCGGCGGATCGCCGCGCCCAGGATGTCGCCAAGCGAGGCGCCGGAGTCGGATGAGCCAAACTCGGCCATCGCCTGCTTCTCCTCTTCGACTTCCTTGCCCTTGATGGTCAGGGTCAGCTTGCGCGATTGACGGTCGACCGCAGTTATCTTGGCGTCGACCTTTTCGCCGACGGCAAATCGATCCGGACGCTGATCGCCCTTGTCCCGAGCCAGTTCGGCACGTCGGATGAAGCCGGTCAGGACGTCATTGACCTTCACCTCGATGCCATTGGCCTGGACCGCGCTGACGATGCAGGTCACGACGTCGCCCTTGTGGACGGTGTCGAGGATCGTCGCAGCCGGATCATCCCGCAGTTGCTTGATGCCAAGGCTGATGCGCTCCTTCTCGACATCGACATCGAGTACCTTGGCCTTGACCGTGGCGGCTTTTTCGTAGCCGGCCATCGCTGCTTCGCCGGCTTCGTCCCAGGACAGGTCCGACATGTGGATCATGCCGTCGATATCGGCGGACAGTCCGACGAACAGGCCAAATTCGGTGATGTTGCGGATTTCGCCCTCGACCTCGGACCCGATCGGGTGATCCTCGACGAATTGCTCCCACGGGTTGCGCTGCACCTGCTTGAGGCCCAGCGAAATGCGCCGCTTGGAACTGTCGACGTCCAGCACCATGACGTCGACTTCCTGGCTGGTGGAGACAATCTTGCCAGGATGGACGTTCTTCTTGGTCCAGGACATTTCCGATACGTGCACCAGCCCCTCGACGCCGGGCTCCAGTTCCACGAAGGCGCCGTAATCGGTGATGTTGGTGACCCGGCCGGAATATTTCGCGCCCGGCGGGTATTTCGCCGCGACCCCTTCCCAAGGATCGGCTTCCAACTGCTTCATGCCCAGGCTGATGCGCTGGGTCTCGGAGTTGAAGCGGATCACCTGCACCTTCACGGCCTGGCCGATGGTCAGGGCCTCGGACGGATGGTTGATCCGGCGCCAGGCAATGTCGGTCACGTGCAGCAGGCCATCGACGCCGCCGAGGTCGACGAACGCGCCATAGTCGGTGATGTTCTTCACCACGCCATCGAGGATCATGCCTTCCTTGAGGCCCTGGATCAGCTCACTGCGCTGCTCCGCACGCGTTTCCTCCAGAACGGCTCGGCGCGACACCACGATGTTGCCGCGCGCCCGGTCCATCTTCAGGATCTGGAACGGCTGCGGGCTGCCCATCAGTGGGCCGACATCGCGCACCGGGCGAATATCCACCTGACTGCCGGGCAGAAACGCCACCGCACCACCGAGGTCGACGGTGAAGCCACCCTTGACCCGACCGTAGATCGTGCCGTCGACGCGCTTCTGCGCCTCAAATGCTTTTTCGAGGTTGGTCCAGGCCTCTTCGCGGCGAGCCTTCTCACGCGAGAGGATAATCGTACCGTCGCGGTCTTCATAGCGCTCGACATAGAGCTCGATCATGTCGCCGGGCTTCACGTCCGGCTTGGCACCGGGCGGTCCGAATTCCTTGAGGGCGACGCGGCCTTCGGATTTCAGACCGACGTCGACAACAGCGAACTCATCGGTGAGCCGGACAACCCGGCCGGTAACGACGGAGCCGTCGAAGCCAGTGTCGCTACCAAGTGTTTCGTCGAGAAGAGAGGCGAAATCCTCGCCTCGGAAATGGTCTTGCGCGGGCTCTTGAGCGCGCACGGTGGCGGATGCTGCCATAAGGTCGGTTGGTTCCGTTACGGATGCCCGGGCGATGCCCGGTGATTGCCGTGGTGTGCGCGTTTTCTGGAAACACGACTTGCCCGCGACATAGCGCGGGCCGATTGCTAGGACGAAACGGCAACAATAATTCTTGCCGTCAAGTTGACATAGAGGTTTCGTGATCGGAGTCAAGTCCGGCTGGCCATCATAGCGGACACTGCTCACAAACAGGCGTTGTCAGCTACGCGAGACTATCAGGGCGACGAGGAGGATCCGTCTTTGTTCGGTTACAGTGCCGCCGGGTGAAGTATCGGTGCTCGGTCGCGTGCCTATAGCTTCCCCTGCTGCCAGGAGGCGCGCTTAGTGTCGTGGATCAGAAGTTCGCCATGGCGTGCGAACCTCTGACCCAGGACACGCGCTCTTTGTTTTCAGTGGCCTGCTTATCCCCGTCGTCCGTCGCACGATGCGACGAACTTCGAGGGCAGGACACTAGACGGTTGCCAGAACGCTTGCGCAGATGCGATCGACATCCTGATCCGTAAGATCCGGATGGATCGGCAGGGCCAGGATGCGCGTCGCCAGATTTTCCGATACGGGCAGCGATATGCCGTCATGCTGGGCGCTGTAGGCCGGTTGGCGGTGCAGCGGGCGCGGATAGTAGATCGCGGTCGGGACGCCGTCGGCGCGCAGCGCGGCCTGGGTGCGGTCGCGGGCGGCTTCGTCGGGCAGCAGGATGGCGTAGATCGCCCACGCGCTGGTGCTGTCGGCAACCCGCGCCGGCGTGGTGACCGCATTGCCAAGCCGTTGGTCATACATCCGGGCAATCCGCTCGCGCGCCTGCAGCTCCTCGGGAAAAACCGTCAGCTTGGCCAGCAGCACGGCGGCCTGGATGGAGTCCAGGCGGCCGTTCATCCCGGTGCGAAGCACTTCGTAACGGGTCTTGCCTTCGCCATGGGTTCGCAGGCTGCGGTAGAGCTCAGCGCGTTCCTCGCTGTCGGTGAACAGCGCGCCGCCATCGCCGTAGGCACCCAGCGGTTTGGACGGAAAAAAGCTGGTGGCGGTCGCGTCGGCCTGGCTGCCCAGCATCTTGCCATGCACCGAGGCGCCGAAGCTCTGCGCCAGGTCGTCAAGCAGGAACAGGTCGTTCTGGCGGGCGATGCCGGCCAGTGCCGGCCAGTCGGCGGGCTGGCCGAACAGGTCCACCCCGATGATCGCGCGCGGCCGCAACCGACCGGCTGCGCGGACGGCCTCGATCCGTTGCGTCAGGTGCCCCGGGTCGATCTGGAACGTTCGGGGATCGACATCGACAAACACCGGGGTGGCACCGAGCAACAACGGGACCTCGGCGGTCGCGGTGTAGGTGAAGGCCGGCAGGAAGACCGCATCACCGCGGCCGATGTCTTCCGCCATCAAGGCGATCTGCAGCGCGTCGGTGCCGGAGCTGACGCCGACGCAGTGTGCTGCTCCACAGAAGTCCGCCAATGCGGCTTCCAGTTCCCGCACTTCCGGACCCAGAACGAATTGGCAATGCGCCAGCACCGTGTCCAGGCGGCGGCGCAGGTCAGTGGCGATGCGCGCCTGCTGCGCCTTCAGATCGAGGAACGGGATCGGCTTCTTGTCGGACATGGAACCTGGCTCTTCATTGCGTGGTGTCATGCACCGGTCGTTCGCGACCAGACCGGTGCGGTTGGATATTCAGGCGCGGACCTCGCCGGCTGAGCCATCGACATTGTGCTCGAACTCCGGGATCAGGCGCCCCAGCAGCATCAGGGCCAGCTTGACCTGGCCACCACGGCAGGCATGACCGATTTCCTCGATCGCGCGGGCGACGATGGCCGGGTCGGCGGTGCGCGGGGTCGCCATCAGCAGGCCGGCGTAGCCTGTCGGCACCGGCGGTTCCTTGCCGTGGAACAGTTCCTCATACAGTTTCTCGCCGGGGCGCAGACCGGTGAAGCGAACTTCAATGTCCTGATCGGGCTGCAATCCCGCGAGGCGGATCATCTGCCGGGCGAGATCGACGATCTTCACGGGCTTGCCCATGTCGAGCACGAAGATGCCGCCGTTCTCCCCCGACGGCAGGGACGCGCCGCCAACGCCCAGCACGCTGGCCTGAAGTACCAGCCCGACAGCCTCACGAACCGTCATAAAGTAGCGCTGCATGTCGGGGTGCGTCACGGTCAGCGGACCGCCGCGGGCAAGCTGACGCTGGAACAACGGCACGACGGAACCGGTGGACCCGAGGACGTTGCCGAACCGGACGGTGATGCACCGCATCCCGTGGCGGGCGGAGCGAGCGGAGATATCCAGCGCCTGACAGTACATCTCGGCCAGCCGTTTGGAGGCACCCATGACACTGGTCGGGTTCACCGCCTTGTCCGTCGAGATCAGCACCATCGCCAAGGCACCCGTTGCCCTGGCCGCGTCGGCGACGTGGCGGGTGCCGGCGGCGTTGGTCGCCATGCCTTCCAGCGGGTTCGCTTCGACCATCGGCACGTGTTTCAAAGCCGCGGCATGGAACACCAGCTCGGGTCGCTGCTCATCGAAGATCGCTCGGATCCGGGTCTCGTCACGAATGTCGGCGATCAGGGTGCGGCGGTGGACCTGCGGATGGGTCTCAGCCAGTTCCAGGTCGATCTGCCAGAGCGCGTATTCGCCGTTGTCCAACAGGATCAGCGTGCCGGGGCCGAAGGCGGCGACCTGACGGGCGAGTTCACTGCCGATGGTGCCCCCGGCGCCGGTGACGATGACGCGTCGGCCCTGGATCAGGCGCGCCATGCCGTCGCGGTCGAGCGGCACCTGCGGACGATTGAGCAAATCCTCGATCGCCACCGGGCGCAGTTCGACCGGGCGTGGCTTGTCAGGATCGGCCAGTGCGGTCGGCCGCGGCGCCTGACGTACCTGCAGGCCGAATCTGTCAGCCTGCGCGACGACCTGCGCCAGACGGGCACCCGCCAGTTCGGGAGTGACGAACACCAGAGTGCCAGGAAGACGGTCTTCTGCCTGCAGGTGCGAAAGGACTGTCGCGGCGTCGTTGAGCGAGCCCAGGATGCGGTGACCCTGGATGCGGCGGCCGGTCTGGCGGTCGGAGGAGGCGAGCAGGCCCTCGACGCTGAATGCCTGCCGCCGGTCCTGGCTGAGGGCACGGATGAACAGGTCGGCGTCCTCGATGCTGCCGACCAGCAGGATCGAGGCGGCGTCGATGTGGGGTGGCCGGGTGACGGGCCGGCCGCGGCGCCAGCGGTAGCCGACGCGTGGCGCACCCAGGAACAGCAGCAGTGTCAGCGCATGGATGAACGGGAAGGCCGGGTTCGGTTGTTCCAGGCCGGCGATGGTCGTGACGCCGGTGAAGAGAACCGCGCCAAGGCCGGCGCTGGCGGCGACGGTCAGCAGGTCGCCGATGGCCGCGAAGCGCCAGTATTGCAGGGACAGACGAAACGGGATGCCCGCCAGCAGCAGGCATGCGGCGCCAAGCGGGATGAACCAGATCGGATGCCACACGGGCACGCCCGGTTCGGCGAGCCACCGCGCCACCGGCACCGATAAAGCCGCCATGCCGCCATCAAGAGCGACGTTGACGGCGATTCGCATCAGGGAACGGGCCGCAGCCATAGCGCGGGGTATAGCGCGGGCAAGGCGGATGGGATAGCCGGCAGGTGAGGATCGGATCGGAGGCCGGCCGGAACGAAGATGACCCGACCGGACGGGAACCCGCGGCCAGCCGGAACTTCGCGGGCTGCCCGCTCCGTTAAGTCTTCAGATCAAGCTGCTAATCGGGATGAACGGCGCACCGTCTTGGCCGGGATGGCGCCACCCTACCCACGCCCTTTCCGAGCAATGAACTCCGGAAAGGCATCCTCTGCCTTCGCGCCTCGCATGACGCGCGTCGTATAGTGCTTCTCCGCCGCCCATTGCGTCTCCAGCGCTTCGCCGAGCTGGCGCAGCAGCAAGGTCTTGATCCCGGTCACCGCGCCGGAATGGTTTCCCGCGATCATCTTCGCCAGCCACATCGTCCTGGCTCGCAGTTCGGCGCGCGGCACCAGATGGTTCAGCAGGCCGATCCGATAGGCTTCCTCCGCCTCCACCACGCGGGCCGAGAACAGCAGCTCCTTGGCCATTGGCCACCCCACCTGGTTCGGCAGCGTCCAGGTGCTGTTGATCCGCCCGTATGCCGCGGCGAGGAAGCGGAACCTGGTGCCCTCGCATCCGACGCGCATGTCCAGCGATGACGACAGCACCGCGGCCCCACCATAAGCCAGCCCGTTCATCATCCCGATCGTCGGCTTGCGGCAGGCGCTGATGTCAAAGCTGCGCCGCGGGTCGGTCATGGCGTCGAGCTGTTCGGGGGTATAGATCCGGTCATCCTCTCGCTGCTGATGGATGTCGCCGCCGGCCGAGAACGCCCGCTCTCCCGCGCCGGTCATGACGATGCAGCCAATGGCGTCATCGGCGTCGAGCAGCTTCACCGCGTCCGCCAGTTCCGCCGACAGCTGGCGGTTCATGGCATTCAGCACGTCCGGGCGGTTGAGGGTGACGATGCCGACCCCGTCTTCCCGGTCGAGCAGAATGTGTTGGTAGGTCATGCTGGGGTCCTCCCGATCTTATGGTGGCAGAGGGCAGGACGGTCGTCGATGCTGCGGATTCCTGTCCGAAGGTCTCGTCGCCGTCCGCGCGGGCTCATGCGGGGCGAAACGAAGGCTTCGGGGCGAGGCCGCGGCCCGCGCACCAGCGATCGCCCGATCTAGCAAGCCGCGCGATGAACCAATGTTGCTTCCGAGGTCGCGATATCTGTCGCTGTTTCACTCAGCTTGTCGTGGGGCGCCTGCCGTGGCGGCTGTCCGTCCTGAGCGGTTGCGCGCACCGCCGAAGCCTCCCATTCTGATCGCCGAGATCAGGACCAACGGTAGGAGAGGAGTCGTCCGCCATGTGGGAAAAGCGTCAAGTTGGCCGCACCAGGCTGCAGGTCACCACACTGGGCCTCGGCACCGCCACGATGGGCGGCAGCCGCATCAAGATCACCCAGGCCGAGGGGCAGGCGATCGTCGATGCCGCCTGGAACGCCGGCGTCCGCTACGTCGACACAGCGCCGTTCTACGGGGTTGGCGCGGCCGAACACCGCGTCGGCGATGCATTGCGCGACAAGGACCGGAACGACTGGATCCTTTCGACCAAGGTTGGCCGGTTGTTACGGCCAAAAACCGACTCCGCAGCGTCGCCGGATGGCCGCCTGTCGCCGATGCCGTTCAAGGTGCTCTACGACTACGGCTACGATGGCATCATGCGCTCGGTCGAGGATAGCTACCAGCGCCTCGGCCTGGCCCGTATCGACATCCTGTACGTGCATGATATCGGCGTGTATCAGCACGGACCCGAGCTGAACGACCAATACCTGAGGCAACTGCGCGACAGCGGGTACCGGGCGTTGGAGGAGCTTCGGCGCACCGGTGTGGTCAGCGCCATCGGGATCGGCGTGAACGAGTCCCAGGTCCTGATCGATGCGTTGGGGTTTGGCGACTGGGACGCCTTTCTGCTCGCCGGCCGATACACGCTTCTGGAACAGGCGCCGCTGGACGACCTGATCCCGCTTTGCCAGTCCCGCGGCACCTCGCTGGTAATCGGCGGTCCGCTGAATTCGGGCATTCTGGCCGGGCGAGACACCTGGAACTACGACACGGCACCGCCCGAAATCGCCGCGCGCGTGCAGCAGATCGCCGCCGTCTGCAAGTCCCATGACGTCCCGTTACCGGCTGCTGCGTTGCAATTTCCGCTGGCCCATCCGGTGGTGGCCGCCGTGATCCCGGGCCCGCGCAACGCAGCCGAGTTCAACCAGAACCTGCCGCTGTTCAGCATGAAGATCCCGCCCGGCCTGTGGTCCGATCTGCGCAATGAAAAGCTGCTGCACCCGAACGCGCCGGTGCCCGCCTGATGCCGATCTACCAGACCGATCCCTGGCGGGTTCAGTTCTTCGAGCACGTTGCGTGCCCTGATGACGTGATCGTTCCGACCAAGGACTGGGAGGCCTGGCCGCTGTACCCCCGGCACCGGTGGATCTATGACAAGCTGGCGGTGGCGCTGTCGCAAGGCCTGGACGCCGCACCGCACGGGGTCATCCCGCCAGGCTTTCCGGTGTTCTCCAAGCCGATGATGAACCTGCGCAGCATGGGCGCCGGCAGTCTGGTCATCGCGGACGCGGACAGCTATCGGGCATCGCTCAATCCGGGGCATTTCTGGTGCACGTTGCTGACCGGGGCTCATGTCAGCACTGATGCGGCCGTGGTCGACGGGCGCGTGCGCTGGTGGCGCCATGCGACCGGTGCCACCGCACCCGGCGGCACGTTCGATTATTGGCACATTCACGCCGAAGCAATGCCGGAGATCGAGGACTGGTGCGGTGCCTGGTCGCGTAAGCACCTCGCTGGCTACACCGGGATGGTCAACTTCGAAACCATCGGCAGCCGCATCATCGAGGCTCACCTGCGGTTCGCCGACCAATGGCCCGATCTTTATGGTCCGGGCTGGGTGGAGGCTCTGGTCGAACTGTATTCCGAAGGCGAATGGGTGTTCGATGACGCCCGGCGCACCGACGGCTACAGCGTCGTGCTGTTCGGTCCGCACGGGCCGGCCTACCGCCATCCGCCGGCCCCGTTCGTTGAACAGGCCCGCGCGATCGACGGGGTGTCCAGCGTGCAGATCTGCTTCCACCAGGACCGTGATCCGGCGCACCACTCGATGCCTCCGGGTGGTTTCCGGCTGGCGGTGATCAACGCGACATCCCTGTCCGCGGGCCTGCGCGCCCGCGATCAATTGAAATCGAATGTTTTAATATTCTGATCGGATCGAAACGCCCGGCGTGGCATTAAGGTCGTCATTATGTATGAGGCCGAACCGATGCCCGACGATGACCGCGTATTCGACCGCCAGCCGGCGTCGGTGGCGCCAGCCGAGACTCCCGGGCTGTCGGGGCTGCTTACCTTGGCGGTGGCGGTTGTCGTGGTGGCCGGGCTGTACCTCGGGCGCACCGTCCTGATCCCGATTACCCTGGCGGTCCTGCTGTCGTTCCTGCTGGCGCCGATCGTCAACCTGCTACGCCACATCCACCTGGGCCGCGTCCTGTCGGTCCTGGTCGCGGTGGTTCTGGCACTGGGCATCATTCTGGCACTCGGTGGCCTGATCGGCACCCAGCTCGCCGACCTGGTGCAAGATGTGCCGAAATACGCCACGACGATCCGATCCAAGGTCGAGACCGTTCAAAGCCTGTCCCTGGGCCGGATGAGTGTGCTGATGCGCCGGGTCAACCAGCAGTTCGAGCAGCCGGCCGCGCCGCAGCCGAAGGCCACGAAGAGCGACGCCCCGAAGCCGATACCGGTGGAAGTTCATCAACCGGACCCGACACCGGTGGAACTGGCGGAGCGGGTGATTGCCCCGATCGTCGATCCGCTGTCGACCAGCGCGATTGTCCTGATCGTGGCGATCTTCGTGCTGTTGCAACGTGAGGACCTGCGCGACCGGCTGATCCGTCTGTTCGGATCGTCCGACCTTCACCGTACCACGGTGGCGATGAACGACGCCGCGCGCCGATTGTCGCGGTATTTCCTGACACAGCTTGGCATCAACGCGGCCTTCGGCATCATCACCGGAACGGGGCTGCTGTTCATCGGCGTGCCGTCGCCGTTGTTGTGGGGAACGATCGGGCTGCTGCTGCGCTTCGTGCCCTACATCGGCGCGCCGTTGGCCGCCGTGCTGCCTCTGGCACTGTCCGCCGCGGTCAGTCCCGACTGGACCATGATGTTCTGGACCGCCGGACTTTACGTGGTGACCGAGGCGATCATGGGCCAGGTGGTCGAGCCGATGCTGTATGGTCACAGCACTGGCCTGTCGCCGTTCTCGGTCGTGGTGTCGGCGACCTTCTGGACCTGGTTGTGGGGTCCCATCGGCCTGATCCTGTCCACGCCGCTGACCTTGTGCCTGGTCGTTCTGGGCCGGCATGTCGAACGGCTGGAGTTCCTGGACGTCATCCTGGGCGATCGTCCGGCGCTGACCCCGGTCGAAAGCTTCTATCAGCGCATGCTGGCGGGTGACCCCGACGAAGCCCGCGAACAGGCCGAGGTTCTGCTGCGCGACCGGCCGCTGTCGTCGTATTACGACGAGGTTGCCCTGAAGGGCCTGCAGCTTGCCGCCAACGATGCCGCCAGGGGCGTGCTGACGGACGCGCAACTGGTCAAGATCAAGGTCTCGATGCAGGAGCTGATCGACGACCTGGATGAGTATGACGACCAGGAACCGGAAGCCAAGGACGAACTGGAAGCCGCGGCGACGTCGCCTTCCCGCAGCGAGCAAGACCTGCCGAAGCATCCGGCGCCGGGCAGGGTTGATGAAGACGCCTTACCGGCCGGCTGGCGCGGCAAGGCGCCGGTGCTGTGCATCGCGGGCCGCGGGCCGCTGGACGAGGCGGCGGCCAGCATGTTGTCTCAGCTGCTTCACAAGAACGGGTTGAAGGCCCGTGTGCTGAAATACGAAGCCGCATCCCGCATCCGGATCGGCGAATTGAATGGCGAGGGTGTCGCGATGGTCTGCCTCTGCTATCTGGAGATCGGCGGCACGCCGTCCCACCTGCGCTATCTGCTGCGGCGGCTCCGCCAGCGGCTTCCCGCGGCCCGTCTGCTGGTTGGGCTGTGGCCAGCGGAGCAGGCGATCCTGACCGATGATCGGCTTCGCGCCGCGGTCGGTGCGGACGCCTACACCAGTTCCCTGCGGGAGGCAGTGGAGGCATGCCTGGAGGCCGCGCGCGCCGAGATCCAACCCGTAGCGGCCTGACCGACTGGCCCGCAGTTCGGTTGGCCACCCAATTCGGCGTGCATTAACCCTTGGGGACGCGGGGTGTGCTTGGATACCGCGCAGCAGGCACCAGCCCGGCCGCCTGGGAGGCATGCCTGCCGTGAGATGTGTCGTGGTGCTTCTGGCTCTGCTGCTTCCGCTGCCGGCATTCTGCGCGGAATTGAAGATCGCGACCTGGAACCTGGATTGGCTGACCACCCGTTCGGCCGGCGACCGAAGCCTGCCGAGCGATGTGACCCCGCGGTCGGAAGAGGACTTCAACCGCCTCGCGCAATATGCCCAGAAACTGAACGCGGATGTGGTTGCGATCGAGGAGGTTGATGGATTTGCCGCCGCATCGAAAATCTTCCCACGCGACGGCTACTCGATCCACATGACCCGCGACCATGTCGTGCAACGCGTCGGCATCGTCGTGCGCCGCGGCCTGCGTTACGACATGAACCCTGATCTCACCGGGCTGAGTAGCAATCACTTGCGCAGCGGTGCTGACATCACGCTGCATCTCGGAACCTCCGATCTGCGCATCCTGGCGGTGCACCTGAAGAAAGGGTGCCGCGAGGTGCCGCTGCCGAACGCCAACAGCCATGTCTGCGAGGAGCTTCGCGAGCAGGTCCCGTTACTGGCCGACTGGATCAGCGCGAGACGGCGGGAAGGCATTCCGTTCCTGGTCCTGGGCGACTTCAACCGCTGGATGGATGGAAACGACACGTTCCTCGCGGCACTGCGCAAGGCCGCACCGCTGGTCCGCGCGACCGAGGGGCATAGTTCACCCTGCTGGGGTGCTGAGAATTTCATAGATCACATCCTGGCCGGCGACGCTGCCGCGAGCTGGATGCGTCCGGATACGCTACGGGTGATGACGTACAAGGAAACCGACCGGTCGATGAAGGACCGGCTATCCGACCATTGCCCGGTGTCGGTCCGGTTCGTCGTGCCGGACTAATGGTTGGGGCTAACGCGGTCAAAATTATGATTCATTTTAGCCACCTACGCTTCGTCATTCGAAACTGGCGTTATTGCCATAAATAGCTCACGAGACGCTTCGCGTGATCTAAGGACGGACCGGGATGAAAGCATGGTGGTCAGGCAGCCTAAGCGACATTCGGTCAGAAGATCCGGCTGGTATTCTCGGGACGCTATCGACCCACCTCGTCGAAAATCATGCGGTCAATCGTGAGACGCAGATCGTGGCGTGGCGAGAGCAGATCAAAATATTAGCTTGCGCTACAGTCGACTTACCACCGCAATTCAGGTTGTTGCTCGAGTATCCGCTCCTTCGACTCGGTCGCAGAATCGATGCATTGCTCATTGCTGACACAGCGATCCTCGTCCTGGAGTTCAAAATCGGTAATCGACCGATCAGCGTGGAAGATCGGCGGCAGGCTGAGGATTATGCACTCGATCTGCAGGACTTTCACGCAGGGAGCAATCGTCACCCCATAGTCCCAATTGTCATTTCGTTAAACTCAAAAATTTCACCGCAGCAATGGCCTCTGTACTGGCATGCTGTTGTGCAGGTCTTCGACGCGAGCGCGGGTTCGCTAAGACTTCTACTTAACGAATTGATATCCAGAATTCCATCGGCCGACCCGATGCTCGATATAACCAAATGGGAGGCGGCGCCTTATCGGCCGGTTCCGACCATTGTCGACGCCGCGCGCACGCTTTATGGACGGCACAACATCGATGACATCCGGACGGCGCGTGCCGATGTCGGCAATCTCACGCGGACGACCGATGCTATCGCGACCGCTGTTGCTGATGCCAAGATGCGCCACATTCATGTCGTGATCTTTGTCACTGGGATTCCGGGCGCCGGCAAAACACTCTGTGGACTTAACATCGTTTTCGCGACGGATGCTGGTGCTGCATTCCTGACCGGCAACTTTCCTCTGGTTTACGTAATGCGTGCGGCTCTGGAACGCGATGCGAGAGACCAAGGCCAAAACATCCGTTTGGCGCGCCAGCAAACCGAAAGTGCAATCCAGCCGCTGATGGGATTTCTACGGGACAATATCGAAAGAACATCCGCCCCACATGAACAGGTCATTGTTTTTGATGAAGCGCAACGCGCATGGGACGCTGCGTTCGGCGCACGGAAGTTCGGCCACTCAAAGAGCGAAGCGGCAATGTTTTTGGACATACTGGATCGTCACCGCGACTGGGCAGTCGTTATTGCCCTGGTAGGAAATGGCCAAGAGATAAATACAGGTGAAGCTGGCCTTTCAGCATGGGGAGAAGCCCTTCTCGATAGACCTGATTGGCATGCTCATGTCGCACCCGCGGCCCTAACAGCCAAAAGTGCTCGACAGCGCCTGTGTCGCGACGCAATGCCGTCCATTACCGTCAACCCCGATCTCCATCTCGACGTGTCCGTTCGTTCAATCAAATCAGCAGCGGCAGCCCCATGGGTAGATTCTGTGCTGAACGGAACTCTTTCCCTCGCCCGAGAAATTGCTGATCAAGCAGGCGATGTTCCGTTCCTGTTGACAAGGTCCGCAACCGCCATGCGAGCCTACCTTCGGTCTGTCGCTCGCGGTCGGCGACGATCCGGCCTAGTCCCATCTTCCTTCTTCGGTTTCACATCATTTATTGATAGTATTGCATAAAATACCATTGCGACCACCCGCCACTGGCTACGCTGGGACGTGCAGCAGATCGAACGCCTTCTGCTGCACCGGCGTTGGCCGGGTCACCACGATAATCGGATACAGCGGGTTGATCGCGGTGACGATGGTATTGCGCGCCACTGTCGCCAGATCGGCCAGCAGCGTGCGGAAGCTATGCACCGGCAGACCGTCCGGTGTCACGCCGGTCGTCTGCTTCCTGACCGCGGCTTTTGAACGCTGCGCCTGCGCCACCACGCTGCTGCGCAAGGCTTCGGCCTCCGCTTTGTTGGTGTCATCGAACAGCATCGGCGCCAGGCACTGGCGCATGTGCCATTGCAGATAATAGGCCAACATGCACAGCAGCACGTGTGCCCGCACCCGTCCCTCCAGCCAATGATAGACCGGCCGCACGTTCAGATCGACCGTCTTGATGCAGCGGAAGGCCCGCTCCACCCGGGCCAGGGATTTATAGCTGCGCACTGTATCTGCATCACCGAGGGTCTGCTCAAGCAGGCTGGTGCGCACGACATAAAGCCCGTCGGTTGCCGCCTCGGCGGCAATTTCGGCGGTCTTTCTTGCGAAGCTGAAAGCGGTGTCGGTGATATTCAGGTCGAAATGCTTTTTCATTTTGTAGGTGTTGAGCACCGCGCCGACCGCAAGCGCGATCTCGGTGGTGCCGCGCAGCGGGTTGCGCTTGCGCTCGACCGCGGTTTTGATGCGGGTGAGGTCCGTCTCGGTGGTGCCCAGCAGGTCTTCGCGCTTGCGGCTGCGCTCGGCGGCAAGATCGGGATTGCGGCAGACCACCAGCCGCTCACCGGGAAAATCGGGCGATGTGATGGAGGCCATGTCGCGCTGATCGAACAGCGTGAGTTGCAAAGCGCCGCTGTTCAGCAAATCTTTGATTGCCGGAGCGCGCAGCGCGGTGATCCAGTCCAGGCCGGCAGATTTGATGTCGGCGGTGATGCGCGCCTGGGTGATCATGCCGCGGTCGCCGACTAGCACCACGTGGTCGAGACCGAAGCGCTGCTTCAGCTTCTCGATCTGTGGTGCCAGGGTGGTCGGATCGCCGGTGTTGCCGTCGAACACCTCGATGGCCACGGGGCAGCCGTCGGACGCGCAGAGCAGGCCATAGACGATCTGGAGCGTGCCTTTTTTGCCGTCACGGCTGTAGCCACGCTTGGCCAGCGGACAGCAGCGCCCTTCCATGTAGCTCGACGAGACGTCGTAGAGCACGAGGGTGCCGTTGCCGAGATGGCGCTTGGCCAAGCTGGCTTCGATGGCGGGCTGGCGCACCAACAACCAATCGAGTGCGGCATAGAGTTCATCATCGTCAACCGCGCCGAGGCCGAGTGCTTCGCCGAGGCTGGAGGACGCCGTGGCGGGCGAGAGCGCGCGAGCGGCGGCAAGCTTGGACACGGGGTCGAGGATGCGGCCGATCAGCATCGCGAGGACAAGATCGCGGCAGCGATTGCCGTCCGGGCCGAGGATGCGGTCGAGGCCGATCTTGCGGGCGGTGCCGAGAGCGGCGGCGACATGCCCATGCGGAAGCGAGCGGGTGACGGTCAAGGCGTGCTGCCCGGCGGGGATGACGGTGCCGCCTTTGAGCACGCCGCGGAGGCCCTCAACGTGGGTCGGAGACCAGTCTGAGAGGTTGCAGAGTGTGCGTTTGCGGACCTTGCCCTGGTGGCGGTAGCTCTCGCGCAGGAGGATCGCGGGCGGCGAGGTGCGGTTCGGAACGGCTTCGATATACATGGGGTAGACGGGAGCAGATATGGCTTCCGAGTACAAGTCACAGGCGCGTTATTACATGGCTACGTTGTCAGACGGCTTCGCTCAGTTTTTCCCAGACCTCCGCCGATTTATCGTGATGGCAAAAGGGAAGCTCGGCCTAGTCTGCAGCGCCGGGGCACGACGACTACGAGCGGATGGTGTTCACCCCAATTTCCCGCATATGGACGCCGATGCGGTAGCCAATTGGTTCCTGGCACGTTGGCCAGATGTAAGAGCGAGTGACGCACTGGAGATGCCGGCGACCCAATTTGCTTGCCAAGGACTGGAACTGGACTATGTGGGTCTTTGCTGGGGAAATGACTTAATCCGACGATCATGTCACGATGAGTGGATCGCGCGCAGCTTTGTGGGAACGCATTGGCAGGAACGGCGGGGTGAAGCCGCAATCGCTTACCAAATCAACACCTACCGTGTGCTTCTCACCCGAGCCCGCTACGCCACCGTCATTTGGGTACCGGAAGGCGACCTCATCGACGCAACCCGCGACCCAGCAACCTTTGATGCAATAGCCAACTTCTTATCAGGCTGCGGCGCTCGCGTGCTAGATGATGTCAAGGAAGTGGAGGTGGCCTCGTCCCAGCAGTCCGTATTTTTGCTATAATCGCAGCGATGTGTCTGCTCCGCCATTGAGCCGCTTGATCAAGGTTTCGACCGCACCAGCTTGCCAGGGCGCGCGCCGGTGTCCTCGCCCCGCTCGAAGATCGGCATTCCGGCGACGATGGTGGCCTCATAGCCATCGACACGCTGCACCAGCCGCTTGCCGCCGGCCGGAAGGTCGTGCCGCAGTTCCGGGTGGTGCAGCCGCAGGGTCGCCAGATCGACCACGTTGACGTCAGCCTTCTTGCCGACTTCCAGCCGCCCACGGTCGCGGAAACCGAAGAAGTCCGCCGTCTCGCTGGTCAGGCGCTTGACCACGAACTCCAGCGGGAACCGCGGCCCACGGTGACGATCGCGCACCCAATGGGTCAGCATGTAGGACGGCAGCGATGAGTCGCAGATCAACCCGCAATGCGCCCCGCCATCGCCGAGGCCCAGGAGCGTATCAGGGTCCTTGATCATGTCGTGCACCACGCCGTGATCGCCATGCACGTAGTTGGTGACCGGATAGAACAGCATCCGGTCGCCATTCGCCCCGGTCAGGTAGTCGTAGCAGAATTCGTCCGGCGTCAGGTTGGTCTTCGCGGTCATCGCGGCGATGCTGCGGCTTTGGTCCGGCTCGTAATCCGGCGGGTCACCGAGCACATATTGCCGGTCCCAGCGGGTGGCGATCGGCCGTTGCAGTGGCGGCAGAACCGCCAGCAGATCCTCGGAGGCGGCCTGAGCCAATATCTCTCGGCGCACCGCCGGATCGCGCAGCCGGCTCAGGCGATCCTTGACCGACAGCGACGTCAAGGCGGCGAATGCCGGGCGCGCCGCGAACGGATTGAGCGATGTCGTCAGCCCCAGGATGATGCCGACCGGCCGGCCCGCCACCTGCGCCGTCACCGATGCGCCATCGGCTCGCGCGCGGCGCACCCCGTTCATCAGCCGGTGGTAGCGATCCGGGTCGGATGATCGGTCGGTCAGCAGGAACCATAGCGGCCGGCCGGTGGACTTCGACAGTGTGCTCATCCACGCGAACTCGGCGGCTTCGTCGTCGAAATCACTCAGCATGCCGAACGCGCCGGTGCGGGTACGCCCGAGCGCGGCGCCGATGCCGAACAGTTCCTGGTTTTCGGCGAACCGGCCGGGCACCAGATCGCCCTTCGTTGTCTTGTGCTGTTCGGTGCGCGAGGTGGTGAAACCGAAGGCACCGGCGCGCAGGGCTTGTTCGGTCAGCTGGCTCATGGCCTCGATGTCGGTGGCGGTGGCGATCTCACGCCGCACCGCGCGGTCACCCATGACATAGACGCGCAGCGGGTGATGCGGCACCTGCGCAGCCACATCGATGGTGCGGGGGAAGCGGTCGAGCGCATCGAGATAGTCGGGGAACGTCTCCCAGTCCCAGCGCAGGCCTTCCGCCAGCGCGATGCCCGGAAT
The DNA here is from genome assembly GCA_965277035.1 of Rhodopila sp. Classification (GTDB taxonomy): domain Bacteria; phylum Pseudomonadota; class Alphaproteobacteria; order Acetobacterales; family Acetobacteraceae; genus Rhodopila. The sequence goes on along the minus strand of CBDIBO010000003.1, from coordinate 2,985,701 downwards.
GTCCTCGACGCCTTCCATCAGGTCGATCAGGCAGTCGCGGTCGGCTTTGCGGACCGGGGCGAAACCGACGCCGCAATTGCCCATCAGGATGGTTGTCGCGCCATGCCAGGACGATGGTGCCAGAACCGGATCCCAGGTGGCCTGACCGTCGTAATGGGTGTGGATGTCGACCCAGCCCGGTGTGACCAGTTGCCCATCGGCGTCGATTTCACGCGTTCCGGGACCGGCCTTGCCGCCGACTTGAGCGATGCGCTCGCCATCGAGTGCGACGTCGCCGGTAAAGCTTTTGGTGCCCGTACCGTCGACGATCGTGCCGCCTCGGATGACGATATCATGCATCGCGTCTGATCCCCTGAATGCTGCTGCACGGCAGCATCACCCCGGGCTTGGAAAGTTTCAACCCAGGCGGCTACGGGTCGGTTGACGGTGGGCGAAAGTCGGCTTAGCGGTCGCGGCGATAGATGCCCTTTCCGATCAACATGATGTCCGAGCGGTTAAGACCGACATCCCAGAGTTCCCGGTCGCTGAACCGATAGAGTTCCCGCATCTGCCGCGCGTGGGTGCGCCGCTCTGACCAGTAGGTGCCAAGGTGGGACAGGCGGGCGCGAAGCTCCGATAGCCCGGTGCCGGTATCCAGGGCATTTTTGCGCTGGCTACCGGAGATAAGAACAGTATTGTCGGAGAGACTCATTATTTACGTTCCTTCGATGATGCCGGCAGCAACCGGACCTGGGGCGAAGGACGTTCTTCCCTAATGATGCAATGCAGCATAGCAGACATCAGCCGTAATCAGACAACGATTCTGACCGATCTCTATACCGTAACGACAACCCAGCCATGCGGCTCCGTCGGGCTGATCAGTATATACAGTTGTCCTGTCATCAAGTTTCTGATGACATATTTCCCGACGTATGTCGGACAGGCTGTAGGCACAGGTGGATCGTCGCGCTTCCGGTGAGTGGCCTTATGACCAGGATATGCCGGAGCATCCCATCGCCTGGCAGCGGCGCTGGCGGCACGTGGCGCTCAGGCGATCCGCGGGCGGCCCTCGTCGCAGCTTCAAGCCGCTTGGGAGCAGCCGCCCGCTACGCCGGCCTGGGATCATCCGCCGCCGTCGCAGGCAGCGGCCGCAAATCGGCCGGGATCGCCTCCGGCACGCTTTTCGGCATTGCCATCTCCAGCAACAAATCTTCCCGCCGGGGCAGTTCGCGCAGGTCCTTCAAGCCGAAATGGGCCATGAACGCCTCGGTCGTGGCCCACAGCGTCGGTCGGCCCGGCGTCTCCCGCCGACCCTTGGGTGCGATCAGATCGAGTTCCAGCAGCGCATCAAGCGTCTGCTGCGATAACGCGGTGCCGCGGATATGCTCGATCTCGGATCTTGTCACCGGCTGGTGGTAGGCGACGATCGCCAGGGTCTCCATGGCGACCCGGGGCAGCCGCCGGGGGGACTCGATCACCTTTCGCAACCGCAGTGCCAGATCGGGTGCGGAACGAAACATCACTCCGTGGCCGGCATCCACCAGTTCGACACCACGGCCGGCATAGCGGGCGCGCAGCGCCGACAACACCGCATCGGCGTCAATATCGTCAGCCAGAACCCGCGCCAAACCGCGCGGCGTGACCGGTTCCGCGCTGGCGAACACCAGCGCCTCGGCCAGACGAAGGGAGTCCTCATCGGGTTCCCGCAGCGGCGCTGCATCCACGATCGGCAGCGGCGCTGCCTCCACGATCGCCGGCGGTTCGGCTTGGTCGGTCATGGGTTCGAGTCTACAACAAAATCGCCCCGGCGCACCAGAATAGGTCCGAACGCTGTCTCCTGTCGCAGGCGGACGAAACCGCCGCGGGCCATTTCCAGGCTGGCCAGCAGCGTGCTCGACAACGCGGCCCGACGTTCGATGGCGTTGTCCAGGTGATCAGGGAGGAACTGCTCCAGGATGGTCCAATTGGGCAACTTGCCGACCAGATCGGCCAGGCGGTCCAGCGCGTCTTGCACCGTCCACAAGGTCAGCGCCCTTGGGGTATAGGGCGAGGATTTGGTGCCGCGCTGAACCGCCATCAGATACCCGCGCACGAACGGCCCGGCCTCGATCACGATGCGGGAGCGGTCGTAGTCGAGGTGGTTTTCGGGCGCCCCGCGACCGAACACCTCCTGGCCCAGCACGGGGCGCGCGGCCAGCCAGGCCGCCAGGCCGCGCACGACACTCATCTCCCGCAGGCGTTCGGCCAAAGCCTCGGCTGCCAGAGTGACGTCTTCCAGGGCATCGTCATCCGCGACAGGTATCAGCAGCCGAGATTTCAGCCAGGTCAACCACGCCGCCATCACCAGCCAATCCGCTGCAAGCTCCAGCCGGATCTGCCTGGCTCCCTCGATGACCGCCAGGTACTGGTCGACCAGCGACAGGATCGATATTTTCGCGAGGTCGACCTTCTGCGCCCGGGCGAGGTCGAGCAGCAGGTCCATCGGCCCCTCAAAGCCGTCCAGTCGCAGGACAAGGTTGTCCGCCGGTTGTCCGGCGGATGCGCTATCAGATGATGCTGCCATTCATCCCACCGACGTGGCGGCCGGCCAACCAGAACAGGGTCTGAAACGCCCATGGCAGCACCCGGTTGAGCGCTTGCCCCACCGGGTCGACATCCAACAGCCGCGGCAGGATGAACACGACCAGCAAAACGACCAGGATGCCGGCTTTCTCCACCCTTGCCCAAGCCCGTGCCAGGCGCAGCGGCAGCAGCCCAACCGCGATACGCCCGCCATCCAGCGGCGGGATCGGCAACAGGTTGAACAGGCCCAGCACGATGTTGGCGAGCATGAAATAGAGCAGGAATTGCTGAAGCACAGCCTGCGTGGCGGTCGGAAAATCAGCCATCGGCACGACCAGGGCGCCCAGCCAGGCCAGAAAGAAGTTCATCAGCGGGCCGGCGGTCGCGACCAGGGCCATGCCGCGCCGCGGATCGCGGAATTTCCAGGCTCCGACCGGCACCGGCTTGGCCCAGCCGAACATGAAAAAGATCTTGTGCGGTGGGACAAGCAACTGACTGATCAGCAGAAAGCCCGGCAGGATTATCGTGCCGACCTTGTCGATATGCCGGATCGGATTGAGCGACAACCGGCCCGCATCCTTGGCTGTCGTGTCGCCCAGCGCGAGGGCGGCGTAGCCGTGAGCAGCCTCGTGCAAGGTGATCGCCAGAACCACCGGAATGACCGCGAGTGCGAGGTCGAACAGCAGGTGATTCACGCCAGCAGCCGTTCCCGTTCGGCTGCCAGCAGCGCCGGGTCCAACGTCATGCGGCGGCTGATTGCCGCCGTCTGCCCGAAACACAGGCGTTGTGCTGTGTCGGCCGTGACCGGCGGGCACGCCCGCAACAGAGCCTCGGTCGGCCCGAAGTCGCCGCTGCAGTAGAGCGCGATGTCACAGCCGGCGGCCAAGGCCGCGACCGCCAGGTCCGCGGGAGCGCCGGAGAGTGCCTTCATCGCCAGGTCGTCGGTCACCAGAACCCCTTTGAAGCCGATTTGTCCGCGGATGACGGTCTCGATCACCTTGGCGGACAGCGTTGCCGGTAGATAGGGATCGATGGCCGTATAAACGATATGGGCCGTCATCATCCAGGGCAGGTCCGCATTTAGCACGAAAGGCCGAATATCAGCCGACAGATCGGCCTGGCTCACCCTCGGCAGCGCAAGATGGCTGTCATTAAGCGCTCGGCCATGGCCCGGAAGATGCTTGCCGACCGGCAGGACGCCGGCGGCCATCAGGCCGTTCGCGACCGACCGTCCAAGACGCGCAACGGCGACCGGATGCGCAGCGAAGGCACGATCGCCGATGACGTCGTGGGCGCCGGCGACAGCGATATCCAGCACCGGCGTCGCCGCCACGGTGAAGCCGGCGGACCGACATTCGCAGCCGATCAGTGCCCCGGTCAGCCATGCCGATCGCAGACCCGCGGCTGGGTTTCTCTCAAACAGGTGGCCAAGCACGGCGGCCGGGGGATGGGTGCGCCAATGCGGTGGCTTCAGGCGGGCAACGCGCCCGCCTTCCTGGTCGACCATGATGACCGGGGCGGCCCCGCACACGCGCCGCAGCGAGGCGATCAGTGCCTCAAGTTGCACCGGATCACAGATGTTGCGCGAAAACAGGATGATGCCGACAGGCGGGAAAGCTCGGAACAGCGCTGCTTCTTCAGCCCGCAGGACCGGGGCCGCGATGCCGACGATAGCGGCCCGAGGGCTTCCGCCGGTCACCGCCCTCGGCTTTCAGTCGGTATCACGAGCCGGACCGGGCCAGCCTCTGGACGGCTGATGCCGGTGAGTGTTTGGGCCGCCGGGTTGCCGTGCCGGGCAGTCACAGCCCACGCCATCGCGGTCTTGTACGACTTGGGCTGCGCGCGCGTCGTTGCTAAAAGTCGGCAACCGAGCAGCTGCTCCCCTTTGCACGAACCTGGGCGCAGAAGCCGCGCGCCTGCGCGCCATCCGTGAAGCCAGATGTCCGCAGCCGCCAGAATGAGTGTCCATCCCGTTCGGTTCGAGAGAAACTGGGTTGCCGTCCGTCAAGCAAAGCCGGCAGGCGCTTCATCAGTTGCTGCCACTCGGTGTGAGCCGCCGCTTCCGAATCAAGTGCCGCGAGCTGCACCATCAAGGCATCCGCCGCCTTGGGCGGTTGAGCTTCGGTCGTGGCAACCGGCGGTTTGGCGACCGCGACCGGACCAGGCTTGACCACGGGGGCGCTGGCGACAACAGGCGATCTGGTCACGGTCAGGGGCGCCGGCGGTGCTTCGGCCGGAACGTTTGGCGTGATGATCGGTAGGGGTGGAGCCTCGGCGGTGCGCAGCGCCTTGGTGTCGGGCTTCTCGGCGGGCGGGGCGAGCCTGGCGTTGGCGGTGTCCGAGCCGCCCGAGAAGATATCGTTCTCGGCGCCATCGATCTTCATGCCGCCGGGATTCTCCGGCCTGACGCGGATGGGATGACTGTCAGCGAGGATAACCGGAACTGTGTTGCTGTGATGCCCGATGAGTGCCGAGGCGCCGACCAGCGCCAGAAGCACGATACCGAGGCAACAGGCGAACATCATCAGGCGGCGGGTATCCGGATCCATGCCTGGACGGCCGCGGCCGTGGCCGGTGCCATAGCGGCCGGTTCGGTTGCCCTGGTAGCCGGCATTCGGGATGCTCAGATCGTCGGACACAGCCTCGCCCTCTCACGCTGGCTGGTCCCTGACTGGCGCCAGGGATCAGCGCATTTCCTCGACAGGCGTGACGCCCATCACTGCGAGACCGGATCGAATGACCACGGCCGTTGCCGCCACCAATGCGAGGCGGGCAAACGTTTCGGTCGGCAGGTCCAACTGCAGAAAGCGGAGCGCCGCATCATCCTTGCCTCGGTTCCACAGCATATGAAAGTCGGCCGCCAAGTCATAGAGAAAAAATGCGATTCTATGTGGTTCCCTTGCAAAAGCGGCTGCTTCCACGGTGCGTGGCCAGAGCGCCAGACGTCTGATCAGCGTCAGCTCGGCATCGCCTGTCAGGCGATCGGTTGGAACCTGCGCCAGGCTGGCCTGGGTTATGATCCGATCGGGGAACATATCCGCGGCGGCGCGCAGCACGGACCGGCAGCGCGCATGCGCGTACTGGACGTAGAAGACCGGATTTTCCCGCGTCGTCGCCAGCACCTGATCGAGGTCGAACTCCATCTGGGCGTCGGCCTTGCGGGTCAACATGGTGAATCGAACGGCATCCTTGCCGACCTCCTCCAACAGGTCGCGCAGGGTGACATACGTGCCGGCCCGCTTGGACATGCGCACCGGCTGGCCGCCGCGCACGATGTGGACGATCTGGCAGAGCACGGCCTCGAACCTGACGGCGTCGTTGGAAACGGCACGGACGGCGGCGCGCATGCGCGGGACGTAGCCGCCATGATCGGCGCCAAGAACATCGATCAGGATGTCGTAGCCGCGGCCGATCTTGTCCGCGTGATAGGCGATGTCGTTGGCGAAGTAGGTGTTGCTGCCATCCGACTTGCGCAGCGGCCGGTCGACGTCGTCGCCAAAATCCGATGTCCGGAACAGGGTTTGCGGGCGGGGTTCCCAATCTTCCGGGACTTTGCCCTTGGGGGCTTCAAGCACGCCCTGGTAGATCAGCCCGTTGGCGTGAAGTTTCGCGATCACCGCGTCGGCCGCGCCGGAGGCCACCAGGCCGCGCTCGGAGCTGTAGATGTCTTGCTGGACCCCAAGCAGGCGCAGATCTTCCCGGATCTCGGTCATCATCGCATCGATGGTGAGGTCCTTGACGGTGTTCAGCCAAAGTTCGGGAGATCCGATCCCCAGTTCGGCCGTGGCCAGCGTTGCCTGAAAGCGTGCGGCGAGAGCCTGGCCGACGCTGATGAGGTATTCGCCACGATATTGCAGGCCGCCCGGAACTTCGGCGGCGAATTCCGCCTCGGTGATCGGCGAACCGATTGCCTGGAGGTAACGCCAGTAGGCCGCCCAGGCGAGGGCGGTGACCTGGGCGCCGGCATCGTTGACGTAATACTCCTTGGTCACCTCGAAGCCCGCCTTACCGAGCAGATTGGCGAGCGCGTCGCCGACGACGGCACCTCGGCAATGGCCGATATGCATAGGGCCGGTGGGGTTCGCCGAGACATACTCGACGTTGATCTTCGTGCCGGTGCCAATGATGGCGTCGCCGTAGCTTTCTCCCGATGCCAGGATGATGGGAAGCAAGGCGCGGAAGGTCGCGGGGCGCAGGCGGAGGTTGACGAATCCGGGGCCGGCGGCCTCGGCGATGTCGATGTCGGGGCCGGCGCTCAGGTGCTGGACCAGCGCGGCGGCGATCCTGGCGGGCGGTTGCCGGGCGGCCTTGGCCGCGACCATGGCGGCGTTGGTGGCCATGTCGCCATGTGCCTGGTCTCGGGTCGGGGAAACCTCAACGCGATCGGCCACCTCCGGCGGCAGGTCGGGGACGATGTCGACCAAGGCTGCCAGGACGGTCTCGCGCAGGCGGGTATAGAGGTTGGACGGCTTCATCAGGGCGTGTTAGCGCGGAACGCCGCATCCGGTCGATGGCGGTGAGATGCAATGAGAAAGTAAGTCCACGGGTGCATTGGCCGATCAGGATCAGGCGGGGTTTCGGAACCGCCCCTGACCCGTCTAGCTAGTATGCTGCCCCGCAAATACCAACTAGAATCTCCTGATCGTCAGAGTTTCAGGAGAACTGCGTTGATGGGACGACCGATCAAGCGACTGCATGCTGACCCTGGCGCCGTCAAAGAGCTTCGACGCCGGTCGCGGTCGTCAACGGTCGACGTGCGGGAGCGCGAGCGTGCCGAGATCATCCTGCTTCGGCTCGACGGTGTCGGGGTTGAAGCTGTCGCCGAGCAGCTGAAAACGACGCCCAAGCGCGTCTCGATGTGGTCGAGGCGGTTCGAGATATCCGGTCTTGATGGGCTGGATGATCGGCCGGGTCGTGGCCGCAAAGCTTCGATCCCGGAGGCGAAAGTCGCACGCGTGCTGACCGAAGCGACCCGTCCGCCCAAGGACAGACGCCGTTGGAGCATCCGGTCGATGAGCCGTTACGCTGGCGTTTCGGCGAGTTCGGTCCAACGCCTCTGGTCGAGGAACGACCTCAAGCCGCATTGTCTGAAAACCTTCAAGCTGTCGAACGACCCCAGATTCGAGGAGAAGTTCTGGGACGTGATCGGGCTGTATCTCAATCCACCGGCGAAGGCGCTGGTGCTGTGCTGCGACGAGAAAAGCCAATGTCAGGCGCTGGAGCGTACGCAGCTGGGCCTCCCGCTGGCACCCAAGCGGCCGCCCACGATGACGCACGACTACGTCAGGCACGGCACCGTCACCCTGTTCGCAGCTCTCAGCCAGCTGACCGGCAAGCTGATCACCCGCACCGAGGCGACCCACACCCATGTTGAATGGCTCCGGTTTCTCAAGCAGATCGACCGCGAGACGCCAAGCGAGCTCGACCTGCACCTGATCGCGGATAACTACGCCACTCATAAACACCCGAAGGTGCGCGCGTGGCTGGCGAAGCATCCGCGCTTTCACATGCACTTCACGCCGACCTCGTCCTCGTGGCTTAACCTGGTCGAGCGCTTCTTCGCCGACCTGACCGGCGATGTGATCCGTGCCGGCAGCTTCAGGTCGGTCAATGAACTGGTCCGGGACATCAACGCCTACCTTGCCGTGCGCAACGTCAATCCAAAGCCATACGTGTGGAGAGCCGCGGGCGCCGAAATCCTCGCCAAAATCAAACGCGCACGCGGCGCGCTTACCGAAGCCGCGGCCGCGTGAGTTCTTGGTCAGCAATTGAGAATCGGGAGACTAGAGCATTTTCAGCCTGACTGTGCAGACCGAAAATGCTCTATCCCCTTGTTTGATCGGATGATCGACACGCTTTGAACGTTCCGCTCAGCGTGATCATGCTCTAGTGCCGAAAATGTCGCATCCCGGTAAACACCATGGCCACGCCCGCCGCGTCCGCCGCCGCGATGACCTCGGCATCCCGGATCGAGCCCCCCGGCTGGATCACCGCCGTCGCTCCGGCCTCGATCGAAGCCTCCACCCCGTCGGCGAACGGGAAGAACGCATCGGAAGCGACGACGCTGCCCTGGGTCAGTCGACCCGGCAGACCAGCCGCCTTGGCGGCCTCTTCGCTCTTCCAGGCGGCGATGCGAGCCGAATCCACGCGGTTCGGTTGGCCGCCCCCGATCCCAACGGTGGCGGCGTTCCTGGCATAGACGATCGCGTTCGATTTGACATGCTTGCAGACCCGAAAGGCGAACAGCAGATCCGCCAACTCCGCATCGGTCGGCGGACGTCGCGAGACGACTTTCACATCCGCGGCGCCGATCCGTCCGGCGTCTCTGGTTTGCGCCAGGAACCCGCCCGCCAGGCTGCGAAACGTCAGCCCGTTGGCGGCCGGGTCGGGCATCCCGCCGGTCAGCACCAGACGAAGGTTCTTCTTGCGAGCCAGAACCGCTTTCGCGGTCTCGTCTGCGTCCGGCGCGATAATGACTTCGGTGAAGATGGCGGCGATCTTTTCCGCCGACGCACCATCCAGGCTTCGGTTCACCGCGACGATGCCGCCATAGGGTGATACCCGGTCACAGCGGAACGCGGCGTCCCAGGCCTCGGCCAGGCAAGCGGCGCTGGCGACACCACACGGGTTGGCGTGCTTGATGATCGCAACGGTCGGAATATCGAATTCGGCGACACATTCGAAAGCCGCGTCGGTGTCGTTAAGGTTGTTATAGGACAGCGCCTTGCCCTGCACCTGAACCGCGGTCGCCACACCTGGACGCGTGCCGGAGACATAGAACGCTGCCGTCTGGTGCGGATTCTCGCCGTATCGGAGGGTCTGGCGCAGACGGCCCGAGACCGTCAACCGGTTCGGAAATACCTCGCCCTGCTGCATGGCGAACCACGTGCCGATCGACGAGTCATAGGCCGCCGTGCGGGCGAAGGCCTGTGCCGCCAACCGCCGCCGAACCGCCAGCGAGGTTCCGCCGGATGCCGCCAACTGTGCCATGACATCGGCATATTGATCTGGATCGGTCAGCACGGTGACGAAGTCATGGTTCTTCGCCGCCGCGCGGATCAGGGCCGGACCGCCGATATCGATCGTCTCCACGCAAACCTCATACGGCGCGTCGCGCGCGATTGTCGCCTCGAACGGATACAGGTTGACCGCGACCAGATCGATCGGGGTGATCCCGTGCTCATGCATCTGCCGTACGTGCTCAGGCCGATCCCGGCGCGCCAGGATGCCGCCGTGGATCTGTGGCACCAGGGTCTTTACCCGGCCATCCATGATCTCGGGGAAACCGGTGTGCTGGGACACCTCCTTGACCGGCACGCCGGCCTCTCGCAGCACGCTCGCTGATCCGCCGGTGGACAGGATCTCGACATCGTGTGCCGCCAGCGCCTGGGCGAACGGCACCAGCCCGGTCTTGTCAGAGACGGAGATCAACGCCCGGCGGATGGGAACGATGTCGGTCATGGAAGGAGCCCACTGTGCTGCACGCGGCGGGATAAAGCTAGAGTCCCAGCAGGTCCAGCGTGCGTGACAAAACCTTCGCTTCATCGTAACGATCAAGCGCGCGCTGCCGCCCGGCCAGCCCCATTCGGGCCCGCAGATCGGGATCACGCGCCAGTCTGGCGAGCGCCGATCCCAGCGCCTCGGGATCGCCAGCCGGGACCGACAAACCGGTTACACCATCGACCACCTGCTCCGCCGGACCCCGTATTGTCGTGGCGACAACCGGCAGGCCGGTCAGCATCGCCTCGATGACCGACATCGGCAGGCCCTCGAACCGGCTGGGCAGGGTGAAGATGTCAGCCGCGGCCAGCAGTGCGGGGACGTCGGTGCGGTAACCCAGCATGCGCAGGCGGCAGCCGAGGCCGGCGGCGCCCAACAGGGCAGCCATGTCGGCGCCGCGGTCGCTGTCCAGCCTTTCGCCCACCACCCAGAGTTCAGCCTCCGGCAGCAGACGCATCGCGGCCGCAAGCTCCGGGTAGCCCTTGTGCCAGACCAGACGCGATACCGCGATGATCGCCACCTGATCCCGCGGCGTACCAAGTTCCAGCCTGATCCTTTCGCGCATGACCGGATCAGGGTGGAAGACCGCCGGGTCGCGACCATTGCGGATAGCGGTGGCGTGATGAGCGATGTGCAGGCGCACGGCGTCTTCGGCCTCGGCCTCCGAGACGGTCAGGAAAACATCGGTGACCTTGGCGGCGAACCATTCCATGGCGAAGGACAAGCCACGCCGAAACCATGAAGACGATGCGTGATTGAACAGAAAGCCGTGGCAGGTATAGGCGACCCTGGGAACGCCAGCGATGTGGGCTGCGAGGCGCGCGAGAAAGCCGCTGATCGGCATGTGGGCATGGACCAGGTCGGGCTTCTCGGCGCGCAGGACGGCGACCAGGGATCGGAACGCACGAAGGTGCGCCAGTGGTGACAGACGCCGGACAAAAGCGATCGGGATGACACGAAAGCCCTCGGCCCGGACGTCGGCGAGAAGATGTCCGTCAGCACAGGCGCCGACAACCTCGTGGCCGCGAGCGCGGATCCCCCGCATCAATGGCAGCAGGAAATGCCGGAGGGAAAAATCGACGTTGGTGATCTCGACGACTTTCATCGGCCGCGGACTTCGTCTGTTCGGCATGGCAGGGGCCGTGACTTCAGCGAAACAGGCTGCGGCGGTGACAGCACCGGGCGGACACCAGGATCATCTATCACCCGGCGCGTTCGACCTTGCTGAGCGCCCATTTGATGTGCTGAGGCCCATCGGCGAAGCCGGTCAGCACGATCTGTTCGCCGCGTTTCGGTTCGGCACCGCCCAGGTAGATCGTCTCCTCCAGCTTCAACTGCACACCGTCCGCACGCAGCCGCCAGAACGTGCCGGATTTCAGGCGCAACAGGACCGCGGCACCATCCTGTTGCACGTTCGCCTGCACGTCCGGGTGAAGATGGAAGCGCAGGGTGAATGGCTGCGGTTCGGGAGCCTCGATAAGGTCCTCCCCCCGCACATCCTCGCCGCTTTCCGCCATGTAGAGGCGGCGCCGATGTACCGCGTTGAACGTTTTCTTCCAGCCGTCGTGCGATACGTCCAGCCAATGCGCCCCGGCGGCCTCCTGGCGATTGACCTCGACCGTCACCGGGCGGCGACCTAAGCCCTCGGGCTTCAACTCGCTGCTGTTCAGGTCGCCGATCACCAGCGTGGAGTGCGCCGCGGTGGCGCGTGCGGCGTCGTGCCAGTCGGGTGAGCCGGCGACGAAAGCACCGCAGTTGACGATCAGACGGTCGCGCCCGACCGACATCTCCATCGACAGGGTGCCGGCATGAGCCAGCCGATCAAGCCCGGGTGGTGCCGGCGCGCCGCAGTCGACAATCATCACGCTGCGGCCGGCCTGCATGCGATGAAAGCCGCCCTCACTCAGCGCCGAGGGGCCACGGCCGCCGCGTCCTGCCTGGGTCAGTACCAGGTCGACAAGCGTGCTGGACTCTTCCTTGCTGCCATTGAACAGGCACAGCGCGCCGTCGCCATGGCGCATCATTCGCAGCGCCGGCGCCATGCGTTCGATCGCATGGGCCAGAACCGGCGGTGGCTGGGTCTGCGAGGTTTGCAGCAGCGCGCGGATCTCCGTCAGATCCTGCAGGGCCGACATCTGCGCCGCCGGACTGCGCTCGGCGTGACAGCCGTCCGGCAGGATCTGGCGGCTGATCTCCTGCGGCAGGAAGCGCAGGGCGCGGGTCAGGAAGCCGGCGTGTTCCCGCAGCGCGACGGCGGCGGCGACCAGGCCTTTCATCGCGGTCAGTGCACGGGCGTCCAGCTCCTCGGCCGGCAGGGCGGCGGACAGGCCGCGCGCGTCCGACACCAGGCGGCTCATGAGTCGCTGGCGGAACGCGTCATCGGCGGTCGAGGCGAAAAAATCATAATGGCCGAGCCAGGCGGTGATCCGCGCGCCGACGACGTCGGGTCGGTGAGCGATGGCGTCCGTTGGCGAGCTGGCGATCCATTCCGAAACCAGAGCCCGCGCGCGCAACCGCGCTGCGTCGGTGCCAAGCGCACGCAGGTCGCGAAGCCAGGAAAACCCGTGCGCGCCGGCCCGCATAGCCGCCGGGCCGCCGATCTGCTGCCAGCCGCCCTGGCGTAGCGGCTGCAGCGCACCGCCGATTTGCAGCTCGCCCTTGATCAGCAGGGCGCCGCGGTTCGGATCGCCGGGCCATGGGTCGCGGACGGACAACGCCGGGGCGTCGGGCACCCGCCCCATTCTGATACTGGGCAGACGCGCCATCGCCCTGCGCGCGCCGCGAAGCCAACGGCTGGGGTTCGGTGCCGTCATGCGTCGCCCCGCAGTGCTGCGATAGCCTGGGCATAGTCCGCGGCGTGGAACACCGAGGTTCCGGCGATCAAGGTGTCTGCTCCCGCGGCGATTGCCCGGGATGCGGTGGCCGGGGTGATACCGCCATCGACCGCCAGGGCGATCGGGTGGTCGGCCGCCGCGATCCAACGGCGCAGCTGGGCGATTTTCGCCAGCTGGGATGACAGAAAGGATTGACCGCCGAACCCAGGGTTTACCGACATTACAAGAATGATGTCGACCAACTCGATCGCCCATGTGATGGCTTCGGGCGCGGTCGCCGGGTTCAGCACGACGCCTGCCTTCCTGCCGGCGTTCCGGATGTGCTGCAGCGAGCGATGCAGATGCGGACCGGCTTCCGGGTGCAGGCTGATATGGTCGGCGCCGGCGTCGATAAAGGCATCCAGCAAAGGATCGACCGGAGCGATCATCAGATGAACGTCGAACGGCAGCTGCGTGTGCTTGCGCAACGCCGCCAGGACCGTCGGACCGAAGCTGATATTCGGGACGAAGTGGCCGTCCATGATGTCAAGATGCAGCCAGTCGGCGCCGCCCGCTTCGATCGCGGCGACTTCCTCCCTCAACCGGCCGAAGTCAGCCGCGAGCAGGCTTGGGGCAATGGTGACATGCCGGGATGGGGAAGCGGCCATGGGCTGTTTCTAGACAACGTGACCGATGTCACACAAGGCAACATCAGACCATGATCAGCCGAGCCGCGAAGAAACCGTCCATCCCGCCGCGGTCCGGCCAGAGGCCAGGATGGGTTCGCAGGAAGCCGCCCTTGGTCAGGGCCTCGGGCAGCCCGGCCAGTTCGTGCGGCAGAAAGGGATCGTGGCGCAGCCCGGTTTTCGCGGCGATGGCGGCGATCCGCGGCGCACCTTCCTCCGGTTGCAGCGAGCAGACCGCGTAGATCAGGCGGCCGCCCTTGCGCAGCATGGTCGCGGCCGCGGCCAGCAACGCGTCCTGTGCCTGGACGACGGTCTGCACATCGCGCGGCCGCTTTGCCCGGGCGACATCCGGATGTCGGCGAATGGTGCCGGTAGCCGTGCAAGGAGCGTCCAGCAGGATGGCGTCGAACAATGCGGGCGGCTGCCATGTCGTGGCATCGGCATTTATCACGTTGGCATGGAGGTTCCAGCATCCGAGGTTGGCGATCAGCCGCTCCATGCGGACAGGATCACGTTCGATCGCGGTGACCGCTGCGCCCGCGGCGGCCAGTTGACCGGTCTTGCCACCAGGCGCGGCGCAGAGATCGGCTACTCGCTCGCCTGGCCGCACCGCCAGCAACCGCGCTGGCAGCGCCGCGGCGGCGTCCTGCACCCAAAGATCGCCGGCCGCGAAGCTGGGGATGTCGGTGACGCGCGTGCCGGCCGGGAAGCGCACCGATCCGGTCGGCAGGACCTCGCCGCCTTGCGGCACGACAGCGCCGGATCTGAGCGTGACATCCAGCGGCGCTTCGCTCTGGTGCGCGGTGGCGATGGCGCGGGCCGATTGGCCCCAGGCGGTCCATAGCCACGCTGGCGTATCCAGGCGCGGGCCGTCAAGGTCGTCCAGACCCGACGATCCATCGGTGGCGACCTTTCGCAGAACGGCATTGATCAGGCCGGCGAACGGGGTCAGACCGCGGCGTTTCGCCAGACTTACGGCCGTGGTGACCGCGGCGTGGCCTGGCGTCTGCAGCAGCAGCAGGCCGGCGGCGCCGATTCGCAGGATGTTGCGCACCGGTTCAGGCGGTTCCTTGCGCAGAAATGGTTCCAGTATCGCGTCCAGCGTCCCCATTCGGCGCAGCACGGCGGCGGCAAGCCGGTGCGCCGCGGCCCGATCCCTGGGCTCCTGCGCCGGCAGCGCGTCCAGCGCCTCCTCGAACGGGCGGTGTCGCTCCAGCACCGCGGTCAGCAGGTCAAAGGCGGACTCCCGCGTGGGATCGCCCATCAGACGGACGGTCGGCCAATGCCGTGGTATTCGAACCCGGCCTCGCGCATCGCGAGCGGATCATAGACGTTGCGCAGGTCGACCATCACCCGGCCGCGCATGGCGTCGCGTAGCCGGATGGGATCAAGCGCCCGAAACTCGTTCCATTCCGTGATCAATACCAGCGCGTCAGCGCCGGCCGCCGCATCCAGTGCATCGGCGCAGTAGTGGACTGATTTCGGCAGCAGCGGGCGGGCCTGCTGCATGCCCTCGGGGTCAAACGCGCGGATGATGCCGCCGTCGCCGGCGAGGCGTGAGACGATCGACAATGCCGGCGAATCACGCATGTCGTCGGTCTCCGGCTTGAAGGTGAGACCGAGCACGGCGATGACTTTGCCGCGGACGGAGCCGCCGCAGGATGAGATGACGCGCCTCGCCATGCTGGACTTTCGGGCTTCATTGACCGCGACGGTCGCCTCTACCAGGCGAGACGGGGCCCCGTAGTCCTGCGCGGTCCGCACCAGGGCGAGCGTGTCCTTGGGGAAGCACGAGCCGCCGTAGCCTGGGCCGGGATGCAGGAATTTGCGGCCGATACGGCCGTCCAGGCCGATGCCACGTGCGACATCGTGCACGTCGGCACCGACTTTCTCGCACAGGTCAGCCATTTCGTTGATGAAGGTCACCTTCATCGCCAGGAAGGCGTTGGCGGCATATTTGGTCAGTTCGGCGGTTTCGATCGCGGTAAAGACGATCGGCGCCTCGATCAGATAAAGCGGCCGGTACAGGCGACGCATCACCTCCCTGGCTCGGTCTGATACCGCACCGATAACCACGCGGTCCGGACGCATGAAATCGCCAATGGCATTGCCTTCACGCAGGAACTCGGGATTGGAGGCGACGTCGAACTCCAGTCCGGGGCGGGTGGAGCCCACGATCTCCTGGATGCGGCGGCCGGTGCCGACCGGGACGGTGGATTTCGTAACGATCACCGCGTAGCCGGTCAGCGCCTGGGCCACCTGTTCGGCGGCCGCGTACACGTATGTCAGGTCGGCATGGCCATCGCCGCGTCGGGTGGGCGTGCCCACGGCGATGAACACCGCTTCGGTGCCGTCAACCGCCGCGGCCAGGTCCGCGGTGAAGGCCAACCGCCCGGCGGCGACGTTTCCACGCACCAGTTGCTCCAGACCCGGCTCATAGATCGGCATCTGGCCGTTCCGCAACGCCTCAAGCTTCTGTGCGTCGGTCTCAACGACGGTAACCTCGGTGCCAAATTCGGCGAAACAGGCACCGGATACCAGGCCGACATAGCCGCCGCCAATCATGGTAATTCGCACGTGCCAAGGTCCTTAATCAGCGGAAGCCAAGGCTGATTGAGCACAAGGTGACGGTGATTTCCAGAAAATTACCGGCATCGCGGCGGCCGCCTTGCCGCATGTGCCTCTTGACATGACCATGGCGCGGCGGATGTGTGAGCGGCCGGATCATGGACGGCAGTCATGCCGCAAGCCGAGGATTATCATGTCGGACAGGTCGCTTCGGATCGGTATCGCTGGCGCCGGCCACTTCGGTCGCTACCACGCGCTGAAGGTCGCCGCCTCACCCCGCGGCATTCTGACCGGCGTCTACGACCCGAACCTGGAGCGGGCGAAGACGGTCGGCTGGGAGGCCGGCGCCAAGGAGATGGCCTTCGAGGCTATACTGGACACCTCGGATGCGGTGATCGTCGCCGCCCCCGCCGAAATGCATCACGACCTGACCGCCAAGGCGCTGCGGGCCGGAAAGCATGTCCTGGTGGAGAAGCCGATCGCCGCGACCCTTGGTCAGGCTGACGAACTCGGCGCCTTGGCGACGGAGCGGGGACTGGTCCTTCAGGTCGGCCACCTGGAGCGGTTCTCCGGCGCCTATCAGGCGATGGCGGACAAGATCAGCGCGCCTTTGTACATCGAGGCCACCCGGATCGCGCCGTTCAAGCCGCGCGGCACGGATGTATCGGTGATCCTGGATCTCATGATCCACGATCTGGACCTGGTGCTGGCGCTGATCGACAGCGAGATCGAGGACGTCGATGCGGTCGGCGCTCCTGTCGCCAGCGCTCATGAGGACATCGCCAGCGCCCGCTTGCGGTTTCGCAACGGCGCGGTGGCGACGATCACGGCGAGTCGGATCTCGCCGCGGACGGAACGACGGATGCGGATATTCGCGCAGAACTTCTACATGGCGGCGGACTTCGCCGCGCGGAAGCTGACGGTGATAACGCGCGCTTCCGGCGACGGCGGCGGTTCACCGTCCGGCAAGCAGCCTGTGCCGGGAGTGGCTGGGTTCGCGATCGAAGATGTATCGTGGGACGACCAGGACTCGCTGGCGGCCGAACACGCGGCGTTCGTGGCTTCGGTGCTGGATGGCGCACCGGTCGCGGTCGATGCCGCGGTAGGCCGGCGGGCGCTGGCGGCGGCACTGGCGGTCGGAGACAGCATGCGGGTTTCGCTGCAGCGGATGACGGCGTCGGGGCTGATCAAGGTTAGCTAAGGGCAGCAATAAGTGCGTTACCACGCCGATAAAGCTGCCTGACAAGGCGCCAAGCCGATGACGACGGGACAGACGTGCCGGCTGACTATCCGCGGAAGATCGCCTGCCGAACATCGAACGCGCTGTCTGAACCGTTGTCCTGCTTTGGATCCGGTAATTGCGGGCCGCAGGCTTGCTTGATGGTGAACGGCGTATCCCGCACCTCCCAAAACATCCCTTGCCCCCAGATCGCCATGCCGCCTTGGTTGTCGTCGGCGTACCAGCCATCGTGCACCGAAACGACAGCCCAACCCATTTGTCTCGCGGCATCCGGATCGCCGAGGCAGAAGAAATCGCTCTGCCCGGATCGGTCGGCGATGAGTGCGGGGGTCTGGCGCGCCATCTTGACGTCGAACGGGGGAACGCGATCGTCGGCGATGCGAATGATGAAGATCATGACAGGAAGGCTTCCACGCGGGCAACAAAGGCGGCGGGTTGTTCCAGTTCCGGATGGTGGGCTGCGTCTGGAATGGTTTCGAACAGCGCGCCCGGGATCAGGCGGGCATAATGACGGCCATAGTCGGACGAGACGATGCGGTCGTTCTCGCCCCACAGCAGCAGCGTTGGCGCGCTGATGCGATACAGCCAATTCTTGAGCTGCGGGTTGAACATGTGCGGCCGCCAGGCGAACAGGCACAGCGCGTCCCAGTTGCGCGCCAGGGTTACCATTTCGGTATCAGACATATCGTCGCTGATCGTCGCCTGCCAGCCGAGGCCGTAAACGCCGACCGGGCGCTTCGCCGGATCGTGCCAACTGCGCTGGTTCAGCTCCGTCGGACTGGTATTGAACATGTGGACGATATCGCGCTGCTCGCGACCCCCGATCTTGATCCCGACCGCATCTACCAGGATCAGGCGATGCAGCCTGGGATGGCCGGCAACGGCAAGCTCCGCCGCGATCCAGCCGCCAAAACCGAAACCGATGACAGTGACTTCCTGCCCGGGCAGGTTATCGAGCACCTCGAGGTAAAGGTTCACCAGGTCGTACATCGTATCAAAGTCCGGCGGCCGTGGTGACGCGCCGAACCCGGGATGAGATGGTGCGATCACGTAATATGATTGCGCGAGTTGATGAACGAATGCCGCCTTCGGACTGATCGGGTTCACGCCATGGATAAGCAGCAGTGGATCGGCGGTCTCCGATCCGGCCCGCAGAACCTCCAGTTCATGCCGCATCATTCAGCGGCGACCTGCTGTTCAACGGGCGGCAATCCTTGCAGTCGCGGCAGCACCTCCTTGGCAACGAGGTTGAAGCTCTTCATTGCCTCCGCATGGGTGACCAGACCCTGCCGGGTCATCATGATGATACGCCCGACACCACCCACCCGCTCGCGGAAGGCCTTGATCTGCTTGACCACCGTGTCCGGGTTGCCCGCGAACATTTGCCCCTTGGCGATCAATGCCTCCACGGTCAGGCTGGTCGGGAGTTTGGTAGCGCCGGCCCGCCACGCCGCCGGTGTCATCTCCGGCGGCAATTGCCCCGGCATGAACTTCGACATCTGCGGCGCGCTTTTCAGACTGACGGTCAGGAACCAGGGAATTTTCTGGCCGACCCGGAATGCCTCTTCATCGGTATCGCCGACGTAGCAGAACGCCATGTAGGAGAAACGATCCTCGGCTGGCGGTGGCAGGTTCGCGGCACGACGCGCCTGCCGATAGGTCTCAAACGCCTGTCGGGTGCGCTCGTGGCCGCCGGCCAGCAGGGTGTTGACGAAGCCGCGGCGGCCGAGTTCCGCGCAGGTCGGCATGTCGCTGGTGGCGGCCCAGAACTCGGGGCGCGGCTGCTGATAAGCGCGCGGCCAGATATTGACATGCGCGTGGGTGAAGAACTTGCCTTCCCAGCTGAACGGTCCCTCGTGTGACGTCAGCGATTTCTCGATCAGGTCGATAGCTTCCCATTCCCGCTCGCGGATCAGCATCGGGTTGGCATCGCCTGAAACCATCTCCGTGGCACCCGACTTGACGAAGCCAATGTCCAGCCGGCCCCGTGATATGACGTCTATCGTTGCGTATTCCGTCGCAACCCGCACCGGGTCGGGCCGGACGGTGATCAAGGTTCCCAGTGAGAGGATGCGCACCTTCCTGGTTATTCGCGCGACGATGCCGGTGATAACCGGGCTGGCCGCCCATAGATTGTTGATACCGGAATGATGCTCATTGGTGACGATATTCAGGCCGATGTCGTCGCATAGTTGGTATTCCGCGAACACCTCATCATAAAGCCGCGCGGCGATTTCAGGGTCGCAATGTTTGTTGGGTAGACTGGCGCGAACGGCCTCAGCCGCATCGAGAACCTCGGCGGGCACAAAGGGATAAGGATTTTCGCAGTGGTTCCAGAGCTCAATGTTGGTCATCATCGGGTCATCCCAGGCATCGACGGTACAAAGCGATAAGACGTTCCCAGTGACGCTCGGCGGCGGGCTTGTCGTAGCACCAGCGTTGCGGAAAGGCGAACCCGTGGTGAACCTCTGGATACATCTCCAGTTCCCCGCGATTGCCGGATTGCTCGAACAGTCGCTTCAGCTCGGCGACCATCGACAAGGGTGCCAGTTCATCATGTTCGGCGCAGGCGATGTAGAGTTCGCCGCGCGGTTGGGTCAGCGTCAAATGCGGGCTTTCCGCATTCTCGCTCACCAGCCAGGTGCCGTAGAACGAGGCGGCGGCAGCCACCCGATTGGGAAAACGGGCTGCCGCGGCCAGGGCATAGGGGCCGCTCATGCAATAGCCATGGGTGCCGATCTGGCCGTTCTTCGCTGCGGGCTGTGTCTCGATGAAGGACAACAGGTCGGCGAAATCCTCCATCACCGGCGGGATGGTCATCTTGGTGCGAACAGCCCGCATGCGGGCTTGTTCGGCGCTTCCCTTGGTGGTCACCTCGGGACCGAACTTCGTTCCTTTGCCGGCTCTATAATACAGATTCGGCAGCACGACGTAAAAGCCGACACTGCCTAGCCGCCGGGCCATGTCATAGAGTTCCTCGCGGATGCCCGGGGCGTCCATCAGCATAAACACGACCGGGTGCGGCGGATGCCGGTCCGGATAGACGATGAAGGTTTCCATCGAACCGGCGCGGGTCGGGATGTCGCGGATTTCCTCGATCATGCTGGGTTCCTCGTGCTTTGGCACGGGCGTATGGCGCGTCCGTTCGGATAATGCTTTCACGCCGGACGGCAGAGGGCAAGTTAGCGGCGTTGAACCGTCGCGGCCGCTCTCGCCGCGCACACCGGCGGGTCGGCCGGCAAGAGCTGGATCATAAAGACCTGTAAAGCGCCCGAGCCCAGGCTTCCATGCCACTGACGAACTGCAAGGCGCCGATGATGCCGAGGCTCAGCTAGTGGCCGCTCAGGTGACGAGCTTTCGGTTCAGCGAGCTATGCGGTTGAGGCACTTGCTGACGGCCGCGGCAATCGTGTCATCGTCTTTGGCGGCCTGGGCATTCGCTGCTGCGGGGCCGGGCGTAGGTCTGGGATTTCCTGCCTCCCTGCCGGCCGAACAAGGGCCGCCTGATTGCAGATTGCGTCGAGCAAGGCAGAAGGTTGCTTATCATACCGTTGAAATCACAATTGCAATATCATATCAATACCGCATACGCACCTATATGTCCATATTGTTCGCGGTTTAACTAAGGTTGACCAATATCAATACGATTTAATAACTAACTCTGAGTTCTGAACGACCATCAGGCTGTTCATGTAGAAGTCATATCGGTAATCGGTAACGTAACAATTGGTAAAGCCACCTCGAAAGACGACGTTTAAGCTCATTTTTCCGTTGAAGGACGGCACGTTCCCGTGAAGCCTCGGGTCCTTGAGATCACGTTATCGGGAGCATTCACGGCAATGAGCGGCTCACAGTCCACCGCCTCCAGTTCGACGGTCACGCCGGGAAACTGGATCACCCAGACCATCAACGGCATGCAATACGATGTCCTGTTGCCGGCCAATTATGACCCGACCATCAAGTATCCGACCGTGCTGTACCTGCATCAGCTGGACATGGGCGATTACCCGGCCGGCCTGCTGGCCGAGGCCAATCCCTGGTTCAATACGACGACTTTCCGCACTGACTACCCGTCGATCGTGGTGATGCCGCTGCTGGATCAGACCGCTGATCCATCCGGTTCAACCATCAATTTCGGTGGCGTCAGCACCGCTGACACCGCCGGCGAAAACAACGCGATCGCCGCGCTGCGGCAGGTGATGTCGCAGTACTCAAGCGATCCGTCCCGCGTCTATGTCACCGGCAACAGCATGGGCGGCATCGGCACCGAGGACATGGTCATCAAATACAATGCCTACACCGGTACCGAGGGCAAGATCTTCGCCGCCGCCCTGTCGCTGGCCGGCGCCGATTACGGCCAGGGCTATCCGACGCCGAATGCATCCGTGGTAAGCGCGCTGAAAAACATGCCGTTCTGGGCGATCCACGGCGGTCAGGACACGACTGTGCCGCTCGCCTGGGATCAGAATCTGTATGCGGCGGAGCAGGCGATCGGCGGCGACATGAAATACACCCAGGACAACACCCTGGGTCACGACGTCTGGGACACCTACTACACTCAGGATGGTGCCGGATCGCCGCTCGGGTGGCTGTTCAGTCAGTCCACCGGCGGATCGACCACCACGCCCAACCCACCCCCCGTGCCACATGCGACAGCGTCGGCGAACGACACCGTGATAACCGGCATCACCGGGTCGATCATTGATGCCAGCAGCAACAAGTGGACGATCAACGCGGCCGGACAGGTGGCGGTGAACGGCACGGCCGACGCCACGACCGCCAATGTCATCGAACTGGCCTATGTGAACGGCACCATCTGGCAGGAGAACAGCAGCAAGCTCTGGTGGGGCGAGACCCAGCCAAACGCCGCCTGGTCACCCGCCGCGGGCACGGCCACTAGCCCACTACCCGCCCTGCCGGCAGCATCGGCGAACGACACCGTCGTAACGGGCGTTTCCGGCGCGATCATCGACGCGGGCGGCAACAAGTGGACGATCAACGCCGCTGGACAGGTGGCGGTGAACGGCACGGCCGACGCCACGACCGCCAATGTCATCGAACTGGCCTATGTGAACGGCACCATCTGGCAGGAGAACACCAGCAAGCTCTGGTGGGGCGAGATGCAGCCCGGCGCATCCTGGTCACCTGCCGCGGGCATGGCGACCAGTCCGCTGCCGGTACCCCCTGCATCGTCGGCGAACGATACCGTGGTAAAAGGCACGGCCGGTGCGATCATCGACGCCAGCGGCAACAAGTGGACGATCAATGCCGCCGGGCAGGTCGCGGTGAACGGCACGGCCGACGCCACGACCGCCAATGTCATCGAACTGGCCTACGTGAACGGCACCATCTGGCAGGAGAACAGCAGCAAGCTCTGGTGGGGCGAGACCCAGCCGAACGCCGCGTGGTCACCCGCCGCAGGCACTGCGACCAGTCCGTTGCCGCCACCGCCACCGACCGCTTCGGCGAACGACACCATGGTGCTGGCCGGAGCCAGTACCGCGATCACCGATGCCAGCGGCAACAAGTGGACGATCAACGCGGCCGGGCAGGTCGCGGTGAACGGCACGGCCGACACCACGACCGCCAATGTCACCGAACTCGCCTATGTCAACAAGGCGGTTTGGCAGGAAAACGCCAGCATGCTGTGGTGGGGCAAGACCAGCCCGACCGCCGCCTGGGCGCCCGGCACGGGAACCAGCACCAGTCCGTTGCCCGCGCCGATCGCGATCAGCGCCAGCGAAACCGTCACCGCCAGCCAGATTTCGGTGCTGTCGACCTCTGGCGCCCACATGCTGTTCCTGAAGGGTTCCGCGGATATCGTGAACCTGTCCGGTGGGGCCAACACGATTACCGACACGGGCCGCGGAAACACCTATATCCTGCCGGCAGCGGGCAAAGGCACCGACAGCTTCACCGGCAACATCCTGAACCTGGGCGACACGGTCGATCTGAAAACCGCGCTGGCGGCGACGAACTGGAACGGAGCGGCCGCGACGTTGTCCCAGTACCTGACGGTGGCTGACTCCACCAAAGGTGCCACGGTCTCGATCGCCGCAACGTCCGGGGGCGCTGGCGCGGCGATCGCAACAATCAATGGGGCGACCACATTGAACTTGTCGGGCCTGTTGGCCCACGCAATTACCTGACGTCGCAACGCCGTCGGGCCGGACCCGGCGGCGCTACCACGTATTGGGCCTTCCATAGGGCTACCCACAACCCCTAGCGGTCGATGCGCAGGGTTATCCACATTATTTTGTGCGACTCGCCCGGATTCCCGTTGACCGTCCGCCAGTCAACGGATAGGTCGGGATTGTGACAACATCCGAGACAAAACCGCTGATAAGGCTGCGAGGCCGCTCCATCATGGCCCTGGTCCTGGCGCCTGATGTGCCGCTGAACGATTGGCTGAACGCGTTGGATGCACAGATGGACCGATCGCCAAATTTCTTCGACGCCCGTCCTGTCGTGGTTGATCTGGGCGGTGTTCCAAGAGAGCAACAAGGCGTTGCCCAGTTTCTTCAGCTGCTGGAACAGCGGGGCATCCGGATCATTGGAACTGAAGGTGCGCATCCGTCCTGGGACGGGATCGAAGCCTGGGGCAGGCCGCTGCCGGTTTCCAGCAAACCGGGCCGCGAGATCGAGGCGCCGGAAGCCAAGCAGGACAAAAGCGCTCTGCCGGTCGAGGTTCCCCCGTCCGCCGGGGACGCCAACACGCTGCTGATCGATCAACCGGTCCGCTCTGGCCAGTCGGTGGTTTTCGAGCGCGGTGACATCACCGTCCTGGGTTCGGTTGCTTCAGGCGCCGAGGTCATGGCCGGCGGCTCTGTGCACATCTACGGCACCCTGCGCGGCCGAGCGATCGCCGGACTGTCGGGGCATCCTGGCGCGCGGATCTTCTGCAGCAGGCTGCAGGCGGAGCTTCTGGCGATCGATGGCGTCTACCAGACCGCGGATGACATGCCACCCAAGGTCGTGGGCAAGCCTGTCCAGGCCTGGCTGAGTGGCGACCAGATGAAAATCTCAGTTTTGGATTAGGGGGAGCGTCGATGGGCAAGGTGCTGGTGGTTACGTCCGGCAAGGGCGGGGTCGGCAAGACAACCTCCACCGCCGCGCTAGGCGCCGCGCTCGCGCGCACGGGCGAGAACGTCGTGGTCATCGATTTCGATGTCGGATTAAGAAATCTGGACCTCGTCATGGGCGCGGAGCGCCGCGTCGTGTTCGATCTGATCAATGTCGTGCAGGGCGACGCCAAGCTGGCGCAGGCGCTGATCCGCGACAAGCGGATCGAGACCTTGTCATTGCTGCCGGCCTCGCAAACCCGCGACAAGGACGCGTTGACCACGGATGGCGTGGACAAGGTCATCGCCGAGTTGAAGGAAAAATTCGACTGGGTCATCTGCGACAGTCCCGCGGGCATCGAGCGCGGCGCGCTGCTGGCGATGCGTAACGCCGATGTGGCGGTCGTCGTCACCAATCCGGAAGTGTCCTCCGTCCGTGATTCCGATCGCATCATCGGCATGCTGGACTCGAAGACGCTGCGGGCGGAAAAGGGCGAGCGGGTCGACAAGCACCTGCTGGTGACCCGTTATGACGCAAGCCGGGCGGCGCGAAACGAGATGCTGAAGGTCGAGGACGTGCTCGAGATATTATCGATACCGCTGCTCGGCATCATTCCAGAGAGCGAGGAAGTCCTCAAGGCCTCCAACATCGGCTCGCCGGTCACGTTGAATAATCCGAACAGTTCGGCGTCGCGCGCCTATTTCGATGCGGCGAAGCGGCTGAAAGGCGAATCACTCGATGTCGTGATCCCGATGCAGCGCACGGGCATCATCAGCCGGTTGTTCGGCAGGAGGGTAGCATGAACCTTCTAGAGCTGTTCCGCAAAAAAAGCACAGCGCCGGTTGCCAGGGATCGGTTGCAGGTGCTTCTGGCGCATGAACGCAGCGTCATCGGCAAGTCGGACCTGTTGGCGACGCTGCAGGAAGAGATCCTGGCCGTCATCGCCAAACATATTTCGGTCGACCGGGATGCTGTTCAGATCAAGCTGGATCGTGGATCGTCATTCTCGACCCTGGAGATCGATGTGGAGGTGCCGCTGAATGCCGCCAATCTGTCGCGGCCATCCAGTGGGACGGAGGTTCCGGCTTCGGCCTGAGGACCCAAACTTCGGCCGAAGCTGAACCGACGGCGGGCCAGAGCGATGTTTTGCCGAGGCCGCTGGCCACACGCTTCAAATATCGATTTTACCCAATTTGACTCGGCTATTTTCGTTCCGCTGCTGGACCTGTAAAGCGCCAGCGCCGGGAAAGTCCCCGGACCGAGGTCCGGGGACGAACAAGCCGTTTCCGGTTAGCCTTGGTTTGTCTGCTCGCCCAGGTTCACCCCGACGAACACCGGCTGGCCGTTA
Organism: Rhodopila sp.; assembly: GCA_965277035.1. GTDB lineage: Bacteria > Pseudomonadota > Alphaproteobacteria > Acetobacterales > Acetobacteraceae > Rhodopila. The sequence goes on along the minus strand of CBDIBO010000003.1, from coordinate 2,959,944 downwards.
CGGATTACCCTTAGCGCCAGTGCGTGGTCACTGCCGTTCAGCGCGGTGCGCATGGCCTGAGCAGCCTCGGCCGGCGAGGTCACCGCCTGCGTGCCGACACCAACGATCACGTCACCGGGCTGCAGACCGGCGGCCTCGGCTGGAGATCCGGGCCGCACGCCCTGCACGACGGCGCCCTTTGTGTCGTCCGGAACATTGAGCTGGCTGCGCACGTTTGGCGACAGCGGCGCGAGTGCCAGGCCGATCTGACCGTGGTGCTGCTCGCTCTGGTTGCCGTTGCTGGCGGTTTGCTCGTTCGGCATCTTCCCGACCTTGACGGTGACGTCCTTGGTCTGGCCGTCATGGATCACGGTCAGATGCGCCTGATCGCCCGGTTGGATGTCGGCGACGTTCACCGCCAGTTCGCGCGGGTCCGAGACCTTGGCGTTGTTCACCGCGGTGATGACGTCACCCGGTTGCAGGCCGGCGTCCGCCGCGGGGCTGTCGGGTTGAATGCCGGCCAACAACGCACCTTGGTTTTGTTTCAGATGCATGGCCCGAGCGGTCGTTGGCGTGATCTGCTGGGCTTCGACGCCAACGTAACCGCGCACCACCTTGCCGTTCTTTTCGAGCTGAGCCGTGACCGTGTGGATCATGTCGGATGGGATCGCGAAGCCGATCCCGACCGAACCGCCGCTGGGCGACAGGATCGCGGTGTTCATGCCGATGACCTTGCCGTCCTGGGTAAACAACGGGCCGCCCGAGTTGCCTTGATTGATTGGCGCATCGACCTGGATGAACTGGTCATACGGACCATCGCCGATGTCGCGGCTGACGGCCGAAACAATACCGGCCGTCACCGTGCCGCCCAGGCCGAACGGGTTGCCCATGGCGACGACCCACTCGCCCGGCTTCACGTCGCGCGAATTGCCAAGCTGGATGAAGGGAAGTGGGTGCTTGGCGTCGACCTTCAGCACCGCGATGTCGGTGCGGGGGTCGGTTCCGATCACCTTGGCCGGCAGCACCGTCCCATCATCAAGGGTGACGCTCAGGCTACGGGCACCCTTGACCACGTGGTTGTTGGTGACGATGGTGCCATTGGCATTGATGATAAAGCCGGAGCCACGGGCTTCCACCGCATGTTGCTGCTGACCCCCGTTGGGGATCATCTGATTGAACGGGAACGGAAGTTGCTGCATCGGCCCACCGTCCTGATCAAGCGCCGCGGCCGTTGGCTTCAGCTTGTTGGTTATGGAGACGACAGCCGGCTTGACCTGGGTCACCAGGCTGGTGAAGTCAGGCAGCGTGTGAGGCTGAACCGCTGTTCCCGGAGGATTGACCGGCGTCGTTGAATCAGCCCAGGCCTGCGGGCCGACGGCCAGCCCACCCAGACTGGTGCCGGCCAGCAGGGTGAACGCGATGGCGGCCTTACGGAGCGGATGGCGTAGGGGTTCGGTTTTCATTTGGGAATCTCCTGGTCCTGCGATGGCTCGAAACACTAAGGTCAATGCGGCGGTGGCTTGCGCGTGGCCGCATCGACGACAGCATGAACATGCGGACGCCGAGATGACCGTTCCCTGGGCGGAGCAATTAAACTAGTGTTATTTTAGCCACACTCACGACTAAAATTCGCTCATGCGCGGTGTCGGCCGTTTTACCTCGGTCTCGGGTCGACGAGGCGACCGGCGGCTCCTGGTGAGGTGACCGCGATATCGTCCTTCTTGCCACACAAGGTGTGTCGCGCTGTTGCTGGTCGCGGCCGGCCGAATGTTGAGAGGTCGGTCTCAGTGGACCGCATTGCACAAGCCAGCTGATCTGGCGGCTTTAAAGGATCAGCAGCTATGCCGTGACAACCAGCACGTGGTACAACGCCGTTCAGGCCGGGTTAGCACAGTGGTAGTGCAGCGGTTTTGTAAACCGAAGGTCGGGGGTTCAAATCCCTCACCCGGCACCAAGTCCTCGATCGACGCAGGCGCCACCGCCGGATCTGTGATGCCCCGAGGTGACCGGCTGCCCGAGCGGCGAGAGGATTTCCCGGCGGCGGGCCGCTGCGGCAGAAAGGTCGGGTGATATCACAAAGCTTTGCGGAGAACTCTGTTGGTGTTCCAAACGAGCGCGCCATATCAATTGCCAGACCAAATCGAGTCCGCAAATGAACGTCGCACGCTCCATCGTGGCGCTCTGCCTTGTGCTCAGCGCTTGTGCCACCAATCCGCTGCCGCCAGCGAACGGGGTGCGGGCGACATTCGACCGCCGCGCGCAAGTCATCCAAGTCATCGTCAGTAATGCGCAGCCACCTCACGACGCGTTCCTGGTCACCGCGGACGGTAGACGATTTCCCTTGGTTTTGACGCTGCTCAGCAGCCCGCACGTCAGATACAACGCGCCACCCAGTGTTGGGCTCGGTCTGGGCGGTTTTGGTGAAGATATCGGTGGCGGCCTCGGTTTTGGCGTCCCGCTTGGTGGGCCTCGTGCGGCCGGGGTGGACGATCAGTATGTGGCGTCCGCCCGCTTCAGTGCTCCGCCCGACTATGCTCAGCAGTGGCCGGGATACCATATCGAATTCAGCGTCGGCGCCCAGGCGCTTCAGATACCCGCACCTTCGCCGGTTTGATCGCAAGGTCTTCGTCCAACCACCGCGGCGTCTCCTCAACGTGGTATCCGCTCCCGGCCAGGCGGCAGGTGCTTCGTTAGGCCTCGTTCAGGGCATTGATCGCGATATCCATTCCGCGGTGCCCAGCGCCGCATCCCTATCGGTCGGATCATTGGCGCGACATCATCGCGCGATGGGGCATGCGCGAAGGCAACTCCATCGTCGACCCTGCCGGTGGAGGAGCCGGCGAACCGTGCGCACGTGCTCGATGCGATCGACTGGATCGGTCTCGACCGGCCGCTCCCCGGTTTTTTGATCATTGTGTCCCATGTCGGTGCCATATTCATGGTATGAGCCGATACATGGCAAAGCCTCGGAAGCTGCTTAACCCTTCGATTGGCCGTTCAGGCGACGTTCGCACGGTTGCCAATCCGACCCGGTCGGAGGTCGGGCGATGAACATGTCTGTCCCAACATCAGGCCGGTTCCCCCGCTTCCAGGGACGCACACAACAGTTCCCGGGCGGTTCGGCGCCGTTGCCGCCCGGCCTGGACGCGCGTTCGGCGGCTGTGCTGCGCGAAATCGTGGAACAATATGTCGCCACCGGTGGGCCGGTTGGTTCCCGCACGCTGGCCCGCCGTCTGCCAATGAGCCTGTCGCCCGCGACGATCCGCAATGTTATGGCTGATCTGACCGAAGCGGGCCTGCTGTTCGCGCCTCACACGTCCGCCGGCCGACTGCCAACCGACCAGGGGCTTCGTCTCTTCATCGACGGACTGCTGAACTTCGGCGAACTCACGGAGGATGAGCGCACATCGATAACCGCGGCGCTTGCCGCCTCGGGACGCAGCCTGGAGGACACGTTGGCTGAAGCCAGTTCCTTGCTATCCGGTCTTTCGGCCGCGGCAGGTCTGGTGCTGGCACCGAAATCCGAAGGTGCGGTGAAGCATATCGAGTTCGTGCCGCTTGGGCCGGGCCGGGCGCTGGTGGTGCTGGTGAACAGCGACGGGCAGGTGGAAAATCGGGTCATCGAGACGCCGCCCGGCCTGCCGCCTTCGGCTTTACAGCACGCCAGCAACTACCTTAACGCCCGCCTGTCCGGCCGACCCTTGGCCGAACTGCGCCGGCTTGTCGGCGAGGAAATGGCGGCTAACCGGACCGAACTGGATGCACTTTCCACCCTGGTGGTCGCGGCCGGGCTGGCGACCTGGACCGGTGAGGGGCGTTCGGGAAGCCTGATCGTTCGCGGCCAGGCCAGGCTGCTGTCCGATGTGACACAGATCGAGCGGCTGACCGCGATCCAGTCACTGTTCGAGCGACTGGAGGCTCAGGAGACCATGCTGAGGCTGCTGGAACTTGCCGAGCAGTCCGACGGCGTGCGGATCTTCATCGGGGCGGAAAGCGGCGTGTTCAACACCTCGGGCGTATCGATGGTCGTCGCACCGGCGCGCAATGATACCGGACGGATCGTCGGTGCGATCGGTGTCATCGGCCCGACACGGATCAACTACGGGCGCATTATCCCCGTGGTGGATTATACCGCGCGGGTGATCGGTCAACTCCTGGGCTGAGCTGCCTTTTCGACCGGCCTGAAGGCAAACCAGCTGAAACGGGTTGTTCTTTGCCGTGGTCTTCCCTAACTCATCCCGGCCCTGCAAATCCCCGCCCTTCAAATCGATGCATAAATGACCACAGACCCACAGCAAAACCAGGATAACATGGCAGAACAGACCGCGGCGGACCCCGATGCGGCGCCGCAGCCGGAACCGTTGACGTCAGAGCCGGCGATACAGGCGGCAAACGACCGCGTCGCTGAACTCGAGACGGAGCTCGCGGACATGAAGGAGCGTTGGATGCGCGCGGAGGCGGAAAACGCCAACGTTCGCACGCGGGCGCGGAAGGACGTCGATGATACGCGCCAATATGCGGTGCAGAAGTTCGCCACCGATGTCGTCGAAGCGGCGGAGAATTTGAAGCGCGGCATCGACAGCCTGCCGCCGCCGTCGGACGATCAGCCACCGATCGTGGCCAAGGTTCGCGAAGGGCTCGAGGGTGTCGAGCGTAGCTTTGTTGGCACGCTGGAGCGCAACGGAATCAAGCGCGACGACCCGGTGGGTCAGCCGTTCGATCCCAATCTTCACCAGGCGATGGCAGAGCAGGAAACCGAGGCTTACCCTCCTGGCACCGTGATACAGGCGTGGTCGAAAGCCTGGACGCTGAACGGGCGGTTGCTGCGACCCGCCATGGTCGTCGTGGCGAAAGCGCCGGCCACCGAATTTGCCGGACCCGGAAAGGGCTAACGTAGCGCAGGCCGGTCTGGACGGACCAGATTCGCCGGGCCAATCATGATAATACGGAACGAAAAAATTGGCCTTAACCCTTGTCCATGCCAGTTCCGTCCCATACATCCTACCCATTCACCATAGGGACAGCATCGGTGCTTCGGGCCGCCACTGTCCGCTGAAAGGAGCTTATTTATGAGTAAAGTGATCGGTATCGATCTCGGCACCACCAATTCATGCGTCGCCATTCTGGAAGGCAAAGACGTTCGCGTCATCGAGAACGCGGAAGGTGCACGGACCACCCCCAGCATGGTTGCCTTCGCCGACGGCGGCGAACGTCTGGTCGGTCAGTCAGCCAAACGCCAGGCGGTTACCAACCCCACCAACACCCTTTACGCGATCAAGCGGTTGATGGGCCGCCGCTACGATGATCCGTTGGTTGCCAAAGACAAGGGAATGGTTCCCTATAATATTGTCCGCAATGATAATGGTGACGCCGCGGTCGAGGCGAAGGCAGAAAAATATTCTCCGAGCCAGGTCAGCGCGTTCATTCTGGGCAAGATGAAGGAGACGGCGGAAGCTTATCTGGGTGAGCCCGTGTCGCAGGCGGTGATTACCGTGCCGGCCTACTTCAACGACAGCCAACGTCAGGCCACCAAGGACGCCGGGCGGATCGCCGGCCTGGATGTGCTGCGCATCATCAACGAGCCGACGGCGGCCGCCCTGGCCTATGGCATGGACAAGAAGTCCGCCGGTACGATCGCGGTCTATGACCTTGGCGGCGGCACCTTCGATATCTCCGTGCTGGAAATCGGCGACGGTGTGTTCGAGGTCAAATCCACCAACGGCGACACGTTCCTGGGCGGTGAGGACTTTGACCTCCGCATCATCGATTACCTGGCGGACGAGTTCCGCAAGGAACAGGGCATCGACCTTCGCCGCGACAAGCTGGCGCTGCAGCGGCTGAAGGAGGCGGCGGAGAAAGCCAAGATCGAGCTGTCTTCGTCGAAGGAGACGGAAGTCAACCTGCCGTTCATCACCGCCGATGCGTCGGGACCGAAGCATTTGGTGATGAAGGTTTCACGTGCGAAGCTGGAATCCCTGGTCGATGATCTGATCAGCCGCACCCTGGGACCGTGCAAGGCGGCATTGAAGGACGCCGGTGTTTCCGCGAATGAGATACAGGAAGTGATCCTGGTCGGCGGCATGACGCGGATGCCCAAGGTGATCGACGCGGTCAAGTCGTTCTTCGGCAAGGACCCGGCCCGCAACGTCAACCCTGACGAGGTCGTCGCGATCGGTGCGGCGGTGCAGGGCGGCGTGCTGAAGGGCGACGTCAAGGACGTTCTGCTGCTGGATGTGACACCCCTGTCGCTCGGCATCGAGACGTTGGGCGGCGTGTTCACCCGGCTGATCGATCGGAACACGACGATTCCGACGAAAAAGAGCCAGACCTTCTCGACCGCGGACGACAACCAGCAGGCCGTGACCATCAAGGTGTTCCAGGGTGAGCGCGAGATGGCGGCCGACAACAAGCTGCTGGGTAACTTCGACCTGACAGGCATTCCCTCCGCGCCGCGTGGCGTGCCGCAGATCGAGGTGACGTTCGATATCGATGCCAACGGCATCGTCTCGGTTCAGGCCAAGGACAAGGCAACCGGCAAGGAGCAGCAGATCCGCATCCAGGCCAGCGGCGGTCTGTCGGAAGCCGACATCCAGCGGATGGTGAAAGAGGCGGAAGCCAACGCCGAAGCTGACAAGCAGCGCCGCGAGACGATCGAGGCTCGGAATCACACCGAAAGCCTGGTTCATCAGGTCGAGAAAAACCTGAAGGAGCACGGCGACAAGCTGGGTTCTCAGGAGAAGGGCGAAGCCGAAGCCGCGGTCGCGGCCGCCAGATCAGCGCTGGAGGGCACCGATGTCGAGGCCGTCAAGCAGGCATCGGAACGGTTGAGCCAGGCGGCGATGAAGATCGGTGAGGCGATGTACAAAGCCGAGGCCGCCGGGCAACAGCCGCCGGGTGGCGGTGCAGCTGGGCCTCAGCCGGGTCAACCAGGACCGGGCGACGACAAGGTGGTCGACGCCGAGTTCGAGGAAGTGGACGAAAACAAGAAACGGTCAGCCTGATCTGACGGGCTGTATCGAACAACGGCTCGCGCCCGCACTTCTTTGAAGGCGGGCGCGATGCTGTTTCAACGGATGGATCTTTGGCGCTGCTTCCCAGTGGGGCTTCCCAAAGCGGGCGTCCCAGTGGGGGACGTCCAGTGGGGCATCCCGTGGGCTTACGCTATAAAGGGCTGAAATGGCCAAACAGGATTATTATGCCACGCTAGGTGCGGCGAAAACGGCAAGCCCGGACGACCTTAAACGGGCGTATCGCAAGCTCGCCATGCAGTTCCACCCGGATCGCAATCCCGGCGACAAGCAGGCCGAAATGCGCTTCAAGGAGGTCAATGAAGCGTATGACGTCCTCAAAGACGAGCAAAAGCGCGGTGCTTACGACCGGTTTGGCCATGCGGCGTTCGAGCAAGGTGGCGGCGGTCCCGGCATGGGCGGGTTCGACTTCTCGGCCGGCGGTGACCTCGGCGATATCTTCGACCAGATGTTTGGCATGGGCCGGCGTGGTGGCGGCGGCGCCCGCACACGGACCGGGAATGATCTCCGGCAGGGCGTCGAGATCGACCTGGCGGAGGCATTTGCCGGCACCAAGGTCAATCTGCGGGTGCCGACCCGGGTCAAATGCGAAACCTGTGAGGGAACCGGCTCACAGGACAAGGGCAGAGCGGCAGAAACATGCCCGACTTGCCAGGGCGCTGGGAAAGTCCGAGCCCAGCAAGGGTTCTTCCTGATCGAGCGCACATGCCCGACGTGCGGCGGACAGGGACGGGTGATACGAAATCCGTGCCGGGTCTGCCAGGGTGCCGGAACCGTCCAGCGGGAGCGTAATCTGTCGGTGGCGATACCGGCCGGGGTCGAGGATGGCACCCGCATCCGCATGACCGGTGAGGGTGAGGCCGGCGGTCTAGGCGCCCAGAACGGCGACCTTTATGTGCATGTTTCGATCAGGCCGCATGAGTTTTTCCAACGGGATCAGGCGGGTATCCTGATGCGCGTGCCGCTGCGGATGACGCAGGCGGCACTTGGGGACGACATCGAGGTGCCGGTGGTGGATGGAACCCGCGCCAAGGTGAAAATACCGGCCGGCACCCAGACGGGGGATCAGTTTCGACTGCGCGGCAAGGGATTCTCCGTCCTGCGCAGTGCGGCCCGCGGCGACATGTTCATCCAGGTCGCGGTCGAGACGCCGCAAAACCTGTCACCAAAACAACGCGAGCTGCTGGAGGCTTTTGAGGCCGAGGCAACCAAGAGTGCCGAGGGAAGCCCCGATCACGAAGGGTTTTTCGCCAAGGTCGCGGCGTTCTTCGAGGGCGGGCGGGGTTAACCAGCCGGTTCGACATCAATCGCTGCGAATCGCCGGGTCGAACAGGCCCTTAGCCCTTGTTTTGTCGGGCAGCTTTATTGGCGTGCTGACGCACTTATCGCCGATGCTGCCCTGACCAGCCGTTCGCCGACGTGCCCGGCAGCTGGGGGCAATCCGCGGCAGCCGCATCCTGATCCCGTTGGCAGACCACGATCAACAGCGCCGTCCTGGGGCTTCCCCGTGTCTCGGTCGCCGGACTGGACGTGTCTCACCACCGCACGCAGAGTCGCCTGATCCAGCGTGGGAGGGCAGAGATGGCGTCACGTATCGGCATCGCCGGCATCACCGGTCGAATGGGACGATTGTTGACCGAAGAGATCCCCGTGGCCGGCGCTGTCCTGTCTGGCGGCGTCAGTCGCCGTAGATCTGCCGCTGCCGGGCTGACGATCTATCCCGATCTGCCGGCTTTGGCCGCCGCCTCGGACGTCGTGGTTGACTTTACCAACGCAGCGACCGTCCAGTCGGCAGCCCAGGTCATGGCCGCGGCGGGCAAAGCCTGGGTCCTGGGCAGCTCCGGACTTTCATCGTCGGATGAAGCCGCAGTCGAAGCCGCCGCCACGCGCATCCCGGTTGTCTATGCCGCCAACTTCTCCGCCGGGGTGAACCTGGTCCTCGCGCTGGCCGAACGCATGGGCGCCGCACTGGCCGCCGACACCTACGATGCGGAGATTGTCGAAATGCATCACCGGCAGAAAGTCGATGCCCCGTCGGGCACGGCCATTGGCATCGGCCGAGCAGTTGCCAAAGGCAGGGGGGTGGAACTCGATGACGTGATCGAGAGCGGCCGGAACGGCCACACCGGAGCTCGCAAGACCGGTGCGATCGGCTTTGCCGCACTGCGTGGTGGTCAGATCGTCGGTGAGCACAGCCTGATCTTCGCGGCTGACAGCGAGCAGATCGTGCTCACGCATCGGGCCTTTGATCGCCGGACTTACGCGACCGGCGCGGTTCGGGCAGCGCTGTGGGCGGTGTCGCGTCCACCGAACCTGTACACCATGATGGACGTCCTCGACATGAGCTGAGCGCCAGCCGATCGGCTTGACCCTGGCCGCGCTTTCCGCCACACACCCGCGACCCTGGCACACCGCCAGTCGCCGCCGCTTGGCAGGCCGTAACTTATCGCGACGCGAGAGAGCACCGATGCGGGACACGGGCGACTATCTTTTTACCTCGGAATCGGTTTCCGAGGGCCACCCTGACAAGGTCGCGGACAGGATCAGCGACACGGTCCTGGACGCTTTCCTCGGCGCTGATCCCTACTCCCGCGTCGCCTGTGAGACCCTGGTCACCACCAACCGCGTCATCCTGGCCGGCGAAACGCGGGGGCCGGGGACGGTGACGCCGGAACTGCTGACCCATCTGACCCGCATGGCCATCCGCGATATCGGCTATGAGCAGGAAGGCTTCCATTGGGCGAAGGCCGACGTCGCGGTCCACCTGCACTCGCAATCCTCCGATATCGCCCAGGGTGTCGATAGCGCCGGCAACAAGGACGAAGGCGCCGGCGACCAGGGCATCATGTTCGGCTACGCCTGCCGGGAAACCGACACCCTGATGCCGGCGCCACTTTATTACGCCCATGAGATCCTGCGCACGATCCGCGACCTGCGGAAGGCCGGCGACCGCTCGGTCAAGGGGCTGCTGCCCGACGCCAAGAGCCAGGTCACCCTGCGCTACGTTGACGGCAAGCCGGTCGGCGCCACCTCCGTCGTGGTGTCCACCCAGCATGAAGCCGGACTGGAGCAGGGCGAGATCAAGCGTCTGCTGTGGCCGCTGGTCGAGACGATCCTGCCGCGTGGCTGGATGTGCGCCGAAGACGAATTTCACGTCAATCCGACCGGGACCTTTGTCATCGGCGGTCCGGACGGCGACTGCGGCCTGACCGGGCGGAAAATCATCGTCGATACCTATGGCGGTGCGTCTCCGCATGGCGGCGGCGCGTTCAGCGGCAAGGACCCGACCAAGGTCGATCGTTCGGCTGCCTATGCCTGCCGCTATCTGGCGAAGAACGTCGTCGCCTCGGGTTTGGCGGATCGCTGCACCCTGCAGATCAGCTACGCCATTGGCGTCGCCCGGCCGCTGTCGGTCTATGTCGACCTGCACGGCACCGGCAAGGACGTCGACGAAACCCGCCTGGAGAAAACGCTGCGGGAGGTGATGAACCTGTCGCCGCGTGGCATTCGCGAGCATCTGCACATGAACCGCCCGATCTACGCGCCCACCTCGGCCTATGGTCATTTTGGGCGCCAGCCGGACGAGGCGAAGGGTACGTTCACGTGGGAAAAGACCGACCTGGCGCCGGCGCTGAGGTCGGCGTTCGGGCGGTAAAGCCGCCGCCGGACCGGCTGTACGGGCGGGCCCGCGGGCATAGGCTGCGTCCCCGGCAGCAGCGGCTGCTGGACCTGACGTTGCCGCGTCTGTTGTTTTCCGGCGTATTGCCACCGGGTCCGCTTTGGCTGGAGGTCGGCTTCGGCAGCGGGGAACACGCCATAGCGCAAGTCCGCGAGCATCCACGGGCGACCCTGATCGGTTGCGAGGTGTTCGAGAACGGCATCTGCTCGCTGCTGTCCGCGCTGGTGCCCGAGGGCCGGGAAACCGATGCACCGCTGCCGCCCAATCTCAGGTTATGGACCGATGATGCCCGGGTGTTGCTGCGGCAACTGCCGGATGGCTGCCTGGACCGGCTGTTTCTGCTGTTTCCGGACCCGTGGCCAAAGGCACGCCATGCCAAGCGCCGCTTTGTCCATCCGGCGATGCTGGCGACGCTGGCGCGGGTGCTGAAACCGGGTGGCGAGTGGCGCGTGGCGAGCGATGATCCCACCTACCAGGCCTGGGTAGCCGACGTCATGGCGGCGCAGACCTTGTTCGCGGTCGCTGAAGCCGTGACGACACGGCCGGAAGCCTGGCCGGCGACGCGGTATGAGGCCAAAGCCTCGCGGGCGGGACGGCGATCGCTTTACTGGGTGCTCAAACGACGCGAAGAGAGCAATGCGGCGCCGACCGTCGCCCCAGATCGCGTCTTCGGCAAGGCTGACAAGCCGTCTCGGTGATCGGCCACAGCCGCAAAGATGGCCTGGCCGCGATCGCCTGGAGCAGGCGCGGCCACCCTTCGGCATCAGCCGAGGTTGCCGCTCTGGCGGTGGTTTTTCCGGGCTGCTGCCCTTGATACGCGGGGGTGAGGTGGTTATACCCGCTGCCTCACCGGTCGGGGCCGTAGCTCAGTTGGGAGAGCGCCTGAATGGCATTCAGGAGGTCAGGGGTTCGATTCCCCTCGGCTCCACCAGGACCGCCCTTCCCGAACCGGACGTTAAAAATTTACGCAGGGTGGCGCTAACGATATCCGCCGACCGGCCCAGCATCATGTTCCGCAGAACGTCTGCAGCACACGCTCATGTTCTCGTGGCGGCTGCGCATAATGCTGGAGCGCGGGATCATCGTCATAGGGCCGCGACACCGCGCTCAACAGGTCATTGAATGGTTTGAAATCCGACCGTCGCACGGCGGCGGCAAGCGCGGCTTCAACAAGATGGTTGCGCGGGATGAAGGTCGGGTTGACCATCCGCATGATCCGGGCCGGATCCGATTCCGGGATCAGCCTGGACCGCCACCGTTGAACCCATGCGTCGACGGCAACACCGTCCTTGAACAGCGCCAGCAGCGCTGGATCGCCGTCCGGACCATCGGCGGCATCACATAGCCCGCGGAAAGTCAGCGTGAAGTCGGCGCCGTCCGCCGCCATCAGCTTCAGCAGGTCCTGTGTCAGGTTATCGTCGCCCTCATCCTGGCTTACCAGGCCGATCTTCCGCCGCAGGCGACCGAAGTAGGCGGCCTGGAACCGGGGGGCGAAAGCTGACAAAGCGTCCCTCGCGGCGTCTTCGCCGCCGCCGATCAGAGGCAGCAGACACTCCGCCAGACGCGTGAGATTCCACAGCGCCATGCGCGGCTGGTTGCCATAAGCGTACCGGCCCTGACTGTCGATCGAGCTGAACACCATGGCCGGATCGTAGGAGTCCATGAAGGCGCAGGGGCCGTAATCAATGGTCTCGCCCGCGATGGAACAGTTATCGGTATTCATCACCCCATGAATGAACCCGACGGCCAGCCAGTGGGCCACCAGCTCCGCCTGCCGAACGATGACCGCATCCAGGAAGGCGAGATACGGATTGTCTGCCGCCTTGGCGTCCGGGTAATGGCGAGCGATGGCATGATCGGCCAGCAGGCGGACGCCGTCCTCGTCGCCCCGGGAAGCGAAATACTGGAAGGTGCCGACGCGGATATGACTGCTGGCAACCCGGGTCAGGATGGCACCCGGCAGCGCCGTCTCGCGCAGCACGTCCTCGCCGGTCGTCACCGCGGCAAGCGTGCGTGTGGTCGGAACACCCAGCGCGGCCATCGCTTCGCTGATCAGGTATTCGCGCAACACCGGGCCCAGTGCCGCCCGCCCGTCGCCGCGGCGGGAAAACGGCGTGGCGCCGGAGCCCTTGAGCTGGATGTCGCGGCGAACGCCGTCACGCCCGACGACCTCGCCCAGCAGGTTGGCGCGCCCGTCGCCGAGCTGCGGGACGAAATGGCCGAACTGGTGACCGGCATAGGCAAGAGCCATCGGCTCCGCACCGGTAGCGACATGGTTGCCAGCCAACGTGGCGACGCCCTCAGCCGTGGCCAATGCCTCGGGATCGATCCCGAGTTGCTCGGCCAGCGCCTTGTTCACCCGGACCAGTTTCGGCGCGGCGACCGGGGTCGGATCAAGCCGCACGTAGAACCGGTCGGGTAGACGCGCATAGCTATTGTCGAACGGGATATGCATTGGCTGATCCTACTCCGAGGTTTGGCTTCGACGAAGCCCTCACTATGTAGGGTCGATGATCCCATTATCCGTTCTCGACCTCTCTCCGGTACCTGAAGGCAGTGATGCCGGCCAGGCGCTGCGCAACTCGATCGATCTCGCCCGGCACGCGGAAGCGCTGGGCTATCGACGCTACTGGATGGCCGAACACCACAATATGCCGGGGATCGCCAGCGCCGCGACGGCCGTGGCACTGGCGCATGTGGCGGTGGCGACCAGCACGATCCGCATCGGCGCCGGAGGCATCATGCTGCCGAACCATGCGCCGCTGCTCATCGCCGAACAGTTCGGCACGTTGGCCGCGCTGCATCACGGACGGATCGATCTCGGGCTGGGACGGGCGCCGGGGTCGGACCAGATCGCCGCGCGGGCAATGCGGCGCGGTCTCGGCGCCGATGTCGACCAGTTCCCGGCGGATGTGGTCGAACTGATGAGCTACTTCCGCCCGGCCGAACCGGGTCAGAGGCTTCGGGCCGTGCCCGGAGCGGGTGAGCAGGTCGCGGTCTGGATCCTCGGCTCCAGCACGTTCGGCGCGCAACTGGCGGCTCATCTCGGGCTGCCCTACGCCTTCGCCTCGCATTTCGCGCCGGACCAGATGATGGATGCCGTGGCGATCTACCGCCAACGCTTCCGCCCCTCCGAACACCTGGCTACTCCCCACGTCATGCTCGGTGTCAACATCTGTGCTGCCGATACCGACGCCGAAGCGCGCCGACTGTTCTCGTCGCTGCAGCAGGCCTTCCTCAATCTCCGGCGAGGCAGGCCCGGCAAGCTGCCGCCGCCGGTCGATGACCTCGAAGCCGATCTTGATCGCAATGCACGTGCCATGCTCGCAGATGCGTTGTCCTGTTCGGTTGTCGGCGGGCCGGAAACAGTGCGGAACGGCCTGCGCGCCTTCGTCGCGGCGACCGGCGCCGACGAGTTGATGGTGACGGCGCAGATCTTCGACCATGAGGCCCGCAAGCGGTCGTTCGAGATCCTGGCAGGCGAAGCCAAAGGCGCGGTGGGCAGGCCGCATGAAGTCGTGAACGCCGGCTGATTCAAACTCGGAACTTTAACCGGACGGCCCCGTTGCTGCGCGATGCATCAATCGGAGAACGCCATGCGGCCCGCCAGCGAAGCCTCCTCGACATCTGACCGGCGAAGCCTGCTCAAATGGACCGGTGCGCTTGCCGGTGCGAGCGGGATCGGTCTTGCATCGTCCCAGGCGCAACCGCCGGCGAAGCGTTCACAGGCTTCACCCGCGCCGCACCCGGTAGGAGGGCTGCGCAAAGGCATGTTCAGCTACATGCTGGCGCACGAGCAATTTCCGGTGCCCGAACTGGTTCGCCTCGGATCCCTCGCATCGCGTTCCGGCTTCGAGGTTCTGTCCACCAGCGACCACTTGCAGCCTTGGCAGGCCAATCAGGGGCATGCCGGACAGGCCTGGGTGACGATGGGCGCGCTGGGCGCACAGGCTCACAGCTGGATGGGCACCACCGTCACCTGCCCCACCCTGCGCTACAATCCAGCCGTGGTCGCCGAAGGGTTCGCGACACTCAGCCACCTGTATCCGGGTCGGGTCTTCCTCGGCGTTGGATCAGGCGAGGCATTGAACGAGGAAGCCGCGACGGGGACCTGGCCCAAGTGGCAGGAGCGTTGGGACCGGCTGATCGAGGCAATCACCGTCATCCGCCAGCTGTGGACCGGCGATGCGGTCTCCTTCAAAGGCAAATTCTATACCGTCAACGCCAAGCTCTTCGATCCTCCCGCCAAGCCTATCCCGCTGCTGACGGCGGCGAATGGCAAGAAGTCGATGCGTCTGGCCGGCCAATATGGCGACGGGCTTGTCAGCGATCCGCTGACCTGGATGCAGCACAAGTCCGAATGGCAGGCGGGTGCCCGGGCGGCCGGCAAGAACCCGGATCAGATGCCGGTGCTGATCGAGCAATACGTCGTCGTCGGCGACAATGCCGCGGCCAAGCAGGCTGCCGAGCTCTGGCGGTTCGGACCGAAGGCATTCAAGACGCTGTATAATGTGCCGAGCCCGGCGGAGATCCAGCGGAAAGCGGATGATGGGACCCCGCTGGAAGAGGTCACGAAATCCTGGGCGATCGGCACCAGTCCGGCTGTCCACATCAAGAAGATGCACGAGTTGTTCGACAGCGGTGTCAGCATCGTCAACGTCCACTCCGGGCAGTCTGACCAAGCCCGGGTGATCGACTTCTATGGCGCGCACGTGCTGCCGACCTTCAAGCAACCGGCTTAGGGGGCAAGCACGAGCCAGCCCTTGGGCATCCGGCGGGATTGTTTCAGTCTGAAACAGTCCCGCGGATGCTGCACCGCAGCACTTGTGTGTTCCGCCTCGCTTCCCAGTTAGGACGCCATGGGGCTCGTCACCTATGCGCTGAAGTTCCGCATCACGTTTTACGTGATGGCGATCCTCATCCTGCTCGCTGGCCTCGGCGGGTATCTGGTCATGCCGAAGGATGTGCTTCCCGAGGTCGATATTCCGGTGGTTACGATCGTCTGGACCTACACGGGCCTCGACACGCCGGAAATGGAAAAGCGCGTCACGACTTATACCGAGTTCGCGCTCAGTAATAACGTCAATGGTATTCGCGACATGGAGAGCACGACGCTGCAAGGCGTCACCATAACGCGGATCTATTTTCAGCCCGACGTCAGCATTGATCTGGCACTTTCGCAGGTCACGGCATCGACCAATTCGATCCGAGCGGTGCTGCCGCCTGGGATCCAGCCGCCGGTGGTCATGCGCTTCTCGGCTTCCACCGTGCCGGTGATCCAATTGGCCTTGAGTTCCACGCAGGAGAACGAGCGGCAGCTGTACGATTATGGCCAGTACAGGATCCGGCAGTCTCTGACGACGGTGCCAGGCTCGACCTTGCCCTCGCCGTATGGCGGAGAGCCAAGGCAGATCATGGTCGATCTCGATCTGCATGCGCTGCAGGCCTACGGCTTGACGCCCGCCGACGTCACCAGCGCGATGACGGCGCAGAACATCACCGTTCCGTCAGGGTTGGCGAAATTCGGCACCAAGCAATACGTGATCCGTCTCAATTCAACCCCTGAGGCAGTCTCGACGCTGAACGAGGTGCCGATCAAGATCGTCAACGGCTCGCCAATTCTGGTGCGTGACGTTGCCTACGTACGCGATGGCGGGCCGCCGCAGCAGAACATCGTGCGCCAGGACGGTCACCGCGGCGTGCTGCTGACCGTTCTCAAGAACGGCAATGCCTCGACCTTGTCTGTCGTCAACACGGTCAAGTCGCTGCTGCCTGGCATCCGCGCCGCGGCCCCGAAGGACATGAAGATCACCCCGCTGTTCGACCAGTCGGTGTTCGTCTCCGGCGCGATCAGCGACGTGATCCGCGAAGGTGCCATCGCCGCCGGCCTGACCGGGCTGATGATCCTGCTGTTCCTTGGGTCATGGCGCTCGACCCTGATCGTGCTGATTTCCATCCCGCTCTCGATCCTGACGTCGCTCGCTGTGCTGGCTGCGTTGGGCGAAACAGTCAACATCATGACCCTGGGCGGCCTTGCCCTCGCGGTCGGCATTCTGGTGGATGACGCGACCGTGGCCATCGAGAACACCTATCGTCTGCTGGAGGAAGGCCACGAGTTCAGGCAGGCGGTGGTCGAGGGGGCGGCGGGCATCGCGAAGCCGGCGTTGATCTCGACACTGTCGATCTGTTGCGCATTCGTCTCGGTCACCTTCCTGACCGATGCACCGAAATACCTGTTCACCCCGCAGGCATTGGCCGTCGTGTTCGGGATGCTGGCGTCCTATGTCCTGTCGCGCACGCTGGTGCCGATCCTGATCGACGTTCTGGTGAAGAACGAGCGCCATGGCGACGATGAGGACAAGACTCCTTCCGGCGTGTTCGGCCGCATCCATGCCGGCTTCGAACGCGGCTTCACGCGATTCCACCGCGCCTATGTTGGCCTGCTGCACGTGGTGATCCTGCGTCGCTGGATCACCCTGGGCGTGGCCGGTGCGGTCGTGGTGTGCGCTGGTGTCCTGTTCACCTTCATCGGCACCGACTACTTCCCGCAGATCGACGCCGGCCAGATGACGCTGCATGTGCGCGCGGCGCCCGGAACGCGCATCGAGCAAGCGGAAAAACTGTTCCAGCAGGTCGAGGACACCATCCGCCAGGTTGTCCCGCGGAACGAGGTCGGTACCATCATCGACAATATCGGCCTGCCGGCATCGAACTATAACTTCGCCTTCGGAAACGGCACCTTCGTCGCCTACAACGACGGCGAGGTGCTTGTCACGCTGGCCCCCGGACACGGCTCGACCTTCGCCTATCAAAAGCGGCTGCGCAGCATCCTGCACAGACGGTTTCCGGACGCGATCTTCTATTTTGAAGCCGCCGACATGATCACGCAGATTCTCGATTTCGGCGTGCCGTCGCAGATCGACGTGCAGGTCAGCGGCCGCCACGCGGCCAAGGATCTGCAGGTCGCGCAGACCATCGCGGAAAAGCTGCGGCGGGTGCGCGGCGCGGTCGATGTGCATATCCAGCAGATCACCAACGCGCCTGAATTCTTCGTTCAGGTCGATCGGCAGCGTGCCGCGGAACTGGGTCTCACCGAACAGCAGATCGCCAGCGATCTGAACGTGTCGCTGTCCGGAAGCTTTCAGGTCAGCCCCAATTTCTGGGCCGATCCGCAAACCGGTATTCCCTATCAGGTCTGGGTGCAGACACCGGAGTATCGCAACGACACCATCACGTCGATCACCAACACGCCGCTGCTGATCTCCGCCGGTTCCGGCATTGGTCCGAACACGCTGCAATTGCTGTCAAACGTCGCCACGCTGAAGCGCGGCAGCGAGCAGACGGTCGCCAATCATGTGAACACCCAGCCCACCTATGACGTTTACGCGGCGGCGCAGAACCGCGACCTGGGTGGGGTGGAGAGCGACATCGATCGGATCGTCGCGGAACAGCAGAAAAACCTGCAGCCGCCCGACCATATTTCGGTGAAGGGCCAGATCCAGAGCAAGGATCAGGCGTTCCTCCATATCGGCATTGGCCTGGTGGTGGCGATGATCGCGGTCTACCTGCTGATGGTCATCAACTTCCAGACCTGGGGCGATCCATTCGTCGTTCTGGCGGCGCTGCCTCTGGCGTTCTGTGGCATTGTCGCCAGCCTGTTCATCACCCAGACCACGTTTTCCATCCCCTCCCTGATGGGCGCCATCATGAGCGTGGGGGTCGCGTCGGCGAACTCCATCCTGCTGGTGACCTTCGCGCGAGAGCATCGACAGAATACCGGATGCAGCGCGATCGAGGCCGCCATCGCCGCCGGGGAGACGCGGCTGCGGCCGGTGCTGATGACCGCCGGCGCGATGTTCGTCGGGCTGTTGCCGATGGCGATCGGCATTGGCGAGGGCAGTGAACAAAATGCCGCGCTGGCCCGCGCCGTGCTTGGCGGGATCGCTTTCGGCACTTGCTCGACCCTGCTGTTCGTGCCGTTCCTGTACGCGCTGCTGCGTCGTGGTGAGGCCAAACCCCTGGAAGATTATCAATGACCGATGCCAGCCAGACGCCGCCGCCGCCACCCCGCAAGCGCGTCCTGCTGTACGTTCTGGTGCCGGTCCTGCTGCTGTTGGGCTTGGGTGGCTACCTGCACTGGCGGACCTATGCGGCCGCCGCGGAGACCCAGCAGCAACAAGAGTCGTTCGTCCCGGAGGTACGCACCGCGACGGCGCAACGGGTGGATTCTCCGGTGCAACTGACCTTGCCGGGTCAGACGGAGGCATTCGATGTCGCCAACCTTTATCCACGCGCCACCGGCTATGTGGCCGAACGAAGGGTGGACATCGGCAGCCGTGTCCACGCCGGCGACCTGCTGCTGCGCATCGCTGCTCCCGACCTCGATCAGCAACTGGCACAGGCCCAGGCGCAGATCGGGCAAAATCGCGCGGCCGTGTCGCAGGCCCAGGCCCAGCTGCTCTCCGCACAGGCGAATACCAAACTGGCGAATATGACCAAATATCGCGAAACGACCTTGGCCAAACAAGGCTGGGAGACCAAGCAGAACGCTGACAACGCGACGGCGAACTTCTCGGTGCAGACTGCGGGAATAGCCAACGCCGAGGCTGGCGTGGCGGTGGCGGTGGCCAATCTGAAGGCGCAGCAGGCAACGGTTGATCGGCTGCGGGCGCTGACAGCGTTCGAGCAGGTGAGAGCGCCGTTCGACGGTGTGATCACCGCGCGCAACGTCGACACCGGTGATCTGCTGACGCAGGACAGCCTGGGCGGCAATCCAATGTTCAGCATCGCGCGTGACAACGTGCTGCGGATAGCGGTCTACGTGCCGCAGAGCAGCGCGATTGGCATTCGTGACGGATTGCGCGCTCAGGTGGTCGTGCCGGAAATGCCGGGTCGTACTTTTGAGGGACGCGTGGCGCGCAGCGCGGTCGCATTGCAGGCGGCGTCACGTTCGATGCTGACCGAGGTCGACGTGCCCAACCCGAATGGCGAACTGCGACCCGGCCTGTTCGTGAACGTCGCCTTCGCCATCCCGCGTCAGGCACCGGGGATCGTCGTGCCGGATGAAGCGCTGGTGTTCAACGCGGGCGGGCTGCAGGTGGCAACGGTCGGACCTGACAGCACCGTGCGATTCCAGAAGGTCTCGGTCTATCGAGACTTCGGCACGAGCGCCGAGCTACGCGAAGGGTTGCAGGGCGGCGAGAGCCTGGTGCTGAGTCCTCCCGCGGAACTCGCGGACGGCGACAAGGTTCGACTGGCAAAGCCGGCGCCCGCTCAGGATACCAGAAGCAAGACCGCGAGCCGTTGACCGGCGGACCGGGCGCCTGAGGACGCTGTCCCCGCAGGCAAACCGGGCCGGGCGAGCAAACTCCGCCCGGCGCTCGACGTTGCCGACCGGACCGGCCGCGGTCGAAGATGCTGGACGGGTTCGCGTTGCTTCGCGCGGCTGCTATAGACCATTTTCAGCCTGACCGTGCAGACCGAAAATGCTCTATCCCTTTGTTTAATCGGATGATTCACACGCTTTGAACGTTCCGCTCAGCGTGATCATGCTCTAATAGGCCCGCAGCGGAGGACCGCGGTCATCGGGACGCGGCGGCCGGTGATCATAATCCACGGGCGGCGGCGGTGGCCCACGCTCGTATACCACAGGCGGTCGCGGCCGGCGTGGCGGCTCTTCGAAGATGCAGCCTGTCAGCCCGATCAATGATGCCAGGATGAGGACGGAGCTTGGCAAACGCATGCGAGATCCTTGTCGTGACGGTTTCGGTCAGCGCATCGATTTGCCCCGCCGACCTCTCGGGTAACATAGAACCGCTCGGCAGAGTTGCGTTTCACGATTTATTTTCCGGAATGTTACCTTTCGGTAGGGCGTCCGGCTCAAGCATCACCTTGGCACCTTGCCAAAGCGCGCTCGCGATCTCGCCGGCCGCCTGTCCGGAGGCCAGGCCCGCGGATTGCCCCGCCCACGCCTGCATACCGTCAATGTCGCCAGCCTTGGTCGCGGCGTCTCGCATGGGCTGCGTCAGGCCACGCTGAACAGGGTAAGGCGCCGGCGGCGGGGCCCCTGGCGCGCTCGCGGCTCGGGCATAGGCGGTCGCGAAACTGCGCCCGAGCCGGCCGGAAAAGGCAGCCGTCACGATGGTGTCTTCCGGCCGGCTGCGCGCGATGGCGTCGGCCCAGGCCGGCGCCAGCCGCGCTTCCGGGCTGCGCAGAAAACCGGTGCCGATCTGCACGGCGGAGGCGCCGAGTATGAAGGCCGCGGCCACGCCGCGGGCATCGGCGATACCGCCGGTGGCGATGACCGGGAGCTTTACCGCATCGACAACCGCTGGCAAAAGCGAGAACAGACCGACCATGGCGGTCTCGGCCTTCGCCGGGTCGAACGCGCCGCGATGGCCGCCCGCCTCCATGCCCTGTGCGGTGATCGCATCCGCACCAGCGGCTTCCGCTTCCAGCGCTTCCTGAACCGTGGTGACGGTGGCGAACCATCGAATGCCCCGGGCCTTCATCCGGGCGACGAAGTCAGGCGGATAGACCCCCATTATGGAGGAGATCACGGCCGGCCCGACCTGCAGCATCGCCTCGCACTGCTCCGCGAACGCCGGCACCATTCGTCGGTTGGCAGCTTCCGCTGCTGGTGGTGTCGGTCCCCAGTCGCCGAGGAAGGTGCGGACGGCGGCTTCGGCGGCCTCATCACGTGCCGGCGGTGGATCGGGAATCCACAGATTGACCTGGAAGGCGCCGTTTGTACTGGCGCGAACCTCCGACGCCCAGGCCGCGATCGCACCCGGTTGCATCAGAAGACCACCGCACGCGCCAAGCCCGCCGGCGTTGGCGACGGCGATGGACAACGCAGCCGGGCAGGCGCCGGCCATCGGCGCAAGCAGGATCGGGATACGGAGGTTGTAGGCAGCGCAGAAGGCTTGCGCGCGTGCCAGGGCTGGGTGCGATGGCGGCATGGTCATGGTGAAGACATGTCGCAATGGGCTGAACTCATGCAATCAGACGCTCCGAGGTAGGGTCGAACAGGCACAGCTTCCGTGTGTCGATGGAAAACCTCTGGGTGCTGCCAATCGGCAGCGGCATATCCGCCGCGGTGCGGCCAATCACGCGGTGTCCGCCGAGCCGAAGCATCACGATGGTTTCCGCGCCCGTCGGCTCTGTCATTTCAACCACGGCTTCGATCAGCATCGGCGGCCGGTTCTCGAAGCCGAAACGCCGTTGTGGTTCGGCGATACACTCGGGACGGATCCCCAGCACGACCTCGGTTTCGCGAAACGGCATAAGTCTGGGATCGTTCTCGCTCAGCGGCAGCTTCATTCTGACAGCGCCCTGTCCGGTGCCGATCACGGCATGGACCGCGCCGTCATTTACAGCCAGTCGCGCCGGCATCGTGTTCATTGGCGGCGCACCCATGAACCTGGCAACGAACAGGTTGGCAGGCCGGTGGTAGATCGTGTCGGGATCGTCGAACTGCTGCACCTCGCCATGGTGCATCACCGCGATCCGGGTCGCCATCGTCATCGCCTCGACCTGGTCATGGGTCACGTAGATGCAGGTCGTGCCGATGCGCGCGTGCAGTTGCTTGATCTCGGCGCGCATTTCCACGCGCAGTTGTGCATCAAGGTTGGACAGCGGTTCGTCGAACAGAAAAAGCGCCGGATCACGCACCAGCGCCCGACCCATTGCCACGCGCTGGCGCTGGCCACCGGACAATTGCGCCGGCCGACGGTCAAGCAACGTCTCGATCTGCAGCAGACGCGCGACACGCGCGACCGCCTCCTGCTGGCGAACCTTCGGTACTCCGCGGCATTCCATTCCGAAGGTGACGTTCTGCCGCACCGTCATTGCCGGATAGAGTGCATAGGACTGAAACACCATGGCGATGTCGCGATCCTTTGCCGGCACGCCGTCCATCCGCTGGCCGCCGATTTCGATCTCGCCCGCGCTCGGGGCTTCCAGGCCAGCAATGATCGCCAGCAACGTCGACTTGCCACAACCTGACGGTCCGACAAGCACGGTGAACGCGCCGCTGTCGATTTCGAGGTTGACGTCCTTCAGCACCTCGATGCCGCCGAAGCGCTTTGAAATCCCCCGCACCGTCAACGCTGCCAAACCTGTATCCTTTGCTTTGTACCTATCTCACCGTTGCCGCAGAAGGCCGGGCAGAGAGATCGGATCATTATCGCACCGCGCCGGCGGTCAGGCCGCGCATGAAGTACTTTCCGCCGAACAGATACACGGCGAGCGTCGGCAAGGCCGCCAGCAACACCGCGGCGCTTTGCACGCCGTACTGCGGCGTCGTCGTGACCGTCGCGCTGATCGCGATGATCGCGGCGGTAATCGGCTGGTCAGGACCCGTCAGGAAGGTGACGCCATACAGGAATTCGTTCCAGATTCCGGTAAATTGCCAGATCGCGCAGACAATCAGGATCGGCGGCGACAGCGGCAGTACGATGCGCCAGAAGATGCGATAAAAGCCGGCGCCGTCGATGCGGGCCGCCTTGATCAGATCCTGCGGGATCGCGATGAAGTAGTTGCGGCAAAACAGCGTCGTGAAACTCAGACCCTGCACGACGTGGACGACGACGAGGCCGGCAATGGTGTTGGACAAGCCGATGTCGCGCAACACGATCACCCAGGGGATCAACCGCATCTGCTCGGGCAGGAAAACACCGAGCGTCATGAGCGCGAACGCGGCGGTGTCGCCGGGGAATCGCCATAGCGCGATCGAGAAACCGGCGACCGCGCCAAGCACGGTCGAAAGGATCGTCGCCGGCACGGTCATCAGCAACGAGTTGACAATATAGGGTGCGACACCGGCGCACCGTTCGGCGATGCAGAAATGGTTCCATGCCAGAAGGTAGTTTTTCAGCGTGATCGCCCGCGGCCAGCCGATCAGCGAATGCTGCGCCATTTCCTGCTCTGGGCGGAGTGATGTCAGCACGACGATCAGCAGGGGCGTCAGGAAGAACGCCGCCAGGGCGAACAACATCGCATAGATTATCCATCGGCTCCAGCGCGACGCACCTGTCACCGGCGTTCCGTTCACAGTGCGCGCCTTCGCCACCGCTGGTGCAGTTTATACGGCAATATCACGATGACCAGCGCCACCAGCATCAGTATCGCCGCCGCGGCCCCGCGGCCGATCTGGCCGCGCTGGAACATGAAATCATAGACCACGGTGGCAGGCATGTTGGTGGCGATGCCGGGGCCGCCGCCGGTCAGCGCACGCACAAGATCGAAGGTCTTGATCGCCATCTGCAACAGAATGACCATGACCGCCAACACGATGGGACCGATCGTCGGCAACACCACGCGGCGATAGATGCGCCACGTGCTGGCTCCGTCGATCTGCGCGGCCTTGACGATCTCGGCGTCGACCGAACGCAAGCCGGCCAGGAACAGCGCCATCGCGAAACCGGCGGCCTGCCAGGCGCCTGCGATCACCAGCGTGTAGATCGCCATGTCGCGGTTTACCAACCAGTCGAAGCGGAACCCGGTCCAGCCCCAGCCCCGCACCAGCCGTTGAATGCCGATCCCTGGGTTGAGCAGCCAGCCCCAGATCGTCCCGGTGACGACAAAGGAGATCGCCATTGGATAGAGAAAGATCGTGCGAAAGATATTCTCGCCCCGGACGCGTTGGTCGAGCAGGATCGCGAGCAGCAGGCCAAGCGCACTTGTCACGATGACGAAGCACAGCCCGAAGATGACGATGTTGACGTAGGCGACATGAAAGTTGCGGGTCGCCATGACCGCATGGTAGTTGCGCCAGCCGACGTATCCGGCCTGGGGAAGTAGCGTCGACGGGGTGAACGACAGCCATGCCGTCCACACCGTGAACACCACGACCTGGCCGGCCGACAGGATAATCGGCGGCCAGATCGCCAGCATCGGCAGCGCTGCATCCCAGTAACGATGCACCCTGTTTCTGGTCCGGGACGAGCCGAGGCCCCGCGCGGGGTTGACCGCCGTCAGAACATCTTCGGCTGGCACGCTGATCTAGCGCGCGCTGTCGACAGCATCAGCCAGACGCTGCTGCGCCTCTTTCGGCTTCAGATCACTGTTGTGAACGAACTCGGTCAACACGTCGATCATCGCCGCCGTGATCTGGTTCGGCTGCGCCATGTTGTGGGCCAGGCTCAGCACCACCTGTTTTTCCTTAAGCGAGTCTTTCAGTCCCTGTGCGCTGCTGCGCTGCGCGTCCGACCAGCCTTGGCCACTGAGGTCGGCATCGGTGCGCACCGGAATGGAGCCGGTGATGTGCGAATACATCTCCTGTGTGGACAACTCCATGATCAGCTTGGCGAACAGCGTCTGGCCGGCTTGCAGATCGGCCGCTTTCTGGCGCCAGAAAATGAAAGCATCGGCGTTCAGGTCGTACGCCGCCCGGCCGTTGTCCTGCGGCGCGGGTCCGCTGACGAAATCGGCGACGGTGAAGCCGCCGTTGATGATGTTGCCCTGCGCCCAACCGCCCATCAGCAGCAACCCGATGTCGCCGCGGATGAAGGGCGCCACCTGCACGCTCCAGCCCTGGGCGGCGATCGAGGGGTTCATCCAATCCGCCAGTTTGCGCGTCTGCTCGAAGGCGGCGAGCACTTCCGGGCCCATCAATGCGTCGGGGTCAAGTTCCATGACGGCCTTACGATAAGCCTCAGGGCTGATGCCGTTCAGCGCGATCTCCCATTTCATACCATCATCATAACGAATCCCACCATTGGCAAGCGGGATAATGCCGGCCGCCTTCATCTTCGTCGCCAGCGCGTTGAACTCGGCCCACGTGGCTGGCAACCTGGTGGCGCCGACCTTGTCCATGGCCTTCTTCGAGGCGAACAGCGTGTTGATGCGATAGATTTGCAGCGGCAGCGCGATCCAATGGCCGTACGGCTTGTGCAGCTTGGCAAGTATTGGTGCGACGAAGTTCTCGTATCCCGCCGCGGTCACGAGCGCATCGAGATCGACGGTCGGCGCGATCTTCGACCACGCCGCGATCTCCGGCCCCTTGAGTTGCGAGGCCGCCGGCGGATCGCCCGCCATGATTTCCGCCCGCAACTTGTTCATCATGTCGGTGGTAAATCCCGGCACCGGATTATGCTGCCAGATGCCGCCGTTTTGCTCGAAGAGTTTCCCCAACGCGGTAATGGCGGCGCCGTCGCTGCCGGCTGACCACTGCGAGATCGCCGTCAGCCGCGGCTTGATGCTTGCCGCCCGCCCGATCGCCGGCAACGCACATGCCGCGCCCGAGGCCGCGAGGACGCTTCGGCGAGACAGATTGGTCATGATTTCCCCCGTGCTTGAAGGGCGCTTCCGCGGCGCCTCGTGCAGCGAGCTTAGTCAACCCATCGATCGGCGTCACCTTCGCGGACATGGTTGGCAGCGATCAGCTCACGCGTTCGAATGTCCTGGACATCGGATAGCTTGAGCTTGTGCCGAACTTGCCAACCGGAGGGCCGTCTTCGCGATACCCCTCACTACGGTAGAAACCGCGGGCGGTCTGGGTGCTGACAAGATGACATCGCAGGTTCCCTCGCTGTAACGCCCGCGCTTCGAGTGCATTCACCATCGCTCGGCTGACGCCGCGAAATCTTGCGTCCGGCGAGACGTAGTTCAGCGTGATTTCGCCGGCGTCGGTTACTCCACCCACGCCGAGGATTGCGTCGCGCTCGACCGCCACCAGGAGCGAGCTACCGGGCTTGACGATCCAGGAAGCGACGATTTCCGGTGTCTTGTTAGCAAGCCATTGCCTCAAGATCGTCGGATCGTTGCGATGATCCGCGACGCACAGTTCCTGGATTGACCGCCTGAGCACTTGGCAGGCCAGAGGTGCGTCCTCAACCACGGCCTCTCGAATTTCCATTTGCCCATCTCAGTTCTCAACAATCCATATCATCGTGCGTGCGCCGCACCAGAATCTCCCGCTTGCCAACATGATTGGCGGTACCGATGATGCCTTCCTTCTCCATCTGCTCGATCAGCTTGGCGGCCTTGTTGTAGCCGATGTTCAGGTGCCGCTGAATGAACGATGTGGACGCCTTGCCTTCGCGCGCCACCACAGCGACCGCCTGATCGAACAGGCTCTTGTCGCTGTCGCTTGCCCCGGCGATCCCGGACAGCAGCGCATCGGGCTCGCCACCGCTGCCCTCGACCGGCTCCGTCACGTCATCGAGATAGGCGGGTTCGCCCTGCGCGCGCAGGAACGCGACAACCTTCTCGACCTCTTCGTCCGAAACAAGCGGACCATGCACGCGGGTGATCCGCCCACCGCCCTGCATGAACAGCATGTCGCCCATACCCAGCAACTGTTCGGCGCCCTGTTCCCCCAGGATGGTGCGGCTGTCGAACTTGCTGATCACCTGAAAGCTGATGCGCGTCGGGAAGTTGGCCTTGATGGTGCCGGTGATCACGTCCACCGAGGGGCGCTGTGTCGCCATGATCACGTGAATGCCCGCGGCTCGGGCCATCTGAGCCAGACGTTGCACGGCCTGCTCGATCTCCTTGCCGGCGACCATCATCAGGTCGGCCATTTCGTCGACAACGACGACGATGAACGGCAACGGCTCCAGCGCGAGCGGCTGCTCCTCGAACGTCGGGCGACCCGTGTCGGGGTCGAAACCGGTCTGCACCCTGCGGGTCACCACCTCGCCTTTGGCGCGGGCGTCGGCGACCCGGTCGTTGTAGCCGCCCACGTTGCGAACACCGAGCTGCGACATCGCGCGGTAGCGCCGCTCCATTTCGCGAACCGTCCATTTCAGCGCGGTCACCGCCTTGGCGGGCTCCGTCACCACCGGCGCCATCAGATGCGGGATGCCCTCATAGATCGACAGCTCCAGCATCTTTGGATCGATCAGGATCAACCGGCACTGGTCCGGCGACAACCGATACAACAGAGACAGGATCATCGCGTTGACACCGACCGATTTGCCGGACCCGGTGGTGCCCGCGATCATCAGGTGTGGCATGCGCGCCAGGTCGGTGACGACCGCCTTGCCGCTGATGTCCTTGCCCAACGCCAGCGACAGCCGACCGGCGTGCTTCAGAACTTCCTCGCTGGCGAGGATCTCGCTCAGGAACACGGTCTCGCGCTTGCTGTTCGGCACCTCGATGCCGATGACGTTCCGACCGGGCACGGTGGCGATGCGGACGGCGGTGACGGAGAGGCTTCTGGCGACATCGTCCGCCAGCCCGATGACGCGGGCACTGCGGATGCCGGGAGCGGGGACCAATTCGTAAAGCGTAACCACCGGCCCGGGGCGGATCTCGACGATCTCGCCCTGCACGCCATAGTCGGACAATACAGTCTCCAGCAGTCGGGCGTTTGCCTGCAGCGCCTCCTCACTGGGACCACTGTTGGCGCGCGCGGGCGGCATCTTGAGCAAGTCGGGTGGGGGAAATTTCCATCCTGCCTCTGGCAGCGGCAGTCTCGGTTGCAGCATCCTGGGCGGCGGCGAGGTCTTCAGGCCGCGCACCGGGGGCGCCGGGATGCCCGCCGGATCGGTCTGGTCCGGGTCGGCCGGTCTGGCTTCATGCGGGGGTTCCGGCCGCACCACCAGACGGGTGCGAACGGGCGGCGGCTCATCCGGCTCCAGCCCCGGGCCACGGTTCACCAGGTTGACCAGCCAGCTGGAGGCACTGCCGACACCGCCGGCGCCGCGTGACAAAGCGCCGACCGCACCCCGTCCACCCGACACGGAAAACTTCGCGGCGAGCCCGGCAGCGCGGCCCGCCGAGCGCCATTCGGAGCGCGACAGGCCCAGCGACAGCAGGCCCAGCAGCACAGCCAAAGCGGCACTCAGCAGCCAGACCGATAGCGCTCCGACGAAGCCGAATAATGCGTGGCCCGCGCCTAGCTCCGCGTCGCCAATGATCTGCCCGATCGCGCCGCCCGGTCCGGCGGTGACCGGCCAAGGCGAGCTGCGCGAGACCGGTATGATCGCCAGGGCGGCGGCCAGTAATGGCATAGCGGCCAGCAGTGCGGCGACGCGGCCGCCGAACGGACCCAAGCCTCGGCGCGACGCGAGCCGCCAGCACCAGGTCAACATCGCGATGCCCGGCAGGACGCTGACGATGCCAAAGCCCTGCAGCAGGACGTCGGCCAGGATCGCGCCGCCCGGGCCCGCCAGGTTGCTGACGTGGCGGGATGTGGCGGTGTCGATCGACGGATCACGCGGATCATAGGTTGCCAGCGCCACCAGGATCGCCAGTCCGAACAGGCCTAGCAGGAGGGCACAGAGCTCGGCGCTGCGCTGGCTCATCACCGCCTTGACGGCAGGCGAGGCGAATTTTCGGGTTTCCATTGTCGGTGATCGCGCGGCCATTCGTCCTGCTCATGTGCTTGCGGGGGCGCGCGAACTATAGCCGCGAAGCCACTGATAACTGAAGTCTCGTTTCCGGGGGGCCAACCCCGGATCCGCCAGGAGCGCGGAAATTTCCGCGTTAACGGAAGCGGACCATCGCGGACGCCCGCGGGTATGGCCTGGTCGACTCCGGCACCGTACCTGATGGCGTCCCAATAGGGCAGCGTTCCATCAGGCCGCGGTGGATTTCCGACCCGGCTGACGCACCCCACGGTGGCAGGCCGGATCGTGCCGCTTGCCGCCCGTCCCGCTTCCTCGCAATCTGCCGGCACCAGGGGGGACGTGATGCGCATCGAGATTATCTGCACCGGCGACGAGGTGCTGACCGGAAAGATCACCAACACCAATTTTTCCTACATGGCGCAGAAGCTGGAAGACGTCGGCCTTTCGGTGTTTTGGGGAACCACCGTCGGTGACGATCGGCAAGCCCTGCTGACCGCTTTCCAGTTGGCGTCCGCCCGCGCCGACGCTGTCATCGTCAATGGCGGCCTCGGCCCGACGGTTGATGATCTGTCACAGGAAATCGCCGCCCAGGCCGCGGGGGTCGAACTGGTCCTGCACGAGCCCTGGCTTGCCCGCATGGCGGATTTTTTCACCCGCCGCGGGCGGCCAATGCCGCCGAACAACGTCAAGCAGGCGATGCTGCCGGTGACGGCCGAGATGATCGACAACCCGGTCGGGACGGCGTGTGGGTTCGCCTTGGACATTGG
Organism: Rhodopila sp.; assembly: GCA_965277035.1. Lineage (GTDB taxonomy): Bacteria > Pseudomonadota > Alphaproteobacteria > Acetobacterales > Acetobacteraceae > Rhodopila. Next base: position 2,930,192 of record CBDIBO010000003.1, on the reverse strand, counting down.
CAAGGCGCGCTTTTTCTTTACCCCCGGCGTGCCGCGCGAGCTGCGGCGCATGCTGGAGGAACAGGTCATTCCCCGCATCCTCGCCCGATCCGGTGCGCCGGCTTCGATCTACCTGAAGCGGTTCCATTCCTATGGCCTGGGTGAATCGCACGTTGACCAACTGCTGGCTGGTGTGGAGGCACTGGACCCGGCCGGGGGTGTGAAACTGGGCTTCCGTGCGCACTACCCGCAGCTGGAGACCAAGTTGACGGTGCGTGGCACGGACATGGCCGATGTTCACCGCAAGCTCGCACCCGTCACGGCCGAGGTGAAGAAGCGGCTTGGCAACTTCATCATCGCGGAGGACGACCAGACGCTGGAGGGCGTGACCCTGGCAGCGCTGGCCGATCAGGCGGCAACCCTGACGGTGGTCGAGACCTTCACTGGCGGACAGATCGCGGCCCGGATCGCTCATCTGCCCGGCGCCGAGACCGTGTTCCGGCACGGAATGGTGGCCCGCCATCTGGACGAGCTGTTTGGCGTCTCGCTGCTTCCGGGCCTCGACCAGCCCATCACCCAGGCCGTCGCCGATGCGGCGCGGGAACAAACCGGCGCGAGCCATGCGCTGGCGGTCTTGATCGAGCTGGATGATGGGGCGGACCGCATGGACCTCGGCGGCACGATCTCGATCGGCATAGCCACCGCCGACCGGATCGAATTCCGGCGTTCGCGGATCCTCGGCGGACGCGAGTGGGTTCGACTCGGCGCGGTCGAATTGGCACTGGACTGTTTGCGCCGGTTCCTGCAAGGGCTGCCCGTGGTCGAGCGTATCGACTTCGAGAAGAGCTGATAGCGGAACTGTCACGCCTCGGTGCCACGGCCGAGGCCGCCTGTGCAGCGGAAAATGTTGACGGACGAATGGGGATGAATGCGGATAGACCGGGCTGTCACACGGCGTGGCAGCTTCCTCGCGGTGGATCAAAACGGACCCGGGTCTCGTCTGGACTGGTCGCCAGCCTGATCCGGAGGGCCGTTCGCGGCACCTGTCGAGACCTGCCATGACCCGTCGTGAAATCGATTCTCGCTACGCCTGGTTCCGCCTGGCGGTGTCGGTCCTGCTGTCGGGCATCGGCGGCGTCGGCATGTGGTCGGTCGTGGTTGCGCTTCCCGCGGTGCAGGCGGAGTTCGGATTGCAGCGAGGCGCGGCGTCCGTGCCGTTCACGCTGACGATGATCGGCTTCGGGGTCGGCGGCGTGATCATGGGCAAGCTTGCCGATCGACGCGGCATCGTCCTGCCGGTGATGATCGGCGCCGCCGCGCTTGGCATCGGCTTCGCCCTGGCCTCGCTGGCCACCGGACTGGTGTCCTTCTGTGCCGCCTACGTGCTGATTGGCACCTTTGGCGCGGCGTCGACCTTCGTGCCGCTGTTGGCGAATATTTCCTTCTGGTTCGAAAAGCGCCGGGGCATCGCGATCTCGCTGGCAGCCTCCGGCAACTCGTTCGCGGGCGCGGTTTGGCCAACGATCATCGAGTCGGTGATCCAGGCGCATGGCTGGCGCACCGCGCATCTGGCGGTCGGGGTGTTCTGCCTGGTGACGATGCCGCCGCTGGCGTTGCTGTTGCGTGGCCGCCCGCCGGTTCACGCGGCCGGAGCACCGCTGCCGGCCGCGGTATCGCGGCGGATCGCGCTGCCGCCGCCTGTGCTGCAGGCGCTGCTGGCGGCGGCGGGCCTCTGCTGCTGTGTTGCCATGTCGATGCCGCAGGTTCACATCGTCGCCTATTGCAGCGACCTCGGCTTCGGGGCAGCCCGAGGCGCGCAGATGCTGTCGCTGATGCTGGGCTGCGGCATCATAAGTCGCATTGGTTCCGGGTTTCTGGCCGACCGCATGGGCGGGCTCGTCACGCTGCTGATCGGCTCGTTCGCGCAGATGATCGCGCTGATACTTTATATGCTGATGGATGGGCTGACCTCGCTGTACGTGATCTCCATCCTGTTCGGGCTGTTCCAGGGCGGCCTGATACCCAGCTACGCGATCATCGTGCGGGAAAGCTTTCCAGCCAACGAGGCCGGCAGCCGGGTCGGCATCATCCTGATGATGACGCTGATCGGCATGGCGTTGGGCGGCTGGATGTCCGGCGCGATCTACGATCTGACCGGGTCATACCAGGATGCCTTCGCCAACGGCGTCGCCTGGAACGCGCTGAACTTCCTGATCGCCCTGTTTCTGCTCTTCCGGTCGCCGCTTATCGCACCCCGCTCGGCCACAGCACCACACGCAGGGTCTGCAGCAGGATGACAAAGTCAAACAGGATCGAGAAGTTCTTTACATAATACAGGTCGTAGCTCAGCTTGGATCGCGCATCATCGATTGAGGCGCCGTATGGGTAGTTGATCTGCGCCCAGCCGGTCAGACCGGCCTTGACCATGTGACGCTCGTTATACAACGGGATCTTCTCGGCCAGCTCCCTGACAAACATCGGCCGTTCGGGTCGGGGTCCGACGAACGACATGTCGCCGCGCAGGATGTTCACCAGTTGTGGCAACTCGTCGATCCGTACCCGCCGCAGGAAGTTGCCGACGCGGGTGATGCGGTTGTCCTTTTCCATTGCCCAGACCGCGCCCTGCGCCTCGGCGTTTGTCCGCATGGTGCGCAGCTTCAGGATGAAGAACACCGCGCCGTCCTGGGTCACCCGTTCCTGTTTGTAGAGCACCGGACCGCGGCCCTCCAGTCGTATCGCCAGCATCGCCGATAGGATGAGCGGCGCCGTCAAGGACAATACCAGGGCGCTGACCGCGAGATCGAAACCACGCTTGAGGAAGCGATCCAACGGCCCGAAGGTGAAGCCCTCGGTGTAAACCAGCCAGCCAAGCTCCATGCGCTTCAGGTCGATGCGGCGGATCTCCCGCTCCACGAAGCTGAGGTACTGGATGACCGGAAAGCCGGCTTTCTTGCACTCCAACAGGCGCTGCAGGTTCATCCCGCGGCGTTCATCCGGTGCGACGATGATCAGGTCGGCCTCGACCTCGATGGCGGCGGCGGCGACGTTGAAGTCGGCGGGGCACAAGATGCGGTCGGATCGTTCGGCGAGCAGGCGCGGGTCGACTTCCTCACGCGCGTCATACACCAGCGTGACATCGTCGTGCAGACTGCTGCCCTCCCGCCCCAGCATCAGCAGCAGGTCCCAGGCGCGCTGGCCGGCCCCCACCACCAACAGCCGGCGGCGCAGCACGCGGTGGCGGACCAGCACGTCGATCACCAGGCGGGCCAGGAACGCGCAGAGCGAGAACGTCACGATCGCGAGGCCAAAAAGCATCGTCTGGTCGCGGCCGCTGGGCACTCCGGCCGACGTCACGATGAGCCGCTGGATCAGCGATACCACGATCGCCAGTGCGCCCCCCATGCCGACGACCAGCGGTACACGGGTCAGCGATCGGCCCGTTTCCTGGATCGCGTCCCGCCGATACAGCCCCATGGCGAACAGCAACAGCAGGTCGAAGACCGGATAGGTCAGCCCTCTGGCATCTGTCGCAAGCCTGAGCAGGGACAGAACATCTCGGCGAAAGAATCCCAGCGCAAGCGGCCAGAAGACGAGGATCAATGCGGTATCAAGTGAGAATAGCACTGTCCCGGTCGTGGTCCGCGAGAATCTGAGCATCCTGATCCCGACTTTGAAACGGCTAGAATGCCATTTGTTGCTGTGCGTTCTACAACCGGAACGTGATGTTTGGTAACATAATCTCTACCGTAACCGTCTCACCGTCCGGCAAAATGCAACTGACCGACAATCATTAGGATATTTGCGGTTATCGGTGTGATCGCGAAAGGTTTACCGCGTCTTCCGCGCTCTGAGCCCGGATTGGATCGGTTTCGATCTCACCAACCGGTTCGTGATTAGACCGCTGTCGTCACGGGCTGGTAATTCGTTGCCCTCAGGGACAGTGATTGGCCAGTCCCGGCGCTATTTTCCGTAAGAGGCTTGGCATCGTGACGCTGCACCTTGATATGATGATGATCGAACGGTTCCGCCGCGAGGGATTTTTCGTCTTCGATACCGGTCTGCCAGCTGCCGATATCGCCGAGCTACGGGATACCCTCGCGGCGCTGCACAGCGATAATGTCGGCTTCGAAGAGGGTGCGCTGTTCGATGCCATGGGCCTGGATGATGGCTCCGCACCGGCTCGGTTTCCGCAAATCCTGCACCCTCGCTCATTCGCGCCGGCGCTGATCGGCAACAGTTTCTTCCAGTTGGCCAAGGGCATGGCGGAGCAGCTGTTGGGCAGTGAAGTGCGCTTCAAGGCAGACCTCTCGTTACTCAAGCCGGCCAAAATCGGGGAGGCGACGCCCTGGCATCAGGATGAGGCCTTCCAGGATCCGGCGCTCGATTATGACGAAGTCAGCTTCTGGCTTGCGCTGCAGCCGGTCGATGAGGCCAACAGCTGCATGGCGTACATCCCAGGGTCGCATGAGGGACCGGTGTTGCCGCATGACTTCCCGGGCGGCGACGTACGGATCCATGCGCTTGAGTGCACCGGCGGGTTCGATCCACGGCAAGCGGTCTTATGTCCGCTGCCGGCGGGTGGGTGCGTGATCCACAACCAGCGAACGGTGCATGGGGCCGGGCCCAATGTCTCGGATGGGGATCGCATGGCTTACGTGCTCATATTCGACCGCGTACCTCGGCCGTCCCGGGTCGAGCGGCATTTTCCCTGGCGGCAGGAGCATCGGACCGCGCGGGCGCAGCGGGAACTGGACTGGCGCCGGCAAGGCGGCTTGATGGTGCATCTGTGGCGGCAGCGAAACCGCTTGCGGGTGACCAGCGTAAGAGCCTTGCTGTTCGACATGCGCCGCGCGTTCAGAGCTGTGCGAAGAATGGTACGCGCCCAGTAGCCCTCGACGGATTGGCCTTGACACGCCATCTGTGGGGTGTCGAGGAGTCCGCCGATGTCTCAAGCCCTGGTGCGCCCGTCCCCCGCTTTGTTCATGCCGCAGAAGCAGGCTGCCAAGCCGAAGACGCGGCAGCTTGCAGTCGTCTCCGAATACCAGCCCGCCGGGGATCAGCCGACCGCGATCACCGAACTCGTCCGCGGCGTCAGTGTGGCGGAGCGCGATCAGGTCCTGCTTGGGGTGACCGGATCAGGCAAGACCTTCACCATGGCCAAGGTCATCGAGGCGGTGCAAAAGCCGACCCTGATCCTGGCGCCGAACAAGACCTTGGCGGCGCAGCTCTACGGCGAGATGAAAAGCTTCTTTCCGGACAATGCTGTGGAGTATTTTGTCAGCTACTATGATTACTATCAGCCGGAGGCGTACGTTCCGCGGACCGACACCTACATCGAAAAAGACGCTCAGATCAACGAGCAGATCGACCGCATGCGCCATGCCGCGACGCAGTCCCTGCTAGAACGCAATGATGTCATCGTCGTCGCGTCGGTCTCTTGCATTTATGGCATTGGCTCGGTCGAAACCTACTCGAAGATGGTGGCGAAACTGGAGGTCGGCGGCAGGATCGACCGCGACAAGCTCGCCAAGGCGCTGGTCGACCTGCAGTATAGACGAAACGACACCGCCTTCGCCCGCGGCTCATTCCGGCTGCGCGGCGAAATCGTCGACATCTTCCCCAGCCATTATGAGGATCGCGCCTGGCGGATCACGCTGTTCGGCGATGATATCGAAGCCGTTCATGAGTTCGATCCGCTGACCGGCGAAAAGACCGCCGAGCTGAAGGAGATCACGGTCTACGCCAACAGCCACTACGTGACCCCCAGACCGACGCTGGCCCAGGCCGTTCGTGACATCAAGCTGGAACTGAAGGAACGCCTGACGGATCTGCATCAGCAAGGCAAGCTGCTGGAGGCGCAACGACTGGAACAGCGGACAATCTTTGACATCGAAATGATGGAGACGACCGGTTCATGTAAGGGCATCGAGAATTATTCCCGTTATTTGACCGGCCGGGAGCCGGGCGACCCGCCGCCGACGCTATTCGAATACCTGCCGGAGGACGCCTTGCTGATCGTGGACGAAAGCCACGTAACCGTGCCGCAGATCGGCGGCATGTATAAGGGCGACTTCAATCGCAAGACGGTGCTGTCCGAGTTCGGCTTCCGCCTGCCCTCCTGCGTCGACAACCGTCCGCTGAAGTTCGAGGAATGGGAACGGTTCAGGCCGATGACGGTGTTCGTGTCCGCGACTCCCGGCCCGTGGGAGATGGAGCGAACCGCCGGCGTGTTCGCCGAACAGGTGATCCGCCCGACCGGGCTGATCGATCCGGTCACCGAAGTCCGTCCGGTCGAATATCAGGTCGACGATCTGCTGCACGAGTGCAAGGCGGTCGCAGCGTCCGGTGCGCGGGTGTTGGTCACGACCCTGACCAAGCGCATGGCCGAGGACCTGACCGACTATCTGACCGAACATGGGGTGAAGGTTCGCTACCTGCATTCGGACATCGACACCTTGGAGCGGATCGAGATCATCCGCGATCTGCGACTTGGTGTCTTCGATGTGCTGGTCGGGATCAACTTGCTACGCGAAGGGCTCGACATCCCGGAGTGCGCGCTGGTCGCCATTCTGGATGCGGACAAGGAGGGCTTTTTGCGGTCCCAGACATCGTTGATCCAGACGATCGGCCGAGCGGCACGGAACGTCGATGGCCGGGTGGTGCTGTATGCCGATGTGATGACGCGTTCATTGCGTTTGGCGATTGAGGAAACCGATCGAAGGCGTAACAAACAGCGCAGCTGGAATGAAGCGAACGGAATCACCCCGATCTCCATCCGACGGCAGATCGGCAACGTGCTGCAGAGCGTGTTCGAGCAGGATTACGTCACCGTCACGCCGGTCAAGGACTCGGACACGACGGAGTTCGTCGGCAAGGATCTGAAGGCATCGATCGCCGACCTGGAAAAGCGGATGCGGGCCGCGGCGTCAAACCTGGAGTTCGAGCAGGCTGCGCGGTTGCGCGATGAGATCAAGCGGTTGGAGGCGTTGGAATTGGGATTGCCGGCACCGCCGGTGCCGACGGCATCGTTGCGTCCCAAGCGTGACCGGACGCCGGAGCCGTTGGGGCCAGGGGGCGGCGGCTATGATCCGGCGAAGCGGCGAGGCGGCCGAGGCGGCATGAAGCGCAAGGGACCGTAAAGCGCGATTACCTGAGGCTGAAGCAACCTCGGACGTCTATCGCCCTCTCGCCGCTTGGTCTACGTGGCGAGCCGGGTGCGGAGTGCCGCGGCCAGGGTCCCGTCGTCCAGCACGTCCAGCGCCCCTCCCATCGGAACACCTTGCCCGACCCGGGTCACGCTGACGCCGGTCGGGCGCACCTGGTCGGTCAGCCAATGGGCGGTGGCCGCCCCATCAACGGTGGCGCCCAAGGCGATGATCACCTCGATCACGCCACCGCCGGCGATCCGTTTCAGCAGGCCGGCGGTGCTCAGATCTTCCGGCCCAACGCCGGACAGGGCTGACAACGTACCCGCCAGCACGTGGTACAGACCATGATGCACGCGTGCCCGCTCCAACGCCCACAGGTCGCCGACACCCTCGACCACGCAGATGATGGATCGGTCACGGTTTTGGTCGGCGCAGATGGTGCAGGGGTCGCGGCTGTCGAGGTTGCCGCAAGTGCCGCAGGGCCGGACCGCGCTCGCGGCATCGGTCAGCGCATTGGCCAGCGGCAGCATGCGCGACCCAGGCTGTTGCAGCATTTTCAGCGCCGCTCGCCTGGCGCTGCGCGGACCCAGCCCAGGCAGTTTGGCAAGCAGCTCGATCAGGTGATCAATTTCCGGGCCGCCCATGGCGAAGGATCTACGGCAAGACCGAACGAGGTCCTTCCGTGTCATGGCAGATCGGGGCGGCAGCCATCAGCACGATAGAGGCCGCAGCGCCCTGGGCAAGCCGTGACAAAGTCAGAAAAATCCGCCGGATCGTGGATGTCGCCGGGATCATCAGAACGGCAGTTTCATTCCGGGCGGCAGCTGCATCCCTCCCGTCATCTTCTGCATCTCCTCGGCCGACGCGGCCTCGATCTTGGTCTTTGCATCACGATGGGCGGCGAGGATCAGATCCCCCAGCATCTCGGTATCCGACGGGTCGATGATCTTGGGGTCGATGGTGATCTTCCGCATGTCGCTCTTGCCGTTGAGGATGACCTTGACCAGCCCGGCTCCAGCCTCGCCGGTGATTTCCATGGCCTCCAACTTGGTCTGCATCTCCTGCATCTGGGATTGCATCTGTTGTGCCTGCTTCATCAGGCCGGCGAGGTTCTTCATTGGTCGATCTCCATCGGCTCTTCGTCGCAATATGCGTTGTCAGGTGGTGCGAATTCCGGGATGTCGGAGGGTTCCGCCAGGGTAGGTGGTAGCCCATAGGCGTCTGCCAACTTATCATGCACCGTTTCTATACGCGCGCCTGGAAACGCCGCCATGATCGCACGCACCAATGGGTGATCGGCCGCGGCGCACTTCCTAGCACTGTCGGCCGCACTGCCCTGTTCGGCGATCGTCGGTTCACCGGTCGCGGTCGACATGGCGATGGTCCAGCGGGTGCCGGTCGCGGCGGACAACATCGCCGCCAGCCGGGACGCGAGGTCGCGCGGTGCCTCCGGCTGCGGACGCAGCTCGATAACCGGGGGGGCAAAACGCACCAGATGAACGGAATGCAGCAGATGCGCGTGCAGCAGCGCCTGCTTCTGCTCCCCCACGAAGGCAACAACCTCGCGAAATGTATCCAACCGCGGCCCACTCGGAAGCGGAGCTGCCGCGACGACTGGCGAGCCGTTGACCACCGCGCGAACGCCGCCGCCGCCGACCGGCGGTATGGCAGGGGAGGTTGCCTCGCGGCTGGGGGCGCCGTCAGCGCTCAACCGGCGAACCAGATCTCCGGGCGTCGGCATGTCCGCGACATGGCACAGCCGGATCAGCACCATCTCGGCCGCCGCCCGCCGGTCTGGAGCGACCTCAACCTCGCCGACACCCTTCAGCAGCATTTGCCATGCTCGGGCCAGCACCGGCACGGTCAGTCGATCGGCCAGTTCAGCCCCGCGCGTGCGCTCGGCCTCAGCCAGATCCTGGCTTTCTCGCAAGGCGGGGATCGATTTCAGCCGGGTCACGGTGTGCAGCAGATCGAGCAGGTCTTGCAGCAGTGTGCCCAGGTCGGCGCCGCGTTCATAGGCGCGATCGGTGATCGCCAGTGCGGCGGCGGGGTTGCCCCCCATGACGGCATCCATCAGGTCGAATACGGTTTCGCGGTCAGCGAGGCCAAGCATATCGACGACCTGGGCACCGGTTATCGGACCCTCGGCCTGGGCGATGGCCTGGTCCAGCATCGACAAGCCGTCGCGCACGGACCCATCTGCCGAACGGGCTATCTGCTCCAGCGCGGCAGGCTCGATGCCGATCCCTTCCTGCGCGGCGATCCGTTCAAAATGGCGCACCAGTTCGGCGATCCGCACGCGTCGGAGGTCAAAGCGCTGACACCGCGACAGCACCGTGATCGGCACCTTGCGAATTTCGGTGGTCGCGAAGACGAACTTCACGTGCGGCGGCGGTTCCTCGAGCGTTTTCAGCAACGCGTTGAAGGCGTTGCGGCTCAGCATGTGGACCTCGTCGATGACGAAGACCTTGGTGCGAGCCTGCATCGGGCGGAAACGCGTTGCCTCGATCACCTCCCGCATGTCGTCCACACCGGTGCGGCTGGCGGCATCCATCTCGATCACGTCGGGGTGGCGGTCGGCGAGGATGCCGAGGCAGTTCGAGCAGACGCCGCATGGGTCGGCGGTCGCGCCACCGGTGCCGTCCGGGCCGATGCAATTCAGCGCTCGGGCGATGATCCGCGCGGTCGTGGTCTTGCCGACGCCACGGACGCCGGTCAGCATGAAGGCATGCGCCACGCGGCCGGCGGCGAACGCGTTGCGCAAGGTGCGCACCATGACGTCCTGGCCGATCAGATCGCCAAAGGTCGTGGGGCGATATTTCCGCGCCAGGACCCGATAAGGCGTGGCATGCACCGGTTCCGGTCGTGCGAGGGGCAACGCGCCGCCAAACAGCCCTGGCCCGTCCGGAACAGGCGGCGTGTCGTCTTGTTCGACTGGATCGTCCTGAGACAGGCCGGACATGCGCGGGCGATTACCTTGCCGCCATGCGCGGCTTTAGGGGGAGTGGGAGATCGACAAACGACCCGAGCGGTGACCCGTTGCGGCTGCTTCCTTCCGGACCTGACCGGGTTGGCGAGGCGCCCGTCCACCGCCGACCTCCCGGAGGCTGCATACCACGCATTGAGGGGGGAGTAGCAAGGTGGGTTATCCTGAGCGACGGCGTCGATCGGGCGGCGATCAACCGAACGGCGGCCAGCTTGCGCCGGGTGGGGTGAGGCCAGCAAGTCCTGACCGACTGAGCGTCTTGCCGAACACGCCGCCCGCTGCTCCTATCGGATTGGTATGGACAGGGGAGCAGCCGGGTGAACGAGGACAGCCGACACATCGTGATCGCCGGTGCCGGCCATGCAGGGGGATCCGCGGCCGCCATGCTGCGCCAACTCGGCTGGCGGGGAGCGATCAGCTTGATCGGCGAGGAACCCGTCCCGCCATATCAGCGTCCGCCGCTGTCGAAAGCGTGGCTCACGGGGGAGGCAGCCGCGGAAAGCCTGATGCTGCGGCCGGCCCGGTTCTATTCAGACGCCTCGATCGAGCTGAGGCTGGGCGTGCGTGTCATCGGGATCGACCGCACAGCGAAGACGGTGGCGTTGTCGGATTCGACGACCTTGTCCTACGAATACCTGATCCTGGCGCTGGGCGCGCGAGCCCGGCGGCTGCCACTGGCCGGTGCCGACCTGGCCGGTGTGCTGGAGCTTCGCTCGATGGCGGACGCGGACCGGCTGAAAGCGGTGTTGCGCCCAGGAGCCAGGCTGGCGGTGATCGGCGGCGGATATATCGGCCTGGAAGCCGCTGCGTCGGCCATAGCGATGGGTGCCGCCGTCACCATCATCGAGCGCGAGAGCCGTGTCCTGGCGCGGGTTGCCTGTCCGGTCCTGTCAGAATTCTTTCAGGGCTTTCATCGCAGCCAAGGTGTCACGATCGAGGTGGACGCCCAGGTCGCCGCCCTTGAAGGACCGCAGGGCGGGATAACCGCGGTGCGACTGGCCGACGGGCGGTTGATCGAATGCGATGCCGCCTTGGTCGGCGTCGGCGCGATTGCCAACGATGAGCTTGCGCGAGACGCCGCCCTCAGGTGCCACAACGGCGTCGCGGTGGATCTGGCGGCTCGCACCGACGACCCGGCCATATTCGCGATCGGTGACTGCACCAGCCGGCCGCTGCCGCTGTATGATCGGATGGGCCGGCTTGAAAGTGTGCCGAACGCGCTGGAGCAGGCCAAGCAGGCGGCTTCCGTGATCTGTGGCAGACCGTCGCCAACGCCTGAAGTGCCATGGTTCTGGTCCGACCAATATGATCTGCGGCTGCAGATCGCCGGCCTGCCGTTCGATACGGCCGAGATCGCCGTCCGCGGCGATGTCATGGCGGCGAAATTCGCGCTGTTTCACCTGACCGCCGATGGCGTCCTGCAGGCGGTCGAAGCGGTCAACGCCGCCACCGAATTCATGGGCGGACGGCGCATCATCGCCCGTCGCAAACGGCTTACTCGCGCGCGCATCGAAGATATGTCAATACCCATGCAGGAACTGGCGGCGTGACAGAAGGCCGCTGAACAGGGAATGCGCAATGCCTAAGATAACGTATATAGAACATGATGGGTCCGAGCACAGGATTGAGGTCCCGACCGGCAGATCGGTGATGCAGGGCGCCGTGGACAACAATGTGCCCGGTATCGACGCTGACTGCGGCGGAGAATGCGCCTGCGCCACCTGCCACGTTTACATCGATGCGGCCTGGCTGGAGTTGATCGGACGGCCGGCAGCGGGATCCCAGGAAGCCAGCATGCTGAGCTTCGCCGCGGTGACCCAGCCCGATTCCAGGCTGTCGTGCCAGCTTCAGGTCACCGACGCGCTGGATGGACTGGTCGTGCGGATGCCAGAGGGTCAGCACTAGAGATAACATAGGAGGACTTCAACATGAACGCGCCGGTCCATTTCGATCCCACGTCGGATGCCTATCGGACACCGCTTGCCCAGATCGATGTCAGCGACCCGCGGCTGTTCCAGGACGACATCTACCATCCGTATTTCGCGCGGCTGCGCGATGAGGACCCGGTGCATTACCGCAGCAACGGCAAGTACGGGTCCTTCTGGTCGGTCACCAAGTTCAAGGACATCATGGCGGTTGAAACGCATCCGGAGATCTACTCATCCGCCGCGAAGCTGGGCGGCATCACCATCACCGATCGGCCGGCGGAGTTTCGCCGCGCCAGCTTCATCTCGATGGATCCGCCGCGGCACGATGAGCATCGTAAAGTCGTCAGCCCGATCGTGGCGCCCGGCAATCTGAACAACATGTCGTCGATCATCCGTGACCGCGTGTGCAGGCTGCTGGATGGACTGCCGCGCGGCGAGACCTTTGACTGGGTCCAACACGTGTCGATCGAACTGACTACGCTGATGCTCGCGACCCTGTTCGACTTCCCGCTGGCGGAACGCGGCAAGCTCACTTACTGGTCCGACTGCGCCACACAGGACGTGAACGCGGGCGGCATCGTTGACTCAGAAGCCAAACGACTGGAGATCCTCGGCGACGCACTGCGGACCTTCACCGCGATGTGGCGGGAACGCGCCGCCCGTTCGCCCGGCTTTGACCTGATCTCGATGCTCGCGCACAGCGAGGCCACGCAGGCCCTCGTGGACGATCCGGCGGAGTTCCTGGGCACCCTCACGCTGCTGATTGTTGGCGGCAATGATACGACCAGGAATTCAATGAGCGGCGGCCTCTGGGCGCTGTGCAAGCACCCGGCGGAATATCAGAAACTGCGCGACAATCCTGGGCTGATTCCCAGCATGGTGCCCGAGATGATCCGCTGGCAGTCGCCGATCGTGCACATGCGACGGACCGCGTTGGTGGATGCGGAACTCGGCGGCAAGCAGATCAAAGCCGGTGACAAGGTTGTGATGTGGTACATTTCCGGCAACCGCGACGCCGAGGCGATTGGGAATGCTGACGAATTTATCATTGATCGTCCGCGCCCTCGGCATCATCTGTCATTCGGGTTCGGCGTACATCGGTGTGTTGGCAACAGACTGGCGGAGATGCAGCTGAGCATCCTGTGGGAAGAGATCATGCGACGCTTTCCAGTGATCGACCTGGTTGAGGAGCCAAAGCGCATCTACTCGAACTTCATCCACGGTATTTCGGAAATGAAAGTGCGCATCCCCGCATGATCGTTCGGCGGCAATGGCGTCAACGCCGCAGCCGCTAGCGCGACATCAGCCCGACGGGAACCGTCTGGCTGTTAAGGTTGCTCGTCCAGACAATGAGCCAGAGCGGGCTGACCGTTACGGCCCGCCTGAAAACGCCCTGGCGCCAGACGTGCTTCCGGCGGGCATCCGAGCGCGGTTCGTCGATGATGTGAACGGCTTGCGGATGCATCTCCTGGAGGCCGGCGAGCGGGACCGGCCCATGCTGCTGCTGCTGCATGGCTTCCCGGAACTGGCCTATTCGTGGCGCAAAGTGATGCCCGCCCTGGCCGAACACGGTTACTACGTTGTGGCGCCCGACCAACGTGGCTATGGCCGAACCACCGGCTGGGATGCCCGCTACGATGGCGACCTGGCCAGCTTTCGGCTGATGAACCTTGTTCGCGACATGGTCGGATTGCTGGCCGCGCTCGGCCATTGCTCCGTGGCTGCGGTTGTCGGGCATGATTTTGGCGCCTCGGTTGCCGCCTGGTGCGCCTTGTTGCGGCCGGATATCTTTCGCGCGGTCACGCTGATGAGCGCCCCGTTCAGCGGACCGCCTGAGCTGGCGGCGGTGGCCGGCCCCGATATCCATACGGCACTGGCAGCACTCGACCGGCCCCGCAAGCACTACCAGTGGTATTACTCGACGCGTGAGGCGAACGGCGACATGACGCGCAGCCGCCAGGGCCTGAGCGCCTTCCTGCGCGCCTACTATCACTACAAAAGCGCTGATTGGCCCGGAAACCAGCCTTTTCGGCTGGCGGGAGCGACGGCCAGCGAACTGGCGCTGATGCCGACCTACTACATCATGGACCTGCATCGGGACATGGCCGAGACCGTTGGGATGGAAATGCCGTCCGCGGACACCGTCGCCGCATGTCAGTGGCTGCCTGATCGTGAACTGCAGGTCTATCGCGGCGAATTTGAGCGGACGGGCTTCCAGGGCGGGCTTCAATGGTATCGCTGCCGCACGCAGGGCATCGGCAACGCCGAACTTCAGGTATTCAGCGGCCGAACCATCGATGTCCCCTCAATGTTCATCGCTGGCGTTCACGATTGGGGTATCCACCAAAAATATGGCGCGCTCGATCGTATGCAGGATACCGCGTGCGTTGATATGCGCGGTTGTCATCTGCTGAACCGCGCGGGGCATTGGGTGCAACAGGAGAACCCAGAGGAGATTGTAACCCTGTTGCTCGCGTTTTTACGGCGGTGATTACTATTGCATTACGGCGGGTGGCTGAAGTGTCACAGTCGCTCGCCCAAACCTCAAAGCGTCCGGCGCACTAATTGCGGATAAAGCGACAACGTTCTACTTTCGGCAATGCGTTGCGACAACGAGCCATCTAGGGGCTTTTTCCGTTCAGCGGAATTTGGTTGGCATAGATCGACGACGAAGTTACAACATGCAAGGAGATAAATTAGGTATTTGCCAACACCGTGCCATAATCTGCCGCATTTCGTCCTTCCTCGAGTCGCTATTCAGATGTTGGTCGAAACGTTTCACGTAATCGCAGTACACGCAGAGTTTGGTTTCGTACGTCATCCAAGTCGCGATACCGTCCGGTTGTTCGGGCGGCCTCTCATGCCACCCGGACCCTGAATTACGTTTTCAGACGAAGGTCAGGCGATCCCTAATTGCTAAACACGGCGGTTGATTTCGCCCCTGGCAGACGCTGTGGGGGTGGGCGGCGTGCTGACGACGGATGCCGATCTTCTAAACAGGAACAGGAACAGGCTGATGCCAGGAATGGCTGAACCGGATATAGCCATCGACATCGTCTCGTCAGCGCTTGGCATGTCGGAGGTCACCACCGGGCCGATCGTCGGTTCCGCACCTCGTCTGCGCCTGGCAAGCCTGACACTGCGTCTTGTCGCGCTTGATGCCTTTGTGACCGCTGCCGCGGCCCTGCTATGCTACGTGCTGTTCAACTCCATTGGACGAGTTACGTCCGGCTCGGTCGTCATCCCGCTGGCCTGCCTGACGGTCGGCATGAGCCTTAGTTTCTTTGAGCGGGGGCTTTATGCACCGGCGGAAGTGGTGAGCCGTCAACCACCGTGGAAGCGGATAGTCGTGGCCTGGCTGCAGGCGGTGGCGATCGGCACGCTCACGACCTTCTGCGTTGCCTCGTTGTCGGGCGATGGCGATCTCGCGCCGGGGTTCGACCACATGACCATGACAGCGCACGGCGCCTGGATACCGACGTTCTTGGTGCTTGGCTTCTTCGCATTGGTGGGCGCCCGCCTGCTGCGCCTGCGGTTGCTTGCCGGGCCAGAACCGCTGAACCGAACCGTGATAATCGGGGAGGCGCAACCCATTCATGATCTTCTGTCGCGCCTTGGCACGGCCGCGCGCCACAGCTTTGATGTGATCGGCGTGGTGGAACACGCTGCGAAAACCGGGCTGCAGCCGAGCTTTGGCAAACTGCCGCATTGCGGCGATCTCGCCGCGCTCGAGCGAATGATCCGTCAGGATGCCGTGGATACCGTCCTCGTCGCCATGCCATGGTCGGCAGGCGAGCAGATGCGCGAGATCATCCAGCGTGTCTCGATGTCACCGATCGACGTCTACATCTATCCGGGCCTGATCTATCCCGGCATGGATGCGTTGCACCTTCCGCCCAGGCGCGCGGGTCGCGCGTTCGACCTGCCGCTGTTGATGGCGTGCACCAGGCCGATCGGTGGCTGGCGCGCATTCATCAAGCGGGCGGAGGACGTTGCCCTGTCGGGTGCACTGCTCATCTTCATATCGCCGGTGCTCCTGACCATCGCGACGATCATTAAACTCACCTCCAAAGGCCCGATTTTCTTCCGCCAGCGCAGGCTTGGCTACAACAACCGTGTGATCGAGGTGTTCAAGTTCCGCTCGATGTACACGCACCTGGCGGATGCCGATGCCAGCCAGCAGGCGTTCCGAGGCGACAAGCGCGTTACGCCGGCAGGCGCTTGGCTACGCAAGACAAGCCTGGATGAACTGCCGCAGCTCTTCAACGTGCTCAGGGGCGATATGTCCCTGGTTGGCCCACGCCCGCATGCGCTCGCAACGACTGCTGGAGGTCTGGCGCTGGAGGAAGCCGTGCCGGTGTACTCTTCACGTCATCGGGTCAAGCCGGGGATCACCGGTTGGGCGCAGGTGAACGGCTATCGCGGCGCACTCGATAGTGTGGACAAGATCGTCCACCGGGTGAACCACGACCTGTATTATATCGAGAATTGGTCGCTGACCCTCGACCTGAAGATCTTGTGGCGGACCGCGAGGCTGGTTTTTGCCGATGACAATGCGTTTTGATTTCGCAAAAGGCTCAATAACCTTTAGCTTGTTTCCTTAAGGCACAGGCGCGGTCATTTCGATTGAAGCCCAAACCTGGTTTGGAGAAGTCCCACGTGAACAGGCTATCGAACCCCGAGCTCACGATCCTTCGGAAATCGACGCCGGTTGCTCAGCCGGCCGAGGAGCATGCCTTGGCTCCCGTGCGGATCGGCATCGGTGCGATTTCGCGCCACCACCCGTCGTTCGTGCAACTTTACTACGCCATCGAGGCGCGTCGGACCAGCGCTATGCCGTTGGTGGTGCAATTTATCTCACCAACGCCCGGAACCGGCTCGAGCACCGTCGCGTCCGGTTACGCACGGGTCGCGGCGGACGATTGCGCGCAGCCGGTGCTGTATATTGACTGCAACGCTTTCAATACCAAGCCGCGGCGGGGCGGCGCTGAACTGGCGCCGCCAACCTTATATGATGCACTGCGTCGCGGCTTGCCTTTGACCGAGGCCATAACGGCCGCTCGCGATTCAAAGAACCTGCTGTGGGCGCGTCTCGGCCCAGGGGAGCGGCCATTGCTGGCGCTGGGCGGCGACCGGCTGCAATCAATGCTCGATATGCTGCGGGCTACCCACCCGGTGATCGTTTTGGATACACCGCCGACCGAAGCGCCGGAGTCCGCCGCGGTGTCACGCTATTGCGATGGTTCAGTGCTGGTGGTTGCCGCGGGACGTACCAAGCAGTGGGAGATCGAGAACGCCAAGTCGCTGCTCGAACGGTTGGGGGGGCAGACCGTTGGCGTTGTCCTCAACCGTGAACGAAGCGTGATGCCGCGCTGGTTGGGCCGGCACTGACATGAACACCGCGACGGGCATCTCTACCTCTTGGGCGGACGCCAATCTCTGGCCCGCCGTTCGCAGGTCGCCGTTCGTCGTGGTGCTGGCGGGCATCGACAATTCCGGCATTGTCGATGCCGCAATGGCGGACACGGCCCTGACCGACGCGATTATCCCGCGGTTTGAGCCCGCTTGTACGCCACCCTGCGATGCACTCGTATGGCGGTTGGAGACAGAGTTCAGCGAGAGCCTCAATCGGCCAGGGCTGCTGGGCCGCCATTGGCACCGGTCACCTTATGCCATGACGCTCCGGCTGGTACAGTATCAGCCCGGTTCGAACATGCCGGAGATTCTGGACGAAGGCACGCTGGGAACCCGTGGACCGTATGCAGCCTTCAAGGCCTCGGTCGATCGCCTGGCGATGCGCTTCGTTCGGGACGCGGCATTGGGTCGTGGGCGAGGTCCGGCCGCTGCGGCCACGCCCGGTCGGCCTCATGGCCTGCCAGGCTGGCTGGATGCCGTGCTGGCGAAATGGCATGACCGCTTCATGGCGGAATGGTGGAGCGTGGGGACCGCCACCGCGACTGTCGATCATGTCTTGCGAGGCGGTGGGCTCGGGGCGATTACGTGGTACCGCCCTAAAGCCGGGCATCGCTATCTGGCAGACCCGTTCCCTTGGCCCGGTACCAGCCGCATCTTGTGCGAGGAGATGCCGCTCGACGGTGGCGTTGGCCGAATCGTGACGGTCACTGAGAACAACGGGACCTTGGGCACTCCTTCGGTCGTGCTGGACGATGGCTATCATCATTCCTATCCTTGTACCTTCCGCGATGGCGACATACTCTATTGCGTACCGGAAGCACCGCGACGTGGCGCGACCCGGATCTACCGATTGGAGAATGACGGTCAGTTGGTCTCGGTATGTGATGTCGCGCCTCATGCAAGATTGGCGGACTCGACGTTGTTCCGCTGGAACGGGCTCTACTGGCTCGCTTGCACCGATTTGGATTTGGGCGGACACGACAACCTCTGCCTGCTGCATGCATCTGAATTAACCGGTCCCTGGACCCCGCACGCTCACTGGCCCGTCAAGATCGACATTCGGGGCGCCCGCCCCGCTGGCCTGCTGTTCACCATGGATGGTCGGCTGTTTCGCCCTGCGCAAGACTGCGCCTCGACCTACGGCGCCGCGGTCGCGGTGCATGAAATCAAGGCGCTGACCGAGACTGAGTTTGATGAAGTCCTGGTCACCGTTCTGCGTCCCGACAGGTCCGGACCTTTCCCGGATGGCTTGCATACCTTGGCCCATGACGGTGAACGGTTTTGGCTGGATGGCAAGCGCTTCGTATTTGACCTGGGTATGTTCCGGCGGAAACTTCTGGGTCGCACCTCCCGTCTTTTTTCCGGAGTGGGGGTGCATTGAACATGTCCGTATCGGTAACGGCCGCCCCTGCCAAGCATATGGCGAAGGCATCGACCTCAAGCCGCGGCATGAGAGCGATGTCGGTCGCAATCTACCTTCACGACCTCGCCGGCGGCGGGGCGGAGCGGCAGAGCCTGATCATCGCCGAAGAGTTTCGTCGTCACGGCGCCGATGTGACCTTGGTGCTGCATAAGCTGCGTGGGCAGTTGCTGGACCAGGTGCCCGCGGGCCTGCGTCTGGTGGACCTTGCCAGTTCACGCACCTTGATGGATGTTCCGAAACTGGCACTGTTTCTACGCAAGCATAAACCGGACATCCTGCTGTCAAACGTCGACCTGAACAATGTGGCAGCCTTGCTCGCGAAAGGCATCAGTTTCAGCGGGACCCAGGTGGTGATCTGCCAGCACAATCCCATTACTTCTCGGACAACCGCGCAGGAAAGCTGGTTGTACCGATTTGTCGGCCTGTCATACCGGACCTTGTCACCGCTGATAAGCAGAGCCGTGGCGGTGTCGGAAGGCGTCGCGGCGGAATTGGAGGCTATCGGCAGACTGCCGCGGGAGCGCGTGTTGACCATCAGCAATCCGGTGGTCGGCCCGGATTTCCAGGCTCGGTGCGAGGAACCCGCCGAGCACCCGTGGTTTCATCAGCCTGAGCGGCGCGTGTTCGTCACCGCGGGCCGGCTCGTCCCGCAGAAAGATCATGAAACGATGATCCGAGCGCTGGCGATACACCGGCGGCGGATCGACAGCCGTCTGATCATTTTAGGCGTTGGGCCACTTCGCGAGGCGCTTGGCAAGCTGGTGGCCGAGCTCAAACTGACCGAAGCGGTCGACTTCCTCGGCTTTCGCTCGAATGCTCTTCCCTTCTTTCGCCAGGCCGACGCTTTTCTGCTGAGTTCCCGCGGTGAAGGGTTCGGTAATGTCATTGTCGAAGCTTTGGGATGTGGCACGCCAGTGATCTCCACCCGCTGCCAGCATGGGCCGGCAGAAATCATGGATCAGGGCCGATACGGCCTGTTGGTCGAACCACACGACCCCGATGCGCTGGCAAAGGCAATGGATGAGGTGGCGACGTTACGTGAGCGGTTTCCAGCTGACACGCTGCGCCAACGGGCTGGTGAGTACAGCTATGCCGCTTGTGCATCCCGCTACATGACCTTGTTCAAGGCCATGGCGCCCCATCGCAGCTGGGCGGCATCAGCATGAGTGCGGTTCGTCCCTTCGGCCTCGATCTCAGCATGGAGTCCGCGCATGAGATCGCCCGCGTGGCGATTGATCAGCCACCCACCGACGGCGTTGCGCTGGTCGTAACGCCCAATATCGACCATATCGCGACGATCCGCCGCTCACCTGCCCTGGCGCGGGCTTACCGAAATGCTGCACGCATCGTGTGTGATGGTTGGCCAGTACAAGCCTACGCACGCTTCCGAGGCCTTCCGGTCCCGCGGGTGACAGGATGCGAAATCACCGCCGAGCTGATGCGCATGGCACCCTATCCGGCGCATCAACGTTTCTTCTTTGTGGTCGACACCGTGACGACCAAGCTGGCGGTCGAAGGCTGGGCGGCACGAACCGCGGTCGCCAGCGTCGCCGTTGTTCCGGAGTTCGGCTTCGAACGAGATGGCGAATACTGCGCACGGCTGGCGGATGAAATCAAAGCAAACGGCACAACGGTCTTGATCATGGCGGTGGGTGCGCCCCGCAGCGAGGTTTTTGTCGATAACCATAGATCGATCTTGCCACCATGCTGGGCTTTCTGTGTCGGCCAAGCGGTCAAGATCGAGCTCGGATTGGTCCAGCGCGCATCATCCAGGTGGCAGTCCATCGGCATGGAATGGCTATGGCGGGTTGGACAGGAACCTTCGCGCTTGGCTAGGCGATATGTCACCGCGACAATCGGGTTTAGCTTCGCGGTCATTGAAGACCAGCTGAATGTTCTGCGGGCCGGCCGCTCATGAAGCCCGTTGCTGTCGCTGCAACCAACCGTCCGGCTCAGATGTGGGAGCCAATGGCATCCTGCGTGACGCTTCTCGCGCGAGGCCTTAGTGGCGGTGCTCCAGGGGTTGGCGCAACCGTCGTAACAGCTCCGAATATGCCGCTTCACCGCGCCGAACCATTGGGCGACCGCTCATCGTCCGAACCATTGGGCGACCGCCCTTCGTATTTGAATTTGGCAGGATCCCGATCATGAACGAAACCCTCGCCCTTCCAGCGCGTCTGGTGATGCGTGATCTGATGCTGACCGCCTTGTCGCAGAAGGCCCGCGTTTTTCTGATCTTCTTCTGCATCATGGCACTGAGCATCTTCATCGCTGTGCAGATACAGCCAAACTACAAGGCCAAATCGAGCTTGCTGGTGCTGCTCGGAACCGAACATTCATTTCGACCGGCCGCGGGTCAGCAGTTTGTCAACAGCGGCGGTGTAGATGCCGAGCAAGTGCTCAGGACCGAATCTAGTATCCTCGGCAGCGACGACTTGCACCGTACGGTCATTCGCGAGATCGGCCTCGGCAAGATGTACCCGAAATTGCTGGAAAAGCCCGGTCCGGTAAAGAAATGGTTCGCCGACGTGCGCCGCTTCGTGACCGATTCTCTGGGTATGACGGAAAAATCCACCGGCACAGGCCCGGCCGATACGATGTCGCAGGCGGTTGATGCGTTCACCCGTAACCTGACCATAACCGTTGACAAGAAGTCGAGCGTCATCGGCCTGACCTTCACGAACCCGGACAAGAACGTCTCCGCCGATGCGCTGCGGACCCTTGAGTCTCAATACCTTGTCCTTCGGGCGAAGCTGTATGGCGACATCCAGGCCCCGATCGTGCAGGTGCAGCAGGATGTGGTGGCCAAGCAACTCTCCGATGCCGATGCGGCCCTTCAGAACTTCAAGCAGCAGCACGACATCAGCAACTTCGCCGAGCGACGGGCGATTCTGCTGAAGCAGCAAGGTGATCAGGAAATGGCACTGACGAAGTCAGAGGCCACGATTGCCGAGCAGACCGCTCGCTTGTCGCAGTTGAATGCGCAGCTTGGCACGGTGGCGGGCAGTCGAAAGGGCAATCCCAACGCGGCGTCGGCGCTACAGGGCATGGTGCAAGCCTATCATCAACGCGAAGAGGATGCACAAACGCGCTATCGTGGCTCTCCGGCCGTTGATGAGGCCCGTCGCCAGATGCTTGAGCGGCAGACGGACATCGCTCGGATGCAGGCCACTCAGGCCTATGGAGTTCAGACCGACCGAAACAAGACGGAGGCCGATCTGCGTTCCAGCTTGGCTGGACATGATTCGATCGCGGCGCAGCTTACGGCACTGAACAGGCAGGTCAGCGCACTGGATGCCGATGAACTGCAACTGCATCAGCTAGAACGCAACAGGGCGATCCTGGAAGATAATTACAGAGCAGTCACGAAGATTCTTGATGAGCGGCAAACCGTTGAGGCCGTCGAAGCCCATCGCCAGTCTTCGGTGCGCGTCATCCAGCCGCCCCGCGTCCCGGCCATACCCGAGGCTACGCGTCGGCTCATTCTGCTGGCGGGGATCGTCGTCAGTCTGCTCCTATCGGTCGGATCAATCCTGATGTCCCACTTCTTCCGGGCGATATACCTGCGACCGGAGGCGTTGGAGATGGACACCGGGTTAACGGTGCTGGCCTCGGTGCCCGACATGCGGGGGATCGGCGGACCATCCTCCTCGGTACTGGTGGTTCCGGCTTAAAGACGGCTCTAGCCGCGCACTGAAGGTGCATCCGAAAATCGGATGCGCCTGGTGGCGACAAGAAGTGGCCCGAAGATAAAGAACGACTTTCCGAAGGTGGCGTGGCGCATCCATCTTCTGCTTGCCAGCAAGTGCACCAGGACCACCACGACGGCTTACGCTTGGGCCGGCGCGTCTAACCATTGCAGCATTCGGATGATTATTCATGCTCGACACCGTCGATTTTTCGCGAAAACGCGTTTTGGTTCTGGGCGCGTCGGGCTATATCGGCTCAAGGGTCGTCGACCTGCTGTCGAGAAGCCCGATCTATCATCCTGTGGCGGCGTCACGCCGGTCGGCCTTTGCCGTCGATGCTACCAATCCTGACAGCCTTCGCGGCGCAATGCGTGACATTGACTGTGTGATCGACTGCATTTCAGGTAGCGACAAGGTAATGGTGCGCTCCACCGAGGTGCTATGTCAGGTGGCGCGTGTCTGCCCGCCGCGCAGAATCATCGTTCTGAGCAGCATGGCGGTTTATGGCGCCGCCACCGGGACAATAACAGAGGATCATGCACCGGTCGCCCCGGTCAGCTCATACGGCCAGGCTAAAATCGACTGCGAGCGCGTTATCCTTAAGTATGTCGATGATGGAGGTGATGCGGTTATCCTCCGCCCGACCTGCGTGTTTGGGCCAGATAGCCCGCAGTGGACGGTGCGGCTGGCACGCCTGCTGCAGGCACACCGGATTGGCGATCTTGGCAGCGCCGGCGACGGATGCTGCAACCTCGCGTTCATTGACGACGTCGTCGCGACAATTGTCGCCGCCATCGACGCGCCGGATATTTCCCGCAGGACCTTCAACGTCTCCAGCTCCGCTGAACTGACCTGGAACGAGTTTCTTGTCACCTTCGCCAAAGCTCTCGGCACCGTGCCGGTTCGTCGCATCTCCTCGCGCGCGTTGCGATTGGAAACGAAGTTGCTGGCGCCGATGCGCAAGATCGCGGCCATGGCCATTCGCTCTCCGGCGACCGAGGCGATCACGCCATCGCTTGCCGCGTTGTGGCGGCAGGATATCCGCATCGATTGCTCCGCGGCGGAAGCGGCTCTGGCACTGCCGCGCACGTCGCCCGGCCGCATGATCGCCGCGTCGCTCGCGCATGGGGCAGGCCTGAACGAGCTTGCTGTCACATGAGCAACCGCCGCACGGTGTTCCTCGCGTGCCCGTACGGGCAGGTCGGTGGCGGCATGGGTAGCATCATGGCCTACCTCGCCTCGATGCGTCATGATCCTTCGGGTCGTTTTGATTTGCGGCGTCTCGAATCCCGGGGCGGGGGCTCGATCGCGCTCTCCCCGCTGTTCCTGGCGCTCGCGGTCGGACGCATCTTTCTCGAGGGCATCCGCGGGCACCTCGCCGTTGTCCACCTCAATTTGGCGGAGCGCGGCAGCGTCTATCGCAAAGCGGTTCTGCTGGCGGCGACAAAGTTGGCCGGCGGGCACGTGCTGCTGCATCTCCATGCCGCCCAGATCGTGCAGTTTCATGATGCGATGGGCCCGATCGGGCGGTCACTGCTTCGGTGGATGTTCCGCAGCGCCGACCACTGCGTTGTTTTGGGCGAGGTGTGGCGGCGCTGGGTGATCGACACGTTCCAGGTCAGGCACAGTCGGGTCGGAGTGGTTTACAACGGTGTGCCGGCGACAAGCCCGAGCCCGCGAACGACGCCTCGCGATGGACAGTTCAGGCTGCTCTTCGTCGGTAACCTGTTGGAGCGGAAGGGCGTCAAGGACCTACTGCGCGCCGTCGCGACGCCGGCCATGAAGACGCGCGATATTCACCTGACC
Organism: Rhodopila sp.; assembly: GCA_965277035.1. Taxonomy (GTDB): domain Bacteria; phylum Pseudomonadota; class Alphaproteobacteria; order Acetobacterales; family Acetobacteraceae; genus Rhodopila. Next base: position 2,905,818 of record CBDIBO010000003.1, on the reverse strand, counting down.
ATGGCGGGCGGCGGTCCAGTTGATGCCTATCGCTCGATGGCCAGCGATCTTGGTCTCGCTGACCGGGTCACATTCACCGGCTGGCTTAGCCAGGACGAGGCCAGGGCTTTGATGGTCAATTCCGACGCCCTCATCCTGCCCGCCTATGATGAGGGATTGCCGCTGGTGATCCTCGAGGCGCTGGCGTCGCGCACGCCGGTGATCTGCACACCGGTGGGTTCCATACCGGAGGTGCTGCAGGACGGACGTACTGCGTTGTTCGTAACGCCTGGAGACGAAGACGGCATTGCCGAAGCAATCGTCACGCTGATCGACCGGCCTGGTCTTGCGGCGGATCTCTCCGCGGCGGGTGCTGACCTTTATGATCGGCTTTTCACCATGGAAGCGTTCGCACGGTCGGTTGGATCGCTTTATGCGATGTTGACACCGCGGGACGGGAAGAGGCGGCGGTCTGCCTGGCCGCCGGTGCAGGAGGTTAGTGATGATCCAGGACGCTGACGAGATCGTTCGCGACGCGATTGTACAAGCGGATATCTGCGTTGTTGGCGGCGGCCCGGCTGGCATCACGCTGGCGCTGGAACTGGCAAAGACCGGCAAAAGCATCCTGCTGCTGGAATCGGGAAACCTCGAACCGAGCGATCAGGCGCAGAGCTTGAACGTTGGCGAGGTGGTGGACGAAGCACTGCACAGCCCACCGGACAAATATCGCCAACGGTGTCTGGGCGGGGGCACTTCGATCTGGGGCGGTCGCTGCGTCCCGCTGGATCCGATTGATTTTGAAACCAGGCCGTGGATGGACCACTCGGGCTGGCCGATTGGCTATGAGGACGTGCAGCGATATTATCCGGCTGCCAACGCACTGTGCGAAGCCGGCGAATGCGAATATGATGCGCGCTTCGCACTGCCGCGCGGAATGCGGCCCTTGATCCGCGGCTTCGCCCCTCGCCACTTCGATGTGAACGGCATCGAACGATTTAGTTGCCCAACAAATTTCGGCAAGCGATACCAAGCCCGCCTTCGGGCGGCGACGAACGTCCGGGTTCTGCTGGGTGCGACCGTGACGCGTCTTCAGGCCTCGCGCGATGGCAGCCGCATCGAAGGTGTGGACGCCCGTAACAGCAAGGATCTTGGTTTCTCGGTGGCGGCGGATCAGTTCATTCTGGCGATGGGCGGCATTGAAACACCTCGACTGCTGCTGACCTCGGATGATGTGCATGCAGATGGTATCGGCAATGCGAACGACCTGGTCGGTCGGTTCTACATGTGCCACGTCGCCGGCACGGTCGGCAGCCTTCAGGTGGATGGACCGCGGGATGCCGTATGGCATGGCTATGATGTGGCGGCGGATGGAACCTACTGCCGCCGGCGCATCTCGCTGCGACCCGATATTCAGGCGCAACTGGGATTGGGCAACGCGGTATTTCGGCTGCATCATCCCCGTATCACCGATCCCGGGCATCGGACCGGGCCGCTTTCGGCGATCTTCCTGGCCCAGAAGTTCATCAGCTACGAGTACGCCAAGCGGCTCGTCAGCGATAAACCGCCAACCGCGACGGCATGGTTGCGCCATGGGATGAACGCGGCGGTCGATCCTTTCTCCACCATTCGTTTCCTGGGCCACTGGCTGCGCGACCGAACACTGGCGGAACGTAAATTTCCATCGATCATCATTCGTCCGCGCACTAATTTGTTCAGCCTGGACTTCCACGCCGAGCAGGCGCCCAACCCGGATAGCCGCGTTGATCTTGGCACGGCGGTTGACCGCTTCGGCAACCACCAAGTGCGGATCGATTGGCAGTATAGTCGCCTGGATGTCGAAACCGTCGCAAAGTCGTTCGCTCTGCTGCGTCAGGACCTGGCGGAGCAGGGGGTCGGGCGCCTCACGCTGGCGCCGGATGAGGCTGATATCGAAACAGTCGTCCGTCGGGACGGGGCCTACGGTGGACATCATATCGGCACAGCGCGGATGGGAGCGAGTGCTACCTCGGGCGTGGTTGACGCTGACGGAAAGGTGTTTGGCGTTAACAATTTATATGTCGCGGGTGCTGCCGTCTTCCCCACATCTAGTCAGGCCAACCCCACGTTGACTATCGTTGCCACGGCGCTACGGCTTGCCGACCATCTAAGAGGCGTTGGCGCCTGGGTGCCACGCATCACGACCGCCAAACAATCCGCGATGGTGCTCTAAATGGCCAACATCGAATCGTACGTTCATCGGTTCTGGGGCGTCGCCTGGCACCACCTGTCAGGCGAAAACGGCATTACCATACTGCTGCTGTGGGCGACCGTCCTGTTCGCGGGACTGGTCACCTTCATCCGAAGCAATCCCGGGCGCTGGTCCGTCAAAGAGTTTTTTCGCCACTTTCTGCCGGCTGGCATTTTTCACCATCCGTCGGCGCGGGCGGATTTCCTGTTTTGGCTGTCCCGCCGGATCTTCATGCCGCTTCTGGTACTGCCCTTGGTTATATCCACCGTTGTCGCCGGGCACTGTGCGTATTGGCTCTTAAGCGCCATCCTCGGACCACCCAGTCACCCGGTTGGACCTGCGGGCCCGGTCATGCTGGTCGCATTCACCGTCTCAATGCTGATCGCCTATGACCTGTCTTATTATCTATATCACCGCATGCAGCATCGGTTTCCGATTCTGTGGGAACTTCATAAGGTCCACCATTCCGCTCAGGTGATGATCGGCGTGACCAAGGACCGTGTTCATCCGATCGATGAGATCATGAACCGGTGGTGGGATGGCCTCATCCCCGGCCTCTGCTACGGCATCTGGCTGTTCTTTGCTCTCGACCCCGTGGAACTGACCGTCTTCGGCATCAATGTCTATGCGTTGCGCAACATCATCCTGATGATGGATTTCGTTCGCCACACTCACCTAAAGCTGACTTACGGCCGTCATCTGAACGCGATCCTGCTCAGCCCGCATTATCATCAGCTTCACCACAGCGTCGCGGAGAAACACTGGGACAAGAATTTTGGTCTGACCTTAAGCATCTGGGACCGCCTCTTCGGCACCTTGGTGGTACCGGAGCCGGACGAGGACTTCGTCTTTGGGCTGACCGACAACGAGCATGATGAGTACCAATCCCTCTACAAGCTGCACGTTGTTCCGCTAAAGAAGATTGCCGGCCGCGTCGGATTGGTCACCCCGCACCGAGGAACCGTTCGTTCCGACCATCATGCTGGAGAAGCGGTGTGACTTTGAAAACCGAGATCGTTACCGACATCGAGCGGTTCAACGAGATCAAAGCCGCGTGGCAGCAACTCTGGGAGCGATCGAACGGCTACATCTTTCAAAGCCATGAGTGGATATCCGGGTGGTTGATCGGCGTAAAGGATCGTCGGGATATCCGGCTCCAGATCGCGCTTGCGTGGGATGGCGACCAACTTTCCGCAGCTATGCCTTGTGCGGTGCATCGTCGCTCGGGATTGCGTGTCCTGTCGTGGGCAGCGCAGCTGTTCAGTGACTACTGCGATTGCCTGATTGACGCCACCTGTGATGCCGCATCAGTCCTGCCTCTGCTCTGGGACCGGTTGCGCCGCTTCGGTGGGTTTGACCTGATCAGTCTGCAGCAGATACGGCCGGAGGCCAAATCCCGTCAGTTTCTCAATCAGCTCGCCCGCGATGGAAGCCAACTGCAATATGGCGATCGCGAAGAGCGCTGCATGCGCATCGAGAACCGGTGGTCGGACGGGGAGGCGTTTTTCCGATCACTTACTAAAAAGGGCCGCAACAACCATACAAGAGGCAAGCGAATCCTCGCGGAGCTTGGTGGTGACGTCGGCTTTCGGCTCGTCGAGCGGTCAGACAGCGGCGACACAACAATCGACGACATCATGGATCTTAAGCAGGCATGGCTTCGCACCAATGATCCCGCTTCACCGCTGCTCGGTGGCGATATGTTGGTCCTGCGTGCTGTTCTGGACAAAGCGCTGCAGTCAGGCCTGGCGAGGATCTTCTTGCTGGAATGCGGTGGCAAGATCGCTGCGGCGTCGATCAATTTCATTTACGCCGGACGTATGGAGGCTTATTTCACGGCTTATGATATGGCCTATGAACGTGCTTCTCCCGGCACTATCCTCATTGTCGAATATGCGCGCTGGTCGTTTGATCGCCATCTGACCCACGTGGATTTTCTGCGCGGGGAAGAAGCTTTCAAGTTCCGGATGGCTAACGCCGAAACGTTGTTGAGCAGCTTTTCCGGTGCCAGGACGCTGGTGGGTCAGGTGGCGGTGTCGGGGCATCGGTGGCTGTCGCGCCGCCGTCAGCGGCAGGACGTCACATGCACGCCGCCTGACGACGAATTGGCGCCAGCTCTCTGACTGATTTATAAGCTCGCTCAAAGGAGCCTTAATCGGCCTGATCGGCCTCTGCCACACTCCATCAGCCTGAAACCGCATGATCTGGCCTTAAGGCGCTTAGGGCAGCATCGGCAACAAGTGCGTCAGCACGCTGATAAAGCTGCCCGACGAAGCGGGGCTCTCGGGTAGATGGCCGCAGCCACACCTGGTCCAAGGTTCGACTTCGCAGGTGACCCACGAGGATCAAAAGCCCAGCGTCTGGCCAAAAGCAAACACCCGCGGCCAGACAGAGCCAGAGCATGAAGAATGGGCACCCCGGTCGCTCGTCCTGGACGATCTTCGACACGACGCCGACATACCCGCGGCTGAAAGTAGCCAATAGTATACGGCGATGGTCGAACCTTGGCAGCAACGACAAGCGCCGTAGCTGATCCCCGGGCTCGGTGTCGGGCACTCATGTGGCAGGCGTCACTCCGAGCCTGGACATCCACCATAGCCGGTGACCTTTCACCCGATAAACCGCGACTTTTGCCACCGATGGTTGACCATTGGCAGAGTTCGATTTAGTCAAATCTTGCCAACTCGGGACCGGCCGGCGCCTGGCTGGCGATTCTTCGACACTTATCTCGCCACGCGGCGGAGCAGAACCGGCGATTTGCGGCCGGGCGCCGATTATCGCCACGTCGGTCATCTCGCGGACGTCTTGATGCCCGTGACACCAACGCGGACGAATTGATCACAAGCACCTCATCATCAGGGTAATTTGCTTTTCTTGCCGTTCCGCCTGTGGTCTTCTGACGCAAGGGCAACGTAAACCCGCTTCGAACACTAGCCGCATCTTGTTCAGTAACTCACTTGTAAATGATGGCAACGACATGCGTTTATCACCTGCGGAATTTACATCCACCTTTGACTCGCGCCCTTTTGTACAAGAGGCTGTTCGTCATGTTACTGATATCGCGGTAATGGAGCGTCGGCCAAGCCGCGACCCGCACATCCTGCTGGCAACCACCGGCCAGTTGCCGTCGACTGCTCGGCTGGCTATGGAACTGCATGAGGCCGGCGCCCAGGTCAGCCTTATTTCCCCGGCCAATCATCCGGGCCGAGCGCTTAACCTACTGTCGGAGAAACTGATTTATCGGTCGCTTTGGCCGCAGCGCAGCCTTGAACGCGCTCTGCTTCGTTTGCAGCCAGACATGGTCATTCCTTGCGATGAACGCACGGTGCGAGATCTGCATGCGATCTGGCGGGATACGTCGCATCCGCAGATCAAATTGCTCATTGAGAAATCCACCGCGCCCGCCGCGAATTTCCCGACAGTGACCTCGCGCGCCGCATTGTTGGCGGTCGCGCAGACGCAGGGCGTGCGAGTTCCGGCATCGATGTCAGTGTCCGATATTCATGAATTGGATCAGTGGACCGCTGACAACGCCGCTCCGTTCGTGCTCAAGGCCGACGGAAGTTGGGCTGGCTTCGGCGTCCGGATCATCTCGGACGCATCAACCATGCAAACAGCCTATTTGCGCATGACACGACGGGCCAGCGGACGTCTGGCGGTGCGGGAGGCTTTGCTGGAGGGCAATCATTTCGGTATCCGCTCGTGGTGGCGTCGGGAGCGACCCGCGATGTCGGTGCAAGGCTATATCGACGGCTGGCCGGCCAACATCGGTGTCGCATGTTGGCAAGGCGAGGTTCTGGCAGTCGTCTGCGCGGAGTCTGTGTCCACGGTCTCGGCGACCGGCCCATCTACGGTCGCTCGGATCATCCACAATGATGAGATGGTCGACGCCGCGAAACGCGTGGTCAGGGCGCTTGGTCTATCCGGCATGATTGGCCTTGATTTCATGATCGAGGCCGCAACCGGAGCCGCTTACTTGATAGAAATGAATCCCCGCAACACGCCGATCTGCGCGGTCCGTCTGGGTCCTGGACGTGATCTTGCGGAAGCGCTGGTGGCACAGCTCGCCTCGCGGCCGATCCGTGAGCGGCCGCGGTGCACCGAACGCGATATCGTGGTGTTCTTTCCCGACACTTGGCGTGAGGATCCGGGCAGCCACTTCCTGCACAGCGGGTATCACGACGTCCCTTGGGAACAACCAGACCTTGTGCGGGTGCTGATGCAGCCCGAACGGCGGGAACGCTACTTTATGCTGCGCCTGCTGCGACGCGGCTGGCTGGCCTTGAATAATGAGAACGACCTCCCCCAGTGATCACTTGCGTCACCGGGGGCAGCCGTTGCGCCGACCGTGTCCTAGGTCAGGGCATGCGTTAGCAACGCGGATAGTGTGGTCGTTGGGCTCCCACTTATCGTCGCGATGGCAACGCCCGCCCCACCTGACGTGGGCGCGATCGATAGCACGGCGCCCTTGGTTGTATTGGCCACGCTGAGGTAGTTTGCCAACGTCGAGGTGGTGCCCGTCCAATTCGTCGCGGCCAGAGCGGTCCGAAGGTCCAAAGTATCGCCGGCGGTCAGGATGTTGCTGGTGAACGTATCGTATCCTTTGGCGGCTGCCGGCAGCACATAGGTGTTACCACCTGCGGTATCGGTGATGGTGTCAGTGCCACCTGACAATTTCACCGTGTCGCCAGTGCCTTGGATGAGCACCATGTGGCTTCCTGAGGTCGCGATGATCGAGACCTGGTTCAGGCTGACCGTCTCGCTCGACTGTGTCGAGGGGATCGTAACCGTCGTTGGCAACGGGCTAGTACTCGTTCCCGCGCTGGGCGACCAAGCGGCGGTCGGTTGGGTCTTGCCCCACCAGAGCTTGCTGTTGTTCTCCTGCCAGACGGTGCCGTTCACATAGGCCAGCTCGGCGACCTGAGCCGTGGTGGTGTCCGCGACCCCGTTCACCGCCACCAACCCGGCGCTGGTGATCGTCCATTTGTTGCCGCTGGCGTCGACGATCGCGGCGGTTGAACCTAGCTTCACGACGGTGTCGTTGGCCGAGGCCGGGGGCGGCAGCGGACTGGTGGCGGTGCCTGCCCCTGGACCCCAGGCCGCGCTCGGCTGGGTCTTGCCCCACCAGAGCTTGCTGCTGTTCTCCTGCCAGACCGTGCCGTTCGCATAGGCCAGCTCGATCACGTTGGCTGTGGTCGTGTCCGCGACTCCGTTCACCGCTACCAACCCGGCGCTGGTAATGGTCCACTTGTTGCCGCTGGCGTCGACGATCGCGGCTGTCGAGCCGAGCTTCACGACGGTGTCGTTGGCCGAGGCCGGCGGCGGTAGCGGACTGGTGGCGGTCCCTGTCCCAGGGCCCCAGGCGGCGGTTGGCTGGGTCTTGCCCCACCAGAGCTTGCTGCTGTTCTCCTGCCAGACCGTACCGTTCACGTAGGCGAGCTCGATCACGTTGGCCGTGGTGGCGTCCGTGACGCCATTGACCGCTACCAACCCGGCGCTGGTGATCGTCCACTTGTTGCCGTTGGCGTCGCTGATCGCCGCACTCGAACCGAGCTTCACGACGGTGGCGTTGGCCGAGGGCGGGGGTGGCAGCGGACTGGTGCCTGTGCCGGTGCCCCAGGCTGCGCCCGCCTGGGTCTTGCCCCACCATAAGTTGCTGCTGTTCTCCTGCCAGATCGTGCCGTCGACGTAGGCCATTTCTATGACGCCGGCAGTTGTCGTATCAGTAACGCCGTTGATCGCGACTTGGCCGCCGCTGGTGATGGTCCACTTGTTGCCGCTCGTATCGATGATCGCACCGCTGCTGCCGATCAGCGCCGTATCGTTGGCCGACGCGGCAACGGGCGGCCCGGACGGCTGCGTGAGCTTGGCGAAGTACGTCAGCAGTTGGCTGACGATGGCCTGTTGCGCGGCGTTGACCGAGCCGTTGGGTCCAGAGTTGTAGCCATCAGGTTGGCCGCCGGCGAAGCCGCCGCTGGTCCACCAGTCAAATCCTGTTTTGACGCTTGGGCCGCCCTGAGCGGCATCTTGGCCGTTCAAATAGGGAATGAGTGTCGCAGCCCAGGCTTGTTCGTTTGCCAGGTTGGCGGCGCCCGCGCTGTCTCCATTCGTGCCGTCAAGCGAAGCGCCCATCTCGCCGATCCAGACGGGCGCGATATTGCCGGCCTCGAGATAGCCCCAGGCGGCATTCATCTGCTGGATGTACGAAGACCCGGAATCCGTTGGTTCACCGCCGATCGTACTTGGGTATTCGTGCACCGAATAGACGACCTTATTGGCCACCGTCTGGCCATTGACTGTCAGCGTGACCGGTTTGGCCGCGGCCGCGGATAAGTCGCCCTCCGTCGCCAGACCGGATTGACCGTTCAGCAGCGTGCCGGACCAGTTTTGTGGTCCCTCGGCGATAATCAGCGCGCCTGGATCGGCCGCCTCGACGGCGGAGCCCACGGCGTTGTACATCGCCAGGATGTCGGTTGGACCGCCGCCGCCCCAGTTCACCGTCCCGGTCGCGGAACCGCCGTTCACCAGTGGTTCGTTGTCGAGATCAAAGCCGATTACGGTCGCGTTTCCCGCGAAGGTCGAGGCGAGTGTCACCGTGTCCGCTTGGAATTGGGCGGCGGAGATCGTGCCGGTGTCGCCGCCTCCGTCGGTGCCATCTGATCCTGGGCCGGTGTCGAACCAGAGACCGTTGGGCTGTTGGCTGTAATGCCCATCATCGTCGTGATGGTCGAAGATCACCCGGAGGCCAAGCTTGCCGGCGTCCGCGACCACCAGCTTGAGCAGCGGCAGCGATGACTGCAGGTTCGCGTCGGACCAGGGGATGCGGACGGTATTGAACCCCTCCGAAACCATACCCGACAAGGCATTTTGAATGCCGGTCTGGGTCGCCGGATCGTTTGGGTTGTTGTTGGGTAAACCTGTCAGCCAGGTGCCGGCCGGCCCCTCGGTGCCGAACCAGGCGATCGACTGAATTCTTGCGATAGCGCCGGTCGAATCAACGACCTGACCGCCTTGGGTGCTCAGATAGCCAGCAGGGAATAACGAGTTTGTGATGCCGCTCATCGCTGATCTCCCGAAAACGTGATGTCGGGGAGCAAAATTTCACGGCGGCGTGATCTGGGTCAACACGAGTTTGTGATTTACTTGACAGTTCCCAAATCGTATTGCTTAAGATTTCGTGACGCCGAGCCGTATTATTATCCCACAATATCGGATCAAACTGATGGTATTATGTCACTATCATATCGTTATGAAATTAGTTTGATCGATAAAGGTGATGAAACCTAACGGAACAGGAAACTAGATACGTAAATAGACTTATGACGGCACTATAATATTAGCCCAATATGACGGCCTCGGTCAAAATCGTTGCGCTCTGTCGCATGCGGATTGTCAATTTCACGGAAGATTGCGCTTGGGCAACCCGAGAAATATATCACGGGATGGCAACCTCACCGGTAACCTAAAGTCATCAAGCTCTTGTATAATGACCGCGACAGCGACGTCCGTGGATCGTTGAGATGCGCCGGCCACCGAATTTGATGAAGACCGCGCCCTTTGCGCAGCCACCACCCGCACCAACCGGTCCGCGGCCGCCGGCGAACTATCTCGATCTCTATGGTCTGTCGAAACCGCCATTCGGTGGGGTCACCGACCGCTCTGGCTACATCCTGTTCGGCTCTCACACGCGCGCCTTCGACCTTCTGGTTGATCACCTGGCGAACGGCAGTGGCGTCATCGTGCTTCAGGGCGAGGAGGGCATCGGTAAAACCGAGACGTTGAACGCCGCTGCGACTGTCGCGGGTGAAGCCGGCGTGCATACCATTATGGTCGGCCGCCCGCCCGCCGGGCGGATAAGTCTGAACCAGCTTGTCGCGGCGCTGAACGGGGCGGCAAATACCGGCGAGACGAACATCGAGGACGCGATCAGGCACTTCTTCGATCCGCCGCGGAAAGCCCTGCTCGCCGATGACACCGACCTCATGCCCGGCAACTGTGTGCGCCTGCTGTCATCGTTGGCGCAGCGGGCATCGAGCGAGCCAGGTGGTTCGGTGATCGTGTTGGGCAATTCGACAGATCTGCCGCCCAATCCAACGCAGCCCGATCTGTTCCAGCTTTTCAGTGTCGCCCGCAACACCATCCGCCTGCCGACACTTGGGTTCGCGGAAGTCCGCCAGTTCATCGAGAGATCATTGTGGACAGCCGGCGGCACGACGCGGCGACTGATCGCGGCTGACGCCATGAAGCTCATCATTGCTCGGTCAGGCGGCTTGCCGGGGACGACCAATCGACTGATGGAGGCAGTTCTCGCGGCAGGGTTCGCGCGCGGTGATACGATGATCACCGCCAAGACGGTGGCGGCAGCGATGGGGCCGGCCCCGTCACGCCCTCGCCCCAGGTCCGAAAACCCTTCCTCCGGTGTGCCAGCGCGCGCCATGCAGCTTGTCGCAGCCGGCCTGCTGGTATCTGGCGCATCGCTGTTTCTGTACAAAGGTCTGCACGGCGACCTCGATCGCCCGGCGCCCGCTTCGCCCGCACCGGTCGCCGCGGCCCCGCCGCAGCCCCAGCTACCCGCGGCCCCGCCCTCACCGCCGCCGCAAAGGATAGCGCCGGTCAAACCGGCTGCGGCATTGCCCCCCGGTCTGGTGGCGGCGCTGCTGAAGCGAGGCAACCAGTCACTGGACCTGGGAGACATCGCTGCCGCGCGCCTGCTTTTCGGCCGCGCCGCCGAGGCCGGGAATGCCGCGGCGGCGACCGCTTTAGGTAAAACCTACGATCCCAGCTACAGCACCATCGGCCAGACACCCGATCCCGCGCGTGCCGCCCAATGGTATCGCAAAGCGGTCGCGCTAGGAGACACCCAGTCATCCGGCCTGCTAAAGCGACTCAACAGCCGCTAGAGCATTTTCAGCCTGACTGTGCAGACCGAAAATGCTCTATCCCATTGTTTGATCGGATGATTCACACGCTTTGAACGTTCCGCTCAGCGTGATCATGCTCGAGGGCGGGATCAAGCTCTGCCGATCAAGCGCTGGCGCGTGACCACGTGGCCCTTGTTCACGGGTTGCTGAACTCGATATTCTGAGCACCCTGCCACAACACCATCTTGCCAAGCGAGACAAGATGTTCCGTGCCCTCAACGACGCTCAGGAAATGATTGCCGGCCAACTGCCCCATTTTGCTCGCGAACTGAACTCCGCCGTAGGCAAGCAGGATCTCGGTTTCCGAAATCCCGCCGGGATACAGCAGAAACTGTCCAGGTGCGGGATAGCTGGTGTGGTTTTCGAACGGCAGGCCAAGGTCGAGATCACCCAGCGGAATCCAGCACCCCTCACCGCTCCACCGCACGTGAATGATACGTTCCCGATATGGCAGCAGCGAGCGGAATTTCGCGCACGTCTTCGGCGCATCTTGATCTTCAAACCGAGCCTTGAAGATGTACGGGCCGGCGGCGATTTGGATCAGGCTCATCGAAGTCCTTCAGGTCAGACTAGGAACGCGCTGGCATCAAAACCGAACGGTACATTTCCGGTCGGTTTGATCAGGTCATACGGCGCGCGCGGCAGAAACTGACCGCTGCCGGGTTCGGCCTGAACCAGACCATCCTTCATCACCACCTCGCCACGGCGGATGGTGCATACCGGCCAGCCGGTAACCCGCAGTCCTTCATAGGGCGTGTAGTCGATGATGTGCTGCATCAGGTTGTTCGTTATTGCAACGTTCTTTTTGGCATCCCACAGCACAAGGTCCGCGTCCGCCCCTGGGGCGATGGTGCCCTTGCGCGGATACAGCCCGAAAAGGCGTGCCGGGGCGGTCGCCGTCAGGCGCACGAAGGCGCAGGCATCGATGCGTCCTTTCGCGACGCCTTCGCTGAACAGGATTGGCAGCCGCGATCCCAGACCGGGAACCCCGTTCGGAATATCCCTGAACGAGGCATCAACTCCATTCACCCGCTTGCCGACGGGCGTGTCATAACTCCAGCCGCTGTGGTCCGACGAGGCCACATCCAGAACGCCGTCGCGGACCATCTTCCACAGGCCTTCGCCGGCCGCGGCATCGCGTGGCGCGGGGCTGCACATGAACTTGGCACCCTCGAACCCCGGGCGGTCCATATGGTCCGCTGAAAGAACGAAATACTGCGGGCAGGTTTCGCCCCACACTTTCAGCCCCCGCGCCCGCGCCCGAGCGATCTCCTCGGCGACCTCGGGACAAGAGACGTGAAAGATCTGGATTGGCTGATCCACCATCTCCGCCAGCGCGATCGCCCGATGCGTCGCCTCTCGCTCGATCATGCTCGGTCTCGACCACGCATGATACTTCGGTTCGGTGCGTCCGTCCGCGAGCAACGCCGCGGTGCGCCAGCGGATCGCCTCGTAGTTCTCGCAATGCACCGTGACCAATGCGCCGGTGCGACGGGCCGCGGCCAGCACGCGCAGAAATTGCCGGTCATCCAGATGCAATGGATCATAGGTCAGAAAAACCTTCAGGCTCCGCACGCCGGACGCGACAACCTGCGGCACCTCGTTGAAGATTACCTCGTCCGTTGCATCAGTGATGATCTGGTGAAAGCTGTAGTCGACCATCGCCTTGGCGGCACGACGGCGATATTCCGCCAGCGGCTGCAATATGCCGTGGCCCTTGAACTGCGTGGAGAACGTAATGACACTGGTGGTACCCCCCGCCAGTGCGGACGTGCTGCCGGTAACAAAGGTCTCCTCGTCGGCGCCACCGCCCGCCTGCAATTGCTCGATATGGCAATGCGAGTCAACGCCGCCCGGCATGACCAGCAAGCCGTGCGCGTCGATGGTGCGCTCGCCGCGCAGGTTGACGCCGACCGCTGCGATCCGCCCGTCATTGACACCAACATCGGCGTGAAACATGTCCGCCGGCGTGACCACCGTGCCGCCGGCGACCACCAGATCATAGTTTGCCATGAATGACGTCCCTCATGCTGCGTGCAGCGTCTGCGCAGCCGCATTGTGTCGCCTTATCAGGGCCGCGATGTCCAGCCCCGGGATCGCGCCGTCTTCGACCACCCAGCGTCCCCCCACCATCACGCGGTCAGCTTGGTGGGCGCCACAGACCACCACCGCGGCCACAGGGTCCATCGCGCCGGAGAACCGTAGCTCGTCCATCGCGAACAACGCCAGATCCGCCTGCATGCCGGTAGCGATGCGCCCGAGCGTGGACCGGCCAATGCAGGCGGCCGATCCCTCGGTGGCCCAGCGCAGCGCATCAAGATGGCTGACTTTTTCCACACCGTATCGGCTGCGCTGCAACAGAAACGCCGCGCGAACCTCCTGGATCATGTTGGAGGCATTGTTGGATGCTGATCCATCGACGCCTAAGCCGACGGACATGCCAGCCTGCTCCATCTCGCAGACCAGGCAGACACCGGACGCGAGAATCTGATTGCTGCACGGGCAATGCGTCACGCAGGTGCCGGCCTTCGCCAGGCGGCTGATCTCCCCACCGTCGAAATGGACCCCATGCGCCAGCCAGGTGCGATCGTTCAGCCAGCCGCACTGGTCCAGGTAATCCAGTGGGCGGCAGCCAAAGGTCGCCAGACAGAACGCTTCCTCATCCGCCGTCTCGGCCAGATGCGTGTGCAGGCGGACGCCGGTTCGCCGGGCCAGCGCCGCGGTCGCGGTCATCAACGACCGGGTGACCGAGAACGGGGAGCAAGGTGCGAGCGCGAGCTGCACCATCGCCGCCGCCGATCCGTCGTGGTAGCGGGCGATCAACCGCTCGCTGTCGGCCAGGATCGTGTCCTCGTCCTGCACGACGCTGTCCGGCGGCAGGCCTCCGTCGCGCTGCGACAGGTTCATCGAGCCCCTGGTCAGCACGACACGGATGCCCAGGCGGCGTGCCGCGGCGATCTCCACATCGATCGCGGATTCCAGGCCGCTGGGGAAGACGTAATGATGATCCGTGGTGGTGGTGCAGCCGGACAGCAGAAGCTCCGCCATCGCCACTGTCGCCGCGACGTCCAACGCTTCCGGCGTCAGCCGCGCCCAGATCGGATACAGCGCCCGCAGCCAGGGGAACAACGTCCGGTCCAGCGCGGCTGGGCTCGCGCGCGTCAACGTCTGATAGAAATGATGGTGGGTGTTGATCAATCCGGGCAGCACCGTGTGCCGTCCGGCATCGATCACCGCCACGCCCGGGGTCGAAGGCGCCGCCCCACGCGGCACCAGTTCGACAATACGATCGCCGCTGACCACCACGCCGCGTTCCGCGCCATCGGCCAGGATCCCCAACGGATCCCGGATCCACAGCGGCGCGGTCATGGCGCGTCGATCACGCTGACATGCGCGGCGACGATCCGCCACCCCTGTGACGTGCGCGCCCAGGTCTGCATCTGTCGACCGACCTTGCCGGAGCCTGTCGCGCGATGGAACAACGTGGAAGCGGTGGCGAAGTCACGCCCAAAGGTGGTGATGACGGTGCGTGAGGTCGTCCGCGCCAGCCCAACCGGCGACCGCGCTGCCCGGAAGGCGCCGATCTCGTGATGCCCATACAGGTTCTCGCCGATGCCGTAGCGGATCGTGAGCGGGCTGTCCCAGAACAGCGCCTGCAACGCAGCCACGTCGTTCGCCATCAACGCCTTTTCGTAGCGCGCGAACGCGGCTTCGACTTCGGCTTTGACCTCGGGAAGGTTGATGTCCATCACTCAGTCTTCCAGCTTCGGCAATGGTGCGCGGGCGACGCCATCGGCTTGCAGCGCGTGCGCGATCCGCAGCCCCAAATCCTCACGCCAAGGTGCGGTGATGATCTGCACGCCAATCGGCAGACCATCCGCCGTGGCAACCGGGACGGCCACGACCGGCAGGCCGATGAACGAGATCGGCTGGGTATAGATTCCGATATTTGGCCGTAACGGCATTTCCTTGCCGTCGAGCACGAAGGTCTTCTGGCCGATCAGCGGCGCGGTGCAGGGCGTGGCGGGGGCCAGGATCGCGTCGACGTCCTGGAACAGCGCCAGCACGCGCTGTTGATACCAGCGGCGGAACTTCTGTGCCTGCACGACGGCGACCGCTGGCACCAGCGCACCGGCGATCAGCCTGTCGCGCACATCGGCATCGAAATCATCGGGGCGCGTGCGAAGCCGTTCCAGGTGCACGGCCGCGCCTTCCGTCGTGGTGATGATGTAGGCCGCGCTGCGCGCACGCTCCGCCTCCGGTATCGTCACCGTCTGGGAAACGCCCAGTGCCGCGGCAACGGCATCGAGCGCGGCCGAGGCATCGGCGGACGCGCCGGCGCGAAAATAGCCGCCAGCCGACGCGATGCGCAGCCCATCGATGCCCTGGTCCAGCAGGCCAGCAACCGGTTCGGCCGGACGATCGACGCAGACCGGATCAGCCGCATCATGGCCTTGCATGGCGTCGTAGGACACCGCGAGGTCTGCCGCGGTGCGCGCCAATGGTCCCAGATGATCCAGACTGGAAACGAAAGGAAAGCTGCCCGCGCGACTAAGCCGTCCGTAGGTTGGTTTCAATCCAAATAACCCGCAGAACGACGACGGCACGCGGATCGACCCGTTGGTATCCGATCCCAATGCCAGCGGCACCAGGCCACCACCCACCGCGCTGCCCGATCCACCCGAAGACCCACCGGTCATGCGGGCGGTGTCATGCGGGTTGCGAGACGGTCCGTCATGCGCGTTCTCGCCGGTGAAGTCATAGGCGTACTCGCCCATGTTCAGGGCCCCCACCAGGATGGCGCCGGCAGCCTCCAGGCGGATGATCAGCGCGGCGTCGGCGGTCGCCGGGGCATGGTCACGGTTGATCTTCGAACCGGCCAGCGTTGTCAGACCGGCGATGTCGATCAGGTTCTTGACCGCGAACGGCACCCCGGCGAGCGGCCCTTTGAGGTCCGCGGCGTCAACAGCCTTGGCCCGCGCCAGCGCCCGCCCGCCCAGCACGGTGGTAAAGGCATTCAGGACCGGGTTCAGCCGCTCGATTCTCTTAAGGCACGCGGTCATCACCGCCGTCGCGCTGGTGCGACCCGCGCCAACGGCGGCGGCGATTTCGCTGGCCGAGGTCCACGCGCTCATGCCCGGAACACCGGGGCAGGGTCGACATGATCGGAAAACTCGCCCTCCAGCACCGCGGCCGCATGACCCAGCGAGATCGCCAGATGCATCCGCACCGCCTGACGCCACGCCGGTTTCACTTCAATGCCCAGCAACTTCGTGCCGGCGTCGATCAGCGTGTCCGCAATGATCTCGTCCATCGTCAGTCCTTGGTCTTCGGTTGCAGCCAGGCGCGCCAGCCGCCGAGATGGGTGATGTCGGTGCCGTTCCCGATGCCGGCGGACTCTGCCAGAAAACCGAGGCACGGGCCATCGTCCAACACCACGGTGCCGAGGCCGAGCGGCGGCGGCACCTGCGCAAGCAGCACCCCGATGGCGGCCGTCGGCAATGCCCAGACCTCACCGGCGATTGACGCTCCGTCGGGCGCCCGCAGCATGCCGGGGCGATGGCCGAGGGCGAACAGACGGTAGGCGGGTTCGGTGTTCGCCTTGCGTAGCAGGCGGCCGCCGAGGGATGTGATCTGATAGTTCAGCGGCAGACCCGCCATGTGGGCGCCGATACAGAACAACGCGGTTTCATCGGGCGCCAGCGCATCCGGTTCGGCTGGTGGCGGCAATGGCTGACCGGTGGCACCAACAGTGGTGGCGAACCGACGATGCAAGGCGTCGGCCAGCGGCGCGATCCGGCCCTCGGACCAGGCAGGACCGAGCAGCACGCCGCCGATCGAGGTGCCGTCCGGTGCGAAGCCGATGGGCACGGCGAAACCGCTCATGTCGCAAAGGTTGGCGAAATTGGTGAATGTGCCCAAGCGCCGGTTGGGACCGAGCGGATCCGCCTCGACTGCGGCGAGTGAGGGGGAGAAAGGCGCGGTGGGCAGCAGCAGCACATCATATCGGGATAACAACAACTCAGCCTGACGCCGGCCCTGTCGCAGCAGGTGGAAGGCGTCGAAGGCATCGACTGTCAGGCGGGTCAGGCCCAATTCCAGGATTGTCCGCGTGACATGATGGAGAATGTCCGGCCGAACATCGATAATAGATCGTAACGCCGCGCTGCGTTCCGCGACCCATGGACCTTCGTAGAGCAGATCGGCGATTTTCAGGAACAGCCCGATCTCGGTCGGCACCGCCTGCAGGAACGCACCGGCCCGCTGCAACGCTGTCGCGACGTCGGGCTCGCACAGCGCGGCCACATCCGCCATCGCCACGCTCCCCCGTGCCGCACCGCGCCGCAAATGCGGGTAGGGGGCTTGGCGCGAATAAGGGTCCTCGGCATCGAAGCCCACGATCACCCGCTGCACCGCCAGTGCCTCATCCACTGAACGCGCGAACACCGAAATCGTATCGATCGAGCGGCAGGCTGGCACCACGCCGCGGGCGGAAACGCTGCCAACCGTCGGCTTCAGGCCGACGATGTTGCCGAAGCCCGCCGGCAAGCGGCCCGATCCAGCGGTATCGGTGCCGAGAGCAAACGACACGATCCCGGAGGCAACCGCGCAGGCCGACCCTGACGACGATCCACCCGGAACCCGCTTCGGATCAAACACGTTGCGCGGAATGCCGTAAGGGCTGCGGGTTCCGACCAGACCGGTCGCGAACTGATCGAGATTGGTCTTGCCCAGCAGCAAGGCGCCCTCATCCAGCAGGCAGCGCACCGCCGGGGCATCCGTTCGGGGGGTGTAGGCAAACCCTGGACAGCCGGCCGTGGTCGGTAATCCGGCCACATCGATGTTGTCCTTCACCGCGAACGGCACACCCCACAGCCTCCGCCCCCGCCGCCCCTCGGCTTCCAGGGCTCGGGCTTCCGTCAGGATCGTCTCGTCTGATCTGCGAAAAATCCAGATCGCCGGATCGGCGTGTGCCTGGTCGGCGGCGATCGCCACCTGCGCCAGCTTGACCGGCGTCAAGCCGCCTCCCGCGCGTGGTCAGTGTGCAGCAGGGACGCCAGGTGGCGGCGGGAGTGTCCGATCGCGGAGCAGCGGGAGACGTGCAGCGGCCGCGTTGCGCCGCGTGAATCGGCGGCTTCAAACGAACAGCGACGTAGCGCGCTTGTCTGATGGGCGGTGCTAGTAAGCAATCTTGTCCGCCTTGAGGTCCCACTCCTCGAACGCTGCCCAGCCCTCGGCCTGCAGCAGCCGCGTTGCCGGGATCGCCCGCTGTTCGAGCGGCAGCGGGATCTCATGGTAAAGGAAATCGTCCTGGAACCCGATCTTCGCCGCATCACGGCGATCGTTGGCGAAGTAAATGCGGCCCAGCTTGGCCCAATAGATCGCGCCGAGGCACATCGGGCAGGGTTCACAACTGGTATAGATCTCGCAGCCGCTCAGATCGAACGTCGCCAGCGCCTGACAAGCGCGCCGGATCGCCACGATCTCGGCGTGCGCGGTCGGATCGTTGGTCGAGGTAACCTGATTGGACCCCTCGGCGATAATCGTCCCGTTCTTCACGACGACGGCGCCGAACGGGCCGCCGCGACCGGAACGCATCATCTCCAGCGACAGCCCGATGGCCCGCCGCATGTGCTCCGCTTCGGCCATCAGTCGCCCGCCATGGCTACGACGGACGGGCAGACACAGGCCCCGCACGATGTCTGTGTCGTTGGCACAGGGGCGAGGCGCCACCGCGAAATCTGAGGCTGGATCTGCAGGATCTGCGCGGTGACCGAAACGGCGACGACCGCCGGTTCCTTGCCATCAATGCCGGGCAGCCCGATCGGGCAGATCAGCCGGTCGGGGTCAACACCCTGGCGCGCCAGACGGCTGACGAACCGAGCGCGCTTGGTGGCGGAGCCGATCAGTCCGACCGCCAGCAGGTCGGGGCGACCCAGCGCAGCGGTGACGATCTCGAAATCGAGCTGATGGTCATGAGTCATCACCAGCACAAGGCTCCCCACCGGCAAGTCATCGACGGCCTGGGCCGGTGCGGCGGCGCGGACCGCGATGACGTTGAGCGGCAGGCTGGCCGGGATCGCCTCGGGACGGGGGTCGATCCAGTTGACCCGGCAAGGCAGATCGGCGAGCAGTTTGACCAGCGCCTTCCCGACATGGCCGGCGCCGAACAGGCCGATGTTCAACTTCGGCGGACGCAGCACCTCGAACAGCACCGTCACGTGGCCGCCGCAACACTGACCCAGCGCCGGCCCCAGCGGAAAATCCCGCGTCGATGGCCCCTGTGCGCCGCCAGCCAGCAGGCCACGCGCGGCGGCTTCGCATTGATGTTCCAGGTTGCCACCGCCGATCGTCCCCGCCAGGCCGTCGACCGAGACCACCATCTTCGCGCCAGCCTCCCGCGGGGTGGAGCCCTTCGCCGCCAGCACCGTCACCAGCACCGCCGGCTGGTTGTCGCGTTCGGCCGCGGCCACGGCGTCAATCCAGGCCGTCATCACTCAGCCGCCTCGGCTTGGGGCATGACAGCGCCGGCGCGCACCGTCTCGATCGCCATCAGCACCCGCTCCGCGGTGGCGGGCGCGTCAAGGCGGGGAACCGTCCAGCCGTTACCGCAGGCCGCGATCGCATCGCGCAGCGCCTGGAAGACGGCGATCCCCAGCATCAACGGCGGCTCGCCCACCGCCTTGGAGCGGTAGACCACATCCTCCTTGTTCCGCCCGGCCGCATACAACGAGACATTGAAGGCGGCGGGAACGTCGCCGCACGCCGGGATCTTGTAGGTCGAGGGCGCGTGCGTGCGCAGGTGGCCCTTGTCGTCCCACCACAGTTCCTCGGTGGTCAGCCACCCCATGCCCTGGACGAAGCCGCCTTCCACCTGACCCAGGTCGATCGCCGGGTTCAGCGACACCCCGGCATCGTGCAGGATATCGACCCGGCGCAGCCGATATTCGCCGGTCAGGCTGTCCACCTCCACCTCGGACAAGGCCGCGCCATAGGCGAAATAGTAGAACGGCCGGCCCTGATGGGTCTTGGTGTCGTAGTGGATTTTCGGCGTGCTGTAGTAGCCGGTGGAGGACAATGGCACCCGCGACCGGTGCGCCAGCTTCGCCACCTGGCCGAAGGTCATTTCCTGGCGGCCGCCCGCGACCTTGCCGTCGGCGAAGACGATCGCCGAAGCCGGGACATCGAATTCCGTCGCGGCGACCGCCGCCATGCGCTGCCTGATCGCCTGCGCGGCCAGCTGCGCCGCCTTGCCGTTGAGGTCTGTCCCCGAGGATGCGGCGGTCGGCGAGGTATTCGGCACCTTCGCCGTCGTGGTCGCGGTGATCTTCACCCGGTCAAGCGCGACGCCAAACTCGGCGGCGACGATCTGCGCGACTTTGACATACAGGCCTTGCCCCATCTCGGTGCCGCCGTGGTTCAACCGCACACTGCCGTCGGTATACACCAGCACCAGCGCACCGGCCTGATTCATGTGGGTCAGGGTGAAAGAGATGCCGAACTTCACCGGTGTCAGCGCCAGCCCGCGCTTGATCCATCGGCTGGCGGCGTTGAACGCGGCAACCTCGGCGCGACGGGCGCCATACCCGGCCTCGTGCTCCAGTTCGGCGACGAGTTCGCCAATGATGTTGTCCTCGACCGTCATGTGATACGGCGTGATGTTGCGGTCGTCCGTGCCGTAGAAGTTGCGTTTGCGACAGATCAGCGGATCGATCCGCAGATGCCGGGCGATCTCGTCCACCACATGCTCGATACCCATCATTCCTTGTGGCCCGCCGAAGCCGCGGAAGGCGGTGTTGGACACCGTGTTGGTCTTGCAGCGATGCGAGACGATCCGGACGTGGTCCAGGTAGTAGGCGTTGTCGGCGTGGAACATCGCCCGGTCGGCGATGGCGCCGGACAGGTCGGGCGAGCAGCCGCAACCGATCGCCTGCATGAAGCTGATGCCCCGGATCCGGCCCTCCTTGTCGAACCCGACATCGTAGTCGATGCGGCAGTGATGACGCTTGCCGGTCAGCATCATGTCGTCGTCGCGGTCCAGCCGGAGCTTCACCGGCCGCCGGGTCCGCTGCGCCAGCAACGCCGCCGCCACCGCGATCAGCGACGCCTGCGACTCCTTGCCGCCAAAGCCGCCGCCCATACGCCGCGTCTCGCACACCACGGCATGATCCGCCAATTGCAACGCACGGGCGACCAGATGCTGCACCTCGGTCGGATGCTGGGTGGAGCTGTGGATCAGCATGTCGCCGTCCTCGCCGGGGATCGCCATGGCGACCTGGCCTTCAAGGTAGAAATGCTCCTGGCCGCCGACATCGATGCGCCCCGACAGGCGCAGCGGCGATGCCGCCAGCGCCGCATCCGCATCACCGCGCTGCATGACCTGGGTCGGCAGGACGAAGGTCTGCGCCGCCAGCGCCTCGTCGATCGTCAGGATCGGCTTGAGGATCTCGTAATCGATCACCGCCTTGGCGGCGGCCTCCCGCGCCAGCGCCATGCTGGTGGCGGCAACGCCGAAGATCGATTGGCCATGATACTCCACCAGCCCATCGGCGAAGATCGGATCACCCATGAAGGCCGGTCCGACGTCGTTGACGCCAGGAACATCCTGGGACGTCATCACCGTGGCGACCCCCGGCGTCGCCGCGACCGCGCTCAGGTCGATCGATCTGATCCGGGCATGGGCGTGTGGGCTGAGGCCGATAAAGGCATGCAGCAGCCCCGGCGACTCAGGCATATCATCAACATAGATCGCTCGGCCGCTGACGTGTTTCGACGCGCTGTCATGCGGGATAGGGGCGCCGAGCGGGGAGGTTGCGTTCATGCCGGTTCCAGCCGTGTCATGGCGGCCTCCCCGCTGGTTTCCAGAAAGCACTTCAGCAGCAGATTGCGCGCCACGGTGCGCCGATAGGCCGCACTGGCCCGCATATCCGACAGCGGGGAAAACGCGTTGTCCATCACACCTTGAGCCATTTGAATTGTCGCCGCGGTCCACTTGCGGCCGGTCAGCGCCTCCTCCACCGCCCTGGCGCGGGTCGGCGTGGCCGCCATGCCGCCGAAGCCGATGCGGATGTCGCGGACGATCCCGTCCTGCAGATGCAGCCGGAAGGCTGCGCAGACCGCCGAGATGTCCTGGTCGAAGCGCTTCGCCACCTTGTAGCAGCGGAATTCCGCGCCGGGCTTGGGGATCGGCACGTCGATGCGCTCGATGAATTCGCCGGCCGCCAGGATCGTCTTGCGATAGCCGGTGAAAAACGTATCCAGTTCCACCTGTCGTCGTTCGTCACCACGCCGCAGCACCAGCGTTGCCGCCAGCGCCAGCAAGGCCGGCGGCGAATCGCCGATCGGCGAGGCGTTGGCGATGTTGCCGCCGATGGTGCCGCGGTTGCGGATCTGACGCGAGCCGAGGCGGCGGATCATCGCGCCAAAATCCGGATAGTGCCGCTCCAGCACCGGCAGCGCGTCCTGATACGTCGCGCCACCGCCGATTTGGATGGTATCGGCGGCCTCCACGACCTCACCCAGGCCCGCGACCGCATCGAGCGAGACCGTTACCGGCAAGCTTCGATGCTGCTTGGTCACCCACAGCCCGACATCGGTGCCGCCGGCGACGATGACCGCGTCAGGATGGTCGAGCAGGGTCTGGGCGAGTTCATCGCCTGAGCGCGGCGAAAACGAGCGTTTTTCGCCATGGCGCAGGACCAGCGAACCATCGGCCATCGGTAACCCGGGCGAGACCGGAACTGGGTTGCCGGTGCAGACCGCCAGCGCGGCATCGACGATCGGGCGGTAGCCGGTGCAGCGGCACAGATTGCCGGCCAACGCCTCATTGACCGCGGTTCGATCCGGCCTGGCCTCGGTCCGCAGCGCGAACAGCGACATCACGAAGCCCGGCGTGCAGAAGCCGCATTGCGAGCCGTGGTGATCCACCATCGCCTGCTGAACCGGATGCAATGTCCCGTTGGCGTCCGCGAGATGCTCCACCGTCAGCAACTGGCGTCCATCCAAGGCCGGAAGAAACAAGATGCAGGCATTCACCGCCTGATGGCGGCCTTGCGGGTCGACCAGCACCACCGTGCAGGCGCCGCAGTCGCCCTCCGCACAGCCTTCCTTGGTGCCGCACAGGTTCGCCGGCCCGCGCAGATACTCCAGAACTGTCATCGTGGGATCCGCGTCCGTCAGGGTTCGCTGCTGCGATCCCAGGCGGAAGTGGATTGTGTTCCGCATCACGTTGCCGGCCCTTTCGTTAAAGTATCAACCCGTCGGCGATTCATTCAAGCTGTGAACCTAACGGCAGGATCGGCGCACCGGTCAACGAGGAAACGGCACAACCGCCTGCGAATCACAATCGCCTTCGCCGGGCGTGAACACGAAACAGGCGATTATGGCGAAAGTGACGAAGTACTAGGCAGCAACCCGACGGCAGTCCCTGGTTCGCCGCGGCAATCGCAGCGTGGCGCCGGCCCCTTTGCTGTGCACCTGCCTCGACACGGCAGGGAACAACTCAGGACCGGGTTTCAGACCGCCAGCAGGCCCACCAGGTCATCCTCCAGCACCGCGCAGGTCAGCTTTCCGCCAATCCCCGCGCCGGTATCAAGGCCGATCCGGTTGCTGGCGATCGCCACCGATGGGCTGGAAAAATGTCCATGCACGACGACGACACCAAAGTCCTGTTCGGTTGAGAGAAACGGCTGCCGCATGGTGGTGAGATCGTCCCGAGACTGCGCCGCAAGCGGAATGCCCGGCCGAATGCCGGCATGGACGAAGAGGTAATCGCCCTCCTGGTGTCTCAACGCCAGGGCTCGCAACCACGCGATGTGCGACGGGGGCAGCGCCGCCGCCCAATCCTTTCGCGGCAAATCGGGGCTCAGGCCCCAACTGATCAGTGCCTCTTTCCCGCCGCCCCAAAGCCAATCGGTCGCCGCCGCTCGGTCGCCATCCAATGCATCGACCAGCATCCGCTCGTGGTCGCCCAGCAGGTTGACGACCGGCATGCCCGGGATCGGCGCGCCGGCCGACAGCAGGCTGACGACTCCGGCGCTGTCCGGACCCCCGTCGATATAGTCGCCCAGATGCACCAGCACAGCCGAAGTGGATGGGCGCAGCGCGGCATCCGAGCGGATCAGATCGTGCAGGGTGACCAGTTTTTCGCGGCAGCCGTGAATGTCGCCGATCGCATAAACCCGCCTGCCGCGCGGCAATCGGCCGGGGGCGCGCATGAAGCGGATTGCCTTCACCGATCCGGCCATCGCGCGCGGGCCGCCAAACGTCGGGATCGCCGCGGCATCCAGCGCGGCGCGTAAGCCGGAACGGCGGAGCTGACGTCTCATGCCCCGGGTCTCATGCCACGGGCCTCATGCCCTGGCCCGCCTGTTTCCTCTTTCGCAAAGCCTGCTAATCTGTCGTTTGAAGAGCAATCGGAGGGAACCCTTGGCCAAGATCACGTTTCCCGTGGAAGCGACCCACATCATGATGTTCGCGCGCGCCATCGGCGACACCAACCCTGTCTATCATGACGCGGCGGCGGCGAAAGATACCGAGGCTGGCGGCGTCGTCGCTCCACCCAGTTTTCCCCAGGCGGTTGCCCAATTCGACCCGGAGTATCACCTGCGGCCGAAGCCGGGGCAGCAATGGTTTGGATCGGCCAAGGGACCCAGCGGAGTCGAGGGCAAGCCGGCGTCCTCCGGCGGGCTGCATGCCGAACAGCATTTCGAATATCACCGCCACCTGCATCCCGGCGACGTGCTGACGGTGGAGACCAGGCCCGGCAAGGTCTGGGAGAAGGAAAGCAAGCGCGCCGGCAAGCTGACGTTCCGTGAGCGTATCACCGAGTACCGCGATCAGAACGGCGAGCTTGTCGTCACCGCCCGCGGCGTCGGCGTGACCACCGAACGTCCTGTGGACCAGGGCTAGAGCAGCGGCAGCCTGACTGGAACACTGACAACAACGAGCCGGAGCGGGCTGCCCGTTTCCGGTCGGCCTGAAACCGCTTTAGTGTCCTGCCCCCGAAGTTCGTCGCATCGTGCGACGGACGCAGGGGATGGGCAGGCCACTGAAAACAAACGGCGCGTGTCATGGATCAGAGGTTCGCGCACGATAGCAAACTTCTGATCCAGGACATTAGCCGAGGACAACAAACGATGACACTTAAAGCTTCCGCCCTGAAGGTCGGCGATACCCACAACGAGCGTGTGGTGGAAAATCTGTCTCGCACCCAAATCGTTCAGTACGCCGGCGCCTCCGGCGACTACAACCCGTTGCACTCCGACGAGGTCTATACCACCCAGATCGCCGGCTACCCCAGCGTCTTCGCGCACGGCATGCTGACCATGGGACTGACCGGCAAAATGCTGACCAACTACGTCGGCGACGGCAGATTGACGAAATTCGGCGTTCGCTTCACCAACCAGGTCTGGCCGGGCGACACGCTCGACGCCAAGGCCACCGTGGCCGGTCTGCGGCAGGAGGCCGGACAGCATTACGTTGATCTGACGCTGTCCACCACGAACCAGGATGGCAAGGAAGTCGTTGCCGGATCGGCGACCGCGCGCGTCGACCCCTAGAACGCGATCGTCTGAGGTTGAACTAACCTCGGTCAAATGGCGGAACCAGTCGAGGTCATGTCGATGACAGGGAAATTGCCTGTTCCGGCTCGTTATGGCGGCTCAGGCCGATGCGCCGGTTTGGCACGGATGGTGGCGGTGAGCGGTTCCCTCCTGATCGTGCTGTCGTTGGTGCTGGTGGCGTTGCCAGTCGGCGCACGATCTGAAGCCGGTGACTCGGCTTCGGCCGCCGCCGCGGATCGCAACCAGGCCGGTTGGGCCAATTGGGAAGCCCAGGCGCGGGTCACCGACGGTGACTATGAGGGCGCACTTCAGGCCGAACAGCAGGCTGCTGGCGTCCGGTCCAGGCCTGACGCACCGGACAGGCCAAACGCGCAAGACAGGCCTGACGCACCGGCCGGCGTGGTGCCCTCACCGCGAAGATGACACACGTCGCCCACGGTCGGCCAACCGCCGGTCATTGATCGAAGCCGGCGTGGCCGCGCGCCCGATCGTTGCCCCGTGATCATTGCGCGCGGATCATCGCGAGCCCGGGTTATTGCACAGCTTCAACATCAGACGTTGCCGTCGCCCACCGGCCTGACGGCCGCGCCTTCGCGATCCGAGGCGGAAACGCCAGCCCAAGTTCGCTTTCCGCACAGGAAAGGTTGGGGCTCCAGTATCGATCGGTGTCCAGCTTATCGCCCCAACGCTCGTGCATACGCTTGCCCAATGATGAGAACCGGATCGAATTGGTGCGCGGTCGCGGGATCTCATCCCGCAGAAAGAGTTCCGCGAACGGCGTCCACAGGATGCGATACCCGGCCTCGGCGAGCTTCAGGCAAAGGTCGACATCACCGTATTCGGTGAGCAACAGAGCCTCGTCCAACCCGCCGATGACCTCGAACGCGCGTCGCTTGACGAGGATGCATTGGCCGCTCACAGCGGTTACGTCCCTGGCCAGCTGAAGGTGGCCAAAGTAGCCGGTCTGCTCGCGCGGCCTGTCCAGAAACGGGGTGAAGGCAGCCGTCGGGCCGCCAACGACAAGACCGGCGTGCCGCACCAAGCCGTTGCGGGACAGCAACTTCGGGCCAACCGCGCCGGTATCGGCACGAAGGACGCGCGACACCATCTCGGGCAACCAGCCCGGATCGGCAGGCTGCAGATCAGTGTCAAACATCAGCAGCAGCGACCCCCGTGCGGCCTCGGCGGCCTGGTTCAGCATCGTTGGCTGAAGGCTCAAGACATGCACCCGATGGTCTGAGGCCATGGCGTTGGACTGCACCGCGTTGGCGGCGTCGCCGGCCAGGATCAGGATATCCAGCGCCGGATAGTCGGTCTGCTTTAACAGACCCCGCAGACAGGCTGACAAAGCCGTGGCCGATCCATGATAGGGCAAGATCACCGATACCAGCGGCGCCGGCTCCGAGACCGGATACACGATGCGGGTCCAGCCCGGCGCCAGCGGCGCGGGTTCGGCGTTGGCCTCAGGCTGATCGCGCGCCACGAACGCCTGCACCGCTCGCCGGCCATTGCGTACGCAACGCTCGTGCGACGCCTCCGAAAAGGTCTGGTCGGTCGCGCCCTGACGCCAATGATAAAGCACTTTCGGAATATGCATGATGCGATCGGCCGACGTCTCGGCCACCACGCGCAATGCAAGGTCATGGTCCTGGCTTCCCTCGAAGCCGGTGCGAAAACCGCCCACACGTTCGAGCAGCTCACGGCGATAAACCCCCAGATGGCTGATCAGGTTCTGCCCCAGCATCAGCTCCGGATTCCAGTCGGGCTTGAAGTAGGGGTGGGAGCGCCGGCCGGTGTCGTCGATATGGTCTTCATCCGAATAAATGATGTCGACCTCGGGCTGGTCCGCGACCCTTGCAGCGACTTCATAAAGCGCGTGTGGCGGCAAGATGTCATCGTGATCGAGCAGCGCCACGAACGCCCCGTTGGCGAGCCGCAGCGCCGAGTTGGAGGCAGCCGAGATATGCCCATTGCGCGCGCGCCGCATCACCTTGATCCGGGGATCATCTGCCGCCGCGTCACCCAATACCTCAACGACCGCTGGATCGGTCGATGCGTCGTCACCGATGCACAGCTCCCAGAACGGATAAAGCTGATCCCTGACCGAGCGGATCGCGGCCAGCAGATGATCAGGGACCGGGTTGAAAACCGGCATGAGAACGGAAATCAGCGGCGGATGCGGCATCCGTGCGATCTGCGCCATGATCTCGCGGCGGCTGGTGGTGTCGACGCGGTCATACAATTCGATCCAGGATTGATACTCGCGTTCGATGTCGCCCATGTCGGGCCGCACCGATCGCAGAACAAGATGCGCCCGCTCTCGCAGAGCGGCTGGCAAGACCTTCAAGACGCCGGATAAACCGCGTCTTACGAGCGAAACCCAGGCTGGTGGAACAAGCGGTCTGACCTGGCGCAACAGCCTGATCGCCGGTGAAGCCGGCCGAAGCGCCGCCTCGGGTTCGGCAGCGCCGTGAGGCAATCGAGCGGGATCGTCTGGGGTTGAACCAGCCTCAGGCGTGAACCGCCCGCTTAACCGGCGAGGATCAGGCCGTGATCGCTTCGATCCGAAGCGATCACGCTCGAATAATCTCATCCAAGATCTGTCTTCGCGGGCGAACTCGTCCAATGACCGCTCCTTTGATCCGTCCCAGAGGTGCGATCCGGCTAAGTCGAAAAGAATGACGACCCGAGATACAAGTGCGTGTGAGGCATGACATTACTGTGAGGGCTAAGCAAAGCTGCCAACACATCTTCGTGGCTGTCGAATTGTTCATCCAGGAGCATTTGCCGGCTGCACAGACGCCGATGAGGCCAGCACCGATCAGGCTAAGTCATCGCGCCGCGGCGTATGGTCAAATCCCAGCACGTCCAGCGGGATGTCGACGGGCGCCGCGGCTTGCCTCAGATCCAGGCGGCGACCGGCCTCATCGTTGCTTCGCCCAGGCTTCGTAACGAGCCTTGTTCTCCGCATTGGGCGGATACAAGCCGGGCAGGGAGGCCCCCGCGTCAACCTGCGTCATGATCCACTCTTCCAGGCGTTCCTGATCCGCGGCGAGGTCAGCGACGTCGGCGACCAACTTTTGTGGAATGACCACGGCGCCATCGTCATCGACCATGATGACGTCATCCGGGAAGATCGCGACGCCGCCGCAGCCGATTGGCTCCTGCCAGTTCACGAAGGTCAGGCTGGTTACCGACGCCGGGGCGGCGGCACCCTGGCACCAGACTGGAAGCCCGGTGCCCAGCACGCCGGCGAGATCGCGGACAACCCCATCGGTGACCAGGCCCGCCGCGCCTCGCTTCGCCATGCGGGCGCAAAGAATATCCCCGAAGATGCCGGCGTCTGTCACGCCCATCGCATCGACAACAGTGATGCAGCCTTCCGGCATGGCTTCGATCGCGGCCCGGGTGGAGATCGGCGACGACCAGGATTCCGGGGTTGCCAGGTCCTCCCGCGCGGGCACGAAGCGCATGGTAAATGCGCGCCCGATGAGGCGAGGCTGACCGGCCCGGATCGGCCTGGTGCCGCGCATCCACACGTTGCGAAGTCCCTTTTTCAGCAGGACCGTGGTGATGGTGGCGGTAGACACGCCGGATAGCGCTGCGATCGTCGCGGTGTCGGTGGTCATGAAGCGGTCCGGTCTAATGGTGGTCGGGTTACAGGTAGCCCCTATTGACCCGGCAATTGCCGCGTCGCGCAAGATACCGGGACGCCGCCCACCCGCCGACAGCGCGGTGATCGGCTCATTTTCCCTTGCCGCGGCCTAACAGCGACTGCGCATGCTCGGACAACTTCGTCAGTGCTTTGTGAAGCGCGCTCCATTCCGATCTGGTCAGGCTGGGCATCAGGTTCGCTTCGATGTTCCGCGCGGTCGCGGCGACGTCGGCGAACAACATGCTACCCTTTCGCGTCAGTCGCAGCAGCCGGCCGCGGCCGTCCTGCGGGTCAGGGGTTTGCCGCAGCAATCCTCTTGCCACCAGACTGGCGGATGCGCGACTGATCTTGACCTTGTCCATGGCGGTATGTTGACCCGCGGCTGTCGGCGACAGAACGCTGTAACGACCGACCGCGGCCAGAAGTCGCCATTCCGGAATGGCAAGACCTGACCGGGCGAGATGATCCCGGACAATCAGATGCGATACAGACTCCGCGGCCACCGACAACTGGAAGGGGAGGAAATCTTCAAGCCGGAATTCTTCGACCCGGGAACTTTCGTCTGTATCGACTGGTTTTTTCACTTGAAGCTACCTCGGGTCAGAAAAGCAGTTGACGTTGAGTCCCGCTGAAGGCGTCTGTATCTAACTTTATAGACATCTCGTCCTGCAGACATTGGAAAAAAGGGGACAAACCGCCGCCCACAAACTCGATAATGGTCTGTCGAGCGCTAATTTAGTCAAACCATGTCGTTGAGAGCGAATCAAATAAGCGCGTCAACATGACTCCTCTTTAATTCGTCATTTCTTACAAACGAACTCGCCTTCCGGTTATTATTGTAACCATTTCCTTTCACCGCCGCCGCGATTTGGCGGGAAAATATGTCACTCATTCCTGTCAGGTCTGGACTTCGTTTGAAACGATTTGTCATGCCACGGTCGAAAGACTGTGCCGTGGCGCCGCCTTCTTTCGGAATTAATTTCGATGTCAAAACACCGCCAATGCGACGGGAAGCGCTTCTCGACCGATACATGATCTCGAAGCCGAGCGCCGGCGCCTCGTCTGGCCAGGCGGGGTTGATGCCAAGCCGCAGCCAACAGCGCCGAGCTGCTCCGATCAACAGAGCGGTCATTCTTCCGGCTGGGCGGCGACCAGGTTCTCTCGGCGTTGCCGGCATCGCCAGCGCCCGCGCGATCCCGTGGCATCAGCGCGAGGGTCGCGGGCCCCGATCGCCGCTTGCTTGCCGCCGCAGCCGTCGCTATATCCGCGCCCTTGTCTGCGAGACCGGGCCTGAATGGGCATGCCCGGCCGCGACGGCCTGCCTACACCACCCGGTTCGGGTCGGCAGGCGCGAACCAT
Source organism: Rhodopila sp. (assembly GCA_965277035.1). Lineage (GTDB taxonomy): Bacteria > Pseudomonadota > Alphaproteobacteria > Acetobacterales > Acetobacteraceae > Rhodopila. Next base: position 2,875,113 of record CBDIBO010000003.1, on the reverse strand, counting down.
AAGGAGACCAAAATGCCCAAGATGAAGACCAAGTCGTCGGTCAAGAAGCGGTTCAAAATCACCGCGACCGGCAAGGTTCTGGCCGGCCCGGGCATGAAGCGCCACGGCCTGATCAACCGCTCGCAGAAGATGAAACGGAGCAATCGCGGCAGCCAGACGCTGACCCATGCTGACGGCATCACCGTCAAGCAGTGGGCCCCGTACGGCATAGCGTAAGGGAAGGCAGCACCGCATGGCACGGGTAAAGCGCGGCACCACCACCCACGCTCGGCACAAGAAGGTTCTTGAACAATCCAAGGGCTTCGTCGGCCGCTCTTCCACCAACTATCGCATCGCGCGAGAGCGGCTGGAGAAGTCGCTACAGTACGCCTACCGCGATCGGCGGGTGAAGAAGCGCGAGTTTCGCGGGCTATGGATCCAGCGCATCAACGCCGCGGTGCGCGAGCATGGGATCACCTACTCGCAATTCATCGCCGGGCTGAAGAAGGCCGGGATCGAGATGGACCGCAAGGTCCTCGCTGCCATCGCCTATGACGACGCGGCCTCGTTCGCGGCGATCGTGCGACAGGTTCAGGCCGCGCTGGCCTAGTGGCGGATCGCAAAGAGTCTTGAGACGCGCAGCGGCCACGATCCGGCGCGTGGATTGGTCCCGTAAAACCAGCAGCGACATATCGCACCTCGCTGATGGGCGGAACCAGAGCGCGATCGTCAAAGGTTGAGCCGGCGCCGGACGTGAACCGCCCTCTCAGACAACGGGAATGGGAGCGTGACAGCTTCAACCTCAGGCTATCACGCTCAAGCGCCGGTTCCGACGGGACCGGGAGCTAGAAAAAGGGCCGCCTGAGCAGGGCGGCCTTTGCCGTGTATGGGACACCGCCATGAATGACGATCTGCAAGTCCTGAAGACCTCCACCGATGCGGCGCTGGCTAACGCCGCCGACCTCCGCGCCTGGGATGCGGTGCGCATCGCGGTGCTGGGCCGCAATGGCAGCCTGACCGCCATGCTGCGCGATCTGGGGAAGACGCCGCCTGAACAACGCAAAGACCGTGGCGCCGCGCTGAACCGGCTGAAGGATACGCTGACCCGGGCGATCGAGGCCCGCAAGATCGCGCTTGACGACGTCGTTCTGGACGCCCGCCTGCTGGCGGAGCACATCGATCCGACATTGCCGCCGCGGCCCCGCCACAGCGGCCTGATCCACCCGATCGCCCGGACCATGGAGGAGATCGCGGCGATCTTCGGCGCCATGGGCTGCACCGTCGTGGACGGCCCCGATGTCGAGAGCGACTGGTTCAACTTCGGCGCGCTGAACATTCCCGCGCATCATCCGGCCCGAGCGGATCACGACACTTTTTATCTGCCGTCCCGCGACGGTGGCAGCCCGCCGGTGTTGCGCACCCACACATCGCCTGGGCAGATCCGCACCATGCTGGCACAGGAACCGCCCATCCGGGTGATCGTCACCGGCCGAACGTACCGCGCGGACCATGACGCCACCCACTCGCCGATGTTCCACCAGTGCGAGGGGCTGGTGATCGATCGCGGCCTCACCCTTGGTCACCTCAAGGGCTGCCTAATCGACTTCCTGCGGACGTTCTTCGCCATCGCCGACCTGCCGGTGCGGTTCCGATCCTCCTATTTTCCGTTCACCGAGCCTTCGATGGAGGTCGACATCGGCTGGAACCGCAAGACCGGCGAGCTTGGGCGGGGCGGGGACTGGCTGGAAATCCTCGGCAGCGGGATGGTGCACGCGCGCGTGCTGGCCAACTGCGGCATCGACCCGCGGGAGTGGCAGGGCTTCGCCTGGGGCATGGGCGTGGAGCGTGTGACCATGCTGAAGCACGGCATGGCCGATCTGCGGCCGTTCTTCGAATCCGACCTCCGCTGGCTTCGCCATTACGGGTTCAACCCGCTGGCGCCGACGATGCTGCATGAGGGGGTCTGAGCAATGAAATTCACCCTCTCCTGGCTGCAGGCGCATCTGCTGACCGATGCGCCGCTCGACCGGATCACCGACACCCTGACCCGGATCGGCCTGGAACTGGAAGGCGTCGAGAACCGCGGCGCCGCGCTGGCGTCATTCCGCGTCGCGCACGTGATCGAGGCGGTGCAGCACCCCAATGCTGACCGGCTGCGGGCCTGCAAGGTGGACACCGGCGACGGCATCGTCTCGGTGGTGTGTGGGGCGCCCAACGCCCGCACCGGCATGAAGGCGGTGTTCGCGGCACCCGGCGCGTTCATTCCCGGCACCGGCATCAGCCTGAAGGTCGGTGAAATCCGCGGCGTGCAAAGCGCCGGCATGCTGCTGTCGGTCCGCGAAATGGGCCTGGGCGAGGATCATGCCGGCATCATCGAACTTCCGGCCGACGCGCCGGTGGGGGTGTCCTACGCGGCGTATGCCGGACTGGATGATCCGGTCATCGAGATTGGCGTCACGCCGAACCGCGGCGATTGCTTCGCGGTCCGCGGCGTCGCACGCGACCTGGCGGCGGCCGAACTTGGCACGCTGAAGCCCTTCGCGCCCGCGATCCTTCCGCCGATGTTCGATGGCGGCCCGCGCTGGCAGATCGCGTTCCCCGAAGCCTGTCCATGGATCTTGGGGCGGACCATTCGCGGCGTGAGGAACTCCCCCAGTCCCAAATGGTTGCAGGACCGTCTGACGCTGATCGGGCTGCGGCCGATCAATGCCCTGGTTGATGTCACGAATTTCTACACCTTCGATCTGGGCCGGCCGCTGCACGTGTTCGACGTGGCGAAGCTGTCCGGCGACGTGCTGACGCTGCGCCGGGGTGCCGGCGAAACCATGCGGGCACTGAATGGCCGCGACTATGTCGTCGATCCGGAAGACTGCGCGATCTGCGACGCCGCCGGCGTGCAGTCGATCGCCGGTGTGATCGGCGGCGAGGCGACGGGATGCGACGAGACCACCACCGCGGTATTCGTCGAGTGCGCGCTGTTCGACCCGATCAAGATCGCCCGCACGGGGCGGCGGCACCAGATCGTTTCCGATGCGCGCCAGCGGTTCGAGCGTGGGCTCGATGCGGCGCTGATGCCCGAGGCGATCCAGTCGGCGACCGCGATGATCATGCAGCTGTGCGGCGGCGAACCCGGCACGGTGACCGCTGCCGGCAGCGAACCGGCCTGGCAGCGAGACGCGACCATGCGGTTTGGGCGGGTGCGCAGCTTTGGCGGTTCCGATATTCCCCCCGACGAGGCCGTCGCCTCGCTGGAGCGGCTTGGCTTTGTCGTGCGGACACGCGATGCGGACCGCGTGACCGTGGCCGTTCCGTCCTGGCGCAACGACATCGCCGCGCCGATCGCCCTGGATCAGTCGCCGGCATTGGATCCCACCAAGGCGGCCAAGGCGGCTGCCGGGTGCGCCGCGATCGAAGCGGAGAACGACCTGATCGAGGAGGTGCTGCGTCTGCGGGGACTGGATGCGGTGCCGGCGGTGTCGTTGCCGCGTGAAAGCCCGGTGCCGGCCGCGACGCTGACGCCTCGGCAGCAGCGTTCGGCACTCGTTCGGCGCAGCTTGGCGGCGGCCGGGCTGATGGAGTGCGTGACCTTCAGCTTCATGGCACGGGCCGATGCCGAACGGTTCGGCGCGACCCCGGATGCGCTGCGGTTGACCAATCCGATCGCCGCCGATCTGGATCAGCTGCGCCCGACCCCGCTGGCGACACTGGCACTGGCCGCGAAGCGAAACGCAGCGCGGGGTTACGGCGATGTCGCCCTGTTCGAGATCGGGCCGGCGTTCGCCAGCGAGGCACCGGATGGGCAGAAGCTGGTTGCCGCCGGGCTGCGTACCGGCCAGACGCCGCGCAGCTGGCTGGTAACGCCGCGTCCGGTTGATGCGATGGACGCCAAGCAGGACCTTTGGGCGCTGCTGACCGCGGTTGGCGTGCCGTCCGAGGCATTGCAGGTGACGACGGACGCACCGGCCTTCCTGCATCCCGGCCGGTCGGGCCTGGTGCGCCAGGGACCCAAGACAGTGATGGGGTATTTCGGAGAACTCCATCCCCGACTGCTGGCGGCGCTGGACCTGCCGGTCCCGATGGTGGCGTTCGAATTGAACCTCGATGCCGTGGCCGATCCGAAGCGGCGCAGAAAGGCCCCGCCCGATCTGCCGGCATTCCAGCCGGTGCGGCGCGACTTCGCCTTCCTGGTGGACCGCACCGTCGCGGCTGAAAGCGTCCTGCGCGCCGCCTGCGCGGCTGATCGAGGGCTGATCACCGCGACCGCGCTGTTCGATCTCTACCAGGGTGACAAGATCGCGGACGGCAAGAAGTCGCTCGGTGTCGAGGTGACATTCCAGCCGCGCGCACGCACGTTGACCGATGCCGAGATCGAGGCCGCGTGCCAGAAGGTGGTGGCGGCGGTGGCCAAGGCAACCGGGGCGACGCTGCGGTAGCGCCCCGCGTCGCCCCAACCCCGTAGTCTACCGCCTGCGTCACGCCCAGCCTGCGTCACGCCCAGCCTGCGTCACGCCCAGCCTGCGTCACGCCCAGCCTTTGTCGAGCCCAGCCTTCATCACGGCCACGCCGTCACCGAGGCCAGACATCAGCAAGGGCAGACGTCGCCAGGACGAAACGTCACCAGGGAACCGCCGAACCGTCCCAGGCGTAGAAGCCGCCCGTCGCGTCGGGCCCCAGTCTGTCCATCACCGCCAGCAGCGCGGCGGCCGATCGGTCAGGCGTGAACAGCTTGCCGTCCGGGACGCCTGAGCGGAACGGCGCGCTCAACGCGGTATCGACGGTGCCAGGATGCAGCGCCACGCAAACGCCCAAGGGGTGGGTTCGTTGGTGTTCGATCGCAAGGGTGCGGATCAGCATGTTCAGCGCCGCCTTGGACGCGCGATACGCGTACCAGCCGCCCAGATGGTTGTCGCCGATGCTGCCGACCCGCGCCGACAGCGCGGCGAACAGGCTGGGCTGGGCCCGCGGCGTCAATGGCAGCAGGTGCTTGGCGACAAGCGCCGGACCGGCGGCGTTGATGGCGAACTGCGAAGTCAGGCCTTCCAGCGACAAGGACCGCATGGACTTCTCCGGACCGGCGCCTGGGCGGTGCAACTGGCCGGTCGCGACCACGATGCGCGTGATCTGGCCGAACCTGGACAGCTCTGCCGCTGCCGCCGCCAGGCTGGGCTCTTCCAGAACATCGGCCGCCAGCCAGTCACGTCGCGCATCGGTCGGCCATCGTTCGGGACGATGGCGGGACACCGCGACGACGCGATCATAGGCTGGGTCCGCCGCCAGGCGCTCCGCGATGACACGGCCGATCCCGCCGGACGCACCAACGACAACGGCTATGGCCTCGGTCATGTCAGCGTGACGGCTCCGGCCACCAGGCCCGCCACCGCACCGGCGGTCAGCAAGGTCCGCAGACCGCCATACCACGCCGGCAGGTCCGCGCCGCGCAGGTCCCACAGCCAGTGCAGTATAAGAGCCGCGGCGAGAAGCAGCAGCTGCGCCCCCCGGTCGCCTTGTAGCGTCACCAGCACAGCCAAAGCCGCCAGCGTCGGCAGCATGGAGACAGTAACGACCCAGCGACGCGGTGGGCTATTGGTATTGGCGAAAGCCCAGCGCGCACCACCCAGGAACGAAAGGATCAGGCCGCCGTACAGCACCAGCGCGAACCCGGCCACGTCGTTGGACGCGGGGAAGACCACACCCGCCAACGGCGGTGCCAGAAAAGGAATAACCCCTAGCAGCCCGTAGGTCAGAACGACGGGCGGGGTGGAACATCTGGTGTTCATGCGCCGCCTGGGCGTCCGGTCAGGCCCGGCCTGATGTGGAGAAACGCCCGATAGGTCACCTCCAGGCCGCGGAGCACCCAGCCGTTCCGGGCCGCCAGGCCCAGCGGACGAAGCAGCGGGATCACGCGCCACATCGCGGCGAACGCGGCGGCGCCGGACACGATGGACCCATCGGCGTCCCGAGCGTGCAAGCGCGCCAGCAGCGAGCGGCGATCGATCGGGCACACCACGTCGCCCCGGCCGATGTCGACAAACCCGATGGCGCCACGGCGGTCGAGCCGCTGCATCAGCGCGATCTCCCGCGAGCACAACGGGCAAGATCCGTCAAACCAGACTGTCAGCGTGGGCATGGACGCTACATGGGCCAGGCCGACCGCTTGGCAACGGCGGTGCCAGGCTTCACCCTGCGGGCATTCGCATTCAGCATGAGGCGTCCTGCATGGCCCGCGTCCGCAGCATCCCATCTTCCGAACTGCCGTCCGATCTGGCGGAGATCTATGAACGTTTCGCCGGCGAGTATGGTCCGTTTCGAAACCAGGTGGCGGTGTTTGCCCATGTGCCCGACGCGGTGCGTCATCTGATGGGCCTGTTGATGGCGCTGCGGCAGGCGGAGACGCTGCCCAGGCGCTATCTGGAAATCGCCATCGTCGTGGTCTCGAAATTGAACGAATGCCACTACTGCGTGGCGCATCACAAACCGTTCCTGGCCGTCGAGGGTATTTCGCCAAACGGCATCGAGCGCTTGCTGGAGGCCGACAATCCGGAACTGGATGACATCGACCGCCTGGTCATCGAGTATGCCAAGGCGGCCTGGCAGACACCGAACCGCATCCGTGACAGCCTGTTCGAACGGCTGCGCGCGCACTTCTCTGAAGCGCAGATCGTCGAGCTGACGCTGCGCATCACCCTCTGCGGGTTCTTCAACCGCTTCAACGACGCGCTGCGGATCGAGCAGGAAGCCGAGGCCTAGGAGCGGCTGGCGGTGATAGCGCGATCGCCTGAGGTTGAACCAACCTCGGACGCCCCGTCAAACAACCGGAATTAAAGCGTGACCGCTTTAACCTCAAGCGATCAGTCCCGGATGGGCAAAGCAGGATCGCGCTGAGCGGCCCGGCTGGCGACGGTTGTTCCTGCCCGCCGGTCCGCGACCGCCGTTCAGGCAGCACCAGGCTGTTCGGATACGCGCGCGATCATCTCGTCTACCTTCGAAAGAAACAGACCAAGCAGCGACGAGGTGTTCGCCTTGTGGTAGCCGAGCACCAGATCGACCGTGGGCACCTCGCCCATCAGCTTCCGGCTGGTGACCGACCAGGGCAGGAACTTGAGCGCGTAGATCGGCAGCAACGTCACCCCCCGGGTCGAAGCCATCAATGATAGCGCCATCGAAAGATAATCGACCTCATGAGCCGGTCTCAGATAGACGCCGCAGCGGCGAAGATAGGCCGCGATGATCTCGCGCACCACCGGTGATGTCGCTGACATGCCGAGGAAGGTTTCGCCGGCCAGGTCCTGCGGAGCGATCGCCGCCTGCGCCGCGAGACGGTGATCGCTCGGCATCACGACGACCAGCGGCTCCTGTCTCAAGAGTTTGTAGACGAGATCGGGTTTGTCTTTCTCCACCCTGAGAAAGGCGATATCGAGTTTGCCCCTGACAAGGGCGTCCGCCAGCGCCGGCGAGTGATTGCTGGAGATGTTGACCTCGATATTCGGCAACTCGTCCTGCAGGATGCGCATCGCGTCGCCAAGCCATTCGAGTTCATGCCCGCTCAGGAAGCCGACCGCGAAACTTTGCTTTTCGGGGTGCGCCGCCCGCCGCGCCGCTTCCTGGGCGGCCTCGACTTGCGCCAGGGCCAGCCGAGCGTGATCCAGGAACGCGCGGCCGGCTGGAGTCAGGTCCACGCCGCGCGCGCCACGCGTCAGCAGTTCGGCGCCCACCTCCTGTTCCAGATCGCGAATCTGCCGGCTCAGTGAGGGCTGCGCGGTGTGCAGCCGCCGTTCGGCGGCCAGCGTGAGGCTGCCTTCCTCGGCGACCGCGACGAAGTATCGAAGGTGCCGGAGTTCCATGCGTGGCATGCCTCGTAGGTATGACCCTCACCTTACAAAGTCTTTTTCGCCGGCACCACGTCCGCCTACCTCTTCGCCAACGCCGGCGGTCGCGGCCTTTAGAGGCCCGCCAGGTCGCCCGGCGGAGCACTGACGTCGGCCCGCCTCAACGCCGGCGCGAACGAGGATCGGAAAATGCAGAATCAGGTCGTTTTGATTACCGGCGCACTCACGGGGATCGGGCGTGCGGCCGCTATTGCCTTCGCCCAGCAGGGCGTGCGTGTCGTCGTCGCGGGGCGGCGCCAGGAAGCCGGCGAGGCGCTGGCCGCGGAGCTGCGCGGTTTTAGCACGGAGGCCGAGTTCATCGCGACCGACGTGCGGCGGGAAGCCGACGTCCGCGATCTCGTCGATCGGACCGTCGCCCGCTTCGGCCGGCTGGATGCCGCCGTCAACGCCGCCGGCACCGAGGGCAAGCCTGGGCCGGTGACCGAGCAGACGACCGACAGCTACGCCGCCACCTTCGACACCAATGTCCTCGGCACGCTGTTGAGCATGAAGCACGAACTGCGCGTCATGCGGGCGCAGGGCAGCGGCAGCATCGTCAACATCTCCTCCACCTACGGCCACGAAGGCGCCGCCGGAGCGTCGGTCTACGCCGGCAGCAAACATGCCGTCGAAGGCATCACCAAGTCCGCGGCGCTGGAGGCCGCGGGCTCCGGCGTGCGGGTCAACGCGGTGGCCCCCGGTCCGACCGAGACGGGAATGCTCAACCGCTTCACCGGCACCGCGGACCGCAAGGCGGCGCTGCTGTCGGGTGTCCCCTTGGGCCGCATCGGCCGCCCCGAGGAGATCGCGGAAGCCATCGTCTTCCTGGCCTCCGACAAGGCCTCGTTCGTCACCGGCCAGGTGCTGAGCGCCGACGGCGGCAAGACTGCCGGCTGACGACATCAGGAGGCCATCACCATGCACACCCACAACACCGCACCCACCCGGTTCATCGAAGCGAACGGCATCCGCTTCGCCTACCGCCGTTTCGGCAGGACCGGCGCCACGCCCATCGTGCTGAACCAGCACTTCGCCGGCACGATGGATCACTGGGACCCGGCCGTGACCGATGGCCTGGCGCGAGGGCGGGAGGTGATCCTGTTCAACAACGCCGGCGTTGCCACGACCTCTGGCGAGGTGCCGACGACGTTCGAGCAAATGGGCGCCAACGCCATGACGTTCATCACGGCATTGGGCCTCACCAAGGTCGATGTGCTCGGCTTCTCCATCGGCGGCTTCACCGCGCAGGAAATCGCGCTGCAGGCGCCCGATCTGGTCAGGCGCCTCGTCCTGGTCGGCACCGGACCGCGCGGCGGCCCGGGTATGGCTACGCTGACCCCGGAAGCGCAGCAGATCTACGGCGCGACGTACGACCCGCCCGACGCGATTTGGCTCTCGGTCCACTTTACCCTGTCGGAGACCAGCCAGGCCGCCGGTCGCCGCTTTCTCGGACGGTTCCGGAGTCGGACCGAACACCGTGATCCCGAGGTGAACGAGCAGGTCGCACCCGCCCAGATGGAGGCAATCGGCAAGTGGGGCGTGCAGCGCGATGGATCATACGACTATCTCAGGAACATCCGTCAGCCGACGCTGGTGGTGAATGGCAGCACCGACGTAATCATCTACACGGTCAACTCGTTCATCCTGCAACAGAACATCCCGAACGCCCAGCTGATCCTGTACCCCGACGCCAACCACGGCTCGATATACCAGTATCCGGAGCTGTTCCTGGCGCATGTCTGCCTCTTTCTCGACGTCTGAGCGTCCCCCCTCTGGCCTCGCGTCGGGGTCGGTAATCAATCGAACAGGAACATTCCGATGCCCAGGCTCGCAGGAAAGACCGCTCTCGTGACCGGCGCATCGCGTGGCATCGGCCGCGCCAGCGCAATGATGCTCGCTCGCGACGGGGCACAGGTGCTCGTTCACTACGGACGCGGCGCCAAGGAAGCTGAGAGCGTCGTGGCCGAGATACGCAAGGCCGGCGGCGGCGCCGACGCTGTCGCGGCCGATCTTGCCGCGGCCGACGGACCCCACGCCCTTGCCAGGCAGGTATGCGGCATTATCGGGCACCGCCTCGACATCCTCGTGGCCAACGCCGGCGTTTCGAAGTCTGCGACGATCGAGGATACCACCGTCGCGGACTTCGACAGCCTGTTCGCGGTCAACGTCCGCGCGCCCTACTTCCTCGTCCAGCAACTGCTGCCGATTCTGGGCAACGGCAGCAGCGTCATCCTTCTCTCGTCGTTGGCTGCCCGCGCCTCGGTCGGAAATCTTTCAGCCTACGCCGCGACAAAGGGCGCGATCGACACCTTGGTGAAGCACTTCGCCTTCGCCCTCGGCGAGCGTGGCATCCGGGTTAATGCTGTTGCCCCAGGCGTTACCGAGACCGAGATGTCGAGCTTCACCCGGACCGACGCGGGCCGCGACTTCGCGCTGGCGATGCAGGCGCTCAAGCGGGTCGCCCAGCCGGACGACATCGCCGGCGCCGTGGCCTTCCTGGCCTCCAACGACGCCCGCTGGATCAGCGGCGACACGATCCGGGTCGACGGCGGCTCGAAACTCTGATCCGTCCGGCAGGACCAAGACGATGGCGATCGTTTCGTCATGCGGAATTGACGCCGCCGGGGCCCGCCTGGCGTCTGCCTCGCCAGGGCGGGCATCCATTATGCTTGCCAGGGTCCATCGCGATCCGGGTGCTGGGGCAGAGGGCCGTGACCGGGCGGCAGGACGCCCGGTCGATCATGATCCGGCGCTTCGTCTGATCGTCTGCTAATATGATCGAAACGTTCTGTTGCGTGCGATCATGCCCTGGCCATCCGACGGTCGCTTAGCTCGGATCGTGACCCCAGTTCATCAGTGACCTGCGCCAGCGCGTGTCAGTGATGTCGCCCGACGGTCGCTGGGCGGTATGCCGATGAATATAGCCGACCACCTTGCGCATATCGGCGAAGTCCCCCTTGGAGAGCTCGGCCTGCTTCTTGCCGCGGATGGCCAGGATCCGTTCACCCATATGGTGCCCGACCGATTCCCCCTGATCGCCATCCGTCACCTTCTCGCCGCCCGCCGTCATGCCGACGCCGCGGCTCTCTTCGCTGCCGAGCCACGCACGCAGGCGGGATGGCGGCATGTTGACCAGGCGAGAGAACTCCGCGTGGATGGCCGTCCTGTCGTCGTCGCTCATGCCTTTCGTGGTCATCAACCGAGTGCCTTCACGAGTTGCTCCTTGGACATCCGCGAGCGCCCGGCAATGCCGCCGCGGGCCGCCCGCGCCAAAAGCTCCGTCCGCCTCAGTCCGCTCAGGCCACCCGGTTCGGATCCGGTGTTCGCCTTGCCGGCGTGGGTGGCACCCCGATCACGTGCGGTCTTCTTGGCGATCGCCGGGGGCTGCGCCGAGAACTGCTTGCCCTCGCGGGTATCCTGGCGCTTCTTGACCGTCGTCTCGGCGTATTCCCGTTCCGTCAGGTGCTCACGGGCGCGTTTGGGCAAGTAACGTTCGCCGGTCTTGCCTGAAGCCGCCCCCGACTTCGTGCCCCACTGCTCGTCGGTCCATTGTCGCAGATGGTTGCCGGCCTCCTTGCCGCCGCTGTAGCCTCCACCCTGCCGCTTGTACTCGCGCACGGCGAACTGCGCCTTCCGGGCGGACCATTGGCCCGACTTGCCGCCCTTATCGCCTTGGGTGATCTCGTTCTTGACCCGCTCCCACAACCTGGTGTCGGTCTTCTTCGCCCTGACCGCCATGCGTGCCCTCCCACTCGTCTGGACAAACGTCCGCCAACCGCTCGGCTGCGACACGTGGGTGAGGCCGCGGCTTCGAAAAGACCAACCGCGGTGGGACATACCGTTTTGTGTCCGCTCGAGCCCCGACCGCCGAAGCCGGCCTTGCCGCCGGCCTGCCAGGTGCAGGCAACATCGATCAGCGGCACGGGCAGCGCCCTTGGTGGCAACAACACAGACCGAGGGGCCGAAGGTTCACTACGCCGGACACCATCCTGCATCATCTGTCGGATCACCGTGCGGGCTCAGAGCCACCATAGCCACGCCGTTCCTGCCCGGTTTGTCGGCTCACCAGGTCCCAGCTAACATCCGATCCGCGCGTTCAACCAGCGGAGGAAGCAGAATGGCGACCGCCACGTTCAAGATCGGCGACATGACCATCCACCGGATCATCGAGATGGAGTGCGGCTTCACCCCCGCGCTGGAGTTCCTGCCCAAACTGACGCCCCAGATGCTGGCGGAAAGCCGGTCCTGGATGAAGACGCCGCTGGCGCTGGACGACGAGGATCGCCTGGTGCTGTGCTTCCAGGCCTATATCGTCCGCACCGGACGCCACGTCATCCTGGTCGATACTTGCGTTGGCAACGATAAGGATCGCCTGACGCGGCCGATGTGGCACATGAAGACGGACAACGTGTTCATGCAGGGTCTGGCAGAGGTCGGGCTGACGGTGAATGACATCGATTTCGTTCTTTGCACCCACCTTCATGTCGATCATGTCGGCTGGAACACCCGGCTGGAAAACGGCCGCTGGGTGCCGACATTCCCCAACGCCCGGTATCTGTTTTCCAAAGTGGAACTCGATTTCTGGCTGGCGGAGAATGACAGGACGACGGTGCCGCCGATCGCCGACAGCGTCATTCCCATCATCGAGGCAAAGCAGCACGACCTGGTCACCAGCGATCATGCGCTGAACGATCTGGTGCGTCTGATCCCGACGCCGGGTCACACGATCGATCATTTCGCGGTGACACTGGGCAGGACAGGCAAGGACGCGGTCATCACCGGCGATCTGATCCACACCCCGCTACAGGGAAAGTGGCCCGATCTGGCGATGCGGATCGACTACGATCCCCTGCAAAGCTCCGCCACGCGCTGGAAGTTCCTCGAGGCGTATTGCGACACCGACACCCAATGCTGCTTCGCGCATTTCCCGTCGCCGTCGCGGGGCTACATCAAGCGATGGGGCGACGGGTTCCGGTGCGACTATATTACCGGCTGATCAAACCCCCTCGACCAGCCTGATGTCGCGTTCGGCGCCATCACCGAGGGCGGCCAGCGCCTCTTGATAGGCGGCGGAGTCATGTGCGGCGGTGGCCTGCGCGAGGCTGTCGAATTCGATCACCACGGTGCGCTGGTTGAGGCCGGCCTCATAGGTCTTGGCCGGGGTGCCGCGCACCAGGAACCTGCCGCCGCCCGCGGCGATGGCCGGACCCGCGAGCTGGCCGTAAGCGGCGAGCTTTTCGGGATTGGTCACGGCACGGTAGGTGCCGATCCAGTACGTATTGGCCATGGGGTTTCCTTCTGATTGGTCGGGCGATCTAGCACCCTGTCGCAACCGGCGACAATTCCCGCGGTCCATGCTATGGACGCGTCATGAGTGTCGCGCTTCACAAATCGATGACGGTCACCGAGTTCCTCGTTTGGGAGGAACGACAGGAAACCCGCTGGGAGTTCGATGGATTTGAACCCGTCGCGATGACGGGTGGCACGTTTGCGCATGAGGTTATCGGCGGGAACGTTCGGACTGCGCTGCAGGTCCGACTGGGCACCGGCCGCTGCCGCGTTATCGGACCTAACATGAAGATCGAGGTCGCCGGCCACATTCGCTACCCGGATGCTTTGGTCGTCTGCACCCCTGTTTCGCCGCGATCAACGGTCATCCGTGATCCCGTCGTGGTCTTCGAAGTCCTCAGCGAAAGCACCTCCCGCACCGACCGTATCGCCAAGCTGCGCGAATACGGCGCTACGTCCTGCATCCAGCGCTACGTCATCCTGGAGCAGGATGCGATCGCGGCGATGGTGTTCGTCCGCAAGGGCGCCGATCTGGTGGCCGAGGCATTGACCGCCGAGGACATGTTGCACATGCCGAAGATCGACGCCGCGGTGCCGATGCAAGAGTTCTACACCGGCATCGAAATCGGTGATGATCCCGCCGTGGAGACGGTTTAGCCCTTTCCCAGCCGGATATTTCCAAAATCGTCCACCCGCGCCGTCATGCCCTTCGGCACCAGGCAGGTGGCGTCGTATTCCTGCACGATCAGCGGTCCCGGGATCACGCCAATCAGCCCGGCTCGGTCAACCACAGGCGTTACCACCCACCCCTCGTTCGGAAACCATGCGCGCCTGTTGGCCGGCACGGGCTGCGCGAACGGCGGCACCCGGCCCGGCAGCCGCGGCTGCTCCGGCAGACCACGCGCCATGACCGACAGGCCGATCAGCTCCACCGGTTCGCCCGCCGGTGCCCGAAAGCCATAGGTCTTCTCATGCTCGTCCGCGAACAGCGCGGCAATCGTTGCTGGCGTGACCGCCTTATCAGGCAGCGCGACCTCGATCTCGCTCGATTGGCCGGCGTAACGGGCGGACGCCGCCCGCTGGAAGCTCTGCCGTTGCGGCGCGAACCCGTCGCGGCTCAGTCGTTGCATCCCCGCTGCGGTCAGGTCCCCGATGATGCGGCTGATACGGTGCGGGTCGGCAAGGTCAAGCCGCACCCGGATGCTTTGCCTGGCATGGTGTTCGGCGTCGGCGACCAGCAGGCCGAAGGCGCTGAACACGCCGGGCAGCGGCGGGATGATGATCCGCGCGATCCCCAGTTCGGCGGCGATGCCGGCGGCGAACAGTGGGCCATTGCCGCCGAACGCCAACATCGCGAACTGCCGGGGATCGCGACCGCGCTCGACCGATACCGCTCGGATGGCACGCATCATGGTCGCGGATGCCAGCCGCAGCATGCCGTGCGCGGCTTCCTCGACGGACAGCGCCAATGGCTCAGCCAGAGCGCGCTCGATGGCCGCGCGCGCGGCTTTCAGATCCAGCCGCATGGTGCCTCCGGTCAAGCCGCCCGGATCCAGATAACCCAGCGCCAGATTGCAATCGGTGATGGTCGGCAGGGTCCCACCACGACCGTAACAGACCGGCCCCGGCGTGGCCCCGGCGCTGTCGGGCCCGACCTTCGGCGCCCCGGCGCTGTCCAGCCGGCAGATCGAGCCGCCGCCGGCCCCGACCTCGGCCAGGTCGATCGCCGGCAGTTTCAGCATGTAGCCGGCGCCGACCAGCAGGCGCGACCCGACCATCACCCCGCCGCCGACCTCGATCGCATCGGTGCGCAGGACTTCGCCGTTCTCGACCAGCCCGGCCTTGGCGGTCGTCCCGCCCATGTCGAACGTGACGATCCGCGGTTCGTCCAGCCGCCTCGCCAACGCCGCACCCCCGACCACCCCGGCCGCCGGGCCGGACTCGATGATGTGCGCCGGCGCTTCCGCCGCGAACGATGCGGACGCCAGACCGCCGTTGGATTGCATCAGTCGCAGTGGCGCCTCGATCCCGAGGTCCCGCAGACGCGCGTCCAGCGCCCTGATGTAGGCCTGCACGATCGGTTGGACATAGGCGTTGATCACCGTCGTGCTGGTCCGCGGGTATTCCTTGATCTCGGGCAGGATCTCGCTGCTGACGGAGATCGCGATGTCCGGCAGTGCCGCGCGGACGGCCTGGGCAACCGCCTGCTCGTGCGCCGGATTGGCGTAGCTGTGCAGCAGGCAGATTGCCACGCTGACGACGTTCTCGGCGCGCAGCATCGCGATGACCGGGCCGAGGCTTTCAACGTCCAGCGGAACGGCCACCGACCCGTCGGAGCGCATCTTCTCGGTCACTTCCAGCCGCAGCCGGCGTTCGACCAGCGCGCGCGGCTTGGTCCAGCCGATGTCGTACAGCACCGGCATACGCAGGTCGCGGATCTCCAGGATGTCACGGAAGCCGCGCGTGGTGATCAAGGCGGTCTTGGCGCCCGTGCCCTCCAGCACGGTATTCGATCCCACGGTCGTGGCGTGCAACACGTCCGCCACCACCCCGGGCCGGTCAGCGAGCAGCGCGCGCAGGCCCGCGATGATGCCCTGTCCGTAGTCGTGCGGGGTGGACGCGGTCTTGTGTGTCGTCACGGTTCCGTCCGCCGCGATCGCGACCAGGTCGGTGAAGGTGCCGCCGATATCGATGCCGACGCGCAGGCTCATGCCGCTGGCTCCCAGGCCACCGCGGGCAGCGGCTGGCGTTCCGCCCTGAGCCGAACCCGCGACAGTTCGGTTGCGACCGCATCGATCAGCGGCGGGTCGCCGGCTGCGACAACCCCATAATCCCGGGCCGCACCCGCGATCGTTACAAGTCCGTCACGCAGGTCGCGGGCGACCAGATCGAGATCCCGGTCCAGCGCCGGACCCCAACCGCCGGCACCGGGAAGCTCGTGCCGAAAAACTTCCCCACGCGTCAAATTCATCGTCACCTTAGCATGCAGCTGCTTTTCGGTCGGCTGTCCTGGATCCATCACGTTCAGCCCCGGTGCACCCGGTCCTCCGCCCTGCAACCCATAGGGACGATGCGTCTGTCGATCGGCCCGGACCTGCAGGATCCCCTCATCCGCCAGCATCCGCCACGTCTTGCGCTGCGCCATGCCGCCGCGGAACCGACCGGCACCGCCGGTATCGGGGACAAACTCGTAGTCCAGCACTTCCAGCGGGTTTTCCGCCTCGATCACCTCCACCGAAAAGCTCGCCATGTTGGCGAACATGCAGGTGTTGCCGTCCAGCCCGTCCGCCCATGGCCGCCCGCCCCAGGCGCCGGAGATGAAGTCCACGTAGATGAATGGGGCCAGGTCCTTGTCGTAGCCGCCAATCGTCAGCCCGGTGTTGCCGCCATCCGATGCCGCGAACACCTTGTCCGGATAGAGTTGCGCCAAGGCGCCGAATGCACAGTCGGCACCACGAAACCCGGTCAATCCCCGCGCCGCGCAGGCGGCCGGCAACTTGCCGTTGGTGATCGTCCCTGGCGGGGCGATGATGCTGATCGGGCGGAACACACCGTCGTTGTTCGGCATGTTGACCGACAGCACCGACTTGACCGCGGTGAAGCTCATCGCGGCGGTGTAGCTCAAGGTGTTGTTGATGGCCCCCTTGACCTGCGGCGAGCTGCCGGTCCAGTCCACCTCCATCGTGTCGCCGCGCTTGCGGATCGTGCAGACCAGCGGGATCGGTTTGCCGAGGTCGATCTGATCGTCATCGATCCAATCGGTGAACGTCGCTTCCCCGTCCGCCAGTTCCAGCAGGCACTGCCGGGTCAGCCGCTCTGAATAGTCCATCGTGGCGGCCATCAGCGCCATGACATCATCCGCGCCATGGCGGGCGACAAGGTCGGTCATCCCGCGAGCGGCGATCTCACAGGCGGCAAGCTGGGATCGGATGTCGCCGAAGACCCGGCCCGGCAGCCGGACGTTGCGCTCGATCATGCGGAACAGGGTGGGGTTCCGCTGGCCCCGCTCATATAGCTTCAACGGCGGAATCCGCAGGCCTTCGGCGTAGATCTCCTGGCTGTCGGAGGCGTTCGAGCCAGGCACCCGTCCGCCGACATCGGTGTGGTGACAGATCGTAGCGGCATAGGCGATTGGCCGGCCCGATTGCTCCCCTGGGGCGAACAACGGCCTGAAGATGAAGATGTCGGGCAGATGCATGCCGCCGTCATAGGGATCGTTGTTGATGAAGATATCGCCTTCATTCACATCGTCACCGAAATGCGCCAGCACCGCCTGCAGCGCCACCGGGATCGAACAAAGATGGCCGGGCAGGGACAGACCCTGCGCCACCAGCCGGCCCCGCGCGTCGCAGATCGCCGCGCTGTAGTCCATGATGTTCTTCAGAACGCCCGAGTAAGCGGTGCGGTAGATCGTCAGCACCATCTCGTCGCCGACCGCCGAGATCGCGTTGCGGAACAGTTCTTCAGTGATCGGATCAGCCATCGCGCGCTATTCCCGTAGTGACGCCCGATCCGACCACCGATGCAGTTTCGTGGCAACCGGGCCAGCCGTGTGCCAAGCTCCATCGACGACTTGTGGCCGGGTCCGCACCTGCATGCTTCGCCAAACAATCTGCTTGCTGCTTCTGCTATCCGTGGCGCGCTGCGCGGCGACGCCCGGATCCGATTGCAGCCTTGTCCTGGTAACGCGGATGCCGTTGCAGGTGCAGGATCATCTGCTCGTCGTACCGGCCGGCATCAACGGCAACTGGGTCCACCTGGTGGTTGATACCGGGGCGGAGCGAACCACGATCAACGACAAGATCGCGGATCGGCTTGGGTTGCCGCATGATCCGCGCTACATTAATCGCTCGTTCGGAATCGGTGGCGTCACCACCGCGACCGACGTCACCATCGACCGATTGGTCCTGGGGGGCGTGCATTTTCCGATCAACCAGATCGCCGTTGGAACGTTCGCGTTGCACACCGAACGGGGGTTGAACGCCGATGGTTTGTTGGGCGCGGATATCCTGCTGGCGTTCGACCTGGACATCAACGTGCCGGGCGGCACGCTGACATTGTATCGCAGCCGGGTTTGTCCCGATGCGCGGCCACCTTGGCCGGTGCCCGCCATCGAGATCACCGGTGTCAGAGTACGAAAGGACCGCCTGCTGTTGCCGTTCGAGCTTGATGACGTGCCGGGGTTGGCGATCCTGGATACCGGGGCGCAGGGTGACGTCGTCGGTGTGGACATGGGCCGCCGCCTGGGACTGAACGAACAGATCCTGACCAGTGACCCGTCGATCCATCAGCGCGGCGTCGGACCAGGCGAGACGATCTCCTATCTGCACCGGTTCAACCGGCTGCGCATTGGGCCGCACGTCGAGACGTCGCCGAAAATCCCGGTCCTGCTTGGTGATTTTGGCGTCGGCGATGCGCTGGTCGGCGAAACTTTCCTGCAAGGCCGCCGGGTCTGGCTATCGTTCCGAAACCGTCGCGTCTTCGTCTCGCGACGGCCGGGAGAGTAAGGCCAGTATCCGGTCGCAGGCCGGCGCGCGACACGCGGCGTCCGCGCGCCGGCGCGTCAATCAGCTACTTCCGGCGAACAGCGACGTATCCCGCGCCTCGGATGCGCGATACTGAACGGGGCAATGATCGACAAACTCCAGATGTTGCTGGCCCTGGCGCGGGAACAGCATTTCGGCCGCGCCGCCGAGGCGTGCGGCGTGACCCAGCCGACGCTGTCCGCCGGGCTCAAACAGCTTGAGGAAGGCTTCGGCGTGCTGCTGGTGCAGCGCCAGTCCCGCTTCATCGGCTTCACCCCGGAAGGCCTGCGGGTACTCGATTGGGCCCGGCGGATCGTCGGCGACTACCGCGCCATGCGCGATGAGATCCGCGCGCTGAAGCGCGGTCTCGCCGGACATCTTCGGATCGCCGCGGTCCCCACCGCCTTGCCGATCGTCGCAACCCTGACGACCCCGCTCCATATCGCTCATCCCGAGGTGCTGTTCACCATCCTGTCGCGCAACTCCATCGAGATCCTGACCATGTTGGAGAACCTCGAGGTCGACGCCGGGTTATCCTACGTCGACAACGAACCGGTGGGCCGGGCGCGCGCGATCCCGCTGTATCACGAGCGTTACCGCCTGTTGATCGCCGCCGAACGTCCGCTCGGCGATCGCGCGTCGGTCACCTGGGCCGAGGTTGCCGGCGTGCCACTGTGTCTGCTGACGCCGGACATGCAGAACCGACGGATCATCGACGGGCGGCTGAGCCAGGCGGGGGTGGAACCGGCGCCAACGTTGCAGTCGAACTCGATGGTGCTGTTGTTCTCGCACGTGCGAACCGGGCAATGGGCCAGCGTCATGCCGGCGCTGCTGGCCGAGACGATGGGGTTGCCGGGTCCGATCCGGGCGATCCCGATCGAGGACCCTGTCCCGCCGCCGACGATCGGTCTGGTCTACCCCCACCGCGAGCCGCTGACGCCGTTGACCGCCGCCCTGGTCACCGAAGCCCGCCGCCTCGGCCCGGGCTGGATGGCGACGCTGTGATGCCTGTCAGACGAACAGCGGGTATAGCGCTCAACATTCCAGGGTTTGACTGCTTTAACCGGAAGCTGTCGGACGCCGGACTAAGCACGCCGGAAGGTCACCACCAGGACATCGCGATAACCCGGTTCCGCCGGATCCTGTGGCTCCACCGGCGTCACCCCGTGCATCACCCGAACATCGTCCACCAGCGCGGCATCCAGCGGATCGGTCAAGGTGAACTGACCCAGCGTCTTGCCGGCCAGATCGTGCACCGAGGTCACGCCGCTGGCGATGTTGCGGCGATTGACCAACAGAACAAGCACGTAATCGACCCCGTCGCGGTGCATGCCCTCGGGCGTCGGGCGGCCGGTCTCGCCGCTGCGCGCTTCGATGCGAAACTGATGCACCTCCACGTGCCACGCCTGATCCGGGCTCATCATCCCGAACAGGCTTCGGCAGAACGTCAAGATCGTGCTCATCGAGGGCCCGCCGCCGACCGGCTCCGTCACCGGCTCGAACCAGCGCGCGATCCCGCCGTTCAGCGTATTGTAGTCACGGCTCTGGTAATGCGGTTGAGCGGGCTGACGAACCACCTTGTCCGGGCCGACCGCGAAAACGGCGTGGCGGCGTTTACGGTAGCGTCCGCCGTCGGCCATGTAGGTGTCCGGACCCAGGTCCCCCCAGCTTGCCGCGAACCTGTCCCAGTCCTCAAGGCTGCCCTCGGCGGCCAGCAACGGGTGCATCGCCGCCGCCGGGACGAAGGCAAATCCGCCCGCCCGCAGCGTTTCAATCAGCGGCTCGTCTCTTGTCATCCGAACTCTCCTGCGTGCCGGCCGCGACGGCGGCGGGCACCGCTTCCAGTATCAATTTGCGATGCGGGAATGGGATTTCGATCCCCATCTGGTCAAAACGCGCCTTCATCCGCCGGTTGAACTCACGCAGGACGGACCAGCGGCCGAACGGCGTGCACATGATGCGGCATTTGATCGAGACCGCCGATTCGCCGAACTGGTCGAGCCCCCAGACCTCCAGATCGTCCAGGATGATCGGCTTCCACGCCGTCTCACCGCGCATCTCCTGGGTGATCGTCTTCAGCACCTCCACCACCCGGTCATAATCCTCCTTGTAGGCGACACCGGCGACGATGACCGCGCGGCTGTAGTCCCGGGTCATGTTGGTCACGGTCGTCACCGAGCTGAACGGTATGATGTAGACCGATCCATCTTCCGACCGCAGCCGGATGGTGCGCACCGACAGGCTTTCGACCACGCCGCCAAGGCCGCCGACCGTTACCACGTCGCCGACCTGCATGGCATTTTCCAACAACAGGAAGATGCCGGTGATCAGGTCCTGCACGAGTTTTTGCGAGCCGAAGCCGATCGCCACGCCGATGATCCCCGCGCCGGCCAGCAGCGGCGCGATGTTGATGCCGATCTCGCTCAAGATCATCAGTCCGGCGACCACGGCGATGCTGATCAGCAGGGTCATGCGCAGCAGCGGCAGCAAGGTGCGCAGCCGGGCTGACTTCGCCAGCTGCGCCTCTCGCTGCAGCCGCTCCAGATGTTGCTGCACGCCGCCGTTGATCGCCTCCCAGACGCCAAAGGCGAGGACGATGGTGACCAACAGGCCACCGCTCGCTGACAGGATGCGCAGGCCAAGTGCGCTGTTCAGCAGCCACAGGAACGTGTTCAGGCCGTAAAGCTGCAGCAGGCCCAGAACGAACAGCAGGTAGATCGTCAGACGCACCGCTGCCGTGACGACAGGATGATAGACCAGCAGCCGGGCCTGCATACCAGGCGCGAGGTGCGCCGCTTCGGGCCCAGGCCGCATGATGCGGTCGACCACGCCCAGCAGCACCAGCAACACCAGCCTCGCACCGATCAGCAACAGCGACGTGACAATGAAATAGTGGATCACGAAGGCGTAGCCGTTCGGCACCTCGACCGCCCAGGCGAGCCAGCCGGCGATCAGGAAGAAAAGCGCGATCCAGTGCCAGACGCGGGCGAACCGATTGCGTAACGACGCCAGCAGCCCGGTCGCACCGGGGGGCGCCAGCAGGCGGCGGCAGACGGAGTGGCGCTTCTGGATGACGATGATCGCCAGGCAAATGTGCAACACCAGGCCGATCGCTTTTTCCAGCGCATCGTGGCCGATGTCGGACAGGCCCAGAAGCATCCCGACCTCACCGATCGCGTAGCCGAACACCGCGATCACGATCAGTGTTCGGCTCCAATGCATCAGGTACCGGGCGGTCGCGTCATGCACATGGAACAACCGCAGGCTGGACGAGTTCGGCGACAGCAGCATGCGGACGACGCAGAGAAGCAAGGCGCAGATGGCGTAGGCGTCAACCACCGCCAGGATGACCAGCCGGCTGGCGGTTTGACCGCCGAGACTGGACCCGGCGATCAGGTGCCCGACCAGCACGATGCCAAGCACCGGGATCAGTTCCAGCAGCAGACGGGCGACCACCACGGGTACACGCTTCAGCAGCGTCCAGGCCGACGGCCGAACGCGCTTGCTGATCGGCGCCTCGCTCTCACCGGCCTCGGCCCGGACGACGCCATCCTCTTCATCCGGCACCGCCTGACCATCATCGGCGTCCAGGTTTGCCGCGGCGCCCAGCCTTGCCGCGGCCCGGGTGCCGTCGGTCGAGGAATCCAGGGCCTCCTCGCGGTGGTGGATCGGGGCGAGGTTCTCCAGGCTGCGGATCGGTCGCTGCATGGCGCGGCGCAGCGCGTATTCGGTCGCGGCGGCGCACGCCAGCACCAGCAGCAGGCGCCACGAGACATCGATCAGCAGATGGTGCGCCATCGGATTGGTCGCCATCACCACGACCCAGCCGTACAGCAACGGCAGGCTCTGGACCGCGTTCAAGCCGTCCTTCGCCTCATTGCCGACCTGGTTGACGAAGGCCGAACCGGACAAGAGGATCTGCGCGCCCAGGCTGTCCGGCGCGAGCGGGATCTTCACCCCCTGGACCGTGGTCTCGGTCGGTGCCGGTTTGGCGGGCGCCGTGGCGGCGGATCCGGGCGCTGCCGGCTGAGCCTTGATAATGGCGTTCAAGGTCGCCGCGAACGCGGCGCGCTTGGCCGGATCATTCAGCACGCTCAGCGCCGCGCGCGCCTGGTCGGCGGAAATCGCCGAAGATGCCGCGGGCTGGCTGTGGGCTTGCTGCGCGGACGAGGGCGCGGGGGTCTGCGCGAACAGGGAAGTGGGAACGCCAGACAGGGCGGCAGATAGAAGTAGCAGGATGACGCGTATCATCCGCCGGGTACGACCACAGATGGCGCGGTCGGGTCAACGCAATAAAGGGCAAGGTCACCAGCCCCGCGCAGGCACCATGTTTGTGGCCGGTCAGCGGCCTGCACACCTGCAAAACCACAGGCAGCGCCCCATTATATCCCGATGCACACGTTTCTTACTGTCTTGGTCGGCATCCTGATGCTCAGCACACTGGGCGTTCTGGTCTTCGGCATGGTCAGCATGGTCCGCGAACGAGACCCGCGACGATCCAACAAGCTGATGCAATGGCGGGTGCTGCTGCAGGGCGCGACAATCCTGCTGTTCATGATCCTGATGAGCCTGCTGCGGCGCTGAGCCGCGGAAATCGGCGCACCCGGCCGGTTTGACAGGCTGAGACCCGCCCCATAAGGTCCGGCTTCCTTTCGCAGGTGCAAGCGGCGCTCGGAACCAGGACGATGCCGAGCGGTTAGGTCTGTACCCACCAACGTTTCCAGGAAGCGGTGCGATCTCCCATGAAGATACTTGTCCCCGTCAAGCGGGTCGTCGATTACAACGTCAAGGTCCGGGTCAAGTCCGACGGTTCGGGGATCGAGACCGCCGGCGTGAAGATGTCGATGAACCCGTTCGATGAGATCGCGGTCGAGGAAGCCGTGCGCCTCAAGGAAAAAGGCGTCGTCACCGAGATCGTCGCCGTGTCCATGGGCGTTCCGCAATGCGCGGAAACGCTTCGGACCGCCTTGGCGATGGGTGCCGATCGCGGCATCCTGGTCGAGAGCGACGCCGAATTGCAGCCGCTCGCGGTAGCCAAGCTGTTGAAGGCGATCGTCGATCAGGAGCAACCCAGGATCGTCATCCTCGGCAAGCAGGCGATCGACGACGACATGAGCGCCACCGGGCAGATGCTGGCCGCGCTGCTGGGTTGGTCGCAGGGGACCTTCGCCTCGAAGCTGGCGGTGGACGGCGACACCCTGACCGTGACCCGGGAGATTGATGGCGGGCTGGAGACGGTCGCGCTGACCCTGCCGTCGATCGTCACCACCGACCTGCGGTTGAACGAGCCGCGCTACGCCTCTTTGCCCAACATCATGAAGGCGCGCAAGAAGCCGATCGCCAACATGAAGCCGGCCGATCTGGGTGTCGATGTCACCCCGCGGCTCACCATCCTCAAGGTGTCTGAGCCGCCCAAGCGAAAGGCCGGGCAGAAAGTCGGCTCCGTGGCCGAATTGGTGGGCAAACTCCGGACCGAAGCGAAGGTGATCTGACAATGACGAGCCTGGTCCTTCTTGAATTCGACGCCGCCGGTATCAAGCAGCCGTCGCGCAGCGCGGTCGCCGCCGCCGCTGCCCTGGGTGAGGTGCACGTGCTTGTCGCGGGCGTCGGCCTGACCGAGGCCGCCGGCATCGCCGCGAAGCTGCCCGGGGTCACGAAGGTTCTGGTCGCGGACAACCCCGCGCTGGATCACCTGCTGGCCGAACCCATGGCGGCGCTGTTGCTGGCGCTGGCGCCGGCCTACTCGCACATGTTGGCGGCCACCACGGCGGTCGGCAAGAACGTCATGCCGCGGGTCGCCGCCCTGCTGGACGTGCAGCCGATCAGCGACGTCGCCGCGGTGGAGGACGCCGATACCTTCGTCCGCCCGATCTATGCCGGCAATGGCATGGCCACGGTCAAATCCTCCGATCAGAAGAAAATCATCACCGTGCGGGCCGCCAGCTTCGATCCGGTGGCCGCCGACGGCGGCAACGCAACGACCGAGACCGTCGACGTTGGCGACATGCCGGGCCTGTCCAGGTTCGTCTCGGCGGAACTGTCCAAGAGCGAGCGACCCGAACTGACCGCCGCGCGGGTGGTGATCTCCGGTGGGCGCGGCATGCAGAACGGTGAAAACTTCAAGCTTATCGAGCCGATTGCTGATAAGCTGGGCGCTGCGGTCGGAGCATCCCGCGCCGCCGTCGATGCCGGCTTCGTGCCCAATGAGTACCAGGTCGGACAGACCGGTAAGATCGTCGCGCCAGACCTTTACGTCGCGGTCGGCATTTCGGGTGCCATCCAGCACCTCGCCGGCATGAAGGACAGCAAGGTCATCGTGGCGATCAACAAGGATGAGGAAGCGCCCATCTTCCAGGTCGCCGATTACGGCCTGGTCGCTGATCTCTTCACCGCGCTGCCGGAGCTGGCGGCCGAATTGGAGCGCTCCTGAATGAACATCGACGTCAAGCCTGCCTCGGGAATGGTGATCGAACCGCCGGACATCCGATCCGTCGGCGTCATCGGGGCCGGGCAGATGGGTAACGGCATCGCCCATGTCTGCGCCCTGGCAGGCTTGCCCGTCATTATCGTCGACATCAAGCAGGACGCCCTGACCAAGGCCATGGACATCATGGCCCGCAACATGACGCGCCAGGTCAACCGCTCCATCGTCACCGCCGATCAGCGCGATGAGGCTCTGGCTCGGGTCAGTACCTCCACCGACTACGCGGCGTTCAACGACATGGACCTGGTGATCGAGGCGGCGACGGAAAAGGAGGACCTCAAGCGCCTGGTGTTCAAGGCATTGATCCCGAACCTGAAGCCGTCCTGTCTGGTGGCGTCCAACACGTCGTCCATCTCGATCACCCGGCTGGGTGCGGCGACCGACCGGCCCGAGAAGTTCATCGGCATGCACTTCATGAATCCGGTTCCGGTGATGAAGCTGGTCGAGATCATCCGTGGCATCGCCACCGACGAGCCGACCTTCCAGGCGGTCAAGGCGCTGGCCCACAAGCTGGGCAAGGTCAGCGCCGTCGCCGAGGATTTCCCGGCCTTCATCGTCAACCGCATCCTGGTGCCGATGATCAACGAGGCGGTCTTCGCGCTGTACGAAGGCGTCGGTTCCGTTTCGGCGATCGACGATGCGATGAAGTTGGGGGCCAACCACCCGATGGGTCCGCTGGAGCTGGCCGACTTCATCGGCTTGGATACCGCGCTGTCGATCATGCAGGTGCTGTATGAGGGCCTGTCCGACAGCAAATATCGACCCTGCCCGTTGCTGGTGAAGTATGTCGAGGCTGGTTGGTACGGCCGCAAAACCGGCCGCGGCTTCTACGACTACACCCAGACGCCGCCGCGTCCGACCCGATAGCACGACCGCCTGGCGGTCGCGCCAGCCGGCGCCGCGCAATGGAAGGCACCGCGACGGCGCGCGATGCTTCCGGGTGACTGACGAAATGGCGTGTTGGTATTGTTGGCGGAACCGGATCGGCGCCGCAGTCCGTTCCTGAACGACGGGCGAGAACTGCGCCGGATCAGGATTTGTTGGAGCGCGATCATCTGAAGGTAACCGACTTCGGATGTTAATCGGCCGCCCAAACAACGGGAATGAGAGCGGGTCCGTTTCAACCTGAAGCGATCACGCTATACCGCCCCACAGGCTCATCAGGCGGGACAGTCAGCGAAAAGAGCCGTGTGGCCAATGGCGGCCCGCTGCGGACGCCCGAAATGTCTCGAATTGTGTGATAACTGGCGCCGCTTGTCGCGGCGATGCGACCCGGTCTATCGCGCGGCGGGATCTTGCCATGCGATAGACCGGGCGCTGGAACGACGCGTCTACCGGCTAGGCGTGGTAGATCGCCCGGCCTTCTTGCATGCCGTAAAGCTCGTAGTGGATAAGTGGATCCACTTTTGCCGCGGCGACATCCGGGTTAGCCTGCAAATACTTCGAGGTTGAGAAATCCGCGCTCGGATTGCGGCCTTCTTTCCATCCGTATTCCTCGAACTGCACCAGAGGATCAACGCCGGCTGCTTTGACATCCGGATTCTGCTGCAGATAGTAAGCGGTGTTGAACAGCGCGTCCGGGTTTCTGCCTTCGTGCCAGCCAAATGCCGCATAGTGCGCCGTTGGGTCGGCCCCGGATGCCCTCACGTCCGGGTTCTGGGCAAAGTAATAGGAATCGTCGACCAGTGGGTCTTGTGGTCCGGTCGCATGCGGCTGGGCAATGAACGCCATGCGTCCCTCGGGCAGCCCATACTGAAGATAATGCAGCAGCGGATCGACATGCGCGGCGGCGACATCCGGGTTGGCTGCCAAATAGGCATTCGTATTGAAGCTGGCACTCGGATCGCGGCCCTCTTTCCACCCATACTCTTCATAGTGGGTCAGAGGATCGACGCCGGAGGCGGCGACATCGGGATTTTGCGCCAGATAGTAGTTGGTGTTGAACAACGGATCGGGGTTGCGCCCTTCCTTGTAGCCGAACTCCGCATAGTGGGTGGCCGGATCAACCCCCGCCGCGGCCACGTCGGGATTCTGCTGAAGGTAATAGGTCGCATCGAACTCCGACTCGGGCGCGTTCGACTGGGCGACGACCGCGGCGATGTTGTTTGTCGCCGTCACCCCCGCCGTGTTGACGTCGACAATGGAGAACCCGGTGCTGACCGTCTCGCTGGGAGGGGCCACGGCCGCCGGCGTGAACACCAGCCCGTCCAACGCTGTCGTCGCCGCGGCGGCGGTGCCGCTGAAGCTATAGACACCCGCCGTGGCATCATAGGTACCGCCCCCCAGGTGCGTCAGCGTGCCGTTGACCGCGTTTGACAGCGTCACTGTCAGGGTCTCGGTCTGGCCAAAGTCAACATCCCCGATCGCCACGCCGGAGAACGGCGTGATCGTGCCGTGATCGCTCACCGGCTGGCCACCCACCGTGCCCAGGATCGTCGGCGCGACGGTCCCGGCCGTGGCGATCACCGACGTCGTGTTGTCGATGGCGCTGGCGGTGGCGGTATCGATGACACCGATGGTGAACCCCGTGGCGATCGTGCCACCTGGCGCGATCTCGTGGGGCGTCGGCAAGAACAGCAGCCCATCCAGCGCCGTGGTCATCGCGGCGGCGGTGCCGATGTCGGTATAGACGCCGGTCATGGCGTTGTAATGACCGTCGCCCAGGTTGGTCAGCGTGCCATGCGCCGCACTTGACAGCGTCACGGTCAACGTCTCGGACTGGTTGAAGTTGGGGTCCGTGACGGTGACGCCCGAGAACGGCAGGATCGTCGACAGATCGCTCACCGCCTGGTTCGCCATCGTGCCCGTGATCGTCGGCGTGACGGTCCCGGCGGTGGCGATCACCGAGGTCGTATTGTCGGTAGTGGTGGCGGATGCCGTATCGGTGGTGCTGACCGTGAATTTGGTGGTGATCGTGCCGCCCGGCGCGATCTCGTGGGCCGATGGCGTAAAGACCAAGGCGTTCAAGTCCGTGGTGACCGCGGCGGCGGTCCCGGTGTCGCTATAGATGCCGGTGGTGGCGTTATAGCTGCCGCCGCCCAGGTTGGACAGCGTGCCGTTCAATGCACTTGACAATGACACCGTCACGGTCTCGGTCTGGCCCATGTTCGGATCGCCGATCGTGACATGAGACAGCGGCGTGATCGTGCCCTGGTCGCTTATGGCCTGGCCCGCCGTCGTGCCCATGATGGTCGGCCCCACGGTCCCGGCGGTGGTGATCACCGAGGTCGTGTTGTCGGTGGCGGTGGCGGTGGCCGTATCGGTGATGCCGACGGTAAATCCCGTGGTTATCGAGCCGCCTGGTTGGGCCTGGCCTGCCGTGGGCGTGAACACCAGCCCGTCCAACGCCATGTTGACCGCGGAGGCCGTTCCGATGTCGCGATAGACGCCTAGTGTGGGGTCATAGGTGCCGCCGTTCAGGTTTCCCAGCATTCCGTTGGCCGCATTCGACAGCGTCACCGTCACGGTTTCGGTCTGGCCGAAGTTGGGATCAGTGACCGTGACGCCCGAGAACGGCTTGATCGTGCCCTGATCGCTCACCGCCTGGCCCGCCATCGCGCCCGTGATCGTCGGAAAGACCGTCCCGGCGGTGGCGATCACCGTCGTCGCGCTGTCGGTGGCGGTGGCGAGCGCCGCATCAGTGACTCCGACGGTGAATCCCGTGGTGATCGCCTGACCTGGCGCGACCTGGTGCGCGGTCGGTGTGAACACCAGCCCGTCCAGCGCCGTGGTGACCGCGGCGACGGACCCGACGTCGGCATAGACGCCGGTCGCGGCGTTATAACCGCCGCCGCCCAGATTGGTCAGCGTGCCGTTGTTCGTCGTTGACAGCCTCACCGTCACGGTCTCGGTCTGGCCAACGTTGGTATCGGCGATCATCACGCCGGAGAACGGCGCGATCGTGCCATGGTCGGTCGTCATCTGGCCCGGCGCGGTGCCCGCGATCGACGGCCCGCCAGCGCCAAACGTCAGCGTGGTTCCGGCCAGGTTGATGGACTCGTTCGCGTAGGTCGAGCCCAACGCCAGCGTTTCCAACGTGGTGCCGTTGTTAAGCACACTGATCGTGCCGCCGTTCCGCGTGACACTGGTCGCGGTCACGTCGTGCAGCATGATCTTATCGCCGGCCACAGCATCGATCGTGCCGTGGAAACCGCCCGCCGCGCCGTTGATCTGCAGCGTGTCGGTGCCGTTCATGACGATCGTCTGGCCAGCCGAAACCGCGTTGACGATCAGGGTCGACCCGGCGGTGGCCGTGCCCTGCACAGTATCGAAATCGAAATCCACGACGCCGGTGCCGGTCAGGGCGCCGGTCAGGTCCAGCGTGCCGCTGACGGCGACCTGTGAATTGCCCTGGGGGATGACCGTGCCCTCGGCGATCAGCGTTCCGTCGTTCACAACAGCGCCGACGATCGTCGCCGAACCTTGCACGATGCCGCCGGCGTTGATGTCGAGGCCTCCGGTCGTTACCATGCCGGCCTGCAGGTTGAACGTGCCAGGCGCGATGGTGGTGCCGGGTGCGATGGTGGCGCCCCCCTCGATGGTGAGCACGTTGGTCGTGGTGTAGTCGCTTCCCGCGAGCACATCCACCGTGCCGGCGCCCTTGATATCGGTCAGCGATGACTGGACCGACACATAGGCCTGACCGTTCCATTCCTCGATCGTCGCCGTCGGATCGTTGAACGTCAGCTCGGTCCAGCCACCCACGTTCAGCGGCGGTCCCTCGATGGTGGCGATGTTGACCATCAGGCCGCCCAGCTGGCCGCCCAGGTCGATGGTCGCGCCCGGGCCCTTCGCCTCGAAGATGCCGTCGAACAGGGTTTTGTTAGCGGCATCCAGCTCGGCGATCGATGTCGTATCGATCGTCACGGTGCCCGACAGAGCCTGCAGATCGTTGGTGATGTAGAGCCCGTTCGTGCCGGTGAAGGCCAGCGTGCCCTCCACCTGGATAAAGGCGTTGACCGTTCCCGCGTTGACGATGCTGGCACTTTCGCCGGTGGCGACGTGCACCACGGTTTGCAGCGAGCCGTCGAATGAGCCGGCCGAAGCGGGGGCGAACGCCAGCGTTCCGTCGAGCTCGAGCTCCGCCGCGTTGTATGGGAAAGAGTTCGCTCCCTGGAGGTTGTTGACGCCGTTCATGGTCAGGCTGGCGACCGTATCGAGCGTACCCGCGCCGATCGTCACCGTGTAGGCGCCGTTCACCGGCGCGGCGTCGATCGTGACATCGGCTGTTATGTCGTTGGGTGCCGTAGCGGGCGTCCAATTGGCATCGGTGTTCCAGTCTCCGCTCGTGCCCGTCGTCCAGTCGAAACTATTCGGCATCTTCATTCCCTTACGTAAGAATTCGAAACAGTTCCATAGCGACAGTATAAATCGACCGCAAGTGAAACCTTGTCTAATCGTAAGAACCACGCGGGCTTCCGCCCTGCTGGCAAATCTCGTGGTTTATTATGCAAAAATCGATCAGTCGTCCCGCCTTCCGCGCCCGTGTGCAGGCAATCAGTGCGGATTGGGTCCGGGCCATCACCAACGTTTTCTGTAATAGATGCGCGACCGCCGCAGGGCGGCGATGGCACAAATCCGGAACGTGTTCGCCTGTCAGCGTCCCGCCTGCCTCGCCATCACGCTCCCCGCCATCCCGCGCCGCGACGGCTGCCCGATGCGCGTCCAAGCCAATGCGACGGAAGCTCGCCTGGTCAGTCTTTTGAGAAAACCAACGCCTAGTTGCCGGCGATCGCCGCGATTTCGGAATCTGAACAGCCGATCTCGAGCAGCACCTCGCGCGTGTGTTGGCCCAGCGTCGGCCAGGGGCGATGCACGTTCGGCGGCGATTTGGAGAACCGGGCCGGGATCGCCGGGATGACCACCGAGCCCTCGACAGGATGCTCGTAGGCCTCGAAATAGCCGGTCTCGGCCAGGTATGGGTCGGTAAACAGATCATCCAGGCTGTTGGCCCGCCCGCACGGGATATCCGCCGGCCGCAATTCGGCCAGCCAGTCCGCCGTGCTGCGATGCCGCAGGCCCTCGGTCAGCGTGGCATAGACGGCGTCGATGTTGAAAGAACGTGCCTGCACCGAATCAAATCGCCGGTCGTGGATCAACTCGGCCACCCCCATCGCCTCGAACAGCTTGCCCCATTGCGCGTCGCTGTGCGCGATCACACTGATGTAGCCGTCCTTGGTCGGGTAGGGACGCCGATGCGGCGTCAGCATCCGCGGATACCCAACCCCCTTCTCGGGCGCCCCCAGGGTGGCGTGCCACAGGTGTTCGACCAGGGTGAACGACAGCATCGTCTCCATCATCGGCAGATGAATTTCCTGGCCTTCGCCGGTGCGTTCGCGATGAAACAGCGCCATCCCGATCATCGAGGCCAGCGTCGTTCCCGTCAGCTTGTCCACCATCACCATGGGAAAATACCGCGGCGCCCCATCCGACCCGGCATTCAGCGCGGCGACCCCCGAAACACCCTGGATCAGGTCGTCATACGCCGGAAATTCCTGCAACGAGCTGCCCTTGCGAAAGCCGCTGGCGCACGCGTGGATCAGCCGCGGGTTGCCGGCGGACAGCGTCGCGTAGTCCAGGCCCAGCCGCTTGGCGGCGCCGATCCGCATGTTGTGGACAAACACGTCGGCGGTCTGCACCAGGCGCAGCATCGCCGCCCGCGCCGCGGGCTGCTTCAGGTCGATCGCGACGCTGCGCTTGTTGCGGTTGAGGTTGGCGAAGTACGAACCCATGCCCGGCGTGCGGGACGGGCCGATCAACCGTGTGGAATCGCCGTCGATCGGTTCCACCTTGATGACATCGGCGCCCATGTCGCCCAGCGTCTGCGAGCAGAATGGCCCAAGCACAACGGTGGTGATGTCGATGACCCGGATGCCCGACAGCGGGCCGGTTGCCCGGGTGCCCGGCAGCGGGCCAGTTGGTTGTGTCACGGCGGTTTCCTCATGCTGCGGCGGACCACCATTGCCGCCGGCCAAACGGTTGGCAATGTTCGCCGCTAGCATCGCCGCTAGTGTGTCGAAGTTCGTCGCATGTGCGACGGACGCAGGGGATAAGCAGGCCACTGAACACAAAGAGCGCGTGTCCTGGATCAGCGGTTCGCGTAGCATGGCGAACGTCTGACCCAGGACACGCGGATCCGATCGCCGAGCAGCGCCAGACGCGAAGCGGAGGCGTCCGCCGCGCGTGGCTCGGCGACTTCAAACCAATAGCGACGTGTGGCACGTCTCTGATGCGCGATACGGGGATCGAATCGCGGAACACTGTGACGCCCCACGCGCAAGAACCGGCGCCTGATCGGATAACCCAAACCATGAACGAGGAAACGCGCCTCCAAGACGCCGAGAGGCCCGGAGCCCTGATCGCGCCGCCGGTCAAGCGCCAAACCCGCCCGCGCACCGTGCTGCTGATCGTCGCCAGCGCGATGTTCATGGAGCAACTCGACGGCACCGTCCTCGCCACCGCGTTGCCGACCATGGCGCGCAGCTTCAACGCCGATCCGCTGCATATGAATATCGCCCTGACGTCGTACCTGCTGACGTTGGCGATGTTCATCCCGGCCAGTGGGCGGATCGCCGACCGTTTCGGATCAAAATCCGTCTTCCGCATCGCGATCGGCTTGTTCACCCTGGGCTCTGTCCTGTGCGCGCAGGCGCCGACCTTGGGGGGCCTGGTGGCGGCGCGGATGCTGCAGGGGGCGGGTGGGGCGATGATGTCGCCGGTGGGACGGCTGGTCATGCTGCGCGTGGTCTCGAAGGCCGAGCTGGTGCGGTCGATGGCCTGGCTGATGGTGCCGGCGACGATCGGGCCGATCGTTGGGCCGCCGCTGGGTGGTTTCATCGTGACCTACCTGTCGTGGCACTGGATCTTCTACATCAACGTGCCGATCGGCCTGGCCGGCATCGTCCTGGTCTCGATCTTCATCGACGAAATGAAAGAGCCGACCCGGACCAAGTTCGACCTGCGCGGACTGATCCTGTCCGGCACCGCGCTGGCCTGCCTGATGTTCGGGATCGAGGTCGGCACCCGCGGCGTCGGCTCCGCCGGGATCGTCGCAGCACTGCTCGGCACCGGCGCGGCCTCGGCGATTCTTTACGGCTTCCATGCACGGCGCACGCCGCGACCGATGCTGGACTTTCGGCTGCTGCGCGTGACCACGTTCCGCATGTCGCTGCTGTGCGGCTCGCTGTCGCGCATCGCCGTCGGCGCCATGCCGTTTCTGATGCCCATGATGTTCCAGCTGGGCTTCGGTCTGTCGGCGGTGCAGAGCGGGCTGATCACCTTCGTCAGCTCGATAGGATCGCTGGCGATGCGGGCCTGCGCGCCATGGTTCCTCAAGCGCCTGGGGTTCCGTCCGGTGCTCACCTGGATCGGCGCGCTTGCCACCGCCCTGCTGGCGCTCAGCGCGGCGTTCCGGCCAAGCTGGCCGCTGCCGCTGATCTACGCCGTGCTGGTGGCGAACGGCTTCTTCCAGTCGCTGCAGTTCATGGCCTACAACACCATCGCCTATGCCGACGTCCCGCGCGAGGACATGAGCGCCGCCACCAGTTTTTACACCACGTTTCAGCAGATGTCGCTGACCCTGGGCATCGCGATCTCGGCCGCCGCGCTGGCGGCCTCGATCGCCGTCTCCCACCACCCGCGGCCGATGCTGCCTGACTTCTCGGTGGCGTTCCTGTTCGTCGCCGCGGTGTCGTTCATGGCGCCGCTGCTGGCGACCCGCCTGGATCGGGGCGCCGGGGCGGAACTGTCCGGCCATCGTGACCGGCCAGGCGTGGTCAGAGCGGGCCGGTAGATCAGGCGCCCAGCGGAGGATGTGACGGGAAGACGCCCAGCGGACTGCGCCCAGCGGAAGGTATCACGGGAAGGCAGGCGGGCTGTCGCCAATCCACCAGGCCTGTCCCGCCCCGCCGCCCGCGTCATCGATGCGGACGGGTTGGCGACCCGGATGGTCCGGATCGGTCGGCGCCGGCGTCGATGGGTATCAGACCGCTTCCAATCTCTGATAGGTCACAACCCGGTTCCGTCCGCTGTCCTTGGCGCGATAAAGCGCATCGTCCGCACGCGCCAGGACCTGTTCGATCGATCGGTCGGTTTCCAGCCGGGTGGCCAGGCCGATGCTGACCGTCATCGGGATCACCCGGTGGCCGAAAGTCACCGGCGCTTCCGCCACCCGTGCCCGCAATCGCTCAGCCACCGCCTCGGCGGATAACGGGAAGGTATCAACCAGCACGATCGCGAACTCTTCCCCGCCCAGCCGCCCCAGCAGGTCGACCTGCCGGATGCCGCCATACAGCGTGGCGACAAGATGCTGCAGGGCGCGATCGCCACCCGCGTGGCCAAAGCGGTCGTTGATCGCCTTGAAGTGGTCCACGTCGAGCATCAGCACCACCAGGGCCTGCCCGGTCGCACCGGCCACATCCATCCGCGACTGCGCCGCGGCCAGCAACTCGGCGCGACTATGGGCGCCGGTCAGCCCATCCGTCGTGACCATGCGCCGCAAGCTTATCTCCAGTTGCCGCCGCTCGGCGATTTCCACCTCCAGCAGCATCCGCGCGGCTTCGGCCTTCTGCGCGTTTTCTTCAGCCGTCTCGGCCAGCGAGGCCAAGTGAGCAGCCTGATCCTCCAGCGTCTCGGTGGTGAACCGCAGCTCCGCGGTGATCCCTGCGACCGCGTCCGAGGCCTCGCGTTGCAGCTCGGTGGAAATATCGGCGTAGGTGAGGATACGTCCGCCATCGCGGCAGGCAATGCAGCGAAACAGAAAACGTCGCTTGTCAGCAAGTTCGAGCAGCTCCGACGGGATCGAACCGGCGCGCACTTCCGCCTCGCGCCGGTCGATATACCCAGGCAGATTCGCCGCGGCCATGGCATAGCACCCCAGCGCCGCGACATTCATCAGAAGCTCGCGGAAGGTCGGTGCGGTTTCCAGCAACGCCGGCTCGATCTTCCAGATCTCGCCCAACCGGCGGTTGATGAAGCGGACCCGCAGGTCGCGATCGAGCAGGACGATACCGAAATCCACCAGGTCAAGCGCATCACCCAGTGTGGTCAGGATCGCTTCGGCTGGCTCAGAGATCAGATATCGCGGCATGCTTCCGATCTCTTGGTTGTGGAGCCTCTGGTTGGTGTTGCCGCGAGCGCGAGCACGCCGACGCTAACGAGTATTCGTTATCGAATGGTAAATATCGGCCGCCGTCCTGCTCGCGAAGTGGCCCCGAGTTGGCTGTCCGCGCAGCACGGGTGCAGCGGACAACCGGCGTGCTCTGCAGCACGAAGCATCCAGTGGCTGCGGCTACTTGGCGGCGACGCGATAGCCATCCCCGCGGTTCTGCGGTATCTCCTCCAGCCGACGGTCATGGCCCACCGCGACCAGCACGATGCTGGCGACCAGCGCGCCCATCGCGATGGCCAGAAGTCCGATACTGAAGCTGCCGGTGGCATCGCGGATGCTGCCCATCATGTACGGCCCGAGAAACCCGCCAAGGTTGCCCACCGCG
Source organism: Rhodopila sp. (assembly GCA_965277035.1). Lineage (GTDB taxonomy): Bacteria > Pseudomonadota > Alphaproteobacteria > Acetobacterales > Acetobacteraceae > Rhodopila. The sequence continues at coordinate 2,839,478 of CBDIBO010000003.1, read as the reverse complement.
TTGATCAAGGCGATCCCGCCCGCCGCGGCGGTGCCGGACAGCATCGCTGTCGGCAGCGTCCAGAACGTCGGGGCGATCGCCGATTGCCCCATCTGCGCCAGGATGATCGCGATCATCATGTAGACCGGGTCGTGCAGGAAAACGCAGACCGCGAGTCCGGCGAAGTTCAGGAAGCAAGCGGCGGCGGCGTGCAGAGGCCGTTCCCCGGTGCGATCGGAATGCAGGCCCCACAACACCATCGCGACCGCGCCTGCGGCGAACGGCAAGGCGCTGATTAGACCGTTCATGCCGACGCCGACGCCGAACCGGCGAACGATTTGCGGCAGGAACAGGACCAGCCCGTAGCCGCTCACGTTCTGGCCAAAATACACCAGTGTCAGCATCCAGACCCGCGCGTTCCGCATTGTCTCGCCGAACGAAAAATGGCGAATCTCCTCCTTCAAGCCGCGCTCGGCCGCCAGCCGCTTGATCAGCCAGTCCCGCTGGTCCGGCCGCAGCCAGGTCGCCTGCTCCGGGCTGTTGGTCAGATAGAACAGCACCACGAATCCCATGATGAGCGCCGGCACCGCCTCCAGGATGAACAGCCACTGCCAGTCCATCAGGCCGCCCCACGCGCCCAACCGGAGAATCTGACCGGAAACCAGCGAACCGGTGACGATGGAGATCGGGATTGCCGTCATGAAGATGCCGATGATCCGGGACCGATAGGTCGATGGAAACCACCAGGTCAGATAGAGAATGATCCCCGGGTAGAAGCCAGCTTCCGCCAGGCCAAGCAGGAAGCGGACACCCAGGAACGACCAGGTTCCGGTGACGAAGGCAGTCGCCCCTGAGATCAGACCCCAGGTGAGCAGGATGCGCGCGATCCATTTGCCGGCACCGACCTTCGCGAGGATCAGATTGCTGGGGACCTCGAACAGAAAGTAGCCGAAGAAGAAGATCCCGCTGCCGATGCCGAAGATCTCGGCCGAAAAACCCAGCGTCTTGTTCATCGTGAGCGCGGCGAAGCCGACGTTCACGCGGTCCAGATAGGCGGCGAAATAGCTGACCATCAAAAGCGGGACCAGGCGCCAGGCGACCCGACGCATGGTCTCCGCTTCAATAGGCTCGACGGCGGACGGACTGACGGCAGGCGCCGCTGATAAAGCCATGGACTACGCTCCCGCCGGATTGGCGTTGTTGCTGCCGGTCTTGCTTTGACCGTGTCCTGGATTGTGGAGTTCGGCCATCATTTCCCGAAATCACATTCCGTTCGCCCCGCCGTTGCTCATGTTCTTGAACCTATTGGAGGTTAAACCCTGCGCATCGCGGTGTCGAACAGGCACCTGTTTTGTCGGACAGCTCTATCTGACGCACTTATCGCCGATGTGCCCTCAGGTCACCCGTGGCCGCGGCCGACCCCGACGTCACTTGGCCAGTCGTGCCGTATTGGCGGCGACGGTGGTCCGGATCGGGGCCATCGCGGCTTCATGAGCACCGAACGCCAGCATGCCCAGGGCGAAGAAGTTCGACGCGGCGCGATTGAGCCAGTTCAGGGCGTACTGGCCTTGCGCTTCCGCCATTGCCATCGGGGTGGCGCAGGTGGCCATCGCGAACGTCGCCAGAGCGCCCGTCATGACCTCGTCCGAGGCCAGGCGAGTCATCTCCCAGCCAGCCTGATTGGTCTGTTCCAGCATGATCATGCCGGCGGCCGAGAACGCCTCCACCTTCTCCGGCATCATCCGGCCGAGCTCCGTGTGGTCCGCCCCCAGCGGGTCGAATGCGGCGGTCAGCCCCAGCGCGACGCGCCGGGCAATGATCTGGCCGGCCGCGACGGCAAGATCACTGCCGCTACCGGCGCTCCGCGTCGCCGCGTCCAGCACGCCATTGAGTGTTGTCATATCAGATTCCTAGATCGATGGAGTGGGTGCTTTAGTATCAAAACGACCCAGCAACCTCATGTTGCAGCGCAGCATAACGAATGCAAGCGGAATTATGCCGGCGCATGCCGATACCTGAGTGCCCGATGCCGGCCCCCCGTCGTCATCCGCCCCGTCCTCATCCGCCCCGTCCTCATCCGCTACGTCCTCATCCGCCAGTTCGTGATTGGCCAGATCTTGATCCGCCGGTGAACCCCGCCATCACCCACGACAACCGACGCTGGCTCGGCTGGCCGTCGCCCAGGTGCGACCGACTGGCTGCTCGAAGCAGCAAACCGGGGATCACCAGCAGCACCACCAGCAGCCACACCGCGACGGCCGAGGCGGTCGGCCAATCGCGGTCGGCGAAAAACTCGTCCCACAGCACCCTGCCGACCAGTTGCGCCTGAGGGCCGCCCAGCAGCGCGGGAATGACATACTCCCCGATCGCCGGAATGAACACCAGCGCCGCTCCCGCCGCGACCCCAGGCAACGACAGCGGCACGGTCACCCGGAGCAAAACCCCCAACGGCCTGGCTCCCAGATCCGCGGCCGCTTCGGTCAGGGCCGGATCCAGTCGGGACAGCCGGGCGTACAGCGGCAACACCATGAAGGGCAGGTAGGTATAGACCATGCCGAGATACATCGCCGTGTCGGTATACAGCAGCCGGGTTCCGCCCAACGCTCGGGTGACCAGCCCATCATCCGCCAGCAATCCGATCCAGGCGTTGATCCGCATCAGGAACCCGGTCCAGAACGGCAGCATCACCGCCAGCAGCAATGCATTCTGCCACCGCGCCGCGGCCCGGGCGATCGCCAGCGCCATGGGAAACCCGATCGCCAGACAGACCAGGGTGGAAACCCCGGCGACCCGCAGACTCCGCAGCAGGGCATCCCGGTAAAGCGGATCGCTCGCCACCAGCCGAAGGCTGTCCAGGCTGAGGCCCAGAAGATACGGCGGCACCCGATCCGCCGACTGCGCGAGCGCGATCAGCAGGACGATCGCCAGTGGTGCTGCCAGCAGCAGGATCAGCCAGGCGACCGGACCCGCCAGCACCCATCGACGCGCGCGCGTGGTCATTCAGCGTGCGTGGTCATTCTGGCAGCAGCATGCAGGCCTCGGGCTGCCAGCCCACGCGCACGGCGATCCCAGGGGGGATCGAGGCCGCTGCCAGTCCCTCGGCCAGCCACCGTTTGACCCGCAGCACCGAACCATCCGCCAGCCGCACTGAAACCGCCAGCGCGTCGCCGGCATAGGCACTTTCGATCACCACGCCGTGGATTTCGTTGGGCATCGGCTCGCCCTCGATACGCAGCCGTTCCGCCCGCAACGCCAGCAGCCCGGGTCCGCTGACGCCCGGCCGCGCCGCCCGCACGTAGACCCCCAGGCTGGGCAGCCGCACATGCACGCCATCCACGACGCAGGGCAGGATGTTCGCCGCCCCTAGGAAGTCGGCGACGAAACGATCCGCCGGAGACTCATACAACGCCGCCGGGGTGCCAAGCTGAGCCATCCGGCCGTCGCGCATCACGCCAACCCGATCCGCCATCTGCAACGCCTCATCCTGGTCATGCGTCACCAACACGAAGCTTACCCCGAGTGACCGCCGCAGCCGCACCAGCTCCGCCCGGGTTTCCCGCCGCAGTCCCTGATCCAGCGCCGACATCGGCTCATCCAGCAGCAGCAGTCGCGGGTTCGGTGCCAGGCTGCGGGCCAGCGCCACCCGCTGCTGCTGGCCACCCGACAGCTCCGCCGGCCGCCGCCCGCCAAAGCCGTCCAGCCGCACCAGCGCCAGCATGGCCGCCACCCGCGCCCGGGTCGCCGCTCGGGACAGGCCGTGCTGGCGCAGGCCGAAGCCGATGTTGGCCGCCACCGACATGTGCGGGAACAGCGCATAGGATTGGAACATCGTGTTCACCGGCCGGCGATGCGGCGGCAGCCCGGTGATGTCTGCATCGTCCAGCACGATCCGCCCGGCATCGGGGCGCAGGAAACCCGCGATCGCCCGCAGCAGCGTGGTTTTTCCGGATCCGGAACTTCCCAACAGCACAAACAGTTCGTCGCGTCGCACCGTCAGGTCCAGCCGATCGAGCGCCAATGTCCCGCCCGCCCGTGCCGCGCCGAAGCGAACCGTCAGTCCGGCAACCGTCAGCAGCCCGGTCGCGGCGGCCGGCGCGACCGCGGTTGCCACCAAGCTTAACCGCCAGCCTTGAAGCGCGCCCACATCCGGGTGCGGGCGCGGTCGGCGGCGGCCGTTGAAGGCCCGATGGTGAAGAACCGCTGCATCACCGCTGGGGTCGGGAATACGTTGGGGTCCGTCAACAGCGCCGGCCGGACAAGCGCCCGGGTGGCCGGGATCGCATTCGGATAGCGCGTCGCATCGGTAATCCGAGCCATGATCTCTGGCCGCAGCACGAAATTGATGAACGCCAGCGCGGCGTCCCGGTGTGGCGCGTCGGATGGGATCGCCAGCATGTCGAAGCCGATTTCGGAGCCCTCTTTCGGCGCGACATAGCTCACCGTCACGCCCTGTCCGGCCTCCTGGGCTCTGGCTTCCGCCTGATCGACGTCGCCCGAGTAGTCCATCGCCAGGCAGGCGTCGCCGGCCGCCAGAGCTTCCAGGGCGCCACCGCTGGCGAACTGGCGGATGTATGGCCGGATCGCCATCAGCGTCTTGGACACCGCCCGCAGATCCTCGGGCGCCGAGCTGTCCGGGCTTCGGCCCAGATAGCGCAGCACCGACGGGACCACGTCGATCGCCGAATCCATCATGATGATGCCGCACGGTGCGATCCGTTTCGCCCATGCCGGAGCAAGCAGCAGCGCCCAGCTATCCATCGGCGCATCGGGCGCCAACGCTCGGACACGATCCGGATTGATCCCCAGGCCGGTCGAGCCCCACAGATAGATCGCCCCATGCTGATTGCCCGGATCGGACGACGCCACCCGCCGCATCAGCGCCGGGTCCAGGTTTTTCCAGTTCGGCACCTTCGATCGATCGATCGTCGCCAGCGCCCCTGCCTTGATCAGCCGCGAGAACGTCGGCTCATTGCTTGGCACCACGACATCATAGCCCGAATGTCCGGCATACATCTTGGCTTCCAGGGTCTCCAGGCTGTCGAACACGTCGTAGCGTGTCTTGATTCCGGTTTCCTTGGTGAAGTCGCTTAGCACCGATGGATCGATGTAGTCGGTCCAGTTGTAGATGTTGACCACACGATCCTGCGCCCAGGCCCGCGCTGCCCAGCCCGGCAATATCCAGCCCGGCAATGTCACGGCGATGAGCAGCAGGACCCACCGCGCCATCAGGTCGAACCGGCCGGGATGAACGCCGCCTTGGTCCCGCCGTCGACCGGGATCGTCGTCCCGGTGACAGACCGCGCGGCATCCGACAGCAGAAACATCATGACATCGAAAACATCATCCGGCTGCACGACGCGGCTTGGCCAATGCCTGACGCGGCGCCGTTAACCGCCGCGATTCTGTCCGTACCTGTTGCGCTCATGCGCACTCCATCCGCATTCCGTGTGCATCGATCGAGCGCATGCTACAGGCGACGCGGCGATCGCGAAAGCAACCCAATCGCGCGGACACCGGCGTGCGGCGGCTAAACCGCCCTGATCCTCACGCGGTGCCAGGCCGCGGATAGATACCCCTTGAAATTCCATGCATCAGCAGCCGAGGACGGCTGAGTCTGTCCCGCCGAATCCCACGCCCGCACCGCCAGTTCATGCTTACCCGCGGGCAGATCGACAGCGGTCTCCCAGAAGGTCCAGCCCCACGGCGCATCGTCCCGCCGTTCCAGTCTCGCCTGACACCAGCTTGTACCGCCATCGGCCGACAGATCCACCCGCTCGACCGTGCGTCCGGTGCATATCGCATAACCGCGCACGGTAATCGGGCCGGCCGCCACCGCCGCGCCGGCGGCGGGTTGGCAGATGGCGGCGTTCAACGGCATCTCGTTGATCGTCACACCCCGATCCCAATCCACCGTCTCGGGCCTTACATCGGGCGGAAAGAGCTTGTAATCGGTCTGCTGCATGGCGTTGCCGGACGGTGAATCTTGCACGGTGATGCCGGCGAGCCACTTCGGGCTGCGCACGCCGGCGAAACCGGGCACCACCACGCGCAGCGGAAAGCCATGTTCCGGCGCCAGGTCCTCACCGTTCATCGCGAACGCCAGCAGCACCTCGGGGCACAGCGCCTTGGTCATCGGGATCGAAACGCCGAACCGCGCACCATCCTCGGTCTTGTCGTTTTTGATCTGGTCACAGGCATCGAACGCCACATGCAGGCCAGGATCGGCCTCGGCACCCGCGGCTCGCAGCACCTCGGCCAAAGCCACCCCGGTCCAGGTGGCGTTGCCGATCGCCCCGCCCGACCACGGATCACCTGTCACCGGACGGACCCGGTGCAGATCCGCTCGGCGGTTGCCGGCGCACTGCAGGACAGCCATCACGGTCCGGCCAGGAAAATCGTGGCGCAGTTGCGACATGGAGAGATCGAGCGGCCGTGCCACCCGACCGCCGACCCGCAGCCTGTGGCTGTCCTCGGCCAGTTGCGGCACGGTACCATGGCTGCGGACATAGAAGTCGGGTTGCGGTGTGGTGAAGCGCACTCGTAGCCGCTCCAGTGGCGGCTCCGCGTTAAACGGCATTTCCGTATGCACGATCAAATCAGTCATCGCGGCCTCCGGCCACTCAACGCACAGACCAGACCGAGGTTCCGGCCGCCGGATTATCCCCTGTCGCGACGCATACCCCCGTCGCGACGCATGCCGAGGCGTAATAATTTGCCGCGATAATGCCCCGAATTCGTCTTCCTGGCGTCGGATTCCATTACCATGTTAGCTGCGTCTTCTAGCATGGTAACTACGTCTTCATCAGGAGGTTTCGATGCCCAGGTTACTTCTCGCTATCGCCGCGCTGGTTGGTCTGTCCACACTGACGGCATTCGGTGCCTCGGCGGCGCCGTCGGCGGCGGGCTTTCATGCGATGTCACAGTCGCCCGGGGTCACCCATGTCGACTACTATTGGCACCATCGGCACTACCGCCATCGTCGTTTCGACCATGGCCGCTGGCACTACTGGGATTGATCGAGCCGCTGGATGATCGCCTGCGCCGAGACCCCTTCGGCGCGGAGCGACGCCAGGGTCGTTGCCCGGTCCCGCTTTGCCAGCCGCCGGCCGGCGGCATCGGTCAGCAGCCTATGGTGCGCGTAGGCGGGTGTCGGCCATCCCATCAGGGCTTGCAGCAGCCGGTGCAGATCGGTTGCTGGCCTGAGGTCGGCCCCGCGGGTGATCAGCGTCACGCCCTGCGACGCATCGTCGTGCGTCACGCACAGATGATAGCTCGCCGGTGCGTCCTTGCGGGCCAATACGGCGTCGCCAAACCGCTCGGGTTGACAGGCGATGCGACCTTCACCGACCTCGTCGTAGGTCAAGCCCGGTTGAACCGCGGCCGCCATATCCAGCCGCAGCGCGAACCGCTCGCCGCCGCCGATCCGGTCAGCCCGCTCCGCCCGCGACAGACGGCGGCAGGTGCCCGGATATAGCGGCGCCCCGTCCGGCCCATGCGGTGCCGCGGCCGAGGCTGCGATCTCCCGCGCGATGTCGGCGCGGGTGCAGAAGCACGGATACACCAGGCCGCGTTCCGCCAGCCCGTCGAGCACCGACTGGTACGTGGGCAGATGCTCAGACTGCACCCGCACGGGCCCGTCCCAGTCCAGACCGAGCCAAGCCAGGTCGGTTTGCACCGCCGCGGCATATTCGGGGCGGCAACGGCCAGGATCGATATCCTCCAGCCGCAGCAGAAACCGCCCGCCCGTGAGCCGCGCCTGCCGCCAGGCGGCATACGCCGAGAAAGCATGGCCCAGATGCAGGGCGCCGGTCGGACTGGGTGCGAAGCGTGTGACGATCATCTGGTTCCCTTTCCCCAGGGACCTATTAAACGGCTGATTTTAACGGTGAAGCAGGTCGGCGAAAACACCGGCCAGAGGCTATGTCCTGCTGCAACCGGGTGCTCTATCCTGCGATCGCCAGAGGGGGTTCGGCCAGAGAAGGTCGGGCAGAGGAGATCGGCCAGCGGGGCGGCCACGGAGGTCGGCCAGAGGAGGTCGGCCATAGGAGGTCGGCCAGAGGAGGTCGGCCAGGCCACTGATAAGGTTCGCCCGGCTTGTGGCGAACGCCTGAACCCGGACACCGGCGCGTCGACACCCAATGCGGAGATACCGAATGCCAACCCTCGAAGCGCTTCATTGGGGACCCGCCTCGAAGGCGAAACCTCAACAACTGGTCGTCCTGTGCCATGGTCTTGGTGCCGACGCCCACGACCTGATCGATCTCGCCCCGGCCTGGCAGCATGCCTGTCCGAATGCGCTGTTCGCAGCGGTCGACGCGCCGTTCCGTCATGATTCAGGTTTCGGACGCCAATGGTGGAGTGTGGCCGACCGCTCGCCGCCGGTGATGGCGTCCGGCGCCCGCACCGCCGCCAGCTACCTGGATGGCTTTATCGACGCCGAACTGGCGCGCCTCGATCTTCCGGCCGAAGCCTATGCGATCGCGGGTTTCAGCCAGGGCGCGATGATCGCCCTGTTCACCGGCCTGCGCCGAGCCTCGGCGCCGCGCGCGGTCCTGGCCTTTTCCGGCGCGCTGGTCGCCCCAGAAACCCTTCAGGCCGAGTTGACCAACCGCGCGCCGGTCCTGCTGGTCCACGGTGAGGCGGACGAAGCCGTTCCGGTGTCCCGCTCACGCGACGCCGCGGTCGCGTTGGCCGCCGCGGGGGTGCCGGTCGAGGCACACTACATTCCGCGACTCGGCCATGGTATCGACGACACCGGACTGGCTCTCGGTGCGCTGGCGTTACAGCGGGGATTTGCATGACGAAACAATGAAGTCACGGACATTGTTGGCGACGCCGGTTGCGGCATGGTTGGCGGTCTGTCATAAATCCGGTAGGTTCTCGGCGGCGCGTGACATTGGCGGCTCGACGGTTCTCTTGCCCTTGGTGTCGCGCTCCGGCTGCAAGGGAGTCACTTTTGCCTGACGGCCGATCGGAAATCGCCTGTTTCCCGCTGATCCCGGCGGCGCGCCTTCGGTGCCGCCCATGAGCCACATTCCCAACCTGCAGACCCTGGTGCTGAATGCTGACATGCAGCCACTCAGCTGGGGCCCGCTATCCGTCTGGTCCTGGCAGGACGCCCTGGTCGCGGTGCTGCAGGAACGGGTCAATCCGGTCATCAACTACGACGTGGAAGTCCATTCGACCCGCCGCTCGTTCCCGATCCCCTCGGTCGTTGCGCTCAAGCGCTTCCATAAGCGCCGCAAGGTGGCCTTCACCCGCTATCACGTCTTCTTGCGAGATCGGTTCAGTTGCCAGTATTGCGGGCATACCTTACCGGCCAAGGACCTCACGTTCGACCATATCGTGCCGCGCTCCAAAGGCGGCATCACCACCTGGTCAAACGTCGTCACCTGCTGTCAGGCCGACAATCTGTTCAAAGGCAGCCGCTCGCTGAAGCAAAGCGGCCTGCGTCTGCGCGGCTCGCCTTCAGAACCGACGCCGCACCAGATCGACGAGGCCGCGAAGTGGCACGTCTCGCGCGAAAACCTGCATCAGACCTGGCTCGATTTCCTGTATTGGGACGCCGATCTCGAGGCTTGATGGTGTGTTGCTACGGCAACGTGTCGGGACGTTCGGTCAATACGGTCGCCACGGACAACTGCGCTGCCCGCGTAGCTCGCCGCATCAGGCAACCGATGCATCGACCAGATCTGCCAATGAAAACAGCCAGTTAGGCGTGCTTGGTCCGAGCTTTGCCCGCGGCTGCGCGGCTATGGCAGCACATGCGGGAAAGCAGGCGTTCGTGATGGAACCGCTACCATCCGCCGTGTTTGTATCAAATGAACTGATGCGCGATCCGAATAGCGGTCCCGGATGTCATCATCCTCCCCGTTATTTGTATAGCGGTTCAGGGTGAAACGTTGGTAAATCAGACTGTTTTTAAGAACGGGAACATCATGGCTAAGATCGTCGATGTCGCGATTATCGGTGCAGGACCGTATGGTCTGTCAATTGCTGCTCATCTCGCCGGCTTGGGCATCAGCTTCCGGATCTTCGGCAGCCCAATGCATACGTGGCAGACCTCGATGCCCACCGGGATGGTGCTGAAGTCCGAGGGCAACGGGTCAAACCTGTATGATCCGGCCGGCGAAATGCCGCTGTCACGCTTCTGCGCCGACAATGGACTTCCTTACAAGGACCTCGGCTTCCCGATCCCGCTCTCGACCTTCATCGCCTACGGCAAGGCTTTTCAGCAACGCTTCGTTCCAAACCTGGAGGATCGTGTTGTCACCGCGGTTAATCCCGCGCCGCACGGGTTCGATCTTGAATTCGCGGACGGCGATGTGGCATCCACCCGACGCGTCATCGTCGCCGCCGGCATTCGCGACTACGAATACATGCCGCCTGAGCTTGCCGCCCTGCCTGCCGAACTCGCCTCCCACAGCGCCATACACGTGGACGTAGACACGTTCGCCGATCGCGACGTCGCGGTCATCGGCGCCGGCGCCTCGGCGATCAACCTGGCCGCCCTGATGCACCAGAAGGGCGCCAAGGTGACATTGATCGCTCGGCGTGAAGCCATCGACTTCTGCGGGCCGCCGGCGGAACGCAGCCTGATCGAGCGTATCAAGGAACCCGAATCCGGTCTGGGCACCGGCTGGCGGTCCTGGGCCTGCTGCGCGATGCCCTCTTTGTTTCACGCCATGCCGGAAAAGTTCCGCGTCTTTGTAGTCCGCAAGCATTTGCCGGCGGCGCCCGGTTGGACGTTGCAACCTCAGGTCGATGGCGTCATCCCGACCATCCTGGGCGCCAGACTCGTCGGGGCCGAGGCTGTCGGCGGCCGAGCAAAGCTTGCATTGAAGCTGCAGGACGGCGGTGAGCGGGTGGTTATGGCGGATCATGTGATCGCCGGAACCGGCTATCGGGTCGACATGCGGCGACTGCGGTTCCTCGCCCCGGCCGTGCTGGAAAAGCTCGACTGCGTTAACCATACCCCGCGCCTGTCGCGTTGCTTTGAAAGCTCGGTTCCCGGTCTGCACTTCGTCGGCACCGCAGCGGCCAACAGCTTCGGGCCGATGATGCGGTTCGCTTACGGCGCAGGCTTTGCCTCCCGGCGTCTGGCCGCGCACTTCGCCAGAACGGTGCCGAACAGGACAACCCGCCCGGGTCCGGTCGCGTCCATTCGATGGGCGAAAGCCAACGATTTGTCCGGCCTCAGAAGTTCGCCCTGATCGCCGAATCGGAGATCAGCCGCCCAACACCTCGATCGAGGTGGACTTGATCAGCCCTAGAACCGGAGATCCCGGCGAAAGCTTCAGTCGCTCGATCGCATCCGGCGTGACCCGCGACAGAAGCCCGCCGTCCGGCAGGCCGATCTCTACCATCACCGATCTTCGGACCGGATCGTCGGTGATGCGGCGCACAATGCCCGGCACGACATTGTGCAAGCTGATCGCTTCGGGAGACTGGCGCGCCAGGATCACCTCGCGTGCCGGCACCCGGATGCGGCAGCCAGCCCCGACCGGCCGGTTGAGCAATGGCACCCAGAACGTCGCGCCGCCACCGTCCAGCCGTGTCAGTCCGCGGCGGTCAGCGTTCTCCTCGACCCGGCAAATCAGCACGGCACCGGCGTCGTCGCGTCGCGCCAGCGGCAGATCAGCCCGGGCGGCAACATCGGACACGGTTCCGTCCGCGACGACCTGCCCGGCATCGACCAGCACCAATTGGTCGGCCAGCTGCGCGGCCTCATCCAGCGCGTGGGTGACATACAGCGTCGGTAGCCCAAGCGCGGTCTTCAGGCGGATCAGGAATGGCAGGATCTCTGCCTTGCGGGCGGTATCAAGACTGGCCAGCGGCTCGTCCATCAGCAGCAGATGCGGTTGCGCCAGCAGCGCACGCCCAATGGCGACACGCTGGCGTTCGCCGCCGGACAAGCTGTGCGGGCGCCGCTCAAGCAGCCCGCCGATTCCCAGCAGATCGACGATTTCGTCGAACGCGATCGCCCCCGGCGCGACCCGGCGCATGCCGAAACGCAAGTTGCCCGCCACCGACATGTGCGGGAACAGGCGCGAGTCCTGAAACACCACACCAACCCGCCGCCGCTCCGGCGGCAGCCATACGCCTGCCCTCGTATCGGCAAGCACGACCCCGTTTATCTCGATGCGGCACCTGTCGGGTCGGAACAGGCCGGCGGCGGCGTTGATGATTGTCGACTTGCCGGCGCCGGATGGTCCGAACAGCACGGTTATCCCCGCCGACGGCACCTCGAATGCGACATTCACCTGGAACGACCCGAAGCGATGATCCAGCGCGACCGCGGAACTCACCGGCCCAGCACGGTTGTCAAGCGCCTGCCGATCCATTCCGAAAGCAGCAACCCGGCCAGCGCCAGAAGGACTGAAACCATCGAGAGTTCGGCGGCCTTCCCCTCCCCGCCAGGGACCTGCAGGGCCGTGTAGATCGCCAGCGGCAGGGTCTGCGTCTGGCCGGGGATGTTGGCCGCGAAGGTGATGACGGCGCCGAACTCACCCAGGCAGGTGGCATAGCCGACGATGCCCGCCACCAGGATCCCTGGCGAGGCCAGCGGCAACGTGATGTTGACCAGCCGGTCCCAATAACCCGCGCCCAACGTTCGCGCGGCCTGTTCCAATCCGTCATCGATCGCTTCCAGTGCCAGCCGAACCGAGCGGACCATGATCGGAAAGGTCATGACCCCGCAGGCCAGGCTGGCACCCGCCGTCGTGAACACCAGGCGAACGCCGAACCACTCATCCAGCAGTGAGCCGATCGGTCCACGGACGCCCAGGATGATCAACAACAGCCAGCCGGTCACCACCGGCGGCAGCACCATCGGCAGATGCACCACCGCGTTCAGGATCGCGCGTCCGGGAAAGCGGTATCGCGTCAGTATCCACGCCACCAGCACGGCGATCGGCAGGCCAAAGCCGACCGCCCGCGCGGCGATCGCCAGCGTCAGCCACACCGCTTCCCATTCTTCCGGCGATAACATCGACATGCGGGACGGTATAGCCGGGAAGATACAGCGGTCCAAACCAGCCGAGCGTCGATCGAAATCGCCGCTCAGGCCGCCAGCCCGTGGCCGGTGATCGGCTCGCGGCCGGGGGCACCGAAAATCCGCGGCTTTATCGCGGGATGTTCAGACCGGTTACTCCGGTCAGCGTCGCACTTTCGAAATCAGCGCCCTCGGTTCGGGCTCCGGTAAAGTCGGCATCGTTCAGATACGCGCCGATGAAATCCGCGTCACGGGCGTCGGCGCCGCGGAAGTTCGCGTGACGCAGCTTGGCGAAGCGAAACGTCACATGGCCCAATCCGGCTCCTTCGAAGTTGGCGCCGTCCAGATCGCAGCTTTTGAACTCCGTTCGTAACAACCCCATCGACTGGTTTGCCATGACAACCGTCATGTTCGCGTGCGAGAAATTGGCTCGGCGCATGTCGTCGAAGCTGAAATGGACGGTCGTGTGCGTCGCCGACAGGTCGGCGTCGACAAAGCTGGCCGCCTGCGCCTTGGTGTTCTCCATGCCGCTGGACGTGACCACCGTCTGAAGCGTCGCCCCGTGCAAATTGGTTCGGTTGAAATTGGCGCCGATAAACCAGGCGAACGTCAGGTCAGCGCTGACCAGACGTGCCCCCGTCAGATCGGCGCCCACCAGCTTCACCCCGTGCAGGTTGGCGTTGGAAAGATCGGCGCCCGCCAGGTTCGCGCCCGTCAGGTCCAGTCCGCTCAGGTCGTCGCCCGACAGGTCCTTGCCGGACAGATCGACTTTGTGATCCTGACGATCGGCCACGACGGCACGCACCTGAGCGGCGGTAAGGTGAGCCGCGGTCGCCGCAGGCGGCATCCAGCCGCAAAGCGCGGCCGCTGCAAGCGCGAACAGCGCGCGGTGACGATGGCGCATGAACCCCTCTCCCCAGTCTCTTTGTGTTTATCGTCTCTTTATGTTTATCGGCTTATGTCTATCGGCCTTGCCACTTGAATGACGCGCATGTTGATCTCGCCGGGTCAAATCGGGCGGCAAGACAACAGCGTGCGGCCGGGCGCGGCCACGCCGTCGTCCGAAGCGATCATCGGTATTGTGCAAGGGTGCTGTAGTCACCACAAATAGCAGATACCGGAAGGAGCCCCTGATGACCGTCAAAGACTATCCGATAACCCGCGACGATGCGGAATGGCGCCGGGTTCTGACCCCCGAACAGTATTATGTGATGCGGTCCCACGGCACCGAGGCGCCAGGCAGTTGCGCCTTGCTGGCGGAAAAGCGTCCCGGTCGCTTTACCTGCGCCGGATGTGATCGCCCGTTGTTCGAAACGGGAGGGAAATTTGAAAGCGGCACAGGTTGGCCCAGCTTCAACGATCCGGTTGACGGCGCGGTCGAGACGACTGTCGATCGCAGCCACGGTATGATCCGCACCGAGGTGCACTGCGCCACCTGCGGCAGCCATCTTGGGCATGTGTTTCCCGACGGCCCGGCACCCACCTACCAGCGGTATTGTATAAACGGTATCGCAATGAGTTTCACACCGGACTAGAGCTACACCAGCCCGACAGGACCAGTCTGGCTGTCAAATTTGCGCGTCAAAATAACCAGCGAGAGCGCGATCTGTCTCAAATCAGCGCGCTACGCTGCCGCTTCGGTGGTTGGCCACAGCACGCGACCCGCAAATCCGGCGCATTAGTTCTTATTTCAGAGACCTGACCGCTTCCCTGCGTCCGACGCGCGATAACACAGACCGCGGGGCAGGGCACGACGAAGGAAATCACCCCATGCCGAACCATCCCGCTCTCCATGCCGGTCGCGTCGCGGTCATCACCGGCGCCGCCAGCGGCATCGGCTTGGCCGCCGCCCGGCGCTTCGCCGCGATGGGGCTGAAGGTCTGCCTCGCCGACCTCTCGCCCGAGGCACTGGCGCGCGCCGCCGACACGGTTGCCGCCGCCTCGCCATCCGGTGCCGACGCGGTGCTGACAGTCGCCACCGATGTCAGCCGCCTGGACTCGGTGCAGGCCCTGCGCGATGCGGTCTACGCCCGCTTTGGTGAAGTCGCGGTGCTGATGAACAACGCCGGCACCGCGCCCGGCGGCGGCCCGTGGGAGCATATCGATCGCTGGCGCAAGGTGCTGGAGGTCAACCTCTGGGGCGTGATCAACGGCGTGCAGACCTTCACACCGTCAATGTTGTCGCAACACAACGAATGTGCGATCGTCAACACTGGCTCCAAACAGGGCATCACGTGCCCGCCCGGCGATGCCGCCTACAACGTCAGCAAGGCCGGCGTCAAGACGGTGACCGAGGCGCTCGCCCACAGTCTGCGCAATCAGCAAGGGGCTCGGATTTCCGCCCATCTTCTGGTCCCGGGCTCGACCTTCACCGGCATGACCCGTGGCGACCGCACCGAGAAGCCGCCGGGCGCCTGGACCCCCGGCCAGGTCGTGGACAGGCTGATCGAGGGGATCAATCAGCACGACTTCTACATCATCTGCCCGGACAACGACGTGACCCGCGCGATCGACAACAAGCGCATGCTGTGGGCGACCCAGGACATCACCGAGAACCGGCCGGCACTGTCCCGCTGGCATCCCGATTATCAGGCCGCCTTCACGGCGTTTCTGGAAGACTGATCCCGTTCAGGCTGGCTGCCCAACGGCGATATCCGCTCAATCGCTGGAGGCAAGCTTGCCGACCGTGACCGGCGTTGGTCGCCAATATCCCGGAAACAACGTCCGCAGGGTCTGAACCTTCGGCAGATCGTTGATCGTGATGTACGGCGCGTCAGGGTGCCGATCGAGGTAGTCCTGATGATACGCCTCGGCGGGATAGAACGGCCCCGCGGGATCAATCCGCGTGACGATCGGACGGCTGAACGCATGGGCGGAGTCGAGCTGCGCGACATAGGCCTTGGCGATCCGCTCCTGCTCCGGCCCGTTTACGAACAACTCCGAACGGTACTGCGATCCCCAATCGGGGCCCTGTCGGTCTTTCTGCGTGGGATCAAGCGCCACCGAGAAGAAGATCCGCAGCAGCGTGCCGTAGCTGACCCGAGCCGGATCGAACGTCACGCGAACCGACTCGGCATGGCCGGTGTCGCCTGAACTGACCTGCTGGTAATCGGGGTTGGCGACGTGACCGCCCGCGTAGCCCGAAACCGCCCGCGTAACCCCCTTTACATGCTGGAACACCCCCTGCACGCCCCAGAAGCAGCCACCGGAGAAAACCGCCGTTTCGGAACCGTCACCGCTCGGCGTCGCATCCACGGCCGGCGGCGGCAAGGCATGACCCGCATTCTCCGCCTGCGCCACCCCGAGGGTCAGCCCGCCAACGGTAAGCCCCGCAAGGGACAGCGCCCCAAGGGCAAGCGCCAATCCGGCCGGCACGGCGATCGACAGCCTGATCATGCTTTCTCTCCTGATTGCGTGGTCACGGCATGGCACCAACTATTTCGGCAGTGCTTCATCCTTGGTCTCCCGCCCCAGCAGCGCCGCCACGATGCTCAAACCGGCGAAGCAGGTCATTACCGCGGTCGCCTGGTTGAAGGCGCCGTGGAACGAAGCCGCCAGCAGCCCGGCTGTCAATGGCCCGAAGCTGGTGATCACGCGTCCGGAGCCATTGCAGAACGAGACCGCCGTTGCACGCACATGCGTTGGGAACAGTTCCGGCAGATACACCGCATGACCCGAGAATACCCCAAACACGAAATAGCCGAACACTGGTAGCAGGTAGGGATACAGGTCATACGTATCCACCCACAGATACATATACAGTCCGACGACGATCGTCCCGACATTGTAGAAGATGATCGTCCCCCGCCTCCCCACCTTGTCGGCGATGAAGCCGAACGCCGCGTAGCCGATGATGCCGCCCAAGCCCCACAGCTCCATGCCGTGCCCGATAAAGGGCGCCGCCAATGGTCCGGTGATGCCCTGCCTGGCAAGCAACTGGCCCTGTATCGTCGGCAGCCAGATCGCGCTCGTCCAGATCGCCAGCAGCGTACCGACGCAGAACAGCACGCCGATGAACGTGGTGTACCGCATGGCTGGCGTGAACAACTGCGCCGGTGCGAACCGCATATACTCCTTGTCCGCGAGGGAATGTTCGCGCTGCGCCCGGATGGCGGCCCGCCTTGCATGCGCCACGCGGAAATGCTCGGGTTCTTCAAGCCCCCGGGCCACCAGGAACACGATCACCGCGGGAAGCACCCCTGTGAACATCACATAGCGCCAGCCGTAAGGCCCGACCCACGCATAAAGCTGGCCACCTAGCATGCTGCCGAAGCCGCCACCGGTCATCATGATGCCCAGCACCTTGGCGCGATGCGCATCGGCGAATGCCTCGGCGACCATTGGAATGCCCACGACAAGCTCCGCGCCGGTGCCGACGCCGGTCAGCACGCGGCAGATGCCGAATGTCAATGTGCTGTGGGTGAAGCCCTGCAGCGCGGTGAAGATGGCGACCAGCACCACGCTCAACATCAAGGTTCGTACGCGGCCGAAATAATCGCCCAGGATGCCGAAAAAGAAGCCGCCGAATGCCCACCCCAGCAGCCCAGCCATGCTGACGAAGCCGCCGACGCGGCCAATGTCCGCCGCCGTCGGGTGGCCGCCGAGCAGCTCGGTCATCGCCGGCCGCAACACCAGCGCGAACAGGCCAAAATCGGTGTTGTCCAGCGACCATCCCAGCCAGGCGATCAGGAAGATCATCCACTGGTATCGTGTGACTTCGCGCATCCACGCCAATGCGGTCGCCGTGGCGGTCTGTCCCATTCCGTCCTCCCTCAGGCGCTGCTCTCAAGGCCGCACTCTGGAACGAAGCTTAGGCAGGATCGTGTGGAATTGGAAACCGCTATGTTGACCGTGGCCGCGTCAATCCGGCCTGACCAAACCGCGATCGTTTTACCTACCGAAACACCACACCAACGGCAGCAAAGAGCAGCGGTTCGCCGCCTCCGTCGCTGGGCATCGGACGATCGGCACTACTTGATTCGCCCCATCTCCCGCAGCTTCTCCACGACGTTGCCCATCATGCCGAAATACGGTTTCGCGTCCGATAGATCGCGGATCTTGCCCAGCTGGTCCCGCACCATCTCGATCGTCACCGGTTCGGCGGGATCGAACTGCGCGCCTTCGCTGACGAAATACTGCACCCGGGCATAACCGCCGGCGGTGGCGGCGATGATCTCGCCGTTCTGGTCGCACGCCTCGCTGCACAGCCAGGCCACCGCGGGTGACACCAGCTCCGGCTTCATCCACGGTGCGATGTCCGGCGGCAGCAGCGATTCCGTCATTCGCGTATAGGCCGACGGCGAGATCGCGTTGCAGCGAATGTTGTACTTGCCACCTTCATGCCGCAGCACGTTGATCAGCCCGTTGACCGCCATCTTCGCGGCGCCATAGTTGGCCTGACCGAAGTTGCCCACCGTTCCGGATCCGGATGTAGTAACGACAATGCGGCCATAGGACTGCTTGCGCATGATCGGCCACGCCGCCTTGATGCAGTATACGGTGCCGAAATGATGCACCTGGTTGACGAACTCGTAGTCCGCCATGGACATATTGTTGAACGCCTTGTCGCGCAGGATGCCGGCGTTGTTCACCAGGATATCCAGCCGGCCCCAGGTGTTCACCGCGGTGTCGATGATGCTCCGTGCCGCGTCCTCTTCCGCCACCGATGCGTAGGACGCCACAGCCTCGCCGCCGGCATCCTTGATCTGTGTCACCACCGCGTCCGCCGCGGCATGGGCGCCCCCGGTGCCGTCGACCGATCCGCCCGGATCATTCACCACCACCTTGGCGCCGCGTGACGCCAGCAGCAGCGCATGCTGACGTCCCAGGCCCGCGCCGGCACCGGTCACGATCGCCACCCGGTCGTCAAAACGAATATCCATACGGCTACTCTCCTTTTATCGCATCACGGATGAAACATCCGCCGGCGGCGATGGCACGCCGGCCGGCCGTCAGCATGGGGAAGTAAAGATGCCAGATGTGGATCATTTCGGGCCAGATCTGTAAGTCGACGATGACGTCGGCGGTTCCGGCCTTGCGCGCCAGCGCGATCGAATCATCCAGCAGCGTTTCCACCGCCCCCACCTGGATCAGCAAAGGCGGCAGGCCGCGAAGATCGCCGTAGATCGGGGCAACATGAGGATGCCGCGGGTTGCCGCCGCCAAGATACCATCCAGCCATCATCTGGATGGTTTCCTTCTGCACGGTTGGATCGGTCTCGGCTCGGTCGATGAACGATCGACCCAGCGCCTCCATATCCACCCATGGGGAAATGCACCAGCCGCACGCCGGCAGCGGCAACCCGGCGGCGCGGAGCGCCAGCATCGACCCCACGACCAGGCCACCGCCGGCGCTGTCTCCGGCGAACGCAACGCGGTCGGGCGATACGCCGCTGTTGAGCAAATATCGATACGCCGCCACGGTGTCTTCCACCGGTGCCGGAAACGGATGTTCCGGCGCCAGACGATAATCGATCGCCAGTGTCCGTGCTGCCGCCGAGCGTCCGACCTCGGCCACCAGATGGCGGTGGCTCTCCAGGGAGCCGGTGACGTAGCCGCCGCCATGCAGATACAGGACGACAAGAGATGGATCGGCATTTGGTGTCGCTGTCCATTCCGCGTTCACACCGTTGGCGACGACGGGTTGCACACTCACATCGGCCGGCAGTCCCATCGCCCTGCCACGGGCATCGGAATCAAGCCGCATCTGCGCGAGGTCGGATGCCCGCGGACGCGCGGCGATAATCGCTCGAAGTTCGGCAATCTCAGCGTCTGCCATGGGTCATCCTTTCAGTTCATCCTCGATTGGAACAATGTCGCGCGTGCGGACGACGCGCGTGTCCCAGACCCGGTCGAACTCGGCGATCAGCGCCTTGATCGCCGGACTTCCGCTGACCGCCTGTGCCGCATCCAGTGTGCCGAAGCGATAGTACGCGGTGTGAACCGACGGATCGGCCGTGCTCCATCCGCGCATTGCCGACACCGCATTGAAGGCCTTCAGCGCATCCGGCAGGTGCTCGGTTCGATACCAGTGGTCGAACCGGGCTCGGTCCGCCGGATCGGCAACGACCGCGCGGACGACAAGGTAGGCCGTCATGCCGTTTTCGCGTACTTGCCGGTCAACTGATGGGTTGGCCCCTCTTCATTTTTCTGCTGCCGGTCCAATCGAGTTTCCCGCGACCACGTGCGTTTCAGTTCGTCGCGGATGTTGAAACGCAGTTTGCCCAACCCTTGGGTCTCCAGTTCCACCACGTCGCCATCCATGAAACTGGATAGCCCGCGATGGTTGGTGCCGGTGGCCAGGATGTCGCCCGGTTCCAGTGTGTGGATCGACGTCGCCCACTCGATGCAGCGGCCAATGTTGTGCGCCATGTCATCAGTGTTGAAGGACTGCTTGAGTTCGCCGTTCACCCACAGCTTGATCGGCAGCTTCTGGGGGTCCTCGATCTCGTCCTTGGTCACCAGGTACGGACCGATCGGCGCAAACGTGTCACGCGACTTCATCTGGAAGAACACGTTGCCAGCCGGTGGCAGGCCGCGCGCCGAGCCGTCGATGAAGTTGATGTAGCCGAACACGTGGTCCATCGCGTTGGCGGCGGCCACTTTTGTCGCACGCTTGCCGATGACAACGGCCATTTCGGCCTCGCCTTCAAAAATCGTTGCAGGTACATCGGGCAGCACCATCGTATCGCCCGGCCCGATGATCGCCGTCGGCGCCTTGTGAAAGGCGTTGATCGGCGCGGGCTTCGCCAGCGTGCCGTCTTCCATGTAGTTGACCGCCATGCAGACGATATTGCCCGGCTTCGGCAGCGGCGGCCGGATGCGGACACCGGCAAGCCTGGCGCCCGACCCGCTCGCCGTGGCTTCCAGCTTCGCACGGTAGCTACCGAAGTTCGCGATCAGTCCGCTGATCAGGTCGCCCGGGCCGACATGGGGGATGTCCCTGACAGTGGCCGAGACGTCATGGATCGCATCGCCCTTGACCACGCCCAGTTTGAAGTCGTCGAAAAACGCCAATTTCATGGCGGTTCCTCCCCAGCATTGTTGATCATCTCGTCATCCAGCCTAGTCCCCGATCCTAGGGCAGCGGAAGCCGCGAAGCGGCCACGTTTCGTCCTGTGCATCGGCGACTTCAAACCGACAGCGACGTCTGATGCGTGATACTAGACCACCCGGCACTACCGTGCCAAACCACGCATCGACGCCGGCTGGCCAGGCAGCTTGATGTTCGCACCAACCTGCACCGGCTTGCCGTTGACCAGATGAAACACCTGCAGGTCCTTGTCGATGTAGTTACCGACGTAGATATACGCGCTGTTCGGGCTGTAGGCGATGCCCTCCGGCAGGGCACCCAGCGGCGCTTTGCCGGTGACCGTCAGCTTGCCGGCAGGGCCGATGGACATCACCGCCAACGAACCGCCCTTGGTCTTGAACCAGTCGTTCGCTTTCGCACCCGAACCCATCAGCAGCGGAGCCGCGGCGGTTTTGCCATTGGGTGCGATGGCAAAGCCTTCCGGCCCGCTGCCAGGGCTCATGATGTCGACAACGTGCGGGTGTGGGCCATCGGCTTCAATCACAACCTCGGCGTCGGCGTTGTTCTGCATCCCGCCGGTGTTGGAGGCGATGACGTACTTGCCGTCCGGCGTGATGTCGATGTTGTAGGGGTTGATCGCGGACGGAACGTCCATCGCCTTGTCATAGGTCACCTTTTGCCCGTCGATCGCCAGCACCGCGATCTTGTTGACCAGGTTCAGGCAGACGAAGGCGCGTTTGCCGTCCGGTGCGATGACCACGGCGGCCGCCTGGTTCCCCAGAGCGACATCGCCCAATGACTTGACCTCACCGTTACGGATCGACAACACCGATACGCTCTTGCCGGCGCGGTTCGCGGTCAGGGCCAGATCGCCACTATGGGAAATCGCGATGCCCGAGGGCTGCGTGCCGACCGTAACGGTATCGGTCAGCTTCGGCGGATTGACGCTTAGATCAATCACGAACAGCTTGTTGTCCGGCGCGGTCTTCCACAGGCTGCCATCCTGCTTCGTCACCACCGAACTTGCTACCAGCCCCAGCTTGCCGTCAGGCGTTATCTGCAGGTTGGTCGGTGGCCCGAGCAACGAATTGCTCAGTGCGAGCGAGGCGCGAATGTGCGGTTTGGCGGGATTGGAAACGTCCATGACCAGGACTGCGTCCTTGCCGGGTGCATTGTTCACCTGGCCGTCGGGCCCATAGGTGATCTTTGCGTCGAGCCCGATCAGGATGTCATCGGTGCCGGCGAACGACGGCGTGGCCGCCATAAGGGCGCAGGATATCAGCAGCGCGCCGCGCAGTTTCATGGTTCGTCTCTCCCCCTGTTTATCGTTCCGTCAAAGCTAGGCGCGTGCCCCGGGCGGCGCAACCTTCACGCCCGATGTGGCGCTGTAGCGAGAAAGCGCAGCTCGCCTTGCGCAACGGTCTGGCGCCGGCGGATAACCCGCCGCTCTTTGCATGGCGGCGATTTCGCGCGAACATCCGCGGAAGAAACGGGAGGCTCCGCTGATGGATGGCACACAACACAACCGCTTTCGCTACATCGAAACCCACCGCATCGCCGGCTCGCTCGGCGCCGAGGTCAGTGGCGTCAACCTCGCACAGCCGATCGATGACGCCGTGCTGGCGGAAATCCGCGCAGCCCTGCTGGAAAACCTGGTCATCTTCTTTCGTGATCAGGACATGACCCCCGCCACCCTGCTGGCCTTCGCCCGCCGCTGGGGTGAGATCCACATGCACCCGTTCATGGCCGGCATGCCGGACCATCCGGAAGTGCTGGAGCTGGTCAAGAAACCCACCGACACGCGCAACTTCGGCGGTGACTGGCACACCGATCAAATGTTCGCCCCGCAACCGGCACTTGGCACCATGCTGTGGGCCAGGCAGGTGCCGCAGGCCGGCGGCGACACGATGTTCTCCAACCAGTACCTGGCCTACGACACGCTTTCGGACGGTATGAAGCAGCTGATCTCTGGCATCCGCGGCGTCTGCGTCGGGGACAAGAAGAAGGGCGGTGTCTCCCGCCTCGCGCATAATGCCGCGACCATTTCGATGACGACGGTGCAGCCGCCAAAGGACCTGCAGACCACCTCGGCCCATCCGCTGGTGCGCACCCACCCGGAGACCGGCCGCAAGTCGCTCTATATCGGCGGCCACGTGCATTACCTCGAGAATATGACCGAGGAAGAAAGTCAGCCGCTCATTCAGTACCTCTACAACCACGCGACCCAGCCTGCCTTCACCTGCCGTTTCCGCTGGCAGCAAGGCTCGCTGGCGTTCTGGGATAACCGCTGCACCCAGCATTTCGCCATCAACGACTATCCGGCCGAAACCCGCATCATGCATCGCGTGACAATCCGCGGCGACAAGCCGTTCTGATAAAGCACCAAATGATTCGCCGGAAAACCTGCCGGTCCCGCACAGGAGTGTGTCATGAAACTTGGTTTGTCCATCGGCTACTCGAAGGCAACCATGGACCTGCCCGTCGCGCTCGTACAGCGCGCCGAGGAACTTGGCTACGACTCCGTCTGGAGTGCCGAGGCATACGGCTCGGACGCCGTGACCCCGCTCGCGTTCCTGGCCGCGAAGACAAAGAAGATCCGCCTGGGAACCGGGATCATGCAGTTGGCCGCTCGCACGCCGGCCAACGCCGCGATGTGCGCCGGCACCGTGGATGCCATGGCGGGCGGCCGGCGCTTCATCGCCGGGCTTGGGGTCTCCGGACCTCAGATTGTCGAGGGCTGGTATGGACAACCGTGGGGACGTCCGTATTACCGGTTGAAGGACTACGTCGCGATCATGCGCAAGGTGTTCGCACGGCAGGAACCGGTGACCCATGCGGGCCGTGAGATCAGTCTGCCGTATACCGGCGAAGGCGCGGCGGGCGTCGGCAAGCCGCTCAAATCGATCCTGCACATGAACCCGGAGATTCCGATCTACCTCGCCACCGGCAGCGAATCGACCGTGAAGCTGACGGCGGAAATCGCCGACGGCTGGCTGCCGATGGGCTTTGTCCCGGGCTGCATGGCCGAATATGGACCCTGGCTTCAGGAAGGCTTCCGTCGCGCCGGCAATCATAAAAGCCTGAAGGATTTCGCGATCCAGGCGTCGATCCATGTCGAGGTCGCGACCGACGTGAAGGCCGCGCTCGCACGGCTAAAGCCCGAGGTCGCGCTGTATGTCGGCGGCATGGGACACAAGGACAAGAATTTCCACAAGGACCAGATGATCCGCCGCGGCTTCGCCGATGCCGCCGCCCGGGTGCAGGAACTCTATCTGGCGCATCGCAAGGAGGAAGCGATCGCGGCCGTGCCGGATGAATGGGTGGACATGAAATCGCTCGTCGGGCCCGCGGACCGCATCCGCCAGCGGTTCCGCGCATGGCAGGATTCCGGCGCTACCAGCATCACCGTGCGGTCCCGCCAGCCGGAAGCGATCGAGGTCATGGCGCAGGCCGCGCGCCTGAATTAACCAAGATGCGGTTCCAGAACAAGGTAGTGCTGATCACGGCAGCGGCGAATGCGATCGGCTGAGCGACGAAGGTGCTACAGTGATCTGCGTCGACAATCATTCGGAGCGGCTCGCGGCTGCGATCGCCGCGGCATCAATACCAATGCCACCGCGCCAGGCCTAACCCGGACCCAAATGGATCAGGCCGCACTGGAGTAATTTGTCTCCTGGCACCAGCCGACGCCGATTTCGTTACAGAACTGACGATCTATGTAATAGGTGGATTATCCGGCTGATCCGCGCCGTCACCCTGGTGCCCACTAAGCCCCGAAACGCGGCAGATGCTCGGTGAGCCCGGCATAAGCCTCATCGTCCGTTCGGTCATACCGCAACGGCGTGACAACGATCTTGCCCGCCCGCATCGCGCGGTAGTCGCTCTCCGGCCCCTGTTCGATCTCACCGCGCTTGAAGTTGAGCCAGTGATACGACATCCCGCGCGGATCGACCCGGGTCTCCACATGCATCCCGGCAACCGCGCCCTCCCCCTGACGCGCCAGTGTCATCGGTCCGGCCTCGGCGGCCGGAACGGGCGGGAAATTGATGTTCAGCACAGCGCTCTTGCTCCAGCCCATGGCCCACACGCGCCGGATCGTTTCGGCGCCAAGCGTGAGCGCGGTGTCCCATGGAACATTGTTCCGGTCGGTGAACGCCTGGCTGAGCGCCAGCGCTGGACACCCCAACATCATCGCCGTCATGGCACCCCCGACGGTGCCGGAAAACACCGTCTCCATACCCAGGTTCAGGCCGCGGTTGACACCCGACAAAACAAGTTGCGGCGGCGCGTCCTTCATCAGATGACAGAGCCCGATCGCGGCACAGTCCCCAGGCGTGCCGGAAACGCCGAACCGGCGCTCGCCACGCTCGCTGATGCGCAGCGCATGGTGCAGGCTGATGGCATGAGACTGACCGCTCTGGTCATGCTCGGGCGCCACGATCCAGACCTCGCGGGCGATCGCCGCCGCGATTTCCGCCAGCACATCCATGCCGCGCGCGTCGATCCCGTCGTCGTTCGTCAGCATGACCCGATCCAGCACCATCCGCACTCCTTTGTCGCCACCTCTGTTTGGCCCGGTTGCATCCCGCCCGGCAAGAGGTCAGCATCGGGCCAAGAAAAGGAGGACACCCAATGCTGATCATCGACGCACAGGTTCATATCTGGGGCAGCGGCAAACCCAGCGGGCACCATCGTCAGACCTCGGTCTATACAGCCCAGGAACTGATACTGGAAATGGGTCAGGCGGGCGTTAACGGCGCGGTGCTGCATCCGCCAAGCTGGGACCCGAACTCCAACGAAATGGCGATCGCGGCAGCCGTTGCATATCCGGACAAATTCTGCAGCCTGGGCTGGTTCCCGCTGGATGACCCGGCGCAGCGCAAGCGGATCGAGACCTGGAAGCAGCAGCCCGGCATGCTGGGCCTGCGCTGGTCCCTGACGCGGGACGGTCAGGAAACCTGGCACCAGGACGGCACGATGGATTGGCTATGGCCGGCGGCCGAACAGGCTGGCACACCCGTCGCCACCATGGCATGGCGCTTCCTGCCGCTGTTCCGGCAAATCGCGCAGCGGCACCCGCATCTCAAGCTCATCGTCGATCATCTGGGCCTGGTGCGATCGGCGCAAGGCCAGGCGGCGTTCGCCACGCTGGATGATCTGCTGCCGCTGGCAAAGCTGCCGAACGTGGCGATCAAGGCCACCGGCGCCCCGGGCTATTCGCAACAGGCCTATCCGTTCCGCGACATTCACGACGGCCTGCAGCGGATCTTTGACGCCTTTGGCCCGGACCGTTTCTTCTGGGGAACGGACATCACGCGGATGCCATGCAGCTATCGGCAATGCGTCACGTTCTTCACCGAGGAACTGCCCTGGCTGAAGGGAAGGGACCAGGAGAAGGTGATGGGTCAGGCCGTTGCCGACTGGCTGGAATGGAAGCGAGGATAAGGATCACCACCGCGCCGCCGCCTTTCAAGCCGACGTATCTGGTTGCCATGCTGTCGCGTAGCCGCGGAACGGCGTCCCGATCCGCTTGATCTCCTGGATCACATCCGGCGGCACGTCGCCGCCCGCTGACGAGGAGTCCGCTCGCAGGTTCAGCGCATCACTCACGCCGCCGAAACGCGCCTCGATCCGCTCGGCGATCTCGCTATGGGTGCCGACAGCGGCGAGCAGATGAACCACATCGTCGGACACGCGGCCGGCCATCTCGTCCCACTTTCCGGCTTTTGACATCGTATTGAGTTCGCGACCCAGATCGCCCAACCCATGCAGTTCCAGCACCCCCCAGTAGCCGGGCGTGGAACCATAGAACGCCACCCGCCCGCGCACGATCTCGAACGCCTTGGCGGTGGCGTCGACGTCCTTGCCGGTGGCGACGAAACCGCCGCCGGTGATCTCGAAGTGTTCGCGGGTCCGCCCGGTGCGCGCCATGCCTTCGCCCACCCGGGGGATGATCGCCTCTTCGATGTAGCGGCGGGTGCAGAAACTGTGCAGCCGAACCCCGTCAGCGACTTCGCCAGCCAGACGCAACGAGTGCTCCCCCACCGCCGCGAGCGTGATCGGCACCATCTTCTGCCCACTCGACGGCGGCATGAAATACGGCGGCATCAGCGTAAAACTGTAGTGCTGACCGCGAAAATTCAGCTTCGCCCCGGTCTCCCACGTGGTCCAGATCGCCCGCAGCGCCTGCACATAGTCCCGCAGCCGAGGCGCCGGCGCGGTCCAAGGCACGCTGAACCGCCTTTCGTTATGGGGTCGTATCTGTGGCCCGATCCCGAGCACGAAACGCCCGCCTGACGCCGTCTGCAGATCCCAGCAGGCGTTCGCCACCACCATCGGGCTGCGCGGGAACGCGATCGCCACGGAGGTGCCCAGCTCGACCCGCGCCGTGTTCACCGCGGCGATGGCATGCGCCAGGAACGGGTCGTGCTTGTTCTCCATCGTCAGCAGCCCGTCATAGCCGCTGGCCTCGGATGCGATCGCCGACGCAGCGGTCTGCCGCAGATCGCCCTGCGGCAACGTGTTCAAGACCCGCATGGATCAGCGTCCCGTGAACACCGGCTTGCGCTTTTCCTTGAACGCCAGGATCGCTTCACGGTGGTCCTCCAGCTGCGAGCAACGCGCCTGGTTGAACGCCTCCAGCTCCAGCGAGGTAACGAAATCACCGGTCTCGGCGGCGGCCAGATTTCGCTTGGTATACCCCAGCGCCACGTGCGGCATCGCCGCGATCCTGTGCGCCAGGGCCATGGTGGCCTGCGACAGATCCGCATCGTCCACCACCTTGTTGACCAGGCCGATCCGAAGCGCTTCGTCGGCATCGATCACGTCGCCGGTAAAGAACAACTCCCGCGCTTTGGCGGTGCCGACAAGTCGCGTCAGCGTCCAGGTGCCGCCCCAGTCACCGGACAGGCCGATCTTGATGAACCCGGTTCCGAAACGAGCCGACCGGGCGGCGATGCGTATGTCGCAGGCCCCCGCCATGCTTAAACCCGCGCCGACCGCGACGCCGTTGATCATGCCGATAATCGGCTTGGGCGTGTTGTGCATCAGCATCGGAATACGGCCCGATTGCGCGACACCGGCGGCGCGTTCCTCAAACCCTTTGGCCGATCGGCTGCCCATCGTCTTCACGTCGCCGCCGGCGCAGAAACCGCGCCCGGATCCGGTCAGCACGATGCAGCCGATGGCGTCGTCCGCGCCCAGCCGAGAAAACCCATCCAACAGGCCCAACCGGATTTCGTCCGACAGCGCGTTCAGGTTCTCCGGCCGGTTCAAGGTCAGGGTGGCCACACCGTCTTCGACGGTTTCGATCAGGTCGGGCATGGACGTTTCTCCGCGATGTCGGTTCGCGCCAGCTTGGCGTGAGGTGCCGCCGGCTGCAACACTGTGCCCCGCCAATGGATGGGAACGACCGCATGACCCTGATCCTCGACAAACGCCTGCGCATCGGCATCCAGACCATTCACCGCCGCACCGAACCCGCTGACGGACCCTGGCTGCCGCGCATTGATGAACTGGTCGATCTGGTCAGGCTGGTCGACGACAGCGGCTATGATTCACTGTGGGTCGGCGACCATATCTCGTTCACGCTCGCGATCCTCGACCCGTTGCTGCAACTGGCCCAGGCCGCCGTGGCCAGCCGCCGACTGCTGCTGGGGACATCGGTCCTGCTGTTGCCACTGCGGCACCCAACGCCGGTGGCCAAGCAGGTCACCACGCTGGATCACCTGACCGAAGGGCGCTTCATCCTTGGTGTCGGTGTCGGCGGCGAGTTCCCGCGCGAATACGCCGCCTGTGACGTGCCCCACAACGAGCGCGGCGCACGCCTCGCCGAAGGCGTGAGCGTGCTGCGAAAGTTCTTCAGCGGCGAACCGGTCACCCACCACGGGAAGTTCTACGGCCCGTTCCAGGATGTGCCGATGAACCCGCCGCCGCGCCAGCCAGGCGGTCCGCCGATTTGGTTTGCCGGCCGTAAGGACCCAGCACTGCGCCGGATCGGGCGGCTTGGCGACGGCTACCTATCCTACGTCGTCTCGCCCGAGATGTATCGCGCCGCCCTCGTAACGATAGCCGCCGCCGCGGAACAGGCCGGTCGCGGCGCGCTATCCTTCGGAACCGGGCATCTGCTGTTCGCGCGGCTGGATCATACCTACGAGCAAGCCCTGGATCGAGCGACCGAGACGCTCAGCATGCGGTACGCGATGGACTTCCGCAAGGCCGCGCAGCGCTACTGCGCGCTTGGGCCGCCGGAGATGGTTGCCCAGCGGATCAGGGAGTTTTACGCCGCGGGGGTCCGCCACATCGCGCTCGATCTGGTCGGCCCTTATGAACAGAAGGCCGAACAGATCGCCTGGTTCGCCCGCGACGTACTGCCATTGCTGGCCGACCTGACCGCGACCCGGAGCGCGTCAAGCTGAAGCGATCAGACCAGCGAACGCCGGTGCGGCTACAGCAATTGCCCGCCGTCAACGACAATGATCTGTCCCCGTCACCCACGGCATGCCGTTCACGGCATCCTGCTGTTGCCGATCGCCACGGACACCTTAGATACGTCAGA
The DNA here is from genome assembly GCA_965277035.1 of Rhodopila sp. Lineage (GTDB taxonomy): Bacteria > Pseudomonadota > Alphaproteobacteria > Acetobacterales > Acetobacteraceae > Rhodopila. The sequence continues at coordinate 2,809,917 of CBDIBO010000003.1, read as the reverse complement.
TCCAGGAAGCTCCAGAACGCCGGCGCAGAATGATCGAAATGTATTGATGTGTGTCGGCTGCCGCTTTGCGCAAAGAACTGTCCTGGGGGCACGCGACAAACGACTAGCCGAAACTGAATTCGGTTCAGTCAAATCGATCAACATCTTTTAGGCAAGCTCAATCTATCGTGTTAAGGTATCGGATACCGGGCGACGCACGCGTCAACCGATATCCGCGCCGGGTTGGCGGGCGACCGAGCCCGCAAGGACGTCGGCGGCGCGAAAATGACACTGATGTCGGTCGGCGCAAGCGCCGAATGATGCGTTCACACTTCTATACAAAGGCCGAATTGTCCCTCATCAGGCGGCGGCGTATAGCCGGATTTGTCTGGTCCAAGCAAAGACAAAGCGTATTCCTTCCCCACGGAGCAGAAGCTAATCATGCTCGGCATGTATCAGGCGCAAACGGAGATTTCTCCTTCCCAGATCGGGTTAAGGCATGAAGCAGCCCGGTCGCGTGGCAGCAGATGGCAGCGCATCGCGGACTCGGCTATACTTGTGCTCGGCTCGCCGCGCTCTGGAACAACTTGGCTGGCCAAGATATTTGACAGCCATCCGGACACCTTATACCGGCATGAGCCAGATGAATTGATCCTGACGACGTTCGCACTTGATCCGGCCGAACAGGTCAGTGAGTGGCTGCGGCAACGCGGCTTGCGCGCCGCCGCCAAGCGTCCCTACTTCCGTAAATCCTGGCGCCCGCTGCCGTTGGAGAATATCCGCCGAGGCTTCGCGGTCGCGCTGGCCATCGCAGAACGCCTGCCGACCCTGTCGCGCCTCGCCACACCGATCGGTGTCCCCGATCTGGTGGCGCCGACCCGCCGGAAATCCGTCCGCGGTCTGCTCAAGTTGGTGAACTGGGACGGAACCCTGGCCGCCAGGACAATGCCGAACGCGCGGTGCGTGTTTATCCTGCGCCACCCATGCGGCCAGATCGCATCGGTGATGGCCGGGCTAGCGACCCGACAAAGCGCGGGGCCGGCCGCCGATCGGTCCAAGGACAGCTTCGCCCGATCCGAAACGCGGGAAGCCATAGCGGCCGCGATCGCCACCGCCGGTCGTCAGGGCATCGATGCCGCCACGTTCGACGCGTTGCCGGACGCCGCCAAGTATGCCTGGGGCTGGCGCGCGTTCAATGAACCGGCGGTCGCCGCACTCGCCGCGTTGCCCAACGCCAGGATTGTGCTCTACGAAGAACTTTGCCGTCAGCCGGAACCGGCATCCAAGGAGTTGTTTGCCTTCGCCGGCCTCGACTGGCACCCGCAGACCGCCGCGTTCCTCGGCGTCAGCACCCGGCATGACGGACCGTCCGGCTATTTTGATGTCTTCCGAGCCACCGAGTTGGTCCCGGACCGCTGGCGCCAAACCATGAAGGCGCAGGATCAGGATGCAGTCCGCGCGGTCGTCGCCACATCCGTCCTCGCACGATATTGGCCCGACTTGGCGCCGGATCAGGCATAGCCATCCGGAACGCCCTGGCTTCCGGCAGCCGCACCGCCCGATCAAACGCGACCGTTCAGGCGGATGGCTAGCAAAACGTTATTAAACCGCCACAGGAATATGCTATCCTCCCACACGCGCGCTTCGGTAGCAGCCGGAACCGTCGTCGTGGCAACGTGATCGGGGTTTGTCCGAACTGCTGACCGCCGATCGCGCTTGACAGCTAATTCTGTGTGATCATGTTACGGCCGCGTCGAAAATCACACTTCACGAGCGCGGCTAAAGTCTACTAAACCATGGGGTAAGGTAACGGCCGACACGTGCACCGGTTCGGTCACCTTCTGGTTAATGAGGTTGCCTCCCGATGTATCGTCAGATTATCGGTTACATTCCGTCGAATGTAATCCCCGCAATAGTTTCAGTTCTGATGATCTACGCCTACACGCGCCTGCTGTCGCCGGCAGCGTTCGGCACCTACAGCTACGTGTTTTCCGCCGTCCTCGTGCTGCAGACCTCGCTGTTCTACGCCCTGCCGATCGCCGTGATGCGGTTTTTCCCGGCGGCCTCCCTGACCAATCGCCGCGACGGGTTGCTCAAGGAGGCATACGTCGTGTTTTATGCCATGGCGCTGGCCATGCTCGCGATCAGCGTGGCCGTGGCGCTGCTGGTCGATCTGCCCGCACAATATCGCCTAGCGGCTTGGCTGGCGGTGCCGATGCTGCTGTTCCGCTCGTTGGTGCAGCTCAATCAGTCGGTCAACCGGTCCGGCAATTGGATGCGCCGGTTCAACACCATCGAGTGCCTGCACGCGGTGCTGGGCTTCACGCTGGGCCTGATGGCGATGCGGGTGCTGGGACGCGGGCCCGACGCCATCATCGTCGGGCTGCTGATCGCCGCCGTCATCTGCTCCTCCATTGATGTCAATCTCCTGCTCTCGCCGGTCCGCCGCGGCGCCGGCGCACTCGACAAGGCCGAACTGCTGCGGCTGGTCGAGTATGCCTGGCCCTTGGTCGCGGTCGCCGCCACCGCCATGATCCTGCAGTATAGCGACCGGTTCCTGCTGGGATCCCTGGCTGGCGCCGAAGCCCTCGGGATCTTCGCGGTCGCCTATAACCTGGTGGAGCGGCCCACCACGCTCATCTGCTCCTCCATCTCAACCGCCACCTTCCCGCTGGTCGTCCAGGTGCTGGAGCATGAGGGCAAGGAGGCCGCGCGGATACAGGCCGGGCGAAACGGCATTGCCCTGCTCGCGGTCACCCTGCCGGCCTGCGCGGGCCTGGCCCTGACCGCCGATCATATCGCGGCAAGTCTCGTTGGCCCGGCCTTTCGCGGCGGCGTCGCCGCGCTGCTGCCGATCATGAGCTTCACCGCCCTGGCGCGCGGCCTGCGGGCACATTTCGTCGACCATGCGTTTCATCTGTCCGGCCGGCCGCTGATGATGCTGTGGACCTACGGGCCCGCCACCGTCGTGAATATCGCCCTCAACCTCTATATCGTACCGCGCTATGGCATGTTCGGGGCCGCCTGGACCGCCCTCATCTGTCAGGCGGGGACGGTCGTGGGCGGTTGGTTCCTCGGAACCTCGCTGTTCCCGGTCTGGCTGCCGGTCGGCCAGGTGATCCGCTGCGTTCTGGCGATCGTGCCGATGACGGTCGCGTTGACCGTGATCCAATTTCCGCTCAGCTGGTTCGGCCTGTTCGCCGCGATCCTGCTTGGTGGGACCCTCTACATCGCCAGTGCCCTTGCCCTGGACGTGGGCGAGGTTCGTTCGCTCGGACGCAATGCGCTGCGCAGGCGGCTCCCGGCCCTGCCCGCAAGGTCCCGGCCCTCACCGACTAGATGGCGCGGCTATGGACGTTGTCCCCGGTTCAGGTCTTGCCTCGATGGCGAGACGAAAGCCGGCCTGCCGGCATCGGGTTGTCGGTTGCGCCCCCGCGCCCCTTCCAACGAAACCGCCGCCGTGGCTTGCTGTCGCCGTCGCCGGCGCGGGCGCACGACATGGAGCGGGAGCACGACATCATGAGCTACGAATGGCGCAGGCTGCGGGCCGATGAACTGCGTGAACAGGCGCGTCAGGATGCGATCGTCATCCTGCCCGTCGCCTCGCTCGAGCAGCACGGTCCCCATTTGCCGGTGGAGGTCGACAGTCTGCTGGGTGAAACCGTCGCCGCCCGGACCGCGCAAAAGGCGCTGGCGAAGGGGCAGAAAGTGCTGGTGCTGCCGGTGCTGTGGACCGGCCTGTCCGAACATCACATGAGCTTCGGCGGCACCGTCACGCTGGACAGCCCCACCTTCGCCGCCCTGGTCGAGGGCGTCGTGCGATCCGTCATCCGCCACGGCTTCCGCCGGATCGTGCTGCTGAACGCGCACGGCGGCAACGAGAACGCGCTGCGGACCATCACCGACGATCTGACGCCAAGGCTGGGCGTGCCGATCGTGCAGTTCACCTATTGGTACGCGGCCGCGGTGGCGATCGCCAAGATCCTGGAAACCCAAGGCGGCCTGCAGCACGCCTGCGAGGCCGAGACGTCGATGATGATGGCGGTGCGACCCGATCTGGTGGCGCGCGACCGCATCAAGCTGGCCAAATCCAACCCAACCCCGGACGTTGCCGATGTGGCCGGTGGCGGTGTCTATCGCTGGCGCAGCATCGGCAGTCGTTCGGCATCCGGCGTGATCGGCAACCCCGATGCCGCGACGCCGGAAAAGGGCGAGGCGCTGTTCGACGCGATCGCCACCGCGCTGGCCGACAAGCTGTGCAACCCCGCGCTATGGGAATTGCCGTGGACGTCGGAGACGCTCAAGACTTGAGCCGAACAGGGCAGGGGGGCGACCATGACCATCGATCTCACCGTCAATGGGCGGAGCGTCGCCGTCGCGGCGGACGCAACCACACCGTTGCTCGACGTGCTGCGCAACCAGCTTGACCTCAAAGGCTCCCGCTACGGCTGCGGGCTGGAACAGTGCGGCACCTGCATGGTGCTGATCGACGGCGACACCGCCTATTCCTGTACCCGCGGGATCGGCTCCGTCGCTGGCCGCTCGGTCACCACCATCGAGGGGCTGGGTACCCCGGACGCCCCGCATCCGCTGCAGCGTGCCTTCCTGGACGAACAGGCCGGCCAGTGCGGCTACTGCCTGTCCGGCATCATCATCAGCGCCAAGGCCCTGCTGGATCGTAACCCAACGCCATCCCGAGCCGAGATCGTGACCGCGCTGGACCGCCATCTTTGTCGCTGCGGCACCCATAGGCGGATCATCGCCGCCGTCCAGAAAGCCGCCCAGGAAGCGGCGGGAGACCCGACATGAGCGACACACTGCCTCTCAGCATCCTCAACAATCGCCGTATGGACAAATGGCTCCGCTTCCAGCCCGACCGGACTGTGAAATTGGGCGTCGGCAAGGTGGAGATCGGCCAGGGCGTGCTGATCGCCCTGTCACAGATCGCCGCCGAGGAACTCGATGTCGGCATCGCGCGCATCGACATCCTGTCCGGTGACACCGAAGACGCGCCGGACGAGGGATCGACCAGTTCCAGCCAGTCGATCGAGGTCTCCGGCCGCTCCGTCCGCCTGGTCAGCGCCGAGTTGCGCGCCCGCGTGCTGGGTCGTCTCGCCCAGCGGCTGAACTGCGCGCCGGAAGACCTGTCGGTGGACGACGGCGTCATCCTGCAGGACGGCAACCCGACCGGCCACGACTACTGGAGCTTCGCCAGTCCCGAGGACTTCGCCGCCGACATACAGGGTTCGGCCCGTCCCAAGTCCCCCACCACCTACAAGGTGGTCGGCCAGCCGGTGCCGCGGCGCGACCTGATCGCCAAGGTCACTGGCGCCGCCTTCATCCACGACATAGCCCGCCCTGACATGCTGCATGCCAGGACACTCCGCCAACCCTCACGCGGCGCTCGGTTGCAGGCGCTGGACCAAGCCGCCATCCGCAAGGCAGCCCGCGCGGCCACGGATGACCCGATCCGCATCGTCCGCCTCGGCGACTTCGTGGCTTTCGTCGGCACCGACGAAACCGCCGTCCAGCGCGCCGCCGTGGCCGCACCGGCCCACGCGCAATGGACCAGCGTGCGGGTGTTGCGCCCCGATCAGCAAGAGGCCGCGTGGTTCCGCGACCAACCGGCCGATGATCGCCATATCGGTGATCCAAATCCGCCCGCGACGACCGGTGTGATCGTCAGCGAGACCTACAGCCGGCCCTATGTCGCGCACGCCGCCCTGGCGCCCTCCTGCGCTCTGGCGGAGTTCCGCGATGGACATCTGTCGGTGTGGTCGCACACTCAGGGCGTCTACCCGTTGCGCAATAGCCTCGCCGGCATCCTCGGTCTGAACACGCAGCAAGTGACGGTGCGCCATGCCCACGGTGCCGGCTGTTATGGCCACAACGGCGCCGATGATGCCGCCCTGGATGCCGCCGTCATCGCCATGCAGATCCCCGACCATTGCATCCGCGTGCAGTGGCGCCGCGAGGAGGAGTTCGGCTTCGAACCGGTCAGCACGGCGCACATGATCCGCCTGCGGGCCGCACTCGGCGACGATGGCCGCCCGTTCGACTGGACCGCCGAGGTCTGGGCCGGATCGCACGTCCAGCGCCCGGTGTTCGGCGGCACCATGCTGGCGCACGAGGCCATGCCGAACCCGCCGCCCCCGTCCAAGGCGAACGACCCGACCGAGGCGAATGGCGGCGGCGGCACCCGCAATGCCTTCCCTATGTACGACTTCCCCGCCAAGCGCGTGATCCACCACCTGGCACTGCAAACCCCGGTGCGCACGTCGTCGCTTCGCGGCCTCGGCGCGCTGCCGAATGTCTTCGCGCTGGAATGCTTTATCGACGAGCTGGCAGACCGAACCGGGGTCGATCCGGTGGCGTACCGGCTGTCGCTGCTGTCCGACCCGCGTGCGCGGCGGCTGATCGAGAACGTCGCCGGTCGCTGCGCCTGGGCCTCGCGCGGGTCCGCCGGCACCGGCCGAGGCCTCGGCCTGGCCTGGAGTCGCTACAAGAACAAGGCCGCCTATGCCTGCGTCGCGGTGGAACTCGAAGTCGACCAGGATATCACGCTGCGCCGCGTCTGGTGCGCCGCCGACGCCGGTCTGGTGATCAACCCCGACGGCGGGCGCAACCAGCTCGAGGGCGGCATCGTCCACGCCGCCAGCATGACGCTGAAGGAACAGGTCACGCTGGATGGGGACGGGATCACCTCGGTTGACTGGACCCGATACCCCATCATGCGCTTCTCCGAGGTGCCGGAGATCGACGTGGTAATCATCGACAACCCGGACCTTCCGACCCTGGGCATGGGCGAGTGCACCTTCGGCCCCACCGCCGCCGCCATCGGCAACGCGGTCGCCCACGCCCTGGGCGTACGGATCCGCGACATGCCGCTGACACGAGAACGCGTCGCCGCCGCCTTGGTGCGGTAGTCGTCCGCGCCGGGTAAACGAGCGTTGACCGGCTTTCCGCCCAGCCGACAGGCTGACGCGGGTTCCGAAGGCCGTCTTTTCACCTCACCTCGTTGATCGCCAGGGCAGGCGGGTTTCCCCCCACGACGGTCCGCGGCCTGTAGATTAACCGCCGATTAACCCTGCGCGGTCATCCTTGCTCAAGCGACAGGGATTGCGCAAAAAATGCCAAGGCTGCCCCGACTGGCTATCATGACCCTTCCCGGTCTGGATCATTTCATCCCGGATCTCCTGCGTGGCCTGCAGCACAGTGCGCGGATCGAGGTGCGGGTTTTCCCGGTGCGGGGCCCGAACGATCTGGCTGTTGCTCTGGCATGGACCGACCATCCGGACGCCGATACGGTCTGGTTTGAATTCTGCTGGCCGCCATTCCCCGCCCTGATTGGCGCGACGGATTTCGGCGGCCGGCGCGTTGTGGTCCGTGTGCATCGCATCGAAGCCTATGAGACCGACCATGTAGCCCGCACGGACTGGTCGCGTGTCACTATCCTGATCGTGGTGAGCGAAGGCATGGCGCGCTGCGTTCGCGAAGTACGCCCCGGCATCGACGAATTGGTGCGGCTTTGCGTGGTGCACAACGGCGTTGACCTGAACCGCTACGCGGCGCGCCAACCCTTCGACCCGCACCGCATCGGCTGGTGCGGGTCTTTTATCGCACGCAAGAACCCGACGCTGGCGCTGCAGATCCTGCAGCGCCTGATCATCGAAGACCCGCGCTACAGGCTGCACATCGTGTGCCAATCGGCAGACCGTCTGACCTCGGACTCGTTCAGCCATCAGGCCGCGCGACTGGGCGTGACCAAGGCTATCATGGTCGATGGACGGGTTCCGGCTGACCAGATGCCAGCCTGGCACGCACACAATGGCATCCTCCTCTCGACCAGCCTGCATGAGAGCTTCGGCTACGCCATCGCCGAAGCCGCGGCGGCCGGCTGCGACCTCGCCGTGCTCGACCATGTCGGCGCGGCGGAATTTTGGCCCGACGCCATCCGGTTCGTGGCGATCGAGGATGCGCTACGGCTGATCCGGGCAGCCGTGCCGGGTCGGTGGCGTGACCTGGTCGCCGAACAGTTCTCGCTCACCCGCCAGGTTGCCGCTGTGCTCGACATCCTGGCCGCGCCGGCCTCCACGAAGGGCGCTGTCCGGCTCGCCGGATCAGCCGCCTACTGGGATCAGCGTTACCTCCGAGGCGGCGATTCAGGCGCCGGTTCCCAGGGCCGACTCGCCGCCTTCAAGGCAGCCACGATCAACCGTATCGTCGCCGAGAACGCGGTCGGCTCGGTGCTGGAACTGGGCTGCGGCGATGGCCGCCAGCTCGCCTTGGCAGACTATCCCGCCTATATCGGCGTGGACGTTTCGCCCGCCTCCGTGGACCGGTGTCGCGATTTGTTCGCGACCGACGCGAGCAAGCGCTTCTTGTTGGCCGGGACCGACGATCCCGGCATGGCCGACCTGGTCCTCTCACTCGACGTGATCTTCCATTTGGTGGAGGACGACGTCTTCCATGAGTACATGACCACGCTGTTTGCCCACGCCAGCCGTCTGGTCGTGATCTACGCCAGCGACCGCGACGAGGTGACGCGCGACAGCCATGTGCGACACCGCGCCGTCTCGGCCTGGGTTCGCCGTCACGCCCCTGACTGGAAGCGCGTGATGCACGTCGCCAACCCCTATCCGTACGACCCGGCCCGACCCTCGGACACCTCGTTTGCCGACTTTCACATCTATGCGCGCCACGGGGCTCGCGACGGGTTGGCCTCGGCAACGCGCCGCTTGCCCGAAGCGATCCCGCTCGCCGTGCCCATCTCCCCCGGTGCCGCCACACGCGTCATCAGCCGCGGCGGCCGACATTTTTGCGTCGCCGACCAGCCGTTTTGCCGTGACGGCGCGGACGCCTTCCTGGGCGACGCGGAAGCCGCCACCCTGGCCTTTTTCGACGCCGTGCTGCCACGCTGCACCCGGGTGATCGATGTCGGCGCCTACGTGGGCATGATGAGCCTGTACGCGGCGCTGCATGTCCACGAGGTTCACGCAGTCGAGGCAAGCCCCACCCATCAGGGCCTGCTACGCGCGAACATCGCACTCAATCCTCAACTCGCGGAGCGGATCAGGGTGCATTGTTGCGCCATTGGCAAGGCCGACGGGACAGCAGCGCTGTTCCGCAAGGCTTACGCCGATTCCGGCAGCAGTCTCTTCCGCTCGGTCGAGCGGACCGCTGTGCTGCAGGGGCAGAAGGAAGCTGATGTGCCAGTGCGCGCGGCGGCTGCGCTGCTGGAAGAACTGCAGCTGGATGCGACCACCTTGCTGAAGATCGACATCGAAGGCGCGGAGTATGAGGTGCTCCCGGCGATCGCCTCGCTGCTGGCTCAGCGTCAGCCGTTTCTTCAGGTGTCGTTTCATCCGTTCAACATCGTCCGCGACGATCCATACATCGGCACGCTGGCCCGTTTGCAGGCGGCACTCGATGCCGCGCAGGCAGTTGCGTCCTATCGGTTCATCTACCTGCACGGCCGCATGGTTAGCGGGCGGCAAACCTGGTGGCGGGTCGCTGTCGAGGACCGCAAGCTATTCGTGAGCGACTACTTGTTGGCCTGGAAGCAGGTGTCGCGCATCGCCTCCGCGCAGCTGGGCTTCGTCGATGCCGTCGGATTTTCGCCTGTTTCGCTTGCAGCCCTGCACGACGACGCGGAAAGCTGACATCGCCGGCCCGTGCCGTCGTCATGCCGATCTGCCGCGGCGGTTGGTAACAGGGACGATCATTGTCGAACAAGAACTCAGGCCCGACTGGTGGGTCCCTGGCCCCGGGCCTCGTCGGCCGCGCGGTAGAGGTACCAGGTCGCCAGGGACCGATGCGGTGCCCAGGGGATGCCGATCTCGGCAAGCGCTTTCGGTTTTGGCTGGGCGTCCAGTCCGTGCAGCACGCGGTATCCCTCGCGCACACCATAATCGTCGACCGGCAGCACATCCGGCCGCCCCAGGGTGAAGATCAGCAGCATTTCGACGGTCCAGCGGCCGACCCCGCGGATGGTCGTCAGCCGCTCGATCAGCGCCGCATCGCTCAGGCCATGCGATTGGCGGCGGGTGGGAACCGTTCCATCCAGCGCCTTGGCGCAGATGTCGCGGATCGCGGTGATCTTGCCGGCCGAGAAACCGCACCCGCGCAAAGCGCTTTCGGCGGTGGCCATGACCGCCTCCGGTGCCGGGAACCCGTCATTGGGAAACAGCAGATCAAAGCGCGCGAGGATCGCCTCGGCGGCCCGACCATGCAGCTGCTGATGGGCGATGGCACGGATCAGCGCCTCGTACGGGCTGCGTTGCCGCTGAATGCTCAACCGAGGCGCACCGACTCGCTTGATAAGCTCAGCGAACCGCGGATCCTTGCTGAGGTGCCGCACACCTTCCACGCTTCAGGTCCCGCTCCACCACCAGGCGTGCCTGTCTACCCCAACAGGCGGCCTGGACAGGCGGCGGGTGCCCAGCTCTTGTAATGCTTTCATCCGGCTCATCTATGCGCTAATCTCGGTCCGTTCCCAAGGGGGCTTCGGTGCAAAGGCGTCACCATTGGCTGGGTCAAGAGCCGGGCGAAACGGCAGCCCAACGTCAAACCACAAGTCTGCTCGCTATCGTCATCATCCTCCTGTTGCTTGTCAGCGGTCTGTTCCTTGTCCAGCAATTGCATAAGGCCGCCGCGATCGAGAACTGCCTGCTGTCAGGACGTGCCGATTGCGACATCCTGGTCACCGGGCAGCCGTGATAACCGGGCGACAGCGCCGGTGGCCGCGCTTTTCGCCTTCCATCGTTACTTCAGCGACGCTGAACGAATCGGTTTCCGGCCTGGTCGCCAAGGCCGCCTGGGTCAGGAAGCAGCTTCCCGTCGCACCCTCATCGCGTTCAGCCGCTGACCGCGAAACCCCGGTCCGCCACCCCAGGATCGCGCTTCCTGGCGCAATCGGTATGATCGCCGCTCACACCGGGGAGACATGTCGTGGCAACCATTCAGGCAAAATCGATCAGGCGGCGCGAGGACCTTCGGCTACTGACCGGGCAGGGTAACTACGCCGCCGATGCCGCGCCGGACGGTATGGCGGTGGCGATCTTCGTTCGCTCGCCCTACGCCCACGCGCGGATCGCCCATATCGACGCCGCGCCCGCTTTGGCCGTTGCCGGGGTTATCGCCGTCTACACCGGCCGCGACCTGACAGATGTCGCTCCCATTCCGGGCGGCATCGGCTTTCCCCGTCCGGATGGCGGTTCCGCGCCCAAGACCGACCGCGACCTGCTGGCCATCGATCGTGTGCGCTTCGTTGGTGAACCCGTCGCCCTGGTCGTTGCCAACTCAAGAGGCGCGGGCCTGGAAGCGGCCGAAGCCGTCGTTGTCGAATATGAAGGCTTGCCGGTGGTGACTGAACCCGTCGCCGCGGTGCGGCCGAGCGCGCCCAAGGTGTGGGACGATGTGCCGGACAACATTGGCTTCCTGTGGAAACGCGGTGACGCGGACGGAACCGATGCGGCGCTCGCGGGATCGGCGCATGTGACGACGCTGGATTTTTCTGTCTCTCGCGTCACCGCCAATTCGCTGGAGCCGCGCGGGGCTTGGGCATGCATCGCCGCCGACGGACGGATCGAGTTGCATGCGTCGCACCAGTCACCGTTCGCACTTCGCAACGGAATCGCCAGCGGCAACTTCCAGATCGCGCCGGATGAGATCCGCGTGCTGCCGGGCGATGTCGGCGGATCGTTCGGAATGAAATCGGGCGTCCACCTGGAATCGGTGCTCGTTGCCTGGGCCTCACGTCGCCTCGATCGGCCGGTGCGATGGATCTCGGATCGAACGGAAGGCTTTCTCACTGACGAACAGGCGCGGGAGATGCGGATCACGGCCTCCCTGGGGCTGGATCCGCAAGGCAGGTTCACCGCGCTCAAGCTGCGATGGGACGTCAATCTCGGGGCCTACGTGTCCGGCCGCTCCGGCTGGGGCGTTGGCAACATCGGCGGCATCGCCGGCGTCTACATGATCCCTCTGATCTCCGCCCAGGTCTGTGGCGTACTGACCCACACGGTGCCGACAGCGGCTTATCGCGGCGCCGGCCGACCCGAAGCCACTTATGCGATTGAACGCCTGATCGATGTCGCGGCCCGCGAAATCGGCATCAATCCATACGAACTCCGGCGCCGCAACCTGATCCCCCCCGAGGCGATGCCCTACAAGACCGCGTTGACCTTCACCTACGACTGCGGCGAGTTCGAGGGCAACATGCGCGAGGCGGCAGCGCTGGCCGATTTCGACACCTTCGAGCAGCGCCGCGCGCAGGCCGCGAAAAACGGCAGACTGCGTGGCATAGGCCTGTGCAACTGCATCGAGGTCGCGGGTGGCCCGTTCCTGCGTCCGGCGAAAGACTACGCCACGCTGCGTCTCGCGGAGGACGGCAGCCTGATCCTGCGCTCTGGCTCGATGTCGGTCGGGCAGGGGCTGGAGACGACGTTTACCCAGCTCGTGGCCGATCGGTTCGAGGTCGACCAGGAGCGCGTGCGTTGGGAAGGCGGCGACACCGACCTTCTCCCCAGCGGCAAGGGCAACGGCGGTTCGGGTGCGTTGTGCATCGGCGGGTCGGCGGTGACGCTGGCGGTCGACAAGGTGATCGAGAAAGCCCGCCGGATCGCGTCCGAGTTGCTGGAAGCCGCGGTCGTCGACGTGGAATTCACCCACGGTCACTTCGCCATCGCCGGCACCGACCGTTCGGTCACGCTGGCCGATGTGGCCAAGGCCGCTCATGACCGGGCCCATGTTCAGCCTGGCGAAGCGGGCGAACTGGTGGAGTCCGGTGAATTCACCCCGACCGCGGTCACCTTTCCCAACGGGACGCACGTCTGCGAGGTCGAGATCGATCCGGAAACAGGTGTGACCGAGATCGTTCGCTACAGCGCGGTTGAAGAACTCGGGCGGGTGCTGAACCCGATGATCGTGGCGGGCCAGATCCACGGTGGCGTGGTCCAGGGCATCGGTCAGGCACTCGGCGAGGCGATCATTCACGACCCCGAGTCAGGGCAAATGCTGACCGCGTCGTTCATGGACTATCAGATGCCGCGGGCCGCCGAGTATCCCGACTTTCGCCTGATAACCCGGGAAGTGCCGACCGCGGTGAACCCGCTGGGTGCCAAGGGGGTCGGTGAGGCTGGCACGGTTGGCGCGCTGGGTGCGGCGATGAACGCCATCAATGATGCGCTCGCGGCAACGGGTATCAGGCACTTCGATATGCCCGCTACCCCGGCGCGAGTGTGGGCGGCCATTCGAGCGGATGACCGATCAGGCAAGCAAGATTGGGGCTCTGCCCCAAGCCCCGCCAAAGGCTAGCCTTTGGAAACCTTCTGTTAATTTCTAAAACAAAGGCAAATCAAAGCGGGACTGCTTCCGCTGGCCTGGATGATGCGAATATCCTGACCCTCCAGCCCGCCTCACAGCGCCCTCGCGCGCAACCCACGCCAGCGAAACGATTAGCCCCATCCACGCGCCAGCTTGCGCACCACGGTCGAGGCGTTCCGCTTTCCCTCACCGGCATAATCCTCATGCCAGTCCTCGATCTTCGCCGGATCGTAAAGGTAGTTGACCATCAGCGTGGCACTCTCCTTGCCGCCCTTATCCGACGTGTCGCCAGCCATGTTCAGCCGCTCGACCCTGGCGCCATTGGACAGATGGAAATGCGCCACGGGGTCCTTCGCCCGACGGCCGCTCGCCTCGACAATCAAGAACCGGGCGGCCAGCCGGGTCAGCACCGGTTCGGCGGCCTTGCGCAACCCGATCTCACGCCACCAGTGCCGCTTGCCCAGGATCCCGGCCAGCGCCAGGCCGCCATTTTCCGCCGGTAAGGCGGAAGACAGCGCGGTGGCTTCCTCATCGCTGAGCAGTTTCGGATCGTTTGATGCCAGCAACGGATCCAGCCAGCGACGGAAGCCCGGAATAGGCGACAGGGTCGCGAACGTCTTCAGGTTGCGGAACTCGGCCGATAGTTCCTCGACCACCCGCTTGATCAGGAAATTGCCGAAGCTGATCCCCGCCAGCCCCGCCTGACAGTTGCTGATCGAGTAGAAGATCGCGGTGTCGGCCAGAGAGGGGTCCTGCACCGGCGCCTTCTCGTCCAGCAGGTTCTGCACGCTGCCAGCCAGACCCTTGACCAGCGCGACCTCGACGAAGATCAGCGGCTCCCCCGGCATGCGGGGATGGAAGAACGCATAGCAGCGCCGATCCGAATCCAGCCGATTCTTCAGGTCCCGCCAGGAGCGGATGGCATGCACCGCCTCGTAATCCACCAGCTTTTCCAGCAGCGCGGCCGGGCTGTTCCAGTCGATCCGTTGCAGCTCCAGGAAGCCGATGTCGAACCACGCCGCCAGCAGACCGCGCAGGTCGGCATCCAGTGCCGTCAGCAGCTTGTCCGTCCCGCGCACCTTCAGCAGCGACCCGCGCAGATCGACCAGGAACTTGCGCCCGTCCGGGATCGAGGTGAACTGCGTCAGCAGCTTCAGTCTGGGTGGCTCCAGCGCGCGGCGCAGCGCCGCCTTCGCGGTCGCCCGTTCGGCCGGGTCGGACGCCGCCTGCACTTTCTCGTAAGCTAACGCCACGGCGTCGGGGTCGGAGTCGAAGCCGGCCAGGGTGCGCAGGAACTCCTTGCGGCCCGCCTCGTCCTGCGACAGGTAGGTCTGCGCCAGCTTGGCCGCCCGGTTCCGCGCGCTGATCTCTCCGCCTCGCCCCGCCAGGCAGACCTGCATCTGCTCTTCCAGGCTTTCGTCCACCTCGCCGGAGACGCTGGACGCCATGTCGCGCCAGACCTCGGTGATGCGGCGGATGGCGCGATCCAGCAGACCGGTGGAAACAGCTTCGCTCATGCGGGCCTCATGCGGACATCGACCAGCCGATCATAGCGTGAGTGAGGCATAAGGTGGCGTCTTATGTTTCCGTGGCCAGTGCACGAATCAGTGCCGGCAGCAGGTCTTCGACCACAAGTCCCGGCCCGGCCAGCGACGCCGCACGCCCATGCAGGTAGGCCCCGGCAGCGGCGGCCTCCCACGGCGGCATGCCTTGCGCCAGCAATCCGGCGATAAGGCCGGACAGCACGTCACCAGCACCCGCCGTCGCCAGCCATGGCGGCGCCGAAAGATTGATCGCCAACCGGCCGTCGGGCGCGGCGATGATCGTATCCGCACCCTTCAGCAGCACCACCGCACCGGTTCGCTCGGCCGCCTGGCGCGCGGCGGACAGGCGATCGTTGGCCGGCGCGCCGAACACCCGGGCGAACTCCCCCGCATGCGGGGTCAGGACGGCGGCGCCGCGCAGCGCGTCGGGCTGTCCGGTGAAGGCGGAGAACACATCGGCGTCGGCAACCACCGCCCGATCAGCGGCGATCAGCGCGGGAAACACGCTGCGGGCTTCCTCCGGACCCAGTCCGGGCCCGCACACCCAGACATGGCGTCGGTCGTCGTGCAGCAATGTGGCGACGTCCGCTTCGTTGACCAGCAGGCCCGGCTCGCCGGATCGATATACGTCTCCGGCGCCGCGGGCGGCGATCGTCACCATGCCGGCGCCGGCGCGACGGGCGGCTTCAGCGGCAAGCCGGGCAGCTCCGGTCATCGTCGCACCACCGACCACGGTGACATGGCCCCGGGTGTATTTGTGCGATCCGGTCGTCAACGCGGGCAACCGCCACAGCGTCGGCAGGTTGGCAAAGGCGGCCGGCGCGATAGGCTCCAGCACAGTCCGCGGAATACCGATGTCGGCCAGTTCGATGCGTCCGCACAAATCGCGACCCGGCAACAGCAGATGGCCCGGCTTCAGCCGGAAGAACGTGACGGTCAGTTCGGCGGCCGGCGCGTAGTCGAGCGGCAAGCCAGTGGCGCCATCCAATCCCGAGGGAACGTCCACGGCGACAACCCGCCGGGCGGCTTTCAGCGTGTCGGCGATATGCCCGGACAGCGGGCGGGTCAGACCGGCGCCGAACACCGCGTCGATGACCACCTCGGCTCGACCGGCCTCCTCCGGCGTGAAGGCGACGGTCGGTCCGAACCAACCTTTGGCCGCGCCGGCGGCATCGGATCCGAACCGCGGTTCGCCCAGCGCCGCGAGGCGAACCGGCCAGCCCTCTAACGCGAGCAACCGGGCGGCAACATAGCCGTCGCCACCGTTGTTGCCCGGGCCGGCCAGAACCAGAATGCGGCTGCGTCCGACATGCCGCCTTACCGCGCGGGCGACGGCGCGACCAGCCGCCGCCATCAAGGCCGGACCAGTTTGGCCCTGCCGTACGGCGCCTTCATCGGCTCGCGCCATCTCGCCGGGCGTAAGCAAAGCGGTCCGACCCCGCAGGCGGCGGATCAGGTCAACGTCGAAGCCTGGAACATGCGATAGGGACAGGGCGACCTCCTCTGCGACGCGGCCATCAGGCCGTGGTCCGCTGCCGCGCCGAAAGCCAGCGGCCGGTCCAGCGTTCGCACCGCCAGCCTTCGAACAGATAGAAGCGTTCGACGTCCCGGTGTAGCCTGCCAGTCGTGCGCAGACCCGATAAACTGACCGCCCATCTGATGGACCTGCTCGAACCCCTGGGTCCGCTCGCCGTTCGGCGGATGTTCGGCGGCGTCGGATTGTTCCATGCCGGATTGATGTTCGGCCTGATCGCGCGTGAACAACTGTTTCTCAAGGTCGGCGAGCAGGACCAGCTCCGGTATCAGGCTGCCGGCGAGGCACCGTTCAGCTACCAGACGAAGCAAGGCTCGCACACGATCCAATCGTACTGGCGCTGCCCGCCCGAGCTGCTGGACGACGCCGAGACGCTGCGGGAGTGGGCGCGCCGAGCTGTGGCAGCGGCTGTCGCCGCCGCTCGTAGGAAACCGAAGGCCAGGCGCAGGCCGGTCGCCCCTGGCTAAGATCGCTTCGCATCGGTGAAGGCCCACGGCCGTGGTCTCGTGATCACGCACGCGCGGTGTTCAGGTTCCACCTGATGCTTATCCCCGGCATGGCAGCAGTCGGTGACCTGCCAATCGACCACCGCGGCCGGCGAGCACGGCCGATCAGCGTGGTCGGAATGAGGTATCGCACGCTCAGGCCGACTGTCTCTGAGCTGGATCCGGGGCCTGGCGCATCTCCAGCCTGGGAAACCCCACGATGTCGTAGGTCGCCGAGGCAATGCCGATCCCGGCCTTGTCGAACTCGGTGATGATGTGCCGGCTCATGGCGTCCTTGGCGCCGCGGATCTGGTGCGTGCCAACCATGAAACGTACCGTCAGCTCAAGCCAGTTGTCGGTGATGCGGTAAAACACCCGCGGCTCGATCTCGATCGGTTCGACGCCGAATTGCTCCTGCAGCTGCTGCTTGGCGTCCGCCGCCATGGCGTCGGGGTCCGCGGCGTGCAGCCGCGCCGCCTCCAGCATGATCGCCTCGGTTCGCGCGCGGTCGGCCTGATAGGTGATGGGGATGACCATTTCCTCCCAGATGAAAGGAAAATCCCGCGTGTAGTTGAAGACCGGTTCGGCGAAGATCTTCGAGTTGGTCACGGTGACGATGCGTCCGGTGAACTGACGGCTTTTGACCCACATCGCCGGGTCGGCACCCTGGACACTCGGCGGCTGGCCCATCTCCATGATCGTGGTCTGGATGAAGCCCAGGCGCATCACGTCGCCGCGGACACCGCCCATGGAGATGCGATCCCCCACGGTAAAGGTCGATCCGCGCAGGATGACGAAGTAGCCGGCGAGCGATGTCACCACCTGCTGCAGGGCGAAGGCCAGACCAGCGGAAATCAGCCCAAAGGCGGTGGCGAGACGGGTCGGGTCGCTGAACCAGATCGACAGCAGCCCAAGGATCAGGACGATCGCAGACAGCAGACTGACGCCCTGACGGGTCCAGAACTTCGTTTGCACGGTCGCGTGGTCGGTCCGGTTCAGCACCAACCCGAGCAACCCGCGCAACAGCGCGCTGCTGATCAGCACGACCGCAATGAACGCCAGCGAGAGCAATAGCTTGCGCCCGTTCGCGGGATTGACGCCAACCCAGTCTACGCCAAGGAATTCCATGTCTGTTACCCTCGAAAAGGTGCGGCGGAAGGTTGGTCAGCGTGGCCTGCCGATTGGCATCGGCTCCGGCGGCGCAGGCCGCGGGCCGAGCCGCTGTTTTGGAAGCGGCTCTTCAGCCATCCGAAAAGGCTATCGACGCCAGCGGGCCGTGCGTCCGGACGGACGCGAACCGCCGGTGCCGGTGACGCACCTCGTCCAGATCGGCTGGCGTAGCGATGTCGCGTTCGGCGTCGCCCAGCACCAGATCGGCGTGGCGCTGCAATTCGCGCTGCCGCGACGGTGCCGGCTCGCAGCCGACCACGGCGGTCAGCACCTCCAGTTCGCGCATCAGCACGGCCGGGCTGCCGGCGGCGTTCTGGCGGATCATGTGAAACATGGCATCCACCAGGCCACCATAGTCAACATCAGGCACCACCAGGACCGGGCGCCCATCTCGCAGGGACACGCCGCCGCACAGGTGCAGTGGGACGGCGTCGCACAGCGCGGCACCGAGCCTGTCGAGCACGCTCATGGCGGTATGCGGGTCGTTGATGCCGGGGGACAGGGCGCGAACGGCCACCTCGACAAGTTGCCGTACCGCGAATTCAAGGTCGGACGAACTGACCCGCTGGTTGCCCAACGCGGTCGCGCCGCGGATCGCGTCGCCGGCCCCCTCGACAGCCGGGGTGATCGCCGCGATCGCGGCGCCAGGAAACACGAAGTCGCCCGGCCGAACCAGCAAACGGATCGACGTCTCGTGCGCCGCCGCCCAATCGGCCAGGCCATCCTCGTCAAGCTGCTGCAGGTAGCCGCGACGCGTGTCGGTGACGATGTCAGCGTCGCTCCAGTGACTGGCCGCTGGGGCGGCAGGTTGCGGCTCGTCCATCATCAGACGGGCAATCGCCGCGCTGACGTCGTCACTGACCAGATCAACCACGGTATCGACGTTGATCCGCCCGGCCATGTGGCCGACGAAAAACACTAGGGTTCCCACGCAGACGAAGGCCAGCAGGATGCTGACGCTCAGAGACAGATGCGGGACGAACTTGCCCTCGGCTTCGGTCCGCACGCTGCGCAGGACCATCAGCGTGAACGAAAAAGTGCCGAGGAAAGCGCCGAGCGTCAGTTGGTTGCCACGATCGCGGGTGAAGTTCCGCAGCAGGCGTGGCCCCATTTGCCCGGCGGCAAGCGACAGCGCGGCGATGGTGATGGAAAACACCGTGCCGGCGACCCCGATGGTGGAGGACGCGACCGCGCCCAGCAGGGTGCGGGCACCGGTGCCGCCGCCATTGTAGAGCCAGGCGCTGTCGATCAGCCATTCCGGCACGACGCCACTCCGGTCCAGGCTGACGCACCCCACGCCCAGAAGGATTCCCGCGATGACCATGAGGCCCGGCAGCAGCCAAAAGGTGTCGCCAACGCTGGTCAGCAGCTTACGAAGGTGCGCGGTCAGTGACAGGTCCGATCGAGATGGCGCGCGGTCCGCGCTGCGATGCTGACAGCAAGGTAACCGAGGACCGGATAGCCGACAGTCCCGGCGGTGGCAATCGCCGCGTTTGCATCAGACACCGGCATCGCCCGCCTGGCTGGCCGTCACCGTATACTCGAAGAATGTGGGGGGAGAGCAGGTCGCCGCGGGATAGGCGACCGGCCGCCATCACATGGTGGTCGCCCCACCAACTGTCGGCCTGACACGTCGCCCGTTCGCGCCGCCCGACCGCCGGACCTCACGCCGCTCGGGTCAGCCGCTTCATGAACGCGGAGATCCGGTGCCGGCGCAGCTCGCTGCGCGCCTTGTCGTCCGTCGTCATATAATTGAGCTGAACGCTATAGCGCTGCCCGACGAATGGCCGGTGTCCATGCCATGTCGTCGGGCCATTCGGGAACACCAGCAGCGTGCCATTGACCGGCGGCACCTCGACCACGAAGTCTTCCAGGTCCTTCGGCCCACGCAGCAGCCGCAGGCACCCCGCCTGGCGGCTCCAGGCATCGGTCTCCCGGTTCAGGTAGAGCAGCACCGTCACCCGCTTGGCCAGGGAGTCGCAGTGGATCCGGCCATCCCGATCGCTGGTCCAGCCACGCAGCGTGACCATCACCGGCGCGTCGTGCAGATCCAGGCCGAACAGCCGTTCGATCACGCCGCGCAGCACCGGACCCTCCATCGCCGCCATCAGGGCGGCCGCGCTAGACCCGAGGTGAACCGCGTCGACCGGAAAAGAGCCCCGCCGGCCCAGCGGCGGCAGGTCCGCCAGGACGGCATCCAGGCTTTTGGGCGGCACGAACCCGGGCACAACCACATGCGGAAACGGATCGATCGCGACCGGCGTCGCGTTCAGCTTGGCGTAATCGAGGTCGATCATGATGCCGCTCGGCTTAGCAGCAAAGCCTCGGTCAGGTCGACCAGGTCGTCCGGCCAATATTCCTCCGGTCTGGGTCGCGCCGGGTGCAAGGCTGGATCAGGGCGGCAGGTCAACACCGGCATCACCCAGGGCACCGGCAGCGACGCCCGGCCATCCGCGGCACCCAGCAGCGCCCCGGCGATGGCGGCGTTGGTGTCGGTGTCGCCGCCTTCACCGACGGTTTCGATCAGCGCCGGCTCGACCGCCGAACCAGCCGCCAGGTGGCGAAAGGCGTTCTGCAACGCGATCAGCACCCAGCCCATCTGCCGCTGGAAGTCGGGCGGAGGCACGCCGGCAACCGCGCTTCGCAGCGCCACGCCGACCGGTGCTGACTCGGCACCGGCGGCATCAGCGATCCGGATCGCGGTTTCGATCATGCCTGGCCGATCCGCCCCGGCCAACGCGGCGGCTATCGCAGCGGCGAAAGCCGCCGAGGCTGCCCGACAGACCGGATGCGGATGCGACAGCGAGGCGTCTTCGCCAGCCACCCCAGCGGCTTGTTCCGGATTGGCGGCCCAGATCCCGACGGGCGCGATGCGCATCAATGACCCGTTGCTCTGGCTGCCCCGGTCGGCGCTCGATCGGGCGGCCTTTGCCTTGTCCACGCCGGCCGTCGCCGCCGAACCGAACGCCAGGGCGGTGGTTTGGCCACAGTCGAACGGCTTGCTGGCGTACCACCTTGCGTAGGAAGCGGCGGCATCTTCGGGGTCATAGCGACCGGCTCGCACCAGACTGCGTGCCAGAGCCAGTCCGAGTTCCGAATCGTCGGTCGGCTGCCCCGCCAACGTCTGCCAAACCGGGCTGGGGGCCAGATCGCGAACGCCGCGCGGATAAGCGGTTCCGATCGCGGCGGCGGATTGAAACTCGACCTGCGAGCCCAGGCTGTCCCCGATCACCATGCCCAGCATGCAGCCCAGCGCTCGGTCGAAGCGCCGGCCCTCGGCCACACGCGGCCATGTCAGGCTGACCTTGGCGTCCCGGCGCGGTTCGGTGCTGCCGCGCCATCGGCACGCCCGCAACGTCGCCACGGCGGCGGGCGCACCGCCAAAACAGGCAGATGGACGGCTGTCGCCAGCCTCGCCATAGGTCACCGCAGCCCCGTCCTCGGCCACCAGGATGCCGCCGGCAGCGGTCAGCAACGCATGGCCGGCGGCGATGTCGTGCGCATTGACCGGACGCAACGTCACCGTGGCGATCCCGTCCCCGATCGCCACGCGCGCCAGGCGGTAGGCGATCGAGGGCAGCGGCATGAACCGGGCCGGCGCACAGGCGCCGCTGTTCCAGACCGGTCGCTGGCCGGCGCCGTGGTTCAGGAACACCACGTCGGCAGCGGTCAGCCGGCGATGCCTCAGGTCGATCGTGACCGGCACCCCGTTGCGCGTGATGCCGCCGCCTTCGGCCCACGCGATCATGTCGGCGCCGCGATCTGGGCTGGTCGGGGCGAACACCACGCCCAGGACCGGCGTTCCGCGGCGCAGCAACGCGACCGAGACAGCACTGCCGCGGCGCCCTTCAAGGAAGGCCCGGGTGCCGTCATGCGGATCGACCACCCAGCAGTAGCCGTTCGCCGCGGCCGCCAATACGCCGGCTTCCTCACCGACGAAGCGGGCGGGCAGCAGCGCGGTCAACCGGTCGCGCAGGAACAGCTCGATCTCGGTGTCGATCGGCGCGGTATCGGTGTCGCTGAAGCGCGGTCCGTTCGGCCGGCTGAATTCCGCGGCAAGCCATGTGCCGGCCTGGGTGACGAGATCGATCACCGCCGGAAGGATGGGGGGCAGGGGTGCTGTCGACATGGGTGTGAAGAGTCTAGGCGCTCGCGCCGTTACGCGCTATCTCAACCGCGCCCGCCATGGATAGTTCCCCATCATCCTCGCACGCCGGCCCGTCTGGCCAGACCGGCTCATCACAGCAGATTGGCTCGTCGACCCAGTCTGCCTCGTCGACCCAGTCTGCCTCGTTGACGCAGGCCGCTGCTTCCCGCCAGCCTGGCCCGCTGCCCGCCTATCGGGCCATGCTCGCCGCCAGGTCGCTGGCGGCCGACGCGGCGCAGGCAGCGGCTGCGGATCGTCTGCAGGATCTGTGGGACCGGCTGCGGGGCTATGACCCGGCACCCACTCCGCCGGTGGGGAACGGCTTCCTGGCCCGCCTGATGCACCATCGTCATGCCGAGGAATACGTGCCGACCGGCCTCTATCTGGTGGGTGCGGTCGGCCGCGGAAAGTCCATGCTGATGGACCTGTTCTTCGAAGCCGCCGACGTCGTGCGCAAACGGCGCATCCATTTTCACGGCTTCATCCAGGATGTGCATGCCCGCATCCATGCCTGGAGGAAGTCGCACCCGGACGTGACAGACCCCATTCCGCCGCTGGCGAACCAGATCGCGGCCGAGGCGGCGCTGCTGTGCTTCGACGAATTCCAGGTCAACGATATCGCTGATGCGATGATCCTCGGGCGGCTGTTCCAGGCACTGTTCGAGCGTGGCGTCGTGGTGGTCACGACGTCCAACATCATGCCCGACGACCTGTTCAAGGGCCAGCCGGGCCGTGACGCGTTCCTGCCGTTCATCGCCTTGATCAAGCAGCGCCTGGAATTGCTGGTGATGGATGACGGGCGGGATTACCGGCGCGAACGCATGCTCGGCCTGCTCACCTGGCGAGTACCGGCCGACGCCAGGGCCCGCCAGGAGCTTGACATCGCTTTTCTGCGGTTGACCGGCGGTTCGCCGATCGAGGCGGTCACCCTGACGGTGATGGGACGTAGCCTGATCGTCTCCGAGGCGGCTGATGGGGTGGCCCGCGTTGACTTCGACCACCTGTGCAACACAGCCCTGGGGGCAGGCGACTACCTGGCCATCGCAACCCGCTTCCATACGCTGGTGCTCGACAGCATCCCCCTGCTGTCACCGGATAATTACGATCAGGCGCGACGCTTTATCGTGCTGGTCGACACCCTGTATGAGCACCGGGTGAAGCTGATCGCATCGGCCGATGCGCCGCCCGATCAGCTGTATCAGCGCGGCCAGAACGCGGAAATGTTCGAGCGCACCGCATCGCGTCTTGACGAGATGCAAAGCGAACACTGGCTGGGCCTGTCTCACCTGCGGTGAGGCCAATCTTGACCTTTGACAATAACATGTCTGCGGAACAACGATATTGCAGCTGATGCTGATCTGGACCAGACTGGTTCAGCTTCACAACGTTTACCCAGCGACCTGTCATCGTCATCGGCATCGCCATCGGGGAACGAGATAATGTTCGTCCCCGCCGATTGACCACCAGTGCCACGCTTCCCGTGAGGTCCGCCGCGACTGACCGCACGTCCCGGTCCGCTCGTGGCCACTAACTTGCGGCATGTCAAACCGCCACCATTCGACGAATAGGGTGGGATAAAACTATGTTGTTGCGCTATCATGACACAAAGCCGGCAGAGTGCGCCGGTCAGGCAAGAAGTATCTGGCGTCAATGGACTTTCAGAGTGCCGATCAAACCGGTAAGCCCCCGCTCGCGGTCGTCGTTGGCAGTGCGGCGCAGCGGGCCTGGGTCGCCAGCTGCCTGACCTCGTTCTACCGGCTCACGGAATACCGCGACAGCGCACAGGCGATCGCCGGCTGTCGGGCGCATATGCCCCGTCTGGCGCTGGTCAGCGAGGAAACAACCGGCGGTAACGGGTTCGACTTCGTGCGGATGCTGCGGCTCGATCCGAGGCTCGCGGCGGTCCCGGTCGTGATGATGGTAGCCAGGGACGACAATACGGCCCGCGACAGGCTGGCACAGTGCGGCGCCGACAGCCTCGTGCTCAGCCGCTGTCCGCCCGCCACCCTGGTGACGGCCATCTCCGACCTGCTCAACCGTCGCGTCGAGAACGAGTGGCGATTGCTGCACGCGCTGCCGCGCCAGGCGCTGACCGGCACGCTGGAACTGTTCAACGGCATCGCCAACGGCATCTGCAACGGCGCGCCGATCCTCTACGGCTCCGTCAGCGAGGCGTGCGGGCCGCTGGTCGAAGCGGTCGCCAACAACGATTTCCGGGAAATCCTGCACGGCGTGCGCAACCACGATAACTACTCATATGCTCACTCGATCCGGGTCGCGACCTATCTCGCCCTGTTCGGCTTCAATCTTAGCCTGCCCAAGGAGGAACAGGTCATTCTGGCCAGCGGCGGACTGCTGCACGACGTCGGCAAGATACTGATCCCCCACGAAGTGCTGAACAAGCCAGGCCGGCTGACGGCCGCGGAATTCGAGGTGATGAAGGGCCACGTCGCCGCATCCAGGGCGTATCTCAACACCTGTATCGACCTGCCCAAGGGCATCATGACCATCGCCGCGCAGCACCACGAAAGGCTGGACGGCATGGGCTACCCCGAACGCCTGTCGGGCAGCAAACTGAACCGCCTGGCGCGGATGGCGTCGATCATCGACGTGTTCAGCGCCTTGACCGACCGGCGCGTCTACAAGCCGGCGATGGGCGCCGAAGCCGCCCTCAAGATCATGTCGGATGAGATGGCCTCCCATCTGGATCTGAAGCTGCTCGGTCTGTTCCGCCAGATGCTGCTCGATGCGAGCGAAGACGTATCGACTGGGGATCACTGATACCGGCCGATGCTTGCATCGACCGCTTGATCAAGACGGATACGCTATGGCGATCAGACCCTGGCACCGTGGCGCCGGCGCGGCAGGGAAAAAGTCGCGCCGGTCACGATGGTTTTGCGCTATGGCAAGCGCAACCATTGGCTGGATGACGCCCGATGCTGCACGCGTTCGCCTGCGACCATGGCCAGCTTCGCCGCCTGACCGACACCTCATCGGTCGAGGCGCTGCGGCTGGCCGTGTGGATCGACCTGATCAGCGCCGATCCCGATGAGATCGATCGCGTTCAGCAAGCGACCGGCCTTGCCGTTCCGACCGAGGCGGATGTCAGCGAAATCGAAACCTCCAGCCGGCTTGGGATACGCGACGGCGTGCTGTATCTCAGCATGCCGTTGATGCGGATGGGCGACCTTGGCAGGCGCGGTATCGCCGCCGGCTACGTGCTGTCGCCGGACCGGCTGCTGACGGTCCGATTCGCACCCAGTCGGATCTTCGACAGCTATGCCGACCACCTGCCGCGCGGCGAGAACCGCCATGCGACCGCGGCGCACATTTTCGTCGGCTTGCTCGAAGCCATCGTCGACCGCCAGGCCGATGTGCTCGAGCAGGTCCGCGCCGATATGGACACGATTTCCCACGCCATCTTCGTGATGGGGGTGAACCAGGAGGGCGGCCGCAAGCAGGAAGACCGGATCCTGCGGCAGACACTTGGAAAACTCGGCCATATCGGCGACCTGATCTCCAACGTCCGCGATACCCAGGTGGGCGCGGCGCGCATCGTCCCGTACGTCGAATCGATGACCGGTGATTGGCTACCGAAGGAACTGGCGCCACGGCTGGCAACCTTGCGCGGCGACATCGCCTCGGTCAGTGATTTCAACACCCACCTGAACGACAAGCTGCAATTCCTGCTGGACGCCACGCTGGGGTTTATCAATATCGCCCAGAACAACGTCATGAAGGTGATGGCGATCGCATCGGTGGTGGGCATCCCGCCGGTGCTGATCGCCGGCATCTACGGCATGAACTTCAAGAACATTCCGGAGTATAATTGGGCCTGGGGCTACGTCTGGGGCTGGGGGTTGATCATTCTGACCACGCTGATCCCGCTGGGCGTGTTCCGCTGGCGCAAGTGGATCTAGGTCTTATTGTCCTGCCCGCTGCGCAAACAGCCAGTCCCATACAGCCGGCCTGGTATAGGTGCTGTCCCAGATGTCGTGGCCGAAGCCGGGGATCTCGGTATACCTGAAGGTGGCGCTGGCCGACAGCAGCCGAGCCATCGCGCGGTCCCAGTCCGGCGAAACCTCTTTGTCCTGGGCACCGTGCAGCGCCCAGATCGGCACGTGCCGCAGCGCCTCGGCGGCTTGCGCCTGATCGGCGGTGCGTTGAGCCCCGGCCAGCGGCAGACCGGCGGCGAAGATGTGCCCCTTGCTGCCGGTCTGGGTATTGTAGTCCAGCAGCATCTGCCACGCCCCCATCCCGCCCATCGAATTGCCGGTGACGTAGATCCTGGCGGCGTCAATCGGGTAACGCGCCATCACCTGATGGAGCGCGGCGATGGTGTTCGCCTCGCCGACATGTCCGTCCCGCTTGCCGCCGAAATTGATCAGCCGGCCATGCGGGTCGTTGGTTTGATCCAGCATCGGCACGATCACGATGCACGCGTGCCGGGATCGGAAGGCGCCGGTGTTGAACCAGCCGTTGACCTGCTTCAGCAAAGCCTCCCGGTAGTCTCCCATGTCCAGCTGGTGCAAATACAGCACCACCGGATAACGTTCAGTCGAAGCGTAACGTTCTGGTAACAGTATTTCATAGTGCATGCCGTCGGCCTCGGCGCCGATCCAGTCCGCGGCTTGCGCGGCGGCCTGCTGGCGCGCGCCAACGGCGAGCAGCGTCCACAGGCCGATCGCGGCCACTCCGCCACCCAGAAGAAACACACGCCGCCGCATCAGATCACCCCGGCCTGCCGCCAGGCCTGCCGATCCGACGCGGCAAATCCGATTTCGCTCAGGATCTCGTCGGAATGTTCGCCCAAGGCAGGTGCGGAACGCCGCAGCCGGCAGGGCGTCGCCGACAGCTTGATCGGAAAACCGAGCATCCGGACGGCGCCGTGGCCGGGGTGGTCGACATCGATCACCATCTCCTGGGCTTGTATCTGCGGGTCCGCGAACACCTGGGCTATGCTGTTCACCGGACCGCAGGGAACGCCCGCCTGGTTCAGCACCTCGACCCAGTAGGCGGTCGTGCCGGCGGCCAGCCTGCCACCAACGATGGCGTTGATCCGCATCCGATTGGCGACCCTGGCCGCCTGCGTCGCATACAGCTTGTCGGTTTTCAACCCCGGCTCCTGCAGTGCGTCGGCCAGTCGTCGGAAGAACGCATCGTCCGCCGGCGCCAGCGCGATCTGTCCGTCGCGGGTCGGGAACAGCCCATAGGGTGCGGCGATCGGATGATCGTTGCCGCTGCGCGCCGGCGCCGTCCCGGTGGCGAAGTAGGTGGTCGCGATGTAGCTCAACAGGCTGACCAGCCCGTTGGTCAGGCTGACCTCCGCCCGCTGTCCTCGTCCGGTGGTCCGCGCATGGGGCACCGCGGCGGCGATACTCAGCGCCGCGTACAGGCCCGCCACCAGATCGCTGATCGGCAGTCCCGAGCGCAGGGGCGGATCGTCCGGACCGCCGTTGACGCTCATGAAGCCGCTCATCGCCTGGGCGATGAAGTCGAACGCCGGACGGTCGCGGTATGGCCCGGTGCTGCCGAAGCCGTTGATCGAGCAGGTCACCAGGCTGGGCCGCAGCGCGCGCAGCCGGTCATCGTCGAAGCCCAGGCGCGCCAGCACGCCGGGCCGAAAGTTCTCCACCAGCACGTCCGATCTCTCGATCAGGCGCGCCAGGATCGGCTTTGCCTCCGGCTTGCGCAGGTCCAGCCGCAGCGAGCGCTTGTTGCGGTTGAACTGGGCGAAATACCAGGAAAGCCCGTCCTTGATCGCGCCCTGGCCGCGCACCGAGTCGCCCTCGGGCGCCTCTATCTTGATGACGTCGGCGCCCATGTCGCCCAGCAGGGCGGTGCAGAATGGGCCGGATAGAACGCGCGTCAGATCTACGACTTTCACCCCGGTCAGCGGCATTGACGTTTCCTGTTCGTTGAACGACGGATTGTCGCACCAACGCGCTGCTCCGCGAAGCCGACGGCTACTTCACGTGAGGTGAGATCGGCCAACGCTCAACTGACGACCGACCGATCTCCTTGTTTTCAGTGGCCTGCCTGTCCCCTGCGTCTGTCGCACATGCGACGAACTTCGGGGGCCGGGCACTAGAACGGGATCTCGTCGTCCAGATCCCCACCCTTCGGCGCATCCCAGGACGGACCGCCGGCCCCGCCCCGGGCCCCTCCAGCGGCCGGCCGCGCTACCGCGGGGGGGCGCTCACGCGGAGCATATCCGCCACCGCCGCCGGAACCTGCCTCCGACCCACCGGCGTAGCCGCCGCTGTCACCACCCCCAGAGCGGCCGTCCAGCATCGTGAGTTGCCCGTTGAACCGCCCGATCACCACCTCGGTGGAGTAGCGTTCCTGCCCCTGCTGATCGGTCCACTTCCGCGTCTGCAAGGAGCCTTCGACATAGATCTTGGCCCCCTTCTTCAGGAACCGCTCCGCCACGTCGGCGGTGCGGTCATTGAAGATCACCACCCGGTGCCATTCGGTCTTTTCCTTCCGCTCGCCGGACGCGCGGTCGTTCCAGGTCTCGCTGGTCGCCAGGGTCAGGTTGACGATCTTGTTGCCGTCCTGCATGGAGCGCACTTCCGGGTCTTTCCCCAGGTTCCCCACCAGAATCACCTTGTTCACCGAACCTGCCATCGACCCAATTCCTTTCCAACAGCAGCACTCTAGCCGAAACCTCAGTTAGCGGCCAGTTGGTTAAGATAGTCCTTACAGCCCCCCGCGGCCGCCCCCGGACAGAATTCCGTCTACACAGCGACCGCCGACAGCGTGCGCGGCAGATCATGGGCGCAGCGGCCGAGACCGACGCAAAAATGGCTCACCACCGGCGCCAGACGCTCCGCCGCGTCGCGTGTCGCGGCATTCGCCTCGGCCAGCCGCGCCGCCGCATCCCGGGCCCGCATCGCCACCGACGGCCAGTCCAGGCCGGGCAGCCTGCCGTCGCGCAGCACGAACCGGCCGCCAATCATCACGTCTCGCACCGCGCCGCCGTCCTCGGTGTTAACCAGTTGATTGACCGCGTTGTTCAGCGGCACCAGGTTGACATGGTCCAGATCGAGGAACACCAGATCGGCCTTGAACCCCGGCGCGATCCGGCCGATCAGGTCACCCATGCCCAGCACCGCGGCGCTGCCCTCGGTCGCCAGCCGCAGCGCCTCCGCCGACCCGATCCACGCCTCCGGCGGTCGGTCGAACACGCGGGAGACATACGCCGACAACCGCATCGCCTCGAACATGTTCTGGTTGTCCGAGGACGATGATCCGTCGGTGCCGACGCCGACCGTCACACCCGCGGCGATCGCGCGGCGCATATCGGCGATGCCGTTGCCCAGCCGCAGGTTCGATCCCGGATTGTGCGCCAGCGACCCGCCATGTCGGGCGATCAGCTCCATCTCCGCATCATCGATCCAGATGGCATGGGCGCCGCTGAAGCGCGGCCCCAGCGCACCGATCCGCGCCAGATGCGCCGTCAATGTCGTGCCATATCGCTGCAAGGCGCCAGCCCGTTGCACCGCCGACTCGGCCAGGTGGGTCTGCAGCGGCAGGCCGAACGTGGCGGCAAGATCACAACAGCCGCGCAGGAAATCGTCCGAACAATGCAGCGGGATGGTGGGCGCGATGCCCAGGCGGATCTGGTCGGGCGGAAACGGCCAGCCTGACGCTGCCTGCCGGATCGGCGCCAGGATCGCCTCGGCCGAGGCGGTGCGCATCGCCTCGGCCACCGGCCGCAACGCCGGCGGGAACGCGTCCAGCAACCCGGGTATCGCCTGATAGAAGCTGCGGTCGGCGATCATCGGCGAAATCACCGCGCGCATGCCGACGTCGCTGTAAGCCCGCGCCGCATCGTGCAGCCCCTCGACGCTCGGTACCGGCAGCATCGCCGACAGGTCGTAGCAGGCGGTACAGCCTTTGCGCAGCATCTCCACCGCGGTCAGCAGCGTCGACAGATAGCGATCGTCCGCGCTGCGCGCGCCGCCGGTCCATGGCCCGGCGTTCAGCAGCAGCTCCAGCGACCAGCGGTCCCCGAGGCCTTTCCCCAGGCCGCCGTGGCCGTGGGTATGGGCGTTCACCAGACCCGGAATGACCAGCCGGCCGGTGGCGTCGATGCGCCGCGGCGCCGCTGCCTCACCCGGCGCCACGATCGCCTCGATGCAGTCGCCGTCCAGCACAAGATCAGCATGCCTGGCGGCGGTCGCGCCGGCGGCGAGCACCATGGCGCCGGAGACGATGACGCGATCGTTCTGCATGGTTTGATCCTGACGTGCGGGTTCCAGCTGATCCGAGCCATCGATTGTCGCGAGATCAAGCCGCATTGGCTACGCTGTAGCCTTGGCCCTGTCACCCCACCCTGCCGGCAGGGTGGCCAGAACAGTTTTCGTTTTTGGATTTGAATGAAATTGGATGGGCTAGCTCTGTGGGATCGAAACCGCCGTTGCTCCGGGTCGCAACCGCGAGGGGTGGATCGACGATCGGCGGATCAGCCGGACGCGCGGGCCGGTCGATCGCCGGGGGCGCTTGCTGATGCAGGGGCGGCGCCCAGCGGGCTGACCGGCGCTCAGGCGCTTTCGTGCTGACCATGAACGGTCAGCACGCTTAGCTCTTGGTCCTGGCAGCCAAAGGTAGCAGCCGGACTGCTGCCAGTCTGGCTGCTGTTGTTCTAGGAGATGGCGCCGTTCAGTCCTTTCGGGAAGAATCCATAGCCGCCACTGGCACCGCCCAAGTAGACAATGTTCAGGACTTGGGCGGTCGTGCGACTGTAGGCGATCGCGTTGCCGTCCCCCAAGGAGATGTTGGCGACGCCGCCCAGGGTGACGCCCTGGTCGTCAGCCGCGCCTGATGCCGATGCCCGCAAGGCGGAAATTAACGCCGTGGCAGGTGCCTGTCCCCGTTGCAGCAACAGCGTACGCACGGTGGCGGCATGATAGGCTTCAGTCGCCAGGATGCCGGCGGCCGCATCAAGGTATGCCTTGCTTTGAATGAGCGGCGCAGCGCCGTGATAGGCGGTCACGCCGACATCTTCAAAGATATAGGCGCCAAGCAGAAAGCTTGTCTCGTCCGCGAACGGGTTGAACGTCCCGCCCGGGGGAACGACACCGGCCGCGACCGCAGCCGTGGTAAAGCTTTTGAACAGATCGATGGTCGGTTCCGCAACCGCGGAGCCGCCCAAGGCGGCGCGCAGGAACCGGACATGGGCCGCCTCGTCGGCCGCGATCTCGTCGGCATATTGCGCGATCGCCGGTGTTACGAATGGCACCGCGGAGCCGCCTGTGACGGTACCTGTTGCGCCGACACCGGCCGTATCGGCTGCTGGCAGGCCCGTGCCCGTGACTGCGCGCAGATAGAATTCCGCTTCCAGATATTCGAGATTCAAGGCGAAATTCAGGATGTTGTAATCCGAATTGGCGGAACCCGGCGGGGTAGGCGGGGTATTCGGTTGAAAGCCCAGGTTCCCCAGCAAATCGGCGTTAGCGCGTTTAGCGTTGCCGATACCGAACGATGCCGCTGCGCCGAGCGCGGCGGCACTCCATCCGGCCCTGGTCATCAAGTGACGTCTAGTTCCCATGGTGGTGCTTTCCCTTTGCTTTCACCAACAATCTAAAAGGCACGCGGTCTGTCGGCGGTTTAGTGCCGACCAACCACTGTCTCCACTGATAACCGGGAAAAAGCAACATCGATCTGGACAGCGAACTTATGCGATGTCAGAAATTTCTCCGGGTGTGACAAACTTTGGTATGATCATGCATCAATCTTTAGAAAGGACACGGAAAAGCTTCGACAGAATCACCACGACAGAGACTCTCCCTTCATTTTGCAGAATCTCATTTCACAATCTGACTTAGTAACGAATAGCCACTGATCAAGGGAGATTTCGTATCGTCAGTCATGTAATCTTGCATGAATAGGCCTTCGGATGCGGCGAGCCGAAGGGTGGCAGCCCGTCACCGACAGGCATGGTCCGCGTCCGCGGCGGTCGCATTCGCTTGCTGTGGATAATGGCTTTCAGTGAACGATCCGGGACAGATACCGAACCACCGTACCACCGCGGGATCGCTTTGACCGCAGCGGCTGGCACCGGTCTTGCCACCGGCCGCCATCCAGACCGGGGACACGACCGGTCATTACCAGCCGCTCATGCCACCCGCGCCCGGCCACGGCGGGCGGTCTTCCTGTCCGCGCCAGCAGCCCGGACGCCAATGCGCACCTTTGGACCTAGCCCAACCGCTGAACCGAGCCCACATGCACGAGATGCTTTCCACCGACGCCCGACCCATGGCATACCGTAGGCCTGTTGGGAACGTCTGAAGAACATAATCGATCGCCGCCGACTTATCCAACGACTCATCCTCGGGGACATCTGGATTTATGCCCGGCTCCATCACCGTGCGCGGCGCGCGCGAACACAATCTTAAGAACGTCGATGTCGTCATTCCCCGGGATTCACTCACGGTCATCACCGGTTTGTCCGGATCCGGCAAATCCTCCCTGGCCTTCGACACGATCTATGCCGAGGGTCAGCGGCGCTACGTCGAATCGCTGTCCGCCTATGCTCGGCAGTTCCTGGAGCTGATGGGCAAGCCCGACGTCGACAGCATCGACGGCCTGTCGCCGGCGATCTCCATCGAGCAGAAGACCACCTCGAAGAACCCTCGCTCCACCGTCGGCACGGTGACCGAGATCTACGACTACATGCGCCTGCTGTGGGCGCGGGTCGGCGTTCCTTATTCGCCGGCCACCGGCCTGCCGATCGAGGCGCAGACCGTTTCGCAGATGGTCGACCGGGTCATGGCGATGCCGGAGGGGACGCGCCTGCTGCTGCTCGCCCCGGTGGTGCGCGACCGTAAGGGCGAGTACCGCAAGGAACTCGCGGAATTGCAGCGCCGCGGCTTCACCCGGGTCAAGGTGGACGGCACGCTGTATGAGATCGCCGAGGTGCCGGCGCTCAACCGCAAGATCAAGCACGAGATCGAGGCCGTGGTGGATCGCCTCGTGGTGCGTGACGGCATCGCTCCGCGCCTGGCGGACAGTTTCGAAACCGCGCTCGGCATGTCGGACGGCATCGTCTATGCCGAGAACGCCGACAATAACGAGCGCACCGTGTTCTCCTCGCGTTTCGCCTGCCCGGTTAGCGGCTTCACCATCGAGGAGATCGAGCCGCGGCTGTTCAGCTTCAACTCGCCGCATGGCGCCTGCCCGGCCTGTGACGGGTTGGGCGTCGAAAGCTTCTTCGATCCGGACCTTGTCGTGCCCGACGATGGCGCCGCTCTGGCCGATGGCGCGGTCGCACCATGGACCGGAGCACAGTCGCCGTATTACGACCAGACGCTGCAAAGCCTCGCACGGCACTACAGGCAGACCACGAAGACCCCCTGGCGCGACCTGCCGGACGACGTGCGCACTGCGATCCTGCATGGTTCCGGCGACGATCCGATCGCCTTCACCTACAAGGACGGCGTTCGCAGCTACACGGTGACAAAGCCGTTCGAGGGTGTGCTGAAGAACCTGCAGCGGCGCTGGCAGGAGACCGACAGCGTCTGGGTGCGGGAGGAGATGTCCCGCTATCAGGCCGAAAAGCCCTGCGCGGTCTGCAACGGCGCCCGCCTGAAGCCCGAGGCCCTGTCGGTTCGCGTCGCCGGCAACACCATCGCGGCGGCCTCGGACCTGTCGATCCGCGCGGCGCTCGACTGGTTCGGCGCCGTGCTGCCGCAACTGACCCCGCAGCGTCAGGAGATCGCCGCCCGCATCCTGCGCGAAATCGGCGACCGGCTGCGCTTTCTGGTCGATGTTGGGCTGGATTATCTCACCCTGGCCCGCGGCTCCGCCAGCTTGTCCGGCGGTGAATCCCAGCGCATCCGCCTGGCCAGCCAGATCGGGTCCGGCCTGACCGGGGTGCTGTATGTGCTGGACGAGCCGTCCATCGGCCTGCACCAGCGCGACAACGAGCGCCTGTTGGGCACGCTGCGCCGGCTGCGCGACCTGGGCAACACCGTGCTGGTGGTTGAACATGACGAGGACGCGATCCGAGCGGCCGACCACCTGATCGACATGGGACCCGCTGCCGGCATCAACGGCGGCTGGGTGATCGCCAAGGGCACGCCGGCCGAAGTCGCCGCCAACCCGAAATCGCTGACCGGGGACTATTTGTCCGGCCGCCGCCAGATACCGGTGCCACCGATGCGCCGGCCGACGCAGAAAGACCGGGTGATCCGCGTCGTCGGGGCCCGCGGCAACAACCTGAAGAATTTCGCCGCCAACTTTCCGCTGGGAACCTTCACCTGCGTCACCGGCGTGTCGGGCGGCGGCAAATCCACCCTGGTGGTCGATACGCTCTACAAGGCCGCGGCCCGCCGCCTGATGGGGGCCGGCCTGGTGCCCTCGGCGCATGACCGGATCGAGGGTCTGGACCAACTCGACAAGATCATCGACATCGACCAATCGCCGATCGGCCGCACGCCGCGATCCAATCCCGCCACCTACACCGACCTGTTCGCCCCGATCCGCGACTGGTTCGCCGAACTGCCGGAAGCGCGGGCGCGCGGCTACAAGGCGGGCCGGTTCAGCTTCAACGTCAAAGGTGGCCGCTGCGAGGCCTGCCAGGGTGACGGTCTGCTGAAGATCGAGATGCACTTCCTGCCCGACGTCTATGTCACCTGCGACACCTGCAAGGGCAAACGCTACAATCGCGAAACACTGGAAATCAAATTCCGCGATAAATCCATCGCCGAGGTCCTGGCGATGACGGTGGATGAGGCGGTGCCCTATTTCAGCGCCCAGATGCGCATCCACGATCGGCTGAAGATCCTGCAGCAGGTGGGCCTCGGCTATATCGCGCTGGGTCAGCAGGCTACCACGCTGTCGGGCGGCGAAGCCCAGCGCATCAAGCTGTCGAAGGAACTGGCGCGGCGTGCCACCGGCCGGACGTTGTACATTCTGGACGAACCCACCACCGGCCTGCATTTCGAGGACGTCCGCAAATTGCTGGAGGTGCTGCATGCCCTGGTTGACCAAGGCAACACGGTTGTGGTGATCGAGCACAATCTGGAGGTGATCAAGACCGCCGACTGGATCCTGGATCTGGGTCCGGAAGGCGGTGACGGCGGCGGCCGGATCGTGGCCGAGGGAACGCCGGAGGATATTGTTGCCAGTCCACAAAGCTACACCGGCCGCTTCCTGGCACCCCTGCTGCCGGTGGTTGATGCACCACGGAAAACCCGGCGGCGCGCCTAAGCGATCTGCCTGCCATAGCGATGCAGCCACGGCGCGAGCTGATTCGGAACGATCACGTCGGAAGCGGAACAAGCCGGCGGCGCTGGCCGGCGTCGGCATCTTGCGCGGCGGCGAGCTACCGGTGCCGTCAAGCGAACTCGCCGCGTAGCAGAACGGCATTTCAATTCCGACTGGCTTCTCGCCGTGCTTGAAAAATCACGCCAACGCATTTATCCACCACTCGACACAACATATGAGGCGGTCATGTGGGCGGAACCTGGCAACGGGCTGAACATGAAGACGCTGTGGACCGACACACCCTACGCGATGCAGCGCGTCGCCGGCCTGTTCGAGGCGCAAGAGATCACCCCGCACGAACGCGACGACCTGACCCATTTCATCGAGCACGGCTGGCTCACCTGGCCCGGCGCGATCGCCCCGGCGCTGATTGATCGTTTCGCCGCCGATATCCGCGGCCATCATCAGCATCCCGGCAAGTTCCTGACCACCAACCATCGTGAAAGCAAATCCGGATTGAAGATATCCGGCAGCACGCCGGACTGGTTCGAGAGCCTGTTTGATCTGTACGTCAACCTGGCCTCGGCGCGGGAGGTTTGCCTGCACCCGCGCATCTCGCGTTTCCTTTCACTGGTGTTCGACACCAAGCCGATCGCCTGCCAGCAGCTGCTGTTCCAGCGCAGCAACGGTCACCGGGTGCATCAGGATACCTCGGTGGTCGCCGTCGAGGATCCGATGCTCATGGTCGCGACCTGGATCGCGCTGGAGGATGTCACCGAGGGCAGCGGCGAACTCGCCTTCTACGACAAAAGCCACAGATTGCCGCACTACCTTTTCCAGGATGGCACGAAGCGGATGAATTTCGAGGCCGACGACCAGGATCTGTATGTCGCCGAACTGGATGCCGCGTGCCGGCGCTCATCCATGCACTACCAGCGCTTTCTGGCGAAGCAGGGCGACGTCTTCTTCTGGACCGCCGACCTGGTGCATCGCAGCCACCCACGCACCCTGCCCGACGGCACCAGCCGGCTGTCGTGCGTGACGCACTATCATCCGACGACGACCAAACCTTTCTGGTTCCGCCATCATCCGGACCGGCTGCACATCACCGACCTCGGCGAGCGCGGCGCCTATGTCAGTGCACACTATCCGTTGGCGAAAAAGCAGGCCGCGATGCTCGAACCGGATTCGCCGTTCAAGCACTGAACGTATGCCCCGTGGCGCCGCGGTTGGTTAACCGCGGCATCGGGTCTACGCTCCAGCGCGGAAACGCGAACCAAGGGCTCCCGATGATCAGGCAATTCGACAGCACCTACGCCGGCCACATCGATCTGGAAGACGTCGGCTACGCCGGCATCCCGGTCAACCATCGCCGTTACCCGAACGAGATGTTGGCCACCGCGCTGCACAAGGCGGAAAAAACCGCCCAGACCCTCGATCGGCTCGGCTACGGCACGTTCTGGATGGCGGAACACCACTTCCAGCCCGAGGGCACCGAGTGCATCCCCAACGTGGTGCTGATGGCCCTGCACCTGAGCCACCTCACCAAGACCATCAAGCTGGGCTGCGGCTTCAACATTACCCCGATGTGGCACCCGCTGCGCCTCGCCGAGGACTACGCCATGGCCGACATCCTGTCGCACGGCCGCGTGGTGTTCGGCGTCGGTCGCGGCTACCACACCCGCGAGGTCGAAACCTTCGGCGCGCCGCTGCTGGACCAGCAAGCCAATCGCGACCTGTTCGAGGAACAGGTCGACATCATCTTCAAGGCCTTCAACAACGAAACGTTCTCGCACCAGGGCAAGCACTACACCCTGCCGCCCGAGATCCCGTATCGCGGCTACACCTTGAAGGATCTGACCCTGGTGCCGCGCCCGGCGCGCCTGCCGGTGGAATGCTGGCAACCGATCCAGGGCGGATCGGCGCGTGCCCTCGACTTCATGGCCAAGCATGGCATCCAGGGGGTTATCGGCGGCGGTTCGGCCGAGGGTGGCATCGTCCACAAGGTCATGCTCGACTTCCAGGCTGCCCACGCGCGCATCGGCAAGCACGTGGAACTCGGCGAGCGCCTTGCCATCGGGTTCCAGTTCTTTATCGCCGACAGCGTCGAGGCCGGCATCCGCGAGGCGGGAAAATATTACGAAGAGAACATGAAAATGTTCGGCGAGCTGCGCCTGGTCAAGGCGCTGACCGACGAGCAGATCGCGGCGATGCGCGATCCAAGGCTGGCGGTGAACACCAGGCTGCCGCGGATCGAGGACGCGGTGAAGGCCGGCGGCTTCCTGACCGGCACCGCCGCCGACATCATCGCGCAATTGAAGAAGATCGAGGCTGCCTACCCCGGCCTGTCTCGAGTCACCGTCACCCTCCCCCTCGGCACGCCGTTGGCGGTATGGCTGGAGCAGGTCGAGCGCTTCGCTGTGGAAGTGATGCCGGCGTTCGGCGTCCGCGCGCCAGCCACGGCGGAAATGGCCGCGGACTGACCCGGCGGCCGTTCCGCCGCCCGCCGCGGCCGTCAGAGGAAACTTGACGCCATCGACGGCGTTTCCGCCAGGGCATGGGCCATGAACTCGAGCGCCCCGCGCAGCTGCGTTCGGCTGGATGGACCGCCGAGGCACACCCGCACGGCTTCGGTCGGGGCATCACCCATGGTGAACGCATCGCTCGCCACGATCCCGATGCCGGTGGTTCGCATATGGCCGGCGAAGGCCGATCGGGTCCACGGCGCCGGCAGCGAAAGCCACAGGTGAAAGCCGGCCGGATCGGCGCGGAATGTCAGCCCGCGCAGCAGCGATCGAGCGAGCATCTGGCGCGCGGTTGACTCGTGCCGGACGGCGCCAAGCAGGGCATCCCCGGTCCCGTCATTGATCCAGCGCGTGGCCAGCGCCACCGTCACCGGCGAGGCCATCACGGTCGCCGCCCGCAGCGATGTCGCGAAACTCCAGCCCGAACGGTTGTCCGGCACGATCACATAAGCCACCCGCAACCCGGCCCCCAGGCACTTGGCCAGCCCGGCGACATACCACGTCAGCTCCGGCGCCAGCGCCGCGAACGCGGAAGGCGCATGCGCCGGCAGCAGCCCATACGGATCATCCTCGAGAATCGGCACGCCGAAGCGCCGGGCGATCGCGGCGAGGGCCTGCCGGCGGCCCTCGCTGATCGTGTGCGTCGTCGGGTTCAGCAGCGTCGGGTTCAAATACAGCGCCTTGGGGGCACGCCGAACACAGGCGTCGGCGAAGGCGTCAGCGTCCACCCCCTCGTCATCCATCGGCAACCCGATCAGATCAAGGCCGAGTTGCCCGGCGATGGATCGCACCCCGGGATAGGTGATCGCCTCGGCCAGGACGACCTCGCCCGGGTGGGCCAGCAACCCTAGGATACCCAGCAACGCGGGATGCGCCCCCGGCACGATGAACACCCGGTCCTGCTGCGGCACCAGGCCCCGGCGGCTGAGCCACACGGACGCCGCCTCCTTGTCGGCCGACACGCCGCCAAACCCCTGATAACGCATCAGCAGCACCAGATCGCGGCTGATCGCGTCCCAGCCGTCCTGCATTCGGTCGAGCAGCTCCGGATCGTCGGGTTCGGGGGGCAGGTTCATCGACAGATCGACGATCTCCGGGTGCCGGATCATGGCCGGATGACGGCGCCGGCTCGTCTTGCTGACGAAGGTGCCCTGCCCGACACGCGATTCGATCAGTCCCCGCCGCTTCGCCTCGACATAGCCACGGGCGACCGTGGTGAAATCGATGCCCAGAACCGCTGCCAGGATCCGTTGCGGCGGCAACCGGTCGGCCGGCGACAGCCGGCCGGACTCGATATCAGCGGCGATGGCGTCGGCGATCGCCAGATAGCGCGGGCTGCCACGCCGCGACAGGTCGGGGATCCATTCAGCCATCAGCGACCTTTCCACAGCGCGAGACGCGCAAATTGACTGTATATTGTTGCATGGGTTTCTGCCAGTCGGCTTCGGCGAACGATGCGAAAGAAAGCAACGGGAACAACTCGCAGATTGACGGTGCCCTATCGACGAAATCTGACTGCAACACAAAAGGGTTTTGCCTGAAAAAAACGCGTGTGCACAAAGTGTGTGACTACATTGTAGGCGATCTGGGCGCAATTGACCGCGTATTTGACCGTATTAATGACGGGAAAGCCGACTCCTCCGATTGCAGTCAATCTGGCACGCGGTTTGCTCCCCCACTGCTACCACCACCCCTAGCCAGCCTACGGAGGATCATCATGGCAACCGTCACCGCACCGGCTCATAAAACCGGCGACTTCTTCGTCGACTACGAGGAGAAGGTGTTCGAAGACGTCAAGGCCGAACCGGGGCAAAAGGCGCTCGTCACCTTCCACACGGTCGCGTTCGAAGGCTCGATCGGCCTGGTCAACCTCCTGCAGGCGGTTCGCCTGGCACGCAAGGGCTTTGAGACCTCCATCCTGCTGTACGGCCCGGGCATCACCTTGGGCGTGCAACGCGGGTTTCCGAAGATCGGTGACGAGGCGTTTCCTGGTGCGCAGAACTTCAACAACCAGCTCAAGCGCTTCATGGATGAGGGTGGCAAGGTCTATGCCTGTCGCTTCTCGCTGCAGGCGCTTTACGGACACGGCGAGCCGTCGCTGATCGAGGGCATCCGTCCCATCAACCCGCTCGACGTGCTCGACCTGATGCTGATCCACAAGAAGGCCAACGCGGTCATCCTGGACACCTGGACGCTGTGACCAACCCGGGGTCAGCCCCAGCGATGCGATTTCGGCCCGCCGTCGCCGCGCGGCCGGCGGCTGAGCATCCACATCTTACGGCGCCGCGCGCAGCGGTGCCACGGATGGTCACCTCAAGCCCGCTCGCGACGCGCGGGTAGCGCCGCGACGCCATGACCTGCCACGCGGGACAATCGCGATGACCGAAACCATCCGAGCCGCCGCCGCCCAACTGTCGCCTGATTTGGCGACGCCGGGTGGTACTGCCACGAAAGTCTTGAACGCGATCGCCGAGGCCGCCGGCAAGGGCGTCAACCTGATCGTGTTTCCGGAAACCTTCGTCCCCTGGTATCCATATTTTTCGTTTGTCTATCCGCCGGTATCGACGGGCAGGGACCACGTTCGCCTCTACGAACAGGCCGTGCGCGTCCCCGGCCCCGTCACCGACGCGGTCAGCGCCGCCGCGGCACGCTACAATATGGTTGTCGTCCTTGGCGTGAACGAACGGGACCATGGCTCACTCTACAACGCGCAACTCGTATTCGACGCCGACGGCACCTTGAGACTGATGCGCCGCAAGATCACGCCGAGCTTCCATGAGCGGATGATCTGGGGCCAGGGCGACGGCTCCGGCCTGAAGGTTGTCGACACCGCCGTCGGGCGCGTCGGCGCGCTGGCGTGCTGGGAACACTACAATCCCCTCGCCCGCTATGCCTTGATGGCGCAACACGAGGAAATCCACGCCGCGCAGTTTCCCGGCTCCCTGGTCGGGCCGATTTTCGCCGAACAGATCGAGGTGACGATCCGCCACCACGCGCTGGAAAGCGGCTGCTTCGTCGTCAATTCCACCGGCTGGCTGACCGAAGCGCAAAAGACCGCCATTGTGCCGGATGCCAAACTGCACAAGGCGCTGACCGGGGGTAGCTTCACCGCCATCATTTCACCGGAAGGCAGCCATGTCATTCCGCCTTTGACGCACGGTGAGGGCTTGCTGATCGCCGACCTCGACATGGCGCTGATCACCAAGCGCAAGCGGATGATGGATAGCGTCGGCCACTATGCCCGCCCCGAATTGTTGCGACTCCTGCTTGACGATCGACCCGCGCCCGCCATGCAAACGACCTCCGCCATGCCGACAATCCCTGTCATGCGAACAGGCTCTTTTGGAAGCGTTCAGGATGAACTCCCAGCCCACACCGGCCCTCGCGCCGACCAAGACGCCGCGAACGGAACACCTGATCAACGAGCTGCAATCCCACGGCGTGCGGCTGGTTGACCCGAAGGCGGGCGTTCAAAGCCGCCGCGGCGGCGCCGGTCCGTCCGACCATAAGGCCATCACCATCGACGGCGTCACCGTCATGGTTCCTGTCCACACAGCGTCGGCGTTTGAAAGCCCCTACGTCGCCGACGCCCCGGATGCCACAGGCAACAGCCGCATCCTGCGCGATGGCACCGTCCTGGGCACGATCAGCTTCCCGCGGCGACCACGCTTCTACGACCTGAGCACCGAGGATGGCGTTCCCTACGCCAAGATCGCCGTCCTGCATGGCCGCGACGTGCTGGCGACAACCGTCCTGCAAACCTGTATCCGCTACCAAAGCCGTACGAAAACCTGCCGGTTCTGCGCCATCGGTCAGTCCCTCGCGGCGGGCCGGACCATAGAGCGCAAGACCCCGGCCCAGCTTGCCGCCGTCGCCAAGGCCGCGGTCGAACTCGATGGCGTCAAGCACATGGTGATGACCACCGGAACCCCGTCCGGCGATGATCGCGGCGCCGCCATCCTGACCGAAAGCGCCCAGGCGATCAAAGCCGTCGTCAACCTTCCCATCCAGGCCCAATGCGAACCCCCCCACGACAACGCCTGGTTTGCTCGGATGCACCACGCCGGTATAGACACACTTGGCATGCACCTGGAGGCTGTCACGCCCGCGGTGCGGACCCGTATCATGCCCGGCAAGGCCAGCGTCCCGCTGTCGCGCTACTTCGACGCCTTCGCCGCTGCCGTACCGGTGTTTGGCAAAGGCCAAGTCTCCAGCTACATCCTCGCCGGCCTCGGTGATACGGCGGAAGCCATTCTGGAAATCAGCGAACGGTTGATCGGCCTCGGCGTCTACCCGTTTGTGGTTCCTTTCGTGCCGATCTCTGGCACGCCGCTGGAAGGCCACCCGGCCCCAACCGCAGCCTTCATGGACTCCATTCTGCGCCCGCTGTCGGACATGCTGCGCGCGCAAAACCTGCTCGCCCGCGACATCAAGGCCGGCTGCGGCAAATGCGGCGCCTGCTCGGCATTGTCCACCTATGAGCGCCGGGCAGCCGCATGATCATCGGACCGTTCCGTCCATTCCTCGCCTGTGAGTTTCGCGTCAAGTTCGCTACCCTGCCGTGGGAACGGGCTCGCGCCGCCGTGCTGCGCCATCAGGTGTTCTGCGAGGAACAAGGTCTCTTCCCGAACGGTGACAGGGACGCGATCGACCAGATCGCCATACCTCTGGTAGCCCTCTCGTCCCTCGCGATCACCCATGACGACGTGGTCGGCACCGTCCGCATCCACCAGCAGGAACCGGGGCTTTGGTGGGGCTCCCGCCTCGCGGTGGCACGACCCTATCGCAAGGTGGGCGCGATCGGCACCTCGTTGATCCGCCTCGCGGTGGGATCCGCTCACGCCCGTGGCTGCGAACGCTTTCTCGCTCATGTGCAGAGTCAGAACGCCTCTTTGTTCCACGCCTTGCATTGGGAAACGCTGGACGAGGTCATCCTGCACGGCCATCCGCACCACTTCATGCAAGCCGATCTGGCGCATTATCCACCGTTGGAGACACCAGAAACCGGCTTCCTGTCACACCTCAAACAGGCGGCCTGATGTTTCAGCAGCTTGTCGAAAGCCTGCGCTCCAGCCGCGATATTGCCGCCAAGGCCGACATCGCCGGCGTCGCTCATCGGCTCGGTCTGTCCGGCGCCGATACGATCGCGCTAGGCGATGATTGCGCGGCGATCCCGGATGGCGACGGCTATCTGCTGTTCGCCATCGAAGGCTTCATCAATGAATTTGTCGCCGCCGACCCCTGGTTCGCCGGGTGGTGCGGCGTGATGGTCAACGTCTCCGACATCGCGGCGATGGGCGGCCGCCCGATCGCCCTGGTGGACGCCATCTGGTCCGCCGGCGATGCCGCCGCCGAGCCGATCCTGCAAGGTCTGCGCGCCGCCGCCGACGCGTTCAGCGTCCCGATCGTCGGCGGCCACGCCAATTTGCGCAACGACCGATCACAGTTGTCGGCCGCGATTCTGGGCAAGGCGAAACGACTGCTCACCTCCTTCGATGCCCGCCCCGGCGACCATTTGATCGCGGCCATCGATCTGCGCGGCCGCTATCGCGACCCGTTCCCGAACTGGGAGGCCGCCACCACCGCACCCGCGGCGCGGCTGCGTCAGGACATCCAAATCCTGCCGCGGATCGCCGAGACCGGCCTGGCCATCGCCGCCAAGGATATCAGCCAGGGCGGCATCATCGGCACCGCCATGATGCTGGCCGAGTGTTCGTCGGTCGGGCTGGCGATCGATCTCGCCGCCATCCCGCGTCCGGACGCGGTATCGCTTGATCGCTGGCTGCGAACCTTCCCCAGCTTCGGCTTTATAATCGCGGTCTCGCCCACCGCTATCGATGACGTCATCCGCCGCTTCACCGCCCGCGGCATCGATGCCGCCGACATCGGCGTCGTCACCGCCGATC
Organism: Rhodopila sp.; assembly: GCA_965277035.1. Taxonomy (GTDB): domain Bacteria; phylum Pseudomonadota; class Alphaproteobacteria; order Acetobacterales; family Acetobacteraceae; genus Rhodopila. The sequence continues at coordinate 2,766,086 of CBDIBO010000003.1, read as the reverse complement.
ATGCCATACGCGTCACACTCGATCGCGAGAGCGAAACAATCTGGGACTTCACCCATCAACCGTTGCTGGGATGCGTCCCAGCTGTGGGGCGGACCCCCGTGGAATTTCTCCGTGCCTGAACTACATTTTTCCATCTGCTGGCCGGACGGGACGCCGGAGACCTGCTACTCCCCGTCGACCATCGTGCGGGATCATTTCGTTCCAGATACACTGTATCCGATGCCGGAATTCCTCGCGCGAAGTCGAGCGGCTTTGCGTGCCGCGAGCGGAAGGGTGCAGGCGAGATATGGCACGCCCTGCGCCCTCGCGCTCGGCCAGCTTGCTCGCATCGAAGCGACCGCCGCCCGACACGCTGTCGATACAGAGGTATTTTTCAGCTCGTTCGAGGACCAAGCTCGATGACCGAACATGTCACGGTCGCCGTAGTCGGCGGCAGCCAGGCTGGCCTGGCCATGAGCTATTATTTGTCTGCCAGCAACATCAACCACATCGTGTTCGAAAAGAACCATACCGGCCATTCATGGCGCACCCAGCGGTGGGATACGTTCTGTCTCGTGACGCCGAACTGGCAATGCAAACTGCCGGGATATGATTATCCGGGCAACGATCCTGACGGCTTCATGGTGCGCGACGATATCGTTGCTTATGTCCAGTCGTATGCCCGTCGCATCAACGCACCGCTGAAGGAAAACACCGGCGTCACGCGGCTGACCCGAACCGATGCAGGCTTCCACCTCGACACCAGCGATGGTTCGTATACGGCTGACGCCGTGGTTCTGGCGGTCGGTGGCTATCACCAGCCGAACATTCCCCGCCTCGCCGAACGCCTGCCCGCCTCGATCCAGCAGCTGCACTCGTCAACTTATCGAAACAGTCGTCAGCTTCCCCTCGGTGAGGTCCTGGTCGTCGGCAGCGGCCAGTCCGGTTGCCAGATCGCCGAGGACCTGCATCTCGACGGCCGCGAGACCCACCTGGTCGTTGGGGGCGCACCACGCTGTCCACGCGGCTATCGGGGCCGGGACGCGGTGGACTGGCTGGCCGAGCTCGGGCAATATGATCTGCCGGTTGATCAGCACCCTCTGCGCGAAAAGATCCGCCGGAGAGCCAACCATTATCTGACTGGGCGCGACGGCGGCCATGACATCGACCTGCGCAAGTTCGCGGCCGAGGGCATGCGGCTCTATGGCCGGCTGACCGACTTCACCGACGGCCGGTTGCGTTTCGCCGGCGATTTGGAATCCAATCTCGATGCGGCGGATGGCAGCTACAACAACATCTGCGCGACGATCGACAAATACATCGATGGCAACGAGATCGCGGCACCGCGGGGGCACCGCTATACCGCCCCCTGGCGTCCTCAGGCCGCGGTCACTGAACTCGACCCGGTCGCCCAGGGTATCACCAGCATCGTCTGGAGCACCGGCTTCCGCGCTGACTGGTCGTGGATTGATCTGCCGATCTTTGACGGCACCGGCTATCCCAGCCACAAGCGGGGCGTCACTTCGTGGCCGGGCGTCTATGTATTGGGTCTTCCGTGGCTTTACACCTGGGGTTCCGGCCGCTTTGTCGGTGTCGGTCGGGACGCCGGTTTCCTGGCGGAGCGTATCGCTGAGCACCTTGCCTACATCCGCCAGCCGGTCGCCGCCATATCCTGATCCGACCACGTTCCCGCGCGCGAACGGAACGCCCGCCGCTCCGTCGCGCTGTCTCACGACAGATGGGAAGGAGCGGCGACCGGCATGAGCGGGCGGCAGATCACGACGGACATTCCGGCCAGGATGGACCGCCTGCCCTGGAGCCGGTTTCACCTGCTGGTCGTCGTCGCCCTTGGCATAACCTGGGTGCTGGACGGTCTGGAGGTCACCATCGTCGGATCGATCGGGCCGATCCTGAAAGACAGCCACACCCTTGGCCTGACCGACCAGGACATTGGCAGCGTCGCCGCCAGCTATGTCGCCGGATCGGTGGTGGGTGCGTTGCTGTTCGGCTGGCTGACCGACCGTTTCGGTCGCAGACTCATTTTTAACGTTACGCTCGGGATCTATCTGATCGGTGTCCTGTGCAGCGCGTTTGCCTGGAATTTCTGGAGCTTCGCCGCCTTCCGCTGCATCACCGGCCTGGGCATCGGCGGTGAGTACGCGGCGATCAACTCCGCGATCGATGAGCTGATCCCCGCCCGCCTCCGCGGACGCATCGACCTGATCGTCAACGGCAGCTACTGGGCCGGTGCCGCTGTCGGTGCGGCCGGCTCGTTGCTGTTGCTCTCCGGTCGCCTGGTCGGCATCGACCTTGGCTGGCGCCTCGGCTTTGGCATCGGCGCCGTGCTGGGCGGCTTCATCCTGTTTCTGCGCCGCTATGTGCCCGAAAGCCCTCGCTGGCAGATCACCCACGGCCGCGAGCAGGAAGCCAACGCAACAACCGCGGACATCGAGCACAAGGTCGGCGGCCGGCTGCCACCGCCCGACAAGACGATGAAGATCCATCCCCGCAAGGTCTTCGGCTTCGGCCTGATCTTCGGCGCGATGCTGGGGAAGAACCGCGGCCGCAGCTTCCTCGCCCTGACCCTGATGGTGGCCCAGGCCTTCCTGTTCAACGCGGTGTTTTTCACCTACGGCCTGGTGCTGGCCACGTTCTACCACGTTCCGGGCGCGCGCACCGGCGTCTACATCCTGCCGCTCGCCGCCGGAAACTTCCTCGGCCCTCTTCTGCTCGGTCACCTGTTCGACACCATCGGCCGGAAGAAAATGATCGCCGGCACCTATGGCCTGTCCGGTGTCATGCTGATCGTCGTCGCGGTGCTGTTCGGCATGGGCGTCCTGACCGCCTGGACCCAGACGTTTTGCTGGATGGCGATCTTCTTCGTCGCCTCCGCCGCCGCCAGCTCAGCCTACCTTACCGCCAGCGAAATCTTCCCGTTGGAGACCCGCGCCATGGCGATCGCGGTGTTCTACGCGCTGGGCACGTTGATCGGTGGTGTCAGCGCGCCCTTCCTGTTTGGTTTCCTCATCGCCTCCGGCAGCCAGTGGTCCGTCGCGGCAGGCTATGGCGGCGCGGCGGCGCTGATGATCGCCGCCGCGGTCTGCGAGACGACGCTGGGTGTCGAAGCCGCCGGCAAATCGCTGGAGGACGTTGCACAACCCCTTTCAGGCGCCGCCTGAAACCCAAGTGCGCTTCGCGGATCGCCCTGACTTGGAAAAACGATAGGCAAGATAATGAAGACTGAGACGCTATGATGAAGACGGTGACGCTGGCCCTGCTGACCGTTTTGGCTTCAACGCTTCCGGCCCAGGCGGTCAGCCGGTGGGATCACGCGCAGGTGGTCACGGTCATCATGGTGGATAACCGTTTTCAGCCCGACCACCTGACCTTTCAGCATGGCAAGCCTTATCAGCTCGACCTGGAAAACCATGGCAAGGACATGCACGAATTCACCGCGCCGGCGTTCCTCAAGGCCGCCACCATCAGGGACAAGCGCCTGCTGTCCAACGGTGGCGGCGACATCGTCGTCCAGTCCGGCAAGTCCGCGCGCGTCTTCCTGATCGCACCCGCCAAGGGCCATTACGACCTGACCTGCGCCGATCACGACTGGGACGGGATGGTTGGCAGCATCAGCGTCGATTAGAGCCCGATCGTCTGAGGTTGCATGAGCCTCAGACGTGAATCGCCCTCTCAACCACGCTCTGGAAAACTCTCTCGCTAAGCGGAATGTTCCGGATGGTCCGACCATGCGTCGGGTACCAGCGGTAAGGCTGCATCCGCGCTACCCGGCCGCACGCCGCGTCGCACCGCCAATTTGCGCGGCCCCCGGCGCGCCCCATTTGGCCTCGAAACGATGCACATCCGGGAAACCCATCATCGCGTTCATGTCCGAGAACGCACACTGCGCCGGGCCGCCGGTGCTGGTGCCGGCGCGTTGCAGATAGCCATAGCCCTCACGCAGCGCGTGGGCCGCGGTCAGGAATCCGGTGCCCGGGAACAGCGCGATCTTGAAGCCCAGCCGTTCCAGTTCGCTGGTCGAAAGGAACGGCGTGCGGCCGCCTTCGACCATGTTCGCCAGCAACACCGCCCCGCCGAACGTCTCGCCGACCCGGCGCAGTTCCTCGGGCGATTCCGGGCTTTCCACGAACAGCACGTCGGCACCGGCGTTCAGGAAGCCCTCGCCGCGACGCAGCGCCTCGTCCAGGCCTTCGGCATACCGCGCATCGGTGCGCGCGACGATCAGGAAGTCCGGGTGCGGACGCGCCGCCACCGCGACCTCGATCCGGCGGATCGCCTCTTCATGGGGCACCACCCGCCGGTATTCCGTGTGGCCGCATTTCTTCGGGATTTCCTGGTCCTCAAGCTGGATGCCGGCCGCCCCGGCCGCTGCATAGGCGCGCACCGTGCGATCCACGTTCAGCAGGCCGCCGTAGCCGGTGTCGCCATCGGCGATGAACGGCACGTCGATCGCGGCGGCGATGCAGCGGACCCGGTCCAGCATTTCCGTGACACTGGCCAGTCCCGCATCCGGCACGCCCAAGGCCGAGGCCACCGCGCCGTATCCGGTCATGTACAGCGCCGAGAAACCCAGACTATTGGCGACCCGCGCGGAGATGCCGTCATAGACACCCGGCAAGGTCAGGATGCCGGGCTGGCGCAGCAGTGCGCGCAAGTTCGTCTCGCTCATGGTCGTGGTCCCTTTCAGTAAGGCGTGTCGCGCATGCCCAGGGCCGCCGCCGCCCTGGCCTGATAGGCGCGCAGTTCCGGTCCGACCTGCTGGCCCTTGAAGCCGCCGCGCACGGTGTTGGGTTCAACACTTTTATAGGCGTCCAGCATCCCCGCGCACAGCGGGCGGCCATGCGGCACGGACAGCCAAAGCCGCAGCAGATGCCGCCGCTGTTCCGGTTCGTCGTAATCCTCGAAATGGGTCCGCGAATGGATCAGCACGTGATTGTTGACGAACTGCATGTCGCCGCGTTCCAGCACCATATCGAAATGAAATCTATCCGTTTCGGCCAGGTCCTGCACGATATCCAGCGCGCGATGGTCGAGGTCAGTCAGCCGCGGCGTGTCGGCGCGCAACTGGCTGGAGCGGATATGGTTGCGGATGTAGCGCGCGGCGAAGTGCCCATTTCGGAAACTGTAGACTGGCGCCATGTAGAACGGCGGCTCGTCCGCCGCTTCCTCGTTCTGCCGGTTGTAGGGGAACGGCTGGAACAGCCGATCCACCAGGTCCGGCTGACGGCGCAGGATTTCGTTGTGAATGGCGACAGAGCTGGCAACCCGGCTCAACCCGCCGCGTCGCGCCGTTCGCAGGCAGTACAGCCCAACCACGTCGGTGCCATCGACATGGTAGTCCAGCTCGGCGTTGGTGTTATAGCCGCGCCCGCCGGCGCCGCGATACTGCCCGCCATCGGCTCGCACATCGGACATCAACTGGCTCGCCTTGCCCTGCGGTCGGGCAACGCCGAGATGCGTGCCGATGGCCCAGAACAGCAGCCGGTTGTCGTCCACGCTGAAACGGTCGCACGGCAGGCCGCGCAGCGTCATGAAGCCGATGCCATGCTCCAGTTCCCGGGGCATGTCCGCCAGCACCGCGGCGAACGCACCCAGCGGAACATCGTCGCGGGTCAGGTCCAGCATCGGTTTGCCGGTCGCGCGCACGGCGGGCACCACAGCGGCGACAGCATCGATTTGCGCATCGGTCAGGCGGCGCAGCCAGCGCCCGCTGGCGGCGACATCGGCGGCACGCCAGGCGGCTGGTATGTTGATCGGGACGTGCATCACAAATTCTCCTCGACCGGGGCGAGACCGCCGGCGGGCGACCGCACCGCCTCACCAAGCGTGCTGGACAGATCTTCGAGCGAGCGCTGGCGGGTCTCGATCCCGGCAACCAGCACGACCAGTGCCAGGATCACCAGCAGCGTGGCCATGCCGGCCGAAACCGCGCCGACGCCGCCAAAGGCATAGGCCCAGACGACGCCGTATTGCGCACCAGCCGCGGCCAGCCGTCCCGCCGCGCCGGCCAGCCCGCCACCCCGCATGCGCAGTTCGGTGGGAAACAGCTCGGGAATGTAGATCGCATAGCCGACCGCGACCAACGCATAGGAAGAAACCATGACGCCGAAACCGATGGCCATCAGCGTGGCGTTGCTGCCGGCATAGGCGTAGCCTGCCCCGAAGGCGGCCCATGACAGCGCCAGCAAGACAATGCCGAACCGCCGCCCGAGGCGGTCCGCGATGACGCTGCCCAGCCATGAGCCAACCGGCGCGCCCAGGCCCATCACCGCGGTAAAGCTCAGGGTCGCGACAATGCCGTGACCCTGCTTGACCAGGAACGTCGGCAGCCAGCCATTGAAGCCATACAGAACGGTCGTCGTGGTCACCGCGATCAGGATCGCCAGCAGCGTCCGCCGCAGCATGTGCGCGGAAAACAGGTACGACAGGCGATCGGGGACATTGCTGGGTGGAACCGGTGTCAGATCGGGTGGCGGCAGCTTGGCAACGCCGCCACATTCGGTCTCGATCGCCGACAGGATCTCCTCGGCCTCGGCAAGACGCCCGCGCGATTCCAGCCAGCGCGGCGATTCCGGCATGGTCTTGCGCGCCACCCACACGCCCATGGCGCCAAGGCCGACAATGACAAACATGTATCGCCAGCCCAAGGTCGGGATCACCGCGAGGCTGACGAAGCCGGTCACCGTCACCGCCAGATTGGTGAATAGCGACAACAGACCTACCCAGCGGCCGCGCTGCGACGGCGGGATGAACTCGGCCAGTGTGGCATAGCCGACGACGATCTCGGCGCCCAGCCCGATCCCCATGACGAACCGCAACCACACCAGCACCGTCATGTTCGGAGCAAACACCGCCGCCAGCGAGGCCAGGCCGAAGATCGCCAGATTGATCTGGTAGGAGACCCGGCGGCCGAACCGGTCACCGATCAGGCCGGCGGCACAGGCACCGATCAGCATGCCCAGGAACGTCTTGGACAAGAACGACGCGTTGATCGCCGGAGTGGACCAGCCGTCATGCACCAGCGCACCCAGCAGGCTGCCTTGCAGATAGATGTCGAACGCATCAAAGAACATGCCCGCGCCGATCAGCACCAGCATCCGGCGGTGAAACGCCCCAAGCGGCAGGCGATCGAGGCGCGGCCCGGCGTGGATCGTGCCGTGGGACGGAGTGTAGGCCAGGGACACGGGTTTCCTTCCTGCTCCGGTTGGACCGGTTTATGCGCCATCGTTGCCTCCGCTCGGCACGATGCGCAACCCGGGCAGAGACGCCCCGACGACAGCGCCCAATCGGACCACCTCTTGGCCGTCCCGGATGGACGCCCCCTCGGAGTGCCATCGTCTCACGTTGAACCAACATCAGACGTCAACCGCCCTCTCAACCAACGGGCATCAGGGGATCGGCATCGCGATGTCGCGCACTCATTCCCGGCACCGGAGGGTTGCGGCGAAGCACCGCCTTCGCCATAGACACGGCCTCCGCAATCATCAGGACCAGCGACCTATGCCTGCCATCACCCTGCCCGACGGTTCCGTGCGCCAGTTCGCCGCACCCGTGACGGGTAGCGAGGTCGCTGCCGAAATCGGTCCCGGGCTGGCCCGCGCCGCAATGGCGATGAAGCTGGACGGCAAGACCGTCGACCTGGCGACCCCGATCGAGCGCGACGCCAACATCGTCTTCATTACCCGCCGCGATCCCGAGGCGCTGGAGATGATCCGCCACGACGCGGCCCACGTTCTGGCCGAGGCGGTGCAGGATCTGTATCCCGGCACCCAGGTCACCATCGGCCCGTCGATCGAGAACGGCTTCTACTACGATTTCGCCCGCAACCAGCCGTTCACGCCGGAGGATTTCGCCGCTATCGAGGCGAAGATGCGCGACATCATCGGCCGCGGCGCCAAATTCGAGCGCCAGGTCATCGATCGCGATGAGGCGATCGCCTTCTTCCAGGCCAAGGGCGAGAAATACAAGGCGCAGCTTATCCAGGACCTGCCGGCGACCGAGACCATCACCCTGTACAGTCAGGGCGACTGGATCGATCTCTGCCGCGGCCCGCACATGCGCTCCACCGCCGATGTCGGCACCGCGTTCAAGCTGATGAAGGTCGCCGGCGCCTATTGGCGGGGCGACCACCGCAACGCCATGCTAAGCCGCATCTACGGCACCGCCTGGCGCGATCAGAAGGAGCTCGACGCCTACCTGCACCAGCTGGCGGAAGCCGAGCGCCGCGACCACCGCAAGATCGGCAAGGAGATGGACCTGTTCCATATCCAGGAAGAAGCGGTCGGCTCGATCTTCTGGCATCCCAAGGGTTGGAAGCTTTACCGCACCGTCGAGGACTACATGCGCCGCCGCCTCGACGCCGCCGGCTACCAGGAGGTGAAGACCCCGCAACTGGTCGACCGCTCCTTGTGGGAGAAGTCCGGCCATTGGGAGGCCTATCGCGAGCACATGTTCATCGCCAAGGTCGAAGACGAGGACAAGTTCCTCGCGCTGAAGCCGATGAACTGTCCCTGCCACGTGCAGATCTTCCGCCACGGCATGCGTTCCTACCGGGAACTGCCGCTGCGCATGGCGGAGTTCGGCTCCTGCCACCGCTATGAACCCTCGGGCGCGCTGCACGGCATCATGCGGGTGCGCGCGTTCACCCAGGACGACGCCCACATCTTCTGCACCGAGGACCAGATCGCCACCGAAACCGCGCGGTTCGTGGCACTGCTGTCGCAGGTCTATCGCGACTTCGGCTTCCCCGACTTCCGCATCAAGTTCGCCGATCGTCCGGATATCCGGATCGGTAGCGATGACGCCTGGGACCGCGCCGAGGGCGCGCTGCGCGAAGCCTGTGCCATGGCCGGCGTCGACTACGAGCTGAACCCCGGTGAGGGCGCCTTCTACGGCCCGAAATTGGAGTTCGTTCTGCGTGACGCGATCGGCCGGGACTGGCAGTGCGGCACGCTGCAGGTCGACCCCAATCTGCCGGAACGACTGGATGCCGAGTATGTCGGCGAGGACGGCGCTCGGCACCGGCCGATCATGCTGCACCGAGCCATTCTGGGCAGCTTCGAACGCTTCCTCGGTATTCTGATCGAGCAGTATGCCGGCCGGTTCCCGCTCTGGCTGGCACCGGTCCAGGCGGTGGTGGCGACCATCATCTCGGATGCCGACGACTATGCCCGCGAAGCCGCCGCCGCTTTGGCTCGGGCCGGGCTGGCGGTCGGCACCGACCTGACCAACCAGAAGATCAACGCCAAGGTGCGCGAACACAGTCTGGCCCACGTCCCGGTGCTCGCGGTGGTCGGGCGCAAGGAAGCAGAGACCCGCACCGTTGCGCTGCGGCGGCTGGGCAGCCAGGCGCAAGAGGTCCTTCCGCTGGAGCAGGCGGTCGCCAGACTTGCATCCGAAGCGACCCCGCCCGATCTGATAAGGGATCGTGATCTGAAGATCGGCCCGATCCGAGAACAGGCTTGATCTGAAGACATGCCTCAGAAGACAGGCCTCATCTGAAAATAGGCCAGATCCGAGAACAGGCCAAAACCGGCCCATGCAGAACGGGGCCTATCCAAAACGGGCAAGGTGGCTTGATTTTAAGCTCACCTTTAGCCCACACTTAAGGATGGTGCGCTTTAGGCGTGCCTGGAACCGCAACAGAGACAGGAGAGAACGATAGCCAGAGGACCAATGGCCGCCCCGCCAACCCGCGACGGCCCCCGCGTAAATGAAGAAATTCGCATCCCGCAGGTTCGTCTGATCGATCAGGACGGTGAAATGCAGGGTGTGTTGACCGCGCGCGAAGCGATGCAACGCGCATTCGCGGTTGGCCTCGACCTGGTGGAGATCAGCCCTAACGCCGATCCGCCGGTCTGCAAGATCCTGGACTTCGGCAAATTCAAATACGAACAGCAAAAGAAGCGGAACGAAGCCAAGAAGAAGCAAAAAGTCATAGAAATCAAAGAGATCAAGGTCCGCCCGAATATCGACGAGAACGACTATCAGGTCAAGATGCGCGCCATGAAGTCGTTCATCGACGAGGGTGACAAGGTCAAGGTGACGTTGCGCTTCCGCGGCCGCGAAATGGCTCACCAGGATATCGGTGTGCGTGTGCTGGAACGGATCCGGTCTGAGATGGACGTGACCTCCAAGGTCGAGCAGATGCCGCGGATGGAAAACCGCCAGATGGTGATGGTCCTGTCGCCGCGCTGAGGTCGCTTCCGTCCGGCACCGCGATTCGTCGCCGCGGTTGACCGGCCAGGCGTGTGACGGGACCGGGTCGTCCGACCGTGGTCGTCCCGCCGCTGCGGGCGTTCGACCGCGATCGTCCGAGGTTGAACCGGCCTCGGACGTGAACCCCGTCCCAAACACCGGGGGTTCTAGTTCTTGGCCTTGTCGACCAGTGCGTTCTTGCTGATCCACGGCATCATGGCGCGCAGCTTCTCGCCCACCTGCTCGATCGGATGTTCGGACAGCCGGCGCCGGGTGGCCTTGAAGCTGGACTGGTTGACCTTGTTCTCCAGCATCCAGTCGCGGGCAAAACGACCACTTTGGATATCGGCCAGCACGCGCTTCATCTCCGCCTTCGTTTCGGCGTTGATGATCCGCGGGCCGCTGACATACTCGCCGTATTCGGCGGTGTTGCTGATCGAGTAGTTCATGTTGGCGATGCCGCCTTCGTAGATCAGGTCGACGATCAGCTTGACCTCGTGCAGGCACTCGAAATAGGCCATTTCGGGTGCGTAGCCGGCCTCGACCAAGGTTTCGTAACCGCCCTTGATTAATTCGATCAGCCCGCCGCACAGCACGACCTGCTCACCGAACAGATCGGTCTCGCATTCCTCCTTGAAGGTCGTCTCGATCACCCCGGCGCGGCCGCCGCCGATCGCGCTGGCGTAGGACAGTGCCACTTCCAACGCGTTGCTGGAGGGATTCTGGGCGACCGCCACCAGGCAGGGAACCCCGCCACCGCGCTGATACTCGCTGCGCACGGTATGACCAGGACCCTTGGGCGCGATCATGAACACGTCGATGTCCGGCCGCGGATCCAGCAGGTTGAAGTGCACGTTCAGCCCATGCGCGAAGGCCAGCGCCGCGCCGGCTTTCATGTTGGGACCAAGCTTTTCCCGATACAGGTCGCCCTGGCCCTCGTCCGGCGTCAGCACCATGACAACATCCGCCCATTTGGCGGCGTCGGCCGGATCCATGACCTTCAGCCCAGCCGCTTCGGCCTTGGCGATGCCGGCGGATCCCGAACGCAAGCCGATGGCAAGCTGTTTGACGCCGCTGTCCTTCAGGTTGAGGGCATGGGCGTGCCCCTGGCTGCCGTAGCCGATGATGGCGACGTTCTTGCCTTTGATCAGGTTCACGTCGGCATCCCGATCGTAATAGACGCGCATGATACTGTGTCCTTTGTCTTGGTCTGGTTCAGATAACGCGCGATCCGCGGGCGAGTGCGGCGACCCCGCTGCGGGAAACCTCGACCAGGCCAAGGTCGCGCATCAATTCGATGAAGGCGTCGATCTTGTCGACCGCGCCGGTCAGCTCGAACACGAAACTCCCCAGCGTGGTGTCGACCACGCGGGCTCGGAACGTGTCGGCGATCCGCATCGCCTCGACACGCCGCTCGCCGCTGCTGACAACCTTCACCAGGGCCATTTCGCGGGCGACGTGCGGGCCGTCCATGGTCAGGTCGGCGACGCGGTGCACCGGGACCAGGCGATCAAGCTGCGCCTTGATCTGCTCGATTACCATGCTGGTGCCGGAGGTGACGATGTTGATGCGGCTGCACAGTCCGGCGGCGTCCACCGGGGCGACGGTCAGGCTGTCAATGTTGTAGCCGCGTCCGGAAAACAGACCGATGACCCGCGCGAGCACGCCCGACTCGTTGTCGACTAGCACCGATATCGTCGCGCTGCGTTGGGTCGTGTCGCTGGGGCTGGGCATGCAATGAACCAAGTGGCAAAGGTCAGACCGCGCCGACCTACGAAGGCCAAATAGCGGAAACCAGATATCGAATGAACGGTCGCGCGCGGGGTCATGCCCCGCGGCAACCGGATCGGCAAGAGTTACACGCGATCAGACCAGCGCGAGGCCCGCGTCGGTGATGCCGGCACCCGAGGCCTCATGTTCCGGCCCCAGGATCATCTCGTTGTGTGCCGCGCCGCTGGGGATCATCGGGAAGCAGTTCTCCGCCTGGTCCACGGCGATGTCGGCGATCACCGCGGTCGGGCAGTCCAGCATCGCTTTGATGACGTCATCGAGCTGATCAACCGACTGCGCCCGCATGCCGGTGGCGTGGAACGCGTCCGCCAGCTTGACGAAGTCCGGCAGCGCCGCCGAATAGGTCTCCGAGTAGCGGCTGCCATGCAGCAATTCCTGCCACTGCCGCACCATGCCCATGTACTGGTTGTTCAAGATGAACACCTTAACCGGCAGGCGATACTGCGACAGCGTGCCCATCTCCTGGATGTTCATCAGGATCGACGCCTCACCGGCGATATCGATGACGCAGGCCTCCGGATGGGCGATCTGCACGCCCATCGCGGCCGGCAGCCCATAGCCCATGGTGCCCAGCCCGCCGGAGGTCATCCAGCGGTTCGGCTTCTCGAAACCGAAATGCTGCGCAGCCCACATCTGGTGCTGACCGACCTCTGTGGTGATGAAGACCTCCTTGCTGCGCGCCTGGGTGATCTCGAACAGCCGCTGGATCGCGTATTGCGGCTTGATGATCCCGCCGCGCTTCATGTCCTGGCTGAATTTCAGGCTGTCCTTGCCCTTCCACGCGTCGATCTGGCGCCACCACGCCGCCAGCGCCGGCTTGTCGGTGGGCTCGTCGCTGGCCTGCCAGGCGGCCAGTATCGCTGCCAGCGCCTTGCCGGCATCGGCGATGATCGGCACCTCGACCGGGACGTTCTTGTTGATCGAGGACCCGTCGATGTCGATGTGGATCTTGCGTGAGCCCTGGCTGAACGCATTCAGCCGGCCCGTTACCCGGTCGTCGAAGCGGGCGCCGACGGCCAGCAGCATGTCGCACCCGTGCATCGCCAGATTGGCTTCGTAGGTGCCGTGCATCCCCAGCATGCCCAGGAACCGTGGGTCGCTGGCCGGATAGCAGCCGAGGCCCATCAGCGTGTTGGTGACCGGAAAACCGGCGATGCGGGCCAGCTTCGTCAGCGCTTCCGACGCCGCTGGGCCAGCATTGATGACGCCGCCGCCGGCGTAGATCATCGGCCGCTTCGCCTGCTTCATCAGGCTGACGGCCTTGGCGATCTGCCCCAGGTCCGGATCGGTGCGCGGGCGGTAGCTGGGGTGGCGCGACATCGGTTCGGCATACGGGGCTGGGTTGATGACGATGTCTTTCGGCAGGTCGATCACCACCGGGCCAGGCCGGCCGCTGCGGGCGACATAGAACGCCTCGTGCACCACACGCGCCAGGTCCTCGCCGCGTTTGACGAGGTAGTTGTGCTTCGTCGCCGGGCGGGTGATGCCGGTGGTATCGGCCTCTTGGAAAGCGTCGTTACCGATCAGGTGGGTGGCCACCTGACCGGTCAGGCAGACCACCGGGATGCTGTCCATCAACGCATCCACCAGACCGGTGACGGCGTTGGTGGCACCTGGACCGGAGGTCACCAGCACGACGCCCACCTTGCCGGTGGAACGGGCATAGCCTTCGGCGGCGTGGACCGCGCCGCCTTCCTGACGCACCAGGATGTGGCGGATCGAGTTCTGCTTAAACAAGGCATCGTAGATCGGCAACACCGCGCCGCCGGGGTAGCCGAAAATCACCTCTACACCCTGATCCTTAAGGGCGCGGAGTAGGACTTCTGCGCCCGACTGACTGACTTCCGCCGACATCGACCAATTCCCGTTGCTGAAGAGGAGCGAACGAAATAGGCCTGTTAAGGCCGTCGGTCAACCAAGGTGTTCAATAAAAGTGAACAAATTGCCGCGTTCCCTTTCTGAAAGTTGCGCTAACGACGAGAAGCGCGCATGGATCTTGTTCATCCGGCATGCCGGTGCCAGCGTGTGGTGGCGGAACCAGGTTGCCTGACGCTTTGTGTACTGACCGGTGACGAACCTGATGCGCACGCCCGCCGCTTCCAGGGACGACGCCCCCAGCAGGACGGCCGCCAGTTCCGGCACGCCATGGGCGCGCATGGCCGGCAGACCGGGATCGAGGTCCTGTGCGAGCAGGCTGCGCACCTCCGCCAGCGCGTCGTCGCGCAGCATGGCCTCGAAGCGGGCGGCGATGGCATCGCGCAGAGCATCGCGCGGGGGATCCAGCAGGATGGCGGAGAAGCGCCATGGCGCCGGCGCGCCGCGGCGGCTCTGCCAGGCGGCCAGGCCCTGTCCTGAACTGCGCCAGACCTCCCAGGCGCGGGCGATGCGTTGGCCGTCCGCCGGATTGAGGCGCGCGGCGGTGGCCGGATCAACATGCGCCAGGCTGGCGTGCAGCGCGGCCGAACCCTGCTCCGCCAGCAATCGACGGGCCTCATGGCGAGCGCTGGCATCAGGATCAGGGATATCGGCCAACCCGTCGGTCAACGCCGCGAAGTACAGGCCGGACCCGCCCGTCAGGATCGGCAGGCGTCCGGCCGTGCGGGATGCTTCCATCGTGGCCAGCGCCTGGGCGCGCCACCAAGCGACGCTGCCGGCCTCGGCCACCGGTCGGATCCCGTAGAGGCGGTGCGGAACCTGTGCTTCCTCATCGGCGGTCGGACGTGCGGTGAGCACGCGAAGTTCGGCATACACCTGCATCGCGTCGGTGTTGATAATGGTGCCGCCGACGCGCTCAGCGATCGCCAGCGCCAGGGCCGACTTCCCGCTCGCGGTTGGGCCGGCGATGAGCAAGGCCCGCGGCAACTGGGTCATGGGCAGCTGGGTCATCGGCGGGCCCATCGGGGCGACAGCCGCCGGCTCGCGGCGCCGGGTCCGATGCCGTCGTGGGTCGCTGGCCGTCCGGCGGTTGCCGTCGCCTGGATCAAGGGCGCCTCTCACGCAAGGTGTCGTTCGTCTTGGCCGGGCAACCGACCGCGCCTGCCGGCATGCCCGCATAAGGCAGCGGGCAGGGCCGTTGACCGAGCTCACCGGCGTGCCCGTGTGAGACAGCCGAAGGCCGCCGGCCTCGCTGTCCGGCGTGCCTGTATGGGACAGCCGCCAAGCACGCCGACCTAGCTTGCCGAGCGCGCCTGTAATGGAACAGCTAGTACGAAATGAGCGGGTCCGCAAGGCGATGATGGCGCGCTCGCCTCCAGGACCACCTTGCCCAGGACCAACTTGGATCACCCGGGCAACGGCTTGCGGAACTGCAGGCCGACTGTCAGGTTCACCCGCCCATGACCGACATCCTTACCGTGGTCGCCGACCGGGCGGCCACGAGTCTGACCCCGTCGCTGCTGAACCATATTCGCAACGCGGTTCGCGGTGCCCCCCCGACCGTGCTCTCGGCGGGCGAAGCGGCTGACATTCCGCTGTCCGCATCGCTCGATCACGCGGCGCTGCGCTCGGCGCTGGCGGGTCAGCCGATCGACGCGATCGTGACCAAGGCGCGCGGTCGCCGCAAGGCGGTGCTGATCGCCGACATGGACAGCACCATCGTCACCGGCGAGACGCTGGACGAGCTGGCGGAGATCGCCGGCATCGGCGCCGAGATCGCCGCCATCACCCGGCGTGCGATGAACGGGGAACTGGATTTCAAGGCCGCGCTGCGCGAACGCGTGGCAAGGCTGAAGGGGTTGCAACTGGATGCGCTGGAGCAAGCCTGGGGGCAGGTTCGGCTGACCCCAGGTGCGAAGGAGCTGGTCGCGACGATGCGGGCGAAGGGGGCGCTGACCGCGCTGGTATCCGGCGGGTTCACGTTCTTCACCAGCCGGGTGGCGGCGGCGCTGGGGTTCGACGTCCACCGGTCCAACGTGCTGCTGGACGACGGCGCCGCACTGACCGGGCAGGTCGCGGATCCGATCCTGGACCACGACAGCAAGCTGGCGGCGCTGCATGAGTTGGCGCTGCGACGCGGGGTCAGGCTTCAGGCAACACTGGCGGTGGGTGACGGCGCCAATGATCTGGACATGCTGCGCGCCGCGGGGCTGGGCGTGGCGTTTCACGCCAAGCCGATCGTGGCGAGAGAGGTTCAGGCGCGGGTGGAGCACGGTAATCTGCGCGCGCTGCTGTTCGCCCAAGGCTACCCGTTGTCGACGATCGTCGCCGGGTAGGCACGGCGGCACGACCCTCGCGGCCGCGCTTTCCGGGCGCAGGCAGCAGCCGGCTTCGCCCGGCGCGGATCTCTTGCGACTCTGGTTTTGCTCAGCCCGGCTGCTTGTCCGGGGCGCCAGCGGTCTTGGACAGCGACAGTGGCACGTACTGTACGCCGCCCTCGCGCTGGATCAGCATCAGGACGAACTTGCGGTCGGCCTTGCGGGCGGCATCGACCTGCTTGCGCACATCGTCCGGCGACGCGACCTCACCCTGCTGCACTTCCATGATCACATCGCCGGGCTTCAGGCCGCGTTCGGCCGCCGGTGTGTTCGGCGACACGTCGGTGATCACCACACCCTTCTGCCCATCCTGAAGCTGGAACTTCTCCTTCAAATCCTGATTGACCGGGGCGATCTTCAGTCCCAGCCCGGCGATATCAGTCGGTTTCGTGGTATCGACCGGCTTTGGCGCATCCGCTGACGCCAGCTGCGCGTCGGCCGGCCGCTCCGCCAGAACGGTCTGCACGGTCAACTCCTTGCCGTCGCGCCACAGCACCACGGGCACGTCCTTGCCGACCTCTGAATCCGCCACGATCCGCGGCAGGTTGTGCATCTCCTTCACGTCCTGGCCGGCGAACTTCAGAATGATGTCGCCGGTGCGGATCTTCGCCTTCTCCGCCGGGCCGCCGTCGGTAATCCCCGCTACCATCGCGCCGGCGGCGTTCTTCAGTCCCAGGCTCTCGGCGATATCCGGCGTCACCTGCTGGATTTTCACGCCCAGCCAGCCACGGCGGGCGTGGCCGAACTGCCTCAACTGGGAAACCGTGAGCTTGGCCATGTTGGACGGGATCGAGAAGCCGATGCCGATCGATCCCCCGGACGGCGAGAAGATCGCCGTGTTGATGCCGATCACCTGGCCGTTCATGTTGAACAGCGGACCGCCGGAGTTGCCGCGGTTGATCGCGGCATCGGTCTGGATGAAATCGTCGTACTGACCCTGGTGGATGTCGCGTCCGCGGGCCGAGACGATGCCGGCGGTCACGGTGCCCCCAAGGCCGAACGGGTTGCCGATCGCCAACACCCAGTCGCCAACCCGGGACTGGCTGGAGTCACCGAACGCGACCGTCGGCAAGGGCGTATTGGATTTGACCTTCAGTAAGGCGATGTCGCCGCTTTCATCGCGGCCGACGATCGTGGCCTTTAGCGTGGTGCCATCCTGCAGGGTGACCGATACCTCGTCGGCGCCCTCGATGACATGGTTGTTGGTGACGACATAGCCCGCGGGATCGATGATGAAGCCCGATCCCAGGCTTTGCGCCCGTCGCGGCGCCGGCTGGTCGCTGCCCCCACCGCCGCCGCCCCCGCCGCCTTGGCCCTGCCGGTTGCGGTTGAGGAAATCCTTGAAGAACTGCTCGAACGGCGATCCGGGCGGGAACATCGGGATCTCCGGCCCGGCGCCGGGGCCCGGGATGTTTTTCGCGCTGATGGTCTGGGTCGAGGACACGTTGACCACGGCGGGCAACAGCTTCGCCGCGAGATCGGCGAAGCTGTCGGGCGCAGAGCGCGCCATCGCCGGTTCCAGCAGCGGGATGACCGGGGTCGCCAGCGCGAAGGAAGCGCCCAGCAGGGCAGCACGGGCAACGTTGGAGCGGAACAGGCGCATGATCGGGTTCCCTGGCGAAGTGGCCGCAAATGATCCAGAGTTCACAGACTAGCAACTTATCGGGCGGAACACACCCGTGGTTGTCAATCGATCCCGCTTCGTGATGGCGGTCGGCGGTCAGCGATCGACACGCAGGTCATGGCCCGACAGCATGGCGACGGCGGCGCCCGCCCCGGCGGGTCCAGCGGCCCGCGACCCGGCTACCGCGTCGGATTGGCGGGAGGCGCCTGAAGATACCGGAGATAATCGTTGTCGGGCGAAACCACCAAACGGGCCGACCCACTGTCGAAAATATCACGATAGCCCTGCAGCGTGCGCCAGATCGAGAAGAACGCGGGGTCCTGACCGAACGCCTTCGCGTAGATCGCCGTGGCCTGGCCCTCGCCTTCGCCGCGCAGGTTGTCCGCGGTGGCCTTGGCGCCGGCGAGCAGCACCGTGCGTTCGCGCTCGGCGTCCGCCTTGATCTTCTGCGAGGCCTCGGCCCCCTCGGCGCGAGCCTGGGCGGCGACCCGCTGACGTTCCGACTGCATCCGCGAAAGGATGGCGTCGGTGTTCTCCTTCGGCAGGTCAGCGCGGCGGATGCGAACGTCCACGATCGAGACGCCGAAGTTCTGCATCTCGGTGTTCACCTGGCCGCGGATGGTGGACATGATATGCTCACGGTCAGCCGAGAGCACGTCCAGCAGCTTGTTGTTGCCCAGGACCCGCCGCAGGCTGCCGGTGACGACCGAGTTGAGCCGGCCGCGGATATTGTCCGGGATCGGCCCGATCGCCTGGTAGAAGCGCAGCGGATTGGTGATGCGAAAGACGGTGAAGGTGTCGATGATCAGACGGCGCTGATCGCCCAGGATGACTTCCTCGCCCGGAAGTTCCACCGCCAGCAGGCGCTTGTCGAAGGTGATGACATTCTGCGCGATCGGCCACTTCGCATGCAGCCCGGGATTCTCGATCCTTCGCACCACCCGCCCGAACTGCACGACCAGAGCCTGCTCGGTCTGCGAGACGGTGAACAGGCTGGCACTGCCGATGATGGCCAGGACGACGATCAGCGCCAGCCCGGCGATGGTTACGCGGTTCACGGCCTGGCTCCCGCGCTGTCGTATGAAGCCGTTGGGCCGGATGAAGCCGAGGGGCTGGATGAAGCCGGGGCAGGCGAGCCGGGGGCAGGCGAGGCCGGGGAGGCGGATGAGGCCGGGGGGGCCGGTGCCACGGGTGCCGGTGGTGGCACGTGCAACGGCAGGAACGGCACCAGACCCTTCAGCTTGTCGTCGATCACCAGCGGCTGGGAATGCGCCAGCACGTTCTCCATGGTGTCCAGGTACATCCGGCGCAGGGTCACCTCCTTGGCCGCCTGATAGGCCTTCAGGACGCTGTCGAATTGCTGGCTTTGGCCGGTCGCTTCGGCGACCGATGCGGCTTTGGCACCCTGGCCCTCGGCGACGATGCGCGCCGCGTCGCCGCGCGCCCGCGGCACGATGTCGTTGCGATAGGATTCGGCCTCGTTCCGCATCCGTTCCGCATCGGTATTGGCCCGCTGCACATCGCGGAAGCTTTCGATCACGGCGGCCGGCGGATCGACCTTCTGCAGCTGGACCTGGGTGATCTCCACGCCCGCGTTGTAGCGGTCGAGGATTTGCTGGGTCTGCTTCAGCACATCGGCCTCGATCTGCCCGCGCATCGGACCGAGCGCGGGCTGGATCGGGGTGCGGCCGATCACCTCCCGCATGGAGCTTTCGGCGACGCCGCGGACCAACGTTTCGGGACGGGCGGTGTTGAACAGGAATGCCGCGGCGTTGCTGATGCGCCAGAACACGGCGACATCGATATCGATGATGTTCTCGTCGCCGGTCAGCATCAGGCTCTCCGCCAGCACGTCGCGCCCGGTGTTGTTATCCTGGCCGGTCTCCACATTGCCGCCCGGCGCCGAGCGGTAGCCGATCTCGGTACGATTGATGCGGGTGACGGTGGGGGTTTCGACCGATTCCACCGGCCACGGCAGATGCCAGTGCAGGCCGGGCGGAGTCCAGTAGGCGTAGGCGCCGAAGCGCAGCACGACACCTTGTTCATCCGGCTGCACGCGGTAGAAGCCACTGCCGACCCAGATCACGACGACCAGCAGCAGCAGCGCGATCAGGCCGCGGCCGTTGCCGAAACCGCCGAACGGGCCGCCGCCGCGCCGGCCGCCCGAGCCGCCGCCGCCCATCATGCCGCGGACGAAGCCCTGCAGCTGGGCGATCAGCTTGTCGAGATCGGGCGGACCGCCGCCGCCGAACGGGCTGTTGCCGAATGGCCCACCGCCGCGGCCGCTGCCGAACGGGCCGCCGGAAGATGGACCGCCGGAAGATGGGCCGCCTGGGGGCTTGCCGTTGCCACCGGAACCACGCGATCCCCGATCCGGCTCCCCCCGGTCGCCGCCGTTATTTTCGCCGCGGTTTCCCCATGGACCCGGTGTGGGCTTTTTATCGCCGCCGCCCGAAGAGCCTGGCGGGTTGCCCCAAGGACCGGGGCCGCCGTTGTTCCAAGGCATGATGCGGGAGGGCTCCTGTCGAATCGTCCTATGGAGTTGCCAGCTGCGCGAGCCGTTGGCGGAAACGGTAGGGTGCGCCATATCGTTGTGGACCGGCACACGCGGCGGCGTGCTTATCCGCTGCCCGTGTCAGGTTTGCAAGATGAGGGTTCAACGCCATGGTCGATGCTTCTCCGGACGCGCTGCGTGCCGCGCTGCGCGCAATCAGGGACCCGGAGTCGGGGCGGGATATCGTCGCCGCCGGGCTGGTGGAAGCGGTTGAGGTGCGCGGCGGCCTGGTCCAGGCGACGCTGCTGACCGATCGGGCCCACGCCGCGGCCATGGAACCGGTCCGGCGGCAGGCCGAGGCGGTGCTGATGCGCCAGCCGGGCGTGACCAACGCGACCGCGATCCTGACCGCGCACAAGCCCCCCGCGGCTGCGCCCAAGGCGCCCGCTGCCGGGGCCGCGCCCGCGGGTCATGCGCATGGTCGTGACGCGCCGGGCGGCAAAGCTGCCCTGCTGCTGCCGCAGGTCAAGGCGATCGTTGCCGTCGCGTCCGGCAAGGGCGGGGTCGGAAAGTCCACCGTCGCGGTCAATCTGGCCGTGTCGCTGGCGCGTCAGGGCCACGACGTCGGGCTGCTGGACGCCGATATCTATGGCCCAAGCCTGCCGCGCATGATCGGCCTGAACCGCAAGCCCGAGGTGCGCGACGACAAGATGATCCCGCTGCGGGCGTGGGGCCTGTCGTGTATGTCGATCGGCTTTCTGGTGGACGAGGAAACCCCGATGATCTGGCGCGGGCCGATGGTCATGGGCGCGCTGGAACAGATGATGGGGCAGGTCGAGTGGGGCCCGCTCGATATTCTGGTTGTCGATATGCCGCCGGGGACCGGCGACGCCCAGTTGACCATGGCGCAGCGGGTGGCGCTGACCGGCGCGGTCATCGTCTCGACGCCGCAGGACATCGCCCTGATCGACGCGCGCCGTGGTGTCCGCATGTTCGAGAAGACCAAGGTGCCGGTGCTGGGGCTGGTGGAGAACATGAGCTTCTATTGCTGCCCGAACTGCGGCCATCGTGCCGACATTTTTGGTCATGGCGGCGCCAGGACCGAAGCGGCCCGCCTGGGAACCGAGTTCCTGGGGGAAATCCCGTTGCTGCTGGATATTCGTCAGGCGGCGGATGCAGGCACGCCGATCGCGGCGTCCGCGCCGGAAGGCGACGCAGCCAAGGCCTACGGCGCGCTGGCCGCACGGGTGTGGGAGAAGGTTTCCGGCGCGGTCGGCGCGCGCGCCGGCGGCCCGCGCATCGTCATCGACTGAGACGCCGGGCTGGGCAGGACGCCGGGCCGGGCAAGACGCCGGGCCGGGCAAGACGCCGGGCCGGGCAAGACGCCGGGCCGGGCAAGACGCCGGGCCGGGCAAGACGCCGGGCTGAGCAGGACGCCGGGCTGAGCAGGACGCCGGGCTGAGCAGGACGCCGGGCTGAGCGGACACGGAGGTGGCCTGGTCCGATGTGCTGCATGGCCAGGCCCGGATCGGCTGGCGGTCAGCGCTCTCCTGGCGCTTTTCTGTGCTCTTGCGGCTGCGGCTGCGGATGTGGCGGTGGCGGCGGCCTGACCTCTGGATGCGGCGGGGCAGGGGCGGCGATCCGTTGCGGTTCGGGACGCGGGGCCGGCCGCTGGGGCTCAGGATGCATGGCCACCGGCGGCACCGGCCGTTGCGGTTCAGGATGCACGACCGCCGGTGGCACGGGCCGCTGGGGTTCATGCATCGCCGCGGCGGCGGTCCGATGTGGCTGTTGCGGCGGCATGGCGGTTGCCTCGGGGCCAGGGCGCGCGGCTGGCTGCGGGCCGGCGGGCCGCGATGCGGGTTGCGGTGCCGTCCGTGCCGTCGCTTGAGGCGCAGAGCGCCCGCCCGGATGCGGCTCGGCTTGCGGCGGACGGGGCGCGACCTGCGCGGGCCGGACCCGTGCTGCGCCGGGCTGCCCCGGATGCGCCGCCGCCTGGGGTGCGAGCCCTGGCCGGCCGGGTTCCGACGTGGCGACGGCCCCCGGCCGGGAACCGCGAGGGACAGCGCCAGGCGGTGTCACGCCTGGACCAGCCGGTGGCGCGACGCCAGGATTGCTGACGCCTGCCCGCGCGAAAGCGGGCCGCACGAAGCCGCGCTCCCCCGCCGCCCTGGGATGCACCACAGGTCCCGGAGCGGCCTGGACCATTCGGGCTGGCGGCAGTTGCAGTTGGCGGGCCACCACGGGGGTTATCCCGGCTGTGGTGGCGACCGGGCGGATCGGCTGTTGGCCGACGATCGGGCGCGCCGCGGCGAACTCCTGCGCGGTAACCGGACGCGCGATGGCCTGCACCGGACGC
This sequence comes from Rhodopila sp., assembly GCA_965277035.1. GTDB lineage: Bacteria > Pseudomonadota > Alphaproteobacteria > Acetobacterales > Acetobacteraceae > Rhodopila. The sequence goes on along the minus strand of CBDIBO010000003.1, from coordinate 2,743,371 downwards.
GAACCCGTCATCGCCGCGGCGGGAATGGCGGTCGCGGCGCCACGGTTCACGTAGTTATTGACTGTGACGTTGTTGATATTGGTCACGCGGGAGACGTTGATGTTGCTGACGTGGGAGACGTTGACCTCACGAACATAGTTGGGCGAGGCGTGATACCAGGGATGGAATGGCTCGCGCGGGCCAAGCGGCACCCAGCCGATCGAGCCCGAAGCCAAAGCAGCGCCCAGCGCGACGCCGGCACCGATGCCGATGAAGCTGACCAGGGCCGGCGCGTAGACCGGCGGAGTGGCGACGGCGACCACCCCCGGTGTCCAGGCCCAGCGGCCGCCGATCTCGATCCAGCGGCCATAGTGAAAGGGGGTGAACCCCCAGGACGCGTTGTCGATCCAGGTCCAGCCCCAGGGTGCCACATAGGCCCAGTGGCCTTCCCGATAGGGTACCCATTGCGGGGAAACCGGAGGATACCATACCCGGCCATATTGGGGGGCATCGGACCAGCTTCCGGTCTCGGCCAGATCGCTGCCTCCGGCCATCGCGACGACCTGCGTCGGAAGCGGCACCGCCGGCGCCGGCGGCGGCCGCTCGGCATCCAGACCGGCGGTCAGGAACGGGTCGCGCCGGGCCGGGCCGATGCTGCCCTGGAAGCTGTCGGTTCCGACCACCGTCGCGGTCTGGCCGCCGGTGAGGCTAAGCGACACGCCCGGACCCTCGATCTGCGCCGAACCGTCGATCACCGTCACCAGGGTGGGTTGCTCTGTCGTGCCGACCACAACCTCGTAGCGTCCGGCGCCACCGAGGCGGACGAGGCCCCGTGGCGTCTGCACCGACCACGCCTCGTTCGGCGCCAAGTCACGTAGATGGAAGTAAGCCTCACCCTGCGACGTGATGGCCTGCAAACCGCTGGCGTCAAGTGCCACGACGTCGAGCTCGGTTTCTCCCCCCATGACGATGCGGCTGTCCGAAATTTGCAGCTGCGCCTGCGCGTTAGCTTCGGTCCAGAAAGAATTTCCGTTACTTAAGGGGTAGTTCAAGCTGGCGGCACTCCAACTTGTGTCGCCTTGATTATGGAATGAGACCGTTCCGGTTAGCTGAGCGATGCGGCCGACGCGGGCCGGCGGGTCTTCCTGATTAAGCTCCGGCCGGCCCTGCCCGGGTTGCGCCAGCGGCGGCGCCGCTGGCTGGGCAACGGCTGCCAATGGCGACAGTCCCTCGAAAAGCAGCGCGATGATCGCCGCTGAGGTGGACAGACGAAACATGCGGGGGTTCCGGCGCATCGTATCGATCCGATCGTTGTTCGAATTTTCCAGGCGTTGCCAGGGGAAGCATTGCCAGGGAAGCGGTGCGTGAGAGAGGAGCAAAACGATGTCGGGCTCGATGATGCATCCAAGGAGATGCAATTCGTTTCATTTCACTCGATACATGCACCGGCCGATCCGGCGGTCATACTGTCTGAGACCGACCGGTGCTCGCATCGATCGGTATGAGACGTGATCGACGTTCCTCCGTTGCCAAAAGGCCGTGAAGCTGGACCATATGGATGTTGGTGTGGAAGAAGGAACCGCCCGATGTCAAGTCGTTTCAATTCGCGTCTGCTGCTTTCGCTGGCGGCACTCGGACTGGCCGCGGTGCTTGGCGGCTGCGTCGCCTATCCGGCTTCCCCCGGCTCCGGCGACCGCGCGCCGTATTACAGCGGTGGCTATGTCAGTGTCGGCGGCGGTTGGCAGGACGACGGCTCGCACCACTGAGGCGTGGCGGCGAACTCAGAGTCCCACGCCGTCCAGTCGCAGGATGGCGCGCGCGCAGGCCTGGGCGCGCGGCACCAGGCTGTCGATGCGGAGGAACTCCTCGGGGCTGTGCGCATTGCCGCCGACCGGACCGACGGCGCAGATCGTTGGCGCGCCAACCGCCGCGGTGAAGCCCGAGTCGGCACAGCCGCCGGTGAACTCCCCCTCGGTCTGAAACCCTGAGTCGGCCGCCGCACCGACATACAGTTCGAACAGACGCCTGGCGGATGGCGTTTGCGTCAGCGGCAGGAATTCGCCCCTGACCGTCAGTTCGGCGCGGGTGCCGGGAACCAGGCTACGTTCAACGATCGCACCAATGCGAGCCATGACGTCGGCTTTATCTTCAGGATCGGCGTAGCGCAGGTCGATCTGGCCCTCGGCCCAGGGTGCCACCGTGTTGACGCTCTGGCCGCCGGAGACCAGGCCGACGTTCAGGGTTATGCCGCGACCGTGGTCGGTCAGCGCGTGGATGGCCTGGATCTTGCGCGCCAACTCCTCTATGGCGCTGATGCCGGCAGTGAAGTTACCGCCGGAGTGGGCGGCCTTGCCGGTGATGCGGAAGGCCATGAACACGCCGCCCTTGCGGCCGGTGACGACGTTCCCGGACACCCGGCCGGGCTCGCTGTTGAAAACCACTCGCGCCTGTCTGGCTTCCGCCTCGATGACCGGGCGACCTTCGGGGGAGCCGATTTCCTCATCGCCGGTGAACAGGCCGACCAGCGGGGCGGGCGCGCCGCCGAAGCGGGCGAAGGCGGCCAGAATGAAGCAGTTCATCGTCAGGCCGGCCTTCATGTCGGCGACCCCAGGGCCATAGCCGATGCCGTCGCGGATGGTAAAGGCGCGGCGGGCTGCTTCTCCATCCGGAAAGACCGTGTCGCGATGCCCCATCAGCACGACGTTGCCGCCGGCATTGCCGGAGGCCTGTCCGGGGATGGTAGCGCGCAGACAGTCGCCGTGACGGCTTTGCGGCATCGCCTCGACCGACAGCCCATGGCCTTCGAGGAAGCCGCGGATCACCGCGCCAACCGCGTCGATACCGGGTTTGTTGTAGCTGCCGCTGTCGATATCGACCATTTGCCGCAGCAGTGCGACCATGGCCTCGTGCTGGGTATCCAGCCACGCGGTGATTTCGGCTTCCGACATCTGACAACCTCCGGTGCGGCAGAGTTGATTAAGCCGGTGCCGCATGCAAGGGGCGATCCGGGCGCGGAAATGCCGCTTGGTTTTCGCGCAACGACATCCCGCTGCGCGATTTCAGGCGCGGACGGATCGATTACAGATGTTACGAAAGTTGTTCGATGTCTTCTGCTGACGGTCTGGCTGCGTCGCCTGGATGATGGAGCGGTCGGAGACCCTGACAGGCGCCACGCACATGTCTCTGCCGCGCAGCATCGGCTGAGAACTTAAACACGATGTCGGAACAAAACTTGTGCAGGCACGGGACATACAAGGTAATGATGGTGTCACTGCCGGTCTTGATGAGACTTAGTTGGCGTAGCTCTTGCACGAACGCGAGCGTGCAGCGCGCCCGAAAACTTCATCGCACACAAGTGGCTTTGCCGGACGCAATGCCGTTCCCCAACTCAATGCTGATTTCGTGCGATCAGTGTGCGTCTGGGCTGGTCGACAACTGTGTGCGGCGCGGCTCTGCCTGCGCCATATCCGGTGTGACAGGCCGTCAGCAAGCTGGCGTTCGTGTCGATGTCGAAGGACGTTCCCAGAGTTGGACGACGCGGTGCGGGCGCGGTCATCCCCTTGAAGGTCTGTCGTCGCTTGAAGGCGATCAGGCGGCCTTTTTGGCCGGTTTCTTTCCGCCGCCGGAAGCGTGGATCATGATGTTTCGCAGCTCCCGCAGGAAGGCCGACCCCTTCGCCGTACGCTGCACCAGCACACTGCGGCGATCCTGCGGATCGACCTTGCGACGGGCGAGGTCGAGTTCACCCAAACGATCCAGGGCGCGGGTAATCGCCGGTTTGGACACATTCAGCTCGGTGGCCAGACCGCGGACCGTATGCCCCCCCTCATTGAGGTAGCACTTCAGGAAAACCCCAAGCTGTCGGGCAGAGAGATCGGCGCCATCGCGCCGAACCAGCGCAACCACCGTGTCGCGGAGCAGGCCGACCTGAGCGTCCGAGACCGGATTGGGAAGAGCTGCCACTTCACTGTCCTTTCCTAGGCGAGTGTCGCCAAAGCGCGCTCCCCGCCCCTTCGGGTATAGAGAAATTCCGGATCGGTGTCAACCTTATTACAATTAGCGAATCGTTAATAATTCGGAACCCTTTCCCGCTAGCTTGGTATTACTCGGGTCGTCTTGGTATTCCATCCTTGATCAGGTCGAACAGGGCGCGGATAGCCATAGCCTCGCCCCCTTCGGGACGGCCGGGGCGTGACGTATCGTTCCAGGCATAGAGATCGAGGTGTATCCACGGCACGTCCGGATTTACAAAACGCTGCAAGAACAACCCGGCGATGATCGACCCGGCCTGAGGCTTGGTGGAGACGTTGTTTACGTGGGCGATTGGACTCTTCAGCCAGTCGTCATATCCCGACCATAACGGCAGCCGCCAGAGCGGGTCGTGCACCCGGCTGCCGGACCTCAGAAGCGCGTCGGCCATACCGTCGTGATTACTGAAAAGAGCCGGAAGGTCGGGCCCCAGAGCAACTCGGGCCGCGCCCGTCAATGTCGCGCAATCCACCAGCAGTGAGGGGCTCTCGTCCGACGCCTCGGCCAGCAGATCGCACAGCACCAGCCGACCTTCCGCATCGGTGTTGCCGATTTCCACACTCAGGCCGGACCGTGTGAGCACGACGTCCGACGGTCGCATGGCGTTGCCCGAGACCGAGTTCTCGACGCAGCCAACGCGCACCGCGAGGCGAACCGGCAGATCCGCCTGCATGACAATTCGTGACAATCCCAGAACGGTGGCGGCGCCGCCCATGTCCTTCTTCATCCGCAGCATGCCCGCGGATGGCTTCAAGTCATAACCGCCGGTATCGAAGCAGACGCCTTTGCCGCACAGTGACAGCAACGGTGACTGGTCGGTGGCCTTGCTGCCGCGCCAGTGAAACGTCACGACACGCGGCGGACGAACCGAGCCCCGGCCGACAGCAGCGATCGTCGGGTAGGCGGCTTCCAGGGCCTGATCCGCGGACAGCTGCGATGCGGCGCCAAAGCGTTCCGCCAGAGAAACTGTGAAATCGGCCAGTTCAACCGGACCCAGGATGTTCGCGGGCGTGTTAATCAAATCGCGCACCATCCATATGGCGGAGGCCTGCGACAGAGTGGCCTGATGGTTCGGCGGCACAAACAGCGTCGCCGGTTTACGTCCGTCGGACCGAAACCGCGTGTAGCGGTATGCCCCTAGACAAAAGCCCAGGATCGCGGTGGCCGGGTCATAGTCGCCCAGCTCCAGGCGCCAGCAACCGGCTTCCGGCAATTGCATGGGAAGACCACCGTAGACGAACGGCGACTGCTCGTCGCCGATGCCCAAGACAGCCGCGGCCACGCCTTCCGTGCCTGGCAAAGAACGAATTTCACCGGCTTTGGCACCAAACGCGGTATCGCGCAGGAAGCCGATCTGACCGGGCGGGAGCGTCTTCAGGAATTCGCCAAGCCGGTCCGGTCGAACGATGTGGATCGGCCGGGCTCCTGCGACTGTATCGGTAATGCAATCGATGGTCTGGTTCAGCATGAGCGATGCTCCTCGTCGAAGGCCGGCGGCGGCCGATTGATCGGGCCGACGGCCCGACCGATCTTTACCTGACGAGGTCGACTTCGCCACACCTATCAGCGTCTGGCTAGGGCGAGCCACCGAAGATGAAGCCAGCTGCTACACTGGCTTGTCCACACCGCCGTGGACCATGGCACGGCCACGGACTACACCAGGCTCGCGGACAGCAGCGTGGTGATCCGCCTGGCGAAAGCGCTGGCGTCGGCTGGCAGATCGCCCTCCTGCACCTGCGCCAGATCGAGCAGCGTCTCCGCGGCTTCGGTGATCAGCTTGCTGTCGTCCAGCCTGGCCGACAGCGTCTCGATCAGGCGGTGCCGGGGGTTGACCTCAAGCACGGGCTTGGCCGGCATCATCGCCCGTCCGGCGCGGCGCATCAGCCGCTGCATCGCCAGGTCCGGCCCGCGGCCGTCGGACGCCAGCACCACGGCGCTGTCGGTCAGCCGAGCGGTGGAGCGGACATCCGCGATACGATCACCAAGTGCGGTCTTCATGGCCGCGAGAAGCGGCGATATGTCCGGCTGGTCGTCATCGCCCTTGCCAAGATCCTCGGCTGCCTGGGTAACGCTGCGCAGCGGCTTGCCCTCGAAGCTGTCAAGCCGCTCCGGCCAAAACTGGTCGATCTGGTCGGACATCAGCAGCACCTCGAAGCCTTTGGCCCGAAAGCCCTCTAACTGCGGCGACGTCTTCATCGCCTCGGCCGCGTCGCCGGACAGATAGTAGATCGCGTCCTGGCCTTCCCGCATCCGCGTCACGTAGTCGGGCAGCGAGGTCCAGCCGTCCTGTGACGAGGAGCGAAACCGCAGCAGCGGCGCGATCTCACTCCGATGCTCGGCATCCTCCCACACGCCTTCCTTAAGGATCGGGCCGAAGTTCTGATAGAACTTGTCGTAGTCATCGGCGTCTTTCGCCCGTGTCTTCAACTCCCCAAGCACCCGGCCGATCAGCGCCCGGCGAATGCGCGCCAGCACCGGCGTGGTCTGCAACGTCTCCCGCGACACGTTGAGCGGCAGGTCCTCGGTGTCGACCACGCCGCTGACGAAGCGCAGCCAGTGCGGCAGCAGATCGGCCTTGTCGGTGATGAACATCCGCCGCACGTGCAACCGGACATGAGCATCGCGATCGTTGTCCACCGCGTCGAACGGCTTCATGCCGGGAATGAACAGAAGGCAGAAATACTCCAGTGTGCCCTCGGCCCGCCAATGCAGCGTCGCCCAGGGCTCGTCGAAGAAGTGGCCGAGGTGCCGGTAGAATTCCTTGTATGATTGCTCGCTGGTTTCCGACTTCGACTTACGCCACAGCGCGGTGCCCTCGTTGGCAGGCTGGTCCTTGCCGTCCTGGGTGACGGTGATCGGCAGGGTGATGTGGTCCGCCCATTTCCGGATCACCGTCTCCAGCCGCACCGGTTCCAGATACTCGGTGGCGTCGGACTTCATGTGCAGCACGATGTCGGTGCCAGGCTGTTCGCGGGTCGCAGGGGCCAGGGTAAACTGCCCGGCGCCTTCGGACGCCCAGGTGAAGGCGTCCTCGCTGCCGGCCTTGCGGGAGGTGACCTCGACGCGATCCGCGACCATGAAGGCCGCGTAGAAACCGACGCCGAATTGGCCGATCAGGCTGGGCCGATCTTCCGGCTTGGCGTCGGCGATGTTCTGCGCGAAGGCCCGGGTGCCGGAGCGTGCGATGGTGCCGAGATTCTCGATCAGCTCCTGCCGCGACATGCCGATGCCGTCGTCCGAGATCAACAGGGTGCTGCCCGACTTGTCCGGCACGATGCGGATCTTCGCATCGGACGGCGGCGCCAGGGTGTTGTCCGTCAAGGCCTCGAACCGCCGGCGATCAACCGCATCGGCCGCGTTGGCGACCAACTCGCGCAAGAAGATCTCGCGTTCCGAGTAGAGTGAATGGACCACCAGATCGAGCAGGCGCCCGACCTCGGCGCCGAAGGAATGTTGCTCTAAAGCGGTGTCGTTCATGCGTAACCTCCTTGCGCCGCGCGATATGCTGTCGGCTGCGCCCGGTTTCAATGCGTGGGCGCACCTTCACCGTGCCGTGGACCGATCAGCCCGCTGACGGGGTTTTCCTGGGTAGAATACGCTCACCGACCAAGATCGGAAACTTGACCCGAACCGACCTGTCCAAGCATGTCCATTCGGGAGGGCCCAGATCGTGGCCGTGCGCCGCCGCTGGCAACAGTGACGCCCGGTTACTGCGCCGGCGGCGGTGCGGACCCGGTCAGTCGCGCCAGGGCTTCGGCTATCGCGATCGAATGGCGGATTTGCGCGGGCTCGTTCAAGTGGTCCTGGGTGTCGAAGAAGTCGCTGCGCGGATAGCGGCTTTGGTTTGCCAGCTGCAGAAATCCGGCGCCGTTGTCGCGGTAGATCGCACGGATGGCGGCCACGCTGTCGGCGTCGATCGGGGAGTCGGCGAAGCCCGTCGGCAGCCCGCCGATCACCCGCACGCCGTGCTGCCCGGCCCAGCGGAGAAAGCCGACGATCAGAACGGTGCCGTAACCGGCGTTGATCGCAGCGGCGGTGGGGTGTTCCGGTGCGATCCTTGCCAGCGCCGACCGGTTCAGCGCTGCAAGTGCCGCGGTATGGCCGACATGGTCGCCCCACTTGTTATACCCGCCGATAACCGCGGCGCGGGGGTCGTGAAAACCACCCTCGACCAGCGCCATCTCGATCAGGCTCATGATGGCCGCGCGAAGGTTGCCGGCGAACAGCGCGGCGATTTGCCGCCGCGGAGGCAAGGTCCACAGCGTCATTCGGTCATGACGCAGCATGATCGCCGCGTCCGGTCCCAGATCCTCGGTGGCCCGCGCACGGGCATACTGAGCCTCCTCCATCGGCAGGTAGACGATATCGCCCGGGTGCAGCAGCGGCTGCCAGCGGGTGAAGAGGTAGTCGAGGCCGATACCGACGGCGACACCGGCATTGACACAGGGGCGGGCGATGATCCGGCCGATCGTCTCGCAGCGGTGCGAATAAGGCCCGTTCGAGCCCGCCAGGATGACCAGCTTCGGTTGGTGGATGACCTGGCCGACGGCGAGGTTCGTCTCGATGCGGGTGCGCAGCGCGCCCAGGGTCAGCGGCCGGTCCAGCAGCCAGGTGAACGCCGCGACATACAGCACGAGGGAGGCGCCGCAGCTGACCAGGAGGCGCCGCATCAGAACTGGAAATACAGGAACGGCGCGACGTGCGGGGCAAAGCAAAGCGCCTGGACAGACAGGGCGAAGCTACCGGTCAGGGTCCATTGCCGGGCCGCCGCGCTCATCCGGTGGATGTTTGGCAGGGTCAGCACGATCAGCCAGCCCAGCAGCAGGCAGGCGGAGAGCTCCGGAAAGCTCAAGGTGTGAGCGTCGCCCAGCGAGCGCATGACCGAGACCGGGTCGGCGATCGCCGCGAGCGGGGGCAGGGCGGATACGATCATGCGCGGCAGGGTGATGCCGTTCAGGCCGATCATGCCCCTGAGCATTGTCACGGTGCAGGACAGCGACGCGGCGCGGAACGGGACCCAGGCGAGAATGACGACCGATAGCGTCAGCGCCTGGCCGATGCGCGCGGGCAGGGGACGGAACAGGCGGCGATACAGCGCGTGGATCACCAGGAAGAGCCCGTGCAGGCCGCCCCAGATCACGAAATTCCAGGCCGCCCCGTGCCAGAGTCCGGCGAGCAGCATGGTCGCCATCAGATTGCCGATCTGCCGCACCGTACCGGCTTTGTTACCGCCCATCGGGATGTAGACATAGTCTCGCAGGAAGCCGCCCAGGGTGATGTGCCAGCGGCGCCAGAAGGCCGCGATGTCGGTGGCCTGATACGGACTGTCGAAGTTCAACGGGAACCAGACGTTCAGCATCCGGGCCAGCCCGATGGCCATGTCGGAATAGCCGGAAAAGTCGAAGTAGATCTGCAGCGCGTAAGACAGCGTGGCGTACCAGGCCTCGAAGAACGTCAGGTCGGTGCCATGCGCGGCGGCATCGAAACCGATGTCGGCGAAGCCGCCGAACATGTCCGCCAGCACCAGCTTCTTGCCGAGACCGAGCAGAAAAATGAGCAAGCCTTCGGCGATGTTCTCCATGCGGAGGCGGCCGAGGTCGGGATCGGTAAGCTGCGGGATGATTTCCGACGGCCGGACAATCGGTCCGGCGATCAGGTGAGGAAAGAAGGTGACGAAAGCCGCATAGGGGAGCAGGGGCGGCAACCGGTCGTCCGCGGGTTTGGGCAGGCCGACCGATGCGATCCCCGGCGCTTCGGGGGTGTACACGATCGCCTCGGTATCGGGGTAGGCAGCCGCACTGCATCGGGCCGGCCGGAGCAGGGTTGCCGCGTGGTGATCTCCAATCGGGTTCAAGCCATCCGCTTGCAGCCAGCCTACTCGCGGATGGTCAAAGGCCGGCCCGACGGCGCGCGAAAACCCAAGAAATGCGGCATTTTCTGGCACCGTGCTGAATGGGGGCACGGGGCTGAACGGGCGCGGTTCCGCTGATCGACCCGAGGCTGGTTCGAGCGACACCGGTTGCAGCAGACCATGGTGGAACCGGGCGGCATCGTTCGCCATGTTCGCCGCGGCACGCTGGCTTGGCTGGCTCCGGCGAAATGCCAGGCTGGGGCGCCCGAGGCGATCTTCATTCCGCGGCTGCATATGGATCGGACCGCGGCTGGCATCCACCAGGAACATGATCTGCTGGAAGGTAAAGAAGCTGATTGCCAGCGGCAGGGTGATGTGCAGCGCGGGTGCACTCGGTGCAACGACATGCAGCAGAAAATCAGCGTACTTGAACCAGCCCAAGATCACCAGGTTCAGGCTGACGCCGGCTATGAGCCAGACGCGCGGTCTGTCGGCACCGCGTAATCTGCGGGCAATTGTATAGTTCAGCAGGACGGAACCGACCAGAAGCACCACATAGTCTGGGTTCCACCAAGCATAGAAGAAAAGGCTGGACGCCGTCAGCCAGTACAGCGCCCAGACCGCCCCGCAGAACCGGCCAATCGCGAAAAATCCTGTCAGAAACACAGGGAGAAAGCCGACGATGAAGGCGATGGTATGGAACATCATGGCGTGAATGCGCCACCCTAGGCTGCAACCGATAAATATATGGTTAATGCCAGTCTATGAGCGCAGCGGATCCAACGTCGGGTGCTCTCGCCAGACCGCGACGATGATCTCGTCTCGACCCCTTGGTCCATTTGAAGCCGCTGAATCCGGTGATAACAAAGGCTTGGATATTCGATGTTTAGCCGGCAGGCTGATCGATGGCATCGCGCACGGCGGCGGCCAGTTCGGCTAAAACATAGGGCTTGGTGATGATCTTGACCTCAGGTCCAAGCAGGTCGCGATGCACGATGGCATTTGCCGGATAACCAGATGTGTAGAGCACAGCCAAGCTTCGTCGGCACCGTCGTGCATTCTGGACGAGCTCCGGCCCTGTCATCCCCGGCAGCTCCACATCGGTAAAAATGAGCGCTACATCCGGGTGGGCCTCCAGCGTCACCAAAGCGGACGGAGCGTCTTTCGTGGCAATGACATGATAGCCCAATGATTTAAGTGCCTCGGTGGCGTAAGTCATGACGTCCGCATCGTCTTCGACAACCAGAACGGTCTCGTTGTCCCTGGCCGTTGGAAAATCAGGCGTTACCGCCGCCGTTTCCACTTCAGCAACCGGCTCGGTCAACAATCGCGGCAAGTATAATTTTACCGTGGTGCCTGAACCAAGCTCACTGTAAATCTTCACATGGCCGCTCGACTGTTTGATAAAGCCAAAGACCTGTGAAAGGCCAAGCCCGGAACCTTTGCCAATATCCTTGGTCGTGAAGAACGGTTCAAAAGCCCGAGCGGCATCCTCCGGCGACATTCCCGTTCCACAGTCGCTTACGGCGATGAGCACGTATTGGCCCGGCGTTACCTCACTGTGGGCGGCGGCATAAGCTGCATCGAGATGGCTGTTGGCGGTTTCGATCGTGACCTTGCCGCCGCCTGGCATCGCGTCGCGGGCATTGATCGCCAGATTGAGCAAAACGTTCTCCAGCTGGTTGGCATCAAGCCGGGTGGTCCAAAGTCCGCCCGCCAGCACCGTCTCCAGTTCGATGTTGCCAAGCGAGTGTCGAATGAGTTCGGACATCCCGGACACGATCTTGTTGGCATCGACTGTCTGTGGCTCGAGGTTCTGCCGCCTGGAGAAGGCGAGAAGGCGTTGCGTCAGCGTAGCGGCACGCCGTGCACCCCCCTGGGCCTCTTTGATCATGCGTTCGACCCGAAGCAGGTTCGACGCCTCCAGCGCGCTCTGAGCCATCTCGAGGTTGCCGATGACAACCGTCAGCAGATTGTTGAAGTCGTGCGCGACGCCGCCGGTCAGATTACCGATCGCTTGCATTTTCTGTGCTTGCCGCAGCTGGTCCTCGGCCCGTCGCCGGTCGGTGATGTCGGTGTAAAGCGTCACGAACCCACTGTCCGTCATCGGGCTACGGCGCAACTCCAGGATCTGCCCGTTCGGCCGCTGCCTTTCGATCGTGCCAGTACTTGCCCCTGATTTAATGTGGGCGATGCGGTGGCGGACCTCCTGCTCAAGGTCAACCTGACCAAACTCGCCAGCATCGGCCTGCGCACGAAGGATGTCTTCAAGTTTCATTCCGACTGACAGCATCTCCGCCGGCACGCCGACAAATTTAGGAAAATGCTGATTCCATTCCACGAGCCGCAGATCGTGATCGATGACCATAAGCCCGTCCGTCATGCCGGAAAGCGTCGCCTGCCATTGCGCGGTTTTACCCTTTTGCCACCTGCGCAGCAGGAAGCCCGTCAGCAGCACCGCGGCCACGACCAGCACGCTTGGCACTAGGACTTCCACGGCACAACCTGAACCAGGCCTGGGCAACGGGATGCTGAACGCCAGGCTGGTGAGCGCGGGTCGGAACTCGGCAATGCTCCTCCGATTACCGTACGCGGATGGCGGCGAGACGTGCAGGTGCCCAGGCCATATATGCACCATCGCAATGTTTTGGAACCTTACACGATATCCACTCTTGGGGCGAATTCAATGCCTGGTGCCCCGGCGTAGGCGTGACGATGATCGCGTCTGGATCCTTATTCCACCGGGGCGATGCGAAGCGGCCTCCGCCGTTCTTACAGGTGTTTCCCAGCCAGCCGTTTACTGGTAGCTCACGCCGGTCATGACGGACGATCTTCCTCCCAACCCGGCGCTGCTGCCCGCTGGCCTGCGCGACCTGCTGCCGCCGGACGCCGAGACGGAAGCCTCGGCTGTCGAGGCCTTGATGACCGTGTTCGCCGCGCATGGCTATCAGCGGGTAAAGCCGCCGTTGCTGGAATTCGAAGACAGTCTGCTTGCGGGTTCGGGAGTCGCGGTGGCGGATCAGACGTTCCGCCTGATGGACCCGGACAGCCAGCGCATGATGGGATTGCGGGCGGACACGACGCCGCAGGTGGCGCGCATCGCGAACACGCGGCTGGCCGGTGCGCCGCGGCCGCTGCGCCTGTCCTATGCCGGGCAATGCCTGCGGGTGAAGGGCAACCAGCTGGCGCCGGATCGGCAGATGGCCCAGGCGGGGGTGGAGCTGATCGGGCATGACAGCGCCGTCGCCGACGCCGAGACGGTGCTGGTCGCGGCCGAGGCATTGGCGGCGGTTGGCCTGACGCGCGTCAGCTTTGACCTGACCTTGCCGATGCTGGTGCCGTTACTGCTGGACGATGCCGGTCTGCTCGGGCCGGACCGCGTCAACCTGTCGCGCGCGTTGGATCGCAAGGATGCGGCGGCGGTGTCGCGCAATGGCCGAAGCCTGGCCCCGGTGCTGACCGAACTCTTGTTGGCCGCCGGCCCGGCGGATCGCGCGCTGGCCGCGCTGGCCCAGGCGAAGCTGCCAAACCACGCTGGGGTGTTGGCCGAGCGGGTGGCGGAAACGGTGGCAGCGATCAGAGCGGCGGCGCCGGCCCTTCGCCTTACGGTGGATCCGGTGGAATTCCGTGGCTTCCGCTACGAATCCGGTGTGTCGGTCGCGGTCTACGCGCCCGGGCGGCATGAGGAACTTGGCCGCGGCGGGCGCTATATTTGCGGTGAGAACGAGCCGGCGACCGGCCTGACCCTGTACCCGGATGCGATCCTGCGGGTGGCACCCTCGCGACAGGCGCGTCCCCGGGTATTCATTCCTTTCGGCGCTGATCGTGGCATTTTGGCGAAGCTGCGCGACGCCGGTTTTGCCACTGTCGCCGCGCTGGCGCCGGCTGCCGATGATACAGCAGAGGCCTGTCGCCTCGGTTGCTCGCACATCCTGCGGGCCGGACAGGCCGCACCTCTTCAAAGCAAGGGCTCATCCTGATGGCCAATGTCGCCGTGATCGGCGCCCAATGGGGCGACGAGGGCAAAGGAAAAGTGGTTGACTGGTTGGCCAGCCGAGCCGACGCGGTGGTGCGGTTTCAGGGCGGCCACAACGCCGGGCATACGCTTGTCGTCGGCAATCAGACCTACAAGCTTTCGCTGCTGCCGTCCGGTTTGGTGCGGGGCAAGCTGGGCATCATCGGCAACGGCGTTGTGGTCGATCCGGATGCGCTGCTGGCGGAAATCGCGCGCGTGCGGGCGCAGGGGTTGACCGTCACGCCACAGACGCTGCGGATCGCGGAAAACGCCGTGCTGATCCTGCCGCTGCACCCAGCGGTCGACAAGGCCCGAGAGGAAGCCCGCGGCGAACGGAAGATCGGCACCACCGGGCGCGGCATTGGCCCGGCGTATGAGGACAAAGTGGCGCGTCGTGCGATCCGGATCGCTGATCTGGCGGAACCAGAAACGCTGTCGGCCAAGCTGGACGAGTTGCTGCTGCACTATAACACGCTGCTGCAAGGGCTCGGCGTGGCACCGTTCAGCAAGGACAGCCTGCTGAACGGGCTGCTGACGCTGGCCCCGCAGATCCTGCCGTACGCCGAACCGGTGTGGGAGCGGCTGGATGAACTGCGCCGCGGCGGCAAGCGTATCCTGTTCGAAGGGGCGCAGGCCGTCATGCTGGACGTGGACCACGGGACCTACCCATTCGTGACCTCGTCCAACACCGTGGCGGCGACCGCGGCGTCCGGCAGCGGCGTTGGTCCGGGCGCGGTCGGCTTCGTGCTGGGGATCGCCAAGGCCTACACGACCCGGGTGGGCTCCGGGCCATTTCCAACCGAACTGCATGACGATATCGGTCAGGCGTTGGGCGACCGCGGGCGCGAATTCGGCACCGTGACCGGCCGTCGCCGGCGCTGCGGCTGGTTCGACGCCGCGTTGGTGCGACAGGCGATCAAGGTGGGTGGCGTGCAAGGCATCGCGCTGACCAAGCTGGATGTGCTCGACGGGCTGGCCGAACTGAAGATCTGCACCGGCTATCACATTAACGGCGCCTTTTCGCGCCATCTGCCGGCGGCGCCGGGCGCCCAGGCGCTGGCGGTGCCCGAATACGAGGTGATGCAAGGCTGGACCGGATCGTCGAGCGGCGCTCGGTCCTGGGCCGATCTGCCGGCACAGGCGGTGAAGTATGTGCGGCGGATCGAGGAACTGGTGGAAGCGCCAGTCACTCTGCTGTCCACCAGCCCCGAGCGTGACGACACGATCCTGGTGAAAGATCCGTTCGAAGGATGACGGGGTTCGGGGCTCGTGCGCTTGAGGGCGTGTTAACCAATGGTCAACCTTCCCTTGGTAAAGGAAGGGCGCCCGACCAAAACGGTTCGCCCGTATGCCCGATGACTCGCGCCCTGGACTACCGAACACGCTGATCGCGGGACGCTTCGCCATCGACACATCCCACGTCCTGCTGGACGCGGGCGGTGGCATACCGACTTACCCGGCGCATGACCGGTTGGCGTCAGGGATCAGACGCGTCGCCTTGACGGTCTCACGCGATGCCTCGCCACGAGCCAGGCACCTGAAGGCGCTCGTCGAACCCGTCGACAACCTGATGGTGCCGCTGGGTTATGGGGCCGCACCGTTACCTGCCGGCAAAGGCCAAGGCTATTTCATCATCTGCACCCCGCCACCCGGTCCGCCGGTGTCGGCGGCGTTGAATTCCTGGCCAGAAAAAGCCCTGTTCGACCTGGTCCTCCGACCCGTGGCGCGGGTACTGGATCTTCTGCAAGGGCGCAACCTGACCCACCGGGCGATCCGTCCGAACAACGTGTTTCAGTCGGCGCCGGGCCAGCCGGTGACGCTGGGCGCCGGCTGGGCGGCGCCACCGGCCATGCATCAGCCCGCCGTCTTCGAGTCGCCGTACAACGCGATGTGCCATCCGGTCAGCCGCGGCGACGGCTCGATCGCCGATGACGTCTACTCGCTGGGGGTCTTGCTGCTGACCTTGTCGGCCGGCCGGATCCCGTTGGCCGAAAAGGACGATGCGGCGGTCATTCGGCTGAAGTTGGATCTTGGCAGTTTCGCCGCGCTGACCCGGGACATCGCGGTGTCCGGCGTGTTCGCCGATCTGCTGCGCGCGATGCTGGCCGAGGATCCCGAGCACCGGCCGGTGCCAACACTGTTGCTTGATCCCGCCGCCATCCGGGGCCGCCGTGTCGCCGCGCGTCCGGCCCGCCGCAGCCAGGCCCCCCTGATGCTGAACGATAGCGCCATCTTTGATGCGCGAACCCTGGCGTTCGCGCTGCTCACCGACGAGAAAAAGGCCGTGCAGTTTCTACGCAACGGACTTGTCACCCAGTGGCTCCGCCGCGGGCTGAGCGATGCCGGCCTGGCCACCCGGGTCGAGGATCTGGTTCGGGCACGGGTTTCTGAAACAAACTCCGGGCCGCGCAGCGATGCGCTGCTGGTGATGCACGCGATCACCGCGCTCAATCCGCGCATGCCGTTGTGCTGGCGTGGTATCGCGGTCTGGCCCGATGCGCTGCCTGCGCTGCTGGCCGAGGGCGTGGCGTCGAAGCCTGATCTGTCGGCGGCGGCCGAGGAACTGCTGAGCACGGACGTTGTCGCGGTATGGTCGACGAACGTGGCCGAGGGCCGCGCCCTGCGATCAGAAACACCGGCGCAACGACCGACACTACGCGCGGAGGGTCCCGGAGCGTTACTTCGACTGTTCTACCGGCTCAACCCGCTGCTGCCCTGCCGAGCGTCCGGGATGGCGACGGACTGGGTCGTCAGCATCAAGGATTTGATGAATTTCTTCGAAGGTGCCGCGGCGAATGCGGGCGACACCTTGATCGACATGCATGTTTCGGCGTTCATCGCGGCCCGAGCCGACCGGAAGCTCGAGATGCAGGTGCTGGGACTGGCCGGCATCAAGGATCCCGCATCATACCGGGCAGGCGAGCTTGGTTTGCTGCAGGACTTGCAAATCCGCTACAATCCGGCGCCGATGCCAGGCTTGGCGAAGTGGGTGGCGGCTCGGCTGCGGCCTGACTTCGACCGCTTCCGCAATAAGACCCGTCGTGAGGCGGCGCATGCCCGCCTCGATACGTTGGCGCAGGCCGGCGCGCTGTCGCGACTGTTGCAGCTGACCGAGGACACCGCGGCCAGGGCGCTGGATCTGGCCGGCGCGCAGAGTGCCGTGCATGAGTTGGCGCTGATCGACGCCGAGGTCGCGGCGATCGACAACGACGACAAGTTGCGGTTGGCGGATGCTGAACGCTTTGGCCAGGCGATCGCCGGCGGGATCGGGCTTTCGGCCTTTATCCTGACGATCATGTCCGTTCTGTTGCGATGAGCGCGGGGTCGAGGCTCACCCGTGGCATGGATGGCGTCGTCGTCCTGATTCTGGCGCTGGCTGGCGGCGGGCTGATCGCGCTGTCACCGGATATTGCCCTGCCACTGGCGCTGCTGCTGCTGCCGGGTCTGCTCGCGCTTATTCTCGACCGTACGCCCGGCTGCGGGCTGGCGCGTGCGATCCTGTTGTTCCAAGGGGCGGCCTGCGTGCATCCGGTGGTGGAGGCCTGGTATCAGTGCAGCGGGATCGACGGCTGCATGAGCTATCTCACCGGGTGGCCGACTTTTCTCCGGGTCTGGCTCGCGGCCGCGGCTGCGTTGGCGGTCGCGCATGTGCTGCCGTTGGGCTTGAAGGTGTTCGACGACCATCGCCTGCACCATCGCCGCTCTGTACTGGTCGGCAGGCGTGAAACACTGGCCGCGGAATGGGGGCTGGACGAAGATCGCTGACCGCTGCGCTTCGCTCTCCCGGCCACGGCACCGCAGATCGGCCGCTGCGCGGCCCCACACCGGCCGATGCATGCATTGTCGGGTATGCCCGCCGGGTTGGCTGGCGAACCGAGCTGCTCGAGGGACGGGCGACAGTCGAGAACTAAGCAGCCTCCGCCAGCTTGACCAACGGATAGACGTACGATTCGCTATCGCCGTCGATTTTCGCAGAGGTGTGGCATGAGTGGCAAGTCCCCGGTTTTGGCGAGCGAGGAGCAACGTGCTGGCCTGATGGCGCTCGCCGGCTCGCGTGATCGTGGCGAGGCGGACAGAGCACGGGCCATCTTGCTGACGCTTTCCGGTTGGACCAGTCCGCGCATCGCCGAGGCTTTCAGCGTGCGCGAAGATACCGTCCGGCTGTGGCGCAGCGAGTTTAGCCGCGGTGACACCGCTGCGTTGAAGGCGAGCGTCGCGCCCGGTCCGTCACCGGTAAAAAGTGCATCGGCCTTGCGCGTGGTCGCACCGCTGCTGGAAGAGCCCGTCGCCAACCGGCCGAACTGGACGATCGCGCGCCTGCGTGCCGAGATCGAGGCGCGCGAGGGCGTGCGCATCAGCCGCTCGCAACTGTCCAAGGCGCTGCGAAAAAAAAGTTCCGTTACCGGCGGCCGCGGCACACCCTGAAAGGGCGGCAAGTTGCCAGCGAGGTCGAGCGGATAGGCTTGCGTCTGCAATTGCGCGAGCAGCAGGCCGTGGCCGGCGACATCGTGCTTCTCTATGGCGATGAGAGTGAGGCGTTGACGCATCCCTATCTCGCCAGAGCCTGGGCCAAATCCGGCGCCGATCTGCGGGTGCCGGCGCCAGGCCAAGTCAAAAAGGTCGCGATGCTAGGTTCGCTTAATCATCTCACCCACGAACTGATTGTGCATACCAGTCCGACCAAGCGCAGCAGGGACTTCGTGGCGCATCTCGAGCAGATCGATGCTCTTTATGGACCGGTGCCTGGACGGGCAAGCAAACCGGTCGTGTTGGTCGAGGACAATGGGCCGATCCACGTCAGCAAGCTGTCACGTGCCGCCCTTGCCGCTCGTGCTCACTGGCTAACCGTTGAATGGTTGCCGAAATATACGCCTGAACTAAACGACATCGAGGTCGTCTGGCACGACCTGAAGGCATACAACCTGGCTCATCAGACATTCACCGGCGTCGTCGAGCTCGATGGCGCCATCCACAAGGCGGTCGAAGACCTGAACCGCGAGCGTGCGGTCATTCCGTTGGCCAAGCCACGAATCTCTGCTTAGCTCTGGGACCGGTCGGCGCAGGCGCCAAACGGCATCAGACGTGCTCGCCGGCCAGTGCGCCTTGCCGATTGCCCGCGTTCAGACGGCGTTCGGCGATCTGCGCCTTCATTGCCTTCTGCAGTTTTTCGAACGCCCGCACCTCGATCTGGCGCACCCGCTCGCGGGAGATGTTGTACTGCTGGGACAGATCCTCCAACGTCGTCGGATTATCCTTCAACCGCCGCTCGATCAGGATGTGCCGCTCACGCTCGTTCAGCGAACGAAGCGCACCGGTCAACAGCGCCTTGCGTCCGGTCAGTTCTTCCCGGTCCGCGATGGAACTTTCCTGACTATCGGACTCGTCAACCAGCCAGTCCTGCCACTCGCCCTCACTGTCCTGCCGCACCGGTGCGTTCAGGCTGTGGTCGGGCGCCGCCAGACGGCGGTTCATGCTGACCACGTCCTGCTCCGGCACATCCAGGACGCGTGCGATCTTGGCCACCTGTTCGGGCTGCAGATCGCCATCGTCGATCGCCTGCATCTGGCCCTTCAGCCGGCGAAGGTTGAAGAACAGCTTCTTCTGAGCGGCGGTCGTGCCCATTTTCACCAGCGACCAGGAGTGCAGGATGTATTCCTGGATCGCGGCCCTGATCCACCACATCGCATAGGTCGCTAGTCGGAATCCGCGGTCGGGATCAAAGCGTTTGACCGCCTGCATCATCCCGACGTTGCCTTCACTGATCAGTTCTCCGACCGGCAGGCCATATCCGCGATATCCCATGGCGATCTTCGCCACGAGCCGCAGATGTGAGGTGACAAGCTTGTGTGCCGCCTCCATATCCTGTGTGTCCCGCCAGCGGTGCGCGAGAGAAAGCTCCTCCTCCGGCGTCAGCATGGGGAATTTGCGGATCTCCTGCAGATACCGCGAAAGATTGCCCTCGGGGGCAATGTTAAGGACGGCAGCGGCCACGGTTTAGGCTCCTTTCGTCAGGCCGCGACGGTTTGCCCAATGTGGCGCAAGATCGCGGCATGAATAAGATTGAGACCATTCTGGATTCAGGCGGGAAGCCTGTCCCGGTGCGCTGTCCCACGGTGGCGGCAGCGTGACCGGATATTCCCATCGAGGGCGGTGACATGGCGACCCCAACGGCGATCTTATACAGGACCAAATTGGTCCTGTCAATATTAATGAGCCCTTAGAGCGTGATAGCTCCAGGTTGAAGCAACCAGGCTCTGATTCCCTATGTTTGCGCGGTCGCTTCACGTCGGCGGTTGGGTCAACCTCGGAAGATCGCGCGCTGGTCGCTGGGCGGATTGGCATCGACGGCATTCAGCAAGTCTCGCATATCGGTAGGCAGGGCGGCGTTGAACGCCATCGGAAGACCAGTTCGCGGGTGTTTGAACCCCAGGCTGGCGGCGTGAAGGGCTTGCCGCGGGAAGTCGAGCAGTTTGCGTCGGAGTGGTTCGGCCACGGTTTTGGCGACTCCCGGAACGCGGCGGAGATACAACGGGTCGCCCACGACCGGGTGACCGCGGTTGGCGAGATGCACACGTATTTGATGGGTCCGGCCGGTGGCCAGACGACATTCCAGCAACGACAGCGCGGTTTGCCAGGCGCGCGTCGTGCTGTAGCGGGTGAGCGCTGGTTTGCCGCCGTCGGCAACCACCGCCATGCGTTTGCGATCGCGTGGATCACGGCCGATCGCGCCCTCGATGTCGCCGCGCAGCGGATGCGGCAGGCCCCAGATCAGGGCGACATAGGCGCGATCAAGGTCACGCGCCGCGAACGCTTTCGTCAGCGCGTCGCTGGCGAGCTGGGTCTTGGCCACGACCATGACGCCGGAGGTGTCCTTGTCCAGCCGGTGTACGATGCCCGGGCGGCGCTCCGCGCCGATGCCGGTCAGGCTGGGGCCGCAATGGGCGAGCAGAGCGTTTACCAGGGTGCCGTCGAGGTTGCCCGGCGCGGGGTGAACCACCAGGCCGGCCGGTTTGTCGAGCACGATCAGGTCCGCGTCCTCGTGCAGGATCGAGAAGGCGATGGATTGCGGCATCGGCGACGCCGGCTGCGCCGCCGGCAGATCCAGATTATAGGTATGGCCCGCGCGCACGACGTCCGCCGGCCGCGTGACCGGCCCGGCATCGCTGGACAGCCGGCCCTCGTCGATCAGCGTTTTGACGCGGGAGCGCGAGATCGTCCCAAGCGTATCGGCGATGAAACGGTCAATGCGCTGGCCGCCCTGGTCGGCCGCCGCCGTGATGCGGATCGGTCCTGGCGCCAGGGGTTCAGGCACCAGTGGTTCAGGCGGCGGGGGTTCGCTGTTGGCGGCCATTGCGTTGTGGAATAACGCGAATTGGATTCAGTTGGGAGATGGCATGCGGGCGTTGAAGATCACGACCCTGGTGATGGCGGTTTTGATCGTGGTCGGGACGACGGTGCTGATCGTCGAGATCGTCCGCCGGATGACGGGAGTTTCTCCGTCGGCAGTGATGCAATCCGCACCGCTGGTTCTGGATGAGCCAGCCGGGACGCGGATCGCCGGGATGGCGGCGGTGCGCGACCGGTTGGCGCTGCGCCTTCAGGGCGGTGGCGGTGACAGGGTGGTGCTGATCGACCCTGTCAGCGGGGTGGTCGCGGGACGGATCTCGCTGGCGCGATAGCATCCAGTGGAGCGCGAATTCGGATGCTTGAGGTTCCCCTCTTTCCAGAGTAGAAGGCCGGGTCTGGCCAATGTCCCGTTCGTCTAGAGGCCCAGGACAGTGCCCTCTCACGGCACCAACAGGGGTTCGAATCCCCTACGGGACGCCAATGAATTGCTTGATAACTCAATGCTTCAACAGCTTCGGTGATCCGGCGCCCCAGCCGCCCCCACAAGTCGCCCCCACTGGCTGTGGGGAATTAGTTCCGCTGGCGCCAGTTGTTGGGGCCGTTAGAAAGCCCACCCCCGGGACCGGTCGAAAAGCCACCACCCGGACCAGTGGATAAACCACCCCCGGGACCATAGGATAATCCACCCCCGGGACCGGTCGAAAGACCACCACCTGGACCGTATGATAAGCCGCCACCTGGGCCGGTTGATAGACCGCCGCCGGGTCCATAGGAGCATGGTCCACCCGGGCCGGTGTAACCCATGCAGGCAAAGGCTCCCGAGGGAAGGAGGATCGTAAGCACTAATACCGCGATTATGCGCTTCAACGGAGCCACCTGTCGCTAACGAGAGCGACACCATGCACTTCCGATCGTTGATAAACGATTAATGCCGCCCCCTCTCCACGGGCATCCTTCGCTCGCGCGGCCAGCTAATCTTGGCGAGGCGTAGGCGCTCCCCTTGCACCCGCTACGGCCTCCAACTCCGCCACCATGCCCCTGTGCTGGACCGCATTGCGCGCCGGATACTGCGCTTCACCATCTGTAAAGCAAGGACTGGAGCCAGTCTGCGGGTTACGAGGTCGAACAGTTTCCCCTCCCTACGGGACGCCACGTCTGCCGCACCATCCCGCTGCGCCGGCCGCGACCCATTCCGACCACGCAGCGCCAGGACAGCGCGCCCAACTGGCCCCACTGACAGTCACACATCCGCGAACGCACCGGTCCTGCGCCGTGCAGCGTTCACGTTCCGCGGCTTCTCAGCCGTTTGTTGTGTCTGCGTCACCGCCAGGGCCTAAAGCCGACGGTATCCACAGCCGCGTGACACAATCGAGGGTAAGATGCAGCCGCTGCCGTCCGATCAGGAGCCGTTGGAGGGGCTTCCGTTCCCACTATGCGACCTTCAGGTCGCGATGACTTGGGCGTCTGTGCGTCCGCACCTGCGTCTGATCGTGACCACGGATCATCTTGATGCTCCCGAGGTGATCGAGGTCTATCCGCCGCACGCGGTCGCACCACGCTGGTTCATCTGGCGCGACCCCGAAGGCCGGCTTCGCGTTGATGATTGGGGCAAGCCCGAGTTCGACCTGCCGTACTTGACCGTCAAGACGGCCCTCGCGTTCATCGCCGCCAGCATAGACGGCGGACCGATGCTCTAGCCGACTTGTGCAGCGGCCTCTGGTATCGATGGTCAAGCTGACCCGGTCGTGTCGGGCTACGCATGCATCGTCTTTCCAGCCTGTTGCGGGCAGGGTCCGGATCCCGGCCAGCCCTCAACACCCTACCCGAGGGCCGCCAGCGCGGCCCGCGCGGCGGTCTGCCCGCTGATCCACGCGCCCGCCAGGGTCCCGGCCAAGCCGACATGGCAAGCCTCGCCGGCCAGGTTCAGATGGCCATCCGAAAGCGGCGCCGCCAGCGTGTCGCGGGCCAGCGCGGACCCTGGCAACGCGTAACAATAAGCGCCGCGAACCCACGGGTCGGCATCCCAGCGGGTGACCACCGAGCCGCCGCCCGCGAACAGGCGATCCACCCGACCACCCAACGACTGGCGCAGATAGGACAACGCGAAGTCCACCGCCGCCGCCTCGCCCTGCCGCGCCAGGTCCCATGCCACGGAGCCGCCGATCCAGCCCTGCACGTAATCACGTCCGAACGGCCAGCATTGGAACGGCATCAGCGGCGAGCCCGGCGGGTCAATGATCCGGTCGACTGAACAATGAAGGGGCAGATCGAGCCGGTCGGGTCCGGTGGCACGCAGCGCCACCTTCATTGCCAGCCCCATGGGCAGCCCGTGGATCGCCTCGGTGACCCGACCCGGCAGGGCCGGATCGAACATCAGCGTGCCGCCAGCCAGCACACCGGTGGAAACCGTGACAATGCAGGCCCCCGCGCGGATCGAGCCGGCAGCGGTATCAACGGTGATCTGTCCGCCCGTACCTCCCCAGCGGACCCGCGTCACCGGCGTGTTCAGACGAATAGCCAGTCCCGGTGTCAAACGCCGCCGGACGAACGCGCCGATGCCGCCGTCCGGCACCAGGTTGCTGCCGCCCAGCGCGTTGCGCCGCCAGTCCAGCGCACTGAACCGATCCGCATCCGCCGCACAGATCACCGGGCCTTCCCACGCTTCGACGGTTGCGGCGCAAGGAACGTCGGTCAGCCGGCGGGTGACCTCGGCCAGCGAAACATCCCCCTCGGCCGCCACGATCGCGTCCGCGGCCGCTTCATACCGCGGCCACGCGTCCGCGCAGGCGGTCAATTCCGCTTCACTCGCCAACCGGTCGCCGACGAAGGTGCGTTCGGTGCGGATCTTGTCCGATTGCAGCAGTCGCTCGCCGGCGGCGGTGGCGATCGGCACCAGCGGATTATGCTCGGCGTCGTGGAACCAGATCGCGCCCATGTCGAACCAGACGCCGCCGAGTGCCGCCGGATAGTCGGTCCACGCCCGGCCGCCGGTGCGGCCCGACGCCTCCAGCACCACGCAGCGCACGCCGGCCTGCCGCAGCACCGCCGCCGCGCCTAATCCCGCGACACCTGCCCCGATAATCACGACGTCGGTTTCGCTCACGCATTACTCCATTATGACGCCGCGGCGTTACCAAACTGCGGCCGAGGCGCGATGGTTCTGCACCTTATGGCGTCGCCATCCGGCCGAGCGGCCCGTGCCGCCCGCCGACGGGTCATGAGGTGGCGCGCGAACGATATGAACAACGATCGCGGCTCACGCCACAATCCGTGCGACCTCGGCCGGGGGCTGTAGAACTAGGCGGTCGTAATCTTTCATCAAGGTCTCGGTGATCGTCCCTGGGGTGAACCGGTGTGGCCCGATTTCCCGTACCGCCGTCACCTCGGCCGCGGTGCCGGCAAGGAACACCTCGCTCGCCCGCTTCATGTCGGCGGGCGTGATCTGCCGCTCGATCACCTTCATCTGCTTGTGCCTGGCCAGGCTGATCACCGAGCGGCGGGTGATCCCGTCCAGGAAGCAATCCGGCGTCGGCGTATGCAGGTCCCCGTCGATGACGAAGAAGATATTCGCCCCCGTCGTCTCCGCCACCAGGCCGCGCCAGTCCAGCATCAGCGCGTCCGCATAGCCTTCCTGCTCCGCTTTCACCTTGGCCAGCGAGCCGATGATATACAGCCCGGACGCCTTCGCCTTGATCGGCGCGGTTTCCGGCGGCGGCCGCCGCCATTCCGCTTCACCCACACGAATCCCCTGCATCCGCTCGGCCCCGAAGTAGCTCGGCCACGGCCAGGCGCCGATCGCCAGATGGATCGAGGTTCCCGTCGCTGACACCGCCAGCTGCTCCGATCCGCGCCAGGCGATCGGGCGGACATAGCCGTCGGTCAGCCCGTTGGCCCGCAGCACCGCATCGCACGCCGCGTCGATCTGGTCAGCCGGCCACGGGATCTCGAAGCTCAGGATGCGCCCGGAGTTGATCAGGCGTTCGGTATGGTCGCGTAAGCGGAAAATGTTACCGGCATAGGCGCGCTCACCCTCGAAGACGGCGCTGGCGTAGTGCAGGCCATGCGATAAAACATGCAACCGAGCCTCGCGCCAGGGAACCAGGGAACCGTCCAACCAAAGCCAGCCGTCCCGGTCATCGAAAGGAAGTAACGCCATGGCCGCCTTCTCCGCAATTTTGTCGCAGTTCGCGCGCAAAGTTAGATTGTATTCGGTCATTTAAGTCAACAATGCTGACCTATCCGGGGGCGAATATCAGGTATGCTCAAAGCCAAGCCGAACAGTTCGAATGCCCGACGGTTCATCCCGCCGTCCAAGCTGCCGCCACCCAGCCCGGTTGTCGATGTCAGTGATGCCGAGATGCGCCTGGCGCAGGATCTGCTGTTCTTCGCCTACCGGGATTTCACCGACGGCGCCGACAAGGTGCTGGAGGAACTCGGGATGGGTCGCGCCCATCATCGTGCGCTGCACTTCATCGGCCGCAATCCGGGTATTACCGTGTCCGGCCTGCTGGCGATCCTGCGCATCACCAAGCAGTCGCTGGCGCGTGTGCTGAATGCGCTGGTGGATGAAGGCTATGTCGCACAGGCGCCGGGCTTCGAGGACCGCCGCCTGCGGCTGCTGACCCTGACGCATCAGGGGCAGGCCTTGGAAAAGAGCCTGTTTGACGCCCAGCGCGGCCGCATCGCCCAGGCATACCGCGCCGCCGGCCCGCAGGCCGTGCAAGGCTTCCGGACCGTCATGCGAGCCATGATGGACAACGGCGCGCGGGCCTACATGGATGGGACCGGGTCGGCGGAGGACGCCTGACGCGATGCCCAGCGAGCTGACCAACGATTGCCATATCTTGGTCGTGGAGGACGATCCCCGGCTGCGCGAACGCCTCGCCCGTTATCTTGCCGGCGAGGGCTTTCGCGTCACCGCCGCGGGCGACGCGTCCGACGCGCGGACCCAGCTGCGGGCGATCAACCCGGATCTGATGGTGCTGGACGTGATGATGCCCGGCGAGAGCGGTCTGGACCTGACGCAGGCGTTGCGCATGGAAGCGGGCCATGACCTGCCGATCCTGTTGTTGACCGCCCGTGCCACGCCGGAGGATCGGATCGCCGGCTTCGAGGCGGGGGCCGACGACTATCTGGGCAAGCCCTTTGAGCCGCGTGAACTGGTGCTGCGGATCAAAGCCCTGTTGCGTCGCGCCCCACCGTCGCCGGCGGTCAAGCCCCGGGTCGGACCAATGCGCATCGGCGTCGCCGAATTCGATGTCGAACGCGGCGAACTGCGCGATGCCAGCGGTCCGATTCGCCTGACCGGGGGCGAGGCGGCGCTGCTGACCGCGCTCGCTCGCAAGTCCAACGAAGTCCTCTCCCGCGAGGAGATCGCCGAGGCCCTGGGGATGGACGATTCCGGCGAGCGTGCGATCGACGTCCAGGTGGTGCGGCTGCGCCGGAAGATCGAGCTCGACCCACGCGAGCCGCGGTTTCTGCACACGGTGCGTGGCCGCGGCTACATCCTCAAGCCGGGCATCTGACATGCACGCCCGTATCCCCATCCCGTTCGGCCGCTACGTCAAACGCCTGATGCCACGGTCGTTGCTGGGCCGCACCCTGCTGATCATGCTGGTGCCCCTGGTGGTGGTGCAGGCGATCGCGCTGCAATTGTTTTACGGCAGCCACCTGGAACTGGTGTCCCGCCGGCTGTCCAGCGCCATTGCCGGGGAAATCTACTACACTGTCGAACTACTTCAGCAATTCCAGAGCCCAAGCGATCGGGAATGGGTGCTGGGACTGGCGCGCGACGAGTTCACGCTGGGAATCAGGCTTGAACCGGGCGCGGTGCTGCAACCACGCAAATGGGTGGAGGTCCTTGGTCCGATGGACGACGACCTTGCTGCCGCCCTGACCGAGAAGTTCCATGGACCCTTCACCATGGACTGGACCTCCGACCCGCGTTCGGTGCTGATCCGGCTGCAACTGCCGGACGGTGTGCTGGATGTGACGGCGCCGCGCAAGCGCCTGGCCCTCGGCACGCTGTTCCTGTTCGTCGGCTGGGTGGTCGGTTCGGCGTTCCTGCTGTTCGTCATCGCCGCCCTGTTCATGCGCAACCAGGTGCGCGCGATTCGCCGGCTGGCCCGTTCGGCCGAGGCCTTCGGGATGGGGCGCGACGTGCCGCTGATCCGCCCCGAGGGCGCGATCGAAGTCCGTCAGGCGGCGGCCGCGTTCAACCGCATGCAGGATCGCATCCGTCGCTTCCTGACGCAGCGGACCGAGATGCTGGCCGGCGTCTCGCACGATCTGCGGACCCCGCTGACCCGCCTTCGCCTGGCCCTGGCGATGCTGCCACGGTCTGACGAATTTCGTCAGGACGTGACCGAGATGACCGCGGACGTGGAGGAAATGGAGCGTATGATCGGCGGCTATCTGGCCTTTGCCCGCGGCGAGGGGACTGAACAGGCGCAGCCGGTCAACCTGTCGGCGATCCTCGACGATGTCGCGGTCGGCGCGCGGCGCGCCGGAACGGTGCTTGATCTGAATGTCCCGGCCGATCTGATCCTGAAGCTGCGCGCCGACGCGGTGCGACGTGCCGTGACCAACCTGGTGGACAACGCCCGCCGGCACGCCCGCCACGTGGCGTTGGCCGCGGCGGCGCACGGACGCTCGGTGTTGGTTACCGTGGATGACGATGGGCCCGGCATCCCGGCGGAAAAGCGAGAGAGTGTGTTTCGGCCGTTTGAAAGCGGCGCCTCCGGCGGCACCGGCCTGGGCCTGACGATCGCGCGCGATATCGTGCGTGCCCATGGCGGCGAGATCGTGCTGGACGATAGCCCGATGGGCGGACTTCGGGCGCGCATCCGGCTGCCGGTCTAGCTGGCGCGGGAGCGCCGCCGCTCCGCATCGCGGAGCGACCCATGTCCCTGTCCGGCCACGTTCGCTTCGGTATGGATCCTCGACAGCCTATGGCCGAGGACACCCACCACATGGTCAGAAGTGCGAACCAGAGCTGATCGCGCCGTTCAAGCCAGCCAGGGCGGCACCGGCAAGCCCTTCTCCCGCAGGAACGTCGGGTTAAACAGCTTCGACTGGTAGCGCGATCCGCCATCGCACAGGATCGTCGCCACGGTGTGGCCCGGCCCCATCGCCTTCGCCACCCGGATCGCAGCGGCGATGTTGATGCCCGCGGAAGTGCCGACCGACAGCCCCTCGTGGATCAGCAACTCAAAGATCTGCTCAAGCGCCTCAGCGTCCGGAATACGCTCGGCGTCGTCGATCTCTACCCCGGCCAGGTTGTCGGGCACCCGCGACTGACCGATCCCCTCGGTGATGGACGAGCCGGTGACCGCCAGGTCGTTGTTCTTAACCCAGCCGTAAAGCCCGGAACCAAGCGGATCGGCGAGCACGATGCGAATGCCTGGATTGCGCTGCTTCAACGCCATCGACACTCCTGCCAGGGTGCCGCCGGTGCCGCAGGCGCAGGTGAACGCATCGATCTGGCCGGCCGTCTGGTCCCAGATCTCCGGACCGGTGGTGAGCCGGTGACCGTCGCGGTTGGCCAGGTTGTCAAACTGATTGGCCCAGATGGTATTGCCGGTTTCCGCTGCCATCTCTTCCGCCAGACGGCGCGAGACGTGGACGTAGTTGCCCGGGTCGCGATACGGCTTGGCCGGTACCAGCCGCAGATCGGCGCCGATCATCCGCAGAAAGTCGATCTTTTCCTGCGACTGCGTCTGCGGCATCACGATCACGCTGCGGTAGCCGCGGGCGTTGCCGACCAGGGTCAGGCCGATGCCGGTGTTGCCCGCGGTGCCCTCGACAATCGTCCCGCCCTCGCGCAGGGTGCCGCGCTGTTCGGCGTCAAGGATGATCGCCAGACCGGCGCGGTCCTTGACCGAACCGCCGGGGTTCATGAATTCCGCCTTGCCGAGGATGGTGCAGCCGGTCGCCTCCGAGGCACGGCGCAAGCGGATCAGTGGCGTGTTGCCGATCGCCTGGGCCAGGTCGTCTTGCCAGCTCGTCGCGTGATACAAGGCGGTCATGGTTATCTCTTTTCCTTATCGGAGTCGTCAGTATGGTCGAGAATGTCGCGCCAACCCAAAGCTGGGAAGCCCTCCAGGCCGATGACAAGGCGCGCTTGGTCGATGTGCGCACCGATGTCGAGTGGAATTTCGTCGGCGTGCCCGATCTCAACGCCGCCGGCAAGCAGACGGTGCTGATCCCCTGGCAGGTCTACCCGACAATGCAGCGGAACGGCAGCTTCGAGGATGACCTGAGACAGGCCGGACTGACGCCCGACGACCACGTCTACTTTATCTGCCGCACCGGTGGCCGCAGCATGGCGGCAGCCGAGGCGGCGCGGGCCGCCGGCTTCGCCCATGTGTTCAATGTCGCCGATGGATTTGAAGGTCCGCCCGACGTGCAGGGCCATCGCGGCAACGCCGCCGGCTGGAAAGCCGAGGGTCTGCCATGGCGCCAGCGCTAGACCGGTGCGATGTACCGGTTTTATCACGCGCCCGGATCGAGTCGATGGCGGTGCACATCGCGCTGCACGAGGTCGCAGCGGAATTTGAAGTCCGCATCATCTCTTTCGCCGATCGTGACAAGGACCCGCCGGAGTTCCGCGGGCTGAATCCGGAAGGCAAGGTTCCGACGCTGGTCATCGACGGGCGCCCGCTGACCGAGGTCGCCGGGATCCTGTACTACTTGGCGGCGACCTATCCCGCGGCCGCGCTGTTGCCGCATGGCGATCCTGAGGCAGGTGCGCACGTCGTATCCTGGATGTCCTTCATCGCCTCGACCATCCATCCCGCTCGGCGGCAGGGTCCGGAGCACGCTCAGCATATCTGCCAGCTGGCTGATCAACGGCTGGGGGATCGGATCTGGGCGGCCGGCGCGTATTCAATCGCCGATATCCACCTGTTTCGTCTGTTCTGGCGCTTCCGAGGCTCGCGCCGCGCCGACCTGTCGGTATTCCCAAACCTATGCACGCATTACGACCGCATGATGGAACGAGCCGCCGTGCGCAAGACGATCATGGCTGAGGCAGCATTGGGCTACAGCCTGCCAGCATAATTGGGCGAAGCCAGAAATCGTTGTTAAAAAGCTGCGGGCTTCGCAGCAGCAAATTGAACTCGGTGAGCTTTGTGACTCTGTGGTGAATTCTTCTTCCACCGCCATGCCGAAGCCGGACCAAGCATTTCGGCCACCATCACGCGGCGATCTACGCTGAAACGGAAGATCATTCAGACTCTATTAGCTCCTGCACCAATACATTTCACCACAGAGCCACAGAGACCACCGAGATTTTTTGCACCAAGATCCAGATAGCGTTCTGACCCAGCAGGTTATTGGCCTTGCCATCCAGGTGCATCGTCATCTTGGGCCAGGATTGCTCGAAAGCGCCTATGAGGAATGTCTGTGTTTCGAGCTTCGTCATGCCGGGATCCATCATACCCGTCAGCAGAAGCTTCCAGTTCGATACAAAGGTTTCGAACTTGATTGTCATTACCAGTTGGATGTCGTCGTGGACAGTAGCCTGGTCGTCGAGATCAAATCGGTCGATCGCATCGCCCCGATTCATGAAGCGCAATTGATGACCTACCTGAGACTCAGCGGATACCGGCTGGGGCTGCTGATGAATTTCAACTGCACCCTGCTGAAGGATGGGATCAGGCGCCGGGTGATCTAAACCGACGCGCCCTCTTGATCCCCTTCGCCCGGCGGGTGACGATGACCCTCGACCAAGAGGGGAACGCAGATGCCACGCCTGCAGGGCAAGGTCGCCTTGGTCACCGGCGCCGGAACCGGAATTGGACGCGCGACCGCCATACTGTTCGCGCAAGAAGGTGCGAAGGTCGTCGTCGCGGAACTCGATGCCGGGGCCGGGGAGCAGACGGCGCACCTGATCGTGCAGGCCGGCGGTGACGCCATCGCCATCACCACCGATGTCACCGAGCCCGAAAGCATCCAGGCAACGATCGAACAGGCGGTCCGGCACTACGGCGCACTTCATGTGCTGCACAACAACGCCGGCGGTTCCACCGCGCGCGACAGCGATGTGACCGATGCACCGCTGGACGAGTTCTGGCGCGTGATCAAGCTCGATCTGTTCGGCACCTTCCTCGGCTGCCGCTTCGGCGTCCCTGCGATCATCAAGTCGGGTGGCGGATCGGTCATCAACATGTCATCGAACGTCGCCCTGATGGGGGTGCCGGGACGTGATTGCTACACCGCGGCGAAAGGCGGCGTGGCCGCGATGACGCGCTCCATGGCGGTCGAGTTCGCGCCGAAGGTCCGCGTCAACGCCATCGCACCGTCCGCCACCATGACCGATCGCGTGCGAAAACTCGTCGCCGGCAACACGGCTTTGGACAAGCTGGCGCACTCTCATCTGCTGGGTTTGATCGAGCCGGAGGACATCGCCGCGATGGCCCTGTTCCTGGCATCGGATGAAACCGGCAAGGTGACCGGGCAGGTCTATCCGGTGGATAGCGGCGTCATCATTTCCTGAACAACGGAGTCGTAACGATGAAGATCAAGCGCGTTGAACACATCGCCATCGCCGTCGATTCCATGCAGCGGTCGCTCGACCTGATGCGCGACACGTTCGGTCTGGACCTGGAATACCAGGAACAGATCGGCCAGACCCGGTTGGCGATGCTGCCGGTAGGCGAGTCCTACATCGAGTTGCTGGAAGGCCATGGCCCGGCGTCGGGCGTCACGAAGTGGATCGCCGAAAAGGGCACCGGCCTGTTCCACATCTGCTTCGAGGTCGAAGATATCGAGGGCGCGATCGCCGAACTCAAGGCCAAGCAGGTGAAGCTGCAAAGCGACACCTGGCGCACCGGCCACGCCGGTTCGAAGATCATCTTTCTTGAGCCGTCCGCCACCGGCAACGTGGTGATCGAACTCGCCGAACTCGCGGCGGGGCATTGAGCCATGGCTGGTTTCGTTCATCCGGAATTCCTGGTCGAGACCGCGTGGCTTGCCCAGCATCTTGACGACGTGGTCCTGCTGGACTGCACCACACATCTGGTTCCCGATCCCAAGATCACCTACGTGGTCAAGCCGGGCCGTGAGGACTTTCAGCAAGGCCATATCCCAGGCGCCCAGTTCTGCGACGTCTCGAAAGACGTTTCGGATACCACGCAAAAGCTGAACTTCATGCGGCCGACGCCGGAAGCGTTCGCCGCCGCGATGCGTCGTTTCGGCATCAGCAACGGTTCGCGCGTGGTGACCTACAGCACGGGTAATCCCTGGTGGGCTACCCGCGTCTGGTGGCTGCTGCGCGAATTCGGCCACGACAACGCCGCGGTGCTGAACGGCGGCTGGCAGAAATGGCGGGCCGAGACCCGCGCGGTGGAAACCGGTCCTGGAAAGCAACGAAAGCCCGGCGATTTCGTCGTGCAACAGGTCCGCGACCTGATGGTCGGCAAGGACGCCGTGAAGGCCGCGATCGGCGACGACCGGGTCTGCACGCTCAATGCCCTGCTGCCGGCGCAGCACACCGGTCAGGGCGGCAACAGCTACGGCCGCCCGGGCCACATCGCCGGCAGCGTCAACCTGCCAGCGGCGCATTTGCTCGATCCGGTCACCAACACCTTTCTGCCGGCTGATGAACTCCGCCGCCGGCTGCGGCAGGTCGGGGCGCTGGATCGGTCTGTCATCACCTACTGCGGCGGCGGCATCGCGGCCAGCGCCGACGCGATGATCCTCACCATGCTCGGGCATCGCGATGTGAAGATCTATGACGCATCGCTGTCGGAGTGGGCGCGTGACGAAAGCCTGCCGATGGAGACGGGCTGAAGCAGAGGAAACGACAATGCGCTTGAAGAACAAGATAGGGATCGTCACCGCAGCCGCGTCCGGTATGGGTCGGGCGGGGGCGATCCGGTTCGCGTCCGAAGGTGCCGCGGTCGCGGTGGTCGATCTCGACACGGAGGCAACCGACGCGGTGGTGCGGCAGATCACCGCGGCCGGGGGCAGGGCGATCGGCTTGTCGGGTGACCTCACCGGCGACGAGTTCGCCCGCGCTATCGTGCGGCAGACAACCCGGGCATTTGGCGGCCTGGACTTCGTGTGGAACCACGTCGGCACGCCAGGGCCTGCATCGATCGAAGGGCTGGACTGGAAAGATTTCGACCTGGCGATGAATTTGAACGTGCGGACGGTGCTGATGACCACCGAGGCGGCGCTGCCGGAACTACGGGCACGCGGCGGCGGCTCGCTGCTGTTCACCGCCTCGACCTCCGGTCTTCAGGGCTCGCCCTATAGCCCGGTCTATAACATCGCCAAGTTCGGCGTCGTCGGTCTGGTCAAAGGCCTGGCTAAACGTTACGGGCACGAGAACATCCGGGTGAACGCGGTCTGCCCCGGCACCACCGACACGCCGATGCTGCGGGTGTTCGTGGCGCGTCCGGACAGTCAGCTTCCCGCTGGTGAACCCCCTGAATTGCTGGTTGCCAAACGTGGCGGCCTGAACCCGATGCGCCGGGTCGCCCAGCCCGAGGAAATCGCTAATGTGGCGCTGTTCCTGTTGTCTGACGAGGCCTCGTTCGTCAACGGTGTCGCGCTGCCGGTGGATGGCGGCGCGACCGCCTGAACGCCATGATGTTGTATCGCGGCCGGGTCCGATCCTGACTCGGTCGCGATGATGTCGGCGCGCGGTGTCGGTGGCCGCGCAACGTCGGCGCAACGAACTATTTGCAGGCGGTGACCATGATCTCCACCAGCACGTCGGGGGCGGCCATCTCGGCCTGCACGCAGGCCCGCGCCGGGGCGCCTTCCTTCGGCAGCCAAGGCGTCCAGATCTCGTTCATCAGGACGCGGTCCTTGATGTGCTTCACCCAGATCGTCGCCTGCAGCAAACGGGTTTTATCGGTGCCATGATGTTCCAGCATCGTGTCGATCTGCGCCAGCACGTCGGCGGTCTGGCCCTTCATGTCCTGCTTGGTGTCGCGCGCGGTGATCCCGGGCAGGTAGACAAACCCGTGGTATTCAACAGCCTTCGAAAGGATCGGACCGGGTTCGGTGCGAATGATCTTGCTCATGGGCGGCTCCAGGTTGAGACAGGTCGCAGCGTTCTAGGCCAAGAGACGGCCATGGACCAGACCGCCACTTGACCGCCTGGCCCGTCCAGGCTTCGGATGCCGCGCGTACGGGGGGTTGGTCATGAAAATATGTATCTACGGCGCCGGCGCGATCGGCGGCCACCTCGCCGCTCGCCTGCACAAGGCCGGGGCCGAGGTCTCGGTCGTCGCCCGCGGTACGCATCTGACCGCCATTCTGGCGCATGGTCTGACCGTGCACGCCATCGACGGCGTGCATCATGCATCGGTCCAGGCGTCCGCGAACCCGGCCGAGCTTGGGCGGCAGGACGCGGTGTTCGTCACGGTCAAAGCCCCGTCGCTCCCCTCGGTGGCGGCCTCGATCAAGCCGCTGCTTGGGTCGGATACCCCGGTCGCCTTCGTCATGAACGGCATTCCGTGGTGGTACTTCGACGGTCTGCCCGGTGTTCATCAGGGGACATCGCTGCCGCGCATCGATCCGGGTGATGCGCTGCGCCGCGTGCTTGGGCCGGGACGGGCGATCGGCGGCGTCGTCTATTCCGCCAGCGCCGTCACCGCCCCGGGCGTGGTCGAGGTCGAGCAACCGAAAAGCCGCGTCATTCTGGGCGAACCGGATGGAACCTTGTCGGATCGGGTGCTGACGCTGTCCGGCCTGATCAGCAAGGGCGGCATCAGCGGCGAGGCGACGCCCGCCATCCGCACCGAGATCTGGAACAAACTGATCAGCAACCTCGCCGGGGGCACCCTGGCGGTGTTGACCGGCAGCGCACCAAAAGGCGTTTATCAGCAGCCGGCCATCGAACAGGCCGCCCTGCGGATGATGCACGAAGCTACCGCGATCGCGCAGGCGCTGGGTGCCGATCCAACCACCGATCATGCCCGCCGGATCGGCGGACACCGCGCGATGGATCACAAGCCGAGCATCTTGCAGGACCTGGAACTTGGCCGGCCGATGGAGATCGACGGGATGTTCGACGCGCCACTGGCACTGGCGCGGCTTGCCGGCGTTGCGGTACCGACGCTGGAACTGCTGGTGGCGCTGTGCAAACTGCGCGCCCAAACCGCGGGCCTCTATCAATAGGAAACACAACCATGGAAATGCGAATTTTTGGCCGATCCGACCTGCGACTTTCGATCCTCGGCTTCGGCTGTGGCGCCGTCGGTGGCCTGATGGTGCGCGGTTCGCCCGCCGATCAGGACCGGGCGGTCGGAATCGCCCTGGATGCCGGCATCAACTATTTCGATACCGCCGTGCAGTATGGAAATGGCGCATCCGAAACGAATCTCGGCCGGGTGATGGCTGCGCGCAAGCCAGCCGGCGTGGCGGTCGGCACCAAGGTCCGTGTCCCTGCGGAAAATTTCGGCGCAATCGCCAAGACCATTACCAGTTCGATGGACGGCAGCCTGGGCCGCCTGAAGATGGACCACGTCGATATCTTCCATCTGCACAACCCGATCACCCTGCACGGCGGCGACGAAACGTTGAGTGTCGCGCAGGTCCGCGATGAAGTGGTGCCGGCCTTTGACGCCTTGCGCCGAACCGGAAAGACCCGCTTTCTGGGCATCACCGCGATCGGCGATACCGCGGCGCTGCATCAGATCATCGACGCCGAACTGATCGACAGCGCCCAGGTCAGCTATAACATGCTGAACCCATCCGCCGCGACCGCGCTGCCGTCGAATTACCCGGCGCAGGACTATGGCCGGCTGTTCGACCACACGAAGCAGGCGGGCGTCGGTGTGGTCGGTATCCGCGTTCTGGCCGCGGGGGCGTTGACCGGTACGGCTGAACGCCACCCGACCGCCAGCGCGCCGCCCGAACCGATTGGGTCGGCGCATAGCTACGCGATGGACCAGCAGCGTGCACGTCGGTTGATGCCGCTGGTGACCGAGGGGTTCGCCGGCAGCCTGGCCGAGGCGGCGATCCGGTTCGCGATCACCCACCCGGCAATGGGCACGATTCTGGTTGGCATGGCGACGGTGGAAGAATTCGAAGGCAGCCTGGCCGCGGTCAACAAAGGCCCGCTGCCAAAGGCCGCGCTGGACCGGTTGGACGCCCTGACCGCCAGTTTCTCGGGCGAGCAGCGCTGAGGGCAGCATCGGCGATAAATGCGTCAGCACGTCGATAAAGCTGCCCGACAAACGAACAGACCCGAAGTCCGCCTGACCTGCCACCGACCAGGATGCACCGTTTCTAGCTGGCAGCCGAGATCAGCGGGTTCGCTGCCCGGCCTGGATCGTCGCCAGCGGCCGGGCGCGTTCTGCGGTGGCCGAAGCCGTCAGCATGGTGTAGCAATGATGCTGCACCAGCGAAGGCTGCGCCGCCGGATCATCGGCCCCGCCGAACCAATGCCCCTGCCGGATCATCGACCAGGAGACCAACGGATGCCGAAGATCATACCTGTCGCCGTTTTCGACTGCGTCGTCTTCGGTGCCACGGGTGACCTGACACTGCGAAAGCTGCTGCCGGCGCTGTACTACCGCTTCCGCGATGGCCAGATGCCCGCGGAGTCCCGGGTCATCGGCGCCGCTCGGTCGAAACTGACGGATGAGGATTATCGCGCCAGGGCGACCGAGGCGCTGCGAAAGCAGGTCGCCGCCGGTGATCAGGACAAGGAGACGATGCATCGCTTCCTGGCGCAACTGCATTATGTTTCGATCGACGCGACCGCCGCCGATGCGGACTGGAGCGGCTTCAGGGAGCTGCTGGACCCGGCGCGGGTGCGGGTGTTCTACCTGGCGACCTCGCCCGACCTGTACGGCCCGGTCTGCAAGGCACTTGGTGCCAACGGGCTGGTAACCGAGCAGTCCAGGGTGGTGCTGGAAAAGCCGATCGGACACGACGCCGAATCGGCTCATGCGATCATCGAGGATGTCGGCAAGGTGTTCACCGAGGCGCAGACCTTTCGCATCGACCACTATCTGGGCAAGGAAACCGTCCAGAACCTGATGGCGCTGCGCTTCGCCAACACGATCTTCGAACGTTTATGGACCGCCGACGTGATCGACCATGTCCAGATCACGGTCTCGGAGACAGTGGGGCTGGAGGGCCGCGGCGGCTACTACGACAAGTCGGGCGCGCTGCGCGACATGGTGCAGAACCACATGCTGCAGCTGCTGTGCCTGATCGCGATGGACCCGCCGGTTTCACTCGAGGCCGACCGGGTGCGCGACGAGAAACTGAAGGTGCTGCGTGCGCTGAAGCCGATGCAACCGCACGAGGTCACCACGCTGACCGTACGTGGCCAGTACGCCGCGGGCGCGATCGACGGCAAGCCGGTCCAGAGCTATCTGAAGGATCTGGGGTCCGCCGATGCCTCCGGCACCGAAAGCTTCGTGGCGCTCAAGGCTGAAATTCGCAGTTGGCGCTGGGCCGGGGTGCCGTTCTACCTGCGCACCGGCAAGCGGCTGCCGACAAAAGTCTCGGAGATCGTGATCCAGTTCCGCGCCCCGCCGTTCTCCATCTTCCCGTCGGACGCGGCGGAGTGGCGCCCCAACACCCTGATCATCCGCCTGCAGCCCGAGGAGGGTATGCGGCTCGAGATGATGACCAAGGATCCGGGACCGGGCGGCCTGCGGCTGTCTCCCACCGGGCTCGACATCAGTTTCGAGAAGACCTTCGGCAAGCGCTTCCCCGATGCCTATGAGCGTCTGCTGATGGATACGGTGCGCGGCAACCCGACATTGTTCATGCGCCACGATGAGGTCGAGGCTGCCTGGGCTTGGATCGAGCCGATCCTGGAAGGCTGGGCGGCGCGCCCCGATCATCCCCGGCCGTATCCCGCTGGAAGCTGGGGGCCGACAGCGGCCATCGCGCTGATCGAACGCGACGGGCGGACCTGGCATGAGGCGGTGGAGTAGCCGCACGCACGGCAAGCAGTCGTTTGACAGGGAGAGAAACGTGGCGAACCAGGCAAGCCCGAACGCCGGCAAAATCCTCGACCCGTCGCTGCTCGTCAATGTCTCTCGGCTGGTGACGGCTTACTTCACCGGCAAGCCGGACCCGGCGGTCCGATCCCAACGCGTCGCCTTCGGCACCTCCGGCCACCGCGGTTCGGCCTTCGACAATCGCTTCAATGAGGCCCACATCCTGGCGATCGCCCAGGCGATCTGCCTGCACCGCGGCCGCGGCGGCATCACCGGCCCGCTGTTCATCGGCATCGACACCCACGCGCTGTCCGAACCCGCGCTGGCAACCGCTTTAGAAGTGTTCGCTGCCAACGATGTCGAAACGATGATCGACGCGCATGACCTGTATACGCCGACGCCGGTCATTTCGCACGCAATCCTGACCTACAACAGGCAGCGCGGCAGCGGTTTCGCCGATGGCGTCGTGATCACCCCGTCGCACAACCCGCCCGAGGACGGCGGTTTCAAGTACAACACGCCGAACGGCGGCCCAGCCGATACCGGCGTGACGACATGGATCGAGCGGACCGCGAACGCGCTGCTTGACGACGGTCTGAAAGGCGTGCGGCGCATACCATATGATCGCGCACGCCGGTCCGCCCACCTGCATCGCCACGATTATACCAATCCTTATGTTGCCGGCCTTGGCGACGTTGTCGATATGGAGGCGATCCGTTCGTCGGGCGTGCAGATCGGCATCGATCCGCTAGGCGGCGCAAGCCTGCATTACTGGCAGCCGATCATCGAGCGCTACCGGATCGACGCGACGGTGGTCAGTGACGCTATTGATCCGACCTTCCGGTTCATGGCCGCTGACTGGGACGGTCGGATCCGAATGGACTGCTCCTCGCCGTTCGCGATGGCGAGGTTGATCGGCATGCGCGATCGCTTCGACGTGGCCTTCGCCAACGATACGGATGCGGACCGGCATGGCATCGTCACCCGATCGACCGGTCTGATGAACCCTAATCATTATCTCGCGACCGCGATATCATTCCTGTTCAGCAATCGGCCTGACTGGAAGGGCAACAAAGCAGTCGGCAAGACGATGGTCAGCAGCGGCATCATCGATCGGGTCGCGGCCCAGCTTGGTCGCGATCTTATCGAGGTTCCGGTTGGCTTCAAGTGGTTTGTCGATGGCCTGAGCGACGGCTCATTGGGTTTTGCCGGCGAGGAAAGTGCCGGCGCATCATT
Organism: Rhodopila sp.; assembly: GCA_965277035.1. Classification (GTDB taxonomy): domain Bacteria; phylum Pseudomonadota; class Alphaproteobacteria; order Acetobacterales; family Acetobacteraceae; genus Rhodopila. The sequence continues at coordinate 2,703,992 of CBDIBO010000003.1, read as the reverse complement.
TCTTAGGCGTGATGGATCAGCCTGGAGCACCGACAAGGACGGCATCATACCCGGCCTGCTCGCCGCGGAAATCACCGCCAGGACCGGTGACGACCCCGGTGTGGTCTATGATCGCCTCACCGCCGATCTGGGCAGGCCGTTCTATGACCGTATCGACGCGCCGGCGACGCAGCGGCAGAAGGACCAGTTGAAAAAGCTTACCCCCGAACAGCTCGACCTCAAGGAACTCGCGGACGAACCGATCAGCTCGATCGTGACTACGGCGCCAGGCGACGGCTCGGCTTTCGGCGGCATCAAGGTGGCCACGCGAAATGGCTGGTTCGCCGCGCGGCCGTCGGGTACCGAGGAGGTCTACAAGATTTACGCCGAGAGTTTCCGCGATCAGGATCACCTGCGACAGATCCAGCAGGAGGCGAAGGATGCCATGGTTCGGGTGTTCGCTGCATCGCGGCCCACGTAGTTGACGATCGCCGAGCCGTTCGCGAGCAGGCGGGTCACTCGGACACGGCAAACCAATAGCCACCGATGGCCCGTTTCGCATGCGCTATAAGCGCGTCGGGTGGCGACCGGTGCAGACCCCTTTCGGGCGCCGGCGAAGGTGCTAAACAAAGCGGATGAACCCGCTCGACACCGCCGTCGCCGCCAAATCCCATGCGTTCCAGCCGGTGCGAGCCGGCACCCGCGGCTCCCCGCTCGCGCGGGTGCAAACTCAACTGTTCCTGCGCCTTCTGGACGCCGACGCCAACGCGGCTGGCGGGATCGAGGTCATCATCGCCACCACCGGCGACGCGGTGCAGGACCGCCCGTTGGCCGACATCGGCGGCAAGGGCTTGTTCGCCAAGGAAATCCACGAGGCGCTGCTCGACGGCCGCATCGACTGCGCGGTCCACAGCCTCAAGGACCTGGAGACCGAACTGCCGCCCGGCATCGTTCTGGGCTGCACGTTGCCCAGGGAGGATGCGCGCGACGCGCTGATCCTCGGGGCCGAGTGCGGCACGCCGGACCCCGCGGACCCGCTGGCCGCGCTGCCGCCGGCGGCCCGCGTCGGCACATCCTCGGTCCGCCGGCGGGCGCAATTGCTGCACGTTCGACCCGATCTGCACGTCGCCTCGATCCGTGGCAACGTGCAGACGCGGTTGCGCAAGCTGCGTGATGGCGAGTGTCAGGCCAGTCTGCTGGCGTTGGCTGGACTGCGGCGGCTGCGAATGGACATGCCCGGCGTCGTGGTTCTGGACCCTGATGTCATGGTCCCCTCCGCCGCCCAGGGCATCGTCGGCATCACCGTCCGAGCAACGGATACAGCGCTTCGCGAGCGTCTCGCGGCGATCGAGGATCCAGCCGCGCGGGTCGCCGCGACCGCTGAACGAGCCATGCTCGCGAGCCTTGATGGGTCCTGCCGAACGCCGATCGGCGCCCATGCTCGTCTGCTGGCGGATGGCGGTCTGATCCTGACGGGCCTGGTCGCCCGCGCCGACGGGTCGTTCCTGTTGCGCCGTACGCTGACCGGGCCGGCCGCCGAGGCCGTGCGCATCGGCAACGACCTTGGCGCCGGTCTGCGGGCCGATTCGCCGGCCGATCTGTTCGGTTAGACGCAACCGCGCCGGTGTCCCGGCGTTCCCGAGGCTGCAACCGAGGAGCGCTGTCGATGAAGATCTTTACCCTGTCGGCCGCTGCCGCCCTGCTCTTGGCGATGGGCGCCACCGGCCAGGCCGAGGCCAAAGGCTGCATCAAGGGTGCCGTTGTCGGCGGTGTCGCCGGCCACATGGCGCATCACGGGGTGCTGGGCGCCGCGGGTGGCTGTGTCGTCGGTCACCACGTGGCGGCCAAGCGACAGCAAAAGAACGCCGCCGCGGCACAACAGTAGACGCCTGTCGCGGCGCCGAAAGCATACCTTGCGGGCACCGCCTCACTGCAGCCAAGGCTGCGCATCCGGCCCCGCCTGATCACGGATCATTCCGCCTGATCGTAACTTTGATTACCCAGCCTGATCGAAGCCTGGTCCTACGATCGAGTTCGCCTCGGGCGCCCTGGCAGGCGCGTCCACAGGCACGTCTCGCGGCAAGGCCCCGCGGCTTGTTGGTGGGACCGCCGGAGGGTATTGCAAATCGACCTAAATCCAACAGGACGAGCCCGCGATGTTTGAAGTGCCGGAAGAACACCGAATGCTGCAGGACCTGGTCGCCAAGTTCATCGACCGGGACGTCATTCCGCTCGAGAAGGGCGTCCTGGCGCGGGAGATGGCCGGGCAGACATCGGGGCTGGCGCCCGACGAGGAACAACGCCTGCTTGGCAAATGCAAGGAACTCGGCCTTTGGGGCCTTGACGTTCCTGAAGAATACGGTGGTGCCAACCTGCCATACGCCGCGCTGTCCGGAGTCTACGAGGAACAGGGGCGCACCTGCGTCCCGTTCACCTTTCCGCCTGACAGCCCCAACCTGCACATGCTGATCGCCGTCGCCAACGACGAGCAGCGGCGGAAATACCTCGATCCCTACGCCCGCGGCGATGTCCACTCCGCGATCGCCATCTCGGAACCGGGCGCCGGGGGCGACCCGGCCGGCATGGCCACCCGCGCGGTCAGGAACGGCACCGACTGGGTGATCAACGGCCGCAAGATCTGGGTCAGCCGGGTGCCGCAAGCGGACTTCGTCATCGTCATGGCCCGCACCGGCGAAGGCAAGCGCGCCGAGGGCGTGACCGCCTTCATCGTCGAGCGCGGCACCAAGGGCTTCATCATCGAGCGCGAGATCCCGATGTTGGGCGGCCAGCGCACCTATGAGCTGGTGTTCGAGGACTGCCGCATCCCCGCCACGCAGCTGCTCGGGGTCGAGGGCAAAGGCTACGCGCCGATGCAGCTTCGCCTGACCGTGCGGCGGCTGCAGATGGGGGCGTGGTGCATCGGCATGTCCCGCCGCGCGCTGGACATGATGGTGGACCATACCAAACAGCGCGTGACGTTCGGCCAGCGACTGGCGGATCGGCAGGCCATCCAGTGGTGGATCGCCGATGCCGCGACGAAGATCCACGCCTGCCGCCTGATGGTTTACGACGCCGCCACCAAGGCCGATGCCGGCAGGGACGTCCGCACCGAAGCCTCGATGGTCAAACTATACGGCACGGAAATGGCAACCGAGGTGGTGGATCACGCGATGCAGGCGTTCGGCGCGATGGGTGTGGCGAAGGAGTTGCCACTGCAGCTGATGGCGCAGAAGGTCCGCACGATGCGCGTCTACGAGGGTCCTTCGGAAGTGCATCGCATGGCGATCGCGCGTCGCATCATCGGCAAATGACCACCCCGCGCATCAAGGCCGGGATCTGGGTCAGCATGGCGTTGCGCATGGGCAACGCCGACGGTCGGTTCGCCACGGTGATCCGCAAAGGTGATCCCGATGCCGGCGGTGTCCTGGTCGTGCTGCGGGGCAGGGAAGGCGTGTCCGTGCTGTCGCAGCTGCGATCGGTCGACGGCGAACTCGCCTGGATGCGCGCGACCGGACCGGCGGCGGTGGATGATCCGACCGCGGATGCCTACATCGCCCGGCAACTCACATTCGATCCCGATCTATGGGTGATCGAATTCGAGGCGCCCGACCTGCTGCCGCCATTCGAAGCAAAGCTTGTGTGAGCGGCGACAAGGTTCTGGTTCAGGCGACCCGGTTCTGGATCAGGCGATGAGGGTTGACCCGCCGTGCAGGCGATGACAGCGGAGGGCGCGCGTGTACGTAGCGGTGGCTGATAGCGACATTCCTGGCATCGTCGGTCTCATGAACCGAGCATACCGGGGTTCCGGCGATTCGTCCGGCTGGAGCACGGAAGAAGCATATCTCGCAGGCGACAGAACCACGGAAGAACGGCTTCGTGCCGACATGGCAGGGCAGCCTTCAGCTTCGCTCCTGAAGTGGGTGGAGGAGCAAGCAGAGGCCTTATGTGGCTGCGTCTGGCTCGAACCGGTCAGCGAAGATACTTGGTACCTGGGGTCATTGGCCCTTGATCCCGAAAGGCAAAATGGCGGCCTCGGTCGAACCATGCTCGCTGCCGCCGAAGAATGGGTCCGCCGACGTGGCGCGAGGCGCGTTCGCATGACTGTCATCAATGTCCGCGAGACACTTATCGCGTGGTACCTCCGGCGAGGCTACTCCAAGACGGGTGCGACCGAAGCATTCCCGTATGGTGATGATCGCTTCGGAAAACCTCTACGCGATGATCTTTGCTTCGTGGTTTTGGAGAAAACCTTTCCTGCTTACGCACTTTCCTCAGCCAGTTTCTGGCGATGGTTGGCTGCTCATGCAAAGACGTCGGCCAACTTGAGCAGCCTGTAGGGCATCGGCGTTGTCCGCACTCCGGCCCAGGTGAGCCGCGGCATCATGGCGCCGAGGTCGTATCGTCGGTTGAAGCGGTATTCGAACTCGGCGAGGTAGCGCGGCGCGTGTTTCTGATCGATCGCCCGGTAGGTCCCGACGATGGCAGCTTTGATATTCCCCAGTGCAGTATTGACCCATTTGAAGGTGGGGGTACGCGCCGCGGCGGCGCCTGAGCCGGTCTTGACGACCTGATGCGAACACCCGGCATGCGCGACCGCACCGAAACAAGCCAGCCCGTCGCTGACCACCTCGCATGTCGGATCGAGGCTCTGTTTGGCAAAAGTCGACAGCGCATGGTTGCAGAAGCTGGCGACGCGACGCAGTTTCAGGCGCACCGGCTTGCCCTCCGGCGTGGTCTCGACGGCGGCAACGAAGGGTGTCTTGCCGGGCGCGCCGCGGCCCCGCTTGCCGCCGGAGCGTTCGCCGCCGAGATAGACATCGTCCAGTTCGACGCGCCCGCTCAGCGGCTTGCTGGCGTCACGCTCCATCATCACCTGCGCCAGCTTGTGCTTGATCTTCCAGGCCGTGGTCTGCGTCACGCCGAGGCGACGGCCGAGTTCGATGCTGGAGATGCCCTGCTTGCTCTGGGTCAGGTGATACATCGCGCGGAACCACAACCGCAGCGGCAGATGGGTCGAGGCGTAGATCGTGCCGGCGATCGGCGAGGTCTGGCGGCGGCAAGCGTTGCATTGGAACAGGCCCCGAGACTTCACTTCGCAATAGGCCCGTCCGCCGCAGGCCGGGCATTCGAAGCCATGCGGCCACCGCGACGCGATCACCAACGCACGGCATTTTTCCTCCGTGCCGTAGATCGCCTCGAAGCCCGCTTCACTGAGACCCTTCTGAAATTGAACCTTGTTCCGAGCCATTGTCACACCCTGCTGCCAGACCTTCATGTTCATGCTATGTACCAGACCTGCGAGGCTGAGGAAAGTGCGTAAGCAGGAAACCTTTTGACGTCCAACGGATTGCTGAATTGAACCATCGGCTGCCCCCTTACCGACCTTCCGTAAAGCGGTCGGACCACTTTCCCCCAATCCCGGCGGTTCCGAGGTGGCATATACCGCTGGCGGAACCGTGCAACTTACCGGTGTGATCTACAGTCAAATCCATCGGATCGCGGGTGCCGAAACCGTGTGTCGCAAATCAATGGTGGCGTTGGGTGCGAATGAAAGCAACAGGCCGCCGGCACCGTCGGAACCCTGCTGCATGGATCCCTTGAGGCTGCTGTCGACGATCAGAACGTCGCCCTTGCCGACACTGAAATCCTCGATCGTCAGCGCCCCGCTGCCGGCGTGAAAGACATAGCTGTCCGCGCCGACGCCACCGCTGATATCGATCGAACCGCTTCCGGCGGTGAAGACATTCTGCCCCGATGTCGCCGCGACGATGGCTCGGCCCGATCCACCCGTGAGATCGATTTCGGCGCTGCCGGTCAACGAAACCGACGTCGCGGTGCTACCAAGTGTCGCCTGAATGATACCGCTGTCGGTCAGCGAGAAAATGTCACCGTCAAGTGGCGTGCCATTAAGGGTCGCGGCGAGTGTGGCTGCGCCGGCGGTCACCCGGACGGTGTCGGTTGTTGCGGCTGACGACGGTGACGTCGCGATCGGTGGCTTGGTCGACGGCACGCTGAAGCTGACAGAGCCGTTGTTCCACAGCCCCGTGGCGGTGGTTGAGGCCACTGTTCCGTCATAGGAGACGCTGTTGATAAACAGGTTCCGGTCGACGGGATCGTATTCGCCGGCGCTGTTGACCGGACCGACCGTGTCGTTGAGGAAGCTTATGGCCACGGTATGAGGTCCATTTCCCCAGGATCCGCGCAGGTTGAACCGTTGGCTCTGACCTTCCCACTCGATCGCGGAGGTTGTCAGCGTGCCGCCAACCTGTTTGCCATCAACCGACACCGTGAACTGTGCGTTCCCGGCATACGGATCCTCGCACACGGCCAGGCTGAGGGTATCGGCACCGGTTCCAACTGAGACCGAGGGTGGTGTGGTGGTCGGCGTGGACGGCGCATTCGCCGGCACGACCGTCGTATCGGTGATACCGTAGATAGCCTGGTCTGCTGCCAGTACTCCCGACACATAGATACCGGTCACGGTCGAACTGACCGCGGTATTGTCATAGGTCACGCCGTCGACGTAGAGGTTGCGATCCCCGCCATCGTTGAAGGCCGCCTTGTCCCCGGCTGTCATCGAGTTGTTGGCGAAGGTGATGCTGACATTGTGCTGCCCAGGGGCGAAATTCCCCTTGAAGGTAAATGTCTCGGTCTGGCCGGCGGAGCGCGCGGCCGTCACGATCTGCAGGCCGCCAATCTGCTGACCATCGACGTTCACCGTGAACGTCGCGTCGCGGCCCGCCGCACCAACGGGTCCGTCGGCGTCTTCCGACATCGTCAGCACGATGGTGTCGGACCCACTGCCGATGACGGTGCCGGGCGCGGGCGCGGTGGGCAGGGGGCTGGTCGACGTGCCGGCGTTGGAGGACCATGTCGATCCGGTCCAGCTCCACCACAGATGGCCGGCATTTTCCTGCCAGATCGTGCCGTTCACATAGGCCAGTTCGGCGACATTGGCGGTATAGCCGGCTGCCGCCCCATTTTCGTCCACCACCCCGGCGGCTGTGATCGTCCAGGTATTGGCTTTGGCATCTATGATCGACCCGTTCGGTCCGATGATTGCCGTGTCATTCGCTGATGGGGTCATGGTGGGCGCCGGAGCCGGCGCGGCGGGCAGGGGATTCGTCGACGTGCCGGCTCCGGTGGACCATGTCGATCCAGTCCAGCTCCACCACAGATGGCCGGCATTTTCCTGCCAGATGATCCCATTCACGTCAGCCAGTTCGGCGACATTGGCGGTATAACCGGCCGCCGTCCCGTTTTCATTCACCACCCCGGCGGCTGTGATCGTCCAGATATTGCCGTTGGTATCTGTAATTGACCCGTTCGGTCCGCTGATGGTCCGATCGTTGATCGCAACGGAACTGCTGGCTGTCATTTTGGACTCTCAATATCGTGATCGACTGCGCGAAAATCACAGCGGCGTGAGTCCATGTCAATGGCCGATTAGTATTATTTTACGACAGTATATGTGTAACCAAATAAACGCCGGTGTTTCAACAAGTGAACGCCTGTATTTCAGTTCGCGTCATACGAAATGTATTTCGAATGGCCGACGCGGGTGCTCTGAACGCGGGTGCACCCACTCAGTCCTCAGCGCTGGCCGGGACAAGAAGGACGCGGGTCGGCGTCAGAGCGGGATCGTCCGAGGTTGAACCAACGTCGGACGTGAATCGCCGGACCTGGCATCGGGAATTGGGACCTGGTGGCTTCAGCCTGGAGCGATCACCGTCGAGAGCATGATCACGCTGAGCGGAACGTTCAAAGCGTGTGAATCATCCGATCAAACAAAGGGATAGAGCATTTTCGGTCTGCACAGTCAGGCTGAAAATGCTCTAACGCAGCCGCACCGTCACCGGCGGCAGCGGCGGGAAGGCGACCATGACCGTTGTCGGTCCGGAAAGCCAGACCGGCGGGGTGACGCTGCCCAGCATCACCACCTGACCGGCTTTCAAGCCGCCGAACGCGATTGCCTCGGCAGATCCGGCCAGCCATGCCAGACCATTCAGCGGATGCCCCAGCAGGTCGGTGGTGACACCGTCATCCGCGGTGCCGTCGTCCAGGCTGATGCGACCCCGCAGGGCGCCGATATCCAGCGCCCGCCAGTCGACGTCGTGCTGATCGCTGATGATCGCGGCGCGATGGAACATCTGATCCGCGACCAGAGTCGGCGTGCCAAGCCGCCGCAGATCGCCGTAGCGGTTCTCTACAATCTCGATGCCGGCGAAGAACCCGCCCACCGCGGCCAGCGCCTGCGCCTGCGAACAAGGCGCCGGCGGCAGATCCCGCGCCAGCCGCACCGCGACCTCGCACTCCACCCCCGGCTTGATGAGGTCGGCGAAACCCAATTCGGCACGTCCATGATGGACATCTTCTTCTCGCATGAACCCGGCGATCGGCACATCGACTCCCAGATAGGCCTGCATCCGCGTGCCGGTGGCGCCGATCTTGAACCCGCACGGCGGCACGGCGCCCAGCAGCGCCGCCAGCGCGAACTGAACGGCGGCGCCCTCGGCGCTGCTCGACGGCGTGACAGCGGCGGGCAATCCGGATACCACCATCCGATCCTGTCGGAGCCTCCACAACGCCCGCGCGGTCGGAATCGGATCGAACAGGCCCGTATGCAACGTGCCCGGATCGAACATGCTCAGCGCCGGCACAGTTCGTATAGCGCGACCGAGGCGGCAGCAGACACGTTCAGGCTCTCCACCCCGCCCTTGATCGTCAGTCCGGCGATCTCGTCACAGGTTTCTCGCGTCAGCCGGCGCAGACCCTCGTCCTCCGATCCCAGCACCAGCGCCACCCGTCGGGCGGCGAATGCCGGTCCGGACAGCGGCGCCCCCGCGGCGGCCAGGCCGATGCACCAGACATTGGCGGCCTTCAGGGCGATGATCGTGCGCGCGATATTCACCGCCCGCAGCAGCGGCATGGTCTCCAGCGCACCCGAGGCAGCCTTGGCCAGGCCGCCGGTCTCTTCGGGCGCGTTGCGATCCTGGGTAATCACCGCCGCGGCTCCGAACGCGGCGGCGGAGCGCATGATCGCGCCGACGTTGCGCGGGTCGGTGACCTGGTCCAGCACGACGATCGCGCCGGGTTTGTCCAGCACCGATTGCAGACTGGGGGGCGCCAGCGGATCGGCGAGCAGCGCGGCACCCTGGTGCACGACATCGCGCCCCAGCAGCGTGTCCAGTCGAACCCGCTCCACCCGTTCGGGAGAGACCGCCCAGGGCGGCGGAAGTTGCCTGGCGATCGCCGCCTCGCCTTCCTCGGTCAGCAGCAGGCGGCGCAACCGGCGGTTCGGGTTGGCCAGGGCGGCAGCCACCGCATGGTGGCCATACAGCCAGACGGTGCCCTTCGGCGCGTCCGGCGTGGGCCGAGGCGGATGGACGCCCCGGTTCTGCTGCCCAGACGCGGAAAAACGCGGCGACGTCGCGTCCCTCGGCATGCCCGGCTGATACCCGCCGCGCGGCGCGCCGCCATACGATGCCGGTTTCGCCCCGCTGTGTGGACCGTTTGGGCGTGGACCAGTGGAGCGTGGGCCATCTGGGCGTGGACCATTGGGGCGTGGACCGTCAACGCGGGACTTGTCCGGATGCGGTCCATCATGCCGCGGCCCGCCATGCCGCGGCTTGGCATGGGCATGGTGCGCGGGATCATCGCCCCCGCCGCCGTGCCCGCCACGCCCTGGACCCCGGCCTGGCACCCGTTCATCCGGCACCCCTCCGGCTTGCGCCCCCCGGGCTTGCACGCCTCCAGCTTGCGACCCGCGGGCTTGCCCTGCGCCACCAGGTCCGGGCGGTACATGGCCGCCGGGACCGCGATAGGGGCCGCGATCAGACGAGGAGCGCGAAGGGCCGCCGGGACGGTTGCCATGGGGAGGTTTCATTGAACGCTCTATAGCGCCCGGCCGGGAACCTGCACAGACAGCCCCCTTGAGCACTGCCCTCGTGGTGGCAACCTTATCGGGGGCAGCCTTGGGGGGATGGGCTCGACATCAGCGCCCGTGCCGGCGGTCGGGTGATGACCCCGTGTCGAAACCTGGCGGCCCTTCGATCGCGAACCGCCGTTCGCGGGTCAGCCCCGCGCGGACGTCTGTCCGCAAGTCAGCCCCGCGCGGGCAGCGTCAGCCAGGGACCAGACGTCCAGCGGCCGAACGCCCCCAGCGCAGTGCCGGCGTCTCCAGATGCGCGTGCAGCCAGACCGACGCCAGGATCGGCAGCCCGATCGCCGTCGGGATCCACAGCAGGGTGAACACCGTCGCGTTGCTGCCGACGATCTGGCTCAGCGTCGCAGCGATCAACTTGTGGATCGGCTCGTTCACCAGATAGAGGCAATACGAGATCGCCCCCAGGGACCGCGCCACCTGGCTTCGCAGCAGCCACCCGGCCGGCCCGAACCGGCTTCGTTCGGGCAGCATCTGCACCCCGAGGCAGGCCGTCCAGACCAGCGGCGGCAGCATTTTGCCGACCGTTTCCTGGGCCGCGCAGATCGCCATGCCGGCGGCCAGGACCAGCGCGTAGCGTGACAACGCACCGCTCTCCCGCCGCACCACCGCGACGCTGGCGACGCCCAAGGCGAAGAAATGCGCCTTGTTTGGCAGGAACGCCCGGCTGAACTGCCAGCCATCCGGGGCGGCAAAGTGCCAGGCGACTCCAACCAGGGCCAGGCCCAGCAGCGCCGGGCACAGGCGGCGGCTGCCGCCGGCGACCAGCAGCGCCAGAAGATAGAACTGCCACTCTGTCGACAGGCTCCAGGCGGAGCCAAGGAAGCTGACCCAGACATCCGGCAGGATCGCTTTCGGGAACAGTCCGTGCGTCATCGTCAGGTGCGCCGTGATCTCCGGCAGCCATGCCTGCGGCCAGGCCATGACGCAGATCGTCCTGGCCGCATTGCCGGGGCCGATCCAGGGCATCTCGTCGAAGCCGCAGGACCAGGGTTCCACCGCGACCGCCAGGGCGAACACGAACAGGAACACCGGAAATATCCGCGTCGCCCGAGCGATCAGGAACGGCTTGGCGCGGCCGCCGGCGCGCTGCAGCGACTGGGTGATGACCAGCCCGCTGAGCATGAAGAACACGTCCACCGCCGCACCGCCATGCGACACCGCGTCCTGCACCCACTCCGGCAGGCGCGCGAACGGGGCCATGTGGCCCAGCAACACGTAAACCGCCAGCAGGCCGCGCAGACCATCCAGGCATTCCAGCCGTTTCATGATGCCCCAGCCGTTTCATGAGGCCATGGTGCAAGAAATAGATTAACAACTTACGAAGCCTTGCAATCGCCCCGTTCGCTCGCTATTTCAGGGGCAATAATTCTCCGCGGCAATACGGAGGTGGCCTTGGCGGGCCGCCTTTTTTTGTTTTGGATACCCGAGTTTGGACGGAAACGAACCAGCAACAGCGGACTCAGCACCGGCCTCTGCTTCCGGGGCCTCTGCTTCCGGGGCCTCTGCGCCGGGCAGCGGGCTGGAGGGCAAGCTGGCCGCGATGGTCGCGCCGCGCCTGCAACTCCTGGGCTTTGAGCTGGTTCGCGTCGTCGTGCTGGGCCGGGAGCGGCCAACCATCCAGGTCATGGCCGACCGCGCCGACGGCGCGCAGATTACCATTGAAGATTGCCAGTTGATCAGTGGCGACGTCAGTGCCGCGATTGACGTGGACGATCCGATTCCCGGCGCCTGGACGCTGGAGGTGAGTTCCGCCGGGATTGACCGGCCGTTGACACGGGTGAAGGACTGGAACCGGTTTGCCGGGCATCTTGCCAAAGTGGACACTTTCGTTCCACAGAATGGCCGCCGGCGGTTCTCCGGGATTGTCCTCGGCGCGGACGAGGCCGCCGCCCGTCTTCGCCTCGATGATGGTGTGGAAGTCGCGGTTCGCCATCCCGATATCCGGCGGGCGAAACTGGTGCTGACGGACGCGCTGATCGCAGCCACGGCCGCGCCGCCGCAAGCAAATTAGTCACACCGGACGAGCCCGATCCTGCAAACCGAAGCGCAACAACGTCGACACAGGCCGCACCAGACACGCCCGCTGAGCCGGCACCGCAAGCACCGGACCCTCGGCACACCAGACCCCCAACGCGCCAGACCCCCAACGCGCCAGACTTCAACACGCCAGACTTCAACACGCCAGACTTCAACACGCCAGACTTCAACACGCCCCACCACAACACATCGGACCCACAGACAGAGGTCGCCATGGACACCGCAATTGCCCGCCCCGAACTGCTGCTGGTCGCTGATGCCGTTGCGCGGGAGAAGAATATCGACCGCGAGGAAGTGTTGGAGGCTATGGAACAGGCCATCCAGAAGGCCGGCCGCGCTAAATACGGTCATGAAAAGGATATCCGTGCCACGATCGACCGCAAAAGCGGCGACGTCCGGCTGTCTCGCTGGACCGAGATCGTCGACACGGTCGAGAATGAAGAAACCCAGATGGGCAAGGTCGACGCCACCAAGCTGTTCCCGGACAAGGCCGTGGGTGAGTTCGTCGTCGATCCGTTACCGCCGATCGACTTCGGTCGCATCGCCGCGCAGACCGCCAAGCAGGTCATCGTCCAGCGGGTGCGCGAATACGAGCGCAAGCGTCAGTATGACGAGTTCAAGGACCGCGTCGGCGAGATCATCAACGGCGTCGTAAAGCGCACCGAGTATGGCAACCTGATGGTCGAACTCGGCCGCGCCGAGGCGCTGCTGCGGCGCGATGAGCTGATCGCCCGCGAGAGCTTCCGCAACGGCGATCGCGTGCGCGCCTATATCTACGACGTGCGCGAGGAACCGCGTGGGCCGCAGATCTTCCTCTCGCGCACCCATCCCGGCTTCCTGGCCAAGCTGTTCGCGCAGGAAGTGCCCGAGATCTACGACGGCATCATCGAGATCAAGGCGGTATCGCGCGATCCCGGCAGCCGGGCGAAGATGGCGGTGATCAGTCGCGACAGTTCGATCGATCCGGTAGGTGCCTGCGTTGGCATGCGCGGCTCGCGCGTGCAGGCCGTGGTGCAGGAGCTGCAGGGCGAAAAGATCGACATCATTCCCTGGAGCAGCCAAGCCGCGACCTTCGTCGTCAACGCGCTGGCCCCGGCCGAGGTGACCAAGGTGGTGCTCGACGAAGAGGCCGGCCGGGTCGAGGTGGTGGTGCCGGACGAACAGCTGTCGCTGGCGATCGGCCGGCGCGGGCAGAACGTGCGCCTGGCCTCGCAGCTGACCCGCTGGGACATCGACATCCTGACCGAGGCCGAGGAAAGCGAGCGTCGTCAGGAAGAATTCCGCCGCCGCTCCGGCCTGTTTGTCGAGGCACTCGATGTTGACGACATGATCGCCGGGCTGCTGGTGACCGAGGGGTTCACCACCGTCGAGGAACTGGCCTTCACCCCGCTCGACGAGGTCGCCGCGATCGAAGGCTTCGACGAAAGCGTCGCCGAGGAACTGGTGCGCCGGGCCGAGGGTTTCCTGGCACAGCGCGACAACGAACTGGACGGGCAGCGTGTTGAACTCGGCGTGAGCGACGAGATCGCCGCGATCCAGGTGCTGACGCCGCGGATGCTGGTGGCGCTTGGCGAAAAGGGGGTGAAGACGCTCGACGATCTAGGTGACCTCGCGTCCGACGAACTGGTCGAGATCGTCGGTGAGGACAAGATGGATGAAGCCACCGCCAATGAGGTGATCATGCTGGCCCGTGCCCACTGGTTTGACGCGGGGGAAGGGCTGGCCCCGGCCCAGGAGGCGGATCACGACTGAACACGATCGAACCGAAAACGACCGGGCGAACAGCGCGGACGCGGCTGACGACGAACCCGAAAACGGTCCGCTGCGTCGCTGCATCGTCACGCGGGAGCGATTGCCGAAGGAACGGATGATCCGTTTCGTCGTGGGTCCGGACCGGCAGATCGTTCCTGACCTGGCCGGGCGGCTGCCCGGACGGGGTTTGTGGTTGAGCGCATCCGGGGATGTGATAGAGTTCGCCGCCACGCAAAAAGATGGGCAGCAAAAGGATAAGCGAGGCGACAGGCCTGATCGCCACGCCGATGCGGGAAATGCCATCGCGGGTCACGCCATCGGGGGCCACGGAGTTGGGGCGAACCTTGCTCACGGCCAGTTGGTTCGGGCGTTTGCCCGGGCCGCGCGCGGCCCGGTATCGGTGCCTTCCGATCTTTCTGTCCTGCTTCAGGCGGCGCTGGTCCAGCGTATCGGGCAATGCCTCGGACTTGCCAGGCGTGCCGGGCAGGCGGTGGCGGGTTACCAAAAGGCACGCGAGGCGCTAAGCACTGGCCGGCACATGTTGGTTCTGCAGGCGTCGGACGGCAGTGAAGCTGAACGATCGCGCTTCCTGTCAGGCTTCGGGTCGGACCTGACGGTCATTGATCCGCTTTCGGGCGAGGCGCTCGGACGGGTATTCGGTCGAGACTATGTCGTGCACGTCGCGGTTGCGCCGGGCAAATTGGCGGAGTCGCTCGCTATGGAGGCGGGCAGGCTGGCCGGGTTGAGGAACGGGTCCGCAAGGGCCTTGGGGTCCGCGAGGGCCACGGCGCGGGAAACCGCGTCGGTGAACGATGGAACGGGTGCCAACGGATAAACATGAGCGAAAGCAACGATCAGGACGGCGGCAAGGGGCGGCTCTCTCTGCGTCCGGCTGGACGTTTGGAACTGGGACGGACCGTCGATGCGGGTTCCGTCCGCCAAAGCTTCAGTCACGGCCGGTCAAAAGTCGTACAGGTAGAGGTGCGCAAGAAGCGCGCGCCATTGCCCAGCCCCTCGGCAGCCGCGGGAGCGCCGCCGCCACCGCCGGCGGGCGCGGCCCCCGCACCGCGTACGCCGGTGCAGCCGGGCCGTCCCGCGCCCGGCGCCGGGCGTGCGCTGACCGCCACCGAACAGGCGGCCCGTCAGCGAGCGCTGGTTGAACAGCAGCGCGACTCCGCCAAACGCGAAGCCGAACGACGCGAGCAGGAGAAGATCTCGATCCTCTCCGCCGCCGAGGAAGCGCGCAGGCGCGAAGCCGAGGTCCGCAGAGCGGCCGAGGAAGACGCGCGTCACGCCGAAGAGCAGGCGGTGCGTGAGCGGATCGAGACCGAGGCGAAGCGCGCGGCCGACGCCGCCGCCGCGGCAGCCTCGGCGGCAGGTGCGCCGGCGACTGGGGATGAAGCCGCCGACGCGGTCCGCCAGCCGGCACCCGCCGCGGCTCAGCCCGCGGCCAATGCGCCAGCCGCTCGGCCTCAGACACCGCGGCAGCAACCCGCACCCTCGGCGGTGACCGAGACACTGCGGCTGCGTGCCACGCGTCCCGAGGACGAGGATGAAGGCCGCCCGGTCCGCCGCACCGGCGCCGGCGGCTTGCCGGCCAGGAAGCCGCCGGTCGTGGCACCCAAGGGCGGCACCAACGACCGCCGCCGAGCCGGCCGCATCGACGTGCAGGCGGCGATCGAAGGCGAGGACGAAAAGGTCCGCTCACTGGCGTCCGTCCGCCGTCAACGCGAACGCGAGCGGCGCCAGGCTGAATTGGACCGGCTACGCTCGGATCAGGTGAAGGTTGTGCGGGACGTTATTCTACCAGAACAGATTACCGTGCAGGAACTCGCGGCCCGTATGGCTGCCCGTGGCCCCGAGGTCATCAAGGCCCTGATGAAGATGGGCGTGATGGCGACCATCACCCAAACCCTCGATGCCGACACCGCCGAACTCGTGGTCCAGGAGTTCGGCCATCGGGCTCGGCGGGTCTCCGAGGCGGATGTGGAACTCGGCCTGGAGGGTCATGCCGACATTGACACCGACCTGGTCACCCGGCCGCCTGTGGTGACGATCATGGGACACGTCGATCACGGCAAGACGTCGCTGCTGGATGCGCTGCGCTCGACCGACGTGGTGGCGGGCGAGGCCGGCGGCATCACCCAGCACATCGGCGCCTATCAGGTGGCGATGCCTGCCGGTGAGCGGATCACGTTCATCGATACGCCGGGCCACGAAGCGTTCACCGCGATGCGGATGCGCGGCGCCTCGGTCACCGATATCGTGGTGCTGGTCGTCGCCGCCGATGACGGGGTCATGCCGCAGACCATCGAGGCGATCCGCCACGCCAAGGCCGCGAACGCGCCGATCATCGTCGCCATCAACAAGATGGACAAGCCGGATTCAGACCCCAACCGCGTGCGCCAGGAACTGCTCAGCCACGAGGTCGTGGTCGAGGATATGGGCGGCGAGACCCAGGACGTGCCTGTCTCGGCGCTGAAGAAGACCGGCCTGGACAAGCTGGAAGAGGCGATTCTGCTGCAGGCGGAAATCCTCGACCTTAAAGCCAATCCGAACCGCACGGCGGAAGGCACCGTCGTCGAGAGCCGGCTTGACCGCGGCCGGGGACCGGTTGGCACGGTGCTGGTGCAGCGCGGCACGTTGCGCCAGGGCGACATCGTCGTCGCCGGGTCCGAGTGGGGCCGGGTGCGGGCGATGCTCGACGACAAGGGCAAGCAGATGGCCGAAGCCGGGCCGTCGGCGCCGGTGGAAATCCTCGGCCTGAGCGGCGCGCCGCCGGCCGGAGAGCCGTTCGTCGTGGTCGAGAACGAAAGCCGCGCCCGCGAGATCACCGAGTTCCGCGAACGCCGCCAGCGTGACAAGGCCGCCGGTGCGGCGGCCGGTGCGCGCGGCACGCTCGATCAGATGCTGGCCCGCATCCAGGCGGGTGAGCAGAAGGAAGTCGCCGTTCTGATCAAGGCCGACGTGCAGGGCAGCGCCGAGGCGATCCAGCTGACCGTGACCAAGCTGGCGCATGAGGAGGTGAAGGTTCGCGTGCTGCTGGCCGGGGTCGGACAGATCACCGAAAGCGACATCCAGCTCGCCAAGGCCTCCGACGCGGTGATCATCGCCTTCAATGTGCGAGCCACCTCGCAGGCGCGGGAACTGGCGGCGCGCGAGAACGTCAACATCCGCTACTTCTCGATCATCTATGAAGTGGCCGACGACGTCGAAAAGCTGGTCAAGGGCAAGGTCGCGCCCAAGGCGCGCGAGAAGTTCCTGGGCTACGCCGAGGTCCGCAAGGTGTTCAACATCACCAAGACCGGCAAGGTCGCGGGCTGCATGATCACCGAAGGCCTGGTCAAGCGAGGCTCCGGCGTGCGGGTGCTGCGCGACAACGTGGTGATCCACAGCGGGGAGCTGTCGCAGCTCAAGCGCTTCAAGGACGACGTCCGCGAAGTCGCACGCGGTTACGAATGCGGCCTGTCGTTCGCCCACTTCGAAAATCTGCAGGAGGGCGATGTCGTCGAGTGCTTCGAGACCGAGATGGTCCCGGGTTGAGCAAGCCAACCAACGCCGGCCTGTCGCGGGCCGGTGCCAACCACAAGGCCGGCCCATCACAGCGGCAATTGCGCGTGGCGGAGGAAATTCGCCACGTGCTTTCCGGGATCTTCGGTCGCGGCGAGTTTCGCGATCCTGACTTGGCCACCGCCAGGATCACCGTGACTGAGGTGCGGATCGGACCGGATCTGAAGCGTGCCACCGCGTTCATCTCCCGCCTGGGACGGTCGGATGTCGATGTCCTGTTGCCGGCCCTGCAGCGGGCCACGCCCTATCTGCGCGGGCAGGTGACGAAGGCGCTGCGGCTGCGCGTCGCGCCGGATCTGACCTTCACGCCGGACCTGGCGCTGGATCACGCGATGAAGATCGACGCGCTGATGCATCGGCCGGAGATCGCCCGCGACCTGCGCAACGACGACGCCCAGCAGGACGACCGGCACACGATCTGATCGGAGTTCTGCCCGGCCTCAGCCTGTTCCGGGCGGCCGGCGGCGTTGCTGTATCCGGCGCGACCGAGGGGACCAGAATGTCGTCACTCGACCAACTCAATGCCATGTCGCCCGACGCGTTCACCGGCAGCCTGGAGGGGGTGTTCGAGAATGCCCCATGGGTGGCCGGCGCGGCGGCACCGCATCGCCCGTTCGCCAGCGTGAGCGCGCTGCATGCCGCATTGATGACAGCCGTCCAGGCGGCGCCGGACGACCTCTGCCTGGCATTCCTGCGCGGTCATCCGCCGCTGTCTCCCAAGGCGCTCGCCGATCCCCAGCTGACCGCGTCGTCGCGCGCCGAACAGCAGGACCTCGGCATCAGCAGCCTGGGCGATCAGCTGGCGCGTTTCGAAGCCTGTTCCGCCGCTTACGAAGCCCGCTTCGGCATCCCCTTCATCGTCTGTGTCCGACGGCAAACCCCGGCCTTCGTGTTGCGCGGTCTGCGACAGCGGCTCTCCCACACAGCCGATCAGGAGCGTGCCGCGGCCCTGGCCGAGATCGGACACATCACACGGCTGCGTCTGGTCGACCGGGTGACCGGCCCGGGCATGCCGCGGATTGCCGGCCAGCTGTCGGCGCATGTGCTGGACACCGCACGCGGCAAGCCCGCCGCGGGCATCCAGATCGAGGTGTTGCGTGAAGGCGTGCTGATCAGGCAAAGCGTCACCAACCAGGATGGCCGAACCGACGCCCCGTTGCTGGCGGACGAGCCGTTGCGCATCGGCCGCTACGAGTTGCGCTTCGATGTCGCGGACTACTATGCGGGTTGGCCCGGCGCCGCCGATCCGCCCTATTACGACGTCATCCCGATCCGCTTCAGCGTCGCCGAACCGGAAGGCCATTACCACATTCCGCTGCTGCTGAACGCCTGGAGCTACACGACCTACCGAGGCAGCTGAAAGCGCTGGAGTCATGCCGTCAGCCGATGACGCATCATCCTAGCGCGTTGGGCCTGCATCAGCTGATCTCGCTTGGCCCACAGCGAGCGATACCAGGCAATCCTGGGTTCGATCTGATACGCCAGCATCCGATCGCCGGCGACATATCCCCGCGCCGCATCGGCGAGTTCGCGTGCCAGCTCCGGCATCTGCAGCAGGCGCTGCAGCGCGCCATGGAACTCGATGGGGTCACGGAACAACAAGCCGGTGCGCCCATTGACGATGCTGTTGCCATAGACGACGGCGCTCGCCAGTGCCGTCACCCGGCATGCCGCCGCCTCGATGAATTTCAGGTCGGACTTGGCCCGGTTGAACGGCGTGTCGGACAACGGCATCAGCGAGATCTCCGATCCACCCAGGATTTCCAGGTAGCTGTCATAGTCGCAGGTGGGCGTGAACGTCTTGTGAGAGGTTTCCAATGCCTCGAAGAAGCTCTGGTCATGCACGACCTTGAATTTCAGCCGTTCGCCGGTTTTCGCGGCGATCGCGTTGATCGCCGGCATCAGCGGTCGCCAGTCCAGCTCTCGGTTCAAGGCGCCGAAAAACAGCGTGATCGCGTTCAGATCGGTGAAGTTGCCGACATCCGGCAATGCGACCACGGCATTTGGGAAGACGGCGATCTCGGGGTTGTACTGGCGCAACGCGTCGGCCATCGCGGTGGTGCTGGTCTGCACCGCATGCGCGCCATAGAAGGACAGCGCCCCACCCATCCGCATCATGTCGAAGTGTCCGGGAAGGTCGTCGAATTCGGTGACGACCAGAAAGCCCGCATCGACCAGTCGCCGCAACAGCTCCTGTCCCTCGGCACCGGTCAGCGCCGGGCGATGCAGCACGAAGATGCGCGCCATGCCATCCGGCGGGTGAGCCACTTCCACCCGATTGGTCACGCTGGCCAGCACCAGAGGATCCGATCCCATCGCCTGGATCGGGTAGACCACGCGCACGTGGGAGACGCCGCCCACCGGGGCCAGCATGTTCCCCGCCAGGATCAGCCGCTGACCGGGTTCCCTGCGGACCCGCCAGATCAGGTGGCTTGGGGCGGCGCGCGTGACGTAGTCCCGCGGATCGATGCCAAGCGCTTCCAGACCCAGGGCGATCGAGGCCGCGAAGCGGGCTGCCGCGTCGCCCTCAGGCTCCCGCAGCGTGACATCACACACCGTGAGGCCGGTGGCGGCCAGCCTGCGACGCATCAGATCGAGGTTGAAGCCGTGCAACGCACCCGGGCAGTGGTCCGCGGCCGCGGCATCTGGACCGACCCCAAGCAGCAGCCGTTCGACAAGCTGCCAATGTTCGATGTTGGGAACGCAGATCAGCATCATCCCATCCGCGCTGAGCGCCTCGGCATGACGATGGATCAACGCCCACGGATCGCGCAGGTGCTCCAGGATCTCGTTGTAGATGATGCAGTCGATGCCGTCGGGCACGTCGAACGGCAGCGGATCGACTTCGACATCCGCGGTGACCACCGTGTCCATGTGCTGCGACGCCTGTGTCGCCGCGACCGGATCGATGTCGATGCCCAGCAGCCGAACCTTTGGGTTCAACGGCCGGTAAGCGGCGGCCAGTATCCCGCTGCCACACCCGACATCCAGGATCGTGCGCGCCGACAACGGGATGCGCGACAGAAGGTCGCAGGCAGCGTCAGGGAACGGCATGGCCGGAAATTGGATCCCGCGTGGGTTGCAGCGCGATCGCGGTTAGCTGACCGGTGTAAGCTGGTATGCGGAATCGTTGTCCGGTTGCAAGCATGATCGGGGATGCACGGATCGCGTGGAAGAGGACGCACCGTACAACGGCTTCACGCTGATCGCGTGGATCGCATCCAGCATCCGCGACTGGCAGCGGTCGAGCGAACCATTGGCTGATAACTGCGGCGCGGCGTTCGCGGCGGACCGCAATGCCTGGCTCGCGGTGATGACCAGCCGTCGCGGGGTCAGTTTCTCCATTCGGTCCTGCTGGCGGTCCAGCCAGGTTCGGGTCGGATGCCAACAGCCCAGCCGGCTGCTGGCGGCCCATTCCGACAGGGTCGAAGCCGGCAGATCATGAAACCGCGGGCGCAGATCGACCGTGTCGGCCCAGTCGAGCCATTTGGCCCGGTGAACCCGCGCCAGCGGGCGTATCGCGATCCACGGAACGCGCAGCGCGTCGGCGACGATGACACCGTGCAGAGCCTCGCTCAGCAGCAGCTTGCAGCCGCGGATCGCCTGCAGGATCTGCAGTGGCGGGTCGCGTGGATCGATCAGTCGTATGCCGGCCAGATGCGACGCTCGGCGCCATGCGCCACGGGCCGCGCTTTCAAAATGTGGCATGAAGCCGATGTCGTCACCGGCTGCGGCCGAACCGCGCGGTCCAGGGGCCACAAGCGTCGCGGGCACCAGCACCGCGGGATCGCCCAGAGCCAGCCGCGGGGAAAGCCCGAGCATGGCGGCGGTGCGGGGACCCCGGACCCAGTGAATGATCCAGTTCGCGTCCAGCCGTGCCGGGCGCTCATACCCGCCATAGCCGGCGCCCGCGACCAGCTTGACCGTCCGCGGCGGGTGTCGCTGGTCGAGCACCGAGCCGATGCCCAGGAAGCGGATCGCTGGGTCCCCGTCGAAGAAGCCGGGCAGCAGACGCGGCCACAATACCAGATTGAGTTCGTCGCCGAAGTTGGATGATACGCCGCGCCAGCGGTACAGGATCACGCGGCCACCGGCACCGCAACCTGTTCGATCGCGGCGTCGGTGGCGGCTTCGGTGGCGTTCCACCCCAGCGCGGCGCGAATGAAGCCCGTGGCGTAGGCGAACCGCCAGCGGGCCGCGAGCAGCAACGTGGAGTGCAGCGGGATCAGGCAGGTCGGCACCAACAGCGCGGCGACCACCAGCCGGCGCGGCAGCTCGCGCCACACGGTCTCCGGCTGCTGCAGCAACCGCCGGGTCAGCACGGTGGATGCACCCTGCCAGTACAGCCGGGACAGCAGCCAGGCAGGCTCCAGCCGACGGGCCTGGATCTGGTGGTACACAGTGATCTGTGAATCGTAACGCACCGAGTAGCCCATGTCCTGCAGCATCCAGGCCAGCTGGACCTCCTCATCTGACAGCAACGACTTGCCATACCGGCCGATCGAGCCGCCGAACCCGCCCGTCGCGAGCAGCGACAGGACGTGCACGACAATGTTGGCGGCGTAGGGTTCGAGACCCTGGGGCACCGCGCTGGTGCGATACTCGCCGCTGCCTTCATGCTCGATGATCGACAGCACGCCGCGCAACGAGGTTGGCCACCACCCGGGCAGCGGCGCTTCCCATTTCGGCAGGATACGGCCGCCGATCAGGGCCGGCGCGCGACCGGGCTGAGCAATCGCGGTCAGAATGGATTCGACCCAGTCGGTTGCCGGGATCGCATCGTCATCGATGTAGGCGATGAACTGCGTGCGGGTTGCCCAGGCGCCGGCGTTGCGCGCCAGGCTCACGCCCGGGTGGTCGAGCCGGATCAGCCTGGCATCGTGCGTCGCGGCCAGATCGGCCAGATCGGCCGAGGTTGCCGGCGCCGAGGCGCTGTCCACGATGATCAGGGCAAAGCGGTCGCGCGCGACTGTCTGCCGGCGCAACCCATCCAGACAGTCGCGGACGTAGCGCGGGCGGTCATGGGTGCAGATGCAGACGGTCAGGTCCATGCCGGGATGGTAGGGCGAAATGGTTGACGAAACCTTAACGCCGGCTTCCCGACGCAGCCCGCAGGCGCATGATCGGCCGGCCATCCGTTGGTTCCGGCGGAACAGCGCGGAGACCGCCTCACCCCGGTGCCGTTGGCCCTATCGCGGGACTCCGAACCGGCCTGATCGCGACGCCGGATGCCGACGCAGCGGCGGATGTGTTACACCCTGTCCATTCGGCCGCCGCTGAATTGCAAGCATGGCAGGTTCTGCCGCGCCGACCTACTATCGGCGTGCGCGTGTGCGGACCGCTGGCATCAGGAGAGAAAAGCCGGGTGGAAGCGCTCTTTGAAGGACTTGTGGCGGATCTGGCCGTGGTGCTCGCGGCCTATGGACAGGCCGGCCTGCTTGGCGATGCCGGGCACGGCTCGCTCGCCTGGACCTTGCTTGGCGGCAGCGACGGCGCCGAGCGGTTCCGGCGCGAGGCCCTGTTGCTCGATGCCCTGGTCCGCAATCGCGTCGCGCGGCTGGTTTACCGGCGTGTCGGCCCCCGTCACCTCGTGGTGTTTGGCGGCAACAATGTCGGCAAGAGCACGGTCGTCAATATCCTCGCGCAGGCCCCGGTCGCATCGACCAGCCCGGAGGGCGGCCACACCCGGCACCTGCAGGCCTTCAGCGCTGCCCCTTCGCCGCTGTTCACGTGGAACCGGTTCGCCTTCAGCCGTTTTCAGCAAGTCCCGCCTCAGCGGTTGCCGGCCGAACCGTTTGATCGCTACGCGGTGGTGCCAACGTCCGGGGTTGGCCTGCCGCCCGAGATCGTGCTGTGGGATTCCCCTGATTGCGACTCGATCGGCTCGACGCGTTATCTGCCCGCGGTGATCGAGGCGGTCGCCGCGGCCGATCTGGTGGTCTATGTCACCAGCGTTGAGAAATACGCCGTTGCCGATCTGGTCGAGTGGCTGTTCGACCTGTCCGGCGCCGGCATTCCGCTGCTCGAATGCCTCAACAAGACCGCCAGGAAGGATCGGCCGCTGGTCATCCGCAAGCAGACGGACGACGTGTTCCCGGCCGTCTCGCAGCGGCTGAACCAGCCGGCGCCGGTGCTGCGCGTGGTCGCGCTGCGCTACATGACCGACGGCGAGGAAGCCGATCTGTGGGGTATCGAGCACCCCGAGGCGGCCGAACTGAGGCAGGCGGCACTCGCCGGCCTGGCCGTACGGGACGATCGAAAACAGGGTCTGACCGCGCTGCGGTGCGTTCTGCGAAGCGTTGACCATGTGCTGGAGCCGGCTCGGATGGAACTGTCTGTCCGCTCCGCCTGGTACGAGACCGTGGCGACCGCGGTCAGCGCGTTCATCGCGATCTACGAGCAGGAATATCTCGCCGGCGGCGCGATCATCGAGCCGTTCAAGAAGCTGAACGCGGAGTTGCTCGATCTGCTGGATCCCGACATTCCCCATCTGGGCGAGGTCGTGCGCCGGCTTCGCGCCGTGCAGCGCATCCCGACCGAACTGCTGAAGGCGGCATGGCGACTGGTCACCGAACGAGGGGAAACGACCAAGGATGGCAGGCTCGCGCTTGAGTTGCGAGCCTATGCCACGGCGCACCGGACGCTGCTGAATTCGCTACACGAACGGATCGATACCGAACGGCGGATGCAGCGACATCATCCGTTCTGGGATCGGCTCGCGGTCGAGTGGGACACCCAGACCGGCCGGCTGGCGGATCAGTTCAGCGCGGCGACGGTCGCGCACATGGCCAGCACCGACGCCGAGGTCAGGGCGGCGGCGCAGGATATCCTGAAGGCCCTGCAGCAGCGGCCAAACGTGCTGAGGATGCTGCGGACGGCACGCGTTTCCACCGACATCGGTGGCTTGCTGATCGGCTTCATCCTGCCCGGCCATGGCAGTATCATTCACGATCTGCTGCAGGATATCGTGATCGCCCCGGCGATGCTGGGTGCCACGGGCTTCGCGGCCGAGACCGCGGTCGAGGGCTACGTCGCGCAACGCCGCAACGAAATCATCGACAAGCTGCGCGCCGATGCCCGGGAAATCGCTGCCAGGCTCTATATCGAGCCGTTGCGGGCGGTCGGCGACAACGTCATGAGAATGGTCGGGATGCTGGGGATCGAACGCGATCTTCTGGAGCGTATCCCGGCCAGCCTGCGGCGCCTGCAACAACTGAGTTCGCAGCACGAAAGCCAGCCTTCCAGGTCGATCACCTATGACCGCGGCTGATCCGTCCGCGATCCTGGCACGGGCTGGCGTCTGGGCCGCCGAATTGCGGCAGCGCGGGCAGCTGGATCAGGTCACCGCCGAGCGGCTGAACGAGACTTTGAATGAATCGTTCGGAGAACGTCTCGATCACCAGGATGATCCGCTGCTGGTTGTCATGCTGTGCGGACCGACCGCCGTGGGCAAGTCAAGCCTGATCAACGCCCTCGCCGGCGCCGAGATCTCACCTCCGGGGCTTGGTGCGACGACCCGTGCCGCAGTGCTTTACGTCCACCAGCAGGACGATCCGACCAGGCTGTTCGAATTCACCCATGCACTGGGCGATGAGCAGCAGGAAACCACCGAACTGGTCCGTCATCAGCGTGACGAACTGCTGCACAAGGTGTTGGTCGATAGCCCCGACATCGACAGCATCAGGCTGCGGCACAGGGCGCTGACGGCGCGTCTGGTGCATGCCGCTGACCTGGTGCTGTTCGTCACCTCGCCGGAGAAATACAAGGTCATGCGATCGGCGCGCTGGCTACTGGAGCAACGCCGGCAGCGGGCTCTGGCGTTCGTGCTGAACAAATGGGACCGCCAGGCGCTTGGTCTGCAGCATGATCGCCGGGACGCGGTAGCGGAAGACTTCCGCTCGGTGCTCGCCGGCGAGGGTTTTCCGGATGCGCTGGTCTTCAAGGTTTCGGCGCTTCCGGTGCCCGCCCTTGAGCAATCTGCGGATCAGGCGCGCGATGACATCGAAAACGAGCTGCCGGCGCTGCGCACATGGCTGCAGACCGGTCTGACCCAGTCGACCGCGAGTGTCATCCGCCGCCGCCGTCTGCGCGCCGCATGGGGGCGGCTGGCGGCGACGATCGAGCGTGCATCGCCGCGGCCGCTGTCGACCCATCCGCTGTTGCCCGAGATCGTCGAACGTCTCGCCGCCCGTGCCGGCGTGGCGGAGCACGGCATCGTCGCCGAGGCTTCGGTGCAGGCGGCCGACGGGGTCGAGGACAACGGTTGGCCCAGCACGCCGGGCCTGCTGGGGATGTGGGTCAGGACCTGGCACCGAACCGCATCGACCGCGGCCTCGTTGCGCACCGGCCTGGCCGCGTTCGGCGTCGCCGCGAGGTCCGGGCCGCCGGACAGCGGGTCGCGGCCGCGGATCGGATCAGCCCACGGCTTCGGTGCGCGAAGCGTGGCCATCCTGGCGGACACCGCGGCTGAGATCACTAGTGACGCGGCGGCGGCCGGGATGGTTCTGGGTCCGGTCGGCGCTGCCTGGGCAGGGGAGGTCGCGCAACTGGAACCGCTGCTTGCGACGGTGCCGCTGGACGTCGCGGCAGACCTGACCGCGCGCGCCAGCCGGCGCACGCTGCGTCGCATGATCGGCCTGACGTGGGTCTACGCCGTCGAGGGATTGATCATCCTGGTGCTGCTGGTGGCCCTGGTTCGCGCCGGCACCGACTTCGTCAACGGGACCTACGCGCCCGGCGCGCTGTTCGGCACCGTGGCGATGCTGCTGGCCATGCTGGTGATCGTCGGCCACACCGGCGCGGCCATGTTCTTCCCGCCGTTGCGCACACGCCTGCGGCGGACCATCGCCCAGCGTGCGGCCTCGCTGGTCAAGCATGCCGCACAGCGGATGCGAACCGCGCTGCAGGACCAGGTGGCAGCTGTCGATCGCCTCGCGCGGGACGGCAGATCGTTATTGGATCAGATCGACGACCTCCTTGAGGCCCTGATCACCGACGATGCCGACGGGGCAGGGGTCGACCGGCTGTTCGGTGAGCCCCGGCAAAAGCTGATCGCGCAGGCGACGCCGCTGCCGGGCGAACCCATACAGGACGATCGCATCAGGGAATCGCGGCGGCCGCGTTTCGACTGATCCGGCTCGACGATTTGCAGCCGCCCGCGGCACGCCCCTATCCTGTGCGCGACATGTCAGAGGAAGTGCGATGCCTGGACCGTTGGATGGCTATCGGATCATCGACCTGACTTCAATGATCGCGGGTCCGTTGGCGACCATGATCCTGGCCGACCAGGGTGCCGACGTGATCAAGGTGGAGAACCCCGATGGCGGCGATCACACCCGCGCCGCCAACAATCGACGGAACGGCTTCTCGGCCTCCTTCCTCAACAACAATCGCAACAAGCGATCGGTCGCGTTGGACCTGAAGAACCCGGCGGCGCGGCAGGCGATGCTGCGTCTGCTGGGGACCGCCGATGTCTTCGTGCAGAACTTCCGTCCCGGCGTGGTGGAGCGCATGGGTCTGGGTGAGGACGCCGTCCGGGACGTGGCACCCGCCATCATCTATGTCTCGATCAGCGGCTT
This sequence comes from Rhodopila sp., assembly GCA_965277035.1. Classification (GTDB taxonomy): domain Bacteria; phylum Pseudomonadota; class Alphaproteobacteria; order Acetobacterales; family Acetobacteraceae; genus Rhodopila. The sequence continues at coordinate 2,677,130 of CBDIBO010000003.1, read as the reverse complement.
CGGCGAAACCGGACCCTATGCGCAAAAGCCGGTCTACGATCCGCTGATCCAGGCGGTGTCGGGACTTGCCACGATCCAGGCCGGATCGGATACCCAGCGCCCGCGTCTGGTGCGCACCATCGTGCCGGACAAGCTGACCGCCTATAATGCCGCCCAGGCGATCACCGCCGCGCTGCTGTCGCGGGAGCGGACCGGCAAGGGCCAGCACATCCGCCTGTCGATGCTGGATGCGATCATCGCCTTCCTCTGGGCCTCGGACATGGGCAGCCAGACCTTCGTGGGTCAGGAGATCCCGCAGCAGGAAGCGGCCAGCTTCATCGACCTGATCTACGAGACCGCCACCGGCCCGATCAGCGCCGGGGTGCAGACCAACCGGGAATGGCTGGCGCTGACCCGCGCACTGGACAAGCCGGAATGGCTGGAGGATCCGCGCTTCAAGACCCCGGCGCTGCGCCAGCGCAACATCAATGACCGGCTGATCCTGACCCAGGAAGCCCTGCGCACCCGTTCGGCGGAGGAATGGCTGGCCCGCTTGACCAGCGCAGGCGTGCCCTGTGCCCCGGTGCTGACCCGGTCGGCGATGCTGTCCGACCCGCAGGTCGTCGCCAACGGCATCGTCGTGGAAACCGAGCACAAGGCCGCGGGCAAACTGCGCCAGGCCCGTCCCGCCGCCCGGTTCTCGCTGACACAAGCCGCCATTCGTCAGGGCGCCCCGGACCTCGGCGAGCAGACCGCGGCGGTGCTGGCAGAGCTTGGATACGCCACGGCGGAGATCGAGGCGCTGGGTGCGAAGGAGCACGCCGCATGATCGACTTCTATTACTGGCCCACCCCGAACGGCTGGAAAGTCTCCATCATGCTGGAGGAGACAGCGCTGCCCTACACGCTGAAGCCGGTCAACATCGGCGCCGGCGATCAGTTCAAGCCGGACTTCGTCGCCATCAGCCCGAATGCGCGCATGCCGGCGATCGTCGATCACGATACCCCCAATGGGCCGATGTCGGTGTTCGAGTCCGGCGCCATTCTGCTGCATCTGGCGGAGAAATCAGGACGCTTCATGCCGGCCTCGGCCATGGGGCGGAAAGCATGCCGGGAGTGGCTGTTCTGGCAGGTCGGCAACCTGGGTCCGATGGCCGGCCAACTGAGCCACTTCGTCAACTACGCCAAAAGTGTGCAGGCAGGCGACCACCTCTACGCCCACAGGCGCTACGCCGGGGAATACGATCGCTGCCTCGGTGTGCTGGAGAAACGGCTGCACGGACGCGACTACATCCTGGACGATTACTCGATCGCCGACATGATCTCCTGGCCCTGGGTGCTGATCGCCAGGCCGCTGGGTCAATCGCTGGATGCGTTCCCCAACGTGTCGCGCTGGCGGGATCTGATCAAATCACGCCCGGCGGTACAGCGCGGCGTCGATCTCGGCAAGGACATGCGTCGCACCGGACAGCACACCGAGCAGTCGAGAAAGATCCTGTTCGGCCAGACCGCGCGCTCGCTGGATGGATAGCGCGGCATCAACCTGACCGGAACAGTCTGGCTGATAAAGTTACTTCTGAAAACAATGAGCCAGAGCACGCCAGGGTAACAGGGCAATCGGGTGAACCAGCGATCCTTCCATCCGGCAGCGTGCGGTGCCTGACCGACGGGATGTCGTCTCACTGGCAACGTAAGCATGTGTCGCGGCCTACCAAACATGCACCACGGAGCCACAGGCCGCGAGCGGACCTACCGACAGGATCGCAGCCATCGCCACGGTCTTGCGCATGGTTCATTCCTTTCGAATGGTTCAGGACCGCTACACAACGCGACATGGCACGGTCCGGTGGCAGAACCCGGCAAGCGCCCGGATTTTGCAACGGAATCGTGATAATTTGTCCCAAAACTTCACGCCCGGATCCTTCACACGCCCGGATCCTTCACACGCCCGCAGCCTGGCGCCCGGAGGGAGCCTTGGCGCCCGAGCCTCAGCGATAATAACCGGGCGGCGGTGGCGGCGGCGGGTAAGGCGCATACCCCGGCGGCGGCGCGGGTGCATAGACCGGTGGCCGTGGCGGCGGCGCTCCGCCCGGCGAGTAACTGGGGATCTGGTTGCCGTGTGAATACATGCACTGCGAGTAGGCCAGATCGTATCGCTGCTGCAGGCTGTACTGCGCCCGTGAGGACGGACCAGCCCCAACCGCCGTACCGCCGACCGCGCCGGCGCCGGCGCCGATCGCCGCACCCCGCCCGCCGCCGACCGCCGCACCCAGCCCAGCCCCCAGCAGGGTGCCCAGCAGCGCCGTGCCGACCTGCCGATTATTCGCTTGCTGCGCGCCGCCCTGGGTCTCGTTGAAGGCGAACTGCTTGCAAACCGCCTGATCCCGCTGGAACACGTCGAACGGCTTGCCGGGCGCCGGCATCACCGCGACGGTCGGCCCGATTGGTTCATTCGCACAGGCACTCAGCATCAGCAAAGGCGTCAGGATGACGGCAGTAAGTGTCGGCAGTCGCATCAGGATCAACCCCTATCTGAACGGCGTGGACGGCACGGTTCGCCACGGCGTCTGGCACACCGGAATGTAGGGATAATAACCCGCCGGTTCGTCACATCGATACCAGTATCCCGCCGGCGCGGGTCCGATGCGGGATGGGTCGGTGAGCTGCGACGTCAGGCCGTGCCGGTGATGCTGCTTATGGCCACGGCCCTCATGAAACCCTCGCTTCTCGGAATGATCCCGCGTCTCGGAACGCTGGCGGGGCGCGGAATCGTCGTCGTAGCCCGTGCTTCGGGCATGGGTCGGACCGGCCGACAACGCGATGATGCAAAAACAGAGTCGCCACATGAGCATGCACCCGATCGTGTTATCCCCCGGCAGCATCTCCGTCACGCCTTAAGATCGTGTTAACGCGGCCGCGTTCCGTCCCGCCGCGTCCACTTGCCGGCATGCCGTTGGCTGTCTGTCCGCGAGCGGCTGGTCCAAGATGGGCCGCAGAAAGGCCAGCAGATTGCCGCCGCTGAACCGGTGGCCAGCAACTCCGGCCGCGGCCGCGGCGCGCATGTCGCTGTCCTGATCGCCGATCATCACCGCCTGCCCAGGCGCCAGCGCCCAGGCATCGATCAGATCGAGCAACATGCCGGGCAGCGGCTTGCGCCACGGATGCGCTCGCCGATAGGCATCGAGCACCGCTTGCGGATGGTACGGGCAGAACCGGACGTCGTCGACCGTTCCGCCGGCCGCCCTCGCCTGTCCGCCAATCCAGCGCAGCAGATCGCGGACCGCGTCCTCGGGATAGAGGCCACGCGCGACCCCGGATTGGTTGGTGACAATGAAGACATGCCAGCCGGCCGCGGTGGCGTGACGGATCGCCGCCAGCGCGCCGTCGGTCCATTCGAACCGGTCGCGTGAGCCCACGTAGCCGTGGTCGATGTTGAGCACCCCGTCCCGATCGAGGAACAGTCCCCTGCGGCGCAGCGGATTATGCGCCAGTGGCGTCCCGGTGGCGGCCTCGCCCGGCGCCTGGTGCTCCACCGCCTTCGCTTGAGCGACGCCGGCCATCGGGCGCGCGGGACGCCATTCGGGCGCCGTCATCACCTGTATCAGGTCGCGGCTGACCAGCGCCGGCAGCATATCGGTCTGCAGCGTGCAACCTGGCCGCAGGTGGTCCAGCAGAGCTTTGCGGAATACCGCGATCGCCCCGCGCGCCGAACCGCCGAACCGCGCGATTCGCCCGATCGTCGCAGGCGGGTCGGCCGCGGCCGCGGCCAGCAGCGCGGCCAGGTTCCAGTCAAACAAGTGCGGGCCGGCGCACCACAGAAAACGTTGCTGAAGCCGATCCCGCGCCGCGAGCAGCGCGCCGCCGGTGCCTGCGTCGGCGGCCGGCCGCGCGTACGTGATCCGCACCCGACACGGCAGAGCCTCCACGCTGTCCAAAGGCATCTCACCGGTCAGCAACAGGAAATCGGTCACGCCGAAGCGGCTGAACTCCCGCAGCAGCCACCACAGGCAGGACTGCCCGTCAAACCTCCGAAGCAGGCTTGCCGGATCATCGACCGCTATCACGCACTGAGTGATGGTGGCATCGGTGGGATCCAAGATCTCAGCTTTCCGCCGCCGGTTCGCGGCCGGCCAGCACCTTGTTCACCCGGCGGCCGTCCATCTCGATAACCTCGAACCGCCAGCCGCCGAAGACGATGCGATCGCCGGCGCGAGGCACCCGGCGCAGCAACGCCAGCAGCAGCCCGGCCAACGTGTGATAGCTGCCCTCGGCGGGCAGATCGGGCAGATGCAGCCGGTCCTTGAGCTCATCGACCGGCGTCATGCCGTCCAGGGTCAGGCTGGTTTCGCCCTCCGGCCCCGGCACGCCTTCCTGATGCTCCGGACCAGACGCCTCACCGACGATGGCCTGCAGCACGTCCGCGGCGGTCACCACACCTTCGAAGCTGCCATACTCGTCCATCACCAGCGCCAGGCCCAACGTGTCGGACTTCAGTCGCTCCAGCGCGTCCAGCGCACTGATCGCGTCCGGCACGATCATCGGCTGGCGCAGGCTGGCGCCGACCGATAGCTCGCCGCCGCCCAGGATCCGATCCAGCAGGTCCTTCGCCTGCACCACCCCGACCACGTTGTCGATCGATCGGTCGCAGACCACGAAGCGGGAGTGCGGTGCGGCCTTCAGCGCGGCGGTGATCGCCTTGGCCGGATGGGTCCGGTCGATCCAGGCGAGTTCCGTTCGCGGCGTCATGATGGCGCGCACCGGCTTGTCCGCCAGCCGCAGGACGCGCTCGATCATGTCGCGCTCCTCGACTTCCAGCACCCCGGTCTGCGCCCCCTCGATCAGCAGCGCCTTCAGCTCCTCCTCGGTCACCGACTGCCGCGACGCTCGGTGCAGGCCGAACAGGCGAAGGATGCCGTTGGATGACTTGCCCAACAGCCAGACCGCCGGGGCGACGAGCCGCGACAGCACCGCGATCGGCCGGGCGACCCTGGCGGCCATCAATTCAGGTGTCCGCAGGGCTAGCTGCTTCGGCACCAGTTCGCCCAGCACCAGCGTCAGGTAGGTGGTGACAATGACCACCATCGTCAGTGCCAGGCTGTCGGCGAAGCGGGCGGTCGCCGGGATGGTTTCCAGCCAGGCCTGGATATGCGCGGCGATCCGGGCGCCGCCAAACACCCCGGTGAACACGCTGACCAGGGTGATCCCCACTTGCACCGTGGGCAGGAAGCGCTGCGGATCATCCGACAGCACACGCGCGGCGGCGGCACCGCTGACGCCCTTGCGCTCCAGCACCGCGAGCCGGGCTCGGCGCGCCGAGACCAACGCCAGTTCGCTCAGCGAGAACAGCCCGTTCAGCAGGATCAGCAGCAGGATGACGACGATTTCGAGACCAATGGTCATGGCGGTTCCGGGACAGCAGGCGCGCGATCAAGGCGATGTGTAGCCATCTACCATAACTCGGCCACGGTCATGAGAGGTTGAGAGGGAGACAAACCAGGGGGATGCCAATGCCGACAATCACTCTGTTGCTGAGCGTGCTTGGGCTGGTGCCGCTCATTTTATTCGCCGGCGGTGCGGTCGGACACATTCCCGAGACCGCCGAACGCATGCTGATCGCGCTGATCGACTACGCCGCGCTGATCCTGGCGTTCGCCGGTGGCGTGCATTGGGGGCTGGCCCTGCTGCCAGGCACCACCCGGTCGTCGGTGCGCTTCGTGGCCGGGGTGCTGCCGCTGGTGGTGGCGTGGGTTGGCCTGGTGCTGGCGCAACTGGTGGCGCCCTCGGTTGCCCTCGCCGTGCTGATTGTCGGTTATCTCGCAACTGTGTTGACGGAGCATCGGGCGGCGCAGCGATCGCTGATACCGCAGCCTTATGTCTGGATGCGCTGGGGATTCTCGGTCATCGCGGTGCTGCTAATGGCGATCGTGCTGATCCTCCGTGGCATCGGTCAGACCATTGTATTCTAATAACTTCTGGCCTCCCGCCGGCGTTCATGTTTGATTAACAACTGCCTGTTTCTTGACCGGAGTGCCGCCATGCCGACGTTCCCCGCATCCGATCCCGCATCGCCGAAAGCTCCGATACAAACCGCGGATATCATTCCTTTTCCGATACGAAACAAGGTGGCGCAGCCGGCCCCCGAACAACGGCTGGTGCGGGCGCTGGGCTCGCTGAACGCGGCGATGGCCGACCAGCAGGCGGCCGTCAGCGCCTGGCGCGACGTCCTGGCGGAGTTGAAGGCCACCACGACCGGCCTTGACGACAGCCTGCACCGCTACCGGGCCAGCCTGCGAACGCTGGGCAGCAGCGTGTCGACCCTGCGCACCCAGGCGCGCTCGCTCGAAGCATGGGCGGACAAGGCGGCCGCGACCAAAGACTGACCTTGCGCCGCGCTCCGTTCGCCTGCTTTCGTCGCGGACGGAGGATTCGCCGACATGTCACAAACCGCCATGTCACCAACCGGGCTGATCCAGCAACTGCGTGTCGCCCGGATCGTGCCCGTCGTGCGAACCCGCTCCGCACAGCACGCCGCCACGGCGGTGCAATGGCTGCGTGCTGCGGGCTTCCGCGTGTTCGAGATCACCATGACCATTCCCGGCGGCGTCGAGCTGATCAGCCGGCTGGCGCGGGATCCGGATGTCTTGATCGGCGCCGGAACGGTTCCTGATGCCACGACCGCCCGGGCCTGTCTGGATGCCGGAGCGCGCTTCATCGTCGCCCCCTGGGTCGACCCGGCCCTGTCCGAACCCTGCCGCCACGTCGGTGCGCTGCTGATGCTCGGGGCGCTGACGCCGACCGAGGTCCGCGCCGCGCTGAACGCTGGTGCCGATGTCGTGAAAGTGTTTCCGGCGTCCTCGACCGGCGGCCCGGCACACATCAAGGCGCTGGCCAGCGTGTTTCCGGACGTTGCCTTCTGTCCCACCGGCGGGGTGCAGGCGGGTCACATCGCCGCCTATCTGGACGCCGGTGCCGCGTTCGTCGGCATGGGCGGCGCCTTGGTGGACGAAAACCGCATCGCCGCCGGCGACCGGGCCGCGATCGAGGCGGTCGCCAACGCGCTGCTGCCCCGGGCGGCGCGGTGATGACCGTCGATCTGCTGTGCATGGGCGAGCCGATGCTGGAGTTCAACCAGCTTCCGCCAAACCCGGACGGCACCCGGCACTACCTGGAAGGGCATGGCGGCGACACCTCCAACGCCGCCATCGCCGCCGCCAGGGCAGGGGCTCGCGTGGGCTACATCACCGCACTCGGTCAGGACATGCCGGGTGACAGCTTTATCCGTCTGTGGCAGCGCGAGGGCGTCGACACTGCGACCGTGCGGCGCAGCGATCGTCATCCGACCGGGGTCTACTTCGTCACCCACGACGCGGGCGGCCACCACTTCCTGCACTATCGCGCGAACGCGGCGGCGGCGATGTACGCGCCATCCGACCTGCCCAAGACAGCCATCGCGGCCGCGCGCATCCTGTATGTCTCGGGGATCAGCCAGGGGATTTCCGACACCGCCTGCGACGCGGTGTTCGCGGCGATCGACATCGCCATGCGCAACGGCGTGAAGGTTGCCTATGATACCAATTACCGCCCGAAGCTGTGGCCGCCGGCACGCGCCGCGGCGATCATGCATGCGGCGATGGCGCAGGCGGATTATGCCTTCCCCGGCGAGGACGACGTGCGGACGCTGACCGGCCTGACCGCACCGGATGCGATGCTGGATTTCTACCTGCGACTGGGGTCGAAGGTCGTGCTGCTGAAGATGGGCGCGGCAGGCGCCTATCTCGCCTCGGCGGATGCGCGGGTCAGGATACCGCCGCATCAGGTCGTGGCGGTGGACGCAACCGGGGCCGGCGATACCTTGTGTGGATCGTTTCTTGCCCGTGTCCTGGCGGGGGACGAGCCGGCGGCGGCGGCGCGCTATGCCAATGTGGCGGCGGCGCTGAAATGCACCGGCTATGGCGCGGTGGGCCCGATACCGACCGCGGCGATGGTGCGGGCGGTTTTGGCAGCCGAACGTTAGGCGGTCGGTTTCAGCTGCGCACGCAGGACACCGTCACGGCCATGGCGGAACCGGCTGGCTAAGGCAATTTGGCCCAGATCACCAACGCGGGCACCGGCAGTTCCAGATCCATGACCTCCTCCAGCACGCGTTGCAGGTCCCGCGCGTCCGCCAGTATTTGTCGCCGCGGTTCCCCATCCGGCCGGTGGATGGTGACGGTCGAATTGAACAGACTGACCCGGTCATCACCCACCAGGCGGGCCACCATCAGGTTCCGGGTCAGGCCCCCGCGCGGATGGGTCGAGGTAAACCAGTTCGACATTTCGAAGTCGCTTGATGATTGCGGGTCCAGGGTGAAGCGATACATCGGCTCCCACCGTTGCCCGAGCCGCATCTGGGTCTCGAAGATCGCGGCGTCGCGGATCAGGCGGTAGGTGCCATGAGAGGTAACCTGTTCCAGGTCCGGTTCCAGCCGCAGCGGCGCGGGCGGCGTCTGACCGCCAAACCCGACATCGGCGATGAAGCGTCCCTCCGCCGTGTCCACCAAGGTCATTCGGTGCGTGAGCGGGCTGACGCGCCCCGGTGTCATCCAGACCACCCGCGCCGCGAGCGCGTCGACGGTAAATCCCATTGCGGCCAGCACATCATGGAACAGCGCGTTATGTTCGTGGCAATACCCGCCGCGCCGCCCGGCCACGAGCTTGGCCTGGATCGCCGCGGGGTCGATATCAACCGGTCGGCCGAGCAACGGATCAAGTGTTTCGAAAGCAATCCGAGCCGGGTGACGGGCGTGCAGATCGCGAAGCACGCAAAGGGTTGGCTCGCTGGGCCCGGCATAGCCGATGCGGGCAAAGTAGGTCGGCAGGTCAATAGCCATCGTCAGCCACTTGGGATGAACCGGCAGCAGTGACAAGCCATCATGTCGGATACCCAACGACCATATAGCGTCACCGTATCGATCCACTGACACCCGCGAACCCGGACCCTGCCAGCGCCGGCACCCAATGTCCACGCTCCGCGACCCGCGCTCGTCAACCGGCGAAGGCGAACGTCCCCGCCGCCTCCCATGGGCCATTCCGGTAAATCCATAACGCCAGCCCCGCCGCGGTGACCTCGTACGGCGTAAACCCGGCAGACAATCCATCGCACAATGTTCGCGCGACGACCGGCTGCACCTTGTTCTGGATGGTGACGTGCGGCTGCCAGGATGCGAGATCCTGCGGCGTCAACCGCGCCGCCCATCGCTGCCGCAGGCGGTCGCGCATGTCGCGCAACGCCGCCGAGGCCAACGTGTAGGCGACACCCCTGCCCAGCAACCGCACGCCGGTGACCTGAACCGGCCAGGGCGCGTGCCGGGCTGCCTCGGCCTGAACCGCGCCCCCGACATCCAGATCGATCGGCAGCGCGTGGAACAGCGTGACATGCGCGCCGACGAACAGCCGTCCAGCGGGAAAATGCGCCGCGCGCAGGGCATCGAAGCGAGCCTGCGACGCCGAGTCCAGCATCAAGGTCACGATGAACGGCGCCGGATCAGCCACCACCGGGCGCCGCGCTACAGCGAAATCTTCAAAAGCGCACCCAGCTCGCCAACGATGCCGCGGCGGAACGCCAGCACGCAGATCACGAAGATCGCACCCTGCGTCACCGTGACCCAGGCGCCGAACTGCGCCAGATAGTTCTCCATCGAGGTCACCAGCAGCGCCCCCACCGCCGGGCCGAACACCGTGCCCAGGCCGCCCAGCAAGGTGGTCAGCACCACCTCACCCGAGGTCGAGTAGTGCACGTCGGTCAAGGTGGCGATGCCGAACACCAGCGCCTTGGTGCCCCCCGCGACGCCCGAGATCATGCACGACAGCACGAACGCGATCAGCTTGTAGTCATCGGTGCGGTATCCCAACGAGATCGCCCGCGGCTCGTTCTCGCGGATGCCTTTCAGCACCTGGCCGAACGGCGAGTGGATGATCCGGTGCACCAGCAGGAAGCCGGCGACGAAGATCGCCGCGGTGACCCAGTACATCGTCATGTCGTGCGACAGGTCGATGAAGCCGAACATGTGGCCGCGCGGCACCTGCTGGATGCCGTCCTCGCCGCCGGTGAACGGCGCTTCCAGGCAGAAGAAATACACCATCTGCGCCAGCGCCAGGGTGATCATCGCGAAATAGATGCCGGAGCGGCGGATCGCCAGATAGCCGAGGAAAAGACCCAGTACCGCACCGGTCAGGCCGCCCAGGATGACGGCGATCGACGCGTCCACGTGCCAGGTCTTCATGGTCCAGGCGGAGACGTAGCTGCCCATGCCGAAGAACGCCGCCTGACCGAACGACAGCAGCCCGACATAACCGATCATCAGGTTGAACGCGCAGGCGAACAGCGCGGCACACAGCACCCGCATCAGGAACACCGGATACAGCACGTAAGGACAGACCGCGATCAGCCCGATCATCACCACGAAGGCGATCGACTGCGCGCGCGAATAGCCGAACATCTCAGGCCGCCTTTCCGAACAGGCCGCGCGGCCTGACCAGCAGCACGATCACCATCACCAGGAACACCACGGTGGCCGAGGCCTGCGGGTAAAACACCTTGGTGAGACCCTCCACCACGCCAAGGCCGAAGCCGCTGATGATCGAGCCCAGGATCGACCCCATGCCGCCGATCACCACCACGGCGAACACCGTGTTGATGAAGTTGTCGCCCATGTTCGGGTTCACCGAGTAGATCGGCGCCGCCAGCACGCCGGCGAACGCGGCCAGCGCGACGCCACCGCCATAGGTCAACGTGATCAGCCGCGGCACATCGACGCCGAAGGCCTGCACCATCGGGGCGTTTTCCGTAGCCGCGCGCAGCGTCGCACCCAACGAGGTCTTCTCGATGATCGCCCAGGTCGCGATGCAGACCACCAGAGCCGCCAGCACCACCCAGGCGCGGTAGATCGGCAGATACATGAAGCCCAGGTTGGTGGCACCCTGCAGGATGTCGGGGATCCGATACGGCAGGCCGGAGCTGCCGTAGGCGTTGCGGAACAGGCCCTCGATCACCAGCGCCAGGCCGAAGGTCAGCAGCAGGCCATACAGGTGATCAAGCTTGTACAGCCGGCTGATGATGGTCTTTTCCAGGATGATGCCGAATATGCCGACCAGGATCGGGGCCAGGATCAAGGCGGGAAAATAGCCGATGCCGGCATAGTTCAGCAGCATCCATGCCGCGAACGCGCCCATCATGAACAGCGCGCCGTGGGCGAAGTTGATGATGTTGAGCATGCCGAAGATCACCGCCAGCCCCAGCGAGAGCATCGCGTAGAACGCACCGTTGATCAGCCCCAGTAGCAGTTGCCCGAACAACAGCGGGGCGGGAATGCCAAAGATCATGAGCATTGTCGTTGCATCCTTGTTGGCCCCCGGCCGCGCCGTCGGTCGTGTTGTCAGGCTTGCTCGTCCTCAGGCCTTGACGAACGGGCAGTGGCCATCCGCCAGCGGACGGAACGCCTGATCGCCCGGCGTCGTCGCTATCAGCTTGTAGTAGTCCCACGGCGCCTTGCTCTCGGACGGCTGCTTGACCTGGAACAGGTAGGAGTTGACCAGATTGCACCCGTCCGCGCGGATCTTGCTCTTGCCGAAACAATCGTCCTCGACCGGCATCGCCTTCATCCGGTTGACCGTCGCCACCCCGTCCTTCTTCGCCGCCGCGACACCCATGTCGGCGACCGTCTTCAGATAGAGCATGATCACGCTGAGCGGAACGTTCAAAGCGTGTGAATCATCCGATCAAACTAAGGGATAGAGCATTTTCGGTCTGCACGGTGGGATAGAGCATTTTCGGTCTGCACGGTCAGGCTGAAAATGCTCTAGTGCAGGGTGGCGGAGTAGCAGCCGGCCTGATCCATGTTGGGGTAATTGGTCGGCGTCTTCGGCAGCACCCGCTTGGTGAACGCGCGCGTCCTGTCGTTGAGATCCCAGTAGAAGCTTTCCGTCAGATTGAGACCGCCGGCGGTCTCCAGTCCAAGCGCATGCACGTCGTTGATGAACATCAGCAGGGCGGCGACCTTCATCGACTTGTTCAGGCCGAACTCGGCGCCCTGCTTGATCGAGTTCACCGTGTCGCCGCCGGCGTTCGCCAGCCCCAGGACCTTCGCACCGCTCGCCTGCGCCTGCACCAGGAACGAGGAGAAATCGGTGGTGCCGGGGAACGGGTATTGGGCCGCACCCAGCACCTTCCCACCGGAGGCCTTGACCAGGGCGGTGGTGCCTTTGGTGGCAACGCCGAAATCCTCCAGCGCCTGTTTGGTGCAGGCGATGGAGGTGGCGCCGCCGGTATCGCTATCCGTACCTGATTGATCATTCAGCACGCCGATCTTGATCCGCGGCGCCTGTGCCCGGGCGCCGCGGATAATCGGCAGCGCGGTGGCCGCGGCCACCGTCTTGAGCGCGGAACGGCGAGTAACTGACATCAGTTCGATCTTTATGCTTTCCTGAAACAAAATCGCCCGGGCCAGCGTCGCCCCGGCCAGGATCGGCTTGACCAGGATCGCCGCGGCCCAGCGAGTTGGAACCAAGCGGGTAGGGCCGGGCGAATGGGGCCAAACGGGTCGACCGCTTCGCCGACTCGGTCGAGGGCGCCATGGGTTCGTAATAATCCGACTTCCACCGGCTTGGAAGGATGTCTTGCCATCAAGGCAGCACCACTGACGCCCAACATCGCCGCCAGCGACCTCCGGCCATCAAACCCCAAGATAGGCGTGCAGCTTGTCCATGCTGAACCCGAGGTCGCGGTTCGGGATCATGTCCATGATCGTGCCGTGTTCCATGATATAATGACGATCGGCGACGGTCGCGGCGAAACGGAAGTTCTGCTCCACCAGCAGCACGGTGAAGCCGCGTTGCTTGATCGCTCGGATGGTGCGGCCGATTTGCTGCACGATGACCGGGGCCAGACCCTCGGTCGGCTCATCCAGCAGCAGCATCTTCGCCCCGGTGCGCAGGATGCGCCCGATCGCCAGCATCTGCTGTTCGCCGCCGGACAGCTTGGTGCCGTGCGCGGTCTTGGCGCGTTCCTTTAGGTTGGGAAACAGCGTGTAGATCTCGTCGACCGACAGCCCGCCCGGGGCGACGACCGGCGGCAGCATCAGGTTCTCGGTAACCGAAAGCGACCCGAAGATGCCGCGTTCTTCTGGGCACAGCGCGATGCCGGCCCGGGCGATCTGGTTCGGCATCAGCCCAACCATCTCGGTGCCACGGAACTTCACGCTGCCCGCGCGGCGCGGCACCAGGCCCATGATGGACTTCATCGTGGTGGTCTTGCCGGCACCGTTGCGGCCAAGCAGAGTGACCACCTCGCCCGCACCGACCGCGAGATCGACGCCGTGCAGGATGTGGCTCTCGCCATACCAGGCGTTCAGGCCCGCCAACTCAAGCATGCGGCGTCCCAGCCATCGCCGGCATCTCAGCCATCGGCGTCTTGCGCCGGCGTCTTGGGCATCGGCATCTCGGCCATCAGCGTCTCGGCCATCAGCGTCTCGGCCATCGGCGTCTCAGGCATCGGCGTCTCGGGCATCCCCGGCTCCCGGGGCATCGGCGGCTTCCGGGGCATCGGCGGCTCCCAGGTAGGCGGCGATCACATCGGGGTTCTGCGACACCGTCTGGTAATCGCCCTCGGCCAGCACCTTGCCGCGCGTCAGCACGGTGATCGTGTCGCACAAGCCTTCGACGACCGACAGATTGTGCTCCACCATCAGGATGGTGCGGCCCTTGCGAACCCGCTTGATCAGAGCGACGATGCGGTCCACATCGCCGTGCGCCATGCCCGCGGTGGGCTCGTCCAGCAGCATCATTTCCGGATCGAGCGCCAGTGTCGTGGCGATCTCCAGCGCCCGCTTCAGGCCATACGGCAGGTCGGCGACCACGGTGCCGGCGAACCCGGCCAGGCCAACGTCGACCAGCAACTGGTTGGCGCGGTCGTCATACACCGACAACGCCCTCTCCGACCGCCAGAAGTCGAAGCTGGCGCCGCGCGCCCGCTGCGACGCCAGCCGCACGTTTTCCAACGCCGTCAGATGCGGGAACACTGCCGAGATCTGGAAGCTGCGGATCAGCCCAAGCCGCGCGACCATCGCCGGTTTCATCCCGGTGATGTCACGGTTCTTGAACTTGATTCTGCCCCGCGTTGGATGCAGGAAGCAGGTCAGCAGGTTGAAGCAGGTGGTCTTGCCGGCGCCGTTCGGCCCAATCAGCGCGTGGATCGTGCCCGTCGCGACCCGCAGCGACACGCTGTCGACGGCAAGGAAGCCGCCGAATTCACGGGTCAAGCCCTCTGTCTCCAGGATGGTGGCCGTCACCCCCGGACGTCTCCTCGGTTGAATTCGTTCCAGTAAGTGGGGCGTTTTGCATATACCGTGCCGCGGTGCAAGGCGCGGCTGCGTGCCAAACGCCGCGCATGATCGAATTAACTTTGCCGGCCCGGTATCCGGCCGCCGCTGGTCGCCCGGCTGAAGCAACCGGACACGCCGAAGCAACCGGACACATGGACGTTACAGCCTGTGGGCAAGGCAGGGCCGCCGCCGATCCAATCTCGTAAGCAGTTGAGGTGGGATACAGCTTTGTCGAAACGCCGTCGGTTGCCGGATCCATCACGCTACCTGATCGCCGCCGCCACGCTGCTGTCCGGCTGCGACGTCGGACACGCCTACCGGCGTCCGGCGCTGGACCTGCCGCCGGCCTATCGCGCGACGCCGCGCAGCGCGGTCGCCGCCTGGCCATCGGCGCAATGGTGGCGGGGCTTCCGCTCGCCGGAACTGGACGCGCTGATCGAGGACGCCCGCGTGCGCAACTTCGACATCGCGGCCGCCATCGCGCGGGTTCGCCAGGCGGATGCCCAGGTGCGGATCGCTGGGGCGCCGCTGCTGCCCACCATCACCGGCAGCGGCAGCGCCACCTGGCAGCACGAGGGTCTCGGCACCGGCAGCAGCAGCCGCCTGGGCAGTTTCACCGGCGGCGGGTCGAACGCCAGTTTCGACTTCCACAGTTACAGCGTCGGGCTGAATGCCGCCTATGAACTGGACTTCTGGGGTCGCAACCGCGCCGCCCGCCGATCCGCCGTGGCCTCGGCCATGTTCAGCCGCTTCGACCAGCAGACCGTCGCCCTTACCGTCGTCACCAACGTCGCCAACACCTGGTTCACCGCGCTGTCGCTGGCCGACCGCCTGGCGGTGGCGCGCAGCAACCTGGCGGGCGCGGAACAGACGCTGGCGGTGATCCGCGGCCGCTTCGCCGTTGGCACCGTGAACCAATTGGATATCGCCCAGCAGGAAGCCCTGGTCGCCGGCGAGCGCGCGCTGCTGCCCAACTTCACCAGCCAGATGCAGCAGCAGGTCATCGCGCTGGGGATCCTGACCGGACAGCCGCCGGAGCGGCTATCGGTCGTCCCTGGCACATTGACGGCGCTGCGACTGCCCCTCGTCGCTCCCGGCCTGCCGTCGCAACTGCTTGCTCGCCGACCCGATATCGCCGCCGCCGAGGCGCAGCTGGTGGCGCAGAATTTCAGCATCACCGTGGCGCGCGCGGCGTTCTTCCCCAGCATCCAGTTGACCGCCAGCGCCGGCTACCAGGCGCCGGCGCTGAACCGGCTGATCACGCCGGGCGGCGCGCTGGCGGCGCTGACCGAGGGCCTGACCCTGCCGATCTTCGACGGCGGCACCTTGCGCGGCCAGCTCGATCTCGCGAACGGTCGCTATGCCGAGCTGCTGGCGGATTATCGCAAGGCGGTGGTGCAGGCGTTCACCGATGTCGACACCGCGCTGACCGCCTGGCGCTACGCCACCGAACAGGAACGGCTGCAACGCATCGCCGTCGAGACCGCACGCCGCGCCGCGACCATCGCGCGCGCCCAGATGGTCGCCGGAACGGTTGATATCACCACCGTGCTGACGGCGGAAACGACCCTGTTCAGCGACGAGGACACGCTGGTCCAGGTGCGACTGGTGCGTGTGCAGGCGCTGCTAAACCTCTACAAAGCCCTCGGCGGCGGCTGGGTGGCAGCCGATCGTCCGCTGACCGAACAGTTTCCTGGCCTGCGACCGGGTGTGGTGCCGGGCGGCGTGGCTCTGCCGGTCGGAGCCAATGTCCGATGAGGAAGTGGTGGATCAGGAACTGGCGGATCAAGAACTGGCGGATCAAGAACTGGCGGATGCAGAACTGGCGGAACGGCGATCCGCTCCGATATCGCCCGATGGCACGCAAAGGCGCCTCGTCATGGATGCTCGGACAAACGAACCGGTCGGCACACGCACGCGGTCCCGTTTAGCCCAGAGGGGCATGAACCGGTGGGGCAAGCCCAGATGGGGCATGTCCGCGCTGTGCCTGCTGGTGGTTGCCGCGATCGTCTACGCGATCTGGTTCTTTCCCGCATCCGGACCATCCGCCAGCCAAAAACGAACCAGCACCGCCGGCCAGCCGATCCCGGTGCTGACCGCCGTCGCGGCGACCCGGGATGTGCCGATCTACCTCGACGGGCTGGGCACGGTGCAGGCGTTCTACACCGTGACGATCAAGGCCATGGTCGATGGTCCACTCAGTTCGGTGAACTTCACCGAGGGCCAGGAGGTCCACAAGGGCGAGGTGCTGGCGCAGATCGATCCGCGGATCTATCAGGCGGCGCTGGACAACGCGGCGGCCAAGAAGGCGCAGGACCAGGCGCAGCTGGCCAACGCCCGTCTTGATCTCGCGCGCTACCAGAAGCTGGTGGCCAACAACTACACGTCGGCGCAGCAGGCCGACACCGCGAAGGCGCAGGTCGCGCAGTTCGAGGCCCTGGTGCAGCAGGACCAGGCGCAGATCGACACCGCGCGCACCCAGCTCAGCTATACCACGATCACCGCGCCGATCAGCGGGCGCACCGGCATCCGGCAGGTTGATCCAGGCAACATCGTGCACGCCACCGATATCACGGGGATGGTCGTCATCACCCAGCTGCGGCCGATCTCGGTGCTGTTCACCCTGCCGCAGCAGGCGCTGGGGGCGGTGGCTCAGGCGATGGCGAATGGTCCCGCGCCGGTGCTGGCACTGGCGCAGGACGCGGCCGGCGGTGCGACGCAACTGCTGGACACCGGCACCCTGACGGTGTTGGACAATCAGGTCGATCCCACCACCGGCACGATCAAGTTGAAGGCGGTGTTCCCGAACCACGCGCAACATCTCTGGCCCGGTGGCTTCGTCACCGTGCGGCTGCGAACCGGCATCGCACGGGACGCCGTCGTGGTGCCGCCCGCGGCCATCCAGCGCGGCCCACGCGGTGCGTATGTCTTCGTGGTCGGCGGCGATGCCACCGCACGGCGGCAAACCGTCAGCCTCGGCTACGAGGACGAGCACGCCTCGATCGTCGCCGCGGGCCTGCGAGGCGGCCAGACCGTGGTCACCGATGGCGCTTCGCGGCTGGCGGAAGGCAGCAAGGTCAGCGTCGCCAAACCGGGCGCTGTCGCCGCGGCAGCGGACCAGCCGGTCGCGCCTGGCACCGGGCGGCAGCAGCGATAGAGCATGATCGGGTCGTGCGAACAGCGCGCCATCGGGTCGTGCGAACAGCGCGCCATCGGGTCGTGCGAACAGCGCGCCATCGGGTCGAAGACGCAGTTCCCGCACGACGACACGACGAGCGGACCGTCCCGGGCGCGTCAATCATGCGATCAAGCAAAGGGATAGCGCGATGAACATCTCGGCGCCCTTCATCGCGCGCCCGATCGCGACCTGGCTGCTGGCGATCGCCATCCTGCTGTCCGGCGCGCTGGGCTACCAGGCGTTGCCGGTGTCCGCCCTGCCGGAGGTCGATTTCCCGACCATCGAGGTGGTCACCCAGCTGCCCGGCGCCAGCCCGGAAACCATCGAGACCCTGATCACCGCCTCGCTGGAGCGCCAGTTCGGGCAGATCCCCGGCCTGCTGCTGATGACCTCGCAAAGTGCCGAGAGCACCAGTCAGATCACCCTGCAGTTCAATCTGAACCGATCGATGGACTCGGCCGCGCAGGATGTGCAGGCGGCGATCAACGCGGCGGCCGGAACGTTGCCGACCAATCTGCCGTATCCGCCGACCTATTCGAAAGTCAACCCGGCCGATGCGCCGATCCTGACCTTGGCGCTGACCTCGCCGGCGCTGCCGATCGACGTCGTCAGCGACGCCGCCGACACGCTGCTGCAGCCGAAACTGTCGCAGATCGAAGGCGTCGGGCGGGTCACCGTCGAGGGCGGCCTGCGCCCGGCGGTGCGGGTGCGGGTGGATCCGGCCCGCCTCGCCGCCTACGGGCTGGCGATGGAGGATGTGCGCCAGGCGGTGGCGGCCACCAACGCCAATGGCCCGAAAGGCGGCTTCGATGGGCCGCGGCTGGCGTTTTCACTGGGCGCCAACGACCAGCTGGTGGATGCCGCCGCGTATCGGAACCTGGTGATCGCCTGGCGCAACGGCGCGCCGGTGCGGCTGTCGGCCGTGGGCAGCGTGCTGGGCGGGGTGGAGAATGATCGGGTCGGTGCGACCTATGACGGCAAGCCGGCGGTGGTGCTGGACATCCAGCGCCAGCCGGGCGCCAACATCGTCCAGACGGTGCGGGCGATCCAGCAGGCGTTGCCGCGGCTGCGCCAGGCGATCCCGTCCGGCATCAGCATTGCGGTGGTGTCCGACCGCACCGAGACGATCAAGGCCTCGGTGCGCGACGTCCAATATACCCTGATCATGTCGATCGTCCTGGTCGTGCTGGTGATCTTCATCTTCCTGCGCAGCGCGCGCGCGACCTTCATCCCGGCGGTGGCGCTGCCGCTTTCCCTGATCGGCACGTTCGGCGTCATGCAGCTGCTGGGCTACAGCCTGGACAATCTGTCGCTGATGGCGCTGACCATCGCCACCGGCTTCGTCGTTGATGACGCCATCGTCATGATCGAGAACATCGTCCGTTTCATCGAAGGCGACAGGCGGCCGCCGGCTGGGTCCGCGGCGACCGGCGCGCCGCTCGCCCCAGGCAGCGATCGGGGGTCGGACGATCAGGCGCGCCAGGACGGCGCGGCGCGCTCTCATGCTGCTACCCAGGGGTCGCGACCCGGGGACGCGGTGCCAGGTGTTGCGGTGCCTTCGGCCGATCCGGCGGCTTCCGCCACGCGGCCGCCGACCGGTGGCCTGCCGCCATTGCAGGCGGCGTTCCGCGGCGCCGCGCAGATCGGCTTCACCATCGTCTCACTGACCGTGTCGTTGATCGCGGTGTTCATCCCGCTGCTGTTCATGACCGGCGTGGTCGGACGGCTGTTCAAGGAATTCTCCGTCACCCTCGCGGTCTCGGTGGTGATGTCGGCCATCGTGTCGCTGACCTTGACCCCGATGATGTGCGGCCGGCTGCTGCGCCCGGCGTGCGACGACCCGCCGGGACCGGTTGCGCGCTGGAGTGAGCGCGGCTTCGACCGGCTGCTGGCGGGGTACCGCCGCACCCTGGACTGGAGCCTGAACCACCAGACCCTGGTGCTGATCGTGGGCGGGCTGACCCTGGTCGGCACGATCGGTCTTTATGCCGTCGTTCCCAAGGGCTTCCTGCCGCGCCAGGACACCGGCGTGGTGCTGGCGGTGACCGAGGCGGCGCAATCAGCCTCGATCCCGAAGCTGGTCGCACTGCAAAGCCGGATGGCCGCGATCATCCGCCGCGACCCCGCGGTGACCGGCGTTGTGTCATTCGCCGGCGCCGGGACGATCAACACGACGCCCAACACGGGGCGGCTGACGATCGCCCTGAAAGCCATTGGCCAACGCGATCCGATGGCTGTGGTGATCGCGCGGATGCAGGCGGCGATCGCCGGCATCCCCGGCATCACCGCCTTCTTCCAGCCGGTACAGGACATCGCCATCGGCACCCGGGTCAGTCGGACCCCGTTCCAGTACACGCTGATCGACACCGATGCGACCGAACTGGCGACCTGGGCGCCGCGCTTGCGCGACAAGCTCGCCAGCCTGCCGGCGCTGCGCGAGGTCGCCAGCGACCAGCAGATCGCGGGGTTGCGCACCTTCATCGACGTCGACCGGGTCACCGCGATGCGCCTCGGCGTCTCGATGCAGGCGATCCAGGACACCTTGTACGACAGCTTCGGCCAGCGCCAGATCTCCACGATCTACGGCCAGGCCAACCAGTATCGTGTGGTGCTGGAGGCTGATCCGCTGTGGCAGACCGACCCCCGCAGCCTGCGCCTGCTGCGCGTGCCCGGCCTGAACGGCGCGCAGGTCCCGCTGTCGGCCATCGCTCGGATCGAGCCGGTCACCGCGCCGCTGATGATCGCCCACCAGGAGCAGTTCCCCGCCGTCACCCTGAGCTTCGACCTTGCCCCAGGCTACGCCTTGGGCGACGCCATCGGCGCGGTCGCGCGGGCCGAACAGGCGATCGGTATGCCGGCGACGATCACCGGCAGCTATGCCGGCGATGCCGCCGAATTCCAGTCCTCGCTGGCCGCCGAACCCTGGCTGATCTTGGCGGCCGTGGTGGTGATCTACATCGTGCTGGGCGTGCTGTACGAGAGCTGGATACACCCGATCACCATCCTGTCGACCTTGCCCTCGGCCGGGATTGGCGCGCTGCTAGCCTTGATGATCTGCGGCATTGACCTGTCGCTGGTGGCGCTGGTCGGCATCGTGCTGCTGATGGGGATTGTCAAGAAGAACGCCATCATGATGGTGGATTTCGCCATCGAGGCAGAGCGAATGGGCGGCCTGTCGTCGCGTGAGGCGATGCGGCAGGCCTGCCTGCTGCGGTTCCGCCCGATCATGATGACGACGATGGCGGCCCTGCTGGGCGCGCTGCCGCTGGTGCTGGAACACGGCGCCGGGTCCGAACTGCGCTATCCCCTGGGGGTCACCATAATCGGCGGGTTGCTGCTTTCGCAGTTCCTGACGCTCTACACCACGCCGGCGATCTATCTGGCGTTTGAACGGCTGCGCGCGCGGCTGATGGGCCGACGCGCGCCCGCATCGGCACCGGCGGAATAGCCCGTGCCAGGGTCAATCAACGGAGTCGTTCCGCCAGGCCTGCCGGCCGTGATCGACGCCGCCGAATCACGCGCGGCTTCATCACGCACGACCTGCGCCCGTCAGTCGGCGCGGGCCGCGGGTGCGGGGACCATCTCCACCCCTTGGGCGCGGTCGAAGCCGCACGGCTTTGAGCGCAGGCTAGGGCGTGATCGCTCCAACCTGAAGCGTTCACGCTCTGAGTTCCGTTGTTTAAGAAGGCGATTCACATCCGAGTTCGGTTCAGCCTCGGACGATCGTGCTCTAGTTCCCCAGTGTGCGATCCACCTTCCGCCCGGCCGCCTGGGCCGGCCCTTGCGGCGGGTTCAACGTGTCCGACACCTTCTGCCCCGCGTTATCCAGGCTTTTGCCAGTCTTCTCGGCCGGCCCCTCCTGCTGGCAGGCGGACAGGCCGGCCAGCAGCAGGGCGCAGGCAGCGATCAGCAACGATTGACGCATCAAACTCTCTCCGTAATCGAGAAACAACGTAACGACATAGCGCCGCCGCGGTTGCACGACCACGGTCATGTCCGCACCGGACGGATCTGACGGATGAATGTCTCGGCACCCTTCATCGCGCGTCCGGTGGCGACCATCCTGCTGTCGATCGGCCTGATGCTGTCCGGCATCGTCGCCTACCGTTTCCTTCCCGTCGCGGCACTCCCCAGGGTCGACATCCCCACCATCGTCGTATTCGCCGCCCGCCCCGGTGCCGATCCGGAAACCATGGCCAACTCCATAGCCGCGCCGCTGGAACGGCGGTTCGGCGAGATCGCCGGGGTGAACGAGATCACCTCGACCTCGGCGGTCGGCAACACCTCGATCGTCATTCAGTTTGATATCGACCGCGACATCAACGGTGCGGCGCATGACGTCCAGGCAGCGATCAATGCCGCCACCGTCGACCTGCCCGCCGATCTGCCCACCCGGCCGTTCTATCGTAAGTTCAATCCGGCCGACGCGCCGATCATGCAGATCGCGCTGTCCTCGGCGACGCTGTCCACCGCGCAGCTCTATGATGCCGCCGATACCCTCCTGGCGCAGCGCCTGTCGCAATCCGCCGGCGTCGCCCAGGTCACGGTGAACGGCGCCGAGAAGCCGGCCGTGCGGATCCGCCTCGACCCGGTGCGGCTGGCCGCCGCCGGCGTATCGGCACAGGATGTCTATACCGCGCTGCGCGCTGCGAATGTGCTGCAGCCGCTGGGTGGCTTCCAGGGGCCGGCCCGGGCCGAGACCATCGGCATCAACGGCCAGATGTGGCAGGCCGCCCAGTACCGCCCGCTGATCATCAAGGCGGCGAACGGCGCCGTGCTGCATCTGTCGGACGTCGCCAGCGTGATCAACGGCACCGCCAATACCCGGCTCGCGGCCTGGGACGGCGAGCAGCCGGCGATCCTGCTGACCATCAAGAAGGAGGCCGGCGCCAATGTCATCGCGACGGCGGACGGGGTGCGCGCGCTGTTGCCGCGACTGCTGCGATGGCTGCCGCCGGGGATCGGCGTCTCGGTGATTTCCGACCGCACCACGGTCATCCGCGCCAGCGTGCGGGACGTGCAATACACTATGCTGATCACCATCGCCCTGGTGCTGCTGGTGGTCCTGGTGTTCATGCGCCGGCTGGTCCCGACCGTGGCGGCCGCGGTCACCGTGCCGCTTTCGATCAGCGGCACGCTCGCGGGCATGTGGTTCCTGGGCTTCGCCATCGACAACTTTTCCCTGATGGCGCTGACGGTCTCGGTCGGCTTCGTGGTGGATGATGCGATCGTGATGATCGAGAATATCGTCCGCCATGCCGAACGCGGGATGCCACCATTGCAAGCCGCGCGGGTCGGGGCGCGGCAGATCGGCTTCACCGTGATGTCGATCAGCATCTCGTTGGTCGCGGTGTTCATCCCGCTGATCTTCATGGGCGGCATCTTGGGCCGGCTGCTTCATGAGTTCGCGATGACCCTGACCCTGGCGATCGCCGTCTCGGCCCTGGTGTCGCTGACCCTAACCCCGATGATCTGCGGCCGCTTCATGAAGATCGGCCCCCCGGCCGGCGGCCATGGTTCGGCGCACGGGGTGATCTGGCGCGGCATCGACCGAACGCTGCGCGCGGTCGAGCGCGGCTATGCCCGCACCCTGGACTGGGCGCTGGCGCACTGCGTGTTCATGCTGCTGATCACCTTGCTGACGATCGTGCTGACCATCCGGATGTACGGGCTGGTGCCGAAAGGCTTCATGCCGCAGCAGGATACCGGCATCATCCTGGGATCAACGGTGGCCGATCCGAATGTCTCGTTTCGCACCATGGAGAACCGGCAACGACAGGCGGTCGCGGTGCTGCTGGCCGATCCGGCGATCGACACGGTCGCCTCCGAGGTGGGTGTCGCCACCGGATGGTCGTCGCTGAACCGGGGCGACCTGACGATCAGCCTGAAACCCATGCGGGAACGAGGCCTCTCCTCGGACGGCGTGATCAACCGGTTGCGCGCGAAACTCGCTCGGGTGGATGGTCTGCAGACCTTCCTGTACTCGGCGCAGGAACTGCGCGGCGGCGGCCGTCAGGGCGGCTCGCAGTACCAGTTCGCCCTGGTGGCGCAGGACCTGCCGGCGATGCGGGTCTGGGCGCGGGCGCTGGAGGACAAGCTGAAGCAGACCCCGGGGATCGTCGATGTCACCTCCGACCAGGACAAGGCCGGACCGCAGCTGAACCTGACGATCGATCGCGACGCGGCGGCAAGGCTTGGCGTGCGGGTGAGCGATATCGACAACGCCTTGGACAATGCCTACGCCCAGCGGCAGGTTTCCACCATCTACGCCCAGCGCAACCAGTACAAGCTGGTGCTGGAGATCGACCCCAGGCTGCAGGTCGATCCATCGCTGCTCGATCGCCTCTATGTCGGTGCCGCCGGCGGCGCACAGGTGCCGCTGTCGGCGGTCGCACGGTTCGCGCGCGGCACCGCGCCGCTGGCGGTGCGCCATCAGGGCCAGTTCCCGGCCGCCACGCTCAGCTTCAATCTCGCCCCTGGCATCGCCCTGGGAACCGCCGAAACCGTGGTGCGAAACGCCGCGGCCGCGTTGCGCATGCCCGCCGACGTGCGCACCGAGTTCGCCGGCAACGCCCGCTTCCTGCAGCAGTCACTGGCGACCCAGCCCTTGCTGATCGGCGCGGCGCTGATCTCGATCTACATCGTGCTGGGGGTGCTGTACGAAAGCCTGCTGCACCCGCTGACGATCATCTCGACGCTGCCCTCGGCCGGGCTGGGCGCGCTGCTGGCGCTGTGGGTGACCGGCAGCGAACTGTCGATCATGGGCCTGATCGGCATCATCCTGCTGATGGGGATCGTCAAGAAGAACGCCATCATGATGGTGGACTTCGCCCTGGAGCAGGAACGCCAGCACGGTGCCTCGGCGTTCGAGGCGATCCACGCCGCCTGCATGGCGCGCTTTCGCCCGATCACCATGACGACCTTGGCGGCGCTGTTCGGCGCGCTACCACTGGCTTTCGCCTTCGGCACCGGCTGGGAACTCCGCCAACCGCTGGGCATCGCCATCGTCGGCGGGCTGATCGTGTCGCAGATGCTGACGCTCTACACCACGCCGGTGGTCTATCTTGCGCTGGAACGACTGGCCGGCCGCCGTTCGGCGATCCCGCGTCCGGCTGACCCCCAGGGCGGGGGTGCCGCCAGTGGGGGTGCGGTCAGCGCAGAATGAACGCCAGATATCCGGCGGTGACCCAGGCCGCGAGCGACAGCATGGCGGCATGAAACACGCCGCGCAGCATCCGTTCCTGATCGTCGGTCGCGGCGATGGCCCGCGGCATGGGGCGGGTCGAGGCCCGCTGACGGGGTTCTGAATAGGCTATCGAAGGGAAATGCCGCACCGGAACGCTCCTTGTTATGACAGCGTCGATAACAGGCCGGTGAACGCTCAACAACCTCGGCAAAAAGATACAGATGTGCATCAAATACCGGTCCCGGCCGGCACGGTCAACAAACCGTCATAAGACGTATCACTCAGAACGAGTTAGCATATAAAACGAATTCGAACCGAGATTAATTACATAAAATACAGTTTTCAGCCACTTGGGCGCAGACGATCACCCAAATCCTGACATTTTCCGCCAACATCGTTGGGATATGATTTCAATCAAAATAAATTGGTTGCGTGCTCACGGGGATGTGACACAAATGATCACATGTCTGTGAAGCGGGCGGCCAGCAACCGGTCGTTCCTATTAGGAGGTCACTATGCAACTACCCCGTGCATTCGTCCGCTCGCCGACCGGCTTTTCGTTCGAAATCCCCGACCTCCTGATGCTGGGCGGCTGGGCCGAGTTCCATGAGCTTCGCATGGTCATCGACCTCGATGTCTGCGCCGATGGCGACGAGTACGAAGAGTTCGTGGGGATCTACGACCGCGGCTGCGCCTTTCGCCGGTGGATGATCTGGCGCTCCTGCGACGGCATCGTGGTGCAGCCCGCGATGGGACATCCAAGGCTGTTCGATTGCATGGCGGAGGCACTTGAGATCCTGATCCCGGCACGCGATTAGGTCCCGGAACCGTTCCGGTCGCCCTGGCCCACGGCAAACCCTGTGGAGTTTCGTCGCAACAAGCCTCTTCACCCAATCATGGACGCGGATCGGAACCGCCTTGGTTGCCCATCGCTCAGCGCAGCATCAGCAGCAAGTGCGTCAGCACGCCGATAAAGCTGCCGGACAAAACAAGGGCTTTAGGGCCTGTGCGACACCGCAATTCGCAGCGATCAATCTCGAAGGAAAGCGCACCACCCTGACACCTTCCGCGCAACTTAGCCGCGGCCGATCGGGTCATCGACGCTCACCGGCCGACCGGCGACGGAACGTGCGCGCGATCCGCGGGTCAGCGGCGATCAGTTCGCCCGTCCCCAGACCCTTTGACCCCCATTGCCCGGGCAGTAGCAGCTGGCTCCCGAGGCAACCGGACGCTCCATCGGACAGACGTAGGGTCCGGCGTCGCAGGTCTGGCCCGCACCGGCCGGCGCCGAACCGCGGTATGAGTTATACACCGGTGGCGGCGGCGCGTAGACCACGGGCGGCGGCGGGTAGTAGACCGGCGGCGGCGGATAGTACACCGGCGGCGGATAGAATCCCGGGCCGTAGAACGGGATGCCGATCCCGACAAACACCCGAGCCTCGGCGGATGGACCGCTCAGGCCAACCAACGCCCCGCACAGGATCACGGCGACGGCGGTTCGGCGTAGAATAGCTGCGACTTTCCACATCATGCCATCAACCCTGCGGCTGGACTGTAACATCATTATGTCTGAGCCAGGCTCAATTCGATATTGTGATGCCGCATCACTGGGGCACCGATTTGAGGTCCCGCGCCGTCTTACCGCGTCGAAACAGCCGGCCCACCCGCACCGCCAGCCTGGCCAGCGCCGGCGTCGTCGTCGGGCGCAGCAGCCGGCGGTCATAGCCGGCGAAGCGGCGGTCGTTTTCGCTCAGGCAGATCGCCATCAGGCTTAAGGGATCGAGATCGGTGTCGCTGACCGCCTTGCTGCCGGTCAGGGTGAAGTTGTTGTCCCCCGCCGGCTGGCCGCCGCTGTCCATGTCGCGCGCCAGGTCGATGCGTTCCCAGCCAAGGAATATCCAGGCACGGACCACCCGCAGTTCGAAGCGGATGCGCTGGAACAAGCCAAGCCGCTTGCGGTGCCAGGCCAGCCAGTTGGCGAACAGCAGGATGTGGCGCGCTTCCTCCTGGATCACCGGCTCGAACGTCTCGACCAGCGCAGCGGGGAAGTAGCCCGAGCGGCGGGCGACCTCGAACAGGCCGAACGCGAAGAAGCTGTCGATGCACTCGGAAAAGCCGGTCACCAGATAGCCCCACTCGGGGTCGGCCGGCAGCGTGTCCGGCGGTTCCGGGGCCAAGGGAATGCCGTAGCTGGCGACCAGATGGGACAGCACCTCCTTGTGTCGGCCCTCCTCCCACCCATTGCGGCCGATCGCCTCGCGCCAGGCCGGATCATCCACCGAGGCGCCGTAGCGCAGCATCCGCGCCCTGGCCTTGGTCTCGGTGTTAACGGCGATGTCCCAGATCGGCAGGCTGGTCAGTCGCCGCAGCGCCTCCGGCTCCAGCGTCGGCCAGGCGATGACCGAGGGCTTGTACGGGTTGAAGGTGTCGTGAAACATCCGGCAGGCAGCGTCGCGATGACGGTCCGAACCAACCGGCAGCGGTTCGGCCAGCGGCCAGGTCCATTCGCGCGCCCGCCGGTCGGCGGCGTCGATCTCTGTTTGCGTGGGCTCTGTTTGCGTGGGCATCGGTCCCTTGGTTCGGTACGGGCTGCGCCGCGATCAAGTGCCCGCCGATCACGACAGCGTTGGCGACAGGCCGCGCAGCGCGCCTATACTGCCCCGGCACCCGCCGAATCGCCCCCGCGGTGCATGCCATCAGGAGCCTGCTGCGTCGGAATGCACGCCTTAGCCACGCTCAACGATCCCGCGCTGGTGCTGCGCCAGGTGTTCGGGTTTCCCGGCTTCCGTGGCCAGCAGGATGCCGCGGTCGCTCATGTGGTGGCGGGCGGCGACGCGCTGGTGCTGATGCCGACCGGCGGCGGCAAGAGCATCTGCTATCAGGTCCCCGCGCTGTGTCGTCCCGGCACCGCGGTGATCGTCTCGCCGCTGATCGCGCTGATGGACGACCAGGTCGCCGCGCTGCGCCAGGTCGGGGTCAACGCCGGCGCGCTGCATTCCGAGATCGACCCGGCCGAAGCCCGCTCGATCACCCGTGACCTGATCGAGCAACGGCTGGACCTGCTGTATGTCTCTCCTGAACGGCTGCTGAGCAACGGCACCATGGACCGCCTGTCGCGCCTGGCGCTGGCACTGATCGCGGTGGATGAGGCGCATTGCGTCTCGCAGTGGGGTCACGAATTCCGCCCAGAATTCCGTGCGCTGACCCGGCTGCCCGACGTCTTCCCCGGTGTGCCGCGCATCGCGCTGACCGCCACCGCCGATCCACGCACCCAGGCGGATATCCTCACCGCGCTGCGCATGCAGTCGGCGAAGGTCTTTGTCTCCAGCTTCCACCGTCCAAACCTGCGCCTGTCGGCGGCGGCCAAGCTCGGGGAGACGGCGCAGCTGCTGGACTTCCTGCAGCGACACCGCGGCGAGTGCGGCATCGTCTACTGCGGCAGCCGAGCGAAAACCGAACGGATGGCGGCCAGGCTGGGCGAGAAGGGGTTCCCGGCGTTGCCGTTCCACGCCGGTCTCGATCCGGCGCACAAGCGGGAGTCGCTGACCCGCTTCCGCTCCGGCGAGCCGCTTGTGGTGGTGGCGACGATCGCCTTCGGGATGGGCATCGACCGCCCGGATGTCCGCTTCGTCGTGCATCTGGACATGCCGGACAGCCCGGAGGCGTATTACCAGCAGATTGGCCGCGCCGGCCGCGACGGCGACCCCGCCGACACGCTGTTGCTGTATGGCGGCCAGGACGTCGCCCAGGCCCGGCACTGGCTGGCCCAGTCCGCCGCGCCCGAGGCGCGCAAGCGGGTGATGCGCACCAAGCTGGAGGAAATGATCGCGCTGACCGAGGCGGTGACCTGCCGCACCCGCTCATTGCTGACCTGCTTCGGCGAATCCCTGGAGTGCGGCTGCGGCCACTGTGACAACTGTGAGGCCCCGCCGATCACCGTGGACGCCACGACCGAGGCGCGGATGGTGCTGTCCGCGGTCTACCGCACCGACCAGATCTTCGGCGCCGCGCACATTGTCGCCGTGCTGCGCGGCGAGCGGACCGAGGCCGTGCTGCGCCACAGGCACGACAGGCTGCGCACGTTCGGCGTGGGTGCGGCTCATGCCGGCACCTACTGGCGCGGGCTGATCCGCCAGTTGATCGCGCTGCGGGCGCTGGACGTCGATACCCAGGGCCATGGCGGGCTGTTCCTCGCGCAGGACGAAGCGCGGCCGATCCTGCGCGGCGAAACCACCGTGATGCTGCGTCAGGACCGGCCACGCCCGGCCAGGGCAGAGCGACCGGAGCGTGTTCGGGGGACCGGCCCCGCACCGGCCACAAGGCACCGCGACGGATCGCTGCCCCCCGGATCGCTGCCCTCCGGATCGCTCTACGAGGCGCTGCGGTTGTGGCGACTGGCGGAAGCCAAGGGCCAGTCGATCCCGCCGTACGTAATCTTTCACGACTCGGTGTTGCGCGACATCGCCGCGCTGCGACCCGCGACCCTCGACGAACTCGGCCAGATCAAGGGGGTCGGCGCCTCCAAGCTACAACGTTACGGCAAGCGGGTTCTGGGCGTGATGCGAACGCAGCTTCCGGACGGGCTGGCGCAACCGGGTTGACCACATCGCCTTCGCGCCGGCCCGCGGTTGCCCGTCATGCGTCATGCCTCAGGTCGGCTGAACACCAGCAGGCAATAGCGCATCGAGCCGGTCCGATATGCCAGCAGGATCCGCGGCAAGGTCACCGCGAAGCGGCGGTTCGTCGCCGTGCGGTCGAACAGAAACCGCCGGTAGCGAGACCGCGTCACCAGCTTGCCCAGCGCCCGCCGCACGCAGATCCACCAGGTGCGCCGCACCTGCGCACTCAGATCCTCAAGGCTGACCAGGACGAAGCCCGCGCGCGCGGCCAACCCACGATAGTCCGCTTCGTCGCCCATGCTGGGTAGCCGACCCTCCCGGCAGATCGGCTCCAGCAGCGACCGCACCTCCCATCCGCGCGGCGCGGTTCGGGCCAGCCAGGCACAGACTACCAGCCGGCCGCCCGGCTTCAAGGTGCGGAACGCCTGGTCAAAGAAGCCTTGTTTGTCCACCATGTGTTCGGAGCTTTCGATCGCATAGGCACGATCGAACGCCGCCGCGGCGAAGCGGTTGG
This sequence comes from Rhodopila sp., assembly GCA_965277035.1. Lineage (GTDB taxonomy): Bacteria > Pseudomonadota > Alphaproteobacteria > Acetobacterales > Acetobacteraceae > Rhodopila. The sequence goes on along the minus strand of CBDIBO010000003.1, from coordinate 2,647,298 downwards.
CGAGCCAGTCCTGTCGCAGGATGGTCACGCCGCCCGTGGCCGCGGCCTGTGCCCGCGGGTCGACCTGTGCGTGTGCCCGAGTGGCCCGCGGGTGAGCCGCCTCCGCATAGGCCGCCTGGGCGGCTGAAACCGTGACCCCGGTCACATCCACCGCATGCCGGTTGGCCAGTTGCCGAGCAGTCGCCCCATAGCCGCAGCCGATGTCGCAGACCCGTTGGCCGGGCACCAGGTCCAGCCGCCGCGCGACCAGCTCGACCAAGGCGGTGACCGCGTCGCGGGCACTTTCGCGTCCCGTTGCCCAGTAGCCGTGGTGGACATGGTCGCCCCAGATCTCGCGATAAAAGCTGTCGAGTTCATCGTAATGCGCGGCCACGGCAGGGACCGATTGCGGCTGCTTCGGAAAGATCATGTCCGCTGCTCTTGGTTGCTGCGGCGCATGATGCACGATGCCGCGCCATCCGACACATGGACCACGGTGACACTGCCGAACATGAACGCTGCCGATCGTGTTCCGGCTTGGCCGGGGCGCGCAATGCCACCGCCGCTGGGCCACCGCCGCCGTCGCGTCCCGCGCCGCGGAGCCGTAGAACCGAGACAACCACCCTTCGGCATGAGGCGCCATGCGGCAAAGCAATTGATCTTGCTGAACGCTCGCGATCTCGACGCGAGGTGAGGCGGCCACCGCCGAAAGCAGCCCGGAAACGTTTCGAACATACAGAAATTTCGTATTGATAAACTCACCATCGTGCGACTAAGACCATTGCGGTTCGCGATGCCCGCCAGCACCCGGATCGGGACCAGATATGCCCTGGCTGCGCCAACCACACCATCGGCGGGACAATCATTCGGCATCCCACGTTCCACTCCCGCTGGTCTGCCCCGGTGCCGCGGCGGCAGCCCGGGTTCGATCGGTCGATCGGGCGGACTCCCGTCGGATCGTCTTTTCAGCCAGGAGGCCGGCCCTTGCCTCAGTTCCTCGGCCAGCCGCATCTGCACGCGTTCCTGATCAACCTGGTCAGGCTTTGCCTGTGGCTGCTGATCCTCGCCGTGATCTTCCTTCCGCTGGAGCGATTGTTCGCACTGCATCCGCGCAAGATCATGCGGCAGGCGATCGTGGTCGATCTCGGCTACTACTTCCTGAGTAGCCTGCTGCCCGCTCTGCTGCTCGCCGTGCCGCTTTCGCTTGTCGCCGCCGTTGCCCACAGGATCGTCCCGCTTGCCCTGCACGCCGCGATCGCCGCCTGGCCGCTGTGGCTGCGCGCGCTGGCCGGTCTGCTGATCGGCGAGGTCGGCTTCTATTGGGGTCATCGCTGGACCCACCAGGTCACTCTGCTGTGGCGTTTTCACGCGATCCACCACAGTGCCGAACAGCTCGATTTCCTGGTCAACACCCGGGCTCATCCGGTTGACGTGGTGTTCGTCAGGCTGTGTGGCCTGGCTCCGCTTTATGTCGTCGGACTGGCCAGCCCGCTCACCCTGTCGGGCAGTCTGATCCCGTTGCTCGTCGTGCTGATCGCGACCCTCTGGGGCTTCTTCATCCACGCCAACCTGCGCTGGCGGCTGGGGCCGCTGGAATGGCTGATCGCCACCCCGGCATTCCACCATTGGCATCACACCGCGCCCGAACCGCGTGATCGCAACTACGCAGCCATGCTGCCCTGGATCGACCGGATCTTCGGCACCCACTACCTGCCTGCGGCGCAATGGCCATCGGCCTACGGCATCGACGCGAAGGTCCCCACATCCTTGGGGGCGCAGTTGATCCATCCGCTTCGCCCGCATCGGCACCGGGTGATCGTGGATGCCCATTCGAGCCGGACAGCGAGCCGCCGGATGGCGGCGGCGTGCGGTCGGTCTGACCCACGGCGTCCTCATCTGCCGGGCATGACGGACGTGGACGATCACGCGCGGGACGGCCCTGGTGGTGTCGGCCCCTCAATCGACCCGCCGCCCATTGGTCCCGCCGCCGGCTGGTCGCGCTTCCCGCTCGGCCCGCCGCTAGCCGGCCTGGGTCGCGCTCTGCCCTTCCGCGCGTCTGCCTGCTCTTGGCGAAACCGGTCGCAGGATCGATAATTCACCCATGACAGCTTCATCCTTACCGTCTCGCGCCGACCGGCTGCGGGCCGCGCTCAGCCAGGCGTTCTCACCCACGGTGCTCAGCGTGCACGACGACAGCGCCCAGCACGCCGGCCACGCCGGCGCCACCGTCGGCGGCGAGTCACACTACAGCGTGCTGCTGGTCAGCGCCGCCTTCCAGGGCGTCAGCCGCGTCGCCCGATCCCGCGCGGTTCACGACGCGCTGGCGGCCGAGTTCGGCACCGCGGAACACAACGGCCTGCACGCGCTCGCCTTGAAACTGCGCACGCCCGAGGAGCACGCCACCCGCCCCGATGGGCGCAGATCGCCGGCAGAGAGCGATAATCTACCCTAGTTTCTTCTACGTTCCCGCCGCTCGACGATTTTCTTCTCCCAAGGAACCCTTTAAGAGGGCCATGGTTGCCGCCGCATCGCCGGTCTGAGGGAAAGGCCCGCTCAGCATGTCCACCGACAAAGGGATCGACCGCCTGGATCGGGAAATCCTGCGACTGATCTCGGCCGATGCCTCGCTGTCGCTGGCTGACATCGCCGCGCAGGTCGGCCTCACCCCGACGCCATGCTGGAAACGGATCCGCCGGATGGAGCAGGACGGCATCATCCGGCGCCGGATCGCCATTCTGGACGCCGACAAGGTCGGGCTGCCGGTTTCAGTCTTCGTCGCGGTCGAAACCGCCGATCATTCCAGCGACTGGCTCGGTCGCTTCGCCAAGGTGATCGAGGCGACGCCAGAGATTGTCGACGCCTGGCGCATGAGCGGCGATGTCGATTATCTGCTGCATGTGGTGGTCGCCGACATCGCGTCCTACGACCTGTTCTACCGCAAGTTGATCGCCGCGGTCCCGTTGCGCAACGTCAGCAGCCGGTTCAGCATGGAACGCATGAAGGCGGCGCCGCTGCCTGTTTGACTACCGATGCATGCCAAAAAAACTCGAAAAATTCCGCGATGTGAACTTTCTCTTAATAACTTCATGGTGTTCTCCCCTCCGGCAAATAGGAGGTGGCCAATGCCCGTTAGTCGTCTTGTCAATCGAAACGTCGTCGCCGAGCGCGGCCGGACCAGCATGCGGCTGGAGCCCGAGCTCTGGGATATGCTGAGCGAAATCTGCGAGCGCGAAGCGCAGGATATGAGCACGCTCGTGCGTCAGATCGAAGCGGCCGGGCATACCGGCGGCCGCACCAGCGCGGTTCGCGTCTACATCACCAGCTACTTTCACGCCGCCGCGACCGAAATTGGCCATGCCAGCGTCGGTCACGGTCCGCTCCTGCACAGAATCGCGCCGGAACTGACCCGCTCGGCTGCTTGATGATCACCTGGGCGCGGGATCCCGCGCCGCCTCGGCCAACCGCAAGCGTCAGCAAAATGATGGGCTTGCGGCCCACCTCGTGATTGCCCGAGACTCTCCCGGCCAGCCGCTGTGATCCATCCGCTGATCCAGGCGCGGCAGCCGAACCGCTTCCCAACGTGATTGCTCTACCTGCTCGGCGCCGCTGGTCGCGGCGACAGCGTGTCCAGCGCGGATTGAATCATTTTCGCATCCTCGCTTCCAGCCGGCAGCTTCGCGAGCAGCTTGCTCCAGTAGCGGCGCGCCTGATCCGGCTGCGAATCCTGGGCCGCCGCGATCCCCAGATACCATAGCACCAGGGGTTGCTCCGGGTCGGCGGCTTCGACCCGCCTGAGCAGCGCCACCACCCGCGGCGGCAGCCGGTTGGTGGGGGCGTGATCGGCGAGCAGCGCACGCACTTCCTGCAACGGGATCGAGCTATCGTCCGGCCGTAGTTTGGCCGCCTTGTCATAGGCATCCGCGGCCTTGTCCGGCTCATGCAGCACGGCGTAGGCGCGGCCCAGGCGCAGCCAGCCGTCCAGGTTCGACGGGTCGGCCTGTTGCTGTGCCGCCAGCTTGGCGACCATGCCGTGCACCAGCGCCTGCCGCTGCGCGTCCGACAGGTTCGCCGCATCGGCGACCGCCTTGGCGTCTGGCCCAGAGGAGGATCCGGCGGAAGGCCCATTGGCAGGCCCGGCGGTAGGCCCCGAGGCTGACCCGGATGCCGCCAAGGGGGGTGTTCCCGGCGCCAGTCGCGGCACCGCGATTCCCGCGGCCTGGGCAGCCTCGGCGACCTTTTGGCCCAGTTGCGGCCGCAGCGGCGAGTCCGCCGGAAGCGCCGCCAGCAGGCCCTGGAAGCCATCGAGCGCCCGCCGCGGCTCGCCCGCCTGCATCGCCGCCAGCGCCAGATAATAGCGCGCCATGCCGCTGTTCGGGTCGGCCTTCAGCAACCGTTGGAACGCCGCGTCGGCAGCCGGGGTCACCACCCCGCCCGCCTGCATCACCATGATCTCGGCATGGTCGCCGAGCACCTCGGGGCTGGCCTTGCCAAGATCGATGGCGTGACGATAGGCGGCCTCGGCCTGGTCCCACTCGCTCAGCATCGCCAGGCTGCGTCCGTAAAGCAGCCAGCCGGCGGCGTCGGACGGGTCCTGCTTAAGCTTGGCCGCCAGGGCGGTTGTCGCCTGCTGCAGCGACGACGGGCCGTCGCCGTGCGCGACCTCCGTCCCCCGTGCGGAGAACGGTTCGTCCGGCAGACCCGGTGCGCCCAGCAGCAGATAGCTGGTCAACGAGCCGCCGGCGACGACCACGAAGACGACCGCGGCGAGCACCGGGCTGCGCGTCAGCCGGGCCGGCACGGCAGGCAACCTGTCGGTGGCGAGCAGCCGGCGCTGCACCTCCAGCCGGGCGGCATCAGCCTCGGTCGCGGTGATCAGGCCGCGGGCGAGGTCACGAGCAATCTCCTGCAGTTGGTCGCGGTACACCGCCTGGTCGAAGCTGGCTCGGGTCGGCACCGGCCGGCTGCCGCGCAGCAGCGGGGCAACGATCGGCAGCAGCGTGGCGAATGCGAGCAGCGCCAGCAGAAGTGGCAGGATCAACCGTCCTTCTCCCGCATCAATCCGTCCAGACGGCGCATTTCCTCGGCACTCAGCGGCATGGTGTCGGCAACCGGTCGGCGGCGCCGCAGCCAGATCGCGGCACCCGCCAGCCCGGCCACGACCAGCAGCGGCGGACCGTACCACAGCACATAGGTCGCCGGCTCAACCGGCGGTTTCAGCAGCACGAAAGCTCCGTACCGACTGACCACCGCCTGGATAGCCTGGGCGTTGGTGTCGCCGGCGGTCAGCCGCTGGCGGACGAATATCCGGATGTCGTGCGCCAGGCCGGCGCCCGATTCGTCGATCGATTCGTTCTGGCACACCAGGCAGCGCAGTTCGCTGCTGATGCTGCGCGCTCGGGCTTCCAGCACCGGATTGGCAAGCCGCTCGTTCGGCTCCACCGCCGGCGCGGTCACCGCGCTCAGCAGCAGCATGAGGCAGAGCAGCGACGCCCTCATGACCGATCGAGCCGCTTCAGCAGCGGAAGCAGCTCCTTGTTCACGCTTTCCGTGGTCAGCGGGCCGACGAAGCGGCGGCGGATGACGCCGGCGCTGTCGATGACATAGGTTTCCGGCACGCCGTAGACCCCGAAATCCAGCCCGACACGGCCGTTCCGATCTACCCCGACCTGGCGATACGGATCACCGAACGTGGCCAGCAGGCGCTGGGTGTCTACAGGCTTGTCTTTGTAGGCAATGCCATACAGCGGCAGGTGATCCTGCGCCGCCAGGTGCATCAGCAGCGGCTGCTCGATCCGGCAGGGCACGCACCAGGAGGCGAAGAAGTTGATGACGATCGGGTGCCCCTTCAGCGCATCCAGCGCCAACTGCTTGTTGCCGTTCAGACCGGCGAGGTCGAACGCCGGCGCCGGCTTCGCGATCATCGCCGACGGCAGTTCGTGAACGTCGTGCCCAGGCCGCAGCGACACCAGGAAGTATCCGGCCAGCACCATGAAGAGCAGCAACGGCAGCAGGTAGAGCAGTCGTTTCATCGTACCCAGTGTCCGATCGCGAAGCAGCGTAATACCAGGCGACGCATGCGTTGGCCGGTATGCGCGCCGGGTTGGCGGGGCAACGAGCACGCGAGCGAGGGGACTGAGCACGCGAAGGAGGGGGCGGCGCGGGAATCAACGACTCTCAAACCATTCGACCCTTGCGCCGAATGGTATGAGACGCGCATCCGCCATTTTTCGTCGCGTGAATCGGCCACGTCAGATGCCCGGCGAGATATCGCGCGCTTCGATGCTGCGCGACATCAGTCACCCGCGGCGGGCAGTGCCCGCGGATCGCGACGGGCCGCGCGCGCCGCTGCCCCGACGCGCCAGCGCCGGTCGCTCAGGCTGACCGCACCGCCGAACGCCATGATGATGGCGCCGATCCAGATCCATGGTACCAGCGGCTTCCAGTAGACCCGAACCGTCCAGTCGCCCGCCTTGTCCGAATCACCCAAGGCGACATAGAGGTCGCTCAGCAGATTGGTCCGGATCGCGGTCTCCCCGGTGGTCTGCTGCTGCAGCGGAAAGAACCGCCGCTGGGGATGCATCGTGGTGACGAAATCGCCGCCCCGGGTCACCCGGATGGCGGCATCGTCGGCCTGGTAGTTCGGGCCGGGGACGTGGTTCACCTGATCGAGCGTCAGTTGGTAGCCGGCGATCGCGATGTGCCCGCCCGGGCGGAGGATCTCGATCGCCTCCTTGTCGAAGGCCGATCCCGCGAAGCCGGCGACCGAGACGGCGAGGCCGAAATGCGCGATGGTCATGCCATACGACGCGCGTGGCAGGTGGATCGCCCGCCGCAGGCTGTCCGCCACCGGGATGCGAAACAGCCGGATGCGTTCGGCGAACTCGGTCAGCACCGCGGTGGCCAACCAGGCGGCCAAGCCAAAACCCAGGACCGCCAGCACCGGGCCGCCATAGGTGACGTAAAACGCGATCAGCACGGTAAGACCCGTGGCGATGTAGGCCACCCAGAGCCGCTGCAGCGCGCCCAGCAGGTCGCCGCGCTTCCAGGCCAGCATCGGGCCGACGCCGACCGCGATGAGCATCGGCGCCATCATCGGCGCGAAGGTGCGGTTAAAGAACGGAAACCCCACCGACAGCTTCGGGCCGCCCACCGCGTCCAGGAACAGCGGATACAGCGTGCCGAGAAACACCGTGGCGCAGCCGCACGACAGCAGCACGTTGTTGAGCACCAGCGCCCCCTCGCGGGAGATCGGCGCGAACAGCCCGCCGCCTTTCAGCGCCGGGGCACGGATCGCGTACAAAGTCAGCGACCCGCCGATCGCGGCGACCAGCAGCAGCAGGATGAAGGCGCCGCGCCGCGGATCGGTGGCGAAGGCGTGCACCGAGGTCAGCACGCCCGAGCGCACCAGGAAGGTGCCGACCAGCGACAGCGAGAACGTGATGATCGCCAGCAGGATCGTCCACGATTTCATCGTATTCCGCTTCTCCACCACGATGGAGGAGTGGATCAGCGCGGTGCCGGCCAGCCACGGCATGAACGAGGCGTTCTCCACCGGGTCCCAGAACCACCAGCCGCCCCAGCCCAGCGTGTAGTACGCCCACCACGAGCCCATCGCGATGCCGACGGTCAGCGCACACCACGATGCCAGCGTCCACGGCCGCACCCAGCGTGCCCAGGCGGCGTCGACCCGGCCCTCGATCAGCGCGGCAACGGCGAAGGCGAAGGCGACCGAGAACCCGACATAGCCGAGGTAGAGGAACGGCGGGTGAAACGCCAGGCCCGGATCCTGCAGCACCGGGTTCAGCCCCTGGCCGTTCGGCGCCGGCGGAAACGTGCGGAGGAACGGGTTGGATGTCAGCAGGATGAACAGCAGGAACCCGGTCGCGATCATGCCCTGCACCGCGAGCACCCGGGCGCGCAGGGCAGGCGGCAGGTTGTTGCTGAACAGCGCCACCGCCGCCGCGCACAGCGACAGCATGAACACCCACAGCAGCATGGAACCCTCGTGGTTCCCCCAGACGCCGGTGATCTGATACAGCAGCGGCTTGTCGGTATGGCTGTTCTCGATGACGTTGATCACCGTGAAGTCCGACGTGACATAGGCGTGCATCAGCGACAGCAGCGCCAGCGCGGTCAGCCCGAACCCGATCAGCGCGCAGGACCGGCCCACCGCCATCCAGCCCAGGTGGCGGCGGGATGCGCCCACCAGGGGGACGGTTGCCTGGATGATGGCGACGAACAGCGCCAGGATCAGCGCGAAGTGGCCAAGTTCGGTGATCATGCCAGAGCGCGATCGTCTGAGGTTGAACCAACCTCAGACGTGAATCGCCCTCTCAAACAATGGGAACGCGAGGGTGATCGCTTCAACCTGAAGCGATCACCCGCCAAGGCGCGGGCGAGCGAGCGCGCGAGCGATGGGCTGCCCCCAACCACCCACCCATGAATGGGATCGGAAGGAGCCTCCCCTAAGCCGCTCGGCGCCGCTCCCGCGGGATGATGGCGAGTAGCGCCTGCACCAGTTCGTCCATCATCGCATCGGTATGCAGCGGACCCGGGGTGAACCGCAGCCGCTCTTCGCCGCGAAGCACGGTCGGGTAATTGATCGGCGTCGCATACATGCCGAACTCGTTCAGCAGGCACTGGCTGACATCCGTGCATAGTTTGGCCTCCCCGACATGCAGCGGCACGATGTGGCTGACGGAGTCGATCCGCGGCAGCCCGGCGGTGTCAAACCGGGTCTTCAACGCGGCGGCGCGCTCGAACAGCCGGGCCCGCCGAGCGTGGTCCTGCCCCACATGCCGGACGCTGGCAAGAGCCGCCGCGGCGGTCATCGGCGGCAGCGACGTGGTGAAGATAAAGCCGGGGGCGGTCGAGCGAATGAAATCCACCACATCGGCATCGCCGGCGATGTAGCCGCCGTGGCATCCGAACGCCTTCGCCAGCGTGCCCTCGATGATGTCGACCCGGTGGGCGACGCCGTCACGCTCCGACACGCCGCCGCCGCTTGGTCCGTACATGCCGACCGCGTGCACCTCATCGAGGTAGGTCATCGCCTCGTAGGTCGCGGCCAGATCGCAGATCGCCCCGATCGGCGCGATATCCGCATCCATCGAGTAGACGGACTCGAACGCGATCAGCTTCGGCGACCTGTTCGGCGCGGCCCGCAACAGCGCCTCCAGATGGCTCAGGTCATTGTGGCGGAAGATATTGACGACCGCGCGGGACGCCCTGATGCCGGCGATCATCGACGCATGGTTCTTGGCGTCCGAGAACACCTGCCACGGCTGATCCGGCCCCTGCGGCAGGCTGTTCAGGATGGTGGACAGGGCCGCCTGGTTGGACACGAACCCCGAGGTGAACAGCAATCCCGCCTGCTTGCCGTGCAGCGCCGCCAACGCGGCCTCCAGATCGTCATGCACCGGGCTGGTGCCGCTGATGTTGCGCGTGCCGCCGGCGCCCGCCCCCATGGTCTGGGCGGCCTCGCACGCCGCGTTGACCAGAACCGGATGCCCGCCCATCGCCAGGTAGTCGTTGGAGGACCAGACCAGCACCCGCGACCCATCCCGACGCCGGTAGTAAGGAAACTCGTCCGCGCGCTTCTGCAGCGGAGTGAACACCCGGTAGCGTCCTTGGCCGCGGATCTGATTGAGCGAGCGGCGACAATGGTCTGTGAACGAATTCATCCTTCGCAAGCCCTCGATCCACCCAATCCGTTGCGACCGCTCATCCGGTAAACCGCGCGTTCAGCCGGCACGCGGCCGATCCTCCTCCCGAGTAAACAACACCACCTGACCGGGATCGACAAATCGACCAGCCCGATTAACCGGCTCTGTTAACCGGCCACAACGAGACTTACCCCGACAAAACTTATTTCGCCGTCACAGCGGCCCTACCGGGAAAATGCGCCAATTGACAGGCGCGTCAACCGGGACCTGCGGGTTTATTCCCACATGATCCGCTTGTAACGCCCTGCGGGATCGCGCAGCAGTCATGCCGGGAGGGCGCTTTGAAAGGACCAGCGCGGGTGCCATATGGCGATGTTGCACCGCAACAGTTGCTTACCCCCGTCGTCGTCCGCCCCCAGTCTTCGCCCGCCCCCGTCAAGGAGCCACGCATGCCGCTGAGCCAGCCCGTCGAACGTCAGCGCCAGCATACTCGCGCCATCGAGATCAACGGTTACCGCCGGTCGGATGGCGCTTACGACATCGAGGCGCACCTGACCGACACCAAGAGCTTCGGGCAGACCAACTACGACCGGGGTTATATCGAGCCCGGCGAGCCGATCCACGACATGTGGTTGCGCCTGACGGTCGATGAGCGGATGACCATCCAGGCGGTCGAGGCGGTCAGCGACAAGACGCCCTACGCGATGTGTCCGACCGCCGCGCCCAATTTTACCCGCCTGGTCGGCATGTCGATCAAGGCCGGTTTCCTGCGTGAGGCCAACCGCGCCGTAGGCGGGACGGTCGGCTGCACCCATCTGCGGGAGCTGCTGCAGCAGATGGCCACCACGGCCTTTCAGACCATCAATCCCGCCAAGGCCAGACAAGAGATGGCGGCTGAGGGAACGGCGGATGAACGCCGCGGCAGCGACGCCTTCGACAAGCGGATCACCGAGAAATGGGGCGGCGGCAACAAGATCCTCAACACCTGCCTGGCGTATGACGAGAAAGGCCCACTGGTGAAACGGCGCTGGCCGCATCTGTACACCGGAAACGATCCGGTGACGGAGGACGCTGCGGGGTAGCGGGTGCCTCTGGTCGGTATCAAGGACTGGTGAACGGCTAGGCCAAACTTGGCTGACGTCGCCGGGACGGTTTTGACAACTTCTCAGCGGTTGGGACCGACGCTATGCGACCCGCCGGCATCTGTTCACGATGCGGCTACCTGGGTGTCGCGTCTCGGCACGTTCAAATTCACGGTCACGTTCTTGCGCTGGGTGAAGCTGTCGAGCATTCCCTCCAGCGAGAATTCCCGGCCGATGCCGCTTTGCTTATACCCACCATACGAGTGACCGGGCTGCTGCCCCAACCCCTGGTTGACCTGCACCCAACCGGACTCGATCGCGTGCGCGACCCGCAACGCGCTGCCGATCTCGTGCGTCCAGACATAGGCGGCAAGGCCGTAGTGGCTGTCGTTCGCCATGCGGATCGCGTCGTCTTCATCCTGCCACGGGATCGCCACCAGCACCGGGCCGAAGATTTCCTCCCGCGCTAGCCGCCAATCGTTGGAGGTGTCGGCGAATACCGTGGGAACCGCGAAGTAGCCCGCGCTGAGCGGACCATCCTTGGGCGGCAGGCCGCCGAACACGAGGCGGGCGTCCTTGCGCTGCAAACCCTCGTCGACATAGCCGCACACCTTGCGAAACTGCTTTTCGTTGATGATCGCACCGATGTCGGTGGCTTCGTCCAGCGGATCGCCGAGTTTCAGGGCCTGGGTCTTCGCGGCCAGTTTATCGAGGAAACTGTCGAAGATGTCCCGATGCAGGAACAGTCGCGATCCGGCGGTGCAGGACTGACTCTGCCTGGTGAAACGCATGCCGGCGATCACCCCGTCCACCACCCAGTCCTCATCGGCATCGGGATACACGATGGACGGGCTCTTGCCGCCGAGTTCCAGCGAAACCGGAACAATCCGTTCCGCGGCCGCGCGCATGATGATCTTACCGACCTCGGTGGACCCGGTGAACGAAAGTTTCCGGATCGTCGGGTTCTGCGCCAGCGGACCACCGCATTCCTCACCCAACCCGGTCAGCACGTTCAGCACGCCGGGCGGCAGGAATTGCTGGCAGATTTCGGCCATCAACAGCACGCCCAGCGGCGCGTCCTCGGCGGCCTTCAGCACCAGCGTGTTGCCCGCGCAGAGCGCGGGAGCGATCTTCAGCGCGCCCAGCAGCACCGGCGCGTTCCACGGGATGATGGCGCCGACCACGCCCAACGGTTCGCGTCGGGTGTAGCTCAGGACCTGCTCGCCCAACGGGATCGTCTCGCCCTCCAACTCACCGGCCAGCCCGCCGAAGTAGCGGAAGATGTCGGCCGACAATGTCGCCTCCGCCCGCGCCTGGGTGCGCAGCGCGTTGCCGGTTTCCTCGGCGATGATGCGGGCCATCTCTTCGACCCGCTCTTCCATGACCTCGGCAACCCGAAGCAACAGGCGCCCGCGCTGGCGGGGCGGGACCTTGCTCCAACCGCGGAACGCCTTATCGGCAGCGGCCACGGCGCGATCGACATCTTCCTTGGCGCCACGCGGGAGGAAAGCGATCGAGGCACGCCGCGCCGGATTTTCAACCGACAGCGTCGCGCCGGACGCACTGTCCACCCAGGCGCCATCGATCAGCATCCTCGCCTGCTTCGTCCGGTTGGTCGCGGCTGGACGACCCTGCTCGGTGATCGACATGGCCGGAATCCCTCCGTTCTGCATTATCTGCCGTGCTGCAGTGGACATGGCGATGCAAGGCCCTCGGTTCCAGATGATAGGCGTTCAGACTTTCGGTTCCCTGAGCAATCAAATCGCTGCTGTTCGTGGGCAGCTTGGCAATCAAAGATACTGAACCTGGCCCGCAGCCCGAACTCACGTCGATGATCGGAATCTGGGTCAACATGGCGGGGCCCTTCCAAGATCGTGGTCTGCTGCGAGCCGTGAGGACGGCACGGATTTTGCTGATTTTGCGGCTGCATCGCTGATTACAGGCGCATCGCTGACCATAGCTGCATCGATGAGCACAGGAGATCTCGAAAAATGCCCGACATCTACGCAGAGCGCGGCTACGGCGCCCGGCCGCTCGGTTTTGGGACGAAAATCGGGGTTGTGGTCGTCGATTTTCAGCGCGGCTTCGTCGACGGTGATTTCCCGATGGGCGGCGCACCGATGGTCGATGCGGCCGTGCGCAACACCGTTCCGCTGATCGAGGCGGCGAGGCGCGCCGGCCTGCCGGTCATCGCCTGCGTCAACGGCTATGACAGCCCGCGCGCCGCACCGCATTGGAAGGTAGGACCGGTGTTCGACCTGCTGCGCGGCTCGCCATCGGTGGAGCTCGATCCGCGCATCGCCGCCGCTGAACCGGACGTGACGCTGATGAAGTCCGCACCGTCGATTTTCTTCGGCACGCCCGCCGCCGCGATCCTGACAAAAGAGCGCGTCGATACGGTCATCGTGACAGGATGCATTACGTCCGGCTGCATCCGGGCGAGCGTGATCGATGCATTTTCGTTAGGTTTTTGCGTGATGGTGCCGCACGATTGTGTCGGCGATCATGATCAGGGGGCGCATATCCAGAACCTGAAGGATGTCGAGCGGCGCTACGCCGATGTCATCGATGCCGCCACCGCGATCGGTGCGATCGAGCGATGGCGGCGGGCCAACGACAGAGCATGACCAGATCGGGGGCGGTGGCGGCGAGGTGCGACGATCATGTGGTCATGAAGATCCCGCCATTGGCGTGGACCGTCTGTCCGGTCATGAAGGCGGATCTTTCCGAGGCGAGGAAGACCGCGACGTGGGCGATGTCGCGCGGCTGCCCCATCCGTCCCAAAGGCATCGTCGCCGCCTTGGCGACCAGTTCCGCTTCGGTTGAGCCATACCGCGGCTGGGCGGTGTCGGTCAGCCCCGGCGCGATGGCGTTGACCCGGATCTTGTGTGGGGCGAGTTCCATCGCCATGGCGCGGGTCATGGAGACGACACCGCCCTTGCTGGCGGCATAATGCACCCCCTGTGGCGAGGCGCCGAACACCGCCGAGGAGGCCAGGTTGATGATCGCACCCTGAATGCCGGCCGCGATCATCGCCCGCGCCGCCGCCTGGGCCAGGAAGAAGCCGGCCTTGAGATTGATCGAATGAACAAAGTCCCAGTCTTTCTCGGTCATGTCCAGGAAGCCGACGCGGGGGAAGACGCCGGCGTTGTTGACCAGGATGTCGATTTTGCCGAACGCCGCGACGGTCGCCTCGACCAGGGCGCCGGGCGTGCCGGCGGCGGCGACATCGCCGGCGAGCATCACCGCCTTGCGCCCGGTTGCGCGCACCGCCGTCGCCACGTCCTCGGCTGCCGCCTTGTCATCGAGGTAGTTGATGGCGAGGTCCGCACCGTCCTGTGCCAGAGCGATGGCGATTGCGTTGCCGATGCCTTGCTGGGCGCCCGTCACCAACGCCGCTTGACCTGTCAGGTCCATCAAGCTTGCCTCCTGGATTTGTCCCGCCGCAGCATGGGCGATCTCGCGGTCGCCGTCACGTGCCAGCGCGAGCTTTCGTGTCCAGCAGAGCGGGTCAGATGTTCACGCGTCACTTGTCATATCTCGGCGGTATGCGGTCGAACTCGTGGACATGGGCGACTTTCCAGAATTATGGCTTAGGCGGCTGTGTCTGATGGGTCTTCCGTGGGTGGCCATTGCGCAGGTCGCTGCTCGGCTGGAACGCGCGTGGCAGCATTGCCAATGGTGAGGGCAAGCTGCTCTGCTCTCAGGTTTTTTGCGCCCCGGAGGTCGGCCCCTTCAAGATGCGCGAGTGCGAGAGTGGCAAGTTTGAAATCCGCGCCCACGAGGAGCTGGTTCCCTTCAAGATGTGTGCCTACAAGATATGCTCTGTTGAGGCGCGCGTCCCTGAGGTCGGCCTTGGTTTTGAGATACGCGCCCGTAAGGTCGGCGTCTTCGAGATGCGCATGCCTGAGGTCGGCCCCCTCCAGATGTGCCCTCCTAAGAATAGCTCTGTCGAGGTAAGCCTGTTTGAGGTCGGCCTGCCTCAAAACAGCGCCTGTCAGATCTAGGCGAAGCCAGTCCCTGCGCTCAAGGTCCAGGCCTTGCCTTGCATTAATCACCTTCAGAACGGCAGCGATGTCCGCTTCCGGGGGTTCGCCGAGCTCGTCCAGATCGGGAGCTTGCGGCACCCGCGGCGCCAAGCGCTTGTCTTCGTTTCGCCGCGAGTGTTCACGGACGAAGGCCGTGAGATTCTCCATCACCGTCCAATAGTCATCCGGGCTATCCTTCGAGATCCGCTCCAACGAATAGATGCCGCCCAGACGCACCTCCAGCTTGCCACTGCCGAGCTGTTCAACTGCCTTGGCGAAGCTCTCGGTGGTGCGGCTCTTACGATCGGCATCGGTCTGTTCGCGGTGGCGCTCCGCCGCGATCGTAGCTTGTTTTGTTGCAGTCCTGGCCTGCCAGATAGCCGCGACTATCAAAAGCGCCGCACCAATGCCAGCGACTAAGGGGTTGGCGAGGCTGGCATGAGGATAGACGACGGCGCCATTGATAGTTCGCTCGTCTGAATACCAGCGTAATAAGCGCAACAATCGCGCAAGAAGGACCACAAGCACGACGAGAACGACCGCGCCTGCGAATGCCCAAACAGCATAGGTTCGGGGCTGTCGCGAAACAGCCACGACCTTGGCACGGATCGTCGCCGCCAAGTCGACCGGATCTCGCGTCGTGTTCAGCCATTGGATCACTCGTTTCCAAAGTCGCGTGGAACGTTGCTTCAACGCTTCAAACAATTCTCGCGAACGATTTCCGTTCATCGCCGCTGCCTCCCAGGGCGAAGCTTGCGCAAGCACGTGGCCTAGTGTCCATAATCGGCAGCGCGCAACGTCGCGCCAGCCGAGGAGGATCAACCATAATTAGGCGCATCGCCCGGCGTGGTAATTTGTATTGGAGAGTTGGCCATGTCGTTCCATTCCATCAATTTTGAATCGGTCATATGCGCCCTTCATTTGTTAGATGGTGGCATCTCGACCTCAACACGCTAGCAGATACACTCATCTTAGTCAGCGGGGGGGCGCCCGTGGTAAACGGGGCTGCTTGCGTCAGATGAACGGTGTCCAGCAGCTAACCCTCCCAGCCCCTTCTTTCGACCTGTCTGGTTCTCTCATCAGGCGGGAGTGATATTGGCGCGTGAACCTTCACGCAAGCGGTTGGTTTCCAATATTTGGCTGTAAAGGTGCCGGGCGCATCGCACCCGAATGGCGGTCAGTTAGCAGGTAGTGACCCGGGTTTATCTCGGAGTTACCCTATACGAATGTGAGCTGAGCTTCCCCCAGCCCTTCGAAATCTACCCGACAATAATTACCGGGGTTCAGGTATCGAAGCCCCGTGAACGAGCCGCAAGTCACGAACTGACCAGCTCTCACACCTGCCGATTTGCGCATCATTTCGCCGACAGTAACCAGAGCGGCTTGCACAGCGAGATGCGACGTCAAAAGTTTCGGTTTCGCGGAAGATGGCGGTCAGACTTCCTCCACCTGCTCCACCCCCGGCACCGACATCAACGCCTGCGCCAGCCGCGGCGTCACGTTATAGCCGCCCGGCAACGCGATCTCCACGTCCTGCCCCGCATCGATCCGCGGCACCAGGGTCACCCGCCCGCGCCCGCCGCTCTCCCGCCCCAGCACATCGCGGATATGCGGCACCGCGGCACTCTCGCGCAGCCAGATGCGGATCGACGCCCCGGCCGAGGCCGCCGCCTGGTCCAGCGACACCACATCCATCGCGGTGACCCGCACCGCCTCGCCTTCGGTCTTCAACTCGGCGCTGACCAGCACGTTGCAACCCGAAGCCAGGATCTCGCGCGACCGGTTCAGCACCTCGCTGAAACAGGTGACCTCGACAGAGCCGGCAGCGTCGGAGATCCGCACCCAGGCCATGCGGCTGCCGGTCCGGGTGATGCGTTCCTTGGTGGCGACGACGGTGCCGGCGATCTTGACCCGGGAAACCCCCGCCGAGGCTCGGGTTTCCACATGCACCGACTGGGTGACCCCAAGCCGCTTCAGCGCCGGCGCATAGGCGTCCAGCGGATGCGCCGTCAGATGAAAGCCGATCGCCTCGGCTTCGAACGCCAGACGTTCCAATGAGGGCCAGTCGGGCACGTCGGGCATGCGCAGCGGCTCGGGCTTGCTGGCCAGGCCACCAAACAGGCCGATCTGGCCGCTGTCTTTTTCCTCCTGATCCGCCTGGGCACGCCGCAGCATGGTCTCCGCCCCGCCGAACAGCCGCGCGCGGTTGCTGTCCAATCGATCGAATGCCCCCGCCCGCACCAGGTTCTCGATCTGCATGCGATTGATCTGCCGCGGATCCACCCGGGTGGCGAAGTCGGTCACATCGGCGAACGGCCTATCAGCGCGCGCGGCGACAACCGATTCCATAGCCGTGAAGCCGACCTTCTTCACCGCTGCCAGCGCGTATCGGATCGCCAGCCGGCCGTCATCGAGTCGCTCCACCGAAAAATCAGCAGCGGAACGATTTATCTCCGGCGGCAGGATGATCAGCGATCCGCGTTCCGCCTCCTGCTTCAGCGCCGCCAATCGATCGGTGTTGTTCAACGCCAGGCTCATGCACGCGGCGATGAACACCTCCGGATGGTTGGCCTTCAGCCAGGCGGTCTGATAGGCGACTAGCGCGTAGGCCGCGGCATGGGATTTGTTGAAGCCATAGTCGGCGAACTTCGCCATCAGGTCGAACACTTCCGTCGCCTTGGCCGGGTCGATGCCGCGCTTGATCGCACCGTCGGTGAAGATGTTTCGTTGCGCCTCCATCTCGGCGGCGATCTTCTTGCCCATCGCCCGACGCAGCAGGTCGGCGCTGCCAAGCGAGTAACCCGCCATGGTCTGAGCGATCTGCATGACCTGCTCCTGATAGACCATGATGCCGTAGGTCTCGGCCAGGATGTCGTGGATCACCGGATGCGGCGCGACCCACGTCTCGCCGTGCTTGCGCCGGCAGTAGTCGGGGATGTTGGCCATCGGGCCGGGGCGGTACAGCGCCACCGCGGCGATCAGGTCCTCGAACCGGTCCGGGCGCATCTGCCGCAGCGTGTCGCGCATGCCCTGGCCTTCCATCTGGAACACCCCGCCGGCCTCGCCTTTCTGCAGCATCTCGAAGGTTTTCCTGTCATCCAGCGGCAGCCGGTCCAGATCGACGGCGATACCGAGGCCCTTCAGAAAATTCTCCGCGCGCCGCAGGATGGTCAGCGTGGTAAGCCCCAGGAAATCGAACTTCACCAGTCCCGCCTGCTCGACGTGCTTCATCGAGTACTGAGTGACCAGGAAGTCGGATTTCGGATCGCGATACAGCGGCACCAGCTCGACCAGCGGGCGGTCGCCGATCACCACCCCGGCGGCGTGAGTCGACGCGTGCCGATACAGGCCCTCGACCCGCAACGCGATTTCCAGCAACCGGCCGATGCCCTCGTCCTCATCGCGCAGGATCTGCAACCGCGGCTCGCCGTCCACCGCCTGCTGCAAGGTCACCGGCTTGGCCGGATTGTTGGGGATCAGTTCGGCAACCTTGTTGACCTGGCCGAACGGCAGCCCCAGCACCCGACCGACGTCGCGCACCGCCGCGCGCGCCTGAAGTTTCCCGAAAGTAATGATCTGGGCGACCCGGTCGCTGCCATATTCATTACGTACATAGTCGATAACCCGGTCGCGGCCTTCCTGGCAGAAGTCGATGTCGAAATCGGGCATCGAGACCCGTTCGGGGTTGAGGAACCGCTCGAACAGCAGGTTGAAGCGCAGCGGATCGAGGTCAGTGATGGTCAACGCCCACGCCGCCACCGAACCGGCGCCGGAGCCGCGCCCCGGTCCCACCGGAATGCCTTGGGCCTTGGACCACTGGATAAAGTCGGCGACGATCAGGAAATACCCGGAAAAACCCATCGCGGCGATCACCGACAGCTCGTACTCCAGCCGCACGCGATAGGTTTCGCGCATGGCCGCATCGGCACCGGCGGCGTCCAGACGGGCCTGCAGGCCCTCCATCGCCATGGCGCGAACGGTTTCCTCCTCGGTCTGGCCGGGCCGCACCTTGGGGCAGACCGGCAGAAGAGGTGGCCGGGTTTCCGCCATGACCGAACAGCGGCGGGCGATCGCCAGCGTGTTGTCGCAGGCCTCGGGCAGGTCCGCGAACAGGGTGCGCATGTCGGCTGCCGGCTTGAACCAGTGTTCGGGCGTGACGCGGCGGCGATCGGGTTCGGACAGCGTGCGGCCCTCGGCGATGCACAACAGGGCATCATGCGCCTCATGCATGTCGCGCCCGGCGAAGTAGCAGTCGTTGGTGGCGACGATCGGGATGCCGCGGGCGTCGGCCAGCCCGATCAGCCCGGGTTCGATCGCGGCGTCCACCGCCAGGCTGTGACGATGCAGTTCCTGGATCGTGCGGCCGGCGAAAGCTTCGCCCAGCGCATCCAGCAGGCGTTCGGCTTCGGGCTTCTGACCCTCGGCCAGCAAACGACCGATTGGGCCGGTGGTGCCGCCGGTCAACAGCAGCAACCCCCCGGCGTGTGCGGCAAGGCGCTCCAACGGCAGTTGCGGCTTCAGCGTCGGATCGGTTTCCAGGAAGCCGATCGACGACAGACGCTGCAGGTTGGCCATCCCCGCCGCGTCCTGTGCCAGCAGCACCACCGGGTCGGGCGGCAGGCGAGGATTGTCGCTCCGGGCCAATGCGATCTGGCAGCCAATGATGGGCTGGATGCCCTTGCCAGCGCAGTACTGCGAAAACTCCAGCGCGCCGAACAGATTGCCGGTGTCGGTGATCGCCGCCGCCGGCATCCCCGCTTCCTTGGCCATCGTCGCGATCCGGTCCGGGCGGATCGCGCCCTCGCTGAGCGAATAGGCGGAATGGGTGCGCAGATGGACGAAGTCAGCATGAGGCATCGAGATATGGTATCAGATATCGCCGAGTCGGCGCAGACCGGTTGCATCTTCCCGCCGACCTCCCCATACTCAATTTGACCAATCCAATCGACCAGTCGAAACTTCTGGTCGAAAGTCCCATCTGGTCGAAAGCCCGAATGGAAAGGCACCGAACCATGCGCGAAATCCAGGCCTCCGAGGCCAAAACCCATCTTCCCCAGTTGCTCGACGACGTCGAGCACGGCGAAACCGTCGTGATCACCCGCCACGGCAGGCCGATCGCTCGGCTGGTCCCCGACCAGGAGGCACGCCAGGCACAGGCCGCGAAGGCGGTCACCGCGATCCGGGCGCTGCGCCAGCGGGTCGGTAAAATTCCGCTGCGGGAATTGCTCGACGCGCGGCATGAGGGCCATCGCTACTGATGGCCTTCGTCCTCGACGCCTCGATCACCGTGTCCTGGGGCCTTGAAGACGAAGACAACGCCCGCGCCGACCTGGCCCTGAAGCGGCTGGATACCGAAACCGCGCATGTTCCGGCACTGTGGTGGTTCGAGGTCCGCAATGTCCTGCTGATCAACGAGCGGCGCAAACGCATCACTGAACGCGATAGCGCCACTTTTCTCCGCGCGCTGGCAGCCATGAGCATCGAGATCGACCGCGTCCCCGCCGACGAGGCCACCCTGGCGCTGGCCCGCGCTCATGCCTTGACGGTCTATGACGCCAGCTACCTGGAACTGGCGTTACGCGAGGCCGTGCCGCTCGCCACCCTGGACACCAGACTCGCCGCGGCGGCCAGCGATGCAGGCGTCCAGCTGATCGGCTGAAACCGGAAGAGAGGCTCATGCCCCGCTTGACCACGGCCGAGGCCGTCATCGAGACCCTGCTGGCGCATGGGATCGACACCCTGTTCGCGTTGCCCGGCGTGCACAACGACCACCTGTTCGACGCCGCGCACAAGGCCTCCGGCCGCATCCGTGTGATCCATTCGCGCCACGAGCAGACCGCCGCCTACATGGCCTTGGGCGCCGCGCTGGTCACCGGCCGGCCACAGGCGTTCGCGGTGGTGCCGGGACCGGGCATTCTCAACGCCTCGGCGGCCCTGCTGATGGCCCAGGCCATGGGTGCGCCGGTGCTCGCACTGGTCGGCCAGATCCCGTCCTTCGCCATCGACCAGGGCCACGGCCACCTGCACGAGATCCATGACCAGCTCGGTCTGCTGCGCCACATCGTCAAACAGGCCGACCGCATCCGCGCCCCGCAACAGGCGTCCGCCCGTGTCGCCCACGCGATCGCCGCCGCCACCGCCGGCCGCCCCGGACCGGTGGCGCTGGAATGCGCCATCGACATCTGGGGTCAGGCGGCCGAGGTTACGTTGGCCCTACCCATCGTCCAGGCGCCCCCCTGTGCCGATCCGGCCGCGATCAACGCCGCCGCCGCGATTCTGGCCAAGGCTCGGCGGCCGCTGATCGTGGTCGGCGCCGGGGCCATTGGCGCCGAACCGGAAGTCCGGGCGATCGCCGAGATGCTGCACGCCCCGGTCTCGTCGTTCCGCCGGGGCAGGGGGGTGATCCCGACCGATCACCCGCTCGCGGTGTCGTTCACCGAAAGCCACGGCCTGTGGAAGACCGCCGACGCCGTCCTCGCGATCGGCACGCGGCTGTACTGGCAGCAGGCCAACTGGGGCGTGGATGACGATCTGCCGGTCATCCGCCTCGACATCGACCCCGACGAGATCGGCCGCCTGCGTCCCCCCGCCTGCGCCCTGCTGGGTGACGCGGCGGTGACCTTGCGCCGCCTTGTCGCCGAACTCGCCACCCACGCCGCGCCCTGGACTCCCAACCCGGACCTGCCGGCGGTACGCAACTCGTTCGCCGAGCGCCTGGCCCGACACGAACCGCCGATGGGCTTCCTCCGGGCGATCCGGGCGGCCTTGCCCGCGAACGGCATCTACGTCGAGGATGTCACCCAGATCGGCTTCGCCAGCCGCCTCGCGCTGCCGGTCCACCAGCCGCGCACCTTCCTCTCGCCCGGCTACCAGGACACCCTCGGCTGGGGCTATGGCACAGCACTTGGTGCTCAGGCGGCTGCACCGGGGCGCGCCGTCGTGCTGGCCACCGGCGATGGCGGCTTCATGTTCCAGGCCACCGAACTGGCGACCGCCATGCACCACCGCCTGCCGGTGGTCGCGGTGGTGTTCGACGACAGCGCGTTCGGCAACGTCCGCCGCATCCAGGCGCAGCAGTACGGCAACCGCCTGATCGCCAGCGACCTGACCAATCCGGACTTCGTCAGGTTCGCCGAGAGCTTCGGCATGGCCGCCTTCCATGCCACCACGCCCGATGCGCTGGAGGACGTCCTGCGAAAGGCCTTCGCCCTGCACGCGCCGGCCCTGGTGCATGTGCCGGTCGGCGAGATGCCCAGCCCGTGGGACATGATCCTGCTGCCGCGGGTGCGCGGCCCGGCGGGGCGGCCGCCGCTGCCGTAGCCGCTTGACGCCCCGCACACTTGACGCCCGGGGCGCTTGACGATTTTGCCCGCCACTCTGCTTGATGGCGTGCGATGACAGGAGACGCCGACATGACCGGGATCACCCACCGCTTCATCGAGACCAACGGCATCCGCATGCATCTGGCGGAACAGGGCAGTGGCCCGCTGGTGCTGCTGTGCCACGGCTTTCCCGAGTGCTGGTATTCCTGGCGCCACCAGATCGAGGCCCTGGCCGCCGCCGGCTTTCACGCCGTGGCGCCCGACATGCGGGGCTATGGCCAGACCGGCAAACCCGAGGCGATCGACCAGTACACGCTGCTGCATCTGGTTGGCGACATGGTCGGCGTGCTGGACGCTCTGGACCAGCCGTCCGCGGTCATCGCCGGGCATGACTGGGGTGCGCCGGTGGCGTGGCATGCCGCGCTGCTGCGGCCCGACCGCTTCCGCGCCATCGCCGCCCTCAGCGTGCCGTTCCGTCCACCCGGCAAGGCGCGCCCGACCAGCGTCATGCCGCGGACCCCGGACGCGGTGTTCTACCAGCTCCATTTCCAGACCCCGGGCGTCGCCGAGGCGGAACTGGAGCACGACGTCCGGGCCTATCTTCGCGGCATCATGCTGCGGATCGCCGGCGAGTTCCCCAGCGGCGCCGGTGGCGGCGATTTCGCCATGGTGCCGCGGGTCGGCGGCCTGCTGGCCCTGCTGGCCGCATCGGCCGACCGATCGCCGCCGTTGCCGGCCTGGCTCAGTGAGGCCGATCTGGATGTCTACGTCGCCGAGTTCGCCCGCACCGGCCTGCGCGGCGGCTTGAACTGGTACCGCAACATCGACCGTAACTGGGAGCTGCTGGCGCCGTTCGCCGACGCGCGCGTCCATGTCCCGGCGCTGTTCGTCGCCGGTGAGCGGGACCCGGTGCTGGCGTTCCCCGGCGTCGCCGAGATCCTCGCCAATCTGCCGAAACTCGTTCCCGGCCTGCGTGCGACGACCATCCTGCCGGGTTGCGGCCACTGGACCCAGCAAGAGCGGCCGGCGGAGGTCAATGCCGCCATGATCGGGTTCCTGCGGGGATTATGAGGCCATGGCAAACCGCTTAAGGCAGCATCGGCGATAAGTGCGTCAGCATTCCGATAACGCTGCCTGACGAAAAAGCCCGTCGCGGGACGCGACCGCGCCGGCCATCGCCCTCCGCTTGGCGTCGCGGCCGGCACCGCGGCCGGTTCGGTGTCAGTCCGTCACCGCGGCCAGTTCGGTATCGTTTCGTCGCCACTGCCGCGGCCATTAACGCAACGTTAGCACTATCCGAGGACTTTGTTCGTGCTCGCGCCATCCTTCGGCCGGGGTCCATGTCCGAGGTCAGGTTCTATGTCCATATCCACGACGACAACCCAGGATGCTGCTGGCACTCGCCGGCCTGGGTCGTCGATCTCAGCCGTCACCCTGCTGAACGGGGTCTTCCTGGTGATGACGCTCGCGCTCGGCGCGGCGTTGTTGATGCCATCGAGGGATGCGTTCACCGAACTGCGCCTGGCCAGGCAGGCCGAGGTGCTGGCCAAGGCCGATGGCCTGTTGTTCAACGCGACGCAGGACATGCGGCTGTCACGGGGCGATTCGCAGAACATGCTGCTGTCGCAGGATGACCCCGCTCCCGACATCGACCATCTGCGCGCCAAGGTGGGGGCGCAGTTGGCCACCACCTTGCAGCAGGTGGAACCGTCGCTGGCGCCGGCTGACACCAGACGGGCCACGGACATCATGGCGAAGTGGCAGGCCACCGAACCGTTCCACCGGCAAGTGCTGGCGATCGCGGCTCAGTCGCGCGCCCAGCGCAACCTGAAGGACACGCAGGGCTGGTACGCCGCGGTCGGCACGGTGGTGAACGGCCTGTCCGACCTGTCGTTGTCGATCGCCGCCACGGCGCGCATGTCCGACCCGATCATCGGTGAGAGTGTGCTGGCTCGGCAATACGCCTGGGAGATGCGCGCGAGCATGGGTGATGAGTGTTCGGCGATGCGCGGCCTGTTTGGCGCCAACACCCCGATGGGCCCGCAGATGCGGGCGCAGCTCGGCGTCATGCGTGGGCTCGCGGGACGGTCGCTGCGCTATCTGCGTGATCTGCTGGCACGCCCGAACGCCACCGGGTCACTGGTCGCGGCGACAGATTATGCGGCGGCCGAAATGGCCAAGGGGTTCGCGGCGCGCGACGCCGCCTATGCCACGCTGGGGTCGGCGCATCCGGATACGCCCGCGGAGTTCAACACGATCTGCACCGTGCCGCTGACCAATGTGCTCAAGGTGGCTCAGGTCGCGCTGGCGGCGATGACGGAGCGCGGGACCCAGCTTCATGCGGCGGCCATGACGCGCCTGTTGATCGTGGGCCTGATGTTCGCCGCGGCGATCGTCGCGAGCTTGGGTGGCCTGTTCGTCGTCCGTCGGCGCATCGCCCTGCCGGTGCGCGACCTGAACGGTGCGATCGCCAGGCTTGCCAGCCAGGACTACCAGACACCGGTGCCCGCGCTGGGGCAGAACGATGAATTCGGCAAGATGGCGAGCACGCTGGAGGAATTGCGCCAGGGCGCCGCCACCGCCGAACGTCTGGCAGCGGAGCAGGCGCACGAGCGGATCGCGCGGGATCAGCGCGCGACCCGGCTGGAAGATCTGATGGGGCGCTTCGAAGGTGACGTGGGCGAACTGGTCGGTCACCTGGCCGCTGGCTCGTCCGAGATGGAGGCGACCGCGCAGTCCATGTCCGGCATCGCGCAGCACGGCAATCAGCAGGCGACATCGGTCGCCGCCGCGGTCGAGCAGGCCAACGCCGGGGTGCAGACCGTCGCCGCGGCCGCCGAGGAACTGGCCGTCTCGATCAGCGAGATCAGCCAGCAGGTCGCGCGTTCCACGATGATCACCGGCAAGGCGGCCGAGGACTCGCGGCGCACCGATACGATCGTGCATGCGCTCGCGGACGCCGCGACGCGGATCGGCAACGTCGTCGGTCTGATCAAGAACATCGCCGGCCAGACCAACCTGCTGGCGCTGAACGCGACGATCGAGGCGGCGCGTGCCGGTGACGCCGGCAAGGGCTTCGCGGTGGTTGCCTCGGAGGTCAAGAATCTGGCGCAGCAGACCGCGCTGGCGACCGAGGACATCGGCGCGCAGATCAACCAGATCCAGGTCGCCACGCAAGAGGCCGTCGCGGCGATCGGCGGGATCGCCGACACCATTCGACAGGTCAGCGAAATCGCCACCTCGATCGCCGCGGCGGTGGAGGAACAAGGCGCGGCCACCGGCGAAATCGCGCGCAACGTGCAGCAGACCGCACGCGCGACCCAGGCGGTCACCGAGACCATCAATGGTGTCAGTCAGGTGGCGCAGGATACCGGGCAGGCCGCCGGCGAGGTGCTGTCGGCGGCGGGCGGCTTGTCGCACCAGGCCGAACGGCTGTCCGGCGCGGTCAACCGCTTCGTGAGCGACATCCGAGCCGCCTGATACCACGCCCGGCGCGCGACAAACGATCATACGCGGCGTGCGAAAAAAATTGACCACGCGCGACGCGTGAAAATGACGCTGATACCGGTCGGCGCCAGCGCCGAACGGCGACAAGTGGTTCGGCTTGCCTGACCGGGCGCCCATGCCTTCAGCGGCCGTGGCGGGGTCAGCCCGCCGCCGGTGACCCGCTCTGCTGCTGCGTCGCGGCGGCCAATGCGGCTTCCCGGTCGCCATGCAAGCCGACTCTTGACGCAGACGCACTGACCCGCCATCAGTCCGCCTCCCCGGCTAAAGGGGCGTCCATGAAAGGTACTCTGATGCGGCAAAACCTGTCCCGCCGGGCGCTTGGTCGTTCGGCCGTCGCGATGGCCGGAACCTTCGGCATCCTGCGACACGCGCGCGGCGAGCAAGCGTTGAAGATCCGTTGCTCCCTCGACACCGCGCCGTCGCATGTGCGCAATATTTCCATCGCCGACTACCTGAAGAAGGTCGAGGCCGCGACCGGCGGCAAGCTCACCAGCGAGATCTTCCCGTCCGGCCAGCTGTTCGCCGACCTCAACGTCGCCAAGGCGCTGCTGCAGGGCCAGGTCGACATGGCCTGTCCCGGCACCTGGACGCAGACCGGCATCGTGCCGGACTGCGACTTCTGCCAGCTGCCGGCGTTCTACGGCCAGAAGATCGAGGTGACCGAGCACGCCTCGGACGGCAAGCCGGGCGCGCTGGTGGTCAAGGAGATCGAGACCAAGTTGCGCGTGAAGGTGATCGGTTCGTGGCTCAATCTCGGTTTCCAGAACTGGTACACCACCAAAACGCCATTGCGCACGGCGGCGGACATCAAGGGGCTGAAAATCCGCAGCCCCGGTGGGGCCGGCATCAGTTGGCGGATCAGCTTCTTCGGTGGCATTCCCAACGTCACTGCATGGCCGAACGTGCCGCTGGCGCTGTCCCAGGGCACCTTCGACGGGTTCGTCTCCACCAATGAAAGCTGCGCCTCGGCCAAGCTGTGGGAAGCCGGTGTCAGGTATTCGTATCAGGACCACCAATACGTCGGGCAATACATGCCGATGATCAGCGGCACGTTCTGGTCAAAGCTGACGCCGGACATGCGAAAGACCATGATCGACCTGTGGGCGGCCAATATCGCCGCCTATCGCGCCAATGCCGCCACGCTGCAGGATCATGCCCGCAAGACGATGGAAACCAACGGCGTCTCCTTCACCGATCCCTCGCCGGAAGTCCTCAGCGCCGCCCGCAAGGCGATGCAGGCGGATGTCGGAACGCTGATCAAGGCCGCCAAGCTGTCGCCCGAGGTCGTTAAGCTCACCGATCTGTCGGTCAACGGCACGGCCTGAGATGGCCGCGCCCAGCAACACCATCTGGGACACCATCGAGCGCACGCTGGTCGGGATCCTTGGCGCGCTCGCCATGGTGATCGGCCTCGTGCAGGTCCTCGGACGCTATTTCTTCCCGGCCTTCGCGATCTCCTGGGCCGAGGAAGTCATCGTCTATCTGATCGTCTGGGGGGTCATGATCATCTCCAGCCAGCTTGTCCGCACCGATGGCCACGTGCGGCCGGACCTGGTGCTGCGCCTGGTGCCGCCCGGCGGGCAGCGCTGGCTGGAGGCGTTCAACTGCGTCGTGGCATTGATCTTCTGCGGCGGCATGATCTGGTACGGCTGGCAGATCGTCGATACCTCCCTGCTGCTGGATGAGCGCAGCTCCAGCGGACTGCAGTTCCCGATGTGGATCTACTATGCGGCGTTGCCGGCGGGCGGGGGGCTGATGGCGATGCGCTACCTGATCCGGCTGTATCGCTACATGTTCCGCTTCGATCCCGCCAGCATGACGGTCGGGCATCACATCCCGGACCACGAGCTGACCGAAAACCTGTCCGACCTGGCCAACCGCTAGGCCGATGTGGACGCTGCTTTTCCTGCTGCTGTTCTTCGGCCTGTTGGCGGCCGGCATGCCGATCTTCCTGGTGCTGGGCGCCTGCGCCGCGGTGCTGTACGCGGTGTCCGGCCAGCCGCTGATCGGCGTCGCGCAGGTTATCGTCGACCACCTGAACTCGACGACCTTGATGTCGCTGCCGCTGTTCGTCATGGCGGCGGCGTTCATGCGCCAGGGCGGCGTGGCGAAAGCGCTGGTGGACGTCTCGGCCGTCTGGCTGGGCGGCATCCGCGGCTCGCTGGGCCTGGTCACCGTGGTCGCCTGTACCTTGTTCGCGGCGATCTGCGGGTCCTCGGTCGCCACCGCGCTGGCGATGGGCACCATCCTGCTGCCGGCGATGATCGAGAAAGGCTACCCGCGGTCCTTCGCACTCGGCGTGATCGGCGCGTCCGGCACCATCGGCATCGTCATCCCGCCAAGCCTGGCGCTGATCCTGTATGGCATCGTCGCCGAACAATCGGTGCCGCGCTTGTTCCTCGCCGGCATCCTGCCCGGACTGCTGCAGGCCGCCGCGTTCTTCGCCTGGGTCTGGTACGACGCCCGCCGGCGCAACTTCCCGCGTGAGCCGGCGCGGCCATACCGCGAACGGCTCCTTGTCACCGTCCGCGCGCTGCCCGCCCTCGCCGTTCCCGCGGTCGTTCTCGTCGGTATCTACGGCGGTATCGTCACCGTCACCGAGGCCGCCGCGCTCGCCGCTGTCACCTCGCTGCTCGTCAGCCTGATCGTCTATCGCGGCTTTCGCTTCACCGAGACCCTGTCGGTCATCGCCGACGCGCTGCGCAGCGCCGGCACGATCATGCTGATCGTCGCGACCGCCCTGGCGTTCGGCCACTGGATGACGGAATCAGGCGCCCCCGCGCAGCTGGTCACCTGGGTGCTGGCGCATCACCTGCCGACCTGGCTGTTCCTGCTGTCGATGAACGTGCTGCTGCTGATCCTGGGCTGCTTCCTCGAGGTGGTGGCCGCGCTGCTGCTGGTGATCCCGATCCTGGCCCCGGCACTGCAGCCGCTGGGCGTCGATCCGGTGCATTTCTCCATCATCTTTACCCACAATATGGAGATCGCGCTCATCCACCCGCCGGTCGGGCTGAATCTCTATGTGCTGTCCACCATCTCCAACGCGCCGATCGGCGAGGTGATCCGCGGCATCCTGCCGTTCCTGATCCTGCTGCTGATCGTGCTGGGGATCATCACCTACGTGCCGGCGTTGACGATGTGGTTGCCGCGGGCCGTCTATGGCAATTGACCGCGACGCGCCCGCCACGCCACTGCTGCGGGCCAAGCACCACACTGCCCCCTCCGTATTCCAGCCGGAAAATCTGCTGCGGGAGGCTCGGCGGCAGAAAAACCTTCTCCCCGGTCCGGTTCCGGACATCTGCGTCCTCGATCCCGACGGCGACATCGTGCGCGCGCTGCACGCCGCCGGCCGAACGAGACCCAACCCGTTCTGGGCCTGTTACCACACCGATATGTTCGACGTGGCGCACGCCGATCAGGCCTTCGGCATCGTCGGCTGCGCGGTCGGTGCCCCCTTCGCCGTCCTGTTGGCCGAACAGATGTTCGCCTCCGGCTGTCGGCTGCTGATCAGCATCACCTCGTCCGGCCAGATCACGCTGGCCGGTCCGACGCCCTATTTCATCCTGATCGACCGGGCGCTGCGCGATGAAGGCACCAGCCTGCACTATCGCGCCGCCGCCCCGTTCGCCGACGCCGATCCCGCGTTGATCGCCCGCATCGCCGCCGGCCTCGCCGATCACCGGCCGCCGGTCCGCCAGGGTGCCACCTGGACCACGGATGCGCCGTTCCGTGAGACCGCCGCCGCGATCGAGGCCGCCCGCGCGCAAGGCGTGCTGGCGGTGGAAATGGAGGCCGCGGCGCTGTACACCTTCGCCCAGGCCCGCGCGCGGCCGGTCGTCTGCTTTGCCCATGTCACCAACCAGATGGCCCAGATCGACGGCGACTTTGAAAAGGGCGAGGCTAATGGCGCCCGCGACGCGCTGGACCTGATCGCCGCCACGGTGCGTGCCTGGAGGAAAGCCGCATGAAGCCGGAACCCGACTTTCTCAGCGACCTGCTGACCTTCCTGACCAAGCCGATCTGGCCCACCGCGGTCTACTGGGTCGTGCTGCTGGCCGGTCTGGGCATCGCCTTCTCCGCCTGGCAACGCGAGCCTGAGCAGCGCTCGCCGCGCACCGCCGGACTCGCTCTGCTGCGCCTGATCGTCGGCACCATGTGGTGGCAGCAGTCGCTGTGGAAGATCCCGCCGAACTACGGCGGCCTGCTGTTCTTCATGAAGGAGATCGTCGCGCATTCGGCGATCCCGCTGCAGGCGGCCATGGTGGATCGCTACGTGGTGCCGAACATCGCGGTGTTCGGGCCGCTGGTCTACCTGACCGAGGCGCTGATCGGGGTTTTCTTCATGCTGGGCGCGTTCACCCGGGTTTTCGCCGTCCTGGGGTTGCTGATGGCGCTCAACCTCTGGGTCGGTCTGTACGCCGCGCCGAACGAGTGGCCATGGACCTACGGTTACCTCATTGTCATCCAGGCGCTATTCGTGATCGATCCACCAGGCCGTCGTCTGGGCCTGGAACGGTCGGTCCCGGTGGTGCCGCGCGGACCCAGCCGGGTGGAACTGATCCGCCGCCGACTTTGAGACGCGTGGCCGGATGGTTGGTCGCCTCCACCCGACAGCCGCTAAACGGTCACGATACATAACTTTACCGGAACGTTTGCATTTCAATAAGGTCGGGAACTGATCCCTATCTTGCAACTTCGTCCGCACCGACGGCGCCGGCTGTCTGCCAGCGGCGGAAAGCGTCTTCTGGGCCGCGTTGTCACGGTGCTGACTTCTCCCCGATCATTCCGGTGTACGAGCCCAGCATCTGTGAGATGGCAAGCTGATAAAGACCTTCGGAATCTACATCCAGTTTCGGTTCGCCGTCTTCATCAGCCGGTTCCGGCCATTCGATAGCGTGCCCGCCCTGAGCCACTCTGACCTTGGAAAAAACAGAATAATCTTGAAGAGCCTGCCACACGCCTGCGCTTTTAACATCATTCGAGAAGTCTACAATCATCTGGCGGCCATCTGTCCATAGAACAGAAAGCCTAAAATCAGGTCGAGCACGAACCTGTTCTATTTTTCTGATCGCGACATTCATGGATACGGTATCCGATTAGGAATTAGATTGGCTCTGAGCAACACCCAGTTCAGGGCTAGTTCCGCTTGATGCTTATACCCCCGCTGCACAACAGTTGCCTGATCCCCGGGAGATATCTGACCCGCCATCACGGCCATGTCGGCAATCCTGATCAATGCTTCCACTCCGGCATGCTCATGGTGAAAATGAGGTGGATCGTGATCCTTGTAATATTGGCAAACCCGCACGCCTCCAGGTAATATTGCCACCTTCGGCACATGCCGTCCCCTCACTCTTACGCGTGCAGATTAACTATCTCTTGACAGAATGCAACGACCATCGTAGCGCGCGAGTCGCTGATTTCTTCAACCGACCTCGCCGGATGACCGGCCATCCCGCGGCTTCACGCCCCGCCGCATCGCGCAGCGCATCCTCCGTTTGCCTCGAACGCCCGTTTGCCCCGAACGCTCTCGCGCATTATGTCCGGCAGTTCAGCAACGCCAACCGCGCAACCCGCCTCAGGCCAACCGCGCACCGCGCCTCAAGGGAGACTTCGTCATGATCAGCCCGTTCGACGAGCTGCCGAAGAACCAGGCCAACTACGCCCCGCTGACACCCCTCACCTTCATCGAGCGGGCCGCCTACGTCTATCCCGACGCCCTGGCCGTGGTGCACGGCGCCGAACGCCGGACCTGGAAGCAGACCTACGCGCGCTGCCGCCGGCTGGCCTCCGCCCTGTCACACCACGGCGTCGGCCGGCACGACGTTGTCGCCGTCATGGCCCCGAACACCCCGCCGGCCTATGAGGCCGCGTTCGGCGTGCCGATGTGCGGCGCGGTGCTGAACACCCTGAACACACGCCTCGATCCGGAAACGATCGCCTTCATGCTGCGCCATGGCGAGGCGAAGGTGCTGATTAGCGACCGGGAGTTCGCGCCGGTCATCGAGGCCGCGCTGGCATTGCTCGACCACCAACCGCTAGTCATCGACATCGACGACCCCGCCTGGACCGGCGGCGGCAGCCTGCTCGGTCAGACCACCTACGACGCCTTCCTGGCTCAGGGCGATCCCGACTACACTTGGCAAAACCCCGCCGACGAGTGGGACGCGATCGCGCTGAACTACACCTCGGGCACCACCGGCGATCCCAAGGGCGTCGTCACCCATCACCGCGGCGCCCATCTGAACGCGGTCAGCAACATCCTGAACTGGGGCATGCCGCAGCATGCGGTCTATCTGTGGACGCTGCCGATGTTTCACTGCAACGGCTGGTGCTTCCCCTGGACCATGGCCGAACGGGCCGGGGTCAACGTCTGCCTGCGCCGGGTCGAGGCGGCGGCGATGTTCCAGGCGATCCGCGCCAGCGGGGTGACCCACATGTGCGGCGCGCCGATCGTCTACTCGATGCTGATCAACGCACCGGCCGACCTGCGCGCCGGGATCGGCCACCGCATCGCCGGTCAGGTCGCCGGCGCCGCGCCGCCCGCCGCGATCATCGAAGGCGCTGAGCAGATCGGCATCGAACTGACCCATGTCTACGGCCTGACCGAGGTCTATGGCCCGGCCGGCGTCTGCTCCAAGCATGCCGCCTGGACCGACATGCCGATCGACCGGCGGGCGGAGCGCAATGGACGCCAGGGGGTGCGCACGCCGTTGCAGCAGGCGATGACCGTGCTGGACCCGCGCACCATGCAGCCGGTTCCGTGGGATGGCGAAACGATGGGCGAGATCATGTTCCGCGGCAACATCACCATGAAGGGCTACCTGAAGAACCCGTCGGCCACCGCCGAGGCGTTCGCCGGCGAGTGGTTCCACACCGGCGACCTCGCGGTGATGCAGCCCGACGGCTACGCCAAGATCCGTGACCGCTCAAAGGACGTCATCATCTCGGGCGGCGAGAACATCTCGTCGATCGAGGTCGAGGAAACGCTATACCGGCATCCTGCGGTGCTCGCTGCGGCGGTGGTGGCACAGCCGGATGAGCAATGGGGCGAGACCCCATGCGCGTTCATCGAACTGAAGCCGGGTGCGTCGGTCACCGCTGACGAATTGCGCGACTTCTGCCGCCAGCATATGGCCCGGTTCAAGGTGCCGAAGACGTTCGTGTTCCGTGAGATCCCCAAGACCTCGACCGGGAAGATCCAGAAGTTCGTGCTGCGGACATTGGCGAAGTCCAGCGCCGCGATCGAGTAGCCGCGTCAACGCCGCCCGCCGGGGACCGGCGTCAACATCGCCCGCCGGGGACCGGCGTTAACGCCGCCCCGCCGGGAACCGGCGCTAACTAAGTCACCTCAGGCCAGTGCGCTAGAGCTAGAGTCGAATGGTAGGAATCACCTGGTCATGATGAGCGCGACAAGCGCGCGGCCAGGAAATCCGCCAGCACCTGAACACGCGCCGGCCGTGGTCCGGGCGAGGGTATCACCAGGTAAAGGCTGGATTGTAGGGCTCCCCATTCGGGCAGAATCCGTTCCAGTCGGCCGTCGGATAGTCCGTCACGGGCGATGAACGCCGGCAAGGCGGCGATTCCAAGGCCGGCGATCGCCGCCGGTAGCATCGCCTCGCCGTTATTGACCCGCAGCGGCCCGGATGGGCGCACCGTCGCCTGTTCGCCAGCGTCGTTGCGGAAAACCCGGGTATCGCTGGTTCGCAGATTGGCATAGCCGAAGACGTCGTGGTCGTTGAGTTGCAGTGGATGGACCGGCCGTCCCCGGCGCGCGAGATAGGCCGGCGCGGCGACGATCACAATCGGTATGCTGGCCAGCCGCCGCGCCAGCAAGCCGGAGTCCGGCAAGACGCCGATCCGTAGCGCCAGGTCGAAGCCCTCGCCGATCAGATCCACCTCGGCGTCGCTCAGATGCAGGTCGACCGCGACGTTCGGATAACGCGTCAGGAAATCCGGCAGAAGGGTGGCGACTTCGCGGATGCCGAACGACATCGGTGCCGCCAGCCGCACCGTTCCTCGCAAATCGGCGGCGCGGGCGACCAGGGCGCTCTCCGCCGCCTCGGCGTCGGCCAGCAGGCGGGCGGCACGACCGGCCAGGTCCCTGCCGGAGTCGGTCAGCACCA
The DNA here is from genome assembly GCA_965277035.1 of Rhodopila sp. GTDB lineage: Bacteria > Pseudomonadota > Alphaproteobacteria > Acetobacterales > Acetobacteraceae > Rhodopila. Next base: position 2,613,589 of record CBDIBO010000003.1, on the reverse strand, counting down.
AGCGCCGCGACGTGCGGTTGAACAGCCGCGACCCAAGCCGGGTTTCCAGCCGGGCGAGCGCCTTGGAGACGGTGGGCGCGGACAAGCCCAGGTCCCGCGCGGCGGCGCTGATGCCGCGGGTTTCGGCGACCTTGGCGAAGATCGCCATGCCCTCCATGTCGGGTAGCTTGGACATAAGATTCCGAAAAGATAGCTTTCTTTAATTTCTACTTATTTTGTCCGTCCGCGTCCATATTTCGTGGCATCGGGGGCGCATGCTGTCCCGAACCCTTGCAGGAGATCACGATGGCGAAAGTTCTGGTGCTGTACTATTCGGCTTACGGACACATCGAGGCGATGGCGAACGCCGTCGCCGAAGGCGCGCGCGAGAGCGGTGCCCAGGCGGATGTCCGGCGGGTGCCGGAGCTTGTTCCGGCGGAGATTGCCACGTCGTCGCATTACAAGCTGGACCAGCCCGCTCCTGTTGCCGCGATCGCGGATCTGGCGAACTACGACGCGATCGTGGTCGGCACCGGCACGCGGTTCGGGCGGATGTCATCGCAGATGGCGAACTTCCTCGACCAGGCTGGCGGCCTGTGGGCCAAAGGCGCGCTGAACGGCAAGGTCGGCGCGGCGTTTGCGTCCTCGGCCACCCAACATGGCGGACAGGAGACGACCTTGTTCTCCATCATTACCAATCTGCTGCACTTCGGCATGGTCGTCGTGGGTCTGGACTATGGCTTCGCCGCGCAAATGACCTTGGACGAGATCGTCGGCGGTGCGCCGTATGGTGCGACCACGATCGCCGGTGGGGACGGTTCCCGGCAGCCCTCGGCGAAGGAGCTGGACGGCGCGCGCTACCTTGGCCGGCGGGTCGCGACGGTCACCGCCAAGCTGCATGGCTGATCGCCGACCGGGGGTTGCGGGTGGCGGATGAGCCCGCCCGCCGCCATGGTCGGGCCACCGCACCGGGTTTCGGCATCGGCAGTGGCCGGGTAGGCGGGCGCTGGCGGTGCGAAAGGCAGCTGGCGGCGCGAAAGCGGGATGAACCCTGAATGACAGCCCAGGGCGTTGTTGACATGACCCGGGCTGATACTGCCACAATCGGCCAATACAAGGAGGCGATGCCGCGCTGCCGCGCTTGACCCAGTTGCTCAGCTTGATCCAGCTGCTCCGCTTGACCTCGTGGATCGGGCCGATCATTGCTCCCGCTTCCCATGCCGGGCGGTTCCGGCCGGGTGGTGCGGAGCACAAGCAATGACTGGGATCGAGCGCAGGCGGCTGCACGTCATCACCTGGGGCTGCCAGATGAACGTGTATGACACCGGCCGGATGGCCGACGTTCTGGCCCCGCTGGGCTATCAGTTGGTGTCCGAACCGGACGGCGCGGACATGGTCATCCTCAACACCTGTCACATCCGCGACAAGGCGGCCGAGAAGGTGTTCTCCGAACTGGGTCGGTTGCGGCGGCTGAAGGAGGCGACGGGCAACCGGATGATCCTTGGTGTCGCCGGCTGCGTGGCGCAGGCCGAGGGCGCGGAGATCATCGCCCGAGCGCCTTATGTCGACATCGTGCTGGGTCCGCAGACCTATCATCGGCTGCCGGAAATGGTCGCCCGGGTTTCGCGCGGCGGGTACGTCGCGGGGGCCTCGCGCGGCGGCAACGAGTTGCCCGGCGCCAAGCTGCCCGGCGCGCAGATAATCGAAACGGATTTTCCGGCCGAGGACAAGTTCGATCATCTGCCCGAAAGCGCCACCCCGCAGGGCGTCACCGCGTTCCTGACGATCCAGGAAGGCTGCGACAAGTTCTGCAGCTTCTGCGTGGTGCCGTATACGCGCGGCGCGGAGCAGAGCCGTCCCGCCGCCGCGGTGCTGCGCGAGGCGCGTCATCTGGTTGCCCAGGGCGCGCGCGAGATCACCCTGCTGGGTCAGAACGTCAACGCCTGGCATGGCGAGGCGCCCGACCGCGGCAGTTGGGGCCTGGGCCGCCTGCTGCGGGCTCTGGCCGACATCCCCGGCCTGGCGCGCCTGCGGTACGCGACATCGCATCCCGGGGACATGGATGACGACCTGATCGACGCCCACCGCGATATGCCGACACTGATGCCGTTTCTGCATCTGCCGGTCCAGTCCGGTTCGGACCGCATCCTGGCCGCGATGCACCGCCGGCACACCGCGGACGACTATCGCCGCACGATCGATCGCCTGCGCCACGCCCGGCCTGATCTGGCGCTGTCATCGGATTTCATCGTCGGCCATCCGGGCGAGACCGAGGCGGACTTCGAGGCCACCATGAGCCTGGTCCGCGAGATCAAATTCGCGCTGGCCTACAGCTTCAAATATTCGCCGCGCCCCGGCACGCCGGCCGCGGGCGCCCCGGCCCAGGTCGCGGAGCCGGACAAGGACCGCCGTCTGCAAACCTTGCAGGCGCTGCTGCGGGACCAGCAGGCAAACTTCGCCGCCGGCTGCGTCGGCCTTGAAGTTCCCGTCTTGTTTACCGGCGCCGGGCGCCACCCTGGGCAGATCGTCGGGCGTTCACCATTTCTTCAACCGGTACATCTATCAGGACATGCTGATCTTATTGGTAGCGAATTGATGGTGCGAATCGTGGCTACCCATCCAAACTCACTCGCGGGAACCCTTGTCCAGGAGAGACGAACAGCTTGACACACCTCGCCGCCCCTCAGGCACCCTCCGCCGCTGCAAGTGGCAAGACGATGACACCCGCCGCTGCGAGCGGCAAATCAATGGCATCCCCCGGCACGTCCGGCGGCAAGGCCAGCACCCTTCAGTTCAACGACAACACCCTGCTGCCCCTTCTGCTAGGCGATCACGACCGGCATCTGGTGCGGATCGAGCAGGCGCTGGGGGTTCGCCTGTCATGCCGCGGCAATCGGGTTGCCATCGCGGGCGATGCATCAAGGGTTGATATCGCACAGGAGCTGCTGCTGGGGTTGTGGCGGCGGTTGGAGCGGGGCGAGAGCGTTGGCCGGCCTGACATCGAGGCCGCGATCCGTCTGGCGGATGCCGACAACGATCCGCGGCTGCCGCTGTCGGATCTGCCGGCGATCCGCACCCGCCGCGGTGCGGTGGCGGCGCGCAGCCCTGGTCAGGCCGTCTACATGGAGGCGCTGACCAGCCAGGAGATGGTTTTCGGCGTCGGTCCGGCCGGTACCGGCAAGACCTACCTGGCGGTCGCTCAGGCGGTGGCGATGCTGCAGGCCGGCAAGGTGGATCGGATCGTTCTGTCTCGCCCGGCGGTGGAGGCCGGTGAACGCCTGGGCTTCCTGCCTGGTGACATGAAGGAAAAGATCGATCCCTATCTGCGGCCGCTGTACGACGCGCTGCACGACATGATGCCGGCGGATCAGGTCATCCGGCGCATGACCAACGGCGAGATCGAGGTCGCGCCGCTGGCGTTCATGCGCGGCCGCACCCTGGCGCACTGCTACGCGATCCTGGACGAGGCGCAGAACACCACGCCGGTGCAGATGAAGATGTTTCTCACCCGCATGGGCGATGGAACCCGCATGGTCGTCACCGGGGACCTGTCGCAGGTCGATCTGCCGAACGGCGTGCGCTCCGGCCTGCGGGACGCACTGGACACGGTCGAGGGGATCCAGGGCATCGGCGTGGTCCGCTTCGAGCAGCGGGACGTGGTACGTCATCCCCTGGTCGCGCGCATTGTTGGCGCGTATGATCAGCGTGAAATCGCCCAGGGAGAGGCGCGCCGGGATCGGGAGCGACCTCTAACCAGCGAGTAGATGGACGGCGATGGAACCTCCTAGTCTCCGGCCGCCCGACCTCGATCAGAGCGACATCGAGATCATCGTGGCGGACCCGGCCTGGCGCAAAATGATCCCGAATGCCGGAACGATCGTCCGGCGGGCGGCGCGTGCGGCCGGCATGGCGGGGACGGTGGTGCTGTCGTCGGACCGCATCGTGCGGATCCTGAACGGGCGGCATCGTGGCCGGTACCGGCCCACCAACGTGCTGACCTACGGCTTCCCCGCGCCGGAAATCGTCCTGGCGTTCGGCACTGTTCGTGCCGAGGCGGCGGCGCAAGGGCGGCGCGCCGCGCACCATCTGGCGCATCTGGTCGTCCACGGCGCGCTGCATCTTGGCGGCGCGGATCATCACCATCCGGGAGATGCGCGGCGGATGGAGATGGCGGAGACGCGCATCCTGCACCGCATTGGCATCCCCAACCCGTGGAAACGTGCATGAGCGGTCATCGCGGCACCCTGCTCAGCCGGCTGGGTCACCTGCTTGGGCGAAAGCACAGCGAGCACTCGCTGCGTGAATCGATCGCCGAACTGGTGCAGGAAGCGGCCGACGCGCAACAGCTTCCGGGCGAGATGCCGGAACTGGACCGGCACGAGCGGCTGCTGATCGCGAACGTCCTGCGGCTGCGGGAAACCACCGCCGACGACGTGATGGTGCCCCGAGCCGATATCGTCGCGATGCGCTCGGATGTCACCTTGGCGCAGGCAATCGAATTGATCCGCAACGACGGTCATTCCCGGCTTCCGGTCTATCAGGACCAGTTGGACGACGTCATCGGCATGATCCACATCAAGGACGTGTTCGCCTATGTCGGTCGGCCGGAGGCGTTCACTCTGGAGGCGATCCTGCGCAAGCCGCTGATGGTGGCGCCGCAGATGCCGGTGCTGGACCTGCTGCTGCAGATGCGGATGCAGCGGGTCCATCTGGCTCTGGTGGTGGATGAGTACGGCGGCATCGACGGGTTGGTGACGATCGAGGACCTGGTGGAGACCATCACCGGCGACATCGCCGATGAACACGACGATGTCGAGGCGCCGATGATCACCGAACGGCCCGACGGCGCGATGGATCTGAACGCCCGCATGCCGATCGAGGACTTCGAGCAGAAGGTTGGTGCGATCCTCAGCAAGGACGAGCGCGACGCCGATATCGATACGGTCGGCGGCCTGGTCTTCACGCTGGCCGGTCGGGTGCCGACGCGTGGCGAGGTGATCAGTCATCCGTCAGGGATCGAGTTCCGCGTGCTGGACGCCGACGCAAGGCGCATCCGGCGGCTTCGTGCCCGGCGCACCGAGACGGCGGCCGCGGCAGCGGCCTGACGAAGCGGACACTTGCCAGGCATAAGCCTGCTCGGCGAGACACCGAGCGGTTTGGGCCGTTTAGTTGGCCGGGGAGAGGACGTGGATAACCCGGCTGGCGATCAGATCCTTGGTCTTGGCGCCGTAGTCAGCCATGTGCGGCGACCCGGCGTGGGCTTTCAGGTGGTCCAGGCTTTCCCACTTCTCGAGCACCAGGAACACATCAGGCCCAAACTTGGTCTGGAAACCGCCGACGCCGTCCGCGTCGACCGTCGGACCATACTCGATGCAGCCGGCTTCGGCATGAACGGCCGGCATATTGGCGCGGAATGCCTCCAGGATCTTTTCGCGATTGCCGGGCTTGGCGGTGATGACGGCGACGACGTGGATCATTGTTTCATGGCTCCTTGAACGGATCGTGCGCGGTGTGCGCCGGGTTCACCGGTGCGCCCGCGGACTGCAGGCATGATGCTCCAAGTCCTGATCGACGCGAAGACCTCCGGAGCGTTTTGACCCGGACCGTAACGGTCAGGCTGATGTCGCGCCAGCGGTATCGACCTGTGGGCGCTGTCGAGTGGTTGGCCTTCGGGTCGGCGCGGCAGCCTTAATCGGTCGGGTCGACCCGCGTGAGCGCGTCGCCAAGACGCACCTGCCCCGCACTGACGATCCGCGCAGTGATGCCGCCATGCCCTCGCACCGCGTTATAGCCGCCGGTCCCCAGGATCTCCTCCATGCGCGAGCAGGGGTGACAATCGCCGGTCGCCTCCAGAAGCGCCGATCCAAGCTCGAACCGATGCTTTTTCAAGGCGTGCAGGTTGATGCCGGCCACCACGATGTTGCGCCGCAGCTGCTCCGGCTGAACCTGCGGTCGCCCCAGATAGACCGCGATGGCGGCCAAGTGTTCCGCCTGGATCAGGGTGACCTGACGGGCCCGCGTGGTTTGACTTTGGTAGTGATCGCCGATCAGACCCCGCTCCGGGTCCAGATCTGCATGGCGCACCGCGTTGAGAGGCTGCCGCCGGTTCGGCCGAAGCCCGATCCAGGTCACCGTGCCCGGACGCATCGGTCCGTTCAGCAGGCGCGCCAGAGGCGAAGTGGCGTCCAGAGCGTGGGCGTCCTGTGTCATTCTGGTGCGGTCACCTTATAAGGGATGGGTTGCGCGTCGCCCGCGGGTGGCACTTTCGTCGGGTCGTGCTTCGGCCAACCGAGAGAACCGCCAAAGGCTGAAAGGCCAAAAGCTGAAAGGCCGAAGGCTGAAAGGAATGTCTCATGAGCCGGCTTGTCTACGTCCTGAACGGTCCGAACCTGAATTTGTTGGGCAAGCGCCAGCCGGACATCTATGGCCACGAGACGCTGGCCGATGTCGAGCATGATTGCCGAGCGATGGCGGCTGAATTGCGGCTGGAGCTGCGGTTCCACCAGAGCAACCGGGAGTACGAGATCGTTGACTGGATCCACGAAGCACGGGACATCGCCGGCGGGATCGTGATCAACCCTGCGGCCTTCACCCACACGTCGGTGGCGATCCTGGACGCGTTGAACACGTTCGACGCGCCGGTGATCGAGATCCACATCTCCAATGTGCACAAGCGCGAGGCATTTCGACACCATTCGTTCGTTTCCGGTCGAGCGGATGGGGTGATCGCGGGGTTTGGCACGCAGGGCTATACGCTCGCGCTGCGCCGCGTGGCCCGCCTGATCGATGACAACACCGGATAGCTGCCTGGACGCGAATTCGCTGGGTGGCCTGAACGCCTCAGGGCCGATTGGTCCCCACGGCCTGGTCAAACTCGGCCGTCGTGATGCCGAGTGTCTCGGCGGCGCTGCGCATATCGCGCCAGGTAGTGTCGTCCACTTCGATGCCTTCTGCCCGGCGCCTCGCGGCATGGCGTCGCTCGGGCTCGCCGGGAATGAGCACCTCGTCGCAGCCGGTGGCGGGGCGGGCTGACTTCACATGCGCCTTGACCGCCTCGATATTGGCCGCCACGGCTGCCGGGTCGCCCAGCTTCGACACATCGATCACGGTGGCGAGCATGGAGTTCAGCACGCCGCCCTTCGCTGCGTGGAAGGCGCCCTGACCGCCGGCGACGGCCGAGGCCATGATCTCGCACATGACCGCCAGACCCGAACCCTTGTGGGTGCCGAAGGCCCGCAACGCGCCGGTGTGGTCACGGATGAAACCGGTCGGATCGTTGGTGGGATTGCCGGCGCTGTCGATCAGGCAGCCGTCGGCGACGGAGACACCCTTGTTGTAGGCGACCCGCGCCTTGCCGGCGGCGATCGTGGTGGTGGCCATGTCCAGCATCACCGCTGGGCCGTCGGGTCCGGGGACGGCGGCACAGAACGGGTTGGTGCCCAACCGCGGTTCGGCCGCACCCCACGTTGCCTGAACGTCGTGATGGTCGGCGACGTTGACGAAGGCGGTGAACGCACAGCCCTCGGCCGCGGCGAGTTCGGCATAGGTGCCGACGCGGCCGATATGCGAGGAATTGCGCAACGCCAACACGCAGGCGCCAATCTCCTTGGCGCGGGCGATGGCGCGCCGTACCGCGTCGGCGGCCATGCGCGGGCCATAGCCGCGACGCGCGTCGATGACCAGCAAGGCGCCGGCATCGAGCACCGTGTCGGCCTGCTGATTGGGCACCAGCAAGCCCTCATGCAGCAGGCGGACGTAGGTCGGTAGCATTCCGACGCCATGGCTGTCGTGGCCGGCGAGGTTGGCGCGGACAAGGTGGTCGGCGACCTGAGCGGCCTCAGCCTCCTCGCTGCCCATCCTTCGGGCGATCAGGTGGGCAACGGCTTGCAGGGCGTGTGGCGGCAGGGTTGGCATTAGGGTTCTCGGCTTGTGAAGATTGAATGCCGAGTGCGTCCCGCTCGATCCGCGGTACGACCTGGCCAGCATTATGCTAGCAGCCTGTCGGAGTAGCGTGTCAGGTCATTCGGTCGGTGAGGTTCACAAGTGAGGGTTTGGCGGTGTCTGGCCCCGCGGCGATGGTCGATGACGACCCTGCGGCTTTGTCGGCTACGTCTTTCGGCCGAGGTTGCCTTCGAAAGCATCCAATCGACACGAGACAGGCGGGAGCTGCCTCCATTCGCAACCGCGAGCACGAACATCCGCTTTCGGCCGCCGTCCAGGCGGTCGGGTGAGCGGCTGTCCGAAGGGCTTTCGCCAATGTCCGCTCGATCGCCATGAACCGCTGCGGGGGACGCCGGGCTCGCTTAATGATGTCGAGCACGAACTGATCTTGCCGACCAGTCAGATCCACCCGGGCTGCTTCGCGACCGGCTATCAGGGCCGGTTCACCCGCCTGTCGTGTGCATGACCTGATGGACCGCCGCCGCTGGCCGCCGGGCTGGAAGGGGCACGTCCGACTCCCCACTCTTCCGCTACCCAGCATGCGGAATGCGCGGTAGAACCCGCCCCAAACAGCGAAGCGACGGATCATGGCCAGTTATCAATACGTCTATGTGTTGAAGGATTTGACGAAGAATTTCCCTGGCGGACGAGAGGTGTTCAAGGGGATCACGCTGTCATTCCTGCCCGGCGTGAAGATCGGCGTGCTTGGCGTGAACGGCGCCGGCAAGTCGACGCTGATGAAGATCATGGCCGGGATCGAGACCGAATACGGCGGCGAAGCCTGGGCCGCGCCTGGCTCCACGGTCGGTTATCTGGCGCAGGAACCGCCGCTCGATGCCACCAAGACCGTTGGCGAGAACGTCGAGGAGGCGTTCGCCGACCTGAAGGCGGCGTTGAACCGGTTCAACGAGATCTCCATGGAGTTCGCCGAACCGATGAGCGATGAGGCCATGAACAAGCTTCTGGCGGAGCAGGGCGACCTGCAGGAAACGATCGACGCCGCGGACGGCTGGGAACTCGACCGCAAGGTGGACATCGCACTGGACGCGCTGCGTTGCCCGCCGGCCGATGCGCCCATCACCAAGCTGTCGGGCGGTGAGCGCCGCCGCGTCGCGTTGTGCCGGCTGCTGCTGGAAAAGCCTGATCTGCTGCTGCTGGACGAGCCGACCAACCATCTCGATGCCGAAAGCGTTGCCTGGCTGGAACACACGCTGCACGACTACGCCGGTACCGTAATGGTGGTGACGCACGATCGTTACTTCCTCGACAACGTCACCGGCTGGATGCTGGAGCTTGAGCGTGGGCGCGGCTATCCGTTCGAGGGCAACTACTCCTCCTGGCTGCAACAGAAGCGCAAGCGCCTGCAGCAGGAAGAAAAGGAAGAGAGTGCCAGGCAGCGCTCGCTGGCGGCGGAATCGGAATGGATCGCTGCCTCGCCGCGGGCTCGGCAGACAAAAAGCCGAGCGCGGATCGCGAAGTATGAGGAGATGCTGCAGAAGTCGCAGGAACTGGCGACCGGCGTGGCGGAGATCGTCATTCCGCCGGGACCGCGGCTGGGCAATGTGGTGATCGACGCCGAGGACCTGCGCAAGGGCTACGGCAACAACGTGCTGATCGACGGGCTGAACTTCAAGCTGCCGCCGGGCGGCATTGTCGGCGTGATCGGGCCGAACGGCGCCGGCAAGACGACACTGTTTCGCATGATCACCGGGCAGGAGCAGCCCGACACCGGATCATTGCGCATCGGCGACACGGTGAAGCTGGGGTATGTGGATCAATCGCGCGACAGTCTGGATGCGAACAAGACCGTGTGGCAGGAGGTCAGCGGCGGCGAGGAAATCATCTATCTGGGCAAGCGCGCGGTGCAATCGCGGGCCTATGTCGCGGCGTTCAACTTCAAGGGCGCTGACCAGCAGAAGAAGGTCGGCATCCTGTCAGGCGGCGAGCGCAACCGGGTGCATCTGGCGAAGATGCTGAAGGTCGAGCACAACGTGCTGCTGCTGGACGAGCCGACCAACGATCTGGACGTCGACACCTTGCGGGCACTGGAAGAAGCGCTCACCGAGTTCGCCGGCTGTGCGGTGATCATCAGCCATGACCGCTGGTTCCTGGACCGCCTGGCGACCCACATCCTGGCGTTCGAGGGCGACAGCCACGTCGAATGGTTCGAGGGCAACTTCCAGGCCTATGAGGAAGACAAGCGGCGCCGGCTTGGCGCGGAGGCGACGGAACCGCACCGGATCAAGTATCGACCGCTGGCACGGTAATCGCGCCGGCAGCCGGCGCGGGCGGCGCCGATTGCGGATACTACTGCTTGGGGCATGACCGCGGCGGGAACGCCGCCGCAGCCGGAACCGTGGCCAGCCTGGTGTAGTACGCCCAGGGCGCCTGGATGGCGGCTGGCTGCTTCACCCGGTAAACGTTCAGGTCGTGCATGACGCGGCCGTCCGTCCGTACGCTGACGGTGCCGAACAGGGTGCCCTTGATCGGCGCGCGGCCCAGTTCGGCCCTGACCTTGTCAGCCGATATATCCTCAACCGCCTTGGCGGCATGCAGGAAACTCAGGGTCGCGGCATAAACCTCGGCGGCATTGTCATCGGCCGGCGACCCGGGCATGTGCTGGTTCCAGCGCCGACTGAAGTCGCGCGTGGCGGCATCGGTGTCCCAGTAGAACGGTGCGACCACGACAAGTCCCGCGGCCATCGTCACCCCGGCCTGATCGATGTCGGCAATCCGCGCATGAGGTGCCGCGAACGTCGCACGATCGGTCAGGCTCGTGGTTCGGGCGGCGCGGATGACGTCGACGAACTCGCCATCGCCCTCGGTCAACACCACGACCTGCGGATTGGCCGCCTCGATCTTCGGCTGCGCCTTGCCGAGCGCCACACTGTCGCCGACGTTGTTGATCACGTCGACGATCTGACCCCCCGCGGCGGCGACCGCGTCGTGCAGCGCGGCCTGTCCGGCGATGCTGGCCGGCGTTCGGTCGGCCAGCACCAGCCAGCGCTTGACGGCGCGTGGCGCCAGGGCCTGCGCCAGCGCGCGCGCCCGCGCCGCTGGACCAGTACCCCAGATGATCGCGTCAGGCGAGCACAGCGCTGCATCCGGATCCGCGTCGGCGGATGCCACCAGCAGCGTCCGGTGCCGCTGCGCCACCATGCGGGCGATCTGCCGATCGACCAGCGGCCCGGCGGACGACAGCACGGCGGCGACGTGCTGATTGTCCAGCCAGTCGCGCACCTGATCGCGCGTCGCCTGCGTCGACCCGTCCGTCGTGCCCGGCAGGATTTCAGCATCGCCCTTGAGGAACTCGGTGCCGAAGTCGCTCGCGGCCATCTGTGCGGCGGCGATCGCGCCGTTGCCGGTCTCGCCGGTCGCCGGTGGAGCAACATCCTGCAGGATCCCGATCTTGATCTTGTCTTCGGGAAGCTTGCCCTGGGACACCGCCGGCAGCATCAGCACGGGCAGCATCAGCAAGAGCCCGGCCAGCAAGCCGGCGGAGCCGGAAAGCCCGCACTTCAGACCGGCGAAGCCGGATCGCATCATCAAGGAACTCCCTCTCGCGGCCATGCGGCGGTCGCGCCGCGCCATTCCGCCGCATCATCCAGGAACAGCCGGCGCATCACCAGGATCGTGGCGAGCGCGCTCATCATGCCGGCAGGAACCCACAGCACGAGTCCGCCGATCTGCTGGTCCAGCAACGGGCTGATGGCCGGGAACACCTGCCCGCACAGGGAGAAACTCGGATAAAGCTCGTGTTGTGCCAGGCCGATCGAGGTGCCCAGGGCGATCTGCGGAAAGATGATCACAAAGGCCAGCGTCGCGCGGGTGAAAAAGCCGATCGGGGCTGGCGGGCGCGGCCGCGGGTCCAGCACCAGGAACCAGAACAGCAGGCCGTCGCCGACCATGCTGATGTTCATGATCGCGTAGAGCCGGGGATCGATCATGGCGCGAAAGGTGACCGGGGGCACCAACCAGAAGACCAGCAGGCCTTCGAACAGCAGGATCGCGAGCAACGGCTGCTGCAGCACGCGCAGCATTCGCCGGGGAAACGCCGATCCGCACCAGCGACGGGCCGGCGCGGGCATGCCCTTGGCGATCGTCGCACCCGGCCAGCTGAGCGCGATCAGGAACGGTCCCAGGTGATGCATGACGGCGTGCTGCACCCGGTTCATGAAGAACATGTGCTGGGCGAGGTATTCGAACCGGGTCAGCAACACGCAGTAGATGGCGGCGAACCCGATCAGGAAGCAGCCGACCCGCCAGGGCGGCATGCGCGCCGCCGCATCGGTTCGGTGCAAGCCGCGCAGGAACCACAACAAGCCCCACCCGGCCGCCAGAAAGGCCGACCAGGAGAAGTCCCACGGCGCCCACACGGGCAGCATCGTCGGGTGCCGACCCCCCAGCCAGCTCAGGCCCAGACCAAATACCACGATAGACGCCTCGGCCAGCGGCAGCCGCCAATGGGTCGGTTGCCGTGCCATGATCCGAACCCGGCTGCCGGCCCAGCCTGGCAACGGGCCGATAGGCTGGTTCATGCGCGCATTTCCCTTATGCATGGGGGAAACGCGGGGTTGGATTTGCCGTTGCAGGTGCGGAAAATGCGCAACGGAGAGGATCGAGGCATGGCATCACGGATCGAGGACTACGCGATGATCGGTGACGGTCGGACCGCGGCGCTGGTGTCGCGTGGCGGATCGATCGACTGGCTGTGCCTGCCTCGGTTCGATGCCGATGCCTGCTGCGCGGCGTTGCTGGGCACCGAGGCGCACGGGTTTTGGCGGATCGCTCCCTGCGGGTCCAGCACGCAAAGCCGCGCTTACGACGGTGATACCCTGGTGCTGCGAACCGAGTTCGCCGATGGGCCGAACCGCGTCTGCCTGACCGACTTCATGCCGCTGGATACTGAACATCCGACCATCGTGCGACAGGTGACCGGACTGCAAGGTTCGATGCGTCTGCGTTGCGAACTGACACCGCGGTTCGACTATGGCCTGATCGCGCCGCGCATCCGGCGACAGGATGGGGCCATGACGGCGGTGGTCGGACCGGATCTGGTCGTGCTGCGCGCGCCGGTACCGCTGGAGGAAAAGGACGCCAGCATCGTGGCGAGCTTCGATGTCGCCGCCGGCGAGAGCGTTGCCTTCGTGCTGTCGTACGGTCTTTCGCATCTGCCCGCAGCCGAAGCTGTCGATGCCACTCGCGCGCTGGACACCACGCTGGCTTACTGGCGCGAATGGGCCGGGCGCTTCACCGTGGAAACACCGTGGCGCGATGCGGTGATGCGGTCGCTGCTCACCCTGAAGGGCCTGAGCTATCATCCCACCGGCAGTATCGTCGCGGCGGCGACGACCTCGTTGCCCGAGGTGCCCGAGGGGCAACTCAACTGGGACTATCGCTTCTGCTGGCTTCGCGACGCCAGTTTCACCCTGTCGGCGCTGCTGAACGCGGGCTACCATGAAGAGGCCATCGCCTGGCGCGACTGGATGCTGCGCGCGATCGCCGCGGCACCTGACAAGTTGCGGATCATGTATCGGGTGGACGGTGGCCGACGGATCGACGAGTGGCCGGTGGCTTGGCTGCCGGGTTACGAAGGATCGTCGCCGGTGCGGGTGGGCAATGCAGCCGCCGCGCAAACCCAGATCGACGTCGTGGGCGAGTTGCTGGATGCACTCGATCTGATCGCGCGCGGCGGGATCGACCACACGCCGGAGATGTTGGCGGCACAGTGCGAACTGGTGGAGCGGCTGGAGCAGACCTGGCGGGACAAGGGCCATGGGCTGTGGGAATCGCGTGGCCAGCCCCAGCACTATACCTATTCGAACGTGATGTGCTGGGTTGGCGTGGACCGCTTCATTCGCGGCAGCGCGCGGCGCGGCGAGGCGGACAGCCCGATGCTGCGGCGGCTGCACTCGTTGCGCACACGTATCCATGAACGGGTCATCGAGCGCAGCTGGAATTTCGCGCGCGGGCACTTCGTCGACCGCTTTGGCGGCGAGCGGGTGGATGCCAGCCTGCTGCTGCTGCCGCTGGTCAACTTCCTGCCGGCGGATGACCCGCGGATGGCGGCGACCATCGATGCGGTCGAACGGGATCTGAGTGAGGATGGGCTGGTGTGGCGCACGCCGAAAGGCGGCGATACCGACCAGGGCGCGTTCATCGCCTGCACCTGCTGGCTGGCTGACTGCCGCGCCTTGCAGGGTCGCCACGATGACGCGGTAAGACTGCTGGAAAAGGCGCTGTCGTTGCGCAACGATGTCGGTCTGCTGTCCGAGGAGTATCATCCCGGTCTGCGCCGCCTGATCGGCAACTTCCCGCAGGCGCTCAGTCATCTGGCGCTGATCAACACAGCACTCGGCCTGTCGGGACCGGTGCTGCAACGAGGGGGCGGTTGAGGTGCCTTACTGGGGTCATCGGGTGGCATAGTCTATCATGATGAGGGTGAACAGGATCGCGACCCAGAAGAAGCCCAGCCCCGCGAAGAGCTGAATGATCGGCGGCTCCTTGTGCACCTCCATCGCGACCACGATCACCGTCGCTACCATGGTCGCGGCGATCACTATTTCGACAATCCAGGCTCGGCCGCTGATGAAGAATATGCCCAGCAGCACGTTGATCCCCAGCATCGTCAGCAGCGCCAGCATGGTCAGCAACGGCGTGCGGAGATGTTGTTTCAGTTCCTGAAACATCGCTCACCTGTTCAGCAGATAGAGCGTCGGGAACACGATGATCCACATCAGATCGATGAAATGCCAATAAAGCCCGGTGATTTCGATGCGGTTCTGATGCTTTTCGAGGAAACCCTGTCGGCTGGCCAGCCACGTCATCAACAACATGATCGTGATGCCGACCGTCAGGTGGATGGCGTGCAGGCCGGTGATGATGAAATACAGGTCGGTGAACAGGCGCGATTCCGGGTCGCCCACCAGTTCATACCGGCGCCAGGGCAGGAACGGCGTCATATGTTCGACGTAGTCGCGATAGTACTCGTAACCCTTCAGCACCATGAACAGGGCACCGAGCGCCGCGGTGGACAGCATGGCGCGCAGCATGATGCGCCGCGCTCCAAGCCGCGACGCCTCGATGGCGACGCTCATGCAGAAGCTGGACAGGATCAGCACCGCGGTGTTGGTGGCGCCGATCCAGAACTTCAGGTGCAGTGCGACGGCGGTGACCGACGCCGGATACAGCACGCGGATCACCAGAGCCGAAACGAACAGGCCGGAGAACAGCAGCAGCTCGGTCAGCAGAAACGTCCACATGCCGAGCTTCGCGGTTTCCCGCTGCTGCTCGGCGGAATTGAAATGCTCCTCGACCTCGATGCCGACGCTGATCGACACGCTATTTCTCCGGCGTCACGTTGGGGTAGTCGTAGGGGTCGTAATCGACCCGCGGCGTATGCTCGAAGTTGTGCTTCGGCGGCGGCGAGGTGGTCGTCCACTCAAGGCCCTTCGCGCCCCATGGGTTGCTGTCAGCCTTCTCGCCGTACCATAGCGACCAGATCAGGTAGGTCAGTGGCATGAGGTAGGCCAGAGCCAGGATCGTGGAGCCGGCGGAGGACAGCACATTGAGCACCTGATAGGCCGGTGGATAGGTGGCATAGCGGCGCGGCATGCCGAGATAGCCAAGCACATACTGCGGGAAGAACGTCATGTTGAAGCCGATGAACATCAGCAAGGCGGCGACGCGGCCCCAGGGTTCCGAGTACATCCGCCCGGTCATTTTCGGCCACCAGAAGTGAAGGCCGCCCAGGAAGGCAACCACCGTCGCGCCCACCATGATGTAGTGGAAATGCGCGACGACGAAGTAGGTATCATGCACGTGGCCATCCAGCGCGGTCGAGGCCAGCATCAGGCCGGTCACGCCGCCGATCACGAACAGGCCGATCCAGCCCATGGCGTACAGCATCGGCGTGTCCAGCCGGATCTCGCCCTTGTGGATCGTTGCGGCCCAGTTATAGACCTTGATGGCGGACGGCACGGCGATAATGAAGCTCATGAACGAAAAGGTCAGGCCGGCATAGGGGCTCATGCCATTGTAGAACATGTGGTGGCCCCACACGAAGAAGGCGAGCACGGCGATGCCGACGCTGGAGAAGGCGATGAACTTGTAGCCGAAGATTTTCTTGTAGGAGAAGGCGGTGATCAGCTCGCTCATCAGGCCCATGCCCGGCAGCACCATCACGTAGACGACCGGGTGGGAGTAGAACCAGAACAGATGCTGGAACAGCACCGGGTCGCCGCCATTTTTCGGGTCGAAGATGGCAAGTCCGAACGCTCGGTCGACGAACAGCAATATCAGGCCGATGGTGAGCACCGGTGTGGCCAGCACCAGGATCATGCTGGTGGCGTACAGTCCCCACACGAACAGCGGCAGCCGGAACCATGTCATGCCCGGACAGCGCATCTTGTGGACCGTGACCATGAAGTTCAGGCCGGTCAGGATCGATGAGAACCCGACCATGATGATGCCGCCCACCGCCGTCAGCACCCAGGAATTGGAGTATTGCGTGCTGAGCGGGGTGTAGAAGGTCCAGCCGGTGTCGACGCCGCCCCAGATCATGACGAAGATCGTGAACAGCGAAGAGAACACGAAGATATACCAGCTCAGCAGGTTGAGCCGGGGAAAGGCCACGTCCTTGGCGCCGATCAGCAACGGCAGCAGGAAGTTTCCCAGCGTGTTCGGGATCGATGGCACCAGGAAGAACCACACCATGATCACGCCGTGCAGCGTGAACATCCTGTTGTAGACGTCGTTGCTCAGGATCGAGCCGTCCGGCACGATCAGCGCCAGCCGGATCAGGCCGGCCGCGATGGCACCGAGCAGAAAGAACCCGGTGATCGACACCAGATACAGGATGCCGATGCGCTTGTGGTCGGTCGTGAAGATCCAGGAACTGAGAGTCTGATCCACGTGCAGGTAGTCATCCGGCACATCGATGACCGGCGTTGGGATCACCAGGTCGCGCATCGCGGCGTCGCTTGGGCTCATGGCATGTGCTCGCTTTGCAGACCCAATGATTTGATGTAGGCGACCAGTTCCGCGAGGTCGGCGTCCGAAACTACACCCGCGAAGCTTGGCATGACCGGCTTGTAACCTGCGGCGACCTGCTGCTTGGGCTGCAGGATGCTGTCGCGGATATAGGCGTCGTCCGCCACCACGGTGCTGCCGTTCTGCAGCGGCACGACATGGTTATACAGACCCGCCAGCGACGGGGCACGCACGGTGTTGGAGTTCACGTGGCAACCGCTGCAGCCGTAGCTGTCGAACAATTGCTTGCCGCCCGCCACCAGGGTCTGGCTGGAGCCAGCCTGGTTCAGCCAGGTCTGGTAGTCGGCGGCGGACATCACATACAGCGTCCCCGCCATCAGCGCATGGTCCGCGCCGCAAAGCTCTGAGCAGAACAGCCGATAGGCACCGGTGCGGTCGGCCTGAAACCACAGCATCGTGGTGCGGCCGGGGATGACCTCCTGCTGGATGCGCAAGGCGGGAACGTACAACGAGTGGATAACGTCCTGGGAGTTGATGTTGACACGTATCGGTCGGCCGACCGGCACGTGCAGATCGTTGATCTCCCACTGGCCGCCCGGATGCTGGAATTTCCACATCCATTGGCGTCCCATCGCGCTGATCACGGTGGCGTTTGGCGGTGCGTTCTGCTGCTGCAGGTAGATGGCGCCCGCCCAGAAGAAAAACACCAGCGAGATCACGAACGGGCCAACCACCCATGTCATCTCGATAGCGGTGTTGCGGGCCTCGCGGTGGGTGCGGTCGGCCGGGCGGCCGGCGCGATATTTCACCGCGCAGTAAGTCATGAACACGAAGACCGGTGCCACCAGCAGGAACAACACGACGCACCAGACGGCGAAGATCTCATCGATCTGCCCCGCCATCACCGATGCGGCGGGCGGCCAAAGCTGCGACGGGAAATGTGGAAGATATGAATGCATTACGGTGGCGTATCCAGACTCTGGCCCACGCTGAGGGCCATCGCCCGATCGATCGGAATGCGGGCGGTGCTGTGATCGGCGCTGGTCCAGCCGTAGCTGTGCAGCAGCCGATTTTCCCGAGCGTACTGGCGGGCCAGGTCGGCCACCGGGTCACTCTGCAACTGCGGCGCCGGCGGCCCGCTGCGTGCCGTCTGTTGCGGAGACAGGCTGCCAAAGGAATGACCGCGGGCGATGTCGAAGCGCCAGACCATGACGAAGACAATGCCGATCACCAGAGCCGTGCTGGCGGCGATGGCAGCCAGGATCATGGTGACGTCGTGAGCATCGATATCCTTCGGTTCAAAACCGAGCTGCAGAGCCGCGGGACTGGCTGGCGTGCGCGGTATGCCGGTGGCTTTGATCTTCTCTGGTGGAGTACGGAAAAGCGACGTCAGCGCGATAAGCAGGCCGCCCAGGGTCAGCAGCTGCCAGACCGTGATCTTGCGGTTCCCGGCTGGGCGGATCGCTTTCCTACGCATCGGCAGATGGTCCCGCGGCCGGGTGGATGGGCACCGACACCGGCACCGCACCGGGCAACAGCAGGCACAGGCCCAGCATCACGCCGCCAATGCCGGCGAGCGCCAGCACGTCGATGCCCGAGACGGTGAAATACTGACGCAAGGACGGGGTGATCAGCCACAGCATCCCGAACGCCTGTGCGCACAGCACCAGAATCGCCATCGCCGGCAGCATCCATGGGTGACGTCGTCCGCTGGGCATCAGCAGCGTGACCAGCGGGATGACGGCGCCAATCAGAACGCCCAGCCACACCGCGATCTGGCCGAACGGGTTGGACCGATGCACATACCAGGCGATATCGGCCGGCTTGTCCGCCGACCAGATCACCAGGAACTGCATGAACTGCAGGAACAGCCAGGCGGCGATCGCGATGACCAGGAAGGACGCCGCGACATCGGGTGCCGCGAGCCGCCACGGCTGTCCCGCCAGCAGCAAGGCAACGCTGATGGCGATGGTGGCCTGTATCGCCATCAGCAGCACGCCATACTCGGCGGAAAGCCAGTCCGGCTCGACCGTCATGGCCCAGTCCACCGCTGCCAGCGTCGCGGTAACGGCGTAGATGAACAGCCCGATGGCTGCCATGCCGCGCCGGCCGTCCACCGCTTCCAGCGCCGGCGGGCGGAGGAAGAGCAAAGCCAAGATAATCCACAGCACGAAGTACACCACGCTGCGCACGATGAACGCGTTGTGGGTCATCCAGGTGCGCGCGAACGGTGTGCTGAAGCCGTGCCCCATGGTCCAGCCGAACAGGCCGGTCGGCCACACCAGCACCGGGATCATCAGCACGGCGGCAACCGGGGTCAGCCACAGCAGGCGCCGCAACGCCGGCTCCAGACCGAAGCCGGCGCCCGGGCCGGCGAGATCCAGCAGCATCACGACCGGCAGGGCGCCCAGCGGCAGCGATGACCAGAACAGCCAGTTGGCCAGGTAGGACGGCATGAACACGGCCGAACGCGACAGCCACCCGGTCAGCAGCAGCAAAACCGCACCCGCGACGATCAGGCCGAGGCTGAGGCGCCTCATGGCTGGGCCTGCTGCAGGGATTGCCTGTCCTGGTCCGACAGGCTGGCGACCCGGGCACGCTGACTGCGCTGCAAGGCGCGGATGTAGGCGACGATGGCCCAGCGGTCGGTCGGCGAAACCCGATCGGCATAGCTGTACATCACGCCGTGGCCGTTGGTGATCACGTCGTAGAAGTGCTGCGCCTTGGCCTTCAGCAACGGGTCGCTGAACAGCGCCGGCGGGTGAGGGAAGCCGCGCTGCACAATCATGCCCTGACCGTCGGCCGCCGCGCCGTGACAAGGCACGCAGTCAATCGCGAAGCGTTGCCGGCCGCGCGACAGCATGGCCTGGGTGATCGTCGCCGGCTGCGGCACGGATACATCAGGCGCGTTGCGCGCGATGGTGCCGGCGACCGGATGCTGCATGGTCATGCCGTTGCGGAACAGGGAAAAGCTGCTCCAGGTCACCGCCCGCTGCTGCTCGAACATGTCCTCCTTGGCGCAGGTGGCCATGCTCAACAGCAGCAACAGCGGCGCCAGGCTGCGTCGCTTCATCGCGGCACCCGCTGGATGCGCATCGGACGGGTCGGCAGATCGGCCAGCACACGCTCCACCAGCTCGGGATCGAAATCATCCGACCGGGCCTCGACCGCGACAAACAGACTGTCCTGGGTGACGCCCTCGATGCCTTCGATATTGAAGACGGGGTGGTTTATGCGGGGCAGCCGATCAAGGAACAACATCGCAACGAACACCACGACGGCGCCGGACAGCATGGCGAAGGCGAAGCTGGGGATGACGTAGTACGGCCAGCTCCAGAGTGGACGGCCGCCGATGTTGAAGGGGTAGTCGACCACTGTCGCGAAGGCCATCATGGCGAAACAGCCGAGGCCGCCGGCGAGTACGCCGACCATGGTGATCCAACCGAGCCCTGGACCGCGCAGTGCCAGGGCCTGGTCCATGCTGGCAACCGGCAGCGGGGAATAGGTATCGACGACGCCGAAATGCCGCTGCCGCAAGGCCGCCGCGGCGGCGAGCAGGCCTTCGAGTGTCGCGAACTCCGCCGCGACGCCGTAGAGCCTGGGCGCATTAGCCATGCAGCGGCACACCCGCCTGCTGACGCGCCAGCAGCCTGGACTCGACGATCGAGGCGACCGGCACGTAGCGCAGGGCCAGCAGCAGCAGCATGCCGAACAGGCCGATCGTTCCGATCCACGTGACGACCGCCCAGATGCCGATGGTGTAGAGCGCCTGGGAGGACGGCAGGAAATCGCGGTGCTGGGTGATCACCAGGCTCATGAAGCGGTCACCCCACATCCCGGCCATGACCAGGATGCCGAGCACCGCCAGCATCAGCGCGCTGTGGCGAACGGCGCGGAACCATAGCAGATGGATCGGCAGCAGCGCCGCGGCGACGATCAGCCAGAAGCTGGGCGCGTACAGTCCGGTCAGCCGGCGCATCATCACCGACCGGTCATAGCTATCGCCGCCCAGGCTGGTGAAGAAGAAATCGGCACAATAGCAGTAAGTGGAAAGCAGGCCCGCGGCGAGGATCAGGCGGCCGAGAACGTCCAGATGCTGGTCGGTGATCAGCGATTTCATGGGATAGATGTAACGAATGACCGATACGATCAGCGCGACCAGCCCGAGGCCGGAAAAAGCCGCGTTGACGATATAAAAGGCCGGCAACAGCGTGCTGTGCCAGCCAGGTTCCAGCGTGCCGGCATACATCACCGAGGCGCCGCACTGGGTGCAGATCGCCTGCAGGACGCCCAGCAATGCCAGGATGCGATAGGCCTGCACCCAGCGCGCCCAGTGGACGGCGGAACCGCGCCATCCCAAAGCCGCCACACCGTAGATCTGCTTCTGCCGCAAGCGCGTCGCTCGGTCGCGCAAGGTGGCCAGGTCGGGGATCATGCCGACATACCAGAACAGCACCGCAACGATAAGGAAGCTGATGATGTCGAACGCGTCCCACACAAGCGGGCTGCGGAACTGTGGCCACAGGTCCAGATTGTTTGGATAAGGCAATGTCCAATAGAAGAACCACGGGCGGCCGAGATGGATGATCGGATAGATCCCAGCGGCTGCGGCGGCCAACACGGCGACGGTTTCAGCGGTGCGGTTGAGCGCGCCGCGCCAGTATTGCCGCAGCAACAGCAGCAACGCGGAAACCATCAGCGCGCCACAAGCATTTCCCATCCACCAGTCGTAGCTGGTGATGTCCAGCGCCCAGCCGACCGGGATGTTGTTGCCCCAGACCCCGACACCCCAGTACAGCAGCCAGCCGACCGCGCCGATCATCAACCCCACCAGCCCGCAGCAGACCGCGAACGCAATGAGCCAGCGGGTGCTGGAGGGGTGGTCAAAAGTTATGCCAGCGATCTGGGCGCCGATCGTCCGGTCGGTGTGCGCCGGTGGCAGATAGTTGGGGCGGGTGCGCGCCAGGGTGTCCGGCGGCATGCCTCAGGCCTTTCCGGCCGGTGGCGTGAAAGCCGCCAGGTAGGTCGTGCGGGGCCGCGTGTTGAGTTCCCCCAGCAGCGCGTAGTTGCGGGGATCCTGCCGCGCTGTTGCCACGGCGCTGCCCTTGTCGGCGAGGTTGCCGAAGGTGATGGCCTGCGTCGGGCAGGCGGCGGCACAGGCGGTCACCACCTCACCGTCGCGGATCGGCCGATGTTGCTGATCCGCTTCGATACGGGCGGCGACGATGCGCTGCACGCAGTAGGTGCATTTTTCCATCACGCCACGCGCCCGCACCGTCACGTTGGGGTTGCGCTGCGCCTGGATCGGCGCCGAAGCCTCGGAATAGTGCAGGAAATTGAAATG
This sequence comes from Rhodopila sp., assembly GCA_965277035.1. Taxonomy (GTDB): domain Bacteria; phylum Pseudomonadota; class Alphaproteobacteria; order Acetobacterales; family Acetobacteraceae; genus Rhodopila. The sequence goes on along the minus strand of CBDIBO010000003.1, from coordinate 2,591,334 downwards.
CCGAACCTTGTAAGGGCAGTAAGCCGAACACGCTCGGGTGCCGATGCAGCGGTTGTACACCATCACGTTGAGGCCTTCGTTGTCGTGCACCGTCGCCTCGACCGGGCATGCCAGTTCGCAAGGCGCGTTTTCGCAATGCATGCACGGCACCGGCATGAAGCGGGTGTCGGGATTGTCGTCCGCTCCGGCATAGTAACGATCGACCCGCAGCCAGTGCATGTCGCGACCGGCGAGCACCTGGTCCTTGCCGACGACCGGCACGTTGTTCTCGGCCTGGCAGGCCACCACGCAGGCGTTGCAGCCGATACAGGAGTCGAGGTTGATGACCATGCCCCAGGCACGACCGTCGCTTTCTTCGCGGTTGTACAGCGTGGACTGGGTGAAGGCGGTGTTGTCGCCGACCGGTGTGCCGCCGACCGGCTGCAGGCGCACGTAGTCATGGCCTTCCTGATGATCGAGCTGCTGCGTGGTGGCGACCTGTTCGCCGCCGCCGGTGGATCGCAGCGTGGCGCCAGGCAGGTGCCACGGTCTGGCGAAGGTGCGCATCGCATAGGCGTTGTAGCCGATCCCTTCGCCGACGCTGCCCGTCCGGTGGCGGCCGTAGCCCAGCCGGAGGGTGATGGTGTCGTCCTGCTGGCCGGGCTGGATCCAGACCGGACCGGCGGTCCACAGCCTGGCGGCTTCCACCCTGACCGTGTCGCCGTTCTTCAACTTGTGCCGTGCCGCCAATTCCGGCGATATGGCAACGACATTCTCCCACACCGTGCGGGTCAGCGGTTTCGGCAGCTCCTGCAGCCAGGCGTTGTTGGCGAAGCTGCCGTCCCAGATCGTTGGATCGGGGCGGAACACGACCGCTAGGCCTGGCTCGGTTTGGCCTGGATCGGTTTGACCGGGCTTCGGTTGGCCGGGCTTGGCTTGGCCCGGATAGGTTGCGACGGCGGATGCCAGTTTCAGGTCGTGGGTCGGAAATGCTGATCCCTGCACGAAGCCCGACAACAAGGTCTGGCGCCATTTCGTTTCGAAGTCGTTCAACGTCTGGTCCTGCCAGAACGCCCGCAGCAGGGTGTAACCAGCGCGCGGTTCGCTATCCATCAGCGTCGACAGGATCTCGATCGCCGATCGGCCGCCGTACAGCGGTTCGATCGTCGGCTGGATCAAGGTCGCGGTGCCGTCCATGGCGCGTGCGTCGCCCCAGGATTCCAGCGGATGCGACAGCGGAAGGTGCCAGTCAGACACCGCGGCGGTTTCGTCGGCGTGCAGACCGGCGTGGACTTTCAACGGGACGTCGGTCAGCACCTTGGTGAACTGGGCGTCGGCCGGCGCGGTATAAACCGGGTTGGTGTCCAGCATCACCAACACCTCGACCTGACCGTGCCGCATCGCCTCCACCAGATCCTCGAACGGCTCCGCCTGAGCCAGCACGGGATCGGTGTAGACCACGGTGTTGCCGGTATTGCCCAATGCCGCATTGAGTTGATGCACGACGGCGTGGAGTTCGGGAGATTGCCAGGCGGCGGTCAGCACGATACTTCGCCCGCGGGCTGCCTGCAGCGCCGCGGCGACAGACTGCCGCCATCGCGCCAGCGGTTCGTCGCCTTGATGTCCAGTTGCAAGGGGCTGCCCGGTCAGCAGGGAACGTGCCAGCGGCAACAGGTCGCGTTGCGCCACCGGCAAATGATGGTCGGCCTTGGCGCTGGTCAACGTCGGCGACGGTGCCACGGCGTGCATCGTCAGCAGCCTGCCGCCTTGCGCGGCCTGGCGACGTGCGTCGACCCAGGAACGCGCCGCGCCAACCTGTTGCGGTCCAGCATCAAGAAAGTCGCCGTCCAGCGACACGATCAGCTCGGCCTTGTCGAAGTTCCAACGGGTTTCAACCGGTTTGCCGAATGCCTGTCTGGCGCCGGCATAAATCGCATCACGCCCGGCAGGCGCATGCGTGTGCCAGTGCATCTGGGGCAGCGCGCGTTTCATGCGTTCGATCTGCGCGATCAGCGTCGGCGAAGAGACCGGCCCGGTCAGCAAGCGCAGACCCTTGCCATGGGTCGCGCGCAGGCCGCTGAACCGATCGAGCATCGCGGTGTGGAAGGTTTCCCAGTCGCTGAGCTGCCCGAGATGATCGACCGCCTGCGAGCGATCTGGATCGTACAGTCCCAGCACCGAGGCCTGGCCAAAAAGATCGGTGCCGCCGCGGCTGCATGGATGGTCGGGATTGCCCTCGATCTTGATCGGCCGGCCGTCAATCGTGGTCACCAGCACGCCGTTGGCAATGCCGTCGAGCATGGCCGCGGAGGCATAGGACAACGGTGTCGCGGGCGTCAGTCCGGTTGGCTGGCGGACGTACGGAACGATCTCGCTGTAGCCGCTGCTTTGCGCGCGGGCACCGCCCGCAAGCCCACCAAAGGCGAACGATGCAGCCATGATCTGCAACACGCGCCGCCGTCCGGTGTCGGCAAGCATCGGTGTGAGCGACGGGTGGCGCGCCTCGAGGAAGGCGCGGAATTCCGCCGACTCGGCAACCCGCTCCAGCGCCTGCCAGGAGGTTCGGCCGCCGGAGCGCGCCAGCAGTCCGCGGAGCGCCGCCACTTCGAACGCGGACGCCTTTACCGGTGACATGTCGAGCAATCGGTCAGCAGGCCGGACTGGTTGATGTGATACCGAGCCAGCAGCGCCTTGCCGATCTTCGCCTGATCCGCGGGAGGCTGCCACTGCATGTTGAAGATCTGGTCCTGCGGGCGCAGGTTGTCCTGCGGCGCGCGGTGACACGACAGGCAGAAGTCCATCGAGAAGGCGTGGGGCTGGTAGGTCATCTGCATGTGCGCGATGTCTCCATGGCAGCTCGAACAGCCGACACCGTTACTGATGTGGACCGAGTGGTCGAAGTAGACGTAGCCGGGAAGCCGGCCAACGCGCTGCCAGACCAGGGGCTTGTTCTCCGCCAGACTGTCGCGCACCGGGGCCAGCATCCGCGCGCCGGTCCATATTTGGGAGTGGCAGGTCATGCACGTGTGCGTGGGCGGCATGCCGGCGGTCGCGGCGACTTCCACGCTGGTGTGGCAATAGCGGCAATCGATACCGAGCTCGCCGGCGTGGTGCTTGTGACTGAATTCCACCGGCTGGGCCGCGACGAGATTGCGACCGGTGAAATATTCCGAATGTGCCAGGCCTTCGATGGTGAACAACGCGGTGATGCCGCCGATCAGCGCCGACCAGAGCACAAAGCGGAAGATCGCATCGGCCCGAGGCTGGAAAAGCTGCGACAATGCTCAGACCTGCCCACAGCCGCTGCGCGACCGCGGGTTGCCACGGGATTTAGGCGTGGTCGGGATGAGGTCGGTTTGGTTGCTGATGAGCTGCATTCGTGCGCCGCAAAGGGCAGCTTAATGAAGGCCGGGTCAACCGGGGTCGGCAGCTACTTCTTCTCACAATTCCATCAACGGCTGTTTCGTGCCCGACATCATCACTGATCCGGTCGCGATGCACGGTGCGGCGTAAGGTCCGGACCGTCCGGAACCGGATGGCGACGGGTCGGGTCTAATCGCCATCGGTGGTCGTTGCGTATACGACGTTGGCCAGAACGGATCGGGCCTTCTCGATGTGCGGCCAGGGGATGCCGGCAAGCGGATAATGGCCGCCGATGACCACACTCAGGACGCTGTTGATCTGCGTCAGGCGTCGCCGGTCGGGTTCGCCGCCGGACCGGCGCCAAATCGTTGCGAGTTCATCACGATAAGCCGCGAGCCAGCGCGTGGCTTCGGAAAAATCATGGCCAATCCGGTCGGGCCGTTCCGCCAGCAACTTGTCGAGCATCCGCAAGGCATTGTCGGCGGCGCGATCCATCGGCTAGAGCCGCCCTCGCCGCAGGTTGCAGGTCAAGGCCTTGGTGGTGTGGATGCTGGTGTTCGGATCGCCATGGATCGCCAGCAGCACATTGGCGATGTCGCCTTTCGCGTAGCCCTCCCACCCGAACACCCAGGGCATGCCGACCTGATGGATGGTCTTGCCGTTGATCGTAAAGGGGCGGATGCGGGGGGTCACTAGTGTCTTGGCCTCGATCTGTCCGCGAGCGGTGGTCAGCACGGCCCAATCAAGGTTGCGGATACCGAGTTCAGTGCCGAGTTCCGGTGAAATCTCGATGAACGCCTCGGGCTGCAGTTCGGCGTTGTGCGGTGCCACGCGGGTCGAGATTCCGCCGCAATGCAATTCGGTCAGCCGGTAGGTGCTGAAGATGTATGGATAATGCGGGTCGGCTTCGGCATGATATTCGTTACCGGGGCGTGGCCACAACTTTATGGCCGGGTTGAACTGCTGCTTGTACATTGGGTTGGCGACAGGGCTTTCCAGCGGCTCGTAATGCGTCGGCAGCGGACCGTCCTTCAGACCGGACGGGACGTAGAGCATGCATTTCCCGTCCGCCTCCATGATGAACGGGTCATCGCCGCCCAATGCCTCCATGCCGGTCGGATGGGTGCTCCAGTCCGGGCGCATCGAGGGTTTTTTCGTTGCGACAAAATCCGGGGTGTCGGTGCCGGTCCACTTTTGTGCGGCCTGGTCCCACCAGACCATTCGCTTGCGGTCCGACCACGGCTTCCCGTCCAGGTCGGCGGAGGCGCGGTTGTAGAGGGTGCGACGGTTGTCGGGCCAGGAGAATGCCCATCCCTGGTGGCTTCCCAAGCCGTCCGGGCCGTCTGGCGTGCGGGAGCGGGCGCGATTGTGGCCATCTTGCGGGAAGACCCCGGTGTACATCCAGCCGCCGCATGCGGTGCTGCCATCGTCCTTCAGTTGCTGGAAGCTGGCGAGAAGTCGCCGATCGGCGACGGTGTAGCCGTTGATCTCCTTCAGCACGGAAGCGGCGTCCGGTTCGTGCTGGGCGCCGCTGACGGGATAGTCCCAGGTCAGCGACTGGATCGGCTGGTCGCGGGCCTCGGTGCTGTCGGCATAGAGTTCCTTCAACCGCCGCCCAAGGTGGTAGATGAACCAAAGATCCGAGCGGCTGTCGCCAGGCGGATCGCAGACCTTGTCATGCCATTGCACAAGGCGGGAGGTGTTGGTGACGGTGCCGTCCTTTTCCGCCGCCATGGCCGAGGGAAGGAAGAACACTTCGGTGCCGATCTGATCCGCCGCCAACTCGCCGCGTGCGATCAAGCGGCCCTTCTGCCAGAAATTGGCGGTCTCCAGCATGGCAAAATCGCGCACCACCAGCCAGTCCAGGCGCGCCAAGCCACGTTCGATCAGGTCGGAGTTGGCGCCGCCGACCACCGGGTTCTGACCGAGGATGAACTGCCCCTTCACGACCCCGTCGGCCATTGCCAGCGTCATCGGCAGTTGCGAATGATCGCCGGTCAGCTTGGGGATCATGTTGTAATCGAACTGATTGTCCGGCGTGGCGTGGGCGCCGTACCAGGCCTTCAACAGGCTGATCATGTATTTCGGCAGGTTGTTCCACCAGCCGGTCGGCACCGTCTCGGCCTTCAGGAAATCGTCCAGCCGGTGGTGCGGCAGGAAGACGTTGGGCTGCGGCAGGTAGGTCGGCAGCATGTTGTAGAGGGTCGGGATGTCGGTGCTGCCTTGGATGCTGCAGTGGCCGCGCAACGCCGTGATACCACCGCCCGGTCGGCCGATATTGCCCAGCAACCCCTGAATGATCGACGCCGCGCGAATGATCTGAACACCGAACGAATGATGGGTCCAGCCAACGGCATAGCAGAATGCGCCGGTCCGCTCGCGCCCCGAATTGGCTGTGAGAGCCTGGCAGATCCGCAGAAACGTCTGTTTCCGGCAGCCGGTGGCCTGCTCGACCATTTCCGGTGTGTAGCGTTCAAAGTGGCGCCGCATGATCTGGTAGACACAGTTCGGATGCCGCAGTGTCGGATCGCTCGGCGGCGGCTGGTTTGGCGCTTGGTCCGTCCCCGCGACGTGATGTTCCGCGGTCGCGGGTTTCTCGGGATGATCGGCGTATTGCCAGCTCTCGGGCTTGTAGGTGCCGTTCTTGACCTGGAAGCCGGAGAACACGCCGTCATTATCCTCGGCGTCGCCATAGGCCTCGCCGACGATGGTCGCGATGTTGGTGTAGGCCATCGCGAAGTCACGGAACCACAGGTCGTTGCTCAGGATGTAGCGGATGATGCCGCCGAGGAACGCTATGTCGGAGCCGGAACGGATCGGCGCGTGGATGTCCGCCAGCGCCGAGGTGCGGGTGAAGCGAGGATCGACATGGATGACGGTGGCACCTTTCGACTTCGCCTCGGTGACGAAGCGGAAGGCGATGGGATGGTTCTCCGCCATGTTCGAGCCCATGATCACGATGCAGTCGGCGTTGGCCATATCCCACAGCGCCATGGTCGACGCGCCGCGGCCAAATGTCGTTCCCAGACTGGGTACCGACGAAGAGTGTCAGATGCGGGCCTGGTTCTCGATGTTGACCAAGCCCAGGCCGCCGCCGAAGAGTTTCTTGATCAGGTAGTTCTCTTCGTTGTCCAGCGTCGCCCCGCCCAGCGAGCCGATACCCAGGGTATGATTGACGGTGCTGCCGTCCGGCAGGGTCTCGACGAAGGTCTCGTCGCGGGCTTGTTTGACGCGCTGGGCGATGCGCTCCATCGCCCACGCCAACGGCCGGGTTTCCCAGTTGCTGGCATAGGGGGCGCGGTACAGCACCTGACTGATGCGCTTCTCCGACAGCAGCATCCCCAACGTGCCGGCGCCCTTGGGGCAGAGCGTGCCGGCGTTGACCGGGCTTCTCGGATCGCCCTCGATATGGATCGGCTTGCCGCCCTTGGCGTAGACAAGCTGCGCGCATCCGACCGCGCAGAACGGACAGATGCTGGTGCCGACGCGGTCAGCGTCTTCCAGTCGCGGCCGCAACGTCCTCGATTGCGCGCTCTCCGCCGCCGTGGACATGACGTCGTGGCCGGCGAGTTGGCGCGGGATCGACCAGTCGCTCACGAAGCCGGTGACGCGGTCGCGAACCCGTCGGCGCAGTTCTTTCATGGGCGGAGCCTCTGGCAGGACGGATTGGGAACGCCGGGCAGGTGGTGCGGTTCCGCCGCTCACGTGATGCGGTTCCATCGCTTGGGAACCCGATGGCGTTTCAAGCATTTGGCTAACGGCACGAAACGAGGCGCGCATGGACCTGATCGACGGGATGGTGATCTTCGCGCAGGAGAGCCGCTTCCAGCTGCTCGATAGCGCGGGGGTGGCTCACCACTTCGTGCTGAGCCATGCGGCGCCGGCCGAACCGCAACAACTGGCGGCGTTGCAGCGCGATCAGGCGTGGGTGCGGGTTGGCTATCGCCCCGCCAAGGATCTGCTGGCGCATGCGGCGGTTCGCATCACCTTGCTTGGCGGCTGATCCGATGGACATGCATCCCCGCGCGTCCCAGCACAGCCAGTCCGATCTGGACGGGGTGATCCGTGACGAATCCGAACTGACGGCCGGCGTGCGGATCGTCCCCGGCAAGTCGTATGGTTTCTTTACCGATACAACATTGTGCATCGGCTGCAAGGCGTGCGAGGTCGCCTGCAAGGAGTGGAACAACCTGCCGGCCGATCATTTCGGTCTGACCGGCAACAGCTACGACAACACCGGGGCGTTGTCCGCCAACACCTGGCGCCACGTCAATTTCATCGAGCGGACGGTGCGCGCGGACGACCAGCCCGCCTTCCAGAGCGGCTGGCTGATGATGAGCGACGTCTGCAAGCACTGTCACAACGCGCCCTGCCTCGAAGCCTGTCCGACGGGGGCGCTGTTCCGCACCGAGTTCGATACGGTCGTGGTGCAGCAGGACATCTGCAACGGCTGCGGCTACTGTGTGCCGGCCTGCCCGTTTGGCGTGGTGGATATCAGCACCCTGGACGGCAAGGCGCATAAGTGCACGCTTTGCTACGACCGGTTAAAGGGTGGTCTGGAACCGGCCTGTGCCAAGGCATGCCCGACCGACTCCATCCAGTTCGGTGAAGTCGCGGACTTGCAGCAGCGTGCCGCGACCCGGGTCGAGACGCTGCACGAGCTTGGTGTCGAATCGGCCTATCTTTACGGCACGCCGGGAGCACCCGGAGCGACCGGCGACCTGCAGCATCTGAACGCGTTCTTCCTGCTCACCGACCGGCCGGAGATCTATAATCTGCCGGCGGCGCCGACCCGGGCGTCCAGTCGGGTCGGGCCGAGCCTGGCGAGCGGATTGCTGGCGATGGCGGGGTTCACGCTGGCGGCGTTGACCCTGTTCGCGCGCGGTCGCTGAGGGGCACCATGGACGAGTGGGACGGCAGTACCTATTACGATCGGCCACAGCTGAAGCCGGCGCCGTTCAGTGCGGTCTTCGTCGGCGGCTATGTCTTTCTGGCCGGGCTGTCCGGCGGGGCGCAGCTGCTGGCGACGCTGCTGGATCTGACGCGGGGCACGGTGGCGCGCATCGTGGTGCGGCGCGGGCGGCTTCTGGCGCTGCTGGCGCCCACGATCGGCAGCGCCCTGCTAATCGCTGATCTTCACACACCGAAACGATTCTACAACATGCTGCGGGTGTTCAAGCGCACCTCGCCGATGTCGCTTGGCACCTGGATCCTGATGGCGTTCAGCGGTTTCAGCGGTCTGACCGCGATGGCGGACCGCATCCGCTGGCTGCGCCCGGCCGCCCGGGTGGCACAGGTGCCGGCGGCCGCCGCGGGAGCCGGGCTTGGCAGTTATACGGCGTCACTGTTCTCGGCCACCAGCACGCCGCTGTGGGCGGCGGCGCCGCGATCGCTCGCGGTTCGTTTCGCTGCGTCGTCGATCGCGTCGGCCGCCGCCGCACTGAGCCTGTGCGACGGACGGCGGGAGGAGCGCCGAGACCTGGATACGGTCTGTCTCGCCGCCCTGGCGGTGGAGCTGGCGGCGACGTTGCGCGCCGACCTCGACTATCAGCGAACCGGGGTGGATCGGGCGTTCGACAGCCCGGCGGGTCGGCTTGACACGATCGGCGGCACCGACATCGGGATCATCGTCCCGCTGGGTTTGCTGGGGGCCGGGCTGCTGACCCGAAGCCGGTTTCGCTCGCTGTCCGCCGTCGCGTCCTGCGCGGTGCTGGGCGGAAGCCTGATGATGCGGATCGGCATGATCGGCAGCGGCCAAGTCTCCGCCAGCCGCCCGGACGTCAGCCTGCGTTTCGCACAGCCGCGCTGATCCCGCCCGAACGGTCAGCGGGCCGGTCGCGCCGCGGTTGCCGAATGCGGTCGGACCGGGCCCGGGCTTTCGCTCAGGCCGGGTCGGTCGGGTCCCAGATCACCTGATCGTAGCCGAGGCGGGTGGCCATTTCCTGCACCCACTGGCGGACGCCCTCGGCGTCAGTGCCAATATGGGCGTCGGGAAAGTCGCGCGCATCGGAGTCTTCGGGATTCATCTCCCCGCTGTAGGACGCCTTGTAGAGCCCTGGTTCGACTTCGTTCAGCGTCGCATGCAGCGTGCCACGATGGGGTCCTGGTGCCGTGCTCATGTCGCTCGCTCCATTGGCCAGATGATATGCTGTCGAGGATCGCCTTTCCGGCGACAATCGAGGAAGCCATGGCATGTCGGTGATTTCGCGCACAGCCACCACACCAAACCCGCACGCATACCGTGTGCCGGAACCATTCGGGTGGGCGGCGGTTTCCCGGCTATCCGCAAATTCATAACAGCTCCGGTGGCCGCCCGGGTGGACCGCCGGCGTCGCGATTAGTTTGGGCCGGTCAAGCTACAGGCCGCGGCCCCAGCCGTGATGGCTGGAGCGCGACCAGGAGCCCGTGCGGTTCAACCGGCAGCGACCGCCGGCGGCGGCGCACCAGGCTCATCCCGACCAGACCCGTGCTCAGCAGGGCCAACGAAACCGGCTCGGGCACGGCCTGCTTGGGCACGTCCACGACGAGGTCGGCCGGCAAGCCGTTCGCCTCGACGTAGACCAGTTCGATCGGCCGGCTGCTACCGAGCGTGAAGTCGTTGGGAATTTCGGTGGTGGGGCTGGGGCTGCTCATGATGTCCGCGCCGGCCTGGTAAAGGGTGGCGCCGTCGTCGTGGCTGACCGTTCCGGTCTCACCGGCGTAGCCGAAGGTCGGACCGACCGAGGTGATGTCGAACACGGTGGTCAACCCGAAGTCCCCGGTGCTGAGTGTATGATCGAGGCCCTCGGTCGAGCTCAGGATCCCGCCGCCGGTGCTCAGGAAGGCGAAGACGGTGTCGACGCCGTTCGGACCCTCATTGAAGTTGATCGCGCCGGTGTAGGTCAGGGTCGCGATCTTGTGGGCATCATTGATCAGCGGATTGCCGAGCGTCGCCTGCACCGTCGGGTCATTGATGTTGCCCGCGGCGCAGTCCGCGTGTTCGCGTCCAACGCTGCATCCCTGGTAGACAACAATGTTGAACTCGCCGGATATCGGAGCGGCATGGGCGGCGCCGAACGAGGCTACGGCAAGCAGCGTGGCCAGAGCGGTGTTCCTGAAACCAGTCATGATGTCATTTCCTGAAAAAGAGGCCGGTCCGCGTTGCCGCACGGTGAAGCGCGGGTCGATTTCCTGATGAACCAGCGCGCCGTTCGCAGCGGCCGGTTGCCGCTAAGAAGTGCAACGAACGTGCCAAGAACAGATGCATACAATACGATGTACAAATCGAGTTATTGACTATATTTAGACTGAGGAAGGAAGAAAATCCCTAGACCAGCACACAACTGCATGAGGCCGGATGGCGCCGGATGTCAGTAAAGTTTACATGTGTTCATTCAATGATGATTGAGCTCTGCCCCGAGGCCGCCGGCTTCAAGGATTTGGTCGGGTGGATCATTCGGTCCGATCATGCGCAACCCAGGTCGCACCGACCCGGCAGCGGACCCGGATGCGCGCATCGGCTGATCGGGTGCGCGCGGTGACAGCGGTAGACATGATGCAGACCGAAAAGGACAAGATGCTGGCCGGGGCGCTGCATGATGCGCGGGCGCCGGAGCCGCAGGCGGAGCCGACACGGCACAGGCCGATCTGCGCGCGGCTGGTGGAACGCCTCGCAACGGTCGGCGCGGGTGTGGGGCGGATTAGAGCATGATCACGCTGAGCGGAACGTTCAAAGCGTGTTAATCATCCGATCAAACAAAGGGATAGAGCATTTTCGGTCTGCACAGTCAGGCTGAAAATGCTCTAGGGGCCTGACGGCTGCCGACGGGGCTCCTTGAAGCCAGCGCCGAGCCGCCGACAGGTGTTCGGCTAGGTCAGGCCCTCGCGTTCGTCAGCCTTGTCGGCCGCCGGATCGCGCGCCGCCGGATCGCCCCATCCGCCACCGCCGCCGGACAGCACATGGATGATGCTTCCAGTCGGCACCGCGACATTGACTTCCTTGCTTTTCAAAGCTCTTGGGGCCGCACCGGGCGCCAGCAGCGTGTAGTCGTGCGGCGCCCCGTCCTGGCCGCCGCTGATGCCGCGGGCGCCGTGCACCACACCTTCGCCGGCGGTATTCGCCGTGGTGCCACCCGCGGCCTCCACGCGCAGCCGCATGGCACCGCCGTGGCCGCCGCGATACTGTCCCGCCCCGGCCGATCCGGGTCGATACTCGTGGGTCTCGAACACCAGCGGGAAGCGCGTCTCCGCCACCTCGATGCTGCCGAACTTGATGCCGCCGGCGGAATGCCACTCGCCAATGGTGGAATAGCCGTCACCGGCGACGGACCCGCCACCGCCGGGACGCGCCTGGAACATGTGCCAGATGAAGCGGCGGCCGGTGCGCGGGTCGGTGCCGTTCAAGGCGATCCGCAGCCGCCGCCCCCAGCCGCCCATCGCGCGTTCCGGGCATGCCGCTGACAGCGCCACGATGATCGCCTCGATGATTTCGTTGGAACAGTGGCTGGTGCACATCGTCACCGGCGCGCCCTCGCGGGCCCAGACGATGGTGCCTTCCTTCAACCTGACGGTCAGCGGCCGGAACGCGCCCTGATTCTTGGCGATATCGGGATCGAGCAGGAACGCGAACGCCATGGCCACGGCGGATTGGGTGTTGGCGTGGGAGGAGTTGACGAAGCCCGTCACCTGCGGATCGGAGTCGGTCAGATCGATGGTGACATCGCTGCCCTGCTTGGTCACCCGGGCGCGGATGACGATGTTCGTCTTGTCGAAGCCATCGTCGTCCAGCACCGCTTCGCCACGATAGACGCCGTCGGCCCAGGCCGACACGATGGCGCGGGAATGCCGTTCGGCCGCGTCCAGCATGGCTTCGACCGAGGCGGTTAAGGTTTCCGGACCGAACTCCTGAATGACCGCGGCCAGCCGTTGCTCGCCCAGCCGCCCGGCGCCGATCTGTGCCGCGAGATCACCGCGAAAGTCGCGCGGATGGCGGACGTTCAGGGCGAGCATTTCCAGCAGGTCCTCGCGCAGCACGCCATTCTCGGTCAGCCGCATTGGCGGCAGACGCAGGCCTTCGTGCCAGATCTCGGTCGCGGCGGGATTGTAGGCGCCGTGCGTCGCGCCGCCGATGTCGGAGTGGTGCGCTCGGACCACCGACCAGAACATCAGCAGCGGACCGGCGAACACCGGCACGAACACGGTCAGATCGGGCAGATGCGATCCGCCCCGATAGGGATCGTTCAGCAGGTAGACATCGCCGGCCGATGGGTTCGGGAAGCGTTCGGCCAGCGCCTTGGCCGCCCACGGCATCGCCCCGACATGCACCGGGATATGATCCGCCTGCGCCACCAGCCGGCAGCGCGCGTCGATCAGCGCGATCGAGAAATCGCGCGACGAGTTCAGTATCTGCGAGTAGGCGGTGCGCAGCATCGCTTCGCCCATCTCTTCGGCGATGGCGTTCAGCCGGTTTTGCAGCACGGCGATGGTGATCGGGTCGGTCATGGCGCGATGGTGGCGCATCCGCCGCCACGCGGGAAGCGTCCTTGGATTCCACGCTTGTGATCGCTGCTTCGTGATCGCTCAATCGGGACAAAGTATGCCCATCATGCCGCACGCGATGGCCGCGACTTTGTTCGTCAGGCAATCGGACAACAGCGCGTGACGGGCCCCGCGACCTCGCGAATGAAAATTCGGAGGAATGGCCACCATGATCAAAACCCCACCCGGCTGGGGCGCAGCGGCGCTGACCCAGGCGTATCATTCGATGACCACGGTTCACGATGACGGATCGGTGGAACGCCGGTCCGTAGCCCCCAGCGTGCGGCGGATCGACCTGTCCGATCTGCGATCGGCGCTGGCGTGCGGCATGCGGGACTTCGCCGCTTCGCGCACCGATGTTGTTTTCCTCTGTCTGATCTACCCGGCTTTCGGCTTGCTGATGGCCCGAATAGCCTCCGGCTACGAGCTGTTGCCGCTGGTGTTTCCGCTCGCTTCGGGCTTTGCCCTGGTCGGCCCGCTGGCGGCTGTGGGTCTGAACGAAATGAGCCGCCGGCGAGAACGCGGTGAGAGCGCCGGCTTGTCCGATGCGCTTGGCGTATTTCGCTCGCCGTCGATCAGCGGGATCATGCTGCTTGGCGTGACGCTGATCGTGATGTTCGTGTTCTGGCTGGTGCTGTCGAACGCGATCTATGATCTGACCCTGGGACCGCAGCCGCCGGCATCGCTGACCCGCTTCGCGCACGACATTTTTCACACGCGTGCGGGGGCGACAATGGCGCTGGTCGGCATCGGCACAGGGTTCGTGTTCGCGGCGGTGGCGCTGACGATCAGCGCGGTCTCGTTCCCCCTGTTGCTCGACAGGAAGGTTTCGTTGGAAACGGCGATCCGCACGTCGGCCAAGGTTGTCGCACACAACCCGCTGACGATGGCGACCTGGGGAATGATCATCGCGGCAAGCCTTGCCATCGGATCAATCCCGCTGCTGCTGGGCCTGATCTTCGTCCTGCCGGTGCTGGGCCATGCGACGTGGCATCTCTACCGGCGGGCGGTCGCGGAGTAGCCATCCGGAAGGACGTTTCACCCGGGGTTTTCGACGCGAAAACCCCGGGTGAATTCGGGTTGGTGCAACCGCGGCCGTCGCCGCGCGTGGCTGCTATCCCGTCAGGACGTATAGGTGATCGGCAGCATCCCGGCGGATGGATGGGACGAGATCGCCATGTAGTTCGTCGCCAGCCCGGTCGTTGGTGCCGCGTACAGCTTGCCGGTGCCGGCGAACTTCAGGCTTGCGACCTCGCCGCCCTGAGCGGTGTAGAGGTTCAGCATGCCGGTGCCCTGACTGAACGTCCCGCTGGCTGCCCCGATCGCGTTATAGACGTCAACAGATGCGAGTGATCCGATCCGTGAGGCGGTCGGAGCGGAGTTGGTGATGGTGCCGAGAAATTGCATTCCGTTGGCGATGCTGAGCATGCCGCCGTCCAGCACCACGGTCTCACCGGCGGTGACGCTGCTGACCCGCAACAAAGCGCTGTTGCCGGTGAGATGGAAGGTTCCTGTTCCCGAGACCGCGACCGAATCCATGCTGACCGTCGAGGTGCCGTCTATGTTCATCGTGCCGTTAACGGTATACTTCCCCATCCCGGCATAGCCGGTCGCCGTCAGCGCGCTGGCATTGCCGATCTGGCTGGTGCCGTTGAAGGTAACGCCGGTGCCCGGACGTTCATTGATCGACAGCACGCCATCTCGCAAGGTCAGTCCGCCGGTGGTGAGTGCGCCACCCGGGGTCAGGTTGATCGTTCCATAGGCGGTTGCGGTCGCTGTGCCGACATCGCTGATGTTGGTTAATGAATCGGGACCGGAAAAGGAGACGGTCGGCATCTGGTAGGGTGCGCTGCTGGTCCCGGCGAACACCAGGCTGTCGCCGTTCCACTGGCCGGAAGTTACGTATGCTGAATTACCATTGTTCAGGGTATGTACCGCCACAGCTTGTCCTTTCTGGAAAGCAAAGATCTTGTGCGCTAGATAACGTAACGGCGAAGAAAACAGTATTCACGAAACCGAGTGTTAGATGATTGAGCTTAAATCGCAACGCATGGTGACTTCATAGCACAACGCGACGGTATGTAAATTGAAATCTTCTTCCAAGGAATCCACTATAAAAGTTAACAATATTAACTAGACTGGCGGCAATTCGTATCCTTGTGACCTTTCATCACGTGGCAGGGTTCATCGAACGGACCATCCGGACTTGCCTCAACTAACGGCTTTGATCCATCACGGATATTAGATGTCTGATTGTATCGTTCTGATGCAAGTCAATTCAACCGACCAGTCCGATCGCTCCGGCAGCCGCGGCGGCGGCCAGGATCAGCATCGGGTGCAGCTTGCTGAAGATGAAAAGCCCAGCGGTTACCGCGGTGACAGCCGTCGCCTTCCAATCGACGCTGGTGCCGCGGATCAGCAGCGCCGCGCTGGCCATGATGAGCCCGGCGGTCACCGGTTGCAGTCCGGCCTGCAACGCCTTCCGCCAATCGGCATCCTTGAACCGGTACCACACTCCGCTGACCAGCAAGGTCAGCAACGAGGAGGGTGCCGCGACCGCCCCCGTGGTGACCAGTGCGCCCCAAAAGCCGGCCACCCGCCAACCGATCAGACTGACAACCATCATGTTCGGTCCCGGCGCCGCCTGCGCCAGGGCGAACAGCGCGGCGAACGCCGGCGCGCTCATCCAATGATGCACATCGACCACCTGGCGCTGCATCTCTGGCAGCACCGCGTTGGCGCCGCCGAAGGCCAGCAGCGACAATTGCCCGTAAACCGTCGCCAGGTCGGCCAGCGTGCTCATGCCCGGAACCACCGCAGCAGCAGCGTGGACCCGATCGCCAACGCCGGCATCGCCGCCAGCAACGGCAGCCGCAGCACCGCGATGACCACGAAGGTGCAGACCGCTATGGCGATCGCCAGCTTGCGGCGCCGCAGCGGCAACGCGATCCTCCAGGCGGTTGCCAGCAAATAGGCCGCGGCGGCGGCGGACAGTGCGACGAAGGCGTGGCGCACGGGTGCGAGATCCCCGTACTGGTCGTAGATCGCGCCCAGGCCGATCACGATCCCAACCGGCGCGATCATCAGGCCCAGAAAGCACGCCGCCGCGCCCGCGACGCCGTGAAACCGGGATCCCAGGGCGATGGTGAGGTTCATGATGTTGCCGCCCGGTAGAAACTGGCAGAGCGCGAGCATCTCGTTGAATTCGGCTTGCGTCAGCCATTGGCGCTGGTCGACGATCATCCGCCGAGCCCAGGGCAGGACGCCGCCGAAGCCGCAGACACCGACGACAAAAAAGCCGGTAAAGAGGTCGATCACCGCTGGATCGCGTCGCGTTTCGGACATGCGGCGATGGATAGCGGCACAGCGCCGGTTGGACAATTCCGCCAAAGCCTGGCCGTCCGCGGGCGGTCGTCGTACAGATCGGATGATCAGGAAGGGATCGGCATGATCGGAAAACTGGGCAGATTGCTGCTGTCGCTGTCCGTCCTGTCACCGACGGGCGCCGGCGCCGCCTGCGTCGTGGACAACCGGGCGAGCGTCTCGTTGAACGTCACCGACGATACGATCACCGTGCCGGTGGCGGTCAACGGCCTTGCCGCGCGCTTCGTCCTCGACACCGGCGCCCAGCGCTCGGTGGTCACCGACAGCGCCGTCCAGCGTCTCGGGCTGGCCCGCGACGAATGGGTCGGAACGACAATGCGAGGGCTGGGCGGCATCGCCCGGCGCCCCAACGCCGACCCGCGCAGCCTGACCTTGGGCGGCGTGCCGCTGGTGCGCCGGACGCTGAACCGCGATACCAGCCTGACGGTGGGGGTTTTGCCCCGCACCCGGGTCGCGGACCTGGCGATCGACGGCCTGCTCGGACGCGACTTTCTGTCACTGTTCGACCTGGACCTGGATGTCCCGGATCGCCGCCTGACGCTGTACCAGCCGCATGGCTGTTCGGGACGTTTCCTGCCCTGGGCAGTCCACTACAGGGCTATACCGGCAACATTTCTCGATGCGAACGCGCTGGTCATACCGGTGCTGCTTGACGCCGTTCCGTTACGCGCGGTGCTGGATACCGGATCCAGCACCAGTCTGGTAGCCGCCCCCGGCCTGTTTCGGCTCGGGCTGCAGCCGGCCAGCCTGGATAGCGATCCCGCCGACCGTGTCAGCGGGCTGGGCGTCCACACCGTGACGATGCACCGCCACAGGTTCCGCAGCCTGCAGGTCGGCGGCGATACAGTGACATCGCCCGTGCTTTGGGTTGCCCCGGTTCACCTGTCGCCAATCGTGGATATGCTGCTGGGTGCGGACTGGCTGACCAACCGCCGGATGTGGATCTCCTTCACCACCCATCAGTTGTTCGTCGCCGAGCAGTAGAGCAACATCAACCTGACCGCAAAAGTCTGGCTGATAAAGTTTCTTTTGAAAGCAATGAGCTGAAGCGCGCTGACCGCTTACTGTCAACGCGCCCCGGCCGCGGCGCAGGGCATCGCCGGCATGGCAGAAAATGACTATCGCGCCTCGATTTCCGCGTAGGCATCGTCCATCGCCCGGGTGATCCGCGTCACCGCCTCGTCGATTTCCGCCTTGGTGATGATCAGCGGCGGCGAGAACGCGATCCGGTCGCCGACGAAGCGGGTGATCAACCCGTGCTCGCGGGCATGTCTGTCAACTATCGATCCGACTTGCCGCGATGGATCGAACTGGGCGCGGGTCGACTTGTCGGCGACCATTTCGATGCCGGTCAGCAGACCGACACCCCGAACCTCGCCAACCAGCGGGTGATCGATCAGCGCACCAAGGCTTTGCTGCAGGTAAGGCCCGACCCTTCCGACATGGCCCAGCATGTCCATGTCGTCGTAGATCCGCAACGTCTCCAGCGCCACCGCGGTCGTCACCGGATGGCCGGCATAGGTGAAGCCGTGCGCGAAGTTCCCCAGCTTGCGGCTTTCATCCAGCATCGCCTCGAACACTCGCTGGTTCACCAGCAGGGCCGAGATCGGTTGCATCCCCGCCGACAATGCCTTGGCGCAGGAGATCATGTCGGGCTGCAGGTCATAGGTCTGGCTGCCCCACATATTGCCGGTTCGACCAAACCCGCAGATCACCTCGTCGGCGATGAACAGCATGTCGTATTTACGAACAACCGCCTGGATCTTCTCCCAGTAGGTGCGGGGCGGTGTCAGTCCGCCGCCGGCGCCCATCACCGGTTCGGCGATGAAGGCTGCGCAGGTTTCCGGACCTTCGCGCAGGATCAACTGCTCCAGCGCGTCAGCCATGCGGGTGGCGAACTGTTCTTCGGATTCGCCATCGATATGATGGCGGTAGTAGTGCGGATACTCGGTGTGCAGGAACCCGGGGAAGGGCAACCCGAAATCGGCATGCATGTCCGGCTTGCCGGATGCGCTGATCGAGGCTGACGTGCTGCCGTGATAGGCCATCCGCCGGCCGATGATCTTCCGCTTCTCCGGCTTGCCGATCGCATGGTGATAGTACCACACCAGCTTCAGCGCGGTGTCGTTGGCTTCCGAGCCGGAGCATTGGAACAGCACTTTGCTCATCGGCACGGGCGCGATCGACAGCAGCTTCTCGGCCAGATCCACCCCGACCTCATGCGTCGTGCCGCGATACAGGTGGTAGTAGCCCAGCTTGCGCATCTGCTCATAGGCGACCTTGGCCAGCCGTTCGGAAGCGTAACCGAGCGAGGCGCACCACAGGCCGGCGGCGGTATCAAGGTACCGCGTGCCGTTGTCGTCGTACACGTAACAACCGTCACCGGACCCGATCACCATCGGGCCCTGCTCGATATGGCGCACGAGGTTGGTTTGCGGGTGGACGATGCTGGCGATATCGCGCGCCTGCACCGAATTGGCGGCGAGGTAGGTCATTTGAAATGCTCCCGGCTAACATGCCTTATCGTGGCTGCATGTCTGGCGATGCTACGGACTTTTACCAGGCAGCGTCCAGCAGTGCGCGCACCGCCGATGGTCCGTCGATCTTGCGGGGATTGGTGTGCACCCAGCGATCATGCATCGATCCCGCGGCGATCGCATCCAGCTGCTCCGGCTTCACCCCGGCGTCACGCAGCGTCGCCGGCAGCGCCAGGCTCGCGATCAGGGCAGCGACCGCGTCGCCGGCGCTGTCGTTGTCCCGCCCCAGCGCCGCGCTGACCCATTTCTGCCGTTCGGCATTCACCGGCTCGTTGAAGCGCAAGACATGCGGCAGCATGATGCACGAGGTGTAGCCGTGCGGCACCTGCGCCGTGCCGCCCAGCACATGACCGATGCCGTGGCTGGCGCCTTTGGCTACCCCGTTCTGCGAGCCCATGATCGACATCCAGGCGCCAAGCTGGCAGTTCAACCGGGCCGCCAGATCATCGGCGTTGGCCTTCACCGCCGGCAGGCCCGCGGCGAGCAGGCGCAGCGCCTGCAACGACATCCCGTCCGAGAATGGCGTCGGGTTGATCGAGCAGATGTCTTCCACCGCGTGATCGACCGCGCGAATGCCGGTGGAGAGAAACAGCCATTCCGGCGTATGGATCGTCACCGCGGGATCGAGGATCACCGACTGCGGCATCATCAGCGGGTGGGCGAAGCTTTCCTTCACATGTCGTGCGGTGTCGGTGCAGCCGGCCATCGCGGTGAACTCGCCGGCTGACAGCGTGGTCGGCACATCGACCGAGCGTATGCTGGGCGCTTGCACCACCGGCCGTTCGGTCTTGCCCGCCGCGGTCACCGTCGCGCGAAAACGATCAAGCTGTCCGGGCTCTGTCACGTCGTTGCCCAGGCACAGTCCGACCATCTTGGCGGCGTCGGTCACCGACCCGCCGCCGACCGTCAGGATCAGGTCAGCCTTGGCGGTCCGTGCCGCGTTCGCCGCCACCACCACATCGGTCCGCGGTGTGTGGGAGCCGATCTTCGCGCATACACCGGCCAGGCGGTTGCCCAGCACGCGGCGGACCGCTTCGATCACGTCGGTCGCCCGGTTGAGCGTGCCGCTGGCCATGACATAGACCGCGCGGACATCAAGGCGCTTGATCTCGTCGGACAGCGCTTCGGCCAGTGGGATGCCGTAGATGACCCGTTCCATCGGCGGGTAGCGGTGGATGCCGTGGATCATGCTTTCCTCCTGCTGATCTGCTTGCCAGACGACACTGATCGGGAGCAGACTATACGGGTCGTAGCAACAACTGAAAGGAGGTGATCCTGTGTCTCATTGTTCGGTGACAACCCTTGCCGTGACCTGGATCGCCGGCGCGAAGACGTCGGCTTAACGACTCCGGTCCGGCAACGGACAGTCATAAGCAATGTGAAGGCCTCGGGCGCATGTCCGGGGCCTTCTGCTTTTCCAGCAGCTGATCGGTTCAGCTTGTAGCAGTCAGATGGGTGTTTGAGCGGGCGACCGACGTCCAAGGTTGATCCAGCCCTGGATTATCGCGTTCGATCGGCTGGTTTTTTATCCGTCGGTCAGACGCAGCTCGATCCGCCGGTCCTTGGCGTAGTCACCCGGCGTGTTTCCCTGCACGAACGGCTGGTTGTCACCAAATGCGGTCGCGGCGAGGTGATCAGCCGGCACACCATCGGCGATCAACAGCTTCACCACGGTTATCGCGCGCGCCGCCGACAATTCCCAGTTCGAGGTGAACTGACCGCTTTTCACCGGCTGCGGATCAGTATGTCCGTCGACCCGCAGGATCCAGTGCAGGTCGGGCGGGATCTCGGACGCAATGTCCTTGATCGTCACCGCCAGGGTCGTCATCTCCGCCACGCCGGCTTGCGTCAGGTCGGCACTGCCGACCGGGAACAGCACCTCGCTCTGGAACACGAAGCGGTCACCGACAATGTTGATGCCCGCTCGATTGGCCAGCAGCGCGCGCAACTTGCCGAAGAACTCGCTGCGGTATTGCTGCAATTCCTCGACTTTCGCCGCCAGGGCCACGTTGAGCTTCTGGCCCAGGTTGGCGATCTGCACGTCCTTGTTCTTGCTGTTTTGCTGCGACAATTCCAGGCTGGCGGCGATCGAGGAAAGCTGGCTCTTCAGCTGGTCGATCTGCTGGTTCAGCAACGCGATCTGCGCCCGCGCGCTGTTGCCCAGCTTGTGTTCGTCGCTAAGCTGGGCCTCCACCGCTTCGCGCCGCTGCTGCTCGGTCATCGCCCGCGCCGCGGCGTCCTGCGCCTTCTTCTCCAGCTCATCGCGCAGCGCCGCCAGGGCGCGCGACTGATTGGCCAGAGTCGCCAGGTCCGTCAATTTCGCCTGCAACGTATCCTTGTCGACCGCGACGTTACGGTCGAGCTGGGCGATCTGCTTCTGCATTTCGGCAAGCTGGCTCTTGGCGTCCGCCAGTTGGGTCTGCGCCGCACTGGCCTGGCCCGAGCTCTGGGTCAGTTGCGACCGCAGCTGAGCACTGGCGGCGGTCGCCGTCTGGATCGCCGTCTTCGCGTCCGCCAGCTGCGAGGCCAATCGCTGGCGATCGGCGGTTTGTGATGCCAACTCCTGGCCAAGCTGAGACACGGAAAGTTGCAGGTTCGCCGATTTGCCACGCTCTAACGACAATGCGTCGGCGAGGGCGGAAAGCTGCTGGTTCGCCTTGTCCAGCTCGTGGCTTCGGCCCGACAAGGACACCGTCAGGAACGCCTGTGCCAGCACGAAGACCAGCAGGACGAAGATGATGACCATCAGCAGCGTGGACAGCGCATCCACGTAACCCGGCCATGCATCCAGTCCGTTGCCGCCGTGCCGACGGATGCGCGATGCCATGATCGGCTACCGCGGCGGTTCGGCCAGCGCCGCGACGGTGCGGGTCAACAGCCGCAGATCGTTGCGCAACTCGGCGGTCGCGCGGGAGCGGCCCTGTTCGCTTTCCTGCAGCATTCGCTGGATATAGACCTCGATATTCCGCAGATGGTTGCGGCTGACCTCGTCGCCGCCCTGCAGTTGGCCCAGGCGCTGCAGCGCCGGCCCGAGCGAGGCCTGACTTTCGGCGATCCGCAGCATCAGATGCTGGTTGGCCCGCATCGTGTCGGCCAATGTCCCCAGCCGTTCGTTCAAGGTGATGACCGCCAGGTTGGCCTGGGAGCGGCTTTCCTCATCACGGGTCAGCACGTTTTGCAGGCCTTCCATGTTCTCGGCGGTCTGCTCCAGCAGCGCCTGAACATAGACCGGAACGGATCCCTCGCCTTCCGAAAGCGCACCGGATGACAGGCGGGTCAGCCCAGCTAGCCATTCCTCAAGCTCGTTGAAGAAGCGGTTCTGCGCCTGGCCCGCCGTCAAGTCCAGGAAACCCAGCACCAGCGCCCCGGCCAGCCCATACATGCTGGCCGAAAAGGCGGTCCCCATGCCAGCGAGCGGTCGGGCGAGGCCGGTCTTCAACTGGTCGAACATCAGGTTCATGTCGCCGTTGCCTAGCGTCATGCTGCCGATGACATCGGAGACCGAGGTGACCGTCTTAAGCAGGCCCCAGAACGTCCCCAGCAGGCCCAGGAAGATCAGCAGGCCGGTCATGTAGCGCGACAGTTCGCGGCTTTCGTCCAGGCGTGAGGAAAGTCCATCCAGCAGGCTGCGCATGGCGGTCGTGGACAAGGTGAAATGGCGCGCCTCGTTCTGGCCGCGCCCTTCCCGCATCGACAGCATGCTGGCCATCGGTGCCAGCAGCTTTGGCGACGGCAGCGCGGCCAGCCGGCTGCGGGAGGTCTGGTAGGTCTCCAGCCAGGTCACCTCGGGCCGCAGCCGCAGCACCTGATTGAGGTTCCAGACGATCCCCAGCAGCAAGATCAGCAGGATCAGGCTGTTCAGCACGGGATTGTTGTTGAACGCGGTGATCAGCACCGGCGACAGCAGACCGGCAGCGATACCGACCGCCACCAGGAAGATCAGCATGCGGATCAGATAGCCGGACGGGCGGGTCATCGGGCGGTCGCCGTGTTGGCCGGGGCGTTCGCCCCCATCACGCTGAGGTCGACGCGGTCGGGCGGTCCGTCACCGTACTGCGCGCCCAGCGCGCGCACGAAGATCCGGGCGGACGGCACGCCGTCGGCCACCAGGGCGCTGCGTACCGCCATCGCCCGTGACAGCGAGATGCGCCGCGCGGTCGATGGGTCGTCCGCCTTGCCGGGCGCATAGGCCAGGACATTGAAGGTCGTTTCATCGCTCTGCGGCGCCGCCTGCGTCAGCTGCTTGATCGACGTGCTGCTCTCGGGGCTGAGGTCGGACTGTCCGGGTGCGAAGGTCAGGCGCAGGCCAGAGGTGGTCGGCGCGGCCGCCGTCGCGGCGGTGGCGGACACCGGCGGCGGGGCTGGCGGCTGCGACCCGGCAGCCGGAGGCGGCGGCGCGATCGGCGCGATGCTCGCCGTGGCCGGGATTTGGTCCGGCAGCGCGGGCGGGACGGCGGGGGGTGCGGCGGCGGAAGGCGGGCTGGCGGATGGCGAGGTGGCGGATGGCGAGGTGGCGGGCGGCGGTTCGCGGCTGGCGACGGCAGGCCCCCCCGCCGGGGGCGCAGGCGGGACCGCCACGAGGTTGCGTTGGCCATGCGCCGAGCGATGTGACGCGACCGAGGGGGCCGCGTGCGCGGGCCGGCTGGCGGCCGGATTGGCCGGTAATGCCTGGAGCGCATGCAGATCAACCGTCACCTGTGCGAACACGGGTGTCGCCGCGGTCATTAGAACGGCACTTAGGATCGGCAGTGGGCGCATATCAACAAGTGGTAGCGGAACCTGCTGTTCCGTTCAATGAACCATAATGAACCATGACTGGGTGATCCGTCACCCATCAACCGTGTCCTCCGGCACACCCCGCGCCCGCGCGCATTGACAACTCCACTTCGGCCGTCCGCTAATTGGCCGATCAAGACGCAGGGAGTGTCCCATGGACCAGTTCAGACCCGGCACCATCGGCCTCGATCCAGTCGCCCTCGCACACGACCTGGGGCCTGAGATCGCCGCCGCCGCGGATGAGATCGAGCGCAGCCAGACCATTCCCGAACCGCTGCTCGGTCATATCCATGATGCCCGGCTGGCCCGCATGCTGCTGCCGCGTTCGGCGGGCGGCGATCAGTGCGATCCGTGGACCTATCTGCACGCGATCGAGGCGTTGAGCCGCTACGATGGTTCGGTCGGCTGGAACCTCTTTGTCGCCAACAGCGCTGCCCTGATCGCGTCGTTCATTCCGTTGCAAACGGCACAGGCGATCTTCGGCGATCCGCGATCGTGGGTTTCGTGGGGGCCGCCCAACCAGCACAAGGCGCGGGCCGAACCCGGCGGATACCGGGTCAGCGGCGAATGGCATTTCGCCAGCGGCAGCCGTCAGGCGACCTGGATGGGCGCGCACTGCCAGGTCACCGACCCGGACGGGTCGTTGCGCCTGAACCGTTTCGGCCGGCCGACCGTTCGCACCCTGCTGTTTCCCAAGGCGCGCGCGGAACCGATCCACGACTGGAACACCATCGGCATGCGCGGCACCGCGTCCGAGGGCTATCGGGTCACCGACCTGTTCGTCCCCGAGGCGTATAGCGGCACGCGGGAGGATCCGGCGCTGCGCCGTGATACCGGTCCGTTGTATGCGTTCACCATGCAGGGCCTGTACGCGGTCGGCGTCGCCGGGGTCGCCTTCGGCATCGCCCGCGCCATGCTGGACGATTTCATCGCCTTGGCGACCGAGAAGACCCCGCGCGGCCTGCAGCGCCTCGCCGACAGCCCGGTGGTGCAGGCCGATATCGCCAGGCGCGAGGCTGATATTGGCGCCGCGCGCTGCTGGCTGGTGGAGATCCTGAAAGCGGTCTGGGCCGCCGCCGACGACATCGCCGCGATCGACCTGAACGCCCGGATCCGCGTGCGGCTTGGCTGCGCCCATGCGATCACCACGGCGGTGGCGGTCGCCGACGGGGTCTACAAGGCCGCCGGCACCTCGGCGATCTTCCGCGGCACATCGCTGGAACGCCGCTTCCGCGACATCCACACCCTGTCGCAGCAGATCCAGTCCCGCGAGTCACATTTCGAGGCGGTCGGCCGGGCGATGTTCAACGGCGATCCGGATGGGGTATTCCTGTAGCCGTTCACGGATGGGGAAACAGGGCATGACGCAACTGACGCTGGCCAAGGCCCAGAAGATCATCGCTGCCGCGCTGGCCCATGCGCGGGAGAAGTCGCTGGCGCCGATGGCCGTGGTCGTGCTCGATACGCGCGGCGTGCCGAAGGCCTATGCGGCCGAGGACGGCACCGCGCTACGGCGGGCCGATATCGCCATCGGCAAGGCACACGGCGCGCTGTCGATGGGGGTGGGTTCGCGCGCCCTGGGCAAGCAGGCCGAGGCGCGGCCGCAGTTCATCGCCGCCGTCACCCAGGCCGTCGGCGGGTCGCTGATCCCGGTTCCCGGCGGCGTGCTGATCCGCGGCGACGACAACAGCATCATCGGCGCGGTCGGGGCCAGTGGCGATGTGTCGGACAACGACGAGGCCGCCGTGCTGGCCGGATTGGCCGCCGCCGGGCTGACCGCCGACCCGGGTTGAACGAGCCGGATCGCTTCAACCTGAGGCGATCCGGCTTCTCCGCGGCCATCCCGACCTGTCGGTTCAGCGCCAGCTACCGGGATCGCCGAATGCGGCGGGTCCTGGCCGGACGCGGACGGCCGAAGCTGATTGGCGGAAGCCAACTGGCGGAAGCTGACCCTGCGATCACGCCGCGCGAAACGCCGCTACCGCCTTCTCGTTGAATTTCAGCCCCAGGCCCGGGCCGCTCGGCAGCACCAGTTGCCCATGCTCGATCGCCGGGGTCTCTTCGTACAGCGCCAACATCCACGGCATGTATTCGACCGTCAGGCCGTTCGGGCAGGCCGCCACCAGATGCACCAGCATCTCCGGCATCACGTGGCTGACGACCGGCAGATTGAATGCCTCCGCCATGCCGGCCACCTTCATCCATTGCGACACGCCGCCGACGCGGCAGATGTCGATCATGACGATATCCACCGACCGCGCCTCGATCATGTGCCGGAACGGCACGATGCCCCAGACATACTCACCCCCGGCGACCGGGGTTTTCAGCGCGGCGGTCACCCGAGCCAGACCGGCGTAATCGTCCGCGGCGGTCACGTCCTCCAGCCAGAACAGCCCGACATCCTCCACCCGGCTGCCGATATCGATCGCCTGTTCCGGCCGCCAGCGCTGATTGATGTCGCACATCAGCTTGATGTCAGGCCCGATCGCCTCGCGGATCACGCGCACGCGGCGGACTTCCTCGGCCGGTGCCGGATAGCCGGGCAGCGCCATCTGGGTCTTCATTTCGATAAAGCCCTTCTGCACCAGGATCTGCGCGGCGCGTTGCGCCTGGTCGTGGCTCAGGCCACGCCGCAGGGAGCCCGAGGCATAGGTGGCGACCCGATCTCGATGGCCGCCCAGCAGCTTCCACAGCGGCTGATCCAGTGCCTTGCCCTTGATATCCCACAGCGCGATGTCGATCGCCGACAGCGCCAGCGTGAAGATGCCGCCAGGCCCACAGGAATCGCCGGTGCCGGCGCGCAGCCTGGCGATGATTTTCTCGATCCGCAGCGGGTCCTCACCGACCGTCAGTTCGGCGAGTTCCTCGACCGCGACGCGCAGGCTGCCGGTCATCCTGCCGCCGTAGAAGGTCAGTCCGATGCCTTCAATGCCGCTGTCGGTGCGCAGGCGCAGGATGACGACAGGGCGCGTGCGCCCGGCTTCCTCCGGCATGTTGGCCAGTGGATCTTCTTCCGGGATGCGCAAGGTGGTCGCTTCGTAGCTGGTGATTTTCATGAGATTTCTTCCTCCCTTCGATCTGATGCTGATGGCGCAAGCCATGCCTGCTCACATGATCCTGGTGTCAAACGCGCATCACGTCGACAATCGCGGCGTCCGGCGGCTTTGGCAGCGTCCCATTTGGGGTTGCGTCCCATTGGGGTAGCGTCCCACAGGCAGCGCCTTCAGGTGCTGCCCAGCGCTTCGCCCGCCTCGACGGATCCACGGTGGTGGACGACCTTGGGATCCCCGCGCAGCACCTCCCACACGGTCTTCTCGCCGTCGCGTCGGAAGCGGATATCCAGATGCCGGCGCCCAAGCCGCAAATCGATCAGCGTCACGTCCGGCAGCCAGGCGGGCAGCTCGGGATCGACATACAGCTTGCCGTTCGGCGCATCCGGCTGGATGCCCAGCATCGCTTGCAGCAACGCGAAGCAAGATCCGGCGGCCCATGCCTGCGGCACGTTGGCGCCCAGATACTGCACCGGAAAGCTGACGCCGCTGCGTTGCACGCCGGCATAAAGCTCCGGCAACTGACTCAACAGAAAGTGGCTGGCGGCCTCGCTGATGTCGCGCGCGATGTGCCCCACCTCGGTGCCGTAGCCGTAACGTTTGAAACCAAGCGCGATCAGGCTGTTGTCATGCGGCCAGACCGATCCGTTCTGGTAAGAATACGGGTTGAAGGCAGGATGCTGGTCGGACAGCGTCCGGATGCCCCAGCCGGAGTTCATATCCGGCGCCATCAGCCGGGCAACGACGCGGGCCGCTCGGTCTGGCGGGACAATGCCTGACCACAACAGGTGGCCCGGGTTGGATGCCACCGTCATCACCCGCCGCTTCTCGCCATCAAGCATGTAGGCGTAGAAGCCGCTGTCCTCGTCCCAGAATGTTTCGTTGAACTTGTCGAACAGCGCGGCGGCCTTGTCGCGCAACGTGCTCGCCCTGTCGGGTTTGCCGAGCGCGTCGAACACCTCGGCCATGCGCAGCCAGGCGTCGTAGACATAGCCTTGCAATTCACAAAGGGCCTTGGGACCCTTCACCGGCGATCCATCCGAGTAGACCATCGAATCGCCGGCGTCCTTCCACGCCATGTTTTCATAACCAACCGGGGAGCGGGTCTGGTATTCCTGCAGCATGTCGCCATCGCGATCGCCGTAGTTGTCGATCCAGTCCAGCGCGGCTTCGGCGTTCGGCAGGTGTTTCTCCAGCAGCGCGTGGTCGCCGGTCGCGCGCCAGGCCGCATGCAGGGTGACCAGGTAAAGCGGCGTGGCATCGGCGGTGCCGTAGTACGGCGTATGCGGGATCAACTTGAAATGCGCGAGTTCGCCGTAACGAAGTTCGTGCATGATCTTGCCCGGTTCGGCGTCACGATAATCGTCCCGCACCGTGGACTGCCAGCGACCCAGGACTTCCAGTGAACCCCGGGCGAATTCAGGATAGACCAGGATGTTCTGCAACGACACGATCAGGCTGTCGCGGCCGAACGGCGCCATGAACCATGGCAGACCGGCGGCCGGCAGGAACTCCATGTGGTCGGTGCCGGCGATCGGCAACCGAAGTGCGGCCATGTCGTCGATCGCCTGATGATAGAACCGGTAGAACTCTTCGTTGCTTGTACGCAATTTCAGCACAGTTTCCCGCCAGTCCCGATGCGCCTGAGCCTTGGGGGACGACTCGGCATGGACCGCGCAGTCGTTCGGTGCATGATACCGTTTGTCGCCGTCGGCGAATTCGTACATCAGGCAGCAATGCCAGGAACCGCCCGGCGGCAGCTTGACCTCGAAGCTCAGCCGGCCGTTGGCGAACACCGCCCGCGAGTCGCTCATGCCCACCGAAACCGCGACCGAGCGGGAGAAGTCGGCATTCCGATAGGTCGTGCGCAGGGTCTGCCGCGGTTCGGCCCAATCAGTGTTGATGTGGCCGCGGCGGATGTCGCGCTTGGCCTTGAGGTCGAACACGTCGGCGAAGTCCGAGCGGATGGCGATTTCCAGGTTGAAGCGGACCGGCCTCTGGCCATGGTTGGTGATATCCAGGTCCTCGTGCAGGCCCTGGTCCAACACGCGCGAGATGCGGAACGCCAGGGTCTTCGCGGGAACCGGGCCGTCCTCGGTCAGGAAGGCCTGGTTGGTGAGGAATATGCGCGCGGCATCGAAGTTCACCGCCCCGCCGTTCAGCAGGTCCCACTGCATCCCGTTGGCGTAGACCGACCAGGCACTGATCAGCCGGGTGTCGAAGAAATAAAGCCCCTTGTCGCCCGGCCAGTCGATCTGTCCATTTGGCTCCGTCACCTGGACCGTCATGGCTTGGTGTATGGCGATCTGCGGCGGGCCGACCTGAACCTTGAACGGCATTGGCAACACTCTCCACGCTGAAGGTCGCGCCCTTCCGTATAGCGTGAGGCCATCGGCTGCATCACGTGACAGGATGGCAAAGCTGGACGACCAGGATCGGATGTGGACCTTGGACCACATCTGCAAGCATATCGAACATGGGTTGCCCCTGGTAGCACTGTTCAACATTGCCGTGATCGAAGCAAGCCCGGAACGGAGGGCGGTGCGGCAAGGCGCGGCTGTAACCCGCCCGTGCGGCGGTGTCGCGGGCCCCGTCCCGTTCGCGCTGGCCGATCTCGGCAGCTACGCGCTAATCCTGGCAGCCCGGCGGGACGGGGCGGCGGTCACCGTCGACCTCACCATCGACTTCCTCCGAGGTTGGCCGGCCGAGCCGCTGCCGGCTAGCCGGCAAGCGCTGCACCTCGGTGTATAGACAGATGATGATACATCAGTCGGGACGCATGCGTGGCATGTGGATTGCTTGACCAGAACCACGTCCCGTCCAGCCTGTCCGGAGTATCGCCGAACGATGACGGTTACCGCGACGGAATTTTCATCCGTGTCCCGCGCCGGCCGTGCCTGGACTAGGCCACCCTTGCCGTCTCGCGCGCAGGCCGCCGGTCTGCTGCTGCTGCTGCCCGCGATCGGCTTCCTGCTGGCGTTCTTCCTGGTCCCGGCGTTGACCTTGTTCGCCTACAGCGTCCTGACGCAGCGTGCCGACGGCATGGTCACGCTGCCTTTCACGCTGTCGCATCTGCAGCATTTTTTCGGCACAAGCCTCTACACCCATGTGCTTCTCGCCACGCTGCGGATGGCGGCGATCACCGCCACGCTGGCCGCCGTGTTGGGCTATCCGGTGGCGCTGGTCATGGTGCGCGGCAATGCGTTGGTGATGCGCGTCATCACGATCATCACGATCGCGCCGCTGATCGTCAGCGTGGTCGTCCGCACCTATGGCTGGCAGCTTATTCTCGCCAACGGCCGCACCGGCGTCCTCAACTGGGTGCTCATGTCGCTCGGCCTCATCCACCATCCGATCCGCCTGCTCTACACCGAGACCGCTGTCATCATCGGCTCCCTGCATGTGTTTTTCCCGATGATGGTGCTGCCTCTGGCATCCGCCCTGGCGAAGATCAGCCCGCAGGTCGAGGACGCCGCACGCACCCTGGGCGCGCCGTCCTGGCGGGTGTTCTGGCGGGTCAGCCTGCCGCTTAGTCTGCCGGGGCTCGCGGTCGGGTTTACCCTGGTTTTCTCGCTGACCGCGAGCTCCTACGTCACGCCTGCCATCCTTGGCGGCACCGGTGCCCAAATGCTGGGCAACCTCATCGAGCAGCAGATTACCGCGGTCTACGACTGGCCGTTTGGTGCCACCGTGGCCCTCGTGCTGGTCGTTACGGTGTTGGCGATCAACCTCGCTTCCACCTGGATCCTCGAGCGGCGGCACCGGCGCACCGGCATGGCAACGTGAACGGCCGGCCGGTCGCCGCGTCCGCGCTGCTGTACATGGTCGCCGCGGCAACCATGGTGTTCATGGCGGCGCCGCTGCTGGTGACGATCTCGCTGTCTGTCTCCGACACCCAGTTCGTTGCCTTTCCGCCGAAGGGCTTTACCCTGGCATGGTACGGCAAGGTTGTTGGCGATCCGGACTTTCAGACCGCGCTGTCATACAGCCTGTGGCTGGCTGGTTCGGCAACCATCGGCGCCCTGCTGCTGGGCATGCCGGCAGCCTTCGCGCTGGTCCGGTTCCCGGTGCCCGGCGCGGCGGTGGCGAGATCGTTGCTGCTCTCGCCGTTGATCTTTCCGGTGCTGGTGACCGGATTGGCGCTGCTGCAACTGTTCTCGCGGCTCGGGTGGGGCATGGTGCCGATCAACCTGCTGCTGGCCCATATCCTGGTGACCTCGCCCTATGTCGTGCGCACCGTATCGGCCAGCCTGATGCTGGCCGACGTCACCTTGGAGGAAGCCGCGCGCACCTTGGGTGCCAATCGATGGCGCACCTTCCGGCGCGTCACCTTGCCGCAGATCGCTCCGGGCGTCGCGGCCGGCTGCCTGTTCGCCTTCATGGTGTCGTTCGACAACTACCCGGTCTCGATGTGGCTCGCGGATGCGCAGAACAACCCGATGCCCATGCTGATCTACCAGAAGGCAACCGGAGTATTCGATCCTTCCGTGGCGACGATCTCGACGCTGATGATCGGGCTGGCCATCGGTGTCGTGCTGATACTTGAACGGCTGGTCGGACTGAAACGCGCGATGGGCATGTAGGGAGTATGCAATGACAATCCGGATCAGCCGCCGCGGCTTTGCCAAGGCGGCCACAGCAGCGCTCGCCACCCCGGCCATCCTGACCCCGCGCGCATGGGCGGACGGCAAATCGATCCAGGTCGGGATCTATACCGCCCAGCAGGGCGAGTATGTGCGAAAGCAGATCATCCCGAAGTTCCAGGCGGACTACAAATGCCGCGTCTTCACCACCGAAGGCGTCACGCTCAGCCAGATCGCAGCACTGCGCGCCACCCGCACCAATCCCAAATGCAGTGCGATGTTCATGGACGACATCGGCATCGACCTGGCCAAGAAGGAGGGGCTGATCGCCCCGTTGCCGGTCGACAAGATACCAAACCTGCAACGGGTGTACAAGCGCTTCCTGTTCAGCGACGGCTACGGCGCGGCCTTCGCGATCTCCACCGGTGGGCTCTATATCGACCCGGAGAACAATCCCCACATCACCAGCTATGGCGATCTCTGGGATGCGCGCTTCAAGAAGCGCTTCCTGATGGTTACGCCGAAGTTCACCCAGAGCATCTACATGCTAGGAGCATCTACATGCTAGTGGCGACCGCCATGCTGGTCACCGGCAAGCCGCTGAAAGAGGCGCAGTACCTGACCGACGCGGCCTGGGGCAGGATGGCGGCGCTGAAGCCGAGCATCCTGACGATCTACGAGAGCCCGGCGACCATTATGATGGTGCCGCAGGGTCAGGCGGACGTGGGCGGCATCGAATACTCCAAGAACATTTCTCCGTACACCGTCGCCGGCGCGCCGATCGACATGGTGTTTCCCAAGGAAGGCACTTTCGCCGGCATCAACTGCCTGAGCTTGGTGAAGAACGCGCCGGAACCCGAACTGGGTGCTGCGTTCATCAACCGGATGCTGGAACCGTCGGTGCAACAGGGCCTGGCCGAGGCGACCCTGACCGCGCCCTCGATCAGCGGGCTAAGCTTCAAGCCCGACATCGCGAAATATATCGCCTACCCCGAGGCAAGGATGGACGAAATGAACTTGTTCGCCTGCGACTGGTCGTATGTGAACCCGCGCCGGCCGGCGTGGCTGGAAAAATACAATCAGGTCTTCGGAAGCTGAGCGGATTGCGCACACAGCCCGCGTCCGTCCGCCTGGCGGACTTGACCAAACAATACGGCAAGGCACTCGCGGTCGACCGTCTCTCGCTCAACATCCAGCCCGGCGAGCTGGTGGCACTGCTAGGCCCCAGCGGCTGCGGCAAGACCACCAGTCTGCGCATGATCGCGGGGCTGGTGCAGCCCAGCAGCGGCGAGATCTTCGTCAACGGGGCCTCGATAACCCGGGTTCCGGTGCATCGCCGGAACATCGGCATGCTGTTCCAGAGCTATGCCCTGTTCCCGCATTTGACGGTGGCCGAGAACGTCATCTTCGGGCTGGAAATGCGTGGCATCAAACGCCGCGCCGCGGGTCTGCGGGTGCAGGAGGCACTGGACCTGGTGCAACTCGGCGGCCACCAGCACAAATTGCCGCCGCAACTGTCCGGCGGCCAGCAGCAGCGGGTCGCGCTGGCCCGAGCGCTGGTGATCGAACCGGCGATGCTGCTGCTCGATGAACCGCTTGGCGCGCTGGACAAAAGCCTGCGCGAGAGCATGCAGGTCGAACTTCGCCTGCTGCAACGCCGGCTGGGCATTACCACGATCATGGTCACGCATGACCAGGATGAGGCACTGACCTTGGCCGACCGCATCGTGGTGATGCGCGACGGAAGACTGGAACAGGTGGGCTCCCCCACCGAGGTCTATCAGTATCCCGCGACCCGCTTCGTCGCTGGCTTCCTCGGTGTCTCGAACTTCTTCCGCGGCACCGTCGATGGTCGGGCAGGGGGGTCGCTGCGGGTGCGCTGCTCGGGCGACTTGCAGCTGACACTGCCGCGGGATAGCGCGCCGGGTGGCACGGTCACCGTCGCGCTGCGTCCGGAAGCGGTGCGCGTCCGTGCGGGCGGCGACGCCGCGCCCGGTGCGAATGCCGTGGTGGCCACACTGGAGCAAGCGGTCTATCGCGGCTTCATGGTGCATTATTACCTGCGCCTGCCCGGCGGTGAACCGTTGATCGCCTTCCAGCAGAACACCGGAGCGGGCGTCGCGATCGGTGCCGATCCCGGCCAGCCCGTGCTGGCCGAGTGGGATGAGGCCAGCAACCGGTTGGTGCTGGACGACGCCTGAGCGGCCGCCCCCTGCTCTGGCAAGATCGCTACTCTGGCAAAATCGCTACTCTGGCAAAATCGGTGATAAGGATGCAGGCTGCGGTGGAATTCAACCGGGAACCGCAGCCATGACCGACTTGCCAAGCCACGTCGAGATCCACGAGGAAGGCCCGCGCGAGGGCTTTCAGATCGAGCCCGGCCCGATCCCGACCGCCGCCAAGATCCGCCTGATCGAGGCGCTGGCCGAGACCGGCCTGCGGCACATCCAGGCCTGTTCCTTTGTCAACACGCGCCTGGTTCCAGGCTGGGCCGACGCCGAGGCGGTGGTGGAGGGTTTCACCGCCAATCCGGGCGTCCATTACACCGGGCTGTTCTTCAACGGCAACGGGCTACAGCGAGCCCTGGCGTTCAAGCACAAGCTCACCATCGACGGGTCGATCTCGCTGACCGCATCAGCCGGCTTTACCCGCAAGAACCTGAACCGCAGCCCGTCGGAAAACATCGCGGCGATGAAGAAGCACAGCGCGCTGCAGCTGTCGCAGGGTGTTCCCGTCACCCGGATCGGCGTCATGGCGGCGTTCGGCTGCAACTATCAGGGTGACATTTCACCCGCGGAGGTCATCAGCACACTGGAGGACGGGCTCGCGATCGCCGCGGAAACCGGTGCGGCGATCACCTTGTTCTCGCTGGCCGACACCATGGGCTGGGCAACCCCGGCGCGGATCGAGCGGGTGATCGATCAGGTGAGCAACCGCTGGCCGGACATGACCCTGGCGCTGCATCTGCATGACACACGCGGCCTCGCGGTGGCGAATGCTCATGCCGCGCTGAAGTTGGGTGTCACTCGCTTCGACTCCACTGTCGGCGGGCTGGGCGGTTGCCCATTCGCCGGCCAGCCAAAGGCAGCGGGCAACATCTGCACCGAGGAACTGGTTCTGCTGTGCGAAGAGATGGGGATCGAAACCGGCGTCGATCTCGATGCGCTGATCGAGGTCGGGCGCATGGCCGAAGAGATTGTCGGGCACCAGTTGCCCAGCGAGTTGATCCACGCTGGAAGTCTGGCCGCGTTCCGCCGCAAGGCGGCGTAGGATCATCCCTGCTGTCGGCAGGGTGACCTGCTGGTGCAGCGAACCTGTTGGCAGCCCAGGGTCCGATCGCTGAGCAGCGTCAGACGCGCAGCGGTCATCATTCGGCGCATGAAGCGGCCACCGCGAACGAACAGCGACGTATCGCGCTTTTAGGATACGCGATACCAGCGGCGCGTGGCGCGCAACGCTTCGGCGCCGGTCGAAGCGGCCTGCCCGCCGCGACGGGCGCGGTCCCCGGCGGCGCCGAGAGCGATGGAACGGACAGAACAAAAGTGGCGAAGCCTTGGCCGCGCCACCTCGCCTGGTTTCCCACGCAACCGTTTCGCGGCATTTCGACATAGAGCGCACGATGAATGCGATCGAGCGTGCCGTCATCGGACCGGCCATAAATCCAACGTCGATGATGTAGCGACCGTGACACCTCCAAGACAGCTTACAAATTACTTGTTGTAGTGGCATCTCCGGTTACCTCCTGACCGCGGTCCAGCCGACAGATTGTTCGGATAGTCGATCAGTCAGGCATGGATCACGACCGAGATGGAGTGTGAAATGCGAAGAATACTGCTGACCAGCGCAGCGCTTTTAGGCGCGTCGTCGCCGCTGGCCTATGCTCAGACCCGCGCTAATCCCAGCCAGGGTCAGCTTGCCGCGCCGTATGGCAGCGGACCCGCGGCGAATAACAACAACAATTCCTGGGGTATCGCCAATACGCCGTCCGGCAGCAAGGAAGCCGGACCGATCAGCGTCATGATCCCGCCGAACACCGATGCCGTGCCACCGCCCGGCACGATCGTGATCAGGCTCAACGGCCGGGTATCAGCCGAAGTCCTGGCCAACTATACCAGCGTCGATACAGGATTGAACGCCAACGGCACCGCGAACGGCTACAAGCTCAACCCGGTCGGCGTCACCAGTCTGATGCGGCTCTACCCCGCCTTCGACGGCACCGCCGCGAATGGCCTGCGCTATGGCGCATCGATCGAATTACGGGAAAATTTCGGTGCCGCCGACCGCTCATTCGCCAACACCACAACGGGCGGCGCGGCCAACAGTCCCAGCGCGAACACTTCCGCCCAAACGGTTTATGTCCGCCGCGCGTTTACCTACCTGGCGGCGGATCAGGTAGGCCTGCTGCGACTCGGCCAGGCTGACGGCGTCATCGGGCTATTCGACAATTGCATCTTTACCACGCAGTGCTGGGACGGGGGGATCAACGGTCTGAATGGCAGTGACGGCTACACCGCGACCGCACCGGCCGGGGCATCAGGCGTGCCGTTCGTTTGGCTGAGCCAGTCGGGCGCGGAATACGGCAACAACAAGATCGTCTACCTGACACCGCAGGTCTATGGCTTCGATTTCGGGGTGCAATATGCGCCGAACGAAGGCAATTCCTTCCAGAACAGCGGCCTCGGCGTCGGCTGCAACCAGGCTGGCCCCACCTGCATCAGCGTCTCCTCGGGCAACGATCCCACCCGCTGGCTCAACCAGATTGGTGTCGGTCTGCGTTATCAGAAGAACTTCGGCCTGGCGGACTTCAAGGCTTACGGCTTTTACGAAACCGCCGGGAAGGAAGACCTGACGACGACCCCCTATGTGCCAGTAAGCCGCACCGCCGCCGCAACCAGCCTGCGCTATGACAACCTGAGCTTCTACAAAGCCGGTGTAGCCGTGACGGCCGCCAACATCACCATCGCCGCCGATTATATCGGCGGCGCGGTGAACGGGCAGTTGACCATGCGTCCGACCGGCGGCGTGCCGACCAATGCCGTGATGACAGGTTTGACCTATGCTGAAGGTCCGATAACGCTTGGCGCCCAGGTGGGCCTAATCGATACGCAAGGTGATGCGCGCCTGACCGGGATCTCCCAGCGTCACGAGTCCGAAATCTCCTTTGGTGGCGCCTACAAGCTGGCGCCTGGCATTCAGTTGGTCAGCGAATATGTCTACACGCAGCGGCACCAAGGCGGGTTCGATTTTCACCAAAATGCACTTGGCAATGCCGGTGCAGGACCAGGAACCGTAACCCGCGACGCCAAAGGCCAGGGCGTCCTGTTTGCAACCGTATTGACCTGGTAGCACCTTGACACTGCTGTTCTGAACCGGGTTGGCGACCGAGCGAGCCCGCAAGCGACGGGGCGGCGCGCGAAGAAGGCTCTGGTACCGGTTGGCGCAAGCGCCGATCAGTATCAGCCAGGATAGTCGCCTGACGGTGTCGATGCTGGGACCCAGCGCCGACGCGGGCTGTCTCAAGCCTGCGTCGGTCTCAGACGCATCGGCCTTCAGCAGGATGCGGGCCGTGAGCAACGGCCGCACCCGGTGTTTGCCGTTCTGGATCAGCGTGTCGAACCGTTCCCGCTCTGCCTCATTGAGCCGCACGATAGACGTGCCTCGGGCCTTCGTTTCGCGCTCACAGCTTTCCGTCGACGGTTCGAGAGGCATCGATTCAGGTGTACGAACCAAAATCGATGCCGGGGTACTCTACGTCGTCCTCCCTAAACAAAGACGATCTTATGACCTCAACACCGGCGGTCTTATTTTGCCGACACAGCCCAGTCATGATTATGCACCAGACCGTCGTCATGACGATCGTGCGCCTGCGCCGTATCACCGTGATCATGGAACTGCTCGGCTTCGGTCGAGCCGGCGAACGCCGTCGTTGACGACTTCCCGCCGGAGATCGCCATCGCCACCGCATCGAAGTAGCCAACCCCCACTTCCCGCTGATGCCGGGTCGCGGTGTAGCCGTCCGGTTCGGCGGCGAATTCAGCCTGCTGCAGCTCGCTGTAGGCAGCCATGCCGCGCTCCTTGTAGCCCCGCGCCAGGTTGAACATCGACAGGTTCAGGCTGTGGAACCCGGCCAAGGTCACGAACTGGAAGCGGTAGCCCATCTTGCCGATCTCCCGCTGGAACGCGGCGATCTTGTCGGCCGGCAGCTTCTTCTTCCAGTTGAAGCTGGGCGAGCAGTTATACGCCAGCATCTTGCCTGGAAACTGCTTGTGGATCTCGTTGGCGAACCGTTCGGCCTCGCGCAGGTCGGGCTCGCTGGTCTCCCACCACAGCAGGTCGGAGTACGGCGCATAGGCCAGGCCGCGAGCGATCGCGTAGTCGTTGCCGCAACCGGGCTTGATCCGGAAGAAGCCTTCCGCCGTGCGGTCATTGCCGATGAACGGACGATCGCGCTCATCGACGTCCGAGGTCAGCAACTGCGCCGACTGCGCGTCGGTGCGGCACAGCAGAACCGTGTTCACACCCTCCACGTCGGCCGCCAGCCGCGCCGCGTTCAGGGTGCGGATATGCTGCGCGATCGGCACCAGCACCTTGCCGCCCAGATGGCCGCACTTCTTCTCGGACGCCAACTGGTCCTCGAAATGCACGCCCGCGGCGCCGGACGCGATCATGTTGCGCATCAGCTCATAGGCGTTCAGCGGGCCACCGAAGCCGGCTTCCGCATCGGCGATGATCGGCGCCATCCAGTAGGTGCCGTCCTTACCGCCCTCGCTCTGCGCGATCTGGTCGCAGCGGCGCAGCGCGTTGTTGATGTTGCGCACCACTTTCGGCACCGAGTCCACCGGATACAGCGACTGGTCCGGATACATCTCGCCGCCGGAGTTGGCGTCGCCGGCCACCTGCCAGCCGGACAGATAGATCGCCTTCAGCCCGGCCTTCACCTGCTGCACCGCCTGGTTGCCGGTCAGCGCGCCCAGCGTCGGAACGAACGGTTCGGTTTTCAGCAGGTGCCACAACCTCGCGGCACCCATTTCCGCCAGCGTGTGGCGGATGCGGAACGATCCGGCCAGACGCTCGACGTCCTGGACCGTGTAGTCGCGCTTGACGCCCGCGAACCGCTCCGGGTCGCCGCCGGCGCTGGTCATGCCGTCAGGCGCATACAGGGGGCTAGAACGCATCGTCGTGCTCCTTCATGTCATGGTCGATGAGTGAATAATTGACATTGCAGCCGCGAATAGAAAGTCCTAATTGGCTAATCTCCGAGCAATCCTGTCGCCAACTTCACCAACGGGGACAAGATTCTGTAAAGGGTGTAAAGAATGAGCCGAACCCTGATCGGGCGAACGGTGCGCCGGCTGCGGACCGAACGCGCCCTGTCGCAGCAGGCACTGGCGGTGCGGCTAGGCATCTCCGCCAGCTACCTGAACCTGATCGAGCACGATCAGCGCGCCGTCACCGCCTCGTTGCTGATCAAGCTTGGCGAAACCCTGCGGGTTGATCTTGGTGAGCTATCCGGAACCCAGGAACGCCAGCTTGAGGTTGGGCTGCGCGAAGCCTTCGCCGACCCGCTGCTGGGCGCCGACGCCGTGGCCGAGGCCGAGGTCGAGGCGCTGGCCGCCGGCAGCCCAAGCGCCGCCCGCGCGGTGCTAGCGCTGTACCGCGCCTGGCGTGTGGCACGCGAGGATGCCAACGGCATCGCACTGCCATCCGGCCGCCGCGTCCTGCTGCCCAACGAGGAAGTGCGCGACGTGTTCGACGATCATGCCAACCATTTCCCGGTGCTGGAGGAAGCCGCCGAAGCCATGGCTGCTGAACTCGCCCCCAGCGCACCGGCCGAAATGAACCATGCGATCGCCGAACGGCTGCGCTCGGTGCACGGCGTGCGGGTGACCGTCCAGTCGCTGGAGACCGCGCTGCGCCGCTATGATCCGGCGACCAGAAGCCTGGCCCTGTCGGAGTCGCTGCCGCGCGAAAGCCGGGGTTTCCACATGGCGTTCCAGCTTGCCCTGCTGGAAGCGCGGGACGTGGTGGAAACGGTGCTGAAGGAAACCTCGCCTTCAACCACCGAGGCCGCGATGCTGCTGCGCATCGGCCTGCTGAACTACGTCGCGGGTGCGTTGGTGATGCCGTACGCATCCTTTCTCGCCGCGGCGACGGCGTTGCGGCATGACATGGAGGCGATCGCGGCACGGTTTGGCGTGTCGTTCGAGCAGGCATGCCACCGGCTGTCCACCTTGCAGCGGGTCGGGGCGCGCGGCGTGCCGTTCTTCTTCCTGCGGGTCGATCCGGCGGGCAACGTGTCGAAGCGGTTTTCGGCGGCGGGCTTTCCCTTCGCCCGTTACGGCGGGTCCTGTCCCCGCTGGGTGGTGCATACCGCGTTCTCCCGCCCCGGCAGCGTGCAGGTGCAGGTCGCCGAACTGCCCGATGGCGCCACGTATCTTTGCTTCGCCATCGCCGTGGCACAGCCGGTCGCAAGATGGGGGGAACCCCGGCCCATCCATGTGGTGGCGATGGGCTGCGCCTTGGCCCATGCGGGCGAGGTTGTCTATGCCGACGGTCTGGACCTTGACCGAGCGCGGGTTGGCATTGGTCTGTCCTGCCGGCTGTGCGACCGTCCCGACTGCGGCAGCCGGGCGTTTCCGCCGCTGGAGCACCGGCTGTCGCTGGATCCGCTGACCGCAGGGGCGACGCCTTATCGGTTTGAGACGAGAGCAAACTAGCGGAGGATTTCGGGCAACGCTCATACGGTCCGTGGATCGGCTTGCCGCCGACCGGATGCCCTTATGTCGAAATACATTGTGGACAACCCGGCGCAGCGGCAACCTCTGGGCGCGCTATACCTCAAGCTGCAGCGCCGACTGGAGCTGCTGGCGCAGACCGTGCAGATGCGTCGCAGCGACGGCGTTGAAGCGGCACTGAAGCTGGGGGCGAGCATATAGGTGGCGACATGAACAGTTTGCAAGCGGTGTGGGTGGCAGGCTAGCGGAAAATGGTTGCCGTCGCGGGGATATTGGGATACCTAATTTGAATATTTAGATATCCGCGGGAGTCGCGATGCCACTTTACATCAAGGACGATGTGACCGCTCGGCTGGTCGCCGAGTTTGCCAAACTACGGGGCGTGACGAAGCAGGATGCGGTCAAGCTGGCGGTGCAGGATGCGTTGGACCGCGCCGCTGAAGCGGTGCCGCTGCGCGATCGCTTCGCTGCCTTGCGCGAGGCACACAGATTGCCTCCGCTTACCGGCGAAGTCGCCGACAAGGCGTTCTTCGACGAGCTTTCCGGGGAGGTCTGATGGTGTTCACGGACGCCTCGGCGCTGATCGCGATCATTGCGGGTGAAGCCGACGCCGGCGACCTGGCCGACCTGCTGGAGGCCGATCGGGAGCGGGCGTGCTCGGCGGTTTCGGTGTGGGAGACGGTGGCGGGTCTGTGCCGTAGCTATATGTACTCGGTCCCTGCCGCTCGAACCCATGTCGGGCGCTTCCTGGAGGTGGGCAAGCTGCGGTTCGTGGGCATCGGCGACCGAGAGTTCGAGGTCGCCGCGGAGGCCTATGCGCAGTATGGCAAGGGGCGGCATCCCGCGGGGCTGAACATGGGAGATTGTTTTGCTTACGCGTGTGCGCGGACGAATCGGGCGAAGCTGCTGTTCAAGGGCGAGGATTTCACGAAGACCGACGTCGAGTTTGCCCGATAGAGGTGGCGCCCTCTGCTCTGTAAGCGAGCAAGAGAGGTCGGTTTCGGATGTCCTCCCCGCCAACGAACGCTGATCGCCGCGGGCGACGGTCTAGACTGGAGCGCGATCGTCTGAGGTTGAACCAACCCCGGACGTGAATCGCCCTCTCAAACAAAGGAAATTAGAGCGGGAGTGCTTCAACCTGAAGCTATCACGCTCTGGTGTCGATCGGGGTTCTCAAAGACGATCACTACGAGGTGGTCCGTCATCCTGCTCGTCGGAAAGCTCTGTTGCGACCCCTGGAGCATGGCTCGCCAGCTCATGGTGACAATCTAAAATTCGACAGATAGCCATGCGAATTGGGCGTTCCGCAGATCCCTCACCCCCGCGCGGCAAGCGCGCCCACGGCCTGGCCGATCAACTCGTGGATGATCTCGGCGACCGGTTGGATGCTGGTCACCATGCCGACCGACTGCCCGGCCATCACCGATCCGGTTTCAATATCGCCGTCGATCACCGCCCGGCGCAGCGCACCAGCCCAGAAGCGTTCGACCAGAAGCTGGGCCTCTCCCTTGTCGACCTCGCCGGCGAGGAACTTGTCCCGCGTCTCGGCCTGGTGCTGCATGAACCGCTTGGTGCCGTCGTTGACCAGCCCGCGAACCGGTATCACCGGCAGCCTGGGGTCCAATTCGACCGACGGCATGGCATCACGCGCATTGGCATGGACGAAGAACTTCTTGAACTTGGGGTGCGCGATTGATTCTTCCGATGCGGCGAACCGGGTGCCCAGCTGGGCGCCCGACGCGCCCATTTCCAGGTACGACAGGATCGCCTCGCCGCGGCCCAGACCGCCGGCGACGAACACCGGCACATCGCGCAGATGGGGCAGGATCTCCTGCGCCAGCACGTTCAGCGACACCGGGCCGATATGACCGCCGGCCTCTGATCCCTCGATGATGATGGCATCGGCGCCCGAGCGGACCAGGCGCTTGGCCAGCGACAGCGCCGGCGAGAAGACGATCAGCTTGGCGCCGCCGTCTTTGACCGCACGCACGGCCGGGCCAGGCGGGATCCCGCCTGCCAGGACGATGTGGCCGACCTTGGCGTCCAACGTCACCCGGATCAGCTTGTCCAGGTCGGGATGCATGGTGATCAGGTTGACGCCGAACGGCTTGTCGGTCAGCGCCTGAGTGCCGGCGATCTCTTCGGCTAGCTGCGCCGGACTCATCGCGCCGCAGGCAATCACGCCGAAGCCGCCGGCATTGGAGATCGCCGATACCAGGTTCTTCTCGCTGACCCAGCTCATGGCGCCGCCCAGGATGGCGTAGGGGCAACCCAGGAAGGCGGCGCCGCGTGACCACAGCCGGTCAAGCTGGCGATGCGCGGGGGTGGGCACCTCAGGCTGCATCCAGGCCATACGCGGTGTGCAGGGCGCGAACCGCGAGTTCGGTATATTCCGCGGCGATCAGCACGCTGACCTTGATCTCGCTGGTGGAAATGACCTGGATGTTGATCGCCTTGTCGGCCAGCGCGCTGAACATCGTGTTGGCGACCCCGGCGTGGCTGCGCATGCCGACCCCGACAACGCTGATCTTCGCGACGTTTGGGTCTTCCAGCAGTTCGGCGTAGTTGATCTGGCCCTTGATATCCGCCAGCGCCGAACGGGCGCGCGGCAGATCGGCCTTGCCCACGGTGAAGGTCATGTCGGTGGTGCCATCGGCCGAGATGTTCTGCACGATCATGTCGACGTTGGCATTCTGCTCCGCCAGCGCGCCGAAGATCGCCGCGGCGATGCCAGGACGGTCCGGCACCCGGCGCACGGTTATTTTCGCCTCGTCGCGGGAATAGGCGATGCCCGAAACATTCTCTTTTTCCACGATCTCGTCC
Organism: Rhodopila sp.; assembly: GCA_965277035.1. GTDB lineage: Bacteria > Pseudomonadota > Alphaproteobacteria > Acetobacterales > Acetobacteraceae > Rhodopila. Next base: position 2,548,588 of record CBDIBO010000003.1, on the reverse strand, counting down.
TCATCCACCACCAGCGTCCCGGTGCCGTCCCCGGGCGGGTCGTCCAGGAAGCTGGACAGCACCCGCACCCGGACGCCCTCGTTCATCGCCAGTTCCACGCTGCGGGTCTGCAGCACCTTGGCGCCGACCGATGCCAGTTCCAGCATTTCCTCATACGCTATTTTCGCCAGCTTGCGGGCTTTCGGCACGATCCTGGGGTCGGTCGTGTAAATCCCGTCCACGTCGGTGTAGATGTCGCAACGGTCGGCCTTCAGCGCGGCCGCCAGCGCGACGGCCGACGTGTCGGACCCGCCGCGGCCCAGCGTGGTGATCCGGTTGTTCGGCGCGATGCCCTGAAACCCGGCCACGACGGCGACCTGGCCGGTCTGCATCCGGCGGATCAGCTCGGTGCCCGCGATTGACTGGATGCGGGCCTTGCCATGCGCGGTATCGGTGTTGAGCGGGATCTGCCAGCCTTGCCAGGATCTGGCATCGACGCCATTTTCCTGCAGGCAGATCGCCAGCAGGCCCGAGGTGACCTGTTCCCCGGTCGCAACCACGGCATCATACTCGCGGGCATCGTGCAGAGCCGACAGGTCGGCGCACCACTTGACCAGCTGGTTGGTCACGCCGGACATGGCGGAAACAACCACCGCCACCTGGTTGCCTTGGTCGACCTCGCGCTTGACGCGGACGCCGACGTTTCGGATGCGGTCGAGGTCGGCGACCGAGGTGCCGCCGAATTTCATCACGATGCGGGCCATGAAGGGTGATCGATGCCATGTTGATGTGCGGGCGCACACATACTGATGCGCGACGGGAGGAGCAACCATGAGTAGCGGGACGGTCTCGGCTGAGGAGGTGCGCAAGTTCGACCGACTGGCGGCGCGCTGGTGGGATCCGACCGGGCCAATGCGGCCACTGCACCAGATGAATCCTGTTCGGGTCGGCTGGATCGCCGGGTTGCTGGACGCCCCGGGCCGCATCCTTGATGTCGGTTGCGGCGCCGGTCTGGCAGCGGAAAGCCTAGCCCGCCACGGCCACGACGTGCTGGGCATCGACGCCGCCGGTGCGGCGATCGAAGCCGCCCGGGCGCATGCCGTGGGGCAGGGGCTGCGGCTGACCTACCGCACCGGTCGGGCCGAGGATATCCTGGCCGAGGGGCAGCGGTTCCGCATGGTCATCGCGCTCGAGGTCATCGAGCATGTGCCGGATCCGGCTGCGTTCGTCCGCGTGCTGGCGCGGTTGCTGGAACCAGACGGCCTGCTGGTGCTGTCCACCTTGAACCGCACCCGGCGATCCTGGATCACGGCGAAGGTCGGTGCCGAATATGTGCTGCGGCTGCTGCCGGTCGGGACCCACGACTGGAAGGCCTTCATCACCCCGGCCGAACTGGCCGTGATGCTGCGCATGGCGGGCCTGCGGATCGGCCAGACCACTGGGCTGCTGGCCGATCCGCTGACCGGGCGCTGGCGGACGGGCCGGGACATGGCGGTCAATTACATGATGGCGGGGACCCGATAGTGCGGCCATTTTCGGGGCGATCGCTGTCGGGGCGATCGCTGTCGCGGACATCGCTGTCCCGAACACCAGCGTCGCGGACACCAGCGTCGCGGACACCAGCGTCGCGGGCATCAGCGGGCGCATGACGCTGATCTACCTGATCGCCGGTGAACAAAGCGGCGACATCCTGGGTGGCAGGCTCATGCAGGTGATCAGGGCGCGCCGCCCCGACGTGACGTTCGCCGGCATCGGCGGGGGCGCCATGGCGGCGCAGGGGTTGCACAGCCTGTTCCCGATCCGGACGTTGTCGCTGATGGGCCTGCTCGAGGTGCTGCCAAAGGTGATCGAAATCCGGGCGCTGTTGAGACAGGTCACCGCCGACATCGCCGCCCGCGCGCCGGATGTCCTGGTCACCATAGACTCGCCGGGATTTACCTTGCGGGTGCTGCGGGCGCTGCGGCCCACCACGCTGAAGCGGGCGCACTATGTCGCGCCGCAGGTGTGGGCATGGCATGAGAACCGGGTGAAGAAGTATCCCGGCCTGTGGGATGAGCTGCTTTGCCTGCTGCCGTTCGAGCCAGGATTTTTCGCCCGGCACGGCCTGCCCGCCCGCTTCGTCGGCCATCCGGTGCTGGAAAGTGGCGCCGATGGCGGCAACGCGGCCCGCTTCCGCGCCCGCCATTCGGTTCCCGCGGACGCCAGGATCCTGACCGTCATGCCGGGAAGCCGGCCCGGCGAGGTCGCCCGATTGCTGCCGATCCTGGAGCAGGCGATCCGACTGCTTCCCGAACCCGTGGTCCCGGTTGTGCCGCTTGCCGGTCCGGTCGAGGCGGTGGTGCGCCAGCGCACCGCCGCGTGGCCGATCCGGCCGATCCTGGTGGCCGACACCGAGGGCAAGCATGACGCGTTCGCGGCCTCGGCCGCCGCGCTGACCAAATCAGGCACCTCGACGCTGGAGCTGGCGCTGGCGAAGGTACCGATGCTGGTGACCTATCGGGTCAATCCCGTGTCCCATCAGATCGCCAAGCGGACGATCAAGGTGAAATATGCCTCGATCGTCAACCTTCTGCTGGATCGGCCGGTGATCCCCGAGCTGCTGCAGTACGAGAGCCGTCCGGATCGGCTTGCCGCCGGCTTGCACAGGCTGCTGGCGGACCCGCTTGCGGTCGCGGCGCAGCGCCAGGGCTGCGCGGAAGCGTTGACCCTGCTGCGCCCACCGGTCGGCACGCCATCCGAATGCGCGGCCGAAACCGTGCTGTCGATGCTGCCATAGCGGCAAGGGCGCGCGCCGCGGGTTCGGCTAATCGCGCGACAGCGTCGGGTTGCCGTCGGCCAAAGGTCTCGCCCTCGACGCGTCTCGCTTGACAGCCCTGTTACCCACCGCTACGCCCCCGCGCCAATCCTACCCGTCCGTAACGTCCGCAACCCGAAAGTCCGGGAGAAACCGATCATGCCGGTCCGCGCCTTCATATTTCCCGGCCAAGGCAGCCAGGGCGTCGGTATGGGCCGAGACCTCGCCGCCGCTTTCCTCGCTGCCAGGGAGGTATTCCAGGAAGTCGACGACACGTTGAAGCAACCGCTGTCCAGGCTGATGTTCGAAGGCCCGCACGAGGAACTGACGCTGACCGAGAACACCCAGCCGGCGTTGATGGCGCACTCGCTCGCGGTGTTGCGGGTGCTGGAGCGGGAAGGCGGCTTCACCCTGCCGCGCAAGGCATTCGTGGTCGCGGGTCACTCGCTGGGCGAGTACAGCGCGCTCGCCGCCGCGGGCGCTTTTACCATCCCGGTCGCCGCGCGTCTGTTGAAGTTGCGCGGCCAGTCGATGCAAAAGGCGGTACCGGCCGGTACCGGCGCGATGGCCGCGTTGCTGGGTGCCGACATGGCGCAGGCGACGGCGATCTGTGTCGAGGCGGCCCCGGCGCCGGACAGCGGAGCGTTGGAGATCGTGCAGACCGCCAACGACAACGGCGCCGGCCAGGTCGTGATCTCCGGTCATCGCACGGCGATCGAGCGAGCGGTCGAGATCGCCCAGACCAAGGGTGTCAGGCGCGCCATGCTGCTGCCGGTGTCGGCGCCGTTTCATTGCGCGCTGATGGCGCCCGCGGCGGACGCGATGGCCGAGGCGTTGGAAAAGACCACCGTGGGTCGGCTGAGCGTGCCGCTGGTGGCGAATGTCTCGGCCAGACAGGAAACCGACCCTGGGCGGATCCGCGACCTGCTGATACAGCAGGTCACCGCGACCGTGCGCTGGCGCGAATGCGTGGCGACCATGACCGAGATGGGAGTCGATAGCTTCATCGAGCTGGGCGCCGGCAAGGTGCTGACGGGGCTGGTCAAGCGACTCGCGCCGGACGCCGCTGCGCGGGCCGCCGGCACGCCCGCCGAAGTCGAGGCGGTGCTGAAGATTCTCTGAAGCAAGAGGGGGCGGCGATGTTCCGATTGGACGGCAAGGCCGCGCTGGTGACCGGCGCATCGGGGGGGATCGGTGCGGCGATCGCACGGGCCTTGCACGCGCAGGGAGCCATTGTCGCGTTGTCCGGCACACGGCGCGATGCGTTGGAGGCGTTGGCAACCGAACTCAAGGAGCGGGCGTATGTCTGTCCGGGCGATCTGCGTGATGCCTCGGAACCCGATGCGCTGATCGAGATGGCGGAGAAGGCTGCCGGACCGTTGCAGATCTTGGTGAACAACGCGGGGATGACCCGGGACATGCTGGCGCTGCGGATGTCCGACCAGGACTGGCAGTCGGTGCTGGATGTCGACCTGTCGGCGCCGTTTCGTCTGGCCCGGGCCGCGCTGCGCGGCATGCTGCGCCGGCGGGCCGGCCGGATCATCAACATTTCCTCCATCGTCGGCGCCACCGGCAACGCCGGTCAGGCCAATTACGCCGCCGCCAAGGCCGGATTGGTCGGCATGAGCAAGGCGCTGGCGCAGGAAGTCGCGTCCCGCGGGATCACCATCAACGTGGTCGCGCCGGGTTTCGTCGTGACGGCGATGACCGACGTGCTGGGGGAGGCGCAGAAGACCAAGCTGGCCGAATCGATCCCGCTGCGGCGGCTAGGTCAGCCGCATGATATCGCCGCCGCGGTCGCCTATCTTGCCTCCGACGAGGCGGGGTGGGTCACTGGTGCCACACTGCACGTCAATGGCGGAATGGCGATGCTCTAGGAGCAGACGTGACCGGCCGCCGGCCTTTCCCGCCTTCGGGAAACCATGCTAAGCGCCCCATGGCTGTGTCTGGCGCGGGGGCTATGTCTGGCGCGGGCTCGCTTCTGTGGACCGGGACAAGGCGCCGGCCGGGAGAAAGCCGGACAATAAACCATAACGAGACTATAGTTCAGGAGTAGCGGAGCCGATGAGCGACATTGCCGACAAGATCAAACGGATCGTGGTGGAACATCTTGGCGTGGATGAAGCCAAGGTGACGCCCGAAGCCTCTTTCATCGACGACCTCGGCGCCGACAGCCTTGACACGGTCGAGCTGGTGATGGCTTTCGAAGAAGAATTCGACGTCGAAATACCCGAGGACGCGGCTGAGAAGATCGCCACCGTCAAGGATGCGATCGACTACATTGAAAAGCAGAAGCAGTAAGATCTGCATTCTGACCAGCGCGAAAGGCCTGCTGTTATGCGGCGTGTAGTGGTGACGGGCATGGGGATCGCCTGTCCCTTGGGGGTGGGCGTCGAGCATGTGTGGCGCCGGTTGATCAACGCCGAATCGGGCATTGGCGTCATCACGGCGTTCGATCCCACGGACTCGCCATGCCAGGTCGCGGGCCAGGTGCCGGCTGGCACCAAGGACGTCGGCGCACTGGACATCAACGAGTGGATCCCGGTCAAGGACCAGAAGAAGATGGATCGTTTCATCCATCTGGCGATGGTCGCCGGGTCCGAGGCGGTCGCCGATGCCGGCTGGCTGCCGGAGACCGAGTCAGAGCGCTGTGCTACGGGTGTCATGATCGGCTCCGGGATCGGCGGCCTGGAGACGATCTATCAAGCGTCGATCCTGGTGCATGAAGGCAAGGGCCGCCGGTTGTCACCGTTCTTCATTCCTTCCGCCCTGAGCAATCTCGCGTCCGGGCATCTGTCGATCAAATACGGCTTCAAGGGTCCTAATCATTCCGTCGTCACGGCTTGCGCGACCGGCGTGCACGCGATCGGCGACGCAGCGCGGTTGATCGGCCTGGGCGATGCGAATGTCATGCTCGCGGGGGGCGCCGAGGCAACCGTGTGTGAGCTTGGCATCGCCGGGTTCTGCGCGTCGCGGGCGTTGTCGACCGCGTTCAACGACCGACCCACCGCGGCTTCGCGCCCGTGGGACAAGGACCGCGACGGGTTCGTGATGGGCGAAGGCGCGGGCTGCGTCGTGCTGGAGGAATATGAGCACGCACGCAGACGCGACGCGAAGATCTACGCCGAAGTGTCCGGTTACGGCATGTCGGGCGATGCGCATCATATCACCGCGCCGGCGGACGGGCACGATGGCGCGTTCCGCTCGATGCGCGCCGCGATGGCCAATGGCGGCTTCAGCCCGGCTGACATCCACTATGTCAACGCGCACGGAACCTCGACGCCGTTGGGCGACGATCTTGAACTGGAAGCGGTGGAGCGGCTGTTTGGCGATGCGGCGCGGGGCCTGGCGATGTCATCGACCAAGTCAGCGACCGGGCATTTGCTGGGTGCGGCCGGCGCGATCGAGGCGGTGTTCTCGATCCTGGCGATCCGCGACGGGATCGCACCGCCGACGTTGAACCTGGACGACCCCAGCCGAGACAGCGTGATCGATCGGGTGGCGAAGACAGCGCAGGAGCGACGCATCAAGGTGGTTTTGTCGAACAGCTTTGGATTTGGTGGCACCAACGCCTCCGTCATCTTCCGCGCCGCCTGATCCGACGCCGCCGGTGCGGCGGGGCTGGCGGCGCGCACTGGTCAGTGCCGTCTGCGGGGCCGCCGTTGTCGGCGGCGTCGCCCTGGGCGTTCTGCAATGGGGGCAGAGCGCCCTGCGGCGTCCCGGACCCTTGGCCGCGGCGCGGGCGATTGTCGTGCCGCGCGGCGGGACGGCCCGGCTTGCCGAAACGCTTGCGTCCGACGGGGTGATCGACCAACCGGGGCTGTTCCGCGTCGCCGCCTGGATGACCCGGGGCCACGGGGTGCTGCGAGCGGCGGAGTTCGCCTTTCCCGCCCATGCGTCGATCGGCCAGGTCCTGGCGATCCTGCGCACCGCTCGTCCCGTCGAGCACCAGCTGACCATCGCCGAGGGTTTGACCGCCCAGCAGATCGGGCATGTGCTCGCCCAGGCGGAGGCGATGACCGGCCAGGCAGGAGCGATCGATGAGGGATCCGTCCTGCCGCAGACCTACGACTACCTGTATGGCGCCGACCGAACGAGGCTCGTGGCGCGGGCGCGGGCTGCGATGGACCGGGAACTGGCCGCCGCCTGGGCGGATCGTGCGCCCGGATTGCCTCTTTCCAGCCCACGCGACGCGCTGATATTGGCCAGCATCGTCGAGCGCGAAACCGCCAAGCCGGCGGAGCGGCCGCATGTCGCCGCGGTTTATCTGAACCGCTTGCGCCAAGGTATGAGACTGCAGGCTGATCCAACGGTGGTGTACCTCGCCAGCAACGGCGCCGGGGTCTTGAACCACGATCTGACCCGGGCGGAACTGGCGCGAGACAACCCGTTCAACACCTATCGCAGCGTCGGCCTGCCGCCTGCACCGATCTGCTCGCCGGGCCTCGACAGCCTGCGGGCGGTGCTGCATCCGGCGGCCAGCGACGATCTGTTCTTCGTCGCCGACGGCACCGGAGGGCATGTGTTTTCCCGCAGCTATGAGGCGCACGACACCGCGGTCGCACGCTGGCGGGCGCTGCCGTCGTCGGCGTTTCACGGCAAATCCGAGTGATGTCCGATCGCGACCGGCGGCCATGGATCTCGTTCCGCCGCTGCTGACATGTGACGATGGCCAGTCGGGGTGGCCAGTCGGGGTCAGTTGATGCGGCATGACGCCGGGCGTCGGGAAACCGCCGATCGACTCTGCCGTTTACGCCATAGGAAACTCCAGGAAAAAGAGGTCGCCGCTGATGGCAACAACAGCCGAGGCAGCCGGGTCAGGACGGATCGCAGCGCGGATCGACCGCCTTCCGCTAACGTGGGCGCAGTGGCGGTTGGCGCTGATCAGCCAACTGTTCTGGGGTGTGATCATCGCCGCCGACGGTATCCCGGCAAAAGTCTATCCTTATGTCTGGCTGCCGCGGCATGCATTCGGAATGACCGCGTTCTCCCTGCTGTTGGCCATGCAGTTTGGCGTTGGCATTCTGGTGGGCGAGTATCTGATCGGCATCGTCGCGGATCGCTGGGGACGGCGCAGCGCCTTGATGGTTTCGACACTGGCGATCGCCTTGTTGATGTGGCCGACGTCGCTCACCAGCAACTTCGCGCTGCTGATGGTGTTCTTCGGGCTGTCCGCCATCGGCATGGGCGGGGTGCTGTCGGTCAACGTCGTCTACATGGGCGAAATCATCCCCCCCAAGGACCGCGGCCGCGTCATGCTGGGTTCACAGGTGCTGGCCGTCGCGGTTTACGGTCTGCTGGGCAATATCCCGGCCATCCTGTGGATCCCAAACCATTACGAACTATTTATCAATTTCTACTGTGTGGTGTCGCTGGTCGTGCTGGTACCGCTGGCTTGGGCGATCCCGGAATCACCGCGATGGCTGGAGGCCCATGGCCGGCACGACGAAGCCGAACATGTAACGGTCAAGCTGGAGGCTGAGTGTTTGCGCCGCAGTGGCCTCGATCATTTGCCCGAGCCGCAATATGCCCAATATGCTGTTAGCGTCTCAAAACATGTTCCCATGCGGGAATTGTTTCGAGGTGAGTATGGTCGCCGCAGCCTGTTGCTGCTGGTTGCCTGGATCCTTGGCTACAGCGGCATGATCTACGGGTTCGGCGGCTACGAGACATTGCTGCTGCGCGGGTTCGGCTTGAGCGCCAATCAGGCGTTCGGTGTGATCCTGGTGTCGTCCACGTTGGGCGGCGGCGGTGGCCTGGCGATCTGTGCCATGCTGGGCGAAGCGGTGGAGCGACGGATCGTCATTCTGGCCAGTGCCATGATCACGGCGGTCATGTTGGCCGTGTTGTACTTCGTCCATACGGTTGTCGCGTCCTATGTGCTGGTGACGCTGTCCTGGGGCGCCACCGAGGTGTGGCTTTTCAGCATGTACAACTACACCGCCGCCTGCTATCCGACCCGGTTACGGGCGACCGGAACCGGCCTCACGGATGGGATCGGGCACCTGGGAGCGGTGTTTGGACCGATCGTAGCGGGGTGGTTGTTCACCACCACGGCGGCGTTCGGGCATGCCGGCTGGTTCGCCTACGTCATGATCCCCGGCGCCTTGATTCCCGCTGTGATGATCGCGGTCTGGGGCATCGATCAGCGCCGCGCGATCCTGGAGCATATCTCTGTCTAGCGTCCCGCTTCAGACGTTCGCAACAGTCGGCGAACCCCTGATCCAGGACACCAGAGCGGTTGCCGGTCGCGCGGGCTCAAGGCGAACCCGCTGGGACATGGTCTCAGCTTGCATCTTTACCCGTTCAGTTAATCAATTTGAATTGAAAACGGTCTAGGCGGCGATCCAGCTTTGCTGTTCGCCGTTGTAGACGTCGCCGGGGTTGCCGCTCACGGTCGTGCGCCACATCACCCGAACCTCGTTCTCGGCGTCGAACCAGGTTGCCGCGTGCACCAGGCAGCGGTTGTCCCAAACCACCAGGTCACCCCGCGTCCATTCATGCACGTAGACAAACTCGGGGCGCGTCAGGTGCGACATCAGGGTGAACAGCAAGTCCGCACCATCGCCGTGCGGACCCGGTTGCATCCCGGCAAACGGCCCTTCCAGCCAATCCATCTGCCCCCCTTCGCAGAGATACAGCGCGCGTCGGCCGGTCACCGGATGAACCCGCACGACGGGCTGGCGCTGCGGGCGCTGATGCGCCAGCAGATCGCGCGGCCTCTCTCCCGCCAGCACCGCCTTGTAACTTCGTCCCGCACTCATCTGGACATGGATACCCTGCAGGCCTTCGACCCGCCGCTTCAGCTCCGGCGTGAGTGCGTCGTAAGCCCTGGCGGCGTCGGCGAACAGCGTCTGCCCCTGGTCCTTACGCACCGGGGTGACCGCCAGGAACAACGAGATATCCGGCGGCGGCCGGCGATAGCTCTGATCGGTGTGCCACCCGCTGCGGTGGGGAAACCGTGTTGGAAACAGGCCCTCGGCGGTGACCGGTGGTTCGGGGCGGCGCGGCGGCTGGCGGCTGACCGGCGGCGCGTTGGAGACGATGAAGATCTCAGGCACCATTTCGTGCACCATGTTCAGCGGTGTGAGATTTTCCCGGTAGTTCTCGACCTCGGCGCCGAACACCCGGCTCAGCTGTACCAGAAGCTGTGGTTCCGCCATCATCGCCTCCATGCCCGGCAACAGCAACAGGCCACCGGACACCGCGAGTGCCTGGGGAAGCGCGGCCGGATCAGTCTCGGCAGCCTCGACGAGACGTTGTGCATGGGCCTCACCGTCCAGGCCTAGTCGACCGCCGAAGCTGGCACCGGGCAGCGGATTGGAGAATGCGAAGCGCCCGCTCATGATAGACCTTTCGTGTCTGCCGGATCGATCCCAGCCGATATCGGACGTCAGATCAATCAGGGAGACCCCCTTGACCAGGGCAATCGAGTGAACATGCGCTTGGGGGATTCCGGCGCGGGGTGAAGTAGGATTCATCGGACACCTCTTTTGGCGGTGTCCGATGGCCCAGTTGGCGAGTGCTCCCTTTCTGACGCAGTTTGCCGCGTTGGGCGACCCGCGTCAGGCGGCAAAGGTGCTGCATCCCTTGCCGGAACTGCTGCTGCTTCTGCTGTGCGGGACGATCGCTGGCGCCGACGATTTCGTCGAGCTGACGCTCTGGGGCGAGGAGAACCTGGCGTTCCTTCGCCGTTCCTGCCGTTCGGCCGTGGCATTCCCAGCCACGAGACGCTGTGCGAGGTGATCGCGGCCATCGACCCGGACCTGTTCAAAACATGCTTCGCCAACTGGGTCGAGCGGCTGCGCATCGCCGGGCCGGACACAATCGCCATCGACGGGAAAACCTCGCGGCGCAGCCACGCGCGGTCCAAGGGCCGTGGCCCGCTGCACACGGTGTCGGCCTGGGCCACTGGCCAGCAACTCGTGCTGGGACAGGAGGCGGTGTCCGAGAAGTCCAACGAAATCATTGCAATCCCGCTGCTGCTGCGACGCCTGGAACTGGCCGGCGCCATCGTCACCATTGATGCGATGGGCACACAGACGCAGATCGCCCAGACCATCCTCGATGGTGGGGGCGACTACGCGCTGGTACTCAAGCAGAACCGGCCGGCCATCTATGCCGAAGTCGAGGCGCTGTTCGCAGCCCCGCCGCCGTCGCTGACCATCGGCGTGCATCGGACCATCGACGGCGGGCACGGCCGGATCGAAACGCGCATGCACTTGGTCTGCCATGACGTGGACTGGCTGTTCTCCGACCGCCGCTACCCCGGAGAGCCGGCATTCCCCGGGCTTGCCATGATCGGCATGGTCGAGAGCCGGACCGAGCGGGACGGAAAGCTCGAACACGAGCGGCGCTATTATCTCTGCTCGACCAAGCTCGACCCCGAGACGTTCGCCCGCGTGGTGCGGAGCCATTGGGGGATCGAAAACCGCCTCCATTGGGTGCTCGACGTCGTATTCCGCGACGATCTCGCCCGCCTGCGCACTGGGCACGGACCGGCGAACATGGCTGTTGTCAAGCACATGGCGCTCAACCTGCTCAAGCAGGCAAAGCCAACAACCAGCTTGAAAAACCGTAGAAAGAGAGCCGGGTGGAATACCGACTACCTCGCCGCCGTCGTTCAGCAGAACGCGTGAGTGTTCACTCGATTCCCCTGCCCCCTTGACGCAGCCAATCTTCACCACCAGCCGCCTGCTGCTGCGTCCGCGTTCTCTGGCCGACACCGACGCCTGCCTCGCCATGGACCGCGACCCGGCGGTGACCCGGTTCGTCAGCGGCCCCTGGTCGAACCCGGTTGCTCATCGTGCCTTCATCCAGGCGCGCACCCTCGGTCCTTATCCGCCCGGCCTCGGCTACTGGATCGTCTGCCGTCGGGGCGACGCTGACCAGTTCCTCGGCTGGGTGCTGCTCATTCCGGCCGACGGGACGCGTCCGACGATCGAAATCGGCTGGCGTCTGCGCCAAGCGGAATGGCGCCAAGGGTTCGCGACCGAGGCGGCCGAACCTGTGCTGCGGCATGCCTTCGCCACGTTGCGGCTGCCTGAGGTTATCGCCGAAATCGACCCGAGCAACACAGCCTCCCGCCGGGTCGCGGAGAAGCTCGGGCTTCGGTATCGGGGCGTGGGTCTTCATGCCGGAAAGCCGGCGCTGCGTTATGACACGACGCTGCGGGCGTTCGGTGGCGCGGCTTCAGTGGAACGGCGTTGATGTCGCTGGCATGGAGGCGACCGACTGCCCCGGCTGGGTTGGCGAACCCACCGAGAACCAGTTCCAGTCACCGGGCGCGTGCGCTCCATCCTGACCCACGGTATCGACGTTCCACACGTAGAAATCCGCCTTCGCGGGCAGGCGGACGACGGTCGCCGTTTCGGTCACTGAAGCCTGGGCGACAGTCACCAGGTTTGGACCGCCAAGTTCGCGCACCTGGACCTCATAATGTACCGGCTGCGATTGCGGCGGCGCGGTCCAGACCAGTTCAACGACCGGCGCGGTGCCCTTGAGCATGACGGTCGCATTACGCTCCGGCGAAACCAACGCGACGCCGGTCAGCTTGCCGGACGGGCGGGCGGGAGAAGCGGCTTGCAGAGCCTTCAGCCGAGTGGCGGCGGCCGGCAGACCACCCTCGGCGGCCGCACGGAACCAGGCGGCGGCGGCGTCGGGATTGCGCGGCACACCACTACCCTGCTGATAGAGCAGTCCAAGGTCGTATTGCGCGCGCAGATGACCCTGCGCGCCAGCCTTCGCATACCACAGAGCGGCATCCTGGCTGTTTTGGGCAACGCCGTCACCGCTGTCGTACATCGCGCCGACATTGAACTCGGCTTTCGGCAAACCCGATTCGGCTGCCAGCCTGTACCAAGTAAACGCGATTTCCGGGTTCTTCGACGTGCCGTTGCCAAGGTCATACAGCAGACCCAGGCCGAACTCCGCCTCGGCATTGCCCTGGCGACTAAGCTCTGACCAGATTCCCATCGCATCGGTGAAATGCCCGGCCTCGTAGGCCCGCCGTCCATCCTCCGGTCCGGCGGCACCGGCCGACCGCGGGCAGAGGCTGAGCGCCAGCATGCAAGCGGCGAGATAGCAGGTCTTGGGCGCGTTCAACGCCAGCTGATCTCGACCCGCCGATTACGCGCTTCGGCCGTTCCCTCCGGCGCCGCCACCGCTGGCTCGGTTTCACCCTTCGCCAGCACCTGGAAGCGATCGATGGGAATACCGCGGGCCACAAGGCCGTGCAGGACACTGTCGGCGCGCAGTTGCGAAAGCTGCAGATTGACCGCCGCCGGTCCGGTTGAATCGCAGCCGCCGCTGACCACCATGATGATCGGCTTGCCGTCGCGGTAGATGCGCGCCGCATGATCCAGGATGGCCTCGCTGTCAGGCGTGATCGACGCGCTGCCAACGCCAAAGTAGACCGATAGGGAATCCGGAACCTTCGACGGCGTGGCTTGTTGCGCCGGTGGGGACGCCGGCTGCGGCGTCTGCGCGAAACTCGTTGCGGTGCTGATAATTGACGCGGCGGCTGCGAACAACACTGAACGGCTGAACATGACTTGCCTCTTGATAATTACCGGTCGAGGAATTACTCGACTAAACTACGTAGACCAGAGGTCGATGGATCAGTCGCCACAGGAATTCGTGATCCGCGAAGCGCCAGCCACCACGGTCGGCTGACCAGGCGCGTTGGTCCCGCTAAAAAGATACGATTGCAAACCGAGCTGGCGTCCGATCGCGCTTCTGCAGCGGCATGCATCATGTTGCCATTGTCATTGCCAGCATGCCCGGCTCCGGCGGGACTGCCCGGCATTTCCCGCAGACGTGTAAGAACGCAGGCTGGTCCCCACCAGCCTAATTCAAACGGTCGACCCGCGGCGGCGTGATCGCCACCTGCTGCGCCCAGCTCTGCATCCAGGTTGGCGCCAGGCGCTGCCGCATCCCGTCGTTCATGTCTCCCGCGGCTCCCCGACATGCCGGCGTCGCCGGTGCCTGGCGCGGCAGCTGATCGCGGGCGCGGATCAGACGCCTGCTCGCCGCGAAGTTCTCCATGATGACGACGGTCTCATCATCCGGCAGGACATGGGTCCGACATCAGCGGGCCGAGCCCCGCGAGACCGATCGAAACGGACTGGCCTGAACCGGGCTGGCGGGAAGCGGCTGGCGGGAAGCGGCTGGCGGGAAGCGGCTGGCGGGAAGCGGAGGCATGTGAAGGAGCGTCTGCCAGCGACTTTTCTTGCTAATTCACAACAGGCGTGATAAGAACATAAAAAGAACATTATGGACCTCCGCATGAGCCAAAGCCCCTTGGACCGTATCCCTGCCTTCAACCGGGTTTCGATCCGCGCGGTGCTGGTGCACCCAGGCAAAGACTCGGGCCCGGCGTTGTCAGAGGCCGGCATCCTCGACCCGATCGCCATCCCGGTGGTGCTGGGGGAGGACGTCGATCTGCCGGGCGGCATCCTGGGCGACGGTATCACGCCGAACCTGAGGGCGGTGCTGGAAACCGAACACCAGGACGATTTCGACGCCTCGCCTACAAACCAGACCCAAAGGGCTAACCTGCGGCCTGATGTGGCGCGGCCGGCCGAACCTGTCACCACCATGCTGCCGGCGGCGTTCGGCCTGCAGCCGATGGCGCCGGTGCGCCGGTTGGACGCCAGCGGGCAGCAACTGGGCACAGGCGCCGGGCGTTTCGGTAATCGTGCCAGCGGCGATCCGCCCTCGCCGGTCTGGCCCTCACGGGCAGATCCCACAGGTACTTCCGGAGGAAGAGACCTCAACGTTTATGCCACGAACAATTCCACCCAGTTTGCGAACCCGAGCAGGAATGAGTCGGCTACACCACCCAGCCCGACCTCGCATATGTTGCCTGGCTCACTCTCCGCCCCTATCCCACCAACCTAATCGGCGGCCGGCGCACCGACCACCGGCGATGATGGTACAGGCAGCACGACCGGCAAAAGCAATGGTAATGACGGCGGCGTAGGATCGGACGCCGCCTCTACCGGTGGGACCGGCGGTTCGGCCGGCGGCAGCGGCATGCAAATGGCTGCCAGAGATCCCCACCTGGATTATGTTGCCAGGCAACTGGGAATGGACCGGGACGATCTGAGAAGAGCGATCCACATGCTAAAGGGAAAAGTGGGATTGGGAGGCGCGGACAATGTGGTTATAGATCCATTGACGGGAGACGTGACGTTCCGTGAAGAGTGGGTAGGCAACTTGTTTGATGAGTAGAAAGATGCCATTGGATCAGTCGGACCCACCGCAACCCTTCGCGATCATGGATTTTGTCGGAGACAGGCTTGAACCGGACAAGATCGTAGCCCTGTTCACATTCCCCCCAAATGGGCCAAAGAAAAAGGGCGATTCCATGAGTCCCGCCCGAGGCTCGTCGGCGCCGCTTGCCAAAACTGGCTATTGCGGTTTTTCCACCATAGGCCGCGTTTCGTCGCTGCTTATGGATGACCATGTTCGATATCTGTTGGATGAGGCGGAAAAGAACCTCGATCTACTGCGAAATATTGTTCGATCACAAGGCCTAAAGTGGTCTATAGTCTGTTTTTATGACTCTATTTCTGAAGAACTCTCATCCGATACCGTCAGTCAACAAACTCTTGAGCGTGCGGAGAAATACGGAATTCTGGTGACGAACGACTGAAGGCCTTGGGCGCGACGCCCCGAGGAATGGCTGGTCGAAGTCCAACAGATCGGTCAGTGGAAATACGGCCCACGCCGGCGGTACAAGCAAGCCGCACAGCCCCCCCGCAGCAACCAACTTATCCAGCTTGTTGCGAATGATGGAACGCCAGGGAATAACAAGGCTCAGAATGCACAGGTTCGATCGGTCGTGACGACGTTGGGTCTTACCCCAGCGCAGAGGCGAGAATCGCACTTGGAGATTACGGGACAAAACCATACCTATCAACAAATACTGCAAATTGCCAAAGACATGTTTGGAAAGTAGCATGGCATCCATTGAAAATCCTGAAGACGCTTTTCGGCCGATGCTAGGGCAACTCGTCTGGTCTGTTCGTAGGGGCTATGGAACCTTTCTAACGATGGAGTTCGGTTCACCCCACCTGACTGTGAGAGAGCCGATTGTCGCGCTTCGAACGCCGATGCAAAGGTGAAGAGAAACTTGGCGGCACGGCGAGTTTCTCTTGTTGGTGACTGGCATTTTTGGGTCGAATACGCAAACTGGGAGATCAAGACAGATAACTATACTATAAGAAGCGAGGATGCGACACTTGCTCCGATCAAGGAAGGGCTAAATGAGCTTGATGGTCAAATTCTTTTATCGGCAGACGTAGCGCAATTGGACCACTCGTGCCTGCTGAAATTCGACTTAGGCGCATCCCTCCATATTTGGCCGGGTTCAGAAATTGAAGACAATCAATGGAGTATTTATGAGTTCGATCGCGATATCCTGTCCTACAAAGCAGATGGAACCCTGATTTTGGAAAAATCGTCTGGCACCGTCTAAACCGCACCCAGTTTGAACCCGCGGTTCGACCTCGGCCGCAGGCGGGTGACCCTGCCAGCCGACGGCCCCGATCAACGAGGCAGGACGATGGTTCCTGAACTGAACGTGGCGCCGGAGTTGGGGCTACGGACGATGCGACAATAGACCTATGTGTGGGGACATCATAGGCAATATATTTGCTGAGTAGGTAAAGTACGAATGGATCAGTCGGACCCACCGCAACCCTCCGCGATCATGGATTTTGTCGGAGACAGGCTTGAACCCGAGAAGATCGTAGCCCTGTTCACCTCAGCGATCCCCGCATTTCAGACCACCTCGAACATTCCGTTGAATGAACGGGATTGCGAGACGGTCTCTGCGAAGCGGGCCATCAGCGGTGACAGGCGGTGCTCCGGCATGGTCGGTATCAACTCGTAGAGCATGCAGCCCTGGCGGAACAACGAATGGGTGCGCGTCTTCGCGGTGTTTGACTTGAGCAGCCGGTCCATCCCGAGGCTCTCTCCGGCGGCGCCCAGCATCGTCAGCAGCACCATCGCGAAGGCGTTGACTAGTATAGCGCTTCCATGGAACCGAACCCGTCTGGACCGACAGATTGGGGTCTTCACGCCGCTCGGCGTCGATAAGCGATAGGTGCGGTTCCTCGGAAACGCTGTACTAGCAGCAGACGGTCACGCCGCGTCGGTTCGCCGACGCGCGTGGCACCGAGGCCCATGCCGAAGCGTAAGTCCTTGATGTCGCGGAACCCCGGCTCGATCGTCCAGCGCTTGGCATAATGGTTGACCAGCATGGCGGTGGACGCCTCGGCATCGCTTGCGGCCAGGCACCACGGCTCCTTCATCGCCTTGGCGTGGACGCAGACCACGGCGCCGACCGGATATTCATGCGACGCGGTGACCCGCGCGCCGCGCAGCTTGCGCGCCCGCCCGCCTTTGCCCACCCATTGCGCCGCCGGGCGCGTCTCACCGCTGGCATCGATGACATGGATATTGCCGCGGAAGCGGATGACATAGCCAAAACCGAGCGATTTCAGATAGGCGAACAGCTTGTGGTCGCCAAAGCCACGGTCGGCGAGGATCGTCACGACGCAATCCGGCGGGACCAGTTCTTTCAGCCGCGCGAGGCAGGCATCCTCGAAGTCATTGCGATGCTCCGTCAGTTCGTCTTTCCAGACACTTACCCATAGCAGTGGCGTCGCCCGGCCGTGCCCGCTGACCAGATGGAGCGCGAGTGTCGATTGCCCATCATGATCGAAATCCGTCCAATCCATGGCAACGACGATCGCCTTGCGGCCGCCAACCCTATGCGGCACCCAGCAGGCGAAACTGTCCCAGACGTCGACACCTTGGTTGCTGAGCAGGCGGTCGACCTGCTTGATCGCGTGCTTGGTGACCAAGCCGCGCGCCTGCGCCAGGGCCTGTCCGATCATCGCCACGGCCAGCGAGGCACTGGTCATGACCCCCAGCGTCGCGCCAGCCAGAGATGCGACCCGCTTGGCATGCAGATCATGCCCATACACCGTATCAATGAACGCCTGAATGTCCTTCAGCCGGCTACCAAGCCAGCGATCCACTTTCTCCACGGCACGCCTCGCATCCGACAGCAATCAACATGCTGTAGGGAGTAGAGCCGTATTCACGCCAGATGTGGGAGAGGAAAATGAGGGGATTCGTGAGCCTGTTCACAATTCGTGCACTGCGGCCAAAGAAAAAGGGTGATCCTAGGAGTCGCGCCCGCGGCTTGTCGGGGGGAGTCACCAAGACCGGATATTGTGGTTTTTCCACGGTAGGCCGCGTTTCATCGGCGCATATGGATGACCATGTTCGATACTTGTTGGATGAGGCGGAGAAGAACCTCGATCTACTGCAAAATATCGTGCGGTCGCAGGGCCTAAAGTGGGCTATCGTCTGTTTTTATGACTCTGTTTGCGACGAACTCCCATCCGATACCGTCAGTCAACGAATTCTTGAGCGTGCGGAAAAATACGGAATTCTGGTGGTACGGGATTGTGGTGCCCAGCACATTCTACTGAAGGGCGTGAGCTCTACATCCCAGGAATAGCAGACCGAATCCAACAGATCGATAAATCAAATACGACGTGAGAGCGGCGCGGATGCCGCGCATCAGGCGCAACGACACCAGCCGTCACGACCATAGGATGGCCTATCCCCTCATCATCTTCCGGTAGCGCGCGGCTCTTGGGCAGCCTCGGGCGCTTGGTTTGCTAGCGACCCCACCCCCACCAGCGCTCCATTCCGCTCTTCCGCCGGCAGGCACAGCACCGCCAGCACCGGCGCCACCACCTCCGGTGTCGGCAGATGCGTCCGATCCTCGGCCGGAAACGCGTTGGCACGCATCCGGGTCGCCACCGGCCCCGGATCGAACAAATTGACCCGCAGCCGGGTGATCGCGACTTCCTCGGCCCACGTCCGCACCAGGTGCTCCATTCCCGCCTTCGTCGCCCCCATCGCCCCCCAATACGCCTTCGGCTCGCGCGCCCGGCTCTCGGTCACGAACACCGCACGTCCGGCCGGTGCCTGACGCAGCAGTGGATCGCAGGTGCGGATCAGCCGCCAGCTCGCCGACAGGTTCACCGCGACCACCTCGGCCCAGTCATCCGGCAGGATATGGGACACTGGCGTCAGCCGCCCGAGCGCCCCGGCATTATGCAGCAGGATGTCGAGCCGACCGAAGCGCTGCAGCAAGGTCGGGCCGATCGCATCGATCTGACCGCCGTCGCGCAGGTCCAGCGGCAGGATTGTCGCTTCGCCGCCGACGGCGCGGATCTCATCGTCGGTCTCTTCCAGCCCCCCCTGGGTGCGAGCCGTGATCACCACCCGCGCGCCCAGGCGTGCCAGCTCGACCGCCACGGCGGCGCCGATGCCCCGGCTGGCGCCGGTCACCAGCGCGATGGTGCCGACAGGCAACGCCGGCATCAGTCGTTGGCCGTCAGCAGACTGAGTTGCCGATCCGCGTTGTCCTGCTGGTCCGGCAGCGGGATCGGATAGTCGCCGGTGAAGCAGGCATCGCAGTAATAGGGTTTTTTCGGATCGCGGCCGGGCTTACCCAGCGCGCGGTATAGCCCGTCGATCGAGATGAACGCCAGGCTGTCGGCGCCGATCAGCCCCGCCATCTCGTCCACGCTATGGCTGGCGGCGAGCAGCTTGCTGCGTTCGGGGGTATCAATCCCGTAAAAGCAGGAATTCGTCGTCGGCGGCGAAGAGACGCGCATGTGCACCTCCTTCGCACCGGCGGCGCGAACCATCTCGACGATCTTCTTGCTGGTGGTGCCGCGGACGATCGAGTCATCCACCAGCACCACACGCTTGCCCTGCAGCACCGGCCGGTTGGCCGAGTGCTTGAGCTTCACGCCCAGGTGGCGGATGCGGTCGGTCGGTTCGATGAAGGTGCGGCCAACGTAATGATTGCGAATGATCCCAAGCTCGAACGGGATGCCGCTCTGGATCGAGTAGCCCATCGCCGCCGGCACGCCGGAATCCGGCACCGGCACGATGACATCGGCGGGCACGCCGGCCTCACGCGCCAGTTCGGCGCCGATCCGCTTGCGCGCATCATAGACCGGCATGCCTTCCATCACCGAGTCCGGCCGGGCGAAATAGATATATTCGAAGACACAAAAACGCTCCTTCTGGCGGTTGAAGGGCTTGATGCTGTGGATGCCCTGGTCGTTGATGACGACGATCTCGCCCGGTTCGACATCGCGGATGAAATCGGCGCTGACGATGTCCAGCGCACAGGTTTCGCTGGCCAACACCCAGCCGCCGGTGCCCTCTGAGCCGATGCGCCCCAGGATCAGCGGACGCACGCCCAACGGGTCACGCACGCCCATCAACGCCTCGTTGGACAGCGCCACCAGGGAATAGGCCCCCACCACCTGTTTCAACGCATCGATCAGCCGGTCGACCACGGTGGAATACAGGCTGATCGCGATCAGGTGGACGAACACCTCGGAATCGGTCGTCGACTGGAACAGGCAGCCGCGGCGAACCAGGGCTCGGTGCAGCAGGTGAGCGTTGGTCAGGTTGCCGTTGTGGGCGACGGCGAAGCCGCCGAACTCGAAGTCGGCGTACAGCGGTTGCACATTGCGCAGGATGGTGTCGCCGGTCGTGGCATAGCGGTTGTGGCCGACAGCGATGCGGCCGGGCAGCCGCTCGATCACCCTGGCATCGCCGAAGTTGTCGCCGACCAGTCCCATGCCTTTATGGGAATGAAAGCGGGCCCCGTCGAAGCTGGTCAGGCCGGTGGCTTCCTGGCCGCGGTGCTGCAGCGCGTGCAGACCCAGCGCGGTGACCGCGGCTGCGTCGGGCACGTTCCACACCCCGAAGACGCCGCATTCCTCATGCAGTGTGTCGTCATCGCCCGCGTTGTCGTGCAGGTCCCGGCTGCTGAACGCCATCTGTGACAACTCCTATTCGCGATCTGTCGGTCGGCTGGTGGCTTGCCCATGCGGATGGGCCCTCAACAAGGCTTCCGCCGTGGTCTTGCGGCCCGGCGGCGGCGCATCCAGCGGGTGCGGACGATAAGGTGCAGGCAGCTGTTCCCGCATCCAGCGTGCCGCTTCATAGGTCGGGGTCAACGTCCGCGCTTCGAGTATCGCATTCGGCCATCGCTCGATCGGAAAAATCATCTGCCCCAGGATATAGGCGATCACGACCACCACCGCACCCCGGGCCAGGCCGAATACCAGCCCCAACGTGCGATCAACGCCACCCAACGCTGACCGGCGGACCACACGCCCGATCACGCCGGCGATCAACATCAGCACGATCAGGCTGATCACAAACACCACGATGAAGCTGACCGGATCAACCCAATCCGGCGTCGACAGCCACTTGCGGACGAATCCGCGCGTGGTCGGCAGGGCGATGATGGCTGCCGCGATGGCGCCGGCCCAGGCTCCAACGCCCAGAATCTCACGCACCAGGCCGCGCGCGAAGGCGAGCAGGCCGGAGATCGCGACAAACCCGAAGACCACGAGGTCAACCCACGTCATGTTACCGCCATCGGGCCACCGCCGTCACAAGGGAAGCGGGGTTATCGTCCGGCTGACGCCCTCCGCCAAGCCGATCATGCGTCCTTCGCCACCGATTCGGGCGCGAAGCGGGCAACCAGATCGGCGATGTGACCGATTTCCTCCAATCGCAGTCCATCCGGCGCGGCCAGTTTGCGGTTGCCGTGCGCCACCCGGCGGGGCAGGGCGGCCGCGTCGAAGCCCAGCTTGGCGGCTTCCTTCAGGCGCGCCTCGGCCTGCGCGACCTGGCGGACCTCGCCGGACAGCCCGACCTCGCCGAAGTAGACCATGCCGGGGCTGGTCGGGGTGTCGAACGCGGCCGAGACGATGGCGGCGGCGACAGCCAGATCGGCAGCCGGTTCGGTGACCCGCAAGCCGCCGGCGATATTGAGGTAGACATCGGTTTGGTTCAGCCGCACCCCGGCGCGGGTTTCCAGCACCGCCAGCAGCATCGACAGCCGGCCGCTGTCCCAGCCGATGACCGACCGTCGCGGTGAACCGCCCGGATTTGGTGCGAGCAGCGCCTGGACCTCCATCAGCACTGGGCGGGAGCCCTCCAGGCCGGCGAACACCGCGCTGCCGGCGATATTGCCCCGGCGTTCGGCGAGGAACAGGGCGGAGGGATTGGCCACTTCCGCCAGTCCGGCCTCGGTCATCTCGAACACCCCGATCTCGTCGGTGGCGCCGAAGCGGTTCTTCACCGCCCGCAGGATGCGGAATTGATGGCCCCGGTCGCCTTCGAAATACAGCACGGCGTCGACCATGTGCTCCAGCACCCGTGGGCCGGCCAGCGCGCCATCCTTGGTCACGTGGCCGACCAGCACCAGCGCGAAGTCGCCGGCCTTGGCGAGCCGGATCAGCTCGAAGGAAGCGGCCCGCACCTGGGCAACGGTGCCTGGCGCGCTCTCGATCGTGTCCATCCACATGGTCTGGATCGAGTCGATCACCACCAGCGCGGTGTCCTTGGCCTGCTCCAGGCTGGCGACGATGTCACGGACGTTGATCGCGGCGGCGAGTTCGATGGACGACCCGGCAACGCCAAGCCGGCGGCCGCGCAGGCGGATCTGATCGATCGATTCTTCCCCGGACACGTAAAGCACCCGCCGCCCGGAGCGCGCCAGGCACGCCGCAGCCTGCAGCAGCAGGGTGGACTTGCCGATGCCGGGATCGCCGCCCACCAGCACCGCCGAGGCCGGCACCAGGCCGCCGCCCAGCACGCGGTCCAGTTCGGCGATGCCGATCGGCGCTCGCGGCGGTGGTTCGGCGCTGCCGGCCAGGCCGACGAAGCTCACCGATCGGCCGGCGGCGGCTTTCGCCGCGGGGCCGGGACGGGCGGTGACGATCTCTTCCTCGATCGTGTTCCACTCGCCACAGGTCTCGCAGCGGCCCGCCCATTTCGAGGTAACGGCGCCGCAGGACCGACAGACGAAGCGGGAGACGGCTTTGGCCAAGGCTGCTCCGAGGTGAGGAAGACCGGGCGCTGCCCCGGACCCGCGTCGCGTGGAACGCGCGCATACGCGCGACGGGCCGGTGGCCCTTTGATCCCGTTAATAGGCGGTCGGGTTGAGCGGGGGCAACAGCGGCGTTGCCGCCATCCGGACGCCCCCGCTCAGCCCGACCACCAAATTGGTCGGTTCCAAGGAGCGTCGCTCCTTGGCGGGGTTCGGGGCAGCGCCCCGGATTGCTGCTACTCCGGCCCACCCGTCAGCATCGCCTCGCCGCCCTGATCGCTCTTGACCGTCGCCACCAGGACCCGCCAGGCCCGCTTGTCCTTGGCGGCAAGGTATTCGCGATCGTGAATCGCGTCGACCTTGGGGTCGTCACGCTCGATCACCAGCCGATAGCTCAAGCCGGCCTTGGCGAAACCCGCCTGCAGCGCCGCCACGACAGCCTGCTGCGTCGCCTGATCGGTCGCCGCCGAACACAGACCGTCATCTGACGAAACCAGCACCAGCTTGGCATCCACCGCCGACCCATCGAACACCTGGCCTGGTGCGCCATGCAGAAACGCCGCACCGGCCTGCCGCGGCACCGGCGGCAGGCCGGCCTGCTTCGCCCAGGCGCGCAGCGCGGCCGGGTTGCCGGCGAACGGCAGGCAGCCCTGGATGAACAGCCCGACCAGTTGCGCGGGATCGCTCGCTCGGGCTGGCAGCGGCGCCAGAACGCCAGCGGCCAACAGGCCAACCGCCAGCAGGCCGGCGACCCGCGGAACGGTCGGGCGCGTCAGCGGCGCAACGCCATCTGGATCGGGCCCTCGCGGCGGCCATGGGTGAACTGATCCACTTCGGCGTTGCCGCTCTCCAGCAGGTTCGTCGCCGGCCCGGCCCAGATGATGCGGCCGTTCAGCAGCATGGCGGCCTGGTCGCCGATCCGTCGCGCGCTGGCCATGTCGTGGGTGATGGCGATCGCCGTACTACCGAGCCGCTTGACGCAATCGACGATCAGGCCGTCGATCACCGCGCCCATGATCGGGTCCAGGCCGGTCGTCGGCTCGTCGAAGAACATGATATTGGGTTGCGAGGCGATAGCGCGGGCCAGGGCGACGCGCTTCTGCATGCCGCCCGACAGTTCCGCCGGCGACAGGTCGCCGACGCTGGGCGCAAGCCCGACCTGTCCGAGGAAGTCGTCGGCCCTGGCTCGGGCGTCCTCGCGCGTCGCCCGGTGCCGGGCCAGCAGCCCGAAGGCGACGTTCTCCCACACCGGCAGGCTGTCGAACAACGCGCCGTTCTGAAACAGCATGCCGATCCGGGCGCGTGTCTCTTCCTGTTCGGTGCGGGACTGTCGCAGGATGTCCTGGCCATCGATCTCGATGCTGCCGGCGTCGGGCTCGATCAGGCCGAGGATGCACTTCAACAGCACCGACTTGCCGGAGCCGGAGCCGCCGACGACCACCAGGGATGTGCCGGTCGGCACTTCGAGGTCGACCCCATCCAGCACGCGCTTGGCACCAAAACGCTTGTACAGGTCACGAATGCGGATCTTGGGAGTCTGGTTGCTCATCAGGACGTTGATGCCGTGCGGCTGAGGGTTGGGCAAGACGGGGTTGAGCAAGACCGGTCGCGGGTTGCGAGCCAACCGGCATGGGTCTTAGCTGTATTGGTTCGTGCGTCGCCAAACACAAGGCCGCTGGCAGACCGCGTTGGAAGCCAGGGCGAGACTAGGCGGAACGCACGGCCAGGAGGAGAATGAACATGAACGATGTCGTGGCGACAGCGGCTGGCAAATTGGCACATGCCACCCAGGACAACGCAACCTACGTGACGGGGCGGCGGTCCTTCTTCAAATACCGGGATCTTGGCGTGACCGACGCCACCGGCGGCAAGATGCGGGCGCAGGTCACATCGGCCACCCAGGGCCTGGGCGAGCCGACCGGTTGGCATTATCACCTCTGCGAGCACCAGCTGGTCTACATGCTGAAGGGCTGGGTCGATCTGGAGTTCGAGGACGGCACGAAAGTCCATCTGACACCGGGCCAATCACTGATGATCCCCGGCGGGATGCGACACAACGAGACCGCGACGGCGGACGAGCTGGAACTGCTTGAGGTATCCGTTCCGGCGGAGATGAAGACGGTGGCGTGCGAGCCACCGGCCGACATGCGATAGTATCGTCCATGATGTAGAACGGCGATCCATCGTCTGATGTTCGCTGTGTCCGGTTGAGGCGACGAGATGCGGCCGCGTCGCGTCTCTCGCCTTGCTGTAATCTTATAGCGGTATCGCCCTCGCTGGGTCGGGCTCGGACAGTGTCCGACCCAGCTTGCTGCATAGCACAAAACGCGTCAGACTTCGACTATGCCGGATGTGCCAGACGCCTCGGTGACGCCAGCCCTGGCCCGGGAACTCCTGGACCTGACGGCACGCCTTGGCGCACGCGCGGACGAAGACCCGTTCGGCAACCCGGTGTTGCTGGTTTCGCTGGCGATCACCCGTCAGATGGACGCCGGCAGCCTGACCGAAGCCGCCATCACCGCGCTGATCCGCTACCTGCGGGATGCCGCCTTCACCGACCGCGCCGGCCGCATCGCCGCCTACCTCGGTGGCATCGACAGCAAAACGAATGATCGGATCCTGGCCGGACTGGCGCAGCAGTTGCTCCGGCCCGATCCGAACGACAGCCCGGTTCGCTGGGCGGAATACCAGGCACTGACCGAACGAACCCGTTTCGCCGCGGTGTTCACCGCGCACCCGACGTTCTCGCTGCCGCTGCCGGTCAACCGGGCGTTGGCCGAGGCCGCCTGCGGCCGCCCGGCACCCGCGTTCGAAACCCATCGTCCGCCGCCGATCACGCTGCGCAGCGAATTCGATCAGGCCGCCGCGGCGATCGCCAACGGGCGCGACGCCATCGACCGGTTCAACGCCGCCTTGATCTCGGTCGCTCGGGGCGCCTGGGCGGATCGATGGACTGAACTGACGCCAAGTCCCGTCGTGCTGTCCAGCTGGGTTGGCTATGACACCGATGGCCGCACCGACATCGGCTGGTGGGACACGCTGCGGCTGCGGCTGGAGATGAAGCGGCTGCAGCTCGCTCGGCTGCACGCGCAGGTGTTGCCATTGCCCAGCGCGAACGCCCTCGCCGAACGGGTGGCCGAAGCGCGGAACGCTGTCGACCGGCAGATCGAGCTGTGTCCCGATCAGCCGGAGCCGGCGCGGGTCGCCGCCTTCGCGCACGCGCTGGTCACCAGCCGGGAAACCGCGCTGACCACCCCGGCGCCGCTGCTGCCGCTGTTCCGCGAGGCGATCCTGCAGGCCGACGACCGACAGAAGCTCGCGCTGAGCGTGGCCCGTGCCGGCCTGATCTCACACGGTCTGGCGCTCGCCCACACCCAGACCCGGCTCAACGCGGCGCAGATCCACAACGTTGTCCGCCAGCGCCTGGGGATCGCCGATCCGCCGGAAGACCCGTCCCGCCGGCGCGCCCTGTTCGGTGCGATCAACGCCGCGCTGGACACCGTCAAGGCCGAACCGGTGGACTTCGGCGCGCTGATCAGCGAGCAGGCCTCGGCCGCGAAACTGATGATGACGGTGGCGCAGATCGCCAAGCATGTGGACGGATTGGCGCCGGTGCGCTTCCTGATCGCCGAGACCGAAACCGGCTACACGCTGCTCGCCGCGCTCTGGCTCGCCAGGCTGTTCGGTATCGAGCAGCATGTGGAGATCTCGCCGCTGTTCGAAACGGCGGAGGCGCTGGAGCGCGGCTCGATGGTGCTGGAAGAGGCGCTGCGCAGTCCGCATTATCGGACCTACCTGAAGCAGACCGGCAAGCTGGCATTGCAGTTCGGCTACTCGGATTCCGGCCGCTACGTCGGGCAGCTCGCCGCCAGCTACCTGATCGAACGGCTGCGGCTGAAGATCGGCGAGACCCTGGCGCATCACGGCGTGACCGGGGTCGAGGTCATCCTGTTCGACACCCACGGCGAGAGCATCGGCCGCGGCGCGCATCCCGGCTCGCTGGCCGATCGACTGAAATATCTGTCGCCCACGGCCTCCCGCCAGGCGCTGGGGCGGGCCGGACTGAAGGTCCGCGAAGAGGCGGCGTTCCAGGGCGGTGACGGCTATCTGCTGTTCGGCACGCCGGAACTCGCGCTGGCGACGATCACCCGGATCGCCGAACAGACCTATCATCCGGCTGCCGGTCCGATCGAGGACCCGGTCTATGCCGATCCCGACTTCGCCGCCGACTTCTTCGCCACCATCCGGTCCGGCATGGAAGGCCTGGTGGAGGACACCGGATACGCCGCGCTGCTGGGCGCCTTCGGACCGTCGCTGCTGGATCGCACCGGATCGCGCCCGGCGGCGCGCCAGTCTGACGGCATGGGCGGTGCCGCACGCATCCGCCACCCCAGCGAATTGCGGGCCATTCCAAACAATGCGATTTTGCAACAAATAGGCTGGTGCGCGAACACGCTGCAGGGCATCGGCGCCGCCGCGGCCCGCCATCCGGAGACGTTCACCGAACTGCGCCAGAGCAGCCGGCGATTCAAGCGGGCGATGGATCTGGCGAGCCACGCGCTGGCGCATTCCGACATCGAGGTGCTGCGGGCGGTCATCGCCTCGCTTGACCCGGGCACCTGGCTGGACCGCGCCGCACACACCAGACGGTTCGGCCGGCGCGAGGCACTGGTCGCGGTCGCCCGGGCGCTGGAACGGCTGAACATCTGGGCCGAGGCGCAGTCGATGTTCCGGCGGATCTCGGCCGACCATCTGGCACTGCGCGTGACTTGGCCGGATGTGCCGCACATGGCCAACCGGGAGATCCTGCTGCATGCCCTGCGACTGGCTCTGATCCATCGCATCTGGCTGTTGGCGACGGAAATTCCGGACTTCTCGCCCCGGCATGGCGTCACCCGCCTGGCGCTGGAGGCGGCAATCCTGCGGCTGGATATCGATGCCTCGTTGACAATGCTGGCGGAGATTTTCCCCTCGACCGCCGATCCCGCCGCGGACTGCGACTACGCCGAACCCGCGCCCGATCGCCGCACGGCCGCCTATCTTCGGGAGCACGAGGAGATCTTCGCGCCGATGGGCCGCCTGTTCGGCATGGTGCGCGAGATCGCGACGGCGGTAACGCACGAGGTTGGTGCGTTCGGGTAGCGGAGCGCCTGAAGCCGGACGGATTCTTCGCAGGAACTCTTGTTCGCTCGGCACCCAGCTTGGCGGCGGCGATCAACTCCATGGGGTGACGCCACACTTGCTGATCAGTTCATGCGCGGTCGAACGGTCGGGTGAAACGCACTGGCAACCACACTATCTGGCTCGCTTAAGAACCCGCCCCTGTCGCCGACGCGTTCGTCTGCCCAATGCTTTTGCGCGCGCAAACTGAAATGCGAGCTTTACTGGAGGTTGGCGGTACGAATGATGCGCTCGGTCTTTTTCCGCCTTCGTCGCCCGAAAAGTGTCGGCGGCACTGTTAAGCCCGTGCTGGAAGCCGGAGGAAGTCGCCTTCGCGAAGCAATGCACTCTCGATCACCGCTTCTGCGATTGCATTTTCAAATACTTGGCGCAATCGGGCACTGGTCGCCTTGAAGCCCAATTGCCGAGACAAGCCATGGACAAGCTCGTCGACCGTGACGCCGAGGTTCAGTCGGACGAAGGCCACAGCGCCCGCGATGAGTTCTTCCGGCGGCAAATATTCCGGCTTTCTAAGCGACATGGAGACGACATTCTCCCGGTTTCGAAGCTGGGGAACCGTGGATGGTGCCCGATAGAAATCGTGGCTTCCGGTTACTTGTCCACGCTGCTTTGCGACTTTAAGAGCGCGCTCTACAGCGTCCTGGATGCGCGATCCAGCCTTCTTCAACCCCCACTGCATTCGGACCCGCGCGATGATTTCACTCTCGTGGATTGGACCCTCGACCTCAACGATCTGTCGAACAATGTCTGCCATTACTCCGGAGGCTACCTCATGAACTTCCAGGTGCAGCGGAACGGCAATCTGGGCTTCCAGATAGGCCGGAATATCAGCCGGAGAATCGCCCGTGGCGGCAAGGCTGACTTCAGCGACACCCTCGCGCTCGACAGTAACGATCTCGATCGGCACGGCTCTGGTCGTCGATGAATCGTCCCGAGCTGCCAGCTCGATCTTGGCGGCCTTGATGGCAGCGATGGTTCTTGCGAGTTGCTCGTGCGGCCGGTGAAACCAGTCGCTGCTCCAGATCCGATGGATGGTCCACCCATGGTCCTCCAGAACGGCTTGACGAAGCCGGTCGCGGTCACGTGCCGAGCGTGAACTATGGTAGGGAGCGCCATCGCATTCGATGCCGAGGACGTATCGTCCCGGCCGTTCGAAATCGGCTACAGCGATATCGATGAAGAACCCAGCTAGGCCAACCTGTGGATGCACGTCGTAGCCACGGGCGCTCAGCGCCAATGCCACCTGCTCCTCGAAGACGCTATCGGGCTCCCTGTCCGTGCGTAACCCTATGGAAAGCTTGCCGGTGCGTGCATAGTGGAGGAAGAGCTTGAATGCGATAACTCCCTTCCCTTTGGCTCGCTCAAGATCAATATCTTCGTCCGTGATGGAAGAGAACACTTCACATCGGCGCTTGGCGCGGCTGATAAGCACGTTCAGACGGCGCTCGCCGCCCTCCCGGTTCAGCGGACCAAAGTTCATGCTCATGTACC
This sequence comes from Rhodopila sp., assembly GCA_965277035.1. Lineage (GTDB taxonomy): Bacteria > Pseudomonadota > Alphaproteobacteria > Acetobacterales > Acetobacteraceae > Rhodopila. The sequence goes on along the minus strand of CBDIBO010000003.1, from coordinate 2,519,180 downwards.
CTTGAGCATTCCGCCCGTAGCCTACCGAGATGAAGATGACATCGCGTTCGTCGCCCTGAATGTTCTCGAGGTTCTTCACGAAGAATGGCTCGGCCATGTGTTTCGTGAAGAAGCTTTCGGTTTCAGGGTTAAGGCGTCGAAGACGCTCGACCTCGTCCAGGATCGCTCGTCGCTGGGCGGTCGAAAAGGCGGCTACTCCCAGGGACAGATCGGCGGAATTATGGGCATGGTAGATGACCGCCTCGGCAACCACCCTCGCTTCCTCATGGTTGGTGGCGCTCTTCCCGCTATCGAACACTCCGTTGAAGACCGGCGTGAAGCGCAAGCCCATGCCTGCCTGTTTGGTGTAGGGGCTCGGCACGATGAACAGCTTGTTGTCGTAGAATTGACTGTTCGAGACCGCAATGAGGGACTGGTGACGGCTGCGGTAATGCCAACGAAGCATCCGCTCGGGCAAACCCTTCGAAACGCACAGGCCGAGAATGCTCTCAATGGCCGCGATGCCGGCAACGCCGTCATCGTCGCCATCATCGTCGGCCATCATCTTGTCAAAGAACCGGGTAGGCGGCAACTGCCGCTGGTCACCCACGATCACGATCTGCTTGCACCGAGCGATTGCCCCTAGCGCGTCGACCGGCTGGATTTGGCTGGCCTCGTCGATGACGAGCATGTCGAACTCGACGGCAGCCGGCTTCAGGAACTGGGCGACAGACAGCGGGCTCATCATGAACACAGGTTTAATGGCCTGAATCGCAGAACCCGCACGCTCCATCAGCATCCGGATCGCCATATGTCCACGCTTCCGGGCAAATTCACCGCGCAGGATGCCCACTGGTCCCGCACCGGCGCCCATGCTCGGCATACCGCGATGATGGGCTGCTGCGACCTCAAGGCGTGCTAGCTGAATTCGCTTCTGGTCAAGGTCTCGAAAGTTGTTGACAAGGCGGCTGTGACTGTCGCCGTCGAAGCGTGCGATCTCAGGATCGGTGGCCGCCATGTCCTCCAGGATAGCCTCGAAAAAGGCCATTTCGAACTCGGGAATAGCTCCCGCGGCGTTAAGCTGGCCATTCGAAATCCGGTCGACCATCTCACCCAGCCCAGCCTTGCAGCATTCATTTGCTAATGCCGAGAAGCTGATCCACCTCGGCAGGTCCTCATGCCGGGTGATCCACAGGGACAACCGGTCCGAAATTTCTTCCAGGCTAACGTCGACAAGACTGGGGTTGCCGAAAGCCACGCTGAGGTCGAGCTGAAGATCTACTAACAAGCCCTCCAGGTCTATCTTCACCCTCGATTTCCGACGGTCGATGTCTTCACAAAGCTCGCCCACACCGCTGCGATCGGTTACAGCAGCCGATATCCGGCAGATGTCTTTCGCCAAGCCGGTGTCGTTGCCGCGCATCCAATCAACGATGTTCCGCAGGGCCGACCATTCCGACTGTTCCCGCCGCCAGCTGTCGCCGAATGCTTCACGGGCGAGCGCTTCGTCCCGAGCGAGTTCGATTGCAGCCTTCTGCGCAGCGATCAATTGGTCAAGGAGCTTGATCCTGTCCGCCCAGGTCGCAGGCGCAGGCTTCGCCAAAATAGAGCGAAATAAGGCGTTCGCTTTCTTATAGTCGCCGTTGAGCCACCTGAACCACCCGGCGCCATATGCCGCGATATTCTGCCTTGCTAATTTGACGTCGGTGTCCCAGCCAGTGTCGGCCACGACGCCGGACAACTCCTGGCGGGTCTTGGCGTGCAACTCGCCTGCTTCGAGGAGTCCGTCGAGATCGGCCGAGCGGCTCGTCCAGCACGGTGACGTAAAGCAGTCGGTCGGCAGGCTTGGCGCCTTGGCGACCCGCCGGCCGACGACCAGCAACTGGTCGATGGCGGTAAGGCTGTCGCCCAAGACATGGTTCAGCCGGACTTCAAGGTCCTGGACCGCGGCCACCATTCTCTCGACGTTGATGACGAGCTCCTTGATTCTCTCGACAACGCGTTCACGTTGCGTTGGCAGGATCGACGGCAAGCCCACCCCACGCCACGGATGCCGCGAGGGCAAGCCTGTATCCTGTATCCGTCCGGCCAAATCGGTCAGGATCGCCTTGCGGGCTTCCACCGCTGCTCGGTCCCAGGTCTCGGGGCTGATCAGCTTCGCCCTGGCAGGAGGTTGCGTTGCAGCCCGTAGCCTCACCAGATGTCCCGTCGCCTGGTAGGGCGTGAAACCCGATGGCTCGTGGCGGGTATGGAATCGGATTGGGTGGATGTTCAGCACCTTGCGCGTTTGTCCCAGCTGTCGAAGCAAGTTGGCGTCGAAACTACCGCTCGGCTTGCCCAACTCCCACGTCCGCTTGATCTCCTCGAGGACGACGCGCTTGTTGGTTTTGTTGCTATGCAGCTCTAGACAGATGTCGCCGACGCCGACCCTGTCCAAACGGCTCTTCACGACATCCAGCGCCGCCATTTTCTCTGCAACGAACAGGACCTTTTTGCCATCGGCAACGGCCCCCGCAATGACGTTGGCAATGGTCTGCGATTTGCCTGTGCCCGGCGGTCCCTGGATGACGAGGTGTCGCCCGCCACGGATTTCGTAGATTGCTTCAGTCTGCGAGCTATCGGCATCAACGATGTGAGTAAGTGCCTCGGGCCCGATATGCGGATCAAGCGGCTCATTCTCACCAAACGATGGTTCGCTCGTGGGGAAGCCGTCACCGAGCAGGGCGCCAACGACGGGATGTTCCGATAGCCCCGCACCCGCTGGCCATATCTCGGGGTCGAGGTCGCGGTACATCAGAAACTTGGCGAACGAGAAGAAGCCCAGCACTATGTCGTTACGCAGGACCTCCCAGCGTCTCTGGCCGGAGACCGCATCGGCGACTCGATCCATATAGTCGGCTGGCGAGAAAGCGTCGTGGTCGTCGCCGTCGACGAATTTGGGCAACTTGATGCCATGCTGCCGTAGGAGCGTTTCCAAGGACAAGTTCATTGCGGGGTCTTCGTGAAGCCAGCGCAACTTGAATTTCTCCGCCGCCGTGCCGCGTTCCAGCGTGACCGGTACCAGAATAAGCGGCGCGTTTCGTTCGACGTCGGAATTCGCGTCTTCAAACCACTTTAGCATGCCCATAGCCAGGAAGAGGATGTTGACTCCCTGCTCCTCCTGTATTGTCTTCGCGTCGTAATGCAGCGTCAGCAGCCGCTTTTGAAGGCCCTCCGACGTCAGCCGCGTCTGGAGCCTCGTGTCAAAGTGCCTTGATGCGAGACCACCTTCCCCGACATGGTCATTCTCAGGTTGCGCGAGTTCGGAGACGTTTAACTCGTCGTCGGAATCCGCGGTTTCGGCTGTCCCCTTGCGCCGGCCGGGCAGGAACGTGAAGGTCTTTGCTTCGCTGACGAGCAGTCGATAGACCTCCGACGACAACTCGTCGATCACCTCGATCGTCTTGGTGGTCTTCGATTTCCTGGGAATGTTGATGAGTCGATTGCGGCTCGACAGATCGAGAAGCTCGATCCGACCGGTCTCCAGCTTCGATTTCAGGGTGCTCGGCAAACCGACCGCAACAGGCTGGGAAAGGCTATCCATAGCTGGCTCAACCTGGCGAAATAGAAGGGAAACAGGGGATTCTGACACAGCCTGAAAGCGCGATTATCACCGGATTTATGATAGACAACGGTTAAGAAGTCGTAAAACTTCAGCCTACTGTGGGGCGCTCGGCGCAGCACCAACCCTACTGAACCCATATTGCCTGTCAGACTGTAGTTTCCGTCCTCAAGCTTTGTTTTTCCCAATGTTCGCCTCGGGCGGTCCGATCATCCAAAGCAGTCAGTCCGCCTCCGTCCAAGCGCGGCCGGTCGATCCGGGGCCGACAAGGGATCCCGGTGGGGTCGCCACCTCTCCCCAACAGCGCCTAAACCCCCACCCCACCGGCCCGCATCAGCACCACGGCCGCCGCACGCGCTTGCAGCGCGACATTAGCATCCTGACGCACCAGCATCGAGGCGATCGCGCCCTCGACCAGCAGCGCGATCTGGTTGCCCAGGCCACAAGAATCGGATGCCCCGGCCTGGTCAAGCAACCCTACGATGTGCTGGCGCCGCTGCTCCTTGAAGTCCACCGCGATCGCGCGCGCCACCGCGCACTTCTCCGCCAGCTCGGTGACCGCGTTCACGAACGGGCAGCCGCGGAAATCGCCGCTGGCGAAGCGCGCGTGCAACTGGTCGAACAGCGCCAGGATCTGCACCGCGGGCGGCGCGTCCGACGCCGGCACGGGGTGGATGCGCTGTCGCAGATAAGCCGCCACCAGGGCATCCTTCGACGCGAACGTATCGTACAGAGAACGTTTGCTGATCCCGGCCTCGGTCGCGACGGCATCAACGCCGACTGCGCGGATGCCCTTCTGATAAAACAGCCGATCGGCGGCTGCCAGGATCCGCGCCGCCATCGGCGCCCGTTCGCTCACCTCGATCCGTCCTCCTGTGTTCCGGCATAAGTCTAATGCGCTTTCAGGCTGACCGTAAACGGTCAGCGTGCTCTAGTTCGTTGTTTTCACGAGCAACTTCATCCGCCAGACTTTTGTCGTGAGGTTGATGTTGCTCGAGTCCCGCCCCCGAAGTCCGTCGCCTCGTGCGACGGACGAAGGGGACAAGCAGGACACCAGCCGAGATATTCAACTTGCGGCGGCGCGAATCGCACCCCAACTGCCGCTCCACACAGATCGGTGTGCCCAACGACATACGCGAGCGCCCGATCGGCAGGAAGGACAAGCCAACATGGACGTCGTTTCGTCTCTGCGCCAGGTCACCGGCGAGGTTGTTTATCTGGCGAAGACCGCTGAAAGACCGCACACCTACACCTATGACCCGCCGGCGGGCGTGCCGAAGACCAACATCGTGAACGAGCCGCACACGGTGCCGATTTTCGATATGCGCCCGCTCAGTGACGGCCTGACGCTCGACCGGCAGGGTTTCGCGTTGGTCGATGCGCCCACGGCGGTGACCGACTTCTACGACGAGGCACAGCTCACGGCGACCTACTACCCGGAAGCCGAGCATCTGGTGAAACAGGCGACAGGCGCCAAACGGGTCGTGGTCTTTGACCACACCATTCGCCGCCGGACCCAAGGGGTCGAGGACCGCACGCCCGGCATTCCGCGTCAGCCGGTGACCCGCATCCATGGCGACTACACCGAGGTTTCGGGGCCGCAGCGGGTGCGCGACCTGATGGGCGCCGAGGCCGACGACCTGCTGAACCGCCGGTTCGCCATCATTAACGTGTGGCGGCCGATCCGGGGGCCGTTGTTCGACGCGCCGCTGGCGGTCTGTGATGCCACATCGGTGGCCGACGGCGATCTGGTGCCGCAGGATCTGATCTATCGCGACCGCAAGGGCGAGATTTACGGCCTGACCTACAACCCGGCCCACCGCTGGTACTATGCGCCCGCGATGCAGGCCAATGAGGCGCTGTTGCTGAAGTGTTTTGACCAGCGGACGGATGGCCGCGCGCGGTTCATGCCGCACACCTCGTTCGCCGATCCGAACGCGCCGGCCGATATGCTTGCGCGTGAAAGCATCGAGCTGCGCACGCTGGCGTTTTTTGACGCGTGAGATGACCGCTCTCGTGCGACTGATCAGCCCTTTTTCGCCTGGAACACGGTCGTCTGCAGTTAAATCCACCTCGGATGTCAATCGCCCTCTAGCCATCGATTTGGCGATTACTGGCGCCTGGGCCTGCCGTTGTCGATATTGGTCGCGGTGGCGGGAACCTGGCTGATCGTCTGGTCGTGGCCACTGCGCTGATCGGTGTCGTAGCCACTCCGCTGATCATTTGTCGGCGGGTCCAGCCGCTGGGGCACTGAAAATGTGCGACAGGAATACGCCGAAATCGTGATTAGATCGCGCCCGCACCGCATCATCCCGGCCGATCGGGTAGGGTCGGCTGCCGGTGCACAGTCCAAGGATGATCTTGCGCAGGAACGGCCCCGACATCGGCAACATCGTGGTCTCCTCATGAACCCTGCCGTCGCGGCCGACCCGGAAGCGGCAGCCGGCGAGTTGCCGCCCGATCAGCCGGCGCTGCATCCCGCCATCCCATTGATGCACGGCGCCTGGATATGCAATCATCTGGACGTCGCTGCCGCCCGAACGCAGATCGGCGGCGATCTGCGCGCAGCGAGCGGGACGGATCAACTGGTCATCGGCACCATACAGCATCAGCAGCGGTGCGCCGGTCGTGCGGCTGTCGGCGAACCGCGCGATGCAGGGTGCATAGAACGCCACGTGGCCGGCGAACCAGGGCCCGTGCGGTGCCAGGACGTCGGCGATCTGTCGATACATCGCGTATTCGGTGGCCATCCCGCCATAGCTGAAGCCCGCCAGCGCGACACGATGCGCATCGATCTCCGGGCGGCTGGCGAGGAAGTGCAGCCCGGCATAGGCATCCGCCACAAACATTGTTTCTGTAATGTTCAGCACACGCTCGATGAAGCCGGTGGCAAGATCGGTGCGGCTGTCGTAGGTTTCGATCAGCAGCACGGCCACACCCATCGCAGCAAGCTGCGGTCCGTATTTCGCTCGGTCGTCGATCAGCCCGGCCGATCCGTGCAGCATGACGACGGCGGGAACCGGATGATCGTGCGAGGCATGCGGCGGCAGGAACAGCAGCGCCGTGACGGTTCGGGCCGCGGCATGGCCGAGGTCGGCCGGTGTGAACGGGTCACTGCTGCGGAACGCCACGTTCTCTTGCCGCACGCCTTGCACGGTCGCCGGGTCTGGCCAGGGATCGGTGATTTGCAACGACATGGCGGGTGCGATCGACAGCGACAAAAAAACCAAGGCTAGCATCAAGCGATGCATGGCGGCCTGCAACTGGGGCTTGGCCGCGGCCAGATCAACCATGCTCGCGCGAAACCCAAAACTGGTTGGTCGCCGCCGGCATGAAGCCAAGCCGTTCATAAAGTCTGACGGCCGGTGCATTGGTGGGTACAACCTGCAGGCCGATCCAGTCGACCCTTTGCCGCGCCGCCCAACGCTCCAGCGCGATCAGCACGACCCGGGCCGATCCGCGGCGGCGGGCGCCGGCACGGGTTGTCACGCATTCAACGACCGCGCAGCCGAAGCCGATGACGCCCAGCGCCGTGGACACCAGGGTCCCGTCGTGCTGGCAGCCGAAGAAAGCCCGCGGTGCCGCTATCCGATCCAGGATCAGCGTGTTGACGGCCCGCCGGTTCTCGCTGATCTCGCCAAGATAGACGTCTTGCCACGCGGCCCAGGGGTGGTCGCGCACGACGACATCGGCGGTCGCGGCAGGATCGACGGCACGCTTGAACATGGTCATCGTCGGGTCGGTTTGCAGATAGCCGCGGCGGCGTAGAACGTCCGCCAAACCCGGCGGCGACGTGTCATCAAAGGTCTGAAACCGTGCCGCCGCGCCGAACGCCTTATAACGCCGCTCGACGTCGTCGACGGCGGCTTCCAGATCACCGCCGTGAAAGTCGATGGTCGAAACCGAGTTCGCCCGCTGCGACCCGCCGCCCGAGCAGCGCCATAGCCAGCCGTCGATGTCCACGCAACGCAGCGCCGGCCATGCCAGCACGTGCGCCCGCTCCATCCGCACGCGGTCATCGTGGCCGATCTTCATCTATGCGGCTCCAGATTTACCAGCCCTTCAAAGTTTGCCAGCCCTGCAAAGCTTGCCAGCCCTTCAAAGTTCGCCAGCTTGGCAGAATTCGCCAGCCCTTCGAAGCTTGCCAGCATTCGGCGGCCTGCAAGACGTGCCGAAACTTGCCAGCGTCGGCAGGCTGGATCAGGATTGATCCCAATTTGTGGGAGAAAGTCCAATGCCTCCATTCGATCTGGTCATTCGCGGCGGCACGGTTGTCGACGGCACCGGCAGCCCCTAAAGACAGGCCGACGTCGGCATCATCGGCGACAAGATCGCCGCGGTCGGCGCGGTGGATGGCGGCGGCGTCGAAGAAATCGATGCCAAGGGCAAGCTGGTTACGCCGGGCTTTGTCGACATCCACACCCACTACGACGCTCAGGCGGTCTGGGACAGTCACATGGCGCCATCGTCCTGGCATGGCGTCACCACCGCGGTGATGGGCAATTGCGGCGTCGGCTTCGCTCCCTGCAAGCCGGCCGACCGGGAGCGGCTGATCGAGCTGATGGAAGGGGTCGAGGACATCCCCGGCGCGGTCATGCACGAAGGCCTGAAATGGGAGTGGGAATCGTTCGGCGAGTACCTCGATGCCCTGGACCGCAAGCAGCGTGACATCGACATCTGCGCGCTGCTGCCGCACGCCGCGGTGCGGGTGTTCGTCATGGGCGACCGCGCGATCAATCTGGAGAACGCCAACCAGGGCGACATCGCCCAGATGCGGCAGATCGCCAGGGAGGCGATGCAGACCGGCGCGTTCGGGTTCTCCACCTCGCGCAGCCTGTCGCACAAGACGCTGCGCGGCGACCCGACGCCGACCCTGCGCGCCCAGGAAGAGGAGTTGCGTGGCATCGCGCTCGGCATGACGGATGCCGGATCGGGCATGCTGGAGATGGTGTCGGAATGGGCACCTGATCATAACGCGGAATTCGCCATGCTGCGCCGGGTGATCGAGGCCTGTGGCCGCCCGGCGGTATTTACCCTGACGCAACGGCATTCGCGGCCGGAAGTATGGCGCGACCTGCTCCGGCACGCCGATAAGGCGGCGGCGGACGGGCTGCCGATCCGCCCCGTGGTGGCACCGCGGGCGATCGGGGTGCTGCTGGGGCTGGCCGGCAGCCAGAACCCGTTCTCCGGCACCCCGACCTACAAGATGATCGCCCACCTGCCGGTAGCGGAGCGCGCTCGGCAAATGAGCGATCCGGCGGTCAGGGCGAAGATCCTGAGTGAAGATCCGAAGAAGGACAGCACCTTCCCGCTGTTCCACCGCATGTCGTTCGAGTACATGTTCCGCTTCGGCACCCCGCCGAACTATCAGCCGCGGATGGCGGACAGCGTGGCCGCGATCGCCGCGCGCGAAAATCGTTCACCGCCGGACGTCGCCTACGACATGCTGATTGAAAACGACGGCGCCAACTTCATCTACCACCCGCTGGGCAACTACGCCTACGGCGACCTGTCGATGCCGGAGACGTTGCTGGACAACCGCAACACCATCATGGGCCTGGGCGATGGCGGCGCGCATGTCGCGTTCATCCTCGATGCCGGCTACCAGACCTGGCTGCTGAGCCACTGGGGTCGCGAGCAGAAACGCTGGGATGTGCCGGAGCTGATCCGCCGGCTGACCTCCGATACCGCCGGGGCCGCCGGGTTGCACGATCGCGGCGTTCTCGCGGTTGGCAAGAAGGCGGACGTGAATGTCATCGACTGGGACCGGTTGGGTTCCGAGTCACCCTATGTCGTCAACGATCTGCCGGCCGGCGGCAAGCGCCTGCTGCAGAAGGTCAACGGCTACGACGCGACAATCGTGTCCGGGCGGGTGACGTTCCGCGAGGGTCAGGCCACCGGCACATTGCCCGGCAAGCTGGTGCGCGGGCCGCAGGCGGAAATGGCCGGCTGACGCGTCACCTGAGTTGTTCCGCGGCCTTGTCCAGACCAGCCTGGACACACGACTCGTCCACGCTGGGTGGGGCCGGCTCCGATTGACGTTCCTGCGTCGGGCATGCCTGATCCGCGACACCGGTCAGTCGTCATACGACACCAGCGCCTCACACGGCACATCGAGCCGCGACCGCCCGTTCAGGAAACTGAGCTCGATCAGGGCTGCCGCCGCGGGCACCACGGCGCCCACCTGCCGCAGCAGGGCGATGCCGGCCGCCATTGTGCCCCCCGTGGCCAGCAGATCGTCCACCACCACCACTCGCTGGCCCGGCTGCACCGCATCGGCCTGGATCTCCACCCGGTCCTCGCCGTATTCCAGGGCATAGTTCAGCCCGACGGTCTCGCCCGGAAGCTTGCCGCGCTTGCGGATCATGATGAAGCCACAGCCGAGTTTCAGGGCCAGCGGGGCGGCGATCAGAAACCCGCGGCTTTCCACCCCGGCGACCAGATCGGGCATAAAGGCCCGCACCGCGCGCGCCATCCGGCCCATCGCCACCTGCCACGCATCGGCATCCCGCAGCAAGGTCGAGATGTCGTAGAACAGGATGCCGGGCTTCGGAAAATCCGGAATGCCGCGGATGTGGTCTTTCAGGTCCATCAGGGTCGGTCCTCGACGTTCGGGGCCGCACATTACAGCGGCGAGGGACGCCCCGCCAGCCTCATCCGACCCAGCCTCACCCAGCCCAGCGTGATCCGACCCAGCCTCATCCAACCCAGCCTCATCCGACCCAGCCTCATCCGGCCGCCAGACGCTCGGCGTATTCGATCGCCTCCACCAGGCTCCGCGCGTTGGCGATGCCCTTGCCGGCGATATCGAACGCCGTGCCATGATCGACCGAGGTCCGGATGATCGGCAATCCCAGCGTGATGTTGACCCCGGACAGCGCATCCCAACGCCCGGTCGCCGGATCGATCTCGAACCCCAGCAGCTTGACCGGAATGTGCCCCTGGTCGTGGTAGTTGGCGATCACCGCGTCATACTGCCCGGCGCGCAGCTTGACGAACACCGTGTCGCCGGGCACCGGGCCGACGACGTCCAGACCGTCCGCGACCGCCTGTGCGATCACCGGTTCGGCGACGTCGATGTCGTGCCGTCCGAACAGGCCACCCTCGCCGGCATGGGGATTGAGCGCAGCGACCGCGATGCGGGTGCGGCCAATCCGCAGCCGAATCAGCGCATCGTGAGTCAGCTCGATCACCCGGCGCAGCCGTTCGGCGGTCGCGCGCCTGGGCACGTCCGCCAGCGCGATATGGGTGGTCACGTGGCTGACCCGCATGTTGCCGTGCGCCAGCATCATGCAGGAGCCTTTCGCACCGGTCAGTTCGGCCAGCATCTCGGTATGGCCGGGATAATGGTAGCCGGCCTTGTTCAACGCCTCCTTGTTCAGCGGCGCGGTGACGATGCCCCCGGTTCGGCCGTCCATCGCCAGACGCACCCCGCGCTCGACCGCCTGGAAGGCAAAACGCCCGCCGTCGGCTGATAGCTGGCCGGGGCGGATCGGCGCGCCCTCGGGTCCCGCCTGCAGCGCGCACAGCGCCGGCCAGTCCGGATCGGCGTCCGAAGCCGCCGGGATCTCAAGCTGCGGCGTGAACTGAGATCGAGCCCTTTCCAACGCCGGATTGCTGCCGATCACCACCAGGCGCAGCGCGCCACCTTGAATGCGCGGATAGAGTTCCGCGGCCGCCTTGACGATGATCTCCGGGCCGACGCCGGCGGGATCGCCCATCGTGATGGCGAGCGGACGAGGCGTCATGGCGGGTTCCTTTTAGCGGTGGCGGGCAACAGGTCGCGTAGCAATCGCGGATGACCGAAGGCACCTGACTTGGAGACGACGGTGACACCATTCCAGCGTCCACCGCGCATGACCGAACGGGGAACGCCGGGAACGATGCGCCCCCGCACCTCCAGGCTGGTCGCACCGAGCGACCGACACAGGCGCCGAAGGGTCTCGCCGCCAGCCACGAACAGGCTGCCCGGCGGTGGCAAGACCTGGGTCAGCCGGTCGATCTGCGCGCCGATATGGCGGGCGGCCGCGGCGCGCGGGCTGTTGGCCGGCACGGCGAAGCTGGCGAGCACGACGCCCGCGCCGACGAGGCCGGCGGCGATCCGTTCGGCGTCGTCGTCTCCCGCGTCCGACAGCACCGTCCAATGCGCGCCGCAGGCGGCAAGCTGCGCGGCGGTCGCCGGCTGGTCGGAACCGAACAGACCCAGCATCGGCCAGGGCAGGGGCTCCATCGCCGGCAACGTGGGTCCGGCGGCCAGCGCCTGGGCCAACCCGCCGGTGCCGATCCACAGCACCGGGTGCGGGCAGCGGCGCCCGGTCGCGACGACGCCAAGCAGGTCGTCGTCGGTTGCCGCGTCGAACACCGTGATGCCCGGCCGTGGGTCGGCATCGATCCGGCCAAGCCGAACCGACGGCAGGCTTAGCAGATCACCCGCCGTGGCTATCCAGTCGGCACCGGCGTGCCTGGCATACTGCCGTCCGTCGCGGGTAATCCGGTCCTGGTAGGGAAACGCCGGCGCCAGCACGGCATACCGCCAGTCAGCGGCGCAGGCGGCGATCTCCGCCATCGTCGGGCCCCGCAACAGACTGTCGATCTTCTTGAAGGCGATCGTGCCGCCGCGAAGGTGGCGGCTCAGGTCGCGCACGATGTCCGCCGCGACGGCCGACGAAAGCTCCCGCGTGCCGCTGTCGAGCGCCGCGTTGGCGGGCAGTTCGGCGGGAATCGAGCCCTGCCAGAACGTCTGCACCGGGCCCGTGAGCGGCACGAACTCGGCCGCGGCGTCAAGCGCACCAGTCAGGTCGTCAGCCAGAAGTCGCAGCGAGGTCATGCGATACAGGGCCTACGCGGGCTGGGCGCGAACCAGACCGGGCGCGAACCAGACCGGGCGCTGGTCATGGCGGTCGGCGCTCAGACCGCCCCACCATAATCCGCGAGGTCCGGGGTCATCGCCTCGATGACGAAATCCACGAAAGCCAGGGGTGCGTCGAGATAGAACTCCTTCTCCGAATAGCTGCCGACCGACGCCTCCATCCCATGCGCCGCCGCCCACGCCGCCAGATCCGCCAGCTCCTCCCTCGGCGTATCGCTCAGGAATGACACCTGAGATCGAAGCTTGTCCGGGTCGCGGCGGGCGGTGTCGCTGCGGCTGAACTGCAGGTCCACGTTGGTGCCCGGTTGTCGCAGCCAGATCGACCGTTCGGTGCGGCGAAGCTCGACGAAGCCCAGCCTGACCACAAGCATCTCGACGACAGTCTCGAAATACCGAGGATCGAGCCGGTTGGCGACGTGGTTCAATCGCATGGTGCTACTGCTTCAACTCGCTGCCTGGTGCCTGGGGCGCTTCACTCGCCGCCTGGCCAGCGGCAGGTGAGGCCCCGCGCTGGTTCGCGACCTCTTTCGCGCACTCGTCGAAGCTGGGGGTGCCGGGGAAAAACCCCAGGCCCAAACAGCGATGCCTGATTTGCTGCGGGGCATCCATCGCGGCCGGTTGTGCCCGCCTGGGACCGCAACCCGCCAACAGCACGAGGCTTATCGATACCGCGAACCATCCCGTCAGCCTCATGGTCTGCTTCCTGTCGGCCAGCGATATGACAGACCCTTCGTCGGCGTTGGCGAACGGCCTTTGGCGAAAGGTGTAGTCCGTTCGGTTGCACGTCGGCAAGCCGATGCGCAGACTGCCCGTGCCACCGGACGGGGAACCCAGCCATGAGCGAAACCAGCCTGCGCAACACCAACATCGACGCGGCCCTGAACGAAGCCAAGGAAGCTTATGTCACCAGCGCGCCGCGCAGCCTGGCGCGCTATGTCGAGGCGACAACGGTCATGCCCGGCGGCAATACCCGCACGGTGCTGCACTACGCGCCGTTCCCGCTGGCCATGGCACGGGCCGCGGGCTGCCGCCTATGGGACGCCGACGGCCGGGAATTCATCGACTTCCTGGGCGAATATACCGCCGGCTTGTACGGACACGCGCATCCGGCGATCCGCGCGGCGCTCGACCGAGCGCTGGACGACGGCATCAGCTTCGGTGCCTCCAACATGACCGAGGCTCGGTTTGCCCGCGCGGTCTGTGAGCGGTTCGGGTTGCAGCGCGTGCGGTTCACCAACTCGGGCACCGAGGCGAACCTGCTGGCGATCTCCCTGGGGCGGATCTTCACCCGGCGCAAGCAGGTGCTGGTGTTCGACGGCGGCTACCACGGCGCGGTGTTCGGCTTCGCCGGCGGCGGGTCGCCGGTCAATGTGCCGTTCCAATATGTCGTCGCACCGTATAACGACATCGAGCGGACCCGGGCGTTGATCACCGAGGACCTGGCGCTGGTCATCCTGGAGCCGATGATCGGCAGCGGCGGCTGCATCGCGGCATCGGCCGAGTTCCTGGCCATGCTGCGCCAGGAAACCGCCCGGGTCGGCGCCCTGCTGATCCTCGATGAGGTGATGACGTCGCGTCTGGCGCCGGGCGGATTGCAGTCGGTCGTCGGGGTGAAGCCTGACCTGACCACATTCGGAAAATATATCGGCGGCGGCATGTCGTTCGGGGCGTTCGGCGGCCGCGCCGAGATCATGGATCTGTTCGATCCGCGGCGGGCGGACGCCTTGCCTCATGCCGGGACGTTCAACAACAACGTGCTGACGATGACGGCCGGGCTTGCCGGTTTGACGGATGTCTATACGGCGGAAGCCGCCGAGGCGCTGAACAGACGAGGCGATGCCTTGCGAGAACGGCTGAACACGCTCTGCCAGGCCGCCGCAGCACCGATGCAGTTCACCGGCATCGGCTCGATGCTGGCGGTGCATATGATGCGCGGACCCGTCACCGATCCGACGGCAGCGGCGAAGGCCAATCCCAAGCTGAAGGAACTGTTTTTCTTTGACATGCTGGCACACGGGATCTGGCTCGCCAGGCGTGGGATGATGACGTTGTCGTTGCCGGTCGGTGATGCCGAGTGCGATGCGCTGGCGGCGGCCGTGGAGGAGTTCCTGTCCGCCCGCAGGTCGTTGCTGGAATAGCAACGGTCTTTCGGCAGGCCCAGCCTTTGGCGGCCCTGACCTTCGGCGGGCTCAAGCTTCGATGATGATGCGGTGATTCGACGATCATGCGGTCGTCGTCGAACCGGCCGCTGTCATGCGGGTTGGTTCGCGACCAACCGCCGGATCTGGTGATGCTCGCTGTCGCCGACCAGCACGCTGCCATCCGGCGCGACCACGGCCCCATGCGGACGGGCCAGCCCCGAAGCGATTGTCGTTACGATCCACGTCCTGGCATCGATCCGCCGGATGGCGTGGTTCTCGGTATCCACGACATAGATGTTGCCGGCGGGATCGACCGCCATTTCCTTTGGCGCATTGAACACCGCCAGCCGAGCATCGCCGCCGTCACCGGCGCAGCCGCGCGCACCGGTGCCGGCCACCGTCTCGATCACGTCGTCACGGACACGGCGGATGCAGCTGCCCTGGCGCTCCATCACATACAGCGACCGTTCAGGCAGCGACCCGGCCGGCGCGAAAGCCACCGCACGGGCGCCGAACACACCCGCGTCCCTGGGCGAACCGTCGTCGCCGTCATGACGCGCTTCGCCGGTGCCGGCGAAGGTGTCGATTGTTCCGGTCGCCAGATCCACCATGCGGACGCGGTGGCCGGCCACGTCGGCGATGAACAGCCGGGTCTGGTCGGGACTGAGGGCCAGCCCGTTCGGCTCCGCCAGCCCGGCCTGGGCGGCCGGTCCACCATCGCCGCCGGACAGTCCCACGCCGTCGCCGGCCAGGGTGGTGACGACACCAGCGGGATCGATAACCCGCACCCGGCGGTTCAGGCGGTCGGCGAAAAACACCCGTCCCGAGCGGTCAATGACGATGCCATAAGGTTCATTCAACAGCGCGTGCGCGGCGGGACCGCCGTCGCCCGCGTAGCCCGCCCTACCGCTGCCGCAAATCGTCGAAATGATACCGCTCGCGGCATCGATCCGGCGCAGGCAGTGATTGAAGGTATCGGAAAAAACCAGGCTGCCGTCGGGCGCGAAGGCCAGATCGAACGGATTGTTCAGGCGGGCCTCGCGAGCCGCCGATTGATCACCCGAATAGCCCGGCTCTCCGATTCCGGCGACGATGCTGACGGTCCATTCACGGCTGGTCTGTGTATTGTTCATGCCGATTTTCCCCCTGCTTCCGGCAGCGTGGTTGTCGCTGCGGTCATGTCAAGCGTAGGATCGCGGAAATCGAGATGAGCAGTCAGAGGAACCCGGGAATGGATACCAATATCGCGTCGGAGCGGAACAGCAGCGTGGTGCGTGGACTTTACGACAAGCTGGAGGACCGCTGCCTGATGCGCGACCAGAAGGGCGCCAGCGATGTCTACTACGAACTGCTGCGCGCCGATCGCCCGCTGACCGAGATTGTCGCCGAGGGTGTGCGCATCCATGCCCCCTACACCCATGTCCCGTATCACGAGCGGATCGACGACGGCTATCCGAATTTCGTCAACAATGACCACTGCCTGCTCAGCGCGCGTGCGACCCTCAATCTGAACCGTATGCTGCCGCCGCATCTCGCGGCGCTGCCGATGGCACAGACCATCTGGTACATCCCGACCGGTCTCGACATCTGGAACCAGAAGATCGACAGAGCGCCGGGGCACTACACCCGTCACCGTGGCAACATCGGTGAGATCGCGGCGCCGCCGGCCCCGGCCGTGTTCTGGCCCGACCAGCAACCACTGATGCAGACCGGCCCGTTGTCCGAACGCCTGAACAACTGGATGACCCAGGTTCACCGTGGCGAGGTGATACAGGCCTATCGTCTGTTCCTCGGGCTGATGGAGAACACAGACGAACGCAAGGACGTCTTGGCCGAAATGTGTTTCGCCGGGCTGATCGATGTGCAGGACCGGCTGCTGCACAACCGCTCCTACACCACCGGCCACAAGGCATACCGCGCCCGCTCGACCGTCGAGATCGGCAACGCCATCGGCTGGGACAATGCGCGCAGCGTGATCTATGCCGGCGCGCTCGATATCGCCGTCGGCCCGCGCTGGTACTCGACCTACGAGGTCGCCTGCAACTACATCAAGATGATGATCGAGGGCGAAACCCTCCGTGCGGTACCATACGGCGGCGTCAGCGAGGCGGAGCTGGCGTTGCTGCGCAACAGCCAGCCGGTGAACCAGCAGGAGGCCGCGGAACTCACCACCGCCGTGCTGCGCCAGGGCGAGGTGGAGACGCTGGAAGTGCTGACCCGGCTGCTGAAGGCCGGCAAGGATCCGCGCCGGATCCTGGACGTGATGCAGTTGGCGGTCGCCCAGCTCGTGCTGGAAACTCGCGACCCCAACGCGTTCAACATGCCGCATCATTGCTACGAGTATCACAACACGCTCGCCTGGTTCTTCGACAACTTCGACCATCCGCGCCGCCTGCGGCTGCTGTACGTCGGGGCGATGTTCGCCAACCGGGTGTCGTACAACCAGCAGGGCATCGGCGAGGTGCATCCGGTCTCCTTGCAGGTGCCGTCAGGGGCCGGTTCGCTCGGCGCCGACCAGCTGCTGGATCGGGTCGATGCGGCGATCGTCGCGCTGAACGGCGAAGCAGCGATCGGCTGGGCGCAGGCCTACTGCGACCATGGATCCGACCGTGCGCCGCTGGTCCAGCGCATCGCCCTGGCCGCCTGCAAGATGGGCAACGATCCGCACAATCAGGAAATCGCGCAGTGCATGCTGATGGATTTCGGCACCAACCGGCAGCCCGATCGCGACAGGCTGCTGCTTGCCGCCGCCTACCACACCGCCATGCACCGCAAATATGGCGACCCGCAGGAGCCGTCACGTCGCTTCGGCCACGCCATGAGCCTCGTGGAACTGCACTAGGCGGAGGGCCCGGTCATGACAATATCGATCCGTCCGGTCGACCCGGCGTCTCGATCGTTCTTCGCCGGTGAGGTCTCGGGCATCGACATCACCCGGACGCTGACCGCGGAACAGGCCGCGGCGATCGAGCAGGGCATGGACCAGTATGGCGTGCTGGTCTTCCACGACCAGCGCTTCGATGACGAGACCCAGTTGGCGTTCTCGCGGAACTTCGGCCAGCTGGAGGAAGCCAGCGGCGATCTGAACTGGGGCAAGCCGCGTCGCATCGCGTCCGGCCTGGTGAACGACATCTCCAACCTCGACACCGACAATCAGGTGCTGGCCCGCGACAACCGCCGGCGGCTGTTCAGCCTGGGCAACCGGCTTTGGCATTCCGACAGTTCCTTCAAGCAAGTCCCCGCCAAGTTCTCCCTGTTGTCCGCGCGCTCCATCCCGTCCGCCGGTGGCAATACCGAGTTCGCCGACATGCGTGCCGCCTACGACTCGCTCGATGGCGAAACGAAGTCGGAAATTGAAGACCTGGTCTGCGAGCACAGCCAGCTTTACTCCCGCTCGCTGCTGGGGTTCGCCGACTTCACCGACGAAGACCAAGTGCGTTTCAAGCCGGTGCTGCAACGTCTGGTCCGGCGCCATCCATCGACCGGGCGAAAATCGCTGTACCTGGCATCCCACGCCGGCGCCATTTTCGGCTGGCCGGTGCCGGAAGCACGTGCGTTGCTGCGCGACCTGATCGAGCATGCGACCCAGCGGGAATTCGTCTACGCGCACGAGTGGAGGCAATGGGACCTGGTGATGTGGGACAATCGCGCCACCATGCACCGAGCACGGCCGTTCGACCCGAAGGAGGTGCGTGACATGCACCGCACGACGGTGGGCTGTGAACGCTCGACGATGGCCGAGGCGGCGTAGCGCGGTCGAAAGCCGGCCGGCCAAAGCCCAGTTGCGGCCGGCGCTTCCGTCCCGATGAGCGTGCGGCGGTATCCCCGACGCAGGTTATAAATGCAGGCGAACTTCTGGAACAACTGACGCGCGCGGGACATCCATGAGCAATGCTTGTACTCGACGCCGCGTCGGCGACGAATTGCTCGATGCTAAGACCTGGCCTGCGGACGTGGCTTTACGGGATGAAAAACCTCGCGCTCCATGAGTTGCCGAATGAACCGGATGTAAGGAATACCCCGGACGCGGGCTCGTTCTTTCACGGCGTCCAGCAGCGGTTGCGGAACCCGCATGTTGATGTGCGCGGATTTGACTTCAAACTCGAACTGGACGGGCGTTCCGCCCGATAAGTCGTATTCCGCGAGATTGGCGGTATCGACAAAGTCCTGTGCCTGCTTGTCACTCTCAAAGGTTGGGATTTTCTTCCGCATAGCCGTCGATCTCCTCGCGGTGCATGTAGCGGGCGCTCACGGGCCGGATATGTCGCTGCCCGCCGCGCTCCCGGACGGTGAACACAATAAAGCTGGCCCGACCGTCGCCAGTCCTGCCGATGGCCCTGAACCGACGCTCTGTCCGCGAACCGGCAGCACAATAACCGCGCCGGTAAACAACGCCTCGATCTCTAGCCGGGAAACACCGTGTGTTTGGCAATGCTCAAGATTGCCGTCATCCGATTCGAAACCGGAAATCCACCCGTGCATGTT
The DNA here is from genome assembly GCA_965277035.1 of Rhodopila sp. Taxonomy (GTDB): domain Bacteria; phylum Pseudomonadota; class Alphaproteobacteria; order Acetobacterales; family Acetobacteraceae; genus Rhodopila. The sequence goes on along the minus strand of CBDIBO010000003.1, from coordinate 2,500,105 downwards.
GAAAGCTACGCATTTGTGTAGACAAAAGCAACGCTTTTTCTGCCGGCCATCGGCAGCCCCAAGGCTTGTGGTCGCCGCCATGCCGACGTCGTCGCTGTCGGCCCGTTCCCAGCCGCTCATCGACGACGACTGAACCACCGTTCCCGCCATGGGGATGTGAACCCATCCGAGCCGCGATCGCCCCTCAGGTCGCCCCGCGCATGCACCCCAACTACGCGAAGCGGGTCCAGGGCGCGCCCTGGTCTTGCTTAATCCCCGTCACGCGCTATCCATCCGATGAACGCCGGGAAAGCAGGAGACCGACATGCGCGCATGGGCCGTGGTTGAAAACGGGCAACCCCTGAAGGAGATCGAGCTACCGACGCCCCAGCCGCAAGGCACCGAGGTCCTGCTCGAGGTCACTCATTGCGGCGTCTGCCACTCCGACCTGCATATCTGGGAAGGCTACTACGACGTCGGCGGCGGCCAGAAGATGTCGCTGGTCGATCGCGGCGTCGTCCTGCCCTTGGCGATGGGCCATGAAATCGTCGGCCGCGTGGTGCAGCTTGGCCCGGATGCCACCGGCGTGAAGCCCGGCGACGTCCGCATCGTCTTCCCCTGGCTCGGCTGCGGCAAGTGCGAGAAGTGCCTCGCCGAGGAAGACAACATGTGCTCGGTCGCCGCGCGCAGCCTCGGCGTCTATCAGAACGGCGGCTACGGCACCCATGTCATCGCCCCCCATCCGCGTCATCTGGTCGATCCCGGCACCCTCGACCCGGCGGTGGCGGCAACCTACGCGTGCTCGGGCATCACCGTTTATTCCGCCATCAACAAGGCGATGCCGCTGACCCCGACGCAACCGATCGTCCTGGTGGGCGCGGGCGGCCTGGGCCTGAACGCCATCGCCATCCTCAAGGCACTGAAGCACCAGAACATCATCAGCGTCGATGTCAGCGCCGAGAAGCGCGACGCGGCGCTGCGGGCCGGCGCCGATAAGGTGGTCGATGGCAGCGGCGACGGCCGCGGCGTCTCCAGGCGCATCATGGAAGCCGCCGGCGGCCCGGTGCCGGCGGTGATCGACCTGGTGAACGGCACCGCCACCGCGCGCTTCGCTTTTGGCGCGCTGGCCAAGGGCGGCAAACTCATCCAGGTCGGCCTGTTCGGCGGCGAACTGATGCTGCCGTTGCCGATCATGGCGATCAAGGCACTGACAGTTCAAGGCAGCTATGTCGGCAATCCAAAGGACCTGCGGGCGCTGGTGAAGCTCGCCCAGGATGGCGAGTTGCTGGCGCTGCCGGTCGCCACCGTTCCGCAGAGCCAGGCGTACGATGCCTTGATGCGCCTGCGCGACGGTAAGGTGACCGGTCGCCTCGTCCTCAAGGCCGAGGCCGCGTGATGGCCAACACCGCACCGTGCCGCTCGGTTGTGCTGAAACGGCGGCCAAAAGGTGAGCCGGTTTCCGGCGACTTCGACATCCGCGAAGATGCCATACCCGAGGCAGGCCCGGGCGAGGTGCTGACCCGCACCCTGTGGCTGTCGATCGATCCGTATATGCGCGGCCGGCTGCGCGAAGAACAGACCTACGCCGTGGCGGTCCAGATCGGGGAAGTGATGACCGGCGAAACCGTGGGCGAGGTGGTCGCCTCGGCCCATCCGGATTTCGCGCCAGGCGATGTCGTCGTGGGCTCCCGCGGGTGGCAGACGCATTCCGTCACACCCGGCGACCGGCTGGTCAAGATCACCGCGGGCGGGGCACCCCTGTCAGCCTATCTCGGCGTGCTGGGGATGCCCGGGGCGACGGCCTACGCCGGGGTCAGCGAAATCTGCAAGCCGACGAACGGCGAGACCTTCGTCGTCGCGGCGGCCTCTGGCGCGGTCGGTTCGGTCGCCGGTCAGATCGCCAAGCGGGCCGGTGCCCGCGTCGTCGGAATCGCCGGCGGCCCGGACAAATGCCTGTGGGTGCAGGATGCCCTGGGTTTCGACGACTGCATCGACCACCGCTCGATGGATCTCCACCAGGAATTGCGGTCTGCCTGCCCCAACGGGATCGACTGCTACTTCGAGAACGTCGGCGGCGCCGTGCAGGCAGCCGTGTTCGACCAGCTCAACGCCTTCGCCCGGGTCGCGATGTGCGGCATGGTCTCGCAGTACAACGCCCACACCATGCCATCCGGTCCCAATCTGGGTTTCGTGGTCGGCAAGCGGGTGCTGATCCAGGGCTTCATCGTCTCCGACCGGCCGGCACGGATGACTGAATGGCGCGCGATGGCGGAACCTTGGGTGGCCGACGGCTCCCTGGCCTACCGTGAGGACGTGATCGACGGGCTGGAGAACGCCCCGGACGCTCTGACCGGCATCCTGAGCGGGCGCAACTTCGGCAAGCTGCTGATCAGGGTGTCACCCGAACATCGTTGAGTGTCTGGCGCGGCGTGCCCGGCGCTGCGTGTCGGGATGGCACGATCAGTCCGCCGATGGCCTGCTGGCGGGCGCGAAATCCACGCACCGGAACCGGCGGGACTGGTAGGTGTCGTGCCGGCGGCAGATGCCGTCGCCGGCAGCCACCGATGCGTGCGCCGAACCCAGGATCGTGAGGTTCGGCAACATCGCCTCCAGCCGCCGCGGATCACCCTCGAAATGCCGGCATGTTCCACAGCACTCAGCATCCTGCCGTGTGAATCGCGCCATCATGGCTCTGACGCGGCGTCTCATGGCTTGATCGCGTTCCAGTACGGCTCGAAGATCACCGCCGACAGGATGAAGCCAAGCACCAGGTTGACCAGCACCCCGACCGAGAAAGCCACGAAGGCGTTGCCGGTGACCGGCGCCAGGCTTCGGATGCGCAGCGACGCGCCGATGCTGAGGAAGCTGAAGGTGAATGCCCAGTTCCGCAAGGTGTCGATCGGCGCGATCAGCCGGGGCCCGACCACGGTATCGAAGTCGGCGAACGACTGGCCGTGGTCCGCCCAGTTGATCAGCAGGGACGCCAGGATGAAGCCGATGATGAACTTCGGAAAGCGGCTCCAGATTTGCCCGAGATCGGCACGCTGTCCCGTCTCCTTCGGCTCCCACCAAGTGACCGCGACCACGGACAGCATCGCCGCCCAGATGCCGATCCACATGTCCCGTCCGACCACCTTGACCAGCGTGTAGGACCACAGCGCCTGCTCCGGCGTGCCACCGATGCTGCCGTTGCGGGCAAAGCCAGCGAAGGTCTGCGCCGCCGCGAAACCGGCCGCGTCGGCATACTCGGATGTGCCGATCCAGGCGCCGCCGACGCCGGCCGGCAGGTACCAGGCCCGCGCGAGGATCGGCAGCAGCCCGATCATGACCAGCGCCCAGACGACTACGATCGTCGTCGCGACCAGGATGTCCTCCCGCCGCGCGCGGACCGAACCGGCGATGGCCAGCACCGCTGAAAGGCCGCAGATCGATCCACCCGCGGCCAGGATGGCGGCAAGGCGCTCGTCCAGGTCCAGAAAGCGCGCCACCTTGAAGATCACGACGAATGTAATGACCGAGGCGATCGACGCCTGCAGTATCGCGATCGGTCCCGCCAGCAGGATGACGGACAGCGGCAAAGCGGCGCCCAGCAGCACGACGCCGATCTTGATATAGAACTCCGTCCGCAGCCCGGTCCGCAGCCAGGCCGGCAGGCGGATGGCGTTGGCCAGGATGAAGCCGAACACCAGGGCCACGATCGGCGTTTCCAGCACAAGCTGGCGGGCATTCCGCCACGCGGTGGCGGTCAGGATGATGATCGACAGCAGGTACAGCACGGCGAAGGCAGCGGCGAACCGGCTGGGACTGAGGCCCATCATGGCCGCCGCGCCGGTGAACAGCACCAGAAGCACCACCCCCAACACGGCATAGCGGACGCCATCCGCGGTCAGTTGTTGCAGCAGCGCCGGCAGACTGAACCAGACATGTGGCCCGACCGCGAACCATTGCAGGCTGGACCCCATCGCGAACGCGATCACCGCCGCGATCACCGCGGCCAACCCGAGCAGGACGGACCACCAGTCCTCGGCAAGCCATGCCCGTTCGGCTAGCGGCCCGCCGGTATCAGGCGGACCAGGCCCTGTCATGGGATGTCACGACGGATTAGCATGTCCTGTCCCTGGTGCCCGATCGGAGAGGAGTGCGAGGCGACCGCGCTTCGTCGCGTCGATCGGCTACTTCGAACGAACAGCGACATAGCGCGCTCCCTGATGCGCGATACTAGCCGATACGGACCCGTTGCGGAAAGGGATATGTCGTAACGGTCTGAGCGGTGGCGATCCCGCCGCGGACACCCTCAGGTGATGGTTCGACACTGCGATCGCCTCCACCCAACCTGCCTGGTTTGATGTTCAGGAGACAAAGACATGAAGTTTGGCGCATCGATGTTTTTCACCGACTACTCCATGACACCCGCGGCGCTTGGACGAGCGCTGGAGGAACGTGATTTCAACATCATGTTTGCGCCGGAACATTCGCACATTCCGCTCAGCCGCAAGACGCCGTTTCCGCTCGGGCCGGATTTGCCGAAGCGCTACTACGACGTAATGGATCCGTTCGTGACGCTGACCGCGGCGGCGTGCGCGACAAAAGCGTTGCAGCTGGCGACCGGCGTCTGCCTGATGGCGCAGCGCGACCCGATCCAGACCGCCAAGCTGGTGGCCTCGCTCGATCAGCTATCCGGCGGGCGCTTCGTGTTCGGCATCGGCAACGGCTGGAACCAGGACGAAATGGAAAACCACGGCACCGATTTCGGCAAACGTCATAAGCTGGTGCGGGAGCGTGTGGAAGCGATGAAGGCGATCTGGACCCAGGACGCGGCCGAATATCACGGCGAGTTCGTCGACTTCGGGTCGATGGCGGCATGGCCGAAGCCAGTCAACAAGCCGCATCCTCCGATCCTGATCGGCGGCGCATTTCCTTACTCGGCCCGCCGCGCGATCCGCTATGGCGATGGCTGGATGCCGCAGGTGACGAAGGCGGATATCGCGCCGCTGACGGAACTGATCCCCCGTTTCCGCCAGATGACGGCCGAAGCGGGGCGCGATCCGAAAGCAATGCGGATCGTCATCGGCGCGCAGCCGCCGGACGCGAAGCTGATCGGGCAATATCAGGCCCTGGACGTGGACATCGTCTACCCCAGCCTGCCATCGGAACAAGCGGACGCCATCCTGCCCATGCTTGATCAGTGGGCCGCCGTCCGGCGTCAGCTCAACGGCTGAAAACCGCCCGGCCGCTGATGATTTTTCATGCGGCTGACCGCGGTGCGGGTCAGGTATACGCAGCCTCCACCATCCGCCGGACCGCTTCCTCGGACGGATCATCCTCGGTTGTCGCGGGCGGCGGTCGCGGTGGTGTCGGACCAACCCGGGCGGCCGGCTGGTAGGTCGGCACCGCCGCCGGAAGGTCAGGACGGCGGCGCCGGCCGGGTGAAGCGCCGGTGCCAGCGGTTTCGCGAGATCGGGGTATCCGACGCATGGCCAGTCTCCAAGTGGTTGCTGAACATGCCACACAGGAACAGCGAATTCAAAACACCAGCCGTCCGCCTACGATGCAAAGCACCGCGGCCAGGATCGGCCGCAGCACGCTGTCGGGGATATGCGCCGAAAGATAGCTGCCCAGGATGATGCCCGGTATCGATCCGCTCAGCAGCGAAGCCAGCATCGGCCAGTCCACCGAACCCAGCCACCAATGACCGACCCCGGCCACCAGGGTCAGCGGCACCGCGTGGGCGATGTCCGACCCCACGATGACCGCCATCGGCAGGCGGGGATACAGCATCAGCAGCACCGTGACGCCGATCGCCCCCGCGCCGACCGAGGAAAGCGTGACGGCGACACCCAGCACGACGCCCGTCACCACGGTCAGCTGGGCCGCCTGAAGCGGCGTGACGCGATCGAGCGCCGGCTCCATGAGCCGCAAAAAGCGCGAGCGGAAGATCAGCGACACCGCCGTCAACAGCAACATGACACCCAGGATCAGCGAGATGATCCGCCCGCTTATCGCGTCGGCGATATTGAAATGCGAGATCGCCAGCAGCGTGATCACGGTTGCCGGCACGCTGCCTGACGCCATCCGCCGCACGATCCGCCAGTCGACCGTGTGATTGAGGCCGTGCATCAGCGTTCCGACCGACTTCGTCGCCGAGGCATAAAGCAAATCCGTTCCGACCGCGGTCACCGGATGGATGCCGAACAAAAGCACCAGAATCGGTGTCATCAGGGAGCCGCCGCCAACCCCGGTCTGCCCAACCAGCAGCCCGACAAAAAATCCAGGCAGCATGAACAGCGGGTCGATCGAGGCGAAATGACTCATGCATGATCACCGTTCACACGTGACAGGCTACCGCACCGGTCTCACCGGCATCAGCCGCCTCGGACGATGACTATAGCAGGCGGCCGCTTGGCTTATCATCATTGCTGACACGCCGATCAACGCTCATCCGAGGCAACGGAAATCCTCCTTGGCCGCAACGAAAACGAGCGAACGCCGATCCCTGCCGCCCCCGCGGCGAATGACAGTCCTGTGACAAAGTAGTTTCAACGGTCGTCAACCGGCCAGTTGGCCTGTACCGCCGGACGGGCGTTGAACGTCTCAAGCCAGGCAGTAAGCTTTGGATGGCCGTCTCGCCAAGCCAACGCGGCGAAGCGGAAATCCAGATAGGCCAGGGCGACCCCAATCGCCAGATGGCCAATGCTGAAGCCGCTGCTGCCCAGCGCCTCGGCTTCACCTTCCAGCGCCGCCACGCAGGCGACCAGCTTGGCGCGCCACAATGCCTTGTGCGGCTCGCTCTGCCGTTCGGGTGGCCGAAAACCCTCGGCCAGCAACGGCAGAGCCGTATCCAGCATGCCCTGTCCCAAGGCGTGACGACGCAGCGCCGTCAATCGCTCGGGCCAGGCGGACGGATACAGCTTCGGGCCGTCGTGCAGCGTGTCGAGGTATTCGATGATGACCGGCGAATCGTAGATCGCCGAACCGTCCGGTAGTTCCAGCGTGGGGATCTTCCCGACCGGGTTGATCTGCATCAATGCCAGATGCGGCGTGGTGCCCCCGGCGACCGTCCGGACCGTTCGGACCTGCTCCTGCAGCCCCATCTCGAATATCGCGATCATCACCTTGCGGACGTAGGGCGAACGCGGAGACCAATGCAGGGTCATCATTTGCGACATGCGTGCCCTTTCAATGAAGGCCTCCATTCGGGCCAATGGTTTGACTTATGCCCACACGTTGGCAGCCCCCGTTGGCAGCAAGGCGGGAACGCCCCGATTTCATTCCGCGGCGCGCCGTTTCGCCGCCAGTCGATCGATCTCCGCCTGTACCGCGGCGCCGGATTGACCGATGAACGCCGCATGGTGGTCAAGCGCGAAAGCATAGCTGTCGGCGCGCCACTCCCGCGACGATTGGAAATGCGGATGGACGTACCGTGCCATCAGTTCGTAGTGGCGCTTGGTCTGCGCCCAGTCGGCCCAGTTCTGCGCCAACTCCATGATCACGCCAAAGCCGCCCGAACCCTTCAGCAGCCGCTCGATAAACTCGATCGCGTCGTCCGGCGTGCCGATGCAGGCGGAACCGCTGTCGATCATGTACTGGTAACGGTCGGTGATTTCACCTGGAACGATCGGGAAGGTGGCGACATCGCGGAAGTAGTCGCAGAACTGGTCCAGGCCGTGCTTCACGTTCTCCCGCGCCTGCTCGCGCGTTTCGGCGATATGCATCAACGTCACCAGTCGCCAGTTCTTCCGATCCGCGACATGGCCGTTCAATTCAGCCTGCTCGGTATAAAGTCCCCAGTTGCCGGCGTGGTGCTTCAGCGCATCGTCGCTGGTGCCGCCGATCGACAGCATGCCCAACCCGTGCCGCCCCGCCGCCAGCGCACCGGCCGGAGACCGCGCTGCCGCCACCGCCATTTCCATTCGTGGGCGGGTGAACGGCGGCAGTTGCAGGCGCGCGTCGTTCAGGTCGAACCAGTCGGTCTTGCGGGTCACACTGTCGCCGCGCAACAGCTCGATCAGCACGTCGAGTGATTCGTTCATCATCCGGCGCTGCTCGCCCGGCTCGATGCCGATCTTCTTGGCGTCGTGCACCAGCGATCCCGGGCCGACGCCCAGCATGGCTCGTCCCCGCGTCTGGTAGTCCAGCTGCACCATTCGGTCGGCCAGCATGAACGGATTATGATACGGCAACGACACGACGCCGGTGCCGAGCCGGATGTGCCGGGTTCGCTCCGCGGCCGCGGCGATGAAGATCTCCGGGCTGGCGATGATCTCGAACCCGCCGGAATGATGTTCGCCGATCCACGCCTCGCTGTAGTTCAGCCTGTCGAGGTGCTGCAGCAACTCCATGTCCCGCTCCAGCGCCAGCACGGGATTTTCGGACAGGTCGTGGAACGGAGCCAGAAAGATGCCGCTGCGCAAATAGGTCATGCAAAGCTCCCGTGTTCAAACATCAAGCCGGTAACTGCCACCATCGGTGACAAGGCGCCCCGCCGTAACACCGGCGAAATGGGTTCCGATGATCAGCACCGGCGTGCCAGCCAGACGCCGGAACATCCGGTGGCGGGTTTCGATCCCCTGCTCGGGATCGCTGTCCGCCAGCGTGCTCCATTCCGGATGCGCGATCTGGCAGGGATGGTGCAGGAAGTCGCCGGTGATCATCGCCTGCTCGCCGTTCGACTGGATCATCACGCTGACATGACCGGGGGTGTGGCCAAGCGTCGGCAGCAGGGTGATTTCGTCGCAGATGCGCTCACTGGTTTCGACCATCGTGGCCAATCCGGCCTCGACAATGGGGGTGACCGAGTCGGCAAGGATGTTTGCCATGTCAGGGCGGTCCTTCACGGTGCGCCAGTGCTCGTGTTCGGTCCGGCCCATCAGATACCGCGCACGGGGGAAGGTGGGCACCCACGTGCCGTCCACCAGCCTCGTGTTCCAGCCAACATGGTCGACGTGAAGGTGCGTGCACAGCACGGTGTCGATCGAGTCCGGCGCAAAGCCCGCATTGGCCAGATCGGCCAGGAACGGCCCGTCGCGGTCATTCCAGTGCGGAATGCGGCGGCCGTGCTTGTCGTTGCCAAGACAGGTATCGACAATGATGCGGCGGTCGGGTGTTTCCATAACGAAGCTGTGGATGCTCATGCGCAGCCGCCCGTCGTCGTCGGCGAAATGCGGCCGCAGCCAGGCAATCGGCAGGATTTCCTCATGCGTCGCCTGTGGCAACAGGAAGCGCGTGCCACCGGTCATCTCCAGCTCGACAACTTTCGTTACGGTAACGTTGCCGATGATCCATTTCATGCCGTCTACTCCCGTCCGAGCGGCAGTCTACGCCGGATCGGGCGGCTTGTGCCAACAGAGGCCGTCCCGCAAGATCATCGGCAAATCGATCGGAGGAAGCGGGTGGCCCTGCATATCGACTACTACGTGTCGTTGAACTCCCCCTGGACCCATCTCGGGGCGGCGCGGATCGAGGCCATGGCGGTGGCTCACAACGCCACCCTGCGCATCTTTCCGGTCGACTTCGGCGACATCTTCGCGCAATCGGGCGGGCTGCCGCTGCCCAGGCGTTCACCCCAGCGGCAGGCCTACCGGTTGCGGGAACTGGCGCGCTGGCGCGACTGCCTGGGCATCCCGATTACCATCCAGCCGGCCTTCTTTCCCGCCAGCGAGCAGCACTCCGCCAGCTGCGTGATCGGGGTGCGCGAAACCATGGGCGACCAGCCGGCGATCAGGCTGGCACATCAGGTGCTGAACGCCGTGTGGCAGCAGCAGAAGAACCCCGGCGACCTCGCGACACTGGCCGGGTTGATCACCGACATCGGCCTGAATGCCGAACAGGTGCTGAAGCTGGCCGAGGATCCGCGCTGGGCGGAGCAACGGATCGCCGACACCCAGGCGGCGCTGCGGCGCGGCGTGTTCGGCGCCCCCAGCTACGTGATCGGCGACGAGATCTTCTGGGGTCAGGACCGGCTTGATTTCGTCGAGCGGCGCCTGGCGCTCGGCTGATGCGGGTCTATACGATCCTGCCGCAGCGCCATTGGCGGGACGTCGCCGCGGCCGCCCGCGACGCCGAGACGGCCGGGTTCGACGCCCTGATGACCGTCGAGCTGGGGCACGATCCGCTGACACCGCTGGCGCTGGCGGGACTGGCGACGCGCCGAGTGGAACTGACGCCCTCGGTGGTCGTGGCGTTCCCACGCAGCCCGACCACGCTGGCGCAGCAGGCCTGGGACATCCACGCCAACGCCGGCGGTCGTTTTGTTCTCGGCCTGGGCAGTCAGGTGAAGGGCCACAACGAGCGGCGATTCGGCATTGTCTGGACCCCGCCCGCACCGCGGATGCGCGATTACGTGCAGGCATTGCGCGCGGTGTGGACCGCGTGGGAGACCCGCGGGCGGCTGGACTTCGACAGCGCGCATTACAAGCTGTCGCTGATGACACCTGACTTTTCGCCCGAACCGACCGGTCTGCCGATGATCCCGGTGACCATCGCGGCGGTCGGCGAGGCGATGCTGCGCGTCGCCGGTCAGGTCGGCGACGGCGTCAGGCTGCATCCGCTGTGCTCACGCGCCTACCTCGAACAAGTGTGCCTGCCGCGGATGATGGACGGCATGCGCCGCGGCGGTCGCTCGCGGCTGAACTTCGATGTGCATGGCGGCGGCTTCGTCTGCACCGGCCCCGACGCGGCGACGGTGGCCAGCGAAATGGAAAAAGCGAGGCGGCGTATCGGGTTTTATGGCTCGACGCGAACCTATCTGCCGATCCTGGCGCTGCACGGGTTGGAAGAGCTGGGCGGCCGGCTACATCGCATGTCGGTAGAGGGCCAATGGGATCGCATGGCGGCCGAGGTCTCCGACGACACGGTGCGGCTTTTCGCCGCCTGTGGCACCTATGACGGATTGTCGGCGGCTATCGAACAGCGCTTCGGCGGCGTCGCCGATTCCGTCGACCTGCATTTCCCGACGGGCATCGCGCCCGGGCTGGCGAAGGAACTGGTGGCCGACATCAGCCGCATCCCGCACACCTTCGCCGGCTTCAACACGAACTGGTAGGGACACGATCATGCCCACTCCGATGTTCCGTTTCGACCCCGTCGAACTGCCGCCACGGGCGCTGGCGATGCGCACCGAGGTGCGCGCGTTCATCAATGACAATGAGCAACTGATGAAGTTCCCGCGCGGCGATTTCAACCGCGACTTCAGTCGTGCGATGGGCCGCCGTGGTTGGATCGGCATGACGTGGCCGAAACAATATGGCGGCCATGAACGCAGCGCCTTCGAACGCTACGTGCTGATCGAGGAAATGCTGGCGGCCGGTGCGCCGCTGTCCGCCCACTACACCGGCGACCGCCAGAGCGGCCCCAACATCCTCCGCTTCGGCACCGAGGAGCAGAAGCAGTTTTTCTGCCCGAAGATCGCCGCCGGCGAGATGACCTTCTGCATCGGCATGAGCGAGCCGAACTCCGGTTCCGACCTCGCCGGCACCCGCACCCGCGCGGTGAAAGTCGATGGCGGGTACAAGATCAACGGCAGCAAGCTGTGGACCTCGAACGCGCATCGCGCTGACTACGCGATCCTGTTCTGCAAGATGGCTGGTGACGGCAGGGAGGAACCCGACCGCCATGCCGGTGCGTCCCAGTTCCTGCTGGACCTGAAGCTGCCCGGCATCGAGATCAGGCCGGTCCTCAACCTGCTCGGCGAGCACCACTTCAACGAGATCTTCCTGACCGACGTCATCGTGCCCGACAACCGCCTGCTGGGCCGCGAAGGCAACGGCTGGAACCAGGTCACCAGCGAACTGGCCTTCGAACGCAGCGCGCCCGACCGGTTCCTGGTGCTGTTTCAACTGCTGCGTGAGATGGTCCGCATGGCCGGTCCGTCGCCCGATAAAGCCACCGCGACCGCGTTGGGGAAGCTGATCGCGCAGCTGGCGACCCTGCGCAGCATGTCGCTGTCGATCGCCGGCATGCTGCACGAAGGTCTACAGCCAAATAACGAGTCGGCCGTCGTCAAGGACCTCGGCACCCGCTACGAGCAGGATATTCCCGTCGTGGCTCGGCAACTGTTCCCGACCGAACCGGAACTGGAGGCCGTCGAGACCTACGTGTCGATGATCGCCCGCGGCACGATGAACGCGCCACGTTTGTCCATCCAGGGCGGCACGCGTGAGATCTTGCGCGGCATCATCGCGCGCGGCCTGGGCCTGCGCTGAAGGAGGACGGAGATGGCGATTCGCGACGAAACCAGGATGCTGCTGGAGAGCATGACCCGGCTGTTCGAGGACAGGTCGACCAAGCAGGTGATTGACCTGGCGGAAACCGGGACATTTGCGTCCGAGCTGTGGCAGGTGGTGGCGGAAACCGGTGTGCCGCTGGCGGCACTGCCCGAATCCGCGGGCGGTGCCGATGCGCAATGGTCGGATCTGTTCGCCGTGCTGCGCGTGGCCGGACGGTTCTCCGCACCGATCCCGCTGGCCGAAACGATGTTGGCCGGATGGATCGCCGCGAGTGCCGGACTGGAGCTCGGCGACGGCCCGATGACCGTCGGACCGGTGCGTGGCGCCGACCGGCTGACCGTGGTACGCGACGGCAACGGCTGGCGATTGTCGGGCGCCGTCTCTCGCATCCCCTATGCCGCGCATGTGGCTCAGACGGTGCTGATCGCCGATGGCCCGGACGGGGAAATGGCGGTCGCGCTGGAAGGCGTCGGCGCCGCCGCGGTGACGGCCGGCAAGAACATCGCCAACGAACCGAGGGACACGCTGGCCTTCAACGCGGTGCGCCTTTCCGCCGACGCCGTGGGGTCGCTGGGCGACGGCGTATCGCGCGGGGCGCTCTATCGTCGCGGCGCCCTGGCGCGCGCGACCATGATGTCCGGCGCACTGGAACGCGCGATGGACATGGCGGTGAGCTACGCGCAGGAACGCGTGCAGTTCGGCCGCCCGATCTCAAAATTCCAGGCAGTACAGCAGAACCTGGCAATCCTGGCGGGTCAGACCGCGGCGGCGGTGGCGGCGGCTAATCTCGGGATCGAGGCTCTGGACAAGACCGACCCGGAACGCGAAACGTTCCTGATCGCGATCGCCAAGGCGCGGGTGGGCGAGGCCGCGACCCTGGCCTGCGAGATCGCCCACCAGGTGCACGGCGCGATCGGCTTTACCAAGGAGTACGCGCTGCAACTGTCCACCCGCCGTCTGTGGTCGTGGCGGGAGGAATTCGGATCCGATCCGGAATGGGCCGCTCGGGTCGGATCGCACGCCTGTGCCAATGGCGCGGACGGTCTGTGGCACCTGCTGACCGCGGCCGCGTGATCGCCTGTGATGATCAACTGCTGGGCAAAGGGATGGAATGCCCGGTATCGAAAGCGGTCAGCAGCACTGAAGATGGACCCGATCCCGCTGGAATGCTGGCATAGATCCGCGCCTGTCCGCTGATGTGAAGATCGGCGACCGTGTTCGCGCCGTTGTACAGCAGCATCTCGCCTGCCCTCGGGCCTGATTTGGCGAACATCGCGCTCGTCGCCACGGTGTTGTTCAAGGTGATTTCGCTGGCCGCGCCGAACCGGGTGATCGGGGCAAGGAATTGCAGGGCAGTACTGCTGGGAATTGGGCCGCCCCCGACATAAAGATGAGCGGATACGAGCTGTATCGTCTCACCAGCACTGGCGCTGATCACCGACAGGCTGCTGTCGCCGACCGTTCGGAGTGTCCCTTGTCCGGTCAACGCGCCGACTTCCACCGTCGATCCATTGATCGTCATTGTCCCATCGTTCTCGATCGGTGCGCGCGGCAAGCTGCCGGTGCCAACCAGCTGGGCATCCAGCACGGCGCCACCAGCGACCATGCTGTCGCCGTGGATCGCCAGACCGCCGGTGGAACTGATGAACTGGTCGATGTTGAGCAGACCGCCATTCATCAGGATCCCCGTGTTCGTGACAGAAACCGCCTGAGCGGGATAGCCAACCAGCACCCGCCCCGATCCGGACCAGGTGCCGGTATTGAACGTGCCCGAGACAGTGAATTCGATCTCACCCCCTTGCAGGTCCAGGTTGACGCCGCTCATGAAGCCATTCGGGACCGAGACCTGTCCGCTGGCGATGATCGCCGTATCACCTGCCTGCGGAACCCCGCCCGGCATCCAGTCGCCTGAGGTCGCGAACGAACCGGATCCACCAATCCAGGTGTGCGCGACATCCGGCACCGGGCTTGTGGACTGGCCGTAGGTCGGTCCCCACCCGTCGGACGGCTTGCTTTTGCTCCACCACAGATGGTCTGCGTTTTCCTGCCAGATGGTGCCGTTGACGTAGGCGAGTTCGATCACCCGCGCCGTGGTCGGATCGGCGACGCCATCCAGCGTCACCTGGCCGGCGGCGATCGACCAGAAATTGCCGCTGGCATCCGTAATCGCCGTCGCGGTCGAACCCGGGATCACCGTAACGATCGTATCGTTCGCCGAGGCTGGCTGATCCGGCACCGGGTCGACCGATGTGCCGTAAGGCGGGTCCCAGGCCGCGGAGGGCGATGACTTGCTCCACCAGAGATCATCAGTGTTCTTCTGCCATATGATCCCGTTTTCGTAGGCGACCTCGATAACGTTTCGGGTGGTTGGATCCACCGCACCATTGACTGCTACCTGGCCGCTAACGATCGCCCACACGTTTCCCGTCGTGTCTACGATGGACTGTCCGGGAAGGCTGATGATCGTATTGTTGGCGGAGGTCATTTGACTCACCTGAATTGAGGACGGACTGATTTGAGTGACGGTCACGGTCCAGTCACAGACCGGACAATAGCACTATTTGGTCGCGGCAAAATAACGCAGCAGTGAGCGCACCTGTTGGTGATGCAATGATACCGATGCCGCAGAATAACGGCTCCGCCGCAGGTAATAACATTTCACCGTCATCAACGCTGACATCTCGACCGGAATGCAAAGCCTCCAGACCAGATCGTCGCGTCGCTCCATGCCACAGCAGGTGCCGTGGCGATGCCGGGCCCACCGTCCGGCCTCAGGTCGCGCCCGCCGTCCGGCCTTTAGATCGCGATCGCGTAAGCCGGCCGCCTCGGGTCCGCACCGGCGCCGATCAGGCCGCTCTCCGGGTTGGTCAGGATCGCCTCGACCGATCCTGCCAGCCAGGTCCAGTCGGGCCAGTCCTGGATCGTGTGCCCGCGCGCCGCCAACTCCTCGCGGGTGTTCTTGTCGACCCGACCCTCGACCGCGAGCCGACCCGGAAAATACTCGAACGGCGCGAACGACGACGGGAACGAGTAGGATGCCACCCGCGGCGCCTCGATCGCGCTTTGCAGATCCATGCCGAAATGCATGACGTTCAGCAGCACCTGCAGCATCGCCTGGATCTGCACGTCCCCGCCCGGCGTGCCGAACGGCATGACCCCGCCCTTGTCGGTCACCAGCATCGCCGGATTGGGCGTCAGCCGGGGCCGCTTGCCAGGTGCCACGCCGGCCGGGTGCCGCGGATCCGGCCGGCTTTGCGAACCGCGTCCCGACGGCGTGATGCCCAACCCCGGCACCATCGGCACATTGCCCGATCCATCCGACGGGGTGGCACTGAACGCGTTGCCCCAGCGATCGACCGTGCAACAATATGACGTGTCCGCCTCCACCTTCGGCAGCTCCGCCATAGAGCCCGGCAACGCCCGGTTTGGCAGATCCAGCGGCGCCGGCATCTGTCCGAACGCGCGGTCGTCGCGCACCGCCGCGCCACGTCGGGCGATCGTCGCCGGATCCAGCAGATGGTCCACCGGCACATCGACGAAGCGCGGGTCACCGAAATGATATTCCCGGTCGGCCAGCGCCAGGTTCAGACACTCCACGATCCGGTGCAGATAGTCCGGCGAGTTGTGCGCCAGTCCGTCGATCCCGACATGCTCCACCAATGCCAGCGCCTGCTGCAGCGCCGGGCCCTGACACCACGCGCCGCAGGTAAGCAGTTCATGACCGCGCCAGCCCCGGCGCACCACCGGTTCGATCGCCGAGCTGTAGCCGGCCAGATCGTCCATCGACAGGTAACCGCCTTCCTGCTGCTGGAAGCGCACGATCGCGCGGGCGATGTCGCCGCGATAGAACGCATGATGCGCGGCATCCAGCCCGGCCAGCCGATCCGGCCCGGCGGCGCGATCCTGGTCCGCCATGAACTGGATCGTCCGCGCCAGATCCGTCTGGACAAACCGGTCCCCGGCTTTCGGCACCTCGCCGTTCGGCAAAAAGACCGCCGTGTTGGAGGCCCACCGGCGATACTCCGCCGCATGCGAGCCGATCGATCGGGCCAGCAGCGGATACACCGAAAATCCCTCGGCAGCGAAACGAATCGCCGAGGCGGCGACATCCGCGAACCGCATCGTGCCGTGCCGGCGCAGCGCGGTGATCCAGGCATCCGGCGCCGCCGGCACCACGGTGCGCAACACCCCGTCCGGTATCGTCCCGCCGTGCTCGCGCATGAACAGATCGGCCGGCAATGTCTGCGGCCACCAGCCCAGCCCGGCGATGCTCTCGACCGAACCGTCCGCCAAGCGGATCAGGATCGGTGCCACGCCGGCGAAGTTCACCAGGTCGGGCTGCAACACCCCAAGTGCGATGCCCGCGGCAACGCCTGCGTCGATCGCATTGCCGCCTGCCTCCAGGATCGCGAACCCGGCCGAGGCCGCCAGGTAGTGGCCGGCCGAAATCGCGTGCCGCGTGCCGTAGATGGTCGGACGATGGGTCATGCGCCGTGTCCTCGACTGATCCCGCAAAACCGCAGCGTGCGGCAAAACGGCCAGGCGGTCCAGAGCCGCCGGATGGTTGCCCACCGGCCCACCGCCGCCCGATGGTTGCCCAGCGGCCCCTTGCCGCCGATGGTTGATTGACAGCAATGGGGACCCTGTAGCACATGCCGCAGCTGTCCTGCCGTTGTGGTCACCTGGTGTCCAGCAACGGCAGGCGTAGCGGGATCGGTTCGGTCAATCGCAGGAAGGGAACGTAAATGAGGTCCAAGGCCCTGGCCCTGGGATTGTTGTGCGCCGCCACCATGGTCGGTGCGGCCGACGCCCAGCCCGCCGCCCCCACCGAGATCAAGATCGGCGAGCTGTACGCCAGCTCGGGACCCTATGCCAGCATCTCGATGCCGGTGTTCGACGCCTTCAAGCTGTGGGTCGACCAGGTCAATGCCGGCGGCGGCATCGCGATGAAGGCATTCGGCAACAAGAAGATACCCGTCAAGCTGATCGCCTACGATGACCAGAGCAGCACGGCAACCGCCGCCACCCTGTACAACCAGCTGATCACCCAGGATCACGTCGATATCCTGATCGCCGATTCGGGCTCGGTTTTGACCTCGGTCGGCGTGCCGATCGCCAAGGAGCACAAGCAGTTCCTGTTCGATGTGTCCGGCACCGGCAAGGCGTTCTTCACCGCCGACAATCCCTATGTCGCGCTGATGGCCGATCCGGTCTCGACCATCTGGCCGCACTATATCTCGGACTTCCTGGCCGATGAGGGTGCCAAGCAAGGGATCAAGACCGTCGCCATCCTGTATTCGACCAATGACTTCACCGGCACCCAGGCCGAGGCCTTGAAGGGCTTCTTCCAGAAGGACGGCAAGGTCAAGGTCATCTACTACCAGGGCGTCCCGACCAGCACCTCCAACTACACCGTGCTGATCAACAACATCGCCGCTCAGAACCCCGACGCGGTGCTCGAACTCGGTTACGTCGGCAACGATATCGCCTTCCTGCGCAACCTGCAGGACAGCGGCGAGAAGTTCCGCTTCGTCTTCTCGATCTATGCCGGCACCGAAATGGAGGAGATCAAGAAGAACGTCGGCGCCGCGGCGATGACCGACATCTTCAGCTACGTTCCGGCCTCGAACTATGAATACAAACCCAACTTCGGCATGACCCAGCAGCAATTCCACGCGGTCTGGGACAAGAAGTATCCCGCCGGATCGAGCGTCGCGTACGGCGCCAACGCGATCTACGGCTACATGAGCGGTCTGGTGGTGCAGCGTACCTTGGAAACCACCAAAAGCCTGGCTCAGACAGATATCCATGATGCGGTGTTCGCATTGTCTGGCGAACTTAAGACCCTCGACGGCACCTTTACCCTGCGCAAGGACGGCGCACAGACCGGCGAGGTGACACCGCTGGGTCAGTTGCAACCGGCCGGCAAGGACAAGTTGAAACTGGTCGCCGTCTATCCGCCGGATCTGGCGAACGGCAAGGCCGTCATCGGCAAGTGATCTCCGGCATGCTGACCGGCGCCATCGTCGCCGGCGTGGTGTTTGGCCTCTACTACACCCTGGTCGGGCTTGGCCTGAACCTGGTGTTCGGCGTCATGCGCATCGTCAACCTCGCCCATGGCGACTTCCTCATGCTGGGCGGCATCGCTGCCTGGTGGCTGTTCACCAGCCTGGGCTTGCATCCGCTGCTTTCGGCCGGCCTGGTGATCGTCGTCTTCCTGCTGGTCGGCCTGCCGATCTACTACCTGGTCATCCCGCGCCTGCTGCGCGCCCGCGATTCCGAGATGCTGTCGCTGATCCTGTTCTTCGGCCTATCCCAGATGATCGAGGCCGTAACGACAATCGGCCTCGGGTCCACCGAACGCTCGCTGCCGTCCCGCCTGCTGGGCGTGGGTCCGATGATCCTGCTGGGCACGCGGCTGCCGAAAGCCTGGATCTATAGCGCTGTCGCCAGCGCCATCGCCGTCCTGCTGGTGTATCTCTATCTGTACCGCACCCGGCTTGGGACCCTGACCCGAGCGGTCATGGTCAGCCGCGATGAGGCCCTGGCCACCGGGATCGACGTCAACTTCGTCTCCGCCGTGGCGTTCGGCATCAGCATCGCCCTGGCCGGCGTGGCCGGCGTGTTCGCCCCCTTCATCCTGGGCAGCATCACCCCCGACATGGGTGTGGCCATCAACATCACCGCCTTCGCCGTCATCGTCGTCGGCACGCTCGGCAATCCCCTCGGCACGCTGCTCGGGGGCATCATTTACGGCGTCTCGCTGATGCTGATGCAGACCTACTTCAGCTCATGGGCCAACCTGTTGCCGAACCTGCTGCTGATCGCCGTGTTGCTGGTGCGCCCTCAGGGCTTGCTGGGAAGGCAGGCACGGCTTGCCTGACACCGAGATGCAGGTCCGCCGCCGCCTGCTCCGGCGCGTCATGCTGGACACCGCCATCGCCGCCGCCGTGGTGCTTGCCATGGGCCTGGTCCGCGGTTTCTATTCGAACGAGTTGATGCTGTTCAACTTCATTGTCTTCCTGGCCCTGGCGCAGGGATTGAACATCATCTACGGCTTCACCGGCTATCTGCCGTTCGGCTATGTCGGCTTCTACGGTGCCGGGGCCTACGGCTTCTCCCTGGTGGTGATGCACCTGCACGCCCCGGCCCTGGTCGGCATGGCCGCCGCCGCCGCCGCCGCGCTGCTCCTGGCCCTGATCCTGCTGCCGCTGCTGCGCCTGTCCGGCGCCTATTTCGCCATCGCCAGCCTGGCCGCCGCCCAGGCGGTGTATGAGATCGTCGCCAACCCGGCTCTCCAGGACATCACCAAGGGCCCATACGGCGTCTCCTTGTCCCAGGTGTTCGCACCGGCCTTCTCCTACTACACCGCGTTGGCGATCCTCGCCGGCACGCTGCTGCTGGTGGTCTGGCTGCGCAACTCCCGTTTCGGCATGTCCCTGCAGGCCATCCGCGACGACCCCGTCAGCGCCGCCATGGCTGGCGTATCCGTCGTCCGGGGTCGCACCATCGCCTGGCTGCTGTCGGCCCTGGTGGCCGGATTGGTCGGCGGCGTTTTCGCCTGGCACATCTCGGTGTTCTACCCGGACACCGCGTTCGACCTCAGCGTATCGATCTTCGCCACCGTGTTCCTGCTGTTCGGGGGTGCCACGACGTTATCCGGTCCGCTGCTGGGGGTATTCATCCTGTACGGCGTCTACAACGTCATTGGCATCGCCGTGCCGCAGTATTTCCAGTTCACCTACGGCACCTTGATCGTGCTGCTGGTGGTGTTCCTGCCCAACGGCCTGGTGTCGCTGCTGACCAGCCGAGGCATCCGTGTCCCCTGAACCGCTGCTCAGCGTCGACAGCCTGGTCAAGCGCTTCGGCGGCTTCCGAGCGCTGGACGGGGTCACGCTGCACGTCAACCCGGGCGAGGTGCTGGGGCTGGTCGGTCCCAACGGGTCGGGCAAGACCACCTGCATCAACGTCATCTGCGGCCTGTACGCGCCCGACGGCGGGTCCGTGACCTACGACGGCCGCGCCATCGGCGGACTGCGATCCCATCGTCTGGTGAAGGCCGGGATCAATCGCACGTTCCAGTCACCGCGCCCGTTCCTGTCGCTGACCGTGCGCGAAAACATCGAGGTCGCGGCGCACTACGGCGACCCGCGGCCCGGTTTCGACATCGATGCGCTGCTGGCGCTGCTTGAACTGGACCGCTACGCGCAGCGGCCGGCGGCGGAGTTGAACAGCGCTCAGCAGAAAACCCTCGATCTGGCGCGCGCCATGGCGACCGAACCCAGGCTGCTGCTGGTCGATGAGCTCGCCGCCGGGCTGAACCCGTCGGAGCTGTCGCGCATGGCCGATCGCTTGCGTGCGCTGGCACAGGCCGGGATGGCGCTGCTTGTGGTCGAGCACCTGATGGGTTTCATCGACAAGGTGACTGATCGGGTGGTGGTGATGGCCGCCGGCAAGGAGTTCTTTGGTGGCACCTTGGCCGCTGCGACCCGCGACCCTGAGGTCATCCGGGTGTTTCTGGGCGGCGGTCATGGCGGACCACCGGTCGCATGACGGACTCCGCTTCCGTCCTGTGCGCCACCGGCATCGAGGCCGGTTATGGCCGCGTCCAGGTCCTCTGGGGCGCCGGCCTGGACGTCAGGCAAAGCGAGAGCGTCGTGCTGCTCGGAGCCAACGGCGCCGGCAAGACGACCCTGCTGAAGGTCATCGTCGGCTTGCTGCCGGCCTGGCGCGGATCGGTCAGGCTTGACCCCGATGACGTGACCACGTGGCGCACCGATCGGCGGGTTCGCCGCGGCTTGGCCTATATGTCGGAAATCGGTGTCTTCCCCGGTCTGTCGATCGACGAGAACCTCCGCGTCGGCGGCCAGTTCATCGCCAAGGCCGCGCTGAAAACCCGAATGGAAGAACTTTACAGCGACTTCCCCGACCTTGCCCATCGCCGTCGGGCGATGGCCGGCAGCCTGTCCGGTGGACAGCGCAAGATGCTGGGCATCGCCAAGGCGCTGGCCTCCTCGCCGCGTCTGCTGGTGATGGATGAACCATCGGCCGGACTGTCGCCGCTGTTCGTCAGCCAGGTGCTCGATGTGTTGAGCCGGTTCCGCGCCACCGGGTTGGCGATGTTGATCGCCGAGCAGAACGTTGCGTTCCTGCAGCTTGCCGACCGGGTGTTCACCTTGGATGGGGGCCGCGTCAGGTTCGAGGGCAGCGTGGCGGAGCTAGAGGCGGACGACAAGCTGCACAGGACCTATTTCGGATTGGCTTGAAGCCGCCGTCGCGACGTCCTGACGGCTGCCGCCGCCGATGCCTGATGCCGACTGATTTGGCGAACATCAAGCTGTTACCATTTGATACGCGTCGACTTGCGTTCGGGATGATCCGGCTTCTTGCTGCCGGGGAAATAAGTGTCATGTTGGCTGCCGCATGCGCCGCACCCGCGTGCGATTCACTCCAGGCCAAGTGGAAAGTCTCAGTCAGGCAACGTAGATATGCGACAGCTAGCGGGCGATCAGAACAAGAGGTACCGATCCACGCTGCGCGTAAGGACGAACGTCACTGACCCCTGCCGGGGAAAGGGTCACACAGCGGCGGGACCGTTTCGCAGATCCCGTCCGGACTGGTTATCTGCAGGGATGATTATCATTACTTCATTGTTTCGGTTGCGGCGGCACGCCGGACCGGGTCTCGCGGTTAAAGGATAGGCCGTTTGAACATTCAGACACATCTGGCTCCCGCCAAGGTGGCACTCGTGGTGATGGGTGTCGGGCGGTCCGGCACCTCGGCCCTGACCCGCGTTCTCAGCCTGCTCGGGGCCGGCTTGCCGCGCGAGATCATCGGTCCCGGTCCGGCCAATCAACGGGGCCACTGGGAACCCAACGCCATTGTCGGCCTCAGCAATGAGATGCTGCGGATCCATGACAAGGATTGGTTCGATTTCCGCGCGTTTCCGGCCGATTGGTTCAACGGCTCGCAGGCTCGAAGCTACATTGACCGGGCGTCGGCACTCATTCAGCAGGAGTACGGTGAAGCGCCGCTGATCGTCATCAAGGATCCCCGCATCTGCCGGCTTGGCCCGATATATTTTGCCGCGTTATATCAGGCTGGCTATGCGCCGCACGCGATCATCCCCGTGCGCTACCCTGGGGAGATCGCCGGTTCGCTGATCGCGCGGGACGGCACCGAGGCCGTGATCGGCGAATTGATCTGGGTACGTCACATATTGGACAGCGAAGCCGCGACACGCGCTGTTCCGCGAATTTGGACGACCTATGATGACTTGCTGGAAGACTGGCGTTCCGTGGTTGCCAACATTGCCTCGGAGTTCGCGCTTGACTGGCCACGTTCGGTCGCCGCCGCCGAACTGGATATCGAATCATTTCTTGATCGGAGTCTCCGCCATTTCGACTCCCGTATCGACCATGGCGTCGCGGTTGGTCTGCTCGCGGCCAGACTTTGGCAGGCTGTGCGGCTCGGCCCGGTCGGCTACGATTGGGCGCTCCGCAGCAGCTTCGACGAGGTCCGCCGCACCATGGAGGAGTTCGACCGGCTGGGTGACGCGCAGACATCGCATGCGCTCAGACAGCAAGTGATCGAGGCCGAGGCGACCCACCAGGCGGTCTTGCACGATCGCGATGCGCTGCACGCGGTGCTCGCGCGGAAAGACCAGGAGATCGAAGAATGTCGCGCCTCCCTCACCGACAAGGATCAGGAGCTCGGCGCACTTCGTACCGCCGCCGCGGCACAGCATTCAGAGCTCGCTTTGCACCGCACTGTCATGACCGACAGGAACAATGAAATCGACAGCCTGGGTCGGCAAGTGCGGGAGACGACCCGGAACGCGCGCGACGACCTGTTGGTCCTCGGCAATTCGCTCGCCGCCAAGGAGATGGAACTGCAACAGATCAGTGCGATTGCCAATGATCGCGACAAGCTGATCCATCTGATGCTGGCTTCCCGGTCCTGGCGTCTGACGGGTCCATTCCGAACAGCACGAAGCGCGCTTAAACGGTCGGTTTCCAGTTAGCTGTCATGACCAAGGATGCTTTTGGACCGAGCGCTTCTGGTGGTTAGGGGATAGCCAGCTTTCAGGTGCGGGAACGCGAAAGCTGGATCGCTCTAGCCCGCTGAGGTGACGCGGCCGATCCGAATAATGAGCTTGCCGTGAGCCTGCCCGCTCCGACACAGTTCGAGCGCCGTGCGCCAGTCCTCCATGCCGAATGTGCGTGCCACGGGCGCAGTGAAACGCCCTGCGGCGGCAAGCTGCGCGAAGTGGCCGAACACATCGTAACGTGGAACCAGACCCGGCTCTCGGCCCGTGGTGCGAACGCCAAGCCCTTCCTCGTCGAAATCGCTGACGCTCATGATGCGAGCGGGATCGCCATCGACGATCCTGACCAGGTCCGGCAGCACGCCCGGCACCAGCGCGGTGTGCAGAACCAGATCGGGTGCCCCACCCGCGATATCCCGAACGCGTTCGACCATCGCGTCGCCATAGGATGTGACCTTGGCTCCGAGATCACGCAAGCGGGCTGCGAAGGGCGTGAAGCCGCTAGGACGTGCGTCGGCGTCTTCCTACAAACCGATGTGAACAGCGGCTTTTGGCCCTCGCCGACATGGTACGCCATGTCGGCCTCGGGTCGTCACCAGACAACCTGATTGTGTCCGTCTAGAGCGTTTTCAGCCTGACTGTGCAGACCGAAAATGCTCTATCCCCTTATTTGATCGGATGATTCACACGCTTTGAACGTTCCGCTCAGCGTGATCATGCTCTAGTCTCGCTTTGGCGGACAAAGCGGGCGGGCCTTCCAGTCACGGGTGGTTTGATGGACAGACATGCTTCACCGGACCTGGCATCAATTTGGAGCCGTTTTTGGTGTAAAAGCGGCTGTTGAAGGCTCGCCGCCGGAAGGTCCGGTCCCAACCTTCTGAGCGGCCATCGATGCAGTTGCCTGAGTAGCTGGCCGAAACGATGGGCGCCTCAATCCTCAGAGTGTCCGCTTAAACCAGCACCGGCACTAACGGACCGGACGCAAGCCCGCAACCAGCGCTGTGCCGGATAGTCGTCGTTGCGACGGTGCCAGCTCATCACATAGGCGCACGGTTCGAGCGCGAATGGCGGTTCCATTATCGCAAGCCGGTCGGCCCAGCCTGAGACCTCGACCACGCCGAGCATCAGGATGGCGATGAGGTTCGAGCCGGCGATGAGCTGCGGTGCCAAGTACATCTGTGAGAGTGTCAAAACCAGCGAACGCTTCAAGTCATACTGCGCCAGCAGCGTGTCCGTGTGACCGAAGCGGTCCCCCTCCGGAGATACGAGCAGGTGGTCGAGCGCCAGGAAGGTCTTCTCATCAATAGAAGGTCCGGCCGAGGGATGGTCCTTGCGGACCACGCAAACGAAAGGTTCCTCGAACAACCGTTCGGTGAAGATACGCCCCGGCGCGCTGCTCGGCGGAACACCCACTGCCACGTCCATTTCGCCGGAGTCCAGCAGCACGAGCGCTTCGTCCCGTGCCGCGAACGCGCGCACGTTCAGCCTGGCCGCCGGCGCCGTCCGTCGGAGGTAGCCGACGAGCCTCTCGAGCAGCTTGTGAGCGGCGTGTTCCTGTATCGCGATGTTGAACGTGACCTGCGTGTCCTCCGGTTTGAAAGTCTGTGCGCAACCCAGGGTGCGACCGATCTCGGCCAGCGCCCGGCCTAACGGCTCGGCCAGTTCGACGGCGCGCGGTGTGGGTTGAAGGCCGTCCTTGCCGCGCACGAAGAGCTGGTCGTCGAACAGGCTTCGCAGACGGGCCAGCGCGGCACTCATCGCAGGCTGTGTCCGGCCGATGCGCTTGCCCGCCTTGGTCACGCTCCGTTCAGCGACCAGCGCGTCGAACGCGACGAGCAGGTTCAGGTCGATACCATGTAAATCCATAAGGTGGATGTTCACGCATAGTAAAAATCGATGCAAACCATAAGGCTGGAAGTGGGTTGCTTCTCATGATGACCAAATCGAACTCGCCCCCAGCGGACCAGAACCTACCCGGCGGCTTGGCAAACGCTGACTTGCAGGCAGTCCAGATGCTGTACCGCGCCTTCAATGTCGGCGATCCCGACCTCTTGGACGCCGCGCTCGCGGAGAACTGGGAGGACACGCCGATGGCGCCGGGACAGCTGCCCGGTCGCGCGGGCATGAAGCCGATGCTGTTGGCATTCCGCGCCGCTTTCTCCGACCTTCGCTTCACGCCGGAGGACATCGTTGGCTTCGGCAAGCGAGCAGCGGTCCGCCTCACGCTCAGCGGGCGCCACACGGGAGACTGGATGGGCGTGCCGGCAACGGGTCGCGCCTTCGCCATCGCCATGCACGAGTTCCATCATCTCGAGGCCGGTCGCGTAACCCACACCTGGCACCTGGAAGATTGGACCGGCTGGCGGGAGCAGGTGACCGCTCCCGCCGAACCAAGCCATTCCGAATAACAGAACCGATCGGAGCACTGCCATGCCGTTTGCCAACTTCAAGATCCCGCAGGGCATGATCACTGCCGAGCAGAAGGCGGAGATCATCCACCGGACGACAGACCTGTTCGCGTCCTACTTCGGGGACGGCGTGCGCCCCTACACCATGGTCCTCGTCGATGAGGTCGTCGATGGCGGGTTCGGTCGGGCGGACGAGGTATTCGACCTCAAGGCCCTTGCCGCGATGAAGGATCAGCAGAGGGGCGGCGCTGGCTGACGCTGCCTGCTCGCCACCCAGTTCAATCCACCAGGAAGGCTACACATGCCCACACGCGCGCGCTCGGCAATCGTCACCGGATCGTCCCAAGGCATTGGCGCCGCTGTTGTCGAACGGCTGGCGGCGGACGGCTTTGCCGTCGTGGTGAACTATTCCCGCAACACCGCGCCCGCCGAGGAGCTGGTGCGGAAGATCAAGGGAGCGGGCGGTTCCGCCATCGCCATCAAGGCGGATGTAGGCGATCCGGCCGAGGTCGCCGCGATGTTCGCACAGGTCGAGCAGGCCTTCGGCGGTGTAGACGTCCTGGTCAACAATGCCGGGATCATGAAGCTCGCCCTGGTCGCGGAGACAACGGACGAGCTATTCGACCAGACGGTGTCGGTGAACCTGAAAGGCACCTTCAACGGGATGCGTGAGGCCGCGAAGCAGCTGCGTGAGGGCGGCCGCATCATCAGCTTCTCCTCCAGCGTAGTCGGCCTGTTCCAGCCAACCTACGCTGCCTACGCCGCGACCAAGGCCGGAATAGAGGCGATGAGTCATATTCTTTCCAAGGAGCTGGGCGCTCGCAAGATCACGGTCAATGTGGTCGCTCCCGGGCCGGTGGCGACGGAACTGTTCCTCGCAGGTAAGAGCGACGACGATGTCAAGCCGATCGTCGGCCGTACGCCTCTCGCGCGGCTGGGCCAGCCCGTCGATATCGCACGTGTGGTCTCGTTCCTGGCAGGGCCAGATGGGGCCTGGGTTAACGGGCAAGTTCTACGCGCCAACGGCGGCATCATCTAGGGAGTGGTGCGATGACGCAGGTTGTCTTGGTGACAGGCGCTTCGAGCGGCTTTGGCCGGATGATTGCAAACGAACTTGCGAGTGCGGGACATGTCGCCTACGCCTCCATGCGCAACACCAAAAGCAAGAACGCCAAGCTGGTCGCTGACATCGCCGATGAGGCGAAGGCAAAGAGCATCGACTTGCGCGCGATCGAGCTGGACGTGCAATCTGAGGAGTCTGCGGCGGAGGCAATCAAGACGATCATCGCCGAGCACGGCCGGCTCGACATTCTGGTCCACAACGCGGGTCACATGGTCTACGGGCCAGCAGAGGCATTTACCCCCGACCAGTTGGCGCAGCAATACGACGTCAACGTGCTCGGAACGCAGCGGGTTAACCGCGCAGTATTGCCGCACATGCGCGCTGCAAAATCCGGCCTGTTGATTTGGATTTCCTCCAGCAGCGTAGCAGGCGGCGTGCCGCCCCTCCTTGGCCCCTATTTTGCCGCCAAGGCTGCGATGGACGCGCTCGCAATCTGCTACGCTAAGGAACTGGCGCCCCTCGGCATCGAGACATGCATCGTGGTTCCAGGCGCCTTTACCAAAGGCACCAACCATTTCGAGAACGCTGGAAGCCCCGGCGATGAAGGACGGGCGAAGGAGTATCAAAGCAGCTTGCCCCCGGGCTTTGCCGACAGGATCAAGGACGCGCTCGGTAGGACCGTGCCGGAAGACGCCGATCCGTCGGCGGTCGCCACAGCCGTGGCCGACATCGTCGCGGCTCCGCCTGGCCATCGCCCCTACCGTGTTGTGATCGACCCGGCGGATGATGGCTCAGCCGTATCGTTTCCGGTCATCGACCGCATTCGCGGCGAGTTCCTTCAACGTCTCGGATTTGCCGAACTGCTGCATCCCGCCGCTGCCGGTGGCTGATGCTGGCCTGCCATTCTCAGTTCGAAGGGAACTTGACTTCATGGCTCGACGATGATCCGGATCACTTGGACGACCATCTCGTCCAGGCGTTCCACGATGTGCGTGCTCTGACCTCATCCAGCTCAAAACGAATACGCTGAACGCAGGCAGCCTTTAGGAAATGAGCTTCGGCGGCCGACCATCTGACCCAAAAACCCCTTCCGGCCCACGAACCCCCAGCTAGCCAACGAACCCGATGTGAAAGGCGGCAAGGCACATATTTACGCCGATGTTTGCGTTTTGTTCTTGCCAATCCGCTGGATCTGTGCAGTATGCCTGATCAGTGCCCCAATAAATGCCTCGATCACCCAATGCCTCGATCACCCTGTGCCTCGATCACTACGATCTGAGCGCGTGGTGCAACACCAACAGAGGGCCAAGTCGATGTCGGCATCGTCTGCCGCCCGGCTTCCACAGCCTCACCCCCCTATCTCGGTGTCAACGGCGGCGTGCGCGTCCTCGCGTGATATGCACAGGCGTTCGACGTTGGCGAACCAAGGCGTCTGCCGGCGCCCGGCGGCAGAATCGGTCACGCCGAGATCGAGATCGGCGACAGCCGCCTCATGCAAGCGGACGAACATCCCGACACCGGCGCGAAGGCATCGGTTGCTGACGGCGGATCACCGGTCAGTCTCCATTTGCCGGTCGTCTTTATGACTTGGCGGATGCCGAGGTGGTGTTTGCCAACGCGGTCGCCGCTGGCGCGATGGTCAAACGGCAGCCCGAGGACACCTTCTACGGCGATCATCTCGGTTCGCTGCTCGCTCCTTTCGGCCACACCTGGTCCATGTCGACCCACATCGAAGCTATCACGACAGCGGCCAACGACCGCCGCATGGCGGCAACGGCCGACAAAGGATGACGTCCAGGTTGCCACGGTCGCGCGGATCTGCGCTGCATGCGGTCGTCGGCTGTCACACCACGGCTTGACCAACGATTTGCCCGTCGCCGCCGCGGTGGTGTGTGTTCTGGACCGGAAACAACCCGAAGCCAAATCTGACCGTGGTCGCGTCGGGCATCGGCTGCAGTCGCAGCACGATTGGTGCGACCGCCATCAACCCGCGATTCTTGTTGCCCACAGACGGCATCGCGCGCTTCACCGCCTCGATCAGCGCCTCGTCAAAACCCAGCAACGCGGTGCCCGGCGACAGCAGCAGCAGACCTGGATTGCGCAGATTGATGCGTCCCTGCACGCCGGCCACCACCTCCGAAACCGCCGCAAGCAGGCTGACGGGGTCCCAGGGGCGGCCGAACGGGTACTCAAAGCGGTCGAATACCGCCAGCTTGACCGAAATCACTGCGCTGGCCCCCACGGCCAGATCGAAGGCTTCGATACGGCCAGGATGCTCGGTGGGCGCGCGGAACCCGACCCGGTTCCCCATCATCGTCAGGGCGTGGGCGGCTGCGAACAACGCCAGCCCATGCAAGGAGAAGCCACCGTCGCCAGCCGAGGCCGCCATGACAGGAAACAGCGGGTGGCGCGACCAGGTGGCGATAAAATGCAGGAACCCGGTGACATGGGCCACTGCGTTGGCGCTCGCGGCGTCCTCCATGCAGGCCCATGTCTCGCCGCGGACCCTGGCCCGCAGATGCCGGACCGCCCAGGCCAGCGGATGACCGCGAACCCCGGTGAACGGGTCGGACGGATCCGCTTCGACCGCGGGCAATTGGCCGCCGGTGTGGCGCTGGAAGGCGGCGGCGACCTCGTCCAGCAGCGCCGCGGTAATCCGATAGGTCGAATTAGGCGGCGTTACCGGCCGGAACAACGGCCCCAGCCGGTCCATCTCCGCGCGGCCCAGCACCGCGGTGTCGGACGCTACTTGCATGGCGCCGGACCGAGGCTGCGTGGATGGTTTAGCAATGATCAGCTTGGCTGGCAGCATCCGACCCTCGGCCAGTTGCGGCGATACCGTGATGATTGCGCAGCGACCGCAGCGAATGCCGATCCCAAGGAACTGGTCAGCTTGATAGGCGGCGATCAAGGCATTGCCGCATGGGCAGCAAAGTGTTCCGTCGCCCGAACCCACCAGGATCGGGCCGTCCTGGCCCTGCAGGAAATGGACCTCTTGGGTCACCCGCCGGCGGGCCTACAACCAGGAGAACAGGTTGGTGAACCAGCCGGCCTGGGTCTGCTGAATGATCGGGGTTTCGCCGGCATCAGGTTTCTGGCCCAGCGCGGCCGCCTGCCGCAGACGCTGCGACTCCTTTCGCGGATCGACCTGCGCCTGGTCGGTGTTCGGTTTGCGCCAATACAGGATCTTGTCGATCAGGCTCTGGTCGTCCTCGGCATAGCGGGCATCCTGATCGACCTCGCGGCGGATGTCACTTGGCGCCGGCGGCCCGGCTTCCTCCACCAGGGCGGCCTGCCCGGCACTCGCGCTGTTCTGCGGTGCGTTCAGCGCGGTTTCCGGCACCAGGGCCGCCTCGGCCTGCGCCCGCTCGCTCTGCTCCTGAGGCCGCGGCACGCCCGGCCGAGGCGGACGCAGGCTGTAGTCCGGCGGCATCGACAGCGGCGCACGGGTGGTCACCGTGTACTCGTCGGGTGCGTCCCGGGTCAGACCAAAGGTGCGAGCCAGCTTGTCGCCGCTGCAGCCGGCCAGCAGGATCAGGCTGCCAGCCAGCAGAAGCGAGCCGACAGCGCGCGGGTTCGGGGATATGGATCGCATGCAACGCTGCATACTCATTGACGTGCCCAACCCGCAAGTATGCAGCCAATTGTTAATTCGGCGTGGCGCGCGATCGCCGCCGCGGCGGAAACGAGATCAGCAGGGCGACAAACAGGCCGGCTGTCGCGGTCCATTGCGCGATCGAGAAGGCGTCAGCGTAGGCACTCTGCCCCGTTCTGCCGCCGAGAACCATGAAGAACAGGCTGCCGATGGTGGCAACGCTGATGGCGGCGCCAATCTGCATGGCGGAATTGGTGATGCCGGCGGCGACCCCGGCCTGCGCCGCGGGCACATCGCCCAGCACCGTGGCGAACAGACGAGGGAACGCGATGCCCTGCCCAAGACCGGCCAGCAAAACGGCAGCCGTCAGCGGGATGCCGACGATGCCAAGCGCCACCAGCAGGCCGATAAGGGCATAGCAGGTAACCTCGATCCCCATGCCGATCGACAGCAGCCTGGACCGCAGTCTGACCAGCGGCGCGCTGATCAAAGGACCACTGAACAGGCCGATCCCGTAGGGGACGATCGTCAGGCCAACCGCCAGCGGGGCCATTCCCCGACCCTCCTGCTGGTACAGGCCGAACAGCAGGTAGAAGCTGGTGGTGAAGAAGAACAACGCGGCCACCAGCACGCCGCGGCGGAAGCTGGGTATACGCAGCAGCGCGAGGTCCACCAGCGGCATGCCGCCGATGCGACCAAGCCGGGATTCGTACCAGAAGAACGCGGCGCTCAGCAACGGCACGCACCCCAGGGCGGCGAACACCCAGCCTGGCCAGCCCTGTTCCCGGCCCTCGGACAACGGCACGACGATGGCCGCCAAGGCCAGCGAGATCAGCCCAGCCCCGCCCAGGTCCAGGCGGACGTTGCCGCCGCCACCGGTCTCGGGCACCAGCTTCCAGCCCAGGACCAGGGTTACCGCGCACACCGGCAAGGTCAGCAGGAAAATGGCCCGCCAGCCCAGATCTGCCGGGTTCCACTGGATCAGCGCGCCGCCGCTGAACTGGCCGATCGCCGCCGCCATGCCCATCATGATACCGTAGGCGCTCATCGCCTTCGCCAGTTCCCGCTCGTTTGGGAACAGCGTCCGGATGGAGCCGAGGACCTGAGGCAGCAGCAAGGCGGCCGCGGTGCCCTGAACAACCCGAGCCAGCACCAGCGTCGCCGCCGAAGACGCGATGCCGCAGCCCAGGCTGGCCAGCGAGAATCCCGCCATGCCGATCAGAAAGCAGCGTTTGCGTCCGTAAAGATCGCCCAACCGCCCGCCGGTGATCAGGAAAACCCCATATCCGCAGGCATAGCCGGAGATCACCAGTTGCAGTTCCGCCGGAGTCGCCCGCAGACTCTCATGGATTGATGAAAGGGCGACGTTGACGATGAAGAAATCCAGCGGCGGCATGAAGCCACCGGCCAGCAGCACGACCAGCGCCGCCCAGCGGAGGGCGCCTGTTTGTCCTCTCGGCACGCATTCTCCCTAAACTGGTCAGCGAGTGCCAGATTGTTCTGCTATAGGCACCGTTACTTGGCCGTGCCCCGGCCGGCACGGGCTGCCGCTTCTTGTTGGACCTAGCATCTAATCCACATGCTGCCATCGCAAACAAGACTGGATCCCGACGGCTATTACGACCGTCTTGGACTGCAGCCGGCAGCAACCCGCGCTGACATCATCGCGGCCTACCGGGCGAAGGCCCGCGTGTTGCACCCGGATGTGCCGCGGACCGGAAACGCGACCGCGTTCGTGGCGGCGAAGCAGGCCTATGACGTGCTGTCGAACAGCCAGCGGCGCGGTGCCTATGATCGCAAAGCCGGGGAGGCCGCGCGCGGTGTGCGCGAGCCCGAGGTGATCGTCGCGCGCAAGCCGGCCGATGCGCCGCCGCCAGGACCCACCCGGCAGCCTCGTTTCTCGGACCTTCCGGCCGTGCTGTGGGTTGGCTTCGCCGTCTTCCTCTGCCTGTGCGTCTACCAGGCAACGGTGCATCTACTGGGTCAGTCGCGGGCGGTGAGTGATGGTATCAGGCCAAACGCCGCCACCGTCGCGCCACTTTCGCCCCGTGCCCATCAGGCGGTGCTGTATGGGCCGGCACCGGTGCGGTTGGCCGGATTTCCGAACTTCTACGTCTCGCCAGCGGCCGACCCGGCGGTGCTGTGGCGCTGGGATGCAGGACGCGACGGATTGGTTCCGCTTGGTCAGCTTCCGCCGTTCAGCGCGGTCCAGGCGGTGCGACTGGTGCGTGAGAACGGTATGCTGGAGGTGCTGTTGAACGACCATGCCAGCGGCTTCATCCGCGCCGACCACCTTACCCCCGGCAATGCGGTCGCCGCTCGGCGTGCCTACTGTGGCTATAACGCCGGGCCGACGCCGCATGATGGGGAACTGCTCGAGCAGCATGGTCATGGCGGCGCGACGCTGGAGTTGGAGAACCGCGCGGTGGAGCCGGCCGTGGTCAAGCTGCGAGACGACAAGGGCGCTGTGGTCTGGTCGGTGTTTCTGGATCCCGGCAGCCGCGCGGCGCTCGATGGGTTGCCGGCAGGGACCTATCACGCTGATTACGCGATCGGCGAACTGTGGAGCCGAGCCTGCAACTCATTCGCGGCGGGCATGCAGGCGCGCCGGGTGGCGGCTGTCCTTCAGCTGCCGGAGGCGTCTCGTCTGGTGGTCGCACCGGACGCCGGCAAGCCCGCGGCGACCGAAATTCCGGATCAGGCGTTCGAGCATGAATGAGCTGGCGCCGCTGCCGCGGACCCGGCGCGGCTTGACGCCTGATCAGGCCAGGACCGGCGCGGCGGCGCCCTGCTGGTTGCGGCGCGACTGCCAGAGCGCCACGAAATCGATCGGCTGCAGCAGGACCGGCGGAAAGCCGCCATCGCGTGTCACGTCGGACAGGATGTTGCGGGCGAACGGAAACAGGATGCGCGGACATTCCACCAACAGCAGCGGCTCGATCGCATTGTCGGGAACGCCGTTCAGCGTGAACACACCAGCGTAGGTCAGCTCCGCGACAAAAACCGTCGCCGACGGCGCATTCGCGACGCCATTTGCCTGAGCCGCGGCATCGTGTGCTTCGGCTCGGATGACGACCGTGACCTCGAAGATGCTCTGGCCTTCCTGCACCCGGCGCGCCTGCACATCAAGATTGATGCTGACCTGCGGCGGCGCCTTGAGCTGGCTGAAAATCTGCGGCGCACCCGGCACCTCGAAGGACAGATCCTTCACGTACTGGATGTTGACCACCAGCGGCTGGACCGGCTGGCCGGTGGGCTGCGGGGCGGGCGTGGTCTCGGACATTGCAGGCTCCGTTTCAATACCGTGCCACGTCCGTTTGGACGCCGCGCGGCGCTGTCTGTTCGGCCGCCGCACGGTGGGTCTTTTCGGACGCTGCGCGGCGGTGGGCGGGTGGCGAGGCGCGCCGGGTAGCATGGTTGATGGGTGATTGCCACCGGCGATCCGGCCCGCCGGTGGCTCAGGCGCGCCAGATCAGACGGTCCGGAGCCGCTTCATTGGGATCGCAGCGCAGCCATTGACCGTTGGCGACGCTTTGCCCGGTCAGGCTGAGGATGAAGCCCCAGTGACTGACCACCAAAGTATTGGCCCAATCGTGCCGCTGCGCCAGCGTGCCGCGGAACCGGGCCGCCCGGTCGACGACAGCGGCTTCCGGTTCTTCCTCGTCGGGCCACCAGAGCTCCTGAATTCGCGAGAAGTCGTATGCGGGCCAATCGCGCTGCAACGTCGTGCGGGACGACCCGACGTCACAAGCGAAAGCGTAACGTTCGCGCACGATCGGATCGATGATGACCGGAACGCGCAGCAGGGCGGCGACCGGACCGACGGTCTGCAGGGTTCGGGTATAGGGCGAGACGATGATCCGCGCGATATCTTGACCCAGAAGCTGTTGGGCGGCGTCCCTGGCCTGGGCGTGGCCGAGGTCGGTCAGGCGCGGATCGACGATGCCGGGATCGCGGCGGGTGGCGCTGAAATGCAGGTTGAATTCACTCTGGCCATGGCGCAGCAGGATCATGTCAGGGCCATATAGACGCCCCGATCGCGCCGCAAGTCCGGCGGATGCCGCGGTTTTGGGCGAAGCGGGCCGGGATTCGTTTGTCATCGCCCATGCTCGCGCCTATCTCTGGTCTGCTAAGGAGGCAATGGCATGGGTGCGAGCGGCGGATTTCCGATTGATCTGGTCCTTTTTGGGATGATCGCGGCCTTCCTGGTGCTGCGGCTGCGCAACATCCTGGGCAAGCGCACCGGGTTCGAACGCCAAGCGCCGCCGGTTCAGTCTGGTCCCACCCGCCCAGCCGCCGGGCCGATTATCGAGGCCAAGGCCGAACCGCCGCAGCCGGCGGCGAGCCAGACCGTGCCGGAGGCGGCCTCGCCGACCGGGCAAGCCCTGGCGCAGATGCGGACACTGGACCGCGGCTTCGAGCCCGCCCGCTTCCTGTCCGGCGCCGATCAGGCGTTCCGGATGATCGTCGCGGCGTTCGCCGGCGGCGATCGGGTGGCGTTGCGGTCGCTGCTGGCAGATGAAACCTATATCCCGTTCGAGCAGGCCATCAGCGCCCGGGAAAAGGCTGACGAAACCCAGATCAGCGAGATCAAGTCGATACAGAACCTGGGCATCGAGCGGGCGGAGGTGAAAGGCCGCACCGGATCGATAACCGTCCGCATCGTGTCTGACCAGATCAGCTACACCAAGGACCGGGACGGCCGGCCGTTGACCGGAGCCGATGCGGTCACCGAGATCACCGATCTGTGGACATTCGAGCGCGACCTGACGCAGCAGGATCCGACATGGCGGCTGGTCACTGCGCGCAGCGGCTGACCCAGGGGGTTTGCCATGAGCGCCAGGGGGCTTGACGTGAGCGCCAGCAAGCCGCGGGTCGCGTTGTTTGTAACTTGCCTGGTCGATTTGCACCGGCCGTCGGTCGGTTTCGCCGCGATCAGGCTGCTGGAGCGGGCAGGATGCCAGGTGGAGGTGCCGCGGGCGCAGACCTGCTGTGGCCAGCCGGCCTATAACACCGGCGATCGGAAGACGGCGCGCGATCTGGCGGCCGGGATCGTGGAGGCATTTCGCGGCTACGATTACGTCGTCGCGCCCTCGGGATCGTGTGCCGGGATGTTGCGCCACCACCTGCCGCATCTGTTTGACGATGATCCGAACCTGCGGGCGATGGCCGATGCGATGGCCTCGCGGGTGTTCGAGCTGGTGAGTTTCCTGACTGATGTGCTGGAGGTGCGGGATTTCGGCAACCCCTCGTTCGGCGGCCTGGTCACCTATCACGACGGCTGTTCCGGCCTGCGCGAGATGGGGATCAAGCAGCAGCCGCGTGATCTGCTCAAATCTGCCGGCGCGACCCTGGTGGAGATGACCGAACCGGAGATCTGCTGCGGGTTCGGCGGCACGTTCTGCGTGAAATATCCGGACATCTCGGTGCGGATGGTGGCCGACAAGAGCAAGGACATCGTGGCCACCGGAGCCGAGACGGTGCTGGCGGGTGATCTGGGCTGCCTGCTGAACATCGCCGGCCGGCTGCGCCGCGAGGGACACCGCACCCATGTGCGCCATGTGGCCGAGGTGCTCGCCGGGATGACGGACGATCTGCCGGGTATCGGGGAAGCACGCGGGTAGTCGCGCGGAGTATCCTCGCGTCGCGTGTGAGCGCGTGTTGCTGCGTCGCGTGTGAGCGAGCGTGCTGCTGGATCGCGTCGCATGGCGCGACGAGCGCCGCCCGCTGCCAGAAGGGCCGGATGGCTCGCCCGGGACCAGAGCGGGCCGCGTCCCGCGCTGCCGCCGATCGGACCAAAGCGGATGTCGCGATCTGCTGGTGCAACTCGTGTCGCGGGCCAAGCGCATGCCATGGCGGATGCGCTTCAGAGTCTGCGGGTGAAACAACCTCGGACCTTAATTGCCCTTGCAAACAACGGGGATCAGGGCCCGATCGCTGCAACCTGAAGCAATCACGCCCTACGCAGCGGCCGGGGTGCTTTGGTGGGGAGCGGCCGGCCCGTCACCTCGTCGCGCGGTGGCCGGGTCCGGGTTGGCGGGCAGCAAGCCGACGAGTTCCGGATCCAGGGATGTCGTGTCGTCCGGTAGGGTGCGAGCCAGGTGCTTTGCTTGATTTCGCTGCAGATTTTCGGTGATGCGCCGGGTCATCTCGCGTTTGTGGAAGGACTGCAAAAAGGCTTTCCCCGTGGCCTTGCCGACCGCCTGCGTGGTTTGTCGCGAGCTGGGCTGGCGCGACGCTTCCGCCAACACCTCGGCGGACTTGTTGATCTCGGGGTGCCCGGCGGCTGGTGGGCGTTCGGCGGTCGGTGGGTGCGCGGCGGCCGGTGGGGGGTGGCGAACCGCGGCTTCCATCTGGTGCCCGCCGGGTCGCGGTTGATCGGCGGCTGGCGCGGGTTGGCTGCCGGCCCGGCCGGCGCGCTGAAGCTGGTCCAGTTTCCGCTGGGATTTGTGGGCCTCTCGACTGAGGCTGACGGCGCTGCCCCGCAGGCGGAGGATCCGGTTCAGCGACAATTCGGGGTTGGCTGCCTGACCGAGGGCTTCCAGGGCATGAAGGCTGAAGCTGATGATCTCGGCGGCGAGGCAGAGTTGTTCCGGGGTCTCGACGTTGTAGGCCTGGAGCATCTCGCTGGCGGCGAACCGAGCCGCGCCGAGGTCACCGTGGGCGCCGGAGAGGAACAAGAGGGCGAGACGGGTAAGCACCGTTTCCAGGATGGCCTGGGGTAGTCCGGCCGGGAAAGACATAGGGGACTGGCCTTGACGCTGGTTGGGTCGATGGCGGACTTTAGGCTAAAATTCCTTGGTGTGCAAGAATATTTTCAGTTGACGCCTCAGTCGACCGCGTTGATGGATTGATAGCTGTGGTTATTGGGGCTGCTGGCCGTGCATATGCGCCGTCATGGTCCTGGGATCGGATCAACCCGCGGAGACAAGCTGATCTGCGATCACGCGGTGCAAATACCGGCCGACGCTCGTGTCGACGAGTATGGCCGGATCATACGTGACCACAGCGCGCTGACTGTACGATGTCAGCGCGCTCTGGCTCATTGTTTTCACGAGCAGCTTTATCAGCCAGACTTTTCCGGTCAGCTTGATGTTGCGCTACTTGCCAAGCACCTTGGTGTGTTCGCTGCGCACGCCCTTGAGCCGGTTCGGATCGAGACCGAGCGCGGTCAGGATCGTCGGCGCGATTTGGGTTGTGTAGGACAGGGTCTCAACCACCTGCGGCGCAATGTTCGGCGCCGAGAGCAGCAGCGCCACATTGCGGTCGTCGTCGGAGAAGCCGCCATGTTCGGACAGTTTCGTGCCGCCGGTGCAGATGACACCGTGGTCGGTCACCGCCACGAAATCGGGCACGCGGCTGTTCTCGAACGGGTCGCCGTAAAGCGGCGTCAGCGAGGTCCGGTCGAGCAGTTGCTGGATGTGAAGCTTGCCGGCGTTGGCCAGCAGATAGGCCTTGGCAGCGTCGTAGTTGGCCTGCTGCAGATCAGGCTGCAGCCAGATCAGGCCAACGTCGTCGCAGATCTCGAAGCCATGGGTGCCAAAGCCGGGCGTGCCCTTGAACGGAGCATCCGACTGGATGACGCGGTCCTTCGGATCGATCGGCGACTGGCCGTGCTTGGCGCTGACGATGATCAGGGTCGAGCCGTCGATGCCCTGTTTGGCCAGTTCCTGCCTGAACCTGCCGATCGCGTCATCGACGAACTGCAATTGCAGGGTCAGCGCGTTGCCCGGGGTGGCGTTGCTGTCGAGATAGCCACCGGTCAGGCTGGGGTCGTCGCCATAGCCGGCGGTTGCAAGCTTCTGGCCGACGCTGACCGCCTGGAAGTTCATGCCGAAGATCGCCGGCACGCCGGGATGGGCGGTCGCGGTGCTGTTCAGGCCGTCGATCCAGTTGACGACGGCGTTGACCTTCAGGGTGTCATAGGCGCGCACCGCGGCATAGCTGGTGGTGTTGTCGACCCCGGCCGGTGCCCCAGGAAGGATCATCTGGGAGTTGATCTCCGGCGCGAACAGGTCGTCGATGCCCTTGCCGGATGGGCCGTTGAGGACCTCGTAGGCCGGATGCTTATCGGACCAGGCGGTGACCCCGCCGGCCTGCTTGATGATCTCGAAGATGGTGTTGGTGCGGATGTACTGATGCGGGTAGATTGGCGTGCACGCGCCATTGACCAGGCGGCGCTGCATATTGTCCGGATCCAGCTGCGTATCGACCTGACCGAGGGTGCCGCCGCCGGTGACGTCCTTCACCAGGCCGGTGCTGAAGTCGTAGCTGTAGTCGAGTTCTTCGAAGTTTGTCAGTTCGGCACCCGGGGTACCGGTGCAACCGGGGTCCGCCATGCCTTGGCTGGTATAGGATGCCTTGGACGGATAGACGGTGCGGTCGTAGCTGTCGTCGTAGAACAGGCCAGCGGTTTTCGGCGATGCGCCGGTCATCTGGGCGATCATTCCGGGATAGCTGTCGGA
Source organism: Rhodopila sp. (assembly GCA_965277035.1). Classification (GTDB taxonomy): domain Bacteria; phylum Pseudomonadota; class Alphaproteobacteria; order Acetobacterales; family Acetobacteraceae; genus Rhodopila. Next base: position 2,461,324 of record CBDIBO010000003.1, on the reverse strand, counting down.
CGGCGCGGTGGTGAAGGCGTTCGGGTAGATGATGCCGCTGGCGGCCAGCTTGGCGAAGTTGCTGTTCGGATTGTTCTGGATCCATTTGGCCAGATCCACGGCGTGGATGCCGTCGACGCTGAGCAGCAGCACATGCTCGTAGCCGGCGCTGACCGCGGGCGCGGTCGATCCGGCGGTCGCCGGCTGCGCCGTGCCGGCAAGCGCGGTCAAGGCCAGAGCGGCCGTGGTCGAGAGTAGACGATGTTGGCTTGGGCGCATTGCCTGACATTCCCCATGAGATCAGTCGGGGTGATGTATCGGGGCGATGCGAAAGCCGCGTGACGTAAACATGACGAACGGGTTGCAATGCCGAAAGGTGGCGGTTGCGTGGCGCACGTTGGCGTGTGATGGCGGGTTCCAGCGGGGTGGCGGTCCCGGTCCGCGGGCGGGTGCGATGACGATGTTCGCAAGCCTCGCGGAGCGGCCGATCGCTGGTCATCCAGCGGTGCGACGAGCGTGTCCTGTGACCCCACACCTGCCAACGCCACGTGCGGTTGGCAGGTTCGGGGTCATCCGGGGTGGGGTCATCCGGGGTGAAGTTATCCGGGTGGCGAATGCGGATGATCGTGGGGTCCAGCGTGACGGGTTGTCCGGGGCGACATGCCGCCCGGATCCGCTATCGGGTCAGAACCGTCGGTTATCATTATGATAGCATTCTGTTACCGTGAATGTTATACACAGGTATGCCTGACCAAATCGTCAATGCCGCCGCGGCACAAGGGCTGCACGCGTATGCGGACCGAACCTTTCCGATGGTGGGCTGGGTCGTCATGCGCGGCTTGCCGGCGTATCCGGGGAAGTTGGTCGCCCGTCTGGTGACCGAGGGTCAGACGGCCTACGTGCTGATCGGCGACTCGCTGACCGAAATCGTTCAGCAATTGCCGCCCGGTCTGGAACGGTCGGCACGCCAGCCGGCGGATCCGCCGGAGGTGGTGGAAGTCTGGTTCTCCGCCGTAACGGGTGAGGCGGTCTCTTGACCAGCAACGGGTCGGGATCGCGGCAGGTCCGTTGATCCGGCCGGTCACCCTATGCGGCTGGATCTGGGGGACTATCGGCCCTCGCCGGCCGGCTGCGCCGGGATGATCACGCCACTGATGGGATCCACGGTTTCCGGTCGCCCGGCCCGGGGACCCGAGGGTGGGTTATCCGAGGCCGCATAAAGCGCGCAGACGATCGCCACGCCACAGGCCGCGATGACCAACGGAATTTGCATAAGCGACCTTCTTCCATGAGCGGATCCGGTGCCATCCGACAACGCGTTCAGGAGGCCGGGACGTTCTACCTTTCCGTTGTCAAACTGCAATAGGCATAATTTTCCCCCTGGCGGTCGAGGTCGAGGGTGAGACGGATAGCGGATGTCGCGGCCGGTTTGCGCGCGCACCTCGGTCTGGCCGCGGCTGCCTTCTTGCACCGGGCTTACCTTTCACAGGCCTCACCTTTCACAGGCCTCACCTTTCACAGGCCTCATCTTTCACCGGGTCTTCATCGGTGGCCGGTTGGCGATGGATGCAGGCGGGGTCCGGTGATCGGATCATGCCGCGGCACCGCGGGTTGTGCTCGCGGTGCGGGGCCTGCCTGAACGCCGTCGTGCGACGAGAGAGCGGGCGCGGCGGCCGATCAACGTCCGCCATTGCTCCCGGCGACGGTCAACATGTTGAACTAGCGGCTTTGTCATTGGGGTAACGTTGCCTATAGTCTGGTAAAGACCGTCTCTGTGGTGGCGCGCGAACCGGCCCGGTCGAGGCGGGGCGCGAAGGATCGCCGCATGCGCGAATGCAACCGAAGGTAGGAAACCGGACCGTGACGCACGTTACCGCTGGCCAGAACGACTGCCAGAACGACTGGAAGAAACAGGCAGAGAAGGCACTGGCCGGGACCGGGGTGTTCGCCTCGCGTCCGGTTCATTTCAATCAGACCGCGCCCGCCCTGGTCGCCGAGGCGTTGCGCCGCGACGAGGGCCGGTTGTCGGTCGACGGCGCATTCATGGTTCAGACCGGCGTGCACACCGGGCGCTCCGTGCAGGACAAGTTCGTGGTGGACGAGCCGTCGGTGACCGCGGACATCTGGTGGGGCAAGGTCAACCAGCCGATGCCGGTCGATCGCTTCAATGCGATCAAGGGGCGCGTGCAGGCCTATCTGCAGGGTCAGGAACTGTTCACCCAGGACTTGTACGCCGGCGCCGATCCGGCGCATCGCGTCCGGGTCCGGCTGGTGACGACGCAGGCCTGGAATGCGCTGTTCGCCCGCAACATGTTCATCCGCCCGCCCCAGACGGAGCTTGCCGACTTCGCGCCAGATTACGTCATCCTGCACGCGCCGCTGTTCCAGACCGACCCGGAGGGCGATGGCGTGCGGTCCTCGACCACCATCGCCTTGTCGTTCGAGCAGAAGCTGGTCGTCATCGCCGGCAGCGAGTACGCGGGTGAGGTGAAGAAGTCGATTTTCACCGTGATGAACTGGCTGTTGCCGCCAAAGGGGGTGATGCCGATGCATTGCAGCGCCAATGTCGGCGAGGGCGGCGATGTCGCGCTGTTCTTTGGCCTGTCCGGCACCGGCAAGACCACGTTGTCGTCCGATCCCGATCGCAAGCTGATCGGCGACGACGAGCATGGCTGGGGCGAGCACGGCACCTTCAACTTCGAAGGCGGCTGCTATGCCAAGGTGATCAATCTGTCGCAGGAGGCGGAACCCGAGATCTGGGCCGCGTCCAACCGCTTCGGGTCGGTGCTGGAGAACGTGATCGGCGATGCGAACGGCAACCTTGATCTCGAGGATGGATCGCTGACCGAGAACACGCGGTCCTGTTATCCGGTCGAGTTCATCCCGAACGTCGATCTGACCGGGCGTGGCGGCCAGCCCAGGAACGTCTTCATGCTGACCTGCGACGCGTTCGGCGTGCTGCCGCCGATTTCTCGGCTGACCCCGGCGCAGGCGATGTATCACTTCATATCGGGCTATACCGCGCTGGTCGCCGGCACCGAGAAGGGGCTGGGCGACGAACCGAAGGCGACGTTCAGCACCTGCTTCGCCCACCCGTTCCTGCCGCGCCGTCCAGAGGTGTACGGGCAGATGTTCGCCGACCTGATCGCTCGGCACGGTGCGACCTGCTGGCTGGTCAACACCGGCTGGAGCGGCGGCCAGTTCGGCGTCGGCCAGCGCATGAGCATCAAGCACACGCGGACGCTGCTGCGCGCGGCGCTGGATGGTTCGTTGACCAAGACGGCGTTCCGCAAGGAGCCATTTTTCGGCCTGGCGATCCCCGAACACGTGCCTGGCATTCCGGACGAGGTGCTGGATCCCAGGCAGTCCTGGACCGACAAGGCGGCCTACGACCGGATGGCGAAGCAACTGATCCAGCGGTTCGAGGAAAACTTCGCGGACTTCGAAGCCGGCGTCGGCGAGGACGTCAAAGCCGTGGCGATCCGTGTCGCGGCCTGACGGTGGGTGGCGCGGGGGACCTTTCGCGACCGCCGCGTTCGGTGCACGATAGATTCGCCGTTCAGGTCGACGGGTGGCCGGTTGCGATCAGGCTGGTGGGTCAAGCGCCGTCAGCGTGGGCCTGACCGCGCCCGTCGGCTGATCGGACCGCTTTACCCGGCCAAGCTGAGCGGTTGCGGATTCCGCACCACGCTCGCATCCAGAGGCGCGCCGCGATGGACGACGACACGGCTTCCCCGGACCCTGGCGATGCGCCGACTGTCCCGACGTCGACTCGGGCGCCCCCTGCCGCGGCGAGCCGGCCCGAGCAAAAATTCCGCCGACTGAGCCTGCTGCCGTTGTCGCTGCTGGCTTTGGTGGTGGGCATGGTGACCGGGTTCGGAGCGGTGGTGTTTCGCGGCCTGATCGGGCTGGTCCATAATGTGTTTTTCCTCGGTCAGTTCTCGTTCACTTACGATTCGAGCATGTTCACGCCGTTCAACCCATGGGGACCGGTGATCATCCTGGTGCCGGTGATCGGTGGCATCGCCGTCACCTGGATCGTGTCCAACTTCGCGCCCGAGGCGAAAGGCCATGGCGTGCCCGAGGTGATGGACGCGATCTACTATCAGCAGGGGGTCATCCGCCCGGTGGTGGCGGTGGTGAAATCACTGGCCTCGGCGATCGCGATCGGCACCGGGGCCGCGGTTGGGCGCGAAGGACCCATCATCCAGATCGGATCGGCGCTGGGCTCCACGCTTGGCCAGATCATCCGCATGCAGCCGGGTCAGCGCATCACGCTGGTTGCCGCCGGCGCCGGCGCGGGGATCGCGGCCACCTTCAACACCCCGATCGGCGGGGTGTTGTTCGCGACCGAGTTGATGCTGCCGGAAATCAGCGTCAACACGTTCCTGCCGGTGGCGGTGGCGACCGGCACCGCGACCTTCATCGGCCGGTTGTTTTTTGGCGCCCAGCCGGCCTTCAATGTGCCGGCCAACCTGACGCCGATCACCAATGACGTCAGCACGGTGCTGACGCTGGTACTTTATGCCGTGCTTGGTGCGCTGACAGGGGTCGCCGGGGCGGCGTTCATCCGCGGCCTGCACTGGCTGGAGGATGGCTTTGACCTGATCCCCGGGCGATACGTCCGCCATTGTCTGGGCATGCTGCTCGTCGGCATCGTGATGTATGTGCTGTGGGCTCGCGCTGGGCACTATTACATCGAGGGCGTCGGCTACTCGTCGATCCAGGCCATGCTGCACGCCAAGATCACCGTCCCCTGGTTCCTGCTGATCCTGTTCGTCTGCAAGCTGCTGGCGACCTCGATCAGCCTGGGATCAGGCTCCTCGGGCGGGATATTCTCGCCCTCGCTGTTCATGGGGGCGGCACTGGGCGCTGCCTTTGCCTCCGCCGTCCAGACGGTGCTGCCGGGGACGCCGATCAGCCTGCCGGCGTTCGCGATGGTGGGCATGGGGGCGATGGTTGGCGGCTGCACGGGTGCGGCGATGACCGCGGTGACGATGATCTTCGAGATGACCCGGGATTACGAGATCGTGCTGCCGATGATCCTGGCGGTGGCGATGGCGCTGGGCGTGCGGCGGATGCTGTCGAACGAGAACATCTACACGATGAAGCTGGCGCGACGCGGGCATCCGATTCCCAAGGCGCTGCACGCCAACATGTTCCTGGTCCGCAGTGCCGGCGACATCATGGAGCGCGACGTGCTGGTGCTGGATGAGGCGACGCCGTTCGCCAGGTTCCTGGAGCTGGCGGCGAAGCAGGGTGGGCTGCGCCATGTTGTGGTCACCCGCGGCGGCACGGTGATCGGTGGCGTGCGGGTGAACACCGACCTGCGCCGCACGCTGGGGGTTTCCGCGAGCACGGTGCGCCTGGGCGATCTGGTGCAACCAAGGTTCACCATCGTGCGCGAGGCCGAGGTTGCGTTCGACGTCATCACCACGATGTGGGAGCGCAACGCCGTCATGGCGATTGTCGTCGGCTGGGACGGCGGCACGGAAAGGGTGCTGGGCGTGGTGACCAAGGAGCATGTGGCCGACACCGTCGCCCGCAGCGTGCAGATCTATCCCGGTTGAGCTTCCCGCACCGGGACGAGCAAGGGAGAAACGCCATGGCTGTTCGTTTGCCGGCGCCGAGATGGCCCTCGGAATTGGAGGAGGAGGGGCCGCCGGAGGATCCGGCGATCCTGTTGGGCGGCGCGGCCGAGATTGGCGAGGCGCCGCATCGGGTGGTGGCGGTCAGGCTCGATCCGCGGACCCTGGCGGTGGATTATCGTGCCGACCTGCAGGAGGAGGTCTACGCCGACTATCAGCTTGAAGACATGCTGGACGAACTGACGTTCCTTGAGGACATCGACAAGACCGTTCTGGTGCCCATGGCGGCCGGCCATTACGTCATCTGGATGATGCCGTTTGGTGTAACCGAGCGGGATGGCTAGAGGCAGGCAAGGGTATCGAGGACTTGACGCGAACAGGGGCGTGTTCTACTAATGTTCCTGTCGTAAGATTGGAAACGAGTTTTGCGTGCCTGAACATCAGCCGCCTGATCATCAGCTTGGTTCGGGCGAAGGCTCCGGCGCAAGCCCGCGAGACGATCGGTTCATGGAGCGGGTGTTCGGTGCGCTGTGCGCGACCCTTTTCGGGCTGCCCGGCGAGACTTTCGTGGACGAGGCGGCCCGCTGGATGGACGCACTGACATTCATGGCCGCGCTGAAACCCCGCAACGAGCGAGAGTGGCTGATGGCAGCGGACATCACGATGAAGCAGGTCTCCGCGGTCCACAGTCTTCTGATGCGAAAACGGAAAGGCGTCACCGCGACACAGCGGCTGCAGCACGGCCAGGATTTTCTGGATCGTGCCAAGGCGATGCAGGACGCCCGCCTGCATTATGACCTGCTGCGAAGCTCACGCGCTTCCTGACCAACGGCTTTGTCGATCTGTTCCGCTGCTTGCGGCTCGATCGGCTGCTGAGCCGGTCTGTCGGGGCGGCACTGTTTCCAGCGGCCCGGAACTTGCTCTAAATTTGTCGCCGCCACGGGGGGACGATCCATGACGCACGCCGAACCGGTGACCGGCGCTGAATACCTTGCCCGCAGCCTGGCTGCGAACGGCACGACGCATGTCTTCTTCATCGACGCGGTGCTTCGCCGCACGTTGATCGAGCTCGGGACGCTTGGGGTTAACCGTGTGCTGGGCCACAGTGAAAAAGCGGTGGCCTACATGGCCGATGGTTATGCGCGCATTGCCGGACGCCCCGGCGTCTGCTTCGCGCAATCGGTGGGCGCGGCAAATCTGGCGTCCGGTCTGCAGGACGCCTACCTCGGCCGCAGTCCGGTGATCGCCATGACCGGGCACAAGCAGCCGTGGATGCAGCACCGCAACGCGTATCAGGAAATCCCGCACGCCCCGTTGTTCGCGCCGGTGACCAAGTTTTCGGCCCGGGTGGATCAGGCCGCGGATCTGCCGCGGTTGATGCGACAGGCCTGGCGGGAGGCGATGACGGGAACGCCGCGCCCGGCGCATCTCGATCTGAACGGCCTGCAGGCCGAGGTGATCGAAACCGGTCTGGTCGCGGAAAATCCCGGTCGGGATCCGGCGTTTCAACTGACCATGCCGCCGCACCGCCCGGTCGCCGCGATCAGCGAGGTGGAACGCGCGGCGAAACGAATTCTGGCTGCCAAGAAGGTCGTGATCGTCGCGGGCGAGGGTGCCACGGCCTCGGGCGCGGGCAAGGAGCTGCTTGCTCTTGGCGAATTGCTCGCCGCGCCGATCGCCACATCGCTGGGTGGTCGCGGTTTGATAGCGACGCGGCACCGTCTGTCGATTGGCTGCGCCGGCAACTACGCCGCGCCGCCGACCAACCAGATCGTGCATGAGGCGGAGCTGGTCATTTTTGTCGGCTGCGAAACCGGCGATCAGGTTACCCATACCTGGCGCATACCGGCGATCGAGACGCCATGCGTGCAGATCGATCTGGATCCAAACGAGCTGGGTCGTTCTTATGCCGATACCATCGGTGTGTTGGGTGATCCGAAGGCGACGCTGACAGCCTTGCTTGGCGCGCTGGGGCGGCCGGCACGTGACACCGGCTTCGCCGATTGGGCGGCTGGCCTCATGTCGGCGTGGCGGCACGGCCGAACCGCGGCACTCGGCAGCGATGCCAGGCCGATCTGGCCTGATCGGTTGTGCGAGGAGATCACCCGTGCGCTGCCGGAGGACGGTATCCTGGTCGCCGACACCGGCTACTCCAGCATCTGGAGCAGCTCAATTATCGAGCTGAATGGCGAGGGACAGACGTATCTACGTGCGGCCGGATCGCTGGGCTGGTCGTTTCCCGCGGCGTTGGGGGCGAAGTGTGCGGCACCGCATCGAAAAGTCATCTGCTGGTCAGGCGATGGTGCGCTGTACTACCACCTTGCGGAGTTAGAGACCGCCCGCCGCCGCGGCATCGCGGTGGTGCTGGTGGTGAACAACAACTCGGGCTTCGGCCAGGGCTGGCCGAACATCCAGCGTCAGCAAGGCAACAAGCCCGGCGACGTCGCCGAACTGGTGCGCTTTGGGCCGACCAACTTCGCCGATGTCGCGAAGGTTTTCGGCCTGCGGGGGATCCGGGTCGAAGACCCGTCGCAGATCGGCCCGGCGCTGCGTGATGCGCTGGCATCGGATGAGACCGTGGTGGTCGACGTGGCGACCGATATTGACTGCCGAGCGCCGGAACCGTGGCTGCCGACGGGTGTGTGATGGCGGAGGGTGTGTGATGATGAGGGGTGTGTGATGGCGGAGGTCGCGGTCGTTGGCGCCGGAACGATGGGCCATGCGCTGGCTCTGGTGTTCGCCTTAGGTGGCCACAGGGTGAGACTGACCGACAGCAACATCGAAACGTTACGGCGCGCGCCGGGGTTGATGCAGATGGCGGTGGAGACCCTGGCAGAAGCCGGCGAGGTCGATGCGGCCTGGCAGGAAAACGGGATTGGCCAGTTCATCCGATGCTGCGAGACACTGGAAGAAACGGTTTCCGGCGCGTCAATCGTGGTTGAAGCCATCATCGAGCGGGCGGATGCCAAGCGGACGCTGTTTGAACAGCTGGATCGGTTGATGGACGCCGACGCGATCCTGGCCAGCAACACCAGCAACCTGGATATCTTCCCCTTGGTGCCCGCGGCGCGGCAGAAGAACACCGTCATCGCGCACTGGTACACGCCGCCCTATCTGTGCGACCTGGTCGATCTTTGCCCCGGACCGAAGACCGATCCCGCGGCGATTGAAACCATTCGAGCGACGGTCGCGGCGATGGGCAAGGTGCCGGTCGTGTTCAAGCAGATGGTGCAGGGCTACATCGCCAACCGGATTCAGGCAGCGATCGGCCTGGAGGTGTTCAAGCTGCTCGATGAGGGTGTGGTCACGCCACGGGATATCGATGATTCGGTCATCCACGGGCTGGCCTTGCGCATGCCGATCCTGGGGATCATCGCCAAGGCTGACTTCACCGGTCTGGCGTTGCTGCAGCAAGGTCTGGCGAACCGCAGCTACACGCCGCCGCCGGTGACCGGAAAATCCGCGGTGCTGGACAGGCTGATGGCCGAAGGCCGTTCCGGCGTCATGGCGGGCAAGGGGTTCTTTGACTGGGCTGGCCGAACGCCGGAAGTCCTGTTCCGCGAACGCGACCGAAAGCTGCTGGCGTTGAAACAGGCGTTGCGGGCGATCGGCCCGATGGAGGGCAAATGATCAATTACGATCTCAAGGGACGGACCGCTCTGGTCACCGGCGGCGCATCCGGTATCGGCTTTGCCACCGCGAAGATGCTGGCGGGGTCTGGCGCCACCGTCGCGGTCAATTTCCTGACCGATGATCCACGCGGGCCGGAGGCGGTGGACAAGCTGATCGCCGCGGGTGGCAAGGCGGTGATGGCGCCAGGCAACGTGTCAGATGTCACGGACTCGGTGCGGATGGTCGAGCAGGCCATCGCGGACCTTGGACGACTTGACCTGCTGGTCAACAATGCCGGCACGCCCGGAACACGGCATCGGATCGCCCCCTCGGATCTGCATCTGATTACTGAAGAACTGTGGTCGACGCTGCTTGAAACGAATCTGCTGGGGGTTTTTCGTTGCGCCAAGACGGCGGCGCCCGCGTTGAAGCAGGCGAACGGCGCGATCGTCAACACCGCCTCGATCGCCGGCCTGGGTCGGGCGGGCAGTAGCCTGGCCTATGGTGCGACCAAGGCGGGCGTCGTCAGCCTGACGCAGAATCTGGCGCGCGCGCTGGCGCCCGAGGTGCGGGTGAACGCGATCGCGCCTGGCGCGGTCGATAGTTCGTGGATGGTGGAATGGACCAATGAGGAGCGGCAGCAATCGATCGAACGCGCACCGCTGAAACGACGCTGCCAGCCCGAGGATCTGGCGGAGGTCATCGTGTTCCTGGGTTTTGGCGCGGCGATGGTCACCGGGCAGACCGTCACGGTGGATGGCGGCCTGACGCTGTAGGCAGGCGCCGGGCCAGGGCGTGGACCCCGGCCCGCGCAACAACACCGATCGATAGGTCGCCAAAACGTCAGAAGGTCAAAACGTCAGAACGGCGTCGGACGCGATGGTGAACGACCCGTTGTCCTTGTTACTGTTGAACGCCTTGTCGTTGCCGAGGTCGCGATCATAGCGGACCTCGGGACGGATCAGCAGACCACTGATCACCGGCGGCATATTGGCGGGCTTGTAGGTCACCCCGAGGGTGATTTCGCCATAGGTTGTCGCATGCAGGGCAGCCGTGACAGGTGTCGCGAAGCCCTTCTGGAACTGGTCGAAGCCGTTGTTGGCACCAAAGCCGGCGACGAAAAAGTTGTTATCGTCCCGATATAGTTCTGCGCGTCCATTCAGGGTGATCGTATCGCTGTAAGTATAGCTGGCGTATTGGGCGACGCCGAGGCCGTTCGCGGCGGACGGCCGGCCGGTGTTGAGCCCGGTCGCGCCGAAATCATCCCGGATCCAGTTGAGTTCGGTTGTCAGGGTCAGTTTCGGCGTCGCCTTATAGGTGACGACGATATCATTGAAATAGCGATAGTAGCCGTCGGCGTTATAGCCGGCTGGCGACAACGCTCGGCTCGCGCTCTCGGGTCCGATGTGGGTCAAGGCCAGAACGGTCAGGTTGCCGTCCATCAAGGTCAGGTTGACACCGCCCAAGAAGGCGATGGCACTGTTGTTGTCCCCCAACGGTCCGAAGGTGGTATTTGAACCGGTATCCAGCCCGAGATACACGTCCAGCAAGGAACTGACATGACTGATGGTCAGGACGCCGGTGTGCTTGAACGGCAGCCCGAAGCTGAAGATATAGGAGTGTGAATAGAACGGGTTGGTCGATGGATCAATCGTTTCGAATCCAATTGGTGTCGGGTATTGTCCGGCCTTCACGTCAACGCCGCCGCTGAACAGCACCGGCAAGTGCAGCAGGACGTTTGCCTCCACGATGTCGAGCTGGTCGCGGTCATATGGATTGACCCGGTCCAGTTCCCCCAGGAAGTGGGTGTAGCGAGCGTCCGATCCATACATGGCCTGCAACTTGAAGCCCCAGTCGAAACCCGTGGCTTTGGGGTCAAGTGGCTTGTTGGCGGTCAGCAGAATCTGGTTCAGCAACACCGTGTTGGGCTTGTCATTGAACAACTGGCCAAAATTCTGCTTGGGTCCGGCGAAATTGCCGGTGATCCCGGCGTCGATCTGAGCCGACAGATGGATGCCGTCGATCCAAAGGCCGGGCGGCGGCGCGGCGGCGGCGGCCGGTTTCGGCGCGGTTTCGGTGGCTGCCGCGGGTGGCGTGGTTGGGGTTGAAGTGGTTGGCGTTGGCGGTGGACTGGAGGTCTGTGCGTGCGCCGTTGCCAACCCCATGGCGACGGTTGTCGCGGTGGCAAGCCATGTGGTTTGCCCGAGTTTACCTGTCATTGGTTTGTTTCCATCCTTGAGACCGAGGACATCTGGAGTCCACGAGATTTCAGAGCATAGGCGCGCGTTCGCGAAGCGGGATCGGTCCGGCGACATCGACAAAAAAGGGGCGCCTCGCGGTATCGAGGCGCCCTTGATATCAGGTGCTAAAAGATCTGTTCTCCATGCAGGATGATGTCGAGGCCTTCGCGCTCTTCTTCCTGACCGACCCGCAGGCCAACCAGGGCCTTCGTCACCATCAGCAGGATCAGCGTCATGACACCGCTATAGACCAGCGTCGAGAGGACGCCGATCGCCTGCAGCTTCAGCTGAGCCAGCCCGCCGGGGCTGCCGTCGGGCGAGGCATCGGTGGCCGAAAGCGGGCCGTAGGAGAACACGCCGGTCAACAGCGCGCCGACGATACCGCCGATGCCATGCACGCCGAAGGCGTCGAGGCTGTCGTCGTAGCCCAGCATGTGCTTGAGCGATGTCGCCGCCCAGAAGCAGATCACCCCCGCGGCGACGCCGATGACGATCGAACCGCCCGGCAGTACGAAGCCCGAAGCCGGCGTGATCGCCACGAGGCCGGCGACCGCGCCCGAGGCCGCGCCCAGCACCGAAGGCTTGCCCTTGGTGATCCACTCGGCGAACATCCACCCCAGGGCCGCCGCCGCGGTCGCGATTTGCGTGACGGTCATCGCCATGCCGGCACGGCCGTTCGCGGCCACCGCGGAACCGGCGTTGAAGCCGAACCAGCCGACCCACAGCAGCGAGGCGCCGATAACGGCATAGCTCACGTTGTACGGTGCCATGTTGTCGCTGCCGTAACCAACCCGCTTGCCCAGCACCAGCGCGCACATCAGTCCGGCGATGCCGGCGTTGATGTGCACGACGGTGCCGCCCGCGAAGTCGAGCACCCCCATCTGATTGGCCCACCCTGACGGCGCCCACACCCAGTGGGCGATCGGCGAATAGACCAGCAGCGACCACAGCGCCATGAAGATGCACATGGCGGAGAACTTCATGCGATCGGCGAAGGCCCCGGCGATCAGGGCAGGGGTAATGATCGCGAAGGTCATCTGAAACATCATGTAGACGGTTTCCGGGATCGTCGTGGACATGTCGGACACGCCCTTGATCCCTGAAGCCAGCACGAAGGCCTGGGTGTCGTTGCCTTTAACGATATGACCGGCGATGCCGCTGAGCATGACCCGCGAGAAGTCGCCCATGTATGCGTTGCCGGTGGTGAAGGCGATGCTGTAACCGGCGACCGTCCAGACGATGGTGACGATGCAGCAGATGATGAAGGATTGCATCATGGTGGCAAGCACATTTTTCTTGCGGACCATGCCAGCGTAGAACAGTGCCAGGCCGGGAATGGTCATCAGCAGCACCAGCGCGGTGCTGCTCAGCATCCACGCGGTGTCGCCGGAATCCAGTTTCGGCGGTGCCGCGGCCGCGGCGATGGCCGCGGCTGGTGGCGTGGCGTTCTGGGCGACAGCGGGCAGCGCGAGCAACAGAACCAGCAGCAGCGCGCTCAGTCCCCAGTAAAAGCGGGGTATCTTCATTGTCATGTGTCCCTATGCTTTGTTAGAGGGCCTCGGCGTCGACCTCGCCGGTGCGGATCCGCATGGCGCGCTCGATATCGATGACGAAAATCTTTCCGTCGCCGATCTTTCCGGTATGGGCGGCTTTCGAAATGGCCTCGATGACCTGATCCGTCAGGTCGGCGGGCACCACGACCTCGATCTTGATCTTGGGCAGGAAGCTCACATGATACTCGGCACCGCGATAGATCTCGGTCTGGCCCTTTTGGCGCCCGAAGCCCTTGACTTCCGATACCGTGAGCCCCTGCACCCCAAGCGGGGTCAAAGCCTCCCGGACGTCGTCGAGCTTGAAGGGCTTGATGATGGCCATGATGAGTTTCATGTTGGCCGATCCTCCGGGCTTGGGTTGGTGTGAGGGAAAGCCTGCATTTTGGTGCCCCTGTTTTTCGTTGCGCTGCCACGATGAACAACTGGCAGACGTGGTGTCGGGTGAATCAATAATCGTGCCAACACCACTTCAGGTTTAATGGCCGAGCGTGAGCCGGTGTAAGGTGAATGGGTTGGAAGCGATGCACATTAAAAGGGCATTTGCCCTCGACGGCCACAATCGCGTCGCGCGTGAAACAAAATGCCTGCGATACAGCGGATAACCGGGCTGTCGCCGGCCCTGGTCAATGCGCTGAACGCTGTGCAACGGTCTGCCGGATGGTGTGGCAGCGGGCTTCCGCGGCGGCGGTTTCAGGCCGGCGGTTGACGTCGCCAAAGTATTTCGACGTGACGACATATCCCGGCCGCGAGGATGCCGGCGCGGCGGCAAGCAGCGGCGGACGGTCAGAGCGGGACTGGCAGATCAGGATCGGCGATGCCAAGTAATGCCGATCAGCGCTTGCCGACCGGTATCAGAGTCATTTTGCGCGCGCCGCCGCCGGCCAACCCGGCGCGCATACCGGTCCACGCATGCGTCGCCCGGTATAAAACCCCGCCGCATGATACGGCGGGGCCGGGTCATGGCGCGAACGATCAGACCGAGTAATACATCTCGAACTCGACCGGGTGTGGCGTGTGCTCGAAACGATAAACCTCGCTCCACTTCAGCTCGATATAGCTTTCGATCTGATCGGAGCTGAACACGCCGCCTTCCAGCAGGAAGTCATGGTCGGCGGTCAAGGCACCGAGTGCCTCGCGCAGGCTGCCGCATACGGTCGGAATGCCGTGCAGCTCTTCCGGGGGCAGGTCGTAGAGGTCCTTGTCCATCGGGTCGCCCGGATGGATCTTGTTTCGGATGCCATCCAAAGCCGCCATCGTAATGGCCGAGTAGGAGAGGTAGGGATTGCAGCTGGGATCGGGGAAGCGGACCTCGACGCGCTTGGCCTTCGGGCTGGTGGTGTAGGGGATGCGGCACGACGCCGAACGGTTGCGGGCCGAGTAGGCCAGCAGCACGGGCGCCTCGAAGCCGGGAATCAGTCGCTTGTAGCTGTTGGTCGATGGATTGGAGAACGCGTTGATCGCCTTGGCGTGCTTGATGATGCCACCGATGGCATAGAGGCATAGCTCCGATAGATCCGCGTAGCCGTTGCCGGCGAACAGTGGCCGGCCGGCCTTCCAGATCGAGATATGGGTGTGCATGCCGGATCCGTTGTCGCCGTAGACCGGCTTCGGCATGAAGGTCGCGGTCTTGCCGTAACTGTGGGCAACGTTATGAACACAGTATTTATAGATCTGCATCTGGTCGGCCATTGCCGTCAGCGGACCAAACTTGAAGCCAAGCTCGTGCTGGGACTGCGCCACCTCGTGATGGTGCTTCTCGATCGCGATGCCCATCTCGCCCATGGTCGAGAGCATCTCGGCCCGCAGGTCGCTGTCGCCATCGACCGGCGGGACCGGGAAATAGCCCCCCTTGACCGAGGGCCGGTGACCCATGTTGCCTTCCGGGTAGTCCTTCAGGTTTGACCCCGGGCCCTCGATGCTGTCGACCTGGAAGCTGCCGTAATTGCCGCCGACGCCGAACTTCACGCTGTCGAAGATGAAGAATTCGGCCTCGGCACCAATCGAAACGGTATCGCCGATGCCGCTGGACTTGACGTAGGCCTCACACAGTTTGGCGGTCGCCCGCGGATCGCGCGCGTAGAACTGGCCGGTCGAAGGCTCCACGATATCGCAGAACACGATCAAGCTCGGTTTTGCGGAGAACGGGTCCATCACCGCGGTCGCCGCGTCCGGCATCAGGATCATGTCGCTTTCGTTGATGGCCTTCCAGCCGGCGATGGACGAACCGTCGAACATGATCCCGTCGCGGAAGGCGTCCTCATCCATGGTCGAGGCATGCTGAGCGGTATGCTGCCACTTTCCGCGCGGGTCGGTGAACCGCAGGTCTACGTATTCCACGGAGTTGTCGCTGAGCATCTTGAGCACCTTGCTCACGTCGCTGCCCGTACCTGCTGTCGCTGCCGGCTTCTTCGCCATCCTGTTTTCCCCGTCATCTGTCTGAACCCGGCTGGTTGCGTCCGTCGCGGGACGTGGCGCACCCTGCCATTGAAAGGCCCCGCATCACGCGGCGCCGAGTGATCTGGCCCTTGGTTACCCGGTTCCGCCGAGGGCCGAGGCGGACCGAAGCGATGATGGCCGCGTCATGCCCGGGCCGAGGCCACCGTCGGGCCTGCCGGGTGCAGTCGCCTGGTCTATATCGCGTCCTCCCCCCGTTCGCCGGTGCGAATGCGTATAACCTCCTCCACCGCGGAGATGAAGATCTTGCCGTCACCGATCCGGCCGGTGCGGGCGGCGTTAACGATGGCCTCCACCGCACGTTCGACCACGGCGTCGTCACAGATGACCTCGATCTTTACCTTCGGCAGAAAGTCCACGACATATTCCGCGCCGCGGTAAAGCTCGGTGTGGCCCTTCTGGCGGCCGAACCCCTTGGCTTCCACCACTGTTATGCCTTGCAGTCCAACCTCGTGCAGTGCTTCCTTCACCTCATCGAGTTTGAACGGCTTGATGACGGCCTCGATCTTTTTCATGTCCACCAAGCCCGGTTTGCCCCGGGCCTCCCATAAGTTCAGGCTGCCCGTTTTCGCTCCAGCGGCGTGAACAGCGCCACAGGTTTGCATGTGCCGTGCCAAGCGGCAACGCATAAAGGTAAGGTGTTGTTCATCTTCCAGCCGAGCCGGGCGGCGCGCAGCTAGGTGATCCGGGCTGCGTGCGACGTTGGCCGCGGTGCCGGATGCCGGGCGTCCGGCTGCAAGCCGGTGGCGGTCGGGTCAGGGCGTGAACCGGAGCTCGCGGCGGCGGCAACGGGTTGGATGCAACGATCGCGGCCAGGGCGGGCCGGAGGAGGCCCGGTGCTGCCACTTATTTGCGCAGTGAAAACAGATGCAGCGCGCCCGTTTTTTATGCACCGGATGAAGTAAATCTACACGACCGAGATTTGACTAACGCGGTGAACAACTCCCGCGCCAGCGCGCTGATCACCGCGGCAGGCAGCGGCTGCACAATCAAAATCTCTTCCGGCTCGGCGCCGATCAATGCCGAAACCGCGTTTACGGGAACCCTCTTGGTCACGCTGACAATCTCGGGCGTCTAGACAATCCGTTACGTTGTCGACCGCGAACCATGTTATCTGCGTCATCGCCTACGTCGAAACGGTCTACACCGGCGCGTACAAGCCGCAGATTAGCAGCATCACGGGCGGTGATCTGAGCTTTGCCATGCGCGCTTATGCAGGGGGTGTTCGCTGATGTGCCGATGAGCGCTGCCGGTCGACGATTATCACATTGAAGTTTCGCCGCTCGTCGTGCGGCATACAAATCTCCTTATCCCGCGAACTTTCCGGCAAGACCACTCGTTGGCTCAGCGCAGGCCGATCGCGGTCAGCGAATTTGAAGGATTATTCGATGGATCGTCGGAATGTTATTCTCGCCCTCACCGGAGCGGCTGCGGCTCCACTACTGCTTGGCACCGTGGCTCATGGCCAAACCGCGACGGACATGCTCGACCCCGCGTCCTACACGGCCGACACGCTGCAAATAGGCACCTTGGCTAAAACCCTTAGCCAGATTGCGCTCAAGATTTCCAAAAATCCGCTCGTGCTGCGGTTTGCGAAACTGGAGATCGACGAACAAACCGCGGTGGCGCAATCCTTGACCAGCGATGCCAACCCCCCACCAGCCGCCTTGACCGATCAACAGCAGATGATGGTGCAGTCTTTGCAAGGAATGAGCGGAGCAGCCTTCGACATCGCGTATATCAAAGGTCAAATTCAAGGGCACAACCAACTCGCCGCTATCCAGAGCGAGTTCCTTGCCACCGATACTGATGTCACGGCCGATCCTGTGCATGTTGCACTGATCGCAGCCGCTTTCATTGAAACCCATCTCTCTGTGCTGCACGCTTTGCTACCGATTGTGACAGCCACAGGCTGATTGCTCCGCCGGTTGCGCTTTGTCTTCACGTCAGCGAGAGCGACGTTGTTGGGTTCGAACATGATGAAGGGGTCTTTCCTTTGATCGAACGTCGGGAACAAATCTTGAGGCAGCGCTTTTTTCCCAAGGTCGTGGTTTGAAACAGACCTCCGAAGTCCTCGGATTAACCGACGCAACCATCTTCACGGTGATGTCGGCGCTCGCGAACGAGCATAAGGCGATCAACCTGGGCCAGGGGTTTCCGGATACCGAGGGGCCGGCCGACGTCGTCGAGGCCGCCGCCGCAGCGCTGCGGGACAACCGCAACCAGTACCCGCCGATGCCCGGGGTGCCGGAACTGCGCCAGGCCGTCGCCACCGCGAACATGCGGTTCTACGGCCTGGAGATCGACTGGGCGCGGGAGGTCACGGTCACCTCGGGCGCCACCGAGGCGATTACCGCCTGCCTGATGGCGGTGCTCGATCCCGGCGACGAGGTGGTGCTGATCGAGCCGCTGTTCGACACCTATATGCCGGTCGTGCGCATGCTGGGCGCGGTTCCCCGGATTGTTCGCCTGGCGCCGCCGCACTGGGACTTGCCGCATGCGGCGTTGGCCAATGCGTTCGGGCCGCGGACCAAGGCGATCGTGCTCAACTCGCCGATGAACCCGACCGGCAAGGTGTTCAACGCGGAAGAACTCGGCTTCATCGCCGCCTTGGTGCGGCAGCACGACAGCTACGCGATCTGCGACGAGGTCTACGAGCACCTGACCTTCGACGGTGCCAGGCACATTCCGCTGATGACGCTGCCCGGGATGCGGGAGCGGTCGATGCGGGTCGGCAGCGCCGGCAAGACGTTCTCCTTGACCGGCTGGAAGGTCGGGTATGTGACGGCCGCGCCGGCGCTGACCACCGTGGTGCAACGGGCGCACCAGAACCTGACCTTCACCACCGCCCCCAACCTGCAGCGCGCCGTGGCGGTGGGTCTGGCCAAGGACGACGGCTATTTCGCTTCGCTCGCGGGTGATCTGCAGGCCAGGCGGGATCAGCTTGGCGCGGGACTTGCCTCGATCGGACTGACCGTGCTGCCCACCAGCGGCAGCTATTTCATCACCACCGATTTCACCCCGCTTGGTTTCAACGGTGACGATCTGGCGTTCTGCCGCTATATCACCGAACGCGCCGGGGTGAGCGCGATCCCGGTCTCGGCGTTCTATGACGAGCCCGGCGCACCACGGCAATACGCCCGCTTTGCCTTCTGCAAGCAGCCCGCCGTGCTGGCCGAAGCGGTCGATCGCCTGAAGCGGCAGTTTCACGGCTGACTGGCCGCAGCTCATAGGCTGGGGCTGATTGGCGCGACATTCGTGGTGCCTTATAGCACGTTCAGATGACGGTGGCCCGGAAGGGCTGAAACGGGAACTGCTGAAAGGCGGCTGCCCTCGCAACTGTAAGCGGCGAGCCCGGTCCACGTGCCATTGCCCGGCGATGGGTGAGAAGGCGGACCCAAGGCCGAGACCCGTGAGCCAGGAGACCGGCCGGCGTCGAGACTGCGCGCGTGCGCCGGGCGAGGTGAACCGGGGCGTCGGGGAGAAACCCGTATGCGGGCAATCGACACCGTGGTCGATGGAGTGCCCGCATGCGCCGTTCTCGCGCCAATTACCTGTCCGTGGCGGCGATGGCCGTCTTGTCCGCGGCCGCGGCGAGGGCCGATGAGGTGACCTCGAACCTGCCGGAAACCGTGGTGACGGCGACGCGGGTGCCGACCCCGCTGGAGCAGATTCCGGCCGGCGTGACCGTGATCGATCGGGCGACCATCGAGGCGCACGGCTACAACACGCTGGTCCAGGCGCTGGATGACGTTCCCGGTCTGCATGTCAGTCCATCCGGGGGTGCCGGCGGACAGGCCAGTGTGTTTATTCGCGGCACCAACTCCGATCATGTGCTGGTGCTGCGCGATGGCATGCCGATCACCGACGGATCGGATCCGACCGGCGCGTTCAACTTCGGCAGCGACACCTTGTCCGGCATCGAACGGATCGAGATCATCCGCGGCCCGATGGCAGCACTTTATGGTTCGGGCGCGATCGGCGGCGTGATCAATCTGATCTCGCGACGGGGCGATCAGCCCGGTATCCACTGGAGCGGCGATCTCGCCGGCGGCTATCCGGCGCTGATCCGCGGCAGCACGACGGCCAGCGGGGTCGAGGGGCCGGTGGATTATGCCTTGACCGCGGAGGCTCAGTCGCAACGCGGATATGACTACACGCCGCAACGAGAGAGTGTTCATACCGGCGTCCCGCAAGGGTTTCGCGATCGGGTGCTGACCCTGAACTTGGGCTATACGCCGATCGCGGGAACCCGGCTGTCGCTGTTCCTACGGGCCCAGAAGGCCTACTTTGGGTTTAACACGCTGGGTGGTTTCGACCTGAACGGCAACCCGCTGCCGACCTTCGATGATTCCAATTCGAACGGTCAGACCTCATCATTGCTTGGTCGTATCGGTGGCACGACGCAGCTGTTCGATGGCAGGCTGGAGAGTGGTGTGTTCGTCGGACGGCTGCAGGACGATCGGCGCTACCAGGAGCCGCTGGCGTTGCAGGATCCGAACGAGGCCAAGTCTGATTCGCGGTATCACGGCTATCGGACCGATGTGCAATGGAACAACACGCTGCATCTCGACGACCTTGTCGCGGTGCCGGATCTGTCGGCCAGCGCGATGACGTTCGGCTATGAGTATACCGGCGACACGGCGAAAGTGCGGGTCAACCAGAATTCGCTCGGGGGCGCGTTCGCCAATTCGGTTTCGTCGTCGATGAGCACCGACGCCGTCTATGCCGGGCTGCAGACGACGGTGGCGCAACGTTTGGTGCTGACGGGTCAGGTGCGGCAGGACTGGGTGGACAACAACGCGCCGACGACATGGCGGCTGGGTGGGGTGTACGACCTGAAGGAGATCGCCACCCATCTCAAGCTCGCCTACGGCACGGGGTTCCGCGCGCCATCGCTGTTCGAGCGGTTTGGCGTGGACTCGTTCGGCTACGTCGGCAATCCAAATCTGAAGCCGGAACAATCTCAGGGATGGGAGGCTGGCTTCACCACTGATGTCGCAATCAGTAGGCGGAATGACTTCGCCACCGTCGGGGCCACATATTTTGATCAGCGGGTGCGCGACCTGATCGTCGGCGTGTTCGCACCTGTCGATACGGAGATCAATCTGGGTTCAGCTCATGTGCATGGGGTCGAGACCGAGGCGACGGTACGTCCCTGGCGGTGGCTCGATCTGCACGCGAGCTATACGTTGCTGGATACCACGTCGGTCGGGCAGCCGGCTTCCGAAGGTTCACAGCTGTTGCGCCGGCCGCAAAACCAAGCGGCCTTCGATGTGACGGTGCGACCGTCGACCGCGCTGCGGATCGTCACCACGGTGGTCTATACAGGATCGGCGCATGACTTTCTCTACGACAACAGCGGCAACGGCATCGGCTATGGCGTCGGCCAGCATGGGCTGATCACCAATCTGGCGGTGAATTACACGGTCACGCCGCGCCTGGAACTCTATGCCAACGGCTGGAACATTCTGTATTCGAAGTTCGAACCGGTGAACGGCTATCAGACGCCCGGACCGACCGTATTGGCCGGGATCCGGGTCCGGCTTTGATCGGCTCAGGCCAGGCCGGCGGCTTAGAGCACGCTAGCCTGAGGTTGACTGATAGCCTGCCGCGCTGAGGTAACGGGCACATTCATCTGGCTTGAACTCATCGAGCAACGCGCCGAGAGCGGCATCGACGTCTTCGATGCTGCGGGCATCGGCCTTGCGCAGCAGGGCCTTGATCTTGGCGAACACCTGCTCGATCGGGTTCAGATCAGGGTTGTAAGCGGGCAGGAACAGCAGCAGCGCACCGGCGGCACGAATGGCTGCACGGATCGCCTGGCGCTTATGGCTGCTGAGGTTGTCCATGATGACGACATCGCCTGGCCGTAGCGTTGGCACCAGGAACTGCGTGACCCAGGCGAGGAAGCTGATGGCGTTGATCGGCTGTCTCAGCACGCACGGTGCGACGATGCCGTCGCAGCGCAATGCGGCGACGAAGGTCAATGTCTTCCAGTGCCCGTATGGCACCTTGGCGATCAGGCGCTCCCCGCGGGGGCAGCGCCCGTGCGTGCGGGTCATGTTGGTCTTCACCCCGTCGATCGCCTCTTCGGCGCTCAACCATCGATGAAGACCAGACGCTTGGGGTTAATCTTGTCCTGATGTTGTCGCCACTGGCGGCGGCGACGCGCGACATCGGGCCGGTCTTGCTCGCTGGCGCGTAGGCTTTTTTTTTAAGCTGAGCCCAGTATCGGCGACGATACTCCAGACAGCGAACGAACTGCCCTTGGCACCACGCGCCTTCAGTTCCGCCGCCAGCGCGCGCAGCGTGAGATCGGGTTTCTCGGCCAACCGCGCGGTGATCCAACGGCGGTGCGCCTCCAGCGTAAACGCCCGCGTGCCCCCCATCGGCTTCGCCTTCGGACTGCCGGTCTCGCGTGCCCGTCTGGCCCAGCGTAGCGCCGTCGACTCGCCGATGCTGAAGTGTTTTGCCGCTTCGCGGCCACTCATGCCTGTTGTCATCGCAGTGACAACGCGCTCACGCAGATCCAGCGAATAGGGACGACCCATCGATGCTGGCCTCCAGGTCCAGCCAGCATCTTGAATCAGACTTCACGCCCGTTGCCACCTCACAAGAGAGTCAACCTCAGGCTAGCGTGCTCTAGCTCGGGCCGGCGGCTCAGCTCAGGCCGCCGCGGGCGGCGACCGGCCACAGGCATTCCACCCGCTGGTGGCGGACCCCGACATACCAGTCGAACTTGTCGACCGTCGGATCGCAGTGCCCCGGCACCAGCCGTAGTTTCTCGCCCACGGCCGGCGCGGCGGTTTCGCTGCCGTACTGCAACTTGCCGTGCTCGTCCGAGGCGCCGGTGTAGCGGATATCCGGTCTTTGCCAGACCGCGGGCAGGCCGGAATCCACCGCCACCGCCTTGTGTCCCGCGTCCAGCACCGCGACGCCGGGCTGGCTCTGGCTCATGACCGACGACAGCACGAACAGCGCGTGGCGGAACGTGCTGACCGGCGCGCCGGCCTCGTCCAGGTTCCTGGCGTAGTCGGCATCCATGAAGACGTAGCTGCCCGCCTGCATTTCCGTGTAGACGCCGGAGTTCGACTCGATCTCGAACGTCCCGGTGCCGGCACCGCCGACGATGGCACAATCCAATCCCTGCTGACGAAGCTGCTCGACTGTGCGTCGGGCCGCATCGACCGCACCGCCGACCAGGGTGCGTCGTTCGGCCGGGGTGCGCTTGTGCTGGGCACTGCCGTGATAGGCCTGCAGGCCGCCGAAGATCAGATGCCGCGACGCCGCGATGCGGGTTGCCAGCGCCACCGCGTCGGGGCCGGGTTGAACGCCGCAGCGGCCGGCGCCGACGTCGATCTCCACCAGCACGGTCATGCGGATGGCGGCATCGGCGGCGGCGGCCTCGATCGCCGCGACCTGACCGGCGTCGTCGGCGCAGACCGCGATCTTGGCGATCCCAGCCAAGGCGCACAGGCGGGCCAGCTTGGCCGCGCCGACGACCTCGTTGCTGACCAGGATGTCGGGGATGCCGCCCCAGGCGAGCACCTCGGCCTCGGTCACCTTCTGCACACAGCTGCCAACGGCACCGCGCGCCATCTGCAGTCTGGCGATCAGCGGCGACTTGTGCGTCTTGGCGTGCGCCCGCAGCTTGACCCCGCTCGGGGCGAGCTTTGCCGCCATGGTGTCGAGGTTCGACTCGAAGGCGTCCAGGTCGATGACCAGGGCGGGAGTGTCGATCTCGTCCTCGCGCATGCCGGGGGCGGCGGGGGGCACTTGCAGCATCGGCTGGTTCCTTCAGAAGGGGGCAGTGTCGCGGCTTCGCCGGTCAGCGGCAACCCCGGCGGCTGACGGTCGAATGATCAGGGACCACCATCGACGGCCGCGCTCGGGTTAAGGCGATCGCGGGTCAGCAAGCCTGGCGCGGACCGGCGCGGCGGATCCGACGCTCGATGGCGACCGCTGCCGAACCCGGTTACGCGACCGATTCCGAACCCGGCTACGCGACCGATTCCGAACCCGGCTACGCGAGCGATGCCGAACCCGGCTACGCCCCCGCCAGCGTCTCCCGCTGCAATTCCAGTTCCAGCCATTGCTCCTCGGCCTGGGCCAGCGACGTCTGAGCGACCTCCAACGCCGCCGTCGCCGCGGTGAACTTCGCCGGCTCACGGCGATAGAGGTCGGGGTCCGCCAGCACCTGGTTGAACTGGGTCACTTTGCTCTCCAATGCGGCGATGCGGGCGGGCAGGGTTTCCAGCGCGTGCTTGTCCTTGAAACTCATCTTCCGGGTCCGCGGCTTGCTGCCAGCGGCCTCGCGTGAGGTGCGCGATCGGCCGGGGGACGTGCCGACCGGCGTGGCTGGTCCGCGCTGTGCCAGCATGTCCGAGTAGCCGCCGGCGTACTCGATCCAACGGCCCTGTCCCTCGGTCGCGATGACCGAGGTGACCACGCGATCCAGGAAGTCGCGGTCATGGCTGACCAGCAGCACGGTGCCGGGGTAGTCCGCCAGCCGCTCCTGCAGCAGTTCCAGCGTCTCGAGATCGAGATCGTTGGTCGGCTCGTCCAGCACCATCAGGTTGGAGGGCTTGGCGAAGGCCCGAGCCAAGGTGAGGCGGCCGCGCTCTCCGCCGGACAGGACACCGACCGGCGTGTTGGCCTGTTCCGGGCCGAACAGGAAGTCCTTCATGTAGCTGACGACGTGGCGGGTCTGGCCGCCAACCGTCACGGTGTCGCCCGCGCCGCCGGTCAGCGCCTGTGACAGCGTCTGGGCGGGGTCGAGGCTCTCCCGCCGCTGGTCGAGTTCGACCTCGGCGAGATTGGTGCCCAGCTTCACCTCGCCCTGGTCGGGTGCGAGCTTGCCGGTCAGCATGTTCAGCAGCGTAGTCTTGCCGGCGCCGTTCTGGCCGACGATGCCGACCCGATCGCCGCGGATGATGCGGGTGGAAAAGTCGCTCGCGACGATGCGGTCGCCGAAGGCTTTCGACACCCCTTCGGCCACCATGACCAGACGGCCGGACAGATCCGCCTGGGCGGCGTCCAGCTTTACCTTGCCGACCGCGGCGCGCTGTTCCTTGTGCTTTTTGCGCAGGGCATGCAGGTCACCGAGGCGCTTCTGGTTGCGCTTGCGCCGAGCGGTGACGCCGTAGCGGAGCCAATCTTCCTCCATGACGATCTTGCGTCCCAGCTTGTGGCGCTCGGTTTCCTCCTGCTCCAGCACCTGGTCGCGCCAGGCTTCGAAATGGCCGAAGCCCTGGTCCAAGGTCCGGGTCATGCCGCGATCCAGCCAGACGGTGGTGCGCGAGATCCGCTCCAGCAGGCGGCGGTCATGGCTGATCAGCACGATGCCGGAGCGCATGGCGGCCAGTTCGGCTTCCAGCCACTCGATGCCCGGCAGGTCGAGGTGGTTGGTGGGCTCGTCCAGCAGCAGGATGTCGGGTTCGGGAGCGAGCACGCGGGCCAATGCGGTGCGGCGGGATTCGCCGCCGGACAGTCTGGACGGGTCTTCGCGGCCGGTCAGGCCGAGTTGTTCCAGCAGGTAGGCGGCACGATAGCGGTCGGTGGCGGCGGCGTCGCCGAGGCCGGCCTCGACGTAGTCCAGCGTGGTGGCGAATCCGGCGAAATCGGGTTCCTGCGACAGATAGCGGATGGTCGCACCCGGCTGGGCGAAGCGGCGGCCGGCATCGGCCTGGATCAGGCCGGCGGCGATCCGCAGCAGGGTGGACTTGCCGGAGCCGTTGCGGCCGACGAGGCAGAGGCGGTCACCGGCGGTCACGGAAATGCCGGCGCCGGCCAGCAGGGGCGCGGTGCCGAAGGTCAGGGCGATGTTTTGGAGTGCGAGAAGCGGAGGGGGCATAGGGATGCGATATAGGCCTTTCGCCACGTAACATGCACTCGACCCGCCCAGTCAGGCTGCCGGTCCGTTCGCGGACCGCCTCGCGTGGCAGATGATGGCGCGTGCCTCTTCGAACTGTTGTTTACGGAAGTCGGCCGTCCTCGCTAACTGAGAGCGTGGCCGTGCCTTTTGGAAATCGTGTGCTCAGGGTTGTTCATCGTCCGGACGGAGCTGATAGCTTCATAGTGACCGCGCATTGGGACAGAGGAGCCAAGCGATGATCCAGACCAACTATGACCCAGAAGCGGACGTGCTTCACATTAAGTTCGGCCCCGATGGCGCGAAGTATGATGGATCCGAGGAAGTTGCACCCGGCGTGTTTCTGGAGCTCGACGCAACCGGCAGCCCGATCGGAATTGAGGTTATCAGCGTGCGGTTGCGGGGCGTTGCCGCCCATGCGCAAAAGCATAAAGGGGTCGCGTAGCAACCCCTCGAGTTCCGAACTGGAGACAGAAAAGACGGTGGCAGGACCTATCAATGCCGCGGCAGCCGCCGTGCGGTATAATGTTACGCTACATCAATGGGGAACGAATCGCGCCAAAGCAGCAACCGCGCCCAGGATGATGACAGTCTGAACACCGATGGTGCCGACCATCCATTTTAGGATCTCCGCCTTTGTCTCGGCCAATCCGATCTGCAGGTCAGCTTTTGCCGAAGCCATCCCAAGCTGGAGATCCGCCTTTGTAACAAGATTGGACAGGTCGATTTCCTGGGCTTTGCGGATTACACGCGTTACGGCTTCGGCTTGCTCATCTGTAAAGCCGACGGCCCTTAGTTCCTTGACGACTTCGTGAGTGTCCAGAGCAGTTACCGTCAACGGGTGCGTCCTCGTGTTCTACTGTCCCGTACATTAGGAAATGGCCGGTTGGAAGGCTTCTTTCCAGACCTGTAAGGTTTTCGTCTGGCTTCAATTTGTTGGCTTCCGATCCTAAGCGGTCCCAAAGGTGCTGAGGGCCTGTCCGCCATTAATTGCTGCGAATCGCAGGGTCGAACAGGCCCTGAGTCTCCGTTTGGTCGGGCAGCTTTATCGGCGTGCTGACGCACTTATCGCCGATGCTGCCCTTAAGAACGCTATCGCATCCTGTCCCGGCCAGCTATGTCCGCTTTCCACGTTTCGCAGACCGTCGGAGCCGGCGCTGCTGGCAACGCACAGGTCCTGGCTCTGGCACGGGTCCTAAAAAGCGCTATCTTCCAGCAACGCCCATTGCATAGGGAGAAACCCATTATGATCCGCCAGCCGGACCCGAAGCCCGACGTGATGGCCCGCCGCGACAGCATCGTCGCCGGCCTGCGCGCACTGCTGCCCGAAAGCGGCCTGATCGCCGAACCGCTGCGCCTGAAACCCTATGAGACCGACGGCCTGTCCGCCTACCGGCAGGTGCCGCTGGCGGTGGCGCTGCCGGAGAGCACCGAACAGGTGGCCGCGGTGCTGCGGTTCTGTCACCAAAACGGTGTGCGGGTGGTGCCGCGTGGCGCGGGGACATCGCTATCCGGCGGCGCGCTGCCGATGGCCGATGCGGTCGTTGTCGGGATGATGCGGATGAACCAGATCCTCGACATCGACTACCCCGACCGCTGCGCCGTGGTGCAGGCGGGGGTGACCAACATCGGCATCACCGATGCGGTGTCGGCCGACGGGTTCTTCTACGCGCCGGATCCGTCCAGCCAGCTGGCCTGCATGATCGGCGGCAACGTCAACATGAACTCCGGCGGCGCCCACTGCCTGCGCTACGGCGTCACCGCCAACAACCTGCTCGGTCTGAAGATCGTCACCATCAGCGGGGACATAATCGACATCGGTGGGGCGCACCTCGATGCCGCCGGCTACGACTGGCTGGGTTTGCTGACCGGCAGCGAAGGCATGCTGGCGATGATCACCGAGGTCACCGTTCGCATCCTGCGCGGTCCCGAGGGCGCGCGTGCGATGCTGGCGGCGTTCCGCTCCAACGAGGTGGCGGGGGGTGCGGTCGATGCCATCATCTCGTCCGGCATCATCCCCGTCGCGCTGGAATTCATGGATCGGCCCGCCATCCACGCCTGCGAGGCCTTTGCCCACGCCGGCTACCCGCTGGACGCGGAGGCCATGCTGATCATCGAGGTCGAAGGCAGCGTCGAGGAGCAGGACCGCCTGTTGGGTCAGCTGTCGGCGATCTGCGAGAAGTTCGATCCGATCAGCCTGAAGGTCTCGCAGTCGCTGGAAGAATCGCAGGCGATCTGGAAGGGCCGCAAGGGTGCCTTCGGCGCGGTCGGTCGGATCAGTCCCGACTACCTGTGCATGGATGGCACCATCCCCACCAGCCAGCTGCCGCTGGTGCTGCGCCGCATCCAGGAGATGTCCGACAGCTATGGCCTGAAGGTGGCGAACATCTTCCACGCCGGCGACGGCAACCTGCATCCGCTGATCATGTTCGACGCCAACGACCCGGCCAGCTTCCATGCCGCGGAGACCTTCGGCGCCGATATCCTGAAGCTGTGCGTCGAGGTCGGCGGCTGCCTGACCGGCGAGCACGGCGTGGGCGTCGAGAAACGCGACCTGATGACGGTGCAGTTCACCGCGCACGAGCTGCAGCAGCAGCGCCGCATCAAGTCCGCCTTCGATCCGGGCTGGCTGCTGAACCCCAGCAAAGTGTTTCCGCTGCTTGAACCCGACGCTGCCGGCCTGCCGCAAGCCGCATGACGTCCGAGGCCTCGATCGTCGCGACGGTCGCAGACGCCGCCCGCACCCGTGAACCGCTGCTGATCGAGGGCAACGGCACCAAAGCCGGCATGTTGCGCCCGGTGCAGGCGGCGCGGACGCTGTCGACAGCGGGCCTGTCCGGGATCAACCTGTATGCGCCGAAGGAGCTGATCCTGTCCGCCTGGGCCGGCACGACGCTGCCGGACATCGAAGCCGAACTGGCCGAGGCCGGTCAGCACCTGATCGCCGAACCGCCTGATCTGTCGGCGCTGCTGGGCACAAGCGGCGATCATCAGGCATCCAGTCCGCAAACCCTCGGCGGTGTCGTCGCGACCAACCTGTCCGGACCGCGACGGGTCGCCTGGGGCGCGATGCGCGACCACGTCATGGGGATCAGGGCGGTCACCGGGCGGGCCGAGATCATCCACTCCGGCGGGCGGGTGTTGAAGAACGTCACCGGCCTGGATCTTTGCAAGCTGTTGACTGGAAGCCATGGCACCCTGGGTGTCATCACCGAAATCACCTTGAAGGTGCTGCCGGCGCCGGAAGCGACCGGAACGCTGGTGCTGCCTGGGCTGGATGCGGTGGCCGGCGTGGCCGCGTTGTCAGCGGCGCTGGGCTCACCATTCGGCGTGTCAGGTGCGGCCTGGTTGCCGGCAGAGGCGGTTGCCCGGGTGGCAGGGTTGTCCGAGATCGGTGGTTCGGCGACCGTGATCCGCGTCGAGGAATTCGCGCCGTCGGTTGCCTATCGGATCGGCAGACTGCGGGATCAGTTCGCTTTGCCCGGTGCGATGACGCTCGACACGGAACGCTCGCGGGCGATCTGGAAGCAAATTCGCGACGTGCGGCCGCTGGCGACGGGGGTGCAAGACGCGGTCTGGCGGGTTTCGGTTCGACCGTCTGCGGGTCCGTCCGTCATCGAGGTGCTGCGGCGCCGCGGGATGTCGGGCTATCTGGACTGGGGGGGCGGGCTGGTGTGGCTCGCCGGGTCGGCCGATAGCGCGACCCATGCGGCCGTGGAGGCGGCGGCGCAGGCGGCGAAGGGAATCTGGACCTTGATGCGGGCGCCGGATACGCTGCGCAACGCGGTTCGGGTGGTGCCGGCCGAAGCGGCGCCTTTGGCGCGGATAACCAAAGAGGTGAAAGCGGCGATGGACCCGGCCGGCATCCTCAATCCTGGTCGGTTGTATGCAGGGCTCTAGTGTCCTGCCCCCGAAGTTCGCCAGGGCGTGCGAACTTCGGGGGCAGGACACGCGCGCTTTGGTTTCAGTGGCCTGCTGGCTCCCTGCGTCCGTCGCACGAGGCGACGAACTTTGGGGGCAGGACACTGGCATCGCGCCTCCGAGCAGCGCGCTCCCTGGCGTTTCGTCTGCAGGGTCCGATCAATGCGCCCGATCGCGGACCGCGCGAGGCTCGGGCTGCTCGTCGAGCGGGTCATAGCGATGTTCTTCATTCCCGCCTGGGTCAGCAATTTCATCCTTCTGGGCACCTGCTGGCTGGCGGGGTTTCAGCTGGTGCAGTTGCGGCGACCGAACCCGGTCACCAACATTCAGTTTGTGATGATCATGTTCTGCCTTGTGATGGTGCTGATCATCGCCTTGTACAACAGGGTGGATCCGTGGTTGTCGCTGGCCTTCTTCCTGATCGCGGTCGGCAGTCTGGCGGTGATGATCCGACAACACCGCATGCTGCCGCCGTCGAAGCTGTTCGAGTAACCCGCCGATGCAAACCAACTTCAACGCTGAACAGTTGCGCGACCCTGATACCGCATCGTCCAACGGCGTGCTGCGGACCTGCGTGCACTGCGGCATGTGCACCGCGACCTGCCCAACCTTCCTGCTGCTGGGTGACGAACTCGACAGCCCGCGTGGCCGCATCTACCTGATCAAGGACATGCTGGAGACCGGGCGTCCCGCGACCGAGGAGGTGGTGCGTCACGTCGACCGCTGTCTGTCCTGTCTGGCCTGCATGACCACATGCCCGTCGGGCGTGAACTACATGCACCTGGTCGATCACGCTCGGCGCTACATCGAGCAGACCTATCGCCGACCGCTCGCGGAGCGCGGGCTGCGCCGACTGCTGGGGACATTGCTGCCGCGCCCGCGGCTGTTTCGCCTGGCGCTGACCGGTGCCAGGTTTGCTCGCCCGCTGGGCCGGCTGATCCCGGGCCAGTCTATGATGGCGCAGCGGATGCGCGCCATGCTGGCGCTGGCGCCGGCCGCGGTGCCGACCCGCAGTGGCATCGAGACGCCGCGGGTTTATCCCCCCGAAGGGCCGCGGCAAGCCCGTGTGGCGTTGCTGACCGGCTGCGCCCAGCAGGTGCTGATGCCACGCATCAACGAGGCGACGATCCGGCTGCTGACCCGGCTGGGGGTCGAGGTGGTGGTTTCGCAAGGTGCCGGCTGCTGCGGCGCGCTCAATCACCACATCGGTCAGCACGATCGGGCGATGACGCTGGCGCGCGCCAACATCACCGCATGGAGCCGCGAGATGGCGCCGGGGTCGAGCGGCCTGGATGCCATTGTCATCAATGCTTCGGGCTGCGGCACGACGGTGAAGGATTACGGGTTCATGTTCCGCTGCGAAGCGGAGCCGTGGCGGAGCCAGGCGGACAAGATCGCCGGCATGACCCTGGACGTGACCCAGTTCCTGATGCGGCTGGGCTATGCGCCGACACGCGACGCACCGGGTCTGACCGTCGCCTATCACTCGGCCTGCAGCCTTCAACACGGCCAGCAGGTCACCGCGGAACCCAAGACCCTGTTGTCCCGCGCGGGCTTTCGGGTGGTGGAACCGAGGGAGCCGCACATCTGCTGCGGATCGGCTGGCACCTACAACCTGTTGCAGCCGGAGATCGCCGGGCGCCTGCGCGATCGGAAGCTGGGAAATCTGAAGGCGGTCAAGCCGGATCTGATCGCCGCCGGCAATATCGGCTGCATTACCCAGCTGTCGGGCGATCAGCTGCCGGTCGTGCATACGGTCGAGCTGCTGGACTGGATGGCGGGTGGGCCACGGCCGCCTGGGGTTCCTGGCTGACATGGCGGTTTGGCGCGCCTGGCTGGCGCTTGCCGTGGGCTACTTCGGCGCCTGTGTCGCCGCCGGCGCTCAATCGCCGACCGAACAGCGGGCGGCCACCGCGCAACGGACGGCCACCGATCATCTGCTCGACGCCTTGAAAGCCGCGCCGGACGAGCAGACCGCGGCCAGTCTGGAAGGCCGGCTGGAGCAGGACTGGCTGCATGCCGGCTCGCCGGCGGTGACCTTGCTGATGAGCCGCGGGCTGCGGTCACTCCAGGCGAACGAGGATGACGAGGCGGTGGCGTCGTTCTCCGACGCGATCACGCTGCAGCCGGACATGGCCGAGGCCTGGCATCAGCGGGCTTTGGCCCGCTACCAGGACGGCGACGTCAACGGCGCGATCCGTGACCTGGAGCAGACGGTCCGCCTGGAGCCCAGGGACTTTGCCGCGTTTCGCACGTTGACCGACATCGCCACCGCGCGGGATGATTGGAAGGGTGCCTATGCCGCGTGGCAGAAGGTGATGCAGCTGGATCCGAAAACGCCGGGGGGTGCTGAGCGCCTGCGGCTGTTGAAGCGGAAGGCGGTCGGCGAGGAGACGTGAGCGGCGACGGGCGGTGGGCACCGTATCGGGTCCAGATAGGTTCGGGGGGCTGGCCGAGCGGGCCTTCTTCGGGCCCTCGCTTGGAGGCCGGTGGGTTTACGTTGCAACATCGGACGAATTCCAACGCCTTGTTGTCCGTGATTTACGTCTTCTGCGATGCCGCCGGCGACGATCGGGGGCTAGGAGCTGGCGGCAAGCACCAGGATGTCGAGGTCCTGCTGATCGACTATCAGATCAGCGTCACTGCCACAGTTGCCGGTATCGGCGCTGGTGCGGGCTCCGGCCCAGTGCAGGTGAAAGTGCTTCTCACCCCCGCCGCTCTCGGTTTCGACAACCAGGCTGCCGACCGCTTGGCGGATGATGGCGAGGTCGATAACGCAGCCATACTGATCGGGCCGCTGCACGAGCAGATGAATGTCCTGATCGATGGGTAAATCGGCGGATGGGGCGAACCCGATGATGTCACCGATGTGCGGCCTGGCGTGGGCGAGTCCCAGGATCGGGCTGAGTGCGATGGAAGCTGCGATGGCGCAGGTCGCGGCGACGATGGCCGGAAGCAGCGCCCGGGTCGCTCTCCTGTTGCGCGTCCGCATCCGTCTCTCCATCAGGGAAACGGGCGGTCTATACAGGCCAGGTTGAGAAGCGGTTAACGCACGGCCGGTGACCGATCAATTACCGCGCAGCCGCGGCGATCCGCGCCAGCGACTCCGCGCGCCCCAGCGCGGCCAATACGGCGTCGATGCCGGGGCTGACGGTGCTGCCGGTCAGCGCCGCGCGCAGGGGTTGGGCGACCTGGCCCAGCTTCAGGCCGTGTCGTTCAGCGAAGGCGCGCAGCGCGGCATCGATCCGCGGCACCGAGAAATCGGTTTCGGCCAAGGCAGGCATAAGGTCCCGCAGCATGGCCCTCGCCGTGTCGGTCAAGACGGCGGCGGCC
This sequence comes from Rhodopila sp., assembly GCA_965277035.1. Lineage (GTDB taxonomy): Bacteria > Pseudomonadota > Alphaproteobacteria > Acetobacterales > Acetobacteraceae > Rhodopila. The sequence continues at coordinate 2,428,770 of CBDIBO010000003.1, read as the reverse complement.
TTCGGTTCCATCGGCAGCGGTGTCACGCGGACCAGGAAGGCCGCCGCGTCGGCGAGCTCGACCAGGGTCTTGGCGCGTTCCTTCAACGCTGGCATCAGTGCCCGGACCCGCGCCGCCGCGTGTTCGCCGCAGTGGAGATCAGGGCGGTGCGCCAGCCGCCGCAGCACCTCGGCCGTCAGGCGCTGATCGTCGGCCTGGCGAATGTAGCGGCCATTCAGGTTGGTCAGCTTGGCGTAGTCCATGCGCGACGCGCCACGGTTGACATCGACGATGTCGAACAGGCGGATCGCCTGCTCGCGGTCGACGACCTCCAGATCGCCGTGCGACCAGCCCAGCCGCAGCAGGTAGTTGCACAGCGCTTCGGGCAGGAAACCCTGATCACGGAACTGCAGCGCGAACTGCGCGCCGTGGCGCTTTGACAGTTTCGCGCCGTCCGGGCCATGGATCAGCGGGATGTGGGCGAACCTGGGCAGTTCCCAATCCAGGCCACGATAGACCTGGATTTGCCGGAAGGTGTTGGTCAGATGGTCATCGCCGCGGATGACATGGGTGATCCCCATGTCATGGTCGTCCACCACCACCGAATGATTATACGTGGGCGTGCTGTCGCTGCGCAGGATGATCATGTCGTCGAGTTCGAGGTTGGCGACGCGAACCGGACCTTGCACGAGATCCTGTAGTACCGTCTCGCCTTCGCGCGGGGTCTTCAGGCGGATCACCGGCGTGACACCGGCTGGCGCCTCGGACGGGTCGCGGTCGCGCCAGCGTCCATCGTAGCGCCAGACGCGCTGCTCGGCGTTGGCGCGTTCGCGCTCCTGATTAAGCTCTTCCGGGGTGCAATAGCAGTAGTAGGCGTTGCCGGCGGCCAGCAGCTGGCGGGCCACCTCGGCATGTCGTTGCAGCCGGGTGGACTGAAACACGGTCTGCCCGTCCCGCTTCAGGTTCAGCCAATCAAGGCTGTCGATGATGCCCTGGGTGGCTGCCTGGGTGCTGCGTTCGCGGTCGGTATCCTCGATGCGGAGCAGGAATTCGCCGTCATTGTGGCGGCTGTAGAGGTAGTTGAACAAAGCCGTGCGAACGCCGCCGATATGCAGCGGGCCAGTCGGGCTGGGGGCAAAGCGGGTGCGGACGGTCATGCGGTCGATCTAGCACGTCTGTTCACTCTTTGTAGACGGTTGCCCATCTAATGTGCCCGGCATGAAGCCGATCGCTGCCATGACAGCCGCGTGGGACTCCTGGCTCGATACCGAGCGGGAGAGACTGGCGGTGTGGCTGCCGGTGTTCATGGGGATCGGGGTGCTGGGGTACTACGCGCTGCGGTTCGAGCCTCCGCCGTGGTTGGGAGCGTCAGTCGCGGTGCCGGCTTTGGCGCTGGCGGTACGGCTGCCGGCGGTGCGCTGGCTGTTCGGGCCGATCGTCGCTGGCGGGCTTGGCTTCATGGCGGCGCAGATGGCCACCGCGCGGGCGCCGCCGATCGAGCCGGCGCTGCCCACCCACGCCACCATCATTACCGGCACCGTCGTGGCGGTCGAGGCTTTGCCGCTGGGGCGCCGCATCACCATCCAGCCGGCCTGGCTGGATGGCGGTGCGCAGGCGCTGCGCCGATCGGTGCGGGTGCGATTGAAGAAAGGCGACGAGGGCGAGTTGAACACCGGCGATGGTGTACGCATCCGCGCCCTGATCCGTCCGCCCGGCCCGCCATCCTATCCCGGTGCCTGGGATCTGCAGCGCGATGCATTCTACGCCGGTCTTGGTGCGTCGGGTTACGCGCTGGGGAAGGCCGAACGCACCGTACAGGGGGTTCCTTCGGCGCCGATGCGGTTCGTGCAGCGTCTGCGGGAGACCATTGCCCATCGGGTGGTCGCGATCCTTCCGGGGGCAGCCGGGGCGGTGTGCGTGACCTTGCTGACGGGCGCCTCGATGGCGATCCCCGAGGCTGACCACGCGGCGTTCCGCGATTCCGGCCTGGCTCATTTGCTGGCGGTGGCGGGGCTGCACATCGGCATCGTGATGGGGTTCGCGCTGACGCTGTCGCGTTTCGGTTTCGCCCTGAGTGAACGGGCCAGCCTGTTCTGGCCGACCAAGAAGCTGGCAGCGCTGTGTGCGCTGGCCGCCGGCGGGTTGTACATGGTGCTCACCGGCATGCATGTGCCGATCATTCGCAGCTTCGTCATGGCCTGTCTGTTCACGGTCGCGCTGATGGCTGATCGCCAGGCGTTTTCGCTGCGCGGGCTGGCGCTGGCGGCGACGGTGCTGATGTTGATCGCGCCGCAACAGGTGCCGGATGTCTCGTTTCAAATGAGCTTTTCCGCGGTGCTGGCGCTGATCGCGGGATACGAGGCGTTGCGTCCGTGGCTGCGGCGGCTGCACGGCAAAAGCTGGCCGCGCCGGTTCGGGTCGCATCTGGCAGCCCTGGCGCTGACCAGCGCATTGGCCGGGACGGCATCCGCCCCGTATGGCGCCTACCACTTTGGTCATGTTCAGGTCTACTTCGTGCTGGCGAACATGATCGCGGTGCCGCTGACGGCGATGTGGGTGATGCCGGCGGGGCTGATCTCGTTGTTTCTGATGCCGGTCCACCTTGAGGCGCTGGCGCTGGTGCCAGCAAGCTGGGGCGCGGAGGCGATCCTGTGGGTGGCGCGGACAACCGCGGCGTTGCCCGCCGCCACGTTCGACGTGCCGCATATCCCGATCTGGGGCCTGTGTCTGTTTTCGCTCGGGTTGGCGTGGCTGGGGCTTTGGCGGACCCGGCGGCGTCTTGCCGGGGTGGTCATGATGGCGGCGGGCCTGGCCTCCCCGCTGCTGGATCGGCCGCCCGATCTGCTGGTGTCGGCCGATGGCCGGCTGATCGCGATCCGCACGCCTCAAGGGGCGTTTTTGCAGCAGGCGCAGGGTGGGTCGAAGTTCACCCGCGACGCCTGGGCACAGTATTGGGCGGTCGGATCGTTTCAGCCGATGGCCGATGATGGGGGGTCAGCCGGGCGATGTGACTCGGACGCCTGCCTGCTGCGGCCCTATCCCGACCGCCGCGGCGTGTTGCTGGCTCGTGGTGCCCAGCACCCAAGCTTCTGTGAGCAGGCGTCGATCATCGTTTCCGCTGAACCGGCGCGAGGCCTGTGTCCCAAGCCGTGGCCCAAGCTGGTGGATCGCTTCACGGTCTGGCGCTTCGGCAGCGCCGCGATCTGGCTGGACCGCGACGGCGCCCGCATCACGACGGACAGGTGGGAGCGCGGCGTCAGGCCGTGGGTGCCGCCGCCGCCGCAATCCCGCAAGGCGGTGCCGACCTTGCCACCGGCGCTGGTTGATCACGACGACCAGATCCAGGCCGCGCCGCACGTTCTCGCGGCGGACACCCGGGCGCGGCCGTCCGAGGGCGCACCAGCCTTGGACGTGAATCGCGCTCTAAGGCAAGGCGAACTGGAGTTTGATCGCAGCAGGCTGAAGCGATCTGACGCCAGTAATGTGGACTGAGCGGCGGGCGGACCCTCGCATCCACGCCAGGATTTCGGTCGGCGCGATCGCCAGGCGATCGACACACCGGGTGGTGATCGCACCCGGCGGCCGGATGTGCGGCCGATGGGTGGGGAAAAAAAACAACGGGCCACCCCTGATCGGAAGCGACCCGCGCTTTGTTGGTTGATCAGAGCGTAATCGCTTCAGGTTGAGGCAATCACGCTCTGATTCCTGGTCTATGAGAGGGCGATCGTCCGAAGTTTGTGCAACCGCAGATGATCGCGTTTCAAGCAGCGTAACGGCGTGGATTAGAAATCCATGTCGCCCATGCCGCCCATTCCGCCACCGCCCGGAGGCATCGGCGGACCCTTCTTCTCCGGACACTCGGCCACCATCGCCTCGGTGGTGATAAGCAGGCCGGAAACCGACGCCGCATCCTGCAGCGCGGTGCGCACGACCTTGGTCGGATCGATGATGCCGGCCCGGACCAGGTCCTTGAACTCGCCGGACTGCGCGTCGAAGCCGAAGTTGTATTCGTCCTTCTCCAGCGTCTTGCCGGCGATCACCGCACCGTCCTCACCGGCATTCTCGGCGATCTGGCGCAGCGGGGTCTGGATCGCCTTGCGGATGATCTCGATCCCGAAGCGCTGGTCGTCAAGCGCTCCTGCAGCTTCTCGCGGTCGTAGTCCGAGGTGGTCTCCTCGATCTGCGCCCTGATCTGGGCACAACGGCCCTGGATGTCGGGCTTCTTGCCGGAGCCTTCGACGATCGTGGTGTTCTCTTTCTCGATCAGGATCTTCTTGGCCTTGCCGAGGCCGGCCAGCTTCACGTTCTCGAGCTTGATGCCAAGGTCTTCGCTGATCACGGTGCCGCCGGTCAGGATGGCGATGTCCTCCAGCATGGCTCGGCACGCCGCCTGCGTGGAAAACCAGCGGCTGTCAGCGTCCCTCCCGGGTATGCCAGAGACGCACGATGATGATTACTTCGTGCTGGATTTCGTATCGGAGTTCGTAGTTGCCCACGAATAGCCGGCGGATCTCGCGTGGGGCGAACTCTCCGAGCCGCGCACCCAGGCGAGGATTTTGCCGCAGGAGCTGCCTGGAGCGACTGAACGGTGCGCGCCGCGGCAAGTTGGTTCACCGGAGACAGGAACTGGTAGATACGGACGAGGTCCGATCGCGTTGCTGCGGTCCAGCGAACCCGCATCAACCAGGTTGCGGGATGGGCAGCTCACGGTCGGTCCCGAGACTGTAGGCCCAGGTCTGCATCGACTCATCGTCGATCAGGCGGCCCGCATCCACATCCGCCAAACCCTCCAGGGTTAGGCGACGGCATCGCTCGGCATCGGTAGGATCCATGGAATCGACCTGGCGGGCGACGCGCCGCTGCCACTCCCACTCGGTCTCGGGGCCGAGAGCAGCGGCATTTTCGGATGGGATCGGCTTAGCTGTGTCCATGAACAGTAAGTTAGCATTGGCGGCAGCCAGCTTCCAGAGGGATCTGATCGATCGTGTTCACCCGCCATCCCTCCGCCCCTGCATCTGCATGCGCAATTCGTGGTTCTCCTTCTGCTTTGCAATCAGCTGCTTCTGAAGGTTCTCGACCGACTGCCCCCAGCCCATAATTTTAGTCGTATCCTGTGCCTTGTCGCTATCAACGCGACTAAGCTTGGCTTGCGACGCGTGCAATTGGGTTTGCAGGGTCTCCACTTCCGTTTGTCGGCGTTTAAGGCGACGCTTCAGCTTTTGAGCCTTTGCCTGCTCGGCGGTTTGGATTTTTGCTCCGAGCGGCGATTCGCCGCAGCTGTCGCTGATTTCTTCAGGATCACAGTGCAGCCTGTCCGAGAGGTGTTCAAGCCAGTCATCCCCCGGTTCAAGTAGAATCTCTGGCGCGGCCATACTGCTGTGGGAATTCATGATCGCCACCGTGCATCCGGTATCTCGGACAAAATCGAAGCAGAAAGCCGATCCGGCGGTCCGCTGTGCTTGCCGTCACCACGGGAACTCACCTCTTGCCTTGGTCGGCCGACGCCCAGTACAGGCTCGCGCGGACAACTTCATAACTCTGCTTTCCGACGGGAACTGTGAGGGCCTGAAACGTTTGTGCCCGCAGGCCGCGCTTCAACGTGGTCCAGCTCTTGGAAACGTCCGATAGCTTAGGCATAGGTATGTCTCCAAATTTTCGAAGGCAGCAGCCGAATTTTCGGATTCACGCAACTGAGCTAATACCCGATCGCAGAGAAGTGTGAGACGCGAAGCGTCCACGATTCGCCGCGTGAATCGGCTACTTCAAACATATCGCGACGTATCGCACTTCACTGATGCGCGATACTAGAGCGAGGCCGTACAGGCTTTACAGGTCCGGTCGGGTCTCTAACCGCTATGCGGGCATCTCAATAAGCGGCGCCGGCCTCCAGCCGTGCGATCTGTGGTCGATGCAGAAGTTGACTGACCGCGCGAACAAAAGGGGCGAACCCTGCGGCCCGCCCCTCTGGAATTCCAACTCGAGTCCGGGCCGGCAATTCCGGATCGGGCCCGTATCACTCGAAGCCTGATCAGAAATCCATGTCGCCCATGCCACCCATTCCGCCCATGCCACCCATTCCACCACCGCCCGGAGGCATCGGCGGACCCTTCTTCTCCGGACGCTCGGCCACCATTGCCTCGGTGGTGATGAGCAGGCCGGAAACCGACGCCGCATCCTGCAACGCGGTGCGCACGACCTTCGTCGGATCGATGATGCCGGCCCGCACCAGGTCCTTGAACTCGCCGGACTGCGCGTCGAAGCCGAAGTTGTATTCGTCCTTTTCCAGCGTCTTGCCAGCGATCACCGCACCGTCTTCGCCGGCATTCTCGGCGATCTGGCGCAGCGGGGTCTGGATCGCCTTGCGGATGATCTCGATCCCGAAGCGCTGGTCGTCGTTGTCGGCCTTGATCTTGCTGAGGATCAACGACGCCCGCGCGAGGGCAACGCCACCGCCCGGAACAATGCCTTCCTCGACCGCCGCGCGGGTCGCGTGCAGGCTATCGTCGACGCGATCCTTGCGCTCCTTCACCTCGACCTCGGTGCTGCCACCGACACGGATGACGGCAACGCCGCCGGCCAGCTTCGCCAAGCGCTCCTGCAGCTTCTCGCGGTCGTAGTCCGAGGTGGTCTCCTCGATCTGTGCTCTGATCTGCGCACAGCGGCCCTGGATGTCGGGCTTCTTGCCGGAGCCTTCGACGATCGTGGTGTTCTCTTTCTCGATCAGGATCTTCTTGGCTTTGCCGAGGTCGGCCAGCTTCACGTTCTCGAGCTTGATGCCAAGGTCTTCGCTGATCACGGTGCCGCCGGTCAGGATGGCGATGTCTTCAAGCATCGCCTTGCGACGATCCCCGAAGCCTGGCGCCTTCACCGCCGCGACCTTCAGGCCGCCGCGCAGCTTGTTGACGACCAGGGTCGCCAGCGCCTCGCCCTCGACGTCCTCGGCGATGATCACCAGCGGACGGCCGGACTGCACGATGCTCTCCAGCAGCGGCAGCATCGGCTGCAGGCCGGACAGCTTCTTCTCGTGGATCAGGATGAACGGCTGATCCATTTCGGCGATCATCTTCTCGGCGTTGGTGATGAAATACGGAGAGACGTAGCCGCGATCGAACTGCATGCCCTCGACGACGTCGAGTTCGGTCTGGATGCCCTTGGCTTCCTCGACCGTGATGACGCCCTCGTTGCCGACCTTCTGCATCGCTTCGGAGATCATCTTGCCGATATCGGCCTCGCCGTTGGCGGAGATGGTGCCAACCTGCGCGGTTTCACTCGGCGTGGTGATCTTCCGGGTGCGCCGCTTCAGCTCCTCGACGACGGCGAAGACGGCCTTGTCGATGCCGCGCTTGAGGTCCATCGGATTCATGCCGGCGGCGACCGCCTTCGCCCCTTCGCGGACGATCGACTGGGCCAACACGGTCGCGGTGGTGGTGCCGTCACCGGCGATGTCGTTGGTCTTGGAGGCCACTTCGCGCACCATCTGCGCGCCCATGTTCTCGAACTTGTCGGAAAGCTCGATCTCCTTGGCGACGGTCACACCGTCCTTGGTAATCCGCGGTGCGCCGAAGCTCTTGTCCAGGACCACGTTGCGGCCCTTGGGACCGAGCGTGACCTTAACCGCGTCGGCGAGGATATCCACGCCGCGCAGCATTCGTGCGCGGGCTTCGCCGCCGAAACGGACGTCCTTCGCAGCCATGTCTTACTCCTTCGGTTATCTGTCCAGAGCGCTTTCAGGCCGACCATGAAACGGTCAGCGCGCTCTGGCTCATTGGTTTCACGAGCAACCTTATCAGCCAGACTTTTCCGATCAGGCTGATGTTGCTTTAACGATGATGAAACAAGACCGCTTACGCGGCCTTCTTCTTACCGGCCACGGCGGTCCCGGTGATGATGCCCATGATGTCGGATTCCTTCATGATCAGAAGCTCCTCACCATCCAGCTTCACTTCGGTGCCGGACCACTTGCCGAACAGGATCCGATCGCCAGCCTTGACGTCGAGGGTCACCAGCTGGCCGGCTTCATTGCGGGCGCCTGGGCCCACGGCGATGACTTCCCCTTCCATCGGCTTTTCCTTGGCCGTGTCAGGGATAATGATTCCACCAGCGGTCTTTTCCTCGGCGGTCAGGCGCCGGACCACGACCCGGTCGTGCAGGGGACGAAAACTCATTTTTTGGCGCTCCTGAATTCGTTTTCAATCGGTGATTGAACGGATTGCCACAGCCGAACGCGGGCCTCTCGGTGAGCACCCGGCCGAGTGTTAGCACTCCCGTCATGGGAGTGCCAGCGGTCTAATCCCGCGGGGCGCGTGAGTCAAGCACTAGCAGCACTCTTTCGGCATGAGTGCTAAGCCGCTGAATTTATTGTGTTTCTGGTTGCGCGAAATGAAGTTTTTCCGACATCATCCTGTCATCCGGCCAAGATTGCTGACGGATGGCTGGCTTGCCGGCCACCCCAGGCGTGGTCAGGCGCGGACCCGCTGGCAGAGAAGGCAGGAAAACCATGAGCCTTGTTCGACAGTTGCAAGACTATCGCCTGACCACCGCCGAAATTCTCTATCATCTGCCGGATCATCCAAACGTGCTGCAGAGTTACGTCTGGCAGGACCTCGATATCGCGCCGCGTTATCCGGTGCTGCACAAGTTCCTGGATTTTTGGACGCGGGAGATCGAGGGCCGGCTGCATTCGGTGCGGATCGGGTCGGCGACCCTGGTCAAGCCCGCTGCTGTCGGGCATGCCGATGCCCTGCTGACCATCCACTAGAGCATTTTTCAGCCTGACTGTGCAGACCGAAATGCTCTATCCCTTTGTTTGATCGGATGATTCACACGTTTTGAACGTTCCGCTCAGCGTGATCATGCTCTAGTATCACGCACCGGAGAACTATCCGTCTTTGCCAAGCCCTTTGCGGCGCGGGCCGATCAACCCGGCAATTCAAGGCCGCTGCGCGCCGCTTGCGGTGGCCTGCGGCCAGCCTTGACCGCCCCTGCGCGCGGGTCCGGTGAATGATGTGGCCGGGACGCGAAAACGGCGTCTCGACCGAACCCGAAAACGGTGCTGACGGGGATCATGGAGACCGGCCCTCATGCGTGCACCGGCGCCGCGCGTTACATCCGGTTGTCGCGCAGGCAGCGCATTGGCCAGAAAAGTCATAAGACAAGCGCGATCCGTCGCTGTTTGCTCGAAGTGACCGATTCACGCGGCGGCGCAACGCGGCCGCTTCGCGTCCTGTGCTGCTCCGCGATCGAAGATGAGGCGCGCCCTGCGAAGGCGCGAAGATGACCATCCGGCCTGGATGAAAAATCGTGAAACGGGCTGAAACGCTTTTGTAAGAGAGCGACGCGCCTTATAGTTGAATGATGCCTTTCGACGTGCATGATTTCCCGGACGCCTCCCGCATGGACCGCGCGGGCACGCGCGAAAGCCGTCGCCTCGTCGCGATCTGGCTGTTCACCGTCGCCGCGATGATCATGGTCATGATCGTGCTAGGCGGCGTGACCCGGCTGACCGGGTCTGGTCTGTCGATCATGGAGTGGGCGCCGCTGATGGGGGCGTTGCCGCCCACCAGCGCGGCGGAATGGCACCGCCTGTTCGGTCTGTATCAGAAAATACCGCAATATTCTCTGGTGAACGAAGGCTTCGGGCTGGCCGGCTTCAAGCATATCTTCTGGCTGGAGTGGACCCATCGCCTTTGGGGACGGTTGATCGGCTTGGTCTTCCTGCTGCCGATGCTGTGGCTGTGGGCGACCGCGCGGCTGGAACGTCGCTTGCTGCCGCGCCTGGCCCTGCTGTTCGTTCTCGGCGGGCTGCAGGGTGCGGTTGGCTGGTTCATGGTCGCTTCGGGGTTCCTGCCGGACTCGACCGCGGTGTCGCCGTATCGCCTGGTGATCCACCTGGCGCTTGCCTTGATCTTGTACGCGGCGATTGTCTGGACCGGGCTTTCGGTGCTGCATCCGGTGCATACAAGAGAGCGAGGCTCGCCCGGGGTCCGCGGGCTGGCCTTCAGCTGTCTGGCACTGGTGTGTCTGACGATCCTGGCTGGCGGTTTCATGGCCGGCCTGCACGCGGGATTGACCTATAACACCTTCCCGCTGATGGACGGGCGGCTGGTGCCACACGGTTATGCCAGGCTGCATCCGTTGATCCGCAACCTGACCGAGAACATCACGGCGGTGCAGTTCGATCATCGCCTGCTGGCAACCATAACCCTGATCTTGGTCTCGGCCATGGCGGTGGTCGGCTGGCGCAGCGGGTTGCCGCGGCCGCTCGCGGCATGCCTGGCTGCCGCGGTGATCGGCCAGTACGCGCTGGGCGTGACCACGTTGCTGCTGGTGGTGCCGGTTCCAGTCGCGGCGTTGCATCAGTTCGGTGCCGCGCTGCTGCTGACCGTCATGCTGGTCGTGGTGCATCGGTTGTCCGGCTTCCCGCGGCAGCCGGTCGGCACGCCGGCAGCGATGCCAGCCACATGAGGGAACCGGAGACGGTTTCGCTCGAGACCGTGTTCGATGCGCTGCCCGTAGGGCTGGGGGTCGTCGGTCCATACCGCCGCATCGTCCTGATGAACCGGGCGTGTCGTGATGCGCTTGCCCTGCCGCTTGACGCGTCTTCACCTGGAATGCCGGTGGAGGAGGTCGTTCGGAACTCCGTTTCAGGCACTGCCAACGGTCCGGGAGATCCGGCGGCTGTGATCAGGAGTGCCCTGTTGGGGCAGCTCCGCCGTCGGCGGGGTTATCGCATTGCCGGCCGCAGCTTTGATGTTGTCAACACGCCGTTGCCGGACGGCGGTTATCTCATCAGCAGCCTTGAAACCTCGGGTTCGTCGGCTGCCGCGGCTAATCCTTCGCCGGTGGCCGAGGCCTCGACCATGGCCAAGGCGTCGACCGCGTGGGCTCAGACGGCAGCTGCCCTGACGGCGCTGCCGGTTGGGCTGGCGACATTCGATCCGGACAGGCGTTTGCTATTCGCCAACCCGCGCTTCGCCGCCCTGCTTGGCTTGCCGGCGGAGCGCCTGGTGACCGGATTGACCTTCGAGGCAATGCTGAGCCTGTTGGCGGCAAGGCCGGCTGGCGCCGTAGCCTCGGCCGGCGGCGACGATCCGGCCTTGATGGCGCTGCTCCGCCAGGGCACACCTGGGGTGGCCGGGCGGGTCCGCTGTCAGCGGCGCGATGCGCCGTCGATCGATATCCTGTTCGATCCGCTGCCAGAGGACGGCTGCGCGATCTCGGTGGTTGAAACCGCGCCGCAGGATCATGCCGAAGCCGCGGAGATCAGACGGGCGCGTTTACTCGACCTTGTGCTGTTGAACGTGCCGCACGGGATCTGCGTCTATGGCGCGGACCTTCGTGTGGTGCTGTTCAACGAGGCCTATAGTACAGTGATGGAGGGCGCGCCGCTGCGTATCGGCGATAGCCTTGCCGCGGTGATCCGCCGGCGGGCGCGGGCCGGCGAGTATGGTGCGGGGGAGCCGGAGGCGATCATCGCCGCTGAGATGGGCCATGATATCACCCGTCCGCAGTCGCGCCGGCGGTTGCGTCCGAATGGCACGGCGATCAACACCCGGACGGCGCCGTTGCCGGATGGCGGCTACATCAGTGTGGTGACCGATATTTCCGCGCTGGTCCATGCCGAGGACGAGTTGCGCCAGCGGGCCGGGGAGATGAGCACGATGCTGGGCAACGCCCGCCACGGCATCATGTTGTGGGGTTCGGACAGACGCCTGGTGGCGAGCAACCCGGTGGTGGCCCGTCTGTTGGACCTGCCGCCTGGTGTGCTGACCCCAGGATGCGCGGAAGCCGAGGTTGTCGAGAGCCTTCTCCGACTTGGTCATTTCGGTTCAGATGGTGCGGCTGAGTCTCGGGCACGCAGCCATCTGCATCTGGATCGCAGTGTTCCGTTCGACCGCGAGGTCACGACGGCGTCGGGACGTGTTCTGCATGCCCAATCCAACCCGGCGCCCGATGGTGGCTGGATCAGCACGTTCACCGATATTACCCGCATGCGCGAAACCGAATCCGAGCTACGACGGGCGAAGGAGCGGGCCGAGGCGGCAAACCTGGCGAAATCCCGCTTTCTTGCCACGATGAGCCACGAGCTGCGCACGCCGTTGAACGCGATCATCGGCTTTTCCGACGCCTTGGCGGGGGCACCCGGCGGTGTGGCGGCGGACCTCGTCGTGGACTACGGCGGCCAGATCAATACCGCGGGCAAACAGCTTCTGTCGCTCATCAACATCATCCTTGATGTCGCACGGATCGACAGCGGGCGGTTCGAGCCGGATGCCGAAATCGCGAACATCGCCAGTTCCGTGCGAACCGCGGTGCGCCAGGCGGACGGCGCGGCTCAGGCCGGCGCGATCGTCATCGAGCTGAAGCTGGCGGCGGATTTGCCGTGGCTGCGGGGCGACGAGCGCCGCATTACCCAGGCGCTGTCACAGCTGTTGTCGAATGCGATAAAATTTACATCGGCCGGCGGTCTGGTGACGGTGGAGGCCGGATTGACGGCGGAGGCCGACCTGTTCGTGTCCGTCGCGGATTGCGGGATCGGCATAGCGCAAACGGATCTGGAGCGGGTTTTCGAACCGTTTACCCAGCTCGACGCCTCGTTGTCGCGACGATACGGCGGCACCGGCCTGGGGCTGTTCACTGCCCGCGCGATAATCTTGGCGCATGGCGGCCAGTTGCATCTGACCAGCCGGCCGGGGTTAGGCACAACCGCCCGGATCACACTGCCGCGGTCTCGTATTCTGCATCAGGCGGAGACGTAGTCCGGCGGTGACGGTGGTGAAACCCGACGCAAGCACCATTTCTATTTCTCAAACGCTGAAGGATCTTCCGCATGAGCGCGATGGCCGCTACCGACAAGCTGTTTTTCGAACGCGCGGACGCTGCGCTGGATCAGGCCGCCGCGACGCAGATCACCGATCACGCCTTGCAAGGCAGCGACGACGGGGAACTGTTCCTGGAATACCGGGAGAGTGAATCGATAAGCCTCGACGACGGCAATATTCGATCGGCGAATTTCGATTCCGGGCTGGGCTTTGGTCTGCGGGCGGTCGCGGGGGAGGCAACCGCTTATGCCCATTCGGGCGAAATCTCCGAGGACGCATTGCGCCGAGCCGCGGCGACCGTGTCGGCCATCGCGGCCGGTCACACCGGAACGGTCGCGGAGCCGCCCAGGGCGACCAACTCGATGCTTTATTCCGACGCCAGCCCGCTTCGACTGATGGACTTTTCCGCTCGGACCTCGCTGCTGGGCGAGATCGACGCTTATGCTCGCGGCAAGGATCAGCGCGTGAAGCAGGTGATGGCGTCGATCAGCGGTGAGTGGCAGGCGGTGCAGATCATCCGCCCGGACGGCACGCGGGTCGCGGATTTGCGTCCGCTGGTGCGGCTGAATGTGTCGCTGGTGGTCGAGCAGGGCGGGCGGCGTGAGACCGGCAGCCACGGCACCGGCGGACGTTTTGCCTACGATTTCGTTACGCAGGAAAGCACCTGGCGGGGTGCCGTCGATGAGGCGCTGCGTCAGGCGCTGATCAACCTCGACAGCCGGCCGGCTCCAGCCGGTGAGATGCCGGTCGTGCTGGGATCCGGCTGGCCGGGCATCCTGCTGCACGAGGCGATCGGGCATGGGCTGGAGGGCGATTTCAATCGCAAGAAGACTTCGGCGTTCGCCGATCTGATGGGCAAGCGCATCGCCTCCCCTGGGGTCACCGTGGTTGATGACGGCACCATGCCGGACCGCCGTGGCAGTCTGACGGTCGACGACGAAGGTACGCCGAGCAGCCGCACGGTGCTGATCGAGGATGGGATCCTGGTCGGATATCTGCAGGATCGGTTGAATGCGCGGCTGATGGGGATGCGCGCGACGGGGAACGGGCGCCGGCAGTCGTATGCTCATGCGCCGATGCCCCGGATGACCAACACGGTCATGCTGGGCGGCGGGCATACGCCGGAGGAGATGATTGCCTCGGTTCAGCGCGGGCTTTACGCGGTTAATTTTGGCGGTGGTCAGGTGGACATCACGTCCGGGAAATTCGTTTTCTCGGCCAGCGAGGCCTACATGATTGAGGGCGGCAAGATCACGGCGCCGGTCAAAGGGGCGACGCTGATCGGAAATGGCCCCGATTCGCTCACCAAGGTGCAGATGATCGGCAACGACATGGCGCTCGATCCTGGGATCGGCACATGCGGCAAGAACGGACAGGGGGTTCCCGTGGGGGTGGGTCAGCCGACGCTGAAACTTTCTGGTCTGACGATCGGAGGCACGGCCGCCTGAACGCCTAACGGCAAGATCTGAGAATTTTAGACTCGGTCGTCTTCGGGCGGCCGAGTTTCTTTTTGCGTGCAACCTGGATGATATTCTCAGTCGGAACATACCACTATCAAGGCATATCGCGTCGTTTGAGCCAGTTCCAATTAAGCGGACGGACGCTCGGAAATAAGCGGGATTGAACGGCGATTCGCGGACTTATTTTATTTTGCGCTTTTAGGCTTCGCATCGACGATTTGACGTTAAGATAACGTCAAAAAAACGATAATAAATTCTCCTTCTGTGATCATGTCTCCATCAACGGATCGCAAACGACTTCCTGAGCGGTTCACGAACCTGGAACTTAGTCACAGAAAGGTCACGCCAATGTCCGCTTTCACGAATGTCTCCACTCTGGTTTCCACCGCTGATGCGTCGAAGGTTCGTCTGGGTGGCTGCGCGCCGACCCTCGCTACCGCCGATGCGTCGAAGGTGCGGTTGGGCGGTTGTGCGCCGACGCTGGCTACCACCGATGCGTCTAAGGTGCGGTTGGGTGGTTGTGCGCCGACGCTGGCTACCACCGATGCGTCTAAGGTGCGGTTGGGCGGTTGCGCGCCGACGCTGGCCACCACCGATGCGTCTAGGGTGCGGTTGGGCGGTTGCGCGCCGACGCTGGCCACGGCGGATGCGTCGAAGGTTCGTCTGGGCGGCTGCGCGCCGACGCTGGCCACGGCGGATGCGTCGAAGGTTCGTCTGGGCGGCTGCGCGCCGACCCTCGCTACCGCGGATGCGTCGAAGGTTCGTCTGGGCGGCTGCGCGCCGACGCTGGCCACCGCCGATGCGTCGAAGGTTCGTCTGGGCGGCTGCGCGCCGACCCTCGCTACCGCCGATGCGTCGAAGGTTCGTCTGGGCGGCTGCGCGCCGACCCTCGCTACCGCCGATGCGTCGAAGGTTCGTCTGGGCGGCTGCGCGCCGACGCTGGCCACCGCCGATGCCTCGAAGGTTCGTCTGGGTGGTTGTGCGCCGACCCTCGCTACCGCCGATGCCTCGAAGGTTCGTCTGGGCGGTTGCGCGCCGACGCTGGCCACCGCGGATGCGTCGAAGGTTCGTCTGGGCGGCTGCGCGCCGACGCTGGCCACCGCGGATGCGTCGAAGGTTCGTCTGGGCGGCTGCGCGCCGACGCTGGCCACCGCCGATGCCTCGAAGGTGCGTCTGGGTGGTTGTGCGCCGACACTCGCTACCGCCGATGCGTCGAAGGTTCGTCTGGGCGGCTGTGCGCCGACACTCGCCACCACCGATGCGTCGAAGGTTCGTCTGGGCGGCTGCGCGCCGACACTCGCCACCGCCGATGTCTCGAAGGTTCGTCTCGGTGGTTGCGCGCCGACACTCGCCACCGCCGATGCGTCGAAGGTGCGTCTGGGCGGCTGCGCGCCGACGCTGGCCACCACCGATGCCTCGAAGGTTCGTCTGGGCGGCTGCGCGCCGACGCTGGCCACCGCCGATGCCTCGAAGGTGCGTCTGGGCGGTTGCGCGCCGACGCTGGCCACCGCGGATGCGTCGAAGGTTCGTCTGGGCGGTTGCGCGCCGACGCTGGCCACCGCGGATGCGTCGAAGGTTCGTCTGGGCGGCTGCGCACCGACGCTGGCCACGGCGGATGCGTCGAAGGTTCGTCTGGGCGGTTGCGCGCCGACGCTGGCCACCGCCGATGCGTCGAAGGTGCGTCTGGGCGGCTGCGCGCCGACGCTGGCCACCACCGATGCCTCGAAGGTTCGTCTGGGCGGCTGTGCGCCGACCCTCGCTACCGCCGATGCGTCGAAGGTTCGTCTGGGTGGTTGCGCGCCGACACTCGCCACGGCGGATGCGTCGAAGGTTCGTCTGGGTGGCTGCGCGCCGACGCTGGCCCCGGCTCGCTAGACCAAGCATCGCGAGTCGAGCCATAATCGGTGGCTCGCTAAACATCCGATTAGCCACCGTGCCTTTCACTCCGTTCTGCCTGTCCATTCGCAGCCAGAGGATCCGCCGTGAACAATCCGTCGATGCCCGATGCTGTCGCCGACGAGCCGGCCACCAAGACAAAGCTCGTCACCTTCCATCGCATGATTTCATCAGCTCGGATGCCCCAACGCGCCGACCGCTCCGCCGCTGGATCGCTTCCGACGCGGGCCTTTAGGTACTGCGAGCCGGCTACGTCCGCCGCGGCCTTTGGCTATTATCTGTTTCCGCCGATCGGCTTTTCCGTTCAATGGGACGGGCACGACATCATGTGGACCTACAAGGGTGCGGGCGACTGGTTGCCGCTTAACGCCTCCGCCCAGTTCCCTGGGTTTCGCGACCAGTTCGACTCGATTGCCCCGGCCGAGATCAAGGAGTTTTCTCCGCCTTTTATCAGCCGCTTGCAGGAACCCGGCCTGATCCAGCTTTGGACCGGCCTGGTCGTCCGCACCGCGCCCGGGTGGAGCCTGCTGGTCCGCGCGCCGGCGAACCTGCCGCGTGCCGGCGGGTGGGAACCATTCGAGGGCATTATCGAGACCGATCACTGGTTCGGTCCGTTGATCACCAACATGCGGCTGACCAAGACCAATGTCCCGATCGACTTCAAGCCGGATTACCCGTTGCTTCAGGCGCAGCCGATACCGCGCCATGCGTACGAGGACGCGACGCTCAACAATTACGAAATCCTGCCCGAATTGAACCAGCTCACGCCGGAGGATTGGGACGACTACTACGATACCGTCGTCCGGCCGAACGCCCAGGTGGTTCGTCCGCGAGGCCAATATGCGGCCGCGGCGCGCAAACGGCGCAACGCCGAGATGTGAAACGGTGACAGACCGGTGCGATTGAACCTGCCCTGGACACCTCGCGGGGTTTCCATCATCAGTCTGGGATGACAAAGCGTCGGATAATAGGCTGTCTTAACCGACGCCGGCTGCTAAACATTGTCTGCTGCATCTTGGCGCTCTTCGCAACGAGCGTCAGCCGAGCGGGGACGACCTGTCCGTCGGACCCGCCAATGGGGCCGGTGCATCTGCCGCATCTTCATGCCGCTGTCGCGGCCGGGATCGAGGGCGTCATCGTGGCCCTTGGTTCATCCTCCACCGAAGGCGTCATGGCCTCCGATAGTGCACACACATATCCAGCGATTTTGCAGTCCGCGTTGAACAAGGCGCTGCCCGCCGCGCATTTCGCTGTCATCAATCGCGGCATCGGCGGGCAGGATGCGCCTGAGGAATTCGCCCGTCTCGACGCCGATGCCATTGCCTTGCGTCCGCAACTCGTGATCTGGCAGGTGGGGGCCAACGGCGCCATGCGGAACGCCGACCCCGCCGTGTTTCACCGTACGGTGGAGGAAGGGGTCAACCGGTTGATCGATGCCGGGATTGACGTCATCCTGATGGACAACCAGCGCTCACCGAAGATACTCGCGGCCACGGAACATATCATTCTGGAAGATTCACTGGCGCATGTGGCGCGGGAAACCGGCGCGAGCCTGTTTTCCCGCAGCCATCTGATGGACGCCTGGTCGGATGAGGGGGCTAAGCCCGGCCTGTTCACGGCGTCGGATGGCCTGCATCACAATGACCTGGGCTACCTCTGCGTCAGTCAGGCTCTGGCCCGTCAGATTGTCGCCGCCGTGCGGGCGCCGCTGGCTTTGTCCGCCAAGCGCTGAGGCTGGGTGAGGAATTTGACCAAGACCGCAGGCGGGTCCCGCGGGACCCGGCCTGATTTTAGGCTCGGCCTGGCCGAAGGACGATCGGCGCGTTTGCCTCGGGTGGATCACGTTCGCGGATACCGGCGAGGCGGAGACCTTCGGCATAGTGGATCCTGTCGCTTTCGCGCTCGATCGGCGAGCTTGCCAAGAATCGCTCAACGGTGAACACCGGTTCGAGCGCCATTAGTCGCCGGCGGACCGTCGTCGCCTCCTGGTCGCGCCGCAGATGCCCAAGTGCGGCGAGATACGGCTTATAGCTAGCCGAGAACGACGGGCTGAGCTGGCTCACCCTGCGGCCGACCTCCACCGCCTTTTCGTAGTCTCGCTTCATGAGGTGGATTATCGCGAAGAACGTATCGAAGAAAAACGCGTGCGGGTCGAGCGGCGATAACTGTTTATAACGATTGTTCCGTCGTTCGGCCTCTTCCAGTTCGCCGGCATAGGCATAGGTCACGGCGGACAGCGCCCAGGCCATCGCCAGGTTGGGATTGAGCGATAGAGCCCGATCGTGCAGCACCATCGCCTCGCGCAGCTGGCGGTGCATGAAGGCCCGGACATGCCCGCTGATCGCCAGCCCACGCGCGTCGAACGGATCGAGCACGATGGCCCGTTCCGCCAACTCCCCCGCCCGTTCCATCATCGCCTTGGGGTGGTCCGTCCAGTCCTGGCCGACCAGGAAGACGTGCCAGTAGGCATACCATGCATGAGCGGCCGCATAGACTGGTTCCAGAGCGATCGCATCGGCCAGATAGGTCCCGGCCTGCATGTAACCTTCGTGCTCCATCTGGCCCATCAGCGGTATCGAGCGCAGCATCAGGTCGTAGGCGGTGGCATCGACCGGGCCGCGGCTGGTGCTTCGCTTCGCCTCGATCAGCAGGATTTCCGGATCGATCTGTGCCACCACCTCGGCGGCGATCTCATCCTGCAGCGACAGCAGATCATTGGTCTCTCGATCAAACCGGCGTGCCCAGACGATCTGGTTGCTCACCCGCAGGTCGAGAAGCCGCAGGCTGATTCGGATCTTGTTGCCGGCTCGCTGCACGGATCCATCGAGCAGGAAGTCCAACTCGAATTCCCGCCGGATCGCCGCTTCGTCCCGCTGCTCGGCGGCGAACCGCCCGAGCGAGTTCGATGAGACGATGAACATCCAGCGAAATCGCGACAGCGCGTCGGTGATCTCGTCGGCCAGGCCGGACGCCAGATGCGCATCGGAGTCCGGCATGCCGATCAGGCGGAACGGCATGACCCCGACATGGGCACCGCCGCGCGAGGTCGTTGGCTCTCGCTTGCGGGGCGCGGGCATCACTTCGGCCGCCGGCGAAGGCGCCTGGGGCGTGGCGACAGAAGCGGTCGCGGCGGGTTCGTTCGGCTGCGGCGGCCGAAGCGGCAAGCGGCTATTCGACGGGCCGCGGATTTCGTTCAGCAGTTTCTGCGTCTCGATCGACGGTGCCGCGTCCAGCATGTCGGCAAGCACTGTATGGCAACGATCGTAGGCCTGTACCGCCAGCCCGCGTTCGCCACGTGCGGCGTGCGCCTTCATCAGGGAGCGCCAGGCGCCTTCATGCGAGCGGTCGATCGTCAGCAAGCGTTGGGCCGCGGCGATCGCCGCATCGGGCTCCAGATTTTCCTTGAGCATGGTTTCGGCGATCCCGCGGGCGCGGTCGCGCAGGCGTTCCCGTTCGGTATTCAGCCAGGCATCAAAATTTGGGTCGACACCGTCGAGATCCTCCAGCAGGTCGCCGTCGAGCAGCGACAGCGAGGCGGGCTGGGCGGTGGTGGCTCGCATCACCTCCTCGACGTCGATCCAGACCGCGCCGGGTCGCAGGGTCAGATGATCGCGGGTGATGATCAGGATTTCCGTTCCCGCCGGCGACAGTGCTTCCAGCAGCCGGTGAATCTCTTGCCGCAACGAGGCGCGGGCCTGTTCTTCCGGCCGGCGGCTCCAAAGCTGTTCGGCAAGCCGCCCGCGCAGCAACGGCCGCGGAGCGGACATCGCGATGGATGCCAGTAAAGCGCGGGTCTTGCGTCCGGCGGGAAGCACGCTTTCGCTGCGCACTGTCCACGCTTCCATCTGGCCGATCAGCCGGAGCCGCACGACGACATGGTCGAGTGCGGCTGTGGGCGCTGACGGCGTCGGGAGCCGGGTCGTAAAGTCTGCCATCATTCCCTCGAAACCATGAAAGACAATATGGTGTTGCAGCACTTGGCACCATACCCATACCCCGGCAGTCGTGAGCGTATCAAAGGCTATCGATCCGACCGCGGACAAAAACCAGAGCCAACTGGTATGCAGCGGCTGCATCCAGCTCACTGGTATCGAGGACGAACGCATCCTGAGCGGCCCGCAGCGGCGCCGCGGCGCGGGCTGCGTCGTTGGCGTCGCGGCGTCGCATGTCCGCTTCGGTGGTGGCGAGGTCGGCGGTGGCGTCGGTCGCAGATATCTCCAGCCATCGTCGACGGGCGCGCGCCGCCAGGCTGGCGGTGACAAAAAGCTTCGCCCGAGCATCCGGAAAGATCACGGTGCCAATGTCCCGGCCGTCGAGCACGGCGCCATCTTTGGCGGCGAAGTCGCGTTGGAAGGCGAGCAATAGGCAGCGCACCCCGGGGATGGCAGCCACCGCGGTGGCTGCCGCGTCGGCCGCGGGTCCGCGCAGGTCCGACCGGTCAAGATCGGTCGCGCGGAGGGAGCGGGCTGCCTGTTCGGCCGCCGTCGGGCCAGCGGGATCCGCACCGTGATCCAGGACGCGCCGGCCCACCGCGCGGTAGAGCAGGCCGGTGTCCAGGTGAGGCAGCCCGACGGCGGTGGCGAGACGGCGTGCGAGGGTGCCCTTGCCGGAAGCGGCCGGTCCGTCGATGGCGATCACCGGCTTCATGGTCCGGATGGCCGGCCCATGGGGGCGCCGATTCCGGTCATCAGAGCAACGAAACCAGGGAAGCTGGTGTCGATAAACCCGCCATCGTCAACCATCACCGGCGAGTCCGTCAGCAATCCCAGAACGAGGGCCGCCATGGCGATACGATGATCCATATGGGTTTCCACCCGAGCGCCGCCGGCCGGTGGCGTTCCGGTCCCGTGGATGATCATGTCATCGTCCCGCAGCTCGACCTTGGCGCCGTTGGCGCTGAGCATCACGGCGGTGGCGGCGAGACGGTCGCTCTCCTTGACGCGGAGCTCCTTCAGTCCGCGCAGCCGGGTGGTGCCGGCGGCACAGGCGGCGGCGACGGCGAGGATGGGGTATTCATCGATCATGCTGGGCGCGCGTTCGGCGGGTACATCGACAGCGCGCAGCGGGCCGGCGGTCACCTGCAGGTCGCCGACCGGCTCGCCGGCTTCGGTCCGGCTGTTGCGGATCAGGATATCGGCGCCCATCTCTTCCAGGCAGCGAAGCAGCCCGGTGCGCAGCGGATTAAGCCCGACCGCCGCGATGCTGATCCTGCTGGCGGGGACCAGCAGGGCGGCGACCAGCGGGAAGGCAGCCGAGGATGGATCGCCGGGTATGACGACGTCGGCGGCCAGCAGTTCCGGCTGGCCCCGCAGTTCGATGATGCGACCCTCGCCGTCGATTTCGACCTGCACCCTCGCGCCGAAGTGACGCAGCATGTTCTCGGTATGGTCGCGTGTCGCCTGGGGTTCTTCGACCCGGGTGATGCCGGGCGCGTTCAGTCCGGCGAGCAGCACCGCGGACTTCACCTGCGCCGAGGGAACCGGCACCCGATACTCCAGCGGCAGTGCGTCCCGCGCGCCCTGGATCGCCAGCGGCAGACGCCCGCCGTCCCGGGCGGTAAATCGAGCGCCGGTGGCGATCAGGGGATCGATCACGCGGCGCATCGGGCGGCGGCGCAGGCTGGCATCGCCGGTGATCACGGCGAACACCGGATGGGTGGCCAGGATCCCGCACAGCAGCCGCGCGGCGGTGCCTGAATTACCCATATCCAGGATGTCCGCCGGTTCGATCAGGCCACCGATGCCACGCCCCGCGACGCGCCAGGTGTCATCGGGGCCGCGGGTGACATCGGCGCCCAGCGCGCGCATCGCCGCGGCGGTGCGCAGCACGTCCTCGCCGGTCAGCAGGCCGGTGATGCGGGTCTCGCCAACCGCCAGCGCGCCGAACATCAGGGCGCGATGGCTGATCGACTTGTCGCCCGGTATGGCGATGTGGCCGTGCAGCGGGACGGTCGGCCTGCGGGAGATCAACGGTAGAGCGGCGTCTTGATCCATTTGGTCAGTCCCGAAGGTGGCATGTTCAGAGGCTGGCCTGTTCAGAGGCTGGCATATTCAGGTGTGCTTGATAACGGCTTTCCGCCCGAGCGGATACCGCCGGGAGACGCGACAAGCCATTTGACAGGGTGCGGCTGTGATGGCATGGGCGCCGGCTCTTGTTTGAAGCCTCGTTGCTGACTTTCTGTTGGCGGCGACTACCCTGTCACGAAGGGCCCGGTACTCTCATGGCTAAGCCTGAACTCGGCACCAAGCGGGTCTGCGTTGCGTGCAGCACGCGGTTCTACGACCTGACCAAGTCACCCGCGGTCTGTCCGAAATGCGGAACGGAACAACCGGTGGAGCAGCCCCGCCCGCGTCGCACCGGCGGCAATGTGGTCGAGGACAAGCGTCCGAAGAAGCCCGTACCGGCGCCCGAGGACGTGGATGTGGAGGTGGAAGGCGTGGAGGATGTCGAGGAAGAAGACGTCCTGGAGTCGGCCGACGACCTGGAGGACGACACCGATGCGATCAGCGGGGATATCGAGGTCGAAACCGATCCTGACGAGAACGAGCGGTAGTCATAGCTTTCGGGTGGTGCGCAGCCAGAGCATGAGCAGCGCGTCGTAGGGCAGGGCCGGGGTTTCGCGCAGCCGCCAATACCAGCGCAGCCATTGGCTGGTCGCCGCCGGGACGGGCAGGGGCGGACAGGCGCGCGCCGGGACGCCGGCCAGCCGCAACAGCAACAGGCAGCGCGGCAGGTGATAGGCGCTGGTGCAGGCGTAGATCGGCGCGGGGCCGCGCACGATGCGGGTGATCGCGCGAACCGACGACAGCGTGTCGGTGCCGGTTTTTTCTTCGTGGATGGCCGCGGCCGGAAAGCCGGCCTGGATCAACAGGCGTGCCATCACGGTGGCTTCGACGTCGCCATAGCGACCTTGGGCGCCGGTCGGGATGAACAGCGGCCTGGCGAAGCGGGCGCCAAAGCGACTGGCGGCGGCCACGCGGTGGCGCAACGTCTGGCTGGGCTGCCCGTCCGGGCGCACCGCCGCGCCAAAGATGATGATGATCGCGTCCGGGGTCAGTGGATCCGAAGCGGTCGGGTTGACTTTCATCGATGCGGGTTTTTCATGCTGTCCTTTGAACGAGCGGGCCAAGGTGGCGGAGGGGTGTCGGCATGAAGCTTCTAACCGAGGCGGCAATCCACCAGTATCAGGAACAGGGTTATGTTGCCCCTGTTCGGGTGATGTCGCCGGACGCGGCCGGCGCTGCGCGACAAGCTGGAAGCGTTTGAAGCCGTTTCCGGGGTGCTGGCCGGCAAGTGGCGGCACAGATCGCATCTGCTGTTCACCGGGCTGGACGATCTGGTGCCCCACCCCCGGTGCTGGACGCGGTGGAGGACGTGATCGGCCAGGGTATTCTGTGCTGAAGCAGTTCCTTTTTCATCAAGCAGCCGCGCAATCCAGGCTTTGTGTCGTGGCCGATATGTCGGCGCGGGCGGTAGCGTTTCATGAGGCGGTGACGGGTGCGCATGCGGCGATTTTGATGCGGGAGACCGGCAAGGCGATGCGCGCCTGACTTTTGGCCGTGGGCGTTCCACGGTAGAGCGGTCTGACGGTTCGAACGGGTGGTGAGACAATGTCCAAGCGTATCGCGGTCATCGGCGCCGGCGCGGTCGGCGGTTATGTGGGGGCTCATATGGCGGCGGCCGGGCACGACGTCACGCTAATTGATCCGTGGCCGGAGCATGTCGAGCGGATGAAGGCTCATGGCATGGAGATTTTTGGGATGACCCCCGCAGAGCGGATGACGGTGAAGGTCAAAGCCATGCACCTGACCGAGGTGCAGAGCCTGGCGAAGCAGAGGCCGATCGACATCGCGTTCGTTTCGGTCAAGTCGTACGACACGGTTTGGGCGACGACGATGATCCGGCCGTATCTGTCGGCCTCGGGGTGCGTGGTTTCGATGCAAAATTGCATCAATGAGGAGCGGGTCGCGAGCGTGGTCGGCTGGGGGCGCACGTTGGGGTGTATCGTTACGGGGGGTGTCGGGGTGGATCTGTACCAGCCGGGGCACATCCGGCGCGGCTATGCGAAACGCGCGGACATCACCTCGTTCTATGTCGGCGAACCGAGCGGCAAGGTGACGCGGCGCGCTGAGGCGATCGCTGAGATCATGTCCAGCGTCGATGCGTCGAAGGCGACGGATAATCTGTGGGGTGAGCGGTGGACCAAGCTGTGCGTGAACGGGATGCGCAACGGTGTGTCCGCCGCGACCGGGATGGGGGGGAACGCGCGCGATCACCACGCCGCGGTTCGCCGGGTGTGCATCCAGCTGGGCGGCGAGTCGGTGCGGGTTGGGCAGAAGCTAGGTTACAAGTTGGGGAAAGTGGGGGCGTTGGGGTTCGAGATGCTGGCGGAGGCGATGGAAGGCGATGCGGGGTCGTATGCCGAGATCGAGCGCCTGATGACGCAGGGCGGGGCGGGGCAGGCGGAGCGGAGCGACTACCAGCGGCCGTCGATGGCGCAGGACATGGAGAAGGGGCGGCGGACGGAGATCGAGTTCATGAACGGGTTTATCGCCAGCGAGGGGGCGCGGGTTGGCGTTCGGGCGCCGACGCATGAAATGCTGACGCGGCAGGTGCTGCGGGTGGAGCGGGGGGAAATCCCGGCTCGGCCGGAGAATGTACTGGTGAATAGTTAGGGTGGGTTGTTTAGGTGGGAGGCGATAAGGCGATCTTAGAGTCCGTCCGAAAAAATTCAATTGGAATTGCTTAGTTTTCTGAGCATCAGTCGGATTGAGGCCAGCTTGATGAATGCGAGAGCGTTACGGGTCAGGGTCTCGAAATCCTTGGCCAGCCGGCGGCAGCGGTTGATCCAGGCGCCCGTGGTATCGACCAGAATATGCCGCTTCTTGCCGCTGATTTTCTTCCCCGCATCATACCCTTTGGGATCGATACAGGCCCCCCTTTTTCCGCGCTCTTCACGCTCTGGCTGTCGATGACGCAGGCTGTCGGACTGGCTTTCCGGTCCACATGTTCGCGACATTTTTGATCGAGCGTATGATGGATTTTGCTCAACGTGCCGTCGTGGTTCCAGCGCTGGAGATAGCCGTACACCGTGCTTCTCGGCGGCAAATCCCTGGGGATGTAGCGCCACTGGCAACCCGTGCTCAGCACATACATGATGCCGTTGAGGACCTCCTGGACAACGACCTCGCGTCGTCGGCCGCCGCGTTTGGCGGGTCGGATGAGCCCCTCGACCTCGGACCATTCCTCATCGGTGAGGTCACTCGGATAACGCAGCTTGTCGCGGTTGTAGCGTTGGCGGTTTTCGGTCGTCCACATGAGGCACCTCGCGAATCGATACCCGCAAGCGAATCATGGGGGATCAATGGCTTCAAGCCCTCTCGCTAACCGACTCTAATGACTCGAAAAGTTCTCAAACGGACACTTAAGCGAGACCTTGCTGTCGGCGAGGCCCCGTACTTCCCACAGACGTTCGTCTAAAGGAGTTATCGGCAACAACATGGCGACGGCAAGCACGTGGACGATCCATGCTTACATTCGTTCCAGCAACAGCCTTACTATGATTGAGCCTATGACAGTTCAAAAGAGGAAGCTCCCGCCCGACCTGAAGCGAGAACTTGTTGCCGAAGCTGGCGGCAAGTGCGCAAACCCTGGCTGTGCCCAGTGGCGATCCCATATCCACCACATCAAGCATTGGGCTGTGTATAAATGCCATGACGCGAGCGACTTAATCGCGGTGTGTCCCTCATGCCATGATGCAATTCATTACGGCCGCCTGCCGATAACGGACGAAACGCTTTATATGTGGAAAGGCATCAAACGCGATCCAGCGCCGCGTGACGGTCATATTTACGTAGAACCCGCTCCGGAATTAAAACTGCTGACCGGCACCATTGCGTTGAGCACTTCGCTGGAGCAGATCACGGTATTCAAGCTCTCCAACCAAAATCGGCTGTCCTTTCGGGCGTTGGATGGCGACCTCTTGCAAGTTAGTTCCCGCCTTCAGAACCTTCGAGGACAGGAAGTTCTACGAGTGGTGGAAAACCATGTGCGTGTGAACCGCGATCCTCACGTCCTTGCCGACTTCCGCGCAGGGCGTGCGCGGATTAGCGTTCCGGCGTCTCTTGACTACGTTCCAGCGTGGCTCATTCCACAAATGCGGGTAGATTTCCCATCGTATGGCGCCGAAGGCCGGATCACTGCGGTGGATTTAGAGGTGCTCCGACCTGGGTTGGTAAGAATTCAGGGTCTCTGGACAGCAGATGAGGGCGTGATCGTGATCACGAGTGGAGCGTTGAGTTTCTGCCAGCCGGGTCGCCCAAGGTCGATTTCGTTGATTGGTGATGGGGAGGCATCGGTTCTGAAGTTCACCGGTGCTGTCGTCGCTAGCATGTTTGGTTTCGGCGTGGTGCCTAAGCAATGATGCACGCTTTTGTAACTATGACGTGCCCATATGCGCAATCTGTGCGTGTTGCCCCTGATGTTTTCACGGCTAGATCAACTGTTTGGTTTTAATGGAGCGAGGGAATCATAGTCCCGTGGTCGCCAGTCAAGATTCGCGCGCTGCTGCCGTCGATTAGTTAGTTATCATACTGCAGCAGGATTGAGTCTCGTCGCAAGTAGTTTCCTTGGCACATATTAATGTTGCATTACGAAATCACTCTCCAGCCAGAGCGCTTCTATACCTGCATCCTGAATGGCGTTCCGTGGCAGCCTCTCAATGAAACGCTGCCCGCAAAACCCTCAGGCAGCGACCTTCAAATCCCCCGCCACCGTGAACGCCGCCTCGGTCTTCTCGCGTAGCTCCTCCACCGTCACGCCCGGTGCCATCTCGACCAGCACCAGCCCGTCCTGACCTTTCGCGGTCACCTCGAACACCCCCAGATCCGTAACGATCAGGTCCACCACCGCCGCGCCGGTCAGCGGCAGGGTGCAATGCTTCAGCAGCTTGGGCTTGCCGCCGGCGGTGTGCTCCATCAGCACCACGACGCGGCGCACGCCGGCGACCAGATCCATCGCACCGCCCATGCCCTTCACCATCTTGCCGGGGATCATCCAGTTCGCCAGATCGCCATTCGCGGAAACCTGCAACGCGCCGAGGATCGAGATGTCGATATGCCCGCCACGCACCATCGCGAAGCTGGCGGCGCTGTCGAAGAAGCTGGTGGTCGGCAGTTCCGTCACCGTCTGCTTGCCGGCGTTGATCAGGTCGGCGTCTTCCTCGCCCTCGAACGGAAAGGCGCCCATGCCCAGCATGCCGTTCTCCGAATGCAGCTGGATCGACAGGCCCTCGGGGATGTAGTTGGCGACCAGGGTCGGAATACCGATCCCCAAATTCACGTAGAAGCCGTCGTGCAGTTCTTGTGCCGCACGGGCGGCCATCTGCTCACGAGTCCAGGGCATGTCTGTCACTCCCTTCAGAGTCTGGTCGTTTCAAGCTGAGGCGACGAGACTCTGGTTCTGCTTGTACGAGACGACGGTTCACGTCTGACATCGGTGCAACCTCAGACGACCACGCTCGCGGCGCGCTTGCGCACGGTGCGTTGCTCGATCCGCTTGTCCACCGTGTCCAGTCTGACGATGCGGTTGACGAAGATGCCGGCGGTGACGATGTGGTCGCCGTCCATCTGGCCGGGTTCGACGATCTCTTCCACTTCCGCGACCACGGCCTCCCCGGCGGTGGCCATGATCGGATTGAAGTTCCGCGCGGTCTTGCGGTAGATCAGGTTGCCCTCGGGGTCGGCCCGCCAGGCGTGGATGATCGACAGGTCGGCGCGCAGGCCGCGTTCCTGCACATACAATCGTCCGTCGAATTCCTGCTGCGGCTTGCCCTCGGCGATCTGGGTGCCGGCGCCGGTGGCGGTGAAGAACGCCGGGATGCCGGCGCCGCCGGCTCGGATGCGTTCGGCCAGGGTGCCTTGCGGGTTGAACTCGATCTCCAGCTCGCCGGCGAGGAATTGTCTGGCGAAGGTGGCGTTCTCGCCGACGTAGGAGCTGATCATCTTGCGCACCTGGCGGGTCTGCAGCAGCAGGCCCAGCCCGACGTCATCGATGCCGGCGTTGTTGGAGATGATGGTCAGGTCCTTGACGCCGCTGTCGCGGATCGCGCTGATCAGCGCCGAGGGGATGCCGCACAGCCCGAAGCCGCCCGACATGATCGTCATGCCGTCGCGCAGCAGGCCGTCGAGGGCCGCCCTCCCATCCGGATGAATTTTGTTGACCGCCATGAACGCCCCCGACCGGAACCGCTGGCATCTAGCCGAAGGGGCGACCGATCAGCAAGCACCCCATAGGAAAGTCAGCTCGTGCTTGTTGTGGAACAGGTGAACCACCCGCGCGTGGGGGATGGCGGCAAAGGCCTCGGCGGTGGCGTGGTCGGTCGGACCCTGGAACTTGATCGTGCAGACTACATGGCGGGCGGCGCCGGCGTCGATCCAACGCCGGACCAGAGCCAGCAGCCGATCGGGGTAGGCGATGACGTCGCTGAACAGCCAATCCACAGGTTCCGGCAGCAGGCTGAACGCACTGTCCAGCCGCTGCGTTACGTTCGGCAACGCCGCCACGGCGGGGTCCAGCGGCGCCTTGTCCACCGCCGTCACAGCGGCGCCCAGCCTGGCCAACGCCCAGGTCCAGCCGCCGGGCGCGGCGCCCAGATCCAGGCACCGCTCAGATGCAGCCGGCCAGCGCCCGAACCGGACAAGCGCTTCCCACAGTTTGAGATAGGCTCGGCTGGGCGGGCCGATGCGATCTTCGATGAAGTGACACTCGCCGTTGACGAAGGGGCTGGATTTTGTCGGGCTGGCGAGCAGCCGATCCGGCGCCAACAGCGTCCAGCCGCCCAGATGGGAGCCCGGTGCGGCGTGCGGAAAGGTCAGTGCCCGGGCCTTGACGGGCGGCAGTCGCTCGGCGATCAGCGCCATGCGGCGATGATGCCCAGCACCGTAAGCCCCCCAGTTGCGCTGCATTGCCCGCAGCGCGTCGGCGGCGGCCTTGATCGTCGGCACCTCGATCTGCCGCGGGTCTGTCCAGGTATCCAGCGCCCAGGCCGCCGGGCCTGGCGGATCAGGCGACAAGGCCAGCCGGCCATGCCAGATGGCGATCGCGATCCGGCGGCGGTCGAGTTCCTCGGCCAAGGGGGGTTCTAAGCCTTCGGCGGCCAGGTAGGCGCAGGCGATCACCGGCCGCGCAACGCGGAGGCACCGAGCAGCAACCAGCCGACCATCAGCAGTGTGCCGCCGATCGGGGCGACGATTCCCAGCGACGTGCCGGCCAGACCCAGCGCATAGACCGCGCCGCAAAACAGCAGCAGGCCGAGGGTGAACGCCAGCCCTGCCGCATCCGCCAGCCGTCCGCCTCGGGGTGTCCAGAGGCCGACCGCCAGTAGAGCCAGGGCGTGCCAACCCTGCATCTGCACGCCGCTGCCGACGATGCGCTGGGCGTTCGGGTCGCCGATGCCATGGGCCGCGAACGCCGCCATGGCGACCGCGCCGAACCCTGCCAGGGAGCCGAGTGCGATCCAGATACGCTGCATGCGGCCCACTGTCGTTGCCCCTGGTGTCATTGCCTCTGGTGTCATTGCCCGAAGCGCCGCGAACGGCAACCCAGGAAGGCGCGGCAGAGGTTGCCGAGTGGTCACCCGATGCTGCCGGATGCCGGGTGATCCTGGTAACCGCGCGTGGACCCAAGGCCCGGGACGGCTGGCGAGGGATTTCGGCGTCGGGATTGAAATAGGTCAGAAGCCTGTTTCCCGGCAGGACGACTGGCTATAGCATCGTCCTATCATGCCCCGTAGCGACCTGTTTCCCGAGATCGGTCCCTATGAGACCGGCTACCTGCCGCTGTCCGCGGGCCACGTGATGTATTGGGAGCAGGCCGGCAACCCGAACGGTCGACCGGTGCTGTTCCTGCATGGCGGCCCAGGGGCCGGCGCCGGGGCGGTGCACCGTCGTTTCTTCGATCCGCATTACTGGCGGATCGTGATCTTCGACCAGCGGGGCGCGGGGCGGTCGCGACCGCTTGGGGGTCTGGATAACAACACCACGCCCGACCTGGTCTCTGACATCGATATCCTGCGTCGCCATCTTGGGGTCGAGCGATTCCTGCTGTTCGGTGGTTCCTGGGGGTCCACGCTGGCGCTTGCCTATGCCCAGGCGCATCCCGAGCGGGTCGCGGGGGCCGTGCTTCGCGGGGTTTTTCTCGGCCGCACGGGAGAGGTCGACTGGTTCCTGCGCGGCATGCAGGCGGTTTTTCCCGAGGCATATGCCGCATTCGCCGGGTTCCTGCCGGCGGCCGAACGCGGCGACCTGCTGGAGGCCTATCTGCGTCGCCTGACCGATCCGGATCCGTCGATTCATCTGCCCGCCGCTCGGGCATGGTCGGTTTATGAAGGCACCTGCAGCACGCTATTGCCCAGCCCGGAGACGGTCAGCGGGTTCGCCCAGGACCGCAGCGCGCTGGGTCTTGCACGGATCGAGGCGTTCTACTTCGCGCACGGACTGTTCCTGCCGGCGAAAGGTCTGTTGGGGCATATGGACCGGATCGGCCACATCCCGGCGGAGATCGTGCAGGGCCGCTACGATATGATCTGCCCGGCGGTGACCGCCTTCGACCTCGCGGCGCATTGGCGGAATGCGCGCATCACCATCGTGTCTGACGCGGGTCATTCAGCGCTGGAACCTGGCATCAGGCGCGCGCTGGTCGCCGCGGTGGAGCGATTTCGCAGCGGCCGGTAGGGCCGGACATCACCCACATGCGGCCCGGATGAACTCAGGAGGTGCTCCGACAGACGGCCAGGGGACATCGAGGCCGGGGGGATGACGGCCAGGGAAAGATTAGGGACGCGCATGCCATGGTCCTTGCCGGTGCGGCACGGTTTGAGGCCGAAAGGTGTTCTGGCAGCCAGGCCGGATCAAGGCGTGAGGAATCGTTGACACAACCCTGACATGGCGGGAGCGTTCGTCTAGTAGTTGAACGTGCCGACCACTTAAGGACTCTGGTCATCCAGGCAATCTGGTCACCCAAGGAATCTTGCAATGAGTGCTGCGCTGAAACGGACCACCGCCGTTTATCCTGTCGACCTGTTGGCCGACCCGATCGCGCGAGCGCGGACCATCGCGCCGCTCCTGCGCGAGGAGGGACGCCGGATCGAGCAGCTTGGCCAGCTGACCCCGGCGGTGGTTGAGGCGCTGCATGCCAGCGGTCTCTATCGTGTGCTGCTGCCTCGCCAGCTGAACGGATACGGCGGCGGGCTGGAGGTCTTCGCGCAGGTGATGGAAACCCTTGCCGCGGCCGATGCCTCGACGGCGTGGTGCGTTGGCCAAGCTGTCGGTTGCTCGATGGCCGCGGCCTATGTCGAGCCGGAGGTCGCGCGCGAAATCTGGGGTGACGATCCACGCGGTGTGCTGGCCTGGGGTTTCCAACTCGAAGGCCGCGCCAAGATCGTTCCCGGCGGCTTCAAGGTGACCGGCAAGTGGGGGTTTGGCAGCGGCGGCCATCACGCCAGCTGGATGGGTGCGCATTGCCATGTCGAACTGCCGGACGGCTCGATGCTGAAGGACGCCGGCGGCAACCTGATCGAGCGCACCATGCTGCTGCGCCAGGATCAGCTTGACTGGTCGAGCACCTGGGATGTGGTCGGGCTGCGGGGAACCGGCAGTGACAGCTACGCCCTGACCGACGTATTCGTGCCGAACAAGTATAGTTTGCGGCGTGATATCGACGTCGAACGCCGGATTGACGAGCCGTTCTTCCGCTTTACCACCACCAGCGCCTATTCCTGCGGTTTCGCGTTCGTTTCCATGGGCATCGCCCGTGGTATGCTTGACGGGTTGAAAGACCTGGCGCAGGCGAAGAAGCCATCCAGTACAGCGCGTACGCTGCGTGACAGTCCGGTGATGCATCACCTGGTGGCTGAAAACGAGGCCAAGTTGCGCTCCGCCCGCGCCTTCGTGCTGGAAACGATCCGCGATGGCGAGGCCTGTATCCGGCGCACCGGCGACCTGGACATGGAAAGCAAGGTGCTGATGCGGCTGGCCACGACGACAGCCATCCGGCGTGCCAAGGAAGTCGCCGAATTCGCCTATCATGAGGCTGGCGCGACCGCGATCTTCGCCAGCAACGCATTCGAGCAGAAAATGCGGGACATCCATGCCTCGGCGCAGCAGGTGCAGGGGCGGACAGGCCATATCGAGGTCTGCGGCCAGTACTTTTTGGGGTTCGATCCGGCGATTCGGTTTATTTGAGGGACGCCTTGTTCGAGCGGACGCTTTATTCGAGGAGGCGGCTCGGTCGCCTGCTTCGTCGCACCTGCTGGGGAAATGAGCGATGAAAGTCGGTGTTATCGGTCTTGGCAACATGGGCATGGGGGCCGCCCTCAACCTGCTGCACAAGGGCTTCGATGTAACCGGATGCGAGCTGCGGGAAGAAACCCGCACGGCCTTCGCGGCCGAGGGCGGCAACGTGGTGGTTTCCGCGGACGCCTTGCCGATCGACCTTGAAGCCCTGGTCGTCTTCGTCATCAATGCGGCGCAAACCGAGCAGGTGCTGTTCGGCGAGAAAGGGTGCCTGCGACGGACGGAAAAAGGCGCGGTCGTCCTGTGCTGTGCGACCATCGCACCGGAAGCCGCCAAAGCGCTGGGCAAGAAGATCGAGGACGCCGGGTTCCTGATGCTGGACAGCCCGGTCTCGGGCGGCTCTGCCGGCGCGCGGGGCGGCACGATGACGGTGATGGGATCCGGTTCAGAGGCGGCGTTCGCCAAAGCCGGCCCGGTGCTGGACGCGATCTCCACCAAGATCTGGCGGCTGGGTTCCGAGATCGGGGTGGGCAGTACCGTGAAGATGGTCAACCAATTGCTGGCCGGGGTGCATATCGCCACCGCCGCCGAGGCGCTGGCGCTGGGCATCCGGGCGGGTGCCGATCCGGAGACGCTGTATAAGGTTATTTCGGACTCGGCCGGCAGTTCCTGGATGTGGCAGAACCGCGTGCCGCACATCCTGGCTGGCGATGATTCCCCATCATCGGCGGTGAACATCTTCGTCAAGGACCTCGGCATCGTGCTCGACCAGGCTCGGGCTTTGACTTTCCCGCTGCCGATGGCGGCGGCGGCACACCAGTTGTTCCTGGCGGCGGCGGCGAACGGGCAGGGGCTGAAGGACGACTCGTTCGTGATCCGGGTTTGGGAACAACTGACCGGGATCGAACTGCCGGAGAAGACGTGACGCGGAGGCTCTTGTGGCTGGATTGATGTGGATGACCCTAGAGCATTTTCAGCCTGACTGTGCAGACCGAAAATGCTCTATCCCTTTGTTTGATCGGATGATTCACACGCTTTGAACGTTCCGCTCAGCGTGATCATGCTCTATTGAGCAGCGGCTGATTCCGTGATTTAGCAAAAGCCACCGAACCGATCGCGAACCTACGACCGGCACAATGGTATCAATCCGTAGCTCGCCAGGATCTGCTGTCCCGGCGGACAGGATGTAGTGCGAATCGCTGGCTGTCGGGCGACGCGCCGTTCAATCCCCCAGCCCGGATGGAGCTGGAAAGGTCAGACCGCGCGGGATGGACTATCCGCAGCGTGAGATCGATACTTGCTGGCCTGGGCCGCACCCGTTTCGTCCCGACCCGATCTTTGCACCGGAGCCGTTCGGCCGTCACATTTTCCGCGCCGGTTGAATGCTTCGAGAGCCAGGCCAGCCGATGCGAAACGCGTGATGGGGGATATTCGCATGGACGCCAAGGCAGATCAGGTCGGCGTTCCGATCTTCATGTCCTCGGATCGGCTCGCAAGCCTCAGCGACACAATGTTCGGCGTTGCGATGACCTTGGTGGCGACAACGCTGCTGCCGTCTGTCGAAGCGAATAAAGGATCGCTTCTCGATATGTTACGCGAATTCAACGGAGAACTCCTTTCCGTCGTGTTCAGTTTCGCGATCTCCGCCAGATACTGGGTTTCACAGCAGCAACGGCTGGCGATGAGCGGTTCGGTCACGCCGCGCCAGACCTGGCTGCATTTCATCTTCCTGTTCCTGATCGTGCTGGTGCCGATTTCAACCAGCCTTCCGGGGCTGATCGGCTCAGGCGCGATGAAGGCGTCGGTCATGATCTATGGCGCACATCTCACGTTGCTCGCGCTGGTCAATTTGTTGCTCTGGATCGAGGTTCGTCACGGTGGTGGTGCCGGGCTGCAAATCGTCAAATCCTGTCTGGCGCTCGGCTTGTTCGCGACAGCGTTGGCGGTCGGCACCATCCGGCCCGATCTTGCCTTGTATCCTTGGATCGCGGTCCTTGCCGTGTCACCGCTTGCCCACCTTATCGTGCGGCGTTTGCATAGGACATGAGGTCTTGCGTTCGACCACGGACAAGGTGGCTTGGCCGGTTAAAAGCCGCCCGGCCTGGTCACACGGCCGCCATGCGCGCTGATGGGACGCGGTAGAACACCTCGCCCTGGAACAGACGGCGCGAAGTGCGGAATACCGTTGCCTGATTGATGTGGATGCCCGTTGCCGTGGTCTCGATCTCCGCGGCCACCAGCACGATACCGGAGGGGTGGCCGATCCGGACCGTTCCGTCCTGTGCGGTGGGCCGCAGCAGCCGTGCCGCCACGCTGTCCGGGATGCGGCACGCCGCCGCCAGACACAGCGCGCCGGTCAGTGGCACGGCGCGGTGCGGCTGACCGATCGAGATCATCCGGACCAGGATGTCGACGTCGCCGGCCGCGAGCGGCTTGCCCGAGAGCGTCGGCGAAGCCGCTGGTGCGGCGATCATCGCGACCTTGGGAACGCCTGGGATGGTCGCAGCGTCATCCAGGCTCGCGGCCAAGCCCATCGCGACGGAAGCGTGACGTCGGATCGCCTCCAGCCGGTCCAGCAGGGCGCCGTTCTGCTGCAGTTCATCCGGCAGCTCGATTCCGGTGGCGTCCACCTCGGCCGCGGCCACGAACACGCAAGGGTTCGCCGCGTCCACCATGCTGACGTCGAACGCGCCGAACATGCCGGTATCCAGCCGGTCCACCGCGTTGCCTGTCGGCAGCAGCCCTTCGGTGCGCGCGCCGCCGGGATCCTGGAACTCGAGCTGGATCGAGGCGCCGCTGCCGGCCACGCCGTCCAGCACCAGGTCGCCATCGATCGCCGCGTGGCCATCCTCCATGGCGAAGCGGGAAACGATGATCTTGCGCGTGTTGGTGTTGTGGATGCGCACCACCGCCATCGGGCCATTTGGCGCCGGGACCAGGCCCTCGTCGACGGCGAATGGCCCGATGGCAGAACTCATGTTTCCGCAATTGGCTGAATAGTCGACCATCGGAGTGCCGACCGCGATCTGCGCGAAGGTGTAGTCCACATCCGCGTCCGGACGGCTGGGCGGTCCGACGACGCAGACCTTCGAAAGCGATGACACGCCCCCGCCCATGCCGTCAAGCTGCCGGCCGTTCGGATCGGGCGATCCCAGAGCCGAGAGGAAGATCGGCGCCCAGTCGGCCTGGTCGTCGGGCAGGTCGGCGAGATGCAGCACGAGAGCCTTTGAGGTGCCGCCGCGGATGAAGGCAGCGCGCAGCCGATGTTGCGGCATGGCGGTGATCTCCTCTGGAGGTTGATTATCTGCATATCGTTGTATACAGGGTTATGCAGCCTGGGAAGTCCCGCACAGGAGAAGGCTCATCACGCTGACCAGCACGTTCGCCGAACAACCATCGACCGCGCGGCAGGGGCGTGCCCCCGAGCCGTCGGCGTTGCGGACAGGGGGGCTGGCCGAACGCGCCTACGCGGCGATCCGTGACGCCATTCAGGAAGGCACGCTGGGCAGCGGGCAGCGCGTTCCCGAGCTTGACCTGTGCGCGCGGCTGAAGATGAGCCGCACACCTGTTCGCGAGGCGCTACGCCGCCTGCAGTCGGAGGGGATGGTGGAACATGGACCGGGCGGGGGCCTGGCCGTCGCGCGGCATGATCTGCGCGCGGTCACTGAGTTGTATGATCTCCGCGAATCGCTTGAGGGCACGGCCGCCGCACTGGCTGCGCGCGGCGCCGACCCCACCGAGGTCCGCATGCTGCAGGCCACGCTGGAGACCCACCGGACGCTGCCAGATGACCCCACGGTGCATGCCCGCGAGAACATCCTGTTCCACGAGCAGATCTATCGGGCGGCGCATAACCGGTTCCTGCTGAAAAGCCTGCAAAGCCTGCACGATTCCGTCGCGCTGCTCGGCCGCACCACGTTTGCCGCCGCGGGCCGTATCGCGGAGGCGATGCAGGAGCACCGGGCGATGGTCGAGGCCATCGCCCGGCGGGACGCGGCCGAGGCCGAGGCTCTGGCCCGACGACACGTCCGCCGCGGCTACGAGCTGCGCATCGGCATCCTGGCCGCTACCAGCCAGGCAGCCGCACAGGGCCGCATGGAGCAACGGCAGCACCCACCCTGACCGGCTTTTCGGGTTAAACATACGTTCGCGG
Organism: Rhodopila sp.; assembly: GCA_965277035.1. Classification (GTDB taxonomy): domain Bacteria; phylum Pseudomonadota; class Alphaproteobacteria; order Acetobacterales; family Acetobacteraceae; genus Rhodopila. Next base: position 2,392,169 of record CBDIBO010000003.1, on the reverse strand, counting down.
AATGATGAAAAGTGTCCGGAAGCTAAGGAGTATCGCAGTGGAGAATTCAGCCCTGTCCGAATATGACGTCATCGTCGTCGGTGCCGGAAACGCCGCTCTCGCCGCCGCCGTCTCGGCCAGGCAGAACGGCGCCCCCCGCGTGCTGGTGCTGGAGAAGGCCCCGCGAGAGATGCGTGGTGGCAACACGCACTGGAGCGGCGGCGTGCTGCGCTTCGCGTTCGACGACCCGCGTGAGATCAGCCCGCTGCTGCCCGGCGTCGAGGCGGAGTACGAAGATTTCTATGATGGCATTCAGCCTTATACGCGCGACGACTTCCACGGCGACCTGATGCGCGTCACCTCGGGTCAGACCGACCCGGTGCTGTCGCGCGTGCTGGTCGACAACTCGCGCGAGACGGTTTTCTGGATGCATGAGGTCGGCCAGGTGCCGATGGAGCCCGCCATTTCCCTGACCGGCGTGCGGCGGGGCAACAAGATCGTATGGGCCCGCGGTCTGGTGGTCCGCGCCGAACACGAAGGCGTCGGCCTGTCGCGCAGTTGGTTCGCCACGGCCGAACGCATGGGGGTCGAGATCCGCTACGGCGCCAGCGCTGGGGCCATTCTGCAGAACGAGCGTGGCCATGCGTGCGGCGTGCGGGTGCGTGATGACGATGGCATCCAGGAGGTCGCTGGACGGACTGTCATTCTGGGCTGTGGCGGGTTCGAGGCGAACGTGCAGATGCGCACCCAGCATATCGGCCCACTGGTCGGCGCCGCCAAGGTGCGCGGCACGCCGCACAACCAAGGCGACGGCCTGCGCATGGCCCTGGCCATCGGCGCGATGCCGTGGGGCCAGTGGAGTGGCTGCCACGCTACGCCGATCTCGGCCGACTGGGGCAACTTCGCGCCGCGCGCGCTGACCGACCGCAGCAACCGGCTGAGCTATCTGTATGGCGTGATGATCAACAGGAATGGTCGCCGCTTCGTCAATGAGGGTGAGGACGGTGCGATGTTCACCTACGCCAAGTTCGGTCGCGCCATCCTGGCCGAACCCGGCGCCAAGGCGTACCAGTTATTCGACTCGCAGGTGGTGCACCTGCTGGAGCCGCGCTATTCCACCAGCGAACCGATCGTGGCCGAGACGTTGGAGGATCTGGTCGGGCAGCTTGACATCGACGACAAGCAGCAGGCCATCCGGACCTTGCTTGAGTACAACGCAGCGGCGCGCCATGCGGGCGATGGCTGGGACCCTGCGCGGAAGGATGGGGTCAGGACCGCCGGGCTGACGCCCGACAAGACTAATTGGGCGATCAAACTGGAGAAGCCGCCGTATTACGCGTACAGCGCGACCGGCGGGATCACCTTTACCTTCGGCGGCCTGAAGGTGGACGAGCATGCCCGCGTGATCGGGACCGATTGGCGGCCCATTGCTGGACTTCTGGCGTGTGGCGAGATGGTTGGCGGGCTGTTCTACGACAACTACCCGGCCGGTACCGGCCTGGTTTCCGGTGCAACTTTCGGCCGCATCGCCGGCCGCAACGCCGCGCGGTTCGACCCCGATCTGCCGCTGGCAGCTGGCGGTGAGCTGACCGATCCGACCCCGCTGCCTGCTCCGCCGTCTTCCAGGCCGCAGGTCGGGGGCAACCTGCCGGAAACGTCCTGGATCCCCTGAGCCGGCCGGACGAACGAACCATGCGGGCGATCAACGTTGATGGCTGGGACAGTCCGCTGTTGGGCGCGTCTTGAACCGATCACCGCCCCGGTTCATCATTCACCGATGGCCGCTCCGCAGAAGCCCTTTCAGCGCCTGGACTATCAGGCGTCCATCGATCGTCCGAAGCTGTCGCTGCCGAACGGCAAGCGTGTTGTCGTCTTCCTGGTGGTGAACATCGAGCGGTGGGACATCGACCGAACCATGCCGCGTCAGGTGCTGACCGCGCCCCAGGGTGCCTCGGTGATTCCCGATGTACCAAACTGGGCGTGGCACGAATACGGCATGCGGGTTGGCTTCTGGCGGCTGAAGGCGGCGCTGGACCTGCATGGTATCGCGCCGACGCTGGCGATCAACGGGGCGGTGCCGTCGGCCTACCCCAAGGTGACGCAGGCGTGTCGTGACGCCGGCTGGGAGTTCATGGTGCATGGCTATCACCAGATGGCCACGCACGGGGTCGAGGACCAGCGCGCGATGATCCGCGACGCCATCGCGATGTTGCGCGAGGCGGGTGGGCACGACCCGGTCGGTTGGCTCGCGCCAGGCCTGACCGAGACCCTCGACACACCCGATCTGCTGGCGGAAGCCGGGATCAAATATTGCGCCGACTGGGTGGTGGACGATCTGCCGGCCACGATCCGCACGACGCATGGGCCGATGCTGACCATGCCTTACAGTGTCGAGCTCAACGATATTCCGATGATGATGATCCAGCACCATCGGGCGGAGGAGCTATTCGATCGCACCGTCGCGCAGTTCGAGCGCCTGTATGAGGAATCCGGCGAGCAGGGGGCCAAGGTCATGGGGCTGGCGGTGCATCCGTTCATCAGCGGGGTGCCGCATCGGATCGGCTGGTTCGAACGCGCCTTGACGCACATGGCGAGCCGTCCGGGCACGCTGTTCTGGCAGGGCCGGCAGATCATGGCGTGGTATCGGAAGGCGACCGCATGAGCGTTGCGGCGGGATGGGGGCTGCTCAGTCAAGCCGAGCGGGATGCGGCCTACAACAATTCGGCGGCGGTGGCGGACAGTCCGGTGCTGAATGCGGCGCGCGAGGAGGCCTCGGCGGCGTTTCGCGCCGGCACCCCGCTGCACCTCGATCTGCGGTACGGAGCGAGGGAGCGCAATAGCTGGGATCTGTTTCCTCAGCCCGATCCGGATGCGCCCTGCATTGTCTTCATCCATGGCGGTTACTGGCAGCGCAATAGCAAGGATCAGTTCGCCAGCCTGATCGCCGGTCCGTATGCGCGCGGCTGGGCGGCGGCGTTGCCTGGTTACACGTTGACGCCGGACGCATCGCTGACCGAGATCGTGGCGGAGATCAACGCGGCTCTGGACTGGCTTGCGGTGAATGGGCCGTCGCATGGGATCAAGGGGCCGGTCGTGCTGTCGGGCTGGTCGGCGGGTGGTCATCTGACAGCGATGTGCCTGCGTCATCCACTGGTGAGAGCCGGGCTGGCGATCTCTGGGATCTTCGAGCTTGGACCGGTGCGTGACACGTATCTGAACGAGAAACTGCGGTTGACCGAGGCGGAGATCGTGGCGCTGTCGCCGATGCGTTCGCCATTCGTCGACAAGCCGCTCGCGCTTGCTTACGGCACCGCCGAGTTGCCGCCGTTGAGGTCGGACAGTCGGGATCTGCACGCGCTTCGTTCGGCGGCGCACCTGGCCGGGGCGCTAATCCCGGTGCCCAAGGCGGATCACTTCACGATCGTGCATGAATTGAGGGACCGGGACGGATTGTTGACACGGCATCTGCCGCTGTTGCTGGGATAGCGCCTGTCGGCTGCGTTTGGCCAAAATGCGGATGCGGCGCTCTTTCTTCACGGTTGCTCTAGTCCGAGCTTCCCTTTTGCCATCACGATAAATCGGCGGAGGTCTGGGAAAAACTGAGCGAAGCCGTCTGACAACGTAGCCATGTAATAACGCGCCTGTGACTTGTACTCGGAAGCCATATCTGCTCCCGTCTACCCCATGTATATCGAAGCCGTTCCGAACCGCACCTCGCCGCCCGCGATCCTCCTGCGCGAGAGCTACCGCCACCAGGGCAAGGTCCGCAAACGCACACTCTGCAACCTCTCAGACTGGTCTCCGACCCACGTTGAGGGCCTCCGCGGCGTGCTCAAAGGCGGCACCGTCATCCCCGCCGGGCAGCACGCCTTGACCGTCACCCGCTCGCTTCCGCATGGGCATGTCGCCGCCGCTCTCGGCACCGCCCGCAAGATCGGCCTCGACCGCATCCTCGGCCCGGACGGCAATCGCTGCCGCGATCTTGTCCTCGCGATGCTGATCGGCCGCATCCTCGACCCCGTGTCCAAGCTTGCCGCCGCTCGCGCGCTCTCGCCCGCCACGGCGTCCTCCAGCCTCGGCGAAGCACTCGGCCTCGGCGCGGTTGACGATGATGAACTCTATGCCGCACTCGATTGGTTGTTGGTGCGCCAGCCCGCCATCGAAGCCAGCTTGGCCAAGCGCCATCTCGGCAACGGCACCCTCGTGCTCTACGACGTCTCGTCGAGCTACATGGAAGGGCGCTGCTGTCCGCTGGCCAAGCGTGGCTACAGCCGTGACGGCAAAAAAGGCACGCTCCAGATCGTCTATGGCCTGCTCTGCGCGTCCGACGGCTGCCCCGTGGCCATCGAGGTGTTCGACGGCAACACCGGCGATCCGACCACCCTGGCACCACAGATCGAGAAGCTGAAGCAGCGCTTCGGTCTCGACCACGTGGTGCTAGTCGGCGACCGCGGCATGATCACCCAGGCGCGCATCACCGCCGACATCAAATCTGCCGGCCTGGACTGGATCACCGCGCTGCGCGCTCCGGCAATCAAAGATTTGCTGAACAGCGGCGCTTTGCAACTCACGCTGTTCGATCAGCGCGACATGGCCTCCATCACATCGCCCGATTTTCCCGGTGAGCGGCTGGTGGTCTGCCGCAATCCCGATCTTGCCGCCGAGCGCAGCCGCAAGCGCGAAGACCTGCTGGGCACCACCGAGACGGACCTCACCCGCATCAAAACCGCGGTCGAGCGCAAGCGCAACCCGCTGCGCGGCACCACCGAGATCGCGCTTGCGGTCGGCGCGGTGCTCAACACCTACAAAATGAAAAAGCATTTCGACCTGAATATCACCGACACCGCTTTCAGCTTCGCAAGAAAGACCGCCGAAATTGCCGCCGAGGCGGCAACCGACGGGCTTTATGTCGTGCGCACCAGCCTGCTTGAGCAGACCCTCGGTGATGCAGATACAGTGCGCAGCTATAAATCCCTGGCCCGGGTGGAGCGGGCCTTCCGCTGCATCAAGACGGTCGATCTGAACGTGCGGCCGGTCTATCATTGGCTGGAGGGACGGGTGCGGGCACACGTGCTGCTGTGCATGTTGGCCTATTATCTGCAATGGCACATGCGCCAGTGCCTGGCGCCGATGCTGTTCGATGACACCAACAAAGCGGAGGCCGAAGCCTTGCGCAGCAGCGTGGTGGCGCAGGCGCAGCGTTCAAAAGCCGCGGTCAGGAAGCAGACGACCGGCGTGACACCGGACGGTCTGCCGGTGCATAGCTTCCGCACGCTGCTGGCCGATCTGGCGACAGTGGCGCGCAATACCATCGTCACCGCGATCAACCCGCTGTATCCGATTATCGTGGTGACCCGGCCAACGCCGGTGCAGCAGAAGGCGTTCGATCTGCTGCACGTCCCAGCGTAGCCAGTGGCGGGTGGTCGCAATGGTATTTTATGCAATACTATCAATAAATGATGTGAAACCGAAGAAGGAAGATGGGTCTAGTGGACAAAATCCGACGGGACCACTAGCGGGTGCGATTATACTGATAGTCCTCTCGCTCACCCGCTCCCGCTCGCAACCCGTCCGGCAGGGGCGCCCGGGTCGCGTTTACTTTCGCATGGGCGTCCAGCGCGGCCTGATCTGTCCAAAGCTCGAGCAGGGTCAGCTTGTCTGGCTCGAGAGCGCTCTGGAACACCTCGAACTGCTGGCACCCCGGTTCCTGCATCACCTCGGCGCAGCGGTCCCGAAAGACCCGGGCCAGGTCCGCTCCCTTTCCCGACGCCGCGGTCATCGTGATGACGAGCCTAATGGCCATCCTTGTTCCTCCATCGCTCCGGTTTCGCGCTGTTCTATGTATATCCGGTGCCTTGCCGCGGCACATCGGCACGTTCCCGCGCTTCGACCGCCGTCATACTTCAATCCCGCGCCGGAACCAAGATCCGGCAAGCTGTCGCGGGCTTACCGCCATCCTCGGCGCGCTGTGGGAACGCCGGATTGCTGCAGATGATAAAGCTGCCATTCCGCACGGCGATATGTTTTAGATTGCAACGGATGGCTGGTTTCGATGCGAAGCTATGACCTGGGATAAGCAAGTCTGTGCGCGGCGTGGATTTTCATGGCTTTGGCGCGGGCGCATGATGCTGGCGCCATCGCGGATCAGGGGGCGACCTCAGGGCGAGAGCGATGACCGGCTGGCAGCCGCGCCGTGGTGCTCGACGCTGAAAATCCGGGCAACAGCGGCGATGCGTTGTTTGCCGCTTCCGCCGTTGCTGCTGCTGGTTGCCTGCATGGGAAGACCAATGCCCGACACTCATGTTCCGCCGTTCGCCACGGCTCCCTACCAGCCATTCTCGCGCGACGCCGTTGTTGCCATCGCACTGCGGGAATGGCGGTTGTTTGGCCAGAACATCGCCGATCCGGAAGCCGACAAGAGCAGGATCGTGAAGCCCGAACGCGAGGAAGGTCTTTGGCAGCGGGTTGGCGAATACTGGTGGGTGGGCTTGAACCCGGGGTCGACCGAGAGCGCGTGGACCGGCAAGCATGACGGCCACGGTGCTGTTTTTCCGCCTGACACGGACGGTGATTACGCCTGGTCGGCGGCGTTCATTTCTTATGTGATGCGGATTGCCGGGGCGGGTCCGCGTTTCCCCTACTCCGCCGATCACGCCGACTACATCAACGCCGCGCGTCGTGTCTCGCTCGGCACCACCCGGACATGGCTGGTGGCGGCAGAAAGGGTGGAGGATTACGCACCGCAACGAGGCGATCTTGTTTGTTTCGGTCGCGGTAGCGCCCGCGGGCTACGGTATGAGGACCTGCCGACGCCAGGGTTGTTTCCGTCGCACTGCGACATCGTCGTCGACACAACGGTTGCCGGGCGCCTCGCGGTGATCGGCGGCAACGTCGAGGATTCGGTGACGATGAACTATGTGCCGGTGACCGCCGAGGGCAAATTGGCGACGTCGGAAGGTGTCGTTCTGGACACGCGATTTGCCTGGATGGCGGTTTTGCGGCTGCGGACCGATCAACCCGCGCCGGCGGCTTGATCCGCATCCATTGGTCAGTGATGCTGATTTAGCAGGGCGGTGTCCAAGTTCTGCTTTTCAACGGCGCTACAGGGTCCGTTGCCGTGCGCCGGATTATCGTGTGCGCCGGCGTTGAGGGCCACGGTCCTTATCGGCTCAACTCCCGCGTCATGTCGTCGATGCCGTTCACCGTCAGCGGATACATCCGACCTTCCATCAAATCATTGACCATGCTGATGGAGCGCACATGACCCCAGCTTTGTTTCGGCGTGGGATTGAGCCAGGCGGCGCGACGATAGTGCGAGGACAGGCGATTCAACCAGACGGTCCCGGCTTCTTCGTTATAATGCTCGACCGAACCGGCCTGCATGGTGATTTCATAGGGGCTCATCGCGCCATCGCCAACGATGATCAGTTTGTAGTCAGGGCCATAGGTGCGCAGAACCTGCCATGTCGGGATCACTTCCTCGAACCGGCGGCGATTATTCTTCCAGACCTTTTCGTAGGGAAAGTTGTGGAAGTAGAAATGCTCCAGATGCTTGAACTCGGTTCGCGCGGCGGAGAATAGCTCCTCGGTCAGCCTTATGTGGTCGTCCATCGATCCGCCGATGTCCAGGAACAGCAGCACCTTCACCGTGTTGTGCCGCTCCGCCACCATTTTCAAATCCAGGCTGCCGGCGTTGTTCGCGGTGGAGCGGATCGTATCCGGAATATCCAGTTCGGTCGCGGCACCCTGCCGAGCGAAGCGACGCAGGCGGCGGAGCGCGATCTTCATGCCGCGGGTGCCGAGCTCAACAGTATCGTCGAGATCCTTGAAGTCGCGCCTGTCCCACACCTTGACCGCTCGGCGATGCCGCGATTCGGTCTGCCCGATCCGCACGCCCTCGGGGTTGTAGCCATAGGCTCCGAACGGCGATGTCCCCGCGGTGCCGATCCATTTGGAACCGCCCTGGTGCCGACCCTTTTGCTCCGCCAGCAATTCCTTCAGCCGGTTCATGATGGCGTCGAAACCACCGAGCGCCTGGATCTTTTCCATTTCTTCCGGTGACAGCAGCTTTTCGGCCAGCTTGCGCAGCCATTCCTCGGGCAGGTCCTCGACCTTCACCCCCTCGGGTGGTTCCAGTCCTTTGAAGCAATGAGCGAAGACCCGGTCGAATTTGTCCAGGTGGCGCTCGTCCTTCACCAGCGTGGCGCGAGCCAGGTAGTAGAAATCCTCGATGCTGTATTCCGCCACACCCGCCTTCATCGCCGCCATCAAGGTCAGGTATTCGGTGATGGAGGCGGGCAACCCGGCAGAGCGAAGACCCAGGACCAGATGCGAGAACATCAGCCCCCCCGGCGCGCCAGAAACGCCAGACGCTCGAACAGGTGCACGTCCTGCTCGTTCTTCAGCAGCGCGCCATAAAGCGGTGGAATGACCAGCTGCTTTTCGTTGCTGCGGAGCGCCTCGACAGGCAGGTCCTCGACCATCAGCAGCTTCAGCCAGTCGAGCAGTTCCGATGTCGCGGGCTTCTTCTTGAGCCCGGGAACATCGCGGACCTGAAAGAACACGTTGAGGGCGTCTTTCGCCAGATCCTTACGGATGTCGGGGTAGTGTGCCTGGACGATCCGCTCCATGGTCTCCCGGTCGGGGAAGCGGATGTAATGGAAGAAACAACGGCGCAGGAACGCATCCGGCAATTCCTTCTCGTTGTTGGACGTAATGATGACCACCGGCCGATGTCGGGCCAGCACCGTCTTGCGGGTTTCGTAAACGAAGAACTGCATCCGATCGAGTTCCAGCAACAGATCGTTGGGGAATTCGATATCGGCTTTGTCCACCTCGTCGATCAGCACCACTGTCTGCTCGTCGGCCTCGAACGCGTCCCACAGCTTGCCGCGCACGATGTAGTTGCCGATGTCATGCACCCGCGGATCGCCAAGCTGGCCGTCGCGCAGCCGCGACACGGCGTCATACTCGTACAGGCCCTGCTGCGCCTTGGTGGTCGACTTGATATGCCATTCGATGAGCGGGCGGCTGAGCGCGGCGGCGACTTCATGGGCGAGCACGGTCTTGCCGGTGCCGGGTTCTCCCTTCACCAGCAGCGGCCGCTGCAGCGTCACGGCAGCGTTCACCGCGACCTCGAGATCGCGCGTCGCGATGTATTTGTCGGTACTCTTGAACCCGGCCACCAGCGGCTCCTTGACTATTCGCCATACATTGTCGGGGCATCGTGGCTAGGCCGCAATCCCCGCCACCAGCGGCAGCGGCGCGCGGCCGCGGATCATGTCGGACGCCTTCTCGGCGATCATCATCGTCGAGCTGTAGGTGTTCGCCGACGGAATGTTCGGCATGATCGAGGCATCCACCACCCGAAGACCTCGCAGGCCGTGCACCCGCAACTGATCGTCGACCACCGATGTCTTGTCGGTCACGGGTCCCATGCGGGCGGTGCCGATCAGGTGGTAGGCGGTCGAGCCATACTGGCGCGCGTAGTCCAGCCACTCGTCATCCGTATGGACGTCGGGTCCGGGCAGTGCGTCAGATTCGAAATAGGGCGCCAGTGCGTGCGTGTGGAGCAGTTTGCGCGCCCAGTGCATGCCTTTGACCAGGACACGCTGATCCATCCGGTCCTTGAGGTAGTTCGGCTGAATGATCGGATCCACGAACGGATCGGTGCTGCGCGCCCGCACATAGCCGGTGCTTTCCGGCCGGTGCTGCCACACGCCGCAGGTCATCCCCGGATAGTCGTCGAGCAGGCCGACGAAGCCTTGCTTGTAGCTGGCTGGGCTGAAGACGCCCTGCAGGTCCGGCTGGCGCATGGTGTCTTCGGTTTTCCAGAACCAGTGCAGAATGGACGGCGATACCGCCAGGATGCTTGGCTTGCCCATTACCCACCGGGCGATTTCCCCCACCAGGCCGACGCCGCGTGACATCTCGTTTATCGTGCGGGTGTTCCTGACCCGGGCGACGATGCGCGTCGAGTAGTGGTCGCGGAAGTTCTCGCCAACCGGAAGATCGGCGACGACAGCGATGCCGAGGTCGTTCAGCAGCCATGCCGGACCCACGCCGGACATCTGCAGCAGCTTGGCGGTGTTGGCGGTGCCGGAGGACACGATCACCTCCTTCCGCGCGAAGACGGTCTGGTGGACCGCGCGGTGTCGATCGTTCAGGTACTCGACGCCGGTGGCGCGGGTGCCGTCGAACAGGATACGGGCGGCGCGCGCACTGGTCCGCACGTCCAGCCGGCCGGTGGCTCGGGCCGGATGCAGGAACACCTGAGCCGCCGAACGCCGGTAGCCGCGGTGGATCAGCCGCTGGAAGTAGCCGACGCCCATCTGACTGTCGCCGCTGTTGTAGTCCTGGCAGAGCGGCATCCCCAGTTCCTGCGCGCCGTCGATGAAGGCCGCCATTGCCGGATGATCCCAATCGTTGTCGGTGACCGGCAGGCTGCCAGCGCGTCCGTGAATGCGGTCGTCGATCGGATTGACTTGCCGGTCCCCGCCGATATCAAGGCGCCGCTCGCCGCGCTTGAAATAGGGCAGGATATCGACGTAGCCCCAGCCGCGGTTGCCGCGCTGCGCCCAGTGGTCAAAGTCCTCGCGCTGACCTCGGTTGTAGATCATTCCGTTGATCGAGCTGGAGCCGCCAAGGGTGCGGCCCTGGGTTGTCGGGATGCGCCGGCCGTTGATGCCGTCCCCCGGTTCGGTCTGGAACTGCCAGGTGTAGGCCGGGTTGAACAGCATCTTGATGAAGCCGGCGGGGATGTGGATGTAGGGGTGCCGGTCCGGCGGTCCGCATTCCAGGACGCAGACCGTGACGCCGGGATCCTCGGTCAGGCGGTTGCACAGCACCGATCCGGCTGCCCCGCTGCCCACGATCACGTAGTCGAACGTATTTGCCATTTTCATCCCCGGTTTGGACGGCTCGTTTGATCGACAGCCCAAACCATCCTAAGCTTGGTTTTCAGACCAATCCAAGCCACCTGGATTACGCATGGGGGATCGCGCATGGAATATGTCTGCGACGCACCTGACAATGGGACGTGGTTTCGTCTCGTCACCGAGGGTGAGGCCGTGGCGGAATCGCTGGAGATGCATCACGCCGTAGAAAAGCACTACCGGCGGGAGCGGGAGCGCGCGGTCGACGCCTTCCACCCGACGACCTCGGTATTCATCGAGCAGGACATCAACAAGGAAGACCACATCAGGCGGGCGATGCCGCGATTCCTGACCTTGCGGGATCAGGAGGGCAAGGCGCTGGTCACCGCCATGTTGCCGCCGAAGGGAAAGCACGGGGGCGGCTGCATTGTCGTCGGTCCTGGCAACGCCGATCCTTATCCCGCGCATGCCGACGCCATCGCTGCCCTGGGTGACCATTTCGGCATCACCCTCGACCGCGGCAACTGTTACCCGTATCGTCGCTAGAGAGCAGGAGGTTCAGCCATGGCCATCACACTGGAAAAATTCGCCGCCGACTGTCACGCCGCCTTGAAGTCCAAGCCCGGCACCGCGGGCCGCGAACACGTCCGCGACCTGGTGCAGCAGGCTCTGGCCGACCCAGCCTTCGTCGCGACCTATATCCCGCCGGGCACGCCGGAGCGCCATTTGCTGTATGAAGACGCCGACCTGGGGTTCGCGATCCTGGCACACGGTTATGTCGGGCCGAAGGGCAGCAAGCCGCACGACCACGGGCCATCTTGGGCGATCTACGGTCAAGCCGCGGGTGAAACCATCATGACCGCCTGGGACTGCGTTGCCCGGCCAACCGATGGCGCGCCGGGCCAGGCGGTGGCCAATCACGACTACGTCATGAAGCCCGGCGACGTCTATCTGTACGATGTGGGCGTGCTGCACTCGCCGGAGCGCAAGAGCGATACTCGGCTGCTTCGTATCGAAGGCATCAACATGGCCAAGGTCAAGCGCTTCCCGTATGAGGCGGTCACGGTCAGCCAGGCGGCGGAATGATCTGCCGTTCGTCGATCACGTAAGTCTTGATCTGGCCGATAAACAGCGCGCCGTCGTCCGTCAACGCCTTCATCGCCGCGGTCCAGGCGGCGCGCTGCATGGCTTCAAGGTCGTCGTACCAAAGTTCGGCGATCCCATCGACCTCGACAGCTGTTTCGGGAATGTCGGGTCGGGTCCGAGCTCCACTGATGTGCGATTGGACGTAGCGCCGAATGCCCGGCACGGCGTGGGCGAGTGGCGCATGGATGTCGACCCAATGACGCACAAATTCCTCGTGCGTTGTGCCTGCCTTGCGGGTGAGCAGGCCAAGGACCTTTATCATTCGCTTCCTCCTGTTCAAGCGGATGAAGTCTAACCGGTCAGGCGTGTCTGTCAGCCTGTCCGGTGGCAAACGTGGCGGAGCCGGGGCGAGAGGGCTGCCGTTTCGCGCTAGAGCATTTTCAGCCTGACTATGCAGACCGAAAATGCTCTATCTCCTTGTTTGATCGGATGATTTACACGCTTTGAACGTTCCGCTCAGCGTGATCATGCTCTAATCCCAGTCGATCGCCTCGCGGGCGACGGCGATCGAGCCGTTGGCGCGGAGGCGGATCACGTTCACGGTTTTCGCCAGGTCCGGGGACCCGGAGTAGTAGGCCGGCACCGTCGTTCCGGTGCCGACGGCGGCTGCCCGGTTCCAGTGGCCCAGCGCGAGATAGTCCGCCTGGGTCGCCTCGATCTCCGCATTGCTGATCAGCCAGGACGGTCGCAGCGGCGGCACGCCGTCATCCTCATAATGCCCATGAGCCAGCGTCACGTGCCACCGCGCGGTTCGAGGCCGCGGCGTTCGCAACGGCACCATGTTGTTGTAATCGACATGCGCATGTCCCCAAACCTCAAGGTCGTGGCGTGGGAAATGCACTGTCAGGTCATCTGTCACGCCGATGATATGGACATGCGGCAGTTGATCGAGGCCGCCGCGCAGCCACACCGAGTCGGCGGTGACCGGATCATGGTTTCCCGGCAAAACGATGACCGGTCGTTCGCACTCGTTCAGCATAGCCACGCACTGCTGGATGATGCCGAGCGACTGGCGGTTGTTGTCAAAGATGTCGCCGACCAGCAGCACGTAGTCGGCGGCATGGGTTTTTGCTGCCTTCAGCACGACCCGTAGCCCGGTCGTGCCGTCGTCGCCGTATGGTCCCTGATGCGGGTCGTCATCGACATGAAGGTCAGAACTGTGCAGCAGAACGATATCGCAGGAGGAAGACGCCAAGTGTGCAATCCCGCCGGTTACAGCCTGTCATCAGACCGGTCAGGATCATGCCCGTCAACCGTCATTGGCCGAAACCCCGACCTCGGTCTAAGCTCCTGCTCAAACCACGAGCGAGAGGGACCAACACCATGATCGACCTGCACTACTGGCCTACGCCGAACGGCAAGAAGGTCACGATCCTGCTGGAAGAAGCCGGGATCCCCTACAACATCGTTCCGGTCAATATTGGCCGTGGCGACCAGTTTACCGCTGCGTTCCTGAAGATGAACCCGAATCACCGGATGCCGGTGATGGTCGACAACACGCCGGCTGGCGGCGGTGAGCCGATCGTCATCTTCGAATCCGGCGCGATCATGATGTATCTCGCCGAGAAGGTCGGGCGTTTCTATCCGCAGGATCTTCGGGGCAAGTACGCGGTGAATGAATGGCTGATCTGGCAGATGGCAAACCAAGGTCCCAAGCTGGGCGAATGCGGCCATTTCCGGCGACTGGGAGACAAGCAGGGTGACCAAGGTTACGCCATTCGTCGGTTTACCGACGAGGCAAACCGGCTCTACGGCGTTTTGAACAATCGCCTATACGAGAGCAAATACCTTGCCGGTGAAGAGTACACGATCGCAGACATGATCTGCTATCCGTGGACGGTGAATTGGAAAGTTCAGGGTCAGGACATAGAGGATTTCAAATACATGAAGCGCTGGCAGGAAGAGCTTGCCGGGCGCGCGGGTGTTCAACGCGGCATGGCCGTTGGGGCGGAGCTATCTGAGGACCCCTCGAAACTACCGCCCGAGGAACAGGAACGCCGCGCCAAGATCATGTACAATCAACGTGCCAGGCCGGTGACCGGCGCGTAGTCGCTCTCGGAGGGGCAAGCCAGTTCGCGGCAACAACAAGACTGGCATGTCCAGGCATCGGGCTATGGCGCGTGGGCTGTAGCCACAACGGCTGATCCGCGGGAGGATTTTTCAATGGCCGAAGTCGAGTGTTTCTTTGACTGCTCCAGTCCGTGGACCTATTTCGCGTTCGAATCTCTTATGCGCATGCAGGCAGAGATCGGCGTGACGATCCAGTGGCGTCCGTTTCTTGTCGGCGGCGTTTTCAATGCGGTCAACCAAAGTGTCTATAACTCCCGCGACAAGCCGGTCCCGGCGAAATCCGCCTACGGCAAGAAGGATCAGCAGGATTGGGCGCGCTATCTTGGGCTGTCGACCCACTACCGCCCAAGCGTCTTCCCGGTGAACAGCGTGAAAGCCATGCGCGCCTGCATCGTGCTTGAGCCCGAGGGAAAGCTTGTCGATTTCGCTCGGGTTGTGTTCCAGGCTTACTGGACCGACGATCAGGACATCTCGCAGATCGCCGTCCTGACGGCGCTGTGTCGAAAGCTTGACATTGATCCGGACAAGCTTGTAGCCGCGATCGAGCAGCAGACCGTCAAGGATACTCTGCGTAACAACACGCAGGAGGCGATCGACCGCGGCAGCTTCGGCTCGCCGACGATCTTCGTCGGTGGCGACGACATGTACTTCGGCAATGACCGCATGCCGCTGATCAAGGACGCGGTCCTGTGCCGGCGTCTTTAATCGAAACGACTATCGATGCCAGGTTGGTCGCCACCGTAACGGTCAACAACCCCGCGCAACGCAACGCGCTGGGCAATGCCGGCAAGCGTGAATTGGCGGCGGCGATCGAGCAGGTCTCCACCACGGATGGTCTGCGAGTGGTCATCCTGACCGGGGCCGGCGACAAGTCCTTTATCGGCGGGGCCAATCTGCGGGAAATGTCCACCTTCGTCCGGCATGCGGCATCCGAGGGACCGACGTTGACCCACCGCATATGCGAAGCCATCCGCCGCACTCCGGTGCCGGTACTGGCTCGAATCAACGGTTGGTGCCTGGGCGCGGGCCTGGAAATCGCTGCCGCGTGCGACATGCGCGCCGCAGCCGACACGGCTTTTTTCGGCATGCCGGAAGTTCTTTTCGGCTTGCCTTCCGGGATGGAGGCCTGCCTGCTGCCGCATTTGATCGGCTGGGGCAAAACCCGGGAGCTGGTGTTCACGGGCCGGCATATTGACTGTTCTGAAGCCATGGCGTGCCACCTGATCGAACGTGTCGCGGCGCGAGATAAACTGGATGGTGCGGTCGAAGAGTGGGTCGCTGCGATCCTGAAGGCCGGTCCGAATGCCATCCGAGCCCAGAAGGAACTCATCCGCGACTGGGAACGCATGTCGATCGCCGATGCGGTGCAGCAAGGTATCCGCGCCGTCGCCGCCGCACATGGTTCGGAAGAAGCAAAGTCTCTGATGGAAGCATTTCTGCGGCGAAAGGCCTAGCGGTTTTTTGTTGCACTCCAGTAATACATCTGCCCGTTCAGATAGTTGATCTGGACAGGATCTGGGCCAGGGCCGGCATCGTTACGAGACCGACTGAGGAGCACAGACTCCGGGAAAGGGGAGCTTTTCCCGGAGTTTGCCGAAGCGCTGCCGAGCCTGGTGATTTTAGCGTGGCGGCAGGTGTGGCTGATCAGCCCTGTTGATGAAACGCCGCCCAACCAGAGGCGCCAGCGCCTTGATGTGTTGCCCACCAGTTGCTTCCACCGTTGCTGCTGGTCGGGTCGGTGGTGGAGGTGCCTGTTGCGGACGGAACGCTGAAGTCTTGGGAGGTCTGCGGCGTGCTGCTGACCGCTGCGGCCACAGATGGCGTGGTGTCGGTGGTGGAGCCTGTTCCCCCCAAACTTCCGCTGCTCGCGGTGCCGGAGTTCGTGCTGCTCGCGGTTGTTGTATCGGTCGTTGCCGCGGCGGTTGTCGTGGCGTCGGCAGGGGAAGCGACGAAGCTCATCCCGCTGGATGAGCCCGCTGTCGTTGTTCCGGCGGCGAGGCTGCCAGGGGTAATTGCCACGTTGGAGCCATCTGCTGCCGCACCATCCGCGGCGAACGACCCGGATGAGGAGGCCGTTCCCGACGGGTTGGAACCGGCCGTGACGTAGAAGTTAGCCGTCCCGTCATTGGAGAGTTCCAGCGGTGCACCGGAGGCGGGTGAGCCGCCATTCAAGCTTGTTCCCATTATGTAAAGATTGCGATCTTCTGTATCGATCGCCCAATTCGTTCCGGGATAAAATCCGCCGATCTGATCATTCAGGAAGGAAACAGACACGGTATGGCCGCCGGAGCCGAAGTTGCCGTGGACGTCGAATTCCTGCGACTGGCCTTGGTTCAGGATGGCGGTCGTGGTCTGAGTCCCGCCGATCTGCTGTCCATCGACGGCAACCGTGAACTGAGCGTCGCCTTGATAGGCATCCTCTGCCATGTTCAGAACCAAGGTGTCAGCACCGCTGCCAACCGAGACCGCGCCCGGTGTCGTGCTCGGATTAGGCGACGCGCCATTCGGTATCGGGGTCGTATCGTCAACCTGGTAGACGGCATTGCCGTAATGGGGGCCATCCGTCGAGGTCGGCGGGAACAGCGGCGCGTTGTAGATCGCGTTGGTCGAGGTCGAAACAGTCTGTCCGTCGTAGCTCACCCCGTCGACGTAAAGATTCCGATCGCCTGAGTCCCCGGGGAAGATCAAATTGTTGCCAAAGGTGACAGCAACATCATGCGGGCCGGTGCCGTAGTTGCCCTGGAAGGTAAAGGTTTGCTCTTGCCCCGCCGAATGCGACGCAGAAACGGTTTGCACGCCGCCGATCTGCTGTCCGTCGACGTTGACTGTAAATTGCGCGTCCTGGCCCTCAGCCTGGTCTTCCGACAGCGTCAGCGCAATCGTATCGGAGCCAGAACCAGTTATATTGCCGCCTGTAGTCGATCCGGACATTGAAGTCCTCCATCCGAGTTACAAATGAAACTAATACTCGGCGCCGAGTAAGTGGGGGGTAACAGCGGGCGGGGCTGGATCACAATGGGGACAAGCGGCTAATGCCTGAGAAGATGCTGCTTTTGTCGTTTGCAGGTGTGGATAAGCGAAGCGGCAGAGACTAATTTCCTAATAAAATGTCAAATCGCAAATAAATGCCAATCTCGAATCAGCGCGGATGCTGGTCCTGGGTGGTCTCAGACAGCGTCCGCGGTCAGGCGTCGCGGTGCGCAGCAGGCGCAACCGCCCAGGTGGGAAGACGCGGTCGCGGCTCCGGGAGCGCCCTGCTGGGCACCGCCACCGAGCGCGGGCGCGGTCAACAGCCGGGGCGCCGGCTGGGCGCATTCGGGGCAGGGCTGCGGCTGATCGAACTCGGCCATCGGGTGGACTTCGCTGAATGGGCCGCAGTCCGTGCATTCATACTGGTAGGTCGGCATCTGGGTTCTCCGTCATCCGTTATCGGCATTGTGCCATTTGCCGGCGCGGCGAGCCAGAGACAGGGTTGCGAGCGCGACAAACAGCGCCATGTTGCAGAGCACAACGGTTAGAGGGGACGTGGGGATGAACGCACCAGTCGACCTGAGGCAATTCGCCGAGGAAAGATACGCGGTCGGCCAGCCGGTGCCGCGGAAGGAGGATCCTGTGCTGTTGCGCGGCCAGGGTCGCTATTCCGACGACCTCAATCTTCCTGGCCAGGCCCATGCGGTGATGGTTCGTTCGAACGCGGCGCACGGTGTCATCCGCTCGATCGAGACCAGCGCGGCCAAGGCCATTCCGGGCGTGCTGGCGGTGCTCACAGGGCAGGATCTGATCGCCGCGGGTCTCGGCGACATGCCTTCGGGCATGTCTTTCAAGATGCGGGATGGCGGCGAAATGCCGAAGCCGGCGCAGCCCGTCCTGACCACGGACAAGGTCCGATTTGTCGGCGACCCCGTGGCGGTGGTGGTTGCCGAGACGGCCCAGCAGGCAAAGGATGGTGCCGAGGCGGTTTTCGTCGATATTGATACACTGCCAGCGGTGACCGAGGCGGCTTTGGCCGCGGTGGCGGGTGCGCCGCTGGTGCATGACGGGGCCGCCGGCAACGTCATCCTTGATTTCCACCACGGTGACACCGCCGCGGTGGAAGCGGCGTTCGCCAAGGCCGCTCACGTGACGCGGCTGAAGATCCGCAACAGCCGCGTTGTTGTCTGCCCGATGGAGCCGCGCTCCGCGATCGGCGATCATGATCCGGACTCTGGCCGCTGGACGCTGCGTCTCGGCTGCCAGGGCGTGTTCAACATGCGGCAATTGCTGATGGGGCCATTGCAGGCGCCGGTCGAAAACATCCGCGTGCTGACGGGCAATGTCGGCGGTTCGTTTGGGATGAAGGCCTCGTGCTACCCGGAATACCCGGCCATTCTGCATGCCGCGCGCCTGCTGGGCCGCCCGGTCAAGTGGACCGACGAGCGGGGCGAAAGCTTTCTGTCCGACAGCCACGGCCGCGATCACGACATGGAGCAGGAGATCGCACTTGACGCCGAGGGTCGCATCCTGGCGCTGCGGGTCACCGGCTACGGCAACATTGGGGCCTATCTGTCCAACGGGACCGTCTTGCAGCCCACCGGCAACATCGTCCGCAACACCATCGGCGTGTACGCGACGCCGCTGCAGGAGGTGACGGCGAAGGCGATGTTCACCAATACCAGCCCGGTCGGTCCGTATCGCGGCGCCGGACGGCCGGAGGGCAATTATTACATCGAACGGCTGCTCGACACCGCGGCGCGCGAGATGGGCATCGATCGGACCGAAATCCGCCGCCGCAATCACATTCAGCCCGACGCCTTGCCGTACAAGACGCCCGCCGGCACGACCTATGACAGTGGCGATTTCCCGACAGTTCTGGATAAGGCCCTGGCGGCAGCCGATTGGGACGGGTTTGCCGCCCGCAAGAAGGACAGCGCCGAACGCGGACGGCTGCGCGGACGCGGCATTGGCCAGTATCTGGAGGTCACCGGCCCGCCGTCCAAGGAAATGGGCGGCATCCGATTCGAACCGGACGGAACCGTCACCATTATTACAGGCACGCTGGATTATGGTCAGGGCCACGCGTCACCGTTCGCTCAGGTCCTCGCCTCCCGGCTGGGGATTCCGTTCGACAGGATCAACCTGCTGCAGGGTGACTCCGACGAGTTGCTGGCCGGCGGCGGAACCGGGGGATCCAAATCGTTGATGGCCAGCGGCACCGCGATCGTCGAAGGTGCGGAGAAGGTGTTGGAGGCCGGCAGGAAGATCGCCGCCCATGTGCTGGAAGCGGCGGAAGACGACATCGAGTTCGAGATCGTCCCCTCGGCTCAGACCGGCGGCGGCGGCCAGTTCCGCATAGCCGGCACCGATCGCGCGATCGGCATAATGGACCTGGCCGATCAGGTCCGCTCCGGCGCGACGGCGTTGCCTGCCGGATTACCACAGACCCTGTCCGTCTCCCACGTCGCCGAGGGTCCCCCGTTCGCCTATCCAAACGGGTGCCATATCGCCGAGGTCGAGGTTGACCCGGAGACCGGCGTGACCGAGGTCATGCGTTATCACATGGTCAACGATTTCGGCGTCATCGTGAACCCGATGCTGGTCGAGGGACAGGCGCATGGCGGGATCGCGCAGGGTATCGGTCAGGCGCTGCTGGAGCACGTGGTCTACGACGAGAGCGGCCAGCCGATGACCGGGTCGTATATGGATTACGCGTTGCCCCGGGCGAACGATGCACCGATGTTCAACTTCGCATCTCATCCGGTGCCGGCGAAGACCAATCTGCTGGGTTCGAAGGGATGCGGCGAGGCTGGCTGTGCCGGGGCGTTGCCTTCCGTCATGAACGCGCTGGTTGATGCGCTGTCAGCCTATGGCATCAGCCACATCGACATGCCGGCGACGCCGTTGCGTGTGTGGGAGGCAATTCGGGACAGCGCCCAGGCAGGGGCGTAGTCGGTCCAGCCTAACGCGGCAAGCGGGCCAGCGGCCTTTGAAGGACGGTCGGATCCAACTGGCCCGTCGTGGGCGATAATGGCGTAAGCATTGGACAGACAATTGGCGACGGTCAGACTGGCTCAGCAAAGGCCTGGCGATTGACCGTTTCGCGTGTAGTCAGGGTCTCTTTGACGCGATGCAGCAACTCGGAATGATCTGCCTCAGACACCTTATCGCTGCGCATCACCATCTGGACCAGCGGATCTTGCAATAAACCCGCGAAGGTCAGTGTGTTAATTGTTGCCGTGCACATCATCGTCACCATTCCCATTTCGCACAAACCAGTGTAGAACCGGACAGGCGCCAAAGTGGGACTGAATCGTATCATAACGGTGTCTTGCGCGGGCAACTTTTTGTGATAGGGCGCACGTTATGGCGAGCGCTAGACGCTTCGGTCGCTTGCTCGTCAGCCTGAAAACGCTCTCGCGCGGCGATTGACATGGTTTTCGTCATTCCTGTTGTGCCGACCCATGCCGTTTGCGTTTAAGGCAAATCATTTTGCCAAGCATGTAAAATGGCCGAAAGAGGCGAGATTGGCCACGCGGATCTGGATTGCGATTGCCGGGTCATCCCGAACCCCGGCGGGTCTGGCCGATCCGCATCGCCCCGCACGCGTTCGGCGAGGGGCGGCCGAAGCGGGCGTTATTGCTATCGCCCGACCATTCAGTCTACGCGGACGAGGTGCTGATCCCGGTCAAGTTCCTGGTGAACGGCAGCACGATCGAGCAGCTGCCGGTCGACATCGTCACCTATTACCATGTCGAACTGTCCCGGCACGACATCCTGATGGCGTCTGGTCTGCCGGTTGAGAGCTATCTGGAAACCGGTGGCCGAACGGCCTTTTCCAACGCCGGCGGCGTGGCTCAGCTTCACCCTGACTTCCAGCCTGACCAGGATCGCGTCGCCATGGTCTGGCGGACCCTCGCCTTTGCGCCCCTGCTGGGCAATGACCGGTCAACTCGAGAGCGTCCGCGCGAAGTTGTGCTGCCAGGCGGAGATGCTTCGCGGCCGATCCGGCGAATGGCGCCGGCGCGCACGCAAGGCAGCGTAACGGGGCGGCTGAGGCGGGGCGCTATTCGGCGGCCCGAGCCTTGCGTGCCGGCCATTCATCGACCGGAATGCGCGGCAATTCGAACCGGTCGGTGACCCGTGAATACCAGCCGCCGCCGTGCATGCGGCCGATCAGGTCCAGCTTCGGGGTGTCGATGTAACAACGATCCTGGTCCAGCACGCAGTCATCCCGCACGTAGATCGCCAGAACCTTGCCCAGCACCACGGCTCGATCGATGCCGACGTCGACGATCACCAGGCGCTCGCATTCGAACGAGACCGGCGCCTCGGCGATGCGCGGCGGCTTCACATGCAGCGACGGCGCGGTGGTCAGACCTGCCTCGTTCAGCTCGTCGACATGCTTCGGGAAATCGATCGCCGTGACGTTCATCGGTTCGGCCAATGCGTAGCTGACCAGGTTGACCACGAATTGCCCGGTGCGGCGGATGTTGCCGCCGGTGTCCTTCACGTCGCCCGGTCTGCGGCCGCCGATGCCGAACGCCACCACGGGCGGGTTGCCGGACATCGCGTTGAAGAACGAGAACGGCGCCGCGTTCAACGTCCCGTCGGTATCCTGGGTCGTCACCCACGCGATCGGCCGCGGGCCGATGGTCGACGTCAGCAGCTTGTAGACATTCTCGTTCTTGATATTCACGAAGTCGAACAGCATGGTAGCCTCATGTGATTGCTGGTCCGCAGCGTTAGGCGGTGCCTCGGCCGCTGTCCAGCCGCAGCGCTGTTCGGCTGTCACGGCCGTCAAGCCCCGGTTCGATTATGGCCGCCGGAGCGATGCGACAGCGATCACGCCGCGACGGCCGATCGTCGGCCTGAGACGCAATAAGGGGCAGTTCGCGGTTGCGACCCCTCGGCGAAGCTGTATGGTCCGCCCCGCATCTACCCGAGGACTGTGTTCATGCGCCCGTCCGGCCGCGTCTCCGACGTGCTTCGCGAGGTCTCGATCGCCACCGGCTTTGCTCGCCATGCCGAGGGTTCCGTGCTCATTCGCATGGGCCACACCGAGGTCCTGTGCGCGGCCAGCGTGGAGACCCGTGTGCCGCCATTCTTGCGCAATACCGGCCTGGGATGGGTTACCGCCGAATACGGCATGCTGCCGCGTGCGACCCATACGCGGGGTGATCGGGAGGCGGCCAGAGGCAAGCAATCCGGCCGGACGCAGGAAATCCAGCGCCTGATCGGCCGCTCCCTGCGTGCCGTTGTCGACCGAGCGGCGATGGGGGAGATGTCGATCACCTTGGATTGTGACGTCTTGAATGCCGACGGCGGCACGCGTTGCGCCGCGATCACGGGTGCCTGGGTTGCTCTGTCGCTCGCGTTCCGGCACCTGAAACAGATGAACGTGCTTAAGACCATCCCGCTGACCGGGCAGGTCGCCGCCGTGTCCTGCGGGATCGTCGGCGGGGACGCGGTGCTGGACCTGGATTACGATGAGGATTCAAACGCCGATGCGGATGCCAACTTCGTGCTGACCGACGGGGGCGGGATCGTGGAGATCCAGGCGACGGCGGAGAAGACCGCGTTCGACGAGGCGCACTTCAACGAGTTGCTGACCCTCGCTCGGAAAGGCACCGCCGCGTTGTTCGCCCTGCAGCGCACAGCGCTGGACGGCTAATCGGAGAAGCTGATGGCGCGCAAGCTCGCACGCGGCCAGAAACTTGTCCTGGCAAGCCATAACACCGGCAAACTGCGTGAGATCGAAGCCCTGCTTCGCCCGCTTGGCGTGGCGGTTGTCAGTGCCGGCTCGCTTGGTCTGGCGGAGCCCGCGGAAGATGCCCCTGATTTCGTCGGCAATGCCCGCATCAAGGCTACGGCGGCGGTGGCTGCGACGGGTCTGCCGGCGTTGTCCGATGATTCCGGGTTCTGCGTGGCCGCGTTGAGCGGGGCGCCGGGTGTGCATTCCGCTCGCTGGGCTGGACCGTCGAAGGATTTTGCTCCGGCCATGGCCAGGGTGCATGAGCGCATCGGTCAAAGCACCGACCGCCGTGCCTGGTTTATCGCCGCACTGTGCCTGGCCTGGCCTGATGGCCACACCGAGACCTATGTCGGTCGCATCGACGGCATTGCCGTTTGGCCGCCACGGGGCGGCGGCGGGTTCGGCTACGACCCAATGTTCGTACCCGCTGGCGGCAGCCAGACGTTTGGAGAAATGGCTGCCGACGAAAAAGACGCGATCAGCCACCGGGCCCGTGCATTTGCCCAAGTGCTGGTGTCCTGCGTCGGTCGATGGAAGGGCGAACAGGCAGACCGGGAAGGATCAGGGAATGGTGGATACGATCACGCAAGATAACTGGCCTGACGCGCTGTATGATCTGCTGCGAGCGCATGGCATCGCCCAGTTCTGTTATGTGCCGGATGCCGGGCACAAGGTGCTGATCGATCGGTCACTGGCTGACCCGGACGCGCATTCGGTGCCGTTGACGACCGAGGAAGAAGGGGTCGCGATGGTCGCGGGTGCTGACCTCGGTGGCCATCGCGCGGTACTGCTGATGCAGTCGTCCGGGGTTGGCAACTGTATCAACATGCTGTCGCTGACCCAGGGCGGACGCTTTCCGTTGCTGACCTTGGTTTCCATGCGCGGCGAATACGGCGAGGGCAATCCGTGGCAGTTCGCCATGGGCCAGGCGGTTGAGCCGGTGCTGCGGGCGATGGGCGTGATCGTGCTGAGAGCGGAACGGCCTAGCGAGGTGGTCGAAGCCGCGAGCGCCGCCATCACCATGGCGTTTCAGTCCGGTCAGCAGGTCGCCGTCCTGCTGACGCAGCGCCTGATCGGCGCGAAGAAGTTTTAACGGGAGCAATCAAGATGGCAAGATTAGGCAAGCTCCAGACAGCGACTCTGCCAGATGCCGTGTTGGACCGCCGGGGTGCCGTGCCGGCGCTGATTGAAAATCCTGGCGATTTCCTGATGGTTGCCGGGCTTGCCGGCACCGCATGGGAACTCTCCGCGCTGACGCATGGATCGCCACGCCTGTTCGGCCTTGGGGGGGCGATGGGTGCGGCGCCGATGATGGGCCTCGGACTTGCGCTGGCTCAGCCAAAGCGACGCGTATTGGTGGCGACCGGCGACGGTGAGTTGCTGATGAATGTCGGGGCACTCGCGACGATCGCACTGCAGAACCCGCCCAACCTGACAATCGTCTGTGTAGACAATGGCCATTACGGCGAAACCGGCAACCAGGACAGTCATACCGGCCTTGGTGTCCGCCTGGACGTCATCGCCGTCGGCTGCGGCTTTCCGGTGGTGCACGTGATCAACACCGAGGCGGATATGGCGGAAGGTCGCAGATTGGTTCGCGAAGGGGGTGGCCTGTCCTTCATCCTGTTGCGGGTGACGGAAGGCCCGGCGACGCACGACGGCAAGAAAAACCTGGTGCCGCACATCGAGCGGGATCGCTTCCGGACCGCCCTGCTTGGATGACGCGCTGGCACTGTTACGACTTCAGTCCGAATGGGGAGCCGACGAAGCGATTGGCCCCGACCCTGTCGATCGATTGGCCACGATCGGGTTCAAGCCACAGCCACAGCCACGTCCAATGCCGGTCGCGGCGCCCAGCGTCCCGCCGACGACCCCAGCGCCCGGTTTTGCCGGACCGGCTGATACGTTGGACAATCTGCGCGCCGCCATTGCCGATTTTGACGGCTGCGCCTTGCGTGACACCGCCAGTAACCTGGTGTTCGCCGAAGGAGACCGTTCCGGCACGACACTGATCATTGGTGAACCGCCCGGGCGAGAGGAGGACCGCGGTGGTCGTCCCTTTGCCGGACCCGAGGGGCAGTTGCTCGACCAGATGTTGGCCAGCATCGGCCTGGGGCGGACCGAGTTGATGTTGACACCGCTGCTGCCCTGGCGTCCGCCCGGAGGCCGACCGCCGTCACCCGGTGAAATCGCGCTCTGCCTGCCGTTCCTGCACCGGCTGATCGCGCTCCTTCAACCGCGGCGGATCGTGTTGTTCGGCAGCACCGCGGCGCGCGCATTGCTGCCGCCGGTGCAAAACCGAAGACGCGGCCTGAGAGATTGGGCTGACGTCGAGGTTCCGGGGATGGCTTCTTCGCTGCCGGCGCTGGCCCTGCCGGGACTTGCCGCGATGCTCAAGAATCCGCCGCTGCGACGTGATGCCTGGGCAGGACTGCGAATGTTGCGACGGGCGATTAATCGCAGCGAAACGCAAATGTGACCCGACATTTCGCCTGTTCACGTCATCAAAGTCTGCATTGTCTCATGTTTTAAGCAGGTGTTTCCGGTCGGGCGGTTGCGTCTGACTGTCGGAGCGGCTAGCGACGGGCCATGCGAGGGATCGGTCACACGCTCTCCCGCCTTTCCTCAGTTCGGGTATGGCTGACCGGAGCCGCGGTCCTGTTGTGGGCGTTGACGTCCGCCGCGCATGGACAGGCGTCCGGATCGAGGGATGGCAAAGGGACACCTGATCTGGATGTCATCCAAAATGATGATGCGGTGTCACAGGGTTCCGGTTCGGCCCCGGTCGGGGCGTCCGTGGTATTTCCGCAACCACTGGGTCCAGCCGACGCGACGCTGATGCGGCAGGTTTTCGTGCTGCAAGGAAGTGGCGATATTCCGAGATCGGATCGTTCTCTGTCCGCTTTGCAAGATCCTCTGCTGCTGGGCGCTGCTCTGGCGGATCGCTATCTGGGCAGACATCATCGGTCAACCGCCACTGAACTGTCCGACTGGTTGGAAAAATATGGCGATCAGCCTGATGCTCCGGCGATCCGCGCCTTATGGCTGACCCGTTCCGGCAAGGGTGCCTCCCGGTCGCCAGGACCCAAATCAATATCGTCGCCGCCTCTCGAGGACGCGGGTTCGCTGCCGGACAGCGTCGATGTGCCGCGTAACGATTTGGCTCGTAAGCCAGAGTTGGATCGGACCGTGCTTGATCACGCGGCGCAGGGCAATGTGGCATCCGCGCTGCGCCTGATCGCATCAAGCCGAGCCATCTCACCGGCTTATGCTGCGCAGCTCAAGGCCGAAGTGGCGCAGATCTTATTTGTCCAAAATGAAGATGCCGAAGCCCTGCGGGTCGCGCAATTGGCGCTTGGCCAAGTCGGCGCGGCGGACCAGCCCTGTCTGGGCTTTTATATCGCGGGCCTGGCGGCGTGGCGGCTCGATCGGGTTGATCTTGCACGTACCCTGTTCGAGGGTGGAGCGACGGCCACAAGCCCTTCAGCACGTCTGCACGCAGCATCAGCCTTTTGGGCGTGGCGCACCAGCCGCAGCCTGCATGACAGCGTCGCCGCAACGAAATGGCTGCATGTGGCGGCCGAGGAACGGCTGACCCTTCATGGTCTGCTGGCGCGGCGCATCCTGCGGATGGACACGGGTATCCCGCCAAGCGGTGATCTGCTCCGTCAAGCGGATGTCGACGCGGTTGCCGCGACACCCCAGGGGCGGCGGGCGTTCGCGCTTCTGCAGATTGGCCGACCTGACCGAGCGGGGGCGGAACTGCGGGCGCTTTGGCCGGACGCCAGGGCCAGCCCGGCGTTTGGACGCTCGCTGCTGATGGTCGCGTCCGCATCCGGACTATTGGACGATCCCGCTCGCATGGCGGCTGTTCTGCGATCCGGTGAGGACAACAATCGACGCGACGGGCCTCGCACCATGATGCCGCGCCTGCGGCCAGCCGGCGGCTTCCAGGTTGATCCGGCACTGGTCTACGCGCTGACACGCGTCGAATCCAATTTCGATACCGACGCGATATCGCCAGCCGGTGCGCGCGGCCTGATGCAAATCATGCCAGCGACCGCACGAAGCATCAGCGGCGGCATGCTGTATACGCAGGACCGGCTGCACGAGCCGGGCTACAACCTGGCGATCGGTCAGCGCTATATCGCCTATCTGGCTCAGCGTGATGATACCGACAGCGATCTGTTGCGCGTGCTGGCGAGCTATAACTGTGGGCCCGGAAATGTCGCTCACTGGCAAGCTCAGCTCCATGACCGCGGCGATCCGCTGCTGTTCATGGAGGCGATTCCGATTGCTGAAACGCGCGCCTTCGTTCGGCATGTCCTGCTTTATTCCTGGCTCTACGCTGCGCGGATGCATCTTCCGGCGGCGAGCCTGGACGAGATGGCGGCCGGTGGGTTCCCTCGCTTCAAGCCGCCGCACTTCACACCCACGCAGGCGGACGGCAGAATGGCGCTTCTGGCGCCTGGGCTGAACTAGGTCCGGCGCGCGACCACCCGCCGGAGGTTCACGCGATGGCCCTGCTCGACGAAAGCCGTCCCTTTATCCCTGTGAACATTGCTGTCTTGACAGTGTCGGATAGCCGAACGTTGGCGAATGACACGTCTGGTCAGACGCTGGTCGACCGGATCGCCAAGGCCGGCCATCGCGTTGCCGTCCGCATGATCGAGAAGGACGATACAGCGGCGATCGAGGCGCTGTTGCGGCAATGGATCGCCGAGCCGGAGATCGATGTTGTCATCACCACGGGGGGCACTGGCATCACCGGCCGCGACGTGACGCCAGAAGCCTTTGATCACGTGATTGAGAAGCGCATCGAGGGTTTCGGCGAGCTGTTCCGTATGCTGAGCTACCAGAAGATCGGCACCTCGACGATGCAATCCCGAGCGATCGGGGGGGTTGCGGGCGGAACGTACCTGTTTGCCTTGCCGGGCAGCACCGGCGCGGTCAAGGACGGCTGGGACGATATTCTGGTGTCCCAGTTGGACAACCGCCACCGGCCTTGCAATCTGGTCGAACTCATGCCGCGTCTGCAGGAGCATTTGAATCCCGCCGCGGCATGACCAGGAGCCGCGATGCGGACCTCGGTAATTTCGTCCACTTTATGAGTGGCAGGCCATAGCACACCGTTCGCCCACCGCTCTGACTGGGGCAACAGGCAGGTGATCTCCTACGCCAGGACGAGGAACCAACGCGGTTCCCGACATGCGCCGGTATATCCTTCCGGCCTGCAACCGCGGTAGAACATCGCCCGATGTTGAGCCGGCGGTTCAAGCTTCACGGGCTTTTCGCGGTGCTGCTGGCGCTGATGGCGCAGCTTGGGGTTGGTGCGCTCGTACCACGGACGGACGGGGTCGCGGCCGCGAGTGTGCTCTGCGGCTCGACGGGCGGTACCTACGGCTCATTCTCCCACGCGCCGGGCCATCAGCCAGGGCATTCCTCGGACTGCCCGGTTTGCCCGCTATGCGTGGCGCTACATGCTCCGTTCGCCACGGTAGCAACCGCAATCACGACTACCCGACCACCGGCGGTGGCGGTTGTCATCAAGGTCGAACTGCCGCCGCCGTCCACCGCGCCGCCGGCGATGCGCTGGCCGCCGGTCCAGCCGAGGGCACCCCCCGGCGTCTTCTGAGCACGGCCATCTGGCCGGCCCGATCGGGCCGGTCTTTGTCTGCTTCAGGAGTCATTCATGCGACCTCAGTACCTGTTCACCACGCTCGTCGTCGGCACGGCGGCTTGGGCCAATGTCGCCCACGCCCATGGGTTTGCCGGCGACCACATGTTCATCAGTACGCTGCTGATCGACGATGCCAACGTCGCCGACGAGGCCAGCCTGCCGACCTTCAGCATCCAGCCGCAGGCGACGGACAGCGGCCCCGCGCCCGACCTGTACGGACTGGGTTTCGAGTTCGACAAGCGCATTACCGAGAACTTCGGCTTCGCGCTCAACAGCGGCTACACTTGGCTGACCCAGCCGGGGGCGAAAACCGCGAACGGTTGGAACAGCCTCGTCGTTACGCTGAAATACAAGCCATATGTCAATGACGAGCACGAGTTCCTGATGTCCGTCGGGGTGCAGCGTGCGTTCGCCCGCACCGGCGCCAACGGGACCAATGGTGCGTTGCTGGGCGCTGACGACAGCGGTTCGACCACGCCAACACTGTACTTCGCCAAAGGGTTCGGAGACATTCCCGTCGGATGGGTGCGCCCGTTGGCGCTGACCGGCGAGTTGGGCTACGTGATCGCCGACAAGAAACTGAAGGTTGATCCCGACAGCTTCACGCCGGTTAACAACGGCATCTCCAACGCCTGGACCGGCGGGCTGTCGCTGCAGTACAGCATTCGCTACCTGTCATCGCAGGTGAAGGACTACGGGCTGCCCGACTTCGTCAACAAGTTGACGCCGGTGGTCGAGCTTGCGTGGTCGTCGCCCGCCAGCAAGCCGACCCAGAACATAACCCAGTACCTTTGGGGGGTCGGCGTGAACTATACCGCCACGACCTATGCGGTCGGACTGGAGATGCTGGTCCCGGGCAACCGGAACACCGGCTCTCATCTGGGGGTGATCGCCCAGTTCCATCTGTACTTCGACGACCTGTTCCCGCATAGCCTGGGCAAACCAATCTTGGACTGGTTCTGAGGCCATGAAGAAGATCATTGTTATGGTCGCTGCCGCCTGCCTGACGGGTCAGGCGGCATTTGCTCACGCGTTCCTCGACCGAGCGTCGCCGGCGGTTGGGTCGGAGGTTGCAAAGTCGCCGCCGGCGCTACGATTGACCTATACCGAAGCGGTGGAGCCTCTGTTCAGCACCGTCCAAGTCATGGATGCCACCGGCGCGCGCGTGGACGAAGGAAAACCCACCACACAGGATCACGGTCGCGTCCTGTCGGTAGAACTGAAGCCGCTGCCGCCAGGTAGGTATACTGTCGAGTGGCATGTCACCTCGGTCGATACGCATAAGACCGAAGGGCGTTTCACGTTCACCGTGAAGCCCTGATTGATGAGCCTCGCCACGATCATGGCGGCGGTTCGCGGCCTGCACCTGGCGGCGACTCTGTCGCTGCTGGGGACGGTCGGCTTCATCGCTTGGATCCTGCCGGCCGCTTCGGACGTGCCGGACGTGCTGCGCCGGCGGCTGATGCGGCTGTGGTGGATCAGCGGATCGGTCGCGGTGCTGGCGGGGGCAGCGTGGTTCGTGCTTCAGGCCGGCGCGATCGCCGGTGCCGGATCCTTATCCGATCTGCTCCACGCGCTGCCGGTGGTGGCGGCACACACGCGCTACGGCAACGTCCTGATGGTGCGTTTGGCGCTGCTGATAGTGGCGACCGCGTTGGCGTCGGCGACCCGCAGCGTCCCCCGGTATCTTACCCTCGTCCTCGCTGCGGTCGCTCTCGGGCTTCAGGGCCTGATCGGCCACGCCGGCGCTACCGTCGGTGCGACTGGAGACGAGCTCGTGGTCTCCGAATGCCTTCATCTTCTCGGCGCCGGGTTCTGGCTTGGGGCGCTGCTTCCACTATGGCTCAGTCTACGTTCCCTTGCGCCCGAGCAGGCTGTGGAGGTGTGCGAGCGGTTTTCTCCGCTCGGGCTGGCCTGTGTCCTGCTGTTGGCAGGCACCGGGGTTGCTCAGGGACTGGAACTGATCGGCAGTGTGGCGGCCCTGTTGGGCACGCGCTATGGGCACTTCGCGCTGCTGAAGATCATGTTGTTTCTGATCGCGCTGGGACTCGCGGCGATCAATCGGCTCTGGCTAAGCGACCGCCTGGCAGCCGGAGCCAGCAACGCGCGTCGCCATTTGCGGGCGTCGGTGTGCGTTGAAGCCTGCATCGGCCTGGCGATCGTCTGCGCGGCTGCGTTCATGGCTTCTTCGGTGCCCGCTGCTCACGCGACGCCGGTGTGGCCGTTGTCCTGGCAGCTCAGCCTGATCACGGTGGACGAAGACCCGGAGCTGCGCCGCGAGGTCGTGGTCAGCCTTGTCGCGATCGGCACGGCAGTGGGCTTATTGGTGGGCGCGATGCTGTGGCGCCGGCTGCGCCTGATGGCCCTCGCTGTCCTGTTGCTGTGCGTGGTGCTGCGGGGTCCATCGCTCTCGTTGTTGACCGTCGAAGCCTACCCGACCAGCTTTCAGACCTCGCCGACCGATTTCTCCGCTGCTTCGATCGCCCGGGGCCGGACGGTGTTCGTGCAGAACTGCGTAACCTGCCATGGCCGGCAAGCCGAAGGGAATGGCCCGGCGGCGGCCGGCCTTCGGATAAAGCCCGCCGACCTGACGATGCCACACCTCTGGGCGCATACAGACGGCGAGATGTACTGGTGGCTGACGCATGGCATTGATGACCCGAAGGGCGGAATGGCGATGCCTGGGTTTGGCGCGCGGCTGTCGGCGGAGGATCGGTGGGCGGTGCTCGACTACATCCGGGCGCATAATGCGGCGGTCGCCAAGCAACGAGACGAGGCCTTCGACGTGCCGGTGCGGGCACCCAACTTGCCGATAACCTGCGGCGGGGTCTCGGCCTTCAGCATGAAGGACCTGCGGGGCCACGCCGTGCAGGTCGTCGCGGGCGAGGCGGCGCAGTACAGGATCCCGCCCCAGGCCGGCATTTCAACCATCAATCTGGTCCTGCGCGGCGCCGCACCGGCAGCCGGATCGTGCGTTGCCGCTTCCCCGGCGGCCTGGGATGCGTATGCGGTGCTTGCCGACCTACCGCCAGAGAAGCTGACCGGCGCGGTGTTCCTGGTGGATCCCGACGGTTGGTTGCGGACGGTTGAACCTTCCGGCGTCGCTGGCGGCTGGCATACACGGGACGGCCTGATCGCCGCGGTCCGTGGCATCTGCACCAACCCGATCCACTCGTCCAGCGGAGGCGCGCATGAACACCACCACTAGGCCTGAGCCTCCGCCAGGCCGTATGCTGTATGTCACGATGGGGCTGCTGCTCGCGGTGCTATTGCTGGGCGCCGGCGGCTTTCTGTGGCTGACCAACCATGGCGGCAATGGTGGATTGTCCATTGGCGGACCATTCAGCTTGGAGAACGGCAGCGGCAAGCCGGTTTCCAACCGCGATTTCCACGGCAAGTATATGCTGGTGTATTTCGGCTACACGTTCTGTCCGGACGTCTGCCCGACCACGTTGAATGCTGTCGCCGATGCGATGGACAAGCTCGGGGCCGCATCCGCCCGGATCCAACCCTTGTTCATTACCGTCGATCCGAAGCGAGACACGCCCAAGGTGATGAAGCAGTACACCGCGGCATTTGGACCAAAGATCGAGGGTTTGACCGGAACGCCGGAAGAAATCGCGCAAGTGGCGAAGGAATATCGGGTCTATTATGCCAAACACCGGACCGGGCCGGGACCGGACGATTATTCAATGGACCACAGCTCGGTGCTGTATCTGATGAGTCCCGACGGTGCGTTCGTGGCACCCCTGCGGACGGACCAGAGCGGGGATGAGATCGCCACGCACCTGAAGAAGTTGATGGGATGAGCGGCGCATCGCGACATCGCCTGGGACGGATGATTGCGCTCAACTAAGCATCGCAGGATCCGCTTTTTTCTGCGCTGCCGGCTTCCTCACGTGCTCGCTCGCCCGCCAACCCGGCGCATACCGGTCGGCGGATGGGTCGACCGGTGTAAGGCGGGGGTGTTAGGGCCGTGCTGATGGGAGGCCTACATCCGTCACCACAGCCAAGCGAGCCGGAGTGCGCGGCCGGGCGACGAATTTCGGCCCAAAAGTCGACTTTCCGGCCGATTTAGAGTCCCCTAACGGCGCACGGTGCCGTAGAACGGCATCACGCCCGTGAAGAAGGGTAACTTTAGCGATACAAGGCCAGCAGGCCGTATCAGGGAGACGTCCATGCCTAAACCGTTGAATTTGTCACGCCGTGGAGCCGTGAAGGTGGCCGCCGCGGCCGCAGCCCTGCCGCTGGTGCATATTCGCACAGCCGGCGCGGCTGGCAAACTGAGCATCGGCTTCTGGGACCATTGGGTGCCCGGCGCGAACAAGATCATGCAACAGCAAGTCACCGCATGGGCCGACAAGAACAAGGTTGAGGTCACCGCCGACTTCATCACCAGCTCAGGCGGCAAGCTTCAGCTGACCCCGGCGGCTGAGACACAGGCCAAGACCGGCCACGACGTGATGACGTTCATCACCTGGGATGTGCAGAACTATGCTGACAGCCTGGAGCCGGTGGACGACGTGATGAAGCGCCTCACGGCCGCCAATGGCGATGTAAACCGGGTCAGCACCTACCTGGCGAAATACAAGGGTCATTGGGCGGCCGTGCCCTCCAGCAGCGGTACCCAGACCAAGCCGCCGTGCGCCCGTATCAGCTGGTTCAAGAAGAATGGCCTGGATCTTCAGGCCATGTATCCGGCAAAGGACGAAAAGAACGCCCTGCAGCAGGCCTGGACATGGGAGGAGTTCCTCAAGTTCGCTGAACTCGCCAGCAAGGACAAGATGACATTCGGCCTCGGCATGGGCGGCGGCCTGAACACGGATGCCACCGACACACACGGCGCGCTGTTCGCGGCCTTTGGTGGCACGCTGATCGATGCCGAGGGCAAGTCGCAGCTGAAATCCGACGGGACACGCCAGGCACTGGAGTTCGCCCAGCGCCTGGTGAAGTTCTACCCAGCCGATGCCGTCAGCTATGACGATGCCTCCAACAACCGGGCGCTGATCTCGGGCAAGTCGGCGCTGATCTTCAACCCGCCGTCGGCCTGGGCGGTGGCCAAACGCGACAGTCCGGCGGTGGCCGCCGATTGCTGGACGTTCCCCGCGCCGGCTGGTCCCAAGGGCCGGTTCGTGCCGACCCAGTGCTACTTCTGGGGCGTCTACAACTTCAGCCAGAATAAGAGCGCCGGCAAGGAGCTGGTGGAGTTCTTGATGCAGCGCGACAATGTGGAGGCTCGCGACAACGCCTGTGACGGTTACGATCTGCCGCCCTATGCCAAGCTGAACGACTTCAAGATCTGGGAAGAGGTGGGACCGCCGAAGGGCACTGTCTTCAACTATCCAATCCGGGCCGACAGCGGCCAGAAGCCGTCGCTGACCGGATCGGAAGCAGCCCCCGAGGTCGCCGTGCAGATCTACAACCGCGGCGTCCACAATCAAATGTTGGCTCGTCTACGTGAGGGCCAGACTATTCCGCAGGTGATTTCCTGGGCGCAGGATGAGATCGACGGCTACACCCGGTAGTCTACTCTGCCCAGGACTTCCATGGCGCTATGGCCCGGCGTGATCCGGGCCATAGCGCGGTGGTGCGTGCTGCTTGCCGCGGCGTGACACGGCGACCGAGACCGGGCCGGCGGTTCGGTGCCGCCTTCAGGTCCAGGCTTGCGGGCTAAAGCTGAAGTAGCCTGACAAGTGGTCGAATGCGCGGCATTTTGAAACCCTGATCAGGCATGTGGTTGTCTGCCTAATGGGCGCCGTTGGGGTCGATTAGGTCACTCTGCCGCTGCGGCGGACCGTCGTTGGGCGGTTTCGGTGATGTACCGCGGCCCCCCTTGTTGGCGTTATAGGATGCCCCAGCCAGGACACTGGTCTAGCGAGCATCCTGAACGGACCGGCCGGGTCTGGATCCCTGGCCGGACGTGTCTTCCGGGTGCCGCACTTCCGTAATATCGCCTGCACGTGCTACCCGGCAGAGCAATGAAGTCACTGCTCCGCACCCCCCGGGCTCAAGCGACGTTGGCGGCCGTTCTAGGCAGCTACCTGACGTTCGCACTTCGCACCACGCGCTGGACGCTGGACGGGCAGGAGCATTTCCGTCCGTTCGGCAGCGGTTCGCCGGCCATCTTCGCGTTCTGGCACGAGTTTTTGCCGCTGATGCCGGCGTTATCGCTGATCGCTCGGCGATTGCCGTTCTATCGCCCGACCCCGATCCACACGCTGGTCAGCCAGCACCGCGACGGCCGGTTTATCGGTGCTGTGGTTCGTCGCTTCGGTATCCTGCCGATCCAGGGTTCGTCCACGCGCGGCGGCGCGGCGGGCCTGCGCCAGATGCTGGTGGTGCTGCGGCAGGGTGACCTGATCGGTATCACCCCCGACGGCCCACGCGGCCCGCGGCGTCAGGTTGCTCTTGGTGTGCTGCAACTCGCCGCGCTGTCCGGCGTGCCGGTGGTGCCGCTGGCCGCGCGCACCAGCCGGCGCATTCAACTCAATACCTGGGATCGCATGCCGGTGCCGCTGCCGCTGGGCCATGGCGTCATGGTCTGCGGTCCCGCCATCACCGTGGCTCGCCATGGTTGGCGGGACGCTGCTCCGGCGGTCATCAACGCGCTGAACCAGGCGGCGGATCGGGCGGAGGCCTTGTGTTCGGCATGACCCGCCCGGTTTCCGCCAACAGCATCCTGGGGTCGGGGTGGGCGGTCGCCGCCACGCTGCTGGCCCCCGCCGTCCGCCTGAACCTGCGTCGGCGCGCCTTGAACGGCCACGAGATCGCCGCTCGGTTGGCGGAGCGCCGCGGCATCGACCCGACGCCGCGCCCGAACGGCCCGTTGCTGTGGATGCACGCCGCCAGTGTGGGCGAGACGATGTCGATCCTGCCGGTGCTGGAGGCCCTGCGCGATCGGACAAAAGTGGTGATGACGACCGGAACGGTGACCTCGCAGGCGTTGCTGGAAAAATACCTTCCCGAACACGGCCTGAGCGGTAGCGTGCTGCACCGGTTTGCCCCGCTGGACGTGCCATCCTGGGTGGCACGGTTTCTGTCGCACTGGCGTCCGGACGCCGCCTGCTTCGTGGAAAGCGAGCTTTGGCCCAACCAAATCGTCGCGTGCCAGGAGCGAGGGGTGCCGCTGATGTTGGTCAACGCGCGCATGTCTGATCGGAGTTACCGCCGCTGGCTGCGCGTGCCGGGGCTCGCGCGTCGGATGCTTGGTCGGTTCGCGCGCGTTCAAGCGCGCAACGACCTTGACGCCGAGCGTTTGAGAGCACTGGGTGCGCGGCATGTCGAGAGCCCTGGAGACCTGAAATTCGCTGCGCCCCCGTTGCCGGTGGACCGGGCGGAATTCGAGCGTCTGCGTCAAACGCTGGCGGGCCGGTCAATCTGGCTCGCCGCAAGCACGCACCCTGGTGAAGAGGCGTTGATCGCCCGGGTGCATCGGGAACTGGCGCCGCGGCATGCCGGCCTGCTGACCATCATTGTCCCGCGCCATCCTTCCCGGGGTCCTGCGCTGGCCGTCAAGCTGGGCGCGCCGCAGCGCGCCGCGGGGCAAGAGCCGGTGGCGGGAGACGGGATCTGGATCGCCGATACAATGGGCGAACTGGGCCTGTGGTATCGGCTGGCCCCGGCCGCGTTTATTGGCCGCAGTCTGGTGGCGCCGGGTGGCGGCCAGAATCCTCTGGAGCCGGCGCGTCTTGGATGCGCGGTCGTGGTCGGGCCATACACCGGTAATTTCAGCGATCACGTCAGGCTGCTGCAAGACGCTGGCGGCCTGGTTCAGGTGGCGGATGTCGCTGCGTTGGCGCGGTTTGTATCCGGCGTGCTGGATGACCCCGAGCAATCGCGGCGGATGGGGGGGCTTGGGATAGCGTGTGTGCAGCGGCACGCGGGCCTGGCGGCGCACACCGCGGATGCCTTGGTGTCCTTGCTGGCTGACGGCACGGTGGCTGCTATCCCTCCATCGTCGCCAAATGTGCCGTCGCTTGACCAGGCCATGCTGTGACGCTGCCGGCGGCACCATCGTTCTGGTCGCACGACAGCCCATTCGGCCGGTTCCTTTCGCCGCTGTCCGCGATCGGCTCCGCACTCACCGCGCGGCGGGTTGCCAGGGCTGGCTGGCGGGCGCCGGTGCCGGTGATCTGCTGCGGCAACGTGACGGTGGGTGGCGCGGGAAAGACCACGGTGGTGCTTGACCTCGCACGCCGATTGTCGGGGCGCACCGTTCACGTGCTGTCGCGCGGTTATGGCGGCGCGTCGCGGGGGGTGCATCGGGTGGCCTTGGAGGACCCCGCCGCGCTGGTCGGGGATGAAGCGCTGCTACTGACGCAAGAAGCGCCGACCTGGACCGGTGCTGACCGGGCGGCCAGCGCGCGAGCGGCGATCCAGACGGGCGCGCAAATCCTGTTGATGGATGACGGCTTGCAGAACCCGACATTGGTGAAGACCTGCTCGCTGCTGGTGATCGACGGCGATGCCGGCTTTGGCAACGGCCGGGTTCTGCCAGCCGGTCCGTTGCGCGAGTCGGTTGCCGCCGCGGCTGCCCGTTGCCAGGCGGCGATTCTGATCGGCCTGGACAGGGAACACGCAGCGGATCGTCTGCCGGCGACGCTGCCGGTGCTTCGGGCCGATCTGGTGCAGGACCCGTCCATCGCGGCCCTGGCTGGCCGCCGGGTTGTCGCCTTCGCCGGCATCGCACGACCGGAAAAGTTCTTCGCCCCGCTGCGCCAGGCCGGCGTCGACCTGGTCGTGGCCCGAGCATTTCCGGATCACCACGGCTATACCCCGAGAGAGTTGTCCGGGTTGCTGGATGAGGCACGAACGGGACAGGCCATTCTGGTCACCACCCCTAAGGACGCCGTTCGCCTGCCGCCCGCGGTCCATGCCCAGGTCACCATCATCGGGGTCGGCCTGAAGTGGCACGAGCCGAGCCAAATCGATCAACTTCTCGAAAACGTGGTCGCCGCCATCCCCGCCGTCATGCCTTAATGACCGCATGCAGGACGTGGTTTTTTTGTTCGACGTGGACAACACGCTGCTGGACAACGACCACGTCCAGCGCGACTTGAGTGAGCACCTGGCGACCCATTACGGACAGGCGGCGCACGATCGCTACTGGGCGCTGTTCGAGGATCTGCGCGGGACCCTGGGATATGCGGACTATCTGGGAACGTTGCAACGTTATCGGCTGGAGGACCTGCACAACCCGAAGGTTTTGCGAATCGCCAACTGGTTGGTGGATTACCCGTTCGCCGAGAGGCTGTATCCTGGTGCACTGGATGTCGTGCGTCACGTCTCGGCCTGGGGCCCGACGGTGATCCTGTCCGACGGCGACGCGGCGTTTCAGCCGCGCAAGGTCGAACGCTCCGGCCTGTGGCATGCATTTGCCGACAACGTGCTGATCTATGTGCACAAGGAACAGGCACTGGAAGACGTGGAACGGCTTTATCCGGCGCGGCACTATGTCATGATCGATGACAAACTGCGGATTCTGGAGGCGCTGAAGCAGCAATGGGGCGACCGGGTCACCACGATTTTTCCGCGTCAGGGGCATTATGCGTCCGATCCGGAAGAACTTCGTAAGCGGCCGCCCGCCGATATCGCCGTGGACGCGATCCGGGATCTGCTAAGCTTCGAGCGAGCGCGGTTCGTGTCCTGAGCGCACGGCGTCGGCCTCGGGTCGTTGTCCCTACGGTTGTCGGCCTGATCGCTGGCGGGTCCGGCTGCCGAAACCGCCATCCAGCCACCTAAGGAAACTGTCGATGTTCATTGCCATGAACCGTTTCAAGGTCTTGCCGGGTGCCGAGGCGGCTTTTGAGGAGGTCTGGACCTCTCGGGACACACACCTGCCGGGGGTAGCGGGCTTTGTCTCGTTCAACCTGTTGCGTGGGCCGGTGCGGGAAGACCATGTGCTGTATTCCTCTCACACGATCTGGCGCGACAAAGCGGCCTTCGAGGACTGGACGACGTCGGAGGCGTTCCGCCAGGCGCACAGTCGCGCAGGGGGCAATCGACCGCTCTACCTTGGTCATCCGGAGTTCGAGGGGTTCGAGGTCATTCAGACAGTCGGCTCGTAGGCGCGCATCAGGCAACTGCGATCTGTGGCTGTCCGTTCGACATATCCGATTCCCCCGCCTGATTGGCCTCGCTGCGCGCGTTGCGCGTTTCCTTGGGTCAGTCTCGAGCAGGCGGTTGCCGCAGCGGTTCGCGGACCCTGAACAGCACGTCGGAGCAACCACCGCCACCCCCTTGTCGCCGGCCTAATCGCGTGTTGAATGGAAGCATGAACCTCGCCGTCAGCAGCGGGGTGGTAGGAGGCAACGTCCGTGCCTGACGCGGAGACGGAATGCATCGGCCGCCTGATCTGACAGGATTTGCTGTTACCCCTGCGCCGCCACGCTCGGCGAGTCCGGCCCGGCCAGCCGCGCCATTCATGAACGTTTCCTTGTCGCCCCCGGGGGCCAGGCCTGATGGAATTTCGGGTGCTGCGCCTGCGGCCACTGCGATCGGTCGGGATTGATTGGCGACAGGTTCCTGGGCGGTGTCGTGAGCCCGCGGCGGCCGCGAACATGCCGCCTACGTTATTTCGTCGAACTTCTGGGCGGGGCTACCGTCACACGTCTCTCATCAAACAATCTCGTGAACCAAGGCAGTGTTGGAAATGAATCGTCGTGATCTTTTGAAGACCGCTGGCGGCGCAGCCGGCATTCTTGCGGCGCCACGTCTTTCGTTGGCGGCGAACAGCAAGGTGCTGCGGTTCGTGCCGCAGGCGAACCTGGCGAACCTCGACCCGATCTGGACCACGCAATATGTGGTGCGCAACGGCTCGCTGCTAATCTGGGACACGCTGTATGGTGTGAACGAGCACCTGGAGCCGCAGCCGCAAATGGTCGAAAGCCATGAGGCGAGCCCAGACTTCAAGACCTGGACCTTCAAGTTGCGCCCAGGCCTGAAATTCCATGACGGCGAGCCGGTGCTGTCGAAGGACGTCGTTGCCTCGATCCATCGGTGGTCGGCACGCGATTCGACGATGGGGCGGGTGATCAAGGCGCAGCTCGACGCGCTGGAGGCGGTGGACGACAAGACGTTCCGTTTCCGCATGAACAAGCCCTATCCGAAGATGCTGTTCGCGCTGGGCAAGAGCAGCACGCCGGTGCTGTTCATCATGCCGGCGCGGATCGCGGCCACCGATCCGTTCACGCAGATATCCGAATATGTCGGTTCGGGCCCGATGCGCTTCAAACGCGACGAGTGGGTGCCGGGCGCGAAGGCGGTATTCCAGCGCTTCGACGGCTATCAGCCGCGGTCCGAGAAGGCGAGTTGGATGGCTGGCGGCAAGCGCATCCACTTCGACCGGATCGAGTGGCAGGTCATCCCCGATGGCGCCACGGCGGCGGGGGCGCTGCAAAATGCCGAGGTCGACTGGTGGGAGACGCCGCTGTCGGATCTTGTGCCGCTGCTCAGGCGCAGTTCGGACATCGTGTTGGATATCGCCGATCCGCTGGGCAACATCGGCGTGTTCCGGATCAACCACCTGTATCCGCCGTTCAACGACGTTCGCGCGCGGCAGGCGATCCAGCTGGCGGTCAGCCAGTCCGACTACATGCAGGCGGTGGTTGGGGACGACAAGGCGCTGTGGCAGACGCTGCCGGGCTTCTTCACGCCGGGCACGCCGCTGTACACCGAGTACGGCGGCGACCGGCTGAAGGGCGAACGCCACTACGATCTGGCGAAGAAGATGCTGACCGAGGCAGGTTACAAGAACGAGCCGATCGTGCTGCTGGTCGCCACCGATGTGGCGATCACCAAGGCGCAGGGGGACGTGACCGCCGACGTGCTGAAGAAGATCGGCATGAACGTGCGCTATGAGGCGCTTGACTGG
This sequence comes from Rhodopila sp., assembly GCA_965277035.1. Taxonomy (GTDB): domain Bacteria; phylum Pseudomonadota; class Alphaproteobacteria; order Acetobacterales; family Acetobacteraceae; genus Rhodopila. The sequence goes on along the minus strand of CBDIBO010000003.1, from coordinate 2,351,820 downwards.
GGCACGGTCGGCCAGCGCCGCGCGAGCAAGCAACCGCCGGACAAGGGTGGCTGGCATATTTTCCACACCTGGAGCGCCGGCGCGGATTGCATCAACCCGGCGCCGTACACCGGGCTGGACGCCAGCGGGGCGACCGCCTGGTATGGCTGGCCGAAATCCGAACTCGTGGAGGAGAAGATCGCCGCGTGGTACGCCGCGCCCGACCTGGCGGCGCAGAAGACGGTCATCGCGGACCTGAACAAGGCGGCGATGGACAATGTGGTCTTCGTCCCGACCGGCTTCTTCAAAGCCTACCAGGCCTGGCGGAAGGACGTTTCGGGCGTGGTGAAGGCGCCGTTCCCGGTCTTCTGGGACGTGACCAAGGCGTGACGCGGACGCCGGTCCGGGTGGCAAGCGCTTCCGGGCGCGCGACCGGCTTCGGCACGGGTCTTGCACGCACTGGTCTTGCATTGTTGCTGGGGCACGTCTGGCGCCTGCCCCTGTCAGCAGTGCAGTGGATCAAACGGCCGGCTGCCGGGCTGGACCCAGCCAGGGTCGCGGCCTGGCGGTCCAGCCTCCATACAGGACACTTCGACTGATGCTGGCTTACATTGTGCGCCGTATCCTTTCCACTATTCCGGTCGTGCTGATGGTGGCGCTGTTCGTCTTCAGTCTGCTCTACATCGCGCCGGGCGATCCGGCCGCGATCATTGCCGGCGATCAGGCCACGCCGGCTGATGTCGAGCGGATCCGAGCCTCGCTGGGCCTCGACAGACCGTTTCTGGTGCGCTTCGGCGAATGGTTCTGGCGCGTGCTGCACGGCGACCTCGGCACCTCGATCTTCACCAACCTGCCAGTCACTCACATGATCGCGCAGCGGATCGAGCCGACGGTGTCGCTGCTGATCCTGACGATGATCCTGTCGCTGGTCTTCGCCATTCCGATGGGCGTGGTCGCGGCCTGGAAGCACGGGACATGGATCGACCGGGCGGTGATGATGACGGCGGTGGTGGGTTTCTCCACGCCGGTGTTCGTTATCGGGTATGTGCTGGCGTACATTTTCGCGCTGCGTCTGGATTGGCTGCCGGTACAGGGCTTCACCCCGATCAGCCGCGGCCTGTGGCCGTTCCTGCGTACTTTGATCCTGCCGTCGGTGGCCCTGGGCCTGATCTATATGGCGCTGATCGCACGGATTACCCGGGCGACCATGCTGGATGTGTTGGGGCAGGATTATGTGCGAACGGCGAAGGCCAAGGGTGTGGATCAGCGGGGCGTCCTGTTCGTTCACGCGCTGAAGAACGCCGCGGTCCCGATCGTCACCATCGTTGGCATTGGATTTGCGTCGTTGATCGGCGGCGCGGTGGTAACCGAAAGCGTGTTCGCCATTCCGGGCCTCGGCCGGCTGACCGTCGATGCCATCCTGCGGCGTGACTATCCGGTGATCCAGGGCGTCGTGCTGCTGTTCAGCTTTGCCTACGTTCTGGTCAACCTGGGGGTTGATCTTCTGTACACCGTATTTGACCCGAGGATCCGCTATTGAGCGCAACAACACCCGAGCAAGCGCGGCCACATTTTGGGAGCCAGGATTACCGTTCCAATGAGCAGGCGGCGATGGATCATGCCGCCGCTCCGGACCTGCCCGGCATTCTGCCGGTGCCTCGGCAGCGTGGCCGGATCAGTGGCTTCATCTACCGACACCCGACGATTTTCGCCGGCGGACTGCTGGTCGGTTTGATGATCTTCATCGCCCTGTTCGCACCTTGGCTCGGTACCAAGGATCCAACTGCGCTGTCGCCCGCCAAGCGGCTGCGTGACCCGTCCATGCTGTATTGGTTTGGCACCGACATGCTGGGCCGCGATGTCTATTCGCGGGTGATGTACGGATCGCGGGTCTCGCTCGTCGTAGGGTTCGCAGTGGCGTTCTGCGCCTCGGTTATCGGCACGTTCATCGGCCTGGTCGCAGGCTTCATCCGCGGTCTCGATGCGGTCTTGATGCGGATGATGGACGGGTTGATGTCAATCCCATCGATCCTGCTCGCCATTGCGCTGATGGCTTTGACGCGAGCCTCGGTCGGGAATGTGATCCTGGCAATCACCGTTACCGAGTTCCCCCGCGTGTCGCGTCTGGTGCGCGGCGTCGTGTTGTCGCTGCGCGACCAGCCGTACGTCGAAGCCGCCACGGCGTCAGGCACGCGGGTGCCGACCATCATCTGGAAGCATATCGTTCCCAACACACTGGCGCCGCTGATGGTGCAGGCAACGTTCATCTGCGCGTCGGCGATGATCACCGAGGCGATCCTGTCGTTCATCGGCGCCGGCACGCCGCCGATCATTCCCAGTTGGGGGAACATCATGGCCGAGGGGCGCGCCTTGTGGCAGGTGAAACCGTATATCGTGTTCTTTCCGGCGATCTTCCTGTCGGTCACGGTGCTTGCGGTCAATTTATTGGGTGACGGGCTTCGCGACGCGCTTGATCCTCGGTTGGCGAAGCGGTTGTAGCGCGATGGCTCTGCTCGAGGTGCAGAATCTGCAAACCCATTTCGGCACGCCCGACGGGGTGGTCCGCGCCGTCGAGGGCCTGTCGTTTCATGTCGATGCCGGGGAGACCCTTGGCATCGTCGGCGAATCTGGCTGCGGCAAGTCGGTCACATCGATGTCGATCCTGCGGCTGATCCCGGAGCCACCGGGCAAGATCGCCGGCCGTATCACATTTGCCGGCCGCGACCTGCTGACGACCTCTGAACAGGAGATGCGGAGCATCCGCGGCAATGCGATCTCGATGATCTTTCAGGAGCCGATGACCAGCCTGAATCCGGTCCTGACGGTCGGTCAACAGATTGGCGAGACGGTCCGGCTGCACCAGGGGATGAACGCGCGCGATGCCGAGGCGAAGGCGGTCGAGATGCTGACCCTGGTTGGCATTCCGGCACCCGGGCGCCGGGTTCGGGAGTATCCGCATCAACTGTCGGGCGGGATGCGTCAGCGGGTGATGATCGCCATGGCGCTGGCGTGCAATCCCAAACTGCTGATCGCCGACGAGCCAACGACGGCGCTGGACGTCACCATCCAGGCGCAGATCCTGGACCTGATGCGCGATCTCAAAACCAGGCTGGGGTCGGCGATCATGCTGATCACGCATGACCTGGGCGTGGTGGCTGAAATGGCACAGCGGGTCGTCGTGATGTATGCCGGTCGCAAGGTTGAGGAAGCCTCGGTCAACGACATCTTTGCCCGCCCGATGCATCCCTATACACGCGGTCTGCTGGGCGCGGTGCCGAAACTGGGCGCCTCCCTGGACCAGGCGGAACGGACCAAGCTGGCGGAGATCGCCGGGCTGGTGCCAAGCCTGCGCAAGCCGATCGTAGGATGTGCGTTCGCCGGCCGGTGCTCGATGGTAACGGACTTCTGCCGCGCGGTGGCGCCGGCGATCGAGCCGAAGGCAGCGGGACACAGTGTCGCCTGTCACTATGCCGGACTGCAGGTCGCAGCATGAGTACCGAACGCGCCCTGCTGGAGGTCAATGCGCTCAAGAAGCATTTTCCGATCCATGGCGGACTGCTGGGTCAGGTCACAGCCAACGTCTACGCGGTCGATGGGGTGACGTTCGACATCCGCCGCGGCGAGACGCTTTCGCTGGTGGGCGAGTCGGGCTGCGGAAAATCCACCGTGGGCAAGGCGATCCTGCGGCTGTTCAAGCTGACCGATGGTGAGGTTTATCTGGGCGGCGAGCGCATCGATAATATGGCGGCGCGCAAGCTGCGGGTCATTCGCAAGCGGGTGCAGGTGGTATTTCAGGATCCGTTCAGCAGCCTCAATCCGCGGATGAAGGTGCGCGACATTATCGCCGAACCGCTGATCAATTTCGGCATGGCGGACGGTCGGAAGGACCTGGCCGATAAGGTCGAGGCGCTGCTGGACAAGGTTCGTCTGCCGCGGGACTCGATCAACCGCTTTCCACACGAATTTTCCGGCGGTCAGCGCCAGCGCATCTGCATCGCTCGGGCGTTGGCGCCCGGTGCGGATCTGATCATCTGCGATGAGGCGGTGTCGGCACTCGACGTGTCGGTCAAGGCACAGATCATCAACCTGCTAGCCGATCTGCAGGACGAACTGGGTCTGGCGCTGCTGTTCATCAGCCATGATCTGGCGACGGTCGAGTACCTCACGCACCGGGTTGCCGTGATGTACCTGGGCAAGATCGTCGAGTTGGCGGACCGGCGGACGCTGTTCGCGCAATCGCATCATCCGTATACCCGTGCGCTGTTATCGGCGGTACCGGTGCCTGATCCGCTGGCCAAGCGGCAGAGGATCATCCTGCGAGGTGATGTCCCGAGCCCGATCAATCCGCCATCGGGGTGCCGCTTTCATACCCGGTGCCCGTTCGTCTTCGACCGGTGCCGGGTCGAGGAACCGGTGCTGCGGCCGGTCAGCACCGGACATCTGTCGGCGTGTCATCTGGATGAAGTTCCTGGTGGCCAGGTCCTTCCGACTGCGGCATAAAGGCGTGGGCTTCGCGGCTTGGCCCTGCTACGGGCCGGCGGCCCGGGGGGGGGCGAAGGGGTGTCGCCCGTTCGCGGGTCAGGGTGAAGCCCCAGCCTTCTTTCGTCTTTTGGCCAGGAGCCCGCGGTCTATATGAACCACGCCGCAGCACCGGGCGCGCTGTTTCCCGCGGTCGAACCGATCCGCCTCGCCGCCGGACCGCCGATCCTGTGCATCATCGTTGACGCGGAAGAGGACTTTCACTGGGGCCGTCCGGTGTCGCCGCGGAACAACACGACTGCCTCGATCCGCTACCAGAACCGGGCGCATGCGGTGTTTTCCTGTTACGACGCGCGGCCGACCTATCTGGTCACCTATCCCGTTGCCTCCGACCCGTCGGCCGCTGCGGTGCTGCGGGACTATCTCGTGGACGGCAAGTGTGACATCGGCGCGCAATTGCATCCGTGGGTCACGCCGCCGTTCGATCATGAAACCGCCGAACGGCTGTCGTTTCCCGGCAACCTGCCGCCGGCGCTGGAGCGGGAGAAGCTGCATCTGCTCGCGGCTTCTGTGCGTGACAGCTTCAACCTGCAGCCCACGGTCTACAAGGCCGGCCGCTATGGATTAGGCCCGTCGACCGCGGCATTGCTGGAGGACGAGGGGTTCCTGGCCGATACCAGCCTGATCCCGCGCACCTGCTACACAGCGGTCGGGGGGCCGGACTTTTCGATGTTCGACTATGGCCCGTTCTGGTTCGGCGCGCGCCGCCGGCTGTTGGAGCTGCCGGTCACCCGTGCGCTGACCGGCTTGATGGCCGGTGCGATGCCGTCGCTCTATCGGCTGGCAGAACGAACACCCTGGCGCCTGATGCACGCTGCCGGCTTGCTGGCGCGGAGCGGACTGCTGGAGCGGATCATGCTGTCGCCGGAGGGGTCCGATCTGGCGGCGATGCTGCGGCTGACGCGGGCATTACTGAAGCGCGGACAGCGCATTTTCACGTTCAGTTATCACAGCCCGTCGCTTGAACCGGGAAACACACCTTATGTGCGTACCCGTCGCGACCTGACGGTGTTTCTGGACCGGATTTCCGGTTTCCTCAGCTTCTTTCGCGATGAACTCGGGGGCGTGTTCCTGACTGTTAGGGAACTGCACGACCAGCTTCGTGCCGGATCGTTGACGGTTGAGTCGGCCGCGCGATCGGGCCTGGCAGAGCCGCCGGTGCGGGGGGTCGACCGCTGTCTGGTTGTCGCCAACACCTTTCCGCCGGTGCACGGCGGATCGGCGATCGTCTACGACAGCCTGGCCAGATTTGGCGGCGGCCGCGTCTCGGTGCTGGCGCCTCAGATTGATTATCGCGACGGTCTGCCGATCCAGGGCTGGCGCGAGTTCGATCAGGGTGCGCCGTTCAAGGTGCACCGTATCCGCCTGCTTCGTACGCTGTTCCTGCCCGACGGTGCGGGCTGGCTGCGACGCATCGGCGGCCTGGCGGTCGACCTGGCCATCCGGGTGTCGGTGCTGCGGCACCTTTGGCGGATCGTCCGAACCGAGCGGATCGCGGTTTTATGCATCGGCGAACTCGTGGCATGCGGCTGGTTGGCGGGGGCTTGCGGGCGGCTGTTTGGGCTGAAAACGGTAATCTATATCCATGGCGAGGAGATCAGCACCCGGACCTGCTACGACGAAGGTGGCCTGCGGCGGCGACGGGCTTTGGCGGCGGCGGACGGGATCGTCGCGGTCAGTCGGTTCACCCAGGACACGCTGACCGGCGGGTTCGGCGTGCCGCCGGGAAAGATCGAACTGGTTTCAAACGGTGTTGATCTGGCGCGCTTTACGCCGCGACCCCGGTCGGAGCCGCTGGTGGCGCGCTATGGACTGCAGGGGCGGCGGGTGTTGTTGACCGTCAGCCGGCTTTATGCCCGCAAGGGCGTGGATCGGGTGCTTGAGAGCCTGCCGATCGTCCTGCGGCAGATCCCAGATCTGGCCTACCTGGTGGTTGGCGAGGGATCCTATCGTCATACGCTGGAGAGCATGGTCGCTCAGCATGACCTGGGTGCCAACGTGGTGTTCGCGGGCGCGGTGCCGGACCATGAGCTGACCGACCACTACAGCCTGGGCGATGTATTCATCATGGCGAACCGGGAGATGCCGGACGGCGAGACCGAAGGCTTCGGCCTGGTGTTTCTGGAGGCGAACGCCTGTGGGCTGCCGGTGATTGCCGGGCGGGCGGGCGGCAGCGTGGACGCAGTGACCGACCGGGTCAGCGGATTGGTGGTCGACGGTGACGATACCGGCTCGATCGCCGCGGCAATTGTCCAGATGTTCGAGGACGACGGGCTACGGGCGAACCTTCGGGTCGGCGGGTTGGCGTTGGCCCAGGCGTCTGGCTGGGATCGGCGGGTGGGGCAGTTTCTGCGGCTTTGCGACGGGCTTGTTGGTGGGGTGGCGGGATAGGTTGGTCAAGGCTGCCTTGCTTTGATGAAGCAGTCTCCAGCCTGTAAACCGTCGTGCGATATTTCTTCCCCTTTCATATCGGATTGGATCCCGACTATATTTCGATGGCCGCTTGGCCCGGGTCGGAGGAGCGGCAAGCTATCAATCCGACAAGTAGTGAATATGTCGATCCGGCCGCCGCGATGATGCGAACTGTTGTAATCACTCCGATGCTGCCGGCACTTTCTGAAGCCGACCGTGGCGGCAAGCATCGTCGTGCCTCGGTTTTCCTTCACGCTCTTGCCCGTTTGTCCGATCGAATCGAAATCCTTTACATCGTGCCGGAAGGCCTGATGGGACTGGCGAACGACCAGGCCAGTCTCGACCGCAGTCAATCGGTGTTTTGGGGTGTGGACCTTAAGGTGTCGCTGCTGCCGCGGGCAACCCGTCAGGAAACCGCCTGGAACCACTATGCCGCGGGTGTGTATCGCGCGGAGTCTCAGCCTTCACTATATCCGTATGCCGGTGCAGCCTTGGCAGAAGCAGTCGGTCGGCGCCTGGATACTGGTCCCGATTGCGTTTTTACCGATCGATTGGACGGTATGCTGCCAATTTTGCGAAGTGGTCGGCGGCCGAGAACATTACTGTTCGATATGGATGATCTTTACCACAAGGTGCTGCTGCGCACTCTCCGGCACGATCCATGGAGACCGGGGAAAGTAGCCCTCGCACTGCATCTGCCGGCACTTGTTCACGCTGAACGACAGGCTGTCGCTCGATCGACGTTGTCGTTTGTCTGCTCCGACGCCGATAGATCGCACCTGCGACGGCTTGCTTTTGGCGACGGCGTGCGGGTGATCCCCAACGCTGTCAAGCCGCCTGCCAGAGTGCCGGGCATTGCTCGGCAGCGTACAATACTCTTCCTGGGGACGCAGCACCATCGGCCCAACCGATCGGCAGCGGAGCGGCTGGTGCGAAGGATATGGCCGATCGTCCGCGCTGAAGTCCCGGATGCATGCCTGGTGATCGCCGGATCGGGTAGCGACAGGTTGTCTCGTGATGGGCAGCCGCCTGGCGTCTCATATGTTGGTTTTGTCGATGACCTGGATGAGCTTTACGCCGACGCCCGGGTGGTATGCGCCCCGATCGTTCATGGCAGCGGGACGCGGCTGAAGCTGATTGAGGCAGCGGCCTATGCGCGTCCCATGGTCAGCACCCGGATGGGTGCCGAGGGCCTGGCTTTTCGTGATGGTATCGAGATTTTACTTCGAGAAACGGATGCTGAGTTGGCAGGTGCCTGCATCGCACTTCTGCGGGAGGAGGCGCTGTGTCAGCGCCTGGGTACGGCGGCCCGTGAGGGTGTGCTGCTACGTTACGACGCAGGCACCGTCCAGTGCCAGGTGGAGGAGATGATCCTCGGTGCAATTGGAACCTGATAGACCGTAAATCGTGAAGCAGGCTGAGGTGCGGTGCAGTCGCCGACAGCAGCAAGTTGCGTCTTATTTGGTGCAACATCCGACTATATCGATTAGATATCCTTCCGATATGATGCTGAATGCCCGGCCGATCTGCCGATGTTGATCGTCGCAGTCAAGAAGTGTCTGCCGTCCACGACGGAAAGGATGTGTCAGGGTGGATGACAACACAGGCCTACAGGCTGACGTAGATTCCAAGACGATCCTGTCGCGGACGGCAAAGGGGGCCGGCTGGACAATAGGATGGCGGTTCGCCACCCGTGGGATCGGCTTCTGTAGCACCTTGATACTGGTTCGCCTGTTGACACCCGAGGATTTCGGAATCGTCTCGCTTGCCATCGGCTTCTTTCAAATGCTGGACCAGGTGGCCGGGTTCGGTGTCGAGGGGGCGATTATTCGCGCCAACCGAGCAGACCGTGCGATCTACGACTCAGCCTTTACCATCAACGTCACGCGCGGGCTGCTCACAGGTGCCATCCTGGTCGCGACCGCCATTCCGACCGCGAGGTTCTTCGGCAACAACAACCTGGTCGACGTGATCTATGTGTTGGCGGGTGGCTGGGCCGTCTCGGCATTTCAGAACGTCGGCATCGTAGAGTTCCGGCGGCTGCTGGCCTTCGACATGGAGTTCAAGATCAAGATCGTGCCAAGGGTGCTCTCCTTGGCCGTCACCATTCCGGCGGCGCTGATATGGCATAGCTACTGGGCGCTGGTCGGTGGGATCGTGGCGACACAGCTGCTCACCGTCTGCCTCAGCTATATCATGCATCCCTATCGGCCCTGGTTTGGCTTGCAGGGGATGCGGCACATCTTCAGCTTTTCATTCTGGGAGTGGATCATCGGGCTACTGAACCTAGTGGGTTACCGCGCAGATACCATCATCATCGGCCGGTTGCTCGGGGCTGGTGCAGTTGGTGTCTACGCAGTGGGCGGGGAGATTGCTGGCCTGCCCAACAGCGAGATCATCGCGCCCCTTTGCCGAGCACTCTTCTCGGGTTTCGTCGCGGAACGCCGCGAAGGCAGCGATGGGTCTGAGACCATGCTGCGGGTCCTGGCAATGCTAGCTCTGGTTACATTTCCACTCAGCGTTGGTCTTTCACTGGTCGCCTATCCAATCGTGAAGCTGGGCTTCGGCAATGATTGGCTTGGCGCCGTCCCCTTGATCCAGGTGCTTGCGGTGTCCGCCACCATCAACTTGTTCAATGCTATCGGAGAAACGCTGTTCTCGGCGCATGCCTGGCTCAGGACCATCCTGTCGATGACCGCGGTGGCGACCGGACTGCGCCTGCTGCTTTTGCTGCTCTTGATCCCGCATTACGGGTTGATCGGCGGCGCTTTGGCCGGTGCCTTGATGGGACTCTTTCAGGAAGCGATCTACATGGCGACGGCGATGCGGCGGCTTAAACTGCGGTTTCGCGTGATCATCTCAAGCATCAGGCGACCGGCAGTCGCCGTCGTGGTCATGGCGGCGGTGTTGGTGTTTACCGGGTTCGGGTGGACCAAGCAGAATGGTGGCGTCGGGGACCTAGGCCTCAGCCTGGCCGAGGCGGTCGTATTGGGGACTGTCGTCTATTCCGCGTCGCTGATCGCGCAGTGGTACGTCGAAGGTCGACCGGCCGGTCCAGAGGCAGACACAGTCTTGCTCATCAAACGCATCCTGCGTCGCGGCTAGCCGTCGTGTCGTTGTCGCTTCTTATTGTCGTGTTGCACTACCGCGGTCTTGACGACACGTTGGAGTGCCTCGCCAGCCTAGGAAAGCAAACCTATCGCGGTGCCCACACCATTGTGGTGGACAACGGATCCGCGGATCGTCTCGCAGCCCGTCTGGCGGAAGATTATCCGTGGGCCGAGCTTGTGGAGCTTGAACAAAATCAGGGTTGGTCCGGTGGAAACAACGTCGGGATTCGCCTGGCGATGGAGCGCAACTATGACGTTGTTTGCTTGTTGAACAACGATACAGTGCTGCCCGCGCCCGCGGTTGGGCGTCTAATGGCCACCCTCACCGAGCTCGGACCGTGTCTGCTGCATCCGGCGATTGACTCATATGGCATGGATGATGAGGTGCAACTTGATCCGACACTCCCGGAGCCGGTGGGTATGAGCGTCACCCGCGTTCCTGGGGCGGATGATGCATATGAAATAGATGTAGTGAGCGGCTGCTGTCTGTTAGTCAATGTTTCTATCTTCAAGAATATCGGCCTGATCGATGAACGGTTCTTCCTTTTGTGCGAAGACACGGACCTTGGAAGGCGCGCGTTGGCTGCGGGTTACCGAAGTTTCTGCGACGTTTCCGTCCGCATTCAGCACAAGGAATCACGCTCGTTCGGTGGCCGTCGGTCGCCGATCAAGACCTATTATGGGATACGGAACACGTTTCTTTTCGCTGAAAAACACGATGGTTTCACAACCGGTATAGTCCGGTTTGTCCGCTATGTCGCCTGGACCGTTTGGCATACCGCCGAAGCCTCTGGAACGCGGCCTCGATCCTGGTTGGGGCTCGCTTACTGGGTGGTCTCGCAGGACCCGTTCGCTCTGGCCACACGACTAGGGGTGCGGGACTACGTGCTTCGCCGTTTCGGTCGAATCCGCACGTGGGATGAAACGAAACTGACGAGCCCGGTCAGCGGGCCGGGGCTCGCCTCGGCCTCCAAAACCTTAAAGTAGGATTGAAAGTTCACACTGAAGCATTGTGGCAGGGCAGGCGACGATTGGTCCGTGTCTCTTGTTGGGGCTTACACGTGGTTTCTTCTGTGGCGGGCACTTGATCCGCGCGGCCGGCGGTTGCGTAAAGGAAACCGTGGAGCCGCTGCATCAGCCCGGACAAGGTTTCGACAGGACATGCGTAAACAGATGGACCAATCGTGCCGCTGCCGGGTCAAGGGTCGTGGCCCAATCGCGTGCCAATCTTATCCAGCCGGTCGGCTTACATCCAGTGTTGGTTCTTTGAGCAGCAGTTATCACGCCCGCCGCCATGGCCTCGACGGTCGGTTCTGTCGCGACGATGTTGTCGGATAGTTTTTCGAGTTCCTCACGGGTCTTGGTAGCAAAAGTGTTGGTCACCGACAAGCCACCGCTGGCAGCCATTTCCAGTACCGGGTAGCTGGTGTGGGGTGACAGCATCGGGCATAGCAGTACGTCCGCCTCACGTAATGAGCGGGCGTAGCCGGCGTAGTCCATCCATTCGGCTGGCTGCAGGGTGTGGCCGCCCTGCAAAGCCATCGGCGGCACGCTGCCGCGCCCGCCGATGGCCAGGAACTGCCATCCGGCCAAGGCTGGATCGGCCGATGCCTGCCGCAAAGCCATGATCCCGAGACCGAACATGTTCCGCGTGTTGGTTGGCCGGGCGTAGAACAGCAGACGCTTTGGCCTCGGAATGGGTGTTTCGGCCGGGTGGAAAAGACGCTCCTCGATTGCCGGCTCGAATACCGTGAGGCGATCGTGCATCCTTGGGTCAGCGAAACGGCCGATGCCCTGGTTCATCATGTAGCTTGCCAGCAGGGCTTCGTTGAATACCGGCCAGAAATCCAGGCTATAGGTTTCCATTGCGAGAGCGTGGTTGCTGGACCAAGCGTAAAATGCTGGCTCAAACTCCTGCAGCATGTAGAAAAACTGCTTTACCGCCATGCGCGGCAGCACAGTCTTGAGTTGTTGCGCCGTGGTCCAATGGGTGGCCAAGAAGATGTCGTTTGCTCCGACGATCATCGGACGGGTCGGATCGGCGGCATTGACGATCGGCACGTCTGGCAGGTTTGGGTCTCCAACCAACTGGATGGCATGAGCGCGGAACCAGGCCGGATCAAGCGTACTGGCGGTCACGGTGGTAACCAGCCGCACGGGGACTCCCAGCCGAGCCACGCGGAGTGCAAGATTGATAATTGTGTTCGGGCCGCCGGTCATGCCGCTGCGGGTGAGCGCCGCGTTCAGGACGTTCAGGTGTGGCGGCGAAGAAAGGGCAGCATCGACCTTGACATGCATAGGCACCGCATCAAGGACGTCGATCAGCCGCTGCTGGAACAGGCCAGGATCGGTATATTGTAACAGATTGCGACCGAATTTTTCCGGATCGCGCCCAAGGAGTGCCAGGTGCTGAACTAGCTTGCGGAACAGGATCGCGAACTGCTCAGGCCGGCGTGGCAAGGTTGGTGCACTCCAGAAACCGGCACTCGTTACAGTTAGCTACATATATGAAAGGGCGCGACAGCGGTGAGCACTTTATTGGTCTTCGCTCCACATGATGCCAAAGTTTCGCGGCCGTAATCCCGCGTGCAGCCAGGTGATCAACGAATAGATGTCGTAGACCGGCACCCCCAGTAGCCGCTGCAGCGCATGCGCGTAAGGCGGCATGTTGGTGCATTCCAGCACGATCGCCCCGACCTCGGGATGTGTCCGCATCAAGCTCCGTCCCGCGTCCAGTATGTCCTGAGTGGCCAACCCGACATCCATGTCCGGCTTGTCTCCCAGAATGAGCACCCGGAAGAACTCCTGGCCGTGTTCGGTCCCGACGATGGGGGTGTCCGTCGAGACACCAGCCGCCGCCAGATGCCGTGGGGTCAAGCTTGCAGCCGAAACCGTCACCACGCCGACCCGTTTGCCGGGCGGCAGCGTGGCCTGCACCCAAGGCACCTGCATCAATGCGCTGGTCGCCACCGGAACCCGCACATGGGTCGCCAGTTCATGCTGGAACAACGACAGAAATCCGCAGTTGGTGGTGATCGCCTCGGCTCCGAACGATACCAGTTCCGCGGCCGCGTCCAGGAAGTCCTGCAGCAGCCCCTCGGCAGCTTGAAGCACCACGCGTTTGGGGCTGGCGCCGTTGATCACGCGATAAAGCACTGGAAACGGCCAGGTCAGCGCGTTCCCCATATCCCCCGGAATGCGGGGAAAGCGCGCGTCCAGCATCAGAATGCCGAGCGGAGCGCCATAGATGGCCTTGCCACCGGTTGCGATGCCAGAGCTTGCGGTCAATGTCATGATGGCATCTTGCCGCGAACGCGCGCGCGGGGCGAGTATGTTGATGGCATCGTTGAAGAGAGGAAATGACCATGGCCGAACACCCGTTCACCCAGGCCGATCTGGATGTCCTGGCCCAATGGGACACGCCAACCATCTGCAACGGCCTGGAAATCGTGGTGCCGGAGCGCCGCGCCTTTGGCTTCACGGTGGAACAGATGGTCTGCGTTGATCCGAAGGCAAAGCCAATCGTTGGCCTGGCGCGCGTTGGCATGATCCGGGCAACCGAACCGCCACGCTCCAAGGTGGCCGATCGGGCCGACTGGTACGACTACGTCGCGCGGGTGGATTTCCCGACGATCGCGGTGTTGCAGGATATCGACGGGCGACTGGGCTATGGCGCCTACTGGGGCGAGGTCCAGTCGACGATCCACAAGGCGCTCGGTTCTGTCGGATGCGTGACGAACGGGTCGTTCCGCGACCTGGACATGTGGGCGCCTGGGTATCAGATTATCGGCGGTCGCATCGGGCCGAGCCATGCGCACGTGCATATGGTGGATTTCGGCAAGCCGGTGAACGTGTTTGGAATGCATGTCGCGCATGACGACGTCATTCATGCTGACTTTCATGGTGCGGTGGTCGTTCCAGCGGATGCGGTGCGCAAGCTGCCCGCAGCGATCGATTTGGTGTCGCGCCGGGAGGCGGTGATTCTGGAGGTCTGCCGGGCGCCAGGTTTTACCCCGGCGAAGCTGCGTGAAGCGCTTCGGAAGTCTGGCGAAATTCATTAAAGCTTCTTGCCATCGTGACCGGCGGGCGCGTCGGTCACGGCCGTCAAGCAACAATGCTTATAATTGATAAATTGTCCGGACGCGATCGAGGCTTACGCCGGGATCATTGTGTTGTCTGAACGCGGCGACTTCAGCTGGGCAGAAATGCCCGGTATCGCCTGTGTAACGCGCTGCAACAAAAGCAATAAATGCAATGCGTTGTTGCGTAACACCGGGCAACAATGATTGACTCGGCGCGGCCGCCGGAACGGGTTATCGAGTACCATGGCACAAGCGATCGCGCCTGCGCCGCCGGATGGGATTTTCGATGGACGGCCTGGCCAAACTGCCGCTTGAGCAAATGAGTGCTTCGTCCGGGTGGCGGCAACGCACCCTTAAGACGGCGATAGACTGTGTGGGGATTGGCGTTCACTCCGGACGGCGGATCAACCTGATCATTCGCCCGGCGGATACGGACCACGGTATCGTTTTTCATCGCACTGATCTGAACCGAAAGATCAAGGCCCGTTTCGACAATGTGACGGACACCCGACTATGCACGTCAGTGGCCGACCCAGCCATGCCGTCTGCCCGCGTCGGCACCATCGAGCATCTGATGGCCGCCCTTTCAGCGCTTGCCATCGATAACGCCCTCATCGAGTTGAACGGGCCGGAAATCCCGATCCTGGACGGGTCCGCGGCGCCGTTCGTGTTCCTGCTGGATTGCGCCGGTTCGGTAGAGCTCGATGCGCCGCGGCGAGTCCTTGAAGTCTGTCGCACCGTGCGGGTGAGCGCGGGTGAGGCCTGGGCTGAATTGCGGCCGCTGAGCGCTTCGGTGCGCGGCGAGGCGCCGGCACTCGAGATGGACCTGTCGATCGACTTCGCTGCCCGCGCGATCGGCCGTCAGTCAGCCTCTCTGCGCCTGACACCGGACAACTTCCGCCACGAGATCGCCGCTGCCCGGACCTTTGCCAATGCCGGTGACGTCCAGCAGCTTCGAGCCGCCGGCATGGCGCGCGGCGGCAGCCTCGACAATGCCATCGTCGTCGACGGGGCGAACATCCTCAATCCCGGTGGATTGCGGATGACCAATGAGTTCGCCAGCCACAAGCTGGTGGATGCCGTTGGTGACCTGGCTTTGGCAGGCAGCCAGCTGCATGGCCGCTACGTCGCGCATCGGACCGGGCATGGTTTGAACAACCGACTGCTGCACGCGCTGTTCGCTGATACCGATGCTTGGCGCCTGGTCGCCGCCGATCCGCTTGCCACCGCGGCCTGACGATCCGCGGCCGACAAGGCCTGCCTATCCCGGTATTCGCGGTTGCGATGGCATGATATAAGCCTGACGATGTTTCAGGGTCGGCCAATGCAGCTTGCAATCCCGCGACGCCTCTCGCGCGCCCTTCTTGTCGGGTTGGCAGCTTTTCTGCCGTTCTTATCGGGCTGCGGTGCGTCAAGCGAAAACGACACGAAACCCGCGCCCGTCGCGTCCGTCGAGGAGCTTTATAACAACGGCGTGGACGCGTTGAATGCGCGCCGGTTCGCGACCGCGGATGACCAGTTCAATGCGGTGGAGCAGAACTATCCTTATTCATCCTGGGCTGTGAACGCCCAGTTGATGTCAGGCTATTCGGCGTATCTGCAGAACAAATATACCGAGTCGATTGGTACGCTCGACCGCTTCATCCAGCTGCACCCGGCGCATCGCGACATCGCCTACGCCTATTACCTTCGCTCGCTTTGTTATTACGAACAGATCGCCGACATCGAGCGTGACCAGAGGGGAACCGAGCAGGCGATGAACGCGTTGCGAGAGGTCGTGAACCGGTTCCCCGACACCACCTATGCGCGCGACGCCAAACTGAAGATTGATCTGTGTTTTGATCATCTGGCGGGCAAGGAAATGGAGGTCGGCCGCTTTTACCAAAAGCAACATCTGTATGAGGCCGCGATCGGCCGTTTTCAGCGCGTGGTGGATGACTTCCAGACCACGAACCACGTGCCCGAGGCGCTGGCGCGTCTGACCGAGGTGTATCTCGCGCTGGGGCTCAAGGATCAGGCGCGAAAGACCGCCGCTGTGCTGGGCTATAACTATCCGGGAAGCGGGTGGTACCAGGACAGCTACGCGCAACTCGTGGACGATGGCGTGGCTCGCTCCGCCTCGCAGTCCCCGAATGAGCCGCCTGAACAGCGCGGCTTCTTCTCTCGTGCCTGGCATGCCGTGTTTTGACCGCCCGCTGTTAAAGCCTTTGAGCAGCGTGGCGTGCTGACCGCGCTGTCGATCCGCGACGTCGTGCTGATCGAGCGGCTGGATCTGGCCTTCGATCGCGGACTGACCGTGCTGACCGGCGAAACCGGCGCCGGCAAGTCAATCCTGCTGGATAGTCTGGGTCTGGCACTCGGTGCTCGCGCTGAAAGCGGCCTGGTGCGAAATGCCGCGGAACAAGCGAGTGTTACGGCCTGTTTTTCAACGCCGGACGATCATGCGGTGGCGGCTGTGCTGGATGAGCATGGTCTGGCGGCAGACGAGGAAGTCGTGCTTCGCCGGATCGTCACCAAGGACGGCCGATCGCGCGCGTTCGTCAACGACCATCCTGTCGGGGTTGCCTTGTTGCGGCGGATCGGCGCTTTGCTGGTCGAGGTGCAGGGCCAACACGAGCAGATGAGTCTGGCCGATCCGGCCGGTCATGCCGGGTTGCTGGACGCATTCGGTGTGCCGCCGGCGCTTCGCGCGACAGCAGCTGCCTGTTGGCGAGCCTGGCAGGACGCTCTTGCCAGGCTTGACCGGGCTCGGGAGGCGATCGCGGCTGCCGAACGCGACGAGGCATGGCTGCGACACGCGTTCGACGAACTCGCCACCTTGGCGCCGCGGATCGACGAGGAAGAAACGCTGGCGCGCGAGCGACAGCGGCTGCAACAAAGTGAGCGGCGCGCGGAAGCGATCGCTGCCGCGTTGGCTGAACTGACGCCGCGCGATCGACGCAGCGCGGGCCCTTCGGCCTCGTTGCGCGCCGCGTCCCGCTCATTGCAAAGGCTGGTGCCGTCGGGTCAGCCGGACGTCGGGGGAAATCCGGCTGATCCGGCCATCTCGGCGCTGGAACGGGCCGAAGAAGCGCTTGCCGAGGCGGAGACACTTCTCACGCGCCTGATCGCTGATGCCGATGTCGATCCAAGACTGCTGGAACAGTCGGAAGAGCGGCTGTTCGCTTTGCGCGCCGCGGCTCGCAAACATGGCGTGGCGGTGCCCGATCTGCCGGCGTTACTGGACACGCTGGGCACGCGTCTCGCGGCACTGGATTCTGGGACGGCCGAGATCACGGCGCTGGAACAGGCGGCGCGGGACGGTAAAGATCGCTATGTCGCCGCCGCCATGGCGCTGTCCGCCGCGCGCAATGCCGCGGCCGGAAAGTTGCAGAAAGCGGTGGCGAAGGAATTGCCGCCGTTGCGTCTGGACAAGGCGCGTTTTCTCGCGGCCGTCAACTTGCTGCCGGAGCCGTCCTGGGGACCGGCCGGAATGGACCAGGTGCGCTTTCTGATCGCCACTAATCCGGGGCAGGAGCCGGGACCGCTGGCGCGGGTCGCCTCGGGCGGCGAGTTATCCCGCCTGATGCTGGCGATGAAGGTGGTGCTGTCCGCGGGTTCCGCCGTACCGACCCTGGTGTTCGACGAGGTGGACTCCGGCATCGGCGGCGCGACGGCGGCGGCGGTCGGGGAACGCCTGGCGCGGGTGGCCGAAGCGCTTCAGGTGCTGGTGGTGACACACAGTCCGCAGGTGGCGGCGCGCGGTTCGGCGCATCTGCGTGTCGCCAAGGCCGTCGTCCGGAACCGCACCGCGACGACAGTGGATCATTTGGCTCCCGCGGCCCGGCGTGAGGAAATCGCGCGGATGCTGGCTGGAGAGACCGTTTCGGATGCCGCCCGGGCTGCCGCCGACGATTTGCTGCGTGGACAGAGGCCGCCGCAGGGGCTGCTGGTTTGAGCCCGGACTTCAGCGTTCGGACCCTGTCATGGCCTGGGAAATCCTGGATGAGGTTATCGTCCTGATGATCCGGATCTTTACAGAGGACGGGCTGAAGGTCGGCCATCGGATGATCGGGTGATGGCAGAACCGAGCTCCACGAAGCCTGTTGAAGCCCTTACCGATGTGGATGCGGCCGCGGAGCTTGAGCGGCTTGCCACGGAAATCGCTCATCACGATGCCGCCTACCACTCGCGGGATGCCCCCGAGATTTCCGATGCCGACTACGATGCGTTACGCCGCCAGAACGCTGCCATCGAGGCGCGTTTCCCTGCGCTGATCCGCGCGGATTCACCGTCTTCCCGCGTCGGTGGCGCACCAGAGAGCGGCTTTTCCAAGCTGCGTCACCGGGTGCCGATGCTGTCGCTGGACAATGCGTTTGACGGCGCCGAGTTCACCGAGTTCTGCGCTCGCGCCAAGCGATTTCTTGGCCGTTCGGAGCCGTTGGTGTTGGTCGCCGAACCAAAGATTGACGGGCTGTCGATCAACCTGACCTATCAGCGCGGTCGTTTCGTTCGCGGGGCCACACGCGGCGACGGCACCGAAGGCGAGGATGTCACCGCCAACCTCCGCACGATGAAGTCGGTGCCCGATGAGCTCGCCGGTGCTGCTCCCGCTGTGATTGAAGTCCGCGGCGAGGTGTTCATGACCAAGGCGGATTTCCTCGCGCTGAACCAGTCGCAGGCCGAGGCGGGTGCTAGGGTCTTCGCCAATCCGCGCAACGCCGCCGCCGGCAGTCTGCGGCAGTTGGATGTTCGGATCACCGCCGCTCGGCCGCTGTCGCTGTTCGCCTACGCCCAGGGGGAGAGCAGCGAGCCGGTCGCGGCGACGCATTGGGAATATCTGGAGCGGCTGAAAGCCTGGGGCTTTGACGTCAATCCGCTGTCCCGGCGGTTGCGCGACGAGACCGAGGCGGAGGCGTTTCAACAAGAGATCGGGCTGGCCCGGTCCGGGCTTGGCTATGACATCGACGGTGTCGTCTACAAGATCGATGATCTGGGTTTGCAGCGGCGTCTCGGCTTCGTCGGGCGCGCGCCGCGCTGGGCGACCGCCTGGAAGTTTCCGGCCGAACAGGCAACGACCGTTTTGCGGGAAATCCGCATCCAGGTTGGCCGCACCGGTGCTCTGACCCCGGTGGCGGAGCTTGAACCGGTCAACGTCGGGGGTGTCCTGGTCGCAAGGGCAACGTTGCATAACGAAGACGAAATTGCCCGCAAGGACATCCGGATTGGCGACACCGTGGTGCTGCAGCGCGCCGGCGATGTTATCCCGCAGATCGTTTCTGTCAGGACGGATCGGCGCCCGGCGGACGCGGTCGCCTATGTTTTTCCGGAGACATGTCCTGCCTGCGGCAGCAATGCGGTGCGTCCCCTTGGCGAAGTGGTCCGCCGCTGCACCGGCGGCTTGATCTGTCCAGCACAACGCGTAGAGCGGCTGATCCATTTCGTTTCCCGCGCGGCCTTCGATATTGACGGGCTTGGCGAGAAAACCATCCAGGAATTCTACAACGAAGGCTGGTTGCACGGCCCAGCCGACCTGTTCAAGCTGCCAGAGCGCGAGACGGACATCGGCAAGCGGGAGGGCTGGGGCAAGCTGTCAGCGCGCAACCTGTCCCGAGCCATCGCCGCACGGCGGAATGTGCCGTTAGATCGTTTCATTTTCGCCCTGGGCATCAGGCGGATCGGCTCAACGAATGCCAAGTTGCTGGCGCGGCATTACGGCAGTTTCACGAATTGGCGGAACCAGATGCTGGCGGCGACGACGATTGGATCCGATGAGCGGCTGGAACTGGGCAACATAAGTGGCATTGGCCCCTCCATCGCCGAGGAACTGACAGACTTCTTCGGGGAAGCACGGAATATCACAGCGCTCGACGAACTCGCGGTTGGTCTGACGATCGAGGATGGGGTCAGCGCTGATGCCGGCGGCAGTCCGATTGTCGGCCAGACAGTGGTTTTCACCGGTAGCCTGGAGACCATGACCCGTCCGGAGGCGAAAGCGCGGGCTGAGGCCTTAGGTGCGAAGGTGACCGACTCGGTTTCGAAGAAGACCGATTTGGTTGTGATCGGCGGCGATGCCGGATCAAAGGCCCGTAAGGCGGTGGAGCTTGGGGTCCGGACGATGACTGAGGCCGAGTGGCGGGACCTGGTTGGGTAACCAAAACCCTGCCGGATCGTGCCATTTCACTTGCCGGCGCTCAGGTGTCTCTTTAGCGCCGCGCTGCGATAAGTCAGGTGTGCAACCGCCGCCAGCGTGCGGTGTTCATGCTGCATGTGCCCTGCGGATGATATTCCGAACGAGACTCCGTCCAGCCAAACCGAACGCGATGTCAAGCGCGAAGGCCGGCGTTCGCGTCGCAGCATCGGTCCGGAAAGTGAGGAGCGGGGGGGCCCGGAGGCGGTTGATGAAACGCTGGGTGAGGGCTCCGATCGCGACGGCGGCAGGACGCCGCGGGTCAACAAACGCGGCGATCGTTGAGATCGGGTTCTCGTTCCGACATCACACTAGTAGACGCGTGGGGTTGCACGACGTTGGATCGGTCGGTTGCGCCGGGCGAGAAGTTCCGACCTCCCTTCGCTTGCCTGGTCCCGACCGCGACGGGCTGTTGCTTCAGGCAGATCGTGCCGAGCGGTCGGTGGCAGACGGCTGGCGCCGTGGCTGGACGTCCTGATTGATCAGCTGGCGACGTAGCGGAAGCTGTGGCTGCTGGGAGTCGAAGTGCGAGGCTGTCGCGCAGCGGTCACAGAGGATCTCCTCTGTGCAAGGCGGCCAGGGACGAGGGATGGTCCGACCGCAGGCGCAGACTGTTTGGTAGGGCGCTATCATGACGTCCATCATGTTCGCTATATGTTCTCATTGCAAGCGTCGTTCATGGATCTTCAGGCTGGTCGCGTGACGTCGCATTTGGGTACCGTTGCTGGGCGTCTTCAGGACCGGCGCAGGCGTCTGGATGACGGTCCCGCGTGCCAGATCCGGCCAGCCAGGTGTAATCAACGGATCGACGCCGGGTGGCGGAGCGCGCTAAAAGGGTGTCTGGAACGTCCGTACGGACGCCCAAGGAGATCGCAGGACATGCTACTTCAGCATCAGACCTGGCAGGAGGTCGAAGCCTATCTTGCCCAGTCCAAAGGAATAATCCTGCCTATCGGATCGACCGAACAACACGGACCAAACGGCTTGATCGGGACTGACGCGATCTGCGCCGAAGTGATCGCGCGGGCGGTTGGGGAGGCAGCCAACGCCATGGTCGGTCCCACGATCGGCGTTGGCATCGCGGTGCATCACATGGGCTTCGCCGGTTCGATGACGGTGCGGCCTTCCACGTTGATCGCCATCATGCACGACTATGTGCTGTCTCTCGCTCGGCACGGCTTTCGCCGGTTTCTGTTCATCAACGGGCATGGCGGCAACATCGCCACGGTTCAAGCCGCGTTTGCGGAAATCTACGCCGAATTCGAGGGCGCTTTGAGCGCGCCGCGGAACAATGAATTGCGGTGCCGTCTCGCCAACTGGTGGGACGGCCGAGCGATGCACGAGTTGGCCAAGGAGGTGTTTGGCGACGACGAGGGCAGCCACGCGACGGCAAGCGAGGTCGCTCTTACCCAATACGTCTTACCGAACACGATCAAGGATGCAACGCTCGACCCGCCGCGCGCGCCGTCCGGCAGGTTCCATGGACCCGCGGATTATCGCCGACGTTTTCCAGATGGCCGCATCGGTTCAAATCCTGGGCTTGCGAGCCCCGAGAAGGGACAGCGGTTCCATGAGACAGCGGTACCTGAACTGGTGAAAACCTACACCAGCTTCATCGGGGAAAACACTTAGAGCGTGATGGCTTCAGGTTGAAGCGGTCATGCTCTCAATCCCGTTGTTTGAGAGGGCGATTCACGTCCGAAGTTGGTTCAACCTCAGGCGATCGCGGTTTCGTTTCCTGGATCAGAAGTTCGCTTTGGCGTGCGAACCCGTGATCCAGGACACGAGCTCTTTGTTTCGCTGGCCTGCCTATCCCCTGCGTCCGTCGCACGATGCGACGAACTTCGGGGGGAGGACAATGGCTCCGGCGCAGTTCAGGGGCCATCGTCGTCCGTGTTGTCGCCGGCCCTGCGGCGGCGTGGGTGGCGCGTCAGGGTGTTTTGATACGCAGCGGGTTTGCCAAATTCTGTCGCCGCGATATCGATGATGGCGGACAATTAACCCAGGAGGAACCGATGGTGACATGGACGCGGATCACGGATCCTGAGACGGTGGCGGCGCTGCTTCCAGCGTGGCTGGGACGGCGAATGGTCGGTCTTCGCGGAACGTTTGGGCTTCTGCTGACGACCGGCGATGTTCTGCGACTGACATCGATCGCGGCGGTTCATCAATCCTCGGAGGGGATAGTTCTGCTCGACGTCCTGCTCGACGACGCCGGCGTTCCCAACGGCATCGATCTGGCGTGGCGGTCAAAGCACTTTCTTGGATCGCCGGTTCAAGGTGCATCGGTGGCGACGGTCAATCTCGCCCACATCGTCACCGCGGTTGAGTTCGCCGTGGCGGAGATGGCGCAAAATCCAGGCGACAAAGCGGTGCTGTTCGGTGCCGAGATCGACCAGGATCGCGCCGATCAGGGCTTACCCAGGGAACCGGTTGGGGAAGCCGCAGGGTGACTCATCGATCCTGAGGCGGATCGATTGGGCACATCCGGCGAGACCTCGGATGATCGCATGCGTTAGCCTTGGGGGTAACCGAACCGGCCGAACCCGGGTATCTTGATGGCCGGGCGGCGGATGTCGAGACCGGCAACCGCACCCAGAATGCTGACCTCGACGCCCTCTACCCAGCCCAGCGTCAATCCGGTGTATCCGCCGAAGGTCAGTCGCAGGCCAGTGCCCGATGATGTGGTGCGCAGCCATTTTCCGTCGTAGGGATAGTCCTTGCCGATCGCTGTTGGCGGCAGGGAGGCGTGGATTTCCGGCACCGCATCCATGATGGCCGCAACAAACGTGTTGGAGTTCGGGCCGGGCCAGGCTCGGTAATCGCCTGCATTGCGCCAGGCGTAGCGCGCGATCGCCAGCTGTATTTTCGGCAACAGCGCGGCGGCGCGATCGCCGTCCGCTGCGAACACGACTTGCGGCATGTGACCGAACCAGCGTCCATCCGGCTCGAAGCCGTTGAGCCGGATCGGCAGTTCGCCCCAGGCCGTGTAGTCGTAGCGGGTGTAGGACGGCGCTCCTTCCAGCTTGAAGACGATCCAGCTATGCGACGCCAGGATGCCGCGCCAGCGGACGGTCTTCGCCGAGAAAATGCGCAGCAGAGCTGCCGAGTGCGGTGCCGGCGGCGGCAGCATCCCGATGCTGGAGCGGTCGGCGGTGCGCCAACCGGCGCCGCTTCCGCCGGCGAAATAGAGCAAGCCGGCGACAGCCAGCGGCAAGAGGTACAGCAGCGCGAACAGCGAGAGGCAAGCCTGCATGACGGACAGCATGAATGACAGATTGCGGCTTCACGCCGCCGCTACAACAGCCTGGATCAGATCGCGCCTTACGAGCCGCCTGTCAGCTCATAGCAGGTCGTCGAGCGATTGAGCTTTCGGTCAATGGTCGGCGGCCTGGCCTGTTATGGGTTTTGCGTGCAGCCGCTACACCGATCCTGCGCGCATCAGGCGTCGGATTGCGTCGACCGGCGCAGGATCATTTGTATCCAGCGGACGGAGGCGTCCAGGGCCTGGGCGAGGACGTGCTGGTCTGTCGTGCCGGAGCGCGCCGGGACGTGAAACGAATGATCGGCGTGCTCGATCAGGTGCAGCGCCGCGTGCGATCCCATTGCGTCGATCACGGGAACCAGCAGCCCGGTTTCCGCCAGGAGGTCGCGGGCGGCTTGAATGAAGAGCATCGGGATCCGCACCTTGGCAAGATGTTGCGCCCGTTCGTTGCCTGGCTTGTTTGCCGGATGCAGCGGGAAGCCGAGGAACAAGAGGCCGCGGACGTTTGGCAGCGGCGCCTGCGCCTGCGCCTGCGAGGTCATGCGGGACCCAAACGACTTGCCGCCCGCGAACAGCGGCATGCCGGGCGCCAACCGAAGCGCCGTGTTGACCGCCGAACGGACCGTGGCCTGCGCCAGTGCCGGCCGGTCCGGTCGCTTCAAACCGCTCTCCATCGCCGGGAACTGGAACCGCAGCGTGGCGACCCCACGATCGCACAAACCGTCAGCAACGGCGGTCATGAACCGGTGATTCATTCCGGCGCCGGCCCCATGGGCCAGGACGTAACAGGCGAACGCATTGCTGGGGATTTGCAGAAGGCCGGACACTGTGCGCGCGCCGTCGACATCGATAGTCACCGGATTGGCCGACATGTCAGGCGCAGGCAGGGTTCATCGGCAGGAACGCCTCGGAAGCCGGCAATGTGCCGACCGCCGTATAGTAGTCCCACGGAGCATGGCTCTCATTTGGCTTTTTCACACGATACAATGTCACGTCGTACAGCAGGCGTCCGTCGGCGCGCAGCTTCGCCGGGCGTCCAAAGTAATCAACCGGCATTGTCCGCATCGCCCTGTTGACGGCAAGCGCATCATCGGTTCCCGCCTGCGCCATCGCCTTCAGGAAGTGCAACGTACTGGTATAGTTGACAGCCTGGTTCTTGGTCGGGACGGCGTTGCGTTCCGCTTCGAAGCGCTTGGAGAAGCGCCGGCTTTCGTCGTTCTGATCCCAGTAGAAGCTGGCAGGAAAGCTCAGTCCCTGCGCGACGTCCAGTCCCAGGGCGTGGATGTCGGTGATATAGACCAGATAGCCAGCCAGCCTGACACCATTCTTGCGCAGGCCGAACTCGGCCGTCTGCTTGATCAGGTTGACCTGATCGCCGCGCTTCCAGTGCCTCGCCGAAGCTGAAGTTCACGGTGATGAAGAACCAGGTACGCCGGGTCGGGTTGGTCATCAGCTTGGCCACACCGGTGGTCAGCGCATGCGTGTCGTCCGCTCAATGGCTGCTGATTGGCGCGCAATACTTCGATGTAAACTCGCTGATCGCCGAAGCGGTGATCATGACGGTCCTGACTTTTTCCTTCGCGACCTGCTGGACGGCAGCGGCAACGGGCGTGACGGGCAGGTCGATGATCGCGTCAACACCGGAATCATACCAGGCGCGAGCGATGGAACTGGCGACATCGGGCTTGTTCTGCGTGTCCGCATGCAGGATCTCGATCTTACGGCCGAGCACGGTGCCGCCGAAATCCTGTGCCGCCATGCGGGCGGTGGTGATGTTGCCGGCGCCGCCGCTATCTGCGTAGGGCCCGTTTTCGTCCGTCAGGACCGCGATGCGGACTGGGCCGGCCGCCGCTGACGCGGCCTTGGATACCGTCGTAGCAACGGCGCTTGCCGTGCCGCCCAGGACGGCGCGGCGGCCAGGCTGTCTTCTGTCCATTTCTGATTGTTCCCCCGTTTTGTCTCAGCCGGCGTTTCGCAACGTCGTTGTTAGATTCAGTCGACGATACGGCGTCTCATCGTCCTGGCCAGCATTATCGTTGCCATGTCTGCTTCGAGGCAATCACGGACGGCTTGGGTCGAAGCGCTTTAGCAACGCCTTGCCGTAGCCGCCGTAATCGACTTGCCGCTGAGCGATGCCGGCGGCGTAGGCGGTGACGTTCTGTCGGAACCGGCTCTCGAACATGAACGCCAGAGTGCCCTCCAGTTTATGGGGCTTCAGAACCGCGCTGCTGGCGCCTTCGAAGGCGCCGCGATCGGGACCGTGCGGCAGCATGGTGTTGTGGAGGGAAAATCCGCCGGGGACGAACCCGCCGCCGATCTTGGCATCGTAGACACCGAAAATCAGGCCCATGAACTCGCTCATGATGTTCATGTGGTACCAGGGTGGACGGAAGGTGTTTTCCGCCACCAGCCAGCGTTCCGGAAAGATAACAAAATCGATATTGGCGGTACCGGGTGTTTCGCTTGGCGCGGTCAGTGTGGTGAAGATGCTGGGGTCGGCGTGGTCGAACCGCACCGGACCGACAGGCGAAAACCGGCGCAGATCGTATTTGTATGGGGCGTAGTTGCCATGCCATCCGACGACGTCCAGAGGTGAGTGATCGATCTCAGTCTCCCACATCGCGCCGCCCCATTTCACCACCAGGCGCGACGGCGCGTCGCGATCTTCGTAAGCTGCAACCGGGGTCAGGAAGTCGCGCGGGTTCGCGAGGCAATTCGCACCGATCGGACCACGTTCCGGAAGAGTGAAGGCGCCCCCATAGTTCTCGCACAGATAGCCGCGAGCGGGTCCGGCAAGCAGTTCGACGCTGAACTTAACCCCGCGGGGAATGACGGCGACTTCACCTGAGGCGATATCGATGGCGCCGAATTCCGTACGCAGCCGCAGCGCGCCCTGTTGCGGCACGAAGAGCAACTCACCGTCGGCGTTGTAGAAATACTCGTCCAGCATCGAACGGGTCGCCAGATAGACATGCGTCGCCATGCCGAGGTGCGATCCGGCATCCCCCGCCGTGGTGATCGTCTGTATGCCCTGCAGAAACGTCTGGTCCTTGTCCGGCATGGGGATCGGATCCCAGCGCATCGGCGCGGGCGGGATCTGGATTTCAGCGCAGGGCGCTGTCCGCCACAGCCCGCCATCAGCGGGGCGGAAGCTGCCCCAGTGCGCCACGGTCGGGCGGATGCGATACAGCCAACTTCGCTTATTGCCGGCCCGCGGCGCGGTAAACGGGGAACCGCTGATCTGCTCCGCGTACAGGCCGTAGGCGCAGCGTTGTGGGGAGTTGCGGCCGACCGGCAGGGCGCCGGGAAGCGCCTCGGTTTCAAAGCCGTTGCCGAAGCCGGACTGATAGCCAGCGGTCACGATCGTTGTCGCGGCGATGTCGTTCATCGGACGTTTCCCTCCTCGCGCTTGCCATATCGCGCGGCAAAATAAGCCGATCGTAATCGACTACTTTGCCGCAACCCGCGCCGGTGTGCCACGGCGGATCTGCAGGATCTCTCGTGGCTGGTGAACGACGTGCTGTTGCCGCACGAGACGGTCGCCGGTGTGCGCTCCTCCGTCGTGCTTGACCGGCTGAAGGACATGGCCCGTTTGCCGCCGCGCATGTCGCAGCGGGGTGGGAGCGGGTGAGCGGTCGTGCGATACCCGGACCCGTGAGGGCGGGGGATGTCGATGAGAGGACTTTCAGGTCGGACCGTGTTGCTGACCGGCGGCGCGAGCGGGATCGGCCAGGCGACGGCGGTCCGGCTGGCAGAGGAGGGATGCCGGGTCGGTATCCTGGACATCGACGAAGCCGGCGCGGCGGCAACCATGGCGCGCTGCCCGGGCAGCGCGTGGTTCGCACGAACCGACATCACCGACCGATCGAATGTGGAAGCTTCGGTCAGGCGGTTTGAACGTGAGGTCGGGCCGGTCGACTTCCTCGCCAACGTCGCCGGCTGGGAGGCGTTCCGCAACTTCCTCGATACCGACACGGCACTTTGGCACCGTATCATCGGCATCAACCTGTATGGACCTTTACATCTGCACCACATCGTGTTGCCGGGCATGGTCGAGCGCGGCTTTGGACGTGTCGTGAACGTATCCTCTGATGCTGGGCGCGTGGGATCGTCGGGCGAAGCCGTCTACTCAGCCTGCAAAGGCGGCATCATCGCGTTTACAAAGACCATGGCCCGCGAGGTTGCTCGCAAAGGGGTCACGCTGAACGTGCTATGCCCCGGCCCGACCGACACGAAGCTGTTCGATGAGTTCAAGGCGGCCTCCTCCGATGGCGCCAAGGTTGGCGAGGCGATGGCGCGCGCCGTGCCGCTGAAGCGCATTGGTCAGCCTGAGGATTATCCTGGGACCATCGCTTTCCTGCTGTCCGACGATGCGGCCTTTATCACCGGCCAGACCATCAGCGTCTCGGGCGGCCTGACGATGTCTTAGGCTGGCCCGCAACGAAACTCGAAGGAAACGCAATGACCGAAATCGACGGGCACGAAGTCCTGGGCCTGGGTCTCTACTTCGAGGACCTGCCGATGGGGCGGAAGTTTCGCACCATCGGCCGCACGTTGACCGAGGCTGACCTGGTCAACTTCATCGGCGTGACCGGCATGACAGAGGTGCTGTTCTCCAACACCGAGTTTCTAAGAACCGAAAGTGATATCACACGGCGCGTCGTCCCGGGGGCGATGGTTTACGCCTTCGCGGAAGGATTGTTGGTGCACGCGACCATGCAGCACACCGGTCTTGCGTTCTTGAACATGGAATTGAAGGTTGCCAATCCGACCTTTGCTGGCGACACAATCCATGTGGAATGCGAAGTCGTTGAGAGCCGCCGCAGCGCCAGCCGGCCGAACCGCGGTCTGGTGCGCACGTTCAATCGTGTCAAGAACCAGGAAGGGTCGGTGGTCATCAGCTACAATCCGTTGCGCATGGTGAAGGCGCGCGGCCTGGGCGTGTAACCGTCCTGCTTTGTCAAGGTACTTGCTGAGCATTGGACGCGGGGACGCGATGGCTTTGCCGTTGCGCCTCAGGCAAGAACTGTTGTCTCTCACATCGCCGAATGCGGCGGAAAGAGCGGCTTGCGCTTTTCCTCGTGCGACGCGAGACCTTCTTTCACCTCTGGTCCGGTGAAGCCAAGAAATTCCAGCGCCAGGGATGTATCGAATGTCGGTCCAGCCTGACGCAGCCAGTTGTTCAGCGCATATTTGGTGAAACGGATGGCACTCTGGGCGCCCTCTGCCAGCCGGGTCGCGATCTCGACCGCCTTGGCGTCAAGCTCGGTTTCCTCCACCGCGAGGCTGATCAGCCCGATGCGCTCCGCCTCCGCGCCCAGCACCTGTTCGCACAACAGCAGATAATACTTCGCCTTCGCCAGCCCGCAGAGCAATGGCCAGATGATCGCGGCATGATCGCCCGCCGCGACGCCAAGCCGGGTATGCCCATCGATGATGCGGCAGTCTTTCGTCGCGATCGAAACGTCCGCCAACATGCCGCACACCAGGCCCGCGCCGACGGCGACGCCGCGCATCGCGCTGACCACGG
Source organism: Rhodopila sp. (assembly GCA_965277035.1). Classification (GTDB taxonomy): domain Bacteria; phylum Pseudomonadota; class Alphaproteobacteria; order Acetobacterales; family Acetobacteraceae; genus Rhodopila. The sequence continues at coordinate 2,322,734 of CBDIBO010000003.1, read as the reverse complement.
GCTTGGAGCAGTTGATCAGGTTGTAAACAATTTCCCGCGCCTCTTTCCACTGGCGGGTTCGCGCAGTGAAATCGTCGATGTTCTGCTGGATCATGGCGAAATCACCGCCGGCCGAGAATACTTTCCCCGCACCAGTGATCACCACCGCATTGACTGTCGGATCACGGTCGATGTCACGCCAGATGTCCGCGAGTTCTCCATGCATCGCATCATCGGCGGTGTTCATTCTGCCGTTGTCCATGGTGACGCGCAGCACCTTGGGATGCGGGCGGTCGAAGCGCAGGCGGGTATAACGGGCATATGGATCGCTCATTGTCTTGTCTTCCTCGGCCAGAACACGCAGTGGCCATGGCACTCTGGACCTGGTCAATACCGGCGCACCATTGACCCGCTGTCGTTGCTACCACTACTGACGCTCGGGAGAACCGCATCGTGGCTGACCCAACACAGGCTTCAGAGGCCACGCCAGAGACGCTTGCGGCACAGTGCGCATTGACCGGCTTGGAGTAGGGGGGAGTCTGTGGCCAAGGGACGGATCGCCGCAGCCCTCGCGGTTCTGCTGATTGCCGGCGGATGCGCAACGATTTGGCATCCCGCCATCGCCCCGATCTCATCGCATCCTGCCTTCCCCGCCGAACAGATCAAGCGAGGAGCGGTCCTCGCAGCGGTTGGTGACTGCGCGGTCTGCCACACCGCCGACGGCGGTCGCCCGTATGCCGGCGGACGCGGCGTGCCGACGCCGTTTGGCACGGTCTATGCGACCAATATCACCCCAGACCCCGCCACTGGAATCGGCCGATGGCCGGAGGCAGCATTTCGGCGCACGATGCGTTATGGCATCGACCGCTCCGGTCATCACCTGTATCCTGTGCTGCCCTATCCGCACTTCACCCGAGCGAGCGATGAAGATATCGCTGCGATGTATGCCTTTCTGATGACTAGGGCACCGATCCACGCAAGCACGCCAACTAACGACCTGCCGTTCCCGCTGGACAACCGCGTCCTGCTCGCCGGCTGGAACGCGTTGTACCTCAGTCCAGGTGAGTGGCATCCGGATCCGGCGCATGATGCCACCTGGAACCAGGGCGCTTATCTGGTCGAGGCAATCGGCCACTGTGGTGCCTGTCATACTCCACACAATTTTCTTGGTGCCGAAAAGAGCGGGAAGACCCTGTCCGGTGGGCAGGCAGAAAACTGGTATGCCCCGCCTCTACAGGCGGCTTCCCCGGCTCGGCAACCATGGACCGAAGCGGATTTAGCGACCTACCTCCGCACCGGCTTTGATGCGCACCATGGCGCCGCGGCGGGTCCGATGACTGGGGTGACAGAAGAACTCGCCAGTGTGCCTGAGTCGGATATTCGTGCGATGGCGGTTTATGTTGCCTCGCTGATGCCGAAGCCGCCGCCCGAAGCTGTGGCGACATCCGAGCCGGTGATCGCACGGCATGGTGGCGATCCGAAGGCGCAGGCGATTTTTGTCGGTGCGTGCGGCGGCTGCCATGGCGCGGATGCACCGATGACACAGGACGGCGCGCCATCGCTTACGCTCAGCACGACGGTGAACGCGCCAACGCCGCAGGGTGCGATCCAGACGATCTTACAGGGCATCCCGTGGCGGGAAGGCAAATCCGCACCTTATATGCCAGCGTTCGCAGCAGCGCTGACGGATCCGCAGGTGGCAGACCTCGCTCGCTATCTGCGGGCGGCCTACAGCGACAAACCGGCCTGGAGCGATCTTCCGGCCGCGGTGGCCAAGGCGCGGAGGGGATCATGATCCGGCTGATTGTGAACGGGCACACCCAGGACGTCGAAGCGGAACCGGATACGCCGCTGCTGTATGTGCTGCGCGACGACCTTGGGCTGAACGGTGCCAAATTTGGCTGCGGGCTGGGGCAGTGCGGCGCGTGCACGGTCATGGTGGACGGGCAGGCGGTATTCTCTTGCCTGACGCCGCTTGTCGTGGCGGCCGGGCGCAACGTGCGCACCGTCGAGGGGCTTGGCATGAACGCGGTGCAACACGCATTCCTCGATGAGCAGGCGGCGCAATGCGGCTATTGCATCGCCGGCATGATCATGCGCGCGCAGGCGCTGCTGGAGCACAATCCGCATCCTTCCGAGCACGAGATCCGCGAAACCATGGCGGTGAATTTGTGTCGTTGCGGTGTTCATATGCGCATTCTGGCCGCGGTACGCCGCGCCGCCGTGGCAATGGGTTCGGCCCGGGTGGTGAAGCCATGAAGGCGGTTCTGCCACGCCGAACCCTGTTGGCGGCAGGGGGCGGCTTGGTTGTCGCATTTTCGCTGCGTGCGGCAGAGCCGCCTCGGCCCGGCAGCTTGAAGAAAACGCCGTTGCTGGATGCCTGGATCCGTGTGGCACCCGACGGGCGGGTGACGGTGTTCACTGGCAAGGCGGAGTTAGGTCAGGGTCTGAAGACGGCGTTGCTGCAAGTCGCAGCGGAGCAGCTGGATCTATCGCCGGGGCAGATCGAGCTAGTCACGGCTGATACGGCGCGGACGGCGAATGAGGGATTTACCGCTGGCAGCCATTCCATGCAGGACAGCGGCACCGCGATCCTGAATGCCGCCGCGCAGGTGCACGGGTTGCTCTGTGAGGCGGCCGCCGCTGATTACGGTGTTGGCGTGGACACCCTTTCGACCGTGGCCGGGTCGGTGCGTTCGGCGGACGGGCGCAGCCTGGAATACGGCAGGCTGGCGGCGAAGCTTAATCTGCATGTGCAGGCTGCGCCCGCGGGTCCGCTGAAAAATCCGGCCACGTATCGAGTGATGGGCACCTCGATGCCTCGGGTCGACATCCCGGCCAAATTGACCGGTGGCGCCGCCTATGTGCAGGACATCCGCTTGCCGGGGATGCTGCACGGTCGAGCCATAAGGCAACCAAGCGTGGGCGCCAGGCTGCGCGAATTCGATACGGGTCCGATCGAACGGATGCTAGGCGTCGTCAAGGTGGTGCGCGAGGGCAGCTACCTTGGTGTCATAGCCGCCAAGGAGTGGCAGGCGATCAAGGCGATGCGCGCGTTGTCGGCCGCCGCCAAGTGGCAGGAAACCGCCAGGCTGCCGGATGAGGCGACCGTGCTGGACACGATCCGTGCGCTGCCTGCCAGGGATATTCCGGTCTTGACCTGGACGGCGCCGGCTGGGCCAGCGGTGAAGCGGCTTAAGGCACGATACACGCGTCGCTACATCATGCATGGCGCGATCGGGCCGTCTTGCGCGGTGGCACAGCTGGTCGACGGGAAGATGACGGTCTGGACGCACACGCAGGGGGTATTTCCGTTGCGTGCCGCGCTATCGGGCCTGCTGCGGATGCAGACTGATCAGGTTCATTGCATCCACGTCGAGGGCTCGGGATGTTATGGTCATAACGGTGCCGACGATGTCGCCGGTGATGCCGCGTTGCTTGCGCGGTCTGTTCCGGGGCGTGCGGTCCGGGTGCAGTGGATGCGCGAGCAGGAACACACCAACGAGCCATACGGCGCCGCGATGATCGCTGAGGTCGAGGGGGCGATCGACGCGGACGGGCGGGTTGTTGACTGGGATTATGCAGTCTGGAGCAACACGCATAACCGCCGCCCCACCGTCGGCGGCCTGATGCTGCAGAACGCCGCGCTGCCGGTGCCAATGCCGGTGCCTCCGCCGGCACCGATCCCGATGCCGGAGGGGGGCGGCGATCGCAACAGCAATCCGATCTATACGTTTCCGAATGCGCGCGTGGTGTCGCATTTCATTCCGCAGATGCCGCTGCGGGTATCCGCGCTGCGATCTCTGGGCGCATATCTGAATGTGTTCGCCATTGAAAGTTTCATGGATGAACTGGCGCAGGCCGCCGGTGCCGACCCGGTTGAATTCCGCCTGCGGCATCTGCAGGACGAACGCGCGCAAGCGGTGATCGCTCTGGCGGCTGACAAGTTTAGCTGGAGCGCATCGCGGCGGGGCGAGGGAAGGGGCTTCGCATTCGCTCGCTACAAGAACCTCGGTGCGTACTGCGCGATCGCGCTGACGCTGCGTGTGGAGCACGAGACCGGGCAGATCCGTCTGGGCCGAGTTGTCGCCGCGGTGGACAGCGGGCAGGAGATCAATCCTGACGGCATCCGCAACCAAATTGAAGGTGCGATCGTGCAGGCGGCGAGCTGGACGTTGTACGAAAGCGTACACTTCGACAACAAACGCATCCTCAGCACGGATTGGAGCGGGTATCCGATCCTGCGGTTTCCGGCGGCGCCGGAGTCGATCAGCGTGCATGTCATGCCGCGCCCTGGCCAGCCTTTCCTCGGCACTGGCGAGGCCGGGCAGGGACCGACAGCAGCGGCGATTGGCAATGCGGTGCGGGATGCGGTGGGGGTCAGATTACGGGATATGCCGTTCCTGGCGCCGAAGGTGAAGGCGGCGATTGGCGTTTAGGGCGGTTTGTGTCTGGGCTGTTCTGCCACCTGTCGATGCACAGGTGGCCCACACAGCACGTCACGCAGGTACTTCGGACCGTTCTGCCTGCGTCTCCGCCAGACGTTGCGCAGCCGGATAGTCAATCTTGCCGGCGGCCAGCATCGGAACCTTATCCACCACCATTACATCGCGCGGTACTGCGATCTCCGCCAGACCACGTTCCCTTGCCGCTGCCAACAGCGCCCTGGGTTCCGCATCCCGCTGCGTCGTCACCAGCAGCAGCTTTTCGCCTTTTCGCGCATCCGGGATGGCCAGCACCGCATGGACCTCATCCGTCCAAATCGCGTTTGCCAGCGCCTCGGCAGCCGCGAGCGACACCATCTCTCCGCCGATCTTGGCGAAACGTTTGACCCGCCCGACGATCGTGACGAAGCCGTTCTGGTCGATCGTGACGATGTCGCCGGTATCGTACCATCCGTCCAACGGCGGTTCCAGAACCTGAGGCGATTCTGCCCGCAGATACCCCAGCATCACGTTTGGGCCATGCACCAGAAGCCGGCCGCCTTCGTCGATGCCGGGAACCGGCTCCAACCGCGCCTCGATACCCGGCAGCAGTCTGCCGACTGAACCCTCCTTGGCATTCGCCCAGGTGTTCAGGGCCAGCACAGGGGCGGTTTCTGTCGCGCCGTAACCCTCGAAGATGGGCTTCTTGAAATGGTTCATATAGGCGGCGCGGGTTTCCGGCCGCACTTTCTCGGCGCCCGCGAAGATGTAGCGCAGGGACTGGAAGTCCAGGGCGTTGCCCTTGCGGGCGTAACCACTCAAGAACGTGTCGGTGCCGAACATGATGGTGGATTGTTCAGCATAGACCATTTCGGGCACGATCTTGTAGTGCAGCGGTGACGGATACAGGAACGTGCGGATGCCGTGGAACAACGGGAGCAGCGTCGCGGTCATGCCGAACGCATGAAACATCGGCAGCGCGTTGAACACCTTGTCCGTAGAATTGAAGTCCACGATAGCGCGCAACTGAGCACAATTAGCCAACAACGCTCGGTGGCTGTGCACGACGCCTTTCGGTGTTCCCTCGGATCCTGATGTGAACAGCACCAAAGCGGCCGAACCCGGGTTCGCCCGGGCGCCGGGCAGCCGGCCTGCCCGGCGCGCGACCAACATGCCGCGCAGCTTGTCGCGCAAGCCGACCGAAGCGCGCACATCTTCCAGGTAGACAAAGCGAATTGTTACGCTGACAGCCTCCACGAGCCGATCGAGCTTGCCCTTCTGGACGGCACGGCGCGAGGTCAGGATGGTACGGATCCCGGCGGCGGTGCAGCAGGACAGCATGGCCTCGGGGCCGGTGGTAAAGTTCATCATCGCTGGCAGCCGCGCCTGCGACTGCAACGCGAAGAAGGTCACCAGGGTGCCGGCGGCATTCGGCAGCATAACGCCGACATGCTCACCTGGATCGGTGAACGCCACGAGCTTTTGCCCGAGCACGACGCTGCCGAGGATCACCCTACGGTAAGTCAGTTGGTTGATCGTGGTGCCACCAGTTTCGTTTGGAACGATATCGGCGATGACCGGTAGGCCCTTGTCGTAGTTTCTTGTCGCTTGCAGCAGAGCAGCCCACAGGCTGTTGTTCAGCCGCTCCGGGCGGAATGCTGCGTTGACCATGATATCCTGCATGATGCGCCCCAACGCCGAGCGCCGGGCGCGGCCCTTCAAGGTCACGGGCAGGTCGATGCGCACTGGCGGCAGGACCTTCAGATTCAGGTCCGGAAACCAGCGCAGCGGCAGCTTTCCGCGCATTCGCGACGTCTTGTGAAACTGCAAGCCGTCGATGCGCACCGGGATGATCGCGGCGTCGGCCCTGTCCGCGATCATCCCGGGACCGTCATAAATCTTCATCAATGCACCGGTCAGGGTGATGCGCCCCTCGGGAAAAATCGCCAAGCGGCGGCCATCGCGCACCGTTTTCACCATGGCCCGGATCGCCATCGGGCTGGCCGGATCGACCGGAAAAACATCCAGGATGTATTTCAAGAACCAGAAGCGCCGCGCGTGCATCGTGTCGATCGCGAACACCAGATCCCCTGGCACGAAGGCGGCCACCAGGCAGCCGTCCAGGAATGACAGATGGTTGATGACCAGGATCGAGCGTTCCCCCGCGCGGGCTATGTTTTCCAGCCCTTCGACCTGGGTTTTGTGAAACAGGCGAAAATACCACCGGAACAATGCCCGAAAGACGGTTTGCGGCAGCAGACGAACGATCCACAGTGCCACGGCAAAATTCACCGCCGCAGCGATCTGCAGAACTCTGGGCGGTTGCACGCCGGCTGCCGAGAAGCCGGCGACGAAGCCCGCCCCCAGCACCATCAAGATAGCGTTCATGATGTTGTTGGCAGCGATCGTCCGGGCGCGATGGGAAGGCTGCGACTGCTCTTGCACGATGGCATAGAGCGGTACCGAATACAGGCCGCCGCAGGTTGCCAGCAGAAGCAGATCGGCTAGCATGTGCCAGCCGATGGGCGACTGCAGGATTGTGGCGACGGTGATCAGGTGCCGATTGCCGGCGCCTAGCACGGCTGCCGCGAAGTCCCAGGTGAACAGGGTGATGCCGAACGCGGCGAACGGGACGAGGCGTGCGCTGACCTCCCCGTGCAACAGCCGAGCGCACAGCATCGATCCGACGCCGATGCCGACCGCGAACATGGTCAGCAGCAGGGTTACCACGAAACCGTCCGCGCCCAGCGAGTCCTTTGCAATCGAGGGGAATTCGGAGAGCAGTGTTGCGCCGATTGCCCAAAACCAGCTCAGGCCCAGGATCGACAGCCAGACCGAACGATTGGTGGCCGCCTGACGGGTCACCGACACGGTTTCCCGCAGGATATTCCAACCAATACGCAGGAAACTGTCGGCCGCCGGCGCTTTTGGGACGCCAAATGCGGCGGCCAGGCCGATCAACGACACGCCGAGACCGGTGCCCCCGACGATGGCCGGCCCCGCTTGCAGCAAGGCCAGGGCGCCCCCCGCAATAGTCCCGGCAAGAATGGCGAGAAAGGTCGATGCCTCGATTAGCCCGTTACCGGCGACGAGTTCTTCCTGGCGCAGATGGTCGGGCAGAATGCCGTATTTAAGTGGCCCGAACATTGTCGCCTGCACCCCGAGACCAAACAGGACAGCAAGCAGGCCGGGCACGCTGCTGGACAGAAATGCGTATGTCGCTGCCCCCATCAGCAACACCTCGGCCGCCTTCGTCGCCTGGATCAGGCGCGATTTGTCGTAACGGTCAGCCAATTGGCCCGCGGTCGCGGAAAGCAAGGCGTAGGGTGCGATGAACAGCGCACCGGCCAGCGCGGCAAGTCCGGCGCCACCGGCGCCCAGCTTGAATATCGCCAGGACGATCATTGCATTTTTGACGAGATTATCGTTGAACGCCCCGCAGGTCTGCGTCAGGCAAAGCGGCCCCAGCCGACGCGATGTCAGCAGGGATACGGCGCTGACGTTCCGATGTGATTTCATGAGTTGGTCCTCGGGCAGATGGCGACGATCAATGTCCCTCTGGTAGCGGAATGAACTCCTTCTCGTCGCCGGTGACGGTGCCGAAGCGGCCAGCAATCCAGTCGGCTTTGGCTCACAAGCTTGGCTTTCCGCGCAATCAGCCGGCAATGGACCATGAAACAGCGTCGCAAGGCTATCGGCTCGTTGCCGAGCGGAGGCCTGTTGATGAGCAAGGGGAGGCCAGCGGGACGGCTTGAGGAAGCCATCAAAGCCGCTGAACGTTTACATAGCCGCTCGTATCCCCTAGCGTCGATTGTTGCAACCGAAGGCGAAGTACCGCCCATGGCGCATTCCCCAGCGGATCGTTCGGCCGCTGACCATCCGGTGACCGGCGGCATAGACTGCGACATTCATCCAGCGATCCCCAGCACACGCGTATTGCTGCCCTACCTTGAGGACTATTGGCGCGAGCATGTTCTGCGGCGTGGTCTGGAACGCGAAAACCTGGAGCCCAGCAGCTACCCGGTGAACGCCCCGATCAACGGCAGGCCCGATTGGCATCTGCCCGCTGGTCCGCCCGGCAGCAGTCTGGCGGCGATGCAGACCCACCTGCTTGATCGGCTGCGGCCGAGCCGGGCGATCTGCAACGTCATCCACGGTGCGCAGGTCATGCTCAGCGAGGACCTATCCGCCGCGTTCTGCCGCGCCATCAACAACTGGATCAAGGCCGAGTGGCTGGATCGCGATGCACGCCTGCGCGCTTCGATCGTCGTGCCGCCGCACAGTGCCGAGCTGGCGGCGGCGGAAATCGAGCGCCTGGCGCCTGATCGGCGCTTTGTCCAGGTTCTGCTGCTCGCGATGACTGAATTACCGCTGGGTCGCCGGCAGAACTGGCCGATCTACAAGGCCGCCGAGGCGCACGGGCTGCCCATCGGCATCCATGCGGGCAGCAGCTTTCGCCACCCGCCCCGCGCGCTTGGATGGCCGTCATACTACCTGGAGGATTACGTCTCGCAGGCTCAGGGCTTCCAGGGCGCGCTCAACAGCCTGGTGTCCGAGGGCGTGTTCGTGAAATTCCCCGGCTTGAAGGTCGTGCTGATCGAGTCGGGCGTGAGCTGGTTGCCGGCCTCGCTCTGGCGCCTCGACAAGACCTGGCGCGGGGTTCGGGCTGAAGTGCCCTGGCTGGAGCAGCAGCCGACAGAGACGGTTCGCGAACACGTGCGCCTGACGCTGCAACCGTTCGACGCCCCGCCGACGGAGCAGCAGCTGGAGATATTGCTGGAACAGCTTGGGTCGGATCGGATGCTGCTGTTCTCGTCCGACTATCCGCACTGGCACTTCGACGGCGACGACGCGTTGCCGTGCGGAATGTCCGCCGATCTGATAAGAAAGATTTGTGTCGATAATCCGTTGGAAACCTATCCGCGCCTGAAGGAGACGACGTGATGAACATGACCGTCCTGGATCGCAAACCCGATCAATCGTCGCAAGCCGGGCGCGACGCCCAAAGCCACATGGGTTTTATCGACTGCGACGTGCATCCGTATGTCAAAGGTCCGAACGACTTCGACCCGTTCCTGTCCAAGCGCTGGCTGGACCATAAGCGGACGATCGGCGGACGCACGCGCCAGGGCGTGTCGAAGACCTCGATGTATCCGCGCATGTCGCCCGGTGTGGGCATGCGGATGGACTCGTGGCCGAAGAGCGGCGGCCATCCCGGGTCGGACCTGCCGCTGATGCAGGAGCAGCTTCTGGACCAATTTGATGTGGCCTATGGGCTGCTCGCCCCGCTGGTGGGCGGCGCTGGTGGCGAGCGCAACGTCGAGTTTGGTGCCGCCATGGCCACCGCTGTGAACGAGTGGCAATTGGCCCAGTGGTGTGACCCCGATCCCAGGCTGCTTGGCGCGATCCAGGTCAACGTCGAGTACACCGAGGCGGCAATCGCCGAGATTGAAAAGCGCGCCGGCGATCGCCGCTTCGCCCAGGTCAACATCCCGCCACGCGGGCTGGAACCACTGGGCCGGCGCCGCTACTGGCCGATCCTGCAAGCTTGCGCGGCGAATAATTTTCCGGTGTCCTTGCACCTGGGGGGCACCAGCGGCCATGCCTCGACCGGCGGCGGCTGGCCGTCGTTCTATCACGAGGAGCACCCGTCCTATGTGCAGTCCATGCAGACCCTGGTGACAAGTCTGGTCTGCGAAGGTGTGTTCGAGCAGATCCCCAACCTGAAGATCGTCCTGGTAGAAGGCGGCTTTGCCTGGCTGCCGGCGTTGTGCTGGCGCCTCGACAAGCACTGGAAGCGGCTGAAGGCGGAGGTGCCGCATCTGAAGCGCTTGCCATCCGACTATGTGCATGAGCACATTTGGGTCACCACGCAGCCGATCGAGGAGCCGGAAAGGCCGCAGGATATGCTCGCGACCCTTGAGTGGATCGGGCCTGACCGGGTGATGTTCTCCACCGACTATCCGCATTGGGATCAGGACGATCCGCGATATGCGTTCAAGATCCCGTTGCCGGACGACTGGAAGCGCAAGATCTATCGGGAAAACGCGAAGGCGCTGTACAACCTGGACTGATCCATGAGTCGCCACGTTGTCGCCAAGGCTGACGAGATCCTGTCGGGATCGCGCAAGATCGTCACCGTGAAGGGCCGTGAGATCGGCATCTTCAAGGTTGGCGACGCGTTCTATGGTCTGATCAATCGTTGCCCGCATCAGGGCGCACCGCTTTGTCGGGGCGAGATCGTCAGCCGCCTTGTCGCGCCGAGCCCGGGTGACTACCGGCTGACGCGCCTTGGCGAGATGATCCGCTGCCCTTGGCATTGCTGGGAGTTCGATATTCGCACCGGCCAGTCCTTATGCGACGCAAACAGCGTGCAGGCGCGGGCTTTCGAGGTAGCGATCGAGCCGGGGAAGACGCTGGTCGAGGGACCTTTTGTTGCCGAGGCGGTGCAAGTAACGGTCGAGGAAAGCTACGTCGTCGTCACCCTGTAACGACTTGGTTTGCTGTTGTATGATATTACGGAAGCCGTCGACATCGGCCTGCCGCACAAGGCCCTTAGAAGTGATCGCTTCAGGTTAACGCGATCACTTCTAATTCTGGTTGTTTGTGGGCGATTCAGGTCTGAGGTTGGTTAAACCTCAGACGATGGCTTCGTCACTTAGAACATCGATTTAGCGTGTTGCAGCACCATGTCGCAGACTTTCCGGCTCACCTGCTCTTTCACGCCCGACCCGCCAAGGCTGAAGCTCTTTCCATTGCCAGTTTGCAACATACCGTTGTTGCCTGACTGGAAGCCCGCGTCCTGCGTGGATTTTCCGGAACCTGTCACCTTGTTGACGACCGAATCCTTGATCGAGGAGGCTGAACCGCCGTTTACATAGTTGTTGCGAATGCAGTACTGCAACACACCTGCGGTATTGCTTGGGCTAGCCTGCCCGACTGATGGTAAACCTCCACCCAGACCTCCGGCACCGCCGCCGCCTGATCCGGAGCCAACCGCGCCCTTCAATTGATTCATCAACTGTGCTCTGGCCGGTGACATAGAAAGCGGCGCCAGTGCGATAACGCCGAGCGCGGCGATCCCGATCGCGGCTTGTGTCAAAATGGGTGTTTTCGTGTGGAGGTTGAACATACCCATCGTCTTTTCCTTCCCGGCGAATGACCTGCCGGGAGATTAGGGCTTCATCTGAAGATTAACAGGTGCCGCGCAGCAACATCACGGCGGTACGCGCACAGTCAGGATGGCAGGGTGATGCGCATTATGGCCATGGCATTGCCTCGCAGGATCGCCGATGCCGTTGCCGGCGCGAAGCTGCGCAAGACGCTGCGATGCGCCAGCGCGCTGTGCCACTCGGTGCCGTCCAGCGCCGCGTTGGAGACGTCTGGCGGAAAGAACGGATGATCTGAGCCGAACATCACCCGCTGCGGTCCCGCCAACGATAGCAGCAGTGCCAGCGTGGGTGCCTGATATCCGATCGCGTCAAAATAAAGTTGTTTCAGATAGGCGCTGGGCGGCTGTCTCAGTCGGACCGGCGAATCGTGATCCCCGTCCAGACACGCATCCAACCGAGCCGCGAGATAGGGAAGAACACCGCCCGCATGTGCGACCATCAACCGTAGATCGGGGAACCGGTCCAAGGTGCCGCCGAGGATCAGGCGCGCGATGGCCGCGGTGGTCTCGAAGGGAAAGCCCAGAGCCAACTTCATCGCGTGGCCGTAGCCATCCATCGCCTCGTTGCCGAGACCATAATGCGGATGGACGAAGATCATCAGCCTCTCACGTTCGGCGGCCGCCCATACCGGATCCAGTGCCGGGTCGTCCAAGCCTTCTCCGGCGCCGGTCGTGCCAATGATCGCGCCGCGCAAATGCGCCAGGCTGGTGATGCGGTGAAGCTCCGCGGCCGCGGCGACAGGGTCTTGCACCGGCAGCAAGCCCAGACCGTAAAGACGCCCGGCGCTGGCCGCGCAGAGTGCCTCCATGTCGCGGTTGATCTCGGAAGCGACGAGCGCGGCTTCGGCGCCGGGTAGAAAGTCCAGCCACGGATTGGCTGGACTAAGTACTGAAACCGCGATGCCGTGCCGGTCCATGAACGCTACCTTGCGGGTGCTGTCCCAATATTCGCTGCCGATTGGGCGGCCGGCGGATGTGCTGCTGTCGGCCTCCTCTCCAGGCAGGATCAGCATCCGGTCCTGGCCCTGGCGGGTCACGATGCGCGGCACGACCTGGCGCGCCCGCAGCAGCGCGATATAGCGGGTCGGATAGACGTGCGAATGGACATCTATGGCTGCGTCAGCCTGCAAACTCATTTCAGCTCAATCTCGGCCTTCTTGCAGATCGCGTTCACCGCACCCTCGGGCTTCTTGGTGATGATCGGCGTGGAACCGCCTGTCAACAACACACCGACTGTCCTGTTGAACGCCTTGGGATCCAGGTAACCAATGTCCTTGCCGTTGGTGCTGATCAGTCCCGCAGTCTGCTTCATCTGCCGCCGCCGGATCTTGTAGACCCCGACGCCGGCCGCGTCGTTGTCCACGATGATCTGCACGGCTTCCTCCTGCCGGTGACCGCGGCCTTTCGGCGGGTGTCGTCAGTCGCCCTTGAAATCCGGTTTCCGCTTCTCCAGGAACGCGTTGACTGCCTCCCGGTGATCGGCGGTCGAATGAGCCAGCGCCTGCAAGCTTGCCGAGAGCTCCAGAAGGGTGTCGAGCCGGCTGTGCCGTCCTTCGATAAGCAGCCGCTTCGCCATACGCACAGCATAAGGTGGGTTCAGCGCGATCCGTGCAGCCAGGGCGTGTGCCGCATCAAGCAGTTCGGCGTCCGCGACCACGCGGGAGACCAGTCCGCACGCCAGCGCTTCCTGTGCATTCAGCATGTCACCGGTAAATGCCATTTCGCAGGCTTTGGAATAGCCGACGACACGAGGCAGCAGCCAGGCGCCGCCGTCGCCGGGGACGATGCCGACCTTGACGAAGCTCTCGGCGAAGCGGGCGCTTTCGGACGCGATCCGCAGATCGCACATGCAGGCCAGATCCAGACCGGCGCCGATCGCCGGGCCGTTGACCGCGGCGATGATCGGCACATCAAGTTTCTCGAACGCAAGCGGGATCCGCTGGATGCCGAACTTGTAATACTGTGTTGTCTGTGACGGCTTTTCCGCTCGAACATCGAACGCCTTCTGCATCGCCCGCAAATCGCCGCCAGAACTGAACGCGCTGCCGGCACCGGTCAGGATGGCAACCCGGGCGGTGCTGTCCTGGTTCAACCGCTCGATCGCGGCCACGATGGCATCGACCATTTCGCGCTCCGAGATCGGGTTGCGCATCGCCGGGTCGTTCAGCGTGATGGTAACGATCTGGCCGTCCTGTTTGTACAGCAGCTTGTCGGTCATTAACTGGTTTCCTCTCGATAGTTCAATCGCGGCCGGTCCGTCGCATCAACGTCCCGTCGGCTGGATCATCCGGACGATGCGGCACCTGCCGGTCAGACGTTTCATCAGAGCCTGTTCTCTTGAGGTTGGATCGTCGGACAGGCTCTAACGCCTTGCTTGATCGCATGATGAATACCTACGGCGATACCGCCGGCGACGGTCACGCGCTCTAGCGGAGGCCAAGTCAGTGGGCGATAATCCCGCGCAGGATCTCGCGCGCACCGCCGCGCAAGGAGAATGAACACGTGAGCTGGCGCTCAACGCCGACCGGCTGCCAGCGGGCTAGAGACCGTTGCTCGAGCCTGGGGTGAGAGCCGGTAATTCACCATCGACCGACGGCCCCCAGCCCAAGGTTAGGGTGCCGGAAAACCCTATCACCGCTGCTGCCATTAGATAGTAGGCGGGGATCATGTGGCTGCCGGTCCACGCGATCAGCCCGGTGATGAAGAATGCCGCCGATCCACCGAACCCCGCGACCGCGATATTGTCGGCAAGCGACAGCCCGGTCGCCAGGTTACGCGCCGGGAACATCATCCCGATGCCCGACAAGATGGCTCCCTGATAGCAGGCAATCACGACTGCGAATACGAGCACGAACACCAGCAGGTCTGGCAGGCTCGGTGCTCGGTTCACATAAGCGAACATCGGGTATGCGAGCACGAAGAATGCCGCCGACGCGCCGCGCAAGAAGGGGCGCGGCCCGAACCTGTCCACAAGGCGACCCACCACCGGCGTCAGCAGGCCCGCGACGATGGTGCCCGCGATCGTCGCGGCGAACCCGTAAGATTGCGGCAGCCCGAGGGTGCGCACGGTGTAGACCGGGGTGTAGACGATCAGCACGTAGGTGCAGGTCGTCGATAGGACGATCAGTGCGCCGGTGGCAAAGGCCTGAAGCGGATAGCGGGCGAGCACCTCGCGCAAGGGGGTGCCGCCTGGATCGGTCGTCCGCTGGGACGCGGGTGGATCGGGCACCCGAGTACGCAGCACGTAGCCGACCGGCCCGATCAACAGCCCCAGCAGAAAGGGAACCCGCCAGCCCCACGCGTCTAGCGCGCCGGGGCTGAACGCGGCCGAGGTCAGGGTGCCAACGAGTAGCCCGAGGGCGATGAACAGCCCGCTGCTCGCGTACACCCAGCTGTAGTAGAAGCATCGTTTGTCGGCCGGTGCGTATTCGCGCATGAAGGCGGTCGCATTGCCCATCTCTCCACCGGTCGAAAAGCCTTGCATCAGTCGGGCGAGAACCAAAAGCACGGGCGCGGCGATGCCGATACTGGCGTAGGTCGGCATCAGGGCGATCATCGCCGTGCCGATGCACATCAGCATGATGGTGAGCGAAAGCGCGGGCTTGCGGCCAACCCGGTCGGAATAGATGCTCAGGATGACGCCGCCCACCGGGCGCATGAAGAAGCCGACGCCGAATGTCGCGAGCGACAGAAGCAGCGAACTCAGCGGATTGCCGGTGGGGAAGAAGTGCCTCGCGATCACCGCCGCGAACACGCCGTAGAGAATAAAATTGTACCACTCGAGCCCGTTGCCGACCACCGCCGCGGCAATCGCGAAATGTCCTGACATCGAAGGGCGCACCGGCTCCGGCGATGGCTGACTCATCCTCCCCTCCGGTGTCAAAACGCTTCAGCGTAGGCAGATCGGCCGGGATCGGCTTCCGCAGCCATCATCGCATTTGCCGTATCGGTCCGGACCGCCTCCGCTCTGCCGCGGGCCAGTCCATTCCCGGATCTCGTGGCCGCGCCGGGCGCGTGCGGCGCGCGCTGGCGGGTCACGCGGGCCGCCGCCGCAAGGCGCCCCGCCGCTGCGGCGAGAGAGCGCCCGGCAGCGACTGCGTGATGGCTAACATAGTGGACCGGACGGTGCGCCATCGGTCTTGGTCTCCGGAACCATGGACGGTGATCTTCGCAACGCTTGACGCATCCGACAACCACGCAGCCGCTCGATGAGGAAGCGATCGGGTTCATTCGGATCGAGCCAAAGCCGTGACAGCCCGACCGGCAATCCCACGGACGCAAAATTCAAGCCGAGGCAAGATCGCGAGCAACGGTCTTTTGGATGACAACCCAGAGCACCAGCCCGGTCAGGCGGCCACTCGCCCAACCGGCCGGCGGAAACGACCAAGCCGCCGTACGACAAAGATTAAAGCGAGCGAGGCGGTGACCACGAACACCCAGTGGGCCGGCCTCAGACCGCGCGCGATCGCCTCATTGGCGTACAGCACGCGCCATGGATTGATCCTGGTTGTCAGGCCGTACCAGGCAGTTTCCAAACCAGCCGTGGCGAGTGAAGAGACCACGGCAAGACCACCGTACAGTGCGATAATGTATGTGAGGCCCTGCTTGCGGCGCCACCTTTCTGGCAGTGCGCGCCATGCCATCAGCCAGATGAATAGCCCGGAGACAAACACCGGCTCCGACACATTTGATTTGGACTGGATGTAAAAATGCAGCAGGGCGACCGCACCGAATGGATAGGCCAGACGATGCAGCCGCTTCCAATTCGGTCCCAGATTCTTGACCCAGTCGTCGGTCGAGGTGACTGCCAGGGCGAGCAGCACAAGCAGCGTAACGAAGCCGATGGTCAGATAGAACCGCAGTGCGATTTCCTTCATCACGATCAGCAGCCTGAAGTTCTGATCAACGACATAGAGCGACAAATGGGCGGCCGCGTAGCAGGCCGCGGCAACACCGACGCTACGCCGAACCAGCAGCAGCGAGGGCCAATCCAGCGCCCGGGCAAACGGTGTGATCGCCAGCGAGATCAGCAAAAAGCGGATTGCCCACAGTCCGGTGCCATGAATGGCTTCCATCACCGGCCGGCCGCCAAGCTGATCAGACGTCAGCCAGAACGCATATAGCGCGCCGGGAACGACCAGCAACGCCAATACAATTGCCTTTAACCTCAGCAATCGACCGTGTCGATCGCGCCAGGGCGCCCGCATGGATCCGGTCTCCGTTTCGTCTCGATGTAGGGGTAAAGCATGTGACACTGGGTTAAAGACCATCAATAAAGGCTGAAAACTTGCATGGTGGCGGTAACCGGCCCACGATGACGGCTCAAGATTTACGAAAGACGGAGAAGATTAGATGTCAGCTGCTCTGCAACTTCAGCAAGGCATGTCCGATGCCGAATGGCACACACGGTGCGAACTCGCTGCCCTGTACCACGTTATCAACGAGCTTGGGTGGACCGACCTCATCAACACCCATATGTCAGCGCGGATCCCGGGCGAGCCGAACCATTTTCTGATCAACAATTACGGCGACATGTTCGACGAGATCACCGCTTCCTCGCTGGTGAAGATGGACATGCAAGGCAACGTACTGACCGAAGGCGGCCGCTACAATAACGCCGGCTTCATCATCCACAGCGGGGTCTACAAAGCCAGGCCGGATGCCAACTGCGTTCTGCACACGCATACAAGAGCAGGCGCCGGCGTGTCGTTGCTGCGCAAGGGGCTGCGCCCGATCAGCCAGGATGCGCTGCACGTCCTGGATGATGTCGTCTACCACGAATATGGCGTGCCGGCGACCGTCGAGGAATGCGATGCTTTGGGCCGCAGTTGTGCCAGCGGAAGTTGCGTGGTGCTGCTGAACCACGGCCTGCTGACCCTTGGCGAGACCATCCACGGCGCGCTGATGCGGCTTTACATGCTGGAACGCGCATGCGAACTGGAATTGATTGCTCGCCAGATGGACGAGCAACCGATCCAGATCGAGGAGTACGTCCAGCGTAAGGCAGCCGAACGCATGAAGAAGGTTCGTCCCACCGAAGGATATGGCCTGAACGAATGGAAGGGCCTGGTCCGCACTGTCGAGCGTAAAGGGGCCGACTTCCGCCGCTGACCGCGCCTGCCGATCACGGATCTGACAGCCTCCTCAACGTTATCGCTGGCAGGCTGTCGTGATGCTGACGTTGGGAATACAAGCTCTTCAGTGTCCGAACCGTTGCAGTTGACTGATTTACATGAGACCACGCCAGGTTTGCAGCGCGCGGCTCACGGCTACGCCACATCGGGAACCTGGAAGCGATTGGTCTACCGCGCGGCGATGGTGGGACGAGAGGTGCTGGCCGCCTTGCCGCGCGACGTGATGCGGGCAATGCGGCCGACGCTCACGCCACGACGCATCGAAGACGGCGTCTGGCCGGCGGCATCGGCAAAGCGGATCGCGCTTTACGTGCATTACTCCGCCACCGGTCAGATTTCGGAGATGGTCCGCTATCAACTTGACCAACTCAGCCAATTTGGCTTCGCGACCGTGTTCATCTCGATGGCGGCGCAGATCCCTGAAAGCGATTGGCAGGCTGCCAGGGAGCGATGCGCTCTGGTGGTCCATCGGGAGAACCACGGTCGTGATTTCGGCGCTTGGCACGACATGATGCCGGAGGTCCAGCGCCGCTGGAAGCTGCCGGACGAGTTGATCCTGGCAAACGACAGCGTGCTGGGGCCGATCCACCCGTTCGCGCCGGTTATCGCAGCCATGCGGTCGGGTGGTGAAGGGTTGTTCGGGTTGACCGAGAGCCTTCAAGGCGGACCGCACCTGCAAAGCTATCTGTTACTGGCCCGAGGCACGGCGGCGGTTGGGGATCTGATGCAATTTCTGCGCATGCTTTACGTCAGTCACTCCAAGTGGCTGCTGGTGCAGATGGCGGAGATCAGACTGGCTCGCTGGATGCGTCGGCGCGGCCATCGTGTGGCCGCCGTGTTCGGCTATGAGCGGTTGGTCCACGCGGCGATGGCCGACCCGGCCGAGCGGCGGCGGCTGATGGGATCAAGCGCGAGGTTGCGGGATCTGGATCGACTGCCCGCGGATCAGGCTGCCGCGCTGTTGCACGAATGGCCGCTGAACCCGACCCAGCATCTCTGGCACACGCTGGCGACGAAATTCAGCGACCCGTTCGTGAAGACCGAACTGATCCTCCGCAATCCCGGTCGGTTGCCGGGTGTTGAAGCCTGGCCGGCGGTGGTTCCAGCAAATGCCGCCTGCCCGCTGACAATGCTGCAGGCGCATCTGGCAACCATGACGGCGGGTTAAGCAGCCTTCTTCGCCAGCAGATTCATCGCGATCATGGTTTCGGCGATCTGCACCGCGTTAAGCGCCGCACCCTTGCGCAGATTGTCCGATACGCACCAGAACGACAGCCCGTGCTCGATGGTCGGGTCCTTGCGGATGCGACTGACGAAGACCGCATCTTCGCCGGCACACTCAACTGGCGTGACATAACCGCCGTCCTCGCGAACATCGACGACCTCCACACCGGGCGCGTCGCGTAGCGCGGCACGGGCCTCACCGGCGGTGACTGGACGCTCGAACTGGACGTTCACTGCCTCGCCATGGCCGATGAACACCGGGACGCGGACGCAGGTGGCATGCACGGCAATGGACGGGTCGAGGATTTTCTTGGTCTCGACGACCATCTTCCACTCTTCCTTGGTTGCGCCGTCGTCCATGAACTTATCGATATGCGGGATACAGTTGAATGCGATCTCCTTGGTGAACTGTTCAGCGGGTCCCTGTTCGTGCACGAAGGCGGATTTCGTATGGTTGAACAACTCGTCCATGCCTTCCTTGCCGGCGCCCGAGACCGATTGATAGGTCGAGACGATGACACGCCGGATCTTGAACTCATCGTGCAGCGGCTTCAAAGCGACCACCATCTGAATGGTCGAGCAGTTTGGATTGGCGATGATATTGCGCTTGCCGAACCGGCGCAGGTCCTGAGGATTAACTTCAGGCACCACCAACGGGATGTCGGGATCCATGCGGAAGTGGCTGGTGTTGTCGATCACCACGCAGCCTTGCGCCGCGGCACGCGGGGCGTGGATGGCCGATACCGAAGCGCCTGGACTGAACAGGCCGATGTCGACGTCCTTGAAGTCGAACGTATCGAGGTTGCGGACGGTGAGGACCTTCTTGTCGCCAAAGGAGATCTCCGAGCCGGTTGACCGGCCGGATGCCAGAGCGACCACTTCCGAGATGGGAAAGTTACGCTCCTTCAGGGTTTTGATGATCTCGCGCCCGACCGCCCCTGTGGCGCCGACAACCGCGACCCTGTAAGCCATGATGATCTCCTGCTCGTGATATCGCACATCTGCGCCCACGGTTAGCGGGCCGGGCCGGCGGACGCAAGCGATACGACCGCGAGCTGCGCCGACCCGATGAAAACCTGATCAGGCGCCATGCGCTGCGTTGTTGACTGGGTTGAGCGTGGTCGGAGCAAAGCGGCATGATTTGGAACACCGGCGCCGTGGCCGATGAACGGTTGCCCGCTTCGGCTCGGCCGGCAGCAGACAGAGGGTGCGGCAAACCGCTGGCTGTCGGGTTCAGAACGGCAACCAGGTCTGTCGCGTCTGGACCGAGGCACGCGGGTGTTCTAGTTCCGTTTGAGGACCACGGAGGAACCACCATGCGCGAGATCGGGCACTTCATCGGCGGCAAGCAGGTAGCCGGTACCAGCGGCAATTACGGCAATGTGTTCAATCCGGCCGCGGGCGAGATAACCGCCAAGGTTGCCATGGCCGATGCCTCCGAAGTGGACACGGCGGTGGCTGCCGCCACCGCTGTGTGGCCCGCCTGGGCCACCACGCCGCCGCTGCGCCGCGCCAGGGTGATGTTCAAGCTGAAGGAACTGCTCGAGCGCGACCGGCGCGCGCTGTCGGAGATTATCACTGAAGAACATGGCAAGGTCCTGTCGGACGCCGATGGCGAGGTGCAGCGTGGCCTGGAGGTCGTCGAATTCGCGTGCGGCATCCCGCATCTGCTGAAGGGCGAATATACCGACCAGGTCGGCACCGGCATCGATGCCTGGTCGATCCGTCAGCCGCTGGGCGTTGTCGCCGGCATCACACCGTTCAACTTCCCGATCATGGTTCCGCTATGGATGATCCCGGTCGCGCTCGCCACGGGCAACTGCTTCATCCTGAAGCCATCCGAAAAGGATCCGTCCGTCTCGCTAAAGCTTGCCGAACTGCTGAAGGAAGCAGGGTTGCCAGACGGCGTGTTCAGCGTCGTGCAAGGCGGTCGCGAGGCGGTTGAGAGCATAATCTCGCATCCCGGCATAGCCGCCATCAGCTTCGTCGGGTCCACCGCGATCGCCGAGACGATCTATCGTGGCGGCACCGCGCACGGCAAGCGCGTGCAGGCGCTGGGCGGGGCCAAGAACCACCTGGTCGTGATGCCCGACGCTGATATCGATGACGCGGTCGATGCGCTGATGGGCGCCGCCTATGGCGCCGCCGGAGAGCGTTGCATGTCGGTATCCGTCGCCGTGACGGTCGGATCAGCCGGCGACGCCCTGATGTCGAAGCTGGCCCCTAGGGTGAGGGCGTTGAAAGTGGCCCCCGGTGTAGATCCGGAGGCTGAGATGGGGCCGCTGGTGACGCGGGAACATCTGGAAAAGGTTCGGGGCTACGTCGACCTGGGTGTGAAGGAAGGCGCCAATTTGACGGTCGATGGCCGTGGCTTGAAGCTGCAGGGATACGAGAACGGCTTCTTCCTTGGTGGCTGCCTATTCGACAGCGTCACGCCCGACATGCGCATCTACAAGGACGAGATCTTTGGCCCGGTGCTGTCGGTCGTGCGGGCGCCGGATGTGGCGACGGCGACCCGAATGATCAACGCGCACGAGTACGGCAATGGGGTCGCCCTGTTCACCAACGACGGCGGAGTGGCCCGGGACTTCACCCAGGCGGTGCAAATCGGGATGGTTGGGATCAACGTGCCGATACCCGTGCCGATGGCGTTCCATTCGTTCGGGGGATGGAAGCATTCGCTGTTTGGGGATCACCACATCTATGGACCGGAGGGCGTGCGTTTCTACACGCGCTACAAGGCTGTCACGCAGCGCTGGACAGCCGGCAAACGCCGTGGGCCGGAGTTCACGATGCCGACGTTGGGACGGTAGCACCGCGCATCGTGATACGTCCCGGTTCTTTAGAAGTATCCGATTGACGCGCTGAATTCTGGCGCTGAGCGTCTCGCGCTTCTGCGACCGGCTCCCAGGACGTCTTCGTCCAGTCTGGCATGGCAAGTATGCCGGGTGCGACTTGGCTGCCGATGGCGCTCTCCTGGAGGCCGGGAGGTCGCCGCTATCACCAAGGTCAAAGAGGCATTTGAAGCTAGTTGACGGGGCATCACGGGATGCCGCGCCCGTCGCGACTCAGCGACGGGTGTAGCCGGCTGCATATCCTTGTTGATACGCCGAGTGTTGGTCCTTTTGCACCCGATCATAAAGCAAACCACCCAGTAGTCCGGCGCCCGCGCCGGCGGCAGCGCCCAGACCGGCATTACCGCCGATGGCGCCAAGCACGGCGCCGACGCCGGCGCCCCCGGCGGTGCCCGTCAGCGCGCGTTGCTGGGTATTGTTAAGATCGGAGCAGCCGGCAAGAAGCGTGCCGCAGACCAGGATCGTGATTACATTCCGCATGGCTTGATGTCCCTTCGGATCATTTGCAGGGATATTCTGCGACAAGGTACCTGGCGAGGCCATCGGTTGGGGTATCGGCCAGGACATCAGCCCGAGCGTCTGCCCATTGCACGAACGCGGCGATTGCCTGATCTCGGTTGGGCGGATTCGCCGGCATGCAGAACATTTTCCGCTTCGATCTCGATGCTGCTTCCTCGCTCGCGATCACGCGGTAGGTGCCGACAGCGAAACCGTGACAGAAGTTGCGAGCAGCGGTGTAAAATGGATCGGTTTCGCCCGCGTTGCACAGCGCAACGAGGTTGCCAGTGGTTTCAACCCGGAAGTCCTCCCGGGTTACCGGCGCCGCCCTTGCGCCGGAGGCACCCAGGGCGACAATCGCCGCTGCCACCAGACTGATCATGCTTCTGTTCACGCGGATCTCCTTTGCTCGATAACTCGTTGCGCCCGGGGTGTCATCCTGAACGGCGAGTCAGGCCAGCGATTGGCCGCCGCCCATCGAGGGGGACGCTCGCTGCCACGCTCTCGACTAATGCGCTACTGCCCAGCGTCAAGCCAGCGTTCTACCGGCGGCGACGTTTGAGGCGCCGGCCGTGGCTTTTTTACAGCAGATTCTCGGCGCGAAAGCTCAACCACTTTCCTTTGCCCACGATGATGTGGTCATGCACCACGATCCCCATCATCGACGCCGCCCGAGCAATTTCGGCGGTTAGAGCCACGTCCTCCCGGGATGGCGTTGGCTCCCCGCTTGGGTGATTGTGCGCCAGGATCAAGGCGGTGGCGTGCAACTCAAGGCCCCGCCGTATCACTTCGCGCGGGTAGGCCGGTGCATGGTTGATCGTGCCGCGTCCCTGCACCTCATCCGCGATCAATCTGTTGCGCCCGTCCAGGAACAGCACGCGGAACTGCTCGATCCGCTCGTGTGCCATTGCCGCAGTCAGATAATCGGTAAGCCGATCCCAGGTCGACAGCACAGGCTGAGCCGCGACATCCTGGCGCATCGTGCGCAGCATCGCGGCCTGTATCAATTTAAGCGCTGCCGCGCCGGCCTCGGCCACGCCCGCGACCGTCATAAGTTCTGCCGCCGGCGCGCCGATCACGCCGCCGAACGTCCGAAACCGGGCAAGCAGGTCGCGGGCGATCGGTTTGGTGTCCCGGCGCGGCAGGGCGATGAACAGGATCATCTCCAGCATCTCGTGATCTGCCAGCGCCTCCGGACCTGCCGTCAGCAGGCGCTGACGCATCCGTAACCGATGGCCATCGACACCGGCCGCATGGGATGGTTCCTTTGGCTGAGACAGCAGCCCGGGCAGCAGCGAGGCCTCGGCAAGACTGGTCCGACTGGAAGTTTTCGACATGGTTTCGACCGCGGCGCCTGGGGCAGGACAATGGCAGCCGAGGTTAGGGGTTAATTATTGCCAATCAGCTAACACTGACCGGCGGCTTGTGGAGCCCGGCGGGGGACAGAGTAAAGACTTCGCAGCCGTTATCGGTGACGCCGATCATATGCTCGAACTGAGCCGAGAGGCTGCGATCTCGGGTCACCGCGGTCCAACCGTCGTCGAGCACCTTCACTTCTGGCCTGCCGGCGTTGACCATCGGCTCTATGGTGAAGAACATGCCTGTGCGCAGGATGGGTCCCTCGCCAGGTCGGCCGAAGTGCAGGACGTTCGGCGGCTCATGGAAGCGGCGGCCGATACCGTGGCCACAAAAGTCGCGCACGACGCTGAAGCGATTGCCCTCCACGAAGGTCTGGATCGCGTGTCCGATGTCGCCAAGCGTCGCGCCCGGCTTCACGGCTTTGAGGCCCAGCATCAGGGACTGGTAGGTGATGTCGATAAGATTGCGGGCGCGGGTATTGGGCACGCCGGCGGCATACATGCGGGACGAATCGCCATGCCAACCGTTCAGGATCACGGTCACATCGATGTTCAGGATGTCGCCGTTCTCAAGCTTACGATCGCTCGGGATGCCGTGGCAGACCACGTGATTGATCGAGGTGCAGATCGACTTCGGGTAGCCGCGATAGTTCAGGGGAGCAGGGGTCGCGCCATGCTTCAGGATGAATTCGTGGCAGAGCCGATCCAGGGTGCCGGTAGAGACGCCCGGCTTCACATGCGGCCCAACCATGTCCAAGGTTTCGGCGGCAAGCCGACCCGCGGCTCGCATACCGGCAAAATCATCCAATGCGTGGATCGTGATGCGCCTCGAGTCTGTTCCGCCGTCCATCACCTTGCTCCGCCCCCGCCTGCTGGCACCCGACCGTTGAGCGTCTGATCAGACACCGACCGCCCTGATCAAGCGGGCATCCGCTTGCGCCTGCTGCCTTTCGCAACATGCGCAACCGTCTTGTTCGGCGCAAGGTCAACCTTGACAGGTTCCGTCTCATGCGTCCGCATCGTTGGTACCGAACGCTCTGACGTGGGAAGCATGAGTCTTCACCCAAGTCGGGAAAGTCCATCAGTCCGTGTCGACACCGATTACCTGTCGAGGACGAACGGCTGCCGGCGCGACCGACCTGTTTTATCAACGAAAAGGCCAGGTCGGCAATGGTCCCGCGAATGGCAAGCGTAGACGTTGGCGGTATCTCAAACGGCAGTTCGCGCAGGCCGCTGATGAAAACTGGCGTCTGATCGCTAGTCCGAGCCGGCGATCCAGGTCCGAGATTGGTTCGACCTCAGTCGATCGCAGATTAGCGGATGACCACCTGCCTCGCCTCGGGCCGAAGCACCATGCAGCTTCCTTTCTGATGACCAGAGCAGGCGTTCTGCGCATCGATCTGGGTCAGTCCCATGACCTGCGCGCGCCAAACCGCCCTGGTCCGTATCCTGATCGGCTCGACGCGGATCTCCCCGGCTTCGATTTCCCGTCTGGCTGCAAGTGCGGCGACACGCGCAGCGGGCGCGGTCGAGTAGGTGCCAACCTGTACGCCCCAAATGGTACCGTGCGGGTGCGGCACCGGCGCGCGCGGGAGCTCTGCCGCACGGGCGCTGGCGATCAACGTCAGCCGCGATGCGATCTGCACCGGCTTATGGAAAACCGGGACGTCCATCTGATCAAATCCATGATCCAGCAGCGACGCCATATGGATATCGCGTTCACCATTCGACGCGGCCCCCAGCACCACGCCGATCAGCCGGACGCCGCCGCGCACCGCGCTGGTGACAAGGTTATGGCCGGATGCATCGGTGTAGCCAGTTTTCAGCCCGTCGGCGCCTGGATAGGTGCGCAGCATGTTATCGTGGTTGAAAATGACCTGCCGGCGCCACGCGAAGCTTGGGGTTGAGAAATAGCGGTAGTAGCCGGGAAAATCGGTGATCAGGCGGCGACTGAGGATCGCCATGTCGCGGGCCGTTGTCCATTGCTCCGGGCTAGGCAGCCCGGAGGCGTTCACGAAGGTACTGCGGCTCATGCCCAGGGCGCGAGCCCGCAAGGTCATCATCTGGCCGAAACGGTCCTCGCTGCCGCCGAGTAGCTCACCCAGCGCAGAGGCGGCATCGTTCGCCGATTTTGTCACCAGGCCGAGGATGGCCTGCTCGACGGTCAGCCGGGTGCCGGGCAGCAGGCCAAGCTTTGACGGCTCCATCGATGCGGCATGGAGCGACACCGGGACGGCTTGCTCCAACGCGATGCGGCGGTCACGCAGTGCCTCGAACGTCAGGTAGAGGGTCATCATCTTGGTCAGGCTCGCGGGATGACGAGGCTGATCCGCGTTCACGTCTTCCAGCACATCTCCGCTTGTTGCATCGACGACGATCGAACTGTAGCGAGCCGAGCCAATTTGCGCATGGGCCGGGGTGGCCAGGACCAGCGTCATCAGAAGCGACGACGTCAGGCTGCCGGCGATCAGCAAACAGCGTGACATCTGCTTGCGTGCGCGACCCGCAAAGCTGACCATTTACGTCCCTTTCTGATCTGCGACGAAACTTTATGTTTCAGGGGCATACAATGTCCAGCGTAAAACCAGGGGAAAACCTCAAAAGCTGAAAGCGTTACACGACGATGCTCGCACGGCGTGATGCCGTCGGCCGGCGCACGGCCCAAAAAGCAAAGTGATCGTTGAAGGGGAATTTGTGCACTGCACAAAAAATTCCTTGATCCTGGCTCACGGATTTTCTATATGGAGGTGGTGTTGCGGTGCAGCAAACCATACCCCTGCAGGTGCGAGGGAGTTATTGCCGAAGCGTTCGCCCGGTTGCAGGCGCTTCCGCCGTTGAGCGAGTGACGTATCCAAAGCAAGAGAGGCGAAAATGACGACGAACAAATCAAAGACCATCGAGATGGCCCAGGCTAACGAACAGGCCACCGACAAGGGCATCGAAGCCACCGTGTCAAACCTGAAGGAGGGGATTGCGCAGGCAACCACCGGGATCGAAGCAACTCAGGCCAAAATGAAAGAGGGAGTTAGCAAAGCCATGAAGACCGCCGAGGAACTCGTTACCTTCAGCCAGGGCAACATGGAAGCGATCGTGAAGTCGAGCCAGATCTGGGCCACCGGCATGCAGGATCTGTCCAAGCATATGGCCGCTGCCGCGCAATCCTCGTTGGACGAGACCATGTCCGCTTTCAAGGCGCTGACCAGCGTGAAGTCCCTGAAGGATGCGATCGAACTGCAGTCGGGACTTGCGCGCTCTTTGATGGAAAAGAGCATGGCAGAATCCGGCAAGCTGACGGATGCATCATTAAAGCTGACCGAGCAGACGATGGCGCCGATCACGGCTCGGGTAACGGTCGCAGTCGACAAGCTCGGCAAGGCCGCCTAACCGTTACGGGCTGTGCCGACGCGAACGTAATCGGGAGGTCCATCGGGGCTATTCGTCATGCTCGACACAGCGTATTTCATCGACTGTCAAGGCCCGGGCATCTGTCCGGGCCTTTGCTTTTGCCGGTATGCAACCCATTTCCGCCATCCGCCACTGGATCTGCAGCGGCCGGATTGAAACTTTGGCATGAGAAGACCCCTTGCGATAACGGTCAGTCGGCGCAATCGTCTTTACCGGACAGGATGCCAACAGGCTTTCATCGGGCGGCGGGCTTCCGGTATGGTAGGCGTGCAGAGTGAATATGGTCGCCCTGGCGGTTGCAGGGACATGCGGATTTTGCAGGCTGGCAGATCGGCATCTTCTAAAATTTGATCGCACTGACGGCTGTGTGCGGGACGACGTGATGGATGCAAACAGGATGAGCGACAACGACAAGCGCGGCGGCGGGACGACGGAAGGGCCCAACACAGGCGTCGTGGTTAAGGCGCGCCCGAAAACTCGCAAGCCGGCTATGTATAAGGTATTGATGTTGAACGACGATTACACTCCTATGGAGTTCGTTGTTCACGTTTTGGAGCGCTTCTTCCAGAAGAATCGCGATGAGGCCACGCGCATTATGTTGCATGTGCATCGTCGTGGCGTGGGGGTGTGCGGGGTGTACACCTATGAGGTCGCTGAGACCAAAGTTACTCAGGTCATGGACCTGGCCCGGCAAAACCAGCACCCTCTGCAATGTACGATCGAGAAGGAATGATGACCGTTTTGGGCGTGTTAGCGCCAACATCATTGGTGTGACGGGCGGTGCGGTCATTGCCCGGGAATGAGTAGGTCCGCGATTTGGACCGCATGCGTTTAGGAGCGTCGGAAATGCTGTCACGGAACCTCGAACAGACGCTTCATCGCGCCCTGTCCCTCGCCAGCGAGAGGCGGCACGAATATGCGACGTTGGAACATCTTCTGCTTGGGCTGGCGGACGACACCGATGCCGCCACCGTATTGAAGGCTTGTGGGGTCGATCTCGACAAGCTGCGCAATGACCTGACGGAGTTCCTGGACAAGGATCTCGCCGGGCTGGCCACCGATCGACCGGGTGATCCGAAACCCACCGCGGGATTTCAGCGGGTTGTCCAGCGCGCCGCGATCCACGTACAGTCTTCAGGCCGCGACGAGGTGACCGGGGCCAATGTGCTGGTGGCGCTGTTCAGCGAGCGCGAGAGTCATGCGGTGTATTTCCTGCAACTGCAGGACATGACCCGGTTGGACGCGGTCAACTTCATCAGTCACGGTATCGCAAAGGCGCCCGGGCGGTCGGCGCAACGGCCGGTGACCGGCGCCAGCAACCAGACGCCAGAGGGCAATCAGCCCGAACAGGAACGTGAGGAGAAGCCGAACCGGCGCAGCCAGGACGCGCTTTCGAACTACTGCGTGAACCTGAACAAGAAGGCTATGGCTGGGAAGATCGACCCGCTGATCGGTCGCGATCTGGAGATCGAGCGGACGATTCAGATCCTCTGCCGCCGCACCAAGAACAACCCGCTGTATGTTGGCGATCCTGGCGTCGGTAAGACCGCGATCGCCGAAGGTCTGGCGAAGCGCATCATTGAAGGCGATGTGCCGGAGGTGCTGGCGAAATCGACGATCTTCGCCCTGGATATGGGCTCCTTGCTTGCCGGCACCCGCTATCGGGGCGATTTCGAAGAGCGGCTCAAGGCGGTTGTTAACGAGTTGGAGAACCAGCCCGGGGCTATCCTTTTCATCGATGAAATTCACACCGTGATCGGTGCCGGCGCCACCAGCGGCGGTGCGATGGATGCCTCCAACCTGCTGAAGCCGGCATTGGCGTCCGGGAACCTGCGCTGCATCGGCAGCACAACTTATAAGGAATTTCGTAACTACTTCGAGAAGGACCGCGCGCTGGTCCGGCGCTTTCAAAAGATCGACGTAAACGAGCCGTCGCTGGAGGACAGCGTCAAGATCCTCCGTGGCCTGAAGTTGAATTACGAGAAGCACCACAAGGTCCGCTACACCGACGAGGCGATCCGCGCCGCCGTAGAGCTGTCAGCCAAGTATATCCATGACCGTAAGCTGCCGGACAAGGCGATCGACGTGATCGATGAGGTCGGTGCTTCCCGCATGCTGCTGCCGGAGCACAAGCGCCGCAAGACGGTCACCCTCAAGGACGTTGAAGAGATCGTGGCGAAGATCGCTCGCATCCCGCCCAAGTCGGTGTCGGCTGACGACAAGGAAACGCTGCGGAACCTGGAGCGCGACCTGAAGTCGATGGTATTCGGTCAGGACAAGGCGATCGATGCCCTCGCGGCGGCCATCAAGCTCGCCCGCGCGGGCCTGAGGGAGCCGGAGAAGCCGATCGGCAACTACCTGTTCTCTGGTCCGACCGGCGTCGGCAAGACCGAGGTCGCTCGGCAGTTGGCGTCCACCATGGGCATCGAATTGATCCGCTTCGACATGTCGGAGTACATGGAGCGGCATTCGATCTCACGCCTGATCGGGGCACCGCCCGGTTACGTCGGCTTCGATCAGGGCGGCATGCTGACTGATGCGATCGACCAGCATCCACACGCGGTGCTGCTGCTTGATGAGATCGAGAAGGCCCACCCGGACCTTTTCAACATCTTGTTGCAGGTGATGGACCACGGAAAGCTGACCGATCACAACGGCAAGACTGTCGATTTTCGCAACGTGATCCTGATCATGACCACCAATGCCGGTGCCTCCGACATGGCCAAGGAAGTCATCGGCTTTGGCCGTGAGGTTCGAACGGGTGAGGACGATGATGCCATCAAGCGTCTGTTCACGCCGGAGTTCCGCAATCGGCTAGATGCGACCATCACCTTTGCCGGCCTGACGCCGGAGATCGTGGGCCGGGTGGTGGAGAAGTTCGTGATGCAGCTGGAAGCTCAGCTTGCGGATCGGAATGTCACTATTGGGCTGTCCTCGGCTGCCAAGGAATGGCTCGCGGAGCGCGGCTATGACCGACTGTATGGGGCGCGGCCGCTGGGCCGAGTGATCCAGGAACACATCAAGAAGCCACTCGCTGAGGAATTGCTGTTCGGCAAGCTGGTGAAGGGCGGCGCGGTCAAGGTGACCTTAAAGGACAACAAGCTGGACTTCGAAATCACCGAGGCATCGTTGCCGGCGCTGCCGAAGCCGGAAGGTGACGATGATGGCGGCGGCGGTCGCGAGGAAGAGGTTGAGGTCTGACCTCGCAGCCAAACCAACGGGTTGAACAAGGCCGGGCAAGTCCCGGCCTTGCGTTGCTTTGCGCCGCCGCCTGGGATGTTCCTCAGAACATTTACCAGGGCAATTCTTTCCCGGTGTAATCGATAAACCGGTGCTGATGAGCGCCGCTTTGCTGTTCAATCACCGCAACGATTCCCGCAGCGCTGTCCGCCACGGAAACCGGCGCCGTTGGTCCAGTCATGTCGGTTCGCACCCAACCCGGGTGCAGCGATACCAGTGTCAATTTTCTGCTCTTGAGTTCGCTCCATAATCCCCGGGTCAGCGAATTTAGCGCCGCCTTGCTGGCGCGATATAACTCGTGTCCGCCCGGGTTCACGGCAACGCTACCCATGACCGAGGACGTAAACGCCACCACGCCCGTCTCCGGGCGAACATGGTCGGCCAATGACCGGGCCAGGCGCACGGGAGCGATCGCATTCGTAAACATCAAGGCACCAACTTCCTCGGATGTCGCAGCGCTTGCTGTCCTGTGCTCTGGCCCCGACACGCCGGCATTGACCAGGACCGCGTCAACAATCCTGCCGCCCAACGTGGCGGGAAATGCGTCCAGCGCCATAGGATCGTTGATGTCCAGTGGCGAAAGCGAGACCCGATCAGGGTGGGCTGCTTTCAGTTCCTGTAGCGCCGCCGCGCTTTGCGGCTGCCGAGCGGTCGCAACGACGTCCCAGCCACGGGCGAGAAATTCCTGTGTTACCCCTAATCCGATGCCACGATTGGCGCCGACGATAAGGGCCAGGCGACGTTCCGCCATGTTGCATCCTTCCATGTCCACATCCTTCAGCCCTTCTACAGCAACTGGTCTTCTTCGAGGGCTGGTGGCTGAGTCTCTTGTGCTTCGTCCGGTTGTGAGCATAGCGGTTGAACTTAGCTGTTCGTCAACCACCGATCATTTGGTCAGAAGCAGTACCTGCGGCCGGTTCAAAGGCCGGATTCGCCACCTAACCCGGCGCATCGCGGGGTCAGTCTGAACCGGATGATTGCCGCCCTGGACCCGCTGCTGCGGGGATGGGTCGGATATTTCGGCTTCAGCCAGTTGCGCAAGTCGGGCTCGCCGGACGGCTCGACACGATGACAACTCCGTTGCGTCGCCTGGATCCGGCGGAAGACGCTACCAGGAAACTCGTCGCCTCAAGGTCTCGGACGAGGTGGCCAAAGCGGCCGTCTTCAGCCCAAAGGGACCGTGGCGGCTGAGTTCGGCGAGCGCGATAAATTGCCTGTTCAACAACAGACGCTTCAAGGGACATCGGCTGCTTTCGATAGAGGCGCTTGAGCGAGACCGATACTCTAGGCGCCATTCACCAATGGCGATGATGCCAGCCACCGCCATAACCGAACCCACCGCCGATCACGACCGACGGGCCAAAGAAGCCGGGCCCATAGTAGCCTGATCCATAGTAGGGAGCAGGATAATAGCCCGCCGGGTAGCCGCCCGGATACCCGGTTGCATATCCACTTGGAGCGCTCTGAACAGTGTTTCCCCTTGAATACATGCACTGGGTATACGCGGTGTCGTAGCGTGCCTGGATGCCGCCGCCTGCCGCCTGAGCATTGTTCGCGCCGATTGCGCTGCCGGCGAGGAGACCGGTCGCGCCGCCGATCGCAGCACCCGCCCCAACCGCGCCGCCAACCGAACCGAGCGCTGCGCCAACGCCGGCGCCAAGGGCGGTGCCGAGCAGGGCGCTGCCAACGCCGCTCTGGTTGGCAGCCTGTGCTGACGAGGCGCCGCCGGTCTGCTGCGTAGCGTAGCCGCGGCAGGTGACGTCATCCTGCTGGAATGCCGCGAAGCTTTTGCCCTGCGCTGGCAGCGCCATGACGCTGGGACCCTGCGGGGGCGCCACGGCGCAGGCGCTGAGGGCAAGGAGCGATCCAACACCAAGGGCCGATATCGCGCGTGTCATCGCACAGGTTCCCAAAATTACATCGAAGGAAGATCTATAGACGGAACGAATATTGCATCATATGCGTCTTCTGTCACGTGACATAGTGTGAACTTCGACGAATACGACCATCCTATCGTAACGAAACGCGACGTCAGCGCGCTTTATCCGGGACGCGATTTACCCGATCCACGAGCGAAATAGCGAGAGGTCGATATTCCCTCCGCTGGCAATGAGCGCCACGGCTTTGCCGTGCATGATCTCGGCCTCTTGCATAAGCGCGGCCAGGGGGGCTGCGCCGGCGCCCTCGATCAGGTTGTGCGTGTCGGTCCAGTAGGCCTCGATGCCCGCGGCGATCTGCCGGTCACTGACGGTGACGATCCGTTCGGCGCCTGCCAGAATGATCCGCAGGGCTTGCGGATCCGGCTGGCGCACCGCGATGCCATCGGCCTTGGTTTCCGCTCGTTTACCCGGAACGAGGTGACCGGCGGCAAAGGACCGTGCGTAGCAGTCGGCGCCGGTGCTTTGCACGCCGATGACCCGTGTGGACAGTCCCAGAAGGTCCCGCGCCAAGATCGTGCCGCAGATGCCTGAGCCCAGGCCTATCGGCACGTATACGGCGTCGAGTGGGGGCGCCGATCGGAACAGCTCCAGCGCATAGGTGGCGACACCTTTAACCAGATCTGGGGCGAAGGAGTGCACGAACAGCAGGCCATGGGTGTCGGCGAGCCGATGGGCCTCCTCCCGGGCTTCCTCGAAGTCCGTGCCGTGTTCAATGAGCGAGGCACCGAGAGCGGCTATCGCGGCGTTCTTCTCCGCGCTATTGCCAAGCGGGACGACGATGGTGACCGGAAGGCCGAACCGGGCGCCTGCCCATGCCAGCGACTGGCCGTGATTACCACGCGTCGCGGAGACAAGTCCCTGGCCGGCGCCGTGTTCCGGGTGGCCAGCCATGCCCGCCGCTTCGCCTCCAGCCGTCGCGACTCCATTGAACGGGGTGGCGTCGCCGTCGCCCTTGCGGGCCTGGCGGTCGGCGAACACGATGCCACCGCGCACCTTGAACGCGCCTGTCGGCAGGTGATTTTCATGCTTGACCCAGACCTTGGCGCCCGTTCAACGCTCCAGGAGCGGCCATTGGATCTGCGGCGTCGGGGAGAGATGTGTGTGCACCAGTGCCGCGGCGCGCTCGAGTTCCTCTAGGCAGAACATGGGAAACTCACGATGTCGGGCGGGGTGTTCGACACCACCGGTATATGGGCATCAATCGTGCGGAAGGTCGGTTAGCGGGTGTCGCCGATCAGGCGAGTTTTAGATTAGTTGCCGCGGCCTTGCCACGCTCCATCGCAACGTCGTAACTGACCTTCTGGCCATCGTTCAGACCCTTGAGGCCGGCGGCCTGCACCGCGGTTATATGGACGAAAACGTCCTTGCCTCCGTCCTGCGGCATGATGAAGCCATAGCCCTTGGTCGCGTTGAACCATTTAACCGTTCCGACGGCCATGGTTTATCCTCCTCAAATGACGACCGGCTGTCCCACCAACCGGTCGCTCCGCCGAGTCTGCCTGAAACCTAGGCTGGCTTCAGGTTTGTCGCCGTAGACTTCCCGCGTTCCATCGCAACATCAAAGGTGACTTTTTGCCCTTCATCCAACCCGCGCAGGCCGGCAGCCTGAACCGCGGTAATATGGACAAATACATCCTTGCCGCCGTCTTGCGGCATGATGAACCCATAACCTTTTGTGGTGTTAAACCACTTGACCGTGCCGGTAGCCATGTCTGCGTACTTCTCCGTCCACGCAACGTGCAAGATCACACGATGCTCAAGACAACCGGGTCTTTGGACCTCCTGAGGCACCCGAAGACGGAAGCGCAGAAAGGCAAGCCAAAATACGATTGCACGGGATATTTGACACAGAATCCGTGAGTACTGTCAATCACAGTGCCGATATCAACGCAAAGACCCCTTAGCCTGTTAGCGGGTAGGGGCGGAACGGTCCCAGCCGGAAACACGAGAACCCGATCAGGATCATCCGCCGCAGGCTGGGAACGTCGCGAAACGAGCGCAACAGCCAGGGCAAACCGGCTCTTTTCCGTCCATGTCGGATCAATTCCCGCCCGACCGCCCACGCGGTTTCGGCGTCGGCAAAGCGTCGCAGATGGTCAAGCTTCGATGTGCCGAGACGGTCGATGATCGCCGGATTGCGGTGGATCGCGTCCATTGCCGGAC
Source organism: Rhodopila sp. (assembly GCA_965277035.1). Taxonomy (GTDB): domain Bacteria; phylum Pseudomonadota; class Alphaproteobacteria; order Acetobacterales; family Acetobacteraceae; genus Rhodopila. The sequence goes on along the minus strand of CBDIBO010000003.1, from coordinate 2,288,343 downwards.
GATAGGCGTCGAAGTTGGCGGCATGGGATCGGTAGGCGCTGCCGGCACGATCCCGGACGAACAGCACGGGCTGTCGTGATGTCACGGCGATAAAGTTCCCCGATAGCGCAAGACGGGCGCAATATTCCCAATCTTCGCCATAGGAGAGGTCGTGCCGAAAGCCGCCGATTGCGGTGACCGCTTTGCCACGGATGAGCAGGTGGCCGCCGTTGGCGAACAGGTTGCGGGTCAGCAATCGCTCCAGAAGGTTACCACCAAGCGGTGCGGCGGACAGGTAAGCGGTGCCGCTGGGGTCGACGCGGGCAAATCGTCCGCTGGCCACGACAGAAGTAGGCGAAGCGTCAAGCGCGTCCACCAGGGTTTCCAGTGCGCCGGGCGCGAGCCAGTCGTCACCATCGAGAAAAAGGAAGGCGTCCGCGGCAAAACGTCCAGCGTAGCGGATCCCCCGGTTGCGCGCGGCGGAGACACCGGCATTGTCTTGTCGGATCAGGTGGATGCGCCGGTCGTCAAACGCGCTCGCGACCTCAGCAGTTGCATCGGACGAGCCGTCATCGATGACCACAAGTGCCCAATCTTCGTGCGTTTGATGCAGCACTGAAATTATGGTGTCGCGGACGTATGGGGCGACGTTGAACGCGGGAACGATGACAGCCACCAACATTAGGGCCTACCTCAGCTCCGGAGAGGCCTAGCCCTACGATCCCAGGATAAACATCTGGTTAACGCCGCGTGGCTGGATCGTTGCTTTAGCCAGTCGCGGGTCAGGCCTTCACCGGCACCCCATGCTGCTTCATCATCGTCTCGAGTTCGCCATCCTGGAACATCTCGGTAACGATGTCGCAGCCGCCGACAAACTCACCCTTTACGTAAAGCTGCGGAATGGTCGGCCACTGGGAAAACGCCTTCACCCCTTCGCGCAGTTCTTCATCTTCCAGCACGTTGGCGGACTGGAACGGAACGCCCATGTGGGTCAGGATCTGGATCACCCGAGCCGAGAATCCGCACTGCGGAAACATCGGGGTGCCTTTCATGTAAAGCATCACGTCGTTCTTCGTGATGTCGGTCTGGATACGCTGGGAAATCGTGTCGGCCATGTTGAGAAACTCCTGGTGACCAGATCTGTTGACTGAACTGTTTATTCGGGTGCCGAGGTCTGTAATGCAAGGGCGTGGAGTTCACCGCCCATCCGGCCACGTAACGCCGCGTACACGATCTGGTGCTGCCTGACACGCGACAGTCCGCGGAAACTCTCGCTGACGATGCTGGCAGCATAGTGATCGCCGTCGCCGGCGAGGTCCTCGACCTGGATACGCGCGTCGGGCAATGCTGCCTTGATCAGCGCCTCGATCTCATTGGCCGCCATCGCCATCGGATGCTGTCCTTCTGCTTTATAAAAATACGACGGGCGGAACAGGCTGATGCGATCCATACGCTTTTATAGAGTAAGCCGATCGACCAAGGCTGAGGTGCTCCGTTAGACGGTGGTCTCGTCCATCCACGATCGGAAGAAGCGTTCGTGCGCGATCCGCAAGGCTGCTATGGATATCGTACCGCCGTCGGGCAGTGTCAAATCCTGGCCGCCGGACGTGCCGAGGCGAACGGCCGGAATACCGGCGGCCTCCGCGACGCGGGTGAAGTGTGTGTAATCAGGGACCGCAACGATATAGCGGGCCTGGTCTTCGCCAAACCAGAAGGCGTGGCCCGGGATGTCGCGCGGGTGCGTCATCATGCGGGCGCCGATACCGCTCGCCATCGCCATTTCCGCCAGCGTCACCAGGGCACCACCATCCGACACATCATGGCAGGCCCGGATCGTGCCGTTCAGGATGTGAGTGCGGACGAAGTCGCCGTTGGCTTTTTCCGCCGCCAGATCGACAGGCGGTGGCGCGCCATCTTCTCGCCCGGCGATCTCACGCAGCCAGATGGACTGCCCGAGCCAACCTGTGGTAGCGCCGATCAACACGATATCAAGCCATGGCGGCAGCGCCAGGCCAACCGCCACGGATGCGTCATCCAGGACGCCGAGGCCGCCGATTGTCGGCGTCGGCAGGATGGCTCGCCCTTCGGTCTCATTATAGAGGCTGACGTTGCCGGAGACCACGGGGAAGCTCAGCGCCTCACACGCTGCGGCCATGCCACGAATGACGGCGGCGAACTGGCCCATGATTTCGGGCTTTTCCGGATTGCCGAAGTTCATGTTGTCAGTGATAGCAAGGGGACGGGCGCCCACCGCCGTGAGATTGCGCCAAGCCTCGGCGACGGCCTGCGCGCCACCGGTTTCCGGGTCTGCCAGACAGTATCGCGGCGTGCAGTCCGTGGTCAGCGCCAATCCCCGCTTGAGGCCCTCCAGCTTGACCACGGCGGCGTCGGCGGTGCCGGGCCGCTTCACTGTCTGGCCACCTACCGTGCTGTCATATTGGTCCCAGACCCAGGCCCGCGAACACAGATCGGGGCAGCTCACGAGTTTCTCCAGAGCGCGGGTCAGGCCGAAGCGATCTTCGATCCGGGCCGGGTTCAGTCTCTCTGTTTTTGGCGTGTCAACGGTGGGGCGGGTATAGAGCGGCGCCTGGTCGTTCAGCGGTGCGAGCAGAATATCGGCTTCAACAACACCCTGGTGACGGACCACGATGCGGCCGGTGTCGGTAATGCGGCCGATGACCGCGAAATCCAGCTCCCACTTCGTGAAGATGTCACGCGCGAGCTGCTCGCGGTCCGGCCGCAGCACCATCAGCATGCGTTCCTGGCTTTCCGACAGCATGAACTCGTAGGCCGTCATGCCAGTTTCGCGCGCCGGAACGCGGTCGAGGTCCAGTTCGATCCCGACGCCGCCCTTGGCCGCCATCTCGACCGAACTGCTGGTCAGGCCGGCGGCGCCCATGTCCTGGATGGCGACGATGGCGTCGGTGGCCATCAATTCCAGACAGGCCTCGATCAGCAGTTTTTCGGTGAATGGATCGCCGACCTGGACGGTCGGGCGTTTGGCCTCGGAATCGGCGGCGAACTCGGTCGAGGCCATCGTCGCGCCGTGGATGCCGTCGCGACCGGTGCTTGAGCCGACATAGACCACCGGATTGCCAACGCCGGCGGCGGCGCTCAGGAAAATGCGGTCCTTGTGCGCGATGCCGACCGTCATCGCGTTCACCAGCGGGTTGCCGTCGTAGGACGCATGAAAGTTGATCTCGCCGCCGACGGTCGGGACGCCGACACAGTTGCCGTAGCCACCGATGCCGCGCACCACACCATCGACGATGTGGCGGGTGCGCGGTGCGTCCGGGCGACCGAAGCGCAGCGCGTTGAGGCTGGCTACAGGCCGTGCACCCATGGTGAAAACGTCGCGCAGAATGCCGCCGACACCGGTCGCGGCACCCTGGTACGGCTCGATGAAGCTGGGATGGTTGTGGCTCTCCATCTTGAAGACGGCGGCCAGGCCGTCACCGACATCGACCACACCGGCATTCTCGCCAGGGCCGTGAATGACCCAGGGCGCTTTCGTGGGGAGTTGTTTCAGCCAGACGCGGGACGATTTGTAGCTGCAGTGCTCTGACCACATGACGCTGAACACGCCAAGCTCGGTCAAGCTGGGCGTGCGGCCCATGATGGACAGAACGCGCTCGTATTCCTTGGCGCTGAGGCCAAAGCTGCGGGCAAGGTCTTCGGACACTTCTGTGTTCATGGCAAAGGCTTTACGCCGCGGCCAGCGCGTCGAACAGCGGCTTTCCATCGACGCCGCCCATCAGCGGGTCCACCAGATCCTCAGGGTGCGGCATCAGGCCGAGAACGCGCAGGTTCGCGCTGAGAACTCCGGCGATGGATCGGGCGCTGCCGTTCAGGTTTGCCGCGGGCGTGACGTCGCCAAACTTGGTCGCATAGCGCATCGCGACAAGATTTTCGCCTTCCAGCCTGTCGAGGGTGTCGTCGTCGGCGAAGTAGTTGCCGTCGCCGTGCGCCATCACCGCGCGGAATGTCTGGCCGGTCCGGTAATGGTGGGTGAAGGTGGTATCGGCGCGTTGCACGCGCAGGTGGCAGTCCATCGAAAGGAACCGGAGCGATGCGTTGCGCAGCAGTGCCCCCGGCAAGATGCCGGCCTCGGTGAGGATCTGGAAACCGTTGCAGACGGCCAGGACATAGCCGCCTTTGGCGACATGATCGCTGACCGCGCGCATGACCGGGGATCGCGCGGCCATGGCACCACAACGAAGGTAGTCGCCGAAGCTGAAGCCACCGGGGATGACGATCAGGTCGAGGCCGGAGAGGTCGGTGTCCTTGTGCCAGATCACGCGCGGCTTGGAGCCGAAGGCTGCTTCCAGGGCGATGGCCATATCGCGTTCGCGATTAATGCCGGGGAAGAGGATGATGCCGGGTTTCATGGTTTCCGTGAACAGAGAGTGGGCCGCTCATTAGCGCCGTTCGCCGCGCGCTACAATCAAGAGGAGCGTGTGCTCGATGGGTATGAAGGGGGCGTGGCCCCCGGACAACTTGCTCCTCGCGCTTGTCGTCTCATCCGCCCGGTTCTGGCACGTAATACACCCCGGGCAGATCCTCGAAGTGTCGGTCGCACGTCAGCAGATCGGCATCGTGGGCACGCGAGGTCGCATAGATGATGGCATCGGCTGTGGCCAGCTTTTGTCTCAGGCCAAGCTCCGCCGCTAAAAGCGTGGTGGCGGTATCGAGATCGGCGACGGTGCAGGTCGCGGTGAAGGCGATTACCTGGTCAGCCTTATCGTCGCCGGCCTCGCGGGTCAGCCACTTGGCCAGTTCAAGTTGAACCATGGTGGATACCAGCCATTCTCCGGATGGGGGCAATTCGGCCGTGAGTGCGAGGCCGACCGGCGAACCGGTCAACCACTCGATCCAGGCAGAAGTATCGACGAGCCGCATCAAATGCGATCATTATGGTCGCGATAGTTCTCGGTTTTTGCATTCTTCGCCAGGCCGGCCAGGTCCTGGCGCCGTCCGAACCGCCTTGGGGATCGAGATCTGAAACTTGGCCGATAGAGTGGCTAGATCGGGTGCTGACATGGTGTTCTCTCCATCGATAGGCATATGGTAAGGACGTAGCATGGTCGCCAGTCGAATGGGATTATTGCTGGTCACGGCGGCTTGCGGTGGCCGAAGCGCTGGCGCGGCGGCGGACCGGCGCCGTTGAGGTAATGCGATTATCGATACGACTTCCCTCCGACGGTTGAAAGCCGGACAGGAGATGTGAAGGAATTGATGGTGGCTCAAACTTGCCATAACGAATGTTATCCGGTCGCGCCTGCTAGTACGTCGCGCTTGCCAGTACAAGGCCGCCGGTTTAGCGATCTACTTGCCATAATCAGGCGTTATGCGGCTTTAGAACTGGCCGGCAGCATAGTCAGCGGTAGCTATGTGGGCCGAGCGGGGCGGCTTTTTCCGGCTCTATAGTCGCACATACTTATCGGGAAGGAGTTGAGCGACTGGCTTTCGCACTAAGCCACCCGCCTCTGCTGATAAGATCACCATAGCCTTTGGGCTGTAATCGGAGATCATTTCTCGGCACATTCCGCATGGGGCAACGACCTTGATGGCCGTGTCAGCTTCACCTGTTCCGGAATGGCGGACGGCCACAATGGTATCGATGTCCGTATCGCCTGCCTCCGTTGCTGCTCGCCCAAGGGCAACCGCCTCGGCGCAGATCGCAATCCGGCCCACATACGCCTCCAAATGAACCCCTGTGAAAACCCTGCCGGTTCTTGTGCGCAGTGCGGCTCCGACAACATGCCAACCCGGCTTATATCGCTGCGCAATGATGCTGCGAGCGAACTCGACTAGGGCGTGTCGTCAAATAGCTAGAGCCTTCCAGGCCGCGGTGAGTCTGAACTGCAACATCTGGGCAAAAAGAGATGCGACAAAGTGCGCAGGGGATTCCGGCGCGCAGCATTCTCCGATTCCTAAGCGGTCAGCTTTGGAGGCTGACCGATGTGGCGCTATGGACTGCGTGATGACCAGTGGGATCGGATCGAGGCGTTGCTGCCCGGGCGGCCAGGCTGGGTGGGAGTAACCGCGGCGGACAACCGCCTGTTCGTCGAGGCTGTGCTCTACCGCTATCGCGCCGGTCTCCCGTGGCGTGACCTGCCGGAACGCTTCGGCGACTGGAAAAACGTCCATCGGCGCTTCAGTCGCTGGGCTAAATCCGGTGTTTGGCACAGGGTCTTTCAGCATCTCTCGGCTGATGCCGACAATGAATACGCGATGATCGACAGCACCATCGTGCGCGCTCACCAGCACAGTGCCGGCGCGAAAAAAAAGCCGGCGAAGACCAGGCGATCGGACGATCGCGTGGCGGATTGAGCACCAAGATCCACACGTTGGTCGATGCGCTCGGCAATCCGACGGCGTTTCATCTGACGGGCGGCGAGGCGCATGATCTGGTCGGCGCCGACCATCTGCTGGCGGATATGCAGGCTGCAACGCTGATCGCCGACAAGGCATTCGACGCCGACAAGCGGGTCATCGAGCCGCTCACGACCGCCGGCAAGACGGCTGTGATCCCATCAAAGGCCAACCGCAAGTCGCGCCGGACGTATGATCGGCATCTCTACAAAGAACGCCACTTGATCGAGACGTTCTTCGCCAAACTCAAGCAGTTCCCGGCTATTGCAACCCGCTATGACAAGACCGCGCGCAACTTTCTCGCCGCCGTCTACCTCGCCGCCAGCGCCATTTGGCTCATTTGACGACACGCCCTAGTTCCAAGTCGGCATCTGACATTTTGACGATCATACCGCCCCCGTTGAGGACGAACATACCTGATAGGGGTCGTCAGAAGCCATGAGGTTGCCAATGTGCGAAACTCAAGATTTTCGGGCATTCGGCTCGGTTCAGGTTCCAATGGAAACAGGATCAAGGAAGCCTGGTTCGCCCCGTCTCGGGATCAACGTGCCTGCCGCCACGGCACCTAAAATGGAAGTCACAGCGGCTGCGACGAAGGCTGATGGCACGGACCAAGATAGCAAGACGCCGGCCAACGCGGTTCCAATCGGAAAGCCGGCCATATTCAAGCTCATCGAAATAGACAATACGCGCCCCAGTTCCGTGGGGTCTGTGCGGCGCTGGCGCAGTGTCAGCACACCGACATCGATCGGACCGGCAAGCACTCCGGCAACCATGAGACCGGCAAGCAGCCCGATAAGGCCAAACTGAGCTGCGATTGGCCATATGGCTGGTGCCGTCAGAAGCATGGCAAAGGCCATGACGACCCGCTCCCGTCCAGCTGTGCGCAAATGGCCGGCAACAAGAGCACCGAAGCCGCCGGCAACCCCGATGCAGGCCCACAGCAAACCGGCGGCGAGATCTGCAATGCCGGACGTGAATGCCCGTGCAGCAAAGACAGGCACGGCGACAGCCAAAACGCCCCAGGTGACCTGGTAGAGTGAATAGGACACAGCTAAGCCGCGCAATGTGGGCTGCCCACCGACCCGGACAATTCCGTTGAAGGCTTGGCGCAGCAGCGAGGTTCTACGAGATGGTAGGGCTGGTGGCTTCGGGATGGCTCTAATGGCAACTGCGGCAAGGCTGTAAATGAAGCTTATGACGATCAATGTCTGCCTTGACCCAACCAACCCAGCCAAAGCGCCTGCAAGCGCAGGTCCGAGCACATCGACGAGGGCATGGATTGCGGTATCAAGACCATTGACCCTGTCCAGGGCATTCGTCGGGACCAAGCGCGGTAGCAATGTCCGCACACCGGCTGCACTGAGCGGGCTGGTCAGGGAAAACAGCATGACGAGCACGACCATCATGGTTGTGCTGCTCCACCCCAACCAATCCGCCATGACCAAGGCAAAGACAAGAACGGAGCTTACGGCCATGTCTACGGCGATGGCCCATGTCGGACCGATGCGGTCCAAGAACGCTCCAGCGATCGGGCTTATGAGCAGCCCGGGTGCAATCGATGCGAAGGACAGCCACCCCGCGACTGCGGGAGAGTGAAACCGCGCAAGGGCATAGAGCACGATTGCCAGCGTGAACATGCGACCGGCAAGCCGGGACAGGCACGTGGCGGCCAGGAGAGCAGGCAGGCCGGAAATGCCCAGGAGTTTGCGATACGACAGCGGAGCGTCGGTCATAGTCTTACGATCGCTGATTATGGATTTCTCGGCTACAGAGCCGTTTGTTACGGGTTCAAGAAATTATGAACCGCGAGCCATTGCCTATCGGCGTTGGTTCTCAAGGAATAAGTTATGCGGCAGGGCGAAGGTGAGGGGGAGAGCATGCGGGACCTCGAGGGCAAAACCGCTTTCGTGACAGGCGGAGCGAGCGGCGTCGGCTTCGCCCTCGGCCAAGCCTTTGCTGAGGCGGGCATGAAAGTGATGCTTGCCGACATTGAGGCCGATGCACTGGTGGGGGCTGTCGAAAGCTTGCGCGATTTTGGGCAGAACGTCCGCAGCGTTATCTGTGACGTTGCCGATGCCGTCAGCGTCGAGCATGCGGCCAAGGAATCGTTCGAGACCTTTGGAAATGTCCATGTGGTTTGCAATAACGCGGGCGTGGCGGGCGGTAGCGGCATCGACAATATATCGCTCGACAACTGGCGATGGGTGCTCGACGTCAATCTTATGGGAGTCCTCCACGGCATCCATGCATTTCTTCCGCACATCCGTTCACACGGCGCAGGCGGTCACATCCTTAACAGTGCGTCCATGGCGGGAATGAACAGCGACATGGGGTTCAGCCCCTATTCGGCGAGTAAATTTGCGGTCGTGAACATGTCAGAGGGGCTAGCAAGGGAGCTCAAGCCGCTTGGCATTGGGGTGACCGTCCTTTGTCCCGGCTATGTTCGCACCCGCATCAGCGAGAGCGGGCGCAATCGGCCCAAGCGCTACGGTCTGGCGCGGAAGCCCGACCCTGCAAGCCCGGCTGGCTTATTCGCTGCCCGGAGCGCCGAACTTGCTCAATCCGGGCTGGACCCATCGGATGTTGCTGTACAAGTCCTCAGCGCAATTCGTGAGGACGAACTTTATGTGTTCACGCATGCAGGACCCAGCTGGCGCTCTGAGTTGGAGGAACGGTTTGCAGCGATCCTAGCGGAAATGGACAAAGCTGCGGCCCGTCACGGATCACGATAGCGCCGCGCGCGCGGCAGAATTCAAAACTATCGTAAACAAGTCGCCATCCAACGATTCCAGCGGCTTGCGGCACTCAGAAGATACGTCCGAAACGCCGCGGTCGACTCAGGCTCCTCTAGACGCGCGTTCTCGAAAGCAAAATGGCGCGGATTACTGAACCAAGTTCCCCGGGATTGACCGGAGTGCCACTTGTCTAGTCCCCAACGACTACCCGGAAACTCTCGATCACGGCGTTCGCGAGCAGCTTGCGCGCCATCTCCTCGGCCGCGGCGCGCGCCTTCCCGGGGTCGGTCTCGGCCAGGTTCAGTTCGATCACCTTGCCGGCGCGGACATTGTCGATCCCGCCAAACCCAAGGGTGCCCAGCGCATGGGCGATTGCCTTGCCCTGCGGGTCCAGCACGCCCGCCTTCAGCATCACCGTCACGGTTGCCTTCACTGCATCAACTCCGGCCCCTTGAGGTCCCGCATGCCCGCCTCTGGCAGAATGCCAAGCCGGCGGGCGACTTCCTGATAGCCTTCCTCGACGTTGCCGAGGTCGCGGCGGAAGCGATCCTTGTCCATCTTCTCGTTTGTCTTGCTGTCCCACAGGCGGCAGTTATCCGGGCTGATCTCATCAGCCAGAATGATCCGCATCTCGTCGTTTTCCCACAACCGACCGAACTCCAGCTTGAAGTCAACCAGCGTGATGCCGACGCCCAGCAGCAGACCTGACAGGAAGTCATTGATCCGCAACGTCAGCGCGACGATATCATCAAGATCCGCGGTGCTGGCCCAGCCGAAGCAGGTGATGTGCTCCTCGGACACGATCGGGTCGTTGAGGGCATCATTCTTGTAATAATATTCTATGATGGAGCGGGGCAGGCGGGTGCCCTCGACGATCCCGAGACGGGTCGCCAGGCTCCCGGCCGCCACGTTGCGAACGACAACCTCCAGCGGGATGATTTCAACCTCGCGTATAAGCTGTTCGCGCATATTCAGGCGGCGAACGAAATGTGTCGGCACGCCGATGTCGTGCAGCCGCATCATCAGATACTCGCTGATCCGGTTGTTGAGCACGCCTTTGCCGGTGATGATCCCTTTCTTGGCGCCGTTGCCGGCGGTTGCGTCGTCCTTGAAGTATTGCACCAAGGTCCCAGGCTCCGGTCCCTCGAACAGTATCTTTGCTTTGCCCTCGTAGAGCTGTCGGCGGCGGGCCATCGCAGGTTTCCTTGTGGTCACCGCATCGTGCGGAGGCGCCATTATAGGTTTTGCGCCGGCGCGGGTATAGCAGCGGCGTCTCCGCCACAAAAGGCTGGGCAGAAGGTGGCAATGCTAGCCGATGGCGACGGCCCCGAACCGCGCCTGATGCGGCGGCCCCGCGGCGAACAGCCAGGTCGGGCGGCCGTTGGCTGGAAGCGTCACGAAAGATGAGTTGACCGTGCCGAAGCCGGCGCGGGCAACCACGTTGAGCTGTTCCGCCGGGCCACCGCCCTGATCCGAGAGGATGGCGCGCCAAGCATCCCAGGTTGGTTCGGCTTGCCGGAAGCGAGGTAAATGACGAGCGGTGCGGGGGCTTTCCAGGTCGTTCGGATCCAGAGCCGTGACCATGGAGATGCCCGGCGGCATCGGCTTCGCCTGGGGGCGGCCATGGCCGAGCCCTTTGACAAACCAGACGCCTGTTGGGTCCGCCAGCACCATGTTGAAGCCGCGCCACAGGCCAGCATCAAGTCGTGTGAGCGCACCGGCAGCCAGGCGTGCGGTGGCCTGGTCCAGCGCCATCAGCGGCAACTCGCCTCGGCTACGCTTGCCAAGGGCTGGACCTAAGGTGCCGGGGCGGTTCAACACCGTCGCGACAACGCCGTGGCGATTGATCCCCATCCAGGTGCCGCCGCCCATGCGGTCACGGCCGGCGATCACGCCAGGGCGGTCGGGCCACCATGCGGCGGGGGGATCCCATGCGCGGTCGACCCGTTCATCGCGATTAGCCGCAAGCAGAACTTCGTCCGGACGCACAAGGGTGATCACACTACACACGGTGGTTAAATGGCGGTCCTAGGCGGGGATGCCTAGGCTCGGCCGCGTCACATCCTGTTCGGCGTCGTCCGACGGATCCTGCGCGACGCGCGCGCGATTGGCGGCAGCCTGATCTCAACCGTTGTCGGCTCACCGGCTCAAAAAGCCGCGTTGCGCAGGTCACCAGGGATTGTCGCGTCACACCCGGCCTAGGCGTCACGGTCCAGCGGATGGAGGCTGTCCTCCGTAACCTTCTTAGGGCGCGGATCCAATCACTCAGCGGCCTTGGCGATGTCGGTCGTGCGGGTCCGCGTCCGCAATGTCACGATTTCCTCGGCCGCGGTCGGGTGGATGCCAATGGTGCGGTCGAAGTCTGTCTTCGTCGCGCCCATGACCACGGCGATGGCCACGCCTTGGATTATTTCCGCCGCGTCCTCGCCCAGCATATGGGCACCGACGACTTTCTGCGTGAGCTTTTCCACGACCAGCTTCATCGTGGTCCTGCGAGGGCGCCCGGAAAGGTTGTGCCGCATCGGTGTGAAGCGCGTCAGATAGATGTCCACCGGTCCCAGAGCGGATGCCTGTTCCTCGGTCAGCCCCACCGTGGCGACCGGCGGGATGGTGAATACGGCAGACGGAATGTTCCACAGCGAGACCGTGCGCGGATTGCCGCCGTACAGGGAGTCAGCCAGCGCGTGTCCCTCGGCTGTCGCGACCGGCGTCAGGTTTACCCGGTCCGTCACGTCACCCATGGCGTAGATATGCCGCTGTGTGGTGCGCAACCGATCATCGATCTTGACCGCATTCTTGGCGTTCAACTCGACGCCGACGTTCTCCAGCCCAAGCCCCTTGACGTTGGCGCGCCGACCCGTGGCGAAGAACACCAGGTCGGTGGCGAGTTGCTGACCACTGCCGAGGGTCAGGGTGCGGCGGTCGCCGTCGGCTTCCAATTTAGCCGGGGTGCACTCAGGATGCAGGATGATGCCCTGCTCCATCAGCGCGTCGACCATCGCTTCGCGGATGTCGTGGTCAAACCCACGCAGCGGTAAGGGCTGTCGATAAACCAGATGCACCTCGGCACCCAGAGCCCGAAAGATGCCGGCGAATTCGACGGCGATGTAGCCCGAGCCGACCATGACGACATGCGGAGGCATAGTCTTCAGATAGAATGCATCATCCGAGACGATCCCAAGTTCCGCACCGGGGATATTTGGACGCTCCGGATAGCCGCCGGTGGCGATGACGATGGTATCGGCAGTGATCCGCTTGCCGCCGATCTCGACGGTGTGGGGGTCCACAAGAGATGCTCGTCCGTCGAACACGGTTGCCCCGGCGTTCGCCAACAGCTTGCGGTAGGTGCGCTCTAGCCGCGTGATCTCCCGGTCCTTCGCGGCGATCAATTTCCCCCAATCGTGCGGCCCTTTCTGGATGGTCCAGCCGAAGCCGGCCGCATCATCGGCCCAGCCCCCGTATTCGCCTGCCTGGACCAGTAGCTTCTTCGGCACGCAGCCGATATTGACGCAGGTGCCGCCCCAATGCCGCTCCTCCGCTATGCCGACGCGGGCGCCATGGCCGGCGGAAATTCGGGCGCACCGCACCCCGGCAGAACCGCCGCCGATGACAAACAGGTCGAATTCCATGCGGATATCCTTTCGTCGAGAGCGTTCATGTGTGGCCTGAATAATGACGGTGCAAGCTTCGGTGCGGCCGGCGGCTGACCAAGCCCGAAGGCGGTTTGCCAGGGGATGCCAGTCAGGCAACTCGGTCGCGGAACGGGGTCTCGCTACCTGGGCCATGCGAGGTCGATCACAAAATTAAGATCAGAGGGCCGCAGCGTCCTATGCCTGAAGCCCGTCCAGTGTCCGATCGCGGAGAAAGCGGCACGTCCCGGCGCTGGGCAGCTTGGGTGGACTTGTTCCAAATGCTGCGTCGGGCAAGAGGTCCAGCAATGGCCGGTCATCAACCAAGTTTGACTCCGGTTCAGAGCAGCGGCGAGATCTGGTTCAGGAGGAACAACCATGAGGATTACCCAGGTCGAAGCTTTCCAAGTGGCTTGGAGCCCGAGCGACAGGGCTGCGCAGCGGAGCGCCTTGGTCCGCGTCCACACCGATGTGGGCCTGGTTGGTCTTGGTGAAGCATCGCCGATGCAGGGTGGGCGAGCATCGCTTGGCATGATCGCGCACGATATAGCGCCGCTGCTGCTGGGCCGCGATCCGCTCGATCATGCCGTGCTGCTCGACCAGGCCCTGCACACCCTGGTCAAACTCGGGCCCGACGGCGCGCTGACCGGTGCGCTGGCGGCGCTTGACATCGCGCTGTGGGATCTGAAGGGCAAGCTGACCCGACTGCCGATCCATAAGCTGATCGGCGGCGCGTGGAAGACGGCTCTGCCGTTCTATGCCTCGATCGGCGGGAACGGCAGCGGTGACCGTGATGCCGCCGCGGTGGTACGCGCGGTAGAGGCGCGCCTGAGTGCCGAGCCGGCCGCGGTGAAGATCCGTTTCGATAACGCCAGAACAGCGTTGGATCTTGATATTCCGGGGGATATCGCAAAAGCGCGCGCCGTGCGCAGGTTGGTTGGTGACGGCTTCCCGTTGGCGTTCGATGCCAACAACGGATACACAGCCGGCGGTGCGATCCGGGTTGGACGTGCACTGGAAGAATTGGGCTACTGGTGGTTCGAGGAACCGGTCCAACACTATCATGTGCGTACGCTGGGAGAAGTGGCCAGAGCTCTCGACATCACCGTTTCGGCTGGCGAGCAGACCTACACACTTTCCGCCCTCGCCGAACTGATCGACGCGGGTGTGGGCATGGTTCAACCGGATATCGTCAAGATGGGCGGCATCACCGGATTGCTGCGCTGCGCCGCCCTGGCGCACGCGCATGGAGTGGAACTGGTGCCGCACCAGACACAGCCCACCGTCGGGCATACGGCCAATCTGCATGTGGTGGCCGCCCTGCTGCAGGGCACCAAGCCGGTCGAGTGGAACGATCCATCCGATCGCACGCATGCGATATTTGAAAATCCGCCGGTCCCGACCGATGGGTTATTTCATCTGCCCACAGGTCCGGGCCTCGGGCTTGTGGTCAACGAGGCCGCGCTGGCCGAACGTCGCGTGGAAATCTGATGCACGACGTCGGAGTGAGGGTTGCTTGGGTCGGGATCCTAGTGGACAAAATCCGACGGAAAGATCCGTCGGATTTTGCCACTGGCACTTGATTTGGTGGACCGATTCACCCGACCGCGAAGATGCGTCTGTCGGGATCGGACCACTAGGTTCCGATACCGCCTATCGCCAGATACTTGATCTCCAGGTAGTCCTCGATGCCGTATTTCGAGCCCTCACGGCCGAGGCCGGACGATTTCATCCCACCGAACGGGGCCTCCGCCGTTGAGATGATGCCCTCATTGATGCCGATGAGGCCGTATTCGAGCGCCTCGCCAACGCGGAAGATGCGACCGACGTCACGGGCGTAGAAATAAGCCGCCAGGCCGAACTCGGTATCGTTAGCCAGCTTGATCGCTTCCTCCTCGGTCTTGAAGCGGAACAGCGGTGCCACCGGGCCGAAGGTCTCCTCGCGGAAGATCAGTGCGTCGTGCGGCACGTTGGCCAGCACCGTTGGCTCGTAGAAGTTGCCGCCGAGCCGGTGCTTCTTGCCGCCGGTCACCACGGAGGCGCCGAGGGAGAGAGCGTTGGCGACGTGCTCCTCGACCTTCTTCACTGCGTCGGCGTTGATCAGCGGGCCCTGACTGACGCCGTCCTCCATGCCGTTGCCGACCTTCATTGCCTCCACAGCAGTCTTAAGCTTGGCCGAGAATGCGTCATACACGCCGTCCTGCACGAGGATGCGATTGGCGCAGACGCAGGTCTGGCCGGTGTTGCGAAACTTGCTGCCCATGGCGCCGACCACGGCCGCATCGAGGTCGGCGTCGTCGAACACGATGAACGGTGCGTTGCCGCCCAGTTCCATGCTGGTCTTCTTGATGGTGGGCGCACATTGGGCCAGCAGCTTGGCACCGACCTCGGTCGATCCGGTAAATGAGAGCTTCCGCACCAGCGGGTTTGACGTCAGCTCCGCGCCCATCTGGCTTGCACTGCCGGTCAAAACATTGCAGACGCCTGCGGGCATGCCGGCCCGTTCCGCCAGCACCGCCAACGCCAACGCCGAAAACGGTGTCTGGCTCGCCGGGCGGATGACGCCGGTGCAGCCCGCGGCCCAGCCCGGTCCAGCCTTGCGCGTGATCATCGCGGCGGGGAAATTCCAGGGCGTGATCGCGGCGAAAACGCCGATCGGCTCCTTCAGCACGAGAATGCGGCGACCTTTGGCGTTCTGCGGGATGGTGTCGCCGTAGATCCGTTTCGCCTCGTCGGCGAACCAGTCGATGAAGCTGGCGGCGTAGACGATCTCGCCCTTGCTCTCCGCCAGCGGCTTGCCTTGTTCAGCGGTCATGATCAGCGCCAGATCGTCGGCATTCGCCAGCATCAGGTCGGACAGCTTTCGCAGAATGCCGCCGCGTTCCTTTGCCAGCATCGCCCGCCACGCGGGATAGGCGCGGTTTGCCGCCTCGATCGCGCGGCGGGTTTCAGAGACGCCCATGTTTGGAACTTCACCCACCGCTTCGCCGGTAGCCGGATTTTTCACGGTAAATGTTTGGCCGCTATCCGCTTCCACCCATTTACCATCCAGGTAGTTTGCCTGGCGGAACAGCATCGGGTCCTTCAGCGGCAGCGGCGAGACCGGGTTCAGCATCGGTTTGTCCTCCTTCCCCTTGGTCCGTGAGACATGGGACGTCGCGCTCACGCTTTCAGGATGTTTCCAACAGATCGCGTGTTAAACTGGCTGTTTAGGTGGCTAAATAACGCCAGTGGCTCTTCGTGGGTTCAGCAGGGGCGTGCAGTCCATACTTGCCTTCCTGGATACCTCGGTCTAGCTGGCGCCTTCCTGAAATCGGATCCGCAGCGATGATTCCGCGATATTCCCGTCCTGCAATGGCTGCCATCTGGGCCCCTGAGAACCGCTACCGTATCTGGTTCGAGGTCGAAGCTCTTGCCGCCGAGGGCATGGCCCGCGTCGGCGCGATCCCGGAGCAGGCGGCGCGCAACATCCGGGAAAAAGGCGCCCCGAAGTTGGCCGCGATCAGCGCCGCGGATGTTGCTCGGATTGATGCGATCGAGCAGGAGACCCGCCATGACGTCATCGCCTTTCTGACCTGGCTGGCCGAAGCGGTTGGTCCCGACTCGCGGTTCGTGCATCAGGGCATGACCAGTTCCGACGTGCTGGACACCACGCTGTCGGTGCAACTGACTCAGGCCGCTGACCTGCTGCTGGCCGACATCGACGCCGTCATGACCGCGCTGAAGGCCCGCGCGATCGAGTACAAATATACCGTCACCATCGGCCGCAGCCACGGCGTTCACGCCGAACCGACGACCTTTGGCCTGAAGCTGGCCGGGCACTACGCGGAGTTCGCCCGCAACCGGAACCGTCTGGTCGCGGCCCGCCAGGAGGTCGCGGTCGCCGCGGTCAGCGGAGCGGTCGGCACATTCGCGCATTTGGATCCCAGGGTGGAGGAATACGTCGCCGAACAACTGGGCCTGAGCCCTGAGCCGGTTTCCACCCAGATTATCCCCCGCGACCGGCACGCCGCGTTCTTCTGCACGCTTGGCATTATCGCCAGCAGCATCGAGCGGCTGGCCACCGAAGTCCGTCACCTGCAACGTTCCGAGGTGCGAGAGGTGGAGGAGTTCTTCCATCCTGGGCAGAAAGGCTCCTCGGCGATGCCGCACAAGCGGAACCCGGTATTGAGCGAGAACCTGTGCGGCCTGGCTCGCATCGTGCGCGCGGCGGTGGTGCCGGCACTGGAGAATGTGACGTTGTGGCATGAGCGCGACATCAGCCACTCTTCGGTCGAACGTGCGATCGGTCCCGATACGACCGTCACGCTGGACTTCGCGCTGATGCGGTTGGCCGGCATGATGGAAAAGCTGTTAGTGTATCCTCATCGAATGCTGGCGAACCTGGAGAGCCTGGGCGGTGTGGTGCATTCGGGCGAGGTGCTGCTGGCGTTGACCAAGGCGGGGATTTCGCGGGAAGACGCCTATCGGATCGTCCAGAGCTGTGCGATGGCGACGTGGACCCAATTGGGCACGCCGGACGAACGGTCGTTCCGCGCCAACCTTGACGCCGACCTTGCTGTGTCGCGGATGGTCAAGCCGGCGGAGCTGGATGCGGCGCTGGACGCGGCACTTCACCTGCGTTCAGTGGACCGCATTTTCCAGCGTGTGTTCGGCTGAATCGCGTGGATGACATGTTCGAGATGTTCGCGCGGTTGCTGATGACGGAAAGCCCTGCCGAGGCTCTACAACTGGGGCGGCACGGTGACCGGCCTGGACGATCTGGCCGACAACGAGCGGCACCGTCTGCCTGATGCCCGGAAGATCTTCGAGCACAAGGCCGGCGGCTCGGCAGCGTCCGGCGGCTACGTTATCGACAACAGCCGGCTGATCGAGCAACCTGGGATCCAGTAATGGCCGTTGGATGAGCGGGTGCCGCAGATGATCAACGAGGTTCGTGGGCACGGGCATCTGCCGGTAATTTCGGGCTGACCGGCTAGATCTCGCTGATCAGGGAGGAACCAATGAACCGGCTTGCGGGAAAGATCATACTGATCAGCGGCGGCGCACGCGGCCAAGGAGCGGCCGAGGCGAGGTTGTTCGTTGCGGAAGGCGCAAGAGTTGTCATCGGCGATATTCTCGAGGCCGAGGGTCAGCGGGTTGCGGCGGACCTCGGTCGGCCGGCGGTGTTTGTAAGGCTGGATGTCACGCTGGAGCACGATTGGACCAGGGCCGTCGAAACCGCGATCGGGTTGGGCGGTCTGCATGGCCTGGTCAACAACGCGGGCATCTATCAGCCGAAAACACTGATGGAAACTGATGCCGCGCTGTTCGAACGCCATATGCGCGTCAACCAGTTGGGATGTTTCCTCGGCATGAAGTCGGTTGTTCCGGCGATGACGCAAACCGGCAGTGGATCGATCGTCAACATCTCCTCGGTCGCCGGTCTGCGGGGATCGCCCGGCGCGATCGCCTACAGTTCGACAAAGTGGGCGCTGCGCGGGATGACCAAGGCTGCCGCGATCGATCTGGCCCCGCGCAAGATCCGGGTCAATTCGATCCATCCGGGACCGATCGACACAGAGATGTTGAACGTACGCACGCCAGAACAAAACCAACAGCGCCTGCAGTCTGTGCCGATGAAGCGGATGGGAACGGCCAAGGAGGTGGCAGATCTCACGCTGTTCCTGCTTTCCGAAGAAAGCGGCTATATTACGGGCGCCGAGGTTGCTATTGACGGCGGTGCGGCGTTGTAACGGCGGCTACAGCATGCGCTGGGCCAGTTCGTTACCGCGGGCGATGACCTCATCGAATGCCGCTTGGGCAGTTTCCCTGTCGGTCCAGTCGCCGTGACCTAGGATTTTTTCGATGCTGGAATCATCGAGAGTCGCGACGCCTTGCCGTTCACCATCATGGCAAGAGTAGAAGTGGCCGTTACGCCGCTCGATAACAGCGTACCGCGACTGATCGGTTATCATCAGGTGGGTTCCATGGTCTGCAACGATGGTTACGGTCATCACTCGGCTCCTTGATTATGTCGTGACAGTTGCTGCCAGCTTGTCCAATTTGACCGCCATGATGAAGTCGTTCTCGTGCAATCCCTTGATTTTTTTCGTGCGCAACGAAATCGTCGCGTAGCCCCATCCGAAGCTGATGTCGGGATGATGCGCCTCGGTCTCGGCGACCGTGCCAGCCTGGCATACAAAGGCGAAAGCGTCAGCAAAGTTCTTGAACCGATAGCTCCGCTCGATCCGCGTCGCCTCGTCCCGCAGCGCCCATTCGGGTGCCTCATGCTGGTATTCCGTCGCCTCCTGGGGCGTCAACGGCGGAACACCGCCCCGGCAAGGTGTGCAGGTCTTTTCCGCGAGCGCGCTGGTCATGGCCTAATCTCCGTTACATAGCAGTGAGGAAAGAACTTCCTTTATGATCGAGAGCATCAGCGCGATCACTCTCGCGACCCACGATATGGCGCGTGCGGTGCAATTCTACACCACTTTAGGATTTGACCTGGCGCACGGGGGGGAAGATGCGCGCTTCACCAGTCTCCGCGCCGGTACGGGTTACCTGAACCTGACCGCTCAATCCGCTGAGCGATGCTGGGTGTGGTGGGGCCGCGTCATCTTCCGCGTATCCGATGTGGATGACCTGTATGCGCGGATCGTCGAGCGGGGCATTCGGCCAGCCGCGGGACCGCGGGATGCCGCTTGGGGGGAGCGTTACTTTCATCTGACCGATCCAGACGGCCACGAACTCAGCTTCGCCCAACCGTTGCGATGCGAGCAACACGTTGCTCCATCGGACCAAACTCAGACCTGCCGGGCCCGTTGCACCAGCGGAGCATGAATAAGGTGAAATCGCTATCCTCCAGCGCCCAGTCGCTCATCCAGCGCGAGATAGTCCGAAGACCGGATCGCCAGCGCCAATTCAGCGGCACTCGCCATTGCCACCTTCGGGCCACCCTTTAGTCCTGCCAGCGCCGCCCGGACAGCCAACACCGTCGCCGCCAGGATCTCTTGCGGATAGATCACCATCTTAATCCCGATCGAAGCCAACACGTCGTCGGTCGGCTTGAAGTGCTTTCCCGCAGGGTTTGTCACGGCGATCGACGGCTTGCCTATGCACGCCTCGACCGATGCTCGCATCTCCTGCTCCGACATCGGCGAGTCGAGAAACAGGATGTCCGCTCCTTCCGCCACGAAATCCTGCAGCCGGACCAATGCCTCCTCGAACCCGCGGGAGCCGCGCGCATCGGTCCGAGCAAGTAAAAGAACCCCTTCTTCCCTTGCCGCCTGCACAGCGGCTCGGCAGCGCAACCGAGCTTCCTGCCGATCGACAACCAACTTGGCGCCGTTGTTCCCGAGTTGCCGGGGCCATTGCTTGTCCTCGATGAGCACCGCGGCGGCGCCGGCCTGAGCATAACCGCGGATCGTCTTACGCACCGCGATCGCGTTGCCGTAGCCGGTATCGCCGTCCGCCAGCCAAAGCACCTTCGGCGCCGCGGCAATGATCGCTTCAACCGCATCGCGCATCTCAGGGAAGCTCAGCAGGTCCATATCCGGCATCGCCAGCCGTGTGGCGGAGATCGATGATCCCGAGGCAAAGCCGATGCTGAACCCGGCTTCCTCCACCAATCGTGCCGCCAAGCCGTCCCCGCACCCTGGAACGACCTGTAAGGTAGCCTGGTTCAAAAGCGCCTTCATGGCTTCTGCTTGCGGACGCATGCTGATCCTCTCCGATCTCAAAGAGGACGCAGGCTAGAACATCGCCATGCGATGGAAAACATATCCAGGTCCCCTCTGATGTTCCCCCTCAGGTGCCCGGGTCGATCCAGCCAATGTGGCCGTCGTCGCGCCGATAAACAACATTCAGCACGCCGGAGGCGCTGTTGCGGAACATCATTACCGCCTGATCGGCAAGGTCCATTCGCATCACCGCCTCGCCGACCGAAAGGCTGGCGATATCGGTCTGGGTTTCCGCAACGACTGTCGCGTATGCCTCATCCAATGTGCGGCCATCGGTGGGAGCGACGTCTGCTCCGTTGGTCTCTTCCCGGAGAATGTACTGGCGGGCAGCCTCAGGCTGCGCACGCTGCGCCATGTCGCGATGGTGGTCATTGACCCGGCGGCGATAGCGGCGCAATCGCTTGGCGATATGCTCCGCCGCGTCATCGAAGGCGGTGTTGGCGTCTGCCGCCTCACCCTCTCCGCGCAACTGCAGGCCCCGTCCGGCATGGACATTGATATCGCAGGTAAAAAAGCTTCGTGCGCGGCTGAAGGTAACATGAGCCTCCAACGCGTGGTCGAAGTACTTGCCAGCGATGGTGTCCATCTGGGTTGACACCCGCGTTCGCAACGCGTCCGACAAATCGACTTGTTTGCCGGAGACCGTTATCTGCATCGTTCTCTCCCGACCAATTCGACAGGCCGCTCGGGACGATAGATCGACCGGTGTCCCCGCGGCTGCGGCATTTGGGCACGGTGCGGGCCGCGGTGTCCACTGCGGAAAGTCCCTTTTGGGATCGCCGGATCAAGGTTGTTCCCTGAATGCACCTTGCCTAGCGCCGGCGCCAGCGTCGTGAACATCCGGGTCGAGGCTGTTTTGCTGCCGAAAGGCCGTGCGAGGAGAGGGCGACAAGATGCACCTTGTTGCCAGGAAACGCTGCATGAATAGATAACCACCCATCGTTTCCGGGCAGTACGTCGCTTGATTTTTGGCTTGTCGGTGTCACGTGGCCGCTTGGCGTCTCGCGCTGCTGCACGATCCTGTACTAGGCTGCGGCCCGAGCGGCAATGTCAGGGAGAACGTCGATGAACCAAAGCCTTGCTCCGGCCCGCGCGGCTGGGGCTGCGGCCTTACAATGGATGTGGTCGTGGCTGGACAGGGGGATTGCCGCATGACGAATGGCAACGGTCTCCGCCCCATTCCGCTCAATCGGGCTAATCTTGGCCGGCTGCCGTCTTCGGTTTCGGTGCCGCGTTTCGATCCGGGCCGGGTCACCGGGGGTGTCGTCCATCTTGGCCTAGGTGGGTTTCACCGCGCCCACATGGCGCGGTATACCCATAATCTCATGGAGTCCCATGATGACGCCCTGGCGTGGGGCATCATAGGAGCGGGTCTGTTGCCATCCGACCGCCGGATGCGTGAAAGCCTGGCGCCGCAGGACAATCTCTACACTCTCGTTGAGCGGGGGGCGGCGGATGAACACGTGACGGTCATCGGCTCGCTCGCTGATGTGGTTTTCGCCGGAGACTCCAGCACTGATCTGATGGCCGCCATCGAACGGCCAGACATCCGTATCGTCAGCCTGACCGTTACCGAACATGGCTACTGCCTCGATCGCTCGACGAAGCAGCTCGATCTGGACCACCCGCTGATCCGGGCGGATCTCGCTCATCCCGATCGTCCATCGAGCGCCATCGGCATCGTCGTAGAGGCTTACCGCCGCCGCCGCGAATCCGCTATCGCCCCGTTCACCGCACTGACCTGCGACAACATCCAGCACAACGGCAGCGTCTTGCGGGCGGCGGTGTTGGCACTGGCGGCGCTTCGGGACGCGAAGCTGGCCGACTGGATCGCCGAAAACGGCAGCTTCCCGAGCACCATGGTGGATCGGATTACGCCCGGGACGTTGGAAACAGATACCGAGGACCTGGCTTTACGCTATGGCATCGCCGACCGTTGGCCGGTTTTTGCCGAAAGCTTCACCCAATGGGTGATCGAGGATCGCTTTGTTCAAGGCCGTCCCGCGTGGGAGGACGTCGGTGCCCAGTTCGTCGGCGATGTTGCTCCCTATGAGTTCATGAAGCTGCGCCTGCTGAACGCCAGCCATCTCGCGGTTGCCGGCGTGGGGAAACTGGCTGGATATATCACGGTCGATCAGGCGATGGCCGATCCGCTGATCTCGCGATATATGACCGCGTTGATGGACCGCGAGACCGGGCCGACCTTGCCCGCGGTTCCAGGCATCGATCTGCCGCTGTACAAGGCGACGTTGATCGAACGGTTCGCAAATCCGACGATCAGGGATACGGTTGAGCGGGTCAACACGGACGCACCGTTGAACGTGCTGGTGGACCCGATCCGAGACCGATTGCGGGGCGATCAGCCGTTAGACCTGCTGGCACTGGCTTTGGCGGCGTGGCTGCGCCGGGTGCGCGGGGAAGACGAGCAAGGCCAGCCAATCGATGTGAAGCATCCGCTTGCCGAGCAACTGCGCGCGAAGGCGATCGAGGGCGGATCGGATCCGCGTCCTCTGCTGAGCATTAAATCGCTTTTCGGCGACACCGGCGGCGATCCACGCCTCAGCGAGCCAGTCGCCCGCTGGCTTGGTGCGCTTTATCAGGTGGGCAGCCGCCAGACGCTCATCGAGGCGACCGCCACGCTTGAGTTCTGAACTGGTTGCCAATCGTGAACCGGCAGGCCCGTTGACGCCGCGGCAAGACAGTGAGAGCGTTTCGCCTAAGCCGCTGAAACAAGGCGGGGTAGCGTTTGATATGGGGAGACGTGTCATCGGCCATTATCTTCAGTTCAGGGTTACGGCTGTCGTCGGGGCCGCGGCCGGGATGCTTGCCCTGTTTGCCGGTGCGGGCGTGGCCGAAGCGGATTCAACGATCACCATTGCCACGGTGAACAACGGCGACATGGTGGTGATGCAACGGCTATCGTCGACGTTCGAGAAGCAGCATCCTGACATCCACCTGCGATGGGTCGTGCTGGAGGAAAACGTGCTGCGTCAGCGCGTGACCACGGACATAGCCACCAAGGCAGGTCAGTTCGATGTCCTCACGATCGGCAACTACGAGGTACCTATCTGGGCAAAGCAGGGCTGGCTGGAGCCGATGGGAAATCTGCCCGCCAGCTATGACGTCGATGACCTGTTGAAACCCGTGCGGGACAGCCTGTCCTACAACGGGAAGCTGTACAGCCTGCCATTCTATGGCGAAAGTGCGATGACGTATTATCGCACCGATTTGTTTCAAAAGGCGGGCATCAAGATGCCGGCCGCGCCAACCTACGAGCAAATCCGCGGTTTCGCTGACAAAATAACCGACAAGACGAACCAGGTTTACGGCATGTGCCTGCGCGGCAAGCCCGGCTGGGGCGAGAACATGGCCTATGTGACATCTCTGGTGAATGCGGAGGGCGGCAGGTGGTTTGACACGAAATGGCAGCCGACGATCGACACGCCCGAGTGGCACAAGTCGATCGGCTTTTACGATGACATCCTGAAGGCCGATGGGCCGCCCGGGGCAACCTCGAACGGTTTCAATGAAAACCTGGCCCTTTTCGCCAGTGGCCATTGCGGCATGTGGATCGACTCGACGGTCGCTGCTGGGCTGCTGTACGACAAAAAGCAGTCCACCGTTGCTGACAGGGTAGGCTTCGCGGCGATACCAACCGGCAGCTTCAAGGGTGCGCCGACCTGGCTGTGGAGCTGGAGCCTGGCTATTCCGGCCACGTCGAAACAAAAGGAAGCCGCCCGCACCTTCGTAACGTGGGCGACTTCCAAGGAGTACATCGCGCTCGTTGCCAAGCAAAATGGTTGGGTATCGGTACCGCCAGGCACCCGCAAGTCGACGTATGACAGTTCCGACTACCAGAAGGCGGCGCCGTTCGCGTCTTTTGTGCTCAAGGCGATCGAGTCCGCTAATCCGAACGGACAGACGGCACAACGACGCCCCTACACCGGCGCCCAGTTTGTCGAGATTCCTGAATTCCAAGGCATCGGCACACAGGTTGGCCAGACGATCGCAGGCACGTTGACCGGCCGGACAACGGTTGATCAGGCTCTCAGGTCCGCGCAGGCGGCGACCCAGCGGACCATGCGTCAAGCCGGCTATTACAGGCACTAGTAGGCCGGCATGTCTGCCGTACTGACACCGCAGGCGGGGACGGGGTCAGAAGCTGCCCCGCCGCTGTCTCGGAAGAGCGGCAGCCTGCTGCAACTGCCGTCCGTGCTGGTTTTGCTGGCATGGATGATCATACCGCTGGCGATGACATTATGGTTCTCGTTCCAGTACTACAACCTGATCGATCCGAATACGAAGGGCTTCGCCGGCCTCGACAACTACCGCTATCTTGTGACCGACCCGGACTTTTGGGTCTCGCTGGAGAATACGCTGATCCTGGTTGGTGCGGTCCTGATCATCACCGTCGGGTTCGGCATCTTGCTTGCCATCGTGTTCAACAACCCGTTTCCAGGTAGAAACGTTGCGCGCGTGCTGGCCATCTCGCCGTTTTTTGTCATGCCGACGGTCAGTGCATTGATCTGGAAGAACCTGCTGATGCATCCGATCTATGGTGTGTTCGGCGCCCTGGTGCGCAGCGTCGGGCTGCCGCCGGTGGACTGGTTCGCGCAATTTCCGCTTGCCTCCATCATCGCAATCGTATCCTGGGAATGGCTGCCGTTCGCGCTGTTGATTCTGCTGACCGCCGTGCAGTCGCTGGATCACGAGCAGCGGGAGGCAGCCCGAATGGACGGAGCGGGGGTCGTGGCGCAATTCTTTTTCATCACCCTGCCACATCTGTCCCGGGCGATCAGCGTCGTCGTCATGATCGAGACGATCTTCCTGCTGACGATTTTCGCGGAGATTTTCGTTACTACCTCCGGCGGACCAGGTAATGCCACCACCAATCTTGCTTTCCTGATCTATGCCCGGGCTTTGCTGCAATACGATATCGGCGGTGCGTCGGCCGGCGGCGTGGTCGCCATTGTGTTGGCCAACATCGTCGCGTTCTTCCTGGTGCGCGCGATTGGCCGTCGGCTGGAAGTCTGATCATGCGCGCGACGCCACTTCAGCGAATACTTGCCTTCCTGGTCGGCTGGGGGGCAGCACTGCTGTTATTCTTCCCGATCGCCTGGATGGTGATGACCAGCTTCAAGTCCGAGACGGAAGCCATTCTCCCGAGTCTGACGTTCTCCCCGACGCTAAGTTCCTATGCGGAAGTCTTCGCGCGCGCCAACTACTTCAGCTTCGCGCTGAACAGCGTTGTCATTTCGGTCGGCGGCACCGTGCTGGCATTGGCCTTTGCGATTCCGGCCGCCTATGCGATGGCGTTCCATCCCACCAAGCGTACCCGCGGCACACTGCTGTGGATGCTGTCGACCAAGATGCTGCCACCGGTTGGCGTGCTGGTGCCGATATATCTGCTGTTCCGGACCGTCGGCCTGCTCGACACGCGCAGCGGTCTGGTGATGATCTATGCCCTGATGAACCTGCCGATCGTGATCTGGATGCTGTTCACCTTCTACAAGGATGTTCCGGGCGAAATACTTGAAGCCGGCCGCATGGACGGGGCGCGGACCTGGGGCGAGGTCTGGTTTCTGCTGCTGCCGCTGACGCTGCCTGGTGTCGCGTCGACCGGGCTGCTGTCGCTGATCCTTTGTTGGAACGAGGCATTTTGGAGCCTCAACCTTACCTCTTCCAGCGCTGCGCCGCTGACCGCGTTTATTGCGTCCTTCTCAAGCCCCGAGGGGCTGTTCTTCGCCAAGCTGTCCGCGGCATCGACAATGGCGGTCGCGCCGATCCTGGTGTTCGGCTGGTTCAGTCAGCGCCAGCTTGTGCAGGGCCTGACCTTCGGCGCGGTAAAATAACATCGGCAGGAGCACGTGCATGGCGACGCTGACACTTCGCGATCTGCGTAAGAGCTACGGATCCTTCGAGGTCATCAAAGGTATCGATCTGGCGATCGCGGATCGTGAGTTCGTGGTGTTTGTCGGACCTTCAGGCTGCGGCAAATCCACGCTGCTGCGCATGATCGCCGGGCTGGAAGAGATCACCGCGGGTGAACTGCTGATCGATGGCAAGCGGGTAAACCAGGTCGGGCCAGCGGATCGCGGCCTGGCGATGGTATTTCAGTCCTATGCGCTGTACCCGCACATGACGGTCAGACAGAACATGGGATTTGCGCTGCGCCTGGCCCGCGTGCCCAGGAACGAGCGCGACCGGAAAGTGGATGAGGCGGCGCGCATCCTGCAGTTGGAGCCGTATCTCGAGCGCCGTCCAAAGGACCTGTCGGGCGGCCAGCGCCAGCGTGTCGCTATCGGCCGGGCGATCGTGCGACAGCCCAAGGTGTTCCTGTTCGACGAGCCGCTGTCCAATCTCGATGCCGCCTTGCGTGGCCAGATGCGCATTGAATTGTCGCGTCTGCATCAGGACCTCGCGGCGACCATGATCTACGTGACCCACGACCAGATCGAGGCGATGACGATGGCCGACAAAATCGTCGTGCTGCAGGCGGGCCGGGTCGAGCAGGTTGGGTCGCCGCTCGATCTTTATCATCATCCGGCCAACCTGTTTGTCGCCGGGTTCATCGGCTCGCCGCGCATGAACATGCTGCCGGCGAAGGTGGTGGAAACGACCGGTTCGGGAGCAAGTGTCGCACTGTCCTCGGGCGAGCGCATCGCTGTTCCGGTCGAGGTGGGAAGCGTCCGCACAGGCGATGCGGTCACTCTTGGCATTCGTCCCGAGGGTCTGCACATCAAACCGAATGGACCCATCGCAGTCACGGTGACCCTGGTTGAACGGCTTGGCGGTCTGACGCTGCTGCATGTAAAAGCCGAGAGTGGCCAGGAAATGACCGTCCAGATCGAGGGCAGCGATCCGACTCGCGCGCAGGAGCAGATCCGGCTCGCGATCGACATCACGGCATGTCACGTGTTCGATGGAGTCGGACAGGCTTTACCGCATCTCGGCCGTCATCCGCTGGCCGCCTGAACGGACCAGACGGTGTTCCTCGGGCTCGATTTCGGCACGTCGGCGGTTAAAGCCTTACTGGTGGACGGTGAACAGGCCGTCGTTGGCAGCACCACGATACCCCTCACGGTTCAACGGCCCGCGCCCGGCTGCAGCGAGCAAGACCCGCACGCTTGGTGGCAGGCAATGCTGGATGCTGTCGATGAGCTTGCCCGCGACAATTCCCATGCCTTGTCCGCCGTTGAAGCGATCGGCCTGTCCGGTCAGATGCATGGCGCGGTGCTGCTGGACGAGGCCGGCACCGTGCTGCGTCCCGCCATCCTGTGGAACGACGTGCGCGCGGCCACCGAATGCGTCGAGCTTGAGGCTGCTTTTCCTGACTCGCGGCGGGTGACCGGCAATATCGCCATGCCGGGTTTCACCGCGCCAAAGCTGCTTTGGGTCCGCAAGCATGAGCCGGCGCTGTTCGGGCGCGTGCGCACCGTGCTGCTGCCGAAAGCCTATATCCGTTTTCGCCTGACCGGTGAATTGATCGAGGAGATGTCGGACGCATCCGGCACTCTGTGGCTCGATGTCGCCGGGCGCGATTGGTCAGATGCTGCCCTCGCGGCCAGCGGCCTATCGCGGACGGCCATGCCGCGTCTGGTCGAAGGCAATGCCCAGGCAGGGGTTCTGCATCCCGAACTGGCAGCGCGCTGGCATATGGTGCATCGGCCTGTGCTGGCAGGCGGTGGGGGAGACAACGCCGCTGGAGCGATCGGGCTTTCGGCGATACATGCCGGGGACGCGTTTGTCTCGCTCGGCACCTCCGGCGTGTTGTTCGCGACCACTGACCGTTTCCGCCCATATCCGCAGGCGGCGGTTCATGCGTTCTGCCACGCGCTGCCCGGCACTTGGCACCAGATGGGCGTCACGCTTTCGGCAGCGGCGTCGCTGACCTGGTGGGCCGGCATCACCGGCCAGTCCGAAGCCGCGCTATTGGCGGAGCTCGCCATGCCCAGCGAACATAGTCCGGCATTGTTTCTGCCCTATCTTGGCGGGGAACGAACTCCGCACAACGATGGCGCGATCCGCGGCGCCTTTGCCGGACTTTCGCATCAGACCGACCGGCACCTGCTGACCCAGGCCGTCCTGGAAGGCGTTGCGTTTTCGATGCGTGACTGTCTGGATGCGCTGGTTGCGTCCGGTACAGAAATCACGACGGCGGACGTGATCGGCGGCGGCTCTCGCTCACGCGTCTGGGTGGCTATCATAGCCGCGGCGCTCGGGATGCCATTGAACCGTCTGGCCGCGGGCGAGCATGGCGGAGCGTTTGGCTCGGCTCGGCTCGCCCGCATGGCCGCGACCGGGGAACCGCCGGAGGCGGTTTGCACGCCGGCCATCCGAGTGGAAACCGTTGATCCTGACCCTGTGTTGGCGGCAGCCTATGAAGCGCGGATCGCGATGTATCGCGGGCTGAACACGAAGATTGCTGAAGTGGTCAGGGAAACATGATCCGGTCCGACAGGCGGGAAGCAACCGAGCGTCAAGGGTGGAACGAGTTCAAGGTTTGGCAAAGCGGGAGCTTTTAAAGGCCGCCCGCGTCGATCTGCCCAGCCTTGATCGCTTCCTGGAAAAGTTTCCAATCAGCCGTTGTCTGCGCCGCATAGGCCATCGCGAAGGCGGCAATAGCGGTATCAAACGCGGTTCCGGTGCCGATATAGCCAGAGATCCGAGCCGGATCCCCCGACCGGGCATGGGCGCGAGCGAGGGTGACGCCGCATAGCGTGGCGTGATACGGCAGCGCACCCTCGGCCAGATCGGCGCCAATCAATGCCAAGCGACTGTCCTTCAACTGGCGAATATAGCAATGCTGGTCGTCCCCGTGTTGCTCGGTCCAACCGAGGAAAAGATCAGGCACCGTTTGCAGAATCCGCTGCCCGACCACCACCCGCTGACCCTGGTTCAGATACATGCTGGGGCCTGCATAAGGGGCCAGTACAGAAGTCTGGGCCTCCTTGAGTTGTAGCAGCAGGGTCTGGTCGTCGCGGGTGACGAACAAGCCGATGGCGCAGAACGTGCCCACGCTGCCGACGCCGACGACCTTGAAGGCGAAGTCAGCAAGTTCATAGCGATCCAGCAGAATGCGGCGTTCTTCCGGAAGCAACAGCCTGTAGGACTCGAAGGCGGTGCGGGCGACAATTTCGTGCGTGTCGTCAGGTTGGCCGGACAGCGGAAAAATAAGCGGCGGCCTGTCCTTGATGCGCCATACACCCTTCACGCGCTCGATCAGCTTGGGATAGCCCGCATGTCCGGCTTCGGTCGCTGTGTGCAGCCGCTTCAATTCGCGGTCGCGCAGCTTCTCGTCCTCGATCCCTTCCAGCACCTCGGTAACATCGACCCTGGACCGCCAGGCATTCAAAGGTGCGAGCCTGACCTGTTCCTGCATATGCCGCCGGTAGGCCTGCACCACAGCCGCCGCGAGGTGTCGGGCTGCCTTTTCTCCAAGGTCGCGCGACTGAGCGTTCACCGCGAAGCTGGTGGCAAGTCGTTTAACGTCCCACTCGAACGGTGCAGGCAAGGTCTCGTCGAAATCATTGACGTCGAAGACCGGTACACCCTCCGGCGAGGCGAAGGTGCCAAAGTTGGCCAGATGACAGTCGCCGCAGGTCTGGACCCAAAGGCCCGTTGTTGGCGTGTCCGCCAGGTCGGCCGCCATAATGGCGGCGGCGCCACGGAAAAAGGCGACCGGCGAGGCGCGCATCCGGTCGTAACGGAGGGGAAGCAGGCTGGCGATCCGGTGGCGGCCGGTCTCGACCAGGATGTCAACCGGATCCCGCCGCGCGGTTGACCGGATCCACCGTGCATGGCTGCCCCGCGGCACGATCTTGCGAAGCGCCTGACCAGCCTGACGACGCTCAGCGGCGGGCAGAACCGCCGCCGGCTGCATGTGCTCCAAAGGCATTGGTGCCTTTCCAGAGGGTGACACCATATCACACCCTCAAACAGCAGAATCGCAACTGCTACCTGATCGGAACGCATCGGGTCAGGCGAACACCAGGCGTTATCTTGCGATTGTCACATAAACCAGCCCGGCCGCGACATCTGTATTACGATCAGCAGCGACGCGGCGATGACTCCGGCGATCACATCATCGGCCATGATGCCGAAGGCGCCGTGCTGTCGGTCTGCCCAGCCGACAGGCCCAAGCTTGCTGACGTCGAAAAAGCGGAAAAGAATGAAGGCACTGGCAAGCCCGAGGCTCGTGGGGCGGGATAGAGCAAGCATGGTGATCCATTGGCCTGCGAACTCGTCAATCACGACCCATCCTGGGTCACCATCGATCGCAGCTCGACTGACAGCCAGGTAGCCGCCGAAGGTCGCCAGCAGCGCGGTAAGCCCCAGTATCCATGGCGACAACGATAACAGGCCAGCGCCGACAAGCACGGCGGCTGCCGAGGCAAAGGTGCCGGCGGCCAATGGCACGTAACCGGCGCCAAATCCGGCGGCGACGAAACGAGCCAACCCTATGTATCCGATCCTAGCCATGGCGTCCCAGGAATGAACAGATAGCGGCAAGAGCCGGGGGTTCGGTCAGCGTCGGGGCGTGGCCGATGCCGGGCAGTGTCACGATCGTCATGTTTGGATTGACGGTCTGCATGCGCAAAGTAGTGGCGGGCAGCAGGATGTTGCTGACGCCGCCGCGAACGAGAAGCACGGGTCTGTGCGCAAGCCCTGCGAATAGTGGCCAAAGGTCGGGCGATGGATGGTTTAGAAGCTGCGCGATGCGGGTGTCCCATAGCGGATGAAATCGGCTGTCAGGTCCTGGCTGGTACGTCAGTTCGGCCATGTGGCGCCACGCCGCATCGGTGTCCAGGGACATAGGTGGCAGGTTGGCCCGCAGGAAGACGACGCAACTTGCCAGACTATCAAACGCAGGATCATTGCCAACAAACGTGCGGACAAAATCGGCGCCGTCTGAACCGATATCTGGACCGATATCGTTAAGGATCACGCTTCGGATCAGGCCGGGACGGGCGGCGGCGATGCCCATTGCCAGCAGGCCGCCGAAGCTGGTGCCGATGACAACCGCGGCGTGGATGTGGAGTGCGGCACAGACGTCCATGACATCGCGTGCACACGCCTCTGGCGCATAACGATCGACGGCCCGCGCCCGGCCTGAATTTCCCCGGCCCGCGTAGTCGATCGCGATGACGCGGCGATCTTCGATGATCGACGGGGCAAGCGCTTCGAAATCCGCTCCTGTTCGGACCAGCCCAGGGAGGCACAGAACCGGCGGCAAGTGGTTTCCGCCCTGCCATTCGCGGACATGGAGCGGTAGACCATCCCAAGCGCCAACGCGGTGGATCAACGGGTCCAAGGCGTATTGGTCAGGATCGGGGTGGAATCGCCGCGGGCGGCGCGGTACATCACCACATTTTCGGTCACGCGCTGGACGTAGTTGCGGGTTTCTCCGACGGGAATCAGTTCGATCCAATCCACCATGTCGATCGGCCCCAAACGCGGATCGCCATTGTCTGCCAACCACTGTGCCACGCGATGCGGTCCCGCGTTATAGGCCGCGGCGGCAAGCGGCAGGCAGTTGCCGAAGCGCGTCAGGACCTCCTGCAGGTAGGCGGTCCCAAGCTCGATGTTGTCGCTGGCATCCGAGGTCAACGCGGACAGAGAAATCGGGATGCCAAGTTGTTTCGCCACCGCGGTTGCGGTTGGCGGCATCAGCTGCATCAGCCCGCGTGCTCCCGACGGGCTGACCGCAGCCAGATCGAAGCTGCTTTCCTGCCGCATGATGGCAAGCGAGAAGGCAGGATCGGGCGGGGCAGCCGGATGGTATGGCGCCGGCCACCCGTCGTGCGGCAAAGCAATCCCATCTCGGCCCATACGCCGGGCAACAAAAACCGCGCTGTCCGGGAGGCCGGCGCTCAATGCGAAAGCCGCGGTGAGGGTCCGTTCAGCGACGATCGGAGCGAGTTCGTCCATGCGGGTCAGAAAGACCCGGGCGCGCGACGGGTCACCCCATGCGATCAGCCAGGCGGCGGCGCGGAGAACCTCGTGTTCGGTGAAGGCGAATGCGGTTTCCGGCGTCCAGCTTGGATCACGCAGTTGGCTGATCAGCGTCGCCGGGTTCTGCCCGAGTGCGAGAGCGGCGAGCTGTCCGTAGAAGGTGGTTGGCCAGGCGGCGGCCCGCTGGAACTCCGGCTTGGGGTTGTCGCCTCGGGTGGCGGCTGATCGAGCCAACCAGTAGTGCGCCCGGCTTTGAGTGATAGCCGAACTGGAATCGGCAAGCGTCCGGAAATGCTTGGTGGCGGTGGCGGGATCGTGCAACACGCGGAGCGCGATGAAGCCAGCCAGGAACTCGGCTTCAGCCCGCAATTCGTGATCGGTCGGGTCATCCGCGGAGACCACCGCATAGGCGGTTCTGGCATCTCCCTGCCGCAGCAGCTCGCGGGCCAGCGCGCTTCGTTCCGACCAGAACGCTCGGGGGCTCGTCGCGTCGGCGTCGGGTGTCCGATCCAGCAGCGCGGCCGCATCAGTGGCGTGACCGGTGCGGCGCAGGAATCGAGCCCGATCCAGGAGCAGGCCTGGGTCGGCCCGCAGCGCAGCGGGCAGCGCCGCGACCAGCGCCTCGGTCCGCGGGTCGTCGCGTTTGGCGGCGAGGCGAGCCTTGGCCGCGGCCTGATGAGCCGGGTCAAGGCGGGCGATCTGACGCTGGGCGGCGGCGGGATCTGACGACCACGCCAGGCGCTGGAAACGTGCCCACTGATCATCTGAAGTGGCGATATCGCCCCAACGCTGAAGATAGCCGGCTTCCTCGGCTGGAGATCCGATAGCGTTCACCCATGCCTTGCGCGCCAGCGTCGTTGCCTCCGCGGTGCGGCCGGCGTTGGCAGTTGCGTTCGCGCAACGCAGCATGGCGGCGGCAAGGGTTGGGGGCGAGGCACATTGCGCAAGTACCGCGGCGTCATCAGGGTCTGATGCCATGGCCTCCTGACGGCGCCGCTCTAGCAGTGCCTGAGCGGGCCAATCGGGATTGCGCTGCATGAAGTCGGCGATCTCAGATGCCGTCGCGGCGCCGGGCGCACGGAGACGGAGGTAAAGCACCAACTTCTCCGCCACCGGATCGGCAAAGCCCGCGGCTTCTGCCTGCGCATCAGCCCAGCGGTCGGCTTTCACCGCGGTCAACGGGTTTGGTTCCTGCGCGTAAGCACCCCCGGCAAGCAGAAGGGCGAAGCCGGCCAGCAAGGGGCGAATCGGAACGCGCATGCGGTCTTCTACCAAGCGCAGCCTTGCGGCGCATCCGTTGCGCGCCTAGGTTCCGCCTCTTCGCCAGGAATCGGGCTGGGAGAGGGGATATGTTCAAAGGATCGCTCGTCGCGTTGATCACGCCCATGCGGGAAAATGGGTCTGTCGACGAGAAGGCCTACGCCGATTTCGTGGACTGGCAGATCAAGGAAGGTACCCAAGGCGTGGTTCCGGTCGGCACCACCGGGGAAAGCCCAACGCTGTCGCATGATGAACATCGCAGGGTGGTTGAGATCGCCATAGAGGTTGCCAATGGACGCGTGCCGGTAATCGCCGGTGCGGGTTCGAACAGCACCGAAGAGGCGATCGCGCTGACCCGTCACGCCAAGGAAGCCGGCGCGGATGCGGCTTTGGTGGTGACGCCGTATTACAACAAGCCGACCCAGGAAGGCCTGTTCCTGCATTACACCGCAATCGCCGATGCGGTCGATCTGCCGGTCATTATCTACAACATCCCCAGTCGCAGCGTCGTGGACATGTCGGTCGAGACGATGGCGCGGCTGGCCAAGCACAAGAATATCGTCGGCGTGAAAGATTCGACCGCTAATCTGGCACGGCCGCTCTACACGACCCGGACCTGCGGCTCGGATTTCAGCCAGTTGTCAGGTGAAGACCACACGCGGATCAGTTTTCTCGCGGCCGGTGGCCATGGCTGTATCAGCGTGACCGCCAATGTCGCGCCGCGCCTGTGCAGCGAGATGCACGCCGCCTGGGCAGGGGGCAGGGTGGGGGAGGCGATGTCGATCCAGTACCGGCTGGTGCCGCTGCACGACGCGCTGTTCAGTGAGACCAGCCCAGGACCGGTGAAGTATGCGGCTTGTCTGTTGGGCAAGACGTCGGAGCGGTGCCGCCTTCCGCTCGCCCCGATCATGGAACCGTCCCGCGCTCGGGTGAAGGCGGCCATGACCGAGGTTGGGTTGCTGAACTGAGGCGTCCGACGATCGTCACGCCTGGGCGAGCCAGCACGTGCGCGAGGGACATCCCCGCCATCCACCCGCGCCGGCCAGTGCACTGATGGTCGCGGCGCCCGCGGCCATGATGAGCGTGTGCATCCATGGCTGAAGCGAAGAAAAAGGGCCTGATCTCCCACGGCGTCGCGGCGCAGAACCGCAAGGCGCGCTTCGATTACACGATCAAGGATACGGTGGAGGCGGGGATCGTGCTGAAAGGCCCCGAGGTGAAGTCGCTGCGCCTGGGACGTGCGACCTTGACCGAGGCCTGGGCGGGTGAGCGGGAGGGCGAGATGTGGCTGTTCAGCGCCTACATCCCTGAATACCAGGGCGGCGTGCTGTCCCGGTTCGAGCCCCGGGCGCCGCGCAAGCTATTGTTGAAGAAGAAACAGATCGCGCAGCTTCTCGGCGTGGTGGCGAAGCAGGGTGCGACGCTGGTGCCGCTGCAGATCCACTTCAACGACCAGGGGCGCGCGAAGGTGTTGCTGGGTGTCGGTCAGGGGCGGCAGAAGCAGGACAAGCGGGAAGCCATCAAGGATCGTGACTGGAAACGCGACAAGGCTAGGTTGATGAGTACCCGAGGGTAGGCACCGATCGACAACGCCCACGGGCATGTCGTTGGGATGATATCGCTATCTGCCGCCAGGGATCGGGACCAAATATTTGGCCAACAGCCGGCTCTCGATGGGTTCTGCGATGGCGCGGTCATGCGTCAGCTGGGGGTTCTGCCGAGTTTACAGCCAGCAGCCGCGGCCGGGGCGGTGTCCGGAGCGAGCGCCAGCCTCGGTCCATAAGCCTCTTGACGATCACAGCCTCCGTCAGGTCGTGGTTCTCCATCCGCGCAAATCCGATATTACTTGCCAACGCCAACGAAAATGTATAGGAACAAATAAGGAACTTAGGGTCACGCATGAGCGATAATCCGCTGGACAAGCTGCCAGCATACAACCGGGTGTCGATCCGCGCCGTGCTGGTCAGGGAAGGCGAAGACCCGAGCGCGGCACTGGCGGAGGCTGGAATCGTCAACCCTGTCGCGATACCGGTGGTCCTGGGCGAGCAAGTGGACCTACCGGGCGGCATCTTGGGCGACGGCATCACGCCGAACTTGAAGGCGGTGCTGGAAACGGAACACGAACATGACTTTGGCCCATCATCCGACAGTCAGCATGACGCAGCGCGACCCACCGCCGTGCAGGCGCGGCCGTCCCGACCGGTCACGACCAATCTGCCCGCAGCCTTCGGCATGCGACCGCTCGCGCCGGTTTGGAAGATCGGCTACGATAGGCAACGTTCGGATGCTGAAGGCAGATGTTATGATGATCGTGCCAGGGTTTACCCACCCGCGCCCGGTGGGAATATGCAGGGGGATCCGCCAAGCATCTCAGAGGGGCTGGATCCTCATGTAAGTGTCAAAAATGATTCACTGGACCCCGTTAGTCAGAGTCCGCTGTCCGCCCACTTGAACAGTTCTGCATCGACCCTCCAGAGCAAGACCGCTGGTGGTGCCGGATTGCTGGCACAGGCAGACACCAAGATGGTCGTCCCTGGGGCGCCGACTATACTGCCGCCCGTCTTGATACCGGGTACACGTGCGAACAACGATATTGTCAACTCAATAATCGATGGATTTCAATCGTTGAAAGATGCGGCTGGCATCATCTTTAACGCAAAGCCGCCTCAGAACCCAAAGCCAACCACTAATCCACCGCAACCGTCACCGCCGATCTTCGGATGGTTGGTTAAGTTCTCCTGCGGGGAGCGGTGTGATCTACGCTCCGCCGGGGCAATCTCCACCTGATAGCGGGGAATCAATCCGGGTGATGCCTCCTGGCTCTTCACCTGTACCTGGGTTAGAGAACGGTTACTGGCGGCAGACCAATAAATACGGTCAACCGATCAATCCTGCTACTGGAGGGACGGGAACCCCGGAGCAGACTCACGTGCCACTTCCGCTTCCCGTGCCTTCGTCAGACCAATAACCGGGATAATAGAATGAGCTTTCTCTCTCAGACCGACATCGACAACTTGCAAAGTAAATTGGACAGCCTTAGGGATTCGATTTTTGTAGGTGCCCTTATTGGCGCTGGCTCAATAATACTTGATTTTTCAAATGGATCAACAATACTTGTTCAGTGCCCATTCGAGGTACATCACCTTGGCGTCTCTTGCATGGGCCACGGGGAATCACCTGATACGTCAATGCCCCTATTCAGTTTGCTAAACCGCTATGTCAGTGACGCCACCGTAAATGCGAATGGCGAGACTACATTGCAGTTCGGCACAGAAGGAAGCATCCGAATGATTTCGGATCATTCCGGTTTCGAGGCTTATGTATTGAAAACACCGAAAGGGGTGTTGCCGGTTTACTGAAGGCCTCAATCCGGCGTCGTCAGTGGAGGCGGCGTAGTGAGTGGCGACCTGATCTACTCCAATCTTGACTGCGGGACGACGGCCGTGCTTTTGCGACATTTGCGGCCGATACCTTCCCGGGCCCCAAGCCGGTTTAGAGCCGGAATTCCAATTAAGGCACCCACGGGAATGAATTAATCACCTGATGTTGGCAGCCTTCTCCGAAGAAAGGCGATTCCATCCCAGGTCAAAGCTGCGTAGCCTCGCCGGAGGGTAAATCCGTCAGCAATTAGCGGACGATTTTAGCGGTGGGCAGCGGCCTTGACGAACGATCCCGCCATCCGTTCGCGGCAGCGCAAGTGGCGAACGGCCGGTCACCGCGGGATCACCGCCACCGCGGACAACCGAGATTGCCCGCAGCACGATTGGCCGTGGCCCCATCCAACGACCTAATTTCCCATGATAATGGGGAGGTATATTTCGGCGGCAACCTAATAGGAAATATCCATGAATTCGCGCCATAGTTCCTGTGGACCTGATGAGACGGCCAGGCCCCTTGCTCATGCAACGTGTTCCATCTCTGGTGACAACGTGGAACCAGATTTCTGGACAAGGTACTTTTCCATTGAGCCGGATATATCCGTGGTAAAGGGAAAGCCGTTTAAAACTCCATCGGGACGTATGAGTAGTCAGCCTGGCCGAACTGGGGTATGGGGCTGTTTGAGTCGTTTGGCGATCGATGATGAAACGCTTGATCCTCACCTCAAATATCTTATTTCCCGCCTTGCTCTGCCGCGCGCGGATCTGTCTAGATTGCTCGATAGTGGCGGAGCGGAAATGCGCTTCTTATGTTACTGGTCAAACTACTCGGGCGACAGAACGCCGCTAATCAATCCTCAGCTTAGGCATATCATCGAGTCATCTAGTGGAACGATTGAGATCGATGAATATCCTCAAAAGCCCAGGACGGTCTAACTGTCGAGACTCGCAGCGCCAGTCAGAGAAAAATGGAACCCGGTGATCGAGGGTCGCGGGTTAGTCTAGCGTGCCCCAAACAACCCGGCTCAAAGGCCGGGTCAGAGGTGTCCGCGGGCAGCAGCTAGCAGCTTCCCCAATCGCTCACGCCACCCCCCGGCGCGGCGCCTTCATCTGGGTTCCCTGAGCGGGTAAACACGCGCGGACCGTCGCGCGCACGTCCCGCGCAAGCAGGCGGCACTTCCGAAAGCCAATGCCCCGAACAGCGCCGGCGCGCGGAGAACGAGACGATGACGCAGAACATCTACGACAACCCCCACTTCTTCGACGGCTACAGCCGCCTGGCCCGATCGGTCAAAGGATTGGCCGGCGCACCGGAATGGCCGGCGATACGGGCGCTTCTTCCCGACCTGCGCGGCTTGAACGTCGTGGACCTTGGCTGCGGTTTCGGCTGGGTGTGTCGCTGGGCGCGCGAACAAGGCGCCGCACGGGTGCTCGGGCTTGATGTCTCCGAGAACATGCTGGCTCGCGCCGGGGCCACGACATCCGACTCGGCGATCAGCTATGCCAAGGCGGACATGGAACAGCTCGATCTGCCCGAAGCGTTCTTCCACGTCGCGTACAGTTCGCTGGCGCTGCACTACATCCAGAATCTGGCGGGGCTACTGGCTCGGGTGAGCCGAACACTGGTTCCGGGCGGTCAACTGATCTTCTCGGTCGAGCACCCGATCTACACCGCGCCGACGCATCCGGGTTGGTCAGTCGATGCGGACGGCCGCGAGACCTGGCCGGTGGACGGGTACCTGATGGAGGGGCCTCGTTCGACGGATTGGTTGGCCGAGGGGGTCATCAAGCAGCACAGAACGATCGGGCGCTATTTCAAACTGCTGCGCCAGAGCGGGTTCAGTATTTCCCATCTGGAGGAATGGGGTCCGACGGACGCCCAGATCGCGGCTTTTCCGGCCTGGGCGCAGGATCGTCAGCGTCCGCCTTTTCTGCTGGTGGCGGCGCGGCGGTGACCATTTGAGCATCCTGTAAGCAGGCTCTGGCATCGGAATGCCGCCGGGCGACCCTGACCAGGATTGAAGCCAAGGCTGCGCGTCAGAACTCCGCCGCGCGCAAGGACCTCGCCAGCCTGTCCAGGACGGCGTTCGCCAAGCCTGGTTCCGGCCCGGTGAAGAAGCCGCGCGCGATATCGAGGTACTCGTTTATCACCACCTTCGCCGGCGGCCCATCGGGCATCGACAACTCGGTGGCGCCGGCCCGCATCAAGGCCCGCAGCACCGGGTCGATACGACGCAGCGGCCAGTCGTCCGGCAGTGCCTCCATCAGCATCGGGTCGATGACGTCCTGGCGCCGCACCGTCTCGCGCACCACGCGGGTGAACAGCGGCACCTCGGCGTCGGGAATGCGTCCGTCCTCAAAGCCATCCTGGCCTTCCAGGTCACCCAGTCGATGTCGGACGAACTGGTCGATCACCGTCTCGGCGTTGTCGCCGGCCTGCTCGCTTTGAAACAGCGCCTGCACGGCGGCGACCCGTGACGCCGTGCGCGTCCTGGTTTTGTTGGAACGCGCCATCAGCCTGCGCCCGACATCAAACGGCACCAAGTTGCCGGGCGGCGTTGATCTGCAGCAAGGCCGCGGTGGCGGCCTCGGCCCCCTTGTTGTGGCCGTCCTGGCCGGACCGTGCTTCGGCCTGTCCGATGGTATCGCAGGTCAGCAGGCCGGTGCCCAGGCAGATGCCGAATTGCAAGGCCAGGCTCATGATCCCGTCCATCGTCGCCTGGCAGATAAAGTCGTAATGATCCGTCTCACCTTTGAGGATGCAGCCCAACGCGATGAACCCGTCGAACTTGCGGTCGCCGCGCAGGGCGATCCGGATCACCTGCGGTAGTTCGTAAGCGCCGGCGACATCGAGCGTCTCCGACGTGGCGCCGACGTCACCGAGGATCCGCCTGGCGCCAACCGTCAGACCATCAACCACGACGCGATAGTAGGGCGCTCGAACAATGAGCAGATGGGGCGGTTTTCCCTGCAGATGCGGTGCGCGGGGAAGTTCGGCGTCCTGAGTGCTCATCCCTCGTAATCCACGCCGACGATATTCGGGATCGCCCGCTGCTCGACGATGTTCAGGCCGTAGCCGTCCAGGCCCACAACCGTGCGGCGGCTGTTGGTGAGCAGGATCATGTTTGTAATACCCAGATCCAGCAGGATCTGCGCGCCGATGCCGTAGTCGCGCAGCTCGCGCTGCGGCCGTGGCGTGCCAGCCGCCAGCAGGCGCACGCGCTCGGCCAGGGCTGTAGGCCGGTGCTCACGGATCATGACAACAACACCGCGGCCCGCCTTGCCGATCATGTGCATGGCGTTGTGAACGGCGATCCAGTGCGGCGAACCGGTCATGTCGTCCAACAAATCGACCGCGTGCATGCGGACCATCACGGGTTCCCGGCTACTGACATCGCCCTTGATCAGCACCAGATGCTCCTGGTACTCGACCGTGTTGGCATAGACCACGGCCCGCCAATCACCACCGGCGGTGTGCGCGTAGGCACCCTCCTCGACCTTGCGCACAAGACGTTCGGTCAGCCGCCGATGGGCGATGAGATCAGCGATAGTGCCGAGTTTCAGATTATGGTGCTGGGCGAACGCCACCAGGTCGGGCAACCGGGCCATGGTGCCGTCATCGTTCATGATCTCGCAGATCACCGCCGCCGGAGCCAAGCCGGCCTTGCGGGCGATATCGACCGATGCCTCGGTGTGGCCGGCGCGCACCAGTGTGCCGCCCTCGCGTGCCAGCAGCGGAAAGACATGACCGGGTGTGGTGATGTCGTCACGGGTGCTCTCCGGATTGATCGCCACCGCAATGGTCTTGGCGCGATCGGCTGCGGAAATTCCGGTGGTGACGCCCTCACGGGCTTCAATCGAGACGGTAAAGGCCGTCTGATGTCGGGTGCCGTTCTGCCGGCTCATCAGCGGCAGCCCGAGCTTTTCAACGCGGGCGTTGGTCAGCGCAAGGCAGATCAACCCGCGCGCGTGGCGGGCCATGAAGTTGATCGCATCGGGCGTGGCGAATTGCGCCGGGACGACCAGATCGCCCTCATTTTCCCGGTCCTCGTCATCGACCAGGATGAACATCCGGCCGTTGCGGGCTTCCTCGATCAGGTCCTCGGCGGAGCAGAGATACTTCGAGAGTTCGGTTGTGACGAACTGCTCGTGCAGATTTTCCATCAAGCGGTCTCCGCCAGCCGAGCGACGTAACGAGCGAGCGTGTCGATCTCGATATTGACGAGATCGTCCGGTCGAAGGGTGCCAAATCCCGTGACCGAGGCGGTATGAGGAATGATGTTCACCCCAAAGGTATCGGCCCGCACCTCGTTCACAGTCAACGATACGCCGTCCACGGCGACGCTGCCCTTGACCGCGATGAAGCGTGAGATGCTGGCGGGAACGCGGAAAACCCACCGGACCGAGGCATTTTCCGGCGTGGCGGAAATTGCCTGTCCGACCGCATCGGCGTGGCCGGAAACCAGGTGGCCGCCAAGTTCGTCGCCGACCCGGAGTGATCTTTCAAGAT
The DNA here is from genome assembly GCA_965277035.1 of Rhodopila sp. Taxonomy (GTDB): domain Bacteria; phylum Pseudomonadota; class Alphaproteobacteria; order Acetobacterales; family Acetobacteraceae; genus Rhodopila. The sequence continues at coordinate 2,246,799 of CBDIBO010000003.1, read as the reverse complement.
TGACACGTGATCCCGTTGTCCAGGCCCCTAGTTTTGTATGGGCGAGTGTCTCGGCCGAGGCGTCGACCGCGAACCAATCCGCCCCGAACTCAACCACTGTGAGGCAGCAGCCGGAACAGGCAATTGATGCCCCAAGCGCCACGGGCGGATCGGCCAGGAACCGTAACGGGGTGTCGATCACCAGGCGCATGTCTTTCCCGCTGCCGATCGGGTCGATGGTCCGGACATGGCCGAGGGCGGTTATGATCCCGGTGAACATGGCGCCTGCCTTGCGTATTCGCTCAACATGTCGTGGCCGATGACGGTTTCGCAATCCCGCCGGAACCTGGGCATCTGGTCAAGTGTCTCGACGCCGAATGCCTGCACGGCCGGCCAGCCGTCGCCTCCCATCACGGTTGGTGCATGAAACCAGGCAACTCGATCCACCAGGTCCGCTCGCAGCAGAGCAGCGGCAAGCTGGCCGCCGCCTTCGACCAGCACGCGTGTCAAGCCGGCTGCGCCAAGGGCTTGGAACGCTGCTTCCAGGTTCACGCCAGCCGAGGACCCGGGGATCTTGATCAAGGTGGCGCCGATGTCCGCGAATGCCTCTTCGCGGGAAAGGTTGGTGCCTTGGCGCAGCAGGAACCAAGTGGGAATTTCTGCCGCGGTCGTCAGCAGCCGGGACGTCAGCGGTGTGCGCAAGTGGCTGTCGGCGACGATCCGGACATTCGGCGTCGAGCGAAAACCTTGGATCCGGCACGTGAGGTCGGGGTTGTCGGCCAATACGGTCCCGACACCGACCATGACAGCATCGTGCCGGCCGCGCATGGCGTGGGCGAGGCGGCGAGCGGGGGTGCCGGTGATCCACTGGCTGTCGCCGCCATGGGTGGCAATTCGGCCATCCAAGGTGGAGGCCAGTTTCAGGGTTACCATAGGTCGACCTAGGGCGATGCGACTGCTAAAGCCGATCAGTACTTCCAGGGCCTCGGCTTGCAGCATACCCGTTTCAACGATGATGCCGCCGGCGCGAAGCTTCGCAAGACCCTCTCCGTTTACCCGCGGGTCAGGATCGGTCGTGGCAACGACAACCCGAACGACCCCCGCGGCGATGAGCTGATCAGTGCAAGGTGGCGAGCGGCCCCAATGGCAGCAGGGTTCGAGAGTGACATAGGCGGTGGCGCCTCTGGCCTGATCGCCGGCCATGCTCAACGCGTTGGGCTCAGCATGCGGGCGGCCGCCGGGCGCGGTGACACCGCGGCCAACGACACGGCCGTGGTGAACGATGACGCAACCGACCGATGGGTTTGGCCAGGTGGTGCCGAGGCCACGGCGCGCGAGCGCCAGTGCAGCACGCATGTGAGATAAATCGGTCGAGGTCATTGCGGACGGTTCCGTGTGACACAGTTGCAGGCGGGCGACGTCAGGTTGCTTATCGTTGTGCCGCCGTGCCCTGACCGGGCGGGCCCTGACCCGCCGTGCCCTGTTGCGACGGGTGAGAACAGACCACGACAGAAGGTGGTGAGCCGCCGCGGCTATTCCTGATCGGCCGTGCCCAGACCTCCAACGAATTCCTCAAAATCCTTGGCTTCGCGAAAGTTGCGGTAGACGCTGGCAAATCGGACATACGCGACCTTATCCAGCTCTTTTAACGTGTCCATCACAAGCTCCCCGATCTGCTTGCTGGGAATGTCGCTGTCGCCCGATGCCTCCAACTGCCGCACGACGGAGTTGACGATCCGCTCGATCCGCTCCTCCTGGATAGGCCGTTTGCGCATCGAGATCCGAATGGACCGGGCAAGCTTGTCGCGATCGAATGGAACACGTCGACCGTCGGACTTCACCACGGTCAACTCCCGTAACTGCACGCGTTCTATCGTCGTGAATCGTTGGCCGCAGGCGCCGCAGAAACGCCGCCTGCGGATGGCGCCGTTATCCTCGGTGGGGCGGCTGTCCTTCACCTGAGTATCGTCCAAACCGCAGAACGGGCAGCGCATTGTCCTACCGCGAGGGATATAAGGGGAACCGGCGGCATAGCTCCTTGACGCGGGCGCCGACGGCCTGCTCGACCGCGTTATTGGCGCCGTCGTTGGACCGGCCCAGACCCTCGAGCACCTCGTTTATCATCAGACCGATCTCCCGGAACTGCTCGATGCCGAACCCGCGTGTCGTTCCGGCCGGAGACCCAAGACGCACACCCGACGTGACCGCGGGCTTCTCCGGGTCGAACGGGATGGCATTCTTGTTGGCGGTCATATGAGCGCGTTCGAGGCTGGCCTCGGCGGCCTTGCCTGTGACGTGCTTGGGACGCAGATCGACCAGCATCAGGTGGCTGTCGGTGCCGCCGCTGACGATGTCGAGACCCTGCTGCTTCAGTGTCTCCGCCAGTACGCGCGCATTGTCCTGTACGGCTTTTTGATAGGTCCGGAACTCTGGCCTCAAGGCCTCTCCGAAGGCGGCAGCCTTGCCGGCGATGACGTGCATCAACGGGCCACCCTGCAAGCCCGGGAAGACCGCTGCGTTGATCTTCTTACCGATTTCCGCGTCGTTGGTCAGGATCATCCCGCCACGCGGACCGCGCAGCGTCTTATGGGTCGTGGTGGTAACCACATGGGCATGCGGCAGTGGACTGGGAAACAGCTGTGCAGCGACCAGACCGGCAAAGTGCGCCATATCGACCATGAAGAGGGCGCCAACCGCATCCGCCACCTTGCGGATACGTGGGAAGTCGATGAAGCGCGGATACGCCGAACCACCGGCGATGATCAGCTTGGGCTTGTCCGCGTGGGCGAGGTGCTCGAGTTCCTCGTAGTCCAGGATACCATCTTCCCGGCGCACGCCATATTGAACCGGACGAAACCATTTTCCCGATAAATTTGGTGCCGCGCCGTGGGTCAGGTGACCGCCCGCGGCGAGACTCATGCCCAGCACCGTGTCGCCGGGCCGAAGCAGGGCCAGGAACACCGCCTGATTGGCCTGGGCGCCGGAGTGCGGCTGGACATTGGCGAACGCGCAGCCAAACAGCGTCCTGGCGCGGTCGATCGCCAGGTTCTCCGCCACATCGACATAGCCACAGCCGCCGTAGTAGCGGCGGCCGGGGTAACCCTCGGCGTACTTGTTCGTCAGCACCGAACCTTGCGCTTCGAGCACGGCAGCCGAGACAATATTTTCCGAGGCAATCAGCTCGATGCCATCTTGTTGGCGGTCGAACTCCCCGCGGATCGCGGCGGCGAGTTCCGGATCGGTTTCCGCCAGCGGGGCCGAGAAGAAGCGCTGCGTGCTGGCAGCAGTGCTGTCATGGCTCATGGAACTTCCACGTATGGTTTATGGTCATCCTGTAGCATGCGGTGCATGAGCGACAAACCGGAACTGTTCGATGCGCCGTCTTGTCCCCGCCCCGGCGGTTGGTTCAGATTGGTTCGATGGCCGTGTCGGTAACGGTTCCCTTGCCTGATCTCGCCGCGACGGAGGCTCTGGCTAGGCGGCTGGCCTCAGTGGCGCGGCAGGGTGACTGCATCCTGCTTGAGGGACCGCTGGGTGCGGGGAAAACCGCGCTGGCCCGCGCTTTTCTGCGCGCTGCAGCGGACGATCCGGGAATGGAGGTACCAAGCCCGTCGTTCACACTGGTGCAAATCTATGACACCAACATCGGTCTGGTTTTCCACTATGATCTGTGGCGCCTGGAAGGCGCCGAGTCGTTGACTGAGCTGGATTGGGAGGACGCGTTGGAGGCGATTGTGCTGGTGGAATGGCCGGATCGGCTTGGCTCGCTGCGGCCGGGGAACGCTCTGACGATAACGCTGAGCCTTGGGCACGGTGAGGCGCGCGAGGCGCGACTGGCTGGATGGGGTGCACGGGTCGAGGACGTCCAATGAGGCGGCCTCATCCGGCAGGACGTGCTGTTCTGCGCACGATCTTCAGTGGCCCCCCAACCGGGGCGGTCATGGCTGAAATCGAACGGGTCCGGTCAGAGCCATGCCTGTCGTAACACCGCTGCAGATGAACCGGGCGGACGTAATCGCCGCCTTTCTCGCGGAGCACGGCTACTCGCTCGATAACGCCGAACCGCTTGCACAGGATGCCAGCTTCCGGCGCTACTGGCGTGTCCGAGGCAACCGACCCGCCGTTCTGATGGATGCCCCGCCGCCGGAGGATCTATGCCCTTTTCTGAATATCGCGGCCCACCTGCGCGTCATCGGTCTGTCGGTGCCGAACATCCTGGCCGCCGACGTACGCCGGGGTCTGATCCTGGAAGAAGATCTTGGCGACGACCTGCTGTCGCTTCTGCTGGATCGTGGGGAGCCAGCGGATCCGCTTCTGGACGCGGCGGTCGACGCATTGGTGATCATGCAGAAGTCTTCCCCACCCGCGGGGCTGCCGGCATGGGATGCCGCGCCCATGACCTCGACCGCGATCGCCACGCTCTTCGACTGGTGGTGGCCGGCTCGGTTCGGCTGTTCGGCACCTCAGGCGGCGCGAGACGATGTGGCGATGGCGCTGACGCGGATGCTGGAGCCGGTCGCTACCGGCCCGCATTGCTTTGTCCACAGGGACTACTTTGCCGGGAACCTGCTTCGACTGACAAATGGACGTATCGGGATCATTGACTTCCAGGGTGCCGCGATCGGCTATCCAGCATACGATCTGGTTTCGCTGCTGCAGGACGCGCGCCGGGACATCCCGCCGGCCTCCAGCTGGCGTGCCACCAAGCGCTATCTGGCTGCCCGGCCGGAAATCGATCCTGACGAATTCGGGGTCGCGTTTACCGCCTGCGCGGCGCAACGGCATCTTCGTGTTGCCTGCCAGTGGGTGAGGCTTGCTCTGCGCGACGATCGGCCCCAGTACCTTGCTTACGGGCCGCGGACGTGGCGGCTGCTGGAGGACGCTTTGTCCCAACCCGCCGCCGAACCGCTCGCAAGCGCCCTGAACCGTTGGATCCCGGCCGCCGAGCGCGGCAACCCGCCCGGATTTGGTGCGCCAGGACCTAAAACATGATTATCGCTCCACATTCCGCCATGGTGCTGGCTGCCGGCATGGCGACTCGCATGCGGCCGCTGACGAATGCTACCCCCAAGCCGCTGCTGAAGCTGGGCGGACGGGCGCTGTTGGACCATGCGCTGGATCAGCTGACGGACGTGGGCGTCAAGACGGTCGCTGTCAACGCTCACTGGCAGGCGGACGCCGTGGCCGCGCACCTCGCGCAACGACCTCCGCCGCCAAGCACCATCCTGCTGCGAGAGGCACAGCTGCTGGAGACCGGCGGTGCTGTGCGGGCTGCGCTCCGCGTACTGGGCGCCGATCCGTTCTTTGTAATCAATGGTGACGCGTTCTGGCTGAATGGGCCGATCCCAGCGCTCGTTCGCTTGGCGGAAGTGTTCGATGGCTCGGTTGATGGGGTGCTGCTCGTGCACCGGACGTCGCACGTCCACGCCGATGTCGGCGACGGCGATTTCGCGCTCGACAAATGGGGCACACCGCGCCGCCGCAAGGAGCGGGAGGTCGTCCCCTATATCTACGCCGGCGTGCAGCTGATGCATTCCCGTCTGCTGGACCAGATGCCCGAGGGTGCGTTCAGCATCAACGAGGCCTGGGACAGGGCGCTGGCAGCCGGACGGTTGCGGGCGGTGGTGCACGACGGCATCTGGTTCCATCTATCGACCCCGCCGGACCTGGCGGAAGCGGAACAGATCCTCGAGACCCGTGTCACCGGCGACGCGCGGTGGCCGTGGCGTTGAATCTGTTCGCGGTCCCGCCGCACGTCCCTTTCCTCGATACCCTGGCGCGAGGCTGGCTGGCTAGGGGCGATGACCCGCTAACCCTCAGCGAAGGGCTTATCCTGTTGCCGACCCGCCGGTCGGCCCGCGCCTTGGCCGAAGCATTCCTTCGTGTGCGCAACGGTCAAGCGATGTTGCTGCCTCGGATCACTGCTTTGGGTGCGCTGGATGAAACACCACTTGCACTGGCCGGCGCCTTGGATCTGCCGCCGGCGGTGGAGCCCCTGCGACGCCTTGCCGCCCTCTCGACCCTCATTCTGGCGATGGGCGGTCAAGGCGGCTCACCGCGGACCGCCGACCGGGCCTGGCTGCTGGCGAGGGAGCTCGCATCGCTGATGGATGAGGCGGAACGGGCCGAAATCAATCTATCGGAGCGCCTGCCGGATGCGGCTGACCCGGCCTACGCGGCGCACTGGGCGCAGACATTGAAGTTTCTGCACATCGTGACCAACATCTGGCCGGTTTGGTTGGCTGATAACGGCGTGATGAACCCGGCGGCGCGCCAGGTGGCGCTGCTGCGGGCGCAGGCACAGGCCTGGGAAGACGCACCGCCCGACTACCCCGTGCTGATTGCCGGGACGACAGCATGCATTCCCTTAGTTGCTCGTCTATTGCATGTCGTGGCGCGGATGCCGCTTGGGCAGGTCGTCCTGCCACAGCTTGATTTGGAGATGGACGAGTCCGCCTGGGCTGATGTTGAAGCCTCCCATGCACAGGCCGGCCTGGCGTGGCTGCTGCGGGACCTGGATGCAACGCGGGCGGATGTGCGGCTCTGGAGAAGTAACGTCGAGGCTGTTGTCCCGCCCTCTCGTTTCACTTTGCTGTCCCGGGCACTGCTGCCTTCGACTGCGCTGCATGACTGGATGGACCAGAGGCCGGTATCGGTCGAAGGCTTATCGCGGCTGCGGGCGGCCGACCAGCAACAGGAGGCCCAGGCGATCGCGCTGGTGCTGCGGCAGGCACTTGAGACGCCGGGGGCCAGGGCAGCGCTGGTGACGCCTGACCGGGACCTTGCCGGGCGCGTGGCCGCATCGCTGCTGCGGTTCGGCGTGGTTGCCGATGACAGCGCGGGCGAGCCTCTGGCGGAGTCGCCGCCGGCCGTGTTCCTGCGGCTTTTGGTGCGCGCGGTGGCCGAGGAACTGGCGCCGGTGCCGCTTCTGGCGCTGTTGAAGCATCCGCTTTGCGGCGCCGGGCTCAGTCCAGTCGCCTGTCGGCAGGCCGCGCGCACGCTGGAAACGCTGTGCCTGCGCGGGCCTCGGCCGGCGCACGGCATCGGCGGCCTGCGGAGGAAGGTAGACAGCGGTGCTGGTGCCCATTCGTCGACCGCCGCCTTCCTAGCTCGGCTGGAAGCCTGCCTCGAGCCGATTATGCGGATCGAATCGGCAATGGAAGTCGCGCCGGTGGAGGCTTTGGCAGCGGTCATCGAAGCGGCCGAGCGGCTTGCCACGACAGCCGAAATGGCGGGCTCCAGCCGGCTTTGGGCGACTGAAGAGGGTGAGGCCATGGCAGTCTTGCTGGCCACGTTGCAGGACGCCGTTACGCTAATGCCTGATCTTCGGCGCGGCGTGCTGCCGGGATTGCTGGATGCGGTGCTGCAGGGCGAGGTTGTGCGGAGCCGGCGGGCGCTGAGGGGGCGAGGGGGTGTCGAGCATCCTCGCATCTTCATCTGGGGCTTGCTGGAAGCCAGGTTGCAATCGGCCGATCTTATCGTGCTGGGTGGTCTGGCCGAGTCGGCCTGGCCGCTGATGGCTGAGCCGGGGCCTTGGCTTTCCAGACCAATGCGGGTGCGCGTTGGACTACCAACCCCAGAGGAGGCCGTAGGACAGGCGGCGCACGATTTTGTTGCCGCCTGCTGCTCGGCCGCTGAAGCGGTGCTGTCATGCCCGACGCGACGTGACAACGCGCCTGCGGTGCCGGCGCGCTGGCTGACGCGGTTGGAGATGTTCCTGGCGGGCCGGGCTGCGGTTCCCGTCAGCGCGACCTCGGTTGTTAAGGGGTCCGGCATCGGCGCCAGTGCGGTCGGAGTCGAACAAGGTCTTCCCGATCATCCCGCTGCGTCATGGGCACGTGCGTTGGATCTTCCCGACGGCCCATCGCGACCGGTCACGCCGCCGCAGCCGCGGCCACCCGTTCAAAAGCGCCCGCGCAGGCTGAGCGTTACCGCGATCGAGACCTGGCTGCGAGATCCCTATGCTATCCACGCGCGGTATATTCTCAAGCTGGAGGCGCTGAGGCCGTTGGATGAGGCGACCGACGCCTCGGACTATGGTTCTCTTGTGCATGATGGCCTGCATCGGTTCTTGCGCAAGCATGGCGCCAGCTGGCCGGCAGACGCGGCGGCTGAACTCCGGCTTGCGATGGCTCAGGCGCTTGGCGATGCCGGTTTGCGGCAGGCGTTGCGGGCATGGTGGTCGCCGCGATTGGATCGGATCGCCGACTGGGTGGCCGGCACGGATGCGGCACGCCGGTTGGTGAGCGTCCCGTTGGTGATCAAGACCGAGGCGGCGGGTGCCATGGAGTTGTTCCGACCCGGCGGGCGTTTCACCTTGCATGGAAGGGCAGACCGGATAGAGCGGTATCCCGAAGGGACCCTCTCGATCCTGGACTACAAGACTGGCTCCCCGCCTTCGCAGAAAGAGGTGGCTGATGGCCTGGCGCCACAGTTGCTACTGGAAGCGGCGATGGCGGCCGAGGGCGCGTTTGGCGCGGATGTGGCCGGGAAAAGTGGCGAGTTGATCTATTGGCACCTGTCCGGCGGTCTGGACGCCGGCAGGGCGGTTCCGCTGTTCAAGAAGAGCCCGGCTGACATTCCGAACGCCGTTCAGGACGCGAAGGATCGGGTCTGCGACCTGATCGACGCTTTCGATCAGCCGGCGCGCGCCTATGTTTCTCGGCCGCATCCGGGGCTGGCGCCGCGGTTCTCGGATTACGAGCAGCTTGCCCGTGTCGCCGAATGGTCGGCGGCGGGAGATGGCGATGAGTGAGACCGCACGCGCCCGTGCCAACCGGGAGCAGCTTACAGCCTCCGATCCCACGGTCTCGGCGTTCGTGGCGGCGTCGGCCGGGTCCGGGAAGACCAAGCTGCTGACCGATCGGCTGCTGCGGCTGATGCTGACCGGTGCTGCCCCCGAGCGTATTCAGTGTCTGACATTCACCAAGGCCGCAGCAGCGGAAATGTCGGTAAGATTGCAACGAAGATTAGGCCGGTGGGTGACGATGCCGCAGGATAGTCTGGTCAGCGACCTGACTGGTCTATCCGTCGAACCAACCCCTGCCGCATGCCAGGCGGCGCGGGCATTGTTCGCGAAGGTCCTGGACCTGCCCGGGGGAATGCGGATCGGCACGATCCATGCCTTCAGCCAGTCCCTGCTACGGCGATTTCCATTGGAGGCAGCGATCTCGCCCCATTTCCAATTGGTCGATGATCGCGACGCCGACGACGCGTTGACCGAGGCGCGAGAGGACATGCTGACCAGCGCCGGCACCCCAGCGATGCAGCACGCGTTGCGAACCCTGGCCGGGCTGTCGTCAGCGGGAGCCTTTGGTGCTCATGTCAAGACGTTACAGTCAGACCGAGTCCGATTAGACAACGCCTTGCTGCTCGGCGAAGAGTTGGAGCGGGCCCAGCGGCGTGTTCTCGGTGTCAGTGCGCCGGACGAGGATTGCCTCATCGCCCAGGCGGTCGGATGGCTGGGTGCAACCGCATTGCGGGACGCGGCGAGAATCGTGCTGGCAAGCGGTTCAAAGACCGCGGCCGACCGGGCTGCTGGGATCCTCGATTGGCTCAGCCAAGCAGCCGGCAAGCGGGTGGCGAACTGGACCGACTGGTGCAAGCTGTTCCTGAGTGGATCGGGTGAGCCACGCGGGGATACCGCTCTGGTCAACAAGGCACTTCTGGCTACCCGACCAGACCTGCTCGACCGCTATCAGGAAGAGGCCGCCCGCATTGCAGGTGTCGAGGATGCGAGGCGAGCCATCCGACTGGCGGCGGTCTCGGGGGCGTTGGTCCTGCTTGCGGGTCCGGTCTCCCGGGGCTATGCGAAACGCAAGGACGAGGCCGGCCTGCTGGATTATGACGACCTGATCGACCGGACCCGCACATTGCTTTTCGACCCCGGTGCGGCTTGGGTGCTGTACAAGCTGGATGGCGGTCTGGACCACCTTCTGCTGGATGAAGTGCAAGACACCGCGCCTCAGCAGTGGCGTATCGCCCACGCGCTTACCGAAGAGTTCTTCGCCGGTTCGGGTGCGGCAAACCGAACGCGGACGATCTTCGCGGTCGGTGATCGCAAACAATCGATCTATTCGTTCCAGGGGGCGGACACCGCGGAGTTCGATCGCTCACACGACGAATTGGCGGGCCGCGTCCGAACGTCCGGGCTGATTTTCAAGGACGTCGGGCTGGACGTCTCTTTCCGCTCGACCACGCCGGTGCTGGCGTTGGTGGATGCGGTATTCCGCGACCCTCTGGCCCGACCGGGCGTTGTCGCAGCCGGCGAAACGCTGACCCACTACGCCGATCGCGCCGGCCATGCCGGGCTGGTGGAACTCTGGCCCCTGACTCCGTGCCCCGAGCCTGCGCCGCATCGACCCTGGACGGTGCCTGAGCAGAATCAACCGCGAACCTCTGCTCGTCAGTTGCTGGCTGACGCGTTGGCGGACTGGATCAGCAGTCAAACCGGCGGATCCGTTGTGCTGGAGAGCAAGGGTCGTTCGCTAGCAGCTGGGGACGTGTTGATTCTGGTGCGTCGCCGGGATGAATTTGTCCGGGCTTTGGTCAGGGCATTGAAGACCCGAGGCGTCCCGGTCGCTGGGCTTGACCGGATGGTGCTGACCGATCAGCCGGCGGTGCAGGACCTGATGGCCTTGGCGGATGCGCTATTGTTGCCCTCGGACGACCTGGCTTTCGGCTGCGTGCTTACGAGCCCCATTGGCGGCTTGACCGACGACGAGTTGTCGGACATCGCCATAGACCGCTCCGGTTCGCTGTGGGACGCGCTTCGTGAACGTGCCGATGAACGCCCATCCTGGAGGCGCGCCGCGAGCTTCTTCTCGGCACTGCTCAGCCGGGTCGACTACGTCTCGCCCTATGCATTGTTCGCGGAAGCGCTGGGGCCACTTGGCGGACGGGCGCGGCTGTTCGCCCGCCTGGGAGCCGAAGCAGCGGAGCCGGTGGATGAACTGCTGAACGCGTCGCTGACCTATGCCGCGCGGCACCCACCGTCCTTACAGGGGTTCCTCCACTGGCTGCGCCGGTCGGGTGCGGAGGTCAAGCGCGAAGCGGAAGCCGCGGGCAATCTGGTGCGTATCATGACGGTGCATGGTGCGAAGGGATTACAGGCACCGCTGGTAATCGTGCCTGACACGTCGGCGCTGCCGATGGATGACGGATCAATCGTCTGGGCAGACGATGCCGTGACCGCCCGCGCGGTGCCGCTATGGGCGCCGCGCAAGGAATTCCGCTGCGCTGCGCTGGATAAACTGCGTGGCGCTGCACGGCTGCGGCAGATGGAAGAACATAACCGGCTGCTTTATGTCGCGTTGACCAGAGCCGAGGATCGGTTGCTGGTGTGTGGCTGGGAGAACAGGCACCCGGCGTCGGAGGAGTGCTGGTACAGCCTGACCCGACGCGGATTTGAGACCGCAGGTGCGGAACGTGAGGCTTTTGGTCCTTGGGGTGGAGACATCCTGCGGTTGCGCTCACCACAGACAGTTTCGGCCGAAATTCCGGCCGTGCCGGCACGGGTCGATAGCACCCGGAGCATGCCCGCCTGGATCGGTTCGGCTGCCGGCGGTTGGGTGCCGGCCCCACCTCCGCCGGAACCTCCGCGGCCTGTGCCAGTGGCCCCAAGCCGGCCGGCGGGGATTGAACTCGGGACGGTGCCTCCCGCCGAGTCGCCGTTGGCCGCTGGAGGCAGCAGCCGGTTCCGTCGCGGACAGTTAATCCACTCGTTGCTGCAGCACCTGCCGTCGATCTCAGCCGAGGCGCGGCGGGAGGCGGCGAGGCGTTTCCTTGACAACCCCGGACATGGGCTGCCGTCAGGCGAGGCTGAGCGGATGGCTGACGAGGTGCTGGCGGTCATGTCGCATCCGGATCTGATGCCGCTGTTTGGACCCGACAGCCGAGCGGAAGTGCCGTTGACTGGTGTGACGGCGGGAACCGTGGTCGGCGGGTTGGTCGATCGGCTGGTGGTGCTTTCCGACCGTGTGCTGGTCGCGGACTTCAAGACCAATCGACGGCCGGCTTCGCGGGTGGACGACACGCCGATCATGTACTTGCGGCAAATGGCGTCGTACCGGGCGGTGGTTCGAGCGATCTTTCCAGGTCGGGCTGTACAGTGTGCCTTAATCTGGACGCGGGAACCCCGCGTGGTGATCCTGCCGGACAAGGTGCTCGATTTGCATGAAACCGGTCATGCAAGAGACGCTGCTTGACCCGGTTGGCGGCCGGTCCCACTTCTGCATCAAACATGACTGAAGGGTATGCCAGATGAGCGCAAATACAGTTCCCGTAACGGACAAAAGCTTCGCCACCGACGTCGTTGAGGCGAGCAAGAACGGTCCGGTTCTGGTTGATTTCTGGGCGGAGTGGTGCGGCCCCTGTAAGACGATCGGTCCCGCGTTGGAAGAACTTGCTGGCGAGTTCGCCGGCCAGCTGACCGTTGCGAAGGTCGATATTGACAGCAACCCGATGTCGCCGAACCAATTCTCGGTTCGGGGCATCCCGACGCTGATCATGTTCAAGGACGGAAAGCCGGTCTCATCGCAGGTCGGTGCGTTGCCGAAGAGCAAGCTCAAGGATTGGATCGCCGGCAACATCTGAACGGCTTCGTCATAGTCTGCCAGTCTCGGGGTTCTATTGAACTCCGGAATATGTGGCGGGCCGCGAAGTCGGGCGCTGGGATGCGCCCGACTTCTTACGTCTCGCTATCAACCGGTTAGACGGTGCGTCGGCCCACGATCGCGTGATAAAGAACGAGCACAACAATTGCGCCGATGACGGCGACAATGATGCTGTAAATGTTCAGGCCGGTGACTGGGGCGGCGCCGAAGAACGAGAATAGAAAACCGCCGACGAAGGCGCCGACGATACCAAGTACGATGTCGAGAATAACCCCTTCACCGCTTTTGTTGACGATTTTACTGGCGATAAAGCCAGCGATCAGGCCCAAAATGAGCCAAATGATTATCGACATAGACGTTCACCTTTGTTTAGTTGACGTTAGCCGCGGCCAGGAACAATAGACGCCACGGCGTAGGCGAGACCCCCCGCGACCAGCAGCGACACAAGTGGCTGCTGCTCGATGGTTTGTGAAAGTGCTTTCTTCGCTTCGCGGCCTTGAACCACGGCTCCGCTATAGGCTTCCTGGGCATCGCCTGCGACCTGCCGTGCTTTCTCCTCAAGGATCAGCGCCGTCAATGCCACTGTGACCAGTGCCAGGAGTGTCTTCATAGGATGCTCCCCGTTTCGTATGCCGCCCAACTGCTCGATGGGCTCCCGGCTTTCACCGCTGTACGTCACATTAACGCTTTGTTTAGCAATCGGATGCCGAAAACGCATCGGCATCCGATCAAAATCTCGATTGCTTGATGCTCTCAGGCTTACCCAGACACGAACTCTTTCCCGCCGCGTCGATTTGGCGCAACCTTATCTGGCTTAGGAGAGGAAATGACAATGTCGCTGCGGGAATCAGGCGCCATTACCGGTGTGGGTGAGACAAGGTATCTAAGGGGCACCGATCGCAGTGCGCTGTCGTTCCAACTTGAGGCATCGCTCACCGCGATCCGCGATGCGGGGCTGAAGCCATCGGACATCGATGGATTGATACCCTACGGCCACGGTGCGGTTGCTGAGGATTTCATCACCAATTTCGGCATCAGCGACCTGCGGTTCTCCGCCACCACGCCGATGGGCGGCGCTTCCGCCGTAGCCTCGATCCAGTGCGCCCTAGCCATGATCAAGGCAGGGATCTGCAATCATGTTCTGCTCTCGCTGGGACGCACCGGTTATTCCGGCGGCAGAATCGGGAGCCGGGTTCAACAGATGCCGCAATTCAAGGTGATCGGCGAGTTCGAGATGCCGCAGGGGGCCATTGCTCCCGCTCAGCTTTACGCCCCAATGGCTCGGCGGCATATGGAACTTTTCGGTACGACATCGCGCCAGTTAGCCGAGATCGCGGTGACCACGCGCTACCACGCCTCGCTTCAAACAAATGCAACAATGAGAAACCCAATCACCATCGAGGATCATCAGTCGTCGCGCATGATCTCGGATCCGTTGCGGTTGCTCGACTGCTCGCTGGAGAGCGACGGCGGCGCGGCGGTGGTGATTAGCGCACCAGACCGGGCGCGGGATCTGGCCAAGCGGCCGATCATGGTGATGGGCGTGGCCGAAGGTCATCCCGACTCACCCTCGGCGATCACCCAGCGGCCGGATCTGACGACCCTTGGGCTGGCCAAGGCGGCGCCGAAGGCCTTCGCGATGGCGGGCGTAGGCGGAGACGATATTGACGTAGCCGAGGTGTATGACTGTTTCACCTATATCGTCATGTGCCAGCTGGAAGACCTCGGGTTTTGCAAGAAAGGCGAGGGCGGGGGGTTCGTGCAGGACGGCGCACTTGGGTTGAACGGCCGTCTGCCCGTCAACACCCACGGGGGACTGCTATCCCAGGCGCATATGGCCGGCATGAACCACATCGTGGAGCTGGCTCGGCAGCTGCGTGGCGAAGCGGCGGCCCAGGTGAAGGACGCAGAAATCGGGCTGGTGACCGGATACGGCGATATGGGTGACGGCGCGTTGGCCATCATGCGGAGGGGGTGAGCGTGGGGGCATACGAGAAACTGGTGCCGTCTCCCACGCTGGAGACACAGCCATATTGGGACGGCTTGAATGCGGGAAGGCTGCGTCTGCAGCGCTGTGCCGATTGCGGCAAGGTCCGCCACTACCCTCGGCCGATGTGCGATGCCTGCTGGTCGATGAACACCGACTGGGTCGATGCGTCCGGCCGTGGAACCGTGCACAGCTGGACAATCACGCATTATGCCTTTCATCCTGCGCTCAAGGGCGATCTGCCATACATGCTGCTGACGGTGGATCTGCCGGAGGGTGTGCGCATGAACGCGCAGGGACGAAATATCGAGTTGTCTGCGTTACGGGTCGGTTTGCCTGTGGTGGTGGCGTTCGATCGCGTGAAGGATGATCTGACGCTGCCGGTGTTTGAGGCGGCCTAGGTTAGGCGCGCCCCGTTCCTGTGCCGGCTCAATGGGTGGCAGAGCAACGTGCGCCGCTTCGCACCGTGGATCAAGCTTACCCCAGAAAGTCCAATCCGATATCGAGCACCGTCGCACTGTGGGTCAGCCACCCCACCGACAACAGATCTACTCCGCTTGCAGCGATCGCAGGCGCGGTATCCGGCCGAATACGGCCCGAGGCCTCGGTAATCGCCCGTCCGTTTACCATAGCGACTGCCTGGGTCAGCATGTCCGGCCCCATGTTGTCCAGCAGCACCGCATCGACCTTCAAGGTCAACGCTTCCTCAAGTTGAGTTAGCGTATCGACCTCCAGCTCGATCTTCACCAGGTGCCCGACCCCGGCCCGCGCGCGTTCCACCGCGGCACGCACCCCGCCGGCAATCGCCACATGATTGTCCTTGATCAGCACGGCGTCATCCAAACCAAATCGATGGTTCGATCCGCCTCCGACCCGCACGGCGTATTTCTGCGCGAACCGCAGGCCGGGCATGGTTTTGCGGGTGCAACAAACTCTTGCCTTCGTCCCCTTGATCGCGTCCACGATGCCGCGGGTGCCGGATGCAACGCCGCTTAAGTGGCACAGGAAGTTCAACGCCGTTCGTTCCGCCGTCAGGACACCGCGCGCCGGCCCGCTGATGGTGGCGATCAGGTCGCCCGGCCGCAGAGCGCTGCCGTCGTGGCGCGCGACGTCGACATGGATCGCTGGGTCGATCAGGCGAAACGCCACCGCGGCGAAATCCAGCCCTGCCACCACACCGAACTGCCGAGCAAGCAGGGCTGTTCGGGTGTGTGCCGTGGCGGGAACGATCGCATCGGTCGTCAGGTCACCGGCACGGCCCAGGTCTTCCAGCAGGGCGGACCGCACCACCGGCTCGATCATGACCAGCGGCAAGCCTGTCATCAGCGAACCTCCAACATGCGCTCGACAGAGCGTCGCGCGCGTGCGGTCAGGGATGGGTCAATCATTACTTCCTCGGTCATCGTCTCCAAGGCCCGCCTGATCTTGGGAAGGGTTATGCGCTTCATGTGCGGGCACAGATTGCATGGTCGGACGAACTCGATCTCGGGGTGGTGCACCGAGACGTTGTCAGCCATCGAGCATTCCGTCAGCAGCACCACCCGTGCCGGCTTTTCGCGGCCAACATATCCTGACATGTCGGCCGTTGAACCGGTGAAGTCTGCCTCGGCGACCACCTCTGGCGGACACTCTGGGTGCGCCAGGATTGTGACACCCGGGTAGTCGGTGCGCAAAGCACGGACCTGCTGCGCGGTGAAACGTTCATGTACCTCGCAATGCCCCGCCCATGTAATTATCCTCACCTGCGTTTGCGCCGCGATGTTTCGGGCAAGATATTCGTCCGGCAGCATGATGACCGCTTCTGTGCCGAGTGATTCGACGATCTTACGTGCGTTGCCCGAGGTGCAGCAGATGTCGGATTCCGCCTTCACCGCCGCGGACGAGTTTACGTATGTCACCACCGGAAGGCCCGGATGACGCTGGCGCATCAGCCTGACATCGGCCGCGGTAATCGACTCCGCCAGCGAGCACCCCGCTCGGCTATCCGGAATAAGCACAGTCTTGGCGGGGTTCAGCAGCTTCGCCGTCTCCGCCATGAAGTGCACACCGGCGAGGACGATGACCTCGGCGTCCGCCTTCGTGGCCTCCCGCGCCAGCGCCAGGCTGTCGCCGACGATGTCGGCCACGCAGTGGAATATCTCTGGGGTCATGTAGTTGTGCGCGAGGATCACGGCGTTGCGCTCACGCTTGAGATCGAGAATGGCGTCAATGTCGTCAGCAAACACCGGCCATTCCATCGGCGGGATCAATGATTTGACCCGTGCATAAAGCGGGGCAGTGCGTTCTAGCTGTGTGGTCGTGGACATTCCAGGTCCTCCTACCTAATGCTCTTTTTGAGCATTGGCCACTTATGCTAGTGATGAGTATAAGGATGTCAAGCCTCGCGATCGATGGCGCTTGCCTGGCGGACCTATTCCTGGCAGGTCAGGGAGGAGTTCCTGGGCGCTCAGGTGAAGACGGCACGATCTTCGTGATGATGCTCGAAAGCAGATCCTGCCCGTGCGAACCGCCTGCAATCGCGGCCGTTGCCAAGGCAGCAGCTACCGTTTGGCGAAATCGACGATCGCGGCGAACCCTGTTTCTGTACCGACGGCGAGGCGGGTCCCATCCGGGCTCCAGACCAGGGTGCTGATGGTGCCGTGTTCGGGGGGGACCACCGGCAGGATACGTGAGGACGTGATGTCCGCCACGACGACCAGGCCATCAGCAAACCCCCCCGCAACGATCTCGTCCCGCGGATTGCAAGCGACCTGGGTGCAGATGATCCCGTCGCCGCCAGCCAGTTCCAGCGGCGCCTTGCCCATCGGACCGCCGCCGAAGAACGGCCACAGTACCATCGCATCGGCGCCGCTGCTCGCCAGCCATTTGCCGTTTCGGGTGAACGAGAGGCTGACGGTCTTGGCCGGATAGCCGCTCATGCGCATATGTGCACCCTCCGGCAATTTCCAGCCGTGCAGGGCGTTCTCCTGCATGGCGGTCACGACCGCGTCACCTTCGGGATGGATCAGGATGTCGGTGTGGCTGCCCTTCCACTCCAGCATACGCGGCGTGTCGGTCTTCGCCCCGACGAACCACAGCGAGACGCCGTTGTAATGCGAGGCGCCGATGCGCTTGCCCTTGCCGTCGAACACCAGGCCGGTGACGGTTGAAGGATGCGCGAGTTCCTTGAGCATGTGCCCGGCCTGATCAAACACCCTGACGATCTTGCCGGCGCTGGCCGCGATCAGACCCTTATTTTTGTCCAGCGCATAGCTTGCGACGTGCTCGACCCACTTCATCCCGAAGCTGGCAACATCGGACATTGCGCCGTCTGCGCCTATGCGGCGAAGCTTGCCGTCGTCTCCCCCAGAGATGAAGCCGTCAGCCGTGGGTTCAGGCTCGAAATCCAGCACGGCGCCGTCGTGTACGGTAAAGGAGGGCCAATCGGTAAGGACGCCCGTATCGACGATGCGCACGGTGCCGTCTCCCAGAGCGAATCCGGCACGGCGTCCATCGCGGGAGAAGCGGGCCGCGACGATGAACGCGTCGAGTTCGCGCGAAACGCCGCGTGATTGCAGCAAAAAGCGGGCTTCGGCTGTCTGGCTCATGGCCGGATCTTTCCATGCTTCATGGTCCGTAGGCTTTGGCTGGACCCATTCCACCCACGACGACAGAGGGCCAACGTCAATCCACGGCGCAGCTTTCGAACCCACGCCGCAACTGGGGGCGGTTCATGTTGCGGCCGATGAACACAAGCCGGCTGGTTTTAGCATCGCCGTCCTTGGATTGGCCGATAAAATCCCCGTCGGCGATCATGTGCACCGCCTGAAATGCGAACCGCCGATCCTCGTTAGCATAGTGCAGGATGCCTTTGGTCCGCAGTAGATCGGCACCTTTGTCCTGCAGCAGTATACCGATCCAGGCGTTGAACTTCTCCGGGTCGATCGGCTTCTCGACCTCGAAGCTCATGGACGAGATGTCTTCGTTGTGCTCGTGGTCGTCGTCGCCATCGAGGAAATCAGGGTGCAGGGCAAGGATGCGGGAAAGGTCGAAGGCGCCGCGATCGAGGACCTGCGCGATGGGAAGTTCGGCGCGCTGTGTCCGATGGATGATGGCGAAGCGGTTGATGTTGCGGATCGTCGCCTCCACCGCGTCGAGTTGTTCCGGGGTGACGAGGTCGGTCTTGTTGAGCACGATGACATCGGCGAACGCGATCTGGTCGGCTGCCTCGTGGCTGTCGGCGAGGCGAGCAGGAAGATGCTTGGCGTCGACGACAGTGACGATGGCGTCGAGGCGGGCCTTTGCCTTCACATTGTCATCGACGAAGAAAGTCTGCGCCACCGGGGCGGGATTCGCCAGGCCGGTCGTCTCGATGATGATGCCGTCGAACTTGTCGCGCCGCTTCATCAATCCGCCGACGATGCGGATCAGGTCGCCACGCACGGTGCAGCAGATGCACCCGTTGTTCATCTCGAACACTTCCTCATCACTGTCCACGACGAGATCATTGTCGACCCCCAACTCGCCGAACTCGTTGATTATCACCGCGTATTTGCGGCCGTGGTTTTCGCTGAGGATACGATTGAGCAAGGTCGTCTTACCGGCGCCGAGGTACCCGGTCAGCACCGTTACCGGCACCTGCGTGTTCGCGTCAGCCATGATTGCGGGCTCCGTCGCTGTTTGGGCCAGGGATATAGGTGTGGCACGACCCGTCAACTACCTGGCACAAGGATGCTTCGGCGCAGGGCAGCCAATCGGGCGGTGATCACCGGCACGTCGAAAAGCCGGGCACGCTGACGCCCGGCTACCGCCATGATCGCCCGTCGTGGCTCGTCGGCGGCCAGTGCGCGGATCGCGGCAGCGAGTTCCATTGGGTGGTCAGGGTCGGCGTAGACAGCGGTCTCACCGGCAACCTCCGGCAGGCCGCCGCGTGGGGAGCAAATCAATGCCGCGCCGCTTGCCATGGCTTCGAGCGCAATCAGGCCGAAAGGTTCAGCCCAGCGACTGGGCACCACGACAATCGCGGCTCGGGTCATTGCCATCAGCACGTCCGGGTGATCGCGATAGCCGAGCATCCGGATGTCGGCCCGCTGTGCTGCCGTGCGGATCATCTGGACGAAGCCGGTGTCTGGGCTGTTAAAGCTGAAGCGGTCGGCGCCGATGATCTCGGCTCTCCAACCCGGCAGATGGGGCAGCGCGGCTGTGCAGGCGGCGACAAAAGCATCCGGCCCCTTGTCCGCAACCACCCGTCCGGCGAACAGAACCAGCCTTTCGCGCTGGCTTTCTCCCGGTAGTTCGGCAAGGTCGAGGCAGTTGGGCAGCACGATCGGGGCTTTATCCGGTTTGACGACGCCTTCCAGAACACGCTGCCGGAGATAGTCCGATGGGGTGACAACCCCGGCCAGTCGCCGGAGCATCTGGCTCCGTTGTGCCGGCGTTGCTGCCTCGCGCATGCCATGGGGATCGTTGTGCAGGAAGGCCACGACCGGGACGTCCGGCAGCCTGGCGGCAAGTGCCAAGGCGATTTCTGGCCGATTGTGCACTTCGATCAAAGCCGGGCGTTGCCCTTTCAATAAACCCGCCACACCAGCAGCATACCGCCGGTTGGTGCTGCCGAATGACCGGAGCGAGGGCCTGACAGCGCAGACGTTGATGCCGGGGAAGGTGGGACCGTCCTGCTTGCCGCTGATGATGACGGTTTCAAAGCCGGGTGTTTGAACAAGCCGGCGCACCAGGAGGCCGATCGCACCCGCGCGACCCGTGCCGAAGCCCTCTCGCGGTGGAAGTACTATGGCAACTTTTGGAGATGCAGGCCGCATGAGGGCTGTCCCCTACACGGCGCGGCACGATCCCGCCATGAGACGCGCAAACCACGAACGCGGCGTTTCGCGGCACGACTAAACCGGATGCCCATATAAGGAACCAGAACGACCTTGGAGTCTCCCAATGACAAGCGGCCCAATGACAATAGCGATCGCCGTTATAGCCGCCATCGTCCTGTTCATTCTGATACGCTCCGTCCGGATTGCGTCGGAATGGCAGCGCGCCGTTATCCTTCGATTGGGTCGGCTTCACAAAGTCAAGGGCCCCGGCATCTACCTGGTCATCCCGATCATTGACAGCGTGGCTCAACTTATAGACCTGCGCATTCAGACCACCATGATCACCGCCGAACAAGCGCTGACGCGGGACACCGTGGCTGTCGGCGTGGATGCGATCGTGTTCTGGCAGGTGGAAAACGCCGAAGCCGCCGCTATTCGGATCGCCAACTATCGCGAGGCAATCGAGCGGGTCGCCCAGACCAGCCTTCGGGAGATGATCGGGGCCACCGACTTGTCTAAGTTGCTCTCGGACCGAAAAAACGCTGATGAGCAACTTCGGGTGACGATCTCGTCGAAAACCGGCACCTGGGGGATCACGGCCAGCAGCGTCGAAATCAAGGATGTCGTCATCCCGCGTGAGCTTCAGGATGCGATGAGCCGGCAAGCGCAAGCGGAGCGGGAGAAGGATGCCCGCGTGACGTTGGCCTCCGCCGAGACGGCGATTGCCCAGCAGATACTGGAAGCGGCGAAGTTGTATGGCAGTGACCCGAATGCGTTAAAGCTGCGGCAGATGAATTTGCTGTACGAGATGAACAAGGATCGCGGGGCAACCGTATTGATTCCGAGCGAAATGGCGACGAGTCTCGGGACAGTTGCTGCCCTTTCCAAGGCAATGGCGAGCAACTCCGCCTGATGTATAGGCATGAATGAGGAGAGCCGGAAGTGCTGCCCATTTATGTGGCGTTTTTGCAACACGCGGACCGCTTGTTCACCTAATGCTGCGTCGCAGCAGAATCCCTCTTGCGTGCTGCATCTGCGAACACCATTCTCAAGACTGCAGACGCGCTTCGGCGCTCTGCTTTCTTGGACGTTTCCTCCCTAAACTTCGGCGGTGCCAAAAGCACCGCCGTTTTTTTTGATTTCTAGTGGACAAAATCCGACGAAGGTCCGTCGAATTTTGCCACTAGCACTTGGTTTGGTGGGCCGATTCACCCGACCGCAAGGATGCGTCTGTCGGGATCGGACCACTAGCTGGGGCGTTCGTGCCTTGAGGGAATTATTAGCAATTCGGGGCTATGCAGGTTTTCGCTGGTCAGCGACTGATAGCCCCGGTCTACGGTAATCGGCCGCCAGTTGCGGTTCCTTATGACGCTTTCGTCTTGCCAGAACATCAAGACGACAATCGGAAGATGCCTGGAAGCGTTACCGTTTTAGAATGTGTCGTCGGACGAACCACCGCCACCGCCACTATCCCAGCCACCGTCGTTTCCGCCGCCGCTGTTGTCGGTCCAAGATGGGTCGTTGGTGCCACTGTTGTCCGTCCATGATGCATCCCCACCGCCGGATTGATCCCAGGTGCCGGTATCCACGTAGTCCTGGCTTGGCGCCGTTGGGGCGGCCCATGGGCTTGCAGCCGCTTCGCCGCCGAACCCGCCACCTCCGAAACCGCCGCCGTAGCCCTCATGCGGTGAGAACAGGCTCATCAACGCATTACCGGCGACCATGCCACCGGCCACGCCCGCAGCCGTGGTGAGAGCGGATCCGAGGAAGCCCGACCCACCGCGTTGCTGAAACATACCCTGCTGGTAGTTCGGCGGATACTGCGGTTGCGGCGGCGCAGCCTGTTGATAATACGGCTGCTGTGCGGGCCGCCCGGGGTAACCTTGAGCAGGTTGCGGTCCGCCTTGCCCACCCCAGCGCGGGTCACCCGGCGGCGGCGATCCTTGCTGCCGGTTCCCGCCGCCGAACAGCCCGCTGAAGAAGCCGCCGCCCGCTTTCTGCCCCCCTCGTTGAGCCTGTTGCACTGCCTGCTGGGCCTGCTGCAGTTCCCATTCGAGCCGTTGAATGCGATTCTGAGCCTCGACCAACGCATGCTCCTGCACAAAGGCAAGCTGGGTGATGCGGTAGCGCGCTTCGGGATACTGACTGAACTGCTGCCCGATGAACCCCTCGGCGTCCCGATCAATTGGCGGCAGCGCCGGCTGACTTGCTGGTACCGATCCGCTGGCGAAGCCAGATGACTGAGTGGCTCCGCCGACGCGGGCGATGAATTGACTGATGATGTCACGTTCTTCGTTCGTCATGGGGTATCCCCTTTAAGTCCGAAAAGCGACCCGAACCGGAGGAATGTGGCGCCGATCCAGATCTGGTTCAATGGCTCGTTGCGAACGGGCCGAGGCGGCGGTTTTCGATCTTCGGGCACCGATCCATGACAACCCTCAGCCCAGCGGCTCGCGCCCGGGCGGCGGCATCGTGGTCAACCACGCCCAGCTGCAGCCAGATCGTCCGGGCGCCGAGATGGATGGCCTGATCGACCAGACCGGCGATATGTTCAGAGGCGCGGAACACGTCGACCATCTGCAGTGGGGTAGCGTCGGCCAAGGTGGCGACAACGGTGCGGCCGTGGATCGTCTGTCCGACAAGGCCGGGATTGACCGGCGTGACGTCGTAGCCGCGGTCAAGCAGGAAGTGCATGACCTCATGGGAGGCGCGCCAGGGTTTGGTGGAGGCGCCGACCAGGGCAATACGCTGCGTGCTTGTCATGATGTCGCGGATCGTGTTGTCGATGTCGCCGTCAATCATGAGCTGATGTCCATTATATATGTCGAGGCCGGTTTGTGGCCGATCATACCGAGAAGTATTTGGCCCGTGGATTGAGGACAACGATCGCGCTGGTCGATTGTTCTGGATGCAACTGATATTCGTCGGATAGTGAGATGCCGATGCGTTCCGCGCCCAGCATACCCAGGATCGGTACCTGGTCTTCTAATCGGGGGCAGGCGGGATAGCCGAAAGAATAGCGGCTGCCGCGATACCCTTGGGCGAGCATCTTCTCCATCTCACGATCGTCCTCGTTGGCGAATCCGAGTTCGGCGCGGATCCTTTTGTGGACGTATTCCGCCATGGCTTCCGCCATCTCCACCGACAGACCATGAAGGTAGAGATAGTCCTGGTAGCGGTTGTCCTCGAACCAGACGCGTGCGATGTCCGAGGCCTTCTGCCCCACGGTCACAACTTGCAGCGCGATCACATCGCGGTCCGCCTCGTCGACGTCGCGGAAGAAGTCGGCAATGCATTCGCCGTCCTCCTTCGGCTGCCGCGGCAAGGCAAAGCGGGTCAACTCGGTTGTGCCGTCCCGATCGAATATGATCAGGTCATTACCTTGGCCGGCGGCCTTCCAGTATCCATAGGCGGCCTGCGGCTTCAGGATGTCCTGCTCCTCGCACAAGGTCAGCATTCGGCGCATGACCGGACGCAGTTCCTGCTTGGCCCAACCGAGGAAGTCGTCGAGCGAGCGGCCCTGTTTGCGGAACCCCCACTGGAATTGATACAGACTGCGTTCGTTGACAAACGGTACGATGGCCTTTGGTGCGGAACCGACAACGCGCGCGCCCCAAAACGGCGGCTCGACCACTGGCACGTCGCGCGTCAGCCGCCGCCGCCGGTCGCGAACGACAGCGACATCGACCGGACGAAAGGCTTTCGTATCGGCTTGGCCCAGCGTGCGGACCGTGTTGCGGGATTTGCCGGCCCGCTTGGACTGGATGACCGCGAGATAATCGTCAAACGCGTTGCCGGTTACCTTGTCCATCAGATGAAGCCCGTCGAACGCATCGCGCGCATAAGCCACCCGGCCGGAGGCATAGGCGGCGACACAGGCATCTTCCACGTAGTTGCGCGTGAGCGCCGCACCCCCCAGCAGCACAGGGATCTCCAACCCCTGGCGAGACATCTCCTCCAGGTTCTCCCGCATGACCACGGTCGATTTAACGAGCAGCCCGGACATGCCGATCGCGTGCGCCCGGCTGTCCCTTACGGCCTGCACCATGTCGGCAAGAGGCACCTTGATGCCAAGATTGATCACCCGGTACCCATTGTTGGTCAGGATGATGTCCACAAGGTTCTTGCCGATGTCGTGCACATCGCCTTTGACCGTCGCAAGAACGATGGTGCCCTTTTCCTGGCCCTCCACCCGTTCCATCATCGATTCGAGGTAGGCCACGGCACTCTTCATCGTCTCCGCCGATTGCAGCACGAAGGGCAGCTGCATCTTGCCGGCACCGAACAGGTCGCCGACCACCTTCATGCCGCCGAGCAGGACGTTGTTAATGATATCCAGCGGGGCCAGCGTCAGCAGCGCCTCGTCGAGATCATCCTTCAGACCTTTGCGATCGCCATCGACGATACGATCCTTTAGGCGCCCTTCGGCGGTCTCGGCACGTTCCTTGATCACGGCGTCGGCGGATTTTCGGCCGGCGAACAATTCTAAAAGCCGTTGCAATGGGTCGTAACCCTCACGGCGGCGGTCGAAGATCAAGTCCTCCGCGACCCGCTTTTCTTCCTCCGCGATCAGGTGCAGGGGACGAATTTTGGAGACATGAACGATCGCACCGCTCATGCCGGCTCGCATGGCGTGATCCAGGAACACGGAGTTCAGCACCGCGCGCGCCGCCGGGTTCAGGCCGAAGCTGACATTGGACAGGCCGAGGATGATCTGGATCTCGGGAAACTCCGCACGGATCGCGGCAATGCCTTCCAGCGTCCAAAGCGCCAGCTTGCGATCGTCCTCGTTACCGGTGGCGATAGTGAAGGTCAGCGGGTCGATCAGCAGATCCGATTGCGCCAGGCCGTGCCTGTCGCAGGCGAACTGCACCAACCGACGGGTGATGCGCAGTTTGTCCTCGACCGATTTGGCCATGCCAACTTCATCAATGGTCAGCGCGATCACCGCCGCGCCGAAGCGTTTAGCCAGGATCAGACGATCCGTGGCGTGCTTCTCGCCGTCCTCGAAGTTGATCGAGTTAATGATCGGCTTGCCGCCATGCAGCTTCAGCGCGGCCTCAATGACCGGCGTTTCGGTGCTGTCGATCACCAGGGGGCTGTTGACCGAGGCAGTGAAGCGACGAATCACTTCATTCATCTCGGCGTGTTCATCCCGGCCGACAAAGGCGGCGCAGATGTCCAGCGCGTGCGAGCCCTCGCTGATCTGCTCACGTCCCATCGAAACGCAGCCGTCCCAATCGCCCTTCTGCTGCAGTTCCCGCCATTTTTTCGAGCCATTGGCATTGCAACGTTCGCCGATGGCGAAGATCGCGTTTTCCTGCCGCAGCGGCACGGCCTGATACAGACTGGCGACGCCTGGAACCCAGACCGGCCGGCGTGCGACCGGAGTCGGGCGGAAGCCGCCGCGCTTGCGCAGCATTGCGTCGAGAGCCGCGATATGCTCGATCGAGGTGCCGCAACAGCCGCCGATCAAGTTGACGCCGTCCTCGATGATGAAGCGCTCCAGCCACGAGGCAAGATCGGTCGGACCGAGTGGGTAGTGGGTGCGACCGTCGACAAGTTCGGGCAGACCGGCGTTTGGCTGCACCGATATCAACCGCGGCCAGTTCTTTGACAGCCAGCTCACGTGTTCGGCCATCTCCTGAGGGCCGGTGGCGCAATTCAGGCCCATCAGAGGGACGTCGAGCGTGTCGACAACCACGGCAGCCGCGGCGATGTCGGGACCGACCAGCAGCGTGCCTGTGGTTTCCACCGTGACCTGGACGAAGATAGGCGTGTCTTTCCCGGCTTCCCGCCTGGCAATCTTCGCGCCGTTGACGGCCGCCTTGATCTGAAGCGTGTCCTGGCAGGTTTCGATCAGTATCGCATCGACGTTGCCGGCGATGAGGCCGCGGCATTGTTCGGCAAGTGCGGCCTCTAGCGGATCATAGGCGATATTGCCCAGGCTGGGCAGCTTGGTGCCCGGACCGATGCTGCCGACTACCCAGCGATCGCGACCATCAGCGAACGAGTCAGCCGCCTCGCGGGCCAGTTCACCGGCTATCCGATTGATCTCGAAGGCACGGTCAGCAAGCTCGAACTCCCCCAGCGTGACCGGAGACGCGCCAAACGTGTTGGTTTCAACCATGTCGGCGCCAGCCGCGAAGTAGCCCTGGTGGATGTCCCGCACCATGTCCGGGCGAGACAGCACCAGAACGTCGGTGCAGTTCTCCCGGCCCCAGTAGTCTTTCTCCACATCCAGGGTCAGCGCCTGAACGCGGCTGCCCATGCCGCCATCGCAAAGCAGCACACGATCGCGCAGGGCATCGAGCAAGTGGGGCCGGGTCATATTCAGGCTGCTTTCAGATAGCCAGTTCACGTGCGGCTGGAACGGCGGCGTCCACCGCACGGGTGGCGGTCCAGATCCGGATGGGAAGTGGACCAGCGATGGTGACTGGGTCGCGCCAGTCCACCTCGGCCACGGCAAACATCCGTTTGATGGTTTCGTCGGAAAACCCCGGCCAGCGATGCGCGAGCTTTGCGGTCAGGTCGGTGCGGCCGTGCTCCACGAGGTCGATCACCAACAGCTGACCGCCAGGGTGCAGCACGCGAGTTGCTTCCTGAAGCGCGCCGGCGGGGTCTTCCGCATGGTGCAAGACCATCTGCAGAACCACAGCGTTAAACGAGCTGTCAGCCAGCGGCAGCCGGTACATATCTGCCAGCCGCACGGCGCAATGAGCGAAGCCTGGGCCGGAGAGGCGAGCCCGAGCGAGAGCAAGCATCGCCTTGGACGCATCAATGCCCAGCGCCTGTCTGAAGCGCGGAGCAAGCAACGCGAGGACGCGGCCGGTGCCGGTACCGATGTCGAGCAAACGTCCTTGAGGCCCGATTGGGATCAGCGCCAGCAATGCGTTCTCAACCGCCTGGGCGGGAAGATCGAGGGCGCGCATCTCATCCCAGTCGGCGCCCTTCTGACGGAAACTTTCAGACGCGGCGCGAGCACGTTCGGCCAGAACCCTGGCGGCCTGGCGACGATCGGCCTCGAGCACCGGGTCGTCCGAAGGCAGGCGAGCAACGAGTTCGCGGGGCAGCGCACCATCGTCACCGGTCGGCAAGGCGAACCAGACATTGGCGCCTTCGCGAACTCGGTCCAGCAGCCCGCACTCACAAAGTAGCTTCAGGTGGCGTGACAGCCGCGGCTGCGACTGGCCCAGGATCTCGGTGAACTCCATGACGCAGAACGCCCCGCGCGCCGCCAATGACAACAGGCGCAGGCGGGTCGGTTCGGCGGCTGCACGCAGACTGGCGAGAAGGTGATCCATGGCAGCTCGCCTAATGACATAAAGACATCTTTATGTCCAGTCGGTGCTTACGTGGCGATTTGGTCGCTGGAGGCTGTGCGGCAGCGGTCGGTGGACGCCGTGCATCCGTCCTGTGGTGCGAAAGCCGCGACCCGCCTGTTTAAAGCCGCGCGGTGGGGCCGCCCTTTCCGGCTGACAGGGTCTTCAACCTGTCCAGCACCGCCGGAACCCCGTCGATCACTTCAAACAAAGCGCGGCAGCCGGGATCGGCGAAACCCTGGGCAATCGCATGATCGATGGTGGCGACCAACGGTGCGATCGATCCCGCGACATCGCACAGAAGGATCGGCTTGTCGTGCAGGCGAAGCTGGCGCCAGGTGATGATCTCGAACGTCTCGTCGAACGTGCCTAATCCTCCGGGCATGATCAGGAAGGCATCCGATTCCTCGTACAGGCGGCGTTTACGGGTATGCATGCTGTCGGTAACGACCATCTCGGTGACGTTTTCATGGGCGACCTCCCATTGCTTGAGGAACTCCGGGATGACGCCGAGCACCTTGCCGCCGGTTGCCAACACCGCATCGGCCACGATCCCCATGATGCCGATCCGGCCGCCTCCGTATACAAGGCGGATGCCGGCTTGCCCGAGGCCTTGACCCAGTGCTCGGCCGGCGTTGGCATACTGGGGATTTATCCCGACGCGGGAGCCGCAAAACACGGCAAGAGAGCGAATAGCCGTCATGAATATCCTACTGGTTACGCCTTTCCAGTCTGTCCGGTGACACGTAAATCTGCTAGCGAATCATGGCTGCAATGCCCACCGTATCGTATTTTGATTTCGTAACCTCCTTGGAAGACCGTACCGCATGATAAAAGGCATCGCCTTGTGTGCCATGATTCTCCTCGCTGGGCTTGGTGTTGCCTGGGCTGAGGGCCTCGACCCGATCGCCGTGCGGCAGGCCGGGTTCTCGCTCAATGGCGGCGATTTCAACTTCATCCGCTCAGTTGTCCAGGCCAAGGGTGATGTCAAACCGCTGGAGGTTCCCGCCAAGGCGATCGCCAAATGGGCCGCGGTGATCCCCACCCTGTTCCCGAAAGGCACCGAAACTGGCGGTGACACCAAGGCGCTGCCGGCGATCTGGTCTGATCCAGCCGGGTTTCAGAAGATAGCCTTGGCGTTGGGTGCGGCCGCGACAAAGCTGGCGACCGCTGCCAAGGCAGGCGACGCGGAGGAGGTCGCGGTGGATACGAAAGCAATGGGGCGACAATGCGGCGCGTGCCACAAGGAGTATCGTGCGAAATAGCGCTCGGAGCGTCCGCTGCGCGCAAGATCTGACCCTACCCGCGATGGCGAACAGGCCAATGTGCGAAAAACAGGCGTTATCGAGCCTTGTCGGGATCGCTGTTACCGACTCACCGACATGTCATGGAAGATCGATTGCGTGTGACCACGGCATCAGAGGACAGGTCAGTCCCCGCCAGTCGCCAATCGATAAACCTTTGTCTGGCCAAATCCTAACGTTTCGAACGTGTCAACGCCGGCGGACAGCCGCGCGGCTTCAAGCGCTATGAGGGGCGCATCGATGGCCTCGTCGGTCAGCTGGAAGGTCCCGAAATGCATTCCGAGAGACTGCCGCGCTCCTAGGGATTGATGCACCTGCATGGCCTCGGCTGGATTCATGTGGACCGCCGCCATGAACCACCGTGGTTCATACGCACCGATCGGCAACAGAGCAACATCGGGCGCGCCGAGTCGTAGGCGAATATGCTGCCAATGCGTGCCGGCGGCGGAATCCCCACCAAAGAGCACTCTGCCGGCCGTTACATTCATCATGAAGCCGCCCCACAACGTTCGATTACGATCGAATGGGGTACGTGCCGAGAAATGCCGGGCGGGGGTGGCCGTTATGCGTAGCGACCCGATGGTCGTGTCCTGCCACCAATCCAGTTCAGTCGCCATGATCCCGAGCTTCCTCAGTATCTGACCATTGCCCAGCATCGTGACGAACCTGGGCGCATGACGGCGCTGCAGTATCCGCAGCGTCGGCAGGTCCATGTGGTCGTAGTGATTGTGCGACAACAGCACGATGTCTGGCGGCGGCAGATCGGCCAGAGTAATCCCGGGTGGCCGTACCCGCCTCGGCCCGGCCCACGATAGTGGGGAGCAGCGCTCGCTGAAGATCGGATCGGTCAGCACTAATCCGCTGGAGAAGCGGATCAGGAAGCTGGCGTGGTTGATGAACGTGATGGCGGCGCTATTCGCAGCGACCATGTCAGGCGGCGGCGGAAAGCGCGGGTCGGAGACGCTTTCGGGCCATGCGGCGCGCTGTTCCCCCTGTAAACGCCACCGCAACACCTGCATCAGTCCGCGAGCGGGTCTGCTCGGGCCTGGGTTGAAAAAATACTTCCCGTCATAATGGTCCGAGGGTTGTGAGATTCGGTTCATGGACCACGCCAGTTTGGCAAATCCGCCAAGTTCAGCCGAGATTTACCTTTGGCTCTGGGCAAACAGCTTCGAATAGAGAGGTTCGATGTGAACTCGCACAGAACCTCGCTAGCACCTGCGATAAGATAAAGATCAGAAGTTCCTAGGGCACGGTTCCTTCTCGCTTCAGGGCCCGCAGCGTCGTTCGGAATGCATCAAGCGTGATCGCCATCTCCTCCTCGCCGTGCATGGCCGAAATTGTCCCGGACGGCCCCGAGTTCATGTCGACCCCATTCACCAACAGCCCCATCCGCACCTGGCCGGTAATACCCTCCCCTCGGGGCTTCTCAAGCATCTTCTTGGTGAAAGCCGCCGCATCAAATCCGTGCGGGTTCAGGTCTTCTCCTTCAGGGTTGGTGAAGATATGTATACCGGAGTAGCTGCCGTGGACGGCCCAGTTCACCCGCTCCTCCTCAAGGATCTCGTTCATCTTTCCGCGGATGGTGGCGCCGTATGCGTTGGCACGGGCACAGGCATCCGTGCCCGCCAGGATCTCGAGGGTTGCGATTCCCGCCGCCGCCGACACCGGATTGGCATTGAACGTCCCCAAGTGGGCCACTTTTTCTTTTCCCGCCGCCTTGCTCACCTTGAAGTCCAACCGATCGAGGATGTCCTTCCGGCCAACCACGGCGCCTCCAGGTAGGCCGCCGGACAGAATTTTAGCCAACGTTGTCAGATCAGGGGTAATCCGCACGACGGCCTGAAGCCCACCCGGGGATACGCGAAAACCCGTCACCACTTCATCAAAAATCAGCACGACGCCGGCCTGACTGGTCAGCTCGCGCAGCAGCGAGAGGAACGACGGCAGGATCGGCATCTTGCCGAAGTTGCCTCCCGTCGGTTCCAGTATCACCGCCGCGATATCATTGTGGTCATTAAAGATCCGTGTGATCGCTTCGGAGTCGTTCGGGTCGCACAGCAGGACGTTGTTAGCCACGCCCTCGATCACGCCGCTTGTCGCTGTCCCATCGAAATGACTCGCATGACCGCTGGTCATGTGATCGTGCCAGCCGTGAAAGTGGCCGCGGAACCGGACCAGCTTTGAACGTCCGGTGTAGGCCCTCGCTAACCGCAGCGCCATCAGGGTCGCCTCGGTCCCTGAGGAGGTGAAACGCACACGTTCGGCCGAGGGCACCAGTTGGGAAACCAATTCCGCCCAGCGCACTTCCAACTCATGACAGGCGCCGAAATGGGTGCCGCGCTCCAGCGCCGCATGCACCGCTTTCATCACCGTCGGATGGTTGTGCCCAAGGATCAGCGCCCCATGGCCGCCAAAGTAATCGACATACTTGTTGTTATCGACGTCCCACTTTACCGGCCCCAGCGCCCGCTGTATATATAACGGATAGGGATCGAAATTTCGGCTGTCATGCGAAAGGCCGCTCGGCATCAGCGTTTGCGCTTTGGCTGCCAGGGCAGCCGACCCAGGGGTCATCGACTCGTAGGTCGCGGTGAGGGTCGCGTTTGGTAGCGTGCTGGAGGACATGGATACCCCTTCGAATTCGATGCCTGTGCTTATAACCCTTCGAGACCAGGCGCACACGGCGCCTGGGGAGCCAGCAGAGATTTTTCTTCCGCAGCATCCTTGGTATCATCCTCATCCGCGCATCAGCCCTCGTCGGTCGGTGGGCCTCGATCAGCATCGCACAGACGGCGCCCGCTGGCGGGGCAGGGCAGCGGCTTCCGCCAGGGCTTGCCCTTGCTTGAGCAAATCTGCCCTGATGCGGGCCGCATGCAACCGGCAGGACAACGCGATGTGGCAATTTTGGATCGACCGCGGCGGTACGTTTACGGACATCGTCGCGCGCCATCCCGATGGCAAATTGTCCACCCATAAGCTGCTGTCGGAAAATCACGAGCGCTACAAGGACGCAGCAGTGGCGGGTATCAAGTCGATCCTGGGCTTGGCGCCCGATGCGCCGATTCCGGCCGGTCTGATCGAGGCCGTGAAGATGGGCACCACCGTCGCCACCAATGCGCTGTTGGAGCGCAAGGGCGATCGCACCCTGCTGCTGGTCAACAAAGGTTTCGCCGACTGCCTACGGATCGGAAACCAGGCCCGCCCCCGCCTGTTCGACCTCGCGATCACGTTGCCCACCATGCTTTACGAATGTGTCGAAGAAGTCGGCGGCCGTGTCGGCGTCAATGGGTCCGAGATCGAGCCACTGGATGAAGGCCACGCCCGCTCGATCCTGACCCGCGCTTGCACCGATGGGATAAAATCGTGCGCTATCGTGCTGATGCACGCCTGGAAGTATCCCGCCCACGAGAAACGCCTCGCTGAGCTGGCTTATGAGGCAGGGTTCACCCAGGTTTCCGCCAGCCACGCCGTCAGCCCGCTGCTGCGCCTGGTTCCGCGCGGCGACACGACCGTGGTGGATGCCTACCTCTCCCCGATCCTGCGCCGTTATGTCGATCAGGTCGCGAACGAGTTGGCCGGCACGCGGCTCTATTTCATGCAGTCCAACGGCGGCCTGACTGAAGCGCATAGCTTCCAGGGCAAGGATGCGATCCTGTCCGGACCCGCCGGCGGCATCGTTGGCGCCGCTCGTACCGCCGGAATGGCTGGAATCGGCCAGATTATAAGCTTTGATATGGGAGGCACTTCCACCGATGTCGCACTCTACGCCGGCGGATTCGAGCGTGCTTTCGAAACCGCGGTAGCCGGTGTACGCCTGCGGGCGCCGATGATGGCGATCAACACCGTGGCGGCGGGAGGCGGATCGATCCTCCAGTTCGACGGTGCCCGCATGCGGGTCGGTCCCGATTCCGCGGGCGCGAATCCCGGCCCTGCCTGCTATCGTCGCGGCGGGCCGCTGACGGTGACCGATGCCAACGTCTGCGTGGGGAAAATCCAACCAGCCCATTTCCCGCCGATTTTTGGCCTCCAGGCTGACCAACCGCTTGACGCCGACGTGGTCGCCCTGAAGTTCGCGGCGTTGTCGCAAACCATCGGAGGCGATCGAACCCCGCAGCAGGTCGCGGAAGGCTTCCTGCGGATCGCGGTTGCCAACATGGCGAACGCGATCAAGCAAGTCTCGGTGCAGAAGGGCCACGACGTGTCCCGCTTCGCCCTACAGTGCTTCGGCGGTGCTGGCGGACAGCACGCCTGCCTGGTCGCCGATGCTCTGGGAATGGATACCGTCTTCATCCACCCTTACGCAGGTGTGCTGTCGGCCTACGGCATGGGCCTCGCTGACCAGACGACGATGAAGGAGCAGGCGGTCGAAATCCCGCTTGACGCCGATGCCCTGCCCGGTCTGGAAACGTTGGCAGACAAGCTTGCGGTCGAAGCCGTGGCCGCGCTGGTCGATCAGGGTGCGAAACCCGAGGAGGTCAAAACCGCGAAGTCACTGCATTTGCGCTACGCCGGCACCGAGGCCGCGCTCATCGTTCCTTTGCAAGATCTGGAAACGATTCTGGCTGAGTTCACCGCGGCGCACCTAGCGCGCTTTGGCTTTGCTACGCCTGATCGCCCTCTGATGGTGGAAGCCGTTGCTGCCGAAGCCACCTTCGCTGGGACGATCGTTGCCGAGGCCAAGCTGCCGTTGCGCGAGAACGGTGAGCCCGACGCCATCGACCATGTCCGCATCTTCACCGGCGGTGTCGAAGTCGAAACCCCCGTGCTGGAGCGGACGTCCTTGCTCGCCGGCGACCGCATCGCGGGCCCGGCGTTGATACGCGAAGCCAACGCCACCACCGTTATCGAGCCCGGTTGGACCGCCGAGGTGACCTTGCTCGACCACATGATCTTGAAGCGGACCGAACCGCTGCTGAACCGGGTGTCCGCCAACAGCGATCGCCCCGACCCAGTGCTGCTGGAATTGTTCAACAACCTGTTCATGAACGTCGCGGAACAAACCGGCGCGGTGCTGCAAAACACTTCAATGAGCGTCAACATCAAGGAACGTCTCGATTTTTCCTGTGCGGTCTTCGATGCAGACGGCAACCTGGTGGCCAATGCGCCGCACGTTCCGGTGCACCTGGGAGCGATGGGCGAAAGTGTGCGAACCGTGCTTGATCACCGGCGCGGAAAACTGAAGCCGGGCGATGTTGTTGCGCTGAACAATCCCTTCAATGGCGGCACCCATCTGCCCGATATCACCGTCATCACCCCGGTCTTCGATGAGGCCGGCATTGAAATCCAGTTCTTTGTTGGCAGCCGCGGTCATCATGCTGACATCGGTGGGATCACCCCCGGCTCGACCCCGCCGATGTCGCGCCGGCTGGAGGAAGAGGGCGTGGTTATCGACGATTTCCTCTTGGTTGACAGCGGCCATTTCCGTGAGGCCGAGTTTCGCGACCTGCTGGCGAGCGCAAGATACCCTGCTCGCAGCCCGGATGTGAACGTCGCCGACATAAAGGCGCAGGTGGCCGCCAACGAAAAGGGCGTGCAGGAGTTGCAACGCGTGGTTGCCCAGTTCGGCTGGCCGGTAGTTAGCGCCTACATGCGCCACGTCATGGACAATGCGGAAGAGTCGGTGCGTCGTGTCGTCGAGCGACTTGGTTCGGGCCGGTTTCACTACAAGATGGACAATGGCCGTGACCTTTTCGTTTCGATTAGTGTCGATCGGCAAGCGCGAACCGCCACGATCGACTTCACCGGCACCGGCCCGCAGCACGAGGGTAATTTCAACTCTCCGCCCGCGGTAACGCGCGCTGTCGTCTTGTACGTGTTCCGCTGTCTGGTCGGCGACGACATCCCGCTCAACGACGGCTGCCTGAAGCCGCTGACCCTGATCATACCGCCCGGGACGTTTCTCTCACCGGCCCCCGGGGCGGCCGTTGTCGCAGGCAACACCGAGGTCTCCCAGGCCACTTGCAATGCGCTGTTCGGGGCGCTGGGCGTCATCGCTTGCTCGCAGGCCACGATGAACAACTTCCTGTTCGGGGACGCGACACGCCAGTACTACGAGACAATTTGCGGCGGCACCGGCGCCGGACCGGGCTTTCACGGCACCGCTGCGATCCAGACACACATGACCAACACCCGCATGACCGACCCAGAGATCCTGGAACTACGCTATCCGGTTCGGCAGGAGGTCTTCAGCATCCGCCGAGGTTCCGGCGGTGCGGGCAAATGGCAGGGTGGCAACGGGTCCGTGCGCCGCATTCGTTTCCTGGAGGCGATGACAGCGGTGATTGTTGGCTCGCGTCGGGATGTTGCTCCATTCGGGCTGGACGGCGGGGCCGATGGTGCCCCCGGTTTGCAGTGGGTGGAGCGGGCAAATGGGTCGCGGGTAGCCCTGAGCGGTACGGATCAGGTGGAACTGGCAGCGAACGACATATTTGTCATCGAAACTCCGGGCGGTGGAGGTTACGGTTCTGTTGCTTCGTGACCCGGCCGTGCCAGACGCCTTATCTCGGCCCCCAGTTCAGGGTCGGCGAAAGTTGGGTGTCAGCCAAAGCGACTACCGACGCCCGAATGCCATACAAGTTCGCCAAACCCGTCGTAGTTGTGTAGGGAGTTCCCGCGATCAGCGCGTGGCGCCTGGGTTCACCAGGCGCGGCGCCGATATTGTTGAAACCGTTGCCGAGGATGGCATCGGTGATGGCGTCTGGAGCCGAAGGCATGGTGGATACCGTGACAGGTGTTATTGGGGCGGGGCGCGACTTCATTCGCGACATTGTTCAGGCAGATCTTGCCGCGGGTCGCACCCAAGCAGTAGTTACCCGTTTCCCCCCCGAACCGAACGGCTTTCTGCACCTTGGTCATGCCAAGTCGATTTGCCTGAATTTTGGCATCGCCCGGGAGTTCGGCGGTGCGTGTCACCTGCGCTTCGACGACACCAACCCGATTAAGGAAGAGCAGCTCTTCATCGACTCCATCCAGCGCGACGTTCGCTGGCTTGGTTTCGATTGGGGTGAACATCTTTACTACGCGTCGGATTATTTTGAGCAGCTTTACGGCTGGGCGGAACATCTGATTAGCATCGGCAAGGCCTATGTCGATGACACCCCCCCGGAAGCGATGCGCGAACAGCGCGGGACATTGACAGAGCCGGGTCAGAACAGTCCGTTTCGATATCGATCTGTGGTGGAAAACCTGGACCTTTTCCGCCGCATGCGCACTGGCGACTTTCCCAACGGCGCCCGGGTGCTGCGCGCTAAAATCGACATGACGTCGGGCAACATGAACCTTCGGGATCCTGTCCTTTACCGGATTCTGCACGCCGATCATCCGCGCACCGGTAAAGCCTGGTCGATTTATCCGACCTACGACTTCGCGCACGGCCAGTCGGACGCGATCGAGCACGTTACTCATTCGGTATGTACGCTGGAGTTTGAGGACCACCGGCCGCTGTATGATTGGCTGATCGAGAATCTGCCGGTCCCCTCGCGCCCCCGGCAGTATGAGTTCGCTCGCCTCAACGTCACCTACACCTTGCTCTCGAAGCGCCATCTGACCCGGTTGGTCACGGACAAGCACGTCAGCGGCTGGGATGATCCGCGCATGCCGACGATCGCCGGGATCAGGCGGCGCGGCGTTCCCGCAGCTGCGGTGCGCGAATTCATCGGTCGTGTCGGGGTTGCCCGCGCCTACAGCACTGTCGACGTGGCGATGCTGGACGCCGCCGTTCGGGATACGCTCAATCCAGTGGCTTCCCGAAGAATGGCCGTGCTGCGCCCGTTGAAGCTGATCTTAGAGAACTACCCTACTGGCAAGACCGAGACGTTAGAAGCTCGAAATCATCCTGACAATCCCGACGCCGGCGTTCGTCCTGTGACCTTTGGTCGAGAACTTTATGTCGAGCAGGACGATTTCATGGAATGCCCGCCAAAGAAGTTCTACCGCCTGTCGCCTGGCAAAGAGGTTCGCCTGCGCTATGGCTATTTCGTCACCTGCCACGGGGTTGTAAGGGATCAAGCGGGGGCGGTCGTCGCCTTACGCGGCACCTATGATCGGGGCTCGAAAGGCGGCAATTCTCCTGATGGGCGCAAAGTTCCAGGCACCTTGCACTGGGTCGCCGCCGCGGATGCCGTTCCCGCTGAGATCCGTCTGTACTCGCACTTGTTCAACCGCCCTGATCCTGGTGCAGAGGGTGACGCGTTGGCCAATCTCAATCCCAACTCGCTGGAGGTGCTGACCGGTTGTTTGGTGGAGCCAGCTTTGCTGCAGGCCCCGGTGGGTGAGGCGGTGCAGTTCGAGCGGACGGGGTATTTCGCCCTTGATCCTGATGCCCGGCCCGGACGCCTGGTGTTCAACCGCACGGTCGGGCTGCGCGATACCTGGGCGAAAGTGCAGGCGAAGGCTTGAGGTTAGAAGCACTTCTCCTTGCGTGCTTCATCGTAGGCTACGTTGATGCGCTTAATGATCCGCGGCGTACGCGACGAGATTTGGTGATTTCCAGTCATTCCGGAT
The DNA here is from genome assembly GCA_965277035.1 of Rhodopila sp. Taxonomy (GTDB): domain Bacteria; phylum Pseudomonadota; class Alphaproteobacteria; order Acetobacterales; family Acetobacteraceae; genus Rhodopila. The sequence goes on along the minus strand of CBDIBO010000003.1, from coordinate 2,209,287 downwards.
AGATCATCTTCCGGGTTACGCCGCCGTCCACGACAAACTCGGCACCCGTGATGAAGCCGCTCTCCGGACCCACCAGGTAGGCGACCAATCCAGCTATGTCCTCAGGCCGGCCAACGCGCCCTGCCGGGTGAAATGCGTGCTCCTCTTCGGTCGGCTGCGGACCCTTGGTCAGGATCCAGCCTGGGCTGATACAGTTCACCCTGAGGTCCGGGCCGAGGCTTACCGCGAGGGCATGAGTGAGCGCGACGAGTCCGCCTTTCGACGCTGAATAGGACTCGGTATTCGGCTCTAACATGCGTGCGCGCGAGGATGCTATCGTTACAACCGCGCCCTTCGCCGCCCGTAGCAGGGCCTCGGCTTCTCGAACCAACAGGAACGTGCTGGTCAAGTTCGTTGTCAGCACAGAAGACCATTCGTTAAGGGTAAGATCGGCAATCGGCTTCCTGATCATCAATCCGGCGTTGCAGATCAACGCGTCGAGGCGCTGTTCCTTCGCCGCGATCGATCGCGTCAGCGTCGCGACTGAAGCCTCATCCCCGACGTCGCAAACAACATATCGACCACCCGACGGAGCCGTGCCGTCCGGCTCACGATCAGCGACGATCGTGTTCCAACCATCACGCGCCAGACGAAGCGCGATCGCGGCACCGATACCCATCGCCCCACCGGTCACAAGAGCAACGCGCGGAGTTTGTCTTGCTGCGACCAATGCCGGATCTTCAACTGCGTCATTCCCAGGTTTGGCTGACGAATTTGCGGCCCATTTTCTTTAAGCGCCTCGGCGACGGAGACCTGTACCCGTTCAAGCGCTGACCAGGGAGCCAAGCCAGGGAGTGAATTCTCGAGCAAGTCATAAGTCACTGATCGAAACGATATGCCTCGTAGCGGCTCAGCTCCTGGCCGCATCCAAGGCTTGCGACAAATCTGCGAGAATATCGTCAATATGTTCCAAGCCGATCGACAGCCGCACGTAGCCCGGCGTAACCCCGGTCGCGGCCTGCTCGGATTCGGTTAGCTGGGAGTGTGTTGTACTCGCCGGATGGATCGCCAAGCTGCGTGCGTCGCCGATATTGGCAACGTGGTAGAATAGTTGCAGCGCGTTGATGAATTTGGCGCCTGCGTCCGCGCCGCCCTCAAGCTCGAATCCCATCAGTCCGCCGTGGCCGTGCGGCAGATACTTCGCTGTCCGCTCGGCGCTGATGCCTTTGTGATGCGCTGGATGGATAACGCGCATGACGTCTTTGCGAGTTGCCAGGAAGTTGGCCACGGCGAGTGCGTTGCGACTGTGCTCCCGCATGCGCAGCGGCAGCGTTTCGACGCCCTGGATGAACAAGAAAGCGTTGAATGGTGCCATCGCAGCGCCGAGGTCACGCAGCATCGTGACCCGCATCTTCAGGATGTAGGCAATGGGACCGAGAGGCTTGACGGCCTGGGACCAGACGGCGCCGTGGTACGACGGATCGGGGGTGTTCATGGCAGGCTGGCGGACGGGATTAGCCTCCCACTCGAAATTGCCGCCATCAATGACGATACCGCCGATGGAGTTGCCGTGGCCGCCAATATACTTGGTGGTAGAATACATCACCACCGCCGCACCGTGGTCAAACGGGCGAACCAGCAACGGCGCCGCGGTGTTGTCCATAATCAATGGAACACCGAAGGAACGGCCAATCGCGGCAACCTCGGCAATGGGGAACGGGACAAGCTTCGGGTTTGGCAGGGTTTCTGCATAATAAGCTCGAGTGCGGTTATCGGTAGCCCGAGCGAAGGCCTCCGGGTCCATCGGATCGACAAATCTGGCTTCAATTCCCTGGCCCTTGAGGGTATTGGCGAAAAGGTTCCAGGTGCCACCATAAAGGTCGGTCGATGTGACGATGTTGTCACCGGTTCTCGCTAGATTTTGCACGGACAAAGCCGAGGCTGCCTGGCCCGAGGCCAAAGCTAACGCCGCCACGCCACCTTCGATAGCCGCAAGGCGCTGCTCCAGCGCATCGTTGGTCGGGTTCATGATGCGGGTGTAGATGTTGCCAAGTTCCTTCAAGCCGAACAGATTGGCCGCATGTTCCGCACTGTCGAATTGATAGGACGTGGTCTGGTAGATCGGCACCGCCACGGACTTGGTAGCGTCGTCCCGACGCCAGCCAGCGTGCAGGGCGAGGGTCTCTGGATGTTTGCTGCTCATGGCGTCCGTCTTCTTCGTGCTGTTCTAATTCATTATAGTCCAGGTTTGGCCAGGGTAAACGCTCAGGCCGATCCGGTGCACCGCAGACCAGCGATTTCCGGCTTTGTAAAAGATAGTCTTTATAGCACCGCTGCTTTTCGACCGGACGCGGCGGCGCGTTGATGGAAGGCCGTGCGATGTGACACCCACATGATCCCGTCCGAGTGTGTCCGCCGGCGAACCATGTCACGACGTGCTTTGACGGCGGGCTGTCAGGGCACGCTGACGGATTAGGACTTTCCCGACATCGATCATTGGCGTCTCGATCACTGTGTAGGAGCACCATGAAAGGACCTGAACAATCGGGACGAGGCAGATAAGCAGCATTGCGAAGCCAAGGATTGCGTACCAGCCAGTCCCATTAAGGTAGTTTTGCAGGAACGGCAGCTGCGAAATGATCTGCAGTAGCGCGAAATGGAGCAAATACGCACTGAAACTTACTCGTCCCATCATGGCTATCGGGCGGTTGACCCACACACCGTTTGCAGCCCGTGACAACGCCAATATAAATATCGTGAAGCTGAGGCTCACAAAAATAAACCTCGGGGGCACCGGCATCGACAAATTCAACCAATGCGGAGTCGACACGAAAGACCTGGTTGCAAATGCCACTACTGCTAGTGCGGCAATCCGATTAGGATACGCCCGCAGGAGATCATAGCGGACGCCGACACCATCTCGCTTCAGCAGATAGAATAGAGACAGGCCTAAGGCGAAAACGCTCATCTGGTTAGGGAACCAGAAATAGAGAAAGTTGTCGGCTGGAACAGCCCCCGATGTAGGTTCCAGATACAGCCAATACCACGAATTGAGGGCTGCCCCGGCAGCTAACGTTGTTAAGAACAGGCATACGGCGCGCGGCAGCGACGTAATGGTGTAGGCCAAGACGGGAAAGACCGCATAGAACGTAAATTCGACACCGATGCTCCACCCTCCGGGCACGACGGTCCAGCTACCCGGCGTCAGGCCAAGGAGAGTTGGGTGCCACGCATTTATAAACAGAAAGGCAGCCGCGGCCTGGATCGGGCTAAAGCCGTTGACCGGTGGGGCAAGGAAGAAATAAAGTATCGAGGCAAGATAGTAGGCGGGTGCGATCCTAAAGAACCGGCGGAGAAAAAACGCCGCGACATCGACTTTGCCGTCGCGCAATTTCTCGTAGTGCCAGGACATCATCAGCGTTACTGCGCTGGCAAGAAAAAAAAGCTGCACGCCATCTCACGAATCCCCTCATTTTCCTCTCCCACATTTGGCGTGAATACGGTTCTACTCCCTACAGCATGTTGATTATTGTCGGGATGCGAGGCGTGCCGTGGAGAAAGTGGATCGCTGGCTTGGTAGCCGGCTGAAGGACATTCAGGCGTTCATCGATACGGTGTATGGGCATGATCTGCATGCCAAGCGGGTCGCATCTCTGGCTGGCGCGACGCTGGGGGTCATGACCAGTGCCTCGCTGGCCGTGGCGATGATCGGACAGGCCCTGGCGCAGGCGCGCGGCTTGGTCACCAAGCACGCGATCAAGCAGGTCGACCGCCTGCTCAGCAACCAAGGTGTCGACGTCTGGGACAGTTTCGCCTGCTGGGTGCCGCATAGGGTTGGCGGCCGCAAGGCGATCGTCGTTGCCATGGATTGGACGGATTTCGATCATGATGGGCAATCGACACTCGCGCTCCATCTGGTCAGCGGGCACGGCCGGGCGACGCCACTGCTATGGGTAAGTGTCTGGAAAGACGAACTGACGGAGCATCGCAATGACTTCGAGGATGCCTGCCTCGCGCGGCTGAAAGAACTGGTCCCGCCGGATTGCGTCGTGACGATCCTCGCCGACCGTGGCTTTGGCGACCACAAGCTGTTCGCCTATCTGAAATCGCTCGGTTTTGGCTATGTCATCCGCTTCCGCGGCAATATCCATGTCATCGATGCCAGCGGTGAGACGCGCCCGGCGGCGCAATGGGTGGGCAAAGGCGGGCGGGCGCGCAAGCTGCGCGGCGCGCGGGTCACCGCGTCGCATGAATATCCGGTCGGCGCCGTGGTCTGCGTCCACGCCAAGGCGATGAAGGAGCCGTGGTGCCTGGCCGCGAGCGATGCCGAGGCGTCCACCGCCATGCTGGTCAACCATTATGCCAAGCGCTGGACGATCGAGCCGGGGTTCCGCGACATCAAGGACTTACGCTTCGGCATGGGCCTCGGTGCCACGCGCGTCGGCGAACCGACGCGGCGTGACCGTCTGCTGCTGGTCAACGCCTTCGCGATGGTGCTGCTGACGATGCTGGGCGCCGCCGGAGAGAGCCTCGGGATGGACCGGCTGCTCAAGTCAAACACCGCGAAGACGCGCACCCATTCGTTGTTCCGCCAGGGCTGCATGCTCTACGAGTTGATACCGACCATGCCGGAGCACCGCCTGTCACCGCTGATGGCCCGCTTCGCAGAGACCGTCTCGCAATCCCGTTCATTCAACGGAATGTTCGAGGTGGTCTGAAATGCGGGGATCGCTGAGGCACGCCATGCCATCCAAGCACGGTGATCCTGTGCACGGGATACGGCAAGTTAGGAAAGAGATATGTGGCGTGGCAGATGATCACCAGAAGGACAGCGTAGCCGCGGATGCACTCGATATAGGCGAAATGCGGCTTCTGTTTCTGAATCAAATTCAGGCCCTACATGATGCGATCTCGTTGCTTCATCAGGATAGCATGTCCTTGCCGCAACGCATCGGCAATTTTGTCTGCTGGCATCGCCCCGGAGAACAGACTGTGACCATCCAGAAAAAACGATGGCACCCCGGAAACGCCTGCTTCCCGAGCCATCTGGTCTGCCGTACGGATATCCTTATCGGCCAGGTCGCTCATCAGAAAATTCTCGGCGTCAGCTCGGGCTAGACCGGCTTTCACGCTGCAATCAGCCAGCACGGTCAGGTCGCCGATGTCCCGGCCATCGATAAAGTAGGCCTTGAACACCATCTCCATCACGGCGTCCTGGGCGCCGTTCTCCCGGGCGAACCAGATCAGTCGATGTGCGTCGATCGTGTTCGGCGTGCGGCTGATCAGGTCGGTGCGGAACGGCAGGCCGACTGCCGCCGCTGCTTCAGTGATTCGCTGGTCCAGCGCCGCTGCCTTTTCAGCGTTGCCGAACTTCCAGGCCCGATACGCGGCGCGGTCACGACCTTCCTTCGGCATGTCTGGATTGAGTTGGAACGGCTTCCAGTGGATCTGGAAAGTCAGCCCCTCCTCGTTCAGCATCGCCAATGCACGCTCCAATTGCCGTTTGCCGACATAGCACCAGGGGCAGATCGCGTCGGACACGATGTCCACGCGGGTCCCGACCGGGGCCGTTTCCGGCCGGCCGCCGTCCGAACCGGACACCGCCGCGGATAAGTTGTCATTGTCCATGGCCACTCTCCTTTGTTTCTACATGGCGCGCGGACATGGCTTTGTCACGCTTGGAAAGTTTTGGGGGGTGGTCTTGGTTTTCCTGGGCGAGACGCCTAGCGTCGATGGTGATGCCGAACCGGACAGCACAGGGGATTTCCTAAATGCCGTTTCCTCCAAAATCGATGGCCGACTTCGGCGACTTCGGCAAACTCTTCGCTGACATGAAGCTTCCCGCAGCCGCGGATATGGAGGCGTTCGTCTCCGCAAGCCGTCGCAACATGGAAACCTTGACCGCAGCCAATCGGGTCGCCCTGGAAGGCGCCCAGACGGTAGCCCGCCGTCACATGGAGATCGTGCAGCAAAATATGGCGGAGCTGACCGAAGCCGTGCGGGCGATGTCGTCGGTTGAAGCGCCCCAGGCCAAGGCTGCCAAGCAGGCTGAACTGCTGAAGCAGGCTTACGAGCGGGCGGTTTCGAACATGAAAGAGATCGGCGACCTGATCCAGCAATCCAACGCTGAAGCGGTCAGACTGCTGAACGGTCGGTTCGTCGAGGCGATGGATGAGGTCAAGGCTCTGGCGGAAAAGAAAGAATAGCGAGGTCCGGGTCGGCTGCACACGACCGGCGCGACATCCGTTCCGGTCGAGCGGTCTCCAGAAGCGATTCGCATCTCAAGCCAGTCCCTCTCGCACCACCTGTTCTGCCAAGCTATTGTCCACGCATGCCTCGAACGGCACGTCCCGTTTCAGCGCACCGGCTGATAGCATCGCAGCGGCGAGGCGGTCGAAGCCGGCGTGACGGGTGACTGGGTCAGGCGCGTAAAGTTGAAGTGTCCGATAGCGGTCGATCGCTGCTGCAAAGACGCTCGGCTTCACCTTCGGGAAATAGTTCGCGAGGGTCCGGTGTATCTCCGTTCCAGACGTTGTCCTGATCCAGTTCAAGGTCTGGAACATCGCTCGCACCATGGCCAGCAGATCATCGCGCTTCTGTTCCAGAACGGATCGCCGCGTCACCAGTGTGGTGTAGGCCGTCAACCCTCGATTTGCCGCCGCATACCACAGATGCCCTTCGCCGGAAGCCAGCAGTTCCTCGGCGTAAGGTTGAAACAGCTGCACCGCATCCAGCGTCCCCGCGCGCAAAGACGCGGTGTTTGCCGCCATCGTTCCGTTTTTTGTCCGCGCCACTGCTTCGGGAGCCGCCCCATCCCGGCGGATATCGTCCTGCAGGCAAAACCACGGTGTCGGAACCTCTGACACAGAGCCGAACCGTTCGGCCGTCAGGTCCCGCGGTCGAAACAGGGGCCGGGGCTCGCGCCCGATGACAAAAAATGGATCCCGCGCTACCACGTCGCAGAAGCATACGACGTCGGATGACGGATCGGCATCATGTGTCAGCATGACACGCAGCGGACCGCCCCACATCACGTCCACCTCACCGGACCGTAAAGCGATGGCTGTGCGGTCAGGGTCGGAGGACGATCGCAATACGACCTCTACACCGTGTCGCGCGTAGGCGCCGATCGCGTGGGCCGCATAGAATGGAGCATAGAACAGCGCACGAAAATTCTCTGACAGGGTGATCATCAGGTCCCCCTTTCACTTGCAGGAACGGCGACGATGCACCAAAGAATGGTCGGGAAAAAGGGGTGGCATGATGCGTGTGGTCCCGATCGGCGTTTCCCACTGGCACACGCCGTTCTTCCTCGATCCCTGTCTGCAGATACCGGACTTCTCGATCGTCGGTGTCAGTGATCAGGACCTTTCGCGAACCAAAAGCGCAACGGTCCAGGCTAACTGCAGGGTGTTCTCAGATTACCGGGAAATGTGCGCTATACTGCGGCCGGACTTCGCTTTTGCGCTAGGCCGGCATTGCGATATGGCTGAACTGGCGCGCTTTCTGATTGACCAGCGGATCCCATTCGCGATGGAAAAACCCTGTTCGATCAATGCCGCCGAGGCGGCCGACATAGCGGCCCGCGCCGCAGCGGCCGATGTCTTTGCGGCGGTTCCTTACGTGATCCGTTACAGCCAGTTGATTCAGGCCATCCGTCAAACGGATGAGGCGGTGCAATATGCCAGCTTCAAATTTATTGGCGGCATGGTCGATCGCTACCAGCAGCAGCAGGTGGAATGGGTGGTAGACCGTGCCAGCTCCGGCGGTGACTCTTTGCTGAACTAGGTATCCGTTTCATGGATCTTTGTCGTGTTCTGCTGCCGGATACCGAGTTGACAGTGATTGGCTCGATGATGTCCAATCGCAACGCCCTTCTAGATATCGAGGATCATGCCGTCGTCCTGATGCAGGGAGGCGGAGCCAGTTGCATGGTCGAAACCGGATACCTATACCCCGCGCCGAATCCAGTGTTTGACATGCATTATTCAATTCGCACAGCAAAGCATTACTGTAACGCGCGAGATGACAGCACGTTGGAGATCGTGAGCGACGATAGGCGTCGGACCGTCAACGCGATGAAGCTGACCAACCTGCATTTCTATCCAACTTTTGTTCAAGACACTCTGCAGCGTCTGAAGGCCGGACGTAAGCCGATAGCCGACTTATCGGACAATGCTGCCGCGGTGAGGCTGGTGGAGGCTGCTTACATGATGTCACCATTAACATGATCTATCGCTGGCGGTTGGTAAAGGTTCGGCATTCTAAAACAATGAATAACCGCCATCGATGACGAATGTGTCGCCTGTATGATATCTGGAAGCAGAGCTCATCAGGTAGACAGCGATTCCACCGAAGTCATCGCCTTGTCCCCACCGGCGCATCGGCACACGAGGCAGCACCTTGGTCTTGAACCCTTCAGTCTGCACCGCGTTTGCCGTCATGTTCGTTTCGATCCATCCAGGGAGAATTGAATGCGCCCGTACGCCATGCCGGGCAAACTCGACCGCCATGGCTTTGACCATCGAAATCAATCCGCCTTTCGTCGCGGCGTAATGCTCGCTACGTGGCGCGGCTTCGATCGCCGCGAGCGACGCGGTTCCGACGAGAACACCGCCGCCGCCGCGCTCCACCATGTGCTTTGCAGCCGCGCGGAAGGTATAGAAGGCGCCATCCAGATTAATCCTGGTAACCCTGTGCCATTCGGCGCTGCTCATCTCCAGAAATGTGTGTCCACCCCGACCGGACACGCCCGCGTTGGCGAAGCATCCGTCGATCCGTCCGAACGAAGCCAAGGTTCTTGCAAATGCGGCCTCGACTTCCGCTTCGTCGCCGACGTCGCATTCCAGCGCGAGCATCTTCTGTCCGGTCTGTTCCAGCCTCGCGAGCGCAGCCGCGTTCTTTTTTGGGTTGGTGCCCCAGATGGCTATGCTTGCGCCAGCTTCAGCCATCGCCAGAGCCATTCCCAGGCCAATGCCGCTGTTGCCGCCGGTGACCAAGGCCACTTTGCCCGTGAGATCAAAAGGACTGTATGCCACGGTGCGGTGCTCCTTCTTGTGTTTCCGGTCAGATCTACAGCCAAAAGTTGGCAGATGGACAGATCATGGCTACGATTCGGCCTAGGGAGATCGCATCATGATCCTAACCGCTGACAGTACTGCTGCGCACCAAACCAGGCGGCGCCGCACGGCCAATGGCTGGAACACCACCTTCATCGGCAAAAACCGCGGTACTCTGCAGGACGGCGAATCAGTTCCATCATCCCAGGGTCTTTATCCGATGGCCTTTCTGGTCGAGAAGGAGGCCGCCTCGGTCGTCCATCCGCATTTTCACCAGGCGGACCAGTATCAGGTTGTCGTTCAGGGTTCCGGCCGGCTGGGGGTGCACGACGTCGCCAGCGTGGCGGTGCACTATACAGATGCCTACTCCGCCTATGGCCCCATCGTCGCGGCGGAAGATGGCGTCTCCTGGTTCACCCTGCGTAACGCATGGGACCCCGGGGCACGCTACATGCCGGAGCATCGCCGCCAATTGCGCGAGGCGCGCGCGAAGTATCAGCATCGCGAAGCCACCTGCGGTCCGCTGTCGCCGCTGACCGAGCGGGAACTTTCTGAGCTAACTGCCGTAAGTGGCGGCGCTGTGATCGCTGAAACCCGGGATGGGCTTGGCACCTGGCGCTATACCGTGCCTGCGGACGAATGCGCTATCGGTCCTGAACCTTCGACCGGTGGCGGGCAGTTCTGGCTGGTCTCCGCTGGTTCAGCCGCGGTGGCTGGCGGCGCGACGCTGCCGGCTCAGTCTTGCATCTTTGTGCCACCCGAAGAGGCGGCCGCTCGTCTGTTCGCTGGGCCGGGTGGTGCTGACCTTATCTGCATGCAATTTCCCAAGCGGGCACAATAACTACGGCGATCCGCTCGGTCTTGACGCCCTCGGCGGCCGTTCGTTTTCTGCTAGCTGGCGATCCTTCAGGCGTGAACATATCGGGCAAGCCTTCAGGCGTGAACATATCGGGCAAGGCAAAGCTGGATCCCGAGCATCATGAACCACGCCGCCCAAACAGCTAGCGCGATGGCGGACGTTCGGGCGCCCAGTCAGCGTCAGTTCTCTTGGCCCCTCACCGAGGCCGGTGGCGGTGATGATCCGCTCAGGTAGATTTGGCTTTCTCGCAGAACGAGTCCAGTGCCGCGGTCTGGACCTTTGGTCCATCAAAGTCGGCGGCGATCTGCTTATAAAGACGCGCAGCCGCCTGATAAAAACCTGAACCTGGTTGGTCACCGCCTACAAACGCCGCGATCTCCTCCATCTCAGCTACCCAGCGGTAGGCCTTGCTGTGCATCTTCGGCATCTGTGACGTCAGCCATTGCAGCAGCGCCGGTTGGCTGATGGTCATTTCCGCCACCAGAGCGTCCGCAGTACCGGCCCGTGTGGCGGCGAGCATCATGGCGGCGCCCAGCGCGGTGAAGCCCTTGGTCACGCCGGCGTAAGACATCTTCATGGCGGAAGCTGCACCCACGGGACCGGGCTGCACCGGCGTCGACAGCCCAAACTGTTGCAGCACCTTGACCTTCTCGGCATCCGGCCCTGACAGGTAGATGCGAGTCTTGCTTGAATCGGGTTCCGGTGGCGGCCCGATGATGCCACCATCAACGAACGCGGCACCGGACTCCCGAACGATGCGTTCGATACGCAAGACCGTGGCGGGGCTGACAGCGTTGCAGTCGACGTAGAGCGGTTTGCCTGCTGCGCGGCGCATCGCCGGGACTAACCGCTCCGCCAACGTCAGCGCTTCACCCGGAGGGACGATAGAGAGGATGAAGTCGGCCTCGGCCAGTTGTTCGTCGGTGGCGTCGGTCATTCCAGCGGCTCGGGCACGCGAGGCGGTCGCGGCGGAGCGACCCGACAAGGACGTGCGGACGCGAATGCCGGACTCAGTCAGCCGTTTCGCGACAGCGCTTCCCATCATGCCCGGCGCGATCACCGCGACGATCGGTACCATCTTCTAAGCTCCTTAACGTTTAATGGAAGCATGCCCCAGGATCGGGTCCTGGGAAAGGTGCAGGCCAAAACAGGAGGCCCGCCAAGCATGGCTTTACGAGTGGCGGCCATTGCGAGTGTTGCGGCGACGCGGCAAGCTCGCCCGCTGATGAATACCCGCGTAGACGTTGTTTTCTCGCTCCACGCTTCGCAGGCAGCATGCGCGGCAGGAATCGACGCATAGATTTGGTAGTTCATCCTGTGACAGGAGAGGCAATGCGCTTCATCAAGCTTCTGGCCTTGCTGCCCTTCGTGGGCATCCTGGTTGGCGTTCCCTTCCTCAATCGGGTGGAGCCGTTGGTATTGGGAATGCCGCTCATCCTGGCCTGGATCGTCCTTTGGATCATTCTCACAGCGGGCATCATGGCGATTATCTACCTCTGCGACCCGGCCAATCGGAAAGCGGTGGACGCTCGATCATGAATGCCGCGCTGATCATCATTGTCGCGACCATCATCGGTGTCCTGTGTCTGGGATTGCTTGCGCGGCGCGGCAAGGACATGGATCTGGAGCAATGGACTGTCGGCGGCCGAGGCTTCGGCACTGTTCTCGTATTCGTATTGATGGCCGGCGAGATCTATACGACATTTACCTTCCTTGGCGGCAGCGGGTTCGCTTACGGCCACGGCGCGCCGGCGTTGTACATCCTGGCCTACGGGTGCCTGGCCTATGTGATCTCCTACTGGCTGCTACCGCCGATCTGGCGCTATGCCAAGCAACACCGCCTGATCGCGCAGCCCGATTTTTTCGCCCACAAGTATCAAAGTCCCGCGCTGGGCGTGCTGGTTGCCCTGGTAGGTATCGTCGCGCTGATCCCGTATTTGGTGCTGCAGCTCAAAGGCCTTGGCATAATTGTCGATGCCGCCGCTTACGGCGCGGTATCGCCGACATTGGCGATATGGATAGGCGCTGCCGTCGTCACGGCCTATGTAATGGTGTCCGGTGTCCGCGGCTCTGCCTGGACGGCCGTGGTAAAGGATACGCTTATCCTCACGGTGGTGGTGTTCCTCGGCATCTACTTGCCGATCCACTACTACGGCGGTTATGGCCCAATGTTCTCGGCCATCCAGGCAGCCAAGCCCAACTTCCTCGCGTTGCCCGCCAAGGGCGAGAGCATTGCCTGGTTCGACTCTACTGTCTTACTCACCGCGCTTGGGTTCTACATGTGGCCGCATAGCTTTGGCTCGCTGTTCGCCGCCAAGGAAGAACGAGCCTTCCGCCGGAACGCCGTCTTGCTGCCGCTGTATCAGCTAATCCTGCTGTTCGTGTTCTTTGTCGGTTTCGCCGCGATCTTGAAGGTCCCTGGTCTGAAAGGACCAGAGATCGATTTGTCGCTGCTGCGTTTGTCGGTAAAGAGCTTCGACCCATGGTTCGTGGGCGTCATTGGCGCCGCCGGCGTACTGACCGCGCTGGTGCCTGGGTCGATGATCCTGATCGCAGCGGCGACACTGCTGGCAAACAACATATTCAGGTTTGTCCGCCCGCAGGCCACCGAGGATACCGTGTCGCGTCTTGCCAAGTTACTGGTTCCGGTCATTGCGCTGATCTCGGTGATCTTCACGCTGCGCGGAGGAACCACGATCGTCGCGCTTCTGTTGATGGGATACAGCTTTGTTACTCAGCTTTTTCCGACTTTGATCGCCAGCCTGTTGCCTCATAATCCTGTCACCTGCGAGGGCGCCATCGCAGGCATCGGCGTCGGCGTCGCGACTGTCGCTGTCACGACGATGACGCACACCAGTGTTTCGACGATTTTCCCGGCGCTGCCCGAGGCCTTGCGTGACCTTAACAGTGGCATCGTGGCGCTCATTCTAAACATGGTTGCCATGGGCGTTGTCAGCGCGGTGACCCGTCGCCGGGCCGCCTACGCCTGAGCGGCGGATGAGGACGCTGCTGATCGTTTTCCACTCATCGACCGGTGGAACGTGGCAGATGGCCGAAGCTGCCGCCGAGGGCGCATCCGCTGAGGCTGAAGCAACGGTCCGGCTGCTAGCGGCCGTAAAGGCCGAACCGGCGGACGTTCTGACTGCGGATGGCTACCTGTTTGCCTGTCCCGAAAATCTCGCGGCAATGGCGGGCCAGATGAAGGATTTCTTTGACAGGACATACTATCCGGTGCTGGAGCGCATCAACGGGCGGCCCTACGCCGCCTTGATCTGCGCCGGCAGCGACGGTCAGAATGCCGCACGACAGATTGTTCGCATCGTCACCGGCTGGCGCCTGCGCCAGATTGCCAACCCACTCATCGTCAATACGAACGCGCAGACACCAGAGGCGATATTAGCACCGAAAACCATCGCGACAGTCGACCTGGACCGCTGCCGAAATCTAGGCGCTGCGATGGCTGCCGGTTTGGCTGCCGGCATCTTTTGACCACAAAAGCGGCTTGCCACCCAAATGCGGGGAATTATTGCGCGAGTCGCTTCCTGCCAGCTTGAAAACCGGGCACCAACGCGAATGTCTCCCAGGGCCGATCGCGCGGATCCGCCGTCACCAGAACATCGACCAACCGATCAGGTACTACCACCTGCCCTGGCGGCAACTTGTCCAATGTGCCGATGTGATCTGCCTGAGCGATGACAATCCCACCGCTTCTCCTGGCTGCTCGGGCGATCGTCATGGACTCCCGGGTCATGGCAATCGCGGCGGTTCCTTCCATGAAGGCCACCCCGATCAGCGCCACATCGATTGGGAAGCCGCGGAACAGCAAAACCTCGTCTCCAGCCGGACGGACCAGGCGCACCAACTGTTCTCGCGTACGCCGGTTCAGCCGACCACCGCCGTTACGGGGATCGGTGAAGGTACCCAGTCCGCTGCGGCTGAGATGTCCGGGCAGGCCTTCAGCGATGTCGCGAAGCAGGCGGTTGATGACCCCAGCCGGTAGGCTGTAGGCCTCGATCCGGTTGGCAGCCGATAAAGCCTGCAAGCCGGGGACCGGATGCCACTGGCCGCCAACGACTCGCCGAACCAGGCCCTCTCGCGCCAAAAGGTTCAGACCGTGGTTGCGGCCATGGCCTGGGGTGGTGGCGTAAACGATGGTCAGGTCACTAGGCTGGGCCGTGGTGGAGAACAAATTTGCGACCGCGTTGGCCAGCCCATCGCTCAACCAGCCCACGGCGATTGTGGTGCCAGCGCGGATCAGGGCGGCGGCTTCTGTGGCCGAGGCGGTTTTCCAGTGTCTTACGGGACGCAGGTTAGATCCCGAGCGAGAGAGCAATGACAACATCAGACGCGTGCTCCACCGGAACCAAACCGGTTTACGTCCGGGATAATAACGATTGTGGCTTGGAAAAGGAATGACATAAGCGATATCGCGGGAATTTCCGCCTGCTAATCACGTAGATGTGGCATGACTTCGCTGCACATCAACCGCAGCGAGTTCACGACGTTTGCGTGCGGGATACGCATGCCACAGTTCATCTCGGCAAGTATGCCAGCTAGACCCAGGGTCTCTTTCAAGCCTGCCAAGCGGTCGGCCACCATGGTGGGTGTGCCGACGACGATCTTACTCTTTAACACCTCGTCGTAATCGATGGTCATCAGACGCTGGCCGCGTTCAGCGCGGTTTTCGATCGCACGTGCTCCTTCCTGAGTGGCCGAGGCTTCAATCCGCTCGCCAAGATATTTGTAGAAAAACATCACGCTCTCACGCGGCTCCTCTCGAGCCTGTTGCTCCGTGTCAGCAATATAGACCGGCACGCGGAGAAAGACGCGGCCGTTCCCCGAGTGACCCGCGGCGGCCCAGGCTTCCTGGTAGACACGCAGGTTAGGCACCAACTCATTCAGATCGCCCAGGCGGGTCGCGACGAAGATAGGCAAACCGGCCTCTCCGCTTTGCTGGAACGTATCGGGGCTGTTCACCGCGATCCGCAGTTCTGGATAAGGTGCCTGATAGGGCTTTGGCACCAGACAGACGTCATCAAAATGGTAGAACTGTCCGTGAAACGAGAACGTCTCCTGTGTCCAGGCGCGCTTCAATATTTCCAGCACCTCCGCAAAGCGTTCGCGACTTTCGGCATACGAAATGCCGTAGGCTTGATAAGTGCGCGGGAAGCCGCTGCGACCGACGCCGAAAATGAGGCGGCCGTGACTGATGTGGTCAACCGTCGTGGCCTCCTCGGCAATGCGTAGCGGATGACACAATGGCAGGACCTGCACGGCGATCCCGATCTTCATGCGTTTGGTGCGCATGGCTATGGCGCTGGCGATGTTCAGCGGCGCCGCCAGAACCGAGCGTTCAGGGGCGTTGTGCAGTTCCGCCAGCCACATAACGTTGAGACCGGCGGCCTCTGCCTCGTCAACCTGTTCAAATGATTCCGAGAAGGCCTCGGCGTCGGTTTGGTTAGGCCGGCGCTGAAATTCGTGGAACATGCCGAATTCCATGATTGATTGTCTCCCTGATCTGGCGATAGCGTCGGCCGGTTTCGGCTGCTCGGCAAGAGCGGCAGGCGGTCGGCAACAGCGGCAGGAAGTGCGGCAGAGACGCTCTAAACGCCGGAGAACCAGTCATACCCTTGTTTCTCCCAGAAGCCGCTCGGGAACGTGTTCGTCACCTGGACGGACTGGAGGTTCTTGGCGCTTTTGAACCCGAGCTTGACAGGGATGCGCAGGCGGAGCGGCGATCCCCATTGTGGCGTCAGCGCCTGCTGTTCAAAGTCAAGTGCCAGAATTGTCTGCGGGTGCAATGCGCTCGCCATGTCGAGACTGGTCGAGTAGCCGTCGAAACAGGTGAAGCCGACATAGCGGGCGCGCAGATCCGCACCAATGCGGCGTAGGAAGACATGCAGTGGCACCCCACTCCACTGGCCGATCTGACTCCATCCCTCGATGCAGATATGCCGGGTAATTTGCGCTTCCTGCGGTAGTGCTCGCAGGCGCTCCACTGTCCAAGGCGTTCTGTCCGTCACCAGGCCGGAAACTTCGAGCCGCCAGTCGACCGGGTCAACCGAGCGAACTTGCCATTCGGGATAGTAGGCGTTGAAGCGAAATGGCTTGGTTATGGCGCTGGCAGGATAGGTTTCCGCCATGCGGCTGGAACTGAAGAGCATCGCCTGTATGCGGTCATTGAACCGAAGCATCGCCCACAGCGCCGCGTCCACCCCTGAGTGGGTACTAAGGTCACATCCGGTCAGCAATGCCAGGCCGCCGAGCGAAAGCGGGCCGCGGAGCAGCCCCCGGCGGCGCAAACGCATCAACTCGGGCTTTATCTCAGAGTCAGTGACGATGGGTCGGTGGGTCACAACCCGGTCTCGGGGTCAGCCTTCACGCCGGCTACCATCGAGAGGAGGGTGCGCGGATAGATTGCCACCAATACGACGTGAACGATCACGAAGCTGACGATCAGCCCCATCATCGCCAGGTGGATGTTGCGCGCGATCGGGTAGCCGCCGAAAATTCCGGTCAGCCAGCCCAGCTGAACCGGCTTCCAGATAGACAGCCCGGTCAGAACCGCCATGATCATGATTAGGATGACGCCGCCGTAAAGCAGTCGTTGCACGGCGTTGTAACGGCCGAGCCGATGCGGCAACCGGAACCGCAGCGCTTTGGCCAGATCTACCGCGACCCCTCGGGGGGTCGGGGGCGGCAGATCGCGGCGGAAGTGGCCTGAAGCAACCCCGTAGGCAAGGTATGCGATCCCGTCGATAAAAAGCAGCCACATCGCGCTGATGTGCCAGGCGATGCCGCCAGCCAGCCAGCCGCCAAGCGTCATCCAGGGCGGAAACACGAACGGCAAACTCGGCGAGGCGTTGTAAATTTGCCATCCGCTCAGGATCATGCAGCTTATCGCATAAACGCCGATCCAGTGCATGATCCGGACCGGGAGTGCATGCGCCGCCGCGTGTTTCTGGCGATCGACCGCGTGAGCTTGTTGCAATGTTGCAGTTCCCTGATTGTAGGATGCTGGCTTCCAGTTCATACAGCGTTCGGCGGAGAGCCGCCAATCAGGAGGAATACCAGATGAAGCGACTTCTCGGGTTGAGTGTGGCCGCGACAGTGGCACTCTCCGTAGCGGCATTTGCGGCAGCAGAGCATGAACGTGTTCGCGGCACCATCTCTGCGGTGACCAACGAAACTCTAACCGTGCATACCACCTCCGGCGAGGAGGTTCCCGTCATGCTTGGCAGCAAGACCAAGTATCTTCACGTGATCAAAGCGAGCCTCGATGATGTCGAGAAGGGCAGCTATATCGGCGTGGCCACCAAGGAGGTCGGATCAATGCCCGTGGCGCTCGAGGTTGTTGTCTTTCCGCCATCGATGAAGGGCGCGGGCGAGGGTCACTATGGGTGGGACAAGATCCCTGACACCACGGTGTCCGGCGGGGCAACGACGAACAGCGCGATGACCAATGGAAGCGTGGCCGCTGTGTCCACGGCTTCGTCGGGACCTGCGGTGAACAGCTCGATGACCAATGGCAGCGTCACCTCGGCCTCGTCGAAGAATGGAGCAAAGGAATTAAAGGTCACCTACAAGGGGGGCGAGCAGACCATACTGGTGCCTCCGACCGCGCCGATCGTGACGTTCAAGCCGGGATCGATGTCTGAGGTCACCAAGGGCGCGAATGTTTTCGTCAATGCGACGAAGGATAACGGCAAGCTCATGGCGAATGCCGTCGCTGTCGGTGCGGATGGCCTGAAGCCGCCGATGTAATCGATCAGTGGCGGGTGGGATCCCGCCACCGACAGGAGACCCGATGCTTGGAAAGCTGCCTACTGAACCCTTTGGTCAGTTGCCGGATGGGCGCGTCGCGACCCTTTTTACGCTCGAGAACGACCGACTGCGCGTGCGCCTGACCGACTATGGCGGTCGGATGGTTAGCATCGAAACGCCAGATCGGAATGGCCATCGCGACCATGTCCTGCTTGGATTCGATAACGTCGCGGCCTACAGCGATTACGGCGGCTCGTTCGGGACCGTGTTAGGGCGGTACGCCAATCGGATCGCGGGTGCGAGCTTCACGTTAGATGGCCGGACGTATCGGCTGTCGAAGAACAACGGCGACGCCACGCTGCACGGCGGCGCGGTTGGCTTCAACCGGGTCTTCTGGCGCATGGCAGTCGCGGAGGCCGAACCGGTTCCTACGCTTGTTCTGACCCATGTTAGCCCAGATGGAGATCAAGGTTTTCCAGGAGAGGTTACCGTCCAAGCAACCTATCAACTAGACGCCGATGCCCTTTCGCTGGCATTCGAGGCACGAACCACCAAACCGACCGTCATCAACCTCAGCGCCCATCCCTACTTTAATCTGGCGGGCACCGGGAGCGGCGATGTGCTTGGCCATGAGGTCACTGTCCCGGCCACGGCCTTCCTGCCGACGGATGCCGCGCAGATCCCAACTGGCGACATTTGCCCGGTTGCCGGCACGCCGTTCGACTTCCGGATGCCTGCGTTGCTTGGCGCGCGGATCCGACAAGCCGATGCGCACCTATTCCATGGCCTTGGGTATGACCATTGCCTGGTGCTGGCAATGAATACGCGCGCGACACCCGCACTGGCGGTGAGGCTTCGGAATCCGGCCAAAGGACGTGTGCTGGAAATTTTCACCGATCAGCCCGGAGTTCAGCTGTACAGCGGGAACAAACTAACTGGTTCGTTCGCCGGTCACGGTGGAGTTATTTACCGCCAGTCGGCCGGCCTTGCGTTGGAGCCACAGGATTTTCCCGATGCTCCTCACCACGAAAATTTTCCGTCTACCGTACTGAGGCCCGGACACGTGTTGCGGCGTACCATAAGGTATCAATTCACCATCGACTGACCATGATCCCCTTTCGCTGGTTCGGAGCCATCTTGGTCAGTGTGGAACCGCCAGCGGAATCCAGGAGAGCTTCTGATCGTGCTCCACCCGGACAGCTGCGAAGCCGTGGCCTTCGGATGACCGGGCGGACAAAAGGCGCGATGCCTGATCGGGGTCTGACACGGGGGTTTGCTGGACGTCCATAATGATGTCTCCCTTCTGGATCCCGCTATCAGCAGCCGTTCCGGTCGGATCGACAGAGGCCACCATCACGGTGGCCTGACCCTGGTCTCCTTTCGCCGACACCAGATCCAGACCAAGCTTCTGTTGGTTGTTGTCGCTGGGGACCACCGGCGGCGGGGTTTCAGGCCACTGCTGTATTGTCACGTGCACCGTTTCACTGCCGCCAGCCCGTGAAATCTGCAATGCTGCGTCGCTGCCCGGTTTCACCCGCGCCGCCTTCCGCGCCAGATCGCGCGGATCCGAAACCGTTTGCCCGTTGAAGGTCAGAATCACATCGCCCGGCCTGATGACGCCGTGCAGCATGATGTTGCCCGCATCCTGCACTGACGACACCACGGCCCCTTTCAAGCCAGGCGTGCCGAGCGCCTGCTCCAGCATCCAGGTGACCTGCTGGGTATGGATCGGCAGCATGCCGGCGTCTATCTCGCCGGTTTTCATCAGCCGATCGAAAACAAACCGGAGTTCGTCAGAAGGCAGGGCAAAGCCGAGGCCAACGGACCCGGTGCCTGGGGCATAAATCACGCTGTTCATGCCGATGACTTCGCCCTGCAAGTTGAACAGCGGACCGCCGGAGTTGCCGTGATTGATCGCGGCATCGGTCTGGATATAGTCGTCGAACGGGCTTTCCATGATGTTGCGGTTGACGGCGCTGACGATGCCGGCACTGGCGCTGTTGTCGAATCCGAATGGACTGCCGATCGCGATGACAGAATCGCCGACCCGCATTTTGTCACTGTCACCGAACGATACCGATGGCAAGGCGTGCCCCGCATGAATGCGAAGCAAAGCCATGTCAGCTTTGCTCGTCGTTCCGACAACCGACGCGGAGTAGCGAACGCCATCAGCCGTCAAAACGAATATCGCGGTGCCGCCGCTGATGACATGCTTGTTGGTGGCGATGAAGCCAGAAGGATCAATTATGAAACCAGAGCCGAAAGCCGTCGTTGTTCTGTCTGCCGAGGCACCGGCGACCTTGGGTTCTGCACTGTCCGCTGGAGGTTTGGTTTCTTGCGGTTTGGGTGGTAGTACGGCGATGACGCGGACAACGGCTGGGGATACCTTGGCAACTATCGCGGCAATCCGGTCAGGCGCCCAATCCGCGGCAAGTCCAGGCACAACAAAGCCGACAAAAAGCATCAGAACCGCGGCCGATAGTTTAAGCCGTTGGTTCACGCTTGGAACCTTGTGTTAGCCGCGAAGATGGCGGTAGTGATCGTGATGGGTAGTATGGATACCGGTTCGATTCCAGGCTAGGTCACGGCTAGAACCTAGCCTGGAAGAAGAGCCTTAGTTCTGCTTGGCAACGCCCACCGGGGTGTCGCCATGTGACAAGCTTTGTGTATGCTGCTTGTATGCGCCGCTGCCCGATCCGACGATGGTTGGGCTGTTGCCGTCGGTGCGCTGCTTATAGGCTCCGCTGGCGGGTCCGACCATCGTCGGGCTGTCTCCGTCGGTGCGCTGCTTAGAGGCGCCGCTGGCGGGTCCGACCATCGTCGGGCTGTTGCCGTCGGTGCGCTGCTTCTGCGTATGCGTCTGCGCAAAAGCTGGGGCGGCCATCAGGAGGCCGGCGGCCGCTGCGAATACAGAAAGGCGAAGGGTCCTCATACAAAACTCCTTTGGTCTATTGGTTGTTGAAGTCAGGGATGCGGTTCGTATGCATCTGAGCGCAACATAGACATCCACCTCTGATTATCAATTGGACAGCGATCATTCGCATTAAATGATCTTGAGGCAGTATGCGCAGCGGGTGGATATTCAAAGACGAATGATTCAAAACAAAATATCGTGATAACAGCTTTTTGCTCTTCAGGCAACCTACGCCGTGATTGGGTAATGCGAGGTTGCCCCCTACCGGAAGTCTCGTGTGGGTATCTTGATTCCTTTTCCAGGTCCGATCCGTAGATCCCGCGTGTAGATATCGCGGCTGCCAGTGATCTTTCTCTCGCGCGGGTCGGGTGTGCTGCCACGTCGTGCCTCGTCCCCGCGCGCGTGTTGCACAGGAAATTCTTCGCCGCGTTCACCCACTTCGCGCAACATGCAAGACAGATCAGCAAGCTGTTCGGCGATGACGTGGATCACCCCGTTCTCGCGCTGCAATTTGCCGCGGCAGGTGATCATGCTGGCGGACAGCACCAAGCGCCGGTGCGCCTCGAACACCGAGGGCCAAAGGATCAGATTGGCATGTCCCGTCTCGTCTTCGATGGTGACGAACAGCACGCCGCGCGCGCTGCCGGGTCGCTGACGTACCAGAATGATGCCGGCGACCTCGAGTCGCCTGCCGTCGCGGATCGTGGCCAGATCAGCGCAGCAGACGATCCCCCGCATCGACAGGTCTTGCCGTAAGAAGCTGACTGGATGGCGGCGCAGGCTTAACCCAGTGCTGCGGTAATCTTCCACCACCTGCCGCCCAGCGGTCATTGCCGCCAGAGCCACCGCTGGCTCTACGTTCGGTTCCACCGGCATGGCTTCAAACAGCGGCAGACGCGAGTCCGACAACCCCCGGATCGCCCATAATGCCTGTCGGCGATCCAGCCCCAACGTTCGAAACGCATCGGCCTCGGCCAGCCGTTCCAACGCCGCGACCGGGATACGAAGTCGACGCCACATATCCTCGATCGAGTGATATCCAGCGCCCCTATGCTCTATCATCTCGTTGGCATGGACCACGGCAAGGCCTTTCACCATCCGCAATCCAAGCCGTACGGCCTTACCTTCCAGCGTGCAGTCCCAAGCCGACTCATTCACCAAGACCGGCCGAACCAACACGCCATGCAGCTTGGCGTCCCGCACGATCTGCGCCGTGGCATAGAACCCCATTGGTTGGGCATTCAGCAATGCACAGCAGAACACCTCCGGATGGTGGCACTTTATCCACGCCGAAGCATAGGCGATAAGAGCGAAACTTGCCGCGTGGCTCTCCGGGAAGCCATAACTGCCAAAACCCTCGATCTGCGAAAACGTCTTGTCGGCGAATTCGGCGGTGTAGCCACGCTCGACCATACCAGCGATCAGTTTCTGTTTGAAATGCGAGATGCCGCCGGTAAATTTGAATGTTGCCATGCTGCGACGGAGCGCATCGGCCTCGGATGGCGTGAAGCCGGCACAGACGATCGCCACCTGCATCGCCTGTTCCTGAAACAGCGGCACACCCAGGGTTTTCTCCAGCACGCGCCGCAATTCGGGCGTGGGATAGTCCACCTTCTCCAGCCCATCCCGCCGGCGTAGATATGGATGCACCATGTCGCCCTGGATCGGCCCAGGCCGCACGATTGCCACCTGAATAACGATATCATAGAACGTGGTAGGCTTAAGCCGCGGCAGCATCGACATCTGCGCCCTCGATTCGATCTGAAAAGTACCCAGGGTGTCCGCCTTGCGGATCATTGCGTAAGTCGCTGGATCTTCCGCCGGAATCGTTGCCAGATTCAGCGTCTGTCCCTTGTGTTCTGCCAAAAGATCAAATGCGCGCCGCATGCAGCCAAGCATTCCGAGACCAAGGACATCAACCTTCATGAAGCGGACGACATCGATGTCGTCCTTGTCCCACTCGATTATTTGGCGGTCGAGCATGCGGGCCGGTTCAATTGGTACCAGATCGTCCAGTCGATCCTCGGTCAGGACGAAACCGCCCGGATGCTGCGACATATGACGAGGAAAGCCGATCAGCGCTCGAGCTAAATCCAATGTCATGCGCAGGCGACGGTCTGCCAGGTTGAAGTTCAGCGCCGCGGCATGTTCCTCGGCAACGCCTTCCTCGCTCCAGCTCCAGACCTGAGAGGCGAGAGCGCCGGTCACGTCTTCGGTCAGGCCTAGCGCTTTGCCGACATCACGTACCGCACCGCGCCCACGATAGCGGATGATCGTCGCGCACAATGCAGCGCGATGGCGGCCGTAGGTCTGGTAGATCCACTGTATTACTTCTTCCCGCCGCTCATGCTCGAAATCCACGTCAATATCGGGGAGTTCATTACGCTCGGCGCTGATGAAACGTTCGAACAGCAGGTCGCTCAGGATAGGATCGATCGAGGTGATACCCAGTACAAAACACACCGCTGAATTCGCAGCAGAGCCACGTCCCTGACAGAGAATGTTCTGGGAACGGGCGAACCGGACAATGCTGCCCACCGTCAGGAAATAGGGTGCGTATTGCAGACTGCGGATCAGTTCAAGCTCGTGATGGAGCTGCCGTGTCGTGCGGTCGGGAATGCCGTCGGGATACCGAGCAGCCGCACCTTCCCAGGTCAGCTTTTCCAGTGACTGCTGCGCTGTCAGACCGGTAACGCGGACCTCGTGCGGATACTGGTAACGGAGTTCGTCCAGACTGAATTGGCACCGGTCGGGGATTTCCTGGGTGCGCGTGATCGCGTCAGGATGGTGGCCGAACAGCCGAAACATTTCTTCCGGTGCCTGAAGATGCCGCACAACGGACCTTTCGCGACGATGGCCGAGTTCATCGATAGTGCAGCCTTGACGAATGGCGGTCAGCACGTCTTGCAGGATGCGCCGGCCAGGAGCGTGATACAGCACGTCGTTGGTGGCGACAGTTGGTACGCCCAGAGCTTGAGCCGTGTTGGCGATGGTGCGCAACCGAACCGCGTCGTTGGGACGGTGCATCAGCGTCAGAGCCACATAGGCTCGATCGCCGAAGTCAGCTTTCAAGCGCCGGATATTTTCCTTGGTCGGGTTGGAGCAGAGGATGGCGATCAGATCTTCCGCCGCCACTGTCAGGTCCGACCAGTAGAGCTCACATTTGCCTTTGCCGGCGCGCCTTTTTCCCACGGTCAGCAGGCGGGTGAGGCGAGAATACGCCATACGGTTTATAGGATAGACCAGCACCGATGGTCCATCTGCCAAGTCGAGCCTACAACCAATGATCAGCCGTATGCTTGCCTCGCGTGCCCGCTGATGCGCGCGCACAATACCGGCCAATGAATTTCGATCGGTAATGGCAAGCGCTTTCATGCGCAGGACAGCTGCTTGAGCGATTAATTCCTCAATATGCGAGGCGCCCCGCAGGAAGCTGTAGTTCGTCGTGACCTGCAGCTCTGTATAGGCATGACTTACGTCAACCTGCATCAAGGCTGATACGGTATGTCTTGTCATTGTTCCGCCTACAACAAGCCGGTCGTTCAGAACGACGCTGTCTGAATGGAATGATTTTTAAACATCGAGGGGAGCTGCTCAGAAAATCCCGTGCATGAACCAGCGCATGTCGCCGGTATCCATGTCGCTGCCATTGCCGCGCCGGAACAGCCAGAAGCGGCGGCCATCATCATCCTCGACCCGGAAATAGTCGCGCACCGAAAGCCATTCCCGGTCTCGCTTCCACCACTCTCCAGCGATGCGTTCCGGTCCATCGGCATGGCGCACCCGGTGACGCACTCGGCGCCATGTAAACGCGATCGGAGGGTGATCCGGCAGCAGCGCTATCGCATCGATCGGCTGCGGCGGATCGAGCAGACGTACCGGCCGTGGCAGATCAGCCGGCCAGCCACCGGCAATACGGGATATCGCCGGTAACCGGCGAACCGAGCGTTCCGGCACGTCGCTCTCTACTGGAGCAATGCGGTAAATTTTCGTCTCGCCCAGGCGGTTGGCGAGACGATCCACGAGCGGAGCGATCTCAGGAGACGCCTCTCCCACCAGGCACGATTTCGTCTGCACAAAATCTAAGCGATCGGTATAAGGAACGACGAGCTGCATTGCCTCCACGCCTAGCCCAGGATCAACGTGCTCCAGACGCTCATCCAGCATGCGGCCAAAATGACGCGCATCGTGACCTGGAAGAGCGGTTCTGACGCGGATCGCCTGTGTCGATCCGTCCACCCGCTCGAACAGCAGATCCAGCTGGCGAGCGCCCAGTCCGGCCTGCTCCAAATCGTTGCAGACCATATCGACCAGTCGAGCAATGACGTGTAATAAGGCTTCTGCCGTCAGCAGCGGCTCGACGAACGTCAGCCTGGCCTGAACCAAGGTAGGCGGCATAATCGGCACGATTGGTTCGAAAACCGTCCCTTCCACTTGATCCAGCCTTAATGCCAGCATTGTCCCAAACCGTCGTACCAAGGGAGCGCGGGCGGCGACGGTCAGCGGTCCAATGCGTTCAAATCCCATTAGCCGCAGATCCGCCAGTGTCGCAGCCGGTAGGCGCAACGCCTCGATCGGGAACTCGGCGATGATTGCCGTGCCTGATGGCACCACGCCTCCGTTGCCAAACCGAGCAACCGCATGCGCCACAGCCGGCGTATCGGCGACGGCTGCATGGGCGGCCAAACCATGATTGTTCAGCCGCTGCACCAGATCGCGCAGCAACCTTGCTTCCCCGCCGTGCAGATGCATGCTGCCGCTAATGTCAATCCAAAGTCCATCCGGCGAATCGGCTGCAGTCAGCGGCGCGTAGCGCAGACACCACTCCGCCAATCGCACCAGCGCTGCCGCATCACCCACTGGATCTGCGTCGTGAACCACTAACCCGGGCACAACAGCCTGTGCCTGCGCCAGCTTTATCCCCGGACGCAACCCAAGCCCTGCTGCTACCGCATTCACCGCTGTCAGCACCCGGTTTGCTGCAGTGACCAGAGGAAGGTCTTGGAGCGATAACCGAGGCGGTTGTGCTTTCCTTTCTCTTGACGCCAAAAAGTTGGCAGAGGGAGAGCGCGGGGGCTCGTTTTGCAGGCCGGTTTGCTCAGGCGGCGCGAGACGATCGGTGGGAAATGTCGGGAACCAGATCGAGACGACCCGTCGCATCACAAGCCTCCACTATCCAGGACCCTGGCTCGCTGCCGCGGCATCGGGTCAGCTCCAGCTTCCAGCGGGCACGTCCCAGGCCCGGCGTATCCGGTGCGTTTGGCAAAGCAGGTGGCGAGGGCAAAGCAGCGATCCGCCATCGGGTCGCCGCGGCGGTCGGTTCGTTCAGCGCCGGATCGTTGAAACCTGGACTTCGCCGGATCAGGATGGCGAGGGTGCCCGTCTGCTCCGCCGCCAGCTGCAGCCGACGTGAGGCAACAAGGCTTAACCGCCCGGCATATTCAGCCACCACAGCAGCAAGGCCCGGATGACGCAGGCCTTCTTCCATGACGGGCAGAACACCCTTGCCAGCTTCGGCGAAGACCACCCTGTTCGGCTGCAATCCGACGCCGGCGAGGCCGGGGGCGAAAAGGTCAGCCTGTCGCAGCACCCACAGGATGGGACCATCGAGACGCGCCAGTATGCCCGCGGTGAACAGGGCAGCGGCGGCGGCATGTTCTGTATCCGGACCAGCCGAGGCGGTTTCATGCAACGCGCCTAGGCGAAGGCCGCCAGTGGGCAACATTCCATCAATTGCCTCGATCCCTAAAGCGATCGAGCGCTCTTCCGGGCCTCTTGCATGAGCCCGCTCGATCCGCGCGATGCGTTCGCGAAGCACCATGAGGGACTGTGACGGAGCGACCGGTCGTGAAGATGCCAACAGGGTAGGAGAGACCAACGGGGTGGGAGAGACTGGCTTACGAGCAACGGCAAGAGGAGTGAACATATCAAGAACACTAAGGTCAGACCCATCTTTGAGTCGAGTCCTTTCATGTAAAATCCACGGGTGCTCAAACCCAAGATCAATTGCCTCATAAACAGGCATGTTGCGGCGGCACAGTCCAACCGCCACCGCTTGTCTTGTTCAATTGGGGAAGACGCCGCCGAGGCCCCAGCCATCTATGTCGCCATGGCGTCGGCGGTTCGTTTCCCCGCGATCGCACGAACGGACATCCTGGGCCTGTGAGCGTGCCAAGCTCCTGCCAACCTGTGGAAACCACCTGCATGAGGGCGCCGGTCCGAGAAATGCTGAATTGTAACGATTATTGTGTCAAAAATTGATTATTGACTGGCAAACCCACTGTTTAAAACACAAATATTTATCATTGATTAACAAGTTGGATATAGATATATTTTCGGCATCGGTTTTATAGGCGGCAGGAAATCGTCATGTCTCATTCCGACAATATCCAAGTGGCACCGCAACGCCGCACTCTTGGCATTGTTCGGTTGCTGATCGTTGCTACCGTCATTTGCGGGCTAGTTGGTCTAAGCTCCGCGCGTGCCGAAAATACAGTGACGGACTGGAACAACGAATTCCTACAGATTACGCAATCAACCTCCGGTAATCTCGTCGCAGGGCCGCCGGAAGTCGCTCGTGAAATTGCCCAAGTCGGGGAGTCCATGTCGGACGCGGTCAACGCGGCCACCGGTTCGACGATTTCCTCCTTCGCCTATACCGCTGGGTCCGCGTCTGGCGCCGACGCGAATGTAGCGGTCGCCACCGCAGCCTATACCGCACTCTATAATATCTTCACGGATCCCGCCTGGCAGACCCCGATCAGCACCGTTACCGGCAGCGCCACGCCCAACACCTCCAACCAGACCCTTGCGAACAACGTCGTCATCCCTGAACTTCAGTCGTTCCTGTCAAGCCAATTGAACGAATTGGGACTGTCCAACCCCAGCGCCTGCGCCTCGTCCACAACGGCTGCCTGCAACGGCTATAATCTTGGCATCGCTGCCGCCACCGCGGTGAACAAAGCGCCCGCGACCAGCCCGGTCGCCTCCGGTGCCGTGGCGTCGATCCAGAATGGACTGATGACCCAGGCGCCCGCCGGATCGGGCACCCTCCCGGGCGTCTACGTCCCCCCAACATCCCGACCCGAAATGTTCCCGACTTGGGGCGGCGTGGCACCGACCGGTATCACTGGGACGCAGCTGAAAGCCGCCGAGGGTGCCATCAGCGGCCCGCCGGCGATCGGTTCTCAAGCCTATCAGCAAGCGCTCCTGCAGACCGAGTGCGAGGGATCGAACGTCGGTCTGGCCAGCCTGCCCGAGAAGATCCAAACGGCTTGTTCGGCGGCTGGGTATAAGCAGGAAACCAATGCTCAGGCAAACGCCGCGCTGTTCTGGAATGACCCCGGTACGACGGCACAGCCGCCCGGCCACTGGCTGCAGATCGCCAACACCGTCATGCAGAGCCAGAACAGCAGCCTGCTACAAAGCGCGCAACTGACAGCGCTGCTGGGCGAGGCCGAAAACAACGCTGGAATAGCCGCTTGGGGCATCAAGTACGACAATAACCTGTGGCGGCCAGTCACCGCGATCAGGAACTGCGGAACCGGTGGCACCACTGCTGGAACTGTGACCTGGAGCACTCATCTGACGACCTGCGATACGTCCTGGTCGTCGTTGATCGCGACCCCGCCGCATCCCGACTATGTCGCCGGTCATCCAGCGTTCAGCGGCGCCGCGGCGACCGTGCTGGCGGATTTCTTTGGCACGGACAACATCCCGTTTTCTTCATCGTCGAATTATTACTGCAATGGTGGCTCGGCTCAATTTGACCCGTCGACCAACCTGCTCGTTTCCTGCACCCTGAACAGCGTCGTTTACGCCGTGTCCAATCCCGCTGACTGCGCCGCGATCTCCAATGGCATCGACAGCAATGGCAGTCCGCTGATTTGCCCGATCACCGAGACGTACGCCAGCTTTTCGAATGCGTCCGAAGGACCACAGGGAGCCGAGTTCAGTCGCGTCGTAGGCGGCATTCACACGCCTTTTTCCGTCGAGGACGCGCTGACGCTAGGCAACGCTGTCGGTGCGGCGGTCACTGCGAACTCGGGTCTGCCGGACGTGGTTTCGGAACCGTCCAGCCTTTCGGTATGTGCGCTCTCGCTCCTCGCACTGATCCGTCTGCGGCGGCGGATCCGGCTTCGGGATAAATTTTGCAACATCAACCCAGGAACAGTGCTTCCCAGGAGACAGCTGCCTCAGGTGGCCATCGTCGGTTTGGCGCTGCTCCTTGCTACCGGTTCGGCCAACGCCGGCGAGCTTGACGGCAAGCTTAAGGTCCAAGCAGAGGCGCTGGCCAAGTCGTTGACAGCGGCCTGCCCGGTCGTGGCCTATGGCGACGAAGCGGCGTTTCAATCTTGCGGCCGGGCGTTGCGAAAGATGATGCTCCCGATAGAACCTGCCATCGCCTGGGGCGGGGACCAGCCCACCAAGCAGATCAAGAAGAAAACCTTGACGCATCTCAACAGCGACGTTTTCAAGGCGTTATATCTACCGCTGTACTGCTTCACCGGTCGCTGGTCACTGGAAAATGACAAACGTTCTCATGTCCCGATCATCCGCGTGGAGGCCTACTTTCGTAACATTCTTCCGTTCGGCGATTATCCCTATCCATTTTGGCACAGCGCCGACAAATGGCATGCCTACGAAGCATCCAACGAGATCGGCTTTTATCTTGACAGTAAAGGCTTGGCTTTCATTGTCACGCGAGACGAAGCCGGCAGCGAAGAGCGTCGCGGCGCCTACACCGTAGCTAGAACACCTGCATTTACAGGCGCCTGGCAATGGCGCGACGCCACCGGAAGGTTGCAGCCGCAGGCCTCGCTTTTCAGCGCCCGTTATAGCCAGGCCAATCCTTACCTACCGGCGCTCGACAGAAGCTATAAGGCTTTCGCCATGCGCATTCGTGAAGAGTCCTGCCTGGACTGTCACACTCCGGCCAATAAGTCGGAAGCGGAGCGTCTGGTACTGCTGCAGACGCCAATCCACGCCTCCGGCGAGATCAATAATGTTATCAAGGCAGTCCAGTCCAAGGAGATGCCGGAGGACGATATTGGGCTGCGGAAGGACATCCCAGCGGACAAGCGCGCTGCCGTCCTGAGCGCTGCGGTGACGTTTCGTGACCAACTGGTTTTGGCCGACAAATGGCAGGCAAGCCACGGACGCTAACTAGCAGAAGCGGCCGAGCAGGTAGGCCCGAAGCTAATTTAATTGCAATATAGGTTTACTTTTTGCATATAGGCGACTGCATATTTGCTGATCTACTACACTTATGACAGAGAACAAATGAGACTTCCAGCTTCCGGGCTGGACCCGGCTCATCAAGCCAGCGGTTCCAGCAAGACGCCTGTATCGCCGCATTCCGTGCCTGAACAGGGCCGCCGGCCTGGATTTGCCCTGAGGTTGCACCATCTGCTGTTCATTGCATTTACGGTAATCGCGGGAGCGCCGATAGCCGTTCTGGCTCTGTGGGAAAGCAACACGTCGTTTCAGAACGAGCTTGACTCGGTTCGCGAAAGGCACTTGTTGGTTGCCCGCAATTTGACCTCGACGATGTCGCGGTACGTCAAAGACGTAGAGGCGGTGTTTGGGCTGGCGTTTGAAAGCGGGGCGCTCACCCATCCGGTCGCCGGCCTGACCGATCTATTGATGTCGCTGAACGTGATCCATGTCTGCATTCTCGGCCCGGATGGAGCCGTTGAGTCTGCGCTGCCAGGCTTGTCCAATGCGCCAACCGGTGCTTTGCCCCCGCCACTGCTGACGGAACTTCGGGTCCTTGCCGGTGGCGCCGAAGGCCGAATCGCGATCAGTAACCTGTATCACAATTCGGCGGGCCTGCCGGTCTTCTACCTGGTAAAGCAGTTTTCCGGAGGCCGTTTAGGTCTCGGGGTTATGACGACAAGCTATCTTGTGTCGCTGCAGCAGGCCATCGCGTTCGGCGACCATGGCCATGCGGTGATGGTGGACGCCAAGGGACAGGTTATTGCCCACCCCTTCAAAGACTGGGTCGCGGCGTCGCGCGATATCTCCGGCGTATCGGTGGTGGCGGCGATGATGCGCGGTGAGACCGGCGTCGGGCAATTCTACTCGCCGGCGTTCCACGGCAACATGATCGCAGGTTATGCCGTCGTACCGGAAACCGGCTGGGGCGTCATGGTGCCGCAGCCAATCGGTGAGCTTCGGCGACGGGCCGACCAGGTCAACGAGATGGCGACAGTGATCGCGCTGGTGTCGTTCGGCGGCGCCGCCTTGATGGCCTGGCTGCTTGCGCTTTACCTGGCGCGGCCGGTGCGCAGTGTCGCCACGACGGCCGAATCAGTGCTTGGCGGCAACGACGAGGTTTCCGTGCCCGCGTTCAGCGGCCTGGTGCCGTTCGAAATCCGCAGGTTGGGCGCCGCGTTTAATACGATGCTGGAGGGCTTGCGGCGGCGTGCCGCCGAAACCCAACAAGCGTTGCGGCAGGCCGAGACCTCTAATGCCGCGAAAACTCAGTTTCTCGCCAACATGAGCCACGAGATCCGTACTCCGCTGAATGGCGTGGTCGGCATGATCGAACTCATGCAGCTTACGGAACTCTCGCCACCGCAGAGGCGCTACGTGGAAACGGCGACCCAATCGAGTGTGTCATTGCTGCGGCTGATCGACGATATCCTGGACCTGTCGCGCATCGAGGTCGGTCGGTTGGAACTGGATAAGGCGCCGTTTCATCTGCCGTCACTGATCCATGACATCCGAGTGCTTTTTGCTGAACAGGCTCGGGTCAAGGGCCTGACCTTGTCGACCTCGGTCCCCGAGAGCCTCAATCTTATGGTGGTAGGCGATAAGCACCGCCTGCTTCAGATCCTGACCAACTTAATCAGCAACGCGCTGAAGTTTACCTCGGAAGGCACGATCACGCTGCGTAGCGTGATTGAGCGCGCGGCCAGCGGTGTCCTTTGCATTCGTTTTGAGGTGTCCGACACTGGTATTGGTGTGCCAGATAGCAAGCACGAGATGATCTTCGACGCCTTTACCCAGGCTGACAGCTCCATGACGCGTCGCCACGGCGGCACAGGCCTCGGCTTGTCCATCGCTCGGCAGCTTTGCCACATGATGGACGGCGAGATGGGGATAAGAAGCGCAGTCGGCGTGGGCTCAACCTTCTGGTTCACGGTGATGCTGGAGCAGAAGGTGAACAAGCCCCTGCCGTCTGCTGATGGGCAGGCACCTGCTGTCGTCGTCCGCCCCGCGCCGGTCTTAAAGACCGATGCGCCTTCGACCTTCATATCCCCCGCCAGCCGCGACTTCCGCGCCGCGCTAGACCGCGCCGGTCGGGAGGCGGTGTCGGTCCTGCTGGTGGAGGACAATGCCGCTAATATGCGCGTCACCCAGGCGCTGCTGGAGACTTTAGGCTGCCGGGTTACGCCCGCCCGCAATGGGCTTGAGGCCATCAGCACGTACCGTGAGAACAACTTCGACCTTGTCCTGATGGATTGCCAGATGCCGGAGATGGATGGCTACGAGGCGACCCGCGGCATTCGCCAGATCGAGGGGTTCCAGGGCCGCCGCACCTTGATTATCGCCCTGACGGCACACGCCATGGAGGGCAGTCGGGAGGCAAGTCTGCGCAGCGGCATGGACGACCAGATTACCAAGCCGCTCACACTGGCTGCGTTGACCGCCAAACTGCTGGAATGGCTGGTTCCGGCCGATGCACCTTTGTCGTAGCACCGGGGCTCCTCGGTTGCCCTCCCGCCTCCGCGTCCCTAGTTAACGAAGCAAGAGCCGTCGGCTCTTGCGGATCTCGGGGGCGCCGACACGGTCAAGCGGACGGAGCCCGAACTTCCTGACCTCACCGAAGGTTGCCTGTCCCGGTTGCCTATGGCATCGGCACATGACTTCCTCCCTGAAGAGTGGCCAACCCTGTGACTGTTTCCGATGTTCCACGCCTAGGATTTGGATTTACCTTTGCTGATCTGGCCATACGTGACGGTCTCATCCGGTTGGATCAGTGTTTCTTGCGGACCCTCGCGGAGCAGCATCTTGAGCTGCACCGGCGTCTGCTGCATGCGCGCGCGGCGGCGGAGAGTTTGACGATTCGAGACGAGTCGGATCTGGTCGTCGCGCTGGGGCCGCATCTGGATGCGTTTATCGCGGTGCTATTCGATATCGAGGCCGAGACCCTGGCCATCGCGTCGGAAACGCTAGCGATGGATCCGATCCACGCCTGCAAGCGGCTATTCGTGCAACGCCAGGCGGTCAAGAAATATGCCGACCCCTCCGGCTTCGATGGGTCGTCCCTGCGGCTGGCGCTGGAGGCGCGGATCGGTGAGCCGCTGACTGAACTGGGTTTCGCTCGGTATGTCGCAGCCTCGGAAGCCGATCCCGAGGCGAGCGACGAGGCACTGCGATACGCAGCCTGGGCGACCCTATCGCCCGAAGGTCAGGCTTTGCACCATGGGGGGACGCTGTTCCAAGTGCCTCATCGGGTTGATCCCCAGCATCTGGTGCCGGTGGAGACGATCGAGCGCGACGGCGTCACCATGTTGCGCCTGCCGGAACAGCAGTGGAGACATCGCGACGGATTCGCACTGACGGACGCCGGGATGAACACTCAGCAGGCGCTGGATCAGGTGAACTACTGCATCTGGTGTCACACACAGGCGAAGGATTCGTGCAGTCGCGGGCTCAAGGAACGCAAGACCGGGGCGTTCCAGAAGTCGGTGTTCGGCGTGACGCTGGCGGGATGTCCGTTGGACGAGAAGATCAGCGAAATGCACACGCTACGCGCCGCCGGCCATGTGCTCGGTGCCTTCGCGACCATCGCCATCGACAATCCGATGATGGCGGCGACGGGTCATCGCATATGTAACGATTGCATGAAGGCCTGCATCTACCAAAAGCAGGAGGCTGTGGATATCCCGCAGGTAGAAACCAGCGTCCTTAAAGATGTTCTGGCGCTACCTTGGGGATTCGAGATCTACGCGCTGCTGACCCGTTGGAACCCGCTTGATATCCGCCGCCCAGTGCCTCGGCCCGACAGCGGCCGCAAGGTTCTGATCGTCGGTCTGGGTCCAGCCGGTTTCACCCTGGCGCATCATCTGCTGAACGACGGTCACACGATTGTCGCCATTGACGGACTAAAGATCGAGCCGCTGGGCCTCGATCTTTCCGTTCCGGTGCGCGATGTGGAAACGTTGTTCGAGAACCTGGATGACCGTGTCATGGCGGGGTTCGGTGGTGTCGCCGAGTACGGCATCACAGTCCGCTGGAACAAGAATTATCTAAAGCTGGTGCGCCTGCTGCTGGAGCGTCGCCTCGGACAATTCGCGCATTTCGGCGGCATCCGCTTCGGCGGTGGCGCGACACTGTCGATCGACGATGCCTGGGCGATGGGTTTCGACCACATTGCTCTCTGTATGGGTGCCGGGAGACCCACCGTGCTTGACATCCCGAACGGGCTTGCGCGAGGGGTTCGCCAAGCCTCCGACTTCCTGATGGCGCTGCAGCTGACCGGGGCAGCCAGGCGATCCTCGACTGCCAACCTGCAGCTTCGGATGCCAGTGGTGGTGATCGGTGGCGGTCTGACAGCGATCGATACCGCGACGGAGAGCTTGGCCTACTACATCCGGCAGGTCGAGAAGTTCGCGCTGCGCTACCGCACGCTGACGGCGGAAAAGGGCGAGATGGCAGTGCGCCTGGGCTGGACCTTAGAAGAAGCGGAGACCGCCAACGAATTTTTGCGGCATGCGGCTGCGATACGAACGGAGCGTGATGCCGCCGCAGCGGAAGGGCGACCGCCTGCGCTGGCCGCTCTGTTGGACAGCTGGGGAGGTGCAACGGTGGCCTACCGTCGCCGGCTGGTGGACAGCCCGTCTTACACGCTGAACCACGAAGAGGTGGCCAAGGCGATGGAGGAAGCTGTCCGGTTCGCTGAAGGTTTGACCCCCACTGCCGTGCAGACGGACGCCTTCGGCCATGCCAGTGCCTTGAGCATGCGCCGCGGCGATGACTCGGTGGTAACGCTGCCAGCGCGCACCATTCTGGTTGCCGCGGGGACGCAACCCAACACGGTACTGGCCCGCGAAGACAACCGCATCCGTATGGACGGGCGCTATTTCCAGGCGGTGGACGAGAACGGCATGAGAGTTGAACCCGTTCGCGGCCTTGCCAAGCCAAATGAAACGAATGTGCTGATGCACCGCGCCGACAATGGACGCTTCGTCAGTTTCTTTGGCGATCTGCACCCAAGTTTCTTCGGCAACGTCGTCAAGGCCATGGGCGGGGCAAAGCGCGGCTACCCGGTTGTCTCGCGTGCAATGGCCGCGGGGCCACCGACAGGCAGGGCCGGTGCAGATCTTATCGCAGCGGCCCGTGAAGAGCTTACAGCCACTGTCCACGCCGTCCACCGTCTGACGCCAACGATCATCGAGGTGGTGATACGAGCGCCCGCCGCGGCTCGGGCGTTCCGGCCGGGTCAGTTCTATCGGTTGCAGAACTTCGAGGTTCTGGCTGCGCAAGACGACGAACCCGGTGTTGGCCGGACCGTGTTGAACATGGAAGGCCTGGCTATGACAGGCGCCTGGACCGACCCGTCAGCTGGCCTAGTGAGTGTGATCGCGCTGGAAATGGGCGGCAGTTCTGACCTATGCGCTTTGCTGCGCCCTGGGGAACCGGTGGTCTTGATGGGCCCGACCGGCTCGCCTACCGAGATCCACCGCGATACTACGGTTGCCCTGGTCGGCGGCGGATTGGGCAACGCGGTGCTGTTTTCCATCGGCGCGGCAACCCGCGCCGCTGGATCCAAGGTTGTCTATTTCGCCGGCTACAAGGCGCTCCGCGACCGCTACAAAGTTCCGGAAATAGAACGAGCCGCCGATGTCATCGTCTGGTGTTGCGATGAGGCGCCAGGCTTCACGCCGAACCCCAGGCGCCCGCAGGATCGAACATTCGTTGGGAACATCGTGCAGGCAATGGCGGCCTACGGTTCCGGCTCATTGGGTGCCCAAGTCGTTCCCCTGGTAGACGCGGACCACATGATCGTCATCGGCTCTGATCGCATGATGCAGGCAGTAGGGGCTGCTCGGTATGGCGTTTTGGCGCCTTATCTAAAGCTCGGGCACAGCGCCATCGGCTCGATCAACTCGCCGATGCAGTGCATGATGAAGGAGGTCTGCGCACAGTGCTTGCAGCCGCAGGTCGATCCGAAGACAGGGGAGCGGACAGTGGTGTTTTCCTGCTTCAACCAGGATCAGGCATTGGACCGTGTTGATTTCCCAGCGCTGCATGAGCGGCTTGGGCAGAATACGACGCAGGAGAAGCTTACCGCACAGTGGATCGATCGCGCATTGCGCCGGGTAGGGGCGCGACTGCCTGCGGCGGCGGAGTAACCCGCCGCCTTTTGCGTTAAGTGAGGTTGAGCTTGTCCCAATTTACCCCCAGGCGGGGCATCTCAATCGTGGCAATTGTGCAGCGATGGCTCGCAGCCCGATCGGATCGCAAAGGGCACGTCAGCTACACGTGCTAATGGCCTTTTGATCCCTGCGTCTCTGTCTCGACTGCATCGAAATTGCATTCGACTGATATGCCGTCCGGGTCCAGGTAAAACAGCTGCGTCATGTTAAGCCGTGGCAGCACACGCTCATCGAACTTGATCCCGTTTGCCTCCAGGTTGGTCCGCATCTGCTTCAGCCCATCGCAGGAGAAAGCGATGTGGTCCAGACGGCCGGTTGCCGCTGGATTTGTCGGGCCGTCGGGGATGGTCGGATCCTCGGAGCGATGGCCAATCAGATGCACGGTCGGCACCGCGCCGCAGTATAGCCAGTAGCCTGGAAACGCCAGCGGCGGCCTATCGCCAACCTTGAGGCCAACGATGTCCTGATAGAAGTCTTTGGTGCGTTCCAGGTCGCGGGCTTTGATCGTATAATGATTTAGTGACTGAGCCGGCATGGTCTGGTTCCCTTAGAACTGGTTTTCGGGCGGTAGGCCGAGCATGATTTGCCCGACGGATTCGTAGTGAAGCTGGCGTCCCTGGGATTGTTGCGACACGGTGTGTATGTCCCTTAGTCGGCGCTCAAACGGCTGTTCCTCGAAAACCGCGGTCGATCCAGCACAATGAAACATCGTGTTAACGGCTTCGCGTGACTGTTGGATCGCCCAGGTCGAGGCCAGACGCATCATCGCTGCCTGGCGTTCGGTCATTTCATCGTGCCGAATGACATAGTCGTAAATTTCGTCGAGCGTATCGTGCAAGAAGGCACGCGCCGAGTGCCATTTGGCTTCGGCTTGCGCGAGTTGCGATTGCACGACGTTATTCTCGCGCATCGGCTTGGCTGCCCCGCGGGAGACTTTTGTGGCCGGGAGTTCCAGAAAAGCATCGATCAGTCCGCGGGCGATGCCCAACCCAACGCCGGCAAAACCGGCAGAATACAGCTGGCTGCTGCCGAAGCGATAAAGCGGGCCTTGCTCCCGTCGGTCGATCGCTTGGTCACGTAGCATCGTCCGTTCGGCGGGGACGAACAGGTCCTTGACCACATATTCGTTGCTTGCGGTGCCGCGCAGGCCAAGTGTGTGCCAAATGTCGACCATTGTGGCACTGGATTTCGGGAACAGCATGGTTCGGACTTCCCTGGTCCCGGCGACCTTCATGTGGGCACCAAGCCAGGTGGCATTCTGGCTGCCACTGGCGAAGCGCCACGTTCCCGAGATGCAGTATCCTCCAGGTACAGCCTCGGCCTCGAACGGGCCGCCCGGCGGTCCCCAGGCCAGGATGCCGTCGATCGGGCCAAAAATCTCCTTTGCGACGCTTGGCTCGAGATACGCCGCGGACATCGCGCAACCATTGCCCTGGCATATCACCCAAGCTGTGGAGCCGTCGGCACTGGCGATCGCCTCGGTGACCCGAGCGAAATCGGACGGCTTCAACTCCATTCCGCCAATCGAGCGGGGTTGGAGCAGACGAAAGAAATGGCCTTGCTTGAGTGCGCTTACGATCGGAGATGTTAATTCGCGGCGGCGATTGACCTCGTCGCCTTCCTGCCTGATCACCGGGTGCAACGCGAGCGCACGTACGACCTGGGGGTGGACTTCAGCCATCGAAAAGCTCCGCACCATGGGCGTGACCGCCATCGAGCAGAACGATGACGCATTTCAGGTCGGATGAAAAGCAACGTGGCTCATCTTTGTAGACGAGTCGGCCATGTCAGGCAGTGCCGGAATTCGATGCTGCCGTCAGAGCCGCTTCCAGCCGTCTCGCAACGTCGTTTGCGAGTGCTGCAGGGGTTGCCGCGAAACCGAGCACAAGCCCGCTCATCCGCGGTGATCCCACATAATATGCCCGTAGTGGAGACACCGCCAGACCTCGTGCTCGGCATGCCCGGACCGCAGCGGCTTCATCCATGCCCTCAGCCAATTGCGCGACCATGTGCAAGCCACCGGGAGCGGCGATCGCTGTCGCGTGGCGGACTAGGCGCGCCATTGCCTCGAGCAGCGCCGTACGCCGCCGCGCGTATTCCGTACGCACCCGGCGAATGTGTGGCGGCAGCAGTCCTTGCCGCATGAACTCCGCCAACGTCGCCTGTGTGAACGCATCGGTGCCGCGGTCGGTCAGCGTGCGCAGGCGAACAAACGCCTGGACCAGCGGCGGGGGGACGATGGCGAAGCCGACCCGCAGCGCGGGCGCCAGGGTTTTACTGAAGGTGCCGCAGTAGATCACCTGCCCTGCCGTGTCCAACGTGGCCAATGGCGGCAGAGGCTTGCCCTCCCAACGAAACTCGGAATCGCAATCGTCCTCCAGCACCCAGGCGTTAGCTTGCTGGGCCCAGTCCAGCAGGGCCAAGCGGCGGCCGATTGGCAAGGCACCGCCGAGCGGCGTGGCGTGAGAGGGAGCGACTAACGCCAGCCTGGCGCTGGGCGCGGTCCGAACGCCGGCAGCGACATCGATCCCTTGAGCATCGCTAGGAATCGGAACGATCGCGGCGTCAGCCGTAAGCAGGGCACCCCGGCCCGCGATGTAGCCTGGATCCTCAACCCAAACCGGGTCATTCGGATCGAGCAGCAACTCGGCGGCGATGCTCAACGCCTGCTGTGTCCCGCTGGTGATCACGATATTGCCGGGATCGGCCACCAGGCCACGCGTGGCAGCGAGATGGGCGGCGATTTGCTCGCGGAGTACAAACAGACCTTGTGGCGGCGGATAAGCGGACAATTCGCCGGCCAACGACTTCATCACGCGGGTTGTGCAGTGGGCCCAGACCTTGACGGGAAACAGGTCCGGCGCGGGCAGGCCACCGGCAAGCAGCAGACCCACTTCAGGGGCGCGCGCCGTAGCGGCGGCCGGGATGTTGGCAAGGCGGGCGCCCCTGGCGGATAGACCAACGGCAGCGGCACGTGGGGTACCGGCAGGGACAGGCGCCTGATCAGGCAGATCGGTCGCGATGAAGGTGCCGCTGCCGATGCGACCGCAAACATAGCCCTCCGCGGCCAGGCGCTCATACGCGAGTACAACCGTTTGTCGAGCGACGCCCAATTCCTGGGCAAGAGAACGGCTGGGTGGCAGGCGACCACCTCGCGGCAGGGCGCCTGTCAAGATACTCTCACGCAGATGGCTAAAGACAGCGTTCTGACGCGAGTGCGCTGGTACAAGCATGGCGTCTGACTGTAGCCGATGGTCCGATCGCAATACCCTGCGACTTCCAGCGACAGGAAGAAAAATACGAGCTACCGAGCGGCGGTAGCCACTGCACAGCCGTCAGATATTGGACCAGCTCGAATGTCGTCGAGGCGTTCGATCTGCGGCCAGCGACGTTGCTATCGGCTCCCGGTCACCGATCCACAGGCGTGAGAATCTCGAAAGAGTGGACTTGCCGATGAGCAGAGCCGTCTTCTTTTAGAAGCCCTCGCGCTCCAGGCGCTTGCGTTCCAGCTTCCTGGCTCGCCGCACTGCCTCCGCGGCCTCGCGAGCCCGCCGCTCAGACGGCTTTTCATAATGCCGCCGAAGCTTCATCTCGCGGAAAATTCCCTCCCGCTGCATCTTCTTCTTGAGCGCCTTGAGCGCCTGGTCAACGTTGTTGTCACGCACGAGAACTTGCACTTGGCCGCCTTCTCCTATCCAGAACGCCCCCCTCAGACGGGTGCGCAAATACGTCCGCCGTCGGGAACTCCGACGCGGGGTCTGGCGCTATAACATGGCTACGGATACTTACAAGTCCATTTTGAGCCATCGAGGACCGACACGGCTATGGCCATTCTGAAAATTGCCCGAATGGGCCATCCAATTTTGCTGCGAAAGGGGGATCCGGTGGCCGACCCGGGTGCCCCCGACATCCGCCGCCTTGTCGCCGACATGATGGAGACGATGGAGGATGCCCCAGGCGTTGGATTGGCGGCGCCTCAGGTATATAAGTCACTACAATTGTTCGTCTTTCGCATACCCGTTGGACGGGAAACTGAAGACTCGGACGACGTCACGATAGGCAACACCGTATTGATCAACCCCGTTGTGGAACTGGTTGGTGAAGAACGGGCGTTGGGCTGGGAAGGTTGCCTTTCAATTCCCAATATGCGGGCAGCGGTGCCTCGGGCCTCGCGCATCCGCTATCGTGGGGTGGACTGCGACGGCAAGGTTATCGAGCGGGAGGCAACCGGCTTCCATGCCCGCGTTGTTCAGCATGAGTACGATCATCTTAACGGTATCCTCTATACCATGCGCATGACCGATTTCGGCCTTTTCGGTTTCACTGACGAACTTGACCGCATGGGAACACAAAGATGATCGCACCGCCGGAACGGATGCCGGAGCGTGATGCGGCAATCTTGGGAATGCTGCCCAACGTCCCGTTCGATGGTTGGACCAAGCG
Organism: Rhodopila sp.; assembly: GCA_965277035.1. Lineage (GTDB taxonomy): Bacteria > Pseudomonadota > Alphaproteobacteria > Acetobacterales > Acetobacteraceae > Rhodopila. The sequence goes on along the minus strand of CBDIBO010000003.1, from coordinate 2,168,880 downwards.
AGCGCTGCGGGCCGGCATACGTGATGCTGGCTTACCGCTGGACGAGGCAGCTCTGTTGTTTCCGCTGGGCACTGTCGACATGATTGAGACGTTCTGTGACCTCGCGGACCGGCGCATGGAAGAGGCGGCGGCTGCTTTGCCTGAAGCCAAGGTCTCCAGCAGAGTCCGGGCGGTGATCGCCATTCGCTTGGAGCAGAACAGGCCGTTCAAGGAGGCGGTTCGGCGTGGACTGGCTGTCCTGGCGCTGCCCCAGAACAATCGCGCGGCCGCGACCTGCACCGCTCGGACAGTCGATGCGATCTGGCATGCCGCGGGCGACCGTTCGGCGGATTTCAGCTGGTACACGAAGCGGGCTATCCTGGCCGCGGTCTACAGCGCGACCTTACTGTTCTGGTTGCGCGACACGTCCGAGGATGATGCTTTGACGTTAGCTTTCCTCGACCGGCGTCTGGCTGGCGTCGGCCGGATCGGGCGGATGCGCAATCGGATCGATGGGTTGCTCGCGCGCCTGCCGCGGCCGCGCCCCCTGGGAATGGGTGACACAGCCTGACCGACAATCTATTGGTGCGCCACAACCAGCCGGCGCTTCGCCGGCCGGTCCATAGCGTAGGCCCATGACCGACACTCCACTCGAACGTATCAGAAACTTTGCCATCATCGCGCATATCGATCACGGCAAGTCAACGTTGGCTGATCGATTGATCCAGGCGACCGGCGGACTGACCGCGCGGGAGATGACGGCCCAGGTGCTCGACAACATGGACCTGGAGAAAGAGCGCGGAATCACGATCAAGGCACAGACGGTTCGTCTGAGCTACGTCGCCAAGGACGGACTGACGTATGAATTAAATCTGATGGACACGCCCGGTCACGTGGACTTTGCCTATGAGGTCAGCCGCAGCCTGGCCGCGTGCGAAGGCAGCCTGCTGGTGGTTGACGCCAGCCAGGGCGTGGAAGCACAAACATTGGCGAACGTCTATCAGGCGGTTGACGCCAATCACGAGATCGTGCCGATCCTCAACAAGATCGATCTGCCAGCCGCCGAACCCGAACGGGTCAAGCAGCAGATCGAGGACGTGATCGGTCTGGATACGTCAGAGGCTGTGGAGATCAGCGCCAAAACCGGACTCAACATCGAAGGCGTGCTGGAGGCGCTGGTGAAACGTCTGCCGGCGCCGAAGGGTGATGGAAGCGCCCCGCTTAAAGCACTGCTGGTGGACAGCTGGTATGATCAATACTTGGGCGTGGTCATTCTGGTCCGGATCAAGGACGGACGGATGAAGCGAGGGCAGAGGGTACGGATGATGTCCTCGGGCGCTGTCCATGCCGTCGAACAGGTCGGAGTATTTACCCCAAAGATGGTCCCGACCGACGATCTGGGACCAGGCGAAATCGGCTTCATCACCGCCGCTATCAAAACCGTCGCGGATTGTAACGTCGGGGACACCATTACTGACGACCGACTGCCGACGTCTGAAGCACTGCCAGGCTTCAAGCCGTCGATCCCGGTTGTCTGGTGCGGCCTTTACCCTATCGATGCTGACGACTTTGAAAAGTTGCGCGACAGCCTCGGCAAGTTGCGTCTGAACGATGCCAGTTTCCATTATGAGCCTGAGACGTCCGCGGCGCTGGGGTTTGGGTTTCGCTGCGGCTTCCTCGGGCTGCTTCACCTGGAGATCATACAGGAGCGGTTGACCCGAGAATTCGATCTCGAGCTGATCGCCACCGCGCCGTCCGTCGTTTACCACGTCTTTAAGATCAACGGGCAGATGCAAGAACTGCATAATCCGGTTGATATGCCGGATGGATCACTTGTCGAGCACATCGAGGAGCCGTGGATCAAGGCGACTATCATGGTGCCGGACGAATACCTGGGGAGCGTGCTTGGTCTCTGTACCGAGCGGCGTGGCCAGCAGGTGGATCTGACATATGTGGGTGCCAGGGCCATGGCGGTTTACCGGATACCGCTGAATGAGGTCGTATTCGACTTCTACGATCGGTTGAAATCGGTATCCCGGGGATACGCCAGCTTTGACTACGCGATGGACGGATATGCCGAGAGTGATCTGGTAAGGATCTCCATCCTGGTGAACGGCGATTTGGTGGATGCGCTGTCGTTCATCGCTCATCGCGCCGCTGCTGAGAACCGCGGGCGGCAGATCTGTGCTCGACTGAAGGACCTCATCCCCAAGCAGTTGTTCAAGATCGCCATTCAGGCGGCCATCGGCAGCCGTGTGGTGGCGCGCGAGACGATCAGTGCGCTCTCCAAGGATGTCACGGCAAAATGTTACGGTGGAGACATTTCTCGGAAACGGAAGCTGTTGGAGAAGCAGAAAGAGGGCAAGAAGCGAATGCGGCAATTTGGCAAGGTCGAGATACCGCAATCCGCATTTCTGGCGGCTTTGAAAATGGATGCTTGATTGGGGTTTGCGGCGCACGGCCGGAATGGTATTGACCGGCGCTTCGTGCTTGCGGATTTGCCACGGAGAGATGGCCGAGCGGCTTAAGGCGCACGCTTGGAAAGCGTGTGTGCGTGAAAGCGTACCGAGGGTTCGAATCCCTCTCTCTCCGCCAGATCGGAACAGAATTTCGCGCGCCTAGCGCAGCCGATTATGCGCCTAAGGGCCGCATCGGCAATAAGTGCGTCAGCACGCCGATAAAGCTGCCCGACACAACAAGCGCTTAGGGCCTGTTCGACCTTGCAATTCGCAGCGATTAATGTCGAACAGGCCCTAAGGCGGAGGCCAGGGATTGGAGCCGGTTGCCTATCGACCCGATCATGCAGGGGCCTGTCGGACCGACCGCTCAACTCTTGCCCAGCCCGCAACGGGATGAATAATGCTCATGAACGATCTCCGGGGAGGAGGATATGGCCAAATTTTCTTGGGAACACATTCACCTGCGGTCTCCTGATCCAGAAGCGACCGCGGAATGGTATCGAGAAATGCTGGGAGCCGAGGTCATAAAGTCGCGTCAGTCCGACGGCTCAGTTCGCGTAGACCTTAATCTTGCCGGCCAGAAGGTGTTTATCGCCAAGGCGATGGTTGGGACGGCCGCCGAGGCACCATCCTCGCCTTATCTCGGCCTGGATCACTTCGGCCTGACGGTTGATGATATCCATGCTGCGGTATCCGCGCTGAGAGCGAAGGGCGTGACGTTTACCATGGATGTTACGGCAAACCGACCGGGTGTGCAGATCGCGTTCTTGACCGGGCCGGAGAACGTGTCGATCGAGCTGATCCAGCGAGGCTAGTCGGCATCCATCAGTGCCCGTATCGACCTTAAATCGCGCACAAAAGCCTCGTATTCTCTGGCTTTCGCCGCGGCGTCGGGAACCCGTAACAGGAAGGATGGATGCACCGTCACGAAGACCGTCTGTCCATCCTTCATTGTAATTGGCCGACCACGCTCTCGGCTGATCGTCACAGCTCGGCCGAGCACGGCGCGGGCGGCGGAACCGCCCATCAGGATAAGGAGGCGAGGCCGGAGATGAGTCCGCTCCACGTCGAGCCAGAAACTGCAGGCCTGGATCTCGGGTACTTCTGGCGTTTGATGAATCCGACGCTTGCCTCGCGGTGTGAACTTGAAGTGCTTCACGGCATTTGTCACGTAAATCAGTCGCCGGTCGATACCGGCTTCCTCCAATGCACGGTCCATGATCTGCCCCGCGGGGCCGACGAACGGACGTCCGATTGTGTCCTCCTGATCACCGGGCTGCTCACCGACGAACATTACCGAGGCGTTGGGCGGGCCTTCGCCAAAGACGATTTGCGTTGCAGGCTCATAAAGCGGGCAGCGGCGACAGGCGTGTGCCTCCGACACTGACTCTGCCAGGGCCGGATCGAACTGGGTTTGGAGTACGACTGGGCCGAGTGCAGGTCGGCCCGGCGGACGGGGCGCCTCGTCCAAAGGTTCGGCGGCGGGAACCGAGGTTCCTTCTACCGACTGCTCCAGTAGCAGACGGTGATGGTCTTCCCACCACCCACGAAGCGCCTCGTCATCTTCGACTTGCGGCAGACCCTGCCCGAACAGCAAGGATGATCCGTCCCAATGGGCGGCGCCGTCGGGCGTCAGGATCGAGAACGTCAGATCCGGGAAACGCTGTGCGATCAATTGAGCATTCGCCGGCAGCACGAAATGCGCCGGACTGAACCAACCGAGCAATCGCCCTCCGCCAACCTTGGGGATAGCCATGAAGCGCATATGGGTACGCATTCGGTGGGCGTCGGCCCGGACCGATAGGGCCATCCGCCGCACCACCGACAGGTCAGGATCTGCATCATCCTCCAGAAACTTCTCGCCCATATTGGCCCGCCAGACCAAGCTATAGAGCAAGCCGAACCGGTTCGCCTCGCGCGCCTGCATCGCCACTGCGGCCAAGTTGAGCAGCGCCCGAGGAACGTGGAAGCCGCCTGTCGCTTCTGGCAAATGCGTCGATTCGCCGCCGACCGACCACGTCAGGACCGCCGGTTCAGCGCCGGTCAAAACGAGGCTGCGCGTCGCCTGGCGCCAGCCTTCCCAGTCGGTTTCGCTCCGCAGCGTGATTTGTCGCATGCACGGCAGCAAACTCCAGGAGCAGCGTCTTTCCAAGACCCGGCCGGCGACTATGCTGTCGCATCATGTCACGATCCCTTTGGAACTCAGCCTGGACGCTGCTGGCCGCAGCCAATCTGTTCTGGGCAGGCAACATCGTTCTTGCACGAGGGCTGGCTGGCCAGGTTCCGCCCGTGGCGCTGGCATATTGGCGCTGGACCGGCGCTTTCGTTATCGCGATCGGCTTCGCGTGGCCTCGGCTGAAGACCGATTTGCCGCTGATAATACGGCATTGGAAGATGATGCTGGTGCTCTCAGCCACGGGTATCGCATCCTATAACACGATGTCGTATATCGGTTTGACGAGCACGACCGCACTAAACGTGTTGCTGCTTCAGTCGGCAACGCCATTGATCATCATTGTCTGGGCCTACCTGCTGTTCCGCGAAACGCCCGCGTATCGGCAGACGCTTGGTGTTCTACTCTCTTTGGCAGGCGTCGCCGTAATCGCGGGGCATGGGTCCTTGGAGGTCCTGGCACACCTGCGGTTAAACTCAGGTGATCTATGGGTGCTGGCCGCGCTGCTGATCTATGGCCTCTATTGCGTGGCGCTGCGGAGGCGGCCCGCGGTGCATCCGTTGAGTTTCCTGGTCGCCGCGATGGGCATCGGATCGCTCATGATGCTGCCCTTCATGGTGTGGGAGTTCGCCGCTGGCGCCCGAATACACGGCGGCGTCCAATCCTACCTGATGATTGGCTATGCCGCGGTGCTGCCGTCGTTCGTCGCGTACCTGTGCTTTAACCGCGGGGTCGAGTTGATTGGCGCCGGGCGCGCCGGGCAGTCAATGCATCTAATGCCCCTCTTCGGCAGTATCCTGGCCGTGTTGTTCCTGCACGAGCGATTTCGCACTTACCATGCGTTTGGGATCGCTTTGATCGGAGCGGGAATTATCATGGCTTCGTCCATTTCGGTTCGGCGGTCTCGGGTCGCTTCAGGCCACACGATAACGTGACTCAGACCAAGTGCCAGACAGCTTGACCAGCGTTCTGATCACGCCGACGAGAGCTCTCTAATTTGAGGTCGAGAATGCAACGATATTTTATCATGATGATAATGGCGTCGTACGTTTTAGGCGGCCTAATGGCCCGGGCGGATGAAACGCCGCCGAAAGGTCCATCCCAACCGCCTCCGCCACCGAGCGCTGTGCAGTCCGTGGCGCCTGAGGCAGCTGAGGCCATCCTGGGACAGCGCGTGACCGACCTTGAAGGCAAGGAGATCGGCCGCCTGGTCGACGTGCTTGTGGATGCCAAGGGACAGCCGCAAGCCGCTGTAATCGACTTTGGCGGATTCATGGGCGTCGGCAACCGCAAGATCGCGGTTCATTGGACCGCACTTCATTTCACTCCGGGAGATCCAAAGCAAAAGGTCACGCTGGAAATGACTCCTGATCAGATCAAGGCAGCGCCGGAGTTCCTCAATCCGAATAAGGCAGCGCCCGTCGTCACGCCGGCTGACGCAACTCCGACCTCGCATTGACCGGCCGGATGTGGCGCTTTGCCTTTGTCCGGCCTGGCGCCAACCGAGCGCTCGATCTGGTCAACTTCTTTGTTGCCGATGTGCAGACGGGATTTGGCCCGTTTGTGGCGGTTTATCTGACAACGCATAAATGGACGCAGGTCGAGATCGGCTTTGCGCTTACGCTCGGGACGATGACTTCGCTGATCAGCCAGCTCCCGGCGGGTGTGCTGGTAGACTCGATGCGCAACAAACGTGTGGCGGCGTCGGGAGCGCTGATCGGGATCATCGTCGCCGCGCTGCTGTTGGCGTTGCAGCCAACGCAGTTGCCGGTGCTGGTCGCACAGGTGTTGCACGGCTTCGCCAGTTGCGTGATCACGCCAGCGATCGCGGCGATCAGCCTTCACCTTGCGGGTCATGCCGCGCTGGGCGAGCGCCTCGGCCGCAACGCACGCTACGGCTCCATCGGCAACGGTCTGGCCGCCGCGGTCATGGGCGCGACGGGGGCCTATTTTTCATCTCGGTTTGTGTTCCTGCTGACCGCCGCGCTCTGCGTTCCGGCCTTGATCGCACTATGGGCAATTGGCGCCGGCGCTCACGCGCGGACGCAGACGACCAGCCGGGTGCTGGACATCTCAGGCCTGAAGCGACTCTTGCTCGATCGGCGACTGGTGATTTTCTGCATTTGCGTAATGCTGTTCCATTTATCCAATGCCGCGATGTTGCCACTGGCTGGCGCGGCCGTGACCATGCGAGCCGGCGATCTGGCAAACCTGATCATCGCAGCCTGCATCGTGGTGCCACAGATGATCGTTGCGCTACTGTCGCCATGGGTTGGGCGAGCGGCCGAGAGGATCGGGCGCAAGCGATTGCTGCTATTGGGATGGGGCGTCCTGCCGCTCCGTGGCCTGCTTCTGGCAGTGGTGCCAGGGTCATGGCCCCTCGTGCTGGGGCAGAGCGTCAGCGGCGTCAGCGCTGCGGTGTTCGGGGTGCTTTTACCTTTGCTGGCAGCCGACCTGACACTCGGCACGTCACATTTCAACTTATGTATGGGCATTTTGGGACTCGCCATGTATCTCGGAGCGGCGGCCAGCACCACGATATCGGGGGGCATCGCGGATTCGGCCGGAATCGATTCGGCGTTTCTTGTACTCGCCTCTGTCGGCCTGGTCGGATTTATCACGGTTTGGCTGGCTATGCCCGAGACGCGGCCGGCCGCTGTCACGCCTGTAATTCGGGAATAATCCAAAGTGGTCTGTCGCCGCGGATGACACGCTGGCAATTGTCGAAGGCGTTGCGGAACCGGGTATACTGATTGTCCCAAGTCGGCCCGGCGAAGTGAGCAGTCAGCACAACATTCTGCAGCGCAAATAGTGGGTTGTTAGAAGGTGGCGGCTCCTGGTCGAACACGTCCAGCCCGGCGCCAGCGAGGCCGCCGTTGCAGAGCGCCTCGATCATCGCGGGCTCATCGACCACCGGGCCTCGACACGTGTTGACCAGATAGGCTGTCGGTTTCATCATCTTGAACTGCGCAGCGCCCATCATGTGCCGTGTCGCCTTGGTCAGCGGAACGTGCAGCGACACGACATCGGACGTACGCAAGACCTCTTCGAATAGCGCGAACCGAACGCCTAGATCATCGGCCTCGTCCTCGGTGAGGCGGTTGATGTCGTAGTACAGGACTGTCATGCCAAAGGCCTTAGCAAGGCGGGCGGTTTTCTTGCCAATGGTGCCAAGCCCAACGATCCCGAGCGTACGGTTCTTCAGTTCATACAGTTTGACGTCATTGACGTTGTTGCCGCGCCAGCGACCGGCGGCGACATTCGTGTGCTGCCAGACGATCCGTCGACAAACCGCCAGCATCAGCAAAATCGCGTGCTCGGAAACCGCGGTCGAGTTGGCACCCCCGTTATTGCAGATCGGCACGCCAGCGCGACGAGCAGCCCCAACGTCGCAGCGGTCGTAGCCGGCGGATAGGAGCTGCACCAGCTTGAGATTCCGCGCCGCGTCGTAGAAGGCATCATCCATGGTGCCGTCACCAAAGCCGACAAGGCAGACCGCATCCTTAAGAGCAGCCTGGAACGCCGGCGTGCCGTGGCGCGCGATGACCGCCTCGATGCTCGGGGGCAGCAATTCCTTGGCAATGCTGATTTCGTTCAACGGATTGTCGGCGATGATTATTTTGGCCATCGGGCTCCTCCGGGATGTTCTGTTGACGCAAGCTAGACCGGTTTGGCCGGGATGCCAAAGCAAGGGCCGCCCTGCCAGCAGCGTCGAATTCGAGCAACTCGATGTGACGCTGGTTCGGTCCCGTTCTGGCGAATTTGTAGGCAAATGGACGTTTTAGCACTTCGCCGACGGTTGCAAGGCCACGAAGTCGAAGAAATAGTGGCACCTTCACTCTGGCACGTTGGTTGCATTAAAAGATCGGCCGTCCGTCAGACGGGGAAACTGAAACAACAACAGGCACAGGAACAGGCACTGATGTCACTTGAAGAACCTTTTTCCCGTCGCGGGCTCGGTCGCTTAGGTGTGGCCGCCGCAACGTTGGCCGCGGTCGGTGCCGTCGGGGTCGGCAACTCGCCAGCCGAGGCACAGCCGACAGTGGGCACGATCAAGGTTGGGATTTTGCACTCCTTGTCCGGCACCATGGCGATCAGCGAGACCACGCTGAAGGACGTCATGCTTATGCTGATCGAACAGCAGAACAAGAAAGGCGGTCTACTCGGCAAGAAGCTCGAGCCTGTGGTGGTCGATCCGGCGTCGAATTGGCCGTTGTTTGCGGAAAAGGCGCGTCAGCTTCTGTCAGTGGATAGATGTGCCGCGGTGTTCGGCTGCTGGACCTCGGTCTCACGCAAGTCGGTCCTGCCGGTGTTCGAAGAACTGAATGGCATCCTGTTCTACCCGGTGCAGTATGAAGGGCAGGAGTGTAGCCGTAACGTGTTCTATACCGGCGCCGCGCCAAATCAGCAGGCGATTCCGGCGGTTGACTACCTTATCAAGGAAAGCAAAGTGAAGCGGTGGGTGCTGGCCGGCACCGATTATGTTTATCCGCGCACGACAAATCAGATCCTGGAAGCCTATCTCAAGCTCAAGGGTGTGGCGCCGAACGATATCATGGTCAACTACACGCCATTCGGCCAGTCTGATTGGCAAAATATTGTAGCATCGATCAAGACGTTCGGATCGGCTGGAAAGAAAACGGCGGTGGTCTCGACTATAAACGGCGATGCAAATGTGCCGTTCTACAAGGAATTGGGAAACCAGGGGATCAAGGCGACCGATATTCCGGTGGTGGCGTTCAGCGTTGGTGAGGAAGAACTCGCCGGCGTTGATACCAAGCCGCTGCTCGGTCATCTCGCCGCGTGGAACTACTTCGAAAGTGTCGATACGCGCCAGAACAAGGCCTTCATCAAGGAATGGAAGGCATTCACCAAGAATCCGAAACGGACCACTAACGATCCGATGGAGGCGCATTACATCGGCTTCAACATGTGGGTAAAGGGCGTGGAGAAGGCGGGGACCACCGATCCTGACGCCGTCATCGATGCGCTGATCGGCGTGTCTGTGCCAAACCTGTCTGGCGGCTTCTCGTCGCTAATGCCCAATCATCACATCACCAAGCCGGTGCTGATCGGTGAGATCCAGCCGAACGGCCAGTTCAACATTGTCTCCGAGACCCCGGGCCTTCTCGTTGCCCAGGAATGGTCCCCCTATGTCGCGGATACCAAAGACCTGATCGGCGATTGGCGGGCACCTATGAGATGCGGTGCGTTCAACGTGAAGACCGGCACGTGCACCGCGGGCAAGAAGGCTTGATCGCCTGATTGCCAGGACGGGGGCGGCTGTTCCTCCCGGCCGCCCCCACCGCTTTGAATGCCATGAAGGGTTCGCGATGCATCGGCTGATCGCGTTGGTTTTCCTGCTGTTGCTGCCTCTGGTTCAATCGCAAGCTCTAGCCGACAGCGCCGACGATGCATATGACAAGCTTTCGGCTTCCGCCTTGACAATTTCCTCGGCCAGCTTTGACTCGGTTCGGCAGGGTGTCGAGCAGTTGGCGTTGTCGGGGGACCCGCGCGCCGCCGTGGTGATTGGTGCGCTGCAAGACGGCACGCTTTACGCGCGCGGCGACCACGCGCTGTTCATCCAACGATCCGATGGAAGTTACGTCGATGCTCGTAGCGGCAATCCTGCCGCTGACGTAACCGATGACGATGTGAAGCAGGTCCGTGTCAACAACGCGGTGCGAAGCGCGATTGACGCGGCGCTGGGTAGCTTACAGCTGTTGGCACCCGATCCGCGGACCCGGGTGCAGGCAGCGTCGGCGGTTTTTACCTCGCACGATCCCGCCGCTTTGCCGGCTCTGGGAAGGGCCCTCGCCAAAGAAACCAATCCGGCGGTGCGGCGACGCATGCAGCAGGCGCGAGCCGCGGCGTTGCTGTCTGCCCCCAATCGAAGCCAGGCTGACCGACTGGCGGCGGTGGCTACCCTTCGAGCACGCGGCGATCAGGATTCGCGTAGTTTGCTATCGACGCTTGTGGGTCAACCCGGCCCGGTTGGCGACGCCGCAACCGCGGCGGTGGCCTCCATCGACCACATATTGCAGATTTGGAGCATCGCGGAAAGCGTCTATTACGGTATCAGTCTGGGCTCCGTGCTCCTGCTGGCCGCCGCCGGACTGGCGATCACCTTCGGCGTCATGGGTGTGATCAACATGGCGCATGGCGAGATGGTGATGATCGGGGCCTACGTAACGTTCATCGTCCAGCAATTCATGCACGCCTATGTGCCCTCGTTGTATGGCATCAGTCTGCTGATTGCGGTTCCTATGGCTTTCCTTGTCTCAGGGGCCGTCGGCGTTGCCGTGGAGCGCAGCCTGATCCGCTGGCTGTATGGCCGACCACTGGAGACGCTGCTGGCAACCTGGGGCCTCTCGTTGATCCTGCAGCAGGTAGTTCGTTCGCTGTTTGGTGCCAACAACCAAAATGTCGACACACCGGATTGGATGAGCGGCGCTTTCCAGGTTGGCGGCCTGATGCTGACGTGGAATCGTTTGTACATCATCCTGTTCGCCTTCTTGGTCATGGCCGTGCTGATGGCCACGCTCCGGTTCACACCGCTGGGCTTGAGGATGCGTGCCGTCACTCAGAACCGTCGTATGGCGGCCGCCATGGGCATCCGGACCCCGTGGATTGACGCGCTCACGTTCGGGCTGGGGTCCGGTGTCGCAGGGATCGCCGGCGTGGCACTATCACAAATCGACAACGTTTCGCCTAATCTTGGCCAGGGCTACATCATCGACAGTTTTATGGTCGTCGTGTTCGGTGGTGTCGGTAACCTCTGGGGCACGACTTTGGGTGCATTGACGCTGGGTGTCGTCAACAAGTTCCTAGAGCCGGTTGCCGGCGCGGTGTTGGGCAAGATCGTCGTGCTGGTCCTGCTGATCCTTTTTGTGCAGCGTAACCCACGCGGCATGTTCCCACTCAAGGGACGAGCGGTGGAGGCATGAGGCTTAATCGGGCCAGCTACTCTGTCCTGACCGCGGTTATGGGCGGGGCAGTGGTGTTGGCGCTGTTGAACCAGCTTACCACAACGGCCGCCTCCCTCCATGTTCCAACCTATGTGATCGCGCTGGCAGGGAAATACGTCTGCTTCGCCATGCTGGCGCTTGCCGTTGATCTGGTCTGGGGCTTCGCCGGGATCCTGTCGCTCGGTCATGCCGCGTTCTTCGCCCTCGGTGGCTACGCCATGGGCATGTATTTGATGCGCCAGATCGGCACCCGCGGCGTCTACGGCAATGCTACGCTGCCTGATTTCATGGTATTCCTCGGGTGGAAAGAACTGCCTTGGTACTGGCACGGCTTTGACTGGTTCCCCTTCGCAGTGCTGATGGCGGTCGCGGTGCCTGCCGTGTTGGCGGGGGTATTCGGTTGGCTGGCGTTCCGCTCTCGGGTAAACGGGGTCTACCTGTCGATTATCACCCAGGCACTGACTTATGCATTGCTTCTAGCTTTCTTTCGCAACGACATGGGGTTCGGCGGCAACAACGGGTTGACCGACTTCAAGGATATCCTGGGGTTTAGCGTTCAGGCAGACTCGACACGGTCGGCCTTATTGGTGATTTCGGCGCTGTTGCTAGGCGGGCAGTTCCTCGTGGCGCGCTTCGTCGTAGACTCCCGGTTCGGGAAGATCCTGATCGCCGTGCGAGACACCGAAAGCCGCACACGGTTCCTCGGATATCGTCCGGAATCCTACAAGCTGGTCGTCTGGGTCCTGTCCGCGGTAATGGCCGGGATCGGGGGTGCCTTGTACGTTCCTCAGGTCGGCATCATCAATCCAAGTGAATTCGCCCCAGGCAATTCGATTGAGGCAGTTATCTGGGTCGCGGTCGGAGGTCGGGGCACCCTGGTCGGGGCAATTCTGGGAGCGATATTGGTGAACTTTGGCAAGACCTGGCTGACAGGCGCCTTCCCCGAGGTTTGGCTTTATGCGCTAGGTGCGATGTTCATATTGGTGACGCTGTTCCTGCCTCGTGGCGTCATGGGTTTGTTCCGGGGTCGAACAGCAAGCAAGCCGGAACCAGAGGCGCCGTCCGTAGCGGCGGCCCACGAGGTCACCGGATGACCGCTGTCGATACACTGCTCTATCTCGACGGGGTCACGGTTACATTCGATGGTTTCCGAGCACTGAATGCGCTGTCCCTGACACTGAACGGAGGCGAGATGCGGGCGGTGATCGGCCCGAACGGTGCCGGAAAAACCACCATGATGGACGTGATCACCGGGAAAACCCGGCCGGACAGCGGCAAGGCCGTTTTTTCGAAAGATACCGACCTCACGAAGATGGATGAACCGGCGATCGCTTCGCTGGGCATCGGCCGAAAATTCCAAAAGCCAACGGTATTCGAGCCGCAACCGGTTTGGGACAATTTGCTCCTCGCCCTGGCGGGCGACCGCAGCCCCAGGTTTATGATGTTCGCGCGTGAGACGGCAGAAGAGAAACGTCGGATCGAATCCATCCTGGAGACGACTCGCCTGACCGATCATCGTTACCGTCTTGCGGCGGACCTCTCGCACGGCCAAAAGCAGTGGCTGGAGATCGGTATGCTGCTCGCGCAGGAACCCCAGTTGCTGTTGGTCGATGAACCGGTGGCCGGCATGACCGATGCCGAAACGGAACAGACGGCTGTGCTGCTGCGCGAGATCAACCGGACGCGCAGCGTGGTGGTGGTCGAGCATGACATGGCTTTTGTCCGAGCGCTGGATGTTAAGGTGACGGTGCTGCATGAGGGTTCGGTGCTGTCCGAGGGCTCGATTGACTTCGTCAGCGACGACCCGAAGGTTATCGAAGTGTATCTGGGACGCTGATGCTGGAAGTCGTAAAAGTCGATTTGCACTACGGTGCCGCGATTGCGCTGAGGCAAGTCTCGATGACCGTGGACGTTGGGGCGGTCACCTGTGTGCTTGGACGAAATGGCGTCGGAAAGACCTCGGTGTTGCGGGCGATCGTCGGGGCGCACCCGATCTCGGCGGGGACTATTCGTTGGGAGGGACAGGAGATATCCCGGCTGCCGATGTATAAACGCGCGAGGCGGGGCATAGCCTGGGTGCCACAGGGGCGTGATGTATTTCCCTTGCTGACAGTCAAGGAAAATCTCGAAACCGGTTTCGCGGTGCTGCCACGCGGAAAGCGTAAAGTATCGGATGAGATCTTTGATTTGTTCCCGATCCTGAAGACCATGATGCGGCGGCGTGGCGGCGATCTTTCCGGTGGTCAGCAACAGCAATTGGCGATCGCCCGTGCGTTGGTGACGAAGCCTCGGCTGATCGTGTTGGACGAGCCCACTGAGGGCATCCAGCCGAGTATTATCAAGGATATCGGACGGGTGATCGCGCTGTTGCGAGCCAGAGGAGACATGGCCATCCTGCTAGTGGAACAATATTTCGATTTTGCCCAGAAACTGGCTCAGACGATGGTGGTGATGGATCGGGGTGACGTGGTTCTGGCCGGTCGCCGGGAAGATCTCGACGAGGCGGATGTTCGGCGGCGTCTGTCTGTCTAGACCCGGCCAACTGCAACGCGCGGTGGGGGAACTGCGCGTTGCAGTCAAGCGGCTTGGGTCCGAGACCGTGCTGGACGAATTGCGTCAGGTCGGCAGCCTGAAAGCTCGGTTTCCCAGACGGATCAGTCCGGGCTGGATGGACGTGGTGATGTTGAACACGTGTGGTGGGGTCGCCGGCGGGGACAGCCTGGAGGTGTCGATCAAGGTTGGTTTCGGCGCCCAGGCGACGATTGCGGCGCAGGCGGCGGAGCGTTTCTATCGAACTTTGGCTTCGGATGCGCCATCCCGAGTGCGAACGCGATTGATGGTAGCGGCCGATGCTTCATTAGAGTGGTTGCCGCAGGAGACGATCTTGTTCGATCGGTGCGCACTGGATCGCCGGCTTGAGGTTGATTTGACCGGCCAAGCTCGTTTTCTTGGTGTCGAAACCCTGGTGTTTGGACGCATGGCGATGGGGGAGCGGGTGGGGCAGGGTTGGCTGCGAGACCTGATCCGTCTGCGGCGGGACGGTGAATTGCTGCTGCATGATGCCATCCGGCTCGATGGAAATATCGATCTGACCATGCAACGGTCGGCTATCGCCGACGGCGCTGGTGTCGTGTCAACGATGGTATATGCGGCACCGGACGCCGGCGGGAAACTGGATGCCGTTCGGGACGCTTTGGCGTCGGCCGAGGCCGGGGCCAGCGTTTGGAACGGGATGCTGATCGTGCGTATCCTCGGCGCCGACAGCGCGTCGGTGCGGCGGACGGTGACTATTGCGCTGGAAGTGTTGCGGCCGTCTCGCGCATTGCCGCGCATGTGGTTGTGACGAGCAGACAAGGATGGGGTGAATGAACCTGACGCCACGGGAGAAAGACAAGCTGCTGATTTCGCTTGCCGCCGTGGTGGCAAGGCGACGACTGGAGCGGGGCGTGAAGCTGAACCACCCAGAGGCGGTGGCTCTGATCAGCGATTTTGTCGTGGAAGGTGCGCGAGATGGCCGCAGCGTGGCGGACCTGATGGAATCGGGTGCGAAGGTGCTGACACGTGATCAGGTGATGCCGGGAATTTCCGAAATGATCCACGACGTGCAGGTCGAGGCGACGTTCAAGGATGGGACGAAGCTTGTTACCGTGCATCAACCGATACGATAGGGGGTACCTATGGTTCCCGGTGAGGTTTTTCCTGAACCTGGTGACATCGAGCTGAACGTTGGCCTGCCGCGCTCCGTTATGACAGTGGCCAACACCGGCGACCGCCCGATCCAGGTAGGCAGTCACTACCATTTTGCCGAAACGAATTCAGCGCTGTCTTTTGACCGCGACGCCGCGAGGGGTCAACGTCTGGACATTGCCGCCGGCACCGCTGTTCGATTCGAGCCCGGTCAGATGCGGGAGGTCACACTCGTTCCCTATCGTGGCGATCGAACCGTTTACGGATTTCGTGGCGATATCATGGGGAAACTCGACTGATGGTTCGGATAACACGTGCCGCTTATGCCGACATGTTCGGACCGACTACAGGGGATCGCGTGCGACTGGCCGACACGGCGCTGATCGTGGAGGTGGAGAAGGATTTCACCATCTATGGCGAGGAGGTGAAGTTTGGCGGCGGCAAGGTAATCCGAGATGGCATGGGCCAGTCGCAGTCTTCTCAAGCCCAGGGTGCGGTTGATACCGTCATCACCAACGCATTGATTATCGACCATTGGGGCATTGTCAAGGCGGACGTAGCGATCACCAATGGCCGCATCGCGGTGATCGGCAAGGCTGGCAATCCAGACGTTCAACCCGGCGTCGATATCATCGTTGGCCCGGGCACCGAGGTTATCGCCGGCGAAGGCAAGATCCTCACGGCGGGCGGGATCGATGCGCATATTCACTTCATCTGTCCGCAACAGGTGGATGATGCTACCGCCTCTGGCATAACAACCTTGGTTGGCGGCGGAACCGGACCCGCCACGGGCACCGCGGCCACCACGTGCACGCCAGGGCCGTGGCATATCGGACGGATGCTTCAAGCCGCCGAAGGGTTGCCGGTTAACCTTGCTTTCGCCGGGAAGGGGAATGCTTCACAACCGCAGGCGCTCGAGGAAATGCTTCGGGCTGGTGCAAGCTGCCTGAAGCTGCACGAGGACTGGGGCACCACGCCGGCGGCGATCGATAACTGTCTGTCGGTGGCAGATCGTTACGATGTCCAGGTCATGATCCACACCGACACGCTGAACGAATCTGGCTTCGTCGAGGACACGATCGCCGCGTTCAGGGGCCGGACGATCCACGCCTTCCATACCGAGGGCGCCGGCGGCGGTCACGCTCCTGACATCATCAAGGTGGCTGGCCTTGCAAATGTGCTGCCTAGTTCGACGAATCCCACACGCCCCTACACGTCCAATACCCTGGACGAACATCTCGACATGCTGATGGTCTGCCATCATCTGGACAGCTCGATCCCCGAGGATGTTGCATTTGCGGAAAGCCGCATTCGCAAGGAGACGATCGCTGCCGAGGATATCCTGCACGACCTCGGTGCGCTTTCGATGATGTCGTCCGACAGTCAGGCGATGGGCCGCGTTGGTGAAGTGATCATCCGTACCTGGCAAACCGCCCATAAGATGAAGGAGCAGCGCGGCAGCCTCGCGGGAGACAGCGACCGTAACGACAACGCCCGCGTCAAACGCTATATCGCGAAGTACACCATCAACCCGGCCATAGCTCAGGGCTTCGCTGGTGAGGTTGGTTCGATCGCCGTAGGCAAGTTGGCAGACCTGGTGCTTTGGTCGCCGGCGTTCTTCGGGGTGAAACCTGATCTGGTGATCAAGGGCGGGTCAATTGCCTGTGCCCCGATGGGCGATCCAAACGCGTCCATCCCGACGCCTCAGCCGGTGCATTATCGGCCGATGTTTGGTGCGATTGGGCAAGCGATGCAAGCAAATTGTATCACATTCGTTTCAACTGCCGCGGTTGAAGCCGGAATCGATCAAGCGCTTGGACTAAAGCGCCGTTTGGCGGCCGTGTCGAACACACGTGGGTCAATCGGCAAGAAGGCGATGATCCACAACGACGCCACTCCGCTTCTGGAGGTTGATGCTGAAACTTACGAGGTGCGTGCGGATGGTGTATTGCTGACGTGCGAGCCTGCTTCAAGCCTGCCGATGACACAGCGGTATTTCCTGTTTTGATGAACGCGATCGAGATTCTTCCAGCAGGAAGCTGGGATGCGGATCGAGAGATCGACCGTGTCCTGGTTGATCATGACCGCCGCTATCGACGTCGCATCGTTCTCGTAACGACGATCGGTGAAGAGATCCTGATCGACCTGCCGCGGGCGATTCGGCTTCGAGACGGTGATGGATTGCTGGCGGAGGCTGGCGTCGTCCGGGTCTGCGCGCGGGCCGAAGAGCTGCTGGAGATTTATGCCCATCGAGCAGGCGACCTCGTGCGCATTGCCTGGCACCTCGGCAATCGTCATCTGCCTGTGCAACTGCTGGAAGATCGCATTCGCATCCGGCGTGATCACGTCATAAGCGGAATGATCGAGGGGTTGGGGGGTCATGTTGATTTGATCGAGGCACCATTCGATCCAGAGGCGGGAGCCTATTCAAGCGGCGGCCATCACCATCACACTGATGACGATGAAGACCAGCATTGACCAAAGGCCTCTGCTCAACCTTTTGACATGGCTGTCACCGGGCTTTCCGACCGGTGGTTACGCCCACTCGCAGGGACTTGAGTGGGCGGTCGAAGCGGGCGACATCACGGACGGCGCCAATCTTCGGGACTGGCTCACCGATGTCTTGGCACATGGTTCGGGTCGCTCCGATGCGATCCTTCTCCGCCACGCGCACCGCGTTGCCGCCGATCCGGCCAAATTAGCCAAGATTGTTGCTTTTGCATCTGCCTGCGCTCCGACGCGGGAACGTCACGACGAGGCCTTGAACCAGGGACGGGCATTTCGGCTCGCGGTGACCGCCTGGACCTGCGCCGCGGTACCTGAAGACGCGCCTTACGCGGTCGCGGTGGGCGCCGCGGCAGGTGGCTGCTGCATTCCCGAAGATGACACTGTCGTTGCCTTTCTTCAGGCATTCGCCACCAATTTGATTTCGGCGGCCGTCCGGCTGGTGCCGCTCGGCCAAACCGTCGGGTTACACACGCTCGCGGCGCTGGAGCCAACGATTTTGGCGATTGCGGAGCAAAGCAAAAATGCCGCGCTGGACGACGTGGGTGGGTGCGCCTTCCGCGCTGACATCGCCACCATGCGGCACGAAACCCAGTACACGAGGTTGTTCCGCTCATGATCAAATCGCCGCATGGTCCGCTCCGGGTAGGGGTGGGCGGTCCCGTCGGAACCGGCAAGACGGCGCTTATGGACGCGCTGTGCAAACAATTCCGGGACCGTTATGAGATAGCTGCGATCACCAACGACATCTATACCAAGGAAGACGCGGACTTCCTGACACGCGCGGGGTCGCTGCCGTTGGAGCGAATACTGGGCATCGAGACCGGCGGCTGTCCGCACACCGCCATCCGCGAGGACGCCTCGATCAATCTTGCCGGCGTGGCCGATCTGCGGCGCCGTTTTCCGGACCTCGACCTTATCTTGATCGAATCCGGCGGCGATAATCTGGCAGCGACATTCAGCCCGGAACTCGCAGATTTAACGATCTACGTGATCGACGTTTCGGCCGGGGATAAGATTCCCCGAAAGGGGGGGCCCGGCATTACCCGCAGCGATCTTCTGGTCATCAACAAAATCGATCTAGCTCCGTATGTTGGCGCCAACCTTGAAGTCATGGACCGCGACGCCAAGAAAATGCGCGGCGACCGCCCCTTTGTGTTCGCCAACATACGAGCCGGCCATGGCGTGCAGGACATTGCCGCCTTCGTCGAACGTCAGGGCGGCTTAAGCTCGGTCTAGCTAGTCAAGCGCCGCCTGTTGTCCGACACTGGATGCTCAGTGGGAGGAAGAACATTGATGGCCGATGAACGACGCGCACAGGGCAAGGCGATGCGCCGCAAACTGATGGGCGAAGCCTACGCGGACAAGCTTGATAACGGGCTGTACAAGCATCCGATCATGGAGAAATTCGCTGCCTACACCCAGGAAGCAGTGTTCGGGACACTTTGGACCCGGCCTGGCCTGGACCTGAAAACACGATCGTTGATCTGCGTAATTTCTGATGCGGCGCAGGGGCGGGAACCGGAACTCAAGCTGCACCTGCGGTTCGCACGCAACCAGGGCTGGACCGAGGAAGAGCTTTCTGAAGCGCTGTTGCATCTGGCCGGATATATCGGTGCACCACTTGTACGCGAAGCGCTACTGACAGCGATCGACACGTTCAAGGAGATGGCTACCGAATAGGTGAACGGCGCGGTATCGCCATGCCGGCGACGCCGCGCGGACAGGACGATCAGGATATGCGGGATATACAAGGTAAGACTGCCATCGTAACGGGCGGCGCATCCGGTATTGGTTTGGGCATTGCCAAGACGCTAGCTGGTGCGGGTGCGAGTATTGTGCTGGCCGATCTACGCCCAGAACCGCTTGAGGCCGCGAGGCAACAAATTGAAGCGTCAGGAGCTCGGGCAATTGGTGTGGCGATCGATGTAGCTGATCCGGACGCGGTGGTAATGGCGGGCAAAGCAGCCATCCAGACCTTTGGCGGTCTACACATCGCCGTGAACAACGCGGGCGTCGCCATGCACGGGACACCGCTCGAGAATGTTACGCTCCAAGAGTGGGAGTGGGTGATCGGCGTGAACGTGAAGGGCGTGATCAACGGCATCCGCACCTTCGTGCCGATGATCCGCAGCCACGGACTGGGTGGCCACATCGTCAATACCGGTTCGGTGTCCAGCCTGTTCGTCCGGGAGGGGCGAGATCAAGGTGCCTATGCGATGACGAAATACGCGGTGCTGGCGTTGTCTGAAGCGCTGGAACAAGAACTGGCCAACTCAGGCATTGGTGTATCGGTGCTTTGCCCCGGCGGCGTACACACGTCGATTTTCGATTCGGCGGGCACCCGACCCGACCGCTTCGGCGGACCCTATCAGCGCGCGGCCCAGGAAGGATTGAAATCCGTGTTCGCTGCCGGAGCCTTGGCTCCTGAGTTGGTGGGCCGGCGCGTTCTGCAGGCGATCGAGGACAACGAGTTCTATGTCCTGACCCATACTGGGGAGCGCGATATTATCGAAGCCAGATTAGATCGAATACGTGCCGCATTTGACCGTGCCAACGCTGTTATGTCCAGACTCGCTTATCTATAGGTCCAGGTTTTCCTGCGCCACGGTCGGGCGCCCTCGGCTAGTACCGCCCTGAGCGGTGGTGTCGACTTCGCCGTCGCCGAAGTGCAGACGCAGCCTGGCGCCAGGCTTCACGGCCGCTGCCGTGGTGACAGGTTGGCCAGCGATATTGGTCACCAGGACGTAGCCGCGTTGCAATAAAACCAGCGGTGATGCCGCCTCCAGGCGCGGACCCAGGCCGGAGAGGTGGGCCGTGGCCTCCCGTAGCGCGGCCCGCAGCGGTCCACTCGACAGGCGTCCGGTCACGCGGTCAGCTTGGCCGCGAAGTCTCGTCAGCGCGTGATCAATTCCACCGGCGAGCCGCTGTGACACCATGTTGAGGCCGGACCGGTGTTCCGCGACCAGCCCCGGTGCCGACAAGCGGAGCCGCAGCCCTCGATCTCGGGTCGCCTCCCGCGCGGCCGCGGTAATCTGTCGTGGATTGGGCAGTTGCCGCTCGATCGCCGTAAGCACGACCCGTCGTCTGACGACGAGCGACGGCAGCGCCAGAAGCGCCCGTTCGGCCCGATCGTCCAGCCGTTGGCGAGCGGAGCCAAGCAGGGCAGGGAGGTCTGGAATGCCGCGTTCGATACGCGAAAGGCGAAGCCGGCTTTCCTGCGCAAGGCGGTTGAGGGCACCGATTAATCGCGAGCCTTTTTGCGCCAGGTCTGCGACCAGATCGGAAAGGACCGGAACCGCCATTTCCGCGGCCGCGGTCGGGGTCGGCGCCCGGCGGTCGGCGGCGTAGTCGATCAGGGTCGTATCGGTCTCATGGCCGACGGCGGAAATGAGCGGAATGCTGCATGCAGCGGCGGCACGAACGACGATTTCCGCGTTGAAGGCCATCAGGTCTTCCAAGCTGCCGCCGCCGCGCGCGACGATCAGCAGGTCGGGTCGCGGCGGATCGCCGCCGGGCGGCATCGCGTCGAAGCCGGCGATTGCCGCGGCGATGTCCGCGGCGGCGCTTTCGCCCTGGACACCGACCGGCCAGACCAGGATGGTGCGGGGAAAGCGCCGCGAGATGGTGATCTTGATGTCCTGGATCACCGCCCCTCGCTCGCTTGTGACGACACCAATTACCCTCGGCAGGGTCGGCAGCGGCCGCTTGCGATCGATGTCGAACAGGCCCTCCGCTGCCAGGCGCTGGCGGATCATCTCGATCCGAGCAAGCAACGCACCAACGCCGGCGTACTCCATGCGCTCGATAATGAGTTGGTAGGATGAGCGCTCGCCATAAGCCGAAATACGGCCTGTCACGATGACCTCGGTGCCGTTTTCCGGCACCATGCCCAGACGAGAGACCGCACTTTTCCAGACAATGCTTGAGATTTTTGAATATTCGTCCTTGAGCGATAGATAGATGTGGCCGGACGGATAGCGTTTGACTTCGGTCAGTTCGCCGCGGACGCGGATACGGCCAAACGTCATCTCCAGCGTACGTTTCACAGCGCCCGAAATTTCAGACACGGTGTATTCTGGGGTATTCGAGACCGTCGCGGGATGTGGGTCGTCCATGGCTCTAGCCTATGCTAGGGCTTGGATGCATGGAACCGCTGGTGCCAGCGAAGGAGTGATCAATGAGAGTGTTGGTCGTCGGATCAGGCGGAAGGGAGCACGCGCTGTGCTGGGCAATTTCTGGCAGCCCACTTCTGACCAAACTCTACTGCGCACCCGGTAATCCAGGTATTGGCGCGGTCGCTGAATGCGTGGAAATCGGCGTGATGGACATCGCGACGCTGGTGACGTTTGCCCAGGACAACGCCATTGATCTGGTGGTTCCCGGGCCGGAAGCTCCACTCGTCGCCGGGATCACGGATGCGATGGAGGCTGTCGGCATCTCTTGCTGCGGCCCGACCAAGGCGGCGGCTCAACTGGAGGGAAGCAAGACCTTCACCAAGGACATCGCAGACGCGGCGAGCATTCCCACGGCTTTGTGGGAGCGATTCGAAGACGCCGAATTGGCTCGGGCGTTCGTGCGGCGACGCGGCGTGCCGATCGTGGTGAAGGCAGATGGTCTAGCGGCCGGTAAAGGGGTGGTGATCGCCGACACCGAGGAGGAGGCCCTGGCCGCGATCGATGCCATGATAGAGAACAGCGTCTTCGGCGAGGCTGGAGCCGCGGTGGTTCTTGAGGAGCGCCTGACCGGCGATGAGATATCACTGTTTGCCCTGTGTGACGGCGTGGATGCGCTGATACTGGGGTCGGCGCGGGACTATAAGCGCGTTGATGATGGCGATAGCGGCCCCAATACCGGTGGCATGGGAGCCTACTCGCCCGTCCCGGGTTTTCCGCCCAAGCTGGAGGAGGCTTGCCTTGAACAGATCATCCGGCCTGCCTTGAAGGAAATGGTACGGAGAGGCATGAAGTTCCGCGGTGTCCTGTTCGCGGGTCTGATGCTGACCGACGAAGGGGCTAAACTGATCGAGTTCAACGTTCGGTTTGGTGATCCCGAATGTCAGGTTCTGCTGAGCCGGATGAAGTCTGACCTGTTGCCGGCGTTGCAGGCGGCCTGCGACGGTGAGCTGCGGGATTTTGACCTCCGCTGGAACGACCAGGCCGCCGTGGCGGTGGTCATGGCGGCTAGAGGTTATCCGAACGAACCGCAGCGAGGCTCAGTGATCGCCGGTCTGGATCGGGCGGCTGCGAAGCCGGGAGTACGTGTGTTTCACGCGGGCACCCAAGCGGGCCCTGAGAATACGACTTTGGCGGTGGGTGGGCGTGTGCTGACCATCTGCGGCACCGCGCCGAATGTCCAGCAGGCTCGGGACCTCGCCTACGCGGGGGTGGATGCTATTACATGGCCAGAAGGTTTTTGCCGCCGTGATATTGGGCTTGACGCCGGGTGACTGCGATTGAGACCCAGCGGGGCGACCGGATCGCCAAGTGGCTTTCCCGTGCCGGGGTCGCCAGCCGACGGGACGCCGAGAGGATGCTGGCGGCGGGTGAAATCACCCGAAACGGGAAAACCGTTACACATCCCGCGACGTTTATCACCGCGGGCGACGTTGTGCAGGTCAATGGACGTGTCGTCGATCAGCCCGACCGCACCCGTGTCTGGCGATACCATAAGCCCGAAGGCTTGGTGACGACCCACAAGGACCCGGAAGGGCGGCCGACCGTCTTTGATAAACTCAGGCACCAGTTGCCGCGCGTTGTCAGCGTTGGCCGGCTCGACCTGACAAGCGAAGGATTGCTGCTGTTGACAAACGACGGCGGTTTGGCACGGCAACTCGAACTGCCGTCGACCGGTTGGCTGCGGCGATACCGCGTGCGCGTTTTTGGCATCCCGAACGAAGGGGCGCTGAAGTTGCTTGCGCGCGGCGTGACTGTGGACGGCGTGCGCTATGGACCGATCGAGGCGGATGTCGACGCCAGGAAAGGCGACAACACCTGGCTCACGGTCGGCCTGCGGGAGGGCAGAAACCGTGAAGTCCGACGCGTCATGGACCATCTGGGGCTCGCGGTTTCCCGTCTGATCCGGATTGCCTATGGCCCATTCCAGCTTGGTGTGCTGGAGCGCGGCGGGATCGAGGAGATACCTCCCCGCGTGCTGCGCGAGCAGCTTCCAGCCGAGGCTGGTGCCCCCGCGCCCCTGCCACGCCGCCGCTAGAATGAGAATCATTGCTGGCGCGTGGCGTGGCCGAACCTTGATCGCGCCGCCGGGGTGGGCGACTCGTCCAACCGCCGATCGGGTGCGTCAGGCTCTATTTGATATGTTGATGCACGCAGCGTGGGGCGGATTTTCGTTGCTCGAAGGCGCGGCTGTCCTGGATGTATTCGCAGGTACCGGAGCGTTGGGGTTGGAGGCCCTATCACGAGGTGCCGCATCGGCGTGTTTTATCGAGTCGGATCCGATCGCGTTGCGGGCCTTGCGGGCCAATGTCACGGCGCTGGAGGCAGAGGATCGAACTGAAATATTGGCTCTAGACGTCGTCTCCGGTGTCGGCATCGCTGCTGGGCTCCACCAGCGGCGCAAAGCCATGTCCGATCGCCTCGGTCGGCCAGATCGCCACAAACCGGCCGCCCGACTTGTCTTCCTCGATCCGCCGTATGGGGAAGACCTTGTCCCGCGGGCGATCAAACGGCTACGCGACAACGGCAAAATTCAGCCCAACGCAATTTTGGTGGCAGAGACGGGCCGCGACGAATCCTGGGCACCCGAACAACCTTTGCTAGCCGAACGCCGCAGCGGCGCGGCCCGTCTCATTATATTCCGAGCCGCATGATTAGTAGCTTCGCGGTAGGTCAAGAACGTGCTCGGCGATGTAGGACAGGATCAGGTTTGTGCTGATCGGTGCCACTTGATAAAGCCGGGTTTCGCGGAACTTTCTTTCGATGTCATACTCTTCTGCGAAACCAAATCCGCCATGAGTTTGGATGCAAGCTTCGCCGGCGGCCCAGGACGCCTCGGCGGCCAGCAGCTTCGCCATGTTAGCTTCTTCACCAGGTGTTTCACCGGCCTCGAACTTCTCGCACCCGGCCTGCACCATGAGCTCCGCCGCCCGCATCTGGGCGTAGGCGCGTGCAAGTGGAAATTGGATGCCTTGGTTCTGGCCGATCGGCCGCCCAAACACCTGGCGGTCGCGCGCGTAGTCCGAAGCCTTGCGCAGAAACCACTTGGCGTCGCCGATGCACTCGGCGGCGATCAGCAGCCGCTCAGCGTTCATACCGTCGAGAATATAGCGGAAGCCACGGCCCTCGACGCCAACCAGGTTCTCGGCCGGAATGATCATATTGTCGAAAAAGACCTCGGTCGTGTTGTGGTTCATCATTGTGCGGATTGGCCGGATTGTCAGACCCTTGCCAAGGGCTTGACGCATATCGACGATGAAGGTCGATAGACCTTCGGTTCGCTTCGCGATCTGATCTTTCGCGGTCGTCCGCGCCAGTAGCAGCATCAGGTCGGAATGCTCCGCCCGGCTGGTCCAGACTTTTTGACCGTTGACGACGTAATGGTCGCCATTCCGTTGGGCGAAGGTCCGCAACGAGGTGGTGTCGGTCCCGCTTGTCGGTTCCGTGACGCCAAAAGCCTGAAGGCGAAGGTCGCCTGTGGCAATTTTTGGCAAATAAGTCTTCTTTTGTTCGTCGGTCCCATGACGCAGGATGGTTCCCATGATGTACATCTGCGCGTGGCAGGCTGCCCCGTTGCATCCCTCCGCCTGAACTGTTTCCAGGATCGCCGCAGCCGCCGAAAGCGGCAGGCCGGCACCCCCGTAGTCCTCAGGGATCAGGGCGCCGAGGTAGCCGCCTTCGGTCAAGGCACGCACGAACTCTGTCGGGTAGCCGCGTTCCTGATCCAGCTTGCGCCAATACTCGCCGGGGAAGTGGCTGCACAGCTTGCGCACTTCCTCCCGGATCTCCGCATGAGGGTCGTGGTGCAGCGTCTCTTTCATGGCTGTCTCCGAACGCAGTCAGACCTTAGTTAGGTGGTGTTCACCCGCGGTTCTGCAATTTGCAAGGGGTGACCGTGCTTGACAATCCGCGCTTGAATGGAGGCTTGCCGGAAGATGGAGAACTGCTTTTATCGCCGCTCCGTTGTTTCATTTTGTTAGGATTATGCCTTATGGCGGATGGGAAAACTCTGGCAACCTCACCCTTTAGCCAGTTCAATGCCTGGATGGCGGAAGCCGAAGCGTCGGAGGTGAATGATCCGAACGCGATGATCGTGGCGACAAGCACGCCTGATGGTCACCCATCGCTGCGGACCGTCCTGCTCAGAGGCATCGATGAGCGTGGCTTCGTTTTCTATACCAACAAGGAAAGCCGCAAGGCCGAGGAGCTTGCGGTCAATCCGAATGTGGCACTGTTGTTTTACTGGAAGTCGCTGCGGCGGCAGATCCGTGTCGAGGGCACGATCGAGTCTGTCACAGATGCAGAGGCGGATGCCTACTTTGCATCCCGGGCGCGGATTTCCCGCCTGGGTGCCTGGGCATCTCAGCAGTCCCGACCGCTGCAGGAGCGCGCTGTCCTGGAACAGCGGCTGGCCGAGATGGAGCGGCGCTTCCCAGCGGATGTTCCCCGACCCGGGTATTGGTCCGGGTATCGGGTTCTAGCCGGGCGCTTCGAGTTCTGGCAGGACATGCCTTATCGGCTACACGATCGGACAGTGTACAGCAGATCATCGAGAGGCGACTGGATACAAAGCAAACTTTTTCCCTGACCTTACGTTGGCAATGGCAAACGTACTTGCGCTGCAAACGCAAATCTGCATTGCTTCTGGCGCAAGACCACAGTGAAGGAGCTGATGATGGAGATACGCAAGCTACTGCTGCCCCTGACGGGAACCGCGGCTGGCGAGGCCGCACTGGCGACCGCCTTGACGGTCGCGCGCCAGTGGAATGCCCATGTCACTGCTTTACATGTCCGCGTCGACAGCCGGGACGTCGCGCCGCTGGCCGG
This sequence comes from Rhodopila sp., assembly GCA_965277035.1. Lineage (GTDB taxonomy): Bacteria > Pseudomonadota > Alphaproteobacteria > Acetobacterales > Acetobacteraceae > Rhodopila. The sequence goes on along the minus strand of CBDIBO010000003.1, from coordinate 2,142,107 downwards.
CGAGGGCCTGTCTGGCGCGATGATCGAGGAGATGATGTCGGCAACCGAAAAGGAGAGCAACGATCGCGCGCATGCTGTCCGCTCGATGTTCGAGCGTTTCGTGGGTCGCCATGACATTGTCGTCCAGGAAGCCCATCCGGGCTCAGATCACGCGACCGCCAGCTTCGCGGCGGTGACCGGTCGGGAGGAGGATATCGTGGCTCAGCAGGCTCGGCTCGCCGACCTGACCGTGGTGCCGCATCCGGACTCAGGGGAGGATGTCTCGTCGTCCGATGCATTGCACGCGGTGCTATTTGATTCCGGGCGGCCGGTGTTGATTTCGCCTCAGGTTGCGCCGAACAAGATTGGCACGCGCGTCTGTATCGCGTGGAATGGTACGGCTGAGTCGGCATCATCAGTTTTGGCGGCGATGCCGTGGATGCAGCGGGCTGAAGGTGTGGCGATCCTTTCCGCCGACGGCTATCAGAGACGCGGGCCGGGTGCCCCCGACCTCGCGGCTTATCTCGCAATGCACGAAGTACGTGCCGAGATCGTTACATTCCGTTCGGCGGGCGGATCAGTCGGGGCTGGCTTACTGGGTGCAGCCGCTAACTTCGGCTGCGATCTGTTGTCGATGGGAGCGTATTCGCACTCCCGGTTGCGGCAGCTCATCCTGGGCGGGGTGACCCGGCATGTGTTGGAAAACTCGACCCTGCCGGTGATGATGAACCGCTGATCTGATGGATCAACACTTCGCCGGTCCGCATGCCGGGTCTTCTACGCGACCGAGAGGCCGATAATGGCGGGAAGCCGCGAAGCAGGCCATCGGCCGCGGCGGAAGCTTGCGTCTGACGGGTAAAGGTTAATAGCTCTAATAAAGCTTGTCCTTCGGACCCAGCTTCACGATCACCTCATCTGGCTCTGCCAGATTGAGCATGACGCGAGAGCGCTCATCCAAAGTATCGGGGTCGAGGTGTCGCGCACGCAAACCCGACACGCGGATTTCCAACGCGTCTCGCTCCGCTTTGGCAGCGGCCTCATCCGAGAGAACCTGATGTAGAAGCTCCTCGCGCTGTGAGTATGCAACAAGCCCGTGATCTCCCTGCGTGGCGTTCCAGCCGAAATAGCCGGTAATAGCCAGGAAGATCGCGGGCGCTATCATCAGTCTGCCGCGTCGCTTCAATTCACGGCCGAGTGCCATTGCATGCTCCGGATGATCTTGGGCTGGTTCTAGCGCGATGCCGGCAAATCGCGAACGAAAAAGCTGATAGGAACGTTGTTTTGCAACGCCGGCTGTGCCGCATGCTCAAGGCATCGATGCTGTGAATTTCCTCATGCTTAAGTGCCGGTGACGCGAACCGGAGAAGCTGAGATGAAATTGGAAAGTGGGAGACCGGCGGCGCTAAACCGAGGAACAGCATCGACCAGGCGCAAACACTAGCCCGATGCCTTATGGCGCGTTGACAGGATCGGGTACCGAACGCATCGTCCGGCCGGTTTGAACTGGGGAACCGCTACGTGATGTCTCGGCACAGCCTGCAGCAACCGATCGAGTCTCTCTGGGAGTGTCGCGAGACCTTGACACCATCGACGATGGGTGAAGCGCGCGATGCGGTGGAGGCCGCGCTTGATGCGCTGGACACAGGACAGGTGCGGGTGGCCGAGAAAGGTAACACCGGCTGGCAGGTCAATCAGTGGCTGAAGAAAGCGGTGCTCATGTCGTTCCGCCTTACCGATTCGACGATGATGGAAGGACCCGGAGGCGCACCGGTTTGGGACAAGGTGCCGATGAAGTTTTCCGACTGGGGTGAAAATCGTTTCCGCGAAGCAGGTTTTCGTGCCGTACCTGGCGCTGTGGTTCGCCGCTCGGCATTCATTGCTCCGGGCGCTGTGTTGATGCCAAGTTTCGTCAACGTGGGCGCGTGGGTCGGACGCAACACAATGGTGGATACCTGGGCGACGGTCGGAAGCTGTGCCCAGATCGGCGCCAACTGTCACCTGTCGGGTGGCGTCGGGATCGGTGGCGTGTTGGAGCCTTTGCAGGCCAATCCAGTGATTATCGAGGATGATTGCTTCGTCGGCGCTCGCTCCGAGGTGGCAGAAGGTGTTGTACTGGAGCGGGGCTGTGTGTTGTCGATGGGTGTGTTCATCGGCGCATCGACCAAAATCATTGATCGCGCGACCGGTGAAGTCTTTGTCGGACGGGTGCCATCGTATTCAGTGGTTGTGCCAGGTACTCTTCCCGGCAAGAGCCTGCCGGATGGCTCGCCCGGACCAGCGCTCTATTGCGCCGTGATCGTTAAGACGGTCGATGCACAGACCAGGGCCAAGACCTCTATCAATGAGTTGTTGCGGGATTGACCGATCTTTCAGACCCACTGCCATTGGCTCAGTCGCTGATCCGGTGCGCCTCGGTGACACCGATGGATGCGGGGGCGCAAGATGTGGTGTCCGCCATCCTCAGCCGATTGGGGTTCGCTGTCCAGCGGCTGAGGTTCGGCGAGATCGACAACATCTTTGCGCGTTTGGGCGCGGAGGGGCCTCATCTCTGTTTTGCCGGCCACACTGACGTAGTGCCTGTGGGTTCAGAAAAATGGCGGTTCGATCCGTTTGGCGGAGAGGTACGCGACGGCATGCTCTACGGTCGTGGTGCATGCGACATGAAGGGTGCTATCGCAGCTTTCATCGCTGGGGTGGCGCAATATCTGCACACTCGGGTCCCTGGAGGATCTATTAGCTTCCTCATCACCGGTGACGAGGAGGGCGCCGCGGTTGATGGCACTGTGAAGGTGCTGGAGTGGATGCAGACGAATGGACAGGTGCCGGATTTCTGCCTCGTGGGGGAGCCGACCTGTCCGGTCAGCCTGGGCGACATGGTGAAGATCGGCCGGCGCGGCAGTGTCAACATGAGGATCAAGGTGCACGGCACACAAGGCCATGTTGCCTACCCGCATCGTGCGGACAATCCGGTTCATCGGCTGGTCCTGGCGCTGGGTGCGCTGACATCGTCACCGATTGACGCCGGTACGGCGTGGTTTGAGCCTTCGACTTTGCAGGTCACCACGATTGACGTCGGAAATGGCGCAATGAACGTCATACCGGCCTCGGCCACGGCTGTGTTGAACATCCGGTTTAACGAGGCGCACAGCGGTGCGTCGTTGACCGCATGGGTGCGGGCAACCTTGGACCGTTACGCAGAACGGTATAATCTGGATGCTTCGATCAGTGGCGAGTCGTTCCTGACCGAGCCAAGTCCTCAGGTCGACATTCTTCGGTGTGCGATTAAACGGGCAAGTGGAATCGAGCCGAAGCTTGATACCGGCGGCGGCACCTCAGACGCGCGCTTTATCGCAAACTATTGCCCTGTCGCTGAATTCGGGTTGGTGGGCGCGACGATGCATCAAACCGACGAGCGGGTGCCGGTGGCGGAATTGCGAGATCTGGCGGTTATCTACCAGGATATCATCGCGGCTTTTCTGGTATGAGTGAGGGCGTGATCCCACGGAAAAGCATTATGATCGGCATACTGCGTATCGCGCGGGGCCGATCCGACGGTATTGGTTGCTTCGGTTCAACGCCGCAGGCGTTCCTGTCGAGCCTGGCACCTCTAATCGCCTTTCCCTTGGTCGGCGCGATATTGGCAATGTTCAGCGAGGGGCCGCGACGAGCGCTGACGGGCTTGGCAATGACACTTTGCGCCCTGCTCACTCCGGCGGTTGTCTCATATGAACTGGCGCGCATCTGGAAACGGGCGGATTCATGGGGACGATTTGCCACTGCATTTAATTGGTGTGAGTGGATCCTGCCGGTCCTGGCCTGCCTCGTCATGCTGCCGCTAAGCGTGGCGATCGGTGCGGGCATGAGTGAAACAGCTGCCAGTCTGGTCTTGCTGAGCTGCCTGGGTTTCTACGGCCTCTGGCTGCACTGGTTCCTGGCTCGCAACGCTTTGGCTTTGACGGGTTTTCGAGCTGTGTTGTTGGTCTTCGTGGTTAATCTTGGAACAGCGGTGGCCGTTATGGGTCCGCGCGTATTGGCCAGCGACTTCGGATGAGTTCTGTATCGACGGTTGGCCTGGGGCTTCATGCAGCACTGCAACTGGCGCACGGTCGAGTGGATGGCGTGGTGCTGGTGCCCGGCGACCGGAAGACAATCGTCCGCAGCTTTTGGTCGATAGCTCTATGTGTGCCGTTGGTGATCTGCCGCTTGCTGATGTCCTGGGCGGATGGCGGGGTCCCCTCCGCCGCAGTGCACCTCGTCGGGCGCGAGGTAATCATCTTCGTGCTTGGTTGGCTTGTGTTCGTCGAAATCACCCATCGGCTGGCGCCAATGATCGGCCGGGCAGAGCGGTGGGGGCGCTTCATCGCGGTGTGGAATTGGTGCAACGTCATCGAGGGCGCCCTCGTGATTATCGGCGGCGTGCCTGGCCTTCTTGGCGCCCCAGCGATTGTCGATCAGGCTTGTGTGTTGATCACCGTCGGCTGGGCGCTCTGGCTGGAGTGGTACGCGACACGTTTGGTGTTCGGAGTTGGCCCTTTGGCGGCCGCTTTGTTGGTGCTGCTCGATCAGTCGATCGGGATCATCCTTGCGTCGATGGCCATGTTGATCAATCCCTGAGTTCTGAACGGATCTTCCGGATACTCGACGCTGGTCAGGGTCAGTCCACTGGACGGAGCGGTGGGGCCGGCCGCTGAGCGATCGCGGGCGTGCAATACCTCGGTGACACGATCGGCGGTCCACCGGCCCTCTCCGACAAGTTTAAGGGTTCCGACGAGGTTGCGGACCTGATGGTGCAAGAAGCTACGAGCTTCCGCCACGATTTCGACGATGTCGTTATGCCGTGTGACATCAAGGCGACGTAGCGTTCGGACAGGTGATTTGGCCTGGCAGGAGGCGGCGCGGAACGAGCTGAAGTCGTGGCGGCCGAGCAGGCTTTGGCCTGCAGCGTGCATCGCGAAGGCGTCGAGATGCGACGAGACGTGCCACACCCGCCCCGCCAATAGTGCCGGTCGGCTGCGGCGATTGAGGATACGAAACCTGTACACCCGAAGATTGGCAGAGAAGCGCGCGTTCCATTGATCTGGCACGGGCGCTGCGCTCAGCACAACGACAGGCTGTGGCTTCATGTGAAAGTTGAGGGCATCCCGGATCGCGTTGGCACTGTGGTTGCCCGAAAGATCGACATGCGCGACCTGCCCTTCAGCGTGGACGCCGGCATCGGTTCGACCCGCCACCGTGCTGGCCACCAATCGGCCGGCATTCAGTCGAGAGGCGGCTTGCTCGAGCACTTGCTGGACCGAAAGCCCGTTTAGTTGACGCTGCCAGCCGACGAAACCGGTGCCATCATACTCCAGTAGAAGCGCCCAACGCATCACTGCCCGAGGACCGTGCCTGGCATCACAGGGTGGCCGCGGAGGAAGGCATCGGCTTCGAGCGCGCCACGTCCGGGAAGCTGAACTTTGGTCAGCCTGATGGCATTGTGACCACATGCTACGGTCAATGCAGCGTCGAGGACGGTTCCGGCGACATCTCGGCCATCGGTACACTTCGCTGCCAAGACTTTAAGCGCTGTTCCTGCGAGGGTGGTGAATGTACCAGGCCACGGATTGAGCGCTCGGATCTGACGCTCGATACCCTCCGCAGATCGGCCCCACTCGATCCACCCATCTTGGCGCGTAAGCTTCGGCGCATATGTCACGCCAAGATCCGACTGCGGGACGGGCCGCGGTTGACGAATGAGTGCTTCCAGCATCAGATCGGCACCTATCAGCGCTAGATCGTTATGAAGGTTCGCGGCCGTAGCGTCCGCTTTGATCGGAATACTTTGCGCCAGCAAAACAGGACCGGCATCAAGCCCAGCTTCCATCTGCATGATGGTAATGCCGGTCTCGGCATCCCCCGAAAGTAAGGCCGCCTGAATCGGTGCCGCGCCCCGCCATCGTGGCAGCAGGCTGGCGTGGATGTTGATACAGCCGAGCTTTGGCGCGTCCAACATCGACTGCGGCAAGATCAGGCCGTATGCAGCGACGAGTGCGGCATCGAGATGGAGGTGACGAAATTCTTCCTGCTCGATGGAAGAGCCACGGAGGCGGGCTGGGGTTCGAACGGGCAAACTCAGGCTGTCCGCCGCAACATGAACCGGACATCGGCGGACCACCTGACCTCTACCGGCTGGGCGAGCTGGCTGGCAGTAGACAACTACGATGTCATGGCCAGCATTATAGAGCGCCCGTAGGGCAGGAACGGCGAATTCGGGACTTCCCATGAAGGCCACGCGCACGACGTTAAGCCGTGCGCTTGTCTGATTTTTGACGCTGCTCTTTGGCAAGGCGCCGCATAATCATGTTTCGCTTCAAAGGTGAAAGATGATCGACGAACAGAACCCCGTCCAGGTGATCGATCTCGTGCTGCAAACAGGCAGCCAACAAACCATCGGCCACCATCTCACGCCGCGCACCTGCCTCGTCGAGATACCGAACCTTCACTCGAGCGGGGCGCGTTATGTCCGCATATTGACCGGGAAGTGACAGGCACCCTTCTTCTCGGGTGGAAAGTTCTTCACTCTTTGCGATGACCTCGGGATTGATCAGACTATGTGGCTGCCTCTCGTCGTTCGGCACAAGGTCGATCACGACAAGGCGCAGACTTTGATTAACTTGCGGCGCCGCCAAGCCGATGCCGGGTGCACTATACATGGCGGCCAGCATCCGCGGGATCAGTTCGTGCACCAAATCCGCATCAGCCGGCTTGATAGGGCGAGCACGGGTTTTCAATACCTGATTGGGAGCGATCAGGATCGATAGCGGGTCGATAGAAGTTGAGATGGTTTTGGCGCTCATGTGCTGCTGCATTTAGCTGCGCGGTTGGCACCAATCAACATCACGCATGAGGGTGGCTCGAGGGCGGTCGTGGAGCCCCTTGCAAGTTTGGGGGCGGCCTCCAAAATACACCGTGTTCAGGATGCCTCGACAGGGTCCTGTTAGTCGCTTCGCTCATAGGAGGGGGCCGTGACGAGCAGAATGTTCACCTCGCCGCTTTTTCTCGGCTTCGATCACCTGGAGCAGATGCTCGAACGTGCGTCGAAGACATCTTCCGACGGGTATCCACCCTATAATATCGAGCAGGTCAGCCCGACCGGACTCAGGATCTCACTCGCCGTCGCGGGATTTACGATGGATGATCTGCAGATCACACAGGAAGATAATCAGCTGGTGATCAGGGGGCGGCAGGCCGACGATAGCGAAGGGCGAATCTTCTTGCATAGGGGGATCGCGGCGCGTCAGTTTCAGCGCTCGTTCGTATTGGCTGAAGGAATTGAAGTCAAAGGAGCTTGGTTGGATAACGGCCTTCTACATATCGATTTAGCAAAGCCTCAGCCTGAGGTACGTGTGAAGACTATTCCAATCACGCGAAATACCGCGCCAACCGTCCTTCGCCCGAACGGATCTGGACGTGAGAATGTAGCGAAGTATGGGTCAATGATGAGTAGTAATGGTGATACGTAGGTGCTGGATCACTGTAGGGCCTACGTCGTTCGCACGGTGCTTATACAAGGCCGCTGGATAGAAGGAGTAGCAAACCATGAACATGAACTCGGATAACCACCCAGACGTATCGGAATCCTCTGATCACGGAATGATTGGGATTGACGTGCGGCACCTAACGGAACAACAGCTTGCGTCCTTAGGGGTCTCTCACATCGCCTACCTGAAGCCGGTCATAGTGGATGGCGTCCAAGGATTCGCCATCCACGCAGCAGATGGCACTCCAATGGCCGTTACCGGAGATCGAGATGTTGCCGTTGCGGCTGTAGTGCAGCATGAAATGATGCCGCTTTCAGTGCATTAGCGTCGTTTTTGCAGGGTGGCTTACGCCGCCCTGTCCGTTTGAGAGCGCGTCTTAAGCAAATCCCGAATTTCACCAAGTAAGAGTTCAGACTTTGTCGGCTCTACAATTGCAGCAGCGTCATGCCGTATATTCAGCTTGGTTAATACCTTAACCATCCAGAAAACCGCGAAGCTGACGATCAGAAACTGTATGATCGCGTTAATAAAAAGGCCGACGTTGAGCGTAGCCGCACCGGCCTTTTGTGCATCGGCTAGGCTGGCGTAATGCTGCCCGTTGAGTGGAACAAAGACATTTGAGAAATCGACGCCACCACTCATCAGACCGATTACGGGATTAATGACGTCTTTGACCAGGCTGCTGACAACGCCGGTAAACGCGGCTCCTATGATTATCCCGACCGCCAGATCAACCACGTTGCCCCGCATGATAAATTTGCGAAACTCGGCCATCCAGGATGGGGCTTTCGGTGCGAGCATGTGGCGTAGTCCTCCGGAAGGAATGCAGAGATCTGAAGAAGGCATTCTGCCCGAATATCTAGAGTTAGGCGATTCCCCCTACCCGACGACCAAGCGGCTTCCCGATTTCGTTATGGCTATTCTCAGGAACCGCCGGTGACGAAGCTCTGAATCAGGCTGCCCGCCACAAGACGCCAACCATCGATTAAAACAAAAAAGATCAGCTTGAATGGCAAGGACACCGCACTTGGCGGAAGCATCATCATGCCCAAACTCATAAGCACGCTAGCGACAACGATGTCGATGATGAGAAACGGCAGAAAAAGCAGGAATCCCATTTCAAATGCGCGGCGCAACTCGCCGACGATGAACGCTGGAATTAGTGCGCGCCACGACGTGGATGCCGCGTCCCCTGAGGGTGGTAAATGTCCGAGATCTAGAAAGAAGCGAAGATCCTCGTCCCGGACGTTGTCGGCCATGAACGCATGGAAAGGTTGGGTCGCCAGCCGTAACCCTTCGGTTTCCGAGATGCGCCCTTCGGTCATCGGCTGAATTCCGTTGGTCCAAGCTTTATTCATAGCCGGCTCCATCACGAAGAATGAAAGGAAAAGGGCCAATCCTATCAGGACGATGTTCGGCGGCGTTCCCTGCGTGCTAAGCGCGTTGCGCAGCAACGAGAGGACAATGACTATACGGGTGAATGCGGTGGTCATGACCAACAGACTCGGCGCCAGAGACAGCACCGTAACCAGGGCGGTTAGCTGCACGATCCGGGCGGTCGCGCCGGCCTGGCCAGCCGCACCCAGGTCGATGTTGACCGACTGGCCATGGCCGACGGCGGGGATCATGAACAGGACAGCTAATAAGGCCCAAGCGACGAACCTCATTGATCCTGCACCCAGCCAATCACAAGATCTTGCCCTCCGCCGGTTAGCAGCACGACTTGGCGTTGGCCACACTTGACGAGATGGACACGGCGTCGCGGGTCCAGGGCAATGGACTCCTGTAACGCCAGTGTTCGCCCCGCACCGCGCTGTCCTCCCCAGCGGCCGAACCGCAGGAACCTCGCTGTTACCGCTATCATGGCCATAACGCCCAGCAAAGCGCCGACAGCAAGCAGAACAGACTGCCCGGTCATATCGATACCCGCTTGCCAGAAGGTGTGTCGCAGGATCGAATAAAAAGACGCTTCATCGTTAAACTGCGGTGCATAAGCACCGGACAATCTTGCGTCGGCAATCGAACCCCCCAAGGTTGGACCCTGAGGGACGAAGGGATCCGAGACGACCTGCTGCATCCATCCGCATGTGCTGTTTTGGGGATAAACAGATAAACAAGTCGTTAACAAGAATCATTAACTCTTTGTTCAGCATTCTGCTCCAGGTTGGGTCCATGGACCCTACCCGGATTGGATTATTTGATCTGGCCGAAAAGCGGCTGGCGTGGATCGCTCAGCGGCAAAGCGTGTTGGCATCGAATATTGCCAATGCCAACACGCCCGGATTTCAGGCTCGCGATGTGAAATCGTTTGAAAGCGTGCTGTCTGGCAGCGGGACGATTGAGCCCCAAAGGACTCAACCAGCGCATCTGGCTGGTACGATTTCGACAGGACTGGCTTCGCTGATCAGCAGTCCTCCTGAAGGTCGGGCGCTGGATGGCAACACAGTGTCATTGGATCAGCAGCTGACTAAAGTCGCTGATACTGAAACCAACCAGGCGATGGTTACGACCATCTGGAAGAAGTACATGGATATGTTCAACACGGCCCTCGGCCGATCGAGCTAGCGATGGCAGGAGATTTAAACCAAACGCTCAACGTGTCCGCCACAGGGATGGACGCACAGACCAAACGTCTTCGAGTAATCGCCGAGAACATTGCTAATCAGGACACGACAGGATCGTCTCCCGGCGCAGATCCTTATCGACGGAAGACGATTACATTCGAAACAGCAATGGATAAGGTTGCGGGCGTGGAGACGGTCAAAGTCAAGAACGTTGGTGTCGACAGCAGCGACCTGCCGTTACGTTATGATCCCGCTAACCCAGCTTCAAATGCACAAGGATATGTAAAGCTGCCCAACGTCAACAGCTTTATCGAGATAATGGACATGCGCGAGGCGGAACGTTCCTATAGCGCCAATCTATCGGTCATGCAGGCTACTCGCAGCATGCTCAACAAGACAATCGACCTACTGAAATGACCACGATACCGACAGTCGTGATCACGCCGTCAGCCGCAGCTGAGGCTTATGGTCGCACGGGCCGCGATACGAATGCTGTCGGGGCACCAAATAGCTTTGGAGCAGCTATCAATCAGGCGCTCGATCAGGCTGTACAGACCGGGCACACGGCTGACGATCAGGCTATGAAAGCCATCAGTGGTAGCGGTAACCTCACTGACGTGGTGACGGCGCTTTCGCATGCGCAAATCGCCTTGCAGACCGCCACGGCCATTCGTGACCGTGTCGTGCAGGCGTATCAAGATATCATGAAGATGCCGATCTAGGCCGTGAGCGCGCTGGAGGTCGCTGCGCTGATCCACGACTGCATGGTTGTAACCATGAAGCTGAGCTTCCCAATACTCGGTGTAGCCCTCGTCATCGGACTCCTGGTGTCATTCGCCCAGGCCATTACCCAAATTAACGAGGCAACGTTGGCGTTTCTGCCGAAGATCGTCGCGATCGGCCTCGCCCTTATGATGCTGGGTCCATTCATGGCGGCAACCTTGTCAGGGTTTTCGCATCAGATTTTCGATAGGATTGTCGCTATCGGTGGATCTTGAGCTCTACTCTAGCCACTCTGATCGATTGGGCTCCAGCCTTCATGGTCGTGCTAGCGCGGGTCGGAGCTGCGATGGCCTTGCTGCCGGGTCTTGGCGAGGCAGTGGCGCCTGCCGTTGTGAGGGTGGGTTTAGCTTTGAGCATCACCATTCTCTTGGTGCCAGAGCTTCAGCCATTGATGCCGCCAGTGCCAGCGGCCGGCTTGAGCATGGGGCTGATCATCGCGGGCGAGGTCGTTACGGGGCTCTGGTTCGGCTGGATAGCCCGGATGATCGTCCTGGCCCTGCCGATCGGAGCGCAATTCATCGGCTATTTGATAGGACTATCCAGCGTGCTGCAGCCCGATCCGGAACTTGGCGCGCAGTCTAATGCTTTGGGGAAACTTTTTGAAATGGGCGCGCCGGTTGTCTTGTTGGTTTCCGGGCTGTATGAGGTGCCACTAACCGCACTCAACGGTCTGTTTCACCTTATCCCGCCGGGACATATGCTACCGGCTGCAGACAGCACCGAACTCGCCGTTAACGCTGTTGGTGCAGGGTTTGGCTTGGCGCTCCAGCTTGCCTCGCCGTTCGTGGTGATTGGAATAGCCTGGAACATTACCATGGGTTTGGTCGCGCGCCTGGTGTCGCGGATGCAGATTTATTTCGTGTCGATGCCCGGGCAGATAATGGCGGGCCTTTTCTTCTTGGCTGCCTGCGCAAGCGCAATGATCCTCGCCTGGCAAGATGGTGCGCGGGCTTTTTATATGGCGCTGCCGGGCGCCGGTTGATGAATGGCGGAAGGTGACGCATCCGGCGATGACCGGACAGAAGCGGCGACTCAGAGACACCTGGATCAGGCCCGCGATGAAGGACAGGTTCCAGTATCACGGGAGGTAGCAACCTTTGCCAGCCTGGCAGTCGTCGCAGCGGTGTTGATCTACAAATCCCCGACGTTGGTGCAGCAATTGGTGCCAAGTCTAGTTGCGTTCCTCTCCCACGCCGGGGATGGATACATGCTCCGCGCGAGCCAGTTTCGCATGACCTCGGCCGCGACTTTGCTTACCATAGTACCGCTACTAGGAGCTGCTGTCTTTGCCGGTAGTGTTGCAGTGCTGCTGCAGACAAATTTTTTACTGAGCCTGAACGCTCTTCAGCCAAAGCTTTCACGGGTAAGCGCCGCAGCTGGGTTGAAGCGCTTATTTGGTCTCAGCGGCATCGTAGAAATAGCAAAATCCCTAGTTAAGTTGGGATTGTTGGCGGTAACTATGTGGATCGCAACGCGGAACGACTACATCCGCGTGATGCGCTTGCCATGGCAAGACCCACGTAATCTCTTACAAGCGATTGCACGACCCGTCTTCCATCTATTCGTGGCCAGCTTATGCACACAGGGGGTCGTGGCGGCTGCCGACCTGATGTGGGTGCGGTTCCGGCATGCCCGAGATCTGCGCATGAGTAAGCAGAGTATTCGCGACGAACTAAAGGATACAGAAGGGAACCCGCACATAAAGGCGAGGATACGTCGGATTCGAATGATCCGAGCGCGCAGGCGCATGATGGCTAAGGTCCCGGCGGCCACCGTGGTAATTACCAATCCTACGCACTACGCGATTGCACTTGCGTATGACCGAACGAACAATCCTGCGCCGCGCATCGTGGCGAAAGGATCTGATTCTGTTGCCGGTCGGATTCGTGAGGTTGCGCAAGCCGCGGGCGTTCCTATCGTCGCCAATCCGCAGCTCGCGCGGGCACTTTATAGACTCGATCTGGACACGGAAATTCCGGCTGAATACTATAAGGCCGTTGCCGAGATAATCGCGTATGTCTGGCGCCTGCGTAGCCGTGAAAAAGCTATCTCCTAGCGAGGCTGGCCTCGGGTGCTTCATTGGGTTCCGGAAGCTATCGAACGGTCCTGGTCGAAGATGACGGGGACCCTGCTGCACACTCGCTAGGCGGCGGCAGTTGAATGGCCGGTCCCTCCGTAACCAGCGTCGTCGTCGAGACGTGCCTTCGGCAGCTTCAAAGGTTATCTGCATCTTGAAGCAAACCGCTGCTCGGCCGTAGGATCTTCAGAGGCCGGTAGGACGTAGCAGGCTGGCTTTTTCAGATCTTCCGAATGGAGATCGGTGAACAGGTCTGAGACCCAGTTATGCTTTTCTCGAATCGCTCGACGGCGGCATTATCTATCGCAGAGATTGTCCTCTCCCCATCCGAACGACTGATCAACCGGTGCACCATGGGGCGACGGAACACCCATTGAAAGGTCCTTGCCCCTGACTTAAGAAAGAACATATCAAGCACGGTAGTTCGACTACAAGCTCGAGAACATAAAATTAAAGAGCTGTGCTCGTATAGGTTGCAAAAAAGCATAGACCGCGCGTAAATCGGCTACTGTGGCGCTGATGATCGAAATGAGGTATATACGAAATGGAAAAGAATAAGGCGCTCGATGCCGCGATGGCGCAGATCGAACGAGCTTTTGGCAAAGGCTCGATCATGCGTATGGGAGCTCGGGCTGGGGATGAGCAGATTGAGGTGATCCCTTCCGGATCACTGGGTCTTGATTTGGCACTCGGCATAGGCGGCCTGCCGCGTGGCCGCATCGTCGAGATCTATGGTCCGGAAAGCTCTGGTAAGACGACCTTGGCTCTTCACGCGATCGCTGAAGCACAGCGCCGCGGTGGCACCTGTGCATTCATCGATGCCGAACACGCACTGGATCCGACATATGCTCGGAAACTGGGCGTGGATGTCGATAATCTATTGATCAGCCAGCCGGACGCCGGCGAGCAGGGATTGGAAATTGCCGATACCTTGGTGCGTTCGGGCGCGGTTGACGTTCTGGTTGTAGACAGTGTCGCCGCGCTGGTGCCTCGGGCTGAATTGGAAGGCGAAATGGGCGACAGTCACATGGGCCTGCACGCCAGGCTTATGAGCCAAGCGCTTCGCAAAATCACGGGCAGCGTCAGCCGCAGCAACTGCATGCTGATTTTCCTAAACCAGATCCGAATGAAGATCGGCGTGATGTTCGGCAACCCAGAGACCACGACCGGTGGCAACGCACTTAAGTTCTATGCATCTGTCCGGCTGGAAATCCGTCGGATCGGGCAGATCAAGGAGCGTGAGGAGGTCGTGGGCAATCAGACCCGCGTCAAGGTGGTAAAAAACAAGCTGGCTCCGCCGTTCCGGCAGGTTGAATTCGATATCATGTACGGTGAAGGTATCAGCAAGGTGGGAGAATTGCTCGATCTTGGTGTCAAGGCTGCCGTTGTGGAAAAATCGGGCGCGTGGTTCAGCTATGACAGTCAGCGCATCGGACAAGGACGGGAAAATGCCAAGCAGTTCCTCCGTGATCATCGACCTTTGGCGGACGCCATCGAGGCAAAGGTACGGGAGCAATCCGGTGTCATCGCGAACACGATGCTGACGACCGTCGATGAAACCGAGGACGCCGAGGCGGCTCAATAACCTAGCACTGCCAGATGTCGCGCTGACTGGGTATGATCACGAACTGATTGCAGCAGCAAACCGGGTATTGGAAACTCACTACCGGCCGTTCTGGCACATGGTGGCGGCTGCGATACGGTCGGCTGACGACCGAATTTGGACTGGACTGCACATCGGAACGACCGTTGGACGGCTTTCCATTTGCGCGGAGGCGGTCGCCTTCGGCCGGGCAATATTAGATGGAGACGGAACGATTAAGACAGCGGTTGCCGTCAGGCATCCTAAACCAGAGGAAGAAAACCGCGAGTTGGCCGTGGTTCCACCCTGCGGCGCGTGCCGGGAGATGATCCTGGATCATGCTCCCGACGCAACGGTCATCATTAAGGAGATCGACGTTCTGATCAAGCTGCCAATTCGAACGCTCCTGCCTCTCCCCTATCGGCGATAGATCGTGCAGACGCGCGTTAAATTTTAGATTCAGAGGCTGACGGTATATCAGGATTACTGAGCCGATATAGACCAAGCACGCTCTGATCATACCTCGGCTTTAGGCTGCCGGTCTTGTCCTTGTTGTGGGGATTTCTACAATACGCATGTTCTTTTAGATTTAGACGAAGCTCCAACTTTGGTCCGGCAGGAACATCGGATGCAGAATCTCATGATGCTACTGAACCATAAAGGAACCTGGACTGACCGTGGCCGCGCTGCCATCAAGCCCTTCAGCCCAAGTATACCAGGTGCCTGCCGTGGCCGGCGTCGGCAAATAGGCGCCCCAAAGATCCGTATTGACTTGCACAGCCCCAGTCCAGCTAGACGGAGGCGTTGTCGCCGAGAGCGAGAAGCCAAACTGGATTGGTGAGCTAGCGGGGGACACGTGGGCGTTTAAGCCAATCGATCCGCTCGCATGCGCATAGCTTCCGCTGGGCGTAAGGTTCCACGTGATTGCACTGGCCGGTTGCGAAGCAACTAGCGTTGTTGTGGTGACCGTGGCAGATGTCAGACCTGTGCCCGCCGCATTCACTCCAAAAACAGAGAAGTCATAGCTTGTGGAGGCTTGCAGCGACTCCACGGTATTGCCAGTTCCTGCTACAGCAGTAGCCGCCGAGGTCCAACTCGACGATCCAGTTATCCTATACTGAATGGTAAAACCTGTTGCCGCTGAACTACCGGTCTGAGCGGACCATGAGAGTTGAACGGAGTTACTTGAAGTGGCGACCACTGTCAGGCCGCTAACCTGTGGCGGCGGTGTGGCCGTTTGCGCTGTGCTAGACGTCATGACGGTCAATATCGCTGAAGCCGAACCAACGCCGGCCAAGTTTTGAGCCTCCACCACAATATCGTAGCTCGTTGCCGGTTGGAGAGCCGTGATCTGGAAGCTCGTCGAACCCGCAACGGGCGTGCTGCCGCTCCAGGATGTTGTCCCCGTCGGACGCGACTGCACGATATACGATGACACTGTACCGCCGGTCGTGGGCATCTGCCATGATACCATGACAGATGTAGAGGTGGTCGCGGAGGCCAATAGTCCATCTACCTGACCTGGGATGATGGCGGCGGCGCTGGTTGGAGCGGCTCCTGGCATCGCCGCGACCGCGACAGTGCCCGCCGAATACGAAATACAATAAAGCGTAGCGGATTGTAGAGGTGACAAGGTGAGGCTGTTGGTGGAACTTATGAAGGCCGATCCAAGTGTTACGTTTCCAGTACTGGCGTTTATAACCGTACACTGGAATCCGCTGCCCATGTTTCCGGTGACAGCTGCTATGGAGATCGGTTGACTACAGATTAAAATCCGGTTGTTATGTTCGTTGAAATCCAAGTCGAGGTTTGCTGTTACCTCAAGATTTGGAACTTTATAGCTCAACAGCTTATTGGTGATCCAAAGCCAGATGGCACCGAAGTTTTGACTGGACATCACGTTACTGTTCTGTGCCGCCCACACGACGTCGGTGTCATTGGCAGGTCCAGCGGGTGAGGCCTGATCAATCGTGATCCCGTCTAGAAAGGCGCTATAGGAAATGGCGCAATTCGAGCCCGCCTGGTTCACAGCGACCAGGTCCTGAGCGGCCAATCCAGCCACGAGGTTTAGCTTAGCGATAGAGGCTGCGGGTCCGACGGTGCCGCCAACGACCGTGCTCGTTGTTGTGGATATCACCCCGTTCGGATCGATGCTTACATTCTGTCCGGCGGAGAATAGTCCTCGCAGAAGGGAAGCCTGCATAAGCATGGGGCTTCCCTGATTGGAAATCACGAGATCGGACGCGATCGGCAGATCGGAGATCGCTGGGAATGCTGCATGATCCAAACCATCGGCAACCAGTGTACCGCCGGAAAAGCTTATACCAGGCCCAACATCCACCTGCTCAGGTCCGCCAGATCCCAAGCTTATTCTGCCAACAAGGGATGGGGAGCTTATGATTATTGCAGGCTGCGCCGAAGCCAAAAGGGCACCCACTGAGGTTGCTCGTGCCGTTCCCCCCTGGCTCACGGGCAACTGATCAGTAGCCGAAAGTGGGTTGGCAGACGGTAACTGGGATATTGTCGGCATCTAGAATTTTGACCTACTAATGAGCGGTATCGACGGCCTCATTAAGCTGCAACCGCGAGGCCGCTGCATGAAGAAATCCAGCGCTGACCATCGAAGAAAACCTCCACTCCCGTTCCCGCTCCCGCAGCCTCACTCGGCTTTCGCCCGTTCGGGGCGAAAGCTTTGGCCCCACCCGCGACACCGCTTGGCAGATTTGAAACAGTAAAGGAGGGCAACACGATTGGGCCCAGGAATCGCGGCGAAACTGCGTTTGTCCAGAATACCTCGTGCCAAACGGAATTTCCATCGGATACAATGTGGTAACGGTCGCTCTTATGAAGGACAATCGGACCGGAGTCGATACCATCGGACCCGGCCGGCACGATGTTTACAGCGCCCGCCCCGGTCACCGAAAAGGTGAACCCGGTTCCCGCCGCTACTGTGCTTGCTTGCGGTAAGGTGATTGAGTAGGCGGACGCACCGGAAAGAAAGATCATGTTTCCGGAAATATAGTTCGGAAGCGTATAAGAAGCTGAAAAAGTGTTTACCCAACCGACCGTTATACCTTTGCCGACAGCATAAGAAAGCGTTCCCTGGTTCCATCGTAAAGTCCCGGTTAGACTATCAAATGATAGCCTGTTACTAGCGGTGCTCTCAAAGGCAATCGCCTGACCGGCCGACATTTTTATAGTTGGGGCGCCATTTATTGAGGTCGCGTATGTCGTATCGAGCACAGCCTTCGAGAAGGGCACGCCAACCCCAAAGACCGTCTTCGCACTGCCAGAGGATCCTGCGCTAAGATAGACGCCGATGATGTTAGCAACCTCAACCGGTGGGCCCGAAAGGTTGTGCTGACCTATGACAAGGCTTTGGATCGCCCTGCTGTTGGCATCATCAAGGCCATTGCCAAACCAGTCCATCTCTACCGTGAGCGAAGCATTCGTGGCGCTCGACGGCTGTCCAGTGGTGTCTTGGTACTCGATACAGGCGGCCCAAAGCTGCGGTTGCGGTAGAAATTGACCGTTGGAGCCCACCGTCGCTGACTGGCGCAGAGTCTGGACATAGCGGGCAACGTGCTGAGCCGGAGTAGCGGCCGTCGGGGTCTGTGTGCCGACCCAGACCAGGCGGTCAAGCCCGCCCCAAACGTAGTTCCCGGGGCTGCTGTATATTATTGTGTCAGCACGGACATTCGCAATCACCGCGCCATTGCTGCCACCGGTATGATTTACGATGTATGATGACTGGTTGACTGCAAAGTCAGTTGTTTGCGATGCCCCCTGGGAGGTTGTTGCCCCGGATGGGGAGTTCCCGAGGACAAACCCAGGCAACACAAAGGCTACCGGCGCTCCTCCGGTGGGAATCGCCGCGGCGAGTGGCGTCCCATCAGCCAGTAGGGTTCCGTCAACGATCCACTTGACCCGCTTGGTAAGCGCAACGCCCCATGTTCCCGGTTGCTGTAGGACCGTCTTGCCATTCGGCACGTAAATCGCGGCTCCGGTGGCGGCGGCTTGATAAGCGCCTTTAAACGCAGCCGTATCGTCGGTTACGCCATCCATCTTCGCCCCGTAGGGCGGTAGCGCCACGTTGATGACGCCCGCGGAGTTCGGATTCGCATCAACATAGGATTTTGTTGCAGCCTGGAATGCCGTTGTCGGCGCTGCAGCCAGCGTGAGTGTGCCGGTCAGGGTCCCGCCTGATCGAGCCAACGTAGTGCCGACTTGGCCATCGACGTATTGCTTGGTTGCACCATGAAAAGGGGCGGCGGGATCGGCGGCTAGGGAAAGCAGCCCGGTCAATGAGCCTCCCGCGATAGACAGCGCCGTGCCAACCTGCACGTCGACGTAGTGCTTGGTCGAGGCCTGCACGGGCGTGCTCGGGTCAGCATTTAGGCTAAGTGAGCCCGTCAGGCTGCCGCCGCTTTTCGGTAATGAACTGACGACCTGCGTATCGACGTAATTTTTTGTGGCGGCCTGGGCCGCAACGACTGGATCGGCTGCTAGGAGCAGGGCTCCGCTGAGCGAATCGCCGCTACGCGACAGCTTCGTATCAGCATATTGCTTGGTTGCAGCCTGGACCGCCACCGAAGGATCGCCCGCCAAAAGTATCGGACCGGTGAATGAGCCTCCCGCGAATGGAACGGCGGTTAAAATTTGGCCATCAATATACTGCTTCGTGGCAGCGTGGAGCGGAGCGGTCGGATTTGCAGCAAGATAAAGCGCACCGGTCAAGGTATCGCCATTACGCATGACGCGTAGGTCGACATACTGCTTTGTGCTGGCCTGCAACGGGATCGCAGGATCTGAAGCTAGTAGCAGTGTGCCGCTCATCGACGATCCAGATCGCGGTATAGAACCTGCGAACTGCGTATCGACGTAATTCTTCGACGCCGCCTGTAACGGAAGAACGGGGTCGGCTGCCAGGATCAACGCGCCAACCAGTGTATCACCCGCCCGCAAGACCCGCTGATCGACATACTGCTTTGTCGATGCTTGGGCACTATAGGTCGGGTCAGACGCTAGGAACAGACTGCCGGTCAACGTGCCGCCGGACGAAGCAAGCAAGCTAGAAGCCTGAACATCAACGTAATTCTTGGTAGCAGCCTGTAGCGCTGAGACCGGGTCGGCCGCAAGTGTCAGAAGCCCGTTCAGGGTGTCGCCCCCGCGGGCCAATTTGGTATCTGCATATTGCTTCGTCGATGCCTGCAGGGAGGATGTAGGATCCCCATTCAACAGCAGACTTCCAGAGAGCGAACCACCGTTGGTTGATAGCACGCCCGCCGAGAGAGCATCCACGTATGCCTTCGTCACAGCATCCATTGGATTTTGTGGCGCTGTGGCGAGCGCCAGTATTCCGTACAGCGATCCCCCAGCAAGCAGCAATGCGGTGGAAACTTGCTGGTCGACGTAGGCTTTGTTGGCCGCTTGCGCCGATACGATCGGGGCGCCCGCGAGCGACAGCCCACCCGTCAGAGTGCCGCCGGAAATAGGGAGCATACTTGCCGTCAGTTGGGCAAGCGTTCGACCTACCGTCTGTCCGGTCGGCGTAACGAGCGTTCGGGATACATCAACGTTCGTGACACCAGAGATGCCGCTCAGCATCTGCTCATAGGTAACAGCAACGCTAGTACCCGCTTGCGAAATGGGGATCAGATCGCTGCTTGCCGGCACCGTACCAGATGGGAGATCGGCGATCACAAACGGTGTGGCAGTCGCCGATAAAGTCGCCCCATCGAAACTCAGGTTTTGCCCAACAGTAATGACTTCCGGCGCACCAATACCTAAAGCGACTCTACCAAGCAGTGAACCCGCTTGTATGGCTAGTTGGGTTTGAACACCATTCAATACCTGAGCGCGCGTGAGTTTCCGTGCAATCCCCGCTTGGCTGACGATAAACTCGTCGCCATCAGAAGCCGAGGTTGCTGGAGCAAGGCCGTCAATTGTGGGCATAGATACTCATTCTCCGGTCCCCATGATATCTGGTGGGGCCTGATCTTAATAACGAGCGCGGCACTTTCAGAAACAACTCGATAATTACAGCATTAACTACTCAACAGGACTGGGTTTCCATCCTGGTCAGTAAGCACGACGCCGGTCGTCGTCAGCAATGCGTTAGAAGGAACGGCGGGGACGGACAGGAGGACCACGGGCAGCAAGACACTTCGTTGAAGCGACCGCCCGTTGATTGTCTTAATAGAAAACGTAATGGTATAGATGGTGCCTGCCTGCCCTTCAGACAGCCATATTATGATTCGGCTTCCGTCCGCCGTTGCACTCTGCAGTATGAGATCCCCTGGATTTGAAGGAGATGTGCTCACTGCTAAGGCGCAGATCCCGTCGCCATCATTCCCTATGATAGCTGGCCCGATATCCAGGATATAGTCCAGAACGTCGCCAGGATCTTTCGTCGGCCAATTAAGTGGTGGTGGAGCTACGGCTGTCGCACCGCGGGGAACTGGGATAAAGGAGTCTACGGTCACCAGGCGGGCACTACTTGGTTTCCAGACATGATTTACTGTAGACGACATACAATATCCAGTGCTTACGTAGATTAGTGGGTGTCTGAATTCGTCGGAAATGTCATCCTAACAACGGATCGTTCAGTTGTAGGTGATAATGTCGATGCTTGGCCTATTGGCATCTGCCTGTCGATCTGGTCAGGCTACCCCTAGTTGACAAATAGATCTGGTATCTACCAGCGCACAACGACCAAGCCACCACCTCCGGCTGCACCGTTGAACGAGGTGTTGCTTGTTGCACCCGTGCCAGCGCCAGCGGCGCCTCCGCCTGGCGACCAACCTGGATTTCCGGCTGTCCCACTGTTCTGCCCCCCGCCAAACGGCGGGGCGCCCCCCATACCACCCTGATTTTGTATACCTGCCTGGCCGGCCGACCCCCAAAGGTTCACGTCACCACCTACCCCGACCCCAGGCGGAGTGGCGCCGTTACCTGGCGTCGCGGTTGTCGCAAGGTAATTCAGGCTTCCGCCCGTAGCGCTGGCGAACTGGCCGAAGCTGGACGTACCACCCGAGCTCGCGACAGCGCCGCCGGTCGTGCCCCCAGCTCCTCCGGCCCCGACAGCCACGGGGATCGTCTGACCAGGGGTTAAACTTACGACGAGTTTTTTGGCATATCCGCCACCGGACCCGCCGCCACTTGAAAGGCCCGGCACAGAGGCAAAGCTACCTGATCCACCGCCCCAAAGTTCCACCTCGACCTGCGTTACGCCCACCGGCACCACAAAGTTTCCGCTGGACTGGAAGCTTTGCACGCCGGATCCGAAACCGGGTCGCAACGACGGTAGTTTCCAAAACAGGAAAGGGGCGTTTGGGGTCAGAGCGATGCTGGCTGCGGTTATCTGGGTCTGTCCATACGCGACCGATATTTGATAAAGCCCCATCCATCCGCTATCGGCTGCCGGTGTGGCCTGACTACCAGTGTTGGCGGGCAGACCCGATTTCAGTTGTAGTTGCACCCGTTGTGTTCGAAGCGTGTTTTGTGTTGCCCCCGAATTAGCGGGCCCGCTGAATGACTGCGCGGGATTGGCAGCATTATAATAGGGTAACACCACCGGGTTGGCGTCGGCCTCTTGAAGCGTTGCTTCCACAAGGTAGTTAATGGACTGACCAACGCTCGCAGGAGACGTCAGAGAAAACGAAGCCGGCGCCACATTGATACCCATCTTCATGATAAGATCGGTCGGGTCGGCCGCGATCGATCCGTAGGCAGCGGTGTCTACAGGCCCTAGCTGAGCGATGCTGCCAGGCCCGATGACAACGTTCATGGATGCTGGGCTGGTCGGCTGACAGGCCAATCCATCGGCGACAGTGTTCGTGCCAAGCACAGCCTGGATTAAAAACCCCAAGCCGATCATTGTGTTCTTATTGACAGACAGAAGGTCGGTATCCAGCGGAATGCTGCTTGGATAGACGATGTTGCGATCCATGCTGGTTTTTCACCACTTCTTGGGAGGAGATTAAATGATCCGTAGCCAAGCCACCGCGTTGACGGGAAGAAGGCTGGTCAAGGTCGCTTGAATGTCTGTGTCGGTGACGTATCCAGGAAGTAGGGATAGGTCGAGGTAGCTTATAGAACCCTGCCCGTAGGCGCCGATCGGGTCGCCATAACCAGCCACCATTGCGACACCTGGAGTCACTGGCCGTCTGACCGTAACGAAGCATTGTAGTGGCAGTAGTAAGCTGCCCCAGCCGCCGGCCTGGCCGTAGGCCATACCAGCGGCAGACGGATTGGATGTTCCGGCCAAGGTTCCGTAACCGCCAGTATCCATGCAGTTGCCAGGCTCGAAGATCAGAGGTTGAGCACCTGTGAGACCTGCCAAGCCGGCGGCCACTGCGGAGCGAGTAGCGGATTCTCGGAGAAGCGCCGCTTCAATCCGACGGCGATAAGAATAGTCGCTCTCGTTGAGCTTTCGATCAAGCCTGTCACCAAAAAAATCGAAGGCGATGAGATCGAGCCAGTTATCCGTGGCTGTTGCGAGACGAGTTTGGCTAACGACGTAGACGATCAAGTTATGAAGCCACACCCAGGGAGTGGCGACACTCGTCAACAGGGCTAACAGGTTCGGACTTTGTTCCGCAAACCAGCGCTTGGGAAGAACAACCGAAAGGCGGGACAGGATGTCCGGCAGATCACCCGTCATTAGGCGTCACCCTGATCTGTCCGGCCTTGATGACCGCAAGAGGCGGTGGAACGACATCTGATAACGAGCCATTCAGCAAAATCGCCAGAGTCTCAATCCCGGGTCCTGCAAAATAGGCGTTCTGCGCCACCCGCGTTAGCGAGGCAGTTCTGCCGATCGGCAGAGCGTTAAGATACAGGGCAACGAACTTCTGAATACTGGAAACAATCTGAGAGGCATCTGTCCCTGATATAAGGACTGCTGTGACCGAGACATCCACAACAGTCACCGACGGCGCGACGACCGTGAAAGATGTGCCGATCGGGCGAACCGCGTCGACGGCGGTTGCCGCCGCCGAGATAAGATCGGTGGACGGATATCCCGTTCCATCGTCTATGACCACCAGGAACGAGCCTAGCTGACTGGATCCGTTGGGCGCTGTGTTCTCAACTACTAGAACGTTCAAGCCCTGACGAATGTTGGCGATCGCGTTTCTCACGGCGCTCAGGGTCGCGCGCGATCGACTGGCCAGGTAGGTTTGAAACCGGCCCCGGAATGCTTGATCAGTTTCGGCATCAGCCCCATTCGACAGTGAATTCGTATTACTGACCCCGTCGACACCAGGCAAAGACGCCGCGATGACGGTTATCGCCCCGACAAGAACGTTTCCGGCCGATCCACCTACCGCGCACATTATGGGCAAGTCGGCCGAAACCACACCTGCTGGCAAAACATAGTTTGAAGCACCGGGGTCCCAAATAGAGAGCGCCTGATCCTCGAGGACGGTAAAGCCAATCGATCCGTCAGACGTTTTTATCAACGTCCCAACGGGGACGGTCGCCGGCAGATTTGCAACAAATCTTGAAAAGGTTGCTGTGCCGGTCGAGAAGGTCGCTGGAAGCCGGGTAATCCCAAAATCTAGCATCCACGTGTCCAAATCTAGACCGGTGGATGTCGACGCACGCGTGGACTGAAGAACCTGTAGTACAAGCCACTGCAGCCACAGAACGACGGAGGCATTCGCCTCAAATATTGCCCGTAACACCGAACCTACGGAGACGTCGATTAAATTGGAGGCGGAGCTCTGGAGCGCCGCTCCCATGTCTTCGACGAGCTGCGAGAAGCCCTTTAACTTCAGGTTCATCTCGGATCAGCCTGTCGAGACGTTTAGCTGAACCGGCGCCGTGGAAGACGGGTCAGCATAACTGATGTTTGCAACGAAATACCCGTTGGCCGGGTCAACAATCCGCACGCCGACTTGTGGCGTGGGTGTCGAAGGCACAGCCGTCTCCAGTCCAAGCTGCGCCTGTATAATGGCTTCGATCCTCGCCGGACTTGTCGGTAAACCTACGAACTGGGCGAGCCCACCGCCGTAATCAAGGTTCCAGAGGTAGTCGCCGGCGTTGGTCAACAATCGCCGGTAAACACGCTGGCTCACCATGTCAGAGGCGCCTGCAAGGGCGAGGTCGCCGCCGCTGCCGACAGCTAGGTCACTGCCCCATTGGTGATAGAGGTCAAACATTACGTCTAGTCCAAGGGCGTAGGTGCACTGGTCGATCCGCCTTGCGATCCGGAGTGGGTATGCGTGTTGTAATGTTTCCGCAGATCCGACACGGGCCCGTGCTGGTCGTACACGTCCCCCTGGACGTGAAGATCGCCCTTTACGCGGATTGTTCCGTCATTGCAGAGCTTGAAGGAACTCCCACTTTGGTGCGTCAGCCAGAACTCACCGGATGGCGCGACCGGTGGCCGCTGCTTGTTTGAAAAGCATCGACCGATGATAATGCCTTGTTCGATGTCACCCTCCTGTGGAACTACTAGGACCTGGTCACCAGGGTTAGGTAGGCTGACCATCCCCCAGCCGTTTCCGACCCACTGCGATAGTATCGGGAGCCACCCTGAGAGAACGCCCCCAGGCTGAATGAGCACTCGGGCGGTGGCATCTTGCGGATTAACCGATGTGAGGGTGCCAAATCTTATCTGGCCAGTGGTCTGATCTAAATTCGCGGCATGAGACTTTATCGCGTTTGAAAGTCTTTCTGTCATGCATTCTCCAGATCCAAGTTGGACTTGCAGATCGTCGATTTAAACTCAAATCATCGCAGCTCGAACAACCTGGTAAGATCCAGATGTCGTGCTGAAATGTCGCTCGATCTGCTCGACCCTATACAGTCCATCAAAGGAAGAGCCCGTATCATCGACCAAAATGATGGTTCGTGGCGCTAAGGCTAAGTCCCATGGCATTTCGACATGCAG
The DNA here is from genome assembly GCA_965277035.1 of Rhodopila sp. Lineage (GTDB taxonomy): Bacteria > Pseudomonadota > Alphaproteobacteria > Acetobacterales > Acetobacteraceae > Rhodopila. Next base: position 2,116,702 of record CBDIBO010000003.1, on the reverse strand, counting down.
CGTCATGCCAAGACGGGAAATCTCGCTGCCATAACGATCAGCAGCGTCAGAGACTTGCTGTGGGGTTAGGTTTGAAGCAGCGAAAAGGAAGGGCTGAACGCCGTCGTTTAAAGACACCCCGCCGCTCTGCTCAGTTAGCCCGCTGCTGTCGTACGACATCATGTTCTGAGAGTTCCACGACTGTACGCGAGCGGTCGCGTCCGAGGTGATACTTAGGGCTCTTTGGAGCGTCAGCTTATAAACCTTGGCTGAAGAGATTTGTATCGGAACGGTAGTCAATATAGTTGATGGCTGAAAAAATAATGCTTTGCTCTCTACAAATACGTCGAAGCCATTTTCGCGCGCCAGCTGAACAACTAAATCCCAATCAGAACGGATCCGAGAGGACTGGCCTAGCGACAGCCGCGTATAGCCATCACCGTAATAGCGTCCAACGCTTCCAAAGGTTGGGCTGACGATCGGTGTAAGGCCATGATATTCAGCTACCGTCGTTACTACGTCCGAGGCCGACTGGTTGACGAAGTCCTGCTCACGGTAAGAGTCGATCAGCGTGGCGGACAAATCTCGCCCTTCGAGAGCAACTGTGCGACAAATCGGATCCAGGCTGAGGCTGTCGATCATTCCGCTGATCAACGCCTGCGAAATCGGTCCGCGGTTGAGCTGTACGGTCACTTCAACGTAAGCAAACTTAAGCGCGGACCAGTAGGTGATGTCCCTCAGAAATAACGGTCCCATCGCGAACGTAAGAGCGAACGAGTCTGATGAGAAATGGTTACTCGTCTCGATAGACGCATGAAGTAAACCGTCTACCGGATCACCATTAATTGAGATCTGAACCACCAACTTGTTTAGAGCTTCTCTGACCATCGCTATTGAGGGCCGATACCGTCATCAAGAGAGGACAAGAAACGAGGAATAATTAGTTTGGTCCTGCCCAAGAACATTGGATCCACGAGATTGTTTGCCTTCGCGATGTTAACCCATTGTAAGGCACTCCCAAGATAAGTAGCAGCAACCGCAAATAAGTTTCCCTCAAATGCAGTGATCGTTTGCATTTATTGTCCTAAGCCTGCCAGAGTAGAGCCGATTCGAGCGACGTAGGATCTTGCGGTTACGGCCGTCGCAAGAAGCCCGGCGCTGGATACCGAGTTTGCGAGTACCCCCCCGAGACGGCTGGGTGGTATGTCTGTTCCCGTTGGTGTCAGGAGTAGCATTGATTGGTCGGCGATCTCATGGTTGATTGCCGTGACGCTCGTCTGAACCGCGGCCGCCGCCTGTGTCTGATCTGAAGTCCCTGTGGTTAAGACATTTGCGCTAGAGAGAGCAGTTTGCAGGGCGGCAAGTGATATACTCGAACCCGTTACTGCGGAGAGAGCACTACTAAGGTCTGTATACAGGGCGGAGAGTGCGGTCGGTGAGCGGTTGGTAGACGCGCCGTCTTGATGAACGACAGTGCACCATACTTTATATGGGATCCACCATCGGCTATGATACTCTGCGGTAAACCTTTTGACGACGACGCGACGCCTGAACGACTCCCAGGTCAACCAAACAATTTCCCCCGAGAGGCGCAATTCATCAAACATGCGAGCTCGAGCTTCAGCATCGCCGCCGGCGAAAGTACCTTGAAAGGCGATGTCGTCATCGTCGGGCCCCAGGCGTTCGACCACTCGCCTGCCGCCAGACAGTTTATGAATGGCAAGTTTTTGCTGGCCTCCGAAGCGGACGAACGAGGGGATTTCGAAGCCTTGAAGGCCTATCGGTCCAACTTGAATCGGGGAGTCCTGCACGTTCAGATCGGTTCCATGATTGCTGTAATAAGGGTTGAAAAGAGGTCTAGAACGGTGAGACGCGAGTCCGTGGGACAGTTACGCGTGGATCCACACCAGTCATCCCGGCGGCAGGTTTGGCCAATGCCCGTTCCAAATGTTGAATGGCCCATCGCCCCAGCGTTGCGCCATCAATATGTAATGTCGATACGGACGCACCTTTGTTATCGGGTCGATCCCTTTCTTCCGATCGTTGCGGGTCTGGAGGTGATGGAAAAACCTGTTGGACGGCAGGATGATCCACGGCATTCGGTCCGACAGATCGGGCGAAAGAATTCCTTGCTAATGCGATGCTGGAACCGGTGGTTCCGTCCGATTGTGGGGAGCCGCTTCTCATCGACTGCGTATCCCGACCTAAGGCCAGGGATGGAGTAGGTGGCACTACCGAGACGGCCAGTGCATCCGCTCGTTGCTTGTTTACAGATACCAGTCCGGACGGATGCCTCAAAGGGCCCAAGAAGACTAGCGGCGCAGCCCGCTTTCCGAGAGCGATGTCACTTCTGCTTATTCCAGCCCGAGCAGCAGTGGAGCCTGATGTGAGTAAGGCTCGGGCTACGACTTCACCGCCTTGCGAGGCGGTCGTGCTCGGCGCTTTCAACATAGGACTCTTCGCGCCGGTAAATTTATTGAGCCGCGAGGCGACTTGAAGCAGCGACTGTTGTGCCAACGCCGTGACACCAACAGGACGCCAGAAACTTTGAGTCTCTCGACGTGGCGTAAAGAAGGCCGTTTGTCCGATTTGGAAATCGGATCTGTACGGCCGCGGACCTAGTCGTCGCATTGCCGGCGCTAGTGGACGTTTCGGGATGGCGAACTTCCGTTGCAGATCAAGGAACCAGGCCATGCGTCTGACATCTGGCTTGAACATGCGTATCAACCTTATCTGTTTTCTCGGGCGCAAAAATCAGAACCTGGCGTGGTGTTCCCAGGCGTATTGAGCCCAGTTAAACGCGTGACCGTCTAGCGTCCCCAACGCAATGACATAGGCTGCTCTTTCGGTCGCGGATAGTGTAAAGGCGACATCGAACGGCACCCCGTTCCTAATAAGGTAAAGGCAATCAATCAGGACAGGGTGCCGGGCAAGTTTCCCACATTCAGCCTTGGATCAGTGGCTTCTTCTCCATCCTTGAGCGTGCCCGCAATTGCCGCCAAGCCCTCGTCGCCCAGACGGTCTATTGCGTTTTCGATTTGAGCCTCGTTTGCCGGTACAGGCACGGGCACGCCGTCGATTTCCAACACGGTAAACGCTAAGCTTGCCATAGATAGCCAGGGCTCGTTCTGAGCAAGCACAGGCCCCGCTGCCTTGAAGAGCCTTAATGTATCCAGGGCTGTCTGACGTCTTAGTAAAATGCGCCGCCCGTTCTTGTCGACAACGACGAACGTTTGTGCGCCCTCATGAATAATGACTTGCGAGGGACCCATCAGATCCGCCGTTTCCTGGTTGCATAGAATTCCAGCTTCTGCTTTACGCTGGCATCTCCTTTCCATGCCCCAGCGCTGACAAGTTTGAACACAACACCGTCAAATTGGTAGGTGGAGACGGAGCTGTCCGTCTCGTTAACATATTGATACATCGTGCCGGGTTGGGTACCTCCGCCGTTGTAGAAATCTTGCTCAAGTGTGGAAATGAAGTCGTCCAAAGAGGAGGTACCCCGCTCCACCTCAAAACTTCCCTCCCAACCCTTCGGGAGTTCGGCGCCGAGTTGAGTACCGTCCAACCGACTAATCCTGACCGGATTTGTAAGTTGCCGGCTCTCGAAGCCTGTAACATGGCTCATGTCTACGCGTCCATTCGGACCCATCACGACAAGCTGCGTATCACGACCAATGGAGAATGCTGTCAGTCCCACTTCATGATCTCCTAATTTACCTGACCCGTGGGCAGCGTCTGACGAGACACCTGAACGGTTTGTCCACCCTCAACATTCACAATGAAGCGCTCGTTGATCGCTTGATACTGAACCTGAGCGTCAGACTGAACATAGCCCAGACCGGTGCGGGAGGATGGGTTGTTCGTCGTGTCGCAGATCACACTGAACGGTAGCGACCCGTCAGGACTGCCAAGCAGACCTTGCCCAAACATGTTGTTCAGAAATGACAGTTGCGTCGACCTCACACGTTGGAACAGACTATTGTTGATCACTTGTCCGACGTATTGACCCATACCAGCGGCCAAGGTCTCGGCAATGTAATTGGTGAGCCGCGTGTAGTTGTCACCATCAATGGCCAGATTTGACGACGTGTTGTGCCCTCCGCGCACGCCCCAAAATGAGCCCGCTGGTTGAGGATTGCAAACTAGGTCTATGCCTGCTGCCAGCAGGGCGCTGAGGTCGGCGGATGAATATGCAGTATTCTGGCCCGATCCAGGGGTGCCGGTGCGCTGGCTACCGATGACCCCATAGATTTGCTTGTTCAGGCTGGATTGTTCCGGCGAGAGATTTGCTAGCCGGCCGGCGACGAAGCCTTGTGGCGAAATAAGCCGGATCGTGTTGTTCACCTGATCGGACCACCACAACCAGTCGCCGAACATGAGTTTAGCTGCGTAGCTGTCCAGGCCGGCTGAACCTTTCGTCGTCACGGCGTTGGTAATGGTATCGCCGGCAGGCGTCGTGAGGATCATGTATATGCCCTCCTGAAGCCCGAACCCGGCTTGCGTGGTCCACGCGGCGGGATCGTCACAATCGGCGAGCAAGGCAAGTCCACAACCCTGCCCACGGAACGTGTACATGCCTGTTCGCGCGGGCGCGTCTGTGCCAACCAACTGGCCGCTTCCGACTTGCGCCGCTCCGTCGGCTCCGGCACTTGACGAACCAAGCATCAGCGAAAATGGAGCAGGTGACGCAGTCGTTCCTCCCGGACTTGCAATCACAAGTACGGAGGGCCCGCGCTGCGGCCCGATCCCGGAATTGACAGCGGTCGCGAGACCGGCCCAGAAGGCAGCGCCATCTCCAGTGAGGCCGTCATACACCTCAGGCTCAAAACCTGGCAGCAGAACCACCAGTTTCCACGTGCTGGGTTTGGAGCCGCTGCCAAGGTTCAACGTGATGCCATTTCCCAGGGATCCGGTGAACATGGCGGTGAAGCTGGCATTGGATCCTGGCACGACAGTAGATGCGGCCGCGTCGGTGCCGTCGGTCACGCGAACACAACGGAAGTTCTGTGCGCCCTGTTGAACTGCCGTGGCGACATGGCTCCCCATGTCATATTTTCGAGGGACAACCGAACCGAACTGCTGGGCGTAATCGGCCATCGTCCCAACAATGGTTGGCTCGTCGACAGGACCCCAAGAGGCAGTTCCGACTACACCAATGATATTCGTGGGAACGCCGTTCAGGACTAAATTCTGGGGCGGTACGATTTGAACATAGAGGTCGGGTACAATAAGCGATGTCGTGTTAACGCTGCCTTGCTGGGCGATTGGCACGTGGACTAACCTTTCGTGGTGGAGGGCATCGCGACTTTGAGGACTGATTTCTTGCGTTCAGTGGCAAGTATGTCTCTGATTTTAGCAGCGTCAGCGATTATGTCCCCCCGAACAAAATTCAGGAAGGGTCTCACAACTACTAAATGATGTGTCATGTAAATGCCTAGCGGTAGATAATGTTGCCATTTATACCTGAAGCGCCGAAAAGCATCGAAGGCAGCTCGATCGTCATGATCGTTGGATATTCCACTGTATAAACCAGATCCCGCCGATAGAGCAAAGCATTCTGAGACTGATCATAACTTGCGGTATCTTTATAAATAATCCGTACGCTGGTGTTGTCGGGCAGCCTCAAGAAGCTCATGTCGTTGATCGCTGCATCTATGGCCGAGGCTGCGGCGTCTCGCACCGTCGGTGCCGGACACCAACAAATTATTCGCAAATCATTCTCTTGACGCCGGTTCTCCAAGGACGCCGAGTTATCGCAGACGACCCTGACCTGGATTGAACTAGACCCAGGCACGTCTATTGTAGCCCCCTCCGTGGTTGCGGGTCGAACGACCTGAATGAGCTGGCACAGATTACTTGCCACCAGTTCATTTGTGTCGCCGATCCCGACCCGGTAGGCATAAGGAACTTCATCGATCAATAACCCAACGACATCGCCGACACCGGGATTTCCCGAGAACGTTATGGTCTCCCCGACAGTGCTGGCGGCAGTTCCCGCCTGTGCCGGTAATATCTGCCACTCTGGCAGATACCGAGTCGTCGTCTGCCCGGATTGATTGTCAGTTACAACCGTAACATTAACGTTTCCATTATTGAGGTCTGAGTTCAAGGTCGACGAATTCGGCCATCCCCGATAGATACGACATAGCACCCCAACAATGCTTGATTGAGAAATACCATAAGGGTACAATGTTGACGTAGTGGCCTCCACGAATGCCTGCTCGACGTCGGAGATGTCTGCCATTTAAGTCGTCGCCATTTTTGCGCTTATACGCCAGCCTAGATCCGATAATTCGGTGCCTGCTATAACCCCTGTGCGGTCGAGGTCATCTGTGATCAGATCGCCAGAAGCCAGAATCAGATGTCCTAACGGGGGAAGTAGAACGCTCCAGCGAGGGGTGCCTTGATCAGTGGGCAGGTCGACGGCTCCTAAACCTGACCGATCACCCAAGACGCTCGCCGGCCAGCATTCTATTATTCGCATTGAGCTACCTGCAGTATAGCCGCCGTAGGGGTTGGTTGCTATATTCGTTTGTACACTTGGACGAAGTACCGAAATTACACGATTGGTTTTGACACAAAGAACTGGCAGAAGAGGTTCTTGCGACACTATAAAGAACGTTCCGGTCTCCAGGACGATGTAGTCTCCTGGACGTGTGTAGCTCGCATCGAAAATGCCATGCCAGAGCGCATCTCCATATGCATTTGCATGAGTGTTGCCGCTGGCGGAGACGAAAGTTGCGGGTAATTTGAGGAACCGGTTTTGCGGATCCAAGGGATTGCTGGAGCCTCTGGGGCGGAATGCATCCGCCGGCCGCCCGACGCGGCGGGCGGCGCGTCCCATCCCGAGATACAAGCGGTCCTGTAGCTTCCAACCGTTCATTAGACGACCAATAATGCCAAGCCGCTGTTCAAGGACGGGCCTGCTGTGATTCCGAGAAAACCACAGAGGCGCCTCCGCCAATCATCAAAAAGGCGAATCCGTTCGTCTAACTCGTCCTTGTTCCTCGTCCAAAGCGAGGCCTGATCGGTTTCGAGATTGTCGGAGGAGGCTGGAATCGCGAGTTCAAGCGCCGTCAAGGTTGCGAGATACCGGCGTGCCACCGCGATCTCTGACGTCGACAGGTTTGTAATGCGGAATTCGAGCAATCCATACACCTGGAAGAACCGCCACGACTGGCTACCGGCGGGAGCGGCTCCATAGACTGGATATCCGCAGAAACGTCTGATGTCGACTTTCTCGGCATCGGTCAGCGGATTCAAATGAATGATCCGTCGCCACGGCTGAACAGCACTGGCCCTGATCCCGAAGGCGAGACAGCCGCAACGTAGCTTATCAGGCTGTTAATGGAAAGTATCAATCGGCTGGCTGGCAGTATAGGCATGTCAGCCGTGGTCGCGATCACCGTGGGATCCGAACCGAACCGGATATACGCCAACGCGCTGGCGGTATTAGTTACAACGACCGAATCACCACCGCCCGATAAAGCGGAGTTTGAAGAGGTGCTGCCAACTGATACCCCGACTGTACCAGTTGGGCGGAAAGGACTGACTGAACCGAGCGGCATGCTGATGTTGCCCTTTCGCAGCTCTAGCCGATGTGTTCCACGATGACCGCCCGTTTGAACGCGGCATTGGTTGCAGTCGGCACGGTGGTGGGGTTCGTCGTGGTGTCGGATGGTGCACAGAAGCCGCCAATCCAATACCAGGACTGCGCTATGATCTGTTGCAACCGGTCGATGGCCTCGCGGGTAACCATCGCAATGCCGTCGACCATCGTGATGATCGAATCTGCCGGCACTACGTCCGTTGCAGCCATCCCTGCAAAGTCTCCTTCAATGAGGGCCCCCTGACCGCATATGATCGGCCGCCGGATCATTAAGCCAGCCAAGGTCGGATGCGCTTGAACAAATGCCTCGGTTGTCGGAACGAACCTCAGGCCCAAGAAGTCATTGGTCATCCCCTTTTTAAACACCTGGTTTGCTGAGGTCGCACCCTGGAAAAGTTGCTTGAAATCAGGATCGGCAAACAGTTGCCGGGAAGATACCGGGTCCAGGTAGCAGTTGTAGGCACCGTCGATTTCTGGAACTGCATTCAGTCGAAGCTTGGCGACCGCATCCAGAAGATTCGACATTGTGAGGGTGTCGGAGGCCGTAATCTGAGATGTGTTCCCGCGCTGGGAAGGCCGAACGATGGTCGAGCTGCTGGCGGCGCTTATCGTATTACCTGCGGTTCCGTCGGAAACCGAGACATTGCCGGACAGGGTAAGCACGCCTGACACGCCGTTCGGTGCCGTGGACAAACTGATGCTGTCGACTGCCACGCTGACAAGGGAATAGAGGTTGGAGCCGATGGTAATCGTCATCGGGCTACTGTTTGTGACGATCTGCTGGATGCCGTTGCCGAAAACTGTCTGAAAGCCGCGCACGTCATCGACGGAGACAGTCGGTCCGGGAGCGGACAACGTCGTACGAACCCGGGTATTGCCACCCAAGTAGGCGCTGAACAGCGCATTACGGCTTAGCTCATCAAGACTGCGGGCAGCCTGCTCTCCATTGACATAAGCATTCTGCAGGAACTGCGAAGCAATCGTAACCCGTTCGGTCACGACATTGAGATCTGTTGTCGCGGCATAGAGGTTGATGCCGATGGTATATTGTTCGATGCCCCAACTCGTTGGCGTCAGGCCATTGTCGAAGTTCGTGTTCGTGGCAGGTGCCAGCGGCGTCGTCACAGAAGGCTTCAGACCCGCCCGGGTTTTGGTCAGCGTCTCACCAATCCCAACCGCTATGGTGACACGATCGGCACATGCCCGATAGCCGAGTCGTGACCGTAGCGCCTGCGCAAATTCGCGCTCAAGAAAGCCCTGCTGAATGATCGGCTGAAGAGAAACCGGGAAGTTTTGGATACCCATCAATCGTCCTAACTAAAAGTGTAACTGTTGGAAAATGAAGAACGATCAGAATTGATATTTGGTGACCGCGCTTCGGGCTGCAGCATATTCCTCGTCATTCATCTCCATGGCACTTTTCTGTCGGACCGGTTGTGATGTGGGGGCGAGAGCCGAACTTGATGAAGACGGTGCGCCAAACAGCCACGGCTTGTTCCGCCTGAGGTCGTCCATCAGCTTGCGGCCGCCGATGACTCTATCGTCTTGACCAAGCCGAACCGCCGAGAGATCAACCAATCTCAGGCCATCGAGATCGATCATCCCGGCACGTACGGCTTCTGTCCGCAGGTTTGCTGCCACCAGACGGGAGTGAAACTCGCCCCGCAGTTTTGCAACCTCCTCGAACGCTTTATTCTGCTTATCTTCTCTTTCACTCTCCTGTTCTGGAGCAGGCTGCACGTCCGCTGAATCATCATCCATTTCAATCTCGTGGAGTTTCGTCGAGGATTGTAGAAACCAACGCCCCGGCTTCCGGGTATTCTATGTCGTAGCAAGCAGCGATCGCCCTCAGAGCGGTCTCTCGGGAGATGCATCCCGCTGCCACAAGAGATGTCAGGGATTGCACGTCCTTTTGTCGATCATCCGCGGTTGTCGGATACCATCTTGGCCATTTAAGGCTCAGCGGTGCGCTCGAATCCAAGGCTTCAAGAGTCCTGCCCAATATTACAAGAGTGTAAACCTGGGACGCTCGGACAATGAGCCGCGCCAGCTGCAACAGTCCGGCCTCTCCATAAGTCGTCCGTAGATTATCCGCGAGCCAGATTAGACCTTGATTAAGCAGCTCTAGAGCTCGTCCGGATTGCGCTGCGGTGAGCCGCTCCGGACTCGCCCTATTCCCGTGAATACTTTCGAGCGCCAGCTCCCGCAGGGTTCGGACATATTCAATAACCGCCGCGGAAGCGGTTCCACCTATTTCGAGAAGACGCGCATCGCCTTTTTCAGATACAATGAGTGCGTTTCCCGCCCCCTTTATCAACTCGCCGTCCGGCAGAGCCGGATCCTTCAGCAGCAAGGTTGGGTCACTACTGTACTTTAACCCTCGTCCAACTTGACTAAGTTGATAGTCGATCTCGATCTGCGTATGCGTTGCCGCGGCGAACGTGCATGCACCGTCCGAGCTATCACCTGTTGCAGATGAACCGGGCAAGTTCCTGATCCACACCAGCGGCACAGCGCCAAGCTTGTGGGAGACCGAGCGGAGTGTATCAATGACCGCTGGAAGCGACTTCCCGACCGGGGCCGGTTCAAACCAGGTCTCACATTCGGCGTCCCAGCACCTTGCGAACCAGTATTGCCCTTCGGGATCGTCAACCGTATAGCCGTTCCGGAGCAGATCAGAACCAGTAACTTTGTATCGTTCATCAACTCTGGCCAATGTGTCCGGAGCCGCCGGATCCCAGGTTGGCGTCAAGTACATTGTGTCGAGGACGTCGACGAAAACACGTCCCTTAAGGACGCGTAACAGCAGCGCGACAGAGCCAGTAGCCCCCCTCATCGCCGCTTCTGTCATAGTCAAGTTGAGGCGCACTTCCTTGACGATATTTGCGAACGCTTCGCGGATGGCGGGATCAGGGCTATCAATGGTCGGGAAATGCCCTTCGCTGAACAGCAGCGATACGCTGTCCTCCACAACAATTCGGCAAAGAGGATACCTGACGCTCGGCCGGCGCTGACGAAGCGGAATATACTCCCCAGCCGCACCTCTCTCCTCATGGAAGTGATGGGGTAGAGTGTCGTATATCGTGCCGTTCAGAACACGGCTGAGAATCGAGAGCTTACGTACGCGCAAGGGGTAGTCATTATCGTATGGGACCAGATCGCACAGTGTATCAAACATGAGGTTCCAAACTTAAGCTTGAGCGCTGACTCAGCGGCTGAGTATTGACACGGCTATTGAGGTCGGCGGACGTGGACGCATGGCCAAGGTGGTAAAGCCTCGGACTAAAGCATCAACTTGGTCGTCTTTCCTGCCCCATGGAAAGTCCCTCATCTCATCGAGAAGCGGCCGGGCCCAATCGGCGTGGATCGTCGTAACGTTTCCGGATTCGACTTGAGATGCAAGCGGCATAGCACGTGTGGCCTTTGAACCGGTTTCCCGGGAGGAAATTACGTGGAAACCCGCCAGCTGGCGGGTGAGATATGACATCTGGCTTTTGCCGGCTTGACCAGGGTCCTCCGGAAGCGCCACCGTGACTTTTAATCCGTCTGTTCGGGCCGTGTTAACAATTAGCTCCTCAACCTGACGAGGCGTTCCACGGAGTCGGGCAATATCGAGGATATTGTAACGTCCACTTCTATCTCGTGCTAATTTGACTCCTACGGTCCAGTCAGGATCATTCCGACTGGTTGTCGCTGTTGCCGCTAGATCCCAAGCTCTAACAACAGCCTCGGGATCGCGGTCCGGATCTACGACCGCAATACGTTCGACGGCGAATAGCCTACGGCCGGAGGGCATGGGTGACTGTTGGAATAAGGCCTGCCATGCCCGCTCGCCGATGAGCTCACGCTTTCTCGAAAGCGCCGCGTGATCTTCCCATTCTGGCCACAGAGGTTTGCCTAAGGTCCTTCCCAAGGGGTCTCCAGCCTCAGCGAGAGCCGGAAGGCGAACCACACGCCACTCAGAAGGTGCTTGTTCTAGTAGCTGACCTCCAAGGTCTTCCGGGTGCCAACGGGTCATGATCAGAATAAGTTTGCCACCCGGTTTCAAACGCGTCGTGACGTCCGATTTATACCACTCCCATACATAATCTCTCTGCCGAGGGCTGTCGGCATCCGCCTGCGATTTGATCGGATCATCTATTATAACGAGATCGGCACGGCGGCCCGTAATGGCCCCCCGGACACCGACTGAAAGGTAGTCGCCCCCAGTGCTCGTGGTCCAGCAGTCTATAGCTCGCTGATCGTGGCTAACGTTGAAGCCGAGATACTGCTGCCTCGACATAATAAGACTCCTCAGGCGTCGGCTAAAATGCTCCGCCAAGTTTAAGGAGTGGGAGGCGCTAATAACGGAAGACCGGGGATGTTGCGTAAACCACCACGCTGGGAAGACGACGGATGCATACGTTGACTTTGCAGACCCTGGCGGCATCAGGACCATCAGCCGATCGTACTGACCGCTCGCAAGAGCTTCTAGCTGAGATATAAGATAAAGATGATGGGCGGCGGGTCGATAGCCTGTGTCTTTGAGTGCCTCTTCAGCCCACGCTCGAAGCGTACCTCGGACGCGACTTCTTGCAAGGAATGTCTGTTCGATGGGATTTATATCAATTGACAAATGGTTTAGAGGTCTTAAGCGCACCGATGCGGTTCGCTAGAACTGTCGGTTGAGAGCGCCGCCGCGGTGGAAAGCTCCGACTATACGGCAGACCTTAGCATATTCTGGGGTGTTTGGTCAAGCCTTTTTTCCTATCCCGACTGCTTTCTAGCGTCGGCGGCCGGGGATGGTGCCAACGTCCGTCGAAGCCTTGTCATCCAGGGCGTCCCGGCTCTACGCAGTTCGCGGTATGGAGACACCTATGACCGCGGACTGTAGCTTCCAGGCCTCTGCGACCGAACGAGCGGCCCGAACCGGCGTGTTGCAAACCGCCCACGGCCCACTGGATACGCCAGCGTTCATGGCGGTGGGCACCGCTGGGACAGTCAAAGCGATGACCGCAGATGCGGTTCGCGAGACTGGATGCCAGTGCGTCCTCGCCAACACCTACCACTTGATGTTACGGCCAGGTGCCGACGGCATCGCGGCCCAGGGAGGTCTTCATAAGTTTATGGACTGGCCTGGCCCGATTTTGACGGACTCCGGAGGCTTCCAAGTCATGTCGCTGTCCGCCCTCCGCAAGATCGATCCTGACGGCATAACCTTTCAGTCGCATGTTGACGGAAGTCGGCATCGCCTTACACCAGCTCTTTGTATGCAACTGCAGCACAAATTTGATTCCACTATCAGCATGGCTCTGGATGAGTGCACACCTTTCCCGACAACCTACAGTGCGGCAGAGTTCTCGATGCAGATGTCAATGCGCTGGGCGGATCTGTCGAAGCAGGCCTTTAGCCAGCGGTCAGGCTACAGCCTTTTTGGCATAATCCAGGGCGGCATCTACAAAGACCTGCGACTACGGTCGGTCGGCGCTCTTAAGCATATCGGCTTTGATGGCTATGCGGTTGGCGGCTTGGCTGTCGGAGAAGGCCAGGAAGCTATGTTCGAAACACTCGAAACGGTCGTTCCTCACCTGCCGGAGGAAGCTCCCCGCTATCTAATGGGTGTTGGGACGCCAGACGATATACTCGGTTCCGTGCAACGGGGTATCGACATGTTCGACTGCGTGATTCCAACCCGAGCAGGACGTACCGCTCGCGCCTATACAGTTACCGGTGTCCACAATCTGCGCAACGCACGTTTCGCGAATGATTCAGCTCCGCTCGATCTCGATTGTGGTTGCCCAGCTTGCACCAAGCACAGCCGGGCTTATCTCCATCACCTGTTTCGCACACGGGAGATGCTGGGTCCAATGCTCCTCACTTGGCACAATCTAACTTATTATCAAACACTTATGAAAGGTATCCAGTCTTCGATAAAGCTCGGGCGGCTATCAGACTATGCATCAGATCTACGCTCGCGTTGGTCAACGTTAGAGATACGGCGATGACTGAAATCCCTGAACATCGAAATCTCACCCTGCTGGGTCAGCATGCTCCGCATCCTGCCTCCCCCCACCAGGCGGTTCTGGAGCGTGTACCGAACCCGGCCGCTGATAAGCATTACGTCGTGCGTCTGACCTGCCCTGAATTCACATCGCTTTGTCCTGTGACCGGTCAACCAGACTTTGCTCACATCGTGATAGATTATATTCCTGGAAACTGGATCGTCGAGAGTAAGTCCTTTAAATTATTGTTGGGATCCTATCGCAATCACGGCGCCTTCCATGAAGCCTGTACTATGGAGATTGCGGGCAAGTTGGTCTCGCTATTAGATCCGGTTTGGCTTCGCATAGGCGCTTACTGGTATCCCAGAGGTGGCATCCCGATCGATATCTTCTGGCAATCAAATGCTCCACCCGCCGACGTCTTTATGCCGGCGCAGGGCGTGCCGAACTACCGCGGGCGAGGCTGATGATCGAGGAACGACATCTGGTGAGTGCCGTGGCCTCTAGCGCGAGTTCGTCTGAGGATAAACCAACCTCTGAGGTGAATCATCCTCGCAAAAAAAAGGAGTTAGGGCGTGACAGATTCAACCCCGAACTATCACGCCCTGGTCGAGCACCAGGACCCGTAAGCACGCAAACCGCGTCGAATTCGCGAACGCTGATCCGAGACAGTGCTATGCGAATTGGTTTCGACGCGGTCGGCTTTTGCCGAGCAAGCCTTGGTCCAGAGGTTAGACAACGTCTCGCCCATTTTATCGAGGCCGGCTATCACGGCGACATGGGCTGGCTGGCCGCAAAGGTGGAGAAAAGAAGCCATCCGCAATCACTGTGGCCCGAGGCACAGAGCGTGGTTGTTGTCGGCCTCACCTACGCACCGGAAGATGATCCTCTGAAGGTCACGACGCAACGAAGCAACGGCGCGATCTCGGTCTATGCCAGGAACCGCGACTATCATGACCTCGTCAAAGGAAAGCTGAAGCATCTGGCCCAGGCCCTGGTCTCCCGCTTTGCATGCAAGGTAAAGGTCTTCGTTGACACTGCTCCGGTTATGGAAAAACCATTGGCACAACTCAGCGGACTCGGATGGCAAGGGAAACATACCAATCTCGTATCGCGCTCTCACGGGTCATGGCTTTTGCTCGGGGAAATCTACACCACCTTGGATCTCGGGCCCGATGAACCAGAACAGGATCATTGCGGTTCATGTGCGCGGTGTCTGGATGTCTGCCCGACGAAAGCCTTTGTGGGACCTTACAAACTTGATGCTAGTCGGTGCATCTCCTACCTGACGATCGAGCACAAGGGATCGATCCCTCACGATCTTCGAAAAGCGATAGGGAATCGAATTTATGGATGCGACGATTGTCTAGCTGTCTGTCCGTGGAATAAGTTCGCTCAACCTACTCCACACAAGCAACTGGTAGGCAGAGAAGCCTTGGCCGCGCCGCCATTGGCAGACCTAGCCGCGTTGGACGATGCGACGTTCCGCTCGATGTTCTCCGGTTCGCCCATTAAGCGAATAGGAAGAAATCGTTTTGTTCGAAACGTGCTGATGGCGATAGGAAACTCCAACGATCCCGCATTACGCGCGTCTGCTGAAGCATTGCGGCGTGATCGCGATCCGATCGTAGCAGAAGCCGCCGACTGGGCTGCTGGGCAACTGAGTCAGCTTTCTTCGTAAAGCTCTAGCGCCCGAGCGTAGACTACTTTTCGTGGTAACCCGGTCGCCGTGCTTACCAGTGCCGCCGCGTCCTTGACTGTTTGTGTCGCCAGCACCGCCCTTAAACGTCCATCAAGGTCCTCCGGATCATGCGATTCGGGAGGTCCGATCAGCAAGGTGATCTCCCCTCGCGGCGCCTCTTGAGAGAATAAGTGCGCGAGGGCGCTGACCGTCCCGCGCTCGACGACTTCGAAACGCTTTGTTAGCTCGCGCGCGACGGCGGCGCGTCGGTCTCCGAACACTTCCTGCAAGTCGGCCAAAGTATTGAGCAGACGATGAGGCGCTTCATGCCAGACGAATGTCGTAGACAGACCCGCCCGCTCTATCGCTCGCAAATTGCTGAACCCCGCTCGCCGAGCGCCCTGCTTGGCGGGAGGAAAGCCTAAAAACATGAATGGCAATGGAGGCAGTCCAGACAAGATTAATGCGGTCACCGCGGCGTTTGGCCCCGGGACAGCTGTTACTGGCAAACCGGCGTCTATAGTTGCCCGGACGAGTCGGTAGCCAGGATCTGATACCAGAGGCGTCCCGGCGTCAGAGACTAGCGCGATCATCTTGTTCGCCTGCAAACGCCGGAGGACCGACGCTATGATTGCATCTTCGTTATGTTCGTGAAAGGCCTCGGTTCTACCGCGAATATGCATGGCTGCCAGAAGTCGCCCGGTTCGGCGGGTGTCTTCACACAGGATCACGTCGCATGTACGCAAAGCTGTCAGCGCCCGCGAGGATATGTCCGCCAGGTTGCCGATTGGAGTGGAAACAAGCACAAGGCCACATAGAGAGGTGGATTGGCCATCTCCGCGGTCATCGAAAGACGTAGCCGATGCGACAACGGGCATTCGTTCTCCTCCTCGGCGCCCTGTGTCTCTCGCGCTGCGGTGAGCAATTTTCAGGACGCTACGGGCCAGATTATCAGTCGGGGAACAACATTCCGACCTCGCTAGGTTCTAACACCTCTGAGATCGGTGGCACGAGGCAGTCCGCGGCGCTACTGCTTCCGCTGACCGGGCCACGGGCCGATCTCGGGCAAACCCTACTACAAGCTGCGAGACTCGCGCTGCAAGACGGGAACGGCCCCTCGTTAGACGTCTTGGACACCGGTGGCACAGCCGCGGGCGCTGTGACAGCCGTGCAAACTGCCGTCACGAATGGAGATAGTCTAATTTTGGGCCCGTTAACGTCCAGTGAGACTGCGGCTGTTGCGCCGATTGCCCGTAAGGCCAGCGTCCCGGTTTTGGCTTTTACCAACGATTCGTCCCAATCCCAGCCCGGAATCTGGCCCCTTGGCATCTCGCCTGATCAGCAGGTCCGACGCTTGGTCGCCGCGGCTCAAGGTCAGGGTAAAACGCAGCTGGCGGGCCTATTGCCCGATACCGGTTTCGGCAATGCGATGGCCATCGCTCTCAAGAAGGCGGCTGAATCCGCCGCAATGCAACCACCGGATATAGAGATGCATCCATCTGGTATGGCATCCATTACCGCGGCCGCCCGAAGTCTATCGGATTATGCCGATCGACGTGGACCCGTTGAGGCCAAGCTTAAGGCTGCACGGGCATTGGGTACTGTCGAAGGACGCCGTGAAGCACAAGAACTTGCAAAGACTGCTATTCCACCACCACCATTTAACGTCCTACTTCTGGCTGATACAGGTGATGCATTGCAAGAGATCGCTGCCATCTTGCCTTACTACGACGTCGACCGGTCGGTGGTTCAGCTCATCGGCCCGGCCCTTTGGGCCGACCCGTCGAGCGGCTCGGCTGCCGTCCCTGGTGCATGGTATGCCGCTCCTGATAGCGGTGCCCGGAGCGACCTCGAACATATCTACACCGCGAGATTCGGTAACGCTCCGCCACCTTTGGCGGATCTGGCCTATGATTCAGCTTCAGTCGCGAAAGTGGTTCTGGGTTCCCAGGACACGAAAATTGCAACTCTGACACAACCCGGCGGCTTCGTGGGGACCGACGGATGGTTCATGTTTCTGCCGGATGGGCAGGTGAGGCGGGGCTTAGCGGTGTTCAGGATCGGGCGCGGCGGTCCCGAGATGCTAGAACCTGCACCGCAGTCGGCTGCCGCACCGGGCTTATAGGGTCGCCGCTCTTAGCTGCTGCGAGGGTAGATTAACCCAACTATCCGAGCAGCCTCGTTGACGATTGGCTCCGCGATCTCGCTCGCCCGCTCAGCGCCGGATGTAAGGAGGCCGATAAGCCCCTCAGGATCGTTCAGCAGCCGACTTGTTTCAGAAGTAATTGGTTTCAGCTTATCGATAATTAAATCTGTCAGAGCAGTCTTAAAGCTACCGAATCCTTTTCCGGTATGCTCTTTCAGCACCAAAGCAGGATCACGATCCGTAAGCGACGCATACATTCCAACAAGGTTTTTGGCCTCTGGCCGATCAGCCAGCTCGTGCGGCTCGGAAGGAAGTGGCATCGGATCGGTTTTGGCGCGCCGTATTTTGAGGGCAATCGCATCGGCCGAGTCATTCAAATTAATGCGGCTTTGGTCCGATGGATCCGACTTCGACATTTTCTTTGTCCCATCACGCAAACTCATCACACGTGCGCCGATCCCAAGGATCACCGGTTCGATGTTAGGAAAAAACTCTATTCCGTAGTCGTGATTGAATTTCTGACCGATGTCGTTCGCAAGTTCCAGATGCTGCCGCTGGTCGTCGCCTACCGGCACGCGGGTCGCGTGATAGGCATGAATGTCTGCAGCCATCAAGTTTGGGTACACGTATAGACCAGAGGATGCATTTTCTCGATCCTTGCCAGCCTTGTCTTTGAATTGTGTCATGCGGTTAAGCCAGCCAATCCGGGCGACGCAGTTGAAAATCCAGGCGAGCTGCGTGTGGGCCCGGACATTTGATTGCAAGAATAGAATGTGTTTGGCAGGGTCGACGCCGCAGGCTAACAGCGCAGCTGCCATTTCAAGCGATTGTTGACGAAGAGCTGCAGGATCCTGCCAGGCCGTGATGGCATGAAGGTCCACGATACACCAGAGGCATTCGTGGTCGTCCTGAAGCTTTACCCAGTTGCGAATGGCACCCAGATAGTTGCCCAATGTGGGGATGCCGGACGGCTGGATGCCAGAGAAAACGCGCTGCATACCGTTTAAGTCTCTGTAGTTGAAACCGAACTGATGGCCGATCCGCCCTCGCCGCGCAAGCGACGACGAGACATCATGCGACCGACATCCCGAAGATCATATGCTCCCAGCAAAGCAGCTGCGACGGCGTAGGCGACCACACCGGCGCCCACTAATCCGGCGAGCGATGCCAAGCGAAGCCACCCATGCGGCAGACCTTGAAACAGCAGAATCCGCGTCTGCCAGAGGACAAATGCCATAACGATTGATGCACCGATCATTCCCAGGGATCGGCGCCGGAGTTTTTTGTCCGGAACGAGATGCCCCCGCTGGCTCAAACCCAATGCTAAGCCCCCGGCGTTGCAGATCGCCGCAAGGCTTGTAGCTAGCGCAGGCCCGATATGGGCAAGGGGCGCCATGAAGGCGAGGTTGAGGACCAAATTCAACAGAACACTTCCAACCCCGATCTTAACAGGCATGCTGGTGTCACCACGCGCAAAAAACGCAGGGGCGAGGATTTTGACCAACACAAAGGCCGGCAGGCCGAGCGCGTAAGCCGCGAGCGACTGTGACGACAATCGAACGCTCTCTAGATCGAATGCGCCGCGCCCAAAGAGGACGAGCATGATCGGGTACGCACACACGGCCAGAGCCAAAGCAGCCGGCAAGGTCAAAAAAAGACCGTATTCTATGGCCCGGTTTAACGTTCCTACCGCGGAAGCCGCCTCGCCGGCGCGGACCTGTCGGGATAGCATCGGCAGCAATGCCGTTCCGACAGCGGTGCCTATCACGCCTAGCGGCAATTGCTGGACGCGGTCAGCGAAGTAGAGCACAGAAACCGTGCCAGGGGGCAGTAGGCTCGCGATAATCACATCCACCGTTAAATTGAGCTGAGTGACGCCGGCGCCCAGCAGACCCGGCGCCATACGGCCGATCAGCAGGCGCATCTGTGGGGTCACCTTTGGCCGAGGGATCTTCAGCGGCATCCCGCTGCGCCGAACCGCCATCATCAGCAGGCTAAGCTGCGCGACGCCGGAAATCGTAACCCCCCAGGATAGGGCGTGCCCGACGGTTGCGACATACGGCGTTAGCCAAATCATGCAAGCGATCGAAACGATGTTGAACAGGACATAGGACGCGGCCGCGGCAGTGAATTTCTCCAAACCGTTCAGCATGCCTGAGACCAGGGCGGCGAGACAGATCAGGACGAGATATGGAAAGGTGATCCTGGACAGGGTGACTGCGAGGGCGAACTTTCCAGGGTTCGTGGCAAAGCCGGGCGCTAAGACGATCATGAGTTCCGGCATAAATATCTCGCCAAGTATTGTCATGATGCCAAGCCACAAGGCCATGACAGCAAATGCTTCTTGAGCAAACTGCTTTGCGGCCGCGAAGCCTTCCGTGTGCAGCAGGCCGGAGAACGCAGGGATGAAGGCCGCGTTGAACGCGCCTTCGCCGAAGAGGCGACGAAAGAGGTTGGGAAGTTTCAGAGCGACGAAAAAAGCATCTGCGATCGGGCCAGTCCCCATGAATGCCGCGATCAACATGTCCCTTCCGAACCCAAGAAGCCGGCTGATCAGCGTCCATGCGCCGACGGTCAGGATGCCTCTCAGCATGTCCGAGATGATCCAAACATGCCGTTCTCATTCATTCCGTTGCGGTCTGGACATAAGAGACTGGAAAGCCTGATCCAGCGTCGTCACACCCGCCAATAAATCAGCTACCGCCTGGCAGATCGGCAACTCCACGTCGCCCGCGCGGGCGACAAGGGCGGCGGCAGTCGTTACACCCTCTGTCACGGCAGATCGTCCGGCAAGTATCCTGGTCAGGCTTTCGCCTCGACCAAGCGCATGGCCTAAACTGAAGTTCCGACTGGCCGGCCCTGTGCAGGTTAAAAGTAGGTCGCCAAGACCAGCTAGACCCATAATCGTTTCTGCTCTTCCACCCAGGGCGACGGCCAGACGACGCAGCTCGCTCAGGCCGCGTGTCACCAGCGCTGCTCTGGCGTTCTCGCCCAGTCCCGCTCCGATCACGGCACCCGCGGCGATCGCCACCACGTTCTTCGCAGCGCCTCCAAGTTGTGCACCGATCGGATCGTCGCTGCCGTATAAGCGGAAGGTTCCGGTAGCCAGCATCGACTGGACCTGCTCCTGAAGCCTCTTGTCGACGCTGGCCACAACCGTGGCTGCCGGTAAGCCGCTTGCTACCTCATCGGCAAAATTTGGTCCCGTCAGAACCGCAAGTCGGCGGGTTGGGTCTACAACTCTGATCACTTCTGTTGGCAGGAGATGCGTTTTTGCTTCGACACCTTTTGCGCAGACAGCGATCGCCCCATCCGGAGGCCGAATGCGCAGAAGGGACGGCCGGAGGTGCTGCGTTGGAACAGCCCACAGCATCAAGTCCGAGGCGGCAGGAATGTTATGACTAACTTCAAGCGCGTCGGGGAGGTGATGTCCTGGCAGCCTATAGTTTATCCGGCTTGCTGCCATAGCGGACGCGGTCGCCTCATCACGCGCGACGAGCGTCACCCAGTGACCTGCTCGCACAGCCTGTAAGGCTAGGGCGGTGCCCCACGCCCCGGCACCCACAACCGCGAGCCTATTCATCAGCCAACCTGATCACCGTCGCTTCCGCACCACGTTCGCCATCGCCTAGCCGGCTCAACAAGGCGCTGCTGGCTGATCGCGCTTGATCCTCGAATCGGTACGGAGGGTTGATCACAATCAAGCCGCATCCATTGAACCGATCAGGATGTGTTGCATCACGCAGACGGAGTTCAACTGCGATAATTCCGGAAATTCGTGATGATATCAAGCTCGAATGAAAGCTCCGGACGGCATGAATTTGTTTTATGGGATACCAAGAGGCGAAAACTCCATTACTGAATCTGTTATGAGCTCGACAAAGACCATCTGCGAGCACCCGGAACTCGTCGCGACGCTCAAACGGTGGATCGATGAAGACAAGCCCGCGTTTTTCTCGTGGAGGCAGTAGTGCGCCGAGGGCCTCCCAGCCGGACCGATCATGGATTTCCACCTGCCGATCACGCCGAAACAATTGCCGCAAGCTGGCTGCATTATCGTAATGAAGTTCGCAACAGGCGAGGCGATCGTTAGGGCGCAGCATCGTGCGGATTAACGCGGGTGAGCCGGGATAAAGACCTAGCTGCTCAACCAGAGTTAAATAGCGCTCTAAAGCCGGAGAAGCTCTGTCGAGCAGGCGCCGAATACCGTTATCGGCTTCACCCGTCCGCCGTGCGGCCTCGGCTTCTAGATCATAGCGACCAGCGCCTGCGTGCGTGTCCAAAACAAAAAAAGGTGCAGGCTTGAGGGCCAGCGAATCAACCAATCCGACCAGCAACGCGTGCTTAAAGCAATCGGCAAAGTTTCCCGCGTGATATATATGACGATAGTTCATGCCGGAAGGGCCTCCAGGGCATCGAGCGGCCATCGAGGGCGAGCACTTGTGCCGAGATTGTTGCTCCACCCGCGTCGCAGGCGTTCAATACCGACCCATGCGACCATGACAGCATTGTCAGTACAAAGCCTGACCGGCGGAGCAATCAGCTGATATCCATGAGATTCGGCGGTCGCCGCTAAGCCGCTACGAATCGACGCATTCGAGGCCACCCCACCGGCCACAACCAGCAGCTTCGTCTGCGGAAACACGTCTCGCATCATCTCCATTGCATGACTCGCGCGATCGACGAGAACATCTACGATGGCTTGTTGAAAGCTCGCAGCGATATCCGCGCGCTGGTCAAACGTGAGGTTCGCACCCATGCGCAGCACCGTTTGTGCGACCGCGGTCTTCAGACCGGAGAAGCTGAGGTCGCAGCCTGGCCTTCGCATCATCGGTCGGGGAAACAAGTAACTGGTGCGATCGCCTTCAGCAGCAATACGTTCCAGAGCCGGTCCACCCGGCCACCCAAGTCCCAATAGCTTTGCGACTTTGTCAAAAGCCTCACCGACTGCATCGTCGATGGTTCCGCCCAACCTTAAATGCTGTCCGACCCCTGCCACGGCGATACATTGCGAATGACCGCCGGAAAGCAGGAACAATAGGTATGGAAACGGCGCACCGCCATCGACTAGGCCGGGCAAACGCGGTGTTAGTGCGTGTGCCTCCAAATGATTTACCGCGACAAAGGGCACCCCGCTTGCGAGCGCGACGCCCTTGCCGAATTGGGTACCGACGATCAATCCACCGATCAACCCCGGGCCCGACGTCGCGGCCACTCCACCTAGGTCGAGAAACCGAAGTCCAGCCGAGGCCACCACCCGACGAACCTGTTCGGAAAGGTATCTCAAGTGACTCCTTGCCGCGATCTCCGGGACCACGCCGCCAAACGGCGCATGTTCCAACAGCTGACTGATTACGGCTTCGGCAAGAATGTGTCCCTCGCAATCCACAACCGCAGCAGCTGTCTCATCACAGGAGGTTTCGATGCCAAGAAAGGGATTCATCTCAGACACCAAGCCGTGAGGGAGCTGAGCGCGAAGAGACCTGGTGGCCACCCTAGTGGCCGACGCAGTGGAACGTGGGATAAGGTTTGGACCATACCATCGACTAGAGCCGTGTTGACAAAGGTAAGGCTTTGAACCGGATCCTGATTACAAGGCCGGAACCTGGCGCGGGCCAAACCGCCGAACGCCTGGCCGCCGCGGGCTTCATTCCTATTATCGCGCCGATCCAGAAAATCATTGCTAGGGACCTTCATGCGCCTGACCATGTCGCAGCGACGATTCTGACCAGTCGCAATGCCG
Source organism: Rhodopila sp. (assembly GCA_965277035.1). Lineage (GTDB taxonomy): Bacteria > Pseudomonadota > Alphaproteobacteria > Acetobacterales > Acetobacteraceae > Rhodopila. The sequence continues at coordinate 2,093,560 of CBDIBO010000003.1, read as the reverse complement.
TTGCCTCGTGCCCTCAGTCCTTGCATGCTCGGCCTGTATTCGCCGTCGGAACTGCCACCGCGACGCTTGCCGCCCAGTTTGGTTTTTGTCACGTGCATGATGCCGACGGAAACGCTGATGCTCTTGCGAAGTTGGTATCAGCAACCTTGTCCCCAACGCAGGGCAGTTTGTTCCTGCCGACCGCTCCCGGAAACGGCAGAAGCTTGGCGGTGTCCCTTCGGCGGCAAGGCTTCCGCGTCCTCAGGCGGATTGCGTATCATGCTGATCTCGTTCCCATCCTGCCGGAAGCCGCCGCCGTTGAACTGCGGCTGAATCGCCTGGCGGCTGTAATGTTCTTCTCCGGAGAGATCTCGCGCCACTTCGTTCGCCTCCTGCGGGACGCAAATCTAGTCGATGCTGCACATAATGTCGAAGCGGTGGCTATCAGTGAGCAGGCAGCCGTGGCATTAAGATCTCTCTGTTGGCGGCGCATAAGCGTTGCTATGAAGCCGAATCAGGATGCAATGCTGGCCTTGCTGAAATGAGCGAACAGCCGAGTTTACCGCCACCGGATCAACCGACTGAACCGATTGCGGAAGCGCCGCCCAGCCAGAGGCGCTACCTCATCCCGTGGCTTTGCGGCCTGGGCTTCATCGTGCTCACGATCGCGATCTTTTATGTCTGGTATAATCCCATAACGTCGGGTGAAACAGCAGCCGAATCGGCGGCGCAGCGCACTATTGAAGAACGTCTTTCGAACATCAATGGTCGCCTGGACACATTGGAGAAGCGGCCAGTTCCCGATCTGACACAGACCTCCAAGCGATTGGATGCCATGGATGGCCGTATAGGCGCCCTAGATGGAAGGGTCGCCGGCTCGGCTCAGGTTGCAAGCCAATTAGACACGCTGTCGGGTCGTATCCAGTCGCTGTCAGCACGCGAGCAGTCAGGTTTGGACGCGAGCAAAAAGCAGATCGATGCTTTAACGGCCCGGGTTAGTGCCCTGGAATCGAATACCAGTAGTGTCGACGCTGTCGCCAAGCGGCTGAACCGCATAGCCATGATACAGGAAGCGTCCATCGCGCTCGCGTCGGGCCGCCCAATCGGGCCGCTCCCCGACGCACCTGAAGCGCTCAAACGCTATGTTCATAGCCCCCCGCCGACCGTGGCAAAGTTGCGGCTTATGTTTCCCCATGCGGAACAGGCAGCCCTTGCGGCGGAGCAGCCGGACGAAAGCAGTGCGCCCTTCATCAGCCGCGTTTGGGATCGGGCACAAGGCCTGGTCACTGTTCGACAAGGGGAAAACATCATCGTGGGCGATACCTCCGCTGTTATCTTGGGTCATGCTCGCGCGGCGTTGGACGCGGGCGATCTTTCAGGTGCTGTGGACGAGGTCTCGAGTTTGAAGGGAGCGCCGGCTCAGGCGATGGCCGACTGGCTTGCCGACGCCAAGTCTCTACTTAGCGCGCGTTCCGCGTTGGCCAACATGGCTGATCATGCCTGATGCTAAGGGTCATATTTTTCCTCATTGCCGCTTGCATCATTGTTGCCGTGGCGTGGTTACTGGCGGGCATACCGGGTCACGTTGTGGCGTCGGTTGGTTCATACACGGTCGAGACATCGACGCCCTTCGCGATTCTGATGTTCGCCGTGGCCATCATACTGATCCTGATCCTGTTGCGAGCCGTGCGTGGTGTAGTGGCAATACCTCGAACGAGCGTAGATTGGCGCCATCGTCGTAGGCGTGCTCTGGGCGAGCGCGCCATCACACGAGTACTCGTTGCTTTGGCTGCGGGTGAGCAGGATCTTGCTCGCAAGGAATCGAGGCGCGCGCGTGATCTGCTCGGCGAATCACCTCAGACGCTGTTGCTGCTTGCCGAAGCGGGTCGGTTGTCCGGCCGAGAGGAGGAAGCTGAGCAAGCATTTCGATCTTTGGCGAAGCACAAGGAGGGCAGATTTCTCGGGCTTCGCGGACTTTTGCGTCAGGCTGTCGATCGCCGTGATTGGTCGGAGGCACTGATTATCGCCAAGCAAGCTGAAGCCGCACATCCAGGAACAGCATGGCTTCGCCAACAGCGCGCCGAACTTGCGTTGCAGACGGGAAACTGGGCAGAGGCAGTTGAATTAATTGGGCCGGATGCTCGGCAATCGGCGTTTTATATCGCGGCTGCAGATGCCGAATCGGATCCTTCACGCGCCCTTAGCTACGCAAAGCAGGCTTGGATACATGACCCAACTTTTCCGCCAGCCACACTTGCATACGCCAGTCGTCTAAGGGCGACCGGTTATGAACGGCGTGCTCAGTCCTGCGTCACGGACGCTTGGAAGCATGCGCCGCATCCCGATCTCGCTACGTTCGCGGTAGCTTTGGAGCCTGATGAGTTAGCCCGTGTTCAAGCGGCCAAGCGGTTGGTGGCGCGCAATCCGACGCACATCGAAAGTCGCGTTCTTTTGGCGAGAGTTGCTCTCGAGGCCGGCTTGACAGGTGAAGCGCGTCACCAGATTGACGCTGCGCAAAATGATGGGTTTCATCAACGTCGTCTTTACCTGCTTCTTGCTGAGGTTGAGGAGCACGAACGCGGTGACACCGAATCTGGGCGTCTTGCACAGCGAGATGCATTAAGACGGGCGGCAACAGCAGAACCCGACCCGAAATGGCAATGTAAAACCTGTCAGACAAGTCATGCGGCATGGCACATTAAATGTGAAACGTGTGACGGCATTGATACGATACAGTGGGTTAGTGGCGTGCGGACGGCGGAGTTGCCCGCGATCGCCAGCTAAAATTGGGTGTGCCGCCTAATGAGATACAAACAGCCGGGTTGGCCGTATCCTCGGGTCGTGGGTTACCGGTGCTCCCGAAATGCAAGAGGGGATATCAAGATAGCGAGCAGGATCGACCGAGCGACCGTTGACGATCATTCCAAAATAAAGATGTGACCCAAAGGTCAAACCGGTTCGACCGACCGTGGCAATCCTCTCCCCGCCATGAACTTCCTTGCGACCCTCTGCGAGAAGAGGCGCGATCAGGCCCAAGTGGCTATAGATACCAATGAAACCCTGGTGCTGAATTAAGATCTCGAGCCCTCCAACCCCGCGTCGTTGCACTCGAATGATCGTGCCCGGCGCCACCGCGACGACGGGACTACCAATAGGGGCGGGCAGGTCGATGCCATTGTGGAAAGTACCAGCTAGTGGCCTGTTTGGCAGGACCCGAGGTCCGAACGGTGATGATACACAAGCCGGTTCGACCGGCGGAAGCATCTGCGCTTTACTCGCTACGTGAGAATCCGATCCTCCAAAGGCTTGCGGCCCAAGGCTGAGGACTATCGCGACGATTGCGATCTTTCGACAAGTCATCGCATAGCGTTCATCTGGCACATCAATTTGCGAGGCCCCGGATCCAGTGCAGTCATGAACATACCGAAGCGGAACATTTTTTACTGTCTTCAGGTTCTTGTGCGGCTTCCGAGCACGAACTTCGATATCACCCGGCAGCGGCGCGCTTCAGCTTTCGCGCGGGAGAGGCGGTCAGGGGTGGACCCACATCATCGGGATTAGCTAAGGCTAGAAGTAGGGCCTCCCGGATTTGCTCAAGTTTTCGCTCATTTTCGATCTTCAGGCCGAAAACGTCTTTGACATAGAAAACATCGACAGCACGCACCCCATACGTCGTGACATGAGCCGATGCGATTTGAAGTCCTTCGTTGCTGATTGCTGCGGTCACGTCGTGCAGCAGGCCAGGACGATCCCGACCATTTACTTCCAGTACGGTGTATGTGTGTGAGGCATGATTGTCGATTACAACACGTGGCGGCACATGGATCGCTTGCATGCGGCGTCCAAGCAGTATCTTTGAAATCCGCCGGATCTCCGCCGAGAGTCTGAGCCGCCCTGAAAGCGCCTGCTCGATCAGCACGGACAGCCGGGCCAACCGGTGTGGGGCATCAAACGTCCCGCCTACCGTATCCTGGATCCAGAAGGTATCGAGCGCCATGCCGTTCGTCATGGTGTGAATCCGGGCGTCAACAATCGAGGCGCCTGCGACTGCAAGGGCTCCCGAAATCTTGCTGAAGAGTCCGGCGTAGTCGGCGCTGTACACGGTCACTTCAGTGACCGCTCGGGCGGGCAGGGGCTGTGTATCGACCGTTAGCGGCGACTTGCGGTGTTCGGCGTCACGGATCAGCCTGGCGTGGCGGGCATGAGTCTCAGGATCAAACGACAACCAATATCCAGCATAGCCGACCGTGGCAAAGTGCTCGATTTCATCGGAGCTCCAATCGCTAAGGAGAATAGCTGCGGCCTGCTTGGCACGCGCAACCCGTACATCACGTTCCGCAGTGGCCAAACCTCCGGCCAAAACCTCCGCGACTCGAGAGTAGAGCTCCCGCAGCAAGGTTGCTTTCCAGCCATTCCAAACTTTGTTTGAAACTGCGCGCATGTCCGCGACCGTTAAGATCAGCAGAAGTCGCAGACGCTCGGGGGACTGGATCGTGTCGGCTAAATCCAGAATGGTCTTGGGATCATCGATATCGCGCTTGAAAGCGGTCGCGCTCAAAAGCAGGTGATGAAGAACCAGCCATGACACGGTTTCGGTTTCTTCATCGGTCAGGCCGAGGATAGGGCCGATCTCCAGTGCGACCTCAGCACCCAACGCGGAATGGTCTCCGCCACGGCCTTTCGCAATGTCGTGTAGCAACATTGCCAGATATAGCGAACGCCGCGATTGAACATGATCCACAAGCTCCGAGGCGATTGGCGCGACCTCAGCCAGTTCTCCCCGTTCGAGCGTGTTCAGTATCCGCACCGCCTCAATGGTGTGTTCGTCGACGGTAAAGATGTGATACGTGTCAAACTGCATCTGCCCGACAATGCGAGCCCAATCCGGCAGCAGGCGACCCAGAAAACCTGTCTCGTTCAGGATGCCAAGCCAACGAGCACCATCGGGATGCTGTCCGCCCGGTCGATGAGGATCGGGCTCCTTGTCGCAAAGCAAATCCATAAAGACTGCCGCCGCTTTGGGATCGCCCCGCAGCGACACCGCCCGGCGCTCGTTCTGGATGAACGACCGTATTGCAAGCGGGTGCAGTTCCAGATTGCGATCGCGGGCCACCTGCAAGATGCGAAGCATCTGTAGTGGCTCGACATTGAAGTCTCGGCCAGCAATTGGCAGCAGCTTGCTTTCGGCCAGAACAAAACCTGTGGCCAGTAGTAGGTCGTCGGTTTTGGCCTCGATCGCCGGTGGACCAAGTGCTGATCGCATAATGGCTGGCTCTAGAATACGCGTCAGCCGAGCGATTTCACGAGCCGTCAGGAAGTAGTGGCGCATGAAGCGCTCGACGCCATCCTGCCGACCATGACGCGTGTAACCCATTCGTGCGCCAACCACTGGCTGCAGATCAAATGTTAGCCGCTCCTCTGCTCGGCCTGCCACGTAATGGAGATGGAACCGGACGGTCCATAGGAATTCCCATGCTCGTCTGCCATGTCGAGCCTCCTGTTGCGTCAGAATGCCGCCGAGATCAGCTAATTCGCCCATGGTCTGAGTGTCGAACACGTAGCGTGCTATCCAGTAAAGCGTCTGCAAATCTCGCAGACCACCGCGTCCTTCCTTCACATTCGGTTCGACAACGAACGGGCTTTCCCCATAGCGCCGGTGACGAATCGCGCGTTCAGCCTGCTTCGCCGCAATATATTCGGCTGCTCCGGCCTCCTTGCAGGCGGCTCGGAATCGTCGGTGAAAGTCGTGGAACAACGTAGTTGTTCCGGTCAAAAACCTTGCATCAAGGAGCGCGGTCCGAATGGTCGTATCCCTGCCGCCCTCGACCAGACAGTCCCCGATCGACCGCGTCGCATGCCCGACCTTTAGCCCGAGATCCCAAAGGAAGTAGAGCATGTACTCGACGACACCAAGCGTTTGCTCTGTCGGGTTTTCGATAGTGAGGAAGAGTAGGTCAATGTCGCTAAAGGGCGCTAGCACACCTCTGCCATAGCCACCGGTCGCCGCGACACTTATAGGCTCAGCGAATTCCCACTCGGTGGTAGACTGCGTGTGCTCAAACAGCGCTGCCACCACACCATCGATCAAAGCCCCCAAAAGCCGAGCGGCCTGGAGCCCGGTAATTTGTTCGTGCTCGAAAGCGTGCTGCACATATGATTGGATACGGGCCAAATGGCGCCTGAACTCGCCCATCGCGGCATCTCGGGAAACGCGGCCGCCCTCCTCAGCAATACCGGCCAGAGCGTCGGAGAGGAGGGAAGCTGCGGCTTCAGGCGCACGTGGCAACGGAATGGGAGTTAACATTGTCTTAATGGTACTATCTCGTCCTATTTGCGCAACCCGGCATCAGCGTCTTCAGACGATATAGGACTTCGAGGGCCTCTTTGGGCGACATGTTATCGGGGCTTACCTCTGCCAGCGCCGAAAGCACGGCCTCGAGCCCCTCGACCGACGGGGTAGGCTGTTCCTGGCCGGCGTTTGCAGCAAATAGAGGCAACGACTCCAGCGACGCCGATTTTCCAAGCGGTCCGGCATGCTTCTCCATTGCCGCCAAAAGTGATGTTGCCCTACGAACGACTTGCGCGGGCACGCCCGCGAGTTCGGCGACATGTACACCCCAGGAACGTCCAACGGCGCCTTCCGCGACTTCGTGCAGAAATACGACACTTCCCTTCCATTCCTTCACGCGCATCGTGTGCGGCTTCAGCCGCGGCAATCGATCCGCCAGCTCCGCGAGTTCGTGAAAGTGCGTCGCGAAAATCGTCCGGCAGCGAATGGCCGAATGCAAAGTCTCCAGGACTGCCCAAGCAATAGCCAGCCCGTCTAATGTGGAGGTGCCGCGTCCGATTTCGTCAACGACAACAAGTGACTTAGGCCCGGCCTGATGCAAGATCGCTGCGACTTCCGTCATTTCCACCATGAAGGTAGAACGTCCGCGTGCCAGATCGTCCGAGCCGCCCACCCGGCTGAAAAGCCGGTCAACAACCCCTAAAACTGCACGTTCGGCGGGAACCGGCAGTCCGGCTTGTGCGAGCACGACGAACAACGCGTTCTGCCGCAGGAACGTGGACTTTCCTGCCATGTTTGGGCCGGTCAGCAGCATAACACGTTGATCGGGCGACAGATCACAGCGGTTGGGCACGAACGCTGTCTGGCCGGCGAGCGCGCGCTCCACCACAGGGTGACGCCCAGCTTCAATATGAAATTCATCGGCAACCGTCAGCGTCGGCCGCACCCAGGTGCCGCTTTGCGCCAAGCTTGCCGCGGACTGCAATGCATCCAGCAGCGCGATTGCCTCAGCACAGGCCGCTATCGCCTCTGCCTGCTCTAGTACCTTGCTCACCAGGTGATCAAAGACGACCCGCTCTCGCAGTGCCGCTTTCTCTGCCGCTTCCCGAATCCGCTGGTCTAGTTCGGACAACTCGGGCGTCGTAAACCGCGCGCCATTGGCCATCCCCTGGCGCAACGTCAGTTCGTCAAAACCACGGAGCTTGTCCACCGCGACCGCCGCCGCCTCGATGATGTAGCCAAGCTGTGCATGGTGTTTGATTTTAAGGCTGGCAACGCCGAAGCGTTGCGCAAAATCTAGCTGCATCTTGGCGATGACGCGCCGGCTTTCGTCGCGCAGCGCTCGATACCCGTCGAGCTCTCCATCAAAGCCTGCTCTGATCGCGCCGCCATCTTCCAGGCGGGCTGGAACTGGGGTGGCCAAGCCTCTGGCTACTTCCGCCGCCAGAACTGAAGCAGATGGAATAGCAGACTTGACATCCGCAAGAACTTGCGGAAGTGGCATATTCAGGATCTGGGACGCTTCGGACGATGCGTTAAGGCCGTCCCGGACTGCAGCAAGATCTCGCGGGAATCCGCGTTTCAGCGAAAGGCGGCTCAACGCCCGTGCCATGTCCGGGGCTGTCCGCAGGATCATTCGTAACCGGTTCGTCTGCTCAGGATACGCGACGCACCAAGCCCAACCATCCTGACGCGCGATGATAGCGTCTGGATGCGTTAATGGCGTCGACAGCCATGTCGCCAGTGTTCGTGCGCCTGCAGCTGTCAGAGTATTTCTTGTCGCCGAGAATAACGTGTGCTGGGTGCCCCCATCCCGCGACCTCAGGATCTCCAAGCTCGCTCTGGTGGCGGCATCCATCAACAACACGCCAGCCTGCCCGCGCGGTTCCGGCCGCCCCAGCCGGGGTAGTGCGCCTGACTGTGTGCTCCGGATATAATCCACCGCCATCGCCGCAGCGACGACCTCTCCATCACTGAAGCTGCCGAAGGCCTCTAGATTGGCAGCGGCAAACGTTTCGGCGAGTCTGCGCCGAGCAATCAAAGGCGTAGAAGGCACCGCTTCAGGCGAACGCAACAGTGCCCAATCGCCAAGTCCAAGCGACTCCGGCGCCAATATCTCCACCGGTTCCAACCGACCAAGAAGCGCTGGAAGCTCAGCCGCCGCTAATGCCTCCGTTTCAAAAATTCCGGTCGAAACATCGACCCAGGCGGCCCCGAGTCGCTCCTTGTCCCAGACCAACGCCACCAGCAGGTTCGGCCGTCCCGCCTCCAGCAGAGATTCTTCAGTCAGTGTGCCGGGCGTCATGATCCGGACCACTTCGCGCTTGATCGGCAACTTCCCGGTCCGCGCCTTGGGGTCCTCCATCTGCTCCACGATGGCGACCCGGAAGCCTCGTCGGATCAGGCGAGCGAGATAGGCTTCTGAGGCATGGTGGGGAACGCCACACATGGGAATGGGTGTTCCGGCATGCTCGCCGCGATGAGACAGAGCAATATCCAGAGCCGCCGCCGCGGCTTCGGCATCGGCAAAGAAGAGTTCATAAAAATCGCCCATGCGGAAGAAAAGTAGCGCGTCCGGGTGATCGCTCTTGGCAGCGAACCACTGCGCCATTGCGGGTGTTGCTCCCGCGGCCGGCGGAATTCGAGCCACTTGGTTGCCAATGCTATTCACGACTCATTTAAGCGGCCGCGTGTTTGCGGGCAAACGCGGCGATTGAAGCCAGCGCTGCCGGGGTCATTCCCTGAATGCGCGCAGCGGCCCCAAGCGTTTCCGGACGGATAAGGCTCAGCTTTTCGCAGATCTCTGTCGATAGGCCGCCGATTTGCTTAAAGATGATGCCCCCTAGCTGAACGCTTTCTTCCCGCCGGCTCAGGCTTACCTCTGCCTGCTGGCGATGCAGATAGCCGGCGTAACGTGCATCGGTGCGGAGTTGCTGCGCCGTCCGCTCAGACAATGTCGCAAGCCATGGAAATGCTACGCACATCAAGGGCCACTGAACGAGATCATTTCCGGCGAGTTCCAGGACGGATCGCCATCTGCCATCGGACGGCGGAAGCAGTCCAACTCGATCCATCGCTGCCGCAGGTAATCCTTCCCGACGTCCTCGCTCGATCGCATCTTGCACGGCTGTTCGGTGCCTGTCGAAGGCAAGTTTCCGAACTGTTCCAACGCAGCCCCAAGCGATCCCTTTATCCGTGAGCCGCAGATCAGCGTTATCCGCCCGCAAACTCAGCCTGAACTCCGCGCGCGACGTGAACATTCGATATGGCTCTGCAACACCGTGAGTGGTAAGATCGTCAACCATGACGCCAATGTAGGATTCTGTCCGGTCGAGCCATACAGATGTCTGTCCTCCAGCCAATCGGGCGGCGTTCATTCCCGCCAACAAGCCCTGCGCGGCGGCCTCCTCATACCCTGTTGTGCCATTGATTTGGCCAGCAAAGAACAGTCCCGGCAGCGCTCTCAACTGGAGCCCTCGCGTCAGCGCACGAGGATCGATGTAATCATATTCTACCGCATAGCCCGGCCGGATCATGCGAGCATGCTCCAGACCTGGGATCGTCTGGATGACGGTCTGCTGCACATCTTCTGGCAGACTGGTGGAGATGCCGTTGGGATAAACGCTCGCTTCGTCCAGGCCTTCCGGTTCAAGAAAGATGTTGTGGCTAGCCCTGTCGGTGAACCGAACGACCTTGTCCTCGATGGACGGGCAGTACCGCGGTCCGCGACTGGCGATCTGTCCTGAGTAGACCGCTGACCGATGGATGTTCTCCCGGATAACGGTATGTGTCGCTGCAGTTGTGCTGGTAACGCGACATTCGATCTGCCTGTTCAACAGCCGCGATGTCAGAGTGCTGAAAGGGTGCGGCTGCTCGTCGCCAGGGTCGGCCCGCAACCCGTTCCAGTCGATGGTTCCCCGATCCAGGCGGGGCGGCGTCCCGGTCTTCAGACGACCAAGTTCCAAGCCCAGCCGGCCCAGCGTTCGGGCGAGCCCGATCGATGGTGCTTCCCCAACCCGGCCGGCCGGTATCTGGCGATCCCCTATATGAATGATCCCATTCAGGAACGTCCCCGTTGTCAATACGACCGCACCGCAGTCAATCTTCTGGCCGTCGGCGCAGATGACCCCGCGGATGCCTCCGCTGCAATCCAAATCAAGGGCTTCAGCTGATGCGGCGATCAGTTGCAGGTTGGGGGTATCATCCAGCACTCGTCGCATCGCTCGCCGGTAGAGCGAGCGATCTGCTTGTGCCCGGGGACCACGAACCGCAGATCCCTTGCTGCGGTTGAGTAGCTTGAAATGGATGCCAGCCGCGTCCGCCGCGCGGCCCATCAAGCCGTCCAGCGCGTCGATCTCTCGGACGAGGTGACCCTTGCCGATCCCCCCGATCGACGGGTTGCAGGACATCTCGCCAATCGTGCCAAGAGAAGTTGTCAACAGTAGCGTGCGCGCACCGATCCGCGCCGCCGCTGCCGCGGCTTCGCACCCTGCGTGGCCGCCGCCAACAACAATGACATCAAATCGCCTGCTCATCGGGCCGTGTTCTGCCATAAAAGTGGTTCTCCCGCTACGCCTTGGCCTCGCCTCTTTCGTCAGAAGCGAAGCAAGCCCATGATGAGAAGGAAGTCCCGTCCAGGGCAGCAAAATAAGCAATCCGGGAGGTTTGGCGATGGCCGATGGCGTGATCGACACTCGTACAGCGCGCATTTCAGTGGAAGAGGCCCTCGCCATGCACGCCGGCGGCCGTCCCGGGAAGTTGGAAACGCGGATCAGCAAGCCAATTACCACCGCCCGGGATCTCGCTCTGGCCTATTCGCCGGGGGTTGCCGAACCATGCCTGCGTATCGCCCGCGACCCGTCGCTCGCCTATGACTATACAACCAAGGCCAACATGGTCGCCGTGATTTCGAATGGCACCGCGGTACTTGGCCTCGGCAACCTCGGTGCGGTCGCGGCCAAGCCGGTGATGGAAGGTAAAGTCGCGCTGTTTAAACGTTTCGCCGACGTCGATGGCATCGATCTCGAGATCGGAACCGAAGACGTCAACGAGTTCGTTAATGCTGTTCGCTTTCTTGGACCAGGTTTCGGTGGGATCAACCTGGAGGACATTAAAGCGCCGGAATGCTTCGTCATCGAGCAGCGCCTCCGCGAGTTGATGGATATCCCGGTTTTTCATGACGACCAGCACGGCACAGCAATCGTCGCGGTCGCCGGTTTGATTAATGCATGCCATCTGACCGGCCGCGCCCTTCGGGACACCAAGCTGGTGGTGAATGGTGCCGGCGCGGCGGCGATTGCCTGTGTTGAACTTTTGAAGGCGATGGGCATGCGGCCGGATCACGTGATCCTCTGCGACACCAAAGGAGTGGTCTATCAGGGCCGGACGGAGGGCATGAATCAATGGAAATCCGCCCACGCCGCAGCGACAAAACTGCGAACCTTGACCCAGGCGATTGAAGGGACCGACGTGTTCTTTGGGTTGTCGGCGAAAGGTGCCCTGACGCAGGAGATGGTTTCATCGATGGCCGACAAACCGATTATCTTCGCCATGGCTAATCCTGATCCGGAAATTACGCCGGAGGAGGCGAGGGCGGTTAGCCCAGATGCGATTATCGCAACCGGGCGCAGCGACTATCCCAATCAGGTCAACAACGTCCTCGGCTTTCCTTATATTTTCCGAGGCGCTCTCGACGTCCGTGCGAGCACGATCAACGACGCGATGAAGATCGCGGCGGCGGAAGCATTGGCGAAGCTGGCGCGGGAGGACGTGCCCGACGAAGTTCACTCCGCTTCAGCCGGACGTCGGCTCGCGTTTGGACCGGAGTACATCATACCAAATGCGTTTGATCCTCGACTGATTGCCCGTGTTCCGCCGGCTGTCGCGAAGGCCGCAGTCGAGTCAGGCGTCGCGCGGAAGCCGCTTGAAGATCTTCGCCGCTATGCAAGGAGTCTCTCAGGACGACTGGACCCGACAGCTGACGCGCTGGATGCCACGATGGAAATGGTGCGAGAGAACCCGCGCCGGGTGGTCTTCGCTGAAGGCGAAGAACAGAAAGTCGTACGCGCAGCCCTTGCTTTCCGTAACGCCGGGTACGGGCGGCCTATCCTGATTGGTCGTGAGGACCGCGTCCGGGCCACGCTGGCAGGCCTAGGCCTCGGCGAGATCGAAGGCATCGAAATCCACAATGCCCGCCTCTCGGGCGCCAACGCCAAGTACGTTGATTTTCTCTACCGACGCCTGCAGCGTCTTGGACATCTGCAGCGCGATGTTCAACGCATGGTCAATCAGGATCGCAACGTTTTCGCTGCGTGCATGGTGGCGACTGGCGATGCCGATGCCATGGTAACGGGAGTTACGCGGTCCGCATCGGTCTGCCTCAGCGACATTCGCCAAGTCATTGGCCCATCGAAGGACGGCATCTCGTTTGGGCTGACCTTGCTGGTCGGCATGCGCGGAAAGACGATCTTTCTCGCAGATACATTGGTTAACTTTCGTCCTGACGCCGTTCAACTGGCTGATATCGCAATCGGCGCGGCCACAGCGGCCCGCCACCTCGGCCACGAACCCCGGGTCGCTCTGTTGTCGTACTCGACCTTCGGCGATCCCCCGCACGAGCGTGCTGTTCCAATGCACGCCGCCGTTGCGATTCTCGATCAACGAAAGGTCGATTTTGAGTATGATGGCGAAATGAGTCCAGATGTGGCTTTGGAACCCTCCATCCGAGCGCTTTATCCGTTCTGTCGGCTGACCGGGGACGCGAACGTGTTGGTGGTACCGGGGTTACATTCGGCCCACATTGCAGCCCGTCTGACCCATCATCTCGGCGGCGGCACCACCATCGGTCCTCTGTTGATCGGGATGGAGAAACCTGTCCAAATCATTCCGATGGATGCCTCGTCCAGCCAGATCGTCGACTTGGCATGCCTTGCGGCTTATCAGGCGATCAACCACTAGACGGCAAGCAGTTAGCGGATGTGGGGAGACGCGTGAAAAGCTAAAGCGCCGGTTCGGCGTTTTGCCGCAGCGGTAGGTCGTTTTGCGATTGATCTGTAATCATATCAATACGACCGGTGATTTGACCACCGTCTTCAACCTGCAAGCGACGGCAGCGAGCCGTCCCGAGGACCCTTCCACTACCACGAACAATGAGGCTTCCCCGGATCGTCAGTGTGCCGTCAATCGTGCCAGCGATCTCGGCATCCTCGACCTCAACCTCGCCCTTGAACACCCCGCCAGGCGCAATGGCCAATTCGGTCGCGTGGATCATCGTCGCTTCGACAGTACCCTCAACAACAAGGCGCTCTGCATCCTGGACGACGCCTTGAACGCTGATCCCGCGGCCAACCACCAACGTCCGGCGTTCAGACGGATCACGTGGAACAGATCGGCTAGGTGGCGAACCGGTTCTGGTGGGAGTGGCAGGCGCGGGCGGCGCGGCGGCAGCAGGCGAAAAGGGCGGTCGGGACATGTTATGCGCATCCTTAAGCGGAGCGGGGCGGAAAGGAGGAACACCGAGACCGCTGTCCAATCGCGGCTGGGCAGCATTCCTGACAGAACCGGGAATATCGCAGTCGATTCGTTCTGCCTTTACGCTATCCGACATGGAAAACACGCCCGCAGGTGGCGCGCCGTCAGTTGTTGTGCCGGGGGTTGGGTCGTCGGGCTTGCGACGTCTGAACAAGACATTCTACCAAACGAAAACTGAAGCATTCGCCTAACATGAAGCGCGACCGGCAGACAACATCCCGTTGGAGTTATCCACATCTATTCAACATGATCCTAATCCTGCCCACGTAGGCTCGGCTGCGGTCAAAGCCAGATCCAGGACGTGCACCGGGGCCGCCCCACCGCTGATCGGCAGCAACAGATTTAACAGCGGGATATAGTGTCGGTCCCAAAACATGCTGTGTCCGCCATGCTCTGTCGGCTGTGTCACTTGTCATTTGTTGCGTGCGAGGCAAGTTGGAGCGAGGCGTTGATGTGGACCAGCGAGGACCGAGGCCGGTATGACCGTAGCAGGCCGGTATGACCGTAGCAGGTTGCGCTATCCAAGGGAGCCCACTGATGTCGCTTATTCCACCCTTAAAGCGGGGCGGCAACAAGCGGGCGGTGGACATCCGCGAGGTGGTGAACGGCTTCACGTTCGTGCTGAGCACGAGGTGTCAGTGGCGAGCGTTGCTGAAGCACCTGCCGGCCCGCAGCACGGTGAACCGCAACTTGCTTTGGTAGGACGACCTGGCCGCATTTACATTGGCCCACCCCGCGCTTTACGTCAGATGCCGGGATGCGGGCCGGACAGGACCAAGCCTAGAGCGCCCGGCATCGCGCGAAGCCCACGCGTCAGAGCGGCTTCCAAGTCCGATCGACCTCTACATCAATAAGGGTCGGTCCGTCAGCAACCAGTGCCTGTTGCAGCAAATCGCCCAGATCGGAGAGCATGGTCGCCTTGTGGGCTGTCAGGCCAAGCCCGCGCGCCATCGATACAAAATCTATCCGTGGCTTGTCGAGATCCATTGCGACATAGTTATCGGTTTGCGCCGCCAGTCCCTTCATCGCGTTCGTCCGCTGCTTCAGTATCCGATACGAGTAATTATTGATGATAATAAAGACCATTCTCAGGTTCTCACGCGCGGCGGTCCATAGACCCTGGATCGTGTACATGGCTGAGCCATCGCCGATCAGCGCGACCACCGGCCGGTTCGGCAGCGCCAGCTTGACGCCGATCGCCGCCGGGAGGCCCCATCCTATCCCGCCACCGCGCAGGCCGTAGAAGCTGTGCACATCGTCGCTCTTCAGAAAGCGGCGCAAACCCGTGCCGGAGGAGACCGTTTCGTCGATCACGACGGCATCGCCGGGCAAGATACGTCCGATCGCCTGCATCAACGCCAGTGGGTGGATTGGATCACGGCCCGAAACCGCATCGGCCATCGCGTGCAGCTTCTGCAGGCTGGCAGCGCCCTCCATCCTTACATGCTCTAGCCGCTTCACCGCACATTCCGTTTCTATATCAGAACGAGCATTCAGAACCGCTTCTACCAGATCCGGCAGGGTCGTCTTGGGCTCCCCCAGAATAGAAACCGTCTCGGGATAGTTTTTAGCCAATTCCCAAGGATCGGTGTCCAAGTGAACCACTGCCAGGCCCTCTGGCATCGATTCAACATCACCCGGCAATGACAGAGTGAAAAGATCGGCACCAATCGAGACCAGAAGATCGTGCTGCGCGAGCACGCCGTGGATCGCTTCCGGCAGTCTCACCAGCGCGCCTCGGTATAGCGGATGCGAAGACGGGAACATCGCTCGGCTGGCCATTCCTTCATCGTAAACCGGCGCGCCCAGCGTCTCAGCCAGCGCCACAAGCTCCTGCAATGCATCGCCCTGAGTGACCGCGTCGCCGGCGATAATCACCGGGTTGCGGGCCTTGGCGATGATTGCGGCGGCCTCGCCGATTGCTCTCGCGTCACCTCTTATGCCCGAGGCCACACGGCTCGGCGACCCAAGGTCAAGCTCCGAGCTTGCGGTCAGGATGTCGCCGGGCAGGGACAGGAAAACCGGCCCCATCGGCGGCGCCAGTGCCGTTTTGATCGCGCGGTGAATAGCACGAGGGAGGTCGGCAAGCCGACGCACCTCCTCGGACCACTTGACGAACGGCCGGGCGATAGTTGGCAGATCAGCCCATAGCAGCGGTTCGGTGAAATTGAAGCGCTGCTCATGTTGGCCAGCGGTCACCAGGATCGGTGACCCCGCTTTCTGAGCATCGTACAACATGCCCATCGCGTTCCCAAGGCCCGGCGCGGCATGCAGGTTCACGACCGCGCACTGTCCGGACGCCTGAGCATATCCGTCCGCCATGGCCATCGCCGGCGCCTCTTGCAGAGCCAGAATGTACCGCAGGTCCTGCTCCGCCGCCAGCGCGTCCATCAGCGGCAACTCCGTTGTGCCTGGATTGCCGAACATCATTTGTACCCCCTCTTGCTTCAGCAATTCCAGCAGGGCGGCCTTTCCTTGCAACATTGGCATGGATATCTTCTCCGATTATTGGCAGAAAGTGCCAGTCCGCTACAGGCAGCGGCACGGCTAATCAAGCGGGTGTATCCAGTTCGGGAGGGAGATGGTCTTTATGGTGAGGTTTTCGCGCCGGCATCTGATCAGCGGACTCGCCGCTGCGCCCTTGGCCCGTCCCGGGATTATCCGGGCGCAGAGCTCGTCCAAACCGGTGAAAATCGGCCTGCTGTCAGACATGAGCGGTCCTTATCGGGATGTCGGCGGCCCAGGCAATAAGGTCGCGACCGAGCTGGCCGTTCAGGATTTCGGCGGTTCGGTGATCGGCCGGCCGATCGAGGTGATGCAGGCCGACGATCAGGACAAGCCAGACGTCTCTACGTCTCTTGCCCGACAGTGGATTGATGATGCGGGTGTCGACGTCCTGGCGGACGGCGCCGCCAGCTCATCCGGGCTGGCGATTCAGCAAGTTTGTCGGCAGAAGAAGAAAATTTACCTGATCACCGGTCCAGCGACGTCCGACATGACTGGCAAGCAGTGCTCGCCTTATGGCATCCACTTTTCCTACGACACCTACGCTCTGGCGCACGGGACCGGCAATGCGTTGACGAAGGCTGGCGGCGACACCTGGTTTTTCATTACCGCCGATTACGCGTTCGGCTACGCTCTGGAACGTGACACCATGAACGCGGTGAAGGCGGCTGGCGGCAAGATTCTTGGTGCTGTTCGCGCGCCGCTAGGTACGGCAGATTTCTCGTCATATCTGGTTCAGGCGCAGGCGTCGGGCGCCAAGGTCATCGGCTTGGCGAATGCCGGCACGGATACACAGAATTGCGTCAAGCAGGCCGCAGAGTTCGGTCTGACAAAGAGCGGAATTCGCCTGGCGACGTTGCTGATGCAGATCAGCGACGTCAATTCGCTCGGCCACAAGGTCTGTGAAGGACTGACATACACCAATTCGTTTTATTGGGACCTAACTGACAAGACCCGCGCATGGTCAAAACGTTGGGGCGAGAAGATGGGCGGCATGGTGCCGGGTATGCTGCACGCAGGCAGTTACTGTGCTGCAACGCACTGGCTCAAGGCGGTGAAGGCTGTCGGGTCGACGGACTCTGACGCCGTTGTGGCCAAGATGAAAGAGACGCCTGTCAACGATTTCTACAATGACAATGTGAAGGTCCGTGAGGATGGGCGGGTCATGCACGTGATGTATCTGTGGCAGGTGAAGCCGGCCGCAGAGGCAAAATCGAAGTACGATTTCTGTAACAAGTTGGCGACTATTGCACCGGCAGATGCTTGGCGCCCGCTGGCCGATGGAGGTTGTCCTTTGATCAAGGCATGATCCCCGTACGCCGATCGCGATCGATTGGTCTGACTTCGTTCTTCCGGCCTGGCAGCGGTCCTGTTGATCAATGAAGTGGCTGCAGCGGAGGCATGCCATAGGTCGTTTGGTGTTCGATGCGGCCAGTTCCGTTTCGCGCGGGATCAAAGAGCAGGCCATAGATCCCGGCTTGATACGCCGACCACGGCCGCGGTTTACAATGCTCTCCAGAGATCTGCTTCACAAACAGCTTTGCCTTCTGTTTCCATCTTCAGAAGATGCGCGAGTACATTCCGTTCCGCGGCCTTTCGCAACCGCGGGTTCAGCTGCGAATACAGCGCGTCCATGATTGTGTAGGTATCAAACGATCCCTCCGTGAGCTTTCTTGCGATTGCCTGCTCGCGGATCTTGCGATGAGTCAGCATTTCCTGAACGAGGCCTCGCGGGTCAGGAAGCGGTGGACCATGACCAGGCAGATAGATGCTGTCGTCCCGTCCAAGCAACAGCTTTAGACTTGAAAAGTAGTCTCGCATGACGCCACCGGGCGGGCTGACGATGCTGGTTGACCAAGACATAACGTGATCGCCGCTGAACAGGACCTTGTCACCATTTTGTGCGGACAGCGCAAAGCACAGGTGGTCGGAAGCATGGCCAGGGGTGTGCAGCGCCAGCATGCCAGTGATCGTGCTACCATGATCAAGCTTGATGTCCGGATCAAAATCTTCGGTGGTACTCTCGCGGAACGCGGCTGTGGGAACGCCGGTTGCAGCCTGAAGAGCTGCGACCGCCCCAACGTGATCATGATGCGTGTGGCTGACAAGGATGACGGCAAGCCGACCGTTGGCGTAACGCAAGATGGCGTCCACGTGTTCGGAGTGGTTCTCTGGACCTGGATCCAACACAACCAAGCCACCAGTTGTCTCGATCAGATAGGTGTTGGTCCCAAAATAGGTCATCGGGCCGGGGTTGTTCGCAATGATACGGCTGATGCCCGGGATAATCGGAAGGCGAGCGTCCCGCTCAGGCTCCGGTTCGGTCAGAAAGGGCATTCCGAGGGTCTCCGCTGGCTGGCGCGATATGAAATGGAATTGTCACAGTGGATCTTGCTCACCCTAAACAATGGCAGCTTGCATGGCTTAAATTCCCCGGGCTGGCAACGGCGCGGTTGCATCTGCTCGATCGTCGCCGCACATTGGCTGTCAGTCCAGTCTCCGAGTGACGCTGGCAGCCTGTGGACGACGTAACAAAGACGCGCTTTTGCGGATGAGAGGTTGCCATTCACAGCAAGCAGCACGCTTGAACGGACACAAACACGTCGTTTTACCGCATGAACGTGCATGGAGCTCCCAGAATTCCTGAAAATGCGGAATTTATGCCTGAAGAACAGCCAGCAAGGAAGGCCCGTCGAAGATCCTCCGCGTATCGGAACCGAGTTCCAGGCCAACAGCGGCGGCAAACTTCACTGAAGCGTGATGCCAAGGCCAGTGCGACTTCTTGCTGACCTGTCTCGAGCCAAGGTTTGGCGGACATGCTCACCACAGAAAGGGGCTCGCCGGAAGATGTGATTTTGATTGTCGGACTTCGCCGGAGCGTCCCGTGGTCGAACAACAGGCGCCGATCCGCAGACACGTTGCCGGAATCGACGGCAGCGTAAGCTGGCGGCTACCTACCGCCCAGGCGAACAGGGAGTTGAAGGGATTTTTCCGGTCGTCATTCATCGGCGCGCCTCTGTCCACCAAGCAGTCCGGACAACATTTCGCAGCGGGCCGGTTTCCGCGCCATTTGATCGGCAAGCTCCCGGGTGCGCCGAAGCGGCGTTGCATGGAGGACTGGCAAAGGTTACCGTATCTTCGATGGATTGTAGCATAAATGATGACCGACGCCTGACGTATTGACACAGCGTCTGATCTGGTCGACAGGGCAGGCTAAAGTACAAGCGCGTCGGCCGAGACCGGCGTTTAAGGGAGTCCGTTTAATGTGCGCGCGTTCATGCCATTTCGTAAATTGTCGAGAAGTGTACTGTTTGTGGAAAGTGGGCACCTGCAGGTTTGTTGGACTCTGATTTCGCGGTCCTCGGTTTAGGCTGGAATAGATCGGACAGTTTCTGCTCGGTCGGGATTCCGAAGCTATGAAGCCTGGCCCCGACCCGCGTTCGGTTCGGTCAAACAACCGCATGAATACTCCTGTATACGAAGATTAAGAAGATTGAAACGCTGATCTGATTTATAAAGACGAACCTGGTAAGACCGGGTCGTTGAATGAGGGGCATCGGGAGGGTGTAGCAAATGGCAGATGGCACGAGCATTCCAATCGATGTCAGGGTTTCGACAAGGACCGGTGCGCGAAGAGGTAGCCTGCGGAAGTTTGCCGAGAGGCGATCCACGATCGGGTTCCTCCTGTGTCTTCCGTTGATCCTGCTGATCGTCGGGTTCGTCGTCTATCCGGCGCTATACGCTATTTATTTGAGTATGCTGAACAAGAAGCAGACCACGTTTGTCGGTCTGGGCAACTTCACTTTTTTACTGCGGCGTCATACCTTTCAACTTGTTATCTTCCAGAGTTGTCTGTTTGCCATTACGTCCGTGGTCCTGAAGGCGATCATAGGATTCATTTTAGCGCATCTCATGCATAACATCCCGGGCAATAATCAGCGCATATGGCGCGGCCTGTTGCTCGTGCCGTGGGTGATCCCGCTGGCCTTGTCCACCCTGACGTGGTGGTGGATGTTTGACCCATCGTATTCGGCGTTCAATTGGGTGCTCAACCAGTTCGGAATTGGGAACGTGCCGTGGTTGGGTGTTGGCTGGATCGCCCGTTTTTGTACAATCGCCGTCAATGTGTGGTTCGGCACCCCGTTCTTCATGATCATGTATCTGGCCGCGCTGAAATCGGTGCCCGAGCAGCTATATGAGGCGGCCTCTATTGATGGCGCTGGAGCGGCGCAAAAGCTTTTCTTTGTAACACTTCCGATGATGCGCAACATCATTGCTATTACTGTGTTGTTCAGCCTGATCGTGACGTTCGCCGACTTTGACATTGTCCGCATCTTGACTGCGGGCGGACCGCAGGACATGACCCACGTTTTCGCGACCTATGCGTTCCAGGTCGGCATCCAGTCCGGCGATATCCCGTTAGGTGCGGCGGTCAGCTTGTTCATGTTCCCGATCCTGGCATTCGCGGCGTTCTTCGTGCTGCGCGGGGTGACACAGCGGACGAAGGAGATCGCGACATGAGCACCACTGTGGTAGAGCCAGGTCGCTCAGCTGCGACCTTGCGTAGGACCAGCTTGCACCGGCAGCGTCTGTGGGCTTTGTGGGGCAGTTACATCGCCTTGGGCGTATTTGTCGTTATCTTTCTGGTGCCCCCGTTCTACACGCTGATCACCAGCCTGAAATCATCTGCCGAGATATCCGCGCAGACCGGTAGCCCTTGGCTCGTTCACCATCCGACGTTGGAGAATTTCTGGTATCTTATCACATACCCGAATTTCCAGACTTACTACCTGAACTCAGTCATTGTTACTGTGCTTGTGGTGGCCGTGTCGATGGTGATATCGATACTGGCGGCGTTCAGCTTATCCCGCATGGGCTTCTGGGGCAGTCAGTCGTTGTCGACCGGGGTTTTCCTGACCTATCTGGTTCCGCCGTCACTGCTGTTCATTCCGTTGTTCCAGATCATCGGCAAGATCGGCCTGATCAATAATTTCTGGTGCCTGGTACTGCTATATCCAACTCTCGCGGTGCCTTTCTGCACCTGGATCATGATCGGGTACTTCAGCTCGATCCCCAAGGAACTGGACGAAGCCGCCTTGATAGATGGGGCCGGATATCTGCAGATCCTGCTGAAGATCTTTATTCCGGTCGCGATGCCAGGTATCATCGCGGCGACCATATTCGCCTTTACAGTGTCGTGGGGCGCGTTTCTGTATCCGCTGGCCTATCTGTATACGTCCCACGAGATGGTCCTGACGGTCGGGATCATATCCGACTTGATCCGCGGTGACGTGTTCCAGTGGGGCAAGATCATGGCAGCCTGCCTGCTGGCCTCGCTCCCGCCGATCGTAATTTATGCCTTTTTAATGGACTACTACGTCGCGGGCCTCACGGCTGGAGCGACGAAGGGCTGAGCCAAAGAAAACCCCAAACGAGGAAACCAAACAACCATGGCTGAAGTGTCCGTCCGCAAGGTCGTCAAAGAATATGACGGTGGCGTACAAGCGGTGAAAGGGATCGACCTGGACATCGCCGACCATGAATTCGTCGTGTTGGTCGGCCCATCAGGGTGCGGCAAATCCACGACGCTGCGCATGATAGCGGGGCTGGAGGAGATTACTGCCGGTGAGATTTGGATCGCCGGGGACGTCGTCAACGATGTTCCACCCCGGGATCGCGACATTGCCATGGTGTTCCAGAACTATGCGCTTTATCCGCACATGAGTGTTTTCGATAACATGGCGTTTGGTCTCAAACTGCGCAAATTCCCCAAGGACGAAATTAAACGCCGGGTTGATGAGGCGGCACGAATTCTCGATATAGTGCCTTTGTTAGAACGGAAACCACGCGCGCTCTCTGGCGGTCAGCGGCAGCGGGTTGCCATGGGTCGGGCAATCGTCAGAAACCCGAAGGTGTTCCTTTTCGATGAGCCTCTGTCGAATCTTGATGCCAAGTTGCGCGTGCAGATGCGGACGGAAATCAAGAAGGTCCACCAGACGGTGCGGACAACAACCGTTTATGTGACCCATGACCAAATTGAAGCAATGACCCTCGCCGATCGGGTTGTGGTGATGAATGGCGGCATCATTGAACAGGTTGGCACGCCCAATGATCTATATCATCATCCGACAACGCGTTTTGTTGCCGGTTTCATTGGGTCGCCGGCGATGAATTTCCTCCCCTGTCGTGTGCAAGACGGCATGAATGGTGGATTGGCGGTCAAGGTCGCGGACAATTTCACGGTTCCGATCCCATCGTCGCGAGCGGATCGGTATGGCGCATTCAAGGATAAGCCGATGGTTCTAGGCATCCGGCCGGAACACCTGTTCGAATATCATGAGCAAGGCAAACCGGGCTGGAGCCGGGTTGATTTGCCGGTAGACGTTGTCGAGCCGATGGGCATGGAAACGATGGTGCATTTTTTCGTTGATGGTGCCCCGGTCTGCGCGAGGGTTGATCCGGCGACACATGCCGCGCCGGGCGAGATGATGCCACTGACAGCTGATCTAAATCAGATGCACCTGATGGAACAGGAGACCGGAAGGGTGGTTTGAAAGTGCTGTTTCATGGGATCTGTCATCCGCTGACAGATCCTGCTGATTGTTCGATCAAGAGATAATCGAGACGACGTCTCTCGGATCAACGGGAGAGCATTCAATCTCAAAGCAGCTACCAGGGGACTTTATCGAGCGCCTGATACCGGTCTCGATCGTTACCGGCTTTCTGGGCAGCGGGAAGACGACCTTGATCAGCCGTATTCTACGAGATCCGGCGTTTGCGCAGACCGCTGTGGTGGTCAACGAATTCGGGGAAATTGGCATTGATCACGAACTGATCGCGAGTAGCGATGACTCGATTTTGACCCTGAACACAGGATGTCTATGTTGTGCGTCGCAAAGCGACTTAGCCCAAACGTTGCTACAACTGCTGGATCGTCGCAATGCTGGTTCGGCGACCTACAAGCGCGTCTTGATTGAGACGTCGGGGCTCGCTGATCCTGCACCGATGTTGCAGACGATGATAACGGATAGCAGTATCGCCAATACCCACCGTTTTCCGGTAGTCGTTACGATCGTCGATAGCATGCACGGCGAACTGACGCTGCGCGAACATGCCGAGGCTCGATCGCAGGTAGCACTGGCCGACCGCCTTCTGATCAGCAAGACAGATGTGCAGGAACCGTCGACGGGCCTCCTCGCGGAGCTTGACGACCTCAATCCTGGAGCACCTCGCGTAGTCGTTTCGCGCGTTGATCCTTTGTCGATGTTTCAGGGCTCGTCTTCCGCGGTAGTACCGAGGCCTCTTGCCGGGGCAAGGGGTATCCGGCGTCACGGAACGAACACAAGCTTTACGGTGGTCCGGGAGAAACCCTTACCAGCACTCGCGCTCACTCTGCTGTTGCAAGGCATCGCAGAACACTGTGGATTTCGGCTGCTGCGCTTGAAAGGTATCGTTGCAATAGAGGAGGTGCCCGATCGTCCTGCGGTAATCCATGGCGTTCGACATGTCGTCACTCAGCCGGAGTTTCTCGACCATTGGCCGAACGCCGATAAGAGAACGAGGATCGTGTTCATCGTGAATCACGTGCCTCGTCATTTCGTCTCGCGACTGCTCGATGCGATCGAAGAAGAGGTACGCACAGCAAGCCACTCACTCGCCGATAAGCTGGGCGTTGAACTGCATACCTCGCCCGCCCAGCGCTAACGTCGCGATCCAGCATCAACTTCGACAAAGGCACAATAATCGGCTCAGATAATCAACCGCCTTGGTCAGTGGATGCGAGTCGCGCTCGCTAAGCCAGGCCGCATCAACCATTATTTTCGATCAGCAAGGAGACACCTGCCGATCGGGTCGGCAGGATGTTCTTCCACGGCCGTGCGGCAAGGCCTGAAGCCCTCTCAGCTGACCGTGACCAGTCAGCGCATTTTGGTCGTTGTTGTCACGACCTACTTTGTCAGCCAGAGTTTCCGGCCGGCCGATCCTGCTCTAGCTGAAGGATGTGACACTCGCGGCACTGAGACCCGACGTCTCAGAGCGCTTAAAACATCCCATCATGATGAAGACATGATAAACGGCCAGCAAGCCACACAGCGTTTCTAGATTGATTAGGAAAATGTGCCAGACCACCACAGGTTCAAATGCTCCTTCACTACCCGGTAACGCCAGCCCTGTGATGTAGAGGCCTAACTCAAAAGCCGTGAAGGAGGCCATGAACGGCAGGCTGATCGTCAGCGGAGCGGGGCGTGTGGTCGACAGACCCTTTGTCGCTAGCAGGGCCAATCCAGCCGAGATACCAATAGCCAAACCCCAAGCCACGCTGTCCCAGGTCCGTGGATAGTCAAGGAACCCGTAGCCGATGATCTGGTTCGCCAACCAAATCAAGCTTAAAGCCACAACGGCATCGCGCCGCCCCAGCTTCAAGCCGGCAAGGGTCGCAAGCGCCGCAAACGGGGTGGCGCAGGCGAAGCAGACGCTGAGGAACGCACCACACGCGATGATCAAGGCAAGCCACACGACCCGGCCCGCTTGTCTAGGTCCAGAACGATTATAACCGAAAGCTGGCGGCGGCACCATATGTTGGTCTTCCCTTTTGCAGTAGATTTGATGATCCAGTTTGACCTCGGTCTAGCTAATGCTTTCGATGCTCACTGATTCCGCCAGGTCGGCCGGCGCTTCTCCGCGAAGGCTCTTGGACCCTCGACATAATCCAGGCTGTCGATGTTCTCGCGCTGCGCCGGATAGATCGTTCGCATCGCCAACTCCAGCGTATGTTCATCAAGACCATGATAGGCCGCTTCCTTCGAGGCCCTTACGGCTTTTGGCGAGCATTCCAAGATCTTATAGGCCCACCGCTTAGCAGCTTCCAGCGCCTGGCCTTCGGGCACCACCTCGGTGACAAAGCCGAGTTCAAATCCCTCCTGGGCGTGCACGCGCCGCCCCGTCAGGATCATTCCCATAGCCTTCTTGATCGGTATCGACCGCGGCAGACGATGCACACCACCGGCACCGGCAATGAGCCCCACCCGCGGCTCGGGCAGCGCGAAAACCGCATTCTCCGCGGCTACGATGATGTCGCAGGCCAACGCAGCCTCGAAGCCGCCGCCCATCGCCACTCCATTCACAGCTGCGATCAACGGCTTGGTGAGGTCGAAACGACTGCAGATGCCAGCAAATCCACGTGGACCATTAGCACGGCGTTTGCCGCCGGCTTGTACTTTCAGGTCGTTGCCCGCGCAAAATCCCCGTTCCCCTGACCCGGTGATAATGCCGACCCATAGGTCATCTCGAGCTGCGAACTCGTCCCACACGGCAGCAAGCTCGTCGTTGGCGTCGGCGTGAAGCGCATTCAGCACCTCTGGCCTATCAAGGATGACGATCCGCAGACGTCCTTCATCCTGCACAGAGCAATACTGATAAGGCATCAGCCAACCACCTCATCTCGCTTTAAATCCCCGATCCGAGCGGCGTCGTAGCCTAGCCACTGCGACAGAACCTGCTCGCCGTGCTCCCCAAGCAAAGGGGCCGGCCTGATCTCGGGTGGCCGCCCACCGAAGCGGACGGGCCATCCGCTCATGACATAATCGCCGACCGTGGGATGCTTCATGGTCTGCCGAATACCGCGCTGCCGGAACGTGAGATCGTCGGCGAGTTCTCTGGTGTCCAGAACCGCGCCTGCCGGTATCGTTGCGCTTCCAACCAATTGCATGGCCGTATGCTTGTCGTGGCGGACCGTCCATGCGGCCACTACCCGATCAACTTCCTCTCTGTGATCGGTGCGAGCGGCTGGGCTCGCGAACCGTGCATCCCCGATCAGATCATCGCGTCCCATGACCTTCAGAAGCCTGATCCAATGCTCTGGATTTGCCGCACTGGTATAGATGTACACGTAGTCGTTGGGACCGCCGCCTTTGCAGGGATAAACCCCAATTGGCGGGTTGCCGCCGCCGACCGTTCTTGAGCCTGCACGCGGCGCAGCCTTGCCGTCCGTTCGTTCCATGAACGCAAAGGCATTGCGGATATAATGCAGAACAGCGTCCTGCATCGCCACCTGGAGATGCTCGCCCTGCCCGGTGCGCAGACGGCGGACGTAAGCGCCTAGGATCGACACCGCCATCAACATACCGGTTCCGGTATCGCCGATGGTAGCGCCGGGTTTGCAGGGTGGCCCATCCTCCTCGCCGGTAACCGACATAAGACCGCCACAAGCTTGCGCTATCATATCGAAAGCAAGATTTGTCTCGTAAGGGCTGCCCGCGCCGAAGCCTTTAACCTGGCAGAAGATGATCGCTGGATTGATCCCACGAACCACCTCATACCCCAGGCCGAGACGCTCGATCGCACCTGGGGCAAAATTTTCGATCATCACGTCAGACGCTTTGGCCAGTTCCTTTACCAGCTCTAGGCCCTGAGGGTCTTTTAGGTTAACCGCTACGGAACGCTTGTTGGCGTTGTACTGGAGAAAATACAGGGCGTCATTGGGACCCTTGCCACCTGATGAACGACCAGGATCGCCGACCCTGGGGTTTTCGATCTTCACGACGTCCGCACCCATCCAGGCGAGCGCTTCGGTGCAGGATGGACCTGCTTCGAACTGAGTCAGGTCAAGGATCTTGAGCCCGGCCAGACAGTTTTCTCCACTCATTGGTCGCGTCCCCTAATCGATCTTACGGAAATGCTACGCTTCTCCTCGGGCCAGCGTCGAGAGCGGCCGAACGTCGGACGCTTCGGCGGACAGGATTCGAAGACACTTGCCTTCTCCAACGCGCGAAGCCAGCTTTTGATTATGGTGGAACCTGTCAGCCTTACCAGCTATCGCGACGATACACTCTGGGCGGTCGTTGCTTCGATCGGCCGAACATCCCGGGTAGCGGAGGTTTTCTCCAGTCGTCTGGCTGCCCTCGCAGACCAAGCCTGGCGGGAGCAGCAAGTTCGCGCTTACGCGAATTTTCTACGAAACAGTCGACAGCCAACGCCATCCTATACCGTCAAGCCAATTCGACGCGCTGACTTACCGCGATCTTGGAGGCCTTTGCCGGCACTGGGCTTTCTGAACGGCAAGGTGCTCTAAGCCTGGGCCGGCAGATCGAGCCCTTCTCGCTGTTTGGTTAGTCGTGCGATCAGGTCTTCCAACTGATACAGGTCACGGAACTGGATGCTGATTTCGCCGCCGCCTGTGCGCGTGGTTGAAATCGTCACGCGACAGCCGATCGCATCTGTCACCCGTCTTTCCAGATCCGCGACATCCAGCTTCTTCGCCGTTGGCCGGCGTGGTTCACCCCTGGCGGCGACCGCCTTGTTCACGAGTAGTTCTGTCTGACGTACTGACATGCCACGCTTAAGCACTTGATCTGCCAGCGCCTCCGGATTTGGCGCACTTATAAGCGCACGCGCGTGGCCCGACGATAGAGAGCCGGACCGAATCTCGCGCAGTACAGGCTCCGGCAGGCGCAGCAGGCGGATCGTGTTGCCGATATGGCTGCGTGACTTGCTGACCGCATAGCCGAGCGACTCATGGGTAAGGCCGAAATCGACAAGGAGACGTTGGTACCCTTCGGCTTCCTCAACTGCGTTCAGATCCTGCCGTTGCAGGTTTTCGACCAAGGCCACCACCGCAGCATCACTATCGTCCATGTCCCGCAGAATCGTCGGGATTTCGGTCAGTTGCGCCTGCATCGCCGCGCGGAATCGGCGTTCTCCCGCCACGATCTGATAACGCTCAGGGGCGGTTGGATGTAGCCGCACCAATATCGGCTGCAGCACCCCTTGAACCCGGATCGATTCTGCCAGGCTATCCAATTCGCCGGCGTCAAAGTCAGACCGGGGTTGGAATGGGTTCGCATCGATCTGGTCGACGGGAATCGCATTCACCGATGCGCCTCTGTCGGTGCTGGGACGGATCGCGACATCGCCCAACAGTGCCGCGAGTCCTCGTCCGAGCCTTGGCGGCGGGCTCTTGCTAGCCATCAGATCTCCCATTGCCCGGAATCACCACCTTCTCCTTCTTCACGATCTCCGCGCCTAGCGCTGTATATGACAATGCCCCAGCCGATTTAGGGTCGTACAGAATCACCGGGAGCCCATGGCTCGGCGCTTCTGAAACCCGGATATTCCGAGGAATGATCGTGTCAAAAACCCAGTCTCCGAAGTGGTCACGAGCATCTGTTTCGACCAATCCGGACAGGCTGTTACGGCGATCAAACATTGTCAACAGGATGCCAGATAGTCGAAGACGGGCGTTAAACCGGCGGCGCACAGCTTCGATCGTGTGCATCAAGCTGCTGATCCCCTCAAGCGCATAGAACTCACACTGAAGTGGCACAATAACGCCAGTCGCGGCCACTAGGGCGTTGAGCGTCAGTAACCCGAGTCCGGGCGGGCAGTCGAGCAAGATAACCTCGAAACTTGCAAAGTCCGGCAGGTCCGTGATTGCGGTTTTCAATCGGAACTCGCGCCGTTCCACCGGAACGAGCTCGATTTCGGCGCCGGCCAAATCGGGGTTTGAAGCCATCAACCAAAGATTCGGCACAGGCGTCGGACGGATTGCTTCGTCCCCAGGGTGTCCATCAAGCAGCAGGTTATAGGTCCCGTCATGGCGCTCTGACCGGGTTACGCCCAGGCCGGTTGACGCGTTTCCTTGCGGGTCCATGTCGATCAATAGAACAGGCAAGCCAGCGATGGCCAGCGCGGCTGCAAGATTTACGGCCGTCGTGGTTTTCCCCACCCCGCCTTTCTGGTTCGCCACGGCTAAAATGATTGTTTTCGTGTCAACGCCCTCGACTCGCGGAACATGGCACTGCGCGCACCATTGACCGGTGTCATAGCGTCTTTCGTCGCCCACCGGAACGGGTGCTGCGCTGATACGGAAGAAATGGGCAACCAAGGCCAGCCTGCTGGAGCGACCGCAGGGGTTTAACTTCGTCGAGACGAGAAGATGTTCGCTCCTCGATCCAAGGGCCATGCTGCGTCAACGGGCCTGGGCGGGTTCGCCTTTCGGCACGACGGAAAGCACCACGCCGTTATCGACGAGTTCGGCTATTTCCGAGGTGGAATAGCCGGCCTCGAGCAGCACCTCCAGCGAGTGTTCGCCCAGCTTTGGCGACTGTCGCCGGACGCCGGGTCGGTCGCGACTCGAGCCGAATTCGACCGGTAGAGCTGGTAGGCCAACCTGCTTGCCCTCGGCACCGCCAACCCGGGAGATAAACACATCAACCAACCCACCGGTCGCCAGCAGATGAGGATCGGTGAAGAGATCGCCCGGCTGGCCAACCGGTGCCCAGGATACATTGGCTCGCTCGCAGCGTTCCTGAACCTCAGACTGAGGAAGCTTGCATAGTATCTCCTGCAGCGCAGGGATTAGCCACGCGCGTTCCTGCAACCTCATGACGTTGCTTGCAAGACGGGGGTCCGCTGCCAGTTCCTGCAGAGAGAATTCCTCGACGAAGCGGCCCCATTGCTGATCCGAAGTCACGCCTATGAACAATTGACCGTTCTCGGCGGTTCTAAAAACCTCATAGATTGCCCATGCGCCGCGGCGGGCTGGCATCGGGCGAGCCTCAAGTCCGGTTGCGCTCATGCCTGCCATATGTGTGCTCATGAGGAAGGCAGCGCTTTCGAACAGGGCGCTGCCAACACGCTGACCCTTGTCGGATTGCTCACGCTCGCGCAGCGCAGCCTGGACGGCAATGACGCCGAACACGGCACCAAGTATATCGATCACCGAGGCTCCGGCACGGAGCGGCTGGCCGACCGGACCAGTCATGAAGGCGAGCCCGCTCTGAAATTGCACGACCTCATCCAAGGCAGGGCGATGCTGATAGGGACCTGCCAAATAGCCTTTCAGCGTCAGATAGATCAGGCGTGAATTTAAGGGCTCGAGTTGTTCATAGCCGCAACCGAGGCGCTCCATCGTCCCCGGCCCATAATTCTCCAGCACCAGATCCACGGTTGGAACAAGACGATGGATGACGGCCTGCCCCTCAGGCCTTTTGAGATCGACCGCCAAGCTGCGCTTATTGCGACTGAAAGCGGCGAAGAAGCCAGCAGCGAATCCGCCGAGGCCCCGCGTATGATCGCCCAGCGGCGCTGGTTCTACCTTGATTACATCTGCACCAAGCTCGGCGAAGATAAGGCCCGCGGTGGGCCCCATCACCGTATGGCTGAATTCGAGGACCCGGAGCCCCGCGAGCGGAGTCGCGGACATCACGCGGCCTCTCGATAAGCAACGCCAGTCGGAGCATTCATGGCCGCTCCGCAGCCGGCGTTAGGCAGAGACAGGGAGAAAGTCATACGTGACCCTTTATTCTGGGCAGGAGGCAATCTACTAACTAAGCCCGTTGCCGCTCGTTCAGGATGGCAGCGGGTCAGGCTCGGTGCGTGAACAGGCCTCGCCGTTGCAACTCAGGCACGACCATGTTGACGAAGTCGTCGGGCCACTCGGCATCGATGCAATCTGGGGAAATGCGCCGGGCGGTTCAGAGACGCTGCTAGCCCGTCTTATTCACTGCATAGCAGGGATTCGCTGGCGGGTGTCGCGTAAACGGCTGATCTTGTTTATGAATTGGATGTCGAGACCGATCCATCCACCTGATCACCGCGAGCCACACCCGCCATGCGCAACGATACGACTGTCCCGTTCGGTTTTCCAGCCGTCAAGCGCAAGAAAATCATCGCGGCCTTTGATGGCGGACGACTCACGTCCGATGGTGGTGTGATGTTGCTGGCGGCGGCGGAACGGCGGCTCGGCCTGGCAGACCGGCTGGCAGCCTTGATCGCCGACCCGCGCAACCCGCTGCTCGTCACCCACAGCGTCGCCGACATCCTGCGGGCACGCATGCTGTTGATCGCCTGCGGTTACGAAGACGCCGATGACCTCGATCATCTGCGCACCGATCCGGGCTTCAAACTGGCCTGCGGACGGCTCCCCGATACCGGACACGATCTGTGCTCGCAACCGACCATGTCGCGCTGGGAGAATGCCCCCAGCCTGCGCGAGGTGATCCGCCTGAGTTACGCGATGATCGATACCTATTGCGCCAGCTACCGCCGCCCACCGGCCGCGGTGACGCTGGACATCGACGATACACTCGACGTGGTGCACGGGCGCCAGCAGATGTCGCTGTTCAATGCGCATTATGACGAGCGCTGCTTTCTGCCGATCCATGTTTACGACACCGCCACCGCGCGGCCGGTGGCGCTGCTGCTGCGTCCTGGCACAACCCCCTCAGGCGAGGAGGTCCGCGACCATCTGCGCCGCCTGGTCCGCCGCATCCGCCGGCACTGGCCGAACACGCGGCTGACCATTCGCGGGGATGGTCACTACGGCCGCCCCGAGGTGATGGCTTGGTGCGAGGCCAACGCGGTGACCTACATCCTGGGCCTGCCCGGCAACGCCGTGCTGAGCGCGCTGGTCGAATCGGTCGCCGATGAAACCAGAGTGCGGCGTGCCGTCACCGACGCCGAGGCGGTGCGCCGCTATACCGAGATCCGCTACGGCGCCAAATCCTGGCGCCGCGAGCGCCGTGTCGCCGCGCGGATCGAGGCCACAGCGAAAGGTTTGGATATTCGTTACGTGGTAACCAACCTGCGGTCCGGCACCGCGCAATGGCTGTATGACACCCTCTACTGCGCGCGTGGTCAGGCCGAGAACTTGATCAAGCTGCACAAGACCCAGCTTGCCTCCGATCGCACCAGTTGCCGCTCACCGCTGGCCAATCAGGTGCGCCTGGTGCTCCATACCGCGGCCTACTGGTTGATGCTGACGCTACGAGACGCCATCCCCCAGCCGCAAACACTGGCCTCGGCCGAGTTCTCCACGCTCCGCCTGCGCCTGATCAAGATTGCCGCCCGGATTACCGAGACCGCCGCACGGGTCCGCATCGCCTTCGCCACGGCCTGCCCGGACGCAGCCTTGTTCCGCGGCATCGCCCGCAGTCTGCAGCCCGCCGGACCGTGACCGCTGGGGCGCGTGCCCCGACGCCACCCGCTCCGTTCAACCGCCAACGCCCACTCAAATCCGATCCGAAAACGCGACGAAAGCGCGCATCGCCGCCGCATGTCCGATCCTCAGCCGGCGAAACGTTCCTCGTCACCGTGAATAGGATGGGCTAGTCGACTTGTTCATACCCATTGGCTTATCCCTCGTGGTCTACCCAGCGGCCGGGTTCCCAGCACTGGCGAAACACAATGGTTCGGGGCTAGTCATTCTTGACTTGCAGCCAACCGGGTTGGATCAACTGGCGGATCTGGTGCGGAGCAGATCAGTTGGCGATGCCCAAGGCGCCGTTGTCGGCATCGATTAGTATGATTTCGGAAGGTCCAGAACGCGCTCTGCCAAATAGCTGAGGATCAGTTCGCGACTGATCGGTGCAATGCGCGGCAGCATACTTTCGCGAAACAGACGCTCAACGTGATACTCTTGCGCGTAACCCATCCCGCCGTGTGTCAACACGGCCTGTTCAGCGGCATGATAGCCGGCTTCGGCGGCGAGATATTTGGCAGCGTTCGCCTCGGCACCGCATTCGCGGCCGTTGTCATAGAGCCACGCCGCCTTGAAAGTCAGTAGATCGGCTGCTTCCAGTTCGGCCCAGTTTTTCGCAAGCGGGTGTTGAATGCCCTGGTTCTGGCCGATCGGTCGGCCGAATACCACACGATCGCGCGCATAACGTGCTGCCTTGGCGAGCGCTGCTCGACCAATACCGACTGCCTCGGCGGCGATCAATACCCGTTCGGGGTTCAGCCCATGCAGCAGGGCACGAAATCCTTCCCCTTCTTCGCCGATGCGGTCGTCGACCGGTATCCGCATGTCCTCAAAGAAGACCATGTTGGAGTCGACGGCATGGCGGCCCATCTTGTGGATCAGCCGCACTTCGGCGTGCGTCTTGTCGAGGTCCGTGTAGAACAGGGTCATACCTTGCGATTTGCGCTTGACCCGGTCGAGCGGCGTGGTGCGCGCCAAGAGCAAAATTTTGTTCGCGACCTGAGCTGTGGACGTCCAGATCTTCGTGCCGTTGATCCGATAATGATCGCCATGGAGGTCCGCCCTAGTGGTGATCTCGGTGGTGTTGAGGCCTGCATTCGGTTCGGTGACGCCGAAGCAGGACTTGTCTTTGCCCTCGATGAGCGGTGGCAGCATTCGCGCTTTCTGTGCTTCGGTGCCGTAGATCACCACCGGGTTAAGACCGAAAATGTTGATATGAATGGCGCTTGCGCCGCTCATAGCTGCGCCCGACTCCGCGACCGCCTGTGCCAGGATCGCCGCTTCTGTAATTCCAAGGCCGGCGCCCCCATAAGCCTCGGGCATCGCGATGCCAAGCCACTGACCCGCAGCCATGGAGTCAAAAAATGCATGTGGGAATGTCGCGGTGGTTTCGCGCTCTAGCCAGTAGGTATCATCAAACCGCGAACATAGACGCAGAACTTCGTCGCGAATTTGTTGTTGCGCATCGGTCAGTTCGAAATTCATCGCGCGAATTCCCTCAGGGCTAAGAAACCACCGAACGAGTTTATCGTGTCACCTGGCTAAAGCGAAATCGTCGAGCGGAGAGACCTGCAGATGAACCTCTGGACCTGAGTGCCTGACTGGCAGGCCGGCCCGACGACGGCCGGGGGGCACTTTCAACCTCGTGCGCCGCACCGCTTGTGATGGTGTTGCAAAGCCGGAACATTATTCCCCGTTGAACGCAGCGCGCCTGCGCGCTAAGCGAGCAAGCAAAGCCTCCTGTTCTCCCGGGGTCAGTTGAGCCCGCGCATGGTCGGCATAGGCCGCCACGGAAGACCGCCATTCACCTGGACGGGATGCTTCAGCAGCTAGTGTCAACCATGTCGCGGCTTCTATAAGATCGTAGGTGCCGTCTAGACCGATCATGATCGCATAGCCCAGCATTGCCGCTCCTACCGCGTCGCCCCCCTCTGCAGCCTTCCGTGCCCATTTTAGCATTTGGCGATCGCCAGCAGATGTTCCGTCGCCGTTCGCGTACGCGATCGCCAGCATGCGCTGTGCTGATACGCTCCCGCTGTTGGCCGCGATCCGATAGTGAAGCACCGCCTCCGCCCGATCACGCGGTAGGTCAGGAGAACCCTGCCAATATAAATTGCCGATCTTCTCATTCGCATGAACAGGGTCTTGACCGGCTGCAAGACTGTACCAACGCAAGGCAACCTGGTCGTTGCGAGGTTGGCCGAGTTCGGCGAAGTGGGCGATATCGCCTAGCCGGAGCTGCGCGACGGTCACGTTCGCGTTGCCGGCAAGCTGATACCAGGTCAGTGCTTCATCATTGTCTGGCGCCACGCCAGACGCCTCCTCATAGGCTTGGCCGAGGCTGAACCATGCTTGCGGGAAGCCCAGTGCGGCCGACCGCCTGAACCAACGTAAAGCTGTGGCAGTAGATCGAGCACCCGCCCATCCGTTGGCAAACCCGTTTGCCAATTCAAACGCAGCGGATCCGACGCCTGAAGCCGCGGCTGATTCATACAGTTTCGTCGCTGCGGCATCGTCTTGCCCAACGCCGGTCCCTAGATGGTAAATCTGAGCGAGCTGGTTCGTAGCAAGAGCGCAACCATTATCAGAGGCTTGATATAACAGGGCCAGGGCTCGTGGAACGTCCCGCACGACACCTTTGCCATCCATTAGCAGAGCGGAAAGATGGTATCTGGCCAACGCGAGTTCGCGTCCACGAAACGTCGACGGATCCTCCGGAAGGAAATCCGCTTCTTCGCTCGCCCGGCTTATCGCGGCTTCTAGCCACTGAGCCGCCTGCGCGGTATCGGACCCAGCCGAAAACTCATTACCAAGGCGGGCGGCGCCTAGCGCATTTCCATGTTTGGCAGCATCCAACAGATAACGCCGGGATGCCTGCTCGTCCCGCGCGACCGCTTTCCCTTCTGCATATAGATCGGAAAGCAGATACATCGCGTCTGAGTCGCCATCTTCAGCCGAGCGCTTGAGCCAGGCAACTTCCTCAGCCTGATTACGCGAGGTGCCCGTGCCATCACGAAAAGCAAGTGCGACAAGACGTTCCGCTGTAGCATTGTTACTCTGTGCTGCCTGTAAATACAGGCTGAACGCGCGGGCGGGATCCTGGTCGACCCCAAGACCCTGTTGGTAAAGCAGCCCGAGACGTACCTGCGCCAAAGCAAATCCCTGGTGCGCAGCTTTTCGATACCAGGATGCGGCCAATTTTGGAGTCGGCTGCCCGGCCCGCCCAGATTGCAGGAAAAGACCTAAATTTGCCTGCGCCCAAGGGTTATCCTGATCAGCGGCCTTACGCGACCATTCCACCGCGAGCGGCCAATCCTGCGAGACCCCATTTCCATAAGCATACATCACGCCGAGAGCTGCCTGTGCCTGCGAATCTCCTGTATCCGCTGCGTCCCGGAGAAGCACTGCTGCGTATTCGGGATCCTTGGGAACGCCCTCGCCGTGGAGTAGCAGAAGTCCCAACTCCCGGCGTGCTTCATTGGAATCAAGATTGACGCCGCGACGGAGCCAGTGGATGGCTTCGGGCACGTCGCGCGGTGCTGCGTTTTCATACAGTTCACCAAGTTCGGTCGCGGAAGCCGCGTCACCATTCAGTGCTGCGTGGATAAGGTCAGCCCATTGATGATAGGAACTATGTGCGCTTGGTAGCTGGGGTATGTCTGTTCGACCGTCCGGTGACGGTGACGCCGCTGCGAACTGCGTCCCGGCCACTAGCCCAGCGACAAAACAAAGGCTGGCGATCCAGCGCATGCGTCGCTGACCCTCACTATTTCGTGTATATCACCAAAGTCCCACGAGATTGTGAAGCTAATTTTCCTGTGGATCCGCTGAAGTCGGCGGCCAGGTCTATCGGCCCGCTTGTTCGACCGCTGCCGACCAGGGTGAAGCTGCATCGCTGATCCCAGTTCGCGTTCCATCTGGTCTGGCAATGATCGCATTCGGACAGGCGAAGTTGATCGGCAGTACGCCATGCTCCACGACATTGACGGGACCATCCGCGGCCAATGCGTCGAGGATCCGCTGCGGCAACCGCGGGTCGGCTGAGAGGGATTCTGGATCCGAAACATCGATCCGGGGATGGTGCGCAGCATCTTCGAGACTCATGCCGAAGTCCGTTACGAAAGCGAGGATTTGCGTCACGGCAGCGAGAATACGACGTCCGCCCGAAGCGCCTGCGGCAAACCAAGGATGATCGCCGTCACGCAGGATGATCGGCGACATGTTGGTCAGCGGGCGCTTGCCGCCGGATATCGAGTTCGGCTGGTTGGGGCGGGGATCGAACCACATGACACCGTTGTTCATCAGTATCCCTGATTTCGGCAGCACCACCCTGCTTCCCATAGACGACAGAAGTGTCGTCGTCATGGCGACCATCGTTCCGTCCTGATCGCAAACGCTGATGTGCGTTGTGCAAGTCTCGGCGGTTTCCGGATCGGCTTCACCAAGCCTGTCCAGCCGCTCCCTATAGGCTTGCTTCATGACCCGTCCGAGCGCGACGTACCAGTCGGCGTCTGGTTGTTCTCCGGCGCGAACAGAACCCAACTGCTCCAGCACGCGCATCATTGTTGGTGCTGCAGTCAGCTGGCCTGCTAGTTGTAGCGTGTAATTGCGCCATGGAAACTGCGTCGCCGGCTTCACGCGCGCGGCGCATGACCGGAGGTCGCCAGCTGACAGGACACCGCCCATCGACCTGACATCCTCGAGAATCGCCGCCGCGATATCACCCTCGTATTGATCACGCAGGCCTGCTCGGCCGAGGTGCTCCAGGGTGTCGCTAAGAGCCCCGAGACGGAAGAAGCCGGGCGAGCCCTGATACGGTGCGGTTGGCGGCAAACCGTCGGGCAGATATATGCGGGCACTCTCCGCATAGCGGCGAAGAACGGATGCGGAAGATGCCAACTTCAGCGTGGTGTACCAATCCTGTGGCAAACCGCGTTTCGCGAGCGCGATCGCCGGGGCGATTACTTCTGCCAGCGGCAGTCGACCCCACTCACTATGCATTTGCGCATAGCCCGCGGTCGACGATGGGACCGCGAACGAAAGCGAACCGTGGATGTTCGCATCATCCTCCACCTCCGGCCAGGCAAAAAGGTCCTGCTTCATACGCCCGGTCAGCCTGAACGCTGAGGGATCCAAGGCCTGCGGCGCAACGGGACCAAAATCGACGACATCCGCTAGTGGTTGCCCCGCTCGATGCACCAACGCGAAGCCAATTCCACCGAGGCCGGAGTTCCAGGGCTCGACAGCCGCCAGCGCCAAAGCGGTCGCGACAGCGGCGTCGATCGCATTGCCGCCAGCATCCAACATGGCGAGTCCCGCTTCAGCAGCGCTCCGGACCTGAGACACGACGATCCCGCGCCGGCCTTTGGCAGACGGTTTGGAAAGCATCCAGTTCTGGGTCACGTGAGGCGACGGTTTATAGGTCATAAAATCTCTCCAGCAGGCAACCGGTGGTCGTGTCGGATTAGCCGGTCGATGCGGTTGGTGATCATATTCTCCGGGCGGATGTGGCCACCGCAGGCGCGCTAGCACGGTCTCCGCGCCACGCTTGAACACTGGCATGAACTCGCTCTGCTAGGCGAGCGAGCGGCCAGCACAAACAGGAAGTGCGACGCCAAAAAAGACCCTGAACTATAAAACAAATAGGGAACGATACCCGAGGTCAGAGCGTCCTTTCAAGCGCTGTGGCACTTCATAAACCCGATGTTCGCAGCCGCTATGACTCCGCTCGTTCTGCAAGCTGCGTTTGCAGTACCTGCTAACGGAGAAAATCTGGCACCGAAATGACGTCCGGCGGAGCTTCGGGAACACTTGTCCCGAATGGCCTGCGCGGCACCCTCCCGCAGTGGTCGGGCTGTTTCTCACCCGAGACGCAGAAGTTCGACCTGCGGGATGTCTGGATCGCTTGCTATAGGCCAGATTGATGGGCTAACGGACAGGACCTATCTCTAGGTGGCCGATCCAGGAGGCCACGGGATGTCCAGCTTTTTCTATTACCTGCTCACCTTCGGCGAAGCCGTCACGTCAGTGTTCGGCTTGCGATTCCCGTATGACCAGCCCCACTACGCGGTCATTCAGGATCTGGGCCAAAATGTGGAAATTCGTCGTTATGATCCACGTCTTGCCGTCGAGGTGACGATCCGGGACGCAGACCGCGACAAGAGCGCGAACCAGGCGTTTGGCTTGCTGTTCGGCTACCTCACAGGGGCAAACCGCTCCGAGCAGAAGATCGCCATGACCACGCCGGTCCGCACCGATGTTAAGCAAATACCCGGTGCGGGACCAATCCAGACCACAAGCAGAGCCACGGAGGTCAGCATGCGCTTCTTCCTGCCCCATGAAGTCGCCGAGGCAGGAGCGCCGGCACCACGCGACCCGCGTCTGCATATCGTGCAGGTGCCGGCAACGACCGTTGCCACACGGCGCTTTTCCGGCGTCGTCACTGGAAGTACCCTCGATCACCAGACGGCCATCTTGCTGGGCAGGTTGGAAAAATCCCCATGGAAGCCGAACGGGGAGGTCTTCCGATTATCCTATGATCCGCCCTTCACGATCCCCTTCCTGCGCCGCAACGAAGTTGGAATGCCCGTCATGCGATAGCCCACGCGACGCCCGATAAGCCCACGCGACGCCCCATGCCGAGGCCAACGGTGATGGCTGGGAAGACGACATGAAAGGATACGGTCAAGCCGAATTGAAAACGCGCCAGCAGAAGCGGATCAAAATGCGGCATAGGCCTCCTCGGCTGGCGAACGATCAAGATCTCGGTCAGCCACAAGGTCGCTCCGTCTCAGGGCTCACCAGCAGATCAACATTGTTCGACATCATTTAGTGGAAGGGCAGGGCGCTCATAACTCCAGGGTGCCCCGACTCAATGCCAACCGGAAGGGCTGCGTGCCTGCCCAGCGATCAGTCGGAGCGATCAACTCTGCACCGGTGGGATCACGGTCACCTTCACTTGCAGGGCGGCATTGCCTGGTACCAGCTTGGCCTCGAAGTCATCGCTACCGGCAAACCCATGATCCGGCGTGTAGTCGATCCGGGTGTTGTCGCCGACCTCGTGGATCGTAACGCTGCCATGGTTCGGGCGTTTTACCAGCAAGCCGGCGCCGAATGGTTTGGGACCAGCCTGATGCACGTAGATGCCGCACCAACCGCCGTCATTCGCCACTTTGATCGCCGCGTCGGACGACGCCCCCGCGACCGGGTCTACCTTTGTGGCATCACAGACTTTCGCGCCACCGGTAAGGTCGGCGGCAAAAACCCGCAGCCTCGGCCCGCTCTTAAGCCCGGGCGCACAAGAGGCCAGCAGAAGGCCGGTTAGAAGCAGCGTGGTCGTCATCACCTGCTGCACCGCGCCCGCGCGTGTGGCAACCCGGTTATTGGCCATATTCCCCAAGCCTTTACCCTAGACGATGTCGGTCGAGCACCGATCGCGACCGATTCGCTCGCGCGGTCCGGCGATGCGCACATAGACCTGCTGGGGTCGTCATTGAAAGCCGGAAGTGCCGATCTGCGCCGGCACCTGCGGAACACGCCGGAATTGGCCGACGTCGTAACCCTCAGCCTTCATCCGGTCTAGCAACGAATCGTAAAGGGCATTGTCGATCACTGGCTTGCGGGCGAATACCCATCCGTAACCGCGTCCAGGATAGCCCACCAGGGCGGTTTCATATCCGGGGTCGACGTAGAGGATCAGGTAGGAAAGGTATAGCGGCCAGAATGGACTTTCTCGCCAGCGCGCATTGCCGGTGCCTGGAACGACATAGCCCTTCAGGGTGAAGGATTTCGGCGGCGCATCGAAACTCTTGGGCCGTGCGGTATAAACGTCGGTCAGTTTGCCACCGGGTCTGAAACTGATGTCAAAGTAGCTGCCGACGTTTCCTTTTTCCGCGAAATACGGGATGTTGGCGATGACATACCACCGGCCAGCATAACGATCCAGATTGACATCCGGCGCGAGGGCGAGCGGCCTGGAATCCGAGGCACAACCGGCGAGTGCCGAAAGTCCGAACGCACCGACCATGAGGGCAATGAGCTTACGAGAGGTCATCCGTATGGTATTACTACTGCTTCTGACACCGCATGGGTAAACGATCGCGTGGACTACGCGTGGAAGTGATACAATCGCGTGGACGACGCGTGGAAGTGATACAACCGCTTGTTCCGCGAGAGTCGCAATGCTTATTGGCCAGCCGCTGCCAAATACGGCCGGGCCAGGAACCGCGCCACGCTCGGAAAGATTATGACCGCAACCGCACCTAGTTTTCAGGACCTTATACTGCGCCTTCATGGCTTCTGGGCACGCCAGGGATGCGTGATCCTGCAGCCTTACGACGTCGAGATGGGGGCTGGTACTTTCCACCCCGCCACCACACTGCGGGCTCTCGGTCCCAAGCCGTGGCGCGCTGCATACGTGCAGCCGAGCCGCCGACCGAGCGATGGCAGATATGGCGAGAATCCTAACCGGCTACAGCACTACTATCAGTATCAGGTTATCATGAAACCCAGCCCGGCAGATGCTCAGGAGTTGCTCCTGGCATCATACAGTGAGATCGGGCTGAGCGCTCTGCGGCACGACTTTCGCTTCGTCGAG
The DNA here is from genome assembly GCA_965277035.1 of Rhodopila sp. Classification (GTDB taxonomy): domain Bacteria; phylum Pseudomonadota; class Alphaproteobacteria; order Acetobacterales; family Acetobacteraceae; genus Rhodopila. The sequence continues at coordinate 2,052,685 of CBDIBO010000003.1, read as the reverse complement.
GACGACTGGGAGAGCCCGACGCTTGGTGCCTGGGGGTTGGGGTGGGAAGTGTGGTGCGACGGCATGGAGGTTGGTCAGTTCACGTACTTCCAGCAGGTCGGCGGCATCCCGGTAACCTACCCAAGCTTCGAGATGACGTACGGCCTGGAGCGCCTCGCGATGTACGTGCAGGACCGGGAAAATGTCTACGATTTGGCTTTCAACACCGCCGGGGTTACCTATGGCGAGGTGTTTCTGCGCGCCGAACGCGAATATAGCGCCTACAACTTCGAATTCGCTGACGCCGCGATGCTGTCCCGTCATTTCGCCGACGCCGAGGACGAATGTGCCGCTCTGCTGAAGCGCAGGCTGGCCCTGCCGGCGTATGATCAGTGCATAAAGGCCAGCCATCTGTTCAATCTGCTCGATGCCCGCGGGGTCATCAGCGTCACGGAACGGGCAAGCTACATCGGCCGCGTGCGCACGATGGCGAAAGGTTGCTGCGAGGAATGGGTGGCAGGAGAGGCCGCATGACAGGCACTCCAACGATGGCTTTAATCAGGCTACTGGAACGCCGCCGCCGGCGGCCCGCGTCTGTTCATGACCTGGCAAGCGCCGCAACGGCGCCGCGTTGGAATGGACGCCGGGACGCGAGGTCTGCCGGCGATGCCCGTCGCTCAGGCGTGACAGGGGTCAACCCGTCGATTTGCTTCAAAGACTAAGCATGGCGGAGCTTTTCCTGGAATTATTCAGCGAAGAAATACCCGCCCGCATGCAACGCGGGGCCGCGGCGGAGCTGGAACGTGCCATCACCACCACGCTCACCTCGATCTCCCCCTCGGAGATCGCCACCTGGTTCGGCACACGCCGCATCGCTTTGCGCGCGAGAGTCGCCGCTGAGGTCGCGGCCGCGCGTTCCATCGAGCGAGGTCCCCGGTCGAACGCTCCCGAGCAAGCGCTCGCCGGCTTTCTCCGCAAGCACAACGCCAGCCCCGACCAGTTGCGCCGGGACGGCGATTACTGGGTGCTGGAGAAGAACAGGACTGCCGTTTCCGCCGCCGCGCTGATCGCCAGCACCATGCCGGGTCTGCTTCGCCGGTTCGCCTGGCCAAAATCGATGCGCTGGGGTAGCAGCAGCTTTGTCTGGGTTCGCCCGCTTCGCCGCATCATCTGCCTGCTGGATGGCGAAGTCGTGCCTTTCGATCTGCGCGACGGCTCGGATGACGCTCACGGCCTGGCCAGTGCCAACCTGACCGAGGGACATCGCTTCCACGCCCCGGGCGCCTTCGCGGTGTCCTCCGCTGCGGACTGGCGCGACAAGCTGACGGCACATCGGGTCCTGGTTGACCCAGCCGACCGCAAGCGGGTCATCGCCGATCGGATCGCCGGGCTGGCGGCGGAAAAGTCGTTGTCCGTCGTGGACGACCCAGGCCTGCTGGATGAGGTCGCCGGCCTGGTGGAATGGCCTGTGCCGCATCTGGGTCGGATCGCGTTTGAACATATGGATCTGCCGCCGGAGGTCATGCAGGTCTCGATGCGGGTGAACCAGCGCTACTTCACCCTGCGCGACATGGACGGCGCCCCGGCGCCATGGTTCGCTTTCGTCGCCAACATCGAGGCCGACGACCATGGCACCGCCATCATCGCCGGCAATGAGCGTGTCCTGCGCGCGCGCTTCGCGGACGCCCGCCATTTCTGGGACCTTGACCGCGAGGTTCGGCTGGAAAGCCGGATCGCGGCGCTCGACAACGTTACCTTCCAGGCCCGGCTAGGCACCCAGGGCGACCGCGTGCGACGGCTGCGGACCCTGGCGGCCGCGATCGCCGAACAGGTCGGCGCCGATCCGTCTCAGGCGGCCCGAGCCGCCGCACTGGCGAAGGCTGATCTGGTGTCGGGGATGGTCCATGAGTTCCCTGAATTGCAAGGCGTCATGGGTCGCTATTACGCGATCCACGATGGCGAGCAGCCTGCAATCGCCAACGCCATCCGCGACCACTATGCACCACGCGGTTCCGGCGAACCCGCGCCCTCTGCTCCGGTGTCGGTCGCTGTCGCGCTAGCTGACAAACTGGACCTCTTGAGCGGCTTCTTTGCGATTGACGAGAAGCCCACTGGCTCCAGCGACCCCTACGCGCTGCGCCGCGCCGCGCTGGGCGTGATCCGAATTATCCGTGAGAACGGCCTTCGGGTTCATCTTCGCCGTCTGCTGGCGGCCACCGGAGCGGACCAGTCGACCCTCCAGTCCGTGTTTGAGTTCATCGTGGAACGCCTGGTCGTCCAGATCCGAGGCGATGGCGCTCGCTATGACGTGTTGAGCGCCGTATTTGGGAGCAACAGCACTGATCACGACCAGGACGACGACCTTGTGGCTCTGCTGGCGCGGGCTGAAGCCGTCGCCAGCCTACTGCAAGGTCAGGACGGTGCCAACCTTCTGACAGCATATCGCCGAGCCGCGAACATTCTGCGAATCGAGGAGCGTAAAGACGGACCTTTTATGGATGCGGTTGACCCCGGTCTCTTTCGAGAGCCCGCTGAGGTCGATCTCGACCGCACGTTGACCACTAGTGGTGTTGTCCGTCAGCTGCTGGATAAGGAAGCTTATGGTATGGCTATGACCACCATGGCGGCGCTCCGGGCACCGCTGGATGCTTTTTTTGAAAAAGTGACCGTGAACGCTGCTGAGCCGGATTTGCGCCGCAATCGTTTGCGTTTGCTCACCCGCGTCCGATCTATCATGAACCAGATCGCCGACTTTTCTCGTATCGAAGGCTAAAAAGAGGTCCGCCATGACCAAGTGGGTTTACAGCTTCGGCGCCGGTTCCAATGAAGGCCGCGCGGACATGCGCGACCTGCTTGGTGGAAAGGGAGCCAACCTGGCCGAGATGGCCATGATCGGGTTACCCGTTCCGCCTGGCTTCACCATCACCGCTGATGTCTGCACCGCGTTTTACGACAACAACCGGAAGTATCCAGACGACCTGAAAGGTCAGGTTGATGCCGCTCTGACCGCGGTGGAGAAGTCCGTCGGCCTGAACTTCGGCGACAAGGCTCATCCGCTGCTGGTCTCGGTCCGCTCCGGTGCCCGCGTGTCGATGCCCGGCATGATGGACACGGTGCTGAACCTCGGCCTGAATGACAGCACGGTCGAAGGTTTGGCCAAGGCCGCCGCCGATCCGCGGTTCGCGTGGGACTCCTACCGCCGGTTCATCCAGATGTATGGCTCGGTCGTGCTGGGCGTTGACCATCACCGGTTCGAGGAGATCATCGAGCACGCCAAGCTGGACGCTGGTGTGATCGAGGACACTGCGTTGACCGCACAACATTGGCGTGAAGTGGTGGAGGGCTATAAAGACCTGGTTCACCAGGAAACCGGCAAACGGTTTCCGCTCGATCCGCAGGAACAGCTCTGGGGCGCTATCGGCGCCGTATTTGGCTCCTGGATGAATCCCCGCGCCGTTACCTATCGTCGTCTGCACGACATTCCGGCCGCCTGGGGCACCGCTGTGAATGTTCAGGCCATGGTGTTCGGCAACATGGGCAACGATTGCGCGACTGGCGTCTGCTTCACCCGCGATCCATCCACCGGCGAGAACATGTTCTATGGTGAATACCTGGTGAATGCGCAGGGCGAGGACGTCGTCGCCGGGATCCGCACGCCTCAGCCGCTTTCTTCCTCAGTTGCCAAGGCCGAGGAAGTCCCGCTCGAGAAGGCGATGCCCGAAGCCTACGCCGAGCTGATGGAGGTCCGCTCGACCTTGGAAAAGCACTACAAGGACATGCAGGACATCGAGTTCACCGTCCAGCAGAACAAGCTTTACATGCTGCAAACCCGGAACGGCAAACGAACGGCGGCGGCGTCCTTGCGCATGGCGGTGGAAATGGCCCGCGAGGGCCTCATCGATAAGTCGGAAGCGGTGATGCGGGTCAACCCATCCTCGCTTGATCAACTTCTGCACCCGATGCTCGATCCAAAGGCGCCGCGGACGCTGCTTGGGAAAGGCCTGCCCGCTAGTCCTGGCGCCGCTTCGGGCAGCGTCGTGTTCAGCGCCGACGAGGCCGAAAGCCGTGCCGCCAAGGGCGAGGCGGTGATTCTGGTTCGAATCGAAACCAGTCCGGAAGACATTCACGGCATGCATGCCGCCAAAGGCATCCTGACCACGCGCGGCGGTATGACCAGTCACGCTGCCGTTGTTGCTCGCGGGATGGGCCGCCCCTGCGTTGCCGGCGCCGGCGGCATCAGCGTCGATTATAATTCGCAGGTGCTCACCGCTGGCGGCAAGTTCATTCGGGCCGGTGAGGTCATCACCCTCGATGGTACGACCGGCGAAGTTCTCGTCGGCTCGGTCGCGATGATCGAGCCCGCGATGTCCGGCGACTTCGGTACCCTTATGGAATGGGCAGACGGATGTCGGCGTATGGGCGTGCGGGCTAATGCCGAAACCCCCATGGATGCTGAAACCGCGCGTAAGTTCGGCGCCGAAGGCATCGGCTTGTGCCGGACCGAACACATGTTCTTCGACCCAGAGCGGATCCTGGCGGTCCGGCAGATGATAATTTCCAACAGCGAAACCGGCCGCCGCACAGCACTCGCCCGGCTATTGCCGTTTCAGCGGGAGGATTTCCGACAGCTCTTCACCATCATGGCTGGGTTGCCGGTCACGATCCGCCTGCTCGATCCCCCACTGCATGAATTCCTGCCGCACGCGGATCAGGAAATGCAGGAGGTGGCGGATTCGCTCGGCACCGACATCAACACCATTCGCCAGCGCGCCGACGAGCTCTCCGAAGCTAATCCCATGCTCGGCCACCGTGGCTGCCGCCTTGGCATTGCATTCCCGGAAATCTACGAAATGCAGACGCGGGCAATCTTTGAGGGTGCCCTTGCCGTCGCCAAGGAGACCGGCAATGCGCCACATCCGGAAATCATGATCCCGCTGGTCGGAATGAAAAAGGAGTTGGAGATCACCCACGCCCAGGTGGACAAGATCGCCGCCGAAATCTTCAAGGAGGCCGGTTCGACCATCGAATACAGTGTTGGCACCATGATCGAGCTGCCAAGGGCGGCGATGCTCGCCGACAAGATCGCCGAGGTCGCTGACTTCTTCAGTTTCGGCACCAATGACCTGACGCAGACGGTGTTCGGCCTGTCCCGCGACGACGCCGGAAAATTCCTGCCGAATTATATTGAGGCTGGGATCCTGCCAAAAGATCCGTTTGTCTCGATTGACGTCGACGGAGTAGGGGAGATGGTTCGCATCGCGGTCGAAAAGGGCCGCACCACCAAAGCCAATCTGAAGCTGGGAATTTGCGGCGAGCATGGCGGTGATCCCGCTTCAATCGCATTCTGCGAGCAGGTCGGGCTAGACTATGTGTCCTGTAGTCCGTTTCGTGTGCCGGTCGCCCGTTTGGCGGCGGCGCAGGCTGCTCTTGGATCCGCGAGCGACAGGACAGCATGACCGGGGTTGAATTGGCACAGGCGCGACAACGTTGCTCGCGTCAACCATGATTCGCGAGCACGAGCGAGCCGTATCTGGGCGAGGGCAAGAATTGCTTGCACGCATCCTCGCTGCCATATCGCATCGGTGACCGCTCGTTGTCTTGAAGCAAATGCCGTCAGGTGAGCGGATATTCCACCTCGGCGGCATAGACGGAAGCCTCTTTGCCTAACTGAGAACTGAACAATGTGAAATGGTCCACCGACACCGGGTCGGCTCGATAGAGGTTGTGCGCCTGCACATAGGACACCAGCTTCCCTTCCGGAACGTTATCTAGTCGTGCCAGCGTCACATGCGGCTGAAACCGCCGGCGCTCCGGTTCGAGCCCACAACGCTGTAACGCTGTTTCGATCTTGTTCTGCAGATGCTCGAGCTGAGGATTTCGTTCCACACCGATCCAAACCGCGGTGCTGCGTCCGCCTCTGGCAAATGTACCGACCCCCGAGAGCGTCAGGAAAAACCTGCGAGCACGCAGTCCGCTGAGTGCGAAGTCGATATCCTCAGCCCGGTGCCTTGGCGTCTCGCCGATGAAGCGCAGGGTCAGGTGGTAATTTTCCGGCGGCGCCCACCTCGCCCCCGGAACTCCGGCTGCGGCCATGGTCGACAGTTGTTCCCGCAACTGCCACGGCAATTCGAGGGCGACAAACAATCTCATCCTGTCAAACCCTTATGCGGGATGTACTTCAGCAAGCAGTTGTTCCACCATAGGCAGGATGCGCGCAACCTCCCGCTTCACGCCCTCGCTGTTTGGGTGCAAATTGTCCGCCTGGATAAGATCGGGGTGCAGTGCCACACCGTCCAAGAAGAACGGGTAGTACAACACGCCCGCCCGTTTACCCAGCTTATCGAACACGGCACGGAACGCCTTCTGGTAGTCGGGGCCAAGGTTTGGCGGCGCATACATTCCGGCCAGCAGCACCGGTATGTGCTTGGCCGCCAACTCGTCCAGGATAGCCGCCAGATTTGCCTCCATGTCTTTGGGATCAAGCCCACGCAGCCCGTCATTGGCCCCAAGTTCAACGATCGCGGCATCCGCACCGTCTCCAAGCGACCAATCCAGCCGGGCCCGCCCGCCAGCGCTGGTGTCGCCGGAGACGGCGCCGTCGACGATCGTGACATCGTGTCCATGCGCTTTGAGCGCCCGCTGCAACTGGACCTCGAATCCCTGATCGTGCGGCAGCCCAAAGCCCGCGGCGAGTGAGTCGCCCAGCACCAGCAACCGCGTCGATGCGGCCAGGCTGGACGGTGCAGCGGCAACGGCTAACACCATTGCAATCACGAACCAGCCCTTCCGCCACGATCCCGCGGCACAATATAACGGATCGATGGATGCCATTCCGCCCTCTCTGCTTCCGGTCAATTCGGTCATGCCCCTCGTGCGGATCCGGGACCTGCACTTGACCGTCCGGTCCGCCGCCGGTTCGGTCGACATATTGCGTGGAATCGATCTCGACATTGTCAAAGGTGAGGCAGTGGGTCTGGTCGGCCCTTCCGGATCGGGCAAGACCAGCCTCTTGATGGTCCTTGCAGGGCTCGAACGCGCCACTTCTGGCAGCGTTTCGCTGGATGAACGGGAGATAACCCGGCTGAACGAGGATGCGCTGGCGAAACTGCGCCGCGAACGGGTCGGGATCGTCTTCCAGGCTTTTCATCTGATCCCGACGATGACCGCGCTTGAGAATGTGGCTATTCCACTTGAGCTTGCGGGTGTGCGCGATGCCGAAAAGCGGGCACGTGCGGCCTTGGAGGAAGTTGGCCTTAGTCACAGGCTGACGCACCTCCCCGGTCAGCTCTCGGGCGGGGAACAGCAACGGGCAGCTTTGGCGAGGGCGTTTGCGCCGGAGCCAGCATTGCTGCTCGCGGATGAGCCAACCGGAAACCTGGACCATGCAACAGGTGAATTGGTCATCGATCTTTTGTTTGCGCTTCGGCGCCGCACAGGGGCGACGCTCCTGCTGATTACCCATGACCGGGATCTGGCGGCTCGATGCGATCGCCAGGTTTATCTGGCCGATGGTCGGGTCGATCTCGCGGTCGCCGCGTGACGCTCCTTCATGACAACCTGCCAAGTTCGACGGCCAGGATCAGAAGCCGGGAAAGGCATCGACGCTTTGCTCGAGTTCGCCCTTACGAGCCTCCGGGCAACGTCCTCTCATGACACAGCCGCGACTCGCCCTGATCCCGGGTCGGAATACAACCGGCAGGCGAAACGCCAGGAACCTGTTGGGGCATAACGGAACAACGATCCCACAATGCTTGCACTGACCCTTGCCCGTCGCGAGCTACGCGGCGGCGTCCGAGGTCTTTGGATCGTTCTCCTGTGCTTGGCTCTAGGCGTGGGTGTCATAGCTGCCGTCGGCACGCTTCGCGCGGCGGTCGATGCCGGATTGGGCGCCGACGGGCGCGCCCTCCTCGGCGGCGATCTGGAAATCGATGGCGGTTCGGTGCCATTGCCGGACCAGCTTCGCAACTGGCTGCACAGCCAAGGCGCGACGACATCTGACATAATCCAGATGCGTTCGATGCTGGTCTCCCAAGCCGGAGCATCGTCCGGCGAACGCCAATTGGTCGAACTTAAGGCCGTGGACGCCGAATGGCCCTTGGTCGGACGGGCGACAATCGAGCCTGCGCAACCACTTCCTGACGCGCTTCGCCAGCGGGATGGCAAGTACGGCCTGTTGGTTGAGCAGATTGTCCTTGATCGTCTAGGTGTCCGCATCGGCGACCTGGTTCGCCTCGGTAACGCCAGCTTCCGTATCACCGGCACGCTGACGCATGAACCCGACCGCATCGCCACCGCATCAATTTTAGGTCCGCGCGTTCTGATCGCTGCTGATGCGCTGGCTTCGACCGACCTGGTCTCGCCAGGTGCGATGGTCCGTTATGCGATCCGCCTGACCGCGCCCGACGCTTCCCGGATCGCGCGAGATCTTCGCGAAAAATTCCCTGACCGGGGCTGGCGCATCCGGAACCCAGCGGATGCAGCGCCTGGCGTTAAACGTTTCATCGACCAGACCGCGCTGTTCCTCACCCTTGTCGGTTTGACGTCGCTGCTTGTCGGCGGCATCGGTGTAGCCAACGGCGTCCGCGCCTGGCTCGATGCTAGAGCGCGCACGATCGCCACGTTGCGGTGCCTTGGTGCCTCGGCCGGCCTGGTGTTCGCGGTATGTCTCATCCAGGTGCTGGCGCTGTCTGCTGGCGGTATCATCCTTGGGATCGTTGCAGGTGCGACGCTGCCGCTGGTCGGTGCCCACTTCCTTGCCCCCATCCTGCCGGTGCCGCCGATCCTCGGACTATATCCGAAACCTCTTTTGCTGGCAGCGAGCTATGGCCTGTTGATCGCGCTTTGCTTCGCCCTTTGGCCGCTCGGCCGAGCAGCGAAGATCCCCGGAGGAGCATTGTTTCGTGACGGGCTTTTACCGGAGAGGATCCGACCATCCGCCATCCTCATAGCGATAAATGCTACGTTGGCGCTGGGCTTGGTTGGTCTGACCGTCGCCAGCGCGACGGATCAATGGTTTGCACTTTATTTCTGCGCCGGCGCGGGCTGCACCCTGGGACTTTTCCGAGCAGGGGCCTCGGCTTTGATGCGGCTTGCCCGAGTCACGCCGCCACCTCGATGGCCGTCTGTCCGGCTCGGCATCGGCAATCTGTATCGGCCCGGAGCGCCGACGCCCTTGCTGCTTCTTTCGGCCGGCCTCGGGTTATCGACACTCGCCGCGGTTGCGTTGATCCAGGGCAACATGCAGCATCAGATCCAGGAGCAACTTCCCATCAACGCTCCAAGCTTCTTTTTTATTGATATCCAGAACGACCAGCTTCCGCGCTTTGAGGCGATCGTCCGCGCTCAGCCTGGTTTTCAGGATTTGCATCAGGTTCCCTCCCTTCGCGCACGGATCGTTGCGGTTAAAGGCATTCCGGCCAGTCGCGTGGTCACAACGCCCGACACCGCCTGGGCACTTCGCGGCGATCGGGGGCTGACCTACGCCGCCACACCCCCTAAGGACACCCGCTTGGTGCAGGGGAAGTGGTGGCCGGCGGACTATGATGGGCCGCTGCTGGTGTCGATGGATGCCGGTCTCGCCAATGGCTGGCACGTCGGCATCGGCGACATCATCCGCGTCAACGTGCTGGGCCGGGACATCAATCTCAGGATTGCCAACCTCCGGAACATCGCCTGGCAATCGCTGTCGATAAACTTCTTCATGGTCGCTAGTCCCGGCCTTTTGGCACACGCGCCGCATACTTATATCGCAACGGTGAGGGTTGCAGACGCGGATCAGGGTCGCTTGCTCCGCGCCGTGACCGATGCGTTGCCGAATGTGACAGGCATCCGTGTCGAGGACGTGCTTTCTGCGATTGCCGCTCTCCTGGACCAAATTGCAGCAGCGCTGACCACGACCGGGGCTCTGACGCTTCTCTCAGGGACTTTCGTGTTGGTCAGCGCTGTCATGGCCGGTCAGCGTCGGCGGGTCAGGGAGGCCGTGATTCTGAAGACACTTGGCGCTACCAGAATGCAGATCCGTGCGGCTTGGCTGACCGAATTTGGCATCACAGGCCTTGTTGCCGGCATGATCGCCGCGATCGTCGGATGTGGGGCTAGCTGGGCGGTAGCGCATTACATAATGCACACGGACTGGATTTTCCTACCCGTAACGCTCATTTACACACTTGCGGGAGCACTCGCACTCATGCTGCTGTTCGGGTATAGCGGGACAGCGGCAGCTTTGCGGGTTAGGCCAGCGCCACTTTTGAGGATTGAGTAGCGCTGGACAAGGGTCACCGTCCGGCACCGCTGATGGACCAATCTGAACCGTCCGTTCGGACTAGCCTCTGGACTGCTGCCAGAGGCGCGATCGGGTACAATCAACGCGGGCGTGCGCTCGAAAGGAACAGGGAACAATGGCTTACAGTCCGCAATTTGGTGCCTATCCAAGGGCATCCGCCGCAACCACGGCCGTGTTCGACGCCGGGCTGCGGGCCTACATGCTGCGGGTATATAACTGGATGGCTTCCGGTTTGTTGCTTACCGGAGTGGTCGCCTACGCGATTGCGCACACCAGTTTGATAAATGCCTTCTACCCGCTGGTCCAGACACCCTTCGGCTTTGCACATCATCCCACGGCTTTGGCGATGATTGCGATGTTCGCGCCTCTCGGCTTCGTCCTGGTCCTGTCACTCGGGGTGAACAAGCTGTCGACACAGGCTGCTCAGGCTCTGTTCTGGGTGTTCTGCGCGGCCATGGGTGCCAGCTTGGTGAACATCTTTCTTGTCTACACCAGCGAATCAATCGTGCGGGTGTTTTTCATAACGTCTGCGACCTTCGCCGCGACAAGCCTCTACGGATATGCAACGAAGACCGACCTCAGCCGGATGGGCAGCTTTCTGATGATGGGTCTGTTTGGGATCATAATCGCCAGCCTGGCGAACATGTTCTTTCAGAGCAGCGCGCTGCAGTTTGTAGTCAGCATCGTCGGCGTGATCGTGTTCACCGGCCTGACCGCCTATGACACGCAGCGGATCAAGTCCAGCTACCTTCAGTTCGCCTATGCGGAAGGCACCGATGGAGCGAACAAGCGCAGCGTCTATGATGCGCTCAGCCTGTATCTGAACTTTATCAACTTGTTCATGATGTTGCTCCAGCTTTTAGGCAACCGGAACAGCAATTAGAACAGAGTTGGTTGACAATCAGCTTCGGGCGGAACACCCCTCAAAGCGTGTTCCGCCCTCCTGCAATCTGAGGTACGCCTAGCCGTTTATTTTTTCCGTCTGCGTATGGCTGCCTTGTGTTTGGCTGCTGGCGCAACTGGCTCCGGCGCGCAAATTCGTACTGAGATCGGTATCAGATTCTTTCCGGCGGCAAAGTCGGCTAGTTGGGATGGCGATTCCAGCGCCAGCACTTCATTGAAGACCAGCCCGTTTCGAGGGCAAAAATCGCCGCCGAGGTCGCTGCCCTCACGGGACATAGCGTTAGCCATTTCGGTAACAAACCGGTCATGCTCGGTTTGCCCAGCTTTCCCATAACGATGCTGGAAATAGGCCGAGATCATCCGCTCATTGGCCTGAAGATCGGACTGATAGCGCCGGATAAACGCATTATACATTTCTGAGTCGTGGCAGCCCGTCGCCAGTACCACAAGTTCGCTGCGCAGCGCTTGAACTTCAAACGCCGACTGGTCCTCGATCGACGGACATTGACGCTGCGCCAGAACCGGTTTGGCGAACAGCATGATCACCGCGGCAACAGCACTCCCAACTCGACGCATTCGCTTCTCCTTCATCCCGTTCCCGCGGACTGGATACCGCGGAGCGTAGCGTCCCGCCATCATCAAATGCCCGATCGACGGGTGCCCTGTGTCGTGCAGACTGTTTAACCTGAGCGGAACCGGCTATCACGGAGCGCCTTTGTCCGAAGCGGGCATTCCGATGGGGGGACAGGGCAGCGGAAGAAACAAGAAATGCCAAATCGGCATCATCGGGAGGATTTGCATGACCGAGACTCCACCTGTACCGCCAAAGCTCCACGGACGATGGATCCAGTTATGGTTGGGTGTCCTGTGCATGGCGCTGATCGCCAATCTGCAATACGCATGGACCCTGTTCGTTAATCCGATACACATGGCACACGGCTGGAGTCTGGCTGAAATTCAGTGGGCTTTCAGCATCTTCATCGCCACCGAAACTTGGCTTACCCCCGCCGCTGGCACCCTGGTCGATCGATTGGGCCCGCGCACTGGCCCTGGTCTCGCGATTGCCCTGGGTGGGCTGTTGGTCGGTGGCGGCTGGATGGTCAATGCCAACGCCGATTCGCTGGTACTACTCTACATCGGCGCAGCGATTTCGGGCACCGGTGCCGGCGCGATCTATGCAACCTGCGTCGGAAATGCGGTAAAATGGTTTCCCGATCGACGCGGTCTCGCCGTCGGCCTGACCGCCGCGGGCTTTGGCGCGGGCGCTGCGTTGACCGTCATCCCCATCCGCCTGGTCATCAGCGGCGCGGGCTATGCGCATGCTTTTTTATGGTTTGGCCTTGGCCAGGCGGTGGTGCTGATCGTCATCGCCCGCGTTTTACATGGACCGGACCAGCCGATCGTACTGGCCAACAAGGCCAATGCTAACCTGCAACAAAACACCTACAGTTCCACGAGCCGGGAGATGCTGCGCTCGCCCATCTTTTGGTTGCTTTATGTTATGTTCGTATGCGTGTCCGCCAGCGGCTTGATGGCAACCGCTCAGTTAGCGCCGATTGCCAGAGACTACGGCATCTCCAACACCGCCATTTTCTTCGGCGCCAGCACCCTGAGCGTGGCGCTGATCACCGACAATGTGCTGAATGGCTTTGCACGCCCCTTCTTCGGCGCCCTGTCGGACCGTATCGGACGGGAGAAGACCATGGCCCTGGCGTTCACTCTTGGCGCCATAAGCTATTGGTTGCTGGCCGTGGCTGGTCAAACGCCTTGGGCGTTCGTGCTATGCGCTGGGCTGATCTTTTTCACCTGGGGAGAGATCTTCTCGCTTTTTCCCTCTACCTGCACCGATACGTTCGGGCCTAAATACGCCACTGCGAATGCGAGCCTGCTTTACACAGCTAAAGGAACGTCAGCATTCCTCGTGCCGCTGGCGAATGTGCTTAAAGCAGCCACTGGTGGTTGGGAGGCGGTGTTCCTGGTCGCCGCGGTCAGCAATGTCGTCGTTGTCCTGCTTGCGCTATTCGTCCTGCGGCCGCTGCGGGCGAACCAGGCCCGACGGGCGCAGGTGTCGGGGGCCTCGCACATCTGAACGCGCTCGGCCCGCGGCTGACGCGTCAGTGTCGATATGCTACGCGTGACCGCCATGATGGACGGGCAGCGCGTGGCGCTCGGCAGCATTATCGTCGGTTGCCTCGTGCTCGCTTTGAAGGGAGCTGCCTGGTGGCTTACAGGAAGCGTCGCATTTTATTCCGATGCGCTCGAGAGCATTGTCAACGTGGCCGCGAGCCTGATCGCCTGGATCGCGTTGCGCTTCGCTGCCCGGCCCGCCGATGCCAATCATCCCTATGGCCATGACAAAGCGGAGTTTTTCGCTGCCGTAATCGAGGGCGTCCTGATCACGGTCGCTGCTTTGCTGATCTTCCACAGCGCCTGGAAGGGCTGGCGGCTGCCCTCGATGCTTAACGCACCGCTCCACGGCATTGCCCTGAACGGGTCGGCAACCCTGCTCAACGCCATCTGGTCTTGGGTCTTGATAGCCGCCGGCCGAAGGTTGCGGTCTCCCGTCCTTTCGGCCGATGGGCGGCATTTGTTGGCCGACGTGGTAACCTCCGCTGGCATTGCCACGGGCGTCTTCCTGGCGGTCTCTACCGGCCGGTTGTTCCTGGATCCGCTATTGGCGGCTGCCACGGGCATCTACGTGCTGTGGTCGGGCGTCCAGATGATATCCGCTTCTGTCAGCGGTTTGATGGATGCGGCGCCGGAACTGACGGTCGTGAACCGGATCAAGGAACTGGTCGCCAACAGCGCGGCGGGTGCTATCGAGGCTCATGATCTTCGTACCCGCCATGCCGGTCGGCTGACCTTCCTGGAATTCCATCTCGTCGTGCCAGGGGATATGACCGTTGCAGAATCGCATCGGATATGTGACCGGATCGAGGATGCTCTCAAGTCAGACATGGGTCACCTGATGATTACCATCCATGTAGAACCGGAGGAGAAGGCCAAAAAAGGCGGCGTTCCTGTGTTGTGACCCGGTCAAAGTGCCGGCTCGGCTTGGCCAATGTCCTTGACTTGCCTGGAGGTGGTGCGTAGATACCGCGTCTTCCGTCAAACCCACCTCGGCCTCTTTCGGCTGATTGGTTTGGCTTCCTAACGTTGTGATAGAAGAACGCATGGCCAATACCGCATCAGCGCGAAAGCGCATCCGCCAGACTGCAACGCGCACCGCACGGAACACTGCGCGCAAATCGCGCATGCGCACGTTCGTCAAGAAGGTCGAGGTTGCGATCGCCAGTGGTGACAAGACTGCGGCGGCCGGCGCATTGCATGATGCGCAGCCCGAGATGCAGCGCGCGTCGGGTAAAGGTGTAATACATTCTAATACAGTCGCGAGAAAGCTGTCGCGCCTGTCAGCCCGGATCAAGGCGCTTCCGAGCGCCTGACGTCGGCTAAGCGGATCCGCAAGGTCACCGCTGTTCTTCAGGTGCGTAGCTTTTTGGGTCGTCACTGGGTCGTGCGCAGAACCTTTGGTTCGCGCGCTTGCCGTTACGTGAGCCTGCGGAAAGCGTATTCGTTTAAGACCGCTCTAGTAATGTGTCTGGGTAATGTTATGTCGTTTGTTCGGATTTGACTACTAGACGTGAATTTGTGATTGCCTCGTTCCCAAACTCTGACATAATTGATCGTGTCAACCGGACAGCAGTGAGAGAAATTCCGCTCCTTGGGGGGTTGGGAAAGCTGCGTTCGTCGCTATGAATAGAAGGGCGAGGCTGGGCTGCACCTTGGTCGCAGGATAAGCTTATTCCGGCCGCGAAACGCCAACGCAGGGGGATTTGGATGGCCACGACTGAACCTGAGATCGTGGAAATGCTACCGCTGGCGGCCCAGTGGACTCGAATAAGAGGACGGCTTCAGGCCGAAGTTGGCGAGGTTGAGTATCGGACCTGGCTGCGCCAGATGACCTTGACCGGCCTTGACGGCGACGAGATAACCGTAACGCTGCCGACCCGGTTTTTGCGCGATTGGGTGTCGGCCCGTTACGCCGACCGATTGCGCGCGATGTGGCAGATGGAAATCCCCGCTGTCCGACGCGTCGAGGTCCGCGTCGGCGCAACCGCCGACCAACCCATGAAGCTTACCGACGGTCTGACTGTTCCAAGGGAAACGGGAAAAGGCACGATACGAGAAGGTATCATCACCGCCCGCCCGTTGACAGCGCCCGCCGTTGCCGCATGGCAGGACGAGCGGATCGAGCCGCGCTCTGATCTGGCTGCACCGCTCGATCCGCGCTTCACCTTCGAGGGGTTCGTCGTCGGCAAGCCAAATGAATTCGCGTATGCCTGCGCGCGCCGTGTGGCGGAACGCCCCTCCAGTCCCGGGTTCAACCCGCTGTTCCTTTACGGAGGCGTGGGACTGGGCAAGACCCATCTTATGCATGCGATGGCCTGGGAACTGACGGATCGGCCCAGCAACCCCGTGTCGGTCGCCTACATGTCTGCCGAAAAGTTCATGTACCGCTTCATCGCCGCGATCCGCAGTCAGTCGACAATGGAGTTCAAGGAAAATCTCCGCAGCGTTGACGTGCTGATGATCGACGATTTGCAGTTCCTTATTGGCAAGGACAACACCCAGGAAGAATTCTTTCACACCTTCAATTATCTGGTGGAGCAGGGCAAGCAGATCGTCGTCTCCGCGGACAAGTCGCCCTCTGACCTCAACGGGTTAGAGCACCGGTTGCGGACCCGGCTGGGTTGCGGAATGGTCGCGGATTTGCACGCGACGACCTATGAGTTGCGCATTTCCATCTTGGAGGCAAAGGCAGCACGCGCTGGTGTCGATGTGCCGGTGAAGGTGCTGGAATTTCTCGCGCATAAGATCACGTCCAACGTCCGCGAACTGGAGGGCGCGCTAAATCGTTTGGTTGCGCACGCCAACCTGTTCGGCCGGCCAGTGACATTGGAAACGACGCACGAAGTTCTGCATGATATTCTGAAGGCTCACGATCGCCGGGTTACGATTGAAGAAATTCAGAAGAAAGTGGCGGAACATTATAGCATCCGGCTGACCGACATGTCCTCGGCGCGACGCGCTCGGGCGGTGGCACGACCGCGGCAGGTCGCGATGTATTTGGCCAAACAGCTTACCAGCCGCAGCCTGCCCGAGATTGGCCGCAAATTTGGTAATCGCGACCACACGACGGTGATGCATGCCGTATCCCGGGTTACTGAACTCATGGAACGCGACGGCACCTTTGCCGAGGATGTTGAACTGCTCCGTCGGCTGCTCGAATCATAGTCTCCAGTAGCGGATCGACCGCTAACGAGCTTTTGCTAGGCCGCTTCCCGCAGGTCCCCGGCGGTAGCGGCCTTGATCATGTCTGCACCTTTTTCTGCGATCATGATCACCGCGGCGTTGGTGTTGCCAGATGGAACCGTGGGCATGATCGACGCATCTACGACCCGCAACCCGGCGATGCCATGTACCCGAAGACGGTCATCAACCACCGCCATCGGGTCGGGGCCCATCTTGCAGGTGCCGATCACGTGGTAGGTCGTCTGGCCGTTCTCCCGCGCGAACTGAAGCCACTCGGCATCGGTTTGGACCTTGTCGCCTGGGTTCATCTCGTAGGCGCGGTATTTTTCGAGCACGCGGTTGTTGATAATGCTCCGGCCAATTTTCATGCCGTCCACCAGAACCCTCTGATCGATCGGGTCAGCTAGGTAGTTAGGCCGAATCGCCGGCGGCGCATCTGGATCATTTGACTTCGCATGAATCGAACCTTTCGATTCCGGCCGACATTGGTAGACGGTCAGGGTCATCCCCGGTTCGGTCTCCAGATCGCGCTTTTGCGCGTTGCCATAGCTGGCGTGGGCGAAGTGGAACTGCACGTCAGGCTCCTCGAGTTCCGGTCGCGTCTTGACAAAGCCATAGGCGATGCCCGCGGTGAACGTCAGGATACCGCGACGCTGCGTGTAGTACTTGACCACTTCCTTGGCCAATGCCAGGCCTCGGCTGCGTTCGTTGAGCGTGACCGGCAGCTTTACCCGCCAGTTCATGCGCGGCGCATAGTGGTCGCGGTAGTTCTCGCCGACGCCGGGCAACGCGTGGACAACCGCGATGCCCAGCGGCGACAGAATATCGGGATTGCCGATGCCGGACAGCTCCAGAATGTGCGGCGACTTCACCGCGCCGGCAGCCAAGATCACCTCGCGGTTGGCGCGCGCTTCCTTGGCGACACCACCTTGGATATAGGCAACGCCGACAGCGCGTTTGCCATCCAGCAGAACCTTCGTTGTCAGCGCCTCGGTTTCGATCTTCAGATTGGGGCGGCCGCGGGCCGGATCGAGGAAGCCGCGTGCGCAGGACCACCGCTCGCCGTTCTTCTGAGTGACCTGGAAATAGCCGAAGCCCTCCTGACGGCCGTTGTTGTAGTCTTTGTTGCGAGGAAATCCTTGGTCCACGGCAGCGTCGATAAACGCATCGAGCAACTCGGCGCGCTCCCGCATATGCTCCACGTTCAACGGACCGCCGCGGCCGCGCGAATCGTCTCCTCCAGGCGCGAAATGTTCGGCTTTGCGGAAGTACGGCAGAACCGAGTCGTAGCCCCAGCCTCGGTTCCCGAACTGCGACCAGGTGTTGTAATCGAGCGGATTGCCGCGGACATACAGCATTCCGTTGATCGAGCTTGACCCGCCCAGCGTACGCCCGCGCGGGATCGGTATCCGCCGGTTGGCCGCGTTGGGCTCCGGTTCGCTCTCAAAATTCCAGTTGTATTTCGGGTTGTTGAGCAGCTTGGTGAAGCCGGCCGGGATGTTGATCCACAGCGAGCTGTCTTTAGGGCCGGCCTCCAGCAAAAGAACCGTGCAACGTCTGTCCTCGCTCAGTCGGTTCGCCAATACGCAGCCGGCGGAACCCGCACCCACGATGATATAGTCAAATTCTGCCATCGCCTCATCCCTCGTTTGTGACAATGCTATACCCGCACCAGCGACGGACCGGAAGGCTTCCGCCTTTGCCCGGCACAAGCGGTATGGCAAGAAGGCTGCGCGATGGGGGAAGCAACACGATTTTCTATCCTTTCCTTGCTGCGGCACGGGACCGGAAGGGCCTGGGAAAGGCAGTGGCGAGACGCGCAGCCGAAAGCGGCATATGAAGTGGTGATCGTCGGTGCCGGCGGCCACGGGCTTGCGACTGCATACTATCTGGCGAAGGAGCACGGCATCCGCGACGTGGCGGTGCTCGACAAAGGCTGGATCGGCGGTGGAAATACTGGCCGCAACACCACCATTATTAGATCGAACTATCTTCAGCCAGAGAGTGCTGCGCTGTATGAGCACGCTCTCAAGCTTTGGGAGGGACTGGCGCACGACCTGAACTACAACGTCATGTACTCGCCACGCGGGGTGTTGATGCTCGCCCACACGCGCCACGACGTGCAGGTGTTCATGCGCCACGTGCATGCCAACAGGCTGCACGGGATAGACAACGAGTGGCTGACACCTTCCCAGGCGGGCGCGTTTTGTCCGCCGTTGGACGTCAGCGGCAATGTCCGTTACCCCGTCTTGGGTGCGGCCCTGCAGCGGCGCGGCGGCGTCGCAAGACATGATGCAGTGGCGTGGGGTTATGCACGGGCGGCATCCGCCATGGGGATCGACATTATCCAGAATTGCGCGGTCATTGGGTTCAGGCGCGACCCTGCCGGAGCGATCATTGGCGTTGACACCGTTCGCGGGACCATCGCCACACCTCGCGTGGGTGTGGTGACCGCGGGGCACACCAGCGTTGTGACGGCAATGGCCGGCATACGGATGCCACTGGAATCGTTTCCGTTGCAGGCGCTGGTCAGTGAACCGGTCAAGCCGGTGCTGCCCTGTGTTGTGATGTCGAACACCGTCCATGCCTACATCTCGCAATCCGACAAAGGCGAACTTGTGATCGGCGCCGGAACGGATGCCTACACGTCTTACAGCCAGAGCGGCGGATTGCACATCGCGTGCGAAACCCTCGGGGCAGTCTGCGAACTGTTCCCTACGTTTCGGCGGCTGCGCATGCTGCGAAGCTGGGGTGGTATCGTTGATACGACGCCGGACCGATCACCGATCATCGGGCCGACCCCTGTGCAGGGGCTGTTCATCAATTGCGGCTGGGGAACGGGCGGGTTCAAGGCCACGCCAGGGTCGGGCCACGTCTTTGCGGCCACCATCGCGCGAGGCGAGCCGCACCCGATCGCGGCGCCATTCGGTCTGGACCGGTTTGCCACTGGCCGGCTGATCGACGAGGCCGCCGCCGCCGCGGTGGCACATTGAATGCTGTTGATCGCTTGCCCCTGGTGCGGGTCCAGGCCGGAGAACGAGTTTCGCTACGGTGGTCAGGCGCACCTAAAGCGGCCGGCTGACCCATTCGCGGTCGACGATGCCACATGGGCAACATATCTTTATCTGCGTGACAACCCAAAAGGCCGCCACATGGAGCGGTGGCGTCACATTCACGGTTGTGGACGGTTCTTCAACTGCGCGCGCGATACTGTGACAGACCGGATCGAAGCAACCTATAAATTCCGAGCGGCACCCACATCGTGAGACAACCGTTTCGCGTCGCGGCGGGCGGGCGTATCGACCGCGACCGGTCGATGCGGTTCACCTTCGATGGGCGTGTCCTTGAAGGATTTGCTGGCGATACACTGGCATCCGCGCTGCTGGCGAACGGCGTGCATCTGGTTGGCCGATCGTTCAAGTACCACCGCCCGCGCGGCATCCTGTCTGCTGGCTCTGAGGAACCAAACGCGATCGTCACGATCGATCGCGGCGCCGGGCGCGTCACACCGAACCTTCGCGCTACTCAGATCGAACTGTACAATGGGCTGACGGCGCGAAGCCAGAACCGGTTTCCGTCCCTTCGTGTCGATTTTGGTGCGCTGGCCGGGTTGGCGGCTCCGCTGCTGTCTTCAGGATTCTACTACAAGAGCTTCATGTGGCCGCCATCGTTCTGGAAGCGGCTGTATGAGCCCGCGGTCCGCCGTGTGGCAGGCCTCGGCAAGGCGCCGATCGAGGCAGATGCGGATCGCTATCTCCATCAATACGCCCATTGCGATGTGCTCGTTATCGGTGGCGGCGCGTCGGGATTGGCGGCAGCTTTGAGCGCTTCGGCAACCGGGGCACGCGTGATCCTGTGTGATGAGCAGGCCGAACCAGGCGGGGGTTTGTTGCACGAGCCCGGAGTGACGATTGACGGCTGGCCGGCGGCTGCCTGGCTGCGGGAGGTCGTCGCCTCGCTCACCGATTCCGTCACTCTTCTGCCGCGGACGACCGCATTTGGCTGGTATCCCGGCGGCATGCTTGGGCTGGTGCAGCGCCTGACTGACCATCTCGCCGAACCGACGTCTGTGTTGCCGAGGGAGCGACTGTGGCACGTGCGCGCCGGCCGGGTCGTCCTGGCAACCGGCGCAATCGAACGGCCTCTGATTTTTCCAGGCAATGACCGGCCCGGCGTGATGTTGGCGGGATCGGCGCGTGCATACCTGCATCGCTACGGCGTCAAAATCGGCCGCGTCGTCTTGATCGCGACTGCTGACGATAATGCCTATCGAGCCGCAACCGACCTGCATGCGGCGGGTGCGACAATCGTGGGGATCGTCGACTCGCGCCCGGTGCTCACCGGCGAGGCGGTGCAAGCGGCGCGCGCCTGCGGGATCCCGATCCATCCCAATACCACGATCGACAGCGCCCAGGGGCGCGGCCACGTCCGCTCCGTCAGACTGGGGAACCGAAAAGAAATCGTTCCTTGCGATACGATCTTGATGTCGGGCGGCTGGACCCCGTGCGTGCATCTTTTCAGCCAGTCGCGCGGACAGTTGGTCTACGATGCTGCGTTGAGCGCATACCTGCCGGCCGAGGGCGCGGTCGGGGCGTG
This sequence comes from Rhodopila sp., assembly GCA_965277035.1. Taxonomy (GTDB): domain Bacteria; phylum Pseudomonadota; class Alphaproteobacteria; order Acetobacterales; family Acetobacteraceae; genus Rhodopila. The sequence continues at coordinate 2,031,612 of CBDIBO010000003.1, read as the reverse complement.
TGCCGGGGTGTTCGACCTCGCCGCCTGCTTGCGCGACGGCACCGTTGCAGGAGGGAGCAGATCGCGACCCTTTGTCGTCGCGGGGCTGCCGGCAAGCAGCTCGCCAACCGCTCCAGGGGTCGCGGCACCCCACCGAGCGGCGTTCGTGGATTTTCAAAATGATGTGACGACGAAGGACCTGGCCACCGCGACCGAGGAAGGTTTCTTATCGATCGAGCACGTCAAGCGGTACACGACAACCGGGATGGCGACCGATCAGGGCAAGACGTCCAGTATGAACGCGCTGACAGTTGTGGCGGCGCTGACCGGACAGGCGGTTCCGTCCATCGGCCTCACCACGTTTCGACCGCCCTATACGCCAGTGACCTTCGGCACCTTTGCCGGGGCAATGCGGGGCGCCATGTTCGCACCCGTTCGCCTGCCGCCCATCGCCGCCTCGGGTGCGGTGCTGGAGGACGCAGGTACATGGAGGCGTGCCCGTTGCTTTCCCCACGATGGCGAAACGATTGACGCCGCGGTAGCGCGTGAATCGCTTGCGGTGCGCAACGACGTTGGGATGTTCGATGCGAGCACCCTGGGTAAAATTGAGCTTTTCGGAAAGGACGCCGCGGCATTCCTCAGTCGTCTCTACACCGGCGACTTCACCAATTTGGCGATCGGCCGCTGCCGCTATGGGTTGCTGCTTGGCGAGGACGGTTTCATACGGGACGATGGCATTGTCGCCCGTCTTGCTGCCGACCGCTTCCATGTGACCACCACCACGGCCGCGGCTGACTTCGTGCTGCATCATATGGAGGATTATCTTCAAACCGAATTCGCCGATCTTGAAGTGTGGCTGACCTCGATAACCGAGCAGTGGGCGGTCATCGCGGTTCAGGGACCTCGGGCCGCTGACGTGCTGGCTGCATTCATTCCGGATATAGATTTCGGCGCGATGCCGCACATGAGCCTGCGCGAAGGCCACATCGGCGAGATCCCGATCCGGTTGTTCCGCGTCAGCTTTACCGGTGAGGCCGGCTTCGAGATCAACCTGCCGCCAGACCAGGCTTCGCAGGTGTGGGATACGCTGCGCCAACGCGATGTAACACCCTATGGTACCGATACGATGCATCTGTTGCGCGCGGAAAAAGGTTATATCATTGTTGGTCAGGAAACAGACGGCACCGTCACGCCAGACGACGTCGGCCTGGCATGGACATTTGGCGGCGGGGATTTTGTCGGCAAGCGGTCCCTCGAATTACCCCATCTGAAACGACCTGATCGCAAACAGCTTGTGGGGCTGGTGCCCGTCGATGCGACGTCTTCGCTGCAAGAGGGAGCACAGGTGACCGTTTCCAGGTCGTCGGACGCCGCCCGCGGGTCAGCCGCCGCTGCCATCGGACACGTGACATCATCCTACCGCAGTCCCAACCTTCACCGGCCCTTCGGTCTGGCGCTGGTCGTCGGCGGGCGGTCGCTGATCGGATCAAAGCTTGATGTTTCGATGCCGGCCGGCGGCATCAAGGTCACCGTTACCGATCCTGTATTCCTGGACAAGGCAGGCAAACGCTTGCGCTTGAAGCCTGTGTCACGACCCAACCTTCAACCGATACGGGCCGCTGATCCGCGCCCGCCGCCGCTCGCCCGGTCCAGCAATTCGGTCCAACTTGCTCTTCTGGCACCAACCACCCGCTTGTCGATCCGAGCAGGCACCGCGGCCAGCACGTCTATTGGACTGGCACTTGGAGTGCTGCTGCCGACGGTGCCCTGCCGCTCCATCATCGCTCGCCACCGCGCGGCGCTTTGGCTCGGACCGGACGAGTGGCTGATCTTGGCGCCCGCGACCGAACCTGGACTGGCAGCCGACGCGACCAAGGCGGCGGCCGGCCACGCTGCCAGCGTCGTTGACGTTTCTCACCGGTCTCGGACGCTCGAAGTTACCGGCCTGCGCGCCGCCTGGTGCCTTAACGCGTTCTGCGCGCTGGACCTGCATGCCTCCGCCTTCCCGATCGGGATGTGCACGCGCACGCTGCTGGGCAATGCGCCGGTGGTGCTTTGGCGGATTGCGCCTGAGGTCTTCCATCTCGACGTCGCTCGCTCTTTGGTGCCGCACGTCTGGGCATGCCTGGAAGAGGCGAGGCTGGAATTCGCCGAGCACTGAAATTTGGCCGGATGAAATAAGTACTGTCCTATGCTGCCAGGGTTGTGTATGATGTCTGAACGGCTGAACTTTTCAGCCGGGGCAAGATCCCTATATCGCGTCGCTCTGCCGCTCTTGATCACATGATCTCCGACTGCACCGCGAGGCGTCGTTCTCTCCCCAATTGAAAAGTAAGATATCCCGCATGTGGGCGGGATTTGGCCAGTTGCGGAGACTTCACGTGGCTTCAGGTACTGTAAAATGGTTCAACCCGCAGAAGGGTTTTGGTTTCATCCAGCCGTCCGACGGCTCTAAGGACGTATTCGTCCACATCTCGGCCGTCGAGCGTGCCGGAATGAAGACCCTGAACGAGGGTCAGACGATCAGCTTCGAATTGGAGCGCGGGCAGCAGGGCAAAACCTCGGCCGTCAATCTTCAGGCGAGCTGACATGCCGGGCGGCGCTTCGTGCGCCGCCCAAATGCTGCTGGAGGTATGCTCATTTGGCTGAGTACAAGTTCGCGGCTGGCGACAAGGTCGCGCTCACGACGAATAGCTCAAACATCAATGTTCGGCCCGGGATCTACACGATTATCCGCCGGTTGCCGGTCTCCGGTTCGGGCACCCAGTATCGGGCCAAGAGCTCGCTGGACAACCACGAACGCGTGGTGGATGAGGCGCAACTTAGAAGAGCCTGAACGCGGTAGGTTCTTTTCGCCAAGACGCCACAACCGCCCGGCCGGCATTTTCGTCGACCTGCAAATGGTCTAGCGTTCCTCGCAATGTCATCAGCGAAGCGAGGAAGCGATGGACTTCAACGGCAAAGTCGCCCTTATCACCGGCGCGGGCAACGGCATTGGCCGTGCGGCCGCACTCAGTTTTGCCAGTCGCGGCGCAACAATCGTGGTCGTCGACCGTGACCAGACCGCCGGCGAGGCGACTGTTGGTATCTTGCGCCAGCAGGGCAGGGAGGCATCCTTCGTTCCAGCGGACGTGACCCGTTCAAGTGACATGCAGAATTATGTACAGCGAACGTTGGAACAATACGGCACGATAGACTGCTTCTACAACAACGCAGGCATCGAGGGCAGTATTGCGCCCACTCATGAATATGATGAAGACATGTTTGACCGCGTCATGGCGGTCAACGTGAAGGGCGTCTTCCTTGGTCTGAGGCATGTGCTGCCCGTGATGATCAGGCAAGGACGCGGTGCGGTGGTGAACACCGCCTCGGTCGCGGGACTTGTCGCATCTCCTGGCATGGCGGCCTATGTCGCTTCCAAGCACGCGGTCATCGGCCTGACGAAGACCGCCGCTGGCGAGGTGGCGCGATCTGGCGTGCGCGTGAACTGTGTCTGCCCCGGCCCGATCGACACCCGGATGATCCACGCTCTTGAATCGATGCTTAGCCCCGACGATCCCGGCGATGTCGGCAGTCGCTACCAATCGAATATCCCCATCGGCCGCTACGGCACCGCGGAGGAGGTCGCCAACCTCGTGATCTTCCTGTCGTCGGATCTCGCATCGAACATCACCGGTGCCCAGTATGTTGTCGATGGTGGCCGAACCGCCACTGGAGGCGCCGTTACGAATAATCTGGTTCGCTGAAATGTTGCTGGACGGCAAACTGGCTCTGATCACCGGCGGTGGATCGGGCATTGGCGAGGGCATCGCGCGCGCGATGGCCGAACATGGCGCGCGGGTCATCGTAGCCGACGTAAACACTGAAGACGCGGCTCGCGTTGCCGCAGCGATCGGCGGCGACGCGGCACATTACCGGTTGGATGTGGCGGATCGCGCCGACTGCGACGCTTTGGCCAGCAAGCTCGGTCCGATTTCAATCCTGGTGAACAACGCCGGTATCATCCGGCGCGGAAAGCTGGAGGCGGACTCCGCTCGCGCCGATTGGGATACGACGTTGGCGGTTAATCTTGATGGGCCATACAACATGGTCACCGCTTTCCTGGACCAGTTGAAGGCCACCAAGGGATCGGTCATCAACATCGGCTCCATCCAGTCGTTCGTCGCATTGCCCAACTCCGCCGCCTACACCACGTCGAAGGGCGGTGTCCGTGCACTGACCAAGGCGCTGGCTATCGAGTTGTCGCCGCAAGGCGTGCGCGTCAACGCGATCGGCCCCGGCATGATCGCCACGCCTCTAAACGCGGCTGCACGACAGAACCCCGACTACATGGCGAACTTTGCTCAGCGCATACCGCTTGGGCGGCTGGGTGAGCCTGCTGATATCGCCGGTCCCGCGGTGTTCCTGGCCTCCGACCTTGCCCGCTATGTTACCGGCGTGACGCTGCCGGTAGACGGCGGGTTCCTCGCCTATTGACGATGAAGACCATCCAGACCCCGGTGCTTGAGGTCGGATATCTTGAGTTCGGGCCATCGGACGGCAAGGTGGTCATCCTGCTGCACGGGTGGCCATCGGATGTGCATGATTATGACGACGTCGCTCCACCCCTCGCTGCTGTCGGCCTTCGGGTCCTGGTTCCCTGGTTGCGCGGTTTCGGGCCGACGCGCTTCTTGCAGGCGGCAACGCCGCGGAGCGGACAACAGGCTGCCTTGGGCGCCGACCTGCGCGATTTCATGGACGCATTGTCGATCCGCTCCGCGATCCTGGTCGGTTATGACTGGGGAGGCCGCGCCGCATGCGTGGTCGCGGCGCTCTGGCCCGAACGGGTGGATGGGCTGGTCGCGATCACCGGCTATGGCATTCAGAACATCGCCGTCGCCTCGCGCCCGGGTCCCGCGGAGCAGGAGTTTCGTTACTGGTATCAGTGGTATTTCCACACTGATCGCGGACGCGCCGGCTTAACCACGAACCGCGCTGAATTGTCGAGGCTGCTCTGGGGGTTATGGTCGCCGAACTGGAAGTTCGACGACGCGACATTCCAGGCGACAGCCCCCAGCTTTGACAACCCGGACTTCGTCGACGTGACGGTCCAGTCCTATCGCCATCGCTACGGAAACGCCGCCGGCGATCCCGCTTATGACGAGCTGGAGGCCGCGCTGGCCGCGCAGCCGGAGATTCCAGTCCGAGCCATCGTCCTGCATGGCGAAGATGATGGTGTCGGTGCGCCGGCCACCTCCGTCCCGCGTGATCGATTGTTCACCGGCAGTATGACACGGTGTCTCGTCCCCCATGCCGGGCATTTCCTGTCGCGGGAAAATCCGGCCGACGTGGTGGCGGCGGTCGTGCGATTGGCCGAGCTGGGACCATAATTCAGGGCGTGGCGGTCGCTAACGTTGAACCTCGCCAGAGCGCGATCATCTGAGGGTGAACCGACCTCGGACGGGAATTGCCCGTTAAAGAATGAGAATTGGAGTGTGCTTCAACCTGATGCTGTCACGCTCTAGACCGAGCTTCCCTTTTGCCATCACGATAAATCGGCGGAGGTCTGGGAAAAACTGAGCGAAGCCGTCTGACAACGTAGCCATGTAATAACGCGCCTGTGACTTGTACTCGGAAGCCATATCTGCTCCCGTCTACCCCATGTATATCGAAGCCGTTCCGAACCGCACCTCGCCGCCCGCGATCCTCCTGCGCGAGAGCTACCGCCACCAGGGCAAGGTCCGCAAACGCACACTCTGCAACCTCTCAGACTGGTCTCCGACCCACGTTGAGGGCCTCCGCGGCGTGCTCAAAGGCGGCACCGTCATCCCCGCCGGGCAGCACGCCTTGACCGTCACCCGCTCGCTTCCGCATGGGCATGTCGCCGCCGCTCTCGGCACCGCCCGCAAGATCGGCCTCGACCGCATCCTCGGCCCGGACGGCAATCGCTGCCGCGATCTTGTCCTCGCGATGCTGATCGGCCGCATCCTCGACCCCGTGTCCAAGCTTGCCGCCGCTCGCGCGCTCTCGCCCGCCACGGCGTCCTCCAGCCTCGGCGAAGCACTCGGCCTCGGCGCGGTTGACGATGATGAACTCTATGCCGCACTCGATTGGTTGTTGGTGCGCCAGCCCGCCATCGAAGCCAGCTTGGCCAAGCGCCATCTCGGCAACGGCACCCTCGTGCTCTACGACGTCTCGTCGAGCTACATGGAAGGGCGCTGCTGTCCGCTGGCCAAGCGTGGCTACAGCCGTGACGGCAAAAAAGGCACGCTCCAGATCGTCTATGGCCTGCTCTGCGCGTCCGACGGCTGCCCCGTGGCCATCGAGGTGTTCGACGGCAACACCGGCGATCCGACCACCCTGGCACCACAGATCGAGAAGCTGAAGCAGCGCTTCGGTCTCGACCACGTGGTGCTAGTCGGCGACCGCGGCATGATCACCCAGGCGCGCATCACCGCCGACATCAAATCTGCCGGCCTGGACTGGATCACCGCGCTGCGCGCTCCGGCAATCAAAGATTTGCTGAACAGCGGCGCTTTGCAACTCACGCTGTTCGATCAGCGCGACATGGCCTCCATCACATCGCCCGATTTTCCCGGTGAGCGGCTGGTGGTCTGCCGCAATCCCGATCTTGCCGCCGAGCGCAGCCGCAAGCGCGAAGACCTGCTGGGCACCACCGAGACGGACCTCACCCGCATCAAAACCGCGGTCGAGCGCAAGCGCAACCCGCTGCGCGGCACCACCGAGATCGCGCTTGCGGTCGGCGCGGTGCTCAACACCTACAAAATGAAAAAGCATTTCGACCTGAATATCACCGACACCGCTTTCAGCTTCGCAAGAAAGACCGCCGAAATTGCCGCCGAGGCGGCAACCGACGGGCTTTATGTCGTGCGCACCAGCCTGCTTGAGCAGACCCTCGGTGATGCAGATACAGTGCGCAGCTATAAATCCCTGGCCCGGGTGGAGCGGGCCTTCCGCTGCATCAAGACGGTCGATCTGAACGTGCGGCCGGTCTATCATTGGCTGGAGGGACGGGTGCGGGCACACGTGCTGCTGTGCATGTTGGCCTATTATCTGCAATGGCACATGCGCCAGTGCCTGGCGCCGATGCTGTTCGATGACACCAACAAAGCGGAGGCCGAAGCCTTGCGCAGCAGCGTGGTGGCGCAGGCGCAGCGTTCAAAAGCCGCGGTCAGGAAGCAGACGACCGGCGTGACACCGGACGGTCTGCCGGTGCATAGCTTCCGCACGCTGCTGGCCGATCTGGCGACAGTGGCGCGCAATACCATCGTCACCGCGATCAACCCGCTGTATCCGATTATCGTGGTGACCCGGCCAACGCCGGTGCAGCAGAAGGCGTTCGATCTGCTGCACGTCCCAGCGTAGCCAGTGGCGGGTGGTCGCAATGGTATTTTATGCAATACTATCAATAAATGATGTGAAACCGAAGAAGGAAGATGGGTCTAAAGGAGAAACGGTCATGGACATCATTCCAAGCGGCGAAACCCTCGGGGCGCGCATCGAGGGCATCGACCTCGCCAATACATTGACGGATGATCAGCTTCGCATGCTGCTGCGGGCCCTCGGCCAGCACGGGGTTCTTTGCTTCCCCCATCAGACCTTTGACACACCGGCCTTTGCAGCCTTCGCGAGAAGCTTCGGTGAGTTGGAGGTGAACGTCGCCAACCTGTTCCACGAGCCAGATTTTCCCGACGTCATGATCCTGTCCAACCAGACCGGCCCGAACGGCAAGCCGGTTGGTTTGAACGACGCGGGGCAGGGCTGGCACACCGACATGTCGTACAGCAAGGACATCGCACTGGCGAATGTGTTGCATGCCCAGGCGGTGCCGGTGCGGAACGGCAAGTCGGTCGGCGAAACCCAGTTCCGCAATATGCACGCGGCGTACGACGAACTGCCGGACCACCTGAAGCACAAGCTGGAAGGCCGTACCGCCACCCACGATTTCGAGAAGTTCTGGGAGGTTATGCGTCTGCGTCCCGGCTCCCGTCGCGCCAAACTGACCGAGGAGCAGAAGCGCAAGAAGCCGCCGGTTTCACAACCGCTGGTGCGCGTCCACCCACTGACCGGGCGCAAGGTGCTGTATGCCAATCCTGGCTATACAATGTGGATCGACGGCATGGATCAGCATGAGAGCGGCACCATCCTGGATTACCTGTTCCGCCACCAGGAGCGTACTGACTTTCTGTACTCCCATCGTTGGGCGGTCGGCGACGTGCTGATGTGGGACAATATCGGCACCGTGCACAATGCGGTCGCTGATTACATGCCAGACGAGCCTCGATACATGCGTCGCGCCCAGGTGATGGCGACGCTCGACTATCCGGCGTTGGTCGCGTGACCATCGCGAAGCCCATTGCCGAGGCACCGTCAAACCACCTTGAAGTCGTCCATCGACGGGCGGCCGGTCACGTGCCGCCAATGGTGCCAGAGCAAGCGCGCCGCCAACGACCGGACCGGGCGCCATGCGGTTGCGAGCACCCTCAAGGCCTGCGGACTGGGACGCGCCGGTAGAGACTTGAGGTCTGCCAAAGCCGCGGCCAGGGCGATGTCGCCGGAGGGAAACACATCCATCCGTTCCAACGCGAACAGCAGGTAGATCTCCGCCGTCCAGCGTCCCAGTCCCTTGATCGAGCCGATCGTGACGATCGCCGCCTCATCATCCAGCAGTGTGATCCTTTCGGCGCTGAGCGTCCCATCTAGAAACGCCGTAGCCAACGCTTTCGCGTGCAGAACTTTCGGACGCGACAGGCCGGCGCCGCGCAGCGCATCTTCGGTCAGTATCATCAACCCGGCGGGTTCCAGCGCTCCCGGCAACGCACGCAACCGACCCCATATTGCTGCCGCTGCCTGGTTGCTGATCATCTGCGCGACAATTGCCTGCAAAAGGCCGGGAAAGCCGGGGGATCGCCGGCGCCATGGCAGCGGACCCGCCCGATCCAGGATCGTGGAAAAATCTGGATCGAGCTCGATCAGCGCTTGGATCGCGGCCTGCGCTGGAACGGGCGGCTGAGGAATGTCCACACCCGCGAGACTACAGCGCGATGACCTCAGGTTGAAGCGATCACGCTCTATCCCGCAGCCGCGATCTGTGGTTCCAGGATTTGCGGCCTGGCGCGAGGTGCTAAGATCGGGAGCCAACTCAAGACCTGGAGAACGCTGGACCCTGACGACAGCAACATGCCAGCTGAACAGCAAGGCTGCGAGATCGCCTTGGCCCCAGGCGGGTTGGGGCGGCGGCCGAGGCTAGCCGCCCGGGCGGTTACCAAGCGGTCGAGCCCAACCGTGCGGGTCAGAAGCGGTGCCGTACTGGATGCCGACGATCGTGTCATACAGCTTCTGGGTCAGCGCGCCCGTCTGGCCGCCATTGATGATGTAGCGCTCGTTCTTGTAGCCAAGCTCGCCGACCGGCGAGATCACCGCGGCCGTTCCCGTGCCCCACATTTCCAGCGTGCCGGCGCGAGCGGCGTCGAGGACCTCATCGATGGCAATCGGGCGTTCGGTCACCCGCAGGCCCCAGTCGCGCATCAGGGTCAGCACGGAATCTCGGGTGATGCCAGCGAGGATTGCGCCGTTCAGCGGCGGGGTCAGGACCTCGTCGCCGATTTTGAGCATGATGTTCATCGTGCCGACCTCGTCGAGGTATTTATGTTCCACCCCGTCGAGCCACAGCACCTGGGTATAGCCGGCCTTCTGGGCCTCCTCGGCGCCGAACAGCGAGGCGGCGTAGTTGCCGGCGGTCTTGGCCGCGCCCAGTCCGCCCTTGACGGCGCGGACGTAGGTATCCGAGGCCAGGATGCGGACCGGGTTCATGCCTTCCTTGTAGTAGGCGCCGACCGGGCCGACGATCACGTAATACAGATAGCTGTGCGAGGGATGCACGCCCAGGAAGGTCTCGGTGGCGATGACGGTGGGGCGGATGTAAAGCGAGGTGCCTGCCAAGGACGGCACCCAACGCTCATCGACCTCGACCAACGTGCGGATTGATTGCTCAACCATCGCCGGGTCGATCTCTGGGATGCAGAGGTAGCGCGAGGACGTGTTCAGGCGGCGGGCGTGATCGGGCAGGCGGAACAGGCGGACGTGGCCGTCGTTGCCGCGGAACGCCTTCAGCCCGTCGAAGACAGCCTGGCCGTAGTGCAGCACGCAGGTCGCGGGGTCGAGGGTGAACGGCGCGTAGGGCTCGATCCGCGGATTGTGCCAACCCTTCCCGACTTCATAATTCATCAGGAACATGTGGTCCGAGAACACCTTGCCAAATGCCAGCGTCTCATCGGCGGGCGGCTGCCTGGGGTTAGCGGTGCGGGTAATCGCGATCTGGGTCACATCTGTCTCTTGGATCTGAAAGGGACGCGTCGTCGAAAGACTACGATACCATGAAACTGAAGGCCAATGCCGGTTGCAAACGACAGCCATGACCTTTCGGAATAAATTCGGCGCGGAGATGGTCGCTGCCAACCTTCGTTCTACCGCGGGGGGATTGGCGAAAGCTGCATGGCCAATGCTCGCGGAGGTCCTAGGAGGGGTCTATGACCGATGTGTCGGGGCAAGCGGCCGTTCCAGCAGCCAGGGCTCCGCCAGTCCCAGCCCGCGTACCTTGATACCGTTCGGCAATATTGCCTGGTATGATTGGTGATGGTGCCCATGCACGATCAGTTGGGCACCGCATGAAGCCGCGAGACTGTCGATGACGCCGAAGCCGTGCCGATGGCTGGACGGAGCCTCGTGGGTGACAAGGATGTCGCAAGCCAAGCCGGCCAGTCGGGCGAAATCCTCGGGAAAGATGGTGTCGCGGTGAAACAGCGGCAAACCGCCGCGCCACGCCTCCCCTGGCCGCAGCGCTGACTGGAAGGCGGCCCGGTTAACGAAGGCCGGCGTCGCATCGCGCGGGTGCCAGACCCGAGGCTTGAACACCCCGGGCAGGCCGGCAACGCGCAGCCCGCTGATTTCGGTCACGCACAGGCCCAGATCGCCTTCGCAGCCAACCAGGTTGTCGTAGGATGCCTCTGTCTCGGTGTCGCGGTTGCCCAGGATCCAGCGCAGTTTCCAGCCATGCTCGATCGCCGGTGCGAAGATCTGCTGCAGCGGCGCCGGACAGTCGCAGTCACCGAGCAAGATCAGCGTGCCGGGTGGTGAGGTTGTGCAGGCACGTAAAATAGGGGCGAAGTTCCGGTGCGGGTCGCCGGCGAACAGGATCGGTTCGGCGTCACCCAATCGCCGCCTCCACCCATCGCGCCCAGGCGAGGACAGCGCGATCGTCGCCCTGACGGCCGACGATCTGGATCCCAAGCGGCATGCCATTCGGGCCGATGCCGGCGGCGACTGTGACGCAGGGGACGTGCAAGGAGGTCCAGATGAAGTTGAATGCCGGATCACCGGTCCATTCCAGACCTTTTGGCGCCTCGCCCGGCGCGGAAGGGGTCACCAGAATGTCCAGGCCGTCCATCGCGCCGGGAAAGGCCTGTTGTGTGTTCTGGAACACAGCATAGGCGTTGTCCCGTGCAGCCGGGGTCTGGCTGAGGCCGAACAGCAGCTTCTCTCGCAGGCCCTCGCTGATCTGATCTGGATGATGCGCCAGCTCCCAGCCCAGGGCGCGCGCGCTTTCGCTGTTCATCACGATGGGATGGGCCTCGATCAGCGAATTGAAGGCGTGCGGCAATTCACGATCGCTGACTGACGCACCCGCCCGGCCAAGCGTCTGGGTGACGCGCGCAAGCAGCGCCTGGGTTTCCGGTGCGGCAACGTCCCAGGTGGGCGAGCGACAAATGCCGATCCGGGGCGCGGAGCCCGGCTTGGCATCGGGATCGCCGAGGTCGCGACCGGAGACGGCCCCGGCGAACAGCGCGCAGTCGGCCACGGTGCGGGCGAGGACACCGATTGTGTCCAGGCTGTCAGACATGATCTTCATGCCGCTGCGGTTGATCAGGCCGTAGGTCGGTTTGTATCCGACAACGCCGCAATAGGCGGCGGGGCGGATGATGCTGCCGGCGGTCTGGGTGCCATAAGCCAGCGGAAACAGGCCCGCCCCGACGCCGGCTGCCGAACCCGAGGATGATCCGCCGGGCGTGTGGACGGGGTTGACCGGGTTCATCGTCGGCCCTGGTTTGCGGGTCGCGAACTCGGTGGTGACGGTCTTGCCGATGACAATGCCGCCGGCCGCGCGGGCCCAGGCGACGGGTGCGGAGTCGGCTTTCGGTCGGTGGTCGGCCCAGATCGGAGAGCCGTATTGGCTGGGCATGTCAGCGGTGTCGAGCACGTCCTTGACGCCGATCGGGATGCCTTGCAGCGGGCCGGGTTTCGCCGCGGCGGCGGCGCCGGCCTGGGCGGGAGCGAAATGGGCAAAAGCCAGAACATCCGGTTCACGTCGGGCGATGTGGTCCTGGTAGGCCTCCATCAGCGCCCGCGGCTGCAAAGTCCCGTCATGGATCAGGCGCTGCGCTGCCGTTACGGTCAGGCTCAGCAGGTCGCCAGTGTTGCCGTTTGGCATGTCTCCAATCTCCCTCTTGATACAATGCAACACTGGCGCAGCATGATCGCCGGGTCCATTCTTGAACTGATGAACGTGCACGAGCAGACTTCAACACGCGAGGCAGCCGACGGAACCATCCGCGTTGGCGGCGATCCCAACGGGCTCATGACCTATCTGATCGACCTGGCGCCGGAAGCGCTGCCCAGCGTCTGCAAACGCGACCTGGAACGCGCTTGGTATGCCGCTCGGGAAGCCGCCATCGCCCAGCATCAGGGAGCGGTTCGGGGGTTTCGCTTCAACCGCCCCGATGGCAGCCATACCGACCTAGCGCTTGCCGATCGCGACGCGCGTTGCTGGGTCGGGGCGGTGGATCGTTCGGTCGGCATCGCCAACGCCTCCGGCCTGTCGCTGTGCCTGCGGCTGCTCGCCTTGATCGATCTGCTGGCTCGGGCACCCTGGGCGCGCTCGTTGTTCCATCTGGCGCGCGATGGCGCCGAGTTCCATCCCGCTTTGCTGAAAGCCGCTGCGAGCCAACCTTTAACCAGGGAAGCCCGCTTCGACGAAGCCGGCTTCCGGGCACGGCTATCGCGTTTTATCAGCGGCTTCCAGATCGAGGCTCCGCAACTGGCCCAACGGCTTTCAGGAGCCTCGTTATGAACCGCCTCAACGTCACCGTGCTGCTGCTTGCGATGGCTCTGTCCGCCTGTGACCGGCCGCCGGAAACTGGGCAGGCGCAGGCCGATGCGCAGACCCGCAAGGCCTGCGAGAACCGCGCCGAACAAGTCTACAACCAGCAGAACCGAGCAGAGATTTACAGCCCGCCGCTGCCGGTGAACACGCCCTACTCGGCGAATTACAATCCCAGGTCCGATCTCGGCCTGTCCGACCTGTTCGTGCATGACCGGATGGTCAACAACTGCATCCGCAATACCGGCACGGGCACAGAGCGAAGCCAGCCGCCTTCGCAGCAGCACTGACCGGCGGCGCTGATAGCGCGACGAGCTGCACCCTATCATCATCAGCGGGCTGGACAGGCCCGCCGCCTTTAGTCCCGGTCAGGCTTGAAACCTTCTTGATGACCGCTATCAGACCCCGAAGTGCGGGACGCCAGGAACGGCATCGGCTTCTTGTCGGCGACCGCGGATTCTGCCGCTTCAGCAAGATCTACCGGCGCCCGAAGCGCGGTGGGGGCTGACGTCTTCCAAGCGCTGATGCCGCACCAGCCTGCCGTAAATGCTGCGGACTCGGTTTGAAACACGTATAATAACATCATGGACGACATGGACCTGACCTTTATCCCGAGCTCCCGCATCGTCGAGGTCGCCCGCCTCGCCTTTGCCACGCCCGACGTGGACTTCCTGTGCTTTGGCGAGTCGGACCAAGCCAGCCCCACCGCCGCGCGTGAAGCGGCGATACGGGCGCTGGTGGAGGGCGAGACCCGCTATCCGGATGTGCGCGGCATGCCTGTTCTGCGCGAGGCGCTGGCTGGCTACCTGAGCGGCCTGCATGCCAAGCCAGTGGCGGAAGGCCGTATTCAGGTGACGGCTTCGGGCATGGCGGCCCTCTCGGTGGCCATGGCGGCCGTGGTGCGCGCCGGGCATCGTGTCGTCATGCACAGCCCGACCTGGCCGAACATCGCCAGCGCGGTCCGATTACGCGGCGCGATCGTCGAGGAGATCGAGCTGGACGCGCAGCCTGAGGGCGGATTTCGGCTTAACCTTGATCGTCTCGACGCGATGATGGACGGTGCGCGCGCATTCGTCCTGAATTCGCCCGGCAACCCCACCGGCTGGACGGCGACAGAGGCGGAATTGCGGGCGATCCGGGAGATTGTTCAGCGGCATGGCGCTTGGCTGATCGCCGACGAGGTCTATTCCAGATTGGTCTACGACGGCAGCGCGGCGGCGCCGTCAATGCTGGACATCGCGGAGCCGGACGACCGGATCATCGTCTGCAACAGCTTCTCGAAGACCTGGGTCATGACCGGCTGGCGTCTCGGCTGGTTGGTCGTACCCGAGGGCACCATCGAGCTCATGGTCGACATCGTCGAGACCGTGCATTCCGGGGTCGCACCCTTCATTCAGCGTGCCGGCGTGGCAGCGGTGGGCGACACCAAGACGATGGAGGCATTCCGTGCCCATTGTGCGACCGGGCGGGCGTTGGCGACCGAGGCTTTGGCCGGGCTCAACCGCGTACGGTATCAGCCCCCTGTCGGTGCTTTCTACGCGTTCCTGGCGGTTGATGGGTTGCGTGACAGCCTCGACCTGTCGAAGAAACTGGTGACGCGGCATGGCGTTGCCGTAGCGCCGGGGGTGGCGTTCGGCGCAGCCGGCGAGGGTTGGCTACGAGTCTGTTTTGCTCAGTCATCCCACTTGATGGAACGGGCGATGCAGCGCCTGCGTGACGGTATTCGGGCGGAGATGGGATCATGAGCCAAGCTAAATGCGGGGTCTGCGGCAGTTCGGTCCAAGCGCCATTTCGGGCACCGCAGCCGGAGATCGCACCCGACCTCGATATGCGGCCCGGGGAACCGACGCGCTCCACGTTGCGGGACTGGATGCAAATCTGTCCGAACTGCGGTGCCGCGGCGCCCGACCTGTCGGTCCTACCCTCCACCGCGCGCGTCGTGGTGGAATCGGATGAATACCGCGCGTTGAGCACCTCGGTCCTGGAGGAGACGCTGCCGTTCCGCCGATGGGCGCTGATCTGTGAGCGAACCGGCGACCGGCCGCAGCAGGCTGAAGCGCTGCTGCAGGCTGCATGGGCTGCGGACGATGCCGCCGCGATGACGGAACCGGCCAGATTACGAAGCGAGGTGGCAACGCTGTGGGACGGCACCGACGATGTGGAACTTGGTCTTCGAAGGTTGGATGTTCTGCGTCGCGCCGGGCTTTTCGGGGCGGCGGAGGCCTGGGCCGAGGTCATGTCCAAGCGTGGGGCGGATGAACTGGCACGATCGATCCTGGCTTTTCAGCGGACCCGAATAGCCTCTCGCGACATCGGCCGGCACCTGATCAGCAGCGTCCTGCCGCCGCCCGCGCATACGCCGCATGTTTCACATGGCAAACGCGCCACCACCGGCTTCTGGTCGCGCCTGTTGCGGAACTGATAACGCCCGTTTAGATCATGAACATCCGGGCGATCGCGGTCGCCAGCAACAGCAGGCCGGCGAGGGCGAAGCCAATCGTGCTGTGTGGTGGCAGAAAATCGATCACCCCCAGAATCAAATATGCTCCCGCGATCAGCACCGTGAGGATCGCCAGCAGAAAGCTGGGATTGGCGATCGATCCGGCGTTTTCCCTGTTATAGAAGCGAAAGACGAAGACCAGGAAGGCGAGAATGAAGGGCGCCAGAAGGAAGGTCGAGGTCGCGGTCATCAGGAATCGTGCTCACGAGGATTTCGGTTTCCAAGGGTAGCCGGGTTGCTCACTCCGAAGTGCCGCTTTCGTGGCAGACAGCAAAGCCTATCTGCCGCGGTTGTCTGACTGATCATCGATCAGCCCGGATTTCAGGTGCGCTTGCGGCATCGTCGTAGGCCGATCCCATCAACCGCAGCCGCATCGCGTGCCGCCCATCCTTTACATTCAACGTATAGAAGACGGACGGCCGTCCGGTACCGCGTGACCTGTGATTGCGCGAAAGGAACGCGAACACATTACGATCCGCTGACATGACATCCTGCTTGAGCGGGAAATTCCAATGATGAGGCGCCAGCGGACACGCCACCTTGTTGATCATCAGGCAACTGGGGTCGACAAAGCCACCAAAGCCCTCTTTGAACAGGCCCAGGCCGGGCCCAACCGATTCCCACACATCGACACATACCGGCCGCCTTGTCTCCGGGTGGACAAACCAGCGCAGCGCGAACGCCCAGTCCGCATCATCGATCGCTCTGCGAAGGTAGTAGAGATGCTCGTCGTCCCACCGGTTGTCATCGTCGAGGTAGGCCACGTAAGGCGAGTTCGCGAGATACGTCAGCACGGCGCGTAGCGCTCCCCCATCGCCCGGCGGTGTCAGACCCCCGTGCCGGACCGAGGTCGAATAACCCGGCCAGAACACCTGAACGGTGCAGTGCGCGGGGCGGCCGGCGCAGGCGGCGTCGATCAGACTCAGATCACCGCCAATGTTGTCGATGCCGATCATGATGTGGACGCGACCCTGGAATTTCTGGGCAAAGACGCTGTGCAGGGCCTCCCTCAGATGCGGCCGTAGAACCGTGGGGATAACCACCGCGGCTTCCATCGGCTGCTGCAGGTCAGTATCGGTGTAGGTCCGCAGAAAGCCCTGCATCCCGGCGTCATCCCAATAGTTGCTTCGTCACCGGGTCTCGCACGGTGAGCATCGAACCGGCGCGACGCCGGGACGACGGTTAGTCCGATATCGTCGGCAGATCGTTGTCGGTGATACCGCATGGCCGGAAAGGCAACTGGTATTCGTCCTACGATGAGCCTCATGACACACCGCCCTGGTTCCGGTCACGCATCATATACCGGTCTGGCAGCGGACAGAAAGCTCTGGTTTGGCGCCGCCACCGGACCGGTGTGCAATGGAGCCGGTAAGCTGTTGACCGTGGTATCCTGTGGCATAGCGTGATCCGGGGTGGAGCGTGATCCGGGGTGGGGCGAGTCCCTCATAATCATGTCCGCGGGCACCGGCGGCCGGCCAAATCGCCGGCCTGGTTTGCGAATGTAGACGGAGATGCAAGGCAGCGTTACCCGGGGCAGGCTTCCTGTCGGCCCCCACGTGATGTAAACGGCGCGACCTTCTTTGCCGACCCTACCATTAGACGGAGCCTGTATGACCGCCCCGTTCCCGCCGGCGTCCCTGTTGGCCTTTGCCGGGCCAGAGGTGACAACCCCGTTGATCCTGGCCCTGCCAAAGGGCCGCATCCTGTCGGAGTGCGGCCCGTTGCTTGCCCGTGTGGGGATCGTGCCCGCACCCGATTACGCCGATGAGGACAGCCGCCGCCTGCGCTTCCCGACGGATGACCCGATGCTGGACGTGGTTCGGGTCCGCCCGTTCGACGTCGCCACATTTGTCGCCTTCGGGGCGGCTCATATCGGCATCTGCGGCGCCGACGTGCTGATGGAGTTCGACTACCCGGAGGTCTACGCACCGCTTGACCTGGGGATCGGCAAAAGCCGGGTTTCCGTTGCAGAACCGCAAGAAACCGCTGGCACCGATGACCCGTCGCGCTGGTCGCAGGTCAGGGTCGCATCGAAGTACCCCAACATCGCCCGCCGCCATTACGCCAGCCGCGGCATCCACGCCGAGGTCGTGCACCTGAACGGCGCGATGGAACTCGCCCCTGGCCTGGGCCTGTGCCGGATGATCGTCGACATCGTGCAGACCGGGTCCACGCTGAAAGCAAACGGCCTGGTGGAGACCGAGGTTATCGCCGAGGTCACCAGCCGCCTGATCGTCAATCGCACGGCGCTGAAGACTCAACCTGAGGCGGTCGGCGGATGGATCGCCCGCTTCCGAGCCGCGTCGGAAGCGGCATGATCCGGCTGTCCGTCCATGACGCCGACTTCGAGGTTCGCTTTGCTGCACTGCT
Organism: Rhodopila sp.; assembly: GCA_965277035.1. Classification (GTDB taxonomy): domain Bacteria; phylum Pseudomonadota; class Alphaproteobacteria; order Acetobacterales; family Acetobacteraceae; genus Rhodopila. The sequence goes on along the minus strand of CBDIBO010000003.1, from coordinate 2,013,607 downwards.
AGCTCAGGCGCGCGACACCACGGAGACGGTTGACCGCGTCGTTGCCGACATCATTGCGTCGGTTCGCGCACGGGGCGACCAGGCGGTCATCGACCACACAGCGCGCTTCGACCGCCAGACGCTGACTGCCCAACAGCTGCGCTTCTCAAGCGCCGAGATCGACGCTGCTGCTTCGTCCATACCCACCGATCTGGCTGCCGCGTTGGACCTCGCTGCCACTCGGATCGAGGCATTCCATCGTGCACAGTTGCCGCAAGACCTGCGAATGACGGATGCCGCCGGCGTTACGATGGGGATGCGCTGGACCCCGCTCGATGCGGTCGGGCTGTATGTACCGGGCGGCAAGGCCGCCTATCCCTCCTCGGTGCTGATGAACGCCATCCCGGCTCGAGCGGCAGGCGTGTCGCGAATCGCGATGTGCGTACCGGCACCTGACGGGGCGCTTAATCCGTTGGTTCTCGCCGCGGCCCGACGCGCCGGTGTGACAGAGATTTACCGCATCGGCGGCGCCCAAGCCATCGCGGCGCTGGCGTATGGCACCGCCAGCATCCCGGCGGTGGACAGTATTGTTGGCCCTGGCAACGCTTACGTTGCCGAGGCCAAGCGTCAGGTGTTCGGTCGTGTCGGCATCGACAACATAGCCGGCCCGTCCGAAGTCGTGGTGGTGGCTGACGCCGAAAACGACCCGCGCCATATCGCTGTCGATCTGCTGGCCCAGGCAGAACACGACGAGGCGGCTCAATCCATTCTGATCACAAACGATGCGGCCTTCGCCGCGGCGGTGGCGACCGCGGTGGCGGCGGAACTGCCAACCCTGCCTCGTTCGGCCATCGCCGGTGAGAGTTGGCAGGCGCATGGCGCGATTATCACGGTGGATCACTGGGCGCAGGCTGTGACGTTGGTGGACCGTTTGGCACCCGAACACTTGCAGCTGATGCTGAAGGATCCCGACGCGGTATTCGCCAGGATACGCCACGCCGGCGCGGTCTTCCTGGGTGCCTTTTGTCCGGAAGCCATTGGCGACTATATCGCCGGACCGAACCACGTGCTGCCGACCGGGCGAACCGCTCGGTTTGCGTCCGGATTGTCGGTGTTCGACTTCCTCAAGCGCACGACTTTCGTGTCGGCCACGCAAGCGGCTTTGGATCAGGTCGGTCCAGCCGCCGTCGCACTGGCGGAAGCCGAAGGCCTGCAAGCGCATGCCCGCAGTATTGCTCTTCGATTGGGTGGTTGACGCCAGGTCGCACCGAAGTCTGCGAGTTCCGGACACGGGCTTAAGATCGGGCGGCCGCCGCCGACGTCCTGTAAGCGATCGGCGGGCGATCGCAAAAGTGTCCGCGCTTGCCCGATCAGCACTAATCGGTAGATTCTCTCGCCAGGAGGAACCGAACCATGGCATCGCAAACCACCGAGCCGTCGGCGTGAGCAAGGAATGCCGCCTGCTATCGACCAGCGCGATCCTTGGCTACGGGTTTCCCGAGGCCTCACTGAAAGCTGGTCTGGACCGTCGGCCGCATGTCATCGGAGTGGACGGCGGCAGCGTCGACCCGGGTCCGCACTATCTTGGCTCCGGCAAGTCATTCTGTTCGCCTATCGCGATACGCCGCGACCTGCGGCTGATGCTGAACGCTGCGATCAACGCCGGTATACCGCTGCTCATTGGCACCTGCGGCGGGGCGGGCGGGGCGCCACATCTGGAACTCGTGGCGGCCATGGCTCGCGAAATCGCGCGGGAGGATGGCCTGCATTTCCGGATGGCCTTGATCCAGTCCGAACAGGATAAGGACAGCGTGAAGCGGCGGGTTTCCTCAGGCCGGGTGAAGGCATTGGCGCACCAGCCGGAACTGACGGATGAAACCATCGACCGGTCCGCCCGCATCGTTGGCATGATGGGGGCGGAACCCTTCATCGAGGCGCTGGATGCCGGCGCCCAGGTCGTTCTGGCCGGCCGAGCGAGCGACCCCGCGTCCTGGGCAGCCGCGGTCACCCGCGCGCAGTTGCCGCCCGCACCGGCCTGGTATGCCGGTAAGATGCTGGAATGCGGCGCGACACCGTCGATCCCGAAAGGCCATGACTGCCTGTTCGTTACGGTGCGCGAGGATCATGTCGAGTGCGAGCCGACAAATCCGGCCCGCCGCTGCACGCCGCTTTCGATCGCCAACCACTCGCTGCACGAGAACAGCAGCCCGATCCACCACATCGAGCCGGGCGGCATGCTGGATACCTCTGACTGCCGGTTCGATGCTGTCAGCGATCGTGCGGTGCGGATCTCCGGCATGCGCTGGCATCCGGCGGAACAATACACGGTGAAGCTCGAGGGCGTGGAACTGGCCGGCTATCGGTCAGTCTGCATCTGCGGCACGCGCGATCCGTTGCTGATCGGTCGGTTGGACGACTTCATCACCAGCGTGCGCCACGAGGTCTCCGCCAAGGCGGCGGCGTTCGGTGCGTCCGCGGACAGTTACCGACTTGGCATTCGCATCTACGGCCGCGATGGTGTCATGGGCATTCGTGAACCGTTGCGCGATGTCACGCCGCACGAACTGGGCTTCGTGCTGGAAGTCGTCTCCCAACAAAGTCAGGAGATGGCCAGCGCGGTGCTGGGGATGGCTCGCACCAACATGCTGCACACCGACTTTCCCGGCCGCCTATGCCGGGAAGGCAACATGGCATTTCCATTCTCCCCATCGGACATCGAGGTGGGCCCGGTCTATCGCTTCAGTGTCTATCATGTCGCAGAACTCGACAGCCCCATCGAGCCATTCCCCATTCATTACGAGATGCTGTGATATGGCGCTGATCAAGGATCTGGCCATGGTCTGCAAGAGCAAGAACGCGGGCCCGTTTGAACTGACAATCGACATCGTGTTCGCAGACCTCGAGACCTTCCAGCGGGTGCGGGCAACCGGTGTGCTGGGATCACGCTTGTTCGCCCGACTTTACAACGTGCCAGAACAGAACGTGCTTTTCACGCCGTACGACGCCGCGTTCGCTTTCAAGGCAACCTTCCCGCGCCTGGTCCCGGCAGGGGATTTTGACGACACTGACGTTTATGGATGCCAGCAGCACGCCCCGCTGCTGGATGTCGATCTTCCGATCTGAAAGCGAGACGGTCCGATGAACCGCATGATGACCCTGGTTGCATTCCTGCAGGCTCAGAATTGCTCCAACCTGCCCGGCTCCTGGCGCCATCCATCAAGCATGCTGGACTTCACCACACCGGAATATTACCAGCGCATGGCCCGCACTTTGGAAGATGGCAAAATCCAGCTGGCGTTCTTCGATGATCGTCTGGCGATGCCAGATCTATACACGGGTCATCACGCCGAAGCGGTGGGCGCCGGCGTTCGGGTGGTGAAGATGGACCCATCGACCATCTTGATGGCGATGGGAATGGCGACGTCGAAACTGGGTCTGGGAACGACGTATTCGACGACCTACTACGAGCCGTACCACGTGGCCCGCGTCTTCGCCACCATGGACCTGATGTTGAAAGGTCGTGTCGCATGGAACATCGTCACGTCCTTGAACAGCGCCGAGGCGCTGAACTTCGGCCATGCTGAACATATGGAGCATGACGCCCGCTACGACCGTGCCGATGAGTTCATGGACGTGGTCATGGGGCATTGGAACACCTGGGAAGATGACAGCCTTATTCTCGACAAGGCTGGCAATCGTTTCGCTGACCCGTCAAGGGTCCATCGACTGGATCATGTCGGCGAATATTTCAGGTCCCGCGGTCCGTTCAGCGTCCCGCGTTCGCCGCAAGGCCATCCCGTGCTGATCCAGGCTGGCCAATCCGGGCGTGGCCAGGCATTCGCCGCGAAATGGGCGGAACTGGTATTCGTGATCTACCACAATCTTGAGGCGGGCAAGCAGCAATACGCCGGCTTCAAGAATGCCATCGCTGCCGCCGGGCGCGACCCGTCACAGGTTCAGGTGGCGCCGGCCTGCTACGTCATCGTCGCGGAATCGGAAGAGGCTGCCCAGGCCAAACGTGCCATCATCGAGCAATCAGCCAAACCGGTCGACGCATTGGTGCTGATTTCCGAAGTGCTGAACTATGATTTCGGTGCCAAGGGCTACGACGAGCCGTTCAGTGATGAGGAACTCGCGGCGTTTTCCTGGCATGGCTTCCGCGAGCGCGTGGTGCAGCATTCCGGCAAGAAAAACCCGACCGTGCGGGACTTTGTCGAAGTCTCCGGCCGCGGCACCATCGCGGAGCACAAGGTGTTCTGCGGCACGGCGAAATCGGTCACCGATCAGATGGAGGAATGGTTCACCGCGCCGGCCTGCGACGGGTTCGTGCTTGCCGCGACCCATATGCCGGGTGCTTATGAGGACATCGTCCGGTTGCTGGTTCCCGAACTGCAGCGGCGCGGCCTGTTCCAGAAGGACTACCGGGGCAGCACGTTGCGGGAGAACCTCGGCCTACCCGTTCCCCGAGCGGCCGACTGGCACAGCGCGCGGAGGGCGCAATGAGAAGCTTGCTGTTCGCTCCAGGTAACCACCCCCGACGTGTCGAGAAAGCTCTCGGACTGCCAGCCGACGGTGTGATCCTGGACCTGGAGGATGCTGTTGCTATCTTGGAGAAAGCTGCGACGCGGCCAGCGGTGATCGAGGCTTTCAGCAAGCCTCGGGCGGGAAAGCTTTACGTCCGCGTCAACGCGCTGACGACGGCGTGGTGTCACGGCGACCTCGTTGCGATCATTCAACGCGGCCTGGATGGGGTCATCCTGCCGAAGGTCGAGCACGCGCACGGACTGCGCACCGCCGACTGGTTGATCACCAACCTTGAGCGTGAACGTGGTCTTCCCGAGGGAAGCATTGATCTGATCCCGATTATCGAGACGGCCCTCGGCATCAGCAACCTTTCTCCTATCTGTCGATCGGGCACCCGCACGCGGCGTGTTGCCTTTGGCGCCGGCGATTTCACCCTCGACATGGGCATGGTGTGGACTCGTTCCGAGGCAGAGCTTTTGCCGCATAGAGCTGCTTGCGTCATGCAGTCGCGGGCTGCCGGCCTGGAACCGCCGATCGACACCGTCTGGGCTGATCTGCGGGACACCGATGGGTTGATCGCGTCCGCGCGGCACGCCGCCGCGCTGGGTTTTCAGGGCAAGATGTGCATCCACCCTGACCAGGTCGGGCCAGCCAATGCTGCGTTCACGCCGGACGAAGCCGCCATGGCGCACGCCAGACGCGTTGTCGCTGCGTTTGACAAAGCTGAAGCCGAAGGTCTCGCGTCGATCCAGCTGGACGGTCAGTTCATCGACTATCCCATCGTGCAGCGCGCCCGCCGCGTGTTGGGAGCGGTGAGATGATCGACGTGCAAGCGCTGGAAGGCTGCAAGGTACTTGATGTCTCGACCTTCCTGGCCGGTCCGTTCTGTGCCACCCAGCTAGGCGAATTCGGTGCCGACGTGATCAAGGTCGAGTTGCCCCGGGTTGGTGATGCGACCCGGCGGTTTGGCACCATGACCGCGTGCGGTGACTCGCTGCCCTGGCTTTCGGAATCGCGCAACAAGCGCTGCATCACGCTGGACCTGCGCAAGCCGGAAGGGGCCGCACTGCTGAAACGGCTGGTGGCGGAGTCCGACGTCATGGTCGAGAACTTTCAGCCCGGCACTCTGGAAGGATGGGGCCTTGGCTATGACGTTCTGAGCGCGGTCAATCCCCGTCTGATCATGGTGCGGATTTCGGGCTACGGTCAGACCGGCCCGTACAAGGGGCGGCCCGGGTTCGGTCGCATTGGCAACGCGTTTGGCGGCCTGTCATTCCTGGCCGGTTATCCGGATCGAGCACCGGTGACACCCGGATCGGCCACGATACCCGATTACATGGCCGGACTTTATGGTGCGCTCGGCACACTGCTGGCAATGCAGGCGCGGGAGAAAACCGGGCGGGGTCAGGTCGTCGATATTGGTCTGTATGAGCCGATCTTCCGCATTCTCGACGAACTTGCCCCTGCCTTCGCGCACACGGGTTACATTCGCCAACGCATGGGGCCTGGCACGGTCAACGTCGTGCCGCATAGCCATTATCCGACCAGGGACGGCCGGTGGATCGCCATCGCCTGCACCAACGACAAGATTTTCGCACGGCTCGCGGAAGCAATGGGGCAGCCGGACCTGGCGAACGAAGACAGTTGGGGCACACTGACCGCCCGGGAACGCGACCGGGCGCTGGTGGACGAAACGGTTGGCGCCTGGACGGCAACGATGGATCGGGCGGATCTGATGCACCGGTGTGAAAGCAGCCAGGTCCCATGCGGTCCGGTCTATTCGATCGACGAGATCTTCGAGGACCCGCAATACGCAGCTCGCGGCAACATCCTGCGCGTGCAGGACCCCCGGATCGGCGAGCTTGCTGTCCCCAACGTGGTGCCCCGCCTTACCGAGACGCCTGGGCGAGTCCAATGGCTGGGTATGGAGCTGGGGGCGCACAACACGGAGATCTATCGGGGACGCCTGGGTTTGACGGATGAAGAGCTTGAACGACTTCGTTTAGCGGGCGTGGTGTAGACAGCGCGGAACGGCGGGTCGGGAGACCAGTGGTTAAAACGTTGCGTCTACCGCCGAAGCCTGACCGTCCGTTTAGACCGAACTTTACCCGGTTTTTGAACCATCTGTTTGATTATAATAGAAACCTACCCAACATGTAGTCAAGCGAGTGACGATATTCTTCTTGACACAGGCCGAATCGGTTTGATTCGATGCCTCATGCACATCGCCAAAGTCCCAAACCGCAGCGCCCGTCCGTCCTATCTTCTACGAGAGACCTATCGCGAGGACGGCAAGGTCAAGAACCGCACGCTCGCCAATCTCTCCAAGCTGCCGGCCGAGCGCATTGACACCTTGCGGGCCGCCCTGCGTGGCGACCCGCTCGCCCCGGTTGGTGACAACGGCTTCGAGATCCGCCGCTCGCTGCCGCATGGCCACGTGCTCGCGGCGCTGGCCACGGCGCGGCGCATCGGTCTCGACGACCTGCTGCCCCGCCGGGCGCTGCAACGCCGCCGCGATTTGGCGCTGGCGCTGATCGTCGCCAGGCTGCTCGACCCGGCGGCCAAACTGGCAACCGCACGCATGCTCGATACCGCCACCGCCAACCATTCTTTGGGTGAAACCTTTGGCCTCGGCTGCGTCACCGCGCGCGAAATCTACACCACCCTTGACTGGCTCGGCAGTGAGCAAAGCTTCATCGAAAACCAGCTCGCACGCCGCCATCTCAAGAACGGCACGCTCGTGCTGTACGACGTCACCTCCACCTACCTGGAAGGACGCTGCTGTCCTCTGGCCCATCACGGCTACAGCCGCGACAGCCGTGGTGACCGGCCGCAACTGGTGATCGGTTTGTTGTGTGCCGCGGATGGGTGCCCCATGGCGGTTGAGGTGTTCGAGGGGAACACCGCCGATCCGGCCACCGTGGCGGCGCAGATCACCAAGCTGAAGCAGCGCTTCCGGCTGCGCCACGTGGTGATGGTCGGTGATCGCGGCATGATCACCGCCGCACGGATCGAACAAGCCCTCCGCCCCGCCGGACTTGATTGGATCACCGCGCTGCGTGCCCCGGCGATCCGGCAACTGGCGGAAACCGGGCAGTTGCAATTTTCCCTGTTCGACACCCGCGATATGGCCGAGATCAGCAGTCCAGACTATCCCGGTGAACGGCTGGTGGTGTGCAAGAACCCACTGCTGGCGGCGGAACGCCAGCGCAAGCGCGACGAGTTGCTGGCGCTCACCGAGACCGACCTGAGCAAGCTCCAGGCCCGCGTGAGGCGCGCGAAGAACCCGCTGCGCGGGGCCGGGAAAATCGGCCAGGCGGTCGGCGCTGTCCTAGGTAAGCGCAAGATGGCCAAGCACTTCGAGTTGACCATCACCGATGATGCGTTCGGCTTCACCCGCAAGGCCGACGCCATCGCCGAAGAAGCCCGGTTCGATGGCTTTTACGTGCTGCGCACCGGCCTCCCGGCCGAGCAGATCGATACCGCGGGGACGGTGCGGGCCTACAAGTCCTTGGCCCAGGTGGAGCGGGCGTTCCGTTGCCTCAAGACGGTCGACCTGGAACTGCGGCCGGTGTTCCACTGGACCGCGCCGCGGGTGCGGGCGCATGTGCTGCTGTGCATGCTGGCGTATTACCTCGAGTGGCACATGCGTCAGCCGTTGGCGCCGATGCTGTTCGACGACCATGACCGCGCGTCGGCCAAAGCCGAGCGGACTTCACCGGTGGCCAAGGCCAAGGGGTCCAAGGCGGCTCAGCGTAAGGCCTCGACCCAAGTCGTCGCGGTTGGAGAGGGTGACCCCTCACGCGCCCAGCCGGTGCATAGCTTCCGCACCTTGCTGGGTGATCTGGCGACACTGACCCGCAACACCGTCTGCTTCGGGGGACAGAAGATGCTGACCGTGCAAACAACCCCAACGCCAGTGCAGCGCCGGGCGTTCAGCCTTCTGGGAGTCGAATTGGCAGCGGCGTAGACAGGGCAGCAGACCAAGTATCGAGTTATATCAACGGATTGCGTCAAAAAGACAGCAAAGTTCGGTTTAGAGTAGCTTTTGAACCTAAAAGAATTCGCTGCGGATGATTATCAGCCACAAAGGGGGACTTAATGGCGGATAGCATTGCCACCGTCGTGGACTGGTATGGGCCTTACAAAAATGGGGTGCGCGGCTTGGCCACCGCCAATGCACAGGCAGCAGCACGGGATGATTATACGGCGGGTCTCTATGTTGCCGTCGGTCACGGCGAGCAACTGCGCCGCGGACCTCGGACGCTTCTCTACGTTGGCATCAGTGCTAACCTTGGCATTAGGGTGTCTCCAACTCACGAAACACTGCAAAATCTATCGATTCAGTATATGGCTTGGTGAAGTGGCAACTGCAGGGATGCCGGGCAGGCGCGCCAAGCGAACGAACCCCCATCTCGACATCGTGGAATGGATGACGGCGTACTTTCTGCGAATTAGCTTCAACGACCGCAAGAGAGTGAATCCCCCTACTACACAAGCCGTTATACTTAATCGCTGGTGGGACACCGATTACGAAACGGTTGTGGAGCGGCCGGTTGCGCGGTGGGTTGATGTCATCGAGTGGAACCCACTCAAGAATACTGCCAACCTTTGTTGGTTTGGACGCACGGGCAAGGTAATCGCGCTGGATCGCAACGCCAAGATGATCAGGCGGCCCGCGCCGATATCTTGACGTCTGTCTCTGGGCCGAAACGCGGACCTTCAGATGAATGAACCGGAAGATCGCTGGCCCAGCGCTATTTCTGGTCTGCCGGGATGTAGGGGATCATTCCCTTCGCGTAGGCGATTACCTGCACCTCGCGCGGCATTTCGCGTATGTCGACCAGCACGCCGTTGACCTCGGCCATCCACACGAAGGGGTTCTTGTCAACGAAGCTTTTCAGCATCCAGTTCGGGTCCATACGAGTCGGATGCAGCGCGTCCGAGATTGCCCGAGCCTTAGCCCCATCTTCCTTCTTCGGTTTCACATCATTTATTGATAGTATTGCATAAAATACCATTGCGACCACCCGCCACTGGCTACGCTGGGACGTGCAGCAGATCGAACGCCTTCTGCTGCACCGGCGTTGGCCGGGTCACCACGATAATCGGATACAGCGGGTTGATCGCGGTGACGATGGTATTGCGCGCCACTGTCGCCAGATCGGCCAGCAGCGTGCGGAAGCTATGCACCGGCAGACCGTCCGGTGTCACGCCGGTCGTCTGCTTCCTGACCGCGGCTTTTGAACGCTGCGCCTGCGCCACCACGCTGCTGCGCAAGGCTTCGGCCTCCGCTTTGTTGGTGTCATCGAACAGCATCGGCGCCAGGCACTGGCGCATGTGCCATTGCAGATAATAGGCCAACATGCACAGCAGCACGTGTGCCCGCACCCGTCCCTCCAGCCAATGATAGACCGGCCGCACGTTCAGATCGACCGTCTTGATGCAGCGGAAGGCCCGCTCCACCCGGGCCAGGGATTTATAGCTGCGCACTGTATCTGCATCACCGAGGGTCTGCTCAAGCAGGCTGGTGCGCACGACATAAAGCCCGTCGGTTGCCGCCTCGGCGGCAATTTCGGCGGTCTTTCTTGCGAAGCTGAAAGCGGTGTCGGTGATATTCAGGTCGAAATGCTTTTTCATTTTGTAGGTGTTGAGCACCGCGCCGACCGCAAGCGCGATCTCGGTGGTGCCGCGCAGCGGGTTGCGCTTGCGCTCGACCGCGGTTTTGATGCGGGTGAGGTCCGTCTCGGTGGTGCCCAGCAGGTCTTCGCGCTTGCGGCTGCGCTCGGCGGCAAGATCGGGATTGCGGCAGACCACCAGCCGCTCACCGGGAAAATCGGGCGATGTGATGGAGGCCATGTCGCGCTGATCGAACAGCGTGAGTTGCAAAGCGCCGCTGTTCAGCAAATCTTTGATTGCCGGAGCGCGCAGCGCGGTGATCCAGTCCAGGCCGGCAGATTTGATGTCGGCGGTGATGCGCGCCTGGGTGATCATGCCGCGGTCGCCGACTAGCACCACGTGGTCGAGACCGAAGCGCTGCTTCAGCTTCTCGATCTGTGGTGCCAGGGTGGTCGGATCGCCGGTGTTGCCGTCGAACACCTCGATGGCCACGGGGCAGCCGTCGGACGCGCAGAGCAGGCCATAGACGATCTGGAGCGTGCCTTTTTTGCCGTCACGGCTGTAGCCACGCTTGGCCAGCGGACAGCAGCGCCCTTCCATGTAGCTCGACGAGACGTCGTAGAGCACGAGGGTGCCGTTGCCGAGATGGCGCTTGGCCAAGCTGGCTTCGATGGCGGGCTGGCGCACCAACAACCAATCGAGTGCGGCATAGAGTTCATCATCGTCAACCGCGCCGAGGCCGAGTGCTTCGCCGAGGCTGGAGGACGCCGTGGCGGGCGAGAGCGCGCGAGCGGCGGCAAGCTTGGACACGGGGTCGAGGATGCGGCCGATCAGCATCGCGAGGACAAGATCGCGGCAGCGATTGCCGTCCGGGCCGAGGATGCGGTCGAGGCCGATCTTGCGGGCGGTGCCGAGAGCGGCGGCGACATGCCCATGCGGAAGCGAGCGGGTGACGGTCAAGGCGTGCTGCCCGGCGGGGATGACGGTGCCGCCTTTGAGCACGCCGCGGAGGCCCTCAACGTGGGTCGGAGACCAGTCTGAGAGGTTGCAGAGTGTGCGTTTGCGGACCTTGCCCTGGTGGCGGTAGCTCTCGCGCAGGAGGATCGCGGGCGGCGAGGTGCGGTTCGGAACGGCTTCGATATACATGGGGTAGACGGGAGCAGATATGGCTTCCGAGTACAAGTCACAGGCGCGTTATTACATGGCTACGTTGTCAGACGGCTTCGCTCAGTTTTTCCCAGACCTCCGCCGATTTATCGTGATGGCAAAAGGGAAGCTCGGCTTAGCGCTGGCGGTGCTCTGGCCAACGCCGAACGCGGCGCAGACCTGGGCCATGGTCATGTAAGGCTGACTTGCCTTGTCGGACAGGAAGTTGAGCTGGCCCAATATGTGGATGATGCCGCAGGCCCAGGTGCGCGGCTGCCCCGAGGCTAACGGGCTTGGACGTTTGCGTGAGAGGCCACCGGCCATGGTCCGCGCGAGATCGCAGTACTCGTTGTTCAGGTGGTCACGACAGAATGCATCTGTAAGCTCGACCACCGCCGCGTAGGTCGTCTGCATGGCCTTTGGAATGGTCGTGGTGCGAAGGGGCTTCAACGCATGGGCTTCCTGTCGGGGCCAGAGGTCTCAACCCAACATGGCTGTTCGCCGGGCCAGCTGCAAAGGATGATCCGGCCATGTGATCCCGCTACGAAAGGGCGTTTTGGGTCAAAAGCGGCAGCCCATGGGCTGGGATCTTCTACCGCCGCTCGTGGTGAAAACCAGATCTCCTGCTTTAGGGCAGGCGGAAGGGCCGGCAGGTGGCAGCCTATTTTATTCACAAGCCACCCATCAACCCATCCCGGACAAGCAGCCAGCTCGCCCGATCAGGCGCACAGATCAGGCCACCCGTGGTCTTTGCCGGCTTGTAAGCCGTGCCATCGAAATGCGCACTGTAACCGCCTGCCTCCTGGTGCAACAGCCAGCCGGGAGCATGGTCCCAAGGCATCAGACGATTGAAGAACAACACGTGACAGTAGCCTGATGCAGCCATCCGATATTCGTGCGCCGAACATCGCAGCCATGTCGCGGATCCCAGGCGGGGGAGGTTGTTCAGCACGGAGGTTCGCAGCGGTTCCGGCAGGAAATGGGTGCCGACGATCGCTTCCATCCGCGCTAGCGGGACTGGCGCAGCCACATGAAGCCGCTTCGCCGGATGACCTGCACGCGACAGCCATGCGCCCTTATTCTTCAGGGCATGGGCAGTGTCCTGGCAGACCGGATCGTGAATCACGCCGGCGACAACCTCCCCCTGCACGATCGCGGCGACCATGACCCCGAACAGCGGCAAGCCGGCGACAAAGTTGCGCGTGCCATCGATGGGATCGACAACGAATGCCAGCGACGCGCTGCCGAGACGGTCCAACAGCGACGGATCGGCCGCCGTCGCTTCCTCGCCAACGATCAGCGCGCCGGGAAAGCTGGCACGAAGCTTCGCCGCGATTGCGCGTTCGGCCGCCTCGTCAGCCTCGGTTACGGGATCAAAAGCGGAAGATTTATGGCGCACGTCGCTGTCGGCCAGAGCCTTGAACCGCGGCATGATCTCGACCCGGGCGGCTTCGGCCAGGATCTCCATGATACCAGCCACGTCCTGTTCCGTGAACGTCGTCATGCTTCCTCCGATCGCAGTGTTCAGGTGGTAAGGGTCGCGGCCGTTTGGGCTGCCTGAGCCAGATAGTGATCGCCCCGATTGCCCCGATCCGGGTCATACAGGCAATGTCACGGTCGCCTTCACCCCGCCCGACGGGCGGTTAGCGATCGTCACGTCGCCGCCATGCGCCCGCATGATATTCCGTGCGATCGGCAGACCCAGCCCGACCCCACCCGTCTCTCGATTGCGGCTCGGCTCGCCCCGATGGAACGGCTCGAAAACGCGGTCCAGATCCGCCGCGACGATACCCGGACCATGATCCTCGACCTCCACCACCACCAGCCGATTGTCGGGGTTGACCAGACGCACAGTCGCCGAACGGCCGTAGTTGATGGCGTTGCTCACCAGGTTTACGAAGACCCGTTTCAGGGCCAACGACCTGGCCTGCACGGTCAAGTGGGCTGGTCCCTCATAATTCAGTTCGTCCACCACATCGGGGTTGGCATCGCCCGCTTCATCAAGGATCGTCCGCAGCAGTTCCGCCAGATCAAGTTGCGAGACCGCCTCGGTGGTCCGCGCATCCCGCCCGAACGCGAGCGTGGCCGCTACCATTGCCTCGAGTTCCTCCAGGTCGGCGAGGATTTTGCCGCGCTGCTCCTCGTCCTCCACGAACTCAGCACGCAGCTTCAGCCGGGTGATCGGCGTGCGTAGATCATGCCCGATCGCGGTCAACAGCTCCGTCCGATCCTGCACGAAGCGGCGGATCCGCGCGGCCATGGTATTGAAGGCCACGGCTGCGGTGGCGACCTCGATCGGCCCGTTCTCTGGCAAGGGGGCCGCATTGACGTCACGGCCGAGAGCTTCGGCCGCGGCGGCGAGAGTTCGCACGGGCGCTGTCAGTCGCCGCACCGCCCATAGTGTCAGCAGCGCCGCCGTGACCGTCATCATCACGAAGGCCACCAGGAAGGTCGGCGAGTGCCACGGCCGCAACGGCTCCAATTCCGCTTTCACGTTCAGCCACTCGCCGTCCGGCAACCGCATCCCGACAACGGCCTGACGCCAGGAATGCCCACCGAAGACCAACAATTCCCGCCATCGAAGCTGCGGACCGCCCAGCGGAATAAGGTTCATGTTCACCCGCAGAAGACGCTGTTCGGGTGTCGGCATCGTCGGCATATCCACTTCGGGCGGCGAGGAACTGAGCGCGGCCACCAAGTCGGGGCCGCGGTGCAACTCCGCCAGCACGGCGACGCGGCGCGACGGATCGGTCAACGCCACGGTGCGATAAAGGCCAACCACACGTAGCGCGAGGTCCCGGGCCTGACTCAGGCGCTGCACGTCCATGCGGTCAAGCGCATGGATGGTCAGGCCGGCGCCCTGTACGATGGCAAGCCCCAGCAGCAACACCCAGGCCGTGCGAGCGGCCAGGCTTCCTGGCCAAAAGCGGATTCTCATGCACGCTCCATCGTCGCGCCCCATTGCCGCACCTGGACGCGCTTCGACTGCCGGTATCTAGTATCGCGCAGAAGACAGGCGCGATAGCTCGGTTTGGTTTGGAGTAGCCGATTCACGCGCTTAGTCGCGGTTGTTATGCGACGAGCGCTTCGCTAGATCGAACACTTGCCCGCAAACACAACCCAATCACCGGCTAAACCCGCAAAGTTCATGCGGCGGCAGATCGATTTGTGCTTTTGTGGTTAATGCTATTGCCCACCTAATCTCCTGTGACCATCGGGCGAGACCGTTACGCCAGGAAACACGAGCGCTGTCTAGACGTTGGCGAACAGCAACGTAACCCGACCGCGGTTACTGCGCGTCGACAACAATGGTCGCAATCAGGGGGCTGATTCGATTCGTTGCCGTTAGTTGGGCGAAGACTTATCGCTCTTCAACGCACACTCCGGTGAGTTGATATAAAGCATCACTTCCGATAAGGCTGGCTTCACTCGTGCAGGCGGTTGAATTCGCCGCCAATTTGGAGGCTGCCATGTCCGCTAGGGCTCCTAACCCTGTTACCCGGTCCCAAATCCCCGTGACCGTGCTCACCGGTTATCTCGGCGCCGGCAAGACAACGCTGCTCAACCGATTGCTCACCGAGGAGCACGGCAAGCGCTACGCCGTGATCGTTAACGAGTTCGGTGAGATTGGCATCGACAACGAGCTTGTGGTCGATTCTGACGAAGAAGTTTTCGAGATGAACAACGGCTGCATCTGCTGCACCGTACGTGGCGACCTGATCCGGATCATCGGCAACCTGCTCAAGCGCAAGGGGCGGTTCGACGCCATCCTGATCGAGACCACGGGGCTGGCCGATCCCGCTCCGGTCGCGCAAACCTTTTTTGTCGATGAAGAGGTGCGCGCGGTCGCCAAACTGGACTCCATCGTCACGGTCGTCGATGCCAAAAACGTGCTGGCCAGGCTCGACGACAGCCACGAGGCAGCTGAGCAGATCGCCTTCGCGGATGTGATTCTGCTGAACAAGGCCGACCTTGTTCCCGCTGACGAGCTGGTGGCCCTGGAAGCTCGGATCAGGTCGATCAATCCAACCGGCGTGATCCATCACACCGAGCGATGCGTGATCCCGTCCAGCGAAGTTCTCGATCGTCGGGCCTTCGATCTGGACCGCATCCTGGCGATCGAGCCCGACTTCCTAGGCGAAGATGCCCATGAGCACGACGATGCGGTGACCAGCGTGGCGCTGCGCGAGACGCGGCCGATCGACGTGCATAAATTCAACCAGTGGATCACCGCCCTGTTGCGCGAAAAGGGCCAGGCGATTCTACGTTCCAAGGGGATTCTCGACTTCAAGGGCAACGCCAACCGCTTCGTTTTCCAGGGCGTCCACATGCTGACAGACGGTGGTGAGGGCAAGGCGTGGCGCCGTGGTGAAGCGCGGGACTCCAAGCTGGTCTTCATCGGACGGGAGCTTGATGCGGCGGAGCTAAAGGCGGCCTTCGCGGCCTGTGTGGCTTGATGGTTCCAGACTATGTCGCGTGGTAAACAACGACTTCAGTCGCCCGCCGGCGTCGAGACGGCGTTCGATGCCGGCGTGACCGGAGTGATCTTCTCGGACTCCGGTCTGCTCGCGGCGGCGCTTGGCGATGGGTGCCTCCAGCTCATCGACATGGACCATGGCGTGAGAGACGTTCCGGCGCATGACGGCGCCGTGCTTTGTCTGGCGGTTGACTTCGATGGCGACAGCTTTGTGACCGGAGGCGACGACGGAAGGCTTGTACGGACGTCCGCGGACGGCGCGGTCACCCAATTGCTCAGCGTGCCCGCGAAACAAATCGACGTGCTGGCGGTATCGCGCCCGGCGAAAGCCAGGGCCGTGGCGGTCGGTAAGGAGGTTCGGCTGCTTGACGCTGTTGGCAACGTGCGGGCGCGCGCCGCCGACCACCCGAGTACGGTCGCTGGTATCGCCTTCAACTTGAAGGGCAAACGTTTGGCTGTGGCGCATTATGGGGGCGTGACCTTGTGGTGGCTCTCAACACTTGGCCGTGGCGCCAAACGGCTGGACTGGGCTGGCTCCCATATCGGCGTGTCGTGGAGCCCCGACGGAGCCTACGTGATGACGGCAACGCAAGAATGTGAGCTACACGGCTGGCGTGTCACCGACGGCGAAGGTATCGCGATGCGTGGGTACGCCGCGAAGGTGCGCTCGATGGAGTGGCTGGCCAAGCCGCTGACCCTTGCGACGTCCGGGTCGGAATGCGTGATTGCCTGGCCCTTCGCTGGGTCGGGGCCACAGGGCAAGCCGCCGCTCGAGGTCGGACAGGGAGTCGGCCCACTCGTCACGCAGGTTGCTGTCCACCCCAATCGTCCTCTCGTGGCAGCCGGGTTTGACGACGGCCGCGTCGCCATCTGCGAACTGACCGCCGATCGAGAGAGCCAGGCCGTTCGATTGCGTCCAGCCGGTGGCGGTCAAATTTCAGCCTTGGCCTGGTCTCGTGATGGCGCTCGGCTCGCCGCGGGAAGCGACGCTGGCGCGCTGTCGGTGTTCGCTCTTTCAACGTCCGTTTCCTGATGGGAGTGACGGACCAGACCGTGATTGTTTCAGGTTGCATCCTCTCCCGTGTCCGATCACGGCCTCGCCATTTTTCCGACCGGGTCAGCTTCAGGCGATTACACTCTATCGCACCGATTGCCTTGCATACCGTGGAAGAGATCAGGCGCTGACGCAAGCTGACGGATCACCAATGCCGGCGGGTGCTGGAGGACGCCAAGCGGTGCCGGGCGCGGCTTGGCTGAACCGTTCACGGATCACCCACGGTCTCGCCGTGAAGTCATGCCGTCGAGGTGCTATGCTCGGGATGGTTTGGCTTGAGGAGATCGAAGGTGCCGGACGAACGTGGCCGGATCGGCTTGGTGGAAGAGGCGGCGACGATCTGCCTTACCCGCGGCAGGCGGTTCACGCAGCAGCGCCGCACGCTGCTGGACAAGCTGTTAAAGGCTGGCGGGCCGGTCACTGCCTACGAGCTGCTCGACCTCGTGCGGCCGGATGACGCAGCCATCACTTCGGCGAGCATCTATCGCAGCCTCGACTTCCTGATAGAGATGGGCTTGGTGCATCGGCTGGATAGCACACGATCCTTCGTCGCGTGCGACCATCCGGATCACCCTCACGCCGGCCATTTCTTGATCTGCCGCGAATGTGGCACCGTGATCGAGGCCGAGGACAAGCGAATTGCTCAGGCAACCAAAGATCTGGGCGAGCGCCACGGATTCACGCTCGATCATCGTACCGTCGAGTTGACCGGGATTTGCGGAGCGTGTCGGAGCGATGATCCAGGCGCGCCGGCAGCGAGAGCGGCATCCTAGCCGGACTGCGCGAGTAGTCCGGCTAGTCTAGTCTGGCAGCCGTTCAGCCGTGGCAAGTGCATCCGGCGTGCTCGCAGCCGGCGCCACTCTTGTGATGATCGGCGCACGGATCGCCGCAGAAAATGCGCCCGTCGCGCTGCACGCCCTTCTCCACATCCACGACGCAAACGCAGTCGCTGCACGCACACTTTACCCGGTCAATGGTCACGCGCATGGTGTCACTCCTTTTCGGCGTTGATGTCGTCGTCCTGTTCATGCGGCTCCACGAGGTGCTCGATCATGTTCGTCAGCATCTCCCGCACATGGCAGTCGGGGATGCTGTAGAAGACCTGCTTGCCGCTGCGGCCCGCTTTCAGCAGCCGAGCGGCACGCAGCAGCCGAAGATGATGGGACACCAGCGACTGGCTCAGCGCCAGCCGTGTGGTGATCTGTCCCACGCTGAGCGGCCCGTCGAGGCAACTGGTCACGATCCTCAGCCGGTTCTGCTCGCCCAACAGCCGAAAAAGCTCGGCCAATTCAATGGTCTGGTCGGTATTGAGCACCCATCGTTCCTATGAACACGTGTTCATATGTCGTATCAGGTGGTTGCTGTCAAGGCCGCGGGCGATTTTCAGGGTCTGATGTATTGTATCAGCTTTAATTTGATGTATTGTATCAACTCGTGCTCAGATACTGGCAGAGATCAGCAGGACATCGATGCCCCAATTTGGTTGCCTCTTACGACCTAGCCACCAGCCCCGTGTCAGCACCCGGCAATGCACCGCGCGTTGGATGTGGAAAGGGTCATCATGGACGACCTAGTACAGCGTTTCCGAGGAACCGCACCTATCGCTTATCGACGCCGAGCGGCGTGAAGACCCCAATCTGTCGGTCCAGACGGGTTCGGTTCCATGGAAGCGCTATACTAGTGCCAATCACTGTCCTTACCGGCTTCCTCGGCGTTGGGAAAACGACCCTGCTGAACCGACTGATCAAGCAGCCGGAGTTGGTCAATAACGCTGTCCTGATCAACGAGTTCGGCGATGTCGGCCTCGACCACCTGCTGGTTGAGACGCTCCACGATGACGTGGTGCTGCTCATGCTGGCTGCCTGTGCTGCACCGTGCGAGGCGACCTGGTGAAGGCGCTGCGGACCTTGTTCCTACAGCGGGTACGCGGCGAGGTGCCGCTCTTCCAGCGGGTGGTGATCGAGACGACCGGCCTTGCCGACCCTGCACCGATTCTGCACACGCTGATGACCGATCCGCTGATCGCAGCGCGCTACCGGCTTGATGGCGTAGTGACCTTGGTGGACATCGCCAACGGCCAAGCGACGCTGGACACCCAACCGGAAGCGGTGAAACAGGCCGCGGTCGCCGACCGGTTGGTCCTCACCAAGTCGGACCTGGCGTCGTCTCAGCAAATAGCCCAGCTATGGGAGCGCCTGCGCAGCCTCGATCCAGGCGCGCTGGTCGTGCCAGCCGCTTATGGCGTGGTCGATCCTAAGCTGCTGCTCGACCTGGGTCCATTCCGGCCGGACGCCAAGATCGAGGCTGCGTCTGGCTGGCTGAACGAAGAGGCCTTCGCACAAACGCAGGCGCACGACGGCCACGACCATGACGGGCATGACCACCATACCCATCACAACCGGAATCGGCACGACGCGCGCATCCGAGCCTTCTGCCTCACGTTCGGCCAACCGTTGCAGTGGAACGGCATCGGTTCGTTCCTGGAGATGCTGATCACCACTCAGGGTGAACGCCTGCTGCGCATCAAAGGTTTGCTGAACCTGGTGGGACAGGACCGGCCTCTCGTTATCCACGGCGTGCAGCACGTTTTCCACGAGCCGACGCTGTTGCGGGAGTGGCCGGTCAGGGACGATCGGCACTCGCGCCTGGTCTTTCTCACCCGTGACCTGGACCGGGAGGTCATCGAGAACGGTATCCGGGCCTTTGAACAGGCCGCGATACCCGCTGGGGCGGCGGGCTGAGCGTGTGCGTAGCTCTCGGTCATCGCGTGGTCGACCGCGGTCCTACTCCGGCACTCGGAGCTGGGGCGCCCGACGGCGGCACGCTCGGCGGCCAGTCAGCGCCTTCCCCGGTCGCATCCGGTTTCCTGCCTAGAATTCTGGAACGGGTGCGGACCCCCGAGGTTGGTCTGGCCATCTGGCAGCGTTTCACCCGCCTCAACCTGCATGTCTCTGCTCACACCCTGCTGTCCCGGCCATCCTTCACCCTGATCGCGACCGGCGACCCTGACACGGCCGCGCGGGGACTCTGTCACGATCTGCTGCTGTTTCATTGGCCGCTCTACGCTGATTTTCGGCGCTTGGCCCATCGTCTGGCAAAGCTCACTGGCTCGCCACGTGTGCGAATGCGATTCTCGCATGTCGTCGATGAGTCCTGCCGCGGGTTTCACATCGGCGCCGTCGGGCTTCGACTCCTATGCACCTACGCCGGCGCAGGTACAGAGTGGGTGGATGGCGACGGACAGGTGCGCAGGTTGGCGATAATGGAGGTAGGCGTGTTCAAAGGGTCGGTGTATCCCGGTGCCGGACCCCGGGTGCGGCACCGCTCACCGCCGCTGAGCACGGAAAACCTTGCTGGCCAGTCCCGGCTCATACTGTGCATCGATGAGGCGCCGTGACCGGAACGCCCACAATCCGCACGCGCGAGATATGCTGGTCCTGGCAAGGCAAGCTGGTCACGCTCGGCATCGATGAGACCGGGTCAGGGCCGCCGGTGCTGCTCCTGCCAGCCTTGAGCTCGATCTCGACGCGGCGGGAGATGCACCCGCTGATGCAGCAACTGGCGGCGACGGTCCATTTGGTCGCACCCGACTGGCCGGGCTTCGGCGATCAACCTCGCCCAGCGCTCGCGTGGACGCCGGACGCACTTTCCGCCTTCCTCGATCACTTTGTACGGCACGAGGTCCCCTCCTTGCACGCGACGGTCGCTGCCGGGCATTCGGCTTCTTACGTCCTGCATCACGCAGCAAAGCATCCTGGCGCTCTCGGCCGCCTCGCCCTGCTCGCGCCCACTTGGCGCGGCCCGTTGCCGACGATGACAGGCGGTGACCGGCCGTTGTTCCGCACGATTCGCCAAGCCATTGGGCTGCCAGTCGTGGGGCCGCTGCTCTACCGCGCCAACGTCAACCGCTTCGTTGTCCGCATGATGGTGGCCGGCCACGTTTACAGCGACGCGACCGGTTTGTCGGGCGATCGCCTGCGACAAAAGCGTGCGGTTATCGGCGCGCCAGGCGCCCGCTTCGGGTCGGCTGCCTTCGTGACCGGTGGGCTCGATCGGATCACCAGCCGTGCGGCGTGTCTGGATCTTGCGCGGAATATTATCGACCCGATACTGCTGGCATATGGCGCCGAGACACCACCCAGGTCGCGCGCTGAAATGGAGGCGCTGGCGGCGCTGCCTGGAGTGCAATCCGTCGTTATACCGCGTGGCAAGCTCGGATTGCATGAGGAGTTCGCCACGGACCTGATCCCAAGACTGGCGGCTTTCTTGTCGTGATCTCAAACCGCGTGGACCGCGTCGCAAGCGCGTGCCAGACCGTTTGTACCAGAAACGGCATGGAACCGGCATCAACCATGTTTGTCGAGACGTAGCCCGAATCCGCAGTCCGTTCTAGGCGCGCTCGACCGTGGCGGCGAGGACGTAGCCACCGCCGCGGACGGTCTTTATAAGCTGTGCATTGCGTCCATCATCCTCCAGCTTTCGGCGTAGGCGAGATACGGCGACATCGATCGCGCGATCAAACGGTCCGGCCTGGCGCCCGCGCAGCAGATCGAGCAACATGTCGCGGGTCAAGACGCGGTTCGCACGTTCCACCAGCGCGAGCAGCAGGTCGTATTCACCGCCGGTCAACGCGACCTCGACCCCTTC
This sequence comes from Rhodopila sp., assembly GCA_965277035.1. Taxonomy (GTDB): domain Bacteria; phylum Pseudomonadota; class Alphaproteobacteria; order Acetobacterales; family Acetobacteraceae; genus Rhodopila. Next base: position 1,992,161 of record CBDIBO010000003.1, on the reverse strand, counting down.
CGGGTTCAGCAGGCGACGACGGGCCGGTTCTAACGTCCAGCTGTTAAAGCGAAACCCGCGCACCGGCGAATCGCGCCTGGTTTCCATCTGGTCGCCGGAACGCCGGAGCACCGCGCGAATACGGGCCAGCAACTCGCGTGGGTTGAACGGTTTCGGCACGTAATCATCGGCACCGAGTTCCAGACCTATGATGCGATCGGTTTCCTCGCCCATCGCGGTCAACATCACGATGGGAATCTCCGACTGGGAGCGAAGCCAACGCGCCAGGTCGAGCCCGGACTCGCCGGGCAGCATCAGGTCGAGTACGACCAATTGATAATGGCCGTTCAGCCAGGCCCGCCGAGCCTCCTTGCCGTCCCGGACGGCTGTCACCCGGATGCGCTGCTTCTCAAGGAACCGAGCCAGAAGGTCGCGGATTTCGCGATCGTCATCGATGACGAGGATGTGTGGGGTCTGGTCCATGCATTGTAACATACGACGCCGCCGGCCGAACCGGAACGACCGTTGCACTTCATTGCAATTCGTCGCCTGACAGAGCCGATCAGGCCAATCCTGACGGTCCATGTATGCGTCGTTGCAATTCAGGGAGTTGATCAAGTGCGCCAGACTTTACTCGCCGCTATCGCCGCTTTCGTGATGGGCGGAATTGTCACTGGAGCGGTGCTATCGGAGGCACAACAGGCACCGTCGCCGAACCAGATAACGCCCGAGATGGCCCCAGCAGGGCCTCGTTGGCTCGCCGGAATGGGACGTCACGAGGCTATGGAACACCATGAGGGCATGGACGGCCATGGATGGAGGCACGGTGGCGCCGGGATGCACCCCTTGCGGCTGATTTTCCGCCAGCCGGACCGCCAGCTGGCACCCGCCGATGTGCAGAAGATCGCTGAGGCGTTTCTGCTATGGAACGGCAACCACAGCTGGAAGGTCTCCGACGTCACGACCACCGCGACCGGGCCTATCGCGTTCAGCCTGACGACGGCTGAGGGGTCGGTGATCGCGAAGGTTACCATGGACCCGCATAGCGGACAGATACAGCGGGTCGATTAGCAGCGGCGCGTCGCGTTCTGGGGCGGTTTCGCTTAAAACGCGATCGTCTGATGTTGCACCAACCTCGGACGTGAACCGCCCTCGCAAACACCGGGAACCAGAGCGTGGTCGCTTCAACCTGAAGCGAGCACGCTCCATGTCCCGCCCGCCGATCCCCGAATGGTGGAGTGGAAGCCTGACCGATGCTTCGCCTGACCGAACTCAAACTCCCGCTCGACCACGAACCAAAGGCTTTGCGAGGGGCTGTTCTGGCGCGTCTGGCGATCCCGGACGACGATCTACTCAGCCTGTCCATTGCCCGACGCGGCTACGACGCGCGGCGGCGGTCCGCGATCAGCCTGGTGTATGCGGTCGACGTCACGCTCCGTGACGAGGCCGCGGTGCTGCGCCGCCATCAGGCCGACGATCGCATTCGTCCGGCCCCTGACACGCGATACCGCTTTCCGGTCAAACGCCCCGTCTCCGACCGCCGTCCCGTCGTCATCGGCACCGGCCCATGCGGCCTGCTCGCCGCCTTGACCCTGGCGCAAATGGGCTTGCGCCCTCTCATCCTCGAACGCGGCAAGCGCGTCCGTGACCGCACCCGCGACACCTGGGACCTGTGGCGCCGCGGCGTTCTGCAGCCTGAATCCAACGTCCAGTTCGGCGAGGGCGGCGCCGGCACCTTCTCCGACGGCAAGCTGTATTCCGGCATCAAGGACCCCCGCCACCTGGGCCGCCGACTGCTGACCGAATTCGTCGAAGCCGGTGCCCCGGAAGAGATCATCTACGCCAGCAAACCGCACATCGGCACGTTCCGGCTCGTCACGGTCGTAGCAGCCATTCGCGCCAAGATCGAGGCGTTCGGCGGTGAGTATCGCTTCGGCGCGCGGGTCGATGACATAACCCTGGACGACAGTCGACAGGTTCGCGGTCTGATCCTGTCCGACGGCGAACAGATCGACGCCACCCACGTCGTTCTCGCGGTCGGTCACAGTGCCCGCGACACCTTCCGAATGCTGCACCGCCGCGGTGTCCATATCGAGGCCAAGCCGTTCTCGATCGGCCTCCGTGTCGAGCATCCGCAGTCGGTTATCGACCGCGCCCGCTTCGGCGCCTTTGCCGGCCATCCGATGCTGGGTGCTGCCGACTACAAACTGGTGCATCACGCCAGCAACGGCCGCTCCGTCTACAGCTTCTGCATGTGCCCCGGCGGCCGGGTCGTCGCCGCGACCAGTGAACCCGGCTGCGTCGCCACCAACGGCATGAGCCAGTATTCCCGCGCCGAGTTCAACGCCAACGCCGGCATCGTCGTCGGCATCACACCCGAAAGCGACTATCCCGGCGACGCGCTGGCCGGCATATCCTTCCAGCAGCACTGGGAACACCGCGCCTTTTCGGCTGGCGGAGGCACCTATGCCGCGCCTGTGCAGGCCCTCGGCGACCTGCTCGCGGGCCGGGGTTCGACCACGCTTGGAGACGTCGAGCCGTCCTACAAGCCCGCCGTCCAGCCGGCGGATCTGGCCGCCTGCCTGCCCGGCTTCGCCGTCGTCGCGATCCGCGAAGCGTTGCTGAGATTTGCCCGCGACATACCTGGTTTCGCCATGCACGGCGCGGTGCTGACGGCGGTGGAGACACGCACCTCCAGCCCAATTCGCATTGTCCGAGGTGCCGACGGCCGCAGTCTGAATACCCCAGGGCTGTTTCCGGCGGGCGAGGGGGCCGGCTATGCGGGCGGCATCATGTCCGCTGGCGTTGATGGCATCAGGGTCGCCGAGGCGGTGGCCGCTAGCCTGACGGGGACCCCGTTGCAGGAGCGTATGACCCGGGGCGACGCGGCCGTGGCTTTCGGATAGCGAGTGCGGCGATCACGGGCGGAGGCGTCTCCCACTCGGCGATGCCGACACCCGCAACGATATGGCACCGTGTCAAGGATGCCTTCCGGCTCCGGGCTCGGCTATGCGGCAGATCCCGCCTGGCACCAGCCCGGGCGGGCTTGACCAAGACAGATGCTCTAACCGGCTGTCGCTGCGATCAACGCCAGCTTCGTGCGCGCCGCCGCCGGGATCGGCACGGGCCTCTGCACCCCGCGCTCCACGAACACATGGACGAAATGTCCCTCGGCCGCCGCCGCGGCCTCGTCGTTGCGGAACACGCCGATCTCATAACGCACTGAACTGCGGCCGATCGCGGCCACCCGGATCCCCACATCCACCCGGTCGGGAAAAGCCAGTGAGGCATGATAGCGGCAGGCCACCTCGGCCACCACGCAATGCACCGGCCCATCCAGCAGGCCAACCACCTTCTCGGTCATCTCGTAATAGGTCACCGCGGTGTCGAAGTACGAGAAGTAGTTGACGTTGTTGACATGCTGAAACACGTCGTTGTCCATCCATCGTGTGGTGATCGAGTGGAACCAGCGATAGTCGGTGCGTGTTCCAGGTGGCTGGCGGCTCATGGGGTCCTGCATCCTGCTTGGTTGGCGCTCCACTTCCCTTAACCGACCGCCCGTGCATTGGACAGCGGCGTCCTTGGCGCGCTAAACGGTCCCGCCGCGTCGAGAGGGATCGCTGTGCTTTCTCGCCCCAGGATTTGGCTGCTCGTCCTTTTTGCCGCCGTCACAGGCCCAGGTCTGGCTCAGGCTCACGCAATCCTTGAGGAGAGTGCGCCGCCAGCCGACGCCTCCGTGAAGCCCGGACCGATCAATCTCCACCTTCGTTACAATAGTCGGATCGATCGAACCCGCTCGCGCCTGACGCTGATCCGCCCGGATCGCAGCAAGGACGCCATTCCGATCGCGCCGGGCGGCCCGCCCGATATTATCAATGCCCATCTTCAGCTGTCGCCGGGTGCCTACGTCATCCGCTGGCAGGTGCTGGCGGTTGATGGTCATATCACCCGTGGCGACGTGCCGATAACGGTGACGGCGCCCTGATCGATGGACTTGCTGGTCGATCTGTTCGGTTACCTTTCGATCATCGTTCATGGTCTGACCATCCTGTCGCAGTCGATGGCATTGGGTGGCGCCCTGTTCCTGATGCTGTTGATCCGGCCCCTGGCTGGGCGCCTGGAACGGAGCGATATAGCCGCGGACACCGCCCGGATCGCTGGCTACGCCGCACTGGCTTTGCTGGCGTGCGAAGCGGCTACCGTTGCCCTGCAGGCAGCGGTCCTGATGGACACCGTCGATCTCAGCCTGACCCAGGTGCTGGGCGCGGGTTTTGCTGTTGCCGGCCTTATCAAGACCGTCGCCGCGGCCTTGCTGGCGGCGTTGCTGCTGGGCCGGCGCGATCGCGCTCCGGCTCTGCCTGTGCTGGCGCTGATTGTCGTGGAACTGGCCGCCGCCACCCTCACCACCCATGCCGCGGCACGCCTCGATAACCGCGGCTGGCTGCTTGTTGTGGAGGGTTTGCATCAGCTTGGTGCGGCCATCTGGATCGGCGGCATACCCAGCTTCCTGCTGGCCCTCGCGCGGGTCCGCGACGGCGCCGCCTTTCGGCTGATCGGGTCGCGCTTCTCCCGCATGTCGATGGCCGGGGTCGCCTGCATCCTGGTCAGCGGCGTCACCATGAGCGTGCTTTACGTCGGCGACTGGCAAGGTTTCTACGGCACCGCGTTCGGCGTCATGGTCAGTGCCAAGATCGCCATGTTCCTGATGCTGCTGGCCCTGGGCGGGATGAATTTCCTGCTGGTGGAGCGGCTGCGCGCCAACCCGGCGACCTCGATCAACCGCCTGCACCGCTTCGCGGAAGTCGAGTTCGGCATCGGGATCGCCATTTTCTTCGCCGCCGCATCCCTGACATCTGTGCCGCCCGCCGTGGACCTGACTCAGGACCGCGTGACCTGGCAGGAGATCAAGGAGCACAACATCCCACAATGGCCCAGTCTGAGCAGTCCCGACCACGACAGCCTGGCGATACCGGCGTTGCAGGCGAAACTGGATCAGCAGGCCGCCCGGAAGAAGGTCAGCCCACAGACCGCGTTCACCCCGGGGTCAGGCGAACTGCCGCCGCGGAATGCCGACGATATCGCCTGGTCGGAATACAACCACCACTGGGCGGGGCTGTTTGTCGTCGCCGTCGGATTGCTCGCCTTGCTCAATCGGGCCGGGGCTCGCTGGGCTCGGCATTGGCCCCTCAGCTTCTTGGCACTCGCCGTTTTCCTGTTTTTCCGCTCAGATCCCGAGACCTGGCCGATGGGCAAGATCGGCTTCCTGGAAAGCTTCCGCGATGTCGAGGTACTGCAGCACAGGTTCTTCGTACTGCTGATCGTGGTGTTCGCCTGTTTCGAGTGGCGGGTGCGGGCAACAAATTGGACGAACCAGCGGGCGCCGCTGGTCTTCCCACTGATGTGCGCGGCGGGAGGGACAATGCTGCTAACCCACAACCACGCGATCGCCAACGTAAAAGATCAGCTGCTGATCGAACTCACGCATACGCCGCTGGCTCTGGCCGGTATCGTCGCCGGCTGGGCTCGGTGGCTGGAAATCCGGCTTAATCCGCGCGAGAACCCCGTCGTATCGCAGATCGCCGGCTGGCTCTGGCCGCTTTGCATCCTGTTCTGCGGCCTGCTGCTGTTGGGATACCGCGAAGCCTGACATCCTGTCGTCCAAGCGCCGACGTCAAGGTGCATCTGAAACCCTCAATGGATCGCCCAGCGGTCGAAGGCCCGTCGGCTCTACTCGGCGTCGACAGTGATTGCGGCGGGCTGCATGCGGTCCGACTGGATCGGCGGCAGCGTCGCGTTGCCGTGCCTCAGCAGCAGTGCAGCGACCTCGCCGGCGGGCTTTGGCTTGCTGAAGAAGTAGCCCTGGATTTCACTGCATCCTTCCGAACGCAGTGCCTTGAGTTGCTCCTCCGTCTCCACGCCTTCCGCGTTGACGGCCATGTGCAAGGAGCGGCCGAGTCCGATCACCGCCCGCACGATCGTTCGACAGTCCTCCTGCTCCGTGATGCCCTTCACGAACGACTGGTCGATCTTGATCTTGTCGAATGGGAAGCGGCGCAGGTAGCTCAACGATGAGTATCCCGTGCCGAAATCGTCCATGGCAATGCGGATACCCATCGCCCGCAGCGCATGCAGCGTCTTCAGCACGCTGTCGCCATCCTGAATCAGCACTGATTCCGTGATCTCAAGTTCCAGGCGGGTCGGCGGTAGCCCGGAATCCGACAAGGCGGTGGCCACGTCGTCAACCAATGATCGAAGTTGAAACTGTAGCGGGGAGAGGTTGACGGCGACCTTCAGCGCACCGGGCCAGGTCGCGGCATCCGCACATGCCTGCTGCAGGACCCAGGCGCCGATGGCGCCGATCAACCCGGTTTCTTCAGCAATTGGTATGAAATCCACCGGGCTGATCATGCCGCGTTCAGGATGCCGCCACCGCAACAGCGCCTCGAATCCCGCGATCCCTGCTGACTGCACCAGCGGCTGGTAGAAAACCTCGAAGTCCTTATCGTGCAGCGCGCGGCGAAGATCCAGTTCCAGTGCACGTTTCTTCTGCATCGCGGCATCCATCTCACGCTCGAAGAACCGAAATGTTCCCCGACCGTCGTTCTTTGCCCGATACAGCGCAAGATCAGCCCGTTTCAGTAAGGCTTCTCCGGTCTCCAGGCCGTCCAATGACAACGCGATCCCGATGCTGACCCCGATCAGCACGTCCTGCCCGTCGATCACGAACGGCATGCCCATGATCTGCACCAACCGGGTCGCCAATGCGGTCGACTCGTCCGGCTGCTTGGCTTTCTCCTGTACGATGACGAACTCGTCCCCGCCGAAGCGGACCACCAGATCGGTCTCACGGGTGCATTCCCGTAGCCGCTTGGCGACCATCCGCAGCAACTCGTCGCCAGCCGCGTGGCCGAACGCATCGTTGACCAGCTTGAACCGATCAAGATCGAGGCAAAGCATTGCGATCCCGTCGCCGCGGCGGGCCCGGGCCAAGCTGCCGGCCAAACGCTCGGTGAACAGCAGGCGATTGGGTAAACCCGTCAAGCCATCGTGGCGCGCCACATGCGCCAGCCGGCTCTCCGCCGCATGACGCTCGGAGATATCCTCGTAGGTCGCGACCCATCCGCCATCGGCTACGGGGTGTTGGGAAACGGCGATCACTCTGCCATCCGGCAGTTCGCAGGTCAGCGCCGACAGCGCCGTGTCACGCGCACTGCCCAGCAGCAGATCCAGCCCGGCGTCCTGCAGCACGGCCTCGACCATTGCCTCGGCGCGCGGGGTCCCGAACATCTCGGCAAACCGCTGGTTATGCACCCCCAGCCGCCCGTCCACGCCAAACAGGCAAAGCCCTTGAGTCATGTTTCCCAGCGCGGCCTCCAGCCTGGCGTGCTGTTTGGCCAGTTCGCCCGCGTGGCTGGCAGCCTCCTCCTGCATCAGCGCGTTAATGCGCGCCAGCGCCTGGCTGATGCTGGACTGCATGACGGACAGGGCTCGCAGCAGTTCCGCGGTTTCGCCCCTTCCGCGCACCGAAATGACGTTATCGAGTTCTCCAGCGGCGATCGCCTGCGCAATCCGAACCGCTTTTCGAACCGGAGGTGCGATAAGCTTTGTGAGCAACAAGGTGATGATCAACGCGCCCAACACAGTCGAGCCGATTGCCAGCGATGTCCGGTTGGCCTGTGCCGCCACCATCTCGCCGACCCGGCGGCGGTAGCGGAAGCCGTCGCCGGCGAAGGTTTCGACGGCCTGTTCGAATTGCGCCTGGACCGCTGCCAACGCCAGTTCGGTGGCTTTTCCGTCCGGTTGTGTAAACGCCAGTTTGACGGCTACCCCAAGCTGCTCGGCCGCGGCGCGGCCCTCCACTGACATCGCACGCTCTCGCGCGACAGTCAGATCGTCCAGCACCGCCGTGATCGCGTCCGGGTCGACCGGGCCGTGATGCGCAGCCGCGGTCAGCGCGGCGAAGCCGACCTGCGCCGATCGCAGATAGCTGACGCCCATGAAGGCATCGTCGTAGATGCGGAAAGCCAGGGAACCGAGGTCACGTTCCGCCCTTTGCGCATAGGCGCCAAGCAGGCAGGCCAACAACGTTAGCGCCGCACATCCCGAAAGTATCTTAGAGCGTATCGACATCGATGCTCACCCGCCTGGGCCGCGGGTCACTCAATGGACATCGACCTGCAGCAGCATCTTCGGGTGAATATGACAGCGGACCTCGAAGACGCCGGCCTTGGAGAACTGGATATTGACCGTCGTGCCGGGCGCCTGCTCGTCGGATTCGAAGTTGAAGGATGGCGCGCTGACGTAGATTTGGTGCCGGAACCGGTCGTCGTTGACGAAGCGCACCACGTCACCTTGTGCGATTTGCAGCTTCGCGATGCTGAACGCCCGATTCTGTTGAGACACGGTGACCACACCGGCAGCGGCGAGTGCGGTGAGCGTGGATGCCCCTATTGCCAACGAAACAAAGACGAGTGAGCGGACGCGCAATGAACATCCTCCTGCTTATCGGGTGACGATGTCGCGCTGCATCGGGGCGAGCAGGGCCATCAATCGGTTCTGCGTCCAATAGGGCACGCCGGCACGTTCCATCGCGGTCTGCACATCCTCGGCGACCGCATTGAATTTTGCCTGCGTAATATCCAGGCCGGCATGCGCCTCGGCCATTGAGTGGCCGCTATATATGCAAGGTCCGTCTGCCAGTTGGCACAGCTGGTCCGCCAGCCGCTGCTTCAGCCGGTCGAGATTGGTGTTTTCGAAGTCTGCCTTGACCCTGGCATCCGCCAGGAAAATGCTGACGGATTGATCGGCGATACGGGTGACGCCAGCCCGACCGCCTAGTTGTGCATACAGGGTGTTCTGCGCCAGTGCTGGCCAGATCAGGCATCCGGCCAGCGACACTCCGACATAATACGCTGTCGTCAGCCGCATCAGAAGCCTCCTGTTAACGATAGGTAGACGCCATTTTGATTGCCCTGGTTCGCGATCGGACCCAGCGCTGTGAAGGCCACGCTCGCCGACAGGTTCTTGTTGAAGAAATACGCCGCGAAAATGTCGTAGGCGGTGCCTTCTTGGGCAAAGCCCAGGTTGTCTGGTTTCGTTCGGACTTCCGAGCCGATCGCGAAGTTACGGCGCAGCAGCAGCGCGGCAGAGCCCTCGAACTGCGCGCTGTAGCTGTTGTCGCGATCACCACCGAAACCCAGCAGGCCGAATTGATTGGCCTTGGTGGCACGAACCGTGGCGTCCACCAGAAGGCTTTCAGCCAGGAACAGCTTGGTCGCCGAGAGATAGAAGTCCTCGCCGTCGGCACTGCGTGCGCCGATGGCGTGCAGGATCGATGCGTTCGAAGAAGCCTTGTACTGCGCGCCCACGGCAACCTGAGGAAGCCAGCTGTCCTGGTCGTACACCGCATCGCCGAATAACCGGACCTTGGCGCCGACGATGTCGAGTTGGAACTGGTACCCATTGCCCAGGCCAAGCTTCGCTCCGGTCGAACCGGTCTCGAACCATTGATGCGCGTAGGAAAGTTCCACCCGGTTGTTCAGCCCGACCGCCGCGCCCGCTGTATGCAGTGTAAAGCTGGGCATCACGTCAACCGTATAGTGCGCATCGGCGCCGACCTCGTCGCGTGTGCCGTAGCCGGTGATCAGCGCCCAGGGAACCAGTCCGCCGCCGCCGGCACCTTCAAGCTGCGTGACCCCGGAAGTGGCAAGCAGGCGTCCGCTTTCTTGCGAATGGGCAAACGCCGGCAGTCCCGCCGCTGCCGCCAAGGTCAGAGCCGCCACCCGGCCGGTTCGTTGCATCAATTGTTCCCACAAGCGCCGACCGCGAGGTCATCGGCGTCGTGATGCAGGGTGGCGAATATTCCTTAACAAAGAGTTACGGACGCGACTCGTCAGGTCGCTGCCTCAAGAATGTCGCTGATCGTGCGCTCCAGATGCCGCAACGTGTTGCAGACGCTGACCAGGTTACAGAACGGTGCGTATCGATACATGTCCGAGTCACCGGTTCCCCAGGCCGATCGATATTCAGGATTCAACCAGATGATCCGTTTGGACCGTTGCGATAGCCGGTCGATGACGTCGGTTCGCGGATCGGTGCGGTTGCCGCGCGCATCCCCCAGGATGATGACGGTCGTCTTGTTTGTGACGAACCTCATCCAGCCATCTTCAAAGTCGGCGAACGCGTTGCCGTAGTTCGAGGACCCGAAGCCGATCAGCGCCATGATCTTGCTGATCGCCTCCTCGACCGGTTCTTTTTCAAGGATTTCGGAAACCTCGATCAGCGAACCGGCGAAGGCGAACGAGCGAATGTCCGACAACGCTTCGTTGATCGCATACATGAACATCAGCAGGAACTGCGCCATCGCCGCGACTGATCCGGACACATCGCACAGCACCATCACCCGAGGCTTCTCGATCCGTTTCTGCTTCCAGACAGTGATGAACGGGATCCCGCCCCAGCCCATGTTCCGCCGCAAAGTCCGTCGCGTGTCCAGTTGCCCGCGCAGCCGCCGCCGCCGCGTCTTCGCGTAGCGTGCAGCCAGCTTTTTCGCCATTTGCCGGACCAGCACGCGCATCCGCTCCAGATCGCGCCGCTCCAGGTTCGAAAACCGAGCCGACTTCAGCAACTCCCCGCGAAATTTCTCGGTGTCTCCCTTCGCGAACAGCAGCAGGTTGCGTTCAACAAAGTCTCGAACCGCGTCCCGCAACGCCGCCACCTTGCCGTCCAGGAACTGTGCTCGGTTTAACCCTTGCGGCGTTCCGGTCTGGCGCATCGCCTCCATGTCACGCTCCAGCGACCGCAGGCCCATACGATCCAGGATCCGTCGTGCGTAGAGGTTCTTCTGCGTAAAGAACCGAATGTTTTCGATGCCGGCCGCACGCGCGGCCTGCTCCATCGCCGTCGCCAGGGAGGCCCGGTCATCGCTTGACAGTAACGAGCCGAGAGACTGTCCACCCTGGCCACCCATACCCTCACCACCCGCGCCATTGGTCAGGCCGGAGACGGTGTCGATCTCGGGTTCGGACGATTGATCGTCCCCGGCAGGATCGTTCCTGCCGGTAAACTCGTCTCGCTGAAAGTAGGTATCGAATACCTCCTCGTAAGCCGCCTTTTCATCCGGCGTCTTCGCCAGCAACAGCCCCAACGTGTCCTTCAACACCGTCCTGTCCGAGAACCCGATGATGTCCACCGCCCGCGCGGCATCGATCCCCTCCGCCGCCGACACCCGCAGTCCAGCACCGCGCGCGACCTGCAGGAACCGCCGCAGCGGCTCGCTGGCGGGGGCGACATTCACTAGCCGACTCCCGCGTCCTGTCGCGCCTTGTGCGTCATGCCCGCGAGCTGCTTGCCGGCGGCCTCGATATCCGCCTCGAACTTCAACAGCACGTTCAGCGTGTCGCGCACCAGATCAACCTCCAGCACCGAGGTGTGCAGCAACAGCATGATCTTGGCCCAGTCGATCGTTTCGCTGACCGAGGGAACCTTCTTGAGGTCGAGTGCCCGAAGCTGTTGGGCGAAACTGACCAGTTGCTTCAACAGGCGCGCATCGATCCCCGGCACCCGAGAGGCGATGATCTTCGCCTCCAGCTTGTCGTCCGGAAACCCGATGTGCAGATGCAGGCAGCGGCGTTTCAGCGCGTCGCCCAGGTCGCGGGTGCTGTTCGACGTCAGCAGGACGATCGGCGGCACCATCGCCGCCACCGTGCCGATCTCCGGAACGGTGACCTGGTAGTCCGAGAGAATTTCCAGCAGGAACGCCTCGAACTCCTGATCCGACTTGTCGATCTCGTCGATCAGCAGAACTGATCCCGCAGGTTCCTGTAACGACCTCAGCAACGGCCGTGGTTCCAGGAACTGATGCGAAAAAAAGACATCACCAAATGAATGCAGCTTGTCCAACGCAGTCGACAGATCGTCCGCATCGCCGATCACCGAGTTGATCTTGTCCTTCAGGATCTGGGTGTAGAGCAGCTGCTTGCCGTACTTCCACTCATACAACGCCTTGGACTCGTCCAGCCCCTCGTAGCACTGCATCCGGATCAGCGGCAGCTTCAGCCAGAATGCGACTGACTTCGCTAGCTCGGTTTTGCCGACGCCGGCCGGCCCTTCCACCAGGATTGGCTTCTGCAGGTGATGCGCCATATAGATCGCGGTCGAGATTTGGCGATTGGCGATGTATCCGGCGCCGCCCAGGCCTTGTTCGACAGCATCGATCGATCGCAGAGGGGCATCCCTCGGCGGCAGCGCATCGTCCACGTCCTGCTCCAGCTACTGTTCAGTAACCCGAATCGCATCGCCCCAGTGGAATGTCAAACGCCGGAATGTCAAACGCCGGAATGTCAAACGCCGGAAGCAAAGCGAGCCGCATCAGCCCCGCTGTTGCTACAACTCGATCACGCCACCGCGCAGACCCTTCGTCACCGCTTCCGCCCGGCTGGTCGCATCCAGCTTGGTAAACAGCGCCTCCAGATGAAACTTGACGGTATGAACCGAAATCCCCAGTCGGCGGGCCATCGCCTTGTTGCTGAGGCCTTCCCCGATCAAGCCCAGGACCTCACGTTCGCGCGGCGTCAGCAGCGGCATATCCTCGGCCGGCGCGAAGCCCACGGAATTCTCGGGCATGACAGCGGAGCGGACCAGCAGGCCGGCAAAAACCGCCCGCAGCGCTGCGTCTAGTTGCGCGGCGGAGACATCCGGTGCCAGCACCCCTGCCGGTGCCCCGATCGGCATGCCCGTGGTCAGCGCCACGACCGGGGCCTCCGCCTCCTTCGGCAGTGGCGATGACGCCCGGTCCATGTCACAAAGCTCCAGGTCCGGCGTCTCGTCCGTCAGCACATGCCCGGCCGCTTCCACCATCGCCGCCAGACCGCGGCGGCGAACCGGATCCGCGGCATGAACCCGCACCCGCAGACCGCCGGTCCCGCTCATGCCGCCCTCGATCATGCCACTGCTCCGGTCATTTCGCCGTCCTGGTCATTGCGCCGCCCTGGTCACTGCACCGCACCCGTCATGCGCCGGGCGTCATGCGCCGGGACGCGCTGCGATCGTCACGCTGATCGCCTGCAGCGCCCCAGCCCGCAGCACCCGCAGCACCACGGCCTGGCCGATCCGGTCCGCATCCAACAAGGCCGACAGCGCGCGTGGCCGGCTGACCGCGTTGCCATCGATGTCCAGCACGATGTCCCCAGGCAGGATCCCGGCGGTCTCAGCCGGGCCACCCGTCGCCAGTCCCACCACCATCAGAGCGCTGTCGCGTCCCGCGGTCTGCCGGAAGCCCTCGGGCACCATGACCGGCTGCAGGCCAACTCCCAGCCAAGCCCGATCCAGCCGACCGTGCTTCAGCAGGGGATCAACCACGCGCCCCAACGTCGTCGCCGGAATGACGATCGTTCGCCGCCGCGGGCCCGCGGTGGACAGACCGATCAAACCGCCCGTCAGTGACAGCACCGCGCCGCCCTCATCCGCACCCAATCGCGCGTCCAGCCGGATCAGTGCATCGATCCGCCCGCCCGCCATGCTATGCCAGGCATCCCCCAGGGCATGCACCATCGCCAGCCGCCCGGTGGGACCGCCGGCAGCATCCGTTCCCGCCAGCAGCGCCAAATGACCCACTCTGACCGCCTCGGCCGGCGGCGGCAGAGCGCCCTCCAGACCCGCCTCAAGCTTCAACACCGCCACGTTCGTCCCCGGATCGCGGCCCGCCAGCGTCGCACCGACCGTTTGGCCGCCGCGAACAACCTTCAGCACCGAGGTGTTCGGCGGCAGCATCTGTTCGGAGGTCAACACCACGTCGGTGCTCCACAGCAACCCGCTTGCTGGCCGCTTTCCGGTATGAATGCCGACCGTGAAAGCCGCCGCGGCGGCGACCCGATCGGCTAGGCCGACTGACAACTGCTCGATCATGTCCATGCTTCAATATCCTTGCTTGGGTGGCGTCACCATGCGCCGATTCCCCAGGCGCCTGCATCGGACGGATGACCGGGATACGGGCCCCGCCAGATAGCCGGGTGCCGCTGCGATCGCAGCCTCCCCATTTGGGCGTCAAACGGAAAACCTTCCATGCCGCTCGATGCCATCAGTCAGGAACTCGATCCCTATTCTTCTCAGGTCGTCCAGGCCTTCGATCGCGTCGGCCCCGCCGTCGTGCATGTCGCGGCGCTCACCCAGGCCGGTCGTCCCGCGGGACAAGGTTCCGGGGTAGTTTTCACCCCTGACGGCTATGTCTTGACCAACAGCCACGTCGTCGGGAACGCCACCAGGCTGCGCGCGAGCCTGACCGACGGCCAGAGCTTCGCGGCTGCTCTCGTCGGCGATGACCCCGCGAGCGACATCGCCGTCCTGCGGCTGTCCGGCGCGGGTTTGCCGCATGCCGACCTCGGGTCCTCTGCATCGCTGAAAGTAGGACAACTGGTGGTCGCGATCGGCAACCCGCTGGGCTTTACCTGCACCGTCACCGCCGGGATCGTCAGCGCCCTCGGCCGCACCTTGCGCACCCGCGCCGGCGGCCTGCTTGACAGCGTGATCCAGACCGATGCGCCTCTGAACCCGGGCAATTCCGGCGGACCTCTGGTGTCAGGCCGGGGACAGGTGGTCGGCATCAACACCGCGATGATCGCGCCGGCGCAGGGCATATGCTTTGCCATCGGCATCGATACCGCCACCTGGGTGGCGACACGCCTGATGCGGGACGGCCGCGTTAACCGCCCCCGTCTTGGTCTGTCGGCGCAAACCGTGCCGATCACCACCCGGGTCCGCCGGTTCCACGGCCTGGATCAGACGTCAGGCGTGATGATCTCCGACCTTGCGGCGGATGGCCCCGGGAAACAGGCAGGCCTGTGGGTGGGAGACGTGGTGGTATCCTTCGACAGCGCGCCGGTCGTCGGTGTCGACGACCTGCACCGCGCACTGACCGAAGAACGAGCGGGCGTCGACGTCCCGCTTCGTCTGCTCCGCCGAACCGAACTGCTGACGCTGACCGTCAGACCCAGGGCAACCTGAGCGCCGCGCGCCGCGGTATGACCGGGCGGTCGCCCCGACAAGCCTCTGCCAACGGACCGACAATGAGGCTTCAGCGACGCCTGCCACCTGGGTTTTCCGGCGAGCCGTTCGCAGGCATAGTGCCGGCGTCCGCAGAACGGGAGATGTCCATGAACGACGCAGACAAACTCGTGCTGTTCCATGTTCCCAACAGCCGTTCCACGGGCGCCCGCGTCCTGCTGGAGGAACTCGGCGCCCCGTACGAGCTTCGCATCCTGAACATGCTGGTTGGCGAACAGCGGCAACCGGAATATCTCGCGGTCAACCCGATGGGCAAGGTCCCGGCGGTGCTGCACGGCGACGTGCTGATCACCGAGCAGGTGGCGGTTTATCTGTATCTCGCCGACCTGTTTCCAGAAGTCGGGCTGACGCCGCGCGTCGGTGACAGGCGCCGCGGATCCTATCTGCGCTGGATGGCGTTCTACGCCGGCTGCTTCGAGCCTGCGGTGTTGGACAAGGCGATGAAGCGTGAGCCAGGAACGGCCGCGATGTCGCCGTACGGCGACTTTGACATCGTCATGGCCACCCTGAACGCACAGCTTCGGGCCGGCCCGTTCATCCTTGGGCAGGATTTCTCGGCCGCCGACATTCTTTGGGGATCGGCCCTGGGATGGACCACCATGTTTGGTCTGGTGCCGGAAACGACGGAGATCAAATCCTACATCGGCCGCACCACGAACCGCCCGGCAGCACGGCGTGTCCGGGAACAGGACAGTGCCTTGGCAGCGCTCCAGAAGGCGTCGTGAAATTGGTGCTGCGCCGCATCGTGAAATTGGTCCGATCATTTTGGCAGATCCTGGGCAATAACATCATATCAATTCGCCCAGGAGGCTGCTGATGGCTGACGTCGCCGAGACCGACTTTCCCGTCACCAACCGCAATCGGGTGCGCCGCACGCCGGATCGGGGCCGCTTCGACCGGGCGACGGTCTATGACATCCTTGATTCAGCCATGGTCGCTCACATCGCCTACACCATCGATGGCCAGCCTTATTGCACCCCGACCGGGTTCTGGCGGGAAGGCGACAAGATCTACTGGCACGGCTCCTCCGCCAGTCGGATGATCCGCGGCCAGTCAGCCGGGGTGCCGGTCTGCCTCACCGTAACCCATCTCGATGCCATCGTGCTGGCACGCAGCGGCTTCCACCATTCCGTCAACTATCGATCCGTCATGGCATTTGGCACCGCTCGTCTGGTCACCGACGCGACCGAGAAGGCTTACGCCCTGAACGGGTTCGTCGACCGCTTCTTTCCTGGGCGCTCGCAGGAGATCCGACCCGCCAACGGGCAGGAGATCAAGGCCACCAGCTTCGTGGTGATGCCGATCGACGAGGCTTCCGGCAAGATCCGCTCCACCCATGTAATCGACGATGAGGAAGACTACGCTCTTCCGGTCTGGACCGCTCGGATACCGGTTCGGCAGGTGCTGGGCGAACCTGAACCGTGCCCAAGGCAACAGCCTGGCCTGGAGACGCCGGAAGGTCTGCGGGGCTATCGCGCCGACCGCCGCCTGGATGAGACGCTGCTGGAGGCGCATCGTAAGACCAACGAGGGTTCAGATTGACACGAACCGGCCCAATCGATCATGTGATCCCCGTCACAGCCCGTCCGCGGAGGTCATGCACCCGACATCATCGACCGGCCAGGGAGTAGCCCTGGCGGGAATGGCAGCCCAAGGGATGGCAACCTAGCCATGCTGCTCGTCGTCGATGCCGGCAACACCAACATCGTGTTCGCCGTCCGAGATCCTGCGGGCTGGCGGGGCGTCTGGCGCATCCGCACCGATGCCCAGCGCACATCAGACGAGTATGCGGTCTGGTTGAACAGCCTGCTGACGCTGTCGGACCTGAAGCGAGATCAGATCAGCGCCGCGGTCATCGGCACCGTGGTCCCCGCGGCGTTGTACCACCTGCGGCGGCTCTGTCGCGACTGGTTCAACGTCGAGCCGTTGATCGCCCGTGCCTCGCTCGACTGGGGGTTCGAGATCAAGATCGACAACCCGAACGAGGCAGGTGCGGATCGGCTGCTGAACGCGCTGGCGGCGCATCGGAGTTTCGGCGGCCCGTTGATCGTGGTGGATTTCGGCACCGCGACGACGTTCGACGTGGTCGACCAGGACGGGGCCTACCTGGGTGGGGTAATCTGTCCCGGCATCAACCTGTCGATCGAGGCGCTGCACCAGGCGGCGGCTCGGCTGCCGCGCATCGGCATTGGCCGGCCGCAATCGGTCATTGCCCGATCCACCGTGCCAGCCATGCAATCGGGCATATACTGGGGTTATGTCGGCCTGGTTGAAGGCCTGATCACCCGCATCAAGACCGAGTTCAGCGGTCCCATGAAAGTTGTTGCCACCGGCGGCCTGGCCTCGCTGATCGCCGAGGGCACCCTGATGATTGAACACATAGATCCCGACCTGACCCTGGATGGCCTGTGGATGTTGGCGGAGCGCAACCCAGCGCCCACATTACCCCGGGAACGAACACGGCTTATCGAAAACGACTAAGCAAACCCGAATAACGGCCAAACCCGAATAACGGAACGACACCCAACATATGGACTATGAAACAGGCGAACTGGCCTTCCTGCCATTAGGCGGGACGGGCGAAATCGGCATGAACCTCAACCTGTACCGCTGGCGAGAGAGCGGTTCGGAAAAATGGCTCGCCGTCGATTGCGGCATCGGCTTTGGCGGCAGCGAACTGCCCGAGGTCGAGGTCATGATGGCCGACCCGGGCTTCATCGCCGATCGCCGCGACAAACTGCTCGGGCTGGTGATCACGCACGCACACGAAGATCACATCGGCGCGGTGGCCTGGCTTTGGCCGCGGCTGAAGTGTCCGGTCTATTGCACCCCCTTCGCCGCCGCGGTGCTGCGGCGAAAACTCGGGGAGGCCGGCCTCGTCGGTCAGGTCCGCGTTCACATCATCCCGCCGGGTGGCTCGATCGATCTGCGGCCGTTCGCGCTGCGCTTCATCCGCCTCGCCCATTCGATCCCGGAGGCACAGGCTCTGGTCATCGACACCCCGGCCGGCACGGTTCTGCACACCGGGGACTGGAAACTGGACGCCCACCCGCTGCTGGGTCCGCCGACCGATGAGGCCGCGCTGGCCGCCCTTGGCGACAACGGCGTGCTGGCGATCGTCTGCGACTCGACCAATGCGATGGTCGAAGGCCACTCCGGCAGCGAGCTTGATGTCCGCCGCAGCCTGGCCGCGCTGATCCGTGACCTGCGCGGCCGGGTCGCGGTGACATGCTTCGCCAGCAACGTGGCCCGCATGGAGTCGGTCGCCCTGGCAGCCCATGACGCCGGCCGCAGCGTGGCCATCGTCGGCCGGTCGCTGCGCAACATGGACGCCGCGGCGCGCGAGTGCGGCTATCTGACGACCCTGCCGCCGTTCCTCGGTGAGGACGACATCGACGACGTTGCCGACGACAACATCCTGCTGCTGATCACCGGCAGCCAGGGCGAGGCGCGCAGTGCGTTGTCGCGCATCGCTCGCGACGACCACCCGCGCGTCTCCTTGGGCGAGGGCGACACCGTCATCTACTCGTCACGCATGATCCCCGGCAACGAACGCGCCATCGGCACCGTGCAAGACAATCTGGTTCGCCGCGGCGTTCGTCTGATGACCGATGACGATCACCTGGTCCATGTCTCCGGCCATCCCGCCCGTGACGAGCTTCGCCGCATGTACCGCCTGGTAAAGCCGCGCTACGCCGTGCCGGTGCATGGCGAATGGCGGCATCTGTCTGCCCATGCCGAGCTGGCGCGGGAACTTGGCGCCACCCCGTTCATGATGGAGGACGGCGACATCATCACGCTGTCACCGGGTCGACCCGCGATCACCGACAGCGCGCCGGTCGGACGTCTCGTGCTGGACGGTGTTCGCCTGGTACCGCTGACCGGCGAGGTCATGTCGGCCCGCCGGCGCATGCTGTTCAATGGCATCGTGGTCGCCAGCCTCGCTGTTGACCAGGCGGGAAACCTCCGAGGCAAGCCGCGGCTCAGCGCCCCCGGTCTGCTGGATCAGGATGATGCGGATTCTGATCGGATCGCCAGCGAATTCGCCGATACTCTGGCAGGCCTGCCCACAGCCGTGCGGCGTGATGACGCAGCCTTGCTGGAGGCTGCCAAATCCGCGCTGCGCCGGAGTCTGGGCCGCAAGCTGGGCAAGCGTCCGCTGGTCGACGTGCATTTGATCCGAATCTAGCCGCCGATGAGTTGGTTCACCGGGGCGATTCTGTTCGTCGTCATCTGGTGGACCGCGCTGTTCGCGGTGCTGCCCCTCGGCACCCGACCCGCGGTGCAGGCGGACAACGCGAGCGGCTGGCGTGGAGTCCCTGAAAGGCCCCGCCTGCTCATGAAGGTCGTCATTACAACGATAGTTGCATGTGTGATTTGGACGGGGAGCTATCTGCTGATCAGCAGTGATTACATCAGCTTCCGACACGGCCTGTTCGCCGAGCCGGAAGACTGATTGTTTTCATCGTGTTCCGCCAACTCTGCCGCAGGCAGGTGGAGGAATTCGTCCTCGACCTGCCGGGCGTTTGGCGTTTCCTCCCCAAACCTGACCGGCCTACCCCTCGGTAGGTTGCCGGTTACTTAGTTAGTTAACTGCGCTGCATCTGTCACGCCGTATTGTCGGCTTTTGCAAGGATAACGAAAAGTTTATTGCTGAATTGCATTGTGCGATGCACCAAGATGCCAACTTCACTTTGTTTTTCTTTTTCCATGCTGCGCCGCAGCATTTGCCTCTACCTCGCTTACTTGCGGCGCGTCATGCCACAGATCGCACCCGCGCCTGACCGGTAGCAGGTTTCAGTCAAACGCGTTACGACGACCGACGGCAAGTATGGAACGGAACCCGATCGCGATGCGCCTGTCCCGCGGCTTCATCCCAACGCTGAAGGAAACGCCGAACGAGGCGCAGATCGCGTCCCACCGGCTGATGCTGCGCGCCGGACTGGTGCGTCAGACATCGGCCGGCATCTACGCCTGGTTGCCGCTGGGGTTGCGGGTGCTGCGCAACATCGAGCGCATCGTCCGCGAGGAGCAGGATAAAGCCGGCGCCCAGGAAATCCTGATGCCGACGATCCAGCCCGCCGAGTTGTGGCGCGAAAGCGGCCGCTACGAAGATTACGGCAAGGAGATGCTGCGGATCACCGATCGACACGATCGTGATATGCTGTATGGCCCAACCAACGAGGAAATGGTCACCGACCTGTTTCGCCAGTCGATCAGGAGCTATCGCGAACTGCCGCAGATCCTCTACCACATCCAATGGAAGTTCCGCGACGAGGTCCGCCCACGCTTCGGCGTCATGCGCGGGCGGGAGTTCCTGATGAAGGACGCCTATTCCTTCGACCTCGACCATGCCGGCGCGGTAATCAGCTACCGCAAGATGATGCTTGCCTACATGCGCACGTTCCAGCGCCTGGGCCTCAAGGCGATCCCGATGGAGGCGGACACCGGCCCGATCGGCGGCGACCTCAGCCATGAGTTCATCATCCTGGCCCCAACCGGTGAAAGCCAGGTTTACTACGACAGCGACTTTGAAAGCATGGACTGGGTGAACGCCGCGTTCGACTATCAAAATGCCGACGATCTCAGTGCGTTCTTCGACCGAATGACAAGTCTCTATGCCGCCACCGACGAGAAACACGATCCCGCGGCGTGGCAAAAGGTTTCGACCTCTCGACAGCGGGAGGGCAGGGGTATCGAGGTTGGCCACATTTTCAACTTCGGCGCCAAATACACCAGGTCGATGGGCGCCACCGTCGCCGGCCCGGACGGCAGGCCGGTTTACCCAGAGATGGGCAGTTACGGCATCGGCGTCTCGCGGCTGGTTGGCGCGGTTATCGAAGCCAGGCACGATCAGGCCGGGATTGTCTGGCCTGACGTCATCGCCCCGTTCAAGGCCGCGATCCTGAACCTGAAGATCGGCGACGCTGCCTGTGACGCGGTGTGCGAGCAGCTCTATGCCGCCCTCGGCGGCAACGCGCTCTATGACGACCGCGCGGACCGGGCCGGGGCCAAGTTCGCCGATGCCGACCTGATGGGGCATCCCTGGCAGATCATCGTCGGCCCACGAGGAGCGGCAGCCGGCAAGGTGGAGCTGAAACGGCGCGAGTCCGGCGAACGGATCGAGCTGACGGCGGAAGAAGTCCTGAGCCGGATCGGCTAGAAGCATGATCGTCGCAGGCGGCTTCGCCGGAGACGTGAATCATGCGATAAAACAAGACCATGATCGTCGCAGGCGGTCTAGCCGGAGCCGTGAATCATGCGGGAACGTAAGGAGTTAGAGCCTGGCCTATGATCCGCCCCAAAGAGAACAGGCCCTAGCAAGCGCTTACCGCCATGCCAAACCGGCTGCCTTCGGAACGGGGTGAACTGCGCACCATCCGCGACACCAAGAGGCTCTGAATGTTCGGTCCGTTTGAACGGATGGTGGCCGGCCGCTACCTGCGCGCCCGCAAGGGGGAACGGTTTGTCTCGATCATCGCCATCTTCTCGCTGATCGGCATCGCCCTCGGCGTGGCGACGCTGATCGTGGTGACCTCGGTCATGAGCGGTTTCCAGGTTGAACTGGTATCGCGCATCCTGGGCGTGAATGGCCATATCTCGGTCCAGGCCTATGCCGGCCAGCGATTGGACAACTACCAGTCCCTGGTGACCCGCATACGCGGCATCAGGGACGTCGCCGCCGCGACACCGGTGCTGGATGGGCAGGCTCTGCTTAGCACCGCGGGCGGCGGTGCCCGTGGCGGCCTGGTCCGCGGCATCACCCTGGACGACCTGCGCGCGCTGCATCCGATCAGCGACCACATCGTCGCCGGCAGCCTGACCGGCTTTGACGGCGACGATGCCATCGTCGTTGGCATCGGCTTGGCTACCGCCTACCGCCTGCGCATCGGTGATCCGCTCACCGTCATCTCGCCCGAGGGCGCGGCGACAGCGTTCGGCACCGTTCCCCGGGTGCGCGCCTACAAGGTGGTGGCGGTCTTCGACGCCGGGTTGAACGACTACAACAACAGCGTGGTGTTCCTGCCGCTGTCGGCGGCCCAGGTGTTCTTTCAGAAGCCTGATGCCGTCACCGGGATCGAGATCAGACTGCACGACCCCGATCAGGTGAGCGTCGTCGGACGCGATCTCGGGCCGCTGCTGCAGGGTCGCCCGGTGTATGCCCGTGACTGGCGCCACGCCAACGACACCATCATCGGCGTGCTGCAGGTGCAGAAGGACACGATGTTCATCGTCCTCGGCATGATCGTGCTGGTCGCCGCGTTCAACGTGGTGTCGTCGCTGATCATGCTGGTCAAGGACAAGCGGGCCGACATCGCGGTGTTGCGCACCATCGGTGCCAGTAGTTCATCGGTCCTGCGCATTTTCCTGATGTGCGGCGCCTTCGTCGGCGTCAGCGGCACCGTGATTGGCACCGTCATCGGCGTCGTGTTCTGCCACTACATAGTCGCGGTCCAGCACTTCGTCGAACATGTCACCGGCGGTCGGGTGTTCGACGCCTCGGTCTTCATGCTGAGCGAATTGCCGAACACCATCGACTGGAGCGATGTCGTCCGCGTTGTGGCATTGGGCTTGGTCCTGTCCCTGCTGGCCACGCTCTACCCAAGCTGGCGCGCGGCGCGAACGGATCCGGTCGAGGCGCTGCGGCATGAGTGATCAGTCCCGTGCTGTCCCATTGGCCCTGCGCGGGGTCAGCCGGGTTTACCGGGGCGATGCCGGCGACCTTCCGGTGCTCCGCGGCGCCGACCTGACGCTGCGAGCGGGCGAGATCGTCGCCTTGGTCGCGCCCTCCGGCGCCGGCAAATCCACTCTGCTGCACGTCGCCGGCCTGCTGGATCGTCCCGACGGCGGCGCCGTCCTGATCGAGGGTCGCGACGCCGGCGGGCTGTCCGATGCGGTGCGCACCACTCTGCGCCGCGACACTGTCGGGTTTGTCTACCAGTTCCACCACCTGCTGCCCGAATTCACTGCGCTGGAGAATGTCGTGCTCCCGCAGATGATCGCCGGTCGCGCCCGCCGAGCCGCCGAGGATCGGGCTCGGTCGCTGCTGACAGGGTTCGGGCTGGCCCCGCGTCTGGGGCACTTGCCGGGAAAGTTGTCGGGTGGGGAGCAGCAGCGCGTGGCCATCGCGCGCGCCCTGGCGAACAGTCCGAAATTGCTGCTGGCGGACGAGCCGACCGGCAATCTGGATGTCGCGACAGCCGAGGTCATGTTTGTCGAACTGCTCGCGATCGTCCGCGATCATGGCGTGGCGGCCCTGATCGCCACGCACAATCCGGAACTCGCCGCGCGGATGGACCGGACGGTGACGTTGCGCGACGGGCGGCTGGTCTAAGATCGGGCGGCCTCGGCGATAACCGGCCGCGCGCTCTCCCCCATGTTGGACCCCGCCCAGGGCCGTCGGTCGGCCAGGATGACCCGTCCGGAATTACGCTGCGCCGGCGTCCCCGACTCCTCCCGCGTGTGTCTTTCGCAATCACCCCGAAATTGCGCCGATCAGGTTACCGACCACCGGTCGCATCCGGCGGGGCGTGGCGCTTCGGCTCCAAGTGTGCCCCCAATCACCGCGTGATCATGGAGCACCGGAAATGATGTCGATGGCCGTCACGATGCACCCAATCTGGCAATCGGGAGCCATCATCATGGCCGTCGGAATTGCCGGTGCTCTCCTGCTGCAGATCCTGGTTCAGCGGTTCGTGCCGGCCAGACTGCGGCAGGAACACACCGTGCTTGGTTCCGCGATTTTCTCGGTGATCGGCGTGACCTATGCGGTGCTGCTGGCGTTCATGGCGACGACGGCGTGGGAACAGTACAGTGCCGCCGAGGCACTTGCGCGCCAGGAAGCCGATCTGATCGGCAAGATCTACCAGGTCAGTCATGCCGTTTCCGAACCGACCGGAACGGTGATGCGCGCTGATCTCGCAGCCTATCTCGCGCACATCATCGATGTCGAATGGCCGGCCCAGATCGCTGGACGGACGGTGCCGGCCGCCGAACCGCTGCTGGCTCACCTCGATCGCACAGCGCTGGCCTTCATGCCGTCCAATGCCGTTCAGTCAAACGTTCAAACCTATCTGATCACCGCGCTGAGCGATGTGGCGAGTGTGCGACGCGACCGCCGGCTTGCGACCCACGGCACCATTCCGAATTTGATCTGGGTGGTGCTGCTCTCTGGGGGTGCGCTGATGGTGGGGTTCAGCTTCGTGCTTGGCGGCCCGACCCGCGCGATGCACCTGCTGATGACAGCGACCCTGGTGGCGTCTGGGATTCTCGTGCTGCTTCTGATCATCGGACTGAGCTCACCATTTCACGGCGCCGTGACGATCCCGCCCAGCGCCTACATCGAGGTGCTGGCCGAAGTTCACGCAGCACCTTGAAACAGTCACGCGATCCCGACCCACTTCCCCTTGCCAAACATAAACACATAAAGTTATCCTTATGTGTCGACGGTCCCGCGCAAGTGGGATAATAGGGAATGCCGTGAGCCTCGGCCGGACCCAGCGTCCGGAGGCAAGTCGGCGGCTGTCCCCGCAACTGTCAGCGGCAAGCCGCTGGCCCGTCCGTCTCCTCACGGAGACGGGTCACTGAGCCCGGCAGGGGTTCGGGAAGACAGGGTCAGAGGCGTTGAGCCGTGAGCCAGGAGACCTGCCGTCGTCGCGCTAACCAATGCCGCCGGGCGGGGTGTCCCGGGGACCAGGAGACGATCGATGACAGACAGCCCGAACGGCGTTCGCCTTCACGGCGGCGCGACCCCGCACCACCCTCTCCCAGACGCCTCCACCGCCCCGAACGCTTGGGCTGCCGTCGGCGCAAGGAGGCACGCATGACCCTGGCAAGCAATCTCGGCTTCCCCCGCATCGGCCGCCGGCGCGAGCTGAAGGTCGCGCTGGAGAAATACTGGGCGGGCGAAATCGGCGGGGCCGAACTCGAGGCAGCCGCCGCCGATCTGCGAAGCCGCCACTGGAAGCAGCAGGCTCGCCTCGGGATCAGCCATGTGCCATCGGGTGACTTCGCGCTGTACGACCATGTACTGGATACCGCCTGCATGCTGGGCGCCATACCTTCCGGCTATGGGTGGTCCGAGGGGCCGGTGTCGTTGCAGACCTACTTTGCCCTCGCGCGCGGCACGGGCGCGGCGACCGAAGCGCCCGGCGGTGTCACGCCGGGTATGCCGGCGATGGAAATGACCAAGTGGTTCGACACCAACTACCACTATCTGGTGCCGCGTCTGTCGGCCGGTCAGCGTTTCACCCTCACGGCCAACCGGCCGCTGGCTCATTTTCAGGAGGCGATGGCGCTGCACATGCGCACACGGCCAGTGCTGCTCGGCCCGGTCAGCTTTCTCCTGCTGTCCAAGACCACGGACGGCTCCGACCTGCTCGACCTGCTACCGGCCCTGCTGCCGGTCTACACCCGGATCCTCAACGAACTGGCCGAGGCCGGAGCGTCCTGGGTGCAGATGGACGAACCCGTGCTGGCACTCGACCTGACGGAGAAAGCCCGGCAGGCGTTCCGCATGGCCTACCAGGCCTTCGCCGCGACCGCCACCCCGGAACTTCTGCTGGTCAGCTATTTCGGCCCGTTCGGCGAGAACCTTGCCACCGCCGCGAGCCTGCCGGTCGCCGGCATCCATGTCGATCTGACCCGCGGCGCGACAGAACTGGACGCGGTGCTGCGGGCGGTGCCGGCACAGCAATGGCTATCGCTGGGTATCGTCGACGGACGCAACATCTGGCGCACCGACCAGCGCGCCGCCCTCGGCACCTTGCGTCAGGTCGCCGCGGCCCGCGGCACCCGCCGGTTGATGGTGGCACCGTCCTGCGGTCTGCTCCACGTGCCGGTCGATCTGGCGCAGGAAACCGGACTGGACCCCGACCTGAAGAGCTGGCTCGCCTTCGCCAGCCAGAAGCTGGAGGAGGTCGTGGCGCTCGCACGTGGCCTCGACGAGGGTGACGCGGCGATCGCGACCGAGTTGGCCGCCAGTGACGCGGCGGTCCGATCCCGGCGCAGCAGCCCGCTTGTGCATCGGCGGCAGGTCTTGCAGCGGGCCGCCGGCGTGACCCCGGCGATGCAGCAGCGCTCCAGTGCCTACCAGCAGCGCCGGTCGGCACAGCAGGCCCGGTTAGGTCTGCCGTCGTTCCCGACCACGACGATCGGATCGTTTCCGCAGACCGCGGAGGTTCGCAAGGCCCGCGGCGCGTTGCTACGTAACGATATCACCCAGGCTCAGTATGATCAGGCCATCGAGGGCTGGATCGCCGATGCGGTTGGCTGGCAGGAAGAGCTCGGTTTGGATGTGCTGGTGCACGGCGAATTCGAGCGTAACGATATGGTCAAGTATTTCGGTGAACAGCTGGACGGCTTCGCCGTCACCCAGCACGGCTGGGTGCAGTCATACGGCAGTCGCTGCGTCGCGCCGCCGATCATCTGGGGTGATGTGTCGCGTCCGCGACCAATGACCGTGCGCTGGTCAGCCTACGCACAATCGCGCACCACCCGCCCCATGAAGGGCATGCTGACCGGGCCGGTGACAATGCTGCAGTGGTCGTTCCAGCGCGACGATATAGACCGATCCGAAACCTGTCGGCAGATCGCCCTGGCGATCCGTGACGAGGTTGCCGACCTGGAGGCCGCGGGGATAGCGGTGATCCAGGTCGACGAGCCGGCGTTCCGCGAAGGGCTGCCGCTGCGCCACGCCGATTGGGCGGACTATCTGGATTGGGCGGTCGCCTGCTTCCGGCTGGCGACCTGCGCGGTCAGAAATGACACAAGTATCCACACCCACATGTGCTACTCGGACTTCAACGACATCATGCCGGCCATCGCCCAAATGGATGCTGATGCCATCTCTATCGAAACGACCCGCAGCCGCATGGAACTGCTGCGGGCGTTCGTTGCGGGCAACGACGGCGGCGCTGGCGGATATCCCGCCGAGATCGGCCCCGGCGTGTGGGACATCCATAGCCCGCGCGTGCCAACGACGCCGGAGATCGTGGAGCTTCTTGGCCTCGCACGGCAGCGACTGCGGGACTGGCAGATCTGGGTCAATCCCGATTGCGGCCTGAAGACGCGCAAGTGGGAGGAGGTGCGCCCGGCGCTGCAAAGCCTGGTCGCGGCAGCTCGCCAGATGCGGCAGGCGACGGAGGTTCGCTCCTAGTACCCGATCGCAGAGAAGCGTGAGACGCGACGCGTCTCACGCTTCGTCGCGTGGATCGGCTACTTGAAACCTATCGCGACGTATCGCGCTTCGCTGATGCGCGATACTATAATCATGCTGTCTAAGAAACGATTCTCCAAAATCAGAATGGCAACGGGCCTGAGATCTGTTGCATGAGCTCCGCTCGAAGCAGGATGAAGCCGAAACCACCAGCGTTGGTCGGGACCCAGGAACCACCGGCACCGGGCAGCAGACCACTGCCAGTTCGGCCGCGGGATCGGTATTCGGGCCTCGATCCCGCTTGCCGCCACCGGCAAATCCCGACACCATCCGGCGGATCGGAGGAACCGTATGGCGCCATCTCGCCGCATCCACGTCGCGATCATCGGTGCCGGCATCGGCGGGCTGACCGCGGCCGCCTGTTTGCGCCGGGCCGATATCGATGTCCGTATCTATGAGCAGGCACGCCGCTTCACCCGCCTCGGCGCCGGCATCCAGCAGGCCCCGAACGCGATCCGTGTGCTGTACGGCCTCGGCCTGAAGGACCAGCTTCTCGCACAGGCGTTTCAGCCCGAGACCAACGACTCCCGCGACTATGACACTGGGCGGCTGAGCAACGCGCTGCCGCTTGGTCAAACCGTTATCGATCGCCACGACGTGCCATATTTCCTGATGCACCGCGGCGACCTGCACGCCATGCTGGCCAGCCTGGTGCCCGCTGACGTCATCAGCATGGGTTGCAAGCTCGCCGGCTTGCACCCGGCGCCGGACGGCACCATCCGCATGACCTTCACCAATGGTGACAAAGCCGAAGCGGAGGCCGTCATCGGCGCCGACGGCGTGCATTCGCTGGTCCGCGAGTTCATGCTGGGCAAAGAACGACCACGCTTCACCGGGCGGGTCGCCTACCGCACCGTTTTTCCGACCGCGCTCCTGGGCGGCATGCAGCCCGACGCCTGCGTCAAATGGTGGGGGCCTGACCGTCATATCGTCAGCTACTACGTCAACCCCCGGCGCGACGAACTCTACTTCGTCACCAGCACGCCGGAGCCTGAGTTCGACCTCGAGTCGTGGTCCGCCAAAGGTGATCCGCGGACTTTGCGCGCCGCTTACGAAATGTTTCACCCGCGGGTCCGCGCGATGCTCGCCGCCTGCCCGGACGTGCACAAATGGGCGCTGGTGGAGCGCGATCCGCTGCCAACCTGGGTGCGGGGCAATGTCGCGCTGCTGGGCGACGCCTGCCACCCGATGACGCCATACATGGCGCAGGGCGCGTCAACCTCCATCGAGGACGCAGCCGTGCTGGCTCGATGCCTGGACGGTGTTGAGCGTGACCGCCTGCATCAGGCGCTGCGCCGCTACGAGGCGACACGCAAGCCGCGGACCTCCCGCATTCAACGGACCTCGGCGCGGAACACCTGGCTGAAACAACCGCATGACGCCGATTGGGTGTATGGCTACGACGCCTGGACGGTGCCGTTGGCAGCCTGATCGCGGACCCGCCGCGGCTGGACGACCAGTGGACCGCCCGCGTCTCGCGGACACGGCCAGCGCACCGGAAGGTCCCCCCATCGATAGGTCCGGTCATCGATAGGCCTGGCTACTCACAGGTACCAAACGAATTTCGCTCACCTTTACGCGTTCAGCATGGTCGCGCCGGACGCATCAGTGTTATAGGCTGCCCGCGCTGACCCTTGCGGCGAGCCGGGGCCCAGATCGCCCATTGCCTTACGGAACCGCCATGAACGACCTCGTTGCCGACCCCAAGCAGGATTACCGAAGCACAGTATTCCTGCCGCAGACCAGCTTCCCGATGCGCGGCGACCTTCCCAGGAAGGAACCGGCGATGCTGGCCAGATGGGACAAGATGGACCTGTGGAGCCGGATCCGAGCGGCCTCCGCCGGGCGTAAGCTGTTCATCCTGCATGACGGGCCGCCCTACGCGAACGGCCACCTGCACATCGGCACCGCGCTGAACAAGATCCTGAAGGACGTCGTCAACCGCACCCGGCAGATGGCAGGCTACGACGCCAAGTACATCCCCGGTTGGGACTGCCACGGGCTGCCGATCGAATGGAAGATCGAGGAAGCCTATCGCGCCAAGAAGCAGGACAAGGACGCCGTCCCGATCCTCGATTTCCGTGCCGAATGCCGCGCTTACGCCGAACGCTGGATGGGGGTGCAGGCGAACGAATTTCGCCGTCTGGGTGTCGAGGGGGCCTGGCGCGACCGCTACGCCACCATGGATCGCCCTTCGGAAGCGGCCATCGCCGGGGAAATCTGCAAGTTCCTGCTGAACGGGGCGCTATATCGTGGCCTGCGCCCGGTCATGTGGTCGCCGGTCGAAAAGACCGCGCTGGCGGAAGCCGAGATCGAGTACCACGACCATACCGCCGACACCATCTGGGTTCGCTTCCCGGTGACCAACGCCGCGGTCCCGGCTCTCGACGCCAGTTCGGTGGTAATTTGGACCACGACCCCCTGGACGATGCCCGGCAACCGCGCTGTCGCCGCCGGCGCGGGGTTCGACTATGCCGTCGTTCGGGTCGATGCCGTCACCGAAAGCTCCCTGGCCAGGGTGGGAGAGAACATTGTCGTCGCCGAAGCCCTGCTGCCGGCGGTCGCGGCCGACACCGGGATCACGGCCCACACGGTCCTGCACGTACTAAAGGGTGCCGATCTGGCCGGCACCGTCATGGCACACCCGTTGCGCGGCGCGAAAGGCGCCAACGGGGGTTACGAGCAGGACACCCCCCTCCTGCTCGGCGATTTCGTCACCACCGAGGCCGGCACCGGCTTTGTCCACATCGCACCCGGCCACGGCGAGGACGACTTCATCCTCGGCAAGGCCAACGGGCTGGACGTCCCGGAAACGGTGGGCGACGACGGGACATTCAATCCTTGGGTGCCGCTGTTCGCCGGCGCGCATGTCTACAAGGCCGCCGATCCCGTCTGCGCGGCGTTGATCGAGGCGGGCACGCTGCTCGCGCGTGGCAAGGTGACCCATTCCTATCCGCATTCCTGGCGCTCCCGGGCGCCGCTGATCTTCCGCGCCACGCCGCAATGGTTCATCCCGATGGATGGACCGCACCGGATCCGCGACAAGGCGCTCGCCGCCATCGCCGCGACGAAGTTCGTGCCGGATCAGGGGCGCAACCGCATCGGCGCGATGGTCGCGGTCCGCCCGGATTGGTGCATCAGCCGTCAGCGGGCCTGGGGCGTGCCGATCACCGTCTTTGTCGAAAAGCGCACCGGCGAGCCGCTGCGCGATTCGGCCGTGGTCGCCCGTATCACCGAGGCGTTCGAAATCGAGGGCGCCGACGCCTGGTATTCGTCGCCGCCCTCACGCTTCCTGGGTCCGGATTACGATCCGGAGGCCTACGAACAGGTGATGGATATCGTCGACGTATGGTTTGAATCCGGCTCCACCCACGCCTTCGTGCTTGAAAAGCGCGGCCTGCCGTGGCCGGCGGATCTCTATCTGGAAGGATCCGACCAGCATCGCGGCTGGTTCCATTCCTCCCTGCTGGAGGCTGTCGGTACCCGTGGGGTCGCCCCGTTCAAGGCCGTGCTGACCCACGGCTTCGTCAATGATGAGCGCGGCCGGAAAATGTCCAAGTCGCTGGGTAATACCACCGCACCGGAAGAGGTCGCTGACAAATACGGCGCCGATATCCTGCGGCTTTGGGTGATGTCCTCCGATACCACCGAGGATCTGCGCATCGGACCGGAAATCCTCAAGCAGCAGGCGGAGCTGTACCGCCGGCTGCGCAACACGTTGCGCTGGGTGCTGGGCAGCCTCGACGGCTTTACCGAAACCGAGCGTGTTGCGGTGCAGGAGATGCCGGAGCTCGAACGCTGGATCCTGCACCGTCTGACCGAGTTGTCGGCCCGGTTCGGCGCCGCCGTCGACTGCTATGACTGGACCGGGGTTTATCCGGATCTGCACCATTTCTGCGCCGTCGACCTGTCCGCCTTCTACTTCGATATCCGCAAGGACACGATCTATTGCGACCGCCCCGACAGCTTGCGCCGCCGCGCGGCCCGCACGGTGCTGGACCATCTGCACCGCTATTTGTGCACGTGGCTCGCTCCGGTGCTGTGCTTCACGTCCGAGGAAGCATGGTGCGCGCGCTTCGGTGAAGACGGCAGTGTCCACCTGGAGCTGTTCCAGACGCCACCGGCCGGCTGGCGCGACGATGCCCTGGCGGTCAGATGGGATGTCATCCGCACGATCCGCCGCCGTATCACCGTGCCGATCGAGGAAGCGCGCAAGGCGAACACCATCGGTTCGTCGCTTCAGGCCGCGGTGGAATTGCCGCTGAGCGCGGAACACGCCTCTTTGCTGGACGATGCCGCATGGTCCGAGATCGCGATCGTTTCCTCCGTAACGCGCGTGTCGGACACGGCAGAATCCCCAGCGAAGGTCACGCCCGCCTCCGGCGCGAAATGCGTCCGGTGCTGGCGCGTGCTGCCGGAAGTGGGGTCGAATGTAACCCACCCCAGCCTGTGTCTGCGGTGCACCGACGCGGTGGAGTCCGGTCTGGTCTGCAAGCCCGCGGCATGAACCGCCCGAACTTCGTGCCGGCCGGCCTGATTGCCGGGTTGATCGTGCTTGCCGTCGACCAGTTGAGCAAATGGTGGGTGCTGAATGTCCTGCGGTTGCCCGACCTGCACCCGGTTGTGCTGCTGCCGGTGCTGGATCTGACCATGGTGAGGAACAGCGGCGTCACCTTTGGCCTGCTGAACGGTCTGGGAACCTGGGGTCATGTCCTGCTGACGCTGGTCGCTCTGGCGGTGGTGGTGGCGCTGGGATTTTGGTTGCGCAAAGCCGAAAGCAGGTTGACCGCGGTGGCGATCGGTGCGATCGCCGGCGGCGCGATCGGCAACGTCATCGATCGGGTCCGCTTTGGCTGGGTGGTTGATTTCATCCATGCGCACATTGACACCCCGTGGGGCGACTTCTCCTGGTACGTTTTCAACGTCGCCGACGCAGCGATCGTCTGCGGCGTGGCCACCCTGATCCTGGAGTCGCAGCTATCCAGACGGCGGCGGGAACGGTCGGCTTAGAGTGCGATCGTCTGAGGTTGAACCGACCTCAGCCGCTAATCGCCCTCTCGAACAACGAGAATTTGAGCTGATCGCTTCAGCCTGAAGCGATCAAGCACGAACGTCGTCCGGCGCATCCGACTTTACCGGCGCGCCGCCACCTCGGGTGCGGGGCTAGCGCCGGGATCGTTACTTCCCCTGGACCACGCGCGCCGGCCGCTGTAGTGAACCGATCACCATGGCTCGTATCGCGACGATCGATCGAAAGACCTCGGAAACCGACATCAGCCTGACCGTCGATCTCGACGGGACAGGGGCGGCTGACATCGCGACCGGCATCGGCTTCCTCGACCATATGCTCACCGCTTTCGCCCGCCACGGCTTGTTCGACCTCACGATCCGCGCCAAGGGCGATTTGCACATCGACTTCCACCACACTACGGAAGACGTCGGCATTGTTCTGGGGGCCGCTCTGGCCCACGCCCTGGGTGACAAGCGGGGCATCCGCCGGTTCGGCAATGCCCTGATTCCCATGGACGAGACCCTTGCCGAGGCCGCGATCGATATCTCCGGCCGCCCGTTTCTGGCCTGGAACGTCGATTTCGAACGTCCCAAGATCGGCGACATGGATACCGAGTTGTTCCAGGAGTTCTTCCGCGCCTTGGCGTTCAACGCGTTGCTGACCCTGCACATCAGCCGTCGCGCCGGGCATAACGCGCACCACGTGGCCGAGGCCTGCTTCAAGGCCACCGCCCGGGCGCTGCGCATGGCCGTCGAGCCCGATCACCGCATCGGCGAGGCGGTCCCCTCGACCAAGGGGTCGTTGTGATGGTGTCGACCAAGGGGTCGCCGTGATGGTGTCGACCAGCGGGTCGCCGTGAAGACCTATACCGCCCTGCTGAAGGCCGACGCTGAACCCGTGCTGGTGCGTGAAGGTTTCTCATGGGGCGCCCTGTTGCTCGGTCCGATCTGGCTGGCGGCGCATCGGGCCTGGATCGCCGCCGCGGTCAGCCTGGCCGCGGACCTCTTGATCGCCAGCGTCACACCGCGGCCCGCGGGCACCGTCTTGATCGCGGGCCTGAGCTTGATCCTCGGTCTTACCGGCAACGATCTGCGCCGCTGGGCACTGGAACAACGAGGCTACCTGCTGGTTCACGTCCTCGCCGCGGGCAACCGGGATGAGGCATTCCTGCGCTTGCTGACACACCGTCCCGACCAGGCCGCCCGTTTCAGGCCGGAACCCGGTTAATGAGGATCGCGGTCGTCGATTATGGCAGCGGCAACCTGGCCTCGGCTTCCCGCGCCTTGGCGGTGGCAGCGGATCGGGTCGGCATCGCCGCGACCGTTGCCGTCACCGCCGATCCCGCCGTGGTGGCGGCCGCCGACCGCATCGTGCTGCCGGGCCAGGGCGCCTTTGCCGACTGCGCATCCGGCCTGCTGGCCGTCCCCGGGATGCGACAGGCCATCCAGACCGCCACCGACAAGGGCATTCCATTCCTCGGCATTTGCGTCGGCATGCAGCTGATGGCCGAACGCGGCCTGGAACACACCATCACCCCCGGGTTCGGCTGGATCAAGGGCGACGTGGCGGAAATGCCCGCGGCCGGCCTGCGCCTGCCGCAGATGGGTTGGAACGGTCTGCGGTTCGCCGCCGACTCGCATCCCCTGCTGGATGGGCTGCGACCCGACGATCACGTCTATTTCGTTCACAGCTACGCGCTGGTGAACGGCGTCCCACAGGAAACCATCGCCACCACCGACTACGGCGATACCATCCCGGCCATTGTCGTCGCCGGCAACCGCGCCGGCACCCAGTTCCACGTCGAGAAAAGCCAGGAAGTCGGCATCCGCCTGCTCTCCAACTTCCTCCGTTGGACGCCCTGACATGTCCGGCAGCTCAACCGTCCGCCGCGAACCCGACCTGCACATCGAGCGGCTCAAGCGCTTCGACGATCACGATCTGAACACGCTGTGCGAGGCGACCGATGCGGCGATCATCGACGGCGGCGGCTTCGGCTGGGTCACCCCACCAGGGCGGCGGCAGCTGGAAACCTATTTTCGCGGTGTCCTGCTGGTGCCGGAAAGGGAACTGTTCGTCGCCCGTCTGAACGGTGATATCGTCGGATCCGCCATTCTGGTCCGCCCGCCCCGCAACAATGAGGCGCAGGCCTTCGCCGCTAGCCTCATGCACTCTTACATCGCACCTTATGCCCGCGGCCACGGCCTGGCCCGCCTGCTGACCCAGGCGGTGGAGGATCGTGCCCGTGAGCTTGGATACCACACCCTGAACCTGGACGTGCGCGAAACCCAGGCGGTGGCGATCCGGATGTACGAGTCGCACGGCTACATCCGCTGGGGCGCGCATCCGGAGTACGCCCTCGTGCGCGGCAAGTCGATCGCCGGATACTTCTTCTACAAGCGGCTGCGTCCGCCGAAGGTCGGCCCCACCCAATGACCGGCCCCATCCCGTGACCGGCCCCATCCCAGCGATCGGTCTGACCCTGTATCCGGCCATCGACCTGAAGGACGGCAGGTGCGTCCGGCTACGGCGCGGCGACATGGCGCAGGCGACGGTCTATGCCGAGGATCCCGGTGCCCAGGCCCGGCTGTGGCAGGATGCCGGGTTCAGCTGGCTGCACGTCGTGGACCTGAACGGCGCCTTCGCCGGCAGACCGGTCAACGCCGCCGCCGTCCACGCGATCCGCCGCGACACCACGCTTCCGCTGCAGCTCGGTGGCGGGATCCGCGACCTCGCCGGCATCGCGGTCTGGCTCGATGCGGGCATCCAGCGGGTCATCCTCGGCAGCGCCGCCGCCAACAACCCGCCCTTGGTCATCGAGGCCTGCCGCCGCTTTCCCGGCCGCATCGCCGTCGGCATCGACGCGCGCGACGGCTTCGTCGCGACCGAGGGCTGGGCCGAAACATCGGCGATGCCGGCCATCGATCTCGGGCTGCGCTTCGAGGACGCTGGCGTGTCGACCATCATCTACACCGATATCGGCCGTGACGGCATGTTAAGCGGTCTTAATCTCGATCAGACCGTCGCCCTGTCTAACCGATTGACCACTCCGGTCATTGCCTCCGGCGGCGTGGGCTCACTAAGTGATCTGGCGGCGCTGAAAGCGGTCGCCGGCGGCACGCGAGTCGAGGGCGTGATCGTTGGCCGGGCCTTGTACGACGGCCGGGTGGACGCGACCGCGGCACTGGCGCTCTTGGCAGCCTGATATCCGGATGAATGCATCAATGATCCGGTGTTCCTGTCCGTGCAGGCCGGGTATGTGTGTATGTTCTTGCATCGCAAGCCGCGGCGCCTGCTAAACCATCCACTATGTTGAAGCTCCGCGTCATACCCTGTCTCGATGTGAAAGACGGTCGTGTCGTGAAGGGCGTGAACTTCGTGTCGCTCCGCGACGCCGGCGACCCGGTAGAGCAGGCTGCCGTCTATGATGCGGCCGGGGCGGATGAACTGACGTTCCTTGACATCACCGCCAGCCACGAGAATCGCGATACCATCCTCGACGTTGTCTCGCGGACCGCCGCGCGCGTGTTCCTGCCGCTGACCGTGGGCGGCGGCATCCGCTCGACCGAGGACATGCGTCGGCTGCTGCTTGCCGGCACCGACAAGTGCAGCATCAACTCCGCCGCCGTCGCGCGGCCGGATCTGGTGGGCGAAGCCGCGACCAAGTTCGGCAGCCAGTGCGTCGTCGTGGCGGTCGATGCCAAGCAGACCGCATCCGGCAAGTGGGAAGTGTTCACCCACGGCGGCCGACGCAATACCGGCCTCGATGCGATAGCCTGGTGTCGTCAGGTGGTCTCGCTCGGGGCCGGGGAGATCCTGCTGACCAGCATGGATCGCGATGGCACCGGGCAGGGCTTCGACCTCGAGCTGCTTCGCGCCGCGTGTGGCGCCGTGCGGGTCCCGGTCGTCGCATCCGGCGGCGTCGGCTCGCCGGCGCATTTCGTCGACGGGGCCAGGGCAGGGGCAACCGGCCTGCTGGCCGCCAGCGTCTTCCACTTCGGCAGCTTCACCGTGGCTCAGGTCAAACAGACGCTGGCCGATGCCGGCCTGCCCGTTCGCCTGCCACGCCTGGCGGCCTAGGCATGGCCAAGTCCGAGAAGAAAAAGAGTGCCGCGCGCCCGCGTAAATCAGCGCGCAACCCGTTCCGCGAATCCCGCTTCGCCAGTCAAGCCGTCCAGCCCGATGCCTCCGACGCAGTCGTTCTCGATCGGTTATTCGCCGTCATCGAGAGCCGCCGCGACAGCGATCCCAACCTCAGCCACTCAGCCAGGCTGCTGTCCCGGGGTCCGGCAAAGGTTGCTCAGAAGTTCGGCGAGGAAGCGGTCGAGTGCCTGATCGAGGCGGTCGCCGGCAATCGCGATGCCCTGATCGCGGAAAGTGCCGACGTGCTCTACCATCTGCTGGTCCTGTGGGTCTCGTCGGGCGTCAGTCCCGCGGAAATCTGGGCTGAACTGATGCACCGCGAGGGCATCAGCGGCATTGCCGAGAAAGCCGCCCGGTCCAACCCGGTTGTGGTTCGCGGCAGGCTGGGCACCTCGAAAATCCCTTGAGAGCGCGATCAGCTGTCGGGCCGCCGCATGCTCATGGCGGCGAGAAACAGCATGACCGCGTTCGCACGCGTCTGCGCAGCCCCATTGGGCCGACACCTTGGCCGCCCCCTTGGCCGCCCCCTTGGCCGCCCCCTTGGCCGCCCCCTTGGCCGCATCGTAAAACCGCCGCGACACCGACCCAGGGGAGACTTTCCAATGCCGGTCAGCGGCCTGCCACCTTACGATCAGCAAAATATCTTCGCCCGCATCCTGCGCGGTGAAATCCCCTCGCGGAAAATCTTCGAGGACGACTTCGCCTTCGCATTCCACGACATCAACCCGCTAACGCCGACCCACGTGCTGGTGATCCCGAAAGGCGCCTACTGCTCGTTCGCCGACTTCAGCGCCTCAGCCAGTGAGGCGGAGATCACTGGCTTTTTCCGCGCCGTCGGAAAGATCGCCAAGGATCTGGGGTTGGAGGCGCCGGGCTATCGTCTGCTTGCCAACATGGGCGAGCATTCGGGCCAGGAGGTCGCTCACTTTCACGTCCATCTGTTCGCCGGCCGCCCACTCGGTCGCATGATCCCCGGTTGATTATCCGGCGGCCAGCGCCAGCAGGGCCGCCGCGACCCGAACAAGAACCGGTCTCCACCCGCCATCCCAGGCCGACGGCCCGGCAGGAGATTGGCGTTCAGCGGACGGGCCTTCGGACGCCCCACTGGCGCGCCCGTCCATCGCGTCTTGGCCCGCATCATCTGCCTCGGCCCAATCGTGCGCCGCCCGCACGCCACGCACAGTCCTGGCCCGGCCGCCTGTCACCCCCGAAACGGACGCGAGATTTCGGCCAGCGGAGGGCGGCGCTTCCCGATCCGGGGCCGACAATGCGGTACAGCGCTCACCCGCGGTCGCCAGCCACTCCGCCGGCGTCACCCGGAATAGCCTGGCGGTGGGATACCAGGGACTGTCGGCACGATCGACCAGCCAGCGCCAGTCCGGTGCCACATGCAGCACGATCCAGACCGGCTTGCCGAGCGCTCCGGCCAGATGCGCGATCCCGCTGTCGACGGTGATCACCAGATCGAGGCTGGCGATGATGGCTGCCGTGTCGGCGAAGTCGGCCGCCCGCTCGACCTCTCGGCTGATCGCCGGCCGAGCCTGCAGCGCCGGCAGGTCCGCCGCCCGCACCTCATGTTGCAGGCTGTGGAAACGGATCCCCGGCACATCCGCCAGGCGCAGGAACTGTTCAGACGGGATCGAGCGCATGCTGTCGCGGGCATGCCGCGGGTCGCCCGACCACATCAGCCCCACCCTCAACCGCTGAGAGGATCGCCGCTGCATGCTTCGGCGCAGCCGTTCCGGCGGACGCAGATACGGCACCCGCGCCGGAACGCTGTTCAGCTCGGTTTCGAACCAGCGAGGCAGGCTGGTGGAGTTGCACCGGAAGTCGAACCGCACCTCGTCGGGCAGGGCGTCCAGCACCGTCACATCGGGTGCGGCAGCAGCCAGCAGTCGCACCAGTGGCGGGAATGTGCGCCAGGTGACGTGCGCCCCGCGACGCCGCAGCAGCGGCACATAGCGGAAGAATTGGATAGCGTCCCCATGACCCTGATCGTCGCTCACCAACAGGGATTTCGCCGCCAGCGCCTGGCCTTCCCAAAGCCGGATCGCCCGGGCGGCGGACCGGTCCGGGTCGATGGGCGCGATGTGTTCCCGCGCGGCGTAGTCGATCCAACCGTCGCGAAAGTGGCCGAGTCGAAGCTGGTTCATGCCGCGCAGCATGCGGGTTGTGTGCAATCCCGGTTGCAGCCGCAGCGCATGATCCAGATAGAAACCCGCCGCTTCGAACCGCCCCTCGGCGATCGCCAGCTCGCCCAACATGCTGATAGCCGCCGCACGGTTCTCCGGGTCGGGCTGGTCGGGTGTCAGCAACGGGCCCAGCGCATCGCGTGCTTCCGCACCGCGACCGCTCCAGCCCGCGAACTGCGCGAACCGCAGCCGAAAGGCGGGGTTGGGCGGCTGGATCTCGACCGCCCGCCGGGCCGCGCCAACCGCCGCCGCCGGACGCCCTGCCAGCCAATGGGCCGACGCGCGCTGGTGCCAGGCCGGCGCGAAATTGCATTCCAGGCCGATGACGATATCCGTCAGTGAAAGCGCGGCCGCGTGATCTTTCCGCGACAACGCCAGCTCAGCTTGCTTGGTCAGCGCCAACAGGTGGTGTGGATCCGCGCGTATCGCCTCGGCAAGCAACGTGGCCGCGCGAACCAGATGGCCGTGGGACAGTTCGGCGGCGGCGGCCTGCACCAGTCGGTCCGCCTCGGATTGGCGGATCAACATCGGAACAGCGAGCCGGGGGTCAGACAGCTCCCTGCTGTCGCCCCGGGGTGTCCTGGAGCATTATCCGCGCAGGTGAAATCACCGGAGCGGTGAATCATGCGATCAAACAGAGAGTTAGAGCGATGTCCATGAGCAGCGCGATGGGATTCGCTCTATGTCAACGCGAGCGTCGACCGGTGTCAGCTGTTGGCCTGAAGCTGTTCCCGCATGTGCCGGGCACGTGCCAGCACTTTGTTCTCGATGTCGCCAACGGTTGAATCGGCCACCGACGCGTCGATCCATTGACCGTTTTGCAGGACCTGACGGTAGATGTTGACGCGCAGGCCATCGCTGCGCAGCTCGCGGCTGAGGATGTAGATGGTTGCCTTGAACCGCTCGCCGCTGGTGCCGGGCGGGGTATACCAATCGGTGATGATCACGCCGCCGAACGGATCAGCCGAGGCCAGCGGCATGAAGCCGATGGTATCCAGCGCGCCTCGCCACAGGAAGGCGTTGACACCGATGCCGGTGCTGGGGCCGCCCCCGCCGACGCCCTGGTCTTTGGTGCCTTTGCCGATCCCGAAAATGGTGCCGCTGTCCTCGCCGCCCAGGCGACTGGTCACATCGCCCGGCGATCCGCTGCCCAGACCCTGATAGTTAGCCGGTGTCGGGTTCGGCTTGACGTCGTCAGAGGAGCAGGCGGCGACCGCGAACAGGCTGATCAAGGCAGCAGGCAGAAGCCGGCTGGAAATGGAGGTCGGTCGCATCGCGATGGCATGCCTTTTATTGCCGGTCGATCAAGTCGCGCAGTCTTTAGCCGCAGCCGGGCCGGTCAGCAATTGCCATTCTTTTCTCTGTGACGGGCGGCCGGTCCGGTGCCTGGGCCAAAAGAAACGGCGGGGTCATGCCCCGCCGTTTCCGCCATCTTGCTGAAGCCGCGGCGTTACCAGGTTAGCACCGTCGAGGCCATGAATGCCTGACCCTGCGCGTCGCGGCTTACGGATCCCGCCGTGGTCCCGCCAAGCGCGTTGGCAACGCCGCCAGTCTGGAAGTCATAGCCCCCCTGGTGCCGGTGTTCATACTGATACTCACCGACCAGCTGAAGACCCGGGGCGAGCTTGTAGGAACCGCCGAAAGCGATTTCATATTGGTGACGCTGCGATACGCCGACGAGACGCGCATCACCCTGGTCGTCGATCAGGCCGATTTCGGCGCCCAGAACCACCGGACCGTTCGCGTAGGTCAGGCCGGTGACGACCGCGTTCATTGGCGCGCCGCCGCTGGGACGCATGGCCAGCTGCTCGTTGACAGCACCACCGATATAGTCCGCGGCCGCTGTGACATTGAACGCCGTGACCGCGATGCCGGCCTTGTAGAAGTTCAGATTGTCGTACCGCAGGGCTGTGACACTGGTTGCCGCACGGGTCGCCAGCCCGGCGGCCGGCCTGGTGCCGACCGTCAGGTCTTCCTTGCCGGCGGTCTCGTAGAAGCCATAAGCCTTGAAGTCCACTGGGCCGTAGGCGCGCTGGAACCGCAGGCCGACGCCGACCTGATTAAACCAGCGCGTCGCATCGTTGCCCGACGTCGTGCTGATGCAGGTCGGGCCAGCCTGGGTGCAACCCGAATTCTGGAAGGAGTTGCCCATATTCGGTGCATACTGGGCGCCGAAGTCGAAGCCAAAGACCTGCGGCGACAAATACACGACCTTGGTGTTGCCATATTCTGCGCCGGCCTGGTCCAGCCACACGAACGGAACGGCGATCCCGGCGCCAGGGCCGAGATCCTGCGGGGTGCCGCCGTTGAAGTTGCCGACACCGGCATCCCAGCACTGCGTGGTAAAGATACAGTTGTCGAACAGGCCCAGGACGCCATCGGCCTGACCAACGCGGAGGAGACCGGCCGTGTCGGTCGCGAGGTATGTGAAGGTACGCCGAACGAAGATCGTCTCGGTCGAGGTGTTGCCGCTGGGGCTGGTCGCCGGGTTGCCGGAGGCGCCGAAATTTTCCCGCAATTCAACGCTGGCACCATACCGCAGTCCGTTCGCGGCCACGCCGTCGAACCCCGGATAGAGGCGCACATAGCTGGCAAAACCCACCGGGTTGACCTTGTAGCCGCGGTTCGCGCCAACGCCCGTGTCGGCGCTCGTGTAAGTCGCCTGCAGGTCAACTTCCACTTTGCCGTTCAGGCGGATCACGATGGTGCCGGGCTCCGGAACCTTGTCGACGTTCGGCGAATAGATCGACCCGCTCAGCGGGCCGGCAGCGGTGGAGCCGCTCGGCGTGTTCGCCACACCCCAGGCGTTGTTGTTGTTGTTCGCGGCCGGGCCGGCGCCGTACGGGGCGGCATACTGGCCTTGGTTCGGAGCCGCTGGCACTTTCTGGGCAAGAGCCAGACCGCCGGATGCTCCCAGAATGGCAGCGCTGGCCATGAGAAGCTTACGCATGAAAATCCTCCTTGTAACACCGTTTGCCGGCGATCTCCTCAGGCCTCGCCCGGGGGTCCCAAAAGCGGCGGGGGGCAGCCAGACCTGGATTGGGTTAATGAACGGAGGGTCATTCCCCCGCAACCCGCTAACATGCCCCCGCATGGCATTTCCGAAACACTGTGACATGCGTGCCACGAGCGGTTTGAGGAAGGCCAATTTCTGCCGGCCATTTTCCTCGGGCATGCCAATGAGCCGCGTGAGGGCGCGATCGTCTCGGGTTGAACCAACCCCGGACGTGAACCGCCCTCTCAGACAACATGATTAAGGCGGTGACGCGCGGATAGCCGGGCCGCGACCCTACCTCGCCACCGCCTGATGGACCCGCGGGTCCGTTGGCGATCGCGGAGCAGCGCGACACGCCCGGCGTCCGTGCTTGAGCGCGGGAAACAGCCACGGCCAAAGAACAGCAAAATCTCGTGCTGCTCTGCTGCGCGCTACGGCTTCAAACCAAACCAAGAGCTCGGATGGCGCCGACCGCATGCAGCGCGCGTGCCGGCAGCCGCCTGAGCGTTTGCCCGTCCACCCCGCCCAGCGCCGCGATGCTCACCCTGGCATGTCGAGCCATGGCGGCCCAGCGCAGCGGACCCAGACCACGGGCGCCGGGGTGGCTGGCCGTGGCGAACGCCGGCGACAGAAACACCAGGTCGACGCCCGCTGATCGGGCCCGTCGCAGCTCCGGAATCGAGTGAGCCGATGCCGTCACCATGCCGCGTGGGCGAAGCGGACCGGGCCACCGTCCGGCGCGCAGATGCAGGCCAGCCCGCAGTTTCGCCGCCAGTCGCGCATCACCCGCCACCACCAGAACCAGCCGGCGCGCGCGGCAGATCCGTGCCAGATCCCGGCCAAGCGCCGCGCGCGCTGCCGTATCGGCATGCCGCAGCACGACCCCGGCTCTGCCGCGCGGCAGATTGGCGACCGCGCCGCGTGGATCCGAAAGACGCTGCTCGTCCGTCAACAGCCATAGACGCGGAACCCGGGTCGGCTTGCGGCGCAACCCCCAGGCCAGCAGTTTTTCGTCCATCGCGATCAGCCACGCATCGGCCGGCCTTCGGGCCGCCTACGCGCCGCCTCGCGTCAGGTAATGGTTGCGGAACTGGGTCCGCAAGCTCGTCTTCAGCAGCTTGCCGGTCGCGGTATGCGGAAGTTCAGCCACCACCACCACCTCGTCCGGCAGCCACCATTTCGCGACCTTGCCCTGATACAGCGCCAGCACCGACGCGGGATCGACGATCTTCCCCGCTGCCGGCACCACCAGCAGCAGAGGTCGCTCGTCCCATTTTGGGTGGACGGCGGCGATCACCGCCGCCTCGGCCACGTCGGGATGAGAAACCGCGATGTTCTCCAGCGTGATGGAGCTGATCCACTCACCGCCCGACTTGATCACGTCCTTGGACCGGTCGGTGATCTCCATGAACCCGTCCGGATCAACCGTGGCGACGTCGCCGGTGGCGAACCACCCGTTTGCGTCCAGCGCGCTGTCGACCGCATCGCCGTAGTAGGCGCTGGCGATCCAGGGGCCCTTCACCATCAGGTCGCCGAAGGCAACGCCGTCCCACGGTAGTTCACCGCCGTCCGCGTCGACGATTTTCATGTCGATGCCGGGCAGGATGCGCCCCTGCTTCAGCATGTGCTGGGCGGCGTCGTCCTTCGGCAGACCGATCTGCGGCGGCTTGGGCGCGTTATAGGTGCCGACGGGACTGAGTTCGGTCATCCCCCAGCCATGCTCGACCGCCACCCCGTATTCGTCGCGGAACGCCTCGATCAGCAGCGGCGGCGCGGCGGATCCGCCGGTCATGATGCGCTGCACCGTCTCCAGCCGCTCCCCGCTTGATCGCAGGTATTGCAGCAAGCCCAGCCACACGGTCGGCACGCCAGCGGTAAACGAGACCCGCTCGGCGTTCAGCAGGTTGGCCATGCTGGCGCCGTCCAGATGCCGGCCCGGCAGCACCAGACAGGCTCCGGTCAGGGCCGCCGCATAGGGCATGCCCCAGGCATTGACGTGGAACATTGGCACCACCGGCAGCACACGGCTGCTCGCCTTCAGGCCCAGCACGTCCGGAAGCGCCGTGGCGTAGGCGTGCAGCCAGGTCGAGCGATGGCTGTACAGCACGCCTTTCGGCCGTCCCGTCGTGCCGGAGGTGTAACACAACGCGCTGGCGGCGTTTTCATCGAAGCTCGGCCAGACGTAGTCGTCGTCCGCCGCATCCATCAGCTGGTCATAGCAGGCCAGCCTCATGCCGGGCATCAGGGTCAGGTCCGGCATGTTGGCCGGGTCCGTCAGCATGA
The DNA here is from genome assembly GCA_965277035.1 of Rhodopila sp. GTDB lineage: Bacteria > Pseudomonadota > Alphaproteobacteria > Acetobacterales > Acetobacteraceae > Rhodopila. The sequence continues at coordinate 1,948,284 of CBDIBO010000003.1, read as the reverse complement.
CGACCGTTTTGACGTGAGCCGCGATCTTCGGCGCCAGGTCCGTGATCAGCGATACGAAGCTGGTGTCGACGAACAGTACCTTGTCCTCGGCGTGATTGATGATGTAGGCGATGTCATCCGGATGCAGCCGCGGGTTGATGGTGTGGCAGATCGCTTCCATGCCGGGCGCGGCATAATACACCTCAAGATGCCGGAACCCGTTCCAGGCCAGGGTGCCGACCCGGTCACCCTGCTTGACGCCCAGCTTCTGCAGCACCCGGACCAGGCGGCGGGATCGCGCTTCCACATCGCGCCAGGTGTAGCGGTGCGTGGTGCTCTCATGCGTGCGCGACACCACCTCGGCGGTCCCGTGATGCCGCGCGGCGTGGGTCAGGATCGAGGAAATCATCAGCCCATTCGTCTGCATCAAACCGAGCACGGTCGTCGCCTCCGGGTTAACTGTTGCTTGGCGGTGGATGATACGGGAATGATCGGGCGAAAGAAGGGGGCAACCGCGAAGCCGCCAGTGCCCCATCGCAGGGTGCCCCATCACGGGGTGACCCATCGCAGCGGCCGCGAAGGAAGCCGGCAGCGTCGTCCTCTGGCTGGCCACGGCGGAAGCGTTGTAGGTTACGGCCATCATGCAGCCGGTTGCCGGAGGGCGTTGACGTGGATATGAAAACCGCATTGATCGTGGGCGTGGGGCCAGGTCTGAGTGCCTCGCTGGCCCGTCTGTTCGCCAGGCACGGATTGCAGGTGGCGATGGCCGCCCGTGACCCGGACAAGCTGCAGAAGCTGGCCGCCGAAACCGCCGGCGTCACCTTCGCCTGCGAGGCGGCCGAACCCGAGGAAGTGGCGGCCCTGTTCGAGGTTGTGATCGCCACCCAGGGCGTGCCGGATATCGTCGTCTACAACGCCAGTGCCCGCGCGCGCGGGCCGGTGACCGAACTTGATCCGACCGCGGTGGCACGCGCGTTGGCGGTCAGTGCCTATGGCGGATTCCTGGTGGTACAGCAGGCGGCGCGGCACATGGTCGCGCGAGGCTCCGGCGTCATCCTGCTGACCGGCGCGTCGGCCAGCGTCAAGGGCTACCCCAATTCATCGGCGTTCGCGATGGGCAAGTTCGCCTTGCGTGGTCTGGCATCCAGCATGGCGCGGGAGCTGTCGCCAAAGGGCGTCCATGTCGCCCATTTCGTCATCGATGGTGGTATCAGGAGTTCGACCCGCCCCGACGCGCGCGAAAATCCGGACAGCATGCTGGACCCCGACGCGATCGCCGAGACCTACTGGCAGATCGCCAACCAGCCGCGCAGCGCCTGGACGTGGGAGGTCGAGCTGCGGCCATGGGTGGAGAGGTTCTGACCCTAACCGCCATACCGTCGGGCCGTTGTGCCCCGCGAGCGCGCCTTGCCCGTCGCGGCGGACACCGTTTTCCGTGACCGGATGCAAGCAAGGCTGGCCGACTTTGCCCCGAGGGTCGCGACAACCGTTTGGCGCGCCGCTACCGTAACGATGTGAGTTAAACCCGAGTGGCCCGCGACGGCCGCCTGGGGGGACATCAAGCGATCAGCCGAACCAGTCGTTCGGCGGCTCAGGGCAAGCGGGAAACAGAAGGCTTATGCAAAAAGACGGCGGCACGCGCCGTGTCCATGCGCCTCTGCAGGCCTACCACAACCGTCCAGCACCGAAATGACATTGCGGGCGGCGATCGTCCGTCGCCGTATCAAAATGAAGGAAAATGCGGGTTTGATTGCGTCAAGTTGAAGCAGCCGGACGCTAAAACTAAAACACCTCTCGTCGCCGTAGCGCGCTCACCCGCAACACCACCCCCTCAGCGCTCGTCTGGCTCGGCACACGCTGCACCGCCATCGCCCAGTCGGCCTCGGCTGCCACCAGTTCCTCCTCGGCCCGCGCACCCTTCAGCAGCAGGCACATCCCGTCTTCCGCCAGAAGTGGCGCGGCAAGTGGTAACAGCCGGGGCAGGGGAGCCAACGCCCGCGCGGTGACCAACGGTGCCGGCAACACGGCGGCATCCTCGATCCGGCAGCAATGCACCGTCGCGGCCGCATCGGTTTCCAGGATCGCCGTCCGCAGGAACGACGCCTTGCGCGCGTCGGCCTCGATCAGATCGAACCTCACCCCCGTGGCGATCGCCAGCACCAGACCTGGGAACCCGCCACCGGTGCCAAGATCGACCGCCCGAGTGATCCCCTCCGGCATCAGCGGGACCAGCTGCAGCGAGTCGGCGATATGCCGGTCCCACACGGCATGCGCATCCCGCGCGGCGATCAGGTTCAGCGTCGTGTTCCAGCGCAGCAGCAGATCCGCGAACCGGTGCAGGCGCGCATCCGCCGTGCTCAACGCGGTTGCACTTCCACGGTGACGTGAGACAGCGAGGCAAAATGCCGCAACTGGTGCCGGTAGTCCTCGGGGCGACGATCCTGACCGGTGACCACCGACAGCACCGCGCCGAGATGCCCCGGCCCCAGCCGCCAAACATGCAGGTCCGTCAACTCGTCACCATCAGCCTCGATCTCGCGCCGCAGCCGCTCGGTCAACTGCCGATCGGGGTTCATGTCGAGCAAGATACGACCCGTGTCGCGCACCAGCCCATACGCCCAGCTGGCAATGACGATCGCACCAACGATCCCGGCCAGCGGGTCCATCCACAACCAGCCGAATGCCCTGGCGAGCAGCAGCCCAACGATCACCAGTGCCGACACCGCGGCGTCCGCCATCACATGAATGATCGCCGCCCGCATATTGTTGTCGCGATGCGTGGCGTCGTGACCGGCCTCCTCGAACATCACCGATGCCGAGGCGTCACCAACATGCAGATTGACCGTAAACGCGTGCGGCTCGGGGATCTCCGTCACGCTCTCCAGCACGTCGCCTCGTTGCCTGAAGGCGAACCGCTCCCGCTTGCCACCTGGCCGCACGGTCTCCGCCCAAAGCGTCTCCGCCCAAGCCGTCTCCACCGGGACCAGCGCCCGGATCTGGAACCGAGGCGGCTGACCATCCTCGTGAATTTCAAGCGTCAGTCTGGTTCCGCCAAGCGCGACGACCTGGCCGCCATCGTGCGGATGCGCGTGGCCGCCATCGTGCGGATGCGCGTGGTCATCATCATGCGGATGCGCGTGGCCGCCATCGTGCGGATGCGCGTGGTCATCATCATGCGGATGCGCGTGATGGTGGTGCCCGCCACCGAGCAGCCACGCGCTTACGATGTTCACGCCAAGACCCAGGCAGGCGATCGGGATCGCCTCAGCGAACGCGATCGGTACCGGCGCCAGGAACCGTCCGACCGCTTCCCAGCCAATCAGCAACGCGATCATCGCCAGCACGATGGCACTGCTAAAGCCCGCCAAATCGCCCAACTTCCCGGTGCCAAAGGTGAACCGCGCATCGGTCGCATGTCGCCGCGCATAGCGATACGCCACGGCCGCCAGCAGCAGTGCCCCGGCGTGGGTGCTCATGTGCAGCCCGTCCGCTACCAGGGCGATCGAGCCGAACAGCAGTCCGCCGATAATCTCCAGCGCCATCATCGTGCCGCACAGCCCGATGACGCCCCAGGTGCGCTTCTCCGCGTGCTCGTAGCCTTGGCCAAGGAAGACGTGGCTATGCTGTTCCATGCGGGGCTCTTATTTCAGGTAGGTGCGGACGACACCCAGCAACTGCTCGACCGCGTCCGGGTTGAGCGAACCGGGATGAGCCGCGGGATCAACAAGGTGGGTGCGGACATGATCCTCGACCACCTGGGCCATCAGACCAGCCATGGCGCCGCGGGCACCGGCGATCAGGTGCAGGACGGGTTCGCAGCCGGCTTCGCCTTCCAGGGCGCGCTCGATCGCCTCGATCTGGCCGCGCAGGCGCCGAACCCGCGCAAGGAGCTTCTGCTTTTCCCGAATCGTATGGGTCATGGGAAGGGGGGGTATTCTATCATCAGCCCGTCTGCAAGCATTTCAGGTGGTGCCTCACTGGCAATCCTGATGCCGATCTCGACGGGCGAGGAACCCGAGGATCGAGAGGACGCTGCTTCGCGCGGTCCCGCGGCACAGCTTGGCGAAGCAGGCCGTGCGGCAAGGGCGCGGAGCCTGACGGCGGCTGCGGATGGCCCCCGCGACCTCTGGACATCGACCGCGCTTGATGCCGGCAGCAATCTTGTAATTGGTTACCTCTGTAATGGTCGCGATGCCGGATACGCACATCAGTTTGTGGAGGACATGCCAAGCCAACTGATAATGTGCTGATCAGGCACGAACGTCTCCTTCATCACCACCATGGGATCCGCATCATGCATATTCTGCGCTGGGCCTTGGTCATCACCCTCGGCACCACGCTGACCGGCGTTCAAGCCCTTGCTCAGCAGCGAAACATGCCAGTGCAGGGACAGCACCAGCCGGAGTCCGAGGCTGACCAGGCGATGATGGCTGGTATGCTAAGGATGAACCACGACATGGCTTCAGCGCCGATGACCGGCAACCCCGACCACGATTTCGTCTCGATGATGATCCCCCATCATCGCGGTGCGGTGGACATGGCCGACGAGGAGCTTCGTTATGGCAGAGACCCAGCCTTGCGCCGGCTGGCCAAAGAGATTGTTGCCGCACAGAACAAGGAGATCGTGATGATGAAGGATTGGCAGACTGCCCATCCTGTCCCATGACGCTCGCGGCCTGCCAGACCGATCGTTTCGATTTACATCTATAATCCGACATCATGTGTCAGCCCGCCCGTTAACGCGCCGATTCCTATTCCGATCCCAAAGCCGCCGTCGCCGTGCTGGCGGCCTTACGGTCCGTATGCTGGTCGCGGGCTGTTCACGAAGCGTCGGGCAGGACATGCGCCGCTCTCAACCGTCCTGGTGGTCGTGAAGCTGATCGAGGTGGTGCTGACCCAAGCGAACTGGATCAGCCGAACCGTCCGCCCGAAGTAATCTCTTGCCAAAAGCCAATGGCTCTGATAAGAACGTATCAGGAACTTCATGGACCTCCGCCTGAGCGACCATCCTTTGGACCGTCGAATTGCGCATTTGCAACATGTTGCGGCGGCCAAAGCCCACCAGCCGGCAAAGATCCCGGAAGCCGGCGCATCCTCGGTTGGGAGTGCTATTCAGTTAGTAGCGTCGGCAGACAACCCCCAAGGGCTTAAAATGGCCGCGGCTGCAGCCAGAGCAGGGGGACTCAGGACGCGCGAGCAGCTCGAAATATTCCATGATGCAATCACCGGTCGGAATATTACCGACTTTCAGGAACTGGTGGATATAGCCAAAGATATCAAAGAAACCGGAGGGTATTAAGTTATGGAAAGCGATCATGACGCTGCGGCGTTCAGGACGCGCGAATTGCTGCTTGAAATGAAGGGCGAACTCGTCTGGTTTGTCCGCCTTAGTGCCGACAATGTACTCAGGGCGGATTTCGGCAGTCCACATCTCAAGATCAGAGAGCCCAGCCGCCCCGCACCAGGACGTTCTCAGGTGGTCGTTGATGCTCTTGAGAGAAGGATCGTAAATCCAAGGGGAAAGTGGCACCTCTACATTGCTGAAGCAATTGGCACGTTGTCACCAGGTTTTACGCTTGCAACAGATCCGACACCGACCGCGAACAAATCAGTATTGCATTGGCGCAGCTTGATGGCCAACGGCTCACAAATGTCAAACAGGTCCGCAATGATTGGATTTTGGAATTCGACCTCGGCGGCTCTGTCCGTCTGAAGTCGCCGGAATCACCGGGAACAGGCGAAGCAAAAGAAGACATGTTGTGGACTCTGTTTTACGAAGACGGGAATTATGTCACATACACAGCCAGCGGTGAATTGATGTATAATGAGACTTCGCACCGATCGCCATCATCGAGTTGACCGCGCGAGCATTTTCAAGCGCCGGGCGGCGCGGAGCGGTAGGCTTTATGATGACCGTGCCGGGGTCAACCGCACGCGCTTCGCGGTCCTGCACACCGGTTCGATCGGCGCGGACGTTTCTCTGACCAAGCAGACCTGACCCTTGACGAGGTATTGTTGGCTGCGCGTCTGTAGGCGCGCCTGTTCTCCAGCAACGCCAAAATGAGCGAGCCGCACATCCTCGACCCAACCAACGCGCATTTTACAACGACCCGCTTTCAACTCGGTCAGAGCGGGATGTTTGACGAGCCGGCGACTCCGCAATAGGTCGCCCGGATGTCATTTCTACGTCGTCTCGGCAGGATGCTTATCGTATGTATCAATGTATTTACAGTGCCGCTTGCGGTGATGTGTCTCGTGGTATATCTGGTCCTGGCTGCGATAGGATTGGATCCACTGACCGCTTGTATCACCGAGGTGCATATGAAGCTTTCAGGCCTGGCAGGTTTTGATTTCGAGATTAGCAATACAGATTGTGACGAAATTGCAAAGGAGGAATGGGTAAGGGTCTTCGCATCGAAAGCCGGACAGGCGCACAAAACGCTATTGTTCGAATATGACCCAGGAGGCGGAGATCGCTTTCCGGTAAGAACCCCAGCCGATCGGCACAGCGTCCAAATCTCCGTGCCATGGATCTCAGGTGTAAGATTTCGCAGAGACAGTCTGAAAGGCCTGTCCGTGGTCTACAAAATTGACAGGATCGACTATCCGGACGCGGATCCAAATCAGAAATAGGCTCTGATCGTTCGAACAGGTTCTGAAAGCGGGCCTCGGCACACCTAAATCAGCATAGCACCGATCTAACGGACAGCGGCACCAAGATCAGCGGCGCTGTCTTGCATATGCACCAACACCAGCCAGCGAGCGCCCGCGCAACTGATCGCCATGCGGCTGGTCGAAACGGGGTCTGCCGCGACAGGCTGGATCAGCCGAAGCGTCCGACGGCGATATCCCTTGCCGAACGCCATCTCATCAACGGCATGCAGCCATCGGAGATAACCCTGCCGACACCGTGAACACGAAGGGACCGACGATCGGGGGGACCAGGGACGCGGCACCTGAGGGCGCTGCGAACTCGGCCTCGCTGCGCTCGGCCAGCCGGTCCGTGCAGGCCCACCCTGCGGCCGGTGGTGGAGAGAGCGAGACCTACCAACCGGAAGCCTGATGGCCGATGACATGATGATCGATCGACGGTCTCGGGGCAGGGTCCCCATGCCGGCCGCGCCATTACCCACGCGGCAGTGTCTACTTCATCAACTGCTCGCGGATCGCCAGCAATTCGAGCCTACGCACGTCGGTTGTTTCAGGATAACGCATCTTCAGATTTCGCAGCGTCTCCAACACGATCTCCGATATGATCAGCCGGGCATTTTCCTTGTCGTCGGCGGGAACCACATACCAAGGCGCCTCATCGGTGCTCGTGGCACTTAAGCATTGCCCGTAAGCCTGCATGTACTGTGGCCAGAACGCCCGTTCTTCGATATCCCCCTGGCTGAACTTCCAGTTCTTCTCGGGCTCGTCGATGCGGTGCAGAAAACGTCGTCGCTGCTCGTCCTTCGACAGATGCAGGAAGAACTTGACGATCCGCGTGCCATTTTCATGCAGGTGGCGTTCCAGATGCCGGATGGATCGGAAACGACCTTGCCAGATCGCGTCGCCGTCCGACAGCAGCTCCGCCAGGCCCTCGGCGCGCAGCAGCTCCGGATGCACGCGAACGACCAGCACCTCCTCATAGTATGAGCGGTTGAAGATACCGATCCGTCCGCGTTCCGGCAGCACGCATGTCGTCCGCCATAGGAAGTCATGCTGCGCTTCCGTCGCGCTGGGATGCTTGAAGCTGAACACCTGGCACCCTTGCGGATTGACCCCGGACATGACGTGCCGGATCGCCCCATCCTTGCCCGCCGCGTCCATCGCCTGGAAGATCAGCAGCACGGCACATTGGTTGGAGGCATACAGCAGCTGCTGCTGATCGCTCAGCTGTTCGACATGATCATCCAGCATCTTGCGATAGTTATGTTTGGACTTGTAAACCTTCGCTACCTTTGTCGGCCACGTCTCGAGATCGACCTCCATTCCCTCCCGCACACGGAAATCTTTTGATTTGATTTTCATCGCTCGCCCTTTCACCGGTGACGGGATGCCGCCGAAAGCGTGATCCTCGAAGGCGGAATCGCCGGCGAGGTGAGTAACGCGATCAAACGAATGGTTGACCAGCGACAGCCGGTCAACTCGATCGCAGTTCGCTCTGCCACCCGCCGACGCATGGATTGACCGGTATCAGAGTCATTTTTCGCGCGCCGCCCCCTCCCTGGCGTGCTCGCTCGCCCGCCAACGCAGCGCGCACACCGGCTTGACCCCGCTTCACGCGCGACGTTGACCGGCCTGGCGGTCTTGTGCCTGATCCAGCGCCGAACGGGAGAGACACCGATGCAGCTTCGCGACGAGGCGGCCGCAATGCTCAGGGGCGAGATGGGGGCCGCGAGGCAGTGGGCCGTGCAGCACCAGATCCGCGTCGGCAGCTATCTCGGCGCGCGCGACATGGTTGCTGTCCAGCAGGCCCACATCATGGCCGACACCGAGTCGCTCGGCGAAACCGGCGTCGCCTGGCTGGAGCGATTCGCTGCGATGCCGTCAGCCGACCGCCGCGTCCGCATCCCCACCATCACCGATCCGCGCGGAACCGACTTCGGTGCCGCCGGCCGGTTGAAACAGCAGGATTGGATGGTCGCCCTCGAACGGCGCACCTCGGACGCCTTTGAAGCGCTCGGTATCCTGATGACCAACACCTGCATCAACTACCAGACCATCATGCCCCCGGTGCGTGGCGAGCACATGGCCTACGGCGATACCGGCGTTGTCATCTATTGCAACGCGGTCCTCGGTGCGCGGTCCAACTTCGAGGGGGGTCCATCCGCGCTGGCCGCCGGGCTGACCGGTCTGACCCCGCGCTACGGCTATCATCTGGATGAATGTCGTCGCGGGTCGCTGCTGATCGAGGCAAGCTGGACACCCCGCGCATTGCACGAATGGGGCGCGCTGGGTGGCGTCGTCGGACGCCTCGCGGGGGATTATTGGCGTGTGCCGGTAATCACCGGCTTTGACCACGTCCCTGGTTCAGACGAACTGAAACATTTCGGCGCCGCGATGGCGAGCTTCGGCAGCGTCGCGATGTTCCATATCGACGGCGTTACTCCCGAGTCCGCCAACGCCTTCGACGGCCCGCCGCCGCCCGCGCTGTCGGTCGGCCAATCCGACATCGCCACGCTAATGGCCGAATACGCGACCGGCGGCGACCCCGTGGACGTGGTGGTGTTCGCCGCTCCGCAACTGTCGCTGCTGGAAATGCGGATGCTCGCCGACCGGCTGGATGGCCGCCATGTCACGGTGCCACTGCTGGCCATCACCAGCCCGCAGATCAAACCTGACGCCGACCGCATGGGCCTCACCGCCAGGATCGAGGCATCCGGCGCGATGGTGCTGTCCGGCATGTGCTTCTACCAGAGCTACGCCCGCGAACTCGCCGAGGCAAATGGCTGGCGGCGCCTGGCGACCAACTCCGCCAAGCTGACCAACATCCTGGGCGGCTACGGCTACACGCCGGTGCTGTTGTCGATGGACCAGTGTCTCGATGCCGCCTGCTCCGGACGCATCGCATGACCGTGTTCCAGGCGACCGCGGCGATGGGCCAGACCGTCCGGGGCAGGGCGATGGTGGCGAGCGACGGCTTCTCCGCCAGGTACGACCTGGACCGGATCACCGGCATATTCTCTCGCCCGCGGCACGCGTTGTTCGGACGATCCTACGTCGGCCTGGTGCTGATCCTGGACAAAGCCAAGGGCGGCGTGGCGACGGCCTGGATGCTGCATGAGATGGCTCGGCGTGGGATCGTCCCGGCGGCACTGGTGTTCAACACGGTCAACCCGATCATGGTGCAGGGCGCGGCGCTGGCGGACGTGACGATGATGTCGGGCTTCCAGGTCGATATCACCCGCGCCGTTCCCGATGGTGCCTTGGTGCAGGTGGATGCCGAAGCGGCGCCGCCGGCACTGCGGGTCCTGACCTAGTGCCCGATCGTGGAGAAGCGCGAGACGCGAAGCGGCCACCACTCGGCGCGTCAATCGGCCACTTCAAACAAACAGCGACCTAGCGCACTTCTCTGATGCGCGATGCTGGCCGTTTTCGGGGTTGCGGTGCGCTGGCCAAGCAGTTAGGAAGCCCGCCTTCGCGGCAGCGGATGGGGCGCGTAGCTCAGCGGTAGAGCATCGCCTTCACACGGCGGGGGTCACAGGTTCAATCCCTGTCGCGCCCACCATCCGGCTTCGGTCAATCCCACGCGCAGCCCGTGGCGGCGGCACCGTAACCGGATCGGCACCGAACCGCGCCATTATGTCGCTGCTGGCCGCCCATCACCGCAGACGTCGCCGATTTCCACACACGCCAACCGAAATTGTGTTTCTTTGGATGTCGGCGCTGATCAGCTATTGAGAACGAACACGGAATCAGTTATATGGTCCAAACGAGCAGTCACCTCGTATAGGGCGGATGACCGGAACGGGACCTTCTTGCATGTCTGATCGCGCTTTTCCCCGCAATCAAAGTGTAACCAACCCGATGCCTAGCCAATATGATACTCGAGCGTTGCAGGAACGTGCGATGCAATGGCGGTCCGAGGCTGCGGCCGTGACCACAGCCGATATGCGCGCGTTCTGCCTGGATGAGGCTGCCCGGTGCGAAGGGCGTCTCCGCCGGTCCTTTCTGACGCCGTTTTTCAAGGCCCGGGATGACCATCCGGCGGCCTGCTAGGCCAACAGCCGCCGCACCAGGGTTCATTCGGAACCCTTGATACCACTCCCGGAACAGCGACTTGCCCGCTCAGGCTGCCCGGGATTGCATTCTCGGGTCAGCAGGATCGGCGCGTGCACGCAGCGGATGTTACCGCTCGACAGGCCACAGCCGGATGTCTGATCCGGGCGATCACGCGGCCATCGTGTCGCCGCTGCCGTCGGATGTGAGATCCCTTAATCGCATTATCCACGGTTTGCTTTCTCGATTGAACTTGGCTCGTTGGCCTGGATGCAAGGCGGGTGACGCCGACGGCCGTCGCACGCAACAATCCTTAATCTCCATCAACGCCGGATGCTGCCGGACCTGAGCGCCCCGCCGCGTCGTCGCCGTGGCAATGAGATCGTTTCATACCGCTACGATTACCGTCGGTTCATCAGGCGGCCGAACCTGCGATGGCATTCGATCGCCAGGCCAGCGAGGCCGCGACCCTAACACACAGGCATGGCAGAGCGAGGCCAGACCACTAACCCCATCGTCCACCAGCCGAAACAGACACCCCGATCCGCGCGAACGGGTTTCCCTCGCCCTCCGCCACTTGCCGCCCCCAAGATATGGTGGTCACCTCACAGCCCGTAGCGACGCCCGAGGAATCATCGATGCCCACTCCGACTGCCTTCCGCGCCGACACTCGCGCCTGGCTGGAGGCAAACTGCCCGCCTGTCATGCGCACGCGGATGCCGGAATCCGAGCAGGTCGCCGGCGGCAAACGCACGACATACGCTCGTCCGGAACAAAAACAGTGGCTTGACCGCATGGCGGCCAAAGGGTGGACCGCTCCCACCTGGCCGACGCGATATGGCGGCGGCGGTCTCTCCAGCGAACAGGCTTTGATCCTTGACGAAGAGATGCAGGCCCTCGGTTGTCGAGCCCCGCTTCGCGGCATGGGCCTCTCCATGCTTGGTCCGGTGCTGCTGGAATATGGCACCGAGGCACAGCGCCAGACCCACATCCCGCCCATCATTCGTGGCCAGATCCGCTGGTGCCAGGGCTACAGCGAACCCGAAGCGGGCTCCGACCTCGCCAGCCTGCGCACCCGGGCCGTGCTGCAGGGCGAGCACTTCCTGGTCAACGGCCACAAGATCTGGACATCCAACGCCCATCACTCCGACTGGATCTTCTGCCTGGTTCGCACTGACCCGGCGGCGAAAAAGCATGAGGGTATCAGCTTCCTGCTGATCGACATGGACGATCCGGGCGTCCGCGCCCGGCCGATCCGCCTGATCAGCGGGGCATCCGTCTTCTGCGAAACCTTTCTTGAAAACGTCCGTGTTCCCCAGGCCAACCTGGTCGGCCCGCTGAACCAGGGCTGGACCATCGCCAAGCGCCTGCTGGAACACGAGCGCAAGGGGATCGGCGGCATCGCCTCCCGCGGGGCCGCCAGGTTCGAGGTCTCGGTCGAGGCCGTGGCAAAGCAGTTCGCTGGCGAAACAGACGGCAAGATCGCCGACCCCATCCTGCGCGAACGCGTCGCCGCCTATGCCATGGACCTGCACGCCTTCCAACTGACCCGGCGCCGCGCCGCCGAGGAAGCCAACGCCGGCGCCCCGCCCGGGCCGCTGTCCGCGATGTTCAAGCTGCAGGGCACTGAACTGAACAAGCGTCGCTACGAGATGCTGCTGGAGGCGGAAGGCTTTCAAGGTCTGGGTTGGGAAGGTGACGGTTTTTCCGCGGACGAACTGCGGTTCACCCGCGAATGGCTGCGCTCCAAGGCCAACACGATCGAGGGCGGCACGTCCGAAGTCCAATTGAACATCATCGCCAAGCGCGTGCTCGGTTTGCCGGATTGATGTCATGTCGCTGATTCTCTCCGATGAAGCCAGGATGGTGCGCGAAACCGCGTTCGACTTCTTTCGCGAACGCAGCCCGACCACCGCACTGCGGAAATTGCGCGACAACAACGACCCCATGGGCTTCTCCCGCGACCTGTGGCGGCAGATGGCCGACCTCGGCTGGACCGGCTTTCTGGTCGACGAGGACGACGGCGGGTCTGCCTTCGGCATGACCGGATTGGCCCAGGTGATGGAGGCCTCGGGCCGCACCTTGGCCGCCTCGCCGCTGCTCTCCACCGCGCTGCTGGGTGCATCGTTGCTGTCGCTCGGTGGTTCGGACGATCAGAAGGCCAGATACCTGCCGTCTCTGCTCGCCGGCGAACACGTCTTCGCCCTGGCACTGGAGGAGGGCGCGCGCCATGCACCCCGCCAGATCGCCTTGCAAGCCGAACCCGACGGCGCGGGTTATCGGCTATCCGGCCAGAAGACCTTCGTGCTGGACGGACACGTTGCCGATACCCTGATCGTCGCCGCGCGGACCGCCAGCGGGGTCACCTTGTTTCTGCTCCCCGGCGCGGCCGCCACATGCACCCGACTGACCATGGTCGACAGCCGCAACGCCGCGCGCGTCAGGCTGGAAAACGTGCGACTCGGCCCGGACGCCGTCCTGGGCGGCGTTGACCGGGGCGCCACACTGCTTGGGACAGTATTGGACCAGGCTCGTGCCGGGTTGGCCGCCGAGATGCTTGGTAGCGCCAATGAGGCCTTTGACCGCACCGTGCAATACCTCAAGGACCGCAAACAGTTCGGGGCGGCCATCGGCAGCTTCCAGGCACTGAAGCATCGCGCGGCCGGCATGTTCTGTGAGGTCGAAATGACCCGCTCGGCCGTGCTCGCCGCCGTCTCCGCGCTTGATCAGAACAGCAACGATGCCGCCGCGCTCGCCTGCCTGGCCAAGGCCAAAGTGAACGAAACATTCTTACTGTGCAGCAACGAGGGTGTGCAGATGCACGGTGGGATCGGCATGACGGACGAGCACGAAATCGGCTTCTTCATGAAACGGAGCCGGGTCGCACAGGCCAGCTTCGGCGATGTCCGCTTCTGCCGGGACCGTTACGCAGAACTAATGGGATTTTAGCGCGCGGTTGCTACTCTTCGCTCAGCGCGCAGTGCCCGAACAAAATACCGAGCGGGATCGAACCGAGGGCCCACGCCGTCACGATCGCCAGGAACTCACCCGCCAGCCGGTAAAGCACGAAAACAACCAAGGCTACGGCCGTTGTCGATCCAAGTATCGCCAGTCGTCCGAGTGGTCTGCCCCGAATCCCCATAGTTTTCGTCTTTCTGGTTTGTCTTCCCGCCTTGTTTCCCTAGGCGGACAACAACTTGTATCAAGCAGCTTAGCAAATGACGTGCCAGATTGAAAAACACCGGCGTTTCATATGGTTGGGTTCTTCTTTCGCCTCTTCATCCGTCGAAGCGTAAATATTCTCGACAGCGTTCTTCGGCCGCGTCCGAACCGCGCCAGGCGCTCAACCATGATCACCCTGGGGAAAGCCCTTTTTGGCCTCCGACCAGGGTGACCGCCGCCTGCCGGATGGCGGCGCCTCTTTGGCGATCAGACCCTAATGCGCCGGCGGTGCGGCTGCGTTGTTGGCCGGGGTGCCGGTCGGATTGGTGGTCGTCGGCTGCGAATTGAGATTGGCAGGCGACGGGTTGGGATTGGCCGGCGACGGGTTGGAATTGGCCGGCGACCCATTCGGGTTGGCGGCGGTCGGCTGCGCGTTGTTGTCTGTCGCCGTCGGTTGCGTCGGCGAACCGGCGTTGGTGGCCTGCCCGGTGTCCGTCACGTTCAACGCCTTAAGCGTGGCGACATCAAGTTGGCCGCTCGACCCCAGGTTATGATCGTGCTGGAAAGACCGTACCGCGGTCTGTGTCTGATCGCCCCAGACGCCGTCCACCGCGCCTTGCTTGTAATAGCCGCCGTCGCGCAGTTTGGACTGCACCTTCTTGACCATCTCCGGCGCCACGGTCGGCTCAACCGGCGCCGCCTGAGCCGCCGGCTCGCTCCTGTGGCTGTTGCTTCCCATCATGTGTGAGCAAGCACCCAGCCCGCTCAGCAGACCGACCGCAACGCCATATCGCCAACTGTTCATCTGTTTCCCCTTCGTCATATGCGGCAGAAGCGGTCCAGCAGCGATTTGGTTCCGCCGGGGGCGATAGCAAAGCAGAGAGCGCCGGACGCGACCGGCTCAGTCGTCCGCTGTTGCGATATCATGAAACAGTCGCGCCGGAAGGCCGCCGCCCATCACCCCCCGCATCGGCCGGTTGTCATCGTTCCCCAGCCAGATGCCGATGATCAGCCCTTTCACCGCGCCGATGAACCAGGCGTCGCGGAAATCCTGCGTGGTGCCGGTCTTGCCGCCGACGATCTGCCCCGGCACAGCCGCGGCCCGCCCGGTCCCGCGGCTCACCACCGCATCCAGCATCTGCGCCATCATTGCGGCCTCGTTCGCCCCGACCACCGGTTCCGGCTGGTGCGCCGTCCGGTCCAGCCCGAACGGCACCACCCGGTTGCCGCCGTTGAAGAACGGCGCATACGCGGCGGTGAGTTCCAGCAGCCCGACCTCGCCGGTGCCAAGCGCCAGCGAGGCGTCGTTCGGCAGCCGGTCCGCGATCCCCAGGCGGGCGGCGGTGGCGGCGACAGCCTTGGCACCACCGGACTGCAACAGCAGGCGCACCGAGACGGTGTTGATCGACTGTGCCAGCGCTTCCTCCAGCGTGACCTGACCACGATAGCCGTGCTCGAAGTTTCCCGGTCGCCAGGCGCCGATCCGGATCGGACCATCCAGCATGGTGTCGGCCGGGGTCATGCCGGCCTCCAGTGCACTCAGCCAGACGAACGGCTTGAACGCCGACCCAGGCTGACGCCGGGCAAGCACCGCTCGATTGAACGGGCTGACGCGAAAGTTTCGCCCGCCCACCATCGCCCGCACCGCCCCGCTGGCGGCATCCAGAACCACCACCGCGCCCTCGCCGACATTGGCCTTGGCACCCGCGCCGTTCAGCATTGTGTCGAGACCGCCCTCGGCCGCCGCCTCGATATGGTTGTCCAGCGTCGTGCGAAGCACCGCGTCGACATCCGGCGCCAGCAGCAGTCGCGACTGTTCGGCCACCCAGTCGGCGAACCAGCCGCCTGCCACCGGATGGCGCGGAAAGACGATCTGCCCGGCCGCGACCCGCGCCTGTTCGGCGGTGAGTACGCCGGATGCCACCATCGTGCCCAGCACCTCCTTCGCCCGCGCCAGCGCAGCGACCGGACTGACCCGTGGGTTGAACCGCGACGGCGCCCGCGGCAGGCCGGCCAGTACCGCCGCCTGCGCCAGCGTCACCCGGCGTGCCGAAACGCCGAAATACATCCGCGCCGCCGCATCCATCCCCCATGCACCGGAACCCAGATAGACGCGGTTCAGGTAGATCTCCAGGATCTCCCGCTTGCTGAAATGGCGTTCCAGCCACAGCGTCAGCAGCAGTTCCTGCACCTTCCGCTTCATCGTGCGGGCATTGCTGAGAAACAGTGTCTTGGCGACTTGCTGGGTCAGGGTGGAGCCTCCCTGAACCACTCTTCCGGCGGTGAGGTTGACCCAGGCGGCGCGCAGCAGGCCGATCGGGTCGATCCCGGGGTGGTGCCAGAAACGGCGATCCTCGACCGCGACGACAGCCTCCGGCAGGAACGGGGAAAACTCCTTCAGCCGCAATGGCTCGCCAACCAGATCACCGAACGTCGCGATCACGTGCCCCGAACGATCCAGCAGGGTCAGGCCGGGACGGCGCACCGCGTCCAGCGCCGACTCGGGCCGCGGCAGATCGCGCGCGAACCACAGCACCGTTACCACCGTGGCCAAGGTCAGCCAGACCGAGGCGATGAAGCCCCAGCGCAGCAGCCGCGACCACGCACGGCGTTTCCCCGGTCGCCCAGGCGGGGCTGGCGGCCGGGCGACGGGCTTGGTTCGGCCGGCCGCCTTCTGCGGCGGATCGAACCGGGGAACGGTGGGGGCAACGCGCGGCATCCGGCACCGGTCTAGCAGATTGACCGACGTCAGCGGGCAGGGCTTCTTGCCGCGCGCCGCATCGTTGCCCACAGTTGTGGCCGTTCTGCGTCAGGAGAGTGCGATGAAAGGCCTGTTTCTGGATGCCGTGGATGATCTGGCCTCGGTGTTTCATCGCGTCGTGCAGCCGACCGATCCGCTGATGGACGTGCAGGAGCACGCCGAGATCAGGCCGGAGGAACTGCCCGCACTGACCGCGGGCTACGAGTTTATCTTCGACGACCACACCCAGTTGCCGACCGCCGCGATGCGCGCCTGCACCGGCCTGAAGCACGTGATCTTCCTCGGCACCGGCGCCCGCAGCTACATGCACCCCGAGGAACTCGCCGACCTCGGCATCACCGTCCACATCATCAAAGGCTACGGCGACACCGCGGTGGCGGAGCACAGCATCGCCCTGATGTGGGCCGCCGCACGCGGTCTGGCGCGCATGGACGGCGGCCTGCGCGCCGGCAACTGGATCCGCACCGAGGGCATGGAACTCACCGGCAAGACCCTCGGCCTGCTGGGTTTCGGCGGCATCGCGGCCGAGGTGGCGCGCATCGCCGCGGGGTCGGGCATGCGGGTGCTGGCCTGGAACCGCTCGCCGAAGACCGCGTCGAACGTGACGTTCGTCGATCTGGATACGCTGCTGGCGCAGAGCCAGGTGCTGTCCGTCCACCTGCTGCTGAATGATGAAACGCGCGGCTTCCTCAGCGCGGAACGGCTGCGGCGGCTGCGGCCGAGTGCGATCCTGGTGAACACCGCGCGCGCGGCGGTGGTCGATGAGGCGGCGATGATCGCGGCCTTGGAGACGGGACATCTGCGCCACGCCGCGCTGGATGTGTTCGCGGTGGAACCGTTGCCGGCCGGGCACAAGCTGACTACCCTGCCGAACGTCACCCTGTCGGCGCACAGCGCCTTCCGCACACCCGAGGCCAGCGACAAGCTGATCAGAATGGCGCTGGATATTGCCTGCGGGCTGTAGGCCCGTTCGGATTTGCCGTGCGACGACGACGCTTGGCTTGTCGGCCGCTCGCTCCATTGCGATACTCACGGAATGATCGACGACGTGTCGATGCCCGGTGGTTGCAACTGCGGCGAGGTTCGCTACGTCATCACGCGCCCACTGCTCACCGCCTATATCTGCCACTGTCATCTCTGCCAGAAACGAACGGGCAGTGCGTTCAGCATGTCCATCGTGGTCCCCGCCGATGGCCTAAGGATAATTAAGGGTAAACCGACACAGACCCAGCGATCGCTTGCGAATGGAAGCAAGAACATTTCTTGCGTTTGCACGTCGTGCCATTCGCGACTTATACGCGGCCGAATGCAGGTCGGACCATCAATGTCCGCGCTGGAACGCTTGACGATACGAGCATGATCAGGCCAGTCGCCCAGTTTTGGACGGAAAGCGCGCAGTCCTGGGCACTGGTCAGCGACGATATCCTTTCCTATGCCGAACAGCCAGTCGACTACGCGCCGCTACTCGCGAAGTGGAAAGCCTTGATGAACGGCTGATGCTTGCGCCCCTGCTAGAGCAACATGTGCGTGACTGGAACAGTCTGGTTGATAAAGTTGCTCGTGAAAACAATGAGCGAGAGCGCGCTGAGCGTTTACGGTCAGCCTGAAAGCGCTCTAGCTAGATACTGACCTTTGTGACGACACTCACGTTGTCCTTGCCTTCAAGCAACCTTCTGGTGTAAGGAACAAATCAAGAACAAGGCTCGGCCGCATGTCAGCCCTGAATTTCAGCCAAGGCCGCCCCGCCCCATGTCCAACCCAGCCGACCCCAATCCCGCCGAACCCTTCCAACCGCAGCCCGCCATCGACCCCGGACTCGGCCTGATCGTGACCGTCGCCGACCATCTCGTTCCGCTGTTCGCCACCGTCGGGATCGACATCCCGCTCGCCCGCCGCATGGCGCTCAGCGCGATTGAAGCCTATGAACCGCGCACCCGGGCCGATTACGTCAACGTCGCCCGTACCATAGCCTTCTCGATGTCCGCCCTCGCCCTGCTCGGGCAGGCCGCCGCGCTGGATATGCCGATGGCGGAGAAGATGCGGGCGTTCGGCCGAGCCAACGCCCTGAACCGCTCCGCCGATCAAAGCGAACGTACCATGATGCAGCGTCGGCACCATCAACAGACGACCGTCCGTGCCGGTGACGCTTCATCGGCACATCCAGCCCCGCGACGCTCCGAACCCGAACCCGATCTGGTGCTCGACGACGATCGGGTGGACGCCGCTGTCGCCGAGGCCATGGCGGTGGCGCTCGGCCAGGCCAGGGCCACCGCGATGGCCAACAGCGCGAGTCACCCAGCGGCATCCGCGCGGCCGACCGCGGCTTCAGAGACCACCGCGCCGCCGCCCGAACAT
Organism: Rhodopila sp.; assembly: GCA_965277035.1. GTDB lineage: Bacteria > Pseudomonadota > Alphaproteobacteria > Acetobacterales > Acetobacteraceae > Rhodopila. Next base: position 1,929,323 of record CBDIBO010000003.1, on the reverse strand, counting down.
CCCGCCGCTATGACCCGGACCGCGGCCACCGCGATTCACCGCAACAGCCCAACCGCGGACGGCGGCCACCTTCAGCTCGCTCCACATCCTTTGCGCTATCAGCAGCGCGTGTCGGGGCAGCACGCAACACCGCAAGCAACCGGACATAGCGTCACGCCACGTCCCGGGTAGCAGGCCGCGCATGGTAATGACCCAGCCGCCGCTGACCCGGTCGGTCTGGCAGCAGGAAGTCGGGAAGATGCGCACCCAATACGATGCGTGTCCAGTACAAGGCTCCGGTCGAGGCGTCCGCCGAACCCGCGATCATCGCCTATCTGATTGGCCATCACGGCGCGAAGTACCGGCTGGCCAAACGGATCCACGCCGTCCGGTTGATGACGCGGCGGATGCGCGGCGCGCTTCGGCTCTGGCCGCTGCGCCAGTGGGATTGTAGAGTGGGATTATAGAGTGGGACGGTAAACGAACGCCCGGCGCCCGCCTGGCGGAATGGTAGACGCAGCGGACTTAAAATCCGCAGTTGGAAACGACGTGGGGGTTCAAGTCCCCCGGTGGGCAGTTCCAGCGCAAGGGGGATTGCAACGGCGCCATTTATCAAACTAGCTTCCACCTGCTGCGACCTCGGCCATCGCGCCAGACTTCCGTGCAGCGCCCGAACGTGCTCGATAATGGGGGAAACGGTAAAAAATGAACTTTCAGGTGAAGACGGGAAGGATCGCCGCGCTCGCGGGTGCCACCGCCCTCGCGACAACGCTGTGGCTGACGACAGGGCCATCGACGCGTGCCCAGCAATCGACCACTCAGCCATCGAGCGCCCAGCCATCCGCCGCTCAGCCACCCGCCACCCAGTCATCGAGCGCGCAGCCGCCCGCCGCCCAGTCATCGACAGAGTGCAAGACCGACGCCGGCGGCATCACCCTGTCTCCGGGCTTCTGTGCCACCGTGTTCGCCAACCATCTCGGCCACGTTCGGCACATGGCGGTCGCGGCCAACGGGGTCGTCTACGCCAACACCTGGAGCGGCACCTACTATGGGAACGATACGCCCCCCGCTGGCGGCATGTTGCTCGCGCTGCAGGATACATCAGGTGATGGCAAGGCCGACAAGATCGAGCGCTTCGGACCCGCCTTCAACGCCGGGAAACGCGGCGACCATGGCGGCACCGGCATCGGGCTCTACAAGAATTACGTCTACGCGGAAACCAACGACAGGATCGTGCGCTACGCGCTGCCGGCCAAGGGCAGCGTGCCGACTGGCAAGCCGGAAACCGTGCTGTCGGGCCTGCCGCTGTCGGGTGATCACCCAATGCATCCGTTTCTGATCGATCGGCAGGGCAACATGTATATGGACGAGGGGTCTGCAACGAACTCCTGCCAGAGCCAGAACCGGATGCCCGAGGTGCTCGGTATCAAGCCTTGCACCGAGTTGCTGACCCGTGGTGGCACCTGGCGCTACGACGCCAACAAATTGAATCAGCGATTCTCCGCGGCAGCGCGCTTCGCGACCGGCATCCGCAACGGGGAAGCCTTCTCCATCGACTCCGCGGGCCGGGTCTATGCCACCCAGCACGGTCGCGACCAGTTGTTCGAGAATTGGCCCAAGCTCTACACCATGACCCAGGGCCAGAACGAGCCGGCCGAGGAACTGGTTCATCTGCAACGCGGCGGCGACTATGGCTGGCCCGAGTGCTATTACGATTACGACCAGAAGAAACTCGTCCTGGCACCGGAATATGGTGGCGACGGCGGCAAGAAGCTTGGCGTCTGCGCCAGGAAGCTGGAGCCGGTCGCGGCGTTTCCCGCGCATTGGGCGCCGGACGATATGTTGATCTATCAAGGCAACGGTTTTCCGTCCGCCTACAAGGACGGTGCCTTTCTCGCCTTCCACGGCTCCTGGAACCGCGCCCCGGGTCAGCAGGGCGGCTATAACGTGGTGTTCCAGCCAATGGCCGACGGCAAGGCCAAGGGGCCGTTTATCGTCTTCGCGGATGGCTTCGCCGGGCCGCAGAAGCAGCCTGGCCGAGCGGTGCATCGGCCGACCGGATTGGCGGTGGCGCCGGACGGCGCGTTGTATATCTCCGACGATCAGGGCGGCGAGATCTGGCGGGTGACTTACCAGGGCGACAACAAGGCCGCCGGCATCGCGTCCGCCGCGCCGACGCCGGCAAGCGAGCAAGCCATGGCGGCGGGACAGGCTCTGCCCCCGGAAGGCATCCATCCCGACGCGGGTCAGGGGCCGTTGCCGACACCGCCGGGCGGGTCGCCCGATCAGGTTGCCTTGGGTGACCGGATCTTCCACGGCCAGGCCGCCAATGGCACTTGTGCCGGATGCCATGGCGCCGATGCGATGGGTTCGGGGGTTGGTTCCAACCTGGCGGACGGCAAGTGGGCCTGGAGCAATGGCAGCGTACAGGGCATTACCCAGACCATCGAGCACGGGGTGCCGAAGCCGAAAAACCATACCGGCTCCATGCCGCCGATGGGGGGTGTGCAACTGTCGCAGGCCGACATCGGTGCGGTGGCGGATTATGTCTGGGCCGTCGGACACCGGAACGCGCACTGAATTAGCGCTATGAAACGGGAGGGGCCGCCGCCCCTCCCCACCTTCTATCTCACCCGCGCACGCAAGGCCGCCGCCCGGTTCACCACCGTTCTTGCCCGTTCCACAACAGGAACGTCTATCATCGCGCCCTCGAACTGGACCGCACCCAGACCTTTCGCGTAAGCATCGTCATACGCGGCGATCATCCGTTCGGCCTTTTCAACCTCGGCCGGATCGGGTGAGAATTCCTCGTTCAGCACCGCGACCTGCAGCGGATGCACGGCACTCGCGCACATGAACCCCAATCGCCGCGAACGTCGCACGATGGTTCGGAACGCCTGCTGATCGCGGAAATCCGCGATCGACCCGATGAAGCCCATCGGCATGATGCCGGCCGCCCTGGCAGCGAAGATCGTCTGTTGTTTGGGATAGAACAAACCCTCGGGTTCGGATTGCATGCCGACATCGGCGGCAAAATCCTCCGACCCGAGACTGAGCCCCACCACCCGAGGATGCGCTTTGGCGATCTGCTCGATGCGGAAGAAACCAATGGCGTTTTCAACCAGCGCGATAAACTTCATCGCACCAGCCGGCAGTCCGCGCTCAGCCTCCAGTTCCGCGGCGACCTCGGCGCAGGCGTGAACGTGTTCAGGACTGTCGACCTTGGTCAGCATCAAGGCCGTCACACCCGGAATGACCGCGGCCTCCAGATCACGGACCAGCAGCCGCCAGGGACGGTTGACCCGCACCACGACATCGGCCCCGTTGCGTGAGACCTGCGGTATGGCACTGGCGATAAGTGTCCGTGCGTGCGCCTTTTGCGACGGCGCGACCGCGTCCTCAAGGTCCAGGATGATGGCGTCCGCGCCGCGATCGGCCCCGGTGCGAACGAACTTCTCCGCGGTAACGGGAACGAACATCAGGGAGCGCCACACCGGCAGATCGTCGCGCATCGTCAACCCTCCTTGATCACGCCCTCGGCCGTAAGCAGGGCCAAGCGTGCGGCATCATAGCCGATCGAGCCCAGAACCGTTCGCGTATGCTGCCCCAGCGTCGGGGCAGCCGCACGCAGCCGGCCCGGCGTCTCCGAAAGCCGTGGGATTATGTTGTGCATAAGCACCGATCCGATTTCGTCGTCCGGGGCCTCGACCAGAACGCCGCGGGCCTGCACATGCGGATCGTCCATCAACTGGTCGATCTCGTAGATCGGCGTCGCCGTCACCTCGGCCGCTTCAAACACCGCCATGTTGTCCGCCAGCGTCCGCTCGGCGATCCAGGCTGCCACGATGCCGTCGCAGGCGTCGATGTTGCGGACCCGGTCGGTGTTCGTCCGGAACCGCGCATCGTCGATCATGTCGGCGCGTCCGATGGCACGGAACAGGCGCTCCGCCATTGCCTGGATCGAGGCTGATATCGCGACAAATCGCCCGTCGCTGGTGGCATAGACGTTGCGCGGCGAGGTCGTCAGTGAGCGGCTTCCGGTCCGGCGCGGCTTCGCACCCGATACCCTGTAGGTCGCCGCGTCCGGCCCGAGCACCGAGATCATCGGCTCCAGCAGCGGAAGATCGATGGTTTGCCCTTTGCCGCCGCGCTCCACCACGCGCAGTGCCACCATCACGGCGTAGGCGCCGTACAGACCTGACACCATATCGGCCATCGCCAGCGGCGGCAGCACCGGCGGACGATCAGCAAAACCGTTCTTCGAGGCGAACCCCGACATTGCCTCCACCAATGTGCCGAAGCCCGGCCGGTCGCGATAAGGCCCATCCTGGCCGAAGCCGGTGATGCGAACAATGACCAGTCCGGGATTACGCGCATGCAGCACGTCGGGCCCCAGGCCCATCTGCTCCAGCGTGCCGGGGCGGTAGTTTTCGATCAGCACCTGGCTCGTCGCCAGCAGATCGAGCAACGCATCGCGGCCGGCCTGGGGACGCAGGTTGATCGCCAGGCTCTTCTTGTTCCGCGCGTAGACCTTCCAGTGCAGCGATGCGCCGTTGACCCGCCAGGCGCGAAGTGGGTCGCCGACCTTCGGGTCCTCGACCTTAATCACCTCCGCGCCCTGATCCGCGAGCTGCAGGCTGACCATGTTGCCCGCGACCAGGCGGGACAGGTCCACCACCCGGATGCCATCCAGCGGCGCGGGCGCGGTCGGGTCGAATTCAATGCGGGGGATCATGATACCCTCGGAGCAACCCTACCAAAACCCGCATTGTCCGATTAGACATGGCTGGCGCGCAAGAGGCAGAACCCGCTTCGCCCTCAGCGATCCCTCTGAGCGTTCCCTCGGAGGCCAGCTTGGAGAGCAGCGTCCCTCATGTCATGCCGTCGGCTTTCGATCGCCAGTTTGACCCTGACGCTGCTGACCGCCGGCTGTTCGGTTCCGCCGGCTGTCCCACAGTCCGGCGACGCCTTCGTCTACGTGATCGATCGCGGCTGGCACACCGACATCGGACTGCCGGTGCAGGAGATCACCGGCCCATTGAGCATCTTGGAGGCGGCATTCCCGGGCGTCCGGTTCCTGACGTTCGGCTTCGGCGAACGCCAGTTCCTGGTCAACCACGGCAAGACCTTCGGCGCCATGCTGAGCGCCTTGCTGCCTAGCCGCAGCGCGCTGCTGATGACCGCCCTGCGTGCGCCGCCCGCGGTTGCCTTCGGTCAATCAAACGCCGTCGTGTTGCACGTTTCCGAAGCCGGGTTGCAGCAGATCCTGTCCGGCATCTGGAACGAACTTGCACGCACGTCCGCCGGACGGCCGATGCTGCTGGCGAATGGGCCTTATCCGGGCAGCGTGTTCTATGCCGCCCGCGACACCTACTCCGGCCTGTATACCTGTAACACCTGGACGGCGGGCATTCTGCGCGCCGGGGGCCTGCCGTTTCCGGTCACCGGGATGCTGTTCGCTGGGCAGGTCATGGGCGTGGCGCACTGGATCGGCGCGCACCACACTTCATGACACAGGACCAGTGTCCGATCGCAGCGCCGCGCGAGACGCGAAGCAGCGATGACCCGGCGCGTGACTCTGCCGCTTCAGACGAACCGCGACATAACGCGCTTGTCTGATGCGCCGCTAGTCGTGGCTGGGGGTGACGACGGTGGTGTGGTCGCGCGGCGGCGATGGATTGCTGCTGCTGAAGGACAGGCATCCGGCCAGGACGAGCGGCAGCAGCAGGACAAGCAAAGCGAGACGCATCAGGCGTTTCCTCCAGTTAAGCGGACCCAGTATAGCCGCGCCGGGCGACGTCCTGGTTCAACAATTGTTGCGACAAACTGTGTCAGCGGCGGCTCGATCCCAAGCTTCGGCTTCGGCACACCCACGGCCGTGACGCGCAACCGTGTTCCGCCGCCGCTGCGACCTGAGGGGCCTTCCATGCGTTGCCATCTTCGCACTCAGCGGGGAAGCAGACATGGGCAAAGTCGTCGTGATAACGGGAGCAGGCGCAGGGGTCGGCCGAGCAACAGCGACCGAATTCGCGCGAAATGGCTGTGATGTCGCGTTGTTGTCGCGCGATCCGGAGCGGCTGGAGCATGCGGCAAGCGAACTGCGGCGCTTCGGCGTCCGCGCTCTGCCGATCCCGACCGACGTCGCCGATGCGAAGGCAGTCGACGCCGCGGCTGACAAGGTCGAGCAGGAACTCGGCCCGATCGACGTTTGGGTCAATGTCGCCATGGCGACGGTCTTCGCACCCGTCCACAAGCTGACCGCGGAGGAGTTCCAGCGCGGCACCGCCGTCACCTATTTGGGTCAGGTGCATGGCACCATGGCCGCACTGCGGCACATGCGGCCGCGCAATCGCGGGTCCATCGTCTTCGTCGGATCGGCCCTGGCCTATCGATCGGTGCCGCTCCAGTCGGTCTACTGCGGCGCCAAATCCGCCATCCGCGGCTTCCTCGACTCGCTGCGTTCGGAGTTAATCCACGACAAGATCAACGTCACCCTGACCGAGGTCGATCTGCCGGCGGTCAACACCCCGCAGTTCGATTGGGCCCGCAACAAGATGGGCCACAAGGCGCAGCCGGTGCCGCCGATCTATCAGCCGGAGGTACCTGCGCGGGCGATCTATTTCGGCGCTTTCAACCCGCGGCGGCAGATCTGGGTAGGGTTTCCCACCGTGGTGGCGATCCTGGCCAATCGTATCGCGCCGTCGCTGATCGACCGCTACCTGGCGAAATCCGGCTACAGCGGGCAACTCACCAGCCAGCCGTCCGATCCCGAGGCACCGGGCAACCTGTTCGAGCCGGTGAAAGGCGCCTACAGCGCGCATGGCCGCTTCGACAGCAAGGCCCGAACCGCCAGCTGGGAGATGTTCACCAGCCGCCACCGCGATGCGGCATGGGCGATGGCCGCTGTCGGCCTTGTCGCCGGCGTGGTTGGGGCGCACCTATTGGCCAAACGGCTGGACATATAGAGCAACATCAACCTGATCTCGAAACGTCCGGCTGATAAAGTCGCTTGTCAAAACAATGAGCTAGCGCGCTGACCGTTCACGGTCAGCCTGAAAGCGCTATCGTCACGGACGTTCGGCGCCACGCTGGTTCGTGTAGATCGCGAACAGCGTGTGCGACGCGCAGATGAACAGCCGGGATCGGTTGCGTCCGCCAAAGGTCAGGTTCGACACCGTGAACGGCACCTTGATCGAACCCAGCCTGGTCCCGTCCGGGGCGATGCAGTGCACGCCGTCGCCGGCGCTGCTCCAGATGTTGCCGTCGATATCGACCCTGAACCCGTCGGCGAAGCCGGGCGAAATCGTGTGGAACTCGCGTCCACCGGCCAGTCGCTCGCCATCGTCCAGCACGTCGAAAACCCGGATGTGCCGCTCTGGATCCGGGGCGAACTGGGGTCCGCTTTCGGACACATAAAGCAGTCGCTCGTTTGGGGCGAACGCCAGACCATTGGGTCCCACGAAGTCATCCGCCATCACCCGCAGCCCACCATCGTTTGGATCAAGCCGATATAGCGCCGAGGGCAGCTCGGCGGTCTGTTTGCCGCCCTCGTAGTCGGTGTTGATACCGTAATGCGGATCGCTGAACCAGATCGTCCCGTCCGACCGGCACACCACGTCGTTGGGCGAATTCAGCCGCTTGCCATCGAACCGATCGGCCAACACCGTCACCCTCCCATCCAGCTCGGTTCGGGTGATGCAGCGATGCTGGTGGGAGCAGCCGATCAGCCGCCCCTGCCGGTCACGCGTGTGCCCATTGGCGAACCCGGAAGGCTGTCGGAACACCGACATCCCGCCGCTTTCGGTCCAGCGCATGATCCGGTTGTTCGGCAGGTCGCTGACCAGCAGACAATCATGGTCGGCGAACCAGACCGGTCCCTCGAGCCACGCAAAACCCTCACCGAGCTTCACCAGCGGCGCGTTCGGCAGCACGAAAGCCCGAAAGCGATCGTCCAGGATTTCGAACATCTACTTGAAATGACAGGGCTGAGGGGTCGGCGGCACATGCAGCTGAACCGTCATCAGAACCGCCGGCTGCTGACCGATGGTGCCGGATCGATGGCCTTTGCGGCCATCCGTCTCCCGGCAGCCCTGGTCCTCACCGAGGGAGAATTCGCCCGGACCCTGCTCGATGCGGGTGCCGTCCATCGATTCGATCCACCACCGTCCGGACAGCACGACGATCCATTGCGGCGCCGGATTTTCATGCCACTCGCCGACCCAGCCGACCGGCTGCACGGTGTAGACGACCGTCGCCTGCGACCGGTCCTGCTTGTTGTTCCACTGCGGCGCCGCGCCGCCAACGCCTTTCAGCTCGAAGGCCGTCAAGGCGCACTGGGTTTGGTGGCTTACGCCGTCGTCGTCCCGCCATAGGTGCCAATAGGGAACTTCTGGGCGTGGTCCGCTGTTCTCTGTCATACCTTAATCTCCCGCGCGATTGGACACCGACCGCTTCAGGCTGAAGCGATCAGGCTCTAATTCGCCGTATTTGAGAGGGCGATTCACGTCCGAGGTTGGTTCAACCCCGGGCGATCGCGCTCTACGTTGGCGCATCTCTGCAAAGGACCGGTCGCGATGATCCTGATTAACGCCTACGCGCCGCTGTTGCTGCGCATCGGCCTGGTGGTGCTGTTTCCGTTCAGTGCCCTGGACAAGGTCATGAACTGGGGTTCGGCGATGAAGCAAGCCGGCAGCCTGCCGTTCAAGTCGGCCATGCTGGTGGCCTCGATCGTTGTCGAGTTGGTGACGCCGGTCTGTATCGTCACGGGGTGGCATGATCGGCTGGCGGCCTTCGTGCTGGCAGGGTTCTGTGTGATAACGGCGCTGCTGTTCCACCAGTTCTGGCGCTTTCCGGATTTTTGGCGTTTCAAGGAGGGCGAGGGTCTCACCCATTTCTGGGACTTCCTGAAAAACTTCGGCCTGGTCGGCGGCCTTGGCCTGATCATGCTGTCGCCGCGGACGCTGCCGGTCAGCGAGGCCGCGCAGCACCCGCTTGCCTCCACCGTCGTCGTCGGGCCTCAGACAGGAACCCCGGAGCCCTGAGCGACCAGCAGCAGCCGATGGCCATCGGGGTCCCGCATGGCGCGATAGCGGTCGCCGAACAATGTGGCGACCTCGATCGTCACCCAGTCGGTCGCCTGGTCGTTCAACGCCATTGTCCCAGCGGGTCGGCCGGGCGGGTGGTAGCCAAGAAGCTCCAGCCCCGGACCGTTCGCCAAGGCGGGCCGTAGCCCGGTAACACGAACCCGGGCTTGCGACAGTCCATCCAGCCGGTCCTGCGCCGGCCCGCGATTGAGCGAGCGGTCGCTGATGCGAAAGCCCAGGGCGCGGTAGCATCTCAGGCTGCGCGGCGTGGCCGAGATGGCCAGCGCGCTGTGATCGACGCCAAGGCACAGCGGGGCAGGTGGTGGTGCGGCGTGCCCGTTGTCACCGTCTGTCCCGCGATCGGCGGAGCCGTCAGCGCCGTACTGGCCGTGCCCGTTCGGCGGGAACCAGATCAGTTCCAGCGGGTGACCATCAGGATCACGGAACTTGAACGCCCGCACAGCGCCGTTCGATGGCGGCAGTTGCTGTGGCCCGCCATCGCTGATCGCCTGCCACCCGCTTGCCCCGGCCAGAGGCGCCCCGGCTAGATGCGCATAAGCCGCGTCCATGTCGCGCACCACGATCGCCAGGTGCTGGAACCACAGATCGTCGCTGCGGCTGTGTGGCGGGTAGGGCCGGCCCGGCACCGCGAAACACACCAGGGCAATGGTCGCCGAACCCAGGCGCATCACCACCTCGTGCGCCCGGGGATCGGCCGCGCCCAGCGCCGCCAGCATCATCGCGTCCGACGTGCCGCGGGACAGCGTCTCGAATCCCAGCGCATCGCGGTAGAACGCCTCCGACCGGTCGAGGTCCGCTACCACCCGGCTGATCCGGACGATGCGCCGCGCCTGCGACCGAGGTCGCCGAGGCCTGGTCGCGATCGCCAGCAAACCGGCGGCCAGCAGGACGAGAGCGGCGCGGGGAATCCTCACGCCGCCAGCCGCGCCTTGATGCGGTCGGCCACCCGAAGCGCGTTGGCGATGATGGTCAGCGTTGGGTTGACCGCGCCGATCGACGGAAAAAAGCTGGCGTCGGTTATATAAAGGTTGTCCAGTTCATGCGCCTTGCAATCAAGGTCCAGCACCGAGCTGGCCGGATCGGTGCCAAACCGGCATGTGCCGGCCTGGTGCGCGGTGCCGCCAATCGGAATGTTCTTGCCAAGATATAATTTCCGGTCGATCAACCGGGGCCATGCGCCCATCGGCGCCGTCAGCAACTCCAGCTTTGCCCGCAGCCGGCTGGCGGCTTCTTCATTGCCCTCCGTCAGGTCCAACACCACGCGGTCGCCATCGTAACGAATACGATTCTCCGGCCGCGGCAGATCCTCGCTCTGCAACCAGAAATCGATCGAGTGCTCCGCCATCTTCTCGAACGGCATCTCCGGCAGCCAGTTCAGGAAGCCGGGCACCGCTTCCCCGCGGATCTGCTCACCGTGCGAGGTGGCGCACATCTGGATCAGGCCCATCGGAAATCGCCATTCGTCGCTGCCGAAATAGAAATCGCTGAGCGCCAGGGTCTTCTGGAACACCGTATGGTTCGGTTCCTTCAACAGCGCCATGACAACCGACATGTTGTGGCGCATGTAGTTACGCCCAACCTGATCCGAACCGTTGGCGAGGCCCTTGGGATGGCTGTCGGTGGCGGAACGAAGCAGCAGCAGCGCCGAACTGAGCGCGCCGCAGGCGACGACGACGATATCGGCGGAGTATTGCTCGAACTGGTTGTCGCGTATCACGTGCACCCGGCTGATGCTGTGACCGGCGGCATCGGTTTCCAGGCGAGCGACATAGGCATTGGTCAGCAGCGTGAAATTCGGATGCGCGGCCCTGGTTGGATCAACGCAGATAACCTGTGCATCCGCCTTGGCATTGATCGCACAGGGGAACCCATCGAATGCGTCACAACGGATGCACGGGCTGTAGGTCGTTGCGGTTCCGTCGGGATTCTGCTCCAGCTTGATGCCCAGCGGCAGATGGAACGGATGCAGCCCCTCACGCTGCAGAATGTCGTTCAGCTGCTGGATCCGAGGCTCATGTTTGACCGGCGGATAGGCGTAGGCAGCGCTTGACCAGGGTTCATTCGGGTCCTCGCCGCGTTGCCCATGCACGTGATACAGGGCCTCGGCTTGGCCATAGTATGGCTCAAACGTTTCGTAGCCAAGCGGCCAGGCCGGCGACACCCCGTCCTTGTGCTGAAGTTCGGCGAAGTCGCGTTCGCGCAGGCGGAACAATGCGGCGCCATAGACCTTGGAGTTTCCGCCAACGTAATAATGCAGCCCGGGGTGGAAGCTGCTGCCGTCGCCGCCGTACCAAGTTTCCGGGGCCTGATAGGCACCATCGACGAAGACGGTCTTGGCGTCCCAGTTCTGCCGCGAGCGCGGCAGGTAATCGCCGCGCTCCAGCATCAGGATGCGCTTGCCGGTGCCAGCCAGCCGTTGTGCCAGCGAAGCGCCGCCGGGGCCGCTGCCGATAACGATCACGTCGTAGTGGTCACCTGTCGCCGCCATCAATTGTCTCCCACATCCAGATAGGGCGGGAGATTGGGCTGGGATCGGCGCGGGACAATGCGCATTCGCGGCAATGGACGACGAACGCTTCCGGTTTGGCCGCGATGGGGGTCATCCGGGTTCGATCGGCATCCGGGCAATGCTGAGCCAGGCGACCGGCGCGCCCGCGGCCTCGGCGGCCTGAGCCGCCTGCAACGACAGGTTCCAGTCGGCCGCGATGAACCGCCGGCCGCTGACCGCGGCGGCCGCATCCGAGACCAGCCAGAGCAACGGCGGCAGCATGATCTCGGGCCGCAACATCTTCGACCTGTCACCCGCGTCGCCCACCAGCGGGGTATCGGTGACGCCACCGGGCACCAGCACGTTGGCGGTGATGGCGGTGCCGGCCAGGTCTGCCGCCAGCACCGCCATCGAGGATTCGGCGGCGGCCTTGCTGGAGCCATAAAGCAGGTAGCCTTCCCGCACCATCGTGCCCAGGCTGGTGGTGACGGTGATGATCCGCCCCTCGTTCGCTTCCAGCATATGCGGCAGCACCGCGCGTGACATCATGATCGGGGCGGTCCCGTTCACCGTGATGAACTGGTTCCATTGTTCCGGCGTGACCTGCCAGAAGCGGATCGGATTGCCGCGCTGATCCGCGCGGATCGCGGCCTGGCCGATGCCGGCGTTGTTCACCAGGACGTCGATGCGGCCGAACGCGCCGATAGTTTCGGATACGATCATATCGAACGAGTCCGGTTGGGCCAGGTCGGCGGTCACCGGCTTGATCGGCCTGGGCAGCGTACTCAGGGCCGCGCCATCGCGGTCCACGGCGACGACGTCGAACCCGGCTTCGGACAGGCCAAGGGCCATCGCGCGTCCCATGCCGCTCGCGGCACCGGTGACAATGGCGGCTTTGCGCTCGGTTGGCATTGGCGGTTCCTCCTGGGGACCAGTGTGCGGCCCGCAGTGTGCGGCGGATGGCGCGCGATGCCAACGGGCGGCTGTCGTGTCTGCCTAGTTTATCCGCCAAGTTTGGGGGACCTCCCGTATCCATAATGTCCATGCTGTGCCGATCAGGCTGTCGAACCAGGACCCCGGGCCGGCGATCGCGAACGCCGTTTTTGCCATCGCCGCATCGCAGGTGGCATCATCATCGCTGCAAGAACGGAGAAATTTCATGGCCGGCGCACTCGATCACCTTGTCGTCCTGGACCTGACCAGCCACCTGTCCGGCCCCTATTGCGCGATGCTGCTGGCCGACCACGGCGCCGAGGTCATCAAGATTGAGCCGCCGAAAGGCGATTCCGCGCGCGGCATGCCGCCGTTCATCAACGGCGAGAGCGCGCCGTTCATGACCTGGAATCGTAACAAGCGGTCGGTGGTGCTGGACCTGAAACAGGCGTCCGACCAGGACGCGTTGCTGCATCTGATCGACCAGGCGGATATCCTGGTGGAGAATTATCGACCTGGCGTGCTCGACCGTCTTGGCATCGGCTGGGCCACGCTGCACCAGCGCAACAAGCGGCTGATCCTGGCCTCGATCTCCGGCTTCGGCCAGACGGGACCGTATCGTTCGCGCGGCGGCTTCGATCTGATCACGCAGGCCATGTCGGGCCTGATGAGCACCAACGGCCCCGCCGACGGGCCGCCGCACCGGCTGCCGATCGCGATCTCCGACGTTACCGCGGGCATGTTCCTGGCCTTCGGGGTCCTGGCCGCGGTCGAGGCACGGCACCGGACCGGCGAGGGTCAGCATGTCGAGACCTCCTTGCTGGAGGCCGCCACGTCGCTGGCGGTCTACGAATCCGCGCATTACTTCGCCACCGGCACCAGGCCGGAGCGGATCGGGCAGGCCCATCGCGGCAGTTCGCCTTACCAATGCTTCCAGACGGCCGACGGCTATATCACCCTGGGTGCCTCGCAGCAGAAGTTCTTTGTCCAGTTGTGTGAGCTTGTCGGCGGACCCGAGCTGGTGGCCGACCCACGATTTGCCAGCAACGCCGATCGGGTAACGCACAACGATGCGCTGGTGGCGCTGTTGGCCGAGAAGCTGCGCCAGCGTCCCTCTTCGCACTGGCTGGCGGCGCTGGAGCAGCTGGGTATCCCCGCCGGCCCGGTGCTGCACTACGACGAGGTCTATACCGATCCGCAAATCCTGGCCCGCGACATGGTGGTGGAAACCAATCATCCGGTGACCGGCCCGTTCCGCACCATGGGGGTGACGGTCAAACTGTCCGCCACACCCGGTTCGGTCAGGCACCCGGCGCCGCGCCTGGGCGAGCACACCGACGCGGTGCTGAACCAGCGCAAGGCCGCCGAGTGATGCCGGATCAGAGCGAAAAAGCCCGGCGCTTCCGCGCCCTGCACGAAGCGCGCGAAACCTTTGTCATCGCCAACGCCTGGGACGCAGGCTCTGCCCGCGTCCTGGCCGAACTTGGTTTCAAGGCGCTGGCGACCTCCAGCGGCGCCTGTGCCGGGGTGCTGGGACGGCGGGACGGCAAGGTGACCCGGGACGAGGCGCTGGGCCACTGCAAGGCCATCGTCGAGGCCACGGACCTGCCGGTGTCGGCCGATCTGGAGAAAGGCTTCGGCGACACACCGCGGGAAATGGCCGACACCATCCGGCTTGCCGCCGGGGTCGGCCTGGTCGGGGCCTCGATCGAGGATGCCACCGGCGACCGCGCGCACCCGCTGTTCGATGTCTCGGACGCGACCGATCGCATCACCGCCGCGGTCCAGGCGGCCCGATCCATGCCGTTCCCGTTCACCCTGACCGCTCGGACCGAGAACTACCTGCGGGGCAATCCGAACCTTGACGACACGATCCGGCGGCTGCGCGCGTTCGAAGCGGTGGGCGCGGATGTGCTGATGGCGCCCGGTCTGCCGGACCTGGATGCCGTCCGAGCGGTGTGTGCCGCGCTGTCGCGGCCGGTCAATTTCATGGCCGGGATCGCCGGCAAATCCTTCACCGTGGCGGCTTTGTCCGGCGCCGGGGTCCGACGCGTCAGCCTGGCGACATCGTTGTATCGCGCGGCGCTGACGGGCCTGGTGAATGCGGCGAAGGAGGTCGCGGACAGCGGCACATTCGGCTATCTGGACGAGACGCTGCCGACCCCGGCGCTGAACGCCTTCATGCGGGGGTAAAGGCTCTTCGTTGGCACCGAAGAGCGCGCGCGCAACTGATCCCGACAGCGCTCTTCTCTTTGTTGTCAGCGGCCTGCTTATTCCCCGCGGCCGTCGCACGATGCGACGAACCTCGGGCGCGGGACATCAGCGTTCCGCCAGCAGCCACGCAAGTTCCTCGGCGGTGCCGTGCTGCTCGTTCGGCCGCGACGCGCGCCCGAGCGCGGCCCAATATCTGGCGACCAGTGCGCTCGTGGCGCAGTAACCGGCCCCGCATATCAGCACCGTGCAGATGGTTTTCATCATGAATATCGGAATGACATACATGTAGATCAGGAAGCCCACGACCGTCCAAAGGATCGCGACCGGATTGAAGCCGCGCCAGTACCAGTAGATGCCATTTCGCTGGAACAGCGCCGCAAGGTCGATGCGGCCGCGCTTCATCAAGATGTAGTCGGCGATGAGCACGCCCGTAATGGGCGAGAAGAAATTGCCCAGCAGACCGACATAGCTGGTGTAGCCGCTGACGACATCAGGCAAGGCGGACAGGCTGACGCCCAGCACGCTGATGATCAGCGTGGTCCAGAAGCGACCAAGCCGCTCCAGCATGTTGGAGAGCGAGAGGCCGCCGGTGTAGAGGTTCAGGACGTTGATGGTCCAGTTGTCCAGGCCGATAACGATCAGGAACGCGAGGTAGGCGGGCCAGACATCGGCCAGACCCGAGGCCACGTCGAACACATTCGGCACCTTGCCCATGGTGGCGGCCGCGCCATAGGCGCCGAGGAGGCAGGCGAAGCCCTCGCCCAGGAATTTGCCGCCAAGGGTGCCCCACCACATGTCGGAACGCGAGCGGGTGTAGCGACAGAAATCCGCCGCGTCGGTCACCATGGTCAGGGAACCGGCGGCGACAGCGTTGGCCCATGTCACGAAGACGAACCAATTGCCCTTTGGCAGACCGGGATAGGCGAAGACGGCGGACGGGGCGAAGTGGGCGTTCCCGTTCGTCATCAGCAAGATCAGGATGTAACTCAGAACCACCACCTTGAAGGGCAGCGCGACACGCGACAGGTATTTCAGGCTGTCGTACCCGACAACCGCCACTACGGCCTGTAGCACCCCGAAGATCAGGCTGACGCTGACAAGCGAATAGCTGATACCTGTCCAGTGCCGCAGCACCGCGACGACGGCCATCGAGCCGGCCACGGTCTGGAAGGCGAACCAGTAGGTCGAGGCGATGGTGCGCAGGAAGGATGGCACGTATTTGGCGCCGCGCAGGCCATAGGTCATGCGCGTGGCGACCTGGCCGGGAATTCCATGATCGCAGCCGACGGTGGCCATGATGACATAGAACACCATCGCCAGCATCGTTCCGCCGGTCAGGGCAACCACCGCATGCTTGAAGGACAGGCCGGCGACGACCGCCATTCCGCCCATCATGATCGAGCCCGGATTGAGCGAGAAGCCAAAGATGATCGCGAAAATGTCGAACCAGCGCACGGTTCGCTTCTCGTTCGGTATCGGTTCTATACCGAACTGCTCGACCCCCCTTGGCTGATGGTAACGGTGACGGACCTTCTCTTCCAGGTCGGCTTCGGTGTGTCGCGATACATCGGCAGCGGTAGCGTCGGGCATCGTTGGATCCTTCGGCTCAGTGTCTGGACATTCACACGCACGGCACCACGAGGCGCGACAGTTCGATACGAAATGTCCGACTCGCCGTGGCGACTCGCCGAAAGACGGTCATGCAGGAAGCGTACCTGTCCGTCGCGTCCCGCCGCGCAAATTCGCGAACCGACCGATGTCCATACAGGTTTAGGACGGCCGGGGCATCGCGCGACTTGGTTGCGCTCGTAACGACATGGGTTGACACGGTGGCCGGCGACGGCGGTGGCTCGCGGAAAGCCCGGAGACCGCGACCAGGTGGGGGCCCGTATCAGCGGACGCTTGCTCATCTCCAGCGATGAGGCTTCGGGGTTGATACAGGCACGGCTGAAACAGACTATTTAATAGGCATACCGGTTCAGTAAGCCTATCTTGCTTTCAAGAACTGGCATTTTCTGAAGCGTAACGCACATATTTTGATCAATGCACAGATCGGCCGACCCGGTCGTCCGGTTATTGCGGCGCGGACAGGCCAGGTGGCACCACGTCCGATGAACCCAAGAGCCTGGTCGTGCGGAACACCGAACTGGTTGCCACCGCGCCGGCTGCTGAGTTCTGAGCCAGGCCGCGAGATCGCCTAGCCAGTCGGCGGATGGGTGAACTGCTCGGTGACCTCGGCGACGATCACGCCGAACTTGCTGATGGTGGTGCGGATCATCACCGACCCGTCGGCCAGGCGGTACATCCATTGGTTCATCGTGACGTTCATCAAGTCATGCCCGGGCGAGCGCGCCAGCACCCAGTGCCAATGAAAGATGTTGCCATCGGTTTCGCCCTTGGCCACGCCGATCATGTCATTGGCGGTCGCATCGAACCGATCCGGACCACTGCGCCATAACTGCCAGTTCCGTTGCTGCGTGGTGCCGTCCTGGAACGACAACTGCTGCACCATCCGCAGCCGATCGACGCCATCCTTTTCGCCATGGCTATCCGTCACGACCCGCATGGTTGGCGCGCCGGAGCGGCTTTCGATCACACCCCAGGAGTGGGTGTGGCCGTCGAAGAACGCAACCGGGTTGAACGGCAGGCCGGAGCCCGCGGATGCGGTGCCCGCGCTAGCCGTTGGGTCGCAACCGCCGAGCATGACAGCGGTCAGGCAGGCTAGCAACTGGGAAAGGCGCACGCTTATGTCCTCGGGTTCGTGAGCCTGCCGGGTTTGGCCAACTCGTTCCTTGATACGGATGGATGAAGAAGGTGGTTCAGTGCCAGCAGGTAACATTACATGAAAAGAAGATTTGACGGGCGTTAGCACAGCCATGCACGGCGGTTGGAGCGGAATTGTTCTGTTCCAATCGCGCCACGGACCGATCTTTGGTCGCCGCGAAACCAACCTGCTTCGATCGACGCCCGTGGCGCGGCCGGCGGGGATACCGCCGGCGACGGTCGCGGGCAGACGCGCCACCGAGGTCGGTGGACAGGTGCCACAGGACGAGCGCAAGATAAAGCGATGCGCGCCGTGCTTGTTCTTGCTCTGCTGATCGTCCTGGCGGCCTGCTCAGGCGATCCTCGGTCGTATGGCATAACCGGACCCGGCGCTCAGCCCCCGCCGCCGCCAACCGCGGATTTCGCGGCGCCGGGATCGCCGGCCGATGGACCAGAGGGTTCGCCGGCGCCCGGGATCCCTAACTCCGGCACCTCATATGGGCCGGGGACTCGACCCACCACCGGCGACAGCGGTTTCTGGGGTTATAACTGAGCGATTCGGGCCGGCGCGCCGGATTCCGAGCGCTTCAGCTTGAAGCTGGCTGTTCGAGAGAGCGGTTGACGTCCGGTCGTGGGTCAAATGCGGACAACCGCGCTCTGACCGCGCACCGGCATGGGGAAATTAGCTGAACAGCCCACGCCGACAGGCCTGATCGCGCGCTGTTATCGCGCATCAGGGAGGACAAGCGTGATCGCCGCAACCCGAAGCGATCACGCTCCAGCGACAAAAATCAGGCTGACAGCGCCGCCGGCTCGGTCCGCAGCCGCTTGACCATCAGCTTGTTCAGCGCGTGGATGTAGGCCCGGGCCGAGGCGACGATGGTATCCGAGTCCGCCCCCTGGCCGTCGACCATCTTGCCATTCTCCTCCAGCCGAACCGTGGTCTTGGCCTGGGCGTCGGTCCCCTCGGTCACCGCGCCCACCGAGAACAGCACCAGGTTCGCGGTGTGCGGGAAGATCGCCTGGATCGCGTTGAACGTCGCATCGACCGGGCCATTGCCCGCCGATGTCGCGTGCTTCATCGCGCCGTCGACCTCCAGCTCCAGCTCCGCCCGAGCCGGTCCCTTCGAGCCGGCGTGCAGGTCCAGCGAGACGAAGCGAATACGCTCGTGGTCGCGCATCACCTCGTCATCGACCAGGGCTACCAGGTCCTCGTCGAACACCACCTTCTTGCGGTCGGCCAGGTCCTTGAAGCGGCGGAACGCGTCGTTCAGCTTGTTGTCGCCGATGGTGTAGCCCATCGTCTTCAGCTTGTCGCGGAACGCCGCGCGGCCCGAGTGCTTGCCCATCACCAGGCTGGATTTCAGCCAGCCGACGCTTTCGGGCAGCATGATCTCGTAGGTGCCAGCATGCTTCAGCACCCCGTCCTGGTGGATGCCGGCCTCATGCGCGAAGGCGTTGCGGCCGACGATCGCCTTGTTCGGCTGCACGTCGAAGCCGGTGATCGCCGCCAGCATCTTCGACACCCGCAGGATGTTCGGCGTCTTGATGTTGTTCTTGAACGGCACCGCGTCCTGGCGGGTGCGGATCGCCATCACCGCTTCCTCCAACGAGGCGTTGCCGGCGCGCTCGCCGATGCCGTTGATGGTCGCCTCCACCTGACGCACGCCAGCGCGGATGGCGGCCAGGGTGTTGGCGACCGCCAGACCCAGATCGTTATGGTTATGGGTCGACAGGATGACCTGATCGGCGCCTGGAACCCGGGTGCGGATCATGGTGAAGATGCGATCGATGTCCTCGGGCAGGGCGTAGCCGACGGTGTCGGGGACATTGATCGTGGTGGCGCCGGCCTTGATCGCGGCTTCGACGCAACGGCACAGGAAGTCCGGGTCGGTGCGGGTGCCGTCCTCGGCGGACCATTCGACGTCGTCGGTAAACGAGCGGGCCAGTTCCACGCTGTCGGAGACTGCCTGCAACACATCGTCCGGCTCCATCCGCAGCTTGTATTTCATGTGCAGCGGGCTGGTGGAGATGAAGCTGTGGATGCGTTTGCGCTTCGCCGCGCGGACCGCGTCGCCGGCTCGGTTGATGTCCTCGCGGCCCGAACGGGCCAGGCCGCAGATGACCGGGCTATCGTCGCGCTGGCCGACACTCTCGGCGATCGCCTTGACGCTGTCATAGTCGCCGGGGGAGGCGATCGGGAAGCCGGCCTCCATGACGTCGATACCGAGGTCGGTCAGCGCCTCGGCCATCCGGACCTTTTCCTCGATGTTCATCGAGAAGCCGGGCGATTGCTCGCCGTCGCGCAGGGTAGTGTCGAAGATAATGATGCGGTCGTCGTCCAGCTTGCCGAAGCTGGGATGGGTGATGCTCATGGAAGGGTCCTCGGACGGAAATCGACACGACTATAGCCTCAGGGGTCCCCCTGAGCGAAGCCGGCATTCAGCAACCCGGCGCGGCGCTCAGGGGCGGCTAAGTCGAAGGAGGAGCAGCAGGCCGGGCACGCGCGCGGGACCCGACGCGACGGCGTCGGCGGTCAGCTCCGCGAAAGGCGCCACGCAGCACATCACGGGACTCTTAGCCGCAATCGCCGCCGGCTGCAACAGCAGGGCGCACGGCGGCAGTGTTTCGGTTTAATTTTTCAGCAAGGTAAGGTAGTCCTACTTCCGCCACTCTTCCGCTTCCATCAGAAACGCTCTCCCATCGGCAGCCATAGCCTTTGCTATTTCTGGATCTGGTGTATCCGACACGAATAACGCTGCTGCCGTGACAATAGTTAGAGTCCATCCGAGATCATCGTGTTTTCTGACAAAGCTTTCTGACCATCAGTCGGATTGAAGCCCAGTGCAGAAAAGCCAGCGCATTGCGGTTAAGACACTCCCAATCCTTGGCCAGACGGCGGCACCGGTTGAGCCAGGCGATGGTGCGTTCGACAATCCAGCGCTTGGGTAAGACAACGAACTTGCCGGCGTCGGACCGCTTGACGATCTCGACGTTGATCTGCCGGCAGACACGCTTCAATCCGTCCTTGAATTTCGGGCCTTGGTAGCCGCTGTCAGCAAAAAGCTTGAGCAGGAACGGATATAAGCCGAACAGCGCAGCCATCAGAAGCAGGCCGCCATCGCGGTCCTGGATGTCGGCGGCGTGGACAACGGCGCACAGCAGCAAGCCTTGCGTGTCGACCAGCAGGTGGCGCTTCTTGCCCTTGATCTTCTTTCCCGCGTCATAGCCAGCCGGATCGATGGAGACGCCACCTTTTTCCGCAGCTTTGACGCTCTGACTGTCGATGATTGCGGCGGTCGGACTGACACGCCGGCCGGCCTGCTCGCGGCATTTCACGTAGAGCGCATGATGGATACGGCCAAGGGTACCATCATCGGTCCAGCGACGCATGTAATCGTTCACCGTGCTGCGCGGTGGCAGGCCCTTGGGCAGGGCGGCCCACTGGCAGCCGGTCGCCAAGATATACATGATACCGTTGACGACCTCGCGCTCGGCAATCGTCCGTTTGTTGCCGCCCCGCTTGGCCGGTGGGATCAGCGGATTAATCAGCGCCCACTCGTCATCCGTGAGGTCGCTGGGATAGCGTAGCTTGGTCCGGTCATAGCGACCGCGATTTTCCGTTGACCACATCCAGGGTGCCTGCGAATCGGTGTGGCACCCATCGAATCATAAGTGATTCTACTAACTCAAGATGTTTCCGGATGGACACTTAGATCGCCGGATACGCCTTCGCCGGGCGCGTTGCGGACAATATATGCGGCATCTTCGTAGCAAGCCGTGGCGCTATCAAGATCGGGAAGGATTGCCATTTGGCGTCCAAAATATTCAGTGTCTCGCGCTACGACGAAGAGTCTTGTGACGGCCATATTACCGCCCCAGCCGCGCCCCAAGCATGCGTCCAAAGGCGGATTTAAGGCGGTTCTCCCAACCTCCGTTGTTGTAATCGAAAGCATACCGTGGAATGCGTTCCAAATCATCCGGAGTAAGTTTAAGCTTTCCTGTCGTCCGATCAATGCGCTTTTGCAGGCTCACCATGAGGCTCTGGAACCCGCCATCGCCCGCCGTCGGTGGGTGTTGTTTATCAATTTCGGCTATCTCGGAATCGGTTAGGCGAACGTCCATGCTGAATCCTACGAAGCGTGATACGGATGTTATGCCGCGAATAACGTCATGTACCAAGTGCATATCTGGGTTGTACTAATTGCGCTGGTACTTTTTCCTTGACATAGCATCCTACCGATTCGTTAGCGGGGGTATGTATAATGGAATGGGAAGCAAGAATAGACAATTACGTCAGGATAACCAAATTTCCACGTTCGCTGTTTATAGCTGAGGACGGTCGCATTGTTGGAACGTGGATCATGGGCAACGACTACCGGGTGAAGTCCGAATATTATGGCGGATACCCGGCCGGCTACCTGCGCCGCATCCATTCCCTGTTTCCGGACAAGCGCCGGGTGCTGCACCTTTTTAGCGGTAAGATCGATCTGGCCACGTTGCCCGGCGACACTGTCGATATCAACCCTGACCTTTCGCCGACATATGTGGACGACGCGCAGAGGTTGGAGCGCGTCCCGCTGACAAAATACGATCTTGTCCTGGCTGACCCGCCATATAGCGAGGATGACGCAACACGCTACGGAACTACGATGGTCAAGAGAAACACCGTTTTGTCGGCACTTCGGGGCCTTTCTCCTGGCGCCCACATCGTATGGCTTGATCAGGTGTTGCCGATGTATCGCAAAGACGCATTCGATGTGGAAGCTGTAATTGGAATGGTGAAATCCACCAACCATCGATTCCGCATGGTAACAATCTTCCGACGTCGAGATGCTGCAATTCAGGATCATGACGCCCCGCTGCCTAATTACGCGGCGGAGTGAGCCTTAATCATCATCTGCCGAGCCTTCCACTCTCAAATCACCGTCACGATGTCGCTGACATTCCAGAGCCGCTTAGACACACCCGTCGCAATCGCCGGCGAACATTTCAAAGCGCCGTATGCTTGACTGCCTCTCTCCTCGACAAGAAAGCACGCATACGACGAAACTTCTTGACTTTCATGCGTGCATTATCGTGTATGCACGCATTCAGATGTGAGAGGAAGCACGCATGGCTGAGCCGGAGAGAAAAACATCCCGAGACCGAGGAGGATATGCGCGGGCAGCTTCACTTACTCCTATTGAGCGCTCCGATTCGGCGCGGCTCGCTGCTAAGATGCGATGGACTAAGGGAGTTGGTCCGGCTCTGCCGATAGCCACACACGAAGGCGAATTGAGCGTGGCCGGCCTTCAATTGCCCGTTGCCGTCCTTTCCGATGGGACGCGCCTGATGATCAGCAGGGCCTTTCTTACCGCGTTAGGCCGCCCTTGGAAGGGCAGTTATAAGCGTATCAACTTGCCCAATTTTATTGATGCAAAGAACCTTTTGCCCTTTATTCCCGAGGATTTATATGACGTACTCGATCCCATAGAATTCGTGAATAAGCGAGGGCAGAAGGTCCAGGGCTATCGTGCTGAATTGCTTCAAATGGTTTGCGATGTGTACCTGGATGCACGTCGAGCGGGCAACGTTCTTACGCCAACCCAGGAGCCGTTGGCTGAGCAGGCCGAAATCCTGATCAGAGGCTTTGCGCGGATTGGCATTATTGCATTGGTGGATGAGGCCACCGGATATCAACGGGATCGGGCTACAGATGCCCTTGCACGCATTCTTGAAAAATTCATCGCAAAGGAATTGCAGCCGTGGGTGAAAACGTTTCCCGATGAGTTTTATGAGCAGATGTTCCGGCTGCGTAAGCTGAACTTTCCTGCGGATACGGTGAAGCGCCCCCAATACTTTGGGCACCTAACAAATGATATCATCTACCGGAGGTTGGCGCCTGGCGTCTTAGACGATTTGAAGAATACCATGCCCAAGACTCCTTCTGGGCGTCGAAAGGGGACGTTGCAGCAGAAATTGACGCCTGACCTTGGGCATCCAAAGCTTCGTGAACACTTGGCGTCAGTGACAACAATTATGTCGTTGAGCGAAGATTACGATGACTTCAAAACCAAATTAGATAGGCGCCACCCCCGTTTCAACGAGAACTTGGTATTCGATTTCGATGACGATGACCAAACCGGGCTTTAATTTTCCTCCCACCGCTTTGCCGCTGTCCTCCAAGCAATCTCCTCCCGCTGCTCCGGTGTCAAAGCATCAGCGCGGGCTTGGCCGCTCGACCGAGCAAACTCGTGAGCCGGAGTCAATGGCTCGGGCTGATCGTCCTCGATATCCCCCCGACGCCATGTCGACAGTCAGCAGTTTAGCAAGCTGGTCGGGTCACGAGGGCGTTCGGGGGGCGGGTCATGCTATTCGTCGTCTCATGGTCCAGGAAGCCAAGGAGCCAACATCTTCCGGGCGCAATCTACCTGCTTGCCAATGAACTGATTACCCGCGCCCTTAGATCGAAGAAATTCTTCAATCTGCTCCTTGGCCTCAGCCCATAAGACCTCCCGCGAACGAAGATCCGTCAGCCACTCAAATGCTCTGCGTTGATCCAGCGGGTGACCCGCAAAAAACAAGTCTCGTTCGCCGAAGCAGCCTGGTAGTTTTTGATCGTACGCCATGGTCGGATGCTATCATGTGACAGCGCTTTCCGCGAGAACCGCCGCGTGGACCTCATTCAAACTGAGACACTACCCGTATCGCGCCTGCGGCGACCAGCATCGACCGGCGCTGACCTTGGCGTGCGGAGCGGGCTGCTTTCAGTTGAAGGGCCGATGTAGGCGCTTCTACTACGCCAGCGGGGCGGTCGCGTCCTTGCCGAAATACGCCTGCTCCAGTTGGCGCGGCAGATCCGTCTCATCGGCCCGCGCATGCAGCACGATCGTGCCGCGGGCAAGGGCATAGACCCGGTCCACCAGGGTCAGCGCCTTTTCCACCAATTGCTCGACCAGCAGCACCGAGGTGCCGCCCTTACACAACTGACGTGCGACCGCGAGCACCCGGTCCACCAGCACCGGCGACAGGCCGGCGGACGGCTCGTCCAGCATCAGCAGCCGTGGTCGGCGCACCAGTCCCTGAGCCACGGCCAGCATTTGCTGCTGACCCCCCGACAGCGCACCGGCCGGCCCCTGTCGTCGCGGGACAAGCTCCGGGAACATGGCAAGCGCTTCCTCGATCCGCACGCTGCGTTCGCCGCGCGGCATGCCATACCCCGCCAGCAGCAGATTGTCCGACACGGTCAGATGGGCGAACACCCGATGTCCTTCGATCACGTGCGCGATCCCGGCCTTGACGACATCGCGCGGACCCGATCCGACGAGATCGATGCCGGCGAAGCGGATGCTGCCCGACCACGGCATCAGCCCGGAGATAGCGCGCAGCAGGGTGGTCTTGCCGGCGCCGTTCGGACCCAGCAGGGCGATCGCCTCGCCCGCGCCGATCGTCAGGTCAACTCCGCGCAGCACCTGCACCTTGCCGTAGCCGGCGGACAGGTCGGTGACCTGGAGCAGCGGCTCAGGTGCCGAGATAGGCACTGACGACCTCCCTGTGCGAGCGGATTTCTTCCGGTGTCCCGCCTGCCAGCACCTTGCCGAGGTTCAGCACCGTCACCTGGTCGCAGATGTCGAAGATCAGGTCGGCATGGTGCTCCACCAACAGCACGCCGGTGCCCTGGCGGCTGACCGCCACGATCAGGCCGCCCAGCCGCTTGATCTCCTCCGGCGACAGACCGGCCGCGGGCTCGTCGAGCAGCAGGAAGGCCGGGCGCAGCACCAGCGCTCGGGCGATTTCGATAAAGCGCAGTTCGCTGTGCTGCAGCCGATCGGCCCGTACCGCGGCAAGCTGCTCCAGCCCGACGACCGCGAGCGCCGCCATCGCCGCCGAACGCAGCATCGCTTCGTCCCGCCAGTGCCGGGGCAGCGCGAGCAGCGCCTCGACGAAGCTGCCGCGACCGTCGATCGTGCCGCCGATCATGACGTTCTGCAGCACCGATGCCGCCCCGACCACCCGCGGGGTCTGGAACGTCCGCGCGATCCGCCGGCTTGCCCGCAGATGCGGCGACTGTGGCGGCAACGGCTGGCCATTCAGCCGGACGCTGCCCTGCTGCGGCGCATAGTAGCCCGAGATGACGTTCAGCGTCGTGGTCTTGCCGCTGCCGTTCGGGCCGATCAGCCCGTGCACCTGGCCGGGCAGAATGTCGAGGCTCAGTCCGTCGATCGCCAGCACCCCGCCAAACCGCACCGCCAGCCCGTCGAGTGTCAGCGTGCCGCTGTCCGCGCGATGACCCAGCACCCTGGGCAGCAGGTCCGGACGCGGGACGATCTCGCGGTTGCTGGCCAGCGGGCGGCGGTTGCGGTAGTCGAGCAGGTTGGCGATCCCGCCGGGCATCGCCAGCACGATGACGAGCAGCAGCACCGCGTAAAGGAAGGTCGACCACGCCACCAGCGGGGCGGCGAATTCCGGCAGCACGGTCAGGATGATGGTGCCGAGCAGCGGACCCAGGATCGAGCCGCGTCCGCCGATCAGAATGGCGATGAAGAACAGCACCGACAGGTCGAAGGTGAACGCGTCGGGGGTGATGTACGTCTGCAGCGAGGCGAACAAGCCGCCGGCGACCGCGGCGACGGCGCCGCTGAACAGAAAAACCATGACCAGCAGCCGCGGCTTCGAGATGCCGGTGGCCTCGGCCGCGACCTCGGCGTCGCGAACCGCCACCAGCGCGCGGCCATAGCGGCTGGCGGCGAGGTTGACGGTCATCCAGGTGAAGATCGCCGCCAGGCCGAGGCAGAAATAGTAAAACCCCCATTGGCTGGAAAACGGCCCCGGAAAGATCGGTCCGGCGACCCCGACGCCGCCACCGGTCACGCTCTGCCAGGCCAGCGCGACCTGCGTCGCGATGGTGGCGAAGCCCAGGGTGGTCATCGCGAAATAGAAGGTGCGCAGCCGCAGCGCCGGAAGGCCGACGATCGCGCCGCACACCGCACCGATCGCCGCGGCGATCGCCAGCGCGATATAGGGCGACAGCGCCGGCGTGACGGTGCCGGCAGACAACACGCTGGTGGCATAGGCCCCGATGGTGAGCAGCGCCACCCAGCCGATGGCGATCTGGCCCGCGAAGCCAACCACGAGATTGAGCCCGGAGACCAGGATCCAGTACACGCAGGCGCGCGTCGCGATGACCCCCCAATAGTCTCCGCCAAACAGCGGCAGGCAGGCGCCCAGGACGGCCAGCACCGCGAACGGTGCCGCGGTCTCCATCATCGCCATCGCCGAACGCGAGCGAACCGGTGCCAGCGACCCTGCCTCCGCGCCCGTCGTCATACTCGGGGGCGTCATACTCGGGGGCGTCATACTCGGGGGCGTCATACCGGGGGGCATCATACCCGGCGGGCCGCGGTGGCGCCGGCGAGGCCCTCGGGGCGCGCCAACAGGACAAGGATGAACATCACGAACACGGCGACCGAGGCGAAGACGCCGCCGACCAGGAAGTTCGCGGCCTGCTGGAATAACCCCAGCGCGAAGCCGCCGATGACGGTCCCGCGGTTGTTGCCCATGCCGCCAAGTGCGACGGGCACGAACCCGTAGAAGTTCAGCATTGGCTCGTTGGCGAAAAAGGCGAGCAGGACCTCGCCACCGGCGAAACCCGCCAAGGCCCCAATCATGCCCGCCAGCGCGTAGCTCGCCATTCTCAGGGTGCGTTCGGGCAAGCCAAGTGCACGCGCGGCGAAATTGTCTTCGGCGATGGCCAGGAACGCGCGGCCGATCATGGTGCGGCGATAAAGCAGCTCCAGCCCGACGACCGTCACCGCGCAGGCCAGCACGGGAAGCCAGAACTGCTGGTCGAACACGCCGCGGCCAAACGGCAGCAGGCGCGGGAAGGGCTGCGGTTCGGTGCTCCATTCGATCGCGGTGAACTGCTGGATCATCAGCGCGAAGGCGAGCGTGGACAGCACGTAGAGATGCTGTTCCAGGTTGGCCAGAACCGGCCGCACGGCGACGATCTCGGTGACGACGCCGACCACCGCGCCGGCTGCCAGGGTGGCGGCCAGCCCGACGATCACCGGCATTCCAAGCCGGTTGATGAACAAGGCCCCGAACACGCCGCCCAGCATGCCAAGCGCGCCGGCGGTGAAGCTGAACACCCGTGAGGCCGAGAACATCACGTTATAGGTGATGCCGATCAATGAGTACACCGCGCCCATGGCCAGGCCATAGGCGATGATCGACTCGATCATCGCCTAGATGCCGTAGCCGGGCGCCAGTCTGAAAGCCCCTTCGCGGAACGAGTTCGCCTGGCACATCACCACCTCATCGTCCGGATAACCGTTATGTTGCCGCGGCGTGAACGTCAGGTCGCCGTAGACGCCCGGCCATGACTTCAGGGTGTTCAGGTAGCCGGCGATCTGTTTCGGCTCGCTGCCGGCGTGCTTCACCGCGTCGGCGATCAGGTGCGGCGTGTCGTAGCCGGACGCGATCCACCACAGCAGGGTGTCGCCCATCGCGATCTTCGCGCTGCGCAGCCGGTCGACGAAAGCGGCCGTCCGGTCCGGCAGCTTGCCGGCGGAATCGTAACAGCACGGCCGGAAATTGTTCGCGTACACCTTGTCCCAGTATGCGACTTTCTCCAGCAGGGCCTTGGTCTGACCGGAGCCGAGCGTGGTCTGGCCGACGATCGGCACATCCCAGCCCATCTCGCCGCGGGTGTTGATGATCCGGGAGAGGAACCCGGCATTGACACTCCAGGGCATGATGACCTGCGCGCCAGCGCTGCGCATCCGCAGCAGCTCCGGCTTCAGGTCCGGATTGCTGGCGTCAGTGTTGCCGCTATACACGATGTCCGCGCCACGTCCCTTCAGCATCGGCACGTAGGTATTGACCGAGGCCGTGCCGTAGCCGGTGGTGTCGCCGATCACCGCCACCTGCTTCAGCTTGAGCACATCCATCACGTAATGACCGGTGGCAGCGCCGATCTGTTGGTTGTCGGGAGCGTTGCGGAACGCGAGCGGGTATTTCTTCACGTCGATCAGCGCATCGACCCAGCACGGATCGAGCTGCGGCACGTCAATCCGGGCGATCAGCGGCGTCGCGGCCAACGCCTCACCGGAGTTGAGCGGACCCGAAATCACCTGCACATGCTGCTTGCGGGTCAGTTCGGCCGCGGCGTCAACCGCCTTGGTGGGATCGCTTTGCGTGTCACGCACGATCAGTTCCAGTTTGCGGCCATTCACACCGCCGGCGGCGTTGATCTCGTTGACGGCGAGGACGGTTCCGCGATTGCCGGCGATGCCGGTGGATGAACTGGCGCCGGTGAGCGCGGGAAGGTAGCCGATGCGGATCGGTTCAGAGGCGGCGATGGCCGGGCGGGCAAGGCTGCCGGACAGCGCGGCCGCACCGGCGGCTGAGCCGGCCAGCACGCGGCGACGGGTGATGGTCATCGGTATCCTTCCCTTATTCGTTTGTATTTGGATCGTGTAGACGCGCGGCAGATTATCGCGGCGCGGAATAAGCCCGCAAGCCGCGCAGGCCTTCACCTTGCCGCGTGAATAATGTTCCTTATAAGAAAGGACATGCCATGACCTCAGGTGTAGCCGGGCGCCAGCGCGAAGGCGCCGTTGTGTTCCGAATTGGCAGCCGACATCACCACATCCTGGGTCGGATAGCCGTTGTGCTGGGTGGGGGAGAACGTATAGCGGCCGAACAGGCCGGGCCAGTCCTTCAGGCTGTTCCAGTATCCAGTGATGGCGTCGGCACTGCTCGATCCGGTCTTCTCGACCGCTTCGGTGACCAGGTGGACGGCGTCGACGGCGGCAACCACCCACCACAGCGACGTATCGGCCAGCGGGATCTTGCCGTTCACGCTGTCGACGAATGCCTGGGTGCGCGGAGGCAGCTTGCTGTTGGCGTCGAAGCTGCAGGGACGGTAGCCGACGATATAGACCTTGTCCCAGTTCGACGGCTTATCGAGCAGATGCGCGACATCGCCCGAACCCATGGCCGGATGACCCGCGAATACCACGTCCCAGCCGATCCGGGCCCGCGCGTTCATCATCCGCGCATCCAGGCCGGTGCTGTCACTCCACACCGTCACGACCTCGGCGCCGGCGTTGCGTGCGCGCAGCAGGTCCGGGGCAAGGTCCTGCGCGTTGGCGTCGATCACCGCATGATAGGCCACCTTCACGCCGGCCTTCTGGTAAGCGTCCACCGAGGCGGCGACGGCCGTGGTGCCGTAGCCGGTGTTGTCGCCGAGCACGGCGACGGTTTTCGCTTTCAGGACGTTCATGCAGTAGTCGCGGTTGGCGGTATCCCACTGCGTGTTGGTGGCCGCGTTGCGGAACGCGTGCGGATATTTTTGCGGATCGATCAAGCGGTCGAGCACGCCCTGCTGAAGGTTTGGCACCTTGAAGCGCGACAGGATCGGCGTTGTCGCCAAAGCCTCACCGGAATTGGTCGGCCCGAACACCGCGTTCACCTTGTCACGGGACGCGAGTTCAACAGCGGCGTTGACCGCTTTGGTGGGATCGCCCTGGGTGTCCCGGGTGATGACCTCGATCTTGCGTCCCTTGATGCCGCCGCTGGCGTTGATCTGTTCGGCGGCCCAGGTCACGCCGCGATTGTAGCCAATGCCAGGCGCGGAGTTCGCGCCGGTCAGCGCGACCAGCCAGCCGAAGCGGATTGGTTCGGCCGCCGCGGCGGAACGGATGATGGATGGTGCTGCCAGCGCTCCAGCCGAAGTCAGCAGCGCGGTGCGTCTGGTCAGGGACATTGTTTCCTCGGGGGTTATCCGAGGCCTTCCTGGCATGGCGTGCCGGGATTGTCCAATGCGGTTCGGCCGCCGGCTCGTGGCTGAAACCGCCGCCGGCCGGGCGCGGCTGACCGGGGGGCCAGCGGCTCCCAGGCGGGTGAAGCGGCGGCTTTTGGCCTTTCGCACGCGCGCGTGTACAACCGCCGGATGGCAAGACCTCCACGCTCCGACTTTCCGCTGCCCGCCTTGATCACCACCAGCGATGCGTTGGGCGCATTCTGCCAGCGTATGCGCAACGAAACGTTCATCACGGTCGACACCGAGTTCATGCGCGAACGCACCTACTGGCCGGATCTGTGCCTGGTGCAGATCGCCGGGGAAACCGAAGTCGCGGTGATCGACGCCGAGGCCGACGGCATCGACCTTTCCCCGCTGAGTGGCCTGTTCGCCGATGAGGCGGTGATGAAAGTGTTCCATGCCGCGCGCCAGGACATCGAGATCTTTGTGTTTCGCTTCGGCCAGGTGCCGCGCCCGATGTTCGACACGCAGGTCGCCGCGATGGTTGCCGGCTTTGGCGATCAGGTGGGTTACGACGCGCTGGTGGCCAACCTGACCGGCGGCAGCATCGACAAGGCGCATCGCTTCAGCGACTGGTCGGCGCGCCCGCTGTCCAGCGCTCAGATCGCCTATGCCGCGGCCGACGTCACCCACCTGCGCGAGGTGTATGTGCGCCTCAGCCAGCGACTGGAACACGACGATCGCCTGAGCTGGGTGGCCGAGGAGATGGCGATCCTCAACAACGCGGACACATATCGTGCCGATCCGCAAACCGCATGGGAGCGGCTGCGTCCGCGGACCAACAACCGGCGCTTGCTGTACATCCTGAAGGAAGTGGCTGCCTGGCGGGAGAAGGAGGCGCAGCGGGTCAACATTCCACGCCCGCGGCTGATCAAGGACGAGGCGTTGCTGCAGATCGCCGCTACCGCGCCGACCACCGCCGAGGCATTGGCTCGGGTGCGTGGGATCAGCCGCGGCTTCGCCGAAGGGCGCTCCGGCGCCGCGCTGCTGGAGATCCTGGCCGGGGCGCGTCGTGTTCCCGATACCGACCTGCCGCCCGCACCGGCGCAGCGTGACAAGATGCGCCCGTCCGCGGCGCTGGTCTCGCTGCTCAAGGTGCTGCTGGCGGCGAAATCCGAACGGCACAACGTGGCCGCGCGGCTGGTCGCGAGTTCGGAGGATATCGACCGGCTCGCGCTGGAGGACGATCCCGCCATCCCGGCACTGCACGGCTGGCGGCGCGAGGTTTTCGGCGATGACGCGCTGCTGTTGAAGCAGGGCCGTGTGGCCCTGGGGGTGGACGGCCGTCGGGTGAAGTTCATCCCGGTCTGAGCGGCGGGCTGAGCTGATGGCCGATCCGGATGGCCCCGGACGGCCGACTCTGCTTGCAAACATGCAGATATCTTTATATAGCGCCGCGCTGAAAGCAGGAGCTTCCATCATGGCCGACACGGCGATCCAGGATTTCAAGGTCAGGGACCTTTCCCTCGCGCCATGGGGGCGCAAGGAGATCAGCATGGCCGAGGACGAGATGCCCGGCCTGATGGCGATCCGCCAGGAGTTTGCCGCGTCCAAACCGCTGGCCGGCGCACGCATCGCCGGCTGCCTGCACATGACCATTCAGACGGCGGTGCTGATCGAGACATTGACCGCCCTGGGCGCCACGGTCCGCTGGTCGTCGTGCAATATCTTCTCCACCCAGGATCATGCCGCCGCCGCGGTGGCCGCAGCGGGCACGCCGGTGTTCGCCTGGAAGGGGCTGAGCGAGGAAGAGTTCTGGTGGTGTATCGATCAGACGGTGCGCGGCCCGGCGCAACGCAACGGCGATCCGTGGGCGCCGAACATGATTCTGGACGATGGCGGCGACCTGACGGCGCTGATGCATCAGAAGCATCCGGAAATGCTGGCCGACGTGCGCGGCATCTCCGAGGAGACCACGACCGGCGTGCATCGGCTGTGGGACATGGCGAAGGCCGGCACGCTGCTGACGCCGGCAATCAACGTCAACGACAGCGTCACCAAGTCGAAGTTCGACAACCTGTATGGCGTCCGTGAATCGCTGGTGGATGGCATCCGCCGCGGCACCGACGTCATGATGGCCGGCAAGGTCGCCGTGGTGAATGGTTTCGGCGATGTCGGCAAGGGATCCGCCGCGTCGCTGCGCAATGCCGGCTGCCGGGTCATGGTGACCGAGATCGACCCGATCTGTGCGTTGCAGGCGGCGATGGAAGGTTACCAGGTTGTCACGATGGACGATGCCGCGCCATCGGGCGACATCTTCGTCACCGCGACCGGAAACATCGACGTGATCACGCTCGATCACATGCGCGCCATGAAGCACCGGGCGATCGTCTGCAACATCGGCCACTTTGACTCGGAAATCCAGATCGACGCGTTGCGCAACTACAAGTGGGAAAACGTCAAGCCGCAGGTCGATGAGGTCGTCTTTCCCGACGGCAAGCGGTTGATCGTGCTGTCCGAAGGGCGCCTGGTCAACCTGGGCAACGCAACCGGCCACCCCAGCTTCGTGATGAGCGCGAGCTTCAGCAACCAGGTGCTGGCGCAGATCGAGCTATTCACCGCGCCGAAGGGCCAATACGGCTGCACCACGGTCTACACCTTACCAAAGCACCTGGACGAGAAGGTCGCCGGCTTTCATTTGGCCAAGGTCGGCGCCAAGCTCACGAAATTGTCAGTCAAGCAGGCCACCTATTTGGGTCTTCCCGAGAGCGGACCCTTCAAACACGACCTGTATCGATACTGATAACTTTACAGAATTTAATTCACCGGCTTGTCATGCGGACGTGATGGTGGCCTGGGGCGGCGATACCCAAGTGATGCGGCGTTGTTTGGGCTTGTGATTTCCGCTTCGTCCCTGCTAGGAACACGAGCGAGCAGCGTCAAGACTGCCTAGGAAACGGCCGATGATGACTGTTGATCCCATGCCGAAGCCGCCCTTCACGCTGGCGGTGCGACGCGCACTGCAAGGTGTGAACAATTCTGTTGTCGAAGCGGATCTGTTGTTCCTGGAGGCGTGGGAGATCCGTCCGTCCGCGCATCTGGGGGCGACCCTGCGGGCCGGCCAGATCAGGCGTGCCAATCCCGAGCTTGCCGCCGCGATCAACGCCGAACTCAAGGCGGCTCAGGGGTTTTCGGCGCCGATTGGTCGGCCGTCAGCCGGGCTGGAGCTGGCAGCGCTTCGTCGGGGCAGCATCGGCGATCAGTCCGTCAGCACGCCGATAAGGCCGCCCGATTAAGCAACGCCCTGAGCGATCGGGCAGCAGCGTGGCCGGCAGCCCGCGGACCGCCCGCGCGATAGCGACGCCAGCGGATGCGCGATCGAACCACGGTTGGCCAAGGTGCTAGGTGCTTCGCCCGGTTGTGCCGCCTCTACCGATGTGGTGGCATTGGGTTGATCGCCGCATCGGAAGGGGACCGCCGAATGACCACGCATAGCGTCGCATCAACACCGGAAACCGTGCGCTGGGGCGTTTTCGACGCCACGTTTCCGCCGCTGATCACGGTCGAGTCGGGTGACACTGTGATCCTGGAATGCGTCTCCGGCGGACCGGAGGTGATGCCTCCGGTCGGAGCCGGGATGACGATCCCGCCGGCTCTGGCAGCGATCCACGCCGCCAACATCCCGCGCGCGCCGGGTCATCTGATCACCGGCCCGGTGGCGGTCGCAGGGGCCGAACCGGGCGACATGCTGGAAGTCCATATCGACAGGATCGAGCTGAGCTGCGACTGGGGCTATTGCGGCTTCCGTCCGCTTGCCGGAACGATCCCGGAGGATTTCCCCGAGAAGTTTCTGTCGCACATCCCGGTGGACCGCGCGCGCAAGACCTGCCGCATGCCCTGGGGAACCGAGCTGAGCCTGGCGCCGTTCTTTGGCGTGATGGGGGTGGCGCCGCCGCCTGCGTATGGCGCGATTTCCACGGTTCAACCGCGCGAACACGGCGGCAACCTGGACAACAAGGAAATCGGTGAGGGCTCGACCTTGTTCCTGCCGGTCTGGGCGCCTGGCGCGCTGTTTTCAGCCGGCGACGGACACGGCGTCCAGGGCGATGGCGAGGTTTGCATCAACGCCCTGGAAATCTGCCTGACCGGAACGTTCACCCTGACGCTGCATAAGGGCGGCGGCGTGCGGGACCCGCTGCTGCGCTACCCGCGGGCTGAATCCGCCAGCCATTTCATCTCGATGGGCATGCACGAGGACCTTGACGTCGCGATGAAGACCGCGTTGCGCCAGATGATCGGCTTTATCACCAGCCGTTCCAACCTGTCGCGGCAGGAGGCTTACCAGTTCTGCTCGCTGGCGGTGGATTTTCACGTCACCCAGACGGTGAACGGGGAAAAAGGCGTCCACGGGCTGCTCAAGAAGGGACTGCTGTTTTAGCAGAGCGCGGGCCGTCCACGCAGGGTATCAGTCAAATTCGGTCGGCAACATCGGGTCCTGGCGGTGCGCGAACATCCTGTCGATATGATGTGGTAATGTTCTCCGCAGCGACAGATCGGCCGGCACATCGGCCTGCGGGAACCAGCCGATCTCGCTGGTCTCCAGGCTGGTGGTGGGCGATCCACCCTGCAGCGCGCAGATGAAGAACATCCGCACGACAGAGAACGCCTCCAGCGGCTGTGCCTGCGCCGCCCGGTCCCAAACCGCCGCCAGTTTGACCGCGCGCACCCTGTAACCGGATTCCTCGAACACCTCCCGCACCACCGACTGCGCCGGCGTCTGGTTCACGTCCGCCCATCCGCCGGGCAGCGTCCAGCGGTGTTCATCGACCGCCTCGCGCACCATCAGGATACGTCCCGCGGCATCGAATACGGCCCCCCGCACCCCCACCTTCGGCGTGGCGTACCCGCGTTCCGCCGCGAACAGGGCCTCGATCCGTTCCGTGGTCGCACCGGAATGTTCGGCCATGATCCGCGCCGACAGCCGCAGCAGGGCGGCGAAGCGCTCGCGGTCGTAGGGGTCCTTGCTGAACGCCAGCCCGGTCTGCGCCGTGGCCTGGATTTCACGCGCCCACAGCAGCCAACTGGGTTCGGCCATGAGTTCCCGTTTCAGAATCGTTATGTAATCGCGCGGCGGAGTTTTACCGCGGGCCGCGATGGGCCACGCTCTAAATCCCGCCGTTGGAGCGGGCGATCGGCGTCCAAGGCTGGTTCAACCGCCGACGATCGCGCTTCAACCGCGCCGCCGATGCCGGCCGGGCGCCGCTCAATCGGCAGGTTCCGAAACCATTTCCACATCCGCCGCCGTCTCGCCGGT
Organism: Rhodopila sp.; assembly: GCA_965277035.1. GTDB lineage: Bacteria > Pseudomonadota > Alphaproteobacteria > Acetobacterales > Acetobacteraceae > Rhodopila. The sequence goes on along the minus strand of CBDIBO010000003.1, from coordinate 1,893,780 downwards.
GATTTCCGCTTCGGTCAGCACCCGCCACGTCCCGTTGACCAGCACCTCGCTGGGCCGGAACCTTGCCTTGTACGCCATCTTTCGGCTCTCCGGCACCCAGTAGCCGAGATAGACATAAGGCAGTCCCAGCGTGCGCGCCCGCTCGATCAACCACAGCACCGCGAAGGTCCCCAGCGAGCGCTTCTCCATCCCGGAGGCGAAGAAGCTGTAGACCGCCGAGACCCCATCGCCCAGCTTGTCGGCGAGGCAGGCGCTGATCAGGCGGTCCTGCTCATCACGAAACTCGATGATGAAGGTTTCGATCGGCGTGTCCTCGACCATCGCTCGGTAGTCGTAGAAACTCATGCTGGCCATGTCGCCGTCGCCGTGACGCGCCTGCTGGTAGCGCTGGAACAACTGGAACTGTTCGGCGGTGGCACGGGCCGGTACCCGATACCCATCGACGGACGCATTGGCCTTGATGATCCGGCGCAGCGTCCGGTTCGGCTGGAACATATCCACCGGAATCCGGATTGGCACGCAGGCCTGGCAGGACGGACACACCGGGGCATAGGCGATGTTATGGCTGCGGCGGAAGCCGGCCCGCGACAGCCGGTCGTGCAGCGCCTCGGCCTCGGGTCCGACGATCTCGGTCACCACCTTGCGTTCGGTACGGCCGGCCAGGTAGGGGCACGGAAGCGGGGCGGTGGTATAGAAGAACTGCGGCCGGCGCGGCGGTTTATACAGGGTCATGGGGCGGACGCTCCGCCGTGCATGTTCCAGCGTCCGCCCGGTTCGGTCAACGTTCGCATCGCCCCGACACGCACCACCACCAGTCCGCTCACAAGGTCGTGTAGGGTGCGGTGGCGCGTGGTGAACAGCGCGACCAGCAGCAACAGGCCGCTGGTCGCGATCGTCAGATAGAACACCAGCACCGAGCCCGCCGCCTGCAGGCCGGTCGGCGGGCCGAGGTCGAAATCGCGCCGCACCGTCAGACCCATCATCTGCTGCCCGGGGGTGGCGCTGGATGCCCCCAGAAGCGAAACGAAATTGTAGCAGAACGGCACCAGCGGCAGGATGCTCAGGGCGCCGAAGCCAAGGCCCAGGGTCAGCAGTCCGAACATCACCAGCACCCACCACAGCACCCAGACCAGCACGGCGATCAGCACGAGGTCGAAGGTCCAGCCGATGCAGCGGCGCGACATGACCCCGTGGGTCAGGAAGTGGCCGGTCGAAAGGGGGCTGTCGAAGCTCATGGTGTCAGTCGAACCGTTCCGGTGATGCTGGCCGCCTGTGGACCGAGCGTGATGGTAGCACCGTCGCGCCAGCGCAGGGCAAAATCTCTTGCGTGCGGGCTGAACGGATTGCCCGATTGACCCGGTGTGATGATGAACAGGCTGCGGTCAAGATCGGCCAGATCATAGACGCCACGGTACGACGCTCCGTGCACCGACTGCAGGGCGGCGCCCGTGCCGCCGCGATCGACCGTGTCGTCATCGCCCGGGCTGGGCAGGCTTATCGTGCTGAACGACCCCAGCACCGGGACGTTGCGCAGGATCGGGTGGGCGAACACCGCCTGATGCGCGGTCCCCCAGCGCCAGGCCTCCGGGTCATCGCCGAAGCGGCGGCTCAGATCCCTGACCGCGTCCGCCAGGGCATCCCGCAGCATCGGCGCGCAATCGCCGCCACACCAATGGTTGCCGCTGATCGCCCCGCTGATCGCCCCGCTTGGGGTCCCGGTGGGCGCCCCGGTGGGCGACAAAACCGACGCCACGAAGTCCGAGACCGGTGCGCCGAGGCCGACGGTCAGGCCGGCGTGCCGCAGCACCGCGGTGTAGAACGCATCCATCCAGGCGTTGAAGATCAGCGGCGCGGGCGAGTTCATCACCGCCGATCCGTCCCAGCCGCGCAACAGCCGCAGCGCGGTCCGCGATACGCCGGTCACGTCCGGGACGGCCAGCAGCGCCGGCAGCACCTGACGGGCGAACGGGTCGACAACATCGGTCTGCATGGCGGCGAAATCCGCTGGCGTGTGGCGGTCTGACCGGTCGAGCATGTGGCGGATCCGCATCGCCCGCCAGTCGTCGAAGGTGTCCCGCCCCATGAACACCGGGAAGTCCGGCGGCCACACCGGCTCGTTCGCATTGACCAGCCGGCCGCTGGCGGGGGCCACGCTGTGCGGCAACTGGAGACCAGTCGCCCAGCCGATCCAGTCATGCGAACCATCGCCCGGCACCGGTGCGGCGCCATCGCCGGATCGGCGGATCGGCACCCGTCCGGTGACGAACAGACCAATTGTCTTCGCATCCGCCACCAGCAGGTTCTGCACCGGCGAGGTGATCGCCGCCGCCGCCGCCCCGGCCTGTTGCACGGTCGCGGCCCGGTTCAGCGCGAGCAACCCGGCGGCGGCGGTGTCGTCGGGCTGCAGGTTGGCCATGGCGACCGCCATGATCGGACCGTCGGGGGAGACGAGATCGCTGATCACCGGCCCATGCCGGGTCTCCCGCACCATCAGCACGGTATCCGGCTGATCGCGCACCTTGATCCGCTCCTCGCGGACGATGAACGGCCTCGGGCCATCCGGCGTCTGGTATTTCCCGGGGCCGGCCGGCGTCTCGATGAAGATGTCCTGCGTGTCGGCACCGGTGGTAGTGAAGGTCCAGGCGATTTTGCCGTTATGCCCCAGCACCAGGAATGGCACGCCGGGGGCGGTGGCACCGGCCAGCGCCCGTCCGGGCAGATCAATCCGCGCCAGATACCAGATGCCGGGAAAGCTGAACGCCAGATGCGGATCGCCCGCCAGCAGGGGTGCGCCGGTGGCGGTGTGCCGGCCATCGACCGCCCACTCGTTGGACGCCGATCGCGGCAGGGTGAACGGTGCGGGGAAAGCCGGAAGCACCGAGGCCAGCCGGGCGGCGGCCCGCGCGAAGCGGGTCAACGGCTGGTTCATCGCGTCAGGGGCCGGCACGTCCGGCTGGCGCGGCCATAGCTGATCCAGCACCGCGGCCGGAACCCGGCCCGCCAGGCGCTGGCGCGACAGTTCCTGCCGCCAGTTCATCGACAGCCAGAGCCCCATGGTCTTCGCCCACAGCAGGCTGTCGACCGCCTGCCACGGTCGCGGCGCGCCCAGCACGAGGAACTCGGGGGCGGCGAAGCGCCCCTTCAAATCGATCCAGGCGTTCACGCCGCGCGCATACGCGTCCAGCATTGTTCGGGTGTCGGCCGGCAGTGCGGCCAGATCGGCGACCGCGTGTCGGCGCAGCCCCAGGGTGCGCATCATCCGATCGATCGACAGCGTCGCCGGCCCGGCGATCTCGGACAATCGGCCGGATGCCGCGCGGCGCATCAACTCCATCTGGAACATCCGGTCGCGGGCATGCAGGAAACCCAGCGCGGTCGCCGCGTCCTGCTCCGATCCGGCATGGATGCGCGGCACCCAGTCGGCATCTTCGCTGACATCGACCGGCCCGGACAGGCCAGCGATGGTGGCGCTCTGGTGGGTGCCTGGCAGCGTCAGCCAGATCGCGCCGCCGGCCAATGCCACGAGCAGCAGAACAAGAACACCGCACGCTGCCAGCAGAGCGGCGAGGCCGCGGAGGAGGGACTTCATGGCGCACAAGGTGGCTGGATGGCGCGGCGCTTGGAAGAGGCGTGGTGATGAATCCTAACTTCGCCGGCAGAAACCTGTGGATAGGCGGCGGAACGTGATGAAGAAGCTGGTATTGCGGCTTGCGGGTCGCGCCACACGCAATAAGATTGCCCACTTGCGCATATTCCGGAAACGTCTGTTCAATAATTACGCATGAAGCCGCCCAGCTCAGAGACGCCGGTCCTGTTGGACGCGATCGACCGTCGCATCCTTGCCTCCCTGCAAGAGGACGGGCGGATGACCAATGTCGATCTGTCCAGGCGCGCCGGTATCTCGGCGCCGCCCTGCCTGCGCCGGGTCCGCGCGCTGGAGGAGGAAGGCGTCATCCGCGGCTATCACGCCGACACGGATCCGCAGAAACTGGGCTGGGAGATCACCTTCTTCGCCATCGTCGGGCTGGACAGTCAGAAGGAGCTCGTGCTGTCGGGCTTCGAGCAACTTGTCGGCGGCTGGGCCGAGGTGCGGGAGTGCCATATGATCCGCGGCGGTGGCGACTTTCTGCTGAGGCTGGTGGCGCGCGACACCGCGCATGAGAACCAGTTGACCCAGCGGCTGACCGGTTCGCCCGCGGTCAGCCGCGTTCAGACGCTGCAGACGATCCGCACCAGCCGCAGCCTGGCCGGTGTTCCGTTCGCCTGAGATGCCGAAAATGCTTTCCGCGACCACCGCGAACCGATGGGTTGGTCGATCGGCCGAGCCTGATACTCCAGGCCGCCGTTACGACGACGCTCTTGACCTGTCGTGCGCGTCTTGTATTTCGGCGGTTGCGCTCGCGCGATTGATGGGAATCCGATGCCCGACAGCACGATCCAGGCCGAACCGTCCGCGGCCAACCGGCGAGGGGGAGTGCCTGCGCTCACCGGAGCTTTGCGCGATGGGCCCGTGCTCAATGGGCCTGCGGTCGGTGGGCCTGCGCTGGGTGGGCCTGTGATCGATGGCCCTGTGCTCGGTGGGCCGATGACCGGTGTGCCGGTGGTCAGCGTGCCGGTGGTCAGCGTGCCGGTGGTCAGCGTGATCGTTCCCAGCTTCAACGAGCGGCCGAACGTCCGGCCAATGATCGACAAGCTTGAAGCCGCACTCGCCGGGGTTGCCTGGGAGGTCATCTATGTCGACGACAACAGCCCGGACGGCACGGCGCAGGAGGTGCGGCGCATCGCCCAGACCGACGCGCGGGTGCGCTGCATCCGCCGGGTCGGGCGCCGTGGCCTCGCCTCGGCGGTGATCGAGGGGGCGCTGTCGTCCTCGGCCAGCTATGTCGCGGTCATCGACGGCGATCTGCAGCACGACGAGACACGCCTGCCGGTGATGCTCGCCGCCCTGCGGGGCGGCGGGTACGACCTCGCGGTCGCCAGCCGCTATGTCGAGGGCGGCGACAGTGCCGGCCTGTCGAGCCGCTGGCGGCATCTGTTGTCGGACAGCGGGATCTGGCTGGCGCAGGCGTTCCTTCCGGTGCGCCTGACCGATCCGATGAGCGGCTTCTTCATGCTGCCTCGCCCGCTGTTCGAGGCGCTCGCCCGCGGGCTGAACGGGCAGGGCTTCAAGATCCTGCTGGACCTGGTGCTGAGCAGCAGGGTGCCGCTGCGGGTTCTGGAGGTCCCGGCGCGGTTCCGCGAACGTGCCGCCGGCGAGAGCAAGATGGACGCGCTGGTGCTGGTTCAGTTCGCCGGCCTGCTGCTGGACAAGGTATCGGGCGGGGTTTTGCCGCTGCGCTTCTTCTCGTTCGCGATGGTGGGCGCGCTGGGTATTCTGGTCCATCTCGCGGTGCTGGGCACGTTGCGCCAAGGCACCATGTTTGGCTTCGAAACCGATCAGACGCTGGCGACGCTGGTGGCGATGGTGTTCAATTTCCAGCTCAACAACGCCGTCACCTATCGCGACCAGCAGCTGAAAGGGCGCAGGCTGTGGCGCGGATTGCTGCTGTTCATGGCGGTGTGCGGGGTCGGCGGCATCGCCAATGTCGGCATTGCCCAGATGCTGTATGAGCGGCACACGACCTGGACGATCGCCGGCGGGATCGGCGCGATGATCGGCGTGGTCTGGAACTACGCCGTCTCGTCGACGCTGGTCTGGCGCTCCCGATGAACGGGCGCTCGCGGTGAACGGGCGCGTGCAGTGAACCGGCTGGCCGCCTTCGTGGCGGCGCTGACGATGATACGGCTGGCGGTGGCGGCGTTCGTGCCGCTGGCGCCGGACGAGACCTATTACTGGGTGTGGTCGCGGGCGCTGGCGCCGAGCTATCTGGACCATCCGCCGATGGTGGCGCTGTGGATCCGCGCCGGGACCGACCTGGCCGGACCAACCGCGCTGGGCGTGCGGCTGCTGGGACCCCTGGCGGCGGCGCTTGCGTCGTGGATGCTGTTCGACACCGCGCGTCGGCTGTTTCCTGGGACCCGGGCGGGTGTCATCGCGGTGCTGTTGCTGAACGCCTCGCTGCTGCTGGGCGTCGGTTCGGTGATCATGACCCCGGATTCGCCGCTGCTGTTCTTCTGGACAGCGACGCTGTGGGCGGTGTCACGCATCGCCACCGGCGGCCACGGTCGCTGGTGGCTGGCTGCCGGGCTGTTCGGCGGCCTGGCGCTCGACAGCAAATACACCGCGCTGTTGCTGTGGGTCGGCGTCGGCCTGTGGGTCCTTCTGCTGCCCGCCGCGAGGTCGTGGCTGCGGCGCTGGCAACCCTGGGCCGCCTGCGCCATCGGGCTGGCGCTGTTCACGCCGGTGCTGGCCTGGAACGCGGCGCACGGCTGGGTCGGCCTCGTCAAGCAGGGCGGCCGCGTGGACGACTGGCGGCCGGCCCGGGCGCTGGGGTTCCTGGCCGAGTTGCTGGGCAGCCAGATCGGGCTGGCAACGCCGCTGGTCTGGATCCTGTGCATGGCTGGCCTGTGGGCCGCGGTGCGGCGGTCGTGGCGGCAGCATGAGGCGGGATGGAGCTTGCTCGCCGCGCTGTCGCTGCCGCCGGTCCTGGTGTTTCTGCAGCATGCGGTCGGCGATCGGGTGCAGGGCAACTGGCCGGCGATCATCTACCCGGCGCTGACGGTCGCGGCGGCCGGCCTGGCGGTGCCCGCGCGGTGGTGGATCGGCGCGTCCGCACTGGGCTTCGCCTTCACCGCCGTGGCCTATGGGCAGGCCACCATCGGCTTGATCCCGTTGCCGCCGCGGCTTGACCCGGTGGCGATTCGGCTGGCCGGATGGAACGCCCTGGCCGCGCAACTGCAGGCAATGCGGACCGGCCGTGGGGCCGGGTTTATCGCCGCTGAGGGGTATGACCTCGCCAGTGAATTGGCCTGGTGGATGCCGCCCGCGATCCCGGTTCTCGGCACCGATCAGCGCTGGAGGCTGACGCGGCTGCCGGCCGTGGCCATTGACGGAACGTCTGGACTGCTGGTGCGCGATGCGCGTCATCTCGGCCCACCCGATCCCCGGATGTGGACCAACGTGCGGCGGATCGGAACCGTGACCCGTCCAGGCGGCATCGGCCTTGATTTCGCGGTGTTCCAGGTGAGCGGTCCCAAGCTTGGTGACTTCCGCCTGAAGCCATCGGACTCTCAGCCCGATCGTTCGCCAGGGCGATCCACGTCCGAGGCGGGTTCACCCTCAGACGATCGCGCGGTCGGTTCGCTGGTCGAACTGCCGCATCGGTAGAAGTTTGTTGCCAGGTCCGATAAGGCAACGAGACGAACTTGTCGAGGTGGCGGGATTCGGCGGTTGGTCATCGCAGGCGAACCTGGGGGGGGTCAGGACACGCACTTTCGGTTCCGCGTGACCTGTCGACCGCATGCGTCCGCTGTTCGGTTCAACGAGCGTCGAGGGCAGGGCGCTACGATTCCGTCCGCGACACCTCCAGCACGTGATCCGCGAGTGCGAGGGACGCGGTCAGACCTGGGCTTTCGATGCCAAACAGGTTGATCAGCCCGGCGATGCCATGGGCCTGTGGTCCCTGCACGACAAAGTCCTGCCCGGCGACCCCCTTGGGCACCGTCTTCGGGCGTATCCCGGCGTAGCCTGGCTGCAGGCCGCCATCTTTCAGGCCCGGCCAGTACTTCCGCACCGCCGCATAGAAGCTGTCCGAGCGGGACGGGTCGACGGTGTAGTCGATCCGGTCGATCCATTCGACGTCCGGCCCGAACCGCGCCTGGCCGCCAAGATCGACCGTCAGATGCACGCCCAGGCCGCCCGGCACCGGCACCGGATAGATCAGCCGCGAGAACGGCGACCGGCCAGTCAGCGTGAAGTAGTTGCCCTTGGCGTAGTACGCGATGGGCACACGATCAGGTGGCATGCCGGCGATCTTTCGCGCCAGTCCCGGTGCATGCAGGCCGGCAGCGTTGATCAGCAGCCGGCAGCGCACGGTCATCGGGTCGATGCCGCCTACATCGACCTCGACGCCGCGTCCAGCGACCCGCCCACCCAGCACCGGGCTGAAGAACACCGGCACCGCACCGGCATTCTCGGCGTCGCCTTGCAGCGCCACCATATAGTTGTGGCTGTCGATGATCCCGGTGGCCGGCGACAGCAAGGCGCTGGTGCAGGCCAGGTTGGGCTCCAGCGCGATCGCTTCGGCGGCGGTCAGCACCCGCATGCCCTCGACGCCATTGGCCTCCGCCCGCTGCTTGATGCCGGACAGCAACCCCTCCTCCTGCGCGTTGGTCGCCACGATCAGCTTGCCGCAGTTGCGATACGGCACGCCCTTCTCGGTGCAGTAGGCGTATAGCTGGCGCCGTCCGGCGACGCAGAACCGCGCCATCAGACTGGTCGCCGGATAGTAGATCCCGGCATGGATCACCTCGCTGTTGCGTGACGACGTCTCGGTCCCGATGTCCTCCGCTGCTTCCAGGATGATGACCTCACGCCCGGCCAACGCCAGCGCGCGTGCCACCGCGAGGCCTACGACCCCGGCCCCCACCACGACGCAATCGACCTCCTCCACGCGTGTTTCCTCCTGCCGGCAAGACCGGTGACGGGGTAGGCCGCGCGCGCATCGGAGTCCATACGGGCAGAGGTCGTCAGGCGGCCGGTATGCCCTCCGTCCGGGTTAAACGGCAACCCCGCTTGGGTGCCAGTTTGCGCGGGGCCGAGGGCGCGATCGACCGCCAGCCGCGCAAAGCCCCGCCGCTATTGAGGCCCTGCCGCTATTGAGGAACATGGAACTTGGTAACATCGACCTCGGTCACCGGCTTTTCCGCGTGCGGCGTGCCTTCGGGAACCCAGTCATACGGGACGGCCTGCGCTCGGAATACCAGACTATCCAGGAACGGCTTGCCGCCGACCGGCTTTTTCCCAAGGTAAGGCGGGACGTACTCCCAGACGATCTCGCCCTGGGGGGTGACCTGGAAAAACCGCCCGTCCATCCCTTCGTCGATCAGCGTGTTCCCGTTGGGCAGGCGCTGTGCGTTGCTGACGAAGGAGCTGAAGAAGCTCCAGACCGGCCGGCCGGAATTTTCACCGGTATACTGCCAGACAATTTCTTTCTTGACCGGATCAATTTCCAGGATGCGTGATCCGGCATAGATGCCCAGCGCGGCCGGAGGGAATCCCGCACCACCCTGGTCGTCGAACAGCAAGAGATCACCGGCGCCCGGCAAACCCATCGGTATGATATAGGCATTGTGCTGGCCCGAGATCTGATCGACCGGCCGCGGCACCCGCTTGTTCAGAATGCGCTGGTCCTGGCTGTATTCGCTGCCGGGAAAGTCGGGACCAAGGCGCCACACGATCTTGCCGGTTTTCTTTTCTATGATAGCAACGAAATTACCCTTGCGGGAATCGAATATCAGGTTGTCCGGGTTGAAGCGCTGGTCCCCTGAATCATACCAATGATTCGGACCCAGAACCTGCATATCGTTGATCTCGAGGTAGCCCCAGCTTTCAACCGGATTTCGAGCGATCTTTTCGCGCAAGTATCGAAGACCCTCGGGCGAGAAGCCGAATTCCTTCAGGTGTTCGCCGGCCACCCACTTCCAGACGATCCGGCCGGCATGGTCAACCTGGTAGATGCCCTGATCGCCCAGTTCCTTGGGGCCCAGACCAGCAACCGCATGGGGGATCGTGACCAGCAGCAGGGTGTCGCCGTTCGGCAGGCGGGCCCAGTCGTGGTTCTGCCGAGCAGAGCCACCTGGCGCCTGGCTTCCCCATTCCCACAGTTTCTTGCCGTCCCAATTCAGTTCACCCACCGTCCGGTTGGCGAATATCCCACCGCGCTTGTCGCCGTTGCCGGAAAGTTGCAGCAGGACATGCCCGCGCTGGCCGCCGGTCAGCGCCGGGTCGATGATCTTGCCTGGCAGTCCGACATAAGGCCACTGATGAACCTCGTCGCCGTCCATGTCCACGACATGGGTATGGCCATCCGGGGCGCTGAAGCAGATGAAGCTGTTGTAGGTGCGCGCGGGATCGTAGATCGTTACACCTGTCGGATACACCCGCGGGGAAGCCGGGAGCGGTTGTGCGGACCAAGGGGAAAAGTTGGCGGCTGCAGCCAGGATGATCGCTGAACACAAACGGCGAACGCTGGGACGCAAATTCATCATCCATCCATAACGGGACATGAAGAACGAGAGCAACAGCGTTCCTGCGCCGCTGTATCTTGTCAACCCAAACCGGAAAAAGGTCGGAAATTATGCGGGGTAATCTAGCAGCGCCAACGCCGCGTCGGATCCACCGAGGATCTCGATCAGGCGAAGCTTGTCCACCAGCGACAGCCGGTCTCGCAGGGCGATACGTTTGATCACCTCGGTCGCGTCGCCCAGCAGCAGATCGTAGCTCGCGCCGCTGCCCATCACCCGCGCCTCGGTTTCCAGCACCCGCAGCCCACGTGCCGCCGCTTCCAGGGTAGTGATGGCAGCCGGATCGAGTTCGGTGTCCGGATCCCGCAGCGGCGCCAGCACTTCGTCCTGTAGCCCGGAGCTGAAGCGTGTCCGGCAGCCTGCCTCCAGCCGCTGGCGCACGGCGCGCAGACGCTCGCGCCGCCGTGGCTTGAGGTTGGCTGTCCGCAGGTGCTCAAGCAGGATGACCATGCGGCTGACAGCGGCGCCGGCCTCGGCCAGCGATCCGGTGGCGATACGCGTTTCGGTGCCGGCGGGCCGATCAAGCTGTCCAAGCAGCAGATCGGCGGCCTGATCCATCGCCGCATGAACTTTGCCGCCGGCTGGTCCCGCCTGCGGTCCCGCCAGCAGATCGGCGGCATCCGGCAGCCGGTTCAGCAGCAGCGTGATCGTCATCGGCAAGGCCGCCGGGTTGTCGTGGGCCACCCGGTCCATCATCGCCTCAATGCTTTCCGCCGGCGGCGGCAGCATCCCGCCCGCGGTTTCGGCGCACAGCGCGTCAAGCGCCACGGCCTCGGTCAGCAGGGTCGCGATCAGATCGGCCAGCGGTCGATAGGCGTCATCGCCCAGATCCGTCGCGCCCCAGCTCCTTGGGATCGTCGGGCCGGCGAGAATTTTCGCCGCGGCCGGCCACAGCGACCGGCCCAGCCGGATGATCAGGTCGATATCCGCGGTGGTGTGCCCGGCGGTCGCTGCCTCGATCGCGGCGGCGTCCGACCCCATCATCAGCCGCACGTGCTCCGCGATCGGCCGCAGCGCGGCGCGCGGGATCGCCTGTTGCTCACGCCGCCAGCGTCCGACCGGGACGATTAGCGGATCCAGCGGATGCAACAACAGCCTGGGAAACCGCAACGGATGCGGCGGCTGCAAAGCCGCCAGCCGGTGACGCAGCGGCACGATCAGCTGGTCCGCCTGTCCGCGCGCGGCCAGGGCGTCCACGGTGGCGACGATCCGCCGGATCTGCGGGTCAGGTGCGACCACGATCGCCTGGTTCAACGCGCGGATCTCGGCCACGCCGCTGTCTGGCTGCTCGGTCATGATGCTGCTGTTGTCGCTCACGGCCGCTAGGTGCTCATGGCGATCAACTTCTCATTGCGCGCGATCAGGGCATACGCCGCGCCGCCGGTCCGCCAGGCGTCCTCGCGGCTGGTGACATGCCAGGATTGATCCATCGCCCCGACCGGGAGGGTGATGTCTGTCCATTGCATCACCTCTCGCGGCAATGCCGGTATCAGTGCCGCCATCTCCAGCAGCGCATTTCGCCGCCAGACCATGGCGCTGGTCGAGAGCCACAACAGGCCGACCCGTTCCCACCCGTCCAGCAGCCAGTCACACCGCGCGACCGCCGCCCCCACAGCCTTCTCATCGTGGGTCCAGCGCTTCAGCAATGCGGTCGGGTCCTTCAAGGCTGCTCTGGTCAGTGCCAGCATGGCCGCGCCGGTGCCGCCCGCCGCCCGCAGCGCAGCCAGGATCGCCTGCCCAAGACCGCCAAGATCGTTGCCGGTATCGGCATCCAGCCAGTGCGACAGGTCCGCGTAGGCGTCCCCAAGGCCGAGGAGCAGCCGGGGAATGCGGGAGTCACGATCATCGGCGCCGACACCGATTGGTGCGAAGACGGTGGCGATCGCATCCAGGGCCGCGGCCAGTTCCGTCGCCGGCCGACCGAGCGACGGGGCCAGCCGGTGCAAGGCCGCGGTGGCCCGCTGTTCGAGGTCGGCGGTGGGCTGTGCCGGTGGCGCGTGCCGCGGCGCCATGGGGTCAAGCTGCTCGACCAGTTTCGTCAGCAGCACAGCGTGGGCCAGGGCTTGCCGCGCCTTGTCGTGGGCAATGGCGGCCTGCGCGGATGCCAACGCCTCGTGTCCCGCATGGCCTTCCAGCGCAACCGCCAGGACGGCGTCGCGGATGCTGGTGGGATTTATCATCGCAAGTTCCGCGAACCGGCGGAACAGGATCGTGTCGTGCAGCGTGGGGTGGCAGAATGCGCGCACGCCGGCCCAGTGCACAACATAGACCCCGCGGGCTCCGGCCGGGTTCATGACAACGAGTTCGACGGCGGTGCGCCTGGCTCGCCGCACGCGCGCCCCGGCCAGCAGCGGGGTCGTGAACGGCACGGCGACGCCGCGGCTTTGGAACGTGGCGGCGTGGTGGGGCTCGATCAGCGGGAACGCGGTATCTGGCACGGCCGCAGCATGGGCCGAAAAACGTGAATCAATGGTTACCGCGTCGACCGGCGGGCTTACTGTCCCAGGCGAGCGCCGGCCGGGCTCAGACGCTGAACTCGATCGTCACGCCGAAGGCCTCTGACGCGGGGACCAGCACGCTGGTGCCGATGCGGTCCCAGCCACGAATGCCGCCGGCCTCCAGCGTGGTTTCCACCGCGTCCAGCGACAAGGTGCGTATGGTCAGCGCCGCCATGTAGTCGCGCCGGCCCCGGCTGTCGGGGGCGGCGCCGCCAAACATCTCCCACAGGGCCATGGGCGTCACCACGTCGAAGCGGGACAACGCCAGGATCAGCGCGCAGCCGTCGTCGGTCGGGCGCACCGTGTGGGTGCCGAACATGCGGGCAAGCAGGTCGCCGAACCGCCGCGGGTCCTCGGCGGCGATCACCGCACGGGCGATGCCGACCGCGCCGTTGGCATGATGCCGCCATTCATCGCGCCAAACCATCTCACGCGTCAGATGCTGGCAGAAATACAGCCGTCCCGCTGGCGTGCTGGTGCGCGGCAGCCGGGTGGTTCGAAACGCCGCACTGCGTGTCTCGCCATCGATCTCCACCGGACGGGAGAACTGCTGCGGCGGGTCGATCGGCACCTCGTTACGCCGCAACGCCTCATAGGTGGCGGTGGCGTCCTCGGTGCCGAACACCAGGCCGTCGAGCCCGAATGGGGCGCCCATGATCTCCGGCCGGCTGTCATCCCCGGGTTTGCTGGCGATCAGCTCCAGATAGTCGGTGCCGAACATCGCCAGGTGGTTCATCGACCCAAGGCTGTGATAGCCGCGCGGCGTCAGGCTAAAGCCCAGGCGGCGGTAGGTATCCGCCACATCATCAAGGCGGTCGCGGGCGTTGACCACGACATGGTCGAGGGTGGGCACCACAAAAGCAGGCAACATGAAGGCTCATCCCAATGCTGGCGGCCGGTTGTCTCTCGACAGGCCGATTGGCGTGCTACACGCGCGGTATCATCTGATAGGATCGCCCGACGCGGCAAGGACAACCCGGCGTGCCGCCGCCGCGGCCACGCCGGGTGGGCGCGGAAGGCGGCAAACCCCAACCCTGTCGGCGCGGCATGAACATACTCCCGTTTTGTCGGCTGTTGGTCTATTTGATGCCCCCACGGGTTGATGCTGGATTGATGCCCCCAGGGGTTGATGCCCCGAAGGGTTGATGGCGGGTTGATGCCCCAGGGGCCGATGCCGGGGCCGCCGCCGCGGGGTCGAGCGAGGGCGACGTTGTTGCGGACGTTGTCCTGGGCAATGATAGTCTAACGCAGCGCGAAGGATATGGATCATGTCGCTTGGTCAACAACCCGTTCTGCTGCTGACCGGTGCCAGCCGGGGCATCGGCCATGCCACCGTCAAGCGCTTCAGCAGCGAAGGCTGGCGGGTGCTGACGATCTCTCGCCACGCCTTCGATCCGCGCTGTCCCTGGCCGGGAGGGGAGCGCAACCACATCCAGATCGATCTATCGGATGTAAACGTGGTCCGCGACGCGTTGCCGGAGATCAAGCGCATCGCCGGCGGCCGGTTGGATGCGCTGATCAACAACGCCGCTGTCTCGCCCAAGCACGCCGACGGCGGCAAGATCACCAGCCTGGAGATGGCCTACAAGGACTGGCTGCACATCTTTAACGTGAACTTCTTTTCCGCCATCCTGCTGGCGCAGGGCCTGGCCGACTACCTGATCGAGTCGAAGGGCAGCATCGTCAACATGACGTCGATCGTCGGCTCCCGCGTGCATCCCTATGCCAGCGCGGCCTATGCGACGTCGAAGGCGGGACTGGCGGCGCTGACACGGGAGATGGCCAACGACCTCGGCCGCCACGGGGTGCGGGTCAACGCGGTGTCCCCCGGCGAGATCGACACCGCGATCCTCTCACCCGGCACCGAGGAGATCGTGCAGCGCGAGATCCCCATGCGCCGGCTCGGTAAATCGACCGAAGTGGCGGATCTGCTGTTTTTCCTGTGCTCGAACCAGGCGCTGTATATCAGCGGGTCGGAGGTTCACATCGACGGCGGTCAGCGGGTCTAGCCGTGGCCGCCGCACATCCTGTCGCCAGCGTGCTGGCGCCTTGTGCCATTTTGCGACAGATCTGAATTCATGTCGGATGGTCTCTACGAGCGCGATGTCCTGGCCTGGTCGCAGCATCAGGCCGATCTACTCCGCCGCCTGGGGCGCGGGGAGAGGGTCAATGACGTGGACTGGACCCATGTCGCCGAGGAGATCGAGGACGTGGGTCTATCGGAGCTGCATTCGGTCGAGAGCTTCCTGAACCTGATCCTGGTGCATCTCCTGAAGCTTCATGCGTGGCCCGATCATCAGGCTCGCGCCCCCTGGCGCGGCGAGATCGCCGCATTTCGCAACAATGCGGCCCGTCGGTTCGCCCCGTCAATGAGGCAACGGATCGATGTCGGATCGCTGCATGCGGAGGCAGCGGCGCAACTGCGGGAAACCGATCCCAACGTCCAATGGCCCGATGAAAATCCGTTTACCCTGGATCATTTGCTGAAGGACGACACGGACACGCTCCTGAATCGCTTCCGACCCACGGCGGCGCGGTCCCCGCTTTAACCCTGACGCCGGCGACGGTGGCGCCGCGCCAGACCCTACCAGCCGAAACCGGGGCCGAACCCATAGCCCGGTCCCCATGGGCCCCAGGCGCCCCAGTTCCACGCACCGTCGGAGTATAGTTGCGCGGTCGTCTCCTGCTGGTTCAGGATTTCCTTCTCCTGGAGGTAGCGTTGATAGTTGGTGTAGGCCTGCTGGGAGCCGACATAGAGACAATCGCAAACCAGCGGGTCCGCGTAGACGTAGTCCGTCGCGTCGCCATGCTTGCGCAGCACGAATTGATGCGGCGGCAAGCGGTTCAGCATCGCTTGGCGCTCGGGTGTGCTGGCGGGGCGGACGTCGAAGCCCGCGGCGGCCAGGTGGTCCTCCTGAGTAGAGACCCGTTGCTGGGGGGTCGCGCACGCTGCCAATGCAAGAACCGAGGTCAGCAGCAGGGACGGGAACACCCGCCTGCGATGGTCAGGGGGGCTGAGGCGCTGCGACATCGGGACCGGCTCCAGGGTTTTCGGGACTGCGACGGCCTCAACGCACAAGTTCGTCCGCCGTCACGCGCCGTCTCGTCGCTGTTACCAGTGGGTCTCGGGAAGCCGGGGCTTCAGTGCGTCAAGTGCGCCCGGCCTGGCGGTTGGCGGGCAGGATGAGATCGCTTGCACCCCGACGCCACCCGGTGAGGCCGGTTCAGCTATCCCGCTCAGACCGTGCGCATAGCCCGATACTCGCGTCGAACGATGTCCATTAGCTCTTCCACCGAGCTGTCCCGCGCCTGATTTTCGTACGTCACCTGACCGTGCTGCATCAGCATGATCCGATCCGCGATATCCAGGGTCTGCGCGTAGTTGTGCATGATCATCACGATCGACAGGTCGCCCTTCGCCTTCAGGCGCAACAGCAGGTCGATGATCAATCCCGCCTCGCGCGCGCCCATCGCCGCCAGTGGCTCATCCAGCAGCAGGATTCGGGCGTTCGCGTTGACCGCCCGCGCCACCGCGATCGCCTGGCGCTGCCCCCCGGAAAGCCGCTCGACCGCCAGATCGACCGAGGGCACCCGCACGCCGATCTCCTCCAGGCACTCCGCCGCGCGCCGGCGCATGGCGCGGTTGTTCAGTAATCGCAACGGACCGGAATAGAGGATCTCGCGGTTCAGGAACATGTTGTGATAGATGCTCAAGCTGCCTGCCAGGGCGAGATCCTGGTAGACGCACTCGATCCCCAGCGCCCGGGCGTGGTCGACCGAGCGAAGCTGGGTCGGCTGGTCGTTGACGAACAGCTGGCCGGAGGAGGGCTGCTCGAACCCGGTCAGGATCTTCATCAGGGTCGATTTGCCGGCGCCGTTATCGCCAAGGATGCCCAGGATCTCGCCGGGCGCCAGATGGAAGGACACGCCGTTCAACGCGATGACCGCATCGAACCGCTTGACGACATTTTCGGCGCGCAAGGCATGCGTAGCGGACGTTCCGGCGGGCGACGCCGCGCCCTTTTGGTCCGCCCGCTCGCGGCCCGCCTGATCGCGGCCCGCCTGATCAAGGTCGGGGCGGTCCATCTCGGTCATGATCGCGCGCCCCGTCGCCCCAGGCGGTCGAAATGGATGTTGGCGATCATCGCCAGCAGGATGGCGGCGCCCAGGATAATGTTGAAGGTAAAGGCGTTGATGCCGATCAAGGTGAAGCCGTCGCTCAGGATCCCCAGCACCGCGGCGCCGATCAGTCCGCCGATGATGGTGCCGGACCCACCGGCGAGGGGCGTGCCGCCGATCACCCCGGCGGCGACGGCCAGGAACATGATGTTGGTGCCGCCCGCCTGCGGGTCGGTGGAGGCGATCCTGAACGCCTCCAGGATCCCGGTCAGGCCGGCCAGCGTCGCGGTCAGCACGAAATTGCGGATCTTCAGGCGGCGCACGTCGATGCCCGCCTCGCTGGCACCGAGCGGGTTGCCGCCAGAGGCGATCGTGTGCAGGCCCCACCGCGTCCAGCGCAGAACGACGTGCATCGCGGCCACGATCAGCAGCGCCCAGATGATCTCGCTGTAGCCCCAGGCGCCGAGCAGGCTGGCCAGGATGGTGTCGTCGCCCGGGGTATCGACCGGACTGCCATGCGAGATCGTCAAGGTGAAGCCGTTCAACAGGAACAGCGTGCCAAGCGTGGTCACGAAGGACGGCACGCGCAGCCGCAGCGTGATCAGTCCGTTGATCAGCCCGACCACGGCCGCGGCCAGCAACGCCAACACCACCGCCACGATCAGCGGCATCCCCGCCTGCACGGCGAAATGCATCACGAAGGGCGCGAACGCGAACACGCTGCCGGCCGACAGGTCGATCTCGCCGCCGATCATCAGCATGATTTCCCCGCAGGCGATGATCGCGGGGGGTGCGATGAACTGCGACAGGTTCTGCAGGCTGGGGCCGCTCAGCAGGAAGTCGCGGTTGGCGCTCTCGAAATAGCCGATCAGCACCAATGCGACGATCAGGATGCTGGCCTCGCGCCAGCGCAGGAAGCTGCCGAGCGATCGCATCGCCGATCCGTCAGGCCTTGATCGGGCCGGAGCGGGGCACGATCCGCGCTTCGGTCGCGTTGCCCTCGTAACGGGTCTTGGTGTCCAGATAGGGACCGACGTTATCTTCCGTAACGAATTTCAGCCCGGTATTGATGTCGGCCGGACCCACCAGCCCACCGGAGGCGAGGAAGGTTACCATCTCGACCACGGTGTAGTAGCCCTGCAGATACGGCTGCTGGTCCAGGGTGAAATCCATGAAGCCCTGCTTGATCAGCTCCAGGGTGCGCGGCAGCAGGTCATAGCCGCCGGCATGCACGCCTTTCGCGGGCAGCTTGTATTCGCGCATCGTCTCGGCCACGCCCTGTGTGCTGCCGGCATCGACGGCGAACATGCCCTTTACGTCCTGGTGGCCGAGGTAGAAGGCTTTGATCTTCGACAGCTCCTCGTTCACCGTCGCGCCGGTAGCGACAATCGAAACGTCGATCTTCTTGCCCGAGGCCTTGATCGCCTGCTGCGCGCCATCCAGCCGGGGCTGCAGGTTGAGTTGCCCGGGGGTCGCGATCATCAGGGCGACCAGGCCGGCATCCACCAGGCTGGCGATCCGTTGCCCCATCTGCTGCCCGGATTTGTACAGATCCTGCCCGATATAGGCGAGCCGGCGGTTGCCACTGCCGGGCGGGGCATCGGCGTTGTAGGCGAACACCGGGATACCGGCCTGCAGCGCGCGTTCCACCGGCCGGTTGAAGGCTTTCGGATCGACGATCGGCACCGCTATGGCGGCGGCTTTGGCGGCGATCGCGGCGTTCATGGCGTTCACCATCTCGGCCGCATCGCTGGTCGCCGATCCGGTCCACTGGTGATCGCACCCGTACAGCGCGCACGCGTCGGCGATGCCGTACTGCGTCGGCACGAAGAACGGGTTGGTGGTGACGTGATTAACGAACACCAGCTTCCAGCGCGGGTGGCTGGGCATGGCCGGATCAGCCGCGCGGGCCGCGCCGGGCCTGGCGAGCAGCGCGAGGGCCGCGGCGGACGCTGCCCCACCGCGCAGCAGGGTCCGGCGGGAAGCATCTGCCGCCCCACGTGCGTCCAGCGCCCTTGGAGCGTCCAGCATCCTTGAGGCGTCTGCCACCTTCGGGACATCGCGCTGGTCGGTCATCCTGCAGCCTCCCATATCGTTCACGCGCTTGTCGCGCGTTCTTCTGATCGTCGGCGGAAACGCTGGACCGATGCCGCGGCCAGTGTCAACGACAGGCGCATCAACAAACCTCGCGCCGCCGAATGGACGGGATGATATGCCGACCGGTTGCTGATAACTAAGACCAATCGGCGCTTGCGCCGACCGGTATCGGAGTCGTTTTTCGCGCGCCGCCCCTCGCTCGCGTGTTCCCTGACCCGGCACGCATACCGGTCAAAACAGGCGTCGAGCGATATAAGACTTGTCGACAACGAAAAATCGGGAGGATCGGGATGCGTTACAGGACAATGCTGCTTGTCGGCGCGGCGATGGCCGTCGGGGCCTGCTCGGCCAAGGCGGCAACCATTTCCAGGTCCGGCTTTGGCACGACCCAGGATGGCAAGCCGGTCGATCTCTACACGATGACCAACCGACATGGCATGACGGTGAAGTTCATGAGCTATGGCGGGATCATCACCGAGATCGACGTCCCCGACCGACACGCCCACACCGCCGACGTCGTGCTCGGTTTCAAGACCTTGCAGGGCTACGAGACGCACCCGGTCTATTTCGGTGCGCTGATCGGCCGCTATGCCAATCGCATCGCCAACGGCCGGTTCGAACTCGACGGCAAAGCCTACCAGCTGGCGATCAACAACCCGCCGAACTCCTTGCATGGCGGCACGAAAGGCTTCGACAAGCAGGTCTGGGACGTCCAGGCCAACCCTGGAAATGGGCGAACCGCCTCGGCGACGCTGACCTATGTCAGCCATGATGGCGAGGAAAATTATCCCGGCACGCTGACCGTGCACGTGACCTATACCCTGACCGAGACGAACGAATTGCGGATCCACTATCAGGCGTCGACCGACAAGGACACCGTGCTGAACCTGACCAACCACTCCTACTTCAACCTGGCCGGCAACGGCAGCGGATCGGTGGAAGATCAGCGCATCCGCATCGCCGCTGACCGCTATACCCCGATCGATCCGAACCTGATCCCGACAGGGGAATTGACGTCGGTCGCCGGCACGCCGCTCGACTTTCGCAAGCCCACCGCCATCGGCGCGCGGATCCGCGTCGCGGACGAACAACTGCTGCGCGCGCATGGCTACGATTTCAACTGGGTCCTGGATGGCGGCATCACCAAACAGCCGCGCCTGGTGGCACGTGCCGAGGACCCGCGCTCCGGCCGGGTGCTGGACTGCCTGACGACCGAACCGGGACTACAGTTCTATACCGGCAACTTTCTCATCGGCGCGTTCGCGGGATCGGCCGGCACGATCTATCGTCAGACCGACGCGTTCACCTTCGAGACGCAGCATTTTCCCGACTCGCCCAATCGTCCCAACTTCCCGACGACCGAACTCAAGCCGGGGCAGACGTTCGACTCGACGACGATCTTTCGGTTCTCCACGAGCGCCTCATAGGGCGTGCCCCATAGGGCGGATTCGCGCCAGAGGGCGGCCTGGCCGATCTGCTTCGCCGCCTCGGGCGTGGGCAGCCGATCAACGACGCTGATTGAAGCCAGGTCGCCGAGGCGGTCGAAGATGTGGGTCTCTGCGAACCGTATTTGGTCGACCGTGTTGTGAACCGGCCATGGCTTGTGATGCTGATGGTGGTGTTGGCGCAGCAAATCGTCCGGGCACTGGACTGAGAACCGGGGCATCAAGAGGTATGAACATCTCTTCGTTTGTCATATGATCTCGCTCATGCCGGATGGTCTCTACGATCGTGACGTTCTCGCCTGGTCGCAACATCAGGCCGATCTACTCCGCCGCCTCGGCCGGGGGGAGCGGGTCAACGACGTCGATTGGAGGAACGTCGCCGAGGAGATCGAGGACGTGGGACGATCCGAACTGCATTCGGTCGAAAGTTACCTTAACCTGGTGATAGTCCATATCCTGAAGCTCCAGGCATCGCCGAACAGCAAAGCGGCCGACCATTGGCATGCGGAAATCGTCGCACTGCAGACGAACGCGCAACGCCGCTTCAGCCCGTCCATGCGGCACAGGATTGATCTTGGCGCGTTGTATGCCGATGCGATCAGGCAGTTGCGGGCCGGCGACCGGCGCGGGAAGATCAAGCGCCCCTGGCCGGCGGCAAATCCATTCACGCTGGACCAGGTGATGAACGGCGACACCGATGATCTGCTGCGTCACCTGTCGGTCGCAGACCCGCTCTAAGGCGCCTGTCGCGGCAGCAAAAACTTGCCCTTTCCGCAGCCCCGCCCGATACACCCTGTCATGAACGACACGACGACGCCCACGCCAGATCCAGGCCCACGCTACGACTTCGCCGCCGCCGAACCGAAATGGCAGCAGGCCTGGGCCGACCATGGCTGCTTTCGCGTGGCCGACGTGCCGACCGACGGCAAGCCGAAATACTACGTCATGGAGATGTTCCCTTACCCCAGCGGCAAGATCCACATGGGGCACGTCCGCAACTACACCCTTGGCGATGTGGTCGCCCGCTACAAGCGCGCGCGGGGCTTCTCGGTCATGCATCCGATGGGCTGGGACGCGTTTGGCCTGCCGGCCGAGAACGCCGCCCGCGAGCGTGGCATCCACCCCGCGACCTGGACCTATGAGAACATCGCCACCATGCGCGCGGAACTGCAGCGCATGGGTCTGTCGCTGGAGTGGGAGCGCGAATTCGCCACGTGCGAGCCGGCGTATTACCGCCATCAGCAGAAGCTCTTCCTCGACTTCCTGCGGGCCGGCCTGGTCGAACGCAAGGAAAGCTGGGTCAACTGGGATCCGGTCGACGGCACCGTGCTGGCGAACGAGCAGGTGATCGATGGCCGCGGCTGGCGCTCCGGCGCGCCGGTCGAGAAGAAGCAACTCAGCCAGTGGTTCCTCAGCATCACCAAATATGCCCAGGACCTGCTGAACTCGCTGGACAAGATGGACCGCTGGCCGGAACGGGTGCGGCTGATGCAGGCCAATTGGATCGGCCGCAGCGAAGGCGCCCGCCTCGGCTTCACCCTGACCGGCGGCCCCGATCCTGGCGGCACCAACCCGCGCGGCACCGGTACCGCCAGCACCGATCCCGCCGGCCCCGATCCGATCGAGGTCTATACTACCCGGCCCGACACCCTGTTCGGCATGTCGTTCCTGGCGATCGCCCCGGAACATCCGCTGGCCGCCGCGGTCAGTGCCCGCGACCCCAACGCGGCGCGGTTCGTGGCGGAATGCCGCAGCCGCGGAACCTCGGAAGCCACCATCGAGACCGGCGAGAAGCTGGGCTTCGATACCGGCCTGCTTGTCGCGCACCCGTTCATCGCCGGCGCCACCTACCCGGTGTGGATCGCCAACTTCGTGCTGATGGAATACGGCACGGGGGCGATATTCGGTTGCCCCGCGCATGACCAGCGCGATCTGGATTTCGCCCGCAAATATGGTCTGGATGTGGTTCCGGTGGTGCTGCCGCCGAACGCCGATCCGGCCCGCTTCGCGATCGAGGCGGAGGCCTATGTCGGGCCGGGAACCGCGTTCAACTCGGACTTCCTGAACGGACTCGATGTCGACGCCGCCAAGCGCGCCGCCATCGACCGGCTGCGGCGGCAGGGCATCGGCGAGGGCCTGACCAACTGGCGGCTGCGCGACTGGGGAGTCTCGCGCCAGCGCTATTGGGGCTGCCCGATCCCGATCATCCACTGCCCGACCTGCGGCGTCGTGCCGGTGCCGGACGACCAGCTGCCGGTTCGCCTGCCGGACGACGTGACATTCGATCGACCGGGCAACCCGCTGGATCACCATCCGACCTGGAAGCACGTTGCCTGTCCGCGATGCGGTGAACCGGCCCGCCGGGAAACCGACACGTTCGACACCTTCGTCGACAGTTCCTGGTATTTCGCTCGCTACTGCAGCCCGCACGCCGACGTGCCGATGGTCAAGGCGGCGGTGGATCACTGGCTGCCAGTCGATCAGTACATCGGTGGCATCGAGCACGCGATCCTGCATCTGCTGTATGCCCGATTCTTTACCCGGGCGATGAAGGACACCGGGCACATCTCGGTCCACGAGCCGTTCGCCGGGTTGTTTACCCAGGGCATGGTGAACCACGAATCCTACCGCACCGCCGACCAGCGCTGGCTGTATCCGGACGAGGTGGAAAAGCGTCCCGACGGCGTTGCCGTGCTGCGGGAAACCGGTGAGCCGGTCGTCGTCGGCCGGGTCGAGGCGATGAGCAAGTCCAGGCGCAACACCATCGACCCCGGCGCCATCATCGCGAGGTACGGCGCTGACACGGCACGCTGGTTCATCCTGTCCGACAACCCGCCGGAGCGGGACATGGAATGGACCGAGGCGGGTGCGGCCGGCGCGTTCCGTTTTACCCAGCGCATCTTCCGTCTCGCCGAAGCGCTGGAGGGCGTTCGGTCCGAGATGATGCCGGATGCCTTTGGTCCTGTCGGTCGCACCCTGCGCCGGGCGACGCATCGCTGCATCGCCGCGGTGACCGAAGCGCTGGAGAGTTTCGCCTTCAACGTCGCGGTTGCCAGGCTATACGAGCTGGCCAACGCCATTACAGAGGCTGAACGGACAGTGTCGAAACCGGGCGGGTCGAACACGGGCGGGCCGAAAACCGGCGGGTCCGAAGCCGGCCTGGCGTGGGCGCGTCGCGAGGCGGTCGAGACCCTGGCCCGCCTCGGCAGCCCGATGATGCCGCATCTGGCCGAGGAGATTTACGCCCGTCTGTTTCCCGACAGCGGCCATCTGGTGGCTGAACTGGTCTGGCCGGAAGCCGATCCGGCGTTGCTGGTCGCCGAAAGCGTCACCATCGCGGTGCAGGTGATGGGCAGGCTGCGGGGCACCATCGAGATGGCGCCGAATGCCCCCGCCGACGTCGTTCTGGCTGCCGCGGAAGCCGATCCCAACGTCGCCAAGGCGCTGGATGGCAAACGGATCGTCAAGCGCGTGCATGTCCCCGACCGGATCGTCAACTTCGTGGTCGCCGGATGAAGCCCGCGATCAACCGCCGCCTGGTCTGCTTCGGGTCGCTGACAACCTTGGCCGGCTGCGGGTTTCACCCGGTTTACATGCCGACGGCGTCCGGCAAGCCCGGTGTGGCCCAGCGCGACTTGGCGTCGGTCTATGTCGCCATCATCCCCGAACGGCCCGGGCAGTTGCTTCGCCAGGCGTTGCAGGAACGCTTCGGCGACGATTCCGGCACCCCTTCGGCCTATGATCTCAAGGTGTCCTTCAGCATTGCCGGCGAGGGCATCGCGATCGAGACGAACGATCTCGCGACCCGCGTCCGGCTGTCCGGAAACGCCGCCTGGACGCTGCTGGCGCATGACGCCAAGCGCACCCCGCTCACCTCCGGCAGTGCCCGCGCGATCGACGGCGTCAACGTCTTCGACTCGCAGTATTTCGCGGTCGACCTGGAGATCGAGGCGAAGCAGAAGAGCATCGCCGAGAACGTGGCGTCGCAGATCGCCAGTCAGCTGGCGATCTGGTTTCGCCGGCAATCGGTGAAACAGGTCGGATAACGCCGGTGAAACTGCCGCCCGCCCGGGTGTCCGGCTTCCTGCGCGACCCGGGGGACTGCCGGGTGGTGTTGCTGTACGGCGAGGATGCCGGGATGATCCGCGACCGCGCCGAGGCTCTGGTGCGCGCGGTCGCCGGTTTGCTCGACGATCCCTTCCTGGTCAGCGAACTGCCGCGCGAGGCGATCAGGCAGCTGGCTGACGAAGCCGCGGGATTGTCGCTGCTGGGCGGCCGGCGCGTTGTCCGTGTCCGCGATGTCACCGATGCGGCGACCGATCCGGTCCAGCTGCTGCTGAAAGGCAGCGCGCCGGCGCTGGTGGTGCTGGAGGCACCGGCGATCCAGGCGCGGTCCAGGCTGCGAACCGCACTCGAGGCAGCCACCGGCGGGGTGGCGATCGGCTGCTATCCCGAGGCGGGCCGAGCGCTGGAAGAGACGATCCGTGAAAGCCTGCGCGCCGCCGGCGCCGGCATCGAGCCCGAGGCTCTGGCCTGGTTGTCGCAGCAACTTGGCGCGGATCGAGCCTCGACGCGGGCAGAGCTGGAAAAGCTGGCGCTCTATGTCGGACCGGGCAACCGGGTCGACCTCGATGCGGCGATGACCTGCGTCGGTGACCTCGCTGGCCTGTCGCTGGATGATGCGCTGTTCGCGGCCACCACCGGCGATGTTTCGACCGCCGACCGAGCCCTGGAAGCAGCGATCGCAGAGGATGCCGCACCGGTCCAGGTCCTGCGCGCAGCACTCGGTCATCTGCAGAAGCTGCACCGCGCGCGGCTGGCGATGGACGAGCACGGTCTGGCGGCGGCCGACGCGGTGAAGGGCCTGCGGCCGCCGGTGTTCTACCAGAAGATCGCTGCCTTTACCCGCTCGCTCGGGCTTTGGCCGGCCGCGACCTTGACCAGCGCCATGGCCGCGTTGGCGGAGGCCGAACGCGGCTGCAAACGGACCGGCTGGCCAGACCACGCGCTGTGCCGGAACGCGGTCCTGACACTCGCCCGCCGAGCGGCGGCAGCGTCTCGCCCGTTGCGACGATAAGCGGGCATTAGTGTCCGTATGTGTTATAATTTCCATCTTTGTTGTTAAAAGAGACTTCCTTTTGCTTCGCTTCTGTGCCAGAACAAAGCTTCTTGCCGCGACTTTCGCGCGGAACCGACGCGAATCGGAGGATTGCGATGGCTACCAAGCGGAGTGGCTTCCAGGCGCACCAGACTCACGCCGTGGCGGTACGGGCGCGGCCGATCGGCAGCGCCGAGGTCGCTGATTTGAAGCGGGCGATGGCCGCGATCGCACCGGCTTGGTCGGTTGAACTGCAGGGTGGCGACGAAGCGACCCTTGTCTTGGTGCCGAAAACCGGCGACGACGCGGTCGGCCCCAGTTTCATGATCAGCCAGGAGGACGGCGGCTTCCGGATCGAACAGTTGCACTGGGACGTGTTGACCGAGGTAGGCCGCTTCGCCTCGATGAAGGAAGTCGCGGCCGCGATCAACGCGCGCCTCGCGCTGGGAGCGGAGGCAGGCGCATCAGCCTCGGTGACGCTGCATTAGAGCAAAATCAACCTGACTGGAACAGTCTGGCTGATAAAGTTGCTCGTGAAAACAATGAGCTAGAACGTGCTGACCGTTTCCGGTCAGCCTGAAAGCGCTTTAGAAACAGCGCGCTTCAGGCTGCGTCCGCTGGCAGCCCCGGATCTTGACAGAGCGGCGGTTGCACCGGCGCTGCTGGGCCGGATCGCGATATTGATGGCGGCGCCGGCGGACCGCAGGCGCTGATCAGACGCTGAACAGACGGCCCCAGTCCCGCAGCGGCGCCGGATCGACCGCCGCCAGCTTCAGGCTCTTCCACACCGCGGTGGCGATGGTGTCGTAGATCGGGATGCCGGTCTCCCGCTCCAGCGCCGCCACCAGCGGGGCGGCCCTGAGATTGGTGCAGATGATGCCGATCGCGTCCGGTTGTTCGGCCGCGACTGCCCGCACCATCTCGCTCAGCGCCTCCGAGGCCACCTCGGCGAAGGCGAAGTTGTCCTGGATGCCCAGGTGCCGCTCCGGCGCGCAGGCGATGCCCAAGGTCGCATAGTTGGCGACGATCCGCCGCTGGACGGCATCGAGGTACGGCGTGACCAAACCGAACCGTTTCACCCCGGTGGCGGCCAGGATCTCGTTCAGCGCCAGCATCGAGGTGCTGGTTCGGATGCCGGTCGCACCCTCGATCCGCTCGCACAGCCGAACGTCCGCATCAAACCCCAGCCAGCCCGACGAGGTCCCGTTCCAGGCGATGGCGTCCACTTTCGCGTGCGCCAGAAGCTCGGCCGCGGCCATGATCGGCCGATCGTCGAACTGCGCCAGCGCCCCGTCGGTCAAAGCGATCTCGGTCACCCGAAAGCGTGAAAAATGCACCGACACGGCGGGCAGCTTCGCCAGCATGGCTGTCGTCACCGGCTCCAGCGTGGTGTTGGAGGACGGGGTCAGCATGCCGAGGCGGACAGGTGCGGTCATCGCAACAGCCTGGCACGATATGGCGGACGCGGGAAGGCGAACCGCTTGCCGATTGAGACGTTCCAGACGTGAACGGCATCAGGCCGCATGAAAGGAACCGCAATGTCAGCCCAGACACCGTCGGAACAGGAGCGCGACGAGGCGTTGAAGGAGACCTTCCCGGCCAGCGACCCGCCAGCCAATTCCGGCATCACCGGGCCAGAGAAGAGCGGGGCTGGGAAGAGCGGGCCAGAGAAGAGCGGGCCAGAGGACAGCGGATCTGAAAGGACCGACAAGCAGCCGCGGCAGCGCGATGTCAGCGAGCAACCCACCGGGACGCCAACGTCGGACCGGCACGCCGCCGAAACCGCGCACCATGGGGAGTCCGACAAACTGACGACCCCGAAGCGGTAACAGGCCGAAGTTACAAAACCGCCGGCTCGGCCGTATCATTCGCCGGTCGGACAACGCGTTCGGCCGGGTCGGGCTGATCGAGCGAGTGGTTGTTCTTCCTGAGCGCTCGGCTCACGCCGTCAGCGCCGGCCGGCGCTAGCAGTGGTGGGCCTGTGGCGCGAAGTCTTTCATCTTCGCGTTCATGACGAAGTCACCGAAATTCATCTGCATGTTGTCAGCGACACCGTTGACCCAGTAGCGCATCCCGACCTCGTAGCTTGGGGTAACCGCTTCCGCATTATGGTCGAAGAAGGCGATGTGAACCCGGGTGCTGGGAAGCAGAGACAGCACCGGCCACGGCGTCGCCATCGGCTGCTTCCAATCGAGCACCACGATGAAGCTGTCCTCGACGCCGTTGTCGTCCGTTCCATCGAACAACGGCAGGCTGATGAACCGCTTCTTGTCGCGCGCCGCGGCGATGATCGCGGCGGTGTGAGCCATCGGGAACACCGTCCCGGGCGGCAACTTGATGACGCTGTCGTGCGGCGTGGTGTAATGCGCCTCGCCTGCCGCGCCGGTCTTCGGCAGGAACGCCTCCCCGTCCGTCTGGCTGGTCACCGCCGTGTCCGTCATTTGCCGCATATGGTAGCGGAACTTCAGGCCGTCCTTGGATTCCCAGGTGGCGTAATCCGAGGCCATCTCGATATCCTGGCCATCGGCGTTGGTCACGGTCATGCGCAACCGCTGGCGCACCGCCCAGCCATCGCACGCGTCCGTCACCTCGAATCCCATGGTGCCACGGGCGGCGACCACGTCGCCACTCTTCGCGCTGCCCAGGGTCAAGGTGTACAGCGCCTTGTGCGCCAGCAGCCCAACCTGGTTAGGCGCCGCGGCCGGCGGCGGGGCGCTCGCCGCCACGGCGGACTGAACGGCGAGGACGCTGGCAAAAATCAGTACGCCGAGTGCGGCGGGAACGCGCATGAACAACTCCGCTGGAAAGGTCGCCGCGAACGGGCGCGTGAGCATAGGCGTATCCGAACACGCCACGCCATCGCACAACGTCTGCTTCGGGGCTGCCTCAGCCACCCGTGACCTTGGGTACCGGGCCGGCCGGCCGGGGCGGCGGGATGTCAAGCTTCAGCGACAGTTCCTTCAGCCGGCCGGCGGCGACCTCGGCGGGCGCCCCCATCATCAGGTCCTCGCCCTGCTGGTTTAGCGGGAACAGGATGACTTCCCGGATGTTCGGCTCGTCCGCCAGCAGCATCACCATGCGGTCGATGCCGGGTGCCGAACCGCCATGCGGCGGGGCGCCGTAGCGGAAGGCGTTGAGCATGCCGCCGAACCGCGCCTCGACATCGGCCTGAGTGTAGCCGGCGATCTCGAAGGCGCGGATCATGATGTCAGGGCGGTGGTTGCGGATCGCGCCCGAGGACAGTTCGATACCATTGCACACGATATCGTACTGGAAGGCCTTGATGGTCAGCGGATCCTGGGTGTTCAGCGCGTCCAGCTCGCCCTGCGGCATGCTGAACGGGTTATGGCTGAAATCGACCAGGCCGGTTTCCTCGTTCAGTTCGAACATCGGGAAGTCGGTGACCCAGCAGAAGCGGAAGGCACCCTTTTCCAGCAGGCCGAGTTCATCGGCCAGCCGCGTGCGCACCACGCCGGCGAACTTCGGTGCACTGTCGCGCTTGCCGCCGACAAAGAACACGGCGTCGCCTGGGCTCAGGCCGCAGGCGAGGCGGATCGCCTCGGCGCGGTCAGCCTCCAGGTTGCGCGCGATCGGACCTTTGGGGCCGTCCGCATCGAAGGTGATGTAGCCCAGGCCGCCCTGGCCCTCGGCCTTCGCCCAGTCGTTCAGCTTGTCGAAGAAGCTGCGCGGCTGGATGCCGGCGCCGGGCGCTGGAATCGCACGGACCACGCCGCCGGATGCCGCGATGCGGGCAAACAGGCCGAACCCCGAGCCGGCGTAGTGTGCGGTGACGTCGGCGATGCGGATCGGGTTGCGCAGGTCGGGCTTGTCGGAGCCGAATTCGAGCATCGCCTGATCATACGGGATGCGCTGGAAGGGCGGTGCGGTGACGGCGCGGCCGTCGGCGAATTCCTCGAACACGCCGGCGATCACCGGTTCGATGGTGTTGAACACGTCCTCTTGGGTCACATAGCTCATTTCGAAATCGAGCTGGTAGAACTCGCCGGGCGAGCGATCGGCGCGCGACGCCTCGTCGCGGAAACATGGCGCGATCTGAAAATAGCGGTCGAAGCCGGCGACCATCAGCAACTGCTTGAACTGCTGCGGCGCCTGCGGCAGGGCGTAGAACTGGCCTGGATGCAAGCGCGCGGGCACCAGGAAGTCGCGCGCGCCCTCCGGCGAGGATGCGGTCAGGATCGGCGTCTGGTACTCCAGAAAGCCGGCCGCGATCATCCGCTGGCGCAGCGAGGTGATGACCTGGGAGCGCAGCACCATGTTGCGGTGCAGCTTTTCCCGCCGCAGGTCGATGAAGCGGTATTTCAGGCGGATGTCTTCCGGAAAGCGTTCCTCGCCGGCCACCTGCATCGGCAGCACCTCGGCCGCCGATTGCACGACCAGAGCGGTGGCGCGCAGCTCGATCTCGCCGGTGGGCAGCCTGGGGTTGACGGTGCCGGCCTCGCGCATCACGACCTGGCCGGTGACCGTGATCACGCTTTCCGGTCGCGCCGCGTCGGCGGCGGCGAACGCGGGGGAGCCGGCGGCGAACACGCACTGGGTGATGCCGTAGTGGTCGCGCAGGTCGATGAACAGCAGGCCGCCGTGGTCGCGCTTGGCATGCACCCAGCCCGACAGGCGGGCCTCGTGACCGGCGTCGGTGGCGCGCAGTGCGCCACAGGTGTGGGTGCGATAGGCATGCATGCGCTGTTATCCTGGGGTCCGCATCAGGGCCGGCACACAAGCCTTGCCGGGTTGGGCAAGTCAAGGCGGTTTTCCGGGTCAATTGAAGGCCTGGGTGATCACCGCGTCGATCGCGGCGATGATGCGGCTGGCGTCGTCGTCGGCGGCGAGTGAGGCGATGACGGGGCCAAGCGCTGTGACCGGGGCGGCAAAAATCAAAAGCGGATCGAGCACAACGATGTCGCTTAGGATGACGAACTCTGGACTTAGCCGCGGCTCGGCGCTGCGCGAACCGGATGGCCTGATCAGAGGAGCGACGAGCCTGGTGCCGGCAGTATCGAACCGGCGGGACTGCACAACGACCACGAACGGAACCTCTAAACGGTTCCGGCCCGGGTTGCCGTGGACGTCGAACTGGGCCATCACAGAGGCATAAAGTCTTCTCCGGGTAACCCGTGCCTGGTCACGAAATCATTGTGCCATGCGATCAGAGCGTCGATCCCCCTGTCCTTGTCGGGTGGCTGGGTTCGTTTCCCGGCGATGTAGGCCATCAGCAGCCTCTCGATGGTTTCGGACAGGTCAGGGGTCAAAGCGGATGCCTGGCGGACAAGCTCGGCATCGAGCGTCATGTTGACCGGTATTCTTGTGCCTCGTGTCACTTCGTTCATGGCTGATCTTCGTTTTCCCGCTCGGTTTGGCGCCGGAGCTCTTGCGTCGCCGCGGCTGCGAATGTGGAACTGTTCGCACCGCGCTGCAACGCGGCGATTTCGGCAAGAGCGGCTACCGACCAGTCGCAAAACATTGGCGAACGGTGAGTTAACGGGATTAGCGGCGCGGTAGGCCGATGGCCGGCATCGGTGGCGTGCCGGGCAGTGGACGCATGGGAGCGGTAGGCCGGCATGGTTCGGGTCCTGTCGGTCTTTCCAGGCGGCCAAAGAAGCACCGGGCGGTTGGCCCGGTGAAGCGATCGTCGGATGGTAGTTCGGCTTAAAATCCGCGCCCAAATGCAACTCATCCGGTACAAGCGCCAAATGACGACGATTTCCCTCACACTCGCAAACGATCCGACGCCGCTGAGCTGATCTAGGCCAACAATGAGAGTCGCCCGTACCACGCGCCCTGGATGCAGCCCTTCACGGACCAGGAAGGATTCGAGGAGTGGTTCAGCACGCTCTTTACCGGGGCGAATGTCGGCCTCGTCGCACGTGAACACCAGTGCGGTTGCATTGTCGGGGTGATGCACCTCAGCCAGATTTTCCGGAAGGGGTTTCAGAACGCCTATTTAAGCTACTATGGGATGGTTGCCTTCGCTGGTCGCGGTTTCATTACGCAAGCTATTCGGCTGACAGCTCGCTTCGCTTTTAGCGAAATCGGGTTGCATCGTCTGGAGGCCAACATTCAGCCAGGGAATCTGCGGTCGATTGCTCTGGCCGAGCGCGTCGGCTTCCACAAGGAAGGATTCTCACCTCGCTATCTCCGAGTAAATGGAGTTTGGTGTGATCACGAACGGTGGGCGCTGCTGGCTGGCGACCGAGTTAGCTAAGCTAAATTAGTTCCAATTTTGACGCTTTTATTCAAGTTGAGTCGCTACCGGAGCCCAGGTCAGCCGAAGCCTCGCCGATCGTCTCGTTGCTCGCGGCGAAAATGCGGCGAGGGTGATTGTCGCGGCGATTTTCGCCGCCGTGCTGATCGGCCACCAAACCTGCCACACATCAAAGCTTGCATTCCGCGCCGCAGCATCCAAACATTCACCCATGCTCGGCTCCGACTCCGGTTTCGCCGCTCGCGTCAAGGCCGTCCTAGGCCCGACCAACACCGGCAAGACACACCTCGCCATCGAGCGGTTGCTGGCCCACGCATCCGGCATCATCGGGTTCCCGCTGCGGCTGCTGGCGCGGGAGAACTACGACCGCATGGTGGCGGTCAAGGGCGCCCGCCACGTCGCCCTGATCACCGGCGAGGAGAAGATCATCCCTCCCGACGCCAGGTGGTTCTCCTGCACCGTCGAAGCGATGCCGCTGGACCGCCACACCGAGTTCGTCGCGGTGGACGAGATCCAGCTGTGCGCCGACGCCGACCGCGGCCACGTGTTCACCGATCGTCTGCTGCACGCCCGCGGCATGGTCGAGACGATGTTCCTGGGTGCCGAAACGATCGCGCCGCTGATCCGGCGCCTGGTGCCGTCCGCGCAGATCGAGACAAGGCCGCGCCTGTCGCAGCTGTCCTACGCCGGTCCGGCCAAGTTGGTCCGGCTGCCGCCACGCACCGCCGTCGTCGCCTTCAGCGCTGCCGAGATCTACGCCCTGGCCGAGTTGATCCGGCGCCGCAAGGGCGGCTGCGCGGTGGTGATGGGCCGCCTGTCGCCGCGCACGCGCAATGCCCAGGTCGCCCTGTATCAAGAGCGCGAGGTCGATTTCCTGGTCGCCACCGATGCCATCGGCATGGGCCTGAACATGAACGTCGATCACGTCGCCTTCGCCGGCCTGGGCAAGTTCGACGGTCATCGTCCCCGCCGGCTGACCGCCTCGGAGGTCGCCCAGATCGCCGGCCGAGCCGGCCGCGGCATGCGGGACGGGACGTTCGGCACGACGACTGAGTGCCCGCCGATTTCCGACGAGGTTGTCGCCGCGGTCGAGGCGCATTCGTTCGACTCGCTCGAGATGCTCTGCTGGCGCAACAGCGAGCTGGATTTTTCCGCGCTGGACGGGCTGATCCACAGCCTGAACGTACCGCCGCCGCGTCCGGGCCTGGTGCGCGGCAACGAGGCGTCGGATCTGGAGACCTTGACCGTCCTGTCACGCGATCCGTCGATCCGTGACCTGGCCGACGGCCGGCGTCGGACCCGGCTGCTGTGGGAGGCTTGCCAGATCCCCGATTTCCGCAAGCTGGCCGATGACACGCACGCCCGTCTCTGTGCCCGGGTTTTCAGCCACGTAGCCACCGACACCACGCTGCCGACCGACTGGCTGGCGGCTCAGATCGCCGGCCTCGATCGAGCGGACGGGGACATCGACACGCTGATGCAGCGGCTGTCCGGGGTTCGCGTCTGGTCGTACATCGCCGCCAGAACCGACTGGGTCAGGGACTCCGGCCACTGGCAGGCGCGCGCTCGAGAGGTCGAGGACAAGTTGTCGGACGCGCTGCACCAGAGCCTCACGACCCGCTTCGTCGACCGCCGTTCGGCCCACTTGATGCGGCGGCTGGACGAGGCCGAGGGTCAGGAACTGCTGTCCGCCGTCACCGTCCGCGGCGAGGTCGTGGTCGAAGGTCACGACGTCGGGCACGTGGCGGGATTTGGCTTCGTGCCGGATCCGCTCGCGGTCGGGGACGAGAAAAAGCTGGTGTTGCGCGCGGCCAGGCGCGCCTTGCGCGCCGAGATACCGCGCCGCGTCGATGTGTTGGCGGCGGCGGCTGACGGGGCGTTCGGCTTGACCGCGGATCATCGGCTGATCTGGGACGGCGTGCCGGTGGCCAGGCTGATGCGAGGCGCGGTGGCGCTGCGGCCGCGCGTGCATGTGCTGGAGAGCGAATTCCTCGATGGCGCCGGGCGCGAGCGGATCACAAGCCGGCTTCAAGCATGGCTGGATGGGCAGATCCGCGCTGACCTCGCTCCGCTGTTCGCGGCGCAACTGATGGCCCGCGACCAGCCCGCCCTGCGCGGACCGCTGCACCGGTTGACCGAGGCGCTTGGTCTCGTCCCCGGCGTGGATGAGGAAACTCTGTCCACCGAACTTCGGCCACGGCTACGGGCTTTGGGCGTGCGGTCGGGACGGTTCGCTTTGTTCATGCCGGCCCTGATGAAGCTGCGCGCCGCGGCGATGCGGGCACGGCTGTGGGCGCTGAACCAGGGCGTGGCCACTCCCGAACTGCCTAATCCCGCCCTGGTGTCGATCCCCGCTCATCAGCCGGACTGGCCGGCCGGCTTCGCCGCGATGGTCGGCTGGGTGGAGGCCGGGCCTATTCTGCTGCGGCTTGATATCGCCGAAAAGGTCGCCGGCGAACTGGGTTACCGTTCGCGCCGCGGCCCGGCGGCCTTGCCGTCTGGGCTGGCATCGCGCTTCGCCATCAAGCCGGACATGGTGCCGGCCGTGCTGCGCCAGCTGGGCTTCCGGGTGCTGCCGGCGGCCGGGCTGGAACCTGACCAACAGGGTCCGCCGGCCCCGGCCATGCTGATGCCGCTACGCCGGCGGCGGCCGCTTGTCATCGACCAGCCGGCACCCATGCCGGGCGTCAACGGACCATTCGCCGCACTGGCGGCGTTAAAGCGAGGAGGCGTACGATAGCAGGCAGTACGGATCACGACACCGAAGATCGGGACTGGCAGCGCCTGGACAAATGGTTGTGGTGCGCCAGGGTGCTGCGGGCGCGCAGCGACTGCGCCGTCCTGGTGGCGAAAGGCTCGATCCGGGTCAATCGCCAACCCACGTGCAAGCCGCACGCCAGGTTGCGGGTCGGGGACGTGCTGACCATCCCGGTGCATGGCACGGTTCGGGTCCTGCGCGTCGCTGGTCTCGCGATCCGGCGCGGCGGCGCGACCGAGGCGCGCCTGCTTTACGTTGATGTCAGCGATGTGTCAGCCACACCTTGCATCGGAGTGGATTCGTCAGCATATCGCGAGCCTTGATCGGCCGGCCCGGCGCCGCGCGTCTCCCACATCCAGGGGTTCCCGAATGACCTATGTGGTCACCGAAAACTGCATTCGCTGCAAGTTCATGGACTGTATTGAAGTATGCCCGGTGGATTGCTTCTACGTCGGCGAGAACATGCTTGTCATCCATCCCGACGAGTGCATCGACTGCGGGGTCTGCGAACCGGAATGCCCGGCCGAGGCCATCCTTCCCGACAGCGACGACCGGTCGACCCCATGGGCGGAAAAAAACCGCCAGTTCGCTACCTTGTGGCCTAATATCACCCGCAAGGGGACGCCGCCGGACGATGCGGACGACTGGAAGGACAAGCCGGGCAAGGCCGAGCTGTTCTCGGAGGAGCCTGGCAAAGCCTGACGGTTACCGGCCTTCCTCGGGCTGACGGCCCGCCGCGGACAGGCAAGGCTTTAGGCAGGCGACCGAATTCGGGGGTGCTTGGAATGGCAGGACCGATCGCGGCGCAAATAACATTCGCACAGCGATGCATCGAGGTCGCACAATAGCGTGGACGAGACGGAACAGGCCGGCATCAGCATCGGGTTCTGCCGGGGCGGATCACCTTCAGGGCGCTAAATAATGGTGGAACCGCGCCAAAGAGGGCGGTGAGCAAGACGGCGGGTAGAACGATGGGCGAGCGGCAGGCGGTCAAGGACGTGTCGGACGAAGTGGCGGAACAGCCGGCGGGTCAAGCCGCCGGGGTGACCTCTGAGCCGCGGCAAGGCGTCCGGCCGGCGCATAGCGGGCCAAATCTGACGCCACGGGCGATCGCCAAGGCGGAAACCTTTGTCGAGGGCGACCATGTCGTCTATCCGACGCATGGCGTCGGCAGGGTGGAGCGGATCGCGGTGGAAGAGATCGCCGGCCACAGGCTGGAACTGATCCACATCACCTTCGAAGAGAACCGCATGACGCTGCGGGTTCCGGTGCCCAAGGCGCGCACCGCTGGCCTGCGCAAGCTGGCGAGCCGCAAGCTGTTCGACGAGGTGATGACCGTCCTGCGCGGCAAGGCCCGGGTCAAGCGCACGATGTGGTCGCGCCGGGCGCAGGAGTACGAGGCGAAGATCAACTCCGGCGATCCTTTGGCGATCGCCGAGGTGGTGCGTGACCTGCATCGCAATGCCGGACAGCCGGACCAGAGTTTCTCCGAACGGCAGATCTATGAATGCGCGATGGACCGGCTGGCCGCGGAGCTCGGGGCATTGGACAAGACCGACAAGCAGACCGCGGTCACCAAGCTGACGGACTTCCTCAAAACCGCGTAGTCTAGAGCGCCACCGTCTGAACCCGGCCAGCCCGGCACCCGGCCAGCATGGCACCGGCCACCCCGGCACCCAGCCAGCGCGGCACCCAAACCCGCGCGGCGCGCATAGGCTTGCCGCGGTCAGCCCACCGCCGCCATGCGCGATCCCGCGCTGGCCGCCGTTCCTGGCACCACGCCATAAACCCCGCGCTCATTCGGCATCGGCGAGAAGCGCGACGTGATCCCAAGGACGGTCTCCGCACCGCCAAGATACAACAGGCCGTCAGCCGGCATCAGCCCACAGATCGCCTCCAGCGCGCGGGCCTTTGTCGGCTGGTCGAAATAGATCAGCACGTTGCGGCAGAACACGATGTCGAACCGCCCCAGCGCGCGCAGGTCGGTCAGCAGGTTGTATTCGCGGAACTGCACCATCGCGCGGATGCTGTCGGCGATGCGCCACGCCGTGTCGTCCTTGCGGAAATAGCGCATCAGCATCTGCACCGGCAGGCCGCGCTGGACCTCGAACTGGGTGTACAGCCCGTCGCGGGCACGGGCCAGCTGCTCGCGGGCGATGTCGGTGCCGATGATCTCCACTTTGCGTCCGCCGAGCAGGGATGCCGATTCGGCGATGATCATCGCGAGTGAATAGGCCTCCTGCCCGGATGACGCCGCCGCCGACCAAACACGCAACGTGCTGCCAGGGGGACGCGCGGCGACCAGCCGCGGCAGCGCCTGGGTGCGGAAATGCTGGAACGGTTTGTCGTCGCGGAAAAAGAAGCTCTCGTTGGTGGTCATCGCCTCGACCACGTCGCGGGCCAGTGCGTCACTTCCGGGACGCCGCAAGTGCTCTGCCAACCCATTCAAATCGGCAAGTTTTTCGCGCTTGACGATGCTGGCCAAACGGGTCTCCAGCAGATACAGCTTGTCGGTGCCGATGGTCAGACCGGATCTGCTCTTCAGCAGCGCGGCCAGCGTCTCGAACGCCGGCGGGGACAGCGGCGTGGTCATGCTCGGGCTCCTTTCAGCATTTCCAGGAGCTTCGGCGCGATCTTCGGCAGCGGCAGCACCGCGTGGCAAAGTCCCGCCTTAACGATGGCGCCGGGCATGCCCCAGACCACGCTGGAGGCCTCGTCCTGACCGATC
Organism: Rhodopila sp.; assembly: GCA_965277035.1. Classification (GTDB taxonomy): domain Bacteria; phylum Pseudomonadota; class Alphaproteobacteria; order Acetobacterales; family Acetobacteraceae; genus Rhodopila. The sequence continues at coordinate 1,856,632 of CBDIBO010000003.1, read as the reverse complement.
GCGGCGCCACCGGCCTCGATCACCTTGCCCGTCCCGTTCAGGCCGTCATGGCCCATGCCGGTCAGCATCGCCACCAGCACCCGCCCACCGCAGGCGACGGCGGCGCTGCGCAGCATCGGATCGACCGACGGGCGGCAGAAGTTCTCCTGCGGATCTGCTGTCAGCCGCGCCCGCAGGCCGCTTCGGCCACCTTCCACCAGAAGATGCTTGTCGCCGGGTGCCAGATAGAGCCGCCCGGCCATCAGCGTCTCGCCGTCCACCGCCTCGGCACAGGGCATCAGACCGAGGCGGTTCAGGTTGTCTGCCAGGATCGGGGTGAACGTCGCCGGCATGTGCTGGGTCAGCACGACCGGAACACTTAGCGAGCGTCCAAGGCCTTGAACAAGGGTGAACAACGCCTGAGGTCCCCCGGTCGAGCTGCCGATGGCCAGCAGCCGGGCGGTGATCGGCGGAGCCGAACGCAGGGCAACCGCTGGTCGGGCGGGCGCCGGCATCGCTGCCCGGCGGCGAACGCGGCCCAGGGCTTTCACCTTCTCCAGTAGTTGGCGCCTGAAATCGCCGTCGTCGACGGTGCCGACGCTGGACGGCTTGGCGACATAATCGGACGCACCCAGCCGCAGCGCGCGCAGGGCGATGTCAGCACCTCGGGTCGTCAGGGTGGACGCCATGATGACCCGAATGCCGGGATCGGCCAGCAGCAACTGGGGCAGGGCGGTCAGCCCGTCCATCACCGGCATCTCGATGTCCAGCACCACGACATCGACCCGCAGCGACCGGACCTGCTCGACCGCGGCCTTGCCGTTCTCCAGCCTGGCCACCACGGTGATCTCGGGATCGGATTCAAGGATCCGGGCAACAGCGCGCCGGATCACCGCCGAGTCGTCGCAGATCATGACGCGGACCGACAGGGTCGGGGATGCGGCGGCGGCTGACGGGCGGGAAGCCGTCGTGGTTCCAAAGCTCAGCGGCGAGGCCGTCACAGCAGCCCGACCTGAGCAAATTTGCCGGTCAGGATCTCCTCATCGAATGGCTTCATGATGTATTCCTGGGCGCCGTGCTGGATCGCCGACTCGATATGCCCGATGTCGTTCTCGGTGGTGCAGAACACCACCAGGGGCTTGTCCGGGCCGAACTCCTTGCGCAGCGCCTGCAGGAAGGTCAGGCCGTCCATCACCGGCATGTTCCAGTCGAGCAGGACACCATCAGGCAGCTCTGCCCGACAGGCATCCAGCGCGATCTGCCCGTCGGAGGCTTCGGTGACCGCGAAGCCGTTCGACTCCAGGATGCGGCGTGCCACCTTGCGGACGACGCGGCTGTCGTCCACCACCAGGCAGGTGCGGGACATGTTATTCCTCCTCGGACAGAGCCAGCAGCCTGGCAACGTCCAGGACGACCAGCAAACGGCTATCCAGCCGGAACACGCCGCTACTGAATGCGGCCCAGGACGGTTCCAGCGTCGGCGGGTTCCGCTCGAACTGCGAGGCGTCCAGACTGAGCACTTCGGAAACCTGATCGACCAGCAGGGCATAAAGTTCGCCCCCCTGTTCGGCCACCACGGACATGCGGGCCTGCCCGGGCGGGGCGGGCGGCAGTCGCAGCCGGCGGCGCAGGTCGATCGCGGTGACGATGCGGCCCCGCAGGTTCAGACTGCCGGCGATTTCCGGACGCGCGAGCGGGATACGGGTGATCACCTGCTCCCCCAGCACGTCGCGCACCGCGAGCACCGGGACACCGCACAGCTGGTCGCCCACGCTCAGCGTGACCAGCACCTGGGTGTCCTTCCCGACCGTCGCGCCCGGGATGGCGGCGCCCATTGCCGCGGCAGCCGTTCGCTCCTGCAAATCAATCGCCATGGCTGGTTCTTTCACTGGTCAGGTGGAAACCGGGTCGGCCAGCCGGGCCCGCAGGCTGGCGATCAGCGCTTCACGCTCGAACTTGGCGACATACTCGGTGAACCCGGCCTCGCGGCCGATCCGAACATGTTCCATGTCGGAATGCGCGGTCATCGCCAGCAGCGGCAGCCCGGCCCAGGGTCCGCCGGCCCGGACGGCGCGGGCGAACTGGATCCCGTCCATCTCCGGCATTTCGATATCCGAGACGATGGCGTCGAACAGGGTGCCGGCGTCGCGCAGACGCAGCGCCTCGGCGGCACTTCTGACGGCGGTGACGCGGAACCCGGCGGCGCCCAATGTCGGCACCATCAGCTGGCGGAAGAATTCGCTGTCGTCCACCAGCAGCACAGACTTATGGCCGTCTGCCGAACCTTGCCGCGGAACACCGCGGAACCAGTCCTGCCAGGCCTGCATCAGCCAATACCCGGTATCCAGCACGTCGGTGGCCAGACCACCGATCACCGCGCTGCCCAGCAGGCCCGGGCGAACCCCGGCGAGTTCGATATCCAGCCGATCTTCCACCACGTCGATGATCTCATCGACCATCAGGCCCATGATGCGATCACCCTCGGCGAAAACCAGCAACGGTTGCGTCGGCTTCTGCCGGTCGATGCCGCCGTTGATCGCGATCAGCGGCATCAACTTGCCGCGGTACTGCATGACCGGGGCGCCGCACGAGATCTCGATCTTTTCGCGCGGGATGTCCTCCAACCGCGCGACCAGGCCCAGCGGCACGCCCATGCGCTGGGTTTCGCCGGCGCGGAACAGCAGCATCGCGGTCTTGGCGCCGGAACTCTGCGCATCGACCGCGCTGGCCCGCGGCAACTTGGTTTCGGGACCGGCGCCGACGTTGCTGGCGCGGGCGATGCCGTTCGGATCCAGGATCATGATGACCGAACCATCGCCAAGGATGGTGTTGCCGCTGAACATCGTTACGTGACGCAGGATGGGGGCGACCGGCTTGACGACGATTTCCTCGGTGTCGAACACCCGGTCGACGATGATGCCCAACATCTGCTGGCCGACCTGCGCCACCACGATATGGGCAGCCTGCTCGCCCGTGTCCTGGTTGGTCAGCGCCAGCAGTTCGGTCAGGTTGACCAGCGGCAGCAGCCGGTTGCGCAGGCGCAGGACCGGCGTGTTGTTGATCCGCTCGATGACACTGTTGCTGGCGCCGGCCGCATTGTCCAAACCACGTGAGGCCCGCACCAGCTCCACCACGCTAAGCTGCGGGATGGCGAACCGCTCGCGCCCGGCCTCGACGATCAGGGCCGATACGATCGCCAGGGTCAACGGGATCTTGACCGTGAACGCCGTGCCCTGGCCGGCGGTGCTCTTGAGGTCGATCGTGCCACCGATCTTCTCGATATTGGTCTTCACCACGTCCATGCCAACGCCACGGCCGGAGACCGCCGAGATCGTCGCCGCCGTCGAGAACCCGGCGCGAAAGATGAATCGCTGGATCTGACCGTCGGTCATCCCGGCCAGTTCGGCTTCCGTCGCCAGCCCGTTGGACAGCACCTTCGCGCGAATGCGGTCGACCGGCAGCCCGCGCCCGTCGTCGGAGATCTCCAGGATGATGTAGCCGCCTTCATGATAGGCGTTCAGCACGATGTTGCCGGTTTCCGGCTTGCCCGCGGCGCGCCGCTCGGCCGGTGTCTCCAGACCATGATCGCCGCTGTTGCGGATCATGTGGGTCAGCGGGTCCTTGATCAGCTCCAGCACCTGGCGGTCCAGCTCGGTTTCCGCGCCGATCATCGTCAGTTCGATCTTCTTGCCCATGTCATGCGACAGATCACGAACCAGCCGGGGCAGCTTGTTCCAGGCGTTGCCGATCGGCTGCATGCGCGTCTTCATCACCCCCTCCTGCAAATCGGAGGTGATGTGCGACAGCCGTTGCAGCGGCACGGTGAAGGCGCTGTTCTCCTGGTTGCGGGCCAGCTGCAGCAGCTGGTTGCGGGTCAGCACCAGTTCGCTGACCAGCGTCATCAGGTCCTCCAGCACATCAACCGTCACCCGAATGGTCTGCGTGGCGGCGGGGACGCCTTGCACCGCTAGCGCCTGCGCGCCTTGCGGCGGTGCGACCGGAGCCAGCGGCGACAGGCCGGACGAGCCGGCGGACGCGACAAGGTCCGCCCGGTTCGGCGCCCGCACTGGCTGCGGCACCAGGACCTGATGCTCCGGTACCGGATCCGCTGGCGTGTCGGTGTCCGGCGGTTCGTGCAGCCCGGCTGAGTCCGCCGATCGAGCCGTCTCGCCAGCCGCCGCCGGGTCGGTGTCCGCCGGCTGGTTCCGGGCCGCCGCCTCGCCGGACGCGGTGACGTTCAACGCGGCGATGAGGATCGCATCGTCGCCCGGCGGTTCGGCGCCGGTCTCGCTCAAGGCGGTGACGATGGCTTTGATCTGGTCGATCGCCGCGAGCACCTGGCTGACGATCGGCGGTGTGACGGTCAATGTGCGATCGCGCAGCTTGCCCAGCACATTCTCCCCGGCGTGGGCGACACGCTCCAACCGAGGCAGGCCGAGAAACCCGCAGGTGCCCTTGATCGTGTGCACCAGCCGGAAAATGAACGACAGCGTCTCCGCGTCGTCCGGCGTGCGCTCCAAGGTGATCAGCGCGACATCCAGCTCAGCGAGGCTCTCGTTCGTCTCGGTCAGGAAATCGGTAAGCAGATCGTCCACGGGGCGTCCCCTTGAAAGCCCAATCGAGTGGGCGGGACGCTATGCTTGGCAGGACTTCCCAAACAAAAAGTAAATGCCGCCGAAGTTTTTGCCGTCCTGGGGTAGGTCTTCACCGGCCATCTTGCCGCCCAGGCGAAGGATCGCGATAAGGAACGCCGCGATCGGCGCGGATGGCCTGCTTCCTGCCGCGGGTCGAGCCGGCTGCCGGCTCCGGCCACATCCAGGCCAGGGACTTGAACAGTTGGTCCCGGGGGCGCAAGTCACAGGCAACATCATGGCAACACGGGCAGATGGTGGAAGCCCGGTTCGCAAGGAGACACCGACACATCATGATCGATCCGTTCGGCAGAGCGATCACCTACCTGCGGGTTTCGGTGACCGACCGCTGCGACCTTCGCTGCGTCTACTGCATGTCCGAGGACATGACCTTTCTGCCCAAGCGCGACCTGCTCACGCTGGAGGAACTCGACCGTCTGTGCGCGGCGTTCATCCGCCTCGGTACCACGAAGATCCGGATCACCGGCGGCGAGCCGCTGGTCCGCCGCGACGTGATGCGGTTGTTCGGCAAGCTCGGCGACCGGCTGGGGCATGGCCAGCTCGGGCACGGATTAAACGAGCTGACGGTGACGACCAATGGCTCGCAGCTGACCAAGCACGCGGAAACGCTGGCGGCGGCGGGCGTGAGGCGGATCAACGTCTCGCTGGATACGCTCGATCCGGTCCGGTTCACCCAGATCACCCGCTGGGGCAAGATCGAGCAGACGCTGGACGGGATCTTCGCGGCGAAAGCCGCCGGGCTGGCCATCAAGATCAACGCCGTGGCGATGAAGGGCGTGAACGAGACCGAGTTTGACGGCATGCTCGCCTGGTGCGGCGAGCACGGGTTTGACCTGTGCCTGATCGAGACCATGCCGATGGGCGACATCAGCGGCGATCGCACTGACCAGTATCTGCCGCTGTCGGTGGTGCGCGCGCGGCTGCGCAAGCACTGGACGCTGCGGGACACCGACTACAAGACCGGCGGACCGGCCCGCTATTTCGACGTCGAGGAGACCGGCCGGCGGGTCGGCTTCATCACCCCGATGACGCATAACTTCTGTGAAAGCTGCAACCGTGTGCGGCTGACCTGCACCGGCACCCTCTACATGTGTCTGGGACAGGAAGATTCCGCCGATTTCAGACCGTTGCTGCGGGCCGGCGCGACCGACGATCAGCTTGAGGATGCAATCCGGGAAGCGATTTCCAGGAAGCCGAAGGGACACGATTTCATCATCGACCGGCGACATGACAAGCCGGCCGTGGCCCGTCACATGAGTGTGACCGGGGGCTGAGCGGTCAACCCTCAACGCCACGCGTTTGGCGCCCCAACCGCGTTAGGCAGGGTGGGGTGGATCAACCGGTCGCGATCCGGTGATGCTCACCTGGGCTTGCCCAGGTGGTCGAGCAGCATGACCGCGCCCGGCAGGCTTTGCTGGCGGGCTCGCAGCAGCTTCTCCCCGCCAACCGCGTAGACCGCCACCGCCGACAGCAGGTCGCGCAACTTGCCGGAAGCGCTGGCCTCGAATGGCAGCACGCAGCCGCCGGTGCGCTTCGCCAGGTCCCAGAACAATTCCGCGCTACGAGCCGCCGCGTGATCCGACGTGTCGTGCAGCACGATCAGTTTTGTCCCCTGCCGCCCCATGGCATCCGCCAGCTGACGCCCCTGCAACAGGCTCTCCTCGAACACGTCACCGATATAGACCACCACCCGGACCGCCGGCTGCTTCAGGCTGGCCGACAGGATCGGCAGCATCCGGGTCAACCCGGCCTCGCACGTCACGCCGGCGGCACGGTCGCGCAGCATGGTGGCGTCGTTGGTGAATGCGGTGAAGGTGTGCACCCGCGTGCCGCCATGCACCGCGAGTGCCACGTCGAGTTCTCCTGGCAGTGCCTTCACCAGCGCATCCGTCACCTGCCGAGCGGCCGCCCAGGCCGGCTCGCGGGAGGCGGTGGCGTCCACCGCGAACACCAGACGAGGCCGCCTGGGCGGGCCGGCCTCGGCCGGCGGTTCCGCATGGCCAAGCGCGGAACGCAAGGCGGTGGCGGCGGGGGTGGAGGCTTTGGCGATCGTCGCCGCCACGCTACGCAGCCGGGCCAGCGTGTTGCCCGCGGCCGGCGTGTTGCCCTGGGCCGGCGACGCGGCCGACCTGGGGGGCGGCGCTTCGTCCTGGATCAATACGAAGTTGGGCTTGTCGGTCATGGCTGTCCCCGCTGAACGTGCTTGTTTCAGTGATGCATGAGCACGGGCAGGTCCGCGACGGCAAGAACCTCGCGGGTCGTGCTTCCCAGGATGAACTCGGTCAGCCGGCTGTGGGTGTAGGCGCCCATCACCAACAAGTCGGCATCCACGGCGTGGGTTTCCTCGATCAGCGCCTCGCCGAGCTTGCGGCCGTCGGCCTGGAAGCGGTGCATTGTCACGGGAACACCAGCCTTCTGCAACCGTCGTAACTGGCTGGCAGGCTCCGCCGCTCGGCTGCCGTCCTCCGTCTCCACCAGGACCGTGATCCGCTCAGCCCGAATCAGCAGTGGCAGCGCGGCGTCGATCGCTCGATCCGCGGCCTCGCTTGGCTTCCAGGCGACCGCCACGCTGCGCCCGAGCGAGGTCGGCACCATCTCCGAGACCAGCAGCGTGGCCATCTTGGCATCGAATAAGGCCGCATGGACGGCCTGTTTTGCGTCACCCTGATAACGGTCAGCGCCGTGGCCGATGACGACAAGATCGGCCTTGATCGCTGCCGCCGCGACAACCCTGGCGGTTTCGCCGGTAACCTCCCGCCATTCTCCGATCCCTGACTCACGCCGCCATACATCGAAAATCCCGTGCAAATCGGCCGATTTCTGATCAGCCGCGCCTTCCATCTCCTGCTCGCGCTGTTCGGTCATCACCTCTTCGGTCGGCATGAAGCCTTCGAGGGCATCGTGCCGAAGGTGCAGCGCCTCGATGCGCGCATCACCGAAACGCTGGGCCGCGAGTGCCGCCGCCGCGAGTACCGGATGTGCCGTTTGCGGCCGGTCGAGGATGGCCAGAATGCTTTGGGACAGGATGGCCGCCTCCTTTTGGAACGCACCGATCCGCTCGGCTGCATAGTGTCCGAGCGTGACCGCCAACAGACACATGGTGACGGAGAGCAGCACGTTGCTCATGGCACCGAACCAGCTTCCGTCGCGCGCGAGGCCGAGTGTCTGCAAGCTGAAGGACGAGAAGGTGGTGAAGCCGCCGCAAATGCCGACCATGACGAAAATGCGCAGGTTTGGAACGGCCGGCATGGCACCTTCCGGTGCGGTCAGCGCGCCGAAGAAGCCGATAGTGAAACTACCGAGAATGTTGATGGCGATCGTGCCCCAGGGAAAGCTTGCTCCCCACCACCGATCGGCCAAAAGACCGAAGCCATAGCGGGCGACGCCGCCGAGTGCGCTGCCGAGGGCAACCCCAAGATAGGGGATCATGCGCCGCGGTTCCCGCGCGGACCCTGAGTGGCGCTGTCGATTACGGTGACGACCGGGCAGCCCGAACGCATCGGTGGCAACGGGGCTCGAAGCAATACGGGCCAGGTCCGGGTCAGCGAAGCATTTGTCCAGTCGATCACCATGTCCGCTCCATCGTTCACCACCAAGGCGCACGAGGGCGGAGGGAACCGCCTCGCGGCGGAGGCTGTCGATTTTCGGACAGACTCCCACCGCGGATGCTCTCGCACGGTAGGAGTCATCAGCCCTCGCGGGCGGTTACGGGGAACTCCATCCCCCAGATGAAAAAAGGTTAGCGGCCCGGCGGCGTAAGGGCAAGCGGACCCAAATGACAGGCAAGAGCGTGGGGATGCTTGCGGGCGTGCGTTAAGCAAGGTGCGCCGCCCCAAGCCTGATCAGCGGCCTGCATGCGTGATGCAGGCCGGATGACAATTCGCAAGCCGTCGGGTGGCGCGATCTTCTGTCCGCGTTGGCGGTGAAGCCGCGATGGCATTGCCTGATCAGCGTCCTCGTGATTCGCGTGCCGCATGTTGGGGTTACGGCCTGCGGTTCTCACACCGTCTGGATGGTTTGCGGGTAAAATAGCGGGAGAACAGGAAACACGGGATCTGCCTTTTGGGGGCTGTTCCGATACCGCACCGCGGTCAAGCGCACCCGGCAGTCAAATCTGCCTGTGCCGGGCGATTTTGGACCAATCGTCGACCGACCCGATCACGCGCTTGGTCGGTGCTGGACGCCCGTGGTCGAGATACCTATCTGACCGTCCGTAGCTGTTCCGTCTGCGAGGTTCCATGACCGAAGTCAAGAAAGCCCGCGCCGTAGGGTTCAACCACATAGCGCTCGAAGTCGGTGACATCGAGGAAGCGCTGTCGTTCTATGCTCGGTTATTCGACTTCAAGCTGCGCGGCAAAAGCCAGGAGATGGCCTTTATCGACCTCGGGGACCAGTTTCTCGCGCTGCAACGCGGGCGTCGCCAGCCAGCCGATGACGGTCGCCACTTCGGACTTGTGGTCGACGACAAGGAAGCCGTTCGCCAGGCACTGACCGCAGCGGGGATCGAGACCATCGCCGGTCCGTTCCTCGACTTTCGCGACCCGTGGGGCAATCGCTTCGAGATCGTCGGCTACGACAACATCCAGTTCTCTAAGGCGCCGAACGTGCTGCGCGGCATGGGGTTGACTCACCTCGCGAAGAACGCTCAGGCCAGCAACGAACTCGCCGATAAAGGTATGGCGCCGGGTTAAGACGCGATCGTCTGAGGTTGAACCAACCTCGGGCGTGAATCGCCCTCGCGAACAACCGAAAGTAGACTGTGATCGCTTCAACCTGAAGCGATCACACTTTACAGCCTGCCACGCGGCGTTTATCAACGAGCGGCGGATGCCGTGCCGAAGCCGGTTGGCGGCAAGTCTGACGGACGACCTTTCGGCACCGCTGGCCAGCGTGCCTCAAGCGTCCGGCGCCCATCCCGTCAACACCGCCATGCGCAGAGCGACAGCCGAACGACCGCTTTCGGTCGGCAGCTTGCCCAACGCGGTCGGGAACAGCGACCGCGGCGGCACCAACCGCGCCCGCTGGCGAATGGCGTTGGCCTCGCCCGCCGCCCGCAGGTCCATCAGCAGGGCGAACGGGTCGGCATACAGCAGCCGGATATCTTCGACGTCCGCGACCGGCACGGCAAAGCCCGCCCGCTGCAGCAGATGCGCGCAATCGCGCAGTTCCGGAAACGGTGAGACACGGGGCGCCGCGCCGCCGGTGATCTCGACTTCGGCTTCGGTCAGGGCGGAACGCAATTCGGCCAACGTGCCCAATGCGGGCAGGCTGGCCAACAGCAGGCCCTGGGGCCGCAGCGCCTGACGCAGTTGCAGCAGCGCGCCCGGCAGGTCGTTCACCCAGTGCAGCGACAGGCTGGCGACGATCAGGTCGAAGCTGGCGGTAGCGAACGGCAGGAATTCCTCGTCCGCCGCGACGCAAGGGCCGCCGTTCGACGCCGCCATCGCCGCCGACAGGTCGCAGCTGACCACCCGCATGCCGCGCCCGCGCAGCAGCGGTGCGACGATGCCACGGCCGCCGACGTCCAGCGCATCGCCGAACCGGCGGTTGGTGTCGTCCAGCCGGTCCAGCAACCGCTCGGCCGCATCGCGCAGCACATCCGCCACCAGGCTTATCGTACCGGCCGCCCTGTCACGGTGAAGGCGGACGGCGTCCCGATCGAAAACCTGCATGGAATCCATACAGCGGCATGTGCCCTCGTCCATGTGCGTTGCCAAGGCGTCGACCGCGGGCCTACCGTCCCGCGCCACCGGAGGACGTTGCCCATGAACCGCATCAGCGCCGAGACATTGCTTGGCTGGATCACGGATCGGCAGGAACTCGCGCTGCTGGACGCGCGGGAGGACGGGGAATTCGGCGCCTCGCATCTGTTCTGGGCCGTCCCTTGCGGTCTGGCGCGGCGAGAAATTCGGGCGCGGGCGCTGCTGACGCGGCTGTCGGTGCGCATCTGCTGCGTCGACGACGGCCGCGGCGTCGCCGAAACCCTCGCCAGCTGGCTGGAATCGATTGGCTGCACGGATGTCTCGGTTCTGCAGGGCGGCACCAAGGCGTGGCAGGCGGCGGGAAATGTGCTGTTCAGCGGTGTCAACGTCCCCTCCAAGGCATTCGGCGAATGGGTCGAGCACCATTTTGGCACCGAAAGCGTCGATGCGCCCGATCTGAAGGCCTGGATCGACACCGGACGCGACATGGTGGTGCTGGACAGCCGGACGCTGGAGGAATTCAGCCGGATGTCGATCCCGACCGGCATCAGCGTGCCGGGCGGTGAGCTGGCCTATCGCATCGGCGACCTGGTGCCCGACCCGAAAACCCTGGTCGTGGTCAACTGCGCCGGGCGCACCCGCAGCATCATGGGCGCCGAAAGCCTGCGCCAGGCCGGCATTCCCAACAAGGTGGTGGCGCTGCGCAACGGCACCATGGGCTGGGAACTCGCCGGCCTGCGCTGCGATCGCGGACGCACCGAGAAGTTCCAGCCCGGCACGCCGAAAACCATGGCGCTGGCGTTGCGGCGTGCCCAGGCGTTCGCCGAACAGTCCGGCGTGGGTGTGATCGGATCGCTCGACCTGGAGCGTTTCGAGGATGACCCCCATCGCACCTTGTACGTTCTGGACGTGCGCGATCCGGTGGAGTTTCGCGCCGGCCACCGGCCGGGCAGTCGCAACGCGCCGGGCGGACAGCTCGTGCAGGCAACCGATAGCTGGATCGGCGTGCGGAACGCTCGGATCGTGCTGGTGGACGACACCGGTGTACGAGCCCGGATGGCCGCCGCCTGGCTGCGGCAGATGGGTCATCGCGATGTGTTCGTTGTCGAAGGCGGCCTGGACGCGATCCGAGCGACCGGCAGCGCGCCGGTGCCGGTGCCGGAACTGGCGGCGTCGGCTGACCTCGTCGATGTGACCGGACTGGTGCATCTGCTGGACAGCGGCGCGCGCACGTTGGTGCTCGATCTGGGGCGCAGCGTCGATTTTCGCGACGGCCACATCCCCGGCGCCGTCTGGGGCGTTCGCAGCCGCCTGGAGACGCTGCGGCCGCAACTGTCGGCCGCGCGTCATGTCGTGATTACCTCGCCCGATGGTGTCCTGGCCCGGCTGGCGGTGCCGGAACTCAGCCTCCTGACCGACGCCAGGGTGCGCGTGCTGGATGGCGGCACGGACGCCTGGCACGCCTTCGGACGTCCGCTTGTGAAGGATCGGACGAACCCGCCCGATGAAGCGTGCATCGATTTCTATCTGCGCCCCTACGACCGCAACGCGGGGATCGAGGAGGCGATGAACGCCTATCTGTCGTGGGAGATCGACCTGGTTCACGAAATCAAGCGCGACGGCACGGTCGCATTCGGCATTCCAGGAAAAACCCACGCCGCGGCCTGACCGTCACATCGCGGCCATGTTGCGCGACAGCATGCGTAATGCACTGTCGCGCAACGGTGTCAGCCGTGCGCTCGATCTGTTGCTGCCGCCACGATGTGCGGTATGCGACAGTTCGGTGGACGTGCACGGAGCACTGTGCGCTGCCTGTTTCGGCCGGACGAACTTTATCAGCGCCCCGTTCTGCGTGCGCTGCGGGGTGCCATTCGCCTCGGCCGAACAGGGCGGCAACGCCGGGTTGTGCGCCGGGTGTGGCGAGCACGCGCCTGTGTTCCGTCAGGCGCGTGCCGCGCTGCGCTATGATGAGCAGGGGCGTCAGCTGATCCTGCCGCTCAAGCACGCTGACCGGATCGAGCTGGCGCGCATACTGGCGCCGATGATGACCCGCGCCGGAGCGGCCTTGGTGCAGCGGGCCGATGCATTGGTGCCGGTGCCGTTGCATCGGCGTCGGCTGTTCGAACGGAAGTATAATCAGGCGGCGGTCCTGGCCTATGCGGTCGGTCGGTTGGCGCACCGTCCCGTGCTGCCGGACGCGCTGATCCGCATCCGACGCACCGCGCCGCTGGAGGACAAGTCGCCGGAGGAACGCGCCCAGGAGGTCGCCGGATCGTTCCAGATGCGGCCGTCACGATTGGCGCGGATCAAGGGTCGGACCGTGCTGCTGGTTGATGACGTGATGACCTCGGGCGCGACGGCGAACGCCTGTTCGGCGGTGCTGCTGGCGGCCGGGGCGGCGGCGGTGGACGTGCTGGTGGCGGCGCGGGTGCCCGATCCGCGGCTGAATTAGGGCAACGGTCGGTTTCCGCGCGGTCGTTTCGCTCTGTCTGATGGCGGCAGATCGTCGCGCGGTGCCGCCGGATCGCACCCGGCGTGGCAGGCGAACCATCCGGCCGCGGCCACGCAGGTGTTCTAGCGGCTGGTGTTTCTCCTCATAGCTCGCTATAGAAGAAGCTATCACTCAACCGGTCCTGGCATCGAGTGTCTGAGAGAGGCCCGTGCTCCCGCCGTCGTTTACCGCGCGGGAGCCATCATGGCCCGACCTCCATCGTCTTCAGCCGTTCAGAATCGCCTGCTCTCGGGCTTGTCGCCGGAAAACCTGGCTGAACTGCTCCCCAAGCTGCGTGCTGTTTCGCTGCCTTTGCGAAAATCCCTTCTTGTCCCACAGCAACCGATTGAAGCCGTCTATTTCATGGAGACCGGCTGGGCCTCGGTCGTGGCCCATCTGGATGATGGCACACAGGCCGAGGTCGGGCTGATCGGCCGGGAAGGGCTGGTTGGACTTCCCCTCGTCCTGGGCGTGGATACGGCTTTTTCCGACACCTACATGCAGGCCAGCGGTACCGCGCTGCAGATGGGCGCCGCGGCGTTCAACCGGGAGCTGGAGCAGAACCATGAGCTGCGGCGGCGGCTGTTTCGCTACAACGAGGCGATGCACGCGCAGACCGCGCAGACCGCGGCCTGCAACGGCCGCCATGATCTGGAACAGCGGCTCGCCCGGTGGCTGCTCATGGCACACGACCGGAGCAACGGTGACGAATTGATGATCACCCAGGAATTCCTGGCCATGATGCTGTGCGTCTACCGGCCCAGCGTCACCGTGACAGCCGGGATCCTGCAGCGGGCCGGCATCATCCGCTATGCCAAAGGCAACATGACCATCCTTGATCGCGCCGCCTTGGAAGCCACCGTGTGCGACTGCTACAGAATGGTGCAGGATCGGTTCGACTATCTGTTGGGATGATCCCGCGATGGTATGGTGTCAGACAGTTTGGGCGCCGCCGTGGTGCTTAGCAGGGCTCCGATGCCCATGCTAAGCCTTCGGGGGAGACTGGATGTCAAGCTACCGGCTGTTTTGCTTTGGAAACGATCAGCATATCGTTCGGGCCAGGGTTGTCGACTGTTCGGACGACCCCGAAGCCATAGCGGTCGCGCGCGCACTGTGCGGCGATTACCGCGCCGTTGAAGTATGGCAGCTGGCTCGGTATGTGCAGCGACTCGACTGGGAAATCGATGCCGGTGAAGCCGTCGCGTGAGCCGGCGTACCGACGACCGCTCATCGGTCCGGATGGACAGCGAAGACGCGTTCGACGATACCCTCGCCGGTACCGAAGCCACGCTGCGCCGTGCCGCGGCCGAAGTGGGTTGTGAGACACTACCGCGGGACGTCGTGGGCGAGTGGTTGTCACGCCTTGGTAGCGGCGACAGCTCTGTCTAACCCTTGGGGTTCGGTCGCCAACGGCTTCAGGCGAGGCAGTATCGACACACAAAGCGACACGATGGGTATACAACCAGAGCCCGGGTCAGGCGGGGCTCGATCTTAATCGCATGCGTGAGAAACGCGGCGATGTGCCGCCCGGGTGGGCACCTGTTCACCGGTTAACACCGAAATAGTCGTTGATAGTCTGCACTGTTTCGATTATCGGAAGATTGCTGGGTCAAGCCGCACAGAGGCCGATCACAAGTCAAATTTGAATTTGCCTGTGTCTGTCGGTTGGTGGTTTGTATTCATCACATAACGCATGAGCAAGTTAGTTTCGTTGGATACCAAATCACTTCGCCAGTTTGAACGCCCCTGTTATCGCGCGCGCTTCCGGTCCGCCGCCAGGGCACTGGCGCTCATCGCGCTGGCAAGCGTCGCGACGATCCAGTCAGCCGCGGCCGCCAGCGATGTGTCGGTCCAGATCGTCGACGCATTTCAGGCGTTGTTCGGCGTACACCCACATTTTCGACCTGTGCACGCCAAGGGCGTGGTTTGTGAAGGCGTCTTCGTGTCGGCTCCGGGAGCGGCAGCATTAAGCAAGGCGGACCACTTCCAACCCGGTACATTCCCGGTCATTGTCCGGTTTTCGGATTTCGCCGGTGTCCCCACCGTCTCGGATAGCGGGGCGTTCGCCAGTCCACGCGGTATGGCCATCAAGTTCATGCTGCCGGATGGCAGTGACACCGACCTCGTCGCGCACTCCTATAACGGCTTTCCGGTGTCAACGCCCGAGGACTTCCTGGCTTTCCTGCGCGCACTGGCGGCGGCGAGCCATGGAACGGCATCAGGCAAGGCGGACCTCGACCGGTTTGCCGCCGCGCACCCGCCGGCCCGCGCGTTTCTGGACGCACCCATGCCGGTGCCCTTGAGTTACGGGACAGAAGATTACTACGGCGTCGACGCGTTTCGTTTCACCAATGCTGCCGGCAAGAGCCGCTATGGACGCTATCTCATCCGGCCAGTGGCGGGCGAGGCGCACCTTACGGCGGCGAATGCCGCAAAGCGCGGCCCCAATTTTCTGGCCAAGGAACTGGCGGACAGAATACGGCGGGGCCCGGTCGCGTTTCGTCTTTTTGTTCAACTTGCCGAACCCGGCGATCAGGTGCGCGACGCCTCGACCGCTTGGCCGTCAGACCGGCCGGTGGTGGAAATCGGAGTGCTGTCGCTACGCAAATTTGATGCTGACAGTGCCGCACTGCAACGAAACCTGTTCTTCGCACCGATGAACGTTCCCCCCGGCATCGAAAGCTCCGGCGATCCACTCATTGCGGCTCGAACCCGGGCCTACAGCAATTCCTACGACCGCCGCCGCGACTAGAACAACATCAGCCCGCCTGGAACAGCCTGGCCGGGCTCCCGCAGGCCCGCCGATCGAATCAACGTGAGGCCGGTCCACCTTCAGTCAACCGGATGGGGCCATCCCTGCGTTGAAGGTCGCGTCGCGGCTGTTCGCGGCACGGGAAAGGATCACCGATGTTGAAAAAGACCTATGGCGGGGCGAACGTCTTCGCCGTCGGGCTGACCTTCGTGACCCTGTCGATCGTTCCGGCCATGGCGGCGGGCGCCGGGGCAGGCACCAGGGAGGTGGCGGGGCCGAACAGCGCTCCTCCAGCAACGAACGGATCGGCTGGCGGGGGCGGTCCCCGCGGCACCGGCACGAGCACCACCACCACCGCCGCCCCGAGCTTTGAGGGCAATAGCAACGCCGGGAGCTCGGTGGGTAACGGGGCGGGGCCAACCGGTCCGGCTGGGTCGTCGCTCTCATCCGGTCCAGGCGTCTTCAGTTCTCAGAAGACGGGGAAGGGGTTTTTGGGTGGTTCCCCAAGCTATCCGGGCAGCAACAGCGTCGCCACCACCACCGGCAACACATCCGGGGGCGGCACCGGCATGGGGATCGGCAATACCAGCTCGGCCCAGCCCAGCACACAGAGCCCGATCGGCTCGCCGGACGGGCCAAGCACGACGCCGGGTGGCCCACCGACGGCCGGCACCGGCAATGGATTGGGGCATTAGCCTAACGCCTTGTTGATCGCATGGTCCACGTCCGCGGCGATACCGTCCGCGACGATCGCGCCCCAGGCCGGACGGCTGGACGTGTTCGGCATGCCCGGGCGTGAGATCGGCGGCGTGCTGAAGGGACAGCTTGCGGCCAATGTCGATGCCAACGCGGTCGAGCGGTATGTCAGCCGTGGCGATACGATAACGTTATTATTACCCCGCACAGCCTGTAAGCCGCCGGTTCGGACCGGCCGACAGGATCTTGTCCGACACTTGTCGCGATCAGTTGAATGAACGCGGCGGAGCCGGCGCGTTGCTGTAGCGACAACCAATGGAGGTTTGCGATGAAGGTCGGAGTGGTGGGAGCTGGCGGCGTTGGCGCGGCCTGCCTTATGGCGCTGGTGCTGCGCGACAGCGCGCGTGAGATCGTTGTGGTCGACCGCACGGCGAAGCGCGCCAAGGCGGTGGCGACCGACCTGCGCTATGGCGTGCCGCTCGGGCCGCGTATCGACGTCGTCGAGGGCGACTACGCCGATCTGGCGGGATCGGGGTTGGTGATGATCACCGCGGGTGTGAACGAGAAGGAAGGCGGCGCGACGGATCGCGGCGATCCGGAGGGGCGGTTGAAGCTGCTCGACAAGAACGCCGAAGTCTATCGCGACATCGTGCCGCGGATCGTCCGCGCGGCGCCCGACGCGGTGTTGCTGGTGGTGACCGATCCGCCCGATCCGTTGGCCGATCTGACCCGCGAGCTCGCTGGCCATGACGCCGTGCTGAGCACCGGCACCTGGCTCGACAGCCTGCGCTTCCGCACCCACATCGCGCGCAAGCTCGACGTCAGCCCTGATACGGTCGAGGCGCAGATCCTGGGTGAGCATGGCACCTCGGAAGTGTTCGTCTGGTCGGGTGCGAGGATTGCCGGCGTGCCTTTGGCCGACCTGTTGCGCGCCCGCGGCGACGGCGAGGCGGACTTCCGCAAAAGCGTGGAAGAGGAGGTCCGCTACGCGAATATCGCGATCATCGAGGGTAACGACGCCAGCCTGTACGGCATCGGCATCGTCTCTGCCCGCATCGCCGAGGCGGTGCTGCGCGACGAGGGCCTGGCGGTCCCGATCGGCGCCTTCAGCCAGCAGCATGGCCTCACGCTGTCGCTGCCCGGGGTGATCGGTCGGCACGGCCTGCGCGCGTTCTATCCGCCGTCGTTATCGGAACAGGAGCAGGAACTTTTCGATCGCAGCGTGGCGGCGCTGAGGAAGGCGGCGGCCCGACTTTCCAAGGCTTAGGGCAGCATCAGCCGCGGCTGGCAGTGGCTGACTGCCCCGCTCGCGGCGACGCCTGGGCGTTATGCGCGCTGACCCCCCCCACCGGCAAAAAGCGTAGTCCTGGTCTGCAAATCGCGAACGACCGCGGCGCATCGCCAGGCTGGAAACACGAGGTCGTGAAAGAGTGATCCAAAGTCCTTCGCGCCCACTAGCAGCATTGATGGCCCTAAGAGATGCCTCTGAGTTGCGACGCCTTGCCCGACGCTACCGGAGGATGGTGGAGTACGGCGATGATCCAATCCTCAAGGACGAGCTGCTGAATCTCGCAGATGAATTCGAGCAGGAGGCCGCGAAAATGGAGGCGGAGGATGATCCCAAATAGCGCTGGCTCGTACCCAAGACAGCGCCCCGTTCAGCCCAGCTACATCGAGCGGATCGCGTATCAACAGCAACTTTAGCGCCGCGCACCTGTTGGCCGGCGGCGGCGGACCGGTCCCAGGTGGTTGGAACAAATTCCCGCGCGAGGCGTTCCTGCCAGAGCTTCAGGCCATCAGGATCCGTTCTCACATCACCAAAGAATGCTTCGCCGCATGCATGAATTTCGCTGAAGCCTGCATTCCGCCCCGCACCGAAGAGATCCGCCAAGGGCCGGCATTGCTAACGTGCCAGCAACGAACCGTGATCGAGACAATGCCAACCGATCAACCGGCGACGGCAAGGCAGCGCTCGGCGCCGGTCGACCCGGTGCCGCCAGCAGATGCACCCTCGCGGATGGCCCGATCCGCGGCCGACCGCTTTGGTAGATCACCGGCAACCACGAGCGCGCGTTTGCTGGCGGTCGTCATAGCGGCATCGTTGTGCACAAGCATGCCGGCCGCTGCCGAGGTTTGCCGCTTCGCCGGCACCACCGACGATGCCGGGTCGATCGCCGTAACGACCGATGTGCGGACAGCGGACGGCGCGACGATCGTGGATGTCGCCTTGCGGTTCCAGGCGACATGGATGCTGTGGTTCCGGATCCATTACCTGGTCGAGGAGATCAGCACCTGGCGGGCCGGCGAAATGCAGGACGTGGCGGTGAACACCCGCTACCTGATCGGTGACCACATCGTCCGCCAGCAGTGGGACAGCTTCCAACGCAGCCCGGGCGGCCTGCGGGCGCGCCGGGTGCAGGCCAAGACGCTGGCCGATTTCCGCCGCCGCCACCCCGGCTTTGTGCAGCATTGGGATCCCGCGACATTCGGCCGGCCCTGGCTGCAGGATTATTCGTCCGCCGCACCCGAGCGCCGCGCCGATCTCGACCTTGTTGCTTCACCGCTGCCGCCGGGGTTGCGCTCACCCCTTGCCATGGCTTTCTACTGGGTCAGGTGGCTGCCGCACGACGGCGCCGATGTGCCGCTGTTCCTGCCCGGCTTCAAGACTGACAAGCTGGCGAAGTTGCCGATCACAGCGACTGTTTCTGCTGACGCCACGCAGTGGCGATCGCCCTTGCGCTATCCCGCGCTCAGCCCGCGACCCGCTTCCACCGCGACGGCCTGGACGTCTCCCGACCGGCACTTGCTGAAGCTCGCGTTGGAGTTGCATGCGCCGCGCGGATCCGCCCGTGCATCGATCGAGCAGCAGGGCTGTGCAGGGGCACCCGTCGTGCCGGTCGACAAGCCGACCGGCCGCTGACATCGGAACGGCGCCGCGGCGGAAGCTATCAAGTTCCGTCGGATACTATTATTATATCTGAAAGGATACAGCGAGCGGTCGGCCCAATGCAGGATCGCGCCCAGCTTTCGAAACGTATCCGGGATCTTGGTCATCGAGCCGTCGAGCAAGATGGTCGGGATGCCGGTCCGCTGTTGCGTCGTGCGCGCCAGATCCGCGTATCGTGCCGATCTGGTGCTATAGTCGAGAACGAGGTCCGGCTTGAGGGTCTTGATCTGCGCCGAAACATCCGCCCGGCCGGTGATCCGGGGGATTTGCGGCTGATGCGCCGCATCAGGCGACAGCAACGCGCGCGCCTGGTCAGGCAGCGGCGACGGCCATCTGACCAGAAGGTCGGGCGCGACAGCCTCGAGAAGAACCGCGGCCGGTGGGCCGGCAGGCACGACATGGCTGATCTGATCCGGAACCTGCACCTGCCGGCCTGTCGCATCGACGATCTCGGCCGCCGTCGCGGCGCCTGACCAAAGCGTTATCAAAATCACAATCACGCGGCCGTGCATGCGGTTCTCCTTGGGACATCGGCGACATAGTCAGACAAATACAGCGCCGACAATGCGCCCTGATCTCGGGGTGCGGCCGCCGGCCGACCGTGATCGCGACCATCGATCCTTGGCGGCTCGCCATGGTGCGCTCAAGGCCTGCGCCATTGCGGTGGTCGAAACGGCCGCCGCGCGGAAACAACGAAAGCCGACAAAGCGGTTGCGAACCCTTATCGTGCGACAGGGATGGACATGGCGCCGCCAGCCCGTAAACACCGTCTGGCGCTGACCCGGCCCTGTCTCGCGAAGCCCCGTTGGCCCATGACAAGGACGTCCCACCATGAAGCTTTCCGCCCGCAACCAGATCGCCGGCACCATCAAGACGGTCAAGCCCGGCGCCACGACAACCCACGTGACCATCGAGATTTCGCCATCGGTCGTGATTACCGCCTCGATCACCAATGAAGCCGCCGAAGAATTGGCGTTGCAGCCCGGCATGGCGGCAAGTGCGGTGATCAAGGCCTCCGATGTGATGGTCGGCGTCTGATCGTCCGCCGTCCACTCAGCCGGCCGCGTCCGATAACGCGTTCAATTCCGGCATTCGCAGGGCGGTCAGCAGTGACGTAACGCTGGCGGCTCGCAGCGGGATGAAGCGTGTTCCGCGTTGGCGGCACAGCGACTTCACAGCCTGTGCGGCGTCGTGACTGATACAATCGACCGGGAACAGCACGACGTTCGACCGACTTGCCAGGCCCGGCAGCAGATTTATCTGGTTCTCGATGCCACCGTCATGATGCAGGAAGCTCGCACCCATCTGCTCGACCACCGCTCGCGGCGACCGGTCGGCGTCGCGGCCGGATGCGTAAGGGTCGCCCAGTAGGCACCCGGTATCTCGCCGCGCCGCACCGCCTCGGCCCAGAGCGCGCGCAGATCAGCCTCGCGGGGTGCCTTCGCGAACTGGCTGACGGCCAGCTTATGCCGGTGATCCAGCGCCTTGTTGAGCTGCCTGGCCGCATCGTCATGACGACCCGCCAGGATGACGGCTTCACCGTGCAACTCGTGATCCGTGCGACCTTGGGTAACCTTGCCAAGCTTCTTCAGCACCTGACGAAGCTCCGTCGTCGACAGACAGGTGCCAATGATCGAGCAGTGCAGGTGCTGACTGAATTCCCAGATTTTCGAGCGCCGCGACCGGACGAATGGCAGCGTCGGCGCATCGCGTGCCACCAATTTGGGCGGGATCGAGGACAGGTCGAACAGGTTCGACAACGCGGTGGCCTGTGCGGCGCCGCGGATCGTGACGAAAGGCTCTTCTACGCTCAATGCCATATCCCTCCAGCCCGCCGTGGGTTTGACGTCCGGTGCTCGACCCACCGTGATATGCACTTGGATATAGCGATAGTGCCGTGGCGAACAGCATCTGCCAAGCTCTCGCACTGACGTTTTGGGTGCAAACCGATAACACGGCGCATCGACCCGGGGCACGATCATCCTCGGCCTCGGGCCGCGGAGCGTCGCCGGTTGCTCAGCCGGTCAGCCGGGACCTGGTCCTGACTACGCCGATTGCCGGTCCGCCAGCGGTGTCGCCGCTGTCGTCTGCGCCGTCCCCTTGGCAAGGTCTTCCGCGCGCAGGCAAAGCGCCATGCGCCCAGCCCCAGGACGGAAGGCAGGCGGGACGGCCTGCGTACACGCCTCGATCGCATAGCCGCATCGCGGGGCGAAGGCGCAGCCCGGGGGAAGCGCACGCAGGTCCGGCGGCGCGCCCGCGATCGCCGCGATCGCCTCGCCCGGCTGGGCATTCTCCACACTCGAGGCAA
Source organism: Rhodopila sp. (assembly GCA_965277035.1). Lineage (GTDB taxonomy): Bacteria > Pseudomonadota > Alphaproteobacteria > Acetobacterales > Acetobacteraceae > Rhodopila. Next base: position 1,835,105 of record CBDIBO010000003.1, on the reverse strand, counting down.
GCAGTCCCATCGTGTAGGGATGCAACGGTCGGGCGAGCACGTCGGCGACGCCGCCCTCCTCGACGATCCGACCCGCGTACATCACCGCGACCCGGTCGGCGATCTCGGTGGCCACCCCGATATCGTGCGTGACGAACATGATCGCCATCCCGAATTCCGCGCGCAGACGGCGCAGCAGCAGCAGCACCTGGATTTGCACGGTCGCATCCAGCGCGGTGGTTGGCTCGTCCGCGAGCAGCAGCTTCGGGCCACAGGACAGCGCCAGCGCGATCATCGCCCGCTGGCGCAGTCCGCCGGACAGCTCATGCAGGTGGGCGTCGAGCCGACGGGCGGCCGAGGGCACGCCAACCAGCTCCAGCAGTTCAAGCGCCCGCGCCCGCGCCGCCTGCTTCGTGCCGCCCATGTGGCGCCGCACCGTTTCGGCGATCTGCGTGCCGATGGTATAGACCGGATCCAGCGCGGTCATCGGCTCCTGGAATATCATCGACACCAGGGCACCCCGCATATCCCGCAGCGCCCGTGATGACAGCGCGAGCACGTCTTGCCCATCCACCTCCACCGAACCCGTCATACGGGCCCGCTTTTCCGGCAACAGACGCATCAGCGCGCGCAGGGTGACGCTCTTGCCGCTGCCGGATTCGCCGATGATGCACAGTATCTCGCCAGCCTCCAGCGACAGGCTGACGCCGTTCAACGCATGGATCGGCCGGCCCGCGCCAACGAAGCGCACCGTCAGGTCGCCAATGCGGGCCGCCGGCACGGAGCTGGCCACCACCCGGTTCACGCCGCCACCGGCGCATCATCAGCCGGCAGACCGCGGCCGGCCAGGCTGTGGCCCGCCCCCGGCTCATAAACCACACAGGCCGCCAGATGGCCTTGCACCGCCTGGCCGGGCGGCGCGGCAGCCACCGGATTTCGTACTGTGCAGACCGGTTCGGCATAACGACAGCGTGGTGCGAAGCGGCACCCCGGTGCGAGGTCCACCGGACTGGGGGGATCGCCGGAGACCGGCAGCCGCTCGATCCGCCGCGCTGGGTCCATCGACGGCCGCGAGGCGAGCAGCGCCCGCGTATACGGATGCAGCGGTGCCGTGAACAGTCGGCCGGCCGGGCCGATCTCCATCACCTGACCAAGATACATCACCAGCACCCGGCGGCTGACATGATGCACGACCCCCAGGTCGTGGCTGATGAACAGGTAGGTCAGACCAAGCTCCTTACGAAGCCGCATCAGCAGGTTGAGCACCTGCGCCTGAACCGACTTGTCCAACGCCGACACGCTCTCGTCCAGGATCACCATGCGCGGCCCAATCGCCAGCGCCCTGGCGATATTGACCCGCTGCTTCTGCCCGCCGGAGAGTTCATGCGGATAGCGATCGCCGATCAGCTCGGGATCGAGGCTGACACGCCGCAGCGCCTCGGCCGCGATCGCCGCCGCCTGCTGGCGGGAACGTCCTTGCACCAGCGGTCCGAAGGCGATGCTGTCCTGCACCGGCATGCGCGGGTTCAGCGAGGCACTGCTGTCCTGGAACACCATCTGCACCTGTCGGCGCAGGGCCGGCACACCGATGCCGCCAGGACCCTGCACCGGCTCGCCGTCAAATACGAATTCGCCGGCATCAGGTTTGATCAGATGCATCAGCAGACGGGCCAGGGTGGATTTGCCGCAGCCACTCTCACCCACGATGCCCAACGTCTCGCCCTTCGCGATGGCGAACGAGATGCCGTCCACCGCATGGACGCGCGCACCGCCGGCCAGGGCGAAGTGCTTCTTCAGGTCCCGCACGATAAGCAGCGGCTGCGCGGCGCCGCCACGGTCGGGGCTTTGATCCGGAAAGCCGCTCATCAGGCACGAACATCCATGGCGCTGCGCAGACCATCGCTCAGCAGGCTGAACGACACCGAGGTGATGAAGATGGCCGCGCCGGGCAGGGCGCAGACCCACGGCACGACGTAGATCGACTTCTCCAGCGTGCTGAGCATCAGGCCCCAGTCCGCGGTAGGCGGATGAACGCTAAGCCCAAGAAACGACAGGCCGGCCGATAGCAGAATACTGACGCTGATCAGGCTCGATGCGTAGACGAACACCGGCGACAGGATATTGCCGATCACGTGGTGACGCACGATCAACCAGTTGCCCGCACCGCTGGCCCGCGCCGCCTCGATGAATTCCAGCTGCCGCACTCCCGCGGTCGCCGTCTCGGCGACGCGGCACATCGGCGGAATGAACACCAGCGTCAGAGCGATGATCCCATCGACGATCCCGCCGCCCATGGCGCCCGAGATGGCGACAGCGAGCAGCACCGAGGGAAATGCATAGAACACGTCCATGACCCGCATCACCGCGGTATTGGCGGTGCGGCCGCCGAAGCCCGCCAGCACCCCAAGGCCGCCGCCGATGATCGTCGCACCGACCACCGGGATGACACCCATGGCGAGTGACACCCGCCCGCCGTAGATCAGGCGGCTCAGCATGTCGCGCCCCAGATCATCCGCGCCCAGCAGGTGGCCGCGGTAGCCGAACGGTTTGAGACGGACGAGGATGCTGCCCTTGTCGGGATTGAACGGCGCGATCCAGTGGGCGAAGATCGCCGCCAGCAGGATGATGGCGAGCATGGCGCCACCCAACAGCGCGGAAGGACGCCGGCGCAGCTTCCGCCACACGCCGCGCCAATAGCCGATGCGCTGCCGCGGGCCTGGCGAAGGCACCGCGGCCTCGGCCGTGATCAGTCCGGGCCGGGCCTGCATCGTCTCACCCACGCCGCAGCCTCGGGTCGATTGTCGTCTGCAAGATGTCCACCACCAGATTGGCCGCCACGAAGATCAGCGCCAGCACCAACACCGTCCCCTGCAGCAGCGGCACGTCGCGGTTGTTGATCGCTCGGCCGAGCAGAAAGCCGGAGCCAGGCCAGGAAAAAACCGTCTCGACGAGGATCGAGCCGCCCATCAGGTAGCCGAACTGCAATCCCACCACCGCGATGACCTGCGGCATGGCGTTGCGCAGCACGTGCCGCGTGACCGCACTCTCCTGCAGCCCTTTCGCATGCAGCGTCAGCACGAAATCCTGACCCAGGATCTCCAGCACCGCCGCGCGCGTGCTGCGCGCGATGATCCCGGTCGGGATCAGCGCCAGGCTGATCGCCGGCAGGATCATGAAGCGCAGGTCCGCCCAGGCGAAGATGCCCAGAAAGCCCGCTCCGAGTGGCCCCATGCCGGTCGCCGGCAGCACCGACCACTGCACCGCGAACAGGATCACCAGCACGACGCCAACCCAGAAGTTGGGCAGGCTGACGCCGACCACCGCGGCGCCGGAGACGATCCGGTCGATCAGTTTGCCCGGGTAACGGGCGGCCGCGACACCCATCGCATAACCCATGAGCAGGGCAGCCGGCATGGCCAGGGCCACCAGCCGCAGCGTGTTGGCCAATGCCTCACCCACCTCAAGCGCCACCGGTCGATTGGTGGAGATCGAGGTCCCGAGCTGGCCATGCACCACCCGCCACAGCCAGATCAGGTACTGCACCACGATCGGCTTATCGAGCCCATAGGCATGCTTGATCGCCTCGATCGTCGCGGCGTTGGCGTCCGGTGGCATGATGGTCTGCAACGGATCGCCGGGGGCGATGTAGACAAGGGCGAAGCAGACGATGCTGACCCCCAGGCCGATCGGCAGGATCAGCAGCACGCGGCGCAGCAGCTCAGGCAAGCCGCGGCCTCATGGGCTCACGCTCACCGGGGTGAGGTCCTGGAACCAGCTCTTGGCCTGAATGAAACCGTGGACCTTGGGTGACATGGCGCGCGGGTTCACGTCGTGCGCCACCCAGATCATGACTGCCTGCGCATTCATCATCTCGTTCAGCTTCGTCAGCAGCGTGAGCCGTTTCGTGGCATCGAACTCGTCGTAGATCTGGCTGATCAGCGCATCGATCGGCGGATAGGAATAATGCCCCCAGTTCGACCCGTGCGGCGCCCACTGCTTGGTGGAGACCAGACGGATCAGCGCGTTGAACGGATCCTGCGCCTGGTGCGAGATGTTGATCCCGCTGACATCGGGGTATTTGCCCGCGCCGGCCCGCCCGACGGCCAGCAGCGCATTCCAGTCCATGACATCGAGCTCGGTTTTGAAGCCGACCGCGTCCAGTTGCTCCTTGACCAGCTGGTTCATCGACAGCGACTGCATCTGTCCCGAGCCCGAGGTCGAAATCGCCAGCTTGATGCTGCACGGATAGCAATGCGCCTCTTTCAGCAGCGCCGTCGCCTTCTTCGCGTCGAATTTATATTCGATCGGGTGGCCGTAGTAGGGTGTGCCCGGCGGCACGGTGGAGTAGCCCTTGATCATGTAGCCGTCGAGGAGATCCTTCATGTCGCTTCGGTTGATCGCGTAGTTCGCCGCCTGTCGCACCCGGATGTCGGTGAACGGACCTTTCACGAAGTTGGGCGCATACGTCCAGTTATGCGGATAGCCATTGGTCACGATCTGCATGCCGGCGCCGCTGAGCTTCTTGATCGCATCCGGATCCGGCGCTTCGATCCAGTTCACCTGACCGGACAGCAGGGCCGCTGTGCGGGTGGCCGGATCGGGCATCGGGAACAGCTCCAGCCTGTCCTGTTTCGGAACCCTTGCCTTGTTCCAGTAATCCTTGTTGGGAACCAGATCCATCTCCTGGTGCGGGATGGCCTTGGCGAACAGATAGGGACCGGTACCCGACGGTTTCGCCGCGAAGGCGCTCCAGTCGTAATGCAGCGCTTCGGCATGCTTCGGACTGATCAGCAGGACGTAGCTTATCTCGTACGGAAACAGCGAATCCGGCGCCTTCGTCTTGATCGCCAGCGTGTGGTCGTCGATCGCCTGAGCGGACTCATAGTTGGTCAGATAGGGGGTCGCCTGCGCCGCCTCGGCCGCATAATATTGCGGCGATTTCGGATCGGTCAGGTGGGCGAGGTTCCACACCACGTCGCTGGCGACGAACGGGCTGCCATCGGTCCATTTGACACCTTGCCGCAAATCGAAAATCCAGCGCGTGTTGTCCTTCGGATCAACGTGCCAGGACGTGGCGAGCCCAGGCACCAGATCCGACGGCTTGGTGGCGCTTGAGAGATCCCACTCCACCAGCGAGTCGTAGAGGTTGTAGCCAACGAAGCGATACCCCTCGAACCCCTGGTCGGGGTTCCCGGTCGTGATCGGCAGATCCGCGGCCGTCATGCCAACCTTCAAGACGCCTTGCGCGCGAACCGCGCCGCCCCCGACCAGCGACAGGCTGACGGCCAGCAGGGTCGTTGGTATCAGTCTAGCCCGTTTGTCACTCATCTGCGTCGAATGTCTCCAGCTGTCGCGACAAGGCGATGCAAACGATGTGCCGTTCCGGGTTTGGCCCATGATCATGGCGCTTGACGTGCGGCATCGCGTGGTGGCGAGGCCGCAAGGATCCCGCGCCCCGTTCGGATCGGACGAAGATGCCGTCAGGCTTTTCGCCGCGGTTGAGGCGATGTGGTGACCGCCCGAAAGGGAAGGGCGATTGCCGCGGTCTGCCTTCTGCGGGGGACACACCGCGGACGTCAGGGCATCATCGGCGATAACTGCGTCAGCACGTTGATAAAGCTGCCCGACGAAACAAGAACCAAGGGCCTGTTCGACACGGCCATTCGCAGCGATAATGTCGAACAGGCCCTTGGCGTGGTCGGTCAGCGTCGCCTTCGACCGAATGGCATAGCCAAGGACCGAGGGCATTCGCGCCGCTCGGCGGGCCTATGCGGTCTGCTCGTGCTTGACCGGCAAGTGGCGGGTTTACCGAGCCCAAGCCGTATCGCGCAGGTGCGAGGCCACACAGTGCCCGGCCTGGTATTTCGGCTGATTTGGCCTTTGCTTTGCACGCATCACCGCATCCTCCAGCGCCTAGGCTGATGCCCATGAAAGGATCCCCATGCCCGTCCCGACCAGCATCCTCGGCACCGACGTTGGCGGCACCTTCACTGATTTCGTGCTGATTACCGGCTCCGGCGATCTGCACTGCTTCAAGGTGCCCAGCACCCCGGCCCAACCGGGCGCCAGCATCCTGAGCGGCGTTGATGAGGTTCAGGCGACCCTGCGGGCCGAAGGGCCCGCGTGGAGTCAAATGGTCCACACCCACAGCAGCACGGTCGCCACCAATGCCCTGATCGAACGCAAGGGCGCCCCTGTCGGACTGCTCGTGTCCGCCGGCTTCCGCGACCTGTTCGAGTTGCAGCGCCTGGCGATCCCGCATCCGATGCGGTTCGACTCCCGCCGTCCCCAGCCACTGATCCCGCGCGCTCTGGCGCACGAAATCGGCGGCCGCATCGATGCTGATGGCAGCGAGATCGAACCGCTCGATATCGCGGCGGTGATCAGGGCCGCCGCCGACCTGAAGGCAGCCGGTGTCCACATCGCCATCGTCGTTTTCTTGCACAGCTATCGCAATCCAGTGCATGAGCGCGCCGCGCGCGACGCCATCGGCGCGACGCTGCGGGTGGAACTCTCCAGCGAGGTGTGGCCGCAGGCCCGCGAATACGAACGCGGCGTGCTCACCGCGATCAACGCAAGCATCCGCCCGATGATCGAAGGCTACGTTGACCACCTCGTCTCCGGCCTGCGGCAGCGTCGGATCGACACGCCCGCCAGGATCGCCCGCTCCAACGGCGGGGCTGAACTCGCGGCAAGCCTCCGCCAACGCCCTGTGGTGGCGCTGCTCTCCGGCCCGGCCGCGGGCGTCAGCGGCGCGGCGGAGACCGCGCGTGACGCCGGGTGGGACGCCGCCGACCTGATGACGCTCGACATCGGCGGCACCAGTGCTGACATCGGCATCGTCCGCGGTGGTCGTTCGGTGCTCAGTTCCGAGGAGCATATCGCCGACTTTCCCTTGCTGCTGCCAACCGTCGCCGTATCCAGCATCGGCGCCGGCGGCGGCTCGATCATCTGGCTCGACCCCACCGGTTCGCTGAAGGTTGGGCCGCGCAGCGTCGGCGCCGATCCTGGCCCGGCCTGCTACGGCACCAGCGGCTCCCTGATCCCCGCCTTGACCGACGCCTTCCTGGTCGCCGGCCTGCTGGAACCGGGCCAGCGTCTCGGCGGCAAACTGCCCCTGCGACTGCCCCCCGCGCGTGAGGCGATCGGCCGGATCGGTTCACAACTCGGCATTCCGGCCGAGGAAGTCGCCGACGGCGTCATCCGCATCGCCATCGCGATGATGACCGCCGAAGCGTCCAACGTCCTCGCCCGCCGGGGCGTCGATGCCCCACGCTTCCGCATGGTCGCATTCGGCGGCGCCGGGCCGTTGCTGGGGGCCCTGCTGGCCGAGGAGCTTTCAATCGACACGATCCTGGTCCCGTCGCATCCCGGCGCGCTCAGTGCCCTCGGGGCCGCGCGTGCCGATCTGGAAGGTGATCTGGTCCAGCCGGTTTATACCTTGCTGCACACGCTCCGACCCACCCATCTCGCCGACCTCCTGCTTGACCTGGAAACAACCGCGCAGCGCTGGATAGCGGAGCAGACGGCCCACATCAGGGCCGGCGGCATCCGCACGGAGATCGCCGCCGAGATGCGCTATGACGGGCAGGGCTACGACGTCACCGTCCCGCTGGAGCGTGTCTGGCTCGCCGATAATGACCGAACCCGGATCAGCGCCGCCTTCCATGAGGCGCATCGCGCGACCTATGGCCACGCCAATGAAAAGGCTCATATCTGGCTGAAGGAACTTCGCGTCCACGTGGTGGGCGAGATGCTGAAGCCTCGCCTCGCTCCGCTGCCGGAGCCTTCGGTGGACGCCATTCCGACAACCCGTCCCGTTCGCCTACTTGGCCGCGTCCTGACCGCCAGCGTGATCGACCGATCGGCCCTCCGCGGCACACTCGCCGGGCCCGCCGTCATCAACCAGATGGATACCACCACCCTGGTGCCCCCGGACTGGCAGGCGCGTCGCATCGCGTCCGGCGCGCTGGTCCTGGAGCGCAGCCCCGGGGAAGCAAAGGACGCACCATGATGGATGCCTCTACGCGGACGGATGCCGTTACCGTCGAGATCTTCGCCAACCTGTTCAAGGCGATCGTTGACGAGATGGCATGGATCGTCCTGCGCTCCTCCCACACCACCTTCGTGAAGGAGACACAGGATTTCGCGGTTTCCCTGGTGACCCCGGAAGGCGAGATCTTCGCCTACCCCTACGGTAGTGGTGCGACGCCGATCATGGGCGTACCGATGCATGCTGGCACCAGGGCGTTCGAGGACTGGGCGCCGGATGATGTCATGATGACCAACGACCCGTACAGCACGGGCGGCATGGTGATGCACCTCAACGACATCTACCTGTTCAAGCCGCTCTTCGTCGATGGGCGCCTGTTGTGCTTCGCCTGGGCCTTCATCCACTGCACCGATGTCGGCGGTTACGCACCCGGCAGTATCGACATGCGTAACAACGAAGTGTTCCAGGAAGGCCTGCGGCTTCGCCCTGCTCGGCTGATGCGCAAGGGCATCCTGAACCAGGAGTTGTGGAACATATTCGCTGACAATTGCCGCATTCCCACCCTGAACTGGGGCGACATCACCGCTTGCATCGCAGCCCTCGACAAGGCCGAACGCCGTCTGACGCGTCTTGCCGAACGCTACGGCGCCTCGGCCGTGCAACAGGCGATCTACGCCACGCTCGATCGCACCGAACAGCTCGCCCAGCAGGTGCTGTCGCGCATACCCCCAGGCGACTACGGCTTCGATGAATATTTTGAAGACGATTACATCAGCGACCTCCCGGTTCGCATCACCGCCAGGATGATCGCCCGCGGCGGCGGCACGGTGACGCTCGACTTCACCGGATCGGACCCGCAGGTCCGCGCCGCCCTGAACCTGCCCACCGGCTCGATGCGGCGCCATCCGTTCCTGTGCATGGCGCTGACCAATTTCGTGGTGACCCAATCCGAGTCGATCCACATCAACGCCGGCATCATCCGCTGCATCGACCTCGTGCTGCCTGAAGCGTCGGTGGTGAACGCCCGCTTCCCCGCCGCATGCGGCATGCGCTTCACCACGGTGATGCGCGTGCACGACCTCGTGCTGGGGCTGCTGACGCAGGCAATCCCCAAGCTCGCGCCGGTCGGGGGCGCCGGCGCACTGGTGGTGACCTACATCTCCACGTCCGAGCTTGGCGCGACCGGGCGCGTGGTCGTCGCCAACCCGGTATCCGGCGGCTCTGGCGGCAGCGCCACCCAGGATGGGATTTCCGGCTCCGAACTCTCGGTCGCCTTCCTGCGCAACGTGCCGGTGGAAGTGCTGGAGTCGGAAGCGCCTGTATTGGTCCGCCGCTTTGCCTTACGGCCCGATTCCGAGGGTGCTGGCCAGTTCCGCGGCGGTTTCGGCACCGAATACGACCTGCAAATCCGCCACCCCAGCGCCGTGGTGGTGATGCGCGGCAAGGACCGCCATCGCTTTTGCGCCTGGGGCGCCGCGGGCGGGTTCTCCGCCACCACCGGCGGCAATGTCGGCGAACGCCCCGGCGAGCCGCCGCGCGACCTGGGCAAGCAGACGGTGCATCGTTCGTCGATGAACGAGGTGATCCGGCTCTGGAGCGGCGGCGGTGGCGGCTGGGGCGATCCGCTCGCCCGTGATCCCGACGCCGTGGCCGGCGACGTCGCCGCCGGCCTCGTCGCGGGGACCCGTGCGCGGGAGGTCTATGGCGTCGTCATCGGCCCGGACGGCGTATGGGCTGACGAAACCCGCGCGCTGCGTGCGACCCTGTTGGCGCGCCGCGGCCCCCGCCCCGCCTTCGATTTCGGCGCCGGCCGCGCCGCGTGGCAGGACCGGTATGGCGCCGCGATGCAGTGCGTTACCGCCTGGCTGCCGACGCTGCCTGAAGGTGTGCGCCGCTATGCGCAGGCCGAGGTGTATCGACAGCTGCGGAACAGCGGGTCCGGCGCGCTCGACGCCGGGATGGCCGAACGTGTTATCGCCGCCGTCGCCACGACCCTGCCGGCCGATGCGGGAGAAACCGCACAATGAACAACACCGACACATCGGCCGCCGCGATGCCGATCCCCGGCGCCAGCCGCCGGTCGGTCACCGAGACCGTTGCCGGGGGCATCATCGGCAACATCATCGAATGGTACGACTGGACGATCTACGGCCTGCTCTCCAGCGTGTTCGCCGGCCAGTTCTTTCCCTCCGGCAACGCCACCACGGCGCTGCTCGCCACGCTGGCGACCTTCGCACTCGGCTTCTTGATGCGGCCGGTTGGGTCCATCGTATTGTCGCCGCTCGCCGACCGCTATGGGCGGCGGCGGATGCTGTCGCTGACGATTTGTCTGATGGGCGCGGGCAGCCTGATTGTCGCCCTCACCCCGTCCTACGCCAGCATCGGTGTCGCCGCACCGCTGCTGCTGCTGTTCGCACGCCTGCTGCAGGGGTTCTCCGCCGGCGGGGAGTTTCAGGGCGCCGCCGCATTCCTGGTGGAGCACGCGCCGCCGGGGCATCGCGGCCTGGTTGGATCCTTCCATGTCGGCAGCATCGGCTTTTCGATTCTGATCGCTACCGGCGTGTCCGCCCTGATCACCAACTTCATTCCGCAACCGATCCTGAGCCACTGGGGATGGCGGCTGCCCTTCATCCTCGGAGCGCTATTGTCACTGTATGGCCTGTATATTCGCTCCGGTCTGCCGGAAACGCCGGATTTCATCGCTGTCGAACAGCGGCACGCGTTGGAGCGCAGCCCGATTCTGCGGGCGCTGAAAGATCACCCAAAGGAATCCTGGATCGTGTTCGTCATGCAGATGGGCACGGTGATGTTTTATATCTGGACGGTGTTTCTGCCGACCTATGCCCATCTCGCGGGCGGTCTGCCGCTCAATCAGGCGTTCCTCGGCGGCATGATTTCCCTGGTGGTGTTTTGCATCGCCACCCCGGCCGCCGGTGCGCTTTCGGACAGGATAGGTCGTCGGCCCGTTCTGATCACCTATGCGGTCGGCTTCCTGGTGTTGGTCTGGCCGATGCTTCGGCTGCTGCAGAATGGCGATTTCACCACCTTCCTGATGGTGGACATCGTGGGCTGCGTACTGCTGGCGATGGCGGATGGCGTGCTGTCCGCGACGCTGTGTGAGTTGTTTCCGACCCAGGTACGCGCCTCGGGCGTCGGCCTGCCCTACGCCATCTGCTCGGCCATCTTCAGCGGCACGGCGCCGCTGATAGCGGCCTGGCTGCTCAACCGGCACATGGTTGGATTGCTCGCCCTGTACATCATGGTGATTTCCGCCATCGGCGCCGTGACGTTCTGGAAAATGCGCGAACCGAGCCGCAACGCGTCGATCTGATGGCGGCCGGGATAATGGCGATTACGCCAGACCGCCACGTAGCCCTCGGGTATGCAGCCGGCGTCATGGCCGTGAAAACATGAGGCCGGTGACTTTGCCAAACTGGGGCATCATGCTGGAACGGAAAACGCGGTAGCAGGAGACTGAGTGTGTCCGAAACGACATTAAGCCTCACCTTGGCGGACTACGCCCGTGTCATGCCTCTCGTCACTGGTGCGGTGGCGCCTGAAGGCGTGAAGCTGAACGTCATAACCGGGGAAGCAGGTTCCTGGCAGGATCGCGCCGCGCTGCTGAGCCGAGCGCTGAACGATCCCCTGGTCGCGGCGGGTGAAGGTTCCATGGGCCAGCACCTCGCTCGGATCGGCCGCGGCGACCGCGGTTTCATTGCGTTGCCGGCATTCCCGCTACGAAATTTCACGGCTCGCGATCTGTACGTGGCGAAGGGCAGTGCGATCCGTAAGCCGGCGGACCTGATCGGCAAGCGGGTCGGGATGTATAGCTGGACCGCAAGCGGATCGATCTGGTATCGCCATTTTTTGCGCTGGTGCGGCGTCGACTCCGAAAGGATCGAATGGCTGATCGGCGATGTCGATGTGCCGCGGATCTCTCAGGCAGGCGGGAATTTTCCGCCGCATGTCAAGGCCGCGCCGGCGGGTCGCGCATTGTCTGAGATGCTGATCGCCGGTGAGATTGATGCCTTGTACAGTCCCCCGAGGCCGACCAGGTATCATCCCGCGGACGGGCCGATCGTGCGGCTGTTCGCTGATGTACGCGGGACCGAGTTGCGGTATTTCGACGAGACCGGGGTCTACCCGCCGCAGCACCTGATCGTCATGCGCCGGGAGGTGTGGGAACGCGAAAAGTCCCTGGCCCGCCGTCTGACAAATGCTTTCATTCGCAACAATGAGTATTTCGAGGCACAGCAGCGCAGTTTCCCCTACGTGACGCCCTGGCAGGACTTGGAGAACGAGATCAGCGCTGCTGGATTGCACGCCGACGGACTGGAGCCAAATCGTCACACCATGGAATTGTTCTGCGAGATGGGGTTCGCGCTGGGACTGACGCCGAAGCCGGTGTCCGTGGACGACTACTTCGCCGAGTATCTGGACTCGATGTGACCGATCCCCCCTCGGCATCATGGCGAGGACAGGTCGCGCAGGCGCTTGATTAACCGAGCGGCGGGACTGCCTCCCCACCCTGACATCTTGGTCGATGGCAACAGCGGCCTCGGTTCTAATCCTTCACACTGAACACGCGGCAGTCCGCCGTGGCGGCGGTCAGTCGAACGGCTTCGCCCTCCGTCGGCAGCCGGACGCTGCCGTCATTCCCCGTCTGTACGATGCAAGTTATGCCGGCCTCGGTGCGGACATGCGTCTCCGTATGGTTACCGAGATACACGTGCCGCAGAACCGAACCAGCAAGGTTCAGCGCGCCAGGCACCGGTTCGGACTTGAACCGCAAGCGCTCCGGCCGCCGGTCGAGGCGATGCGGTTAACGTCCGAAAGGGGAGGGCGGGTGTCGGCGGTCTCCTTTCGGCTGCCGCGGTGCCAGCCTCGTCTCGGGCTCGATCGCAGCGAAGGGTGATTCGCGAAGCGGCCGCGCTTCGCCGGGTGAATCGGCGACTTCAAACGAACAGCGCGCCTCTATGCGTGCGACCAGGACGAATGCGTCGCGAATCGTTCATGGTAGGAATGTTCAAGTTCTTTACAAATTGATAGGCAGAAGATTTTTTCTTGACCAACAAACGGTCTAGCTAGAGTACTGATATCGTAACTTGTTGCACACAAGTTGCGCTGCCTGCTGGAGTGAAAATGGCTCAATCCCGCCTCTACCTGTATGCTGTCGGCCTTTATCTTAGCTGGACTGACCGGATGTGCGACGACCTCGGATGTCATGGATACCGGGAACGGCACCTATTTGATATCGGCTGCGGCATCGCCAATCCGTGGCGGCGCGACAGGCGCAACTCAGGTTGCCTATAAAGACGCCCAAACCTTCTGTGCTCAACAAAGCGCTGGTTTCCATGCGATCGTGATCGTGGCCCAGGATCGGGATGTCTACCAAAGTTCGTTTGGCGGGTCTGTCGGAGGAAGCGTCGGGGGCGGAACATTTGCTCCGGGGAATACGAAATTGCATTTTCGTTGTGGAAGTTCGTCAGTGTCTCGCTAGCGTCTAGGTGTCGAAATCTTGTCATCTTTTGGACGTTCATCCAACTCCAAATCAATGCCGCCACCGAAGGCGGCGCCATGAAATGACCCGCGTGCTGCATTGCAGACTCGACACCTAACTTCGTGCATAACCCGCGGCATTGAACTGGAAACCGGATACCACGGGCCAAAAACCACGGCCTATCAACGCGTTGATCTATCGCGATCTTTGGTGAGCCCGGTGGGATTCGAACCCACGACCCCAAGATTAAAAGTCTCGTGCTCTACCAACTGAGCTACGGGCTCGCCCATGCGCTTTGAACCCCGTGCGGGATCACGGGTCAAGCAGGCCCGCGATCCCGACAAGGCCGTGGCGGTCAAAATTTCAAGCCAGACCGACGACCGCGGCCGACCTCAACCGGCGTCAGCGGCGAGCGACATTTTCTCGATCTTGTCCGGATTGCTCACCGTGCCACCGCCGCCGCTGCCGCGCTTGATCTGATCGACCAGTTCCATGCCGTCCACCACCTGGCCCCAGATCGTGTACTGGCCGTTCAGATGCGAGGCCGGTTCGAACACGATGAAGAACTGGCTGTTCGCGCTGTGCGGGCTCTGCGAGCGCGCCATGCCGCAGGTCCCGCGCTGAAACTTGGCCTTGTCACTGAATTCGGCGCGAATGTTGTCGAGATCGCTGCCACCGGTGCCGGTGCCGGTTGGATCGCCGCCCTGCGCCATGAAGCCCTCGATGACGCGGTGGAACACGGTGCCGTCATAGAACCCCTTGCGCACCAGGGTCTTGATCTGCTGCACGTGCATCGGTGCGATGTCGGGCAGCATCTGGATCACCACGCGGCCCTGCTTCAGGTCCAGGTACAGCGTGTTCTCGGGGTCGAGAGCGGGCTTCTTATCGCTCATGGTTCCTGTCTCCTTCTAGAACATGATCACGCCGAGCGGAACGGCTCCAGCGTGTCGATCAGGCGATCACCCAGAGAGTTGTATCCGCTTCGGGCGAAGCAAACTTCGGGCGGTACAATCAGCCTGGAAGTGGCCGCCTGAAAATAGTCCAAACCTACTTTACGTCCGCGGCGACGCGCATGTGAATGATGCGGTCCGGGTTCGTCACGATCCCGCTGCCGCCGCTGCCGCGCTTGATCTGGTCGACGTATTGCATGCCGCTCACCACCTGGCCCCATATGGTGTATTTGCCATCCAGCGATGGCGCCGGGGCGAACATAATGAAGAACTGGCTGTTGCCGCTATCGGGGGCACTGCTGCGCGCCATCCCGCAGACCCCGCGCACGAAGTGGCGCTGGCTGAACTCCGGCGGCAGATTGGGCAGGTCGCTGCCACCGGTTCCGGTGCCGGTCGGATCACCGCCCTGCGCCATGAAGCCCTCGATGACCCGATGGAACGGCGTCCCGTCATAGAAGCCCTGGCGGGCCAGCGTCTTGATCCGCGCCACGGTCAACGGCGCCACCTCCGGCAGCAGCTTGATCACCACGCGCCCCTGCTTGAGGTCCAGATAGATCGTGTTCTGCGGATCGGTGGTCTGCGCCACGGCCGGCAAGCCAGCGGCGATCGCGACGCTCGATGCGATCAGGGTACGGCGATGCATGGCACGCCTCCTTCGGACAGAATGAAAAAAAATCCGGCGGTTCAGCCCCTGATGCGCCGCAGGATGCGCTGATGGGTCAGCGCCGGCACGAACGACGAGATATCGCCGCCCAGCTTCGCCACTTCCTTGACCAGTCGCGAGGCGATGAACTGGTGCGTCTCGCTTGCCATCAGGAACACGGTTTCCACATCCGGCGCCATCCGGTAGTTCATGCCGGCCATCTGGAATTCGTAGTCGAAGTCCGATACGGCGCGCAGCCCACGCACGATCATCGAGGCCCCGACCTTGCGGGCGAAATCGATCAGCAACGTGTCGAACGGGACCACCTCGATGAGCATGCCGTTGCGCGTGGCGATCGTATCGATCTCCGCCCGCACCAGTTCGACCCGTTCCTCCAGCGTGAACATCGGTCCCTTGCCGGTGTTGATCGCCACCCCGACGACCAGCTTGTCCAACAGCCGCGCGGCGCGGGCGATCACGTCGAGATGACCGTTGGTGATGGGATCGAAGGTCCCCGGATACAGCCCGATCCGCCGCGGATTATGAGCATGCTTGTCAGCCATCGCTTCCTTCCTCGGGATCAGGCTCGTCATCATTTCGCGGCGGGATGTCCAGACCGCCTATGTCCGGCCCGTCTATGTCCGGACCGCCTGTGTCCGGCCCCCCTGCGTCCGGCGGGGCGGCGTCGGCGTCACCCGCACCCGCCGCGGTGCCGGACGCCATGCCGTTGTCATCCGCCTCGACCTCCAGCACGGTGAAGACGCTGGTGACGTGCTCGCCCTTGTCGACCCGGAACAGGGTCACGCCCATCGCCTGGCGCCCGGTGGTCCGCACCTGGTCGACCGGCACGCGGATCAGGCGGCCGGCATCGGTGACCATCATGATGTCGTCGCCCTGCCGCACCGGGAAGGTCGCCACCACCGTCTTGCCGTTGCGCGGCGCCAGCGTGATGTTGCCGATGCCCTGGCCGCCGCGCCCGGTCACCCGGTATTCGTAGGCCGAGGTTCGCTTGCCGAAGCCCATGTCGGTAACCGTGAGCAGCATTTCCTCGGCGGCTTCCAGATCGGCGAACCGATCCGCGCTCAGGCTGACCTCGGCGACGTCTTCTTCCGCTTCCAGCGCGACCGCCGCGTCAACGTCCGCCTCGCCGTTGCCGCGCCGCCTGGCGTTGGCCTGCTTCAGATAGGCGACCCGTTCCTCGGGGGCAGCCTGAACATGGCGCAAGACCGACAGGCTGATCACCTCGTCGCCGTTCAGCAGCTTGATGCCGCGCACGCCAGAGCTGTCACGTCCGGCGAACACCCGCACCTGCTCATCGGTCAGGGTGAAACGGATACAGCGTCCCTTGCGGGTCGCGAACAGCACGTCGTCGCCTTCCCGGCAGGTGGCCACGCCGATCAGGTGGTCGCCCTCATCCAGCTTCATCGCGATCAACCCGGCGGCGCGCACGTTGCGGAAGTCCGACAGCCGGTTGCGGCGGACGTTTCCCTTCGCCGTCGCGAACACCAGATGCAGGGTATCCCACAATGTCTCGTCCTGCGGCAGCGGCAGCACCGTCGTGATCGTATCGCCGCCCAGCTCGGGCAGCAGGTTCACCAGCGCTCGGCCTTTCGCCGTCGGTCCGGCCTCGGGCAGCTTCCAGACCTTCACCCGGAAAGCCTTGCCGCCGGACGAGAAGAACAGCACCCACTGATGCGTGTGGCCGTTGAAGCTGCGGGTGACGACATCGTCGCCGCGCGTGCCGGCCCCCGAGCGTCCACGTCCACCGCGATTCTGCGCGCGAAAGGTCTCCAGCGTCGTACGCTTGATGAAACCGTCGCGGGTGATGGTCACCACCATCTGGCCCGGCTCGATCAGGCTTTCGTCGTCCTGATCCGCCAGCGCGTCGGCGATCTCGGTCAGCCGCGGCGCGGCGACTTCGCGACGAGCCGCGGTCAGCTCCTCGGTCATCACCTCCATGCGGCGAATGCGGGAGTCCAGGATGTCCAGCAATTCACGGATCTTGCCCGCGACGTCGGTCATCTCGGCCTGGATCTTCTCGCGTTCCAGACCGGTGAGGCGCTGCAGCCGCAACTCCAGGATGCCGCGCGCTTGTTCCTCGGTCAGCCGCACGGTGCCGTCCGGGGCGATGACATTGCCGGGTTCGTCGATCAGCGCCAGCAGCGCGCCGATGTCCTCGGCCGGCCAGTCGCGACCCATCAAGGCGACCCTGGCCGCGGCCGCATCCGGGCTGGCTCGGATCAGCCGGATCACTTCATCGATATTGGCGACCGCGATCGCCAGCCCGACCAGATTGTGCGCCCGGTCGCGCGCCTTGCCCAACTCGAACCGCGAGCGGCGGAGAACCACCTCCTCGCGAAACCGGATGAAGCACATCAGGGCCTCGCGCAGCCCCATCTGCTTCGGCTGCCCGTCGTCCAGCGCCAGCACGTTGATGCCGAACGACGTCTGCAACTGGGTGAACCGGAACAACTGGTTCAGCACCACCTCGGGGGTCGCGTCACGCTTCAGTTCCATGACGATGCGCATGCCGGAGCGATCGCTCTCGTCGCGCATCTCGCCGATGCCTTCGATGACCTTGCCGCGCACCAGTTCGGCGATCTTCTCGATCAGGGTCTTCTTGTTTACCTGATACGGGATTTCCGTCACGATGATCGCCGTGCGGTCGCGGCGGATTTCCTCGAATTCGGTCCGCGCCCGGATGGTGATGCTCTCACGCCCGGTCTCGAACGCCTGGCGAATGCCGGAACGCCCGATGATGATGCCCCCGGTCGGGAAGTCCGGACCGGGCACGATCTTGATCAGCTCATCCAGCGACAGATCCGGATCGGCGATCAGCGCCAGCGTGGCATCGATGATCTCCGACGGATTGTGCGGCGGAATATTGGTCGCCATGCCAACGGCGATGCCATTGGCCCCGTTGATCATCAGGTTGGGGAACTTCGCCGGCAGCACCAGCGGCTCTTTTTCGGACTCGTCGTAGTTCGGCTGGAAGTTGACGGTGTCCTTGTCGATGTCCTCCAGCAGCAGCGCCGCCGCTTTCGCCAGGCGGACCTCCGTGTAGCGCATCGCCGCCGGATTATCGCCGTCGACCGAACCGAAATTGCCCTGTCCGTCGATCAAGGGCAGCCGCATGGAGAAGCTCTGCGCCATGCGCACCATGGCGTCGTAAATCGAGGCGTCGCCGTGCGGGTGATATTTACCCATCACGTCACCGACCACGCGGGCGGACTTGCGGTACGCCTTATCCGGCGTATAGCCGGCCTCGTGCATGCCATACAGTATGCGCCGATGCACCGGCTTCAGCCCGTCGCGGGCGTCCGGCAGCGCGCGCGACACGATCACGCTCATCGCGTAATCGAGATAGGAGCGGCGCATCTCCTGTTCTAAAGTGACGGGCTGCATGTCCCCGTGCGGGCCGGTCGGCTCCAGAGGCTGGTCAGGTGTGTCGCTCAAATCCCACTCAATCCGTTGCGCGCGCCCGCTCCGCCAAAGACGGGGTCAGACGCACATTCGAGGCCGCTTGATAGGCTGATTCGCCCGCCATGGCGAGGGGGCGTTTAGCGTCATTGACCGATAGCCAACTGCCTGATTGGTCCGGCGCCGAGCTGCCCAGGGTACGTCGTCCGGTCGCGCACCATGCGGAGCGTCGGGCCGGATGAGCGAAATGCGGACCGCCATTCTGACAAGTCGCGGTTGGCCGCGAAATATGGGGCCCGCCGGTGTCGCGGCTGGGTAAGACGATCCGGCTGCCGCTGAATGCGGCCGCAAACTGCGTGTCGGCCAAACAAGTCACAAAGTTGTAACGAGTTTCGACCGGGTTGTCGTCCTCGAGGAGGTCTTGTGCGAATCCCGCACCTTCCCATGACCCCCATCCGACTGCACCGATGGCTTGGAGGCCATCACTTAGCCAAACTGATAAACCATCCCGGGACCTAATTCATCGCCAGCCAGGCCACCACTCCCAGCCCCACCACCGGCATCGCGTAGACCGCCCAGTCGGCGTGGCCGAGTTCGGTCAGACCCGCCGCCACGGCCACGATCAAGGCAACCGCGCCGAGGTTCGTCGCATCACCGAACAGGGTTTTCGCGAACGCCCTCATGCCGCCACCCGGCGCGGCCCGCGGCGCACCACCGGCACCAGCGCCTGGCCCCCCGCCAGAAAGAAAACCTCCAGCACCAGCAGCGACCAATCGCCCAGCGGCCACACCGCGCCCGCCAGCGCTTCCAGCGTCCAGTAGGTGCCAAACGAGACGATCATCGAGCCGACCACGAACTTGATGGCGTTTTCCGGCACGCTGCGCAGCGGCGCGCGCACCGCCAGCCCGGCGATGAACACCGCCAGCAGCGCGACCACCGCCGTCAGTCCGTTGGCTATCCAGGCTCGGCTGTGCAGGCTGAAGGCGACGACCAGCAGCCACACCTCCAGCCCCTCCAGCAGCGTGCCCTTGTAGGCGACCAGCCAGGCGGCGAACCAGTCGCCCTTGCTGATCCTGGCCTGGGTTTCGCGGAACTCCACGTCCTCGTCATGCAGCGCCTTCAGGCCGGCCTGCCGGGCGATCGCCTTGGCCAGCCAGCGGATGCCGAACAGCAGCAGAAAGACCCCGATCACGAACTGGATGACGTGCAGGTTCACCCCTAGACTCAGCGTTCCGCCGGTCAGCGCCGTCAGCACCGCGAGCGTGCCCAGTCCCGCCGCCGCCGCACCGAGCGAGGCGCCCCAGCCGATCGTCAGGCTGACCGCGAGGACGATGGTGAACGCCTCCACCCACTCGACCGACGCTGTCAGGAACAGGGGCAGGAAAGCCGGCCAATCCATTGCTGTAGACCCATGATGATAAGACAGAGCCGCCAATCGGGCATACACGCCAGCGGAGCCTCTGCATGGGCCAGCTATATCGGGCTACGCTGACCCGACGACAACCCGGTTTGAGGATCTAAATACCATGCGGCATCTGTCTACCGATGTTCTGGTCGTCGGTGCCGGCGGCGCCGGCATGTATGCGGCGATCGAGGCGGCGCGGTGCGGCTCGCGGCTCCTGCTGCTGGATCGCAGCCTGATCGGCCGCGGCGGTGCCACCGTGATGGCGCAGATGACCGTGGCCGCGGCGGTCGGTCCAGAGGGCACCGATCACTGGCGCCATCACCTCACCGATACGCTCGCCGCCGGGCGGGGCCTGTGCGATCCCGCTCTCGCCCGGTTGCTGTGTCGGGATGGCGTCGCGGTGATCCGCGAAATGCAGCGCTGGAAGGTCGGCTGGGCGCACGATGGCGACATCCTGCGCTCGGTCCAGGCGCCGGGTCATGACCGCCCGCGCTGCGTCTATGTCGATTTCCTGGCAACCGGCCCGGCCGTGTCGAAGACCTTGCGTGCTGTGGTGCAGCGCACGCCGGACATCACCCGGCTGGGCGATGCGCTGGTCACCGACCTGGTGACCCAGGATGGCGCGGTGACCGGCGCCGTGGCGGTGCACATCGAAACCGGGCAGCCCTTCAGCATCGCCGCCAACGCCACCATCATCGCCACCGGCGGCCTGACCCGGCTGTACCGCCGCAACAGCGCCAGCGCCAACATGGCGGGGGATGGCTACGCGCTGGCGCTGCGTGCCGGGGCCGAACTGATCGATATGGAATTCGTCCAGTTCTTCCCGATCGGTCACCTCGCCCCGCGGCTGATCGGGATGGACCCCATCATGTGGGACCCGTTCCGCTACAAGCTGGGTGGCCGGTTGCTGAACGGCCTGGGTCAGGAGTTCGTCGACCGCTACGGCAGCACCGACGACGGGCGCTACGTGGTGACCCGCGACCGCGCGACCTACGCCATCACCAAGGAGGTCGCGGCCGGACGCGGCTCGCCGGCGGGCGGCGCGTGGCTGAGCTTTCGCCACATCCCGCCGGCCCGGCTGCGCACCGCGTTTGGCCCGGTGATCGACCGGCTGGCCGCCGGCGGCATCGACCTGACACGGGACCAGGTCGAGGTCGCGCCGATCGCGCATTATCACATGGGGGGCATCCGCGTGGACCACCGCATGGCGACCGACGTACCCGGCCTGTTCGCCGCGGGCGAGGCGGTCGGGGGTGCCAACGGCGCCAACCGGCTGTCCGGCAACGCCATCACCGAGGCTCTGGCATTTGGCCGCGCCGCCGGACGCAGCGCGGCGGCGTGCCAACACGGCCCCACGTTCCAGTCGGGCCCCGCGTTCCAGGCGGCCGCGGCGCGCGCCGCCCTGGCGCTGGCCGCCGCCGAGGGGCCGGCCTGCAACACAGCGGCGCTGTTCGACCGGCTGCAGGCCGTCATGTCCGACCATGTCGGTCCCTTTCGCACCGCCGCCGGCCTGGCGACCGCGCGGCAGGCGGTCCAGGCCCTCCGCACCGCGGCCGGCACCACCCCGCCCGGCGTCCCGCGCGCGCATGATCTGGCACGCGCCGACTGGTTCGACCTGCGCCAGGCCCTGCTGGTGGCGGACAGCATCATTCTCGCCGCCGCCGCCAGAACCGAAAGTCGCGGCGCCCATCAGCGCGAGGATTTCCCGCACCCCGCCGAACACTGGCGGCGCAACCAGACCGTGCGGTGGGCGGACGATCGACTGCACCTCTCGGACCGCCCTGTTCCGGTCGCGGCATGAGTGGCATCGCCCCACGCATCACCCCCCGGGTCGCTACATTGCTGATCCGCCGCGGTGGTCCGTCCGACGCCGTGCGCCATGACCGGTTCGAGGTGCCGTTCGAACCCGGCCACTCGGTGCTGGACGGGCTCCGTTCGATCCGCGCCACGGTCGATCCTGGCCTCGCCTTCCGCTACGCGTGCCTGAACGCGAATACTTGCAAGGAATGCATGATCCTGCTCGACGGCAAGGTCGTCTACGCCTGCACCGCCAGGATGGAGGAGCGCGAGATGCGGCTCGACCCGCTACCCAACAAGCCGCTGCTGCGCGATCTGGCGACCGCCATCGCGCCGCCGGACGAGCGCTGGCGGTCGTGACCCCGACCGGACGCGCTGGACCCCGGCGACATCCGCGACAGGCGTCGGGATACCAGGCTACCCCCCATCGACCAGCAGCACCGCCTTGCCGGCGATGCGCCGATCGCGCAACTGCGCCGCGACGGCCAGAACATCCCGCCAGCTTCGTTCCGCCCCGATTTGCGGCTTCAGCGAGCCGTCCGCGACCAGCGACACCAGCAACGCCAGGTCCGGCGCGAACCGTGGTTCGGCCTCGGAGGTGAAATAGCTGAAGCTCTGCACCCGTGCGTTCGCGGCACCGCGAAAATCGGCGAAGCCCAAGGGTGTCGTCTCGCCGGAGGAATTCCCGAACACAACCACCGAACCCCGCGGTTCGACCAGCCGGATCGCCGTTGCCAGCGACGCGCCGCCGGCGGATTCCAGGATCAACCCGAAGCGGCCCTCGGCCTGGTCGATGCCCACGACCACCTCGGCCGCACCCAGTGCTTGCAACCCGGCCGCACGGTCCGCTCGCCCGACGACGGCGGTGACCGTCGCGCCCGACCGCGCCGCGATCTGCACCGCCAGTGTCCCGACACCGCCAGCCGCCCCGGTGATCAACACCCGTTGGCCGACCAGCGCGCCGCCATGACGCAGGGTCCGCAGCGCCGTCAGGCCCGCCACCGGCAATGTCGCGGCTTCAGCGAAGCCGACCGTCTCTGCCAGCACGGCCATCCGGTGCGCCGGCACCGCGGCACGCTCCGCCCAGCCGGACTGATCCACCAGCGCGACAACACGCGAACCCGCCGGCGGCCCATCGCCGGACGCCGCCTGTCGCAGCACCACCCCCGCGATGTCCTGGCCCGGCACCCAGCCTTGCCTGTTCCGGGCGAATGAACTCAATTCACCGCGATTCAAGGAGAACGCCTTGACCTCGATCAGCGCTTCATCGCGGGCCGGCGTCGGCTCAGGAATTTCCTGCAACTTCACCGGGGCCGTGCCGCTCGGTTCGTTCACCAGGCCTAGCATGGATTTGTCCTTCCTTGAGGGCGCTCCGCCGTCGGCGTGGCGCGGCGCCCATACCATGGCGAGACGCGGTCCGCGGCCGCGCTCGCTCCGGCGCGGGCAAGTCGATGGCGGCGGCCAGTCGATCGGACAGCGTCTCGACAACAGCAACCACATCCCGATCGGTCGTCACCGGCCCCACGACGCTGAAGTGCCCGCGGTCGCGCTCCGCCGGCGCGGCTGGATCCCGCGGCAGAACCAGCCAGTCCGCGTCTAACGTGGCAAACCCCGCCGTGGTTATATCCAGGCGCTGAATATTGATCAGGACGCGGTACGCCGGCGTCTCGATCAGCGGCCGGGCGGTGACCAGCGCGGCGGGACGCCGCTCCGCCAGACGCTGGGTCAGCCGGTCGGTGATGCCAAGCGACAGGCGCGTCGCCCAGCGCCCCTGATGGCTCCGCTTCAACATGCTGCCATCGCGCACGACAATGTCCTGCGTGTCGATCTCATCCGGCGCCGTCACCCGGGCAACCGCGATCACCACCGGCTTCTTGCCCAGCGGCACCGCGTATGCAGCGACACCCGACCCATTCCGCATGGGCGCATTGATCCTGGGCGCATTCATCCGGGGCACATCCCCGGTGGGCGCATTCCCCGCGGGTGCATTCCCCATGGGCGCATCCATCGTGTACATCGTCAGCGGCGGCGCGGCACAGGCGCTCAGCAGCAGGGCCGCCGCTCCCGCGAAGATCCAGGCTGTTCTGATCATGGCCGTCGTCCGGTCAGCAGAAGCTGCGGGTCATGCTCGACATCGCTGGCGAAGCCGCGCAAGGCCGCCGCCGCCGCCGCCAGGTCGCGCAAGGTGGACTCGATGTTCGTACGGGACCCGGCATGTTCCGCCGTCAGACTCTTCAGACTGCTGACCAGATCACGCACCTGCACCATGGTCTGGTTCGACGCGCTCAGCAGCGTGTGCAATTCCGCCCCACGCTGATCGAGTTGCCGATTGCCCGAGGCAGCCGCCTGATCGATCGCACTCAGCGTCACGTCCAGCCGGCTTTGCACCGTCTTGATCGCCTGCCCGGCGTTGTCCGCCGCATCGGCCGACCGGTCCGCCGTTCGCTGCAGGCTGTTGACCAGCGGCGGCAGGTCCTGGTCAAGCTTTTCCGCCAGCCCCCGCAAACTCTCCAACGTCGCGGCGGTGTTGTCGGTCAGCTCGCGCAGCGGCAATTGGCTCAGCTGTTCGGTGGCGCGCTGCAAGGTGGACTGGCGGGTTGGGATTTCCGGCAGATCGGTAATGGACGCGTGCAGGATCGGCGCCGAGGCGGGATCGAAATCCAGATCGATCTGCGACTGTCCGGTCACGAAACTCTGGACATTCAACTCGGCCCGCAAACCGCGCGAGATCAGGTCGGGCAGGCGCACGGTCTCGTCGCTCTTCGGCTGCGTGATCAGGGCATGCCCGGGTTCCAGCTTCACCGTGACCGGAATGTAGGCCACCTTGGTCTTCGGATCGAACTCGATGCCGATACTCTCGACCGCGCCCACCCGCACGCCGCGGAACGTCACCGGCGCGCCGACCGACAGCCCCTTGATCGAGTCCTGAAACACGATCGCTGCCCGAATGCTCGGGTTCAGGAAGTTGAACCTGCCGAACAGCACGATCGCGGCCAGCGCCAGGGCGACGCCGCCCAACACGAACGCGCCGACCGCGGTCTGTCGGTCGGCTTTCATCGCACGGCCGGCTTTCCGGCGATCAGCGCCTCGGGACGTTCGCGTCGCATGAAGGCCTCCACTTGCGGATCGGGGCAGCTGTCGCGCAGCGCCAGCGGCGAGCCATGGGCGATCGCCGTCTTTGTCTGCGCATCCAGGAACACGCCGTCGTCCGCGATCGCGAACAGGCTCGGCAGTTCGTGGCTGACGATGACGATGGTCGCCCCCAGGCCGTCGCGCAGATTGACGATCAGGTCGTCAAGCCGGCTGGAGGTGATCGGGTCGAGCCCGGCCGACGGCTCGTCGAAAAACAGCACGTCCGGATCCAGTGCCAGCGCGCGCGCCAGCCCGGCACGCTTGCGCATGCCGCCGCTCAGTTCCGACGGCATCTGCTCGGCTGCGTGCTCCATGCCCACCAGACTGAGCTTGAGCCGGATCATGCGCGCAATGGCGGCGTCCGACAGCCGGGTGAACATCCGCAACGGCAACGCAACGTTCTCGCTGACCGTCAGCGCGCTCCACAGTGCGCCGTTCTGGAACAGCACGCCGAACCGCCGGCCGATCGCGGTCCGCCGGGACGGTGTGCCCGCCCAGTAGTCCTCCTCCCCGATCCGGATGCTGCCGGCGGCCGGACGCAACAGGCCGATCATCGCCTTCAGCACCGTGCTCTTGCCACAGCCGCTGCCGCCCATCACCGCGAAGATGCTGCCGCGCCGCACGTCAAACGACAGGTCGTGCTGGATCACCTTGGGGCCGAACGCCAGGGTCACGTCGCGCACCGCGAACAACGGATTTTCACCGGCGTCGCGAAGCTGAGGATCGGCCATCTGTCCATCCGCCGGACCAGGGTCCTCGGCTTGGTTTTCGTTTCAGATCCGGTTCTGATCCGTTGGCCCAGTGGGTGACCCGGACCGCGCTGGCGCCGGTCAGCCGGTCGGCGCCGCTTCGACGTGACGCCGGCGCTTCCGGCTTCAGTGCCGAACCAATGGACATCTTGAGGAAGGTCATAGTCCGACCACGTCTGCCAGCACCGCGAACACCGCGTCCAGCGCAATCACGCCGACGATCCCGCTGACCACCGCTCGGGTCGCCGCCATGCCGACATCGGCCGCGCTGCGGCCCGCCTTCAGGCCGATCCGACAGCTGGTAACGCCGATCAGGATGGCGAACGCGATCGACTTGACGAAGCCGAAAACGAACTGGTCGAACCCCACCGCCCCCAGCGTCTGGTTCAGATAACCCGGGCCGGTGATGTTCAGCATGGCGATGGACACCACGAAGCCGCCCAGCACGCCGATCAGGCAGCCGTACAGGTAGAGCAGGGGCATGGTGAAGACCAAAGCCAGGATCGATGGCAGAACGATGTAGTCGGACACCGGAATGCCGATGACCTGAAGAGCGTCGATCTCCTCGTTGCCCTGCATCGTCGCGATCCGCGCCGCATACGCCCCGCCGGTGCGTCCCGCCATCACGATCGCGGTCATGACGGCGGCCATTTCGCGCACCAGCGCAAGCCCGACCAGGTTGGCGACATAGATATCAGCAGCGAACTTGCGCAGCTGCACGGCCCCGACGAACGCCAGGATGGCACCGATGAGGAAATTCACCACGCTGACGATGATCAAAGCCGACGGCCCGGCGTCGCGGATGTTGGCGAACAGATCGACCGCCCGCATGCGGGCTCGGCCGGTCAGCATCCGGACACCGCCGTTCGCGGTCAGTGCCAGCAGGCCACTGAGGATCCCGACCTCGGTCAGCAGGTCGATGGTTCGGCCGCCCAACCGGTGCAACGGCCGGAAGCCGCGTCTGGGGGCCGCCCGCGGTTCCGCGATCCGATCGGGCAGCAAGCCCAGCAGCTTGCGCGCGGCGTCCGGCAACGAGCCGCTGTCGACGGTGATCCCCGCCCCGGCCGCTGCCCGCCTGGCGTCCCACAGGAAGGCGATCAGACCGCTGTCCCAGCGGCCGATATGGGCCAGGTCGAAGGCCAGGATGCGGCCGGCGGCGACCTCGGCCAGGCCATCGGCGGGAAATCCCGGAATGCGCCCCGACTGCGCGATCCAGTCGCCGGTCAGCGCCATGATATCGCGACCGTCGGCACGCAGCAGATGCCATGCGGGCAACGGTTCCGCGGGTGTGGGAAGCGTCAAGACGAGGTCTTCAGGTCCGCGAACATGCTGAGGTCCCAACTGGATCTTGCCCTACTGGATCTGGCCCAACTGGATGTGGCCGACATCGGGCCGATCACTGTTAACGGAGCATGAACGCACGCCTCACGTGGCAGCGGCAAGGCCGTTGTGGAGGTTCAACGCGTAACGAAA
The DNA here is from genome assembly GCA_965277035.1 of Rhodopila sp. Classification (GTDB taxonomy): domain Bacteria; phylum Pseudomonadota; class Alphaproteobacteria; order Acetobacterales; family Acetobacteraceae; genus Rhodopila. Next base: position 1,808,064 of record CBDIBO010000003.1, on the reverse strand, counting down.
CACAGTGTGGCAATTTTGGCGCTCCAGCTAATGCCCGCGCACGGCGGCAAGCGTCTCAACCCGGCCATCAGCCGCCTTCGCCCTGGGCATTTTCGGCACAGAGCGGACATCGCGCGGCCGCGGGCTTTTCCGCCCCTGGGCGTTGCCGCCAGCCTCATCGTTCCGCATCAAACTTGTCCCGGATGCGTAACACCATGATCCGCACCGGACAAGATAATACATTCCGTGTAAGAAACGGTACCCCGCGCGGACGCCCCGGCGGCGGCTGACGTCGTCGGATGCACCTGGCGCTAACGCACCTCGGTGGTGACCACGTCGAACCCGATCAGCGCGCTGGGGCCAAAGATCGTCGACAGCGCGACATCCGTCGCGTCGCGTCCGCGAGCCATCAGGATGCGGCCGATGCGCGGAGTGTTGTGGCGGGCATCGAAGGTATGCCAGTGACCGCCGAGATAGACCTCGAACCAGGCGCTGAAGTCCATCGGCGCGTCCACCGGCGGGATGCCGATGTCGCCGAGGTAGCCGGTGCAGTAGCGGGCAGGGATGTTCATGCAGCGACACAAGGTGACCGCCAGATGAGCGAAGTCGCGACACACCCCGCGACCCTCGTCATGGCCGGCGAATGCGCTACGGGTCGGATCGGCATGGTGATAGCCGAACTCGATCCGGTTATGCACATAATCGCAGATCGCCTGTACCCGCGGCCAGCCTTCCGCAGTGTTGCTGAACAGCGACCAGGCAAGCTGGGTCAGCCGATCGGTCTCACAGTAACGGCTGCCCAGCAGGAACACCAGAACCTCGTCGGGCAGGTCCTGGATCGCATGTTGCGCTGCCGTCGGAACCACCGCGTCCGGCACGCCGGTGTCATTGACCAGAAACCGCGTCGAGATCCGCAACCGCCCCGCCGGCGCCATGATGCGGTGGCAGATGTTGCCGAACTCATCACGGTACTCGGTCGCGCCGAGGGGTGGATCGAAGCCGATCTGGTGCGGTCCGATCACATCATGCAGGCGCGATGGGTGGACGCTTAATGTCAGCAGCATCGGGGTCGGCTGTGGGCATTGATAGGTGATGTCGTAGCCGGCGCTGATCTGCACGAACGATGTCTCCAACAGGACGAAACGGGTGGCGCTGCGAAGCGACGATCGCTCCGGCGGCTGATCTGAGGTGACACCACGCGATCGCTCGGCGTCGAGGTCACGCGACCGCGACGATTACCAGAAACCCGGTATCCACACAGTCGTCATTTACCGAAAGGGACTTTTCTACACGATAACGTGAGGCTGGCCGGGTCGCGGACAGGCTCCCAAGCGCCAAAGTCCGGTCAGGAACCCGGACAGGTTGCCGCCGATGGATGCACCAACCTAGCCTGCCGCATCGAGCCGCCGAGGCCTTTTTCTTCAACATGGAGGCCCATTGTCTTCAACATGGAGGCCCAGCGATTTTCCGGCTGTGAGATGCCGCCCGCCAGCCCTCGGCATTGACCGGAACGTCGAAGGTCGCATTCCGCACCCAGTTCGGCGATAGGGAGTTCGACAAACCCGGCGCTCAGCATCGACCGACCAGACAACGCGCCACACCGGCGGGGCGCTACCAGCACGCATAGGAGACCACGATGGCAGACACCAACATCGCTGAGATCGCGCAGCGCCACGGCTTCAGCCCCGACGCCGCGCGCGCCCTCGCCGAGGCGCTGCGCCGAGGCGGCGGCGGCATGGCGCAGTTCAACCACCCGGAGCTTGGCGGCATGGGCCAGTGGTCGACGGGCGGCATGATCATGATCGGCGAGATGTCCAACCAGGACCTCAAGGCGCGGGTCGATGCGCTGTGCCGGGACCTTGCCGCGGCACCCGGGCCGGTACCGGCGGCGGCGGAACAGCAGCCAGGGCAAGCCGACCCGTGGTGGCCGGACGGTCTCGGCACGCCAGCCGCCACCGGCGGACAGAACGACATGCACTACGCCTGCTTCCCCAACGCGCGCCGGCTGGCGGTGAAACGCGATGGCCGGGTCCGCCTCTACGACACCGGCGATCACCGGATCAGCGGGTTCTCACAGCAGCAAAGCAGCGGTCAGAGCCTGAGCTTCACCAGCCAGAGCGGCATGGTCCGGCTGGACGACCTGCGAGAGGTCTGAAACCGACAAGGCCGCCCGCTGTGCCGATCCTGTCAGACGGTGTCCCGCTCCAAACCAAACCCTGGTCGCAGCATCGCGCACGCGTGGCCCGGCACGGATCGATCAGCCAGGCTGCCGCCCGGTCGCCGGGACGGACGCCTGGCCTGCGTCCGCATGGACGGCCTGACCTTCCGAACCCATGCCCTGGTTGGATCGACCAATCACGGAAGCCGGCCATGGCGCCGTCGCCTGCCAGACGGCCCCAACTGCCCCGACGGCCTGACATACCGCGATGAGAACCGGGGTGATCCGCGTCGGCGTCGCCGGCTGGACCTACGCCCCCTGGCGCGGCGTGTTCTATCCGAAGGACGTCAGGCGCGAGCAGGAACTCGCCTACGCCGCCAGCCATCTCCGCACCATCGAGATCAACGGCACCTTCTACGCGATGCAGCGCCCGGACACGTTCGCGGGGTGGGTCGGCCAGGTGCCGGCGGATTTCGTCTTCGCGGTCAAGGCGCCGCGCTACATCACCCACATCCTGCGGCTGCGCGATCCGCAGGTGCCGCTGGCCAACTTCATCGCCTCTGGCCTGCTGCGTCTGGGGGTCCACCTTGGCCCGATCCTGTGGCAGTTTCCGCCGAACTTCCGCTTCGATCCGGACCGCATCGAGCCGTTCCTGAAAATGCTGCCGCACGACACCGGGGCGGCGGCGGCGCTTGGGCGGCGGCACGACAACAAGCTGCGCGCGCCCGCCTGGCTCGATGTCGACATCAGGCGCCCGATGCGTCACGCATTTGAAATCCGCCACGACAGCTTCCGCTGCCAGGCGTTCATCGACCTGTTGCGCGCGCACGATGTCGCCCTGGTGTGCGCCGATTCCGTCGATTGGCCGCGCCTGATGGATCTCACCGCCGACTTCGTCTACTGCCGGTTGCATGGCTCGCGGGAACTCTACGCCAGCGGCTACGACAACGCGGCGCTGGACGAATGGGGTCGCCGCATCAACGCGTGGGCGCGCGGCGAAGAGCCCGCGGACGCCCAGCGCGTCGGCGGAAACGCCAGGCCGCGGCGGCGCGATGTGTTCGTCTTTTTCGATAATGACAAAAAAGTGCGCGCGCCCGCCAACGCAATGGAGTTGATTCGCCGCCTACGATCGTAAACGCCAGCGTGACCTGCGCGCGACCCTCGGCTAACCTGTCCCCCGCGACTCGACAGGAAGCCATCATGCAAGCCGCTGCCAGACCTGCCGCTACGATCATGCTGTTGCGCGACGGAGGACAGGGGATCGAGGTGTTCATGGTCGTCCGCCACCACGCGATCGTGTTCGCCGCCGGTGCATTGGTGTTTCCCGGCGGCCGGGTGGAGGAAGCGGATCATGACCTCGCCGCGCGTCCGCTGGATTGTCCGAATCCCGATGGGCTGGACAGCGAGGCGCTGGCCTTCCGGGTCGCGGCGATCCGGGAAACCTACGAGGAATGCGGCGTGCTGCTGGCCCGCCCACGCGGATCAAGGAAGCTGATCGATGCCGCCACCCTGGAACGGCTCGAGGATCAGCATCGCGGTGCGCTGAACGCCGGCTCAATCGGCTTCGATGCCGTGCTTGGGTCCGAAGGCTTGCTGCCGGCGCCCGACCTGCTGGTGCATTTCGCCCACTGGATCACGCCGTCGCATCAGCCGAAACGCTACGACACGCATTTCTTCCTGGCCGAGGCGCCGTCCGCCCATCTCGCGGTCCACGATGGCAGGGAGGCCGTTGAATCGATCTGGATCACCCCCGCCCAGGCCTTGGCCGACACCGAGGCCGGGCGCTTCAAGCTGGTCTTCGCCACCGCCAAGAACCTGGAGAAGCTCGGACGCTCGGGCTCCGTCCGTGAGGCGATGGCGACCGCGCGCTCGGCACCCGTGGTGACCGTGCAGCCGCGCGGCACCAAGCTGGAAGGCACCAAGCGCCTGCTGCACATACCCGAGGAAGCCGGTTACGGCGGCAGCGAATTCATCGTCGAATTCATGCCCGCCTCATGAGCCCGCCGCATCACCGGCCTGCCCGTAGGGGCGTGAAACACGAACCTGCCCGCATCGGCATGAACGCAGACCTTCCCGCATGGGCATGAGCGATCGCACGCCCAGCGCCCGCCGCGCCGAGAATTGGGCGGCGGATGGAGTGGTTCGGCGGCACAGCGTCCGTCCCAGCCCAGGCCGTGGGCCCGGATCGGGACGGGATTGGCGGGTCGCCGTTCAGGCGACCAGCCGCACCGGCGCGCGGGCCTCGAACGCCTCAGCGAACCGAGAGCACACTTCGCGGGCGTCGGTTTCATCAACCTCATCGACACGCAAGAACAACTCATCCGTCAGACGCTCGTAGAGTCCTTCTCCATTGCGTGAATAGAAACGCGTGCCGGGAACCGGTTGCCACACGTCGCTCATGATCGTCCCTCCTGGTCGTCGCCCCGATATCAAAGCCAGCCCGCGATCAAGGTCAGTCCTGGATCAAGGTCAGCACCGGTGTGGCGAGGCTTCCACAGGCCGCCAGTATCTCAGGCAAAACCACGTTTTTGTCAATATCGGATGCGTCGACAATGAAACAATCCTGCCCCGCGCGGGGCGTTGCGAAGACGAATAGGGACACATATTCGTGAATACATGCCTTTATATGCGCTGCAGCATGAACCGCCGCGACAGCGACTTCACGCCGAGCCCCAGACGACCAAACACCTGGCTCAAACCGGGAACTTCCCGCCGGCGCGACTTTAAGTCGTGCCGCTTCACTCGGATTTTCAAGTAAAACCCGCCCATCTGCTTCAAACCCGCCCGCCGGCCGCGAACTACCCCGCTTGCTTCACCGGCGGTGGCTTGAACGGCTTCGCGGCCAGCCGGCAGAAGCTCACCAGGCTGCCGGCCGCCGAGAACATCGCGGCGAAAGCCAGCGCCAGCGACGGGCCGTGCCGCATCGAGATGCCGAAGCACAGCGCCACCAGGGCGACGCCCACCGCCTGACCCACCAGGCGCGAGGTGGCGACGATGCCGCTGGCACCGCCGCTGCGGTCCGCCGGCGCGCTCGACATGATGGCTTTCAGGTTCGGCGACTGGAAGAAGCCGAAGCCGGCGCCGCAGACCATCATCCGCCAGACGATGCCGCTGACGCCGGGATGGCTGGGAAGTGTCGCGATCAGCGCCAGCCCGGCGCACAGCACCGCCAGGCCGCTGCCGCCCAGGATGGCCGGTGGGAAGCGATCCGACAGCGGCCCGGCGATCGGCGCGGCGATCGCCGTCAGCACCGGCCATGGGGTCAGCAGCAGCCCGGTCTGCACCGCGCTGAAGCCCAGCACGGTCTGGAAATAAAATGGCAGCGACACGAACGCCAGCCCTTGCGCGGCAAATGAGCAGAACGAGGTCAGCGACGACAGCGCGAACATCGGCCGCCGATACAGATCCACCGGCAGCATCGGCGCCGGCAGCCCGAGTTGCCGGTAGATCAGCGCACCACCCGCGGCGAGTGCCACCACCAGGGCGGCGCCGGTGATCAGCCGGTCGGCGTTGTGCGCGGCCTCACCGATACCGAAGATCAGCAGGCCGAAGGTCGCCGCGTTCAGCGCGGCACTGGCGCTGTCGAACCGATACGTCGCGCGCTGGGTGTCCGGCAGCACCCGCAGCGCCAGAATGACGGCGACGACCCCCAGCGGGACGTTCACCGCGAACAGCCATTGCCAGTCGCCGAGCGACAGGATGGCAGCGGCGACGGTCGGTCCGACGGCGGTGGAAACCGCCACCACCAGGGCATTGATGCCAACCCCGCGGCCCAGCGCGCGGGCAGGGTAGACGAAGCGGATCAGCGCGGTGTTGACGCTCATGATGCCGCTGGCGCCGAAGCCCTGAAGGATCCGCGCGGCGGTCAGCGTCGGCAGCGACCAGCTCAACGAGCACAGCAGCGATGCGCCGGTGAACACCACCAGGCCCCAGACATAGACCCGGCGGTAGCCGAGGATCTCGCCCAGCGAGGCGAATGGCAGCAGCGAGACCACCAGCGCCAGTTGATAGGCGTTCACCACCCACACCGAGGCCGCCGGGCTGGCGTTCACGTCAGCGGCGATGGTCGGCAGCGCGGTGTTGGCGATCGAGGTGTCGAGCGATGCCATGGCGATGGCGATCATGATGGTGGCGACGGCGGAAAGCAGGCGCGGGCCGCGAAGCCCGTCCTCGGGGATGGGGATGCTCATGGTATCCATTCGTCTTGGCGTCGGCGTCATCCAGACAGTGGCCGCGGCGACGCGCCGGTCTTGCCCGATCCGCGGGTCGGTTCATAGCCCGACGCCGTGCGGACACCCACCGGGGTAACGCCTGCGAGCAACCGCGGCGGGATACCCCACGCGCTATCCCACCGCCACCGGCGACACGACACGGAGACGCCCCTGGGGACACCAGATAGGCACACTGTATGAGGACACCGCATGGCGACACCATAAGGCGGCCAGCCGGGTCGCGGCCGGGTCGCGTCCAGCCTCGGAATGCCCAGCCTCGGGATGCCCAGCGTCGGGATGTCCAGCGTCGGGATGTCCAGCGTCGGGATGTCCAGCGTCGGGATGTCCAGCGTCGGGATGTCCAGCGTCGGGATGTCCAGCGTCGGGATGTCCAGCGTCGGGATGTCCAGCGTCGGGATGTCCAGCGTCGGGATGTCCAGCGTCGGGATGTCCAGCGTCGGGATGTCCAGCGTCGGGATGTCCAGCGTCGGGATGTCCAGCGTCGGGATGTCCAGCGTCGCGATGCGGCCCCTGACGGTACCTCTGGCCGTGGCGCAGGCGTTACACCATATTGGCGCCATGGCAACCGCGAAGCGAACTCCGATGCGTCATACCTCAACCCTGCTCGCCGGCATCGCCGTCCTGGCGCTGGCCCTTAGCCCGGTATCGGCCGATGCGCGGGCCGGCGGGCGCGGCTCGTTCGGCAGCCGCGGCAGCATGACCTATTCGGCCCCGCCATCGACCCACACCGCACCCTATTCCGCCGCGCCGATGCAGCGCAGCATGACGCCGCGCAGTCAGCCGGCGCCGGGTTACGGCGCGCCGATGTATCAGGGCCGCCGTTCGGGCGGTTTCATGTCCGGCCTGATGGGCGGGCTGATCGGCGCCGGTATCGGCGGCATGCTGTTCGGCCATGGCTTCATGGGCGGCGGCATGGGCGGCTTCGGCTTCCTGGGTCTGTTGCTGCAGATCTTCCTCGTTGTTCTTCTGCTGCGGTTTCTGTTGCGCCGCTTCATGGGCGGCAGATCCCCGGCGATGGCCGGCGGACCCAACATCTTCGCTCGCCGCGGCATGCCGGCCCAGGCTCCGATGCAAGGCGGCGGCGGTCCCGCCGGAATGCCGCCGATCGCCATCGACGCCCCCGACTACCGGCAGTTCGAGCAGCTGTTGAAAGCCATTCAGGCCGCCTGGAGCGCGCATGACCTCAACGCCCTGCAGGCGATGGCGACGCCCGAGATGGTCAGCTACTTCTCCGAACAGCTGTCCGAACAGGTCAGCCGCGGGGTGCGCAACGTGGTCGACGACGTGACCCTGGCGTCCGGCGATCTGGCCCAGGCGTGGACCGAGCAGGGGCGCGACTATGCCACCGTCGCGATGCGGTTCTCGATGATCGATGTGACCCGTGACAGCGCCGGACGGGTGGTCGACGGCAGCCCGAACGAGCACGTCACCGCCACCGAGATCTGGACCTTCGTCCGCTCCCGTGGCGGCCATTGGATCCTGTCAGCGATCCAGCAGACCCGGTAAGCCAGGTCGGCGTCCACGCCGGCCGAACCCGACTCAGAGCGTGATCCGCTGATCCCGCGACCGTGATCGCGCCGAACCGCGATCGCCGGACGTGCCAGACCGGCCAGCGCATGCAATGACCAGTATGCGTGCTGGGCTGGCGGCCGACGGAGCCCGCGAGGAAGCGGGCGGCGTGAAACGAAGCCCTGAGACGGGTCGGCGCGACCGTCAGAATGGTATCAGTCACCCACCGGGGCGGTCATCCGCCGGATCGTGCCGGTCGTGCTGTGGCCCTCGCGCAGGGTGACCAGGACAACCTTGCCGCCCCAGCCCTGCACCAGGCTGCCCCCGACCACCTGATCGACGGTGTAGTCGGACCCCTTCACCAGCACGTCGGGCCGCAGCGCCTGGATCATCTCCAACGGGGTGTCCTCATCGAACAGGCTGACCAGATCGACCGGCGCCATCGACGCCATGACGGTGGCTCGCGCCATCTCGTTCTGCAATGGCCGGCTGGGTCCCTTCAGCCGCTTGACCGAGGCATCGCTGTTCAGCGCGACGATCAGCCGGTCGCAGGCGCCGCGCGCCTCGCTCAACAGGCGGACATGGCCGGGATGGATCAGATCGAAGCAGCCGTTGGCGAAGCCCACCTTCAGGCCGCGGCGATGCCATTCTGCGACCTTTGCAACGGCTTCCTCCAGGCTGACCACTTTGCGGTCGGTCGCCACCAGCTCATCCAGATGCAGCGCGTCGAGCAGCTCCTGACGTGAGACCGTGGCGGTGCCCTGCTTGCCGACCGAAATCCCGGCGGTGGCGTTCGCCAGCATCGCCGCTTCCGCCAGCACCGCCCCGGCCCCCAGCGCGACCGCCAACGCGGCCACCAAGGTGTCGCCCGCCCCCGACACATCAGCCACCTCGCGTGCTCGGGTCGGCAGATGCAGCGCGTCCTGATCGCGGCAGACCAGGGTCAGGCCCTTGGCCGAACGGGTGACCAGCACCGCCTGGCCGCCGGTCGCGTCCAGGGCCACCCGCCCCGCGCGGTCGGCCTCGGCGTCGTGGTCCGCCTCGATCCGGGTGGCGACCCGCACCTCATGCTCGTTTGGCGTCAGGATTGTTGCCCCGCGGTAGGCGGCGAAATCCGCGCGTTTCGGATCGGCGATCACCAGCCGGTCCGCCTGCGCCGCGCGGGCCAGGATCGCCCCCAGCACGCCATCGCACAGCACGCCCTTGGCGTAATCCGACAACACGATCACGTCGGTCGCGTCCAGACTGCGCTCGACCGCGGCCATCACCGCCAGCAGGCCGGCCTGATCAAGCGGCGCGGTGGTTTCCTCGTCCAGCCGCAGCAGCTGATGCGACCCGGTCATGAAGCGGGTCTTGGCCGTCGTCGGCCGCCCGGCGATCCGCACCAGGGCGGACGTGACACCGCTTGTCGCACGCACCAGGCGCTCGACCTCGTCGCCGGTGCGGTCGGTGCCGATCACCCCCACCAGGGTCGCGTGACCGCCCAGCGTGGCGATGTTCAGGGCGACGTTCGCGGCGCCGCCAAGGGTATTGCGATCGCCCGTCGGTCGCAGCACCGGGATCGGTGCCTCGGGCGACAGCCGCTGCACCGAACCGCTGACGTAGCGATCCAGGATCACGTCGCCGATCACCAGGATCCTGGCTGCATGAAAGGCCCGCACGATGGCCGCCAGTTCAATGTCGGTGGCTGGCTCGGTCCGGCTGGGGTCGACCAGGCTGAGGTTCATGCTGCGGTTCCTGTCGCGTCGGCCATGCGAAGAAGCGGTTTCAATAGCAGGACGGTTCCCAGCCTGCACCTGCAAAAAGTCGCGAAACAGTGTTCCATCCCGGCAGACATTTCGCTATTGAGAAGCGGCTGATCCGGTTTCCTGCTCGCCAAACTTTGATTGCCCGGGAACTCTGATCGTCCGGGAACTTCGACTGCCCCCGGGAACTTCGATTGCCAAGGAGAGAGCGTGAAGTATCTGCCGCCCTTCGAGCTTATCCGTCGCTCTCTCGAAATATCCACCGTGCGTGGCGAGCTGAGAGTGAACCTGTCCTATGAGAACTTCGTCACGATCCTGAGAACGATGATACAGGGCATCGAGGTGGATGAAGCCTGGTATGTCCGCACCTACGACGACATCGGCAGCGCCGTGAAGGAAGGTGCCGTGCGATCCGCCAGGCAGCACTTCGTCGATGACGGCTATTTCGAGGGCCGTCTGCCATTCCCGATCTGCGTGGACGAGCGCTGGTATCTCGCGGAAAACGACGATGTGGCCGACAGCATCCGTCGCGGTGCCGTGGATTCGGCACAGGATCATTTCGACAAGAACGGCTATCGCGAAGGGCGGCTTCCCTTTGGCCTATGACCAGACCTCATGACCCGACCGGGCTCCTCGACCGATGCGCGCGCCGTGACGTGGCGCGTGACCGGCCGCGACGATCGTGACGCCACCGGCCGCGTGACCAATCGCGACGCGCGCCATCAACCGGGTACGCGACCGAATGACGCGTAAACGGTCGCCGTCGCGGAACGAAGCCACCGAGACCCAACCGTCTGAGGCATCGGCCCCGCAGACGGGTTCCGTTGCTCAAACGGAACAGGTTGACGATGGCGCGCCGGTCGCTGATCCCGATGCGCCGCAGCAGGCCAGTCTGCCGCTGACGGAAGCCGACCCGGCGATCGTGATCGAAATCGATCCGGTGGTGTGGGGCGGCTATGTGCATGACCGCTTCGACATCACCATCCGCGGGCGGGCGATCAGCACGGCGCCGATCGAACAGATCCGCCTGCGACGCGATGATCGCGTCACCAGCATCGCCGCATTCGGCGAACCACAGGACGACGCCGCGGCCGAGATGCCGGGCGGCACGCCGGCTCGCCAACGCGGCTTCCAGTTCAACCTGTCGCGCGCCGGTGACGACGCTGCCCAAGCCTGCTCGTTTCTCATCATCGCCCGCACCACGGCCGGCTGCGAGTTCGCCGAACACTTCGAACTCGCCGTGGATCCGGCGGCAGACGGCGCGGTCTCCGTGGTCGCGGGTCCCACCGCGACGGCGGTCGGTGCCATCCGGGCTCATTCGGTGATGTATATCGAGCGCGCAACGATAGACCCGGACGGCATCCTGTCGGTGCGGGGCTGGGCGGTTTCATCGCTGCCTGCGCTGGTCATCGAAATACGGATCGGCGGGACGCGCACGGCCCAGGCCAAGGCGGACGGTGAGCGCGACGATGTCGCGGCGGTGTTTCCGTCATATCCCAACGCCCGACGGTCCGGGTTCAGTCTGACCCTGCGACTTGACGAGGCCGAACGCACCGTCGATCGCATCCGCGCCGAGATCGTGTGTGCGAACGGCTTCAGACATCAGGAAAGCGTTCCGGTCGAGCGCCTGCCACGCCGTCTCACCGACCGGCAGCCGCGACACGTGCCGGACCCGTCGCCAGCGGAGCCCTTCTCGTTGATGAACCAACCACCATCCTATCGGCTGACCGCGGATTTCCATATCGACACCGATCCCATGTTCGATCTGGCGCTGCCGTTTCCGTTTCGCGCACGCACAAACCCGCTGCCCGCGCCGCCGCCGACGACGGTCGAGATCCCGTCCACTGAAATCCGCCTTTATTGTGATGCCGCCCTGCTGACGAGTGACGGCACGTTGTCGCTGGATGGTTGGGCGGTGTGCGGCGCCGGGATCGTCCAGGTGCGCGTTCTGCTCAACAACCAGCTTGTCGGTCTCGCCAGCATGGGCCACGAACGGGAAGATGTCGGCGAGATATTCTCCGATATTCCGATGGCCAGAGTGTCCGGTTTTCGCTTCGAGCGTCGGGTCGCCGAGCGGCTGGAAGGCGAGCAGGAATTGCGTGTCGTGGTGCGCAATATGCAGGATGATGAAGCGGAAAAGCTGATCCTGCTCCAGGCCATCGAGGTCGCTATGCCGCGGCCGCCGGCGGTCGCTGACCTGGTGGCAGCACCGGATCCCGCCGAACTGACGCCCGAACAGGCAGCGGAATTCCGCTTCGAATTGGACGCCCCAGGTGTGGTCAATGGCGCCGCTGTCGAAATGATCACCGGCCGCTTGACCATCGACGGCTGGCTGCTGACCCATTCCGGCATCGCCAGCTTCGAGGTTTTTCTCGACGACCAGCGCCTCGGCGATGCGCATTATGGGCTGGCTCGGCAGGATGTCGGCGCGGCGTTCCCGGAATGGCCCAACGCGCTGCGCAGCGGTTTTGCATTTCACTGTCCGCCACGCAGCCTGCGCGACGGCGAACACAACGTCGCGCTGAGAATACGGGCCAACAACGGTCAGAGCCTGGCCCGCGACTTCACCATCACGGTAAAAAAGCTCGAGGACCAACAGGACAGCACCGGTATCCGCCGGCGTGTGCCGCGTGTGGAGGCCGACATGATGTCGGCGCTGCTGTCCGACATGGACTACCGTCCGACCGGTCAGTTCATTCTGCGACAGGATCAGCCGGTCGACCTCGATCGTCTGCGCCCCACCTTCGAAGCGCTGCGTCGGCAGGCCTACCCCGACTGGATCGTTCTGGTCCTGGCCGAAACCGAGCAGGTCGCGGCGACAGTGCGGGTCGCCATCGCGGACCTCGTGCCGTATCTGACCAGCCGGTTCGTGGTGATCAGCCCCCAGGATGCGGACCGCTGGGCCGCGCCACTGGCTGACGCCGCTGATGGGCGCGCGATGCTTTACGCGCCGCTGCTTCCCGGCGATGAGCCGGGAGCGGATGCCCTGCTTGAACTCGCGGTGGCTGCCGGCAGGCACCCCGATCAAGGGCTGCTCTACGGCGACGAGGTTCGCATCAGCCCTGTCAGCCAGGAGAAGGAGCCGTTTTTCAAGCCTGACTATTCCCCCGACCTGCTGCTCGCCACCAACTATATCGGCCGGCTATGGGCGGTGACGGCCGCGCTGCTGGGACAGACCGAGGCGACCCCGGCCAGCCTGATGGCGCAAGGCGAATACGACCTGGTGCTCCGCTGCGCCGAATCCGCCGCTGGCGCGCACCATATCCAGAAGCTGCTTTGCCAACGCGCCGCGTCGGCCCTGGACGATCCAGAGCGCGAACGTCTGGCACTGCAGCGCGCCCTGCAAGGCCGCGCCATCAACGCACAGGTTCTGGCCACTCCGATCCCCGGCACCTGGCGAGTCAAGCGCGCGGTGCCGCCGGCCGGCAAGGTGTCCATCATCATCCCCACCTGCGCGGCGAAGGGCTATATCGAGAGCTGCATCACCAGCCTGCGCGCCAAAACCGCCTATCATGACTACGAAATTGTCTGCGTCGATAATATCCCGCGGTCGCACGTCGCGTGGAAAGTCTGGCTGCAGCAGAACGCCGACAAGGTCGTCGATATACCTGACGACTTCAACTGGTCGAACTTCAACAATCGCGCCGCCCAGGTCGCGGACGGGGATTTCCTGCTGTTTCTGAACGACGACATCGAGATCATCCAGGAAGACTGGCTCGATGCCATGATGGAACACGCGCGTCGTCCGGATGTCGGCATCATCGGGCCGCGGTTGCTGTACCGCGACGGCAAGGTGCAGCACGCCGGTATGTTTCTTTCAAATAACGGTATCGGCCGGCACGCGTTCCGGTTCGCCGCCGGCGACGATCCCTGCTACTTCGGTCTGGCGCTTACCCAGCGCAACGTCATGGCCGTCACCGGCGCCTGCATGCTGGTTCGCCGCGACACCTTCGAGCGGCTCGGTCGGTTCGATGAGGCCCATGAAATCGTCAATAACGATCTCGATTTCTGTCTGCGGGCGCATCGTGCCGGGTTGTTGACGGTGTTCACACCCTACGCCACGCTGATCCATTACGAGCTGGCCAGCCGGGCGAGCATGAAGGAGACTTTCGATCTGACGCATTTCAACGCCGCGTGGAAGACGACGTTCGCCGCCGGCGATCCCTATTTCAGTCCGCGACTGTCACGTCATGCCGACGACTACCGCCCCGATGATGAGCCGGTGCAGTGGGTGGTTTCCGGCGCGCCCATGTTCCTGCCCGAGGAAATTCAGCGCATCCTGGTGGTCAAGCTGGATCATATCGGCGATTTCGTCACCGCGCTGCCGCCGATCCGGCGGCTGAAGAAGTTGTTCCCGCATGCGCGGATCACCGTCCTCGCCGGGCCCGCCTCAAGCGCGTTCATCTCGCTTGAACCCTGCATCGACGAGTTCATTCCGTTCACCTTCTTTCATGCCCGATCGCAATTGGGCGAACGCGAACTGACCGCGCGGGATCATGCCGAACTGGCCGAGCGGCTGCGATCATATAGATTCGATCTTGCAATAGACTTGCGGAAACATCTGTCGACCCGCGACATCTTGAAGCAGACCGGTGCGCGCTTCCTGGCCGGCTTCGATTACCTCGGCCAGTTCCCGTTCCTCGACATCGCACTGGACTGGGATGGTGACCGGACTCTGCAACGAAAGCGCAGCCACGTGGTCGACGACCTGATGGCGCTGGTCAACGCGGTCGGCCACGCGTCGGAGGCGGATCGGGTGATCATGCAGCCCGGGCCGGTCGCGATGCCGCTGAGCGAGCTTCCGGATCAGCTTCAGGGGCTGTTCGCCAAGCCGGTGGTGGCGATCCATCCGGGGGCGGGAAACGTCACCAAACAATGGCCGGAGCAACACTTCTCAGCGCTGATCGACCTGTTGGTTGAAAGAAACGACGTTAACATCATGCTGGTCGGCGGTCCGGATGAAGTCGAGGTCGCCGACATGCTGCTGAACAACGTCCAGCATCGCCAGGCGATCGCCTCGATGGCCGGCAAGACGTCGCTCGCCGATCTGCCGCGCCTGTTGAAGAACTGCGCGCTTTACATCGGCAACGACAGCGGCCCCAAGCACATCGCCGCCGCCGTCGGCATTCCGACCGTCGGCATCCACTCCGGCGTGGTCGATCCGGTCGAATGGGGACCGATCGGGCCGAACGCGGTGGCGCTGCGCCGGAACATGCATTGCAGCCCCTGCTATCTGGCCAAGGCCGAGGACTGCCCCCGTTCGCTCGCCTGCTTGCGCTTCTTCGAGCCGAACCTGGTCTACGAAACCGCCGACCTGCTGCTGAAGCGCCGCGCCCCGGTGGCGGCGGTGATCGACCCGGCCGCGCCGGCGCAAGCGGGCCTCCCGTCCGCCGGTATGGCAACCGAACACGCGGACGCCGCCGATCCCGCCGCGCCCGCCCAGCCCAAAGCGATCCGCCGACCGAAGCCGAAGCGCCGCGCGCACGCCACGGAGCCTGTGTGATGGATGATCAAGCGCTGCTCGCCCTGGCGACAGATCTGGTGCAGCAGGCCGCGGCCGAGATCCGGATCATCCGCGGCCGCGGCTTCCAGGTGCATCATAAGGCAGACCGTTCGGTGGTGACCGAGGCGGATCACGCCGCCGAGGCGATCATCCTGGCCGGCTTGCGACAGGCGCTGCCGGGCTGCACAGTGATCGCGGAAGAAGAGGCCGCCGCCGGCACCACCGCCGACCCGACGGCGGAGTTCTGGCTGGTCGATCCGCTGGACGGCACGCGTGAATTCACCAGCGGCGGCGACGATTTCGCGGTCAACATCGGGCTGGTGCGCGACGCCAGGCCGGTCCTGGGCGTGGTCGGCGTCCCGGCGAAAAATCAGATCTTCGGCGGCATCGTCGGCATCGGCGCTTGGCGACGGACCGACGGTCGGACAACGCCGATCGCCGCGCGCCAGGTGCCGCCGGAAGGACTGACGGTGGTCGCCAGCCGTCACCACGGCGATCAGGCTCGACTGGACGCCTACCTCGCCGGCCGCGCGGTGGCCCAGGTGGTCAACTTCGGCTCCAGCCTGAAGTTCTGCCGCTTGGCCGAAGGGCAGGCGGACCTGTATCCACGCTTCGGCCGCACCATGGAGTGGGACACCTGCGCGCCGCACGCGGTGCTGGACGCCGCGGGCGGCGCCGTCGAGACCTTCGACGGCCAGCCTCTGCGCTATGGCAAGCCAGGCTGGGACAATCCGCACTTCGTCGGCCGGGGCATGCCTGCAAGCCACTGATCGCGACGGCGCGCTCCCCCCGAACGACCACGCTTTACGGCAGCACCTTTCCGGGGTTCATGATCCCGGCCGGGTCGATCGCCGCCTTGATCCGCTGCATCACCGCCAGTTCCGTGCCGCCGCGCCAGTCCGGCATCATGTAGGGCTTCAACTTGCCAATGCCGTGTTCGGCCGAGAAACTGCCGTCGTACTCCCGCACCACCGCATTCACCGCGTCCATGATGCTGTGGTCCTGCCGCAGGAACCAGGCCACGTCCGACCCGACCGGTTGTTCGAGATTGAAATGAATGTTGCCGTCGCCGATGTGGCCGAACGGCACCACGCGCACGCCTGGCAGCAGCGCCTCGCACGCCGCCGTGGCATCGCGGATGAACGCCGGGACCTTTGAAACCGGCACCGAAACGTCGTTCTTGACGCTGGCACCTTCGCGCTTCTGCGCTTCGGAATGTTCCTCCCGCAGGCGCCATATGGCAGCGCGCTGCGCATCGGACTCGGGGATGGCGGCGTCCTGCACGATGCCGTCTTCCAGCGCCTGCTCCAGAATCTGCTCCAGCATGTCGCGCAAGCCGGCGTCGAGCCGGGGCGAGGCGAGCTCGACCAGCACATAGAATGGCGCCAGCGTTTCCAGCGGCATCGTTGCCCCCGGGATGTGCTTGAGGACGAACGACATCCCCAGGCCTGACATCAACTCGAACGCGCTGATCGAGGCCGCGTCGTGTGCCTGGAACCGCGTGAACAGGGTCAGCGCCGCATCCGGCGATGCCACGCCGCAAAGCGCGACGGCGACCTCCTTCGGCTGCGGCGCCAGTTTCAGAACCGCGGCGGTGATGATGCCCAAGGTGCCCTCGGACCCGACGAACAACTGCCGCAGGCAGTAACCCGTGTTGTCCTTGCGCAGCCGCCGCAGACCATTCCACACCGCGCCGTCGGGCAGCACGACCTCCAGCCCCAGCACCAGGTCGCGGGCGTTGCCATAGCGCACCGTGTTGTTGCCGCCGGCGTTCACCGCCAGCACGCCGCCGATCTGCGCGGTGCCCTCGGAGGAAATCGACAGCGGCAACAGGCAGCCATGTTCCGCGGCAGCCAGTTGAGCGGCCTTCAGCGTCACCCCGGCTTCGATCGTCAGCGTCATGTCAGCGGGATCGAGGTCGCGGATGCGGTTCAACCGAACGGTGGACAGGATCAGCTCCGATCCGTCCGCGTTCGGCACGGCCCCGCCGACCATGGAGGTGTTGCCGCCCTGCGGGACGACCGGCGTGCCGGCCTGCGCGCACAGCCGGACCACCGCGGCGACTTCCTCGGTGGTCCCCGGCCGGATCACGGCGTTGGTGCGGCCCTGATAAAGCCGGCGCCAGTCTTCCGCATATGGGGCGGTGTCCGAGGTGTCGGTCAGGATCCCCCGGTCGCCGACAATGGCGCGAATGGCATCAAGCAGGGTAGCCGCGGGCAGCGCAGTATCGGGCATGACAAGTCCTCTCTGGACGTCCTTTAGCGCGGGTCTGAACGGGATGCACGCTCAGGGCCGTCGTGATCCAGGCGGTTGGGTCTGATAGGCGTTTTTGCAGGTTCCCCTGGCGCGATTCCTGACTTTCCCGACGCGTAGCAAATTGGCTTCGGCGCTTACTATATCGCTTGACTGTGTCTCATTTGAGATACATTATCCATCTGGCATAACTTGAGGAGAATCAGGCATGGGTGCTCATTCCTCGATGCTGCACGTCCGTGTCGATGACGAACTCAAGGCACAAGCGTCGGAAAAGCTCGCTTATGTAGGCCTTACCATTTCAGATGCAGTGCGTATTCTTCTGACCCGCGTCGTGCAGGAGGGTGCGCTCCCCGTCGGCCTTACAGCCGATCCTGAGGCCTATGATGCGTGGCTCCGTGCCAGGGTGCGCGCGGCGCTCGATGACCCACGGCCACCAGTGTCGCACCCACAGGTGATGGATGAGGCACAGGCGGTCATTGACAGGAAGCGCCGCGGCCGTGCTGGCACTTGAGTGGCGAGAAACGGCCCGCGCCGACCTTTTGGCAATCATTGACTACATATCCGATGATAATCCTGATGCCGCGCAACGGCTGAAAGGCGACATTGAGGTCAAGGCCGCCAAACTTCCGGAACATCCGAAACTTTACAGAGCGGGTCGTGTCCGCGGCACCCGAGAAATGGTGGTGCAAACGAATTACATCGTGATCTATGCCGAAGATGCGCGAGCCATATCAATTTTGCGGGTGCTGCACGCCGCCCAACAGTGGCCGCCGGGCCAGAGGTAAACAGGCGGTCAGCTATCGCCCGATTTCGCTGAGTGTTGGGAAGTGGACGTGGCATCGGCGTTCGCCCCGCGCCCGCTTCAGCCGTTCCGCGCCTCGGCGTTCATGCTCTGAAGCAGTAATCCGCTGCGCTTGGTCGCTTTCGGCGAGATTTATCCGATTCCCATTGTGCATAGGATCATGCAGCAAGCCACACCCCGATTGGAAGTCAGGTGTCCGCTCCGTGCGTCGCAAGCAGCGCAAGTATATCGCTCCGAAGCGCCCTTAGGAGGGCAAGCTGAAGCAGGGGAAATTGAGTTGGCGCTGCCACGGCCGGCGTAGCGACGCCGGAATACTTCTTGAACACGTCGCCGTGCCTGATTTTCTTTTTCTGCACGACCTTCATGTCACCATGGTCTGTGTCGTGCTCCATCTCTATTCGCAACGTATTTACATCCTTGAACGAGCCAGGCTTATCGGACAGCTTTGAGCCTGGGCCCTCCCAGAATAGGAAATATAGGTGCTCTATCAATTTTTTATATCCCTCGTACGAGCTGATCGGTTCGCCGATCGCGGCTTGCGCGCTGACCGTCTTGTTGGTTGCCTTGAACAGATCGGTCCCATGCTGCGCAGCATAGACATCGTTCAGGCTCGAGAGCGTCATGCGAATTTCTTTGCCAACGTACGCTATCTCGCTGCTGAAATCAGCTAAAGCCGCTACATTGGCATCGACTGAATCGAGAAAGTTTGCGTCGAACTCAAAAAGCTTGCGCAGCAGCACCTTATTTCGCACGACGGGTCCGGACTTTACGTTGGCATTAATGCTCTTCTGAAAGGCGATGAAGTCGCTGTCAGTCGCGTGCTGCCCCTTCTCGACCTCCGCCACCAGCGCCGCGACGAAGCTCTGAGCGAACTTCGCGATCTGCGCGCCTTTTCCCTTCAGCGCATCACTCTTTTGCAAGTGGCAGATCATAGTAATAAATGATTGTGTAAAAGAACGACTTCTGAACGTCTTCGATCCTTCCGGAATGGCAGACGCCAGAAACTCAAGTGCGGCCTTGATGCGCTTAGCGACCTCCGACTGCTCGGAGAAGCTGCTCTGCGTCTCGAAGACGTGCTTTACGTCGGCGTAACGTAAGCCGGCTCCCAGGCCCTCAACCTCAAGCGCCGCGACCTTAGCCATGACGTCAAAATGCGCATAGCGTCTATCGCCGAACGCTACCTTTTTTCCAAGGAAATCATGCTTCGCCATATTTCTACAAAAGGTTTTGAGCTTGCTAGGGATCGCGTTGAGCTTCTCGCTCGAGTTCAACTGAAGGCCGCTCTGAAGCCTCTGAAAGAACTCCATCAGTTCTTCATCGGTGGCGCTCTCAATCTCGTCAAAATCAATCTCGAAATCATCCACGTGGTCCGAGATGTCGGGCGATAAGGCCTTGTAGGTCTTCCCACCAAGTTTAGCAGCGGCCTCATCCGATAGCTCTAGCTCATTGTCAAGGAACTCGAAGATTGTGGCGAGCCGCTGCTGTCCGTCCACGACCTCATAGGAAGGCGGGTTTGTGCCGGACGCCACGAAATAGAACTTGGGCAGCCTCCATCCGCGCAGGATGGAGTCGATCAGCAACTGCTTGCGCCGGAGATCCCATACCTCTTCACGCTGCCAATCAGGTATCTCGTAGCGATCGCGGCGCTTGTAGATTTTGTCCAGCTCGCGCTTGTCCGATCGCATCTTCATGACGGCCCCTGACTCGATTCACCCTCACGGCGAAATAAACCCTGATCCAGGGTTATGGAAGGTGCTCCGGGTTGAAATAAGATTTTAGCGCTCGGCCAAAGGCAGTCGGTGCTCTATACGCTATCTTCTATTTGTGGGCTAATTGCTGAGCCTGGTCATCGCTCAATCATATGCGTTTCCGGGAGCCAATGTTCCGATAGCTGCCGGTCCCATTTCGGCAAGCACCTGCCGTTCGACCGTTAGGCTTGAATGTCCGCTTCGGGCCAAAACGGCTGTGGCGCAGGATCTCATTCCCCGGCGACGATCGCGAAGCGGCCAGGACCGGCAATCTGCGCTCTGTTCAGCCCTTCGCAGGTTTACAGCGTCAACCGCCTCTCACACCGGAATCCGCACCGGCATCGAGCGAAGTCCGCCGATCAAGTTGGAGTAGGTGCGCCGTGCATGACCAACAACCTCGATCTCCGACATCGAGCGGTCAGCCAGCCCTGGATTGGCCTGCAACTTGCGATATTCATCGCGAAACTGGTTCAGCGCCAGCAGCCCGTCGGTCATCGAGTTGCGCGTCGTGTCGTTGTCGCCGACGATCAGCAGCGCCAGGTTGCCCATGAACTTCTTCAGCGGCATGTCCCGCGTCGCGGCGCCGTGCGCCAGCATCGACAGCAGGTCGAACTTCGGCGGCGCCCCCCGGCGTTCTTTGAACAGCCGCCCCATGTATTCAGCCATCGTCTTCAACTTGTTGTACCGTTCGGCCTCGGAATGGACCGGCGCATCCGGCGCTCATGGTTATTTCCTCGATGTTGCAACACGGTGAAGACGTGCGAAGGCCGGCAGCCGCGGGCTGGAACCTGCGGCGGTTTCCAGCCCCGGCCTCATCGGGACAGGATCTCCAGGCTTTGCCGATTGCTGATCGGCCCCATGATCCCGACCGCCAGCACGATCACCAGCATGGCGATGGCGATCATCGTGAACACGCCCATGGTGCCGTACGCCGCCAGCAGGAAGGTGACCGCATACCCCACCAGGATCGAGCTGATCCGGCTCCAGCTGAAGGTGAACCCCACCGCCTGGGCGCGCATGCGGGTGGGGAACAGCTCCGCCGCGTAGGGATGGAAAATCGCTATCAGCCAGTTGGTGCACAACGATACCAACGCGCCGCACAGCAGGATCGACGTGTTCGATCGGGCCAGCGAAAACAGCAGGCCGAACACGCCGATCCCGATCGCTGTCCCGACCAGCTGCCACTTGCGCTCGAACCGTTCGGCGAAGAACAGACCCAGCGCCGCACCGACCGGCGCCAGAAGCGTCATCGTCGCGGTGAAAGCCAGTGAATGGGCGATCGCGAAGCCCTCGCGAACCAGCATGATCGGCACCCAGGTGATGAAGCCGAACGCCGCGATCGTCTGGCAGAACTGGAACAATGACAACATGATCGTGCGGCGCCGGTAGACCGGGCTGAACATCTCGCGCCAGGATCCGCGTGCCACCACGGGTTCGACATGCTGCGGATCAGGCGGTGGCAGATCGTGGCCAAGCTCGTCGCGCACCCGCGCCTCCATCCGCCGCATCGCCGCGTCCGCCTCGGCATAGCGGCCGCGGCCGTGCAGCCAGCGCGGCGATTCCGGCAGGTTGCGGCGAATGAACAGCACCGCCACGCCGCCCAGCGCGCCAGCGATGACGACCCAGCGCCAGCCGTCCAGGCCCAGGATCTGGTGCGGCACGACCAACCACGACAGCAACAGCGCGACCGGTCCCGAGGTCAACACGACCAGGATGCTGAACGCCATGTAGCGCCCGCGCCACCGCCGTGGCGTGATCTCGGCGATGAACGAGTCGTTGTTGATCAGCTGCACGCTGATGCCAAAACCGGCGATGAAGCGCAGCACGTCGATGACAATGGCGGAGCTCTGCAACGCGGTCAGGAAAATGGCGACCGAATAGACCAGCATCGACCAGGTGAAGGTCGAGCGCCGTCCGAAACGATCGGAGATCCAGGTGAACAGGAACGCGCCGACGAACATGCCCAGAAAGAACGAGGCGAGAAAGCTGGCGAAACTGTTCCAGGCCAGCAGCCCGGCGGTGCTGGTGGTGTATATGTGCTTGGTCAAGCCCAGCGAGATGCCGCCTGGCATGGCGAACTCGTAGAACTCGAACCAGCCGCCGATCGCGATGAGTGCGACGAGTTGAACGAAATAGCGCGACGGGGGCAGCCGGTCGAGGCGCGCCACGATTGAGCCGATCGGTTGATCGCTGGGCATGTGCGGATCCTTTTCAGCCACTTCGAACGAACGAAGCGGCCACGATGTCCTAACGCCTGACAGCGTCAGGTTGAAGCCCTCGGGCTTTGGTTCGCTGAGGCCAACACGGCGATCCACGTCCTGTGGCTGGTTCAACCCGGGACCATCGCCCGCTCAACGCCGGGTCCGTACAATTGATGTGTTATAGAAACATTCCGCGCAGTGCGACCATCCGCGCAAATCCCGTGGCCGGCACGGCATGGCGCGGCCCCCCAACTGGATGAGCACCGAATAGCGCCGGTGGACCAGGCAAGGCGACCGGGGGTGACGATCCAGGTCGACCGCACCAGGATCGCGGTGTCCCTCCCGTTCGCGAACCGGGCCAGCGCACAGGTCACGCCTCGGTCAACGGAAACATCGGACAGGGCACTGGAACCCTGACTGTTTCTTGGGCACAAAGGCGATATGGAAGCGATCGAACACCTGACAGCGGCAGCCGAGGCGGCGCGGGCCGCCGAACACGTCCTGGCGCGCAGCACCACCGCGGTCCGCGATGGCGCGCTGTCGGCGATGGCGGACGCGCTGCGCGATGCCATGCGCGACATCCTGCAGGCCAACCAGGCCGACGTGGCGGCCTATCACGGCACCGCCGCGTTGCTCGATCGGCTGACCCTGACCGAGGCCAGGGTCGAGGCGATGGCCCGCGGGCTGGAAGACGTCGCCGCTCTGCCGGACCCGCTGAACCGCACCATCGGTGAATGGACCCGCCCGAACGGCCTGCGCATCCAGCGGATCGCCACCCCGATCGGGGTCATCGGGATGATCTACGAAAGCCGCCCGAATGTCGCGGCGGATGCCGCCGCACTGTGCCTCAAATCCGGTAACGCGGTGATCCTGCGCGGCGGGTCGGACAGCACGAACAGCGCCCAGGCGATCAACTTGGCGCTGGGTCGGGGGCTCGCGGCGTCCGGCCTGCCGGCGGCCTGCGTCCAGGTGGCGCCGAATGCCGACCGGGCTTATGTAGCGGCGATGCTGGCCGGGGCAGGGCGGCTCGACCTGATCATCCCGCGCGGCGGCCGCTCGCTGGTGGATCGCGTGCGGCGGGAGGCCCGGGTGCCGGTGCTCGCCCACGCCGAGGGCCTCAACCACACCTACCTGCATCAGGCCGCCGACCCGGCCATGGCTCGGGCGATCCTGGCGAACGCCAAGATGCGGCGCACCGGGGTGTGCGGCGCCACCGAGACGCTGCTGATCGACCGCGCGATTGTCACGTCCCTGCTGCCGGTGCTGGTCGAGGATCTGCGCACGCTGGGTTGTGCGTTCCGAGCGGACGCGGCGGCGCGCGAGATTGTGCCGTGGTTGCCGGCGGCCGCCGATGCCGACTTCGATACAGAATGGCTCGGACCGATCCTGTCCGTCGCCGTGGTCGACGGCGTGGCCTCGGCATTGGCGCACATCGGCGAACACGGCAGCGAGCATACCGATGCGATCGTCACCGAGGATGCCGCGGCGGCTGAACAGTTCCTGCGCGGGGTCGACAGCGCGGTGGCGCTGTGGAACGCCTCGACCCAGTTTTGTGACGGCGGCGAGTTCGGCTTCGGCGCCGAGATCGGCATCGCCACCGGCCACACTCACGCCCGTGGACCGGTCGGACTGGAGCAGCTGACCACCTATCGCTACCTGGTGTTCGGATCGGGTCAGGTGCGCCCCTGAAACGGCCAGCGCGCGTGCCTGGACTGGATCAATGCGGTGCCGCGGCCGCCGCCCGGGCGGCACGCCCTGCGCTGTCCGCCGGCCCAACTTGTGCGCGTTCACACCACCAGGCGCCCCTCGCTATGACACGCCAGCACCGGCCCGCAGCCGATGCGGACTGACCCGATCCCGAAATTCGGCGACCGGCGGCGGATGCGCGTCGGTCTGCTGGGCGGCTCGTTCAATCCGGCCCACACCGGTCATCGCCATGTCGCCGAGCTGGCGATGCGGCGGCTGCGGCTGGACCAGGTCTGGCTGCTGGTCTCGCCGGGAAACCCGTTGAAGCCGACCGCCGGCATGGCACCGCTGGCGCAGCGTCTGCGGGGCGCGGCGGCCATCGCCGACGGGCGCCGGGTGGTCGCCAGCGGCATCGAGGCCGCGTTGCGGACCCGCTACACCGTCGATGTCATGCGGCTGTTGATGCGGCGCTTCCCGCTTGTGCGGTTCGTCTGGATCATGGGCGCGGACATCCTGGAACAGCTGCCGCGCTGGTGGCGGTGGACCGATATCACCCGGCGGCTGGCGTTCGTCGTGCTGCCCCGGCCCGGCTATACCTATCGGGCGCTTGCGGGACAGGCGGCGCATCGGCTACGGGCGAAACGCCGGCCGGCCAGGGAAGCCCCTTTGCTGGCGGGTGCCGCGCCGGGCTGGCTGTTCCTGCCCGGCCCGCAGACCACCATTTCCGCCACCGCCATCCGACAAGCCGCGGAAGGACATGTGCCATAACCAAGACGCCGAAGGTTTCGTCTTCCCCCGCCAGACATAAGCCGGCGCCGCGCAAACGCGCTGTCAAGCCAAAGCTGCCGGAGGCCGGGATGGTGCCGGGCACCCCGCGGAAGAAGACCATCGCCGCCGGGCCGAAGCAGGCACCCGCCAATCCGCGCGGCGACAAGGTCAAGGCGGAGCCGTCGGAACTGGACCGGCTGCAGGCGGTGATCGTCGCCAGCCTGGACGACGACAAGGCTGAAAACGTCGTCACCATGGACCTGGAAGGCAAGGCGATGTTCTGCGACCGCATGGTGATCGCCTCGGGCCTGGCGGATCGGCAGATCAGCGCGATGGCACAGCATCTGAGCGAAAAGCTGAAGGATGCCGGACTGCAGCGGGTGCAGGTCGAGGGCGCCGGCGGGTCGGACTGGGTGCTGATCGATGCCGGCGACATCGTGGTGCATCTGTTCAAGCCCGAAGCGCGGACGATGTACGCGCTGGAGAAGATGTGGGGCGAGGACCTGGACGAGGCGGTCTGAGCAACATCAACCCGACTTCCGCCTACCGCTGTTCGTGGCAACCCGGTGGCGAAGCCCTGCCCACATACAGCGCGACCGGCTTGGTCAGCGCCGTCTCGCGCAGTTCGTCCGGCGCCACCAGTCGCACCGCGATGATCTCGCGGTTGTCGAGCCGCAGCGTGGGCGGCCGGTCCAGCCGCAGCTCGAAGAAATGCACCCGGTCACGTTGTCCGTCCCACAGGCCACAGGCCACCCCGGCGGGGATCAACGAAGGCACCACAAGACCGATTTCCTCGGCCAGTTCGCGCCGCGCGGCGGCGGCCGGGGTCTCGCCGCGCCGGACCCCGCCACCCGGGAAGTTCCACTGCGAGCGATAGGACGACCTCACCAGCAGCAGCGCCTGACCGACGTAGACCGCGACCAGCGCACCTTCGTGCCGCTTGCGCCGGACCCGCCACCAAACGCGGGCAAGCGGAAAAGCAACCCGGAACGCCGTCCGCCAGGCCAGGTCAACGAGGGAAAATGGCGGCGTCTGGCTGAGGCCCGGCATAATTTGATTACTACCTGGTGTCCTGTCCCCTGCGTGCGTCGCATCGTGCGACGGACGCAGGGATAAGCAGGCCACTGAAAACCAAAAGCTTTGCTGATCAGGCTGATATCCGGTCGTCGAGCGGCGGGAGACCCGCGGCGTTCGCGATTTGGTGCGCCAATCGGATACTTCAAACGAACAGCGACGTATCGCGCTTCGCTCATGCGCGATAAATGGCGCGGATCAGGACGCGCGTTCATACCCCTCGATCAGCCAGTCGTCCGGCTCCGCCGCCGCGCCGTCATACCATTCCCGCATCAGCGGATGCGCTCGGACGGCTTCGCAATACGCCGCCGTCTCGGCGGAAACCTGTGGCTGCCAACCCAGAAATCGCGCCACCACCGGTGCGAACATCGCGTCTGCCGCGCCAAAGTCGGCGCCGAACAAAAATCGACCGCCGCCGCCGAAGCGAGCCCGTGTCTCCGCCCACAACGCCTCGATGCGAGCGATGTCAGCCAAGGCGCCTGGCGTCCGCCCAAGCCCACTGAAGTCGCGCCCGAGGTTCATCCACATCGCGCTCCGCAACTCGCTGAACCCGGCATGCATCTCCGCCGCGATCGACCGGGCCTGCGCCCTGGCCACCCGCTCCGCCGGCCACAGGGTCGAACGGAATTCCGCGCAGTACTCGCAGATCGCCAGCGACTCCCAGACGCGCGCCCCATTGTGCTCAAGAAACGGCACCAGCCCGTTCGGCGACAGCTCGGCGATCGCCCGCGTCGGCCCCGGCCGGGTAAACCGCAGCACCCGCACCTCCACGTCCAGCGCGGCCAGCTTCACCGCCAGCCATCCGCGCAGCGACCACGACGAGTACCGCCGGTGACCGATATACAGCACGCCGTCAGCCATTGTTGTCGTCCCACGACGGCGCCGGTTCGCCACGGGAATACCCCACCGAGCAGAACGCGCCGCCCATGTAGCGTTCCTCCACCGGATCGCCGCTGACGGCATCGGCCAACTGTCCGGCGAACGGGTCGGCGCTGTCCACCGGCGTCCATCCGAGTGCCTCGCGCGCATCCGCCCGCCACCATGTCATCCGCGCGTTTTTCGACGCGCCCCAGATCACCACATGACCGACGGATGGTGTCAGCACCGCGCGTTCCACCAGCCGCGAGAAGTCGCCATACGACAGATACGACGCCAGCATGCGCGCGTTCACCGGTTCGGCCGTCGCCGATCCGATGCGCATGTTGACGCTCTCGACCCCATGCTTGAACCAGTACAGCCGGCCCATCAGCTCGCCATAGGCCTTCGAAAGCCCATAGTAGCCATCGGGCAGGAACGCGGTATCCGCGGCAATGCTCGCGGTCCGTTCGTGAAACCCGACGGCGTGGTTCGACGACGCGAAGATCACCCGCGCCCGCTCCCGGCGCGCCGCCTCGTAGATGTGATACAGCCCGCGGATATTCGGCCCGATGACCTCCTCGAACGGCCGTTCCACCGATATGCCCCCCAGATGGATGATCGTCCCGCAGCCCTCGGCCAGGCGCAGCATCGTCACCCCGTCCGAAAGATCCGCCTGGGTGAACGCCGCACCCGCCGGGATGGCGTCGGGAAACGGCGCGATATCGCTCAGCACCAGCCGCCAGCCCAGCGCGCCCAGCGACTTGACCAGCACGCGCCCCAGCGCCCCCGAGGCGCCCGTCAACAGAACCGGTTTGGCAGGCGTGTCGGACATGGCATGCTCCTCTGATTGGAAAGGGCGGCATCGGCGATAAGTGCGTCAGCACGCCGATAGGCTGCCCGAAAAAGCAATGGCTTAGGGTCTGTTCGACACTGCGATTCGTAGCGATTAATGTCCAACAAGCCCTACGTGGGAGGCATCATGCGCACGATCGACGAGCTCGCCCAGGCCCTGGCCGACGGAACCACCACCAGCCGGGCGCTGGTCGAGGATTGTCTCGCCCGGATCGCCGACCCGGACGGCGAGGGTGCCCGCGCCTTCATCAAGGTCCATGCCGGTCAGGCCCGGGCCATGGCCGATGCCGCCGATGCACTGCGTGCGGTTGGCCGAGCACCCGGTCGCTACGCCGGCATCCCGATCGCGCTCAAGGACCTGTTCGACATCGCCGGCGAGCCGACCCCTGCCGGTTCAGCTGTCCTGGCCGATGCGCCCGCGGCAAAAGCCAACGCCCCCGTCGTCACTCGCATGCTGGCGGCCGGCTTCATCCCGCTCGGGCGCGTCAACATGACCGAGTTCGCGTTCTCCGGCCTGGGCATCAACCCGCACTATGGCACACCCGCCAGCCCCTGGGACCGCGCCTCCCGCCGCATCCCCGGCGGCAGTTCGTCCGGCACCGCGGTGGCGGTCGCCGACGGCATGGCCGCCGCCGGTCTCGGCACCGATACCGGAGGCTCCTGCCGCATCCCCGCCGCCTTCTGCGGCATCGTCGGCTACAAGCCGACCGCCAGGCGGATCCCCATCACCGGCGTGCTGCCGCTGGCGCCGTCGCTGGACTCGGTGGGCCCGTTGGCGCCCAGCGTCGCCTGCTGCGCCGAGATCGATGCGATCCTGGCAGGTCAGCAACCGCTCCCGCCCATCCCGGCGCGCCTGCACGGGCTGCGGCTGGCGGTACCCGGGAACATGGTGCTGGACGGCATGGACGATAGCGTCGCCACCGCGTTCGATCAGGCGCTGTCCACGCTGTCGGCCGCCGGGGCGCGGATTGAAACGGCACAGTTCGAGCAGCTGGGCGAACTGGCGGCGGCCAATGCCAAAGGCGGGTTCGCTGCCGCCGAAGGCTACGCCTGGCACCGCCAGCTGCTGGCAACCCAAGGTGCGGGCTACGACCCGCGCATCCGCATCCGGATCAGCCGCGGTGAGCACATGAGCGCGGCTGACTACCTCGATCTGGTGAACGCCCGCCGCCGCCTGATCCCCAGCTTCGACCGTGCGACCGCGCCGTACGACGGCGTGCTGATGCCAAGCGTGCCGATCGTCGCCCCGCCGATCGCCGCGCTGGACGACGAACGCGCCTACAACAGCGTCAACATGCTGATCCTGCGCAACACCACGATCGGCAACTTCTTCGACCGGTGCGCCATCTCGGTGCCGTGCCATCGCGCGGGGCAGGCCCCGGTCGGCCTCATGCTGATGGGTGAAACCATGGGCGACGCCCGCCTGTTCAGCCTGGCGGCAGCGGTGGAAGCCGCGCTGAAGTAGCGGTTCCAAGGGCCGTCGGCCCTTGGCGGGGTGCGGGGCAGCGCCCCGGGCTTGCTTGATCCGGCAATAGCAGCCTTGCATTACCCAACGGATTAAAGGCGTCTCGTGACCCTCCATACGCTGCAGGCCGAGTCGCGGCCCCCAACCAGTAACCACCCGAGGTCGACCCGCGCCATGCCGACGCCGTTCTCCGCCCAGGACCTGGGTCGCATCTTCGATGCGCGGGTGCTCAGCCGCAGCCGTGGCCTGGATCTGGCCGGCGGGGTGGCGGTGGAACTGGCCGGCGACACGATCACCGGTGTGGTGCAGGATCGTGAGGCCGTCCACACGATCCGCATCACCCCCGCCATGCTCGGTCGCCGCGTGGTGTTCGACACCTGGTGCGGCTGCGGCCTGACCGGCTGCATCCATCTGGCGGCCGCCGCGTTCGCCGCCCTCGACCGCTTCCCCACGCTGCGCAAGCCGGAGCAGCAGACCTTCCTGGACACCTTGACCACCGCCCCGGCGGAAAAGGAACGGCAGCGAACAGTCTTCGACCTGGCACCCGGCGAACCGCCGCACGCCTGCATCGTCACCACGCTGCGGATCGGCGAGCGCAGCGGGGTCGCCACCCCGACCACGCCACGCCAGATCGCCGGCGACGAGCAAGCCGACCCGGCGATCCGCGATCTCGCCTATCTGCTCGGCGATGGCACCGAGACGCGCACCGGGGTGCCGGCGATGCTGGTCGCCGACCTGTTGGATGCGCTGCTGGACACCGGTCAGGCGCGCTGGCACGCCGGCGGCCGGCGCCTCGTCAAGGGCGAGACCCGCGTGTTCGCCTCGGCCTCGGCCGCCGTGCTGCCGCCCCGCTCGGGGGTCATCGTTGGTGACACCGGACCCTGGTATGTCGATGCCGCGACCGGTGCCGTCGCCCGCCTGAGGATCCAGTCGCAGGCGGCGCCAGCAACACGCGCGGCCCCGACAGCCCCCGGTTCGGCCACCCCCGCTTCGGCCAGCCCCGGATCAGCCAGCCGGACCGAGGCCGGTCGCTCGTCCATCGGCCGCCCGCAGGCTGAACCGCCCCGGCGGCGGCTCGAGGCGGCGACCGCGACCGATCAGGTGATCGCCGATCGTCCGGCAACGCCCATCCTGCGCCTGACCCGCCTGCCGTGTCCCGACGAGTTCGGCCGCATGCGCCAGCTCGACGCGCTGCTGCTCGAATTCGACTACGATGGCGCCATCGTCCCGTTCGACGATGACCGGCAGTTCGTCCGCATCAACACACCCGACGGCCCGGTGTTCGTGCGGCGCGACCGCGCGGTGGAAGCCGCCGCGCTGGACGCCATCCGCCAGGATGGTCTGGTGCAGATGCGGATGGCGACCGGCAAGGCGGACCGCGGCCGGCTGGTCTTCGTCTTCCGCGGCCGCGACGCCGAAGCCTGGCAGGTTTTCGTCACCGAACGGCTGCCGGCGCTTCAGGCGCTGGGCTGGGGCAACCAGATCGACACCGACTTCGGCCCCCGTCTGGTGAACCAGGTCGGCCTCTGCGATATGCGGGTGACCGATGCACCGCATCACGGCGCATCCCCGGCGGCGCCTCGCGCGGGTTTCGCGCTGGATTTCGGCATCGAGATCGATGGCGCCCGCCACCCGCTGCTGCCGATCCTGATGCGCCTGCACGACCGCGGCGGGATCGGCGCGGCCCGCGTCATCGATGGCGAGGTGATCACCAGCCTCGACGACGGCCGCATCCTGAAGCTGCCGGCCGACCGCATCGCCCGTCTGCTGGCGGTGATGGACGACCTGATCGAGTCCGCCAGCCGCACCAGCGGCGACACCATGATCCTGGACGCCAGCGCCGCCCCCAGCGTGCTCGACCTCGAGGACGTGCTGACCACGCGCTGGCAGGACGGCGCCATTATCGCCGCCCATGCCGCGCGTTTCCGCGCCGTTGCGGAAATCCCGCCAGCGCCAGTCCCGGCCGGCTTTACCGCGACGCTGCGGCCGTATCAGCAGCACGGCGTCAACTGGCTGCAGCATCTGCGCGCGAACGGCCTGGGCGGACTGCTCGCCGACGACATGGGACTCGGCAAGACCGCGCAGACCATCGCCCACATCGTCATCGAGCAGGACGCCGGCCGGCTGATGCGGCCCGCGCTGGTCGTCGTGCCAACCAGCCTGGTGCCGAACTGGACCGCCGAACTCACGCACTTCGCGCCGCATCTGCGCGTCGTGGTGCTGCACGGCCTCGACCGCCACCAGCGGCGGCGCGACCTGACCGGCGTGCATGTCGTGATCACCACCTACACCGTGCTGACCCGCGACATCGAGGACATGGTGACGCTGCCCTGGCACATGGTCGTGCTGGACGAGGCGCAGGCGATCAAGAGCCCGACCGCCAAGGCGACGCACGCGGTCTGCCGCCTGGACACCAGCCACCGGGTATGCCTGTCGGGCACCCCGATCGAGAACAACCTCGGCGAGCTTTGGGCGCAGTTCGCCTTCCTCATGCCCGGCCTGCTGGGTCAGCGCAAAAGCTTCAACCGCCGGTTCCGCACGCCGATCGAAAAGGACGCCGACCCGATCCGCCGTCAGCAGCTGGCCACGCGCATCCGCCCGTTCATCCTCCGTCGCACCAAATCGGCCGTGGCGACAGAACTGCCGCCGAAGCACACGATCCTGCGGCGCATCACCCTGGCGGCCGATCAGCGCGAACTGTACGAGACCATCCGGGCGACCGTGCACCAGCGGGTGACCCAGGGCATCGCCGAACGCGGGGTGGGACAAAGCCACATCCTGGTGCTCGACGCGCTGCTGAAGCTGCGCCAGGTGTGTTGCGACCCGCGGCTGGTCAAGCTGCCCTCGGCCGGGCTGTCCGGCACGTCCAGCAAGCTGGACGACCTGCTGGAGATGGTTTCCGAGATGGTCGCCGAGGGACGCCGCATCCTGCTGTTCTCGCAGTTTACCTCGATGCTCGACCTGATGAAGCCGGCGTTGACCGACGCCGGAATTCGCTTTGTCGAATTGCGCGGTGACACCGCCAATCGTGCGGAACCGGTCCGCGGGTTCCAGGCCGGCGAGGTGCCGCTGTTCCTGATCAGCCTCAAGGCAGGCGGCCGTGGGCTGAACCTCACGGCGGCCGACACCGTCATCCATTACGATCCGTGGTGGAACCCGGCGGTCGAGGACCAGGCCTCCGACCGCGCCCATCGCATCGGCCAGACCAAATCGGTGTTCGTCTACAAGCTGATCGCGGCGGACACGGTGGAGGAACGCATCGTCGAACTGCAGCAACGCAAGGCCGCGCTGGCGAGCCTGGCTCTCGGCGACGACGGCATGGGGCTGCCGGCGATGGATGCGGACGATATCGATTTCCTGTTCGCCGCCCCGGACCAGATGGCGGCCTGAACCCGGCGTCCGCGATACGCCTGGCTGCCCCGGCAAGCCGGCTCCCCGCAAACCGACTGATCGCAAGCGCCTCGGTCGGCGGTACCCTGGCCGCGAGGCTGGCGACGATCCAGGCCAGCGAAGACCAAGCCGAATGCGACGCTGTTCAACGCGGCGGGGGCACCGCCACCTGATTTGCCCGCTCCGGCTGGCGTCCAAACACCCGCCGAAGCTGGATAGCGAGCCGCTGCACCCCGGCCTCGACGACGTCGCCACACCGGGCCGACAGACCGATGGTGCCGCCCTCGATCAGCGGCGTCAACACGGCGGCGACGGTGACGGCCAGCACCAGGAACGTCAGCAAACTCAGCAGCCCGCTGGTCGCGGCCGGCAGCCCGGTCCGCTGCAACACAATGATCGCGTCGCACTCGACGACCATCAGCAGCGGTATGTGCACGACATAGAGCGGAAACGAGATGCGCCCGAGGAAGCGGCCAAGCGGGCGGGACAACGCCGCTTGCATCGCCGGGGAGGCAGACACCGCCAGCACGATCAGGGCGGCTCCGATGCCATGCCAGAATGACTCAGGGGAATGCGCCCACGGCCAGGTATGCCAGGTGATCCGGCGCGAAAATGCCGTCATCAGGTCGTACACCATCCAGCGGTTCCTGCTGAACGGGACCGTGCCGAAAAACGCCGCCAGCGTCAGCATAAGCGCCAGCGCCCACCGGCTGCCTCCCAAGGCAGCCAGCAGCTTGTTCGGTTGCAGCAGCCGCAGTGCCGCCCCGAAGGCGAACAGGCTCAACAACGAGCCGGCGTACAACAGGGCCAGCAGGCAGAACCCATACCCGGCCAGCCGTTCGGTGGGTCGGCGCACCTGGCGCAGGACGACGAAGGCGGTCATGAGGACAAGCGAGCCCACCGCCTCGACCGGCATGGTCCACAGTGACGAATCATATTCTCTTGAGAAGACCGAGGGAAAACCGAGCAGCAGCCGGATCGGTTCGCTTGCTGCCACCAGCAGGTCAGGCCGCTGCTGAAATTGTTCACCCAGCCAGGATGAGTGTGTAATCAGCGCCGCCGACCGCGGGCGCATCAGACCCAAGCTCAGCAGCAGCCACGCCAACAGGCAGCCCACCAGCATGGGCACCGCCAGTCGGACATACCGGCGGATCGCCAGTGCAGGCCAGCTCTGCCGTGAGCGCAGGTAGGCGTGGGTCAGCACGAAGCCGCTCAACGCGAAGAAGATGCAGACCGCCAGGCTGCCGGCGCTGGCGAACGGGAAGAACGGCGTGCCCGCGATCGCCAGGTCCCACCGTCCGCGGGATTCGGCAGGGCGGCCGGTGTACAGCGCGAAATCGAGCGCGAGGGCGCCGTGATGGATGACCACCATCAGCGCCGCCCATCCCCGCATCGCATCCAGGTGAGCAAACCGGTTCTGCTGTGATCGGGCTGGATGCGGCAAGGTTATCGGCGCATCTCCCGTGGGCCAGGCTGACGGATGATACCGGTCGGTGCTTGCATTGACCGGTATGCGCGCCGGGTTGGCCGGCGAGCGAGCGGGCGGCGCGCGAAAGAGTGACACTGATGCCGATCCGCGCAAGCGCCTATTGGCTTCAGTGCAGGCTATGCGGTCGCACGTCGAGAGAGCAACAAATTTCTTCCGTCGCGCTGTCGCTCAGCAGCAGACATGAGAGCTCATCTTGTCACCCGCGATTGTTCCTGAGCGGACAGTGGCGCGGCCGCCGAGACCGGGTCCATTGGCTTCACCGAAACCGCGTTCGGCACCAACGGGCCGGACACCTGCCACAACACCTGATCGTGCGGCTGGACCCGGTGGACATCGAAGCCAACATTCCCCACGCCTATCGCCGCCCGGAGTTCAAGCCCGCGCGGGACACGATGTTTCACACCGGACCATCGGCCACGACGGACATCAAGGGCGAGTTGGAACACGGCGCACAAGAGGTCCGCGGCTTCGCCGTGCCGCCGCACCCACGGTCTTGGGGAATGCCATGGCGCGAACCGTAGCCGAACTGATGTGGGTCGATGCGCTGGGCGTGCTGGCGCGTGCGGACCAACTGCATCGCGGGTTTTTCCACCCGGAGGTCCGTGGCTGGGAGCCGCCGGTGGACCTGCTGGAGAGTGCGGAGGAGGTGGTCTTGATCGTCGCTCTGCCCGGCGTCCGGGCCGCTGAAGTGGATCTGACGATCCGCGGTCACGAGCTCGCGGTCAGCGGACTTCGGCGCTTGCCGGCCTTGCCGCGTCCCGCCCGCATCCATCGCATGGAGCTGCCCCAGGGACGCTTCGAGCGTCGGGTGTCGCTGCCGCCCGGTGCCTACGAGCTGGTCCGTCGCGATCTGGCGGACGGCTGCCTCACCGTCGTCCTGCGGAAGTTGAGCTGATGGACGCGACCTCGTCCGAACAGTCGGCGACAACGCCGGACAACAGGCTGATCCTGATCCCTGCCGCTACCGTTCTGTTTCCCGGCGTGGTGATGCCCCTCGCAGCCGTCGATCCGACCACGGAGGCTGCCCTGCAGGAGGCGGCGCGGGGCGGCGGACATCTGGCCGTCGTGCTGCGGCGCGATCCCGCCGTGGTCGCACCCAGTCCCGCGCCCAGCCCCCCGCCCACTCTCGCCGAGCTCTACCCGATCGGCACCGAAGCGCGCCTGCTGCGCTACGTGACGGCCCGCGACGGTACCCATCACGCGATCCTTCAAGGTGTCGGCCGCGTCAGGCTCATCGGCCGCGTCGAGGAGCTCGCCTATCCCGCCGTGACGGTCGAGCGCATCGCCGAACCGACCGCCGAGGGCGCCGAGATCGCCGCACGCGTCCACCAGATCCGCGAACGCGCGCTGGAGACGCTTGGCCTGATCGAGCAGGCGCCGCCGGAGCTGGTCGCCACCGTCCAGAACCTGGAGCCGCCCGGGATGCTGGCCGACCTGGTGACCAGCCTGCTGGACCTCTCACCGGCCGAGAAGCAGGCCATCCTGGAGACCATCGATCTGCGCGAGCGACTCGACAGCGTGCTGTGGCGCCTCGCCTATCGGCTGGAGGTGCTGCGGCTGTCGGCCGACATCGGCAACCGCACCCGCCAGACGATGGAGGGGCACCAGCGGGAATTCATGCTGCGCGAGCAGCTCAAGCAGATTCGGAAGGAGTTGGGCGAGGACGACGGCGGCTCGCCGGAGCTGGCCGATCTGCGGCGCGCGCTGGAAAATGCCGGGCTGCCCGAGGAGGTCGACCGCCAGGCACAGCGGGAGTTGCGGCGGCTGGAGCGGATGCCCGAGGGCGGACCGGAATCCGGCATGGTGCGGACCTACCTCGAATGGCTCTCCGAACTGCCCTGGAAACTGGGGGAGGAAGCAACGATCGACATCGCCGGGGCGCGCCTTGTGCTGGACGAGGACCATTACGGATTGGAGAAGATCAAGCGGCGGATCGTCGAGTTTCTCGCCGTGCGCAAGCTGAACCCCGACGGACGCGGGCCGATCCTGTGCTTCGTCGGTCCGCCGGGCGTGGGCAAGACCTCCCTCGGTCAGTCGATCGCGCGCGCCACCGCGCGGCCGTTCGTGCGGGTCAGCCTCGGCGGCGTGCATGACGAGTCGGAGATCCGCGGCCACCGCCGCACCTATATCGGCGCACTGCCGGGCAACATCATCCAGGCGATTCGCCGAACCGGCTCGCGCGCCTGCGTGATGATGCTGGATGAGATCGACAAGCTGGGCATGGGCGGCTTTCAGGGTGACCCGTCCTCGGCGCTGCTGGAGGTGCTGGACCCGGAGCAGAACGGCACCTTCCGCGACGCCTATCTGAGCGTGCCGTTCGACCTCAGCCGCGTGCTGTTCATCGCCACGGCGAACCAGATGGACACCGTGCCCGCGCCGCTGCGCGACCGCATGGAGGTGGTTTCGCTATCCGGCTACACCGAGGAGGAGAAGCAGGCCATCGCTCGGCGTTATCTGCTGCCGCGCCAGCTGCGGCGTAACGGGCTGTCGGCCGAACAGGCGACGATCACCGACGCGGCGCTGTCCGCGATCATCCGCGGCTACACGCGAGAGGCCGGCGTGCGCAATCTGGAACGCGAGATCGGTGCGGTGTTGCGCAGCGTCGCCGCCGGCTTCGCCGAGGGTCGGTCGGACCCGGTGCGGATCGGCCCTGACGACCTCGCGGCGATCCTGGGGGCCGGCCGCTTCGAGCCGGAAGTGGCCGATCGGGCCGCGATGCCGGGCGTGGCGACAGGGTTGGCCTGGACGCCGGTCGGCGGTGACATCCTGTTCATCGAAAGCAGCCGGATGCCCGGTAATGGAAAACTCATCCTGACCGGACAGCTGGGCGAGGTGATGAAGGAAAGCGCGCAGGCCGCGTTGAGCCTGCTGAAGTCGCGTTCGGCTGGCTTAGGCATCGAGCCGGGTCTGTTCGAGCGCAGCGACATCCACGTTCACGTGCCGGCCGGCGCGATCCCGAAGGACGGGCCGTCGGCCGGGGTCGCGATGTTCATGTCGCTCGCCTCGCTGATGCTGGCTCGCCCGGTGGCGCCCGCGGTGGCGATGACCGGCGAGATCAGCCTGCGCGGCGTGGTGCTGCCGGTGGGCGGCATCCGCGAGAAGGTAGTGGCCGCCGCGCGCGCCGGGATCACGACGGTGATGCTGCCGGCTCGCAACCGCCAGGACTGGGACGACATCCCGCCCAGCGCGCGCGACAAGCTGCGCTTCATCTGGCTGGAGACCGTGGGCGACGCCCTCGCGGCGACACTGGCGCCCGCCGGCGCGGCGCCGGACCAGACCCGGCCGGCCGCCGACGCCACCGCCGCCGCCGGGTAGTGGCGGCATCGGCGATAAACGCCTCAGCACGCCGATAAAGCTGCCCGATGAAACAAGGATCTCGGGGCCTGTTCGACAGTGCGATTCCGAGGGTTTTGTGCGCCAGATGCCGCGTCGGGTGCCGCCGAGTTTGATGCAGAGCTGACATCAGGCCTGAGTCGCCGACACGCCTGGCTCGCGCCCCGACGGGCATTTAGTGTTGCGATGCGAACGGATGGTTCCCATCCGTTCGCTGAATCGCACCACCAGAGAGTCGCTGGTGGGCCGACTTGTCCTACCGCTTGCGGGACGCAGGCGGTAGGGTCGGGCCACTAGGAGGCGTCTTGAATGTCGAAGCGGGTGACCTTGCCCTCCTGAAAGCGGAACACGTGCCCAACCACCTTGTCCTGCAGCCCGTGCGTCTGATCCTGCAGTGGCCTGCCTTTCAGATCGCGGACGGACTGCTGGACCTTCACGACAACCGACCCGTCCGCGGCCTTGTCGAAGCTCACGGGCTCGACGTGCGGACTGACGATGGCCCACTGGCGTGTCCAGTATTCCCGAACGGCCTCGCGGCCGTGAACGTGGCCGCCGTCCATTCCGTTGGCCCAGGCGACGTCATCGGCGAGCGTGGCAAGGACGCCGTCGATGTCTCTCGCGTTGAAGCGGTCATACATGCGTCTGAGAACGTCTACGTCTGCGTCCATTAAGGTTTCCTCCGATCGGTATGGCGTCGGACGCGTGGGTTGTGAACACGACCAATGGCCGGGTGTGGTCGTGTAGGCTGCGAGCGACGGCAGACCGGTCCCCGTCGCGGCCGATGGCGATCGCCGGCATCGACAGAAAGGCTCGATCCATCGCTGGCCGCGGCCTATTCCCGATCGCTCCATCCGTCCCGCGGCTGGTCGCGCCGCAGCAGCAGGCGAATCAGCCCGGCCGCCAGCATCAGCGTCAGGACGACACCGAGGAACAGCGCGACATAACCGTTCGCGCTCATTTGCCCACCTGGAATGTCGTTCCAGGCGAACACCGCGTAGTAGACGGCCAGCATCAGCAGAAGGCAAACCGGCAGGATGAGCAGCAGTGTTTTCATGACATTGCCCCTGCGATGACCGTTCGATCGCCTTGTTGCCCGTAACCATGCGATGCGTCCAATGGTCACAGGTCACATCAGGCTATGACGGATTTCGGCACCAAAGACGGCACGAAGACCAGCATAACAGGAACCGTGCCGCACGCCATCATGGCCGACAAGACGCGCGCATGTGCTTGAATACCTGGAAAGTATAGCTGGTGGAGGGGGTTGGATTCGAACCAACGTAGGCGCACGCCAGCGGATTTACAGTCCGCCCCCTTTAGCCACTCGGGCACCCCTCCACGCCGGCGGGCCGGAACTAAAACCAAACCCCATCCCTGTCAACGCGCTCGCCCGCCGCGATCGGGTCCCCTCTGGCCGGCCCCCGCGCCCGACCCGGCGATGCACGCCCGCCCGCTTTCGCCGCGCCAATCGCCGGGGGTCTGCCGCGACCCAGGCCGCCAACCGAACCAGCACCAAGCGGCGATAGCGACCCCACGGCCCACCGCTCGCGATCGGGCAAGCCGTTCCGCCGTTCCCGCCCTTGACCGGATCGCCGTTTTCCCCGCACCTCTAACCCCAACGAACAGCCACCCCCGGGACGACGTTCATCCACACCCAACCCCAAGACCGCGCCGGATGAGCACCCACGTCGCCGCCCGAACCACCCACCCCACCTGGCTGCCGACCCTGCTCGGTCTGTTCATCGCCGTCGGTCCAGCCGCTACCGACATGTACCTGCCCGCCTTCCCGGCGGTGGAGGCGACCTTCGGCACCGCACCCGGCACCGCGCAGCTCACCCTCGCCACCTGGTTCGCCGGTCTCGCCGTCGGACAGATCACCCAGGGCACCCTCTCGGACCGCTTCGGCCGCCGCCGGCCGCTGATCGCCGGCTTCCTCGTCTTCACCCTCAGCACCATCGGCTGCGCGCTCGCCCCCAGCCTCGGCGCCCTGTCGATCTACCGCGCGATCGCCGCGTTCGGCGCCTCGGCCGGCATGGTGATCGCGCGCGCCGTGGTGCGCGACCTGAGCGAAGGCCAGGCCGCCGCCATCATGATGTCGCGCCTGGTGCTGGTGATGGGCGTGGCGCCGATCCTCGCCCCCACCATCGGCGGCGCCATCCTGGCCTTCGCCCACTGGCGGTTCATCTTCTGGCTGCTGGCGATCTATGGCACGGCGTGCATTATCACCGCCTGGAAGGTCCTGCCCGAGACCTTGCCGCCGGAAGACCGCACCCGCCTGGGCCTCAGCGACCAGGCGGCGCGCTACCTGATGATCCTGCGGGAGAAGACGTTTCTGACCCACGCGCTGATGGGCGGCTGCGGCACGTTCTGCATGTTCGCCTACCTGGCCGGCTGCTCGCCGGTGTTCGAGGACGGCTTCGGTCTCAACCCGTCCGAATTCGCGCTGATCTTCGGGCTGTGTGCGGTCAGCCTGGTGGCCTGCTCGCAACTCAACGCGTGGCTGCTGCCACGCTTCGGCCTGTCGACCATGTTGACGGCGATCGCGCGCATTTCGTGTTGCGGCACCATCGTGCTGCTGGTGCTGGCGTTCAGCGGCGTGCATCTGCTGTGGGCGATCGTGGCACCGTTAGTGATCGTCATCGGCTGCCAGGGCTTCAACAACGCCAACGCCGCGGCGGGTGCGCTGTCGCGCCACGCCGGTCACGCCGGCAGCGCATCGGCGCTGATGGGCACGTTCGGGTTCACCCTGGGCGCCACCTCCGGCCTGCTGGTCGGGCTGCTGACCGACGGCACGCCCCGGGGCATGGCGGCGCTGATGTTCTGTGGCATGCTGGGTGCGGTCATCGCCGACCGCTTCCGCACCCGCCCCGAGGCTATCCGCTCATGATCGTTGGCATCCCCGCCTGCGCGAAAATCCTGGCCGAGATGCCGTTCCACCAGACGCCCGCGCGCTACGCCCAGGCCGTGCTGGGCGGCGTCGGCGCGCTGCCCGTGCTGATCCCGCCGGTGGGCGAGCCGATGCTGGGGCTGCTCGACCACCTCGATGGGCTGCTGGTGCCGGGCAGTCCCAGCAACGTGCATCCCAGCCGCTATGACGGCGGCGAGTCCGAGACCCCGGATCTCCACGATCTGCAGCGTGACCACACCACCCTGCCGCTGATCCGCGCCGCCATCGCCGCCGCCGTCCCGGTGCTGGCGATCTGCCGCGGCATACAGGAGCTGAACGTGGCTCTGGGCGGCTCGCTGATCCAGCGCGTTCATGCCCGCCCGGACATGCTGGACCACCGTGGCGCCCCCGGCCCGCACGAAACCCGCTATGGGCCGAGGCATCCGGTCACCCTGACCGGTGCCCTGGCGCGCATCCTCGACGCGGACAGCATCCAGGTGAATTCGGTGCACGGCCAGGCGATCGACCGGCTGGCCG
Organism: Rhodopila sp.; assembly: GCA_965277035.1. Classification (GTDB taxonomy): domain Bacteria; phylum Pseudomonadota; class Alphaproteobacteria; order Acetobacterales; family Acetobacteraceae; genus Rhodopila. The sequence continues at coordinate 1,767,592 of CBDIBO010000003.1, read as the reverse complement.
ACGGGCTGGTGGTGGAAGCCCGCGCACCCGACGGAACGATCGAGGCCGTGGCGATGCCATCCGCACCCGGCTGGGTCGTCGGGGTGCAGTGGCACCCGGAATGGGCCTTCGCCGCCAATCCGCACAGTGTTGCTATTTTCACCGCTTTCGGCGATGCCTGCCGTGCGCGCCACGCCAGGCAGGCCGCGTATCGCCGACCCAACGCAGCGCCCGACCAACGCAAGGCCTGCGCGAAGAACGGCCCGGGTGAAGAACGGCCCGACCGACGCACGGCCCGCGTGACGAACGGCCTGACCAACGTAGCGCCTGAATCCTCGGTCGGTTGACCAACAACCTCCAATCGAAAGGTGGCCCCGCCATGGACCTTCAACTCGCCGGCAAGACAGTCCTGATCACCGGTGGCTCGAAAGGCATCGGCAAGGCAGCGGCCGAGGTGCTGGCCGAGGAAGGCTGCAACCTGGTCCTGGTCGCCCGCGACGCGGCGCTGCTGGATCAGGCCGCGGCCGAGATCCGCACCAAGCGCCAGGTCGACGTCCGCACCATCGCCGCTGATCTGTCGACCGACGCCGCGGTCCGTGAGGTCGCGGCGAAGGCCGGCGACCTCGACATCCTGGTGAACAACGCCGGTGCCATCCCGCCCGGCGACCTGCTGTCGGTCGAGGACGCGCGCTGGCGCCAGGCATGGGATCTGAAGGTGTTCGGCTACATCTCGTTCTGCCGGGTGATCTACCGGCAGATGAAGGCGCGCAAGGCCGGCGTGATCGTCAACGTCATCGGCGCGGCCGGCGAGAAGTTCCCCACCCAATACATCGCCGGCGCGGCCGGCAACGCCTCGTTGATGGCGTTCACCCGAGCGCTGGGCAAAGGCGCTCCGGCGGATGGTCTGCGGGTGGTGGCGATCAATCCGGGCCCGGTGGAAACCGACCGCCTGGTGATGCTGCGCCGGGCAGAGGCGAAGCAGAAATGGGGTGATGAGGACCGCTGGCGCGAACTCAGCGCCAGCATGCCGTTCGGCCGCCCGGCCAGCCCGCGCGAAATCGGCAACGCCGTCGCCTTCCTCGCCAGCTCGGTGTCCGCATACACCACCGGCACGGTGCTGACGATCGACGGCGGCGGCTGATGCAGGCCGGCTGCCATGCCCAGCCGGAGGCGCCAGATATGCCCCAGCCGGACCCGCCGCCCGCATGCGGCGGGTCAGCCCGAAGGCCGCGCCGACGACCGCGCTCGGCGCTGCGCACCCGGGGGCCTGATCGCGGCGTGCGAGAGGTAATCAAACATAGCGCCGGAAGCTGGCTGGCCGCGGGCCTCGCGCACGACGGGTTCGGTGCGGCACCATCCGCCACCGGCCTCTTGATAAAGCCAAGTGACTAGCCATATGACCAGTCATAATGACCCAGGCAGAACCTCGCATGCCGATATGGCCGGTACAGGACGCGAAGGCGCGGTTCAGCGAGTTCCTGGACACCTGCCTGCAGCAAGGCCCGCAGGTCGTCTCCCGCCGCGGCGCTGAAACCGCGGTGCTGGTCCCGATCGACCAGTGGCGCAAGCTGAACGCCGCCGCTCAACCGTCGCTGAAAGACCTGTTGCTGTCGGCCTCCGGGCGCGCCGATCTGGCCATCCCGCCGCGTGGCAGCTATCGCCGCCGCGCGCCTGTGGCGTTCACCTGACACCGCTGCCGCGCGCCGGCGGCGTTCAAGCGAACAAATGTATCTGCTCGACACCAACGTCATCTCCGAACTGCGCAAGCCTCGCCCCAATCCTGCCGTCGTCGACTGGCTAGGCGCGGTGCGGTCCGACGACCTGCATCTGGCTGCCCTCACGATCGGCGAGTTGCAGGCAGGCGCTGAAGCGTTGCGGATCCAGGATCCTGAAAAGGCCGAAGCGATCGAGTCGTGGATCGACCAGGTCGCCGCCACCTGGAACGTTCTGCCGCTGGACGCTCGCGTCATGCGCGCCTGGGCCAGGCTGATGGTCGGCAAGCAGGACAGGCTGGTCGAGGATGGCATGATCGCCGCCGTCGCTGTGGTCCACCGGCTGATCGTGGTGACCCGCAACGTCAAGGACTTCAAGCCGTTCCGGGTGGAGATCCTCAACCCATTTTCGAGAGCAACACCAGCCTGACTGGGCTGACCAGGTTGCTCATGAAACAATTATCTATAGCGCGACCGTCTGAGGTTGAACCAACCTCGGACGTGAATCGCCCTCTCAAACAAAGCGGGTTAGTGTGTGACAGCTTCAACCAAAAGTTATCACGTCCTGGCGCGCGCTGACCGTTTATGGTCAGCCCGGAAGCGCGATACCTCGATACTCGTTCGAGATCCGCCAGTGTCAGTCGAACCAGCGCGACCTTTGCAGCTGTACCTGAGCTTCTCCGATCCAGATCTGCGCGTCGTTTTCCGATTTGAAGCCGCCAACCCGATGGATGGAGTTCTGCGGATAGATGATCTTGACAGTAAAGCCGTCTGCCTGCGGCAGGATATGATATTGCACGGAACGATCAACCGGCGGCTCGTCAAGTTGGTTTGGCTTCATGATCATTCCTGTTGCAAAGAAAACCTGTGAACCGTCGTCACCAGGGACGACGCTGTTCCGCACTATACTTTCGTCGCTCCGCCACACCATGCGGGCGCCGCCGCCGGGTGACAAGATGCTCGTCATCAGAACCTCGGCATCGCTGAGGTTACAGCGACCGCGCCGCCGGCTTTGCGTCCCGGTCGCCGGCGGGTAAATCAGCTGCGACCGAACACGCCCGAGGACCCAGCGGGCTCGCACGACGCCCGCATGAACCGTACACCGAGCGGGCTCGCACGACGCCCGCGCGAATAAAGGAACCGGCACGCCATGGCGCCGCATATCCTCGTCATCGACCAGGGGACGACATCAACCCGCGGCATGGTGTTCGATGCCGCGATCGCGCCGGTGGCGACGGCGCAGCAGGAGTTCACCCAGATCTATCCGCGGCCCGGCTGGGTGGAGCACGACGCCGAGGCGATCTGGCGCAGCGTCCTTGACACCGCCCGTCAGGCGCTGGCCAACGCCGGCCTCGGCGCTGCCGACGTCGCCGCCCTTGGCATCACCAACCAGCGGGAAACGGTGCTGGTGTGGGACCGCCGCACCGGCCGCGCGATCCATAACGCCATCGTCTGGCCAGACCGCCGCACCGCCGGCGTTTGCCAGCGCCTGGAACAGGCCGGACACGGAACCCTGATCGCCGGCCGCACCGGACTGATCCTCGATCCGTATTTCTCCGCAACCAAGATCGCCTGGCTGCTCGATCACGTCGACGGCGCCCGCGCCGCGGCCCGCGCCGGACACCTGGTATTCGGCACGGTCGACAGCTTCCTGCTGTGGCGGCTGACCGAGGGGGCGGTCCACGCCACCGACGCCACCAACGCATCGCGCACCCTGCTGTTCGACATCCATCGCGGCGCCTGGGACGACGGGCTGCTGGCGCTGTTCGACATCCCCCGCGCCATGCTGCCCGAGGTCCGCGATACCGCCGGCCTGTTCGGCCACACCACACCGGCGATCTTCGGCGCCGCGATCGCCATCCGCGGCATCGCCGGCGACCAACACGCCGCCTTGATCGGCCAGGCCTGCTTCCGCCCGGGTATGGTCAAATCCACTTACGGCACCGGTTGCTTCGCGCTGCTGAACACCGGCCGGCAGGCGATCGCCAGCCGCCACCGCCTGGTCACCACGATCGCCTATCAGTTCGGCGGGCAGCGCACCTACGCCCTGGAAGGCTCGATCTTCGTGGCGGGCGCGGCGGTGCAGTGGCTGCGCGATGGCCTCGGTCTGGTCGCCGCCGCCGCCGACACCGGCGCATTGGCCGCGGCGGCCGACCCGGCCCAGGATATCTACCTGGTTCCCGCCTTTGTCGGCCTGGGGGCGCCCTATTGGGACAGCGAGGCCCGCGCACTGCTGACCGGCATGACCCGCGGCACCACCCGCAAGGAACTGGCGCGCGCGGTGCTGGAGTGTGTCGGCTATCAGACCTGCGACCTGCTGGTCGCGATGCGGGCCGACCTCGCGGAGGCCAATCTTGCCCAATCCGACCCGCCCCAATCCGACCCGCCCCAATCCGACCTTCCCCAGTCCGACCTTCCCCAAGCCGATCTCGCCAGCCCGTGGTTCGCGACCGAGACGGTGATCCGCGTCGATGGCGGCATGACCGCCAGCGATTGGACCATGCAATTCCTCGCCGACATCCTGGCTGCCCCGGTGGACCGGCCCGCCTGCCGCGAAACCACCGCCCTGGGCGCCGCCTACCTGGCCGGCATGGACGCCGGCCTCTATCCGGACCACGAGGCGTTCGCCGCTGCCTGGTCGGCCGAGCGTCGCTTCGAGCCACGGATGCCGACCGCAGAGCGCGCGCGGAAATACCGCGGCTGGCAGGATGCCGTTGCGCGCACCCGGTTGCGACCGGGCGAACCTGCTTGAGCCCGGGCCAATCCGTCATGCCGGACATCTGACAATCGATGCCCCGCGTGACGCTCGGCTTGTGGCTGGCATCCGCGGGACCCTAAATTGGCATCCATACGCACGATAGTGAGGCGACGCCTTTGCCGGTACCCAGCATCTCGATCGCCTTGGCCACCTTCAACGGCGGCCGCTTCCTCCAGCCGCAGTTGCAGACGCTGGCGCGACAGACCACCCTTCCCGCGGAACTGGTCATCTCCGACGACGGCTCGACCGACAATACCGTCGCCATCGCCGAGGCGTTCGCCCGCACCGCCCCGTTCCCCGTCCACATCCTGTGCAACCGCGTCACCACCGGCTATCGCGCGAATTTCATGAACGCCGCCGCGCGATGCACCGCCGACCTGATCGCGTTCTGCGACCAGGACGACATCTGGCATGAACACAAGTTGTCCGAAGTTATCAAACCCTTCGCCGACAGTGCCGTTTTGCTGGTCCACCACAACGCGCGGGTCGTGGGCCGCGATCAGTCGCCTATCGGCCCGCTGTTGCCGCCCGGTGTCTACCGCGCCGTCAACGAGCCGTTGGCCATCAACCCTTGGCTCTTCGCGCTGGGATGCTGTCAGGTGTTCCGCCGCGGCTTGATGGATTTCTCGGCCAGTCGGCTGCAGAGCATCGACTTCTATTTCCCGCAGGAACACCTCGCGCACGATCAATGGTTCTTCTTCCTGGCCGGTGTTCTGGGCCGCATCGTCTACCTGCCAGGCGAACTGATCGATTATCGCCAGCACGGCGGTAACGCCTATGGGGTCCCCGTCGGCAAACTATCCCGCTTGCTCACCAACGTCCGTCAGAAGCTGAACAACAGCGGGTCGTTTTATGAGCACCTGGCACTCGTCGCCCGCAACCGGGTGATGATCCTCGACACCATCGCCGCGGCCAATAGCGATGCGCGCGAACCCGCATTGGCCGGATCGGCGCGCTACCGCGGACTGGCCGAACGATTGGAACAGCGCGTCAGGATCTATCGCAGGCCCTGGGTTGGCGGTCGTCTCGCGCAATGGCTCCGGCTGCTTCACAGCGATGCCTACAAACCCGCCGCACCCTGGAGCTTCGGCCGCAAATCCGCCATCCGAGACGCCGTCCTGGGTGTCGTGTTCGGTCCAACCGTCGAACTGATCAAGGCGCGGATGGACCGGCCCCAGGCAAACCGCCGCACGGCTTCGTGAAACGGCGCGCCGCGCGATAGCTGGCACAACCGGCTGCGATCGTAGCCCAGCCTGCCCGCCGAGCGGGTTGACAGATCGGTCAACGACTGCCGAACCGGTATGGTATTGAGTTCGCGCGCAGCCGCCACACCAGCCCTGCGCGCGATCCGGTCGGCGTCCACGCCGACGGGAATGACGTCAAAGGAAGTTGCAATTGTCCCTACGGCGCGGCCTCGCCTGGATGACGTTTTCGCAGGGCAGCCTGTTCGTCCTCCAGTTCGGCGGATCGATCATTCTGGCGCGCCTGCTCACCCCCTATGAGATGGGGGTCTACGCCATCGCCCTGGCGGTGATCGGCGTACTCAGCGCGATCCAGGCTTTCGGCCTGGTCGGCTTCGTGGTGCGCGAGCACGAGATAACCGAGGATCTGCTCGCCAGCGCCTTTACCATCAACGCGATTCTCGCGGTCCTCCTGTCCGCCGCCGTCTTTGGCCTCAGCACCTTCGGCGGCGAGTTCCTGCGCGAACCGGGGGTGCGATCGGTGATGCGCATCCTGGCGCTGCAGCCGCTGCTGGGCATCCTGGAATTCCTGCCCGCCGCCAGTCTGGAGCGTGAGGGCCGCTTCAGATCCATCGGCCTGATCGCGGTCGTTCGCACCTTCACCGTGACCTCCTGCACGGTGTCACTCGCCTATGCCGGCTTCAGCTACATGAGCCTCGCCTACGGCAACCTGGCCGGCGTCATCGTCAGTGCCGCCAGCTTCAACATCGTCAGTTGGCGCCACGTTCGCCTGCGCCTGAGCCTGGCCGAGTGGCAGCGGATAACCCGGTTCGGCGTGCAGATGCTGGCGATCTCCGGCATCACCACGATCTCCACCCGCACCGCAGAATTCCTGCTGGGCCGGCTGCTTGGTCTTAGCGCCTTGGGCCTCTACTCCCGCGCGTCCAACCTGAACAACCTGCTGTGGGACAACGTCCACATGGTGATCGGCCGTGTCGTGTTCGTCGATTTCGCCGAACAGAAACGGCGCGGCTTGTCACTGCGCGATCATTATCTTCGCACCGTCGAGATCATCACCGCACTGCTGTGGCCGGCCTTCGCGGGACTTGCCACGCTGGCCGGGCCGCTGATCCTGACGGTGTACGGGCCGAAATGGGTCGGCGCGGCCAGGCCGCTGGCCATGCTTTCGCTGGCGGCGATCGTGCTGGTGGCGATCACCATGACCTGGGAGGTCTTCGTCGTCTGCCAACGAACCGGCCAGCAGGCTCGGTTTGAGTTCGTGCGCGCCACCGTCGGCCTGGCGCTGTTCCTGGGCGGCTGCTTCGTCAGCCTGACGATGGCAGCGGCGGCGAAGATCGGTGAGGCCATGTTTTCGGTGGCACTCTATCGCCCCCATCTCGACCGCATGACCGATACCAGGACCGCCGACATCCTGCCGCTGTATCTGCGCAGCGCCAGCCTGACGGCCGTGGCGGTTGGACCCTCGGTCGGTGTGATGACGCTCTATGACTGGTCCGAACACACACCGCTGAGCTACCTGTTCGCGGCGATTTGCGCCGGCGTGGCGGCATGGTTTATCGGCCTCAAGCTGATGCGCCACCCGATCTTTGACGAGATCGCCCAACACCTGCCCTTCCGCAAACGGGCCGGCGTCGATACGCCGGTCTGACCCGCCGGCCAGGACACACGCCCGAGCCCAGGGCACGAACCAACTTGTGACACGGCAGACGCCCGGTGGCGTGAACGAAACGATCGAGGTCGGCGACCGAAGCCATGGTGGTCCAGCGATGCACGCGCCCGCTCTTGAAACACCCCGCCTGCTCATCCGGGACGTGACCGCATCCGACGCGGCGACGTTCCATGCCTACATGCAGCAGGAAGAATACTGGCGCGATCTGCCGATCGAACGGCCGACCGCCACGTCGGTTGCCGCCGTGATCAACAGGAGTCTTCTGGATCAGAGCAAGCAACCGCGGACCGGCTATTTCATGGCGGCCATCGAAAAGCGTTCCGGCGGCCTGATCGGAGAGGCAATCCTGCACATCCGCAGCATGGGTTGGAAGCAAGGCGAAATTGGCTGGGGCGTCAGCCCGGGCCACATCGGCCAGGGATTCGCGACCGAGATCGGCATGGCGATGCTGCATGCCGCTTTCGACCGGCTGGACCTGCATCGCGTCTATGCGCAATGCCGGGTAGAGAATCTCGCATCAAGGCGCGTCATGACCAAGCTCGGGATGCGCGAAGAAGGCATCTTGCGCGAGAACGTTCTGGCGCGCGGCTGCTGGTGGTCCTCGATGCAGTGCTCGATCTTGGCAGGCGAACGATAGCGGCTGTCTGCCCAGCTGGCGCGTCGCACGAAACGCCTCCATTGCACCCACTCTCATGAAATGTCTGCTTCGCGAGCGGCACCAGCCCCGGCGCTGTTGAACCGGCAGAAAAAACCAAGCTTCTGTCAGGGCAACCCGTGCGGTAACGTCGCACCGTCCAGATCCAAGGATTATCCTGATGACCGCCGGAACGCGATCCTGGCTCAGTTTCTACGACCGACTTCGGCGGTCATGGTCCGTTGAGACCGGCCGTCACTGGCGACCCGATAATCCCGCCGCCGGGCAGTGCGGCGTCACCGCCCTGATTGTTCAAGACCAATTTGGCGGCAAGATTCTGAAGACCGATATAAACGGCGCGTGGCATTTCTATAACCGGATAGATGGCAGGCGCACAGACTTCACGATAGGCCAGTTCGACAGCCCCATCAGCTATGACGACCTCCCCAGTAGCAGGGGCGAAGCGCTTGATGACTGCTCGCAGCAGCAATACGAACTGCTTCGAAATCGAGTTGGATAACATCCTCGGCGGCGTTTGGAGTGCGATCGTCTCGGAGGTGTATCGCCCTCTTAAAAAACCGGAATTAGCAAATGGTTGCTTCGACCTGAAGCCATCCGCTCTCCGATGTCTAATCCCATCTTCCTTCTTCGGTTTCACATCATTTATTGATAGTATTGCATAAAATACCATTGCGACCACCCGCCACTGGCTACGCTGGGACGTGCAGCAGATCGAACGCCTTCTGCTGCACCGGCGTTGGCCGGGTCACCACGATAATCGGATACAGCGGGTTGATCGCGGTGACGATGGTATTGCGCGCCACTGTCGCCAGATCGGCCAGCAGCGTGCGGAAGCTATGCACCGGCAGACCGTCCGGTGTCACGCCGGTCGTCTGCTTCCTGACCGCGGCTTTTGAACGCTGCGCCTGCGCCACCACGCTGCTGCGCAAGGCTTCGGCCTCCGCTTTGTTGGTGTCATCGAACAGCATCGGCGCCAGGCACTGGCGCATGTGCCATTGCAGATAATAGGCCAACATGCACAGCAGCACGTGTGCCCGCACCCGTCCCTCCAGCCAATGATAGACCGGCCGCACGTTCAGATCGACCGTCTTGATGCAGCGGAAGGCCCGCTCCACCCGGGCCAGGGATTTATAGCTGCGCACTGTATCTGCATCACCGAGGGTCTGCTCAAGCAGGCTGGTGCGCACGACATAAAGCCCGTCGGTTGCCGCCTCGGCGGCAATTTCGGCGGTCTTTCTTGCGAAGCTGAAAGCGGTGTCGGTGATATTCAGGTCGAAATGCTTTTTCATTTTGTAGGTGTTGAGCACCGCGCCGACCGCAAGCGCGATCTCGGTGGTGCCGCGCAGCGGGTTGCGCTTGCGCTCGACCGCGGTTTTGATGCGGGTGAGGTCCGTCTCGGTGGTGCCCAGCAGGTCTTCGCGCTTGCGGCTGCGCTCGGCGGCAAGATCGGGATTGCGGCAGACCACCAGCCGCTCACCGGGAAAATCGGGCGATGTGATGGAGGCCATGTCGCGCTGATCGAACAGCGTGAGTTGCAAAGCGCCGCTGTTCAGCAAATCTTTGATTGCCGGAGCGCGCAGCGCGGTGATCCAGTCCAGGCCGGCAGATTTGATGTCGGCGGTGATGCGCGCCTGGGTGATCATGCCGCGGTCGCCGACTAGCACCACGTGGTCGAGACCGAAGCGCTGCTTCAGCTTCTCGATCTGTGGTGCCAGGGTGGTCGGATCGCCGGTGTTGCCGTCGAACACCTCGATGGCCACGGGGCAGCCGTCGGACGCGCAGAGCAGGCCATAGACGATCTGGAGCGTGCCTTTTTTGCCGTCACGGCTGTAGCCACGCTTGGCCAGCGGACAGCAGCGCCCTTCCATGTAGCTCGACGAGACGTCGTAGAGCACGAGGGTGCCGTTGCCGAGATGGCGCTTGGCCAAGCTGGCTTCGATGGCGGGCTGGCGCACCAACAACCAATCGAGTGCGGCATAGAGTTCATCATCGTCAACCGCGCCGAGGCCGAGTGCTTCGCCGAGGCTGGAGGACGCCGTGGCGGGCGAGAGCGCGCGAGCGGCGGCAAGCTTGGACACGGGGTCGAGGATGCGGCCGATCAGCATCGCGAGGACAAGATCGCGGCAGCGATTGCCGTCCGGGCCGAGGATGCGGTCGAGGCCGATCTTGCGGGCGGTGCCGAGAGCGGCGGCGACATGCCCATGCGGAAGCGAGCGGGTGACGGTCAAGGCGTGCTGCCCGGCGGGGATGACGGTGCCGCCTTTGAGCACGCCGCGGAGGCCCTCAACGTGGGTCGGAGACCAGTCTGAGAGGTTGCAGAGTGTGCGTTTGCGGACCTTGCCCTGGTGGCGGTAGCTCTCGCGCAGGAGGATCGCGGGCGGCGAGGTGCGGTTCGGAACGGCTTCGATATACATGGGGTAGACGGGAGCAGATATGGCTTCCGAGTACAAGTCACAGGCGCGTTATTACATGGCTACGTTGTCAGACGGCTTCGCTCAGTTTTTCCCAGACCTCCGCCGATTTATCGTGATGGCAAAAGGGAAGCTCGGTCTAATGCCCCGGCATTCAAGGCGTTTATATACGTGCAAAGTCGTCGAGAATTACAATATCTTGGGTTGTAGAGATGGCTGGTTTGTATCGTCCACTTGATCGGTTAGCGGAGGCACTGGCGAGACCGGTTCTGGCAACCCGCACTCTCGGCGCAGCGTGATGAGGTCAGCCTCAAATTGCGCAGCCATCGCCTGAGTGTAAATCCGCGCGATGTCACCCTCGTTTTGATGAGTTATGATCTTACGAAGATCTGATTGCCTCTGTCGCCACGTCAGCCCGTCCGTGAAAAAGAGGAAGACCGTGTCCGACCGCTTAGCGTCGATTATGGCTCTCACGTCTCCAAGTACATCGCTCATCTTGGAGCCCGTAGCGGCAAAGCCCTTGGATTCAACGACGATGCGAGGCGTTGCCTTGTTCGGAATAGCGAAATCGCACTTGGCCGGTTTGTTGTTCTTCCCGCTGAACGTAGCTCGAACTCCATAGCCGTCCTTGCCAAAGACCCGCTCGATGATCGCCTCAGCAAAATCCTCGGCAGACCTTCCTCGTCTTTGCCCCGAGATTGCGCTCCCACGCCCGCTACGAAGCCGCTCGACCATAGTATCGGTCCAATGAAGGGGCCGGTTTACCTCGGTTATCATGGCGTCCAATACGCCAAGGTCTATGAGTGCCGAGAGAAAGGCTGAGGGGTCGCTCTGATACCGTTTAAGACCGGATCCGCCGCTACCTAAGGCTTCCCCCAATAGCGGGGTAAACTGATCCTTGGACATGCCCAGGAACGTTCTGATGATCAGTAGTCCGTCATCGAGATCCTGTGACCTGAGCTTCCGGAGATCCTTGCCATTCTCGATGAGCTTGCGGATGTCGTCTTCCGTGTAGGTTGCCTGGACCGGTAAGACCCTCAGCCGCTCGATGACCCGTTTCGCTATGTCATCCTGCCACTCAACCCGCAGCGGTTGCAGGCTCTCCAGAACCTCCTGAATGGTCTGCCGGACGACTAGCATCCCTCAGCGTCCTACGATGAGATATTCCTGGACTGCGGCGCGTTCCACCGTTGAATGGGTACCGAAATGATAGCGGTGCTGCTTCTGATGCACAGTCACATGCCGCTTGTAGCGCTGCATCAGCGACATCAGCACATCGAGGTCGGGATAGCCGTTGCTGCTGTAGGACAGCACGATGACGCTGTTCTGGTAGAGCCGGAACATCCGATCAAAGGCGTCGGCCGCCGTCTTCCGATAACCGAAGACTGTGCGCTGCTTTTGGATTTTCTTGACTTTCGTGTCCTCCATGATTGGCAATCCCTGCCAGTAGCAGGAAAGGCCCTCAAGGAAGTGATACCGCTTGATGTAGCAGTTATCGTCTGACCTCGGCACATACGGAGGATCAAGATAAACAAGATCCGCGTCCATCGGTTCTAACGAGAAGACGTCGGCGCGTTTGGCTGTGCTTCGACGGCCGTTGTCAAAAACAACGCAATTGAACGCCCCGACCTGCTCAAGGAAGTGTTCCTCGATAGTCAGTCGCAGGTCTCGCCTGCCATCGTCGTAGCGCGACAGATCGCCGCTAACCGTGAATACGCCGCGCGGCTGCTTCTTCAGGCAAGACCTGATGAGCGCTGCTCGTGCAATAGCGGCTTGTGCAGGGTTGGCCAGCAAACCGATGTTGGCGGATACGCGGTCCAGAAAGCGCAGATCCTCAGGCGCAAAGAACACGCCGGAGAAGGTTCTCTCGATGAAGTCAGGAGCATCAGGCGCCGGCATGAGCAGCTTGGCCACCGCCAGGGCATCAAGCCGATGCTCTGAGTTCGCCACGGTTGCCGAAGCCAGAACGACTGGGAAGTTCAGAAAGTCGCTCGCGGCAACCTGTTTACCCATCGTCTTCATCAGGTAAGACACGCACCCACTTCCGACGAATGGGTCAGCGGCTGTCTCAAACGGTAGGGCGCTAAGAACGTCATGGATCCAGGGCAGAAGCCGATGCTTCGACCCCATGTAGCGGAGTTCTGGATACAGGCCCGCTTTGGTAGGCATGATCTGGACGGAAAGAGCATCGTCAAGCACAAGAGGCGCAGAGATGCTGGCTCCCGCTATGCGCTCCTTCTCGGCCGTGACCACACCCATAGCTATGAACTCCGACCGAATCGTAACCCGCGCCGAGAGCATAGCGAAGAAAACATCTAGTGACTCAAGGTTGCATGCATAGGAGCAGTTTGCTGGTACGGCTACCAGGCCGGCGGTACCGACCGATGTGCCATCGACCAGCAGGACCAACGTGCGGGGCATGGATCGTGCCGTGACCAAGGCCCAGACGGCATCACGTGTCTGTGCAAGCGTATGACCGCCGCTGCGCCAGAACGCCTCCCACAACCAGCCTGCGACCACCGGCACAAGGTCTGGCCGCTGCTGGGTTCGACACGATCGAGATCGGCACCGCGCCGCCACCCTCGCCATCCCGACCACCGTCCGCCATGTCCCCCTGCATGTCCCCCTGTGCCTCCCTCAAACCAGCCGCAGATCCAGCGTCCGCGGATGCGCGCGCGATCGCTGCTCCAGCGGCTCCGGCATCGGTCCAGGGGTATGGCCGAACGGGCAGAACCGCGCCCGACGCCGTGCCTCGGCCTCGTTGGCGTTGACCGGGAAGCGTTCGTAGTCGCGGCCGCCGGGATGGCAGATGTGGTAGGTCAGCCCGCCCAGGCTGCGCCCGCTCCAGCGATCGAACACGTCCAGCACCAGCGGCGCCTGCATCCCGATCGTCGGATGCAGCGCGCCCGGCGGGTTCCAGGCCTTGAAGCGCACGCCGCCGACGTACTCGCCCACCCGGTCCGTCGCGGTCAGCGGCACCACCGCGCCGTTCGCCGCCAGCACGTAACGTTCGTCCACCCAGCCGGACACCCGCGCCTGCACCCGCTCAACCGAGCTGTCGACATAGCGCACCGTTCTGCCGGTGGCCGGTTCCTCGCCTGGCACGGGCCAGGGTTCCACGGGCCAGGGTTCCACGGGCCAGGGTTCCACGGGCCAGGGTTCCACCACGGACCCGGGTTCCAGCACGGGCCACGGTTCCAGCGCGGTGCGCAGCTCCAGCTCAAGGCCGCGCAACCGGATCTGTCCGACATGCGGGAAGCGGAACGCCAGATGCGGTGCGAACCACTCGGGATCCAGCCCGAAGCCCGACGAGCCGAGTTCCTCCAGGGCATCCCGAAAATCCTGCTCGACGAAATGCGGCAGCATAAAATCGTCATGCACCCGCGTACCCCAATGGATCAGCCGGCGCTCATACGGAAGCTGCCAGAACGCCGCGACCACCGAACGCATCAGCAGCATCTGCGCCGCCGCCATCCGCGCGTGCGGCGGCATCTCGAACGCCCGGCACGCGACCAGCCCGCGCCGGCCCGCGGCATTGTCGGGCGCATACAGCTTGTCGATGCGGAACTCGGTGCGGTGGGTGTTGCCGGTCATGTCCGTCAGGATGTCGCGGAACAGCCGGTCAGTGACCCAAGGCGGCGCGGGCTCACCGGCCTTGATCTGGGAAAACGCGATCTCCAGCTCGGCCAGGCTGTCCTGCCGGCCCTCGTCCACCCGGGGGTGCTGGCTGTTCGGACCGATCAACTCACCGCTGAACAGGAACGACAGGCTGGGGTGATTGTGCCAGAAACCGAGCAACGATTTCAGCAGGTCCGGGCGCCGCAGGAAGGGCGAGTCCGCCGGCACCGCCGCCCCCATCACCAGGTGATTGCCGCCCCCGGTGCCGACATGGCGGCCGTCGAGGGTGAACTTTTCGGCCGCCAGCCCGACCTGCCGCGCCGCCTCATACAGCGTCTCGGTGAGGCGGATCTGCCCGTCCCAGCTGTCGGTAGGGTGAACGTTGACCGCGATCACGCCCGGGCCGGGGGTCACCGAGAAATGCCGCAGCCGGTCGTCTTCCGGCGGCCGATACCCCTCCAGGATCACCTTGCGGCCAGTCGCGGCCGCGGTCTCCTCGACCGCGGCGGTCAGCGACAGCCAGTCCTCGATCGCGGACAGCGGTGGGAAGAACACGTGCAACAGCCCATCCCGCGCCTCGACCGCCAGCGCCGTGCGGATCGGGTCCGGTACGGGGCGCCCAACCTCCGGCGGTTCCCGCGCTACCGGCCGGAAGCTCTCGATGCCGCCTGGATTGCCCGCGCCCGACGTGTTCAGCGTCGCCTTGGGCGCGGGCAGCAACGCCCGGCGCGCCGGCAACATCGGCGTCGGTGCGAACGGGTCAGAGTCCGGCTGGTAGTCGGCGTCCTTCGGATCGACCCATGGCAGTGCCTCCAGCGGCAGCCGCGGGCCGACCGGACCGTCGCCCGGGACCAGGAACATCGCCTCCGCCTTGAAGAACCATTTGCCGGACTGCCACCGACGCACCCCATCGTCCATCACCCGGCGCAGCGGCAACACGCTGCCAACCGAACTGGACAGGCTCTTGGCGGACATCCCAGCCAGTCGGGCATCCTCGGCCAGCACATTCGCCGGCAGCCGGTTTTCCCGCCACCGATCGTGGCGGTTGCCCTCATACGCCGGAATGACCAGGGCGGGATCAACCTGCAGCCGCTCCGCCAGGCGATGCGCGAAGTCGGCGGCCTCGCCCGCCGTGGCGTGGTCGGTGTCGTCGTCGCAAGCCAGCAGGGCAGGGTCGTTCCACACCGGCTCGCCATCCGTGCGCCACTGGCAGTGCAGCGCCCATCGCGGCCCCCGCTCGCCCAGATACGCCTCACCCAGATATGGCTTGCCCATGCTGCGGGTCAGCACCGCGCCGTCCGACCAGCGCGCCATCAGCCGGCGCATCAGCCGTCCCGCATAGGCCCGTTTCGTCGGACCTAACGCGTCGGTGCTCCACTCCGGCGCGTCCCTGTCGTCGGCGGCCACGAACGTCGGCGCGCCGCCCATGGTCAGCCGCACGTCGCTCCGTCGCAAGGCATCATCCACATGCTTTCCGCGCGCCAGGATCGCCTGCCACCGCGCCTCGGTATACGGCTTCGTGGTGCGCGGGGTTTCCTGGATCCGCTCCACCGCCATGGTGAAGCCGAAGCGGGTTTCGGCCGGTTCCATCAGGCCGGAGATCGGCGCGGCCGAGATCGGCTCCGGGCTGGCGGCCAGCGGGATATGGCCCTCGCCGCACAGCAGGCCGGACGTGGCATCAAGCCCGACCCAGCCGGCGCCGGGCAGGTAGACCTCGGCCCAGGCGTGCAGATCGGCGACATCCGATGAAGGACCGGGCGGCCCCGCCAGCGGCGTCACGTCGGGGGCAAGCTGGATCAGATAGCCAGAGACGAAGCGCGCCGCCAGACCCAGGTGGCGCAACACCTGCACCAGCAGCCAGGCCGAGTCGCGGCACGACCCGGTCCCCCCCGCCAGCGTCTCTTCCGGGCTGAGGACGCCCGATTGCAGGCGCACGATATACCCCACCTTGCTTCGGATCAGGGTGTTCAGCGCGACCAGCTTGCTGACCGTCGCCATCGCCTCGCGCGGGACCGCGGCGAGCAGGTCCGCCAGCAGCGGTCCCGGCGTTGCGGCCCTGCGGAACGGCGCCAGCTCCTGCTCCAGCACCGGATCGTAGCTGAACGGCCATGATTCCGCCTCGGGTTCCACGAAGAAGTCGAATGGGTTGATTGTCGCCATGTCGGCGATCAGATCCACCGTGACCGCGAACCGATCCACCTTGTCGGGGAACACGACGCGGGCCAGGTGGTTGCCCTGCGGGTCCTGCATCCAGTTGATAAGGTGCGGTTTTGGCGCGACCGTCAGCGTATAGGACAGGATCGCGGTGCGCGCCTGCGGCGCCGGGCGAAGGCGGATGGTCTGCGGCCCCAGAGCGATGAGCCGGTCGTACTGATAACAAGTCTCGTGGGTCAGCGCGACGTGCAGCGGCATGGCCTTGCTCGGTTCAGTTTCGCAGCATTCTTTCTGCACCGCGGCACCAACCGTGGCAACCGCCCGCCGGTGTCCGCCCGCCGGGCACCGTGAGCCGCGCAGCAGCCCCTGATAATGGGCGACACCAGACATCATTCCCCACCGAATGTGTTCCCGCTTCAGGATCTTGCCGCGAGGCGCGACGGTCTTTCGTCTGGCCGATATGGTTGAAGGCCGCGCCGCCATCGGCGGTCGCTGACGCGCGCTTCCAGCCCCACTGGCCAGACGAGACCCGAACTGCCATCAGGCAAGGGCAGGTGTGCGGGCCCGTTCCTTCTTTGCGTCAAGCCGCTCGCTTCGGCGGTCTGGTTCGGGTCAAGCCTGGCGCAGCCACCGCGAAGCGGCTTGGGCTTGACGCGAGCCGGACCGCCGCAAGCAAGATGCGCGAGCACAACAGGGACAACGTCCGTAGGAGCGACATGGCCACCCCGCCGGCAGGTTGTCCCCCCTCGAACGGTGTTGCCGCCCGGTCCCGCCCCATCCGCGGCCGGAAACCTTCAAACTTACACCCGCCAACCGCATCGACCGGCTCGGGATCGCCCGCACGCGGCTGCTTGAACAGCTTGACTTTTACCGTCGTCCGATACCATTCCAACGCCGCGATCAGATCTGAACGAGCCCGGATGATCAAGTTTTTCAATTGCTTCAATCAGGTTACCGGCTCCGGCGCCGGTCCGTCACGCCGCATCCGCAAGGCCACGGCAAGCCCGGCGAGCCAAGCAGCACCGGTGGCATGAGTATCCCCTTTCTGGCCTGCATGGTCGCCGCGGCGTCGGTCTACCATCTGCCGCCGCGCGTGCTGCCCGCGATCCAGGCCGTCGAAGGCGGCCGAGCGGGCCTGATCCAGCCGGACAGCAATGGGTCCGCCGACCTCGGGCTGATGCAGGTCAACACCATCTGGCTCGTCCCGCTCGCCCATCAGGCCCGGATGACCCAGAAGGCGGTGCTGGACAGGCTGATCGACGATCCCTGTTTCAACATCGCCGCCGCGGCCGTGATCATGCGGCTTTACCTGACCGAGGCGCGTGGCGATCTGATGTTGGCGATCGGCTACTATCACTCCCACACGCCCGCCCGCCTCGGCGCCTATCAACAGAAGGTGCTGGCCGCCGCCGGTGTGCTGTTCGGCCGCCGGCGCAACCCGGACCGATAGGTCAGCGATCCCTTCTCCAACCGGATTGGTCAACTCATGAACCAGCCAAAGCCCCGCGACGACAAGGGCTTCACCTTGCTTGAGCTTCTTGTCGTGATCGCCATCCTCGGTCTGCTGATCGGCCTGGTCGCCCCCGCCGTCCTCCGTC
This sequence comes from Rhodopila sp., assembly GCA_965277035.1. Classification (GTDB taxonomy): domain Bacteria; phylum Pseudomonadota; class Alphaproteobacteria; order Acetobacterales; family Acetobacteraceae; genus Rhodopila. The sequence continues at coordinate 1,749,836 of CBDIBO010000003.1, read as the reverse complement.
AGCTCGGTAACGCCCGCACCTCCGTGGCCAAGCAGTCGATCGAGCGCATCGCCTCGATCCTGGACATGTACAAGCTGGACGTCGGCAGCTATCCCAGCACCGATCAGGGGCTGCGCGCGCTGGTGGAGCGGCCAACTGACGCCGCCAACTGGAACGGGCCCTACGTCAAGGGCAACGTGCCGGTCGATCCGTGGAACCACCCCTACGTCTATCGCGACCCCTCCAACCGGCCGGGACACGACTTCGACCTGTGTTCCGAGGGGCCGTCCGGCACCGGCGGCGATGAGGAAATCTGCAACCAGTAGCTAGAGCATGATCACGCTGAGCGGAACGTTCAAAGCGTGTCGATCATCCGATCAAACAAAGGGATAGAGCATTTTCGGTCTGCACGGTCAGGCTGAAAATGCTCTAGCGATGCAGATTCAATTGCTGCGGCAGCCGGGCTGATGGGTCTGACTGGCCGCTGGGACGCAAATTGTTCAACAGATCCGGCACCGCCGCCGCGTTGATCAGCTGGTCGCGCAGATCGTTGGTCAGCGCCCGTGCGTCGCGCTGGTCATGCACCACGTGCGGCGTGATCAGGATCAGCAACTCGGTCCGCTGCCGGCTGTTGTTCTGGTTCCCCGCCAGCAGCCCGAGCAGCGGGATATCCTTCAGCCACGGGATGCCCTGGTTGCCGATCGACGTGGTGTCGGTGATCAGACCCGCCAGGCCGATCGTCTGCCCGTCCTGCACCACGACGCGGGAGCTGACGTTGCGTTCGTTGAACGTCGGCGAGTTGATCCCCGGGGTCGTGATCCCCGTCGCCACGCTGCTCACGTCCTGCAACACGTCCAGCGTGACCAGCCCGCCGCTGTTCACCCGCGGTGTGACCTCCAGGATCACCCCGGTCTGCTGATAGTTGATCGAGCTGACCACCGGCGCGTTGGTGGCGATGGTGCTTTGCGAGGTCTGCGACAGGTAGGGCACCACGCTGCCGACCTGCAGCCGGGCCGGCTGGTCGTCCAGCACCATCAGCTCTGGTGAAGACAGCACGTGCACCGTGGTGACCTGCTGCAACGCCTGGATCGCGAACGGGGCGCCCCCGGTACCGCTGCCGCCCAGGAAAAATCCCGGAAAAGCCAGGTTCAAGGTGGCCGCCCCGGGGTTGGCGGGGGCCGTCGCCGCGGTTCCGGTGTTCAGGATGCCGTTGATCCCGCCGGACTTGAAGAAGAACTGGGTGCCGTATTGCAGGGCGTCGTTCAGCGTCACCTCGGCGATCACGGCGTCAATCCGCACCTGCAACGGCAGCAGATCGATCTTCCGCAGCATCGCCTCCATCGTCCCGATTTCTTGTTCGGTGCCGTAGACCAGGACGGAGTTGTTCTGGTCGTCGGGGATCACCCGCAACATATCCGCGTTCTGCTCGCCGCCGCCCTGCTCCAGCCCGCCCAGCAGCGGGTTGGCGCCCCCGCCGGGCGGCTGGGGCGACGGCGCCCCGCCGCCCGATTGCGGCGCGCCGGACTGGCCGCCGCTCGACCCGGTGATGCCCCCCGACAGGCTGCCGCGTCCCAGGCCACCGGCCGATCCGGCTCCCAGACCGCCGCCACCCCCGCCGCCGCCAAAGCCACCGCCGCTGCCGCCGCTCACGCCGCCGCCGCTGCTGCCGGCCCCGCCCAGACTGCCGCCAAGCGACCCCGCCTGTTGGCCCTGCTGCGAACGGCTCTGGCTGGACGGCTGGGCGGTCACGTTGCCGGGCGTGAACGCCTGCTGCAGCACGTAGGCGACATCTTCGGAATGACTGTTCTGCAGATAGTAGACATGCCAGCTGCGCAGGGTCTGCCGCCGTGCCCGGTCGATCAGGGTGTAGACCCGCCGGGCCGCCTCGATATAGCGTTGCTGAGACGAAACCACCAGCACCGCGCTGATCCGCGTCAGCGGGATGACCCGCACCAGCCCGGCCAGCGCGCCACCGTTCTGTCCCCTGAAGGCGTCCTGCAGCGCCGAGGCGAAGTCCTTGACGCCGCCGTTGCTCACCGGCAGCACCGCGTAGGACTGTTGCGCCAGCGCATCAACGTCGAACGCCTTCACCAGCCCGATCAGGCCCTCGCGCGCCGCCGGCTCGCCGGAGATCAGCAGGGCGTTGCGGCCGGGATCGGCGGCGATCTTGCCGCCTTCGCCGACATAGGGCTGCAACACTTTGGCCAACGCTTCGGCTGATGCGTACTGCAGCGGTACCACCATCGCGCCCGCCGTCCCCGGGCCACTCGCCGCGGTCGCCACCGCCTGCGCGATCGGCACCACGCGGTAGAACGCCCCGTTCACCAGCAGCGCCGCCCCGTTCTGAGCAAGCAGCGACTCCAGTACAGGCACCAGCTCGGTGCGGTTCAGCGGCCGCACGGTATGCAGTGTCGCGGTGCCCTTCACCGCCGGATCAATCGTATAGTTGACCTTCAGAATCGTTCCCAAAATCTGCGCGACCACCTCGCGGATGTCGGTATCGGCGAAATCGAGGCTGATATCGCGCGGCCCCGGCGCGATCGCCGGCGCTTGCGACGACGCCGACGTCGCGAGGCTGGTGCCATACGCCACCTGCGCCGGCGGCGTTGACTCGGTCGCGCCAATCGCCCCGTTCACCCGCGCCGGCGCGGCGGCGCCTCCGCTGGGTAGCGGCGACAAGGCCTGGATCGCGGGCGGCGAGGGGCGGTTGCAACCGGTGATGATGAGGCCAAGGAAAAACGCCAGCGAGCGGCCGGCCCGCCGCTTGCGAACAATGGTAGACCGCATACTTTCGTTACACTCCGCCCAGCACCCGCTGGACGCACTGATGGACCCGACCGGCGATGAGAGGCGACGCAATCCCTTGTGATCAGGGTGTCGCTGGAACGCGCTATTTATTGTCTATCCACAAGAAATGGATCCCGAGAACCTCAATTTCTCCAGTCACCAGCTCAGCTGGCTGCCGCCGGCGAACGGAATCGAGCATTCTCGGCGGTGGCGACACGGCTGACCGCCAGGCCGCGACATCAGGTCCGCCGATCGGTGGCTTATTGGTCACGACCGGCGGCACTTCAGCCGTCAGTCAGCCAGGGTCAGCTGCTGTGTCAGCGGTCGCCGATGCAACCGTCACGCCTATCAAATAATAAACGATAATGTAACGATTTGGTGCCGGCACGCTGCCAGCACTCCACCCCCGCGGCGGGTGCCCCGGCGATGGAACCAGCCGGCAGCCCGTGGCGGTCGCAACACCCGCCACGGATCCGCTCAGACTACTTCGCGGCCGTGCGCCGGGCGTCGTCCGCGCCCAATGACGACGGCAGATAGACCGCGATGCACCCCTTGGTCACGTCCGGACACGGGTTGGTCGGATCCGAAGCACCGGCCGCGACGAACCCGATCGGCACGAACACGTGGTGCGAAAACCGGTCAGCCGCCACCGAGTGCGCCGAGGTCGAGGTCGCGATCCCGCCGTCATACACGTTCGACAGCGCGTCGATGGTCCCGAGTACCGGGTTGAGCTTGCCGGTGTTGTCGGTGGCATTACGTGAGCCGGTGTAATAGTGTTTCGACGCCGGATCGTACCAGACCTCGTCCGATCCGCCCACCTGCGGAATGTTCGCCACCACCGAACCGCTTTTCAGATTGATGATCACAGTCTGGGTCAGCACGTTCGGGCTGGTGCCAAATGAGCCGCTGCAGCCGATCACCGCCTGATTGTTCGGCCCCAGCGCCAGCCCCCCGGGCGTGCAGTTGGTCACCGGATAGGTCGCCGTCACCGACATGGAGGATGGATCGATCACCGAAACCCCGCCCTGGGTCGGATCGGACGGCACGATCTGCGGCACCGACACATAGAACAGCCCGGTCTTGGGCGACCACTGCGGCTGCTCGATCCCGGTCATCGTCGCGTTTGGCGTGCCATTGGTTCCGTCGAACACGATCTTCTTCAGGATCTGGTGGGTATCGGTATTGATCATCGTGACGAACGGCGGGGTGTCGGCGTTGTTCGCCACCGCCAGGATATGGTCCGCCGAGTCCCACGCCATCTCGTCGCAACGAAACTTGCCGCCGGTGCTGATCGTGTCCATCACCTGGAACGAGGCGATGTCGATCACCTTGACCGTGCTGTCGCCATCCCCGGCCCAGACCTGGCTGTGGCCGACGACCGTCACGCCGTCCGGTCCGGACAGGTTGTTGTTGGCGGTGCCCGACGGGTTCAGCACCGCGCCCGTGAAGCCCCCGACACGGCCGATGAAGGTATCGTCGCGGGCGTTGAAGAAGTCCACCGACGCGTTGGTCCGATCCGCCAGGACATACAGCCCGAGCTTGGGATCGACATAGCTGATGTCGAACGCGCCCAAGCCCTTGGCGCTGTTCACGTCGATCGTATCGACCAGCACCATGTGCTCGTCCGCTCGGGCGTGGTTGGCAAAGCCGGCCAGAGCCAGCATGGGCACGACCCATGCCGCCGAGTGCTTTGATCTCTTCATTGGAGTTCCCCAGTCTTCTGGTGATGCGGTGTCCGAAGATGCAGCGACTGCGGAACCCGCAGCGCCCGTCAAACAGGTTCCCGATCAGAACGAGCAGCAAGTAACTTTACCGACAGTTAATGGTTCAGAAATATTGAGGATCACGCAATGCCTCGATGCTGAATGCTTGATCAACGGGATCAATATCTATATCTCGGTAACCTTGACTGTATAAATTGACAAAAATCAGAAAAGAAAGGCAATGTTATCCGATTTCGTTTCACGCGCCGATCAACGCCCGGACGCTACCACCGGGCGAGTTGTCATCGCGGTGCCGCGCTCGCGCAACAGAACATTCACCCGCGGCGAGGCGTTCTGCAAGTCGGCCGATGCCACCACGATCAGGGCATAGCGGGCTGCATCATGACCGACCGCGGTCACCGCGATCCGCAGCATCTGATCGGCCGTCTGCTGGCCCAGACTGGTATCCTCGGCCACCCCGGTCGCATCCGTCAGCGCCCGAGCCACCACCGGATCACGGGTCGACATATCCGCATCGCCATCGGTCAGCACCGTCAGGTGCGGCGCCAGGCGCGCGAACAACTCGGGCGTCATCCCCAGCACGTCGGCCAGTTCATCGACGCTTTGAAACGGCGTGCCGGGCGGACCATAGCTCAATCCGGCGGCGCGATACGCCGGCCCCTTCGCCCCGCCGGGCCGGGCAGCAGCCTCCGACGTCCGCCAATCCAGGATCGCCGCCGCCAGCCGATCCGCATCGCCAGGCGGCCCGCCCGCGTCGATGATCAAGGCACGCAGCAAGGCCCCCGAGGCGGTATTCAGGTTGACCCGGTCACTTTCATTCTCGACCTTCACCAGAACCGCGATGCCATCGATCCGCAGCTGGCGCACCAGGCCGTCAGCCTCGAACCGCCCATCGCGGGCCGCCGCCATCGAGAACATTACGTTCTGCACCGCGCCGTCGGCCGCGGCCTGCAGCACCGCCGCCTGCTTGAGGTTGTCCGCCAGTTGCGTATCGGCGCGTCCGGCGGCGACGATCTGGGTGCCCAGCAACGCCAGGAAGCCGACCGTCCACAAAACGATCAGCAGGGCAAATCCCGTCTGGCCCAATCCTCCCTGGGCCAATCTCCCGTGGGCAAACCCCCTCTGGCCCAATCTCCCTCGGGCCAATCCCCGCGGGACAGACCCCGGCCGGCGGCGGCTCATGGCCGTGACAGCAGCGGCGCGACCACGATATCAGGCCATCGCGGCGCGTGCTCACCGGCCAGGATCACCTGGAACCGGATCAGCAACGGCAGATCCGGCTGATGCCAGCTGGCGGTCCACACTCCCGAGGGTTGCCAGTAGCCAATCCGCAGACGGGACACCCCTGCCAGCAGTTCGGTCTCCGCCGGCCGCACCGGCGGGCCGAACCGCACCGCATGATGGAACAGACGCCAGCGCAGGACCAGCCGCCCGCCGGAAACCGCCAGACCGGCCTCCACCCGCACCGGCGTCGTCCCTGAACCGGGAACCCGCAGCCGGGTTATCCCGCTCAGCGTAGCGGCCGACCCATTGATCGACGGGCCGCCCCCATCGTCGCTCGGCGCCAGATTGGTCACCACCGACCGAAGCGTCCGGTCCACCGCTTCCAGGTCGGTCTTGCCGTCCGACAGCCTGGCATCCTGGCGCCAGGCAGTCAGACCGAACCGCACCGTCTGGCTCAGGCCGACCAGCAGGAAGCCGAACACCGCCAGCGCCACCAGGATCTCCAGCAGGGTGAACCCAGCCGACGCCGGCGTCAGCCTCCGCCGCGACGCCAGACCCTGGTCAGCCAACACCGGGCCAGCCAACACCGGGCCAGCCAAACCCGGGCCAGCCAAACCCGGGCCAGCCAGACCCGCACCAAGGGCACCCGACCGGTCGCGCCGGCGAAGCCCGGTCCTGCCGCGGCCAGCCACACCGCCGTCATCGCGCGCCGCCCTCATCCCCCCACCTGTTCGGTATCCAGGTGGACCTGCCGCTCGGTTCCACCGTCCTTCCAGCTGATCCAGACACTGACGTCATACAGCACGACCGGCACCGAGGACGACGCCCGCGGCCCGATCAGGCCAACCGGGCGGATCATCGCCGAAGCCACCGGGGCGATCCGCAGCCGCCAGTCGTAGCCGCCGCCATCGTGGCCACGCCGGTCGCCCGGCGTCAGCTTGGTGCCATGCACCGCCGCGGCAAGGCGCGACTTCGCCCTGACCAGCGCCTGATCATAGCGCGTCGCGGTCTGCGTCGCGTGCAGCCCGGTTCCTACCGCGGCCAGCAACGCGCCCGCCGCAATGCCGGCGATGATCAGCGCGACGATCACCTCCAGCAGGGTGAAGCCCGCCTGACGCTTCATCCCCGGGCGGCTCATCCCCTTGCCCTCGTCCCCGGGCGCCTCGTCCCCGGGCGTCTTACCCCCTGGCGCCTCATCCCGAGGCCAGGTTGTTCAGGCTCAGCATCGCGGTCATCAGGGACGCGACGATCCCGCCGACCGCGACGCCCATCAGGATGGTCATCGCCGGCACCAGCAGCGAGGTCAGCCGCTGCGTCGCCAGCCGGGTCTTCTCCTCGTGGATGTCCGCCGCGCGCAACGCCATGGCGGCGAGTTGCGCGGTCTCCTCACCGAGCCGCAGCAGATGCACGGTGCGGGCCGGGAACACACCGGCGGTCTCCAGCGCCGGCGTCAGCGAGCCGCCGCCGCGCGCCGTCAGGCTGGCCCGCTCCACCGCGCTGCGCGCTGCCCGGTTGCCCATGGCGTCGCGCACGATCGCCAGCGCGGGGATCAGCGCCACGCCGTTCAGCAGCAGCGTGCCCAGCACCCGGGTGAACCGGGCCGCCAGCACTTCCTTGGTCAGGCCGCCGATCACCGGCAAGCGCAGCAACGCCTGATCCCGCAGCAGCCGGACCGCGTCCTGCCGCAGCGCGACCCGCGCCGCCATGCCGGCGGCCAGCAGCGCCACCAGCAGCAACAGCCCGTCGTGCTGCACGAAGGCGCCCGCTGAGATCAGGAACTGGGTGGAGGCCGGCAGCGCCACGCCGCTTTGCTCGAACATCGGCACGAACTGCGGCAGCACCTCGGTCAGCAGCAAGGTCACCGCGCCGATCATCGCGAAGAACAGCACCGCCGGGTAGATCAGCGCCGAGGTCACCGTGGCGGCGAGCGCCCGCTGGCGATCCAGCAGGTCGGCGATGCGCGACAAGGTGGGACCCAGGTTGCCGCCGGCCTCGCCGGCCCGCACCAGACCAACGTGCATCGCCGGAAAGCTGCCCGGATAGCGCGCCATCGCCGTCGACAGCGGACTGCCGTCGCGCACCGCGTCGCGCAGGCCGCTGATCGTCGGCCGGGTCCGCTTGCTCGCGGTCTCCTGCATGTAACGCAGCGCCCGGTCCAGGTCCTGGCCGGCGGTCAGCATGGTCGCCAGTTCGCGGATCAGATCGGCCACCTGCTGCTTGCGCAGGCCGCGGTTGCCGCCGAGGTTGGTCTGCAGCAGCCCCGCCCAGCGCGGCGCCCGGTTGGCCGGTTCGGCGCGCACCGGCATGCTGCCCTGCCGCTGCAGCCGGGCGATCACCTCGGCCTCGGTCGTGGCGTCCATCATCCCGGCCAGCCGTTCGCCGCCCGACCCGATGGCGGTGTAGCGGAACATCGTCATGCGTCGGCCCGGATACTGCGGGTCAGCTCCTCGATGGTGGTCTCGCCGGCCAGCGCCGCGGTCAGCCCGGCGTCGAACATCACCTCCATCCCCTCGGCGACCGCCGCCTGCTCGATCGTGGTGTGGCCGGCGCGGGCGAAGATCAGCCGCTCGATGTCCGGTCCCAGCTGCAGGAATTCGGCGATCGCGGCGCGGCCGCGGTAACCGGTCTGCCGGCACGCCGGACAGCCGACCGCATGCGACAGCATGATCGGCCTGGCACCGGTGCGCCGGTCCAGGCCGAAGCGCGCCACCAGTTCGGGGGCGGCCGGTTCGCTGCGTCGGCAATCGGGGCACAGCCGGCGCACCAGACGCTGCGCCATGATGCCGCGCAGCACCGCCGTCAGCAGGTAGTCCTCCACCCCCATGTCGCGCAGCCGGGTCACCGCCGCCGCGGCCGAGTTGGTGTGCAGCGTCGACAGCACCAGATGCCCGGTCAGCGCCGCCTGCACCGCGATCTGCGCGGTTTCGCCGTCGCGGATCTCGCCCACCATGATCACGTCGGGATCCTGCCGCAGGATCGACCGCAGCAGGCTGGCGAAGGTCAGGCCGATCTGCGCGCGCACCTGGATCTGGTTGATGCCCTGCAGCTGGTATTCGATCGGGTCCTCGACGGTGACGATCTTGCGGCTGATCGCGTTCAACGCCAGCAGGCCGGTGTAAAGCGTCGTGGTCTTGCCGCTGCCGGTCGGCCCGGTGACCAGCACGATGCCGTTCGGCAGGTCCAGCGCCGCCCCTAATTTGCGCACCACCGCCGGCGTCACGCCCAGCCGAGCGTAGTCGAACGCCACCGCCGAACGGTCGAGAATGCGCAGCACCACCGTCTCACCGTACAGGGACGGGATGGTGGAGACGCGGAAATCCACGTCCTGGCCGCGCACCGCCATCTTGATCCGCCCATCCTGCGGCATCCGCCGTTCGGCGATATCCAGCCTGGCCATGATCTTGATGCGCGAGGTGATCGCGGCGGCCAGATGGCGGGGCGGCGCCTCGGCCTCGTGCAGCACGCCGTCATAGCGATAGCGGACGCGCAGCCGGTCCTCGAACGGTTCGATGTGGATGTCCGAGGCCTGGGTCTCCACCGCGCGGGTGATCAGCAGGTTCACCAGCCGGATCACCGGCGCCTCGCTGGCCAGGTCCTTCAGCCGTTCGGCGTCATCCTCCAGCGGTGAGTCGCCATCGGCGTCGCCGGCGGCCTGTTCCGTCTCTGGATACAGTCGGTTCAGCGCGGTCTCCAGCTCGATCGGCACCGCCACCTCCAGCCGCACCTGCCGTCGAGTCGCCGCCGCGACGGCAGCCGCGGTAAACGGGTCCAGCGGGTCCGCCGCCGCCAGCACTAGCGTCCGCTCATCGGCCGACAGCGGCACCGCGCGGGCATGGCGCAGGAACCCGGCGCTGAGTTGGTCGGGTAACACCGGATCCCCGGCCGGATAGCGGTCGGCCGAGACCACCGGCAGCGACAGCAGGCGGGCATAGGCATCCGCCAAGCCGCGCTCCGACACCAGCCCAAGCTGGATCAGCACCATGTCCAGCCGCTGATCGGAGTCGGTCGCCACCCGGCGCGCGCGCTCCAGCGTCCTCTGGTCGCAATGGCCATCGCGCAGCAGTATGTCACCGAGTGCGTCAAGCTGATGATCGGTGATGGTGGTGCCCATCCAGGCCGCCTTCCTGACGTGTCCATCCGATTAGGTCGCCGGCGCGATCATCTGCAAGTGAAAGCTAGGCGATCCACCCACGCGCGGAGCAATACGTTTGATCGGTCCATCTGGTTTACCTTGGCTGTGGCCGCTGCTGGCGGCGCCGTTCGTCGGCAGTTTCCTGGGTGTGCTGATCACCCGCCTGCCGACCGGCGCCCCGGTGGCCCTGGCCCGGTCGGCCTGTCCCCGCTGCGGCACCCCCCTTGGTGGCCGCGACCTGGTCCCGCTGGCCAGCTTCCTCGTCCTGCGCGGCCGCTGCCGTCATTGCCGGGCACCGATCGGGTGGTTCCATCCCGCGATCGAGCTCGCCGCGGTCGCGGTGGCGGTCTGGGCGGTGCTGGCTACACCTACCGCTTGGGGCACATCCGCCGCTTTGGCCACATCCACCACGGGCCGCCTGTGGGCAGCCTGCGGCCTGGGATGGACCCTGCTGGCCCTTGCCTGGATCGATTGGACCCAGCTGCTGTTGCCTGACGTGCTGAGCTTGCCGTTGCTGCTGGTCGGGCTGACGCTGACCCTGGCCTGGGACCCGGATCAGCTGACCGATCACGCGCTGGCGGCGATGGTGGGCTACCTGTCGTTCCAGTGCCTCGGCTTCGGCTACCGCCGGCTGCGCGGCCGCGACGGCCTGGGCGGCGGCGATGCCAAGCTGATCGCCGCCGCCGGCGCCTGGTGTGGCCTGGCCGCCTTGCCGTTCGTGATCCTGGGCAGCGCGGTCTTCGGTCTGCTCGCGGCCATGGGATTGGTGTTGACCGGACGCGGCGTGACAGCCAGAACCCAGATACCCTTCGGACCCTGCATCGCCCTGGCGTTCTGGCTCGCCTGGCTGCATGCCGCACCGCTGGAGGACCTTGTCCAACTGCTCGGGAGGCGATGATGCGCCGATTGACCGCGATCGTGCTGCTGCCGCTGCTGCTTGCCGCGGCGCGACCGGCGCTGGAGCTGTTCGGCGCGGCCGTGCCTGTCCTGGTTCTGTTCGGCGCGGCGAAACCCGCGCTGGCCGGACAGCGCGGGCCGGCGTGCCGCGAACCGTCGGTGATCGACGAGATCACCCGCGAGGTGCGCGAGCGGAACTATTACAGCCGGATCAGTCCGCGTCTGGTCACTGAAACGCCGACCGCCGATCCGCGCGTGGTGCGCTGCCAGGTATGCGTCGAGCAGGCGCCCTATACCCCGACACGGTCCGGTGATCGGCCGGTCAGGCAGTGCGTGCCGCACGACTTCGCGGTGCGCATCCTGCCCAACGGGTTCGTCGTGAGCGACCTGCGGTAACGTGTCCTTGAAGATACGACAGGGCGGAAAGACGCGGCAGGCCAGGACGCCATGGCAGGCCGGTTTTACCTTGCTCGAAATGATCGTGGTGGTGGTGATCATGGCGTTGATCGCCGGCGTGGTCATGGTCCGGCAGCCCTGGCACAGCGCCGGCCTGGACGCCGACGCCACGCTTCGGGCGCTGACCGACGCCTTGCGTCTGGCGCGCTCCCGCGCCATCGCCCAGGATCGCGAGGTGGCCCTTGTCACCGGTTCCGGCGGCTTCGCGCTGGATGGCGCGGCGCGCTGGGCGCTGCCCACGGGTGAGGCGCTCAGCGCCGCGCAGGTCGTCTTCATGCCGGACGGCGGGTCGACCGGCGGGACGATTCTGCTGGCCGCGGGCGCGCGCCGGGTCGCGGTGACGGTGAACTGGCTGACCGGCCGGGTCAGCGCGAAGCAGATTAAGCAAGACTGAAATAGTTCTACAATTATACTGTGATTGTCTGTTATCAGCCGTGTTACTACGGTTTCGTGATCAGTCTTATTCGCTTGTCGACTGATCCGCCGCTTGCCGTGCGCCGTATCGACGTCGTGCCCTCGCGGTTGATGCCAATATTGCCGGGTGGAAGCACTGACTCTTCAAGACAAAAACCGGGAGTAGCAGCATTATGACAGACTCTAACGAGGGAATGACGAACATCCTGCAGTCGAATCGGCGTAAACTGCTCCGTAACGCCGGGGTGGGAACAGCGTTCGCCGCGGCATCCGGTCTCGGGCTGTTCGGTTCGGGCAAGGCCCAGGCCGCCACCCCCAGCGCGCCGACCGACGCCGACATCCTGAACTTCGCCCTGAACCTCGAGTATCTGGAGGCCGAATACTACCTGATGGCGGTCAACGGCGTCGGCCTGCCGTCCACCGACATCAACGGCGTCGGCGCCACCGGCAACGTGATCGGCGGCGCCCCGGTGCCGTTCAGCTCGACGGCGATTCAGCAGTACGCCAAGAGCATCGCCAACGATGAGCTGGCGCACGTGGAGTTCCTGCGTTCGGCCCTCGGCAGTGCCGCGGTCGCCCGTCCGGGGATCGACCTTTACAACAGCTTCAACACGCTCTGGACGGCCGCGGGCCTGATCCAGCCTGGCCAGACGTTCAATCCGTTCGCCAACGATCTGAACTTCCTGCTGGGGTCGTACGTGTTCGAGGACGTTGGCGTGACCGCCTATAATGGCGCCGCACCGTTGATCACGTCCAAGACCTATCTGGGTGCCGCGGCCAGCATCCTGGCGGTCGAGGCCTATCACGCGGCGACTTTGCGCACATTGTTGTTCCAGATGAACCAGGGTCCTGCCACGGCGGCGATCTCGGCGGTTCGCGCCGCCGCATCCGGTGCGAAGGACGACCAGGGCGTGGTGATGAACGGCCAGTCCAACATCACCCCGACGAACTTCAACGCGCTCGCGTTCAGCCGGACCACGACGCAGGTGCTGAACGTCGTCTACCTGGGCGGTGCCAGCGGCAATTTTGGCTTCTTCCCGCAAGGCTTTAACGGCGCGATCAGCTAGGGCCGGCCGCATGCAGGAGGCCGCCGCGCCGGTCGTGCGAAGCCCGGCGGTGCGGCGGCCTCTCGAATTCGCGACTGGTATTTCATCCCCGCCCGGTGGATAGACACCGCCGAGGGGTCCGATCATGTTGGCCAGTTTTTTCGCCTGGTGGCTCGCTCGCATAACCGAGTTGCTGCCGACCGCCTGGACCATCAACCGCGCCCGGGCGCGGGATGGTGTGGTCATCGATTGCGGCGGCGCCGACCTGGTCGCATCGATCCGCAAGGGACGACAACAGGACACTATCAGCCTGGGGGCCGCGGCGCGTTTGGTGCCGCGCAACCCGGTCATGCTGCGTCCGCCAGCCGGCAGCGCGCTGGTGAAGCACCACATCGTTCCGACCGCGCCACGCCGCCAGCTGGACCAACTTTTGCGCCATGAACTCGGGCGCATCACGCCGTTCCCGGCGGACGAGCTGTTCTGGCGCTGGGACGGGCATCCCAGGGCCGGCGACCCAACCCGCACCGACGTCCTGCTGACCATGGTGCCGAAAGCTACCCTGGCAACGGCTCTGGCCGGCCTTGACGAGGCCGGCCTGCGGGCGGACTTCATCGAGGTCGGGCCGCCCGAGCAGCTTCGGCTGTTGCCGGCGGGCGATGTTTCGGCACGGTCGGCCGGCACCATCTTCATCCGGGGAATGGCCTGGGCCTGTGCCGGCCTGGCGGTCATCGCCCTGCTGCTGCCAGCGGTGCTGCAGGCGATCGATCTGCATGCCACCGAGACCGCGATCGACAACCTCAGGCCCCGGATCGCCCAGGTCGACGCCCTGCGCCGCGGCATGACCGCCGGTGACGCCGGCCGTGACATCCTGACGAGGGAAGCCCAACGCACCGGCGACGTGCTGCAAACCCTGGCGACGGTGACCCGCATCTTGCCCGACGACACCTTCCTGACCGACTTTTCGTTACGGCAACGGCAAATGACGCTCAGCGGCCGATCCGCCTCGGCGCCGCGGCTGATCACCGGCCTGTCGGCTGATCCGGCGATCCAGGACACCGCATTCGCCGCCCCGGTCACCCGGATCGAGGGCGCGGCGCTCGATATCTTCTCGATTAAGGCCGAGGTGGCCCGATGAAGCCCGAAACCTGGCTTGTCGGTCGTCCCGGACAGGCGCTGGCGGTCGGCATCGGCTGCCTGGCCGTGGCGCTGCTGTGGTTCGGCATCGTTGCCCCAGCACGGTCGTGGTTCGAAGATCGCGGGATCAGGTTGGAACAGCGCCAGACCCTGCTGCATCATATGCAGGCCGTCGTGGCGACGCTGCCGACCCTGCGCGCCGCCGCGGCCGCCAGTCCCGGCCGGCTGGACACCCAGGGCACGATGATGCTGCCCGGCACCTCGGACGCGGTGGCGGCGGCCGATCTGCAGGAGCGGGTGCAGAAGATGGCCGCGTCCGCCGGGGTCAGCCTGACCGCGGTGGAAACCTTGCCGGCCACTCCGGAGGGTCGCTGGCACAAGGTCTCGCTGCGGATCAGCCTGAACGCGCCGTGGCCGGTGCTGATGGATCTGATCCGTTCGGTTGACCAGTCGCCCACACGGATCCTGGTCGACGATGTCCACTTCCACAGCGTCACGATCGTGGCCCATCCGACGGTCCTGCCGATCCAGGCCTCCATGGTGCTGTACGGCTTCCGCACCGCCGAACCCGGTGCCGGCGCATGAGATCGATCGGACGCGGCTGGCTGCTTTCCGTCCTGCTGCTGGGTCCGGTGCTGTGTGCCGTCATCGGACTGGAAATCGCCGACCGGCGGTCGCCGCAGGCGGATACGCGGATCCACGCAGCGGCCCCGCTGTCCGAAGCCAAGGCGTCGCTGACCGAACCGCCCAACCAGCGCGCGGCCTGGTTGAGCGAGATTCTGGCCCGCCCGCTGTTCAGTCCGGATCGTCGGCCGGTCGAAGTCGCCGCGCGTAGCCTGCGGGGTCTGCCGCGACTGGCCGGGATCGTCGTCAGCGGCTCGCAACGTATCGCGATCTTCGCCGCGCCGTCCGGTGGCGCGCCTCTCGTGGTCGAAGCCGGCGCCCGGGTCGGCGCCTACGATGTGCGGAACGTGGCCGACACCGGTGTGACGGTGGTTGGGCCCGGTGGGACGACGGTGGTCCGCCCGATCTTCGACCCCAACCGAAAAGTCCCGGTGCCAACCGGTCCAAGGCCACCATTCGGGTTGTCCGGTCAGGTTCGGCCGGCACGATAAGCCAACCCGGTGCCTCGACGGGTGGCGGACCGGAATGCCATCCGGGTCGGATGGTCGCCATGTCGGCCCGACCCGCTGTCGGAGGTTCGCTGTCGGCTTCTGTCTGTCGGCTTGACCCGCTGTCGGCCTGAGCCGCTGGCCGGAAGCTGCCCGGGCGAACGGCTCATGCCATGCTGGCCCGGGCATGCTATGCCGGCCTGGGTGAGGCGGCATTGACCAGCCAGCAGCCGGCGGAGGCCACCAGCAGTCCGGCGACGGCCAGCGGCGTGAGGCGCTCGCCCAGCAGGATCCAGGCCAGCAAGGCCGCGGTGCCGGGGACCAGATAGAAGTTCGCGCTGACCCGGGCGGCGGTGCCGCTGGCCAGCATGGCGAAATAGAGACCCATGCCCCCAAGCGAGACCATCACGGTGTTCCAGGCGACGGCCGCGACGGTTCCGTCGGTCCAGACGGCCACCGGGGTTTCCAGCAGCCAGGCGCCCAGCGCGGACACCGTGGCGGCGGCGATGAACTGCACGGTGGCCCCTTGCAGCAGCGGCACGCCGCGGCAGAAGCGGCCGAAGTAAAGCGTGCCGGCGACCAGGCCCAGCACGCCGACGAACGCCAGGACCAGGCCGTTGAAGCGCGACGCGCTCTCCAGCGCCGCATGGCCGACGACCAGTCCGACGCCGGCCATGCCGACGGCGAGGCCCAGCCACTGGCGCGGCCGCAGTTGCTCGTGCAGCAGCGCGACGCCGAACACCGCGGTCAGCAGCGGGGTCAGCGACTGCACCAGCGCGATCTGGGCGGCGGGTGCGAGCAGCAGACCGACATGCGGCGCCATCAGGCCGACGGCATTGAGCAGCGCGCCGGCGACCGCGCAGTGCAGCCAGCGCCAGTGGGCCAGCGGTCGCCACGATCGGCGCAGCAGCAGCATCAGCACGACCAGCACCGTCGCGCAGGCAGCCAGGCGAACCGCGACGAACAGCAGCGGCGACATATGGCGCAAGCCGACCTTGGCGGCGATGAAGGACGAACTCCAGAGCAGCACGAACAGGAACGGGGCGAGGCGGGCCAGCATTGCTCAGGGCCGGGCGTCGTCGCGGTTTCCGCTCGCCGCCGAACGCAGGATGGCCACGATGTAGCGGCACGGCGCGCTGCCGGTATTCTCGAAGGTCACCGGGCGCGGCGGTCCGAAGCGCAGGCAATCGGCGGCACCGAGCTGATGAAGTGCCTCGCCCTGGCGGATCGTCAGGCCGCCGTCGATCACCACGAGCTGCTGATCGGCGATGAACGTGTAGGCCGTCACCGGGTAGCATATCCGTCCGCCGGGCGGCAATTCGCCCCACACCAGATCCAGCGGCGCGGTGCCCCGCGGGCTGAGCGAGCGGCGCAGGAATCCGGTTTCCGGGTCGCGCCAGATCGGCTGTTCGGTGGCTTTGGCGAGTTGACCGCCGTCCTCGACCCGGGCGAACAGCTGCGACAGGGTCAAACCGAACGCGGCGGACAGGCGGCCGAGCAGGGCGGCGGTCGGACTGGCGTCACAGCGCTCGATCTTGCTGAGCATGGTTCGGCTGACACCCGATCGTGCCGCCAGGTCGGCGAGCGACCAGTCACGCGCCTGACGTTCGGCGCGCAGCCGGCTCGCGAGGTCGGCCTCGACGCTGGGTGTCGGTGGCACTATAGTGGACATGTCGGCACTATAGTGACGTCGTGCCGATGAGCAAGAAGGGCAGGGGCATGCGCGGGATCAGCGAGGCAACACAGACTGGCCCGCGGCCTGTGCCGGATGTCAACCGCGGGGCAATGCTGGGGGCAATGCTGGACACCGGCGACCCCTGGATGCGGAGGCCGGCGATGGGGCAGGCGCGGCGGGATCGTGTGGCGGCGGGTGCCGAGGCCCGCATCGCATCGTGTCGCGGCGTGGGGTTTCAGGCGGCGCGCGGATGCGGCCACCGGCTGGATCCGCGGTTGGTGGCGAAGCGGCGGCGTGCGGCGGTCGGGGCGGATGGCTGACCCGGGGCTGCGCCGGTGGCGCGGACCCGGGTTTGCCCGGGCCGCGCTTTGCCCGGGCCATGCTTTGCCCGGGCCGTGGTTTGCTCAGGTCGGGTTCGGCCGGATGATCGCCGTCAGATCGCCCGGCTTCGGCGGCGGCGGAAGCTCACCCAACAACAGCTGGTTGGCGCAACTGCTGAGCGCGGCGGCGCGACATGATGCCGCCCTGCGCGCGTCCGGCGGCAGGTGCTTGAGGTCGGCGGTGAACTCGCCGGCGACCTCGGTCATCGCCGCCGCCCACATCGACTGCCATTGCCGCTGGGTCAGGCCGGCCGGGTCGGCCGCCGCGGGACCGCCGCGGGCGGCCGTCGGGTCGGCGGGCGGCGCGACGGGTTGCGCGCCGGTGCGGATTGCCGCGGCCGGTGTGACGGCCTGCAGCGGTGCCCGCACCGGGGCCGCGCGCGTTTGGGCCGCCTGAGTTTGGGCCGTCTGGATCTGGGCCGTCTGGGTCTGGGCCACCTGAGTTTGGGCCGTCTGGATCTGGGCCGTCTGGGTCTGGGCCGCCTGGGCCTCATCCGCCCGCGCCTGGGCCACGCGGGCTTGTGCCGCGACCACGCCGGCGACGACTTCGGCCTCATAGGCGGTCTGGGCGGGCGGCAGGTCAGCCTGGACGCCGTCCAGCGGCTGGAGGCGCGGCGCGTCAGCGCGGCGAAGTTGCTTCAGGGCGCGGCGGTTGTGTTCGGCGGCGCGGTCCAGCGCGACGGCGTTGCCGCGCAGGCGCAGCGTCATCGACAGCGACAGGTTGTCAGCCATCGACAGGCTGAGCGATCCCAGCGCGGTCAGGCCGCAGGCGATGATCTGCGCGATCGCGATCAGGTCGGCCTGGTTGGCGGCGCGATAGGCGCTCACCGTCTCGAGCGCGGCCATGCGGGCGAACCCGATGTCGCCGCCGCTGACGCCGAGGAACATCGGCGCCAGGAAGGTGACGATGAAGTCCAGCAGCATGTCGGATGGGTGGATCGGGACGGCTGGATCGGCTGCGTCCTGGGCGATTTCGGGAAGCGC
The DNA here is from genome assembly GCA_965277035.1 of Rhodopila sp. Taxonomy (GTDB): domain Bacteria; phylum Pseudomonadota; class Alphaproteobacteria; order Acetobacterales; family Acetobacteraceae; genus Rhodopila. The sequence goes on along the minus strand of CBDIBO010000003.1, from coordinate 1,731,892 downwards.
GGTCGGTTCGGTCATGCCGGTTGGCTCTGGATGCTGAAGGCGGGTTTTAGCGCGCGTTGGCGAGCTGAGTCAAGAAATATTTCCTATATGAGGTCATCCCGTAGCGCCCGGTGCAGTGTCATGTTGACGTGACAGGGTCCCCCGACGGGCGCTTTAGTCGGGTCGCCCGACGGGCGCTTTAGTCCCATCTTCCTTCTTCGGTTTCACATCATTTATTGATAGTATTGCATAAAATACCATTGCGACCACCCGCCACTGGCTACGCTGGGACGTGCAGCAGATCGAACGCCTTCTGCTGCACCGGCGTTGGCCGGGTCACCACGATAATCGGATACAGCGGGTTGATCGCGGTGACGATGGTATTGCGCGCCACTGTCGCCAGATCGGCCAGCAGCGTGCGGAAGCTATGCACCGGCAGACCGTCCGGTGTCACGCCGGTCGTCTGCTTCCTGACCGCGGCTTTTGAACGCTGCGCCTGCGCCACCACGCTGCTGCGCAAGGCTTCGGCCTCCGCTTTGTTGGTGTCATCGAACAGCATCGGCGCCAGGCACTGGCGCATGTGCCATTGCAGATAATAGGCCAACATGCACAGCAGCACGTGTGCCCGCACCCGTCCCTCCAGCCAATGATAGACCGGCCGCACGTTCAGATCGACCGTCTTGATGCAGCGGAAGGCCCGCTCCACCCGGGCCAGGGATTTATAGCTGCGCACTGTATCTGCATCACCGAGGGTCTGCTCAAGCAGGCTGGTGCGCACGACATAAAGCCCGTCGGTTGCCGCCTCGGCGGCAATTTCGGCGGTCTTTCTTGCGAAGCTGAAAGCGGTGTCGGTGATATTCAGGTCGAAATGCTTTTTCATTTTGTAGGTGTTGAGCACCGCGCCGACCGCAAGCGCGATCTCGGTGGTGCCGCGCAGCGGGTTGCGCTTGCGCTCGACCGCGGTTTTGATGCGGGTGAGGTCCGTCTCGGTGGTGCCCAGCAGGTCTTCGCGCTTGCGGCTGCGCTCGGCGGCAAGATCGGGATTGCGGCAGACCACCAGCCGCTCACCGGGAAAATCGGGCGATGTGATGGAGGCCATGTCGCGCTGATCGAACAGCGTGAGTTGCAAAGCGCCGCTGTTCAGCAAATCTTTGATTGCCGGAGCGCGCAGCGCGGTGATCCAGTCCAGGCCGGCAGATTTGATGTCGGCGGTGATGCGCGCCTGGGTGATCATGCCGCGGTCGCCGACTAGCACCACGTGGTCGAGACCGAAGCGCTGCTTCAGCTTCTCGATCTGTGGTGCCAGGGTGGTCGGATCGCCGGTGTTGCCGTCGAACACCTCGATGGCCACGGGGCAGCCGTCGGACGCGCAGAGCAGGCCATAGACGATCTGGAGCGTGCCTTTTTTGCCGTCACGGCTGTAGCCACGCTTGGCCAGCGGACAGCAGCGCCCTTCCATGTAGCTCGACGAGACGTCGTAGAGCACGAGGGTGCCGTTGCCGAGATGGCGCTTGGCCAAGCTGGCTTCGATGGCGGGCTGGCGCACCAACAACCAATCGAGTGCGGCATAGAGTTCATCATCGTCAACCGCGCCGAGGCCGAGTGCTTCGCCGAGGCTGGAGGACGCCGTGGCGGGCGAGAGCGCGCGAGCGGCGGCAAGCTTGGACACGGGGTCGAGGATGCGGCCGATCAGCATCGCGAGGACAAGATCGCGGCAGCGATTGCCGTCCGGGCCGAGGATGCGGTCGAGGCCGATCTTGCGGGCGGTGCCGAGAGCGGCGGCGACATGCCCATGCGGAAGCGAGCGGGTGACGGTCAAGGCGTGCTGCCCGGCGGGGATGACGGTGCCGCCTTTGAGCACGCCGCGGAGGCCCTCAACGTGGGTCGGAGACCAGTCTGAGAGGTTGCAGAGTGTGCGTTTGCGGACCTTGCCCTGGTGGCGGTAGCTCTCGCGCAGGAGGATCGCGGGCGGCGAGGTGCGGTTCGGAACGGCTTCGATATACATGGGGTAGACGGGAGCAGATATGGCTTCCGAGTACAAGTCACAGGCGCGTTATTACATGGCTACGTTGTCAGACGGCTTCGCTCAGTTTTTCCCAGACCTCCGCCGATTTATCGTGATGGCAAAAGGGAAGCTCGGTTTAGTCGGGTCGCCCGACGGGCGCTTTAGTCGGGTCCCCCGACGACGCTTTGGCCGCCGGGCGCGATCGGATCAGTTCAGGGATCGTACTTTGCCATGATACTCTGCCATCCCGATAACGGGCGCCAAATCATGACCATGAAGTATCGTAAAGATCTTTGATGGCCGGTTCACCGGCGTGGTTGACGATCCGGCGCACCAACCGCGACGCGCGAGCCGCCGACGCAACCCGGAGCGGGTTGCCGATGACAGGATCGGCGCCTGGCACGGCGCGCCTGGGGCGAGCAGCCTCCGCGGACGCTCAAGCGGGATGTCGCGATTGCTGTTAGAGCATGATCACGCTGAGCGGAACGTTCGATCAAACAAAGGGATAGAGCATTTTCGGTCTGCACAGTCAGGCTGAAAATGCTCTAGCGGGCCGTAACCCACAACGAGATCGGGCGAGCCGACTAGGGCGTGTCGTCAAATGAGCCAAATGGCGCTGGCGGCGAGGTAGACGGCGGCGAGAAAGTTGCGCGCGGTCTTGTCATAGCGGGTTGCAATAGCCGGGAACTGCTTGAGTTTGGCGAAGAACGTCTCGATCAAGTGGCGTTCTTTGTAGAGATGCCGATCATACGTCCGGCGCGACTTGCGGTTGGCCTTTGATGGGATCACAGCCGTCTTGCCGGCGGTCGTGAGCGGCTCGATGACCCGCTTGTCGGCGTCGAATGCCTTGTCGGCGATCAGCGTTGCAGCCTGCATATCCGCCAGCAGATGGTCGGCGCCGACCAGATCATGCGCCTCGCCGCCCGTCAGATGAAACGCCGTCGGATTGCCGAGCGCATCGACCAACGTGTGGATCTTGGTGCTCAATCCGCCACGCGATCGTCCGATCGCCTGGTCTTCGCCGGCTTTTTTTTCGCGCCGGCACTGTGCTGGTGAGCGCGCACGATGGTGCTGTCGATCATCGCGTATTCATTGTCGGCATCAGCCGAGAGATGCTGAAAGACCCTGTGCCAAACACCGGATTTAGCCCAGCGACTGAAGCGCCGATGGACGTTTTTCCAGTCGCCGAAGCGTTCCGGCAGGTCACGCCACGGGAGACCGGCGCGATAGCGGTAGAGCACAGCCTCGACGAACAGGCGGTTGTCCGCCGCGGTTACTCCCACCCAGCCTGGCCGCCCGGGCAGCAACGCCTCGATCCGATCCCACTGGTCATCACGCAGTCCATAGCGCCACATCGGTCAGCCTCCAAAGCTGACCGCTTAGGAATCGGAGAATGCTGCGCGCCGGAATCCCCTGCGCACTTTGTCGCATCTCTTTTTGCCCAGATGTTGCAGTTCAGACTCACCGCGGCCTGGAAGGCTCTAGCTATTTGACGACACGCCCTAGTATGGCGCATCAGAGAAGCGCGATACGTCGCGATATGTTCGACATAGCCGATCGACGCGGCTGCTCGTGGCCGCTACGCGTCTCACGCTCCTCCGCGATCGGGTACTAGTGTTGCGATGCTAACGGATGGTTCCCATCCGTTAGCTGGATCGCACCACCAGAGGGTCGCTGGTGGGCCGACTTGTCCCAACGCTTGCGGGACGCAAGCGTTGGGGTCGGACCACTAGACGGTTGCCGGACCGCCCAGGATGGTGGTGGCCTGCGCCGACAATACGCCGCCGTTGCCGTGGACCAGTGCGAGATCCGCGCCGGCGACCTGGCGTTGGCCGCATGCGCCGCGCAACTGCCGCACTGCCTCGATCAGCAGGAACAGCCCGTACATGCCCGGATGGCAGTATGACAGGCCGCCGCCGTTGGTGTTGACCGCCAGCGACCCATGCGGCGCGATCCGGCCGTTTTCGACGAATGGGCCGCCTTCACCCTTGGCGCAGAACCCAAGGTCTTCCAGGAACAGGATGGTGTTGATGGTGAACGCGTCGTACAGCGCGACCACGTTGATGTCCGAGGCCTTCACCCCGGCCGCGCGGTAGGCCCGTGCGCCGGATGCGATGGCGCCGGTCTGCGTCAGCACCGGCATCGAGCTGATCGAGGCGTGGGTGATCGACTGCCCGCTGCCCAGCACATAGACCGGCTTGTGCTTCATGTCCTTCGCGCGATCGGCTTTCACCAGAATGATGGCGCCGCCGCCGTCGGTCACCAGGCAGATGTCGCGCACGGTGAACGGATCGCTGATCGGGCGGGCGTTCAGCACGTCGGCGATGGTGAGCGGCTTGTTCTCCCACGCCGCCGGGTTCAGCAGCGCCCAGTCCCTGGCGGCCACGGCCACCGCGGCCATCTGCGCACGGGTGGTGCCGTATTCGTGCATGTGCCGGCTGGCGGCCATGGCATAGGCGGTCGCCGGCAGGAACGGTTGATAGGGGGTCTCGTACGGGTTGAACTCCCGCGCGCTGGCAGCGCGGCGACCGACGGTGCGCTGGGTGCTGCCATAGGCGACCACCGCGACCGAACACAGCCCGGCCTGAAGCGCGGCATGGGCATGCGCGACATGGACCTCGAACGATGATCCGCCGACGATCGTGCTGTCGGTGTAGGCGTTCGGCAGCCCGAGATACTCGACCAGCGACAGCGCCGAGGTGCGGGCCTGGGTGGTCGCGCAGAACAGCCCGTCGACATCCGGCAGGGTCAGCCCGGCATCGTCCAGGGCGCGGTGAATGCCCTGTGCCATCAGGTCGATCGGGCTCATGAGCGGGGCGACCGCGCCCAGATCGGATTCGGCGACGCCGACGATGGCGATGCCGCCGCGGGTCGGCTCGGGGCTGGCGGGCGCCATCACGCGGCCTGCGCCGGGATGAACACGGGGTAGGGGTCTTCGTCACCGTCGGGCGTGTGGACGCGGAATTTCACCCGCATGCCGATTGCCACCCGGGCCGGCTCGATGTCCTCGACCCGGCTCATGAGGCGAAAGCCTTCGTCCACATCGACCAGGCACACATTATAGGTCGCGCCTTGCCGCGGGTGGACCACGGTCGTTGCGTGGACCGTGCCATGACCGTTGCTGACGCGCCATTCCAGATCGGCCGCCCCGGTAACGGGTGCGATGACGCGGGGATAGAACACCACCTGCTGCGTGGAGGGGCTGAACTGATACCCCAACTCGCCCCGTCGCAGGTGGGCGATATAGGTCGCGAGCGGTGATTGAGCCGCGTTCGGCATGGTGCGGTTCCCTTTCGTGGTCAGCCGGCACGCTAGAGCATTTGCAGCCTGACCGTGCGGACCGAAAATGCTCTATCCCTTTGTTTGATCGGAGGATTCACACGTTTTGAACGTTCCGCTCAGCGTGATCATGCTCTAGTTTCCTGGATCAGGGGTTAGCACCCCGAGCCATTATAGACAAACCGGCAGGAGGCAGGGCCTGATCTGCTTGCACAGGACGGGGGTTGGGACCAAATTCGCCGGATGGCCAGTTCCCGCAGCAAATCCAAGACCGATGCCTCCGAGCTGATGGCATCCGCGCCCGATGCGCCCGCGCCGGAAGGGTTCCTGACCGGTCAGTTGCTGATCGCCATGCCGGCGATGATGGACCCACGCTTTCAGCAGAGCGTGATCTATATGTGCGCCCACACGCCCGAGGGTGCGATGGGCCTGGTGCTGAACCGCCCGATCGTCAAACCGACGTTTGACGATCTGTTGAAGCAACTCAGTGTCGAGCCGCTGCCGCCGGTGCGGCAGATGAAATTATGCGCCGGCGGCCCGGTGGAAAACGCGCGCGGCTTCGTGCTGCACACCAATGACTGGACCGGTGACGGCAGCCTGAAGGTCGATAGCAGCATGGCGCTGACCGCCAGCCTGGACGTGCTGAAGGTGATCGCGGAGGGCGGCGGTCCGCGCGAATGCGTGCTGGCGCTGGGCTACGCGGGATGGGGGCCGGGTCAACTCGATGAGGAGATCCAGCAGAACGCCTGGTTGTCCGTCCAGGCCGACGAGACGCTGCTGTTCGACGCCGGGCACGACACCAAATGGCGGCGGGCCTTCGCCAAGCTGCACGTCGACCCGCTGTTGCTGTCGGGCACCGCGGGACACGCCTGAGTGCGTGTTCGACATCAATCGCTGCGAATTGCAGTGTCGAACAGGCCTTAAGCCCCCTGTTTGTTGGGCAGCTTTATCGGCGTGCTGACGCACTTATGGCCGATGCTCTCCTGAGGCGCGGCGCATTTAACGTTTCGGCAAGGTTTGCGACCTAGACCTTCCGCGCGCTGCGTGTAGCGTGGGAGGCTTCCGTGGTCGCACCGTTGTCCGAGATCACCGCGATCATCCGCGACATGCTGCGCGACGATCAGCTGGAACTCGGTGTCGCCAGTCGTTTTGACGAACTGCCGGGCTGGGACGCGATGGACCTGATCGCCGTGGTGGTCGAGATCGAGTGCCGGCTCAATCTGCAGTTCGAGCTGGCCGAGATCGACCGTCTGGGCACGATCGGTGATCTGCTGGCGATGATCAAGGCCAAGCAGGCGCTGGCGTCGGCCTGACGCGGTGACGTTCAGCGGTTTCCCGTTTCTGTTCGGTTTCCTGCCGCTGTGCTGGGTGGCCTGGCGATCCTCGGGCACTGGGGGAGACACACGAGTGACGCTTCGGGTAGCGCCTGGGCCAAGGCCTGGCTGGTCGCGGCGTCCGGGGTGTTCTACGCGGTTGGAGCCGCGGCTTTCCTGCCGCTGCTGGTGCTGTCGGTCAGCGGCAACCTGCTGCTGCTGCATGCGATGCATGGCACTCGCCAGCCCGGCCGGTGGGCGGCGGGCGGGGTGGCGCTCAATCTCGCGGTGCTGGGCTGGTTCAAGTATTTGTCGTTCGGCGGGTACCTTTCGTTCAGCTCGTTCGGCGGGTTGGTGCCGTTGGGGTTGAGCTTCTTTACCTTCACCCAGATCGGCTGCCTGCTGCATCACGCCGACGGTGACACGCCCCCGCCCAAGGTGCTGGATTACGCCCTGTTCGCGGCGTTCTTTCCGGCCTTGCTGGCGGGGCCCATCCTTAATCCACGGGAGATGCTGTCGCAGTTCGCCCGCACCGACGGGTGGCGCCTGACAGCCGACAACCTTGCCGTGGGTGGCGGCTTCTTCCTGATCGGACTGCTGAAGAAGACCCTGTTGGCGGACCCGCTTTCGCCGATCGTCGCCGCCGGCTTCGCCGACCCGGCGTCGCTGACCCTGTTGCCGGCGTGGCAGACCGCGGTGGCGTATTCCCTGCAGCTGTATTTCGACTTCTCCGGCTATACCGACATGGCGATCGGCCTGGCCTGGATGGTTGGCCTTCGCTATCCCGACAATTTCGATCAGCCGTATCGGGCGCACTGTGTGATCGCCTACTGGCAGCGCTGGCATATGTCGCTGACCCGGTTCCTGATGACCACCATCCATGCGCCGCTGACGCTGGCGATCCTGCGCTGGCGACGGGATCACGGCCGGCGGATCGATGCGCCGGCGCAGGCCACGGCGGCCGGGTTCCTGTCGATGATCGGTGCGCCGGTGGTGGCGACCATGATGCTGGTTTCGCTGTGGCACGGGGCGACCTTGCCATTCCTGCTGTTCGGGCTGCTGCACGCGTTCTACCTGCTGGTCAACCACGCCTGGCGTGTGCATCGCGGCCCGGTCCTGCCGACGCTGGCGAGCGTGGCGCTGACCTATCTGTGCGTGCTGGTCGGGTCGGTGCTGTTTCGCGCCGCGACGGTCGGGGACGCCGGCTCGATCCTGGCCGGCATGGCGGGCTGGCACGGGGCGGGGGTGATCGATCCGGACATCAAGGCCGTGGTTGATGTTGCCTGGCTGGCGGCGCTGTACGCGATCGTGTGGCTGGCGCCGACGACCAGGCAGTGGATCGAGAGCCTGCCGGATACTCGCTTGCGTTGGCGACCAACGCCGGGGTGGGCCGTCGTCATGGGGTGCGGCGCCACGCTGGGCGTCCTGGCCGCCGGCGGCACCGGCGAATTCCTCTACTTCCGGTTCTGACCGATGCGGCGGTACCTCCGCCTGATGGCGTTCTCCGCGGTGCTGAGCTTCAGCCTGATCTGGGGGTGGGTCGCGGCCATGCCGATGGCCTTCATGGACGCCGAATATCCGTCCTGGCGCGCCAAGCAGGTCATGTTGGACCACTGCGACCTGGGTGAGGCGATCATCCTGGGCGATTCCCGCGCTGCCGCCGACATCATTCCCGACCGGCTGGGGTTCCGGGTGACCAATCTGGCGGTGGGCGGGGGCAAGGCGATCGAGGCGCTGGCAGCCCTGACCCGAGCCCTGGCCTGCCCGACGGCGCCGCGGCTGGTGGTCATTTCACTCGACCCCGGCCATTTCAGCCGGCCGGACATGTTCTGGGATCGCAGCGTCCGCTTCGGCCTGATCACCGGCGCCGAGATCGCGGGCCTGCGCGAGGCGTCGCGGCAGACGGGGGATGGGTCGGTCTATCAGCCGCGACCGGCCGACGGGATGCCGGCGCTGCTACGTGACTGGATGTACCGGGTCCGCTTCCCGCCGCTGTACTTCTCCAATCTGGCGCATGCGGGTGTGGGACTTCGCTGGTGGCGCAACCAGCGGGTGCTGGCCGCGACGTTGGCCGCCCGCGGGCACTACTACTTCGGCACCGCCCATGGCTCCGACCGCGTCGCACTGGACGGCCACATGGACGCGTTCCGGCCGTTGCCGATCCTGGACCATTACTTCGACCGGCTGCTGGCGTTGCTGGAGCACCACGGCATCGCATCGCGCTTCATCGCGATGCCGGTCAATCAGGCGACGTGGGAGGTCGCCCGCCCGGCGGTGAGGGAGGCGTTCGCGGTTTATCTCAAGGCCTATGAGCGGCGCTACAAACACTTCCGCGTGGTCTCGGAGATCATGCCGCACTGGCCCGACCGGTTGTTTGGCGACGAGTACTGCCACCTCAATCCCGAAGGTGCCGAACGCTTCAGCGACCAGCTGGTTCAGCGACTGCAGGAGGCGCCGCCGAGGACGCAGAACGAGGCGCAGAACGGGTGGTTGAGCGCGATCGGGGCGGACGCCTCGGCCAGGGTGGTTCCCATCTCGAAGCGGGGATCATAGGCCAGCAGGGTGCAGGCGAGCACGACCGGGCTTGCGGCATCCTTTCGCCTGACCACCATCCGGGCGCCCGAACACATCACGTCGGCGGGGGATTTATGCAGGATGCCCCAGCAGGCGGTGGTGATCTCCGGCACATCGCGGCGTGGCTCCATCTCCGGGAACAGCATCAGCCGCACCGGGTCGTGCGCGTCCACCGGGATCGCATGTTCGGCGAACAGCCTGGCGAACCCGTCACGCAGCGACGCCTCGGTTTCGCCGGTATAGCGCCGGCCGGCGACATCGACGTTGAAGCCGTTGCGGACCAGCCAGATCAGGCCGTCGAGGGCAGGGGCCCAGCTGCGGCGGCCTCGTTCCTGCTCGTGGATGGCGGGATCGTGGTGATCGAGCGAAACCCGGATGGTCAGTCTGTCGCCGAACCGCGCCCGCAGCGCCAGCATCTGAGGACGCAGCCGGCGCAGCGGCTTCATCGCGTTGGTCAGCACCAGCGCGTCCAGCCCGCGCGCCAACACCGAACGCAGCATCGCGATGATGTCGGGGTTCATGAACGGCTCGCCGCCGGTGAAGCCGATCAGTTTGGTCCGCAGGCGGTCGTGGGCGATTTCATCGAGGTAGGTATCGACGTCGGCGATCGACAGATACACCAGGCGGTCGTTGCGCGGCGACGATTCGATGTAGCAGTTGCGGCAGGTCAGGTTGCACAGCGTGCCGGTGTTGAACCACAAGGTCTCCAGCCCCCGGAGCGCCACCGTCGCTCGGGGTTGTCCCTGCGCGGTCAGCCTGGGGTCGCGAAACTTCGCCGGGTCAAGCATAGGCGTCATGTGATCCACAATCGGTCTCCGTTACGCCCGGCCGGTCGATCAGGCGGGGCAATGAGTAGCCTTTGCGGCCGCGTGGCCAAAGCGGGACTTTAGCGAATGTGCCGGCACCTGCCTGATGGGTGACAGCCGTGGTGTCCGATCGCACCTGGTTGGATCGGATGGTCACGAAGACGCAAGTTCAATCCGTCGGGTTCCCAGGTATCTATGCCTTGCAGCGGCGTGAAACGAGGTGGGCGGACGACAGCCGGTGCTTTTGCCTTTGCGTCAGGTGTCTCTGCGTCAGGTGTCTTTGCGTCAGGTGCCTTTGCGTCCGGCCCACTTCGGATCGTCGGTCTGCCGCAGGCCCCTCGCATTCGGGTCGCGCATCCTTGCGTCGCCGGTGGGGAGCCGGCTTGATCAGCGCGTCATGCGCCGGCCGTTGCGGGCGCGGGTCGTCGCAGGAGAGGACAGTCCGCTGCCGTCCGCCGGCCGCTGTGTGACCGACAAAGGAGATGACGATGCCCCTGTCCGACTCGCAAGCCGCATCACATCAGGCGCGCTTCCTCGACATGCTGGACGCGGATTTTCGGGGCCACGGGGTGCCAGAGGGGCTACCACCGGGATTTCGAGCGGCCGTGGCGGCGACCCCCCGGCATCGGTTCGTGCACCGCTTCCGCGTCGCCGATGGTCCGTTGCGCGACAGCGACGCCGATCCCGCGCAAGACCTGGAGGTCATCTACAGCGACGCGGTGATGCGCCATGTCGACGCCGCGGGGGAGCCACTGCCGTCGTCGAACTCGCAGCCAAGCTACATCCTGTATCTGCTGCACCTGCTGGCACTGGAACCGGGCCAGAGCGTGCTGGAGATCGGCTCCGGCTCCGGCTGGCTGGCGGCGGTCATGGCGCGGCTGGTCGGGCCGGCCGGGCGCGTCGTCGGCGTCGAGCTGATCCCGGCGCTGGCCGCGCAGAGCCGGGCCGACCTGGCGGCACTGGATATCGGCAACGTGCAGATCGTCACCGGTGATGGAACCCGGGGAAACGCGGCTGGTGCGCCGTATGACCGCGCCATCATCACGGCGGCGACCTGGGATGTGCCGGCGCCGCTGCTGGAGCAGGTCGCGGACGGTGGCCTTGTCCTGGTGCCGATCGAGCTGCGCAGCGGCGACGGCTGCGCCGTGACATTGCTGCGCCGGCAGGACGACGCCCTGGTGGCGGAAAAAGCCGTTCCGGGCTGGTTCGTGCCGTTGCTGGGCGCCGGCCAGGATCGCGTCGACCCGGCACCGCATGGCTTGCCCCGTGGCGCTGCGACCGAGCGGTTCGGTTTGCCCTTGGGCCTGCCTGGGGACAGTGGTCGGGCGTCGATCGCGGCGCAGTTCCGGGCCTTCCTGGGTCGAACGGAGCCGGGTTTCGTGAGCCTCGCGCACAGCAGGGAGGTGGGCCTGCCGGTGCCTGGGTTCGGGTTGACGGACCGCGTCAGCGGGTCCGTGGCGCTGTGGCAGGCGGGCGAAATCGTGAGCCATGGCGACCGTACGGCGGCGACCAGGCTGGCAGGTGCCTATGCGCGCTGGACGACGCTTGGGTGCCCCGGCCCGGGCGCGTTCCGGCTGGCGGTCCGCCGCGCGGGGGCGGTGCCGGCGGGTGGCGACCGGCGGTGGATCGAACCACGGGGCAGCACCACGCTGGTGTGGGGGCTGCCATCCGACATCGGCAACTGGCGGGTTCTGCTTGATTGATGGGCCGCTCTGGCCTGACCCGCGCGGCAGGGGCGGTGGCGCGTAGGTTGCCGGATCGTTGAATTATGACGATGCGGCGCTCGCCAAGGTCTTGGCTGCGGGACATCTGGTGGAGGTTGTGGGCAATGCCTAAAACTAAACAATATCCCAGCGAGTCCGGATGCTGAAAGCCATTCAGCCTGGCGACGTGGTGACAGTCACCCGCATTGACCGGCTGGCCCGCTCGACATTTGACTTGTTCGCCATCGTCAAGGCCATCACCGACGCGGACGGGCAATTCGAGTCACTGGCAGAGCCATGGGCCGACACCTCCACCAGCACCGGGCGATTGATGCTGGCCATCCTTGGCGGGCTGGCGGACGTAGAGCGCGACCTTATCCAGGACGCGCACCGCAGAGGGCAGGAGCCGCGCCACGGCGCGAGGGCAGCACATGGGCCGATCGTCCGCCCTGACCGTCCAGCAGCAGGCAGAGGCACGGCAGCGGCGACAGAAAGGAGCGACGCTGAAGGAGCCGGCGAAAAGCTACAATGTCGGGATTACCACCATTGCCCATCTTGGAACATGAACTGAACGCTGATGTGGCGCTAGCTAGAGGCCAGCGAACGCCTCTTTCGCGGCGATCCAGCCGTGTTGCGCAGGATCGCCGGACTTACCTCTTGAGCGCCAGCAGGAACCGGACAGGTCCAGGCAATAAGAACATTTGTGAATTTTTCCTATATTTGGTAGCATGGAGGGAAACAGGAGTTCCCAGCATGGCGACCATGACCGTATCCCTGCCCGATCCCATGAAAGACTGGATCGAGGCGCAAATCAGTCAGGGCGACTACGCCAGTACGAGCGATTATGTCCGCGACCTTGTCCGCCGCGACCGTGCCCGCCGTGAACAGGAACTGACCCTGGATGCGTTGCGGCAGAAGCTGGCGGCATCCCGAGACAGCGGCGAAGGGAGCCGCGGCGTCGATGATATCTTTGCCGAGGCGCAGGCTATCGCTCGCGCTCGCGGGTTGCTCGATGACTGAATACCGGCTCGCGAAAGACGCCGAAGACGATTTGCTGGACGCCTTCATTTACGGTTTTGAGACCTTCGGACAGGCGCAGGCCGAGCAATACCGGCAAGGCATGATCCATTGCTTCCAGCTTCTAGCCGACACGCCGCACATGGGTCGCAGGGCCGATGATTTTGCCCCAGGCGCTCGCCGTCATGAACACGGGCGGCATGTAATTTTTTATGATGAGCAGCCCTACGGCGTGCTGATTATCGCCGTCATCCACGAGCGCAGCATCCGCAGATGGTTGACGCCTGGACACTGATATCTTGGGGCAGGGAACGATGTTGAGCGCGGCCCTTTGAGCGATCCGGCGCCATTCAGATCAAGGGCTTAGGAAGCCGGTCGCGACCGCTCGTAAGGGTCCCCTTTTGAGTGATCACATCACCAGTGCCAAATCTCAGCAAGGACGTGCAGAACATAGAGGGCAGCAATCAGAAGCGTAATGATCTGCGGCGTAGTCATGGTCAAACCTCCAAGGTGATATCCATCCAAGGAGTGCCGTCACGACCAACTAACTGACGCTCAAAACAGGGCCACTTCGCAAAAAAACAGCCTTAAAAGGGCGAAAATAAATTCACTGCGCCACTCGTAAGATCTCCCTTTCGCGTGAACCGCAAGGCAATTGTCCGCCCGCATCGCCGCGCTGCCAGAAGGGGTGAAAGTTCAAAACCAAGCAAAACCGCCAGCCACAGCCGCTTTAACTTATGGTAAATTGCCGCTATGGTAGAATGACCAAAAGGGAAGGGTTTCAGTGCGGCGTATTGTATTTGCAATTTTCATTTTATGCTGCCTTCCTCTTGCCGCGCAGGCCGCTGAAACCGTGCCTGGGGACTCCTGTTCAGGCGTCCCCACAAGCGCATGGTGGATGGCCGGAGCACCGGAAAATGCTGGCGTCGTCAACGGCATGTCCTGCAATGGCTCGACATGGTCCGGGGTTATTAATTTCCAGAGCAGCGACAATGTCGGCATCGGCACCGCCAGCCCCGCCGCCGCGCTCGATGTGGTGGGCGATATCCACTATTCCGGCAGCCTGGCCGATGTGTCCGACCGCCGCGCCAAGCTGGCCATCCAGGTCCTGCCCGCCGGACAACTTCACAGGATCATGCAGCTGGCGCCCGTGTCCTTCATCATGAAGAACGACCCGAAGCAGCGCACGGAACTGGGGCTGATCGCCCAGGATGTGGAACCGCTTTATCCCAACCTCGTGCAGACCGATTCCACCGGCATGAAGTCGATGAACTATGTCTCGCTGATTTCCCCCATCATCGCCGCCATGCAGGAGCAGCAGTACGAAATCAGGGCATTGTGGGCGGCGGTGATCGTCTCCGTCTGCGCCGCCTTCGCCGCCTGCTCTGTCCTCTGGCGCGTCAGGCACCGCCTGACCGCGCTCTAGTCGCAAAAGGCGACCCGCGCCGGTAAGGCGTCGCGGCCATGCGGTGACGATCCCTCGCGCAAACGGCGATAATCCTCATTGCGGAAGCAGCACCAGGCGGAACGGGCAGCGCGGCAGCCAGCCGGGCAAGCGTTCCAGCGCGAGCAGACGCGGGAACAGGGGCGAAGCATCGGGCGGGATTTCACGCCCTAGTATCGCGTTTCCATGAAGCGACTCCTATCACGCGGCCTCACCGATCTTGTAGGTCCAGGTGTGAACGACCGGGTCAGTGTTGATGTCCTCAAGATAGGCGAGGATGCGTGTCTTGAGTTCAGCCTTCGATGCGACGCGCATGTGGCGGAGCATCGAGCGCGCCATCTTCGAGAAGAAGCCCTCGACGAGATTGAGCCATGACGCGTGCTTTGGCGTGAACACGAAGCAGAAGCGGCCCTCGGGCCGCGTGTCGAGCCAAGCTTTGGTCTCTTTCGAGATGTGGGCCGAATGGTTGTCGAGGATCAGTTTGATGCCTGTGCCGGTCGGATAAGCGTCATCGAGCCGCTTGAGGAAGCCGACGAATTCCCGTGACCGATGGCGTTCCTCGACACAGGCATGCACCTTGCCGGTCAGCAGATCGATCCCGGCCAGCAGGCTCAGCGTGCCGTGACGTTTGTATTCATGGTCGCGTGCGAAGGACGCATGAACCCCGGGCTTTGGCGGCAAGTCAGCTGCGGTGTTGCCGATCGCCTGGATGCCCGGCTTCTCGTCATAGGAGATGATCGCGACGTTGCTCGCATTCGTCTCTGCGGCGCGCAGAACAGCGACCTCGCGATAGACGCAGAGTACCTCGGCCATTTTCGTCTCGAACGCTTCGTCACGTCGTTCCAAGTAGTAACGCACCTTGTGCGGCTTGACGTCATCGCGCGCCAGGATCTTGCAGACTGTCCCCTGCACGACGCGGGTCATGCACCGATGTCCGGCAGCCGCCGCGTGCGCACGCACATGGCGCGCCAACAGCCGGGTGGTCCAAAGCTCATGCGGATAGCCCAGATCTTTGGCCTTCTGGCAGGCCAGCGATACCAGCCACGCGCGGGCGTCCGCCGTGATCTCCGGCGTCTTGCCTGGGCGTGGACTGTCGTCGAGCGCGGCCATCACGCCAAACCGCACTGCCCGGCGCAGGCACCGCAGCACCGTCTGATGGGTCACGCCGATGGCCTCGCCAACCGCGTGCGCCGACGGATTGGTGCGATAGGCTAGAAGGATACGGGCTCGCTCGACCCAACTCGCCGGTTCGGTCCGAGATCGCGCGATCGCTTGCAGCCGTGCCAGGTCGTCTTCTTCAATCGAGATATCGATGACGCGCCGCGGTGCTGCCATGATGCCCAGCCATCGTCTTTAGGTTCGACGGCCTAACTACACGATATCGCGGCGCGAAGGGAATCCCCCATAAAGGGTCGCTTTCATGGAATCGCTATACTAGACGCCTTCAATAGCCAGCCGTGTCAGGCCACGCGGCATGCGGCGGGGCTGTAGATGGTCGCGGTAGAGCCAGACCATTTCATGCTTGCCATCCTTATCGATGCGAAGGCTATATTCCGGCAGCGGTTGGGCTTCCGCCATCTTGCGAATATCGAACGCGAATTTATACAGTCTGCGGGTACGGGCCGATTCTAGGCAAGGCAAATCTTTGCAGCGCAGCCTGATCGAGTTACCCCTGCCCGAAATGAACCGACAGTGGCCACGATGAGCGCGCCCGATCCAGAAAGCCCTGGGCAATTTGCCGGCAATCTTGCCGATACCACCGTTACCTCAGACAAATTCGAGACCGTTGGCTGGACGAAAAATTTGGTCGAGGGCTCCTTAGCGTTCGGTTGCTGCCTGCTGATTATAGGTTGGCTGTTGAGCCTGCTGGGCTTCTTCGCTGTCACTTGGGCTTGTGGAAACGTCTTCGCTATCGGGCTGGGCGAATTTTATTCGAGGGGTTGGCGGGAACGTTTTCGCTGCCGGCTTGGCCTTGGTGCTATTTTCAGGCTGCAGATGGCTGGCGGCCCGAGTTGATTGGATTGGCCGCTTTATGGGAACGAAGGGCGGCGCATAGTCACGGTTTGGACGCCGCCCGGACCGAGGACCGGCTTCCTGAAGCCGCCGTTTGGCAGCCTCAGGGGTCAAATCCGGTCTGGCTACCTAGAGAGTTTTATAAAACTGATGATTTGAACTGGATTTTTGAAGAGCAACAATACCAATGTACGTTCCGTTGACCTTCGCATTGAACATTTTTCCTGCGAGGAGGCGAGAAGGTTTGGAGAACTTTTCCCAGTGCAGCTTGGGAAACAGCTCCTTGAGCTTATACTGCGGCTTGCCGGCTCTCTTGGTCGCCTGCGAAACCGCGCGTTTCACAATCTCGGCTGCCTCCTTCTGATCCGTAAGCGCGTCGCACTTTTTCAAGAACAGTGCCGAGACACTCGGAAGGCCTTCGGCCTTCCGCTGCGCTACAAGGTCGGCGTAAACGGCATCGTCCACGGTGGTTTTGATCGTCGGCATATTGACGGGTATCCTGTTGTTGACGGGCCTTCACATAACAATGTGCCCGACAACAATCGAGGCCATCGTAATCTTTAGCCGCGCAATGCCATACTGGACAAATATCTTAATTCTGATATATTCTTCTAATGTGGATTGTGGAGACGCTGAACGCCGCCGTGGACGCCGAGATTGCCGTGTTGCCGAAGGACATGCGAGCCAAGCTGGTCCGCATCTCGGAGTTGATCGAGGCCGTAGGGTTTGAGCGCCTTCCACATGACACGGTGAAGCATCTGGACGGCAAGCTTTGGGAAATCCGCGTCAAGGCCGCGAGCGGCATTTCCCGTGCGATCTACCTGACCGCCACAGGCAGGCGCGTCGTCATCGTCCGGGTATTTGTGAAGAAGACGCAGAAGACGCCAGCCCGCGAGCTTGCGCTGGCCCGCGAACGCGCAAGGGAGGTCACATGACACGCATCAAGGACTTGCACTCGGAGTGGATCAAAGACCCTGAATATCGGCAGGAATACGACGCGCTTGCCGCTGAATTTGAGCTGGCCCGTGCCCTGATCGACGCCCGCGCCCATGCCGGTTTGACGCAGGAGCAGCTTGCCGAGCGCATGGACACCTCACAGAGCGCCGTTGCGCGAATGGAAAGCGGGAAGGTCATGCCATCAGGCCGGACCCTTGAACGTTTCGCCAAGGCAACCGGAACCCGTCTACGGATTAGCTTCGAGCCTGAAGCGCCTGCACCGGCAGGCGCACGGTGACGGCGTGAACGCCCGATAATCCGTGTTGTGGAAACACCATTGCTAGGTTTTGGTGTCAGTGTAAGTTCGATTGCCGACCCGCGTGGTAGTCGTGCGCCTCGATTTTTTCCCACCGCCGGTCGTCCACGTGACCGTTGAATTCCCTACCTTTTCACGGGTTGTGATCCTCGGCGTCCCGCTTCCATTCGAGCGGATTGTGTAGCGCGGGGGTTTCTTACCCTCCGTGAGAATTCCCCAAAGGATTGACCCCAAACCCCTAGATTTATTTGCCACTTATCAGCCCCTCGCCCTCGGATTGCTCACGTTGGCTGGTTCTCTATAAGCGAGCAAGGACAGCGTGGGTAACCGAACACCCCCGAACACCCGACAATGTGCATTACGTCAAGTTTGCCGCCGGCTGCGGGCGTTCCCATATCGGGCCTCTTCAGAATCTTGCTTTATGGCGAACTGGGCTATCGTGCCAAGGGTGAGTACCTTCATGCCCCACCCAGGTTGGATCGCGCGGTTGCCCCTGATGATCGACATAAATCAGGATGCCGGCTGTCCCAAGACGAGGTCGACCACGTTGCCGGCGTGGGATGCAATGCCTCACCCGGTGGTCATTGTAATACTATAAAGTAACGAATAGGCAGCTACTCAGCCGCCCCCAGCACCAGGCACACGTTCTGCCCGCCGAACCCGAACGAGTTCGAGATCGCGTGTCGCACGTTGGCACGTCGCGCGACGTTGGGCACGCAGTCCACCGGCAGCGCCGGATCCGGAAGCTCATAGTTGATCGTGGGCGGCAGTAGCCCGTCGCGGATGGCCAGCAGGGTGAAGATCGCCTCCACCGCGCCGGCCGCGGTCAGGCTGTGTCCGATCATCGACTTGTTCGACGACATCGGGATCGATCCGGCGCGGTCGCCGAACACCGCGGAGACCCCGATCCACTCCATCCTGTCGTTCTCGGGCGTGCCGGTGCCGTGCGCGTTGATGTAGCCGATCGCGTCGGGCCGCAGACCGGCATCCGCCAGGGCATTGCGCATGCAGGCGATGATCGGCTTGCCGTCCGGCGAGGACCGGGTGCGGTGAAACCCATCGGCGACCTCGCCGCAGCCTTCCACGACACCGAGCACGGTGGCACCGCGGGCGCGGGCGCTGGCGAGGCTTTCCAGCACCAGCGCGCCGGCGCCCTCGGCCATCACGAACCCTTCGCGGTCCTTGCTGAACGGGCGGGAGGCGGCCGCCGGCGGATCGTTTCTTGTCGACAACGCAGACAGCAGCGAGAACCGGATCAGGCTTTCCGGATTGACCGAGGCATCGGTGCCGACAACCAGCGCGGCGTCGGCCTCGCCGCGGCGGATCGCCTCGACGCCAAGCTGGATCGCGGTGCCGCCGGATGCGCAGGCCGTCGAGGTCGCGACCGGCGAGCCCTTGGTGCCGAAGCGGTCCGCCAGCTCTTCGCCCATGGAACCAAAGTTGAACCGCTGGTAAAACGGCTTGAACCGGCCGGAGCCGGCGACGCGCAGCAGGTCGTCGTAGCCCACGGTGTCGTTGGCACCGGAGGCGGCGGCCAGCGTGAGGCGCTGCGTCCACTCCAGCTCGACCGGGGGCACCGCGAGAAACAGCGGTCCGGGAAAATCGCCGGGTTGGCCGATGGCGGCCTCGCCGATGGCCTCCTCGATCACCAGTTCGGCCAGACGCTGCGCCAGGGCAGGGGCCGAGGGCTCTGGAATAGAAACGAAATCGATGGTGCCGGCGATCGTGGTGCGCAGCCCCTCGATCGGGAAGCGGGAGATGCGGCGGATCCCGGACACGCCGCTGGTCAGGGCCTTCCAGTTGTCCGCCTGACCCTGACCCAGCGAGGTCAGCACACCCATGCCGGTGACGACGACGATGGAGCGGTCCGGCTGATTGGCGTCTTCTGGCATTGGTCTTCCTCAGGCCGCGGTGACCATGGCAAGCGATTCGCCGCGCCAATGACCCCACGACGTCACCAGCGCCTGGCGCAGCGTCCCTGTCATCGGCTTTTCAGCGGCTTCCAGCGGCGGAAACAGGGAGCCGCGCTGCACGGCCAGGGCGGCGATGGCCAGACTGGCCGGAAAGGAGGGTTCCAGCGAATGTCCCAGCGCGGTCGCGGTCGCCCGCACCGGCAGGCCCAGATCGGCCAGGAAAGCGCTCTCTTCCTGGGTCGGTTCGGCGACGCCCGAGGCGCCGGATATCACCGCCGCCGCCGCCGGATGGTAATGCGCCGCCATCGTCTGGAACTGCGCCTTGGCGTTCGCGGTTGCCTCGTTCGGCTTGCGGCGGCACCGGTCGGTGCGCACCGCGGCGATGTGGGCGTAGGCGGCGGCCCCGCGGGCGGTGGCGTGGGCGCGGCTTTCGATCACCAGGAAGCAGCCCGCGGACCCCAGCACCAGGCCGCCGCCGGTGGCCTGGCGCGCCCAGATCGCCTCGAACGGTGCCCGCCGCAGCAGCCCCGCCAGTTCGTGGTGCAGCAGCACGTCCGGCCGCTGCGCGTTGTAGGAGCCGCCGACCAGCATGATGTCGCCCTGGCCCGCGGCGATCCGGGCGCAGGCGATGCGCACCGCGTCGGCGCCACAGGCTTCCTCGCCCATGAAGGTGCGGGATGATCCGATGACGCCGTGCACGATGGAGATGTTGCCGGCCAGCAGGTTGGACAGCTGGGCCAGGAACAAGGTCGGGCGCAGATCGCCCAGCAGATGCTCGTTCATGTAGGCGCCGGGGTTCGCCGCCTTCGAATAGCCGGACAGGATCGCGGCATCGACGGCGTAATCCCGCTCGCCGCCGCCGGCCGCGACGATCATGCCCATGCGCGACAGCAGCTCGGTTTTTCCCTTGACCCCGGCGGAGTCGAGTGCCAGGCCGGCGGCGAATACGCCGATGCGCTGCCAGGGTTCCATCTGCCGCTGATCACCGCGTTTGGGGATCTGTCGGTCGAGGTCCAGCGGTGCCATGGGGTGCACCGCGAACGGCGCGAAGCTGGTTGTGTCCAGCACCGGGACGAAGTCGTTCAAAGCGTCCCAATGGGCCGCCACGCCGGCGCCGAGGCAGGAGACGATGCCGATACCGGTGATCAGGGCATCACGGTCATTCGTCATTCACGCCGTCCTTGTTCAGCCCAGCCGGTCGCTCGGGCGGTTCCGCTGGCGGTTCCGCTGGGGCTTGCAGTTCCGCTGGCAGTCCGACGCGGCGGCCATTCGCCAACATGGCTTCTCGTAGTGTCTGGTTCGGGAAGGGGACCACGCCATAGCGGATCTCGGCCTCGGTCACCTGCTTCCCGCCTGCCGTGATACTGGCCTTGATCACCGCGTAGCCGGAGCCATCGTGCAGCAGGGCGGCGGTGGCTTCCAGAAGCTGACCGGGGCTGACGAAACTCCGCATCTTGGCTTTCTCGACCTGCATCAGGAACGGCATGCGGGTGCAGCGGAGGGTGGCCAGGAGCAGCCAGCCGCCGGTCTGCGCCATGGTCTCGATCATCAGCACGCCGGGCAGGATCGGATAGCCGGGAAAATGGCCCTCGAACACCGGGGACTGTTCAGGCACCTGGCACGCCGTGGTGATGCGGCCGCCGGGAACATCCAGCGACGTGATCCGATCGACCATCTGGAAGTATTCCAGGCGCATCAGATCACCGTTGCATCATGCTGCCATTGTGTTCGCGATTTCGGTTCAAGCGGCCTTCGCCGCAACCAGCTTGTCGATGTTGGCGCAGAGGTTCTTTAGCACGAAATACTCGTCGGTCGTCACTGTTCCGGCGTTCACGTCCTGGGTCCACTGCTCCAGCGGCATCTTGATGCCGAACGCCTTGTCGATGGCGAAAGCCACATCCAGGAAGTCCAGGCTGTCGATGCCGAGGTCGTTGATCGCATGGCTCTCCGGCGTGATCTTGTCCGGTTCGATATCGCAGGTGTCGGAGATGATCCCCGCCACGGTCTCGTACGTCGATGCCATGCCCTCGCCCCTGAGAAAGTCGCGCGGCACTAACATTGTCGCCGCGGAGAGGCAAGAGTCGGGGCTTTGCCCCGAACCCCACCAAGGGCCGGCGGCCCTTGGGACCCCGGGAATAAGGCATGGGGTGAGGGGGGCGTGCGTAGGCGCGCAACACACGTGTCGCCTCCTCTCTCCGATCCCTTAAATGACTGGGATCATAGGGGGCGTCGCCCCTTTTGCGGGTCCGGGCAGAGCCCGGCCTGTCCTACGCCTTGGCGAGCGCTGTCGCCGCGGCGTCTGCGAACACCTGGCAGCCCAGGACGATGTCCTCGTCGCGGGTGTTTTCCGCGTAGTGGTGACTGATGCCGCCGATGCTGGGGACAAACAGCATCGCCGCCGGCAGCACCTGTGACAGGATTTGCGCGTCGTGGCCGGCACCGGACGGCATCGACTGGTGTTGGCCGGGCGCATGCCGTTGCGCGGCGGCGGTCAGCGCGTCGCGCAGGCCGGCATCCATGGCGCTGGGCGCGGTGGTGCTTCGGTGGGCGACGGTGACCTCGCACGGACCTTGCGCGGCCTCGGCCAGCAGTTCGCTCAGCGCGGCGTCCAGCGCGTCCAGTACCACCGGATCGGTGTCGCGGAACTGGAACACGAGTTCGGCCGCACCCGGCACGATGCTGGGTGCGCCCGGGTCGATGCTGATGTCGCCCACCGTCCAGACGGTGCGCGGCCCGGCGATCCGGGGAAACCTTTCCTCGATGGCGGACGCCAGCTTGACCAGGGCGACGCCGGCATCCTTGCGGATCGCCATGCGGGTCGTGCCGGCGTGGTTCTGCTGGCCTTTGAACAGGATGCGGAACCGGTGGCTGCCGACGATCGCGGTCACGATGCCGATGCGCAGATGGTGGTCTTCCAGTTCGCGGCCCTGCTCGATGTGGGCTTCGACATAGCCGCGGTAGCGTGCGGTCTCGATCTGTTGCCGTGGCCGGCCGGAGAAGCCCGCCTGACGCAGGGCATCGCGCAACGAGGTGCCGGTCTCGCGGTTGGCGCAGCCGTCGATCTCCGGCTCGCCGAGCAGGCCGCAGAACGATCGGCTGCCGAGAAATGACCCGAAATGACCTTCCTCGTCCGCCCAGGCGGCGACGTCGACCCCCTGGCCAAGCGTGCGGGCGGTCTCCAGGCCGTAGAGCACCCCCAGCACGCCGTCCAACCAGCCGGCGTGGTTCTGGGTTTCCATGTGACTGCCGGTCAGCAGCTTTCGGCCGGGCCTTGGGTCGCGGCCGAAGACGTTGCCGATCCCGTCGATCGAGGCGTCCAGCCCGGCCTCGGTTAGCCGGCCAACGAGCCAGTGGCGGGCCTCGACGTCCTGCGGGGAGAATGTCGGCCGATGCACGCCGGTCCTGTATTTTCCGATCTCACGCGCCGCGTAGAGGTCGCGGAGAAGCCGATTACCGTCGATGGCGGGCATGCACGTGCTCCATGTTCGGGCGTATGATGCCACCTGCTTGATTTGATCAAATCAGCCTCCGGCAAACCCGGGGTGGTTCATCGGTGCATAGTGCGGATAGCGCCCACACGCCTTTGTCAGCAGGAGGCACGGGCGTTACATTTCGTGTCATGGCCAGTCCTGCGCCGGCCGTCCACGACTTGCGATGTCAATGCCCGTAGAGTCAGGGGGCCGGGCCAACACGCGCTCGCCCGGCCATGACACATCGTAAAACGCCAGCTTTACCGACTACTTGACGGAGGAGTACGGGGTCGGGCCGAGGATGTAATTCGTCACCTTGGCGACGATAGGGCCGTTCTTTTCGGTCTCGGCGCGGGCGGAATGCCACTCCGGGTCGGCCTGGAAGGCGTTCCACTTCTTTTCGCGGTCGGCGAGCGATTCCCAGGCCAGCATATAATACAGGGTCATGTTGGACTCGCCGATCAGCGTGGTCCAGAAGCCGGCCTGCCTGATGCCGTGCCGCTCCCAGATCTTCAGCGTGATGGTGTCGAAGCGTTTGTTCAGGTCTGGCAGGCGGCCGGGCACGCACTCGTAGATTCGCAGTTCGTAGATCATGATTGCTTCCCCTTTGTTGAAGCCACGTCAGTCTGCGGCGACGGCGGCCAGCGGGCAAGACCAGCAGGGACAGGTGTGGTTACTGACCGGTCTTTGCGGGTTTTGCAACTCGTGAAGTATCCGGTTCCATGGACCTCCTGAAAAGGGTATTTCATGGATCGGGCATGCATTCAGAAGAGTGTAGTTCGGATGCAACCGCACCCTGTGAACAATGCAGCAAGACTATGCAGCGCGCGCGTTTCGTCACAAAGTTCGGTCTTCTTGCTCGAAGAGAAGCGCCGATGGACACTCGATCTCGCGACAGCGTGCCAGGCGATCGGCATCGTCCAGGGCATCTTCGCCACGGCGTGGTGTTCCTGGCCTTCATCGGAAACCTCATTCTCTGGGGCGATCGCGCCAACATCGGCGTGGCCGCGCCCGAGATCGCCCGGCTCTTCCATTGGGGCCCGGTTCTCATTGGAACGATCTTCTCCGCCTTTACCTTCGGCTACTGGGTGATGCAGATTCCCGGCGGACGCCTGGGAGATTTCTGGCCAAAGCTCGTCGCGGGTTGGGGCGCGGTGTGGTGGTCGGTGTTCACGGGGCTGACCGCATTAGGCGTCATTCCGCTCCTGATGATCGTCATTCGGGCGCTTGTCGGCCTCGGTGAGGGGCCGTTCGCCCCCGCCACCACCGGCCTTCTCGGGCGCTGGTTGCCGCTGCACGAGCGCGGGCGCGCGATCTCTCTCAACATCGGCGCCAGTCAACTCGGGCCGGCCATCTTCTCGCCGATCGCCGCATTGCTGGTGAGCCGTACTGGCTGGCAGAGCGTATTCTGGGTCTTTGGCGTCATAGGCCTGGTATGGGCCGCGGCCTGGCTCCTGCTTGTGACGGACCGGCCGGAACAGCATCCCCGGATCAGTAGTTCGGAACTGGCCTATATCACCGACAGCCGAGGCGAGCAGACCGAGACCCTGCCGATGCAGGCCGCGCTTCGCGACCGTACGACCTGGGGATTAATTCTCGCCTACTTCGCGCTTCCTTACACCTACTTCATGGTCGTGCTGTGGGTTCCCAGCCTGCTGGTCACGAAATTCCACGTCAGCGTCTTTCACGCCGGGTCTCTGTCGGCGCTTCCCCCGCTGCTCGGGTTCGTGGCGTGTGTCCTCGGTGGGACACTCGTGGACGCCATGATCTCTCGCGGCATGCGGCGCGGGCTGGCCCACAAATTCATCATCGGCACCGGCTTTATCATCGCGGCGGGTTCGATGTGCCTGACCGTGGTGAACTTCAACCTGACATGGGTGACCGTGTGGCTGTCGGTCGCCATCGGCGGCGGCGGCCTGGCGCTCGGGACATTCTGGACGCTCGCCGTCTTCATTTCGCCCAGCCGCGCCTCCGGTATCTGCGGCGCGATGAACTTCGCGGGCATCACCGGGGCCTTCATTTCACCTGTTCTCACGGGTTGGATCGTCGCCGTCACCGGCGGCTACGTCTGGGCCTTCCTGATCGACGCCGCCGTTCTTCTGGTGTGCCTGACCCTACTCCTGGTGCTGGTCGGGAGTGGTGACCCGGTTCTGGGCGACGAGTCAGCGGCAATCGCGGCGGTCGGATGAGCCGCATTGCCAGGTCAGACCGCATTGCCCGTGAAATGTCCCGAAGCGGTCGCTTCGAGCAAATCCTCCGGGGACCAGCAGTCGCCGACGGCGCGCACATCGATCCCGGCGGCGCAGAACGGTTCGAGCAGGGAAACGGCGGGGGCGCGTGGAGTGGCATAGGTCAGCAGTGCGAGGTCGTCGATCACGCCGCCCCGCGTGCCATAAATCGTGTGGTATTCAAGTCGGCCCGCTTCGACAGACTCGCTCCAGTGCGGGACGGCCAGCACCACGGTCTCGATTCGCTGTTCGGTCAGCCGGCGCAGGATGCCTTGACGGGTCACAAGGGCGACATCCGTCGCGATGGTGTCGCGTGGAGTGATGATCACCACGCGCTCGAATAGCGTACGAAGGAATTCCGCTGCGGCGTAGGTGCCTTCGGTGTGGTCCATATCGAACAGCACGGCGGTCCCGTCCTGCTTCGCCTTGCGCGTCGCAAGCTGCGCGACCGCGAGGCGCAGATCGGGAACCAGGCCAGTATCGCGCACCTCCGGCGGCAGCCACGATGGTGGCAGCATGGTGGCGCCTGTCGCCAGGACGACCACCTCCGGCCGCGCGGCGAGGACATCGCCCGCCGATGCGGGATTACCCAGCACGAAATGAACGCCGGCCTTCTCGGCCGCCGCACGCTGGTAGTCGTAGATGCTGGTAATCGTCTCCCCGCCCGGCAACAGCGCTCGCAGACGCGCCTGTCCGCCGATCTCGTTCGAGCGGCCGAACAGCGTCACGTCATGGCCGCGCGCGGCGGCCACCCAGGCAGCCTCCATCCCGGCGACACCAGCGCCGACCACGGCGATCCGCCGTTTGACCGAAGCGGGCGGCGGCCAGAAATCGACCTCGTCGGGCCTCGCGACCCGTGGATTGTTGACACAGGCGATCGGGCGATGGCGCACGATCGTCGCCCAGCACGTATTGCAGGACAGGCAATAGCGGATCGCGTGGGCACGCCCTCGCACGGCTTTGGCAAGCCAGGCCGGATCAGCGACCAGAGCGCGGCCGAGCCCGATCAACTCGGCTTCGCCGCGTGCGACGATGGCGTCCGCCTCGGCCGGATCGGTGATCCGCCCCAACGCGACCACGGGCACGCCGTTGACCGATCGACCCAGTTCGCGGATCAGCGGCATGTAGGCGAGGTGCGGACCGTAGCGGTCCGGAACATGCATCTCCAGCGATTGCGCATGCGCGCCTTGGGCGAAGCAGACGTAATCCACCTTTTTAGAGGCGGTGAGGCGGGAGGCGATGATGGCAGCCTCGGCCGGTCCGATGCTATTCGGAACCCCATCATCGCCGGGAAGCTTGAGCCCGATGATGAAGTCCCGTCCGCACACGTCACGGATCGCCGCGACCAGCTCGGCCAGCAGCCGGACGCGTCCGTCCCAGTCCCCGCCATAGGCATCGGTCCGGTCGTTCGCCCAGGGCGAAAGGAACTGATGAAACAAATGCCCATGGGCCGCCGAGATCTCGACCCCGCTGAAGCCGCAACGCCGCAGGCGGGCCGAGGAGCCCGCGAAATCATCGATCAGCCGAGCGACCTCATCGGTGGTGAGCGGGCGCGGCATGGTCCAACTGAGATCATCAGGCAGCGCCGAGGCACCGATCGCCCCTTGATTGCGGCCGGCCGCATGGTGCCCACGTCCGCCATCCTGAACCTGACCGAGCAATCGGCAATCCTGCGCTTCGACCGCCTCGGCCCAGCCCTTCAGGCCGTTGAGGTCACTGTCGTTGAAAATCTGAACCCTCGGCTGGGCGGCCTGGTGCGGGGCCATCGCCAGCGGTTCCGTGACCGTCAGTGCCGCACCTCCGCGCGCCCGATTCGCATGGTATTGGATGAGCTGCGGGGTGACCTTGCCCTGATCCGACAGGATCGTGGTCATGGAGGCATGGATCACGCGATTCCGGAGCGTCTTGCCGGCAAGGACGATGGGGCTGGAGAGAGCCGAATAATACCCGTGCGCCATCTCGGCTGCCGGCGCGCGCCCATCCACATGAGCCGATGGGCGCGGATCGAGCGTGGTTCGCGAACTGGATCGGGTCAGGGACACGGGGCGCGCTCAATGCTGCCAGGACGGCGATAGCCCCGCCACGGTGCAAGTGTCAACCGCGTCGAGCGTGGTGGTGACTTGCGCTGGATTCCGCCTTGGCTCGACTCGGTTTAAATGCCTCCTGCCGTCCCGGTTGATCCACCTTACTCTCGCTAGTAGGGTCCGCCGCTATTCCGTTACCGGGAACCCCCACCATGTCTCTCACCGCTGAACGGCTCGACCGCATCCAGCCCAGCCTGACCATCGCGATTTCGACCGTGGCGCGGCGCATGATCGCCGAGGGAAAGAACGTGATCAGCCTGTCGCAGGGCGAGCCGGACTTCGATACGCCGCGCAACATCAAGGACGCGGCGATCCGAGCGCTGGAGGCCGGGGAGACGAAATATACCGACGTGTCGGGGACGCAGGCGCTGCGCCGCGCGGTGGCGGCCAAGTTCGCCCGCGACAGCGGCATCGACTACAAGCCGGAGGAGATCATCATCTCGACCGGGGCGAAGCAGGTGCTGTTCAACGCCATGGTCGGCACGTTGAACGCCGGCGACGAGGTGATCATCCCCAGCCCGTGCTGGGTCAGCTATCCCGACATCGTCACGCTGGCGGATGGCAAGCCGGTGCTGGTCCCATGCGGCCAGAACAACGGCTTCAAGCTGCGGGCCGAGGATCTGGAAGCGGCGATCACGGCCAAAACCCGCTGGTTCATGCTGAACAATCCGTGCAACCCGACCGGCGCGGGCTACAGCGCCGAGGACCTGAAGCCGATCTGCGAGGTGCTGATGCGCCATCCGCATGTCTGGGTGCTGACCGACGATATCTATGACAAGCTGGCCTATGGCGGCTTCAGGCCCGGCACCATCGTGGCGGTCGAGCCGCGGCTGAAGGACCGCACCCTGACCGTGCACGGCGTGTCCAAATCGTATGCGATGACCGGCTGGCGCATCGGTTTCGCCGGCGGTCCGGTGGCGTTGATCAAGGCGATGGACAAGTTGCAGAGCCAGTCGACGTCCAACCCCAACTCCATCGCCCAGGCCGCGGCGGTCGAGGCCCTGGTGGGCCCGCAGGACACGGTGGAGGACATGCGCCGCGTGTTCGAACAGCGGCGCGACCTGGTGGTGGAGATGCTGAATCGGGCGCCGGGGATGAATTGCAGCACGCCGGACGGCGCGTTCTATGTCTATCCCTCGATCCACGGCTGCATCGGCAAGACCAGCAAGGGCGGCGTGGCGATCGCGGACGACGAGGTGTTCGCGCTGACCCTGCTGGCCGAGGAAGGTGTCGCCACGGTGCATGGCGCGGCGTTCTGCTACCCCGGCTACATCCGCATCAGCTACGCCAACGCGACGGCGGAACTGCAAGAGGCCTGCACCCGGATCCAACGGTTCTGCCAGGGTCTGCATTGATGCCGGGATTTTCCCGTCGGCTGAGCCGGGTCGAGGTGGCGGCCAGCGTCCGGATGACGATCAAGGCGCGCGAACTGCGGGCCGCGGGCAAGCCGGTGGTTACTCTGACCACCGGCGAGCCTAACTTCGACAGCCCGGGCCACGCGATCGAGGCGGCGCATCAGGCGGCACTGAATGGCGACACCAAATACCCACCGCAGGACGGCACGCGGGTGCTGAAGGAAGCGATCCAGCGGAAGTTCAAGCGGGATTCCGGCCTGGACTACGCGCTGGACGAGATCACCGTCTCGAATGGCGGCAAGCAGTGCCTGTTCAACGCCATCATGGCGACCGTTGACCCCGGCGACGAGGTGATCATTCCGGTGCCGTCGTGGATTGCCTACGCCCAGATGACCCAGCTGTGCGAGGGCGTGCCGGTCCTGGTGAGCTGCCCGCAGAACAACGGTTTCAAGCCGCGCGCGGCGGATATCGAGGCGGCGATCACGCCACGCACCCGATGGCTGATGCTGAACAATCCGAACAATCCAACCGGGGCCTGCTGTTCGGCCGCTGAGATCGCCGAGATCGCCGCGGTGATGCGCCGGCACCCGCATGTCTGGGTGCTGTCGGACGACATGTATGAGCATCTGGTGTTCGAGGGCTTCCAGCACGCGACGTTCGCGCAGGTCGCGCCGGACCTGAAGGACCGCACGTTGACAGTGTCCGGTGTGTCGAAGACCTATGCCATGACCGGCTGGCGGGTTGGCTTCGCCGGCGGTCCCAAGGCGCTGATCAAGGCGATGACGGTGATGCAGGGGCAGGCGACCGCCGGCATCTCCACCGTGGGGCAAGCCGCTGCGACGGCGGCACTGAACGGACCACAGGATGGTGTCGACGTGCAGATCGAGGCCTACCGGCGGCGGCGCGATCTGGCGGTCGCGATGCTGAACGCGGCCCGGGGCATCAGTTGCCACAAGCCGGAGGGTGCGTTCTACGTGTTTCCCAACGTCGCCGGCTGCCTGGGCAAGACGACGACCGGCGGGCGGATGCTGAACACCGATGAAGACGTATGCCTGGCGCTGCTGGAGGAAAGCTACGTCGCCACGGTGCACGGCGCGGCCTATCACATGAGCCCGTTCCTGCGCATCAGCACCGCGACCGCGGACGATGAACTGCTGGAAGGCCTGCGCCGCATCCAGACGTTCTGCGAGGGTTTGCGGTAGTCGCCGACGGCCCGCGGTCGCCCCGTAAGATGTCCCGTGGCGCGGTGTCTGACGATGTGATGGTCTCGGCGCTGATAGCGGAGCTTCACGAGGCCGATTGGTTGCCAGATTTTCGGAAAGGCGTAAATTTGGATATACGGGAAGTCATACAGGCGTAAATCGATGGCAAAGAACCAACTGAAAAGCCTTGCAAAAACACCTGAACCCGCAGTTTTGGGACGCTCGGCTGAGAGACCTGATGCCAGCATTCTGCGCCAAGTTGCCGCTGAGCCTGGCCGGTCTATGGGGCCCGCTGTCGTCAAGTCGGCCCGGCGAACGGTGCTGATCAATGTAAAAGTCGATGAGACTTTGGCTATCGCGCTGGCGGAGCGAGCGCAGACCGAACACATCACGCAAAAGCAGGTCATCATGCGCGCGCTTGCCGCGGCCGGCTTGCCAGTGAACCCGTTGGACCTCGAGGACCGAACACCGCGCCGGCGGACCGCAGCATGAGTGACATAAGTGACCTCTACGACAAGGACATCCTGGCGTGGTCCGAGCGCCAGGCCGAGTTGCTCCGCCGCGTGGCCGCCGGGTCGGCGGTGAACGAGACGCCTGACTGGTCGAACATCATCGAGGAGATCCAGGCCGTGGGTCGGAGCGAGCTGCGGGCTTGTCAGTCGCTGCTGGGCCAGGCCCTGCGCCACATGCTGAAAGCAGAAGGGTGGCCGCTGTCCCGCGATGCGCCAGCCTGGCGCGCGGATGCGATCGATTTCCGTGGGCAGGCGGCCGCCTGCTTCGAGCCCGGGATGCGGCAGAAGATCAACCTGGCGCTTCTCTACCGTCGGGCACTGCGGACCATGCCCGAGACCATTGACGGCCAACCGCCCCTGCCGTTGCCGCAGACCTGTCCGGTGACACTGGACGAGCTGCTAAGCGACGGGCTGTAGGGGTTTCTCGGGTTGAAAACCGAAGATGACGGGAAAGTTCGCTTTTATCTTGAAGCCGATCACAGGGCAGAGGTCAAACTCGCAGTGAAGTCGGCTTATCCGGAAAGCCACGTCGAAGCGCTCACTTTGTTTGACAAGTTCCGGGTTTGACAAGTTCCGGACGACCTACCGATGCGTTTGGTTATCCGAATATGGCGGATACCTTGCGAGTGGCGTGCCTAAACGAGATTTGATTTGGTATCGATGGACCGAGGAAACGGGCTGGGGTGACAACCATCGCTTCACCGGTTACCCCGAGGCCGACCCCTATGAGCTAGTAGATTACTACCGATCGCAAAGGTGCTCGAGTTTCCTAATGACCCTGATCCATCGCCGCGATCCAGCGCGCAACATGGCTCGGTTCTACGCGCTATCTGTCCAGGCCGACCTGTTGGCCGGCTAGTATCGCGCATCAGTGAAGCGCGATACGCTGCGATAGGTTTGAAGTAGCCGATTCACGCGGCGAAGCGTGGACGCTTCGCGTCTCACGCTTCTCTGCGATCGGGTACTAGTCGAGCCCAAACTGGGGAAACTGAGATGACACCGAGCAAGAAGCTGGCCTCGATGCTGGCTTGTCTCATGCTGGCGCTGGCCACGTCGTCGGCTGTCGCCGGGGAGCCGCCGGTTCCCTGCCAATGATCGAGCGTGATCCGGACCCCAGCCTGGTGATCCGGGACGGGCGGGACGCCGACGGTCTGGCGATCATCGCGCTGATCTGGGCCTGCTGGTCGGCCTATCCGGGCGTGCGGATGGAGGTCGGGCGGGAGATGCCGGAACTGCGTGCCCTCGCCACCTACTATGGCAGTCAGGGCGGCAGGCTGTGGATCGCGCAATCGGGTGACCCGGTCGTCGGCATGATCGCCGTGTGCCCACGGGACGGCGGGATCTGGGAAATCTGCCGGGTCTATGTCGATCCGTCACGGCACGGCGCCGGCCTGGGGCATACGCTCCTGGACCTCGCTGAACGACACGCCATCGCAGCTGGCGCGGAGCGGCTGGCGCTCTGGAGCGACACCCGGTTCGAACGGGCGCACCGGTTCTACCAAAAGCGCGGCTACGTGCGGTCCGGTCCGGTCCGGGTGCTGAACGACGTGTCCAACTCGCTGGAGTATGGGTATGGCAAGCCGGTCATTGGCGTCGCGATTCTGGACATCGCCGCCGCGACATCGGCCGAAGCCCGGCTGGCGGACATCCTGATCGCCTGTGTGGACGCGGGCGCCTCGGTCGGTTTCCGGGCGCCTCTGTCACGTGCCAAGGCCATGGCGTTCTGGCATCGGGTCGCCGCCGGGGTCGGGACCGGCGACTGCGTTCTTCTTGTTGCCTGGCGCGACGGCGTGATGTTGGGAACCGGGATGCTCGATCTGGCGACGCCCGAAAACCAATCGCATCGAGCCGAGGTGCAGAAACTGCTGGTGCATCCAGCGGCGCGCCGGGGCGGCATCGGGCGGCAGATAATGGCAGCGCTGGAAGGCGCGG
The DNA here is from genome assembly GCA_965277035.1 of Rhodopila sp. Classification (GTDB taxonomy): domain Bacteria; phylum Pseudomonadota; class Alphaproteobacteria; order Acetobacterales; family Acetobacteraceae; genus Rhodopila. Next base: position 1,699,811 of record CBDIBO010000003.1, on the reverse strand, counting down.
CGGTGGCTGCGGGTCGCGCGCTGCTGACGCTCGATACCTGCGCCGGTGGTGCCGGCGAAGCTCTGTATCGCGCGCTGGACTGGCGGGAGGCGGGACGCATTCCCGGCTTCGCGCTGGACGCAGATGGCGTTGCGCGGGATACGGTGTTGTTCTGGAAGCAGCTGCGATCGGGGTAGCGGTGCGACGGCCGTACCCCCGGACCCGAAGAGCCGGTGGGGGAGGGCGCGGAGCAGAGGGGCCTTATCGAAAGATGGTGTGCGGACGGTGAGCGGTCAGCATGCCGCCGTTCATCGGCCAGCCGGCGGGGGTCGGATCGTCCCGCAGCAGGCCGGTCTGCGGTGGCTGGCCCGCGGCGCCCAGCGACTGAGAAAGCTTTGCCGCCGCATCCACCACCTGCGGAAGCAGGTTGCGCGGGCGGGGCGGGCGCATCCGCATGGATGGCGAACTGACATGCAGCACGGCGACCACCGCGCCGGCGGCATCGCGAACCGGGGCGGCGATGCCAACGGCACCGGCGACGACCTCATCGGAGGTGATCAGGTACCCCCGCGTGCGGATCCGTTGCAGGTCGGCGGCGATCCATTTGGTGTCGACCCGGGTGGCGGGCGTGTAACGGTTGAGTCGCTGAGCCAGCAGCTGGGTCTGCACCGCCTCGGGCGCGAAGGCGAGCAGGATGCGGCTGCTGCCGGCGTGCAACGGGCCGCGCTTGCCCACTTCGGAGTACATGCGGATGGTTGGATCGGTCTGGTAGATGGCGACCGTCTCACTCTCCATGCCGTCGCGCACCCGAAGATAGACGTTCTCACCGGTTGCCTTGCCGAGCGCGGCCAGACAGGGCATCGCTGTCGCCGCCAACGCCCCTTGTTCGGAGGCCGCGCGACCCAGCGCGTTCCATCGTGCGCCCAGGCGCCACAGGCCGCGGGCTTCGTCCTGGATGGTGAAACCGCGCCCCTGCAGGGTCCGCAACAAGCGAAACGCCGCGGTGCGGGTGCAGCCGGCGCTTTCGGCCAGCGCCGCCAGGGAAGCGGGACCCAGTCGCGAGAGCGATTCGAGCAGATCCAATGTCCGGTCGACAGCCGCGATGTTGTAGTCGCGCGGTGGCGCGTCCGAAAATGTGTCGGAGAGGGCGGGAGCTGCCTTGAGCCGCGGCTTCGCCGTTCGTTCGCTGTGCTTGGCTGTTCCCATGTTTCGATCCCTTTGCACGAGATGATAGATCGCCACGACCGTGAACAAAGTTGCACAAAGACGACGCTATCAGCACCATAATTACTTGGTGGTAGAGTTACATCCGGCACAGTTTCTCGCAAAAGGCCTATGCGCATGGGTGCTATGCAGCAGAGCGGCGGATGCTGAAATTCCCGGCAGGACGCGCGTCGGCTGGCGCCAGGCTGGGCAGCTTGCGGCGGTTCGGGACGACGGGCTTAATAATCCGGAAAAGAACAGGAGGAAGAAAATGGCAGAGTCGTTATCCCGCCCCCCGCCACCGTTGTTGTCCCACCCGCCGGAGCGTCTGCATCACCATGCCTTCGTGGTAAAGGACCAGGAGCGCAACCGCCGGTTCTTCGAGGACATACTGGGTATCCCGCTGACCGCGACCTGGTGCGAGCGGCATTTCAACCCCTGGGTCAATCGCGAAGTTGCGTTCTGCCACACCTTCTACAGCCTGGGTGACGGGGGCGCGCTGGCCTTCTTCGCGTTCGCCGACGATGAGGTCTACCGCAAATGCCAGGCGGAACGCCCGGCGGAGATCGGCAATTTCCACCATGTTGCGTTCAAGGTCGACGATGTGGGCTACGACGAACTGGTGGCGCGGGCGACAGCGGCTGGTGTGACGGTGCGGGAGACCGACCACGGCTATTGCCGGTCGATGTATGTGAATTCCCCGGACGGACTGATCGTCGAATTCACGGTCGATCCACCGGATGCGGCGGCGATCGACGCTGCCAGGCGGGCTGACGCGCACACCGAATTGGCGCGCTGGATGGCGGGAGACCGGCGGCCCAACAACGCCTTGCGGACGCATGCGGAGACATAGGCAGACGACGCACACGAAGAACCGGCAAACGAAGGGCGAGCAAACGAAGGGCCAGCATACCGGGAACACCGTGTGGCGGTGCGATCCGAGGTGGCTGGTTCAAGTGCTGCTTGTCGTGCCGCGAGGCGTGCGCTAAAGCGCCGCGTTCGGGTCGCCGTGCCTTGCGGCCTGGCCAGCCGGGCGCGCGGGCGTGGTGAAATGGTAGACACGCCAGATTTAGGTTCTGGTGGCGCAAGCCGTGGGGGTTCAAGTCCCTTCGCCCGCACCATGCCCTGCTGGCTGCTGACGGTCTCGCAGGCCCTTTGGGGTGCGGCGATCTAAACGACGTTTTGTTAGGATTGGCGTGTACAATGCAGGTTACCGAGACGCTCTCCGATGGTCTGAAACGCAACTACACGGTTGTGCTACCCGTGGCGGACCTGGAGTCGCGCCGGACCGAGCGTTTGACGACGCTGGGAAAGACGCTGCGGTTGCCGGGATTTCGCCCCGGCAAGGTGCCGATGCCGATCGTCAGGCAACGGTTCGGCACCGCGGTTTCGGCCGAAGTGCTGGAGCAGTCGGTCTCCGAGGCGACCCAGCAGGTGCTGAGTGAGCGCGGCCTTCGCCCGGCCCAACAGCCCACGGTCGATCTGGTCACGGAAAATCCGACGGCGCTGCTCGGCGATCTGGAATTCACCGTCGCGCTGGAACTGCTGCCGGACATCGAGCTGCCGGACTTCAGCGCGATCGAACTGACCCGCCTGAAGGCCGAGGTTCCGTCCGAACAGGTGGACAAGGCGCTGGAACAGATCGCCAAGTTCAATCACTCGCTGGAGCCGATCCCAGCCGAAGCGGTGGCGTCGCGCGGTCACGGTGCCGCGGCAGGGGAGGTGCTGACGATCGATTACCTGGGCAAGATCGATGACGTGGCGTTCGAGGGCGGCACCGGAACCGACACGCCGGTCGAGATCGGCGGCAGCGGTTTCATCCCCGGCTTCGCGGAACAGCTGGAAGGCGCGCGCCCGGACGAGCAGCGGACGATCCAGGTGAGTTTCCCACAGGAGTACGGCAAGGCCGAGCTCGCCGGCAAGGCAGCCACCTTCGACATCACGGTCAAGCAGCTGAGTAAGCAGATCATCCCGCCGATCGACGACGATCTGGCGAAGAAACTCGGCGCCGATGATCTGGCCGCGGTGCGCGAGATGGTGACCAACCGTCAGCAGCAGGAATATGACGGCATGTCGCGGATGCGGCTGAAGAAGTCGCTGCTCGACGCGTTGAGCGCTCTGGCGACGTTCCCGGTGCCGACGTCGATCGCCGATCAGGAGTTCGAACAGATCTGGCAGCAGTTCGACGCCGCCCGCAAGGCCGGCACGCAGGACGAGGAAGACAAGGCCAAGGACGAGGACACGCTGCGGGCCGATTATCGCGCGATCGCCGAACGGCGCGTCCGGTTAGGCCTGATGTTGGCGGAGATCGGTCGCATCAACAACATCACGGTCAGCGAGCAGGAGCTGGATCGGGCGCTGTATCAGCGGGCGAGGCAGTATCCGGGACAGGAGACGCAGATGCTGGAGTTCTTCCGCAAATACCCGGCGCTGATGAACAACGTGAGAGGGCCGTTGCTGGAGGACAAGGTGGTCGATTTCGTGCTGGAGCTGGCCAAGGTCAACGAGACGGTCGTCACTCCGGAGGAACTGGCCAAGGATCCGGAGCCCGAGGCAGCCGCCTGACTATCGGATCTGAAATTGGCGCCGGGGTGGGGCCTGAAGTTGGCGGCCCGATCCTGGCGGCCGGTTTGGCGGCCTCAATCTGCCGGTTTTGAAATTGTCCGCTTGAATTCCCCGCGCCACCGGCCGAACATCCGGGCCGCTGGAATTCTCTTCCAGTGCGCTTATCTACAGCCTGTTTCTCTGCTTCTCCCTTGGAACGTTAGGTGATCACGATGCGGGACCGCGACCCTGTCGAGGTATATGGCAACCTGGTGCCGATGGTCGTCGAGCAGACCGCCAGGGGCGAGCGGGCATTCGACATCTATTCGCGCCTGCTGAAGGAGCGCATCATTTTTCTGACCGGGGCGGTGTATGACCAGGTGAGCGCTTTGATCTGCGCCCAGCTGCTGTATCTGGAATCGGAAAATCCCGGCAAGGACGTTTCGTTCTATATCAACAGCCCAGGGGGCGTGGTGTCCGCCGGTCTGGCGATCTACGACACGATGCAGTACATCCGCAGCCCGGTCAGCACCGTCTGCATCGGTCAGGCCGCGTCGATGGGCAGCCTGTTGCTGACCGCCGGGGCCAAGGGCAAGCGCTACGCCCTGCCGAATGCCCGTGTGATGGTCCACCAGCCGTCCGGCGGCGCGCAAGGCCAGGCCACCGACATCGAGATCCAGGCGCGCGAGATCCTGACCCTGCGCAAGCGGCTGAACGAGATCTATGTGCGGCACACGGGTCAGCCGATCGAAGCGATCGAGCGCAAGCTGGAGCGCGACACCTATATGTCGGCCGAGGAAAGCCGCGATTTCGGATTGGTGGACGAGGTGGTGGAAAGCCGCCCGCTGCCCGATTCGGGCGAGCCGAGCAAGGGCTGATCACGGTTTTTCAGAAGGTCAACAGTCAATATAGCCGTTCGCAGCCGCGGAGTCATTGCTCCGCTCAATTCATTGTGGTCCGCACAATCGGTTTCGCCGTAAGGTGTGAGGCGTTTCCAGGGTCCGGCTGACCGCGGTTCTTGTCCCTGCCGCCCATCGGGAGTTATTATTCCCCATTGTGCCCCTGTTCAGGGGAGGAGTACGCATGAGCAAGTCCGGCGATTCGAAAAACACCCTCTATTGCTCGTTCTGCGGCAAGTCGCAGCACGAGGTCCGCAAGCTCATCGCCGGCCCGACGGTGTTCATCTGCGACGAGTGCGTCGAGCTGTGCATGGACATCATCCGCGAGGAGCACAAGACGCATCTGGTGAAGTCGCGTGACGGCGTGCCGACCCCGCGGGAAATCTGCAAGGTGCTGGACGACTACGTGATCGGCCAGGACCACGCCAAGCGGGTGCTGTCGGTGGCGGTGCACAACCACTACAAGCGCCTGGCGCATGGGCAGAAGAACAACGACATCGAGATCGCCAAGTCCAACATCCTGCTGGTCGGCCCGACCGGGTCCGGCAAGACCTTGCTGGCGCAGACGCTGGCGCGGATCCTGGACGTGCCATTCACCATGGCCGACGCGACGACACTGACCGAGGCTGGATACGTGGGCGAGGATGTCGAGAACATCATCCTCAAGCTGCTGCAATCGGCCGACTACAACGTCGAGCGGGCGCAGCGCGGCATCGTCTACATCGACGAAGTCGACAAGATCTCCCGCAAATCGGACAATCCGTCGATCACCCGGGATGTCTCGGGCGAGGGTGTGCAGCAGGCGCTGCTGAAGATCATGGAGGGCACGGTCGCGTCAGTTCCGCCGCAGGGCGGGCGAAAGCACCCACAGCAGGAATTCCTGCAGGTCGATACGACCAACATCCTGTTCATCTGCGGCGGCGCGTTTTCCGGACTGGAGCGCATTATCGGCGCCCGCGGCAAGGGGTCGGGCATCGGCTACGGTGCCGAGGTCCGCTCGCCAGACGAGCGCCGGATGGGTGCGATCCTGCGCGAGGTCGAGCCCGAGGACCTGCTGAAGTTCGGCCTGATCCCGGAATTCATCGGCCGGCTGCCGGTGGTGGCGACGCTGGAGGACCTCGACGAAGGGGCGTTGATGGAGATTCTAACCAAGCCGAAGAACGCCCTGGTGAAGCAATACGGCCGGCTGTTCGAAATGGAAGGGGTCAAGCTGCAGTTCACCGATGAGGCGCTGAAGTCGGTTGCCACACGGGCGATTTCCCGCAAGACCGGGGCCCGCGGCCTGCGCTCGATCATGGAGCAGATCCTGCTGTCGACGATGTTCGAACTGCCGGGCCTTGATGGCGTGGAGGAGGTCGTCATCAACCGTGAGGTGGCGGAGGCTCGGGCCAATCCGCTGTATCTTTATGGCAAGGAAAGAGCGGAAAACACCGCTTGATCTGCCACGCAACCCAGGAATGCGGCTCGCGCCCGCGCGACCACGGATTTCAAGGGCTTGCGGCAGTCCACCCGGCCGCCATATCGATCCGGGCGGGTTGTGACAGACCCATGAAGGCGTTTTCCGTGCCGCTGTCGGGCGGAAACTGACGCTGACTGTCCATAAGGAGGTCGAGATGACGGAACAGGATCAACCCCCGGCGAACCCAGGGCCTGAGTCGAATGCGGGGCCCGAGGCAAAAGCGGGGACCGAGAGCAAGTCGGGAACCGAGGGCAAAGCCGGAACCGAGGGCAAAGCGGGCCTGGGCGATACGATGGCGGTGCTGCCGCTGCGCGATATCGTGGTGTTCCCGCACATGATCGTCCCGCTGTTCGTGGGCCGCGACAAGTCGGTCCGCGCGCTGGAAGCGGTGATGAAGGACGATAAGCAGATCCTGCTGGTCGCCCAGAAGAACGCCTCACAGGATGATCCCTCGGTCGAGGACATCTTCCGCATCGGCACGGTGTCGACGATCCTGCAGCTGCTGAAGCTGCCGGATGGCACGGTGAAGGTGCTGGTCGAGGGCGGCCGGCGGGCCAAGATCGTCAAGTTCAAGGACACCGAGTCATACTTCGAGGCGATGACCGAACCGATGCCGGACGTAGCCGGGGAGAAGAAGGATCTCGAGGCACTGGGCCGGACGGTGGTGTCCCAGTTCGAGCAGTACATCAAGCTCAACAAGAAGATCGCGCCCGAGGTGCTGGTGTCGCTGAACCAGATCGAGGAGCCGTCGAAGCTGGCCGATACCGTCGCCAGCCACCTGAACCTGAAGATCCCCGAGAAGCAGGATCTGCTGGAGATCGCCAAGATCAGCGAGCGGCTGGAGCGGGTGTTCGGCCACATGGAGTCCGAGATCGGCGTGCTGCAGGTCGAAAAGCGCATCCGCAACCGCGTCAAGCGGCAGATGGAGAAGACCCAGCGCGAGTACTACCTGAACGAGCAGCTGAAGGCGATCCAGAAAGAACTGGGCGAGGGCGAGGACGGCAAGGACGAGAATGCCGAACTCGAGGGTCGGATCAAGAAGACCAAATTCTCTAAGGAAGCGCGGGAAAAGGCGGTAGCGGAGCTGAAGAAGCTGCGCACCATGAGCCCGATGAGCGCCGAGGCCACGGTGGTGCGGAACTACCTGGACTGGATGCTGTCGATCCCCTGGAAAAAGCGCAGCAAGATCAACAACGACGTGGTCGCCGCCGAGAAGGTGCTGGAGTCCGACCATTACGGCCTGGAGAAGGTCAAGGAACGGATCATCGAATATCTGGCGGTGCAGGCGCGCAGCCCGAAGGTGCGGGGGCCGATCCTGTGTCTGGTTGGGCCCCCCGGCGTCGGCAAGACGTCGCTGGGCAAGTCGATCGCCAAGGCCACGGGACGCAACTTCGTGCGGATGTCACTGGGCGGCGTGCGCGACGAGGCCGAGGTGCGCGGCCACCGGCGGACCTATATCGGCTCGATGCCCGGCAAGGTCATCCAGGGCATGAAGAAGGCCAAGACCTCCAACCCACTGTTCCTGCTCGACGAAGTGGACAAGCTGGGGTCGGACTGGCGCGGCGATCCATCGTCGGCGCTGCTGGAGGTGCTGGATCCGGAACAGAACTCCACCTTCGCGGACCACTATCTGGAGGTCGACTACGACCTGTCGGATGTGATGTTCGTCACCACGGCGAACAGCCTGCGTATGCCGCAGCCGCTGCTGGACCGGATGGAGATCATCCGCATCCCTGGCTACACCGAGGATGAGAAGGTCGAGATCGCCAAGCGCCACCTGATCAACAAGCAGGGCGTGGCGCACGGGCTGAAGAAGGACGAGTGGAGCATCAGCGACGATGCGCTGCGCGACCTGATCCGGTACTACTCGCGCGAAGCCGGGGTGCGGAACCTGGAGCGCGAGATCGCCAATCTGGCCCGCAAGTCGGTGAAGGAGATCGTGACCAAGAAGACGCCGAAGGTCCCGGTCACCCGCAAGAACCTGGAGAAATTCGCCGGCGTGAAGAAGTTCCGTTTTGGTGAGACGGAAGCCGAGGACATGGTGGGCGTCGTCACCGGCCTGGCCTGGACCGAGGTCGGCGGCGAGATCCTGACCATCGAGTCGGTGCTGCTGCCGGGCAAGGGCAACATCAAGCAGACCGGCAAGCTGGGCGATGTGATGCAGGAGAGCGTCTCGGCGGCGCTCAGCTACGTGCGCAGTCGTTCGGCGCGGTTTGGGATCAAGCCGCCGTTGTTCGAAAAGCGCGATATCCACGTGCACGTGCCCGAGGGGGCGACGCCGAAGGATGGGCCGTCGGCCGGGGTGGCGATGGCGACGTCGATCGTGTCGATCCTCACCGGCATCCCGGTGCGGCGGGACGTGGCGATGACCGGGGAGATTACGCTGCGCGGCCGGATCCTGCCGATCGGGGGGCTGAAGGAAAAGCTTCTGGCGGCGCTGCGGGCCGGGATCACCACGGTGTTCATTCCGAAGGAGAATGAGAAGGACCTCGCGGAGATCCCCGACAACGTAAAGAAGCATTTGAAGCTGATCCCGGTCGCCGATGTGGACGAGGTGATCGCCCAGGCGCTGGCCAAGCGGCCGGTGCCGATCGAGTGGGAGGAGCCGCCTGATCCGCCGGTTCCGGCGCCGACGGCGCAGCCCGCACAGGCGTCGCTGCCGCATTAGGATGCATGTTCAGACCCCGAGGCGGCGCAGCCTCGGGGTCGTTCTGTCAGGGAGCGCGGCCGGCTTCGTTGTCCGCCCTCGGGTCGGTTGGCCTGCCCCTGTTCGATTGGCCGACCCCTGGTCAGTCGGGCCATCCCTATCAGCCGGGCCATCCCTGGTCAGTGAGATCACCCCCTGGCCTGGCAGCGGTTGGCTAGTCGATAAGCGCAGGTAAAGCCGCGCGCTTACTGATCTTGTCTCAAGCCGATCCAGAGGCCGGTTTTCCCCAGGAATCCTTGGTCTAAGCATTGACGCGGCGGAAATGCCGCCAGTAGTGTCCGCCGTTCTATCGACACTACGAATCGTTATTTTCCATATTGAGAGGGAAACGCTGTGAATAAAATGGATCTCGTCGCGGCAGTGGCTGATGAAACCGATATCTCACGCGCCAAGGCGGGCGAGGTCGTGGATGCCATGTTCGGCGCCATCAGCGGTGCATTGAAGAAAAAGGAAGAGGTCCGACTGGTTGGCTTTGGCACGTTCGTGGCGGCGGTTCGCAAGGCCAGCACAGGGCGCAATCCGCGCACCGGCGAGGAGATGGCGATCCCCGAGTCGACGACGGTTCGCTTCAAGGCCGGCAAAGGCCTGAAAGATCTGGTGGGCTGAGCAGGCGATCACCGACAGCCCGCCCGATGCGGGTGTCGGCGGTCCGTGCGGTCGTGGTGTTGAAGGGCGGTTAGCTCAGCGGTAGAGCGTCTCGTTTACACCGAGAGGGCCGGCGGTTCGAATCCGTCACCGCCCACCAGCCCGCCGCAGCTTGTTACCCGTGAAACGAGATGGCGGGCCTGGCATGGGGTCTCCGCGGTTTCGCCAAGCAGGACTTGGGTGATGCCGCAACCATCTTGACGGCCTGGGCAACCCAGCCTAAACGCTGCCGCCTGCCGCTGCGGGTGTAGCTCAGTTGGTTAGAGCGCCGGCCTGTCACGCCGGAGGTCGCGGGTTCGAGCCCCGTCACTCGCGCCAGCAGCGGTCGCAGTATCCATAACGTGTCATCGTATCCGACGGCCTTTCGCGCCGCCCCCCTATGGCAGGGCAATCGAGTGAACATGCGCTTGGGGGATTCCGGCGCGGGGTGAAGTAGGATTCACAGGACACCTCTTTTGGAGGTGTCCGATGGCCCAGTTGGCGAGTGCTCCCTTTCTGACGCAATTTGCGGCGTTGCGCGACCCGCGTCAGGCGGCGAAGGTGCTGTATCCATTGCCCGAACTGCTGCTGCTTCTGCTGTGCGGGACGATCGCTGGCGCCGACGATTTCGTCGAGCTGACGCTCTGGGGCGAGGAGAACCTGGCGTTCCTTCGCCGTTTCCTGCCGTTCGGCCGTGGCATTCCCAGCCACGACACGCTGTGCGAGGTGATCGCGGCCATCGACCCGGACCTGTTCAAAACATGCTTCGCCAACTGGGTTGAGCGGCTGCGCATCGCCGGGCCGGACACAATCGCCATCGACGGGAAAACCTCGCGGCGCAGCCACGCGCGGTCCAAGGGCCGGGGCCCGCTGCACACGGTGTCGGCCTGGGCCACTGGCCAGCAACTCGTGCTGGGACAGGAGGCGGTGTCCGAGAAGTCCAACGAAATCATTGCAATCCCGCTGCTGCTGCGACGCCTGGAACTGGCCGGCGCCATCGTCACCATTGATGCGATGGGCACACAGACGCAGATCGCCCAGACCATCCTCGATGGTGGGGGCGACTACGCGCTGGTACTCAAGCAGAACCGGCCGGCCATCTATGCCGAAGTCGAGGCGCTGTTCGCAGCCCCGCCGCCGTCGCTGACCATCGGCGTGCATCGGACCATCGACGGCGGGCACGGCCGGATCGAAACGCGCATGCACTTGGTCTGCCATGACGTGGACTGGCTGTTCTCCGACCGCCGCTACCCCGGAGAGCCGGCATTCCCCGGGCTTGCCATGATTGGCATGGTCGAGAGCCGGACCGAGCGGGACGGAAAGCTCGAACACGAGCGGCGCTATTATCTCTGCTCGACCAAGCTCGACCCCGAGACGTTCGCCCGCGTGGTGCGGAGCCATTGGGGGATCGAAAACCGCCTCCATTGGGTGCTCGACGTCGTATTCCGCGACGATCTCGCCCGCCTGCGCACTGGGCACGGACCGGCGAACATGGCTGTTGTCAAGCACATGGCGCTCAACCTGCTCAAGCAGGCAAAGCCAACAACCAGCTTGAAAAACCGTAGAAAGAGAGCCGGGTGGAATACCGACTACCTCGCCGCCGTCGTTCAGCAGAACGCGTGAGTGTTCACTCGATTCCCCTGACCCCTATGGCGGTGGCGATGGGATAGGTCTATGACTTGCGTCATCGCGGGAGGGACAAGCTGGCGCCATTGGTGTCTGGCTGGTTTCCTGCTGCGGTGACCGCCCCTCGTGCTCGTTCGGATCTGTCCATGCAGCCAGTTCTTTTTGGGTATCTGCCGATCCTGGTGTTTCTGGTGATCGCCGGCGGGATCGGCGCCGCGATGGTCGGCGGGTCATTGATCGTGGCCCGGCAAAAACCATATCCGGAAAAGCTGTCGGCCTACGAATGCGGGTTCGAGGCGTTTGACGATGCAAGGCGGCGTTTCGACGTGCGCTACTACCTCGTCGCGATCCTTTTCATCATCTTCGACCTGGAGGTTGCGTTCCTCTTCCCCTGGGCCGTGGCCCTGAAGGGGATCGGCGCCTTCGGCTTCTGGTCGATGATCGCGTTCCTTGCGGTTCTGACCGTGGGTTTCATCTACGAGTGGAGCAAAGGCGCGCTCGAGTGGGAGTAATGGGGAGTTGGGAGTAGCAGCATGAACGATGCAACCGAACTGGCCTGGAACCGGGATCACCTCCCGCCGGGTCCGGAACAGGATGCTGTCATCAAGGGCATCACCGGCGAGATCGCCGACAAGGGCTTTCTGGTCGCCAACCTGGACAAGGTGGTCAACTGGGCGCGCACGGGCAGCCTCTGGCCGATGACCTTCGGTCTGGCCTGCTGCGCCGTGGAGATGATCCATGCGTATATGCCGCGATACGATCTCGATCGCCTGGGGATCATCCCGCGCGCGTCACCGCGGCAGAGCGATGTGATGATCGTCGCCGGGACCTTGACCAACAAGATGGCGCCGGCGTTGCGCCGGGTCTACGACCAGATGCCGGAGCCGCGCTGGGTGATCAGCATGGGCAGCTGCGCCAACGGCGGCGGCTATTATCACTATTCCTATTCGGTCGTGCGCGGCTGCGACCGGGTTGTGCCGGTCGATATCTATGTACCGGGATGCCCGCCGACCGCCGAGGCGCTGGTCTACGGCATCATGCAGTTGCAAAAGAAGATCCGCCGGACCGGGACGATCCTGCGTGGCTGAGGACGTGGCAGTGACCGAGGTCACCCCGCCGCCGCGTTCGGCGATGGAGCTGTTGGGGCAGTCGATCGCCGTGATAGCCGGGGCCTCGGGATTTCGGATCGAGGGTGGCGAGCTGGTTGTTCAGGTGGCGCGTGATGCCGTGCCGGTGGTGATGCGGATGTTGCGCGACGACCCTCGGTTCGCGTTCGAGCAGATGATGGATCTGTGCGGCGTCGACTGGCCGGAGCGGCCAGAACGTTTTGATGTCGTCTATAATCTGCTGTCGGTGACGTTGAACCAGCGAGTGCGCGTGATCACCACCACCGGCGCTGCATCTCCGGTGCCGTCGGTCTGCACGATCTGGCCGGTGGCGACATGGTGGGAACGCGAGGCGTGGGATCTGTTCGGCATCGTGTTCTCGGGGCAGCCGGACCTGCGGCGCATCCTGACGGATTATGGCTTCGAGGGGCATCCGCTGCGCAAGGATTTCCCGATGACCGGCTACGTTGAAGTCCGTTACGACGAGGATCGCAAGCAGGTGGTCAACGAGCCGGTGCGGCTGACGCAGGATTTCCGCAGCTTCGATTTCATGTCGCCGTGGGAAGCGGTCACGACCTTGCCGGGCGATGAGAAGGTGTTCACCGAGCGGGCCGCCGAACAGGCGAAAGGCCAGGATAGATGAGCGAGACAACGCAGGTTAATCCGTCCGCCAAGATGGTGGAGATCGACAGTCATTCGATCAACTTCGGCCCCCAGCATCCAGCCGCGCATGGCGTGCTGCGGCTGATCCTGGAGCTTGATGGCGAGGTGGTCGAACGGGCCGATCCGCATATCGGTCTGCTACACCGTGGCACCGAGAAGCTGATCGAATACAAGACCTATATGCAGGCGGTGCCGTATTTCGATCGTCTCGATTACGTCTCGCCGATGTGTGAGGAGCACGCCTTCGCGCTGGCGGTGGAAAAGCTGCTGGGGATCACCGCACCGGAACGGGCGCAATGGATCCGCGTGATGTTCGCCGAGATCACCCGCATCCTCAATCATCTGCTGAACGTCACGACCTTCGCGCTGGACGTCGGCGCGATCACACCGAGCCTCTGGGGATTCGAGGAGCGGGAGAAGTTGATGGAGTTTCATGAGGCGGCGTCGGGTGCGCGGCTGCACGCCAACTACTTCCGGCCGGGCGGGGTGTCGAAGGATCTGCCGGCCGGGTTGACCGACAAGATCGCGGCCTGGGCCGTGACGTTTCCGAAGTTTGTCGACGACCTGGAGTCGTTGTTGACAAGCAACAGGATCTGGAAGCAGCGCACGGTCGATATCGGGGTGATGTCGTCGGAGCTGGCGCTGGCTTGGGGGTTCAGCGGGCCGCCGTTGCGCGCGTCCGGCGTGCCGTGGGATCTGCGTCGCTCGCAGCCTTATGACAAGTATGCCGAGGTGGAGTTCCAGATCCCGGTCGGCCGCAACGGCGACTGTTATGACCGCTACCTGGTGCGTCTGGCGGAGATGCGTGAGAGCGTCAAGATCGTCAACCAGGCATTGGCGAAGATGCAGCCTGGACCGATCAAGGTGCAGGACCGGAAGTTCTCGCCACCGACGCGGGGCGAGATGAAGCGGTCGATGGAGGCGTTGATCCATCACTTCAAGCTGTACACCGAAGGGTATCACGTGCCGCCGGGTGCCACCTATACGGTGGTGGAAAGTCCGAAGGGGGAATTCGGCGTCTATCTGGTCGCCGACGGGAGCAACCGGCCGTACCGGTGCAAGATCAGATCGACGGGATTTGCCTTTCTGCAGGCCACCGACGTCATGGTGAGGCGTCATATGTTGGCCGATGTCAGTGCGATCGTCGGTTCGATGGATGTGGTGTTCGGCGAGATCGACAGGTAGACCGATGGCACAGACAGACGGGGCAGCCCCGGGTGGATCGGCCTTCGAACAGCCGGCCAGTTTCGCGTTCGATGAGTCGAGTGAGGCCGAGATAGCTCGGCTGGTGACGAAGTATCCGGCGGGCCGCCAGGCGAGCGCTGTGCTTCCGGTGCTGTATGTCGCGCAGAACCAGATGAAGCGGCAGACCGGCAGCGCCTGGGTGCCGATCAAGGCGATGGACGCGGTCGCCGTTCGGCTGAGCATGGCGCCAATCCGGGTTTACGAGGTGGCCACGTTCTACCTGATGTTCAATACGAGTCCGATCGGAAAATACCACCTGCAGGTCTGCACCACGACACCATGCTGGCTGCGGGGGTCGGATGCGGTGACGGATGCCTGCCGTGAAGCGACCGGCATCAAGGGTTGGGGCGAGACCAGTGAAGACGGGGTGTTCACGATGACCGAGGTCGAGTGCCTTGGGGCCTGCGTGAATGCGCCGATCCTGCAGGTCGACGACGATTTCTACGAGGATATGGACGCCGAGAAGGTGGCCATCCTGTTGGCGGCCCTGCGACGCGGCGAACGGCCGGTGCCGGGATCGATGGCCGGACGACAGACCTCGGCGCCCGAGGGTGGGCCGACAACGTTGACGACGCTGCATTTCGCGCCGGAGGGTTCAGATGCTGCAAGATAAGGACCGCATCTTCACCAACCTGTATGGTCAGTTCGACCCATTGCTGAACGGCGCACGGGCGCGTGGGGACTGGGATGAAACGGCCGCGATCCTGGCGCGGGGGCGTGAGGCGATCGTGCAGGAGATGAAGGATTCCGGCCTGCGTGGGCGGGGCGGAGCCGGCTTCCCGACCGGGCTGAAATGGTCGTTCATGCCGAAGCAGTCGGACCGGCCGTGCTATCTGGTGGTCAACGCCGATGAGTCGGAGCCCGGCACGTGCAAGGATCGGGACATCATGCGTCACGATCCGCATAAGCTGGTGGAAGGATGCCTGGTCGCCGGCTTCGCCATGGGCGCGACCGCTGCCTACATCTACATCCGCGGGGAATTCTATGCCGAATCGCTGGTGCTGCAGCGGGCGATCGACGAGGCCTACGCGGCCGGGCTGATCGGCCGGAACGCCTGCGGGTCGGGGTACGATTACGATGTCTTCCTGCATCGTGGTGCCGGCGCCTACATCTGCGGCGAGGAGACGGCACTGCTGGAGAGCCTAGAAGGCAAGAAGGGGATGCCACGAATGAAGCCGCCGTTCCCGGCGGCCGTAGGACTGTATGGCTGTCCCTCAACGGTGAACAACGTTGAATCGATCGCGGTGGCGCCGACCATCTTGCGGCGCGGTGCATCCTGGTTCACCAGCTTCGGGCGCCCGAACAATACTGGACAGAAACTGTTCTGCATCTCGGGCCACGTCAACAAGCCATGCAACGTCGAGGAGGAGCTGGGGATTCCGTTGCGAGAGCTGATCGACAGCTATGCCGGCGGGGTGCGCGGCGGATGGGACAACCTGCTGGCGGTCATTCCCGGCGGCGCTTCGGTGCCGTTGATCCCGAAGTCGGTCTGTGACGATATCCTGATGGACTTCGACAGCCTGCGCGCCGCGCGCAGTGGCCTGGGCACGGCGGCGGTCATCGTCATGGACAAATCCACCGACGTGATCAAGGCGATCACCCGGCTGTCAAAGTTCTACATGCATGAAAGCTGCGGGCAGTGCACACCGTGCCGCGAAGGCACTGGCTGGATGTGGCGGGTGATGACCCGGATGGTCGAAGGCCGTGCCATACCGAGTGAGATCGATACGCTGGAGCAGGTCACGCGCCAGGTCGAGGGCCACACCATCTGCGCGCTGGGCGATGCGGCGGCCTGGCCGATCCAGGGGCTGATCCGGCACTTTCGCCCGCTGATGGAAGAACGCATCTCGGCCTACAAGGCGCGCGACGCCCGGCCGATGCCGATGGCGGCGGAGTAGCGGCATGGCCAAGGTCACAATCGACGGCATCGTGGTCGACGTCGTCAACGGCTCGACCATTCTGCAGGCGGCGGAACAGGCGGGCATCGAGATCCCCCGGTTCTGCTACCACGAACGCCTGTCGATCGCCGGCAACTGCCGGATGTGCCTGGTGGAAGTCGAGAAGGCACCGCCCAAGCCAATCGCCTCCTGCGGCTATCCGGTCGCCGACGGCATGGTCGTGCACACCGATACCAAGATGGTGCGCAACGCCCGCCGCGGGGTGATGGAATTCCTGCTGATCAACCATCCGCTGGATTGCCCGATCTGCGACCAGGGCGGCGAGTGCGACCTGCAGGACCAGGCCATGGGCTACGGCATGGACCACACGCGGTATGAGGAAAACAAGCGTGCGGTGCCGGACAAGAACCTCGGCCCGCTGGTGAAGACCTCGATGAACCGCTGCATTCACTGCACGCGGTGCATCCGTTTCATTACCGAGGTGGCTGGGGTGCCCGAGCTGGGCGCGACCTCACGCGGGGAGCACATGGAAGTCGGCACCTACGTCGAGAAGGCGCTTGGGTCCGAACTGTCCGGCAACATCATCGACCTGTGCCCGGTTGGCGCGCTGACCTCGAAGCCATATGCTTTCGTCGCTCGCCCGTGGGAGCTGGCGAAGGTGGACAGCGTCGACGTGCTGGACGCGGTTGGCACCAACATCCGGATCGATGCGCGCGGGACCGAGGTGCTGCGCATCCTGCCGCGGATCAATGAGGACGTGAACGAGGAATGGCTGGGCGACAAGTCCCGCTTCGCGCTCGACGGGCTGAAGCGTCGCCGGCTGGACCGGCCCTGGGTGCGGGAAAACGGCAAGTTGCGTGCTGCCAGCTGGAACGAGGCGTTCGCTGCGATCGCCGCGAAACTGCGGCCGCTGGCCGGTGACCGGATCGGCGGCATCGTGGGGGATCTATGCGATGGCGAAAGTGTGCTGGCGCTGAAGGACCTGTTGGCCAGTCTGGGCTCGTCTAACATGGATTGTCGGCAGGACGGTGCCAGGCTGGATGCCGGTCGGCGGGATTTCTACTGCTTCAACAGCTCGATCGCCGGCATCGAGGAGGCCGATGCGATCCTGATCGTCGGCTCCAACCCGCGCAAGGAAGCGCCGGTGCTGAACGCTCGGATTCGCAAGGCGTGGCTGGCGAACGAGATGCCGATCGGGGTCATCGGCAGCGAAACGGATCTGACGTATGCGGTGACCCATCTGGGTTCGGCGCCGTCGCTGCTGACGGATCTGGGTTCGCGGTCCACATCCCGCGAGGCTGACGATGACGCCGCCGATGGATCCGCGCGCGCCATGTCGCGGGCGGCGGCGCAGGCGTTCGGCAACGTGCTGACCAATGCCAAAAAGCCCATGGTCATCGTTGGGCAGGGCGCGCTGGCGCGTGCCGACGGCAGCGCGATCCTGGCGGCGGCGTGGCGGCTGGCGGCGCAGGTCGGCGCGCTGTCGCAAGACTGGCATGGCTTCAACGTGTTGCACACCGCGGCGGGGCGCGTGGGGGCGCTGGATCTTGGGTTCGTGCCGGGTCCGACTGGCAAGGGCGTGGATGCCATGCTGGCGGGCGGCGTCGATGTGCTCTGGCTGCTGGGTGCGGACGGGTTCGATCCGGGGCGCGTCGCGGCGGGAACCTTCGTGGTCTATCAGGGGCATCACGGCGATGCCGGCGCGCGCCGGGCGGATGTGATCCTGCCAGGGGCGGCCTATACCGAGAAGGCGGGCACCTACGTGAACACCGAAGGTCGCGCGCAGCGGGGCTTCAGGGCGGTCTATCCGCCGGGCGATGCGCGCGAGGACTGGACGATCCTGCGGGCGTTCAGCGCGGCGATCGGCAAGACCCTGCCGTACGACACGATCGATGCGCTGCGCACGCGCATGGCGCAGGTCAATCCGGTGTTCGGCCGGATCGGATTTCTGCCGCGCTTCGGCTGTTCCGATCATACCGGCCCGGCGGGTGACCCAACGGTGTTGTCGGATGCGCCGCTGACCTCGGCCGTGGCTGATTATTACATGACCGATCCAATAACCCGAGCGAGCCCGACGATGGCGGCGTGTGTGGAGGCGCAGCGGGCGGGGGCGCCGATCGACCATGTGATGGCGGCGGAATAGGCGGATGTACGACTTCTTCCACAACACCAACATTGGTCTGCTCATCCTGACCATCATCGAGGCGCTGGCGCTGCTGGTGCCGCTGCTGATCGGCGTTGCCTATCTGACCTATGCCGAACGCAAGGTGCTGGCGGCGGTGCAGCTGCGCAAAGGGCCCAATGTGGTCGGCCCGTTCGGGCTGTGGCAGCCGTTCGCCGATGCGCTGAAGATGCTGATGAAGGAAACCATCGTTCCCTCTGGGTCGAACCGTCTGCTGTTCCTGATGGCGCCGGTATTGACCTTCGCGCTGGCGATGCTGGCCTGGGCGGTCATTCCGGTGAACGAAGGCTGGGTGGGCGCCGATATCAATGTCGGCATTCTGTACCTGTTCGCGATCTCCTCCTTGGGGGTCTATGGCATCATCATCGCGGGTTGGGCGTCGAATTCGAAATATGCCTTTCTTGGCGCGATGCGGTCGGCCGCGCAGATGGTCAGTTACGAGGTCTCGATGGGCTTCGTGCTGGTGTCGGTGCTGCTGTGCGTCGGCAGCCTGAACCTTACGGCGGTGGTGCTGGCGCAGCGGCACCTCTGGTTCTGTATCCCGCTGTTTCCGATGTTCATCGTGTTCTTCATCTCGGCCTTGGCGGAGACCAACCGCTCACCTTTCGATCTGCCGGAAGGCGAGTCGGAGATCGTCGCGGGGTTCTTCGTCGAATACTCGGCGATGAGCTTCGCGCTGTTCTTCCTGGGTGAATACGCCAACATGGTGCTGATGAGTGCGATGACCACCATCCTGTTCCTGGGTGGCTGGCTGGGACCGTTCGGCCTGCTGCCGCAGATCGGGGTGATCTGGTTTATCCTGAAGATCTGTTTCGTCCTGTTCTTCTTTCTGTGGGTGCGCGCGACGTTCCCACGCTACCGCTATGACCAACTGATGCGGCTGGGCTGGAAGGTCTTCCTGCCGCTGTCGCTGCTCTGGCTGGTGATCACGGCCGGTGCCTTGATGGCCTTCGGCTGGTTGCCTACCGCGTGAACCGCATGAACTCTTGGCACATGATCCCCTCGCGCATGATCCTTTCGCCCATTATCCCTTCGCCCATGATCCCTGGGCCCATGATCCTTCCGGGCATGGTCGTTTCGGGCATGGTCGTTTCGGGCATGGGCTCTGGGGTGGAGTCCTGACATGGCATTCCTGGACCGCACCGCGCGCAGCCTTGTCCTCGGCGAGCTTGCCGCCGGCATGTGGCTGACGCTGCGCTACTTCTTCAAGCAGAAGGTCACGATCAACTACCCCTACGAGCGGGGGCCGATCAGCCCGCGCTTCAAGGGTGAGCACGCGCTGCGCCGCTATCCGAACGGCGAGGAACGCTGCATCGCCTGCAAGCTGTGCGAGGCGATCTGCCCGGCGCAGGCGATCACCATCGAAGCGGAACCCCGCGCCGATGGGTCACGCCGCACCACGCGTTACGACATAGACATGACCAAGTGCATCTACTGCGGGCTGTGCGAGGAAGCCTGTCCGGTGGATGCGATCGTCGAGGGGCCGAACTTCGAGTTCGCCACCGAGACGCGGGAAGAGTTGATGTACAACAAGGACAAGCTGCTGGAGAACGGCGACCGGTGGGAGCCGGAACTGGCGCGCCGGCTGGAACTGGATGCTCCCTACAGATGATCAGCACGATCTTTTTCTACATCTTCTCTGCGGTCCTGCTGGTCTCGGCGGCGATGGTGGTCAGTGCGCGCAATCCGGTGCACTCGGTGCTGTTCCTGATCCTGGCGTTCTTCAACGCCGCGGCACTATTCCTGATCGCCGGGGCCGAATTCCTGGCGATGATCCTGGTGATCGTCTACGTCGGCGCGGTCGCGGTGCTGTTCCTGTTCGTGGTGATGATGCTTGACGTCGACTTCGACGAGTTGCGCGGCGGCTTCCAGCGCTATCTGCCGGTCGGTGCCACGGTCGGCGTGGTGTTGTTCGTGGAACTGGCGGCGGTGCTGGGTGGCTGGAAGCTTTCGCCCGGGTCGGTGGCATTGCGCATGTCGCCGATGCCGGTCGGGATGTCCAATACCGAGGCGATCGGGCGGGTGCTCTACACGGATTATGTTTTTCTGTTCCAGACCGCGGGGCTGATCCTGCTGGTGGCGATGATTGGCGCGATCGTGCTGACGTTGCGCGACCGTAAGACCTCGCGGCATCAGAATATCCAGAAGCAGACCGCGCGGACGGTCGGGGAGACGCTGGAAATGATGTCGCTCACGGTCGGCGCCGGGACGACGCGGTCAGGTGGCTATCTTCGACCCAAGCAACCGGAGGCGGTTCCGGCCGAGCAGCGCGCGGAGCCGGTGGAGCACGCGGAGGCCGGGGGGCATGGTCATGGGCATTGAGGTCGTCGACGTTGAGATGATGGGCGGCGAGACGATCCGTCTGCTGTCCGATCCCGAAGGCGGACGCGGTGCTAGGATGGTGGTGTCTGCCGGGTTTGGCGTCCGGACGTGGTGCGCATGATGGCGGTCGGCATCGGCCACTATCTGGTGGTGTCCGCCATCCTGCTCGTGCTGGGCATCTTCGGCATCTTTCTCAACCGCAAGAACGTCATCGTCATCCTGATGGCGATCGAGTTGATCCTGCTCGCGGTGAACCTCAACTTCGTCGCCTTCTCGGCTTTGCACAACGATCTGGCGGGGCAGGTGATGGCGATGCTGGTGTTGACCGTGGCCGCCGCCGAGGCGGCGATCGGGCTGGCGATCGTCGTCATCTACTTCCGCAACCGCGGGTCGATCCAGGTTGAAGACGTCAACCTGATGAAGGGCTGAGGATCAGTGGTCGGTTTCCAGTTGTCAGTTGTCAGACGGGGCGCTGAGCGCCGGGTATGGTCATGATTTACGCGCTTGCCGTGTTCGCGCCGCTGGCCGGTGCACTGGTGTCTGGCCTGCTGGGGCGGGCGATCGGCGACAAGGCGGCGATGGGGGCGTCGATCCTGGGCATGGTGATCGCCGCGATCTGCGGGCCGCTGGCGTTCTTTCAGCTGACTGGTGGGCAACTGACCGGTGGGCAACTGACCGGCGCGCCCGCCACCGACGGCGTACTCGACCTCGGGTCATGGATCGAGGCCGGGCGGTTCCACGTCGACTGGGCGCTGCGCTATGACACGCTGTCCGCGGTGATGGTCGCGATGGTGTCGTTCGTTTCGATGCTGATCCACGTCTACTCGGTCGGCTACATGGGCCATGACGCGCGGCCGCGCTATCGCTTCTTCGCCTATCTGTCGCTGTTCAGCTTCGCCATGCTGATGCTGGTGACGGCCGACAACCTGGCGCAGCTGTTCTTCGGCTGGGAGGGCGTTGGCCTGTGTTCCTACCTGTTGATCGGCTACTGGTATGACCGGCCGACCGCCAACGCCGCGGCGATCAAGGCGTTCGTGGTCAACCGGGTCGCCGACCTGCCGTTCGCGGTAGGCATCGCGCTGATCTTCTTCAAGTTCGGCTCGATCGAGTTTTCCACCATCTTCCCGGCGGTGGCGCAGCACGCGTCGGACAACTATGCCCTGTTCGGAACCACGTTCCCGGCGATCGAGGTGATCGCGTTCCTGATGTTCATCGGTGCCATGGGCAAGTCGGCGCAACTGGGTTTCCATGTCTGGCTGCCGGACGCGATGGAGGGGCCGACGCCGGTATCGGCGCTGATCCATGCCGCGACCATGGTGACCGCCGGCGTGTTCCTGATGGCTCGGATGTCGCCGCTGATGGAATACGCGCCCGTCGCGCTGGATTTCGTGGCGTTCATCGGCGCGACCACCGCGCTGTTCGCCGCCACCATCGGCTGCGTGCAGAACGACATCAAGCGGGTGATCGCCTATTCCACCTGCTCGCAGCTTGGCTACATGTTCGCCGCCGCCGGTGTCGGGGTCTACCAGGCGGCGATGTTCCAACTGATCACCCATGCATTCTTCAAGGCGCTGCTGTTCCTGGCGGCCGGATCGGTGATCCATGCGATGTCCGACGAGCAGGACATGCGCAAGATGGGCGGCCTGGCGCGAGTGATCCCGGTCACCTGCACGGTCATGTGGATCGGCGCCCTCGCCTTGGGGGGTATTCCGCCGTTCGCCGGATACTGGTCGAAGGATGCGATCATCGCCGCGACCTATGCCGCCGGAACGGGGATCGGCGTCTATGCCTTTGCCTGCACCGTGTTGGCCGCGTTCCTGACCTCGTTCTACTCCTGGCGCCTGCTGTTCATGACGTTCCACGGCAAATCGCGGGCCGACCATCATGTGCTGGAGCACGCGCATGAAAGTCCGTGGGTGATGCTGGTGCCGCTGATCGCGCTGGCGTGCGGCGCGGTGTTCGCCGGCTGGGCGTTGAACGGCTGGTTCATCGGCGCCGACTGGCCGCGGTTCTGGAACGGCGCGATCTACAACGGCGGGCATAACCACGTGATCGAGAACCTGGAGCATCTGCCGATCTGGGTAGCGTATTCGCCGCTGGTGCTGGGGCTGGCCGGCATCGGGCTGGCCTGGGTGATGTACATCGGCAATCCGCTGCTGCCGGTCCGGCTGGCGCAGAGCTTTGGCGGGATCTATCGGTTCCTGCTGAACAAGTGGTATTTCGACGAGCTGTACAACATGATTTTCGTGCGGCCGGCGATCCGTCTGGCGAGGCTGTTGTGGCAGGTCGGCGACGTCACGATCATCGACGGGGTGCCCAACGGGCTGGCCGAACTGACCAGCGACGGATCTCGCCAGGTGGTCAAGATCCAGACCGGCTCGCTGGCCGTCTATGCCTTTGTCATGCTGATCGGCGTCGTCGTGCTGCTTGGCATCTTCATGCTGAGCCGGTGAGATAATGAACGCCCCTGTTGCCATCGCGACCGCCAATGCCGCCGGTTTCCCGATCCTGTCGCTGATCACCTGGCTGCCCCTGGTCGGCTGTCTGGTGATCATGCTGGTGCGCGGCGACGAGCAGACCGTTGCCTCCAACGCGCGCTGGGCGGCGTTGTGGACCAGCCTGCTGGTGCTGGCGTTGTCGCTGGTGCTGTGGGTCAGCTTCGATCAGTCCGACGCCGGCTTCCAGTTCAACGAGCACGTGACTTGGCTGCCGGAATTCAAGGTCGGCTACAGCATGGGTGTCGACGGCATCTCGGTGCTGTTCGTGCTGCTGTCGACGGTGCTGACGCCGATCTGCATCCTGGCGAGCTGGGAGGCCATCCGGACCCGGGTGCGGGAGTTCATGATCAGCTTCCTGGTGCTGGAAACCATGATGGTCGGCATGTTCTGCGCGACCGACTTCGTCGTGTTCTACATGTTCTTCGAGGGCGTGCTGATCCCGATGTATCTGATCATCGGCGTGTGGGGCGGCCCACGGCGGGTCTATGCGGCGGTGAAATTCTTTCTGTTCACCCTGACCGGTTCGGTGCTGATGCTGCTGGCGCTGGTCGCCATGTGGCTGCAGGCCGGCACGACCGATATCCCGACCCTGATGCACACGGTGTTTCCCGCCGGCATGCAGACCTGGCTGTTCCTGGCGCTGTTCGCGTCTTTCGCGGTAAAGGTACCGATGTGGCCGGTGCACACCTGGCTGCCGGACGCCCATGTCGAGGCGCCGACCGCCGGTTCGGTGATCCTGGCCGGCGTACTGCTAAAGATGGGGGCATACGGGTTCCTGCGGTTCTCGGTGCCGATGCTGCCCGAGGCGGCGGCCACCTTCGCCCCGTTTATCTTCACGATCTCGGTCGTGGCGGTGATCTACACATCCCTGGTCGCGCTGGCGCAGGAGGACATGAAGAAGCTGATCGCCTATTCCTCGATCGCCCACATGGGGGTGGTCACGATCGGCATCTTCACCTTCAACGTGCAAGGCATCTCCGGTGCGCTGTTCCAGATGCTGTCGCACGGGATCGTTTCGGCGGCGCTGTTCCTGATCGTCGGTGTGGTCTATGACCGCATCCATTCGCGCGAGATCACCCGCTACGGCGGCCTGGCCGACCGGATGCCGGGCTACGCGCTGGTGTTCATGCTGTTCATGATGGCGTCGGTCGGGCTGCCCGGCACGGCGGGCTTCGTCGGCGAATTCCTGGTCATCATCGGCTCGCTGCAGGTCAACTTCTGGCTCGCCCTGCTGGGCGGCATGGGGATGATCCTGGGGGCCGGGTACATGCTGTATCTGTATCGTCGTGTCATCTTCGGGCGGATCACGCGTGACGACCTGCGGCATATCCTGGATCTCAGCCCACGCGAGTGGGCGGTGTTCGCGCCGTTGATCGGGCTGACGCTGTGGATGGGCATCTATCCGTCGAGCTTCACCAGCTATTTCGACGCTTCGGTGGGTGCCATGGTGCAGCACCATACCGCGGCACTGGCCGCCAGCACCCGGCTGGCCGGGGTCGTGCGCTGATGACCGCGGGGATGACCACTGGGATGACCGCTGGGATGACCACTGGGATGAACTGGACCTTGGCACTGCCCGAGATCGTGCTGGCCTGCGTCGGCATGGTGACACTTGTGTTCGGTGTGCTGCGCAAGCAGGACAGCACCGTGGCATGCACGATGTTGACCATTGGCGGCTACCTGATCGCCGGCCTGCTGGTGCTGACCCGCACCAACGGCTTCGGCTTCCACGGTCAGTTCGTTGCTGATCCGTTCAGCGCATTCAACCAGATCCTGATCATCGCCGGCGCCGCGTTATCGGCGATCATGGCGATGGACTGGAACCGCACGCAGGGCATCGGCCGGTTCGAATTCCCGGTGGTGATGCTGTTCTCGACGGTCGGCATGATGATCATGGCGTCTGCGTCCAATCTGATGACGCTGTATCTGGGGCTGGAGCTGCAATCGCTGGGACTGTATGTGCTGGCGGCCTTCGCCCGCGACGAGCTGCGGTCTTCTGAAGCCGGCCTGAAGTATTTCGTGCTGAGCGGACTGGCCTCCGGCCTGCTGCTCTACGGCATTTCGCTGGTCTACGGGTTCTCCGGCACGATGGACCTGCAATCGTTGCATACCTTGCTGCTGCGACCCAGCAGTGCGTCGGCCGGGCTGGTGGTCGGGATCGTCTTCGTGCTGGTCGGGCTTGCCTTCAAGGTGTCCGCCGTCCCGTTCCACATGTGGACGCCGGACGTCTACCAGGGCGCACCGACCTCGGTGACGGTGTTCTTCGCCACCGCCCCGAAAGTGGCCGCCATGGCGCTGCTGCTTCGAGTGATGGGGACGTCATTCGCCTCCTTGGTTGGGGCATGGCAGATCCTGGTGGTGATCGTCTCGATCGCGTCGATGCTGCTGGGCGCGCTGGCGGCGATCGGGCAGACCAACATCAAGCGGCTGATGGCCTATTCCTCGATCGGGCACATGGGCTATGCCCTGATCGGGCTTGCCGTGGGCACTGTCGGGGGTGTGCGCGGCACGCTGATCTACATGGTCATCTACGTGTTCATGATCGCCGGCACGTTCGGTTGTATCCTGGCGATGCGGCGGACCGGGCGCGCGGTGGAGCAGATCACCGACCTGTCGGGGCTGGCGAGCAACGATCCCGCGCTGGCGCTGGCATTGGCGGTGTTCATGTTCAGCCTGGCCGGCATTCCGCTGATGTCGGGGTTCTTCGCCAAACTCTACATCTTCCTGGCGGCGGTGCAGGCCGGCCTGTGGACCCTGGCGGTGATCGGCGTCCTGACCAGCGTGGTCGGGGCTTTCTATTACATTCGCGTCATAAAGATCATGTATTTCGACGCGCCCGCAGAACGGTTCGATGCACGACCGGCTTCGCTGTCGTTCGTGGTGGCCGCGACCGGGCTGTTCACCGGGTTCTTCTTTCTGTTCCCGGCACCGGTGGTCGCGGCGGCACAGGCGGCAGCAGGGGTGCTGTTCCGGTAGCAACGTTTTCGATTGAGCCGCCGTCAACCGGCGCTTTATATCATCCCCATGACGGTGATCCAGTCGGGGTGCGGAAACGTGTTGAATGGACCTTGATCCGAGCCTTGGTGTCCTGGCTGACGGCGATCTGGTGCTGCGGTTCGAAAGCATCGGTGATAATTGCGAGCTGGGGCTGGTGCAACGCCGCGCCGGCGTGGAGCCGCTTGGTTTGTTGCGGTTTGCCGGAGCACCGTTGCGCAATCTGCTGCGGGGCCTGAACGCGCGCTTCGCGAACATCGCCGATCCGGCGCATGTCCGGATCAATTCCGAGCACGGCGAATACATGGTGAAGCTGACCAAGTACGACTTTACCTTTCATGCGCATGTCCGGACCGGGGAGATGGCGGCGGCGGCGCTGCATCAGCAGCAATGCCGCACGGTCGGCTTCCTGGCTGGCAAGCTGATGGCCGATCTGGAGGATGCCTCCAAGATCCTGGTGTTCCGCCAGAACGAGCCACTTTCGGCCGGCGATCTGGTCGATCTGCGAATCGCCCTGGCGGCCTATGGACCCGGTATCCTGTTGTGGGTGCAGGCAGCCTGTCCCGGGCATCCACCGGGGTCGGTGCAGGTCGCGGACGAGCGGATGATGGTGGGGTACGTGCGGCGCCTGGCGGCGCGGGACACCGTTCCGGACCTCGATTTCACCTCCTGGATGCAGGTGCTGCGGCGGGCGTTCGCGCTGCGCCAGGCGGCTCGGGATGGGCGGCTGGTGCCGCTGTCGTGCGGGCCCTCGGCGCGAACCGATATAACCTTTGGTCTTGAGGGCAATGCCGGGTCGCGGCTGGGGTACGGCTGGTCCGGGCCGGAGGCAGGCTATCAGTGGTCGGTCGGGGAGCGCAGCCTGCTGACCATCGAGGTTCCTGGCCCGGCAGCCGAGTACTGGCTGGAGATGGACGTCGTGCCCTACATCAAGCCGCCGCTGCTGCCTTGTCAGCGGCTGGACGTGGCGATCGGCGGGCGGTTGGTTCACAGCTTCACGGCGTTGCCGCGGGGCGAGGTCGGTTGCGTCGTGCCGGGCCCCCTGGTGCAGGGGTGCCCGACGATCGAGATCGTCTTTGACCATCCCAACGCGGCGAGCCCGATGCTGGCGGCGGGCGAGGGTGACGACAGACGACTGGGCGTGTCGTTCAGCCGGCTGTCGTTGATCTGTGCGTGACGGCGACCGGGGGTGATGGCTTCGGCCTGACCCGACACGAGATCATCCCGCCAGGGTCAGGTCGACCGAAGCGGGATGGGTCGCGTGGGGTTTAGCAGATTGTCGCGGCAGCTTTGGTCTGGCGGCGACGGGCCGCGACACCGGTGCCGAGGAGACCGACCCCGAGCAGCGCCATGGATGCCGGTTCGGGTACATAAACGTCGGTGAGCAGCACGTCCTTGGCCGGGGTTTGGCCGGAAAGGTAGTTGAAGGCCAAGGTGTAGACGCTGCTGGCCCCGGTGGTGAAGGTGTCTGACACTGGCGTCCAGCCGCCGACCGGAACCTGGGTGGTGCCGGCCTGATTGGTAAAGGCGAGGAAGACGGGATAGGTCGGCGTTAGGTAGTTTGTCAGGGTAAACGAAAACGGGTTCGCCGCACCGGATGCCGTCGCGAACAAGGCGTAGCTGAGCGTGTAGGTGGTGAACGGGGTCAGGGCTATCTGCTGGGAAATCGTCTCGTTGGCGTTGTCGTCGACGAAGAACGCGGCGCTGGTGCCGCCCTGATAGTTTGGCACGTTGTCGCCATAGCCTGTCGAATTGGCGCCGCCGGTGGCGATCGAGGTGACGCCGATCCCGGGCGTGGTGCCGCCGCCGGTCACGGTCCAGCCATTCAGACCGTCGGCGAAGCCGCCGTTGGCCACGATCGGGCTGGCGTTGGCAATCGAGACCGCGCTGAGCGCGGCGATCGCACAGATGGCGGCGAGGGCGGTGGTTCTAAGCGAGGTCATGACAATACTGCGTCCTGTCGGGTTGAATTCGTTGGCTGTCGGTAAGGGCGAACCGGAGGTAAAAAGCGGCATGAACTTGTTCTCGGTCTCGCCTTGTTGAGATCGGGATAAGTAATGCATCCGGCGTGCCAACTAGGAATGCAGACAATGATATGTAATCTTCTGCTTTGTTACTATATTTGGCTGCGTATTCGCATGAAAGACATAGAAGGACATGCGGTTGTACTGATGGTCCATTAGCTATTGTCGGAATTATTTACATTGGTTCCGGGCGCGAGTCCGGTTCGCGCTGAGCCGGAGAGTCCGAGCTTCGGTTTCGTGTCCGGATCAGGCCGGGCGCGCCGCGACCGGAGCGGCCGGAGACCGCGATGAACGCCTCGGTCGCGGTGGATCCTGGTTTCAGACGCACCAGGCGATCACGCTCACCCCGCCGATCGACCATGGCCGGACAGCGTTCGTGCTGGGAAATCGCGGCGAGCGCCGGTAAACCAGGTCGAGGCTGGCGCACCGCAGGGATCCAGATCGCGCGATGACCATGGACACATTCGCAGAAGCAGGGCTGTCGGACCGGGAGCTGGTCCTTGGGTTTGAAAGTCTGGGTGACAACTGCGAGCTCGGGCTCGTGCAGCGCATGGTCGGGGTCGAGCCGCTGGGCCTGTTGCGCTTCGCCGGCACCCCTCTGCGCCATCTGATCCGCGCCCTGGAGGCCCGCTTCGAGGGTCTGGCCGATCCCGCGGAGGTCCGTGTGCAGCCGGAAAACGGCGAGTACATGATCAAGCTGACGAAGTATGATTTCATCTACCATGCGCATGTCAAAATCGGCGATGTCGACCCGGTGGCATTGCACCGGCAGCAGACCCGCACGCTGGGTTTCCTGATCGACAAGCTGACGACCGATCTCACGGATGCGGAAAAAATCATGGTATTCCGGCAGAACGAGGACCTGTCGGCGAACGACCTGATGGATTTTCGGTCGGCTCTGGCGGCCTACGGGCAATCCCGTCTCTTGTGGGTCCAGGAAACCCGGGCCGGGCACCCGCCGGGGACCGTGGTGGTGATCGACGACACGCTGATGGTCGGTTACGTGACCCGGCTGGCAACGCGCGCGAACGCGCCCGACCTTGATCTGCGATCGTGGCTTGGCATGTTGCGGCAGGCTAATGTCGCAGACCGGGCCAATGTCGCAGACCGGGCCAATGTCGCAGACCGGGCCAATGTCGCAGACCGGGCCAATGTCGCAGACCGGGCCAATGCCGCGGAGTGGGCCAACCCGGAAAGGCAGGCGCGGGTAGCGGACCGCGGCAGCCCCGCTGCCGCCAGATCGGTGCCAAAGCTGCCGCCGCGCACTGATATATTCTTCGGCCGGGACGGCAACGCGGCGGCGCTGACCGGATCCGGCTGGTCGGCGCCTGAGTCAGGCTTCACCTGGGCCGTCGGACAGCGCAGCAGCCTGACGATCGTCAGCCCCGGTGAGGCGGATCGCTACTGGCTGCAGATGGATGTCGTCCCGTTCGTCGCGCCGCCAAGGCTGATGGCACAGAGCATGGCGGTCACGGTCAACGGTGAACTGATCCACAGGTTCGATCCGCTGCCCCGCGGCAAGGCCGGCTGTGCGGTGCCGCGGCGCCTGCTGGAGGGTCGCGACCTGATCGAGATCGTGCTGGATCACCCGGATGCGGCGAGCCCCCGGGTGGTTGCCGAACGCGACGATGACCGGCGCCTGGCGGTGTCGTTCTACGGCTTGTCGGTGATTGGCGGTTGACCCGCATCGAGCCTTTGACATCGACGCGGCACGTGGGAAAACGATGTGATCTCGGGAACAGGAGCCACCATGTCCGCATCATCCACCGCCGGGCCGGTATCAGCGGGCCCAGCGATCGGCCGGATCGGCTTCATCGGCCTCGGCGTGATGGGCGAGCCGATGTGCGGTCATCTGGCGCGCCGCTCGGGGATCCCGGTGGTGGCGCATGATCTGCGCCCTGAACCGCTGGAGCGGCTGGCCGCCCAAGGTGTGGCGGCCGCGTCCATGCAGCAGATCGCGGCCACCTGCGACGTGATCCTGCTGTCACTGCCGGACGGCCGCGCTGTCGCTGCGGTGATCGAGCAGCTTGAGCCGGAGCTGCGGCCCGGACAGTGCGTGGTGGACACCAGCACCTCATCGGTCGCGCTGACCCGCACGATCGGTGCGCGGCTGACGGCGAAGCGCATACTGTTCGCCGACGCGCCGGTGGCGCGAACCCGCGAGGCGGCATCGCGCGGTGAGCTGAGCATCATGGTCGGTGCGACCGAGGCGACGTTCTCCCGCATCCATGCAATCCTGCAGACGATGGGATCGGACGTGACGCATTGCGGACCTGTCGGATGCGGGCAGGTGGTGAAGATCCTGAACAATATGCTGGTGTTCCAGCACTGCGCCGCCCTGGCCGAGGCGATCGCCATCGGGCGGCGCAACGGTGTGCCGGCGGACGTGCTGCTGCCGACCCTGGCGATGGGTTCAGGCGACAGCTTCGTGCTGCGCAACCACGGCATGAAGGCGATGCTGCCCGCGGTTTTCCCGGAACGGGCATTTTCGACCCGTTATGCGATGAAGGATCTGTCCTACGCGCTGGAACTGGCGGAGGCGTCCGGCCTTGATCCGGCGGCGGCGAAGCTGACCATGCAGCGGCTGAAACAGGCTGAACAGGCCGGTTATGGCGAGCAGTATCATCCCGTGGTGGTGAAGGTGATCGACCCGCAATGATCGGCTTTCCGCAAGCCGCCTCGTGGCGCGAGGCCTGTGCCAGCGATGCGTCCCTGGCGGCCTGGGCGGGTCCGTGGTCGGTCTGCTTCTCGATCGTCAACGGTCCGGTCACGACCGTGTTCAACCTGGTGGACGGCAAGGTCCAGTGGGGCAAGGTCCAGTGGGGCGAGGGCGAGCCGGGCGCGGGCGAGCCGGGCGGGGACGAGCCGGCATTCACCCTGGCCGCGCCCGCCTCGGTGTGGGACAAATTCCTCCAGCCGGTGCCGCCACGGCATCACCATGGGCTGTTCGCGCTGCACTATCGCATTGCCGAATTCGTCATCCAGGGCGACCAGCTGGTGTTCATGGAGCACGCCCATATCGCGCGCCGGGTGCTGGAAATCGGCAAGTGGCTGGCGTTGGGGAACGCAGCGCCGGTGCCGATGAGCCTGGCGCCGCGGGACGGCCCGAGGGCGGTGCCGAAGGTCCAGGGCGGCTATGTCCCGGTCACGGTCGACGGCATCACCTATCAGATCTACCACGAGACCGCGGGCGCGGGACGGGATGTCCTGTGTATGCACACCGCCGGGTCGGATGGGCGGCAGTTTCATGGCCTGATGGCGGACGGGCGACTGACCGAGGGGCATCGCCTGGTGGCGTTCGACATGCCGTGGCACGGCCGATCGCCGCCGCCGGAGGGGGCGATCCCGGGATCGTGGCGGTTGAACACCGATCTCTATGTCGAGGTGATCATGGGGTTCATCGCGGCGGCTGGGCTGGACAAGCCGATCGCGCTCGGCGCCTCGATGTCGGGCGAGATCTGCCTGGAGCTCGCATACCGGCATCCGGAGGCGTTCAGCGGCATCGTCGCCTGCGAGGCGTGCGACAAGATCAACCAGCGACAGACCATCTGGGCGGCGCATCCCCGGGTGAACCAGTCGATGTTCGTGCCAGAGTGGATCCGGGCGCTGAGCGCGCCGCAGAGCCCGGCGGAATATCAGGAGGCGATCACCTGGCAGTACAGCCAGGGTGGTTCGGGCGTGTTCTATGGCGACATCGCGTTCTACTCCGGGGAGTGGGATGCGCGAGAACGGGTCGGGCGGATCGACACCAATCGCTGCCCGCTTTTCATGCTGACCGGCGAGTACGACTACTCCTGCACGGTGGAAATGTCCGAGGCGACCGCGGCGAAAATTCCGGGCGTGAAGTTCCAGGCGATGGCGGGGATCGGGCATTTCCCGTTCGCCGAGAACCCGGGTCTGTTCGCCCAGTATCTGCTGCCGGTGCTGCGGGCGCTGCGACCGTGACGATCAGGCCCGGTCGATCAGGCGCGGTCGATCAGGCCGGGTCGCTCACTGTGCCTGTCGGGCCCTGGGCCTGGTTTGCCCTGGGCCGAGGGCTGTAGCACATCGCGTCATGACGGCGGGCATGGTCTGGTGACTTGACGACCGGGGCGGCAACGGCGACGGTGCGGGCATCATTTTCAGGAGCAGAGATGCCATGAATGTCGCGACCTCTCCGGCTTCGATCGCCGGCTGCTCCGAAGCCGAATGGCAGATCCGCTGCGACCTGGCGGCGTTGTATCGCCTGATGGCGCATCACCGCTGGACGGACCTGATCTACACCCACCTCAGCGCGCGGCTGCCTGGGCCGGAGCATCATTTCCTGATCAACCGATACGGGGTGAATTTCGGTCACATGCGCGCGTCCGATCTGGTGAAGATCGACATGCACGGCAACATCGTCGAACAGCAGCGCGGCCTCAGCAGCCGGGACGTCAATGCCGCCGGTTTTACCATTCACTCGGCCATCCACATGGCGCGGGAGGATCTGATGTGCGTCGTGCACACTCATACCTCGGCCGGGATCGCGGTGTCGGCACAGAAGGATGGGCTGCTGCCGCTGTCGCAACACGCCTGCAAGTTCCATGGCCGGATTGCCTATCACGGGTATGAAGGCATCGCGCTGGACCTGGACGAGCGGGAGCGTCTGGTCAGCGACCTTGGGCAGCACAAGGCGATGATCCTGCGCAACCACGGCTTGCTGGTCGGCGGCACCTCGATCGCCGAGGCGTTCCACATGATCTACATGCTGGAGCGAGCGTGTGCGGCGCAAGTCGATGCGCTGGCTGGCGGGCGGGAGATCATTCTGCCGCCGCCGGCGGTCTGCGCGCATACCGCCGAGCAGTTCCGCAACAGCGAGAATCCCGAGCATTATGGCTTGGTGTGGGACGCGGCGCTGCGGCTGATCGAGGACGGTACTCCGGATTACCGCAGCTGATCGACCGGGCCACACGAGGGGTGGGTCGCCGTCTTGTTAAAGGGCGATCGCTTCAGGTCGAGACGATCAAACCCTGGTACAGCGTTTGCGAACTGGTTAATCGTTCAGGCTGCGATCGACTGGGCATCGTGGCTGATCCCATACGACCATTTTGGCACGACCTTGGGCTCGTTGCCTGAGTGGCAACGCCCGCGATCAGGTCAACAGGGCGCGAAATGCGGTTCGCTTTCGATCAGGTGCAAGGCTTCGGCCAGTGACTGGCGTTTGAACAGGCAGAACCATTCGCCGGTATGCCGGTGCCAAGACAAGTCGAAGCAATCGCGGCTGACGTACTCCAAGCGAGCGACGGACGCCTCGAATTCCGCTGTGTAGGAACGCGGATCGTCGGAGCGGTAGCGCGTGATGAACCGATACTTGTTGCCATGCCACTTGCCGTAGATGCCGACCGGGTAATTGAATTGCGTGGGACGGATCTCGGGGAGAAACCGCGGTCTCAGCACCTCGGCGATGAATTTGTCGCAGGTCGCGGTGATGGTGACCTTTTCGATCGAGGGCGGTTTGTTCCCGGCCCTGCCGCCGACATAGACCCAACTACCCCTCGCCACGGCCTTCTCCTTGGGAACGTCCCTTGGGAATTCTATTCCACCGCTTTCGGCAGCCGCAATTCCGGTCGGACTTCTAGAGCATTTTCAGCCTGACCGTGCAGACCGAAAATGCTCTATCCCTTTGTTTGATGGGATGATTCACACGCTTTGAACGTTCCGCTCAGCGTGATCATGCTCTAACTGTCGCTTATGATCGCCAATGCGGGATCGCTGTAGTGGTTCCATCGTTTGAGCAGGCGAGTTACATCCGACGTTGGTTCAGCCTCAGACAATCGCGCTCTGGGCACTTGGCCGCGGCTGTCGGCGGTGCCGTGCCGGGATAGCCGGCCGAGCGTGTCGTCGCGATGGTTTGGCACAGACCTGAGGCCCCGCGAGCGCGCGGCGCCACGGCCGCGGATCAGAATGAGTCGTGCGGGGGCGCGACGGTCAGGCAGGCGATGCCCCGCCCGCCGAGGCGGGCACAGGCGTTCGTCGCCGCTTGCGGGGACAGCCCGAACAGCCGCGCTCGGAAGGCCACCTGCCGGCCGAACGGGGCGGTCGCCGGAAGTTCGATCTTGGCGGTCCGCAGGATCTCGGGCAGGGCTGAACGGGCGGCCTCGGCCGCGGCTTCGGCGGTGGCGAGATTGGCGAAGGCGCCGACCTGGATCGCCCAATGTCCGGGCGGTGGTCCGGGCCGTGGTCCGGGCGCGAAGGCGACGGGCACCGCGAGGCTTTCCTGAATGGGACGCGCGCCGGCTGCATAGGTGGCGTGCCGGTGCGGCGCGACCGGCGGCGGCAAAGCCTGTGCGAGGACCGGTACCGGCGCCGAGGAAGCCGGTGGTGGCTGGCACGGACGCGTCGGATCGTAGGCGGCATCCGGATCGCAGGCCTGCAGTTGGCGCGGGGGCGCATAGGGTCGCGCCGACGCCACGGACATCGGCTGACACGGGTGGTCCGGATCGTAGGCGGCGTCCGGATCGCAGGCCGGCGGCCGATAGGGCGATGCGGAGGCTTGGGATGGCGCCGCCGTGGCCACGACCACCGGCTGTTCGGGTTGGGCGCGCAGCGGCGTGCAGGGGCCGTTCGGGTTGAACGCGGCGTCCGGGTCGCAGCCGGATGGGGTGCGGCGCGCCGCCAGTCGGGAGGTCGGCGCGGCGTAGACAGACAGCGGGCCGGACATCGGCCTCTCGGTGCCCAGCAGGGGTGCGATGGAGGCGACGTAGTTCACCGTCTCCTCGGGTAGCGGGGTGCCGTTGCTCAGGTAGCGGTCAAGCCGGTTCGGGCCGGCGTTGTAGGCGGCGAGAAAGCCCGGTGCGCCGTACCGATCATACATTTCGCGCAGATAGGCGGTGCCGGCGAGGATGTTGTTGTGCGGATCAAACGGGTCGTCGCCGAGGTTGTAGCGCTCTCGCAGGCCTTCATAGGTGTCTGGCATCACCTGCATCAGGCCCATGGCGCCGGCCCAGGAGATCACGTCCTCCTGGCCGCCGGATTCCTGGCGCATGACGCGGCGGATCCAGAGCTCCGGAACGCCGTAGCGGCCGGATGCCTCATGGATGTAAGGCCCCCAGGGGTCGCTCGCGGGTCCCGGCGGCGGGTAGTAGCGCGACGGATCGTAGTGGCTTCGCGCGTGGCGGGCCTGGTGGCCGCCACAGGCCGCCAGGGCAAGCAGCAGGGTGAGGCAGGCGATCTGCCGTAGCCAGTGACACCGTGCCGAAGGACTAAATGCCGGGCGGCGAGTCATGCAGGTTGGATCCGCTCAGATTCCTTTGACGATGTTATCATAGAGCTTCAACAGAAGGACGGAAATCTTTCAGAAGGCTGTGTTTTGCGACGCCAGGGCGCGTTCGCGCTGAAGCGGCGGGCAGGTCTGTCGGGCTGGCGCCATCGAAGCACGGTTCCGGCACCATGGCGCGGCAGTACTCTCGCACCAGCCGAGCTACCGTTTCGGTAGATCGTCAGGGCGTGGTTGAAGGGGCTGGGCTGGCCGATGCAACCGACGGCTCGCTTATGGTGGTCCGGCCGCTGCGGCGATGGCGGGTCTTGTCGCGGCCGCGGCGCGAAGGCCCGGCGAAGCGCAAACCGGGCGAGGTTGGCCGAGCACCCATAGAATTCGGCTGGCCGGAAAGTGTCTTGTATATGGATCGAACGATCTATAAGTGTCACCACGAAGGTCTGTCTGCCGATTTCGCGCGGTCGGTCGCGCGTCGGCTGGGTGGGGCCGTGATGTTTGAGGAGAACAGCCATGGAAATTGGCTTCATTGGATTAGGCGCCATGGGACGGGCCATGGCCACCAACCTGTTCGAGGCAGGCCACACGGTTCGGGCCTGGAATAGGACTGCCGGCAAACCGGTCGACGGGGTAAAGATGGTGGCCTCGGCGAAAGACGCCTTCCAGTCGGATGTAGTCTTTACGATGCTTTCCGATGACACGGCCATCCGTGCGGTCGTGCTGGACCCCGGTGTCCTTGGGACCGCACGCAAGGGCGCCGTGCACGTGGTAACCTCCACTATTTCGGTCGATTTCGCTGACGAACTCGCCGTCGGGCATAAGAAGGCGAATGTCCGCTATCTGTCCGCGCCGGTGTTCGGCCGGCCGGACGTGGCCCAAGCGGGACAGCTGAATATCATGGTCGCCGGCGAAGTGGGGGCGGTCGAAACAGTGCGCCCTCTGCTGGACGTACTGGGCCGGAAAACCTGGGTCATGGGAACGGAGCCCAGACAGGCCAACGCCGCGAAGATCGCCGGTAACATGATGATCAGCATGGCGATCGAGGCGATGGCGGAGGCGGCGGTGCTGACCGGCAGCAACGGCGTGGCGCTGGACGCCTTCTTCGCGCTGATCCTCGGCACACTCTTTGGCGGTCGATCGTATGAGACCTACAGCGGCAAGATCTCCAGCGGCGACTACGAGCCTGGCTTCCGCATGCAGCTCGGTTTGAAGGACCTGCGGCTGGCCACCGAAGCCGCCGCCAAGACTGGCCGGCCGCTGCCGATGCTGGACGCGGTCCGCACTCGCATGACCGAGGCCGTGGATGCGGGCATGGGCGACAAGGACTGGTCCGGCATGGCCGATTACACGATCAACCACCGCAACTGAGCTTGACCAAAACCGTGACCTGCTGGCGATGAGGGATCGACCTAAGCCGCGAAGGCTGTCGGCAGAAAATTCATTGTTCGCGTGCTGCCCGTCGGTCGACACGGCGCGCAACACCAACGGAGGCCAACAAGATGACGACCGTGTTCGTGACCTACCCCGGCGATTCCCGCACGCGCTTCGACCGGGATTATTACGTCAGCACCCACCTGCCGCTGGTGAGGCAGGCCTGGGGTCCTTATGGGTTGGAGAGCTGCGCCGCGTTTTTCCCGGCCGGCGACGGCGCGGGCACGATCGCCGTGGCGGTGTGCAGCTTCCGCGACGCCGCTGCGTTGCAGGCGGCACTCGGCGCACCGGAGACCGCGCGCGTGATGGCCGATGTCGCGACGTTCACCGACGCCACGCCCTCGCAAAGCCGCGCCGCCGCGCTGGCCTGAACGATTCGCCGGCCGATCCCGATGCCGCGCACTGGACGCCCGCGTCAGTTCGACAAGGCGGCAGCGCTGGACGCGGCCATGCGGCTGTTCTGGGAGCATGGCTTTGAGGCGACCTCGCTCGATCGCCTGAAAGCGGCGATGGGAGGATTATCGTCGGCAAGCTTCTACGCGGCCTTCAAGTCGAAGGAGCGGCTGTTCCGGGACGCGGTGCGTCGCTACCTCGACACGCACGGTCAGGCGATCGCCAGCCTTTATGAAACCTCGCTGCCGCCGCGTGACGCCATCGAGCGTGCCTTGCGCGCGTCCGCGCGGATGCAGACGGACGCGTCTCATCCGCGGGGCTGCATGATGGTGATGTCGACGGCGACCCTCGCGCCGGACAATGCTCATCTGCACGCGTTGCTGGCCGTCGAGCGCGGCGCCAACCGAGCGGCCATCGCGGCATGCATTCGGCGCGGGGTCGAGGACGGTGAGCTCGCGGCCGATGTCGATGTCGAGGCGACGGCAACCCTGTTCGACGCTGTTCTGGTGGGCCTGTCCACCCAGGCACGCGACCGAGTCCCGATTATCCGGATCGAGGGTGCTATCGCGGCTCTGATGTCCGTGTGGGACGGGTTGCGCCGGCCGGACCCGGCCAACCAAGTGCCGCGGCCGCACCGCGACCGGCCGCAAGACCCGGTGTCCGGCGAGACGGCACCCTGATTGTTCGGATGGAACGACGCGGTTCAATACTCCCTTCAACCAAAGGAACACGCTCATGCCCAGGTCGCCGATCGAGATCGTCAAGGCGATCCTCGACAACCCCACCAATCTGAAATTCGTGAGCCAGCTGGTGGCGCCGGATGCCACCTATGTCTCGCTCAACGACAACAACCCCGAGTTGAAGAAGATCATGCCTTGGACCGGGACGCAGCACGGACCGGAGGCGATCGTGAGCACCTACGCCCGCGTCGGCCGCTACTGGAAGAACGAGGCGTTCGAGACGAGGCCATGCCGGCTACGAGGACTGGGCACGTCAGATGAGCGACGTTTGCGCGCCGCCACACCAACCCCGTGGGCACACCAACCCCGTGGGCCGTCAACGTTGCTTGCCGTCAGTCGATCGCCGCGTGCACCAGGTTGGCCACGCGGTCGAGCCGCGCCGAGTGCCATGGATCGGGGCTGACGAAGTTCGTCAGATAGCTGAACGACACCAAGCTACTGGGGTCGGCCCACGAATATGACGATCCGACGCCGCCATGGCCGAAGGTCACCGATGCGCCGATCGTGCCAAGCCCGCGGATCCGGTCGCTGTCACCACGCACATGCGGTCCCAGGCCGCGATGCATCGGGATGCCGCCCATCTGCAGGTCCGGGCTCTCGCCGGTATGGCCGCGCGCCACGTAGGCGATCAGGCGCGGGGAGAACAGCCGAACGCTGCCCAGCCGGCCGCCCTGGGCAAGCATCTGGTAGAACGTGACCATCCCTCGGGCGGTGGCGAACCCGCCGCCGCTGGGCAAGCCGGCGGCTCGGAAGGCGGCGGAGTTGTCGCGCGGTTCTGGCGCATAGGTGTCGGCGCAGCGGGTCTGCTGCGCCGCGGGAACGCCGACGAAGATGTCGTTGCCGAGGCCCAGCGGCTCGATCACCCGCTGGCGGATGACGTCGCGGTAGTCCTGTCCGGTGACTGCCTCGATCACCATCGCCTGCACCAGATGGGCAGCCCGGCCGTGATATTGCAGGCGGGTGCCGGGGGTCCAGTCGAGCGAGAAATCGCACACCTGAGAACGCATCAGCGCATGGTCGGTCCACGTAGCCTGGGTGACGTCGCCGCCTGGGAAGCCGCCCTGGTGGGTCATGACCTGCTGCAGGGTGATGTCGGCTTTGCCACGGGCGGCGAAGTCCGGCAGGTGGTCGGCGACCTTGTCCATGAAGGACAGCTTGCCTTCCTCGACCAGGGTCCAGACGGCGGCGGAGGTCAGCACCTTGGTCTGGCTGAACAGCAGGAACAGGGTTTCGTTCGTCGCCGGCGTGGTGCCGCCTTCGGTGCGGGCGTTGCCGTAGGTGCGAAACAGCCCGAGCCGACCATTGCGGGCGAGGGCGATCTGGGCGCCGGCGTAGCGGCCTTCGCCGATGTGCGACTGGATCAGCGCGTCGAGGTGGTCGAGCGGTTTCGCGGCGAAGCCGAGTGCCGCAAGGTTGGACTCGGGCAGCGGATCGATGTCGGGCATGGTGTCTTGCTCCTGCGGGACGACTTGGCGGGGATGCTACCTTGGGTTTGAACAGGGCGCCAATCGGGGAGGCAGATGGAGAAATGCGGGTCAGGTCGCCGATGCCGCGCGGAGCGGTCGGATCCGCCGCTTGACCACGTTCCTCCGGCCGGCCTAGCGTAAGGGCAAATCGTCGCGCCAGCGATAAGGAGGTCTCATGTCTCAAGCCGAAAATTTCGACATGCTGATTCTGGGCAGCGGCGAGGGCGGCAAATTCCTGGCCTGGCACATGGCCAAACTTGGCCAGCGTACCGCTGTCGTGGAGCGCAAACTGATTGGCGGGTCCTGTCCCAACACCAACTGCCTGCCCAGCAAGAACGAGATCTGGAGCGCGAAAGTCGCCGATCTGGTACACCATGCAGAGCGATTCGGTGCAGTAACGGGTCCGGTCGCGATCGACATGCGCAAAGTGCAGGCCCGCAAGCGTGACATGGTCGACGGCCTGATCGCCATGCACCTCGACCTGTTCAAGGCCAGTGGTGCCGAACTGATCATGGGAAGCGGTCGGCTGATCGCGCCGAAGACCATCGAGGTCAGTCTGAATGACGGCGGCACGCGCGTGCTGACGGGCGACCGCATGGTTCTCAATCTCGGAACACACGCAACGATCCCGCAGATCCCAGGGCTCGCGGCGGCAATGCCGCTGACCAATGTCGAGGCGCTGGAACTCGATCGTCTGCCCGACCGGCTGATCGTCTTGGGCGGCGGCTATGTCGGTCTGGAGCTGGCACAGGCGTATCGCCGCTTCGGCAGCCGCGTCAGCATCGTGGAGGCGGGGCCACAGCTCGCCGCCCGGGAGGATCCCGACGTCGCGGCGGCGATCCTGGACATGCTGCATGATGAAGGCATCGAGGTGCATCTCGGTGCCAAGGTGCTGGATGTAGCCGGCGTGTCCGGCGATTCCGTCAGCCTGCGGATGCAGGCGCCAGAGGGCGAGCGGACGATCGAGGCGAGCGATATCCTGGTCGCGACCGGCCGCACGCCGAACACGCACGGGATCGGGCTTGACCTGGCCGGTGTCGCACTCGACGCCCGCGGCTATATCGCCGTCAACGACCGGCTGGAGACAAGTGCCGCGGATGTCTGGGCGATCGGGGAAGCCGCGGGCAGCCCGCAGTTCACCCACGTGTCGTTCGACGACTTCCGTATCGTTCGCGCCAATCTGACCGGCGGGTCGCGTACCGCCCGTAACCGGCTGGTCCCCTACTGCATGTTCACCGACCCGCCGCTGGGGCGCGTCGGCCTGAGCGAAACGGAAGCGCGGCGTCAAGGCATCGCCGTGCGTGTGGCGCGGTTGCCGATCGTCAACGTGTTGCGATCGCGGACGATGTCGGAAACGCGGGGCTTCATGAAGGCCCTGGTCGAGGCAGACGGCGACCGCATTCTGGGGTTCACCATGCTCGGCGCCGAGGCCGGCGAGGTCATGGCCGTGGTGCAAACCGCGATGCTGGCGGGCATGCCCTACACTGGCCTGCGCGACGCGATCATCGCTCACCCGACCATGGCCGAAGGTCTTGGCCCGCTGTTCGCGAACGTGCCGGCCCGCTAGAGCATTTTCAGCCTGACTGTGCAGACCGAAAATGCTCTATCCCTTTGTTTGATTGGATGATTCACACGCTTTGAACGTTCCGCTCAGCGTGATCATGCTCTAGCGGCCGTCGGGCCGCGGTTCGAGCGCTCTGACGGGCCTGCGAACCAGGCGGCCAGCCGTCGGCGGTCGGTCTGGCGGGCCTCATGCGGACCAAGGCGGTCATCCGGGGACTCCCTTGTCTCGGCATCCAGGATCGGCTCTGATCCGCCGCAATCAAATCGGAGGAAACCGCATGGTCGACCTACGCACCTCCCATCTGCTCACGCTGAAGCTCGCGGTGAACGGCATGCAGCCGGTGGGTGAAACACCAGCGGGCGACCGCCGTGTCGGCCTGGTGGCGGGTGGGTCGTTCGAGGGCGCGAAGCTGCGCGGAACCGTCCTGCCGGGCGGGGCGGACTGGATCATCGGCCGGCCGGACGGGGTGACGACGCTGGATGTGCGGATCGTGCTGCGGACGGACGATGGCGCGGTGATCGGCCTGACCTATCGCGGCCTGCGTCACGGCCCGGCGGCGGTGATGGAGAAGGTCAACGCTGGGCACTATGTGGATCCGTCGGAATACTATTTTCGCATTGCCCTGACCTTCGAGACGGCGTCACCCAGATACGCCTGGCTCAACAAGATCTTCGGCATCGGCACGGGCAGCC
Organism: Rhodopila sp.; assembly: GCA_965277035.1. Lineage (GTDB taxonomy): Bacteria > Pseudomonadota > Alphaproteobacteria > Acetobacterales > Acetobacteraceae > Rhodopila. Next base: position 1,658,318 of record CBDIBO010000003.1, on the reverse strand, counting down.
GTCCGCCCGAGGGACCGGTTTACGAAATCTTCGAGGTGCTCTGATCATGGCGACAGTTGGATTTATCGGCCTCGGCAACATGGGCGGCCCGATGGCGGCCAACCTGGTGAAGGCCGGCCACGCGGTGACCGGCTACGACCTTAATCCGGCGGCGCTGGAGGCACTGGCCAAGGCCGGCGGCAAGGTCGGCACCAGTGCGGCCGACGCGATGCGCGGTGCGACGATCGTCATCACCATGCTGCCGGCGGGCGAGCATGTGCGGGCGGTCTATCTGCATCAGGGCGGCCTGATCGACGTGGTGAAGGAGGCCGGACCGCTGCTGATCGACTGTTCTACCATCGACGTGGATAGCGCCCGCACCGTTACCGCCACCGCCGAGACCGCCGGGCTGGCGGTGCTGGACGCGCCGGTCTCGGGCGGTACCGCCGGGGCACGGAACGGCACGCTGACCTTCATGGTCGGCGGCACCGATGAGGCGTTCACCCGCGGCAAGTCGGTGCTGGAGGCGATGGGCAAGAACATCTTCCACGCCGGCGGCCCTGGCGCCGGACAGGCGGTGAAGATCTGCAACAACATGATGCTGGCGATCAACATGGTCGGTGTTTCGGAAGGCTTCCTGCTGGCGGAGAAGCTTGGGCTGGACTGGGACAAGCTGCACCAGATCTGCGCGACCGCGACCGCGAACTCCTGGGCACTGTCGAACTACTGCCCGGCGCCGGGTCCGGTTCCGGCGGCACCGTCGAACCACGACTACGCGCCCGGCTTCGCCGCCACGTTGATGGTGAAGGACGTGAAACTGTCGCAGGCGGCCGCCGAGGCCACCGGATCGCCCACGCCGCTGGCGGCCAAGGCGCTGGGTTTCTATCAGCAGGTGGTCGATGCGGGTGATGGGGGAAAGGACTTTTCCGTGGTGTTCCGCTGGCTGGCGGGGCAGAAGTGGGAGTAGCGTCGCGGCCAGTATAAGGGTGCGGCATTAGCCGGTCGAGAGCTTTGGTGCCTCGGCGGAGCCTGCCTCATCACGCGCGACTTGGGGTGAGGGTTGCGGCAAGGTCGCCGGCAGCAGGATGCCCTGCCACGACACCATGGGCTTCGGGGAGGCAGACACGATGACGGCGGCGGCGTTCAAGGCGGCTCGCGATTTCCTGCTGGCGCATCGCACCGACTACGCGACCGCCTACCGCGACTTCCGCTGGCCGGAGATGGACCGCTTCAACTGGGCGCTGGACTGGTTCGACGGCGAGCTCGCGCGGGGTGAAAGTGCCGACCAACCGGCGCTTATCATCGTCGGCGACGGTGCCGCGCGGCTGACATTCGCCGAGTTGTCGGAACGATCGAACCGTGTCGCCAACGGCCTGCGCGCCTTGGGCGTCAAGCGCGGCGACCGCATCCTGCTGATGCTAGGCAACATCGTGCCATTGTGGGAGGTGATGCTGGCGGCGATGAAGCTGGGTGCCGTCGTGATCCCCGCGACGACATTGCTCGCCAATAACGACCTCGCCGATCGATTTGACCGCGGGCGGGCACGGCATGTCGTCACCACCAGCCGCGAATCCGGCAAGTTCGACGCAATGGACAGCCGGCTGACACGGTTGGCCGTCGGCGATCCGGTGGCTGGCTGGCACCGCTACGATGCCTTTCTGGGGGCACCGTCGGAATTCATTCCCGACAGCGAGACCAACGCCGACGATCCGCTGCTGCTGTATTTCACCTCTGGCACGACGGCCAAGCCGAAGCTGGTGCTGCACTCGCACCGCTCCTACCCGGTGGGACATCTTTCGACGATGTATGCGCTGGGGTTGCTGCCCGGCGACATTCATTTGAACGTGTCGTCCCCAGGCTGGGCGAAGCATGCGTGGAGCTGCTTCTTCGCCCCCTGGAACGTCGGCGCGACGGTGTTCATCGCCAGCCAGGGCCGGTTCAACGCGCGCACGATGCTGGACACGATCGCCGCCAACAAAGTAACGACCTTATGCGCGCCGCCAACGGTCTGGCGCATGCTGATCCAGGAAGACCTGAAGTCCATCCCGCACAGCCTGCGCGAGGTGCTTGGCGCCGGAGAGCCGCTCAATCCGGAAGTCATCGATCAGGTCAAGGCGGCCTGGGGACTGACGATCCGGGATTTCTACGGCCAGACGGAGACCAGCGCGCAGATCGGCAATCCGCCCGGTCAGCCGATCAAGGCGGGGTCGATGGGCCGGCCGCTGCCGGGTTTTCGAACGCTATTGCTGGACGCGGACGATGCGGACGCCGCGGAAGGCGAGGTGTCGCTCGCACTCGATCCACCGCCGGCCGGGTTGATGCGCGGCTATCAGCAGGACGACGGATCGATCGCCGACCTGTCCGGTGCAACCTACCGGACGGGCGACGTGGCGTCGCGCGATGAAGCCGGTTATCTGACCTATGTCGGCCGAGCGGATGATGTCTTTAAGGCAGCGGACTACCGGATCAGCCCGTTCGAACTGGAGAGCGTGCTGATCGAGCATCCGGCAGTGGCCGAGGCGGCGGTTGTGCCAGCGCCGGATCCGGTGCGGCTGGCGGTGCCGAAGGCTTATGTCACGCTGGTGGCGGACGCGGTGGGCGACCGAACCATGGCGTTGTCGATCTTCCAGCATCTGCGGGCACGGCTGGCACCCTTCAAGCGCGTCCGGCGGCTTGAGTTCCAGGAGCTGCCGAAGACGATCTCCGGCAAGATCAGGCGCGTCGAGTTGCGCCAGACCGAAAGCCGGCGCGCGGCCGCCGGTACCCGCGATCCGGCGGAGTTCCGTGAAGAGGATTTCGCCGAACTCACCGCGCGCTGACACTTGGAGCGTGACAGCTTCAGGGTGAAGGGCAGCCGGGTCACGGCCCGCTCAGTGCCCTTCGGCTCTGGTCGACGCGATCGCGGCCTGGATCGACTGCATGCAGCTGGCGCGGTCATGTTCCGCCAAGGCGCGCAGTGCGTCGGAAATCTGGCTGACCGCTGGATCGTTGCTGGGAGTGTTGGTCTGTCCGAGCGCCACGGAGCGGTCCAGCATCCGGGTCTGCGCCATCTCCAGTGCCTCCTGCGTCTCGCGCAGGCGGCCGGTTGCCAACGCCCCCTGCGCCGCCTGCAAGAAATCTGAAGGTCGATCGCTCTCGGGCAGGGCCGGCGACGGCAAAGGCGACAACACGCTGCTGTTCGGGGTAACCGGTTGGGCCACTCCGGCGACCGCGAATGCGATCAGCAACGGGACGGAAGCAACGAGAGCACGCATCAGATCCTGTCTCCTGGACAAGTGGTTGGTAACGAGTGATTGCGCCGGGCTGGACAAGAATTCATCACGCGAAATCGGCTAATCAGGGTTCCCCGGGGCGGGGCGGGGCGGGGCGGGGCGGGGCGGGGCGGGGCGGATCGGCGACTGGTGCTACGGCGCACCGACCGGCTTAGGGATGAAGATCAGCTCGGTTGCAACGAAAAGCGCGGAGCCCGGCATTCGCGACATCGGGAAATTGATACGGGTTCACATATATCACGTCGCCCCATCGCCGCGCCAACCACGATCGCTTTCCTCGCGCGGCTATCGCTTTCTTTGCGCGGCGGGCCGATCAGCGCCAACGGCGATGGAACCACAGATACTGGCCGGGATACTCCCTGATCCAGTTCTCGATGACCGAGGTGATCAGCTGCGTGGCCGCGGCGACATCGATCTCGCCGTCGGCGTTTCGGGGCAGCTGGTATGGGCCGGTCGCCTCGACGCGAAAGCCGTGGTCCGGCAGGCGTATGACGCGGACGCCGATAATCGGGCAGTCGAAGCGGCGGGCCAGGCGTGCGACAGAGGGGTTGGCCTTGCATCGACGGCCGAAGAAGGTGACATCGACGCCGCGCGAGAAATGCTGGTCGACCAGCATGCCGAGATGCTCCCCCGCGGTCAGCGCCGCGGCCATCTCCAGCGCCGCCTGCGCCCGGGTGCGGATCAGGCGGCCCATCAGCGGTGCGCGGATGCGAACGATTTCCCGCGCCACCGCCTTGTTGTTCGGCATCCGGTAGACGACCGCCGTGGGCAGACCATGGGCCGAGGCGGCGACGGCCGGCAGCTCCCAGTTCGCCAGATGGGCGGCGAAGCACAGCGCGGGCTGCCCATCGGTCTTCAGGTTTTCGAACAGCGGCAGGCTGTCGGTCTTGATCCGGCCGGTGTTGGGATGGCTGATATCGAAGTCCCAGATCCGCGCCATGTGGACATATTCGCCGGCGACGCGTCCCAGGTTTTCCCAGGCTTCGCGCAGGGTCGCCTCGATCCAGGCGGCATCCTTTTCCGGGAAGGCGGCGCGCAGATTGGCCTGGCCGATCCGGTGCGCTGGCAGCAGCGGTCCGATCCGACGTGCCACCGCCCCGCACAGATCCGAGGCTCGGTCCGGGTTTGTCCGCCGCAGGCGGCGGATCCCCCACTTGACCATGCGCCCGAGGATGCGGTCGCCGTACAGCGTCAGTTGGCGCCTTACCTGGATCAGAGTTCGACCAGCAGCTTGCCGAACACGTCCCGTGCCTGTAACCGGTCTATCCCGGCGCGAAAATCGCCCAGCTGATAGACCGTGTCGATCACCGGTTTGATGCCTGAGGCAATGCGGTCGAGTCCGCGCGCCAGTGCCGACATCGGGGCGCCGAAGGAACCGACGATCCGGTACTGCTGCTGAAACAACTGCATCAGGTTCAGGCTGGCGGTTGGTCCCGAGGTGGCGCCGCAGGTCACCAGCCGGCCGCCGCGTTTCATCGACAGTAACGAACCGGCCCAGGTGTCGGCGCCGGTGTGCTCGAATACCACATCGACGCCCTTCTTTCGGGTCAGCTTGCGGACGACGCCCTCGAATCTGTCCTCGCGGTAGTTGATGACGTGGTCGGCACCGAGGGTTTTGGCCTTTTCGGCCTTGTCGGCCGAACCCACCGTGGTGATGACGGTGCAGCCGATCGACTTGGCGATGCGGATGGCGATGCTGCCGATGCCGGAGCCGCCGGCGTGGACCAGAACCCACTCGCCGGGCTCGAGCCGGGCGTTGTCGAACAGCATATGCTCCACGGTGCCGTAGGCGACGGCGACGCAGGCGGCATCCCGTGTGCTGACAGCGTCCGGGATCTTGACCAGCAGCCGAACCGGATGGTTCGTCAGGTCCTGGGCGAAGCCATCGATGTGGAAGCCGCGGACGCCGGCGGCGTTCTCGCACAGGTTGTCGCGGCCGCGTCGGCAGGCAGCGCAGATGCCGCAGGTCAGGGCGGAATAGGGGACGACGCGGTCACCCACGCGGACGGTGGTCACGTCGCGGCCGATGGCGACGACCTCGCACGCGGCTTCGGCGCCGACGGTCAGCGGGTAGACCCGCTTGGCGAAGGCCATGCCGCGAAAGCCCCAGACATCGATATGGTTCAGCCCGACGGCGCGGACGCGCAACTGCACTTCGTCGGCGGCGGGACCCTGGGGCGCTTCGCGTTCGGTCAGCGCGACCTGACGATCAGCCAGCAGCTGAAGCGCGCGGATCATGGCCATCGGGCCGGGGTGCTAATGAAGATCATGGCTGCCCAGTAAGCGGGGTTTGTCATCAGGGCAATCCCTGGAGGGCAATCCCCAGAGGGCAATCCCTGGGGGGCAATCCCTGGGGGGCAATCCCTGGGGGGCAATCCCTGGCCGCCGGTTCCGCGCGGTTGTGCGATGGAGCGGCAGCCGGGATCGACGCTTTGCCCCTGGGCCGCCACGGCGGTTCAAGGCGGGTTGCTGGCACCATGCGGCGGGCGGCCCAGCTGTGGCGCGTCGGCCGGTCTGCGGCTGGAACATCAGGCGGACAGCGTCGTGCTCACCGCGCCCAATTCGGAGAACACCGTCTCGATCGTGTCACCGGGCGCCATCGGGAACTGCCGGGTGAACGACCCGGTCATGATGATCTCGCCGGCCTGGAGCACTCGGCCGTAGGCGCCGAGTTTCGCCGCCAGCCACACGATGGAATTGAGCGGGTTGCCGAGCACCGCGTCGCCGGTGCCGGTTCCGACGAGGTGGCCGTTGATGGCGACGCGTGCCTCGATCGCCGTCAGATCGGCCGGCAGCGCGGCAGGCGCCCCGAGGATCACGGTTTTCTGCTGGGCGTTGTCGGCCAGGGCGAGGGCGATCTGTTCGGTGAACGGCCCGCGGGTCTCGATGATCTCCAGCGACGGGTAAACCACGTCGACCGCCGCCCGCGCGTCGTCCAGATCAATCGTGCCGGACAGATCGGTGCGCAGGCGCATGCAGAGCTCGTTCTCGAAGCCCGGGGCGATCAGGCTGCCGGCGGCGAAGACGTGTCCGGATGGCTTGCTGTCGAGGACGCAGCCGAACACCGGCTCGTGGAAGCCGAACTGCTGCTGCATCGCCGGCGCGGTCAGTCCGACCTTCCAGCCGATCTGGCGTTCGCCCTGGGCGCGGCGGCGTTCGATCAAGCCCAGCTGGACATGGTAGGACTGGTCGATCGTCAGCTTGCCGAAGAAGTCCGGCGGGAAATAGATGTCCTGTTGGCGGGCCTGCCAGAAGGTCTCGATCAGGTTTTCGGTCGTGGTGCTCAATGGATTCTCCCCCGTTGGCGTCGGCCGAGCTGCTTGTCAGCTCTGGACCGGTCGCGTACCGTCGCTGCGGCTTTCACGTTCAGGGGTAGGGTCGCGATGAAAATTCTCGTTGTCCAGGGGGCCGGCATGAACATGCGCGGCAAGACGCAGACCGAGATCTTCGGCACCATGACGCTGGACCAGTACAACCAGCACATTCGCCAGTATGCGGGCGAGCTGGATATCGCGGTGGAGATCTTCCATTCGAATGTGGAAGGTGAGGTCATCAACCGGCTGTATGAGGCGAACGAGCAGGGGTTTGACGGGGCGCTGTTCAATCCGGCTGGATTTTCACGCGGCTATCCGGCGCTGACGGCGGCGATCAGCCAGGTGACGTTTCCGGTGATCGAGGTGCATATCTCGAACCCGGTGCGGCGGGGGCCGGTGTCGGATACGGCGCAGGTCAGCCTGGGCATGGTCGCGGGGTTCGGAGTGCTGGGGTACTATCTGGCGCTGCGTGGGCTGCGGGATAGGGAGGGGCGTTAGCCGGCTGGTTCGGCAGCCACAGATAAAACAGGCTTGGACGGCATGCCGGCGCGTTCTTCCCTGCTTCCGCGGCAGCCACAATCGTTCGATGTCGGCGAGAATGCTTCGGGCAAACTGCTTGCGGTGGGGGCGGACATTCGCAACGTGCAGGGTGGCTGAAATACACCACCAATTTCTGGTTTGCACGAGCAGCCCGTTCCTATGCGGATCAAGCTATGCTACGTTCCTAGTTCGAAATGCTTGATTCACTAAACGCGTTTGTAACCCCCACCTTCCTGCGGTCCGTCTGGAGCGCGGAGTACGAGGCGTTCAAAGGTACTGCGGCTGAGGGCGAGTTGCTCGACCGGTTGCGGCGCTGGGCGGCGCGCGCTGACATTGGCGAAACCGGCGCAGAACCCGCCTTCATCACGGAGTTCTTCCACTACACGTGGGGCTACGTCCAGCCTGGTCAGGCTGGCGCGGCGGACGGTTTTACTCTCCACCCCCAGTTCAACGTGCCCGGCGCCGGCGCCGGCGGCGGTACCGGCAAAGCGGACCTTGCTCTGGGCTTCTTCGACGGCAAGGGCGGTGTGCCGCAAGTTTTATGCGAATACAAGAGCATCCGTTCTGCGCTCGACGCTGACCAAAAGCGCAAGAGTGACACACGCTCGCCGGTGCGCCAGGCACTCGACTACCTGAGCCACGCGCGCAAGGGCATGATCGGCAGCGAGCCGCAGGTGCCGACCTGGGCCGTCGTGTCCAACATGAACGAGTTCCGACTTTACTGGTACGATCGCGGCGATCGCCAGCACGTGGGCTTTGTCATCAGACCGCGCACGCTGTTTGATGGTCCCGGCCTGCTCGCCGCTACTGACTCGGCGCGCTTCGACCGCTTCCTATTCGCCAGGCTGTTCCACCGCGACACCCTGCTTACCCGGGGCGGCCCGTCGGTGCTGCTCACGCTGATCAACGAGCGCCGCTTCCGCGACCGCAAGATCGAAGACGCGTTCTACGCCGAGTACCGCGCGCTCCGCGACAGACTTTACACGGAGTTGCTGACGCGCAACGGCGAGGGCACGCCGCGTTTCCCGGGCACGCGAGGTCGCCTGGTGCGCCTCGCCCAGAAAATCCTCGACCGGCTGCTATTCGTGTTCTTCTGCGAGGACATGGGCCAGCAGCTCGCTTTTCCGCCCAAGCTGCTGCAGGAGTTTCTGGTTGGCCGCGCCAACGACAAGTTCTTCAACCCGGCTGGCACGACGATCTGGCAGGAGCTGCTTGGCCTGTTCCGCGCCATGGACGCCGGCACCGCGTTCGGCGGCAAGGGCATTCACCGCTTCAACGGCGGTCTGTTCGCGGCGGACCCGCTGCTGGAAGCCTTGGACGTGTCCAACGCGGTGTTCTGCCAGCCCCTTCAAGGCCAGAATGAGGCCAGCATCGCGGCACACGAGCAGACCGTTCTCTACCTGTGCGCTACCTACAACTACGCAGCCGACCTGGGCGAGGGTGGCGCGCGAGACGAGCGGCGCAGCCTGGGCCTGTATACGCTTGGCCGCATCTTCGAGCAGAGCATTACCGAGCTGGAAATCTTGGAAGCGGAGGCGGACGAGCGCCCCTCCGTGAACCAGGCCAGTCAGCGCAAGCGTGATGGCGTGTACTACACCCCGGAGTGGGTGGTGGAACGCGTGGTGGACGGCACGCTGGGACCGGCGTTCCGGGCCATGCGCCGTGCCTCCGGCTGGCCGGAGGACGGCGAAGAGCTGCCCACGACCGCGGCCGTAGACGCCTACTCGGACCGACTGCGGGCTTTCGCCGTGCTCGACCCGGCGTGCGGCTCCGGCGCTTTCCTCATCACAGCGCTGCGCTACCTGGTGTCGGAGTGGCGTCGTACCTGGGCTATGCGCGCGCAGGTGGCCAGCCCCGGGGACACCTTCACATCCGAGGGCGAGGCGGCACTAATCGCCCGGCTGCTACGCGACAACATCTTCGGCGTGGACATCAACCCGGCCTCGGTCGAGATCGCTCAGCTCGCACTTTGGCTGCACACCGCGCGCGGCGACCAGCCGCTGTCGTCCCTGGACAGGACCGTCGTGCCCGGCAACACGCTGGTAAATCAGGACTTCTACAAGGGCGTGCAGCTCGACCTTTATGACGACGAGGCGCAGGAGCGCGTGGCCGCCTTCGATTGGCGAGTGGCATTTCCGGCCGTGGCGGCGCGGGGTGGGTTCGATGCTGTGGTGGGCAACCCGCCTTACGTGAAGCTGCAGAACTATCGTCTCGCCTATCCGGACGTAGCCGATTACCTGGTGCGAGGCCGGACAGGCGTTCGGCCTCCCTTCAAGAGTACGCAAACGGGCAACTTCGATTTGTACCTGCCATTCATTGAGCAGGGCTTGGCCATGCTGAACCCGGCGGGGCGGTTGGGCTACATCGCACCATCCGTGTGGACCGTAAACGATTACGGTGCCGGACTGCGCGCCCTGGTGGCGGAAAAACGCCAGCTAGACCGCTGGTTGGACTTCAAAAGCCATCAGGTGTTCGAGGAAGCGACGACCTACACGGCGTTGCAATTCTTCTCCAAGGCGCCGACGGAGGCGATCTGCGTTGCAAAAGCGCCGCGGGGCGTGGTGCCGCCCGACCCGTGGGCGGAGACCGGCCAGCGGCTGGCGTGGGGCTCGGAAGCGTTCGGCAACCGCTGGTTATTGCTGACTGGCGAGGAGCGTGCGCTGGTAAACCGGCTGAGCACGACGTGCCGGCGACTAGACGACCCCGCGCACACGACGGCCATCTTCGTGGGCATCCAAACCAGCGCGGACGATGTTTACCTATTACAGCGCCTTGGTCCCGGACGGTTTCTGTGCGCGCCGCCGGGCAAGCCGCGGCCAGCGCCGTACGACGTGGCGATAGAGGACGCCATCATGCGCCCGCTCGTCTCCGGTGCGGAGGCTAAGCGGTATCAGGAGCCGCGAACGAATACATGGGTGCTGTTCCCTTACCACACGGGCGTGCATGGCATGACGGTGATCCCGCCTTCCGTGATGCAGGCCATATACCCGAAGGCCTGGACCTACCTATGTGCCAACAAAGCGACGCTGGAGATGCGGGAGGCCAAACGGGACAGGACAGGCGCGATCGGCGGTCCAGTTTACGACGACACATGGTATCGGTACGTTTACCCAAAGAATCTCGACAAGCAGCACCTCCCCAAGCTGATCGTCCCGCGCCTCGTCGCAAACCTAGCCTGCACGGTGGATGAGGACGGGACCTGCTGCCTCGACAACGTGGACGCTGGGGGGCTACTGGTGCCGCGAGGCGAGGACCTTTGGTTCATCGCGGGCCTTATGAACGCGCCCGTCGCAGATTGGGTATTCCGGCGTATCTCCAAGCCTTTCCGCGGCGGCTATCTTTCGGCCAACAAGCAGTTCATCGCGCCCCTGCCTGTCCCCCCCACGACCGATAAGAAGCGTTTGTCCGTCGCCGACGGAGCGCGCGAGCTGCAACGCCTGCACACGCAACGCCGCGACCTGCTGGCGCGCATCGCCCGTAGACTGGGTGCCGTGCGCTCCCGCGCCCGGCCGGACACATGGCTGTTTGCCGAGTTGGCATCGGCTGAGGCGCGCGAGGCCGACGCTCCCGCCAGCCTGGACGCTACCGCGCGCCGGGTCTGGGCACGTGAGATCTACGAGGCGGACCTGGCTGCGCGCCAAAACGCGCTTGGCGCCTTACTCCGTCCCGGAGCAGTTCTGGATGCCGAGCTCGTGGACGGGGAACTGCGCTTGCTAGTGGGCGGGGTGCCGGTGCTCGACCGCATCTTCGTAACCGCAACCGAGGGCTTGTTCGTGCTGGCGCAGTGGAAGGCGCTGGCGTCCAGGTTCGTCGTCAGTGAACGGACTGATGGCAAGAAGCTTTCCAAGGCGTTCCGCACCCTTGCGTTGCCGGACAACACAGCAGTCGTGGAACAGGTCGTGGTTGCCGTTGGAGAGTTGGGTGCGTGCGAGGCCGCTATTCGTTCAACGGAAAGCAGGATGAACGAGATGATATTCGACCTTTACCAACTCACCAACGCAGACCGCGCGTTGATTGAGGACACATAATCTGGACCCAAACGTCCTCCAAGAGACGAATTAGTGGCCTTTGACAGATCTTCTGAGTTGAGGTGCATGGTCCTTCCACCCTGCTGGACTCCCGCAGGTTCGTTGTCGCCACAACCAAGCCGCGGCTGCGGGCGTGCCCGGCGCTCAGCGTGTCGGAACTGCCGATCTGTTGTCCCAGACGCTCCAGGTTCGCTTGTATCCCCGCGGCATGGCCTGCGGCATCGGCATCGAGCGGCAGCACGCCGAGGCGCGCGGTAACGCGATCGACCTCATGTCGGTTCTCGATCGGCCGCACGCCAATCGCCTTCTGTCAGCCACCGCCGCACCGTGTTGCGCGCGCACCCAAGCTCAGCCGCAATCCGTTTCGAAGCCCACCCCAGTGCCTTCAGGCGCAGCATGCCGAGATCTCATCCGGGCGCCTTCATCACATCCCTCCGCTGATCGTACGTCAGCGAAAGAACCTCCACATCCGCTGTCATTGCAACCTCCTTCAGATGCCAAGGGGGTTCGTTCTTATTGTCGCCAGGGGGTCAGGTTGCCGTGTCGCCCGACATGCCGATCAGAAATTCAGCGGCAGAGCGGGTCGCATACACCAGAATCATGTCCGCCGCGCGGACTATGAAACATTGTCTTTTGCTACCGCGGAGGGGTCGGCCATCGCAAGCCAACGGCGTTGCCCTCCGCCACGGTCGGCGTGTTGCCCCAAAACGAGAGGACTTGATGACATCGCTCGATTCAAGTATCTTCTTTGTAGATACATGGAGGCGGTGATGCAGAGTTCAGTTCGCAGATGGGGAAACAGCGCGGCCATCCGATTGCCCGCGCATGTCCTGGAAGCTGCCCGCTTGAAGATCGACCAGGCCGTGGATGTTCGAGAGGAAGACGGTCGGATCGTCATCGAGGCGGTGCGCGACGCTGGACTTACATTGGACGCGCTGGTTGGTGCGATCACAGATGACAATCAGCACGACGAACTGCTGGCTGGCTCCCCTGCCGGCAAGGAAGCCTGGTAAGTGCCGGCTTCGTGGGTGCCGGATGCTGGCGACATTGTCTGGCTCGAATTCGATCCTCAGGCCGGTCATGAGCAATCGGGCCATCGCCCTGCCGTGGTGTTGAGTCCGGCGAGTTACAATGCGAAGGCCGGCATGCTGATCTGCTGCCCCGCCACAACACGGATCAAGGGCTATCCGTTTGAGGTCGCCCTCCCCGGGGAACCTGCCAGCGTCGTTCTGGCTGATCAGGTTCGAAGCCTTGATTGGCGCGCTCGTCATGCGAAGCGGAAGGGACAGGTGAGATTTGAACAACTCGAGGCCATCCGGCAGCGCGTTCGACTCCTGGTTGGGTAGCTCTGGTAAAGCGGTCGACTTCACGTTCGTTCTCGATCGGGCGACGGCAATTTCGCCGCGCCGACCAGCAGTTCGGTCAGCACGATCGTCGAGAGGCAGAGCCCATCGGCTTTGGTGCTGAAACGCTCCCGCAGGTCGGCGGGCCGATCGCGCAGGACACGGATACAGAGATTGGTATCCAGCATGCAGCGCAGCATCACGACGCTTGGCGCGCCCGGGTTGGCGGCTGGTCCCGCTACCCGATGTCGATCCCGGGCATCCCGCATCGGGCCATAACTTGCACTCCCATCTACTACGCGGAGTGTTAGAGGTCCCTGTCCGTTCTGTTGCAGCACATTGTGGGCTGCCGAAGGGGTGCGGATGATCATGTCCGGCCCTACCGGCCCTGTTGCCCCTATCGACCCTATTGCCAGGATCAGCGCCAACTCATATAGATGACTATATGCCGTCTTCGTCCTCAGACCTGCGATTGCCGCTCTATCAGCGTTTGCGTGACCATCTCGCGGCTCAGATCAGCGCGCGGGACTGGCGGCCGGGCGACCTCATTCCGTCCGAAGCGGAGCTTGCTGCCAGCCACGGCCTGTCTGTCGGTACCGTTCGCAAGGCGATCGATTGCCTGGTCGCGGAAGGGCTGCTCGAGCGGCAGCAGGGCCGGGGGACCTACGTGCGCCGGGCGCGCTTCAACTCCTCCCTGTTCCGCTTCTTCCGGTTCCAGTCCGAGACCGGTGAGCGGAAGGTCCCGCAGGCCCGGATCCTGCAACGCAAGGTCTTGCCGGCACCCTCCGCCGCCGCCTCAGCGTTGCGGCTTCGCGATGGCGAGCCCGTCATCAACATCTCGCGGCTGCGGCTGATCGACGGCGTCCCCCTGCTCGCCGAGGAGATCTGGCTCGAGAAGGTGCGGTTCGCAGCTGTGCTCGACATCGACACGGCGATCTTTGGCGACCTGCTCTACCCGCTGTACGAGGAGCGCTGCGGACAGATGGTCGCGTCGGCCGATGAGGTGCTGACGGTCGAAACCGCCAGCCGCCTGCAGGCGCGTCTGCTCAATCTCGCACCCGGCGCGCCGCTCATCGTGATCGAGCGGACCGCCTTTGATCCCGAACGCAGGCCGATCGAATGGCGCCGCTCACGCGGGCCGGCCGACCAGTTTCGTTACCACGCCGAGATCAGGTGAGCGACCAAAGACAACAACGATAATCGGGGTAAGCAAGCAATGGCGAACTGGTATAGCAGAAGTTCAGCCACGGAGCGGCGGACGTTCTGGGCGAGCTTCGGCGGCTGGAGCCTCGACGCGCTCGACGTCCAGATGCTCAGCCTCGCGATCCCGGCGCTGATCGCCGCCTTTGGCATTAGCAAGGCGGAAGCCGGCCTGCTGGGGTCCGTAACGCTGTTCTTCGGCGCGTTTGGCGGCTGGATGGGCGGCACGCTCGGCGACCGGTTCGGACGCGTGCGGGCGCTGCAGATCACGGTCGCGACCTTCGCCGTGGCCACCTTCGCCTGCGCCTTCACGACCGCCTACTGGCAGCTGGTCGTCCTGAAGGCGTTGCAAGGCCTGGGTTTCGGTGCCGAATGGGCCTGCGGCGCGGTGCTGATGGCCGAGATCATCCGGCCGGAGGCGCGCGGGCGTGCCCTCGGCGCGGTGCAGAGCGCCTGGGCCGTCGGGTGGGGTGCGGCGGTGCTGCTGTCGGCGCTGGTCTTTTCCTACGCACCGGCTTGGCTTGGCTGGCGCCTGCTGTTCGCCATGGGTATCCTGCCGGCGCTGCTGATCCTGTTTCTCCGCCGCGGCATCCCCGAGCCGCCGCGGGCGGCCGAGCAGGCGGCAGCGGAGCCGTTCCTGGCGACCCTGGCCGCAGTGTTCCGCCCCCAGGTGCTCCGCTCCACCCTGGTCGGGGGCTTGTTCGGCGTCGGTGCGCATGGCGGGTACGCCGCCTTGACCACCTTCCTCCCCACCTTCCTGCGCCAGGTGCGCCACCTCTCGGTGCTCGGATCGAGCGCCTATCTCGCGGTGATCATCGCAGCCTTCTTCTGCGGCTGCCTGGCGAGCGGTGTTATCAGCGACAGCCTGGGCCGCCGGGCCAACGCGGCGCTGTTCGCCGTAGCGTGCGTCGCGACCGTGCTGGTCTACATCTTCGCGCCGCTCACCAACACGCAGATGCTGGTGCTCGGTTTTCCGCTGGGCTTCTTCGCGGCCGGGATCCCGGCGAGCATGGCGGCGCTGTTCAGCGAGTTGTACCCGGCCGGGATACGCGGCACAGGCGTCGGCTTCTGCTACAATTTCGGTCGGGTGGTCTCGGCTGCCTTTCCGTTCCTGGTCGGAGCCCTCGGTGACCGTTTCGGGCTGGGTGTGGCCATCGGCATCGCTGCGTCTTTCGCCTATGCACTCGTCCTGGTGGCGGTTCTCTTGCTGCCGGAGACGCGTGGCCTTGCGTTCGCCGACAAGGCCGCTTCCGGCCAATCTCGGTCATTCAGCACAAAGGCCTGATTTGGCTGGCGGATGGTTCCGGACGGGGCGTTCTGCCTCGCCACCTGGCCGGTCTAATTCTAGAGCATTTTCAGCCTGACTGTGCAGACCGAAAATGCTCTATCCCCTTGTTTGATCGGATGATTCACACGCTTTGAACGTTCCGCTCAGCGTGATCATGCTCTAATCCCGTGTGCCGAGGTATCGGCTGTGCAACGGCAGCCGTTCCCCCAAAAGCCTTTGCCACAACCCGAGGCGCCCCCGCGCGCCGCCCTTGAGGGATCGGTGCGACCTGCCAGCCTCAGGCCCCTGGCGGGACCGCAAACCAATCCTCTACGCGCAATCCTTCCACCCGGCTGAACTCCCGCAGGTTTCCAGTCACCACAACCAAGCCCCGGCTGCGGGCGTGCCCGGCGATCAGCGTGTCGTAACCGCCGATGGATTGACCGCGACGCTCCAGGCTCGCCCGTATGTCCGCGGCGTGGCCCGCGGCATCGGCATCAAACGACAGCACCCCGAGGCGCGCGGTAAAGCGATCGACCTCATGTCGGTTCTCGATCGGGCGACGGGATTTCTCCGCGCCGACCAGCAGTTCGGTCAGCACGATCGTCGAGAGGCAGAGCCCATCGGCTTCCTGATTAAAACGCGCCCGCAGGTTGGCGGGCCGATCGCGCAGGACACGGATACAGAGATTGGTGTCCAGCATGTAGCGCAGCATCAAAACGCTTCGCGGGCCTGGGTTGGCGGCTGGTCCCGCTGCCCGATGTCGATCCCGGGGGAGCCGAAGAAGTCATCCCATACGGCGTTCGCGGGCACGATGATCCGGCGTGCACCATCCCGCAGAATCGTGACCTCCCTGACGTCTGCCGGAAAGGCGACGTCTTTTGGCAGGCGAACCGCCTGCGAGCGGTTGGTTTGGAACAGGGTCGTGTGGGTCATGGGAGTTCCGACTTTGGGATATACTCTATGTATATCCGTTGAGGAGCTGTTTCAAGGTATGGAGATCTGTTCGCGCCTACATCCGCGCCAGAAACACGATGTGCGGGACGATCACATCATTCGGCTGCATAAGGATGATAAACCAATGTTCCACTCGGTGCTGACGAAGCACAAGGCGGCTCCGAACGCGTGCGGCGCCTGCGCGATGGTGATCCGTCGCGCCAGCGACCGGTCGATCACGCCGGCCGCGTCCGGCTCCGCCAGTTGCGCGTGCATCGCCTAGCGCCAGCTGGCGAACCGCGACGCGCCAGGGGTCACGATGTTCGACCAGTACCGCGGCAGCGTCGTGGGCGAGATGGTGACCGCCGCCAGCAACGCGGTCGAGACGGGCATCAGCGAAATCGCGAACAGGAATGCCAGATGGATCAGGGTCAGGGTCAGGTGCCGATCGCCGCGGGCGAAACGGCTCAGCCGGGTTTGCTGGCCAACCCAGAAGATCCCCAGCGTGAGGACGCTGTCAGATCGGCTACCGGCCGCGGGCGAGCGCCCCCCAATGCCGCCAGCCACGCCCGATCGGTCTCGATCATGTGGCGCGGGCACCTTCCGGTCCAGAACCAGCAGGGTCGTCGCGACGGTGGACACACCGTCGTGGAGGGCGGCCAGCCGCTCGACGCCCTCGCCGGCCTTGAAGGTTCGTCTGCCTCTTGAGCAAACCGCAAGACGGGCGGATGATCGCCATCGGATGTCCCAGGAGGAAGAACGAATGCCCGAGAGCCCCCCTGACAGGGCGGCCCTTGCCGCCAGCGAGACCCGTCTGCCGTTGAACGGCATTACCGTGCTGGATCTGACGCTGGCGCGCGCGGGGCCGACCGCGGTGCGGCATTTCGCCGACTGGGGGGCCACGGTGATCCGGATCGAGCCGCCCGCCACCGAGGGCGAGGATGTCGCCGGGCGGCGGCACGGCTTTGACTTCCAGAACCTGCATCGTAACAAGCGCGCGGTGACCCTGAACCTGAAGGCCAAAGAGGGGCACGAGGCGTTCATGCGGCTGGCGGCGAAGGCCGACGTGGTCCTGGAGAACATGCGGGCCAACGTGAAGCACCGCCTGAAGGTGTCCTATGAGGACGTCAGGGCGATCAACCCGCGCATCGTCTACGGCAGCATCTCGGGCTTCGGGCAGGATGGGCCGTATGGGCCGCGCGCCGGCGTCGATCAGATCGCCCAGGGCATGGGCGGGCTGATGTCGATCACCGGCGAGCCTGGCCGGGGCCCGATGCGGGTCGGCATTCCGATCGACGACCTGACCGCCGGTAACCTGCTGGCGCTGGGCTGCATGATGGCGCTGTTCGACCGCGAGCGCACCGGCGTCGGCCGCTGGGTCACGACGTCATTGCTGGAGGCGCAGGTCTTCATGCTCGATTTCCAGGCCAGCCGCTGGCTAATGGAAGGCGAGGTGGCCGGGCAGGCGGGAAACGACCATCCGACCGGCATCCCGACCGGCGTGTTCCCCACCAGCGACGGGCACATCAACATCGCTGCCAGTTCGTCGCGCGTGTTCACCCGCTTCTGCGAGGCGATCGAGCGCCGCGACTGGCTGGAGCGGGAAGACTGGAAGACCCAGATCGGCCGCTCCCGCGATCGCCGCGCGATCAATGCGGCGATCTCCGAGATCACCGCGACCAAGCCATCGAACCATTGGATCGAGCTGTTCGAGGCCAACGGCATTCCCTGTGGCCCGATCAATTCCATTGATCAGGTGTTCGCAGACCCGCAGGTCAGGCATCTTGGTATGGCAACGAAAATGCAAAGCCCGCATATTGGCGAGAAGGAGGTCGTTGCTTCGGCTATCAACATCTCCGGCTTCTCCAAGGCGATCCGGGCGCATACCCCCAATGCCGGTGAGCATGGTGATGAGATACTTAAGAGCGTCGGCTATACCGAAGCGGAACTGGACGACATGCGACAGAAGGGAGTCATCTGAATGCTGCCCGATCATGCCGAGACCCGCGCGTTCGCGGGAGGAAAAATGCTCGCTGCGAAGGATGACGGGGTTGGCCTGATCACCTTCAACCAGCCGGAAAAGCGCAACGCCATGTCGATGGAGATGTGGACCGGGCTGGGCGAGATCCTGGACGAGTTCACCGACGACAGCAGCGTCAGCGTCGTGATCCTGACGGGTGCCGGCAACAAGGCGTTCGTTTCAGGCGCGGACATCAGCCAGTTCGAAAAGAACCGCAACAGCGCCGACGCACAGGCGGAATACGATCGGGCGACCGGCATCGGGCGTAACAAGTTCCATGCCTTCAAGAAGCCGGTCATCGCCCGTATCCGCGGCTTTTGCATGGGTGGCGGGCTGGCGATCGCGATGGCGACCGATTTGCGCATCGCGTCGGCCGACAGCCAGTTCGGCATTCCGGCCGCTCGGCTTTCCATCGCTTATGCGCCGGATGCGGTCAAGCGGCTGATCGACCTCGTCGGACCGGCACACGCGCGCATGATCCTCTATACCGCCAAACGCATCGACGCGGCGGAAGCGGAGCGGATTGGGCTGATCAACAGGATGACCACGGAAGAAGGGCTGAACGACGTGGTGCTGGATATCGCCCGCACCATCGCCGACAACGCGCCGCTGTCCGTCGCCGCATCGAAGCTTACGATCAACGAGATGATCAAGGACGAGAGCCAGCGCGACATGGAGGCGATCAAGCGCATGGGCGAGATCTGCTTCAATAGCGCCGACTACAAGGAAGGCCGCACCGCGTTCATGGAGAAGCGGCCACCGCGGTTCGTTGGCCGCTGATCGCTGGCCGGGTGACCGGCTGGCGGTGATCTTCGGCCACTCGTCGGGGTCGGCGCGGGACGCCGATTGGCGTGGTGGTTGCCAGAAGGTCGCGTCGCCTCCGTCGTCGACCGACGCGGCGGCGTGCGGCGTGAACGCCGGGTTCGGTCGGGTACGCGCCGGGGGGTAACATTTGGCCCGAGCGGCCGCGCGGTGGCGATCCGAGGTTCGAGGCACGTCATTCGTGAGCCAGCACCCAGTCGTTGACGAAGCTGGCCAACCCATTGGCGTGGAAGTCGCGGCGCAACGCAGCCTCATCATAATCGTCCCGCAGCCAGTCCAGGAACGGCTTGCGGCCTTCGCCCTCTCGCTGGTAGCGCAGAAAGAACGCATCCAGGATGCCGGTTCTGGCCTGCCGGATATGGCCGAAGCGCCATGACAGATGCCGCAGCGCATCGGCGGCGCTGCCTCCCTCGAACAGCACCATCAGCCCGGCTGCCAGCCCGGCTCTGTCGGCGCCGGATTTGCAATGCATGATCGCGGGCATGCGCATGGTCTGATAGATCTGATGCAGCCGCAGGATGCGATCCCGCTGCGGCGCGCCGCGGCTCTCGAACGCCATGTCGTGGAAGTCCAGGCTTAGTCCCCGTGCCGCCTCACGCGACAGGGCGTCCGACCCACTTCGCGTCCTGCCGCGCAGGTTGATCAATGTCCGCAGTCCGAGGCGCCGGGCCATCCGGCGCAGGCGATGCGGCGTCGGATGATTGCAGCGGTAGACCTTGCCTGGGATTACCGGCGCCAGGTTGCCCCAGACCAGGCGGAACACGGCGTGATCGATGAACAGCGCGTCGATCCAGGCCACGGTGCGGCCTTTGACGGTGCCGAGGTCGCCGTTGAAGATGGAGTTCATGCCTGTGCGGGCCGGACCTTTGGACACATGGCGCATATGGTCATGGTCGGGGGTAATGGGCAACCGGCTGTCACCGGCAGTTGGCTGCCAGTTGGGGCGGCTCTACTGCTCGCTGATCCGCCGCATCCATGCGCCCGCCATCGCCACCGCATCGCGGGCCTTCCGCACCGAACCGGTTGCCCGCAGGAAGCCGTGCACGGTGCCGGCGAAGGTTTCCGTTTCCGTCGCCACGCCGGATGCGCGCAGCTTGGCCACCAGCGCCTCGCCCTCCGATCGCAGCACATCGAGTTCCGCCAGCAGCACCATCACCGGCGGTAGCCCGCTCAGGTCCGCCCGCAGCGGCGCCGCCAAAGGGTGCAGCCGGTCGATGTCGTGCGGCACATAAACGCTCCAGTAGAACGCCATCCGCTCGGTGCTGAGCCCATAGCCGCCGGCGCCATAGGCCTGATAGCTGGGTGTATCGAAGCATGCGTCGCTGACCGGGTAGTTCGCGAGCACCCCGGCCAGCGCCGGACCCCCGGTGTCGCGCAGCAGCAACGCCGTGGCCAGCGCCAGATTGCCGCCGGCCGAGTCGCCGCCGACGAAGATCCGCGCTGGATCCAGCCCCCACTCGGTGCCGCGTTTGGCGAGGCAACGCACGACCGCGGCGCATTCCTCCAGCGCCTGGGGAAACTTCGCTTCCGGCGACAGCGCGTAATCCACACTGACCACGGCGACAGACCCCGCCGCGGCGTATTCGCGGGTCATCCGGTCATGGGTGTCGACATTGGCCCAGACCCAGCCGCCGCCGTGGAAATAGATCAGTGTCGGGATGACCCGGTCGGTCACCGGGCGGAACACGCGGCAGAATATCCGCCGCCCCCGCGCATCGACGAACCGATCGGTGGTCTCGGCCATCTCTGGCCCCCCGGTTGCCATCCGCATGCCCAGCAGGTCGTTGATCCTGCGATGAGGCGCCAGCGGCAACTCCGCCTTGACCGGCGGATAGGCAGCCGCGGCCCTCTCCTGTTCCGCGGTAAATGCCGCCATCTCCGGGTCCCAGCCTGATCGGTCCGACATGCTTGCGTTGCCTTCCTCAGCGTTCGCCTGCCATGCAACGGCAGGTGAAGCGGGATTGCAACTTGCCTCGATCAGGCGGCGATCCCTTATGCCGCATTGCACTATGATAATCCCCCGCTTCAACCCCGCCGGCCGCTTCGACCCGGCCACCTTGTTCCATCCGGCTTCGGTCGCCGTTATCGGCGCGGAGACCGAGGCGGGCGGCCAAATCGCCGCCAACATCGCCGCCGGCGGCTTCAAGGGGGACATGCACACCGGGTTGGTTGAAAACACCGCTCTGGCGGTGCTGGCCGTCGCGGCTGACCAGGTCGGCGCCGCGATGACCGCGCTGGCGAAGGCCCATTGCTTCGCCGCCATCGTTCCCGGTTCGGCCGACGACCTGGCGGCCCACGCCGCACGCACCGGGGTCCGGGTCCTGGGCCCGCATGCGTTTGGCCTGGCCGTCCCGGCTTTGCACCTGAACGCCACCCGATCCCACCTTCCGCCGCCGCCCGGCCGCCTGGCCCTGATCTCGCAATCCGCGGCACTGAGCCGGACCATCATTGACTGGGCCGGGCCGAACGGCGTGGGGTTCAGCCACATCGTCGGCCTTGGTGCGAACGCCGACATCGGCTTCGGCATGACCCTGGACTGGCTGTCGCGCGATCCTTCTACCGGTGCGATCCTGCTGGATATCCGGCGCGTCGAGAACCATCGCCAGTTCCTATCGGCCGCCAGCGCCGCCGCCCGATTGCGCCCCGTGGTGGCGATCCGCGCCGGCGTGAGGCTGCTGGATCCGGACGGCGCCGCCGAGCTGTCGTTCGAGGCAGCGCTCCGCCGGGCCGGGGTGCTTTATGTCAAACGCCTGGAAGACCTGCTCGCCGCCGCGGAAACGCTGTGCTGCGCCAGACCTGCCAGCGCCAGACCTGCCCGCGCCAGACCTGCCCGCGCCAGACCTGCCCGCTCCGGTTGCTGGAACGAGGCGTTGGCGATCGTCAGCAACGCCATTGGACCCGGCCGGCTCGCGGCCGACAGTGCGCTGCGGCTGGGCCTGAACCTGCGATCGGGGGAAACCTTCACCCAGGTCGCGTCCACCGATCTGGCCGAGACCGCGTTCAGCCTTGCCCGCCGGCCAGATGTCGGTGGCGTCCTGGTTGTTCATGCCCCCGAGGGTCAGGCAGACGAGGCCGCCATCGCCAGCCTTTGCCACAAGCCGGCCGATCTACCCGCTGCGCTGTTGGTCTGTGCCATGGGCGAAGCCACCGGGCAGATGCAT
Organism: Rhodopila sp.; assembly: GCA_965277035.1. Taxonomy (GTDB): domain Bacteria; phylum Pseudomonadota; class Alphaproteobacteria; order Acetobacterales; family Acetobacteraceae; genus Rhodopila. The sequence continues at coordinate 1,636,436 of CBDIBO010000003.1, read as the reverse complement.
CGGGCCAGCCTGGCGCGGGCCGGCCTGGCCGTGTTTGCCACGCCCGATCAGGCGGTCCAGGGGTTCGACTACCTGGTCCGCGACCGCCGCAATCGTGAGGCTGCCCGCGAACTGCCCCCCAGCGCCGTGTTGCATCTGGCGCCCGAGCGGGACCAGGTTCGCCGCTGCTTTGAGCGGGTGCGCACCGGTGGCCGTCTGACGCTGACCCCTGACGAGTCGCTTGACATACTGTCGGCCTACGGCATTCCCATCGTGCCGACCCGATTTGCCGCCGGCCCCTTGGATGCTGTTGCCGCGGCTGGGCTGCTTGGCTTCCCCGCGGTGGTCAAGCTGCGCGATCGTGCGGCGCCCGCGGATCGGCTCGCGGTCGGTGGCGCGTTTGATCTGCACGACGCCGCACAGGTTGCCGGCGCCGCCGAACGGCTGTCCACGCGCGCCGAACGATCGGGGCTGTGCGGTGAGCTTCTGGTGCAGCGCTATGTCGGCCGATCGCGGGAAGTCGCGGTGCGGGTGGCGGACGATGCGTCGTTCGGGCCGGTGATCACGTTCGGCCGCGGCGGCACCTCGGCGCATCCGGCTGACCGGGCGGTCGATCTGCCGCCGCTGAACCTTGCGCTGGCGAGGGGCTTGATCATGCGCTGCCCGGCCGGGGCGGGTCTGGGGCGGTTGCTGCGGGACCATGCCCCGGCCAATTCGGACGCGGTGGCGCAGACGCTGGTGCGGATCAGCCAGTTGATCGTCGATTTTCCCGAAATCGCGGTGCTGGATGTGCCGTCGCTGTTCGTCGACGCCGAGGGGGTGGTGGCCGCCGACGCATGGCTGCGGCTGCGTGGGGCAGACGAGCCCGCGGCCGGGTTGGCGATCGCGCCGTATCCGGTCGAACTGGTGGAACGCCGCCGGTTCGGGTCGGATCAGCTGGTTATCCGGCCGATCCGGCCAGAAGACGCGGCGGCTCACAGTGCGTTCTTTGCCCGGTTGTCGCCGCGGGATATCCGCTATCGTTTCTTCAGCGCGATGCGGGAACTATCAGCTGAACAGACTGTCCGCCTGACCCAGGTCGATTACGAGCGGGAGATGGCTTTTGTCGCGGTGAACGAGACCACAGGGGATACCGTCGGTGTCGCCAGACTGGCATCGTACGCGAATGGGCAGTCCGGGGAATTCGCGGTGATCGTGCAGGCGGACATGAAGGATCGCGGGCTGGCCTCGCACCTGATGCGGCGGCTGATCGCGTGGGCCCGAATGCGCGGCCTGACCGAGGTGGTCGGCCAGATCCTGGCCGACAATCAGCCGATGCTGGCGTTCATTCGCCATCTCGGCTTCGCCGTCCACCGCATGGCCGACGATCCCGAGGTCCTGGAAGCTCGGTTTTTGCTTTAGGCGGCCTGGCCCGAAGCTGCTCGGCGACCGACGCGACCGCGAGGCTGAAGGCCCGTTCCCAGTCGGAGTCCGCGACGACCGCCCCACCCGCCAACTCGATGCCGACGTGGACCATGGCGTTCTGGAAGCAGTCCTCGGAATGCACCAGGATACCGTCAGGATCGCGTAACGATCCCGAGGTGCCGCCAACCGAACCGGCCGCCGTCGGGTTCAGCGCTTCGCCAAAGGTCGTATGAAAGAACGCGGCGACCCGCTGCGGATAACGACGTGGGTCCCGGGTCCATCCGGCGATTGGCTTTCCACGGGCTTTCATGTAACCGATCTCGAACGCGGTGCCGGCATCCATCTCGGGTCCGCGGCGAAAGCCGTCGAGGCAAAAGACCGCGGCTTCCAGCTGATCCATCAACGCGATGTCGGCACGGACGATCTGTTCGAGCAAGTGCCTGTCAGGGGCGATGCCTTCGAGGCCAGTCTGGTTATCAAGCGGGGCGACCCCGACGACGCCGTGTGGAAGGCAGAGCGCCTTCATCCGATCGAAGATGGCGATCGGGTTCGCATCGAAGACCATTGGACCCGCGAGATAGATCCGCGGGCCCGCTGCTTCCGGGTCGATCAACTATTTCGCCATTGCCGGTTCCTGGATGTCGATCCGCAATCCCTTGAAGGCGGGCATGACCTCCTTGGCCAAGCGTTCCAGCTGCTCCAGCGCCACCGTCTTCGGCACCCCGACCGAGAGACTGACCGAGACCCGATCCAGGCCCGGATAGGCCTTTTCCAGCTTCTTCAGATGGTCGATGATCTCGCCGGATGATCCGGTGAGGAAGCCGCCGGACCGCACCGCGTCCTCGATCCTCGGCAGCTTCGCAGTGGGCGCCCGCGCCGGATCGCGCATGATCGCGATCTGCTCTTCCGTCATTGCCCGGTTTAGCCGCAGTTCGCCGAACATCTTCATGTTTTCTTCATAATACTTGGCGGCGTCGCGGACGCACTGGTCCTTGCTGTCGCCGATATAAAAATGAAAGCCGAAGCACAGACGTTCGCCCAGGTCGATATGCTTGCCGATCCTGGCGTGTTCCTGCTGCCATTTCAGCACCACGCTGTGCATCGCACCGCCCTCGGCCGAACCGCCGCCGACCATGCCCTGGATGCCGTGCTTGGCCATGAACGCCAGAGCGCGTTCCGAACCGCCCTGAATGGGTTGCCAGCATTCCACCGGCAGGCGCGCGGGACGCGGCACCAGGGTCAGATCCTTCAAGGTGTAGCCACGGTACGGCACTTCCGGCGGCAACGTGTAGTGCTTGCCCTGGTGCGAGAACGTCTCGTTGTTGAAGGCCTTGAAGATGATGTCGACCTGTTCCTCGAACAGTTCGCGGTTGGCTTCCTGATCCGTCAGCGGCGCGCCGAAGGTCTCGACTTCCCGTGTATGATAGCCGCGGCCGACGCCGAACACCACACGACCTTTGGAGAGGATGTCGGCCATCGCGTAATCCTCGGCGAGGCGCAGGGGGTGCCACATCGGCGCGATATTGAAGCCGCAGCCGATCTTCATGTTCTTTGTCACATGGGTCAGATGCAGCGCCATCAGCAGCACGTTGGGGATGCATTCGGTGCCCTCGCGCTGGAAATGATGCTCCGCCATCCAGAACGTCGAAAAACCGAGCCCGTCCATAAGCTGGGCCACTGACTGAGCTTTTTCCAGCGCGGTGGACAAATGGGCGTTGTCGAAAAGCCGATCGTTGATCGGGGTGCCGGCGTAGCCGATGTTCTCCAGGTCCACGTGGCCGGCATAGAGGCTGTCGAATTTGGTTATCATTGTCAGTGTTCCTCCGCTTTGGCGCGGATAGTACGCCGGCGGGCGGGCCTGTAAACCCGTTGCGGGCAAGAGGACCGGGGGCGGCGCGCGAGCCCGCGCTTCCGGACCAGCGCTGATCCCGAGTTGGTCCGGATGCGGCGGGTTTATTTCTGGCTTGCCGCTTGAAGCCCGAGCAGCCGGGCTGCCGGGGAGATCGTCCATCCTTGCACTGCGACAGAAACGATCACGACGACGAACACGACGTTGAAGATGACATGGCCGCTGCTGACACCGGTGAGCAAGGGGATGATGGTGAGGTAGATCGGCACGGCCCCGCGCAGGCCGACCCAGGCGATGAACAGGGTCTCCCGCAGGCCCCACCGGAAGGGCAACAGGCAGGCGGCGATGCCGAGTGGGCGTGCGAGCAGGATCAGCACGACGGCCAGGGCGAGAGCGGGCAGGATCAGCGGCGGCAGTTGATGCGGCGTAACCAGCAGACCGAGCATGAGAAAGAGGGCGATCTGCGCCAGCCAGCCGAGGGCACCGAAGAAGCGGGTGACCGGTTCTCTGGCCGGATGCTCGTAGTTGCCGATGACCAGGCCGGCCAGATAGACGGCCAGAAAGCCGCTGGAGCCGAGAACCTGCGCCCCGCCGAAGATCGCCAGGGCGCCGCCGACGGCGACGACCGGAAACACCGACCGATCGGTTTTCAGTCGCCGGAACAGCCACAGCAGGACGTACCCACTGACCAGCCCGATCGCCGCACCTCCGCCCATCTCTTTCAGGAACATCAGTCCGGCGCTGGCGGGGCTCAAGCCGCCGGGCGCGGTCAGCAGTTCGACCAGGCCCACCGTCAGGAAGACGCTCATCGGGTCGTTCAGTCCGGACTCGACTTCCAGCGCCGCCGTCACTCGGGCCGGCACCGCGGCGCGCGACAGGCGCAGCAGGACGGAAACGGCGGCGGCGTCGGTCGGTGCCGTGGCTGCCCCTAGCAGCAGCGCCTGGTACCAAGAGAAGTCGAACAGCCAGCGGGCGGCGGCGCCGACCACACCGGCGCTGACCACGACACCGATGGTCGCGAGTGCCATCGAGGGCCACAGCGCCTGCTGGATCATGCCGCGTTCGGTGCTGAGGCCGCCCTGAAACAGGATGGCCGCCAGGGCGAGGCTGCCGATCAGGTAGGCCGCCTGGAAGTCGTCGAACTGGATCCCGCCCGGTCCATCCTCGCCGGCCAGCATGCCGACGCCGATGAACACCAGAAGCAGCGGCGTGCCGATCCGGGCGGACACCAGGCCCGCGAAGATGGCGAGCAGGCACAGCACGCCCGCGACCAGGATGATTTCGTGACTGGCAGCCATGCCGGTTCAGCCCGCGGACTGGCGAGAATGGCTATCCCGATGCCGGACGATCAACGTTCGATCTGCACATACTCGAAATCGCCTGGCATGTTGTCGATCCCGTGGCGTGGCGGTGCGATCCATCCGGCATAGCTGCCGGGCTCGCGTGCGGTCCGCATCAGGCTGGTGATGAACAGGTTGTCCTCGGCGGATGGCAGCATCGACTCCCGGGTCGCAAGCCAGGCCTCGCGGCTGACCGGCTTGCCGTCGGTGTCGGTATGCAGCACGCCGAATTCGCCGATCCGGCGGTTGAAGGCGACGTGGGGCAGGGTGATGCGGAAGTTGATTCCGGCGCGCTCCAGCACACGGTTCCAGCGGCTCACGCCAGCGGCGGCGTCTTCGACATAATCGTCGCGCAGCCGCATGTTCAGCGCCGACAGCGCCGGAACGTTCTCGTTCACGATGGCGCCGTCGCGGGGCCGCAGCACGGGATAGACCGCTGATGTCAGCTGGTGATCGTCGGTCAGCCTGTCCTCGCGATAGCGGCCCTTCAGCCCGGCGTTGAAAGCGTTCGCGGCGTTGGTGCTGATCTCGTTGCCGAACAGGTCGAGCGTCAGCGAAAAATGCAGGTTGGCCTTTTTCTGGATCGTCGGCAGATCGATCACGCCCAGGGCGCGCACGCGCTGGATATCGTAAGGGTCGTCAATGCCGGCCGCCGTCATGGCCTCGGCGGTGCGTTGGATGACCCGGGCGACGCCGGTTTCTCCGACGAACATGTGGTGCGCTTCCTCGGTCAGCATAAAGCGGCAGGTGCGCGACAGCGGATCGAAGCCTGATTGTGCGAGCGCCGCGAGCTGCATCTTGCCGTCGCGATCGGTAAAGAAGGTAAACATGAAGAACGACAGCCAATCCGGCGTCTGTTCATTGAATGCACCCAACATACGCGGCGTGTCCTGATCACCGGAGCGCCGGCGCAACAGGTCTGCCGCTTCCTCACGGCCATCGCGGCCGAAGTACTTTTGCAGCAGATAGACCATGGCCCAGAGATGGCGGCCCTCCTCGACATTCACCTGGAACAGGTTGCGCATGTCGTAAAGCGATGGGGCGGTGGCGCCGAGGTGGCGCTGTTGCTCGACCGAGGCCGGTTCGGTGTCGCCCTGGATAACGAGCAGGCGGCGCAGCATCGCACGATACTCGCCGGGGACTTCCTGCCAGGCCGGTTCACCTTTGTGGGCGCCGAAGGCAATGGTGCGGCCCTCGACGGCGGGGGCGAGCAGGATGCCCCAGCGATATTCCGGCATGCGAACGAAACCATATTTCGCCCAGCCATCGCTGCCGACGCCGACGGCGGTGCGCAGAAAGACGGGGGCGTTTTGAAACCCATCGGGGCCCATCGACTTCCACCAGTCGATGTAGCCGGGATGCCACGTTTCCAGCGCCTTGCGGACACGTAGATCACCTGCGAGCCCGACATTGTTCGGGATCAGGCCGTCATAATCGATTTGGCCGCCATCTGGCATGGTAAGATCCTTTCAGACGCGTTCAGTGTTGAAGTCCGGTCGCACGCCGGACCCGTAGCGTTTCAGCGAGCCGGTTTCGCCCACCGCGTTCGGCCGCTGGAAGATCCAGTTCTGCCATGCGGTCAGGCGGCCGAAGATGCGGGTCTCCATCGTTTCGGGGCCGGCAAACCGAAGGTTGGCTTCCAGACCGGTCAGTGCGTCAGGGGAGAACGACGCCCGTTCCTCCAGGATCAGCCGCACTTCATCGTCCCAGTCGGTGTCGTCATAGGCGAAGGTGACAAGCCCCCGTTCTTCCGCGGTCTCGGCGTCGAGCGTTTGGCCGATCAGGCCGGCGGCCTGGTCGACTGAATCCGGTTCTCCATAGAAACGGTTAGCCAGGCGGGAGAGGCCGTTGCCCATGGCGAACGCGGAGAAATTCAGCGCTGACAGGTGCAACGTGGCGGGTTGGCGGTTGTCGCCGGCGGCCACGCCCGCGAACATGAGCGCGCGATCGGCGGCGAAGACGAGTTCGGCCAGGGTGCCGGCGAAGCAGCTTGCCGGCTCGACCAGCGTGATCAGGCTGCGGGCCATCATGTCGACCCGCTTAAGCACGCGCTTCAGCAGCAGGCGGACTTCGCGTACCAGCCAATCAGCCTGGTACTGCTCCAGTAGGCTGTCGGCGGCGAGCACCTGGGCCGGATCGCCGATCGACCGGAACACGATCAGTCCGATGGACGGCTCGTTCAGCCGCAGATGCAGCAACGCATCATCCAGTTCCCGCGCCATTGCCAGAGGCCAGAAGGCGGCGCCGCCGTCATGGATGCCGCGCAGGTCGCCGGGAACATCGGAAGGCCCCTGGATGGTGATGGTCGCGGTGCGCGCGGCACGATCGATAGCGACCTGAACATGCGGATAGCTGATCGCGTTGTCGGCGAAGTCGCGCTGCAGCGGTGTCAGGGTAATCCCCGTGGTTCCATCCCGATCGGATCGGGCGGCCAGATCCAGCGCCCGTTCGGTGACCTTCGCCTCCCAGTTGGAGGGCGCGACGACCTCATCAACCAGCCGCCATTCGACCGCGCGGCGGCCACGCACGCCTTCCTCCGCCGTGCAGAAGATGTCGGCTCGGTCGCGGCGCACGCGGCGCTTGTCGGTCAGCCGCGTCAGGCCGCCGGTGCCCGGCAACACGGCCAGCAGCGGCAGTTCCGGCAGCGAAACGGAAGAGCGGCGGTCGTCGATCAGCATGATGTGGTCGGTAGTGACCGCGAGCTCATATCCGCCGCCGGCGGCGCTGCCGCTGATCGCGGCGATATAGGTCTGGCCGGAGTTTTCCGAGGCATCCTCGATCGACAATCTCGTTTCGTTGGTGAACTTACAGAAGTTGACCTTGTGGCCATGCGACGCCTGGCCGAGCATGCGGATGTTGGCGCCGGCGCAGAAGACGCCCGGTTTGCCTGACCGCAGAATGACGGCTTTGACCTCGGGATGCTCGAAGCGCAGCCGTTGCACGGCATCGGCCAGTTCGATGTCCACGCCGAGGTCATAGGAATTCAATTTTAGTTCGTAACCATCCAGCAGTCCCCCGGCCGGATCGACATCCATCGTCAACGTCGCGACCGCACCATCGAAGGCAAGTTTCCAATGGCGGTAGCGGCTCGGGCTGGTCTGGAAATCGATCACGTCGAGATACCTCGCGACAGAGTGGCGATGAAGCGGGTGATTGCCTCCAGCGTGGCTTCCTTGGCCTCCAGATGCGGCGCATGCCGGGCGCCAGCGAGCAGGCGGGTCATGAGCGATGTACGCACATTGGCCTCGAGGACGCGGAGCTGTTCGGCGGTGCCATACGGATCGTCTTCGCCCTGCAGAGCCAGGATGGGCACGTTGATGGCCGGCAGCAGGCCGGTGATGTCGAAGTCGCGGAACCGCGGGTCCAGCCAGGCGTCATTCCAGCCCGCGAACGCCATGTCGACATCACGATGGTGGCGCGCGAGGCGCTGGCGTAACGCACCGGTCTCGTACTCCGCCTTGATTTGGCGAATACTGGCGATGTTCAGGTCCTCGACGACGAAATGGGCGGCGATCATGACCAGGCCCAGCAGTTCTGGATTGGCCTTTTTGATGCAGTCGTCCGGTGAATCGGATTGTCTCGTGGCTGTCGGATGCGTCCGGGACGCAGGGGGTGATCCGGCGTAGATCGCCGCGATCGAGCCACCATCGGAATGACCAACCAGCACCGCGCGCTGGATGCCCGCTGCCAGCAGCACCTCGGGCAGCACCACGTCTGCCTCGCGATGCATGTAGGTCATGGGCCGCGGCAGGGCGGTCGGATCAGACTTGCCGTAGCCGAAGCGCGAGTAGGCGAACACGCCCCATCCGGTGGTGGATGCCAGATGTTCGGGCACGTCGCGCCAGTGTGCGACGCTGCCCAGGCCCTCATGCAGCAGCACCAGAGTCGGCGCGTCGGATGGCCCCGGTCCCCACCAGCCGGTCTCCAACGTTCCGCCCTCAACATGAATGCGGCCGGCGTGCATCAGACCTCGCGCAACCGAAAACGCTGGATTTTTCCGGTGGCGGTCTTCGGCAGAGTTTCGACGAACTCAATCCAGCGAGGATATTTCCATACCCCGATCCGCTGTTTCACGTGCGCCTGCAGTTCGACTGCCACCGCGTCCGCCGCGCCCGCGGCATCGCGCAGGATGACGAACGCCTTGGGCTTGACTAGCCCGTCGCGGTCCCGCCGGCCGATCACCGCAGCCTCCAGCACAGCGGGATGGGTGATCAATGCTTCCTCGACCTCGAACGGCGACACCCAGACGCCGCTGACCTTCAGCATCTCGTCGCTGCGGCCCTGAAAGCGGAAGTAGCCTTCGGCATCGCGGGTATAGGTATCCCCGGTATAGGTCCATTCGCCCTGGAAGGTCCGCCGCGTCCTGGCGCGCTGGTTCCAGTAGCCCTCGGCGGCGCTATCGCCGCGGACGATCAGTTCGCCGGGTTCCCCATGCGGCACCGGGCGGTCGTGCTCGTCCACGATGCGGGCATCATAGCCCGGCACCGGCTTGCCGCTGGTGCCGTAACGGAGGTCGTGCGGGGTGTTGCTGATGACGATGTGCAGCAGTTCGGTCGAGCCGATCCCATCCAGGATATCGACCCCGACAAGGGATTTCCATCGCGTGCCGACGTCGGCAGGCAGTGCCTCGCCGGCCGAGATGCAGCGCCGCAGACGCGACGAGCCGGCACCCGGAACGAGATAAGGGTTTGCCAGCAGACCGGCGTACAAGGTGGGAATGCCGCCGAACAATGTCGGGTTATGCGTGCGCATCATGGCCAGGACGGCGTCCGGCGTCGGCCGATCGGGCAGCAGGACGGCGGATGCCGCCACCGACATCGGGAACGTCAGGCTGTTGCCCAGTCCGTAAGCGTGAAACGCCTTCGCCGCGGAGAACATCACGTCATCACGGCCGATGCCCAGCACCTTCTCGGCATAGGTCTGGGCGGTGAACCGCAGACTGGAATGGACGTGCCGCACGCCCTTCGGCGCGCCCGTTGAACCGGACGAATAGAGCCAAAAGGCGACCTCATCGGAAGAAGCCGGCGCCGGTGGCGTATCCGGATCGCCGGCGGCGAGGAACGCCGCCATATCGGTGCAGCCGCCATCGGGCACGCCGGGCGGCGATTGGTCCAGCAATGCGCCGTCGAGCGGTGCGGCGACCACGAGCCGCAGGCTGGCGCCACGCAGCACGTCGCCCAAGGTCTCCAGCAGGTTGGTCGAAATGACCGCCGCATCGGCGCGGCTGTCGGCCAAAATGTAGCCGACCGTCTCGGCCGTCAGCAGCGTGTTGAGCGGTACCGGCACGGCCCCGGCACGCATCGTCCCCCAGAACGCGATCGGGAAATCGATGGCGTCCTGCACAAGCAAGATCACCCGCCGCTCCCGCTCGATGCCGGCCTGCCGCAGCGCCCCGGCGAAACGAGCGGTCTGCGTTGCCAGCTCGCCGTAAGTCAGCGACCGCCAGGGATCACGGAAGGCCAGCCGTCCGGCGTCTCCATTCGCCTTGTGCCGGTCGACAAACCAGTCGACGGCGTTGCCTGGATCCATCTCGATAAGCTGCCTCCTGCTTGTCGCCGTTCAGCTATTCAGCAACCGCGATCCGAGCGTGATGCCTCGGTTAGATGCACTATAGTGCATATTGGGCCAGCAGCGAAAGGCCGGATATGCGGGGACCGTCTGATCCGCCTGGCCACACCGGGCCGAACGGTCAGACGTTGGTTCGCACGATTGTCTCCTCGACATCGGCAAGGCGGTCCTTGCCGAAGAAGATCTGCTCGCCGACGAAGAAGGTGGGCGACCCAAAGGTGCCGCGATCCACCGAGCGTTTGGTGCTGGCAAGAAGTTCGTCCTTGACCTCCTGCGCCTGTGTCAGGGCGGTCAGCTTCTCGCCGTCGAGTCCTGCCTCGGCATACACCGTCCGGAGCACGGCGGGGTCGTCCAGCTTCTTCGGGGTCGCCCACATGTGGCGAAACATCTCGTCGACGTACCGCTCGAAGGTACCAAGGCGCCGGGCGGCCACGGCGCCGCGCATCAGCTGCAGCGTGTTGACGGGAAAGAACGGATTGGGCCGAAACGTGGTGATCTGGTGGCGCTCGATGAAGCGCCGGGTTTCGAGTTGCTGATACTCCGCCTTGTTCCGGATGCCTGCCATGCTCTCGGCGGGCGAGCGGTTGCCGGTGAGCTTGAAAACGCCGCCGAGCAAGACCGGCACATAGGCGAATTTGGTTGCGGTCCGTTGCTCGATCGCGGGGATCACGAGATGGCTGAGATAGGCGTTCGGACTGCCGAAATCGAAATGAAACTCGAGCTTGCTCATGACCTCACCATTTTTCGCCAAAGGGACGGATTTCCTGTTCGAAGGTCCGCGGTTTTGTTCTCTTGCGGTAATCGCGTGAGTTTGTCGCCGTTTTGCCATCCGCTTGACGCGGCGGGATGTTCGCCACGACGACCGGCATCATCGGCTTTACCGCCGGCGTTCGGCAAGGGTCGGTGTTTATGGATGTTGGGGGCGCGGATGTTGGACGCAGCGCCGTTGTCAAGGCACGTCGTGGCCGCATGAAAGCCGCCACAAGACAGGCAGGAGGGCAGAATTCATGACGAACGAAACACCCGAACAGCTGCCGCCGCTTGAGGACCCGGTTGCCAGGGCTGCCTCACCTGGAACCGGAGGCGCCCCAGCGGGCGGTTGGGCTGGCCTGGTTCCCGAACTCACGGTTTCCGATATCGCCGAAAGTCTGGCGTTCTGGTGCGATGGGCTGGGTTTTGCCATCGCCTTTGATCGTCCGGCGGCGCGTTTTGCCTATCTTACGCGAGGATTGCTGCAGGTCATGCTGTGCGAGCGGAATGGGCGCTGGGAGCCAGCGGAGATGCGGCGCCCGTTCGGACGCGGGATCAACCTGCAACTGGCCGTCGACCGGATCGACCCGGTGCTGGCCTCGCTCGAGCGCATCGGCTGGCCGTTGTATGAGGCGCCGGCCGATGCCTGGTACCGCATCGGCGATCATGAGGGCGGGCAGCGGGAATTCCTGGTTCAGGACCCCGATGGCTACCTGTTGCGGTTTGCCGAGGATTTGGGTGAACGTCCGCCGACTCGGGTCTGATTGGCGTGGCGCCAGGTCTTGGCGGCCGGGTGTTGCCGCCGAAGTGGCCGTCGAGCTGGGTCTGGCCGGCCCTGCTTGTCGATCAGAGGTGGGGGGTTGTAGCTCCGCCCGATGATGGCTCGTTCTCATGTCGTCGTCGGGATCGCGGCCTGGATCGCGACGGCGCCGATCCTGCATGTGCCCGTCCTTAACCCGATCTGCCTTGGGCTGGTGGTCGTGGGATCGCTGTTGCCGGACATCGACCACCCGCAATCGTGGGTCGGGCGGCGCACCAGGCCGGTTTCAACGGCCATTGCCTTGGCCTTGGGCCATCGCGGCATCACCCACTCGGCGATCGCGGTGGTCGGCATGACGATGCTGCTGGCGCACGCCGGCTATCGTCGCGGTTTGGTGGCAGCCGTGGCGATCGGCTACCTGTCCCACCTGGCCGCCGATATGCTGACGCCGCGCGGTCTGCGGCTGGCGTGGCCCCTTCGGCGCACCTGGGGCTTGCCGCTGTGCCGCACGGATTCGGCTCTGGAGCCGGTTATCGTGATGGCGTTGGTCGGCGGCATCACCTGGTGGGTGTTCCGGCGTCACGCGCCCGCCGTCTGGCTAGAGCGCTTTTAGGCAGACCGTAAAACGGTCAGCGCGCTCTAGCTGATTGGTTCCACGAGCAACTTTATCAGCCAGATTCTTCCAATCAGGTTGATGTTGCTCTAGGCTTATCAGCCCGATCAGTCGCCTTGCCGGCGTATCGCAAGCCGGCGAGGACGGCGGTCGGACGGCCACCGGGCTTGCCCCGACGCGCGCCGTGGGCTACACGCCCCCGCGCGTCGGCACCCCTGGAGGCCGGCGTTTGTCATTCAGGAGCATACGATGGCCAACGTTGTCACGATCGAGGCCGAGGTGCGCGCGCGAAGCGGTAAGGGGGCGGCGCGGGCGACTCGGCGGGCAGGCATGGTGCCTGCCGTCATCTACGGCGGAAAGCAGGACGCCGACCTGATCGCGCTCGACCCCCGGGTGGTGGTTCGCGAGCTGCACCGGCCCGGCTGGCAATCCCGCCTCTACGAGATCAGCAGCGGTGCCGCACCGATCCGCGCGCTGATCCGCGGCGTGCAGTTTCATCCGGTGTCCGATGCGCCGGAGCACGTCGATTTCCAGCGCCTCGTCGCCGGGCAGCGGATCAAGGTCGCCATCCCGGTGCATTTCGAGAACGACGGGATCAGCCCCGGCATCAAGCGCGGTGCGGTGCTGAACGTCGTGCGCCACGCGGTGGAGGTGTACTGCGACGCCGATCACATTCCGGAACAGTTCACTGCCGACCTTGGCCCGCTGGACTTCAACGACAACGTCCGCTGGCATGATCTGAAAGGCACCGAGACTGTCAAGCCGGTGATCGATCGGGATTTCGTCGTCGCGACCGTGGTGCCGCCGACGAAGATCGAAGTGGTCGCCGAAGCCGGCGCGGCGGCTGGCGCCCCGAGCGCGGCGCCAGCGAAGGGCGGCTCCAAGGCGCCCGCCAAGAAGGGCTAGTGGTGCGCGGCGGCGCTGCCGGCGGCGGGACGAACCAAGGCATCATCTGGCTCGCATCGTGGCGAACCGGGTGACCCAGCTTTGGGCCGGCCTCGGCAATCCGGAGCCCGCGATGGCGGCCAACCGCCACAACATCGGGTTCATGGCATTGGACGTGATCGCGGCGCGGCACGGCTTCTCGCCGTGGCGGCGTCGTTTCAAGGGTGCGCTGGCGGAGGGGTCCATCGCCGGCGAGAAAATCCTGGCGCTGAAGCCGCTGACCTACATGAACAGCTCCGGCTGTTCGGTGCAGGAGGCCGCCGCTTTCTACAAGCTGCCGCCCGCCGCGATCGTGGCGTTTCACGACGAACTGGATCTGGCGCCGGGCAAGATGCGGGTGAAGCAGGGGGGCGGCGCCGCGGGCCATAACGGGTTGCGCAGCATGGACAAGATGCTGGGCAGCCAGGACTATTGGCGGGTGCGTCTCGGCATCGGCCATCCGGGATCGAAGGAACGGGTGCTTGGCTACGTGCTGGGGAACTTCGACAAGAGCGACAAATCCTGGCTTGTTGCCCTGCTGGACTCGGTGGCGGACGCGGCTGGCCTGCTCGCCGAGGGCCGCTACCCCGACTTCATGAGCAACGTCGCCTTGCACACCCAGCCCGCAAGCCATGGGGAGACGCGCTGATGGGCTTCAACTGCGGCATCGTCGGCCTGCCCAACGTCGGCAAATCGACCCTGTTCAACGCGTTGACCGCGACCGCCGCGGCACAGGCCGCGAACTATCCGTTCTGCACGATCGAGCCGAACATCGGCCGCGTCGGCGTGCCCGACCCGCGCCTGGAGGTGCTGGCGGCGATCGGCAAGTCGATCAAGATCGTTCCCACCAGCCTGGAGTTCGTCGACATCGCCGGGCTGGTGCGCGGTGCCTCCAAGGGCGAGGGCCTGGGCAATCAGTTCCTCGCCAACATCCGCGAGGTCGATGCCATCATTCATGTGCTGCGCTGTTTCGAGGACAGCGACATCACCCATGTGGAGGGCTCGATCGACCCGTTGCGCGATATCGAGGTGGTGGAGACCGAGCTGATGCTGTCCGACCTGGACAGCCTGGAGCGGCGGCTGATCCAGGCGCAGAAACGGGCGCGTGGCGGCGACAAGGAAAGCCTTTCGGCCGTCGCGGTGATGGAACCGCTGGTCGCCGCGCTGCAGGCGGGTCGGCCAGCCCGCAGCGCGGTGCCGGCCGGCGAGGAAGAGGCGGTGCGGCGGCTGCAACTGCTGACCTCGAAGCCCGTGCTGTATGTCTGCAACGTGGAAGAGGCGTCAGCCGCCACCGGCAACGGGTTTTCCGACCGGGTGAGCGCGTGGGCCGCGACGCAGGGTGCGCCGACCATCGTGGTGTCAGCGGCGATCGAGGCTGAAGTGTCGCAGTTGCCCGCGGCCGACCGTCGCGAATTCCTGGAGACGTTGGGGCTTTCGCAAAGCGGCCTGGACCAGGTAATCCGAGCCGGCTACGAGCTTCTGGCGTTGCTGACCTATTTCACCTGCGGACCGAAAGAAACGCGTGCGTGGACGATCACCCAGGGCACGCGGGCGCCGCGTGCCGCCGCGGTGATCCACAAGGATTTCGAGCGGGGTTTCATTGCCTGCGAAACGATAGCTTTTGACGACTTCGTTGCGCATCATGGCGAGCAGGGCGCGAAGGAAGCCGGCCGGATGCGGGTGGAGGGCAAGACCTATGTGGTGAAGGACGGCGATGTCCTGCTGTTCCGCTTCAATGTATAAAGTCCTGCACCGACGCTGGGGGAGACTCAGGCGATAGCCGGTTGGCGCGTGTCCTGGATCAGAAGTCCGCCATGGTACGCGAACCTCTGATCCAGGACACGCGATCTTTGTTTTCGATGGCCTGCTTATCCCCAGCGTCGCACGATGCGACGAACTTCGGCGGCAGGACACGACCGCAGGCGCCAGCGTCGGCGCGGGTTGTCGTAACAAGAATTGGTGGGCCGGGGAGGATTTGAACCGTCCGACCTCACGCTTATCAAGCGTGTGCTCTAACGCTGAGCTACCAGCCCATCCAGGTGCAACATCGCCGGAACGAGGCGATTGCGAAACGCACAATAACGTTACTGATGCGAATAATATCTCAAACCAATCGGCGCTTGCGCTGCGCTTGCGCCGATTGGTATCAGAGTCATTTTTCACGCGCCGCCCCACCGCTCGCGTGCTCGCTCGCCCGCCAACCCGATGCGCCTACCAGTCAACGCATGCGTCGCCCGGTATCAGCCCGTCGCGCGACCGCGGATCGGGCTGTTCCAGGACGTTGTTCGCAGTGGCTGATGGGACGGCTCAGGCGGCGACGCCCGCCATCTGGTGGTCCACCAGGCGGGCATAGAAACCACCCTGGCTGATCAACGCGTCATGCGTGCCCGACTCGATCACCCCACCATCGCGCAGCACCAGAATCAGGTCGGCGGCTCGGACCGTGGATAGCCGGTGGGCGATGACGATCGTGGTGCGATTCGCCATCAGGCTGGTCAGCGCGCCGCGTACCGCCTGCTCGCTGATGGTATCGAGATGCGATGTCGCCTCGTCCAGGATGAGCAGCGGCGCGTCCTTCAGAAAAGCCCGCGCGATGGCGATTCGCTGCCGCTGACCGCCCGACAGCTGCACGCCTCGCTCCCCCACCCGGGTCGCCAGCCCGTCCGGCAGCCCGGCGACAAATCCGGCCAGCGCGGCCTGGGACAGCGCCAGGGTGATTTGTTCGGTGGACGCGTCGGGTCGCGCCAGCCTGACATTCGCCTCCAGCGTGTCATTGAACAGGTAAGTATCCTGGGCGACCAGGGCGATGCGTCCGCGCAGCGCGTCCAGCGTCAGGTCCCGCAGGTCGATTCCGTCCAGCCGGATCGATCCGGCCGCGGGATCCCAGAACCGCAGCAGCATGTTGGCCACCGTGGTCTTGCCCGCACCGGATGGGCCGACGAGGGCGACGGTGGCTCCGGCGGGCACCTCGAACGACATCTTTCGCAGGGCAGCCACGGAGCGGCCTGGATAGGTGAAGTCCACATTGTGAAATCGGACGCCGGACCCACCATGCGGCGCGCGAAACCCGTCGGTGATGGTCACGCGTTCCGCCTGCACCACGGCCAGCCGGCGGGTCGATGCGATGGTATCCGCCAGTTGCCGGCCGACCTGGGCGATTTCAGAGACCGGCAGGAACGCCGCGATCGAGATCAGCACGAGCAGCGGCAGCACGGTCGGCGCGATCAGACCATGGGTCACCATCACCGCCCCGGCCGCCGCCACCGCCAGGCCGCCGAGGCCGGTGACCGCATCCAGGGCGGCGGCCTGGAACGACAGGTCGGCCAGCAGCGACAGGCGCAGTCCTTGATAACTGCGCACCGCCGTCATGAACCCAACCCGCCGCCGCGCCGTAGCCCCGAACATCACCAGTTCGGCGAGGCCCTGGATGGTTTCGGTGGCATGGGCGCCGATCAGGCCCAGCGCGCCTCTGGCGGCCGACCCCAGCCGGTCGATCCGCTGGCGTCCGAGCAGCGGGGAGGCGCCGGCGTAGATCAGGAAGGGCGCCAGCACCAGGGCCAGCGGCCAGGCGATCCGGCTAAGAGCCACCAGCACGCTGATCGGCACCAGCACCGCGACGATGGCCGGGGCGATGGTGTGGGCGAAGAAGTATTCGACCGTCTCCACGTCCTGGGTGGCCAGAGCAACCAGATCACCCGACCGGCGGCGCAGCAGGTAGGCTGGCGCCAGCGCGTCCAGCTTGCGGAACAGATCGATCCGCATGTCGGCCAGCAGGGCGTAGGCCATGGCGTGAGCGATCCAGGATTCCAGCCAGTGCAGCAGGCCGGCGAGCGGTGCGGTGATCAGCAGGGCAGCGATCAGAGCGCCGGTCGGCCCGCCGTTGCGAACCGCGGCCAGGACCAGGGCGCCGAAGACGCTGACGCCGATGAACGCCACCACTCGGCCGATCCCGGTCAGCACGGTGACCGCCAGCTGGCGGGCGTATGGGCGCACGACGCGCAGCAAGGTGCGGATGGTCGCCGGCCATGTCACCGCCGCGGCATCCTCCGACAGGCTGCCGATGATGGTGCCGGTGGCGGGTGTATCCGGCGCCGCGGCTTCGGGCACGAGCAGCGGAACAGCGGCGTTTTCGCGTTCACTGATCTGCGGTCCCATCAGGTCGCGATACGGGCCGTCCTGACCGATCAGGTCGCGATGATGCCCCGATTGCACGACCGCGCCATCGTTGAGCACCACAATCCGGTCGGCCGAGATCACGCTGGACAGGCGGTGCGCCAGGATCAGCGTCGTGCGGCCCACCATCAGCCGGTCCAGCGCCTGCCGGATGACCGCCTCGTTCTCGGTATCGACGGAAGACAACGCCTCATCGAGGACCAGGATCGGCGAATCGCGCAGCAGCGCCCGGGCGATGGCGATGCGTTGTCGCTGGCCGCCGGACAGGCTTGTGCCGCGCTCGCCAATGATGGTGTGGTAGCCGTCGGGCAAGGCGGTGATGAAGGCATGGGCGTTCGCCGCGGTCGCAGCGGCGATGAGGTCGGCGGGCGACGCATCGGGCTGCCCGAGGCGCAGGTTCTCCTCGACGGTGCCGTGGAACAGATAGCTGTCCTGCGAAACGACGGCGATCATGCCGCGCACCTGCGCCGGGTCGAGATCCTTGAGATCAAGGCCGCCCAAGCGGATGCAACCGGTCTGCGCCTGATTGAGCCGGCACAGCAGCCGGACGATGGTGGACTTGCCGGCGCCGCTTGGTCCGACGATCCCGACCCGCTCGCCGGCGGCGATACGGAACGTCAGGCCGGTGTGGGCCGCCCGGCGGCCGCCGGGGTAGGCGAAGGTGACCTTGTCAAAGACAATCTCCGGCGCCAGCGGCGGAACCGCGTCACCGCTTGGTTTCGCCACGGCGGTGGCCAGCAGCGTGTTGATGCCGGCGGCGGCCGCCTGGCCATGCAACCCCTGGTGCAGCACCCCGCGCAGGTCGCGCAACGGCCGAAAGATCTCGGTTCCCGCCATCAACACGATCAGCAGCGCTTCCAGGCTCATGGCGCCGTGGCGGACGCGCCAGGCGCCGAGCGCCAGCGCCGCGGCGGACCCTAATGCGGTGCCGAGGTCGGTGAAGCCGCGGGTCAACACGTTCAGCGACAGCACCCAGAACGTGCTGTCCGACAACGCCCGGGCCTTGTCGGCCAGCATGCGGCCATAGGCGGTGCTCTGGCCGAAGGCTTTCAGGGTGGGCAATCCCTGGACGGCGTCCAGGAACTCCTCGCCGAACGATTTGAAGGCGGACTGCCGCTGACGGGAGGCCTTTTCGGTCTGCCGATGCACGATCGCGGGCAGGATCAAGGTGAACAGCGCGGCCGCCAGCATCACCGTGGCGACCGGAACATCCCACCAGGCGATGAACAGGAAGATCGCCAGCGGCGCGAAGACAGCGATCGTCACCTGCGGCAGGTACTGGCCGAAGAACGACTGCAGCTGCTCCACGCCGTCAACCATGGAGAGCATGATGCCGCCGGTCCGTTCGGTGCCGAACCAGGCCGGGCCGAGCGCCACGATCTTGTCGAACAATCGTCCGCGCAGGGTTTCCTGCACCCGGGCCGCGGTGCGGTGGGCGATCATGGTGCGGCGATGGTCCAGCCAGGCGCGCAGCAGGATCGCCCCGGCAGCGGCCAGTAGCGGCAGGATCGAGGCTTTGCCGCGAAACACCCCGGCGAGAAAATGTCCGAGGAAGGCGAAGCGGGCGATCCCCACCGCCAGGGCAAGCAGACCCAGACCAGCCGAGAGCGCGATCTGGAGTCGCAGGCCCGCGGTCATTCGCCACAGCTTCAGGTCGAAGTGCATTGGTTTATCGTGCCTCAGCGGGTCGCTTGCGTCGATAACAAACCGGTTGCACCAAATTGGCCTCATTTTTGCAACATGGAGACTTATTAATGGCGAGGCTTAGCAGTGGCCAGTTCGCGGGCCTGTATGCTGATCGAGGCAGCACCCTATGAATTCCGCCTCGACATGGCGTCAGCGGCGCTGCTGATCATCGACATGCAGCGCGACTTCCTCGAGCCCGGCGGGTTCGGCGCGATGCTCGGCAACGATGTCTCGCAGCTGCGCCGAACGATCGCGCCGAACCAGGCGCTGCTGTCGGCGTGGCGCGGTGCGGGCGGATTGGTCATCCACACACGGGAAGGCCACCGTCCCGATCTGACGGACCTGCCGCCGGCCAAGAAAATCCGCGGCCGCGGCGCCACGTGCATCGGCGATCCCGGCCCGATGGGCCGCATTCTGGTGCGTGGGCAAGCCGGCCACGACACGATCCCCGAGCTTTACCCGGTCTGTGGAGAGCCGGTGATCGAAAAGCCGGGCAAGGGCGCGTTCTTCGCCACCGACCTGCAGGCCATCCTGCGGAACCGGGGCATCCAGCAGCTTGTGGTGACCGGCGTAACCACCGAGGTCTGCGTCAACACCTCGGTCCGCGAAGCCAACGACCGCGGTTACGACTGTCTTGTCGTCTCGGATTGCTGCGGCTCCTACTTCCCCGAGTTTCATGAGGTGGGGCTGCGCATGATCGCCGCGCAAGGCGGCATCTTTGGCTGGGTCGCTGCGTCAGCCGGGGTCGTCCGGGCGCTTGCGGGCATGGCCATGATCAAAGCAGCGGCACGATGAGCGCGAAGGCGGCACTTGTCGGCCGGCCCAGGGTCTGGGTTCCCGGCGACTCGAACGCCTTGTTTGGCTTTGGCAGCAGTATCCTGGTGAACGTCCTGGTGTTTGATCGACATGCGGCAAGCCGCGGCCGAAGCTGATTGATGGATCTGCAAAGGCGCGGGCATTCAGATGCGTAAGGGTCAGCCCTGCCGGACCGATCTCAGCAGCCGCGTCAGGGGTGGGCGCCCGCTTCAGGATTCCAGCAGAAACGCCGCCGCGATCGCGTTGAAACCGGTGGGATCGGTGATGTTGCAAGCGTGGCCGCCCTGATCCAGCAGCGCCAGTCGCGCCCGCGGCAGCTGGGCGGCGAGGGCGGTTGAGCATGTGCAGGGAACCAGCACGTCGTCCCGCGTGGCGATGACCAGAGTGGCCGCGGTTATCGAGGGGATAGCTGCTGTCAGGTCGAACGCCTCGATCGCCTGGATCCGGCGTAGCACGGTATCGGTTGGCGGAAAATGCGCGATCCCGGCTGCATCCTGTCGCAGCAGCCAGTCCTGCCGGTCGGATAGCCAGGCAGCCGGATAGAGAAACAGCGGCTGCGCCTGGACATAGGCACCGACGCCGGCGCTCAGCAGCAGGCTTTTCCGCGCGGCGAAGCAGCGCAGCGTGTGGGGATGCGTCTTCGCCCAGGCGTTCACCACGATCAGCCGGTCGATCAGCTCCGGCCGGTCCGCTGCAAGCTGAAGTCCGATGAGGCCACCGAGCGCATGGCCGATGAAGTGGACCTTTTTAGCAGCGAGCTGGTCGAGCAAGGTTGCCACCTCGGCCGCCATTTCGGTCATCGCGTAGTTCGGCGGCAGGGTTCCGCCGCTACGTCCGGTGCCGGTGTGGTCGTAGGCGATCACCCGGAAACTCTCCGCCAGCGCGGGGATCTGCGGCGCCCAGTAATGTGCCGCGCCGCCGAGGCCGGAGGATAGCAATACCGTCGGTGCGCCGGGGTCGGTGCGACCGTGGATTTCGTGATACACTTGGCGCTATTTCGTTCCGACGTGCGCGATCGATGCGATTTCCACCAGGGCATCCGGCTTCACCAGGCCACACTGGATGCAGAACCGCGCGGGTTTGTCGCTGGGGAAATACTCGGCGTAGACCTTGTTCAGTGCCGCATAATCCGCCCAGTCGCGCACGAAGATGGAGTTGAACGTCACATCCGCCATCGTGCCGCCCGCCGTTTCGATCACCGCCTTGATTGTCTCCAGCACGTGGCGGGTTTGCCCCGCCGCGTCACCGACGTGGACGACGTTGTTGTCCTTGTCGAACGCCAGGGTGCCGGAGACGTAGACGATCCCGTCCGCCATCGTCCCCGGCGAGAACGGTGCGATTGGCGTGCTGGTGCCTGGGGGCAGAACGACGGTCTTGGGCATGATCTATCCTTATTGGCTGGAGGCTGGCGCGGACAAACCGTTTCAGGCTGGTTGTACATCCTGAAGATGGTCTGGCCTTTGTCTGATCGCATGAGTAACGCGCCATGAACGTTCCGCTCGGCGCGATCATGCTCAGGCCTTTGTCTGATCGCATGATTTACGCGCCCTGAACGTTCCGCTCGGCGCGATCATGCTCAAGGGGGGCACCTTGGCCGATCGCGCCGCAGAAGTCGGCAACGGTCGAGACCCAGCCGAAGAACTTCTCGATGTTGTAGATCGCGGCCTGCTGGACGAAATCCGGCCCGGCATGATGCGTGGCGTCTTCGAGCACGACCGCGAAGTACTCCAGATGGAACGCATCGCGCAACGACGATTCGACGCACACGTTCGTTGCGATTCCGGTGAATATCAGGTTGCGGATGCCGCGCGCGCGCAGCACGCTGTCGACATTGGTGTTGAAGAAGCCGCTGTAGCGGGTCTTCGGGATGACGATGTCGCCCGGCTGCGGTGTCAGCGCATCGACGATCGCGTAGTCCCAAGTTCCCTTGGCCAGCAGCGTACCTTTCAGTTCCGGCCTGGCGCGCATGGTTTTCAGCGCGTTGGATTTGTGGAAGTTGGGGGAGCCGGAGGTGCCGGCCTCGACGTAGTCCTGGTCCCAGCCGTTCTGGAAAAAGATGACCGTCAGGCCGGCGGCCCGCGCGGCTTGTAGCGCGGTCTTGGTTTTGGCGATGGCGGGCGGGGCACCGGAGACGTCGAACCCGGCGATATCGAGATATCCACCCTCGCTCGCGTAGGCGTTCTGTATGTCGACCACGATCACCGCCGTCTCCGACGGCTTCAGCCGCAGCGGCTCGGGACGAGCCGGCAGTGTCACGCTCTCGGTGCGCGCATCCGGTGCGGCGTAGCCGCTGGGAACAGGTGCATTCATCAGGCAACCTCCACATTCTGGCGTGACTTCATCAGGGGTTGGATGCGCGAGCCAAAGTCCTCGGTCCCTTTGATGAAGTCGTCAAAGGTGAGCAGCACGCCCTCACATCCCGGTACCGCCGCGATCTGATCCAGCAGCCCGGCGACGGTTGCGTAGGAGCCGACCAGCGTGCCCATGTTGATGTTCACGGCCGATACCGGGTCCGCCATCTGACGCACGTTGGTATCGCCGCCGGAAGCCTTGTCGACCGCCGATTGATCAACCAGCCAGGCAATCGCTTCGTGATCCGCGCCCGCCTTGTAATGGTTCCATTTGGCCCGGGCGGCGGCGTCGGTTTCGTCGGCGATGATCATGAACAGGGCATAGGCGGTGACGTCGCGCCCGGTCTTGCGGGTTGCCTCTGCCAGCTTGTCCACCGTGGGGGCGAAGGCGGTCGGGGTGTTGACGCCCCTGCCGAAGCAGAAATTGTAGTCGGCGTATTGGGCGGAGAACGCCATGCCGGCCTCGCTCTGCCCGGCGCAGATGATCTTCATGTCCGCCCGCGGCCGCGGGCTGAGCCGGCAGTCCTCCATCTGGAAGAACTTGCCCTTGAAGTCGGACTGGCCGGTCGCCCACAGCTGCCGCATGATCTGGATGTACTCGGAAACGTATTGATATCGGCTGCCGAAGTAAGCGTCGCCCGGCCACAGCCCCATCTGAGAATATTCCGGCTTCTGCCACCCGGTGATCAGGTTCAGGCCGAAGCGGCCGTCCGAAATCGAGTCGATCGTCGAAGCCATGCGCGCCGCGATCGCCGGTGGGATCGCCAGGGTGGCGCAGGTGGCAAACAGCTTGATGCGTTTGGTCACCGCCGCCAGGCCGGCCATCAGCGTGAACGATTCCAGGTTGTGGTCCCAGAACTCGGTCTTGCCGCCGAAGCCGCGCAGCTTGATCATCGACAGCACGAAGTCCAGTCCGTAACGTTCCGCAGTAAGAGTGACCTGCTTGTTCAGCGCGAATGTCGGCCAGTACTGCGGCGAATTCTCGGAGATCAGCCAGCCGTTGTTGCCGATGGGGATGAAGACGCCGATTTTCACGCCTGCCTCACTGGTGGGTTCACTGCCGAGGATATACCGAAAGAGGGTCCATCAAGCGACAGCGGATGTATCAGCCGCGTAGCAAGAATGGCGCCAGGATCGATCGCGGACGGCGCTCTACTGATCGGGTCATCCGTCTTGCGCCGGTCGCTCGCCGATGGCGTCGGCCGTTTCCGGCACCGTGCCGCGCTATCCGATCAGGTCATGCACCTGCATCGTGATCGCATCGATCAGCTTGGTGATCTGCTGCTTCATCGCCGGAAACCCGGGCAGACGCTCGAATGTGGCTTCGTCCATGTACAAAGCACGGGCGATCTCGATCTGCAAAACATGCACATCGTCTGCCGGTCGACCATAGTGCCTAGTGATGAACCCGCCCGCGTATGGGTCGTTGCGGCGGACAAGATGCCCCTGCTGGCTCAGCAGGGCGTCGACCGCTCGGGTCACGCGGGATGCGCAGGCCGACCCGTGCAGGTCGCCCAGCACGAAATCGACCGGTCGGGAATGTCCTCGCTTGCCGGGCCCGCTGGACGGCATGGAATGGCAGTCGATCACCAGGCAATAGCCGAAGCGATCCTTGATGTCGCCAATGAGCCGGTTCAGCGCGTCGTGAAATGGCCGCCAGTACGTGTAGATCCGCCGTTCTGCCTCGGCGAACGGCAGCTTCGCCGCGTAGATTGGCTCGCCTGAGGCGACCACCCGCGCGATCGTCCCCAGGCCGGCGATGACCCTTGTGCTGCTGGTGTTCACCCAGTCGGGCAGCCGGTCGGTGAACATGGCCGGGTCAAGTTCCCACGCCTCGCGGTTGGCATCGCAGAAGGCGCGCGGGAAATTAGCCGCCAGAAGCGGGGCGCCATGCGCCGGGGCCTCAGCGAAGAGGTCATCGACGAAACAGTCCTCGCTGCGCCGCAAGCTGGGGGGATACAGGCGGACCCCCGACATCAGATCAGGCGAGTACGCCCGTCCCGAGTGCGCCGAGGTAAACACGATGGGGCTGAACGGGCGTTCCGGTGCCAGCAGCCGGAACGGGGCGATTTCCTCAGCGTCGGGCACGGGGGTTTGGGCATCCATCGCCGCATCAAAGACGCAAACGGAGGAAAATGTCACTATCCAGGTTTCCGCCGGGCCGCCCGATCGGCCGCATTCAGAACTCGCTTGCACCGGCCACGGGTTTCCGCCGAAAAGCGCCTATGGCAACGCATTACTATACCGTGACCTGGGATCAGCTTCATCGCGACGCGCGCGCCCTGGCGTGGCGGCTGATGGGGCTGGGTCCGTTCAGCGGCATCGTCGCGATCAGCCGGGGCGGTCTGATTCCCGCCGCCATCATCGCCCGCGAACTTGATCTGCGCCTGGTCGAAAGTGTCTGCGTCGTCACCTATCAGGAGGAAATCCGCGGCGAGCCGTTTGTCACCAAAGCCCCAGTGGCTGCCGCCGACGGGGCGGGGTTCCTGATCGTGGACGACCTGGTCGATTCCGGCACCACGGCCCGCGTCGTTCGCGCGCTGCTGCCGAAAGCCCACTTTGCCTGCGTTTATGCCAAGCCGGCCGGGCGGCCGGTGGTCGACAGTTTCATTACCGAGGTTTCCCAGGACACCTGGATCCTGTTCCCCTGGGACACCGAGCCGCAGTTCATCGAACCCCTGGCGCGCCGCGGCGGCCCATAGGCTTCTGGCGGCGATGGGCCGCGCGGTGCCCGGCACGATCGCCGCTTGCGTCGTGCGACGCAGCTGTTTCGCGGCCGCGAGCGTGCCGCAGGCGGCTACAGGATCGAATGTCAACGTTTCACACCCGGCCGTACGTATCCTGCAAGCGAACGATGTCATCCTCACCCAGGTAAGCGCCTGATTGAACCTCGATCAGGGTCAGCGGAATCCGGCCCGGATTCTCCAGCCGATGGACGCACCCCAGCGGCAGATAGACGCTTTCGTTCTCCCGCACGATCAGGGTTTCCGCATCGCGGGTCACCCTGGCGGTGCCGTTGACGACGACCCAATGTTCGGCTCGGTGGAAGTGGCTTTGCAGCGAAAGCTGCCGCCCCGGCGTCACCACGATCCGCTTGACCTGGAAACGGTCACCCTGGATCAGGCTCTCGTAATAACCCCATGGGCGGTAGCTGCGGTTATGCGCCACCGCCTCTGGCCGCCCCGCCGCCTTCAGCCGCTCGACGATCTTCTTGACGTCCTGCGCCTGCCCGCGATGCATCGCCAGCACCGCGTCCTCGGTCACCACCACCACCGCGTCCTTCAGGCCGACCACCGCGGCCAGCATGCCGTCGCTGCGGACGTAGCAATTCTGCGCGCCTTCCAGCACCACGTCGCCCAGGGCGACATTGCCGTTGGCGTCCTTGGCGCCGAGTTCCCACAGCGCACTCCAGCTTCCGACATCCGACCAGCCGATATCGGCCGGCACCACCGCCGCCTTGGTTGTCCGTTCGGCAACCGCATAGTCGATGCTGATCGAGGGGCACGCCTTGAAGGCCTCGACGCCCAGACGGATGAAATCGAGATCGGCGGTCCGGCTGGTCACCGCGCGGCGCACCGCCGCCAGGACGTCGGGCGCGTGCGTTTCCAACTCCCGCAGCAGCGTACTGGCGGTAAAGACGAACATGCCGGAGTTCCACAGATGCCGACCGTCCGAGCTCAGGCGGGCGGCGGTCGCGGCGTCGGGTTTTTCCAGGAATTGCGCGACGCCGCAGGCGCCGGCGACGTCGGCCAGAGGGGCACCGATCTCGATATACCCATAGCCGGTTTCGGCCGCCGTCGGCTTCATGCCGAAGGTTACCACCCGGCCCGCACGGGCGGCTGTGACGGCGGCCCGCAGCGCGGTTCGCAGGGCCGCGTTGTCGCCGATCGAGGCATCCGCCGCCATCATCCACAGCACCGCATCGGGATCGTCCTCTGCCACCAGCAAGGCCGCGGCGGCGATCGCGGGGGCGCTGTTACGGCCAACCGGTTCAAGCACGATGCGGGCATCGGCGATGTCGACTTCGCGAAGCTGCTCGGCGATCAGAAACCGATGTTCCTGGTTGCACACCACGATGGGTGGCGCGAACCCGCGGTCCGCTGCGCGCAGCGCGGTTTCCTGCATCATCGTCCGCTGGGATACCAGTGGCCAAAGCTGCTTGGGAAAACTTTCACGCGACACCGGCCAAAGGCGGGTGCCCGATCCGCCGGAAAGGATTACGGGGACAATACGGTCTTTGCTCATGATCTGGATCCAGATTTCGCGCCTTTCTTGCCCATCCGGCACAGCGATGCCAAGCTAGAAGCGCTGACAGACCGTCGGAGAATGGAAAAAAGATGCTGATTGAGATCGAATACTGCGGCATGTGAGGTTACGAGCCGCGTGCGACCGCGGCGCGGGCGCTGATCCTGAAGACCCATCCGAACGCCACGGTCGAGTTGCGCAGAACCGGTGGCGGGGTGTTCGAGATCACCGTCGATGGTCGGCTCGTCTTCTCGAAGAAGGCGGCTGGACGCTTCCCGTCCGACCAGGAAGTGATATCGGGTCTAAACTGACCTGCCATTCACGTGCCAAAGAAGCCACGGCGCCTGCCGCGTGACGGTGGCCCTTGCACAATGATAAACAGACCGTAATCACGGATTTGCCGGATGTTCGCGCTTCTGGCATACGCCGCGATCATACGGCCGCATGCGCTCAGATCAGGCGGCTCGGCACGAACGAAACAATGAGGAGGGGAGACCCCTGATGATCGCGGCGCAAATCCTGATCATGGCCTGCGGCGTTGCCGCGCTGGTCTACGGTCTGATCACCGGGCGACAGGTGCTGGCTTCGGATGCCGGCACCTCCCGGATGCAGGAAATCTCGGCTGCGGTGCAGGAAGGGGCGCGCGCCTACCTGAACCGGCAGTACACCACGATCGGCCTGGTCGGCGTGGTCATTATGATCTTTCTGTGGCTGGTCCTGGGTGTTCACACCGCGATCGGGTTCTTTATCGGTGCGGTGCTGTCGGCAGCCGCCGGTTTCATCGGCATGAACGTGTCGGTTCGCGCCAACGTGCGCACCGCACAAGCATCGAGACGCGGGTTGGCAGCGGGCCTGGATGTCGCGTTCAAGGCTGGGGCGATCACCGGCATGCTGGTCGTCGGCCTCGGTCTGCTGGGTGTCGCCGGCTATTACTTCGTGTTGCGCGGCGGCTACAGCGGGCCGATCACCGACGACGAGCTCCGCAAGGTGCTGGAGGCCATGGTCGCGCTGGGCTTCGGTGGCTCGCTGATCTCGATCTTCGCGCGGCTGGGCGGCGGCATTTTCACCAAGGGGGCGGACGTTGGCGCCGATCTGGTCGGCAAGGTCGAGGCCGGGATCCCCGAGGATGACCCCCGCAACCCGGCGGTGATCGCTGACAACGTCGGTGACAATGTCGGCGACTGCGCCGGCATGGCCGCGGACCTGTTCGAAACCTACGCCGTGACCATCGTTGCCACCATGCTGCTGGCGGGGATCTTCTTCACCGGCGCCACCCGCGACGCGTTGCTGATGCTGCCGCTGGGGATCTGCGCGATCTGCATCCTGACCTCGATCGCCGGGACCTATTTCGTCAAGCTGGGCGCGGACAATGGGATCATGAAGGCGCTGTATCGCGGGCTGATCGTCACCGGCGGGCTGTCGGTCGTGGGCATCGCGATCATCATCCTGGTCACCGCCGGGTTCGCCACGCCACTGGCGCTGACCGGCGGCGGGTCGGTGAATGGCTGGGATCTGTTCGTTTGTGCCCTGGTCGGCCTGGTGGTGACCGGGCTGATCGTGGTGATCACCGAGTATTACACGGCGACCGAGTATCGTCCGGTGAAGTCGATCGCGCAGAGCTCGACCACCGGCCATGGCACCAACGTGATCCAGGGGCTGGCGATCTCGATGGAGGCGACGGCGCTGCCGGTGATCGTGATCAGCGTCGGCATCATCTTTACGTTCATGGTGGCCGGGCTGTTCGGCATCGCGGTGGCCGCCACGACGATGCTGTCGCTGGCCGGCATGATCGTGGCCCTCGACGCTTATGGTCCGGTGACCGACAACGCCGGCGGCATTGCCGAGATGGCGGATTTGCCGAGGGAAGTGCGGGTCACGACGGATGCTTTGGATGCCGTCGGCAACACCACCAAGGCGGTGACCAAAGGCTATGCGATCGGGTCGGCGGGGCTGGCCTCGCTGGTGCTGTTCGCCGCGTATACGGTTGACCTGACCCACTACTTCCCAACCCTGCACGTGGACTTCGCGCTGCAGAACCCGTTCGTCGTGATCGGCCTGTTCATCGGCGGCATGCTGCCGTACCTGTTCGGCGCCATGGGCATGACGGCTGTCGGGCGCGCGGCCGGTTCAGTCGTGGTGGAGGTCCGCCGCCAGTTCCGCGAAATTCCCGGCATCATGGAGGGCACGGCCAAACCCGAATACGGCAAGGCGGTGGACCTGCTGACCAAGGCGGCGATCAAGGAGATGATCCTGCCCTCCTTGCTGCCGATCGGGGCGCCGATCGTGGTGTGGATCGTGATCGATATCATCGCCGGCCGTGCGGCGGCGTTCGCTTCATTGGGCGCGATGCTGCTGGGCACGATCGTGACGGGCTTGTTCGTCGCGATCTCCATGACGTCGGGCGGCGGCGCGTGGGACAACGCGAAGAAGTATATCGAGGAGGGCAACCATGGTGGCAAAGGCTCCGACGCGCACAAGGCGGCGGTGACCGGCGATACAGTTGGCGATCCCTATAAGGATACCGCCGGCCCGGCGGTAAACCCGATGATCAAGATCACCAATATTGTCGCGTTGCTGATGCTGGCTGTACTGGCGGAGTGGCTGCATTAGAGCAGATCCCGTTCAGATTGCTTATCTGAACGGGTGAAGATGCTCGCTAAAACAATGTGCTAGGCTTTTTCGGTGAGCCAATGCGAACGGAAAAAGCTCTAGTGGATGAAACCTGACTCTTGGTACCGATGCTGCAGATCGGCTTAGGGGAAAGCGGTCGGGCTGCTTTCAGCAAACGTTATGCAGAAGCGAGCGCTATCCCATCTGTGATTTACGTCATAGTTCGGCATGGACTGGCCGCGATTCCCTCAGCGCAAGGGAATCCAGAAGATGAACACTCCTGTCCCAGCCGCGTCCGCTCGTGCCAACCGCTCGCACACCCGCGAAGACCTGATCGAGCGGCCCCGGGGGTGACTTCGGGGCTGCTTTTTCTTTGTCCGCGAGAATGGCTGTTGCTCTGGCCGGGAACAAGCCATTACACCACGGCGGCGTTGACTCCGAGCGCGGTTGCCGCTTCAGCGAGGCGCTTGTCCAGGGTACGGATTGTTGCTCCCAGTGACCGCGACATGGAGTGCATCTGCTGCCCGCGGTCCCAGCCCCGGCTGATCGGCAAACCGAGCGGCGGCGCGGAAATGGTCCCGTGTGATCCGCGCAACGGCCAGCGACTCCGCCTGTAGCCGGGTGAACAAACTCGCCGCCGTGGCACGATCTTCGACACGTAACTGACCCATCCGCATCTTGACTGACAGCGCCGACGCAAATTCGATGATCACCCAATCACTGATCGTCAGATCCGTCGACCGTACTGGGTCAGCCACAACCGAACTCGGTCTGTCGCGGCCTCTACAGTCAAAGCCGAGACCAACAGCGAAGTGTCGAGATACCGCGTCAGTAGCGTGCCTCATCACGCATTGCTCGAACGACATTTTCAGCCAAGTTTTTCGGCATCGTGTCGATAATGGCCCGCAGTTCGGCCACGTCGATGGGCTTGCGCGGCTGTGCGAGGCTGGTGAGCTGGGCCACTGGCTTTCCTCGTCGGCTGATCTGGATTGACTCCCCGGCCTCGGCTCGCGCTACCAGTTCGCTGAGATGCGCCTTGGCCTCAGCGAGGTTCACCTGACGCAGTACCATTCTGCTGACCAAGATGTTGGTCATCTGTAGCTCTTTCCCCTCGTGCAGCCAACCATTACAGCGGGATCGCCACCAACGTATCGAAGTGCGATGAGTCGCAGATCACGATGCGTTCGCGGAAGCGAAGCACATTGGCCTCCTGGTGCCACCGATCCCGGTAGCGACCGGCAGCGAACAGGTCCATCCGGCCGTCGCGCATCGTCCGCACCACGAGAAACGGTGTTTCCGTCGCGTCTGGCCCGATCAGCCGAGGCGTCCCGACGATATGTCGATACACCTGTCGTTCATAGATATTGGCCCGCCGCAACGCCAGCACCCGATCCGCCAGCATCGCCCGACTGTCGGCGTAGACAATCCCGGCCTCGTTGCCATCGCGCAAATTATCCGCCGAGGTGATCTTGTACAGGCACTCGTCGAGGAAAAACCCCGGCCATTCCTCCAACCTGTCATCGTCGATCGCGGCCGCGTAGTCGGCATTGAGGGCGGTGACACGGGCGAGCATCGCGCTCATTGTCCCATCACCGCGCGCCACATCTTCCAAAATCCCCTTATCGCGGTCTCGGTAACTCGGTTTTCCTGACTTTCGGTGCCGCCGCCGCCCATCTTCAACAGCGAGAAACCGTTCGGTGCCGCCGCCGCGCCGCGTTCGACGAAGTTGCCGATGCAACCGTCCTCCATCGATACGAATCCGGCTGGTCCCGCCAGATTAAGCTGCTTGAGGCGGCGCCGGCGCATTTGCGGCGTGTCGTCCGCGTAACCAAGATAGATCCAGTTGAGGTCGGTCTTGTTGATACCACGCGGCACGAACTGGCGGATCACCATGACGTTGTAGGTGCGCTGCATCGCGAAGCTGGGGAACACGGACAGGATCTGCTGGCGCACCCGGTCGCCATGCTCATCTTCCGCATCCAGCATGCTTGCATCGGACAACCGCAAGCCGTCGTCCACGGATCGCATGCCCTGGTAGAGGCTATCGGTATCCTCGGTGGGGGCCAGGGTGGTCGAGACGTGACAGGCACCGGTCTCGCTGACGCTGACCCCGCCGGCCTGGCTCAGGCGGTTGATCCGGAAGGTGGCGAAGAACACATGCAGCAGACTGGCATGATAGGTGTCGCGGACGTTCTCGGCGTACAGCTTCCAGTTGTTCGGCAGGCCTTCGGTGAACCGGCCGATGACCTGCAGCTTGCGGCTGGCGGTCAGACGCAGGGCGGCGGCGACCTCAGGGCCGAGGAACGCCTCGATGTCGGGGGTGGTTTCGGAAAATGTGCCGAATACCAGGCCGCTGATGGTGGTGATGCGTAGCTTGCGCGTCGCATGATCGTCCGGGCGGAAGCTGTCGGGCATGCCGCCTTTGCCGTTGACGCCCCGGCTGAAGGCAATCGATTTCAGGTTGCCGCCAAGGTCGTAGCGCCACGCGTGGTAGACGCAGGTGAAGTCTTTCGCATTGCCGGCGTTGTCGAGGCAAATGAGCGAGCCGCGATGCAGGCAACGGTTCTCGAACCCGGCGATGTCACCTGTTTCGCCTCGCACCACGACGACCGGCATGCGGCCGACGAAGGTCGTCCGCCAGTCGCCGACGTTCGGGATATCCGTTTCGAGACACATGAAATTCCAGACAGGACCCTCGAACAGCAACCGCTGTTCCTGCTCCGCCAGCGCGGGATCCTGATAGACCTGGAACGGAACCTGGGTGAGGCCTTCCGGCCACGCGCCCCTTGCCTCATTGATGGACAGCTGGCCCACGCTAACCTCCGGTTGGTTTTCCGCAGGCTAGCGGATGGGGCCAAGGCCGACAAACGCCTGTGGTTCCCCGAGTGGTTCACCGTGGCAGCGGCGCGGGTTCAGCGGTTCCACGGTGGTTGCTTTATCCAGAACGGCGCCCTGAGGTCTGGCCTCAGGGCGCGATCCGACGCACGGACGTTACAGTCGCAGTTTGTCGATGGTCACAGGTAGATCCCGAACCCGCTTGCCGGTGGCGTGGAAGATGGCGTTCGCGATCGCCGCCGCGGTTCCCACAATGCCGATTTCACCTAGCCCTTTGACACCCAGCGGGTTGGCCTTGTCGTCGTGCTCATCGACGAAAATTACATCGATGTCCGGCACGTCGGCAGCGACGGGCACATGATACTCGGCCAGGTTCCGGTTCATGATCCGGCCCAGCCGATGGTCAGTCAGGGTTTCTTCGGTCAGCGCCATGCCGATGCCGAAGACGACGCCGCCAATGATCTGGCTGCGCGCGGTTTTCGGATTGATGATCTTTCCCGCGGCCACCGCGTCGACCAGCCGCGTCACGCGCACCACACCGAGCTGCTCATCCACCCGTACCTCGGCGAAGACCGCGGAATGGGTGTACTGAGAGAAGTTCTTCTTGGTTTCCGGGTTTGGTTCGGCGGTCTCTTCCTCGTGGATGCGGTCCAGGCCGGCTGCATGCATCACGTCGATGATTGCCACCGATCGCGACGTATCCTGCAACATCTCGATACGGCCGCCGACGAAGCGGACATGCTCGACATCGACGTTGGCGAGCGGGGATCCTTCCATCGCCCGCGCGTGTGTCATCAATGTCCGGCAAACCGCCTGACACGCCAGCAGCACCGCGGATCCGGCCGAGGCTGCGGTCCACGACCCACCCTCCACGGGTGCTTCCGGCAGCGATGAGTCGCCGACCCGCGCGGTCACCTGTTCCATCGGCAGGCCCAGCGTGTCGGCAGCGATCTGGGTCAGGATGGTGTAGGTGCCGGTGCCGATGTCCGCCGTCGCGCTGGCGACCTCCAGCCGGCCGTCAGCGGTCAGCACGGCCCGCGCGCTGTGCGGCATCATCAGCGCTTCCCACATACCGTTGGCCATCCCCCAGCCGATAAGCTCATGACCCTCGCGCATCGAGCGCGGCTCGTGCTGGCGTTTCGACCAACCGAAACGTTCCGCACCTTGCAGGCAGGCGGCGCGGAGTTCGCGGCTGGTGAAGGGCTTGGCGTCGTTCTCGTCGATTTCGGCGTGGTTCTTCAGCCGCAGCTGCAGGGGGTCCATCTTCAGCGCATGGGCCAACTCGTCCATCGCGGTCTCGATGCCGAATATGCCCAGCGGCGCACCGGGTGCCCGCATGTCGGCCGGCGTATAGACATCGAGCTTGGCGATCCGGTAATCCAGTGCAACGTGATCGCAATGATAAAGCAGGCTGGACCAGTTGACGACGACCTCCTGATAGTCCTCGAACTGGGACGTTCCGGCGATGGCCTGGTGCCTGATGGATCGCAGCATTCCATCATCGGCGGCTGCGACGGCGACGGCGTTGATCGTGCCGGGGCGATAGCTGAAGCTGAACATCTGGTCGCGCGTCAGTTCGACTCGGACCGATCGTTTCAGATCCAGCGCGGCCATCACGGCGAGGAACAGCTGGTACTGCGGGCGCAGACCGCTGCCGAACGCACCGCCGACGAACGGCGATAACACCCGCACGTCGTCCGGCTTCAGACCGAACACGCCGGTGACGTAGCCCAATGTGTTCATCACGCCCTGGATCTTGTCGTGCACCGTGATCTTGCCGCCGTCGTGCCACACCACGGTCGTCGCGTGCGGCTCCATCGGATTATGGTGTTCGTTCGCGGTCTGGTATTCGTTCTCGATCCGGTGGGGCGCCGTGGAGAAGCTATCGGCTGCCTTGCCGCGCGGGGGTGGCGGCGGCGCGATGCCCTCGCGTTTCTCCGGCGGCACATACGCATCGTTGCGAACCTTATGCAGATCGGTCTGATGCGGATCGGCCTCGGCCTCGATGCGCACCAAGCACGCGGCATAGCGCGCGCTCGCGTCGTCCTCCGCCACCACCAGCGCCACGGGCTGGCCGCTGTACAGGATCTGGTCGTTGAACAACGGCCGGAACGGCTGACCCGGTGGTGCCACGGCATCCTGATATCCGTCGTCCCCAGCGGGAACACGCGGGCGGTTCTGGTGGGTGAACACCTGTACGACGCCGGGCACCGCCATGGCCGCGGCGATATCAATCCGGATGATGCGGCCTTTGGCGATCGTGCCGGAGACGACGACGCCATGCAGCAGGCCGGGGACGTTGAACTCGGCGGCGTACTTCGCGGCACCGGTCACCTTGAGACGGCCGTCGACCCGGCTGCGCGGGCTTCCGACGTGGGTATCGAGTGGCATGATGGCGGCTCCTACTGGATGCGCTTGTCGGTTTGCGATTGCGGCGTGCCGGCGGCGGCCTGTTCCAGCGCGCGCACGATCGCCTGGCGGGCGAGGCCGATCTTGAAGTCGTTGTGCCCGTGGCCTCGGGCATTCGCCAACAGGTGGTCCGCGGCACGATGGAAGGCGTCCGATTTCGCTGGCTGACCGCGTAACAGATCTTCCGCCGCCGGGTCGCGCCACGGCTTGTGCGCCACGCCGCCCAGGGCGAGGCGGGCGGCCCTGATCCGATCGCCGTCCAGCTGCAGCGCCGCGGCGACGGAGACCAGGGCGAAGGCATAGCTCTGTCGATCGCGCAATTTCAGGTAGCTGTGGTGTGCCGCGAAGCCGTCCGACGGAAGCGCGACGGCGGTGACGATCTCGTCGGTCGCCAGGGTCGTGTCGCGCTCCGGATGGTTGCCGGGCAGGCGGTGGAAGCTGTCGAATGGGATGGTCCGGTCGCCGTTGGGACCGGTGACCTGCACGGTCGCCTCCAGCGCCGCGAGTGCAACGCACATATCTGACGGATGGGTGGCGATGCAGTGTTCGCTGCTGCCCAGGATGGCGTGGATGCGGTTGACGCCGGCTTTCGCGGGACAGCCGGACCCAGGTTCCCGCTTGTTGCAGGGCGTGCCCGGATCGTAAAAGTAGTAGCAGCGGGTGCGTTGCAGCAGGTTGCCACCGGTCGAGGCGGCGTTGCGCAGTTGCGCCGAGGCGCCAGCCAGGATCGCGCTGGCGAGCAACGGATAGCCGTGGGTGATGCGCGGGTCGTAGGCGAGGGTGCTGTTGGTCACCATGGCGCCGATCTTCAATCCGCCGTTCGCCGTCGCCTCGATTTGGTCAAGGCCGGGCAGATGGCTGATATCGACCAGCCGCGTCGGCCGCTCGACGTCGTATTTCATCAGGTCCAGTAGGTTGGTGCCCCCGGCGATGATCCGGGCGGCCGGTCCGCCGGCGACCTCACGCAGCGCGCCGGCGATGTCGTCCGGCCGGGTGTAGGAAAAGCGGTTCATCGGGGGTTCTCCCCGGACACCTGGTGGATCGCCGCGACGATGTTGGGATAGGCACCGCAGCGGCAGATGTTGCCGCTCATCTGCTCGCGGATTTCTTCCGGTGTGTGGGCGTGGCCTTCCTGCATCAGGCCGATGGCGGAGCAGAGCTGACCAGGCGTGCAGTAGCCGCACTGGAACGCGTCGTGCTCGATGAAGGCCTGCTGCAGCGGGTGCAACGTGCCGTCACCGGCGGCGATGCCTTCCACCGTGGTGATGGAGGCGCCGTCCTTCATCACCGCGAGCGTCAGGCAGGCGTTGATCCGCGTGCCGTCCACCAGCACGGTACAGGCCCCGCACTGGCCGTGGTCGCAACCCTTCTTGGTACCGGTCAGGTCGAGGTCGAGACGTAGCAGATCGAGAAGTGTGGTCCACGGGGCGACCGCGAGCTTTCGCGGCTCGCCGTTGATGGTCAGGGTGATCGGCAGCGTGGTCGCCGCCGGCTCGATTGAGTCGGGCATGGGGCACGTCCTTCCGGTGCAATGCCGGCTGCAACGGGGCGTGCGGGTGGCGATTTCGCCGATCAAACTTCCATACGGGATGGTGACCGGCGCCACCCCCGCGGTGAGGGAACCGAGCTACGGCGTGATCAGGTGCTGCACGGCTTGCCGGGTCTCGGCGACGATCATCTCGGCGACCAGGCGGCGGTGGCAGGTCGTGTGATCGCGCTCGAAGCACAGCAGGCAGGCAGGCGCGCCGCGGACCAGGTGTTTTGCCTGCGCCAGTTCCGCCTGGGCGCGGTCCGACACCATGTGCTCGCGGAAGATGACCTCCATCCGTTCGGGATGCCCGGCGCGAACGGCGTCACGCCCCGGTTTGGGCGTGCCCAGGCCTTGCAGGTGGGCATAGCCGATGCCGGCCTGGTCCAATGCCGCCGCGAGCTGGCGTTTGGAGAAGCCCGGCTTGCGCGATCGCGCCACCGCTCGGACGTCGATCAGCAGTCCCACCCGCGCGTCGCGCAACGTGGCGAGGACGGTGTCGATGGTGGTGCCCTCGTAGCCGATGGTGGCCAGCTGGGGCATCAGCCGACGGCCAGCCAGTCCTCGATCAGGCGGCGGGCGATGCTGTCGGTGCGGGGCAGGGCGAAGCCGTGCTGGTCGCAGTCGCGCATCTGCTCGCGGCTGAACCAGCGGGCGTCCTGTAGTTCGTCGGGGTCTATGGTGATCGCCTCGGACAGACCCTCGGCGTAGAAGCCCAGCATGATGTTGCCGGGGAACGGCCAGGGTTGGCTGGAGTGGTAGCGGACGTCCCCCACTTCGATGGCGGCTTCCTCCAGCACTTCGCGGCGGACGGCTTCTTCCAGCGATTCACCGGGTTCAACGAATCCCGCCAGGGTCGAATACATTGTCGCACGGGGGGTCGCGCGGGGGAACCGGGTCGAGTGACCCAGCAGCGCTTTGTCGCCGCGATGGACCAGCATGATGACGGCGGGGTCGGTGCGGGGGAAATGCTGGGTGTCGCAGACGGTGCACCGCATCACATGGCCGGAGCTTTTGACCGCACAGGGATTGCCGCAGACGCTGCAGAATTTGTGGCGCTGTCGCCAGTTCATCAGCCCACGGGCATGCGCCAGGACCGACGCCTCCGGCCGGGGAACGCCCCAGCCAACGGAGCGGAGATCGACGAAGTCGCCGAGGGTGTCGGGCAGCAGCGGCACCGGGTCGTCAGTGGCGGAGATGTCGATGGCGAAGACCGCGCGATCCTCGAGGATGCCAAGGAAGGCCCAGGGGCGGTCCTGCATCCGCAGGGTGTGGGCCATCTCGCCGGAGATATAGACCGCCTGGGGGTTGCTCTCGCGGGCGCCGCGGACGAGGTTCCTGGTGCGCCAGACCGGGACGAACAAGCTGTCCGGGTCGGCAAGTTTTTCGTTAATCCAGGCCGGATCCTCCCGCCGTGTGGCGATGCGGTCGAGCGGGGAGGCGGAATAGACGTTGGGTCGGCTGGCCAGGATCAGGGTCACGAGGGGCGGTTCCGCGGTGGTTGTCCGTCGGGGCCAGACCCTGCCACGCGTGAGCGGATGGAGCAACGTTCCATTATGGCACGGCGGGTTCGCCCGGGATGGCCTGACATGACGGCGCTGCCTGACAGGGCGCGGTTCGGGGAGCGCCGCGGCGGCCAGGCCCAGCCACAAGCGACGCACCATAACGCGACACTACAGTAACGAAAGTGATCGTTCGAGCCGACCGAGCGTCGGCCGATGTAGCCTGCGCAGCGGAATGCTGCTTACCTTCACGCATGGATGAAGATCTCCCCATCGTCGATGCTCACCACCATCTGTGGGACCTCGAGGCTGGCTTGCGCTACCCCTGGCTGGACTCGGGTGAACATCTTTGGCTTGGCGACTACTCCCGCCTCCAGCGCAGCTACCTCGCGGCCGAATATCGCCGCGATACCGCGCTGCACAATGTCATCGCCACGGTGCATGTCGAGGCCGAGTGCGACCGTGCTCAACAGGTTGCCGAAACCGCCTGGCTGACCGGGATCACGGCGGAGACCGGGATGCCGAACGCCATCGTCGGCCATGCGTGGGTCGATACGCCGGACGCGGAAGACATCATCGCCGCCCAGGCCGCCAACCCTCTGGTCCGCGGCATCCGGACCAAGCCGGTGATCGCCGCCGGCCCAGGACAGTCCGTGCGTGCTGAGCGGCGAAGCCTGCAGGATCCGGCCTGGCGGGCGGGGCTCGGGCTGCTCACCAAATACGGCCTGTCGTGGGACCTGCGCGTTCCCTGGTATCACCTGGAGGAAGCGGCGGAGGTCTGCCGCGAGCATCCCGATCTGCGCATCGTTCTGAACCATACCGGCTATCCGCTTGATCGGTCGAAGGAACAACTCCGGGTCTGGCGACGCGGCATGGAGGCGCTCGCGTCCTGCCCGCATGTTTGGTGCAAGATCTCGGGCCTGACGGTGAAAGGCCGGCCGTGGACGTTGCAGGTCAACGGTTCGATCATTCGAGAAACGATCGGCCTGTTCGGGGTCGACCGCTGCATGTTCGCCTCGAACTATCCGGTCGACGGTGTCAAGGCGAGCTGGGACTGGATCTACCGCCAGTTCAAGTATGTCACCGCCGGGCTGCCCGCCGAAGATCGGCGCAAACTGTTCGCGGACAACGCCCTGGCGTTCTACCGGATCGTGCTCCCCGGCAATGCTT
The DNA here is from genome assembly GCA_965277035.1 of Rhodopila sp. Taxonomy (GTDB): domain Bacteria; phylum Pseudomonadota; class Alphaproteobacteria; order Acetobacterales; family Acetobacteraceae; genus Rhodopila. Next base: position 1,597,924 of record CBDIBO010000003.1, on the reverse strand, counting down.
GACAATGGTCTTACCACATCTTACATCCGGCCGATGGAAACCACGCGGCTGTCGTCCAAAGGTCAGATCATCCTGCCCAAGACGGTCCGGGACGCCCATCGTTGGTCTCCTGGCACCGACTTTTCCGTGGAAGACACCGGCGACGGCGTTCTGTTGCGGCCGGTCAGGACCGGTCAGCCGACCCGGCTGGATGACCTGGTCGGCCGCCTGCGGGTCAAGGCGCCGACGCGGTCGATCAGGCAGATGGACGCAGCGATCGACGCCGAACTGCGGGATCGTCGTGATCGCGGCCGATACTAACGTCATTGTCCGTCTGCTGACCGGCGACGCGCCATCGCAGACCGAACAGGCCCGCCGGCTGTTCGAAACCGAGACGATCTTTCTGGCCACGACGGTACTGCTGGAGACCGAGTGGGTCCTGCGGCGCCTTTATCGGCTGGCACGTCCCGCGATCAACCAGGCCTTGGAAGATTTGCTCTCGCTGCCCGCTGTGCGCACCGAGGACGAACCGCTGCTGCGGCAGGCTCTGGCCTGGAACCGCGACGGCATGGACTTCGCCGACGCGCTGCATCTGGCGTCCAGCCGGACTGCGTCGCGCTTCGCGACCTTCGACCGCGCGATGATCGACGCCGCAGTCATGACAGGCTTGGCTGTCTCCGAACCCTGATTGCCGAAACCGGGCTGTCGTTCTATCGACCGTCGGACGAGGGAAGGGGGCGACGATGGAGCTGAACCTGCACGGCCGCACCGCACTGATCACCGGTGCTTCCAAGGGCATTGGCGTCGCCAGCGCCGAGTGCCTGGCGGCCGAGGGCGTCAATGTCATCCTGGTCTCGCGCACCCAGGCGGATCTTGATGACGCCCGCGCGCGAATCGCCGGCCGCCACAACGTCACTGTCGAGGTCTTCGCCTGCGATCTGTCCGACAGCGGCAGCGTCGACTGCCTGCTGAGCGCCTATCCCGATATCGACATCCTGGTGAACAATGCCGGCGCCATTCCCGGTGGCGACCTTCAACAGATCACCGAGGATCGCTGGCGGGCAGCCTGGGATCTGAAGGTGTTCGGTTACATCAACATGTGCCGGGCCTTCTATGCCCAGATGGCGTCGCACGGTCACGGCGTGATCATCAACATCCTTGGCATGGCTGGCGAGAAAATGGACCGTGACTATATCGCCGGCTCCACCGGCAATGCGGCGCTGATGGCGTTCACCAAGGCGCTGGGTGGGTCAGCGGGCGACGATGGGCTGCGCGTGGTCGGGGTCAATCCCGGTGCGATCGCGACCGACCGCTTGGTCACGCTGATGAAGACCCGGGCGTTGAACGCGTTCGGCGACGAGAGCCGGTGGGAGGAATTCACCAAGCCGCTGCCGATGGGCCGCGCCGGCACAGCGCGCGAGATCGGGGCGATGGTCGCCTTCCTGGCCTCGGACTTGTCGGCTTACACAACCGGGACGATCATCACCATCGACGGCGGCGCGACCAACCGCGGACCTATGTTCTGAAGGGGCCGATGTTCGGAAGGGCCCGGACGATATCACAGGGGCCGGCACGATAAGGGAGACAGGGCAATGGACCTGAAAGACAAGGTCGCGGTCATAGCCGGCGGCAGCGGCGCGATCGGTTCGGCCTCGGCCCAGCGGCTGGCGCAGGCCGGCGCCAGAATCCTCGTCGGCTACAACAGCAAGCCTGAACAGGCGGATGCCGTGGTCAGGGCGCTGCCCGGGTCCGGCCATCGCGCGATCCACATCCCGATGCTTCAGACGCCGGTGATCCGCGAGGCGGCCGCGACCGTTGCGCGCGAATACGGTCGCTGCGACGTGCTGGTGAACTGCGCCGGCTTCACCCGCATGATCCCGCATCCCGACCTGGAGGCGCTGACCGACGAGCTGATCGATCAGATCTTCGCGGCCAACGTCAGGGGTCCGTTCGCGACCATCCGAGCCTTCGCGCCGCTGATGAGGCAGTCGGGGGATGCGGTGATCGTGAATATTTCCAGTGTCGCGGCGATCGTCGGCACCGGCAGCAACATCGCCTACGGCGGATCGAAGGCGGCGCTGGACACCATGGCCCTGTCACTCGCACGGGTGCTCGGGCCGGAGATCCGCGTGCTGACGGTTTCCCCTGCCGCGGTGGACACGGGCTTCGTGCCGAACCGCACGACCGCGATGGTGGAGCGGGTTGCCTCGACCACGCCGTTGAAACGCGTGGTGCAGGCGGATGAGGTGGCGCAGGCGGTGATGGCGGCGGTGGTGCACCTGACCGCCTCCACCGGCTGGGTCATTCCCGTGGACGGCGGCAAATTGCTCGGTTGAGGTTGGCCGCACTTCAATCCGCTGTCATGCTGTTCCGACCAACGTGATGGAGACGACGATGAGTGACTGGGTAAGGGTAGCCGCCAAGGGTGACGTGGCCGAAGGCGCCTGCCTCGGCGTGCGGGTCGGCGACAAGGAGGTCGCGCTCTATCATCTGCCCGGCGGCGAGTTCCACGCCACCGCGAACGTCTGCTCCCACGAGTATGCTCTGCTGTCCGATGGCTGGCTGGAGAACGGCTGTATCGAGTGCCCGCTGCACGCCGCGCAGTTCGACGTCCGCACCGGCAAGGCGATGTCGGCCCCGGCCGACGAGGACATCGCGGTTTATCCGGTCAAGGCCGAGGGCGACGATCTGCTGGTGCGGGTCCCCGCATGATCGCGATGCCGCTGGTAATCAGGCCGGTCGGCGGGATGCCCGTGGCGGGCGGGGTGACCGGATCAAACGTCGTTGTCCCGCCAGGCGCTGACACCACCGGCCGGTGCGGGTCTGCAGCCCGATGTGCTGATCGGAGCACTGGGCGCTGGTTGGGCCCGTCCCGACCCGCCACCAGCTGGCATAGTGGTGGCCGTGGATGAACGAAGCCGGCCCGATCGACTGCGACATCCATCCGATTGTCCCGGCGCTGGCGTCGCTGCTGCCTTACCTGGACGATCATTGGCGCGAAACCGTGGTTCGGCGCGGCATCGAGGACCTGACCACGATCGCCTATCCGACGCGCAATCCGCTGAGTTTTCGTCAGCAATGGCGCGACGACACCGGCCGCACCGCGACCGACGTCGCCACCCTGGGCCGACAGGGACTGGACCCGTTCGGCACCCGCCTGGCGATCTGCAACTGCCTGTACGGCGTGCAGGCGCAATTCAGCGAGGATCTTGGGGTCGTTTTTGCCCGCGCGCTGAACGACTGGATCGCGCGCGCGTGGCTGGATCAGGATCCGCGCCTGCGGGCGTCCATCGTGGTGCCGATGCAGAACGCCGAACTGGCGGTGGACGAGATCAACCGCTGCGCCGCGGATCGCCGCTTCGTCCAGGTAATGCTGCTGGTCGGCAGCGAGAACACGCTCGGCCGCCGCCAATACTGGCCGATCTACGCCGCCGCCGAACGCCATGGCCTGCCGGTCGGCATCCATGCCGGCAGCATGTATCGCCACCCGATGACCCCGGTGGGCTGGCCCACCAGCTTCACCGAGGACTACGTCAACCAGGCGACCGCCTTTCAGTCCCAGCTCACCAGCCTGATCGCCGAGGGCGTGTTCGCCAAGTTCCCCGCCCTGACCGTCGTGTTGATGGAATCCGGCGTCACCTGGCTGCCCGCCTACCTGTGGCGGCTGACGAAGTTCTGGAAGGGCCTGCGCAGCGAGATCCCGTGGGTGTCCGACCCGCCGGGGTCGATCGTGCGTGACCGCGTGCGCCTGACCCTGCAGCCGTTCGACGCGCCGCCCGATCCGGCGTCGGTGATGCGGCTGATCGAGCATATCGGGTCGGATGAGATGCTGCTGTTCTCCACCGACTACCCGCATTATCAATTTGATGGGGAACAACCGATCCCCGAGGGTCTGGACCCAGGCCTGGCGCGAAAAATCATGGCGGACAACCCGCTGCGGACCTATGTACGACTGAACGAAAGGGAGACCACGGCATGAATGTGGACGTCCTCAACCGCTCTGGCCTGCAGGCGGGCTTGACCTCGAAGCTGGCAATTGCCGATTGCGATATTCATCCGCGCCCGGCCGGGGTTGGCATCGGCGGGGTCAGCAAGTCGCTGTATCCTTATCTGTCGAAGCGCTGGGTGGACCACGTCGAGGAATTCGGTCTGCAGTATCGCCAGCCGTGGGAGAGGGGGTCGGCCTATCCCAAGGGCCAGCCGCAGGCCTGCCGGCGTGATGCGTTCCTGCCGGACGGTCGGTCCCCTGGCAGCGATCTCGCGTTCATGGCGCAACAGCATCTGGACCCGAACAACGTGGCGCTGGGTATCCTCAATCCGCTGACGAGCGGGCAGGGGGCGACCAACCCGCTGCTTTCGGACGCCATCACGCACGCCACGAATGAATGGCAGAAGGCTGAATGGACCGGCCTGGACAAGCGCCTGCGCGGTTCGGTGGTGGTGCCGTACGAGGACACCGCCGCGTCGGTCAAGGAGATCGAGCTGCGTGCTGGGGACAGCGAGTTCGCTCAGGTGCTGCTGTTGAGCCGCACCGCCGAACCGCTGGGGCAGCGGCGTTACTGGCCGATCTATGAGGCTGCCGCCGCGGCCAATCTGGCGGTTGGCATCCATGCGTTCGGTAATGGCGGGTGGCCGAACACCGCCGGCGGCTGGGGCAGTTACTACATCGAGGAGATGGTCGGCCACGCCCAGGCGCAGCAGGCGCTGCTGGTCAGCATGATCCTGGAGGGGGTGTTCGAGCAGGTGCCGGGGCTGCGCGTGGTGCTGGTCGAGGGCGGGCTGGCCTGGGCCGCCGCACTGGGGTGGCGGATGGATCGGCAGTGGGCGAAGCTGAAGCGGGAGTTGCCGCATCTGAAGCGCGCGCCGTCGGAGTATATACGCTCCAATGTCTGGTTCACCACCCAGCCGATCGAGGAACCGGAACCGCGCACGCAGTTGGCCGAGGCGATCGAATGGATCGGCTGGGACCGGGTGCTGTTCGCGACCGACTATCCGCACTGGGATTTCGACGATCCGGCGCAGGCGCTGCCGATCAAGCTGACCGAGGCGCAGCGGCAGGCGGTGTTCATGGACAATGCGAGGGCGGTGTATCGGCAGGGGTGAGGGGCGTTGGTTGGGTCAGGCATGGGTTTCCGAGCGCGCAGGGGTGGGAAAGCGGCTGAGCCGATGATCGGCGAGCAGTTTAGGGGTGACGCTTAAGCGGCGTAAATGGCGGTCGACTGTCGGCCAGCTTGTCCGGGGCGCTTTTCGTGTTCGCGTCGGGCGGGTTGTATAACCGATTCATGGTGAGTGAGTTTTTAGTGCCCTAGTAGGAGTATTCAAGTTCTTCGTTATCATCACGATCCCAAGTCATATTCTGAGAATTCCATCTCCGGCAAAAACCAGTCATCCGCTTATTGCCAAGGTCGTCCTGATATTCAATGTAGCCGATACAGAACCAATTATCATCTTTCGAATCCCAGTCGAAATTACACTTCGTAAATTGAGTTCTGTCCTCGCCGCTTCGCAATATTTCGGCTGATTGCTCAACATCGAAGCGCACCTTTCGAGCTCCATAATTCCATCTATTGTTACCTTTAATAAGAACGGTGCCGATTTCCTTGATGTGAGCACGGCTATCTCCTTCATTCAAATAAATGAATTCGATCTGATACTTATGGTTTGCGGAAGCCCCTTCTAGATGGAGTCTAAATGCACGCACCCGAACTTTTGGCCGGTGGGTTGAAATGAACTGGTCGTAGGCGATTCTGTTTGCTTCGGTCAATCTGCAAGTGAACACAGCGACAGCGACCGCTGCAACAGCGGAAACGACGCTCGCAAGGACACTTGTGTGGTAGATAATCCATACCCAAGCGTTGCTAGCTGACACGTAAACGCATGCCGCAAGCCATTGTAGGTCTAGCCTCATGCTCCTAGTCTCAAAATCGTCGCCTTGCTGACGTTGTAGCTGTTTGCCAGTTCCGCGAGTATCGCCCTATCTGCCGCCTTCGACGGGCCTCTGCGGCGTGCTGAGCAGTCAAAGCCGAGGGACGACCCATGTGCTGCCCTGGCGCCTTGGCGCGGCTCCTTCCTCCGGCTATGCGTGTCCTGATTAGATCGCGCTCCACGTCTGCCAGCCCACCCAATACGGCCAGCATCAACCGCCCGGTGAGGGTGGCCGTATCCGCCCAGGGCTCGGCCAGTGAGCGGAATTGCCCGCCCGCGTCGGTGATCCGCTTCACCATGGCAAACAGGCCGAACGTCGAGCGGGCCAGCCGATCGATCCCCGTCACCACGTCACCGGGGGCAAGGGCTTTCAGCATCCGTTGCAGTTCCCGTCGGTCAGCCTGTGCGCCACTGGCTTTCTCGCGGTAGCTGTATCCATCTCCGCGCAACTGCTCAAGCTGCGCGTCGAACGTCTGGCGCCAGGTGCTGACGCGGGCTTGACCAAAATTCATAGGCCAAGCTCGCTATGCGAGCCGAGACGAACAAGCTCAAGGCTTGTATCGTCAGGCTTGCGATAGATCAGAACCAGGTCTGGCCGGATGTGGCAATCGCGGTGATCCCTCCATTCGCCAGCTAGAGCATGATCGAAATGGCGGCGGGGAAGGAGTGCATCCGTTGCCAGTAGATTGACAACCTCCGTCAAGAGCGCATCCAGCTTCTTGCCGAGCCTGCCGAATTTCTCGCGTCGGTAATCGCGCCTGAACTGGGTAGTGGGTTCAATCTCCCTCATTCAAATCCTGAAGTAGGGCGTCAACCGTCTTGAATCGGGGTAACCCGCCGCGCCGAGCTTCCTTCATGGCGGCAATCGTCTCGGTGTTTGGCACCAGCGGCTCAAAAGGCAGTGCTTTCTCAGCGGCAACCCGCCGCAGCAGCAACCGAAAGGCATCGGACAAGGATAGTCCCATTGTGGCCAGCACGGTGGCGGCTTCGCTTTTGGTGGCTTCATCGATGCGGGCGCGGACAACGGAATTCTCGGTCATGGCTCAAATCTCCTGATGAGCTACGATGTAGCCCAAACATGCCAAATTTTCTAGGTGGGCGCGGTGGCGGTTTTTTCGGCTTTCGGAACCTCTAACGATTTGAAACTGCTGACGCGCGCTGAACGCCCAAAAGTCTCAACTTCTGCATTGCCTGTTGGTGACGCTATCTGTGGACGCGACTACGGAGGCGACATTTTATGGCCACGTTGTTCCCAAGGCCCCGGATTGAGGACAGCCGCTGTTACTTCCCCGTCTTGAACATCGAAAGCGAGGTGAGTTCGATAGCGGCTATCGACATAGAAATCGGAGTCGGAGGCGGGAATTATTGGAATGGGCTTAGCGGTTTCGAACTCAAAGGCATTTTTGCCTAACGTCAGAACCTCGAGCGCTCCTTTTTCCTCACTGACCTGCAAAATCACGTTTGACCCAAAGTCATAACGGCCGACAAGGCGCTGCAGGTCTGCCTCGGGCACCTGCACATGTCCGGCCGCCTTCGGCTCAGTCTGTTCCGGAACGCTTGCGAGAACGGCGTCCCACATGACATCCGACGCCACGGTATCCAGGTTGATTTGTGTGAGCGTGGCACCACTCACTTCGTCCGTGGTGGCAGCAAATAGCGTGTCGCCATCATCGAAGGTGGAGAAAGGCTGAATAGCACGGGCCATCGATGTATGAACCTGAATGGCAAGTCTCTTTAGGCCAGCATAGTCCAGACGCTTATTGGTGACGATGAGGCTGACGGTCGTGTTTGTGTGAGTTGGTTCGTTCCCCCCACCAGGCGGCTGCCAGCTCTCGATGCGGCTCAACGGCACATTTTTCATCAACTCGGAGACTTTCATCGACGGTCCCCAACTGGCAGCCGAATGACATGACACCAGCTCACCTTCTCGATTTGTGATGACACCGGACGCATTAACGACGACGAACGCAGCAATTTTCACCTCGCCGATCTGCCGGAACGCAGCCCCTTGCCCAGAATGAGCATTGCAGCCGAAGAACCCACCCTGCATCGCCATGCGTCCGGCACCCTGAGCGCCGAGCGGGAAAATCCCTGGATGCAGATGTTGGAGCGTCGCCTGCGCGAGGGCTTTGTCAGGGTAAATTTCATTCAAGCGACGACTGCTGCCAAAATCGTAGATTATCGCCCCTGTCACATCAGCGATGTTGTTCCATGCGCCGCTCCGCACGCCCTCATCTTTGAGCCCGGTTGCCACCGCGGTAATGGCTTCCTCGCCATAGCTGGAGCCGCCGGAAAAGACGACCGCGTCCATACGCGGTGCGTCGTAGCCCAACTGTAGCCTAGCCGTGTTGACGGTCCCGGGCGCGCCGCCGCGTGAGTCTTCCACGACGGCTGCGCGGGGCACGAAGTGAATGATGGTGAGGCCTGTCGGCCCCGCCTCATACGAGCCGACGCCGATTTCGATGGCGGGCCAATCGAATTTCAAGGTAGGGCCGCGCATTTCAGTATCGGGGTTGAGACCCGACTGATCGGCTGCTGCCGGGCGGCTGAAGCCAAGCCAGACTGTGAGTGCAAGGCCAACATAGGACCAATGCATGGCGGCTCTCCGAAACTGGCTCATCGACGTTCGTGGCTCAGAATCCTACGAGCAAAGTCATCCTACGAGCAAAGTCGCCTTGGGGCCAAAGCTAACCCAGCGCGTGATCGAAGGTCTTGAGTAATGCGTGGCCTGATCGGAAGGTCCGCCTATACGTTCAGCATCGGACCAGTTTGAATGTCTCTCTCGGACCTGTCGGCGATTGTCAGCCGACGCACAACAGCTCCGCTGCCAATCCAGTGCCGACATAATCGACGACTTCGCACCGACGTTTATGGCGAAGAACGCCCGCCAGTGTGGGATTGTCGTGGCGGCTAAAGGGTGGTCGCTCACGTCCACACGCTTGGGGCCGCAGACACAGTCGTAGTCACCCGCTCGTGTGCTTGCGGCTCTCGACGAAAGCCCGCAGCACGTTGTTGATCCGCGTCTGGTATCCTTTGCCCGTCCCTTTGAACCAGCTCAGCACGTCCGCATCGAGCCGGATATGGATATCCTGCTTGCGGGCCGGCACGCCAAGTGCCGCCCGCATCCAGTCCGCCTCATGTGCGTCCTCGCGATCAGCCGTGATCGAGGCTTCAAGCTGCTCTTCAGTCGTCGCGTTTACCTTCCCCCAGTCCGAGCGGCTCTCGCCGCCGCGGCGCATCTCGGCCAACGCTTCAGCGGTATAGCGCCTGATATCGTCGTTTCTCGCCATCTCTTGCCTTCCTCATGGTGATGATCCGGAGCGCCCGGCCACGCCACATCCCCACGACTGCGATCAGCACGCCGCTGAGTTCGCCGATGGTCAGCCATCGCTCCTCCTCACCTCGCGGTGACGGAGCCGTAATCAGCGGCCTGCCATCGAAAAAAGCCTGGACATCGATGAAATCGAGACCTCGGTCGGCCAGCACCGTAAGCCGCTTGGCTTCCGACCATTCGAATTCCATCAACAGCAGTATCCACAAATTGTGGATGTAAGCAAGCTGCTCGCAGTTGACGAGGTAAGCCAGCCGCGTTATCCGGCCGAGCCGATTGGTAATGATCGTGAAGGCCAGCTACTCAAACGATCCTATCGGCTTCCCAGAAGGCAGCCCGGAATGGCCGCGGGACGCTGGCTGCCCATGATCTCGGACCGTCTGGGGTTTCTGCGATAGTGTGATAAACGGAAGAATGTGGTCGCTCACGGCCGCAAGTTCGGAGCCCTGCACCATGACCGACCAACCCGATCCCAAAGACCCGACCGCGCCGGCCCTGCCGGATGCCAGCCGCCTGCCCAACGCGCCGTACCATCCGGTGCTCACCGGCCAGCCGGCCCTGGTCACCGGTGCCAACTCCGGCATCGGCAAGGCGGTGGCACTCGGTCTGGCCCGCGCCGGCGCGGACGTTATCGTCAACTACGTCACCCATCCGGAAACCGCCGACCAGGTGGTGCAGGAAATCCACGCGATGGGCCGCAAGGCCGTCGCCATCGAGGCCGATGTCAGCAAGGAGGCTGACGTCGAGCGCATGTTCGCCGACGCCATCGCCCAGTTCGGCACACTGCACATCGTCGTCAGCAATGCCGGCCTGCAGCGCGATTCACCGTTCGACCAGATGACGCTGGAGCAGTGGAACACCGTCATCGGCGTCAACCTGACGGGGCAGTTTCTCTGCACCCGAGCCGCCACGCGGGAGTTCAAGCGACGCGGCGTGGTTCCCTCGGTCTCGCAGGCAGCCGGCAAGATCATCTGCATGAGCTCGGTGCATCAGCAAATCCCCTGGGCCGGACACGCGAACTACGCGGCTTCGAAAGGCGGCATCATGCTGCTGATGAAGAGCATCGCGCAGGAGCTGGCGCCGCATTTCATTCGGGTCAACAGCATAGCGCCAGGGGCCATCCGCACGCCGATCAATACATCGGCCTGGGAAACATCAGACGCTTACGCCAGCCTCATGACTTTGGTGCCCTACAAGCGTATAGGTGAACCGGACGACATCGCCCAGGCTGCGGTCTGGCTGGCGTCCGATGCCGCCGACTATGTCACTGGGGCCACCTTATTCGTCGACGGCGGCATGACCCTGTATCCCGGCTTCGCGACCGGCGGCTGATCCCCCGCTTCGTCCGGCCACATCAAGGAAACCGCGCACCATGCCGGATCTGGATTTCGCTGTCCGCGACACGCCCCTGCCGATCGAGGACTACGCGTTGATCGGCGACTGCCGGACCGCGGCGCTGGTCGGCAAGGACGGCGGGATCGACTGGCTTTGCCTGCCGCGTTTCGACAGCCCTGCCTGCTTCGCGGCGCTGCTGGGCCGAGCCGGGAACGGTAGCTGGCTGCTCACACCGCAGCATACGCAGCCACAGATAACCCGCTCCTACCGCGGCGAGACCCTGATCCTGGAGACGGTGTTCACCACGCCTGACGGCCAGGTCGCCGTGATCGACGCCATGCCGACGGGGCAGGAAGGCTCTCATGTTGTCCGCCGCGTCGAGGGTCGGCGTGGCCGGGTGGCGATGCGGATGCACCTGAAACTTCGCTTCGATTACGGCGCCTCCACCCCGTGGGTGACGCGTGACGAGAACCGTGAGGGTATTGTCGCGATTGTTGGCCCGGACCAGGTGACGGTTCGCGGGCCGGTGCCGATGCACGGCCACGACCTTGCGACCGTAGCCGCTTTCGACGTCGAGGCGGGCCAAAGCTTCACCTTTGTCCTGAGCCATGGCCCGTCCCACCTGCCGCCTCCGGCTCGCTTCGATGGCGACGCGGCACTGGCTGAAACCGAGACAACCTGGCGCGAATGGTCGGCTCGCTGCAAGTACAAGGGTCGTTGGAAGGACGCCGTGGTGCGATCGCTGATCGTTCTGAAGGCGTTATCCTACCAACCCACCGGCGGCATCGTCGCGGCGCCCACAACGTCGCTGCCGGAGCAGTTGGGCGGTCCGCGCAACTGGGATTACCGCTTTTGCTGGCTGCGCGACGCGACCCTGACACTGATGGCGCTGATGGGTGCCGGCTATTACGCCGAAGCCCAGGCCTGGGACAACTGGCTGCACCGCAGCATCGCCGGCAACGCCGACGAGATGCAGATCATGTACGGCGTCGGCGGCGAGCGGCGGCTGCTGGAGTGGGAGGCCGACTGGCTGGTGGGCTATCAGGGCGCCAGACCGGTGCGGATCGGCAACGCCGCATCCGAACAACGCCAGCTCGACGTGTATGGTGAGGTGATGGACGCGATGCACCAGGCGCGGGCCGGCGGGCTGGAGGTTCCGCCCGCCGCGTGGGACCTGCAGGTGAATTTGATCGAGCACCTGGAGGCCATCTGGCAGCAGGCGGACGAGGGCATCTGGGAGGTCCGCGGCGGTCGGCGGCAGTTCGTGCATTCGAAGGTCATGGCCTGGGTCGCGTTCGACCGCGCGGTGCAGGACATGGAACAATATGGTCTTCCGGGTCCGATCGAGCGGTGGCGCAAGATCCGTGACGACATCCACATCGAGGTCTGCACCAAGGGCTTTCGCGAGACCACGAACAGTTTCGCACAAAGCTACGACAGCGACGAACTCGATGCCAGTCTGTTAATGATCCCGATCGTCGGCTTCCTGCCACCTGACGATCCCAGGGTGACCGGCACGGTGGCGGCGATCGAGCGTGAGCTCAACGCCGACGGCTTTGTGCTGCGATACCGCACCGAGGCCGGCGCCGATGGGCTGCCACCGGGGGAGGGTGCGTTCCTGCCCTGCTCGTTCTGGCTTGCCGATGTTTATGCCCAGCAGGGCCGCGAGCCAGAGGCCGAGGCGTTGTTCGAGCGGTTGCTGGCGCTACGGAACGATGTCGGGCTGCTGGCTGAGGAGTACGATCCGGGGGTTCACCGCCAAGTCGGAAATTTCCCCCAGGCGTTCTCCCATTTGGCTCTGGTGAACACGGCGCTGAACCTGCACGACGAGAGCGTCCCGGCGCAACGAGCCGAAGGCGCCCAACCGACCGATGCGTGAAGCCGCCGGCGTGGGCAGCGGCCTGAGACTGACCTGACGCAGCGAGCCAAAGCGGCTGACGACGGTCGTCGTGCACACGCGGAGACATTGGCGCGCGATGGCCCCGCCTTCCGCAGGCGGGGACCTGCCGCGCCGACGTTGGATCCGCCGCCAACTGAAACCGCCGTGATCGCGCAAACAAAACGCAAACTCAACGGGCTCTGTCCTGTTTGAATGCGCACGGCTTGGAAACAAGACGACACAGTCGTGTCGAGCAGGAGCGGGCATGATGGATCCCATTATTCGATCGTGGAGAAGCGCGAGACGCGCAGCGTCCGCGATCGGGCGCATCAAGCGGCGACGGCAGACGAACAGCGACCTGTCGCGCCGTCTCTGATGCACGATCCCAGAGCGCGATCGTCTGAGGTTGTACCAACCGCAGACGTGGATCGCCCTCTCAAACAACAGGAATTAAACCGTGGTTGCTTCAACCCGAAGCGATCACGCTCCAGCCGCGAGGCAGACGCCCGGTGGTGTGCCGGCCCCTTGCCTCGTCGCCGGGGGTCTTGGCGTCGCTTGTGCGCTGCCCTGATGTTGTCCGCTCTCGTTGCCGTCCCGGCTCAGGCGCGACAACCGCCCGCTCGGCTGACCTTCCACGAGGCCGTCGCGAAGGCCTGGGAGCGATTGCCGCAACGCCGGGCCTTCGCGGCGCGGCAGAACACGGCCGCCGCCGAATATTCCGCCGGCGGCTCGCTGTTCCCGAACGCTCCGACCGCCACCGGCAGCTATATCAACGACAACATGCTGGGCAGCGGCAACGACTACATCACCAGCCAGGTCGAGGTCAGCACGCCGGTCTGGTTACCCGGCGAGGGAACGGCGACGCAAAACGCCGCACGCACCAAGGGTGAGGCGATCGGCGCCGAAGCGGAGGCGGCGCACCTTGCCTTGGCCGCGCAGGTGCTCGATCTGACCGTCAGGGCGAGGCTGGCACAGGATGATCGGGATGTGGCGATCCGACGCCTGAAGGCAGCCCAGGCGCTGGCGGCTGATGCGACCCGCCGCTTCCATGTCGGCGAGGGAGCGGAAAGCGATTCGCTGGCGGCGGATGCTGACGCGGCGACGGCGCACATCCAACTGCTGGACGCCGACGCCCGGCTTGCCGCGGCCCGGGCGTCGCTCGCCGAGGTCACCGGGGATGATGTAATCCCGCGCCTTGCCGCGGCGGGCCATGCCGCGCGCCTGTCCGCGTCCGCTGCACCCGACGCGCTGTCGGTCCATCCACGCGTTGCCGCGGCGATCCGGGCGGTCAAGGCAGCCCAGGCAAAGGCGCAGCTGGTTCGCCGAAGCAACCGGGATGATCCGGAAATCGGCCTGCAGGGCATCAATGAGAAGCAGCCCGGGACGCCCTGGGACACGCGGTTCGGTGTCGTCGTGCATTTCGCCTTTGCGACCGAGGCGCGCAACGCGCCACGCCGCGCCGCCGCCGAAGAGCAAGTCACCCAGGCCGAGGTGCAACTGGAACAGGCCCGCCGCCAGGTCGTCGCCGAAAATCGCCAGGCCGATGCCATGTTGGCGGCGGTACAGCAGGCTGAGGTCGCAGCCGGGCGCGCGGCCGGCGAACAGGAGCGGCGACGGGGCATGATCGAACGGTCGTGGCGGCTGGGTGAGATGTCACTGATCGAGGTCGTGCGAGCCAACGCGCTGGCCTTCGACACCAGTCTTGCCCTGGACAAAAGCCGCACCGCACTGGATGCCGCGCGCCTTCGCGTGACGCTCGCCCAGGGCATCCTGCCTTGAAGCAGGCCGCGACCGTGCTCGTCGCGTGGCTGGTCATCGCGGCGGCGCCCGATGCCCCGAAGCAAGCGCCGGGGATCGTCACGATGACGCAGGAACAGCAGCGCACGGTCGGCTTGCAGACGGTCCGAGCCGAACGACGGCCGATCAGCGAACCGATCCGCGCACCCGGCACGATCGCGTTCGATCAGGGGCATGTCGCGATCCTGCGCCCGCTTGCGCCCGCGCGGGTGGTGAACCTGCTGGTTCAGCTGGACGACGAGGTGCGTGCTGGTCGGGCGCTGGCCACCCTCGATATCCCGAGCCTGGTCACGGCCGAGGAAAACCTCGCCTCCGCCCGCGCGTCCGCGCACGAGGCTGAAGCCGGGGCGGCGGTCGCCCGGGCGGCGCTGCGGCGCGGCGAACTGCTGGCGCGCGATGGTTCGCTTGCCCGCGCCGAGGTCGATCGTCGCCGTCTGGCGCTGGTCGAAACGCAAGCCACTGAGCAGGCTGCGCGCGACCATGTCACGGCGCTGCAAACCCTGGTCAAGCGGCTTGATCCCAGCGGTGATCCTGGTGCCGCGACGTTGACGACACCGATCAGCGGTGTCGTGGTGACCATCGGCGTCACGCCCGGTGAACTGATCGATACGACAACAGACAGCTTTACCGTTGCTGATCCATCGGTGGTTGTCGCGCTGGCGCAGGTGCCAGAGGGAAGTGCGACGATGGTGGCGGTCGGGGATCAGGCCGTGATCCGCACTGCGTCCGACCGCGGCCGATCCTGGAAAGGCCGGGTATCCGCGCTGGCAGCCTCACTTGACCCGCGAGCGCGCACGCTTCCGGCACGCATCACGCTGGACAATCAGGATCGGGCACTGCGCGCCGGCATGTTCGTGGAGGCGACCATTACCAGCCATCGTGGTCGTGACGATGTCACCGTGCCCGCCACCGCCGTGCAATTCGTGGGCGACAAGCGGGTGGTATTCACCCCCCTGGGCGGCAACCGGTTCCAGGCCCGCGACCTGACGCTGGGCGTCCAGCAGCCCGATTGGGTGGAGGTCGATAAGGGCCTCAGTCCCGGCGATGAGGTTGTCACGCAAGGCAGCTTTGCCCTGAAATCCCTGCTGCAGGAAGCGATGCTCGGCGGGGGCGGCTAGCACCATGCGGGGCTATTTCGCCGCCTTGGTCAGCCGGCGCTGGCTGGTGCTGATCCTGGCGCTGGCGCTGATCGTCGGCGGCTGGATCAACCTGCAGCACCTCGCGATCGACGCGGTACCCGACATCTCGCCCAAGCAGGTGATGATCCTGACCGAGGCGCAGGGGCTGGGGCCGCTGGAAGTGGAGCGCCTGGTCACGTTTCCGGTCGAATCGCAGATGGTGGGCCTGCCGCTGCTCAAGGATGTCCGGTCGACGTCCCGCTTCGGCTTGTCCGCCGTCTATCTGACGTTCAAGGATAAGGCCGATGCCCAGACCGCCCGGGCCGAGGTCGCCGAACGGCTGCCGCGGGCGCGCGCGATGATGCCGCCTGGCGTCGGAACGCCCGAGGAGGGGCCGTTCGCCACCGGGCTTGGTGAAATCCTTGAATTCGAGCTGCGCGGCCCCGGCTACACACCGATGCAGCTGTATCAAATCCTGCATTGGCAATTGGTGCCGCAGCTCCGCCTGGTGCCGGGGATCGTCAACGTCGATATCTACGGTGGCGAGTTGCAGACCTATGAAGTGCGGGTCTCGCCGCTGCGGATGCAGGCGCAAGGCATTTCGCTGCCGCGGCTTTTTCAGGCGATCCAGTCCAACAACACGACCCGCGGCGGCGCCTATATCGAACGGGGCGATGAGCAGGAAATCGTGCGCGGCCTTGCCCTGGCGCAGAGCAAGGCCGACATCGCCGCGATCGCGATCAAGACACCATCCGGTGGCGGCGTGCCAATCACGGTCGGCGATGTCGCGGACGTCCGTATGGCGCCAAAGGTGCGCCTGGGCGCGGTGACGCACGACGGCGCCGGCGAGACCATCGTCGGCGTGGCGGACATGCAGTACGGCCTGAACGCCAGCGAGGTGCTGCCGCCGTTGAAGGCGAAGCTGGCCGAACTGCAGACGAGGCTGCCGGCCGGGGTGCAGATCCACGTGTTCTACGACCGATCCAACCTGATCCGCCGGGCCATTCACACCGTGGCGCACAACCTGATCGAGGGCGCGTTGCTGGTTGTCGGCATCCTGCTGCTGATGCTGGGCAGCTTTCGCGCCGGACTGATCGTCGCGGCGGTGATCCCGCTTTCGATGATGATCGCCTTTGCCGGCATGCGTGCCTTTGGCATCTCGGGCAATCTGATGAGCCTTGGCGCGATCGACTTCGGGCTGATCGTGGACGGGGCGGTCGTGCTGGTCGAGAACGTGCTGCGTCATCAGGCGGCCGCCGAGGGTGAGGCCGGGCATGACCTGGTGAAGATCGTTCCGGATGCCGCGGCGGAAGTCGCCAAGCCGGTGATCTTCTCCGTCGTGATCATCGGGATGGTCTATCTGCCGGTGCTTTCGTTGCAGGACGTCGAGGGCAAGACCTTCCGGCCCATGGCGTTGACCGTCATGATGGCGCTGGCGGGTGCCCTGCTGATGACAATGCTCGTCATTCCGGCCTTGGCTGCCACCTTCCTGAGCAAGCAGCCGGCGCCGCGCGACGCGTTCCTGGTTCGGTGGTCGCGCAAGGCCTATACACCTGTCCTGCGGCGCACGACCAACCATCCGTGGATCACCTTCGGCATAGCCGGAGCGCTGTTCGCGGGCGCTGTCTTCCTGGCGACCCAACTCGGTGGCGAGTTCATTCCGACTTTGTCGGAAGGCGCGATCGTCGTGACGTCGAACAAACTACCCAGCATCAACCTGGATGCATCATTACACGTAGTCAGCGAGATCGAGCGGGTGATCCGCGGCTTCCCGGACGTGCAGACCGTGGTGTCGCAGACCGGCAGCGCCGAGGTGCCAACGGATCCGATGGGTGTGCAGAGCAGCGATAGCTATGTCATCCTGAAGCCGCCGGCTCAGTGGAAAACCGCCGGCACCCAGCAGGGCATCGAGGCGGCCATTGAGAAGAAGCTGAAAGCGGCTGTGCCGGGCGTCGCGTGGGAATTCTCGCAACCGATCCGGATGCGGATGGATGACCTGCTGCAGGGTGTTCGCTCGCCGGTCGCGCTGGACATCTATGGCGAGGATCTCGGCAAGCTGCGCAGCCTCGCCGACCAGGCCGTCAGGACGCTGCGATCAATCAGGGGAGCGGCGGACGTCCGGGCCGAAGGCCCAGGCAGGTTACCCGCGGTGACGATCTCGATTGATCGTGGTCGGTTGGCCCGGTTTGGGGTCAGTGCCGCCGACGCGCTGTCGGTCGTGCAGGCCATCGGCGGCCGCACTGTTGGCACGGTATATGGAGCACACGATTCCGAAACGCCGATCGTCGTGCGCCTCGCCACCGGCGCCTCGGCGAGCGCGTCGCAGATCGCGGCGCTACCGGTCGCCTTATCCAGCGGCCACGCCGTGGTGCTGTCCGACATCGCGAATATCAGTGTCTCCGACGGACCACCCCAGGTGTTGCGCGATCAGCTGCGACGGCGGGAGAGCATCGACATCAACGTGCAAGGGCGTGACGTCAACAGCTTTGTCACAGAGGCGCAACAGAAAGTCCCACAGGCGCTGCACCTGCCAGCCGGCTACTCGCTGAAATGGAGCGGCCAGTTCGAGAACCTGCGAAGTGCTTCGGCACGGCTTCTGCTGGTCGTGCCGATCGCCCTGGCGGCGATTTTCCTGCTGCTCTACCTCAACTTCGGCAGCCTGCGGCAGGCCGGATTGATCTTTCTGAATGTGCCGATGGCTGCGACCGGGGGCATCGTCGCACTCGTGGTCCGCGGCATGCCGTTCAGCGTGACCGCGGCGATCGGCTTTATCGCGGTGTTCGGTGTGGCGATCCTGGATGGGGTCGTGCTGATAAGCTACATCGACGAGGAGCGCGCATCGGGCAATGAACCTCGCGACGCCGCGCGCCAGGCGGCCGAGAAACGGCTGCGGCCGGTGCTCACCACCGCGCTGGTGGCCTCCATCGGATTTATCCCGATGGCGGTGTCGACCAGCGTCGGGGCGGAAGTGCAGCGACCGCTGGCAACGGTCGTCATTGGCGGCCTGATAACGGCGACGCTGCTGACCTTGCTTGTCCTGCCGGCGCTGTACCCGACGTTCGCGATGATGCGGCTGCCGCGATGGCGGCGAGGTCGGCGGCATTCGACGGTCGACCGACCGGAGCGCGCGACGACCGCCGCCTCACACGAACATCAGGTCGGTCCAGGGTCGTAAGGGCCGTACGTCAAAGCCCCTGATTGTCCGGGGTCGCTGAAGGTCCGGGTGGGGCGGTCAGTTGGTCAGGTTTCGCGTTGCCCGCCGAACCGGCGCGCTTATCCGTCAACGCATGCGTCGCCCGGTATCAGTCGTCGAGGAAGCTGCGCAGCTTGCGGCTTCGGCTCGGGTGCTTCAGCTTCCGCAACGCCTTGGCCTCGATCTGGCGGATGCGCTCGCGGGTGACGTTGAACTGCTGCCCGACCTCTTCCAGTGTATGATCGGTGTTCATGCCGATGCCGAAGCGCATCCGCAGCACCCGTTCCTCACGCGGTGTCAGCGATGACAACACGCGCGTGGTGGCTTCGCGCAGGTTCGCCTGGATCGCGGCGTCCAGCGGGATCACCGCGGCCTTGTCCTCGATGAAGTCGCCCAGATGCGAATCTTCTTCGTCACCGATCGGGGTTTCCAGGCTGATCGGTTCCTTGGCGATCTTCAGGACCTTGCGGACCTTCTCCAGCGGCATGCCGAGTTTGTCGGCGAGTTCCTCAGGGGCGGGTTCGCGGCCGATCTCGTGCAACATCTGGCGAGACGTGCGGACCAGCTTGTTGATTGTTTCGATCATATGCACCGGGATGCGGATCGTCCGCGCCTGATCGGCGATCGACCGGGTGATCGCCTGGCGGATCCACCACGTCGCATAGGTCGAGAACTTGTAGCCGCGGCGGTACTCGAACTTGTCCACCGCCTTCATCAGGCCGATGTTGCCCTCTTGTATCAAGTCCAGGAACTGCAGCCCGCGATTGGTGTATTTCTTGGCGATCGAGATCACCAGCCGCAGATTGGCCTCGATCATCTCCTTCTTGGCCCGCGCGCTGTCGCGTTCGCCGCGCGATACGGTCATGTAGACGCGGCGGAATTCGGCGATCGGCAGACTGGCATCGGTCGCCACGGCGGAGATTTGCGCGCGCAGCTTGCTGACGTCGTCCGGGTGCTTGATGACGAACGCCTTCCAGCCCTTGCCGTTCAGATGCCCGACCCGGTCCACCCAGTTGGGGTCGAGTTCCGCGCCGCGGTAATGTTTCAGGAACTCCTCACGATTGACCTTGCAGCTCTCGGCCATCCGCATGAGCTGCCCTTCCAGCGTCGTCAGCCGCTGGTTCAGCAGCTTGAGCTGGCTGACCAATTCCTCGATGCGGTTGTTGTGCAGCTGCACCTGGCCGACTTTCTCGACCAGTTCCTCGCGGACCTTCTCGTAGCCTTTTTCCGACCGCGAGCTCATCTCCTCGCCGCTGGTGATGGTCTCCAGCCGACGGTGCTGCATCTTGTGCAGCTTCTTGTACAGGTTCTCGATTTCCTCGAAGGTCGCCAGCACCTCGGGCTTCAGCTTTTCTTCCAGGGCCGACAGCGACATGCTGGGACCGCCATCCTCGTCGTCGCCGTCCATGTCATCATTGGCGGCAAAGCTCTCGGTGCCGGCTGATCCCGTGGTGTCGGCGACCTCGGGGGTCGGCGCGCCGGCGCCATCGGTCGCTTCCAGATCGACGATGTCGCGCAGCAGCATGCGGCCGGCCTTGAGCTGGTCGTGCCAGGTGATGATCGCCTTGAACGTCAGCGGGCTCTCGCACAGCCCGTTGATCATCATGTCGCGGCCGGCCTCGATCCGCTTGGCGATGGCGATCTCGCCCTCACGCGACAGCAACTCGACGCTGCCCATCTCGCGCAGATACATGCGAACCGGGTCGTCCGTACGGCCCAGACTGGCTTCATCGACGTTGCCGGTCTGCTCTTCCTCGGCCTCTTCCTCGGCCTTCTCGGCCTTTGCAACGGGAAGTTCGCCTTCTTCGTTCTCCTCGCTTTCGACGACCTGGATGCCCATTTCCGAGAAATTGGCCATCACGTCTTCGATCTGTTCGGAACTGTTTTGATCTGGCGGCAGGATGGCGTTGAGTTCATCGAACGTGACGTAGCCGCGCTCTTTCCCCTTCGCGATCAACCGCTTCACGCCAGCAGCCGTCACATCCAACAGGGTTGTCTCGGCATCCTGCTCCGCGGTGGCGGTATCGCCGGCGACCATGGGCTTTGTGGCCATCGCTTAGGGCACTCCTTCATCCAGCGGGTGTCGGCGCAGATCGGCTGCGGCTCCGCTACTATTGGGCATCGGCAAGCCCGACACCGTCGGATTCGCCGCTGCGAACTTTTCTCAGCGCTTCGACCAGCGCTTGCTGCCGACGCTGCGTCTGGGGCGTCAGATCCCGGGTAGCGTCGGCTTCAGCTGAAGCGACTTCCTCGCGAAGACGTTCGACATTGAGGAAGCCAAAAATGTGCCACCACCCAGATTCAGCCTCGGCTGGCATTGCCCCCAAAGAGGCGCACGCCGGCAGGGGCATCGGTACTCCCGCCAGAACGTGCCGCACGTCCTGCTCATATCCAGATTTCGTGAGGTGGGCAATCAGTTCAGCTGAGTCAAGGGTTTCAGCCGATTCCGCCCAATGTTCGAGCGCCTCCCGCAGGGCGGCGAGGCGGGACGGCATCGTCAGCGCGCTGTAGGCGAGGCCGACGTCATGCAGCAGAAACGGGTGTCGCAGCAGGATCGCCGTCAGGATGCGGGCCCGTTCGCCACAGGCGTCGTCCTGCTGTGGCACGGCCCGCGGGAAGCGCGGCCCGGCCAGCGCGCTGTTCCACTTGGTGTCGCGGCCAGACCGCCTGCCATGGCTTCGAGCGTGGTAGCCGGAACCGGAGGCTTTATGGGCGAAAAACCGGTCCAACAGCACATGGCGGTATTCGGCCCGCAGCGCCTTGTCGCCAATCCGGTCAGCTGTCTCGATCAGGCGCGCGCGAAGAGCCGCGCGTTTTTCCGGCGTTGTGTCACCGACCTCGCCACGGACCATGTCAAACAAGGTCTCGGATGGCGACCGCGCGGCGTCCAGGACCGCCTGCAGGGCCGATGGGCCGCGCTTTCGCAGCAGACTGTCGGGATCTTCGTCGGCCGGCAATGTAGCGAATTTCAGTGACCGCTGTGGCGTCAGCAACGGCAGCGCCAGGTCCATCGCGCGCATTCCGGCGCGTATCCCGGCAGCATCCCCATCGAAGCAAAGCACCGGGCAAGGCGAGACACGCCACAGCTCTTCAAGCTGTTCGGTTGTCAACGCAGTGCCCAGCGGCGCCACCGCAGTGGCGAAGCCAGCCTGGGCAGCGGCGATGACATCCAGGTATCCTTCAACCACGATAAGCGTCCCGCCGTTCCGCACTCCATTTCGCGCCAGGTCCAGTCCATAGAGCGTGCGGCGTTTGGCGAACACCGGCGTCTCTGGCCCATTGACATATTTGGGCTGTGCCGGACCCAGGCTACGGCCACCGAAACTGATGATCATGCCGCGGCGGTCCAGGATCGGAAACATCACCCGATGCGAAAACAGTTCGAACGTGCGGCCGGTTTCCGCCTCGCCTCGAATTAATCCCGCGTCGGCAAGTTGTGCGACGCTGATCTCTTGCCGCGACAGCGCGGTCGAGAGCGCACCGCGTTCGCCGGCCCAACCGAGACCGAAGCTGGCGATGGTTGCCTCGGTCAGGCCGCGTCCGAGCAGATAGTCGCGGGCGGGTCTGCCTTCGGGCAGAGCGAGACGGCGCTGGTACTCGGCTCGCGCGGCTTCCAGCACTTCGACCAGTCCAAGGCGTCGACGTTCGGCCTCGGCCGCCTCCGGCGTCGGTTGAGGCACCGCCAGGCCGGCCTCCGCGGCCAGCTGGTTCACGGCCTCGATGAATGACACGCCCTGGCTTTGCATGACGAAGGCGATCGCGTCGCCATGCGCACCGCAGCCGAAGCAGTGGTAGCCGTCCTCATACACGTAGAAGCTGGGGGTCTTCTCGCCATGGAACGGGCAGCAGCCCTTCCACTGCTTGCCCGAACGCGCCAGCCTGACCCGACGACCGACGATCGCCGATAGTGGGGTGCGGATCCGAAGTTCATCCAGGAAGCTGGCGGGAAGAGCCATACTGCAACAGTTATCCTGGCGATCAGGCGGACAGGCGTGCTTTGACCATCGCACCGGCCTTCGCCATGTCCAGACTGGCAGCGTGTTTCGCCTTCAGCACCGCCATGACCCGGCCCATGTCCTTGAGGCTGGTTGCTTCGGCTTCCGCCACCGCATCGGCGACGGCCTGCCGGGTGGACGCTTCATCCATCTGGCTGGGCAGGAAGCTCTCGATCACGGCGATCTCGGCCTCCTCCTTGGCGGCCAGTTCCGGACGGTTGCCCCGAACGTAAAGCTCCACCGACTCGCGGCGGGATTTCACCATACCGCGCAGCATCGCGATGATCTCCTGATCCGGCACATGGTCGACGCCTTTGGGACGCGCCGCGATGTCGGTGTCCTTCAGTTTGGCCATGACCATGCGCAACGTGGAGGTCCGGGCGGTCGTACCGGCCTTCATCGACAGCTTCATTTCATCGGTTATCGACTCTCTCAGGCTCATGGAAACGCTCCTGCCGGGCAACGCTCCGTATAGCATACGGACCGCGGCGCGACAGAGATCACCGTTCATCGGTCGGCGCCCCGCCAGTGGTCCGACCCCAACGCTTGCGTCCTGCAAGCGTTGGGACAAGTCGGCCCACCAGCAACTCTCTGGTGGTGCGATTCAGCTAACGGATGGGAACCATCCGTTAGCATCGCAACACTAGGGGGTGCCCCATGCGGGGGTGCTCCACGCGGGGGTGCCCCGCGGTGGGCCTAGCGGGTGTCCCGCCGCGCCGACAGCGGCGCGATCAGCCGTGAGACAGGCCGATAGCGCTCAGCGGTGACCCACGCCATATTACCGGTAGCACTGCCTGGGCCAGTCATGAGTTTCCGTTCCCTGTATCGCCATGGTTTCGCTCGCGTCGCCGCTTGCACCACCCGCACCACGTTGGCCGATCCCATGGCCAACGCGCAGACGATCCTGCGCATGGCCGGCGATTGCGACCGCCAGGCCGTGGCGGTCGCGGTGTTCCCGGAATTAGGCATTTCGGGCTATGCCATCAGCGACCTGTTGCAGCAGGCGACCCTGCTGGATGCGGTGGAAAGCGCGATCGACACCGTCGTCGCGGGGTCCGCCGGTCTCATGCCGTTGCTGCTGGTCGGTGCACCGCTGCGCCACCATGGCGCGCTGTATAACTGCGCGCTGGCGATCCATCGCGGTCAGCTGCTTGGTGTCATTCCGAAAATCCATCTGCCCAACTATCGCGAGTTCTATGAACCACGCCACTTCGTCAGCGGCGACGGCACGGACGGCGGATCGATAACCATCGGCGGCCACACCGCACCGTTCGGGACCGACCTGCTGTGGGCGGCGACCGACCTGCGTGGTCTGATCGTGCATGCGGAAATCTGTGAGGATGTCTGGGTCCCCAATCCGCCCAGCGGCGCGGCGGCCGTCGCCGGTGCGACGGTGCTGGCCAACCTGTCGGCCAGCAATATCACCATCGGCAAGGCGGAGACCCGGCGGCTGCTGTGCCGTTCGCAATCCGCGCGCTGCCTGGCGGCCTACCTTTACGCAGCGGCCGGGGCGGGGGAATCGACCACCGACCTGGCCTGGGACGGCCAGGCCTCGGTGTTCGAGAACGGCAATACCTTGGCCGAGACCGAACGGTTTCCCGTGGCGGACCAGGCAGCGATCGCCGATATCGACCTCGACATGCTGGCACAGGAGCGCTTGCAAATGGGGTCGTTCGATACCAACCGCCGACGCCACGTGCGGGCGTTCCGCCGGATCGGCTTTACCGTTTCGGCGCCGTCCGGCGATGTCGGCTTCCGCCGCAAGCTGGAGCGCTTTCCGTTTGTTCCCGCCGATGTCGAACGGCTCGAACAGGATTGTTACGAGGCCTACAATATTCAGGTGTCGGGCCTGGCGCAGCGGATGCGCGCGACCGGCCTGAAAAAGGTCGTCGTCGGGATTTCCGGCGGCCTCGATTCCACCCAGGCGCTGCTCGTCTGCGCCCGGGCCTTTGATCTGATCGGACTGCCGCGTGAGGGCATCCTGGCCTACACGATGCCGGGGTTCGCGACCTCGGACCACACCAAGACCAACGCCTGGGCGCTGATGCGCGCGCTGGGCGCGACCGCGAGCGAGTTGGACATCAAGCCCGCCGCGAAGCAGATGCTGGCGGATCTGGGTCATCCCCATTCCGCCGGCCAGTCGGTCTATGACGTCACCTTCGAGAATGTGCAGGCCGGATTGCGGACCGACTACCTCTTCCGGTTAGCGAATCACCTGGGTGGCATGGTCATCGGCACCGGCGATCTGTCCGAGCTCGCGCTGGGCTGGTGCACCTACGGCGTCGGCGACCAGATGGCGCATTACAACGTCAACGCCGGCGTGCCGAAGACCCTGATCCAGCACCTGATCCGCTGGATCATCGGCACCAAACGGTTCGCCCCGGACGTGCTCCGGACGTTGGACGCGATCGTTGCGACGGAAATCTCGCCCGAGCTCGTGCCGGTGGCCGAGGGGGAAGTCCCGCAAAGCTCGGAGGCCAAGATCGGGCCGTACGCGCTACAGGATTTCACCCTGTTCCACATCCTGCGCTATGGGCTGGTGCCATCGAAGATCGCCTTCATGGCGCTGCACGCCTGGGAAGATCCGGCACGGGGCGACTGGCCGCCGCATTTCAGCGCGGACCGGCAGGTGGCCTACGACCTGCCGCAGATCCGCCATTGGATGGGGGTGTTCCTGACCCGCTTTTTCGCCTTCAGCCAGTTCAAGCGCAGCGCGATGCCGAATGGCCCGAAAGTCTCGGCTGGCGGGTCGCTGTCGCCGCGGGGGGATTGGCGGGCACCGTCGGACGGCAACGCCGCCGCGTGGCTGGCGGAACTTGAACGGAACGTGCCGCTGGAATAGCCGGTCGGTGCAGCATTTCCTTCCGCTCGTCCTGGCCGGTCTGCTGGCCGGAACAATGAACGCGGTCGCCGGTGGTGGCTCGTTTGTGTCGTTTCCCGTGATGGTCCTGGTCGGGCTGCCGCCGATCGCCGCCAATGCGACCAGCACGGTGGCCCTGTTTCCTGGCACGATCGCGAGCACCTGGGCGTATCGCGACGATTTGCGCGGCGTTGCCGGGATCAGTCTGAAGCTGTTGGTGCCGATCAGCCTGGCGGGCGGATTGATCGGCGCGATCCTGCTGCTGGTGACACCCGGCGGGGCGTTCGACCTGGTCATCCCATGGCTGTTGCTGCTGGCGACGCTGACCTTCGCCGGCGGGCGCCACCTCGGCGACTGGCTGCGGCAATACGTGCGCATCGGGCGCGGAACGTTCCTGGTTGTTCAGTTCATCCTGTCGATCTATGGCGGCTACTTCGGCGGCGCGATCGGGTTGATGATGATGGCGGTCTGGTTGCTGATCGACTCGGCCGAGTTAAAGATGATGGCGCCGGCCCGCACCTTGCTGGTCAGCGCCACCAACGGGTCGGCGGTGCTTTGCTTTGCCGTGGCTTCGGCCGTGCGTTGGCCGGAAATGCTGGCGATGATGGTCTCGGCGATCGCCGGCGGCTATTACGGTGCGCGATTCGCCCGCCACTTGCCACCCCAGGTGTTGCGATGGTTCGTGGTGCTGCTGAGCGCCGTCGTGACCGTCGTGTTCTTCGCGCGGAAGTATTGACCCTGTCGTTCGATGGACGCACTCGGCACCGCTTCCAGCAACGCTTTGATCCGGAAGCAGCGGGGGTGCCGGGCAGGCGATCACCCGGGGTAAGGGCCGGCTTCAAGCCGTGCGTCGATGACACCGATCTTCGACGGCACGCATGATGCGCGCCGCCGAACCGGTATCAGAGCGCGGCCAAAACCGCTTCGGCCTTGCTGAGTTCGAACCCGCCAGGCGCTTCGATGCCCAGGTGCGTTACCTTGCCATTCTCGGCGATCAGGGCGTAGCGTTGGCTGCGCCAGCCCATGCCACGGCCGTTCAGGTCGAGTTCCAGGCCGATCGCCTTGGCGAAGGCGGCGGCGCCGTCCGCCAGCATTGTCACCTTGTCGCCAGTCCCCACTTCCTTGCCCCAGGCGCCCATGACGAACACGTCGTTCACCGCGATGCAGGCGATCGTGTCGACGCCCTTGGCCTTCAGGGCGTCGGCGTTCTGCACGAAGCCTGGGAGATGCTTGTTGCTGCAGGTCGGGGTGAAGGCACCTGGAACCGCGAACAGAACGACTTTCTTGCCCTTGAAGATCTCGTCGGTGGAGGTCTCCTTCGGGCCGTCCGCCGTCGCGACCATTAGTTTCATGGATGGAATCGTGTCGCCGACCTTGATCGTCATCGAGTCTGTGCTCCCCGCACCGGTTTCCGAGATGCCGCGCCTGGACGCGGCGGATACCCGACTCCTAGCCGTCCTCGCGTGGGAAGTCACCCCCGGCAAGCCCCGACGGTGCCTGCACGCAATCCGCACCGCCGGTAGGAAAACCTGATTTCGCGCACGCCTCTGGTTGCCTGGCCATGGCGGCGTAGGGTGAACCTGCGCTACATCGCCGCATGAAATTCGATCCGTCCACCGCCTGTGGGATCGTGGGCGCTGCCTGTTTCGTGGCCGCCTATTTCGCCAACCTGCGAGGCTGGCTGGCGTCCAGTGGCCGCGGCTTCCCGGCGCTGAACCTTCTGGGTGCGGTGCTGGTCCTGATCTCGTTGTTCGACGCCTGGAACCTTCCCTCGGTGGTGTTGGAGGTGTTCTGGGCGGCGATCAGCGTCTGGGGCGTGCTGCGGAACCGCCGGGCATGATCAATCGTCGGCGCGATGGATGTCATGCACGCTGAGGCCGGCGTCGCTCTCGGACACCTCCAGCCAGTCGCGGTGGCGCAATGTGCGCTGCGTGTCCAAATAGCCGCTGGTCCAGTGCTCGCGCATCGAGGCGCCGCTGAACTCATAGTCCTTGGCCTGGGTTTCGTAGGCGGCCTGCTGGTAGATCAGTTCGAGGATCGTCGCCTCCGGCATGTGCGCCAGCTGTGCTTTCCGCCTGCGTTCGTCCGGGTCCAGCCTGTCGTCCGGGATTTTGGCCAGCAACTGCTTTTCCAGCACATCCCGGTCGTGCTTTTCACGGAAGTAGTTGGTCACGAGGCGGGTGCGGCTGGAATACTGGATATCCTTCTGACGGCCCAGAACGTCGTCCATGTCGCGCGGCACTGGGCCCCGGGCGCTGAACAGGTCCACCTGAAAGATCAGCATGTGGTGGTCCGCCGCGTTGTCCAGCACATGCTGCAGCGGCGTGTTGGACACCAACCCGCCGTCCCAGTAGAAATCGGTGCCGATCTGCACGGCCGGAAAGGCCGGCGGCAGCGCAGCACTGGCCATCACATGCGCCGGCAGGATTGTCGTTTCGGTGGCGTCGAAGTAGGCGAAGTTGCCGGTCAGCACGTTGACCGACCCTGCGGCGTAACGAACGGGGCCATTGTTCAGCAGGTCGAAATCGACCAGCCGTGCCAGCGTCTGGCGCAGCGGTTCGGCGTCATAGAACGCCGTCGCGGTCCGCGCGCCCCGCGGGCTGAACCACGGGTTGATCAGATTGGGCCTGAAGAAACCCGGCTGCCCGAGCGTCGTGGTCAGCAGGGCGGACCAGACGTTGGTCGCCTTGCGGGCGGCGTCGCCATCGAGCACGAACGGGCTGACCGGACGCGCGGTGATGCCTTCCCAGAACGCGCGCAGCTGCTCGACCCGGCGGTTAGGCGGATTGCCGGCGATGATCGCGGCGTTGATCCCGCCGATCGAGACGCCGGCCACGGTGTCGGGCCGCAGTCCCGCCTCGTGCAGCGCCTGGTAGACGCCCGCCTGATAGGCCCCCAGCGCGCCGCCGCCTTGCAGCACCAGGGCGATGTTGTCGCAGCCATGCGGGCGCCAGGGCGGGTGTGGCGAACCAGGGGTCGGTAAGCGACGTGAGGGCGTGAAGGCGTCCATGGCTTCCTTTGCGTGCCTGAGGTATGGGCGACATGTTTGCGCGACCCCAGTTCTGCGCGACCCGGGTACCGCGATTAACTGCCGCGTGGCTGCGTTGCGCGTGCCGAGGCCCTGCTTAACCGGGAACGCCGGGGGGTGGTGTGAATAACGCCGGGCGGTGGTGTGAATAAAGCGTCCTATCAGGAGCGCCAATGCTGGTTCATGATGCATTGCGGCATAAATCTCAGATAGTTGCGTGCGGAAGGACAGATCGATGAATTTAAACGGCAGGATCGCTTTGGTCACCGGATCGACCAGCGGCATCGGGCTCGGCGTTGCGCATGCGCTCGCGGCGGCCGGGGCGAATATCATGCTGAACGGTTTCGGCGACGCGGCGCAGATCGAGACCTTGCGGACCGAGATGGCCTCATCACACGGTGTGCAGGTAGGCTACAATGGCGCCGACATCAGCAAGCCGGACCAGGTTGGCGGCATGGTCGCGGACACCATCAGGTCGATGGGTTCGCTGGACATCCTGGTGAACAACGCGGGTGTCCAGTTCACCGCCAATGTGGAAGATTTCCCCGCCGAACGGTGGGACCAGATCATCGCCATCAACCTGTCCGGTGTGTTCCATGGCATGAAGGCGGCGATCCCGGGCATGAAGGCGAAGGGCTGGGGACGGATCATCAATATCGCCTCGGCGCACGGCCTGGTCGCCAGCCCGCAAAAGATCGCCTATGTCGCCGCCAAGCACGGCGTGGTCGGGATGACCAAGGTGGCGGCGATCGAGTTGGCCAACGCCGGCGTGACGGTGAACGCGATCTGCCCCGGCTGGGTGCTGACCCCACTGGTGGAAAAGCAGCTGCGGGATCGGGCGGTGCGCGACGCCACGACGGTGGAACAGGTCACCCATGCCATGCTCACCGAGAAACAGCCGATGGCGCAGTTCTCCACACCGGAACAGATCGGCGGCCTGGCGGTCTTCCTGTGCTCCGAGGCGGCGCGCACGATCACCGGGACGCCGCTGTCGATCGATGGCGGATGGGTGGCACAATAACATCGCGGTGATGTAGAACGTTGCCGGTCCCTGGTGTTGCGATGCGAACGGATGGTTCCCCTCCGTTCGCTCAATCGCACCACCCGAGAGTCGCTGGTGGGCCGACTTGTCCTAACACTTGCGGGACGCAGGTGTTAGGGTCGGACCACTAGCGCCGGAGTCTCCGCATGCAGACCCACGAGACGGCTCGCTTCACCGCGATGATGATGAAGTCCGCTGACCTCAAACGGCGGATCGCCGTCGAACTCGCCGACACCGTTGTCAAGGTCGTGGACGCGTGCGAAATCAGCCTGCGCGGCGGTGGCAAGCTGATGTTCTGCGGCAACGGCGGCTCGGCGGCCGACAGCCAGCATCTGGCGACCGAGATGCTGATCCGCCTGCGTGGCAGCCATGAGCGTCCGTCGATCGCCGCTCTTGCCCTGACCCTCGATCCGGCGATGCTGACCGCCTGCGGCAACGACTATGGCTTTGAGCGAGTGTTCGAGCGTCCGTTGCGAGGGCTTGGCCGGCCCGGCGACGTGCTGTTCGGCATCACCACCTCCGGCCGCTCGGGCAACGTGATCACGGCGCTGCGGGCGGCGCGGGAGATCGGCATCGTCACCGTCGGCATGCTGGGCGGCACCGGAGAACCGGCGCTGAGCCAGTGCGATCTGGCGTTGTTGGTGCCGGACAGCGAGACCGCGCGCATCCAGGAGTGTCATATCGCGCTGGGCCACGCCGTGCTGGAACTGCTCGAGGACCGCCTCGTCGCGCGGCCGATGGCATGAAGGTCCTGGTGACCGGCTGCGCCGGTTTCATCGGCTACCACGTCGCCGAGGCGCTGGTGGCGCGCGATGACACCGTGATCGGGCTCGACAGCCTGAATGACTACTACGATGTCGGCCTGAAGCAGGCCCGCCTGGACCGCCTGCGGACCAGGCCTGGGTTCGCGTTTCATCGCCTGGATGTGTCGGACAAGGACGC
>CBDIBO010000003.1:0-1562500 GCA_965277035.1 Rhodopila sp. | reverse complement strand
GTGGGAATTCCAAAACAACCAGGAGGTTGGCTTAGAAGCAGCCATCCTTTAAAGAAAGCGTAATAGCTCACTGGTCTAATTAAGAAATCCCGCGCCGAAGATGTAACGGGGCTCAAGCCACATACCGAAGCTGTGGGAACAGTGGTCAGTTGTTAGTCGTCAGTTTGCAGACAGGAAAGCGGCGATGGCGGGAAATGTGCGCGATCTGAAGGTGTTTCAGCGCGCCTACCGGTTGTCGCTGGTGCTGCACCGAGCCAGCCCAGATTGGCCTCGGGTGGAGCAGTATGGTGGGGTCGCCGATCAATTGCGGCGGTCCGCCAAATCGGTTTGTGCCCTCATGGTGGAGGGCGCTGGCCGTCAACCCGGCTCGAATGCCGAGTTCCGCCGCTATCTCTCGATGGCGATGGGCTCTGCCGATGAAGCCCGATTATGGTGCGATTATGCCGCCGATCTGGACTATGCCCCCCGTGCGACAGCGCTGGTGTGGCAGGACGAACTGTCCCAGATCGCACGGATGTTGCATGGGCTGCGCGACAGCCTGTCTGAAAACTGACGACTGACAACTGATCACTGTTCGGTAGCGGAGCGTTCCGTAAGTCTGTGAAGCGGTATCCGTGAGGAGCCGTGGAGATATCGGAAGTGCGAATGCTGACATGAGTAGCGACAAACAGAGTGAGAAACTCTGTCGCCGAAAGTCCAAGGGTTCCTGCGCAAGGTTAATCCGCGCAGGGTGAGCCGGCCCCTAAGGCGAGGGCGAAAGCCGTAGTCGATGGGAACGGGGTGAACATTCCCCGGCCTGCTGGACGTGACGAATGACGGGTGTCGTGCGGCCTTATCGGATTGGCCGTGCGGCGAAGTTGTTCCGGGAAATAGCGCCAGCGTATAGACCGTACCCGAAACCGACACAGGTGGACTGGTAGAGCATACCAAGGCGCTTGAGAGAACGATGCTGAAGGAACTAGGCAAATTGCTCGCGTAACTTCGGGATAAGCGAGACCCGGTCTTGGGCAACCAGGGCTGGGTGGCACAAAGCAGGGGGTAGCGACTGTTTAGTAAAAACACAGGGCTCTGCGAAGTCGAGAGACGACGTATAGGGTCTGACGCCTGCCCGGTGCCGGAAGGTTAAGAGGAGATGTGCAAGCATCGAATTGAAGCCCCGGTAAACGGCGGCCGTAACTATAACGGTCCTAAGGTAGCGAAATTCCTTGTCGGGTAAGTTCCGACCTGCACGAATGGCGTAACGACTTCCCCACTGTCTCCAGCATCGGCTCAGCGAAATTGAATTCCCCGTGAAGATGCGGGGTACCCGCGGTCAGACGGAAAGACCCTATGAACCTTTACTGCAGCTTTGCAGTGGCATTAGGAGGGAGCTGTGTAGGATAGGTGGGAGGCATTGAACCGTGGGCGCTAGCCTGCGCGGAGCCAACCTTGAAATACCACCCTGAGCCCTTCTGATGTCTAACCGCGACCGGTCAGCCCGGTCCGGGACCCTGCATGGTGGGCAGTTTGACTGGGGCGGTCGCCTCCTAAAGTGTAACGGAGGCGCGCGATGGTGGGCTCAGGCCGGTCGGACATCGGCTGCTGAGTGCAATGGCACAAGCCCGCCTGACTGCGAGAGTGACAGCTCGAGCAGAGACGAAAGTCGGCCATAGTGATCCGGTGGTCCCGCGTGGAAGGGCCATCGCTCAACGGATAAAAGGTACTCTAGGGATAACAGGCTGATCTCCCCCAAGAGTCCACATCGACGGGGAGGTTTGGCACCTCGATGTCGGCTCATCACATCCTGGGGCTGGAGCAGGTCCCAAGGGTTCGGCTGTTCGCCGATTAAAGTGGTACGTGAGCTGGGTTTAGAACGTCGTGAGACAGTTCGGTCCCTATCTGCCGTGGGTGAAGGAGATTTGCGAGGATTTGTCCCTAGTACGAGAGGACCGGGATGAACAGACCTCTGGTGCACCAGTTGTCACGCCCGTGGCATCGCTGGGTAGCTATGTCTGGACAAGATAACCGCTGAAAGCATCTAAGCGGGAAACTTACCTCAAAACCAGATCTCCCAGGGGGTCATGCCCCAGGAGGGCCGTGATAGACCATCACGTCGATAGGCCAGATGTATACGGACGGCAACGTCCTCAGCTAACTGGTCCTAATCGCCCGAGCGGCTCGATATCAGGCGTCCGTTTCAGCCGTCCGGCGTCAGACATGACGCGGAGGGCGACAAACAACCCATCATGCATGGAAATCATCCCCAGATCCGCTGGCCCAGATCCGCTGTCCCAAATCCGCTGTGGGGCGACACCGGTCAGCGATCCGCACACACACACACACACACAGACCAGAACCCCCACCCCGGTTGTCTGAAACCCGACAACTGAAACCTGAAACCTGTCCCCAGGGTGGATTGGACGACCTGGTGGTCATGGCGGGGCGCCTACACCCGATCCCATCCCGAACTCGGCCGTGAAATGCCCCTGCGCCCATGGTACTGTGTCTTAAGGCACGGGAGAGTCGGTCGCCGCCAGGTCTTCCAATCCACCCCGCGGAACAGGTCGCAGGTCGCAGGTCTCAAGCGTCAGATCTCACACCGCCGGGGCACACAACCCGACCGCCAGGGCGCCCAGCCATCGCCCCCAGCCATCGCCCCCGATGGCCGCGGTCGCCATCCCACCCACACACCCCCGCGGGGTGGAGCAGCCCGGTAGCTCGTCAGGCTCATAACCTGAAGGTCACAGGTTCAAATCCTGTCCCCGCAACCAAATCACCCACCCACACACACACCCACACACACCCGACCGCACGCCAGAGGGGGGCGCTAATGCTGCCTCGCCCTGAGACAGGGAATGATGAGGCTCGCACCGCCGACCTCCCGGTGAACGATAAACAAGCAGGCGACGTGGCCGAACTGATCACCGAACCGCCGCACCGTTCGGAGCAAGAGCGATGATCCGCTACCAGCGCGTGCCGCGCGTTGCATCTGTCCGACGGCAATGCTTTGGTCAGCGACGCGATGAAACCGCTGCCGGCGGGGTCCGCACCCGCCGATCGCGCCACCCCTGGCTCCCAGCCGGAGCGGAAAGACCAGTGCCCGCGACTGACGCAGCCAACCGCCACCCCGCGGCGGGCGCTTGTTGGGCCTGCTCAACACGCCACAGATAAGCATTCAATGATACCGCCAAAGAAATGAAATACCAGAACATCGGCTGAAACGCCAGGCCGACAAACGCACCGGCGGTCAGAAACACCGCGAGTCCTGATTGCAAGGCGTCCGCTAATCCCACCACCCATTGTAGTTCCGGGTAGCAGCGGGCTCGCCGCGCCACCCGCCTCAGCATGATGAAGGTCGACCCGGCGATGGTCAGGAAGATCGCCAGGCCCGGATATCCGTGTTCACCCAGCACCTCGAAATAGATGCTATGGAAGGCGCGGCCGAATTCCATGTGAGCGGGCGCGTCAGCAGTCCCTGGTATCTCCACATGATCGATGAGGTAAGTCTGGAAGCCGCCACCCAGCGGGTGGGTGGTGGTGAATTGAAGCGTCCATTTCCACACCAGAATCCGCACATAGGCCGACTCCTCGTTCTGATAGTCGCCGCCGATCGTGGAGATGCGGGCATCCCATCGGCTGGACGCCGAATAAAGGATGAGGCACGCAACGGCGGCAAACACCACACCGACGGTGAATTTCCGTCTGCTCCGGATCCACATGTAGACGCCGAGTACGACAAGACCGACCAGGGCGCTTCGCTCATAGGTGCCGACCGCGGTCGCCACCGCGAGGCCAGCGACCGCCCAATAGGCCAGCGGCAGCACCTTGAACCGGGGAATGAGTCGGCTGTGTGTTGCCAGGAAGATCGCCAAGGGAACGGTCATCAGGCAGATGGTGGAGAGCAGACCGCCCTCGCTTAGGCCACTATTGCCACCTTGCAGTCCCAAATTTGCCCCATAGCCGCCGCCAGAAATGAGCACCTTCAAGCCGAACGGCACGAAGTTCGCCGCCAGGGAGAACACATACGTCTGCGCGAACGCCTCGATCTGCGCCCGAGAACGGATCACGTAAGGCAGGAATGCCGCGAAGATCATCGTCTTGACTGCGGTGTCCCACTTTTCCCAGGCCGCATCCGGAGCCACCGCCCAGATCAACGTGAGGGTTACCCACACGATCATGGCAACCTGAAGCCCAGTCTGCAGCGTGAACCGGGGCGGCGAACGCCGGTCCAACAGCAGGTAGCCCCCAATCGCCACGGCACCCATGATCATCGCGACCGGCAATTGGTTTAGCACGATATAGGCAACGTTCTGAGGCTGAAACGTGTCGACCCAGACATAGCCCAGTGTCGCGACGAACGGGGCGCTCAATCCCAGACCAAGAAACGCCACGTAGACGAACAGCAACCACAGACTTCGGAGCATGAGAAACGCCCGAAGGTATCGCTAGCTGGGACGCCTCGGCCGCCGTACCACCGTCGTGATTTTTTCCGGAAGCTTGATGGTCTGAAACCAGGCCTCGGTCCGATCCGCTCTGACCGCTCGAACGATAACGATTAGCATCATTATCGAGCTGAACATTATCCCCGTCAAGTCGAGCACGCGCCGCTCCTTGATTCGATTCTACCGGAGATCAGCTATAGCGGTTTTCAACTTGCCGAGTCACGAACTCTTGCGGTCCTTGCCTTGTTACTGAACTTCCACCACCTGCCGGGTCTTTATGATGCGGCAAACAGGGGAATGTGGATGAGGAACTGGCACGTCGCAGTCGCGGCCGGGTTGCTGTACGGAATTGTCGCCGGGGCTTCCGCCGCTGAACCGCCACCCGACTCACCCGCGGCGCAGCGGGAAGCGGACCAATTGAATAAACTGCCGCCCGTGCCGCCGCAGCCGGTGGGACAAATAGACCATTCCGGACGCAAACAGAAAGGCAAAGCATCATTCTATGCGCATAGCTTTGCCAACAGGAAGATGGCGGATGGACATCGAATGGATCCCAACGCCAACGTCGCGGCGAGCAAGACCTTGCCGCTGGGCAGTGTCGCATCGGTAACGAATCTTGACAACGGCAAGACCGCTACGGTGCGGATCGAGGATCGCGGGCCCTATGTGAATGGTCGAGTGGTTGACCTGGCTCCGAAGGTCGCGGACCGACTTGACATCCAGCACAAAGGGGTCGCACCGGTCGAGGTGAAGCCGATCACGGTGCCGCAGCCGGACGGCAGGGTCCGCCTGGGTGCAGGAGCAGCGACTGCCAATCCGAAGACGGTAGAGACCGCTATCGAAACGACAAAAGCGTTGACTGCGCCAAAAAGTGCTGAGACAGCCGCCAAGTAATCCGGGCCTGATCGCTTCCACCTGAAGCGATCAGACCCTAGAGGACCCGCCCGGCGACAGCGTCGAGTTTTTTGGCCAGCCCCGGGTCCCGCTTGTCTGCCGCCGTGATCATGGCATTCTCCAGCGCTCGGTCGCATCCGCAGGGACAGACCGAACGTTGTTGGCCAACCCAGGGTATGACAGCACCGATCAAGCCGCGTGCGTTGTCGGCATTAGCAAGCAGAGTGCGGACAACGGACTCGACCGTGACATGGTCGTGGTCTGGATGCCAGCAGTCGAAGTCCGTGACCATCGCCACGGTCGCATAGCAAAGTTCGGCTTCACGGGCCAGTTTCGCTTCAGGCATGTTCGTCATGCCAATGACGCTGCAACCCCAGGACCGGTATAGCTCGCTCTCGGCCTTGGTGGAGAATTGCGGGCCCTCCATGACGAGATAGGTCCCACTCCGAACAACCGGAAGCCGCAATGAAGCGGCGGCATCGTACAACCCATCGCCAAGGCGGCCGCATACCGGGTGAGCCATCGACACATGGGCCACGATGCCGTCGCCGAAAAAGCTCTTTTCACGGGCGAAGCTGCGGTCGATGAACTGGTCGACGACGACAAAGTGTCCGGGTGGCAACTCGGCCTTCAGGCTGCCGACAGCCGACAAGGATAGCACATCGGTGACGCCGGAGCGCTTCAGCGCGTCGATGTTGGCCCGGTAATTCAGATGGGTCGGTGAGGTGGGATGGCCTCGCCCATGCCTGGGCAGGAACACGCAGCGGATGCCGTCCAGGCGGCCAAACAGAAGCTCGTCGGACGGATCACCCCATGGTGTCTCCACCCGCCGCCAGACCTTGTCCTCCAATCCGTCGATATCATAGAGGCCGGAGCCGCCAATGATACCCACGACCGGCTGGAACACGGGATTAGTGGACGTCGGACCAGACCTTGCGCTTCACGGCGTAGGTAAGCCCCGTCATGAACACCAGGAACAAGACAACCCGCACGCCGATCTGCTTCCGCTCCACCAGTTCCGGGTTGGCTGTCCAGGCCAGGAACGTGACGACGTCGTGCGCCTCCTGGTCGAGCGTGTTCTTGGTGCCATCCGTGTAATCGACCGTGCCGTTCTGCAAGGGCGGCGGCATGTGGATCTGATGCCCGGGGAACATCTTGTTATAATAAAGCCCTTGCGTGACCTTGAACCCGGCGGGTGGCGGAACGAACCCAGTCAGGATGCCATAGACGTAGTTCGGGCCGCCCGCGCGGGCATTGACGATCAGCGAGAGGTCCGGCGGCGCGGCGCCGTTGTTGGCGGCCTTGGCGGCCGCCTCATTGGGGAACGGCGACTTGAACTGGCTCGCTGGCGTGGCGGGCCCGTCCTTCGGATTGCCCTGATCGTCCAGCCCCATTGGCACGGTCACATTGGCAGCAACGGCCTTGATCTGCGCCTCGTCCAGGCCAATGCCGGAAAGATCCCGAAAGTGCATCAGCTGCATCGAATGACAGTTGGAGCACACGTTGGAGTAGATCTGAAACCCCCGTTGCGCCGCGGCCAGGTCGAACGTCCCGAAGATTTTCTCGAAGCTCCATTTCTCGTGCGGCATCGGACCTTCCTGTGCCACGGCCGGCGCGACCAGCACGCCCCCACCCAACAGGCTGGCGGCCAGCAGGCCGGCGCACAGCGACCGGCCCGCCCTGAACAAACGCACCATCGGCATTACGCTTTCTCCATCGGCTTGGCCGGAGCGCCACCCGGCAAGGGCCCACCGCCGCGTCCGCCAAGCACGGAACGGCTGATGCTTTCGGGCAGCGGCAACGGCCGTTCCAGTTTGCCGAGGATTGGCAGGATCACCAGGTAGTGCAGGAAGTAATACACCGTGCACACCCGGCTCAGCACGACCCAGATGCCCAACGGCTTGTGCGCGCCGCAGACGCCCAGAAGGATCACGGCGGCGACCCAGACCCAGATCAGCTGACGATAGATCGGCCGAAACCGAGCGCTGCGGACGCGAGAGGTGTCAAGCCAGGGAAGCACGAACATGACCAGCAGCGAGCCGAACATCATGCAGACGCCCAGCAGCTTGTTCGGCACCGAGCGCAAGATCGCGTAGTAAGGCAGGAAGTACCACTCCGGCACGATATCGGCCGGCGTCTGCAACGGGTTGGCCGGGATGAAGTTGTTCGGGTCGCCCAAATAATTGGGCGCGAAAAACACCAGTATCGCGAACACCAACAGGAAGACGCAGATCCCGACACTGTCCTTGATGGTGTAGTAAGGGTGGAAAGGCAGCGTGTCCTGGGGCGATTTCACGTCGATGCCCAGCGGGTTGTTCGATCCGGTGATGTGCAGTGCGGCCACGTGCAGGAAGATGACGCCGACCAGCACGAAGGGCAGCAGGTAATGCAGCGCGAAAAAGCGGTTCAGTGTCGGATTGTCCACGCTGAAGCCGCCCCACAACAAGGTTACGATCTTCGATCCGACGATGGGGAAGGCCGAGAACAGATTGGTGATCACGGTCGCGCCCCAGTACGACATCTGGCCCCAGGGCAGCACGTATCCCATGAATGCCGTCGCCATCATCAGCAACAGGATGACCACGCCCAGCATCCACAGCAGTTCACGCGGGGTCTTGTAGGACCCATAGTAAAGCCCGCGGAAGATGTGGATATAGGTGACGATGAAGAACATCGACGCACCGTTCTGGTGAACGTAGCGAATAAGCCAGCCATAGTTCACATCACGCATGATGTGCTGGACGGAGTTGAACGCCAGCTCGGTGTTTGGCTGGTAGTTCATCGCCAGGAAAATGCCGGTGACGATCATGATCACCAGGTTCACCAGGGCCAAGGCGCCAAAGTTCCAGAAATAGTTGAAATTTTTCGGCGTCGGGAAAACGCCGTACTCTTTCTGCATCATCGTGAAGACGGGCAGACGGGTGTCGATCCAGTTGATCACCGGATTGTCGAATTCGCTCTTATGCAGGCCGGCCATGCTGTTTTCCCTGTCGCGGGTCATAGGCTGAACGGTTCAGCCAATCCTGATTTTGGTGTCGCACGCAAATGCGTAAGGGGGCGGCGCGAGGTTCGCTGGCGCGGCTGCATGCCGATCGCACCCAAAGATGTCGGACAGGCCGTCATGGCACGGAGACAGCCAGCCGACCCGCTCGCCGCATGGACTGACGGCTTGTCGGCTGACGGCCTCCGGCCCAGGTGGGTGCCGATGACGTGCTGCACTTCGCCGCCCTCGGCGATGGGTTGCGGCAGATCGCGCTGGGTCACGTTGACTGAAGGGACTTGCTTGATGGCAGTAGCGGCGGACAAGTCAGCCATACGTTCTCTCGGTTCACCGTTTCACCAGGCCCACGGCCATCTCTGGCCCCGGGCCTGGCTTGCAAGGACCCCGGAACCGTCTTGTTACGTGCCGGCTTGTGACCCGCTGGATTGCCCCACATCCGGCATGCGAGGCAGTTTAAAGACCAGCTTTACCTTCTGCAACAAGCTGTCGGGCAGGGGGTTATCCCGACTACCGCGCAGGAACAAGCCCCAATGACGGAAAATCCACATCCCGTGTCGCATGAACCCCTCAAGTCCGCGGCCAAGGCCTGGTTCGAGCGGCTGCGCGACGATCTCTGCGGCACATTCGAGGCAATCGAGGATGCCCATGACGGGTCGCTCGTCGATCGGCCGGCCGGTCGGTTCGAGCGCTCTGCCTGGCACCGGCCGACCGAGGATGGTCAGGAAGGCGGCGGCGGCGTCATGAGCGTCATGCGCGGCCGCGTGTTCGAGAAGGTCGGCGTCAGCGTCTCCACGGTGTGGGGCGAGTTCAGCCCCGACTTCCGAACCCAGATCCCCGGGGCGGCTGATGACCCCCGGTTTTGGGCCAGCGGCATCAGTCTGGTGGCGCATATGCAAAGCCCGCTGGTCCCCGCCGCGCACTTCAATACCCGCATGCTGGTGACGACGAAGCGATGGTTCGGCGGCGGCGGCGACCTGACGCCGATGCGGCCTGAAACCGCGCCGGCGTCAGAGGATGCGGCGGACTTTCACGCCGCGTTCCGGGCTGCCTGCGATCGCCATGACCCCGCTTACTATCCAACGTTCAAGGCCTGGTGCGACCGCTATTTCTATCTACCGCATCGGCAGGAGCCGCGCGGTATCGGCGGCATCTTCTTCGACCACCACGCGACCGCGAACGCAGAGGCCGACTTCGCGTTCGTCCGCGACGTGGGGAAGGCTTTCCTGGACGTGTACCCTCGGATCATTCGCCGCCGCATGGCACAGCCATGGACACCGGCGGAGCGGGAACATCAGCTTGTCCGCCGCGGCCGCTATGTCGAGTTCAACCTGATCCACGATCGAGGCACTCTGTTCGGCCTGAAAACCGGCGGCAACGTGGATGCGATCCTCATGAGCCTGCCGCCGGAGGCACGTTGGCCGTAGTGTTGCGATGCTAACGGATGGTTCCCATCCGTTAGCTGAATCGCACCACCAGAGATTTGCTGGTGGGCCAACTTGTCCTAACGCTTGCGGGACGCAGGCGTTCGGGTCGGATCACTAGCGCCGGGGTCATAGGGGCCTGACCACGGCGGCGGTGACGATAGCGGCGGTTGGGTGCATCTCGGCTCACCGGGCATTCTGATAAAGCTCGGTGCTGGCCTCGCCCGGTTCGGCGACCCTGTTAAGCCTCGGCCTCGGCATAGCCGTCTGGCCAAGCACCCAGCCCTCCCAGTGATTGATCCAGGGGTCCGCGGGCGCGGTGTCCGGGCGGTTGCCAGCCAGCACATTCAGCACGCACAGCACCCCCAGGACGCTGTCGAAGCGGTCCTCGCCACACGCATCAGCACCGAAACCGTCGCGGATCGTGGTCCGCATCGCATCGTCCGGCTCCGCCGATCGCTGCTCGATCACGCCGATCAGAGCGCCGGCAGCGGCGCGCCGGTCCGCCTGTCGTCGCTTGCTGCCGCGCAGCCGCAGCCCGAGGTGCCGCGAGGCCTCGGCTGGATAGGTCTCGGCCAGGGCAACCGAACCGGCGGACAGCAGGGAACGGTACGGTCCTTCAAACGGCCACAGGCGCAGCCGAGCGCGGTCAATCAGCGCCGGCAGGATAAGGTGCTGCCAGGCCGCGATGGCGGCTTTGCCCGATTGGTTGGCGCCCAGGGTCCAGAACACCGGCGCGCCGGCGGGGCGTTCGGCTGTGGCCCGGTCGCAGGCGCGCGACAAGCCGGACGCATCCGTCATGCCCAATGCCAGGGCGTGGGCGAGGCGGGTCATGCCGGCGATGCCGCGCGCGGGATAGAAGGGACGCTCCCGGCGCACATCGTCGAGGCTGGCGCACACGCTGAAGAAGTCAGGCATCTGATGAATGTTGTGCAAGAACGCCGGAAAATCCGTCTCCGGCCGGGTCGCGGCATAGGCTCGGGGCAGGCCGATCGGCATATCAGCGCCCAGCGCGACGGCTCCGCCACCAGCCTCGTCAACCAGCCGCGTCAGCAACGTCGCCACATCGCCCACAGGCCGCGGCGCGGTCAGGACCCAGCCGCTACGCGTCCGGTTCGCCAAGGTAATCCACCGCTTCCGCGGATCGACACTCCAATCCGCGTGGGCGGCGAGAGCAGGCTGATCAGGACCCAAGCGGGCGTTGGGCGCGTTCCAGCAGGCGGCCGAAGAAGCCTGGCGGCTTCGCGGGCTTGGCGGCTTCGGCTGCCTTCAGCCTTAACCTCGTCTCGGCTTCTTTTTCCCGCTGCTTGCTGTTGAGCCACTTGTCCAGCGTCATGCCGGCCTTGGCGGCGCGCTTGGTCTCGTAGGCGAGCTGGCCTTCGCTGAGCGCCTTGGCCGCTGGAGCCTTCGCCGCTGGCCCCGTGGCAGCCGATGTCGTGACAGCCGACGGCTTCGCGGCCGGAACCTTTTGCGTCGATGCCTTGGCGGCCGGCGCCTGTTGGGCTGATGCCTTGGCGGTCAGCGTCTTGCTGCCAGATGGCTTGGCAGCAGCCAGTGGCTTACCGCCAGATGTCTTGGCGGCCGATGTCTTGTTGGCCGATGTCTTGAACACGCGCACGTCGGACCCCCGGAGTTGCCACCGCCTTTTCGCAGGCCGCGGGTTGTGGATCAAGCGCTCGGGCGGCGTGCTGAAGCAAAATTACAATCATCCTGGGCTCGCGTCCGACGCAGGCCGATTGTCGTTGTCCAGGCTCCGCGAGCTGCTCTCATTCGCGTGGTTTGAGCGGGCGATTGGCGTCCGAGGTCGGTTCAACCTCCGACCATCCCGCGCTAACTGCCGCGAACATAGCGCCGGGTCAGGATGCGCAGATGATCCCTGAAATGCGGCCGCAGCCGCTCGGTCCAAGGCGTTGCCGCGGCGTTTTTCCACTCGGGTCCCATCGTCACCTCGGGCGTCTTCAAATGATACAGCGCCAGATAGCGGTGAGAGCCCTTGGGGTCGCGGAAACGCCGTGCCGACAGCACACCCGGCACGGCGGCGAGCGCGGGGATATGCTCGTGGTCGTACCATTCGTTGAATTCGGTTTCGTGCTCCGCCACCACGTTCATCGCGTTGACCAGCAGACCACCGGCGCCGGCGGGACTGTCCAGATTACCCGGCAGCGTCTGTTCCCCGTCGAACCGGATCAGCCGCGTGCACATCGCCACGACCCGCTGTGACCAGATCGAGAGGTTGTCGTAGGCGATGGCCTTGTAGGGGTCGCTGGACAGCACCGCATGGCTTGCCAGGTCGTATGTCGCCACCGCCTGCTTTGGATTGGCGACGCTGATCCAGCGCTCGCACAGGCCGAAGCCGGCTACACGCTGCCGCTCCGGAACATGTTCCAGATCATACCAGTCGTGGAACTCGTCGGCATGAGCGTTGGTGTAGTCGAAGCCCGCCAGCAGAATGCCCTTGTTCATGTATGTCCTCTCCTCCTAGTGGTCCGATCCCGACAGACGCATCCCCGCGGTCGGGTGAACCGGCCCACCAAATCAAGTGCTAGTGGCAAAATTCGATGGAACTTTCCGTCGGATTTTATCCACTAGGTCGCGATATGATCCAGCTCCTGCCCGGCGTGCTCGGGGGTAAACCACCAGACGCCGAGCGCCATGCAGGCCATCGCAACCGGTATCAGCAGGAAAGCATCGGCAAACGAGCCAGTGCGTTGCTGCAATCCGACCGCGAGAAACGGCCACAGCACGAACCCGAACAGCCAGGCGACGGACCATGAAAAGCCATTGCCGACGCCCCGAATACGGGTCGGATAAATCTCCGCCGTCAGGATCATGCTGGGCCCCCAGAAACCCAGGAAGCCGATGCCCCATAGCAGGCCGTAGATCCACAGCTCGGTATTCGTCTTGGCGAACACCCAAAGCGTGATGAACAACGCCCCTTCCGCCAGCATGACATAGAACGCCGGCCGCCGCCCGAACCGGTCGGAGATCCAGCCCGAGGCCAGCAGGCCGAGGAAACCGATCAGCCCCCACCAGATATAGAACTGTCCATACATCGCGGTGGACCAGTGTCTCTCCTGCGCCAGATAAAGCGGCATCCAGCCGCCGACGGTGCCGTAGATGGTGGTCGAGCAGCAGGCGATGAACGTCGCCACCCCGGTGTTCCGCCGCATGTCCGGAAGGAACAGTTGGCGCAGCGGGATGCGCCTGGCCTTGCTGACCCACTCCTGGTCGTCGACCGTCAGCTTCACACCATGGGACTGCGCTTTGGCGATCCGGTTCTTGCGATCTTGCATGCGAAC
Organism: Rhodopila sp.; assembly: GCA_965277035.1. Taxonomy (GTDB): domain Bacteria; phylum Pseudomonadota; class Alphaproteobacteria; order Acetobacterales; family Acetobacteraceae; genus Rhodopila. The sequence continues at coordinate 1,549,464 of CBDIBO010000003.1, read as the reverse complement.
CCAGTAGGGCGACTCCGGGCATCTGGCCCGCACATAGACCGCGATCAGGGCCACCACGGCGGGGACCGCGAAGGCGAAACGCCAACCAAAGTCGGCGATGATGTAGGTCGCGATCACACCGGCCAAAGCGGCGCCAAAGCACCAAGTGCCGCGGTTGATGCCGATGACACGCCCGCGCAAGCGAGCCGGCCAGGTCTCGGCCACCAGCATGGATCCCAGCGACCATTCGCCGTTGAGTGCGAAGTTCACCACACAGCGCACCGCGACGAACGCAGCCCAGGTGGTGCAGATCGCCAGCACCGGCATCATCAGCGAGAACAGGGCTATGTTGATGGCGAGCAGCGATCGCCGTCCGTAACGGTCGGCCAGCCAGGGCCAGGCGAACATGCCGGCGATCCCGACCAGCAGCGCGATCTGAAGACCCGTTCGGTACTGCGGGATGCTCAGCCCGAAGTCCTTGATGATCAAGGGCGATGCAAGCGCGAAGATCACGCCGTCCATGCCGTCGAAACCCCAGCCAAGACCGTTGGCGACCGCGATGTGTATGTGCGTCGGGGTGACCTGGGTCTGATCAGATGCGGCCCGGAATGCGGCCGATTGGCGATAGCGTTGTTCGAGCGGCCCCGCTTCCGGGACCAAGCCGGCGGCGCTTGCGACTGCACTCATGTGCTTGGTTGCTCCATCTCTCCCTACCCACCAGTAGGCACCTTCGGCGTGTGTCAGTCCAGCCCGAAGAAGCTTGCGATCTCCGCCGTCGCATCAACCGGCGTCGGCTGCGAAGCGACCGCCCGGCACCACCCTGGCGCCGGGCGAACAGGCATGCGGCAGATCAGGCAATGACCACGGCTCGACCAGCCGTTGCCCGGGCCGACCGCGGATCCGGTGACAAATTCAAGCCGTGGGCGGACTTTCCGATGAGTTGAGAACATATGCCGGTCGCGGCGGGTGGAGCGGCGCGGGATTGCGCCTACATTGGCATGACGCAACCGCACCCAATCGAGTCGCTGATCCATGCTGCATCTCACCAAATTGGCTGTCGGTGTGCGTGACACCGAACATCTCCGCGACCTCCAGGCCGAGCGGATGCGCGAACATCCGCCGTTGCGCCATCGCACCCGGAATTTCCCGCGCCGCCATGCCGAGGTGGTCGATGGCGGTTCGCTTTATTGGGTCATAGCCGGAACGATGCTGGCGCGTCAGCGCATCCTCGACATTGTTGAAGATCGGCGCGCCGACATGACCGCCTGCACCAGTTTCATCCTCGATCCCGATATCGTCCCGATCTCAGGACGGCCCACCCGGCCGTTCCAGGGGTGGCGGTATCTCGATCCCGGCGACGCACCGCCCGACCTGCCGGCACTGGGGCTGGTCGATGGGCTGGAGAACTTGCCGGCCGCCATGCGCCGCGAGCTACGCACCTTGTGCCTGCTTTGACCTGCTTTTACCGGCGTATGAGTCCTGACGTGTCGGCTCGCCGATCTGGCCATGGGCGGAAGCCCCGCCGCGGATGAATCAGATCCACATTATCGGTGCGGGTCTGGCCGGCCTGGCGGCAGCCTTGTCACTGACCGCGGAGGGCCGATCCGTCGTTGTTCACGAAGCCGGACCCACGGCAGGCGGGCGCTGCCGATCGTTCTTCGACAAGGGACTCGGCCTGGGGATCGACAACGGCAATCATCTGCTGCTGTCGGGCAACCGGGCGGCTATGGCCTACATCGCCGAAACCAACGCCGAGGACCGCTTCCAGCCGCTGGATCAGGCGATTTTTCCCTTCATGGACCTCAAGACCCATGCGCGGTGGAAGGTCCGCCCGAACAAGGGCTCAGTTCCCTGGTGGATCCTGCATCCCGCGCGTCGCGTGCCGGGCACGAAGTTATCGGACTATCTTCGCATGGCGCGGATCGCACGCATCCGGGACGATACGCCGGTGTCCGACAGCATGCGCCGCGGCCGGCTGTATTGGCGCCTGCTGGAACCTCTCGCCGTCGCTGCCCTCAACACCCCGCCGCAGGAAGCGCTTGCCCGCCTGCTCGGCGTGGTCATGCGTGAGACCTTGCTGCTCGGCGCTGACGCCTGCGTGCCGATCCTGCCGAAGGCGGGCTTGTCAGCCGCGCTGATTGATCCGGCCGTCGCGCTGTTGCAGGCGCGTGGCGCCGAGCTGCGGTTCAATAGCCGCGTCGCCGGGTTGTCGATCGAAGCGGGCAGGGTGTCCGCCCTGCGGGGATCGGCCGAACCGATCAAGATCGACCGGGACGATCGCGTGGTGCTCGCGGTTCCGCCCTGGATCGCCTCCGGGTTGTTGCCGGGACTGGTCGCGCCGAACGCGTTCCAGGCGATCCTGAACATCCACTTCCGCCATACCGCCGCTGCGCAAGGACCGCTGGGGCGCATGGGATTTGTCGGCCTGACGGCAGGCACGGCGGAATGGCTGTTCACCAAGCCGGACCATGTCTCGGTCACCATCAGCGCGGCGAACCATGCGGTGGATGATCCCGCGCCAGCCATCGCCACCCGGGTCTGGCCCGATGTCGTGGATGCATTGGCGCTGCCCGCGTGTGTCAAGCACACGCTGCCCGCCTTCCGTGTGGTAAAGGAGAAGCGGGCGACGTTCGCCGCGACGGCGGAGCAGGAGACGAGACGACCGCTGTCGCGTACGGACCTGGCATCGAACCTGGCGCTCGCCGGTGATTGGACAGCCACCGGATTGCCCGCCACGATCGAGGGCGCGATCAGGTCTGGTCGTGCTGCAGCCGATATTGTTCTCTCGCTTCGATAGCAACAACTCGATAGCACCAACAGGAACGCCCGCACGGATGATGCCCCAAGGATGATGATCACTGACGCGCTCGCGGCACCGGTTGTCGATGACGCCGCATTGCGCGACGCCGTTGATCGTGCGGCCGCGGCATTGACGCGGCACCAGAAGCCGGACGGGCACTTCGTCTTCGAGCTTGAAGCGGATGCGACCATTCCGGCCGAATACGTGCTGCTGGAGCATTTCCTGGATCGGATTGACCCGGATCTGCAGCGTCGGATCGGTGTTTATCTGCGCGAAACACAAGGCGTCCATGGCGGCTGGCCGTTGTTTCACGACGGCGCCTTCAACATCTCGGCCAGCGTCAAGGCCTACTTCGCGCTGAAGGCGATCGGTGATGATCCGGATGCGCCGCACATGCGCCGGGCGCGAGCGGCGATTCTGGCGGCTGGCGGAGCCGAGAGAACGAACGTCTTCACACGCGCTCAGCTGGCATTGTTCGGCGCCGTGCCGTGGCGCGCGGTTCCGGTCATGCCGGTGGAGATCATGCACCTGCCGCTGTGGTTTCCGTTTCATCTGTCAAAGGTGTCGTACTGGTCTCGCACCGTGATCGTGCCGTTGCTGGTGCTGATGGCGTTGCGCCCGAAGGCTTGCAACCCCGATAACATCATGATACCGGAACTGTTCTGCACGCCCGCGGAACGGGTGACCGACTGGATTCGCGGGCCTTACCGTTCGGCCTGGGGCAAATTCTTCAAGGGTGTCGATGTCGCGCTGCGCGCAGCGGAACCGCTGTTTCCGAAAGCACCAAGGCGGCGCGCCATCGACAAGGCCGTGGCGTTCGTGACCCAGCGGCTGAACGGCGAGGATGGACTGGGCGCGATTTACCCGGCCATGGCGAACAGCGTGATGATGTTCGACGCACTGGGTTACCCGCCCGACCATCCGGATGTCGCGATTGCCTGGCGGTCGGTGCAAAGGCTGCTGGTGATCAACGAGCAACGGGCCTATTGCCAGCCCTGCCTTTCTCCGGTCTGGGATACCGGGCTTGCTGGCCACGCCCTGGCGGAAGCCGGGGCATCAACCGACGCGGCGTGTTGCTGGCTGCGCCCTTTGCAGATTACCCAGGTTGTCGGCGACTGGGCGGTACGCCGTCGCGACCTGCGGCCCGGCGGCTGGGCGTTTCAGTATGCCAATCCGCATTATCCGGACGTCGACGACACAGCCGTGGTCGGACTCTTGCTGCATCGCAACGGTGATCCGATGCACGTCGATGCCATCGACCGTGCGCGTGAATGGGTCATCGGCATGCAGTCCTCCGACGGGGGCTGGGGCGCGTTCGAGCCGGAGAATACCCACCACCATCTCAATCATATTCCGTTCGCCGATCACGGCGCGCTGCTGGACCCGCCGACCGCCGACGTCAGCGCCCGCTGCGTCTCGTTCCTGGCGCAGCTTGGGATGCAGCCCAGCGATCCGGTGATGCTGCGGGCGCTCGAATACCTGCGGCGTGACCAGCAGGCGGATGGCAGCTGGTTCGGCCGCTGGGGCACCAACTACATCTACGGCACATGGTCGGTGCTGTGCGCCTTCAACGCCGCTGGCATCGCCCATGATGACCCGGCGATGGCGCGCGCGGTCGACTGGCTGGTTTCGGTTCAGCGCGAAGATGGCGGCTGGGGCGAGGACGAGGAAAGTTATGGCGCGGCGCCGCCAGGCCGCTACAAACAGAGCACGCCGAGCCAGACCGCCTGGGCGGTGCTGGGCCTGATGGCTGCCGGCGCGCTCGCTCATCCGGCCACGGCGCGTGGCATCGCCTATCTGACCGCGACCCAGACGCGCAACGGAGAATGGACCGAGGCGCCATTCACGGCGGTTGGCTTTCCCCGCGTCTTCTACCTGCGTTACCACGGCTACAAGCTGTATTTTCCGCTTCTGGCCCTGGCCCGCTACCGCAATCTGCGCCGGGGCAACGGCGCCCGGGTCGAAGTCGGATTTTGACCACGACGATGCTTGGGTTTGTCGTCGGCCTGGCGGCGGAGGCGCGCATCGCGGCACGCTGCGGCTGTCCGGTTCAGGTGGGTGGCGGCACACCGGCAGGCGCCGAGGTCGCGGCGGCCCGCCTGATCGAGGCAGGCGCCACCGCGCTGGTCAGCTTCGGGTTGGCGGGCGGTCTTGATCCCTTGCTGCGGCCGGGAGTGGTGATCGTGCCCTCGGTCGTCTTGTGGCAGGACCAGGCGTTTTCCGCCGATCCGGTTCTGGCTAGACGGTTCGGCGGCTTCACCGGCCATACCACGTTTGGAGGATACGACATCGTGCCGGATGCCGCGGGCAAGCACGAGCTGCACGTGGCGACGTTGGCGCATGCGATCGATCTTGAGAGCGGCGCGATCGCGCGGATCGCCGTGGCCTACCGCTTGCCGTTCATCGTCGTGCGCGCGATCTGCGATCCCGCTGAACGGACCGTGCCGCCGGCGGCACTGATCGCGCTGCGCAGCGACGGCGGCATCGGCTTGGGCAGCGTATTGCGTTCGGTCCTGGCCCAGCCGGCGCAGGTTCCCGATCTGCTGAGGCTGGCCCACGACGCCATAGCGGCTCGTCGCGCACTGATGGCTGTGGCGAAGCGATTTCGAACCGCTAGGCGGAAGTCGGCTTGATCGATACGTTATGGTTCCAGCAACCTCGGCAGTCGGATCATTTCGGCAAAGATACTACGCAGGTTCCAGGATATCCAGCCGGTAACGCTCGTGACGTTCGAACCGGACGACCCGCAGTGCGGATTTCGCGGTCGCGATGAACCGATCCGGCGCGGCGTCCGCGGGGCTGGGATCATCGGTCGGCCCAAGCCAGTTGACCAGAACAACGGTGCCTCCGGGCAGCAGGCTGTCGATCACATGGCGCGCGCAGGACGCGATGTCCGTGGCTGAAAGGAAATACAGCACCTCGGAAAAGACGATCAGATCGAAGCGTCCAGCCGGCCAGTCCAGTGGCACCTGCATGCGCGCGAAGCTGACCTGAGGCTGGTCGGCGCAGCGTGCGCGGGCGGCGGACAATGGGTCCTCGACGATATCGATGCCCAGCAGGCTGTTGCATCGCGGTCCCAGCATCCGGGTCAGGATGCCGATCGAGCAGCCGACCTCCAGCCCCGCAACGAAATGCCGGTCCATGAGCGCGTCCACGGTATGGCTATATTTGGCCTGCTCGTATGCACTGGTGGTGAATGCCCAGGGATCCGGGTTGGCGTCATACAGACGCTGGAAGTGGCTGGCGGGGCGTGATGCTGTCATGGCTGGATGAATGTCTCATGGGCGCTGTCGAATACCGCCAGCAGCTCCGCCGGAAGCCGGAAGCCGGCCGGGTCATCGGTGATGAGGTCGCCGTATTGCGATTGATGGGCCTGGATCGCGGCTTGCTTGGCGGAACGGAAGGCACCGATGTCGAGACGCCAGCCCGCGGTCGGTGATCCGGGAACGCAGTCCGTCGCCGGCAGGGTCCAGCCCCAGACCGGATAGGACATGTGTCTGATCCCGGCACTGTCAGCCACAGCCGCGGCGACAAGCGATGCAGCCGCATGATCGCAATGCGGGTCGTGCTGCCACGGTGCCAGGATGGCGGTGCAGTCCGCCTCGGCACGGATCAGGCCCGCCAGGCGCGCAACGATGGTCTCGAACACGGGGCCGGCATGCGGCGCGGCGGTGTCCGGCACATCCAGGAAGACAAGCCGGTTCGGCGACAGACCGAGCCGGCGCACGGCCTCCTGTGCCTCCCCAGCGCGCTGGGCACGCAATCGACACGGCGGGAACGCACGGGAGTTTGGGTGCGAACCGGCGCCATCCGTCAGGACAGCGACCAGCGGCGGTCGGCCGATCGCAGCACATCGGGCGATCAGGCCGCCGCACCCGAGGCTTTCATCGTCAGGGTGGGGTGCGAGGACCAGACAGGTCCCGCCGCCGATGACGTCGTCCAAAGTTCCCTCCGGCAGCGCCCTCCACCATCGGTGGTAGTCCGCCGCTGTGCTCACAGACCGATCCGCGGATGCGCGGCGAACCACATCGCCGCCTCGGTCAGCACCTCATCGGGCGCGGGTTGGCGCAGGTAGGTCGATAGATCGCGACAGATAAGTTCGATCGGATTGCCCTGGCGGAATGCCGTCAGTCCGATCGAGCGCTGGATCAGACGCATCGTATCCAGGCAGGCTGTCTCCACCGCGATGCGTCCCAGGCCAACGGAGGCAACGCGGTGGCCGGTTTCGGCGGTTGCGTCCTCGGCGGCGTGCGCTGCCGCCATGACCCAGAGCCGGCTGGTCTCTCGCGCGATGATGGCCTCGCCCAGACGAGCCTGGGCATGTGGACTGTCAAGCCGCCCGGAGTCGCGGAGTTGTTCGATCGCCTGATCCAGCAACGCGATCAGCCCGCCCAATGCGACCGCGGAGCCACGCCATGCACCGGCGGAGAAGTCTGGTTCCCGCAGATAATCACCCGCCTGTCCCAGCAGGCGATCGGCGGCGATCTCGCAGCCGGTGAAGTCGACCGCCCCGGTCACCGCGGCCCGCATGCCGTGAAGCGGGGAGGGCAGGGGTGTGATCACCTCGCCGATGCCCATCGGCACGACCAGCATCCGGGTGTCGCCGTCCTTGTCCAAGGCCGTTACCAGCGCGCCGCTGGTATGCCCTGCTCCGGAACAGAACTGTTTGCCGCCGGTCAAGGCGATACGGTTGCCGGTTCGCCGGAAGCGCAGCCTGTTGCTGGGCGGATCGGTGACCCACAGCCCAAACAGGACGCCGTCATCGGCTGGCGTTCCTGCGCCATACCTGGCGATCAGATGGAGGGCGTTGACATGCGCCTCCAGTATCCGGCCGACAGACAGATTGCCCTGTCCCACCAGGCTGAGCAGCAAGGCCAGTTCGTCGGATCTGCCGGCGCCCAGCACGGGCAGCGGCGGTGACAACGCGCCGGCCTGGCGCAACCGTGCGACTTCCTCGTTCGGGAACGCCGCGTCGCGGTCCAACGAACCGGCGCGGCCCTGCATCCAGGGAACAAGTTCGGTGATCGCGTTCAACAGTGAAGACATCTAGTCGGCCGCAAGGATTTCGGGCGCGGGCGAGCAACGCAGCAGCAACGCTTCCGCCGCCGCGATCTCGACCGCGAGATCAACGAAACGAACCCGACGCCGTCGCAGCGCGGGGCTGCCTGCCTCCAGGTCGGCCCAGGCCGCGCCAAAGAAGCGATGCGCAAGGGCGATCCTCACAGCGTCACGGGACAGCGCCAGATCGCCGGCCAACGCCGTATCCGGTGATCCTGTCCAAGCCCGCCGAACGCGATTGCGCAAACTGAAGCGCCGAAAACCGTCGGCGGCCGGTTCGACCTGCTGGTCGGTGAAGATGTCCTGGCGCACCATCCGCCGGCTTATCGCCTCCGCCATTCCACCCTCGGCTCGGCCTTCGACGCGGCCGGAGACGACGACCGCGATCGCCGGATCGTGGCACACGCGGGCGTCGATCATCCATAACGCCCGCACGAAGGCGCGGTCCTCACCGGACGGGATCGCCGGGATGCCGCCAACCCGATGAAACGCGTCAGCCCGGACGGACAGGCTGGCGCCGGACGCCTCGGTATGGCGCGGCGGTGGATCGTGCGCTTCGGGATCGAGTAGCCACGCCAGATCGTCCAGCAAAGCGATCAATCGGCACTCCTGAGCGTCATCCGCGTGCAGATGCGCCGGGATCATCCCCGCCTCCACCGGATCGATCATCGCCCGGCCACAGACAACATCGGCACCGTTCCGGACCGCGTCCAGATTGCGTCCAACCCAGTCCGGCGGCACCACGGCGTCGGCATCGGTGGTCAGCAACACGTCGTTCGGCCCGATCCGCGCCGCGGCGGCCTGCATCACCAGACGCCGTGCATGACCCGCGGTGGCCTGCCCGGGCGGCAGATCGTGGCATATAAGATGCAGCGGAAAGCGCAGACCGGGCGCCAACGCGCGCGCGATACTCTCGGTCTTGTCCACGCAGTTGTTCAGCGACAACACAACGGCATCCGGCGGTCGGATCTGCTCGTTCAACGCACGCAGGCAGCGCCCGATCCGTTCGGCCTCGTCCCGCGCTGGAATGGCGACAACAGCACTGTTAGCCACGGGCGAGCCAAGCCATGGGGTTTCCTGCCTCCGGAGATGTGTTTGCGATAACGTGGGCGGCTGCGCGGCCGTTACGACCCGGCGTCACCGAGGTTTTATGGTGCTTGCACGAAAGAAGCAGCGACGTATAGGGCGGGCATGACACACGAAATCGAAACCGATGTGGCGATCGTTGGCGCCGGTCCGGTCGGATTGTTCGCGGTTTTCCAGCTGGGCATGCTGAAGCTGTCCAGCGTGCTGATCGACGCTCTGGGCGATGTCGGCGGCCAGTGCGCCGCGCTTTATCCCGAGAAACCGATCTACGACATCCCGGCGCACCCGGCGATCGAGGCCGGTGCATTGATCACCCGCCTGGAGCAACAGATCGCCCCGTTCCGAACACCCCGTCTGCTTGGCCGGCAGGTCGACGGTCTCAGCGGCCAACGCGGCGCCTTTGCGCTGACCACGGATCGGGGTGACCGCATTCGCGCCAAAGCTGTCATTGTCGCAGCCGGCGCCGGCGCGTTTGGCCCGAACCGACCGCCGCTGGACGGTTTGGCCGGCTTTGAGGCCAGCGGCGCGGTGCAGTACTACGTTCGCCGTCGCGAGGATCTGCGCGGCAAGCGCGTGGTGATCGCCGGGGGCGGCGATTCGGCGGTCGATTGGGCTCTGGCGTTGAAGGACATCGCCCAGGTCGCCGTCGTGCATCGCCGGGCCAAGTTCCGCGCTGCGCCGGAAAGTGCTGCCCGATTGGATGAAGCAGCCCGCAACGGCGAGATCGAGCTGGTGATACCTTACCAGCTGCATGGCCTGGCGGGGGACGACGGGATACTCACCGCGGTGCAGGTGGCGACGCTGGACGGTCTGGTCAAACCGCTTCCGGCCGATATTTTGCTGCCGTTCTTTGGACTGTCGATGGATCTGGGACCGATCGCGGCGTGGGGCCTGCAAAGCGAGGCGCATCACGTGACGGTTGATCCCGCCAGTGGCCAGACCAGCCTGCCGGGGGTGTTCGCCATTGGCGACGTGGCCACCTACCCGGGCAAGCTGAAGCTGATCTTGCAAGGCTTCAGCGAAGCAGCCGTCGCGGCACACGCGATCTTCCCCATCGTTCATCCCGATCGGGCTTTGCACTTCGAGTATTCCACCAGCAAGGGTCTGCCGGGGTAACGCGTGGGGTTTTCGGCTGACCGCTCAGTTAGCGCTTGTTCAGCGGGTAAACGCCCTGCCGCCTGGTCGGGAAGACACGGCTGGCGCGACCGTCTGAGGTTGAACCAATCTCGGACGCCCATCGCTCTCTCAAACAACGGGACTCAGAGCGTGATCGCTCCAACTGGGAGCAATCGCGCTTTAAGCGCTGTCGCGTAGTTGCGGGTTGTCGAATTGCGGATTCCGAGCGCGGTGCAGGGCATCGCGAAGTCCTTCGAATAACGACAGTTTTTGCGGTTCGTGCAGGAAGGCGCCGACCTCGCAATCGCGACCATGGCTGCTGACGATCACGCGCGGGATGCCTCGGCCGGCCTGAAGATCAACCCGCAGCCACGCCGACGGCAGCGAGACCTGTTTTCGCCGCCCCGCCGGATCGGTCCGTATAACCGTCAACTCGTGGCTGCTCAACATGATCAGTTCGCTGGCACGCGCCCGTTGCATGTTGATCGTCAGAAGCAATCCAACCAGGGGCACGTCGACCAGACTGAACGCCGCGATCGGCCAGGCCCCCACCAGCCAGAAGCGGAGAGCCACCGCCGCGCTCAAAACCAACAGGCTGACGACAATGATCGTCACGCCTTTTCGCGTCAGGCTGCGGTAGGGAACGATCAGGGCTTCGAAGATCGGTGCAGGTGCGGATACCATGTGTGGGATACCATCTGATCAGATGCCATTTAGACGGACACCATCTGATCAGCCTACCAGACGCACGCCAGGTGCATCCAGCGCATCAGCGGACGAATCGGTCAGCGGACGATGCCCTTGTCGCCGACGCCAAAACCGCCTGCCGCGTTGGCCAGTCGTTGCAGGTCGGTGCGGGAAACCCGCAGATTGGCGGAACCACCGCAGTTGTCGGCGGTCCGCGCCGTTTTTGAGCCCGCCCAATGAATGCGATAGCTGAGCGAGGGCGCGCCCTGGAGGCCTTCAACAACAAGGCTGCCGCCTTTTTCAGCCATCACGTTCGGGTCAAGCGAGCATGACTGACCTGGCACGCCCGCGGCTGACAAGACCATCGCCGGGATGGTCATTTGCCACATGTCGGTGTCGTCCGACCCTGGCTTGAATGCGACAATGTCGCCGATCTTGGGGCGGAACTCATCCAACTGCAGTACAAGGAAGGTGCTCAGACAGCCGGTTAGCATGATCGCGATCGCTGCCAGGACGGGAAGCCATGTCGACAGGGACGTTCCGTGCGGCGTGCCGTTGCGGCTGGGCTCGTGTTGATCGGGGTGTCTCATGGCTGGGCGAGCCTTTGATCACAATGACGCGAGAATTCGCGCTCTCCTCCATATTGTGCACCGCACCATCAATGCAAGCTTTACGTTCGTCGCCGGCCCCAATATCGGCCGGAAGCGAGTTTGATAGCGGCACCATAAGGGAACACGAAACGCTAGAACATGGATCGAGCCAGCCGGTGGGGGAAATCCCAGGAATTTCAATGTGATCGTTAACACTTGCGAGCGCGGCAAGTTCGTCCCGGTTATGATCGCCGATCGCGGTGTTTCCCAACCGCGGCAACGCAGCGTGCGGAGGCTGCTGCCGCTCAGCGGCATCGGGCGTGTTCCAGGCGATCGGCGAACCGCAACCCGTCAGATGTCGAGCCTGGCAACGCGGCGCAATTCTTCCGCCGTGCTGGTTCCAAAGCCGAAGAATTCGAGATACGCCGGAATTTGCTCGAACAGCATGTCCGTTCCAACTTGAACGGCACAACCCTTGTCCATCGCGCGCCGAAGCAGAGGCGTGAACGTCTGTTTCATCACAACCTCGCCGACAAAGCTGCCTTCGGCGATCCGATTGATGTCGACCGGCAGAGGGTCCGCCTCGTTCATGCCCATCGGCGTCGCGTTCACGACGATGTGGAAGCCATCGGGGTCGTTGGAAGCCGTGCCAACCTCGAGCGTCGGATAGTGTTGCCGCAGACGATCGGCAAGCGCCTCCGCCGAGGGGGCGGGGGTATCAAACAGACCCAGCCTGGCCACACAAGCGGCGGCGAGCGAGGCGGCGATCGCCGAACCAACACCACCCGCCCCGACCACCAGCGCGCGTGAACCGGTGATCGTTCGCCCCTTGCGCGCCAGGCCACGGGTGAAGCCGGCGCCGTCGAACATGTCGCCCAGCAGCGAACCATCGGGCCGGAGCAGAATGGCGTTACAGGCGCCGGCGACCTGCGCGGTGGTGGTCAATTCGTCCATCACCGCGGCGGTCGTTACCTTGTGCGGCATCGTCACCAGTGCCCCGCGAATGTTGCTCAACCTGAACAGTGTCCGCAGAAAGCCGACATAGTCCGCTGGCTTGACGCCCATGGGCATCACGACGGCATCGATGCCCTTCAGCTCAAATCACGGATTGTAGATCATCGGCGCCTTGAACGCCTCGGTGGGGTAGCCGAGGTGGGCGATCAGCGTTGTCTTGCCAGTGATCATCACGTCGATTCCGCCATAAGAGCCATAGAGTTCCAGATCACAGCTAAGGGCTCCGGATCGTTGGGACCCCTCCTCGCGTGCTCGCTCGCCCGCCCACCCGGCGCGCGTACCGGTCAACGCATGCCTTGCCCCAAGTTGGGATGATGAAACCGCGGCCTGCTTTACACCGTCCCGCTGCCATGCGCTGCTGTCGGTAAACAACAACGGGAGGCAACAATGGCGAAACGAGGCAGCTTGCGACGGCGAACCCTGCTCGCGGGTGCGGGGATGCTGCCGGTGGTTGGCGCGGCGCGCGCGCAGCCGGCGTCGGTGACATTCGCCATGATCAGTCCGCTTTCCGGTCCCTGGGCACGCGAGGGTCAGCTACAGCGCGGTGGCGCCGAGATGGCGATCGACGACCTTAACGCGGCCGGCGGGATCAAGGCGCTGGGGGGCGCCAAGGCCCGTCTGCTGCAGTTCGATGCGGGCGATTCGGCCGAGACCGCCAAGAACGCCGCCCAGCGGATGATCGCGCAGCAGCCCGACGTGTGTGGCGGCTTCGGTGCGTGGCTCTCGACCTTCACCCTGGCGGTCACCGAGGTGACGGAGCGCGCGCAGATCCCCTGGTTCACCCAGTCCTACTCGGACCTGATCACCGGGCGTGGCTTCCATTACATCTTTCAGTCCTCGCCCACCGCGGTGGATCAGGCCGAGAAGGCGCTGCCGACGATCCTCGATCTGGCACAGCGCGCGACCGGCAAGCGGCTCAAGCGGGTCGCCATCATTTCCGACAACACCGCCTCTTCCGTCAGTTTCCTCAAACCGATCCGAAGTCATGTGCTGGCGGATCTGGGCCTGACCGCGGTAGTCGATCAGGTGTTCACCCCACCGCTGGCCGATGCCACGACCCTGATCGAGCGTGTCAGGTCGGCGCGTCCGGATTTTCTGCTGGCGCTGCCATCGAACGTTCCCGATGACAAGATCATCCTGGACAAGCTGGCCGAGTTCGGCCTTGGCGGCGGCAAGCTGCCGGTGGTCGGCAGCGGTGGCCATTGGGCGACGCCGGAGCTGGTGGCGAATGCCGGCAAGGATGTGGTTCAGGGCATGATGATCATCACCGCCGGTGGAGCCGGGCGGGGCCTGGAGGATATCGAGCGCCGCTACATCGCCCGCACTAAGGAGCCATGGATGCTGCAGGAACCGATCATGGCCTACGGACACATCATGCTGCTTGCTACCGCGGTGGAACGGGCCGGAAGCGTCGATCGCCACAAGGTCGCCGAGCAAATCCGCGGCTTCGATCTGCACGACGGGGCTGCGCTGCTGTTTCCGGGCCGGCACGTCAAATACGATGCCGCCGGGCGCCGGCTGGATGCGAAGCTGATGATCGTGCAGTGGCAGGATGGCCGTGTCGACACGGTGTATCCACCGGAGATGGCGGTGACGGCGCCGGTCTGGCCGAAGGGTTGAAACTCGAGTTCAACGCCGCCGAGTTCAACGCCGCGCCGTCGGTTGCCTGGGTCATGACAAGATACACCGGCCGTGCCCGAAACGGAACGGCCAAGCCCCCGCTGGCAGCACTCCCTCTGTCACAAACCCGCCGCTTGCAGACTCCGCGGCACCCGCCTATGTGGGGGCGCCAAGGTAGCGGAAAGGCTAGCCCGCCCATGGCTTTCGATATTCCCCGGCAAACGCTTCCGTCGCCCCCCGCCAGCAGTGTTGTGTCGGCTCGGGTGGAAGAGGCCCTGGCATTCGACGACGTTCTCGTCGTCCCCGCTTATTCCCAGGTCGTTCCCGCGCTGACCAGCACCGTCACCCGGCTGACCCGTCGCATCACGCTCAATATCCCGCTGATCTCCGCCGCGATGGACACCGTCACGGAAGCCGAGATGGCGATCGCCATGGCGCAACTCGGCGGCATGGGCGTGATCCACAAGAACTTCACCCCCGAGGAACAGGCGGCCCAGGTCCGCCGTGTCAAGAAGTACGAATCGGGCATGGTGGTGAACCCGTTGACCATCCATCCCGACCAGACACTGGCTGACGTGAAGCTGCTGATGACCACCCAGCGGATCAGCGGCATCCCGGTGGTCGAGCGGGAGACCAACCGCTTGGTCGGGATCGTCACCAACCGTGACGTTCGGTTTGCTACGGATCCAAGCCTGAAGGTCTATGAACTGATGACGCGGGAGAACCTCGTCACCGTGACCTCGGAGGTTGCCGCCGAACGGGCCAGGCATCTGCTGCACAAGCACCGGATCGAAAAGCTGATCGTCGTCGACGATGCCTATCGCTGCATCGGCCTGATCACCGTCAAGGACATGGACAAGGCGGAGTCCCATCCGCTCGCCAACAAGGACGAGCTTGGCCGCCTGCGTGTTGCCGCCGCCGTCGGCGTTGGCCCGGAGGGCGAGGCGCGTGCCCGCGCGCTGATCGCCGCGGAGACCGACATCATCGTTGTCGACACCGCGCACGGTCACTCCGAGGGCGTGCTGCGTGCGGTGGAAGCGATCAAGAAGGCATCAAACACCGCGCAGGTCATCGCCGGCAATGTCGCCACCCCTGACGGAGCGCGGGCCCTGATCGAGGCCGGCGTCGACGCGGTGAAGATCGGTATTGGCCCGGGCAGCATCTGCACGACGAGGATTGTCGCCGGTGTCGGCGTGCCGCAGTTTACCGCGGTGATTGAAACCTCGGCCGCCTGCAAGGATCATGACATCCCATCGATCGCGGATGGCGGCATGCGGACCAGCGGCGACGTGGTAAAAGCCATCGCCGCGGGAGCGGACTGCTGCATGATCGGCAGCCTTCTGGCGGGAACCGACGAGGCGCCGGGTGAGGTGTTTCTTTACCAGGGCCGGTCCTACAAATCCTATCGCGGCATGGGCAGCCTGGGGGCGATGGCCCGCGGTTCAGCCGACCGGTACTTCCAGCAGGACATCAAGGACCAGCTGAAGCTGGTGCCCGAGGGTGTGGAGGGCCGCGTCGGCTACAAGGGCCCGGTCGGCAATGTGGTGCATCAACTGGTTGGCGGCCTGAAGGCGGGTATGGGCTACACCGGCAGCGCGGATGTCGCGGCACTGCAGGCGAACACGCGGTTTCGCCGGGTGACCGGCGCGGGTCTGCGCGAAAGCCATGTCCATGATGTGGCGATTGACCGCGAGGCGCCGAATTACCGGCAGGATTGAGCCAGAGCATTATCCGCGCAGGTGGAATCATCGGAGCGGTTTATTATGCGATCAAACAAAGAGCTAGAGCGATGTCCATGAGCAACGCGATGGGATATCACTCCAACGCCGCTCAGGAAGGTCGCGCCTCACGCGGTTCGCGTCGGGCCGCTGGCTTCCGTGGGCACGCTGGTGCGGGGCAGCAGGATCGTGATCGTCGTGCCCTCGCCAACGACGCTTTGCACCCGGACGGATCCGCCCGACTGATGGATGAAGCCGTAGACCTGGGCAAGCCCGAGCCCGGTGCCCTTGCCCACTTCTTTGGTGGTGAAAAATGGCTCGAACAGGCGCGTTTTGACCTCTTCCGGCATGCCGGTGCCATCGTCGGTGACGACGACTGTCGCGTAATCACCCGCCGCCAGGTCGGCGTCGGTCTCCTTGACCACCAGATTGCCGCTTGCGATCCGCAGCGTGCCGCCGTTGGGCATCGCGTCGCGCGCATTGATCGCCAGGTTCAACAGCGCCGTCTGCATCTGGTTGGCATCCGCCATCACCGGCCAGACATCGGCGGCCAGATCATAGGTGAGGCGGATGCTGGTGCCGACGCTTCGCTCCAACAACTCCTGCATCTCCTGCACCAGGGTGTTCAGCGGCAGATGCTCGACATGAAGGGTCTGCCTGCGGGCAAACGCCATGAGTTGCGCGATCAACCTGGCGCCACGCTGGGCCGCGCTGATTGAACTATCGATCAGCTTCAGACTTTTCGGATCCTGGATCCGGCGGCGTGTCACTTCCAGACCGCCCAGGATCGCCGTCAACAGGTTGTTGAAATCGTGCGCGATACCGCCTGTGAGCTGACCCAGGGCCTCGATCTTCTGCAATTGCCGGATCTGCTCTCCGGCCCGCTCGCGTTCGCCGATTTCAGCCCGCAGCCGCTCGTTCGCCGCGGCCAGGTCGCGAGTACGTTCGCCGACCCGGTTCTCCAGCTCGGCGTTCAGCCGTTCAAGTGCGGCAAGGGCCTCCTGCTGCACCGACCGGTCGTATAGAATTTTTAGATAACCCGCCACCTTGCCGCGGCGGTCATGCAACGCCACCAGGCGTCCGGTCGACCAGAAACGCGTGCCGTCGCGGCGGCGATGCCAGCGTTCGGCGCTGACGCTGGCACCACTGTGGGCCGCGCGCGTCTCGGTTTCGGGAACATCGGCGATAATGTCCTCAGCCATGAAAATGCGGGCGCACGGCTGGCCGATGACCTCTTTCGGCGGGTAGCCCAGCATCGCCTGAGCGCCGGCACTCCAGCTGGTGATCCGGCCATCCAGCCCCCAGGTCAGAACCGCGTAATCGATCGCGCTCTCGATGATCATCCGGTAGCGCTCGTCGACCTCCTGAGCCTGCCGTTCCGCACGGCCCAGGCGCAGCATCGCGCGGGTCACCGCGACCAGTTCCAATGGATCGACCGGCGCCGTCAGGTAGCAGTCCGCGCCGCTCTCCGAACCAATGACCTTGCCGGCCTGGCTCGTCGCGGTGGCCGTGATCTGGATCACGATGATATCGGGCCAGGATGCCTTGATACGGTGACAGACTTCTGCCCCATCGACGTCAGGCAGGGTGATGTCCAGCAGAACGAGCAACGGCTGGCGCCGGGCAATCGAGGTTAGCGCGGTGGCGCGGTCGCCGGCCTCCATGACCTCCATATCGGCCAGTCGCAGCGATTGGCTCCTGGCAGACCGGCCGGCCGCTTCGTCGCCGACATTGAGGATAAGCGGGCGCGGCGAGGTGGCCACTGTCATGGTCTGACCGCGCGCCCCCCGCACCCCTGACGCCTGGCTGGCCCGCATCTGTCGCAATCCATCGCGTGATGTTTCCTCATTCGATCATCAGAACGCCGCGCGGCTGTTCTGGTTGGGACACAACCAACGGAGGCTCGGTCGTGCGCTGCCACCGCGAGCTCGGAGTGGACAGCGCGATGGCCACCCCGCCCCCCCAAACGGAGTGTGAGCAGTCAGCGGTCATTGCATCGTCTCAGCCCTTTTCGCGGCCACCGAAGCACCGACATGGCCGCTCGTGTGATCGCGATACAGTACGCTGGCGATCAGGAATGGGTCCAGCGCAAACAGGCCCCGATGCCGTCCGGCGAGCAGGAAGTTGGAAGCCCGTCAGGGCATTCACCCGAACCGGCCGGCTGTGGATCCGGATCCAGCACGTCCGACAAGTGTTCGACGGTGTGCCCGGCGATGCGATTGCGCGAAACCATCCGCTGCATGCGGGCGATGGCCGAGTCGGGTCCCGTATCGATTGCGCGCGAACACACCGGCGCGAGCGGGAATTGCCAGACCTTTGGCGATGCGCTTCGAATAGGCCAGAACCCGTGAGGCGAATGCTCGCGCCACGCAAAGCAAAGGGACGGATATGGCTGATCCAAATAATCGTTACGGTCTCACGGCCGCTCGGATCCATGGGCGCCCCGGACGCGAGATCAGGCCCCGCGGTGCGACCATCGACATCCATT
Source organism: Rhodopila sp. (assembly GCA_965277035.1). Lineage (GTDB taxonomy): Bacteria > Pseudomonadota > Alphaproteobacteria > Acetobacterales > Acetobacteraceae > Rhodopila. Next base: position 1,531,308 of record CBDIBO010000003.1, on the reverse strand, counting down.
CGCACGTGCTGGTTCCAGGCGCCGCGGCGTTTGTTCGTCCGCATCAGACGGCGGATGCCAGGGCGAAGGTCTATACCGAGGAAACCCGTATCCTGACCCGCCGGCAGGACGAGGACCGAACCCCGAACCTGGTGGACCTGGCGCTTCGGATGCGCGACTTCGACGCGATGGGTCTGGATGCACAGGTGATCAGTCCGGCACCGGCGCAGTGCGACTACGCGGTGACGCCCGAGATCGGCATCCGGGCCGCGAGGTTGGTCAACGAGGGCGTCGCGGCGATCGCGGCGAAAATGCCGGATCGGATCCCCGCGGCGCTGGGTTCCGTGCCGATGCAGGCCGGGGGCGCCGCCGCGGCCGAAGAGCTTGAATACGCGATGAAAACACTCGGGCTCAAGGGCGTCGAAGTGTTGGCCCATGTCGGCGATCAGGAGCTTTCGCATGCGTCCTTCGAACCGTTCTGGGCCAAGGCCGAGGAACTTGGCGCGGTGGTGTTTATCCATCCCGGCGGGTTCACCGAACCGCGGCGGTTCGGGCAGTTCTACTTCAGCAACGTCATCGGCAACCCCTTGGACACGACAATGGCGCTGCACCACCTGATCTTCGACGGGGTGCTGGAGCGATATCCCGATCTGAAGATCCTTGCCGCCCACGGCGGTGGGTATTTGCCGGCTTACTCAGGCCGGATCGACCATGCCTGGGGCGCGCGGAGCGATGCCCATGGCCACTTGCCCAAGCCGCCCAGCCATTACTTGAAGAAGATTTACCTCGACGCGATCGTTTTCACACCGGACCAACTGTACGCGTTGGTCAGCCTGTTCGGTGTTGAAAAGATCCTGCTGGGAACCGACTATCCCTACGACATGGGGGAGTACGACCCGATCGGACATGTCGCGTCGGTCACGGCCTTCAGTGACACCGACAGGGCAGCGATCGCCGGGGGAAACGCCAGGTCTTTATTTGGGCTTTAAGAGGCCTGCGGCGAGGCAGCCAGCAGGCGCTCGATCGGGTCCCAGACGAACGCGGTCTGCGCGACGGTCTGTCCGGCGATCTGGATCGTCTGCTCAGCCACCGACCTGCCACCAAGCCGCTGGTAGAACCAGCGACTTGGATTGTCGCGCAGCACCCAAAGAAAGGCGGATTTGCAGCCCATATCCACCAGATGCCCCGCCGCGGCCCGCATCAGCCTGCGTCCGACGCCGCGTTCGCGCCAATCATCCAGGACGTAGAGCGTTTCGACCTCGCCCTCGGCCAGGCGCTTTCCGGCGACGTCGACCTGCCGCGCGCGGCCGGCGGTGGTGAAGCCGATGATCCGCGGACCGCTGCCAACCGGCACATCGACCCCTGACGCTGTCGCCACGGTCACGCCCGTGCCGCCGCGGATCGCCGCATCGTAGAAGGCCGCCTGACGCGACACCGACATCTTTGCCAGAAAGGTGTCCGGAAGTATCCCCGGATAGGTACTGCGCCATGCGGCGACATGGACCGCGCCGATGGCAATCGCATCGGCGACACGCGCTTTACGCAACGAAATCACACCGTGCGCTCCAGCACAGCCGTGAAGAAACCGTCGGTGGCGTGTCGGGCAGGGGTCAATGACAAGTAGTCACCGGCGTTCGGCAGCGGCTGGTCAAGCGGCCAGGCCTGTGCCAGCGGGACAACGGCAAACCCGGGATGGCGAAGCAGGAAGCTGGTCACCTGAGCCTCGTTTTCCTCTTCGAGAAGTGAGCACGTAGCGTAGACCAATCGCCCCCCGGGGCGAACCAGACTTTGCGCCGCGTTTAGGATGCTCGCTTGCTTGGGAACCAATTCGGCAAGGTCGCTCTGCTTTAACCGCAGGCGGGCGTCCGGGTTGCGGCGCCAGGTGCCCGTGCCGGAGCAGGGTGCATCGACCAATACCCGGTGAAACGAACCGGCGCGGCGCTTGACCCACTTGTCGCCCGGTTCCACCAGATGGCGTTCGACGTTGTGCGCGCCGGCGCGGCGCAGGCGGCGCACCGCACCATCCAGGCGGGCCGCGGACACATCGCAGGCGATGATCTGGCCACGGTTCGCCATCGCCCCCGCCAGTGCCAGGGTTTTCCCGCCGGCGCCGGCGCACCAGTCGACAACTCGCATGCCAGGCAACGCACCCACCATGGCGGCGACAAGCTGGCTGCCTTCGTCCTGGATCTCCACCAGGCCGGACTGGAACGCCGGACCATTGGCGACCGGGCGCCGGCCTTCGATTCGCAGGCCCCAGGGTGACAGCCGGGTCGGTGCCGCGTCCCAGCCCTCGGCCGCGAGCGCCGCCCGCGCCTGCTCCCGGTCGGCCTTCAGCAGGTTGACCCGCAGATCGAGCGCGGCCGGCTGGGACAAGGCGGACATTTCAGCAGACAGTGCGTGACCAAAACGAGCGGTCAGCCGCGGCAGCAGCCATTCGGGGACCTCCAGCCGTACCGCCTCGGACATGGCGGGATGCTCGATCGTGTGTCCCTCGATCTTGGTCAGGACCCTGGCTTCCGCCCGATCCAACGGCGCGGCGGCATATTGCCCGCCGGAAAAAGCCTGCTGCACGCCCGCCCCGGTCCAGCCTTCCAACAACAGGGACGCCGCGACCAGCAACCGCGGTGATCGTGGCGCCTCGCCAAGCCACCAATCCAGGCGCCGGCGTTCGCGCAAGATGCGCCAGACCCGGTCGGCGACGGCGCGCCGGTCGCCGGAGCCGATATAGCGGCGCGAGCGGAAGAAGTCGTTTGCCACCGCGTCCGCCGGGCGCTTGGGCGCGCCCTCGACGACCTCCAGCAGATCGATCGCGGCGGCGATACGGGCAGCGGGCGTCAAGCCGGGTGACCGGCCGCTGCCGACGATTCAGGCACATCAATCACCGTTGGCTAAGGCTTCTGCGAGGTTCGGATACACCGCCCCGCGGTCTTTGACTACGCCAATCGATGCGATGGCCTATCCTTTGACGCCCCCCTATCCTTTCACGCCCCCCATGGTCAGTCCCCCGCTCATGTGCTTGCGGAAAGCGTAATAGATCACGATCGGTGGCAGGGCGTAGATGATCGCCGTCGCCATCAACAGGTTCCACGGCGCCTCGTCGCTGTTGAGGAACTGGCCGAGGGCGACCGGCACCGTCATGTTGTGCTGGGAAGACAGCAGCAGAAACATGTAGAGATACTCGTTCCAGGCCAGCAGCAGCGCGTAGGTGCCCACCGCGACCATCGCCGGCTTCATCAGCGGTAGATACACCCGCCAATAGATCGCCAGCGGCGAGGCGCCGTCGATCCGCGCCGCCTCGTCCAGCTCGATGGGAATACTCGTGCCGTATTGCTGAAAGATGAAGATCGCGTACGGCGTGGCGAACGTGACCTCGACGAAAATCACCGCCCAGAGGTTGTCCGACAGGCCATATGTCTGCATCACCCGGTAGAACGGGATCGCCAGGAACGACATCGGAATGACATAGGTCAGCAGCGCGGCGTTGCTGACCACCCAGCTGTAGCGCAGCCGCATGCGGCCGAGGACGAAACTGGTCAGCGTGCCGATCCCAAGCGTCAGCGCCGCCGTAGCGGCACCGATCATCAGGCTGTTGCCCATTTCGTGCCAGAACTTGGCGACATACCAGTAATTCTCGGTTAGCACGGTCCAGAAGCCGGCCAGCGTCGGACTGGCGGGCCACAGGTCGCCGCTGAAGATGCTGTCGTTGTGCTCCAACGCCACCGCCACCATGCTGTAGAGCGGCGTCAAGGTCCAGATCAGGATCACCACGCAGATAAACAGTTCCACCGCCAGAGCGATCGGACGCCGCCACGGCCGCCGCCGGGTCGAGCGGCGAGCCGGACGCCGCCGCGCCGCCGGCAGCCGGTCCGCCGTCGTGGTGCTCATAGCTGCACCTCGGTCTTGGCCAGCTTGCGCATGAGGACGATCACCAGCGGGATCAGCAGCGGCAGCGCCGACAGCACCGCCGCCATGCCAAGCTGTGGGTTGTCCACCTCGAACGCATCGCGGATGCCCAGCGTGGCGAGCACATGGGTCGACAACGAGGGACCGCCGCCGGTAACGAAGTAGATCGTGTTGAAGTCGCCCAGGGTCCAGATCGTCGAGAGCAGCGTGCAGATCAGGTAAAGGTTGGCCAGCAGCGGGAAGGTGACGTTGGTAAACCGTTTCAATCCGACCGCGCCATCCACCGCGGCGGATTCATAAAGCTCCTGCGGGATCGCCATCCGCCCGGCCAGGAAGATCACCGTCCAGAACGGCATCCACTTCCAGATATAGGCGACAAGGGACGAGCCCAGCGCCAGCCAGCGATAGTTCAGCCAGGATGGGCCGTTGATGCCGGCGATGTCATACAGGACATTGTTGATGAACCCCCACTCGCCGTTCAGCATCCAGTGGAAGGCGATGAAGGTCGGGATCGCCGGCACCGCCCAGGGCAGGATGAAGACCAGCAGCAGCGACCGCACCCGCCAGTTCTTGCGGGTAAAGAAGCCGGACAGCATCAGCGCGCCGAACAAGTGCAGGTTTACCCCGATTGCCAGGTAGATCAGCGTATTGACCACGGTCTTCAGATAGATCGGGTCGGCGAACAGCTCTCGATAGCTGACCGGATTGGACCCCAGATATAGGCCATACCCGACCGGGTAGATAACGAACAGCAGGAAGATCGCCACGTAGGGGACCAGGAAGGCAAGCGCCCAGTTGCTGTCCGACCCTTGCAGCCCGCCGCCCCAGAAGCGCCGCCTCGTCGCGGCGCGAAGCCGCACCGGACTGATGGCGGCGACGTCGGCCGAGGCGGCGTTGATCCCGTCCATGACCGCTCCTCAGGTTTGGTTGCCGATCTGATACTTCGAGAATATGTCCTCGATCCGAGCAAACGCCTTGTCGGTAGCCTTGTCCGGCGTCATGCCGTTGATCACGTCAGAGCTCGCCACCGCGAAGACATGCTCCGAATTCACCTGCGCATAGGCCGGGTTTGACACGAAGAACCAGCTCTGCGTCGGCCCCAGCAGGCCTTGGCGCACCGCCACCGAACGATGCTGGTCCTTTGGGTCGAGCCAGTAGGGATCCGAGTGCACGAACGACGGCATCACCGGCAGCCAACGGCCCTTGGCTTCCTTCAGGTAGGAATTGAGCTGCTTCGGTTGCGTCATGTAGCGCAGGAAGTCCTTCGCCGCCTCGATGTTCTTCGCACCCTTGGGGATGAACCCAAGCTCCACCCCCAGCAGCGCCGGCACCGGCTTGCCCGCGTTGTCCATCGGCAGCGGGGCGCTCATGATCTCGTCGTAATACTCCTTCTTGTTGTCCATCACCGCGACCGAGATCGAGATCGTGTCGTTCGGCGTCATCACCACTTCTTTGGAATGGAACGCATTGTTGTTGTCCGGATCGCCCCAGTTCAGTGCGCTCGGTGGCACGAAACCCTTCTTGAACGGGTCCGTCAGGCGGGTCAGGGTGGTCATCACCGCCTCGCGCACCTTCGCGTCCTTGGTCATCAACTTGCCGTCCGGCGAGACGATGCCGCCGCCGCCATAGGCGACCAGGAACTGGTTGAACAGGTTGTTGGGATCGTCGCCGTTGGTCGACAGCGTGTAGCCCAGGCCGTAGGTGTGGCGCATGCGCTGCGCACGCAGCTTGGCCTGGATCGGCTCGAAGAAATCGAAGAAGGCATCCCAGGTCTTCGGCAGGTCGGAAACCTTGTAGCCGGCCTTCTCGATCAGCGATTTCCAGATCGGCAGATTGAGTGAGGCGCCCTTGAACGGAACGCCGTAGAACCCGCGCTTCTTTTCGACTGCGTTATAGAACTGCGATGACTGGATGGCGGTCGCGCTGAACTCGTTCTTTTGGACCTCAACCACATCGCCGACGTCGACCAGTTTGCCGTGCCAGGCGTTCTGTGGGATGATCTGGCCCGGTGCATTGTCCGCATACATCAGGTCCGGCACCTCGCCGCTGGTCAGCGCCGAGATGATCTTCTCGTTCAGCGCCTGTGACGGCAGCAGCGTCAGATTGACCTTGTTGCCGCTGGTTTTCTCCCAGGCCGCGATCAGGGCGTGGAACGCTGCGTCCTCGGCGGGGTAGAAGCCCTGGTTCCACCAAATGGACAACGTCTGGCCGCTTGCAATGGCGGGGCGTGCCAAGGCTGATGCCGCTGCCAGGCCAACCGATGCTTTCAGTAGATCACGCCGAACAATGCCACGCATTTGCCAATCCCCTTCCGGTGACGGTTCAAATGCTGACGCGGCATTGACCTGGCCGCCGCTGCCGCCGCCTTAAAAGCGGTCGATCAGCTGCCCGATCGGGTCGTTTGGCCGTTCGGCCGTTGTCTTGAACACTTGAACCTCAGCCTCACCCTGAGCGGTTCTCTGACGCCGCGCAAGCGGCCGCGTCGGCGCTGGTGGTCAACTTTTTCGAATGTCAACCGGCGGCGATGGTCTCTTCGGCGGTGTCCGGTCCGGCACGGAAACCATCGTGAACGACATGTCATGACAGGCCCATGCCGCCTCCATGCCACGCGTCCTGAACCCCGCAGGCATCTTCGGAGCTTCGGTCTCGCCCGGCGCCGGCGTGTGCAGGTTCAATAGGAGCGGGGCATGCCAAGCACGTGCTGGCCGACGTAGCCAAGGATCAGGTTGGTGGAGATCGGCGCGATTTGATACAGTCGTACTTCTCGCCATTTCCGCTCGATCTCGTATTCGCGCGCGAACCCGAATCCGCCGAAGGTCTGCATCGCGGTATCGGCCGCCTTCCAGGCTGATTCGGACGCCAGCAGCTTGGCGATGTTCGCATCTGTGCCGCAGTCACGACCGTCGTCGAACAACGCCGCGGCGCGACGGCATACCATGTCGGCGGCCTCGAGTTCGGCCCAGGCACGCGCGATCGGGAACTGAACCGCCTGGTTCTTCCCGATCGGCACACCAAACACCACCCGGTCATTGGCGTATTGCGTGGCTTTTCCGACGAACCAGCGACCGTCGCCGATCGCCTCGCTGGCGACCAGGATGCGTTCGGCGTTCATGCCGTCCAGAATGTAGCGGAATCCCTTGCCCTCCTCGCCGATCAGGCTGTCGGCGGGGATGCGGAAATTGTCGAAGAAGATCTCGGTCGTGTTGTGGTTGATCATCGCCTTGATCGGGCGCACCTCCAGCCCCGTGCCGGTGTTCTTCTCGCGCATGTCCAACAGGAACACCGACAGGCCGTCACTGCGCTTTTTCACCTGATCGGCCGGTGTGGTGCGCGCCAACAGCAGCATCATGTCCGAATGCAAGGCGCGCGAGGTCCACACCTTCTGGCCGGAAATCAGGTAGGAATCCCCATCACGCACGGCCCGCGTCTTCAATTGCGTGGTGTCGGAGCCGGTGGTGGGTTCGGTGACGCCGAACGCCTGCAGACGAATGCGACCCGCCGCGATTTCCGGCAGATATCGACGCTTCTGCGCCTCGCTGCCGTGGCGAAGCAGCGTTCCCATGATGTACATCTGTGCGTGCCCCTGGCTGGCGACGCAGCCGGAGGCGTTGATCTCCTCCAGGATGACCGCGGCCGCCCGCAGCGGCAGGCCGGAGCCGCCGTATTCCTCGGGGATCAGTGAGGCGAGGAAGCCGGCCCGCGTCAGCTCATCGACGAACGCGGTGGGATAGGCTTCCTTGTCCTCGAGATCGCTCCAGTACGTGCCGGGATACTGCGCGCAGATCCGGCGGACCGAGTGGCGGAGGTCGGCATAATCTTCGCCGACAGCGACGCGGGTTTCCTCGGACATGGATCGGTCTCCTCCGTTTCGGTGGTCGGCCACGCCGCCGAACGATGGCCGCGGGTTCGAACCCCTGCTACTCCGGCTGCATATGCGAATTCTGTTCGTCACATCCAACCGGCTCGGTGATGCGGTTCTGTCGACCGGCCTGCTGGACCATCTGATACGCTCCTTTCCGGATGCCAGGATCACGGTGGTCTGCGGCCCGGTGGCCGAGGGGGTGTTCACCTGCATGCCGAACCGCGACCGGACCATCGTCCTGCACAAGCAGCCCTGGGGCCGCCACTGGTTGCCGCTGTGGGCTGATGTGGCCCGGCATGTCTGGGATCTGGTGGTTGATATCCGCGGTTCGGCCCTGTCCTGGCTGATACCAACCCGCCGGCGGGCAGTGTTTCGCCGTCTTGAGGGGCCGAAGATCGCCCAACTCGGCGCCATCCTTGGCTTATCGCCGCCGCCGCCGCCGGTGGCATGGACCAGCGAAGCCGACCGCCGCACGGTCGAGGCCCTGTTGCCGGCAAACCAGGCGATCATCGCCTTGGCGCCGACCGCGAATTGGCAGCCGAAGATCTGGCCGGCGGATCGTTTTGCCGCGGCGTTTCGGCGCCTGGCCGATGAGGGCACGGAACCGGTCATTCTTGGCGGCCCGGGTCCAGCAGAACGGGCAATGGCCGAACCACTTCTGGCGCTGTTGACAAAACGGGTCGACCTGGTCGGGCGCCTGACGCTGCCGCAGGTTGTCGCCTGCCTGGAACGCGCGCGCCTGTTCATCGGCAACGATTCCGGGCTGATGCACCTCGCCGCGGCCGCCGCCGCACCCACGATTGGCCTGTTCGGCGCGACCGACGTGGCGACCTATAGCCCAACCGGGCGGCATGCCGTCGCGGTCGTGGGCTCCTCCATGGCGGCCATCACGGTGGCGCAGGTCACCGACGCAGCCGAACGGATGCTGGCAGCAAAGGCCTCGGCTTGAACAACATGGGATCAGGCCGTGCATCAGATCGTCGGCCTGAAGATCGTAGGCCTGACCGCGCAAACAGAACGACCTGGCAAGTTTCCGTTAGCCAACGACGACAGCCAGCAGACTGGCCAACGTGTCCTGAATTTCCCGCCCCGTCGTCTCAAGCTGGCTGTCGGCGCGCGCATAGAGCGCCTCCCGGCTCGCCAGGATCGCGCGTAGATCGGCCATCGAGTGTCGGTTGTCGCGCATCGGTCGCAGATCGCCCTGGTCGATGACGCGCTGCATGTGCGCCTCGGGCGAGGCTTTTACCCAGATCGTCAGGCAGGCCCCCAGCAACCGATCGAACGTGGCGGCTTCAGCCACGATCCCGCCGCCGGCCGCGATCACTGCTCTGGGATGAGACTGAATGAGCTGCTCCAGCACGTCGTGTTCCAGCCGCCGGAATCTGGCCTGGCCGTGCAATTCCATGATCTCGCTCAGGTCGAGACCGGCTTCCCGCTCAATCTCACGGTCCAACTCCAGAAACGGAATACCCAGCCGGTGCGCCAGAAGCGGTCCGAGTGTGGATTTCCCGGCGCCGCGCAGACCGATGAGCGCGATGCGATCGCGATGGTCGGCCACCCGGACGAGGGGCGGCGCGATCCGCTCGCCCTCGTCCTCCAGCAGCATGCGAAGATCGACGTTCAAGGCCTGCGCCAGCTTGCGCAGCAGCAGGACCGAACCGTTTCCGGTGCCGGCCTCGACGGCCGAAATGTAACGTTCCGAAACGGCCGACTGCATCGCGAGGATCCGCCGGGTCATCCCGCGCTGCGTCCGCAGCAAGCGCACCCGCTGGCCGAGGGCTCTGAGAAAGGCGGCTTCACCGACGGCAGAGGTCATGGGTCGAACCCGGCCAGGGGATGCAACCCGGATGCGCGGTCGGCCATCAGAGCGCGGTCCGGCATGCAAGCGGCGCTTTCTTGCCGTTCGGCTCGTTCGCGGCCGTCTGCACTAGTGGTTCGACCCCAACGCTGGCGTCCCGCAAGCGTTGGGACAAGTCGGCCCACCGGCGACTCTCTGGTGGTGCGATTCAGCTAACGGATGGGAACTATCCGTTAGCATCGCAACACCAGGCTGCCTGCGTCAACGCCGTCGATTGTCATGCCGCATATCGCATGGTACCCGGCAGCCCTGCAACCAAGCGGGACGATCCATGTTCGCCGTCTTCACCAGCCCATCCACCGATCGCTGCTTCGAGGACTACGCCGTCGGCGCCACATATCTCTGCGGCTCATTCGCTGTCTCCGAACGCGAGATCATCCAGTTCGCCAGCCAGTACGATCCGCAGATGATGCACGTGGATCGCGATCTGGCGGCTCGAGGACCGTTTGGTCAGGTGATCGCCAGCGGCTGGCATACCGTTGCCCGAAGCATGCGGCTCGTGGTCGACAATTTCCTGCCGCATGATGGGCTGGCGGCGCCCGGTATTGATGAACTGCGCTGGCCCCGACCGGTGCGCCCCGACGACCGGCTAACGGTGCAGATAACGGTTCAGGAAGCACGACGCTCCCGGACCAAACCGGATCGAGGGCTGATCAAGACACTTATGGAAGTGCTCAATCAAGACGGTGAAGTCGTCATGAGCATGAGGCCGATGAACCTGGTGCGGGTCCGAGCGCCGGACGCCTAAAAACGCGATTGTCCGAGGTTGAACTCACCCCGGACATGAATCGATTTTCAAACAAGGGTATGAGAGCCAGATCGACCGCGTGCAACCGTCAGGCTTCAGGGCGATCTCGCTCGCGCGATTGGGATCACGGTTCGGCCGGACCCATCGACTTGATCAGGTCGAACACCCGCTTTCTAATCGAAGCATCCGTGATGCGATAGTAGGCTCTGACCAGTTCAAGCGTTTCGCGCCGGCTGAGTGTGTCATCGCCAAACGGATCCTGAGCGTCGGACAGGCTGCTGGTCCGGCGATGCGGCACGCCACCGAAATTCGCCGCCAGGCTGTCGGGCATGTCGTCGAAGAAAAAACTGATCGGAACATCAAGCACACGCGACAGGTCGAACAGACGTGATGCGCCGACACGATTGACCCCGCGCTCGTATTTCTGCACCTGCTGGAAGGTCAATCCGATCGATTCGCCCAGACGTTCCTGACTCATGCCCAGCAAGGTGCGGCGGAGACGGATGCGAGAACCTACGTGGACATCGATCGGGCTAGGGCGGCTCTCCCTGTCACTGCCTACGACCTGCTCGGCCCCTGCCATTTCCCGTCGTCCTCTTTCCATGAGCGGACCCTATCGTCTTCCTTGTTTTGTCGCACCATGGCGGTCTTCAACAAGGCACCAGAAATACAAATTAGTGAATTCGCTGAACGTCTGCAACCCAAAATTGTCGACTCGCGGGAAATTTTGTGTCGGATGATACTATATAGGTGAACTGATATTAAAAATTAGCCTGCTGGCCCTGGAGGTCGACGACGACGCTGGCCGCTTAAACCGCAAAGCAACACCAGCGTTGCCAGACCGCCAGGAAGTAGCAACCCGGCCTTCGCATACAGCGGTTCCGCGACCGGCGCAGGCAACCTGACCCGCAAGATCCCCGTCGTCTGCATCTCCAAACGGCCGAGTTCGTGCCCGCGGGCATCGAATCCCGCAGATATGCCGGTGTTTGCCGCGCGCATCAATGGCAGGCCTTCCTCCACCGCGCGCAGCCGAGCCGCCGCGAGGTGTTGACGGGGACCAGACGCGTTGCCGAACCAGGCATCGTTGGTAACGTTGACCATCCAGTCGGGTCGGTCTCGCTCGTTGATCACCTGATGCGAGAAGATCGCCTCGTAGCAGATCAGCGCGCCGACCGGGGGCAGACCGGGGATGTGCAGTGTTCGCGGTCCGGGGCCACTCGCGAAGCCGTCGCCGGGGAAAACCTGCAGCGCCGGCGGCAACCAGTCAGGCTGATATTCGCCGAACGGCACCAGGTGCCATTTGTCATAGATCGCCTCGATCTGACCGTTCGCGCCGAGGGCAAACAAACTGTTGCGGGGCCGCTCCGCGTCGTCGAAGCGGACCGCGCCGATCAGCGTGCTGTCACCGTCCGCGGCCGCGGCGATCAGCTGACGCGCCGAGGCGTCAGTTTGCAGCAACGCCGGACTCGCGGTCTCCGGCCAGACGACAACCGCCGGATGTCCGTGCATCTCGGCAACCGCTTCATGCGTCAGGTCCAGGTAGCGACGGAAAATCGAGACCATCAGCGCCCGGTCCCATTTCTGGCCCTGCGCGACATTACCCTGGATCAGCAGCACCGACAGGTCTGGCGCGGGGGGCATCGGTTGGTCCAGCCGGAAGACCCCGAAACCGCACCAGACCACCAGCAGCACGGCCCCGCCGCCGCGCCATCTCCAGCCCAGCGTCGGTGTGGCGGCCAGCAGTACCGTGGCCAGGGTCAGGCCATGCACCCCAACCAGGGATGCGGGCTGGATCATGATATCGCCTAGTCTGCCTGGAAACTCCCACACGCTGCCTAGCGGATTCCAGGGAAAGCCGGTGGCGACGAACTGCCGGGCAAGATCTGCCAGCACCCAGCCGCCGGCCAAGGTAAATGCGGCTCGCCAACCTGGGCGCACGCACCGCGCCAGGCCGGCGGGAACCGCGGTGAACACCGCCAGCACGGCAGCGACGCCCGGCACCGCCAGCGGTACCAGCCACCAGAAGCGTGCGGCCTCGAACAGGATCGCATCGGTGAGCCAATACAGACCAACGACGTACAAGCCGAGGCCGAACCACCAGCCGCGGCGGGCCGCCACGGCGGGGCCGCGCGCACCCCGGATCAGGCAAAGCAGCGCCGGCACGCCAATCAGCAGGGCAGGTAGTCCATACAGCGGCGGAAGCGCCAGGGCCGAGATCCCGCCGCACAGGAAAGCCACCAGGTCGGCGCGCCATCCGCGTAGTGCCACAAGCGCGCCGGGCAATCCGAACAGCCGACGGGTCAGTGGGCGCGCCATGGAAGTGCGATCAGTCCTGCGTCTCCCGCGTCTGCCGCTCGTAATGCTTGTAGTACTTGTCGCTCATGAGGTCGGTCTGCACCACGACGGCAACGTCCGTGGTGTTGAACTGGGGGTCGATGACAGCGCCGTCGCCGACAAACCCGCCCAGCCGCAAATATCCTTTGATCAGCGGCGGCAGCCGGATCAAGGCGCCGTGGGCGTCGATCACGTCGCGATCCAGCCGACGCATCTCGATATACCGGTGGGGCAGGGCGCGTGGGCGGATCGCCACCGGCGCCAGATGGTTATAGTACAGGTAGGTCAGTTCGGATGCGAGAACGTCCGGGTCCGTCCCGGGCAGGCAGGCGCAACCGAACATCAGCTCGATGTTGTGCAGAAACACATAGGCGGCGATGCCACGCCACAGCAGCTGCATGACAGAACGGCTGCGGTAGCCGTTGTCGACGCAGGAGCGGCCAAGTTCCAGAATGCGGCCGGGATTGGCCTCGATGCGGGCGAGGTCATACTCGTCGGAGGAATAGAAATGACCGATCCGACGCGCGCCGTCGCGCTGGATCAACCGATACGTGCCGACGACACTTCCCGGGCCTTCGCCCAGGCTGTGATCGACCACCAGAAGATGGTCGGCGACGGTGTCGTAGACATCGCGGTCGCGCTGTGAGCGGATTGTCTCGGCATCGGCACGCGCACCCAATTCCTGGTAGAACACCCGGTATCGCAGGGCTTGCACGGCATCGATCTCGGCCTGACCGGCGGCGATCCGGACCCCAAGGTTGCCGCTACGAAGCTCAGGAAACCGCACGCCATGGCCGCTCCTGTCAGCCGCCTCGTTCTGCTGCCTCATCGGCTGGCTCCTCTGATCGTGTCTCGGAGCCGCGGGTGGCGGCCGACAGCGCTCGCGTCAGGCGCGGTGTCTGTCTGGCGCGGCTTCTCGCTGCCTCTGGACGGCGCCGCCGCGACACGGCGTCCAAAAAGTTCGAGCCGCAGCGATACGACGTCGAATCCAAGACGCCCCGCGATGGCATGCATCAGTTGCTCGTGCTCGGGGTCCTGGAATTCGATGACCTTGCCGGTATCGACGTCGATCAGGTGGTAATGCGGGCCATCCTCGGACGGCTCGTAGCGCGCGCGCCCGCCGCCGAAATCGCGCCGTTCAAGGATGCCCTGTTCCTCGAACAGCCGCACCGTCCGGTACACCGTGGCGATCGAGATGTGCTGATCCAGCGCCGAGGCTCGGCGATAAAGCTCCTCGACATCCGGATGATCACCAGCCTCGGACAGGACCCGCGCTACGACCCTGCGCTGGCCAGTCATCTTCAGGCCTCTTTCGATGCACAGCCGCTCGATACGCGATTCCATACGGTTCCTTGCCGCCATGCCGCCGCTCCACCAAGGGGCGGACGACATCTGAACCAACCGCATACAATGCCCGGGTAGTCTCAGGGAAGCCCGCAGGGAAGCCCGCGCCTGCCAAAGCCACGTTCTTGCGGAACCCTAATCTCTCGATCGGCGCTGGCGACAGCTCAGCGACCGGAGGTTCGGTGGGTGCCGAGACCGATCTGCTTGGCCAGGCTCGAGCGCTTTTCGGCATATTTCGGCGCCACCATCGGATAGCTCGCTTCCAGACCCCATTTGTCGCGGTATTGGTCGGGCGTAAGGTTATAGGAGGTGGACAGATGCCGCTTCAGCATCTTCAACCGTTTGCCGTCTTCAAGGCAGATGATGTAGTCCGGAAAAACCGATTTACGAACCGGGACCGCCGGCTGGACCTTTTCCGCGGGCGCGGACGGAGTCTGACCAATCGTCGACAAAGTATCGTACACGACACGAATGAAATTCGGCAACAAGCCCGGCTCCAGCTCATTATGCGCGGCATGCGCCGAGACGATTTGGACAGTCAGACCAAGTATGGCGTTGTCAGCCGGCTTTTCAGCCATGGGGGAACCTTTCAAGTCGTTATGCTAGAACCATATATGAAGCGGGTATGGTGTTTCGCAACAGCGACTGAACAAATTGAATAAAGTGAAATCGCGATGACCATGCGGGAAGTAACTCAGGTGTTAGACATTACAAAAGACGTTTGTCCGATGACGTTTGTCAGGACCAGACTTGCCCTGGACAAGATGGCGCCGGGCGAAACGCTTCTGGTCACGCTCAGCGGCGAGGAACCTCTCCGCAATGTCCCGCGGACCGCCACCGAACAGGGTCACGAGGTGATTTCGTTGGAAAGCACAGCGGACGGGGCAAGTCGTCTGTTGATCCGTCGCGGCAAATCCTGAAGCAGACCGGTCGACACCTACTTTGACCGGTATGGGCGCCGCTCGGCATCAGACCAGCGGCTTCGGTTTCAAGCAACGCGGTTCACGCCGAAGTTCGCATGCTGAAACCGGCGTATGTGGGCAATACCAGTCTGCCCGAACCAGTCTGACCGATAAAGTTGCTCGGCAAGCAATGAGCCAGACAGATAGGCCAGCCCGGAAGTGCTTTAGAGATCAAGCCGCAATACCAGCGCGTCGGAAGCATCCGAATAGTAATGCGGCCGACAGCCGGTTTGGACGAAGCCCGCTCGACTATAAAGTCGACGGGCAGCGCTGTTGGCGACCGATACCTCTAGGAAAACAGCACGAGTATCCATTGCCCCGGCCGTACCGAGAGCATCGCGCAGAAGTTCGGCACCAATCCCCCGCCCCCTGACGTCGGGTATCACCGCCAAAGTCAGAATTTCGGCTTCGTCAGCTGCGACCCGAAGTAAAATCATTCCTCCCGCGGGATGTAGCAGGCCCGTAACATTTGGAAGCGCGAGCTGCAGGCTGAAAACATCCCGGCTCCAGGCCTCCTGGTCCTGGAACGCCCCGCGATGAATCTCGGCCATGATCGCGCAATCGGCCCCTGTGGCGCGACGCAGCATGCCGTCAGGCCGGCGGCTTGGAGCGTGATCGCTTCAGGTGGAAGCGATCCCGCTCTAGCTGCCGTGGTTCGAGAGCGCGATCGACGTCCGAGCTTGGTTCAACCTCAGACGATCGCGCTAAGTCCTGTTGTTTGAGAGGGCGATTCACGCCTGAGGTTGGTTCAACCTCAGACGATCGCGCTCTCGCGGGCGGCAACGTCGCGTGAGGCGCATCGACATAAAGCGGCTCAGCCGGCAGAGGCCTGATGGTCCGCAGAAAACGCCGCTCAGCCACGGCCGCGATATGCCGGCCGCCGGGGAAGCGGGCATCGGTCAGCATGACGTTGCTTCCCCGCGCGGCGAGGCGGCTCGTGATATCATCCGCGGCACCGCCGGCGACCGCGACCGGTCCCGCCGGATCCGGAAGTTCGGCCACCGCGAGTGACAAAATGTCATCCCCGACCTCCAGAAAGATCCTGCCGCGCCGGCTGACCGTGACGCACCACAGGATCCGACCGCCCAGCTGCGGAAGCGAGTCGGCCAGTGCCTCGCCCACGGTAACGCCGATCACCGGTCGGTCCGCCGCGACCGCTATGCCCTGCGCCAGAGCGATACCGCCGCGAATACCGGTAAAGCTGCCCGGCCCGACCGTCACCGCGATAAGGTCCAGGTTGGACGCCTGAGCGGCGGTGTCGTTAAGGCAGTCTTGAACCATCGTCGGCAACACGGACGCGTGGCCCCGTTCAAGGTCCTGTTGATACGCAGCCGCCACCGCGCCGTCGAACACGAGGGTCGCTGAACAGCTGGAGACGGCCGAGTCGAGCGCGAGGATCCGCATGATGCCGACGCTATCCCGCCATTCGGCCGCTGCGAAAGGATTTGATCAGGCCAGGACGCAGGCCTCGTCGAAGTCCAGGCGGGGCGAACGGCCGAACAGACCCTCCGGGTCGCCGTGACCGAGATTGACCAGGAAGTTCGACCGCCAGCCATTGGCGGCGAAGAACGCCGCGTCGACCTTTGCGTTGTCGAAGCCCGACATCGCACCGGTATCGAGCCCCAATGACCGCGCGGCGATCATCAGATAGGCGCCCTGCAGCGTGCCGTTGCGAAACGCGGTGGTCGCCGCCAGCGAGTCGTTGCTCGTGAACCAGGACCTGGCGTCGGGGTTGTGCGGAAACAACTGCGGCAATTTCTCGTAGAACTTCGGATCATACGCAACGATCACGGTGACCGGCGCCTGCATGGTCTTTTCCGTATTGCCGGCCGACAAGGCTGGCGCAAGCTTGTCCTTGCCTTCCTTGGTGCGAATGAAGACGAACCGCGCGGGAGAACTGTTGGCAGAGGTCGGACCGAACTTCGTGATATCGTACAAGGCTTGAAGGCTCTCGTCGCTGACCGGCTCGTCGCGCCACTTGTTGTGGGTACGAGCCTCCTTGAACAGCAGAGCCAAGCCGGTAGCATCGATCGTCATGGGCAACTCCTGAGCATCGCTGTCATACAGCACCATATACTTTGTGCTGCGACGCAACGTGGAAGATGCGTTCGCCGCCGTCAACGGGCTGGGGCGAGGCCCCTGATCAGAATTCGACCTGCTCTACCGCGACGACTTCGGGCACATAGTGCTTCAGCATGTTCTCGATGCCATGCTTCAGCGTGGCGCTGGAGGATGGGCAGCCGGAGCAGGAGCCCTGCATGTGCAGGCGAACCACGCCTTCGCGGTAGCCGCGAAAGACAATGTCGCCACCATCGCTGGCGACCGCTGGACGTACACGGGTGTCGATCAGTTCCTTGATCTGATCCACGACCTCACGGTCGGCAGGATCGACATCTTCTTCGTCGAACCCGACCTCCTCGCCTTCGATCACCGGACGGCCGGCGACGAAGTGGTCCATGATCACTCCAAGTACCTGCGGCTTCAGCGCCTGCCACGACATCTCGTCGTTCTTCGTCACGGTGATGAAGTCGCCGCCCAGAAAGACCCGGCCAACGCCTGGAAGCGCGAACAGATCCGTCGCCAACGGGCTGCGCACAGCCGTGACGGCGGACGCGAAATCAGCTGTGGAAAGTCCCATCACGTCACGTCCCGGCAGGAACTTCAGCGTGGCGGGGTTGGGGGTGCTCTCGGTTTCAATGAACATGGAAGCGACCTGTCCTGTCCTGTGTCTCGGTAATCCGGACTGCGGCGGTCCGGTCTGCTAGCCGATACATCGGACGAAGCCACCAGTCTGACAAGAGGCAAAGCGGTTTGGCAGATTAGCCTGATCGCTTCAGGTGGCAGCGACCACGCGCTAAATCCCGTTATTTGACGGGACGATTGAGATCCGCGGTTGATTCAACCTCGATCGCGCGATAGGGAATTTTCAGCCTGACTGTGCAGACCGAAAATGCTCTGTCCCTTTGTTTGATCGGATGATTCACACGCTTTGAACGTTCCGCTCAGCGTGATCATGCTCTAATCCGCGGCGATCGAGACCCCGCCCAGCCGGGCGGCGTCGGCATAGGCTCTGACCGCCGTGCCGAACTGCTCAAAGATCGCCCGCGACAGTGTGTCGGTCTGCCAATCATATTCCGGATGCCATTGTACTCCGACGGCATAACCGATCGTCGGTCCCGCCTGGCTGGAGACCACCCGGACGGCCTCGATCAGCCCGTCCGGCGCGACGCCTTCAATGACCAGCCCAGGCGCGAGCTGGTCGATGCCTTGGTTATGCAGCGAATTGACCGCGATTTCCGGCTGGCCAGCAAGCTTGTGCAGCCAGCCGCCTTGAGTAACCCGGATCGCGTGAGCCTTGGCTTGGCGGATGCGCGGTGACGGCTGCATCGGCGTCGAGTGATCCATCCGGTCCGGTAGGTCCTGGATCCTTTGGTGCAGCGAACCACCGAGCGCCACATTCAGCTCTTGAAAGCCGCGGCAAATCGCCAGCAGGGGCACGCCGCGTGCCACCGCGGCACGGATCAGCGGCATGGTGAAGCCATCGCGAGCCGGGTCCTCGGGTGTTCCCTCGGCATGCGGCGGTCCATCGTAAAGCGTGGGCTGCACGTTCGACCGGCTGCCGGTCAGGACGATACCGTCCAGCCGGTCCAGCAGGGTCTCGATATCCGCGGCAGGGCCGTTGGCCGGCAGCAGCACCGGCACCGCGCCGATGACTTCGTCGGTCGCACGAACATAGGTGTCCGACGCAGCATGATTAGGCATGCCAAACAAACCGAACTGCTTGGTGCAGCAGCTGATACCGATCAATGGCTTGACGACGCGCGGTGACCTCATGTCAAGAAATATCATCCCTCAGCTTCGCGACAAAAAGAAGCGCTTTCTATCGCGGGTGACACATGTCCGTCATGCAGCCCTCGGATCAGCCGGACTTCGCCGATGGCGGACTGATCTGGTCAAACAAATCGGGATCAAAGTTGCCGCCGAGCTGGACATTGTAGAGAGTAATATGGGTCTCCCGCCGCTGGGCGTCCACCACGGTCCATTGCCGCAGGGTCAGCGGCGGATCGGCGAACATCAAGGTCAGCGCACCATCACCCGGGCTGTCGGTACGCACGACTGTCAGCTGGATCTGGCCGGGCAGGTGCTGCATCGCGGTTACGGTGACGTCGCCGGACAGTTGGACATGCTTCGCCAGCAGGATGCCCAGTGGTGTCTGGCTCAGGCGTATGTTGCTGGTTTGCTGCAGCGCCGAGTCGTGGAAAGTCAGCACACCGGACGACGCGATCAACAGGAACGGCGCCGGCGGGTCGTACTGGAACCGCATCCGCCCCGGGCGCTCCAGCCAGACCGTGCCCTGGGATACGCCGCCATCCTGCGCCACCTGCATGAAACGCGCCTTGAGCGATTTGAGTGCGTTCAAATAGCCCTCGATCCGAGCGATATCGGCGTGGTCTTGGGCCGATAGAACAACGCCAGGCGCTGCTTGGGCTGCCAGTGTGAGGGGCATCAGCGCGGCAGTGGACAGCAATAGGGTACGGCGGGTCATCATGAGCGAAGATGTGGCGTATCCAGGCGCGGTTTTCAAATTCCGCGGGCATTTTGTCGGCGTGATCCGGCAGGCTTGACCCGAACGGCTGTCGCGCGGCTGGCTTGAATGATCCGCGCAGTCTGAACCTGATCCGCCCCGCTACTCCGCCGGCGCCGGCATCGCCCGCTCAGACGCGGCCGCCAGCCAAAGTTCGGGCGCCAACTCCTCCGGCCGGTTCGGGAAGAACAGCGCGCAGCCCAGGGTGACGACCGAGAACGCGGACAGCACCGTGGTGACCACGGCGACACTGCCGGTCCGCTCATACAGACCGGACACCACCGGCGCCGCCGCGGCCGCACCCAGGAAGCCGACGAAGAAGCGCACCGAGTAGATGCGCGCCCGCAAGGCCGGCGAAATGTAGCGGGCAGCCATGGTCTCGTTCACGGTCACCTGCCCGAAGATCGAAGCCGCCACCATGGCAGCCAGTGGCAGCACCAACCAGCCTTGCGCGAAGGACAGTGCCAGCATCGCCGGCGCCAGGACCACGCTCACCGGCAGGAAGACGGTCTTCAGGGTGTTGCGATCGATCATCCGGCCGACCGAGAACTGTGTCACTGCGCCGCACAGCGTCACCAGAAAGGCGGCGAGACCCACCAGCGGCAGCAGGGTGGCATTGTCGGCAAGCCGCTCCTGCAGCAGCTTCGGCAGCAGGATGGTGTAGGCGTTGAACACCAGTCCGGAAGACATCGCGATCAGCATCAGAACCAGGACCGCCCGCCGGACCAGGTGCGGTGGGATCGCCGGGAACGGACGCGAGGTGGCGTGGGCGCTGACATGCGCCGCCGGCGTGCGCAGCCAGAACAGCCCGGCGATCATGCACAGGATGCCAGGCGCCACGAAGGCGGCGCGCCAGCCGATCTCGCTGGCGAGGAAAGCGGTGACCACTGGCGCCAACGCGACGCCCAGGTTGCCGAAGACCCCGTTGACACCGATCGAGCGGCCGGGCTTGTCGCCGGCCGCCTCGACCAGCATCGTCGTGCCGATGGGATGATAGATCGCGGCGAAGGCACCGGTGGCGGCCAGCGCGGCGGCCAGCATGAGCGGCGAACGGGTCAGGCCAGCCGCCACCAGGCCGCCCCCGGTGCCCAGGAAAAACGCCGTCATCAGTGCCTTGCGGCCGACGCGTTGCGCCAGCCAGCCCTGCGGCAGTGACAGCAGGCCGTAGAGCACGAACATTCCCGTGGCCAGCGCCAGGATCGGCCCATAGGACTCGCCGAACCGGCCGCCCGGGACAGCCATCGCCAGCACCGCCGTGGGCAGGATCAGCAAGCTGTAGTGGGTGATCGTGTGCGCCGTGTTGATGAACACGATCTGCCGGCCGGCGGGGGTCATGATCGGCGGTTCCTTCGCTTGCAGAAGCAATGTAGGCTGTCGCAATGGCGATGTCGGGCCAAGTTCTGTCGCGAGACGGCCAAAGTCGTCTTCAGCCTTTCGAGCAGGCGCCTCGGCCGATGGTCGGCTATGCCCACAACTATGCATCAGGCCACGAAACCGGGTCGCATCGTCACCCGCGGGCGCAGCTGTTGTTCGCCACGATCGGGGTCATGCGGGTCGCGACCGAAACCGCCTTGTTCACCATTCCCCCCGGCACCGGACTATGGGTTCCGGCTGGCCTGCCGCATGCGGTCCGGATGGACGGCGCGGTGCAGATGCGTGCGTTGTTCTTGCGCGCCGACGCGGCGACCGCCGGTCCGACAGCGCCCGCCGCGATCGCGGTCTCCCCGCTGCTGCGTGAACTGATATTGACGGTCTGTGGAGAGCCTGTGGTGTGGGACGCCGGCGGCCCGATCCGGTTGGTGGCGGCGCTGGTCCTGCATGAAATCAGCCGTGCCGGCACAAGGAAGCTGTCGCTGCCGGCGTGCCGAGACCCCAGATCCGCGCGAGTGGCGGCGGCTCTGGTCCGCGACCCGGCCGATCCGCGTGATCTGCATGAATTCACCGCCATCGCCGGTGCCTCGGTCCGGACCCTGGTTCGGCTGTTCCGTGCCGAGACCGGCATGAGCTTCCAGCAGTGGCGGCGTCAGTTGCGGATGACCGAGGCGCTTGCTCGGATAGCCCAGGGCGTTCCGCCGGTCAGGGTGGCCCAGGCGATCGGCTATGCCAGTGTATCGGCGTTCGGCGCGGCGTTCCGCGAAACCTTTGGCACCACGCCCGCGCGCGCCATGGCACCCGCCGTCTCCGCGAGCGGTTCCGCTGCCGTGTGAGACACCAATCAGCGTTGGTCGGCGCGGATCCGCCCATGATCGTGCCGAGCCGGTCGTTCAGTTGCCAGGTCAGCGCGAAGATATCTGATGACCGGGCCGATTTGCCACAGCCGAAAACACCCATCGGCCGCGCCGGAACATCCGCCGCCGCCTCGCGTTATCTTTAACATCAACCAGGAGAGTTCGATGCGACGCATTATCTTGACCGCCATGCTTGTCGGCTTTGCCTTCGCGGCCCATGCGGCGAGTGACACCGCCAAGAAGCCGGCCGGTACAGCCAAGGGTGCGGCGGTCGGCGCCGCCGCCGGTCACGAGGTCGGCAGCGGGCATGCGGTCGCTGGCGCGGCCACCGGGGCCGCGATCGGACATTACCAGACCAAGAAGGCGAACGAAGGCAAGTAATCGCCGACGTCGCGGCGGCCGGGCGATTGCCTGCCGCCAGGCCCCGCGATAGGACGTTCGGAAAGGGCATCCAGGAAACCACATCATGACCGTCGCCACCGTGCTGTACTCGGAAAAATCCTACGCCGATGACAGCGTCGAGCGGCGCGTCTATGGCCCCGATGTCCGGGTGATCTTTCCGCGGTCGTCAACCAGCCTCGCGGACCTGTCGGAGGAAGATTGCGCCGCCGCCGACGGGCTCATGATCCTGCGGTTCAAGGTCACGGCCAATGATCTGCGGCGTTTCCCGCGCCTTCGGGCGATCTGCCGGATGGGCGTCGGCTACGACAATCTGGACCGAGTCGCAGCCGCGGAACGCCAGATCATGATCCTGAACGTGCCCGACTACGGCACGACAGAGGTCGCCGATCATGCCATGGCGCTCGCTTTGGCGCTGCGCCGCGGATTGCTGCTGCACCACGAAATGCAGCGGGCTGATCCGCCGGCGGTCTGGCGCTATATCGATGATCCCCTGGTTCGGCGCTCATCGGTTCAGACCTTCGGCATCGTTGGCATGGGCCGCATCGCCACCGCCGTTGCCTTGCGGGCCAAGGCGTTCGGCTTCCGCGTCCTGTTCTACGATCCATACTTGCCGAACGGGGCGGAACTCGGCTTGGGCATTCAGCGCGCCGCGACGCTGGATGAACTCCTGCGCCAGACCGACATCTTGTCCGTTCACACCCCGCTGACCCGTCAGACGCGCGGACTGCTCGGCCTGAAGGAACTCTCCCTGTTGCCTAGGGGAGCGGTGGTGGTGAACACCGCGCGTGGGCCGATCATCGATATCGACGCCCTGGCGACGTTGCTGAAAAGCGGCCACCTGGCCGGCGTCGGCCTTGACGTCGTGCCGGTGGAGCCCCCGGTCGAGCCGGTGCCAGATCTGATCCGCGCCTATCGGGCGCGCGAGCCGTGGACCCTTGGGCGGCTGATCATTACCCCGCACTCCGCTTTCTATACGCCGCAGGCGTGGGATGACATCCGCAGCAAGTCCGCTGAAACGATGCGCGCCGCACTGCTCGGGCCGCGCGTGCAGAACCTCATCCCGCCGGACAGCGATTGAGCAGCCTCGCCGCGTTATTTCCCCAGCATCATTGCCCCAGCATCATTCCCCAGCATCGGCCAAGGCGTCACGAGCTGGACATCGCCGCTGATGGTATTGTCAGTGAGCATCACCGGCGTGGTCGAAATGTCGCGCACGAAGGCGGTCGGGGCCGGCACATCACTGTGAAAGATGTTGTCGCGGACGATCAGCACATGGGTGGGGTTGGTGGCCCCTTCTTCGCCGATGGAAATCGCCGCGGCGGGGTTGTCGCTGTGCGCGCCTTTCTCCATCAGGTTGCCCTGGATCAGCGCATTGCCACCGTTCGGGATATCGATCAGGTAGCTGGCCGTGCCATCCGGCCCGTCCTCGATCCGGCTGTCGCGGACGACCGTGTTGCGGGCCCGCGACTTGATATGATGGCCCACCTTGGTGTTCAGGAACACGCACCGGTCGATCGTCAGCAGTGCGATGGGCGTGCCAGCATAGACGCCGTGGGCGCAGGCGTCGGTGCACGCGCCATTGCCGATAAACACACTGTCGGTGATCCGCAGCACGCTGTCCGGACCGCCGCCCGCCAGGATGCCGTTTTCATTGTTGAGGAAACGACTCCGTTCGACCGTAAGGTTGGCGCCCAGTGCGCGGATACCCGCGCCATTATGCGAAGCGACAGAAGCATCGGCGAAGGTGATGCCGCTGATCGTGATGTCGGCGCCAACCGTGATGAAGATGCCCTTGCCGGCGCATGATTTGCCGGCGATCAGCACGCCCGGCCCGCTCGCCTCGATCAACAGGCGCGAGGCGTTCCAGATCGCGCAGTCCGCATAGGTTCCTGAACCGATCCGGATGACGTCGCCATCGGCGGCCAAGGCGGCAGCCTGGCTGGGCAGTTTCAGCGGCTGGTTAGGGCCAACCACCAGATCCCGACCCGCGGCCGGCCCACAGGCGGCGGCCCAGCAAAGCATTGCGGTGGCGAAAGAAATTGCGGTATGCCAAAGCCGGATCATCGCCGATCGTTTCGGCGCAGCGCCTGAGGCAAGTCAAGTGAAACGGGCAACCGCACAGCAGCGCGACAGCCGCCCGGCCCCGGTGGTTGTGCACGTCTTTCCGACCTTCGCCGTTGGTGGCGCGCAGGTGCGCTTCGCCGCGATCGCCAACCACTTTGGCCTGGCGTTCCGCCATATCGTGGTCGCGCTGGACGGCAACCTGGACTGTCGGCAGCGGCTGAGGCCCGAACTCGACGTCACGTTCCCCACGGTGGTGACCGCCAAGCATGCGATGCTGTCGAACGCCTGGCGGTTTCGCCGACTGCTTCGGCACTGGCAGCCGGATGTCCTGGTCACCTGCAACTGGGGTGCCATCGAGTTCGCGATCGCCAACATCCTGCCGGTCGCTCGCCATCTGCATGTCGTGGACGGCTTCGGGCCAGAGGAACGCAACGCACAGATCGCCCGTCGCGTGCGGATGCGGCGCATCGTGCTGAGCCGCACACCGGTCGTGCTGCCGTCGCGCAACCTCGTGCGCATTGCCACCGAGCTGTGGAAGCTGCCGCCGAAGGTCATCCGTTACGTCCCGAACGGTGTCGACCTGACGAGGTTCGCGACCGATGGGTCTCAGCGCGGGCGCGCCGAACCGGTCATCGGCACCGTGGCTGCCTTGCGTGAGGAGAAGAACCTCCCGCGTCTGCTACGCGCCTTCGCCACGTTGCCCTCGGGGCGCCTCGTCATCGTCGGCGATGGGCCGCAGCGTGCGGCGTTGCAGACGTGCGCCGGCGCGTTGGGTGTGGCGAACCGGGTCCATTTCGCCGGCCATCATCAGGACCCGGCCCCGTTCTACGCCGGGTTCGACGTCTTCGCGCTGTCGTCCGATACCGAACAGATGCCGCTGTCGGTGATCGAGGCGATGGCCAGCGGCTTGCCGGTCGTGTCCACCGATGTCGGCGACGTGCGCCTGATGCTGGCGGACGAGAATGCCCCGCTGGTGACCCGGCTGGACGATGCGGATTTGGCCAAAGCTCTCGCGGCCGCTGTGGTTGATCGACCTAGTCGTCAGCGTATCGGTCTCGCCAACCTGGCGAAGGCGCGGCAAGACTTCGACCAGGCCGAGATGTTTCTCGCCCATGGCGCCCTGTGGCGGGGCGACGATGATGGTCGGCGCGCGGCTGTGATCAGACCGTGATCGCCGTTGGCCTCTCCGCCGTGCAGGACTTCGTCGCGCTCGGCGTGCGATGGCGGGATCTGGAACAACGCGCACAGGGCTCGTTCTTTCAAAGCTGGACCTGGGTCGGGTGCCTGGCCGCGGAACGGTTCGCCGATCCCATTCTGGTGCAGGTCACCGACGACGGCCGCACCGTGGCGCTCGCGTTGTTCAACCGAGTACGCCGCTGGATCGGGCCGCCGGTGCTTCACCTGACGGAAAGCGGCAACGCGGAACTCGACTGTCCTCACGTGGAGCAGAACGGCGTGCTGGCGGAGGCGGGGCGCGAGGAAGCGTTGACCACGCTCTGCCTGCGGGCCGCGGTGCGGGGGCACGATCTGGTCCTTTCAGGCGTCGGC
This sequence comes from Rhodopila sp., assembly GCA_965277035.1. Classification (GTDB taxonomy): domain Bacteria; phylum Pseudomonadota; class Alphaproteobacteria; order Acetobacterales; family Acetobacteraceae; genus Rhodopila. Next base: position 1,505,488 of record CBDIBO010000003.1, on the reverse strand, counting down.
GAACGAGAACTCGCCGCGGTCCGAAATGTCGCCGGGTTGGTGCTGGTGGGGCGATCCCAGGCGTCCCCGGACCTCGATCTGGCCGCGCTGCGGCGAGCGGGATCGGATTACCTCGCCGAACGGAGCGCTAACACCCGCCAGCAGATCCGCCGCTCCGCTCGGCATTACGAGCGCGACGGGCCGATCCGGGTCGAGCGAGCCGACAGCGTGGCGGCGGCGCATGCCATGCTGGATGCGATGGCGGTGCTGCATCAGGCGACATGGACCGCTCGCGGCAAGCCCGGCAGCTTCGCGCGGCCATTTTTCCGGCGGTTCCATCACGCGCTGATCGCGCAGGCTATCCCGCGCGGGGAGGTCGCGCTGCTGCGCGTCACCTGCGAGGAAACGATCGTCGGCATCCTCTATAACTTCGTCTACCGCAGCCGCATGTTGGCCTACCAGAGCGGTTTCAGCTTCGAGCCGCAGGCACCGCAGGCGAAGCCGGGGTTGACCTGCCATAGCCTGGCGATCCGGCTCGCGCTGACGCAAGGCCTTCAGGTCTATGACTTCCTGGCCGGTGATAGCCGCTACAAGCGAAGCCTGTCCGATGGCGCGCATCGGCAGATCTGGGCACGCGCCGGACAGCTTTGGTCGCCGCCCTTGCTGATCGAGCGGAGCCTGCGGGTGTTTCGCTGACGCCGGCCTGGTGCCCGATCGCAGAGAACCGTGAGACGCGCAGCGGCCACGAGTCGGCGCGTGAATCGGCCACTTCAAACCAGCAGCCACGTATCGCGCTTCGCTGATGCGCGATACTGGTGCAGGCATGGCTACACCGCGCCGGCCCTGGCCCGGCCGGCCGCGTGACGCAGCAGCGCCGCCATCCCCGACAGGCGGCGGGGATTGGCCAGCAGCAGACCGATACGCTGGCGGCGCTGCGACGCCCAACCCTGCTTATAGGCGTCGTCCCCCCGGCCGAAGTTGATCATGGCGACGTGCTCCTGATCGAGCAGATGCCGCAACATCAACGCGCTCAAGACCGTGCCGGGTGAATGCGCCTTGAACGCCTCATCATGCGCCAGCTTCAGCACGATGGCCTGGCCGTCCTTCACCACCCAGAACTGTACCGCGACCGGCTCTGCGTCCACCGACCACACGCCTAACCGCAGCAGTCCCTGCACCGCCATCACCCGCATCAGCGCGACATTGAACGTCGGATAGGGTTCGGCTTCCTTCCAACTCCGCCGATAGACGGCTTCGAACGCCTTGGCGGCCTGCGCCATCTCGGCCGGTCGGGTGAACAGCGCGAAGGCCGCACCCACCAGCTTGTCGGCGCGACGCAGCCGGCGCCGTATGGTTTCCCGCAACGCTCCGGGCCGGCTGAGCAGGTAGTCGGACCAGTCGAGGCCGCCGACATCCTCATACCAATTGCCGAAATGATCGAAGCGCAAGGCACGCAGTCCGGCCTGAGTGACCCCGGCTTGCAGATCGGCCAGGCCACTCCATTCCGCTGGCAGCGCCTCGATCCGCACCGTTCCGAACGACCGGCAGAGGCGGCCGAAGGCCGCTATCGCGGCGACCCGCGTCGCAGGTTCCACCCCAGCGGCGAACAGCGGTCTGTACTCACAGCTGTACGGCGTCGTCAGACTGATCAGCCGGCCGCCGATCCGCAGCATCGGCAGCAACGCGACGATCCGCCCATGCGACCGGATCACGACGAACGCGGCTTTGGCGCCGGTTGGCATGGCGTGCGACAGTACCGTCTCCCACCACACGGCGCTCGCGAAGATCCCAGGCGCGTCATCAAGCAGGGTCAGGGCCTCGCGCGGCAGCAGCGCGATCGTCGGGAAGCTCTCGACCTCAGCGCAGCTTGTACCAGACATAACCGATCCATTCGTGTATCGCGAAGTAGCCGGTTTGCCAGCCGGCCGCGCGCGGCACGAAGTCGCTGACGGCGATCTTCATCGGATCATCCAGCGGCGTCGGCGCCGCGGTGACCGTCAGGCCGGTGCCCCGGAACGCCAGCAAGGCGCGCCGCATGTGCCACGAATGGGTGACGACATAGACCGAGGTGATGCCTTCGGGGCGCAGGATGGCTGCGCTGAAGCGGGCGTTCTCCCAGGTGTCAGCGGATTTTGGCTCGATCCAGCGGACCGGCGTCTGGAAGTCGTCCCTCAGGCTCTGCGCCATGACCACGCCAACCGGGGTCGTGTCGGGATCGACCGTTCCGCCCGTCACCAGGATCGGCAGGCCGGTGCGTCGTTGCAATGCCGCCGCGGTCCGCAACCGGTCCAGGGTCAGCAGGCCCGGCCGTACGCCCAGCGGTTCCTGTTCCGCTTGGATTACGTCACCACCGAGCACGACGATCGCCTGAGGCGGATGATCGGCGGGGGGAACCGTTGGCAGACCTGTCTCCAGCGGCAGCAGCATGCTGGTGGACACGATCGGCATGCCGAGCAGTATCAGCGCGATCAGCGCGCCCCAGGTCAGCCGGCGGCCGAAACGCCGCCACCGGCCGCGCAGCAGCAGACCGACCACGATCAGGCCGACCAGGCCGCTCGGCGGCAGCACCAACGGAACGATGAGACCCCTCATGAGCTTACCGATCGGCCTTGCCCAGCCACGCCAGGACATGATCCAGGCCGGTGCGCAGCGGCACCTTTGCCGACAGACCCAGAACGGCATCGGCACGCGTTGACATCCCAAGGGACTGCCTGATGTCGCCGGCGCGAGCGGGTTGGACCCGCGCCTGTATGGGCTTGCCCGCGCGTTCAGCAATCAGATGGGCAAGCGCATCCACCGATGTCGGAACGCCGGTGCAGACGTTGAACACCGGCGCATCGGCGGGCCGCAGCGCCAGGCTGGCAAGCAGGGCGGCGATCACATCGGTCACATAGATGAAATCCCGCGTCTGTTGGCCGTCGCCGAAAACGTTTACCGGCTCATTCGCGGTGATACGCTCGCAGAAGATGGAAATGACCCCGGAGTAGGGCGATTTGGGATCCTGCCGCGGCCCATAAACATTGAAAAAGCGCAAGCCCACGGCGGGGATGCCATGAACGTGGCTGGCAACCCGGGCGTGCAGCTCGCAGCCATACTTATCGGCCCCGTAAGCCGACAGCGGTGCGCGCGGCTCGGTTTCCGCGATCGGAATGCTGGCGGCATCGCCGTAGACCGCCGCCGAGGACGCATAGACGACAGGAATATGGCTACCCTGGCGGCGGATCGCGTCGAACACGGTGATCGTGCCGGTCAGGTTCGCCTGGTGCGTGCCTAGCCAGTCGGTGATGCCCTTCTCCACCGATGCGATGGCCGCCAAGTGAAAGCAGCCATCGACGCCTATCATCGCCCGGGTGACGATGGTCGGGTCGGTGACGCTGCCCTCGATCAGTGTCGCCGCGCGGGGCAGATTGGAGCGGTGACCGGTGGACAGGTCGTCCAGCACCCGAACTGAGTCGCCGCGCGCGATCAAGGCGTCGCACAGATGCGACCCGATGAACCCGGCTCCGCCGGTGACCAGGAACGTGCTCATCCCACGGCGGCGGACTGCGCCGGCATCGTGAGCCGACGCTGCCGATAGCCGTCCCGCGCCGGAAGCCGTGAGCCGGCTGCTTCTGGCGCCGCCGTTGTGCGGCCTGACCATGCCGGGCGAAATACGGCCGACCGGCTGGCTGTGACAGAGCCGGTTCCGTCACGACGTCCCACCGCCGCACCGCGGACCCCGGTATCAACCGCAGGGTCGAGGGACCTGACCCAAGACCGAGCCGTCCGGCAGGCAGTGGAAGGCCTGATTGATCTCTTCAAAGCCAACGGTTCCATTACGTAATTTTTGCACTGGCAGTTTGCCACGTTGCTACGGCGCGATGAAGCGCGGAATGTCACGCTTGGGCACACAATCGCCCATCTAGCTTCCGATGATGCTTTTTCCGTCACTGACCAGTGCCGAACGCGGATAGGAAAAACACCGAGGTCGGGCTGGAAGGTCGGCACTGAGTACAGCGCCGCCGCGCGCCAGGATGGCATAGGCCAGGTTCATTGCCGAAACCGATGTCCTCAACGACGCGGGTTATTGTGACGTTCGCGGGGCGGGGCACTACTGTATTGTCTTATCCGGCAATCAGCGGGTAGCTGGCCATGATAGTGCGTCCAGATCTGGGTGTGACCGAGCAGCGGAACGCCGAGGAAACCACGCAGGCCGAGGTTCCCGTGCGGGTCGAGATGCAACTCCACGCCATAGATGTGGCCGTTGCGCGGGTCGCTGATGTGGCCCTTCCACAGGTTGCGGCGGATCCGCCTTGCATCGGTAATCAGCGGCAGGTCGCATTGCGAAACGCCACGACGATCCACCGGCATTGGATCGTCCGGGCGGTCGAGAAAGACGCCGACGATGCGGGCGCAGACAAAGCCGCCGCAGGGTGCGATCGCGATGACCGCTTCGCGGTCCTGAGTAAGCCACACGCCGGTGACTGAGGGCACTGCGGCAGAAAGCTGGGAGCACGGCCATAGCAGCAGCATAATAATGACGCAGAGCTTGTTCCGGCCATGGCGCAGGTCGGCGGATCGCCGGTCCGGCCCGACTGACTTTCGACTGGTTGGCACGCTGAAACCTAGAGCGCGATCGTTTGAGGTTGAACCGACCTCAAACGTGAATCGCCCTCTCAAACAAAGCGAGCTGGAGCCTGATTGCTTCAACCTGCAGCAATCAGGCTCCAGAGCATTATCCGCGCAGGTGGAAGCACCGGAGCGGTGAATCATGTGATCAAACAAGGAGTTAGAGCGATGTCCATGAAGCAGCGCGATGGATATCGCTCTAGACATCCGAGCTGTTGATGAACCGTACGCCCAGGCCGGCCATTTTGTCGCGCGCGGCATCGATCGTGCTGCGTCCATCGGGCGCGGGAAGGCCGATGCCGCGACAGGCGTCCTCGACGACGGTGACCTGGAAGCCGAGGCGCGCCGCATCCTCGGCTGACCAAGCCACGCAGAAATCGGTGGCGAGACCGCAGAGAAAGAGATGTGTGAACCCGCGCTGGCGAAGCCAGCCTTCAAGGCCGGTCGGCGTCCGCCGGTCGTTCTCAAAAAACGCTGAATAGCTGTCAAGGGCGGGGCGGAAACCCTTGCGGATCACGGCCTCGATCCGGCTCTGGTCGATCCCAGGATGGATCGCGGCGGACGGCGTGCCGGCCACGCCATGGTCAGGCCACAGCACCTGGGTGCCGTAACCCATTTCGAGGGTATCATAAGGTGCGCGCTCATGATGCGCGCTGGCGAACGAGCTATGGTTCGCCGGGTGCCAGTCCTGCGTCGCGAAAGCGTGAGAAAACCGGGGCAAAAGCCGATTTATAATCGGAATAATGGCATCGCCGTCCGCGACCGGCAACTCGCCGCCAGGCATGAACGTGGGCTGGACGTCGATCAACCCGAGAATATCGGTTCGGGGCTCTACTGCCATCTGCGCATTCCCTGTTCAGCACGCCCAAGCGAGTCTAGTGTCCTACTGCCGAAGTTCGTCGCATCGTGCGACGGATGCCGGGGATAAGCAGGCCACTGCAAACAAAGACCGCGTGTCCAGGATCAGAAGCTCGCCATGGCGCGCGAACCTCTGATCCAGGACACGAGTTTCCTGCGATCGCCTGAAGCTGACAAGAACACCAGGAGCATATGTGATGCGACGTTTTCCGCTACCGGCGGTGGCACTGTTGGCCGCTTTGACGGCGTCACCCTTTACGGCATCGACCGCCGGAGCGGCGACTTTTCGCTGGGCCAACGACGGCGATGTCAACGCGATGGACCCGGCGACCCGGCAAGAAACCGTGCAGCTGAGCTTCCTGTCCAACATCTATGAGCCGTTGGTTCGCCGCAACCGGGATCTCGGGCTGGAACCGGCCTTGGCCACGTCATGGGAGCAGACCTCACCCACCGTGTGGCGCTTCCATCTGCGCCCCGGGGTGAAGTGGCAGGATGGCTCGCCGTTCACCGCGGACGACGTGGTGTTCACCCTGAAGCGGATCCAGGCGCCGGATTCGGCGATGCGCGCACCGATGTCACCGGTGAAGGAAGCCCGAAAGATCGACGATCTGACCGTCGACTTCGAAACGTTCCAGCCGGATCCGATCTTCCTGCAGGAGCAGACCAACCTGCTGATCATGTCCAAGGCCTGGTGCGAGAAGCATAACGCCACCGAACCGGTGACGATCGGCAAGGAAGACAACTACGCCTTACATTACGCCATGGGAACCGGGCCGTTCAGCCTCGTCTCCCGCGAGCCCGATCGGAAGACGGTCGTGGAGAAGAACCCAACGTGGTGGGACAAGCAGGCGCACACCGTGGACCGGGTCGAGTTCAACGTGATCGCGTCCGCACCGACCCGGGTGGCGGCGCTGCTGTCAGGCGAAATGGACATGATCTATTCGGTGCCGCCGCAGGATATCGCGCGGATCAAGCAGACCGAGGGGTTGAAGATACTGCAGACGCCCGAGTTGCGGACGATCTTTCTGGGTTTTGATCTAAGCCGGAACGAACTGCCGAGCTCCAACATCAAGGGGAAGAATCCGCTGCGTGACGTGCGCGTGCGGCAGGCAATCGGGCTGGCGATCAACGAGCCGGCGATCGTCAGTCACGTGATGCTGGGGCTGGGCCATCCGACCTGGGAGATGTGGGGGCCGGGCGTCAACGGTTACAACGCCGCGCTGGACGTTCGGCCGAAGGTCGATCCCGCCAAGGCAAAGCAGTTGCTGACCGAGGCAGGATATCCCAACGGCTTTCGGCTCGGCATGGACTGCCCAAACGACCGTTACGTGATGGACGAGCAGATCTGCACCGCGATCGTATCTATGTTGGCGCGGGTCGGCCTCAAGATCGATCTCAATGCACAAACGAAGTCGAAGTTCTTCAACAAGATCGATGCCCCCAACTATAATACCGACTTTTACTTGCTGGGCTGGACGCCGGCGACCTATGACGCACACAACGTGCTGTATACGCTGTTGAATACGCGCAACGGCAAACGCGGCGAGGTGAACAATGGTGGCTATTCCAACCCCGCACTCGACGAACTGACCGAAAAGATCGGCGTGGAGACGGACTCGGCGAAGCGGACGGCGATGATCGATCAGGCGATCAGGATCCTGCAGAAAGATCTGCCGACGATTCCGCTGCATCAACAGGTGATCGTCTGGGCAACAAAGAAGAATGTCGACGTGGCTCAGTCGGCAGATGATTTCTTTCCTTATCGCTACATTCAGATGAAGTGAGAACGGCAGATGATGTGCAGTGGGTGCCCTGCGCCACGAACAGCGGCTTTGTAAGCAGGGCAGCCGGGGCAGGGTCGCCGCACGCACGCCCGACGGTGTCGAGCCCTTTAGACCGTTTCGACTTCGACCGGGAATAGCGCGTCGGCATCTTCCACATGCAGCAGGTGGTAGACGTTGAACCGATAGGCAGACCCCAACGAAACCTCCGGCGGGGTGAACGGAAAGGCGATATTGCCGGCCGTGGACAGGCGGCCCGGGTAGCCGAAGTGCAGCAGGTACTGCTTGCAGGTGCGTACCACTTCCGAAGCGCGCTCACGGGTCGGCGCGATGCACTCGCCCATGATGAAGATCTCTCTCGGCAGCGACTCGTTCTCCGGCACCACCATGCGCACGCCATCGATGCCATAGACACGGAAGCGCAACGTATAGTCCATCGGCTGGTCTTCGCAGATCAGGCTATGCACCAGGTCGGCCACCTTCGGCAGCAGCGCCTTGCACTGCTCGATAAACCGCGGATCGGCTGACCCACACAACAACACCGCGCGCTCACCGATCTTGCGCGCGCCTTCCAGTTTGATGGTCGGATGCGTCGAGTCGCGCCAAATCGCGCCGGAAACGCTGGCGCGGCGGTCGTCAACAGCCTGATAGCGCGCATGGGTCAGATCCAGCGTGCCGTCGGGCTCCTGCATGGTGAACGGATCAGATTGCTCATACAGACTGTGCGCGGCGACCGAGGTGGGGGTCGCGCGCCGCTCCGGATTCATGCTTTCCAGCACGAACCCGTCGTGCTCCAGTTCCGCCAGGATCGGATCCCGGCCACCGGGGACGCAACACAGCGATCCGCACTCGATGATTTTGGCCATGTGCATGGCCAGCCCGGTCGGATACCCCAAAACCACCGGCAGCGACGCGAAGATCGCCGTATCGCAGGCTCGACCGGCCACGATCACGTCGACGTCCAAAGCGAGCGCCTTTCGAAACGGTCCCATCCCCATCTGGCCGACGATATGCGCGGCCTCGGTCACGTCTTCTTCGGTCAGTGCCGGCATGCCGTCGAAGTTTGTCACTTTCCCGGACCGAACCGCATCCAGTAGAACCGGCCGCGCGACGTCGGCGCGCACCACGGCCATCCGGAAACGCAGTCCATCCGCCTGGGCGATGTCGCGCAACATCGCCAGCGTGGCATCCAGATGAGGTCCGGCACCGGCCGACCCGGCGGTTCCGATCACCAGCGGCACGTCCAGGCCGCGCGCGGCGTTCAGCACCCGGCGGAGGTCGCGACGCGTGGCCTCGGGCGAGGTCGCCATCTCGCCGTTGCCCAGGTAGGTCGGACCGATGTCGATCGAACCCATGTCGCAACCAATAAGATCGGGGCGACGCTCGATGCCGGCTTTGAACGACGCGGCGGGGATACCGTAGCCAAGCTGTCCGGAGGCACCCAGCAGCCGCAGTGCGCGGGACGCGTGTTTAAGTTCAGCGATGGCCCTCGCGGAGGCGCTCATATCTCGATCCCCAGCAGTGGCCCATGTTGTTGCGCGCCGTAAACGTCATAATCGCCCGGATCACCCGCCATGATGCCGCGCGCCATCACGATCTTGATCGCTCGGCCGACCGGGTACGGGATGATCGTTACCTGCTCGGCCGGAACATGATACAGCCGCCCGATGTTCGAAGCGCCCAGTGCCGGCGATTGTGCGACGCGCTGATAATCCGCGTCCGAGGCGAACATGATGTCCAGCGTCAGACGCCGCGGACCCGCGTTCTTGCTGCGGATAACCTGCGCGATATCCGATAGCTTCATGGCCTGTGCAGCTCCGCGCGCGGCCGGGTCACCGTCCGCACGCCATGCTTGAAGACCACCAGAGGCCCGCGGACCTCGGCGATCGCCTGTTCGGGCGTATCGGCGTCGAAGATCGCCACGTCCGCGGGGTTGCCGACAGCGATGCCGTAATCCGGCAAATTCATCAGCCTGGCGGAACGGTCCGTCAGCATGGAGAAACACTCCCGCAGCCGGTGCGCCTCGCCGATCTGGCAGACGTTGGCTTGCATGTTGGCGATGCGGATCAGATTGCCGTCGCCCAGCGGCGTGAAGGGATTGAGAATGTTGTTGCTGGAAATCGAGCAGTTCACGCCGTTCTCCACCAGCACGTTGGCGTCCGCCACGCCACGCTGAACACTGTGGTCCTGATCGCGGCCCATCATGTACAGATCGGTGGCCGGCAGCACGGTGACGGCGACCCCGGCATCGGCGATCTCGGCCGCCAGCTTTCGCACATCCGGCGGCGGCAAGGTCGAGTATTTGCAGCCGTGACCGACAGCGATGCGACCGCCCAGGCGATATTTCTTCGTCAGTTCGCACACCAGATGGATGTCCATGTCGGCCGGGCTGTTGCCGGAATCCAGGTGCATGTCGATATCGGTGTCATACTCCCGCGCCAGCGCGAAGATGCGGTGGATTTGGCCGCTCTTGTCAGGGTCATAGTTCGGCGCCGCGCCGATCACCCTGGCGCCCCGTTTCAGCGCCTCGACCAGCAATGCGTCGGAGCGTGGGTTGTTGGTCAAGCCTTCCTGCGGGAACACGCACAGCTCGATGTCGATCGCCCAGGCGTAGTCACGCCGCAATTGTTCCAGTGCATTGAAGCTGCGCATCTCGACGCCGGCATCGAGTTCGACGTGGGTGCGCATCCGCGTCGTGCCGTGCTTGATGCAGTTCTCCAGCGTCGCGCTGGCCCGCTGGTAGACGTCTGCCTCGGTGAAGCTTTGCTTGATGGCGGCCACCCGCGGAACGGCGTTGGCGTTGCGACCATCCTCGGGTGGGCAGCGGTCGATGATGCGCGTCTTGTCCAGGTGGATGTGGGTCTCGACCAGCCCGGCGCAGGCCAGATGTGAACCGGCATCGTACTGCAGACAGTCAGCCGAAAGCCCTGCTTGAAGGGCGACAATCCGGCCGCCCGCGATCCCGATATCGACCGGGGGTCCGCCAGACACGCGCGCATCGCGGATGATAAGATCCATGCTGTCCCCTTGCTGCGCCGCTCAGCCTGCCAGCCGGACGCGATGGCTGTAAAGGATCAGAGGCCCGAGCAGCCAGCCGCCAAAGGTAAACACGACACACATTACGACGGAGCCGGTGGCGTAGCCACACGCTGCTCCGATCTCGCCGGCCTGCATCAACTCCAGCGTCTGTAGGCTGAACGCCGAGAACGTCGTGAACCCACCGCACACCCCGGTCATCAGGAAGATGCGAAGGTCCGGATGCGCGCTACCCGCACCGGCGTCAGGGTGATCCCGCCGACCAGTCCGATCAGGCATGACCCGAGCACGTGATGAGCAGGGTGCCCTAGGGGAAGCGTGGACCAGTCAGGGCGGTCACCGCATGGGTGAGCCAGAACCGCATCACACTGCCAATGCGCCACCCGAGCCCCACCGCGACCCATCATCCCATAAGAGTCCTCGAGCGATCCTATGCCAACGGATGGCGGGGTTGCACCGAACGCATGGCAACCGCGCTAACATTTATATTATAACGCGGCTTATGATCAGCGCAATCAAGAATGCGCCCAGTCAGCGCAATCGAGGATGCGTCCAGAAGGATCTGCCGTTGGACGAGTTTCACCGCGACCTGCTGTTCCTGTTGCACGACGTTGCTCGTCTTCTGCGTGTCGAAGCGGATAAGCGGGCGCGTTCGCACGGCATGACCCGGGCGCAATGGGCGATCCTGATCTGGCTGGAGCGTCAGCCGGGCATCTCTCAGAAGGAACTGTCCGAACTGCTGGAAGTCGAGCCGATCACCGTCGCCCGTCTGATCGACCGGCTTCAGGCTCGTGGCATGGTGGAGCGCCGGCCGGATCCCCGCGACCGGCGGATTTGGCGGTTGCATCTGCTTCGGCCGGCGCGCGATGTCTTGCATGAGATCGATGAGCAACGCGCCGACATGACGCGTATCGTGACCACGGGCATCACTGAGGACTCCATCGAAATCATGACCGAGGCATTGATGCGGATGAAAGCGACCCTGACCCAGGACGCCCATGCATTGCGCCGGGGTGCTGACCCCGTGGAAACCGAAGCGCGAGAGGCCGTCTGATGTCGCAGGCCGCGGTGTCGGGGCAGTCGCCCCGGGTGTCCGATCGGGTGACCGACGCTCCCACCCGCCGGCGCATGAGCCGCGCGCTCTTGCGGCCGATCCTGATGTTGGGCGGTATCGCCCTGGTGATCGCCGGCGTTGGTTATTACTGGCTGACCGGAGGCCGCGTCGTGTCGATTGATGACGCCTATGTCCGCGCGGCCAAGGAAGTCATTTCCACCGATGTGTCCGGCATCGTCGCCTCGGTGCCCGTTCACGAGGGGCAACGGGTGAACAAGGGCGACGTGCTGCTGCGTCTGGATCCCCGCCCGTTCCAGATCGCTCTGGCGGGCGCGACCGCCAACCGGGACGGCATGGTCTCGACGCTGAACGCGATGAAGCTCGATTACCAGCGCATGCTGCGTGACGTGGATGTCCGGCAGGCGCGGCTGGAATCGGACCAGGCAAATTACCAGCGCTTCGCCGGCCTGGTGAAAAGCGGCGGTGTCACCCGGGCCGATTACGACAATGCGCGCTTCCTGCTGATGGCCGACAAACAGGCGGTCGAGGCGCTGAAGGTGACCGCTGCGGTGCAGTTGGCGCGACTGGGGGGTGACCCGAATGCCGACGTCAGGACCCTGAACGAATACCTTCAGGCGCAGGCCCGGGTGGACGAGATGAAGCGCCAACTCGATCATACCGTGATCTACGCACCGTTCAGCGGCATGGTCACGCAGGTGGAGACGGTGCAGCCCGGCATGTATCTGGCAGCGGCGACGGCGGCCTTCGGTCTGGTTTCGACCAGCAATATCTGGGTCGAGGCCAACCCCAAGGAGACCGAGTTGACCCATGTGAAGCCGGGCGATCCGGTCGACGTGACGGTCGACACCTATCCCGGCCGAACCTGGAAGGGTGAGGTCCAGGCGATCGCGCCGAACAGCGGTTCGGAGTTCTCCGTGCTGCCGGCGCAGAACACCTCAGGCAACTGGGTCAAGGTGGTGCAGCGCATCCCGGTGCGGATCAAGGTCGAGCGTAAGGCCGGCGATCCGGAACTGCGCTCTGGCATGAGTGTCATCGCCGACATCGACACCGGTCATACCCGAATCTGGCGCGATCTGTTCTAGCAGATGGCCGCCGCCTCGCCAGCCGGCGCGCCGCTCGCCAGCGGGGAGGCGCCTGCCCGGATCATGCCGGACCAGGTGCCGCATCGGACCATCATCACGCTGTGCACCGTCGGTGCCACGCTGATGCAGGCGCTGGATCAGACAATCGCCAACGTGGCGCTGCCCTATATGCAAGGCAGCCTGTCAGCCACCTATGATGAGATCACCTGGGTCCTGACATCCTACATCACCGCCGCGGCGATCATGACCGCGCCGGTAGGCTGGCTGGCGTCGCGGTTTGGCCGGAAATATCTGTTCATCACCTGTCTGATCGGTTTCACCGTCACCTCCATGATGTGCGGTGCCGCACAGTCGCTGACCCAGATGGTGGTGTTCCGCCTGCTGCAGGGCGTCTTCGGCGCGGCATTGGTGCCGTTATCGCAATCGACGATGATGGACATCTACCCGGTTGAGCAGCGCGGCAAGGCAATGGCCATCTGGGGTATCGGCGTCATGGTCGGTCCGATCCTCGGTCCCACCCTCGGTGGCTATCTGACCGAGATGTACAACTGGCGCTACGTCTTCTACATCAACCTGCCGTTCGGCATCCTCGCCACGCTCGGCCTGACGTTTTTCATGCCGCGGTCGTTTGGCAACTTCAATCTGCGCTTCGACTGGATCGGCTTCGCCGTGCTGTCGCTGGGGATCGGCGGGCTGCAGATGATGCTCGACCGGGGGCAGAACCAGGACTGGTTCACCTCTACCGAGGTCATTACCGAGGCCGTGCTGGGTGGCCTGGGCGTCTATCTGTTCCTGGTGCACATGGGCACGGCAAAGAGGCCGTTCATTCCGCTCTTGCTGTTCAAGGATCGTAACTTCGCCGCTGGGCTGGTGCTGATGTTCGCGACCGGGACAATCCTGGTCTCGAGCTCGTCGTTGATGGCGCCATGGTTGCAGAACCTGGCGAACTACCCGGTGGAATCCGCCGGCCTGATCATGGCGCCGCGCGGTATCGGCACGATGACGGCGATGATGACCGGTGGCCGGTTAGCGGCCCGGATCGACCCTCGCAAGCTGATGGCCTGCGGGATCCTGATGCTCGGCTGGTCGATGTGGGAGATGACGAGCTGGACGCCGGACGTGGCGCAATGGACGATCATCGTAACGATCATCGTGCAGGGCGCCGGTCTGGGGTTCGTGTTCCTGCCGTTGCAGGTGTTGGCGTTCGCGACGCTGCCGCCGCAGTACCGCACCGACGGAGCTTCGTTGTTCAGCCTGTTCCGCAACATCGGCGCAGCGGTCGGCGTGTCGGTCACATCCGCACTGTTGGCGCGCAACACTCAGGTGCTGCATGAATCGATCGGCGCATCGGTCACACCCTTCAATCGAGCCTTGCAAGGTGGCGGAGCCGTAAGCCGAGCGTGGAATCCGATGCACAGCCACGGCGCCGCGGTGCTGGATCAGATGGTCAACCAGCAGGCGCAGATCGTCGCCTATATCGACGATTACTGGGTGATGATTTTCACCACCTTGCCGTCGCTGCTGCTGTTGCTTCTGCTGCGCCGGCCCAAGCTGAACGCGGGGGCGCCAGCCGAGGCGCATGCGGCCATGGATTAAACTGGCTAGAGCATGATCCGAGCAGGTGGCATCACCGGAACGGTGAATCATGCGATCAAACAATGAGGTAGAGCGGGTTCCGTGAGCTCTAGTCTAAGCCCCGGCGGTTGCTTTGTCCGGCAGCCGCATCCATCCAGGAACCACGGGTTTCACTAACGCTTCGCCGCAGCGTAGTGTGCCGTTCATGGCGTCCAGACGCAGCGACGCCAGACCGATCGAACCGCGGCCCGATCGCATCGTCCCCACGTCCAGCCCATCCTTCAGCACGGGTGTCCCGGGCGGCGGCAGCTCGCCATCAACCGCCACCGGCACCAGCCGCCGCTTGATCAAACCGCGGTACTTGGTCCGCGCGGTCAATTCCTGCCCCATGTAGCAGCCCTTCGACCACGACACGCCGTTCAGTTCGTCAAATCCGGCTTCCAGCAGGACGCTCCGGTCCGCCTCCATGTCCTTGGAGCCATCCGGCAGCCCGGCCGCCAGACGATGCGCGTCCCAGTCCTCCGGCGTCGCGTTCGCGACGAGCGGTTCGGTCGTAAGAATGCGCCAGGCGAAGTCCGGCAGCCTTGGCTCGGGAGCGATGATCCCACTGACGTCCGGCCGGCCATCCCACGCGACATGGACATGAAGCGCCGGTTCAGCGCGCAGCGCGGCCTTCATACGCAGCTTGTAGCGCGACAGCCGCTGGACAAGCGTCGGCACCTGTTCGGCTTCACAGTCCAGCAGCAGCGTCTCGGCGTCGCTGTAAACGAAGAAGTCGGCCAGCCATTTTCCCTGCGCCGTCAGCAGCGCGGCCCATACGGCACGGCCCGGGCGAACGACTTCGATGTCATTGGATACCAGGCCCTGGAGGAACGCCGCCCGGTCGTCACCCTCGACCACGATGACGCTTCGTTCGGGTAGCTGGGTCAATTGAACCATGCGACATAATTGGCCTAAGCCCAGCCTCCCGCAAGCCGGTGCCGCGGTTAAAGGTGCGCTGCGGCAATAACCGTTTCCAGGCGGCCAGCCGCACCTCGGCCTGGCTGGCCAACGTCGCACCGGCAAGGAACGCCTGATGGGCATGCACCGCACGGGACTCACGCAAGGCCTGATCGCGGATCTGCCAGTCCAGCATGGCATGCCACGCGCGTGGGTCGTTGGCGACAAGCTGCCCGGCAGATCCGTCAGCGATCGATCCTCGGTAGACTGACGTGTCGGATGCCAGCACGGCCAGGCCCATCGCCGCATAATCCATCGCCTTGATCGGCGACTTGCTTCGGTTGAACGGCGTATCGAGCAGCGGCGCCAGGCCGATATGCCAGCGTGGCTGCATCGACGTCAGCCAGTTCACGAAGCCAGGATAGGAGCGCGACGCATGCGTCGATGGCCCGATCCGGTTCAGTTCCGCGGGAAGCTCGTGCCGGTTCGTCATCCCAAGGACATCGATGACGATCCGGTGGCCATACTCGGCTTTCAGCCGCAACAACGCCGGCTCGATCATGGCGAAATCGCCGTTGTGAGTGCTGGTGCCCATGCAGAGAATGCGGACGGGATCGGACCAGAAGGGCAGGGGTGCCGGACCTTGTGCCCAGATCCGTTCATCCAATCGGTTCTCGATCACGATCGCATCCGGTCGGATCGTCGCCAGACGCTCGGCCAGGTTCGCCGTCGAGACCCACACCGCATCCGCCAGGGTCAGCATCAGCTGAACCAGCTTGGCGAACGGCCGTAGTCTCTCAGCATCAGGGTGGTCACCGGGGAGGCTCAGCAGATCGTCATCCAGATCGTAGAGCAGTTTGGCGCTGGTGCGCTGCGCGTGTCGCGCGAGGCGGTGCGCCGTCTCCACGGTGCCAGCCGCATGGCGCTGCGTAACGATGACGTCGGCTTCGCAATTGAAGATTGTTTCGGCATCGGCCAAAATGATGTCGAACGAGCCGTCGGCGGCAAGGTGGTCGAGCGGTTGCAGCAGTCGGATATAGGCACAGGGGGTTAATCCTCCGGCATCGTATCGTTCTGGCAGTATGGCAACCCTGGGCCTGCGGCTGACCGTCGGCTTCCGCGGGATCGGCGCCAGGTAGCGATCCGGGTAAAAGTCCGAGATCGCGCGCGGGCGCGACAGCGGCGGCTGAGCGGACCGATCGCGCAACCTTGTCCGCACATCCTCGAAGACGCGGAGCCAATCGCCCGCGGAGGCACGGTGATCCACCAGCCAGGTGTTGGGACGTCCCTGAAGACGTTCGGGGAAGGATCCAAGGTCGGTCGCGACGATCGGGCGCCCCGTCGCGATCGCGGTGCTGAGGGTGAAGCTGTAGGTCTCTGCCGCCGAGGAGGGAAACCAGAACACATGCGGATCGATCTGTTCCAGCAGCGCCGGTAGATCCAGATCGCGGTACTCGCCTGTTGCCTTGATCAGCTTCAAAGCCGCTTGCGGAAAGCTGCCTTCCAGGCTGCCGACCAGATGCAGTTCGATCGTTCCGGGCACAGCAACCTCGGCCACCTCGGCCACGGTTCGCGCACCCTTATGGTTCGCCAGCACGCCCAGCAGTACAATCCGCAGCGGCGGCTTGCGGAATTTGGGCAGACACGTCTTCCATACGATCTCTGTCTGTTGTTCATGAGGAACGACAAGCGTGCGTTCCTCCAGACCGTGGCGCGTCAGCCGCGTCTTGACGTCCATGCTTGGACAAATCACCCGATCGGCATCCATGAACTGCCATGCCCGGTCGCGCCGCCAGGAGACGATGTCCCTTGCACCATGCGAACTCTGACTGGCGATGCACGCGTTGCAGGCGGCGGGACCAGGTTCGCCGCAGTAAACCCCCTCCGACCAGCGCAGCAGATTTATCTGCGGACAGATCGCATGATAGTCGTGCACGGTGACATCGAAGGGCACGTCAAGTCGGTGGATAAGGGCGCGGATGTCCATGTCCATCTGCAGCAGATGGTGAATATGAATCCGGGACACGTTGATCGAGCGGAGCACGGCCAGAAGATCGTCCAGCCGGTCCGATGGCAGCGTCAGCACGGGATCGGGTGATGACGACGGTACCGACAATTCGGCACCCCGTTCGGTCCCTTGCAGCAGCAGCACGCGGGCCTGGTTCCGATAGCGCTCGACCAGGCTGCCGATATGTCGCCGCACACCACCGCCGAAACTGTGTGAGATCATCAGGATGACCGGCAGTTTCAATTCCCTGAACAGCGCGGCCGTCGCGGCGAACCGGAACGGGATGGCGGCGGCGGGGGTGACGCACGCCGTCCGCCGGCCCGGGTCCTTTGGGAGCCTTGGTTGGCGTCGGCTGACGAACGTGTCGCAGGCAAGCCGGTGCCGCCAACCGGCCGCCGCCGCGCGTTGGCAGAAATCGTTCTTTGTCGGTTTGCTGGCGAAGGCGCCGACCTTCAGCAACGCCGTCCGTCGGATATACAGGCAATGATCCGAAGGTGTCGGCACGTTGACGGAACGTCCGGCGTTGGCCGCCTGGCAGATCCGATCGATCCGGTAAAGCGCCTCCGTTCCGTCCTCGGGTTGACCACTGATCGACGCGTGGTCGAACAACGGTGAAACCGTCGCGATGTCGGGCTGTGCGTGGGCATGGGCGCTGAGCCGACGCAGCCAGCCCGCCGGAACGATCGTGTCGCTGTCAAGCAGCACCACATCGTGACCTTCCGCGGCGTCCATGCCAATCCGCGCCGACGCCGCGATACCCAGTACACGGCGGTTGCTGATCAGGTGGAGGTCGCCGTCCGACGCGCGTTGTCGCAACCAAGCGCGCAGGTCCGGATCGGGCGAGCGGTCATCGACAACGATAATCCGGCCCAGCGGGAAGACCCGGTCTGCCAACACCGAACGGATGCAGCGTTGGGTATTTTTCAGGCCGCGATGAACCCGGATGACGATGTCGGCGAAGATCCCACGCGGAATGGTCAGCGTCGGATTTTGCGATGGCAGATAGTCGCGGATGTCGATCGACCTCTCGGTCCGATAGCCCCGGGCCGCACCGACCTGCAGGTGATACAGCACCGGATTGGCCGCCGCGGCCGGATGCTGCTCTGCATAGTAGGCAGCATCGAAGCGCGGATGCGGGTTGCGCAATTCCGCCGCTCCGGCCTGCAGGTAATGCAGCAGGGGATTGAGCCCGCTCGCCGCGACGTCCGGATGGTGCTCGATATACCACGCGCTGTCGAAGAACCTGTTCGGATCGCGCTTTTCCGCCGCGCCGTAACGAATGAAATGCAGCAGAGGATCGAGTTCGGCGGCAGCTATGTCGGGATACCGTGCAAGATACCACTCGGGATCAAGGAATTGCCGCATCAGGCCGGTTACCGGCTGCGCACCTTGATCGCTCATATCCGCGCTCATCGACAGCCTGACGTCTCAGGCCGCTGCATTGCGTCGCCGCGGGGCAACAAGGTCCGACCAGGCGCCGCGCCTGTCCGCTGCCTGACTGACAAGGCTGGCGTGGGCAGCAAAGGCGTTCCGTGATCCGGCCGCGGCGGTCCGGCGCGCATCCCAGTTGCGCAGCATCCAGTTCAACGCGCGATACCAGGCGTCGGGATCATTCGGCACAAGCTGCCCGGCTGGCCCATCCGCGATGCTGCCGCGATAGGCCGGGGTGTCGGACGCCAGCACCGCCAGGCCCATCGCGGCATAGTCCATCGCCTTGATCGGCGATTTGCAGAGATTGAACGGTGTGTCGAGTAATGGTGCCAGCCCGATATGCCACGAGGGTTCCGCCGAGGTCAGCCAGTTGACGAACCCGGGGTAGGACCGCGTCGCACTGGGCGGCAGACCGATTCTGTTCAGGCCGCGCGGAAGATCGTTCCGGCTGGTCATGCCGACGATATCGATGGCGATCCGATCGTCGTACTCTGTCTTCAGGCGAACCAGTGCCGGCACGATCAGCGCGAAGTCGCGGTCGTGCGTGGTCGTTCCCATGCACAGGATGCGCACCGGTTGATCCTGCAGCGGCGCCGTCGGCATTCTCCAGATGCGTTCGTCCAGCCCGTTCACCCTCACCGCGGCGTCAGGCCGCAGCGAACGTAGACGTTCCGCCAGGCCGGAGGTCGACAGCCAGACAACGTCCGCGACATCCAGCATCCGGCGCACGATCTTGCTGCGTGGGCGAAGTACCGAGGCGTCAGGGTGGGTTCGAGGGATGTTGAGCAGATCATCATCGAGGTCAAATACCAGCGTCGCGCCAGTATGACGCGCATGCGCCGCGAGTCGGTCGACCGTTGCCGCATCCGGTATGGCGAAGCGCTGGGTTACGACGATGTCGGCTGTAAGATCGCAGGCCCTCTCGGCTGTCGCCACACGAACGTCAAAACCGCTGGCTATGGCCGGGTGGTACAGCGGTTGCACCAGCCGGATATAGCCACATGGCGTCGGAAACCCGATATCGAAGCACTCCGGCACCACGACGATGCGGGGTTTTGAACCGCCGGCCCTCACAGCCCGCGGACCCGTCTTCGCGGTGGCCGCCAGATAGTTCGTGGCATAGTAATCTTCGATCGCCGGGCGTATCGGTGGCTCGGCGCGATCGGAATTGTTCAGCAGCGCCGCGCGAATTTGCTCGAACAGCTTTAGCCATTCCGGCGGCGAGGTGGCGATATCGACAACCCAGGTGAACGGACGACCCGCAAGCCGCTCCGCATGAGCGCCGATCCGGGTGGCGGCGATGGGTATGCCGGCATTGATCGCAGCACTCAGCGTGTAGCTGAAGGTCTCTGGCCAGACCGCGGGAAACCAGATCAGA
Source organism: Rhodopila sp. (assembly GCA_965277035.1). Classification (GTDB taxonomy): domain Bacteria; phylum Pseudomonadota; class Alphaproteobacteria; order Acetobacterales; family Acetobacteraceae; genus Rhodopila. The sequence continues at coordinate 1,485,738 of CBDIBO010000003.1, read as the reverse complement.
TGCGGCGCGATCGTCTCGATCAGACCCGGCAGATCGGCATCGTGATAGCGACCGGTGATCTTCATCCGCTGCAAGGCGGCTTGCGAGAACGGCCCATCGGTTGAGCCGATCAAATGGATCTCCGTCGTTTTCGGATCGATCATTTCGGCCACCGATGCCACGCTCCGGCCGCCCTTGTGATCAACCAGCGTCCCCAGCACCGCGATCCTGATCTTGCCGTCACCGGGCTGCACCACATGCGTTGGCCAAGGACCGGCCGCCGCCGCCTCATGCGGTGCGAGGATCGCGTTCGCCGCCAGTCCGTGCCGCTCCAACCGGGACAGCACGTCCTGACTGGGGCAAAAGACCCTTGCGGCCTCCTTCAGCTGCCACGCCTGTTGTGCTCTCCATGTAACGATGTCACGCGCGCCGCAGGAACTGCGCTGGGCGATGCAGGCGTTGCACCCCGCTATGTCCGGTTCCCCACAGTAAAGGCTGTGGCGCCAGGGCAGCAGGTTTATCTGCGGACAGATGAAATGGTAGTCGTGGATGGTGACGTCGAACGGCACCTCCAGCCGCTGGATCAGCGCGTGAATGTCGATGTCCATGCCCAACAGGTGATGGATATGCACGCGTGAAAGGTTCATCGAACGCAGTATCAGGATCAGGTCGCCGATGCGGTCCGCTGGCAAGGTCAGCACCGGATGGTTGGGCAATGCCGGAACCGACAGCGCCGCGCCACGTCCGGTTGCCTGCAGCAGCAGGACCCGTGCCTGATCGCGAAATCGTTCCGTCAGGCTGTCGATATGGCGCCGGATACCGCCGCCCAACTCGTGCGCGACCATCAGGATAACAGGAAGCTTTGAGTGCCGAAACAGCGCCGCGGTCAGCGCGAAACGAAACGGGGCCACCGAGTCCAGTGCGACATGACGAGCAATGTCCCGCTGATACGTGGGATATCGTTCCAGAATAAGCGTCATGGCCCGCTTTGACAGCTTGTCCATCCGGGCGCCGAAGCTCACCGATCCCTCGTGGTAGACAAACGTGTCGCATGCGAGACGGTGACGCCAGCCAAGACCACTGGCGCGCAGGCAGAAATCATTCTCTTCGCCATAGCCGACTGTGAAACGTTTGGCATCGAACACACCGGCTGCCCGCAGAGCCGCACGACGGATATACATGCAGAAGCCCACCGTCGTCGGCACATCCACCCAGCGCCCGGTGTTGACTGTCCGGCAGATGGCGTCGATGTCTGCCAGCGCGTGCCCGAACGCCATCGCGCCTCCCTCGTTGTTGGGGTAGCCGCAGATCGTTGCGTTGTTGGAGAACGGCGACACCGTCGCGATGCGAGGCCCGGCGTAGGCCTGCGCGGCCAGACGACCGAGCCATCCGGATGGGACTTCGGTATCGCTGTTCAGCAGCACGACGTCGTGGTCGCCGGCAGCCTCCATACCCAGATTGACTGAAGTAACGAAACCGACGTTGCGTCGGTTTCGCACTAAAACGATGTCCCCCTTTTCCTCCAGCTCCTGAAGCCATGCCGACAGTTCCGGCTCGGGCGACCGATCATCGACGACGATGATCCGCCCAAGCGGTTGGCCTGTGTCAGCCAGGACCGAGAGAATGCAGCGCCGGGTTTCGTCCAGGCCGCGGTAGACCGGAATGACCACATCCGCCACGACCCTGCGCGGCAGCCTCGGCGCAGCCGTAGCGGACGGCAGATAGGTCAGGATATCGATCGCTTTCTCGGTGGCGAAACCGCGGGCGCGACCGGTGCGGATGTGATATAGCAATGGGTTGGCCGCTGACTCGGGATGCTGATCCGCATAGTAGACGGCGTCGAATTTCGGATGCGGATTGCGCAACTCTGCTGCTCCTGCCCGCAGATAGTGCAACAGGGGATGCAGCCCGCTGACGCTGACGTCAGGATAGTGTTCGCTGTACCAGGCGCTATCGAAGAACCCGTTGGGATCTCGCCGCTCCGCCAGGCCGTTTCGGATGAAATGCACAAGTGGGTCGAGACCGGCCGCCACGACATCGGGGTTCTGTTCGCGATACCAATCGGGATCGAAAAAACCCGTCATCGATCGCACCAGCATCGCCTCGTCTGGGTCGATCTGTGAGGACCGGCGCGGCAGCTTTGCCATGACCACCTAGGTGCGGTGAAACAGGCGGCTGAACATGCCGCGGCGGCTTCGGGTCACCCGCGAGCCACGCATCGCCGGCGTCAGCCGGAAACGAGCAGCCCCATCCGACATCGCACTTTCTGTTTCGGAACGAAACTGCCGCATCTCGCTATCCTCGCCCCAAGGCGCTCGGTAGCCCTGCTGTCCCATGATGCCTGTCGCGATCTGGAAATTACGCTCTTCCTGTTCGGCGTTGTGAAAGCTGGGGGTGTGAACGACCGTCAGATCGCCCTTGAGCAGATGATAGGTCACCACGTCCTTGCCATTGAGCCGCTCGTCCGTTCCGCCATATCCAACCCGGACCAGCCGCCTGGAATGTTCCACATGTTCATGGCCGTAACCTCGGAAGCGGGGATCCAGATAACCGCCGTAAGTCAGCGCGGTACTGGAATATGAAGCGCATTGCGCGGTGATCTGCCTCGACCTGGCAGGGTCAGCAGCGGTTCCCGCGCCCGACAGGATGTGTTGGCCCATCCACGCGGCGGCGAAGTTGACATGGCCCCAACGAGCAGCGGCCTCCATCCACTCCGACTCCCATCCGGTCCGAGTCGGCCTCGTATCGTCTTCCAGCAGGATCACCGTCTCGCAGTTCAGCATGTGGGACAGCAGGAACAAGGCACGGTTCTTGTTCCAGGCGATCCCCATGTTGACCCCGGTGATCACCGGCACCTGCTTTTCCCGCAGCATCACCAGGGTGCCGTCGCTTGATCCGTCATCGGCAACGACAAGCACCGCGTCCGGCTCACGCGTGTAGGCCCGCACCTGATCGATTGTTTCGCTCAGAATCTCCCTGCGGTTATAGGTGACGATACCAATGCCAACCGGGAAGGACATCTTTCGCTCTCGGCAATCCGGAGTTGTCCTATACGGCGCGGACTCATTGCCCAACAAGCAATAATACGCAGGCACCACCGCCTAAAAGCGCGATCGGGTTGATCTGGGTCAACGCGAACAGAATCGTACTGACAATTGTCACAGCCCACGGCAACCAGCCGTGCTCCGTGCCGCGCATCAGCGCCAGGCCGCTGGCGAATGTCAGGCCGACCGCGACCGGCGCCAGGGCGCGCTCGACCATCGCGCGCCAGGCCGACCGGGCGGCCTGCTGCCAGTAGCGGGCGACAACGTGGACGGCGAGGCAGGACGGCGCGAACATCGCCGCGAACGACACAGCGGCGCCCGCCAGGCCAGCCGCCTTCAGGCCGACCAGCACGACGATAAGCGATCCCGGCCCCGGCGCCGCGCGGGAGATCGCGAACATGTCCAGAAACTGCGGCGCGGTCAGCCACCGATAATGCTCGACCGCGGCACGCTGCATATCCGGGATGACGCCGGCGCCGCCGCCGAACGCCAGCATCGACAGGCCGGCGAACAGCCCGATGAGTTGCAGCAGAACCAGGCTCATCGGGGTCGGGTCAGCCAGGCCAGCAGCAGGCTGACCGGCATCATGACCAGCAGAACATGCACCAGCGAGAAGCCCAGAATGCCGATGGACACCGTGACGGCGGTGGTCACGGCGATCGGGATGACGCCGCTGATGTTGTGGCGCGCCAGGCGGATGCCGGTGCCGAGGTTGAGGCCGATCGCGACCGCGCCCATGCCGCCCAGCGCGCCGCTGATCCAGGGCCCCCCGGTGCTTCCCTGGCTGTGCAGATACAGCATGCCAAGCAGCAGGACGATCAGCACCGGCAGCGCGGTCAGGCCGCAGAAGCAGGCTACCGCCCCAGCGGTGCCGCGCAGCTGGGTGCCAATGAACACCGCGAGGTTGACGTTGGTCGCGCCCGGTACAAGCTGCGACAGCGCATAGCCCGACAGGAACTGCTTATCATCCAGCCAGCCGCGTTTCTGCACCACCTCCCGCCGCGTCCAGGCCGCCAGCCCACCGCCGACGCTCATCATGCCGATGCTGACGAAGCTGGTGAACAGCGATGCCAGGGTCGGCGGGCCAGAGGTCGGGTCCAGGGGTAGCCTATTCCACATTGGCGCATTCAACCCGGTCCGGTGCAGGGTGGACAGAACAAACAGGAGGTGAAGCATGCAGTATCGCGAACTTGGTCGAAGCGGCCTGAAGGTCTCGCCGTTGTGCCTCGGCACGATGATGTTCGGCGGCGCGACGGATGACGCGACCGCGCAGCGCATCGTGGCGAAAGCCAGGGAGCAGGGCGTCAATTTCATCGACTCGGCCGACGCCTACAACGGCGGCAAATCCGAGCAGGTGGTTGGCCAGGCGATCCGGGAGCATCGGTCCTGGTGGGTGGTGGCGACCAAGTGCGCCAACCCGACCGGGCCCCAGGGCAGCCGCGACCCGAACGCCCGAGGACTGTCCCGCCGCCACATCCAGCACGCGGTGGAGGCCAGCCTGCGGCGGCTCGAAGTGGCGGAAATCGACGTGCTCTATCTGCATAAGGAGGACCACACTACGCCCTTGGCGGAAACCGTGCGTGCGCTGGCCGACCTGATCGGGGCAGGCAAGATCCGCTACTTCGGCGTTTCCAACTACCGTAGTTGGCGGGTCGCCGAGATCTGCCGGCTGTGTGACGACGCCGGGATCGACCGCCCCGTCGCCAGCCAGCCGCTGTACAACGCGCTGAACCGCGAAGTGGAAACCGAACATCTGCCGGCGTGCGGCTATTATGGCCTCGGTGTGGTGCCCTACAGCCCGCTGGCGCGCGGGGTGCTGACAGGAAAATACCGTCCGGATGTGCCGCCGCCAGCCGGCACTCGGGCGGGGCGTCAGGATCGGCGAATGCTTGAATCGGAGTGGCGCCCCGAAAGCCTGCACATCGCGAGCGAGATCGCCGAACATGCCAGGGCCAAGGGTGTCTCGCCTGGGCAATTCGCCATGGCCTGGGTCCTCAACAACCGGTTGGTGACCGCGGCGATCGCCGGCCCCAGGACCGAGGAACAATGGGACGATTATGTCGGCGCGTTGTCCTGCCGGCTGGATGTGGGGGACGAGGCCTTGGTCGATCGCCTGGTCTCGCCCGGTCATCCGTCCACGCCGGGATACAATGACCCAGCCTATCCGATCGAGGGACGGCCGGCGCGGGGATGACGAAGCAGGCTTCGTCCGCGGCGATTTTCTGCTATAAGGCAGGTGTGTCCCCGTAGCTCAGCAGGATAGAGCACAAGATTCCTAATCTTGGGGCCGTGCGTTCGAATCGCGCCGGGGACACCATCTGACGCTCAGCAATCGCTACCTAAGTATATATTGGCTCCGAAACGACAAGGTCTGAGACCAGAATGTGACCTAGATGTGCCGTCACAGACGCATGTTCCACGCGGCCAGACGCTTTGTTTCGCCGGCCGCGGCCAGTTCGGCCTGGCACAAGACGACGTCTCGATTATGCAGGATGTCGCCGTCGCTACTTTGCTGGGTTGGCAGCTGCATAGTCCTTCCACGATGACTGGTTAAACTCTGGGCACTTTCCCACCGTGATGCCGCACCATGTCGCACCCGCCAGCTGGCGCCGGACGACGCGGCCCTGGCGCCCGTAGCGCCTGCGGTCAGGGAGCATCGCCAAACCGCGGCGCGCCATAGCGGAGAAGCCCGCGGCTGTGGCATATGACTTGCTTCGTTCGCCACCGCAACGCCATCGCCCGGCGATGCGTGGGAACACAACGGGCTACAGACAAATGGGGGAATGCAGATGATACGTCTTCCGGTCGCGGCGGCGCGCTCGTTTGCTCTAGCCGGCTTGATGGTCGCGTCGTCCTTAGCGGTCTGCCCATCGGCAAGCGCGGCGCAGACCCTGGGTGGCGTGACCGACGAGATCGGCGTGATCCGAATTCCCAAAGGTGCGCCGATAACGATCGGTGGCTACTGGGTCATCTCCGGCCCCGACACCGCGCTCGGCACCGATTCGATGCGCGGAACGAAAGTGGCGTTCGCCGACAACGGCGAGAAGATTGACGGGCACCCGATCAACTTCATCGTCGAGGATACCGGCTGCAGCGCCGAGGGCGGCCAGACCGCCGCCACCAAGCTGGCCGCCAACCCGAGAATGGTGATCATTCTGGGTCCGGCCTGTTCCTCGGCCGCGACGCCGGCGGCACCGATCCTCTGGCAGGCAGGCCTCACCGACATTTCCAACGCGGCGACCGCGCCAGCGCTGACCGCGCCGGATCGCAAGCCGGACTATGACGGGTTCTTGCGCACCATCCCGAGCGACCTCGGCCAGGGCAAGGCGGACGCAACCTGGATCTACACCAAGCTGGGCGCCCGCAGCGTGGTGCCGCTGCACGATGGCAGCCCCTATGCGCAGCAACTGGCCGCGGTAATGGCCAAGAACTTCGCCGCACTCGGCGGCAAGGTGCTGCCGACCGAGGCGGTTGCGCCGACCGATGTCGACATGCATCCGGTGTTGACGCGGATCGCGACCGAAAAGCCGGACGCCATCTATATGCCGATCTTTGTCGCCGCCGCCGCGCAATTGCTGCGGCAATCCAAGGACGTGCCCGGGCTGGCGAAGACGACCCTCATCGGTGGTGGCTCGCTGATGGCACCCGAATTCATCTCCGCGGCCGGACCGTCGATCGTCGGCTTCCGCATCTGCTACCCAGACGTGTCACCCAGTGCGATGGGCAAGGCCTATCCGAAACTCGTCGCGGAATACACCAAAATGTTCGGTGAAGCCCCGATCTCCGGCTACCACGGCAATGCCTACGACGCCGCCGAAATCGCCATCAAGGCGATCGAGAAGGTCGCCAAGCCGGGTCCCGACGGCTCGCTCTATATCGGTCGCAAGGCCCTGCGCGATGCGGCCTTCGCATCGTCATTCGACGGTGTCAGCGGACCGATCAAGTGCGGTCAGCATGGCGACTGCTCGACCTTCAAGCCCGCGGTCTACGAGTTCATCAACGCCGATCCGACGACCTTCAAGATTGGCACCAATCCGAAACAGATCTTCCCGTAGAGCATGATCCGCGCAGGTGGAATCATCGGAGCGGTGAATCAGGCCATCAAACAAAGAGTTAGAGCGATGTCCATGAGCAATTCGATGGGATATCGCTCTAACCCGGCGCCGGATACACGCCCCCACCCCGTCGTACAGGCACTGTCGTCGCGATCACGGCAACGGCCGTCCGGCTTCAAGGTCTCGGTCTGGTCTTCACCCCTCAGGAGCCGCCCATGAGTGAGGCAGTTCTCTCTGTCCGCTCGCCCAGCGTCCTGCGACAGTTCCTGCGCCGCATCACATTCGTCGATGTCGCGCTATGGGGACTGCGGATCTTGGTGCTGGTCGTGGTCATCGGCGGCACCATCGGCACGCTGATCAAATCGCGCTACGGCGTCACGCAATGGTTCGATTTCGTTCTGTTTGGCGTGACGATCGGCAGCATCTACGCCCAGATCGCCCTTGGCTACACCATGGTCTACGGCGTGTTGCGGCTGATCAACTTCGCCCACGGTGACATCATGATGACCGGGGCCTTTGCCGGATACTTCGTCGCCAGCGGGTTCGATCGTTCAGGCTTCCTGGCCCTCGATCCCGTCATCGCTATCCTGATCACGATGCTGGTCTCGGTTGTCGTGTCCACCAGTATCGCGCTGATGGTCGAGCGGATCGCCTACCGGCCGTTCCGTCATGTCCGCGGCCTGGCGCCGTTGATCAGCGCCATCGGCGCATCGTTCTTCCTGGAGCAGACCTTCCGCGGCTTGTTCGGTTCCTCGGTGAAGTCCTATCCGGACCTGCACTGGCGGCAGGCCTCTTTGCACCTGGCCGGCTTTACCGTGCCCAAGATCGACGTGCTGGTGATCGGTTGTGCGGTCGTGTCGATGGCGTTGCTTTATGCCATCGTCAACCACACCAGGATGGGCACGGCGATCCGGGCGGTGTCCGAAGACAAGGAAGCCGCCGCGCTGACGGGCATCGACGTCAACAAAGTGGTTATCTTCACCTTTACCCTCGGTGGATCGATGGCCGGCATCGCCGGCGTGCTCTATGCCTTTGTCTTCAAGCAGGTCTACTTCTTCATGGGCTTCACCCCAGGCGTAAAGGCGTTTGGCGCCGCCGTGCTCGGCGGCATCGGCAGCGTGCCCGGGGCAATGGTGGGCGGCCTCTTCCTGGGTCTGTTTGAATCCGTCGGCCCGTCGTTGTTCTTCGACGGGTTCGGCATCCCCGCACCCTACCAGCTGCGGGATCTGATCGCGTTCACCCTGCTGATCATGGTGCTGATCTTCCGCCCCAACGGCCTGTTCGGCGAGCGCGGGGTGAAAGAGCGAGCATGAGCGTCTCCGACCCGGCGATCACCACCGTCCTGCACGATTCCGAGACCGACGACGCGACCTCGACCGTTCGCCACACCATGATGACCGGTCTGCTGTTCGGCGCGATCGGTTTTTATCTGGCGGCCGTGGGTCTGCTGCTGATGCTGCACCAGCGCGCGATCATCGTCGGCCTGATCAGCCTGGGTCATGCCACGCTGCTTGCCATTGGTCTCGCAGCCGGGCTCTCGGCGGCGCGCGGTCCGGACCGCTTGGCGACACGCCTGACGCGCGGTCTGCTGTCCGGCGCGATCGCCGGGGGACTGCTCGCGCTGCTGCCGATCATTATGGACGCCGTGTCGTTGCGTTGGATGTTCATCTCGTTGTCGCCGGCCCTCTCGCAGATGCTGACCTTCGGCATGGACGTGCCCACCGGGTGTTTGCTGATGCTGGCTGCCGGCGCCGCGACCGGGCTTGCCGGCGCGCTGCTGACGTTGACTCCCAGGCTGATCCGCCGCGTGCTGATCGTCGGATCTAGCGCCGTGATCATTGCCGGTGTCTTCCAGGAACTGATCCAGATCATGCTGCAGACGCGCGACACGCTCAACGCCGTCAACGACCTGCTCTATACATGGCAGGGCCTGACGCCGCAGGGCGCGCTGATTGTCTTCGTCGTCGCCGTGGCGGTGACGCTGGCGTGGTCAGCCATCGCGCGGGCTCGCTACCGCGATCCGGCAACGCTGTCCGCCGCCGAGCGCAAGCGCAGCCAGTTGATCAAGGGCGGCTTGGTGCTGCTCGGATTGATCCTGCTGCCGCTGGCCGCCGGTGCCTACATCGGTCAGGTCATGATGCTGGTCGGGCTCTACATCCTGATGGGCATGGGACTTAATCTGGAGGTCGGCTTGGCCGGGCTGCTCGACCTGGGCTTCGTCGCCTTCTTCGCTGTCGGCGCCTATGTCACCGCGCTGCTGACCGGCGACAACGCCCACGCCCTCGCCGCCCTGTCGTTCTGGGAGGCGATGCCCATCGCCGTATTCTGCTCGGTCGGCGTCGGCGTGTTGTTCGGCATCCCGGTGCTGGGCGTACGCGGCGACTATCTCGCGGTCGCCACCCTGGGCCTGGGCGAAATCGTCCGCGTGATCGTGCTGTCTGACTTCGCCGCGCCGTTGCTGGGCGGGGCGCAGGGCCTGCTGCAGATCCCCCGCCCGGTGATATTCGGCTATGAACTCGCCGGGCCGGTGCAGCTGTTCTACCTCACGCTCGTCGCCGCCATGATCGCGGCCTACTTCGCCTGGCGGCTGGAAAATTCCCGACTGGGGCGGGCGTGGATGGCGCTGCGCGATGACGAGGACGTGGCGCAGGCGCTGGGTATCAACCTGGTGCGGGCAAAGCTGTTGGCCTATGGGCTGGGCGCCGCGTTCGCCGGTCTCGCCGGCTCGATCTTCTCGACGATGCTGTCCTCGGTCTATCCGTCCAGCTTCCAGCTGGTGATTTCGATCAACGCGCTGGCGCTGATCATCGTCGGCGGCATGGGCAGCCTGCCCGGTGTGATGGTTGGCGCGGCGGCGCTGATCGGCCTTCCCGAACTGCTGCGGGAGTTCGGCGAGTATCGCTACCTGTTCTACGGCGCGGCGCTGGTGCTGATGATGCGGATCCGTCCCGAAGGCCTGTGGCCCTCGCCCACCCGCCGTCGGGAACTGCATGGCGACGACGACATCGTCGCCGCCGCGGCGGAGTAGCGCGATGGCCCGTGACATCGTCCTGATCACGAAAAAGCTCTGCAAGCGCTTCGGCGGACTGAACGCCGTCGCCGACCTCGACCTCGCGATCGAGGCAAACACCATCCACAGCATCATCGGCCCGAACGGTGCCGGCAAGACCACGGCGTTCAATATCATCACCCAGAATCAGCCGCCGACATCGGGCGATGTGCTGTTCAACAACGAACGCCTGAACGGCTACACTCCCGATCGGGTCGCCGCGGTCGGGATCAGCCGGACCTACCAGAACATCAGGCTGTTCCGGAACATCACCGCGATCGAAAACCTGCTGGTGGGCATGCATCTGCACCTGAAATCGCATTGGTGGGGTGCCATCCTCAACACCAGGCACACCCGCGACGATGAGGCACAGGCACAGAACGAGGCGGTCAAGCTGCTGCAGTTCGTCGGTCTGCGCGGGCGCGGCGACATCCTGGCACGCAACCTCGCCTATGGGGAGCAGCGCCGGCTGGAGATCGGACGCGCGCTGGCCACCCAGCCGAAGCTGCTGATGCTGGATGAGCCGACCGCCGGCATGAACCCACGCGAGACCTCCGAGATGATGGACTTCATCCGAACGGTTCGGGCAAGTTACGGTATTACCATCATCCTGATCGAGCACCAGATGCGCGTGGTCATGACCATGTCGGACCGCGTCTGCGTGCTGGATCACGGGGTCAAGATCGCCGAAGGCACGCCGGCCGAGGTGCAGAACGATCCCACCGTGATCGAGGCTTATCTGGGCAGCCAGAAGGGTGTGCCGACACTGGCGCGCCGGCATGCCGCCGAACGCCTGGCGGACACCGAGACCAAGGTCTGACGCATGGCGCTGCTGGAAATCGACGACATCCACGTCTTCTACGACAAGATCCAGGCGCTGAAGGGTGTGACCATCGCGGTCGAGCAAGGCCGGATCGTCACGCTGGTCGGCGGCAACGGCGCGGGCAAGTCGACGACGCTGAAAACGGTCAGCGGCCTGCTGCATCCGCGCCGCGGCGAGGTGCGCCTGGACGGCCGGCGGCTGACCAAGATGCAGGCGCATGAGATCGCCGCGATCGGCGTCGTGCAGGTCCCGGAAGGCCGCCGCATCTTTGCCAGGCTGTCGGTGCGCGAGAACCTGGAGATGGGTGCGTTCACCCGCAGCGATCGCGCCGGCGTCAGCGACGACAAGGAGAAGATGGTCACACTGTTCCCGCGCCTGAAAGAGCGCTGGACCCAGACCGCCGGCACACTGTCAGGCGGCGAGCAGCAAATGGTCGCCACCGCGCGCGCGCTGATGTCCCGCCCGCGCGCGCTGCTGATGGACGAGCCCAGCATGGGCCTGTCGCCGATGATGGTGGAATCCGTGTTCGAGACCATCCGCACGATAAACCAGCAGGGCGTGACGGTGCTTCTGGTCGAGCAGAACGCGCTGCTGGCACTCAGTCTTGCTGATTACGGCTACGTGATGGAGAGCGGCCGCATCATACTCAGCGGCCGAAGCAGCGAACTGCTCGACGATGAGCGGGTGCAGCGTGCCTATCTCGGATGACGAGCCACCCATGATCGCATATTCGTTTCCAACGCGCTATCAGCGCGAGAGTCGAAGTGGCGGCGTGGGGCGATCGACCGCGATCGCCGAGCGAAAACCCTCGACCCCGTGCTATCGTAATGAGAATGCCGGCGTTGCGACCGGCATGATGAGGCTTTCCAGTCACCGTGGGCAGGCGACCTGAATGAGCCAGCGCAAGATGCACTTGATGGCTTTCCTGCTGGCGGGGCCGACATCCCACCACCACGGCATGTGGCGCCATCCGGAAACCGAGAACGCCTTCCTCGACCCGGCTTCCTATGAACACGTGGCAAAGGTGCTGGAACAGGGCTGCTTCGACAGCCTTTTCTTCGCCGATATCCTGGCCTTCTACGAGGTCCTTGGCGGCAGCTTCGAGACCTTGATCGGCCGCGGTGGCCAGATGGGCCTGCTTGACCCGCTGCCGCTGCTCGCGGTCATGGCCCGCGTGACCCGGCATATCGGCCTCGGTGCCACCATCTCGACCAGCTTTTTCAACACGTTCCACCTGGCCCGCTCGCTCGCCACGCTGGATATGATCAGCGGCGGCCGCGTTGCCTGGAACGTGGTGACCTCGGCGAATGATCAGGAAGCGCGCAATTTCGGCATGACCAGCCTGCCTGGTAAGGACGAACGCTACGATCGCGCGGAAGAGGTTCTGGAAGCCTGCTGCGCGCTGTGGGAAAGCTGGGAGCCGGATGCGATCAAGCTGGATAAGTCAACCGGCATCTTCGCCGAGGCGTCGAAGGTGCACGCCGTCAACTACGTCGGCAAATGGATCAGCACGCGCGGACCCAATACGGTGCCGCGCACGCCGCAGGGCCGCCCGGTGATCATGCAGGCCGGCTCGTCTCCGCGCGGGCGGGACTTCGCGGCGAAGTGGGCCGAAGTGGTCTTCACCCTGCAGCACGACAAGTCCGACATGCAGGCGTTCTACGCGGACATGAAGGCGCGGGTCGCAGCACACGGTCGGCGGCCGGAAGATCTGCTCATCCTGCCTTCGCTCGACCCGATCATCGGCGAGACCGACGCCATCGCGCGTGAGCGGCAAGCCTACATGAACGACCTGGTGGACCCACGCCTCGGGCTGGCGGTGATGTCGGGGCACCTCGGCATCGATTTTTCGCGGTACCCGCTGGACGCGCGCATTGATGAGCTGGAACTGGATGCGGCCGTGCGCGGCTCGTTTGATGTGATCGTGCAGGGCACCAGGGCCGCGGGCCTGACGCTGGCCGAGGCCGGCAAACGGTTCGGCATCAGCGAGCTGACACCGCAGGTCGTCGGCTCGCCCGCCACCGTCGCAGACCATCTGCAGGACCTGTTTGACGCCGACGCCTGCGATGGTTTCATCATCACGCCCACCGTGTTCCCCGGCAGCTTCGAACAGTTCGTCCGCGCCGCGGTTCCTGAATTGCAACGTCGTGGCAGGTTCCGCACCGAATACGCCGGCACCACCCTGCGCGCGAACCTGCGCGCCTGACCTCAAACCTGGCGCCAATCTGCGCGCCTGATTGAAATCCAGAGAGCACAGCATGGCACCGCGTGTCGATATCGTTCACACCGAGGATATACAACCTGTATCCACCAGCGTCGTGATCATCGGCGGCGGCATCATCGGCGCCTCCGCCGCGCTGTTTCTGTCGCAACGCGGCATTCCCGCGGTGCTGTGCGAGAAGGGCCACATCGCCGGTGAGCAGTCCAGCCGTAACTGGGGCTGGTGCCGCAAGATGGGCCGTGACCCGCGCGAGCTGCCGCTGGCCATCGAGGCATTGCGCCTGTGGGACGACATGAACCGGCTGACCGGCGTGGAAACCGGCTATCGCAAGGCCGGGATCATGTATCTCTGCGACACCCAGGATGAGCTCGATCACTACGAGCCGTGGATGGAGCATGCGAGAAACTACCAGCTGGATACCAGGATCCTGAACAGCACCCAGGTCGCGGCGCTGATGCCCGGCGCCTCGCGCAGCTGGGCCGGCGCGCTGCACACCCCAAGCGATGGCAAGGGCGAGCCGCAGACCGGCGCGTCCGCCATCGCCAGCGCCGCCCAGCGCAACGGTGCGACCATCCTGCAGCGCTGCGCCGTTCGCGGCATCGAGCGCACCGGTGGTCATATCTCGGGCGTCGTGACGGAGAACGGTCGCATCGCATGTCAGTCCGTCGTGCTGGCCGGGGGCGCCTGGTCGCGGCTGTTCTGCGGCAACCTCGGCATCGACTTGCCGCAGCTCAAGGTGCTCGCGTCGGTGATGCGGACCGAGAAGCTGCCGGGCGGTCCGGAGATATCGGCCGCCGGCACCGGCTTCGGTTTTCGCAAGCGGCTGGACGGCGGCTACAACGTATCGAACCGCGGCGCCAACATCTTCGATATCGTGCCGGATGCGTTTCGGTTGATCAAGGACTACCTGCCGCTGCGCCGCATGCAGTCGGGCGGCACCTCGCTGCGGCTGGGCAAGCGCTTCTTCACGGAACTGGCCACCAGGCGACGTTGGGCGCTGGACGAGCCATCGCCATTCGAGCAGGTCCGCACCTTGGACCCCAAGCCGTCCAGCCGCGTGTTGGGCGATGCCAAGACCAGCATCCAGGCGGCCTTCCCGGTGTTCAAGGACATGGTCGTCGCCGAAAGCTGGGGCGGCTACATGGACGCGACGCCGGACGCGATCCCGGTGATCTCGCGGGTCGACGATCTACCCGGCTTCTTCATCGCGACCGGATTTTCCGGTCATGGATTCGGCATCGGCCCCGCTGCCGGGCGACTGGTCGCCGAGATGGCGACTGGCGAGTCCACCGTGGTCGATCCAGCGCCGTTTTGCCTGTCCCGTTTCAGCGAGGGCAAGGGTCGCGATCCCTATCCGCTCGCCATCTGAGCTACCGGTCGCCGCCTCCGCGCACGCCGCCCAGCGGCAGCCGCGGCCCGATCAGTGGCCGGGTGCGGTTCCAGGCTCGATCGTGACGGTCGCGGTGCGGCCCAGCACCAGGTCGACGCCCGCCGGCACCTCATCCGGCTTCACCCGCACCGGCACGCGTTGCGCCAGCCGCACCCAGTTGAACGTCGGGTTGACATTGGCCAGCAGGTCGGGACTGTCCGAGCGTTCCCGATCGGCGATGCCGGCGGCGTGTCTTCAGCGCCTCGTCCCGGCATGGCTTTTGTTCTGCCGCGGTTGACCGGATCGGATGCCTGGAGGTTTCCGATCGGGCGGAACGCTGTCATGATCCTGCCGGACATTTTCAGACGGGGGATGGCGACCATGCCCAATCAAGCACTACGCTCCATTCTGCCGGCCACCGGCTGGACCGCCGGCCAGGCTGACGCGGTGACGTTTTCTGGCGGCGCTGACCCGATCCTGCCCACACCGTTTCGTATCGCCGCCGCCGGCGCCGCGGCACTGGCCGCCACCGGCCTCGCCGCGGCTGATTTGTGGCAGCACCGCACCGGCCGGCGCCAGACCATCGGCGTTGACGTCCGCCAGGCAACCGCATCCCTGCGTAGCGGCCACTACCTCAAGGTCGGGGATGGGCATGTCTCGGCGGAACGCAATCCGATCATGGGTGTCTATCCGGCCAAAAATGACCGCTGGAGCTACATCCACGCCAATTTCCCCAATCATCGCGCCGCGGCATTGAACGTGCTGGGCTGCGCGGAGAACCGCGAAGCCGTTGCGTGCGCGATAGAAAATTGGGATGCGCTGGATTTGGAGGAAGCTATCCTCGCCGCCAAGGGCGCCGGCGGCATGGTGCGGACCCAGGCGGAATGGTCGAGGCATCCCCAGGCCGCCGCCATCGCCGCGCTGCCATTGATGGAGATCCTGCGCATCGGCGACAGCGATCCGGAACCGCTGCCGCCCGGCAACCGCCCATTGTCTGGCATCCGCGTGGTCGACATGACCCGCGTTCTTGCCGGCCCAACCTGTGCCCGCACGCTGGCCGAACACGGCGCCGACGTGCTGAAGATCACCGCCGAACATCTACCCAACCTGGGGTATCAGGAGTTCGATACCGGCCACGGCAAACTGTCCGCTCATCTCGATCTACGCGAACAACGGAATCTCGATACCCTGCGTGGTCTGGTCCGCCAGGCGGATGTGTTTTCGCAAGGCTATCGGCCCGGCACACTGGGTGCCCGGGGTCTATCGCCCGCGGAACTGGCGGCGCTCCGGCCGGGCCTGGTCTATGTCTCGCTCTGTGCGTTCGGCCATACCGGCCCGTGGGCTTCGCGTCGCGGGTTCGACACCGTTGTCCAGACGGTCAGCGGGATCACCACCCGACAAGCCGAAGTCGTTCCGGGCAAAACGCCGGGTCCGCAGTTCTACCCGGTCTCGGCGATCGATTACTGCACCGGCTATCTGATGGCGACTGGTGCGATGATCGCGCTGCAACGGCGCGCGCAGCAGGGCGGCAGCTGGCTGGTACGGATATCGCTGGCCCAGGTGGGCAAGTGGATCGTCGATCTGGGTGAGGTTCCGGCCGCAGCCCTGCGCGACGTGCCGGCTGAATTTACCCCCCAGGAGCTTGATCGCTGGTCGATGGACAGCGAGACGCCCTCTGGCCGCTTGCGCCACCTTAAGCCTGTCGTCCAGCTATCGGAAACGCCCCCTCACTGGGTTCGGCCGTCGGTCCCGCTGGGGTATCATCAGCCGGTATGGCCAGCACGCTGACTTCCAGGCCGGATAACGTTATTTGGTTGCAAAATAACCCACAATGACTCGACCCTGCCTGTCGCCCGGCGGACCTCAGGGCGCCTTCAGTCCGCTGACCAGGGTTGGCAGGAATTCAGCGACCGTCGGATGAATATGCACGACCCGTTGAAAAAGGGTATAAGGCGCCTTGGCGTACATCAAGTCCAGGATGCAGTGCACGACCTCATCGCCGCCGGTGCCCAGGATGGCGGCGCCGAGGATCGCCTTGGTGTCGCCGTCAACCAGGATCTTCATCAGACCGAGGGTCTCGCCTTTTTCATACGCACGTGAAACGTTCTCCATCGGCAGCCTGCCAACCAGAACCCTATGTCCCGCCGCTACCGCCTCACGTTGGTTCATGCCGATGCGACCCAGCGGCGGGTCGGTAAACAGCGCGTAGGCGGTGATCCGGTCGCTCACAGTGCGCGCGCCGCCATCCAGCAGGCGGTCCGCCACGATTTCAAAGTCATTGTAGGCGGTGTGGGTAAAGGCTCCGCGGCCATTGCACTCGCCGATCGCCCAAACGCCGGCCGCACTGGTGCACAGCGTCTCGTCGACCTTGATATAGCCGCGGGCATCAACCTCGATCCCGGCCTTGTCGACGCCCAGATCGTCGGTGTTCGGCTGGCGGCCGGTCGCCAGCAACACATGCGAGGCCTCGATCGTGGTGGAACCCATCGCGTCCTCGAGGCCGACCACGATGCCGGCTGAGACCTGGGTGGTCTTGGTGCCCAGGCGAACCTTGATCCCTTCGGCCTCCAGGATCTGGCGCACGGCATCGGAAATTTCGGGATCCTCCCGCCCGATCAGCCGCGGCGCCGCCTCGATCACCGTCACTTCGCTGCCGAAGCGGCGATGGATCTGGGCGAACTCCAGGCCGACATAACTACCGCCGATCACCACCAGGTGCTTCGCCACATGATCGAGATCCAGGATCGTGCTGCTGGTCAGATACGGAACAGCACCGAGTCCCGGGATCGGCGGGACCGCGGGCCTGGCACCAACATTGATGAAGATGCGGTCGGCGTGAAGCTTCTGATCGCCGACCGTGACTTCGTGTGGCGAAACGAATCGGCCGTGACCCTGGATGACGGTGGTGTTCTCGGTGCGGCGCAAAGCGGCCTCGACGCCGTCGCGGCTGGCCGCCACGATCGCGTCCTTGCGTGCGTTTACCTGTTTCATGTCGACCGAAACCGGGCCGCCGACCGTGACACCATACTCGGCGGACCGCCGAACCAGGTGGGCCGCATACGCGCTGGCGACCAAAGCCTTCGTCGGCGTGCAGCCGGTGTTGACGCAGGTGCCGCCAAATCGGCCGCGCTCGATCACCGCGACCTGGTTTCCCGCGGCGGCCAGACGACGCGCCAGCGATGGACCCGCCTGTCCCGTCCCGATGATGATCGCGTCATAACCGGTCATCGCTGACCTCCTGTTGCGGGCCGTCGTTGAAAAGCCGTCGGGTCGCGTATGAAACGCCGCCTTTGACCTGGATCGGGTGCAGTCACGCACCGCGACGCAGGATCAGACGGCGCGTGCGCGGACGCTTCGTGCGGGGGTTGTCCAACAGCACACCATCGCTGGCACGCCAATGATGCGTGAAGCCGTACGGGGAGGCGTCGTGTGCGCTCGGACCTGCCCGACGGATCCGGCAGGCAGCTTAGCCGCCTGGCACGTCCTTGGTCAGCATGGCCGGATAGTTGACGTCGTCGCGTCCGGCCAGGATCTTCTCCTCGTCCTCCAGCCGATCCTCATCATGTTGCTGAACCGGCTTGGTTTTCTTCGGAGCAGCCTTAGCCTTGTCGCCAGCCGCTTTAGGCATCTTGTTCTCCCGGTGCGGGCGCCGAACTGGCGCGGAATGACGGCCGATCGCTGACGCATGATCTGGATGTGCCGGGTCTTTATGTTCCGGCAGGTTCAGCGCGACCGCGGACTGAATTATTTGACCAAGCGTAACTCGGTTTCTGCGCGACGTTCAATCAATATTCGGATGCGCGCGAGCTCGGAACGACAGATCGCCTCTGGCCGACAGACAATATTGCCCGCTACTTTCGGTGCCCAGCGAGCTCCGGTCAATACATTCCGTACAGAAAACAAATACCGGCCGCCCACAACAGGAGGAAACGCATAATGACGCTCAGCGGAAAATCCGCCCTCATCACCGGATCGCTCGGCGGGATCGGGTTCGCCACCGCGAAGGCGCTCGCCGCGTTGGGCTGCGATATCACCCTGAACGGCTTCGCGGCCCGCGAAATGATCGACGCCCGTCTGGCGGACCTCGCGGCAGTGGGCATCCGCGCCCGCTACCATCCCGCGGACCTGCGCCAGCCCGCGCAGATCGCCGACCTGATCGGGACAACGCAGCGCGAACACGGCGGGGTCGACATCCTGGTGAACAACGCCGTGGTGCGTTACTTCGCCCCGGTCGAGGACTTCGCGCCTGACCAGTGGGACGAGGCGCTGGCGGTCAACCTCTCGGCGCCGTTCCATGCGATCCGCCTCGCCATGCCGGGAATGAAGGCCAGGAACTGGGGCCGGATCATCAACATCGCCTCGATCTACGGGATGTTCGCCACTGTCAACCGCATCGACTACATCACCACCAAGACCGCGCTCATCGGCCTGACCCGCGCGGTCGCGCTGGAGGTCGCGCGCACCGCCATCACCTGCAACGCGATCTGCCCTGGCACCGTGCTGACGCCGGCGATCGAGGGGCGGCTGCGCCAGCAGATGCAGCGCGACGGCAGCAGTTTCGCGCAAGCCGAGGAAAGCTTCCTCGCCGTCCGCCAGCCATCCCGCAAGTTTGTCAAGGACGACCACGTCGCCGGTCTGATCACCTTTCTCTGCGGCCCGCACGGACAGGACATCAACGGGTCCGCGCTGCCGATCGACGGCGCCTGGACGGCGGGACGTGGGTAACTCCGCGAAACCCACGCCAACGCCAGAAGGGGGTTCGTCGTCTTACCCGCGCCATTTCGGGGCGAATTGTATTTGAACGCGGCCTGTCTCGCGGCACCTCGCAAGCCTCTTGCACATGCGGCGCCCACCGTGCATTCAGGCACAGCCGATAGTCTTAGGGGAAACAGGCGCACGTTCTGCTCGAGCGCTCCCCCTTGCGGGAAGGATCCGACCCATGCGCCTTGCGGTATTGAAGGAACGGCGAGCCGCTGAAACCCGCGTGGCGGTGACTCCCGACACGGTCAAGAAGCTGGTTGGCCTGGGCCTGACGGTCACGGTGGAAACCGGGGCAGGGGCCGCGGCATCGATGCCCGACGCCGATTTCGCCGCCGCCGGAGCCGAGATCGCCACCGATCCGGCCCGTGTCATGCATGACGCCGACATCGTCTTCGCGGTGCAGACCCCCGCTCACGCGGAACGAACGTTGATCCGGCGCGGGGCCCTGCTGGTGTGCGTCAGCGGTGCCCTCAATGACCCCGCGATGGTGCCTGATCTCGCCGCCGCCGGCATCGATGCCGCGGCAATGGAGTTGTTGCCGCGCATCACCCGAGCGCAGTCGATGGATGTGTTGTCGAGCCAGGCAAATCTGGCGGGGTATCGGGCGGTGATCGAAGCCGCCGGCGCGTTCCACCGCGGCTTCCCGATGATGATGACCGCCGCCGGCACGGTCCCGCCAGCCAGGGTCTTCGTCATCGGCGCCGGCGTCGCCGGTCTGCAGGCGATCGCCACCGCCCGGCGACTGGGCGCCATCGTCTCCGCCACCGACGTTCGTCCGGCGGCAAAGGAGGAGATCAAGTCGCTCGGCGGCACGTTCGTCGGCGTCGAGGACGCCGAGACCGCTGGCCAGACCGGTGCCTACGCCCGCGAAATGAGCGACTCGTTCCGCCAGAAGCAGGCCGAACTGATGGCGACGACGGTGGCGAAGCACGACGTCGTCATCTGCACCGCCCTGGTGATGGGCGGCAAGGCGCCGGTCATCGTCACCCAGCCGATGGTCGATAGCATGCGCGCGGGCAGCGTCATCGTCGATCTGGCGGCCGAGGCCGGCGGGAATTGCGCCGCCACGACCTGCGGCGAATGCACGACCATGTCCAACGGCGTCACCATCCTCGGCTTCGAAAACTGGCCCGGGCGCATTCCTGTCGCCGCCTCGTCGCTGTACGCCCGCAACCTGCTGACCTTCCTGACGACCTTTTGGGATAAGGACACCGCCGCACCCAATCTGCCGGAAACCGATGCCATCGTGCAGGGCGTCATGCTGACCCGCGGCGGCGCCGTCGTTCATCCGAATTTCCTGCCGCAAAAGGCAGCCTGAGCCTCCGGAGACCGTTCCAAATGAACCCCGATCAACTGGCGGCCAATCAGGTGGCGAACGAGGCGGCGCGCCTCGCCGGCCACGCGCTCGAGCTTGCCAACCACGCCAAGATGCTCGCCCTCGGCGCGTCGACCGCGGTCGCGCCAGAAGTCAACCCGTTCATCTTCCTGCTGGCCATTTTTCTGATGGCGTGCTTCGTCGGCTATTACGTGGTCTGGAACGTGACCCCCGCGCTGCACTCGCCGTTGATGGCGGTGACCAACGCGATTTCGTCGGTGATCATCGTCGGCGCGATGCTGGCCACCGGGCTGGCGACCTCCGGCTGGGCGATGCTGTTCGGCTTCATCGCCGTCACCCTGGCGTCGGTCAACATCTTCGGCGGCTTCCTGGTGACACAGCGAATGCTCACGATGTTCAGGAAGAAGCAATAATCGATGTCCGCCAGCCTGACGTCCCTCGCCTATCTGGTTGCCGCCGTCCTTTTCATCCTTGCGTTGCGTGGCCTGTCGTCGCCGGTGACGTCGCGACAGGGCAATCGCTTCGGCATGATCGGCATGGCGGTGGCGGTCATCGCGACGCTGCTGCACCATGGCATGAGCGGCTGGGGTTACCTGCTCATTCTGTTGGGCATCGTGATCGGCGGCAGCACAGGTGTCGTCGTCGCCAGGCGCATCCAGATGACGGCGCTGCCGCAACTCGTGGCGGCATTCCATTCGCTGGTCGGGCTGGCCGCGGTGTTCGTGGGCGCGGCCGCGCTGAACGCCCCACAGGCCTTCGCCATCGGCATCCCCGGCGCGATCCATACCCAAAGCCTGATCGAGATGTCGCTCGGTCTGGCGATCGGTGCCATCACCTTCTCCGGCAGCCTGATCGCGTTCGCCAAGTTGCAGGCCCTGATGAAGGGCGCGCCGATCACCTTCAAGGGGCAGCATTGGCTGAACCTGGCACTGGCGATCCTGCTGCTGGTGCTGATCGTCAGCTTCGTCGCGACAGGCGGCGCCCAGGTGCTGTTCTGGCTGATCGCGATCCTGGCACTTGGCCTGGGCTTCCTGATCATCATCCCGATCGGCGGCGCCGATATGCCGGTGGTGGTGTCGATGCTGAACAGCTATTCCGGCTGGGCAGCCGCCGGTATCGGCTTCACCATCCACAATTTGGCGCTGATCATCACCGGCTCGCTGGTCGGCGCCTCCGGCGCGATCCTGTCCTACATCATGTGCAAAGGCATGAACCGCAGCATCATCAACGTGCTGCTCGGCGGCTTCGGTTCGGACAGCAGCGCCGCGGCGGCGGCCGGTGGCGCCACCGGTGACCAGACCGTCCGGTCGGGCAACGCCGAGGATGCCGGCTTCATCATGAAGAACGCATCCAAGGTGATCATCGTGCCGGGCTACGGCATGGCGGTGGCGCAGGCGCAGCATGCCTTGCGCGAAATGGGGGACACGCTGAAAAACGAGGGGGTGGAGGTCAAATACGCCATCCATCCGGTCGCCGGCCGGATGCCCGGCCACATGAACGTGCTGCTGGCCGAGGCCAATGTGCCCTACGACGAGGTGTTTGAACTCGAGGAGATCAACAACGAGTTCTCCACCACGGATGTCGTCTACGTCATCGGCGCCAACGACGTGACCAACCCGGCGGCGAAGACCGACCCGTCATCGGCGATCTACGGCATGCCAATCCTGGACGTGGAGAAAGCGCGCACGGTGCTGTTCGTAAAGCGGTCGATGGCATCCGGCTATGCCGGCGTCGACAACGTGTTGTTCTTCCGGCCGAACACGATGATGCTGTTCGGCGACGCCAAGAAGATGACCGAGGAGATCCTGCGCTCGCTGGACGCGTAGAGCAGATCCTGTTCAGATTGATTATCTGAACGGATGAAAATGTCCGTTGAACAATGTCCCGAATCGTTTCCCGTGAGCCAAAGCTAACGGACACCGCGCGCTGGCCGAGGTCGGGGATACAGGGGGCGGATCCCGGTGCTGCTGCGACGGCGACCGATCATGGGTCCAGGCGGGTAACGCACCGCGCGGGCGGGTGATCCGATCACCGGTCGGGCTTCTGCTTCGCCGTCTCCCGCTGGCGCGCCTGATCCTTCCGCTTCAGCAGGTTGGCCCGCAGCGCCGCGGCTTCACGTCGCTCCCGGTCTGGCTTGGCCGGCGGCCGGGCCGGCTTGTCGTCCGTCGGCCTGTTCATGCCGGCCGCTTGCGCATCATCGCCTGACGCGTGCAGATCGCCACCATCTCCTCCCGCTGGTTCCAACAGGTATGTTCGAACTCCACGATCCCGACGTCCGGCCGCGACCGGCTCTCTCGCATCGTCAGCACCTTGGTCCGCGCCCGCAGCGTGTCGCCGTGGAACACCGGCTTTGGAAACTTCATCTCGGTAAACCCCAGATTGCCCACCGTCGTGCCTAGCGTCGTGTCGTTCACGCTCATGCCAACCATCAGCCCCAGCGTGAAGATCGAGTTCACCAGCCGCTGCCCGAACTCGGTTCCGGCGGCGAATTGCGCGTCCAGATGCAACGGCTGCACATTCATCGTCAACGCGCTGAACAGCGTGTTGTCCATCTCGCTGACCGTGCGGGCCCAAGAATGCGTGAATATCTGACCCACCGCGAACTGTTCGAAATAAAGTCCCGCCATGTAGACACCCCCATGCGGACACCCTCATGCAGATATCCCGATGCCGCGGCCGATCCAAACGCATTTACTTCCCAAAGCCAAGAGACCGCACCCCCATCGCAGCACACGCTTTCGGGCCTACATTAAATCAAGATCATTTGATGCGATTGCCGTATGGCTTGAATTTGGTTACTGACGACGCAACGTTACGATAGGCTTGGAATCGACCGCGAGGACCTGATCATGCGCGCTTTGGGCGGATTTGCCATCATCCTCAACGGCGTATCGCCGGACGGACGGCACCGCCCGCACATCGATCCGACACCGGCGTCGCCGATGCCACGCCGGCTCCAAACCTGCTATCCAACACGTAAAAGGAAGGGACTCATCCATGGATTCTGATCGCATCAAAGGCGCTGCCCACCAAGCGAAGGGCGCCGTCAAGGAAGCTGCCGGCAAAGCCACCGGCGACACCAGGACCGAGGCCTCCGGCAAGGCCGAGAAGACCGCCGGCAAGGTTCAGAACGCAGCCGGCGGCATGAAGGACTCTGCGCGCGACGCACTGAAGAAGTAGAGTCAAGGCCTGGAAGATGTCCACCGTTCTGGTCGTTATTCTGATTCTGCTGTTGCTGGGTGCGCTGCCCACTTGGCCGTATAGTGGCGGCTGGGGCTATTACCCAAGCGGCGGTCTAGGCCTGGTCCTGTTGGTTATCGTCGTCTTGCTGGTCATGGGGCGAATTTAGCAAAGATCTTAGCAACCCCGTCAGGTCGTCCCCGGGCGTTGAACCCGGGGACGCACCCTACCTTCCGCGTGAAACGATCCGATAGATCCGGTCCGACCGTCACAGCGCCCCTGGCACTCGGAACGGCGGACATCGCATCGGCTGGCAGTCGGCCTGGAGCGCGATCGTCTGAGGTTGACCCAAGCTCGGACGCCAATCGCCCTCTCCACCAAACAGCGTGATCGCCGCAGCCTGAAGTGATAAGGCCCTCTAAGCCGCCAGCTTATCGGCGTGGATGTCCTTGATGTCGCGGAACGTAAGCTGCGGGGCCAGGTCCTCGGCCCGCCGCATCATGAACGACGACGTGGCCAGGAACACCGGATCGCCATCGACATCGTCCGCCATGGCGCTGCGGTTTTCCGCGACGAACTTCATCAGGGCCGCCTTGTCCGACGACGAAACCCAGCGCGCCAGCGAAAACGACGAGGTTTCAAACCCGATCGCAACGCCATACTCCGCGCCCAGGCGCGCCTGCAGCACGTCCAGCTGCAAGGTGCCGACAACGCCGACCAACGGCGCCGCGCCGTCCTGTGGCCGGAACAACTGCACGACCCCTTCCTCGGCCAGTTCCACCAGCGCCTGGCGCAATTTCTTCGCCTTCATCGCATCGTCCAATCTGACCCGCCGCAGGATCTCCGGCGCGAAATACGGCACGCCGGTGAACTGGATATCCTCGCCATCGGTCAGCGTGTCGCCGATGCGCAGGGTGCCGTGGTTGGGGATCCCGACCACATCGCCGGCGAACGCCTCATCGGCGATCTCGCGCTCGCGGGCGAAGAAGAACTGCGGCGCGTGCAGCGGGATCGACTTGCCGGTTCTCACCTGCTTCAGCCGCATGCCCCGCACCAGCCGCCCCGAACACACCCGAGCGAAGGCGATCCGGTCGCGATGGTTCGGGTCCATGTTGGCCTGGATCTTGAACACCAATGCTGTCAGGCCAGCCTCGCTCGCTTCCACCGTGCGGCTGTCCGCCGGTTGCGCCCGTGGCTGGGGCCCGTAGTCCGCCAGGCCATCCAGCAGGTCGGTGACACCGATATCCTTGATCGCGCTGCCAAAATATACCGGCGTCAGATGACCGGCGTTGAAGCTTTCCAGATCGAATTCCGGCAACGCCGAACGCACCAGATCGACCTCGTCGGCCACCGCCTGCATCCGCGGGTCCGATTGCGGCAAATCATTGATCAGATGCATCGCCCGCTTGCGCAGGTCGTATGTTCCGGCGAACTCCGACGCCCGTCCGATCGGCCAGGTGACCGGGCAGGTGTCCAGCGCCAGGGTGGATGCGACCTCGTCCAGCAACTCGATCGGGTCGCGCGCCTCCCGATCCATCTTGTTTATGAAGGTGATGATCGGGATGTCGCGCAGGCGGCAGATCTCGAACAGCTTGCGCGTTCGCGCCTCTATTCCCTTGGCGGCGTCGATCACCATGACGGCGGAATCCACCGCCGTCAGCGTCCGGTAGGTGTCTTCCGAGAAATCCTCATGGCCTGGCGTGTCCAGCAGGTTGAAGACGCACGTTGCATATTCGAACGTCATCACCGATGTCACCACCGAGATACCGCGATCGCGCTCGATGCCCATCCAGTCGGACCGGGTGCGGCGGCGTTCGCCCTTGGCCCGCACATTGCCGGCAAGCTGGATCGCGCCGCCCGCCCGCAGCAGGTGTTCAGTCAGCGTCGTTTTTCCGGCGTCGGGGTGGGAGATGATGGCGAAAGTGCGGCGGCGGCCGATCTCGGCGGTTGGGTCTGTCATTCACAGGCTTTCATGGGCCGGGCTGCCGGCGGGATAGCGATGGTATATAGGGAATGATCATGCCCGACGAAACGTCCGGCGGCCGCGAAGCTTTGAGCGGAACCCCGCCCTGGGCCGCTCGCCGTGGACCCCGAGTGCCAGCCGCGATGTTCCGCCTCCGGGGCTGTCCGGGGCTGACCACCGCCGCCGCAAGCGCTCCAATGGCAGGATCATAGAAGGACATCCGACCATGAGCCTTATCCATCTGATCAATGCCCGTATCGTCGATGGAACCACCCCGGAGCCGACTGAACCGATGACGGTCGTGCTTGAGGGCGATCGCATCCGCCAGGTGTCGCGCAAACCGTCATCCCCCGGTTCCGCCGGCGTGATCGATCTGCGCGGCCACGTCCTGATGCCCGGCCTGATCGATTGCCACGTCCACATCGTCGCGGTGCTGGCCAGCCTGGGGCAGAACGCCACCCTGCCGGATTCGCTGGTGATGGCGCGCTCCATCAAGCTGCAGCACGAGATGCTGATGCGCGGCTTCACCACGGTGCGCGATGTGGGGGGCGCCGACCATGGCCAGGTGGTGGCATCGCAAGAGGGTTCGGTGCTGGGGCCGCGGCTGATCATCGCCGGGAAGGCACTTAGTCAGTCCGGCGGCCATTGCGACTTCCGCGGCCGTTTCAACAACAACCCCAACGTCTTCGAAACCCGCCTCGGTGCCCTTGGACGGCTGTGCGATGGGGTGGCCGAGGTTCGTCGTGCCGCCCGCGAAGAGATCAAGGCGGGTGCCAGTTTTGTAAAGATCATGGCCAATGGGGGCGTGGCGTCGCCAACCGACCCGATCCACTTCCTCGGCTTCTCCTGGCAGGAAGTGGCCGCCGCGGTCGAGAAAGCCGCCAGCGCCGGCACCTACGTCGCCGCCCACCTCTACACCGACGTGGCGATCCGCCGTGCCGTCGAATGCGGCGTTCACTCGCTGGAGCACTGCAACCTGATCGAGACCGAGACAGCGAAATTCGCCGCCTCCCAGGGCGCGTTCGCGGTGCCCACGCTGGTGACCTACGACAAGCTGTTCGAGGAAGGCGAGGCCCTTGGCATCGGCGCGGAATCCGTCGCCAAGATCGACAACGTCCGGCTGGCCGGCATGCATTCGCTGGAGATCATGCAACGCGCCGGCGTGCCGATGGCCTACGGGACCGATCTGCTGGGCCCGATGCACCGGCACCAGTCCGAGGAGTTCGTGATCCGCGGCCGGGTGCTTTCAGCACAGACGGTCATCGCCGCGGCGACCGGCATCGCCGCGAAACTGTGCCGGATGGAGGGCCAGATCGGCACCATCGCACCCGGCGCCTTCGCCGATCTGGTGGTGATTGACGGCGACCCGCTGCGCGATCTGTCGCGGCTGACCGGTCAGGGGAAGCACATGAAGCTGATCTTCAAGAGCGGGGAGATCGTGAAGAACCTTCTGTAGCCTTTGATCGCGGGTTCAGCGGACAGCAGGCGTTTTGCCTTCGCCGCGATCGCCAGCATGGCGCAACGCAGTCGCCCTAAAACCGGTTTGAATAGGTAATATTAAGCCTGCGCTTTTTCATCGATACATTCGCTAGAGCGAACATTTTTTGGCGATGCAAGCTGCGACAAACAAGCTGCGCGGTGCCTCCGCGGTCTCCAAAGGCAAGCGCCGTCACTGACCGCGGGACGTCGCGAAGCCAGCCACTTTTCCGCTGCGCCACCGGTCTTGTCATGCTATCCGAGCGTTCTCTCCCGCGAGGGTCGCGTCGGCGATCACCGCTTCCTTCCTCTCCTGCTTGTCAACGGAGCCTCTTGAGTGTCCAGCACCACCACACCGCGTATACGCGAAGGGCTTCCGCATCCGCGGGGCGCCACCTGGGACGGCGAAGGCGTCAATTTCAGCCTGTTTTCAGCCCACGCGACGAAGGTCGAACTTTGCCTGTTCGACGCCGATGGCAAGACCGAGATCGAACGCATCGAGCTGCCCGAGTACACCGACCAGTTTTTCCATGGCTGGATCGGCGGCATCGGACCCGGTCAGGTTTACGGCTACCGTGTCCACGGCCCGTATGAGCCGGCGCAAGGTCATCGTTTCAATCCCAACAAGCTGGTGATGGACCCGTACGCGCGCGCCCACACCGGCGATCTGAAGTGGGAC
Organism: Rhodopila sp.; assembly: GCA_965277035.1. Lineage (GTDB taxonomy): Bacteria > Pseudomonadota > Alphaproteobacteria > Acetobacterales > Acetobacteraceae > Rhodopila. The sequence continues at coordinate 1,457,803 of CBDIBO010000003.1, read as the reverse complement.
CCGGCCATCTTCGGCTACCAGATGGAGTCGGGCGACGATACCACCTTTGACGAACGCGACAGCGCCCCGTTCATGCCCAAAAGCGTCGTGGTCGATCCCAGCTTCGACTGGAAGGGCGAGCCGAACCGCAACCCGGTGGTCTGGGATCACACGATCCTCTACGAGACCCATGTCAAGGGCTTTACCAAAAAACACCCGAAGCTTCCCGAGAAACTCCGCGGCACCTATGCGGGCCTGGGGCGGCGGGAGATCGTCGATTACATAAAATCCCTCGGCGTGACCTCGGTCGAATTGCTGCCCATCCACAGCTTCATCAACGACAGCCAGCTGCTGGAAAAGGGTCTCACCAACTATTGGGGCTACAATACGATCGGCTTCTTCGCGCCCGATCCGCGCTATGCCTCCGATCGGGCCAACAGCCTGCGTGAGTTCAAGGAGATGGTCGCCGGCCTGCACGACGGCGGTCTGGAAGTCATTCTGGATGTGGTATATAACCATACCGCGGAAGGCAACGAACTCGGTCCGACCCTGTCGTTCAAGGGCATCGACAACGTCAGCTATTACCGGCTGCTGCCGGATCAGCCCCGCTACTACATCAATGACACGGGGACCGGAAATACCGTCAATCTCAGTCATCCCCGGGTCATCCAGCTCGTCACCGACAGCCTGCGGTATTGGGTCAGCGAAACCCATGTCGACGGGTTTCGCTTTGACCTCGGCACGATCCTGGCCCGCGAGCCGCATGGATTCGATGAGCAGAGCGGCTTTCTGAAGGCCTGCAGCCAGGACCCGCTGCTCAACACCGTCAAGCTGATCGCCGAACCGTGGGACTGTGGGCCCGGCGGCTACCAGGTCGGCGGCTTCCCACCCGGCTGGGCCGAGTGGAACGACAAGTTCCGCGATACCATCCGTGATTTCTGGAAGGGCGAGGCGTCAGCCACGGCCTTGGTGCCGCGGCTGTGCGGGTCAGGCGACCTGTTCGACCACCAGGGGCGCCGCCCATGGGCCTGCGTGAACTTCATCACCGCGCACGACGGGTTCACCCTCAATGATATCGTCACCTACAACGAAAAGCATAACGAAGCCAACGGCGAGGACGGCAAGGACGGCAGTTCGGATAACCGCTCCTGGAACATGGGCGCCGAGGGACCGACCGACGATCCGGACATCAACGCACAGCGTGACCGGCAGATCAGGAACCTGCTGGCGACGCTGCTGCTGGCGCAGGGAACCCCGATGCTGCTCGCCGGCGACGAGTTCGGTCGCACGCAGGGTGGCAACAACAACGCCTATTGCCAGGACAGTGACATCAGTTGGGTGAACTGGGACGTCGCGGAAAAAGGCCAATCGCTGGTTGCCTTTGTCAGGAAGCTGACCAAGCTGCGCCACGGACATGCGATCCTGCGCCGCAACCGTTTCCTGCTTGGCGACTACGACGAGGACCTGGGTGCGAAGGACGTCACCTGGATCAACGCCTCGGGGCTCGAGATGCAGGATGAGCAATGGAGCGATGAGGGCATGCGGTGCTTCGGCATGCTGATCGATGGCCGAGCACAGCCGACCGGCATCAAGAAGCGTGGCGACGATGCCACCATCCTGCTGGTGTTCAACGCGGCACCGGACGGCGTCAACTTTATCCTGCCGCCATGCCCTGGCGGCTCCGAATGGACGATGCTGATCGACACCAACCAGCACGATGTTACGGAAGCGAATTTCGCCACCGGGGATGTCTACGTCACCACGGGACGTTCCGTACTCGTGTTCAGTCACGCGAACGAGGGGACCGCTTGATCTCCTCATCGGATTTCATGTGCATCGCGGATAGCGGGCCAACGTGCCGAGGATCACCGGCACCGCCGCTCGCTGTCCCGCTGTCCGTCACATCTTCCGCAAAACCGAGCCGGCGGGAACCGCGGCCGCTTGCAGTTCCGCTTCAGTAATTGATTCCAACGATCGGCCGCTGGTGGGAATACCCAGGATCAACACGGACAAAGCGCCGGCCAGCAGGACGAACGTGGTGATGCCGAACACACCGCCGAAGCCATACAGCGGATAGATGTATCCGACGACAATCGGCGAGGCGATGGCGCCCAGGCGGCCAATCGCCGAGGCCACGCCGCTGCCGGTCGCACGCACCGCGGTCGGAAACAGTTCGGGTGTATAGACATACAGCCCGGCATAGCTGCCGTTCATGAAGAAGGACAGCAAGGCGCCGGCCGCCGTCACTTCAAGATTATCCCTGGCGTTCGCCAGACCCAATGCGGATGCCCCACCCAGCAGCATGTAAGAGACGATCAGGGCCTTGCGGCCAATCCGGTCGATCAGGAACGCCGCCGAGTAGTACCCCGGAATCTGGGCGATATACATCAGCAATGAATACCCGAAGCTCCGCGTCACCGTCATGCCGGATTTCACGAGCAGGCTGGGGATCCAGGTGAAGAACGCATAGTAGGAAGACGTCAGCGAAAGCCACATCAGCCAGGCCATCGCCGTGACCCGGCGCAACGGGCGCGACCACAGCGCCGCCAGATTGCCGAACAGCGTGCCCACGGCGATGCGTGGCGCGGTGTTCGTCCGCATCGCCATCGCCGGAAGGACCTCGCCCCGTTCGGCGACGACCGCGGCCTCGATGCGCGAAACCGCCGCCTCGGCGTCCTGAACCCGGCCGCGGGATTCGAGCCAGCGCGGCGACTCCGGTAACGAACGACGCCACCACAAAAGCATGACAACGGGTGCGGCGGTCGCGAACACCGCGAACCGCCAGGCCGCCGGTGCCAGCGGGATGATAAAGTTCCCCAACAGGGCCGCACCGACGAAGCCGAAAGAGAAGAACCCGGCCAGTGCGCCGGTGAACCGACCTCGATATCGACTGCCAACGAACTCCGCCAGGAACGGCGCGACGATCACGCTTTCCGCCCCGGTCCCATAGCCCGCGATGATCCGCAGCGAGAAGAACATCGGCCAGCTCATCGCCAGCGCGCTGATCGCGGTCGACAGGCTGTAGACCGCCAGCGCCCCCATCATCACGAAGCGACGCCCAAGCAGGTCGCCCAGCGTGCCGGCACAGAGCGCACCGAAAAAGAACCCGATATAGGTGGCGCTGCCCAGCACCCCGGTCTGCACGCTGCTGAGGCTCCAAAGCGCCGAAACAATCGGCAGCACGAAGGCCATGATCGCGGCGTCCATGGCATCGAACGTGTAGCCCAATCCCCCCATGAACAGCAGGCGGCGATGCACGTTGCAGAACGGCAGGCGCTCCAGACGGTCAGCGATATCTGACATGTGTATGGCTCTTTCCTCGGTTCGCGAGATCGCATGACGCGGACGGTGGCGCCGATCCCCATCGGCGTTCGCGCACATGTTCGGACCGCGACCGCCAAAACGCGACGCTACCGGACCACCAAATGTCTGGACAGGGGCCATGACGGCCGCACCGGATTGAAACCGCGCGCCGACTGCGAACCCACAGCGGGAACGCCGGCCGGGTTATTCTCGCTGACGGTTCCGCTTCATCCATCCTGCGTGTACACGCTGGCCCGATGGCCTCACCCACCCCCGCCCCCGTCCGCAACCCCGGACGCACCTCCGGCCGCACCCAGGCCAGGACGCCGCGGCGCCGACCGCCGGATCCGGCATCGGTCCGGATTGACCGCGTCGGCTCCGAGGGCGACGGCATCGCCCGCCTGCCCGACGGCACGCCGCTGTATCTGCCGATGACCCTGCCGAACGAGACCGTTGCCGCGCGGCCGCTGCGACCCCGAGGCGACGGCTGGCACGCCGTTCCCGACACTATCGCCGACGTCAGCGCCGCACGGGTCCAGCCGCCCTGTCGACACTTCGGCCGGTGCGGCGGCTGCGTGCTGCAGCACTGGCGCGATGCCGACTACCAGGCCTGGAAGGCCGGCCTGCTCGCCCACGCGCTGCGCCAGGCCGGCTTCGCCCCGGCGCTCCCGCTGACATTCCACCCCGGCCTGCCGGGGGAACGCCGCCGCATCGACTTCGCCGTTCGTCGCGTCGCCGGACGCATCATCCTCGGCCTGCATGAGCAGCGTTCCGATCAGGTCACCGACATCACCGACTGCCTGGTCCTGCACCCGGCGCTTATGGCGTTGATCAGTCCGCTGCGCGCGCTGCTTCAAGGCATCCAGGCGGTGCGGCGGGAAGCCGCGATCGTGATTAACCTGCTCGACGCTGGCCCCGACCTGCTGCTGCGTTCGGATGCGCCGCTGACGCTGCGGGACAGAACCGAGCTGACCCGGTTCGCGCGGGACCATGGCCTGCCGCGAGTGTCCCAGACCCAGAGTGTCGGCATGCCGGAGACCATCGGCCTGCTGCGCCCCGCCACCACGATCCTGTCCGGCGTCGCTGTTCGACCGCCGCCCGGCGCGTTCCTGCAAGCCACGGCCGCGGGTCAGCAGGCGATCATCAGCGCCGTGACCCGCGGGATGCCGGCAAAAACTACCAGCAAGACCAGGGTCGCCGAACTTTACGCCGGCTGCGGGACGCTGACGTTCGCACTGGCACGAACACTGCGGGTGGCTGCCTTCGAAGGCGACACGGCGACCCATGCCGCGCTGAAGCAGGCCATCAACCAGGGCGGCCTGGCCGGGCGGATCGAGGCCTTCCATCGCGACCTTGCCCGCCAGCCGTTGTCGGTGAAGGAACTCGCCGCATTCGCCGCGGTGGTGCTCGACCCGCCGCATAACGGTGCGGCCGCGCCGGTCGCTCTGATCGCCGCGGCGGCCGTGCCGACCGTGGTGTATGTCAGCTGCAATCCGGCCACTCTGGCGCGCGACGCCCGCCTGTTGCACGGCGCGGGATACCGGCTGGATACGGTGACCGCGATCGACCAGTTCCTCTGGTCCGCCCGCCTGGAAAGCGTCAGCGTGTTCCGCCGTGGTTGACAGCCCAGCGGGCACGATCTTTACCAGCGCGTATGCCGCCTCGCACCACCTTGCCAATGCCATCCCGCCCGGACGTCATCATCGAAAGTGAACAGCGCACGTGGTCTGGCCGCTTCCCGCTGGACGTCATCAAGTTCCGCCACCGCCGCTTCGACGGCGTCATGTCGGACACCCGCACCTGGGAGCTTTGGCGCCGCGGCAAGGCCGCCGCACTGTTGCCGTACGATCCTGTCGCCGATGCGGTCGTGCTGATCGAGCAATTCCGCCTGCCCGCGCTGGCTGCCAATGTCGACCCGGTGCTCGTCGAATTCCCGGCCGGCCTGTGCGAGGACAACGAGGACCCCGCCGACACCATCCGGCGGGAAATGCGTGAAGAGATGAACATGGACGCCGACCGGGTCGAACGGATTGGCGGCTTCCTGCTCACCGCGGGTGGCGCCGACGAATTCTGCCATCTCTACGCCGGTCGCGTGGTTGCCCCAGCGGCGGACGGCGAGGGCATCGTCGGCTTCGGCGGTGAGATCGCGGAAAGCGAGGATATTCGCGTTCGGGTCTGGTCCGCCACCGACGCCATCGATGCCGCCTTGGCGGGATATTTCACCAACGCGATAACCGCGATCGGCCTGTTCTGGCTCGCGGCTCGGCGTGACCGGCTTCGGCAAGCATGGATGACATCATGACCCAGCGGCTTTTCCTCGATGACCCGACCTTGGCCAGCACGTCGGCGACCGTGATCGCCAGCACAGCGGCGGGGGTGGTGCTCGACCGCACCGTGTTCTATGCGCGCGGCGGCGGCCAGCCGGGTGACAGCGGCACGCTGCGATGGGACGGCGTCGAGACAGCGATTACCGAAGCGGTGAAGGGCGAGAACGACACCATCCTGCATGTCCCTGTATCGGACCAGACGCTGCCGGCTGTTGGTTCGGTGGTCGAGGCGGTTATCGACTGGCCGCGCCGCCGGGCCTTGATGCGCATGCACACCGCGATGCACCTGCTGTGCAGCTTGATCAAGGGCGCCGCGGTGACCGGCGGATCGGTCGGCGCGGACAAGTCCCGGCTCGATTTCGATCTGCCGAACCCGCCGCCCAGGGACGCGATCGAAGCCGCCCTGAACGTCCTGATCGCCGCCGATCATCCGGTGCGGATCGAATGGGTGGACGAGAAGGTGCTCGATACCAATCCCGGCCTCGTGCGCACGATGTCGGTGCAGCCACCCCGCGGCACCGGGCGGTTGCGGCTGATCCGCATCGGTGACAATGACCCGCCGGTCGATCTGCAACCCCGTGGTGGCACGCATGTCTCCCGCACCAGCGAGATCGGTCCGATCCGGGTAGTGAAGATCGAGAACAAGGGCAAGCAGAACCGGCGCATTATCATCGCTCCAGTCGGCTGAGCCGGTCATTTCGGCTGAACCGATCGTCGCGGCGGCCGCGCACCGGATCATCGCGGCGGGCGCCGACCGATCGGTGATTATTCTGGCCGTAACCTGAACATTTCCTCATCTGCTTGGGGCGTGCCGTCAGGCATCCCATCTCTATGGCAGGTTCAATCCATCGAGGGAGACCGCTCAATGTCCATTTCCGACGTACTCCACGGCAAGGGCCGTCACGTGTCAAAGGTTCGCACCACCGACACCGTGCATAGCGCGGTACGCAAGATGGCCGACGAGAAGATCGGCGCGGTCATCGTCGAGGACCAGTGGATGCGCCACACCGGCATCTTCTCGGAGCGTGACTTTGTCAATGCTGTCGCCGACCATGGTGCCGCGGTGCTGACCCATCGGGTCGAGACGCTCATGAGCGCGCCGGTCGTCACCTGTCGGCCGAAGGACAGTGTCGAAACCGCTCTGGCCGCGATGACGATGGCCAAGATCAGGCATCTGCCTGTCATCGATAACGATCAGCTGGTCGGCATTGTCAGCATCGGCGACCTGGTGAAGCACCGGTTGGACGAGAAAGCTTTGGAAGCCAACGTTCTGCTCGACATCGCTCGGTTGCACGCCTGATCAATGGTGATTGCTGTGCAAAACGACTGGCGAGAGAGCGCCACCGCGATCCTGTGCTTCCACACACGCCTGGTTCCAGCCAGCCGCTAGAGCATTTTCAGCCTGACCGTGGAGACCGAAAATGCTCTATCTCCTTGTTTGATCGGATGATTCACACGCTTTGAACGTTCCGCTCAGCGTGATCATGCTCTAATCCGCCAACGTTCGCATGACCGCGTAAAGATCCGATTTCGCCTCGAAGCCGATGCCCGGCAGATCAGGCAGGGTCAGGATGCCGTCCTTGACCTGGGTGCCATCGGGAAAGCCGCCATACGGTTGGAACACATCGGGGTAGCTCTCGTTGCCACCCAGCCCGAGCCCAGCGGCGATATTCAGCGACATCTGGTGACCGCCATGCGGAATGCAGCGTTTCCAGGCCCAGCCATGATCTTTCAGCATCGCCAGGGTTCGCTGATACTCGCAAAGTCCATATGACAGGGCACAATCGAATTGCAGCCAGTCGCGATCCGGGCGCAGGCCGCCGAACCGGAGCAGGTTGCGCGCGTCCTGGTGGCTGAACAGGTTTTCGCCGGTCGCCATCGGCCCCGGATAGAATTCCGCTAACGCCGCCTGCAACCGGTAATCCAGCGGATCACCGGCTTCCTCGTACCAGAACAGATCATAGCCCCGCAGCATTTTGGCATAGTCGATAGCTGTTTCCAGATCAAAACGGCCATTCGCATCGACGGCAAGCCTGGCGTGCGGGCCGATCGCCTTCAGCACCGCCTCGATACGCCGAATGTCGTCGCCGATCGACTCCCCACCGATCTTCATCTTCACGACCGAATAGCCGCGCTCGAGGTAGCTGCGCATCTCGGCGCACAACGCGTCGTTATCCTTGCCCGGATAGTAATACCCGCCGGCCGCGTAGACAAAAATGTTCGGATCGGCGACCACACCGTGCCGTTCGGCCAACAGGCGAAACAGCGGTTTCCCGGCGATCTTCGCCACCGCATCCCACACCGCCATGTCGATCGTGCCGACCGCGACCGACCGGTCGCCATGACCGCCCGGCTTTTCGTTGCGCATCATCGTGCCCCAGACCTTGTCGGGATCCAGGTTTTCACCGCTTGCATCCAGCAAAGACGCAGCCTCGGCCTCCAGGATGCGCGGCGCGAAGCGTTCACGGATCAGGCCGCCCTGGCCGTATCTCCCGTTGGAGTTGAAGCCGTAGCCGACCACGTTCTTGCCGTCGCGCCGCACGTTGGTCACCACCGCGACCAGGCTGGATGTCATCCTGCTGAAGTCGATATAGGCGTTGCGGATCGGCGAACTGATCGGCTTCGTCACTTCGCGGACATCGAGGATCTGGATCGGCATGAAGCTGTCTCCTCAGAACGGCCTGACGATCACCATGATGACGATCACCACCATCAGCAGCGTGGGTATCTCGTTGGCGATACGGTAGAATTTGTCGCTGCGCCGATTGGCGTCAGCCAGGAAATCCTTACGCCAGCGCGACATCGCGCCGTGGAAGCCTGTCAGCAGGATCACGCAAAACAGTTTCACGTGCCACCATCCGGCCGACCAGTCGATCACCCCCGGCGTCAGCACCAGCATGATGCCGAAGACCCAGGTGGCGATCATCGCCGGGTTCATGATCTGCTTGAACAGCCGATACTCCATCACCTTGAAGCGCTCGCTCTCACGGCTTCCGGCCGGCACCTCGCAATGATAGACGAATAGTCGAGGCATGTAGAACACAGCCGCCATCCATGCGATCAAGGCGATCACGTGAAAAGCCTTGGTCCATGGATAAACATAGCTCAGTGCCTGAATGGTCATCTAAGGTCCGATGAGGAAAGCCCAGGTCTGGTAGCGCGAACGTCGCGGCGAAGGGAAGACTACCCCCCCACGGCGCCCCAACAGCTTGACCGCTATCCCCCAGGCGGCGCCCGGCCTGAGCAGGCCGTTTCGCTGTCGCCGGCGGGTCGCTCGCAGCTCCCCGAGAAGAAACATCCCGACGGACCGCCATCGCCAGATGACAGTGCGACCTGCCGCTTTACCATCCCTCGAACGCGATCATACCTTCCATTTTGCCTGCGCGATGGCAATGTCGTCCGGCCACACCGTCACCGGCCGGCCTGATTGCCATTGCACCATCACCATCTTGGCACCCACCCGCCGGCCCTTGGTGTCGTATTGCAGATGATGGCCTGGGAACAGCAGCGCCGGTCCGGTGGTCATGTTCATCGCCCGGATCGCCTGCGTCACCTTCTCCCGATCCGCTGAACCGGCATCTTGCAGCGCCTGGGCCAGGATCATGACGTGCGCATAGGCGAAGATCGAGTCATGGCCGAACCACGGCTCCTTGGTCCGTTCGATGAACCGCTTCGACAGCGCGGCCTGCGCCTTGCCCGGCCAGTTCGCCAGCCCAACGAAAACCCCCTCCATCTCCTCGGCACTGGTGTTCTTCAGCAGTTCCGGCACCGCCCAGTGGCCGCCGTTGCCAATCAGCGGCAGCTTCGTCGCCGGCATGTTGAACTCCGAGAACTTGTCCACCAGCAACTTGTCGTCCGGCACGTTGGTCGAGGTCAGCAGCACGAAGTCCGGCCGAGCGCTGCGCACCGGCTGCACCAGCGTCGTCGCATCGGTCAGCGGCGGCGTGTAGACCTGATTGACCACGGCGGTCAGTTTCTGGTCCTTCAGCACGTGGTCATCGATCGGCTTGCGGAAACTGACCGACGCAGCGGTGTTGTCGCCGATCATCGCCACCTTGGTCGGGCGCTTCCCGGTGGTCTTCTCCGCCAGGTTCATGATGATCGGCACGGTGTCCTCCGCCTGCTGCACGGCGGTGGGCGATGACTGGAACACATACTTGAAGCCGCGATCGGTGATCGCATCCGAATAGGACAGCGTCAGCCAAGGCAGATGCGCCCGTTCCGTCACCTCGGTCGCCGCCAGGGTAAAGGTAGACAGCCAGCAGCCGAAACCGCCCGCCAGATCCGACTCTTGCGCCACCATGCGCTGCGCCGCGTCCTTCGCCTTCTCGGCCGAGTCGCCAGTATCGTACTGCATCAGCTTCAGCTTCGCCCCGCCCAGCGCCTTGATGCCGCCGGCGTTGTTCACGTCGTCGATCGCCAGTTCCGCACCCATCCGTTCCAGGATCCCCTGGCGCGCCCAGGGACCCGACAACGGCACCAGCATGGCGATCTTCACCTCCGCCGGAGCCTGCGCGCGCGATCGGCGCGCCGTCAGCGTGCCAGCGCCCGCGGCGAGGCCAAGCCCTATCCAGGAACGGCGGGAAAGCTCGGTCATTGTCACGTTTCTCCGGTTTCTCGTTGTTTATAAAAGGCTTTTCTCATCCTCGCGCCGGTTCTCCCGACACCCGACGCCAGCCGTTATCATAGCAAAATAGAAACAAAGCCGGCGACTTGCCCTAACATCCACGTCAGCACCATGACCTTCGGGACCATCGATCAGCTCAGCCCGAGGTAGGATTTGCGGACCCGGTCATCCCGCAGCAGCACGTCGTAGGTTCCATCCAGCACCATGCGGCCGGTTTCCAGCACATAGCCATGGTCGGACAGTTCCAGCGCCTCGGCCACCCGCTGCTCGACCAGCAGGATGGTGACGCCGTCCTCCTTATGGATCTGCGACACCCGTTCGAAGATCGTATCGGCCACCGCGGGTGCCAGACCCATCGACGGCTCGTCCAGCATCAGCAGCCGCGGTGCGCAGGCCAGGCCGCGGCCGATCGCAACCATCTGCTGCTCCCCGCCCGAAAGCGTGCCGGCGAGCTGGCTAGCGCGCTCGGACAGGATCGGAAACAGTGTGTGGATACGGTCCAGGGTATGATGCCAGGCCTCCCGTCCGGCTTTCGGATAGGCACCCATCTCCAGGTTTTCCCGCACCGTCAGCGTCTTGAACACCTGCCGCCCTTCCGGCACATGGGCAATGCCCAGATGCGCCCGCCGGGCCGGGGCAAGTCTGGACAGGTTTTGCCCCATGAAGCTGATCTGCCCGGCCGTCGCCGGCACGATCCCGGATATGGTCTTGAACAGCGTTGATTTTCCCGCCCCGTTTGGCCCGACGACGGTGACGAACTGGCCCTCGTTCACCAGCAGCGTCACGTCCGTCAGCGCCCGCAATCCGCCATAGGAAACCGAGAGGTTGGTGACCTCAAGCATCCTGTCTGGCCGCCCATTTCTTGCCCAGGTAGGCCTCGATCACCATCCGGTCCTCCACCACCTGACGCGGCAACCCGCTGGCCAGGACACGGCCGTGGTCCAGCACCACGAAGCGATCCGCGATCCGCATCATCGCATGCATGGTGTGCTCGATGATCGCGATGGTCATGCCCTCGTTACGCAGCCTCTGCAGCACCGCCAGCACGTCGTCGCATTCGTCGCGGCCGAGGCCGGCCAGCGTCTCGTCCAGCAGCAGCAGCCGGGGTGCTCCGGCAAGCGCGCGGGCCAGTTCCATCAACCGGAGCTGCTTGTTGGTCAGTTGGCCGGCGGCGATCCCGGCCTTGTCGGCCAACCCGACACGCTCCAGCGCATGCGCGGTCGAGGCGATCGCGTCGGCATCGGTGAACCCGGCGCCGTACGCGCCGACGATCACATTGTCCAGCAGCGGCAGCCGGGGGAAGCTCCGCACCACCTGGAAGGTGCGGCCGACGCCCATCCGGCATACCACGTGGACCTTACGACCCAGCATCGACCGACCTTCAAGCACGGCGGTGCCCGCGTCGGCTGACAGCACACCATCCAGCAGATTGAACAGCGTTGTCTTGCCCGCGCCATTGGGGCCGATGATGCCCAGGATCTCGCCGGCATTGACCTCGAAGCTGACACCGCTGACCGCCCGTAGGCCGCCGAACGATCGGGACAATCCATCCACCTTCAGCAGCAGCGAGCCAGCGGCAGCCTGCCTGGCCGGCGCCGGCGCGCCCGCGGCGAGGGAAATCGGCAGTGGGGCAGGGGCCTTGGGGCGGAAGAAACGGTCGCGGATCGTCCAGAACAGCCCGTCGGGCGAAGCCAGCATGATGCCGATCATGGCCGCGCCATACACCACGCCCTGAATCCCCGGCAGGATACTCCCCAGCTCCGCGTTCAGCGATTCCGCCAGCGGAACCAGGATCGCCGCACCGATCACCGGCCCCCACACCGCGGCGGCGCCGCCAAACAGCGCGACCACGACCGCCTGGGCCGAGACCAGCATGCCGAACACAGAATCAGGCGTGACCACCAGCAGCACGCAGGCGTAAAAGCCGCCCGCCGCCGCCGCGATCATGCCAGACACCACCAGCGCCCGCATCTTCCATAGCCGAACATTGATGCCCGCCGCCTCGGCCGCCAGCTCGTTCTGGCGGATTGCCAGAAGTGCCAGGCCAAAGCGCGAGTTTTCCACGACCGTGCAAACAGCTACACCGGCGATCAGCAGTCCGACCGACACCACGGTGTAGTAATGCGGGTTGGTGAACTCAAGGAACGCCGCCGGGTGCTCGCGGTGCATCGGCAGCGACATTTCCTGGAACCCCAGGTATTGCAGGAAGTAAAGAATCGCCAGCGGATAGGCCAGCATAGACAAGGCGAAGTAGTGCCCGCGCAGCCGGAATGTCGGCAGGCCGATCAGTATCGCCGCGACCCCTGCAACGATCATGCCAAGCGGAATGCCGATCCACGGCGTGAGGTTCCAATAGACGAGAGCCAAGGTCACCGTGTAGGCGCCGATGCCGAAGAACGCGGCGTGGCCGAACGACAACTGTCCGCCGTAGCCGGACAGGATGTTCCACGACACCCCGAACACCGCCCAGATCGGCACCAGTGTAAGGATCAGCTGGTAGTAGCTGTTGCTGACGAACGCTGAAACGGTCAGATACCCAACCGAAACGACACCCAGGGTCACCAGATCGCGTTGCAGTCGCGGGCCGGAACCATAGCGCATCAGGCGCTCTCTCTCGAACAAGGTCGCATCAGGCGCTCTCTCTCGAACAAGGTCGCATCAGGCGCTCTCTCTCGAACAAGGTCGCATCAGGCGCTCTCTCGGACATGACCCGATCAGCCGCTCCGCCCCGAGACAAAGCATCGTCATGCCCGCTCCGCGGACCGGGGCATCATCATGCCCGCTCCGCCGACCGGCCGAACAGGCCCTGAGGACGCAGCAGGACGATCAGCAGGAACACCACGAAGATCGCTGCGTTCTGCAGCTGCGGCGGCAGCACCAGCGACGAACACTGCTGCACGAAGCCGACCGTCAGCCCGCCCCAGAAGGCGCCCAGAATGCTGCCCATGCCGCCCAGCACAACGCCGGAATACATGATGATGACGTAATCCAGGCCGATGAAGGGCCCGAACGATAGATAGGTCGCCATCAGGCCCCCGGCGATCGCGGTGATGCCGCTGCCCAGGCCGAAGGCGATGCGGTACGCCTTGTCGGTGTCGATACCCATGTAGGTCGCCGCCGTCGGGTTGTCGGCCGCCGCCCGCAGCGCCTTGCCCATGCGCGTGTATTCCAGCAGCAGGTAGAGCCCGATCGCGGTGATGATCGCCACCGCGCAGGCGATCAGCCTGGCTTTGTTGAGGAACACCGTGGCGTCGCCATAGACCGGGCCGATCTCGATCGCCCTGGATGCCAGCGGCGTGCGCACCGTCATCGGCGTGGAGCCGAACAGGATCAGCCCGCCGTTCTGCAGGATCAGCGAAATCCCCAGCGTGACCACCAGCTGCCCGAAATGCCCCTCGTCGAGCGAACCGCTGGTGCGCAGACCCGACACCCGAGCGATCAGATACTTGTGCAGCAGCGCACCGAACGCGAAGACGATCGGGCCGGCCAGCAGCGCACCCACGAACGGTCCGATATAGGGCCCCAGAAAAGCCAGCACGCCGCCGCCGGTCACCAGGTACAGGCTGGCGAACATGCCCAGCATCAACAACTCGCCCTGGGCGAAGTTGACGATGCGCATGATGCCGAAGATCAGCCCCAGCCCGATGCACATCAGTCCGTAGATACAGCCGATCGTGATGCCCGCGGCGAGCGCGTTCAGCACGTTCTCGATGAGAACCTCGAGGTCCACCTGGTTTCCGCTGCCTCCCGGGCCGGCTGCCCGTGCTGGGCGGCTTCTCTTTTCGGCTGAAGTCTTTAGCCAATACCTACCGCAGGCTCAAGCGCCGCCCGGCCGCGGACCCCGTACGACGACGCAGGCACCGGGCAGATCCGCACCACCCGCGTTCGACATCCGTGACCAGGCGCATGCCCCGGCGACCGAACGCTCGATGCAGCCGGCCTTGCTCGGCGCGCTTAACCCGCCCGCTCGCTGGTGACGCGCCAGATCACATCGCCCACATCGTCCGCCACCAGGACAGAGCGGTCGGCACCCAGCGTCACCCCGACCGGACGACCGTACGAGACCCGCTCATCCGGCGCCAGGAATCCCGACAGGATATCGCGCGGCGGACCGGCCGGGCGCCCGTTCACGAACGGCACGAACACCACTTTGTAGCCACTCAGCGTGCTGCGGTTCCAGGAGCCGTGCTGCCCGATGACCATGCCATCCGGAAACCCCGTCAGCGTGCCGGCGGGCAGCCAGCACAGGCCCAGCGAGGCGGTATGTCCGCCCAGCGCGTAGTCCGGTGTCAGCGCCGTCGCGACCGCCGCCGCATCCTGCGGCACCCGATCGTCCACCGTCCGCCCCCAGTAGCAGTACGGCCAGCCGTAGAAGCCGCCGTCGCGCACCGAGGTCAGGTAGTCGGGCGGCGTCTCGTCACCCAGGCCATCGCGCTCGTTCACCACCGTCCACAGCGCGCCGGTCGTCGGCTCCCACGCCAGCCCCACCGGGTTGCGCAGGCCGCTGGCGAAAATCCGGCTGCGCCCGCTCGCCAGATCCAGCTCATGGATCGCGGCCCGGCCCTCTTCGACCGCCATGCCATTGTCGGCGATATTCGTCAGCGACCCGACGCCCACGAACAGTTTCTGCCCGTCGGGGCTCGGTAACAGACTGCGTGTCCAATGGCCGCCAGGCTGCAAGGTCGTCAGCCGCCGCCCCGGCGCGGTGATGCGGCGCGCATCCGTCGTGTAAGGAAACGCCACCACGCCATCGGTGTTGCCGACGTAGAACGTGTCACCGAGTAGCGCCATGCCGAACGGCTGGTTCAGTCCCTCCAGGAACGGCTCGCGGATCTCGGCGACGCCGTCGCCATCCGCGTCGCGCAGCAGCGTGATGCGGTTCGCACTCACCCCCATGGCGGCGGCCCGTTTCATCGTGCTGAGCATCGCGTAGTCGAACACCGACCGGGCGGCCCTGGTCGCGCTGTTGGACTCGGCGATCAGCACGTCGCCGTTCGGCAGCACGCAGATCCACCGGGGATGTCGCAGATCGGTGGCGAGCGCATTGACTCGCAGCCCCGGTGCCGCGACCGGAACATGTCCGCGCTCCCACCCCTGGGCGCTCGGCATCTTGAGCGTCGGGATGTTGCCCTGCGGCTTTGCCGGCGGAATGGTCGGCGTGCTGCCCCAGGCCGGCTCATGCGTGCCGCCCGTCAGCCGCCGCAGCAGCAGCGCCGAGCCGCCGATCACCCCGACTACACGCGCGAAAATGTCCGATCCGCTCACGGCACTGGCCCCCTCTGGTCGTCTCCAGGCTATCCGAGGTCGGCTCGGGTTAAAACCGGCGGTCGCGTGACCGGAATGCCGGTCGCTTCGACCGCCAACGCAGGACCGAAGTTCTGCCAGCGCCCGCTCCGCCATCGCCGGGCGAAAGCACTGTCGCAAGCATCCTACGGCGATGCTCAGCGCCAGGATCCATGCTAGCCAGGACCCGCGAAGCCGGTTGCCTCCCGCCCAGGCCTCGCGACAGCCCAGGCCGCGCAACAGCACGGCGGGTCGGGAAGACTTGCAAATTGGCAGTAAGTCCCGTATATCCTGCAAAACAGGAGATGCCAATGCTCGCCGATAAGGAACGCGTCCGCCTCGTCCCTTCCAGAGTAGACCCGATCGCGGCCCTGCGCGGTTTCTTCCATATTACCGACGCTTGGGGCGTCGCGGCCGAGGACGCCCGGATTATCCTCGGCGCCCCGGCCGAACGAACCTATTACGCCTGGCGCGCCGGCAACGCCGTGCGGGTGCCGGCCGACACACTGCGCCGGATCGGCTACGTCGCCGGCATCTACAAGGCGCTGCAAATCCTCTATTCGGACCCGCACCTCGCCGACGGCTGGGTCAAGCGCCCCAATCGGGCGCTGGGCGGCCAGACGCCGCTACAACGCATGTGCGCTGGCGACGTGACCGATCTGGCCGAAGTGCGAAACTACCTCGATGCGGCACGGGCGCCCTGGAGCTAACCTTTGTCGACACGCCGCATCGACTGGCCGCAGGCGTGGCGGATCATCGCGTCACGCTACCCGCCCATCAACCTGTTCGAGCGGCTGACACAAGACCCGGCGGTCTGGGACACGCTGATCACCTTGGAACAGCTCACAAACCCGCGCGTCAGGGATGAGGTCGGCGAAATCGCGCTGGTCCCGCCCGAGGAGCGCGTGTCCGGTCCCGGCGCTAGCTACGTCATGGCGTCTTTCACCCACATTAACCGGAAGGGATCGCGCTTCGGCGACGGCACCTTCGGCGTCTACTACGCCGCGGCAGAGCTTGAGACCGCCATCGCCGAGACGGTCCACCACTTCGAGGTATTCGCGCGGGACAGTGGCGACCCGGTCCGGATGGAGGACATGCGCGTGCTGGTCGGCACGGTGGCAGAGAACTTCGAAGACGTCGCCACCCTTGGCGAACCCCACCGCACACAGGCTCTTGACCCCGACAACTACGCAGCGGCACAGGCTTATGGCCGCGAGCTGCGCGACAATGGCGCCATGGGTGTGGTGTACCCGAGCGTGCGACGGACCACCGGAACGTGCGTCGGCGCCTTCAGGCCCCGCGCCGTCGGCATCCCGCGCCAGGAGCGCCACCTGAAATACCGGTGGAACGGGGTGCGGGTGGACCGCTACTTTGACTACCAATTGGACGGCTGGGTAAACCTGTAAGCTTGTGACCAAAAGGTAACGGGAAGTATTCCGCGGTGTGGGTTCTAAAGGCGACCAAGCCTGTCGGGTCGGGTCTTTAGCAAGCGGCGACGGCCCAGTCCCGTGCCAGCATCGCCTCGAACACCTCGGCCGGACTGGGCCGACCGAGCAGGTAGCCCTGCACCTCGTCGCACCCGACTGCGCGCAATAGGTCAAGCTGCTCCTCCGTCTCAATCCCTTCGGCGACGACTCGCATAGACAAGCTATGGCCCAAGGTCGCCACTGCTTGCACGATGGCTGCTGCCCCCGCATCGCCGACCATGTCGTTGACGAAACTGCGGTCGATTTTCAGTTTCGAGAACGGAAATCGGCGTAAATAACTCAGGCTGGAATACCCGGTGCCAAAATCATCGAGCGAAACGCCGACCCCAAGTTTGCGCAACCGGGCCAAGGCTCCCAGAGTCGCGGACGTGTCGTGCAGAAGCACCCCTTCGGTGATCTCCACCTCCAGCCGGGTCGGCGGCAAGCCCGTCTCGGCCAAAGTGGCCGCCACCATCTCGGTCAGCCCGACCTGACGAACCTGCTCGGGCGATAGGTTCACCGCCAGGCGTAGCCCGTCCCATTTGACCGCATGGGCACAAGCGGTCCGCAGCACCCAGGCTCCAAGATCGTTGATCAGTCCAGTCTGCTCCGCCAACGGAATGAACTCGCCCGGCGGAACCATCCCGTGCTCGTGATGGCGCCAACGTACCAACGCCTCGGCCCCGACAATCCGCTGCCGCTCCAAGGTGACGATAGGTTGGAAATGAACCTCCAAACCTCCCTCCGCAACGGCGCGGCGCAAGTCGCGCTCCAGACCCTTGCGTCGCTCTAGCTCGGCCGACATGCCCGTTCGGAAGAGAGAGAATGTGCCGCGCCCCTCTGCCTTAGCTCTATAGAGCGCCATATCCGCCTGGCGCAGCACTGCTGTCGGCTGCGCTTCCGGGTCGCCAGCTATGCACAATGCGATGCCCACGCTGGCACCCACCAGCACCTCGTGCCCGTCCACCGCGAAGGGTGTCGAAACCGCGTCGATCACTCGTTGCGCGATGCCCGTCGCCGTCTTGGCGTTCAGTGGACTTTCGAGCAGAACCGCGAACTCGTCGCCGCCCAATCGCGCCAATATGTCCTCCGCCCGCAGGCAAGCGACGATGCGCGCCGCCACGAGTTGTAGCAGCGAGTCGCCCGCAACGTGGCCCAGCGTGTCGTTCACGTCCTTGAAATTATCGAGGTCGATGAACATCACCGCGACCAACTCGGTCTTATCGGCGATTGCCGGGCGGTGGTCCTCCACCCGACTTTCTCCTCGCAGACGCGCGAGCGCCACGTCCAGCCGCTCGGCGAACGCGTGGCGGTTGGGTAAGTCCGTCAAGCTGTCGTGGTGCGCCATGTGCCGGACCCGCGCCTCCGTTCGGCGCCGTTCCGTAATATCCTCATGGGTGGTGACCCACCCGCCCCCAACTGTCGGCTCATGGTGCACCGAGTACTTACGGCCATTGTGCAGCGTCACCTCAGTGGTGGTCCCATTGCCGGCAACGACGATCCGTTCGCGCCAGGCAGCATATTCCTCTGGCAGCATCTGTGACCCGGTGCCTGCAGCGTAGCGCAGGCTCACCACCTCGCGCATCGTCATGCCGACCCAGAGTTGGCCCGGATCGATGTCATACATCTCAGCATATCGGTGATTGAACAGCTGCAGCCGCTGCTCCCCGTCGAATACGCTGACGCCAAGGCATATACGATTGATCGCCAGGTCGCGCAGCGCGATCTGCTGCCGCAAATCGGCAATCGTGCTGGGCGACATGACCGTTCCGCATTCGCCAGAGTCTGGGGCGGAAGCCTCAGACGAGACCAGCATCGGGGACAGGTTCAAATAGCAACCCTCCGGTTGGCGACACCCGTATCGGAAATTCTTGCACTTGCTAACGTTGGACCTAGGCCGCTCACCTTTTGTCTTCGTGGGCTGCTTACCCCTAAAGCTCGAAACCGAACGCTAAGGGGCGGACATCCAATAACGATAGCGGCCCAGTGGCTAAGAAAGCGTTAATGGCGGCAACGGCTCGGCAAGACATTGCCACTTTCGTCAAGCCGATCGGCCGGACCTCCAAAAGACGACGAGCACGACGCCCCATCGGTCTCACTCCTCCGCCGACGGCGGCGAGCGGCACGGCCACGCTGGCTCGATGGCCAATCGGCAAGACGCGTCAAGACGAAGACCGCTCCGACGGTGTGTAACGGCTCGCTGCAACCAACATGAATACAGGACAGAAGTAAGTGGTTGGAGACGGACGTCGGGTGGCTGCCTCCCGCCGCCACGCCGGCCGCGACCCGGTCACGGCCCCAGCCGCCTTGCACTTCTGCCGCGCGAGCACCAACCGCACGGCAGTAGCCTTCGCAGCGATTTCGCGACATAACTGCGCCTGAGGAGACCGTTTATGCTCACGAGACCAATCGTCGACGCCGCCTCACGGCGTCCCTGGAACCCCAACTCCTGGCGCGAGTGCCCCATTCGCCAGGTCCCGGCCTACCCGGACCCGGCGAAGCTCGCGGACATGGAGGCCCGCCTGGGCAAGTATCCGCCGCTGGTCTTCGCCGGCGAGGCGCGTCGCCTCAAGGCCCATCTGGCATTGGCCGCCGAGGGCAAGGCCTTCGTCCTGCAAGGCGGCGATTGCGCCGAAAGCTTCTCCGATTTCACCGCCAACATCATCCGCGACACCTTCCGCGTGCTGCTGCAGATGGCGGTGGTGCTGACCTTCGGCGCCTCCCTGCCGGTGGTGAAGATCGGCCGCATGGCCGGCCAGTTCGCCAAGCCGCGCTCGTCTGACAGCGAAACCCAGAACGGCCTGACCCTGCCCAGCTATCGCGGCGACATCGTCAATGGACCCGAGTTCACCGCGGCCTCCCGCATCCCGGATCCGGCTCGGATGGAGTTCGGCTACTTCCAGTCCGCCAGCACGCTCAATCTGTTGCGCGCCTTCTCATCGGGCGGCTATGCCGATCTGCATGAAGTCCACCGCTGGAACCTGGGCTTCGTCGAGCGGTCCCCGCTGGCGGGGCGATACCGGGACCTGGCCTCGCGCATCGATGAAACACTGTCGTTCATGGCCGCATGCGGCATGACCAGCACCACCACCCGCGACCTGCGCGAGACCGATTTCTACATCGGCCACGAGGCGCTGCTGCTGCCCTACGAACAGGCGCTCGCCCGCGTCGATTCCACCTCCGGCGACTGGTACGGCTGCTCCGCCCACTTCCTGTGGATCGGCGACCGCACCCGTCAGGCCGAGGGCGCACACGTCGAATTCCTCCGCGGCCTGCAAAACCCGCTTGGCATGAAGGTCGGCCCGACCCAGCAACCCGACGATCTGCTGCGCCTGCTGGATATCCTCAACCCGCACAACGAACTCGGCCGGATCACCCTGATCAGCCGCATGGGGGCCGACAAGGTGGGCGAAAAACTGCCCCCCCTGGTGCGCGCGGTCGAACGCTCCGGGCACAAGGTCGTCTGGCTGGCTGACCCGATGCACGGCAATACCGTGACCACGGGACTGATGATGAAAACCCGCAGCTTCGACTCGATCCTGAGCGAGGTCAGAAGCTTCTTCGACATCCACACCGCCGAAGGCACCTGGGCCGGGGGCGTGCATGTCGAAATGACCGGCCAGGAGGTCACCGAGTGCATCGGCGGCGCCCACCGCCTGTCCGAACTCGACCTGAAGCAGCGTTACGAAACCTTCTGCGATCCGCGGTTGAACGCCGAACAGTCGCTGGAACTGGCGTTCCTGGTAGCCGAGGAGTTGAAGCGGCGTCGCCTGCCAGTTGGCGTGCCGGCACGCGCCGCTCCGTGAGTGGACCCCGGTGAAAAAGCCCGGTCCGGATCTGGCGGCCGACATCGCCGCCAGGACCGACAGCTACTTCAACCGCACCCGGCAGATCGTGGCGAAGTTTGGCGACAGGCGGGTCACCTATGCCCTGTTCCTGCGCCGGCCGGTGATCTGCGCCCCGCGCCTGATGCTGGAATGGTTGCAGACCGCGGCATTATCGCGGGCGACCGAGATCGACGTCGATCTGATCTACCAGGAGGGCGACTGGGTCGGCGCCGGCGAACCGATCGCCTATCTGACCGGCAGTCTTGTTCATATGTCGGATCTGGAGACCATCCTGCTGCAGAAGATCGGCCCCGCCTGCGTCACCGCGCACAATGCCTATCAGATGGCTTTGTCGTTGCCCGCGGTCTCATTTCTGGCGATGGAGGCGCGGCACTGCGCCGGCGCCGATATGCAGGATATGATGTCCTATGCCGCCTCGGTCGGCAGCGAGTCCGCCAGGCGGGAAGGGGCGAAAGGCTTCATCGGCGGCGCCGCCGACGGCACCGCGCATTGGTTCGGCGCGTCTCGGGGTTTCGGCACGATGCCGCACTCGCTGATCGGCTATGCCGGTTCCACCGTGCGCGCGGCCGAGATGTTCCGCGAGACCTATCCCGACGAGCCGATGACCGTGCTGGTGGATTACTTCGGCAAGGAGATCACCGACGCCCTGGCGGTGTGCGCGCGTTTCCCCGACCTGGCCGCCGCCGGGCAGTTGTCGTTCCGGCTCGACACCCATGGCGGCCGCTTCCTTGAAGGGCTGGATCCGGCCGAAAGCTACGCCGTGGTCGAGCGTTACGCACCCGGCGCGATCCGCCGGTACCGCAGCGACTCTGAACTGCGCGCGCTGGTCGGCACCGGGGTATCCGCCGCGGCGATCTGGCGCGTGCGAGAGGCGTTGGACCAGGCCGGCTATGCCAACGTGCACATCGTCGTGTCGTCGGGTTTCGGGGTGGAGAAATGCCGCGTGATGGCGGATGCCAACGCACCGATCGATGTGGTCGGCACCGGCAGCTTCGTTCCCGACTCATGGCACGAAACCTATGCGACCGCCGACATCGTCGAATATGACGGCGTCCCGATGGTAAAGATCGGCCGCGAATTTCTGCTCCGCAAGAACGGCGCGCGTAAACGCACCGGTCATTGACGTCGCGCATGGGATGCCCGAGCCGTGCGACCTCGTGTGACGCCGGCGCCCACAAGCCGCTCCGGGCCGGACCCCGCTCGGAACGGAACAGGAGTGGGTCAACGGCTCTCCGCCGCGGCCGGCGCCGCTTTTATCCCGCGGTGCCTCTTCCGCGCCGCCCGGTTATCTGTAAGCGTGTGGGCATGAACGATGCCATGCAACCGGACGCACTCTCTCTTCACCGCGCGATCGTGACGTTGGATACGCACATCGACATTCCCTGGCCAACCGGCCCGGACCCGTTTCAGGAAGGCCCACGACGGGTCGATCTGCCGAAAATGCTGCGCGGCGGGCTCAGTGCCGCCTGTTTCGTGGCCTATGTGCCGCAAGCCGGCCGTTCCCCCGCGTCCGAGGATGCCGCCTACGCGCGGGTTATCGCCATGCTGGACCAGATCAACCGCATGAGCCACGTAACCTCGCCGATCCCGATGCGGATCGCGACACGGGCCGATGAGATCCTGGCGGCGAAGCGGGACGGTCATCTCGCGATCGTGCCGTGCGTCGAAAACGGCTTCGCCACCGGCGCCGACCTGTCGCGCATCGCCGCGTTCCGCCAACGCGGCGCGATCTACATGACCCTGACCCATAATGGTCACAACGCCCTGGCGGACTCCTGCAATCCGCGCCGGGATCTGGGTGATCGGGAAACCGAGCACGGCGGATTGTCGGCACTGGGTCGTGCCGCGGTGGCGGCGCTGAACCGGGTCGGCATGTTGGTCGACGTTGCCCACACCTCCCGCGATACCATGGTGCAGGCGGCGGAGGAATCCCGCTCACCGATCGTCTCCACCCATTCCTGCGTCAGTGCGCTGTGCGATCATTCCCGCAACATGGCGGACTGGCAGTTGGACGTGCTTCGCGACGTCAAGGGGGTGATCCAGATCACCGCCGTCGCCGCCTTCCTGAAGCCGGATGGCAAGCCCGAGGACGTCACCGTCGCGGACTTCGCCAATCATATCGATTATGCGGTCAATCGTATCGGCATCGACCACGTCGGCATCTCGTCCGACTTCGACGGCGGCGGCGGCTTCAGCGACTGGCGTGACGCCAGCCAGAGCCCCAACATAACGATCGAGTTGGTGAAGCGCGGCTACGACCGGGGGGCCCTTGAAAAGCTATGGGGCGGTAACTTTCTCCGGGTCATGCGGGTAGCGGAGGAAGTGGCGCGCTGATGCGAACGATCACATTGCCAGGCGGCGAAACCGTTCCGGTCCTGGGGCAGGGAACCTGGGCCATGGGACAGCGTCGCGGCGATGCGGCGCGCGAAGCCGACGCGCTGCGTCTCGGCGCCGATCTGGGTATGACGCTGATCGACACGGCCGAGATGTATGCCAGCGGCGGCGCCGAGGACGTGGTCGCCCAAGCGGCGCACGGCATCCGCGACCGGCTGTTCATCGTCAGCAAGGTACTGCCGCAGAATGCCTCTGGGACCGGGGTGCCGGCGGCCTGCGAGCGCAGCCTGAAGCGGCTGCGAACCGATCGGATCGACCTCTATCTGCTGCATTGGCGCGGGGCGCATCCCTTGGCGGAAACCGTCGCGGCATTCGAGGCGCTGCGGGCGGCCGGCAAGATCCGCCACTGGGGCGTCTCCAACCTCGACACACGCGACATGCGGGAACTGCTGGAGGTGCCTGGGGGGCAATACTGTGCTGCCGATCAGGTGCTGTATCATCCCGATAGCCGCGGCATCGAGTTCGACCTGCTGCCCTGGTGCGCGGAACACAAGGTTCCAGTCATGGCCTACTCGCCGCTGGGCCATCATGTGCCCAAGCTGATCGGTTCTTCAGCGTTACAATCCGTGGCGCGGCGGCATGGTGCGACCCCCGCCCAGATCGCCCTTGCCTGGGGGCTGCGTGGCGGCAATGTGATCTCGATCCCGAAGGCGGCGGATGCGGCCCATGTCCGGGAGAATGCCGCGGCCGAAAGGATTGAGCTGACGGCTGAGGATCTGGCGGCGATCGACGCGGCGCACCGACCGCCATCCAGGAAGGTCGGGTTGGATTTGCTTTAGCTGACCTGATCAGCCGGCGTCGGGATGCCTGACCGCGGCAATCCCCGAGCCCCACGGCCTTGTCAGCGCGCGATTCCAAGCAGGTGCGCCGCCGTCCCGCCAAGGATCGCGATCCGCTCGTCATCGGTCAGCCCCGGTGTGTCGAGGACCAGATCGACCTCGGTACTGGTCCACGGGAACGGATAGTCGGTCCCGATCATGATCTGGCCCGGACCGGTTTCCGCGATCAGGTGGCGCAGCGCCTCGGGCGTGAAAACAATCGTGTCGAAAAAGAGCTGGCCACCCTTCAGATAGGCGGTCGGTCTCTTCTTCGGCAACGTGCCGACGCGCTCGGGGAACGTGCGGGTCACCGCGTCGGACCGGTTGGCATAAGACGGCAGAAAGCCACCCCCATGGGCGGCACAAATCTTCAACCCTGGGAAGCGATCGAGGGTGCCTTCAAATATCAGATGCGACAAAGCGATCGTGGTTTCCAAAGGATTGCCGATCGTGTTCGTCAACAGACCGCTTCCGCCAAGCCGGCCGCTCGGTTCCAGTTCGCGGGTGCCCAGCGGATGCATGAAGACAAGAACACCGAGTTCCTCGCACTTGGCCCAGAACGGATGAAACCTCGGGTCTGCCAGCTCCTCGCCGGCGACGCTGCCACCGACGCCGACACCGCGAAAACCCAGCGTCCTGACGGCATACTCGACTTGTTGCGCGGCAAGATCGGGATGTTGCAAGGACGCCGTCGCGAACGCAACGAACCGCTCGGGATTGGCGCCGCAGAACTCGATCAGCGTCTCGTTCTGCACCTTGATCAGGTCCGCCGCGACATCGCGCTCAGCCCGGTACCAGTAAGGATTGATGCTGAGCGCCTCGACGTCGATGCCTTGCGCATCCATCGCCGCGATGCGGGTGCTGGTGTCATCCATCAGCAATCCCGGTGCTTCGAGCGGATGCTCGATCAGCGCCGCGGCGGCCGGGACGATGCAGTGGGCATGGATATCGATGGTCTTGACCCGTTTGCCGTTGACCGCGACCTCCCGTCGTCGTGCCTGTGGTCGATCGGTCGGTGCGGAAGCCGCACTGGTCATTGCGCAGCCGACAAATGCGATGCCCGCCAGCGCGTTGGTGAGCAGGTCCCCGATGATTGGCATGTATACCCCCGTTTTTCTTTGGTGTGTGTGCGAGCCGCTACGTCCCTGGCCTAACAACCGCGCCGCCCGACCAATAGATTGGCCAGGTCGATCACCCGCACGCTCTGCGGCGGTCGCGTCATGACATTTGCCCCGGCAGCCAAAGCGCCAGCTGCGGAAATACCATCAGCAGGAACAGCAGGACAAACATGATCACATGGAAGGGGATGGTGCCGAGCACGACGTCGCCCAGTTCGCCGTCCCAGATACTCTGGATCACGAACAGGTTGATGCCGATCGGCGGCGAAATCTGACCAAGTTCGACGAACATCACCAGCAGCACGCCGAACCAGATAGGGTCGATGCCGTACTGACCAAGCACCGGGAACAGCAGCGGCACCGTGATGACGATCATGCCGATGCTCTCGACCAGACAGCCCAGCACGCTGTACAGCGCGAGCAAGGCCAGAAAGAACTCCAGATGCGTAAGCTGGAGTCCGATCAGCCAGGATGTGACGCTCTCGCCCACGCCGGCGACGCCGATCGCATAGGCATAGATGTAGGCGGCATAGATGATGAACATCAGGTTGCCGACGATCTGCACCGTGCGATGCATGGATTCGACGAAAACCTTCCAGCTCAGATCGCCCCAGATGATGCATAGCAGCAAGGCGAAGAAGCAGCCGGCGGAGGCAGCCTCGGTGGGCGTGGCGATCCCGTCGTAGATGCTTCCCATGGTGCCGGAGATCAGCAGCGCGAACGGCAGGATATCGGCGACCGCCGCCAGCACGCCGCCGTGCACCTCGGTCCGCGCGCCGGGACGCGGACGCAGCAGCGAGCGCACCCCGATATAGGTCATGAACATCGCGGTCAGCAGCAGGGCGGGGATCAACCCAGCCATGAACAGCTTCGCTACCGAGGTATTGGTGAACGACCCATAGATGATCATGGCGATACTGGGCGGGAACAGGATGCCCAAGGTGCCGCCGGCGGCGAGAGAACCCGCCGACAGCCGGCGATCATAGTCTCGGCGCAGCAGCTGCGGCAGCGCCACGCCACCGATCGAAGCCGCGGTTGCCACCGAGGAGCCGCTGATCGCGGCGAACAGGGCGCAGCCGACAATATTGGTTTGCAGCAGCCCACCCGGCAGGGCGGACACGACCTTGGCCAGGCCGCGGTAGATGCGGTAACTCAGCCCACTGCGCTGCATCATCTCGGCCATCAGGATGAACAGCGGGATCGCCGTCAGGGTGAAGCTGTTCATGCTGCCCCAGGTGACGAGGCCGATCGCGTTGAGCGCCGCCGGGCCACTTTGGAACAGCAGATAGACCACACCTGGCACCGCGATCGCGAACGGCACCGCCATGCCGAACGCGAGCAGTAGCAAGAACAGGCCGAACGAGCCGATCAGTTGCGCGGCGAGCACCATCGGATCAGGCCTCCCGACGCCGCAACCGCCGCAAGCGGTGCAGAATGTTGCGCAGCAGCACCACGGCGAGCACGGCGCAGCCCACCGGCATCACCGCCTGCGGGATCCACAGCGGCGTCGCCAACTCGGTTGGCGCGATGTCACCCGTCTGCCAGGTCTGCACGGTCTGCCAGGTCAGCTCCCAGACCAACACCGCGCAGAAGGCGAGCGAAAGCAGATCGAACCCCAGGTTCAGCAGTTCGCGCAGGCGCCGTGGTAGCCGCACCTGGATGAACATGACGTGGTGGTAGGTCTGCCGCGCCTGGCATATCGGCAAGGCCAGGAAGGTCAGGCCGACGACGATGTAGCCGCCTACCTCGTCAGAGATCTGGAACGAGAAGTTGAACAGGTTGCGGGTTATGATCTCGGTCAGGACAATCACCGCCAGGGCGACGATGCCGATTTCGCAGACCAGCTGGCAGGCCCGTTCCAGTGGGCCCAGCCGCATGCCCGCGATCGGCTCAGGCACCCCCGGCACCTCGACCGCCGCCGGTGCCGGCGACGGGCGGGCCGCCTCGGTCGACCCTTCGGTCACCGCCCCACCGCGGCGCGAATCTTACCGAGCACCTCCACGGCCTGGGGACCATGCGCCTTGGCCCATGCCGGCCAGTACGACTCCATCTTCGTCACCGCGAGCGTGACATCGGCTGGCTGTGCCGCCGTCATTATCATGCCGCCCTTCGCCATGTCCGCCGTGATCATGTCCTCCTGGCGCTGCATCTCGTTGGTCGTCCAGTGCGCCGCCTCATCGCCGATGCCGGGCAGCGCCTCCTGCACGGCGGGCGGCAACCTGCCATCATCGGCCCTGTTGATGACGAAGGTGGAGTTGACGAAGGAGGTCGGGAATCCGTAGCGCCAGTGCAGCAGGTCCTTCCAGGTGATCCCGCCGCCGGAACTCGCGGTCAACACGCCGTCGACGACCCCGCGATCCAGCGCTGCCGCGACGTCGGCCGGGTTCATGGTGATCGGTGTGCCGCCGAACCGGCGAATGAACTCACCTTCCTCCACCGAGGTGACGCGCAGCTTGAGCCCCTTGATGTCAGCCAGCGACGTGAGCTTCTTGCGACCCCAGATGACCTGGAAGGGATAGCTGTACTGGCCCAGCACCACGATCCCTTTGCTGGCGTATGCCTGGTCCAGATATGGCTTCAGGATCGCCATCGCCTTCAGCATGTCGGACACGCTGAGCAGCAGCATGGGCAGCCGCAGCACGC
This sequence comes from Rhodopila sp., assembly GCA_965277035.1. Classification (GTDB taxonomy): domain Bacteria; phylum Pseudomonadota; class Alphaproteobacteria; order Acetobacterales; family Acetobacteraceae; genus Rhodopila. Next base: position 1,429,997 of record CBDIBO010000003.1, on the reverse strand, counting down.
CGACGATTGGAATGTTGCCGGTGGCGAACCCGTCGTCGGCGAGCTGGATCACATTCTGCGACACCGCCTGGGTGATGTTGTTGCCGGCGATCGGCAGGCTGCCGCCGAGATGCAGACTGACCGTATAACCGCCGTTGGAAGCTTTCTCGAAGCCGCTGATCAGCCGCTTGAGACCCAGCACAGCCGCGACCGAGCCGACCGGATTGTAGGTGTAGGCTTGCCAGACAGTTGCTGCTGAACCCCGCGTCGCACCCACAATGCCCGCTGCGGCCCCCGCCATGACCGCGTGGCGGCGGGTAATCGTCCCTTGCATTGTGTTTTCCTTCCCCAATTTCGCGGCCGATTCCCGGCTCGGCTTGTCAGCCGTTCAGCTCCATCGGCCTGCCGTTGACCCAACTCTTGCTTGCCGGCGGCGGCGCATGTCTCACCCTGCCTCGGCGCGCGGGCCGCGTACCAGCCGGCCGGGCAATGCCTCGGTGGGTGCCCCGTCACGCCAGACAGGTTGGCCGGCGACCAGGGTGGCGACATAGCCATCCGCTCGCTGCATCAGGCGCCGCCCACCGGCCGGCAGATCATAAACCACTTCCGGTGCACGAAGCCGCAGCCGGTCATAGTCGATCAGGTTGAGGTCGGCGCGATATCCCGGCGCCAGCACGCCGCGGTCGCGCAGGCCGATCGCGCGTGCGTTGTCGCGGGTCAGCCGCCGCACCATCCATTCCAGCGGGAACCGCCCGTGCGCGCGATCGCGCGTCCAGTGCGTCAGCCCGTAGGTCAACGCCGAGGCGTCGCACAGCACGCCGACATGCGCCCCGCCATCACCCAGACCCAGCAAGGTGTTCGGGTGCTGCATCATCTCCCGCACCGTCCCCAGATCGCCATGGGCATAGTTGCTCAGCGGGCGGTACAGGATGCTGCGCCCGTCGCGCTCCAGCAGCCGGTCGTAGGCGAGTGCCGCGGGATCAAGGCCGCACCGCAGTGCCTCGGCCCCCACGCTGCGGTCTGCCGGTGGCTCGTAGTCCGGCGGATCACCGAGCGGAAAGATGCGGTCCCAGTCGCGCAGCCGCCGCACCCGCGCCGCACTGGCCGGCGCTTCGGCGACCAGGCGCCGCCGCATCTCTGGATCGCGCAGCGCCGCGAGCCGGCGCGCGAACGGCAGCGCCGCGATCGCCTGGTAGGATGGGCAATCGACGAACGGGTGCTGCGAGATCTCAAAACCGAGCAGGATGCCGGTCGGCCGGGTCAGCACCTGGCCGGTGATCGGCAAACCCTGTGCGTTGGCGGCCCCGATAGCGTCAAGCAGCCAGCGCCATTCCTCGGGCTTGGCGTCGCGTTCCAGCACAGTCAGCGTCAGCGGACGGCCGCAGCGGGCGACCAATCGGCGCAGCATCGCGAACTCGGCATCCACCGCTTCGTCGAAATCGGCGATCACCTGTAGCCAGCCTTGGCCGGTCCCGCCGATCGCATCGGCGATGGCGGCGAGTTCGTCCTCGGCGGCGTCCAGGGTGGGTGTGGGCTGACCTGCCAGGGTCTTGTGGTTAAGCGTGCGGGAGGTGGAGAAGCCCAGCGCCCCGGCTTCGATCCCCGCGGCGGCGAGGCGGGCCATGGCAGCGCGATCCGCCGCGGTCGCCGGCTCGCGCGCCGATCCGCGCTCGCCCATCACATGCACCCGCAACGCCGCGTGCGGCACCTGGGTGGCGACATCGAGGTCGAAGCGCCGTGCCGCCAGGCTATCGAGGTAGTCGGGGAAGCTCCGCCAGTTCCAGGGCAGGCCCTCGGTCAGCACGACCTCTGGGATGTCTTCGACACCCTCCATCAGCTCCACCAGCCGGCGGCGGTCTTGCGGCTCGCAAGGGGCGAAGCCGACGCCGCAATTGCCGGTCAGAACCGTGGTGACGCCCTGGCAGGATGACGGGGTGATGTGTTCCGCCCAGGTGACCTGCGCGTCGTAATGGGTATGCAGGTCGACAAATCCAGGCGCGACCACCAATCCCTTCGCCTCGATTTCCTCCTCGCCCCGCTCGGTAATCCGGCCGATGGCGGCGACCCGGTCGCCGGCGATGGCGATATCTGCCACAACAGGGGGTCCGCCAGTGCCATCGATAACGGTCCCGTTGCGGATTACCAGGTTTGGTTTCTGGCGCATCGTTTCCTCTTTTGATCGGACCTCATCGCAGCGGCCGGGACCAGCGTGCGCAGCCTAGGGGCGCGGCCGATCGCCGGCAAGTTGCCGCGTCCCCGCCGAAGCGTGTCCGGCAGGGCCGAGCAGGACCACGCCAAGGCTGCTGCGGTTTACAACACCGCGATCGGGCCATAGCGACGGCCAGGTACCAAAGCTGAGGTTCAGCCGAACCCAACCCTTGATCAGACCACACCGAAATTGATCAGGTTTCGCACCGGTGTGCCCGACTTCAACATCGCGAACCCCTCGTTGATCTCCTCCAGTTTCACCTGGCCCGAGATCAGGTGATCCAGCTTCAACCGCCCTTGCCGCCACAGCTCCAGCAGCCGGGGCATATCCACGCGGAAGCGGTTGCCGCCCATGCTGGTGCCCTGGATCTTGCGGTCGCGCAGGAAGTCCGCGCCGTGCAGCTCGATCTTGGTACCCAACGGGATCATGCCGATGATCGTCGCCACGCCGCCCGGGCGCAGCATCGCGAACGACTGTTCCGCCGCGATCTTCAACCCGATCGCCTCAAACGAATACGGCACGCCCTGACCGTTCGTCAGGTCCTTGACCGCCGCCACCGGATCGACATTGGACGCGTTGATGGTGTCGGTCGCCCCCATCTCGCGCGCTTTTTCCAGCTTCGACGGATTGGTGTCGATCGCGATGATCCGGGCCGCGCCGGCCAGCGCCGCGCCGTTGACCGCTGACAGACCGATCCCGCCGCACCCAATGACCGCGACCGTGCTGCCCGGTTCCACTTTCGCCGCGTTGAACACCGCGCCGACCCCGGTCATCACGCCGCATCCCACCAAGGCCGCCCGGTCCAGCGGAATGTCGGGGTTGATCTTCACCACCGCATGCTCGTGCACCACCATCTGTTCGGCGAACACCGACAGGTTGAAGGCCTGATGCAGCACCTCGCCTTTCCATTTCAGCCGCCGCGCCGCGCCGGGCAGCAACTTGACCTCGGTGTTCTCGCACAGGTTGGTGTGACCGGTCGTGCACTGGGCGCATTCGCCGCAGAACACCGACAGGCAGGTGATCACATGATCGCCCGGCTTCACATAGGTCACGTCCTCGCCGACCGCTTCGACCACCGCGGCACCTTCGTGGCCCAGCACCGCGGGAGTAGGGAAGGGATACAGCCCCTCCATGAAATGCAGGTCGGAGTGGCAAAGACCGGCGAACGCCGTCCTCAGCAGCACTTCCCGCCGCTTCGGCTTCTCGATTTGCACGTCCTCGATCGTCAACGGCTGATGCGCTGCGTGAAAAACCGCGGCCTTCATGGTTGTTCCCTCCGATTGATGGTCCGAAGGCTACCCTAGCCGCGGCTCAGGCCGACGCCAATGCCGCCCCGCGCCTGGCCTCGATGCGGGCATCGTCAGGCACTCGCCGCTGCCGCTTCCAGCCATCCTTCCGGCACCAGGCGAACCAGCGTCGTTTCGCTCGTGCTCGATTATAAATACGAAATGAAATAGATTTACCGCAGGATACTGATAAGAACATCAGCAACGGATCCGATACGGCATGATGCCAGGGCTTTAGCGCGTCATGGCCGGCGCGGCCCCTTTCTCCAGGTCACACCAGCACGGTTGTGCCGCTGCCGCCAACTGTTGCAGGACGCACTCACTAGAGCATTTTCAGCCTGACTGTGCAGACCGAAAATGCTCTATCACTTTGTTTGATCGGATGATTCACACGCTTTGAACGTTCCGCTCAGCGTGATCATGCTCTAACCGGCCGCAGACGGATGAGCTCCGGATCAAGGCCACCGGCCCAAACCAGCCACGATGCCGGTGATGAAGCGAGTTTCGTCACGGAATCTTTCCCCGGCAAATCCCGGGCTGCTGGAACCTCGCCCGCTGTCGGAGATCCCGCGGAGGATAATCCATCTGAAGAGAACCCAGCGGAGCAGAACCCAACAGCGAAAACGAGGTGCGACGCCGCCTGAACGGCGTCGCGTCACGCCGCCCGGTTTACTTCGCGCCGCCGCTGCTACCGGCCCCGCCGCCGCCAGCGCCACCGGCCCCGCCGCCAGCACCGCTGCTGGGCATCGACCCGCCGGCCGAACCGCCAGTACCGCCGCCAGACATCGACCCGCCGGACATCGACCCGCCAGACATCGACCCGCCGGACATCGACCCGCCAGAGCCTGAGCCGGGCATTCCCATCGAACCGGTTCCCGACCCGGCGCTAAACGGCTGACCTTTCTGCGCCGCCTGATAGCTCTGCTCGTTCAAGCGATCGACCGCTGCGTCACCGCCGCCGCTCCGGCTGTGCATCATCGCGCCTGTGCGATGCATGCCCGCATGATGCATGCGGTGGTGCGTCATAGGAGCGGCCGAACCGGTGGTGGTGTCGGTCGCGGCGCCGCCCGCCGGCTGGCTTTCCATCGGGCTCGCGGCACCTGGGTTCGTCGTCCCCTGTGGGCCCGTGGTGCCCGTGGGCGTCACGGTCGATTGCGCGAACGCTGGTGTGGCCGCCAACATCGCGACCGCACAAACGGCTTGTAACAAGCTGGTCTTACCCATCGTCATCTCCCTTCCAAACGCAGCCGGGCAAAATGCGGACGCATTCCCGGTGACTAATGGCACGTAGTAGCCGTACGCGTTGCTTCTAGATCACTTCCCGTTGCGCATGCAGCTATTTTCGCCGGTTGCGTCGATTCGGCCAACCGCCCACGAACAACTTATGACCATGCCCTGCAGAGCGCGATCGTCTGAGGTTGAACCAACCTCAGACGCCAATCGCCCTCTCAAACAGCCGGAATTACAGCCTGGTCGGTTCAGCCTGAACCGCTCATCCTCTGACCGCTGCCGATTTCGCTACTGCTGGTATTCGCCGGCGGCCTAGGATCTCGCACCCGTAGCAAGAACCCCAAGGCCGCCCTGTCCAGGCGGCTTTCGCGTTCAGCCCCGTGCTGCGCGAATGCGCCGTCGGCGGAACGGTCTTTGGTTCATCAATCAAGGACTTCCCCAATGCAACACCCTGTCAGCTTCGACTTCGACGTGGTCACCGGCTCGTCCGCACCGCTACCGGCTGCTCCACACCGGCCAAAGCCGGTCGCCGGGACGCCCGAGCCGACAAGCGACCCGGCACCGCCGCGACCGGGTCGCCGCCGGCCGCCGCTACCGCCCCTCGCGCCGCCACGCCAACACCAGCAACCCGAGCATGACCGGCAGCGATAACCAACCCGGCAGCAGCTCCAGCGCCGCCACACCCGTCACCACGTGATCGTGCCGTCGCTGCAGGCCGATCCAGCCGCTGCCGGACGCCGCGCGATCCTCTTCGGTCCGCCGCAGTTCCGGGACCTCGGCGCCGCCAAGCCAATGCACCCCGCCGCCCGAAGCTCGAGCCAGCGGGCCGGCAACGCTCGCGGTCGCCCGCAGGTCGGCCAGCTCCGGCGGGTTGGCCGCCCCTGCCGCGGCGAACGCCGAACGCATGCCGGGCCCGCTTCCCTGGGTTACCTGCCATACCCCCGGGACCGGCGCCAGCCGCACCGCCGTGGCGCGGCCCGGCGAGTCCGTATGCAGCGTCACCGTCTCCTTCTTGCCGCCCGGATCGGTCACCACCACGTCGGGCGGCGGCGCGGGATCGGTCGAGCGGCTCTCGACCCGTAACCGCCCATCCGTCACCCGCGCGGTCAGCGCATTTTCCTCCAGCTCCGGCTCCTGCATCAGCCAGTGGGCGATCCGGCGCAGCAGCTCCGCCTGCGGCCCGCCGCCATGATAGCCGCGCGACCACAACCAGATCTGGTCCGACAGCAGCAGCGCGGTGCGTCCCTTGCCGACGCGGTTGAGCGCCAGCAGGGGTTGACCATCCGGCGTGCGCAGCAGCACCTCGCCATCCACCGGACCGGATGCGATGCGCTGATCCCATGGCCCCCAGGTCGGAGCCGTCGCGCCATTGCCCGTCGCGCCATTGCCCGGCGGGTTGGCGCCGTTCAGCCCCTCGGTGACCGGGTGACGCTGCCCCAGATCGGTAACCCAGGGCTTGAACCAGCCGTCCACCACCGCGTTGCTGGGCGCTGGCTCGCCGGGCAGCACGTCGCCAAGCGGGGTTGACGCCAGGCTGGTGGCGCCGGCGAACTCCGGTCCAACGCTCATCAGCAACGCGCCGCCTTCACGCACCCGATTGGCGATATTGGCCAGATAGGGCAACGGCAGAAGCCCCCGGTTCTGAAACCGGTCCAGGATGATCAGATCGAACTCGCCGATCTTGTCGACAAACAGTTCGCGCACCGGGAAGGCGATCAGCGCCAGTTCGTTCAGCGGCGTGCGGTCGTCTTTCTCGGGCGGCCGCAGAATGGTGAAATGCACCAGATCGACCGACGGATCGGCCTTCAGCAACCGGCGCCACGTCCGTTCGCCCTGATGCGGCTCGCCGGAGATCAGCAGCACGCGCAGCCTATCCCGCACCCCATTGATTTCCACCACCGCTCGGTTGTTCAACTGCGAGACCTCGCCGGCCAGCGGGCTGGCGGCCATCTCGATCACCGTCGGCCCGGCGCGGGTGATCGGCACGTCGATCCGCTGTTCGGTGCCGACCGGAACGCTTTCGGTCAGGAACGGCTGGCCGTCGCGACGAACGGTCAAGCTGGCGGGTCCGCTGTGGCCGGTGGTCCCAAGGTCGTCGATCGCCACCCGCAGGGTCACGGTCTTTCCGACGATGCCATAGCCGGGTGCCTCGATCACCCGCAGCCGCCGGTCGGTCTCCTCGCCCTTGCCGGTCAGCAGCAGGTTCAGCGGAGCGCCCCCTGGGGTGGCTTTCGGCACGTCATGGATCTGCCCGTCGGTGATGGCGATGGTGCCCGCCAGCCGGGACCGCGGGATGTCCGCCAACGCGTGATCCACCTCGGCGAACAGCTGGGTCCCAGCGCTGCCAGCCTCAGCCACGCTGACCGTTCGCAGTTCCAGGTCTGAAAGATGCGCGGCCTGCGCCTCGATCGACTGCCGCGCCGCCTCGGCCAGACGCGCCCGGTCGCCGACTTGCATGGAGGCCGAACGGTCCACCACCACCAGCCCGATGTCGCGTAACGGCTGACGCGTCTCCTGCACCAGCCGGGGACCGGCCAGCCACAGCAACAGCACGGCGAACGCGCCCAGGCGCAGCAGCGTGCCGCGACCGCGCCGCCAGACGCCCAGCGCCACCAGCGCCAGGCACAGGACCCCCAGCGCGGCCAGCATCCAGACCGGCAGCAAGGGCACGAAATGGATCGCGGCGATAACCTGTTCGGGGCGCATCACGGTTCTCGCGGCATCATTGGCCTAGCCGTTGCAGGATAGCCGGCACATGCACCTGATCGCCCTTGTAGTTGCCGGTCAGCGCATACATAACTATATTGACTCCAAAACGATATGCCAGGATGCGCTGTCGCTGGCCGCCGGGAATGACGGCATACGGATTGCTGCCGTCCGGGTTGATCGCCCACGCGGCGGCCCAGTCGTTGCCGCCGATGATCACCGGGCTGACGCTGTCGTTGGTGCGGTCCTGATCGCGCTGCACCCACACCGTATCGCCGGTAAATCGGCCAGGAAAGTCCGGCAGCAGATAGAATGACCGCGACAGCACGTGCTCACCGGTCAGCGGCGCCAAGGGCGGCACGATCAGGCTGCGGGCGATGCGCTTCAGCGCGTCCTCGGTGCCGGGTGCGAAACCGGCGCCTGATCCGGAATCCCGCGTGTCGATCAGGATGATCCCGCCGCGGCTCATGTAGGTGTTCAGCGCGGCGGCCTGCGCGCTGCTCAGGTCCGGCGCATCGGCGGTGATCGGCCAGTATAGCAGCGGATACAGGCTCAGGTCGGTCTGCCCGGGCTGCACCGCGTCCGGTTCGAACAAGGTCGCCGCGGTGCGGGCGTTGACGTATTCCGACAGTCCCTCCAGCCCCGCCTTGGCGATCCCGTCCACCCCGGCATCGCCCGACACGATATAGCCGAGCCGCGTGTCGATCGCCGGGTTGGGGCTGCTCTCCAGCGCCCGTGCGTTCGGTACGAGCAGCACCAGCAGCACCGCCGCGGTGGCGGAGACCCGCGGCCGCAGCAGCCCGCGCAGCGCCAGCGAGATCAGCATGTCGGCGCACAACAGCAGGATGGCGACGGCCAGCAGCGGTGGCCCGAGCGCCCGCTCACGGGCGGATCCGCGCACCGTCTCCAACGTCGCGCCGGCGATCGGCGCGGCCGGTTCGGGTGCCGCGATACTGCTTCCCAGATTGAGCACCTGACGGCCGCTCTCTGGCCCATAAAGCCCGGGCGGGTGTCGCGGCGACACCGGGGTCGAGCCGAACTTGTCCGCCCGCAGGCCGATCGCCGCCGGCGGCGGCTGCGACAACAGTCCGAACCCGTCCAATGTCTCGGCCGGCGCCAATACGGCCGAACCTTGTGTGCTGGTGACGCCGACCGACAGCTCGACCAGCCGGCGCAGCATGTCGACGAACAGGCCGGACAGCGGCAAGTTGGACCAGTCGGCGTTGGCGGTCACATGGAACAGCACGATCCGCCCGGCGCCCTCGGCCATCTCGGTCACCAGCGGCGTGCCGTCCTGCAGCGCCGCCCAGGTCCGGGCCGCCAGATCGGCGCTGGGTTCCGCCAGCACCTGACGGGTGACCTTGATGTCGTCGGTAACCGCCAGGCCGGCGAATGGCGAGGTGGAGGGGAACGGTGCCAGGCCGGCCGGCTTGCTCCACGACATCGCCCCGCCCAGCTGGCGGTCGCCGGCCAGCAGCCGCACCGGCAGCAGCGTGTCGGTGTCGTTCGTCGCCGCTTCCGCGGTGCGCGGCCCGGCGAAGCGGATCAGCAAACCGCCCTTGCGCACCCAGGCCTCCAGCGCATCGCGTTCGGGTCCCGCCGGCAACGGTCGGTCGGCCAGGATCAACACCGAGATGTCTCGCTTCAGCAAGGTCGCGGTGTCGCCTTCACGCAACTCGGTGAACGGTTCCAGCGCCCGCTTCAGGAAGTAGATTGACCCAGTGAACGGCGTGTCGGCGGTGGCCAGGTCGCCGGGCAGCAGACCTACCGGGCGGCGCCGCCACCGCTCGTCCAGCAGCACCACCGATCCGGCGCTGGGCGGCCCGTCCAGCACCAGCCGGGTCAGCCGGTTGCGCAGCTCCGGCGGCAGCGCGATCGGGCCGGAGGCAATAGACGCACCCGCCGGCACGGTGATGTCGGTCCGTGCCAGGGTCCGCCCATCGCCGCTTTGCGCCAGCACACTGGCTTTCGTCGGAGTGGTGCGGGGCGCCTGTGCCAGATGCACGACCAGCCGGTCCGCCTCGCTGGTCGGTGCCAGCAACAGCGGCGGGGAACCGGCGTCACAGCACAGTTCGGTGACCGAACCGACAGCACGCAAGGCGGCGGCGAAGCGGTTGAAGTCGGCACCATCGGTCAGCCCGTCCGGCACGTAGATCACCGCGGCGCCGGCATGTTCGCGACCGCTGTCGGTGGACCCCGCGCTCGAAGCGCCCGCGCCCACCCGTCGCGCGCCCACCTGTCCGGCGCGTACTTGTCCGGCGCCGCGCTGTCTGGCGCCTAGCGAACCCGCTCCGGCCTGGCCCGCTTCTGCTTGGCCGCGTGGGCTGTCAGAGCCCGCATCGGCCGCCGCACCGTCGCCGATCCAGGCACGCGCCGCCGCCGCCGCCGCCGCCCGATCGGACGGCCACGGCACCGGCTGCATCGCGGCAAGCCGCGCCCGCAGGTCGGCCACTGGCATGGTGGCCGAGACCGCGATCCGGCCGCCGCTGCCATCAGCGGCCGTGGTCAGCAACGCCGCCTTGCGTCCGGCCCGTTCGGCACGGTCCAGCAACGCCCCGGCGGCCTGCTTGCGCCGCACCCAGTCGGCTGCCGACGCCCACCCGTTGTCCATCACCAGCAATACCGGACCCTTGCCGACCAGCGCGGTGCCGGCGTCCAGCACTGGCCTGGCCAAGGCAACGATGACCAGGCCTGCCGCCAGCAGCCGCAGCGCCAGCAGCCACCACGGCGTGTGGGCCGGGGTTTCCTCGGTGGCGTTCAGCCCCAGCAGAAATCGGACAGCGGGGAACACCTCCGAACGGGGTGCCGGCGGGGTCACCCGCAACAGCCACCACAACAGCGGCAACACCAGCAGGCCGACCAGCACCCAGGGGGCGACAAAGATCATCGCGCCGCCAACGCCTGAAACAGCGTCAGCAGCGCCATTTCCGGCGGGTGGTCGGTGTGATGAATGCCGAAGCCGAACCCCGCGGTCCGGCAGATCGAGGCCAGGCCGTCCTGCTGCGCCTTCAGCCGTTCGGCATAGGCATCGCGGATTGATTCGACACGCGGGATGAGTGCATCGCCGTCACGCTCCAGCCCGCGAAAGCGGACCCGGCCCTGATAGGGCAGCGCGGTCTCCGCCGGATCGAGGATCTGCAACAGATACCCGGTCACCGGCACGGCGGCGAAGCCGCCGATCAGCGTGCGGATGTCATCGAGTGGCGAAAGGAAATCACTGAACAGCACAACTGTGCCGTGGCGAGGTAGCCTGACCGGCGGCGGCAGGCCGGCATCGTCATCCGGCGTGTCCAGCCCCGCCGCCAGCCGGTCCAGGCCGGAGCGGCTGGTCACCGAACGCGCCCCCTGCCGCATCATGCTGACCCGCTCGCCACCCCGCAGTAGCAAGGAAGCCAGCGACAGCAGCAGCAAATTCGCCCGATCCCGCTTTTCCACCGCCACCAGGCGAGAGCGCCAACGCATCGACGCCGAAGCATCGCGCCACAGGCAGACCGTCTGCGCCGCCTCCCATTCGGTCTCGCGGATGAACCAGCCCTCGGGCGGCGGGCGCCCCGACTTCGCGGATTGCCGCCAGTCGATCCGCGACAACGGGTCACCCGAGACGAACCTGCGGAACTGCCAGAAGCTGTCACCCTGTCCGACACGCCGACGGCCATGCACACCCTGCGCCACCGTCGAGGCAACCCGATCCGCCGCGACCAGCAGCGGCGGCAGGCGGGCACCCAGGGCCTCGGCGGTCAGCGCGTCATTCGCCACGATCGGGTCCGTCGCTCCGTAACTGCTGCAAGTCGCCGTCGCTCCATGTCGGCTTCAAGTCGCCATCATCTCGCCGCCTGACTCATCCCGCCGCCTCCGCCGCGCGCTAGCCAAGCTTGCCCACCAGCCGGTCGATCACGTCCGCCAGCACGATCCCGTCCGCGCGGGCCGAAAAACTGAGCGCCATGCGGTGGCGGAGCACCGGCCTGGCCAGCGTCGCGACGTCATCGATGCTGGGTGCCAGCCGGCCCCCCAGCAACGCCCGCGCCCGGGTCGCCAGCATCAGCGCCTGAGCCGCCCGTGGGCCGGGTCCCCAGGCGACATGGCGGCGGACGATGTCATCGCCGGCGGTTTCCGGCCGGCAGCCGCGCACCAGGGCCAGGATCGCGTCAACCACCTGCTCCCCGACCGGCAGGCGGCGCACCAGCGCCTGCGCCATCGCCAACTCGTCCGCGCTGATCGCCTGCAGCGGCCTGGCCTCCTGCACACCGGTGGTCGCCAGCAGCATCGTCCGTTCGGCGTCCAGATCCGGGTAGCTGACGTTGATTTCCAGCAGAAACCGATCCAGCTGCGCCTCGGGCAGCGGATACGTGCCCTCCTGCTCGATCGGGTTCTGCGTCGCCAGCACGTGGAACGGGCGAGGCAACGCATGCTCGACCCCACCGATGGCGACACGCTGCTCCTGCATCGCCTGCAGCAGCGCCGACTGCGTGCGCGGACTGGCACGGTTGATCTCGTCCGCCATCAGCAACTGACAGAACACCGGCCCGGGCACGAAGCGGAAGCTGCGGCGGCCTTCGGTGTCGTCCAGCACCTCGCTGCCGACGATATCCGCCGGCATCAGGTCCGGGGTGAACTGGATGCGCTTGGTGGCCATGCCCAGCACGATGCCCAGCGTTTCGACCAGGCGGCTCTTGCCCAGCCCGGGCACGCCGACCAGCAGAACGTGGCCCCCGGACAGCAAGGTGATCAAGGTCTGATCGATCACCTCGTCCTGGCCGAACATCACCCGCCCGATCGCCGCGCGAACCTGCACCACCCGTGCCCCGAGTGCTTCGGTGGCGGCAAGCACCGCCTGGGGATCGTGGTTCGTCGAACTGTTCCAGTAAGTCGAGGCCGATGGCGTACCAGCCTGTGGCATCTCGGCCATACCGCTTGGCATATGGCTCTACCTTCCGCGTTTGCTGTGCGAAGGACATATAGGCCCTTTCGCCCGTGGGGGGATGTTACCTATATCAGGGTGATGTAAGGAAGTTTTGCTTCCACTGGAGGCGGAGACGTGAACGAGACTGGCGCGGCGACCGACGCTATCGCAGCAAAGTTGCGACGGCCCTTCGGGGATCAGGCGCGTCCCGCCTGCCCGGACACGGCCAGACCTTCCAGACCGGTGCGGGTTCCGACCGAGTGCGGTGACCTGCCATTCCTGATCAGGCGCGACGGCACATGGCTGTACCGCGGCAGCCCGATCAACCGCAAGGAACTGGTGTGTCTGTTCGCCAGCGTGCTGCGGCGTGAGGAAAACGGCAGCTGGTGGCTTCAGACGCCGGCCGAACGGGGTCGGATCGAAGTCGAGGATGCCCCGTTCGTCGCGGTGGAGCTGGACTGGACCGGGGACGGTCGGCACCAGGCGTTGTCCTTCCGCACCAATATCGATCAGGTCGTCACGGCGGGGCCGGAACATCCGATCCGCATCTCCCACGACATCATCACCTGTGAGCCGACTCCCTACATCATGTTGCGCCCCGGCGCCGGGCACCTCGCGGTGGAAGCGCGCATCAATCGTCCTACCTACTATGAGCTGGTTGCCTTGGCGGTTCCCGAGTGGATCGGCAACAAACGCATCCTGGGCGTCTGGAGCCTGGGCAAGTTCTTCTCGTTGGGCGAACTGCCGCCCGGTGAGGCGTGAACCCAGCCGCGTTGCGAAGCCGGCTGGCCGCCATCGTCGCTGACCTGGAAGGCGGCGACAACCGCGGCAGCGACCCGATCTTCGGTGATGAGGTGCTGAACGGTCTTCGCAAACCGCCGGTTCCCGCCGCCGTGCTGGTGCCCATCGTGCTGGGCGACCATCCATCCGTGCTGCTGACCAAGCGCACCTCCCACCTGACGCGGCATGCCGGGCAGATCAGTTTCCCCGGCGGCCGGATTGATCCCGAAGACAGCGGACCGGAAGCCGCCGCGCTGCGCGAGGCACAGGAGGAAATCGGGCTCGATGCCGGGTCGGTCGAGGTGTTCGGTCGCCTGACCGACCACGTGACCGGCACCGGCTACCGGATCACACCGATCCTCGCGGCGCTGCCGCCGGCGCTGGCCTATCAGTTGTCGCCGCATGAGGTGGACGCGATCTTCGAGCTACCGATGCAGGTGGTACTGGATCCCGCCGCGCCGCGGCGCCAGCGCCAGCACGTCGCCGGCGTCTGGCGCGAATACTGGGTTTGGCCGCACCCGGACCATTTCATCTGGGGCGCAACGGCGGCGATCCTGCTGCAGCTGGCGCAACGGTTGCGCGAGAAGGAGACGTAATGCGTATCAGCACGAGCCTCGCCGAACCGCCGCCGCTCACCGGCTCGGTTGCCAGAACCCCGATCACCCGCCGCGTGTCAGCCGCGGCCGCGGCGTTGCCCCACGGCGTCAAGCCGGGGATGTCCCGGCGCGGCGTCAAGCCGCTGCTTCGGCGGGCGACGCGCGCGGGGCTCGCCACCGCCGCGATCCTGCTGTCCGGGTCGGCCTTCGCGCAGACCCGGATCGATTCAATCAACACGAACTTCCGCTGGCTGGGCCCGGACGACAAGATCATCGTCGAGCGTTACGACGATCCGCGGGTGGCCAACGTCTCGTGCTATCTCTCCCGGGCCGAGACCGGCGGGCTCAAGGGCGGTCTGGGATTTGCCCAGGACCCCAGCCGGTTCTCGATCGCATGCCGAGCGGTGGGTCCGGTGACGATGCCGCCGTCGATGCCGCGCAACGAGGTGATCGCGTTCTCCAGGGCGTCGCTGTTCTTCAAGACCTTCCAGATCCATCGGGCGCTGGATCCCGAGAAGAACGTGCTGGTCTATACAGTTGTCAGCACGAAGCTGATCAACGGCTCACCGTTCAACAGCATCAGCGTGGTGCCGACGAACGTGAGATAGGCGACATCAGCCCGAAAAACACCGGCCGATAAAGTTGCCTGTGAAACCGATAGGCCAGGACGCGCTCACCGGTCACGGTCAGCCCGAAGCCACGATCTGGCATCTCGAAGGCGGCCACGGTGTCGGCGATTGGGTCCCATTCAACGCGCCGATGGCACGACCAGTCCAACGCCGCGCAGGTGACTGAACAGCTCTTGCAGCCTGACCCGATCAGCCGCCGGCAGAGGCGGCTTGAGGATCGAGGCGATGTTCATGCGCAAGTGGTCCGCATCGCCGGTGCCGAACAGCACGACATCGACACCGGGCTCATGCCGCACGTAGCGATAGGCCGCATCGGTCAGACTGCTGGCGCCGTCCGGATGGACCAGGAATCCCAGCGGGTCATCGCGCTCCGCCAGCCACGCCGGAACCTGTCCGGCCTGGGCCAGTTCGCGCATTGTCGCCGCCAGTTGCGCCGGCCGGGCGAAAATGCCGCGCACCGCGAACATCATCAGCGTGCCGATGCCCTTCGCCAGGGTCAGCGGAAACACCTGGGCGCGCGCCACCTGATCCATCAGATGAAACGCCACCATCGCGGTGTCCCACACATCGTCGCCCAGCGCTCGGTTCAGCATCAGCTGTTCGATGTCGTTCGGTGCTGTCTCGGTGATGCCGAGGAAGCGAAACTTGCCTCGTTCCCGCTCCTTCAACAGCGCCGGCACGATCACGTCGTGCACATGGTCATAGGCGGCGGGCGGAACGGCATGAAGCTGAAAGACATCGACATGATCCAGCCTCAGGCGTCGCAACGATGCGTCCAGGCTGGCGATCACCTTGTCCACGCTGAACGCCCTATCGCCCGCTGGCTTCGATGCCTTGGTGCAGACCACCACGCTGTCGCGCGGCACCGCGCGCAAAGCGGTGCCGACAACCTCCTCGGTGTCATAGGCGGCGGCGGTGTCGATCAGGCTCACGCCCAGGTCCAATGCCTGGCGAATGATGCCGACAGCATGGGCGGCTGACTGCCCGGTGCCGAGGCCCAAGCGGCTGAAGCCGCCGCAACCCAGGCTGGCGACGCTCACGTTCAGCCCGGTCCGGCCCAAATTGGTGTACTGCATGAACTGACCCCCAAAAGCGATGCCGCGTGACGCCGAGCATGGAACCTGACAGAAAGCACCGTCAGGTTGCTTGATCCGGCCGCGAGGATCATGACCGCTCTATCCGACGAAGCAAATTCGGGCGCCGGATATAGCAATGAACAGCGCGCAGACGATGGCGAAACGACTGGACATACAAGGCCATCGAGGCGCCAGGGCGCTGTTCCCGGAAAACACCCTGGAAGGCTTCCTGGCCGCCGCGGCTCTCGGGGTCGCAGCGTTCGAGCTTGATGTCGGCATGACAGCCGACGGCGTGGTCGTCGTCTCGCACGACCCGGCGTTGAATCCAGAGCTTACACGTAACGAATCAGGCGTCTGGCTGATGCGGCGCGGACCCCTGATCTGGTCACTGACCCACGCCGAACTCGGTCGTTACGATGTCGGCCGAGCCCGCCCGGGATCACGGGTGGCGCGGCGCTTTCCGGCGCAAGCGGCTCGCGACGGGGCACGCATCCCCACCTTGGCGGCTGTTCTGGCGGCACTGCCAAAGGCTCGGTTCACCATCGAGGTGAAGACCGATCCGACCCATCCTGACCGGACCGCGCCGCCGGATGTGCTGGCGGACGCCACGCTCTCGGTCATCGACGCCGCGGACGCAGCGGCGCGCGTGACCATCGAAGCGTTTGACTGGCGTATTCAACGCCACGTCCGGAAAATCCGCCCGGACGTCAGGCTGGCCTGGCTGACCCGGGCCGAAACCGTCCGCGCCGCGGCTCTGTGGTGGGACGGTGACGACGCTTTGTCTTCAGTCCCGGTCAGCGTCGCGCGGCAAGGCGGTCCGATCTGGGCACCTGATCACACCGATCTCACCAAGGCGCGGGTCGAACAGGCGCACGACCTTGGCTTGCTGGTTCTGCCGTGGACCGTCAACCGGCCGGATGACATGGTCCGGCTGGCCGCCTGGGGCGTTGACGGCCTGATCTCGGACCGACCCGACCTCGCGCTGCGCCACCTCGGTTGATCCGCGCTGCCGATCATCAACCGCCGAAAACCCCCCGTCACCGCGCCGATCCGCGCGGTCGGCTTAGAGCGATCGTCTGAGGTTGAACCAACCGCGCACGCCAATCGCCCGCTATTGCTTCGCCGTTCCCGGCTGCGCCATGCGGCGATGGGCTTCCGCCAGCATCCCGGCGGGAGTGACCGAGGCGATCGCGGTTTGCAGCTTGTTCTGCCAGCCGCTGACGACATCGCCCTCGCCCTTCATCATCGCCTTGAACCCGGTCTCGGCCACCTCGGCCGGATCATCCTTCTTCGCCGAACCGACCTTGGTGTCCAGCATATCCGCCCGCTCGAAGAAATCCGTTTCGGTGGCGCCGGGCATCAGGCAGGTGACGGTCACGCCGGCGTCCTGCACCTCATGGCGCAGGGCGAATGAGAAAGAATCGAGGAACGCCTTGGTGCCGTTGTAGACCGCCTGATAGGTGCCCGGCATGAACCCGGCGATCGAACCGGTGATCAGGATCCGTCCGCGGCGGTTGCTCCGCATGTCCCTACCGACCTTTTGCAGCAAATAGAGGGTGCCGGTGATGTTGGTGTCGATCACCCGGCGCACCGCATCGAATTGCTGATCCAGGAAACCGTTGCCCAGGCCACGCCCGGCGTTGGCCAGCAACGCCTCCACCGACCGACCGCCGATCGCGGCATACAGCTTGTCGACCCCTTGGGTGGTCGAAAGGTCCGCCTGAACCGTCTCGATCGCGGCACCAAGGCCTTGCATTTCCGCGCCCGCGGTTTCGATCGAGGCTTCGTCGGCCGCGATCAGCAGGTCAAATCCGTTACGCGCGCAACATTTCGCAAGTTCGAAGCCGATGCCGGTGGACGCGCCGGTGACGACGGCGAGCGGACGGGTGTCAGTGGCCATGTTGAAAGTCTCCAGACTATTTGTGCGGGCCTGTGGTTCGCGGCATCAGGGCCGCAGGACAACCTTGATGCAGCCATCCTTCTTGTCGCGGAAAGTCTTGTAGAGATCAGGACCTTCTTCCAACGAGGCGCGGTGGGTGATGACGAAGGATGGGTCGATCTCACCCTTCTGGATGCGCTCCATCAGCAGCGGCAGGTAATGCTGCACCGGCGTCTGCGCCATGCGGAACGTCAGCCCGCGGTTGATCGCCGATCCCATCGGCATCTTGTCGAGGAAGCCGCCGTAAACGCCAACGATCGAGACCGTGCCGAAATTCCGGCAGCAGTGGATCGCCTGGCGCAGCACGTGCGGCCGGTCGGTACCCATGAAGGTGGCGACCTTCGCCCGGTCGATCATCGAGTCGACGCTGCCGGTCGCGTCCGCCTCGGTGCCGACGGCGTCGATACAGGCGTCCGCGCCGCGGCCGCTGGTCAGGTCCTGGATGCGGTCGTAGACATCCTCGTGCTTGAAGTCCAACGTCATGGCACCGGACTGCCGGGCCATCTCAAGCCGTTCTGGGACCGTGTCGATGGCGATCACCCGGCCCGCACCCAGCAGGAAGGCGCTGCGGATGGCGAACTGGCCGACCGGGCCGCAGCCCCAGATCGCGATCGTGTCGCCGGACTGGATGTTGCAGAAATCCGCCGCCATGTAGCCGGTCGGAAAAATGTCCGACAGGAACAGCACCTGTTCGTCGGTCAGTCCCGCCGGCACCTTGATCGGGCCGACATCGGCATACGGCACCCGCAGATATTCCGCCTGTCCGCCGGCATATCCGCCTAGCAGATGAGAGTAGCCGAACAGACCGGCCGGAGCGTGACCCCACAGCTTCTCGGCTTTCTTCTGATCGCGGTTGGACCGCTCGCAGCCCGAGAAATAGCCGCGCTTGCAGAAGAAGCATTCGCCGCAAGAGATGGTGAAAGGTACGACAACCCGGTCGCCGACCTTCAGTTTCCTGTTCTCGGCGCCGACTTCGACAACCTCGCCCATCGTCTCGTGACCCAGCACGTCGCCGTGCTCCATCGACGGGATGATCCCGTCGTAGATGTGCAGGTCGGAGCCGCAGATGGCGCACGCGGTGACCTTGATGATCGCATCCCGCGGGTGCTCGATGGTTGGATCGGGGACCGTGTCGCAACGCATGCTGCCCTTGCCGTGCCATGCCAGTGCCTTCATCGGGAACAACCTCCGCGGTATGATGGCATCCGAATGTCGCGCACGCCGCCGCGTTCCTGAAGCAGGTCTCAAGACGCCGCGATCAGTCTGTCGACTTCAAGCGCCTCGACCGCCGAAAGCTTGGTCGGCCCGCACGCCCGCCGCGCGCCGAAGCCGGCGGTGATCACGTACAACCGAGCCTCAGCCGCGGGCACAGCGGGAAAACGGGGCAGGGACCCCACCATCTCGTATCGACTAAGTTCCGAACCGCCAAGCCTGCGCGTGCGCCCGCGTGATCATTGCGGGACTTCCATGCCCGTGCGGTTTCGCGCAATCTCCCGCGAATGTGTGGACGCTATGCCAGTTTCCTCCCGCCCGAGTTGATCGCGCGCCTGTTCCGCACGACCAACCCGCTGCCAAACCTGCCGCCGACCTGGAACATGGCACCGACGATGGATGCACCGGTCGTCCGCCGCCACCCCGAGACCGGCCAGCGCCACCTCGACGCGTTGACCTGGGGCTTCATTCCGGCCTTCACCAAGACCCTGAAAGAGGCCCGTCGCCCGGTGAATGCTCGGTCCGAAACCGTCGCCACCGCCGGCATGTTCCGCGGCGCCTTCGCCTCTCGCCGCTGCATCGTCCCAGCCGCCGCGTTCTATGAATGGCAGGCTGGTCCATCCGGCAAGACGCCCTATGTGATCACGCGCGCCGACGGCGACCCGCTGGCCTTCGCCGGCATCTGGGAAGCCTGGCGCTCCCCTGCCGGCGACGTCCTGCGGACCTTCGCCATCGTCACCACCACCGCCAGCGCCCAGCTGGCGGTGCTGCATGAACGCATGCCGGTCATCCTCGAGCCAGCCGATTGGCCAGGTTGGCTGGGCGAGACAGCGGTTGATCCCACCACCTTGTTGCGACCCTCGCGCCAGGGCGTGCTGCGGCTGTGGCCGGTCGACAAGCGGGTCGGCAACGTTCGCAACGATGGGCCGGAGCTGCTGCTCGACGCCGGCGCGTCCCCGGCTGGATCGTTGCAGATCTGACCACGCGCACGGCAGGCGGGGCAACCCGCCGCCGCTGCTTTTCCCCAAGGTCAATGCCGCCGCTGTGGCGACCTTTCCCGACAGCCGGCGTTGTCGAAGGTGAAAGGGGAGCGAACCATGGCTTTTTCTCACGACGCGTCCTGCCGGCATTGCTCTGGCAGGGGTCTGATCGGCTCTATCGGTCCAGGGGTCGTGGCCGGGGTGATGGCGGGGGTCGCCGCCGCGGCCATCACCATGCTCGGCCGCAAGACCATCACCACCGCCAGAACCGGGCACGGGCATCCGCTGAAGCACCGCCTGCTCGATGTGGCGGCGGGCGCGATGCAGCGAAAGTATCCGGTCGAAGCCATGAGCACCTACTTGAACGGCTTTCACATGTACGCGGATGAGATGGGGCGGCAGGTCGAGGCAACGCATTTCTGCATCCACCTGCGCCATGACCTGCATCAATGCGTGATCTTCGATTCCAACAAGCCGGACGCCCGCCTGATCGGCATCGAGTACATCATCAGTGAGCCGAAATTCCGCAGCCTGCCGTTCGATGAGAAACGGCTGTGGCACAGTCATCATTACGAAGTCAAATCTGGTTTGCTGGTCGCACCGGGAATTCCCGAGCTGGCGGAGCATGCCTACTTCAAGGATCTTGTCACCACCTACGGCAAGACATTTCACACCTGGCAATACGACCGCGATGATTTTCCCTACGGCGTCCCGCAATTGATGATGGGCTTCACCCAGGACGGGCAGGCGCACGACGCGCTGGTCGCGGCCCGGGATCAGCGGCTTGGTGTTTCTACGACGCTCAGGCGGCAGAACCGTGCCGATATCGCCATGCCGGATGTGGCGCAGGGCGCCAACGGCTGGGAGACCGGGCGGACCGTGCAGACCCGCCTGGAGGAAATCGACTTCAAGGCCTGATGTCCTGCACCCGAAGTTCGTCGCATGCCGCGACGGCCGTAGGGGATAAGCAGGCCACTGAAAGCACACAGCGCGTGTTCCGGATCCGGGGTTCGCAAGCCAAAGCGAACTCCTGATCCAGAACACGAGTATACGATTGCGGAAAAGCGCGCGACGCCAGCGTCCATCGGCAGGCGCGCGAACCGGCACTTCAAACGAACAGCGCCGTAGCGCGCTCCATCGATGCGCGATATTAGCGTAATGTGAAGCCTGCACCGCGCCGCCGCACGACCACAACCCCCGCGCTGCCGCACGACCGCAACCCACTGGCGTGGCGGATCGTTCAGGCGCGACGCCACCAGGGATCCAACTGATGAGCACCCCACCGCGCCTGCAGCAGTTGAAGCGCGATCTCGATGTCATCATCCCGCAACCCGGGGACCCGGCCACACCCGACACCCAGGCCGCGTCCGCGCCGTCAGGTCGGGGCCGGACCGCGACCAAGCCCCAGCACATTCCCGGCTCGGGCTGGAAAGACATCCTGGTGCGGTCCTGGCAGGAAGTGACGGACAATAATATCTTCCTGGTCGCCGGCGGCGTGACCTATGCCGTGCTGGTCGCCCTGTTTCCAGCCCTCGCCGCCCTGGTCTCGATCTACGGTCTGTTGCTCGACCCCGCCCAGGTCGAGCGGCAGGTCGCTTCGCTGTCGAACGTGCTGCCGCCGGAAAGCACCAAGATGATCGCCGAGGAGCTGCACTCCCTCGTCACCGCCTCGAACGGCTCGCTCAGCATCAGCGCCGGGTTGGCCCTGCTGTTCGCGTTATGGAGCGCCTCCCGCGGCATGAGCGGCCTGATCACCGCGCTCAACATCGCCTACAGCCAGAAAGAAACCAGAGGATTCTTCAAGTTCAACCTGCTGGCGATCGGACTGACCTTGCTCGGCTTGATCGGTGGCACGGTCATGATCGCCCTGGTGGGGGTTTTGCCGGCGGCGATCCAGATCGTCGGCCTGGGCAGCGTGACCAAATGGCTGCTGTTGCTGCTGGAGTGGCCCTTGCTGATCGTCGTCGTTCTGGGCGGCCTCGCCGCGCTGTACCGCTACGCGCCGAACCGCGACGCACCCCGTTGGCAATGGGTCTCCCCCGGCGCGCTCGCGGCGACACTTCTATGGCTGCTGGGGTCGATCGCCTTTACCGTCTACGTCTCGCATTTCAACAGCTACGACAAAACCTATGGGTCCCTCGGCGGCGTCGTCATCATGCTCACCTGGCTCTATCTGTCGTCGTTCGTGGCGCTGTTCGGTGCGGTCATCAACGCCCAATCCGAGCGCCAGACCATGGCGGACTCGACGGCCGGCGGGTCCAAACCGATGGGCGACCGCGGTGCCTTCGCCGCCGACACACTCGGCAAGGCGACGTCATGAGGCAGCGCCAAAGGCCGCACGCCAGGTTGGTGGGCGATCTAGCACGCGAGCGCGGGGACCGGGCGCGCGAGAAGCGGGCGGCGTGCGAAACATCACCCTGATACCGGCCGGCGCAGGCGCCGATCGCTATCAGACCGGAACGCCCTCTCAACAACAGGAGTCCCACATGAACACCACCATCCTGACCGCGGCTGCGATGATCTTGGCCGGATCGGCGACCTTGGCAGCGGCCCAGGGCACCGCGCCGGCCACAGGCGGGGCGGCGCCGTCCGGACATCAGCACACGTCGACCGCCAAGCCTGGTTCGCCGAACCGGGGCGGCGCCCCGGTCAAGACAATTACCCCCAGCCCGACCTACAGCCACGCCAACGCGGGAAATAGCAGTGAAAGCAACGGGATCCTCGGTTCACACGGCGCGCTCGGCGACAAGGCGGTGCAAAGCCGAGCCTCCGGAAATCCGTGAGGGCAGCATCGGCGATAAGTGCGTCAGCACGCCGATAAAGCTGCCCGCTTAAAGCAGGGCCCAGGACTTGTTCGACACTGCAAGCCGTCGCGATTATTGTCGAACAAGGTCCAGGGCAGTTGACGAAGCGCCTGATCATCCGAACATGTAGGTCAAGCGCTCCGATCCCAGGGGCGGTGCAATCCTCGGAACCCAGCAGATGCGCCCAAATCCGTGCCACTTGATGCTCGTTCACCCGGATCAGGCGGCGGCGGTCACCGACGCGCTGTGGGCCACGCTGCGCCAGGAAGCCGAGGAAGCCTACCAACGCGAACCCAAGCTGGCGTCGCTGTTCTTCGACTCGATCCTCAACCAGCCCAGCTTCGAGGCCGCGGTCTTCCATCGCGTCGCTGCACGGCTGAAGAACGACACCATTTCCCTGCCGCTCATCCTGCAGGCCTTCGGCAAGGCGGCCGAGGACGATGGCTGCATCATCGAGGCCGCCAAGGCCGACATCGCCGCGGTGCTGGATCGCGATCCCGCCACCAACCGGCTGATCGAGCCGTTCCTGTACTTCAAGGGCTTCCATGCCATCCAGGCCCACCGGCTGAACCACTGGCTGTGGCATCATGGCGAACGCGACTTCGCGCTCTATCTGCAAAGCCGCTCGTCGGAGGTGTTCCAGACCGATATCCATCCGGCGGCGAAGTTCGGCCACGGCATCTTCCTGGATCACGCGACCGGCCTGGTAATCGGCGAAACCGCCGAGGTCGACGATGACGTCTCCATGCTGCACCACGTCACCCTCGGCGGCAGCGGCAAGCAGTCCGGCGATCGCCATCCGAAGATCCGCAAGGGCGTCGTGATCGGCGCCGGCGCCGCCATCCTGGGCAACATCGAGGTCGGTGAGCACGCCCGCGTCGCCGCCGGTTCGGTGGTGCTGAAGTCGGTGCCCCGGCACGCCACGGTCGCCGGCGTGCCGGCCAAGGTGGTCCGTATCCTCGAAACCGACGAGCCGTCGCGCTCGATGGACCAGACCCTGAGTGAACTGTCGTATCAGTCGTTCAACTACACGATCTAGTTTGCTGCCCCGAAGTTCGTCGCCTCTGGCGGCGGACGCAGGAATGAGCAGGCCAGCGATCATGCTCTCGGCTTCGGCGTGACGGACGCTTCCAACCCCCACCGCAACCCGCCGCCTTGTGCGATGATTGAACCATAGAGTACGACCTGCCAATGGCTGTAAAACCCGCGGACGCACCCGTTCCGCATAGTTCTCATTGGGGTGCCTTCTCGGTCCTGCGGCGGAATGACGGCATCCAGATCGTCCCGCATCCGCGCGATCCAGCGCCCTCCGCGCTACTGCAAAATCTCCCCGCTGCGCTGACCCACCCGGCACGGATCGCCCGGCCGATGGTTCGCACAGGCTGGCTGCGGCACGGCCCCGGTCCGGGCCCCCGGCGTGGGCGTGAGGACTTCGTGGCACTGCCCTGGGACGAGGTGCTCGACCTGACCGCCACCGAGTTGCGGCGGGTCTACGCCGACCATGGCGGCAAGGCGGTGTTCGGTGGATCATATGGCTGGTCCAGCGCCGGCCGCTTCCACCATGCGCAGAGCCAGGTGCACCGCTTCCTCAATGTCCTCGGCGGCTATGTGAGGTCGGTCAACACCTACAGTTCGGCCGCCGCCGCGGTGATCCTGCCGCACGTGATCGGCTCGCAGGAGGCCGCGGGGCGCGAGAACGTCAGCTTCCACGAACTGGCGACCAAGACCGACATCGTGCTGGCGTTTGGCGGCCTGCCGCTGAAGAACACCAGCGTCAGCAGCGGCGGCACCAGCCAGCACGTCGCCCGGGACCACCTGCTCGCGGCTCATCGGCGTGGGACAAAATTTCATCTTATCAGCCCCTTGCGGGACGATCTTCCCAACGAGATCGAACCCCTCTGGCATCCGATCCGCCCCGGAACCGACGTCCCGCTGATGCTCGGTATCGCCCACACGCTGATGGCAGAAGGCCTGCACGACCAGGACTTCCTGGACCGCTTCTGCATCGGCTATCCGGCGTTCGAGGCCTATCTGTCAGGTCGATCCGACGGCCAGCCGAAGGACGCCGTGTGGGCCGCGGCCATCGCCGAACTGCCGGCCGAGACAATCCGCGGTATCGCCCGGCAAACCGCTGGCAAGCGCACCCTGGTCACCTGCGCGCAGTCCCTGCAACGGGCCGAACACGGCGAGCAGCCCATCTGGATGGGCGTCGTCCTCGCCGCCATGCTGGGTCAGATCGGGCTGCCCGGCGGTGGCTTCAGCTACGCCATGGGCTCGTTGGCGAACATCGGCAAGCCGTCGCTGGCGGTGCCGCTGCCGACGTTGCCGCAGGGCCGGAACCCGGTGCCTGACCTCATTCCGGTCGCCCGCATCGCCGATCTCCTGCTCAATCCGGGGATGCAGTACGATTTCAACGGCCAGCGTCTGACCTACCCCGATATCCGGCTGGTCTACTGGGCAGGCGGCAACCCGTTCCACCACCACCAGGACCTCAACCGCCTGCGCGGCGCCTTTGCCCGCCCCGATACGGTGATCGTGCATGAGTCCGCCTGGACCGCCTCCGCCCGCCACGCCGATATCGTGCTGCCCGCGACGGTCACGCTGGAGCGGGCCGATATCGGCGCCGCCGGCAACGATCCCCTGCTGGTGGCGATGCATCCGGCGGCCGCACCGTTTGCCCAGGCGCGCGACGACTACGCCATCTTTTCCGGCCTCGCCGAACGCCTCGGCGTGGCGGAAGCCTTCACCGAAGGCCGCTCCGCTCACGACTGGCTACGGCATCTGTATGAGCCCACCCGAGCGGCGCTGATGAAACGCGGCCATGACGTGCCGGATTTCGACGCGTTCTGGGCCGCCGGCGAACTGGTCCTGCCGACACTGCCATGGGATGGCGGCATCGTGCGGGCGTTCCGTGGCGACCCGGTCCAGCGCAAACTGCCCACCCCAACGGGCCGGGTCGAGATCGCCTCGGCGACGATCGCCGGCTTCGGCTACGACGACTGCCCGGGCCATCCCGTCTGGCTGCCGCCGCGAGAGGGGGCCGGCAGTCCGCTGATGGCCGAATATCCGCTGCATCTGGTGGCCAACCAGCCGGCCACCCGGCTGCACAGCCAGCTCGATTTCGGTGCGACCAGCGTGGCATCGAAGATCAAGGGCCGCGAACCGGTGCGCATGCATCCCGCGGACGCGGCGGCGCGGGGCATCGCCGACGGCGACGTGGTGCGTCTGTTCAATCACCGCGGCGCCTGCCTGGCCGGGGCCGTGCTCACCCGGGCCGTCCGTCCCGGCGTGGTGCAGCTCGCCACCGGGGCCTGGTACGACCCGCTCGACCCGGCCGCCGACAATCCGCTGTGCGTGCACGGCAATCCGAACGTGCTGACCCGCGATGCCGGCACATCCAGGTTGGCGCAGGCCTGCACCGGGCAACTCAGCATCGTGCAGATCGAGCGCCACGACGGGCCGTTGCCGCCGATCCGAGCCTTCGATCCGCCCACTGGGTAGCCCATCGATCAACCCCAAAGCGGCCAAGTCCGCGCGCTTGACGTCCTTGGCACCGGCATCGCGGACCCGCGCGACCGGTCCCGGGTCGCATAAGCGCTGGCGTCCGATCGTTAACCAGCGCCCAGGCGCCGCACCCCTTTAAATCCGGTCACGCTGGCCGCAGATCCCGGACACGCACTCGAAAGGGCTTTTCATGGCTATCCAGCTTGGGCAGATCGCTCCCGACTTCGAACAGGACAGTACCGCCGGCAAAATCGGTTTCCACGCCTGGCTCGGCGACAGCTGGGGCGTCCTGTTCAGCCATCCCAAGGACTACACGCCGGTCTGCACCACCGAACTCGCCGAGGTCGCGCGTCTGAAGCCGGAATGGGACAAGCGCCACGTCAAGCCCATAGGGCTGTCCGTCGATCCCGCCGACAGCCATCAGGGCTGGGAGCGCGATATCGAGGAAACCCAGGGCCAGCGCTTGAACTTTCCGGTCATCGCCGATGCCGACCGGACGGTTTCCGACCTTTATGGGATGGTGCATCCGGACGCTGATCCGACGATCACCGTGCGCAGCGTGTTCATCATCGACCCGAACAGGAAGGTGCGGCTGATCCTGACCTATCCGCCCAGCACCGGCCGCAACTTCGATGAGATCCTGCGGGTGATCGACAGCCTGCAGTTGACCGATGCACACAAGGTGGCGACGCCGGTCAACTGGACCAACGGCAAGCTGGTGATCATCGCTCCATCGTTGTCGGACGCCGACGCCAGGCAGCGCTTCCCCAACGGCTGGAAGACGTTGAAGCCTTATCTCCGCATGGTCGAACAGCCAAAGCTGCCGCACGAAGTCGAGTAGAGCAACATCAGCCTGACTGGAAAGGTCCGGCTGATAAAGTTGCTCGTGAAAACAATGAACCAGAGCGCGCTGGCCGTTTACGGTCAGCCTGAAGGCGCTCTGGTGCGCGATCGCCCGAGGTTGCATCAGCCTCGGGCGTAGATCGCCCTTTCAAACAATGAGCATCAGCCTTCACCGGCCAGCGCACGCAATCGTAAGCTCTTGACCCCGACACCCAGGATGCGATCGTCGCTGGAGTCGATCACATCGGCCGGACGCGCCGGACGCGGCACCAGCAAGCCCACGGTGATCTCGGTCCGGTCCTCTGTGCAGCTTCGCGGCAGCACCCATTCGCTCGGCTCGTTCGAAACGAACAGCGTGTCGATCACCCGGCCGTCGATCGCCAGCGTGACGGACAGGTCCAGCAACGGCGGCATCAGCTCCAGTTCAAGCCTGTAGTCGCCCCGCAGCGGCACAGCGAACCGCAGCAACATCGTTGCCTCCGCACCCGACGACCAGCACCCCCAAGGCTCCGGCGGATGCCAACCGTCCAGCAGCATCCCGGTCCCGCCCGGATCACTCGACACCCGCACCACGCTCTCGATCGGACACACCGGCGCGCCGGCCGGATGCAGCGCGATCCAGCGCACGCCAACGCCCAAGGTCCGGCTATCGGACGAGCCGCCGAGCTCCGTCGGACGGAACAGTTGCGAGACATGCAGACCGATCAGCAACACCGCCTGCCCATCGGTCAGGCGCTCCGGCAGGCTCCAGCTGTTGCTTCCGCTGACCGGAACGACCTCCGCCAGGGCCTGCCCGTTGACCGACAGCGTCAGGCCAGCGGAGACCGGTGGCGGCGCCAGGTCCATCTCCAACCGGAACGGTCCCGCCAACGGTTCACGCAATCGCAGCTTCAGCTCAGCGTCCGATTGGCTGGACCAGCAGCCCCAGTCCTCCGCCGAATGCCAGCCACGGCACAGCACCTGATCCAGCGCCGCCGACGTCGCCAGCCGTAACGGACTGCCGCATGTCAGAAATCCAGGCACCACCGGCACCACCCGGACGCCGCGCAGGCCGATCCCCAACCGCCGGTCATCGCTCGACGTCCCGGCCCGCAGCGCACTGAACATGTCAGCGACCACAAGCAGCACCAGCAGCTCGCGGTGCCCGTCGGTCGCCGCGGCCGGCAGATCCCAGTGGTTGATGCCGCTGACCGGCCTGATCGCCTGCAGCACCACGTCGTTGACCGCCAGCGCCAGCACCACGTCGGCCGCTGGCAGCGTCAGCGTCAGTTCCAGCCGGATCGGGGTCCGCGGCGGCGCGTCCATCCTCAGCCGCAGCGACGCCTGTGTCTTGCTGCTCCAGCAGCCCCAGTCCTCCAGCGCATGCCAGCCACTCAGCAGCAACCGGCTGGGCGTCTCACCGGATCGAACCGGCATGAACGTGTTCAGCTGACACAGCGGGGGCTGGCGCGAACGCAGCCGCACCGCGCTGATACCGATCCCCAGGATGCGCCAGTCAGGCGAGTTGCCGATCCGCGCCGGACAGATCGCCTCGCCCGCCCGCAGCGACACCAGGAAGCTGCTTTTCCCGGCGCTCAAGGCCGGCGGTATGTCCCAGCCGTTCACCCCCGGCACCGGATCGATCACCGTCAGCATGGTGCCGTCCCAACAGATCCCTAGGTTCGCGGCCACTGCGGACGGCACCACGTCGAGCTCCAGCGTCAACGGCTCGTCCGTCGGCGCCGCCAGTGTGATCCGCAGCGAGGCTTCGGCGCCATCGGTCCACCGGCCCCAGGCTTCCGGTTCGTGCCAGCCGTCGATCAGGATCTGCGCATCGGCCGGATCGCCGGACATCGCGAACGACTGGCCGACCGTGAAGTGATACGCCGCCGCATCCGCCGCCCGCGGCACATCGACCAGCCGCGACCATCGCGCCAGCCGTTCGGTCGTGTCCAGCGCGCCCGGCCGCGGCACGCTCATGACCAGGCCGGCGTGATCGACCGGCTGACAGGCCGCCTGATGCGCCTGTCGCACCAGACCCCGCCGTTCCGCCAGCCGCGCCTCGGACCCGATCAGGTCCAGAATATCGGCGGCCAGCGCAGCGGCGGTAGAATGCCCCGGCAGCGCTCCCACGACCGCGGCAGCCAGACCCCGCAGACCGCTGCGCGTGCTGGCCAGCGCGTGGCCCGAAGCCAGCGTCGTCAGCATCTTGATCGACAGTCCGCCGCCGCCGATGTCCGGCACGACCGTCAGCCGACACCATGACCGGATCGCCTCCAGTTCCTCGACATAACCCAGGACGTGCAGCAACGGCGAGGCATGGCGCGCGCTGTCGAGGGCTTCGCCCGCCCGCCCGACGATCGCCACGCTGACCGAATGCGCCTCAAGATGCGGCCGCCAGACCGCCTCCAGGAACCATCGCAGCGATGCGATGTTCATCGCGTGCTCCGAACCGACCAGCAGCACGTCGAAGCGCGGTGAGACCGCCCCGGGCGGCGACTTGACACAGATCCGCGGCATGACCGCAACCGAGCGCCGGCACCATGGCGTCAGCTCGGCCAGATCGGTCGTGCTGACGAAGCTGCAAAGATCGGCGAGGCCCAGCACCCGCGCCTGCACCTGGCCCGCCGCGATCGCCGCCCGCCTTGCCGCTTCCCGCCTTGCCCCTACCCCTGTCGCCCTCACCCCTGTTGCCGCCAACTCGTCCTCGCCGCCCTCGATCATCAACTGGTGGATCGAAGCGGCACGATCCTCATGCAGCGCCAGCAGCACCCTGGCGTTTGGGGTGAGGACAACGGCGGGGCCCAGGCATTCCAGATGGTTGGCGATCACGCACGCCGCCCGGTCGGCCGCCGCCATCACCGCCGCGTCGTCAATGCGGCAGCCGGTCATCGCGGTCAGCCGGTTCCGCCAGGTCTGCACCGGATCGTCCGCGACCAGCCGGGTCGGCGGTCCATCGGGCACGGCGACGACGTTGATGTGGCCGCCGGCGTGAACGCTGTTCTCCTGCACGATAGCGTCCAGCCGGGACCGCAGCGTGGCGCCACGCCGCCATTGGCCATCGGTGAACACCCGGATCGTCAGGAAGCCGGCGCGCACCAGATCCTCCAGCTGATTCTCGAACAGGATCGTACTGCCGCACCGGTTGAAGCTCGGTTGCATGTGAAACGCGATCTGCTGGCTGACATCCGCGGCCGGAAACAGCACTTCAGGACCCAGCACAGGGTCATCGACGGGCCTGACCGGAACGCCCAGTTGTCCGCTGAGCGCGGCATGGTCTCCGCCCTCCGTCAGGAAGACGCAGCGGGCGAACGGCCAGCCGCCGCGGAACCGGTCCGCGAAGCCACCCGCCAGCGGCGCACCGGATCGATCGGATGCCAGAACCACCACCGACAACCCCGGCAGCCGCGGCCGCTCGCCCAGCAGTTGCGCCAGCCGCAGCCGGAAAAACCCGTCCAGGTCGCTTGGCCTGATCTGCCGGAACAGCACGACGTCCACCTGGTCCAGCTGCGCCAGCAGCTGTGCGAAACGATCGCTGGGGTCGTCGTGCAGGCCGGCTGGCGGCAGCGCCGCGACGACCGGTGCGCCATGGCGGCGGGTTACGCTATCGAGCAATCCCGGCGAGGGCAGGGCGTGTTTGCTGATCAGCGGCACGGCTCCTCGGGGCGTTCAGGTGGGCGCGGGCGCGACGCCACGGCCGGCGGATTGAGGCGGACCACGTGCCCGCGTTTGCGAACCGGCCGTCGCCACGATAATCATGGTTGCGGAACACTGGGTCAATCAAAACCCGATCAGGCAAAACCCGATCAGGCAAAACCCGATCAGGCCACATCCAATCAGGCCACACCCAATCAGGCCACACCCAATCAGGTCACGTCCAATCAGGCCACGTCCAATCAGGCCAAACCTAATCAGGAACGCCCGCATCATGGACTCTGCGACGCAACCCGCCCGCACCGGATCCGACTGGATCGCCCCTGACTGCGCCGGTCTCGACTTCTTCGCCGTCGACCAGGGCCTGCGCGATCTCCTGACCATTTACCTTCCGGAACAAATTCGCGAGCCGCTGACACCGCACTTTCAGCGGCTGGGTCGTCTCGCCGGCGGCCGGCTTGACGAACTCGCCCGTACCGCCGACCGCCATCCGCCCGTGCTGCACCCGCGGGACCGCTTCGGCCGAGACCAGGACTGGATCGAATATCATCCCGCCTACCGCGAGATGGAGCAGATCGCCTTCGCCGACTTCCAGTTCCACGCCATGTCGCACCGCGGCGGCGTGCTGGGCATGGACCGACCCTTGCCGCCGGTGGCGAAATACGCCTTCCAGTATCTGTTCGTGCAGGCCGAGTTCGGCCTGATGTGCCCAATCAGCGTGACCGATACCTCGATCCATCTGATCAGGACCTTCGGCAGCAACGCATTGCAGGATTACCTGCTGCCCAGGATGCTCGCCGCCGACCTGTCCACGCTGTGGAAGGGCACCCAGTTCATGACTGAGAAGGCGGGCGGATCGGACGTCGGTGCGGCCGAAACGATCGCCCGGAACGAAGCCGGCGTCTGGCGACTCTACGGCGAGAAATGGTTTTGTTCCCATACCGACGCCGACGTGGCGCTGATCCTGGCCAGACCGGAGAACGCGCCCCCGGGGACAAGCGGTCTCGCCCTGTTCGCCCTGCCGCGCCGCACCCGCGACGGTGCGCGCAACGCCTACCGCATTGTCCGCCTGAAGGACAAGCTCGGGACCCGCTCGATGGCCAGCGGCGAGATCCGGCTGGAGGGCGCCGCGGCCTGTCTGGTCGGCCAGCCGGACCAGGGCCTGAAGCAGATGATGCAGCAGGTGAACCTGTCGCGCCTGTCGCACGGTGTCCGCGCCGCCGCGATGATGCGCCGCTGCGTCAACGAGGCGCTGGCCGCCGCGCGCGGGCGCACCGCGTTCGGGCGCACCGTGGCGGACTTCCCACTGATGCGCCGGCAATTGATGAAAATGCTCGTCCCGGCCGAACAGGCGCTGTCGGTCGCGCTGTGCACCGCCGACGCGCTGGGCCGCGGTGCGCGCGAAGAGCTGCGTATCCTGACCGGCCTGCTGAAGCTGCGCGCCTGCCGCGACAACGTCATCGTCGCCACCGCGGCGATGGAGGCACGCGGCGGCAACGGCTACATCGAGGACTGGGTCAATCCCCGCCTGATCCGCGACGCCCAGGTCGGCCTGTTGTGGGAGGGCACCAGCAACATCAACGCGCTTGACGTGATCAACCGCGCTGTCGGCCGCTCCGGGGCACACCGTGCTCTGCGGGCGATGCTGCACGCCAGGCTGGCCGACGCCGCCGCGCTGCCGGCACCATTTCGCAACGCCCTCGGCGCGGCGCTGGATCGCGCCAACGCGCTCGCCGAACGCGTCGCCGGCCTCGGGCAGGAGACGCTCGCCCGCCAGGCGGCCACGGCGCTGTATGACGCATCCAGTGCCGTGCTGCTCGCCTGGGAGGGCACCCGTCCGGACGCCGATGCCCGCCGTGTTCTGCTGTCGCGCTTCGTTCTGGCCCATCGCCTGTCACCCGCCGACCCGCTGGCACCCGAGCAAGCCGAGTGGGAGCGTTCCGCCACCGACGCGCTGCTTGCCAACAGGCCCCTGCGACTGGACGAGGTTGCCGAGCTTCTGAGTTAGATCCTGGGCTCGGTTTTTCTGCCACGGGCATCCGACACTCCCGCCAGGCCGCACTTGCTGTACATCGAACCCGCTGCACGTGGACAAGGTCTCGGTCCCGATCAGTCCCGGCCCACCTTCTCCATCTCCGCCGTCAGCACCAGCTCATACACGTCCAGCGTCGCCTCCTGCATCGCCCGCACCGTCGGCACCGAAGCCCGCGCCCGGGCGCCCAGCGCCAGGCGGGCCTCGGGATCCAGATCCAGCGCCACGCCGATGGCCCTGGCCAACGCCACCGGATCGTTCGGCGGCACCCGCCACCCGGTCTCGCCATGCCGCACCGTCTCCACCGGACCGCCGAGGTCGGCGGCGATGACCGGGCGCCCCATCGCCTGCGCCTCGATCACCACCCGGCCGAAAGCTTCGGCCTGGGTCGAGGCATGCACGACGACATCAGACAGCCAAAGCGCCGCCGGCATGTCATCGCACGGCCCCGCCAGCCGCACCCGCTCGGCGATGCCCAGGCGCGTTGCCTGACGCTCCAACTCATCTGCATAGGCCTGGCGCCCCTGGTGCGAGCCCACCAGCACGCACATCACGTCCGGCCGCCCCAGCCGAGCGATCGCCTCCAGCAGGACGGCGTGGCCCTTCCACGACGTCAGCCGCCCCGGCAGGGTGACGATGCGCGCGCCCTCCGGCAGCCGCCACCTTGTCGCCAGGTTGGCGATCCGGCTGCCGGAGATCGCGGCCGGATCAAACCGCACCGGATCGACCCCACGCGGAATGACCCGGATCCGATCCGGCTGCACGCCATGCCGCGCCGCCACCCGATCGGCGATGAACTGGCTGGCGGCGATTACCATCCGCCCGCGCGCCATCACACCGTTGTACCAGCGCTTGAACGGCAGGTCCTCGCTGTAGGTGCCGTGATAGGTGGTGACCAGCGGCACCCCGGTGCGTTCGCACGCCAGCCAAGCCGACCAGGCCGGCGCGCGCGAACGCGCATGCACCAGCGACACCTTGTGCTGGCGGATCAAACCCTCCAGCGCGGCCGCGTTGCGCCAGATCGCGAACGGCGATTTCCGGGTCAGCGGCAGTTCAAGGTGGATGCCGCCGGCACGCGCGATCTGGCTGACCAGCGGCCCGCCGGCACTGGCCACCAGCGCGGTTGCCTCGGCCTCGGCCACCGCCTGGGTCATTTCCACCGCGCTGCGCTCCACCCCGCCGGTGATGAGGGATGGCAGAACCTGCAGCACGACCGGCGAATCGGAACACGGCGACATGAAGGTCAGGCTATCATGCTTGTTGTGCACGCGAGGCACGGGTAGCTTCGCATGGGTCTTGCAACACGGAGACGCTGTCTATGCGCATGCAACTGTACGACCAGAATGCCAAACGCAAGACCGTCAGCGTCACCTTGAACGCCGATCTGGTGGCCCGTTCGGCGGCCCATGGGATCAATATCTCCCGTATCGCCGAGACCGCGCTGATCGCCGCGTTCGAAGCAGCGGAGAAGGTGAAGATCCGAAAAGAAATTCAGGAAGCGGCTCGGTTCACCGATGAATACGTCGCTGAACACGGCTATCCGTTCCCGGAATCGATGGCGATGTTCATGCCAGACGAACAGGACCCGGAAGCTCGAACCGACGACGCGGCATGACCTTTTCACCAATGCCAACCGGGGCGCTCGATCGTCCTATCCATTGGTGGTGCTCCTCCAGGCCGGCGCCGTCGATAGCACGACCCAGGTCGTCGCGCCGCTGATCGTTCTCTCGGCTCGTGTTCCGAACTCACGGCTTTTGCCGCTCGTCGAACACGACGGCGCGACCTATGCAGTCATGTTCGGCCTGGTCACGCATCTTTCAGCGCGACTTCTTCGTCACGCCGTCGGCTCCATCGCCCACTACCGAGACGACCTGACGCGCGCATTGGACTGGCTGTTCTTTGGGATATGACAGGCATGACAGAGACCACCGGACGCCTGGACCGCGGCAACGGCACCGAGCTGGCCTGGGTCCGACTGGCGGGCGCCTCGCCCACCGTCGTGTTCCTGCCCGGCTTCCGCTCCGACATGACCGGCGACAAGGCGACCGCGCTGGCCGCGTTCTGCGCCCGGCGAGGCAACGCGATGCTGCGCTTTGACTATTCCGGCCACGGCGCCAGCAGCGGCGATTTCCTGGATGGAACCATCGGCGCCTGGGCAGCGGACGCACTGGCGGCGATCGACGCGCTCACCACCGGCAAGCTGATCCTGGTCGGCTCCTCCATGGGCGGTTGGATCGCCCTGCTGACCGCCCTGGTTCGGCCTGATCGACTCGCCGCCCTGATCGGCATCGCCGCCGCGCCGGACTTTACCCAACGCCTGATGTGGGACGCGATGACGCCCGCCGAACAGGCGATGCTGCAGCGCGACGGCATCGTCCATGCACCCAGCGAATATGGCGATCCCATGCCGATCACCCACGCCCTGATCCAGGACGGCGCCAACCACCTGGTGCTGGACAGCGACATGCCGATCCACTGCCCGGTCCGGCTGCTGCACGGCCAGGCCGACCCGGATGTCCCGTGGCAGCTGGCACTGCGGATCGCCGAACGGGTGCGGACGCCGGACCTTCGGGTGATCCTGGTCAAGGACGGCGATCACCGCCTGTCACGGCCGGCAGACCTGGCACTACTGCGGCAGACGGTCGCCGCCCTCCTCGACCAGGATGGCGCGTAGCCCTTCACGGAACGTCGGATACCGCCACGTGATGCCCAGCGCCGCCTTGGTCTTCGCGCTGGCAACCTTGCGGTTCTCCGCCCAGAAGCTGCGGGCCATCGGGCTCATCGCCGGCAGCGCGGCCGCGAACGCGACCGGCACCGGCGGCGTCACACCCAGCAGGCGCGCGGCTTCGGTCACCACGGCGGCACTCTCGCTGGGTTCGTCATCGGCCAGGTTCAGCACTCGGCGCCCCGCCGGACGATCCTGACGCATCGCCGCGACCACCGCCTGGGCGATATCGTCACGATGGATCCGACCAAATTGATGCCCCGGCTTGTCCATCCGCCGCGCCCGCCCGGCCCGCAGCTCGTTGAACGCCGATCGCCCAGGGCCGTAGATGCCGGCAAGCCGGAAGATGTCCACGGCGCAGCGGTCGGCGAAGCCCGTCCAGGCGTCCTCCGCATCCAGCCTGCGTCGGCCCCGCGGCTGCGAGGGTGCGGCCTGCGTGTCCTCGTCGACCCAGCCGCCGTCGCGGTCGCCGTAGACCGCCGTGCTGGACAGATAGCCGATCCAGCGCAGCCCGGGCGCCGCGGCGATGGCGCGGGCGTAGCGGGCCAGCACCGGATCACCCGCCTCACCCGGGCCGGCCGTGCTCAGCAGGTGCGTCGCCGACCCGATCGCCGCATCGGCCGCCGCGAATCCCAGGCTGCCGTCCACCCCGGCGCGCGTCGTGCCGCTGACCGAAAACCCCGCCGCCCGAGCCGCGTCCGCGATGGCGCCGCCGCTGTACCCCAGGCCGAAAATGAGCAACGTATTCATGCCAGACCTCGCCGTCGCAGGATGAACTGGCCCAGCGCCCCCAGACCGAAGTTCATCAGGATGCCGGCCAGCGCCAGCAGCACCAGGGCGGCGAACATGCGGGGCATCTCCAGCCGGAAACTCGCCTCCAGGATCCGATAGGCCAGCCCCGAGGCGAAGCCGCCCGACCCCGCGACCAGTTCCGCCACCACCGCGCCGACCAGCGCCAGACCGCCGGAAATCCGCAGGCCTGAAAGGAAATAGGGCAGGGCGGCCGGCAGGCGCAACAGCGCCATCGTCCGCCAGCGGTTCGCGCCATACAGCCGGAACAGGTCGTTCAGCTCCGGCGGTGCCGAGGCCAGGCCGCTCGCCGTGTTGGCGAACAACGGGAAGAACGCGACGATGGTGGCGCACACCACCAGTGCGACAAACGGCTGGCCCACCCAGATGATGACCAAAGGCGCGATCGCCGGCAGCGGCGTGACCTGCAGCGCCACCGCCCAGGGCTGGATCGCCGCCTGCGCCAGCCGGCTGGCCGACATCGCCACCGCCATCGCCAGGCTCAGCACCGCCGCCACCAGAAGCGCCGAGAACGTCACGAACAGCGTCGAGCCCAACGCCTGAAGCAACCCGACCGGATCAGCCGCGAACGCCCCGACGATCGCCACCGGCCCCGGCAACAGGTAGACCGGCACCCCGCCCAGGCGCACCGCCGCCTCCCATAAGGCCAGCGCCAGCAGGCCGAACAGCGCGGGTGCCAATCTCATCGCCCGCTCGTGACCCGCCCGCTGGTTCACCCCCTGCTCGTGCCCCGCCCGCTCGTTCATCGCAGCACGTCCCCCATGGCGCGACCGATTTCGGCCACCAGCGCCGCGTAGGCCGGATCCAGACGCGTGTCGGGACCATGGGTCAGGTCCGACGCTATCTCCCGCTCGATCCGGCCGGGGCGCGCGGTCATCAGCACGATGCGCCGGGCCAGGAACGCGGCCTCGTAGATCGAGTGGGTGACGAACACCACCGTGCAGCCGGCCTGTCGCCAGACCGCCAGCAGATCGGCCTGCAGCTTGTGCCGGGTGAACTCATCAAGTGCTGCGAACGGCTCGTCCATCAGCAGCAGCCGTGGCCGGGTCACCAGGGCGCGGGCGATCGACACCCGCATCCGCATGCCGCCCGACAGCGCGCGCGGCCTAGCGGTCTCGAAGCCGTCCAGGCCGACATGGTGCAGCGCCGCCCACACCGCTGCCCGCGCCGCCGCGGCCGGGGTGCCGCGCAGCCGCAGCGGCAGGAACACGTTCTGCTCCGCCGTCGCCCACGGCAGCAGCGTGGCGTCCTGGAAGACGTAGCCGATGTCGCCCGGCGCCGGCGGTCCGCCATCCCACGCCAGGCGGCCACTGTCCGGCTGGTCCAACCCGGCGATCAGCCGCAACAGTGTCGATTTGCCGCATCCCGAGGGCCCCAGCAGGACGACGAAGTCGCTCTCCGCCAGCCGAAGCGACGTGTCACGCAGCGCCTCGATCCCGCCGGCGAAGCGGCGGCCGACATGGCTGACGGTCAGCACGCGTGGATCAAGGCTTCTGGTCCATCCCGACCTTGTGGTTCACGAACCGCAGCGTGTAGGCCTTGGTGATGTCCAGACCCTTCGGATACAGCCCCTGCTCCGACGTCGCCTTGTAGAACGCAGCCCACCGCTCGGCGGTCATCGCGCCAATGCCCATCGTGGCGGCGTCGCCGGACTGGACGATGCCATGCGCTTTCATCGACGCGATGCCATAGGCGATCAGCGCATCGCTCATCTCGGGGTTCGCCTGTTTGATCAGCTTGTTGCCAGGAGCCGGGTCGCCGTTGAGGTAGGAGTACCAGCCCTCGATCGAGGCATCGACAAAGCGCTTCACTAGGTCCGGCCGCTGCTCGATGTTCTTGTCGGACGTGGCGATCAGGCTGGAGTAGCCCTGGAACCCGGCATCGGCGACCAGCATCACCACCGGGTCGAAATGCCCCTGTTGCTTGATCGAGAACGGTTCTGACCCGAGGTAGCCCTGCTGGATCGCGTTCTTGTTCGCCAGGAACGGCGCCAGGTTGAAGGTGTACGGCCTGATCTGGCCGTCGGAGTAGCCGAACCTGGCCTTCAGGAAGCCCCACCACCCCGCGCGGGTGTCGGAACTGATCATGATCGGCTTGCCCTTCAACGTGGCGAAGCTGTCATTGCCGACCCCAGGATGCGCGATCAGCACCGCCGGGTCCTTCTGGAACACTGCGGCCACGGCGCGGAACGGGATCTGTTCCTTGACAAAGTTCAGCGCCAGGAAGGAGTTGCTGGTGATGTTGAAATCCAGCCGCCCGGCCAGCAGCAACTGCGTGTGGTTGACCTGCGGACCGCCCTGCCGGATCGTCACGTCCAGCCCATGCCTGGCATAGATCCCCGTGGCCACGGCCTGATAGAAGCCGCCATATTCAGCCTCGGCCGTCCAGTCCAGGCCGAAGGTGATCTTGTCGTTCGCCCGGGCCACAGCGGGCAGCGACCCGGCGGAAACAACCAACCCGGCAACAAGCAACGTAGACAGCATCACGGTCCGCCGATGCATCGAGGGAGACTCCTTCCCGCTACCGACGCAACAATGGCACCGTCGCACAAGGAGGCAAGATGGGTGCGGAACTGAGCTATGGACTGGCCGGCCGGCGGGCCATCGTCACCGGACATCGCGGCGGCATCGGCGGCGCGATCTTCGACGTGCTGTCGCGCGACGGCGTGCAGGTGATCGGCCTCGATCTGCCCGACTTCGACCTGGCCGACACCGCCACGCTCCCCGACCGGCTCGCGGCACTGCTCGATGAAAGCGGCCCGGTCGATATCCTGGTCAACAACGCCGGCGTCACGGTCCTCGGCACTGTGCTCGAAACTTCGCTGGCGGAGGTGGAACGCGTGTTCAGGGTCAACTTCCTCGCCGCCTATGCGCTGATGCGCGCGGTGCTGCCGGGCATGGTGCAACGAGGCCAGGGTGCGATCGTCAACATCGCATCGGATCAGGCGCTGATCGGCAAGCAGGTCAGCGCCGCCTATGGCGCTTCGAAGGCGGCGATCGCGCAGCTGTCGCGGTCGGCCGCACTCGACTGGGCACGCTTCGGCATCCGGGTGAACTGCGTCGCACCCGGGTCCACCAACACCGCGATGCTGGCCGGCGTGATCGGCGATCTGTCGGCGAGATATCCCGACCGATTCCCGGTTTCCTCGGCCGAGGCCTACAAGTCCGGCGTGCCGCTGGGCCGCTTCGCCGACCCGTCCGAGATCGCCGCCGCCGTCGCCTTCCTCGCCTCTGACGCCGCCTCGTTCATCACCGGTATCGTGGTGCCGGTCGACGGCGGTGGAACCGCGCAATGAAACAGGCCATCGTCACCGGCGGCACACGCGGCATCGGCTTGGCGGTGGCGGATCGCCTGGCGGCCGAGGACTGGAATGTCCTCGTCCTGGCGCGCCATATCATGACTTCAAAGCATCGAATTCTGGCCTGCGACGTGGCCGACTCGGCCGCGGTGCGCACCGCCTTCGCCGGGCTGGATCGGGTCGATGCGCTGGTGAACTGCGCCGGCATCGCCGGGGCGAACCGGCTGGATGACGATGACACGCTATGGCACGCGATCATCGCATCGAACCTGCATGGCACGTATCACTGCTGCAAGGCGGCGTTGCCGTTGTTGCCCGACGCGACAGGCCGGATCGTCAATATCGCTTCGGTGCTGGGTCTGCGCGGCGTGCCGGATCAGACCGCCTACTGCGCCGCCAAGCATGCTGTCGTTGGCTTTACCCGTGCCCTGGCCCTGGCCGTCGCGCCGCGCGGCATCACGGTCAACGCCTTGTGCCCGGGATGGGTGGACACAGACATGGCGGCCCGGCGCTACGCCGAATTGGGGATCACGGCGGACCAGGCGGCGGCTGGCGTGCCGACCGGGCGAGTGGCCTCGCCCGCCGAGGTTGCGGACGCAACGATATGGCTGCTGCGGCCGGAATTACGCGGCATCACCGGCCACGCCCTGCCGATCGACGGCGGTGGCCTGGCACTCCCCTGATCCCGCCGCGCCCCGATCCCACGGCGGCTGATCCCGCCGCGCCCTGTTCCTGCCGCGGCAAGGTCGCGCGGCGCTGGCCGAACAACCGATCCCGTGACAAGCTTCCCGCATCGAACAAGAACGGGAAACGCACATGGTCACCCTGGGCAGCGGCGACTACAGCTACGAACCGGTCGACGACTGGGCGAAACTTCCCCCCGGCTGGTCGTTCAAGGAAATCGGCGGCATCGGCGTGGACAGCAACGACAACGTCTACGTCTTCAACCGTGGCGAGCATCCGATGATGGTGTTCGACCGCGACGGCAACTTCCTCCGCGCATGGGGCGAGGGCGTGTTCCCCCGCGCCCACGGCGTTTTCGTCGCCCCCGATCAAACCTTGTGGCTCACCGACGATGCCGACCACACCGTCCGCCAATGCACCCCCGAGGGCAAGATCCTCCTGACCCTCGGCACCGCCGGCAAGCCCACCCCCTACATGAGCGGCGAACCGTTCCACCGTTGCACCCACACCGCCATGTCGCCACACGGCGACATCTATGTCTCAGACGGCTACGGCAACGCCCGCGTCCACAAATACGCGCCCAATGGCAGGCTGATCCTGTCCTGGGGCGGTCCCGGCACCGACCCCGGGGAGTTCAACATCGCCCACAACATCACCTGCGATGCCGATGGCTGGGTCTACGTCGCCGATCGTGAGAACCACCGCGTCCAGGTGTTCGACGGCAACGGCAAATACGAAACCCAGTGGAACAACCTGCATCGCCCGTGCGGCATCTTCATGCCGGCTGGCAAGTGTCCCATCTGTTACGTCGGAGAGCTGGGTCCGGTGCAACGGGTCAACCGCGATGAGCCCAACCTCGGTCCTCGCGTAACGATTGTCGATCACACCGGCAAACGCCTCGCTCGGCTTGGCGGGCTTCACGCCGGGCTGGGTGTCGATCAGTTCCTGGCGCCGCATGGCCTGTCCGTCGATAGCCGCGGCGACATCTATGTCGGCGAGGTGTCGTGGACGCAGTGGCCGCAGTTGTTCCCGAAGGACCCGATGCCCGACCAGCTGCGGTCGTTACGAAAGTTTAGGAAACTATAGCGGCCGGCTCTCACCCGAACCAACACCAAAAGGAGACCGACATGGTCACCCTGGGCAGCGGCGACTACACCTACGAACCGGTCGACGACTGGGCGAAACTTCCCCCCGGCTGGTCGTTCAAGGAAATCGGCGGCATCGGCGTGGACAGCAACGACAACGTCTACGTCTTCAACCGTGGCGAGCATCCGATGATGGTGTTCGACCGCGACGGCAATTTCCTGCGCTCGTGGGGCGAGGGCGTATTTCCCCGCGCCCACGGCGTTTTCGTGGCACCGGATGAAACCCTTTGGCTCACCGACGACGGTGACCACACTGTCCGCCAGTGCACCCCCGAAGGTAAGATCCTGCTGACCCTCGGCATCTCCGGCAGGCCCGCCCCCTACATGAGCGGCGAACCGTTCCACCGCTGCACCCACACCGCAATGTCGCCGCGAGGTGAGCTTTACGTCTCCGACGGCTACGGCAACGCCCGGGTTCACAAATATACCCCGGACGGCAGGCTGATCCTGTCCTGGGGCGGTCCCGGCACCGACCCCGGCGAGTTCAACATCGCCCACAACATCACCTGCGACGCCGATGGCTGGGTCTATGTCGCCGACCGTGAGAACCACCGCGTCCAGGTGTTCGACGGCAACGGCAAGTACGAGACTCAGTGGAACAACTTGCACCGCCCCAGCGGACTGTTCATGCCGCCGGGCAAATGCCCGGTCTGTTACATCGGCGAAATCGGCTCGGCGCAACCGGTCAATCGCGATCTGCCCAACATCGGACCGAGGGTCTCGATCGTCGATCACACCGGCAAGCGGTTGTCCCGGTTGGGCGGCCTCGGGCCGGGTCTGGGCGTTGATCAGTTCCTGTCGCCGCACGGCCTGTGTGTGGATAGACATGGCGATATCTACGTCGGCGAGGTTTCCTGGACCAACTGGCCGCAAACCTTTCCGAATCAGCCGAGGCCCGACAACCTGCGGTCACTGCGGAAGTTCAAAAAGGTCGGGTGAGCCTATCGAACCTCGCCGCCACGCGGCATGTCCTGGCTGATCAGGTCGTTCGCCAAACCCATCGGCATAGGCGCGCGCTACCCCCGCCGAGCCTCGGCAACCGCCTGTCGCAGTTCTGGCAGGTCAACCGCGCCCGGCACCAGATCGTTGCCGATCACCAGCGCCGGCGTGCCCTGGATGCCAAGCTCGTGCGCCAGCTTCAGGTTGGCCTCGACGCGCGCCCGCACCGCGGGATCCTCCATGTCATGCGCCATCCGCGGCCAGTCCAGCCCAAGCGTTCGGGCCGCCGCTTCGATCTGAGCGATCGTGGTGTCGGGCGGCAACTTCATCACCGCTTCCCGCATCCTGGCGTAGGCGCCCTGGTTTTGCGCCGCCAGCAGCGCCTTGGTCCCCAGCACGCTGGCCGGCCCGAGGATCGGTAGATCCTTGTAGACCAGGCGCACGTTGCGGTCCTGGGTCAGAAAGTTGTCCATCACCGGCTCCAGCCGCCGACAGTAGGGACAGCGCGTGTCGAAGAATTCGACGATCGTCACGTCGCCCCGCGGGTTGCCTGCCACCGGGTCGGCCGGCGTCACCAGCTGAGCCCGCTCATCGGCGATCGCCGCGCGCGTCGCCTGCTGGGTGCGTTCACCTTCGTCTGCCTGCAAGCTGACGATGGCATCGCGCAGGATCGAGGGATCCTGTTTCAGCGCATCGCGCATGATGGCGACGATTTCCGCGCGCTGCTCCGCGGTGAATGTCGCCGCACGGGCGCCGGGCGCCGACAGCGCGATCGGCAGCAGCAGACTGACGACTAGGGACAGGCGGATCATTCTGGGTCCTTCACACCGACGACAGCGTGGCGCGGTTAAAGCCCCTCCGGACCCTGCGGTGCAAGTCAAGCCGGTCGGTGTGGTTGCCGCTGATGGCGAAGCCGTCTATGGCACCGTCCCGTGACAAGAAGGCACGGTCCGGTCACGCGGCGAGATCACGGGTCGGCTGACCCGATGAAACCGACGACCGATGATACCGACGGCAGGCTGGCAGGATGGATGAAATGCGTCGCGGCAGGATGACGGAGTTACCGCGGGCGCGGCTGTCCAGGGTATCGCGGCCCGAGCGTGTGGGAGCCGAGCGATCGGGACCTGGGCCATCGCGGCCCGGGCCAGTGGAACCCGGGCCAGTGGAACCCGGGCCATTGGAATCCAGGCCATGGGAACCTAAGCGATCGGCATCCGGGCCATCGGCATTCGAACCATCTCGTCGAGCGGTGTCGCGGTCGGGCCGGCGGCTGACGCGCGCTCGGGCGGTGCTGGCGCTGCTGGCCTTGCTGCCCGGCTGCTCCACTCTCAACACCGCCGCCGACAGCGTCCTTGGCACCAATCAGCTGGCGGTCGGCCAGCCAGGCTATGTCGCCGGCTTCCTCGGCGGCGTCGTGGCGGATGAGCCGCGCGCCGCGCTGGCCGGGCGCGAGGTCCTGTCGTCCGGCGGAACCGCCGCCGATGCCGCCGTCGCCGTCGGGCTGACCCTGGCGGTCACCTATCCGTCGCGCGCCGGCCTGGGCGGCGGCGGCGCCTGCATCGCCTATGCGCCCGGCCCCAAGTCGCCCAATCATGGCGTGCCCGAGGCGGTGATGTTCACCCCGCTCGCCCCCGCAACGCCCGGCGCCAATGCGGACCGCCCGGCGGCGCTGCCGATGCTGGCACGTGGTTTGTTCCTGCTGCACGCCCGCTACGGCATCCAGCCGTTCGAGTCGCTGGTGTCCTCTGCCGAACAGCTGGCCCGCTTCGGCGTGCCGATCTCCCGCGCATTGGTCAAGGACCTGACGCTGGTGTCCGGTCCGTTGCTGGCCGATCCCGGCGCCCGGGCGGTGTTCAGCCACGACGGTGTTCCGCTGGCCGAGGGCCAGATGCTGCGCCAGCCGGACCTGGGCGCGACCCTGTCGCAGATCCGCATCGCCGGCGTGGGTGACATGTATCAGGGCAGCCTGGCCAGCCGGATCGTCCAGGCCTCGGCCGAGATCGGCGGCCCGATCCAATTGACCGACCTGCGTCAGGCGCTGCCGAAGCTGACGTCGCCGCTGCAGCGCGGCTTCCACCACGACAAGGTCGCGTTCCTGCCGCCGCCGGCCGATGGCGGTCTGGCCGCCGAGGCCGCGTTCGATGTGCTGGCCACCGATCCGACCGACCTCGCCGGCGCGGCCGCGCGGTCACTGGCGGTTGCCGCCCGCTACCGAACCGGCGGCATCACCCCGGCGGCGGTGCTGGCGGCGCACGACCTGCCGCCGGCGAGCGAGACGCTGTTTCCGGCCTCGACCAGCTTTGTCACGCTGGACCGCTCGGGCGACGCCGTGGCGTGTGCGCTGACCCTGGACAACCTGTTCGGCACCGGGCGGATCATGCCCGGTCTCGGCTTCCTGGCAGCCGCCTCGCCGGCCGCGGTCCCGCCACCGCTGCTGGCCGCCGGCCTGGTGTGGAACGACAACATCAACGCGTTCCGCGCCGCCGCGGCCGGATCGGGCCAGGCCGGCGCACCGCTGGCGGTCGCCGCCGCGCTGATCAACACGCTGAAGACCAACCGCCCGATGCCCCAGCCGGTCCCCGATCCGGGCCGCGCCAATGTCATCGCCTGCGGACGGTATCTGCCGGGGGAGAACAGCGAATGCGGCTGGGCAAACGATCCACGCGAATCTGGCCTCGCGGTCGGCGCCAACTGATACGAATAAGCCTGGGTCC
Source organism: Rhodopila sp. (assembly GCA_965277035.1). Lineage (GTDB taxonomy): Bacteria > Pseudomonadota > Alphaproteobacteria > Acetobacterales > Acetobacteraceae > Rhodopila. Next base: position 1,385,344 of record CBDIBO010000003.1, on the reverse strand, counting down.
GCCGCTCGCGGTGCTCGCCGCCGCGATGGCGCTGACCGCGGCCCAGGCCCAGCGGGCGGCGCCGGCAACCGCCGGGCCCGGGCGCATCGTCTGCAACGCCGCGTTCTGTGAGATGGGCAGCGGCGCGCGGCCGAAGCAGCGGATCCGGATCATCGTCTCGAACCTGCCGCCGGACGAGGTCCGCCGCCTGCGCAAATGCACCGGTGTGTCAAAGCCCTGCATCGTCACCATCAACGGAACAGAGCAGGGCGACACCATGAAGATCCTGGCCACCGCGATCCAGTGGCAGGAATGAGGGGCCAGTGGCAGGAATGAGGGGACCGGCTGGATGGCACTGAAGATCGGCAAAGGCGCCGCGGCGCCACCCTTTCTGGTGATGGATGTCATCGCCGCCGCCAACGTGCGTCAGGCCGCGCTGCCGACGGGTGCGCCGCACGTCATCCGCATGGAGGTCGGCCAGCCCGGAACCGGTGCGCCGGCCGGCGCCGTGGCCGCCGCGCAGGCTGCCCTCCGATCCGGCCACCCGCTTGGCTACACCGAGGCGTTCGGCCTGCGCTCCCTGCGCCAGCGGATCGCCGCGCATGCGCGTGATTGGTATGGCCTGACCTTGCCGGTCGAGCGGATCGCGGTCACCGTCGGCGCCTCCGGCGCTTTCCCGCTGGCCTTCCTCGCCGCCTTCGATCCCGGCGACCGGATCGCCCTGGCGGCGCCGTTCTACCCGCCCTACGTCAACATCCTGACCGCCCTCGGCATGATCCCGCTGATATTGGAGGCCGGGCCCGAGACCCGCTTTCAGCCCAGCGTCGCGATGCTGCGCCGGCTCGACCCGCCGCCCGACGGGCTGATCATCGCCAGCCCCTGCAATCCCGCCGGCACCATGCTGCATGCCGATGAACTGGCCGCCATCGCCGCGTGGTGCGATCAGACCGGGGTGCGGCTGATCAGCGACGAGATCTACCACGGGCTGAATTACGAAAGCCCGATCGCCTCGGCTGCCCAGTTCAGCGCCAGCGCCGTGGTGGTCAACAGTTTCTCCAAATATTTCTCCATGACCGGCTGGCGGATAGGCTGGCTGGTGCTGCCGCCCGATCTGACCCGCCCGGTCGAGTGTCTGGCGCAAAACCTGTTCATCAGCGCGCCGTATATCTCGCAGGTCGCCGCCGAGGCCGCGTTCGACTGCCATGCCGAACTGCAGGCCAACGTCGCCCGCTATCGCCGCTCCCGCGACCATCTGCTGGCGGCGCTGCCGGCGGCCGGGTTCCGGCACCTGTCCCCGGCCGAGGGCGCCTTCTATCTGTTCGCCGACATCAGCGACCGATCGAACGACAGCGCCGGCTTCTGCGCCCGCATGCTGCACGAAGCCGGCGTGGCGGTCAGCCCCGGCGTCGATTTCGACCGCACGCGCGGCAGCCGGTTCGTCCGGTTCAGCTACTGCGGTCCTGAGGTGGACATGCGGGCAGCGGCGGAGCGGCTGAATGGGTGGCGATAAGACCGCAGGGCGTCTGGATGACGGTTCCACCGTAGGCACCGTCGTGCGGACCCTTCACGCGGCCCGCGCATCGGTCGGCGATGCTGTCAACGCGGAGCGCGGCCGGATCTTTTGCCGTCAGACGCGAGAGATCGAGCGTTAACGGCAACGCCCTGGTTAGCTAGATATTTAACGAAGGAGGAGGGAATATGGAACAGACTGTCAACATGCATCAGGCAAAGAGCCGATTATCGAAGTTGCTTGCGCTGGCTCAGCAGGGCGATTCGATGACAATCGCCGTCCACGGCAAACCGGTCGCCAAACTTTTGCCGATCAAACCGCAAACGGTGTTTGGCTTGGGAGAAGATCAATGTCCTCCCGTCCCGTAGAGCGCCTTTGCTCCCATGTCGGGTGAGGAAGCGGCGGAATGGGGCCTCTGAGGCGACTGACCGATACCCGTGCGCCCCGTTTGCGGTGCCTGCACAGACAGATTGCACCTATGCGGCCGTTGGAGCGTGTTGCAGGGCAGCGCGTTTGACAACCATATATATAGTAATTCGAATGTCTCTAATGGACCAATTTGAACTGATCGTGTGTTGCGATTCGAGTACCCATAGGTCATAAGGCTCCGGTGAGTAACTAACGCTCTCGGAGATTTCCATGCCTCACGTCCGCGCCGATGCTGTGATCTCGCCGAAAGCGCATTTGCAGCTCGTAAAAGTTCTTATTGATAAGGGAGCAGGGGACGTTGCCTACGCTTTGGCCAAATGGGACGATTCGCCATGCATCGTGTTCAGGTGGAATGGCTCCGATCAGCAGCCGATAGGCAACCCGCAGAGTCGGGGGCTGCCTACATGGTTGGTCCTAGATATAGCGCTCCACGACGTAATCATCGAGCGCTTATTGGCCGAGAGGCCTGACCTGCAGGCATTTGCCCACACATTCTTGGCCTAAAGCACCACACTAGAATTATAACAGGTTATGGAGAGGTAGAATGCCGTTCGATCAGGGATTTTTCGATGAGTTGGCCAGCCTTGATTCCTCAACCGTTGCCCGTGTTCCGCCGGGTCCCGGGCGTCTCAGACCGATCGTGCACGACTTTCAAATGAATGGCTTTTTGAGCCCTCGGTTCAGTGTGACACTGTCTAAATTCGCAGCAGATCTGAGGGTAGTAAGTAAGAATGCTTATCAGACTAGTGGGTTTTTCCGCGTGCATCCTCATCATGTGTACGACTATGAAGTCAAAAGATCCTTCAAAAGCCAATACAACGTAGCACTTACTAATGAACCTGATGGTGACGGCATATTGCAAGCCTATGCTCGCGTGGGCATAGGGTTTAGTTTCAATGCCGAGGAGGGAAACTTTGCTGCCGGCAGACTGGATTACGCTAATTTCCAGGATAAGCTAAAGCGCCGCCACCACGATTTTACCGCTGCGATGAACAGGCTTAATGGCGGATATGCGGAGTTGCCCGACCCAGTCATCAGTCCTGCCGTTGCTAGGCTGCTTACTGATCGCCCGGCAGAAGGTCAGGAGTGGCGGTTCGTCGGCGCCAGGATCGATGCAGCCACCATCATGCAGACGCCGGCACCACTTGATTTCGCCCGCGCGTGCGTTGATGTTTTCAACATCCTTGGCGCAGGTGGTTTCGGAGCCCGGTACTAATAATCCAGAGGGCGCGACACGCAGGCCGCCGCTGCAATTCATTTCCATGGCCCCGCCGCCACCCGGGCAAATGTCGAAACGATCTTGCCGCCCGCACGCATCGTCCCGCGTAACGATCCGGCGACCTTGGACTGACCACCCACGCGGCACCGATACGGCACCGCGATCTCATCGATCCGCAGCCGCGCACGGGCCGCCTTCATCTGCATCTCGATATTCCAGCCATAGGTCATCTCTCGCATCGCCAGCCGGCGCAGCGCGTCCCGGCTGATGGCGCGAAACGCACACATGTCGCTGTATCGTACACCATACAGCGCACCGATCCCCCAGCCAGCGATCCGCCCGGCCGCCACTTGATGCCAAAGCATCGATCCCGGATCGCGCCGCCCCCGGGTCCGAGAAGCCAGAACAAGATCGTGCGTGCCCGCCAAAACCGGACCGGCGATCAGACCCAGCAGATCGCCGCGATCGGCGCCGTCGCCGTCGAGAAACACAACGACCGGACAACCGGCGGCATCGGCCCCCAACCGGCAGGCGCGCCCGTAACCCCGTCCGACATCCAGCACCACGGCCCCGGCGGCGCGTGCGATGCTCTGCGTGCCATCGGTGCTGCCGCCATCGGCCACGATCACCTCGCGTGCGATATCACGCGGCAGCTCGCCGATCACCCCGGCGATGGCTTCCGCTTCGTTAAAAACGGGGATGACGACGCTTACGCCCGACCGATCGCCCCCCGCCTCGCTGACACCCGACCGATCACCCCCCGCCTTATCGCCCAGTGTCATGATAACGCGCTATCCAATCTATTCGTTACAATAAACGGAAAATCAGCCTGCCTCGGACAAACCCGGCGAAATCCCCAACCGCTTCATCGCGCCGACCATCGGTTCGGCCGATCCCGCGCCGTCCCCCCGTGGCCATCCCGTGGTCCTCGTTCTTCCGCCGTGTTAAAAATCCGTCGGCAGGCCCGCCACCGCCGTCGCCAGGCGACCCAACACCGCCCGCCAATCCCGCCGTCCCCGCCAATCACAAGCTCCAGCGCAATCCGCAGTTCTCGCACGGCGCCGGCGGCGTCTCACCCAGCAGAGACGTCCGGAATCCGCGATACGCCGGGCTGTTCCAGATATCGCGCAACGTGTCCTGGGTTGCGTCCCCCAGCGTATAGTTCTCGTATCCCCGCGCCGAGAACGGCGCGATGCAGCACGGCAGCGCCCGGCCATGGGCGGTGAAATACATCAGCGACCACGGCCGCCGGCAGGTCGCCCACGGCTTGTCATCCGCCGCCCGCTTCAGACTCAGCCCCGGTTCGGTGGCCCCCGAGGCATCCAGCGTCACCCCCAGTTCCGCCCCAATCGCCTGAGCCGCCTCGATCGCCTCCTGCTCGGTATCGCGCGTCTGCTCAAATAACGAAAATTCCGCGCGCGCCTTGCCGAACCCGGCCTGGTCGAACACCAGCCGCTGCAGATGGACCGCCTTCACACCCATGGCGGCGGACAGGCGGACAAACGCCGGCAGTTGCTCGACCGTTTCCTTCAACCCCGTCAGCCACAGCGATACCCGTGGATTGGTGACCCCCATCTGCTGCTGATACGCGGTGAACTTGCCGACATCGCGGACGATGCGCGGGAAGAAATCCTTGCCGCGGATCGCCGCGTAGCTCGCCCGGTCGGCCGCATCCAGCGACACCCGCAACTCGTCCAGCCCGGTATCGATGATCTCCTGAAACTTCTTCGGATTGAGCAACGTCCCATTGGTGTTGAACAACACGTAGGTGCCGCGGTCCTTCAGGTAACGGATCATCTTCGGCAGGTTCTTCACCAGCATCGGCTCGCCGACCCCGTGCAGCACCACGCGCGCGACATTGGGCACCTGATCGACGATCTTGGTGAACAGCGCCCAGCTCATGTCCGCCGGCGGTTCCAGGTCCTCGAAGGTGCGGGGGCAGGTCTCGCACAGCAGGTTGCAGCGATTGGTGACCTCCAGATACAGGCACACCGGCGGCGCTTCGGCGACGTCGTTGCGCTTCGCCGCTACGGCTTCGAAGTATCGGCGCGGGTCCTGCAGGACAGTCTCGGACATCATGTGGCTCCCTTGAGCGGTCGGGCGGTTGTTGAAAAGCGCAGGCTGGCGAGCGCCAGCCCGATGGCCGGGACGAAGACGACCGACGGCCAGACAAAACGGTCCCCGAACGTGTCGAGGTACAGCAGCATCGGTGCGGCGGACAGCCACAGCACCGCCGGCGTGGGCGCCAGCACGCACGGCAACGCCAGCCATGCGAAGTACCACGGATAATGCGGGCTTATGGCGAAAGTAAGGACCGCCATCATGATCCCGGCGGCGCCGCTGATCGCCACCGGGTCATCGGGACGGCGGACGAAGGCGAACCAGGCGCCCAGGCCGGCCAGCAGCAGCCCACACGCGACCTTGTACAACAGCGTCAGCAGCGGCGGCAGGGGCATCAACCGCGCGATACCGGCCAACACCCAGAAGCCGGTGCCGCTGGCATAGCCTTCCTCAGAGTCGTAGCCGTGCAGGAAACCGAAAACGCGGGTGCCGACGCTGCTGTAAAGCGCGTAAAGCGCAACGACCGTGACCACCGCCGCCGTGACAGTGCGCCAGCCGGCACGTCGGCGCCACAGCACCGGTGCCACCGCCAGCGGCAGAAATTTTATCAGGAACGCCATGCCCAGGACCATGCCGGCCCAGCCGTCGCGATGGCGCACCCGCAACAGCAGTGCCGCCGCCAGCAACCCGATCGCGGCGGCGTCGATATGGCCGTTGCCGGCAAAAGCCCAGACCGGCAATGGATTCCACGCATAGATCAGTACCCGCTCGGGATTGAGGCCCGCGGCGGAAAGCAAGCGCAGCAGGCAGAACACGGCCAGTATCTCGAACCCGACCATGGTGGCCTTCACCGCCGTGACGCTGGACCACACCCGGCCGATCGCCGCGAAGATGACCTGGGCCGCGGGCGGATAGATCGTCGGCGCATAGCCGGCTCGGTTGATCCGCGGATACACCAGGTTGTCGCGTAAACCGGCCAGCGCCGGGTCGGCCGGCAGATAGCGATAGGGGTTGACCCCGGCGGCCTGCACCCGCCCGTCCCAGACATAGCGATAGACATCGGTAGAAAGGAATGCTGGCGACACGATTAATGGCAGTCGCATGGCGGCGGCGACCAGCAGCACGATCCAGATCCCGTGCCGCGACGCGGGTCGGCGGATCACCATCACCACCGCCAGCAGATAGACCGCGCTGCTGACCCCGGTGATCACGACGAACCAGGTCTTCAGCTGGATCGACCCGACGCCCAGTGCGCCCGGCACGTGCAGCGTCAGCGCCGCCATCGTCAACCCGAACAGCACAAGCCCGAAGAGTCCCAGCCGCATCATTCGGCAGCGATATCCACGTCCCGTCTGCGCCGGCCGATCTTCGCCAGGGCCATCGCCGTGAACGGCGCCGGATACGGCCGCAGGTCGTCAGTCTCGCCCGAGGCCCCAGGCACGGCGCGGTTCGTCCCGTCGGCCGCCGGAGCCCTCGCCTGCGCCAACACCCGGTTCAACGCCGAGTCATCATCCACGTCATACCAGGCCGGCAATTCCACCACGTCCAGGCCCAGCTGCGCGGCGCGGGCTCGGGTCGCTTCGGCGACACCGTCCGTGCTCCAGGCGATGTCGGCGAACAGATGCGCATGTGCCGCCTTCACCCCCAGCAGGTAATAGCCGCCGTCTTCCGCCGGCCCCAGCACGATGCGGTCGCCGCTGGCCGCCAGCGCCGATGCGGTGCGGACCAGCAGGGCCGTCGGCAGCGTCGGACTGTCCGAGTTCAACACCACAGCCGACCCATGCCCGCGCGCCAGCATGGTCAGCACGGCATGCAGCAGGCAGCGGCCGAACCCTTCGACGTTCGGCGGCATCAGCGGCGAACCGTCCGCCAGCAGCAGCCTGGTTCCGCCCGCCAGATGGCCGTTGAACAGCGCCTCCTGTCCCTCGGGCGCGTAGGCGACGTAGCCGGAAATCGGCACCTCACGGGCCGCCAGCGCGATGTTCTCGGTGATGTCGCGCAAGAACGCCGCGCTGAGGGCGGCGGCCTGATCAGCCGTCAGCGGCGGACACAGGCGCGTCTTGGAAAATCCCGCGCGCGGCGCCTTGGCCATCACGCCGATCGCGCAGCTTTCAGACGCTGTATGCAACTCCGACCCCATGCCTCATATCTCGCTCAATCAATTCTCGCCGCGATCTGTCCAGAACCCAGGCGGCCACCTGTTCATTACAGAACTGGTAGTAACGAATGGCGGACTCTTAAAGCCAAACTTGGTCGGGATTGTGATCTTGAAAGGGCAACCACGCCGTGTCGGCAAAATGTCATCGGATAACCTGAACGCCATCAAGCCCCGCAGGTGCGGCACCGTTGCCAAGTCGATGCCCTTCCGACACCCGGCAGCGCGCTCGAACCAGGCATGGCGGAAGGTCGTGTCAATATCGGTCCAGTTTAACATCGCGATTGACTATCTGCCACGCCAATGGCCGATCATGACCCAACCCTCGACACCGGCGTCTCGCGCTGTCTGAGCAACCTGGGGACGGCCACAGCGCTTTTCCACCGCCAATGGCCGCTGCTCGGTGATCCGGCCGGCGAGCCGCGGGCGATCCGCGGTGGCGTCCCGCCCGTAAGCCTCCCGCGCGTACCAGACATCGTGACGGCGACGCGCGACCGTCGCACTGACCGGGCAGGCCGGTGCCAGCTTGCCGCCCGGGAAGAGCGCCGCTTGCACCGGGTGTTTGCCGTGGGGCAGCACCGTCGGCGCACGCCGCACGTTTTCGTGGCCGTTGCTGTCGCGGCCCGCCGGCATCGTCACCATGCCCGGCAACAGGTTCTTGCCGCACAGCCGCCCTCGCTCCAGCCCCACCGATCGGGTTCCCGCGGTTCGTCAGATCTGCCGATGGCCTGGCCGGGCGTCATTGTAATGAACGTCTTCGGCGCCAGGAGCACGATGGTTACAGGCATCTCGATGAAACGCGCATCCTGATATTCCCCCTGGTATTCCCCCCTGTCAGTCCCCGCTGTTGTTCCCCAGGGGCAGGGCGCTCTCATTTGCCGATCATCCTAAGGCCGGGATACCCTGGCGGACAATGATCGGGAGGATTGTCCCATGACCCAGGCCATGCCCGCCCTCAGCCTCGTGGCTGTTCCAGGCCGCCGCCGCCGCACCATCGAGCTCGCCCAGGAGATCGAGCGCCGCGGCTTCGCCGGTATCTATTCGCCCAGCATGTTCGGCAACATGTCGCTGTGCGAGGCGCTGGCGTGGAACACCACGTCCATCCCGTTCGGCACCGCCATCGCACCGATTTATCAGCGCACCATCGGCGATTTCGCCCAAAGTGCCGCGCTGATGCACGAGGTCTCGGGTGGCCGCTTCCGCCTCGGAATCGGCGTGGCGCACGCCCCATCCCACATCAGAATGGGCGTCACACCGGGCAAGCCGCTCGGTGACATCCGCGGCTTCGTGGACAGGTTCCGCGCCCAGGAAGGCCTCGGCACCCTGCCGCCGATCATCGTCGCCGCGCTGCGCCGCAAGATGGTGGCGCTGGCCGGCGAAATCGCCCAGGGTGTGGTGTTCGCCAACGCCGCCCGCTCCCACATGACCGCCTCGCTGGCGGCATTGCCGGCCGACAGGCGCGCCGATCCGGACTTCTTCATCGGCAACATGATCCCAACCTGCATCAGCGACGACGTCGAGGCCGCCAAGGCGGTGTGCCGCCGCACCCTCACCAGCTACGGCTTCCTGCCGAACTACCGGAATTACTGGAAAGAGGCCGGTTATCAGGACGAGATGGCGGCGATCGAGACCGCCATCGCCGAAGGCCGCAAGGACGATGTGCCAAACTGCTTCTCCGACCGCTGGCTGGCCGACAACACGCTGTTCGGGTCAGCGTCGAAGGTGCGCGAGGGTGTTGAAGCGTGGCACGACGCCGGCGTCCGCGACCTGATCATCGTGCCGTCATCCGCCGCCGGAAACCAGCTCACCGCGCTGCAGGAGGTGTTTGCCGCGTTCGCCTGAGCCGAGGGCTCCGCCCCTCGACCCCGCCAAGGACAGACGGCCCTCGGAACCCTTGACCGCCGCCGCCGTGTTGGCCACCGTTCTTCCACCATCCCATGAAAGGACTTCCGCATGGCGACCCATGAGGGCCTGCGTTTCGGCATCTTCCTCGCCCCCTTCCACCGCGTCGGCGACAACCCCACCCTGGCCATCGGCCGCGACCTCGAGCTGGTCCAGTGGCTGGACCACCTCGGCTACGACGAGGCGTGGATCGGTGAGCACCATTCCGCCGGGTGGGAGATCATCGCCTCGCCGGAAATCTTCATCGGCGTGGCGGCGGAGAAGACCCGCCACATCATGCTGGGCTCCGGCGTGACCAGCCTGCCTTACCATCACCCTTTGCTGGTGGCGCAGCGCTTCGTGCAGCTCGACCACATGACCCGCGGCCGAACGATGCTGGGTTGCGGACCGGGTGCGCTGGTGTCGGATGCCTATATGATGGGCATCGATGCCGAACGCCAGCGCGGCATGATGGACGAGTCGCTCGGCGCCATCATGGCGCTGCTGGCCTGCGAGGACCCGGTCAACATCAAGACCGACTGGTTCGAGCTGCGCGATGCCCGCCTGCACCTGAAACCCTACACCAAGGGCGGCTTCCCGATCGCGGTGGCCAGCGCGACCACCCCGGCGGGCGTGCTGGCCGCGGGCAAGCACGGCGCCGGGCTGCTGTCATTGGGCGCCGGCCTGCCGGGCGGATCAACCAAGCTCGCCGAATACTGGAAAATGGGTGAGGCCGAGGCGGCGAAGCACGGCAAGACCATGGACCGCGACGGCTGGCGCCTGGTGGTCAACATGCACTGCGCCGAAACCGACGAGCTGGCGATGGAGGAGGTCCGTCGCGGCGAGCGCGTCGAAACCCTGTCCTACTTCAGCGAAACCCTCGGCCGGCCGCCAATGCGCAGCGAGAACCCGCTGGCCGAGGGCCTCGCCGCCGGCTCCACCCTCGTCGGTTCCCCCGAAACCCTCATCGCCGGCATCCACCGCTTGCTCGGTTTCACCGGCGGCGGGGCAGGGGCGGTGCTGTTCCGCAGCCACGAATGGGCCAACCGCGAGCAGACGCTGCGCAGCTACGAACTGTTCGCCCGCTGGGTCATGCCCCAGTTCCAGGGCAGCGTGGACTCCACGTTCTCCTCACGCGAATGGTGCAGCGAGAACCGCGCCGGTATCTTCGGCCCGGCGGTCGGTGCCTTCCGCAAGGCCTTCACCGATGCGGGCCAGGAGGTGCCGGAGCACATGCGGACGCGGGTGCATACCGGCAAGTCGGAGGTTGGGTAGGGGTCCGGGTCATCATGAACGAGGTCGTCAAGCTCGAAATCCCGATCGATGCCGTCGCGGCGGACGCGCTGAAGGACCCCGCGACTCGCGAGCACGTCGGGCGGCTCATCAGCCGGATCGCTTAGCTGTATCAGCAACAGGACCGCCTTGCCGGTGTTTTCGCCCGCACCGCACAGGCTGCGGCGGTGTCCGGCCTGACCGACAGCGAAATCGGCGCCGAGTTGGCTGCGTACAACAACGAGCGCCGCACCTGATCGTTATCGATGCGAGTTCTGTCGTCGGCGCCGCCCTCAAACGCGACAGCGGCCCGAGGCAAGCGATCCTCAAGGCGCGGGCAACGGATCTTACGCCCTCTCACACCCCGTCTTCCAGGAAATCCGAGCCGTCCTGCGAACACCCAAATTCCGCCGCTACCTGTCCGATTCAGATCGCCATGAAATCCTCACGCTGATTGCGGACGCCGCGATGTGGGTCGAACCGGTCACGCCGGTCTCTGACTGCCGCCCTGCCGGCGTATGGCGCATGTCCTTTCGCCGAACTCGATCGAGAAATCAACGACACCGTGAAGGGTTCGCCCATCTGGCGCGCCTGCGATGCGCTTCTCACCTCGGTCCCGGGCATCGGGACGGTCACGGCACACACGCTGATCGCCGATCTACCCGAACTCGGTCAACGCGACAGGCGGCGCATCGCCGCCCTGGTGGGCGTGGCGCCGATCAATCGTGATTCCGGCCAAATGCGCGGCAGGCGGACCATCGCCGGCGGACGCACCGACGTGCGAAACGCCCTATACATGGCAACTCTGTCCGCGACCCTGTGGAACCCCGTGATCAGCGAACATTACAAAGCCCTGATCGAACGAGGGCGTGCGAAAAAGGTCGCGCTCGTCGCATGCATGCAGCGCCTGCTTGGGATCCTCAACGCCATCATCCGGACCAAAACGCCATGGCAAAGCGCGTGAAAACGATGATCCTCGACCCAGCCACGCGAGGCCCGCTTTCTGGTTCGGCTGGCGAGCCTGCTTTCCCGTCCCGGCGGGAGAACGCCAAGGCCGCGGCGCGCCGCGGAGGGGAAGGGCGGCGCAGAGCCACCCGGAGCCACCCGCAGCGCGCCCTTAAGCGCGAGCATGGCGAGCACCGGACCTTCCCCGGCGTGAGCACCGTGGCACGCTCCGGTGCGGCCAGACGCGCAGCCGAGACACGCCGGGCCGCGATGGATCGGAAAACCGCGAAACGATGCTTGACCGACGAGACAGTCGCTTTTTCGCGTTCGGCGTTCGATGAAGGCTGATACCGGACCGCGCTGGCGTCAACGCGGGCAGTTTGTTCTCCCCTTCGATGCTAAAAGAGGATAATGTGCCTAGAACAGGCGAGTGGCCCACGCAAATAATGACACGCTACGACTTTATCGTCATCGGCAGTGGCCCCGCCGGGCGCCGAGGCGCCATCCAGGCGGCGAAGCTGGGACGGTCGGTGCTGGTGGTCGAAAAAGGCCGGCGGGTCGGCGGCGTGTCCGTCCACACCGGCACTATCCCATCCAAGACGCTGCGCGAGACGGTGCTTAATCTGACCGGCTGGCGCGAGCGCGGCTTCTACGGCAGCGCCTACCGGGTCAAGAAAGACATCCAGGCCAACGACCTGATGATGCGGCTGCACATGACCTTGGACCATGAGGTCGATGTGCTGGAGCATCAGTTCGCCCGCAACAAGGTCCAGACCTTGATCGGGACCGCCCGCTTCCTTGACCCGCACGCGATCGAGGTAAGCTTGAGCGACGGCGACAGCCGGGTGGTCTCCGGCGACAAGATCATGATCGCGTGCGGCACGCGGCCCTACCGGCCGGCCGATGTGCCCTTCAATGGCAGCAACGTGCTCGACAGCGATGAGATCGTCGAGGTTCCGCGCCTGCCGCGCAGCCTGACCGTGGTCGGCGGCGGGGTGATCGGGGTGGAATACGCGACCATCTTCAGTGCGCTGGATGTGAGCGTCGCACTGGTCGAATCGCGCCCGACCATGCTCGATTTCATCGACCACGAGCTGATCGAGGACTTCACCCACCAGTTGCGGGACCGTGGCATGGCGATCCGCTTCGGCGCCAAGGTCTCCCGCATCGAGTTCGAGCACGACTGGCCGGTCACCATCCTGGAGAACGGTCGCCGCATCAGGTCGGAAATGCTGCTGTACGCGGTTGGCCGGGTTGGCGCGACCGAGGGTCTGAACCTGTCGGCCTGCGGCCTGACCACGGATGAGCGTGGCCGGCTGAAGGTCGATCCGTCGACCTTCCAGACCGAGGCGTCGCACATCTATTCCGCCGGCGATGCGATCGGGTTCCCCAGCCTGGCGTCGACCTCGATGGAACAGGGCCGCATCGCTGCCTGCCATGCCTTCGACATCGCCATGCCGCCGGCGCCGGATTACTTTCCCTACGGCATCTACTCGGTCCCCGAGATTTCGACCGTCGGGATGACCGAGGAAGAGGTTCGCCGCCGCGGGATCCCGTATGAATGCGGCATCGCCCGATTCCGCGAAACTTCACGCGGCCACATCATGGGCCTGAACAACGGCATGATGAAGATGATCTTCTCGTTGAAGACCCGCCGTTTGTTGGGGGTGCATATTGTAGGGGAAGGGGCGACAGAGCTGGTGCATATCGGGCAGGCAGTGCTGAACCTGCACGGCACACTGGATTACTTCATCGAGAACACGTTTAACTATCCGACCCTGGCGGAAGCCTACAAGATCGCGGCGCTGGATGCATGGAACCGTATGGGGGTGGTCTGAGGCGGTCGCGATTTCGTCGCCGCTGGCCGTTCAAGACTCTGCATGGATGGCGACGAGGAAAACATTTAACACCGCAAAAGCGCAGGCACACGGTCGGCTCTGGAGACCAGGAGATTTTTGCGGCAGCGGACGCACGATGTTTTGGCGCGGACACTTAATCTTTCAAATAGGATAATGTCTTATCGGGCAGACACCGAGCGCTGCCGGATGAGAGGATCGTTGATTGCGCCGATCGCCCAGTGCTCAAGCCCGGTATTGTTGCAAAGAGGCCGCCGACGCGGCACTCTTGCCGATGAACGATCCGCCGGTCACAGTTGCCATCTCATTGGTTGGTCGGAACGATATTCGAATGCCGAGCGGTGCGGCGCAGATCAAGAGGAAACCATGGATTTCGATCTCTCCGAAGACCAGCGCCTGCTGAAGGACAGCGTCGATCGCCTGGTCGCCGACCAGTATCAGTTCGAGCAGCGCAAGAGATACGCCCATGAACCCGCCGGCTACAGCGCCGCCATGTGGGACCGGATCACCGAGATGGGTCTGCTCGGTTTGCCGTTCGACGAAACCTTGGGCGGCTTCGGCGGCGGCGCGGTGGAGACCGCGATCGTCATGGATGCCTTCGGCCGCGGATTGGTGCTGGAGCCTTACTTCGCCACCGTCATCCTCGGCGGCGGCCTGCTGCGCCGCACCGCCGCTGCATCCGTCCTTGCCGTGCTGGCTCCTCAGGTGGTCGCCGGCAAGCTCAAGTTGGCGTTCGCCCATGTCGAGCGTCACTCCCGCTACAACCTGGCCGACGTCAGCACGACCGCGCAAAAGGATGGTAGCGGGTATCGCCTGGAGGGTGCCAAAAGCGTCGTCATTCACGGTGACACCGCCGACCGCATCTTCGTCACGGCCCGTCTGGCGGGGGAGCGGCGGACCCGCGATGGCATCGGCCTGTTCCTGATCGATCCCACCACCCAGGGCGTTGTCCGGCGCGGCTACCCGACGCAGGACGGACAGCGCGCCGCCGAACTGACCCTGACCAATGTCCGCGTCACCGCTGACGACCTGTTGAACGACAACGCCTTGCCGCTGATCGAGCACGTCATCGACGAAGCCATCGCCGCACTCTGCGCCGAGGCGGTCGGCGCGATGCAGTCGATGCAGGACCTCACCCTGGAATACCTCAAGACCCGCAAGCAGTTCGGCCGTCCGATCGGCTCCTTCCAGGTCCTGCAGCACCGTTCGGTCGATATGCTGGTCGCGGTGGAACAGGCCCGTAGCATGGCGATGTTCGCGGCCGTCATGGCCGAGGAGGCAAATCCCATCGAGCGCCGCCGCGCCATCTCCGCCGCCAAGGTGCAGATCGGCCGCTCGGCGCGCCACGTCGGGCAGGAAGCGATCCAGTTGCATGGCGGGATCGGCATGACCAACGAGTACGCCGTCGGCCATTACTTCAAGCGCGTCACCATGATTGATCAGCTTTACGGCGACGCCGACCTGCACCTCGCCTATCTGGCTGAACACGGCGGCCTGTTTGGCCGCACCACCGGTGGCGATAAGTCCAGCCCCGCCGCCGCTGGCGGCAAATCCGTCGCCGCCGCGTGAAACACGCGGTTCTGCTCGACCTGGACGGCACACTCTCGGACTCTCGCCCTGGCATTGAGGCCTGCTTCCGCCACATGCTGGCCGCGCTCGGTCACGATCCCGCGGTCGTTGGCGACATGACCTGGGCGGTCGGCCCGCCGATCGCCGTATCGATCCGCACGTTATTGGATCGATACAACGATGATCGGGTCGATCTCGCTGTCTCGACCTACCGCGCCCGCTACTCCGCGGTCGGCTTGTACGAATGTTCGGTGTTCCCGGGAATTCTCGATATGCTGGGTGCATTGACAGCATCCGGCCGGCTGTTGTGCGTCGCCACCTCCAAGCGCCGCGACTTCGCCGAACGGGTAATCGAATTCCTCAATCTGCGAGGCTATCTGCCGAGGATCTATGGCGCGCTTCCCGGCGGCGGCCTTGACGACAAGAAAGACCTGCTCGCCGAGATCCTGCGCGCCGAGGGCTACGACCCAGCGTTTACTATCATGGTGGGTGACCGGCTGCACGACATCCACGCCGCCAAGGCCAACAACCTGCGATCAATCGGCGTGCTCTGGGGCTACGGCGGCCAGGCAGAGCTGCAACAGGCCGGTGCGGATGTGATTGTCGCAACGCCCGCCGAGATCGCGAGCCAGGCTTAGCCGGGCTCGCATACGATGATTGCAAGGTCGGGCGGAACCGGCCGGCACCCGCTGCTGACCTGAGTGCGGTTGGTGATCTGGCTGGTCATCGGACTGGTGTTCTACGCGGCCTATGATCGATCACATTCGACGCTGCGCCATCCGGGAAGACGGGCACGGACTGGCTGATCGTACCGGGACAATACCGAACCCGTTGCACGGCCCGATCCGTCGTTATCTCCCTTTCAAACAAGCAGCGCCGGCGTCTTGATGCTGCAACCTGAAGCGATCAGACGCTAGCGCGGCGGCATCCGCAGCGCCCCGTCCAGCCGGATCACCTCGCCGTTCAGGAAGCGGTTGCGCACGATATGTTCCACCAGTTCGGCATATTCCACTGGCCGCCCGAGCCGCGCCGGGAATGGGATGCCGGCAGCCAGGGCGGCCTGCGCATCGGCTGGCAGCCCATCCACCATCGGGGTTTGGAACAGCCCGGGCGCGATCGTCACCACCCGCACCCCGACCCGGGCAAGCTCCCGAGCCGCCGGTAACGTCATCCCGACGATGCCGCCCTTGGACGCCGCATAGGCCGGCTGCCCGACCTGTCCCTCATACGCCGCGATCGAGGCGGTGTTCACGATCACGCCTCGTTCGCCCTCGTCCAGTGGTTCGGCGTCCGACATCTCCACCGCCGCCAGGCGCAGCATGTTGAAGCTGCCGATCAGGTTCACCCGGATCACTCGCTCGAACGCCGCCAGCTGCAACGGTCCGTCGCGCCCGACGATCCGTCCCGCCGTTCCGATCCCGGCGCAGTTCACCAGGATACGCACCGGCCCATGCGCCGCCCTGGCGGTTGCGAACGCCGCCTGTGCCGAAGCCGCGTCAGCCACATCGCAGCCGATCGCTAACCCACCGATCCTGCCAGCCTGAGCCTCCGCCGCCGCCTGGTTGAGATCGGCCACCGCGACCTTGCAGCCCAGCCCCGCCAGGTGCGTCGCTGTCGCCGCGCCCAGCCCCGAACCGCCGCCCGTCACCACCGCCGCCAGACCTTCCAGTTGCATGCCCTCACCCTCCTTGACCTCGCAGCAAAAACCATCCGCCGCCCCCGCGCGCAAGTCTCACGCCGCCGCCCCGCTTGACCCCCGGCCACTCCCGCCTGAAAACCACCGCAACGAACCAGGGAGCGACCACCATGACCACCGCCCCATCCTATGCGGACGCGTACGGTGACTGGATGCGCGATTCCGCCACCTATTGGGCGACCGAGGCCCGCGGCATCACATGGGTCCAGCCGTGGGACAAGGTCTTCGACCCCGCCATGGGCGCCTTCGGCCAGTGGTTCGCCGGCGGGTCGCTCAACACCTGCTACAACTGCCTGGACCGTCACGTCGAGGCCGGACGAGCCGATCAGCCCGCGCTGATCCACGACAGTCCTATGACCGGCAGTGTGACGACCTTTACCTACCGCGACCTGCTGACCCGCACGGCGAAGCTGGCCGGTGCGCTCGCCGCCCGCGGCGTGACGAAAGGCGATCGCGTCGTCATCTACATGCCTATGGTGCCGGAGGCCGCCATCGCCATGCTCGCCACCGCCCGGCTGGGTGCGGTGCATTCGGTCGTCTTCGGTGGCTTCGCCGCGGCGGAGCTTTCGACACGTATCGCCGACGCCAGGCCAAAGGTCATCATCTCCGCGTCCTGCGGGTTGGAGCCGGGCAGGGTGATCAAGTACAAGCCCCTGCTCGACGCCGCTCTGGCGCTTTCGTCGCACAAGCCCGACGCCTGCCTGATCCTGCAACGACCCCAGGCCGCCGCATCGCTGACGCCCGGGCGAGATCACGACTATGACGCCGCCGTGGCGGCGGCCGCACCGCACGTCTGCGTCCCCGTCCTGGCAACCGACCCGCTGTATGTGCTGTATACCTCCGGCACCACCGGTCGCCCCAAGGGTGTGGTCCGCGACAATGGCGGTCACGCCGTCGTGCTGTGGAACTCCATGCGCATGATCTACGGGCTGGACGCCGGCGATGTGTTCTGGACCGCGTCCGATGTCGGCTGGGTGGTGGGCCATAGCTACATCGTCTACGCGCCGCTGCTGCGTGGCTGCACCTCGGTGATGTATGAAGGCAAGCCGGTGGGCACACCCGATGCCGGCGCGTTCTGGCGCGTCATCGCCCAGCACCGGGTCAAGGTGCTGTTCACCGCCCCCACCGCCCTGCGCGCCATCAAGCAGCAGGACCCCGACGGCAAGCTGACCCGCTCGCACGACCTGTCCAGCCTGCGGGCGCTTTATCTCGCTGGCGAGCGCTGTGACCCGCCCACCGCGGTCTGGGCGCACGAACTGCTGGCGAAACCGATCGTCGATCACTGGTGGCAGACCGAGACGGGATGGCCGATCACCGCCGGCTTCCGCCAGTTCGGGTTGTTTCCGTTCAAGCCGGGATCCGGCGGCCGGCCATGCCCCGGATACGACCTGTACGCGCTTGACGATGCCGGCAAGGTCTTGCCACCGGGTGAAACCGGAAACCTGTCGCTGCGCCTGCCGCTGCCGCCCGGTTGCGGACCGACCTTGTGGCAGAACGACGACGGCTACCGCGCCGCCTACCTGTCCGACTTTCCAGGCTGGTATCGCACCGGCGACGCCGGGATGGTGGATGCTGACGGCGATGTCTGGGTGATGGGGCGCACCGACGACATCATCAACGTCGCTGGCCATCGTTTGTCTACCGGATCGATGGAGGAGGTGCTGGCATCGCACCCCAATGTCGCCGAGTGCGCCGTCATTGGTGCGAGGGACGCGCTGAAGGGACAGACGCCGATCGGCTTCGTGGTGCTGAAGTCCGGCGTTGACCGGCCACAGGCCGAGGTCGTGGCGGAACTGGTGGCGCTGGTGCGCGAACGGATTGGACCCGTGGCGGCATTCAAGGATGCCCGCGTGGTAACCCGGTTGCCGAAAACCCGTTCGGGGAAGATTTTGCGGGCAAGTATTCGCCAGATCGCGGATGGCGAGGATGCCCCGGTGCCGCCGACGATTGAGGACCCGACCGCGCTCGATGAGTTGCGCGCGGCTCTGGGAGAGTAGGGGTCTTTTAACCGTTACCCGACCCGCTGTTTCGCCGGACGATCCGCCCGCGACAGCGCGCCACCTTGGTGTCGCCTGTCGCGGACAGCGGATCGCCACCGATCGGCGCGGCAAAAACCATATCCTTGGCTGCCTCCCCTAAAGGCGCTGACGCGGGCGGGACGCGCATCCCGATCTGACCCGACATGGACGTCACCCGGAACGCCGCTTATCTTCGCACCCAAACCTTGAGAGGAAATCCAACCATGTCAGACTCCCCCGTCGTCCGCCTGGAAAAAGACGGCGAGATCGGCGTTATCATCGTCAACTACCCGCCGGTCAACGCGCTCGGCCCGGGCGTGTCCGAAGGCATCATCGAGTCGCTGAACCAAGCCAATGCCGACCCTTCGATCAAGGCGATGGTGCTGATCGGCGACGGTCGCAGCTTTATCGCCGGTGCGGACATCCGCGGCTTCGGCACCGGGCGCAAGCGTCCGCCGATCGGGCAGCGCACCTACGACGTGCTGGATGCCAGCGCCAAGCCGGTAGTCGCGGCGATACACGGCTTCGCCCTCGGCGGTGGCCTGGAGAACGCCATGGCCTGCCACTACCGCATCGCGGTGCCGTCAGCGAAGGTCGGGCTGCCTGAGGTGCTGATCGGCATCCTGCCCGGCGGCGGTGGCACGCAGCGGCTGCCGCGTCTGGTGGGTGCGAAGATCGCGCTGGAGATGATCACTTCCGGCCGTCATGTCCCGGCGCCGGAAGCCGCCGAACTGGGGATCATCGACGAAATTCTGGCGGACGGCGCCAATCTGCGCGATGTCGCTGTGGCGTATGCCCGTAAGATCGCCGATGCTCGCCCGTTGCCGCGTGTGCGCGACAAGTCGGTGACCGCCGAACCCGGGGTGTTCGACGCCATGCGCAAGTCGATCGCCCGCAAGGCGCGGAACCAGAAGGCGCCCTATAGCTGCATCGCCGCGGTCGAGGCCGGCTGCACCTTGCCATTCGACGAGGGCATCAGGCGCGAGGCCGAACTGTTCGCCGAACTGGAAAGTTCGGATGAGGCGAAAGCGTTGCGCTATGCCTTCTTCGCCGAACGCGAGGTTGCCAAATTGCCTGACCTGCCCTCGGTTGTTGCCGCTTACGACTTTACCGCACCGGCGGTGATCGGCGCCGGGACGATGGGCGGCGGCATCGCCATGTCGTTCGCCGATTTCGGCTACGACGTGAAGATCATGGACGCCAGTCAGGAAGGGCTGGATCGCGGCATGCAGCGGATCCGTAACAACTATGCGACCTCGGTCAAGCGTGGCAGTCTGGCGGAAGATGAGATGCAGCGCCGTCTGGCGCGTATTCATCCGGTCACCGGTTACGATGACATCGCCGACTGCGATGTGGCCGTCGAAGCGGTGTTCGAGCGGATGGACGTGAAGAAGCCGATCTTCGCCAAACTCGACGAAGTAATGAAGCCGGGGGCGTTCCTGTTCTCCAACACCTCGGCGCTGGATATGGATGAACTTGCATCCGTAACGAAGCGGCCGGATCATGTCGCGGGCACGCACTTCTTCTCGCCAGCCAACGTGATGAAGCTGCTGGAGGTGGTGCGACCGTCGAAAGCCTCACCCGAGACGCTGATGACGGCGATGGCGATGGGGCGGCGGATCGGCAAGATCTCGGCGATGGCGGGCAACACTGATGGTTTCGTTGCCAACCGATCGCGCGCGCCATTCAACAGCGAAATGGTCATCCTGCTGGAGGAGGGGTGTCTGCCGGAGCAGGTGGACAAGGTGATGATCGATTTCGGCTATCCGATGGGGCCGTTCGCGGTCGGCGACCTGGCCGGGCTGGATGTCGGCGCCGAGGGCCGGAAGCGCCGGGCGCTGGCAAATCCCGACTACCGGAAGCTGCCGATTGCCGACAAGCTGGTGGAGATGGGCCGCTTCGGCCAGAAGACCAGCGCGGGCTGGTATCGTTATGAACAGGGTGATCGCACGCCGCATCCCGATCCCGAGGTCGTCGCCATCATCAAATCGGTCGCCGCCGAGATGGGCGTGCCGCAGAAGACGTTCTCGGACACTGAAATCCTGCGGCGGCTGCTGTTCTCCTCGGTGAATGAGGCCTGCCGCATCCTGGAGGAGGGCAAGGCATACCGAGCCAGCGATGTCGACGTGATGTGGCTGCATGGGTTTGGCTTCCCGCGCTATCGTGGCGGGCTGATGTACTGGGCCGACGGCATCGGGGTGAAGAACGTCCATGCCCAGATCGCGTCGTGGCATCAGCAGTATGGCGAACGCTGGGCGCCGTCGCGTTTGTTGCGCGAACTGGCGGAGAGCAACACGCCGTTCCGCGAGGCGAAACCGGCGTCGTTCGCATGAGTATAGTGGGGTGGCTTAGTCTTGCAGCAGGCATATGATTAGCAGACTAAATACAATTTTTAAGGGTTTGTTAACTATTTTCCAGGATTATTCTCGGATCGGATAGGCCAAAATGGCTTTAGCCACCCCGGCGGCAACGCTTGGTTAGGGCATAAAGGCACATGCAAAATATGTTGTCGGTTCTAGGCCGCTCGCCGTCGTGCTTGCTGGTAACGTCGGACCAGAATCAAGCGAATTATCGTACCCGGCTTGATCAGTCCCAATCGCTGCATTCTCTCGACCGAAATCGGCGTGAAAGGATTGATGGCGGATTGCGAGACGATCTCATGCGTCGGCCTATTTCGCTTGATGATCGGCATTTACGTTCGCGACTTCATTCTGATGAAGTGATGCGCCATTAGACTTCCGTCTCTTTGCTCGGAGTTGATCCGAAGCAAAGCCATGGTTGCTCAGTTTGCAACAGCAAATGAAGCTCGCCGGTCGGGTAGCTCGGCTACGCCTCCGATGCCAGGAGAAGTGTCTGCATGTCTGGCAGATCGTTCGATCACTCTTGCCGCCCTGCTGAAACAGCAGCACCGAAGCGTCCGAGAAAACACATCGGCTACGTTCGTGTTCCAACCTCGGTAGTGTTGACTCCTCGCGTCCTTTCGGAAGCCATGCGAAAGCTCTCGATCAAAGCCATTCATCACGCCGTTGAGGTGCTGATTGAGGAGCTGAATTACCGGTATGGAGATCCTGACTTCGAGCTGGAGCCAATCGAGGACACCGAATGAAAGAGTCACGCGTTCGGCTCTGCTTTGGATGCGGACCGACGACCGCTTTGGCCGGGAGATCCTGGGGCCTGAGGTGTCGATGCTGAAGATCAACCAAACCGACCTGTATCAGCGGGTCATCGAGACGATGCTGGAGGTAGCCGGGGAGTATGGCGGCGGGTTGGGCACGACGGAGGGAAATCGCGACCTCGATCCGGCCGGTCTATTTCTGCAATCGCGTCGGTCCACCATCTATGCTGGCTGGAACGAGATTCAGCCCAACGTCCCGGCCAAGACCGTGCTGCAACTAACGGGTTGACGGCTCGGGCCGGCGCGGTCACGGTAGGTTGGAAGCAGCATTAGACTGCAGTGGGATGGCGCGCTCCTGCCGCTGGGAGACAGTATTACATGGGTCGTCGACGTTTTGCCTCGATCGGCGTATTCGCCGCTGTCGCACTTTCGGCTGTCGCATTTTCGGCTGTGGGCGCGCACGCCGAACCGTTCAAATGCCCGCATGTCGGCGGCGATATGGTCTTTGGCGAAGAGGCAAACTTCAACACGCTCGACCAGATGACCTCGTCGACCATCTCCACCCGCAACATCGCCATGAATATCTACGAATCGCTGATGACGCGGGACGAGAACAATCATCCGATCCTGGAACTCGCGGAGTCGATGAACGAAGCGGCGGATCACCTGACCTACACGTTCAAGTTGCGGCAGGGCATTCATTTCCACAATGGCAAGGCGATGACCTCGGCCGACGTGGTGGCGTCGTTCGACCGCTACAAGAAGGTCGGCAACCAGCGCAGCACGTTGGACAACGTCGACCACTGGGACGCGCCCGACCCGGCGACCTTCGTCATTCACATGAAGAAGGTGCAGCCCACCTTCATCGAGGCGCTGTCGTCGTTCAGCGTGCCGATCGTCATCATTCCGTCGGAGAACCGTGACGTCCCGGCTCAACAACTGACCAAGCCGATCGGGACCGGGCCGTATCAACTGGTCGACGCGGTCTCGGGAAGCTATGTGAAGCTGAAACGTTTCGATGGCTACAAGCCCAACAGCAGCTTCCAGCAGCGCACCGGCTTTGGCGGCTATAAACAAGCCTGTTTTGATACGGTTACCTTCCGGATCGTGACCGAACCGGGTGCCAGGGTGGCCGGGCTGCAAACAGGAGAATTGCAAGGGGTGGAGGATGTTCCCGCCCGGTCGGTGCCGGATCTGAAGCCGAACAAGAACATCACGATCCTGCCGCTGAAGAACTGGTGGATCCAGATCGCCAACCCCAACACCTCTAACCCGCCGACCGACAATCTGCTGGTGCGCAAGGCGATCCAGGCCGCGCTGGATATGAACGAGATCATGGATGCGGCCTCGGACGGCAACTATCAGTTGAATGTTGGGTTTCAGTATCCGGGTCAGCCCGACTACACCGACGCCGGCAAGGATACCTACAACCTGCACGACCCGGCGCTGGCGAAGAAATACCTGGCTCAGGCCGGCTACAAAAACGAGCCCGTGGTGCTGCTGACCACCAAGGACTATCCGCCGATGTACAATTCGGCGCTGGTGATGCAGCAGGAGCTTCAGGCGGTCGGCATCAACGCACAGATGAAGGTGGTGGACTGGCCAACCTCGGTGCAGATGTCGCTGACCACCACCAAGGGCTGGAATTTTCACTTCACCGGGTGGGGCACCCAGCCGGCGTTGGGCGCGCTGGCGACCATGCAGTTCCTGGTGCAGCCAAACGCGACCTATAAGCCGAAGGATGGCAAGGACGATCCGGACGTGCTGGCCGCGTGGAACGACATGAACACGCTGCCCACCGCACAGGGCCGGCAACAGGCGTTCGCGCGAATGCAGAAGCTGGTGCTGGATCGGGTCTACGCGGTGCCGTTCGGTTCTTTCACCAAGGTGCAGGCGGTGCGGTCCAACGTGGAGGGTTTCGTGCCGTTCCGCATCCCGCGCATGGCCAACGTCTGGTTCAGCCATTGATCCCGACCTGATCGACGGTATCTGATGGGCGGCATCCTGGTTCGCCGGTTGCTGGGTGCGTTGCCGGTCCTGCTGCTGGTCAGCCTGATCACCTTCGGCATGATCCATCTGATCCCCGGCGATCCGGCGGTCGCGATCGCGGGGATGTCCGCCACACCGGACCAGATCGCCGCCATCCGCCAAAACCTTGGCCTGGACCAGCCGCTGCTGTCGCAGCTTTGGCATTGGTACGCCAACCTGCTGCACGGTGACCTCGGCCGTTCGCTGCTGCTTGGGCAACCGGTGGTGCAGGCGACGATGCAGCGGCTGCCGGTAACGCTGGCGCTGTCCGCCTATGCGATGGTGCTGACGCTGCTGCTCGGGCTGGTCAGCGGCATCGTCGCGGCGCTGCGGCAGAACACCTGGATCGACCAGGCCGCGATGGTGGTGGCGATGCTGGGCATCTCGATCCCAAGCTTTTACCTGGGTCTGTTGATGATCATCCTGTTCGCGGTTGATCTGCACTGGTTGCCGACTGGGGGCTATATCCCGCTGACCCAGGATCCGCTGGGCTGGCTGGCGACCTCGACGATGCCGGCGATCGCCCTGGCACTGCTGCTGGCCGGTCTGCTGGCACGGATCACCCGGTCGACGATGCTGGAGGTGCTGCGCCAGGACTACATCCGCACCGCCCGCGCCAAAGGGCTGCCGAACCGCACGGTGGTGGTTAAGCATGCGCTGGCCAACGCGCTGATCCCGATCACCACGGTGCTGGGGATCATCGTCAGCCTGCTGATTTCCGGGTCGGTCGTGGTGGAGACGCTGTTCTCCATTCCCGGCATCGGCCAGCTGCTGACCGAGGCGGTGTTGCATCGCGACTATCCGATGGTGCAGGGCGGGCTGTTGATCACCACCGCTTTGCTGGTGTTGGTCAACATCGGCGTCGACGTCTGCTACGCGCTGCTTGATCCGCGGGTGCGCTATGAGGGTGGCTAGCAGGGACGGGACAGCTGTCGTGCCTGCCACTGATCGCGCGACAAGAGCCGCTCCGCGCCGCTCGCTGTTCTGGGCGACGATGCGGCGGCTGCTGCATCACCGGTTGTTCCTGCTGGGCTGCGGGCTGTTCGGGATCATCCTGGTGGCGGCGATCCTCGCCCCGGTCATTACATCGGTCAGTCCGAACAAGCTTTCGATGCGTGCGCGGTTTCATCCGCCGGGCGCGGATTACATCTTCGGCACCGACAATTTCGGGCGCTCGTTGTGGTCCCGGGTGGTGTGGGGGGCGCAGCTTTCGATGTTCATCGGCGGTGCGGTGGTGGCGATCAACGCGGTGTTCGGCACCCTTATCGGCGCCATGGCCGGCTATTTCCCAAAGATGGATAACGGGCTGATGCGGGTCAACGACGCGCTGATGGCGTTTCCGGCGGTGCTGCTGGCGATCGGCGTCACCTCGGTGCTGGGGCCGTCGGTCAACGACGTGATCATTGCCCTGGCGATTGTCTATACGCCGCGCACGGCGCGCATCGTCCGGTCCTCGGTGATCGTGCTGCGCGAGATGGAGTATGTTCAGGCGGCATTGGCGGCGGGGGCCGGACACTGGCGCATCCTGCGCCGCCACATCCTGCCCAATGCGATGGCGCCGCTGATCGTGCAGCTGTCGTTCCTGTTCGCCTATGCGGTGCTGACCGAGGCGACCCTGTCGTTCCTGGGCGTCGGCGCGGTGCCCCCAACCCCCACCTGGGGCAACATCATGGCCGAGGGGCGGCAATACATGATCGACGCGCCCTGGATCATCGCCATCCCCGGCGCCGCGCTGATGGTCACCGTGCTGGGGCTGAACCTGCTGGGCGACGGCTTGCGTGACGTCCTGGATCCGCGGTTGAGGATCCAGCAATGAGCCTGCTTCAGGTGCATGACCTGACCACGTCGTTTCAGACCGGCGGCGCCGAGGTCACCGCGATCGAGAACGTGTCGTTCAGCCTGGAGAAGGGCGAGATTCTGGGCATCGTTGGCGAGTCCGGCAGCGGCAAGAGCGTAACCGCACTGGCGATCATGGGGCTGCTGCCGCGCCCACCAGCCCGTATCCTCGGCGGTGGTATCCGCTTCGAGGGACAGGATCTGCTGAAGCTGTCCGACCGGTCGATGCAGCGGCTGCGCGGCCCGGGGATGGCGATGGTTTTCCAGGAGCCGATGACCTCGCTCAATCCGGTGTTCACCATCGGCGAGCAGATCATGGAGACCATCCGAGCGCATGAAACCTTGTCGCAGAAGGACAGTTTCGCGCGGGCCGTGCAGATGTTGGAGAAGGTCGGCATCCCGTCCGCCACGCGGCGGATGACGGATTATCCGCACCAGTTGTCGGGCGGCCAGCGCCAGCGCGTGATGCTGGCGATCGCCCTGGTATGCCGGCCGCGGCTGCTGATCGCCGATGAGCCAACGACCGCTCTGGATGTGACGATCCAGGCACAGATCCTGGAACTGCTGATGGACCTGCGCGACGAGTTCGGCATGGCGATTATCATGATCACCCATAACATGGGGGTCATCGCGGAAACCGCGGATCGGGTGCTGGTGATGTATGCCGGCCGCATGGTCGAGCAGGCGCCGGTCGGGCGGTTGTTCGATCATCCGCTGCATCCCTATACACGCGGGCTGCTGTCCTGCGTGCCGACGCTGGATCAGGACGCGGACCGGCTGGTCGCCATCCCCGGCAGCCTGCCCGAACCGTCGCGCCGGCCGACCGGATGCCGGTTTTCGACACGCTGTACGCACGCAATCGCCGCCTGTAGCGAGGCTATTCCGCCGCTGGAGCCGTTCGAGACAGAGCACGCCGCCGCCTGCATTCGGGTGCGGGACATCCGCTGATGGCGCCTTTACTGGAAGCCTCGGGCCTGACCAAGCACTTCAACGTCGAGACGGGGAGTTTTTTCCGCCGCGCGAAGACCGCGTTGCGGGCCGTCGACGGCGTGGACCTGCGGATCGAACCCGGTGAGACACTGGGACTGGTCGGCGAGTCCGGCTGCGGCAAATCGACATTGGGGCGTCTGCTGATCCGGTTGATCCCGGCCACCGCGGGGCAGGTGGTGTTCGATGGGCGGGAGATCACCGATCTTGATGCCAAGGCGCTGCGGACGGTTCGCCGCGGCATGCAGATCGTCTTTCAGGACCCGTTCGGGGCGCTCAATCCGCGGATGTCGGTCGAGGAAACGATCATGGAGCCGTTGCTGATCCATGGTGCCAGGCGCGGTGCCGACACGCGTGAGGCGGTGGTTCGGATGCTGGACCGGGTCGGATTGCCGGACAGCGCGCGATACCGCTTCCCGCACGAGTTTTCCGGCGGACAGCGGCAGCGCATCGGCATTGCTCGGGCCTTGGTGCTGCGGCCGAAACTTGTGGTCTGCGATGAGCCGGTGTCGGCGCTTGATGTCTCGGTGCAGGCGCAAATCGTCAATCTGCTTTCCGATCTGCAGGCCGAGTTGGGCCTGACCTACCTGTTCATCGCGCATGATCTTGGTGTGGTGAAACACATCTCCACCCGCGTGGCGGTCATGTACCTCGGCAAGGTCGTGGAGGTCGCCGACAAGCGGTCGCTGTATGCGCATCCGGCGCATCCCTACACCCAGGCGCTGCTGGCGTCCGTGCCGGTGACCCATCCGTCCCAGCGCAAGCGCGGCGGCACGGTCAAGGCCGCGCTGACGGGTGACATTCCGACCGCCCTCGCGCCACCCTCGGGATGCCGGTTCCACACAAGATGTCCACACGTGATGCCGGTTTGCCGAACGGACGAGCCGGCGATGCGCCAGGTGGGGCATCCGTCGGGCGCGAACCATGAGGCGGCCTGCCATCTGCTGGCCGGGTAAACCGCCGGCCGGTTCGTTCGTTGTCGTTGGTGGCAACAGGAGCGAGACGATGAAGCAGCCGCACACCGAACAAAGCGTCGACCATACCGAGACGCAGCAGAGCACGGGCAATCACAAGAAGCCTGGCACCCCGGACGAGCACGGCGCGGACCGCTTCGGCGGCACGCGGACGGGCAAGGAGAATGTCGAGAAGAAACCCGAGAGCCCGTCCCAGTGATCTGAAAACCCGGGCCATCCCATTATCGTCTCGATGATGGGATGGGGCGGTCGCCGAAGGTCAGGGTCGCAGGGCCCTCACCCGGGGCAAGCGTGGCTGTCATGATGCGGACGCTATCCTCGTTGCGAGCCGCGATCATTGTACCGACGGTATCGATAAAGCCTATCCGAGCGACGCGGGCAGCTTCCTCCGGGAGGCGATTAGACGACAGGTCGGCGACGAACTGGCCGAGAGATTTTGTCAGAGACATGGGAGACTCCTCAAACCGGCAGCAATTCGGATGCTACGCGACTTCTTTTATTCTAGCGATCGGCCGGCATTTACCGGATCAGCCGGAACGTCAATCGTCAGTTCGCATTGGCCCGAGATCGGCATTGGCAACAGAAAGCGGCTTTTGTCGGCGCTGTTCCAGCCGGCGGAATTTGTGCGTCAGATCAACCCACAGAAACTGGACCCGCGACGCGCATTCGTCATGGAACCCAATTGCGTACCAACCATTATTTCCGAGGTAAATCTTTATGGGTTTGCTGAAGAAGATTAGCTGCACCACCTCAAGGAGGAAATTTCATGCTTCGCCGTTCATTGGTCATCGCCAGCCTCGCTTTCCTTTATGTCGGGACAGCCTCCGCGGCGACGGAAAAGTTTCACGCCACCCTAAGCCCTTCATCTGAGGTGCCGCCTGGCAAATCCACTGGCTCTGGCGAGGCGAGCGTGTCGCTCGATACCGCAACTCATGAGATCACCTACGATGTGACCTTCACGGGTTTCTCGAGCGCGGCGATCGCGGCACACATCCACGGTCCCGCCGAACCCGGCAAGAACGCCCCCATTATGGTGCCATTGGGCAATAATCCGGTCAGCCCGATCAAAGGCACCGCGAAGATGACGACGCAGCAACAACAATCTCTCACGTCCGGGATGACGTACGTGAACGTGCACACAAAGAACCACCCGAGTGGCGCGATTCGCGGCCAGCTTATGAAGGCGGAATGACCTTCCGAAACGAAAATTAACCGTTGCGCTTGTTGGTCCCGGCGACGCCTTCATCGCTTGCTGCCGGGATCGCGGCCACGGTCTTATCAAAAATCTTGAACTGTAGAGAGCGTTTGTTCAAGGGCGACCCAAGCTCGGACGTTCAATCGCCCCCCTCAAACAACAAGATTTCCAGTCTGACCGCTTCAGGCTGAAGCGATCAGGTTTCAGGGTCGCTGATACTCGAAGACGCAGCGGCCGCTGTGCGAAAGTTCAAAGCTGCGATCGGCCAGACGGACGTGCAGTACCGCGCTGAGATCGATCTGAGCCGTTGGCAACTGAATCGCAAAGGCGTGGTTGCCGTTGCCGAACCCAGCCTTGACGAGGTCTGGTCGGAACCGATCGGCCCTGAACGTCATAACTTTTTCTTCGTTCAGGAACAGGTCGAGGTCCACCGGTGCCAGTTCGCCAACCTCGCAGCACCAGCCTGAAACAACACCGCCTCGGACATGATCAACCGATCCCGCATAGGTTCGCCTCGCTCGGCTGACATAAGGCTCGGCATTGGGCCGTACATGAGCCAATAACCGCTGCCGGTTCTGTTCGTCGATCGGCATGGCGCAAAAGCCGGCCAGCGCGTCGATGAACTCGTTTGGAAACAACAGCGCCTTTTCGTAGCTGAGCAAGAGGCTTGGGCAGACGGTCAGGTGGACGAATTCCGCGAGCGCATTCAGCGCGACGGTCGCATCCCGCAATGCCGTCAACGGCTCAAAATATTCGGCCAGTGCGTTGCGCGCGGCGATTGCCTGAGGATCACGAAAGATCAGGATCAGATGCGGATTACGGAACCGCGCCAAGTCCGAATGACGCAAAAAGACGTGGATGTTGGGCACCTTGAAACCCCAGTCCATCTGTTTCTCGTTGCGTGAGGAGATCAATTTATCCAGTAGCCGGGCATCCTTCGAGCGGAGGATGCGCAGCATGTCGAGATCCTCGGCAACGAGTTCGCTGAGCTGCTCACCAAGATTGATGCCTGCCTCCCGCAGGACTTCGGCAACCAGCGTTGTGCCACCTCGTCCAACGCCAGAGATAATGAAGGTCCGCCCTTTCCCCGCCCCGTCTGCCAATGGCGACCCTTGCCTAACACACGCCCCTTTGTTCACGAGCGTATTGAGTTGCATGTCCGCATATCCTTCCAGCAGCCAACAGGCAGAGCACGACCTAAGACGGGATCAGGCAGCGCATCGCGATTCGCCATCGAGGCGTTTGCCCTCGCCACAAAGACGTATGATGCCATGATTGTGATAGTTGATCTGTCTTTTTCCGGCAAGCCGATCCTGGCGCGTGTCCGGACCTGATCGCGGGCGGCCAGCGACGGGGCCCAAACCCTTCGACGCCGGGATCATGTCTTATGCCGCCGTTGTTGACGCTATCTGTCAGCATCCTTTGAACGCGGAACGCGACCGGCTGGTGCTACGGCGAACAGGATTGCGGCCCCAGGCGTCCTCGATCGGCCTGCATTACCGTCAGCACCGCGTTCAGGCTCAGACGCACCATCCCGTCGTGCGTTCCGGTATCGGGCGCAACGATGGAAACGATCTGGCTGGCATGTTCGAACGGTCGTGTGGTGCCGAACAAGGCATAGGTCCGAGTGCCAGTCGCCGCGGCGATGTTCATCACCCCGGTGTTGTTGCCGACGTAGAACGCCGCCGCCGACAGCAGCCCCGTCACATCAGCCAGATGCCATCCCAGCGCGAGCCGCACCTGCCCGCTTCGGCTCCCCAGTCGCCTCACGATCGCGGTCGCAGAGGTTAGATCCTCCGCACCGCCCATCAAGATCAGCATAGGCCACCCGGCGTCCAGCAGCACCGACGCCAATTCGGCGAACCGGTCGGTCCCCCATTGGCGCAACGCCTCGCTGCTGCCGATGCCGATCGCCACGAACGCACCGGCCGGACCGCCCAGTCGTGCCATGGCCGTGCTGATGGTCGCCGGCGGCACCGTCAGCGCAGGTTCAGCCGAGGGCATCATGACGCCGGCTGCCTGCAGATATCGTGTGGCTCGGGTATGCTGATGCATCTCCCGCACGTCGCGCGGCAGAAACGGTCCGGTGTTGAGAAACCAGCGCTGACGCCCCCAGCCGTAGCCGCGCCGATCCGGTATACCAGCCCGCCAGACGGCCGCGGCCAGCAGATCGCTGTGATGCAGCAGCACAACGGTGCCAAAATGCTGCGCCCGCATCGCGCGGACAAGCTTCAGGAAACCACCAAAGCCGTCATGCACGCCGGGTCGGTTCGCCGGATTGATGTCCACCCACACGACGCTCGCGACAGCCGGTTCGTTGACCAGAAGCTGATCCGCCAGCGACCTTGGTTTCGCCAGCAGCGTAACGGCCGTGCCGGCGTGGGCGGCGATGGCGCGAAGATGCGGCAGGTGCCAGACCATATCACCGATACCGGGCAACGGCTGGATAACCCCGACCGGAGGCCGGTACTTCGGCCAGGTCATTTCGGACTCGTTCGACAAGCGCCGTATCTGATTGCCTTCTGAGCCAACTTTGAAATGATCGACCAGAAATCCCATCCAGCATCCGCCTGCCAGCATGGGCGCACGACTGTCAACCAGTGGCGCGATGCCCGCAGCGGTCGCGACCCGGCGATCTGTACTCGGTTCTTCAAATTCTAATCGGCCGGCGTGGCGTCCACATCTGCACTCTGCCTGGGTTTCCGTATCACCAGCAGCAACAGCAGCGCCGGCAATGTCGTGCAGATCAGCAGCACGTAATCATTTGCGTACGCGATTATCTCCGCCTGCTGGTTCACCACCCGGTCCAGCAGAGCCGCCCCATGGCTCGTATAGGGATCAAACGCCTTCACCGCCGCCAACGCTCGGTTGAACGGCGTCAAGCTCGCGCCGATCATCTCGTGGAGGCCCTGCGTGTTGCGCGCCAGAACCGTGGAGGTGACCGACACCCCGATCGCCGCGCCTGTGTTGCGCAGCAGGCTGAACAACGCCGCTCCTTCGGTCCTGAGGGCCGGGGCCAAGGTGGCGAATGCCAGGATTTGCAGCGGCATGAATGCCATCCCAAGACCCGCTCCCTGCAAGATGATGGTCAGAACGATGTCGCGCTGGGAGATGTCGGGCGTCCACCCGCTCATGATGTAGAACGAGGCGCACATCAGGATCAGCCCCGCACCAACCAGGTACCGCGGATCAACGCGATTTGCCAATCGGCCACTGAGCATGATCGCGGCGAGATTTCCCACCCCGCGCGGAGCCATGATCATGCCGGCGGTGGCTACCGGATAGTCGCTGAGAACCTGCAGCCAAGGCGTCATCAGCGCCAGACTCGACACCAGCAGCGTGCCAACGGTGAACATCAGCACCAGCGCCGACAGGAAGTTAATGTCCCGGAACAGGCTCGGGCGCAACAACGGCTGACGCGCCGAAAACAGATGCACCACGAACAGATACAAACCAACCCCGGTCAAGATGGCTTCCACGATGATCTCGCGGGAGGAAAACCAGTCCAGGACCTGGCCACGATCCAGCAGCAACTGCAACCCACCCAGCC
The DNA here is from genome assembly GCA_965277035.1 of Rhodopila sp. GTDB lineage: Bacteria > Pseudomonadota > Alphaproteobacteria > Acetobacterales > Acetobacteraceae > Rhodopila. The sequence goes on along the minus strand of CBDIBO010000003.1, from coordinate 1,353,069 downwards.
CGGTGGACAGCACTGTGAAGCCGAACCAGTCGAAACGGGATTCGCCCCGGTCCGACGTGTTGGGCAGAAAGATCAACAAGCCACCGGCGGCAAGCAGGCCGAACGGCAGGTTGATGTAGAAAACCCAGCGCCAGTCGTAGTTCTCGGTCAGCAGACCGCCCAGGGTCGGGCCCATGATCGGGCCGATCATCATCCCCATGCCCCAGACCGCCATTGCGAAGCCGCGCCGATCCGGCGGATAGATGTCCATCAGCGTTGCCTGCGACAGCGGCACCAGGGCAGCGCTGAACGTGCCCTGCAACAGTCGGAAAGCGACGATCTGCAGCAGCGAATGGGCGGCACCACATAGCATCGACGCGATCGTGAAGCCGAGGATGCAAGCGACATAAAGCGGCTTGCGGCCAAACCGAGCGGCCAGCCAACCCACCGGGGCGGTCATGATCGCCGCGGCCGTGATATAGGATGTCAATACCCAGGTGATCTGATCGTAACTCGCGGAGAAGCTGCCCTGCATATACGGAAGCGCAACGTTAGCGATCGTTTGGTCCAATGATTGCAACAACGTGGCGCAAATGGCGGACACTGTGATCATGGCGCGGTGCGGCACGTCCACCACGCCGCCAGACTGATGTCGGACAGTTCCGGTGCTCGGCATGGCTGAGACCTGAGTGGCGATGGCGCTACTTTTGGTTGAGGTCGGGCGCTACGCAGGATGACTGAAAGTGTTGATCGCGGTCAATTGGTAATGTTTTTCGGGTTCGTCCGGGTCTTGTGACCACCAAAGCTGTTAACTTGGGGTAACCTGTTGCTCCGCGAATAATTCTGATTGTTTGGAGGCTCGCATGGCGACATGGCGCGATCAGGTGGCGCTCGTGACGGGAGGTGGCCGAGGCATCGGACGAGCGGTCGCAAGGCGGCTGGCGCGTGAGGGGGCATCGGTTTGCGTCAACTACCTGGCCCGGGCCGACGCCGCGGAATCGCTGGTCGCGGACATCAACGCGAACGGCGGACGGGCAATCTCGGTGGCGGCGGATGTGGCGGATGACGCTGCGGTTGAGGGCATGGTCGACAGGGTTGCCGCGGCGTTCGGATCAGTCACCATTCTGGTGAACAATGCCGGCGTTTCACACAGGGCGACACTGGAAAGCTACGATCCGGACAAGCTGGAGCGGATGCGCCAGGTGAATGCCGACGGCGTGATCCACACCACCCGCGCCGTGATGACCGACATGCGCCGGCAACGATACGGTCGTATCATCAACATCACGTCGATTGCCGCACTAGGCACCTCATCGCCCGGCAACGGCTTCTACGCCGCGACCAAGGCCGAAGCGCAGATTTTGACCTTACGATTCGCCATGGAGTTGGGGCCGCACGGGATCACCGTGAATGCCGTGGCGCCCGGCCTGGTCCAGACTGAAATGACACGTGGCCCGAACGAGGAGGCGTGGAAGGAACGCGCTCAGACCATGGGCGCTCGCGCGATGATGGGTCGCGTTGGCGATCCGGATGATATCGCCAACGCCGTGGCGTTCTTTGCCTCACCCGAGTCTGGCTGGGTGACAGCACAAATACTGGCGGTGGATGGCGGCAGGATGGACTATATCTGATGGTGATCCGGCTGGGCTGCGTCGCGGCGGTTAATCTCGGGCAAGGATATAACCATTGCCAACGTAACCGGATACCTCAATGGCTGTCGTAACTAACACGCTCGGTCGCGCGGGTGACCGGTAGATGCCATAAGGCTTGGGCCTCGCTTTAGTCCAAAGCGCCCCACGAAAGGACACGCTGGATCCGGACGGCGATCACCGGCAGCGGCATCAGATCCATCGCCGCATACTGCCCATAGCGCTGGCGCAGATGGTCTTGCGCCCGGTCGTGCTCCTCCCCGTGGCGGAGAACCTCGGCGCGGCCGCGCAGCATGACCCAGCCCAGGCGCCTCCAATCCTCATCCCACCGATCCACCGTCATGGCCACCGCTGGATTTTCCAGGATGTTACGGAGCCTTTTCAGCGGCACGTCCGTCCGCTTTGGTTTCTCGTCCACGGTGATGTAAACGGCGAAGTCGATCAGGCTGAAGCAGACCGGCACGAGATGCGGTGCGCCAGAGCGATCCGCGGTCGCCAGATGGGCAACCCGGCTTCGTTCCAGGAAACGCCGTTGCGCATTGCTCAGCATAGCGCCACCATACATTTTCGACGCGCCGGTTTGCGGCTAGGCTGGCCACGAACCGCCGCTAATGGGAGGATCAACCATGGCCGATGTCGCCATTGATGAGAAGGCCGCGACCACCACGCTGCCGCGCACGCCGCCGCAAATCCTTGGGCCATTTTATCCATTCATGCATACCCCGACCGAAAGCGGTGACCTGACCGGTGGCGGCCAGGCTCAGGGCACTTTGCTGTATTTGTCCGGACGTATCCTGGCGGACAATGGCCAGCCGGTCGCGGGCGCCAAGGTGGAAATCTGGCAAGCCAATGCCGCAGGCCGCTACGCCCATCCCAACGATGAAAATACCGCCGCCGAGCTGGACAAAAATTTCAACGGCTTCGCGGTGACCAGGACCGATAAGGATGGACGGTATGCGTTCAAGACGGTACGGCCGGCGGCGTATCCGGCCGCTCCGGGCCGCTGGCGGCCGGCGCACATCCATTTCTCGGTGACCGGGCAATACGAGCAACTTGTCACCCAGATGTATTTCAAAGGCGACTCCTGGAATGAGACCGACTCCTGGCTGAACAGCGCCAGCCGAAAGGATCTGTTGCTTACTGAGCCAGCTCCGGTGGCGGGCCGCGAGCCAGGCGCGCTGGCGGTCACATTCGACATCGTGCTGACACGCGGTTAACCGGAACCAGGTTGAGCCTGCGTAAGCCCAAACCGTGTCGTCTTTTCGAGCGAGTCCTCGAACCATGACTCGTCCAGCTGGTAGTCCCGCTGTGCCATGGTCGGTGTGCCCCTTTTCTTGTCGCTAGTCTTTGGAATGGGCGAGTCACCTACGCTCCGCCGCCTTGGCGCGCTGCCACCCGGCCTCCATGACGTCAAGCGACAGCTCGGAAAGGACCTTTGCTTGCTCCTCAAAGGCACGTTCCATCGCACTGAACCGGCGGGAAAATTTCTCGTTTGCGTGGCGTAGGCAGGTCTCGGGATCCAGATTGAGCTTGCGCGCCAGGTTGGCCAGAACAAACAATAGGTCGCCAACTTCGTCGGTTAGCCGAACCGGATCGGCGGTCGCTAATTCGGCCCGAAGTTCTTCGATCTCCTCGTCAAGCTTCGACAGAACCTGCTCGGTATCCGGCCAATCGAATCCAACCCGGGCAGCCCGGTTGGTCAACTTCAACGCCCGCGTCAGGGCAGGGAGACCGACAGGCACACCCGCCAGGGCGCCGGACTGCCGACGCGCGGCCCGTTCAGCGGATTTCTGACTTTCCCAGGCGGCACTTTGCGCCAAGGCATCGCGGGCGGCAGCGTCACCAAATACATGAGGATGACGACGGATCATTTTGTCACTGATGCATTTTGCTATGTCGACAAAAGCAAAATGCCCGGCTTCCTCGGCGATGCGAGCGTGGTAGACCACCTGAAACAGCAGATCCCCCAGTTCATCCGGTAACGCAATGAAATCACGCTGAGCGATCGCATCGGCGACCTCGTAGGCCTCCTCGATGGTGTAAGGCGCGATCGTTTCGAACGTCTGGGTCTTGTCCCATGGACAGCCGCTGACCGGATCCCGCAGCGCAACCATGATGTCCAGCAGGCGGCGGATTTCGGCTTCAGCCGAGGCGGCAGGGTCGACCATGACCGGCGGATACGGGACCCGTTCGTCGGATGCAAGCCCGGTTGAGCATTGTGGCTTGGGGTCTGGCAAAGCATTGTTGGACATCTGGTTCCCAAGGAGACTGATCAGGTTGCCCGACAACGAAGACGACGACGGTCCGCCCAGGCTGCAAGGCGGCAATTTCTACATGACCCCGGCCGGTCATCAACGCCTGACCGTCGAACTGGCGACGCAACGTACCGCGCGGCATCGCGTGGTCGAGATCGTCGCCTGGGCAGCAAGCAACGGCGATCGTAGCGAAAACGCTGACTACAAGGAGGGCAAGCGGCGCTTGCGGGAGATCGACCGGCGACTGCGCTTTCTTCTGAACCGCTTGGCACACGCGGTGGTGGTTGATCCCGCCGACCAGACCCAGCGAGACCGGGTGTTCTTCGGCGCGACGGTCACCTATGCGAACGAACGGGATGAGGAGGTGACCGTAACGATCGTCGGGGTGGACGAGGCGGATATGGCGGCAGGGAAGATCAGCATCGGCTCGCCCGTCGCGCTGGCGCTGTTGCGGGCGAAGCGTGGTGACGAGGTCACGGTCCGCACCCCGCGCGGACCCGAGGTGCTGGAGATCACCCAAATCGACTACCCCCAAACACCGCCATAACGCCCGCGCGTGGCACTCCGCTCGCCGCTGCAGCCAGATATCCCTTGCAGACGCTCTGCTAAGCCGGAGACTCTCGCATACGCCCTGCAAGCAACCACCACAGCCGCACTCGCGCCAACCGCACCCTTTGGCTATCATCCGCGCGGGATTGACTGTCGCAACAAGCGCTGTCGCTTATGCCCGCCGCACGTTCCAGAAAATAACAAACCCGTCCAGCATGTTCGTTATGTTCTTGCGAAATGCGGTTGGCTGGTAGCCGAACCCCAGCGGATAATACGGCACGCTCTCAAAGGCATGCGCCTGCATTTCAACGCCGATCTTCTTTTGTGCGTCGACATTTGGGGCGCCGAACCAGGCGTTCCGCAGATCTTCCATCTTCGGATCGTCCGGCCAGCCGAACCAGGCGCTTTTGCCGTTGCCCCGCAGCGGCAGATCAGCCGCCGGAGAGGCGAAATCCAACCCGCCGAACCCGGTGATGAACATGTTCCAGCCACCCTCGGCGGGTGGCTTCCGGCTGGCGCGCCGCTGCACCACGGACCCCCAGTCGGTCGACTGGAAATCCAGGTTGATGCCGCAATGCTTCAACATGTCCGCCGCCACCTCATCCAGCGCAAACAGCGCCGGTTGGTCGGTCGAGGCCATGAATGTGACCTTTTCATTCTTGTATCCTGCCGCCTTCAGGGCTGCCTTCACCTTGGTGTAGTCCGGACCGGCGGACGGCAACGCCGAACCGGCCGTACTGCTGGCGAGGACCGAGCCGGGCGGGAAGAAGCCGCACGGCGTCTTCCACAGCGATGTATCGGTCCCCTCGGCCGCCGTCATGTAATCCTTCTGGTTGACAGCGCCCATCAGGGCCCGCCGGATCGCCGGATTGTCGAACGGCGGGAACAGCTGGTTTGGGCGCATGATCCAGCACTCCCCGGTCGGATCCTTGATGGCGACCGTGCAGTCAGCGTTCTGCTTAAGCAGCGGCAACAGGTCGCTGGTCGGGTTCTCCCACCAGTCCATCTCGCCCGAGGTCATCGCGTTGGCCTTGGTGGCGGCATCAGGCACGACGTGCCACTCGACGCGATCGAAATAAGCGATCTTCGGCCCGGCCGTCCACGCCGTCTCGCCGCTCTCCCGCGGCTTGTACTTGTCGAATTTCGCATACGCGGCCAACGAGCCCGGGACACGCTCGTTCGCCAAGAAGCGGAACGGGCCGCTACCGACAACCTCGGTGATCTGCTGGAAAGGATCGGTCTTTGCCACCCGCTCAGGCATGATCGCGCACATGTTGGACGCTGAATGCCCTAGCGCGTCCGGCAGCAGGGCGAAGGGTCGGTTGAGCCGGAATTGGATCGTTTTGTCGTCCGGCGCGTTCAGCGCGTCGGTTCGCTGCATCAGCGCCTGGCCGAAGGCGTCGCGCGCCGCCCAGCGCTTGATGCTGGCCACGCAATCGCGCGCCAGGACCTTCTCTCCGGTGTGGAACAGCAGGCCGTCGCGAAGGGTCAGCGTCCAGGTCTTGCCATCGGACGACACGACATGTCCCTGCACCATCTGCGGTTCAGCCTTGAACCCGCTCTCCGGGCCGGACTGGCCATACAGCGTGTCCCAGACCATGTAACCGTGGTTGCGGGTGACATAGGCGGTGGTCCAGACCGGATCGATGACGGCAAGATCTGATTGCGGAATAAATTTCAGCAGTTTGCTGCCCGCGGCGCTGCCGATTGCTGGCATCGCCAGCTGCGCCGCGGTGGCGGCGAGGAAGGTCCGTCTGCGCATTTCAATGTCTCCCGTGCCCAAACCACAGAGTTAAGCCGGGCGCCGCGGCGGCGGCCATACGCAAATACAGTTCGTTGTCACTACACATGCTAATATTTCTGTCATGCACTTGCCGGTCTTGCTTGCCGGCCGGGTTATGTCCCCGGCGGCACGCCGCGCGCAGGAGGACAGCAAATGCGCCGGAACAGGTCGCGGTGCATGGTCAAACCTGAAGCCGGCACGCAACCGAGCAGCGTACCGGAACTCGACCCATCGGTGGGGGTTCGAATGGTCCTGGCTTAGCTCAGACTTAACCTATCCCGATGTGGAAGCCGGTCGCGCTGCCCACAGTTCGGCCAGTTCCGCGTGATTGGTCAGCCAGCAGTGGGCGTTGCGCTTGACCACCGCCAGTGAATCGAGCAACGCGAGCGCTCCGTAAGGCCGTCCGAACACATGGGCATGAACCGTGATGTCCAGGCAAGCATGTGGGTTGCCGAGCCTCGACCAGCCCTCGACGATCTTCGTCAGCGTCCGGGTGAAGGCATCGGGTTCATTCCCGTACCGCACATAAAGTGGCATGTCGTTCACCTCCATGGTGAACGGCACGCCGATCAGCGGCCCGGCGTTCGTCTCGATCCGGTATGGCAGATCGGCATCAAACATCTCGGCGTGAAAGAAAAACCCCTGCGCCGCCAAGAACGTCGACGTCAGCGCGCTAGGCGTGCAGCGCGGACTGAGCCAGCCGGTTGGCGCAGAACCCGTGGTGGCCTTTAGCGTCGCGACACACCGAGCGATATCGGCCGCTTCCTGTTCCGGCGTGAGGTACGCGGGCAGGGTGCCTTGGCTCCAGCCATGCGCCGCGACGGGGTGCCCGCGCTTGGCGATCGCAGCCGGCAGAGCGGGAAATTGCTCCGCCACCACGCCCGAGGTGTAGAAGACAGCCTTGGTGTCCTGCTGATCGAGCAGGTCGAGCAACCGCCAGGCGCCCACCCTGGCGCCGTAATCCGCCCACGACCGCGCTTGCAGATCGATCGTGCCGGGCCTCAGGATATTACCCATCGGGCCCATCCCAGGCGCGTCGGGCGCGGCCCAACCCTCCAGCATCACATTGATGGATACCGCCAGCGGCCGGGTCGGCGGCCAACCCTGCGGCACTCCTGTATCGTTCATGGCATCCCCTCAACCGGGGCCTAAGCCCGCGGATATCGAATCTCCGACCGATCCTTGGCGACAAATCGAAGGCCCACCCAGCTGGCGTGAGGTCGTAGAACGTGTCCAGATCGGCATCGCCGCGCATCGTGTGGTGCTGCGCTTCGATCGACCCGCCAGTGACCGCGACCTTCTCCATTCCGACCAGGCTCACCTTGGGATGCATCAACCGACTATCCTGGATGTTGATGAACGGTGCGTCCAGCATCGCGCGACGATCCCAATGGGTTCCCGGCAATGGACGCGGGCGCACGGTATAGCGCTCGGCCCGAGATCCCTCGACGATCAACCCGCTTTCGTCTCGCCTGGCAGTCATGTGCTGCGCGGTTCCGTCGTCGTTGGTCTCGGCGGTGATCGCGACGACCTGTTCATCCTGCCAGTTGACGGTTGCGCGATGCTTGTAGCGGAAGAAGGCGATGGGCCCCATGCCGGCCACGATGTCGACCGCCACGGACACGCTCAGTGCATCGGTGGCGGGTTCGAACGTGAGCGTGTGCTCGCCGATTTTGCTGCCCTCGCGAATGACATGGAACGCCAGCTTGTTGCCAGTCGGGACGGGCAGCGCAGCCCTGGCTGCCCGGAAGGGAGGGCCACGGCGCCGGCAAGCAGCAGTCGGCGCCGGATCATATCGGCTTGGCTAAGACATAAAGGCCCACATTGATCGTGCCTGCACGGAAACCGCCCTCACAGTACGACAGGTAATAGTCCCACATGCGGCGGAAGCGGGCGTCAAAGCCAAGCCGCTCGATCTCTGGCCATGCCGCATGGAAGCGCCTGCGCCACTCGGCGAGGGTGCGCGCATAGCTGGCGCCGAAGGTCTCCATCGAGCGCAACTTCATCCCGGCCCTTTCGGTTTGCCGGCGGATTTCGGTGATGGTTGGCAGCATGCCGCCGGGAAAAATGTATTGCTGGATGAAATCGGTGCAGCGGCGATAGCCTTCGAATTGACCTTCCGCGATGGTGATCGCCTGCACCACGGCCAGCCCGCCGGGTTTCAAACGGTCGCGCAAGGTCGAGAAATAACTGGGCCAGTAGGCCTCGCCGACGGCTTCCAGCATTTCGATGGAAATGATCCGATCGAACTGCCCAGCAACATCGCGATAATCCTGTAGATCAAGGTTTATCTTGGATTCTATCGCCGGTTCCGCCAGCCGGTCGGAGGCATACTGTAACTGTGCCGGCGACAACGTGACCCCGGTCACGCGACAGCCGGCGAGCCGCACCAGCTGTTCGGCCTGACCGCCCCAGCCGCAGCCGATTTCGAGCACGTGCTGGTCGGGCTGGGTGTCTAGCAGCGCGATGGCGCGCTGTTGCTTGGCCGTCTGCGCTGCTTCCAGCGTTTGCGCCGGTTCGTTGAAAAGCGCCGACGAGTAGCTCATGCCGCTGTCGAGCCAGGCTTTGTAGAAAGCGTTTCCAAGATCATAATGATGCCGGATGTTTCGCCGGCTGCCGCGTCGCGTATTGGCGTTCAACCGGTGCTGAAAACGATTACGCAACCGCTGCAGCCAGTGGGCATCCATCGCACCGCTCAGTGTCGGCATGTTCTGCCCGCCGAGTTCGATCAGCGCCGGCAAATCGGGGCTGTCCCAGTCGCCATCCATGAACGCTTCCGCCAGCGCGATGTCGCCGTGGAGCAGCAACCGCCGAAGCGCCCGCCAGCGGTGCAGGATAACAACACCTTCAGGGCCTCCGCTGGAGCCATGCGACAACCGTATGCCGGACGGCGTGATGATCGTCAGGCGTCCGGTACGGATGCGCGACAGCAGGACGCGGGAGAGTCGTCGCGCGATCAGTCCAAGATCCGGCAGTGCTGCTTCAAGCGTGACGCTGACGTCGAGGGATCCGTCTGACATGATCTAACCCTGTCGGGTGGAAACAATGGTGACGGCGTGGTCAGGCAGCGTTGGCCGCGGCTGAACGCGCAGCCCCTTGAGCCAAAGCTTGACCGCTTCCAAATGGATGGCGCCCAAGACTTTCAGGCTCAGCAGCCCGTGGCGCAGAAACATTCCCACCAGGGCCCGATCCGTCAGGTCGTGCCGGCGTCCGGCGAACGAGGCGGTTATCACTCGGCCCGCGGCGTCGTCGCCATGCACTACGACGGCGGTCGTCTCGTTCGGCGGAACCACATTGAACGCGTAGGTCATATCCATCCGCATGAACGGCGAGACGTAGAACGCTTTCTCGCAATGCTGTCGGATGGTGCCGGCGTCCGGATCCTCGACCGGGATCAGGTAGCTGTGCCGCTGCCCGAACGTGTTGTTCACCTCATAGAGCAGTGCCGTCAGGGCGCCGTCGCGCCGGTGGCAGAAAAACACGCTGATCGGATTGAACGCGTGCCCGAGGATGCGCGGCATGCAAAGCAGTCGGATGGCGCCCCCGTCGGGCTGCAGGCCAGCCGTGGTCAGTGCTTCCTCCACCTGCCGGCGCAGATCGCTGCCTGAGCCGTCAAGGTGGTCGCGATCGTAAAAGCTCACGAGGTTGAAGCGGTTGTGTGAAAACAGCCGGAGCGATGGCATGGCATCCAGGTCGAACAGCATCTGGGCCAGGTGATAGCGCAATCGATGGCGGCGGGGCTTGAAGCGCTGATGCACCACGGTGCCGCGATAGAGTGCCGATGTCATGCCACCAGCTCGGGCGAGGCCGCCGGCGTGACGGTGATGCGGCCGTTTTCCGCCGGCACCGACCACGGACGACGGACGCCGCCCAATTGTTCCGCCACCGCGAGACCGGATTGCAGACCGTCTTCATGAAAGCCGGCGCCAAAATAGGCGCCACAGAACCAGGTTCGATCGCGACCCTGCAGAGACCAGAGATGCGCCTGGGCATGCATCGCGGCACCATCAAATCGCGGGTGCTCATAGACTTCTTCGTGCAAGACCGTCTCAGGTGCCGGTTCCACCGTCGGATTGAGCGTCACAAACAGTGGGTTGGTATCGCTCAACCCCTGCAGCCGGTTCATCCAGTAAGTGACCTGTAGCGCGTCGGGCTGCTCGCGGCTGCCCAGATAGTTCCAACTGGCCCAGACCGCGCGGCGTCGTGGCATGAGGCGCTGGTCGCGATGCAGCACCGCGCGGTTCCGCGTGTAGCCGAACGCCCCAAGCAAAGAGCGTTCTGCATCCGTCGGTCGGTCGAGCAATGCCAGCGCCTGATCCGCGTGGCACGCCAGCACCACGTGATCGAAGACCTCTCGGCCGCCCGTTACATCCTGAACGACAACCGAGTCGCCTTTTCGCACCACTGAGGCTGCCGCCTGCCCCAGCCGGAGATCGTCGATATCCGCGAGCAGGCGATTGACGTACTCCCGGCTGCCGCCGTCGACGGTCCGCCAGATCGGTCGGTCGGTGAACTTCAACAATCCGTGATTATCACAGAACCGTATGAAATGCGCGGCAGGATGGTCGCGCAGTGAGTTCGCCGAGGCCGACCAGATTGCCGCCGCCATCGGCAGCAAATGATCCTGCTGGAACGCCTCGCCGTAACCCTGCGTGGCGAGAAAATGGCCCAAGGTCGTCTGCGGTGACATTCGGCGCGCATGGGCGGGGGCTTCGCGGTAGAAACGACGTAGATCGCGCAGCATCGACCAGAAGCGTGGCCTGAACAGATTGGAGCGTTGCGCAAACAGGCCGGCCAGATCGGTCCCCGCGTATTCGAGACCGCCGCCGTCCAAGGATACCGCGAGGCTCATCTCAGAGGCCTTGGTGCGGACCCCCAGATAGGCGAACAGCGCCGTCAGGTTCGGATAGGTATTCTCGTTGTAGACAATAAAGCCGATGTCGACCGGAACATCGCCAACATCCATGGTATTGCTATGACCGCCTGGACGGATCGCGCTTTCATAGAGCGTAACACGGTGCCGCCCGCTCAGAAGCCAGGCGGCGGATAGTCCGGCGATGCCGCTGCCGACAACCGCGATTTCCAACCCCTGTGGCGACATGCTGCCTCGTTGCGTCTCAACCTGGTTACGATCACGGCGTAATACGCCACGCTTGGGAGGCTGGATCACTCGATTCGCACATGATCCATTCGCCCCCGTTCCACGTAATAGGCTTCGTGCATGCGACAGTCCCCCTGCCTGAAAGACTACGGACCCCCGCCCGGTCGGGACAGTGGGGGGTGGTGCTTCCGTTTCGTCGCCGTATATCGGCCCGAGGCATGACGCACAGCTCTGACCCCTCCGCACCCGCCGAACACGCCGCGCTGATCGAGGCGATTGCCCAGCGACATGACCGAGCGGCCTTCGCCGATCTGTTCGCCTATTTCGGGCCTCGGGTCAAAGCATGGATGTTGCGCTCCGGCTCCCAGGCCGCCGCCGCCGATGAACTGGCCCAGGAGACGATGGTTGCCATCTGGCAGAAGGCGCACCTGTTCGATCCAACGCGCGCCGCGGCCTCGACCTGGATCTTCACCATTGCCCGAAATCTGCGGATCGATGCTGTGCGCCGTGAACGTCATCCCAGCGACCTGGTGTTCGACCCGATCGCCGCGCAGGAACCCCCGGTCCAGGCCGATCGCGCTATAGTGCTCGCGCAGCAGCAGACCCGCATCCAGTCGGCTTTAAGTCTCTTGCCACCCGAACAGGCGGATGTAATCCACAAGGCGTTCTTCGAGGACAAGGCCCATGCCGAGATCGAGAAGGAGCTGGGGATTCCATTGGGAACCGTGAAGTCACGCCTGCGCCTGGCCATTAATCGGCTTCGCTCGGTGCTGGGAGATCTCGAGTGATCAGTCATCACCCCACCGAACCGACGCTGGCTGCCTATGCGACGGGCCAGCTGCCGGAGGCGTTGGCGATCGTCGCGGCGACCCACCTCGCGCAATGTGCGGCGTGCCGGCAAGCGGTCGGGACGCTGGAAGCCACCGGCGGCGCCTTGCTTGACGATCTCACTCCCATCCCGCTGAACGAGGGGGCTCTGAGCAGCTTGATGGTTCGGCTGAACAACCCGGCTCCCGCCCCACCGCCAATCCTTAATCCGGAACTTCCCGTGCCGCTAAACCGGGTGGCTGCCGGGCGCTGGTGGCCAATCGGGCTGGGCGCCCGCTACCGCCCGTTTCGCACCGCGGGCGCCGCCTGGACCGGGCTGGTGCAGGCGCAGCCCGGTCGCGCCCTGCCGCGACACGGTCATAGCGGGTTGGAGCTGACCTGTGTGCTCTCGGGTAGTTTCGTCGATGGAACCGGAGAATATGCGGCAGGCGATCTATGCGAGCCGGCGCATGATCACGATCAGCCACCGCGCGCGAGCGGCACAGAACCCTGTCTCTGCATCATCGGATCCGAAGGTATGCGACTTCGTGGCCTGCTCGGTCTGGCGCAACGTATCGTCGGACAATGAGGCTGCGATGCCGCGCTGGTTGCTGGGACTGTTCATGCTGAGCGCGTTGTCCGCATGCTCGCCCGTGGCGGTCCTGAATGCGCTGGCGCCGACGGATCGCATTAGCATAACCCAGGACATCCGGTATGCTTCCGGCGACCGGCACGAACTGGATGTCTATGCGCCCAAGGGACAGGCGCCCAAGGGACAAGCGACGGCAGCGCCGGTTGTGGTTTTCATCTATGGCGGCGGCTGGAAGGATGGGAACAAGGGTGAATACCGTTTCGTGGCGGCAGCCCTTGCCGCGCGCGGCTTCCTGACGGTGGTGCCGGATTATCGGCTGTTCCCCGCGGTGCGGTTTCCCAGCTTTTTGCGGGACAACGCCGCGGCGGTCGCGTGGACCAGGGCCAATATCGCGAAATATGGCGGCGATCCGCGGCGGATCTTCCTGATGGGCCACTCCGCGGGGGCCTACAACGTGGCGATGCTCACCCTGGATAAACAATGGCTGGCCGCTGTCGGGATGGATCCAGATCGCGATATCACCGCAATGATCGGTTTGGCGGGTCCATACGACTTCCTTCCGCTGCATGATCCGGAACTCGAGGACATCTTTGCCCCAGCCGGAAACCTGCGTCTGACCCAGCCGATCACGTTCGCCCGCGGCGATGCGCCGCCGATGTTCCTTGCCGCCGGGACCGCCGATACCACGGTGTTTCCGCGCAACACTGAACATCTGGCCGCGGCGATCCGACGCGATGGCGGAACGGTAGAGGAACGGATCTACCCCGGCGTCAACCATGTGAAGATCATCGGGGCGATGGCTGGAGTGCTCCGCTGGCTGGCGCCGTCGATGGCTGACGTCACGCGGTTCCTGCATCGCTACGATGGCCGGACCACTGACGTAGCCTTGTCCAGCGCCGTCATGCGCCCCTCGCGGAACGGCGCGAACGGAACGCCTGCGCTTCATGCGCGCTAACAAGGCCGTTTGCCCCGACAGGCTTATGACTCGCTTAAAACGGTGTTGCCGCTCGCGGCTTGCCTATACAGGAGGATGCGACCGCCCGGAGAGTACAGATGGGCGCGACCGCCCGGAGAGCGTCCTGATGCTTTGCGACAGCTTGCTGGTCATCCCCAGGACGCCCTTATGATCATCATCTTCGTTACCGCGACGGTCCTGCTGTCTCTTGTGATGGCCGGTGCATGGGGACTGCAACGCGCGACCGGGAACGCCGGCTGGGTGGATGTCGTCTGGTCGTTTGGGCTGGGCATCGCCGGACTTGTGCTGGCGCTGTTTCCGGGCGGTCCTACCGTGCGCCAGGTTGTCGTCGCCATTCTGATCGCCGCCTGGTCGTCCCGGCTGGGGCTGCACATCGCGCGACGCTCGATACGCGGTCCGGAAGACGCGCGTTACGCGGCTTTACGGCAGGAGTGGGGATCCAGGTTTCAGTTTCGCCTGTTCCTGTTTCTTCAGATCCAGGCCGCCGCCGCCGCGCTGCTCAGTCTGTCGATGATGCTGGCCGCGCATAACCCAGCCGCGTTCCCGCGCATTCTCGACGGTCTCGGCATCGCGGTGCTGCTGATCGCGGTCGTCGGCGAGGGCCTGGCCGACGAACAACTGCGCCGCTTCAAGCAGAACCCTGACAACAAGGGCCGCATCTGCGATGCCGGGCTCTGGAGTTGGTCGCGCCATCCCAACTACTTCTTCGAGTGGTTCGGCTGGGTCGCGTACCCGTTGCTGGCGATCGACCTCACCGGCAACTGGTACTGGGGCTGGCTCGCGCTGTCCGGCCCGCTGTTCATGTATTGGCTTCTCGTCCACGTGTCCGGCATCCCGCTGCTCGAACAACAAATGCTGAAATCGCGCGGCGACCGCTTCCGCGCCTACCAGGCTCGGGTCAGCCCGTTCTTTCCGTTGCCACCGAAGGACGTTTCGTGATGAGCCTGGTCACCGTTGCCACCACTGTCATCGAACGAGTTCCCGTCCCGGACGCCGTGACCGCTGCCGGGATCTCCTTCCTGGTCGACCGGACCTGTCGGAAACTCGCCCGCCGCGCCGGCGGCGTATCAGAGCTCGAATTTGCCCGCGTCATGGCGGGGCACCCCATCGCTGTTCGCCCGGATGCGGCAAACGCGCAGCATTACGAGGTGAAGTCCGAATTCTTCGGACTCGTCCTGGGTCCGCGGCGGAAATACTCGTGCTGCCTCTATCGGACGCCCACCGATACGCTGGCCGCCGCCGAGGAGCACGCCTTGGTCGAGACCGCCGTTCACGCCGGGCTCGCGAACGGGCAGGACATCCTGGAATTGGGCTGCGGTTGGGGATCGCTCAGCCTGTGGATGGCGGAACGATACCCGGACGCGCGGATCACCGCGGTCTCGAACTCGCACCGACAGCGGACGCATATCGAAGCCGAGGCTGCCGTGCGCGGGTTCGGCAATCTGCGCGTCATTACCGCCGACATGAACGACTTCGCGACGAACGACACGTTCGACCGGGTCGTTTCGGTAGAGATGTTCGAGCACATGACCAACTGGCAGTCGTTGCTTGCCCGTGTTCATGACTGGCTGCGACCCGATGGGCGGCTGTTCCTGCACGTATTCAGCCACCGCTCGGCGCCCTATCTGTTTGATCTTGCCGATAAGGAAGACTGGATCGCGCAGCACTTTTTCACCGGGGGTATCATGCCTAGTCATGGGCTTATCCGGCATGTGGCGACGTCTTTTGAGGTAGAAAGCGAGTGGCGCTGGACTGGCGAACACTACGCCCGCACCGCGCGGGATTGGCTCGCCAACATGGACCGTCGCGAAACCGAGGTCATGGCGGTTCTGCGCGACGTGTATGGCGCTGAAGCCGGCTTGTGGAAACGGCGGTGGCGGCTGTTCTTCCTGGCTACCGCTGGTCTTTTCGGGCATGCTGGCGGCGCGGAATGGGGCGTCAGCCATTTTAGGCTGCACCCGTCGTAAAATAAACGTTGTTGGTCATGCGACAAAGTCTGATCTCGTTCCTCAGGCATCCAGGCATCCAGGCATCCAGGCATCCAGGCATCCAGGCATCCAGGCATCCAGGCATCCAGGCATCCAGGCATCCAGGCATCCAGGCATCCAGGCATCCAGGCTGCCAACTGTCCAAGCCATCGCGGCGCGGCGCAACCTTGTCGACCCGTCTGGCGCAAGCAGGACACTGGCTGTCGCCGAGTGGTGCGCGCAACCTTGCCACTACCACCTGATCCAGCGTGACCGGCATGCTGCGGTGGCTTCGTGCCTATGTCTCGACTGACGATCCCCACGTGTCAGCGTGCAACACCATCGCCATGGTGCTGGCCTGGAACCAGCCTTACTATCCGTTTTACTTGTGGTGGCTGGTCGGCGGCGACGCCTGGGTCGGCGTCCCCGACGCATTGTCCGGCATCCTGTTCTTCGTCGTCCCAGCCATCGCGCGCCGGTCCGGGATGTGGGGCCGGATTGCGTTGATCGTGTTCTCCGTGGCCAATATCGCTTTTTGCTCGATGATGCTGGGCAAGGCGGCGGCCATACAGTTGATGTTCCTGCCCTGCGGGATGCTCGCGGCGATACTGTTTTCATGGCGAGAGAGGTCAGTCATGCTGGCGATGGCCGGGTTGCCGCTGGTGACGTGGCTGCTGACCAAGGGAAGGCCGGACAACCCGCTGGTCCGATTTTCTCGGGAAGCGTACGCATCGCTCTTTACCCTCAACGCCGTTAGCGCCGGGTCACTGATGGTTTTCTTCGGATGGCTGCTGGCTGGGATCAACCCGCAGGCAGAGCGGCACGCGCGCTAAGAAATCCCGGGTGGAGCGCCTGGGCAGAAAGCGTGGGCTTCGCGTGCCGCTACTCATGTTGCCCGCGCCCGCCTAATGTGCGTCCACCGCCGATGGTGTTCACTCCCGACTACTTGCACCGATTGCCTCGCGGTCGTCCCATTGTTCATCTACGAAAAGGGGAGGGGGCCTAAAGCCCGGGGCAATCGGGTGAACGATACGCGGCATTGAACCTGAGTGTGCTCCGCGGTGAGGACCGTCTGGAATGGCGCTACTGGTAGGAAGACCAAGAAGGATCTACCACAGAGCCACAGAGTTCACCGAGATCCAGTGGAGGCGGACCTGCGCTATTTTTGATGCTCTCGGTGCTCTCTGTGGCTCTGTGGTGCATGTTCGGTAGGCCGCGACACATGCTTACGTTGCCAGTGAGACGACATCCCGTCGGTCAGGCACGCTGCCGGATGGAAGGATCGCTGGTTCACCCGATTGCCCTGGCCTAAAGCCGCCCCCGGAACGACCGATGATTGAAGCTACCCTTGCTTATCGCACCATGGCCTACAACAACGGCTGGGCGAACCATCGTTTGAATGCCGCCTGCGCGCACCTGACGCAGTCGGATCTGGTCGCAACGCGAACCGGGTTTTTCCCGAGCCTGCGAGCGACACTTAATCACGTTCTGATCATCGACTCGTTCTACATCGACGCCATGGAGGGCGGTACCCTGGGACCTGCCGCCTGGGCCGAGCGGGAGCCTTATGAGAACCTGTTGGCTTTGCGACGGGCGCGGGCGGAAATGGACCGCCGACTGATCGCGATCGTGGAACCTCTGGAGGTGCATGGCCTGGAACGGATAGTCGAGATCAACCGTGCCGATCGTATCCAGCACGAGCGCCTGGACCGATTGCTGCTTCATCTCTTTCAGCACCAGATCCATCACCGAGGGCAGGCTCATGCCATGTTGAGCAGCACCGCGGTGCCCCCGCCGCAGCTCGACGAGTTCTTTCCGGCGGCGGAGGCATCGTTGAGAGCAAACGAGTTTCTCGAACTTGGCTGGGCAGAGGCCAATATCTGGCGGACCGTTTGACGCATACGGCAAATCCGGGCTTGGCTATTCCCGAACGTGCCGGCGTCGGTCGCAACGCGAGTGTTCTGCTTGCTGCGGGCGAGTGCGAAACGGCGCGGTCGGGCAGTTCATCAATGTCTGTCACCGGCGGCGCGCCCGCTTCAAGTTTACTTGCGCTTGAACCTGATTGAGTGACGCTTCCCGTCGACTAAGGCAGACACAGGAGGAAACCATGAGTAGTTCCTATTCGGGCGCATGCTTTTGCGGCGCCGTGCAGATCCGCGTGACCGGTCAACCCAACGCGATGGGTTATTGTCATTGCCGGTCCTGCCGTTCCTGGTCGGGCGGTCCGGTCAACGCTTTCAGCCTATGGCCGCTGGAAGCCGTGGAGGTGACCAAGGGCGCTGAAAATATCCTGACCTACCATAAGACGGACCTGAGTTACCGGAAGTCCTGCGGGCAGTGCGGCGGCCACCTGATGGCCGAACATCCGCCGTTGAAGATGATCGATGTGTTTGCCGCGACGATCCCGGACCTCGCTTTTGTTCCTGAGGTACACATCAACTATGCCGAGACCGTGCTGCCAATGCGGGATGGCTTGCCGAAGCTCAAGGATTTTCCGGCCGAGTTCGGCGGGTCCGGCGAAGCTGTCGCGGAATAGGCCGGGAGAGATCCACGCTGTCCGAGCGCTGCCGGTTGCCGCACATGCGGGCAGCGTGTCGGTGGCAGCCGAAAAAATCAGGTCGCCCCGAGGCTGGCCACATCAGGGTTGCGACTTAAGCCGGGTGAGCAAATCGGCGGCGGGGACGATAGGCGGCGGGCCAGCCGCCCGTCACGGTGACGCGTAAAACAAATACCGAGCCGAGTAGCGCATTCTCGCCTGCTGCGAAGTCCGCGCCGCATCGCAGCCTTGGGCCGGAGCAACACCGCCCAAGGTGTCGACGCGACGGACCGACACCACACCACTAAGAATGCCGTGACCCTCATGCGATTTTGCCCGCAGCAGCAGCCATGCCACGGCAGGTGGTTGCGGAGAGGCCGCCTGCGCCACCACTTCGCCGGTCACTTTGCTGCCGTCCTCCAACTTCCAGCTCGGGCCAGCAAAATGAGTACCGATCTGTCGGCCAGCCGTATCGAACAGGGCCGCGTCGGGCGCCGAGAACATCCAGCGATAACCGTCATTCACTTTTTGACAGGTATAGACCTGCACCCCTTGGGCTTCGGCATCCAGCACCAGCCTCGAGCCCCGAGGCGCCGGCACTAGGGTCGCCTCGGCTCGCGCCACGACGGTGGCGGCAGCCAAACCAGCAATCACACAAAGCAGGATTTTCTTCATCGGCGGAAGCTCCTGCTGAGCGAACACGCTACATATCATGTGCCCACCCATCGAGCATCGCGGTTCCTCTACCTGACCGTGCAGCCTTAAGCGACCACGCTGTAATCCACACGACGCGCTTGCCGTCAGTCTTGCGAGAATGCCCCGGATTTGCCGCCATCCTTGTGCGTCACCCGCAGCCCCTCGATCCGCATCGACCGGTCGACCGCCTTGCACATGTCGTAGACCGTCAGTGCCGCTACACTTGCTGCCGTCAGCGCTTCCATTTCCACCCCGGTTTGTCCGGTGGTTCGCACGGTTGCGGTGATTTCAATGACATCCGCCGCTGGATCGGCCTCAAGATCAACCGTGACCGAAGAGATCGGCAGCGGATGGCACAGCGGGATCAGGTCCGAGGTCCGTTTCGCCGCCATGATACCGGCCAATCGGGCGACGCCCAGCACATCGCCCTTTTTCGCCGAACCTTGCTGAATCATCGCCAACGTCGCCGCGGCCATCGCCACCTTGACCCGCGCCGTGGCGGTGCGCGCTGTCACCGCCTTGCCGGATACATCCACCATCGCCGCGTTGCCGGCCTGGTCGAAATGGGTGAAACCGCTCATCGGGTCGGCTTCCTCAGGTAAGACCATCGCCAAGCAGTTCCCGCACCGCGGCGGTGACGTCGGTCTGCCGCATCAGGCTCTCGCCGACGAGGTAGCAGTTCGGCCCCACCGCCGCCAACCGCCGCAGGTCGGTGGTGTTCCTGATGCCGCTCTCCGAAATCAGGAACCGATCCGGTGGCACCAGCGGAGCAAGCTCTTCGGTAACCGCAAGATCGGTCTTTAACGTTTTGAGGTTGCGGTTATTGATCCCGATCAAGGAGGTCTCCAGCAGCAACGCGCGCTCAAGTTCCTCCCGGTCATGCACTTCGACCATCACATCGAGATCGAGGCTCATCGCGACCTGCTCCATCTCCCGCGCCTGCGCATCTGTCAGCACGGCCATGATCAGCAGGATGCAGTCCGCGCCCATCGCCCGACTCTCGTAGACCTGCCAGGTGTCGAGCATGAAGTCCTTCCGCAGGACCGGTAGCGGTACCGCCGCCCGTGCCGCCTTTAGATGCTCGGGATCACCCTGAAAGTGGAACCGTTCGGTCAACACCGACAAGCACGCCGCACCGCCCGCCTCATAGGCTCGCGCCAGTGATGCCGGGTCGAAATCCGGCCGGATCAGCCCGCCCGAGGGCGACGCTTTCTTGATCTCGGTGATCAATCCGTAGCGGCCGGCGGCGGAGGCCTGCTTCAGGGCATAGCCGAAGCCGCGTGGCACTTCATGCCGCGCAGCGATCTCCTGGCGCAGCACATCGATGCCGCGCTTGCTCTTTCGAACTGCCACGTCGGCGCGAACGTCGGCGCTGATCCGTGCAAGCACGTCTGGCGTTGGTCCTTCGTGATCTGCCATCGGGTCTCCCGGCGGACGGAAAGTGGCAGCGGGACCCAAAAGGTTCCCGTTCACCAAAATCAGATTGGGTGGGCCGATTCGCCCAACGCCCGGGAATCAGGCGTTCGGATCGGGCCACTTAGGACACGGCAATGCTGCTTACGCGCCGCAACGTCTCCAACGCGGCAAGTGCGGCTCCGGATGCGATCGACCCGCGGGCCATGGCAACACCTTCGCGCAATGCGTCCGCCCGGCCCGCCACGATCAACGCGGCAGCGGCGTTCAGTAGCACCGTATCGCGGTAGGCTCCCAAGGCGCCTTGCAGTACAGCCTCCAGCGCCAAGGCGTTGAAGCTGGGATCGCCGCCGCGGATCGCCTCAACCGGCGCTCGCGACAGGCCCGCATCCTCGGGCTCCACGACAAAACTGGTTATTGTGCCGCCCTGTAGCGCGGTGACGTGATTCTGCCCGGCGACGGTCAGCTCATCAAGACCCATGCCATGCACGAGCCAGGCAGCCTCGTGTCCCAGCGCGGCCAGGGTCTCTGCCACTGGCCGCCTCCAGTTCGGCGAGAACACGCCGGTCAACTGCCGTCGCACCTTGGCGGGATTGGCCAGCGGACCCAGCAGGTTGAATATGGTACGAGTCGCAAGCTCGACCCGAGGCCCGGCCGCATGTCGCATTGACGGGTGATGCCGCGGCGCGAACAGGAAGACGCAGCCAGCCTCGGCCAGGATCGACGGCAACAACGCCATCGGCACGTCAATATTGACACCGAGCGCGATTAGCACATCCGCCCCACCGGTGCGCGACGACAGGGCACGGTTGCCATGCTTGGCCACCGGCACGCCACAGCCGGCAACCACGAAGCTAACCGCCGAGGAAACATTCAACGTGCCGGCTCCGTCGCCGCCGGTGCCGCAGACATCGATCGCGCCAGCCGGCGCCTCGATCGCTGTCATGTGCGCCCGCATCGCCCGAACAGCGCCGGTGATCTCCGCGACAGTCTCGCCTCGAAGTCGCATCGCCATCAGCATCGCGCCGATCTGGGCGGGCGTCGCCTCGCCCGACATGATGATGTCAAATGCGGTTTCGGCCTGTTGCGCCGTCAGCGTTTCACCGGCGGCCAAGCGAGCGATCGTCGGCTTCAGGTTGGCGGACATGCTTCAGGCCGCGCGCCCTATGACGTCATCGCGTGGCGTCCCAACGGGCGTGTTCGTGCCGCGCGCCAGGGTCAAAAAGTTGGCCAGGATGGCGTGACCATGCTCACTGGCAATGCTTTCCGGATGAAACTGTACGCCCCAGACCGGGAACGTGCGGTGGCGCATCGCCATGACCAACCCGTCGTCCGTCCAGGCGGTCGGTTCCAGCGTCTCAGGAAGGGTATCCCGCTCCACGATCAGGCTGTGGTAGCGCGTCGCGTGGAATGGCGAAGGCAGACCTTGCAGGATGTCGGTCCCCGCATGGGCAATGGCGCTGACCTTGCCGTGCATCGGTTCAGGCGCGCGGATCACCGAACCGCCGAACGCCTGACCGATTGCCTGGTGCCCAAGGCAGACGCCGAACAGCGGCACCTTGCCCGCCGCCGCGGCAATCAGGTCCAGGCAGATGCCCGCTTCGGTCGGGGTGCAGGGGCCGGGCGACAGAACGATCGCTTCCGGCCGCATTGCCAGCGCTTCCGCCACGCTCAGCTTGTCGTTGCGCCAGACCTCGCAGTCGAACTTGCCGTCCTGGCCGCCAACGTCGCCCAGGAAGTGGTAGAGGTTAAAGGTAAAGCTGTCATAGTTATCGATAAGAAGGATCATTGCCCGAGGACTCTGGTACGGATTCGCGCGCGGCCGAGTGGTCAGCGCCGGTTAACAGGCGATCGGACCGCGCAGGATATCTTTGGTCCGCCGGGGCGCGGCGGTCAATCAGGCAGCGACGCCTCACGCAGCGGGCCAATTAACCGTTTCCTAGTGTTTTGCGCAGAAGCTGCCGCCAATGCCGACCCTTGAGATCACCACCCAGCTCGGTTGCGCTCTGGCCTGTCGCTTCTGCCCGCAGGATCGGCTGGTCAAGTCGTACCCAAGATCGGATCCCCGGCGCCTGTCGCTGGCCGACTTCACGCGCGTGGTGGCGAAGCTGCCCCAACATATCCGGATCGATTTTTCCGGCATGAGCGAGCCGTGGCTGAACCCGGACGCGACCGACATGGTGACCCATGCATTCGAGCAAATGCGGGATGTCGCGATCTACACCACCCTCCAGGGACTTTCTCCGGATGCCGCGGCGTCACTGATCGATCGATTCGGCGCGCGTATCTCATCGGAAACCCCGTGGGTGATCCACCTGCCGGACGCCGAAGGCAACATGACCGGCTGGAAGTGCTCGCCGGCTTATCGCGCCACGTTAGACCGCTTCATCGCGTTTCAGCGCGACCGCATGCCGGCCGGCCTGTCGTTCATGACCATGAGTGCCGATGGCGCCGTTGCCCAACCGATCCGCGACCTGCTGCCCGAACCCCTGGCACCGTTCCAGGGCATCTCTCGGGTTGAGAACCTGGACCGCGCCGATTTTGCCCCGGCTGCTCTGCTTCGCCCAATACGACACAATGGCGCGGTGCTGTGTCGTTCCACCCCGTTCTTCGACCACAACGCGATGCTGCCCAACGGTGACGTGCTGCTGTGCTGCATGGACTATGGCAGGGCACACGTGCTGGGAAACCTGCTGCGGCAAAGCTGGGAGGAGATTCACGCCAGCGCCGCCATGGGTTCGGTCCGGGTACAGGCGATGACGCCGACCGACACAGATGATCTGATCTGCCGCCGCTGCCACAACGCCGCGTGCCTCAGCAAGGGCAGTGACACTCATTGGCATCTGTCCGGGTCGACGATGTGGACCGATCCGTCGCCGAAGGTCAGCGTTGCCGGGCCAGCCACGCCTTCGCCGCGCTCGCGTCAGCGTCTAGGTGCCCTTCTTGGCCGTGCTTTGCACTTGCAACCTGCCGCGGAACCGCCAGTCTGATTGCGGTAACCCGAGGTTCTGGCATGGCCGAAGATGACGTCGAGATCACCGGCAAGATCCGTGACAAGCTGATCGAGCGCAAGCAGGATTGGGCGCGGGAGGGCCGGTTGCTGACCGGAACCACGTCCGATCCGGATCGCGATCGGCTGCCGCCGGGGCAGCGGCTGGTGAAGGACTGGCCGGTGCTGGATCTGGGCGCTGAACCCGATGTGACCGAACGGAAGTTCCGTTTGGATGTCGACGGCGCGGTCGAGAATCGCCTCAGTCTTCCTCTTGACGCGTTCATGGCGCTGCCGATGTCGGAAACTGTCTCCGACATGCATTGCGTTACCCAATGGTCGCGCTTCGACAACCACTGGAAAGGTGTCTCGGCCCAGGCGTTGCTGGAACTGGTGAAACCATCGGCGGAGGTGAAGCACGTCGTCTTCACGTCATATGACGGCTACACCACCAATATTCGCCTGGATCAGTTCGACCAGCCCGACGTGTTCCTGGTGCATCAGTGGGAAGGCAGCCCGATCACCCGCGAGCATGGCGGTCCGGTGCGCATGCTGGTGCCGAGACTCTACCTTTGGAAATCCGCCAAGTGGCTGCGACGCATCCACTTCACTCTCAGCGATCACCCGGGCTTCTGGGAGGTCCGGGGCTACCATAATAACGGCGATCCCTGGCGTGAGGAACGCTACCGCTGAGCGGACGAGCCGGACGCCGCTGGCCTTGCGCTTGCGAAGCACCGAAGGATCGGTCTCAAACCGAGGACGCTGCACGCGACTGTCCATCACTCCTTCTCAGCCAGCAGGGGTAACAGTGCCGCGGGATCCGCCACCAGATCTTTGATCGTGTGTCGGTCCAGTACCGCCATGAACGCCGCCAGTGCCTGATCCAGCACGTTCGGCAACACGCACCCGGGCTGAATGATGCAGCTGGAACAGGGGGTCAGCGCCATGTCGGGTTCGGTGTGGCGAATGATGTCACCGATCCGAATTTCCTCGGCTGGGCGGCCGAGGCGCAGTCCGCCATGCTGACCACGCAGTGTCACCACCTCGCCGCTGGCGGTCAGGTGCTGCGTCACCTTCATCAGATGGTTCGGCGAGATCCGATAAGCCGCCGCGATCTCCGCGATCGTGACAAATCGCGCCGGGTGCAGCGCCAGATACATCAGGATCCGCAACGTGTAGTCCGAGAACGTTGTCAACCGCATGGCTCAGGCCTCAGCTGAGGCGGGCAAGGACGTCCGCGATGACCGCCTCGAACATCAGTGTGGTCAGTCGGCCTGTGTTCGTGTTCAACCGCGACACGTGGTAGCTGTCGGCCAGCAGCAGACCATTGGGCAGCGCATGAACCGCGCCATGCACGAACGCGGCGTGATTAGCCCGAAGTCCACATGCGCGGAGAACCGCCTTGTGGGCGACGCCGCCCAGCGCCAGCACGGCACGCAGCTTCGGCATCGCCGCCAGTTCGCGGGTCAGGAAGAGGTTGCAATTGGTAGTTTCCGCCGGGGTCGGCAGGTTGGCGGGCGGTACGCAACGGACGGCGTTGGTAACCCGGCAATCCCGCAGCAGCATCCCGTCCGCGGGATCGGCGCCATAGGAGCCGGTGGCGAAGCCGTACTTGATCAGCGTCTGATACAGCAGGACACCAGCGAAATCGCCGGTGAACGGTCTCCCCGTTCGGTTTGCCCCACGCACCCCAGGTGCCAGGCCAACCACCAGAAACCGCGCCTCCAGCGGTCCAAAGCTCGGGACAGCCCCGTTGAACCAAGCCGGTTTGGCGCCCCGATTGCTCTGGCGATAGTCCACCAGCCGCGGGCACAGTGGGCAATCGGCCGCCGGAACGGCACACGTTGAGCCCTCCGGAACGGCACCCGTCACCGGCGCTGCGCTCAGGTCACCTCGTGCGGATCAGCATAGGGTTCGGCCGGCGTGTTGCGTGCTGCCATAGGGCGCTGCCGTGGTTCGGTCTGACGCCGGGTGAACTCGGCGGCGATGTCCGCGAGCTCCAGAAAGTGGTCGCACTGCCGCCGCAGTTCGTCGGCCACCATCGGCGGGCTGCTGCGCACTGACGACACGACGGACACTCGCACACCCTTGCGTTGAACCGCCTCGACCAGGCGGCGGAAATCCGAGTCACCGCTGAACAAAACCACGTGATCGACTTTTTCAGCGAGTTCCAGCATGTCCACCGCGATCTCGATGTCCATGTTGCCCTTGACCCGGCGCCGACCCGCGGCGTCGGTGAATTCTTTCGCCGGCTTGGTCACCAGCGCGTAGCCGTTATAGGCCAGCCAATCCGTTAGCGGCTTGAGCGGGGAGTATTCCTCCGTCTCCAGGACGGCTGAATAGTAGTAGGCGCGGATGACATTGGCTTTCTTTTGGAAATAAGTCAGCAGATTGCGATAATCCACGTCGAACCCAAGGTTGCGGGAGGCCGAGTACAGATTGGCGCCGTCGATAAAAAGGGCGACACGTTCATTGGGTAGGAAAGGCATCTGGATAACCCTGCTATTCAGGTGGCAAATGAGTGGAACAAAAACCACCCCCGTATGTCCCGATCAGATCGGCAGACTTGGTGGAGCGGCACTATAACCATGAGCCAAAATTATACGCATCGAAACGGTATCGGCGGTTGTGACCAGTCTACAGTCCTGATCGGCATCGGTGCCAATCTACCGGGTCCACGGGGCCAGCCGCCCCTGCAAACCTGCCAAGAAGCCGTGACGATGCTGGATCAGCTTCCCGCCATGCGCCTCGCCGGCCTGTCGCGCTGGTTCGAATCGGCGCCGGTTCCTCCTTCCGGCCAAGCTTCCTACATCAACGCTGTCGCGTCATTGTTGGTTGACGCCGCTGCGACAATCGATCCGGCGGTGTTGCTTGCACGCCTCATGGCGATCGAGGCCGCCTGCGGGCGGCAGCGCGGCGTGGCGAATGCGGCGCGAACGCTTGACCTGGACATCATCAGCATGGGCGACCTGATCCGCGACGCGCCGGACCCCATCCTGCCTCATCCAAGGGCGCATCTGCGGGCTTTCGTGTTGGCGCCGCTGGCGGATGTCGCGCCAGACTGGGTTCATCCGGTTTCCGGTGAAACAGCCGTGGCTTTGCTGGCCGCTTTGCCGCCACAGGCGATCCGGCCGTTGTGACCAAGATTACGCCGTCAAGCGGATCTCAGGATCGCGGCGGCTGCTTCCGCCCGAAAGCCTCGGCCAGCGCGGCGTTGGCTGCCGGAACGGAAAATGCCTCGGGATCAAATGCCCCGCCAAGCCACTGCAGCTGTTCGTCGTGTTGCGGGTGCGCCGGATCGGCAAGCACCTCGAGCAGTTCCGTGTAGCCCCAGGTGCCACCGCAATCCTCAGGCGGGCAATTGCGCTTCCCGGCGACGCAGGCCGGATAGGCGGCCGCATCACCATTCGCAGGTGCTTTCTCGATCAGGATCTCGTGTTCCCAGCTATCGCCAAAGTCATAGGTGTAGACGAAGCGGGAGATGGCGGATTTGGCCAGCGCGCTCAGCTTCAGCCGTCGCTCAGCGGCGACGTCGTCCGTCGTGTTCGGATCGCCATACCGCTGACCGCCGAGGTCGAAGTCATGAAGGTGGCTGTCGCCCCAGCCCATGGTAATCTGGATCGCCGCATGCAGGTCGGCGAGGGTCATGTTGTCCGGCATCAGAATTCGCCGCCAGATCGGCGGCTTGGTGTGGCGCAGCGTCACTTTGAGGCTCAGCACGCCTATGTCAGTCCGCCTTTTCGGTGCGGTTGTTTTCGCCAAGGTCCTCTCCCGTCTCGTGGTTGTCAGCCCACCGGGGTCTGCGACATCAACCCGAGGGCGCCAGCGGGCCTGAAGCGCGATCACCGCGGACCCGATCAGAAAGCGCGAAGCACGCGATCAAGCAAACGGCCTGGCCATGACCGGACGCCGTAGACAGTGCAACCTTGGACGATCATGGTCTAGACCGCGTTCGTCCAAGGTTGAACCAACCTCACGACCGAATCGCGCTCTCAAGCCATTGAGGCCCGAGTGCTTCAACCTGAAGCGCCCGGGCCCTGGATCTTGCCGCCGATCTCCAGCAGCGTCGCCAGCTCCGCTTCATGCTGATAGCTCGGCATCAGCCGGTCCAGCACCGCGTCGCGGCGGACAGCCGGATGGAAATAGATCTCGCTGTCGCCTTCGGGCAGGTTTTCCAGCAGCCCGCGGATGCGCTCGACGGTCATGTGTCCGCTCCAGGCTAGACCGAAGCAGTGATCATTGGTGGCGATCCCGGCGGCACGGGCCTGTTGGCGTAGCAGGCCGGTCCAGTGATACAGCAGCCGGTCGCCGAGTGCGGCGCGGGTGCCGCAGCGTGCCATGACCGCGGGCGGTTCGGCAGGGACGCGGATACGGCGCAACCCTTGCCTGGCGCCGGCCCGCAGCATCATCGCCCCGACCGTCGGGTGCAGGTGCATATGCTTGTGGGCGTTGGCGTGGTCCAGCGTCAGGCCAGTCGCGGCGAACGCGGCGAACTGTGCCTCGATTTCGGCCCGCAGCTGCCGACGGATGCGCGGGCGGAGGAAGTAGTTGAAACCGAGCCGGAGTTGATCGCTGGAGAACTGACCGGCGATGTCCACGAGGTCGGGAATTTCGGCGGCCGGCAGGATGGCTGGCCCCTCGATCACCACCAGATGCAGGCCGACCCGCAGCGAAGGGTTGTTCCGACCGATACGGACGGCATCGGCGGCGGCCGGGGCGGCGACCATCAGGCTGGCGGCCTGCAGAACGCCCTCGCGATGGGCCTTTTCGATCGCCTCGTTGACGGCCTCCGTTAGGCCGAAATCATCAGCGCAGAAGGTCACGGTGCTCATGCGGACTTGGCGGCGGCGTCCGCGATCGCCTGACGTGGCGTTCAGGCTGCGTGGTGCCGCTCCCGAAGGAACTGGAAGAACTCGACCCCTTCGCGCAGCCGGCGCTTCATCATCTGCGGGCTGCGAACCATTTCGCCGACGATCGAGGCGATCTTCGGCGCGCGAAAGTAAAAGCGCTTATAGAAAGTCTCGACATTGTCGAAGATTTCCGTGTGCGACAGGTGCGGATAGTGCAGCGGCGCTATCTGGACCCCGGTATCGTCCACCAGTTCCGCGTGGTTCGCATCCAGCCAGCCGTTATCCACAGCCTGCTTGTACAGGAAGGTTCCTGGGTAAGGCGCGGCCAGCGACACCTGGATGGTGTGCGGGTTAATGTCTTTTGCGAAACGAATCGTCTCCTCGATGGTTTCCGTCGTCTCGCCCGGCAGACCCAGGATGAAGGTGCCGTGGATCTTGATCCCCAGCTCGTGGCAGTCCTGGGTGAACTTGCGCGCCACCTCGATGCGCATGCCCTTCTTGATATTGTACAAGATTTGCTGATTGCCGCTCTCGTAGCCCACCAGCAGCAGCCGCAAACCGTTGTCCTTGAGGACCTTCAGGGTCTCCCGCGGCACATTCGCCTTGGCGTTGCAGGACCAGGTAACCCCCATCTTGCCCAGTTCGCGAGCGATCGCCTCGGCACGCGGCAGGTTGTCGGTGAAGGTGTCGTCGTCGAAGAAAAATTCCTTGACCTGCGGAAACATGATCCTGGCCTGGCGGATCTCCTCGGCGACATGGCCGGGCGAGCGGACGCGGTAGCGATGCCCGCCAACCGTCTGTGGCCACAGGCAGAAGGTGCAGTGCGATTTGCAGCCGCGGCCGGTGTACAGCGACACATAGGGGTGCAGCAGGTAGCCGATGAAGTAGTCCTCGATCCGCAGGTCGCGCTTGTAGACATCGGTGACGAACGGCAGCTGGTCCATATCCTCCAGGATCGCCCGATCCTTGTTGTGAATGATGACGCCGGCGTTATTGCGGTAGGAAATCCCGTCCACCGCGCCCCAATCGCGGCCTTCGGCGATCTCCTTGATGGTGAAGTCGAACTCGTTGCGGGCGACGAAATCGATCGCACCACCCTGCGCCAGGCTTTCCGCCGGCTGCACTGCGACCTTGGCTCCAACGAAGCCGATCTTCAGTGATGGATTGGCTGCCTTCAACGCCTCAGCGACCTTCACGTCGGACGCGAAGGACGGGGTCGAGGTGTGCATCACGCACAGCTCGTAGTCACCCACCTGGCGAACCACCGCCTCCAGCCCGATTTTCGCCGGCGGGGCATCGATCAACTTGCTGCCGGGCACCAGGGCGGCAGGCTGGGCCAGCCAGGTGGGGAACCAGAACGACTTGATCTCGCGTTTGGCCTGGTAGCGCGCGCCGGCACCACCGTCGAAGCCATCGAAAGAGGGTGGGTGCAGGAACAGGGTCTTCATCATTGCGGCGGGAATCCCTCGAGCGGCCCGAACATTACAGCCGGAGTGTCGCAGGTAACTGTGTAGATGGCGGCGGTGTGTCCGCCTGCAAGCCATGACCGCGCCAGTCCACCTGACGGCCGCCATAGCTGGCCAGCATCACCGCCACCGACAAGATGTCTCGCAGCGGCAGAAGCCAGATTGGACACGAGAACGCAAGAGCGGCGCCGTCATCGGGGCTCCGCCGATTGCCGGGGCCTACGGTGGACCATATCGGCGCCAGCGCACGATCCAGGCCCAAACCGGCCATCGCGCGCAGCACCCAGCAGGCCAGGAACAGGCCAATCGCCCAAAGCGCGCCGCCACTCAGCAAAACCGTGATCAAACCCCACGCCAACGGGTACTGTGCCACCGAGGCCGCGAACCCCCACGGCTCAAGCGCGCGAATGGTGCGGGCCCAGCGAAGTTCATGACGAAACAGCGCCCCTGGACTTGTCTCCGGCACAGTGGTCAGCGGCACGGTATCGGCCAGCGCCACGCCAAGCCCGAGCGCGGCGATCCGCTGGCCCAGCACGTTGTCGTCCGCGAGGTGATCAACCAATGCGCGAAGGCCACCGATCCGTGCCAGATCAGACCGACGGAGGCACATCGTCGCTCCAAGGCAGTCCTTGCGTCCAAGCGCCCGCGCAAGCAGCGCGCCCGGAAGGAAGCCATGGGTGATCTGAGTGGCCCCGAGTCGGGCGCAGGTCGGGGCACCGGATCGGCTGACGGTGTCGACTTCGATCGCAGTTCGCGGCTTACGTTGGTTGACCGGCAACCCGGCATACAACGTCGTTGCCAACCCAACGCCGGGCCGTTGCAGAGCCGCGACCAGGCTGTTCAGGTAGTCAGTACGCGCATGAACATCAGAGTCGGCGATGACAAGAACGTCGTGCCGTGCCGCCGGCAGCATGTTGATCAGGTTGCCAACCTTGCGGTTCCGTCCATGCTGGGTCGGATCGACCACCAGCGTGATGTCGCGGTCGGGGAACCGCGCCTTGATCCGACGAACCACGGCGATCGCCGGATCAAGCGCATCCTGCACGCCAAAAACGATCTGCCATTCCGGGTAATCCTGCCGGCACAGAGTTGCCAGAGCGACCTCCAGCAACGGCTCATCGCCGTGCAACGGTTTCAACGCCGTCACCGCGGGCCGCTCCCGAGGTGATGCAGCCGGCTTGCGGACAAAGCGCATGACCAGCCACCATCCCGCCAGCGCTTCACCCACCCCAAGCGCGGCGACCATCGCGGTAAGTCCGCTGAGGAGCGCCATCATGAGCTCAATGCGCCGTCCGACAGATCCGCGGCTTTGCGGCGCAGGCTGGCGATCAGCGCGTCAGCATCGCCGTTCGCCAGGATCTTACGGAAATCGGATCGCTGGACAGCGACGCGGCTGATGGAGCCCTCCAGCAGCACATCGATCGCGCGCCAAGTACCGTTGTCATCCCGCATGACGTAGTCGACCCGGATCCGTTCGCCAGTCTTGTCAATGATCTGGGTGGCGACCACACGATCGCTTCCGGACTGACGGTATCCCGGCAGGATCACGAATCGGTCACCGTCATAACGGTCGAAATTGGCGACATAGGTCGCGATCGTGAAGCGGCGGAACGCGTGAAACAGCCGTTTCCGCACATCGGCGTCCATGCTCTCCCACCGCGAGCCGATGGAAACCTTCAGCACGGTCCCAAGGTCAAATACCCGGTCCACGACCGGCGCCAGCGCGTCGAAGCGCTGCACGAAAGGCGTTTGCCGGCCACTCCGCATCGCCGTCTCCAACGCTTGATAAAGCGCGTGTAACGGCTGTTCAAGCGGCTCGGCAGCCGCGGCCCGCACCGGCGGCACCCACGCCGCCGCCGCGACGATTAGCGAGATCGTGAAGACCAGGTCACGTCTGGTCAGCCTGATCATAGAGAACTGGTAGCCTTCGTCACAGCGGTGCTGGGTGTCTTGACGCCCATCGCGGACAGCGCCGTTGCGACGATGTCCTTAGCCGACAGACCCGCCGTCGCAAGCTGCTTGGGCTGCGAATCGTGGTCGAGGAAAGCATCCGGCATCACCATCGGCCGGATCTTCAGGCCGGAATCGAGCAGACCTTTCCAGGCCAGATGCTGCATGACCTGAGCGCTGAATCCGCCGATCGCGGCTTCCTCGATGGTGATCAGGACCGCATGATTGCGCGCCAGTTGTTCAACCAGCGCGGTGTCGATGGGTTTCGCGAACCGTGCATCCGCGACGGTGGTCGGAAATCCGCGCGCGGCGAGTTCGTCCGCTGCCTTCAACGCGTCGCCGAGCCGGGTGCCCAGCGACAGGATCGCGATGTTGTTGCCTTCTCGCAGCATGCGGCCCTTGCCGACGGTGAAGGCTTCACCGGATGCCGGCAAGGTGATGCCGGTGCCTTCGCCGCGCGGGTAGCGAAAGGCGCTGGGACGGTCGTCGATAGCAACGGCAGTGGCAACGACGTGGACCAGTTCTGCCTCATCGGATGGCGCCATGATCACCATGTTCGGCAGACATCCAAGGTAGGACAGGTCGAAACTGCCGGCATGTGTCTGCCCATCGGCGCCGACATAGCCGGCTCGGTCCATGGCGAAGCGGACCGGCAGGGACTGCAGAGCGACGTCATGCACGATCTGATCGTAAGCGCGCTGCAGGAAGGTCGAGTAGATGGCACAGAACGGCTTCATCCCTTCTGTCGCCATGCCGGCCGCGAACGTGACGGCATGTTGTTCGGCGATGCCGACGTCGAAGCTGCGGGTCGGAAACATCTTGGCGAAGCGGTCAAGACCCGTGCCGGACGGCATCGCGGCGGTGATGGCGACCACGGCCGGGTCCTTCTTCGCCTCGGCGATCAGTGCCTCGGCAAACACCTTTGTATAGCCAGGCGGCCCCGGCGGCGCCTTCGCCTGCTCACCAGTGATCACGTTGAATTTAGACACACCGTGATATTTGTCGGCCGACTGCTCCGCCGGCGCATAGCCCTTACCTTTCTGGGTGATGGCATGAACCAGGATCGGTCCGGTCTCCTCGGCCTCACGCACGTTGCGCAGCACCGGCAGCAGATGATCCAGATTGTGCCCGTCGATCGGGCCGACATAGTAGAAGCCGAGCTCTTCGAACAGGGTGCCGCCGGTCAGGATGCCGCGGGCATACTCCTCGGCCCGCCGAGCTGTGCGTTCGATGCCGCGCGGGAAACGCTTCGCCATGCGCGCGGCAAGTTCCCGCAGCGACAGGAAGCTGCGCGACGACATCAGCCGCGACAGGTAGGCGCTCATGGCACCGACCGGTGGAGCGATCGACATATCGTTGTCGTTCAAGATGACGATCAGCCGCGATTTCAGCGCACCCGCGTTGTTCATCGCCTCGTAGGCCATCCCCGCGCTCATGGCACCGTCGCCAATGACGCAGATCACATGGCGGTCATCCGGCGGCGGTGTTGGTTTTTCAGACCGTCCGACGCCTGTGTGCCACGCCGCTTTCAGGTCGCGGGCCACCGCCATGCCGAGGCCGGCGGAGATCGAGGTCGACGAATGCGCCGCACCGAACGGATCGTACTCACTCTCCGAACGCTTGGTGAAGCCGGACAGCCCGCCACCCTGGCGTAACGTCCGGATCCGGTCGCGCCGGCCGGTCAGGATTTTATGCGGATAGGCCTGATGGCCGACGTCCCACAGCAGTCGGTCGGTCGGGGTGTCGAAAATCGCATGGATCGCGACCGTCAGCTCCACCACGCCGAGCGAGGCACCCAGATGCCCGCCGGTCACGGACACCGCATCCACCGTCTCCGCCCGCAGTTCATCCGCCAGTTCTCGCAACTGCTCGGCCGAGAAGTTGCGCAGGTCGGCCGGGTAGCGAACACGGTCGAGCAACGGTGTGGTGATCGAGCTCATCTAATCTCCTGTTCTCGCTCAGCTTCGCCGGGTTACAACGAACGCGGCCAGCGCCTTCAGGTTTGCCGCGCTGTCGCCAAACCCTTCAAGGTGAGTCGCGGCCTGTCGGGCAAGCATATCGGCATGGGCACGTGCCAAGTCCAATCCCAGCACCGAAACCATCGTTGCTTTGCCAGCCGCGGCATCCTTGCCGGTGGTCTTGCCGATCTCGGCTTCCTCACCCGCGACGTCCAGCACGTCGTCGGCAATCTGGAACGCCGCGCCCAGATCACGTCCGTAGGCCGCCAGTAAATGACGCTGATGGGCCGCGGCGCGGCCAAGAATAGCGCCAGCTTCCGCGCTGTATTGCAGCAAGCGGCCGGTCTTGAGTGCTTGCAGCCGCGTCACCGCGGGCCCATCCAGAACCTGCCCCTCCGCCAGCATGTCGATCATCTGGCCACCCGCCATGCCCCGTGCGCCGGCCGCCGAACCCAGCGCTGCCACCAGCTCGCATCTGGCCTGCGGGTCGGAATGGGTGTCGTGTTCCCCCAATATCTCGAACGCCCGGCATTGCAGGGCATCACCAGCCAGGATGGCGGTGGCCTCGTCGAACGCCTTGTGGGTGCTGGGTTTGCCGCGTCGCAGGTCGTCATCGTCCATCGCCGGCAGGTCGTCATGCACCAGCGAATAGCCGTGCAACATCTCGACCGATGCCGCGACACGGGCGGCGCAGGTCTGATTGACGCCGAACAGCGCGGCGCTCTCCATCACCAGAAACGCCCGCATCCGCTTGCCGCCGCCAAGCGTCGCATAGCGCATCGCCGCCGCCAGGCGCCCCTCCGCCCCCTCGATCGGCGGAAGCAGGACTTCCAGCGCCTGCTCCACCATGGTCGCGGCACGCTCCATCTGAGTGGAGAGATCGGTTGGAGCTAGCGAGCTAACAGACGCCACATGCAGCCTCGTGACCAACGACTCCGCCGAACGGGAGCCAATTCTCGATCCGATAACACGTCAGAAGATGCTTCGCATGATGACCGGCGCGCGATAGTTGCGGTTGTTGCAAAATTGCCACGCTTGGTACGGCTTCGAACGCACAGCTTGCGGTTTCTCGCCAGAACCGGGGTGAGCCGGCCATGGCAGATGTGATGCAGCCACACTATGTGGCGAACCGTATAGGGATCGGTCCGCCGATCCGTACGCTGCGTTGCAGCCAGTTGGTCAGCCTGCCATACCCCGGGCAGTTACCCCGCGGCCGCGGCGATCCGGTCTAACTTCGGAGATTGTCTGCATGATCAGCGTCGTCCTCGCCCAACCACGCGGCTTCTGTGCCGGCGTCGAGAGGGCCATCGAAATCGTTGAGCGCGCGCTGAAGAAATACGGCCCGCCGATCTACGTCCGGCACGAAATCGTGCATAACCGCCACGTGGTGGAGGATTTGCGAAAGCGGGGCGCGGTGTTCGTTGACGAGCTGAGCGAAATCCCTCCTGGCTCGATGACGGTGTTCTCGGCTCACGGCGTGGCCAAGCGGGTTGAGGCCGCCGCCGCCGAACGCGGGTTGCCAGTGATCGACGCGACCTGTCCGCTGGTTGCCAAAGTGCATAACGAAGGCCGCCGCTACGCGAGGCAGGACCGCGAGATCGTGCTGATAGGACATGCCGGCCATGCGGAAGTCGAGGGTACGATTGGTCAGGTCTCGGCCAAGGTGCACCTGGTACAGACGGTCGAGGACGTCGCGTTGCTGGCGGTAAAGGATCCCGACAAATTGGCCTATATTACCCAGACAACCCTCTCGGTGGACGACACCAGGGGAATCATTTCGGCATTGTCCGACCGGTTCCCCACAATCGTCGGGCCGGATGTGCGCGACATCTGTTACGCGACCCAGAACCGCCAGCAGGCGGTGCGCGATCTAGCCCACGGTGTGGATATGATTTTGGTGGTCGGCTCGCGCAATTCCTCCAACTCCAACCGCTTGAGGGAAATCGGTCAGGAACTGGGTAAGCCGGCTTACCTTATAGACGATGCCGGGTCGCTGCGGCCCGAATGGTTCCATGGCATCACTTCGGTCGGCGTCACCGCTGGCGCCTCGGCGCCGGAAACGCTGGTCCGAGGCGTTCTGGAAGGGTTGCGCCAATTCGGCGAGATCGAGGTTTCCACTCAGGATGGGGTGGCCGAAAATGTCCGGTTCCGCTTTCCGGTGGAACTCGCCGACGCATAGGGAATTAACACAGCATGACAGTCCCGTTGAACCAGGCTTTGCGCGTTGGCGCCTATGTCGCAAAGCAGCATTTGATCGGTCGCAAGCGGTATCCGCTGGTGCTGATGCTGGAGCCGCTTTTTCGTTGCAACCTTGCCTGTGCCGGCTGCGGCAAGATCGACTACCCGCCGGAAATCCTCAACCAGCGGCTTCCAGTCTCCGACTGCATGGAGGCGATCGATGAATGCGGTGCGCCAGTGGTGGTGATCGCCGGTGGCGAGCCGCTGTTGCACAAGGAAATTGACCAGATCGTACAAGGGGCGATCGCGCGTAAGAAGTTCGTGATTGTATGCACCAATGCTCTGCTGCTGGAAAAGAAGATGGATCTCTTCAAGCCCAGCAAGTGGTTCTCCTGGTCGGTCCATCTGGACGGCGGGAAGACCGAACATGATGCCTCGGTCTGCCAGGACGGTGTCTATGACCGCGCGGTCGCAGCCATCGCGGAATCGAAACGTCGTGGCTTTCGTACCATCATCAACGCGACGCTGTTCAACAACGCGCAGCCCGAGAAGGTCGCCGCCTTCTTCGACGACGTGATGGCGATGGGCGTTGACGGGATC
Organism: Rhodopila sp.; assembly: GCA_965277035.1. Taxonomy (GTDB): domain Bacteria; phylum Pseudomonadota; class Alphaproteobacteria; order Acetobacterales; family Acetobacteraceae; genus Rhodopila. The sequence goes on along the minus strand of CBDIBO010000003.1, from coordinate 1,316,775 downwards.
TCGGTCTCTCCCGGATATGCCTACGAGCGGGCGCCGGATCAGCAGCACTTTCTCAATCGCGGCAAGACCAAAGAACTGTTCCGCGATATTTTTCGCCGACAGGGGCAGGGGGCCCGGAAATCGAAGTGGTCGTTTAACCAGTCCTCGATGTTCCTCGATTTCCTCGCCGGCAATCAGACTTTCCATTGCACCCCATGGGGCAACCCCACGCGCACCTATTTCGGCTGGCAACGTCCCTGCTATCTGCTCGGCGAGGGCTATGCGAAGACCTTCAAGGAGTTGATGGAGACCACGGACTGGGACAAGTACGGCACCGGCAACTACGAGAAATGTGCCGACTGCATGGTTCACTCCGGCTATGAGGCCAGTGCGGTTGTGGAGACCGTCCGCAAGCCGTGGCGGGCGGCAGCCCTCGCGATGCGCGGCGTCCGCACGGATGGGCCCATGACACCGGATATTTCGTTGGAAAAGCAACGACCAGCGGAATATGTTTTTGGCCGCCATGTCGAAACGGCATTGAAGCGAATCCGCGATGGGAAGAAGCCAGCCGATGAAGTGGCGGATGCCGCGGATTAGCGTGTGATCCTCGAAGGCAGAATCGCTGGGGAGGCGAAGCACGTTAGCTATCAAGGGGTTGACGAGCGACATCCAGGCAAGGCAGTCGGATTTCGCTTTAGCCAGCCTGTGATCGGCGCTCCGGACTGCCGGGGGGCGACGAAGTGGATGCGATAATGTTCAGCAGACCGACCGCCGTTAGCGGTTCCTTAACCATTTCCGAGTAGGTTCTGCGTCGGCGTCCTCGCCGGGCTTACGGCCAGACGAGTTCCAGCATGATTTACCAGGCTATCTCCGTCTTCGTATCGTAGCTTAGAGTGTTTCGATTGACGATGATTTCAGACGATCCGGATGAGGACGCCGACAACCTTGATGACGAAGACCTGCTTGGATGCTACCTGGAGGCCGGCTCGCCGGCCAAGGGCGCCAACAAGGTCTTACCGATGCAACTGGACTGGCCGGGTTTGAGCGCGCTGAAAAGCGGATTTAGCCTCGACCACCGAACGCTGGCGTGGTTCCAGGCAAACCACGCCGACTGGCGATTGGCGATCGAATTGGTCTTGCGTGCCTGGATCGATGCCCGAACATCCGCACGGTCAGGCGTTCAGCCGTGACGCCATGGCTGAAAACCACTTTCAACCGATAGCAGGGCTGCACGATGATCGCACCGCGCCCAGGTCCTCGACGCAATGGTTCAGCGAACCGCCCGTTTCCCGTTGCCGGCCGAAGCGCGGGGGGCTCGCGCGCCAGCCACGGGATGACCAACGGTCTCTGACCCGCCGCGCGCCTGCATGAACGCCTTCAGCACTTCGTTGATCCGGGTCTGATAACCGGCACCAAAACCGCGGAAGAAGCGGAGCACGTCTGCGTCCAATCGCAAGCTGACGGCCAGCTTGGGCTCCCGCACATCGAACACCAGATCGGTCGCCCAGCCAGATCGTGCCGGCTCGACCGCGCCTCGTGCACTCGTCGCCCCCTTACCTGCGGCGGACCGGACTTGCGTTCGGGCGGCGGGCGACTTGCGCGATTTTGCAGATGAATTCGCGCTTCGGCTGGATTTAGCCATTTTATCCTCCCATTGGATCGGATCTGGTTGTTCCAGGTCCGCTTGAACGCGCAGGCAGAAACCATGCCTTACGCGGATCTTCGTGTACGCACGGGTGTGGTTACGGTCAAGCGTTGATGCAGGGCCAAGCCATATCTTCCCCGCAACGGCAGGGCGACTTTCAGATCAGCAACTCAATCAGAAACGGTCCCGACCGCGACAGCGAATAAGCCAACAGGTCGGCAAAGCCTTCGGTTGTATCCGTGCGAGCGGCCTCCACCCCAAGGGAATTGGCCAGACCCGACCAATTGATATCGGGGTTGCCGATGTCCATCATGTCCAACGCGACGCGGCCGGGGTTTGCCCCGACGTTCGCAAGCTCTCCGAGCAAGATCTGGTATTTCCGGTTCGACAGAAGCACGGTCGTGATGTCGAGCTTTTCGCGCGCCTGTGTCCACAGCGCCTGCACGGTGTACATCGCGGAACCGTCGGCTTGCAGGTTGATCACCCGCCGGCCAGGCGCCCCGATCGCCGCTCCGGTCGCCATCGGCATGCCGCCGCCGATCGCGCCGCCCGTGACGTTCAACCACTCATGCGGCGGGGCAGCCTGGGTGTTGGCAAAGAAACCGCGGCCGAAGGTTACCGATTCGTCGGCGATGACCGCATTTTCCGGCATTAGCGCGCCGAGCGTGACCGCCACCGAATCAGGCGTCAGCGGACCGCGTGCGGCCTCCGGTCGACGGCCGTTGTCCGACGGTTTGACGCTCGGGCATCCTAGCATGTCGGCGAGTCGCGCTAGCGATTCCACGACATCCTGCTCCGGACGCGACAGGATATGGATCTCCGCGTCCCGCGGCACCGACGTCTGGACCTTGTTCGGATACGCGAAGAAGGTCACCGGTTTGCGCGCGCCGGCAAGGACGAGGTGCTTGGTTCCCTCCATTGCCTGGACAGCGACGTCGACAACGTATGGCACGCGCTCCACCGGCAGACGGCCCTGGCCACGTGCCATCAGAGCATTGGAACCCTGGGCGAGCACCCGACAGCCGGTGGCAGCCTGGATCCGGTGGGCCAGCGCCAGACCTTCCGCATGCAGCGCGACGCCGCCCAGCAGCAGCATGACGCCTGTGCCGCCTCGGCGAAGTGCGGTCGCGGCCTCATCGATCTGGTTGGGCGATGACGACGGCGTCGGCAGCAAGGGCAGCGCCGCGGCGACGACACCGCCCTCATTCCACGAGGTATCGGACGGCAGGATCAGCGTGGCGATCTGGCCCGGGGCGATCATCGCTGCCTGTACTGCTGCCGCGGCATCGGCGCCGACCGTATGGGCATCCATGGAGGTACGAACCCATCCAGAAACACCCCGGGCCCAGCCTTCGGTATCCGCGGTCAGCGGCGAGTCCAGCGGTCGGTGATAGGTTGCCTGGTCACCAACGATATTGACGACGGGTGTGGCGGCCCGCCTCGCGTTGTGCAGATTGGCCAGTCCGTTCCCAAGGCCGGGTCCGCAATGCAGCAGCGTCGCGGCTGGCTTTCCGGCCATGCGGGCGTACCCGTCGGCAGCCCCGGTCACCACGCCCTCGAACAGCCCCAACACGCAATGCATGCCGGGAACCCGATCGAGCGCCGCGACAAAATGCATTTCCGATGTTCCGGGATTGGAAAAGCATGTGGTCACGCCGCTTTTCAGCAGCGAATGCACAAGGCTCTCGGCGCCATTCATTCCGTAGTCTCCTTGGTAGCCGATCACGAAGAAGCGTGAAGCGTCCACAATTCGCCACTTCAATCGGCTACTTCAAACATCGCGCGACGTATCGCCCCTCTGCGATGGGCGATATCGGTCGCGGCGACGCATTTTGATGAAAGCCGGAGCGAACGCAATCCTGTAGCCGCATTGTCACATCTTGGCATAGCGGCAGGCCATGGATCTGTCGCCACGCGTCGCAACCTGTTTGTCCTCCGATCGCAGAGATACCCCAGAGATACCCCAGAGATACCAAGGTTCACTGGAATCGGCGCGACCATTGCGCTATCTGCTTATCCGCCAATGGAGATATCGTCGATGAAAAAGCTTGTCGTGCTGGCCATCGTTCTGCTGACGGCTGGCCCGGTGTTGGCGCAACACGCCGCCCCGGCACCAAAAGCGACCAATCAGTCCGCCCTGGTAGCTCGGGTGGATCAGCGCATCGTGCAGATGAAGCGGCAATTGAAAATCACCCCGGCGCAGGAGGCCGCCTGGGATGGATTCGCGCAGGTTATGCGGCAAAACGTGACCGCAACTGACAAGGCCTATCACGAACGGGCAGCAACTCTCGCGACCATGTCGGCGCCGGACAACATGCGCAATTTCGCCCAGATCGAGCAAGCCCGGGCACAGGGCATCCAGAACCTGGCCGCATCGTTCCAAACTGTTTATGACGGGTTGTCGGACAGCCAGAAGATGACGGCGGACACGATGTTCCGACAGTACGCGGATCGTCGCGCGGCGCAGCGGCAAGCGCCGAAGTAGGTCGCGCGACGGCCCTCCTGCGCTGCTCTCGCACGGATCTGCATGGTATCATCCTGGCTTATGCCCCAGGAGTCCGAACCCGCGTCGCATTTGCGTCGCATCATCCACATCGACATGGATGCGTTTTTCGCCTCCGTGGAACAGCGGGACAATCCGGATCTGCGCGGCGTCCCCGTTGCGGTCGGAGGTGCACGAGAGCGCGGCGTGGTCGCCGCGGCCAGCTATGAGGCACGCAGGTTTGGAGTCTACTCGGCCATGCCGTCGGTCACCGCTCGGCGCAAGTGCCCCGACCTCGTGTTCGTCCCGCCGCGGTTTGACGTCTACCGCGCGGTCTCGCAGCAGGTTCACGCCATCTTCGCCTGCTACACCTCGCTTATCCAGCCGCTGTCGTTGGACGAGGCCCACCTTGATGTCACAACGCCGTTGCTCGACAGAGGCTCCGCCACCGCTATCGCGCGTGAGATCAAGGACCGGATCCGCACGGAAACCGGGTTAAGTGCATCGGCCGGCGTCTCCTATAACAAGTTCCTGGCCAAACTGGCCTCGGGTCACAACAAGCCCGACGGATTGTTCGTCATCACGCCCCGCATGGGCCCTGCTTTCGTCGAGGCGCTGCCGATCAGCGCATTCCATGGCATTGGACCCGCGACCGTGGTGAAGATGACCAACCTCGGCATCCGCACCGGAGCGGATCTGCGTCGGCAGACCCAGGCCTTCCTGACCGCCCGGTTTGGCAAGGCAGGGGACTATTACTACGCGGCGGCACGCGGTGAGGACGATCGCCCGGTCGTTGCTGACCGCCAACGCAAGTCGATTGGCGTGGAGAGCACCTTCCAGCAAAATATCTTGACATGGAATGAGGTAGAGCCCGCGCTGACGCCGCTGTTCGCCAAGCTCTGGGGTGCCTACAGCCGCTCGGATCTGGTGGCGCGAACGGTGACCGTGAAAGTAAAATATTCAGACTTTCAGCGGATCACGCGCAGCCGCTCCCTGGCCGAAGCGCTCGCAACCCCGGCGGCCATCGAGCGGATCAGTCTGGATTTGCTCCGCCCGCTGTTCCCGCTCAAACGCGATGTTCGTCTGCTTGGAATCACGCTCTCTAATCTCGATGAAGCAAGTCAGCCGGCACGGCAGTTGCCGCTGTTACTCACACCCGACTGAGTTGCGGCGACCGAGCCGATCCGGGTGAAGATGCTCGCTGAACCCGTGTTCCGGCGCGGTTGTCGTCAGCCAATGCGAACAGCGAAGCCCGAGGCTAGAGCATGATCACGCTGAGCGGAACGTTCAAAGCGTGTGAATCATTCGATCAAACAATGGGATAGAGCATTTTCGGTCTGCACAGTCAGGCTGAAAATGCTCTATTGAGGCGGTTGGATGAGGCTCGCGGCTCACTCCAAGCGGAACTGCCGTCAAAGCCGGTCGCGCAGGCGGCGGCGCCGCGGACGGTGCCGTGGCCGCCAACCTGTCGACCGTCGTTACTTCGCCGATCCAGAGCCAGGCTTTTTCGGGCGCACCCGGTCCGACAGCGCAGCGGATTTCTGCACCGCGCGCAACGGCTCCTCCCAGTCGAAATTGCGGTAGACCGCGGCCAGATTGGCATAGGGTGGCGATTGCGCGAACAGCTGAAACGTCAGCCGATGGCCGGCGTAGTCCGAGTTCAGCAGATCACGCGCGAACGCCAACAACCTGCGGCGATCCTCGGCACGCCAGTTCTCATTGACGGTATAGTATTTCTCCAACCAGGGCGCGGTCTCCGGATCGCGGAAAGTCGCGGCATCCGGCGTCACGCAGATCTGCCCACCGCATAATTCTCGTGCGATGTGCATCATGTGGTGCAGTTGGGAGGAAGCCAGCACGCGGCCGGTCATCAGCAGCGATTGATCCGGCATCAGCAAGCCAGCCGGGCTTCGCGAGGCCATCGCGATCGCCGCGATCAGATGGGCGTTGATGCCCTCGCGATAGCAGGCCAGCTGCGCCAACTTCTCCTGCACCGCCTGCTGGTGCTCCAGCCCGGTCTGTCTGGCGTTGAACAGCGCTGCGCCGATCATCAGGTCGGCCAGTTTGATGTTGCGCTGGACGAAGGCGAAAGCGCTGTAGCGATGCAGCGTGGCGCGGATAAACGTCGCCGCCTTGGTGTGGCGGTAGAACAGCACGTCTTCCCACGGGATCAGCACATCGTCGAAGATCAGCAGCGTGTCCACCTCGTCGAACCGGTTCGCCAGCGGATAGTCTTCCACCGGCGCGCGGCCGGCGAACCCGGTGCGGCAGATGAACTTCAGGTTGGGCGCGCTCAGGTTGCTGATGAAACCGACCGCGTAATCCGAAAGCTGCGAGTCCCCCCAGTTGGCGATCGTCGGCTTGGTGAAGGCCTGATTGGCGTAGGCGGCCGCGGTCTCGTACTTCGCGCCGCGCACGATGATGCCCGCACTGGTCTCCTTGACCACGTGCAGCAGCATGTCGGGGTCCTGGTCCTGCGGCCGCTTCGACCGGTCGCCTTTCGGGTCTGTGTTCGCCGAAACATGGAATGGGTCCTCGCGCACCACTCGTTCCACATGCCGCCGGATGTTAGCCGCGAATTGCGGATTGACCTCGTTCAGAACATCCTGGCCATCGTACAACGACCACATCTCGCCGACCGTTTCGTCGCCGACGCGGGTGACGATGCCGCCGATCTCGTCGAGCACGACGTTCACCGCCGCGCGCTTGGCGTGCCAGTCCTGCGCTGACAACGGCAACTTCGTGCCCACCGCGCACGGATCTCCGACTTTGTCACGGTAACTCAACGAAGCAGCATGATCCGCCTCATGCGCCATGTCGTAGATGCGGGCACGGATATCGACCAGCGGCTTGAACATGGGATGAGCAGTGACGTCGTGGACCCGTTCGCCGTTGATCCAGACCTGACGGCCATCGCGGATCGAATCTCGGTACTGCTGGCCGGTGCGGATCATGGCTAGGTCTCCGTCCTCATCAGGTTATCGCGCGGTGGCTGGGCAGGAAGTGATCGGGTACGCCGGCCGAACCAGGGAATCCGCCGCGCGCGAATACACCGGCCGCAAACCGAGAACGACCGGATCCCGCTGATATCATGCCAGCCAGCGCCGGTGAAAGCGCCGCACCGGCTGCCCGTGCCGCCAGCGTCAGCAGCGTGGTGCTCTGCCCACTGTGACGGGCGCCCCAGACGCTCTACCCGCGTTCCACGCTGCCCCGGACGGGCGGAAATGCGGTCGCAACAGGCGGTGCGGCACTGTTCTTGCAGGCCCGCCGAGGACAAAGACCCGGGCTCCGTACATGACGCAGAAGATGCACCTCGGCTTCGATTTGTCCTACATCCATCTTGATGGCCGCTGGCGCATGCCGGGCTCCTGGACCGGCCGCACCTACCCGGATGTCCGCATGTACGAGGACCTCGCCCGCATCGCCGAACGCGGCTGCCTCGACATGCTGTTCTCCGGTGACGGCACTGGCATCCCCAGCACCTGGCGCGGTTCGCGCGATGCGGCGATCAAGTGGGGGGTCAGCTGGCCGCGCCAGGAAATGAGCCCATTGATGACCGCGATGTCGCGCGTGACCCGCCACCTCGGGTTCGGCGTGACCTATTCCACGACGTTCATGCACCCCTATTATCTGGCACGGCTGCTCAACTCGCTCGACCACGTCACCGGCGGGCGGATCGCGTTCAACGTGATCACCTCGACCCGTCGCGCCGACTTCGAGAACTATGGCTTCGACGGCATCATGGACCACGACGCGCGCTACGACCGAATGGAAGAGTTCATCGACGTCTGCCGCTCCTTGTGGGACAGCGTCGAAGCGGACGCGATGCTGTGGGATCATGACAGCGGGATGGTCGGCGATCCCGCGAAGGTCCACATGGTCGATCATCACGGGGCGTATTTCAAAACCCGCGGCCCGCTGAACACGCCACCCGCACCGCAGGGCCGTCCCATCCTGCTGCAGGCCGGCGGCTCTCCACGCGGCATAAGGGCGGCCGCTTACGTCGCCGACATGGCTTTCGGCGCCGATATGGCGCTTGACCTGCAGGTCCGCCAGCGTGCGACGCTGGACAAGGCGGCTCTGACGCTGGGACGCGATCCGGCGAAGCTGGGCATCATGTGGCAACAGCCGATCGTGGTCGCCGAAACGGAACGCCAGGCCAAGGCGCAGCGTGAACGGCTGCTGACCGCGATCCCGCCTGAGGCGGCCGGCGTCTACCTGTCGCACAATGCCGGCTACGACTTCTCAACGCTGCCGGAGCGATTCACCCTTGGCGAACTGCACGCCGAGATCGTCGCCGGCCACGCCTCGCCGGTCGGCTTCGTCCGTGAACTCGCTCATCTGCTCGGCAGCGACACCGCGATTACCCGGGCTGACTTCTTCGCCCACGGCATGCGCTTCGCCACCAGCTACGACACCACCCTCGCCGGTAACCCGTCCCAGGTCGCGGACCGGCTGGAGGAAGCGTTCGAGGCCACCGGCAGCCGTGGCGGCTTCATGCTGGGCCATACAGTGGCGATGCCGTCTGACCTGGAGAACATCGTCGATCTGCTGGTGCCGGAACTGCAACGGCGCGGCCGGTTTCGCAAGGCCTATCGCGGACGGACGCTGCGGGAAAACCTGTTCGACGACTAGCCAGGCATTCGGCCTCACCCTGAGGGCAGACCGGTGCCGACGGACGCCTGGCCCGCCGGGTCCGTCACAACCCAGACGGCGCCGCTCACCCGAGAATGCGGCGCCTCAACCTCGCGGCCTTGGCACATACCGCCTGCGGCGCTACACGAGCCGGGTCAACGTGCTTCAGGAAACGCCTCGAATGATCAACAAGATCGTCCAGTCCATGGCCGATGCCATGACCGGTATCAAGGACGGCGCCGTTGTCCTGCTTGGCGGGTTCGGCGCGGTCGGGCAGCCCAATGCCCTGATCGACGGGTTGATCGAGCAAGGTGCCACCAACCTGACGGTCGCCTGCAACAACGCCGGCGCGGGTCATACCGGCCTCGCTCGGTTGATGGAATTGGGCCGGGTCAGCAAGATCATCTGCTCCTTCCCGCGAAGCTCGGATCCCGTGGTGTTCGAAACGCTATACCGCGCCGGCAGGATCGAGCTGGAGATCGTTCCGCAAGGCACGCTGGCCGAACGCATGCGCGCCGCCGGGGCAGGGGTGCCGGCGTTCTTCACCGCCACTGGCGTCGGCACCAAGATGGCGGTGGGCAAGGAACACCGGGAGATTGATGGCCGCACCTACATCCTTGAGCGCGCGCTGCAAGGCGATGTCGGCCTGGTGGAAGCGTGGGAGGCCGATCGCTGGGGAAATCTGACGTTCAGGCAGGCCGGCCGGAACTTCAACCCGGTCTGCGCCATGGCCGCCACGCTGACCTTGGTGCAGTCCCAGCATGTGCGCGAACTGGGCGAGATCGACCCCGACCACGTCGTCACCCCCGGCATCTTCGTGGACCGTGTGCTGCACGTGCCTTATGGTGACCCTTCCGGCTTCTGATCCCGTGGCGTGATCGAGGCGGGGCGTTTTTCCGCCACCGCGCATCCGTCACGCTTCCCAAGAAAGGAGACGCTGACATGTCCGAAACCGCCGTCGCCGCCTTCAAGCCGTTCAGCCGCCCGCAGATGGCGCAGCGCGCCGCCGCCGACATCCCGGAAGGCTGGTACGTCAACCTGGGCATCGGCATTCCGACCATGATCTCAGACTTCGTGCCGATGGAGCGCGAGGTCATCTTCCACTCGGAAAACGGCGTCCTCGGCATGGGTCCGGCGCCGGAGAAGGACAAGATCGAGCCCTGGCTGATCAACGCCGGCAAACAACATGTCACCATGCGGGCGGGCGGCAGCTTCTGCCACCATGCCGACAGCTTCGCGATGATCCGCGGCGGCCATCTGGACCTATGCGTGCTGGGCGCGTTCCAGGTCGCCGACAACGGCGACATCGCCAACTGGGCGACCAGTGAGAATGACACCGCCCCGGCGGTCGGCGGCGCCATGGACCTGGCCGCCGGCGCCAAACGTCTGTGGGTGCTGATGGAGCATACCGCCAAGGACGGCACGCCGAAGCTGGTGTCGAAATGCACCTATCCGCTGACCGCGCCGGGGGCGGTCAAACGCGTCTACACCAACCTCGCCACGCTCGACGTGACCGAACAAGGCTTTGTCGTGCTCGGCATGGCGCCCGGCCTGAGCTTCGAGGACCTGCAGGCGCGCACCGAGGCCACATTGCACCGGCCCGCCTGACACCGGAGGCCGCCATTGACCGAGGATCGCGCCGAAGCCGGGCTGTCGTCCTCGGCCGCAGCGCGCAAACTGGGTCTAGGCAGATCGACCGTGTATCTGGAAGTCAGCCGTGCCGGGACCGCTGAAACCATCTTGGAACGAACTGGAGGATAGTCGGATGTCGCAGGCAATCAGTCTGACAGACAAGCTGTGCCGGTTCTCCGACCACTGGTCGCCAAAAATCGTTGCTGCCTTCAACGGCCACGACGTGATGGTGGTCAAGCTGCAAGGCGAGTTCGTGTGGCACTCCCACCCAGACACCGACGACTTCTTCTTCGTCTTGAAGGGCAAGCTAGTCATCAAGCTCCGCGACGGCGACGTGCGTCTCGGACCAGGAGACTTATACGTCGTCCCGAAGGGAGTCGAGCATTGCCCGCTCGCCGAGGACGAGGTCCACTTACTTCTTATCGAACCAACCGGCACCCCTAACACCGGAGACGCAGCGACAGCCGCCGTGAAAGAAGCAATCTGATCGGCCGACGATGTTCCGTAAATCTTCACGCCAAGCGTTGTCTGAGTGACAGCCGACGCCATGCCCTCTGATGCGACACCGGCAGAAACTGAGGCCAGCCGAGTTCTTTGGCTCGCTCGCGGCGCTGCACCAGGTTGCGGCGGCGCGGATTAGGTTGAGGGCCCCCAAGGAATCGCGCCAGCCCGAGGCAACCAGCGGCGCGGCGTCCGCCGTATGCGCTTACATCAGCCAGAGCCGGTCCATGCTCAGAACCCCTGGCGGGCGATATCCATCGCGAAGTATGTCAGGATAAGGTCGGCACCGGCGCGCTTGATCGCGCCCAGGCTCTCCCGCATCACCCGGTGCTCGTCGATCGCGCCGGCGGCGGCGGCGAATTTGATCATCGCGTACTCGCCGCTGACCTGATACGCGGCCAGCGGCAGCAGGCTGCGCTGGCGGATCTGCGACAGCACGTCCAGGTATGGCATGGCGGGCTTGACCATCAGGATATCGGCACCCTCGGCCTCGTCGCTCTCGGACTCCCGTAACGCCTCGCGGCCGTTCATCGGGTTCATCTGGTAGGCCTTGCGGTCGCCCTCCAGATCGCACCCGGCGGCCGCGCGAAACGGCCCATAGAACGCCGAGGCGAACTTCGACGAGTACGCCATGATCGGGATGCTGCCGAAGCCGTTGCCATCCAGTGCCGAACGGATCGCGCCGACCTGGCCGTCCATCATCGACGACGGGGCAATCATGTCCGCGCCGGCCTCGGCGGCGACAACCGACTGCTTCCCAAGATTGTCGATCGTATGGTCGTTGTGCACGTCATGGCCATGGATCACGCCGCAGTGGCCGTGCGACGTGTACTCGCAAAAGCAGGTGTCCGAGATCACCATCAGCCCGGGCGCCGCATCCTTGGCCCGCTTGATCATCCGCGCCAACAGCCCGTCCCGGTTCCACGCGTCGCTGCCGATCTCGTCCTTGTGGTGGCTGACCCCGAACGTCATCACCGCCTTGATCCCGGCCGCCGCGATTTCCTTCACCGCGGCGTCCAGCTTGCGCTCCGGGATCCGGAAAATCCCCGGCATGGACTCCACCGGCGCGAAGTCGTCGAGCTCCTCCTCGACAAAGATCGGGTAGATCAGGTCGTTCAACGAGACCGTCTGTTCCTGCAGCAGATCCCGCATGGTCTGGCTGGAGCGCAGGCGGCGCAGGCGCATCGTGGGGAAGCTGTTGATCATCCCGATTATCCCTCAAGCAAGTGGCGGAGGTTCAGGCCGCGTGCCGTTCGAGCCGATGTTATAGCGCGCGGATGCAGGATCGGCCACCGGCGTTCCACTCGTAGCGGTTCAGCCGCGGTACCTTCGGCCTTACCCGCTCATCAGGCGTCGGTTGAACGCTTCGGGACGGCCCGCGGCGGTGGCCGGCGCCCGACCCATTGCCTGAAACCAGCAGACCCGCTTCCGCGGCAACATGCGCGGTTCTCTACCAGCCGCGGGCTCGCTACCGCCCATGATGCGCACGGCCGCGCACACTTGCCGAGGCTTGCGACTATGGCGGCTGGAACGGGTCAGCCAGCGCGACGCGCCGCATACCAATGTCGGCGAACACCACCGACCGCCGCTCCAGCGAAACCTCCGGCGGGGTCCAGCCGTCCGGCGGCGGTGTGCGCGTTGTCGCCTCCGCGCCTAACGTTTTGACGCTGCGTTCAAAACCCGCCGGCGTGTAGAGGTTGAGCAGCCGCGCGCCCGAGCCGCCGACAGCAAAGCCGTGCACCGTGCCACGCGGGATAAAGGCCAGCGCGCCTTTCCGCGCGACCTCCAGCCGGTCACCGAGCAGCAATTCAATCTCGCCATCCAGGACATAGAAGACCTCGTCGGCTGCCTCATGCAGATGCGGTGGCGCGGCTGGCCCGGCGGGCAGCCGTTGCTCGAACAGACAGTAGCTGCTGGCGGTCGAGGCGCCGTCGGCCAAGACGGTCCACAAGCCGTTCGCGTGCCAGTAGGCCGGCGCCGTACTCGCATCGGAACGAAAAGGCAGCGCGATCGCATCCAGGTTCGGTACCGTCGCCATGTTGTCGGCCCGCGGTGGGTCGATGCCCGGAAGCCCGAGCCCACGGATCTGGCCATAATCGCGCGATAGCTGCTCCACCAGCCGTGGCGGCGGCAGCGCAACGTCCGGCGGCGGCGGTTCGTTGCGTTCCGCTGGATGGGCGATCCCCATCAGGAACAGTTCGAAGCCGGCCGGCAGATAGAAATTAAGCAGCTGCGTATCTGGCGCATCGACAATGAACGAATGCTGGGTGTAGCGCGGAATGGCCACGAAGGACCCGGCCCCCGCCGACACCGTCTGCCCGCCGGCGTTGAAGGTGCAGTGGCCGCTGACAACGTAGAGCCCCTCGTCCTGGGTGTGGCTATGCGTGCACGGGCCACCACCGTCATTCGTGACAATCTGGTCGAGCAGGCAAAAGCTGTTGCCGGTTCGCACCCCTGTTGCCATCACCCGCCAGAGATTGCCGAGTTGCCAAAAAGCCGGAGCGTCCTGCGCGGTGGTGACGTAGGCGCAGGCGGTTTTCATGTTCGCGAGGTTGGGCATATGTTCTGCTCCTTTCGCTGCAGGGCAGCTGGCGAGGGCGCATCATTGGGAAGCAATTGACCATCCCGGTTTGGCCCAGAAGCAAGGGGCGGCCATTCACCCTACATGCCGTTCGAGCCGATGTCACAGCGCGCGGATGGCGGACCGATCGCCGACGTTCACGGCGATCCGGCCATCATCCGACCGGCGTTTACATAGAACGGCACAAGCCTTTCGTTTCGCGCGCAGCCGCCTCCTGCCGTGGCCCTTCATGTCCTCCATGGTCAAGCCTCGCTGGCTTGCCAACCCGTCGAAACCTGGTGGGGCCGGGCCTCGCTCGCAGGCCTGCTCGCCCGGCGTGCGACGCCACAAGCCTACGACAGCCGTACTTGCACGTAGCTTCCCGGGGCATCCTCGATGACGCTCAGCTTGCGGTCCCCGGGCTGTCGTGCGGGCGCCTGCGCCTTGCTGGAGGCCAGGATCCAGCGCTGCCAGTCAGGCCACCACGAACCGGCCATTTCGGTCGCGCCCTGGAACCAGCTTTCCGGATCGGCCGGCAGGTCGTTGCTGATCCAGTGGCCATACTTGCCACCCTCCGGCGGATTGACCACCCCGGCGATATGCCCGGACGCCGCCAGCACGAAGCGTTTCGCCCCGCCCAGCGCCTGCGCGCCACGATAGGTCGACTTCCACGGCGCGATATGATCTTCACGCGTCGACAGGAAGTAAGTCGGCAGCTTGATCTTGCCGAGGTCGATCGGCACACCAGCCAATTCCACCCCGTCGGGTTTGCACAGCAGATTTTCCTGATACATCTTGCGCAGATAGAAACTGTGCATCTTCGCCGGCATCCGGGTCGAGTCCGCGTTCCAGTATAGCAGGTCGAACGGGAAAGGGTCGTTGCCCATCAGATAGTTGTTGACCACAAACGACCAGATCAGGTCGTTGGCGCGCAGCATGTTGAACGTCGTCGCCATCTCGCTGCCTTCAAGATAGCCGCGCTTGTTCATCTTGTCCTCAAGCGACTGAAGCTGCTCTTCGTCGATGAAGACGCCAAGTTCCCCCGCTTCCTGGAAGTCCAGCATGGTCACGAAAAATGTTGCTGTCTTGATACGATCGTCGCCCTTCACCGCCATGTAGGCCAGGGTCGACGCCAGCAGCGTGCCACCAAGACAATACCCGATCGCGTTGACCTCGCGTTCGCCGGTCGCCGCCTCGATCGCGTCCAGCGCCGCGAGGTAGCCCTCTTTCATGTAATCCTCGAAGCCCTTGGCGGCCAATCTCTCGTCCGGATTGACCCAGGATATGACGAACACGGTATGGCCCTGCGCGACCGCCCAGCGGACGAAGCTGTTACGCGGCCGCAGATCGAGAATATAGAACTTGTTGATCCAGGGCGGGGCGATCACCAACGGACGCTTCAGCACCGTCGCGGTGGAGGGGGTATATTGGATCAACTGCATCAGGTCGTTCTGATAGACCACTTTGCCGGGTGAGACGCCGATGTTCTCGCCGACCTTGAACGCGTCGGTATCCGTCATCTTGATGCGAAGCTTGCCTTTGCCGCGCTCCAGATCGCTCAGCAGGTTGTTCAGCCCCTTCAGCAGGTTCTCGCCGCCGGTTTCCGCGGTCTTGCGCAACACTTCGGGGTTGGTCAGCAGGAAGTTGGACGGACTCATCGCGTCGGTGAACTGACGGGCGTAGAAATCCACCTTCTGCGCCGTCCGCGGATCCAGCCCATCCACCTGGGTCACCACGTCCTGCACAAACCGCGCGGACAGCAGATACGACTGCTTGATAAAGTCGAAGACCTCGTTTTCCTTCCAGGCATCGTCCTTGAACCGGCGATCCCCGGAAGCCGGGTCGATGACGGCCTCGGTCTCGATCCCCATGATCCGGCGCGTGGTGTGTTGCCACAACGTCACGTAGTCCTGCCAAAAGCCCAACTGCGCCTGCATCAAGCGGGCCGGATTGGCGATCAGCCGGGCGGTCATCTCCAGAAAGGCGCGGCCGATGTTCAGCGGATCGGCGGCGTGTTCCTCCTGTGACTGGCGCTTGAGCCACTCGCCGACGATACGCTGCGAGCGTTCGGCGATATCGGCCATGGAGCGGCCGACCACCGATGGGTCCGGCATCTTGAAGCTGGCCGCATCGACCACTGTCGGGCTGGAACCCGATCCGGCCACCGGGGCAGCCCCTGGGGCGGCCCCCGGAGCGGCCACCGAAGGGGCGGGCGCGTTTCCCGGTTTCTTATCGTTCGGAGCCATGGAGACATCCTTTGCGTCGACGACATCAGCGGCTACACAAGCCACCGATAGCGGAGAGCGGAACCAGCATATGGTGGTCAGCGAAAGAACCGCGCAACCCGGTTGCGCGAAAAAACCCCGGCGAGCGGTGATCCGAGACGCTGTCATGATGGCCACGGCGGGCGGTCTTCTGGCTGGCTGTTCGACGCTGTCATCGATGAACCCGGTCGGCTGGTGGCACCGCGAGCAAGGCGGCAAGATCGCCCAGGACCGACCACCGCCGCCCGGGGCCGACCAGCCCTACCCGAACCTGTCGACCGTTCCGCCCAAGCCGGCGCCGCCGGATCAGGAAGCGCTGAAGAAGCTGACCGATCAGTTGGTGGCTGACCGCACCAACGCGCAGCACGAGGCGCAGTCAGCGCCGCTCGCGGACCCATCCTCGCCGACCGCGTCACCCAGCCTGTTCGGGGTCGGAACCGCGCCGCCGCCACCGCCGTCGACGGCCGCCCCGCCGACGGCCTCCGGCGCGCCCGGAACCTCGGTCGCCAGTGCCTCATTGCCGGCCGTCACCGCCCCACCGCCGTCGCGCGCCCCGCGCGGCGCGGTGCAAAGCGCGCCGCTCGAGGCGCCCGCGCCAACGCCGTCCGCGCCAACGCCGTCCGCCGCTAATCAGCCGCCATCCGCGGCCGATACCGGCGCCGCCAAATCGGCTTCCGGCTCGCCGCCGACAGCCTCGTCCGCCGCATCGGCGACACCGGCCGGAACGGCGTCGGCCGCCGCCGCTGGCCCAGGGCCGGCGCTACCGGTTGCCCCCCCGCCGGCGCCGGCGGGGGTCGCTCCGGCGTCCGCGACGCCTGCCGAGTCGGTGGTGCCGACACCGATGCCCGTGCCGGCGGCTGGCCGATCCGCGACCATCGTCTTCCCCGGCCAGACCGCGGCGCTGTCGCAACCGGCGAGCGGCGAGGTCAAGGCCTTCGCGGCCAAGCGCGGCAGCGGCACCATCTCGGTCACCGGCTTCGGCGACTCCAGTTCCAGCGATCCCAGTGCCCAGTCGGCCGCGCTCAATCTTGGCCTGTCGCGCGCCCAGGCGATCGTCGATGTGCTGAAAACCGCCGGCGTCCCGGGTGACGCGATCCGGGTCAGCGCGGAAGCGTCCGGTCGCGGCGCCGCGCTGCAATTGCTACAGTAGCCAAAATTCCCGAAAGGGCCGTCATGAGTTCCGAACCGTCCGGCGAGTTTCATCGCATCCGCCGCCTGCCGCCATACGTCTTCGCCGAAGTCAACACCGCCAAGGCGAAGGCGCGGGCTGCCGGGGAAGACATCATCGACCTCGGCATGGGCAATCCGGACAGTCCCACCCCGGCGCACATCGTCGCCAAGCTGATCGAGACGGTGCAGGACCCGCGATCCCATCGTTACTCTGTCAGCAAAGGGATCCCGGGGCTGCGACGGGCGCTGGCGGCCTACTATCAACGCCGGTTCGGCGTCGGGCTGGATCCGGAAACCGAGGTGGTCGCCACCCTGGGTTCCAAGGAGGGTCTGGCCAATCTGGCCTCGGCGATCACCAGCCCGGGCGATACCATCCTGGTGCCCAACCCATCCTATCCGATCCACCAGTTCGGCTTCATCATCGCCGGCGCCGCGGTGCGCAGCATCCCCGCCACACCGAATGAGGACATGCTGCGCGCACTCGATCGCGCGGTGCGGCATTCGATTCCGAAGCCGACCGCACTGATTGTGAACTTTCCTTCAAATCCAACCGCTTATCTGGCAGACCTCGGGTTCTACCGCGAGATCGTCGGGTTCGCCCGCAAGCACGAGATCTGGGTCATGTCCGATCTCGCCTATGCCGAGATCTACTTTGGCACAGAGCCGCCGCCGTCCATCCTGCAGGTGCCAGGTGCCAAGGACATCGCGGTGGAGTTCACCAGCCTGTCCAAGACCTATTCGATGCCCGGCTGGCGGATGGGCTTCGCCGCCGGCAACCCGCGGCTGATCAACGCGCTGACGCGGATGAAATCCTATCTGGACTACGGCGCCTTCACCCCGGTCCAGGTCGCGGCGGCGACCGCTCTGACCGGCCCGCAGGAGTGTGTCGAGCAGGTCCGTGCGTTGTATCGGGAACGGCGGGATGTGCTGATCAAGGGCCTGGCCTCGGCCGGGTGGGAGATGCCCACTCCAGAGGGTTCGATGTTCGCCTGGGCGCCGGTGCCGCCCCGGTATGCCTCGCTTGGCAGCGTCGAATTCTCCAAGCTTCTGCTGCAGCGGGCCAAGGTCGCTGTGGCGCCCGGCTTGGGTTTTGGCGAGCACGGCGAAGGCTTTGTCCGCATCGCGCTGGTGGAAAACACCCATCGCCTGCGTCAGGCCATTCGCAACATCCGGGGTTTCATGCAGGCCGGGTCGAACGTCGCCGACCCGGCGCGGTCCAATGTCGCCGACCCGGCGCGGTCCAGTGTCGCCGACCCGGCGCGGTCAAATCTCGCCGACCCGCGGCTGTCCGAGGCGAGCGTGCCATGAGCCGACCGCTTTCGGTTGCCCTCGCCGGTCTGGGGACAGTCGGCGGTGGCGTGCTGAAGATGCTGCGCGACAACGCCGACATCGTCACCGCTCGGGCTGGGCGGCCGATCGCGGTGACCGCGGTCTCGGCGCGGGACCGGTCGAAGGATCGCGGTTTCCCGCTGTCCGGGCTGCATTGGTATGAGGATCCGGCCGCCCTCGCGGCCGATCCCGGCGTCGATGTGGTGGTGGAACTGATCGGCGGCTCCGACGGGCCGGCCCGCGCGCTGGCCGAGGCGGCGATCGCGGCCGGCAAGCCGCTGGTGACCGCGAACAAGGCGTTGCTGGCCGTGCATGGCGCGGCCTTGGCCCGAGCCGCTGAGGACCGGGGAGTGGCGCTGGGGTTCGAGGCAGCGGTCGCCGGCGGCATCCCGGTGATCAAGGCGTTGCGCGAGGGCTTGTCCGGCAACCGCATCAGCGCCGTCGCCGGCATCCTCAACGGCACCTGCAACTACATCCTGACCCAGATGCGCGAGCGCGGGCGGGAGTTCGCCGAGGTGTTGGCCGACGCCCAGAAGCTGGGCTACGCGGAGGCCGATCCCAGCTTCGACATCGACGGCATCGACGCCGCGCACAAGCTGGCCATCCTGGCCGCCCTGGCGTTCGGCCGACCGGTCGCATTCGATCAGGTGCATGTCGAGGGCATCCGCCGCATCTCCGCGGTCGACATCGCGTTCGCCACCGAACTCGGCTACCGCATCAAGCTGTTGGGCATCGCGAGGCAGACCGAGGCTGGGATCGAGACCCGCGTGCATCCCTGCATGGTGCCGCGGACGGTGCCGATTGCTCGGGTCGACGGGGTGTTCAACGCCGTGGTGGCCGAGGGCGATTTCGTCGGACGGGTGATGCTGGAAGGGCGCGGGGCAGGGGCCGGCCCGACCGCCTCGGCCGTGGTGGCGGACCTGATCGACATCGCGCGGAACCGCTTGACCCCGGTCTGGGGCGCGGCCGGCGCGGCACTCTCCAGCGCGCCGTCGGTGCCCATGAGCAACCATGTCGGCGCCTACTACCTGCGGCTGATGGTGGTGGACCGCCCCGGAGTGATCGCCGACGTGACCGCGATCCTGCGCGATATGGGCGTGTCGCTGGAATCGATGCTGCAGCGCGGCCGTAGTCCCGGCGAGGCGGTGCCCGTGGTGCTGGTGACGCACGAGACCAAGGAAAGCGCGATGCGAGACGCGCTGGATCGCATCGCCGCACTGCCGACGGTGATGGAAGAGCCGACGCTGATCCGGATCGAGGTGGGTTAGCCCGGATCCCCGTCGACAGATCCGCCGCTGGGCGGCACCGCTTTGACGTGACCGCAAGGCGGCTGGAAATCGTGTCGCCGACGCCTCGTTTCCAGCACGCAAGATAAACTGCCGGCCCAGCACCATGGCTACTTCCACCGGATCTTGACTGTTCGCAGCCGACATCCTGGAAATCGCGGAGCGCCGGCGGAACGGCGCTTGATGACCGACCGGCGGCCCCGATCAGCCCGGGTCGAACAGCCTTATATGTTACACATGAAATGATTATTGATGTCGCTTCGGCGAACCCTGCGTGACCATGAGCACGTGATAACATGCGTTTGGTGCCCGAGTGTTAAGACCCGACTGAGCTTCTGCTCGTGACTTAGCCTCACCACGTGAAGATCGGGGATCAGTAGGAAACATGGCAACTGTAAATAGCGAAAGCATCTTCGCGGTAGCTCCCGACGGAGCCTCCGCACCCGACTCCCTCACCTCGGCCGATGGGTCGATCTGGGTCGAGTACGGCAACGGCGCCAGCAGCACGGCGTTGCCAGGAACCGATGGCAGCAGCACGATCGTGCAGTACAGCAAGCAGGGCGCGATCGAAAATACCTACACCATCGGCGGCCATGCCGACGGCCTGAAATTCGACCCGCGGACGGGCGACATCTGGGCGTTGCAGAACGAGGACGCCAACTCGACGCTGACGCTCATCGATCCGGCGACCAGGCAGGTGAGTTCGCAGCTCAGCTACGACTCAGGCTACGTCTACGGTTCCGGTTCGGCGCGCGGCGTTGACGATGTCGCCTTCGAGCACGGCAAGGTCTTCATCAGCCAGACCAGCCCGAAGAACCCCGGCGATCCCGTGGTTTCCGAACTGGTCAACGGCAACGCCCCGTTCGGCACCCTGGTGACCGACAGCATCCTGCGGCTGGGCGATACCGGCACGAACATGGCCACGGGACAGACCAACCAGCCCCTGCCGGTGAGTGATCCCGATTCGCTGAAGACAACGCCTGATGGTTCGCTGATCCTCACGAGTGAAAAGGATGCGGCGTTCACCTTCATTCATGATCCGGGAACCAAAACTCAAAGCGAAAGCTTTATCAAGCTGCCATCCGACGCTGGCACCCCGGACGATGCGATCATCCCAACCGCCAGCTCCGGCACGTTTTATATCTCCGCCCAGAGTGACAACAATGTCATCGCGGTGGCGGTGAAGGATTTGAACGTCAACGATCTTTATGCGTCCGTCGGCAACAACCTTGACCAGATCGATCTGAAGACGGGTGCGGTGACGACACTGGTCACCGGTGTTACCGGAGCCCATGGTCTGCTGTTCACGCCGGCAACATCCGGATATGCGATGGCGGACGACCACTCCAGACATTCGGCATCCGGTTCGGCGGCGATGATGCAGCAGAACCACGGCCCACTTTCGTAATTCGTTCTTTCAAACAAGTAATCTTCGTTGCAGCTCCTTCTCTGCCTCGAATGAGGGAGAAGGAGCTGTTTGCCCAGCGGCAATCAGGCACACCGACCAGCACACCCACCCGAACGAGCCTGAGCCTTCGCGCGCTAGAGCATTTTCAGCCTGACTTCGCAGACGAAAATGCTCTATCCCTTTGTTTGATCGGATGGTTCACACGCTTTGAACGTTCCGCTCAGCGTGATCATGCTCTAACCCCATCTTCCTTCTTCGGTTTCACATCATTTATTGATAGTATTGCATAAAATACCATTGCGACCACCCGCCACTGGCTACGCTGGGACGTGCAGCAGATCGAACGCCTTCTGCTGCACCGGCGTTGGCCGGGTCACCACGATAATCGGATACAGCGGGTTGATCGCGGTGACGATGGTATTGCGCGCCACTGTCGCCAGATCGGCCAGCAGCGTGCGGAAGCTATGCACCGGCAGACCGTCCGGTGTCACGCCGGTCGTCTGCTTCCTGACCGCGGCTTTTGAACGCTGCGCCTGCGCCACCACGCTGCTGCGCAAGGCTTCGGCCTCCGCTTTGTTGGTGTCATCGAACAGCATCGGCGCCAGGCACTGGCGCATGTGCCATTGCAGATAATAGGCCAACATGCACAGCAGCACGTGTGCCCGCACCCGTCCCTCCAGCCAATGATAGACCGGCCGCACGTTCAGATCGACCGTCTTGATGCAGCGGAAGGCCCGCTCCACCCGGGCCAGGGATTTATAGCTGCGCACTGTATCTGCATCACCGAGGGTCTGCTCAAGCAGGCTGGTGCGCACGACATAAAGCCCGTCGGTTGCCGCCTCGGCGGCAATTTCGGCGGTCTTTCTTGCGAAGCTGAAAGCGGTGTCGGTGATATTCAGGTCGAAATGCTTTTTCATTTTGTAGGTGTTGAGCACCGCGCCGACCGCAAGCGCGATCTCGGTGGTGCCGCGCAGCGGGTTGCGCTTGCGCTCGACCGCGGTTTTGATGCGGGTGAGGTCCGTCTCGGTGGTGCCCAGCAGGTCTTCGCGCTTGCGGCTGCGCTCGGCGGCAAGATCGGGATTGCGGCAGACCACCAGCCGCTCACCGGGAAAATCGGGCGATGTGATGGAGGCCATGTCGCGCTGATCGAACAGCGTGAGTTGCAAAGCGCCGCTGTTCAGCAAATCTTTGATTGCCGGAGCGCGCAGCGCGGTGATCCAGTCCAGGCCGGCAGATTTGATGTCGGCGGTGATGCGCGCCTGGGTGATCATGCCGCGGTCGCCGACTAGCACCACGTGGTCGAGACCGAAGCGCTGCTTCAGCTTCTCGATCTGTGGTGCCAGGGTGGTCGGATCGCCGGTGTTGCCGTCGAACACCTCGATGGCCACGGGGCAGCCGTCGGACGCGCAGAGCAGGCCATAGACGATCTGGAGCGTGCCTTTTTTGCCGTCACGGCTGTAGCCACGCTTGGCCAGCGGACAGCAGCGCCCTTCCATGTAGCTCGACGAGACGTCGTAGAGCACGAGGGTGCCGTTGCCGAGATGGCGCTTGGCCAAGCTGGCTTCGATGGCGGGCTGGCGCACCAACAACCAATCGAGTGCGGCATAGAGTTCATCATCGTCAACCGCGCCGAGGCCGAGTGCTTCGCCGAGGCTGGAGGACGCCGTGGCGGGCGAGAGCGCGCGAGCGGCGGCAAGCTTGGACACGGGGTCGAGGATGCGGCCGATCAGCATCGCGAGGACAAGATCGCGGCAGCGATTGCCGTCCGGGCCGAGGATGCGGTCGAGGCCGATCTTGCGGGCGGTGCCGAGAGCGGCGGCGACATGCCCATGCGGAAGCGAGCGGGTGACGGTCAAGGCGTGCTGCCCGGCGGGGATGACGGTGCCGCCTTTGAGCACGCCGCGGAGGCCCTCAACGTGGGTCGGAGACCAGTCTGAGAGGTTGCAGAGTGTGCGTTTGCGGACCTTGCCCTGGTGGCGGTAGCTCTCGCGCAGGAGGATCGCGGGCGGCGAGGTGCGGTTCGGAACGGCTTCGATATACATGGGGTAGACGGGAGCAGATATGGCTTCCGAGTACAAGTCACAGGCGCGTTATTACATGGCTACGTTGTCAGACGGCTTCGCTCAGTTTTTCCCAGACCTCCGCCGATTTATCGTGATGGCAAAAGGGAAGCTCGGTCTAACGGCGACAGCGATTGAAAGCAACACCAGGGTCCGACGCTGCCAGGCCGATCGCGTTCCAGGCTTCGCGAAACCCAGCCGTAAGAACATGCGCTTCGATCCCAATCAGCTTCATCAGGTTCACCACCTCACCAGGGGACGGTGCGACCGAGATAGTCGACATAGTGCGAACCCGGCGCACCCTGCTTAGAAAGTAGAACATTCACCAGGCTTGGGACGCTCTCCTCGATGCTCAGCCGTGCGTCCGAGCCGCCCAGGGCGGTGCGGACCCAGCCCGGAGCCATGATCACCATGGCGCGCGATGTCCCGGAGTGGCGGGCCGCGAAGCTCCGCATGAACATGTTCAGGGCCGCTTTGCTGCCGCGATATAACTCGCGCTCGCCGGTTTCGTTGTTGCTGATGCTACCTTGCCCGGATGACATCACCCCGATCGTGCCGGTCGTGGCGACGTAGTGCTCCAGTCTTTCGATAACCCTCATGGGACTCAGCGAATTGGTGATCATTACGTGTAAGAATTCGTCGGTCGACACCTCGCCGATCGTTTCCGTCGGATCTTGGTTGGTCGTCCCGGCATTGACAAACAACATGTCGAAAATTCTGCCCGACAAGCGGTCATGCAGCGCTGCCAGTTGGTCTGGTTCGCTGATGTCCAGGATCTCGATCTCGACCCGGCCTGCATACTCGTCCGCCAGGTCATGCAGCATCGTGCGGTTCCCGCCGCCGCGGACCGTGCCGACGACGTTCCATCCCTTCTTCAAGAACTCCGCGGCCATCGCATGGCCGAGACCGCGAGAGGCGCCGATGAGAAGGATCGTACCGGCAGGGTCGCTCAAAACGGCTTTAGGCATCAGTGAATGTCCTTCGTTGGCTGGCCCGTTACCAAAGACCGGTTCGAAATCGAGGTGGCACGGTAACCTCGGCTTCTCATGAGCGCGGCGGACAGGCGCCTACCCTGATGCCCTACCCAGGCGGAAACACCGCGCGACATATCCGGGCATGGACGCCCTGACGACCGTCGACGACTTGCGTCACGCCGAAGTCGGCTGCGACGCTCATCAGCGAATAGGCGTCGTCGCGGCTCAGCCCGCGATGTTCGGTCAGCAGGCACAGCATTTCGAGGCTGGCGTTGCGCATCGCCTGATCGAGATCCTCGTCGAAGCCGTGCGTCATCCAGCATTGCGGCGTCTGCAACAGCGGAGAGGGGAAGCTGAAGTCGCGGCGGATAAAGAGCTGGAACGTGACGTCGAGCGACGCCTCGATCGCGGTGCCGTTGATTTCGCCGTCGCCTTGCGAGATGTGCGGATCGCCGACCGAGAACAGCGCGCCATCGACCTGAACGGGATAAAACATCGTGGCGCCCGCGCCGATCCGCCAATTGTCGATGTTGCCGCCGTGCAGACCAGGCGGGATGGTGCTGACCCGGCCGACGGCATCGGGGGCGACGCCGGCGGTGCCGAGATGCGGGCGCACGGGCACCCGCACGCCGCGTAGCGCCGGCTGGCGGCAACAATCGCGCTGCTGCGTGACGGTACCGGGCACGGTATATTTGCCAGGAAAATCGTAGGCGAACATTGCCTGGGCGGTCTGGGTGCCTTCGTCCAGGCGATAGATGGTCACCCGTTCCTTCTCACCGAACTCGCGATACAGGTGCCCCCAATGGGCAGCGAGATTGGACCCGTAGCGCAGCCGCGGTGTCATCTGAAGATAGCGCACCTCCAGCATGTCGCCGGGGCGCGCGCCCTCGACCCGGATCGGCCCGGTCATCAAATGGACGCCCGGATTGCGGTCCTCGGGTGGGATCGCGGTGAAGATGTCGCTGATGGCTTGATCCATCATCAGTTCGGGCGCGTCGCCGGCATGATGGGTCAGCGCCTCGACCCGGACGATGTCGCCGTTCGCGATGGTGAGCACCGGCGCCAGCGCGGCGTCGAAGTAGCCCCAGTGGACGGTCGCGGGCGTTGCCCGCAATTCGTGCAGCGCGGGGCGCAGGCGCGCGCGTTCAGCCTGGTGTTCGTCGTTGATCAGGGTCATGCGGGTGTCCCTCCATAGGGCTGCAAGCCAGGAATGGGTGTGGGATGATGGCCGCCTGGGGATGTCATGCCGAGGTCTCGGGCACCGGTTGGACGCCCATGACCTGAAGGAAACGCGCGGTCAGCGGATGTCGGGGGCGGGTAAGCACGTCGTGGGCCAAACCTTCTTCGGTCACCCGGCCATTGCTGAGAAAAACAACCCTGTCCGCCACTTCCTTGGCGAACCGCAACTGATGGGTGGAGATGATCATCGTGAGGCCATCCTCGACGGCCAATCGCCGGACCACCGCCAGCACCTCACCAACCAGTTCAGGGTCGAGGGCAGAGGTCGGTTCGTCGAGCAGCAGGACCTTCGGCCGGGGGGCGAGAGCGCGGGCAATCGCCACCCTTTGCTGCTGGCCACCGGAAAGATGGCGGGGCAGCGCGTCGATTCGGTGCGCCAGCCCGACGCGGTGCAGCAACGCGCGGGCCCGCTGGTCGGCTGCGACGGCCGACAGGCCATGCACCCACCGCAACGGCCCCGCGATGTTTTCGCGCGCCGTCAGGTGGCTGAACAGGTTGAACTGCTGGAACACCATGCCGACGCCGACGGTGGCGCGCTCCCTGGCAAGGGCTCGCGGCGGCAGCTTTTCGCCGTCCGCGCGATATCCGAGACGACGACCACCGACCCGCACCGTGCCCGCGTCCCACCCTTCCAGAAGATTGACGCAGCGCAGCAGCGTGCTCTTGCCCGTCCCGCTCGGGCCCAGCAATGCGATCACCTCGCCGGACCGCACGGCCAGATCCAGGCCGCTGAACACGACATGGCCACCATAACACTTGCGCAGGTCGCGGACCTCGACCATGGCCGGCGCATCCGCCAGCGCACTGGCACGGGCGGCGCGCTCCGACGCCGTTATCAGCACCGGCGCGATACCTTGCTCGCTGCTGCCGAATGCCGGCAGCGCCGCTTCGGTGAACCCGGTTGACGCCGATCCCGGCTCGGTTTCGCCCTGTTGGGTGTTGCCAGCCTGGCGGATGGGCGGGTTCGCCAGGCCCCGGCCGCGATGCCATGGCAGCATGCGGGTAAGCAGGTCCCGCGGCCTCGGGCGATCCAGGTCCAGCAAGGCCTCGGCCATCAGTTGCAAGGCGCTTACGGCACCGGTCAGGGCCAGATACATCAGGCCGGAGGCGAAGAAGATCGAGAAGAAATCGAATGTGGTCGATGCCAGCTGGGTGCTGCGCAAGGTCAGTTCCTCGACCGCGATCACCGACGCAAGGGAGGAGTTCTTCAACGCCGAAACCGCTTCGTTGCCCAGACCGGGTACCATGGTCCGGATCGCCTGCGGCGCGACCACCCGCCGCATGAGCACGACCGGCGTCATGCCCAGAGCTTGGCCGGCCGCGATCTGCCCAGGCTCGACACCCAGGATGCCGGAGCGCAGGATTTCGGCGATGAACGGGCCCTCGTTGGCGGCCAGTGCCAGGCCGGCGGCGGCAACCGAACTTAGTCGCAGCCCGATATGCGGCAAGGCGTCATAGGCGAACACAAGTTGCAGGATCAGCGGCGTGCCGCGGAAGATGACCGCGTAGGTTCGGGCGAAGATGGACAGCACGCGGTAGCGGCAGAGCTGCATGCTGGCCAGCCCCACGCCGACGCCCAGCCCACCGGCGAGACCGAGCCCGGTCACTTCGAGGGTGAAAAGGATCCCTTGGCGGAGGTATGGCAGGCTGAGGTAGTGGAGAAAAAGCTCCATTACTCGGTCAGGATGTGCGGTGCCTCCAGACTGCCGGCGTCGAGTGACCACTTCTTCAGCATGGCCGCCTCGCCGCCGGCGTTCTGGATTTCGATCAGCGCCGCCAGGATGGCGTCACGGAACGCCGGCTTGTCCTTGGGCACGGCGATGCCGACGGAATAAGGCAGCGTCACGGCGACCGCTTTGCCCAGCTTGTCGGGGTAGGCCTTCACCGCCTGGTCCACCGTGTTGACGTCGTTGACATAGGTATCAGCGCGGCCGGCGAGGATCGCCTGGATGCAATCGGCATTGTTATCGTATAATTGGATGGCCGGGGCGGATTTGCCCGCGGCTTTGCAGGGTTCGGCCAGCGCCTGCAGCAGCGGTACCTCTACATATCCGGTGTTTTCGGCCGCGGTGGCGCCACACATCGAGGTATTGATCCCGGTCAATTTCCGGGGGTTGCCCTTGACCACCAGCACGCCGTCGAACACCTTCGAGTAGGTGATGAAATCCGCCGCCTTGGCGCGTTCTTTCGTCGCGTAGATGTCGGAGATCACGATATCCGCCTGACCGCTTTGCAGCGTGGTCAGCAGCGCGGCGAAAGCCACCGGCCGGTAAGTCACGCTGAAGCCGAGGCACTGCCCGAGCGCCTGCACCATATCGATGTCGAAACCGATATATTTGCTCGGGTCCTGCGGATCAAGCGCCTCGTAGCCGGGGGTGTGGGGGTTGACCGCATCGACCAAGGTCTTGCCCTTCAACTGCGGATACTTCGCCTGCAGCTTCTCGCACGCCGGCGAGGGCGCATCGGCCGCATTTGCCGAGCGGGAAGCGGCGATCGTGATCAGGCAGAAGACGGCGATGACGACCGCCATGCCGCGCCAGAGGGTTGGATACGCCGTGATCCTTCGCGCGCCGGACGGTGGGCGGATCAAGCCGGGGGATGCGGTCACAGTGGGTGCTCCTTGAGGATCGCGGCGCGCGCGCCATCGTAAGAAAACGTGAAGCAAGTGCTATGCCAGGCTTGGCCATTCGCGATCACGGCCGGGTCGCCATCCATGCGGATCAGGTTTTTGTTTGTGTCGGGTTCGGCCGACGGTCGGGATCCGCCCCGGCCCAAAACGGCTGCAACTGTCGGATTTTGGGGGACAGGGTCAAACCACCGTCGCCGGCAGCTGTCACTTTTCAGAATAAACTTCAGCGAATTGCCGAAGCGAACTTCATCCTGCCGTAGGGGCAAAAGGCCTTTGCCGGTTGCATCGCCGCGGTGAACAGCTCGTGGTCTTCTTGACAGCGATGTTTAAGGCGCTCTCCGGCTCGGAGCCGATCGAGAAATCAATGACGGAAACCGGATCGGCCGTGTGCGCTAGCCGGTCGGCGGCCAGCACCATGTGCCACCATTTCAGGTAGAGCCAGCGGCGTCGTCCCGACGCTTGGAGGCGGTCGCGATCGCCATCGACCTGGTGCTCGATCTCGTTGGTGGTACCGCAAAGTGGACCCGACAACAGCGCGGCGCGTACGCCCGGCCAACGCGGAAGCTGGCTACCCACGACGTGCCGCCCGGAAGACCCGGCCGACGACATCCCAAATCCGTGACGACGACAAGGGCAGCCTCTCCCGCTAAGCTGAACATCACCGGCCATGCGCGAACCGCGACCCGAGACGGAGTGCCAGGTCATGCCCACCCCAGCCAAGCCCACCCACGCCAGGCCCACCCGCGCCAAACCCACCCCGGCCAGGCAACGCATCCGGATCGGCGTCGGCGGATGGACCTACGCGCCCTGGCGAGACACGTTCTATCCCGCCGGTCTCGCGCAGAGGCGGGAACTCGAATTCGCCAGCCGCAAGCTGACTTCGATCGAGATCAACGGCACCTACTACGGCTCGCAGAAACCCGAGAGTTTCGCGAAATGGCACGATGAGACCCCGGATGATTTCATCTTCTCGGTCAAGGGACCGCGCTTTGCCACCAACCGACGGGCTCTTGCCGAGGCCGGCCAATCGATCGAGCGGTTCTTCTCCGGCGGTGTGATGCAACTGCGCGATAAACTCGGCCCGGTGCTCTGGCAGTTCATGCCGACGAAGAAATTCGATCCCGAGGACTTCAAGGGTTTTCTGACGCGGCTGCCGACCAGCGTCGAGGGGCGATCGATCCGTCACGCCGTCGAGGTGCGGCACGACAGCTTTCGGACGCCGGATTTCGTCGCCCTCGCCCGGGACCGTGGGGTTGCCGTGGTCATCGCGGCAGACGGCCCGTATCCGCGGATCGCCGACCTCACCGCGCCCTTTGTCTACGCCCGGATCATGGGGACATCCGAAGCCGAGGCGGCCGGATATCCAGCCCGGGCGCTCGATCTGTGGACCCGTCGGGCGATGCTGTGGGCGTCTGGCGAAACACCGGATGGCCTTGACACTGTCGGCCAACCTTCAGCGGACAACATCGCTCGGGACGTTTTCCTCTACGTCATCAGCGGCTTCAAGACGCGCAACCCGGCCGCCGCCACCGCCATGATCGATCGGCTCGCGGCAGCGACATCAGCCTGATTGGCACCCTCTGGCTGATAAAGTTGCTCGCCGAACAACCAGCTGGTGCCCGATGGCAGAGCAGCATCAGACGCGCAGCGGCCACGGGCAGAACAGCGACAACTTCCACGGTCGCGACATACCCGGCCGTCCGATCACCAGCGAACCGTTTGTCCCTGATAATTCACGTAATGCAGCCCGGATGTCCCGGTCCGTTCGGTGATCACGTCGACAACGCCGCGAATGCTCGTCGGCACATCCAGACGCGCGCCCACACCGCCCATGTCGGTCCGCACCCAGCCGGGATCGATCAGCAGGAAGCTGCGCGGATCGCCGGGATGCCGCGCCGTGAAGCTGCGCATCAGCGTATTCAGCGCCGCCTTGCTGGCACGGTACACCTCCCACCCACCTGCCTCGTTGTCGGCGACACTGCCCAGGCCGGACGACATCACCGCGATCGCGCCGTTCGCCGGGACCAGCGACTTGAACCGCTCCACCACCCGCACCGGGCTGAGCGCATTGGTGACCATCACCCGGATAAAGCTTTCATCCGATACCGTGGCGATGGTCTCGGCCGGGCCGTTGGCGACGCCGGCGTTGACGAACAGCAGATCGAAGTGCCGCTCCGCCAGCCGGTCGCGCAATCCATCGACCTGAGCCGGCTCGTTGATGTCGACGGTCTCGATCTGCAGCCGCCCATCGGCCTGTTTCGCCACCTCGTGCAGCGGCGTGCGAGCCGAACCGCGGACCGTGCCGACGACCTGCCAGCCGCGACTGAGGTATTCGCGTGCCAGCCCCAACCCCAGCCCACGTGAGGCGCCGACGATCAACGCGGTCGCACCGGCCATGGCGATTTCCCTTTCCAGCTCAGTCTTACATGCGGGGGGTCACAGATCGCGGTTTGCTCTATAAGCCATCTCGACAGAAAGCTAGTAGGATTGCTCCCATGCTCAAACCCCGCGGCCGCCACTTCTTCGCCAATCCCGGCCCGACCAATATGCCCGACAGCGTGCTGCGTGCGATGGACCGAGGCAGCATCGACTTCAACGACCCCGAGTTCGCCGAGGTTTACCAGGCCGGCTTCGCCGGCGTGAAACGTGTCCTGCGCACCGAACAGCATCTGTTCATGTACAACGCCTCCGGCCATGGCGCGTGGGAGGCCAGTCTGACCAACCTGCTGTCGCCCGGCGACACGATCCTGGTGCTTGAGTCCGGCTACTTCTCCGAGGAATGGGCCAACATGGCGCGCGGCCATGGGTTGGAGGTCAGGGTGGTGCAGGCCGATTGGCGCCGCGGCGTCGACATCGCCGATCTGCGCCGCGTGCTCGCCGCCGACACCGCGCACGTCATCAAGGCGGTCTGCGCGGTGCACAACGAGACCGCCACCGGAATGATGCTGCCGCTGCCGGCGATCCGCGAGGCGCTGGACACCACCGCTCATCCGGCGCTGTTCCTGGTCGACACCATCTCCTCACTCGGTTCGCTCGAATTCCGCATGGACGACTGGAAGATCGACTGCGTGGTCGGCGGCAGTCAGAAGGGCCTGATGCTGCCCACCGGCATGAGCTTCACCGGGGTGTCCGACAAGGGCATGCAGGCGCACGCGACCGCCAAGCTGCACCGGTTTTACTTCGACTGGACGATGATGGCGAACCGCACGCAAAAAAGCTTCATCGGCACGGTCCCGGTAAACATTCTCTACGGTCTGCGCGAATCCATCCGGCTGCTCGACGACGAAGGCCTCGACAACGTCATCGCCCGGCACGCTCGGCTGGCCGAGGCCACCCGGCGCGCTGTGCGGGTCTGGGCCGGCAACAACGGTCCGCAACTCTTTGGCCTCAATCCCGACCGTCTGTCCAATTCAGTGACCGCGGTCCTGATGCCCGAGGGCTGCAACGCCGAGGCCCTGCGCACCACCGCCCGCCAGCGCTTCAACGTCTCGTTGGGCGGCGGATTGGGCCGGCTGGGCGGCCAGGTCTTTCGCATCGGCCACCTCGGCGACCTGAACGAGCCGATGCTGTTGGGCGCGCTCGCCGCGGTCGAGATGTCACTGCGAATTGAAGCCGTTCCGCATGGCCGCGGCGGTGTTGACGCGGCCATGGCCTATCTCGCCGAACAGTGACCCGTAATCGCAACGATTGAGCGGTTCGAAGCGTTGTGCGGCCCGCCGCCGCGGCAGCGACGGACCCGTCCAGGGCAACGCGCGCGCCATCGGCGCCGGAGCCAGCGGATTGCCCCAGGGCGATTGTGACCCTAGGCGGTATGACCCCTGGGCGATTGTAATCCCACGGCGGTACGACTCCTGAGCGGCGTTGAAGGCCGAGCGGCATCTAGTTACAATTTCGATATAGTTATCTAAACGATAATTGGATGGAACCGGAACCGAATCGGACGGCGGGGGATTTCGAAAATTCGTGACGATGCCTAAACTTTAGTCATGGCGGGGAAGGCCGGGGTGGAGGCCTTTTTGCCCGCCATAGGCAGATTTTGTTTACAGACTTATCCACCGGTTCGGTGGGTAACATTGCCAGCCTTTTATGATCGAACACCGCAATGAGAGCTCTGTAGTAATGTTCCGTATGTAAACCAATCAGGCTGACCGCGGTTGCCGACCGGGTCGCCCCCCGGCGATCCGCTCCACCGGCCCGCCGACGTAACGGTATCAGCGCGGCCAGCGCCCGACCGTCAAAGGCTGCACCGACCGCAGTCATGAGGTGCCGTCTCAAACACACCACCTGGCGACGGATCACGCCAACTTGAAACGATCAGGCCATGGCCGCGACCCTGGGGCACACGATCATGATGCCGCCGAACCACCGCTCACGGCAGCAGTTTGGGCTGCGCCGGCGGCTTGTCCGCTGCCCGCTTGCCCCTTGGGCGAGGCGGCTTCGCCGCGGGCGCCGCGCCGGGATGCCGCACCTCGCCGATCAGCGGGATTTTCAGCTGCGGGTCGGACTTCCCCTGCGCCGCCGCCCGCGCCGCTGCGCTTTTCTCCTGATGATCCAGCACCCGGCGCTGGTGGTCCCGATCCGAACGCGAGATTGCGGCCAACCTGACCTCCTGCGGTTGAATGGCGGTCCAGATGGCTAGTCCGAATTGGGCCAACGGAAAAGCCCCGACGAGCACCAGCGCCGGGTGCCGCGGCCGGCTGGAGCGTGACCCTCGAAGGCGGGTTCGCCGAAGCGGCGAATCGCCCGATCGAACAACGGCCCGATCGGGCAACGGGTTGAAGACAGGGACGTGCCAAACGTCGCTGTTCGTCCGAAGCACCCGCGCGAGCCGCCGGGTCGCGGCGTCTTCGTGTCTCGCGCTGCTGCGATCGGAGACTACGACGCGCGCTTGCGGGGCGCCTTGGCCGTCGCTTTGGTGGCCTTGGGGCTGGGTGCCGCGGCCCGCGATTTCGCCGGTTTGGCCTCTTCCTCGCCCAGGCTGCGGCGCAGCGCCGCCATCAGATCGACCACATTGCCGTGGGCCGGCTCCGGCTCCACCGCTTCGGTGACGCCCTCGCCCTTCAGCTTGGCATCGATCATCGCCCGCAAACGGGTCTCGTAACGGTCTTCCATGTCCGCGGGATTATACCGGCTGGTCTGCCGGTCGATCAGCTGAGTCGCCAGCTTGACCATCTCGGCATCGGTCTTGATCTCGGCCGCGTCATCGAACACCGCCTTCGCGTCGTTGATGTCGCGCTGCTCGTGCAGCGTATGCGCCGCCAGGCCCCCCGCCATCGGACGCAGCGCGATCGTCCGCTCCCGCTGCCCGATGACCAGGCGCGACAATGCGATGCGGCCGGTCTTCTCGATGGCTTCCAGCAGCACCGCATACACGTCACGGCCCGCATGCCCGTCCGGCGCGACGAAATAGCTGGTATCGTAATAGATCGGATCGATCGAATCCGCTTCGACGAACTTCTCGACCGTCATCACCTCGGAGCTCTCGACCTTGACGCTCTCGAAGTCCTCATCGGTCAGCAGCAAATAGGTGTTCTTCTTGAACTCGTAGCCCTTCACCAGATCCCGCCGCGACAGCTTCTGTTCCGTCTCGGCATCCTGCGTGACCATCTGGATGCGGTTGCCGGTTTGCGGGTTGATCAGATGAAAGCGGATCGTCCCGCGGTCGTGCTTGGCGCTGTAGAGAGCGATCGGACAGGATACCAGCGCCAGACGCAGATGACCCCGCCAGATCGGTCGCTGTGCCATCTAGGCCGCCCTCAGCGGCAGCCACGCCTGGCGCCTTGCCTGCGCCGCGCCGCTGGCTTCCGCTTCGGCGACGTCATCGTCCGCCGCGTCATCGATCCGCCCGAGATGCACCGCGAGTTCGTCTTCGATATCCGACAGCGCCGCTTCCATGCGCCCGCTGATCGCGTCCTGCAGCGCCAGCCGAACCTGATGCCGCGCCAGACGCAGCACGGCGATCGCCCGAATCACGGGGTCGCCCTTCAGGGTGACATTGTCGAACCCTATCAAATCATGAGCTGGGACGTCGGATACCATGGGTGCAAGCTAATGTCGCCGTCGGTCGACGTCAGCGGGTAGCGAGAACAGGTCATTCCGGTTCCTCGACCGGCGACGAATATTTTGGATGAACAGTGCGGTTTAACTGTCTCGCATCGTTGCGGATTGCCGCCGGACTATCCTGTTCTTGGGCGTACACACAATTCAGTGAGAACGCCTTCCTGGATCAAAGCATAATTGATGTGCTGCTTTGTTCTCTTTGCTTCGGGTTGCTGTCTCACCGTCCGGCTCCCGGCGCGCTACTCCCGGCGCGCTGCTCCGCGTGCGCTACTCCGGGCGCCTTGCTCCGGGGCGTCCCGGCCCTCGCCGCGGCCGCCGCCGCGGCTTTGGGTGGCGGCAGGCTTGCGCGCCCGCTCCGAACCCCGCGGCGGCGCTGACCGCTGTCGCCCGCGGCGGCGAGCCCCGTCAAGCTCGACCCAGGCCGGCGCGTGATCGCTTGCACCGGTCGCACCGCGAACCGCGCGATCGACGCCGGCATCGGTCAGCCGCTCGGCGACCGGCGGGCTCAGCAGCAGATG
The DNA here is from genome assembly GCA_965277035.1 of Rhodopila sp. Lineage (GTDB taxonomy): Bacteria > Pseudomonadota > Alphaproteobacteria > Acetobacterales > Acetobacteraceae > Rhodopila. The sequence goes on along the minus strand of CBDIBO010000003.1, from coordinate 1,282,404 downwards.
ATCGAGCCGCAGCCCCGCATCGCGCGCCCAGCGATCGCGCTTGTAGTCCCAGAACGTGTAGATCGATCCGCTGGGATGGCGGCTGCGGATCGCGTCGGTCCAGCCCTGCTGCAGCAGCCGGCGAAACGCCGTCCGGCTCTGCGGCTGTACCAGCGCGTCCTTGGCCCAGGACCTCGACGGATAGATGTCCGCTTCGGTGGGAACCACGTTGTAGTCCCCCGCCAGCACCACCGGCAGCCCGGTCGCGATCAGCTCGGCGGCGTGCGCGATCAGCCGCTCGAACCACGCCAGCTTGTACTTGAACTTGGCCCCCGGCTGCGGATTGCCGTTCGGCAGATAGAGGCAGCCGATCAGAATGCCGTTCACCGCCGCCTCGATGTACCGGCTTTGCTTGTCGCCGGGGTCGCCGGGCAGCGATCTTCGGGTGACGACCGGCTCGGTATCGCGCGCCAGGATGGCAACGCCGTTCCATGTCGGCTCGCCCCGCCACACGCCGTGGTAGCCGGCCCCGAGAAGCGCCTCTTGCGGGAAATCCCGGTCGGCGCTTTTCAGCTCTTGCAGGCAAACGACGTCGGGTCTGGCAGCCTGGAGCCACGACAGCAGATTGGGCAGCCGCCGATTGACGTTGTTGATGTTGAACGTGGCGATCTTCACGCCATCGCGCCCCGACCGCCGATCCGCGGCGCCCGCCCGCTACGCCGCATGCTATTGCCGCATCGCCGCGCCCAGCCTCGCCACGTGCCGCCCCGCCGGCACGTCCCGCGCTTCGATCGCGACCTCAAGGCCGGCGGTCCGGTGCGGCGCCATGATCGTCAGCGCCACTGCCCGCACCGCTGCCGAAGTCGCATTAGCCCGCGGCCCGTCATCAGGACAGTCGCGATCCTCTTCCGGCCTCTGCCGCGGGCCGGGCACCTGGCCTTCAATTCTCCGCAACCGCCGCGACACCGGCGCGCGCTCCTCGCGTTCACGCCGCGGATCAAGACCATCGCCGATGAAACCAGGCTCCATGGCTTCGGTTAGACTCCCGTCTAGTATCGGTCACCTTGACCACGCGATGCCGCGAAGCATCCGTCTGGGTAAGCCCACTGGGTAGGCCAATTCGACAACCGCCAACACCCCACAGCCAGGACGCACAATGTTCCTACACCGCAAAGAGCTAATCCAGCCGGTCAACGTCGGCAAGCCAGACGCCAAATTCGGCACTTTCCTGCTCGAGCAGTTCGGCGGCGCCACCGGTGAGTTGACCGCCGCTCTGCAATACTGGGTGCAATCGTTCCATGTCGAGGATGCCGCCATCCGCGACATGTTGCAGGACATCGCCATCGAGGAGTTCGGCCATCTCGAAATGGTCGGCAAGCTGATCGCCCAGCACACCAGCAAGATCGACCAGACCAAGGTGCAGGATGCGCCGCTGTTTCATCTGAAGGGTGGCGGTCCGCATTTCCTCGACAGCCAGGGCAGTTGCTGGACCGCGGCGTATATCAACGAAGGCGGCAATGTCGTGCGGGATCTGCGCGCCAATATCGCCGCCGAAGCCGGCGCTCGGCAGACCTATGAGGCGTTGATCAAGGTCTGTGAGGACGAGGGCACCAAGAAGACCCTCGTGCATCTGCTGACGCGTGAAATCACCCATGCCAGGATGTTCATGAAGGCGCTCGATGCCATGGGCAAGCTCGACGATCCGATGTTCGGCAACATCCCGCCCGACGATACCGTCAAGCTGGTCTTCAACCTGTCGCAGGGCGCGGATGCCCGCGGGCCGTGGAACGAGGCGCCCGACTTTGACTATGTCGCGGATCCGAAGCCGGCGGGTGGCATGCCGCCTGCGCCAGTCAATCCCGATGACGAACGATCAGCCGAGCCCAAACTGCGGGCGAAGACGAAGACGCACGCGAAGTAACGCGGAGACCATGATCGTGCCGGTCGTGACCCGGGGCCTTCACCTGGATCGCGGGCCGGCGGCATTGCGCGCCGCGTTGGCCAGCGGCGACTCACCAAAACAGCACGCATGGACCGACGATCGTTAGCCTGCTCTTGCAGGTCAACATCAAGCTCCATCGCGTGCCCGCTGGCGACCACGGGCGTCAATGCCGTGTCGGATACGCGGATAACCGCGGTCATCTCTCCGACACCACACGTCCTTCCGAACGCATCAGCGAATGGCCCCGCTGAGGCCGCGCTGGAACTGGAGCGCGATCGTTTGAGGTTGAACCAGCCTCGGACGTGAATCGCCCTCTCAAACAAAGGGAACTAGCGCGTGGTTGCTTCAACCTGAAGCTATCACGCGCTAGGATCCTTGGCGCGGCATCCCCGCGAACAGCCGCTGGCCGCCGCCCGTGGCAGCCGCCGGGTCGCGACCTGCCGACGTCAACATTCGGTCGCCCGAAACACCTGCCGGGGCGACACGAACTCGTCTTGCGCCGCCACCAGCAGGATCTCCCGCGACCCGGCCGCCTGGGTCTGCCGCAGCAGCCCATGGATCGACGACCCGGCGGCTTCCAGCGCGGCTACCGCGCTGCCGGTCCGCAACCGGTGGAACAGGAACAGCGCGGCGGTCGCATCGCCGGCGCCGTTCACCGTCAGCCCCAGCCGAGGTGTCCGGAGCAAATGGAACGACCCGGCCTCGAACGTCATCATGTCGATATGTCCCGCCGGTGTCGCGTCGGTCTGAAGGCTGGTCAACAGCACACAGGCCGGACCGCCGGCACGCAGCATCGATCGCAGCCGCAGCACCGCCTGTTTCGCGCCCTGCAGGGTCGCGCAGTCCAGCCCGGTCAGCCGCTCGATCTCAAAGCGGTTCGGTGTGGCGATATCCGCCGCCGGCAACGCCTGCGTCCGCAGCAGATCCTCGATACCCGCGCGGACATAGACGCCGGTGTCGGTATCGCCAATGACCGGATCGCAGCAATACAGCGCAGCCGGGTTGGCCCGCCGCGCGGTCGCCACCGCATGCAGGATCGCATCCCCGATATCCGCCCCACCGACATAGCCGGACAGCACCGCATCGCACCGGCGGAACGCATTCCGAGCGGCGATCCCGTCTACCAGATCGCGCACCGATTGGCCGGAATAAACCTCGCCTTGCCAGTCCCCATATCCTGTGTGGTTCGAGAACTGGACGGTATTGATCGCCCAGACCTCCGCCCCCAGCCGCTGCAGCGGGAACACCGCGCTGGCATTGCCGACATGGCCATAGGACACCCAGGATTGGATCGACAGGATGTTCACGCTCGCGCCCCCATTTCCGATGCGGTGCGATACGCTATATGCACCGCCAGCGCAGCCGCGCCCAAGACCCCAATCTCCCGGGCTCCGATCCACCCCCTCTTTCGACCTATCCCCCGGGTCCGACCCCTCCATCCGGATACTCTCCAGCATGTCAACGCCACTGCTGTTCCAGCCGGTCAGCTTTCGCTCGGTCACCGCCCACAACCGCATCGTGGTCGCCCCGATGTGCCAGTACAGCGCCAACGACGGCCTGGGCGACGACTGGCATGTCCAGCACCTCGGCGCCCGCGCGGCCGGCGGTGCCGGGATCGTCTTCACCGAGGCCACCCACGTGTCCGCCGTCGGCCGGATCACGCCGCATTGCCTGGGCCTTTATACCCCTCAGCATCAGGCGCTGCTGACCCGGCTGGCCAAGGTGATCATCCAATGCGGATCGGTGCCCGCCATCCAGATCGCCCATGCCGGCCGCAAAGCCTCGTCGCGCGTGCCATGGGAAGGCGGCAAGCCGATCCCGGTGCAGGACGGCGGATGGGTGCCGCTCGCCCCCAGCGCTTTGCCATCGGTCCCCGGCGCTACCGACCCGCATGCGTTATCGGCCAGTGAGATCGGCGACATCGTGAACGAGTTCGCCGCCACCGCCCGGATGGCCCGCCAGGCCGGGTTCAAGATCGCCGAAGTGCATGCCGCGCACGGCTACCTGGCGCACGAATTCCTGTCGCCAATCGCCAACCACCGCAATGACGGCTACGGCGGCGATCTCGCCGGCCGCTCGCGCTTCCTGTTGGAGGTGATCGAGGCCATCCGCGGCGAATGGCCGTCCGATCTGCCGTTGTGGGTGCGCCTGTCCTGCTCCGACTGGATCGCCGGTGGCCTGACCATCGCCGACACCGTCGCCGTCTCCCGCAAGTTGGCCGCGACAGGTCAGGTCGACCTGATTGACTGCTCTTCCGGCGGGATATCGCATGCCCAGGCCATCCCATCGCTGTATCCGGGCTACCAGGTTCCGTTCGCCGAGGCGATCCGCGAACAGGCCGGCATCGCCACCGGCGCGGTCGGCCTGATCACCGAACCCACCCATGCCGCCGAGATCGTGGCCAATGGCCGAGCCGACGTGGTGCTGCTGGCGCGGGCCTTGTTGGCTGATCCGGCGTGGCCGATTCGTGCTGCCAAGGCGCTGGGGGTGAAACCCGACCTTCCCAGCCCGTATCTACGCGCCGCCCTGTAGTCTCCGATCGCGGAGGCTGGCCGCCGTTCGCGCCATCCTCCCACCGCTTTGCCCGGTGTTGGCCGTGCCGAACCACCCGCATCGCCCGCCGTGGGGCCACCCGCATTGCCCGCCTGGGCGGTGGGCGGCACAATGGCGGCCCCAACGGGAGCAGCCCTGGCTTCTTCCGGCCGCGCGGAGTGTTTGATGTTCCTTGGTTCGCCGTCCGCCGTTCGCCGGTCCGCACCGGTCCTGTTGCTGTCACTGCTGGCCGGTTGCGGGCCGGCCCGCAACACCTTCGCGCCAGCCTGCCCGACCGCCCGCTTGATCCCGACCCTGGCGGACATGACCCGCTACGCCGGCGCCGGCCCGGCGCATGATGTGACCGACCTGATCCTGCAGGCGCGCGTGGTCGCCGTACACGGCAGTTGCCAGGCCGGCGATGATCCGTCCATGCTGCCCGCCAAGGTCACGGTCTCGATCTCGGTCCGGCGCGGCCCGGCGATGCGCGGGCGCCAAGCCGATGTGCCGGTGTTCCTGGCGGTGACCAAAGGTGACACGGTGCGGGACAAACAGGTGTTCCCGGTGCATCTGACGTTTCCCCCCAATGTGGAGCGGTTGACCCTGACCAGCCCGGAGATCAACCTGGACCTGCCGGTCAGGCCGAACAGCTCCGGCGCGGCCTATGACATCATCACCGGCTTCCAGCTGTCGCCGGACGAACTGGCCGCCAATCGCAAACCGGGCGGGAGTTGATTATAGCGAGCAACGCATGCGTTGACCGGTATGCGCGCCGGGTTGGCGGGCGGGCGAGCACGCGAGTAAGGGGGCGGCGCGCGAAATATGACTCTAATACAGGTCGGCGCACGTGCCGAGCTGTATTAGGCTTCATTTCAGGTGGTCGGCATTGTCGGCTGCTGCAAAAGGTCCGATATAATGCGGCTATGACCGATACGCCACCGAAGGGCCGCCCGAACCAGGGAAGACGCCGAGGCATGAAGAAAGACGACTGGGAAATCCCGTCCAATCTGCAGCCCGATCCGACGGACTACTCGTTCGATCTCGAGCGTGCGCTGAAAGCCGTCGTCAGCCTGAAATCCTATGTCCCGGCCGACGCCTTCACCGCCAACACGTTGGGCACCGAACGGGCGGGAAGCGGCGTGGTGATCAAGGGCACCGGGCTGATCGCGACGATCGGCTATCTGGTGACGGAAGCCGAGACGTTATGGATCACCTCGAATGATGGTCAGGCGGTGCCGGGTCATGCCCTGGCTTATGACCAGGACAGCGGCTTCGGCCTGGTGCAGGCGCTCGGCAAACTCGACGTCCCGGTGCTGGAGCTCGGCGATTCCGACAGCCTGAAGGTCGGCGACCAGGCGGTGCTGGCGGCCGGCGGCGGTCGGCATCATTCGATCGAAAGTCGCATCGTCGGCCGGCAGGAATTCGCCGGATACTGGGAGTATGTCCTGGATGACGCCCTGTTTACCGCGCCGGCGCACCCGTTCTGGGGCGGCTGTGGCCTGATCGGCGCCGACGGCAAGCTGATGGGCGTTGGTTCGCTGATCCTGCAGCAGGGCGACGGCAAGGGCCGGCGGCTGGACATGAACATGGTCGTGCCGATCGGCCTGCTGGCACCGATCATGGAAGACCTGCTCAGCTACGGCCGGGTCAACCGCCCCGCACGCCCCTGGCTTGGCATGTACGCCACCGAGTCGGACGAAACCCTGGTGGTCGGTGGCCTCGCCGATAACGGTCCGGCGGAGCAGGCGGGGGTGCGGGCAGGGGACAAGATCCTGACCGTCAACGACGAGGAGATCCCCGACCTCGCCGGGCTGTGGCGCCGCGTCTGGTCATCCGGCAGCGCCGGCGCCGAGGTGCGGCTGCGACTGGAGCGCGACGGCTCCCCGAAACGTGTCTCAGTACGGTCGGCGGATCGCATAAGCTTCCTGAAATCGCCGAAACTGCATTAGAGCATGATCACGCTGAGCGGAACGTTCAAAGCGTGTGAATCATCCGATCAAACAAAGGGATAGAGCATTTTCGGTCTGCACGGTCAGGCTGAAAATGCTCTAAAGCGCGATCGTCCGAGGTCGAACCAACCTCAACATAAATCGCCCTCTCAAACAACGGGAGCGTGATCGTCCAAGGTTGAACCAATCTCGGACGTCGATTGCCTCTCAAACAACGGGCATCAACGTGTGATTGCCTCGACCTGAAGCTATCGTTCGCTGGCCTGCCGGCCCACGCGTGGCCGCCGGCAATGCGGAATCGTCCCGACGTCATCACATTCCGGTGGAACGAACACCCGAATCGCGGCAGGTTGCCCGCGTGCAGCCAGACCCACAAAGCCCAGACCCACTAATCTGCGACAGCAACGATCGCTCGACCTGTCAGAGCATCGCTCATCACGCGCGTCAGCTTCCCGACGCGATCGCCGTCATGCACCGCGGTGTCGGCCTGTCCTACCGCAGCCTCGCCGCGCACGTGCTGGCGGCCAGGGATGACCTAACCGCGACCGGCATCAGACCTGGCCAGATCCTCGGCGTCGAGGCCGGCGATCGCTATCTTCACCTGCTGGTCGTGCTGGCGGCGGAGGCCATGGGCGTCACCACCATGACCCTGATCGCGGCGGAGCTCGAACCGCCGGATCGCATGGATCAGCTGTGCGACAGGATCATCATGTCGCGGCCGCCGCCAGGCATGCCGCCCGCCAAGCTGCTGACCATGCCGACGGACTGGCTCTCGCGGATCCTGGCGCGGCCGCCGCGGGACGGCTGCCTGGACGAACTTGAAGGTCAACCCGAACCCCAGGCCGTTGTTCGCCTGATCAAGTCGTCCGGAACCACCGGCGTGGCCAAGGTCATGGGCATGACGCAGCGTGTGCAGCAGCGCGTGATCCAGAAGGTCCTGTTGCACGCCCCGGTCTGGGTCAAGGCGCACCCCGACTATCTGTGCTTGTATAACTTTGGCGTGCGCGCCTCTCACGCACGCGCGCTGCTGACCCTGCAGCTCGGTGGCACGATCCACCTGACCGGAGGCGACGTCCTGTGGGATCTGATCACCGCTGGCATCGGCAACTTCGCGATGTTCGTGGCCGGTGACTTCGACCGTTTCGTTCGAGCCGCCCCGCACGGCCGCGGGCCGTTCGCGCTCTACCTCGAAGTCATCGGCGCCGCCGTCCCGCCGCGCCTCAGGCAGGAGGCGCGGTCCAAACTCACCCAGCACATCGTGGTCACCTATAGCTCAAACGAAACGAACCGGGTGTCCCTGGTCGATGAGGATAATGTCGGCACCCTGTTTCCGGGCGTCAGCATCAGGATCGTTGACCCAGGCGGCCGGCCTGAACCGAACGGTCGTCCCGGCGTGATATGGGTCAAGACCGATACCATGACGGACGGCTACATCAACGCCCCCCAGCTTTCACGGACGGCATTCGTCGACGGCTGGTTCCGCACCAGCGATGTCGGCTTCCAGCCCTCCGACGACACCCTCGTGGTGCTTGGCCGTGACGACGAGATGTTGAATATCGGCGGATTGAAGGTCGCACCCGGCCCGATCGAGCAGCGTCTGAAGGCGATCAACGGCATATCCGATGCGCTGGTCACCAGCATCGACGATTACCTGGAAATCCGGATCATGCTGGTGGCGATCGAGACCGAACCCGGTGTTCGCCCGGCTGACCTCAGCCGGCTGGTCATGCCGATCATTCAGTCACGGATTGCCCATTTCCAGCTGCTGATGCTGCCGCTGTTCCCGCGAACGGACACCGGCAAGATCCGGCGGCAGGCGGTGCAGGAGCTGTTTCGCCGTCATGCGCGAACCCAGTGACCTAGCTGCCCCGACGATCCTGTCCCGATCGCGCGCGGACCTCCCGCGCCTGCGGTGAAAAACCGACGCACACCCACGCGCCGTGAAAGACCAAAGCACCCAGCGAACGACCCAAGCGCCCATCGCACGACCAAAGCGTGGGCAGCGAAAGAATCGCCATGCCAAACCACGGCCCGGGCGTTAGACTGCGATTATGCCTGAAGCCACAACAGCCTCCATGTCCCGGCCTTTCGGCCCACCCAAACCTCCGCGCGAGCGACCTGCCATGCCAAACCAACGCGCATGAGTGCGCTGCGCGGCGCGATCGTGCCCGTCACTCCGTTCCAGCAGAACTGCGCGATCCTCTGGGACGATGCCACCCGGCTCGGCATGGTGGTCGATCCCGGCGGCGACGTGGACAAGATCCTGGCCGGCATCGACCAGGCCGGCGCGCGGATCGAAAAGATCGTGCTGACCCATGGCCATCTGGATCACGCGGGCGGCGCGGCGGCGCTGCGCGATGCGCTGCAGGCCCGCGCCGGCGACAAGATCCCGATCGAGGGACCCGACCTGCGTGACCGGTTCCTGCTGAGCGCTCTTGCCGAACAGGCCGCCGCCTATGGGTTCGAGGCCAGCGACGTCACCCCCGACCGCTGGATGCAGGAGGGTGACACGCTGACCCTGGGGCCGCATCGCTTCGATGTGCTGCACTGTCCCGGGCACACCCCAGGCTCCCTGGTCTTCGTCAACCGGGCGGCGCGATTCGCACTGGTGGGCGACGTGCTGTTCCAGGGTTCGGTCGGGCGCACCGACTTCCCCTACGGCGACCACGCCGCCCTGATCGACGCGATCAAGACCAAGCTGTTGCCGCTCGGTAATGATATCGCGTTCCTGTGCGGCCATGGGCCCGGCTCGACGATCGGCGCCGAGAAAGCCGGCAACCCGTTCCTGCGGTGACCACCGTCGCGCACCCCATTCCTGCGGTGACCGCCCCGGCGCGGCCTGCCCGGGTCCGGGCCGAGGCTGCGCCGGTGTCGCTCCGCTCGCAGGATCTTCTCACCGCGTTGTGTCGGTTCACCTTTGACGGCGCGCCGACCGCGACCTTCGAACAGGCCGGCCTGCGCTACTTCGTCAACGCGTTCTGGACCGCCGGGCAGCGACGCGGGCACAGCCTCCACGAAATCAGCTACCGAGCCTGCTTCAAGGCGCAACTGCCGGCGTTTTTTATTGATCGCGTCACCGACCCGGGCGACCGGGTGTTCGATCCCTATTCCGGCCGCGGCACCACCGCCGTCCAGGCCGCCCTCATGCGACGGACCCCCGCCGCCAACGACGTCAATCCGCTGAGCGCGATCCTGTGCGCGCCGCGCCTCGATCCACCACCGGTCGCGGCGGTGGCAGCCAGACTGGCCGCGATCGACCTGTCCGCGCATGCCCCCGATCCACCTGCCCCCGATCCGCCCGCCCCCGATCCCACCGGCCCGAACCCGGCCGTCCCCACTCCGGCGGACGCTGACCTGCTGGCGTTCTATCACCCTGGCACGCTGCGCCAGATCAGCGCCTTGCGCGGCTGGCTGCTGGGGCAGGGCGGTGCGCTCGACCCGGTGGACGCCTGGATCCGCATGGTGGCGATCAACCGGCTGACCGGCCATTCGCCCGGCTTCTTCTCGGTCTATACCTTGCCGCCGAACCAGGCCGTCTCGGCTGCATCCCAACGCCGGATCAACGCGGCGCGCGGCCAGACGCCGCCCGAGCGCGACGTGAAGGCGATCATCCTGAAAAAGACCCTCAGCCTGCTGGCCGACGGGCCACCGCCGCCGCATCCGCCGCCGACCCTGCTGACCGGCCCCGCCGACCGCACGCCGGGCCTGGCCGATGGGTCGGTGGACCTGATCGTCACCTCGCCGCCGTTTCTCGATGTCGTGGATTATGAGGGCGACAACTGGCTGCGCTGCTGGTTCGCCGGCATCGACCCGACGGCGGTGCGGATCGACCGGCATCGCGACCTGTCGGCGTGGGAGGGCTTCGTCCGCCGCGGCTTCCAGGAGTTTGCCCGCGTCGTCCGCCCGGGCGGTCTCGTGGCATTCGAGGTCGGTGAGGTGCGCGGCGGCAAGGTGCTACTGGAACGCCATGTCGCCGCCGCCATCGCCGGGCTGCCCTTCGACCTTCTGGGCGTGATGGTGAACCAGCAGGCATTCACCAAGACCGCGAACTGCTGGGGCGTGAACAACAACATCGGCGGCACCAACACCAACCGGATCGTCATGGCGATCCGGCGATAGAGCGCGATTGTGTGAGGTTGGACCAGCAAAGGGAATTAGCGCGACTGTATGAGGTTGAACCACCTCGGACGTGAATCTTCCAGCTGCGTCACGACGGAAGAAATCCTTCGCCTCATGCAAGAACTAATATATTCTCTGAGCAAAGAAATATTATGGTTGTCCGATGCAGGTCCATGAGAATCCCCTATTCACGCCGACCGAGGCAGCCGTTCTGACGCGGCTGTCGGTCAAAGCTGTTAACAACGCCATCGACAGAAAGACCATATCGACCGTGGCTGGAAGCCGCGCCGGGTATGCCACCCGACTGCTGGATTTGCGCGCCTTGATGTCCCTGACGCTGGAGCGCCGGCTGATCGACCGCCTTGTGCCGGAAGCGCGCCGCGAGGTGTTCGATACATTGGCTGCCGCGCCGCGCGACCGGGTGTCCCTGGAAGGTGGATTTCTGGTGATCGATCCGCGTGAGCCGCGGCGGGAACTGGCAACCGCGCTGCGCACGCTGCGTCGCGCCCGCGATGCGGTTATCAGCGATCCCGATATCATGGGCGGTGATCCCGTATTCCGCGGCACGCGCGTGCCCGTGCACCTGATCGCGGCACTGCTCGGGCAAGGCCAGACCGATGCGGCGCTGCTGCATGACCATCCGCGCCTGACGACTGAATTGGTCCGTCTGGCCCCGATCTATGCGGCGGCCTATCCGCTACGCGGGCGACGTCGGACGCAACCGTGGTACGATCATCCGCCCATACGGAGCACGCGGCGGAGGCTGGCGACGATCGACATGGAATGAGGTTTCTGATCGATGAGTGCTTGAGCATCGATCTGGTTTTGATCGCCAGCCGGGCGGGACACGAAGCTCAGCACGTTGCCCGCGTCGGTAAGGCGGGATGGAAGGACTGGAACGTCCTGCGCCATGCCACCGAAAGGGACTTTGTGCTGGTCACCAACAACGCCAGCGATTTCCGCGGGCTCTATGGGAAAGCAGCCGCTTCATGCCGGCTTGGTCATTATCATCCCGAACGTCAACCGCGCCGTGCAGCGGCAGCTGTTCCGCGGTGCGCTCGATGAGCTAGCGCGCTTCGGGGAGTTAATCAATCGCGTCCTTGAGGTCGATATCGACGGTGACGACGTGACGTTCAGTCTCTACGATCTACCGTGAAGGTCCGGCCCTTGGCACGCTTCAAACTCTTTGTCGGCGGCGCGTCTGACCTGGATCTGCGGCCATTCGAGCGCGACCGTCCGAGGCTGAACTAACCTCGACGCGCCCCCGAGGCAGAAGCAGCCACCCCGAAGCTACGGTCCCGCCCTGCGTTCAGCTCACGCCGGCCCACCCCCCGCCAACTTGGTCTGCACCGCGACGATCGCCGGCAGCGGACGCCACAGCACCGTCATCTCCTGGATCAGCCCGGCATCGTTCAGCCGCCAGTAATCCATGCCGTCCAGCGCGTTCGGCCCGACCGTGAGCCGGAAGAACGAGGACACGTGCCGCGGACCCTGCATGATCTCCTGGAAGTCGAAGCTGTCGACCACGCCCAGCAGCGCCTCCACCACCGTCTGGATGGCCGCCTTGCCCCTGACCGGTTCGGCGGCGAGCGGCGTGTTCAGGACGACGTCGTCAGCCATGTGAGCAAGCATCGCCGGCAGATCCTTGCGCTGCATCGCAGCGGTAAACGCAGTGATATGGGTCAGATCCATGGAAGGGCTCCTTGCGCGAAAACAGACGGCCGGCAAACACCGGGAGGGGTACCGCGACGGCTGGCGTGAACCCCCGCCGCCCGGCATCACCAAACACAAGATGGAAAAGCAGGCGGCGGCGGAAGCGCCGTTTACCCCTCGTTTCTCGCCAAACTCCCACGGCCGATCGATCGGCCGCCCGCAGCGACCTCAGACCTGTTCAGCCACCGCGACGCCCAGACGGGCGGCCACACGCCGCGCCGTCGCCTCCCGCTGCGCCGTGATGGCGGCGACGGATTGCCGCGCCTGCTGCAGGATCGCCGCCGGCGCGGTCTCCGGCGTGCCGCTGTCAAATGGCGGCTCCGGCGCATAGACCATGTGAAGCTGGATCGCCTGGGCGGCCGCATCGCCGCGCAGTTCCGCCGCCAGCCGCAACGCGCCGTCGATCCCCGCGGTGACCCCGGCGGCGAACACCCAGCTGCCGTCCACCACCACCCGTTGGTTGACCGGGATCGCGCCGAAGAACGGCAGCAGGTGGAACGACGCCCAGTGCGTCGTCGCCCTGCGGCCCTTCAGCAGCCCGGCCGCGCCGCACAGCAGGGCGCCGGTGCAGACCGAGAACACGCTGCGCGCGCCCCCCGCCTGCCGCCGGATCCACTCCAGCACCTCGGCATCCTCCATCAGCGCCTCCTGGCCGAACCCGCCCGGCACATGCAGCACATCCAGCGGCGGGGCATCCGCCAGCACCGCATCCGGTGCCAGCCGCAAACCCTTCGTGTCCCGCACCGGTTCAGCCGTCTTGCCGTAGAGGCGATAGGTCGAGTTCGGAATGCGCGACAGCACCTCGAACGGTCCGGTCAGATCGATCTGATCCAGGCCCTCGAACAGCAGCGAGCCAATTTGCAGGTGGGTCTCGTGCGCGATCATGAACGTCTCCCGTGCGGAGGTTGTAGGTACTATCGGGCGGAGCATGCGTTGACTGGATGCGCGCCGGGCAGGCGGGCGAGGGGACCAAGCCCGCGAGGAAGCGGGCGGCGGGCGAAAAGTGAACTCCTATACTGATCGGCGCAGCGCCGAACGGGATCAGATGGACAAGCCAAACCTAGCCGTACACACTCTGGCGGAAATGCCAAATACCCCTCGCTCTGCGCCAGATCCGCTCCGCGTCATCGAAGTGCTGGCCTTCCCCTCGGTGCAACTGCTCGATGTCACCGGGCCGCTTCAGGTGTTCGCTTCCGCCAACGATCTCGTCGTCCAGGCAGGCGGAGGCCCGCCCTATGCCCTCCAGGTCGTCGCCCAGCTCGCCCCCGGAACCACCGCCAGCATAACCGCCTCCGCCGGGCTCGGGCTTATGGCGATCCCGCTGCCGCCGATCGGCGCCGCGGTGGATACCCTGATGGTGGCCGGCGGCCCGGGCGTGGAGGCCGCGGCCGCGGACCCGGTGCTGGTCGACTGGGTGCGACAGCGCGCCGCGCAGGCCCGCCGTGTCGCCTCGGTCTGCACCGGCGCGGTCCTGCTGGCGGCGTCGGGCGTGCTGGATGGCCGGCGCGCGGCAACCCACTGGTCGTTCTGTGCCGAACTTGCCCGGCGCTTCCCCGCGGTGCGGGTCGAGGCCGACCCGATCTTCGTGCGCGACGGCCCGATCTGGACCTCGGCCGGCGTCACCGCCGGCATCGATCTGGCACTGGCGCTGGTGGAACAGGACCTCGGCCGCGGCCTCGCGTTGGCGGTGGCGCGCTATCTGGTGGTCTTCCTCAAGCGCCCCGGCGGACAGGCGCAGTTCAGCGCGGCACTGTCGCTGCAGGCGGCCGAGGACCGGTTCGGCCCGCTGCATGACTGGATCAACGCCCATCTGGCCGACGACATCTCGCTTCCGGTCATGGCCGGCCACGCCGGCATGAGTGAACGCAGCTTCAGCCGCCACTATGCCGCGGCAACCGGCCTCACCCCCGCCCGCGCCGTCGAGCGCCTGAGGCTGGAGGCCGCTCGGCGTCTGCTGTCGGAGTCACGCCTCCCGGTCAAACGGATCTCCCAGCGGTGCGGCTTCGGCTCCGAGGAGACCATGCGCCGCAGCTTCCTGCGCCTGCTGGCAGCCACCCCGCAGGACTACCGCGCGCGCTTCAGCGCCTGAGGCAAGCTTTCACGAGGCGAACGACCAACTCGGGACAACGTTACAGCTTGGAGCTTCGAAAGCGGAAACAGGTCGCGATCTGGTTGATCAAACCCCAAACTGGCCCGGATGCCGATATTTGTTGTTGCTGGATAGCCGCTTCAATTCCACGGTGAGACGTCCCACCAGCACTTTCTGAAACCAAATTCTTCAACCAGCCGTCGCGATCAAACTAAAGAGCAATACCTACAGCCGCATTTTATTCAGGATTGCCCAACCAATATCCGTATTTCAGGGCCGTTTCAGTAAAGCACTGTAGGTCCGGCTGAAGGGCTTGGCAGTGCCGCAGGCGCGTCAGTGGCTTTAATCTCTGGTAAAATCATCCTTGGTGGAAAATCTCCCTGTCCGGAGCTAGCCCCGATGCCGACCCAAGGGCAACCCACCGGCGAAGCGCGCTTTCCCGCCCAAGGCTTCCTCGATCCGCAACACCTCATTCCATTTGGCCGTTCGCTCGCCACGAGCGAAGCTACCCACCTTTAGCTGCCCCGAACCCCAGCCGACGGCGAGATGGGCGATCGTCACGTCCTCCGTCTCTCCAGACCGAGCTGAAACAATCGTGCGGTAACCACAGTCTGATGCTGCCCGCCGCGCGTCAAGCGTCTCGGTCAGAGTGCCTCGTTGGTTAGGTTTAAGCAGCACGGCGTTGGCTGCCCCTTTGGCCGCGGCATCCCGTAGTCGATCGGCGTCGCTGACCAGAAGGTCATCGCCGACAACTTGTATCGTGTTGCCGACGGCGCGGGTGAAGGCCGCGAACCCATCGAAGTCGTCTTCCGCCAAAGGATCTTCAACCGACAGGATCGGGTATTTTCCCACCCAGCCAACCAGCAACTCGACCAGGCCCTCGGTCGTCAATTCCCTGGCCTCCAGCGCCAGTTTGTAGCGGCCGTTGGCGCAGAACGCAGAGGCAGCGACATCCAACGCGATGCCAACTTGCTCTCCGGGCCGCAAACCGGCTTTTTCAATCGCGGCGACTAGAGTGTCCAGCGCCTGTTCATTGGTCGAGAAAGCAGGCCACCAGCCGCCTTCATCCGCAACCCCCGCCAAGGTTCCCCGGGCCTCCATCAACTGGCCAGCCGCTCGGTAGACCTCGGCTGTCCAATCCAGCGCCTGCGCAAAGGTCTCGGCTGCCGGGCACATCACCATGAAATCCTGAATATCGACCCGCCGGCCGGCATGGACGCCGCCGCCAAAAATCTGGATCTGCGGCAGCGGGATAAGGGTGGCACCGGCGCCCCCCAGGTAGTGGTACAAGGGTTGTCCAGAGGCTGCGGCGGCGGCATGCGCGACAGCCATCGAAACCGACAGGATGGCGTTTCCGCCAAGACGGGTCTTGTTCCGTGTTCCGTCCAGCTCGATTAGACGTTCATCCAAGGCCTCCTGATCGGTCGCATCCAGGCCGGCGACCGCATGGGCAATGACGATGTTCACGTTAGCAACCGCCCTGGTTACGTCGTAGCCGCCGAAGGTGGTGCCACCGTCACGAAGATCGAGCGCCTCACCCGATCCGGTCGACGCGCCCGCGGGGGCGATCGCCCGCCCGACCGAACCACCTTCCAGCAGGACATCTGTCTCGATGGTGGGACGTCCACGGCTATCCCAAATCCGGCGGGCATGGACGTAGGCAATGCTGGTGGCGGTCATGCCGCAATCTCCTGTTTCCAGATCCATGCCACATCGCCCAGCCGATCCGGTGGATCGAGAAGCAAAGAACGTGCGACCTTACGGATTTTGTCGCGATCGTCATTGGACGTGATGTATTCCACCGGCGATTTGCCATCCACCCGCGCCAGGAACAAGGCTGGCAGCAGATGCGCAGCGCGCGCTTCCAGCGTCGCCCGCGGCTCCCAGCAAACGAGCGGCTGATAGGCCGTCGTGATCGCATCGAAGCTTTCCAGCAGCGCCCTGCGAGATGAGGGCACCCACAGGCATTTCAGCATCAGATGGTTCAGGCAAAAGGCGAGATCGAACGCGGGATCTCCCCACCACGCGCATTCGGCATCCAGAAACACAGGGCCATGCGGGCCACACAGGATGTTCTTCGGACTGACATCGCCATGCACAAGGGCATGGCGATTGTGCTGCGTCGTTTCCGTCAGCAGCCGCATCCGATCGGCCAGGTCCGGGTGAACCGTCCCGGTATAGGTCAAATACGGCTCCAGCCGGATATCATGAAAAATGCGGTCCGTCTTGAAGCACCGGGCAAGTGATGGATCGGCCGCCGTGGCAGCGTGGATGCGACCCAGGGTCTCGCCAACCGCGGCAGCGAAACCGACATCAACCGTGCCATCGCGCAACAGCGTCTTCCACAGCGGATAGCTCTCCGCCGCAAGGAAGGTCATCGCCAGCACGCCTGTCGCCTCATCCTGACCCAGAAGCGCTGGGACGGCATGCGGCACCACCCGCGCGGCAACCCGCATCCAGCGCGCTTCGTAGATGTTGCGTTCGACCGGCGCCTGCCAATCGACGTCCACCCGCAACTTCGACAACGCTCGCTTGATGCAGATCGGACCGCCTGGGAGATCGATCCGCCAGATGTCGGAGGACACGCCGCCGGTCAATCGTTCGCCTTCAGGTATTGCCCCCTTCAGCAGCCGCATCCGATCAAGCGCCGCCGTGATGTCATCGGGTAACGTTTCCATGATGGGGCGCAGCCTATGATATATCGATAGGAATTGTCGAAGCCGCTAAACCGGGTCGTTCCGCAAATCGCAGCCCGGCGTCCGCGATGCACGGACAACAGAGGAATGATGAAGCACGAGACGTCTTCAACGCCGGGCTCTCGGATTGGGCGCTGGCGCACCAGACGGATGTCGTCCGGCAACCGGTTTTTGTGGTCCGCTCTCTTGCTGTCGGTCTGCATACACGTCGTGGCGGCTCTCTTTTTGATTTACATGCCGCGCCTTCTGCCGCGCGAGAAGGACCCGAGAGAGCAGGGGACGGTCGAGTTGTTGATGGTGGAGCAAAAAGGCGCTCAGCCAAGCCGGGCGGGCCAGCCAAATGACAGCAAAACGACCCATGCGCCGGCACAAACCGTTGACAAGCCGACGGTAAAACCCGCGCGACCAGTGTCGAAAATCCTTCCCGCGCCGTCAACCGCGCAACATGGTGATGAGCCGGTTCTTCCGCCGACGCTGCCTGAGCCGCCCATGAACAAGCCTGAGCCGCCCACGAAGGAAGCCGAGGCGGAGCCTGTACCGCCGCCACCTGGGAAGGCGCCTGTGTTTGATCTTGAGGGCACCGGAAGCGAATCCAACGCCATCGTGCTGGGGGGACACGTCCTCCCGGCGATGCCGGACGACAAGTTCCGGAACCGGCCCCCGCTTTATCCGTCCGAGGCCGCGATGCTGGGCCAGCACGGGGCTGTTGTGGTCATGATACATGTCTCGGCCAGTGGTTTCGCGATCAGCGCCGATGTTGTCGAAAGCTCTGGTGTCGCGGCGCTTGATCAGGCCGCCGTGGACGCGGTGCTCAAATGGCATTTCCATCCGGCGATGAAAGACGGGCAAACCGTCCCGTCGACCATGCCATTCCGTTTTGTCTTCCAATCCTAATTAGGAGTCGGCTGATGGTGCTGATTAACCGGGTCGTGACCAAAGGCGGCGACGACGGGCAGACGTCTCTGGGTGATGGAACCCGGGTCGCGAAAACCGACCCGCGCATTGAAGCCATTGGTGCGGTCGACGAGGCCAATGCCAGCATCGGGGTGCTACGCATCCACACGCGAACCCGACCGGAGGAAGATGCCATGCTGGCTCGACTGCAGAACGACCTGTTCGATGTCGGTGCCGACCTCTGTGTGCCGGGGGTGGGGCAAGATCGGCTCCGACTGACCGATGCGGTCGTGACCCGGCTGGAAGCCGAAGTGGAGCAGATCAACGCGCGCCTTCCCCCGCTCGCAAGCTTCATCCTACCAGGAGGCACCGAAGCGGCCGCTTTCGCACACATCGTCAGGGTCTCGCTCCGACGAGCGGAGCGGATGGTGGCCGCCGTCGCTGACGTCAATCCCGTGGTCCGGCGCTATCTTAACCGGGCGTCGGATCATCTCTTCGTTCTTGCCCGGTCGCTGAACGAAAACGCCGCTCTCGACGTGCTGTGGGTACCCGGTGCCAACCGGTCGTGAGCAGGCGAATCGCATGAGGATTTCCAGCCTGCGATGGACACGGCTCGAATGGATAGATGCTTATTCCTCCTCCCTATATGTGGAGGAGTTGCATGGCCTGTGTGTGGTCGAGCCTGGCGGATCTTCCGGATCCGCGGAGCGGGAATGCCCGGCTGCATAACCTTCTGGATATCCTGACGATCGCGTTGATCGCCTCGATCCGTGGCGCCGAGAGCTGCGTTGATTTCGCCGATTTCGCGCGCGACCGGGAGGGGTTGTTCCGCGATTTTCTCGAACTGCCGGGCCGCATGCCAAGCCATGACACGTTTTCCCGACTTTTCCGTCTGCTCGATCCGGCGGCCTTCGCCACATGTTTCGACGCAGAGCCCCCAGGATCGGAAACTCCAGACAACGCGCTCCCGAGCCTCGCGGCCCATGGCGCGATCGTCGCGTGTGCCACTTGCTGCCGATCGCTCATCCACCGGCTGACGATCATCCAGGCGAACACCACCATGCCGACCGCGCCGATAGCCCACACCACTTGCGCGAGCAGCAAGTTGAACGGCTTCAGAATGATCGGCAGCCGAAGCAGGCTGATCGGGATTGTGCCAAACAGATTGCCGACGATCGGAGGCGGAATTCGGCACGCACGGCGGCCGGTGCAGTCGCGAATTTGACCGCATAGCCAAGCGTCAGCAGGATGAACGCCGTGATCGCGACGATGCCGATCCCGGTCGCCGCACACCCTGGGACGCCATACCGTGCCTGGGCGAGCCGCCATGCGATGGAACGCCCGGTCAGACCCATGACGGAGCCAAACAGGCTGACGGGAAGATAGTCGAACCGCCAACCGGCTGCTGTCGATCCTGGGGTCGTGGTACTGGTGGCACTCATGACTGAATGGCCTTCACCAACAGGCGCTGCGCAGGGTCAAGCCTGTGCGCCAAATCCACCGGGACGCCTGCTTGCAGCAAAACGGGTGCGATGGGACGAAACGAAACCACGGTGCTCTCGCCGGCTTCGCGCACGAGCACGCGCAGCGGCAGATCGAGTGCGGACCCCGGTGCGGCGAGCATGATCGGGGTGCCCCCTTTCGCATGGCCGTAAACGAGCACGATCGTCGGCGGCATCATAAGGCCGGCTTGGCGCGCAGCGTCCGCGTGGTCGATCCGGGCAAAGACCGTAAGCCCTGCCGCCGCGATGGCTTCCGTCACCCGAAGCAGCGTCGCCTCAAACCCGATGGAACTGGCAAGCTCGACGAGATCGGCACTCGGCGTGTCACTCATGCTGGTTCTCCCTCGCCGGAAACCGCGGCGGCGGTTTGATGTCTTCGGATCAGCGCCAATTCGGCTTCCAGTTCCGCGATGCGTGCGTCACGGGCCGTCAGCATTGCCGCGGCATCGGCGAGATTGATCTTGCGCGGAATGTGCTGCGGACAATTCGTGTCCCAGGCCATGATGGTGAACAGCAGTGCTTGTTCCGGCCTTGCTTCATAATGCGCCGGCATCAACCGGGCGATGACAGCGGAATCGTCCGTCATGCGTGCGTGGCCCCAGAGCTTGACCCGCCTGGCCCGCGCGTAATCCATCAGAAACAGGAACGCGCGGTCGTTCTCGGCCAGGTTGCCCGTGGTGATGTACTGCTTGTTGCCGGCGTAATCGGCAAATCCCAACAGATCCGGACCCAGCGGCCGGATGAAGCCCGCGGGTCCGCCCCGATGCTGGGCATACGGCTGACCGGACGCGCTCGCCGTCGCGAGGTACGCGGTATCCGTGGTTGCGAGGACGCTTTCGAGTTCAGCTGTGATCCCGGTGCGAAAACCACCGCGAGCCTCCATCCGTGCGTAGGCTTCGCGCGAACCGTGCGCCGCCTGGGCCGCCTTGACCGATGTGGTGAAGGCGACGTCGCTGGAAACGGCGGTCATCTCGACCGTCCACCGGCATGGGTTGCCAGGAACCGGCGCATCGCTTCACCGATCTCGGCCGCGTGGGTTTCCAGCGCGAAGTGGCCGGTATCGAGCAGGACGATCTCGGCCTCCGGAAGGTCGCGGCGGAAGGCGAGCGCGCCGGCAGGCAGGAAATGCGGATCGTTCTGCCCCCAGATAGCCAGCAGCGGCGGCCTGTGGAACCGGAAATAGGCCTGGAAGGCGGGATACAGGGCCAAGTTGCTGGCGTAATCCAGGATCAGGTCGAGCTGGACTTCCTCTGCGCCCGGCCGGGCCATGTAGGCGGTGTCCAGCGTGTAGCCGTCCGGTGAGACCAGAGAGGCATCGGCGCCGTGCAGGTACTGACCGGACCGGATGGCCTCAGGGGTCAGCGACGCCCGGCACGCCTCGCGGTTCTCCGTCGTTGGCGCGGCCCAGTAGGTGCGCCACGGCGCCCAGGCGTCGCTGAGCCCTTCGATGTAGGCGTTGCCGTTCTGGCTGATGATGGCGGTGACCCGTTCAGGGTGCGCCATCGCCAGGCGGAGCCCGACAGGCGAGCCGTAATCGAAGATGTAGAGGGCGTAGCGATCGAGGTGGAGCGCCTCGGTGAAGCCGTCGATGACCTGTGCGAGATGCTCGAAGCTGTAGGTGAAGGTTCCCCGCGCGGGCGCCGTCGTGTTGCCGAAGCCCGGCAGGTCCGGCGCGATCACGCGGTAACCGCCGGCCAGGTGCGGGATCAAATCGCGGAACATGTGGCTGGCGGTCGGAAAGCCGTGCAACAGCAGCAACACGGGCGCGTCCGCGGATCCCGCGACACGATAGAACACCTCGACGTCGCCAACCGTCTGGCTGTGAAATTCAACCTGCATAGCCTGCGTCTCCATTGAGCGAACCTTGTTGTCCACGCCCCGAAGATGGACTGTTGTCCGGCGCGGCAGAACGCCTGGCATCTACAAGACCTGATTGCGGGAAATGCAACGATGGATCGCCTGGACGCGATGGCCGCTTTCGTGGCCGCCGTCGACGAGGGGTCGCTGGCGGCGGCGGCCAGACGCTTGGGCTACTCGCCAGCGGCGGTCACCCGAGCGATCGCGTCGCTGGAGGATCGGCTCGGTGCGCAGCTGCTGCATCGCACGACGCGCGCGCTGCGCCTTACGTCGCTTGGCGAAACCTATCTTACCACCTGCCGCCAGGTCCTGCATGAACTCCAACGAGCCGAACGTGGGGCGGCCGCGGAGCAGGATACGCCACGCGGCCTGTTGACCCTGACGGCGCCGGTCCTCTTTGGCCGCCTGCGGGTCCGCCCGGTGCTGGACCGGTTCCTGGACACCAACCCGGCCGTCCAGGCGCGCCTGGTCCTGCTCGATCGTGTGGTCAACCTGATCGACGAAGGCATCGACGTGGCGGCCCGCTTGGCACATCTCCCGGACTCCTCCCAGGTCGCAACGCATCTTGGCGAGGTCCGTCGGGTCCTGTGTGCCTCCCCCGCTTATCTTGAGCGTCACGGCATTCCGCACACGCCGTCAGGGCTGTCGAGCCACGCCTGCATCATGTCCAACGAGGCGGCCGCCGAACCATGGAGCTTCGCGCATGAGGCGGCGGGCCGGCGGCGGGCGCTGCAGATGGCCGTCATACACCCTCGTTTGATCGTCAATGCCGCGGCAGCCGCGATCGACTCCGTCCTGGACGGGCACGGAATCACCCGTGTCATGTCCTATCAGGTCGCCTCGGACGTCGTGGCGGGACGGCTCGTCCTGCTGTTGACGGCCTACGAACCGCTGCCGATCCCCGTCCACTTCGTCATGCAAGCGGATCGGTCGATGACAGCGAAGCTGCGGGCCTTCATCGACTTCGCCGCGCCATTGCTGCGGACCGATCTCACGCAAATTTCGCGGCTCATCGAGGCCAAGTCGAAATCCAGCGGGCCATAGCCGGTGATGCGTCTGGTGTGCTGCCCACGAAGTTCGTCGCATCGTGCGACGGACACAGGGGTTAAGCAGGTCACTGAAAACAAGGAGCTCCTGCCCTGGACCGGAGGTTCGCGCACCACGGCGAACCTCTGATCCGGGGCACGAGCGTTGACAACAACTCAACGGTCAGCGGCAAATAACGCCTGATCGACGGGAGGCGCGGCGGATTTTGCCGCGCACGCCAAAGCGGGAGAGACATACCATGCCGGACACCCACGTCCTGGCGGACCGGCCAGCTCAGGATCAGGTCGCGACCTACGATGCGATCGTCATCGGCGCCGGCATTTCCGGCATGTTCATGCTCTACCGCCTGCGCGAACTCGGCCTGACGGCGCGTGTCTTCGAAGCCGGCACCGACGTCGGCGGCACCTGGTACTGGAACCGCTATCCCGGCGCCCGTTTCGATTCCGAAAGCTGGACCTATGGTTTTTCGTTTTCCAAGGAGCTGATGCAGGAATGGGATTGGAAGGAGCATTTCTCCGCCCAGCCCGACACGCTTGAATACCTCAACCATGTTGCCGACAAGTTCGACCTGCGCCGGGACATGCGGTTCCGCGCCACGGTCACCACCGCGCACTGGGATGACGCCGCCAACCAATGGACCGTGACCCTGGAAACCGGCCAGCAGGCGAAGTCGCGCTTCCTGTGCACCGCCATCGGCATCCTGTCCGCTCACACCCTGCCGGCCATTCCCGGCCGGGACAGCTTTCACGGCCCGGCCTACCATCCCGCGCGCTGGCCGCACACGCCGGTCGACTTCACCGGCCAGCGCGTCGGCATCATCGGCACCGGGGCCACCGCCATTCAGGCAATTCCCGAAATCGCCAGGCAGGCCAGGCAACTCACCATCTTCCAGCGACGCCCCAACTGGGCCGCGCCGCTGCACAATGCCAGGATCAGCAAGCAGGAGATGGAGCAGATCAAGCTCCGCTATGACGAGATCTACGCCCACTGCGCCACCACGCCGATGTGGTTCATCCATCAGGCGGACCCCCGCAAGACCCTGGACGTGCCGCCCGAGGAGCGTGAGGCGTTCTGGGAGAAGCTGTACGCCGAACCCGGATTTGGCATCTGGTTGGGCAATTTCCGCGACATCGGGGTCAGCGAGAAAGCCAACGCCGCCATCAGCGATTTCATCGCCGGCAAGATCCGCCAGCGTGTAAAGAACCCGAAGATAGCGGAGAAGCTGATCCCCAGGGACCATGGCTTCGGCGCCCGCCGCGTGCCGCTGGAAAGCGGCTACTTCGAGGCCTACAACCGCGACAACGTGACCTTGATCGATACCCTCGAAGACGAGCCGATCACGTGCATCACGCCGAACGGCATCCGGACCACGAAGCAGGAATATGCGTTCGATGTCCTGATCTACGCCACCGGCTTCGACAGCATCACCGGTGCCTTCGATCGCATCGACATCCGCGGCACCAATGGCCTGCGGCTGAGGGACGCCTGGGCCGAAAGCCCGCGCACCTATCTCGGCATGCTCGCGGAAGGTTTTCCCAATATGCTGATGGTGCTGGGTCCGCACACCGCGCGCGGCAATATCCCACAGGCGATCGAACACAGCGTGCAATTCCAGACCGGCATGCTGCGGTTCATGCAGCAACACGACTACACCCATGTGGAAACCAGGCCACAGCCGGTGGACGAGTGGACGCAGACCGTAATCAAGGCGGCTGAACCGCTGCTGTCCTCCAAGGTCGATTCCTGGCAGACCGGTGTAAACCGTAACGTCGAAGGCCGCACCGTGCGCCGCGTCCTCGGTTACAACGGCAACGGCGTGCATTTCCGGCGGACCACCGACGAAGTCGCCAAAGCCGACTACAAGGAATTCCTGTTCCGCTAGAGCATGATCACGCTGAGCGGAACGTTCGAAGCGTGTGAATCATCCGATCAAACAAAAGGATAGAGCATTTTCGGTCTGCACAGTCAGGCTGAAAATGCTCTGACATGTTGAGACGTCCCGGCAACGACCGTCATCTACTCCCTGCCGGTGCCCTCTCCACACCTGGCTGCGGACCCTGCCGATAGCAGCGAAGCAGGAGCATGGCCCAGCCCAGGAAGTATCCGGCGCTGGCACCAGACAGCACACGGGCGGCTGCGGAGAGCAGCTGATTATGTCCCAGTGCTCGCGCAGCCATGATAGCAGCGGCATACTGCAGGCCGAAGTTCACGATATTCCGCAGCAGCGGCACGACGCTCTCCGCCCGAATGATCAATCCGGTGCGACGATCGGCCGCAAGCAGTTCCGGTGGACGGATCGTTGCCAGAGCCGCGCCCAGCAGCGCGCCGCCGATCCAGGCCAGCAAAGACCAAGCACCCTGTTCAGGGGCGTCGACAAGCCGGACCAGACCGACACCGATGAACAACGCTGGGACGGTCAGTGTGCGCCACATCGGCATCGTTCGTGTATGCAGTGAACCAATTCCGCGCCAGACAACAAACGCGAAGAATAGATAGACCCATGCTGGCGTGCCGCGAAGAATGTGGAGGGCGAGCTCCACCGTCATTTTACTCCGACGTCTATTTGCTCTGTTGAAGCTGCATCAGCTTGCCGAAGTGAAGCGCGAGAAAAACGCCGGCGCCGAGGAAGCCGAGGCCTGTTGCCGCTAGTCCCAAAATAGGTGAGAGGGACGGTAGACGATTTTCTCCGATGAAGACGCCCAGCAGCAGGTTCGCCATGCCCCAAAGCAGGTTCACGAGCGGTGGAGACATTCCTTTGCCCGGCGGCTTGGCGAAAGGTGTCGGGAACGCCCGTCCCTGAAGCGCCGAAGTCAGATGCGGGATGCAGTTGCACACAAGTGCCCCCGCAACGATTGATAGGAGAGCGGGAATGAGGCTGCCTTCAGGAAACACAGAAACCTCTGTCCAAACTTGCTGCCAACGGCCACGCTGATTAACGAGAGAACACTCTCGCATATTCGACCAAATGGAGAGTGCTCCCTCACATGTCAACGTCCAAAACAGTCCATCCACGGACGCCGCGACAGCAGCGCGGCCAACAGCGGGTTGCGTCCATCATGGAGGCAGCGGCTACCCTGTTTCGCGAGAAAGGCTTCGATGGTACAACGATGACCGAGGTTGCGGCCCGCTCACATACTGCGTTCGGCTCGCTTTACCGGTTTTTCTCCTCGAAGGAGGTTCTGGCTGACGCATTGCTAATGCGCTACGCGCGTCTCGCGTTCGACCGGCTTGATGAGATCAGGGACAAAGCGATCTGCGGCACTACCGCGGACTTGGCCGACCTCCTCATCGACCTGATGCTGTCACTAGAGCCTGAACGCAGCTTTGCGATTACCGTGGCGAACACGCATAGCGAACGCGAACAGCGGCTAACCAGATTCCGTCTTGGATTCGAGGCCCGGATTGAGGCTTTGCTACGAGAGTGTATGCCAGGAGTCCCAGGCCTCCGATTGCAGGTCGCCGCGACGATGACGCTTCACATTATGCGCGGCGTCGCCCTGCAGGACCGCGATCAGCCTGTGTCCAGAGATGCCTTCGTGCAGGAGGTCAGGCTGGCACTGCGACTTTTTCTGTCACATCTGTCGCAATGAGGTCGTCTGCTTTCGAAAGCATTCGATTGGGTTCTCACCGCCCGAGTTGGGGTCGAGAGCGGACCATTATCACAGAATGTCCGTCTGGCCTTCATTTGACGGACATGAAGTATGTTCGGGACACCTCAGATACACGGCCCCTGACCGCGTCGACGCAGCGAGACAAGGTCGGCAAGCATCGCATAAATTCACTTTCACATTCCGGGTGCAGTCTTGCTTTTCAACAGATCGACAAGCCATCGGCCAGCTGGTCCCGGCGGCGTGCTGGCCAAATAGACAGCCGTCATTGGCAAGGCGCGTGGGGTGTTGGTTTCATTGACGATTTCGAGCTGTACTAGTGCTCCCGACGCGAGATCGTCCTTTATCAAGTGCAGCGGCATTCCGCCCCAGCCCAGCCCGGAGCGAAGAAACGCGTGTTTCGCGCCGAGATCGGCCAAGCGCCACGTTCTAGGGGAGAACACGGCGAACTCGCGATCCTCGGTCAGTGTCGACCGGTCGGTGAGTACTAGCTGAACATGGTCCGCCAGCACGTCCTGCGAGATTGGGCCGTCGTGGCTGGCGAGGGCGTGACGCGGCGAGGCCACGAATACCATGCGTACACTCCATAACAGCTCGCTAACCAGGCCCTGCGGCAGCGTCGGCAATGATGCGACTATGGCGAAAGCGCACCGCCCGTCGAGCACCGGGGCGATCACGGCACCTAGCGCCTCCACGTACAATCGCAACGGCACACTCGGGAAGGCTGCATGGAAGGCCGTCACGGCGTCCGTGACAACCTCGATCGGCAGCATCACATCGATGACGACGCTTAGTTCCGGTTCGAGGCCACCTGCCAAGCGCCTAGCTCGCGCCTTGAACTGATCGACGCCGCTCACAGCGGTTCGCGCATCGGCCAGGAGCGCCCGTCCGATCTCGGTGAGCACGGGATAACGGCCCGACCGGTCGAACAAGGTCACTCCAGTCTGGTTCTCCAGATTAGCCAGCGTCTGACTGACCACGGACTGCGCGCGGCCGACCTTCCGCCCGGCGGCGGAGAAGCTGCCTTCGTCGGCCGCCGCGATGAACGTACGCAACTGATCCAGCGACAGGCCATCCAACATCTATCGCCCCTGACGATGGCTAACATCGAGACATATAGGCTTCTTCAGCGTCTGATGCGATCCGATAAGAGTGGGACAGTCACTCAGCAAGGTTCCGTCTCATGTTGGCAGCTACAACCGTCCCAGCCTCGACCAAGTGGCGCAATTACATCGCCTGGGCGTTGCAGATCCTCCTGGCTCTTGCCTTCCTCGCCGCCGGCCTCTTCAAGCTCGCAGGCGCGGCGCCGATGGTGGAGATCTTCGACAAGATCGGCATCGGCCAATGGTTCCGCATTGTGACCGGGCTGGTCGAGATCGTGGGAGCCGTCGGATTGCTCGTGCCGGGCTTCGCCGGACCTGCTGCCGTGTGGCTGGGGTTCGAGATGCTCTGTGCGATCATCACCCACCTCGCCGTCCTGCACACCAATCCGGCTCCCGCCGTGGCCCTGTTCGTCATCAGCGCCGTGATCGCCTACCTGCGCTGGCAGCAGATCACCGCGTTGCTGGGCCAACGCTGACACACCATCCGCGGTCCGGCGCAGTATTGCCCAAGTCGCCGCGCTTCGACCGGCCAGCCGGCATCGCCGATAGCAGCAAAGGCTCCGGTCCCCGATGTCCTGGCTTAACCGCTTCTTCGGCTCCAGGCCTCAGCACGTTCCTGACGCGACAGCATCGATCTCCCCCGCACAAACGCCGCTTCATCCAAGGACAGACAAGATGACGAAGGTTCTGGTGCTTTACTGGTCAGCTTACGGGCACATCGAGAAACGCGCCGTTGCCACCAACCGGATTCGGCTCGATCCATACAGCCGCCGTCCACTCGTGACAGCGATCCCGTAAGACCTCCCGCGGCGCACTCGGATCAAGGCGCCTCGCGAGACTACCAGACCCGTTCACCAAACAGGAGACTTACCATGGCGTCCACCATCACTGTCATCAAGAACGGCCCGTTCATCGTCACCGGCGATGTCGAGTTGAAGGATATGGCCGGCAACAGCTACCCCGCCGCGGAGAAGCTTGTGCTGTGCCGCTGCGGTGCTTCGACCAACAAGCCGTTCTGCGATGGCACGCACGGCAAGATCGGCTTCGCCGCTGCGGAACAGGCCGTCGCTGACTCGGCCGAAACTTAGAGCACTTTCCGCGCCGTGGCGCGGGAGTAGTGCTCTAGATTACTGATAGGCGGGCAAATTTATCCGATCAGGTAATACAACCTGATCGGATTTTGCCCTAATCGGATCTCGCTTACGTGGTGAACCGTTCGTCCTGCACCGGAGGCGGTCAGGACCGGGCCTGTAAGATGCCATTCTCGCTGCATGTCATGCCGCAGGCTTTAACCCCACTATCGCGCAAGAAGCTCCTCGGCTGACGGCGCCACTGAGTCTTGTCGCTGCGGGCCTTGGCGTTTCGATCGTACTTGTAGCGGCCTTTAGAGTCGCAAGCGCCGGCGCGTCCCCGCCCGTTGCTTAAGCGCTACGTTCGTAGCTTTGAATCCGCCCTCAGTTGCCGAAAGAGTTCCGCCAAACGCGCTGACCAATATGCCTGAGAACTTTTCGCCTTGCGTCAGGCGCGTCCTGTCTAATCCGACCGGCTCAAGCAAGAAATAATGCTCGCCATCAAAGATGCCTGGCAGCAAGAGACGGCCGAGCCACCGAAGCTCACGCTCCGAATTTACTGCGAGAATAATTGGCTTAAACCGCATGCCGCTCTTGCCAGGCGGGGCGATGTGAACGGCTAACCTGCTACCGGCAGCAAGTGTGCCGGCATAGATTTGATGAACGGATTTCAAGTCGCCATCCCGGCGAAATCGTCAGAATCGACCAGACCTTTTTCGGGGGCGCTTCGATCTCGATGTTTGTCTCAATGCGGCGCTCGACCATCCGGCCAACTCCTGGTGCTTCACGCTGAAGCGTATCGGACCCGAGCGTGACAACCGTGCTATATCCTGCGCGTGCCGGTTGCCTGTTCTTTAGCGCAATCCCGTACCCTCAGCCCGTCCCACTTCGTCAAACGACCGTTTGCCAGTTTTACACGGCCCGTGCCCGGCGCGGTGTCCATCTGGCCTTGGTTCGGCGGACAGCTAGGCGCCCGGGCACCATAGGGCCGCCTGGGTTCTGACCTCAAGTCTATGACCGCTTGTGGACAGGATGCGGCCGCCCACGGCCCCACTTACCGAAACCGTGCCGCCCGATAGGGCGACAGGTCGAACGGCGGCGCCCGTCCGGCAACCAGATCCGCCACCACCTTGCCACTCATCGCCGCCGCCGTCAGCCCGACATGGCCATGCCCGAACGCATGCACGATGTCGCCACAGCCCGAGGCCGGACCCAGGCACGGCAACCCATCCGGCGTCGACGGCCGATGCCCCATCCACAGCTTCACCCGCTCCGCCGGCAGATCGTCCGGCAGCCCCGGATACACCTTGCGGGCGAACGCCAGCAGCACCGCGGCGCGCTTCCAGTTCGCCGCCGCCGCCAATCCCGCCAGTTCCACCTGGCCCGCCAGCCGCAGCCCCGCCGGCGTCATCACGCAAGCCATCTTCCCGTCGCTCGGCATCACCGGATAACGCGGTTCGATCCCCGGGTCCGTGATCACCACGTGATACCCCCGCTCGGTTTCCAGCAGCACCCGATCGCCGGCCGCCGCGGCCAGGGCTTTCGACCGCGCACCCGCCGCGATCACCGCCCGGTCGCAGACGATCTCGCCGTCGCCTGTCTTCACCGCCCGAAGCCGCCCGGCCTCGATGCGAAACCCGGTGGCGCCGGTCCGCGCGATCGTCGCCCCCAGCGCTGTCGCATGACGCGCCAGCGCCGCGGCATAGGCGCCAGGATCCCGACACTGACCGTTCTCCTCGACCAGAACAGCGAACCGGTAGTGCCGGTCCAACGCCGGCTCACGCTGCCGCAATTCGTCCTCGTCCAGCTCCAGCCACTTGATGCCATTGTCGCGCCGCACCCGCCACGCCAAAGCCTCCGCCTCGAACGCGGCGCGATCGGGAAACGCGAACAGCACACCCTGCCGGCTGATCAGCTCACCGACCCCGGCTTCCTCGGCCAGCTTGCGGTGCAGCGCCGGCGCCTCCGCCAGCAACGGCTGCAACCGCCGCCCGATCGCCGCCACCCGAGCAGGGGTCGACCCCGCGCGAACGAAGCGGCGCAGCCAGGGCAGCAGGCGTGGCAGGTAAGCCCAGCGAATGGTCAACGGACCCAGCGGATCCATCAGATAGCCCGGAACCTTGCGCCATAGCCCAGGCGAGGACATCGGAACCACCGAACTGGGATTGAGCAGCGTGCCGTTGCCGTAGCTCGCCGCCTGCTCGCCGCCCGGGCTGCCGGGTTCGACGATGGTCACGTTGTGGCCGTCGCGCAGCAGTTCGACCGCGCAGGCCAGGCCGACCACGCCGGCGCCAATCACGCTGACCCGGCTCATCCCGAGGCGGAGATGACGTGCGCCCGCATGCTGGCCTTGATCGGACCGGTGCCGAAGCGCCGTTGCAGCGCCGCGGTCACCGCCTGGGTTACCTTTTCGCTGTCGCCGGGCACCCGTAGCTCAATCTCTGATCGCAACGGTGTCCCGAGGCAGTAGCCGATCGCCACGTCATGCGCGGAGTCAGCCACATACGGCAGCTCCACCGCCGTATAGATCGCATCGGTGAACCCCGCCGCGGTCAGCTCGTCGTCGATCGCCTCGTTATCGGCGTAACCATGCAGGATATCTTTCACGAAGCCCGGCGGATCGAGCGGAAACTGCGCCTCCAGCGCCTCCTGCAGACACGCCGCCACCGGACTTTGCCGCAGATGCGCCGGAACGCTGAACACGAACCGCCCGCCGGTCTTCATCACCCGCCTGGCCTCCTGAAACGCCCCCAGCCGGTCGGGCATCGAGACCACGCCGAAATGGCAGGCCACGATGCCGAACGTCGCGTCGGCGAACGGCAAGGCACCTGGATCGGCCATCTGCCAGGTGATCCGCGCCATGCCGGGCTTCGCCGATGCGTGACGCACGCGCTCAGCACTCGGGTCGGTGGCGATGATGGTCAGCCCGGCCGACATCGCCGACCCGATCGCCTGGGTCAGCACACCGGTATCGGCCGCGGTTTCCAGCAACGGACCCATGCTGATGCGCGACAGCCGGCGGGCCATGTCGTCCGCGAACGGCGACAGCAGACTGGGTGCCAGATACCGGTCGCGGACCATCAGAATGTCGTCTGTGGCAACCTTGCCAAGTGGTAGCATACCAGGGGATACCATGCCGGGGTGTGCCATGCTGGGGCGTACCATCGGTCGCTAGATGTCTTTCTTCAAGCCGTAGAACTGCGGCCAGCCTTCGGGCACGTCCTGCATATACTTGTGGTATGCCGTCGGCTGATCGTACATGCCCAGCGGGGCATAGGTCGGGTTTTGCCAGAAGTCGACCTGCATCGCCTGACAGATTTTCTGCTGCGCCGCCGGATCCGGGGCCTCGAACCAGGAGTTGTACAGCGCTTCGATCGCCGTGTTGGTCGGCCAGCCAAACCACGCGGCCGTGCCGTTGCCGCGGATCGCGATGTTGGGCGCCGGCGAAATGTTGCCGAAGCCGCCCAGCCAGGTATAGAAGATGTTCCAGCCGCCCTTGCTGGGCGGCTCGCGGCTGGCACGTCGCTGCACCACCGATCCCCAGTCCATCGATTGCAGATCGACGTTGAAGCCGATCTTGCTCAGCGTGTCAGAGGCGATCTGCGCCTCGGCCCAGATCGTCGGGATCGTGGTCGCCGCCAGCACCACGATCTTCTCACCTTTGTAGCCCGCGGCGGCCAAAGCCTGTTTCAGCTTAGCGTAGTCCTTCGGACCACGGGTAACCTCCACCCCGACGCTGCTGGCCATCGGCGTGCCGGGCACGAACAGCCCGACATCCGTCTTGTACAATGAGGGATCGGCGCCGGACACCCCCTCCATCACCTCCTTCTGGTCGATGGCGGAGACGACGATCCGCCGGATCGCCGGGTTGTCGAACGGCGGGAACAACTGGTTGAACCGCAGGCAGCCCATCTCCCCGGTGCGATCCTTCACCACCAACGTGACGTCCTTGTAAGTCTTGATCTGCGGAATCAGATCCAGGCTCGGATTTTCCCACCAGTCGACCTCGCCCTGCTGCAACGCCGCCGAGGCGGTCGCCGGATCCGGAATGAAGTTCCACACCACCCGGTCCACGTGGACGATCTTCGGCCCGGCGTTGAAGCTGGGCGTGCCGCTGCTGCGCGGCACATACGCGGCGTTCTTGCTGAACACGACGCGCGAGCCAGGGATCCGCTCGCTGGCCACGAACTTGAACGGACCACTGCCGATCGCCTCGGGGATCTGCTTCATCGGATCGGTCTCGGCCAGTCGGGTCGGCATGATCGCGCAATAGACCTGGGCCAGCGCCGCGGACAGCAGCGGAAACGGCTGGTTGAGCCGGAAACGGATCACCTTGTCGGACGGGGCAGAGACCTCCGCGACCCGCTTCATCAGCGCCTGGCCGAACGGGTCGCGCACAGCGAACCGCTTGATCGTCGCGACGCAGTCACGCGCCAGCACCTTCTGTCCGTCGTGGAAAGCCAAACCATCGCGCAAGGTCAGTTCCCAGGTCTTGCCGTCGTCCTCCACCCGATGGCCCTCAACCATCTGCGGCCGCACCTGAAATTGCGCGTCATAGGCGTACAGCGTGTCGAACACCGCCAGCGAGTAATTGCGGGTGATGTCCGCCGTGGTCCAGACCGGATCGATCGACGCCAGATCGGCATGCGGCACGAAGTTCACCGTCTTCGGCCCGTCCGCGCGGCTGATCCGCGGCGCCGCAAGCGAGGCGGTGACCGCTGCGGCTGATTGCAGCACAGTGCGTCGCTTCATCCCGATCAGCCCCTACGATTGTGTGTGGCTCGGAGGTTAGGCCGCAACCCGCTCCCAATCCAAGAGGGGGATGTCACAAACTCTTGCCATCCGGGTCTGATCGGTCCCAGACGGCTCAATCCCGAACGGCGCCGCGGTGCAACGCCGCGGCGATCAATGGCGCCGCCGCGTCGGCCATGCGCCGCCCATCGTGCCCGACATCCGCGACATCGATCACCTTCCAGCCCAGCGGAACGCCCAACGCCGCGGCCGCGACCTGTCCGGTGCGCCAATAGGTATGGGCGCGGGCGTACCGGGTCGGACCCTGGTTCAGCGACTTCGGCCCGTTGGGAAAAAACCGTCCCGTGGTCTTGATGTCGTCGGTTCCGGCCATCACCAGAAGCGGCAACGCCAGCAGCGCGCGAAGCTCATCCGCCGTCACCGCGGTGGCGCCCAGGCCCCACGGCCAGGCGACTGTCAGATCGGGCATCGCGTAGGTGCCGGCGTTGGCGCTGACCGCCACCGCCACGTTGTCACGATAGCCAAATGAAAGCATGCGGTGGACGTATTGCCCCCCGGCGGAGTGGCCAAACAGGCCGTAGCGGTCGGTCGTGGTGATTCCATGCGCTCGCAGTGCCGCGAACAGACCCGCGTCGATCCCGAACGTCCACTGTTCCCGCGGGTTGGGCGTGCCATCCGCGTTTCGCAGGTTGCCGAAGTTGTACCAGAGATACTCTGGAAAGCCCGCCTCGGGAAATTCGATGGCGATGACAAGCATCGCGGCGGCGTCGACATGCGGCTGCCAGTAGTCGCGGTAATCGCGGCCGTTGCGCGCGACTCCATGGTGGACGAACAGCACCGGCAGACCCGGATGCCACCGTTGCGGGCAAGCCGCATGAAGCATCAGTTCCCGATCCGGGAAAGCGGCATCGCAATACCGCACGGAATGTGCCCCGGCAGATCCGACAAGCGACGAAAAGTCAGTCATGATCTAAGCCTTTGGGACTGACAACGACGGCTGATCGTGCCATCGCCGAGCCCCTGGATCAGACGGTCAGGGCGCGCGAAACCGATAGCGATGTTCACGAAAGCTTATTGCTCGCGCGACTCCTGATGACAAGCATTTAATATACCTGTAGCCCGGCCCAGCGAACCTCACCAGGAACCCCCAGGAGCATCATCATCGCCGCACTCGCTCGCACTTTCGTGGCGTTGCGCAAGGACGGACCCCCAATCGGGTCGGGCCGACGCGCGATGTACCACGCCGTCACACCACATTGCCGCATGGCACTCTGCTCCACTGAACCGGGATCCGCCTCGGGATGGGCCGAACCGCCGTCCGATGCGGTGACCTGCCAGGCCTGCCTGGACCGGTTGCGCCGCCTCCGGGCCAACGTTACCCGAAAACGAGGCTGACACAGACTGGCGAATTGCCGGAATTCTAAATCGTCTGCGCCCGATATCGTCTACGCTCGATATCGCCGACATCCGATATTTCGTACGCCCAACATAGACCAAGCCCGATCTTGCCTGAGCCATATATCGCTGAACCCGATATTGCTTGACCGCGAGATCGCTCGCGCTCGGATCCTGGCCGTGCCATGGCCGGACCCGGTTTGCAACATGGAGACGCAGCGCCGAAAAGGCCTAAGCTGCTTAAGCACGGCCGTCCAAGACCGGACCCGCCGCCAGAGTCAGTCACCCTCGCGAAAAAGCCCAATCCGCACTGAAGGATCAGGACCGAAGCAAACCGACGTCAGGCAGGACGTTCCGACTGCACGGTCGGGGCGGTGCCGGCGAGCCGCTTGTCCTGCTGGATCCAGTCCTCGGCTTCCTGCATCGACGTGAACCCCAGCATGGTCTGGCGGGCGCCATTGCTGCCCGACACACCAATATGGAAGCCTGAACCATTCCCGACCGGGATAATCGTGTAGGTTGTCATGACCTCAATATGGCGAATGCAGGGCAGGAATGCATCTCACACAACCGAGTCTCCTGAATAATTTAGCGCCGCGCCGAGGTGCCGCGTCATCGAAGCGAAACAGCACCATTCGCCACGACCGGTACCATGCTCGCACGCCCCTCCCGCCATGCCCGATCGACATTCTGCCATCGCCACTCTGCCCGATCACCGATGCGCCCGCTCAACACCGGTCCCGATCCACAACTTGGGTTCGCTGACCGCGCGCCGTTCAGGACGCCTTCGCCACCGCCCGTTTTGCTATGACACCGATCAGATGCGCCCGATACTCCGCGCTGGCATGGATATCGCCGTTCAGTCCATCAGCCGGCGTAACGATCCCGCTGATCGCGTCGGGACTGAAGTTCGCCGACAGCGCCGTCTCCATCTCGCCGTGACGGAACACTCCGCCCTGACCTGCGCCGGTGATCGCCAGCCTGACCCCGGTCGGGAACTTGGCCACGAACACACCGACGATCGCATAGCGCGACGCCGGGTTGCGGAACTTCTCGTAGGCCGACTTCTCGGGAATCGGCAGCTCGATCGCGGTGATGATCTCGCCCTGTTCCAGCGCCGTGGTGAACATGCCCTGAAAGAAATCGTCCGCCGCGATCGAACGGCGGTCGGTCTTGATCGTGCCGCCCAGCGCCAGCAACGCCGAGGGGTAGCACGCCGCCGGATCGTTGTTCGCTAGCGACCCGCCCATGGTGCCGCGATGGCGCACCGCCTCGTCGCCAATCAGCGCCGCCTGATGCTGCAGTCCCGGGATCTTCGCCTTGATCTCGGGGTTGCTGGCGATCGCCGCGTGCGTGGTCATCGCCCCGATCGTCACCGTGTCGCCCGACACGGTGATCCCGGTCAGCCCCAGCTTGGCCAGATCCACCACCGTCGTCGGCTTGTTGAGACGTTGTTTTAGAACTGGAATGAAAGTCTGGCCACCGGCCAGCGCCTTGGCCTCCATGTCGTCGGATAGCACCTTGACCGCATCCGCAAGGCTGCCGGGCTTCTGATACGCGAAATCATACATCGGGATATCCCTTGCCTTAACGTTATGCCATCGCCATCCCCAGCCGACCCGCCCTCAGCGAGCTCAGTCGCTCGAGGGAATGCCGGGTTGCGCGGCCTGAATGATCGACCACAGTTTGGCACCGGTCGCCGGCATGTCCAGATGGCGCACGCCATACGGCTTCAACGCATCGACCACCGCGTTGATCACCGCCGGCGGCGACCCGATGGCGCCGACCTCGCCGCAGCCTTTCGAGCCAAGCGGGTTATGCGTGCACATCGTGTTCTCGGTGGCAACCGAGAGATGCGGAATGTCGTTCGCCCGCGGCATCGTATAGTCCATGAACGACCCGGACAGCAGCTGCCCGTCGGCGTCGTACGCGCACGCCTCCAGCAGCGCCTGGCCAATGCCTTGCGCCACCCCGCCCTGCACCTGGCCCTCGACGATCATCGGATTGACCACCCGGCCGACGTCGTCAACGGCGTTGAAGTTCACCATCGCCACCACGCCGGTTTCCGGATCGATCTCGACCTCGGCGATGTGGCAGCCGCCGGGAAAGGTGAAGTTCTTCGGATCGTAGAACGCGGTCTCGTCCAGCCCCGGCTCCAGCTCCTCGATCGGATAGTTGTGCGGCACATAAGCGGCCAACGAGATGTCGGTCAGCGTCTTCGATTTGTCGGTGCCCGCCACGGTGAACCTGTTGTCCTTGAACTCGATGTCCTGCACCGCCGATTCCATCAGATGCGCGGCGATCTTCTTGCCCTTGGCGATCACCTTGTCCATCGCCTTGACCATCGCCGAACCGCCGACCGGCAGGCTGCGGCTGCCATAGGTGCCCATGCCGAACGGGATCTTCGCGGTGTCGCCGTGCACGATCTCGATCTGGTCGAACGGCACGCCAAGCTGATCGACGACCAGTTGGGCGAAGGTGGTCTCGTGCCCCTGACCGTGGCTGTGCGTGCCGGTGAACACGGTCACGCTGCCGGTCGGATGCACCCGGACCTCGGCTACCTCGTAAAGCCCGGCGCGCGCGCCCAGCGAGCCCACCACCGCCGACGGCGCGATGCCGCAGGCCTCCACATAGGTCGAGATGCCGATCCCGCGCAGCATGCCGCGTTGCTTCGCCGCCGCCCGCCGACCCTCGAACCCGTCCCAGCCGGCGTTCGCCAGCGCCACCTTCAGCGTGGTCTGGTAGTTGCCGCTGTCGTACTGCATGGCCACTGGCGTCTGATACGGGAAAGCGTCGGCCGCGATGAAGTTCCGCCGCCGCAGCTCAAGCTTGTCGATTCCGGTCTCGAACGCGATCACGTCGACCAGACGCTCCAGCAGGAACGTCGCTTCCGGCCGGCCGGCGCCGCGATAGGCGTCCACCGGCACCGTGTTGGTGAACACCGCCTTGACGTTGCAGTAGATCACCGGCGTCTTGTAGACCCCCGCCAGCAGCGTGGCATACAGATAGGTCGGCACGCACGGCGCGAAGGTCGACAGATAGGCGCCCATGTTGGCCAGCGTGGTGATGCGCAGCCCCAGGAAATTTCCGTCCGGGTCCAGCGCCATCTCGGCGGTGCTGACATGGTCGCGGCCATGCGCGTCCGACATGAAGCTCTCGCCGCGCTCGCAGGTCCACTTCACCGGCCGGCGCAGCTTGCCCGCCGCCCAGGTGACGATCGCCTCTTCCGCGTAATGGTAGATCTTCGAGCCGAACCCGCCGCCCACATCCGGAGCCACCACCCGCAGCTTGTTCTCCGGGATGTGCAGCACGAACGCACCCATCAGCAGCCGGATCACATGCGGGTTCTGGCTGGTGGTATACAGCGTGTAATCGCCCGAGGACGGGTCGAAGTCGCCGATCGCCACTCTGGGTTCCAGCGCGTTCGGGATCAGCCGGTTGTTGACCAGATCAAGCTTGACCACCTTCGCCGCGCTGGCGAACACACCGTCGACCACCGCCTTGTCGCCGATCACCCAGTCGTAGCAGAGGTTGCCGGTGACCCCATCATGCACCTCGACCGCCCCCGGGGCCACCGCGTCGGTCAGCCTGGCCACCGCCGGCAGATCGGTGTAGTCGATCTGGATCAGCTCCGCCGCGGTCTTCGCCGCCTGCTTGCTGTCGGCGATCACCACGGCCACCGGATCGCCGACATGGCGCACCTTGTCTACCGCGATCACCGGATGCATCGGTTCGGCCATCGGCGAGCCGTCCCGGTTGTGGATCTGCCAGCCGCAGGGCACGCCGCCGATGTTCTCCGCCGCCAGGTCGGCGCCGACGAACACCCGCACCACCCCGGGCGCCGCCGCGGCGGCTGCGTGGTCGATGCCGTTGAGCTTCGCGTGCGGCCGGTCAGAACGCAGGATAAAGGCGTAAAGCTGCCCGGGCCGGTTGATGTCGTCGGTGTAGTTGCCCCGCCCGCTCAGGAACCGGACGTCTTCCTTGCGGCGAACCGATGCGCCGATGCCTTCGAACCCCATGGTCGTTTCCCTGCTTCCTGGCCCCTGCGTCAGCGGCGTTCTTCGGCGCGGCGCTTATGCGGCCGCTTTGGCGTGCATCAGCGGATGCGCCGCGGCGATCGCCTTCACGATGTTGTGGTAGCCGGTACACCGGCACAGATTGCCTTCCAGCCCCTCGCGGATCTCCTTCTCCGACAGGCCGCCGGGATGCGACTGCACCAGATCGATCGCGGTCATCACCATGCCCGGGGTGCAGAACCCGCATTGCAGCGCATGGTGCTCACGGAACATCTCCTGCATCGGGTGCAGCGTGCCGTCCGCCGCGGCGACGCCCTCGATCGTCAGCACGTCGGTGCCGTCCGCCTGCAGCGCGAGCATGGTGCAGGATTTCGCCGCCATCCCGTCGACATGCACCACGCAGGCGCCGCACTGGCTGGTGTCGCAGCCGATATGGGTGCCGGTGAGACCGAGTTTCTCACGCAGCAACTCGACAAGCAGGGTCCGGCCTTCGACCTCTTCCGTGTGCTGCTTGCCGTTGACCGTCAGGCTTACCTGAGGCATCGCGCTCCCTTTCGTGGTGTCGCTGTTCCAACACGTCAAAACGCCAGGGGCTGGCGGCCGCGTTCTGACCTTTGCCCCTGGACGATCCCGCTAGGCGGAGTTTGCGCAATGCGGGCCTCCGTGGTCAAGCGGGGGCGGCCCGCTGTCCAGGGCAATCGGGTGAACCAGCGATCCTTCCATCCGGCAGCGTGCCTGACCGACGGGATGTCGTCTCACTGGCAACGTAAGCATGTGTCGCGGCCTACCGACATGCACCACAGAGCCACAGAGAGCACCGAGAGCATCAAAAATAGCGCAGGTCCGCCTCCACTGGATCTCGGTGAACTCTGTGGCTCTGTGGTAGATCCTTCTTGGTCTTCCTACCAGTAGCGCCATTCCAGACGGTCCTCACCGCGGAGCACACTCAGGTTCAATGCCGCGTGTCGTTCGCCCGATTGCCCCGGCCCGCTGTCAGGCCGGCGCAGGCAACGCCCCCGGCCCAGCGCCGGCCGGCGGTTCGGCGTGCGCCAACCGGGCCTGGCGCCAATGCCCACCCAAGCTGAGGCGCGCATCCGCCGCGATCGCCGGGGACATGCGACGCGTCAGCCCAGACCGCGAGGGCGAGTTTGCCCCGTCACATCCAGTATTGCCACAGCCTCGCCTTCGCCTCATCCACCCGCTCGCCCAGCGAACGGTGCTGCCACTTGGCCAGCGCGATCTCATGCCCCTCGGCCATGAAACGACGCATCACCGCCTCGACCTGGCCCGCCGCGTCGTGCCCCAGCACCACCGCATCGACCTCGTTGTTGAACACCACGCTGCGGCGATCGAGGTTGGACGATCCGACCACCGTCCAGGTGTCGTCCACCACCGCCAGCTTGGCGTGAACCACCGCGTCCCGCATCTCGTAGATATGCGCCCCCGCCTGCAGCAGGTCGCCATAGGAGGCGCGCGCGGCATACACCGCACTTTGGACGTCGCTGAACGCCGGGACGATAATGCGGACATCCAGGCCGGCACGGGCGATCGCGGCCAGCTGCTCACGTTCCTGGTGCGGCGGCACGAAATAGCCGCTGCACAGCCAGACCCGTCGGCGCGCGCTGCTCATCGCGGTCAGCAAGGACGCGTAGTACAGCGGCCGTCGGTTGCTCGGTGAACTGCCGATGATCCGGATCGTCTGCACGCCGGCGCGCGGCAAGGGCGGAAAATAGTCGGCCGGATCAACGTTCGGCGCCTTCTGCTCGCGCCAAATGCCGAAGAACAGCTTTTGCAGCTCCGCCACCGCCGGGCCCTCGATCCGCACCGAGGTGTCCAGCCAGTAGGCGTTGCGGGTGTTGCCGTCCGCCGGGATGCCGGCGCTGGGCGGGTTCTCGTACGCCTTGTCCAGATTGACCCCGCCGGTGAAGCCGACCCGGCCGTCAACCACGGTGATCTTGCGGTGATCCCGGTCGTTCGGCGACCACCCGATCCTGACCACGAACGGGTTGACCGGGTTGAACTCGATCACCTTCGCGCCGGCCTTGCGCAACGTCTCGAAGAAAACCGCGGGCGTGCCGCGTGAGCCGTACGAATCATAGATCATGTTCACTTTGACCCCGGCACCCAACCGGTCCAACAACAGCGCGGACAGCTTCACGCCACCGCTTTCCACGTTGGCGAGGATGAAATATTCCAGGTTGATGCTGTCGCGCGCGCCGCGGATCGCCTCGAAGATGGCGGCGAAGGCCTCCCGTCCGCTCGGCAGCAGGGTCACCTGATTGCCGAACACGATCGGACTGGCCGACAGCCGGCGCTGCAGTTCGTATTGCTGTTGCAGCGGATCAGTGTCGGCGGCGGCGGCCGGGTCGGCCTGCGCCGGCTGGTGCCGCGGGCCGACATCTTCGGCAGTCAACCCGTCCCCTGGGGTCAACCCGTCGATCTCCGGCACAGCGGCGCACCGGGCCAACAGGCCGGCGCCGGCGATCGCTGCCAATCGGCGACGACTGAAGCTGATTGGTCGCGAAACAGCCAAAGCCAAACCCCCCTTCAATTCTTGCGCAAAGCGATATGATCCACCGGGCAGGCGGCGAAACCCGATGCGGCGTGACCAAACCTCGACCAAGCCGAACCTATTTCTCCCGCCGCTGAAACCCGATGACGCCACCCTAGGTCAATTCATTTCGCTGTGCGCCCACCACCGCGACCGCCGCCCACGGCGCCGAACCACAGCCGCGGCCGTGCCTGGCGATCCGGCAAGCGGCGCCCCCGAGCCGTTTTGGCTACCCGTCATAGCGTTGCTGTTCCTTGCAGAAACGCAACCGCTCGGGCGTCTTCCAGCCGCTGCTTTCGGCTGTCGTTCGACGCGGCCGCGCCGCCAGGGTCCCGCCAAAGGGCTCGAAGCAGTCGCTTATGCTTTGAGATCGCTTTGCACACGCCGCGGGCGCCGGCGGCGGGCGAAAATGACTCTGAGACCGGTCAGAGCAGAATCGCTTCAATCCGAAGCGACCTCGCTCTAAAGGTCACAAATGTTATCTTCCGCCGACCCGATCAGCCATCCGATGCCGATTGCTTGGACCGGCACAACTGCACCTACGGTTTCGAAACGTATCAGTAGGATAACGGCCCATTTATGTCGTCGCCTCCACGGGCATTATCCTTGATACTGATGTTGCTCAGGCTGATCCGGGCCGCGCAGCAGCAATGGATCGGAAAACAGACCGCTTTGTCGTGCCCGCCCCGCACTCTTCGAAGACAGGATGCGCACATGGATGCCGTATGGACACCGGACGACCACGAACCGCCAAATTGTCCCGGCGTCGCTGACGCCGATACAATCGGATTTGCCGAAACCGGGCGTCCCGCCGCGCCCGAACATGGTGCCGGGCGGTCCACCGCTGGCGCAAAGGCCGGAACTAAGGGTTGTGTTCTGGTTGTTGATGACGATGACGCGGTCCGGGAAACTC
Source organism: Rhodopila sp. (assembly GCA_965277035.1). Classification (GTDB taxonomy): domain Bacteria; phylum Pseudomonadota; class Alphaproteobacteria; order Acetobacterales; family Acetobacteraceae; genus Rhodopila. The sequence continues at coordinate 1,240,677 of CBDIBO010000003.1, read as the reverse complement.
TGGCGGACTTGCTCGAGGTTGTGGGGTACCATCCGCATCAGGCGCGGGATGCCGGCGCAGCTCTCATGATCCTGCGCCAGGATCCGGCCATCGTGGCGTTGGTGACGGATCTGACCATGCCCGGCACCGACGGCCTCGCATTGATCCGCCAAGCCCGCTCGATCCGAACCGACCTGCCGGTCATTCTGCTCACCGGATACGCCGAACAGGTCTCATCCGTCAGCACCATCGCCGGCGGTGCTTTCCATGTCCTGCGCAAGCCGGTCCACAGCGAGCGGCTGATCCGGCAGCTTGAACTGCTGGTGACGAAACCGCTTACCGCATGATCGCCATCAGCCGGCAACGACGAACCAAAACGGGTGATGCAACGATCATCGCCTGACCAGCACATCAACCGCGTAATCAGCCCGCCGGCGACCAGCTGCCAGGGACCAGCCCGTCGGGGAGCAGCCACCCGGGGGAGCAGCCACGCGAAAAGCCGCTGACCGTTCGGCCATTCGCCCGCCGCGCCCGCTTCAGCCGCGGTCGGCCTGGCCTCCGCTCATCTCGTCCCACTCATGCGGACTCGGCACCGCCGATCCGGACTGCTAGGGTCCACGCCGGTAAAAGAAATCTGGCGCCGGGCACGCCCTATCGCTTCCCCTGGTCTTCGCGTCGCGCGCCCCGGCGCAGGCCTGGCACCGGCACCGATCACGCCACGGGCAGCAGGTGGGCGTAACAACCAACGCAGGAGGGACAGCAATGGAAATTCGCGGGCTGGGCTACATGGGCGTCGGCGCATCGGATCTGTCCGACTGGACAACCTTCGCCACCGACTGGCTGGGTATGCAGATGATCGAGCGGGGCAACACCGCGCGCGCCTTTCGCATGGACGACCGCACCCAGCGGCTGGTGGTGGATCGCTCACTGGCCGAGGGCCAGCGCTACTTCGGCTTCGAGGTCGCCGACGCCGCGGCGCTGCAGGCCCTCGCCACCCGGCTCGACGCAGCCGCCATCGCCGTCCGCCAGGAACCGAAGGCGCTCGCCGATCAGCGCTTCGTTCAGGCGCTGATCAGCTTCGACGACCCCGGCGGCAACCACCTCGAGGCGTTTTACGGCGCCGCCGTCGCCACCGAACCGTTCCGTCCCGGCCGCTCGATCTCCGGCTTCCGGACCGGCTCGCTGGGTATGGGCCACGTGGTCTTCCACGTCCGCGACATCGACGACCTCCTCGGCTTCTACCGCGATCTGCTCGGTTTTGCCGTCAGCGACTACATAACGACGCCGTTCCGGGCCTACTTCCTGCACACCAACCCGCGCCACCACTCGGTCGCGCTGATCGAGACCGGCAGACAGGACCTGCATCATCTGATGGTCGAGCTGTTCTCGCTGGATGACGTCGGCCAGGGCTACGACATCGCGCTGGGCGAACCCGACCGCATCGCCACCACCTTGGGTCGCCACCCGAACGACGCCGTCACGTCGTATTACCTGCGCTCACCCGGCGGCTTCATGCTGGAGTATGGCTGGGGCGGCAAGGACGTGACGCCCGGCGCCTGGACCCCGACCGAGGTCACCGTCGGCCCCAGCCTGTGGGGCCACGACCGCGCCTGGCTGCCGGCCGATCAACGCCAGAAGGCCCGCGAGATGCGCCTGCGGGCGGCCGCCGATGGCGTGCGCGAGCCGCTCCACGTGCTGGACGGCAACTACCGCCGCCTGCAGGGTGTCTGCCCCTGGTGGGATGCCGCGACCCGGGTCTAGCTCTCGGTTGGTGGTATGATCGACGCGCTCTGAAGGTTCCCGCCAAAGCAACATCAACCTGACTGGACCAGTCTGGCTGATAAAGTTGCTCGCGAAAACAATGCGCTGGAGCGCGCTGACCGTTTACGGTCAGCCTGAAGGCGCTCTGGCATCGCCAGAGCTCACCCAGCCGGGCTCTTGGCAGCAGCTTGGTGCCTTTCCGGCACCTTCTCCGGTCCTGCGTCGGCAAACCGGGGAAGCCTTAAAGCCGCGAGGAACAACAGCCCATGCAGTGCGCACAGCAGGCCGAACGCCTCGGTGAAGGCCCGCGGCAGTACCTCCGGCGTCGGTGCCGATGCCAGACGCCAGCTCAGGAACGTCGCGCACAGCGTCGTCAGGGTCGGACCGCCTAGTCGCTGGACGATGTTCATGGCCGCGGTCGCCATCGGCAGATCCTGCCGCGACACCGACGCATAGGCCGAGGTGATCGACGGAATGCCGATGGCGCTCATGCCGACACCGCGGATGAAGAGGGCGGCGGCCAAGACCACAAGCACCAGGCCATGGCCAGCCAGGCCGAGCAAGGGCAGGGTGCCAACCAGAGCCACCAGCGCCCCCGAGGCAGCCAGCCGACGGATGCCAAAGCGTTTCGTGAGCGCGCCCATCATCGGGTAGGTGCACATCATGCCCAACCCCAGCGGTGCCATCAGCCATCCCGTTTCGCTCGGCGATAGCCCGCATCCGCGGATCAGGTAGACCGGAACAAGCATCTGGCCGGCGAAGGCGACGCCATTGACCATGAACATGGTCGTTTTGCTATAGCAATATAAACCTGACTGGAAAAGTCTGGCTGATAAAGTTGTTCGTGAAGCCAACGGTATTAGGTAGCAGGCGCCACCGACTAGGTTTTAGCTTTTTCCTCAATGTCATAGGCATTTTCTGTAAAGGATTTGGGGGGATTTCCTTCCTTCCAGGAGGAGAAGATGCCGCCCATCATTCCTGGAAAGTATTCTCTGTAAAACCGAGCGATGCTCTTCTTTCCCAAGAAATCGCGGTAAATGACAAAGCCATACACCGCAAGATGGTGGGTGAGATCGAAGACGCCGGAGATCTCATTGGCAGAGAACTGTCGGACTGGCTTTGCGTCGGGGAAGACCATCAAATCTTTGGCTTCTATTACGGTGCCTGCCGGCAATGCCTCCGACTGTCTATACGGGGGCATATCCGGAAATCGGAGGCCGAAGCACTCAACCTCCACGGAGCGCTCAATTACGAAAGCCGGCGTTCGTCCGAAGTTTTTGACCTCAACGCTGACCAAGGGGAAGCGCAGAAACTCCCGGTCATGAGGCTGGCGCTTACAAACGAACCCTACGCGACTGAGGAGAATTTGCGGGAGCTCGACGCCTATTGCAGCAACAGCCGACATTTGCGCGGCATCAGCGCTTATCTTGGCCGCGTTAGCTGCATCTACCGCAGCCTTGAGTTGCCCGCTCATGATACCGGCCTGTTTGTCATAGATGTCGGCTGACCGACGCATGAGACTCGCCTGTCGAAGAAAGATCAAACTTTGCAAAAGCGGGACCACAATCGTGGCTATGCCAGCAATCTTGGAAACGTCGTCGTTCTGATTCTCGGAGGCGCCGCTGGTTTTATCTTCTTGTATGAATGGTTTGCGTGGCTGGGATACGGGCGCATGTCGGGAAGCAAGAATGTTGGCGCGATTGGTTTGATACATGCCAAACCAGATCAAGATAATCAGGCCGACAATCGTCAGAACGGTTCGAATAGCGCGTAACTTGGCGGGTCGTGCAACAGACAAGCTAGATTTCCCGATAGCGTCTTTTCATAGTGCGATCAATCCGGCTCAAGGTTTACGGACTTGCAGCCGGTTGCTTCAAGCACCTGTAGCATGAAGGTTGCTGTAAACTTCCCTCTCGCGATCTTGTTGCGCATGTTCACCGGGGTGTCATGCACCCCTAGCGCGGCTAGCCGTTCCGCCAGTGTCTCGTAAGTGATGCCCCGACGCACCATCTCGGTTCGCACTATACGCTTGGCTTGATTCGACCATTCATCCTCCGACTTCATGGCGTCATCTCTCTAGATCACAAAGACGCCATCATACACGTTACTTTTGTCATTGAAAATGACGCTTCTGAGTAATTATGTGTGTTACAAGGGTAACGCAGACGATGGCGATTCCCGTCTCCCAGCATTTCCTTCTATCAGCCAAAGTCCGAACGCTCTCGCTAGCGTCGGTTTTGCGCATGACGCACGCAGATGCTGAGACGTTGTTCCGCAACATTTGTTGGACTATGGCAAGGCTTTTTGCCGGCACTGTGGTTGCCCGACCGTCTATGAGTGCCGCCGTTCGTCCGGTGCGCTGCGGTTCCGCTGCAAAGCGTGCCGCAAGGATTTCTCCATCATCTCCGCCCGCTTGCGGCGCAGGCCAGATAGAACGTGTTCGTTTTCCATGCCAAATATATTAGGATGGAGTCCAACTTAGCACCACCATCCCTGTGGTGGCGGTTGGTAACTCATACTGGAAAACAATGCGCGGTAGCGCGCTGACCGTTCACGGTCACCCCGAAGGCGCCCTACGCCGGCTCAGCCGTCAGGGCGGCGCGTCGTGCGCTTGTTGAACCGCCGCGTCACGCCAACCGGTCGCGGCAGATCGCCGACAGGCGTTCGGCCACCAGCACGATGACGAACACCACGATCAGCAGCAGCGACACCTGGTGATACTGGAACAGGTTCATCGCCGTCAGCAGCTGAAAGCCGATGCCGCCGGCGCCGACGAAGCCCAGCACCAGCGACGACCGGATGTTCTCATCCAGCCGGTACAGCCCGATCCCGGCCAGCGCCGGCAGCACCGACGGGATGACCCCATGAGTGAACACCTGCGACCGGCTGGCCCCGGTCAGCGACAGCGCGTCGATCGGCGCCATGTCCATGTTCTCGATCGTCTCCGCGAACAGCCGGCCCAGCATCCCGACCGAATGCACCGCCAGCGCCAGTCCGCCCGGAAACGGACCCAGCCCGACCGCCGTCACGAACAGCAGCGCCCACACCAGATCCGGCACCGCGCGGGTAAACCCGATCAGGCTGCGCGACAGGTAGTACAGCCAGCGCGAGGGCGTGACGTTGGCCGCCGCCAGCACCGACAGCGGCACCGCCAGGATGACGCCCATCACGGTGCCGAACAACGCGATATCCAGCGTTTCCAAGGCTGGCCAGGCGACATCGGGCAGCGCCGAGAAATCCGGCGGCATCGACCGCCGGACAATGTCCACCATGCCATGAAAGCCGGTCACCAGATCCTGCGGCCGCGCCTGCACGACCACCAGCGCCTGCACCACGATCGCCAGGCCCAGCACCACGAACACGCTGCGCAAGGCGATCCCCAGCGATCGGCCCCAGCCGGGCATCAGCTTGTTCGGGGACCCGGCGATCAGGCCGGGGCTGTTGGCGCTCATGCCGCGGCTCGTGCGGTGTACAGGCCCTGCACCTCGTCCATGCCCAGATGCACCCGGCCGCGGTCGAACGCCACCCGGCCGTCCCGCATGCCGACGACCCGGTCGGCGTAGGCGAACGCGAGATCGACCTGATGCAGCACGCACAGCACCGCCAGACCCTGCTCATGCGCCAGCCGTCGCAGCAGCCGCATGATCTCGTTGGCGGCTTCGGGATCCAGGCTGGCAACCGGCTCGTCCGCCAGCAGCACCAGCGGATGCTGCAGCAGCGCGCGGGCGATCGCCACACGCTGCGCCTGACCGCCCGACAATGTGCTGGCGCGCTGCGCCGCCAGATGCGCCAGGCCGACCTGACTAAGGCAGCTTAGCGCGGCCGGCAACTCGCTGGACGGCAGGCCACCCAGGTTGGTCCAGATCGTCTTGTGCCGGGCCAGGGCGCCACAGGCGACATTGGCGATGACACTGCGCCGGCGCACCAGCGCCGCGTGCTGGCCGATCATCGCCAGCTCCCGACGCGCTCGGCGCAGCGGCTCGCCGTTCAGCCCCGCCAGATTGTGTCCACCCAGCCAGACCTCGCCGGTGGAGGGTGCCAGCGCCCGTGTGATGCAGCGCAACAACGTGGTCTTGCCGCACCCGTTACCGCCCAGCACGATCAGCAGCTCACCCGGCCGGACCTCCAGATCGACACCCCGCAGGGCGTGGGTGCCGTTCGGATAGCGCAGGCTTAGCCCGCGCACGCCCAGACGCGCGCCCGGCGCTTGTTCCGGCTGTCTCAGCTCAGCTTGTCCAGATCGATGTTCAGCGTCTTGACCAGGTCGCGGATGCCGTCATAGGCGGCATCGGTCTGCGGCACGAACCGCGCGCCGCCCAGGCCCATGATCTTGCGGTCGGCCGCCGGCAGGCTGCTCAGATCCAGTGTCTGCAGCGCCTCGGTCACGCGCGCCTTGAAAGGGGCGGGCAAATCGCCGCGCACGGTGATCGGATCGGTGGGAATCGGATTGGATTTCCACAGGAAGATCATGTCGCCCGGCTTGTACTGACCGCGCTGGGTCGCCGATTGCAACTGCTCGCTGTTGAGCTCGCCGGCCGCCACCTTGTGGTTGTACAGCGCCTCGTACGACGCGGTGTGGCTGCCGGCATACAGCGCCTTGATGTCCTTGTCGGGATCGATCCCCACCTTGCGCAGGCCATAGGCCGGAAACAGATGGCCCGAGGTCGACGCCGGGTCCGAGAAGGCAAACGAGTGGCCACGGATTTCGGCCACCGTCTTGATGCCCGATCCGGGATAGGTCACCAGGCTGGCCCAGTAGGTGTCGGGCTTGCCGTCCTTGCTGCTGAACGCCGCGACCGCCTGGGCATCCGCGATCTTGTGCGCCAGCACATACCCCAGCGGGCCGAACTCGCCGATCTCCAGCTTCTTGCTGCGCATCGCCTCGATCTCGGCGTTGTAGTTGGTGGCGATGTAGATCTTGACCTGGCAACCGATCTTCTCGCCCAGCAGCTTGCCGATATGGCCATAGATCGGCACCAGCTTGGCCGAGGTGTCGAACGGCTCCACGCCGAACCGGACGACGCCGTCGTTGGGGCAGTCCGCGGCGGTGGCCGCGCGCGCCGCCGGCGCCGCCACCGCGATGATCGTCGCCACGGCCAGACTCGCCACGGCCAGACTGGCCGCCAGCGCACGCATGCGTTGCGGTTGTTTCTCCATTTCGAACCCCTGGTGCGATTTTGCTTCGGCTCCTTTGTAGGCCACCGGCCGCCGCGGTGGATGACAACCGGATGAACATTGGCGGCCGAACCCGGTCGCCGAACCCGAACGATGGCTGACGCACCCTCCGCCGCACCCTCTGCTTGTGTTCTGCGTCCGCTCCTGATCGCGGGGCAGGGACCGGGGAGGCGATGCCCCGCTTGGGTTTGCTTGCCTGAATGCGCCAGAGGCTATCCGGCGGGCAGGATCGCCGATGGGATCATTCCACCGGCCGAACACCGGCAGAAAACGCACTACCGCCCGGCTGGCCGATAGCCGTCCGTCAAGGCCCGCAGGAAGGCGATGATGTCCGCTTCGTCCTGGCCGCTCATCGCCGGCGCGTCGCCAAGATGGCGCTCGAACGGCGGATCAGCCACGTCGACATTGCCGCGATAGCGCGCCGGCAGGTCATTGAACTTGGCCACCGACCCGTCGCTGTCGCGCGGGTAGACCTTGTCCGGCGCGACATCGCGGTCATTGTAGAAGTCCAGCACCGCGCGCAGGCTGCGAAACACCCCGTTGTGGAAAAAGCTGTGACGGGTCGCGACGTTGCGCAGCGTCGGCGTCAGGAACATGCCGCAATACTGGGTCTGCGCCCGCAGGTCGGTGCGGAACGGGCCGCACAGGCCAAGGTCGAAGAAGCCCCGATCGCGCGTGTTCGCCAGCGCCGGGTTGCGCGGCGCCCCCAGCGCCTCGAACTGGCCGTCGGTGAAGCGGGGCGGCTGACCGTCCCGGCCGGCCTGGTCCACATGGCAGCCGCCGCAGTTCGCCCGGGCCGGGTCGTTGAATAGCCGGTAGCCGCGCAGCTCCGCCGGCGAAAGCCGCGCGCGCCCCTCCAGCCAGAAGTCGAACTTGCTGGTGTAGGGATGAAAGCCGCTGTCCTCGATCTGGTAGCGCGCCACGGCGAACATCGCCTCGCTCAGCAGCCTCTCTCTGTCGCTCAGGATGCCGGCGCCGAACAGCTGGGTGAACCGCGGCGCATACCGCGCCCGGCGCAGCTTGACGGCGACAGCAGCGGCGTCCGCATTGGCCATCTCCACCGCATTGAGCAGCGGCTGCAGCGCCTGCTGCTGCAGCGTATCGACCCGTCCGTCCCAGAACAGGCCGCCCTGCGGCACCATGTTCGCGGCGGATGGCCCGATAGCGGATTGCCCGATAGCGGATTGCCCAATACCGGCGGCTCGCTTGACCGCGCGCGCCGCGCCGCGACCCGCAGCCACCATCTGCGCCAGGCTGCTGGTCTCATCCTCGTCCTTGTCCGGTCCCACGCTGAACGGCGGCTGGCGTTCCAGATACCCCAATGAGGGCGCCGCTCGGTCGTTCTGCGCATGCAGCGTCGGGCCGCCCGGCATCACCGGCAGGTCTCCAGGCGGCCCATAATGGTTCGCCGGGTCATGGCAGGATGCACAGGACTGCTGGCCGGAGGCCGACAGCGCGCGGTCGTGGAAGATCGCCTGTCCAAGCTGCGCCACCGCCGACAGTGGCGCCGTCGGCGGCCGCACCAGGCGGATCGGCGAGGGGTTCTCGCCAGACGCCGGCAGACGCTGGACGCCGCTGTCGGATGCTATCGCGCGCGCCTTCTCGATGCACGGCACCGCCACCACCCCCAGCGTCAGCGTCAGCCAGGCCATGATCGCTGCGCGGCCAACACCTCTGGTCGGGACTTCACCCCACCGCACCGGTCCCCACCGCACCGAACCCCGCCGCGTCGCTCAGGGCGCGGTGTTGGCCGCCGCCCGCGGCACCTCACCGGTCTTCGGGTCCAACAACACGGTGGTGTTCGGTCGCGGCGCCTCGAAGTCGAACAGCCCCGCCAGCGAACCCGCGGTCGCATCGAATGACCCGCCGCCGAGCCGCTTGCCGCGCAGCCAGTTGTCCTCGATGAAGCGCACCACCGAGGCTTGCGTGATCAGCGCATGGTCGACGTGGTTTTCCCGCGCCCAGGGTGAGATCACCAGGAACGGAACGCGCGTGCCCGGGCCGCAGCGGCCATTGACCGGTTTGCCGTCGACCCCCAGCGGCGGCGTGCCGCTGCCGCACTTGCCCGAACCGTTCACCTGGTCGGCCTGCGGGTCGAACGACGCGGCGGTCGGCTGATGATATGCATGGTCATACCAGCCGTCGGAATCGTCCCAGGTGATCAGCACCGCGGTGTTCTTCCAGTCCGGCTGCTGCTGCAGGAAGTTCACCAACGCCACCGTGCCGGCCTGCTCATCCAGCGGATCGGAATAGCCGGCGTGGCCATCCTGATAGGCCGGCATCTTGATGTAGGACACCGAGGGGAAGTTGCCCGCCTTCACCGCGCCATAGAAGTTGGTCAGGTCATACTGGTGGTTGGCTGGGTCCGGCGTCTTGCCGTCCGACTGCACGCTGTAGCCGATCGTGCCGGTCGAGGCCGGCCGGGCATGCGTCGGATTGGCGGTCGAGGCGAAATACTGGAACCAGGCGTGGTGCGGGATGTAGTCGACGACTTTCCGGCCAACCACCGCGGACTGCGTGCTGCGGGCGCATCCCGTGCTGCCGTTGGCGTTCTGCGCCCGCAGGTCGAAGCCGCCCATGAAGCCGCCCCAGGTGAGGCCGGCCTCGTTCAGCAGGTCGCCCACGTTCTTGCCCTCCATCATCGCCTGGTCGCGCTTGACCGAGCAGACGTCGCCGCCGGGATCGACGTCGTTGATCATGGTCCAGCCGCCTTGCCCGTCCGCGATATAGTAGGACACCGCCGCCAGCGTCGATGGCTGCTTCGAGGTGGCGACGATCCGCATGCCGTTGGTCTGCCCGGCGACCACTTCCAGCATGCCCGGCGTCGACGGCCCATAGCTGTCGGTATAGGCGTTGTCGTTCATCGCGAACTGCTGCGCGTAGTGCCACATCGCGGTGACGGTGTTGCCGTCGAAATAGCCCATCACCTGACCCTTGCTGCCGAACGCGCCGGCACCCCCGGCGGTGCCCTTGCCGGTGTATTTCGGGAACAGGTCGGCCTTGCCGCCATCATACGCCTGCTGTTCAGCGGTGTAGGCGTGGTTCTGGTCAGCGGTGTTGGCCTGCGTCCGGTCCAGCCGGAAGGGCAGGGAGGCCCCCGGACCGTTGGCCGGATTGGTGTTCGGGTTGGTCGCCAGCAGATTGGCGCTCGCCAGGCTGTTCACCGCCGGGGTGTGATTGGCGGCGTCAAAGCGCGGCTCCCCCGGCGGGTTGGCCGCCTTCGGATAGGTGGCGAAGTAATGGTCGAACGAGACGTTCTCGTTGTACACCACCACCAGGTGCTTGATCGGCGTCGCCGTCTTCACCGCGTCCTGCTGGCCGGGGCCGCTGGCCGGCGCGGTGGCGCCGGTCGCCGCGAGGGCATGGTCCGCCCCGCCGGCCAGGCTGACAGCCAGGCTCGCGGCGATCAGAGCGGCGGAGGCAGGCCGTGCGGTGAGTCGGGTCATACGTTGATCGCTTTCCAGTGAGCCAGGCACTTTCTAGAGTAATGTCCGACGCGGCGCCATGAAGCCGGCGTGATGTTGCAATAACGCAATGGAATACCAGATAGCCGCATGCCTTGTATCCGATCGTCGGGACGCGCATCGGGCACTTGAGTTGGGGCCGCCTGGATCGGCCGCGTTCAGCCAGAACCGGTGGGGTCGCGCTTCCCCGATGCGGGGTGAGGTCGCTCTCGGGCTCCCGCCGATGGCGCCCCGTGTGCTGGCATGGAACTTGCTGTGCCCCGGCGTCAGTCCCCGCCGCCGGAGGTTTCATGCGTCTGTCCGCGTTTGTTCGCCTTGCTCTCGCGCTTGCCGCCGTCACGCTGTTGAGCCATGCACCAACTGCGCAAGCCTGCACCCCGAAGCTCGGGGCCGGCGACCTGGTCGAGCCCGGCAAGCTGCTGCTCTCCATCAACCCGACCTTGCCGCCGCAGCAGTATGTCGATGCAAAAGGCGAGCTCCAGGGACTGAACGTCGAACTCGGCCGCGCGCTGGGCGAGAAACTGTGCCTGAAGACGCAGTTCATCCGGATGGATTTCCCCGCCATGGTGCCGGCGCTGAAAGGGGGCCGCTTCGACGGGATCGACACCGGCATGTTCTGGACCGAACAACGTTCGAAGCTCATGTACATGGTGCCGTACGCGCGGCAGGCGATCGGCGTCTTCGCAACAGACAAGTCGCCGCTGAAGCTCACCTCGATCGAGGACCTGTCGGGCCATTCCGCCGGCATCGAGATCAACACGTATCAGCAGCGCAAGGTCGAGGAGGTCAACGCCCGGATGGCTACCAAGGGCATGAAGCCGATCCAGTTGCGCACCTTCGAGACCGCGACCGACGCGACCGCGGCCCTGCGCGCCGGCCAGGTGGAAGCCCTGATCACGATCGAGGAATCCGCCAAGGCGCTGAGCAAGCTGCCCCGCATGAAGCTGCTGCTGACCGGCTTCGGCGGCACCGACATCACCTTCGATTTCCGCGACAAGGCCGTGGCCGAAGCGACCGCCGCGGCGTTCACCGAAATTCGCCAGGACGGCCTGTACGACAGGTTGTTCGACAAGTTCGGCATGACCCCGTTGCCCGACAAAACCTTCGCGATACGGGGCACAGGGCCGAGCTAGAGCATGATCACGCTGAGCGGAACGTTCACCGCGTGCGAAACATGCGACCCAACAGATGCACAGAGCGGTTTCAGCCGGTACAGTCAGGCTGAAACGGCTCTGGTGGTCCGATCCCGACAGACGCATCCGCGCGGCCGGATCAATCGGCCCACCAGATCGAGTGCGCGTAGCAACATTCGACGGACCTTTCCGTCGGATCTTGTCCACTAGGCTGGGCGCGGCCGGACCGTGTTCAATGTCCACGCCTTTCTGGGATACTTCGACAACACGTATCTCCTCGGCGGCCTGGTCATCACGGTGCTGCTCACGGTCTTCCCGATGCTGGTCGGCCTGGCGCTTGGCACACTCCTCGCCCTGGCCCGAGGATCAAACTTCCGGACGCTGTCACTAACGGCCGGGGCCTACATCTGGCTGTTTCGCGGCACCCCCCTGATTGTCCAGCTGGTAATCATCTATACAGGACTGCCGCAGCTCGGCATCACCTTCGGCGTGACGGTGTCCGCCTTCCTCGGGCTGTCGCTGAACGAAGCCGCCTACCTGTCGGAGATCATCCGCGCCGGCTTCGCCGCCGTGCCCGCTGGTCAGTCGGACGCCGCCAAAGCGCTGGGCCTGCGACGGGTGCAGACGCTCCGGCTGGTCACGCTGCCCCAGGCATTCCGGATCATCCTCCCGCCGTTGGGCAACTCGGTGAACGGGCTGCTTAAAGCAACGGCGATCACCTCGGTCATCTCGATGGAGGAGCTGATGCGGCGCGGCCAGTTGCTGATGCAGGTGAACTTCGACGTGCTGGAAGTCTACTGTGCGATCGCGGTGTACTATTTGCTGCTCACCAGCCTGTGGGACGTGGCCCAGCGGGCTTTGGAAAGGCACGCCAATCGCGGCTTCGCGGACGCTCGTGGCGTTAAGCCGGCGCTCGCGACCGTGGAAGGGTAGCTCTATCCCGGTCCCGACGATGCCCAAGCCTCAGGCCCATCCGATGCTGCGCCACGCCCCGGGCTTGCCGCCATTCCCCGGTGACTGTCTGATGCAGGCATGACCGCCCGCTTTCACGGCATCTACCCCAGCGCCATCCTGCCGATGCGCGCGGATTTCTCGCCGGATTGGGATGCCTATGCCGAACACCTCCGCGCCTGCACGAACCTGCCCGGCATTGTCGGGGTTCTGTGCAATGGCCACGCCGGGGAGAACTTTGTCCTCACCCGTTCGGAAAAGCGGCGTGCCGTGCGAGAAGCCGTGCAGGTCGTCGGGGCAGGCGGTGTGGTCGTCGCCGGGGTGAACCAGGAAAGCAGCCTGGAAGCGGCGGCTGAGGCCGCTGAAGCCCGCGCGGCCGGGGCACACGCCATCATGGTCTTCTCGCCGAACAGCTTCGCCCTGGCGCAGGACGACGAGATGGCTGAAAGACACCACCGGATCATCGCCGCCGCCGTGCCTGGCGCGCCCCTGTTCCTGTTCCAGTCCAGCGTCAATGCCGGCCGGATGGCGTTCCGGCCGCAGGTGCTGGCCCGCCTGCTGACGATCGAGCAGGTCGTCGGCATCAAGGACGGCGGGTGGGAGGTGAACCGTTACGACGCCCTGCTGCGCCAGGTACGCGCGCAGCGGCCGGATGTCGCGGTCATGGCCAGCGGCGATGAGCACCTTCTGGCCTGCTTCGCGCATGGCTCCGACGGCAGCATGGTGTCCCTGGCCGACATCGTGCCCGAAGCGATTGTCGCCCTGGACGCGGCGGTACGGCGCTCGGACCTGGCCGCGGCACGCCGCGCGCACGCGCTGATCGAGCCGCTGGCGGACGCGATCTATGGCGCGGGTGCGGGCGGACGTGCGACCGTGCGGATCAAGCACTGTCTCGCCAGGCTCGGCCGCATTCCCGCGGCGCACGTGCGCCCGCCGGTCGGGCCGGTGACCGGCATCGAGGCGGCGCTGCTGCAGACCGCCATGGCGCAGGCTGGCCTCACGGGAGCACGATGATGGCGTTTCGCGGCACCTTCACAGTCACCATCACCCCGTTCAACGAGCGCGGCGAACTGGACCTCGAAGCACTCGCCGACTTCACGGAATGGCAGATCGCCGAAGGCATCCACGGGCTGATCCCCCTGGGTTCGACCGGGGAATTCCTGTCGCTTTCCAACGACGAAACCACCGCGGTCGTCGAGACGGTGGTGCGCGCCGCCGCCGGCCGCGTCCCGGTGATCATCGGCACCGGCGCCGAAGACACGCGGGAGGTCGTGCGCCGCTCGCGTGAGGCGGAAAAGCTGGGTGCCGATGGCGTGATGATCATTCCGCCGTTCTACTGCACGCCGACCGAGGACGAACTCTATCATCATTACAAGACCGTCTCCGACGCCCTTGGCATTCCAATCATGATCTACAACAATCCCGCCGTGACCAACATCGACCTGAGGCCGGATATCGTTGCGCGTCTCGCTACCATCGACAATTGTCGCTACATCAAGGAATCGACCCTGGAGATCACCCGGGTGCGCGACATCATCCGTTTGTGCGGCGACCGGCTGGCGGTGTTTGGCGGCGTCCTGGGCTTCGAATCCTTCGTGTCCGGCGCGCAAGGCTGGGTTGCCGTCGCCTCCAACGTCGCCCCCGCCCCAATGGCCCAATTATTCGAACTGGTCGCGAACGAAGGTCGGATCATGCAGGCGCGCAAGCTTTATCATCACTGGCTGCCGATCATTCAGGCTGTGTTCGGGCCGCCTTTTGTCAGCGGCACGAAGTCGCTGCTGAACCACATGGGGTTCCCCGCCGGCGCGCCCCGGCCGCCGCGGCTGCCTTTGCCGTCGGCTCAGGACGCGGCGATGGGCGCGCTCGTGCGCCAGTTTGGCCTGCGGTTCACGCCGGCCGCCAGCCCGCGTGGGTAAACCCGCGGCGGTGACCGGGTCATCGCGCCGCGGGATGATCCTTTCGCTGTCTGTGCCGCACGCAACGGCACCCCGCTCGACACCAGCGCGCCACCCCTACCGCGGCAGCGTGCTGACCCCCATCAGGAATTGATCCACCGACCGTGCGCACTGCCGCCCCTCGCGGATCGCCCAGACCACCAGCGACTGACCCCGCCGCATGTCGCCCGCGGCGAACAACCGCCCGCGGGAGGATTGGTACTGCACCGTATTGGCCAGCACGTTGCCGCGCTGGTCCAGTTCCACCCCGGCCTGGTCCAGCAGCGCACCGCGCCGCGGACCCAGGAAGCCCATCGCCAGCAGCACCAGATCAGCCTTCAGCCGGAACGTGCTGCCAGGGACCTCCTGCATGATCATCCGCCCGTCCGGCGTGCGCTCCCACGCCGCCCGCACGCAATCCAGCGCGACCACCCGCCCGTCCTCTCCAACCGCGTGCTTGGTCAGCACCGCCCAGTCCCGCTCCACCCCCTCGTCATGCGCGTGTGACGACCGCAGCTTGGTCGGCCAGTCCGGCCACACCATCGCCTTGTCCTCCTTCACCGGCGGCTTCGGCATGATCTCGATCTGGGTGATCGAGGCCGCGCCATGCCGAGCCGAGGTGCCGATGCAGTCCGACCCGGTATCGCCGCCGCCGACCACGATGACATGCTTGCCCTTGGCGCTGATCGCGCCGGTCGGCGCCGCCACCGTCTCGTCGTCGCCGGCGCCGCGCTTGTTCTGCTGGGTCAGGAAATCCATCGCATAGTGGATGCCGTCCAGCTCCCGCCCGGTGATGTCGAGGTTGCGCGGCCACTCGGCCCCTCCCGCCAGCACGACCGCATGGAAGTCCGCCAGCAGCTGCTCGATCGACACATCCAGCCCGACCTCGGTGTTGACCTGGAACGTCACCCCCTCCGCCGCCATCTGCGCGATGCGGCGGTCGATCAGGTGCTTCTCCATCTTGAAATCGGGAATGCCATAGCGCAGCAACCCGCCGATCCGGTCCTGCTTCTCGATCAGCGTCACCGCATGGCCGGCGCGGGCCAGCTGCTGGGCGCACGCCATACCCGCCGGGCCGGACCCCACCACCGCCACCGATCGGCCGGTCTGCGCCGCCGGCGGCATCGGCACGATCCAGCCTTCCGCCCAGCCGCGATCGACGATGGCGCACTCGATCGTCTTGATGGTGACCGGGTTGTCGTCGATGTTCAACGTGCACGCCGCCTCGCACGGGGCGGGGCAGAGGCGGCCGGTGAATTCCGGAAAATTGTTGGTCGAGTGCAGGTTGATCACCGCCTGCTCCCACTGCTCCCGATAGACCAGCCCGTTCCAGTCCGGGATCTGGTTGTTCACCGGACAGCCGTTGTGACAAAACGGAATACCGCAGTCCATACAGCGCGCGGCCTGGCCATTCAGCTCTGCCGCCGGCAGCGGCTTGACGAACTCCTTGTAGGACTTCACCCGCAGTTCGGTTTTTTCGTAGACGCGGTCGCGCCGTTCGATCTCCAGGAAACCGGTAGTCTTACCCATGATCGTCTCCAGAGGGCCGCCGAAGCGACGCGCCCGTCGGGGTGACGGGCAGCGTGCGGGCCCCGGCGAGCCAGTTCCTATTCGGCGGCGACCGTGGCCGCCACGGTGGCCTCGGTGCGCTGCTCCAGCAGCGCGCGTTTATAATCCCGCGGCATGACCTTGATGAAGCGCGACAACGCCGCCTCCCAGTCCTCCAGCAACGCCCGCGCCCGCTCGCTGCCGGTGAACAGCAGGTGTCGTTCAACCACGATCCGCAGCCGTTCGGCGTCAAACCGCAGCGGGTCGCCCATACCGCTGTCATCCACGCTGGCGGCACGCTGCCGCGGCCGGCCGGGTTCATCGGCCAGGCCGAGTTCGGCGACCCCGACCGCTTCCAGTTCCACCCCCGCCATGTTGCACAGCCGGTGGAACCGGGCGTTCTCGTCGTAGACATAGGCGACGCCGCCCGACATGCCCGCGGCGAAGTTGCGCCCGGTGTCGCCCAGCACCACGACCACGCCGCCGGTCATGTATTCGCAGCCGTGGTCGCCGCAGCCCTCGACCACCGCGACGGCGCCGGAGTTGCGCACCGCGAAGCGCTCCCCGGCGACACCCTGGAAGTAGGCCTCACCGGCGATCGCGCCGTACAGCACGGTGTTGCCGACGATGATGTTCCGCGCCGGATCGCGCGCGACGTTGGGCGGCTGGCGCACCACCACCCGCCCGCCGGACAGGCTCTTGCCGACATAGTCGTTGCCGTCACCGGTCAGATACAGCGATACGCCGCGCGCCAGGAAGGCGCCGAAGCTCTGCCCCGCGGTGCCGGTCAGATCCACCGCGATGGTGTCCTCGGGCAGACCGGCATGGCCATACCGGCGGGCCACCTCGCCCGACAGCATCGCACCCACCGTGCGGTTGACGTTGCGGATCGGATACCGCAGCCGCACCGGCGTCTGCTGCTCCAGCGCGGACGCCGCCTCACGGACCAGCACCTGATCCAGCGCCCTGTCCAGATGATGGTTCTGCGCCTCCGCGTGATGGATCCCGACCCCAGGCTTCAGCACCGGCTGATACAGCACCTTGCTGAGATCCACGCCATGCGCCTTCCAATGCTCCACGGCCTTGCGCATATCCAGCTTGCCGACCTGTCCGACCATTTCGTTGAAGGTGCGGAAGCCAAGTTGCGCCATCAGCCCCCGCACCTCCTCGGCGATGAAGAAGAAGAAATTGATGACGTGCTCCGGCGTGCCGGTGAAGCGCTTGCGCAACACCGGATCCTGCGTCGCCACGCCGACCGGGCAGGTGTTCAGGTGGCACTTGCGCATCATGATGCAGCCGGCGGCGATCAGCGGCGCGGTGGCGAAGCCGAATTCGTCGGCCCCCAGCAGCGCGCCGATCACCACGTCACGCCCGGTCCGCAGCCCGCCGTCGACCTGCACCGCGATGCGGCTGCGCAGCCCGTTCAGCACCAGGGTCTGCTGGGTTTCCGCCAGCCCGATCTCCCACGGCGACCCGGCATGCGTCAGCGAGGTCAACGGGCTGGCCCCGGTGCCGCCTTCGAAGCCGGCGATGGTGACATGATCCGCCCGCGCCTTGGAAACCCCGGCCGCCACCGTGCCGACCCCGGCCTCGGCCACCAGCTTGACCGAAATCCGCGCCTGCGAGTTGGCGTTCTTCAAATCATGAATAAGCTGCGCCAGGTCCTCGATCGAGTAGATGTCGTGGTGCGGTGGCGGCGAGATCAGCCCCACGCCCGCGGTCGAGTGCCGCACCCGAGCGATGTTCTTGTCGACCTTGTGGCCGGGCAGCTGGCCGCCTTCGCCGGGCTTGGCACCCTGCGCCATCTTGATCTGGATGTCGTCGGCGTTGACCAGATACTCCGTCGTCACCCCGAACCGCCCCGACGCGACCTGCTTGATCGCCGACCGCTCGGAATCGCCATTCGCCAACCGCACGTAGCGGTCGGACTCCTCGCCGCCCTCGCCGGTGTTCGATTTGCCGCCGATCCGGTTCATCGCGATCGCCAGGGTTGTGTGCGCCTCGCGTGAGATCGAGCCGAAGCTCATCGCCCCGGTGGCGAAGCGCTTGACGATGTCCTTCGCCGGCTCGACCTCATCGAGCGGCACCGGCGTGGGCACGAACTTGAACTCCATCAGCCCGCGGATGGTCAGCAGCCGCTCGCTCTGGTCGTTGATCGTGCGGGTGAAGGCATGGAATTCGGCGGGCAGGTTGCCGCGCACCGCATGCTGCAGCGTGGCGACCGATTCCGGCGTCCAGGCATGCGATTCCCCCCGCAGCCGGAACGCGTAGTCACCGCCGACATCCAGCATGCCGCGATAGATCGGGTTGCCACCATAGGCCGCCGCGTGACGCGCCACCGCCTCCTGCGCGACCTCGGCGAAGCCTACCCCCTCGATCGCCGTGGCGGTGCGCGCGAAGCATTGCTCGACGAACGCCGAACTCAGTCCGACCGCGTCGAAGATCTGCGCGCCGCAATAGGACTGGTAGGTGGAGATGCCCATCTTCGACATCACCTTCATGATGCCCTTGCTGACCGCCTTCAGGTAATTCTTCGACACCTCCGCCGCCGACTTGGTCATCTTGTTGCGGACGCGGATCTCCTCCAGCGTCTCGAACGCCAGATATGGATTGATCGCCTCGGCGCCATAGCCGGCCAGCACGCAGAAATGGTGCACTTCGCGCGCCTCGCCGGTCTCAACGACGATGCCGGTGCTCATGCGCAGGCCCTGGCGGATCAGGTGGTTGTGCACCGCCGCCGTGGCCAGCAGCGACGGCACCGGGATGCGGTGTTCGCTGACGTCGCGGTCCGACAGGATCAGGATGGTGTAATCGGCCAGCACCGCCTCGGTCGCCGCCTGGCAGATCCGGGTGATGGCGGTCTGCATCCCCGCAGCGTCCTCGCTGGCAGGCCAGGTGATGTCGATCGTCTGGGTGCGGAACGCGCCGCCGGCCAGGGTGTCGATGTCGCGGATCTTCTCCAGGTCGGTGTTGGTCAGGATCGGCTGCGCCACCTCCAGCCGAAGGTAGTTGCCGGCGTGGTGGCCCAGCAGGTTCGGCCGCGGCCCGATGATCGACACCAGCGACATCACCAGTTCCTCGCGGATCGGATCGATCGGCGGGTTGGTCACCTGGGCGAAGTTCTGCTTGAAGTAGTTGAACAGCAGCTTCGGCTTGTCCGACAGCACCGCCAGCGGCGTGTCGGTGCCCATCGAGCCCACCGGATCCTCGCCCACCGCCGCCATCGGCTCCAGGAAGAACTGGATGTCCTCCTGGGTGTAGCCGAACGCCTGCTGCGTGTGCAGCAGCGTCTCGCTGTCGTTTGGCCGCACCAGCGGGCGCGGCTCATCGCTTTCAGGAAATTCCTCAAGCTTGTACTGGGTCTGCTTCAGCCACTCGGCGTAGGGATGTTCGCGGGCCAGCTTCTGCTTGATCTCGGCATCGTCGATGATGCGGCCTTCCTCCAGGTCGATCAGCAGCATCTTGCCGGGTTGCAGCCGCCACTTGCGGACGATCTTCTCCTCGGGCACCGCCAGCACGCCGGCTTCCGAGGCCAGGATCACGTAGTCGTCGTCGGTGATGACATAGCGCGCCGGGCGCAGTCCGTTGCGGTCCAGTGTGGCGCCGATCTGCCGCCCGTCGGTGAACGCGATCGCCGCCGGTCCGTCCCACGGCTCCATCAACGCCGCGTAATATTCATAGAACGCCTTGCGCTCGGGGTCCATCAGCGGGTCGTGCGCCCAGGCTTCCGGGATCAGCATCATCATCGCGTGCGACAGCGAGTAGCCGCCGGCCACCAGGATCTCCAGCGCGTTGTCGATGCACGCGGTGTCCGACTGGCCGTGCGGGATGATCGGCCACATCTTGTTCAGGTCCGGCCCGATCAGGTCGGACTCCATCGACCGCCGCCGCGCGTACATCCAGTTGACGTTGCCGCGGACGGTGTTGATCTCGCCGTTATGCGCCAGGAACCGGTAGGGATGCGCCAGCTTCCACGATGGGAAGGTGTTGGTGGAGAACCGCTGATGCACCAGCGCCAGCGCCGAGGTCGACAGCGGGTTGCGCAGATCGGCATAGAAGCTGCCCACCTGGGTCGCCAGCAGCAGCCCCTTGTAGACGATCGTCCGGGTCGAGAACGACGGCATGTAGGTTTCCATCACACCCGGAATGTTGCGCTTTTCCGCCAGGCTGCGCAGGTTGTTCAGGATCTGCTTGCGGATCGCCAGGATCTTCCGCTCGAACGCGCTCTGGTCGCGGATCGACATCGCGGAGGCGACGATCGCCTGGCGGATCACCGGCATGGTCTCGATGACCGTCGTGCCGAGGCCGGTCAGGTCGGTCGGCACATCGCGCCAGCCGACCATCGACTGACCTTCCTTGGCGACCACCTGTTCGAAATGGCTGATCACGTGCTCCCGCGCCGTCGCGTCGCGCGGCAGGAAACACATGGCGACCGCATAGCGTCCGACCGCCGGCAGCGACTTGCCGCTGGCCCGCGCCCAGTCGTTCAGCAAGGCGTCAGGCAGCTGCAGCAGGATCCCGGCGCCGTCGCCGACCAGCGGATCCGCGCCGACCGCGCCGCGATGGTCCAGGTTCTCCAGGATCTTCAGGCCCTGGGCAATGATGTCGTGGGATTTTCGACCCTTCACGTTCACCACGAAGCCAACGCCGCACGCATCGTGCTCGTTTTGGGGATCGTACAGGCCTTGTCTCACAACCTCTCGCATGGGTTACAACTTTCCTTGGCGTAACAGATCGGCCGTCAGGGATGCGGGATCACGTGTACCCACTCTTTCTGCCTGCTGAGCAGACAGGTGGCAATGATCCGCCGCATCGCAGCGTAAACCAGATGCGCCGGGAACGGCAAGCGGTCGGATCGGTGGCCTCACCGGCGATCGCGGCGCTGGCGAAACCGCCCGCGACCGCGCCGTTTCACCCGCCGTCAGGGCCATCCGCACCCCTCATCCGCGCCGGTGCGGCGGCGAGATCCGGGCGGCTCCTCTGGGTCGCACGCCGGGGTGGTGTCCCTTGGGCGGCTTCTCAGGGTGCCGCGCCGAGTTGGCGACCTTGGGCCGGCCCCCGCATTTACCAGGCCAGGCAGCGCCGATCCCATCCGATCGTTCTGAACCGTCCCCTCGAACCCGCCTGTTTGGCCACCGCCTCAGGCTCAGCTTTGGCACGATACATGCGCAACACGCCGGCTGTCGAACATGCCAGCGGTCGAACCGACCCCAGGGTCAGACACACCGGATCAAAATTACCGGGTCGGCCACATCCCGTCGAACGCGCCGGGTCAGGGCACCCACTCACAAAACCGTGCCGCCGCTGTTTCGACACAGTGTCAACACCCGGCCGCCAGCAAGGGCTGCCACATCGGCTGCGTCACCGCAACGGTTGTGGTGCAGGTAGGAGGAACCGACGTGAAGCATATTTCGAAAACCGTCATCGTTGCGGCTGCATTTGGCCTGCTGGCCGTGGCCGCACCGCCGGTCTATGCCAAAGGCTGCCTCAAGGGCGCGGCCGTCGGCGCCGTCGCCGGCCACATGGCGGGCCACGGTGTGCTCGGTGCCGCCGGCGGATGCGCCGTCGGTCATCACATGGCGAACAAGCCCCAGCAGGACAGTAACCAACAGCAGCCCCAACAGCCGTCATCGCGGAATTCAAACCGTCCCTGAGGCTGGCCTGAAACGACACGCCGCGAAACGCCACACCTCACCAGCAACGCCGGTATGACATCAGGCACTGGCGGGGTGTGCGTGCCGGCCCCTTCTCCGCCGGAAGCCTCGCTTCAGCGGTCCGGGTCTGGCCAGGCCTGGCGAAGCCAGCATGTTCGGTGCGGAGACTACTTGCCGCCACCCCCTCCGCCGCCGCTGCCCGATTGAGCTTTGCCGGTTGCCGCCCGGTCGCCAGCAACCGTGCTGTTGTTGCCTGGCACCACGGTTGACCCGGTCGCGCCCGGTTTATGCGGGTTGGTCGCAGCGCCTCGCTTGACGCTGTTGGCCTCGCTTGAGCTATCGGCCTTCAGGTCCGGGCTGGTGCCGCCTTGCGCGAACGCGGCGGTGAGCGGGCCACACGCCAGCAGGCCGGCAACGAGAAACAGGCGAAGTCGCATGGGGTGGATGCTCCGAAAAAAAGCTGAGGGCAGCATCGGCGACAAGTGCGTCAGCACACCGATGCAGCTGCCCGACGAGACAAGAACTGACGGCCTGTCCGAGACCGCGATTAGCATCGATTGAGCTCGAACAGGCCATAAGGTGGGCTTGGTTGCTCCGGTAGCAAGATCGCCTCCCCGCCGGCCGCCGCCCCGCCAGCTGCACACAGCGCAGCCGGACCCTGATCCGGTGCGTCGTCCAGGCCATTGGTGGGGCAGGGACGCAGGCGCGGCGAACAGCCGAACCAGCGGCGTGCCACGCCTAGATCAGCGACGCCTGACACAGCAGACGGGCCCCGCGACGTTTGGCCCCAACCGATCAAGGCAGCCGCCGCTTCACCCCGACGGCGCGGACGCGCCCGCCCGAGCGGGATCGGTAGAATGCGACGCGACAGCTCCGTCCTGAAAAACCGCGTCGACGGGGAAGCCGCCGCGATGGCCGTCGCCGCCGATCCGCAGGCCGTGCCGGATGTGATCAGGGACAGCCCGATCACGGACCGTGCGGGCAAAGCCAATGCGGTCAGAGACTGCGCGGGCGCGTTGGCAAATGGACTGATGATACCGACCGACGATCTGGACGCGCTTCTCGAACCGCGGGATCGAGCGGACGATAACGCTCGGGGCTGCCAGAGCGCGATCGTGCGAGGTTGAACCAATCTCGGGCGCCATCGCCCTCCGAACCGGGAATGGCCGCGGGATCGATTCAACCTGGCGCGATCCCGCACCAAGACCCCCCGTCGTGCGCCTAGATCGCCCACCGTCGCACACCGGTCAGGCTGCGTCCGCGATCGCCCGCCCGCCCGGTCACGGCCAGCCTCACCACCATGACGGAACCGACGAAGAGCGTCAGCGGTAGTAGCCGCCGTGGCCGCCGAACAACAGGAACAGCACGATGAGGACGACCACCAGGGTCAGGCCGCCGCCGTAATGCGCGCCGCCGTAGTAGCCGGAACGATAGCCGTAATAGCCCCCGCCCCCGAACAGCAGGAAGAGGATCACGATAAGCAGGATCAAGCCCATGTTTTTAACCTTCTTTGGCGAACCGTTGCCACTTTGGGAGAAACCGCGGCTCTCAAGTGTCAATTCTGTGTCAACATAGCGGCGGACCGGCCGAGTCGGTAAACATCCTGGCATGGTCCTTCCGAACTGGCACCCCGAGAGTTTCGCCGCGCGCTTGCCGTTCCTGCAACGCAGAAACAGCCTGACCCGCGCCGTCCGTGGCTTCTTCCAGGCGCGCGCCTATCTGGAGGTCGAGACCCCGTACGCGGTTGCCGTGCCAGGCGAGGAGGTGCACCTGAAGGCCTTCGCCACGCTGCGGGAACATCCCGACGGGGCGCGGGAAAACCTCTGGCTGGCCACCAGCCCGGAGTTCGCGATGAAGCGGCTGCTGGTCGCGGGCGCCGGCCCGATCTTCCAGTTCGCCAGGGTCTGGCGCAACGGCGAGGGCGGTGCGCTGCACGCGGCCGAGTTCACCATGCTGGAGTGGTATCGGCCCGGCGTCGGCATGGATCAGCTGATCGCCGAGACCACCGATCTGTTGCGCGAGACCTTGCCCCCGGTGGTCCGCTGCCGCGGCATCACCACCGATCTGTCGCACTTCGAGCGGCTGACCATGGCGCAGGCGTTCGCCCGCCACGCCGGTGTCGATCTGCTGGCGACCGGTGACGATGCCGCCGCGCTGGCCGCCGCCGCCGGCGCCACCCTGCGCCCGAACGAGACGTGGGAGGACCTGTTCTTTCGCCTGTTGCTGGAACGGGTCGAGCCGCACCTCGGCCGCCGCCATCCCACCTTCCTGACCCATTGGCCCGCCACCCAGGCCGCGCTGGCCCGCCGCGACCCGGCCGATCCCCGCGTCGCCGAACGGTTCGAGCTGTTTGTCTGCGGCGTCGAGCTGGCCAACGCCTTTGTCGAGCTCACCGACCCGGTCGAGCAGCGCGCCCGCTTCCTGGCCGACCGCGCCCGCCGCGCCGCGCTCTACGGCCCCCCACGGGACGGGCCCCAACGGGACGGCCCCCAACCGGACGGCCCCCAACGGGACGGGCTCAAGCAGGACGGGCCCGACTGGCCGCTGGACGAGGATTTCCTCGCCGCATTGTCGCACGGCATGCCGCCCAGCGCCGGCATCGCGCTGGGGTTCGATCGGCTGGCGATGATCGCGGCCGGCGCCGATCGCATCGGCCAGGTGTTGTGGCTGCCGCCCGCCGATCTCATATGACTCGCCCAGGTCAGGGTGGTCGCGAGGGCGGTCGCCCGGCAGCGGATCATGGGCAGCGGGTCATGGCAGGGGGAAGCGCCGCGATGCGCCGGATCGGTCGACTGGGTTTGCTGGTCTGGCTCGCCGGCTGCACCAACGGGCTGGCGGTGCGCCGGGCGGAGCTGTCGCAATGGATCGGCAAGCCCGAGGTCGCTCTGCTGGCCGCCATGGGCGCGCCGAACCGCAGCTACCAGACCAGCAGCATGAAGTTCCTGACCTACGACGACCGCCGCGTGGAAATCGTTCCGGGCTCGCCCGCCTTCGGCCCAGGGCCGTATTTCGGTCCGGGGCCGTACTTCGGCGCGGATCCATTCTGGTACGGCAGTGGCTTTCCGCCCACCGCGACGACCTTGGTCTGCGATACCACGTTCACCGTCGCCGGTGGTCTGGTGCGCGCCTTCAGCCTGCGCGGCAACGCCTGCGGCTAGAGCAGATCCCGTTCAGATCGATGATCTGAACGGGTCAAGATGCGCGCGGAAACAATGTTCTAGACTAGAGGTTTGCCGGGAGCCAACGCGAATGGAAACCGCTTTCGTCGCCCGCGGACGGTCCCAACGCGGATCGTCTCACGCGAAGCGTGCGGCACGGTCTCCCCCAGTGCCGAAGGTCCCGTCTCCATCGCCGAGGTTCTGGATTTTATTCGCTGAACCGGCGTCCGGCGGCAACCGCGTCCAGGCCGCCGAACGGCTCGGTATCCGTCGTCAGCTGCTGTACCAACGGCCGACCCGCCACGGCCTGGACCTGTCCCTTATTGGCACTGACAGCGTCTCCGAAGCGGACAGCGCGGACAGCGGCGGGATTTCCTGACACTATGGAATTCAACAGGTTACCTCTGGCACGATGCTTGCTGCTTTTCCAGCGGGCCATGAGCCCGGAACGACGGAGGACAGCATGAGAACCCGCTATGTCTTACTCGCCGCCACGCTCCTCGCGGGCGGCGCCGGCGTGGCCTTGGCGCAGCACATCGCGACCTACGACCCCAACCAGCTTCCCGCCACGCAAGGCCGGGTGGAGCAATACAGCCTGACCCCACGCGGTGACGTGGATGGCGTGATCCTGACCGATGGTATTCAGGTGCATCTGCCACCGCATCTCGGGCGGCAGCTGGTCCAGGCCGTCAAGCCGGGAGACACCATCACTGTCCGGGGTCTCAAGGCGCAGGCCATTCCCGTAATCCGGGCCCGGTCTGTCACCGTCGATGGGTCTGGGCGCAGCATCGTCGATACCGGGCCTCCAGCCGCGCCACCCAGACCGCTCGCCGCGGGATCGCAGTGGATGCAGGTCCAGGGGCGGGTGCGCGAACCACTCTACGGACCCCGAGGTGACATGAACGGCGCACTGCTGGAGGATGGAACCCAGATTCATCTGCCGCCCAATCAGGCGATGACCATGCGCGGTTCGCTTGCCGCCGGCCAGACCCTGGTCGCGCAGGGCTATGGCCTGTCAGGACCATACGGCAAGTCGATCGATGCCCGACAGATCGGCCAGGCTCCGACAAAGCTGGTTCAGGTCGGGCCGCCGGGGCCGCCGAAGGGGCGCTTCGCACCGCCGCCCCCGCCGCCGGACAGTCCTGGCATGGCTTCGTCGCCGCCGCCTCCGCCGGCACGCTGACATCAATCAGCCTGCCAGGAATAAGTAGAACAAGCCGCGCAAGCACGGTCACGATCAAGCACGGTCACGATCAAGCACGGGCACGATCAAGCACGGGCACGATCAAGCACGGGCACGACCAAGCACGGGCACGATCAAGCACGGGCACGACCAAGCACGGGCACGACCAAGCACGGGCACGATGGAGAAACAGCAATGCTAGGCAATGGCGCGGTCTTGAGCTGGCTGCATTTCGGCGACCTGCACATCACCGGCGCCGATCAACCGAACCATGACGATCTGCACCGCATCGTCGCCCTCGCCAACCGCCTGCCGCCGGGCAGCCTCGACTTCGCCGTGCTGCCCGGCGACAACGCCGACGACGGCAAGGCGGAGCAGTTCCGCCTCGTCCGCGATGCCGTCGCCTCCCTGCGCCTGCCGCTTCACGTCCTGCCTGGCGACCACGATTTCAAGTCGCGCGATCTGAACGCCTTCTACCAGGTGCTGGGCACCCGGCGTCTGCCCTACGCGATGACCGTCAAGCGGCACCGCTGCCTGTTTCTCGACGTCGTCTCCGCCGGCACCGGCGGCCCCGACTTCCGGCTCGATGAGGTCCAGCTCACCTGGGCGCAGAAGGAGCTGGAACAGGCCGCGGCAGCCGGAGAGGGGGCACTCATCTTCATGCACACCTATCCGGCCGACCTGCGGCAGGGCGCGCATCGACTTGCCGCTCTGCTCGCCCGCCCGCACGTGATGGGCGTGGATATGGGCCATACGCACTACAACGAGCTGGCCAACGACGGCGGCACGATCTTCATGGCGACGCGCTCGACCGGCCAGATCGAGGAAGGGCCGGCGGGCTATTCGATCGCCGCCGTGGACGGACAGTGCGTCAGTTGGCGCTTCAGGCCGCTGGACCAAATAGGCCCTTTCGTTCTCATCACCCAGCCGGCCGACCGGCGCCTCGTCACCAGCCCGAGCCAGATCCTGCACGGTTCATTCCCGGTCCGCGCGAAAGCCATCGGCGACGCGCCGATCCAGACGGTCGAGATGCGGCTGGGCGAGGGCGATTGGGCGCCGATGGCACCCGTGCCGACCGACGCCACGCTTTGGGAGACCTTCTGCGATACGCCTGCCGACAGCGTGCGCGTCCGCGCCCGGGACGCGCTTGGGCGTGCGGATGAGGACCATGTCGAGCCGGCATGCTCCGGCTGGACCGCGCCCGAACGCGTCGCGGACGGAAGCGACCGGGACCGGGTTGGCGCTTGGCCGGAGAAGGGCATCCTCGACACCCAGCTAGGTCCAAACCGCAACGGCCAGAAGTGGTGAGCCCCGCGCTCGCGGCAGGTGATGCAAAGCGTGTGACGCAGCCGGCGGCGCAAGAGCAGCCGAGCGGCAAACCGGTCTCGCGGCGCAGCCTGCGCGGCCTCGACGCGCTCAACTTCCTCATGGCGGACGTGCAGGGCGGGCTCGGACCCTACCTCACCGTGTTCCTGGCGGGCCAGCGATGGCAGCCCGGCGACATCGGACTGGCGATGGCCGTCGGTTCGATCTCGGCGGCCGTCTGCCAGATCCCGGCCGGGCTTCTGGTGGACGCCGCCCGAGCGAAGCGCCTGCTCGCCGCCGCCTCGGGGTTACTGATCGCGGTGGCGTGTCTGGCCATCGCCTGGTTCCCCCATTTCATCCCGGTCCTCGGCGCACAGCTTGCGATCGGCGCGGCGGCGGCGCTGGTGCCGCCAACCCTGGCGGCCCTCGCCCTCGGGTTGGCCGGCCGAGCGCGCTTTGACGCCACGATCAGCCGCACCCAGTCCTTCAACCACGGCGGCAACTTCGTCGCCGCGGCGCTGGCCGGCTCGCTCGGGCACTTCATGGGGATCCTATGGATCTTCTACCTGATCTGCGGTTTCGCCACCGCCAGCGCGTTGTCCACGTTGCTCATCAAGCCGGCCGAGATCGACCACGCGCTGGCACGCGGCGGCGAGGCCAACGAAGCTGGCGCCGGCCAGGTCAAGCCGGTGGCGATCCGCGCCCTGCTCAAGCGCCGCGACCTGCGCGTCTTTCTTGGTTCGGTGTCGCTGTTCCATTTCGGCAACGCGGCGATGCTGCCCATGGCCGGGCAGGTGCTGGCGCGCGCCCACCCGGACGACGCCACCATCGCGCTCTCGGCGTGCATCATCATGGCGCAGCTCGTCATGGTCGGCGTGGCCTGGGCGGTCGGGCGGGCGGTGACGCGCGGGATCGGGCGCAAGCCGATTTTCCTGCTCGCCTACGCCCTGCTGCCCGTCCGCGGCGTGCTGTTCTCGTTCACTACCAACCCTTACGGCGTCATCGGTATCGAGGTGCTCGATGGCGTGGCGGCCGGCATCTTCGGCGTGGTCTCGGTGCTGATCGCCTCTGACCTCATGCGGGGAACCGGCCGCTTCAACCTGGCGCAGGGCCTGATGGCGCTCTGCATCGGCATTGGCGCCGCCCTCAGCAACGTTGTGGGCGAGTATGCCGTGCAATGGTTCGGCTACCCGACCGGCTTCCTCACGTTGGCCGCCATCGCCGGCTGTGCGATGCTGTTCTTCGCCTCGCTGATGCCGGAAACCCGGTCGCGGGCGCAGCCCGAAAGCCAGCCCGCGGGCATGGCCGCGTGATCGGCGCATGGGCCGCGTCCCCATTGGCGGCGTCCCCTTGGCTGACCTGGGCAATCGTCGCCGCGGCCACCGCCGGGGTCATCGTTCGCCCGTTCGCCTGGCCGGAGTTCATCTGGGCGATCGCGGGCGCGCTGCTTCTCGTCGGGCTTGGCCTGCTTCCCGCCTCCGACGCGCTGAACGGCATACGGAAGGGCATCGACGTCTACCTGTTTCTGACCGGCATGATGCTGCTGTCGGAGCTGGCGCGAGAGCAGAAGCTGTTTGACTGGCTGGCCGCCAAGGCCGCCCGACTGGCGAGGGGCTCCGCGACGCGGCTTTTCACCCTGGTCTTCGCGGTCGGCACGATCGTCACCACATTCCTGTCCAACGACGCGACTGCGGTGGTGCTGACGCCGGCCGTCGCCGCCGTGGTCAAGGCGGCGGACGCCAGGAACCCGCTGCCCTATCTCTTCATCTGCGCCTTCATCGCCAACGCGGCGAGCTTCGTGCTGCCGATCTCAAACCCGGCCAATCTGGTCATCTACGCCAGCCACATGCCGCCTCTGTTGCAATGGCTGCGGCACTTCGCCCTGCCCGCGGCGCTGTCCATCATCGCGACCTACATCGTGCTGCGGCTCACCCAGAGGACGGCCCTGCAACAGCAAGTCTCCTCCGACATCGAACTCCCGGCGCTGTCAGCGGGTGGGCGCATGGCTGCATACGGCATCATCGGGACGGCGCTCGTGCTGCTCGCGTCCTCGGCGTTCGGCACCGAGCTTGGCCTGCCGACATTCGTCGCGGGCATCGCGACGGCGGTGCTGGTGCTGTGGCGCGCGCGGTGTGCGCCGTGGACCGTGTTGAAGAACATCTCGTGGGGCGTGCTGCCGCTGGTCGCCGGACTGTTCGTGCTGGTGGAGGCATTGGAGAAGACCGGCGTCACCAACGACCTCGCCGCCCTGCTGCTTGGTCTCGTCCAACGCTCGGCGGCGCTCGCGACGTGGGTCTCGGGCGTCGTGCTCGCGGTCGTTTGCAACCTGGTGAACAACCTGCCGGCCGGGCTGGTCGCGGGTCGCGTGATCGAGATCGCCGCAATGCCGGACCACGTGCGCAGCGCGGTGCTGGTCGGGGTGGACCTCGGGCCGAATCTGTCGGTCACCGGGTCGCTGGCAACCATCCTGTGGCTCACGGCGCTGCGGCGCGACGGGCAAAACGTGGGGGCCTGGACCTTCCTGAAGGTTGGCGCGCTTGTGATGCCGCCGGCACTGCTGCTCGCGATCGCGGGCGCATTCGTGTTCGGCTGACCCAGGCGCCCGCAGCGTAGTCGCGCGGAGCGGTCCGTTCAGAGCACGCGGGTCCTGCGATTGAACAAGGTCCATCACACAGGGTCTGGCAAACGAGGTCAAGGAGACGATTTGATGCAGAACATAGGCGCCGTCTGGCTCTATCCGATCATTCTTGTCGCGGGTGCGCTGCAAGCCTGGGGGCCGCCCATGAACGGCGCGCTGCGGACCTCGCTGACCAACCCCTGGCTGGCGAGCGTTGTTTCCTTCCTGCCGGTCGTGGCCTTCCTGGGCATCCTCTTGCTCTGCCTGCCCCGCCCTTTGCCCACCGCCGACGGCGTGAGCCAGATGGCCTGGTGGGCCCCGTTGGGCGGTCTGGTCGGCTCGCTCGCGGTCATCGCCGGGCTGCTGTTCGTCGACAAGGTCGGCGCCGGGGCGTTCGCCGGGCTGACCATCACCGCCAACATTCTGATGTCGCTCGCGGTAGACCAGTTCGGCATGTTCGGGATGCCGGTCCACAGCCTCAACATCGGGCGGATCGTTGGGGGTGCGTTGATGGTCGGCGGCATCACCCTGATCGCGATGTCCTAATCTAGCACCAAGTTGTCGGTTTCTTGTGAGAACCACAGGGGCGACCGAGCGGTGAAGAAGCCTAGACGACCTGATCCGAGCGCAACGTGCAGCGATGCGCCGTTTCGGCTGTCTCCAACTGAAGGGTTGCGTGATGGACGCCGAAACGCTCACGAATCTCGTGGCTGATCTGCGACAGCATCGCCTCGCCTGCGGCGATGTCCGAACGCACGAGATGAACGGTCATTGCGGTTTCAGTCGTGCTCATGCCCCAGATATGCAGGTCGTGCAGTTCAAGGACGCCGGGAAGCGAACCGAGATAGGCGGTGACTTTCGCCGGGTCGATATCCGGTGGTACGGCATCAAGCGAAAAATTCACGGAATCGCGCAGAAGCGACCACGTGCCGATGATGATGACGGCGCTGATGACCAGGCTGACAGCCGGGTCCACCCAGAGCCAATGGGTCGCCATGATGACCGCGCCCGCCACCGCGACACCAAGGGCGAGTGAGGCATCGGCGGCCATGTGCATAAACGCCGCTTTGATGTTCAGGTCGCCCTTGCGGCCGGACATGAACAGCCAGGCCGTGATGCCGTTCACAAAGATACCGGCGATGGCGACGACCATGATAACCAGGCCGCCTGTAGGCTCGGGATTAATCAGCCGCAGCACCGCCTCCCAGGCGATCGCGCCGGTTACGACCAGCAGGATGATCGCGTTCGCCAGCGCCGCCAGGATGGAGGAGCGCCGCAGGCCATAGGTATATTGGCCGCTCGGCGCGCGGGTGCTGAGCCAGGAGGCGAGCCACGTGCCGAGCAATCCGATAACGTCCCCCAGATTGTGCCCGGCATCGGCCAGCAAGGCGACCGAATGGACCGAAAACCCCCAGAAGGCTTCGGCGAGCAAATAGGCGGCGTTCAGCCCCACGCCGATGGCGAAGGCTTTTCCAAACGAAGCAGGGGCGTGGCTGTGACCGCCCAGGCCATGCCCGTGGCCATGATGATCGTGTCCGTCATGCCCATGATGGTGTTGTTCGCGCGCCATCATTCAGCCGCCAGCAGCTGCCGGGCCGGGCGCAGCTCGCCGCGTGCCTGATGGACGATCTGCCAGCCGCCCCACAGGCCCAACCCGCCCATGATCGCCGCGACGATCACGTCCGGCCAGCCCGTGCCGGTGCCGAACACGCCCACAGCCGCCAGCATCACCGCGAGGTTGCCGAAGGCATCATTGCGCGAGCAGATCCAGACCGAGCGCATGTTTGAATCACCTGTGCGGAAACGGTAAAGCATCAGCGCGATAGCGCCGTTGGCGACCAGCGCGGCGATGCCGACAACGCCCATCACGTCCGCGCCCGGCAGTGTGGGGTAGATACTATGCCAAGCGGCGTTCCCCAGCACCCAGAGGGCAAACAGCAGCATGGTTCCGCCCTTGGCGAGCGCTGCACGTGCCCGCCATTTCAGCGCCAGGCCCGCCACACCAAGGGCAACGGCGTAATTGGCGGCATCGCCCAGGAAATCCAGCGCGTCCGCCTGCAGCGAGGCTGAACCCGCGGCGGCACCTGCCACGATTTCGGCTATGAAGAAACTGGCGTTGACGGCAAGGGCGATCCACAAAACGAACCGCCAGCGCGGGTTGTCGAGCGTCTTCGGATCGCTCGAAGCGGCGCAGCCGCTATCGTGACAACAAGCCAAGGAAGCACCTCGATCGCTTCGAAGGCATGGTCTATAAACCCTGTAGTCACTTCAGGGTCAAGCAGCCATGGTGGGCGCATTCAACATCGGCGAACTGGCGCGGGCGGCAGCCACGAATACCGAGACGATCCGCTATTACGAGCGCATCGGCCTTCTGCCGGCACCGCCGCGCACCATCAGCAACTATCGGACATATTCCGACGAGCACGTCGCTCGCCTGTCGTTCACCCGTCGCGCCCGCGATCTCGGATTTTCGATCCCCCAGATCCGCGCCTTGCTGGATCTGTCGGATCAGCGTGACCAACCTTGCGAGGCGGTCGACGCGATTGCCGGCCAACACCTGGTCGAGGTCGAGCGCAAGCTGGCTGACCTCAGATTGCTGCGCCACGAGCTTCGCGCCCTGATAGGCCAGTGCCGGCACGGCACCGTCGCCGAGTGCCGGATCATCGAGGCTCTGGCCCCGACAAGACGATAAGTCACGCGGGTTATCTGGCGCACGCGATCGCCTTGCAGACCGTCGCTCGCCTTTGACGGGCGTCCATTCGGCACGATCTCCTGATCTGTCACATCGAATTCAATGGTGCCCTGTAGCGGGTTTTACCTGGCACCATACGCGACCGTTTCTCGGAAGCCGTACTTTTCGCCGAGACGAGTTGAACCAGGGTGATCTTGGACCTTGCGAGCGGATCAGGTCGCGGCACGGATCCACCGCCGGCGGCAACCGGACCCGGCTTCAATCGCCGGCGCGGTCGATCCCGTCACACACCGCCGCGATCTCGATTGAACAGCAAGAGCCGGAGTGCACCGCGCGCCAGCACCCGCCATCCTGTGGTAGATCAAGGACAACGGAAGGAATTCGCGATGAACACGCGAACAGCACCCAGCCTGGCAACCACCATCCAGCACGACCCGCGCTGGCACCAGGTTGTCGCGCGCGACAGGTCGGCGGACGGAAAATTCTGCTATTCGGTGGCGACCACCGGCATCTATTGCCGGCCGTCCTGTCCCTCGCGGACAGCCAATCCGAAGCACATCCGGTTCCACGACACGCCCGGGGACGCCCAGGCCGCCGGCTTTCGCGCCTGCAAGCGCTGCAAGCCCGACCAGCCTTCGTCCGATCTTCAGAACACCCGGACCATCGCCCGCATCTGCCGGCTGATCGAGCAGGCTGAGGAGATCCCGCCGCTCGCGGAACTGGCCGCCGCGGCTGATCTCAGTCCCGGCTATTTTCACCGTATCTTCAAGGCGGTCACCGGGGTGACGCCGAAGCACTACGCCGCGGCGCACCGCGCCGACAAGGTGCGCGCCGGACTCGGGCGCGCCAGCACGGTGACCGAAGCCATTTACGACGCCGGTTTTAACTCCAACGGCCGCTTCTACGAGAAGGCCAACGAGATGCTGGGCATGACCCCCTCCGCCTATCGCACCGGCGGCGCCAACGCGGCGATCCGCTTCGCGGTCGGCGAATGCTCATTGGGATCGATCCTGGTGGCGAAAAGCGAGAAGGGGGTCTGCGCGATCCTGCTCGGCACCGATCCGGATGCCTTGGTCCGCGATCTGCAGGACCGCTTCCCACGCGCTCGGCTGATCGGCGGCGACGCCGCGTTCGAGACCCTGGTGGCCCATGTGGTCGGCTTCGTCGAGGCGCCGTGTCTCGGACTTGACCTGCCGCTCGATGTCCGCGGCACCGCGTTCCAGCAGCGCGTCTGGACCGCGCTACGGCAGATCCCGCCCGGCTCCACGGTCAGCTACAGCGACGTCGCCAGAACCATCGGCGCGCCCGGGGCGGTGCGCGCGGTGGCAGGCGCCTGCGCCGCCAACACCCTGGCGGTCGCGATCCCGTGCCACCGCGTCGTACGCAACGACGGCGCGCTGTCCGGCTATCGATGGGGCGTCGAGCGCAAGCGCGCCCTGATCGATCGCGAGGCCGCAGCCAGCTGAGCCTCGCCCCAGCCCGTCACGATGCGCCGTCCGTCCCGATACGCCCGCCTGTCACGATCAGGCGGGCTGTGCCTGATCGAAAGCAACAACCGGCGTGCGGCCGATCGATCGCGATGCCACCAGGACCACCAAGATGACAGAAAGCGGATCGTCATGAACCCGACCCACGCACTTCATCCGCGGTCGCAGCCACTCAGTACAGCTTCGCCAGCGCCACGCTCGGCAGCCTCCTCGTCGCGAGCAGCGACAGCGGCATCGTTGCCATCCTGCTCGGCGAGCGTGTGGCAAGACTGCGCGACCTCGCCGCCGCCTTGCCGCGCGGGCGCGGCTGATCCCCGAACCGGCCGCCCGGCATGAGACCCATGCCTGTTGGTCTCGGTTCTTGAAATCCCGGCCGCCCTCATTCCTCAGCTGATATGGCCGTTTCAGCACGTGCGGCCCAACCTTGTGCCCTCTGAAACGTGTCTTCGATCGCCGCTGACATTTTCCGGCTTAGCCACCCATACCTTCCCTGAGTGGCGATACCAGCGCCGTGCCTGCTGGCCAACCGAGGATGTCTTATGCGCGTAAACATCAATGACATATCGATCTGGTTTGATGTCGACGGAGCCAAGTCGATTGCCGGTGACACCGCGATGATCGAGCGACAGACAATCATTTTCATCCATGGTGGCCCGGGATACGACCACAGCTTGTTCAAGCCCGGGTTCCAGACGTTCGCTCGGGAAGCACAGTTGGTATTCTTCGATCAACGAGGGCAAGGGCGCAGCGACCGCGGCACGCCGGATCGCTGGAATCTCGATCAATGGGCCGACGACCTCGCCGCTTTTTGTCGGGCCTTGTCGATCGAGAAGCCGATCCTGCTCGGTTCATCCGCTGGCGGATTCATAGCACTTGCCACCGCGGTCCGGCACCCGGCGCTTGCATCCGGCATGATCCTGCTTGGTGCGGCCGCTCACGTCGAGCGACAGGCGGCGATCGCCCGCTTCGGCGCACTGGGCGGACCGGCCGCGGCCAAGGCGGCAAAGGACGTTCTGACGTCCCCGCAAGATCCTGCCGTCTTCGCCGCCTACGCCGCGACATGTTTTCCGTTGTATGCTCATAGCGGCTTCGATGCGGCCCGCACATCGCGCGCCATCCTTAATCGAGACGTTATCAATCACTTTTTCCAGCCAGCCGGCGAATATGGTCGCTTTGACTACCGATCCGAGCTTGCCACGTGCAAGATTCCGACGCTGATGCTGCATGGCGAGCTTGACCCGATCGTTCCGGTCGAGTTCGCCCGTGCGACCGCTGCCGCTTTCCCGGCGGAAACCGTGGAGTTGCGAACCTATCCTGATTGCGGGCACGACGTGGCGCAGGATCGTTGGGCAGATACGCAAGCCGCGATCCGGACCTTCGTCCGCGCGCGCGAAGTACAGGGGCTATGAATGCGGCTCAAGTAGCAGGTCTGTCTCGGCAGACGTTCTTTTTGATCGAAGCCTGCTGTCACGAATGCCACCGCATCTACGCCAACAAGAGCTGACACGTCGCTCCTCACGTAGCTTACCCGCGCATGAGGCCGCGACCCGACCTGACATCCTCTGATGGTTTCCCAGGTCGTTTGGGCCGCCGTTATCGCGTCCCTGTCGCTGCCGCGCGCATCCGGTAACCGGCGCCGCGCGATAACTCTCGTCGCCTCCACTTGATAATGTCGGCTGGCCGGGCAACATTCGCTGCAATTGATCCGGGCCCCTCTGACGAGGACGATGGCGTGGTGCCATCCAACCTCGTGATGTCGGATCGCCGTGTCCCGCGCCAATGTGCGTCAGGAGGCGGTTGATCTGCGGGCCCCGCGTCTCGAATCCCCAGTTCAACACCTCCCGACATCCGGCAAACGACACGGCTCTTGAGCAAGGAGCCGCATCATGGACGCCCACCCCCCGGCCCAGGCACGCTCACGCCCCGTCGAGCGGGCGCGGGATGCAAACCGTGAAAGGCGGCTGGGGCTGCTGATCACTCGCCTGCCGCACCGCCTCCAGGAACCTGTTCGATGGCTGCTCCAACCCGGTGCCAGGTGGGTGCGCCTGCCGGCAGGCCTGCTGCTGATGGCGGGCGGGGTGTTCGCCATCCTGCCGGTCCTCGGGCTTTGGATGCTGCCGCTGGGTCTCGTGCTGCTGTCCGAGGATATTCCGCCGTTGCGGCGCGCAACCGATCGGGTTCTCGCCTGGATCGAGCACCATCGCCCGCACTGGATGGGCCTGAATGTATCGGTTAAATAACAATGGATTGGCTGTTCGACCCCCACATCTGGGCAAGCTTCTTCACCTTGGCGACGCTCGAGATCGTCTTGGGCATCGACAATCTTGTGTTCATTGCTTTGCTGGCAAGCCGGCTGCCCTCGGCGCAACAGGGCAACGCCCGCAAGCTCGGTCTTGCCCTGGCCCTGATGACCCGGCTTGGCCTGCTCGGTTCGATCGCCTGGATCGCGCAGTTGACCGACCCGGTGCTGACCGTGCGGGACTGGACCTTTTCGTGGCGAGACCTGGTGCTGATCAGCGGCGGCGGCTTCCTGTTGTTCAAGGGCACGCACGAGATCCATAACCGCCTGGAAGAGAGCGACGATCAACCGCGGGCTGGTCGCGCCGCCCCTGGCTTTGTCGGCACGGTCGTCCAGATCGTGCTGTTCGACATCGTCTTCTCGCTCGACAGCGTCATCACGGCGGTCGGGATCGTCGACGAGATCTGGGTCATGGTCGCGGCCATCGTGGTCGCGGTCATCCTGATGCTGATCGCTTCCACCCCGCTCGCCGGGTTTATCGAGCGCCACGCCTCGGTGAAGATGCTGGCGTTGTCGTTTCTGCTGCTGATCGGCACGGTGCTGGTCGCCGACGGCTTCGGGATGCATGTCCCACGCGGCTACGTCTACGCCGCGATGGGCTTCTCGGTTCTGGTGGAAAGTCTCAACCTGCTCGCGGTTCGGCGTCGGACCAGGAAGCGAAACCGCGAACCGCCAGCCGAAGCCATGGCGCCAGGGTCGACCGACATGACAAGCCGGGGGCCTCCGCCCAGGCCGCCTTACCGGATCGGCGGCGGATAGATCAGGCCACTCACGGTCCCCATGCGCCGGAAGGTCTGCCCCGCGGACGGTAACACTTGTCGAAAGCCCAACAACCTCCCACCTCGGGGTCAATGAAAAAGGATTTCCGTCATGATCGAGCTCCGCCCCTTTGACACCCTGGGCGCGTTTCGCAATCAGTGGCTGAACGCCCGCCAGCACTTCAGCTTCGGCGCCTACCACGACCCCGCGCGCATGGGCCTCGGCCGCCTGCGGGTGTGGAACGACGATGAGATCGCACCCGGCACCGGGTTCGACCCGCACCCGCACCGCGACATGGAGATCGTCACCTATATCCGTTCGGGCGCGATTACCCACCGCGACGACCTCGGCAACGAAGGCCGCACCCAGGCCGGTGACGTGCAGGTCATGCACGCCGGCACCGGCATCACCCACGCCGAATACAACCAGGAGAAGATCCCAACCCGGCTGTTCCAGATCTGGATCATCCCCGACAAGCGCGGCGTCGCGCCTGGATGGGGCACCAAAGCCTTCCCCAAGGGAACCCTCGCCGACCACGACGGGCTGTCCATCCTGGCCAGCGGCCGCCCCGCCGACGCCGGCTCCGACGCGCTTGCGTTGCATGCCGATGCCGCCGTCCTGGCCGGTACGCTGGCCGCGGGGCAGACCACCGAACTGGCGCTGGTACCGGGGCGTATGGCCTACCTCGTGCCGGTGAATGGCGCCGTCACCGTCAACGGGGTCACCGCCCAGGCGCGCGACGGCGTGGCGATCGCGGACGAGCGTGCGGTGACGATCACCGCGACCCAGGCCACCGAGGTGGTGGTCGTGGACGTCGCCATGTGAGGGCCGACTGAGACCAACCAGGTCAGTCCGGCTTGATGAAGCGATCAATGGTGCGGTGCTTGAAGAACCACCGCCCATCGACCTTCGCCAGCCGATCGATATAGCCGCCACCGGAACCGATCGCCGGCCCGTCGGCGCTGTTCTGGATCAAGGCCCAGTTGGAGCGTGCGGTGGCGGTATCGCCGTCCAGTTTGATCACGATATTGGTCGTCAGATGCACCCGCCGCGGCGTCGGGCCGGTGGCGATGGCGCGCGCCTGCGCCTCGATCCCATCGCGGCCTGTCCCGGTGCCGAACGCGGTCTGCCACACCCCATCCGGCGTGAACAGCGCCGCCATGTCGGCGAACCGCTCGGCATCCAGCGCGAAACAGTAGCGCGCCAGCAATTCGCGGATTTCCTCCTTGTCGGACATCGCTGGGTCGGACATCGCTGCCTCCTTGTTCGTTGGCCCGGTTCGGGGTGAATATAACGGCTCCGCCCACAGCGTGACAGGAGCGTGCGAACGATGGATGCGATCAGCGGCGACAACCTGATCCGGGATACGGCGGCCCTGGAGGCGCTGTACGGCGAGTCTCCGGCCGCCGCGATCGCCAAGGAAATCGATTACATCCACCCGCATTATCGGGCGATGATCGAGGCCTCGCCGTTCATGGTGCTGTCCACCTGCGGGCCCGAGGGCATGGACTGCTCGCCGCGCGGCGATCCGGCCGGTTTCGTGTATGTACTGGACGAGACAACCCTGCTGATCCCCGACCGGCGCGGCAACAACCGCATCGACAGCCTGCGCAACATCATCCGCGACGACCGCGTGGCACTGCTGTTCCTGATCCCCGGTGTCGGCGAGACGCTGCGGGTGAACGGCCGAGCGTCGATCTCGGTCGCCCCGGCGCTGATCGGGCGGTTTCCGTTTCGCGGCACGCTGCCCCGATCGGTCATCGTGGTGCGGACCGAGAGCGTCTATTTCCAGTGCCCCAAGGCGCTGGTCCGCTCCGAACTGTGGAACCCGGACAGGCATATCAGCCGCAAGGCGCTGCCCAGCACGGGGACGATGCTGGCGGACATCACCGCCGGCAAGGTCGGCGGCGCGCAATACGATCGCGACTATCCGGAGCGGCTTCGCTCGACGATCTATTGACCCTTTGGCCATTGACCCCGTTGCTGATCCGCCCGCTGGCGCCCCGGCTGATCCCCCCTCTGGCCCTTCGCCGGCACAAACCCCGCACACGACACCCCCGGCGGACCGCCGGTGCCGAACCCGGCTGCAACCGCTACAATCGCCCGCCGCCATCATCGGCGGCGATGACGGAGCGAGCCTGAGATGAAGCCTCGGCTGGTGCTGGCCTGCCTGACAACGACCGCGGTGGTTGCGCGCGCCCGTGCCGAATTCGACGCAGTCATCCACGACGGTCCGACCGACATGACAGTGGCCGAGGCCACCGCGGCGGCCTGTTCCCACCAAGCCGAGGCGATCCTGTTCGCCAACACCCTGCGGCTGGACCGCGCCGCGATCGCCGCGCTGCCCGCCAGCCTGCGGATCGGCGCCACCAGCAGCGTCGGCACCGACCACATCGACGTCACGGCCGCCCGCGCGCGGGGGATCGCGATGACCAACACGCCCGGGGTGCTGGACGCGTGCACCGCCGATCACGCCATGATGCTGCTGCTGACCGCCGCGCGCCGTGGGGCCGAGTATGACCGCATCATGCGGCAAGGCTGGCGTTACCGCATCGGCCAGGGGGAGCTGCTGGGCGTGCGGGTGACCGGCAAGCGGATCGGCATCCTGGGGCTGGGACGGATCGGCCGAGCAATGGCGCAGCGGGCGCGCGGCTTCGATATGCAGGTGCTGTATCACGGCCGCAGCCGCCTGCCGCCGGAACTGGAACGGAGTGCGACATACTTCCCCTCGTTCCACGCCATGCTGCCGCACTGCGATTTCCTGTCGGTGCATGCGCCGGGCGGGGCGGCTACCGACCGGATGATCGACGCCCAGGCCCTGTCGCTGCTGCCCCAGGGTGCGGTGCTGGTCAATGTTGCCCGCGGCTCCTTGATCGATGAGGACGCGCTGCTGAATGCCCTGACCTCGGGCCATCTGTTCGCCGCTGGGCTGGACGTGTTCCGTGACGAACCGGACTACGACCTGCGCTTCGCCGCGCTGGACAACGTGGTGCTGTCGCCGCACATCGGCAGCGCCTCACGGGAGACGCGGGATGCCATGGGGTTCCGCGCGTTGGACAACATCGCCGCCGTGCTGGCCGGCCGGGGCGCCCTTGACCCGTTATGGAAGGCCCGCGACCCGCTGTGGAAGGATTGACATGCCGAAACCCGTACTGCTGGTGACCCGCCGCCTGCCGGCCCAGATCGAGGCGCTGGCCGAACAGGACTTCACGGTGCGGCTGACGCCGTCCGACGTTGCCATCCCCGATCTGGTGGCCCGAGCCGAGGGGGCCGACGCCATCCTTTGCTGCCCCGGCGACACGCTGAACGCCGAGACCATCGCCGCCCTGCCGGCCTCGGTGCGGGTGATCGGCACGTTCAGCGTCGGCACCGACCACATCGACGCCGCGGCGGCCAAGGCGCGCGGCATCAAGGTCTGCCACACGCCCGACGTGCTGAGCGTCGCCACCGCCGAGTGCGCGATCCTGCTGATCATGGCGGCGGCGCGACGCGGCGGCGAGGGCGAACGCCTGGTGCGGTCCGGCCAATGGGAAGGCTGGGCACCGACCCAGCTGCTCGGCACCCAGGTCTCGGGGCGGCGGCTGGGCATTTTCGGCATGGGACGCATCGGGCGGGAAATCGCCCGGATGGCGCGCGGCTTCGATATGGAAATCCACTACCGCGACATGACCCGCCTGCCGCCGGACCTGGAGCAGGGTGCCATCTTCCACGACAACGACGACAGTTTCCTGCCGGTCTGTCAGGTCCTGTCGCTGAACGCGCCGGGCGGGGACGGCACCCGCCACTGGCTGAACGCCGAACGGATCAAGCTTCTGCCGGCCGGCGCCGTGGTGGTGAACGCCGCCCGCGGCACGCTGGTGGACGATGCCGCGCTGATCGCCGCCCTGCGATCCGGACACGTCGCCGCCGCCGGGTTGGATGTCTACAACGGCGAACCGCGATTGAACCCCGCATACCTGACGCTGGAGAACGTCGTGCTGTTGCCGCATTTGGGCAGCGCGACGGCGGAAACCCGCGATGCCATGGGCCGCATCGTGCTGTCCGGGATCGGCGCGATCCTGGCCGGCGAGACGCCGTCGAATTTGTTTGCGTGAGGGGAGGTCGCGCGGCGGATTGAATGTACGCCCATTGACATCCTTCCGCGCGATGCATTCATCGTCATAGTAATGTTTCATCATCTTTGACATCAGAGCGACGGTGTCTACTTTTGAATATCTTCGTGTACTGCATGACCACCAACAGTAATACAACACCACAAATACCATACTGTGCGATTAACCGCTGCCTGTGGGACATATAAAAGATCGCCACCCAAAATAGAACTCCCGATATGAGGATGGCAGGCGCCGTAAGCTTCACATTGAACTTCTTCTTCACGAACATGGATATCTCGTCTGTTCTGTTTCGCTCTACTCTTCGAGATTCTCTGCACGGCGCCTGGCCCGATCGACGACGTTCAGTCAAACATGCGGGTTGGTGGATGCATCAACTGACCGCGTATCCGAGCGATGACGATGAGGTTTCTGAGCCGCGTAGCCTGCAGGAATACCGATCCCACCAACAATGCCAGCGGCACCGACGGAAATCGCATGAACCCATCGACCACCAATGAACCACCCCTCGAATAGGCCGAAAGTAGGACAAACAGCGCCGGGACGGCCAGTATCGTCAGATTGAACAGGATCCAATTCCGCCAGTTGGTTGCGCGAACATTGACCGCGGCGACAGCGGCGGATGTAACTATGGTGCCGGATGCCGATCCAATCGTTGCGGCGAGGACCTTCTTTTTATCGCTGATTGTTGACCACTTGCTGCAAGCCTGCCCGATCCTGCGCATTTGGCGTTTACTCAGTGGGCGGAAAGTAAGGATTAAAGGGAGTAATGCCATGTTCTAGCAGGCAAAAGGTCGCTAAAAACCCCATCATGTTCAAATTCTCACGAATCCCCTCATTTTCCTCTCCCACATCTGGCGTCAATACGGCTCTACTCCCTCCAGCATGTTGATTATTGTCGGATGCGAGGCGTGCCGTGGAGAAAGTGGATCGCTGGCTTGGTAGCCGGCTGAAGGACATTCAGGCGTTCATCGATACGGTGTATGGGCATGATCTGCATGCCAAGCGGGTCGCATCTCTGGCTGGCGCGACGCTGGGGGTCATGACCAGTGCCTCGCTGGCCGTGGCGATGATCGGACAGGCCCTGGCGCAGGCGCGCGGCTTGGTCACCAAGCACGCGATCAAGCAGGTCGACCGCCTGCTCAGCAACCAAGGTGTCGACGTCTGGGACAGTTTCGCCTGCTGGGTGCCGCATAGGGTTGGCGGCCGCAAGGCGATCGTCGTTGCCATGGATTGGACGGATTTCGATCATGATGGGCAATCG
Source organism: Rhodopila sp. (assembly GCA_965277035.1). Taxonomy (GTDB): domain Bacteria; phylum Pseudomonadota; class Alphaproteobacteria; order Acetobacterales; family Acetobacteraceae; genus Rhodopila. The sequence goes on along the minus strand of CBDIBO010000003.1, from coordinate 1,198,202 downwards.
ACACTCGCGCTCCATCTGGTCAGCGGGCACGGCCGGGCGACGCCACTGCTATGGGTAAGTGTCTGGAAAGACGAACTGACGGAGCATCGCAATGACTTCGAGGATGCCTGCCTCGCGCGGCTGAAAGAACTGGTCCCGCCGGATTGCGTCGTGACGATCCTCGCCGACCGTGGCTTTGGCGACCACAAGCTGTTCGCCTATCTGAAATCGCTCGGTTTTGGCTATGTCATCCGCTTCCGCGGCAATATCCATGTCATCGATGCCAGCGGTGAGACGCGCCCGGCGGCGCAATGGGTGGGCAAAGGCGGGCGGGCGCGCAAGCTGCGCGGCGCGCGGGTCACCGCGTCGCATGAATATCCGGTCGGCGCCGTGGTCTGCGTCCACGCCAAGGTGATGAAGGAGCCGTGGTGCCTGGCCGCGAGCGATGCCGAGGCGTCCACCGCCATGCTGGTCAACCATTATGCCAAGCGCTGGACGATCGAGCCGGGGTTCCGCGACATCAAGGACTTACGCTTCGGCATGGGCCTCGGTGCCACGCGCGTCGGCGAACCGACGCGGCGTGACCGTCTGCTGCTGGTCAACGCCTTCGCGATGGTGCTGCTGACGATGCTGGGCGCCGCCGGAGAGAGCCTCGGGATGGACCGGCTGCTCAAGTCAAACACCGCGAAGACGCGCACCCATTCGTTGTTCCGCCAGGGCTGCATGCTCTACGAGTTGATACCGACCATGCCGGAGCACCGCCTGTCACCGCTGATGGCCCGCTTCGCAGAGACCGTCTCGCAATCCCGTTCATTCAACGGAATGTTCGAGGTGGTCTGAAATGCGGGGATCGCTGAGGTTCAAATTTTCTCTTGTGTCTTTGACAAGTCCATTTCTTTTAATAAAAACCGAGATCTTCTGATAAACGGTCTGCAATTTTTCGCGATGTTCTTTTTCCGGCAGGTCGTTTGTTGGTGCCATCAGCCAAGCCCACTCGTCCCATAATTCTGCATTCCAGCTCTTCACACGTGCCGCGACCATGGGTACGTTTCCCCATCTCGGATCATCAATTGGCAGCACTTTGGAACTCCCGCATTTCTGGCGTTTCAACAAGCGTTACTTACGGTTGTGGTGTAGCGATCGGCGAATCTCGGGGAAACCTTGTCAACAAAATGTTGATCTTTCATTCGGAACACTTGCTGAATACCATAACTTCGGGCTTGGACAAAAATCGACGAATTTATTTCGTATCGAAGTAGAAAAGTTCGTTGACTACACTGGCGCGTTCCCTTCCACAGTCGTATTCTCAGCCTCCCTGACATTGTTCCGGATCATCGCATGACCCACCGCATCGCCGTCGGCGGCTTTCTGCACGAAAGCCACTCGTTCGCACCCCGACCGACCACCTATGCCGACTTCCTGCAGCCGGGTGGCTTGCCGCCGTTCTGTGCCGGCACCCAGCTGATCGCGGCGATGCGACCGCGCTCGGTTCCGCTGGCCGGGGCGATCGCGGTGGCGGACGCTGCCGGCGTGGAGATGGTGCCGTTGGCCTGGGCGTTCGCCAATCCCGCCGGTCCGGTGCAGGATCAGGCGTTCGAACGGATCTCCGCGCGGATCTGCGCGCCGCTGTCGGTCGCGCTGGATGAGGCGCCGCTGGATGGGGTCTACCTCGACCTGCACGGGGCGGCGGTGGTCGACAGCTTCCCCGATGCCGAGGGCGAGCTGCTGCGCCGCGTGCGCGCCATCGTCGGTGACGACCTGCCGCTGACCATCAGCCTGGATCCGCACGCCAACCTGACCGAACAGATGGTGCGGCTGGCGGACGTGGCGGTGCCGTTCCGCACCTATCCGCATGTGGACATGAAGGACGCCGGCGCCCAGGCGATGCGGCTGCTGCTGGCGCGGATCGAACGCGGCCACCCGTGGGCGCGGGCGTTCCGCAGCGTGGATTTCTGGATCCCGCTGGGCAGCCAATGCACGCTGATGCCGCCGATGCAGGCGGTGATGACCGAACGGGCGGCGCTGGCGCAGCGGCTGGGTTCGGTGGAGCTGGCATTCTGCTTCGGCTTTCCATACGCCGATTTCGCCGGCTGCGGCGTGGCGATCGCGGCCTTCGCCGAGACCGAGGCCGAGGCCAATGCCGCGGCCGACGCGTTTGTGGCCCATGTCAACGCGCAGGAGGCATCGTTCGTGCAGGAGACCTTGCCCGCGGCTGCGGCTGTCGCCGAGGCGAAACGTCTGGCCGCCGGTGCCGCACGTCCGGTGGTGCTGGCCGATACCCAGGACAACCCGGGCGGCGGCGGGCACGGCGACACGACGGAACTGCTGGCCGAACTGGTCCGCCAGGGGGCGACCGGCGCGGTGGTCTGCCTGATCAACGACGCCGAGAGTGTCGCGGCCTGCGTCGCGGCCGGGATCGGTGCCACCGTGCCGCTGTCGCTGGGGGGCAAGTCGGACGGGATGGCGTTCGCCTGCCGCGCCAGGGTGGAGCGGTTGACCGATGGCGTGTTCACCCTGACCGGGCCGATGGGGGCGGGCAATCCCGGCAACCTCGGCGACACCGCGCTGGTGGATATCGAGGGGGTGCGGGTGATGGTGACATCGCGCAAGATGCAGGCGCTGGACCAGGCGATCCTGCGTCATGTGGGGATCGAGCCGGCGGGGTGCCCGATCATCGCGCTGAAATCCTCGGTGCATTTTCGGGCTGATTTCGGGCCGATCGCGGAGCAGGTGATCGTCGCCATCGCCCCCGGTCCGGTGGTCGCCGATCCGGCGGTGCTGAATTTCCGGCATGTCCGGGCGGAGATCAGGCGCCGGCCGCGGGTGCGCTAGGATCGCGCATCAAAGCAGCGCAATGCGTCGGTGCGCGTCCCAGGTTTCTCCGCGATCGGACACCAGGGCGATGGTATGAGGGAGCCGGTCGCGGAGCAGTACGAAAAGCGGCCGCGTCCACGCTTTGGCGGGTGACCCGGAGACCTTGGACGACCAGCGGCGTGTGGTGATGCCCGATATCAGACCACCGCAGGTCGCGCGCGATGTCGGTGGGCCAGGAGGGAAAGCTTCGTGGGGTTGTGCCGCGCAGGATGGGCGGGTGTGTCGGCCGGGACTGCCTCAGACCGAGGCGGGATCCATCAACCCGTCCCGATCACCCGGCCTCCGGCGCACCGGTGCCGAACCGGACATCAGGTCGTTGGCGCCTTCAGTCAGGGCGGCGGCTCGCATGGCTGCCACCCGGCGCTCTGCCGGCGGCAGCGTTGGCAGGCTGGCGGTGATTTCCGCCGCCACATCGGCCGCGGCGGCGCCCCACATCGCCTGCCGCTCCTGCTCCGGCGTCATCAGCGCGCCCGGCCTGGGTGGCGCGACGAGGGTAGCCGATACGGAGGTGGCGGCCGGTGGGGCGGGGGCGGGGGCGGGTTGTACGGCGGGGGCGGGCGGCACGGCAGGGGCGGGTTGGACGGCAGGGGTGGGTTGTACTACAGCGGGGACGGGCGACACGGCGGGGGCGGGCGGCGTGGTATGCGCCGGTTCTGTCGCCGGCCGCGCGCCCCGCATGCCGTCGCGGATCTGTTCGGAGCGCTGCCGCGCCGCTGCGACGCCGGCCACCACAGCGGCCTCATTCACGTCGTCCTCGGGTCGCGCCCGGGCTTCGGCGTTTCGCACCGGCGCGGGATTGGCATGGGCTTCGAGCAGGCAACGGCGGTTCTGTTCAGCCGAACGGTTGCAGGCATTGGCGTTTCCACGCAGGCGCAACATCATCGAGACGGACAGGTCGTCGGCCATCGAGAGGCTGAGCGAGCCCATCGCGGCCAGACCGAAGGCGATGATCTGGGCGATCGACACCAGATCGGCGTGGCTGCGGGCGCGATAGCCGTTCACCGTCTCAAGCGCGGCCATGCGGGCCAGCAGGATATCGCCGCGGCTGGCGCAGAGGAACATCGGCGCCAGGAAGGTAACGATGAGGTTCAGCAGGATCTCCGACGGGTGGAGGCCGGCGTCGTCGTCATCGGCTCTGGCGGCTGGATCGGTGAGCGTGGTGATCTCGGTCATGCCGTCCGGCCCTTGTTGCGATGACGGATCTTCTAGCGTGTCTCGGTGAATGATGTCAAGAAATATTTCCTATATTTGTCCTGTCGGCGTGAGTTAAGGGCTGGGGAGATTAAGGGCAGGGGAGGCTGAGGCCGGGCCGTCGGGCCCGGTGCCGTGGGTCGCTTGGCGCGCATCCGCGTCGGTTAGAAACTGGCGTTCCTGCCTCACGAATTTGTATATTCCGCATTCAGCGCCAGAAAGCGCTGCGACGCCACAACTTGAGCCGAGTTGATCATGACAGCCGACGAGACGATGACCGGGTTATGCCTCTTGCTGGAGAAAAGCAGCTACCAAATCGCGGCATCCGAACAAAAATTGCGCTCCACCAGATCAGTCATCGCGCAGGTGGAGGCACGGCTTCAGCATTCGTTCGCGCTGCTGGAAAAGTCGGTCGCTTTGGGCTGCGAATTGCCGTTGCCGGCCCAAGACGACGGGACGCCTGGGGCCGATTTCCTGATGCTCATCCCGGGTGCCGTGCGATCGGGTGCCTGAGCGCACTGACCGTAACCGATCAGCGCCCTCTCGCTCGTTGTTTTCACGAGCGACTTCATCAGCCAGAGTTTTCCAGGGCGATGTTGCCCTAGCTGAACGCCCAGCGCAGGGTGCGGGCGACGCCCAATGTGCCGGCGCGAAGCAACGGGCGGCCGAGGACGGGGTTTTGCAAGCCGTGCAGCCGGCGCGCCCAGTCCGGCAGCAGGTCGATCCCGGCCTGCGCGGTCAGCGCGTGCAGCGGTTCGGTCATCCGGTTCGGCGCCGTCTGGGTGAGCACGAGGCGGGCAACCTCCCGCGTGCGTGCATCGCATGTCAGCAGCGGCCGCATCTCGGCGATCAGTTGGCGCGCCTCGGCCTGGCTGCGCGGGATCGGATCGGCGCCCAGCGCCGCCGCGACCCGGGCGGTCTCGGCGAAATAGCGATCGCGGTCGGCCGCCGAGATGGCTGGTTCGGCGTAGCGGGCCCAAGCGTTCAGGAAGCTGGTGGTCTCGGTCACGTGCACCCAGGCGAGCAGCCGGGGATCGTTCGCGGCGTACGGCGTGCCGTCCGGCAAAACGCCGCGGACCTGATCGTGAATCGCGCGCACCCGGGCGATGACGGCCTGGGCTTCGGCTTGGTCGCCGTAGGTGGTCAGGGCGATGAAGCGGGCCGTCCGGCGTAGCCTGCCGTGCATGTCGGCGCGGAACCTGGAGTGGTCCCACACGCCGCCGAGCACGCCCGGATGAAGCATCTGGAGCAGCAGCCCGGTGATGCCGCCCACCATCATCGACGCGACATCGCCATGCACGCGCCAGGCGACGGCGTGGGGGCCGAACAGTCCGTCGCGGCGGCGGGCAACCGGTTTCTCGCCACGCGCCCGGTCGTTGAACAGGGCGGAGACGTTGGCGGCGATCGCCTGCTTGATCGGCCGTGCGAAGCTGTCCAGCGCTTGGGGTGGCGCGCCTGCCAACCGGTCCGGCATCAGCGCGGCGGCGTCGGTGAGGGGCGGCCGGAGCGGCGCCGGTCAAGGAACAATGTCATGCGCTTCATTTGGTCTCGATTCGGACGATGCCTATGCCCCCAACGGCGCCTATGCCCCCAACGGCGTGTGCCAAGCCGGACCATCGCGGCCCGGTATGGGTCTTGGTCAGGGTCTGGTCGGCAAGGCGGCGCGGGCGACGGACGCCTGCCGGGTCAGGTCGCTCGGCGCAGGCGGCGCATTCGCGGCGCTTGCAGTCCGAACGCGGCCTGGGCTGCATCCCAGCGCGCGTCGTGGGCCCGGTTCTCGACCCGGGGCACGACTCGACGTGGGCGCTGGCTCGATGCTCGGTTCTCGGGGCGGGATGCGGGCCATCGGCTCCGTGCGCGACGGCGGCTACATTCCCAGCGCGCGGCGGTAGATATCGAGCATGGTTTCCTGCTCCTCGACCTCGGCCGCTTCCTGCTTGCGGATGCGGATCAACTGGCGCAGCACCTTGGGGTCGAAGCCGGCGGACTTGGCTTCCGCGTAGATGTCCTTGATGTCGCTACCGAGCGCCTTGCGCTCTTCCTCGAGGCGCTCGATGCGCTCGACCAGGCTGCGCAGGCGGTCAACCGCGACGCCACCGGACTTGATCTCTTCTTCGCTAACCGGCTTGGCCATCGTCTCGTATCTCCGCTCAGGCAGGGCCGGCGGGGATAGCTTTGGGGGGCGGCCGGGTCAATGGACAGGATGGGGCCGGCGGACGGTCGGCTGGGGGCGTGGCTGGGACGTCCACAGCACCGAACGCATCCCACCGCCCGAGCACGCACCGCTCCAGGGGCGCCCACTGCTTCGGGCGCCGGGGGGGCGCAACATCGCTCCAAGGGCGCATACACTCCGGGCGCCGGGAGGCGCACACCGCTCCGGTCGCCTGGGGTGTGTCCATCCCACCGGGCGCCTGGGGCGGCATGCGTATCGGATGTCAGTGCCCGGGGCTGGATTTGGCGCGGGCGGCCTTCTGGTCCGGGGACGCCTCGGCCTGATATTTCGCCTGCCACTCCTTGTAGGGCATGCCGTAGACGACCTCCCGCGCATCCGGATCGGCGATGGTGAGCCCTTGGGTGGCGGCTTCCTCGCGATACCAGCGGCTGAGGCAGTTCCGGCAGAAGCCGGCGAGGTTCATCATGTCGATATTCTGCACGTCGCTGCGTTCCCGCAAATGCGCCACCAGGCGGCGGAAGGCCGCGGCTTCCAGTTCGGTGCGGGTGTTTTGGTCGAGTTCGGGTGCGGGCATGGGTGTCTCCTGTTCCGGTTTCTGTTACCGCGGAGATGGCGCGGCTTGTCGTGCTTCGCCATACTCGTCTGGCCAGAAAAGAGGGCTTGGCCAGAAAAGAGGGCCTGGCCGGAAAAGAGGGCCTGGCCGGAAAAGAGGGCCTGGCCGGAAAGAGGGGAAACGGCGCATGCTTGAGGAAACGCCCCGGCCGACCGACAGCGGCTGGACCGATGCGACCGCCCGCGCCGCGCTGCGCAGCCTGTTCGACACGGCGGTGGCCGCGGCGGACCCGCGCGCGGTGCTGGCCCGGCACCTGCCGCCGAAGCCGGTGTCCGGGCGCTGCGTCGTGGTGGGCGGCGGCAAGTCGGCCGCGGTGATGGCCGCCGCGCTGGAGGCCGCGTGGCCGGATGTGGCGCTGGAAGGGACGGTGGTGACGCGCTATGGCCACGCCGTGCCGACGCGGGTGATCGAGGTGATCGAGGCCGCTCATCCGGTGCCGGACGGCAACAGCGAGCGCGGTGCCAGGCGGCTGCTGGAACGGGTCCGGGGGCTGACCAAGGACGATCTGGTGATCGCGCTGATGTCGGGTGGCGCCTCGGCTTTGCTGGCCGCCCCGGTGGTCGGCCTGACGCTGGCGGACAAGCAGGCGATCAACCGGTCGCTGCTGGCCTGCGGGGCGAACATCACGGAGATGAACGCGGTGCGCAAGCACCTGTCGGCGATCAAGGGTGGGCGGCTGGCCGCCGCCGCCGCGCCGGCCCGGGTGGTGACGCTGGCGATCAGCGATGTCCCCGGCGACGACCCGGCGGTGATCGGCTCCGGTCCCACCGTCGCCGATGCCACGACGTTCGGGCAGGCCCGTGCGCTGATCGCCCGGTATGGCATCATCCCGCCGGCGGCGGTCGCCGAACGGTTGGCGCGCGATGATGACGAGACGCCGAAACCCGGCAGCCTGGCGGACGTAGAGTTCCGCATGATCGCGACCCCGATGATGGCGCTGGACGCGATGGCCGGCAGAGCCCGCGAGGTGGGTCTGACGCCGGTGATCCTGGGCGATGCGCTGGAGGGTGAGGCGCACCAGCTGGGCCTCGTGATGGCCGGCATCGCCCGATCGGTGCGCCGCCACGGCCATCCGGCGCGTGCCCCGGCGGTGCTGCTGTCGGGCGGGGAGACCACGGTGACGATGTCCGGCATGGCGACCGGGGGGGCGACCGGTGGGGCGACCGGCAAGGGTGGCCGCAACACCGCCTTCCTGCTGGGCCTGGGCGTCGCGCTGGATGGCGCGCCGGGGATCTGGGCCACCGCCGGCGACACCGACGGCATCGACGGCATGGACGACATCGCCGGCGCACTGCTGACGCCCGATACACTCAGCCGTGCGCGGGCCAAGGGCCTGGACCCCGGCGCCGCGCTGGCCGGCCATGACAGCCATGGCTTCTTTGGCGCGATCGGGGACCTGATCGTGACCGGCCCGACGCTGACCAATGTTAACGATATCAGGGCGATCCTGATCGCCTGACACCATCGAGGAAACCCACCCATGGCCGTCCGCCCCAAGATGCGCCGCCGCCGGCGCACCAAGATCATCGCCACGCTGGGACCCGCCAGCGCCTCGCAGGAGATCATCACACGGCTGTTCCAGGCCGGCGCCGACGTCTTCCGGCTGAATTTCTCGCATGGCACGCACGAGGATCACGCCGCCCGGTTCGCCGCGATCCGTGAGCTGGAGGAGCGCTTCAACCGCCCGGTCGGCATCCTGGCCGACGTGCAGGGGCCGAAGCTGCGGGTCGGCCGTTTCGGCGGCGGCCGGGTGCATCTGCAGACCGGGCAGAAATTTCGGCTGGATCTGAACGCCACGCCCGGCAACGCCCAGCGTGTCAACCTGCCGCACCCCGAGATCATCGAGGCCGCGGCGATCGGGTCGTCGCTGCTGCTGGACGATGGTAAGTTGCGCCTGCGGGTGGCGCATAAGCGGGGCGACGCGCTGGAAACCGAGGTGGTGGTCGGCGGCCCGCTGTCCGACCGCAAGGGCGTCAACGTCCCCGACGTGGTGCTGCCGATCCCCGCGCTGACCGCGAAGGACCGCGAGGATCTGGAGTTCGCCGTCTCGCACGGCGCCAACTACATCGGGCTGTCGTTCGTGCAGCGACCCGAGGACGTGATCGAGGCCAAGCGGCTGATCGACGGGCGGGCCTGGGTGATGGTGAAACTGGAGAAGCCGCAGGCGCTGGACAACCTGGAGGAGATCCTGGCGCTGACCGACGCCGTGATGGTCGCGCGCGGTGATCTGGGGGTCGAGCTGCCGCCCGAGGAGGTGCCTTTGGCGCAGAAACGCATCGTCCGGCTGGCTCGGCTGCTGGGCAAGCCGGTGGTGGTCGCGACGCAGATGCTGGAGAGCATGATCAGTGCGCCGGCGCCGACCCGAGCCGAGGCATCGGACGTCGCCACCGCGGTGTTCGACGGGGCGGACGCGGTGATGCTGTCGGGGGAGACGGCGGCCGGACAATATCCCTACGAGGCGGTCAACATGATGGACCGCATCGTCGCGCGGGTGGAGCAGGACGCTGGCTGGCGGGCGATGATCGATGCCTCGCACGCCGCGCCCGACCGGCACGCCGGCGCGGCACTCGCCGCCGCCGCCGCGCATGTGGCACAGGTGATCGGCGCCAAGGCGATCGTCGCGTTCACCGCCTCGGGCAGCACCGCGCTGCGGGTGGCGCGCGAACGACCGGTGGCGCCGGTGATCGGGCTGACGCCGGACCAGAATACCGCGCGCCTGATGGCCGTGGTCTGGGGGGTGCATGCGGTGGTAACCCCGGACGTGCACTCGTTGACCGAAGCGGTGACCCGCGCCGCTCGGGTGAGCCTGACGGAAGGCTTCGCCCAGCATGGCGATGAGATCGTGGTGACCGCCGGGGTGCCGTTCGGCCATTCCGGCACCACCAATTCGCTGCGGGTGGCGACGGTGAAGTAGCCGCCGATCAGGGTTCTCCCGGCGGGGCGGCCAGGCGTCCGGATTGTCGGATCGACCTGATCAGGCGCCGGGCGTCCAGATTTGCGGATTGACCTGATCACGCGCCGAACGCACGGATGGTCGGATTGATCCGGCGTATCGGCGTCGTGCGACCGTCCGATCCGCCAGGGGATCGGCCTCGTCGTCTGCCACCGGCTGTCCCGGCCTCACCGCAGCCGCAGCGCCATGAGGTCCTCGTCGAGCAGCTCGCCGTTGACGCGCAGGCTGAGCGGTTCGCGGCCGTAGACTTCGAACCCGGCGCGCAGGTAAAGCCGCCGGGCGGCGACGTTGGCGGCGGCGACCGTCAAGGTCAGCAGGATCAGGCCGCCGGTCCGTGCGTGCCGGACAAGACGGTCGATCAACGCGTCGGCCAAGCCGCTGTGCCGCCAGTCCGGGGCGACGTAGACACCGACCACATGGCCCTTGTGACGCTGCTTCAGCTTGGGCGACACGACCAGCCCGGCGGTGCCGACCAGAGCATCGCCGACGAACCCGCCCAGGGTGACATTCGGGTCGACACCGATCAGTCGCGCCAGATCGGCGCCCTGCTCTTCCTCGAACGATGAACCGAAAGCCTCCGGGTGCCGCCGCAAGGCCTCCAGCCGCAGCGGCCGGAACAGCGGCAGGTCGTCGTGGCGCAGCGGCCGAACACGCCAGGGGCGGGCGTCGGTCACGCCAGCACCGCGGCGATGCGGTGTGCGAGACGGCGGGCGACCTCGTCCTTGGCCAGACGCGGCCATGTCTCGATGCCGTCGGCGGATACGATGTGCACCAGGTTTTCGTCCCCGCCCATGATGCCGGTTCGCGGCGAGACGTCGTTGGCGACGATCCAGTCGGCGTTCTTGCGCCGCAACTTGGCCTGGGCGTTGGCCATCAGGTCATCGGTTTCCGCCGCGAAGCCGATCACCAGACGCGGGCGATGCGGCCCGGCCGCGGCGACGGTCGCCAGGATGTCGGGGTTGGGCACCAGCATGAGACTGGGTGCGGCGGTGTCCGGTTGCTTCTTGATCTTGCCGGTGGAGGCCTGCTGCACCCGCCAGTCGGCGACCGCCGCGGCGAAGACGGCGATATCGGCCGGCAGCGCGTTGCGGCAGGCATCGAGCATGTCGCGGGCGCTTTCGACATGGCGGACCGTCACGCCGGGCGGATCCGGAACGGCGACCGGGCCGCTGACCAATGTCACGCGGGCGCCCAGTTCGGCCAGGGCGGTCGCGATGGCGTGGCCCTGGCGGCCGGAGGAACGGTTGGCGATGTAGCGCACCGGATCGATCGGCTCGTGCGTCGGACCACTGGTCACCACCGCGTGGCGCCCACTCAGCGGCCGGGCGGAAACCAGCAAGGTCTCGATCGCCGCGACGATGTCGGGCGGTTCAGCGAGGCGGCCGGGGCCGAACTCGTTGCAGGCCATCGCGCCTTCGGTCGGCTGCACCACATGGACGCCGCGCGCCGCCAGGTGTGCCATATTGGCCTGGGTGGCGGGGTGCAGCCACATGCGCACGTTCATCGCGGGTGCCACCAGAACCGGCTTGTCGGTCGCCAGCAGAACCGTCGAAGCGAGGTCGTCGGCCAGGCCCCCGGCCATTTTCGCCAGGATATTGGCGGTCGCCGGAGCCACCACCAGAAGGTCGGCGGCGCGGGAAAGCTGGATGTGCCCCATCTCGGATTCGTCGGTCAGCGAGAACAGGTCGGCGTAGACCTTCGATTCGCTCAACGCCTGCAGCGACAGCGGGGTGACGAACTGGCCGCCGTTGTCGGTCAGCACGCAGGTGACGGCGCAGCCCTGGCGACGCAGCAGGCGGATCAACTCCAGCGCCTTGTAGGCGGCGATGCCGCCGGCGATGATCAGCAGGACGCGTTTGCCGTTCATGCCGCGCCGATCCGGCCGGTGGTCGGGCACCGCGGGTCGAGGGCAGGGTGAGTAACGACGGCAGGGTGGGGCACGGTCATAGCCGCCATCCGGAATGGATCGCGGCGATGCCGCCGGACAGGTCGCGGACCTGGACCCGTGCCAGGCCGGCGTCCCGCATCATGTCCGCCAGGGTGTTCTGGTCGGGAAAGGTCCGAATACTTTCGGCGAGGTAGCGATAGCTGTCGGCGTCGCCGGCGACCATGCGGCCCAGGCGCGGCAGCACCTTGAACGACCACGTGTCGTAAACCGCCTGCAACGCGTAGACGTTGAGGCGGGAAAACTCCAGACACAGGAACCGCCCACCCGGCTTCAGCACCCGCCGAGCTTCGTGGAGCACCGCGATCTTGTCGGTGCAGTTGCGCAGGCCGAAGGCGATCGCCACCCGATCCACGCAGCGATCCGGCAGCGGCAACTTCTCGGCATCGGCGACCAGGAGCCTGATATCGCCGGCGAAGCCGCGGTTCAGGGCGCGGTCGCGCCCGATCGACAACATGGCGCTGTTGATGTCGGTCAGCAGCGCGGGACCGCCGCCGCGGCGCAGCCAGCCAAAGGTGATGTCACCGGTGCCGCCGGCGAGATCCAGCAGCGTGTGGGCCGGGCGGGGCCGCAGATCGCCGATGAAGATCTGCTTCCACACGCGGTGGATGCCCAGCGACATCAGGTCGTTCATCAGGTCGTAGCGCGGCGCCACGCTGTCGAAGACACCGCGGACCAGGCCGGACTTTTCAGCCGGGTCGACCGATCGAAAGCCGAAGTCCACCTGGGGTGCTGGATTGTCGCTCATGGTGCGGTTGTATAGCGTGAAACTCAGCTATGCCGGAACTGCCCGAAGTCGAGACCGTGATGAGAGGCCTGCGGGTGCGTCTGGAGGGGCGGGTGCTGCTGCGAGCGGTGGCGCGCCGGCCCGATCTGCGCTGGCCGTTGCCCGCGGGTCTGGCGGCGAGGCTGACCGGGGCGCGGGTAATTGGGTTTCGCCGCCGCGCCAAATACATCCTGATGCGGCTGGACAGCGGCTGGTCGGTGCTGCTGCATCTGGGCATGTCCGGGCGGATGCTGCTGGAACCGGTTGGCCGCAACGACATCACCCTGCACGAGCACCTGGAGCTGGAAACCGACGATGGCTGGCGGGTCGGGTTTGTCGATCCGCGGCGGTTCGGCTCGGTCGACCTGGTCGAGACGGAGCGGGAGGATCGGCATCGCCTGCTGGCCGGGCTGGGACCGGAGCCGCTGGATGACGCCTTCTCGGTCGCCGTGCTGGCCGCTGCGTTGGCCGGCAAGAAGACACCGATCAAGGCCGCGCTGCTGGATCAGAAGATCGTCGCCGGCCTGGGGAACATCTATGTCTGCGAAGCCCTGTTCCGTGCCGGCATCTCGCCGCAGCGGCTGGCGTCCAGCGTGCCCGGTGTGCGCGCCAGGCGGCTGGTGCCCGCGATCAAGCAGACCCTGACCGAGGCGATCGCGGCCGGCGGTTCCTCGCTGCGGGATTATGTGCAGACCAGTGGTGAACTGGGATACTTCCAGCACGCGTGGAAGGTGTATGGCCGGGAGGGCGAGCCGTGCCCCGGCTGTCCCGCGGGTCCCGTCTGTGATGGTGTGCGGCGCGCCGTGCAGTCCGGCCGGAGCACGTTCTATTGTCCCCGCACCCAGCGTTAGGTGTCTTGTCCCGGCGTTTGCCTGAGCGGGTGCTTCACGTCGGCGACTGGTTCAACGCGGAAGATCGCGCCCCAGTGCCACCAGCTGCTGCAATGCCGCCTCCTCGGACAGGACCGCGGTCTGTTCGGCCGGGCTGAGCGTCGGCCACACGCTGTCCAGGCCGGTGCTCTCCGCCAGCCTGGTGGTCCCGGTCAGCAGCGGGACATTCAGCGGATCGATCCCGGGCCGGCGCCCGGGCGGCAGCATCTGCCTGTGTGCCGCCAGAAGGGTCGGGTCTTGTAGCAGCCTGGAAATCCCGCGGACCGCCGGTTCGGCCGCGGTCTGCTGATACAGCGCGGCGGCGCGTCGCAGCACCGCCGGCGGCCGCACTTCCTCGGGGATCCGCAGCAAGCCGATGCGGCGCAGCGCCGCGCCCACCGACCGCCGACCGGTCAATGACGCCAGCGGCACCGCCAGCGCCAGGCCCAGCACCACCGGCAGCATCCACAGCGCCAGGTAGGGCGAGACCGCCCAGGCGCCGACGCCCAGCAGCAGACCCAGGATGGTGTGGCGTCGGTACAGGCCGGCGATGGCGCGCAGCGGAATGCCGCCATCATCGCGTCGTTGCGCGTTCCAGCCGGAATCCCGTCCGAGCAGAATCGCACCGACGTCGATCGACTGGGTCAGCATGACGATCGGCGCCATCAATCCGGCGATCAGGGTCTCCAGCAGCAGGCTCAGGAGCAGGCCGAGGACGCCGCCGCAGCCCCGTCGCAGGTCGCGATGCACCAGGACCGTGATCATGCCAAGCAGCTTGGGCACCAGCAGCAAGCCCATGGTGCCGATGAAAACCCACATCGCTCGGACCGGATCGATCACCGGCCATCGCGGGAACAGGGCTTTTCCGACGCCGGGGAAGTAGTCCGGCGGGATGAACCTGGCCTGCAGCGCGATCAGGATGCCGCTGAGCAGGAATAACAGCCATAACGGGGCGGTGATGTAGGACCCGATGCCGGTCAGCAGGTGCATCCGGCTGACCCAGTTCAGGCCGCGTGCCGGCAGCACCGCCATATGTTGCAGGTTCCCCTGACACCAGCGCCGGTCGCGCACCGCCAGATCGATCAGCGACGGCGGGCTTTCCTCGTAGCTGCCTTCCAGGCCCGGCATCATGTGGATGGCCCAGCCGCCGCGGCGCATCAGCGCGGCCTCGATGAAGTCATGGCTCATGATATGGCCGCCGAACGGCTTGCGGCCGTGCAGTTCGGGCAGCCCGGCCTGTTCGGCGAACGCGCGGGTGCGGATCAGCGCGTTGTGGCCCCAGTAGTTGCCCTCGGCGCCGTGCCACCAGGCGATGCCGTGCGCGATCACCGGGCCGTACACCCGCCCGGCGAATTGCTGCATGCGGGCGAACAGGGTGGTGCCGCCGGTGATGATGGGCAGGGTCTGGATCAGGCCGACGTCCGGATGCGCCTCCATCGCGCGGACCAGGGCGACCAGCGTATCGCCGCGCATCACGCTGTCGGCGTCCAGGATCAGGAACTGCGGATAGGCGCCGCCAAAGCGGCCGACCCATTCAGCGATGTTGCCGGCCTTGCGGGCGGTGTTGTTGGCGCGATGACGGTAGAAAATCCGAGCCGCGCCGGCGGTGCGGTCACGCAGGTCGAGGAACGCCTTTTCCTCCTCGATCCAGACCTCGGGGTTGGTGGTGTCGCTGAGGATGAAGATGTCGAAGACAGCGTCGGTCCGCAGGGTGCGCAGTTCCTCGTCGATCGCCTCCAGCCCCGCCATGATGCGGCTGGGGGACTCGTTATAGGTCGGCATCAACAGCGCGGTGCGGCTGGCGGGAATGGCGCCGGGCATGGCGTTTGGTGCCAGCAAGCGGCGGCCGCCGCCCGCCATGAGCGAAACGAACCCGACGATCGCGCTGGTGAAGGACAGGGCGATCCAGGCGAACAACGCGACGAACAAGGCCAGCATGAAGATCGCCAGCGGGGTCGCGCCGTTGACCGCCAGCACGCGGTACATCTCCCGCGCGCCGAATGCGGTCAGGATGATCGCGCCGCCGATCACCAGCAGGCGCCGCAACCCCATCGCCCGCGGCGCGGAGGCCCGCCGGGCAGGGGCGGCCCGCGGGGATCGCGGCGCGTGCTGGCGCAACGACTGCGTCGGCATGGCCAGCGGGGACTCCGCCGGCAGCGGTTGGAAGCTTAGTCCGACATCCATCGCCGTTCCGGGTCCAAACTGGATCTGATCAATGCTGGTCTCGTGTCCTGGATCAGAAGTTCGCCATGCTACGCGAACCGCTGATCCAGGACACGCGCTCTTTGTGTTCAGTGGCCTGCTTATCCCCTGCGTCCGTCGCACGATGCAACGAACTCCGGGGGCAGGGAACTAGGTCCCAGCGTGCCTTGGGGCGCGGAGAGGTCAAAGCGATGCCCCGCTGCATGACGGGATACTAGCCCGGGGTCCACCGATAGATCCACGTTTCGGTCAGCGGTTGATCGCCCTGCATCAGCCTGGCATGGAGCTCCACCAGCTTGTTGTCCTGGGTGTCGAGTTCCAGGCTGACACGCCACCCGTTGACATCGGGATTAGGTTGGGTGACCGCACTGATGATCTTGCCCTTGTCGGCGCCGCTGTCCAGGGTGGGTGGATTGTCCGGCTTCAGCGACTTCAGCGCATCGCCAACGAAATCGATGATGAACTGCCGGTGCTTCTGGTCGAACGACAGGCCGCAGCGGGTCTGAAGCGTCTGCGCCAGCACCACCTGGCCGGGGGGCGCCCAGCACCAGTGCAGCCGGTAGTTCAGCAGATACTCGCCCTTGGCCCGCAGCTTGTCGTGCGGTCGCCAGAACGCGACCATGTTGTCGTTGACCTCCCGGTCGCTGGGGATTTCCACCAGTTCCACCACGCCCTGACCCCAATCGCCGATCGGCTCCACCCACAGCGATGGTCGCTTCTCGTAACGGCTTTCCAGGTCCTGGTAATCGATGAACGCCCGCTTGCGCTGCATCAGACCGAAGCCGCGCGGGCTGGTGTCCGCGAACGAGCTGATCTGCAGGTCGCGCGGATTGGCCAGCGGGCGCCAGATCGCCTCGTCATGCCCGGTGTGGAGCTGCAGCCCGTTGGAATCATGCACCGCCGCGCGCCAATCGTCGAAGCGCTGCCGATCGTTGGCGTCGAACAGGAACATGCTGGTCAACGGCGCCAGCCCGGCCTGGGTGATGTCGGTGCGCGGATAGGTCGCTGTTTCGGTATCGAACAGGGTGTCCTGACCCGGCCTGATAGTGAAGCGGAACGAAGCTGTTGCGCTCGGGCTGTCCAGCAGTGCGTGGATGACGATGATGTCGGCACCTTGCGCGGGACGCTCCAGCCAGAACGACCGGAAGATGGGGAATTCCTCGCCGCTGGCATCCGCGGTCTTGATCGCCAGCCCCCGGGCGGACAGGCCATAGCCCTGACCCTTGGCGACGGCGCGGAAATAGCTGGCGCCGAGAAACGCGCAGACCTCGTCGTTGCCATCGGGATGGTTGAGCGGATACAGGATCCGCAGCCCGGCGAAACCAAGATCGCCGGTGCTGGGCTGCAGCTTCTCGAAGCTGAACAGATCCGAGCTGTAGTTGACCGGTTGAGCCTTGCCGTCGGCTACCTGGAAGATGTCGACCCGGTCGTGGTAGATGTATCCACGGTGGAAGAACTGCGCGGTGAATTTCCGTCCCTGGCCTCGCCAGAGTGACTTCGCCGGATCAAAGCGGATCCCTTGATAGGCCGAGAAATCCAGATCCTTGAATGGCGCCGGCAGATCGCTGGCCGGCGCCTTGTATGGCTGCAGCGACAGCTGCCGCGCCAGATTGCGCACCGTCGCGCCGTCGAATGGCGTGGCTGCCGGCGCGGGATCGGCGGCAACCCCGCGATCGGCTACGGCCAGAAACGGCAAGGATGCGCTGGCACCCAGGATTGAGCGACGAAGCAAAAGCGACCTCCAGACGAGAACGATGCCGCGATGGCACGGCGGTCGTTCTTAATTATGGCAGCGGCGCGCACGTTGCGGTGAGAATACTGTCATGCTGGATCGACTGCCGGCTGGATCGTCGCGCCCGGGTCGCGTTCAGCGACCACGCGGCCGTCGTGACGGGAATTGGACAGATGGCACCCAACGTAAAGGTCCGTTCGAAGCGGGCGGCACAATTGCCAACGACGGCTACCAATATGCGGCGGCTTCGGTCAATGATCGCCGGCGCCTGAACCTGCCAGGAGAGTAAGAATGTCACGCCAAGCCTTCATCGTGGGCGGAACCGGACAAATTGGCCGTGCGGTGGCAGCAGATCTCCTCGCCGCTGGCTGGAATGTCACGGTTGCGCACCGTGGAGTCCATCCGCCGCCGGAGCAGCTTGTCGAGCGTGGCGCCAGGATCGCCGTACTTGATCGCGATAATCCGGGTGATCTCGCGCGCGCGCTCGGCACCGGCACTGATGCATTGATCGACACAACCGCATATGACCTGGGTCATGCCCGCCAGTTGATCACCGTCCAGGGCAGCGTCGGCAGCTTCGTTGTCATCTCGTCGGCCAGCGTCTATCGGGACAGCCTGGGCCGAACCCTGGATGAAGCATCACGCAACGGCTTTCCGGAATTACCCTCGCCGATCGCGGAAGCGTATCCGACAGTCGATCCTGGCCCGACGACCTATTCGACGCGGAAGATCGCCCTGGAACGTCACTTGCTCGATGAAACCACAGCGCCGGTCACGATCCTGCGGCCCTGCGCGATTTATGGGCCTGGCTCCCGCCACCCGAGGGAATGGTGGTTCGTCAAACGCATCCTCGACCGTCGGCGGGCCATTCCGCTGGCGTATCGGGGTACCAGCCGCTTTCACACATGCTCGGTCGCCAACATCGCCGCGTTGACTCATTTCGCTGTCGAAACAACGGGACGCCGGGTGCTGAATATCGCTGATCCTTCAGCGCCGAGCGTGGCCAACATCGCGGCGTTCATCGCTCGGCACCTCGACTACGATGGTCGTATTGTCGAAGTGGATGACGATAGCTACCCACCATCGGTCGGCAGAACGCCTTGGTCGGTGCCACGCCCTTTCGTGCTGGATTGTCGGGCAGCGCTGGATCTGGGCTATTCACCGGCGACGACCTATGCCGATGCCATCAAGCCGGTCTGCGACTGGCTGGTCGCGACCGCCGGCGACGGGGACTGGAAAGAGCGGTTCCCGGTAATGGCCGGCTACCCGGTAGACCCGTTCGACTACGCGGTCGAGGACGCCTTCCTGGGCGCCGAGCGATGACTGCGCCAGCTTCGGTCCATCGAGCCCGCAGGTAAAGGCGAGGGCGGCGATCCGGCGGTTGCCTAATGCGTGTGGCCGGAGTCAGGCTTGTCCGCCAGAAAATGCTCGCGGTATAAGAACGTGGCCCGGAGGCTATGTCAGCAGTCGAGTTCGTCTGGCTGGCCAGTTCGTCTGACGGGCGGTGGACCAACAGTTCGCGATCCGGACGGAGCGTGGCGATCGCGCGCAGCGGATCTGGAGGAGACCCAGCCAAGATGACGACCACCGTCGCCCGCCTGCTGGCGGACAGCCTTGAAGCTCACGATGTCGACCAGATTTTCTGCGTGCCCGGCGAGAGCTATGTCGGCCTGACCAGCGTGCTGACCGAACGCAACTCGATCCGCATGATCGTCTGCCGGCATGAGGGTGGGGCGGGTTTCATGGCGGTGGCGGACGGGCGCTTGCGCAACCGAGCGGGGGTCTGCATCGTCTCGCGCGGGCCGGGGCTGTCGAACGCCATGGTCTCGCTGCACTCGGCGTTTCACGACGCCACCCCGATGGTGATGCTGGTCGGCCAGGTCGAGCGGAAGGATTTCGGCCGGCTTGCGTTGCAGGAACAGAACTATTCCAGGCTGCTGTCCGACATCACCAAGACCGTGATCGAGGTGAACGAGCCGGAGCAGGCTTCGGAAGCGATCGCCCGCGCCTTCCATGTCGCCGAAAGCGGCACGCCGGGGCCGGTCGCGGTGATCCTGCCCGAGGACATCTTCGACGAGCCGACCGAGGCCGAACTCAATCAGCCGCGCCCGCGTGTGATCGCCGGCCCGCGCACCCAGGACCTGGCGCGCCTGGCGGACATGCTGGGCAAGGCCGAACGGCCGCTGATCCTGGCCGGTGGGGCGCTGCTCGCCGACAGCCTGTATGACAACGCGGTCTACGCCGACCTGCGGCGGCTGTCCGAGCAATGGGTGCTTCCCATCTGCCCGACGCACCGCCGCCCGCAGCTGTTCGATGCCAGGCACCCGAACTACGGCGGCTACATGGGCATTCGCGTGCCGCCGGCGCTGATCGGGGAGATGAAGCAGGCCGACCTGATCGTTGCATTAGGTGAGCGGCTGACCGACACGGTGACTCAGTCCTACAGTTTTCCCGCCGCACCGCAGCCGCAGTTGCCGCTGGTCCATATCTGGCCCGACCCGAACGAGGTGGGTCGGGTCTGGCGCGCCGATCTGGGCATGCCGTGCGACCCGTATGAGGTGGTGAAGGGGCTGCTGGACCTGCCAACGCCGTCGGACGCGGCCAAGCGCCGCGGCTGGGTCGACGGGCTGCACAAGATCCATCTTTCGCTGCTGGAGAAGACCTGGGAGCCGACCACCGACGGCATCAACTTCGCCGCCGTCGTCTGCGAGGTCGACAAGCATCTGGCCGACGACGCGGTGGTTACCTCCGACGCCGGCAATTTCGGATCGTTTCTGCACCGCTATATCGGTTTCAAGCCGGGGCAGGAGTTCCTGTCGTCGGTGGTCGGCGCCATGGGCTCCGGCATGCCGATGGCGGTGGCGGGCACACTGCGACGGCCGGGCAAGCAGGTGGTCGCGTTCATGGGCGACGGTGGGGCGCTGATGATGGGCAACGAGATCGCCACCGCCTGCCAGTACGGCGGCAGCCCGATCGTGATCATCTCCGACAATTCCATGTATGGCACGATCGGGATGCACAGCTATGTGCGTTATCCGGAACGAAAGTTCATGGAGGCAACGCGGCTGACCAATCCCGACTTCGCCGCCTGGGGCCGGTCGTTCGGCGCCGAGGGGATCACCATCCGCGCGGAGTCCGAGGTGGCCGAGGGGATCGCGCGCGCCTTCGCGGTGAAGACCCGGCCGGTGGTGGTTCACTGCCTGACATCGGCGCTGCAAATGAGCGCCTGGCGCCGGTTCCAGAACGGGGCGGCGCTGGCCTGATCCGCCCCTGGCGGTTGGGCGGTTGGCGGAGAACTCGCAGACAGAGTGTGTATACTAGGTGACTCCCGTCGACGCCATGTCGCGCGCTGGATCGCCGCGTTTGCTCAGGTCACGGATCGTCCCCCGGCAGTTCATCCAGCGTCACTGGGCAGACCCCCGGCATCGGCACCGGTGGCTGACCGTCGATCGTCTCGGGCATTGCTTTCAGCGCCTTGGCATAGAGCGCCGCGACATCGATCTTATCACGCATGGCCGGTGAATAGGCGTCCGCGGCATTGACGCGTGCAAGAAGGCCGACGGGCCGGTGGGGAAGTGAAGGCCGGTTCTGCCCCGCCCAGCAAAGCGCCAGCGGCGTGCAGATGCAATTGTTCGGCCCGGTCGGTGCCAATCAGCGCCAAATTGTTGTTTGCGAGCCACTTGCCGATTGGCGATGCAGAGGCGGACGCGGGCGGGAAATCGGTCCTGGACTTGGTTAGTAGCTTGTGCAATTCACCGAGTTCCCGAACCGATTGCAGTTCGTTGTCACCGGACGATTGGCGGCGTTTATCGCCTGCTGATTTTGATTGAGAAGCTGTTGTTGATACATCGCATTGGAAAACGCTTGAGCGGCTGCCGCCCGCTGCGCCGTTTCTTGGCGAT
Source organism: Rhodopila sp. (assembly GCA_965277035.1). GTDB lineage: Bacteria > Pseudomonadota > Alphaproteobacteria > Acetobacterales > Acetobacteraceae > Rhodopila. The sequence goes on along the minus strand of CBDIBO010000003.1, from coordinate 1,177,003 downwards.
GCTCGGCATTCAGTTCGGCGTCGATACGCCGGCCTGCCGCCTGCATCTTAGCGGTCTCATCCTCAAATATGGCTCTGGAACTGGTGATATATTCGCCCCAGGTAATCTGTCGCTTGATGAGTTGAATCAGGGCCGCATCGTGCCTTGCGTAGAGTTCGGTCCACAGCACGTCAACGGTCGGCGCAACTTTATAGCCGTCGATTAACACCTGCCGGCAAGGCATCCCTCTCTCGCGCCGTTCTGAAAGCAAATCTACTTCGCGCTGGGTGACATACGACGGGTCGGTCTGCTGCGCGAGCGTGGCTAAGTGGACATCCTTCAACGCCGAATGCCGTTCGAGGAGATCGGTGTAGGCCGGGTCACTATTGATCTGACCGAAACAGGCTGTCGCCTGGTCTCTTGCTGTCGCCATCGACTGTCCCATTTGCTGCGCTTGACGCTGCGCGGCTGTCGCGCAACCAGATAACACCCCGGCAAGAACCGCCAACATCACATACCGGCGCATGACTAACCATCCTAGTCTCGATGCAGAACAAACCATATATACGATGTCCAAACGAAATGCCATCGGATTGTTCTGTTTTGCGGCTACCGCCCCGCGTTCCACGGATGATCCCGCGCACTTTGGCGTATCGCTCGCGTCGCACCCCCTGAGCGGACGTTTTTGCGCGGTCCGCCGATGGCTACGGTGGTGAAGAGCGCGAATGCACTGATCCGTCGATGGCTTGTGTATGAGCAGCTTGCTGGCGCAGCGGGCTGAGGCAAAGTCACACTCTGAGATTAACCGGAAACGTTGGAACGCGGGCTTCGGAGCGCCAATGCGGTACATCGCGTGAGAGCGGCCATGCGGCGGCCTTGAGGTCATGGAGCAACGTCTGAAGCAGTTGCGATCGGCAGGCTCGCAAGGCGTTGCGTCCCACGTCCGCGACCTCCTCGATGATGTTGGGCCAGTCGAGATCGGCATGGTTGAGCCGCTCGCCAGCGGCGTGCCGGCGCAGCAGATCGGCCTGGCGCTCGGACCAGATCAAAATGTCGGAATCGTAGTCGCTCATGCCTTGGCCCTTCTTAAGCATCAAGGATCCGCGGTGCCGTCACACTGTGACAGCTTCATACCCGTCACCGCAAGAATAGGGCCGATCGCGCGCCCGGCGTTTGTCCCGGATCAGGCCGCGAGCACGCGGCGCAGGAACAGGGTGCCGGCCACCGGCGTGGCGTAGTACGGCTCGATCGGCAGAAACCCCGCCTGCTGGTAAAGCGCGATCGCCGCTGCCATGGTCGGCAAGGTGTCCAGCCGCATCTCATGATAGCCGATCCGCACCGCCGCGCTGATGACGGCGTCGATCAGCGCCCGACCGAGACCGAGGCCGCGGCCCGGCGGGGCGACGTACAGCCGCTTCATCTCGCAGCTGCTGCCAGGTGTGATCGTTCGCAACCCGACGCATCCCAGTGGCTCGTGGTGATCGTCGCGTGCCAGCAGCAATTCCCCGCCCGGCGCTGCGTAGCGGCCCGGCATCGACGCCAGCTCCGCCGCGAAATGCTGATAACCGAGGTCGATCCCCAGCGAGGACGCGTAGTCGCTGAACAGACTCACGGTCGCGGCCAAATCGGCGGCCGATCGCACCGGTTCGATCCTGAAGCGGGCGTCTGCCATGGTATCCTTCCGTCGCTGGGCACCTGTCGCCGGCACGGCGACGGCGGGCTTCGTGGGACCGCCGAAGCCATGACGAAGGTCCGGCGGCGACAGAACCGAACCGGATTTCAGCCGGCTTCGTCAACCTCGCCAGCTGCCGCGGCGGCGGCGGCTGTGTTGTCGCGTGAAGGTCGACCCGTTCGGCGATCCGCGTTGATGTCGGTCTGGCTTGACCCGGGGACGCTGATCCGCGGCGCGATCCGGCCGGATCGCAATCTCGATCCCGCCGGCGGCGTCGGGATGGACCCGTCGCGGAACCGCGCCTAGACTGATCTTTACCGTTGAACGCCGCCATGGGGAGACCGAAGAAATGGACGATACCGCTGTCATGACGCCGACATTCGACCGCACGGTCGAGGACCTCGGCAACATCGTCGAACTCGGACATGTGAACGTCCGGGTGCCGGACCAGAGCAAGGCGATCGCCTACTATCTGATGGGCCTCGGCCTGACCCGGGATCCCTATCTGATGGCCGGTCTCGACAACATGTGGGTGAACGTTGGCCGCGGCCAGTTCCACCTGCCGACGCGCGGCACCGATGTGGTGCGCGGGACCACGGCGCTGGTGATGCCGGATCTTGAAGCGCTGCTCCGGCGCCTTGAAAGCGTAAAGACATACCTGGAAGGCACCCGGTTCAGCTTCCGTGAGGCCGGGGACACCGTTGAAACGGTTTGTCCCTGGGGCAATCGCATCCGCGTGCACACGCCTGACGCCTCGCGCTTCGGCGGCATGCGCGTCGGCATGCCCTATGTGGAATTCGACATCCCTGCCGGCACCGACCTTGGCGCCATCGCCCGGTTCTACGTCGAGATCCTGGGCGGCATCGCCGGGGTCGCCAGCGACGAGCGCGGCCCCTACGCCTGGGCGAACACCTCGGCCGAGAGCAAGGTGACGTTCCGTGAGACCACCGCGGCGTTGCCTGAATTCGACGGCCACCACATCCAGATCACCCTGGCCGACTTCTCCGGCCCGCACCGGAAGCTGCTGGAGCGAGGGCTGATCAGCGAGGAAAGCGATCAGCACCAGTATCGTTTCCTGGATATTGTCGACGTGGACAGCAACAAGCCGTTGTTCCGCATCGAGCACGAAACCCGCAGCATGCGCCACCCGATGTTCGGCCGCACTTTCGTCAATCGCAACCCGGACATGACCAACCGTAACTTCGTTCCGGGCTACGAAGTGGGTCTGTGGGCGTTGAACTAGGGCGACATCAGGCTGGCCGGAACGGTCCGGCTGTTTCTTGTGCGAACAGGGAGCGTGGACGGGCTGACCGCTATGGTCAGCCTGAAAGCGGTTCAGGCGTCCAGCCGTCACCTGTCGTTATCGAAGCCCGCTGCTAGCAGAGGCCACCGCAATGCCGCTACCGCCGTACCATGTGTCTGCGTTCAACACCGCCAAGACGTCCGAGAACAAGATCCACGACGACGCCACGGCTCAGCGCTTTGGCTTCAAGCGTGGGTTCGTCGGCGGCGTCAACGTCTATGCCTACATGTCGCACCAGCCGCTGCAACGCTGGGGCCTCGCCTGGCTGGAACGCGGCACCGGTGAGGCGCGGTTCGGCAAGCCGGTGTATGAAGGCGACATCGCCGAGGTCGACGCGGTCGAAACCGCCGACGGGCTGGACCTGACGGTGCATAGCGCCGGGGTGCTGTGCGCGACCGGCCGTGCGGGTTTGCCAGCCGACCTGCCGCCGGCGCCGGTGCTGAGCGACTTCAAGGTCGTCGCCCCACGGGCCCACCGCGCCGCGGCGGACGAAACCTCCCTTCGGGTCGGCGACTGGCTCGGCATGGCGCCACTGCCGATCACCGCGGAATTCCAGGCGCGGGATCTGCGGGATGTTCGCGAGACCGATCCGATCTATGGGCGTGAGAACATCGTCCACACCGGCACCATCATGCGCTGCTGCAACTGGGCGCTGAGCCAGAACGTTACACTGCCGGCCTGGATTCACATGGGCAGCAGCGTGCGCAACCTGGGCCTCGCGCATGTTGGCGACACGCTGACCGTGCGTGCCATCATCACGAAGAACTATGAGCACAAGGGCCACAAATGGATCGAGCTCGATGCCATGGTCGTTGCAAATGAGACGACGCCGGTGATCCGGGCGACGCACACCGCGATCTATCATCCACGGCAGCTGGCCGAGGCGGCTTAACGGCAAGAGCAAGGCAGTCTGGAACCACCTGGATTGGTGGGCCGGGCGCGCCGCAGCTGCCACTGAAGGTGTAGGCCGGATCATGCGCGTTCTGGAAAGCTTGTCACAATCCTAAATGAGCGTTTAGGACTATTACGTTTAGTGGATGATAAAGTACGTTATCATTCCTATAGCTGATATTTTGAAGGTGCCGCGACGTTAGCGGGTAGGCTTTGTGGCTCCTTCAAAACATGCTCGCAGTTTTGCCACTGGCCCGTGCGGTACAGTCTGCTGCGCGCCGACTATCAGACCATGGCGGTGATGATCTTCCGCGATGCTTGGCACCGGTGAATCGAGCTGAGTCTCAGAGAACACGGCACGGAGCTTTGCCCCACCCCTGCCCAGTGGGGATACTGCCACAAGCTGCGCAGGAAGGTTATGACGATAACAGACGAAAAGGCTTCTCATGGGAAGCCTCAAACACGTAGCGAGGAGGAGATTTTTGCAGAGCTGTCGCACCTCTGCATCTCGCCCGGGTATGTCCATGCGCTGTCGTTGCTCTGCTTCCGGGACAATTTCGTTCGCTATCGTTCGGATGTCAAAGCGGAAGACATGGCGCATATGTTCTCGGAATCGAGACTCATCCGAACCGAGATCACGACACTCATTGGATTGCTCATAAAGCAAGTAGTCGACTTCAGCCATCCGGGTTTCGGAACGATTAGGGAATACATTAACCGGACTGAGGCTCTGCTGGAAGCGCTGCACCGTGCGTTGAGCGCCGCAAGTTTCGGGACCATGTTTAGCGACCATTCAGTGCCCGCTTCGCCGGCAAGCTCAGAGGGTTCCGGTCAAGCCATGCGCGAACCAATCTTCTACGGCGGCGAGTCCGCTTACGGGTTCCAATATCGGGATTTTGCCCAGAAGAAATATACGTCTGATGACCCCTGGCTTCTCGCCAAAAAGGGTTTCAGCATTGAGGACGCTCGCAAGGTCGTTGCCGCTGTCGCCGCCATGCAAGACCGGAAAGTCATGATGGCAAACCGGGCCCTGCGAACAACACCGCAAGCGTCCTGGACAATGTTGTCTGGCTTCGTATTCGAGGTCGCCGAGGTAGCAGCGTGGGCGAATATCGATGTCGGGATCGTCGAGCACGTGCTGGAGGCGTTTACGTTTGCAGGCGGGGGGGCAAATGCAGGTTTCACGTCGCTACATGCTTACAACGCGGCAAGCGGAACGCCTTTGGTGCGCAAGGGCGCCGGCGAATACGTCCTTCTGCAGGAGTACGGTCTGTTCGAAGCTCTGTACGAGTCCCCGTTCTTTTGGCTGGGAGCCGACAAGGCCTATGCATCTACGGCAATGGCGAACAGGGGACGCTTCACCGAGGCGTTCGCGCGCGACCGACTGAAGAAAGTGTTCGGCTCAGCCCACGTGTATGCGAACATAGATGTGTGGAAGAACGCAAAGGATAAGTTGAGCGAGATCGATGTGCTTGTTCTCTTTGGCGACCGCGCCATTGTGCTTCAGGCTAAATCGAAACGATTGACACTCGAAGCGCGAAAGGGAAACGACCTCCAGATCAAGGATGACTTTAAGAAGGCCGTGCAGGATTCTTTCGATCAGTCGCATCTATGTGCGATGGCACTTCTGGGGCTGAACCCGAAGCTGACTGACAGCCAGGGCAACGCGATCTCCCTGCGCTATCCCATCAAGATCGTATACCCACTCTGCATCGTAGCCGACCACTATCCGGCACTCGCCTTTCAAGCGGGGCAATTCCTTCGGGTTCAGGCTACGGAAAAGCTTGCCGCGCCGCTTGTCACAGATGTGTTTGCGCTCGACGCAATGACCGAGATGCTGGAATCGCCACTCCGCTTTCTCAGCTACCTTGAGCTTAGGGCACGCTTTGGCAACAGGCTGATAGCGACCCATGAACACACGTTGCTGTCGTACCACCTGAAACTGAATCTGTGGCTAAATGATGAATATGACTTCGCCTACCTTCACGATGATATTGCGGCCGATCTGGATATTGCGATGTGCGCCAGACGCGATGGCCTTCCCGGCGCACATACACCCGATGGAATCCTGACGCGAATTCGCGGCACGCCGAGCGGGCGCATCGTCTCCGAGATCGAAGCCTTACCAGATCCCGCCACCATCGACCTTGGATTGTTGCTGCTTACATTGAGCGAGGACACGATTGAAACCCTTAACAAGGGCATTCGGCAAATTACCGCCCTAGCGGGACAAGACGGAAAAAGGCACGACTTCACGGTGGGGCTGGGAACGTCAAAGGCCGGGCTGACGGTACATTGTGGCCCATCTGACCTCGCAGATGCACGAGCCAGGATGCTAACCCATTGCGAGGTCCGCAAATATTCGCAGAAAGCCGACCGATGGTTTGGCCTCGCCGTTCACCCAGACGGATCGTTGCGGTTTGGCCTGAAACTGGAATTTCCGTGGAAACAGGATGCGCGAATGGACGCGGCCATGCAGCACTGGCCCAAAGCGACCGCGCGATCACCGAACGTGATCGGCACGAGGAAGGCACACAAGATTGGCCGCAACGAGCCGTGCCCCTGCGGCAGCGAAAAAAAATATAAGAAGTGTTGCATGCCGCAATAGCTCATCAAGCTGCGCCTGGAGCGGGCATGACCATATCCGTCAGATGTTAATATACGATTGGGCTGATTATCAGCGGAGTGGCTGAAACCCGATTACTAAAGCTCGCCGACTGCTCTTCGCGGTAGGAGAGTAAACATAGATGGACAGGCGCACCCGCCACCTCGACGACACGATCAACGAACGATCGATGGTTGTGATGCGCCAACTCGGCCGGGCAGCGCGAGGGGTCATATAGGATCAGCAAATCCACGTCCGCGTAACGATCGGCGTGGGCGGCTGACCCGAAAAGGTAAACCGATGACCCATCAGGCAGCGCGGGTGCAATAGACCGGATTGCCGTGGCGATCTTTGGTGAAATACTTATGTGGCTCCTCCTGCCAAATCGCTGCGACCAGTTCCTTTGGCATTAAAAGGCCGATGCCTTCGGAGTTTGCTAACTCCTTGGCTTCTAACGTATAAGCGTTCCATTCCCCGGCCAGGACGATACACGACACCTCGGGAAACTCGTCACGCACCTTAAAGAGATCCGCGGCACCGAACGTATAGGTATTGACTATCAGCACGTGAACGCAATCGGTGGGCTTTTTGCGGCTAATCGCAAAGAGTATGTCGCGCGACCGTACAGACTGCGCAACGTTCCCATGCCCCTTAAGCATTCTCTCGAAGAACGCAATGGAACTGTATAAGACGGCCCAGCCGTTGCTCCCATTATCCATTACGCTCCACCATTTCTCTGAATGCCTGCGGAAACCTCGGGTAGCCCTCCACACGCTCTATCGCGTTGGCGGCGAACCCCGACGCATGCTCTTTAAATTGCGCTGCAATCGCGTATTCCTGAGGCGTCAAGAGGTTGCGGCTGCCATCGAGCGCCGCACCGATTTTCGCGTTATTCGGAATAATCTGGCTGATTTTGCGTAATTGCCAAAACTGTGCAGCGTTACTTACCGGATTCCGCTGCGCTTCGTCGGACTCCGGGCCATAGGACTTCCAGATTTGGTAGTTGTCAGTCAGCAAGAATCCGATGTCGCGGAACAGATCGGCGCGGTTGGTGTAGGATTTTGCTTCAAGCGCTTCATGGACTCGGCGCTCGTGTGCGGTTTTCCACTCGTGCAGACGCTCGACCGCGAAGGTGCCTTCCGGCGCTTTATCGATCTCAGTGTGATGTGTCGGGCAGAGCAAAATCAGGTTGTCGTAGGCGTTGGAGCCGCCAGTAGGCACACCTCGTCGTCCTTTGGGTTGCCTGGCGATGATATGGGCCATTTCGCCCAATACCGTGGCGTTCGAGCTGAAAAATTTGACGCAATCAGTGCCACAGTCCGGCCGAGAGCAGCGTCCGGCCGAGAGGCCCCACAACTTCTTTATGTCTTGATCGGCGATTGGCATTTAATAGGTCGCAAAAAAGCTGGCGGCTTTCTCGGGATTATATCCGCGACGGTCATACAGCTTGGTGGTGGACGGGTCGCGGTGTCCTGCTGCTTTCTGCACGTCCTCCAACTGCGCCCCGTTCTCCAGCGCTGTGGTGATGAAAGTCGCCCGCATCGAGTGCGCGGAATACCCCCGCGCCAGGCCAATGCCAGCAGCATATTTTCGCACCATCCTGTCGATGGCGTCCGGGTCGAGCCGTCCGGTGGGATCGTGCGGCTTCGCATTGCCACGCAGCGGCCGGAACAATGGCCCCTGATGATCGGCCGCGTGCCCGGCAATATCGAGGTAAGCCCGGATGCGCTGTGCCGCTTGCGGATGGATCGCCAGCGCGTCGCGCCGTCCACCTTTGCGGGTCAGCCGCAGCGCGTCGAACCCTCTGTTCTGGTGGAGATCTGCCACCGTGAGCGCGGCGATCTCCGCCCGGCGCAGCCCCACCTGTAACCCTACCGACAGAATTGCCCGGTCACGCGCACCCGCCAGCGTATCGGGGGAGGGCGCATCGAGCAGCTTCCGCGCCTGCGCCTTTGAAAACGCGAGGGTGCTGCCTTCCTCCCGATTGATGTTCGGCCGGGCGACGTCCACCACTGGGTTGCGGGTCGCCGCGCCATGCCGCACCAAATGTTTGAACAGGCTAGACAGCGCCGAGAGACGACGGCGCACGGTGGACGTAGCCGCAGCTTGCTCTTCGCGCATGATGCGCTCCCAGGCGATGACGGCGCGATGATCGACCTGGCGCAGCTGCTCCGGCGTGGTAATGCCGAGCGTCTTCATGAAGTGCGCCACGTCGAGCTTATAAGCGCGGCGAGTGCGGGCGCTTTTCTGGCTGGCAAGCCAAACTTCTTCTTCGGGGATCGCGGCCAAGTCGGCCAAGTTGGCGAGCTGGCCAAGTCGAGGGGTCAATGCGGGCAGGGCAGGGGCATCATCCATTCCCCAGCCGTATCATGGAACGAGCACGTGATAAACTGGATTATCACGTGCTGGGCAGATGACGCGATTAAGTCACCAATGGCGTCAGATGACAAAACTACCGCTCTGAGAGCGACATGTTCGATGATATACCTTCGGGGCATATGCCTAAGCTTTGGGTCGTTGAAGCACCACCACCTTTCTGCTTGGGCGATCGCTACACGGCGAACCAAAACCGCGCTGTCTCTCCGGCGCGATCACCACGCGTCTTGTCACTCCCTTCGCCGATCAAGCACAATGTCTTCCAAGCACCAACACGTCAGGGAGAGCCGACTGAATGACCGACCCCGCGCTCAGCTATATGCATGGCGCCTCCGACCAGGCGTTGATCGGGGACACGATCGGGGTTCATTTCGACCGCACCGTCGCGCGCTTCGGCCACCGCCCCGGCCTGATCGTCCGTCAGCAGGGGATCAACTGGACGTGGTCCGAACTTGCGGCACATGTCGAGGCGTTCGCCGCCGGCCTGCTCGCGTGCGGGCTGCGGCCGGGCGACCGCATCGGCATCTGGTCGCCGAACAACGCCGAGTGGATCATCACTCAGTTCGCCACCGCCAAGGCCGGGATCATCCTGGTCAACATCAATCCGGCCTATCGCCTGACCGAGGTCGAGTACGCGCTGAACAAGGTCGGCTGCAAGGCGCTGATCACCGCGACGCGGTTCAAGAGCAGCGACTATATCGGCATGATCAACACCCTGGCACCCGAACTTGCCACCGCGCATCCCGGCGAACTGCAGGCCGTTCGCTTGCCCGCGCTGCGCTCGATCATCCAGATCGGCGGTGACGACCCGGGGACGTTCGCGTTCGACGCGATCGCCGAACTCGGCCGCGAGGCGGATCGCCAGCGGCTGGCCGATCTCGCCGCGCTGCTGCAGTTCGACGATCCGATCAACATCCAGTTCACCTCCGGCACGACGGGCCTGCCGAAGGGGGCGACCCTGACGCACCACAACATCCTCAACAACGGGTTCTTCATCGGTGAGGTGATGCGCTACACCGATCAGGATGCGGTCTGCATTCCGGTGCCGATGTATCATTGCTTCGGCATGGTGATCGGCGCGCTGGCCTGCATGACGCACGGTGCGGCCATCGTCTTCCCCGGCGAGGGCTTCGACCCGCTCGCCACCCTGCAGACGGTCGCCGCGTATCGCTGCACCTCGCTGTATGGCGTGCCGACGATGTTCATCGCCGAGCTCGATCATGTCGACTTCAAGACGTTTGATCTGAGCAGCCTGCGGACCGGCATGATGGCCGGCTCGCCATGCCCGATGGAGGTGATGCGCCGCTGCATCCGCGACATGCACCTGACCGAGCTGACCATCGGCTACGGCATGACCGAGACCAGCCCGGTGACCACGCAGACCCGGATTGGCGACGGGCTGGACAAGCAGGTCGGCACCGTCGGGCGGCCGCATCCGCATGTGGAGATCAAGATCGTCGACACCGAAGGACGCGTCGTGCCGCGCGGCGTGACCGGCGAACTCTGCGCCCGCGGCTACCCCGTCATGCTGGGTTACTGGGACGAACCCGAACGGACCGCCGAGGTGATCGACCGCGCCGGCTGGATGCACACCGGCGACCTGGCAACGATGGACGACGACGGCTATTGCGCCATCGTCGGCCGCATCAAGGACCTGGTGATCCGTGGCGGCGAGAACATCTATCCGCGCGAAATTGAAGAATTCCTGTATCGCCATCCGGCGATCGTGGACGTGCAGGTGTTCGGCGTTCCCGACCCGCGCTTCGGTGAGGAACTGTGTGCCTGGGTCAAGCTGCGCCCTGGCGAGACCCTGACCGACGAGGACATCAAGGCCTTCTGCAAGGACCAGATCGCGCACTACAAGGTGCCGCGCCACGTCCGCTTCGTCGACGAATTTCCGATGACGGTGACCGGGAAAATGCAGAAATACCTGATGCGTGCGACGATGACGGAAGAACTTGGTTTGAACTGAAAGCAAAGGAAACATCATGCGCTGGGCACGCTTCGATCAACACGGCTCACCGGCTTACGCGGCCGTGGAGGGCGACACGGTCATTCCGGTTCGTGGGTCTCCGTTCGAGGCTTGGGAACGCACCGGCGAGAGGCTGCGGCTGAACGAGGTCAAGCTTCTGGTGCCGGTCATGCCGCCGACATTCTACGCCGCCGGCATGAACTATCCCGAGCATGTGCGTGAAGTTGCGGAAAAAGTCGGCCAGCAGCCGAAGCTGCCGACGCAGGCCGATATCGGCTACCGCGCCGCCAACGCGCTGATCGCCCAGCACGAGGCGATCGTCATTCCCGCCGATGCCAGCGAACAGGTTCAGTACGAGGGCGAGCTGGTGGCGGTGATCGGCCGGAAGTGCAAGGATCTCACCCGGGAGGACGCGCTGTCCGCGGTGCTGGGCTATACCATCGGCAACGACGTCAGCGAGCGCACCTGGCAGAAGGCCGATCGCACCCTGTGGCGGGCGAAGAACACCGATACCTTCAAGCCCATGGGTCCATGGATCGAAACGGACGTGAAGCTTGAGGATCTGGTCACCCGGATCCGCCTGAACGGCGAACAGCTGATCGAATTTCCCACCAACCACATGATCTTCGGCGTGGTCGATTACCTGGTGGCGATGACAAGCTGCCTGACGCTGTATCCGGGCGACGTCGTCTGGATGGGCACCGAGGGCGCCACCGCCAACATGAAACACGGCGATCGCATCGATGTGGAGATCAGTGGGATCGGCACGCTGAGCAACCCGGTGGTGCGGGCGGGTCGATAATTGACGGTTCGAGCGTGATCGCGCTGAGCAGAACATTGGTCGTGGCGTTGGATCGGCTGACGATTTTTCCCGAAATCTCTCAACCCTGCTCCCAGAGACGGAGGTCGCCGCGGCGGACGGCTTACTTCAGCACCACGTAACGCGATCAAACGATGTAATGTCGTATCAAAATCCGCATGGCCGAGCGGCAGAGGCGACGGCAGGCGCATAAAGAAGCAAGCAAAGGGATTGACATGCGATCGGCTAAATTACGCTATGATAAGGAGTTTCCGGCATCGAGGCTTAAAGCGTCTGTATGAGCGGGATGACCGGTCACAGGTCGGGGCCGACATGCTGGACAAGATCGAAAAATATCCCTGCGAAGCTGGCGACCTCAAACATCCCGGAAAACATGGATTTGCCGGGCTTCCGCTTGCACCCGCTGAAAGGGAATTTACGCGGCTTCTGGGCTGTGACTGTCCGCGCCAACTGGCGGATTATCTGGCGCTTCGATGGACCGGACCCCGTGGACGTTGACCTGATCGACTACCATTAGTCTAGCGGGCCGTTGTGTGCCTTCCATAAACGACGTCTCATACACGCTAACAGAGGTTCCTGTTACCGAGACTGAGGCCGTGACGGGCATCAGCGGTATACTCCTGGCTACCTACCCCGAATGCCGCATCGTCGCGGAGTGCAGGCCACAGAACGAGGCGTCTTGGCGCCTGCTTGAAAGGGTTGGCTTCCGCGCTGATGGTTCGGATGGCGCACGGCCCGGTCGAAGGAAGCTCATCTTCATCCGGTGATGGCTTCGCGGACAATGAAGAAGTCAAGGTTTTGGGTAAATCTCGGAAACGCAGCTGTGGCACTGGTTCACCGTTTCCAGAGGATATGACCGAAAAGGGAGCGCCGGCTCCGGCGCGGGAATCTGCCCCGCTCGCCCTCCCGTTCAGGACATCCAGTGCGGCGGCTGCCAGGCCCAGCCGGCCGAACCGCGTGACCACCAGCCGGGCATCCACAGGTTGCCGTGGCCGGCGGCCGGGACGTATTGACCCTTCGCCCAGACATAGCCGCTGCCGTTCCAGTCCCAGTGGCCCGGCTGCCACTCCAGTGCTTCCGCGGTGACCGGAGGCTTCGGCACCGTCTCCGGGATCAAGGCCGGCACCGGCGGGTACGGATTAGCCTCGGCCATCGATCCCTGGGTGCACCCGGTGGTCGCGACCACAGCCACCAGGGCGGCCATCATGATTGATTTTCTCATCGCCTCGCGGTCTTCCCAGGCAGTGGGTTGTAGCCGGCGGATTATCGCGCACCGGGTTATTCTGGAACAAGGATGCATACCACGGCCTGTGCGGCGATGCCCTGTCCGCGGCCGGTGAAGCCAAGTTTCTCCGTGGTCGTGGCCTTGACCGAGACGCGGTTCGGCGCGACGCCCAGCAGCGACGCCAGGCGTTCAATCATCGCCGGCGCATGCGGCGTGATCTTCGGTTGCTCGCAGATCAGGGTGACGTCGGCGTTCACCAGCCGCGCGCCCCGCGCCGCCACACGTTCGCCGGCATGGGTCAGGAAGCGCGCGCTGTCGGCGTCCTTCCAGGTCGCTTCATGCGGCGGGAAGTGCCGGCCGATGTCGCCCTCGGCCAGGGCGCCGTAGATCGCGTCGCACAACGCGTGGATGCCGACATCTGCGTCCGAGTGCCCGGCAAGACCTTGTTCATGCGGGACATTGATGCCGCACAGGAACAACGGCCGGCCGGCCCGCAGGACGTGCACGTCAAAGCCGGTGCCGACCCGGGGAACCAGGCCCAGGGACCCGACAGTGGACCCGACATCGGACAGGGCAGGGGACATGATGCGCTCCAACCGGATCAGGTCGTCGGGATAGGTCAGCTTGATGTTGTCGTCCGATCCCGGAACGACTTCCACGGTCTGTCCCGCCGCTTCCAGCAAAGCGGCGTCGTCGGTCGCGTCGGTGACGCCCGATCGGTGCGCCGCCAGCAAGGCCGGGAACCGGAACGCCTGCGGCGTCTGGGCGCGGAACAGCCCACTGCGCGGCACCGTCTCGGTAATCACGCCGCGCACGACCCGCTTCAGCGTGTCGGCCACCGGTGCGGCCGGGATCGCGCCGGCCGATTCCCGCAGCGCGCCGAGCAGTGCCGGGATCGTGCCAGCCGGAATGACCGGCCGCGCCGCATCGTGCACCAGCACAAGGTCCGGTGCGTGCGCGGCGAGTGCCTCGAGCCCGGCGTGCACGCTTTGTTGTCGAGTCGCGCCGCCGGCGATGGCGGGGCTGCACCCGGCGACGCCGCGCAATGCTGCATCGATCGGCCCCGCCTCCCCCACCGGTTGCAGCAGCGAGACATGGGCCGCCAGCGCCTCCGCCGCGTGGCGGATGACCGGCTTGCCGGCGATCGTCAGGAACTGCTTCGGCGTCTCGGCACCGAAGCGGGTGCCCGAACCGGCGGCGACAAGGATGGCGGCGATACGCATGCCGGGACTGATGCCGTCGCCAGCGGCGATCGTCAATCAGGCGACTGCCGCGAAGACAAGCTGCGACGAATGGGATCAAAGCGGCGGTCGGCTGCGTGGTGCGCCGGCGCGCTCTGCATGCGGCGGGTCCAGGGCCGTGCCCTGGCCTGGCCCTTGCCGGCTCGACCGTAGCCGCCGCATCTCGACGAACTGCCAGATCAGCAGGATCGGCGCGCCCACGGCGATGTCGCGCGCCCGGCGCACCAGCGAAACGCCGAGTGACAGCTCCGGCGGCACACCGAAGATCGCCCCCAGCCCGGCATAGCCTGCCTCCTGCACCCCGGCATTCACCGGCACTAGGAAGGCGATCGCCGCCACCGCGCTCAGCAGCGCCTCGATCGCCAGCGCATCATCGAAATCGATCGGCACGCGCAGCGCGTGATAGGCGATCCAGCCCGCGAGGCCGGTGCCGATCCAGCCGACGAGGTGGATCAGGAAGCCCAGTGCCAGCCTTCCCGCATGGCCGTAGATCAGCCCCAGTTCCGCCTGCAGCACCGCGACGCGCGCCTCGGCGCTGGCGAACCATCGGCCGGCGATGCGGCGGCCGATCCGCGCGAACACCGGCGCCGCGCCGTGCTGCGCCCAGACGAAACCAAAACATCCCAGCACCGCCAGCCCGATCCCCACCTCGACCGGCACCGCCAGCCGCGATCGCGGCGCTCGGGCCATCAGCACGCCGAGGCCGATGCAGGTGAAGGCGATCTGTGCCAGGAACTCGGCGGTCACATCCACCACTGTCGACGCGGTGGCGGTGTGCCAGTCCACCCCGTGCAAAGTCACCGCGCGGGCCCCGAAGACAAAGCCGCCAAGCTGCGAAAACGGCAGGCAGTTGGCCGATGCATCGCGCACCATGCGGCCCCAGATCAGCACCCACGCCCGCCGCGTGGCACTGGCCGGCGTGATCACCTCCCACGCCAGGCCAAGGATCACGAACAGCACGAGCTGCCAGAAGACGATCAGGCCGAACGACGGCCAGCCGATCCGGACGACCAGCGAAACCACGTTGCCGATGCCGTAGTAGGACACCAGCAACAGGGCGGTCAGCACACCCAGCAGCGCCAGGACATAGGACAGGCGTTTCATGATGGACGGCTTCTGCCCGTGCATCGGCGCCAGAGCAAGCCGTCGATACAAGGTCTGGATGCAAGGTATGGATGCAGGCCACGGATTCCGGCCGACGGGCGACGGACCCGGCCCGCGCATCATGCCGGACCGATTTCCATGCCAGCCGGCTTCGTCTATTGAAGCGCTTGGCTCAAGGCAGGGCCAATGGCTCAATGCGGCGCCAACGGCTCAATGCGGGAGATGAAACGCGATGACCACCCTGGTCACCGGTGCCACCGGCTTCGTCGGCTCCGCGGTCGCGCGGACGCTGGCCGCGCGCGGCCATAGCTTGCGCCTGCTCGCACGCCCGGCCAGCGACCGCCGCAACCTGGCTGGACTGGACGCCGAGGTCGTGGTCGGCGACCTGACCGATCCCGCCTCGCTGGCCCGCGCCGCCGCCGGCTGCCGCTACGTCGTGCATGTCGCCGCCGACTACCGCTTCTGGGTGCCGGATCCCGATGCGATGCTGCGTGCCAATGTCGAGGGTGCCGTCGCGATGGTGCGGGCCGCCGCGCAGGCGGGCGCCGAGCGGATCGTGCATTGCAGTTCGGTCGCGGCCCTGGGCCAGATCGGCGACGGCACCCCGGCGAACGAGATTACCCCAGCCCGTCAGGCGGACTTTGTCGGCATCTACAAGCGATCCAAACACCTGGCGGAGAACGCGGTGCTGGACCTCGCGCGACGGGACGGCCTGCCGGTGGTGGTGGTCAATCCGTCCGCCCCGGTCGGTCCGCGCGACATCAAGCCGACGCCCACCGGCAAGATGATCCGGGACGCGGCGGCGGGCCGGGTGCCGGCCTATATCGACACCGGCATCAACATCGTCCATGTCGATGACGTCGCCGAAGGGCACGCGCTGGCGCTGGAAAAGGGCAGGGTGGGGGAGCGCTATATCCTGGGCGGCGAGAACCTGCTGCTGAAGGACATCCTGGCGCTGGTCGCGGACGTCGTGCATCGCAGGCCACCCTCGATCCGGCTGCCCGAGGCGGTGGTCTGGCCGGCCGCCCTGGTGATGGAAAAACTCGCCGCGGTCACCGGGATCGCGCCGATGATGACGCGCGACCACCTGAAGATGGCGCGCAAGAAGATGTTCTATTCCTCGGCCAAGGCGACGGCGGAGCTGGGGTATCACGCTCGCCCGGTGCGTCAGGCGGTGGAGGACGCGGTCGCCTGGTTCCGCGCCAACGGCATGCTGTCCGGATGACCACCCTGGCGGTGCTGGCCCTGCTGATCTGGATCTATCTGATCTTCGCGCATGGGATGTTCTGGCAGGCCGGTCCGGTGCTGCCGGTGAGCTATCCGGCCGCTGGCCCACTGGTCGCCAACCTGGCGGTCGCGCCCGCCTCGGTCGCGCCCGCATCGGTCGCAACCCCGGCGGTCGCCATCATCGTGCCGGCGCGTGATGAGGCGCCGTTCATCGAGGCGACCCTGCGCTCGCTGCTGGCACAGGATTACGCCGGCTCGTTCCGGGTGATCCTGACCGACGACAACAGCACCGACGGCACCGGCCGCATCGCCCGGGCGATCGACGATCCGCGCCTGACGGTGATCACCGGAGCGCCACGACCGCCCGGTTGGAGCGGCAAGCTATGGGCGGTCCAGCAAGGCGTCGCCGAAGCCCCCGAAGCCGAACTGACGCTGCTGACGGATGCGGATGTCGTGCACGAACCGGCCCATCTGGCATCGCTGGTGGCGAAGATCGCGCGCGATGACCTAGATCTGGTGTCCGAGATGGTGAGGCTGGCCTGCGACAGCCGGGCGGAGCGTGCGTTGGTGCCGGCGTTCGTCTACTTCTTTCAGCTGCTGTATCCGTTCGCCTGGGTGAACGATGGTCTGAAGGCGACCGCCGCGGCCGCGGGCGGAACGATCCTGATCCGGCGGCGGGCGCTGCGGCGCATCGGCGGGGTCGAGCACGTGCGCGACGCGCTGATCGACGACGTCGCACTGGCGGGCGCCGTCAAAAAAGGCGGACGGATCTGGCTCGGTCATGCGGATCTGGCTCGCTCGGTGCGTCCCTATCCCGCGGTCGCCGACATCTGGCGCATGATCACCCGCACCGCGTTCGTGCAGCTGCGCTACTCGGTGCCGCGGCTGCTGGCCGCCACGCTTGCCATGGCGCTGACCTGGCTGGTGCCGCCGCTGGCCGCCCTGTTCGGCCACGCCGCGGCGTTCTGGTGCGGCCTGACCACGTGGCTGATGCTGTCGGCGTCCTATCTGCCGACCCTGACCCGCTTTGGCCGCTCGCCGATCTGGGCGCCGTTGCTGCCGCTGGTCGCGGCTTTCTACATGGCCGCGATGATCGGATCGGCGGTCAATCATTACTTGGGCGTTGGGGTCGCCTGGAAGGGTCGCGCGTACCGCGGCGCCGCCGGATGACTCGGCCGGATGACGCCGGCGCCGCGGCTGAAGGGATGGGGACGTCGCGGGCGGAGACTCCCCGGATAGCCACGGCGGAGGATGCCGCGGTGGGGAACGCCCGAATGGAGAACGCCCGAATGGAGAAAGCTGGGGTGGCGAATGTCCGGGTGGCGGATGTCCGGGGGACAGATGTCCGAGGGGCGGAGGATGCCAAAGTGGAAACAATCAGCGCGGGAGACGCCGCCGCGGCAGACGCCAGCCAACCGGATGTGGAGACCTGGTCGGGGAAGGGCCGGCACGATGAGAACTTCCCCGTTGGTTCCCACCTGATCGCACGCCGGTTTCGCGACCCTGTTCATCGCTACTACACGTTCGCCCGCAACGCCGACGACATCGCCGATTCCGCGGTCCTGTCGGCCTCGGACAAGGTGG
This sequence comes from Rhodopila sp., assembly GCA_965277035.1. GTDB lineage: Bacteria > Pseudomonadota > Alphaproteobacteria > Acetobacterales > Acetobacteraceae > Rhodopila. Next base: position 1,159,004 of record CBDIBO010000003.1, on the reverse strand, counting down.
CCCGCCTCGACATCATGCAAGCCGTCCTGCTTGGCCTAAGGCAGACCGGGTCACCCAGCGCGCTGGCGCTTCGGGCCAGCCTGGCCGAGAGCGGGGTTACCGCCAGCCACGCCACCGATCTGCTCATCGCCTTCCGCCAGGACGCGACCCGGCTTCGCTACGACACGATCGATGAGCTGTATGACTATTGCCGATATTCGGCGGCGCCGGTGGGCCGCTACGTCCTGGATCTGCACGGGGAACGTCATGAATGCCACGCGTCGTCCGACGCGCTGTGTACGGCGCTGCAGATCTTGAACCACCTGCAGGACTGCGCGACGGATCTGCGGGAACTGGACCGGTGCTACCTGCCGCGCGCTTTGCTGGATCATTTCGGGAGCTCGGTCGACGACCTGCGGCTGCCGGCCGAGACGCCAGCCTTGCGCCGCGTGTTCAACGCCCTGCTGGACCACGTCGATCGGCTGAACCAGGCGGCATCCGACCTGCCCCGGATCGTCCGGGACCGTCGCCTGCGGCTGGAAACCGGGCTTATCCATGGGTTGTCGAAACGACTGGCCGAACGGCTTAAACGGCACGATCCCCTGGCCCAGCGGGTCAAGCTGCGCAAGACCGATGCGGTTTCCAGCGCCCTGACCGCGTTGTTCGCTCTGCGATGAGCGGCCAGCGATGAGTAGCCAGAGATGAGCGGCCAGCGATGAGTAGCCAGAGATGAGCGGCCAGCGATGAGCAGCCAGCGATGAGCAGACCGTCCACCCCGCTTGGCGTCGCGCGGGACGATCTGGACGCCGTCGAGGCCATCGTGCGCGCCGCCGGCACATCGTTCTACCACGGCATGCGGATGCTGCCGCCTGACCGTCGCCACGCGATGTACGCGATCTACGCGTTCTGCCGGATGGTTGACGACATCGCGGACGAAGACGGCTCACTGGCCGAGAAGCGGTGCGGTCTGGCGGTCTGGCGCGACACCATCGCCGCGATCTACCAGGCCCAGGCCGATGGGTCGGTCATGCAGGCCCAGGCCGATGGGCCGGTCATGCAGGGCCAAGCCGACGGGCCGGGCATGCAGGGCCAGGCCGATGGGCCGCTCGTGCGGGCCCAGGCCGATGGGCCGGTCGTGCGGGCTCAAGCCGACGGGCCGGTCGTGCGGGCGCAGGCCGGCGGGCCGGTGGCCCGTGTGCTCGCCGCCGCGATACCGCGGTTCGATTTGCGGGCCGACGACTTCATCGCCGTGATCGACGGGATGCAGACCGATGCCGAGACCGTCGTCGTGGCCCCCGCCATGGCCGAACTCGACCTCTACTGTGATCGCGTTGCCTCGGCGGTCGGGCGGCTGTCGGTGCGGGCATTCGGCGACACCTCGTCCGCCGCCGACCGGGTGGCGCATGCGCTCGGCCGAGCGCTGCAACTGACGAACATCCTGCGCGACATACAGGAGGATGCGGGCAGGGGGCGGATCTACCTGCCGCGCGGGTATCTGCGGGACGCCGACGTAACCGCTGACCCGGCAACGATCCTGACCGCGGCGGGCCTGTCGGACGTTTGCAACCGGCTGGCCACACTGGCGCACGGCTATTTCCGCGAAGCCTGGGACGCCATGGATCGATGTGACCGAACCGCGATGCGGCCGGCGCGGCTGATGGGGGCGACCTACGATTCGATTCTGACCGCGCTGGAAACGCGAGGCTGGAGACGGCTCGACCAGCGCGTCAGCCTGCCGAAGTGGAAGAAACTGTGGCTGGCCTGCCGCTACGGGTTGTTTTGAGCCGGCCGCTGCGCGGCAGGCCGACCGAGGCCGGCGGCGGCGTGGCGGGCACACCTTTCCGAACCACAGGGGAAATCCTGGTCAGCCAAGCCGAGGCTGCGCCGCGATCTGGTTCCACGCCATTGCGACAACCCCTGAAGCCGCCCACACTTTCTCCGGATTGCAGCGAACGAAGGGTAGCGACGGGCGTTAGGCGGCTATTCTAGCGCGACAGAATCAGATGACTGGGTGGCTGTTTCCGGAGGTTACCATGAAGAAGATAATGCTGGTGCTCCTCAGTGCCGGTGCTGTCCTGACAGTCGCCTCATCAGCTCAGGCAGCAGGCGGCTGTGGCGTTGGCTTTCATCGCGGACCCGCTGGCGGATGTCGACCAAACGGGCGCCCTGGTCCCGTCGTGGTCAGGCCGGGCCGTCCAGCCGTTGGCGTGTTCTACCCTGGCCGCGGCTATTGGGATGGCCATCGATACTGGGCGCATCGCTATCGCTGGCACGGTGGCTGGCGCTATCGCTAACACTCTCCGTGTGAGCAGCGCACGATCGGGCCAGATGTCACCCAGGAGGGGGATTTCAGCGGGCGGTCTGTGGAGCACGCTGGTCGATCCAAATCAATTGGAGAGCGCTTCGCTAAAAGCGCTCTCAGGCTGACCGTAAACGGTCAGCGCGCTCTAGCTCATTGTCTTCACGCGTTCGCCTACCGCGTCATCCGGCCTACGGTCGCAACCAGTTCCTCGATCTTCTGCCGCTGGTCCAGCACGTCGCCGGTCGCGAACGCGTTGGCGACGCAGTGCGAGACGTGATCGCGCAACACGGCCTCCTCGACCTTGTGCAAGGCCGCGCGCACCGCGTTGATCTGGGTCAGCACGTCGACGCAGTAGCGATCGTCGCTCACCATGCGTTGCAGGCCGCCGACCTGCCCCTCGATCCGTTTCAGCCTGGCAGCGACCGCGGCCTTGGCGGGCTCTTTCATCGGCTCGATCCTTGATACCTTACCCTGGTGGGGTATATAGGCTGAGAACCGCCGGATGTCACGCCCCGACCGGACACTGGGAAACCACCCGGCATCGGGACACGTCCCGTATCAGGCATTGGGACACGTCCCGGATCAGGCATCGGGACACGTCCCGGATCAGGCATTCGGGATCCGCGCTGCGAGGAGCGGCGGAACACATCACGCGCTGCGAGGAGCGGCGGAACAGATCAAAGGAGCCCCAGCATGACCGGCGTCGAGACAAGCCATCCACCGGATCATCACCAGGCCCGTGAATCGGCCGGTCGCGGCCATGACGCGGGAAAGCCCGCCAGCGTCACCGACCCGGTCTGCGGCATGAGCGTCGATCCGGCGACCTCCAAGCATCGCTTCGACCACGACGGCCAGAGCTTCCACTTCTGCTCGGCGCGCTGCCGGGAGAAGTTCGCCGCCTCGCCCGCCAGCTACCTGGAAGCCGCCGGCAAACCAACGCCCGCTGACCCAACGCCGGCCGAGAAGGACGCCAGCTACACCTGCCCGATGCATCCCGAGGTCCGCCAGCAGGGACCCGGCAGCTGCCCGCTGTGCGGCATGGCGCTGGAACCGCTGGAAGTGACGGCCGACGCCGGCCCGAACCACGAACTGGCCGATATGAGGCGCCGGCTTTGGATCGGCGCCGCGCTGACGCTGCCTGTGCTGATCCTGGAGATGGGCGGCCACGTTCCGGCCCTCGGCCTCGACCGGATCGTGCCAGCCCGCCTGTCCATCTGGATCCAGTTCCTGCTCGCGACCCCAGTGGTGCTGTGGGCCGGGTGGCCGTTCTTTCAGCGCGCCTGGATGTCGGTCCGCCATCGCAGCCTGAACATGTTCACCTTGATCGCCCTCGGCACCGGCGCATCCTATCTCTACAGCCTGTTCGCCAGCTTCGCGCCGGCCATTTTCCCCGCCGGGTTCCACGGCGCGCATGGCACGGTGGCGGTCTATTTCGAGCCCGCCGCGGTCATCACCGTGCTGGTGCTGTTCGGCCAGGTGCTGGAACTTCGCGCCCGCGACCAGACCGGCGGCGCCATCCGAGCGCTGCTGAAGCTCGCGCCGAAGACCGCGCGTCGGATGACCGAGGGCGACGCGGACGAAGAAATCCCGCTGAGCGACGTGCGCATCGGTGACCGGTTGCGCGTGCGCCCGGGCGACGGCATCCCGGTGGACGGGGTGGTGGTCAACGGCGGCAGCAACGTCGACCAGTCGATGATCACCGGCGAGGCGATGCCGGTCACCAAGACATCCGGCGACCGGCTGATCGGCGGCACCGTCAACGCCACCGGGGCGCTGGTGATGCGCGCCGAGAAGGTGGGTTCGGACACGGTGCTGTCGCACATCGTCGCCATGGTCGCCGAGGCGCAGCGCAGCCGTGCGCCGATCCAGCGCATGGCCGACAGCGTCGCCGGCTATTTCGTTCCGGCGGTGATCGGCGTGGCCGTGCTCGCCTTCATCGGCTGGGCGCTGTTCGGGCCGGCCCCCGCGCTGGCTTACGCGCTGATCGCCGCGGTCTCGGTGCTGATCATCGCCTGTCCCTGCGCGCTTGGCTTGGCGACGCCGATGTCGATCATGGTCGGCGTCGGCAAGGGCGCGGCCGGCGGCGTGCTGATCAAATCCGCCGAAGCGCTGGAGCGGCTGGAAAAGGTCAACACCCTGGTGGTCGACAAGACCGGCACGCTGACCGAAGGCAAGCCCCGTGTGGTCGCCGTCGTGCCCGAAGCCGGCCTGGATGAGCCGGCGCTTCTGGCGATGGCGGCCAGCCTGGAGCGGGCCAGCGAGCATCCGCTCGCGGCCGCCATCGTCGCCGCCGCGCGGCAACGCGAACTGACGGTGACGGAGCCGGTGGACTTCGCCTCGGTGACCGGCAAGGGGGTGACGGGCAGCGTCAACGGCCAGCGCCTGGCGCTGGGCAATGTTCGGCTGATGCAGGAACTGGGCGTCTCCCTGAGCGGTCTGGCCGACCGCGCCGAGGCGTTGCGGCGGGATGGCGCGACAGCGCTATTCCTGGCCCGTGATGGCAAGGCGGCCGGCATCATCGCGATCGCCGATCCGCTGAAGGCGACGACCCAGGATGCCCTCGCGACATTGCGCGGAGATGGCATCCGCCTGGTCATGCTGACCGGCGACAATCGCACCACGGCCGAGGCGGTCGCCCGTTCGCTGGGCATCGAGGAGGTGCAGGCGGACGTGTTGCCCGAGGACAAGATCCGCGTGGTGCGCCGCCTGCGAAGCGAAGGGCGCATCGTCGCCATGGCCGGGGACGGCGTCAACGACGCTCCGGCATTGGCCGAGGCCGATGTCGGGATCGCCATGGGAACCGGCACCGAGGTCGCCATCCAGAGCGCCGGGGTCACGCTGATGAAAGGCGATCTGGCTGGCATCGCGCGGGCCAGGAGGCTCAGTCACGCGACCATGCGCAACATCCGCCAGAACCTGGCCTTCGCGTTCGTCTACAACGCCGCCGGCATTCCGATCGCCGCCGGGGTGCTGTATCCCTGGTTCGGGATCTTGCTGAGCCCGATCATCGCCGCGCTGGCGATGGCCTTCAGCTCGGTTTCGGTCATCGGAAACGCCTTGCGGCTGCGCTCGCTGCGGCTGTGATCTGTCAGGCAAGTAGTTTGTCAGGCAGGGGCGGCGCAGGGTGTCTCCAGCTCCTGGATCGCGGCCGGTGTATCCACCGCCAGCCGCGATGACGCACGCGCCGCATCCATCGCGCGCAGTACCGGCTCGATAACGGCTTGTGTGATACGGACGATATGTTGGATAGGGTTCTGGGCCCGATAGGCCGCCGCGAAAGACGACCCGGGCAGCTGTGAAAGCGTCATCGTGACCTTGAGGACATAGCGCTGAAACACGGCTTCGTCGGCATCGGCATGCTGCCGGTAGTGCGCCTCGATTTTCGGCAACCGGCAGGCGTCGGGCTTCAGGTCCTTAGCAATTTCGATGTGGCGGTTGGTCAGTCGCATGGCCACGCGTATATCAACCGGCCCTTCGCAGAGGTCGTGATGGGCGTTGTGGATATCAGCCGTAATCCCATAAGCAACAGACCCAATGTAGAACCCGTAAGGTCGGTGTTTGCCGATGCGCTGGCTCGCCTCACCCAGCTTGCGCAGCTGGGCAAGGGTGAAATCGGAACCTATTGTCGGCGGGTCAATGCCGGCCACCACGAAGGCATTCGTCGGTGGTTGTGCAGCACAGGCCGCCGCCATCACGACGGCCGGTAGGCCAGCTGGCGGAAGCACCATGATTTCTCTTCTCCTCCCGATCTCGAAGTCAGTGAGTGCAATGATCAGCACCTTCGCACGCGCCCGAGGCAGGAGCGCCTTCGTGCATATCCATCCCTTTCATATCCATCATCGGCGCCTCCGGACGATTTCCTGATGTGTGATCGGTGTCTAGCGAGCCGCCTCCGCGGTGATTGTGACGACCTCCCATCTTCATACTTTCCGCCACGAGCTGGCCGTATCGCTGCGCGGACATTCCTGGCAACTGCTTAACGAACGCAACAATTGCCCAGAGATCATCGTCGTCGTGGTCGCTCCAGTCGGGCATTCCGGTCATTTTGATGCCGTGTTTTAGTATCCAAAAGAGCTGCGCGGAACTATAAACTCGTGCCGATCGCGCGAGATCGGCGGGCTGCGGATAGAGACCCTGAGCGATATCATCACGAGCCACACCGGGCGCCCCGTGGCAGACTGAGCAGTGCGCGGCGAAATGGGAGGTGCCCATTGCTATCCTGGCGGGATCATCAAGGTCCACCGGCGTCCGGATCGCGGCCGCATGCTGCTTGATCGACCGGATGCGGGCATTGTCCATCACCCACGTCGTGATCGGCCAATGCGGGCTGGTGGCGGCCACATCATACACTCCAGAGAAGACAATAATGACGCCGGCGAGTATCAGCACGAGATAGCCGGCCATGATGTTTCGAATTATCTTGGCCATGATGATTTCCAGCTGAGATGATATTCGGAGTGGTTTTGCTGTCTTCGCATCAGAACCAGCTCCTGATGCCGAACACCAAGCGCACGCCCTGCGCAGTCTCTCCCTCCCGGCGAGCGAAGTCCGCCGATTGGCCATATTTTCCCTGGTAGGCAACGCCAATATAGGGCGCGAACTTGCGGCTGATCTCATAACGAAGGCGGAGGCCGGCATCGATGTCCGACAGCCCGGTGCCCACAGCACGGCCGGGATCGGCCTTGGAGTAAAAGTTCAGCTCGGCTTCCGGCTGGAGAATAAGACGTTGCGTCAGCAGCAGGTCGTAGGAAGCCATGATCCGTGCGGCCAGGTGCCCCTGGTCGCTTACGTAGCCGGTTGCTTCCAGATCGAAGAAAAGCGGGGCCAGCCCTTGGACGCCGAAGGCAGCCCAATTGCGCGTCGTGCCCGAATCCAGATCGCTGCGCAGGCCGGCCTGAAGATCAAAGTAGGTCGACACCGCCCGGTCATAGAGAATTTCATGCTGGCCATCCTCCACCCGGCCGTGGCGCTGCACGAAACCTTCGGACTTGAGCCAGAGCTTGTTGTAATCGGTGCCAACCCAGGCTTGGCCGTCCCAGCGGAAAGCAGGATCGGGGCCGCCAACGCGCCCTTCGAACTGGTCAAGGATCGCATGCGCGTAGATGCCATTATCCATCACCGGGGCCATCATGGCGGCGTGGTTCATCTCCAGCATTGGTTGGGCCGACGGTACCGGAACTGTCTGGGCCGGAACTCTCTGGGCCTGAACTGTCTGGGCCTGGGCCGCGACCGCGCCACCAAGGAGCATGGAAGCCGTGACGATGATGCGGGATGCGCTCATGCCACATGCACCTGGCGGAACATGCCCATCTCCATGTGGTAGAGAAGGTGGCAGTGATAGGCCCATCGGCCCGGTTCGTCGGCCGTCACCAGATAACTGAGCCGCTCGCCAGGCTTGACCAGCACGGTGTGCTTGTAGGGCCGATACGCGCCCTGTCCGTTTTCAAGCTCGCTCCACAGCCCGTGCAGATGGATCGGGTGCTCCATCATCGAATCATTGATAAGCACGAACCGGACGCGTTCATTGCGCTTGAGCTCAATCGGCCCGACTTCGGAATATTTCTTGCCGTCAAAGCCCCAGATGAACCGTTGCATATTGCCCGTCAGATGCAGCGTGATCTCACGCGACGGCGGTCGCGGATCGTTGCCGGGTTTGAGCGCCCGCAGCTCGTTGTAGGTAAGCACCCGTCTACTCGGACCGCCCTGGCCTTCGCCGGGCTTTCGCAGGTCTTCCCGCGGCATCATCGCGACATTATCGACTTCGACGCTGTCCTTCAGTTTGCCAACCGCCGGACCGCGGCCCATACGGTTCATGTCGCCGGGGGCATCCATCTTCATGCCGGACATGGAACCATGGCCCGTGGACATGCCGCCCGTGCCGCCGTGATCCGTCTTCGCGCCAGCCATGCCCCCAGCATCCGTCGTCACGCCTGGCATGCCGTCATGGCCCGGTTTCATCGCGGGCATCGCGCCGTTGCCCATCTTCATGCCGGACATCGACCCGTCATTCATTTTCATGCTTGCCATGCCGCCGTGACCCATCCCCGCCATTCCCATATCGGCCATGGTGCGCATCGGGCGGGGATCCATCGGCGGAACAGCCGCGACAAGCCCGGCTCGGGGGGTCAGTGTGCCACGGGCAAAGCCGCTTCTGTCCTCGGCCTGCGCGAAAATCGTAAACGCCTGATCCGTCTTCGGCTGGACAATGACGTCATAGGTTTCGGCGGTGCCGATGCGAAACTCGTCCACCTCGACCGGCTCGACATCGTTGCCGTCGCTTTGCACCACCGCCATCGTCAGACCAGGGATGCGCACATCAAAAATGCTCATCGACGAGCCATTGATGAAGCGCAGGCGCACGCGTTCGCCAGGGTGGAAAAGCGCTGTCCAGTTCGCGCCGGGCGGCTGGCCATTGATCAGGTAGGTGTAGGTGGCACCGTTGACATCGAGGATGTCGGTTGGGCTCATCCGCATCCTGCCCCATGCCAGCCGGTTCGAAACGGTCGCGCCGACCCCCGTGTTCGCGACGTCCTTGAAGAAGGTGCCGGCCGTGCGCTGCCCGTAATTGTAGTAGTCGCTCTGGAATTTGAGGTTGCTGACGATGGTCCCGGGCGAAGCGTCACTCCAGTCCGAGAGCAGCACCACATAATCGCGGTCGAAGGCCTCGGCGTATCCGGCGCGCGGTTCGACGATGATGGGGCCGTAAAGCCCGGTCTGCTCCTGGTAGCCCGAGTGGCTGTGATACCAGTAGGTGCCGCTTTGGTGGAGCGGGATACGATAGACGAAGGTCTCTCCCGGTGCGATGCCGGGAAAGCTCAGGCCCGGCACGCCGTCCATGTTCGAGGGCGAACGGATGCCATGCCAGTGAATCGAGGTCGGCTGCTTCAGGCGATTGGTCACGGCGAGCCTCACCGTGTCGCCCTCGCGCCAGCGCAGGACAGGTGCCGGCAGCGATCCGTTCACCACGGTCGCGCGCGCTGGCCTGCCGGTGATGTTGACGGGTGCGGCGCCGATTTCGAGGGCGAAGTCGGTGCCGCTCAGAACCGGGGCACCACCTGCGGCCTGTGCCGCCGGTGGTGGCCAACCGGCACCGCCGGTGAGACCGGCGGCGGCCACGCCCTGAACAAATCGTCGGCGGGTGACGGCCACTTTCTTAGGCGGCGGCAGAAGGATCGAACCGCGGGCCATCACTTTCTTCCCTTCATTGGCATAGCGGACTGAATCACAGGCATGCCATCGCTGTCGTGCATTTCATGGCCTGCGCCGATGGGGCTTGCCGGCGTCGCGAGCGCGGGATGGTCCGCCATCTGCTGAGCGGAACTGCCGAGATCCGCACCCATGGGCGTTGCATGCGCCGAAGGAATCCTCTCGGCGGAGCCAGCATTCATGCAGGCACCAAGAGCCAGGGGCAGAAGCCCCGGGAGGACTGGTCGAAGGGATGTCATACGGCCTCTTTCCGGCACCGGCGCGACAGGTCGCGGCCTCTCTGCCGTTGAACAAGTTGACGTCTTGAGGTGGAGGTGGCGTGCGGAACCGCTAGCCAGCCGGTGAGCGTCAGGCCGCGTGACCGCTAGATCCCGAGCCAGGTGGCTGCGGGTTCTGTCTCAGCCAATCGTTCGGGGTGGTGTCGGATCAGGAGCGGGCGCATGTCCCGCCATCGCGACCACATCGCCCCAATAGGCAACCGGACTGGCGGTAAGCGGCACAAGGCTCGCCAACGAGCGGCGCGGCAGATCGGGGATAGCCAGACAGGCACCGGGGCAGCAGGTGAGGCAGTCGCCGCTATCCATGCCGTGATGGTGGGGTGCCGTGCCGGGCGCATGCTGATAGTCAGCACAGGGTTCGCCGGCGGCGGCCGAATGCGCGCCGAGACCCAGTGTCGTCCCACCGAAAAAGGCGAGCGCACACAGAAGCAGAAGTAGCCGCCGGGACACCTCACGCATGAGCCGCAAGGTAACTTCGGGAAAGCATCTGGGCAAGCTTCAAAAGCCCGTCGAACGCCATTTTGAGAATCATCCGGCCGGCCGAAATCCCACGCCCGCTCGGCAGGCGCGGCTGCGGTCCTAGCCCCAACCGCCAAAGGGGCATCCGCAGCATTCTCATCTGGCCGGGCGTTCGCCCAGGCGACATACTCCGCTCACCAGCCGGAGGTCGCCATGCCCAACTATGACTTCGTCACCGTCAACGTCTTCACCGACCAGCGTTTCCGCGGCAATCCACTGGCTGTCATTCCGGATGCGAGCGGCCTCAGCGACGCCCAGATGCAAGCCATCGCCGCTGAATTCAACCTGTCGGAGACCAGCTTCGTGCTGCCGCCCGAAGATCCGCGCAACCACGCCCGCGTCCGCATCTTCACCCGCACGTCGGAGCTGCCGTTCGCCGGCCACCCCAACGTCGGCACCGGCTATGTCCTGGCGACGATGGCCGGCGACCCGCCAGAACACTACACCTTCGAGGAGATCGCCGGCCTGGTCCGGGTGCATATCCTGCGTGGCCTGGACGGCGCGATTTCCGGCGCCCGCATCGCCGCGCCGCGGTCCCTGACCATCGACGTCGGCATCCCGGTCGAAACGATCGCCGCCTGCGCCGGCCTCGCCGCGGCGGATATCGCCACCCTGTGCCACACCCCGCTGGTCGCCTCGGTCGGCACACCGTTCGTCATCGCCGAGGTCGCCAGCGTCGAGGCATTGTCGCGCGCCGCCCCCGATCTTGCCGCGTTCCGCGCCGCCGCCGCGCAGTTTCCCGATCTGGGAGCCCACTTCATGCTGCATCTGTATGCCTGGATGCAGGGTGACGAGCGTCGCATCCGTGCGCGCATGTTCGCGCCGTTGGGCGGCACCATGGAGGACCCGGCGACCGGCAGCGCCAATGCCGCCCTGGCCGCGCTGCTGACCTCGATCGCGCCGGGTGACAACGTGGATCTGCAGTATGCCATCGAGCAGGGGATCGAGATGGGACGTCCCAGCCTGATCATCGCCTCGGCGGTGAAGACCGGGGAGGGACCGGTGTCGGCCAGCGTCGCCGGCAGCTGCGTGCCGGTGATGCGCGGTAAGCTGCACGTTTAACCGAACGTCGGGGCTGCGAAGCCGCGCGCGACCCGGGCGCGCAAGATGCGCGCGGGCCGGACGCGCACGCGGGTCAGATGCGCACGCGGGTCAGATGCGCACGCGGGTCAGATGGCGCCCAGGCCTGCCGCGCGCACCGGCCGATGAAGCTGCCGGCCCGGCAACGTCTCGAGGCGCCGAGTGTCGCGCGCGGCCAGTTGGGCGGAACAATGGCGACCCAAAGCGCGACCGTCGGAGCATCGCCGGATTAGAACGTGATGCAGAGCCGGCGCACGCCGCCCGGGTTGAACCATCACCGCGGACATGATCCGCGCCGAACGTCAGCCCCGTGGCGGTCTTATTGGCCGGCCCATTCCGGCATCGATCGGGGCCGCCATGGTCTAAGCGGCCTCGTCCGACAGAGCCAGCTGATCGCGAAACGCCGCGCCCTCGTGCAGCAGCAGCCATCGCTTGCGCCCGAGGCCGCCGCCGTAGCCGGTCAACGAACCATCCGCGCCGATCACGCGGTGACACGGCACGATCACGCTGATCGGGTTCGATCCATTGGCCAAACCGACGGCGCGGACCGATTTCGCACAGCCAAGCCGGGCCGCCAGGCCGCCGTAGCTGAGCGTCTCGCCGGCAGTGATCGTGGTCAGGCCGGTCCACACCATGCGCTGAAACGCCGTCCCGGCGGTGCGCCAGGCGATATCGCTCAGGCATCCGGGCTCGCCTTCGAAGTAGCGCGTCAGCCGGTGTCGAACGCCCGCCGGCGCGGCGCCCGCTTCCAGCAGCACGACGCCGTAGTGCAGTCGAAGCAGACGCGCCATGCCGGTTTCACGATCGGCCCAGTCAAAGCCGCGGACGCAACCGGTCTCATCGGTGACGATCAGCGCTTCGCCGATCGGCGTTGCCAGCCGATCCAGAAGCAGACGCTCAGGCGGCGTGTTGGTCATGCGGCAGCTTTCCCAGTTAGGGTGATCGCTTCAGGTCGAGGCGGTCACGCTCAGTTCCCGTTGTTTGACAGGGCGATCGACGTCCGAGGTTAGTTCAACCTCGGACGATAGCGCTGCTGCACGCGATACGTGCGCTTCCGACGCCCACAGATGCAGCGCCGCATAAGCCCGCCAGGGCCGCCATCGTTCGGCATACGCGAGCAACCCGGCCGAAGATGGCCGCACCCCGCTGGCAGCAGCCATCGCTCGCAGCAGACCGATGTCGGCCGCGGGGAATGCATCCGGCTCGCGCAGCTCACGCATGCCGATATACTGCGCCGTCCACTCACCGATCCCCGGAAGCGTCCGCAACTGGGCGATGGCCTCCTGCAGGCTTCGCTTCGGGCCGAAGATCAGTGGGTCGGCGACGACGGCCGCCGCCAGCGAGGATAGCGCCAGCCGCCTGGCCCTCGGCATGCCGAGGGCGGCCAGATCCGCCCCCGCCAATCGCGCGGGCGTGGGAAACACATGGGTCAGCCCAAGGGCAACAGCGGCCGGTTCGGCGATCGCCTCGCCATGGCAGACCACCAGCTTCCCGGCGAGCCGTGTCGCGGCCGACACGGTTATCTGCTGTCCCAGAATGGCGCGGACAGCCAGCTCGAAGCCGTCCCACGCGCCGGGCACCCGCAGGCCCGGCCGGTCGGCGAGAAGCGGTGCGAGGAAAGGATCCTGCCCGAGATGCGCGCCGATCGCCACAGGATCGCAAGCCAGATCGAAGACACGGCGAACCCGAGCGATGATCGCCGGCAAGCCCTTGAGGTTGGGAAATTGAACCGTTGCCCGCAGACAGTTTCGCTCCGCTAGTTCAACGATCAGCACACCGCGTCCGGCGCCGACCGTGACCGTGCGCGCGTACCGGCCGTTGGACACCGCCTCGACGCCGGGTATCGCCCGCGCGCCCAGGAACGCCAACATGGCGTCCCAGTCGTAGGGCGGTCGGTAGCCCAGCCTGACCGTCACCGCGCCCGTCGCGCCGAAGGGTTCGTCCGCCACGCCGGTTCGCCGCAGCGCCTTGGGCGGCCGGCCGTACAGCCGCTGGAAGATCTCGTTGAACCGCCTGGTGCTGCCGAAGCCGGCGGCCGCGGCAACCTCGATCATCGGCAGTCGGGTGTCCTGGATCAGTTGCTTCGCCAGCAGGATCCGCCGGGTCTGCGCGACGGCGATCGGCGAGGCGCCAAGATGCTGCTGGAACAGGCGCCGCAGCTGGCGCTCACCGATGCCGAGGCGGTCGGCCAGAGCCTCGACATTCGCGTCATCCAAGGCCCCGGCTTCGATCAGGCCAAGCGCGCGGGACACGGTGTTGGAGCTGCCGCGCCAGAAGGCAAGTTCGGGCGAGGTTTCTGGCCGACACCGCAAACAGGGCCGGTAGCCGGCTTCCTGCGCGGCGGCCGCGGTCGGGAAGAACCGGACATTTTCCCGCCGCGGGGTGGGTGCCGGACAGAACGGCCGGCAGTAGATCCCGGTTGTCCTGACGGCGACGAACAGCCGGCCGTCGAACCGATGGTCTCGCGTCTCGATCGCGCGGTAGCAGGCGTCGTCGTCCATGTCCATGCCCGAATGATCACCCATGCCGGCGGCGTTGTCGCGCGGTTTTCGGACCTCAATGGCACAGCGGCCGGCGGCGGCGGATAACATGCGAAAGCCAGACGGCCTTTCGGGACCGTCTGGCTTTTGGTTCAGGCGCTGGTCCAGGGCGCTTTCAGGCTGACCGTAAACGGTCCGCGCGCTCTGGCTTATTGTTTCATAAGCAACTTTATAAGCGAGACTTTTCCGGGCATACCAAGCGGCGCCTGCGCCGATCGGTATGAGAGTCATGTTTCACGCGTCGCCCCCTCCTTCGCGCGCTCAGTCGCCCGCCAACCCGGTCTCAAATCGATGTTGCTCTAGGCCCGCTGGGCCTTGCGGCGACGGGTGTAGCCGAGGCCCAGCATGCCGGCGCCGAGCACCGCGATCGACGCGGGCTCCGGCACCTTGGTGGGATCCTTGACGTCGGTGATACGCACGTCGAACCGGGCCGCTTCGGAACTGGTCGTGCCGGTGATGGCGGTATCATACAGATCGACCTTGGCGATGGCGCCGTCGCTGAACGTCACCGTCTGCTCGGCATAGGCGCCGTTGCTGTCGTGATGGGTGTCGTTCGCCCATTCCAGCTCACCACTGTCGTCGCGAGCGATGTTGAATGTCGTTTCTTCAACGTCACCACCAAAGCTGGTGTCGGTTGCCGCGGCAGGCTGGGTCCACGCGAATGTCAGGCCGATCTGGTCGGTGTTGGTGACGCCGCTGCAGAAAACGAAGAAGAAGCAGCTGCCGTTGCCTGTCTGCGGATCCTGGGTCGTCAGCGTCATGAAGCCGGTCATGTAGTCGCTGCGGCCGGCAACAAGACTGGTGGTGCTGAAGCTGTCTGGGTTTGGATTGGCCTGCACAGTCAGAGCGTTGCCGGTCGTGATGTCGGCGAACGTTGCGTTACCAGCGAACACCGTGGCATGCGCCGCGCCGGCGCCGGCGATGGTCATTAGCATCATCGCGGCACTGCCGAGCAGCGAGGTGCGACCGGATAGCTTGGACACTGAGTTGGTGCTGCCGCCGGTGGGACGGAAATGGCTGAAGATCGACATCGGGTTATTCTCCTGGATAAAGCAACAACTGCGCTGCACAGGAGACAATTCAACAATCGTGCCAAACACACCTTTGTATTACTTGTAGACTATTCTATCGGTTCCCTCCACTATTTCGCGCTATTCGGCACATCATGCCATGTTGCGGCTTTATTGATCCATCGACCTGTAAAGATTGTCGACATCGATCTCACGAATCCCCTCATTTTCCTCTCCCACATCTGGCGTGAATACGGCTCTACTCCCTCCAGCATGTTGATTATTGTCGGATGCGAGGCGTGCCGTGGAGAAAGTGGATCGCTGGCTTGGTAGCCGGCTGAAGGACATTCAGGCGTTCATTGATACGGTGTATGGGCATGATCTGCATGCCAAGCGGGTCGCATCTCTGGCTGGCGCGACGCTGGGGGTCATGACCAGTGCCTCGCTGGCCGTGGCGATGATCGGACAGGCCCTGGCGCAGGCGCGCGGCTTGGTCACCAAGCACGCGATCAAGCAGGTCGACCGCCTGCTCAGCAACCAAGGTGTCGACGTCTGGGACAGTTTCGCCTGCTGGGTGCCGCATAGGGTTGGCGGCCGCAAGGCGATCGTCGTTGCCATGGATTGGACGGATTTCGATCATGATGGGCAATCGACACTCGCGCTCCATCTGGTCAGCGGGCACGGCCGGGCGACGCCACTGCTATGGGTAAGTGTCTGGAAAGACGAACTGACGGAGCATCGCAATGACTTCGAGGATGCCTGCCTCGCGCGGCTGAAAGAACTGGTCCCGCCGGATTGCGTCGTGACGATCCTCGCCGACCGTGGCTTTGGCGACCACAAGCTGTTCGCCTATCTGAAATCGCTCGGTTTTGGCTATGTCATCCGCTTCCGCGGCAATATCCATGTCATCGATGCCAGCGGTGAGACGCGCCCGGCGGCGCAATGGGTGGGCAAAGGCGGGCGGGCGCGCAAGCTGCGCGGCGCGCGGGTCACCGCGTCGCATGAATATCCGGTCGGCGCCGTGGTCTGCGTCCACGCCAAGGTGATGAAGGAGCCGTGGTGCCTGGCCGCGAGCGATGCCGAGGCGTCCACCGCCATGCTGGTCAACCATTATGCCAAGCGCTGGACGATCGAGCCGGGGTTCCGCGACATCAAGGACTTACGCTTCGGCATGGGCCTCGGTGCCACGCGCGTCGGCGAACCGACGCGGCGTGACCGTCTGCTGCTAGTCAACGCCTTCGCGATGGTGCTGCTGACGATGCTGGGCGCCGCCGGAGAGAGCCTCGGGATGGACCGGCTGCTCAAGTCAAACACCGCGAAGACGCGCACCCATTCGTTGTTCCGCCAGGGCTGCATGCTCTACGAGTTGATACCGACCATGCCGGAGCACCGCCTGTCACCGCTGATGGCCCGCTTCGCAGAGACCGTCTCGCAATCCCGTTCATTCAACGGAATGTTCGAGGTGGTCTGAAATGCGGGGATCGCTGAGGACATCGATCGGTCAGGTTCCCGATGTCTTGGCGCGCGCAGAAATACCGGTGCGTGCCTCGATTTCGGAAAAGCGACCTAACGTGTTGATCTGTGCCCGCGTTACATACGTCTACATGAACTTCTCGGCCGCTTAAGCAGTGTAAAATCCGTCAACAAGGGTCAACCCCAGCGGCCAAAGCGCCAACGCCGCGGTCTAAAAACCATCATCCGCCAGGCCGCCAGAACAGGGAGCGCTTCGCATGTCTTTCAGCCACGATCTGGCTGTCTCACACATGACGGAAAATCGAAGATTGCCTCACACCCGCGAATAGATAGCCAGCTTCAGCGCCGGATCTTCATTGGCCTGAAACGTCGCGTACTCGAAGCGCAGCAAGCCTTTGCGCGGATGGTTCAGCAGCTTCTGCCCTGCCGAGACGCTGCGGATATCGTGCGCCTGCCACCAACCGGCGAACTCGGCACTGTCCTGCGACAGGCGTTCCAGCAGGTCGACAAACGCCGGACTGCCGGCCCACAGATCATGCGTCGCGCGAAACTGCGCCACCATGCGTTTCGCCTCGTCGGCCCAGGTCGCGTCAAACAGGCGCCGCGCCGCCGGGTCGGTCAGCATATAGATCAGGATGTTGCGATCCGCCTCCGCCAGGCGGTCGAAATCGCCGAAGATGTCGACCGCGGCGGCATTCCACGCCAGGATGTCCCACCGGCGGCCGGTGATGTAAGCAGGCTGGGCCAGGCCCTCGACCAGCCGCCGGATCGCCGCGGGCACGCTCTCGCGCTGGAAGGCGCGGCGATCGGTGTTGCTTGCCAGCGCCCGCAGATGGGCATGCTCCGCGGTGCCAAGGCGCAAGGCACGGGCCAGGGCATCGACGGTGGTGACCGACGGGCTGACGTTGCGCCCCTGTTCAAGCCGGATGTACCAGTCGACGCCGATCCCCGCGAGTTCGGCCACCTCTTCGCGTCGCAGGCCCGGCGTCCGCCGCCGGCGCCGGTTCGCCAGACCCATCGCGCCGGGGTTCAGCTTCTCGCGTCGGGAGCGAAGAAAGTCGCCGAGTTCGCTTCGTCCGGGATCCGCCATGATCTTCATGCCGCCATGATCTTCACGCCTGGGCCAAGGTAGGACCTTCCTATCCCAGGATAATACCAGGCCTGAATGCCGGCCGGAAGACCGCCAGATAAGCGTCATCGCACTGTCGGAGAGAGACATGAAAGCTGCCATCCTGAAGGCGTTCGGATCACCGCTCGCCATCGAGACCCTGCCGGATCCGGCCCTGGGCACCGGCGAGGTCATCGTCGACGTCGCCGCAGCCGGCGTGCTGCCCTATACCAACGAAGTCATCAGCGGCGAGCGAAGGTATATGCTGGCGCTGCCGGTGGCCCTGGGCTGCGGGGCGATCGGCCGCGTCCGTGCCGTGGGACCCGACGCGACGCACCTGGTCGCCGGCGACTGGGTCTGCTGCGACCCCACCGTGCGCTCTCGCGACGACGTGCTGTCGCCCGACATCACGCTGCAGGGGTGGAGCGCGCGTGGCGAGGGCGGCATGCGCCTGCAGCAGCACTTCCGGCACGGCGCCTTCGCCGAACAGATCATGGTCCCGACCGAGAACGCGATCCCGATCGGCGCCATCGATCCGGCGCAGGCGGCGCGGTGGTGCGCGCTGAAGCTGCTGCTGGTGCCCTATGGCGGTCTGCTCGCGGCGAACCTGCGGGCCGGGGAGACGCTGCTGGTCAGCGGCGCCACCGGGAACTTCGGCAGTGCCGCCGTCGCGGTCGCCATGGCGATGGGCGCCGGCTGCGTCATCGCCCCCGGCCGGAACCAGATGGTGCTCGATGATCTGGCACGTCGCTTCGGGCCAAGGCTGCGACCGGTGCGCCTGACCGGCAATGAACAGGACGACGGCGCACGGATGCGCCAGGCGGCGCCCGGCCCGATCGACTGCGTGCTGGACATCCTGCCGCCATCGGCCGGCACTGCTCCGGCGCGGGCCGCGATCATGGCGGTGCGGCCCTATGGCAGGGTGGTGCTGATGGGCGGCGTCGGCATGTTGGGCGGGCCGGGTCTGGAGCTGCGCTACGAATGGATCATGCGCAACTGCATCACGATACACGGCCAGTGGATGTATCCGCCCGAGGCCGTCATCCGTCTGGCCGGGCTGATCCGCGCCGGCCTGCTGGATCTCGGTCACTTCGACGCCACCACCTTTGCGCTGGATGACGCCAACGCAGCCGTCGCGTACGCCGCCGCCAACGGCGGTCCGTTCAAGATGACGGTGATCCAGCCCTGATCGTGCTGGGGTCAGCGTGCTCGCTCGTGCCAGCGAAAAAAGCGCCCAGGAACCGGACAATGCCGAGTGGGACGGCGAGGCCCCAGCGTATCCATACCGAAGGGCTTCAGCGGCACCAACCGGACACAGCCCGGCCTTGATCAGGCGCTCGGGGCGCGGCGGAGCGGCGACACGCTGGTGGTGCCGAAGCTCGATCGGCTCGCCCGATGCGTTCCCGACGCGCGCGCGTTGGCGACGATCGCTGCTTGCGGCGTGAGGTCTCAGCTCGGGGCAAGCGTGCATGATCCGGCTGACCCGATGGGCAAGCTGTTCCTCAACATCCTCGTTCGCCGAGTTCGCGGCGGATCTCATCAAGCTCCGCACCCGCGAGGGCATGGCGGTCGCCGGCGCCGAGGCAAAGCCGCGCGGCAAGAGGTCCAAGCGCTCCGATCGACAGCAAATGGAGCTGGGTCGCATGTATGATACCGGCGACTACGATCGGGCACCGGAATGTCCTGGAGCCGGAGCACCTCCGGCCCGCCATACTGCTCGATGCGGATGGCCTTCATGTCGTCATCCTTTCCAGCGCCGGACTCGTGTCCCCAGTTTCTCGGGCCGCGGCGAACGCGTGACGCTGTCGGACCGTATGGTTTGATGTCGGATCTCGTAGTTCCATAGGAGCCTCTCTGTCCTCGACGAGGCCAAAGCAGCGTGACCTGGCTACGCCTGAGATAAAGCTGGTGATTTAGTCCGGGCTCTCCCAGGAGGCTGTGCCGTTTGCTTCACTTAGGACCTGTTCGATATTAATCGCTACGAATTGCAGTGTCGAACTGGTCCTAAGCGCTTGTTTTGGCGGGTAGCTTTATCGGCGTGCTGACGCACTTATCGCCGATGCTGCCCTTACCATCCCACGCGGTCGCCATCCTGCTGACATTAGGCCGCCGAGGCGGCGCGATCCGGCAGGATCAGGAGCTTGCCGTGCGCGTGTCCGCCGTGGCTCAGTTCAAGCGCCGTGCGCCAGTCCTCCATGCCGAACGTGCGCGCCACCGGCACGGTGAAACGCCCTTCGGCGGCAAGCCGCGCGAAGTGGCCGAGCACATCGTAGCGTGGAACCAGATCCGGCTCGCGGCCCGTGGTGCGAACGCCAAGCCCTCCCTCGTCGAAATCGGTGATGCTCATGACCCGGCGGGCCTCGCCGTCGACGATCTTGATCAGGTCGGGCAACACGTTCGGTGCAAGTGCTGCGTGCAGAACAAGATCAGGCGGCCGCCCCGCGATATCCCGAACCCGCTCCACCATACCGTCGCCATAGGGCGTGACCTTCGCACCCAGATCCCGCAAGCGGCTCGCAAAGGTGTCGCCGGCGGTTGCGATCACATGCGCGCCGCGCATCAGCGCTATTTGAACGGCGGCAAAGCCGACCATCGTCCCACCACCGTTGATCAGGGTGGTCTGGCCGCTCGACAGGCCGAGCAGGTCGAGACAGCGAACCGCCGTTTCGACCACCATTGGCAACGAAGCCGCCTCGTTGAGGCCAAGGCCATCGGGAACAGGCGCCCAGAAAGCCATGATCGCGTATTCAGATGCGCCGGCAGTCGGGTAGCCCAGGTAATCTGGAACGCCGAAGACGAGGTCTCCGATACGGACGTTCGTGACGTCTTCCCCAACAGCATCAACGGTTCCGGAAACATCAAGCCCGATCCCGCGTGGCAGAGTCCCCGGCATGAAGCCCAGGCATAGGACCCAATCCATGGGGTTGAGCGCACACGCGTGGACCCGCACGCGAATCTGGTCCGCGCGCGGACTGGGAACGGGCGCATCTTCCAGTCGCAGCACGTCGGCCCATTCGCCATAACCGTGTAAGCGTAGCGTCTTCATGCTGGCAGGCTCTGGATTGCTCATGGTGGTTCTCCATTTCTCAGCGGCACGATGCCTCGACCTGGCCGGGCCCGCGCATTGAACGATCAGGATCACAGGTTATCGTCAGTGGCTGACTTAATCGTGTCGTCAGTCGCTGACAAGGGATAGCGGATCAATGTTGTGGGGACGGGGAGAAGGTGCGTCGTTGCCTGCAAGAGGCAGCAGCCTTGGAGCTGTCTCGTGAGCGCGGGTACGATCAGACCACGACGGTGGAGATCACGGCCAAGGCAGGAGTCACGGAGCGGACCTGCTTCCGTCACTTTGCAGACAAGCGGGAGGTGTTGTTCGATGGGGAGGTTAGGTCGGGAGCCGTCCTGATCGACGGCAAACCCATATCTTGCGTCGCGCGCATCCTGGCGTCGCGCGCATCCTGGGTGATCAAGCCGGCAGGCCGCAGTCGGCGTGTCCGCTGTTATCTCGGCGAGCATCACTTTGGCTTCGCCATTTTCGCCATCTGCTTGAGCATAAACTGGGGGGCGACCCGGCTCATCGCGTGCAGTACGTTGGCGAGGCCGGGCCGGATTTCGAGCTTGCCCGCCTCAATGCCGGCTATGGCGCGCTTGGCGAGCACCTGGACGCTCATCGGCTTCTGCCCCCGCGTCTCCTCGGCGAATTCGCCGCGGAACAGGGGCGTCTCGACGCCGGGCGGAGCCAACTCGACCACGGTCACGCCGGTGCCTTGAAGCTGGGCGCGAAGCGATTGCGTGAACGAATGGATTGCCGCCTTGGTAGCGCAATAGATGGGGGCCACGGGAAATGGGACGAAGGCCAGTCCCGACGAGACATTGACGATGAGCGCGCCGGGCCGGCTCCTCAGGTGCGGCAGGAACTGCTGAACCATCCGCACCGGCCCATTGAGGTTGATCTCGATCTCACGCGTCACGTCCTCGAGGCCGCGTTCCTCATTGAGCTTGAAGTTGCGCATGATGCCGGCGTTGTTGACCAGGGTGTCGAGGGCCGGAAAGTCCGACAGCATGGCCGCGTGCAGCGCCGCGATGGCTTTCGGGTCGCTGACGTCGCTGCAGAAGGTGTGGACGCCGGGGAGCGCCTGCCTGGCTGCGCCGAGCCTGTCCTGATCGCGGCCGGTCACGATGACGGTGTTGCCGCGGCCGAGCAGTTGCCGGGCCAGCTCAAGGCCGATGCCGCTGGTGCCTCCGGTGATCAGGACGGTTCTGTGTTCCAGCTTCATGCGGGGCTCCTCGCGCCGGTGACGGCGCTTGCTACCTGCATCTAAGCGCCGGCACTCTCTTTCTGGAAGAAGGCACCTTTTAGTTCTATACTAACCAGAAGGAGAGTATTGATGCCCGCATTACCGCACTTCACGGCAGAGCAGATCGCGATGGCGAAGCTGTATGCGATCGCCACGCCGCCCGACGACATCGACCCCCGCGTCGAGGCGCTGGTGCACGAGTTGATCGGGCGCGTTGCCGACAAGTGGACGATGCTGGTTCTGGAGGTCCTGGGTGAGCATGGCGAACTGCGCTTCACGCGCCTGAGCGAATTGGTCCCCGGTATCAGCCAGAAAATGCTCACCCAGACCCTGCGCCACATGGAACGCGACGGCCTGTTGGTGCGGACGGTGCATCCGGTCGTGCCGCCCAAGGTCGAGTACAAGCTTACGACTCTCGGCCTGACACTCGGCGCCGCCTTCTGCGGCGTGTGGGTATGGGCGGTGGAAAACCTCGACGGGGTCGAGCAGGCACGCCAGGCCTTCGACGGCAAAACCAGAGGGGGTTGAGATCCGACGCAGGTCGGCTTCGGATCGAGGCGTTTGCTACGACACCGTCGCCGAGATGCCGGCATTCCTGACATAGGTGTTGCGTCCCGTTGCTTCGCGGACCCCTGGTTGGCCGAGGGCCGCCGCTCACGCCAGCCAGGTGAACAGCACCGTCAGCAGCGCGACCCCCGCCACCAGCCAGGTCACGTAGTCGCCGATAAAGCCGCGGTGCATCGTGTCCAGCGCCGCCAGCAGCCGGCCCGGTCCGGCCGCCCAGCCGCGTGCGAAACCCGCCGCCGCCGCGCCCAACCGGTCGCGCAGCCGCCGCCCGTGCAGGGCCAATGCCAGCAGGCCAAGCGCGCCCAGCGGCCCCTCGACCAATGACCAATCCGGCGTCGGCACGATCGCACCCGGCACCGCGACAAGACCTCGCATCCCCTTGCCGCGCAGCACCAGTTCGGTATAGCCGCCGCTGTCCATCAGCTGGCGCGCCGCCGCCTCGGCCATCGCCGGCAGCCGCGGATACCACGCGATCAGCACCGGAAGCAGCATCAGCGTCCAGGCCACGCCCAGCATCACCCGCGGCAGTTCGGGTGTTGAACCGTCGCCGTCGCGCTGCTCCGTCTCACCCGAGCGGTCGCTTCCCGCCGAAGGGGGACCCCAGCCCAGGAACACGTGCGCGGCGAACCGCAGCACCGCCGCCGCCGTCAGCGTCTCACCGGCGGTCAGCACCCAGTGCAGCCATGGTTCCCCGGCGGCGCGTGCGGCCTGATCGATCATCGCCCGGCCGATGAAAGTTCCGAACGGCGGCAGGCCGAACAGCCCCATGGCGCCGACGACGAACAGCACGCCGGTCAGCCGCATGAAGCCGCCACGACCATGCAGTGCGTCCTCATCGACGCTGCCAAGCTGGTTGAGCACGATCCCGGTGCCGAGAAACAACCCGGCCTTCAGCGGGCCGTGCGCCAGCAGATAAAGTCCAGCGCCGGCCGCCGCCGCGATCCCGGCCGCATCGCCAGCCGCACCGGCGGCCCCACCGCCGGCCGTATCGCCGGTCCCACCGGCCGCCCCAATGGCAGCCAGGGCCAGCCCGCATAGCATGATGCCGACATGGCTGATGGTGGAGAATGCGAGCAGCCGCTTGGCATGTTGCTGGCGAAAGCACATCACCCCGCCGACCAGCACGGTCAGCACGCCGACATACAGCAGGACGTGCCATAGCACCTCGCCCGCACCCCCCAGCCGCGGCGCGAACACGGTAAAATAGACCCTTGCCAGGCCGTACAGCCCCAGCTCCGCCATGATCCCGCTGATCAGGATGCAGACCGGTGTCGGCGCGACGGCATCGGCATCGGCGTGCCAGAAGTGGAACGGCACCGCCGCGGCCTTGACCAGGAACCCGGCCGTGACCAACGCCAGCGCGACACCCAGATAGGCCGGCGGGACGCTATCGGCCGCCCGTAGCGCCACGCCCAGTTGCGCCAGATTAAGCGCGCCCAGCCGGCTGTACAGCAGCCCGATCCCCCACAGCAGCAGGTAGGCGCCCAGGCTGCTGATCACCGCGAAGGCGATGCCGCCGGCCAGCGACGGCGCCTCGATCTTGTACGATGTCAGCGCGAAGGCGGTGGTCGCCATCAGCTCGAAGAACACGAACAACGTGAACAGGTCGCCGCTCAGGCAGTAGCCGACGATGGCGGCCAGGAACACCAGCACCAGCGTGGCGAACAGCCGGCTGACTTCCTCGAAGTAGAAGGCGGCGTAGACCAGCGAGGCGGCGGCCAGCGTGCCGCCCAGCACGACCAGCGCACAGCTGACCGGCGCGGCGACGAAGCCGATGCCGAGTGCGACGCCGCCATCGGGCCGCCAGCCGCCGAACCAGTAGACCAGTTCCCCCGATGCCGCCGTCCGCAGCATCAGCACGACCGCGAGGCCGGTCGTGGCGATGGCGGCGGTGACCGCCAGCAGGCTGACCAGGGCGGCGGGAAGCAGCCGGTTGAAACAGGCCAGCAGCGCGGCCGCCAGCAATGGCAGCACCAGCATGACCGGGATCAGCGTCATGGCTTGTCGAATGGTTTCAGCCGCACCGGATCCAGCGTGCCGCGCCTCTTGTAGATCTGGATGGCCAGCGCCAGCAGCAGCGCGGTCACCGTCGCGCCCACGACGATATCGGTCAGCACCAGCGCCTGCACGACCGGGTCGACGGCCGGCAGGCCGATCCGCCCATTATTGAACACCGGGGCGATCGCGCCGGTGCGATAGCCGCCGGCGAGCAGCAGCACATAGGTCGACGACTGCACCACCGACAGGCAGACCACCAGGCTGATCAGGTCGCGGGTGGTCGCCATGCCATACAATTCGATCAGCAGCAGCCACAGCGCGACGAGGTACGGCAGCAGGCTCAATGGGTCGGGTTCCGCTGGGTCGCACCCGGCGGCAGGCGGCGGATCTCCTGCACGAACTCCATCACCAGCACGGCGAAACCGGCCGCCACCTCGAGCGCCACCGCCATGTTGATGACGATGATTGTCCCCGACGAGGCCAGCGTTCCGGTCGTTCCGAGCGGCAGCACGTTCTGCAGGAACGCCGCACCCGAGGCCAGTGCGGCGACCCCGATCAGCCCGTAGGCCGCGGCCCCCACCGCCTCGGCGACATCGGTCGGCGTCTTCGGCACGGTGCCGCGAAACGCCTGGTAGCTGCGTGTGAGATACACCAGCACGCAGGCCGACCCCAGGATCGCGCCGCCCTGGAAGCCGCCACCCGGGGTCAGCGCCGCATGGAGGGCGACGTAGATGCCGAACAGCACCAGCAGCGACAGCGACGGGCCGGCGGTGATCGCCGCCAGATCCGAACGCGGCAGGTCGGGGCGGCCTTCAGCGGTTTCCTGCTCGCCACTCTCGCCGTCCTCGTGCGTTTCCGAGCGGAGCAGCAAGGTAACGCCGGTGACGGCGGCGAACAGGATGAACTCCTCGCCCAGGGTATCGAGGCCGCGATAGTCGAAATTGATCGCGGTGATCGCGTTGGTCACATGACGCTGCGCCGGCGCGAGCTGGTTGATCAGCAGCCCGTAGGGTCCCGGATAGTGGCCAAACGCCGGCAGGCCGGGCAGCGCGGCGATCATCATCACCGCCATCACCGCCAGGCCGGCGAACAGCATGATGTGCTTGACCCGCGAGCTCATCCTTGCTCTCCGGCCTGGTCTGAACGGTGGTCGTCGGCCGGCGTGTTCGGGTTCGGCTTCGATGTGCTGATCAGGGCCGCCAGCAGCATCAGCGGCGTCGCCACCACGCCGACCGCGAGTTCCGCGAGCGCGACGTCCGGCGCCTGCAGCACCATCAGCAGCAAGGTCAGCACCAGACCATAGACGCCGACCAGCAGCACCTGGCGGCGTGGCTCGCGGATCAGCACGAGCGCGCCGCCGGCCGCCGCTGTCATCAGCAGGAACACCGCCTGCAGCCAGCCGAACATGTCGTGTGGCATCAATCGGTCTTCGGCCCAGGCTGTAGCTCCCTGGGCCGAAGCTCCCCCGGCTGGGGAACCCGCGGGGCGGCGTCCGCGGGTGCCGGGTGCACCGCTTTGGCCTCGCGTGCCCAGATGGCCCGCGCCAGCATATGGGTCAGCACCGGCCCGGCGACCGCCAGCAGCAGCGCGATCGCGACTACCTTCACCTCGTCCTGCAGCCCCGCCTGGTCGAGCAGCACCGCCGCCGCGATCAGCACCGGCCCCACCGCCGTGGCCGGCGCGTTGAAATGCAGCCGATCGAGGGCATTGCGCATACGCAGCAGACCGAGGCAGCAGCCAAGCTCGACCAGCACGCCGGTGCCAAGCGCTGCATCGCCCAGCACCACGGCCGCGCTCACAGCCAACGCTCAAAGACATGGGCGATCAGCAGGCCGCTGGGCAACGACAGCACCGCCAGCGTCAAGGCGACGTCGATGAAGGACTGATTGCCGATCCCGACCACCAGCGCCACCAGCGCCAGGCAGGCTACCGTGCCGGCCATCTGACCGGCCACCAGCGCGTCCGACAGCGGCGCGCGCAGCATCACCCACAGACACGGCAGCAGCCCCAGCGCGAGCGCCAGGGCCGCGCCGTACCAAACCGTCTGACCCATCAGGTCGGCTCCATCCAAAGCGCCATGTCAGGGTACCTTGTCATGGGACCCTGTTCAGGGACCCTATCACGGGACCCTATCACATAGGCATGTCACAGCGGCCACACCTCGTCGCCGTGCCCCGCCGGGGTTCGCGGCACAAGCTGATGGACCAGCAGACTGCCGGTCGGCAGCGGCTGCCGCCGCGCATCCCGGTCACGCTGGCGCAGCACCACGAAGACGTTCGGCGTCACCGATATGCCGCCGAGGACGAGCGCCCGCCGCCCGGCCTTATGCGCCGGCGGCAACCCGGTTTGGGAGCGGAACGGGATGGCCAGCGTCCGGCCAAGCCCATCCGGCGGCACCCTGCCAAAGCCGGCGCGCAAGATCGTCGCGGTGTCCTTCAGCACGCTCCAGGGCAGCGATGCGAGCCGTCTCAACCAGGCAATCCGGATCGCGAAATGCCGTTGCGTGTGGGCGTGCAGCGTCTCGAACGCGATCGTCGCCACGACAGCGGTGGCCGCACCGGCGACCAGTTCGTCCGTTACCAGCTGGTCAACCAGCAGGAGGTAGACGCCAAAGAATACCGCGAACCGCAATCCCCGCCAGACGGCCGTTACCATGCCACGTTCCCATCAACGCCGTGCCGACCGATCGGGTGAGGCAACCCCGACAGCAACTCCGAGCCATCTGATCAGTTCCGGTTGGGTCAGGCGATAGAAATCGTCGTCCACCGCCTGGCCGATGGCAACGGGCGACGTTACAGCGTGATGGCTTCAGGTTGAAGCGATCGCTTGGGCCAGGGAAAGGGGGGATCATGGACACCAACAACACAGCTGCCGCACCGGACGCAGTCGAGACATCCAGGCAGCTTGCCGAAACCGACGCGATGTTGAACGCCTGGTCGTCATGGATGGAGGCAGTGTCGTGCTCCGCGCGGCAGTGGGTCACCATGCTGGGCGATGCCGGGGCACGATCTTGGCCGCTGACCCCGGACGCCGCTGGCCTGGGCCGCGGCATTCAGCAGATGAACGAGGTGCTGGCCAAGGATCCGGTGCTGCGCTCGATCGATCAGATGTGGAACGCCAACCCGCTGCGCGACGTGATCCCGCTGGACTGGGCGGAGATCGCCCGCGCGCTGCGCACCATCTGGCTGCGGTCCCTGCGCCAGCCCGGCCACGCCCTGTCGTCGGCCTGGGAGCTCAACGCGCGCCTGCTGACCACCGCGACCGAAATCTGGACCGAGGCTGCCTTGCGGTGGATGAGCGGCGCGGCCGGTGGCGCGGCGGAAGCCAGACCCTCCGACAAGCGCTTCGCCGCACCGGAATGGCAGAGCAACCCGGCGTTTCGCACCTTGAAGGAGGTCTACCTGCTCGCCTCGGACTGGTTGCTGCGGCAAACCGAGGCGCCGGACATGGACCCGGCCGAACGCCAGCGCCTGAGCTTCCATCTGCGTCAGTTCGTCGATGCGATGAGCCCGTCTTTGCTGCTGCTGTCCAATCCGGACGCCATGCGCCGGGCGATCGAGACCGGCGGGGCCAGTCTGGCTGATGGCGCGCGCAACCTGATGCACGACCTCGCGGCGGGGCGGCTGAGCATGGTGGACGCCACCGCCTTCGCCCCGGGACGCAACCTGGCGATGACGCCGGGCAAGGTGGTGCTGCGCAACAAGCTGATCGAACTGATCCAGTACACCCCGGCGACCGAGACGGTGCACAAGGTGCCGCTGCTGATCCTGCCGCCGTGGATCAACAAATACTACATCCTGGACATGCAGCCGAAGAACAGCATGGTGCGCTTCCTGGTGGAGCAGGGCTTCACCGTCTTCGTGGTGTCCTGGAAAAACCCCGATACCGCAATGGATGGCACCACGATCGAGGACTACATGGACCTCGGCCCGCTGGCGGCGAGTGACGCGGTGCGCGCGATCACCGGCAGCCGGACGATGAACGTGATGGGCTACTGTATCGGGGGCACCTTGCTGGCGATGACCCTCGCCTGGCTCGCCGCACGGGACGACAAACGATTTGCCTCCGCCAGCTTCATCGTCTCGTTGCAGGACTTCACCAAGGTTGGCGATACCGCGGTGTTCCTGGGCGAGCCGGCGATCGACTTCGTCGAGCAGCAGATGATGCAGCGCGGCTACCTCGACAGCCGCGAGATGTCCAACATGTTCAACCTGCTGCGCTCGAACGATCTGATCTGGTCGAACGTGGTGAACAACTATCTGCTGGGGCAGAAGCCGGCGGCGTTCGACCTGCTGTACTGGAACAGCGACGGCACCCGCATGACCCGCGCCGCGCACAGCTGGTATCTGCGCAACACCTACGGCGAGAACAACCTGATCAAGCCGGGGAAGATCGAACTGAAGGGCGTTGCGCTGGACCTGGGCCGGATCAAGCTCGATGCCTACGCGGTCGGTGCGGAGAAGGACCACATCGTGCCGTGGGATGGCGCGTGGCGGCTGACGCAACTGACCGGCGGGGAGGTGCGCTTCGTACTGGCATCCAGCGGGCATATCGCCGGGATCATCAATCCGCCCGGCGGCAAGGGCACGTACTGGGTCAACGATGGCAGTGGGCCGGCCGACACGCCCCGGCAGTGGCGCGAGTCTGGTTCGGCGCACGACGGAAGCTGGTGGGTTGACTGGGTCGGCTGGCTCGCCGCCCACGCCGGGCCACGCAGCGACCCGCCGCCGCTCGGCAATGCCGCATATCCGGCCCTGGACGACGCGCCGGGCCGCTACGTGCTGGAGAAATGATCGGCTGCGCGGCGGGTTCGGCGAGTGACCAGGGTTTACAGGACCGAGACGATTTCACCCGTTTGGGCGTCAAGTGGTCTGAGTGTTCGCGTCAGACGGTAGTTTTTTGCATGCCTCCTGCCGGATTTGGTGGGGCGGGTATAAAGGAGTGGCGGCATTCGACGGCTCATTTGCGCCCGTTTCAGTCGTAGACGGATTGATCTCGATGTCTAAGGAGCGGACGTAGCTTTAGCTACTTTGGGCGGGATATGGTGGGTATGGGGACAATCAACGATCAGCTTAGTTTTCGTTTCTCCTAAGCCGAACTTTACCCGGTTTTTGAACCATCTGTTTGATTATAATAGAAACCTACCCAACATGTAGTCAAGCGAGTGACGATATTCTTCTTGACACAGGCCGAATCGGTTTGATTCGATGCCTCATGCACATCGCCAAAGTCCCAAACCGCAGCGCCCGTCCGTCCTATCTTCTACGAGAGACCTATCGCGAGGACGGCAAGGTCAAGAACCGCACGCTCGCCAATCTCTCCAAGCTGCCGGCCGAGCGCATTGACACCTTGCGGGCCGCCCTGCGTGGCGACCCGCTCGCCCCGGTTGGTGACAACGGCTTCGAGATCCGCCGCTCGCTGCCGCATGGCCACGTGCTCGCGGCGCTGGCCACGGCGCGGCGCATCGGTCTCGACGACCTGCTGCCCCGCCGGGCGCTGCAACGCCGCCGCGATTTGGCGCTGGCGCTGATCGTCGCCAGGCTGCTCGACCCGGCGGCCAAACTGGCAACCGCACGCATGCTCGATACCGCCACCGCCAACCATTCTTTGGGTGAAACCTTTGGCCTCGGCTGCGTCACCGCGCGCGAAATCTACACCACCCTTGACTGGCTCGGCAGTGAGCAAAGCTTCATCGAAAACCAGCTCGCACGCCGCCATCTCAAGAACGGCACGCTCGTGCTGTACGACGTCACCTCCACCTACCTGGAAGGACGCTGCTGTCCTCTGGCCCATCACGGCTACAGCCGCGACAGCCGTGGTGACCGGCCGCAACTGGTGATCGGTTTGTTGTGTGCCGCGGATGGGTGCCCCGTGGCGGTTGAGGTGTTCGAGGGGAACACCGCCGATCCGGCCACCGTGGCGGCGCAGATCACCAAGCTGAAGCAGCGCTTCCGGCTGCGCCACGTGGTGATGGTCGGTGATCGCGGCATGATCACCGCCGCACGGATCGAACAAGCCCTCCGCCCCGCCGGACTTGATTGGATCACCGCGCTGCGTGCCCCGGCGATCCGGCAACTGGCGGAAACCGGGCAGTTGCAATTTTCCCTGTTCGACACCCGCGATATGGCCGAGATCAGCAGTCCAGACTATCCTGGTGAACGGCTGGTGGTGTGCAAGAACCCACTGCTGGCGGCGGAACGCCAGCGCAAGCGCGACGAGTTGCTGGCGCTCACCGAGACCGACCTGAGCAAGCTCCAGGCCCGCGTGAGGCGCGCGAAGAACCCGCTGCGCGGGGCCGGGAAAATCGGCCAGGCGGTCGGCGCTGTCCTAGGTAAGCGCAAGATGGCCAAGCACTTCGAGTTGACCATCACCGATGATGCGTTCGGCTTCACCCGCAAGGCCGACGCCATCGCCGAAGAAGCCCGGTTCGATGGCTTTTACGTGCTGCGCACCGGCCTCCCGGCCGAGCAGATCGATACCGCGGGGACGGTGCGGGCCTACAAGTCCTTGGCCCAGGTGGAGCGGGCGTTCCGTTGCCTCAAGACGGTCGACCTGGAACTGCGGCCGGTGTTCCACTGGACCGCGCCGCGGGTGCGGGCGCATGTGCTGCTGTGCATGCTGGCGTATTACCTCGAGTGGCACATGCGTCAGCCGTTGGCGCCGATGCTGTTCGACGACCATGACCGCGCGTCGGCCAAAGCCGAGCGGACTTCACCGGTGGCCAAGGCCAAGGGGTCCAAGGCGGCTCAGCGTAAGGCCTCGACCCAAGTCGTCGCGGTTGGAGAGGGTGACCCCTCACGCGCCCAGCCGGTGCATAGCTTCCGCACCTTGCTGGGTGATCTGGCGACACTGACCCGCAACACCGTCTGCTTCGGGGGACAGAAGATGCTGACCGTGCAAACAACCCCAACGCCAGTGCAGCGCCGGGCGTTCAGCCTTCTGGGAGTCGAATTGGCAGCGGCGTAGACAGGGCAGCAGACCAAGTATCGAGTTATATCAACGGATTGCGTCAAAAAGACAGCAAAGTTCGGCCTAAGAGGTAGTTTTGAACTGGATAGATAAACATCAACTCGATCTGTTTGCGGAGACGACAAGCGGAAGGCTGAAATTGCCGCGCTTAGCCGCTGAACTGATACTCGCCACGAGCGAGATACCCGACGTCTTGAGATTCCTCGCGGACGAATCCGGCGAAATCAGAGGATTTGATGCCGTCCTCGTTTCGTCGGGCGCGCCGCCCTTTGTCCCAGCCGGAAAGTCTTACTGGGAATTTGGGTGCGAGAAGAAAGTAAGACAGAAGGCTCGCAAGGATCTGGCGTCCCGGACGGCGACGGTCGATCCCGCTGAGAGAGCACAGGCCACCTTGGTCCTGATGACGCCCCGCCACTACGACAATCCGAGGCAGCCGCGAGAGGAGTTCGTTTCTAAGATCAGCACCGGCTCCGGTTGGAAGGAAGTCCGGCTGATCGACGGTCAGGAGTTGAAGCACTGGTTGGACATGGCGCCGGGTGTCGCCGCCCGGTGGGCACGCCGAGACTTCCAATCGTATCCGCCTGGTGTCTGGAGCGTGGACGAGCATTGGCACCGGTACTCCAATGAGTTCGACCCACCGTTGCGGGAGGAAGTCCTGCTTGCGGGTCGCGCGCAGCAGGCAGAGGCCGTTGTTGCCCGCATGGCCAATTTGCAATCTGATCGCATCACGATCTGTGCCGATTCGCCCGAGGAGGCGCTTGCTTTCGCCATGGCGGCACTGCGCAAGGCGAGCGACGACGTCCGCCTGGTTCTCGACGCAAGATCGCTGGTGGTGACCACGTCGGAGGCAGCACGGGACCTTCGTGACAAGCCGCTTGTTTACTTCCCAACAGGAGCCGCTGCACGCAGCGTCGGCTCTTTGGCCGATTGGGGACCGACTATTCTGGCGAAAGGTCGTCGGGATGCTGGTGGGAACGCGATCTTGCTGCAGAGGCCGTCGGGGCACGACTTTGCGGCCGCGCTCGAACAGCCACGCATTTTGAGGACAAGGGCGGCCCAGCTTGCCACCGAATGCGGCAGGAGCGTCACGGTGCTAGCGCGGCGGATACCGGGCGTTGACCACCCTGCACCGGGTTGGGCGTCACAGGCGGGCAAGACTCTGTTGCCGGCACTACTTGCTGGCGCATGGGACGCCTCAAACACGCATGATTGCAGTGTGATGGCCCAGCTTGCCGGCGTCACGGACTACCCGCGATGGGAGGCATTGCTCCAGCCGTTGCTCCTAATCGACGATCCACCCGTAGAATACCAGAAACCGATATGGAAGGTTCGGGCCCCCGTCGACGCCTTTGTCGTCCTAGGCAGCAATCTGGGTCGCGACGATTTCGACTGCCTTCAGCAAGCCTGCACTTTCGTCCTCCGTGAGTTAGATCGGAACCTCGAGAAGACCGGAACTGAGTTGATGATGGCCGGCCCTGGTTTCGACCATTCCGACTGGTTGCGCGAGGGTCTCGCAACCACGTTGCTGATGATCTCAACCCTTCATGACGTCGCTGGCTTCGGGCCGGCCCTCGCACCACATGGTGGCTCGGAGAAGTGGGTTGACGACGTCATCGGAAATCTTCCCGGGCTCGCGAGTGATGGCCGTCTCCTTGCCAGCCTCCGGGCCGCCTTGCCGATCCTTGCGGAAGCAGCGCCGCTCCCTTTCGTGCAGGCCCTTGAGCGGTTCGTGTCCAACGCGCCCGAGGGCGTTCGTTGGCTATTTACCGAGCGGAAGGACTTCATTCATACGCGGGCGCACCACACATCGCTTCTCTGGGCACTAGAGACGATCGCGTGGGATCCCAATCTTGTCTCGCGGGTGTGCCTCTTGCTTACCCGTTTGGCGGCGCTCGATCCACATCCCGATAGTCGGCTGGTTAATCGGCCCCTCCGAAGCCTTCGGGGAATCCTGCTTCCTTGGCTGCCAGGCACGGATGCCGATGTGTCCATTCGTGTCAGCTTGCTTGAAGCGATACGGCGGGAAAGTGAACCGATTGCCTGGAGCCTGTCGCTGCGATTGCTCCCCGAACATTACGCTGTCGGTGAGCCGTTAGTCCGGCCCCGTCTCCGGGACGCAGGCCGCTACGATGCCGGGGTCACTTGGGCGGACGCTGCCAAATTATATGGCGCTGCAGCGAAACAGGTTTTGGCTTTGGTCGGAACTGACCCTGACCGTTGGGCAGCGCTGATCGACCACCTCGCCGTGCTTTCGGAGGAGGACCAAAGCCTGGCCCTTCGCCAACTTGAGACCTTCTTCAAGAAGTGCGACCCCGAAGTACGCGTCAGCCTCTGGCAACGCTTGAATGACCTGTTCTCGAAGCACGCGGAGTTTCCCGACGCCGATTGGGCGCTCCGAGGACTTCGCCTTGACGAAATCGGCGAGGCTGTGCGTCGGTTCACGCCTGAGGACCTGGTGCACTTGGCAACGCCTCTGTTCGACGACATGAGAATCACCCGGAGGCTCGCTGCCGACGGGCACGAAATGACAGAGGTCATGTTGGAGGAGCGGCGCAGCCAAGCGATACGCGATTTGCTGGCGCAGGAGGGCAATGTTGGACCGCTCCGACTCGCAGAAGCTGTTCGGAATCCCTGGCTCATCTCCAAGCCACTCTTGAGTCTTTTGGCGACGCCGGAAGCCAATTACGCTTTCTGCTCGGATTGCATAAAGCGAGGATCAGACAACGCTCGCGCACTTGCTCGGGCGATATCGGCAACTGCGCATAGATCTTTTACGAACAAATGGCTCCAGCTCTTGTCAAAAGCTTACAAGAGCGGCAGCAGTTTGGGCGACCTAGTCTGTCTCCTGCTCGGCCTGTCCGACGAGCCGCAGTCATGGGCCTTCGTCGACTCGTTGGGTGACGACGTGGCCACCGCGTTCTGGCAAGCGCGACCGCCTTGGCATGTTCAGGAGCACGGGCAGCAAACACGGGACCTTGTGGCGGAACGATACCTCAAGGTTGGCAAGCCCGGGGATGCCTTGTCGACGCTTGCAGATGGGGGAGACGTGTCCTCGGCGCTCGCGTTCCAGGTGCTCGACCAGTTGCTGGGCGTCATCAACTCCGGCGTCATAAATGACGGCGGGATGCTGCAATATCGGATCGATCGCCTGTTCACCACCCTTCGCTCCCAGCCCGACGTGGATCGCGCCAAACTCGCTAAACTGGAGTTCGCATACCTCCCGTTGCTGACCGGCCCTGGGCAGAGAGAGCAGCCGTTGGTTCTGTTCGACATCATGGCCGCCGACCCGGCTAATTTCGTTGAAGCGCTAAAGCTGGTCTTTCATGCAAAGAACGCCGCGCCGGAGGATAAGGAGAGGGTCGACCAAGCGAGGGCACGTGCCGCCTACAATCTCCTGGAGGCATTCGGCAAGGTACCAGGCGTCACCGAGACTGGGGTGGATCACGCGGCCATGGCGCATTGGGTGAGAACTGCCTTGGAGGCTCTCGCTGCCTCAGACCGGCTAGAGGTCGGCGCGTCCTATATTGGCAAGCTGCTTGCCCACGCGCCGCACGATCCCCGCGACAACGCTTGGCCCACCATCGCGCTACGCGAAATCATCGAGCAGGAGAGATCTGAGCCACTGGAGCAGGGCTTAGTCATCGGGCGCTTCAATATGCGCGGCGTTCATACCAAGGGTATATATGATGGCGGAGACGAGCAGCGGCGCTTTGCTCGCCACTATCGCGAATGGGCGACGGCCTGCGTTGCATGGCCCAGAACGACTATCATGTTGCAAGGCATCGCCGCTGAGTGGAATAGGCAGGCCGAATACGAGGACAATCAGGCGCAACAACGATTGATGAAAGACTGATGTGCTCGCAATGACTGTTCCGCCTAGTTGAGCATGGCCAGCATTCACTTCAGGGCATCCGACATTGCGGCGACGACAGTCCGCTTACTCAGTAGGGACGCTCTGAAGCGGACGGTCTGAAATCGGCCATTACCGGTCGGACCACGACTGCGAAGGCCCCCGCCGAATTGAACCCCGCTGTAGGAGCTGGCCAGGAAATTTGCATGAAGCTTTCGGTGCCGTTGCAGCCGGACCCCTTCAATGTCATCCAACAGCCCGAACCCGACCTAGACTCCGCTGCTTCCCGAACCCCTGATGTCAACGCCCGCCCCGAACGCCCGCTACTCCACCGTCACCGACTTCGCCAGGTTCCGCGGCTGGTCGACGTCGGTGCCCTTCAGCACCGCCACGTGATAGGCCAGCATCTGCACCGGGATCGCATACAGGATCGGCGCGACGAACGGGTCGACCTCCGGCAGCACGACCGTTTCCACCGCGATGCCACGCAGCTTCGCCGCCCCGGCCGCGTCGCTGAACACGATGACCTGGCCGCCGCGCGCCGCCGCCTCCTGCAGGTTCGACGCCGTCTTCTCGAACAGCGGCCCGGACGGGGCGATCGCGATCACCGGCACCGCCGGGTCGATCAGCGCGATCGGCCCGTGCTTCATCTCCCCCGCCGCATAGCCCTCGGCGTGGATGTAGCTGATCTCCTTCAGCTTCAGCGCGCCTTCCAGCGCGATCGGAAAGCAGTTGCCGCGGCCCAGGAACAGCACGTCGCGCGCCTTGGAGACGCGATTTGCGATCGACATGATCGCCGCGTCGTTCGCCAGCACCTCGGCCGCCCGCCCCGGAACCTCGAGCAGTGCGGCGGTCATCGCTGCCTCCTGTTCGGCACTGATCGCACCGGTGGCACGCCCCGCCGCCAGCGCCAGACAGGCCAGCACCGACAACTGCGCAGTGAACGCCTTGGTGCTCGCCACGCCGATCTCGGGGCCGGCCACCGTTTCCAGCACCGCATCGCTCTCGCGCGCCATGGTGCTCTCCGGCACGTTGAGGATTGACAGCACCCGCTGACCCTGCTCGCGCATATAGCGCAACGCCGCCAGGGTATCGGCCGTCTCGCCCGACTGCGACACCAGCAGCCCCAAGCCGCCGCGCGGCATCGGCGGCGTGCGGTAGCGGAACTCGCTCGCGACATCGCCGTCGGCGGGAATCCGAGCCACCGCCTCGAACCACCAGCGGCCGACCAGCCCGGCGTAGAACGCGCTGCCGCACGCACTCATGGTGATCCGCGACACCTTGCGGAAATCGATCCCCAGGTCCGGCAGCGCCACCGCCCGGCTGCCCGGACTGATCATCTGGTGCAGCGTGTCGCCGATCACCGCCGGGTGCTCGTGCAGCTCCTTTTCCATGAAGTGGCGGAAGTTGCCCTTGCCGATCGCCGCCCCGGTCATCCGGGTCTGTTTGATCGCCCGCTCGACCGGGTTGCCGCCCATGTCGAAGAACCGCGCACCCCGCCGATCGACCACGGTCCAGTCGCCATCGCGCAGGTAGGCGATGCGCCGGGTCAGCGG
Organism: Rhodopila sp.; assembly: GCA_965277035.1. Classification (GTDB taxonomy): domain Bacteria; phylum Pseudomonadota; class Alphaproteobacteria; order Acetobacterales; family Acetobacteraceae; genus Rhodopila. The sequence goes on along the minus strand of CBDIBO010000003.1, from coordinate 1,122,271 downwards.
CGCCAGCGCCAGCGCGTCCGAACCCACGAACATCTCGTCATCGCCGAACCCGACCGCGAGCGGCGCGCCGTGCTGAGCGCCCACGATCAGCTCCGGATGGCCGGCGAAGATCATCGCCAGCGCATACGCACCTTCCAGCCGCCGCAACGCCGCCCCAGCTGCCTCGATCGGCGCCATGCCGCGCTTGAGGTGCAGATCGACCAGTTGCGCCACCGTCTCGGTGTCGGTCTCGGTGCAGAACTCCTGGCCCTCGGCCTCCAGTTCGGTGCGCAGTTCGGCATGGTTTTCGATAATGCCGTTATGCACCAGCGATACAAGCGCGGTGCCGTGCGGATGCGCGTTGCTCTCGGTCGGCGCCCCATGGGTCGCCCAGCGGGTATGGCCGATGCCGATCGAGCCGGGCAGGGCGCTGCGATCGAGCGAGGTCGCTAGGGCGCTGAGCTTGCCTTCCGCGCGCCGCCGATCGATGTGCCCGTTCACCAGGGTGGCGATGCCGGCGCTGTCGTAGCCGCGGTATTCCAGCCGCCACAGCGCATCCAGGATGATCGGCGCGGCGGGACGCGCGCCGATGACGCCAACAATGCCGCACATTCAGGTATTTCCCTTTCCAGCCGTCGCCCGCATTGCCTTCTTTCGCTGCTGTGCCGCCGCCCGCAGCTGCGGCGCCCGCCCGGGCTTCTGCACCTGTCGCCCGCGCCCCAGCGCCAGCGCGTCACGCTCCACGTCCTCGGTGATCACACTGCCGGCGGCGATCATCGCGCCGTCACCGACCGAGACCGGTGCCACAAGCGCCACGTCCGAACCAACGAAGACATGCGCCCCGATCGTTGTGCGATGCTTGCTGTAGCCGTCGTAGTTGCAGGTGATCGTGCCGGCGCCGATATTGGTTCCGATACCGACCGTAGCGTCACCGATATAACTCAGGTGGTGCGCTTTGACACCGGACGCCAGATGCGAGGCCTTGATCTCGACGAAATTGCCGACATGCACGTCCTGATCCAGCCTGGCACCCGGCCGTAAGCGCGCGAACGGGCCGATAATGGCGCCAGCACCGATATCCGCCCCCTCGATGTGGCTGAAGGCGCGGATCAGCACGTTGCCGGCGACGCTGACTCCGGGGCCGAAGAACACGTTCGGCTCGATCGTCACATCCGCCGCCAGGCTGGTGTCGGCCGACAGGAACACCGAGGACGGATCGATCATCGTCACCCCGGCGTCCATCGCCGCCTGTCGCAGCCAGCCCTGCAGCGTGGCTTCGGCCCGTGCCAGCTCGGCCCGCGAGTTGATGCCGGCCAGTTCGTTCGCCGGTGCCTCCACCGCGGCCACGACCCGCCCGTCGGCGCGGGCGAGCGCCACCAGATCCGTGAGATAGTATTCCGCCTTGGCGTTGTCGTTGCGGACCGCTCGCAGCCAGCGCCGCATGTCGGCGGCCTCACCGCACAGCACCCCGGCGTTGCAGAGATCGGTGGCACGTTCGGCCGGGGTGGCGTCCGCATACTCGACAATGCGCTCGACCCGGCCATCGCCGTTGCTGATGACCCGCCCGTACCGCGCGGCGTCGGCCGGCCGAAATGCCAGCAGCGACAACCCGGACGGGGCGCCGTCGGGCGGTGCGTGCCGCTCGATCAGCCGGCGCAGCGTGGCGGGCCGGATCAGCGGATTGTCCGCATACAGCACCGCCGCGTGCCCGCTGCCGAAATGCTCGACGGCCTGCAGCGCGGCGTGCGCCGTGCCGAGACGTTCCTGCTGAACAACGCAAACATGCGGTTCGGCTTCCTGCCGCACCGCATCCATGTCGGGACCCAGGACAACGACGATGCGATCGAACACAGCCTCACAGCTGGCCAGCAGGTGCCGCAGCATCGACCGCCCCGCCAGCCGGTGAAGTGTCTTCGGCAGCGACGACTTCATGCGGGTGCCCAGGCCGGCGGCCAGGACGATCGCGGTTGCTTGCATACGCGGCCCCTGCTTGGCTGATGGACCGATCCCGGCGCCTGATGCCCAGACGTTCGGGGAGGCGGCCCACCAAATCGGACTCCAGCCGAAGGGTCTGACGGGCATGTCCGCCGGAACGCGTCTACTGGAGAGTCTGGCGTAGCGGCGAGGGAGGATGAATGTCAAAGATTACCGTTATGCTACTGGTTCAATTTACGCTGCTGGATGCAACATAGTGTCGCGCACCCTGTTGCTGGATCTGGATGGGACCCTGGTCGATACCGTCCCGGACCTGACCGCCGCCATCAACCGCCTGATGCGGTCCCGAGGATTGGCCGCGTTCACCACCGGGCAAGTGGCGGCGATGGTCGGCGATGGCGTGGCAACGCTGCTCAGCCGCGCCTTCGCCGCCCGCGACCGCCAGCCTGATCCGACCGCGATCCAGCGGTTCAGCGCCGACTACACCGCGCACATCGCGGTCGAGAGCACGCTCTACCCCCAGGTCCTGCCGGTGCTTCGCACGCTGGCCGCCCAGGGCTGGCGTCTTGCCGTCTGCACCAACAAGCCGGAGCACGCGGCTCGGGCGCTGCTGCGGGCGGTCGGGCTGTCGCCGCTGCTGTGCGCGGTCGGTGGCGGCGACAGCTTCCTGGTCCGCAAGCCCGACCCGGCGCATCTGCTCGCCACCCTGGCGCTTGCCGCCGGCCAACCCGATGCGGCGCTGATGCTTGGGGATCATAGCAACGATGTGACGGCGGCACGGGCGGCTGGTGTGCCCAGCATCTTCGCCGGGTGGGGATATGGCGCGGCGACGATGGCCGAGGGCAGCACCGCGGTCGCTCGCGACATCACCGAAGCCGCTGCGATCGCCAACCGCCTGCTGCCACCGCCCGGATGAAGCGCACCGTCGGGATTTCCTTAATCCGGTACGAATCGGGCGCCCAATACGGATCGGGCATCGGCAATTCGCCGCCAGTGCTAACCTGGACACAAAGGTGATACAGTGATCCTCAGATGGAGATGCGCCATGGACGACGCGGGCGTCGTGCCAACCCGGCACAAACTGGACGTCGACGATTATAACCGAATGGCCGACGCCGGCATTTTTGGTGAGGCCGACCGGATCGAACTGATCGATGGGGACCTGATCGACATGGCGCCGATCGGCCAAGGCCACGCGGCCATTGTCAGCGGATTGAACGAAGCGTTGGTCCTGGCGTGCGCTGGCCGCGCCATCGTCTGGCCACAGAACCCCATCCGGCTCGATCGAGCGAGCGAGCCGCAACCCGACCTGGCGGTCCTGCGGCGCCGGGCCGACTTCTACGCAACGGGCGAGCGGCCCGGCCCGGCGGATGTCCTGCTGTTGATCGAGGTGGCGGACAGCTCGCTCGGTTTCGACCGAACGGTGAAATTGCCGCTCTATGCGCGGGCTGGTATCGGCGAACTGTGGATTGTCGACGTAAAGCGCCGCGTCCTTGACGCCTACCGGGGGCCGCGCGGAGACGGATACCACGAGATGACCACGCACCAGCCAGGCGATCAACTTGCTCTGGCGCTCGCGCCAGAGATCACGGTGCGGCTCGATCTGGTGTTCGCCTGACCCAGCGTTGGCGTATCGGTGTTGATGAAGCCGCTTTTCCACGACATGTGTGGCACTCGGGGGAGGCCAGGATGGACCCGCTCGTCGCCGCGAGACCCTTGATATAGGCTGCGGCACGCATGCGCCCGAAGTGCCCCATGCCTTCGCCGGATCGGCCTGTTGCACCGGGCTGATCGTAAGTGCCAGGCGGTTCGCGCAACACGGCGGCTCGTGACCAGGACCGCGATCAGACCGCCTCGCCGGCGCAGAACCCGCTCGCCCAGGCCCATTGGAAGTTGTAGCCGCCGAGCCAGCCGGTCACGTCCACGGCCTCGCCGATCACGAACAGGCCGGGAACACCGGTGGCGGCCATCGTCCGCGACGACAGATCGCGGGTATCCACCCCGCCGCACGTCACTTCCGCCTTCGCATAGCCCTCGGTTCCGCACGGCGTGACCGCCCAGGCCGACAGGCGGGCCGCGACCGCGCCCAGCACCCGGTCGGGGATCTGCGCCAGTCGCGCGTCCAGGACCTCGGCTGATGCGGCGATCGCGCTGGCCAGGCGCGCCGGCAGCACCTCGGCCAGCACACTGCTCAGGCCGGCCTTGGGGCGCGCGCGCTTACGCTCCAGCAGGAACTCCGCCGCATGCCGCCCCGGCAGCAGATCGACCGAGATCGGCCCATGCCGCCAATAGGAGGAGATCTGCAGGATCGCCGGCCCTGACAAACCCCGATGAGTGAACAACGTCGCCGCGCGGAACACCCGCCGATCCAGCGCCACCGCACACTCTAACGACACGCCGCTGAGCGGGCGCATCAACGCCAGCAGATCATCGCTGAAGGTCAGCGGCACCAGGCCGGGCCGGATCGTCGTCAGGCGCAGCCCGAAGCGCGCGGCCAGGTCATGGCCGAGGCCGGAGGCGCCCAGCTTCGGGATCGACAGCCCGCCGGTAGCCAGCACGAGGGCTTCCGCGGCGAACTCGCCCTGGTCGGTCTGGACGCGAAACCGGTCGGACCGGCTGACCTCGGTCACCCGATGTGCAAGCCTCAGATCGACGCCGGCGGCGGCGCACTCGGCCAGCAGCATGGCGACGATCTGGCCGGCCGAACCGTCGCAGAACAGTTGGCCCGGCGTCTTCTCGTGGAACGCGATGCCATGCCGCCGCACCAGCGCGACGAAATCGTCCGGCCGATAGCGGCTCAGCGCCGAGCGGCAGAAATGCGGATTATCCGACAGGAACCGCTCGGGCAGGGTTTCGGTGTTGGTGAAATTGCACCGTCCGCCGCCCGAGATCAGGATCTTCGCACCCGCCCGCGGTGCGTGATCCAGCAGCAGCACCCGCCGGCCGCGGCGCCCCGCGGTCAGGGCGCACATCAAACCCGCCGCGCCGGCACCCAGGATGATCACGTCGTGGCCGGTCATGCGTCGGGCTATAGAGCATGGTCGCGCTGAGCGGAACGTTCACGGCGCGTCAATCATGCGATCAAACAAAGAGATAGACCATTGTCAGGCTGTACTGTCAGCCTGACAATGGTCTAGCAGGCGGTCGGCTACTGATATATCCCACAAGACCCCATCGGCACGATTGGCCCGCCGCGACCGGAGGCGTCTCATGCCGCGGAACACCGCATGATCCCGCCGATCCTGGCCCGGCGCAGTGCGGCCGCTCTTTGGTTGGCGGTGCTGCTGACCGGGATCGGCACCGGGCTCGCCACCGCGGCGCTGACCGGGCTGCTGCAACTGACCCAGCACCTGATCTGGGGCGGTCACGGCCTTGATCTGCTGGAAGGCGCCGCACGGGGCGGTCCGTGGCGGCACCTGATCGTGCTGACCGGCGCGGGCCTGCTGACCGGGGCAGGGCAGTTGCTGCTGACCCGGCTGTCCAGCGGCAACGGCATCGACATCACCGCCGCCATCTGGTTCCACGCCGGGCGGTTGCCGAAGCTTCGTACCCTGGCCAGCGCCACGCTGTCGATCGTCATCGTCGGCATGGGCACCGCCCTGGGACGCGAGGGCGCGCCGAAGCAGGCTGGCGCCGTGATCGCCGATGTGCTGTCCGACCGGACCCGGCTGACCGATGAGCAGCGTCGCCTGCTGGTGGCGTGCGGCGCCGGTGCCGGCATGGCCGCCGCGTATGGCGTTCCCCTGGGTGGCGCGCTGTTCGCGCTGGAGGTGCTGCGCGGCATCCTCGCCCTGCGCTTCGTGCTGCCGGCCATGGTCACCGCGCTGGTGGCGACCGGCATCTCGTGGGCGTTCCTGCCGAACGCGCCGGTCTACGCGATCCCGGCCTACGCCGGTTCGGTGTCGGCCACCGTCTGGGCCATGCTGGCCGGGCCGATCGCCGGCCTGGTCTCGGTCATCTATGTCCGCGCGATCGCCTGGGCCGATCGCCATAAACCCCGGGGCTGGCGCCGGCTGGTGGCACCGATCCTGGCCCTCGGCGCGCTGGGTGCGGCCTCCATCCCGTTTCCCCAGCTGCTCGGGAACGGCCGCGACCTGGCGCAGCTGGCGTTCACCGGTCAGGTCGCGCCGCTGCTGCTGCTGGCGTTGCTGCTGCTGCGCCCGGCCGCCACCGTGCTGTGCCTGGGTAGCGGCGCGCCCGGCGGCCTGTTCACCCCGTCACTGGCGATGGGCGCGATGTTGGGCGGCGTGCTCGGGCTTCCGTGGTCGTTGCTGTGGCCCGGCGTGCCACCCGGGTTGTTCGCCCTGCTGGGGGCGACCGCGATGATCGCGGCCACCACCCAGGGCCCGATTTCCGCCGTCGTGCTGATGATGGAGATGACCGGCTACGCCCGGGGTGCGATCGTGCCGCTGCTGGTCATGGTGGCGACCGCGACGCTGGTGGCGCGCACCATCGAGCCCAGATCGGTCTACGACGCGCGGCTGAGCGACGCCGAGGTCCGCGCCCGCCAGCGGATGCGCGATCATGCACCGGAGGAGGGAACCGCAGCCGATGCGTCGGTTGAATCGGAGACAAGACCACAGCAAATGACTGGTCACGAGAGTTGACCAGTCAATGAAGGGCACCAGTGGCCGCCGCCGAAACCATCAGCGCCTCGGAATTCAATGCGAAGTGTTTGCACATCCTTGACCGCCTCGCCAGCCACGAACTTGATCGCGTCGTCATCACCAAGCGGGGGCGAACAGTCGGTATTCTTGTACCACCAGACACCGTCGCGGTGGATGATATCTACGGTTGCATGCGCGGGTCGGTGATCATTCCCGAGGGCTTTGACCTGACGGCGTCCGCGCTGGATGAACCCTTTGACGCCGAGCAAGGCATACTGCACCGGTGATGGAGAACCTGCTGCCCTCATCCCTTCTGCTCGATACCTGCGCCGTCATATGGTTGGTGAACGCCGAACGATCAATGCGCCTTTGGGGTTGCCGGTGGTGCCGCTGGTGTAGAGTATCACCAGCCCGTCATCGGCTTCGGCTACGTCCTCGGGTTCGTCGCCGCAGGCACCGGCGAGACGCTGTTCGTAATCCTCGCCCAGCAGAATGATGTCGCCCAGCACAGCGCCCAGACGCAGGGCGCTCCTCGGATAGCCAAGCGAAACCAGACTTGCCTTTGGCGAGGTAAATGTCACGCAGTGCAGCAGCTCGGCATGCGTAAGCCGCCAGTTCAATGCGCAGACGATTGCGCCAAGCTTGCCGACGGCGAAGATCGTTTCGAGGTATTCGGTACGATTTTCCGCGAGGATCGCCACGCGGTCGCCGCGGCCGATCGAAAGCGTCCGCAACACAGCAGCCAATTGATTAACCCGCATGTTGAAAGTGACGAAGCTCCGGCGTTCCCCGTCGACAATGGCGATCCGGTCTGGATGCTGTGCAACGCGGCTGCGCAGCATGGCACCGATGGTGAGGCTGCCAGCCTGGCGTGACCGCGCCTGGTCGATGCCGTTAGACATGCGAACCGTCTGGGCCAACCGAACCGCTGCGGCGAAGCAGTCGGCGGGGAAAAAAGAGATCTCCAATGATCAGGGATCGTTACTTGATCATTCATAATGATGTGATAACACCGAGCGAGTTTGCCTCGGCCAGGGCGATGCAGCCGATCGAGGCGATGATGCGACTGTGGATCGCGATCTCGCCGCGACGGCGCGGCATCCGCCTGTTTGCGAACACCAGCCGGTGCTTGATGACGACGTCGTAGGTCGGCACTGGTGTCGCCCTCCGGATCTGTGCGCCGATTGGAAAACCAGCACCTGAGGCAAGGCTAGTCGCAGACCCGCCTGGCCGACAAGGCGAGCTGGCCCGTAGGGCCTGGGGGCGAGCCGGTCTGGGGCGAGCTGGTCCGGCCAAGCCGGTCCCGGGCAAGTCGTTCTCGGTCGGCCAAGTCGGCGGCCGGCCGTATCGGATCATCGCCGCCGGACAGGGCAGATGAGGCCATTGACGGCCTGACGGAATTCGTCTTACAGCCATGCGCGCCGGGGTGGTCCCGGTCCTCGTGATTTGTCCGGCCGGATTGCGGCGAGGTGAAACAAGCGCGCTAAAGAGGCCAGCAATGGATTTGGTTTTCCGAATCCACGCTGCTCAACGGTCGGGCCACCGCGTTCAAGGGCCCTGACACATGACACTCGATCCATCCCGGTTGCGTCCCGCCACTCGCCTGGTTCACGGCGGCACCGAGCGCACCCGACACGGCGAAACCGCGGAAGCGCTGTTCCTCACCTCGGGGTATGTTTACGACGATGCCGAACAGGCCGAGGCGACATTCGCCGGGACGGTTGAGCACTATCAATATTCGCGCTTCGCCAACCCGACGCTAACGATGCTGGAGCGGCGGCTCTGTCTGATCGAGGGGGCGGAAGACTGCCGCACCACCGCCACCGGCATGGCCGCGGTCAACGCGGCCCTGTTGTCGCATCTAAAAGCCGGCGATCGGGTCGTGGCGTCCAGGGCGCTGTTCGGTTCGTGCCACTGGATCGTCTCGACCCTGCTGCCGAAGTTCGGCATTACGACGGAATTTGTCGATGGCGGGGATCTTGGGCAATGGCACGCGGCGCTGGTTCGGCCGGCCAACCTCGTGTTGCTGGAAACCCCATCCAATCCAATGCTGGAGCTGGTTGATCTGCCCGCGGTGGCGGACATGGCGCATGCGGCGGGTGCGATCGTCGTGGTCGACAATGTCTTCGCCACGCCCTTGCTGCAGCAGCCGCTTAAGCTGGGTGCGGATGTGGTGGTCTATTCCTGTACCAAGCACATGGATGGGCAGGGCAGGGTTCTGGGCGGTGCTGTCCTCGGCAGCAAGAAATGGATCAACGAGGTGCTGCAGCCGTTCATTCGCAACACCGGGCCGGCATTGTCACCATTCAACGCCTGGGTGCTGCTGAAGGGTATCGAGACGCTGGCGCTGCGGGTCGACGCCGCCGGCCGCGCCGCTGCCGCGATCAGCGATTTCCTGGCGGAACAGTCGGGGGTCACCCGGGTCTGGTACCCGACGCGGGCCGATCACCCGCAACAGGCGCTGGCCCTGAAGCAGATGACCGGCGGCGGAACCATCGTCACCTTCGAGGTGGCCGGCGGCAGGGACGGCGCATTCCGGGTGATGAACGGGTTCCGGCTAATCGCGGTATCGAATAATTTAGGCGATTCGAAATCGCTCGCCACGCATCCGGCCACAACGACCCACATGCGCATCGGCGAGCAGGAGCGCGCCAGGTTGGGCATCACCGACGGCGTCATACGGGTCTCGATCGGTATCGAGGATCCGGACGACATCAGGGACGACCTGCGGCAGGCGCTGGCTGGATTGCCGTCGTCCGTTCTGGCTGCGGACTAAATGACCAGAGGGCCGCCACCGCGCTGGCGCCGTGGTTGCCTTGGGGGCTGTCCGTTTCCCGGCCGGGTGGCCGCAGGATGCGAGGTCAATGCAGATGATCGGGGCTGATGACGGGGCTGGCGGGCGGCCGGACCCGGGGCCGAAGCTTGGAAGACCGCGATGGCGTCGATGCCGATCTGAGCTGTCGATATTGGATCGCAGACGGCAAACCGTTGTGGTTCCTGTGCCCGAGTCGAGTGCAACAGATCTCAAGCGCTCGAAGCTTCCTATAAGTCGGTCCGAAGTCATCGCTGGAGGATCCGTCTCATCCCGGGCCGACCAAAGCCGAAGGCTGTCCGGAGCAGCGTCCGGCAAGGCGATCGACGACAGGGGGATCGGGTGAAGCTTTCATGCGGTTATGAGGCTTGCGAGGAAGTCGTCGTCCCACCCTGGCGGCTTTGCGTCGGGCGCGTAGGGATTGCTTGCTGGCAGGTCGCCTGAGCAGGTTCTGAGCCATGTGTTTGATTGTGGTGAAATTGGCTGGGGCGTGATCGGTGCGGACGCGGCATTCGTCATCCCGAAAGACCATATCCAGAACCCAGTGCAGGCTGTTCTCGATCGCCCAATGGCTGCGTATGACTGGGCCGAGGAGATGCGCCAGCATCGCCAGTGAGGTAATGTCGTAGCGGATCTCCTGCTCGACTTTCCCGCTGATGTCACGGCTGCTTTCGACCATGATGACGGCTTTCAGGCCAGGCCAGCGGTGGCGTTCCGGCAGCCAGGCAATGTCGTGGATGACCGTGGTGGTTCTGGTCTCGATGCGGCCGTGATCGCCGTCGATCGTGGTGTTCTGGCTGATCGTGGTGTCGGCAAAGCCGCTTGCCTTCTGCTCGGTGACGAACAGTTCGACGTCCTGGCGCAGCGATCCCTGATTGCCTTTCAGGGCAAGGACATAATCCGCCTTCTTGTCGAGAACCTTCTGCGCGATCTCGCGCTGGCAGCCCATGGCATCGATGGTGACGATCGCCCCCTCGATCGCCAGCATGTCGAGCAACTTCGGGATCGCTATGATCTCGTTGGATTTTTCCACCACCTTGACTTGCCCCAGGACGAGGCGCTGGCGTGCGGCGAAGGCCGAGACCATGGGGATCGCCGCCTTCGCACCCGCTTTCTGGCTCGACCGGCGCACGGTCTTGCCATCGATGGCGATTACCCCCGCCGGCACACCGGTGATCCCTGCAACCCAGGCGGCGAAGCAGGCCTGGAATTGCTCGGCGTCGAGCGTGGCCAGGATGTCGCCTAGGTGGTCGTGAGCCGGGGTGCCATCCTTGAACGGACGGAAGCGGCGGAGAAAGGCCAGCTTCTTGACCCCAAACAGGGCGATCTCAGTGAAGCACTCGGCTCCAGCCAACACCGCGACCAGACATAAGAGCAGAACCTCGTCGAGCGGGTAGGTCACCTTGCCCTGCTGGCGAGGATCATCGAGGTCCTTGAAACAGCTCAGAAAGACAATCGCCTCGCCAAGTGCTGCACAGTCCGTCGCACCGCCCATCGCCAAAACCCTCCACACGGATCAAAGGATCGGCATAGATTCAGCACTCAGCAATTTGTCACGCACTCCTTCACCCGATTGCCCTGGGATCGACGACGGGGCAATTGGGTGAACGATACGCGGCATTGAACCTGAGTGTGCTCCGCGGTGAGGACCGTCTGGAATGGCGCTACTGGTAGGAAGACCAAGAAGGATGCACCACAGAGCCACAGAGTTCACCGAGATCCAGTGGAGACGGACCTGCGCTATTTTTGATGCTCTCGGTGCTCTCCGTGGCTCTGTGGTGCATGTTCGGTAGGCCGCGACACATGCTTACGTTGCCAGTGAGACGACATCCCGTCGGTCAGGCACGCTGCCGGATGGAAGGATCACGGGTTCACCCGATTGCCCTGGGATCGACGATGACAAGTGTCGACGTTATCCTGAGAATACGTTACGGTTACGGGCGGCAAGCGGCGATCCGCAACACGGGGTCCCAATGTAGGCCGGATCCCAACGGGCCGAACACCGTGAGGCAGAGCGTACCTTAACATCTGATCGTGCCCAAGCTGCTGAAAGGCTTGCCGGTTAAGCAGACCAGACGTAACGATCGAGCAGACAGATCGGTGTCCGGATCGATTGAGCGATCCCGCGTCCGGATGTGGCGGATGTCGAAGCTGACGGATCGAAAGCGGTTGCCAGGAGGTGATCGTTGACCTACGGCTGGTAGTGGAAAGATGCGGATAAGCCTCGCCTGGCCCGTGCCACGCTTGCCGCTGGCCTGATCGTGCGAGGTCGAGCTTCAAGATGATGAGCCGGATCAGCGTTCGGCTTCGCGCCCTGCCTGAAGCGTGAATTTGCCCGTTGGCCGGCGTCTTCCCATCCCACCGCTCCCGTTCGACAGATGGTGGTGATGTTGGGAACAATATTTTTAAAGAGAAACGAATGAACAAGACACTCGAAGACACGCTGAGCAAAGTTCCCGCGGTCACGCTCGGATTCTGGGTCATCAAGATACTTGCAACAACCCTGGGCGAAACCGGGGGCGACGCGATCACGATGACGCTCAAGCTTGGATATTTGATCGGCACCGCGATCTTTGCCACCATCTTTGTCATCGGCGTGGCAGCCCAGATCGCCGCAAAGCGGTTTCATGCGTTCCTGTATTGGGGCGTTATCGTTGGGACAACGACAGCGGGCACGACGTTGGCTGACTTCCTCGATCGCTCGCTGGGGATCGGCTACGTGGGAGGATCATCCGTCCTTCTCACGCTTCTGCTGGCGACACTCGGACTTTGGTATTGGTCGCTCGGGTCGGTTGCGGTCAACACCGTGACATCGCCAAAGGTTGAGGCGTTCTACTGGGCGACGATCATGTTTTCGCAAACCCTCGGCACGGCGCTGGGCGACTTCCTGGCCGACAGCGGTGGTCTTGGGTACGAAGGCGGTGCGTTGGTGTTCGGCGCCGGGCTTGCGGTCGTGGCCGGGCTTTACTTCTACACCAACGTTTCCCGCACCGTGCTGTTCTGGGCGGCGTTCATCCTGACACGGCCGCTTGGTGCCACGGTGGGCGATCTGCTCGACAAGCCGGTCAGCAATGGCGGGTTGGCATTGGGGCGCTTCCAGGCGTCCGGCGTCCTCGTGGTGGCGATTATCGTCTGCATCCTGCTGATACCCCAGCGGGCAGGCCAGCATCCGGGCGCCGGCCAGCCTGTATGAAATGGGTGGAGTCAATACCTTGTGCGCCTTTTTCGGTGTACTGCATCAGGGTTCACGGGATCCGACATGCTGATGTCGATGAGCGGGTCAGCACGCTGTTCGGCAAATGCCCTGGTGAGGCGGATCGGCCCGATCGGCGGGTTGCCACCGATTGAAAAGAAGTTTCGCAGCATACGATACACCGATCGTCAGGCTTGAGTTCGCCAGATTCGGCGCCGAATCCCCGATTTGCCAGCAGATCGTGCGCCACCGGCATGTCGGAGCACCCTGCGGTGGCGCGGCCCCAGGCGCGTTGTCGACCGGGCGCACTGCTCGGATCTTCGGTCTGGGCCTCGCTTGGTCGCACGCGATGCCGCACAGCGGGTTTTGGCGGCCGTTCGGTTTCACGTTGTTATTTCTGTGGCGTTTCGGACACACGGCGGCGGAATGAGGGCTGCGCCTGCTGCGTTTGGTTTCCTCGATCGGGATGAAGAGTTAGAGGAAGGTTGATTTCGCTTAGGAGGCACAATCATGAGGCTAAAACACGCACTGCTCGCGGCGACATTCCTCGCGGCGCCGGTGGCCGCTCGGGCTCAGGCGGTGAACCCGCCCCCGGTCACGGGGCTATACATCAGCCTCGGCGGCGGTGGTAACATTCTGCGAGACGAACATCTGGTCAACGCCAATGGTGCGTCGTCGAATGCCCGGTTGCGATCCCGTGACGGCGAGGTCGGCGTTGTCGCCCTCGGCTATGGTCTCGGCAATGGCATCCGGCTGGAAATCGAAGGAGACTATCGCAACAACCGCTTCTCCGAGGGAAGGGGTTTTGGCTTCCCCGCCGCAGCCGGCGGTAATGAAGAAAAGTACGGCCCGATGTTCAATGTGCTGTACGACCTCACCGGCCTTATCTCGTTTCCCTACGCCGCGCCTTACGCGGGTGTGGGCGTCGGCTACCAGTGGACGAAGTTCGGTGACGTACATACCTATGGTGGACCGACCGGCTTCCCTCGGCTTGACTCCAATGACAGACAAGGTGCGCTTGCCTATCAGGCGATTATCGGTGCCGTCATTCCGTTTCAATTTCTACCCCAACTGGCGACCACGATCGAGTATCGCTTCCTTGGCCAGACCGATCGGAACTACGACTTCACCGGAACCACCGCTCCGGGCGTAGCGGCGCCGGGCCGCGTCAAGTTCGGCAACGACTTCAACCACTCGCTGCTGATCGGCGTGCGTTATAACTTCGGTGCGCCGGCCGTTGAGCCGCCGGCCGCCCCGATGCCCACCGCCGCGCCGGCACCGGCCGCGGCACGGTCCTACCTCGTGTTCTTCGATTGGGACAAAGCGACGTTGACGGAGCGCGCCCGTTCGATCGTCAAGGAAGCGGCGGACAATTCCACCCGCGTCCAGTACACCCGACTTGAGGTCAACGGCTACACCGATACCTCAGGTACCGCGACCTACAACCAGGGTCTCTCGGTGCGCCGGGCTCGCACGGTGGCAGCCGAGTTGGTGCGTGATGGCGTCCCGCAGAACGCGATCGACATCAAGGGTCTGGGCGAGACCAACCTTCTGGTGCCAACTGGCAATGGCGTGCGTGAGCCGCAGAACCGCCGGGTGGAAATCATCATTCGCTAAACCGACCGTGGCCGGCGATCTTACCTCAGATCGCCGGCCACAACCTTTGCTGGGTGAAACCGACTTTGGCTGGAACGCCTGACGGGAACGAGTTGGCTTCGAGCACGCCGCGGGCCTGACCATTCCGGTCGACTGATTTCAGCATCCTCGGAACGATTTGCCTCGGTATCGGGTTGCTTATAGTCTGTATCCGTCGCATCAAGACATGTGGCAGCCAGCGAGGCAGTCTGGCGGCGCAACGTCATTGCGACGGTTTGAAACCCAGCTGATTGAGAAGCTGCCGGTTATGGGTTACCTGCGGCGTTGCGACAGGGGCCGGCGCCGCCGTCCGCGGTGGCGGCAGGGTACGCGGCTGAGCCGCCATCGGCGGATTGTTCGGACGGATCCGCTCAGACGGCCGTTGACGCTCCTGCGAGTCACGGTCGTGCCGGTACTCCTCTTCTCCCCCATACCCGTGTGTATAGGGTCTGCCATAGCCGGGCTGGTATCCGTAGGGAGCGGCATAGCCCGGCTGCACGAACGGCCCCGGCGCGTAACCTGGCTGCACATACGGGCCTGGCGCATAACCCGGCGACGGGTAATAGGCCGGGGAGGGGTAGATGCCCTGGCCGGACGCCGACGAAAACCCGCCTGGCGGTTCGTCACAGGCGGACAGCGTAAGGCCGATCGCCAGAACGGCCAGAGACCTCAATCCACACATTTCGACCTCCCTTTGAGAATGTTATATGGGCGCGAGTGCTCAACGTTCACCTGTCCCTGTCGCGTGTATCGTGATGCCGGTTGAGCAAGAGCCTCATGCGGGCAAGAGCCTCAAGCTCCAACTTCACTTCGGGGATTGCCGGCGGCAATATTGGCCTCACCAGGGCAGCGCAACGGCGGAGGTGGCGGTGCGGGATGGTCGTCCGGTCGCGGATCCCCGGTTGCCGATCGCGGGCCGCTCCCGATTGCGTGCCCTCCCCGGCAAGCGACCTCGGCGTTCAGCAGGGTCCAAGAATAAGCAAAGCGAGGATGCCGGGAAATCGTCACCGACCCAATCGAGCATTTCGAGTGAGTTAACACCCGCCCGATCCGTCCCGAGGAGGTGCCCAAGGTGACCGACCCAGCGCTGGACGACGCGGACCTGAAGCTGGGGGGAATGCTGTGTGGGAAGCTACTCCGCTCGCCGCATGCGCACGCGCACATCAAATCGATCGACACCTCGGCGGTCGGAGCGCTGCCAGGCATGAAAGGGGTGATGATCGCGGCTGACCTGCCGCAGCAGAGATCCGACTTCATCGGTTCGGAGCGCGTGGCGGTTAACTTCCGGCACGCTGTCCTCTATCGCCCGACGGTGCACTCGATCTGACCCGACGGCTCGTCGGTCGCGACGAATACCTGGTTCTGGTTGTCCAGGCCGAATGGCGTCAGGTTGAGCAGCAGGTAGTGCTTGTTTGGGCAGGCCATGCTGACGGCGGCGATTTCGGAAACCGCCTCCAAGGCCGCCATGCCCATGCGATACAGGCTATCTTGCACACTGCAGCTGTAGGTCGTTGCGAAAACCTTCAGCAGCGTCGCCAAAATCGTCGCATTGGCGGCGTCATAATCCGCCGGCGCCGCGTGCCAGCGCCAGGAGGCCTGCATGGCGGTCGCGGCAATGCGGTCATTCGTCTCGGGGATCGTGGTGAATCTGTCCTGAATGTAGTTTTCCCAGCCGGACTGGGTCGATTTCAGGAAGCTGAATTCGGCAACGCCGGACTCCATGGTCGTGCCGTCGCGTTCTGCCACGACCTTCGCGAAGGGCTTGCCATTACTGTCAAGTACGAAGCTATGGGCATGAGGCGTGCCGTCCACTACCAGGCGCGACCACTTGGTTTCGTGCCCCGTCACCGTCGCGGTGCGCACCCGCTTGTAGGTGTCGAGCAGCTTCTGGGCTACCGCGGCACAGAATAGCTCGGTTCCCAGCGTCAGGTTCTCGTGCGCGACCACGTTGATGATGTTCTTCACCGTGTCGGTGGCCACGGACGTGGTATTGTCGGCATGGGTGAAGGCGTCATCGAAATCACCGGTCATCATCGCCCGTACGGTCAGTTCGCGCACTTCGTGCCGATCGTGCTGGCGGTTGATCCGCATGACGCGGACCCTGTCCTTGCCATAGGTCTTTTGCAGGAGTGCCATGTCTCGATGCTCCTCGAATGTAAATGCCAGACGTGATCACCTGAGCCCGCTGAAAGATCCTGGAAGCGCCGTTGTCTCAGGCCGTTGTCTCGGGTTGAACCAATCCCGGAGGTGAACCGCCTTTTCACCCCGAGCCACTTTTAGAGCGTAACTGCTTCAACCTGAAGCTTTCACCCTCTAGAGACGTCGTCAGCATTTCGCCCAGCCAGAAAGCGTTCGTCGGCCGGGTGGATGCTGTAGGACATCGCCGTTGCCTGCTCGGCCACTGATCGCCGCGATCAGACCCGGCCGCCGACCGCTCCGTAATGCGTTTTGAACCCGACTTCTGAGCCGGAGGCAATTTCCGGACCACGGTGTCGTGGCGGGTCCGGAGGCCAGTCGGATCAGGCACAGCAACCAACCGCGGCATCGACTGCAAGCGTTTGGAGCGTGATCGCTTCAGGTTGAAGCAACAACGCCGTAATTCCCGTTGATTAACAAGCGCCGCATCCCGCTTCGCGCAGGATCTGCGTCAGCTTTCCGCGACGGCCGGGTAGGGCTGCTGCCACTTGTCCAGATAGACGAAGTCCGACAGCTTACCGCGCCCGACCGGGCCGAATTTGCCCATCGGATAGCCAACCGGCAGGATCGCATAGGAATGCACGCCGGGCGGCAGCCCCAACGCAGCCTCGGCCTCTTTTTCATGCAGCAGGTGCCGCGTCGTCAGCGTCGATCCCAGCCCCAGCGCCCGGATCGCCAGCAGCATGTTCTGCACCGCCGGATAGATCGAGGCTCCAGCGCTCCGCCCGGGGTTCTGGCCATCTTCCAGGCATGCAACGATCCAGACGGGCGCTTCGTGAAAATGTTCCGTCAGGTACTCGACCGCACCATGCTGGCGGCCAAACCGGTCGACCGTGACGCCGGGTGGTGGCGCGCTTGTGGCGTAACGAGGTCCCACCACCTCATCGAACGCCTTCTTGTACCAGACCTGCACGGCTTGCTTGATCGCTGGATCCTTGATCACCAGGAAGCGCCATTTCTGGGTGTTTCCGCCGTTGGCGGCGGCCGTGCCGGCCTCCAGGATCTGCTTGATCAACGCATCGGGCACGGGATCCGGCCTCAACCGACGCATCGATCGCGTGGTTCCAAGGATCTCGAAGAAATCGGGCATGGATCGGGGCCTTTCTAAATTCGCTTGACCGGCGCGACGCCGCCGGATCCGGAACGACCACCATCGATCACGATGTGGGTCCCGGTCACGTCGCCAGCCAGGTCGGAGCACAGATATAGCACCGCACCGGCGACTTCCTCGGGCAGGGCGTAGCGGCCGGTCGGGATGCCGGCGGAATAGGCGGCATGCACAACGTCGGGATCGTTGGGGTTTCGTTGCGCTTCCAGCGAGCGCATCATGCGGGTCTCGACCGGCCCGGGACACACCGCGTTCACCCGTACTCCAAGGCCCGCCACATCGGTGGATGCAACCTTGGTCAGGCCCAGAACGCCATGCTTGGAGGCCACATAGGCGGGCATACCCGGCGAGCCGAACAGCCCGGCGACCGAGGCGGTGTTGACGATCGTCCCCGACCTCTGCTTCAGCATGACCGGCAGCACGTGGCGCAGACCGAGGAAGACGCCCTTCAGGTTGACCGCGATGACCTGGTCAAAGACGTCCTCGTCGTACTCCTGGATCGGCACGACCTTGCCCTCGATGCCGGCGTTGTTGAAGAACGCGTCGATCCGACCGTAGGCCGCCAATGTCCTATCGACGTAATCCCGCACCGAGGCCGAACGGGTCACGTCCGCCTGGACGAACGCCGCTGTCCCGCCGCGCTGGGCGATGATGTCGACGCTGGCCTGCCCGGTATCCGCGTCCGCGTCCGCCACCATCACCTTGGCCCCGCGCAGTGCGAACCCAAGGGCCGTTGCACGGCCGATGCCGCCGCCACCGCCGGTGATGAGGGCCACCTTCCCGGTAAAGTCCATGTTGTTTCCTCCTTTGCCGCGGCCCGGCTGGTTCGCCCGGCCTCAATCCTCGCTCCGCCCGCAACCCGGTGTGCAGGGTCCAGGGGCGCCAACACGCGTTGCCACGCTCAACCGGCCGGTCGGACTCGACCGCATGATCGACCGTGCTCGCTACACTACCTTGGCATCACGCAGTCCTGCGATCTCCTTGGCGCTGTAGCCAAGCTCCGCCAGCACCGCGTCCGTGTGCTCGCCCGCTTCCGGGGTCGCATCGCGAATGCTCCAGGGTGTGCGGCTCAGTTCGATCGGCTGGCCGACAACCTCCACCTCGCCCAGCACCTTGTGCCGCACCGTCCGGGTCATCGCGAGATGCTTGACCTGGGGGTCGGCGAAGACCTCGTTCATCTGGTAGATCGGTCCGGCGGGTACGCCGGCCTGGTTCAGCACTTCGATCCAGTCCGCCGAGGTCCTGCCCGGCGTGATCGCGCCGATCGCCTCGTTCAACGCGTCGCGATGCTGCAGCCGCGCCCGCCCGGTGGCGTATCGCGGATCGGCGGCCAGCTGGTCGGCGCGCAAGGCCCGGCACAGCCGGCGGTAGATGTCATCGCCGGCGGCGGCGATATTGATGTAGCCGTCGGCGGTCGCGAACACCCCGGTCGGAATGCTGGTCGGGTGGTTGTTGCCAGCCTGACCGGGCACCTCGTTGGCGATCGTCCAGCGCGCCGCCTGGAAATCCAGCATCGAGATCTGCGCGCCCAGCAGGGAGCTCTTGACCCACTGACCTTCGCCGGACTGCTCACGCTCCAGCAGTGCGATCAGGATCCCCATGGCGGCGAAGATGCCGGCGGTCAGATCGGCGACAGGAATGCCGACACGCATGGGCCCGTGGCCGGGTTCGCCGGTGATCGACATCAGCCCGCCCATGCCCTGCGCGATCTGATCAAACCCGGGACGATCGCGATAGGGGCCGTCCTGTCCAAATCCCGAGATGCTGGCATAGACGATCCGCGGGTTGACCGCCTTCAGGCTGTCGTAATCCACGCCCAGACGGAACTTCACATCCGGTCGGTAGTTTTCCACCACCACATCCGACCGCGCGACCAGCCGCTTCATGATGGCCACACCATCCGGCGACTTCAGGTTGAGCGTCAGGCTGCGCTTGTTGCGGTGCAAATTCTGGAAATCGGGTCCATGGCGGTCACCGCCGAGGCCCGCGTCACCTTCAGGCGCCTCGATCTTGATGACGTCCGCACCCCAGTCGGCTAACTGGCGCACCGCGGTGGGTCCGGCGCGGACGCGGCTCAGGTCGATCACCTTGAAACGGGCCAGCGGGCCATCTGTCATGCGCGGGTCCTCTTAACGGGGTTCCCAACGTCGCATGAAGACGGCTGCCGGTCGAGGGCGGGGACTTACATCTGCACGACAGAACTCAGTTCAAAGGTGCCGCCCGTCGGATTCTCACCGATGCGCAGGGTCTTGTCGTTGATGAAATGGTAGGGCGGCACCGGCAGGTTATAGGGCGCCGGAACGCCCGTGTAGACGCGCCCGGCGAGATCGTATTTCGATCCATGGCAGGGGCAGAAATAACCGCCCGGCCAGTTCGGCGCCGGGGTCGTCGGATCGGGGTTGGGGAGGTAACCTGGCAAACATCCCAGATGTGTGCAGATCCCCACCAGAACCGCGAATTCCGGCTTGACCGACCGGTGCCAGTTCTCCGCATACGGCGGTTGCTGATGCACGGTCGAATTGGGGTCGGACAGGTGCGAGATCAGACTCGACTCCTGCAGGGTCTTCAGCGCCTGCGGGGTCCGATTGACGATCAACATCGGCGCGCCGCGCCACAGCACGACGATCTGTTGGCCGGAGGCCAGTTTCGAGATGTCGATGTCGATTGGCGCACCCGCGGCGATCACATCCTCGGACGGATTCATCGAGTCGACCAGCGGCCAGACGATCGCACCGACGCCGATCGCGGCGGCAGCCGTGGTGACGAGGGAAAGAAGGTCGCGGCGTGTCGGCTGCGGACCGGATGTAGCGGCATGTGATGACATCTCGTACCTATTGCACAACCGCGTGCGCGACGCCAAGAGGCGGCACGATGAAGACTCTGTTAGACCTCGGCCCGACGTAGGTTGACGGTGGATCTCAGGCGAAACCAGGCACGTCGTCAGCGCCCGCGCCCGGTCTTCGTCGGCGGCTCATCAAGGTGAGCTGCGTCAGGCGCCATCCCGGATCGCGATCCGAAGTGACGTTCCGATACAGGTTTAACGCCGGTCGGCTACCGTGCTGCGAATGTCGCTAGTTGCTCGTCTACCCCATCATCGGCCTGATCCGATGGTGCAGCGGAACGACACCATCACCGCCCCATCGCAACGAAGTGCGACGGCGACCGTCGATCCTGTCCTCCCTTACGCTGGTGCCCGCGGTTCGGCCCGCTTGACCCGCACGGCCTGGCCTAACAAGCTGCGCGGCATCATGAGCAAACCGGTGATCGAGTATACGGATGTGGTTCGGCCGGAGTGGATCGACTCCAACGGGCACATGAACCTTGCCTACTATGTCGTCGTCTTCGACCTCGCCACCGACGCGTTGTATCGCGCGCTGGGCATCGGCGAGGCGTATCGCGAGGCTTCCGGCAATTCCTGTTTCACCGCCGAGACCCATACGCTATACGAGCGGGAGGTCCGTCTTGGTGACAAACTTAGAGTACAAACCTGGCTGTTGGGCGTCGACAGCAAGCGATTACATTACTTGCACGAGATGTTTCATCTGGAAAGCGGCGAACGATCCGCGGTCCAGGAGCTGATGGCGCTGCACATCGACATGGCTGTGCGCCGCGTGGCGCCTTATCCGGCGGCGCGGTATGACGCCTTGCAACAGGCCGTGAAGACCTATGCGCCAACGACGCTGCCGAAGGGCGCGGGGCGAAGGATCGCGCTGCCGAACCGGTAAACCCACCACCGAACCAGGATGAAGGGGTGCCGGCAAACCAACCTGCTTCGATATTGGGGCGGTTCGCGCTATCATCGGCCATGCCCCTGCGTCCTGCCGTTCCGCCTCCGCCGGAGGCGCCGCTTCCGCTGCGCGCCTTCTTGCGCGCCGTCCGCACCAACGCGTTGACCATGTGGCCGGCGTTCGCCTATCGCCAGGATATGACGGTCCGCCAGTTCCTTGGCCGGACCAACGTGCTGCTCAATGCGCCGGACGCCATCCATCACGTGCTGGTGGCGAATCCCGCCAACTATCGCCGCTCACCGGCCTCCATTCGGATCCTGCGCCCGATCGTCGGGCAGGGGCTGTTGCTCAGCGAGGGGGACGACTGGAAGCTTCAGCGCCGCACCGTCGCGCCCGCCTTGGCACCGCGCGTGATGCCGCTGCTGGCACGCCATGTGGTGAGCGCGACCGACAGGGCCTTGGCGAGCCTCAGCGCACGGTCCGGTCAACCGATCGACCTGCTGGCGACCATGCAAGGCCTGGCGCTGGATATCGCCGGTCGATCGATGTTCTCGCTGGAGATGGATCAGCACGGCCCCGAGATGCGGCGGCTGCTGACCGCGTTCGCGACCCGGCATGCGCAGCCGCGATTGCTCGACATGCTGCTGCCGCCGTCCATCCCGACGCCCAGCGACCTTGGGCGCGGCCGATTCAAGCGGCGCTGGATGGGCCTGGTGGAGCATATTCTTGCCGCCCGCCTGGCCACGCAGCCACCGGAGACACCGCGTGATCTGCTCGACCTGCTGCGGGCGGCGCGCGATCCCGAAACCGGCGCGGGGTTCTCACCGGAACAGCTTCGCGACCAGGTGGCCACACTGATCCTGGCCGGACACGAGACGACGGCGGTAACCCTGTTCTGGGCCCTGATCATGCTGGCCGAGGCCGAAGACGAACAGGACTGGCTCGCCCAGGAAGCCGCCGCCGCGACGATCCGGCCCGAGACCGCCTACGCCACCGTGGCAACGCTGACCCGCACGCGCGCCGTCGTCAATGAGGCGTTGCGGCTGTTTCCCGCCGCCTTCACGCTTGTGCGGGAGGCGATCGCCGCGGACCGCATCGGCGATCTGGTGCTGCCGCCGCGGACCCTGGTCATGATCGCGCCGTGGGTCCTGCACCGTCACCACGCGCTGTGGCAGGACCCGGACCTGTTTTCCCCGGCCCGGTTCATGCCTGATCAGCCGGCCCCGGCGCGCTTCGCTTTCATGCCGTTCGGCGCCGGGCCAAGGATCTGCGTCGGTGCGCAGTTCGCGATGACGGAAGCGACGTTGGTCCTGGCGGCGCTGATCGGCCGCTTTCGCATCACCCGGATGGATGCCCGCCCCGTGCTGCCAACCGGCATCGTCACCACGCAGCCCGACCATCGGGCGGAAGTGCTGTTCACCCCGCGCGCCTAAGTGTCCGTCCGGCCACTTAAGACTGCAGAGTCGGCTCCTGTCCGCGGGAAAGGGATTGGCGATCAAGCGCCCGGCGGGGCGTCGGCAAGACTTCGGCTGTGACGCCGAAACGAACCATGTAAGGGCGGAATTTGGCCCGTTCGTCCTGTTCGTCCAGCCCATGGTCTTCGAAATGATAGCTGTGCTCGCCATAGCCGCCCTTGGGTTTGGCGGTGACAAAGGTCTGGATGGTCGAAGCCGTCTCGGCTGTGAACGCCATCCCGAAATGCCGATAGACGCCCTCGACCGTGCTGAGGGGATCGCTGATCAGGTCCATGTGGTGAACGTGGCAGACCGGATCCGGGAAGTTGGCATCGTCACCCACCGCCATCATGCGGCGCGTGCCATCCAGCCAGCGCCGGCTTTCATTCGGGCCGAGTGTCCGCGGGTCGAGGCGTCGGGTGAACGGCCGGCGTAGCACCTCGGTCAGCCGCGCCTGCGACAACAGCACCTTGACCGGATCCCGATGCACGAAAACCAGCCTTGCATCCGGATAGACCGTGCGGATGGCCTGCAACGCGAACAGGTGCTCGGGACATTTCAGCACCCACTGCCGCTGTCCCTGATCCTGGTGCTGCAGGAATTGCAGGAACCGCTTGTGAAAGCGGTAGGCCGGCAGGTGCCGCAGGACATCGGCATCCATCCAGTCGCGGTACGACGGAATATGATAGTTCGTATCGAACCGCAGGCTGCGAAACACATGCGCGGTGATCTCGCTGCACTCCTGTGGCGAGGTCGCCGTCAGCGGGTGCAACGAGCGAAAGTCCGGAGCGAGCCACTCGAACGCCTTCAATTGACGTGCCACCCGCGCGATCCGCTGCTTTCGCGTTCCCGCGGCTGGCGACGGTGAAATCGTTTCCCAGACCGCCGGCGCCCGGTTCGCCGGGTCCGTCAACATCAACCGGTGCAGAAAGCTCGTGCCGCTGCGCGGAAGGCCGGTAATGAACACCGGGTGGTTGATCGGCGTCGCGCTGATGTTCGGATCTCGGGCAGCTTCATCCTCGACCCGCAGAAGATTCGATAGAAAGCGGATGATGTCCCACTTGGTCGCACTGCGCCCGACCAGACTCAGCGTTGATTCGGTGGAACACGCATCCAGCAACCGGGTCAGCGGTCCCAGGAACGACATGTCGCCGAATTCGCTGAGGCCCGTCTGCCGCCGAGCGATTTGCATCAGCGGCTCAGGCTCGATCGGACGGTCAAGCAATCCAAGACGGTCAGCGATCGTGTCCGACAGGCGTAGGGCCATGGTCGTAGTCGTCAAACTCGGCTCTCCCGCTAACGCCGCCGTGATCTTTCAGGTACCTAATGAAGTTGGGCGCTGCGCATCGTTTATACCGGACACAACAAGGTGACATGGCGCGGCTCAAGCATGCACGCATGCCAGACAACAGCGCCTTTGTATCTGGATGATGTCAGGCGACACCCAACATGCACCAATCGCCAATGAAAACGCCGCAGAGGATCGGTACAATGCAAATATCACTTTGTCGCCGTCGAGGCCTGATCATGGCGACGGCGGTGCTTTTCGTTGGCGCGGCGATACCCGCGCGTGCCGCTGTGGACGAGCAGGCGGTCACCGCGCCGATCCAGAAGCTGGTTGACGGCCTGCTGCGCGTGATGAAGGCTGGGCCTGGGACGCCGTTTAAGCAGCGGTTCAGCATGCTGGCGCCGGTCATCGATGAAACATTCGACCTGGCCCAGATCCTGCGCGATTCTGTCGGCTTGTCGTGGGCGACACTGTCGCCGGATCAGCAGGCCATGCTGATCGCGGCGTTTCGTCGCTACACCGTGGCCTCCTACGTCGACAGCTTTGACGACTTCAACGGCCAACAGTTCCAGATCAGTCCTGAAACCCGGACGGTCGGCAATGAGCAGGTGGTGCAGACGCGGATTATCCCAAAATCAGGAAGCAGTCATCAACTGGACTACGTGATGCGTCAGGTCGACGCGGCCTGGCGTGCGGTGGACGTTCTCGCCGACGGAACGATCAGCCGGGTCGCGGTGCAGCGGTCGGATTTCCGCCGTTTGCTGCTTCGCGGCGGTGCTCAGGCGCTGGCACAAAACCTGCTCGACAAATCGACCGATCTATCGGATGGTTCAAGCTAGTACCGCAGAACCGCTATACGTCGATGTCCGCTCGCAGTGTTCGATTCACCCGCCAACTCGCGGACGCCGCACGTCGGACACGTGTCCACCATCGGAGGCCGGCGAAGGACGAGCCTCAGCGGCCGCACCGTCGTGTTTAAGAGGCAGCCAGCTGCTCAACCGTAACGCTGTCGCCGCCCACCGTCGTGCGACGCATGTCGCGCACCTGCAATTCGTCAAAACGGGTAACCCGGTGCATCGTCGAGCGATTGTCCCACATCACCAGATCGAACTGCCGCCAGCGATGTGCGTAGGTGAACCGCGGCTGAACCGCGTGTTCGGTCAGATCGCGGATGAAGGCGCGGGCCTCGGGCACCGGCCAGCCGACGATGCTTCCGATGTGCGAAGACAGGTAGAGAGACTTGCGTCCGGTCACCGGATGGGTGCGCACCAGCCGCTGGCGCACCGGCGTGAACATGCGCTTCTCCTCGTCCGAAAGATCGGCGAAGCCAAGCGTTCCGCGCGAGTAGATCAGCGAGTGCTCGCAGATCAGGTCCTCGATTTCCGCTTTCGTCGCGGCATCCAGCGCATCGTACGCCGCGCGCATGTCGGCGAATTCCGTCCGGCCGCCGGCATCCACGACAATGCGTCCCGACAGCAGCGAGTACTTCGCCGGCACCGCCCTGAACGAGCTGTCGGAGTGCCACAACCGATTGCCCAGATTGAACAGCCGCCGGCGGTCATCGCGGGCCAGGGGCTTGTGGTCGGCACCAAGATTCGACACGTCCGCCATATCCGCATCCAGACGCCGATCGGCGGCCTTGGTGACGTTACCGCCGGCGGTCTGCTCCAGCGGGCCGAAATTGATGCTGAACGCCTTTTGCTGTTCATCGGTCAGACGCTGATCGTGATAGACCAGGACAGCGTAACGATCCATCCCGGCCTCCAGCGCGGCGACCTGATCGCGGGCCAGGGGCTGGGTGATGTCGACACCGGAAATCTCGCCGGCGAAGCCGGGCGTCAGGGCAGTGATCGCAACGGACATGATCCTCCTCCTATTCAGCCGCTGCCGCGGGAACCTGCTCGGCCGTCATGAAAGTCCCCTTGGTCGAGGTCCGCCGCAGCTCGATGCCGTCAGGTGCATGGCTCAGGCTGCCTCTTGCTGCGGCGCGGTCATCGCGTCACCGCGGATGGTGGTGCGGCGCATATCGCGAATCTCGCGCCGGTCATCGTAGCGCCGGGCACGGTGCATCGTGGTGCGGTTGTCCCAGATCACCAGATCCCAGCCCTGCCAGACATGGCCATGAACGAAACGACGCTGGGTCGCGTGCTCTGTCAGGTCGCGGATGAAGGCGCGCGCCTCCGGCACCGGCCAGCCCACGATGGCACCGATATGGGCCGACAGATACAGCGACTTTCGCCCGGTGACGGGATGCGTCCGCACCAGCCGGTGGCGCACCGGATGCAGCTTGTGCTGGTTGCGGGCGCCGTAATCCTGCTTCGGAAAGCCGATGACCTCACGCGAATAGGCGTTCGAGTGTTCGGTCACCAGATCCTCGACTTCGATCTTCATCGAATCGTCCAACGCATCGTAGGCCGCGCGCATGTCGGAAAACTCGGTGTTGCCGCCGGCGCCCGGAACAACTCGGGCGGACAGCAGCGAATATTTCGCCGGGATGGCGCGGAACGACGCATCCGAGTGCCACAAGCGATTGCCAAGCGCACCCAGCCGGACCCTGTCGTCCACCGCGCGCAACCTGTTGTCACGATCGAGGTTGGAGATATCGGCCATTTCCAGCTTCAGTCGCCGATCCTCGGGTTTGGCCATCTCGCCGCCCGAGGACATCTCCAATTCGCCGAAAGCGCGGCTGAACGCCATCTGGGTATCGTCATCAAACCGCTGATCGTGAAAGATCAGCACCGCGAAGCGATCCATGCCGGCCTCGATCGTGGCCACCTGCGACGCGGTCAGCGGTTGGGTCAGGTCGATCCCGGTCACGTCGGCGGCGAAGTCCGGGTTGAGCGGTGTGATGTTCACCTGCATTGCTCCGATGGAAGCATCTATTGTAGCGCCACTGCCGGCCAAAATGCCAATTCCGGACGCGGGTTGCGCGTCAGGCACAAGGTAGCAATGAGACGCGGGGCGCGCCGATCAGGCGAGCGGTCATCGATGATGCGGCCCGGATCCATGACGATGATCACGCACCGCTATTCTCAAGACACGCCGGGTTTTCGCCACATTCAGATGGTACGAGCGTTAAGTTCTAGCTTCTTTAGAAATGTGAAGTCAAGCAACCGTCATTTGAAGAATATGGTAGTTAACAAGCCTGATAACATCAAACTCACAGTCAACCCCGGGACCAATTACTCATGCGGATTGCTCAAATATCGCCTCTGTTCGAGGCGGTCCCGCCAAAGCTGTACGGTGGAACCGAACGCGTGGTCTATTCGCTGACCGAGGAACTGGTCGCGATGGGCCATGACGTCACGCTGTTCGCCAGCGGCGATTCCCAGACCTCCGCCATGCTCGCACCCATGCGGGAGCGGGCGTTGCGCCTTGATCCCACCGTCAAGGATTGGATCGCGACCTACAATCGTATGGTCGAATTGGTCTATCGACGTAAGGACGAGTTCGACGTCTTGCATTTCCACATCGACTACTTCCCACTCGCGCTGTTCAGCCGGCAGAAAGTTCCATACCTGACGACCATCCACGGCCGGCTCGACCTTCCCGAGTTCGTGGAGACCTACGGCACCTTCCCGGCGTCCCCGTTCGTCTCCATTTCCAACAGCCAGCGCCGGCCGATCCCGCACCTCAACTGGGTGCGCACCGTGCTGCATGGGATGCCTTCGGGTCTGCTGACTCCGCAACCGGTGAAACAGGAATATGCCGCCTTCCTTGGCCGCATCGCCCCGGAAAAGGGTGTGGATCGGGCGATCAGGATCGCCGGCAAGGCCGGGATGAAGCTGAAGATCGCCGCCAAAATCGATAACGCCGACAAGGCATACTACGACGCGCTGATCAAGCCGCTGATCCAGGGCAATCCGGATGTCGAGTTCATCGGTGAGATCAACGATGCGCTGAAGCCAATGTTCCTTTCCGCAGCGCATGCCTTGATCTTTCCGATCAACTGGCCGGAACCGTTCGGTCTGGTGATGATCGAAGCCATGGCGTGTGGCACGCCGGTCATTGCCTACAATTGTGGTTCAGTGCCGGAAGTGATCGAGCCGGGCAAGACCGGTTTCATCGTCGAGGACATCGATCAGGCGGTCGCCGCCCTGGGCAAGATCGATAGCCTGAACCGCGCCGACGTTCGCGCCACCTTCGACCGGCGTTTCACCGCACGCCGCATGGCCGAGGACTATGTCGATGTTTATGAGGAGCTCGCTCAGCCGGCCCGGCGGTTGCATGCGGTGACAGCGTAGGAAGGCGCGGGCTCCAGCCCTTTGTCCGCGCTGCGTGGCCCAAGCCCGTCAAGCCGCGTGCTGCTTGAACCCTGGCTAAGCGGGTCGCGGGAAAGCGCGGCAACCGAACGGCTGGCATCGCCTCGGTTGCCGCCACTCCCGCAAACCCCCTAATGGGATCGAACGGGCCGTCGGCCCTTTCGCGGGTCAGGGCAGAGCCCTGGTGTTCTCAAGGGTGGTCGACCACATGCGAACCCGGCTGGGGCTGAACGGGCTGAACTTCTTCACCGCGGCCGTTCAGGCGGGCTTTGGCCCGTTCATCGCCGTCTGGCTGACGCGGAACGGCTGGAGCCTGACCGCGCTCGGCCTCGCACTCAGCATCGGCACCCTGACCGGCCTGATTTGCCAGCTGCCTGGTGGTGTGCTGGTGGATCACGTCCACCGCAAGCGGCTGGCGGCTGGGGGTGCCCTGATCGCCCTCTGCGGCAGTGCCTTGCTGCTTTCTCTTGCCCCGACCCGGCCGCTGGTCTGGGGGGCCGAGGTCGCGCATGGCATGGCGAGCAGCGTCATGACGCCGGCGATCGCGGCGGTCACCCTCGCGGTTTGCGGCCATAACAGCTTCAGCGAGCGGCTGGGGCAGAACACCCGCTACGCCTCGCTGGGCAACGCGGCGTCGGCGGCGCTGTTGGGTGTGGCGGCCTCGACAATCTCTGAACAGGCGGTGTTCTTGGTGACCGCCTGCCTGGTTCTTCCCGCACTCTTCGCGCTGGTCATGATCCATACCAAGGACTTCGTCGACCCGAAGGACGACCATCCGGCGTTGCTGCACCCGAAGGACCGCCGCCAGCGTCCCTGGCAGATCTTCGCCGAACCGGCGTTGCATGTTTTCGCCGCCGCCGTGGTGTTGTTCCAGCTCGCCGATGCCGGGTTGCTGCCGCTGGCGCTCAATCGTCTCACCCATTCCGGCGGCGCGTCTGGCATGGTGATTTCTGCTTCCATCGTGGTGCCGCAGATCATCGCGGCACTGGTCGCCCCTTGGGCCGGGAGGTTGGGCCAGCGGATCGGCCGGCGGCCGGTGTTGATCGCCGGGTTCGCCGCCCTACCGCTGCGCGCGTTGTTGTTTACGGTCCTGCCGGGTGCGCTGCCGCTTACGGTCATCCAGGCGCTGGATGGCATCAGTGCGGCCGTGTTTGGCTTGATGCTGCCGCTGATCGCGGCTGACCTCACCCAGCGCACCGGCTACCTCAACATGGCGATCGGTGCGCTGGGGCTGGCGTCCGGACTGGGTGCGACGTTCAGCACCGTCCTCGCCGGCTGGATCGGCGATCGCTTTGGCGAGTCGGCAAGCTTCCTGTTGCTTGCCGCCGTCGGCGCCGCGGCGGTGGTGGTGCTCTGGATCGCGATGCCGGAAACCCGCCCGGCGCGGGCGCGGGATGCGCAGAAAGCAACCCAGCCAGCCTGATCGACACTTGCGTGTCCCGCCGAGCAGAGGCCTGATAAGCTGCAATTTCGTCGCGACGCGTTCCAGAGGGGGAAATTCATGGACCAGGTGGAAGCCAAGCATCTGTTCGAGCCAACCGGCGACTTTCAGTGCCTGCACGAATTTCTCCCGACCGCGCGCGGCAAGCTGTCCGACCACATCTGGGGCTACCTGGTTGGTGCCGCTGAAACCGAAACGACAATGCGGCGGAACCGGCTCGCGCTTGACAGCCTCGCGTTGCGGCCGCGCGTCTGCGTCGATGTCTCGAAGGTCGAACTCGGCACTACATTGTTTGGTCGGCAGCTACGCCTGCCGGTGATCCTGGCACCGGTCGGCTCCCTGGAGTCGTTCCATCCGGGCGGTGCCGCGACCGCGGGGCGGGCGGCCAGCGCGTTCGGCGTGCCGATCATGGTCAGTTCCGTCACCGCCCCGGGTCTGGAGGAAACCGCCGCGGCGGCAACCGGCCCGAAAATCTTTCAGCTTTACGTGCGGGGTGACAAGGCCTGGATCGATGACGTGGTGAAGCGCGCGGTCGACGCCGGCTACGACGCCTTCGCCATTACCGTGGACACCGCGGCCTATTCACGCCGCGAGCGCGACATCACCGGCCGCTTCGTCAAGCCATGGCGCGCGGTCGCCACCGGGCAGAGCTACCAGGCCAGTTTCACATGGGATAATGTCAAGCACTTCAAGGACAGACACAGCATCCCGTTGATCCTGAAGGGCATCGGCACCGCGGAGGACGCCGCGCTCTGTTGCGAGCATGGCGTCGATGGCGTCTACGTCTCGAACCATGGCGGCCGACAACTCGATCACGGCCGCGGGTCGATGGATGTGCTGCCGGAGGTCATGGCGGCGGTGCGCGGACGCGCCAAGGTGATCGTCGACGGCGGCATCTGCCGCGGCACCGACATCGTGAAGGCGATCGCGCTGGGCGCCGACGCGGTGGCGATGGGCCGCATGTATTGCTATGCACTGGCGGCCGACGGTGACGCCGGGGTGCACAAGATGCTGGAACTGCTGGAGCACGAATTCGGTGTCGCGATGGCGCTCGCTGGCGCGCGCGGTCTGGGCGAGTTGCACCCGGGCTACGTCTTCCGCGATGCGCCGCAGGTCACACACCCGCACGCCCACAGCGCGTTTCCGTTGCTGCAGACGACACCGGAATATCGCGGCTGAACGGTGGCACTTGTCCGCGCGCTGCGAGCACCGGAGCCAACCGGCAGAGCCCCGGCTCAAGCAGTTGGGCGTCTAGAACGAGCCGCCCTAGAGCGCACTGACCGTGAAAGGCCAGCGTGCTCTAGCCAATTGTTCTCACGAGCAACTTTATCAGCCGGACTCTTCCAGTCAGGTTGATGTTGCTCTAGCGCGTGATAGCTTCAGGTTAAAGCAACCACGCGCTAGTTCCCTTTGTTTGAGAGGGCGATTCACGTCCGACGTTGGTTCAACCTCAGACGATCGCGCTCTAGCCGCTATCATTTCCTCAGCGTGAATGGTGAGACGAAGCGCGACGTGTTGGCTTTGGTGATGAGAACGCAGTTAAACAGTTGCTTCTCGCTCGACGCGCCGGTCTTGCCGGTCTTCAGAAAGGAGTCCGCCTCTTCGACCGCCTTGGCCGAGAAAATGGCGACTGGCTGAAGCACGGTGTAGGCCAATTCGCCGGCTTTGATCGCCGCGACGGCGTCAGGCGAACCATCGAAGCCGCCAACCTTGATGCGCGACAGCTTTCCCGCCTCTTTCAATGCCGCGATCGCCCCGAGCGCCATCTCGTCATTGCCGCTGATCACGCCGATGATGTCGGGATGGGCCTGGAGCAGGTTCTGCATCTTGTCGTGGCCCTGCGTTCGGTTCCAGTTGGCGACCTGCGCTCCGACCCTGACGAGCCCGGTATACTGGCTGAGCACGGTCTTGTAACCATTGGACCGCGTCGCGGCGTTGTTGTCGGACGGGGAGCCCAGCAGCTCGACGTAGTTGCCCTTCTGGCCAACGTCCCTGACCCACTGCTGTGCCCCAAGGGCGGCGCCCTGTGCGTTATTGGACACCAGTTGCGCCTTCGCCAGGCCTTCCTGATTGATTTCGGCATTGACTAGAAACACCGGGATCTTCGCGGCGATGGCCTTCTTCACGGCGCCGACGGAGCCGCTGGCATTCGCCGGATCGAGGATGATCGCGACGGAGTGGTTGGTGATCGCGGTGTCGATCAGGTTGCTCTCGGTGTTGGTGTCGCCCTTCGAGGCGCTGACGTTGGGTTTGTAGCCGAGCTTCTGCGCCTCGGCGGCGGCCACCTGGCCTTCGGTCAGCCAATACGGGTTCGAGGGATCGTTGACGA
The DNA here is from genome assembly GCA_965277035.1 of Rhodopila sp. Taxonomy (GTDB): domain Bacteria; phylum Pseudomonadota; class Alphaproteobacteria; order Acetobacterales; family Acetobacteraceae; genus Rhodopila. The sequence goes on along the minus strand of CBDIBO010000003.1, from coordinate 1,090,304 downwards.
TGATCGACATGAGCCCCCCCTCGGCGGCGATGGCGGGGGCGCCGAACCCGCTCAAGGCTGAAGCGACCAGCGCGAGGCCGGCAACTTTCAGCAACTGTCTTTTCCGCGACATGACTTTCCTCCTGTTGGGGTGCAGCATTTTTGACATGAACCGTTGCTGCTAACTCGGCTTCGAGGCGAGCGTCGGATGGCCCGGGGTCGGCATCGGGCTTTTGGGTCGACGGCGGTACTGAACAGCATTCAGGAGCACCGCGAGCACGATCACGGCCCCGGTGAAAACCGTCTGCCAGTACGACGAGATGCCGATGATGACCAACCCGTCGGACAGAAAGCCGATGACGAAGGCGCCGAGCAGAGTTCCTCGAACGGTGCCGCGGCCGCCGGTCAAGGCGGCGCCGCCGATCACCACGGCGGCGATGGCGGTCAGTTCGTAGGAGATACCCGCGGTCGGTCCAGCGGAGGTCAACTGGGACGACAGGATGAGGCCCGCGGTGGCGGCGCAGATGCCCGACAGGACATAAACGGAGACCTGCACTGGCTTAACCGGAACGCCGGAAAGTTCGGCGGCCCGCTCGTTGCCGCCCGAAGCATACAGCCAGCGACCGAAGGCGGTTCGGCTCAGCACCAGGTTGCCGATGATCGCGACAACGGCGAGCACCACGACTCCGATCGGGATGCCGAGCAGGTGGTTGAAGCCAAGCCAAGCGAACCCGGTGTTTCCGAGCTGAGGCTTGCCGCCGAGATCGTTGTAGGTCAGGCCGTTGGTGATCAGCAGGGCGACGCCGCGGGCTACGTACATCACCCCTAAGGTGGCAACGAAGGCGGGGACCTTGAAGCGCGCGACCAGCACCCCGTTGATCAAGCCGACGAAGCCGCCGAGAGCACAGGTCAGCACCACGACGACCCAGACCGGCGGGTACAGAATGTAGCCGAGGGCGCTGAGGGAGACGCCCTGCATCAGGAAGCCGGCGACAACGCCGCACAGGCCAAGGGTGGATCCCACCGACAGGTCGATACCGCCGTTCAGAATGACCAGCAGCATTCCGACCGCGAGGATTCCGAAGATGGCGACGTGAGAGGCCATCGTCAGGAAATTGCTGAGCGAAAAATAATACGGTGACAACAATGAAAACACCAAGACGATGGCGATCAGCGCGAAGAATGCGCGACCTTCCAGCAACAGTCTCACGAGCTCGAAATCACCGGAGAACAGGCTCATGCCTGAGCGTTTGGAAGCCAAGCTGGTGTCTGTCATCGTACGGCTCTGACTGTTGGGGTTGTCGGTGTCAGCTGACCACGGCTTCGCCGGAAGCGGCCATGATCTCTTCCTTCGAGACGTCGGGCCCGAACTGCGCCGATATCCGGCCCCGTCGCATCACGATGATGCGGTGGGCGATGCTATGACACTCCTGAACTTCCGAGGTTGAGAACACGACGGCGAGCCCCTGCGCGGCCTTTTCGCCGAGCAGTCGGAACACCTCGGCCTTGGCGCCGATGTCGATGCCGCGACTGGGTTCGTCCAGCAGGATCACCTTCGGATCGGTGGCCAGCACCTTGCCGATGACCACCTTCTGCTGATTGCCCCCGGAGAGGGAGCCGATCGGGGCGCTGCCGCCGGCGGTCTTGATGCGAACGTCTTTGATCGAGCTCTCGATCAGTGCCCGTTCCCGCGGCCGGGAGGTCAGCAGGCGCTGGACGAAAGCACTGATGCTGGCCAGCGAGAGGTTCTGGCCCACTGACATGGTCTGCACCAGTCCGTCGCGTTGACGATCCTCGGGCACCAGCACAAGGCCCCTGGATATGCGATCGGCGATGCTCAATCCGGCGATCGGGTCGCTGCGCAGCAGGACCTGGCCGCCGATCATCGGCACGCGTCCGGCGATCGACTCCAGCAACTCGGTGCGCCCGGCTCCCATCAGCCCATAGATGCAGACGATCTCGCCGGCGTGAACGTCGAGCGAGAGGTGGTCGACGACCAGGCTGCCGGAGCGGCTGGTACCCGAGCTGGCGGTATCGGCAACGCAGACGTCGCCAACCGACAGCATGACCTCGCCGAAGGCATAGCCGGCCGGCGGCGAGCCGCGATCGAAGTGCTCGCCCACCATGTTGCGGACGATCCATTGCAGGTCGATGTCCTTTGCCTCGTCCGTGGCGGTAATCGTTCCGTCGCGCAGGACCACGGCGTAGTCGGTGATCTGCAGCGCCTCCTCGAGGTGATGGGAGATGTAGACGATCGACACGCCCCGGCCGGTCAGGTCGCGGATCACCTTGAACAACACCTCGACCTCGGTGGCGCTGAGCGCGGAGGTGGGCTCATCCATGATCAGGATACGGGCGTCGACCGAGAGCGCTCGGGCGATCTCGACGAGCTGCTGCTGGCCCAGACGGAGGTCTTCGATCAAGGTCATCGGGTCGATGTCCTCTTCGAGGTCGGCCATCAGTATTCTGGTTTGGCGGGCCTCTTCGTCGAAGTCGACGCCGGCTGGGCGACGCAGCTCGCGGCCCAGGAAGATGTTGTCGCGCACGCTGAGGTTGGGTGCCAGGCTCAGCTCCTGGTGGATGATGGAGATGCCTTGATCGCGCGCATCCACGGTCGAGGCGAAGCTGACGCGACGACCTTCGAGCTCGATTTCTCCCGACGTCGGGGTCTCGACGCCGGACAGGATCTTCATCAGGGTCGACTTGCCGGCGCCGTTCTCACCGAACAACGTGGTGACCTTGCCGCGGTGGATGTCAAAGTTCACGCCTTTGAGGGCGTGGGTGTTGCCATAGGATTTTGTGATGTTGCGCGCCGAGAGCACGGCGTCCGCAGGCGCGGGTGCGGTGCCGGATGCGACACTCATTGGACGTCCAGCTTCACCGGGGTAACGACCCAGTTGTCGGGATCGGTGAGTTGGAACGCGCCGACGACCGAGATGGTCTTGCCGGTCAGATTGGCGGCGTCGACTTTCGAAAGGACCGCTTTCTTCATCTCGTTGTTCAAGGCGGAGCCGGCGTTCTGGTAATCGATCTGGTTGCGGAATTGACCGAAGGTGATCCGGCCGGTGGCATCGCGCAGATCGGTTCCGTTGATCGCGGGCCCGGTCTGCACGCTGATGTGGATGGTATCGGGAACTCCGGCCACGCTGACGTCGTAGACGCCAAGATCCGCCTTGCCGGCCTTGCCGGTGAACTTGACCGACATCTCCGGACCGGCTTCGGCTGCGACGCCGTATTGCTTCTCCGCCGCCGCTTGATCCTTGCTCAACGCGGTGGCCAATACAGCGGCATCGACGGCGCGGCTCTCGACCGCCGTCTGCACCTTGGGAAACTGGGATTTCCCGTACGTCTCCGCGGAAAAGACGTCGGATTGGACGTCCGCGGCGGAGCCGATCTTGACGACCTTGGTGTCGATCGCCATCGCGGCGAGCAGGATCAGTACCAGGCCAGAACCCAGGGCGAGCCGGAGCTCGGATTTGCCACGCCTCGTGATCATCGTCCGATCCTCGTGATCATCGCCCGATCATCTGCGGAATGCCTTGTTTCAGGGGTGGACAAGTAGCGGCGGGTCGACAGCTGGTTCGCGAACTTTCACTCCGGAACGAGTACGATCTTGATGGAGCCGTCACCCTTCTTCATCATGTCGAAGCCGGTCTTGAACTCGGCCAAGGGCAGGACGGTCGTTACCACGCCTTCGGTCGGCAGCCGTCCATCGGCGATCGCCGCGGTGGTGAGCGGGTAGCAGTACGGGCCGAGATGGGCGCCATAGATGTCGAGCTGCTTGCGATCGCTGATGATGCTCCAGTCGGCGGTCACCTCCTGGCCGAACACACTGAACTCGACGAAGCGGCCGAGCTTGCGGATCATGGCAAGGCCCTGGGTGACGGCGGCGGGGTGGCCGGTGGCTTCGATGTAGACGTCGCAGCCATAGCCGTCGGTCATGTCTTTCACTGCCTGTACCACGTCCTGTTGCAGCGGGTTCATGGTGATGTCGGCGCCGAAGCGCTTGGCCAGCTCCAGCCGCTCCGGCTTGGTGTCCAGCACGATCAGCCGCGAGGGGTTCTTCAGCCGCGCCGCGCCGACCATGCCCAGGCCCAACGGACCAGCGCCGGCCAGCACCACGACGTCGTCGAGCTGGATCAGGCCGCGGTTCACGGCGTGGACCGAGCAGGCGTATGGCTCGATCAGCACCGCGCGTTCCATCGCCAGGTCGTGCGGCACCTTGTGGGTGCGCGACTCTTTCGGGAACCGCATGTACTTCGCCATGCCGCCATTGACGTTGTTCTGGAAGCCGTAGACGTCGTGGCGCTCGCACATCCAATACTCGCCGCGTCCGCAGTAGCGGCACTGCTCGCATGGCACGATCTGCTCCGAGATCAAGCGGTCACCCAGCTTGTAGCGCCCTGTCCGGGCGACGTTTTCGCCGATCTCGACGGCGTGGCCGATGAATTCGTGGCCGGGGATCATCGGCGGCTTGACGTAGCGGGGCTGGCCCTTGGCATCGCCCCAGAATGACGGCGCGCCCTGGAATGTCTTGATGTCGCTGGCGCAGATGCCGCAGGCCTCGACGGCGATGATGATGTCGTCGGGGCCGGCGCGCGGCACATCGACGGTCTCCAGCCGGTAGTCGCCGGGGGCGTAGGCGACGACGGCGGTCATGCTGGCCGGCAGCTCGTTCGGGCGCGCGGTCATCGGGGCGGTTTCGCTCATGGCGACACTCCTTGCTGGTCGTGTTGCTGGTGCAGCAGCCGGGTCAGGCCATCGGCCAAGGTCGCCAGCAGCAGGTTGCAGGACGCGGCACCCGCATCCAGCGTGCCGCGGGAGCGCTCGCCCAGCCGACTGGCGCGTCCGAGTTTCGCCACCATGTCGCGGGTTGACTCCAGACCCGCCGCAGCGGCGTGTTCCAGGGCCGCGAGGCAGACATCGAACGGCTGGGCCTGCTCGCGTGCGGCGGCGAACGCGGCCCTGGCCGGGGCCAGGACATCGACCAGGGTCTTGTCGCCGGGCTTGGCGCCGCCGAGGTCCCGCACGGCGGCGCAACCGGCGTCGAGCATGGCGGCGAAGCGGTCGGCGTCGATCCGCTCGACGCCGTCCAGCACGTCGGCCATCTCGGTAAAGCAGCCCCCGTAGAGTGGTCCCATCGAGCCGCCGATGTCGCTGAGCAGGGTGTCGCCCAAGGTGGCCAGACCGTGCGCCAGCCCGAACGGTTCGCCGGCCCGCAGCCGGTCGGCGGCCATGCGAAAGCCCTTGGCCATGTTGATGCCGTGATCGCCGTCACCGATCTTGCCGTCGATCTCGCTGAGCAACGCCTGCTCGCGCACGATCACCGCGGCCATGTCCAGCACGATCGGGCCGGCCTGGCGTTCGCTGACTGACTGCACGTTCAGCGCCCCAGGACCGTCAGGCCGAGGGAACGAGCGGGCGCGGCGATCAGCCGGTCCAGCTCCGCGTCCAGCCGGGTGAGGGTGAGGGAGATGCCCATCATGTCCAACGAGGTAAAATAGTTGCCTACGAAACGATGGCGCGGGGTGATACCGCGTGCGCGCAGCAACTCGTCGACGTGACCATAGAGCAGATAAAGCTCCATCAGCGGGGTAGCGCCGAGGCCGGAGACGAGCACAGCTACGTCGTCGCCGCGGCCGAACGGCAGGTCGGCGGTGATGCGGTCAACCATATCGGCGGCCATCGCGGTGGCCGCGGCGATCGGCATCACGGCGATGCCGGGCTCCCCATGGTGGCCGATGCCGACTTCCATCTCGCCGGGCTTGATGGTGAAGTTCGGCTTGCCGGCGGCGGGTATGGTGCAGGCTGACAGGCCGATGCCGACCGAACGGGTCTGGTCGATGGCGTGCTGGGCGACGGCGATCACCTCGGACAGGTTGGCGCCCTCGGCCGCGCGCGCGCCCCCGGCCTTCCACATGATGATCTCGCCGGCCACGCCGCGACGCTTGTCAGCCTCGTGCGGCCCGGCGGAGGCGACGTCGTCGTTGGCGACCACGGTCTCGACCGTCAGCCCAGCCTTCGCGGCCATTTTCACGGCCATTTTCACGTTCATGTTGTCGCCTGCGTAATTGCCATAGAGGCAGGCGACGCCGGCGCCACGATCGGCTGCCTGGAACGCGGCAAGGAAGCTCTTGGCGGTCGGCGAGGCGAACACCTCACCGATGGCGACCGCATCCAGCAGGCCAGGGCCGATATAGCCGAGGAACGCCGGCTCGTGGCCGGAGCCACCGCCGGTGACCACGCCCACCCGGTCCGGACTCGGCGGACCGGCGCGGCGCAGGACGCGCGGATGATCGGTCGCGGCGAGCAAATCGGGGCAGGCGGCGAGGTAGCCGCGCAGGCTGTCCTCGACGATCTGTTCCGGATCATTGATGATCCGGTTCATGACGACCGACCCACGGGCAGCGATGCCGCGGCGTGTAGTCCGCCTGGTGCTGATGATGTGACCAGTTTGTCCTCCCTCCAGACTTTCGCCAAGGCTGCCTCGGTCACTGCACGTATGTCAAGCTGGTGAACAGGTGATCACCGCAGATTTTGTCAAGAAAGCATTTTCCCCACCGATTGATCCAATCAGGCCACTCCGGCCGGCCAGATACTTAGACTTTGCAAAGGAACGTGGTTCGGGTATGGTACAAATTCTCATCAAGTGAACATTTGTGCACAGCAGCATCCATGTTCCGGGGCATCGTTGGGGAGCAGAGCATGACGATCGCGATCGGCTGTGATGAGGCCGCGTTCGAGCTGAAGCAGACGCTGAAGCAGTTGCTGGTGGATGAAGGTCTGGCGGTCGAGGATTTCGGCACCTTCGACGCGCGACCGGTGCTCTATCCGGACATTGCCTTCGCCGCGGCGCAGTCGATCGTCGACGGGCGCAACGAGCGGGGGGTGTTGCTCTGCGGCACCGGCATCGGCATGGCGATCAGTGCCAACAAGGTGCGCGGCATCCGAGCCGCTCAATGTCATGATACCTACTCGGCGGAACGGGCGCGCAAGAGCAATGACGCCCAGGTGATCACCATGGGCGCGCGGGTGATCGGGCCTGAGTTGGCCAAGACAATCCTGCGCGCCTGGCTGGCCGCGGCATTCGAACCAGCCCGGTCTGGTCTGAAGGTAGCGCGGATCGTTGAATTCGAGGAGAGTGTCAGGAAGCTTTAGCGGTCATCCCAGATCAGGAACCAAATCGTGAGCGCGTTCGTCAAGGAGATCCCGCGTTCGGCGGATTGGGGCGATGTCTCGAGCGACACGATGGTCGAGATCGCCAGCCTGTACTACTACCAGGACATTACCCAGGAGGAGCTGTCGCGCCGCTTCTCGTTCTCCCGCGCCAAGATCAGCCGTTTGCTGAAGCGGGCTCGGGAAGACGGCATCGTCGAGATCCGCGTGCACCAGCATCCCGGCGTGAGCAATGATCTGGAGAAGGAATTCGTCGCCGAATTCGGTATCGACCGGCTGCTCGTCGCGCTGGATCAGCGTGACCCGGAGGCGCAGCGTCTGGCGGTCGCCGGCCTGGTCGCCAACCATCTGTCGCGCACATTGACCGAGAGCATGACCGTCGCGGTCGGCATGGGGCGTAACGTCGCCGCGGTGGCCGACTGCGTGGCGCCGACTCGCCGGGCGGTAACCTTTATCTGTGCGATCGGTGGGTCGGTGCGTGCCGGGGAGCACATGAACCCCGATCATATCTGCCGTCGCCTGGCGGTCCGCTTCGGCGCCGAGAGCGAGACGCTGTACGCGCCGGCCCTGGTCGCCGATGCGCGGTTGCGCGACGAACTGCATCGCAACGACACCGTCAAGCTAGTGCTGGACCGGGCGCGTCGGGCGGACGTGGCCCTGGTCGGCATCGGCGACCTGAGCGAGGACAGCAATATGGTCCGCATGGGCTGGTTCTCGCCGCAGGAGGTCGCGGAAGCCCGGCTGGCCGGGACCATTGGCGACATCATGGGCTACGATTTCATCGACATTCATGGCCGCGCTTCCAGCGCCAACATGCAAGGCCGGGTCATCGGCCTGACCACGCGCGATCTCAGCCGAATTCCCAACGTGATCGCGATCGCGAGCGAGAACACCAAGGCGGCCGCCATCCTCGGGGCGCTGCGCACCGGGGTGGTCAACACGCTGGCGACCAGCTCGACCAACGCGCGCACCGTGCTGCGTCTGCACGAGGCGACCCGGATGGCGAGCGCGGTGTCAGCCAGTCGGCGGACCAATCCCGAGGCATGAGGCCGTGGATCTGAGCCTAAATCCGGCCGCTGGCCGATCCTGTCACCGGTGATCGTCCGGGCGTCGGCGAAAATCGCCTCGGGATCAGGCCTAGGACGGTCGGAATCATCGTCATGCCGCATGGCTGCTTCCGTTCAACCAATCGCCGGTGAGCAGCGAGACCGCCGGTCTCAGCGGCGTAAGCACCGCTACAGCCCCGCCTGCCGCGCTTATGCCGCCGTCCCGCGCGCGTCTGCCAGGGCGTGCATCGACGCCTTGAGTGCTGGATAGAGCGCCGTATACACGGCGTAGACCGTGTTGTAGTGCAGCTTGCGGGCGAGGTCAGGCCGGGCGCGCTCGACCAGCGTGATCCACGCCTGCTCCTGCTCGTCGTCGCGCCCGATCAACCCGACGCCGAGGGCGGCCAGCCGCGCGGCACCCAGCGCCGCCTCCACGTCCTCGCGGATGGTCCAGACCGGATAATCGGTGATATCGGCGATGATCTGCATCCACAGGTCGGAACGGGCCGCGCCGCCCACCACGATCAGCCGGTCCGCCAGCGTGGCCGCGCCTTTCGCCCCCGCCTCCATGTTGTGGCGCAGCGCGAAGCCGATACTCTCCAGCACGGCGCGGTACAGCTGCGCCCGTGTGTGGACCAGGTTGAGGCCCACGAAGGCGCCGCTGGCCTTGCCGTCCCAAACCGGGGAGCGCTCACCCATCAGGTAGGGCAGGAACACCACACCCTCCGATCCGGGCGCCACACGCGCGGCTGCCTCATCGAGGATCGCGTGCGGGTCGCGTCCGGCGTCCCGGCCGGCCTGGACCTCGGCCTGGCAGAATGTGTCGCGGAACCAGGTCACGCAGGCCCCGGCGCTGCCGGCGCCGCCGAACACGTAAAGATCGTCCTTGGCCCGCACCACGTAGGGCATGGTGATCAGGCCGTGGGTCGCGTCGGCCCGCGGCGCGACATAGCCCCAGCACATGCTGGTGCCGATCATGGCGACGTGCTGGCCCGGCGTCACGACGCCCGCCGCATAGGTCGCGACCGCGGCATCCACGCCACCCGCCACCACCGGCGTTCCAGTCGCCAGGCCAAGCCGTTCCGCCCGGTCGGCCCGCAGCCCGCCGACGATGTCGGTTGAGGCCACCAGCCGTTGGGGCATCATGCGGGCCGGAATCCCAAGTGCTTCCAGCATTTCGGGCGACCAGGTTCGGCCGACGATGTCATAGACGCCGCCGATGTTGCCGGCCGACGAATGATCGACGGCAACCGCCCCGGTCAGGCGCTGGATTACATAGGCGTTGGGTGGCAGGAACAGCGCGGTTCGCGCCCACACCTCCGGCCGCTCGTCACGCAGCCATAACATCTTGGTAAAGCCGTAGTAGCTGTCAACCCCGTTGCCGGTGACGGCACTCAGCCGATCGGGATCGACATGCGTCCTCACCCAGTCGACCTGGGCCTCGGCGCGCCGGTCCATCCAGATCAGGCAGGGATGCAGCGCCCGTATCTCGGCATCGACCGGGATCCCGGACCCGCCATACAGGCTGGAGATGCACAGCGCCTTGACGCTGTCCGCGGCGGGCGCATCCGCCGCCCGCATCACCGCGGCGACGCTGTCCTCCACCGCGTTCAGCCACACGTCGGGCCACTGCTCGGCCCAGGATGGGCGCGGCGTATCGGGTGCGTAGCTCTTTGATGCCTGCGCCACGATGCTGCCGTCATGGCGCACCAGCAAGGCCTTGGTGCTCTGGGTGCCGATGTCCACCCCGATGACATGGTCCATGCGCCGCTTCCCTAATCCGGCTGCTCAAACTCCGGGCTTGAGCAGCACCTTGATCGAATCGAGCGAGTTCGCGACCTTGATCGCGGTGTCCCAGTCGGCAAGGCCGTAGGCATTGGTGACGATGCCCTTGGACGTCACCAGCCCGCGCTGCAGCAGGTCGATCGCGATCGGGTAGCAATACGGACCGAGATGGGCGCCCCGTATATCGAGTTCCTTGCGATCGCCGATGATCGACCAGTCGACCGAGGTGTCCTTGCCGAACACCGAGAATTCGACGAATCGGCCCAGCCGGCGGATGAGATCGAGTCCCTGGGTAACGCCGATCGGCGCGCCGGTCGCCTCGATGTAGACGTCACACCCGTAGCCCTCGGTCAGGCCACGAACGATCGCGCCCGCGTCCTCGTTCACCGGGTCGATCACCAGATCGGCGCCGAAGCGGCGCGCCAGCTGACGCCGCTCTTGCACCGGGTCGATCACCACGAGCTTTTTAGGAGTCTTGAGATGGGCCACCTGCACCATCATCAGCCCGATCGGGCCGGCGCCGGCGATCACCGCGACATCGGCAAGCTGGATGTCGCCGCGCTGCACCGTGTGGATGGCGCAGGCCAGCGGTTCGATGATGGCGGCGTCATCGATCGCGATGGTGTCGGGAATGCGATGCACCCGCGCGGTCGGCGGCAGCCGCATGTATTCCGCCATGCCGCCGTCCGCGACCACGCGCTGGAAGCCGAAGATGTTATGCACCTCGCACATCCAGTATTGGCCGGAGCGGCAGAAGCGGCAGCGGTCGCAGGGCACGATCTGTTCGGCGATGACGCGGTCGCCGGCCTTGACGTCGAAGTGCTCGCCCGCCGCTTCGCCGACGTCGCTGACCTCGCCGAAAAATTCATGGCCGGGAATAACCGGCGCCTTGACATAAGGATTAGTGCCCCAGAACATCTTCGCCCCCGACCAGCACTTGCAGTCGCTGGCACAGATGCCGCAGGCGGTAATCCGGATGACCAGCTCGCGGGCGCCGGCCACCGGCCGCTCGACCTGCTCGACCCGGTAGTCTTCCGGCCCGTGACAAACCACCGCCGTCATTCGGGAATTGCTTGGCATGTCCTTGTCCTTTGTGAAGCCAGCCGTGCCGCGCCCGGTCCTGATGTTTCGCATGAGGCGAACGGGCAGGGCGCTTCGGTGCCACCAAACGGCACCGGTTATGCTCAGGCGCGGCCATGCGAGACACGCGACCGGCGTGCCAGGGAGTCGACGATGACCGCGACCGCGAGCACCCCGCCGGTGATCATGTACCGCAACGAAGACGACAGGTCGAGCAAGGTCAGCCCGCTGGAAATTGACTGAATGACGATGATGCCCAGCAGCGCGGAATAGGCACTCCCGCGGCCGCCAAACAGACTGGTGCCGCCGATCACCGCCGCCGCGATGGCATCCAGATTGACGTCACCGGTGCCGGCCTGCTGGCTGGCCGATGCCAAACGCGCGGCCGACAGCACGCCACCCACCGCGGCGAGCACCGAGCACAGGACGAAGGCGCTGGTGTAGATCAGCCGGACGTTGATGCCGGCCCGCCGCGCGGCCTCCCGATTGCCGCCCACGGCGGTCATCGACCGGCCCCATTGCGTCCGGGTCAGCGCGTAATTCATCGCCACGACGAGGCCGACGAAAAATCCGAACATCCACGGGATGCCACGGTCCTGATTGAGGTAGAAGACGATGAGGCCGAGCCCGATCACCAGCGCGATCGCGCGGAACAGCAGGGCTTGCATCGACTGCGCGGACAGTCCGGCGCCGCGCCGGCGGGTCGCGGTGCGCAGCCCCGCGGCGAGGGTCACGATCCCCGCCAGCACCACGATCGCATAGGCGACGATGTGCGGCATGACCAGGCTTTGCCCAAGGTTCACGATCGGCGATCCATAAGGCAGGTTGATCGAACCGCTCGCGCCCAGAATGTAGAGTTGCAGTCCGAGCACCGCGAGCAGTCCGGCCAGCGTCGAGACGAAGCTTGGCATTCCGAGGCCGTTGAACAGCAGCGCGTACAGAAAGCCGATCGCCCCGCCCACTGCCAGGGCGACGACGATCGCCAGTGCGACCGGCCAGCCGGCGTTGACCCAGAGCACGCCGACCAGTGCCGAGGCGAAGCCGCTGACGGAACCAACCGAAAGGTCGATCTCGCCGACCATCAGGACACAGACGATACCCAATGAGATGACGCCAACGGTGGATGAGTCGAACAGCAGGTTGACGAGGTTGTTGCTCGACAGGAAGACCGGGTTGAGGCTCTGGAACACTGTCCAGATAATCGCCAGCCCGACGACCACCGGCAGCGACCCAAGATCGCCCGAGCGCACCCGGTCGAGAAAGCCGCGGATCGCCCCGCTGACGCCGCGATCGTCCCGGACGCGCACGTCGCTGCGATCCAGCGGTGGCGCGAGTGGTGGATTGTTGCCGGTGTCGCTGCTCACGTCCCTGGCTCCGTCACGCTGTCGCGCCGAACCTGCCGGCGCCCGGAGCGGCGGGAGACCGCGTTGTCGTTGGCGCCGGTGATCGCGCTGACCAGCTCCTGGTTTGACGTGTCGGGATAGAACACGCCGTTGTTGCGTCCAAGCCGCAGCACGACGATCCGATCGGCGACGGCGCGCACGTCCTCCATGTTGTGGCTGATCATGATCACACCCAGGCCCCGCGCGCGCACCCGCTCGATCAGGTCGAGCACCTCGGCGGTCTGTGCGACGCCAAGCGCCGCGGTCGGCTCGTCCAGCAGGATCAGCTTCGGCTGCAGCAACAGCGACCGGGCGATCGCCACCGTCTGGCGCTGCCCGCCGGACAGCGCGGCAACCGTCTCGCGCACGCTGGGGATGCGTGCCGACAGCTCATTGAGCAGCGTCCAGGCCCGGATTTCCATCGACACCTCATCGAGCTGCAGCGGGTGCAGCTCCTTGCCGAGGAAAATGTTGGCGACAACATCCAGGTTTTCGCACAGTGCGAGGTCCTGGAAAACCGTCGCGATGCCAAGCGCCAGCGACGCGCTTGGATCGGCGAGGGTCACTGCCTTGCCACCGAACATGATGGTTCCCGCACTGGGCGAATGCACGCCGGCGAGGATCTTGACCAGCGTCGACTTGCCCGCGCCGTTGTCACCAACCAGCGCCACGACCTCGCCCGCCCGAACCTCGAGATCGATGTCCGTCAGCGCCGAGACCGCGCCGAAATGCTTGCAGATCCCCCTCAGGCTCAGCACGATCTCGCCGGCGGGCACGGATGCCATGATGGTATCTGTCATGCGGCTTGTGCCTTTCCGGATGTCCTGTTCAGACGTTCAGGGTGTGATGCCAAGCGCCTTGCAGCCCGCCGTGTAGCGGCCCGTGCAGAGTGTCGCGGCGGTCTCGATCGGTTGGCCATTGACCTTTTTGTCGATGATCTCGGCCTTCAGATTGTCGGCGGTGATCAGCGTTGGCTTGAACAGCCGCGTTGGCGTGTTGAACAACGTCGTGTCGGCCTTGGGTTTTTGCCCCTCAAGCAACGCGACGGCGACCTGCGCCGCCGCCGCCGCGACGATCTCGCTTGGCTTCGAGATCGTATTGTACTGGTCGCCCGCGATGATCAGCTGCAGCCCGGCGATCGTCGCATCGTTGCCGGTGACCGGGGGCACCGGATTGACGCCCGCCGCCTTGAATGCCGCGATCGCTCCACCCGCGGTACCGTCATTTGCGGCGACGACGCCGACGATTTTCTTGTTGAACCGGGAGACCTGACCGCTCGCCCATTGCTGCGCTTTTGAAGGCGCCCACTCGGGCGTGTCGTATTCGGCAAGGGTCTTGTAGCCGCCTTCGGCCAGGCCCTCGTGAATGCCCTTCTTGATCAGGCCGGCCGCCGCGTCGGTCGGTGAGCCATTGATCTCAAGCAACCCGTCATCGGTCGTCGGCGCCTTCATCGCCTTGAGGTGCTGCACCAGCGACTCGGCGATCGTCTTGCCGATCTGTTCGTTGTTGAACGACACATAGTAATCAGCCGGTGCGGACGGGATCGGCCGGTCGTAGGCGATCACCTTGATGCCCTGGCCCTGCGCCCGCTTGACCAGTGACGCGGCGGCGGTCGAGTCGACCGGATCGAGAACGATCGCCTTGGCACCTTGGGAAATGATCGAGTTGAACTGCTGCTGCTGGCGTGATGCGTCGCCGTCCGCGTTCTGGTACAGCACCTTGCAGGTCGGACACAGCTGCTTCATCTCGGCCACGAAGCCGGGGTGGTCGTGCTGCTCGTAGCGGGTCGAGCTCTGGTCGGGCATCAGGAACGCAACCGTCACACCGGAGACGGTCGCGGCCGATGCGGCGCTTCCCCCGATGAGGCCGAAAGCGACCGCAGCGGCGGCAAGCGATGCCGCCGCGGTCGAAGCCGCTGACATGGCAAGCCTGGACGACGCGTTGTGCCTGGTCATGGATGTTTCCTCTTGTTCTGGTTTGTAGCCAGTCTGGTGGGTTAGACCGATGCGGTACCGACGGCGTGAACACTTGCACGCCGCCGGATGCTCAGGGCCATCTCAGGCCGCGGTGGCGAAGCGCCCGCAACCGCGGCGCAGCTTGCGGAATTTCGATGGCGACATGCCCTTCGCAGCCAGGAATTGGCGGTTGAAGTTCGAGACATTATTGAAACCGACCTCATAGCAGATGTCGGTGATCATCAGATCGGGTTGGCTCAGGTGCTGGCACGCCAGCTCGATGCGAAGCGAGTTGACGTATTGAACGAAGGCCATGCCCGTATGACTACGAAACGAGCGCGAGAAGCTGCTCACGCTTCGATTGCTCAGTTTCGCGAGTTCGGCCTCGCTCAGGTCCCGGGTGAAGTTGCGGCCGATATACTGCAGCACAGGGTTCATCGCGGTGGACAGATAGACCGATGGATCCGGCCGGAAACCGATGCTGGCAAGCGGCGCGCGCCCCTCGGCGTGACCGATCATGCTTAGAATTTCCATGAACAGCGCGATACGGCGCGCGTCCGCTGCCGTGATCAGGCTGCGCATCAAGGGACCGACATGTTCGGCCAGCTCGGCCTTGAAGTGGACACCGCGGAACGCCTCGTTCAGCAACCGCTGCACAAAACGCAGTTCCGGGAATGTCGCGATGCAGTTGGCGATGAAGACGCTGGAAAACTGCAGAACGAGGCACCGTTCCGCCACCGTCTCGCCGGCCCGCACATCGGAGATCCAGTTATGCGGCAGGTTGGGGCCAACCAGGACGAGGTCGCCGGCATGGAATGGCCCGATGTGGTCACCGACATAGCGATCGCCATCGGTCGCGGTCACCAGGTGCAACTCGTGCTCAGGATGAAAGTGCCAGCGGACCGTTCGGTACGGGTAGCCATGCGACCAGATCTTGAACGACTGGTCGTCGCGGACCTGAACCAGTTCCAGATCGGGTTGCATCCCTGAAGTCCTCCCAGCAGCCTCAGTCGCCATGCGGCCGCTCTTCGGCGGGATCGCGACAGGCGACTCCAATTCCATCAAACGGTGGCGTTGTCCCACGCCTGATCCCGCCTGTGTCCCACGCCCCGCCTGCATCCCGGCCTTTGGGCGTAGACGGACTAAGCGCCCGTTAAGTCATCGATATGCTTTATGGACAGTGGCTGCTACACGCTTTGCAGCGCCGCATCGATACTTTCTTGTCATCGACGCCTGGATTTTATCATGGGCGCTACGGAAAGCCGCGACGGGCCAGCCCGCGCAGCGACGGGCGCGCAAGCATCCGGGCCTGTCGGAAACCCGCGCCAGGGCGGCCAAGCCGCCCGCTGCGTCCGTCAGCCGAGGCAACCGGTCAATGTTCTTGACGTTGACAGCCGGTTTGGCTGTCTTAGCGGCCAGCTTGACCGTCACCCGAGAGGCTCCATGCCACGCACACCCGCTCGTTCCCCTACTCGTAACCCGCTCGCGATAGATCCCGGTCGAGAGCAGCGCGTTCGCGAGCGCGCTTATCACCTTTGGGAATCGGAAGGCAAACCGCACGGGCGCGATGTCGAATACTGGGAGCGGGCACGCGAACTGATCGGCATGGAAGAAAGCGCCGGCAGCGGTTTGCTGCCCAATCCGCAAAGCCATCCCGATCAGCCGCGTGAGAGCGGTGTCGAGGAAGCCGAGATCCAGGCCAACCTGGGCGAATTTCCGGATCGACTGGCCGATCAGGGTGAAGTCAAGACCACTCCGACGGCGAAGCGCCGGAACCGCGGCAAACCAAAAAAATCCGGGTAATTTTATCACGCTTCCGTGCTGCCACCGGAAGTGCACCGCTTTGCCCATTTCATGCCACACCCGTCGGCCATGTTTTACCCCGAAAGCAGACGGGGACGGGTCAGGTCCCCCTCGGGGATGGGCAGAATGCGATTTTTCAGAACGTATGGCCGGGTTCTCGGCCTTCTTGGGCGCGATATCCGGATTGCCGGTTTTTTGGCGTTCGCCAACCTGATGGTGGCAGGCCTACAGTTTCTCGATCCGGTGCTGTTTGGCCGGGTCGTCAACCTGCTGGGCCAATCCGACAAGTTGCCCCATGCCCAGATGTGGCATTCGGCCGTCATCCTGCTGGGCGTTTGGGTGGCCGTCGGCATTGGTGGCATCTTCAGCAACATCGCGGTCGCCTTGCAGACCGAGCGGCTGGCCCATCGCCATCGCATCAAATCCATGGGCCGCTACTTCCAGCACGTGCTGGCGCTGCCGCTGTCGTTCCATGGCGAGACCCACTCCGGGCGTCTGATCAAGGGCATGCTGACCGGCACCGACGGCCTGTTCGGCACCTGGCTGGTGTTCTTCCGCGACCAGCTTTCCACCATCCTCTCCGCCGCCGTGCTGCTGCCGATGACGCTGTTGCTCAATTGGCGCCTTGGCCTCGTGCTGATCGCACTGGTCTCGATCTTTCTGGTGTTCACCGCGATCGTGGTGAAGAAGACCGAAAGCGCGCAGCGACGGGTTGAAGGTCTGAACTCCGCGCTTGCCGGCACCGCGCAGGATGCATTGTCAAACGTCATGGTCGTGCAGTCCTTCACCCGGCTGTCCGCCGAGGCTCGGCTGTTCAGCGACATCGCCAACCAGGTCATTCGTCATCAGTTTCCGGTGCTGAACTGGTGGGCGCTGGTCAACGTCATGACCCGCGCATCCAGCACCCTGGCGATCATCACCATCGTGGTCGTCGGCACCTGGCTGCACGTCAACGGCATGGCCAGCGTCGGCGAGATCGTCAGCTTCATGGGCTTCGCGATGCTGCTGATCGGCCGTCTGGAAACCGCCGCGTCCTTCGTCTCGTCGCTGTTCTTCAAGCTTCCGGCGCTGGAAGACTTCTTCGCCGTCCTCGACGAGCGTAGCTCCGTGCCGGAGAAAGAAGACGCTCGGGCGCTGTGGGCGCCGCGCGGCGAAGTCCGCTTCGAGGACGTGTCCTTCGCCTATCCCGCCAATGCGGGCCCGACCAATGCAAGCCCGACGATCAGTGCGCCGGTGCTCAGCGATCTCAGCTTCCGAGCCAAGCCGGGCACCTGCGTCGCGCTGGTCGGCCACACCGGGGCTGGCAAATCGACCGCCATGACATTGCTGCAGCGGCTGTGGGATCCGACCGGCGGGCGTATCACCATCGACGGACAGGATCTGCGCGACATCACCTTGGACAGCCTGCGCTCTAATATCGGCGTGGTCTTCCAGGAGAGCTTGCTGTTCAACCGCTCGATCCGTGACAACCTGATCGTCGGCCGGCCCGAAGCCACCGAGGAGGACATCGAGCAGGCTTGCCGCATGGCCGACGCACACGAGTTCATCATCCGCCAGCAGCATGGCTACGACACCATGATCGGGGAGCGCGGCACGACATTGTCCGGCGGTCAGAGACAGCGTCTGGCGATCGCCCGGGCCTTGTTGAAGAATCCGCCGATCCTGATCCTGGACGAGGCCACCAGCGCGCTCGACGCGGCAACCGAGGCGAAAGTCAGCAAGGCGCTAAAAACGCTGATGGTCGGTCGCACGACCTTCATCATCGCCCACCGACTCTCGACCGTGCGCGACGCCGATGAAATCCTTGTGTTCGACAACGGGCGGATCGTCGAGCAAGGCAGCTTCAATGAGCTGCTCGCCAACCGTGGCTGCTTCGCCGACCTGGTCGAAACCCAGCTTTCGCCGGCCGTGCCACATCTGGTGGCGGCAGAGTGATCAATGGTAAATGACGTGTGATTGTAAGCCGTGGTGGAATGAGCCTTATTCTGGCGATGTTGTTACATCGATACCTAGAACTGGAAAATTCCAATGCTGCGGTTGGCCTTGTTCTTCCTGGTTATTTCGATCGTGGCGGCGATATTCGGTTTCGGGGGTGTCGCCGCCGCTTCGGCTGATATCGCTCGCATCCTGTTCTTCATTGCAATCGTAGTCTTCGTCGTCTTGTTAATAGCTGGTCTCATGGCGGGCAGTACGCTCTGGTAGCGCTGGATGCTGCACCGCACGGCTAAAAGTTGCATTCGGGTCCACGCACAGCGCATCCTGGGTCCTCGTAAACTAGGCGGGCGCGCATTCCGGCACAGTGGCTTCAGACTAGATGATGCCGTCCGGATCGAACGCCCCGCCTGAACAGCAAGGGGCAGGACAATGACGGTTGCTGCGATCCTGAAACATAAGGGCTACCAGGTTTCCACGGTCGACCCAAACACACGAGTCTCCGAAATCGCCGACCTGTTGTCGCAACGCCGGATCGGCGCGGTGCTGGTGATCGACCAGGCGGATCAGATGCTGGGTATCGTCAGTGAGCGCGACATTGTGCGCTGCCTGGCCGCGAACGGAGCACGAACGCTTGAGATGACCGCCGGCCAGTTGATGACGCGCGCGGTTCAGGTGGCGCATCCCGATACCACCGTGGCGGAAGCGATGCAGGTCATGACCGCGGGCCGGTTCAGGCATCTTCCGGTCATCGACCGGGATACGCTCGTTGGATTGATCAGCATCGGCGACGTGGTCAAGGCCCGCATTATCCAGCAGGACACAGCGGTCGAAAGCCTGACGGCTTACGTCGCAGGCTCTGTCTGAATACTGCTGGCATTGGCCTCCGACGCAGGGGCCAATGCGCCGATCCATCCGGCAACGCGCTCAGGCGGACGGCACGTAGATACGTCCGTCAAACAAACGCCGGGCGGTGCGGTAGAACGCTCCGCTGTGGGCCGTCCAGGCCCCAGATCGGTCGCGGCTGACGTCCGAACCAACCGTCAGGATGCCGGACGGCATGCCGATCCGGATCGATCCCGCTGGCTCCGACCGCAACGCCTGGTTGACCACCGTTCCGGTGATCCTAGCGGCCACCGCGATGCATAGCGACGAGGTGACCGGCAATGCCCGATGCGGCTGGCCGTTGGAGATGAACCTGGCGGTCAGATCGACCTGATCAGCCTGGATCGTCTCACCTGCCAGCGTCGGCGCGTCCATCGGCGGCGCAATGAAACCGACCGCCGGAATGGCTCGACTTTGGCCCGCCTGCTGTTCAGTTTCCGCCAGCCCCATCGCGACCGCGGCGGCGCGCCGGACACTCTCCAACCTTGCAAGGACAGCCAGATTGGCATCCAGCGCGTCCGGCAATTCGTTGCCGCTGAGACCGATATCCGCGGCGCGAACCAGAACGCAGGGTTTCGCGGCATCGACCAGCGACACCTCGATCGATCCGACGTTCGGAACCTCCAGCCAGTCGACCCTATTGCCGGTCGGCAACAGACGACCGGTCATCGAACCGCCCGGCGACAGGAAGTCGAGGCGGATCGGCGCGCCGGTTCCCGCCACGCCCGGAATGGCCAGATCCCCGTCTGTCGCGGCGCGACCGTCGAGCAATGAGAAGGTCGATCGGATGATCTTGCCGGTGTTGGTGTTGAAGATGCGCACCACCGCGGTGTCGCCGTTCGGGCGTACCAGGCCCTCATCGATCGCGAATGGGCCGACCGCTGAGGACATGTTGCCGCAGTTGCCGCGATAATCCACCGCTGCCTCACGTATCTGGATCTGGGCGAACGTGTAGTCGACGTCAGCGTCCGCGCGATCCGACGGAGCCAGGATGCAGACCTTCGATAGCGAGGAGATGCCGCCGCCCATTCCATTCAACTGCCGGCCATTCGGGTCCGGACTGCCCATGGCGGCCAGGAAGATCGGATCCCACATGTCCTTGTCCGGCAGATCGCGGCGATGAAACATCACCGCGCGGCTGGTGCCGCCACGCATGAATACAGCGGGAAGGGAGGTCAGCGGCATCTTCATTCTCCTGCACGAGTGGAGAGCCATACAACTCCGCAGCGAAGCAGACACCTCTTTGAGCGCTCGACGGTCGCTTCGCCAACGGAAGCCTGCTTTAGATCACCGGCGAACCCGATTTGCCACCTGGTTGAGACGCCGAAGCGACGGCGGCACGTCCAGCGGAACGAACGCTATTTCGGCACTACCGATCGGTTGCCGCCGGATGAGCCGGGTGGCGGGATCACCGGCATGGTGGAGGCGCCGGATCGTGGCGGATTGACCGTCATCCCAGGATCCACGCGAGGCGGTTGAATAACCCCTTTCTGCCGGGACAACTGATTACTCATGTTCGAGCCAGGTGTGCTGGGGTTCGGTGTGGCCGAGGAGGGAGGCGCGATCTTCTCCGGCGGTGTTGAGGAAGCACCCGGCGGCGCCACCGGCGCGACAGGGTTGGCCGGCGGAGCGGCCTGCGGGTTCTGCGCCAGCGCCGGTACGGCGGCCAGGGTCAGTGCAACCAGCGTAATGCCTGGCAGCATTGCCTGGCGGGCGACAACGTTGCGAGTTCGGCTGTTTATTGTCATTGGTTCTGCTCGTTTCCTTATAAGTCCCGAATCGGCTGTGCGGACCGCGCGTTTATCATCAGTACGCGATGTGGCCGGGACCAAGATGTTCAGGACTTAACGCGGCAAGCCTTCCGGCGTTCCGCGTCGGGCGACGCGCCGCTGGGTTCCAGCCTCGTGCCGCCAAAGATGTTGACGCGCCGGGACCGCTCACCTAGATCCACCAGCGGGCCACGTCCCCCCACCGGGACGCTTCTCTTCTGAAAGGGAGAGCCGCGATGGCGATCGCCACAACGCCGGACATGCGTCCGGCAAATCCCAATTTTTCGTCCGGCCCGTGTGCCAAACGACCGGGCTTTACCCTGGATGCTCTGGCGGGCGCCTACCTTGGCCGCAGCCACCGCGCCGCTGAACCGAAGGCCCGGCTGGCGGACGTCATCACCTTGTCACGGTCGATCCTCGGCCTGCCGCCCGACTGGCGGCTGGGCATCGTCCCCGGTTCCGACACCGGTGCGGTGGAAATGGCGATGTGGTCCCTGCTGGGTGCCAGGGGCGTCGATATCGTGAGCTTTGAAAGCTTCGGCGAGGGTTGGGCAACCGACGTCGCCAAACACCTGAAGCTGACCGACGCGCGGATCCTGGCCGCACCGTACGGCAAGCTGCCTGATCTGGCCGTGGTCGACCCAGAGCGCGACGTGGTGTTCGCATGGAACGGCACGACGTCAGGTGTACGCGTGCCGAACGCCAACTGGATCGCCGCCGATCGGCAAGGTCTGGCGATCTGCGATGCGACCTCCGCCGCCTTTGCCATGATGTTGCCGTGGGACAAGCTGGATGTGGTGACATGGTCCTGGCAGAAGGTGCTGGGCGGAGAGGCCGCGCACGGCATGCTGGCTTTGTCGCCGCGGGCCGTCGAGCGTCTGGAAACCTATACGCCCGCCTGGCCGTTGCCGAAGGTGTTCCGCCTCGTTTCGAAGGGCAGGATCGCCGAAGGCATCTTCAATGGGGAAACGATCAACACGCCGTCAATGCTGTGCGTCGAGGACGCGATCGACGGCCTGCGCTGGGCCAGCCGCATCGGTGGGTTGCCGGCGCTGATCGCTCGGTCAGAGGCCAATCTGGATGCCATCGCCAGATGGGTCGCGCGCAGCGAGTGGGTGGCTTTTCTCGCGGAAGACGCAACGATCCGGTCCTGCACCTCGATCTGCCTTAGGATTGTCGCGCCCTGGTTCACAGCACTGCCGGCGGATGGGCAGGCGAAAGCGGCCAAGCAACTTGCCGCGCTGCTGGAAACGCACGGTGTCGCCTATGACATTGGCGCTTATCGCGACGCGCCGCCGGGCCTGCGCATCTGGGCCGGCGCAACGGTGGAGACCGCTGACATCGAGGCGCTATTGCCCTGGCTCGACTGGGCCGCGGCGGAGGTCTCCCGATCATTCGATGCTTATAAGTAACGACAGGATTTGCGGATGCCCAAGGTATTGATCAGCGACAAACTGTCGCCTGCCGCGGTCGCGATCTTTCGTAACCGCGGTATCGAGGTCGATTTGCAGCCCGGTTTGTCGCCGGCCGATCTGCGCGCGATTATCGGCCAGTATGACGGGTTGGCGATCCGATCCGCCACCAAGGTGACTCGCGAACTGCTGGATGTCGCCGTCAGGCTGAAAGTGGTCGGGCGCGCCGGCATCGGTGTCGACAACGTCGATATCCGCTCCGCCACCGCGCGCGGTGTCGTGGTGATGAACACGCCGCACGGCAACACCATCACCACCGCTGAACACGCCATCGCCATGATGTTCGCTCTGGCTCGGCAGATCCCTGAGGCCTCGGGTTCCACCAAAGCGGGGAAGTGGGAAAAGAATCGCTTCATGGGCGTCGAACTGACCGCCAAGACGCTGGGTCTGATCGGCTGCGGCAACATCGGTTCGATCGTCGCCGACCGCGCCGTCGGGCTGAGGATGCGCGTCCTGGCCTACGATCCCTATCTGTCAGAAAGCAAGGCGCTGGAACTGGGCGTCGAAAAGACCGATCTCGACACGCTGCTGGCGCGAGCCGACTTCATCACCCTGCACACGCCGCTGACCGACGCCACTCGGAACATCCTGTCGCGTGAAGCCCTGGCAAAGACCAAAAAGGGTGTTCGCATCATCAACTGTGCCCGAGGCGGTCTGCTTGACGAGACGGCGATGGCCGACGCGATCAAATCCGACCACGTCGCGGGCGCCGCACTCGACGTGTTCGAAACCGAGCCCGCGACAGAGTCGCCTTTGTTTGGCCTGGAGAACGTCGTCTGCACCCCGCATCTTGGTGCCGCGACCGCGGAAGCGCAGGAAAATGTCGCCCTGCAGGTGGCCGAGCAGATGAGCGATTTTCTGCTGACGGGAGCGGTGACGAACGCGATCAACATGGCCTCGGTCTCCGCCGAGGACGCGCCGCGGCTGAAGCCCTATCTGGAACTTTGTCGACTGCTGGGTGCATTCGCCGGCCAACTGACGCAGGCGCGCGAGGGCGCGATTCACGCGGTTACGATCGAATACGAGGGCCAGGTCGCCGGCCTGAACACCCGACCGCTGACCGCGGCGACGCTCGCCGGTCTGATGTCGCCGCTGATGGAGGGTGTCAACATGGTCAACGCAGCTGTCGCGGCGCGGGATCACGGCATCAACGTTGCTGAAACCGTGCATGACCGCCCCACCGAGTATCTGACACTGGTGCGGGTGACGGTGGAAACGCAAGGGTTGATCAGATCGGTCGCCGGAACGCTGTTCGCTGGCTCCCGCCCGCGTATCGTCGAGATCAAGGGCATCAAGGTCGAAGCCGATTTTGCGTCGCACATGCTGTATGTCACCAATCAGGACAAACCTGGGTTCATCGGTCATTTCGGCGCGGCGTTAGCGGGCGCGGGGCTGAACATCGCGACCTTCCACCTGGGACGGGCGCAGCAGGGCGGGGATGCCATCTGCCTGGTTTCGCTGGATCAGGACGTGCCCGAGGATGTGCTTGCGATTGTTCGCGCCCTGCCCTTGGTGGTGCAGGCAACGGCGCTGGCCTTCTGAGCCGCGAAGCAGCGTCAGGTCGGTCCCACGGTCTCCGCTTGTACCGCGAATCCAAGTCACCGACCCGCCAGCACGCGCTCAACCGGCCGCGGCTGCCCCCGGTGAGGCAGGGGTGAGGCAGGCAAGTCGCTGACTGGCTTGATGTTTTCGCCAACGCGCCGGTTGACAATCGATCGCCTGGGTCTATAACGCGCGCTTTCGGCCGCCAGGGCGTTCGCTCATCCTGAGCGGCCCATTGGTTTTTGTCTGGAAAGTTTGATCCCATGTTCGCTGTCATCCGCACCGGCGGGAAGCAGTACCGCGTGACGCCCAACGCGCTGCTGAAAGTCGAGAAGTTGGACGCCGAAGCCGGCGGCACCATCACCTTTACCGACGTTCTGGCCGTGGGTGTCGACGGCAACCTCACCATCGGGTCACCGGTCGTCGCCGATGCGTCGGTCACCGCGACGGTGATCGCACAGGATCGCCTCGACAAGGTCATCATCTTCAAGAAGCGTCGGCGGCAGAACAGCCGCCGTCGCAACGGCCACCGCCAGCACGTCACCGTGCTGCGCGTCGCTGACATCAACGCCGCGGGTCAGACCTATAGCGCCGCCGCGGAGAATCAGCCGGCCAAACCGCAAACGGCGGAAGAACGCCCCACCGAGGTTCCGCCGACCACGCCTCCACCGGCCACGCCCCCACCGGCTACGCCCGCATCGGCCACGTCCCCACCGGCCGACCACCATCCGGCGGAGGCGGGAGCGCAGGCCGGCACCGTCCCGCCGCCCGCTGCCGAATCGCTCGCCATCGTCTCCGGCGAGGCCCCAGAGTCTGTCGAAAACAGCAAGGAGTAATCCGCTATGGCCCATAAGAAGGCAGGCGGTTCGTCCCGCAACGGCCGCGATACCGAAGGCCGACGCCTCGGCATCAAGAAGTTCGGCGGCGAGAAGGTCACTGCCGGCAACATCCTGGTGCGTCAGCGCGGCACCAAGTGGTATCCGGGAAGCAATGTCGGCCTCGGCCGCGATCACACGATCTTCGCCCTGGTCGATGGGCTCGTGAAATTCACCCGCCGGTCCCAGGGCAAGGTCCACATCTCGGTGCAGCCGCATGCATCAACGGCGCCCCAGGATGCCTCGGCACCCGTGCCGCTCGCCGCCGAGTAGGTTCGGTTCCAGTCAAAGCCTGATCGGGGGTCGGTGCATGCCGGCCCCCGTTTCGTTTCGGTGATGTGGTATGAAGTTTCTCGATCAGGCCAAGATCTATTTGCGCTCGGGTGACGGCGGCGATGGAGTCGTCGCATTCCGCCGGGAGAAGTTCATCGAATTCGGCGGCCCGGACGGCGGCAACGGCGGCAAGGGTGGCGACGTCGTGTTCGTTGCGGAACACAACCTGAATACCCTGATAGATTTTCGCTATACGCAGCATTTCCGAGCCCGCAAGGGTGGCAATGGCGCGGGTTCGGACCGAACCGGGGCCGGTGCGGGGCAGGTTGTGATCACCGTCCCGGTCGGCACCCAGATCTTTGCCGATGATCAGGAGACGATGCTGGCGGACATGAACGTCGCCGGCAAGTGTATCACATTGCTGCAGGGTGGCGACGGCGGCTTCGGCAACGCGCACTACAAGACATCGACCAACCGTGCCCCGCGCAAGGTGACGAAAGGCTGGCCGGGAGAGGAACGCTGGGTCTGGCTGCGCCTGAAGCTGATCGCTGACGCCGGGCTGGTCGGTCTGCCCAACGCCGGGAAATCAACCTTTCTGTCCGTCGTTTCGGCGGCCCGGCCGAAGATCGCCGATTACCCGTTCACCACCCTGCATCCACAGCTTGGGGTCATCCGCCTATCCGCGGCCGAGGAGTTCGTGCTGGCCGACATCCCCGGCCTGATCGAGGGCGCGCATGGCGGTGCTGGTCTCGGCGACCGCTTCCTCGGCCATGTGGAGCGTTGCGCCGTCCTGCTCCACCTGATCGACGGCGCCGCCGGCGACGTGGTCAAGGCCTGGCGCGTCGTGCGTGGTGAGATGGCGGACTACGGCGGCGGCCTGGCTGAAAAACCGGAAATCATTGGCCTGAACAAGTCCGATGCGATGACGCCGCGCGAAACCGCCGCCCGCATGACGGCCTTGCGCAAGGCATCCGGCTGCCCCGTCCATCTGCTGTCCGGCGCCACCGGCCAGGGTGTTGCGGAGATCCTGCGGGTTCTGCAGACCTCCATTCACACCACGCGTCGTGAAAAGGCGGGGCAGGAGCAGGCGGCGTGACTCCCGCCGCTGTCCCACCGACCATCACGCAGGCGCACCGCATCGTCCTGAAGATCGGCAGCGCCCTGGTGGTGGATGCGAAACAAGCCGCCCCACGCACCGCCTGGCTGGACAGCGTAGCGGCCGATATCCAGGCGCTGCGGGAACGCGGCAAGGATGTCATCGTCGTCTCGTCCGGCGCCATAGCGCTGGCCAGACGAACGCTTGGCCTGACCCAGAGACGCCTGCGGCTGGAGGAAAAACAGGCCGCCGCCGCGGTTGGACAGATCCGGCTTGCGCAGGCCTGGAGCCAGGCGCTGTCGGCGCGCGATCTAACCGCGGCGCAGCTGCTGTTGACGCTCGACGACACCGAGGACCGCCGCCGCTACCTCAATGCCAGGGAAACCCTGAACACCTTGCTGTCGCTGCGCTGCATCCCGGTGATCAACGAAAACGACACGGTCGCCACCGCCGAGATCCGCTTCGGTGACAACGACCGGCTCGCCGCCAGGGTCGCCGAGATGGTGCAGGCGGACCAGCTGATCCTGCTGTCCGACATCGACGGTCTCTATACCGCCGACCCGCGCCGCGACCCCCACGCCGCCCATATTCCCGTCGTGGACGTGGTCACCCCCGAAATCGAGGCGATGGGGGGCGAGCCGCCAGCTGGGTACTCGTCCGGCGGCATGCGCACCAAGCTGGTGGCCGCCCGCATCGCCACCCAGGCTGGCTGCGCCATGGCCATCGCGGTCGGCAATGTGGAACGCCCGTTGCAATGCCTGGAGCGGGGCGCGAGATGCACCTGGTTTCTGCCGGCGCCCGAAGGCCGTACCGCCCGCAAGCGCTGGATCGCCGGGTCGCTTTCGGTGGTGGGCATCCTGACTGTGGATGCCGGCGCGGTGCGGGCACTTGCGAACGGCCGGTCGTTGCTGCCCGCGGGGGTGCGGTCGGTTGACGGCATCTTCGAGCGAGGCGACGCCGTCAGCATCGTCGGACCGGACGGCGGCACGCTGGGCCGCGGCCTGTCCGCCTATGCCAGCGCCGACGCCGAACGCATCGCCGGCCACCGGTCCGACCAGATCGAGGCCATCCTGGGCTGGCGCGGCCGCGATGAGATCATCCACCGGGACGACCTGATCCTTCGTTAGCACCCGCATGGCCCGCTTGTTTCCCGTCCGATGGAACATCGGCTAGCGTCAGATTCTGTTGACCAGCCAGGAGAGGAAACGACAATGGTGCTTAGCTTCCAGCATGTGCACATCAAGACGCAGGACGTCGCAGAAACCGTGCGGTATTACATCGAAAATTACGGCGCCACGAAGAAGGCCGAGATCGCTGGTCGCGGCTGGCAGCTCGACCTGCACGGGACCCAGCTCAACATCACCGGCCTGATCACGCAACAACAGCACGAGCAGCATTATGGCATCGAACACATGGCGCTAGTGACCGACGACTTTCCCGGCACCTTGGCGAAGCTGCGGGAGAATGGCGTCGCGGTGCTGGAGGAGTTGCAGGGCGAGAAGGGTAACCGCGTCGCCTTCGTGGCGGCCACCGATGGTGCCCAGATGGAAATCATCGAAAAAATCTAGGATTTGATTGATGCCTTTGAAGGACATGATTCCGTTCGGCATGTCGTTGCCGCACCGGTCGCCCGACAGCATCAGCATGGATGCCGTGCGAATGGTGGCGGCCCGCGCCGAGGCTTTGGGTTTCCGCGACCTGTGGGTCACCGAGAATACGCTGGACCATGTCACCTCCTTCGATCCCGTGGTGATCCTGACCTACGTCGCGGCGCTCACCTCGCGCATCGGGCTGGGAGCTTCCGTGCTGGTGCTGCCGGTGCATGACCCGAGGATGGTCGCGCATCAATGGGCGACACTGGATTATGTCAGCAACGGGCGCGCGCTGCTGGGCGTGGGGATCGGCCGGCCGTTTCACCTCCAGGAATTCCAGGTCCCCGAAGCAGGTCGGGTGGATCGATTTCGTGAGCAGATCGAATTGATTCGCATCCTGTGGAGCCAGGAGAAGACCACTCATCAAGGCCGCTTCTACCATCTTGACGATGTCAAGCTCGGCATCCATCCCGTGCAAAAGCCGTTGCCGATCTGGATGGGTGTCGGCCATCCCAACGCGATCCGGCGATCGGCGTCGATCGCTGACGGCTGGATGGGGGCAGGGGGTTCCACCACGGAGGACTTCCGCCGTGCCGTGCCGCTGTTGCGCGATTCGCTGGAGCAAGCGGGCCGTGACCACAGCCGATTCCCGATCTCGAAACGGATCTTTATCGCGGTCGATGAAAAGCCAGACGCCGCTCGGGCTCAATTGCTTCGTTGGTACACGGAGGTTTACCATAACCCGGCAGGCACCGACACATCGGGCGTCCACGGCACGCCGGAACAGGTGCGGGCTCAGCTGGAGGAGATGGTCGCGTCGGGCGCCAACCATCTGCTGCTCAATCCTGTGGCCCATCATGTCGAGCAGCTTGAGGCGCTGGCGGAGGTCGTCGGGCTGTCCTGAGCGCTGTCTATACGGCAGCGCGATCCGGGTTAAGCTTGTGCTTCCCCCAGGAGGGCAAGCCCGTGGACTTCCAGATCACCGAGGAACAAAGGCGCTTGCGGCAACGCTGCCTTGAACTGGCGGCGGATTTCGCCACGCGCTCAGCGACGCATGATCGCGACGCCTCTCATCCAACCGAGAACTACGACCGCCTGCGTGCCGAGGGCTTTCTGGCGCTGACGATCGACAAGTCGTTCGACGGCCTGGGGTTCGATTTCCTGAGTCATACACTGGCTTATGAGGCGCTAGGGCAGGGCTGTCCCGCCACCGCCCTGGCATTCAACATGCACGCCTCCGTGGTGATGCCGCTGTTGCAAAGCCCCGAGGTCACGCAGGAGGCAAAACGATATATCGCCGATCTGGTCGTTCGGCAGGGCAAGATGATCGGCGGCAATTGCTCCGAACCTGGTACCACGTCTCTGATCGGCGACAGGCCATTGAGCGTGCGGGCGCGCCCGGTCGACGGCGGATACAGCATCACCGGGCGGAAGATGTTCGCGTCCATGCTGGAAGCAACGGATTATGTCCTGGTGATGGCTTATCCGGAAACCGCGACCAGCCCAACCGCTGCGATGCTGCTGCTGGTGCCGCACGGCGCCGCTGGACGCAGCGTCAACGCGAACTGGGACACGCTGGGGATGCGGGCGACCCGCAGCGACTCGCTGGTGCTGGACGATTGCCGCGTGCCGGAAAGCGCGGTGGTGTATCAGTTGAACGATGTCATACCATTTCGATCATCCTATCTCAACTGGTTCTGGGGATCCTACACCGCCGTCTACCTCGGCGTGGCGGTGGCGGCGTACGATAAAATCCGCCGCGTTGTTACCGCGCGTAAACCGCCGGGCCATACTCAGCCCTTGGCCTTTCATCCCGACGTCCGCCGGCACGTCGCCACCATGAGTGCATCGCTGGAAGCCGCCAGGCTTGTCACATATCGTTCCGCCTGGCTGAGCGATACGCAGGGCTCCACGTCCGAAACGACCGCGGCACTCTACCGAGCGAAGTATCTGGTGGGAAAGACGGTGAGCAGCATCACCCGCACCGCGCTGACGTTAGGCGGCGCGCATGGCATCTTCAAAGGATCCAGACTCGAACAGCTTTTTCGCGACGGCGCACTGGCGGAGATCCAGCCGCCACCGACGGATTTCTGTTTATGAAACATGGGGATCCATGAGTTGGGTCTTGATCCGGCAGACCTGATGCCGCCGCTCCGCAGCGTGTATTTGTGATAAGCAACTAGATACATCTGCTCGCCAAACCGGATCAGAGTCTCTATCGCCGCCAGCCATCCGGTGAAGCCGTCAGATGCCGCGGCGCCTCGCCTTCCCACAGCACGTCGCCTGTCGCCGTGACACCCCAGGCAGCCGCCACACCCAACGCCTGCAATCCGTCATCCGCCGTCGCCAGATAATTCACGTGATGGTGCCCATGCACGATCAGCCGCGCCCCCATGGCCCGAGCCAGTGCATCCAGGGCGGCATTACCGGCCGGGTGGCTGCTTGGGGCCTCGTGCGTGACCAGAATATCGGTTCGCTGACTGGCAAGACGGTCGTAGTCCTCCGGCCAGATCGCGGTTGTGCCAAGCGAATGAACCAGCGCATCGAGATGGTCCGGGCGCCAGCCGCGACCCATCTGCCGTACATCCTCCGGCAATTCCGCCCGACCCCGCAGACGCGGCGGGGCGGGGGCCTCCCAGATCCGAGGCCGGAACGTTCCGCCCAGGCCGGCAATCCGGATGCCTTCCACCACCTGAACCTTGGCATGCAACGATTGTCCGCCAGTGATCGGGTTGTGCTCCGATCCAGTCAGGAAATGCCACATCGCCGGGCCGCCATCGTTGTCGTGGTTGCCGAAAATCCACCGCACGGTGATGCCGCGGCTCAGCAGCGGCGCGGCCAGCACGTCCAGCGGCCGGTCGCATTGGACGTCGCCCAGGATCACCGCCGCTTTCGGCAGAATATCCAGCTTCGCCAACCCACCCTCGACCTTGTCCCACATCTGGTGGATGTCGCCGATGAAAACGATCGTCATGTGCCCCTTTCGTCCCGGCCAGTCGCACTTGACGATATCGCCACGGCGGCGCGACGCTGCGTCAACACATGCATGGCGGGCGTCGTCTATCCAGCTCTGGCACAGGCGAGACGCGGTGGTAAGGCCACGCGAAGCGGATCAGTCGGTGCTATCCGCGATCTCGCGTGGGCTGACGAATATCCGTGATCATGCCGCCGATGGCGCGTCCACCCATAAGTTCGATGCCGGTGTAGCCTTTGGCCAGAGGAACCGAAATGTTGATCTCCGGCATCGCTGTTGGGCGTCGTCCGTGATTACACGACCCGCCCAATCGTCGCGATCACGGCTGGGATGGCAGCCATCGAGTTGATAGCGCATTGGCTGGCGTTCCTCCCACTCGAGGAACGCGTCAACAGTCACCGGTTGGCGCAGCGCCGTGGAGTTGTTTCCGGTTGGCACATTTCCATCGCCCAGCATCCCGATTTGGTGTCAGGCCTTGCCTGTCTCTAAACTTGGCCTCGACCAGAGCCGAAGGACCAGCCCAGGATGAACGATCAGTTAGCCGAAGACCCGCAAGCCGTCCTGGACCGCATCCAGCAGCAGGCGAGCCGGCACGAAACGCCATGTGGTGACGGCAAGATGGTCTGGCATATGTGGGACCAATCCGATGCCACCGCCCCGGTTGTCGCGCTGTTCCATGGGGGCGCCGGATCCTGGCGCCACTGGATCCGCACCATCCCGGCCTTAGTCCCGAGTTACCGTGTGCTGGCCCCGGATCTCCCCGGCCTCGGCGAATCGGATTTTCCCCCCGATGGTGACGACGCGTTCTCGATCGCAACGATTGTCGCCGACGGGATCGATACGATCCTGGGAAGCGGAACGTCCTATCAGGTGATCGGCTTCTCCTTCGGCGGCACCATGGCCGCCTGTGTTGGCGCCCTGCGCGGCACGCGGGTCCGCTCCGTCACCATCATCGGCTCGTCTGGCGTCGGCGCCGTCGGCTCGGCCGTCAAGCTGGAGAAGGTGCGCCATCTGGAAGGACAACTGCGTCAGGACACCCACCGCATCAACCTCGGCCGCCTGATGATCGCCGATCCAGCCAAGATCGACGAGCTGTCCATTTTGATCCAAGACTGGAATACCATCCGATCGCGCCTGCGAACCCCGGCGATCTCCCGCAGTGGCGCGATCATGAAGGCAATCGATCAACTGCAGTCGCCGCTGAACGGCATGTGGGGGGAGTTCGATGCGCCCGCCAATCCGAAGGGTCCGGAACGCGTGGCGACGCTGCGGGCGCACCGCCCGGATGCCGACATCCGCCTGATCCCGAAGACCGGTCACTGGGCCGCCTATGAATCGGCCGCCACGGTCAATGCGACTTTACTCGAGATGCTGGCGCGCACCCGTCCCTGATGCTCGCGGAGGAAGCAAGAAATGACCGATCGACACACCGGCCCTGTTGGCGAAGGTCCCGGCGAGATGATGGGCGACGCCGGCCCCGGCATGCTTGCCGGCCTGCGCGTGATCGAGGTCGCCGATGAGCGCGCCGAGTACACCGGCCTGCTGCTTGCAGGCCTCGGCTGCGACGTTATCAAGATCGAGCCGCCGGAGGGCAATGCGACGCGCCGCATCGGCCCGTTCCTGAATGACCAGGCGGGACCGGAACGATCCCTGTTCTTCTGGAACTACAACCGCAACAAGAAGTCCGTCGTTCTCGATCTGCAATCTGATCCGGACGCGTTGCTGCGCCTGCTGGACAGCGCCGATATTCTGCTGGATGCCTCCTGCGGCGCGCTGAACAGCGCGTTGAAACTGAACCGCACGGCGCTGAATGCACAGTTCCCGAGGCTGATTACCGCGCGCGTGACGCCGTTCGGCGACGACGGCCCGTGGGCCGACTTCAAGGCCTCCGACCTGATCCATCTCGCCCTCGGCGGCGTGATGATGAATTGCGGTTACGACCCCGACCCAGATCTGCGCTACGACACCCCGCCGATCGCACCGCAGATCTGGCACGCCTACCATATCGCGGGCGAGCAACTCGCCACCGGCGTCATCGCCGCCCTGATCGCCAGGCACCGCACCGGCGAAGGCCAGGACGTTTCGGTCGCGGTGCACGAGGCGGTTTCAAAAAATCCCGAGCTGGACATCATGCACTGGGTGATGCGGCGGGTGCCGCTGTGGCGTCTTACATGCCGCCATGCGCTGGAAACGCCGAACCACTCGCCCAGCATCATGCACACCAAGGACGGTCGCTGGTACATCTCCCACGGTATGGGCGCGCGCGACCTGAAGGCACTGATTCCGTTACTGTCAAGATACGGTATGCAGGCGGACCTGCAACCGCCGCCGCCCGATGCCGACCTGAAGGCGCGTGCCGTGCCGGGCTCGACCGCCAGCGACGAATCGCGCGCCCACATGATCGACGTCGTGCAGCGGTTCGCCCGCGCCTGGACCTACCAGGACATGCCCTGGCTACAGGCGCAGGAAGCCGGCCTGCTGTGGGCGCCGATCCGCAAGCCGCATGAGAACGCGCTGGACGAGCACTGGATCCGACGCAAATCCTTCGCCGACGTCTACCACCCGGAACATCAGCGTTCATTCCGCTACCCGACAAGCAAGTGGTTGACCAACCGGACCAGCTGGCAAGTTGGCCGACGTGCGCCGTTGCTGGGCGAGGACACCGATGCGGTGCTGGCCGAGGCTGCTCGCGCGCCCGCGGTGCCCGCCGCAGCTAAAACCGATCGGGCACCAAGGATGTCCGCGCTGCACGGCAAGCCATTCCCGTTGCAGGGGGTGAAGATCCTCGATTTCGCCTGGTTCCTGGCCTCTGCCGGCGGCACCCGGTTTCTCGCCGCCATGGGCGCCGAAAGCTACAAGGTCGAGTGGAAGGACAACCCAGACACCCGTCTCGCCGCCATGGCGCCGGTCGGCGGCCGCGCCGCGCGGGCTGCCGCGACGGGTCCGCTGCCGGGGGTGAAAGACCCCGACATGGGCGGGCAGTTCAACAACAAGAACGCCGGCAAGCGCGGCATCTCCCTCAACATTCGCCACCCCAAAGGTTTGGCGATCGCCAAGGATCTGGTTCGCATCTGCGACATCGTCGCCGAGGGGTTCTCACCCGGCGTGCTGCAACGCCTCGGCCTCGGCTACGACGTGATGAGGAAGATCCGCCCGGACATCATCTACATCCAGCAGGCGGGGATGGGCGCGCATGGCACCTATGGGCGGATGCGCACCGTTGGTCCAGTTGCCGCGGCGTTCGGCGGCCAGGCGGACATGTCCGGGCTTCCCGAACCCGCGATGCCGGTCGGCTGGGGTTATTCCTACCTCGACTGGATGGGCGCCTATGGCTACGCCCTGGCATTGCTTGGTGCGCTGTATCATCGTGACCGCACCGGTCAGGGGCAGTGGATCGACGCATCCCAATGCGAGTCGGGCCTTTTCCTGACCGGCACCGCCATCCTGGACTGGTCGGCGAACGGGCGGGAGTGGCGCCGCTTCGGCAACCGCTCGCCCTATAAGCCGGCGGCGCCGCACAGCGCTTTTCGCTGCAAGGGCAACGACCGCTGGATTGCCATCGCCTGCTTCACGCAAGAGGAATGGCAGGCACTGGCCGATGCGGCTGATCATCCCGAATGGCTCGACGACCAGCGCTTTACCACACTTGCCGATCGCCTGGCGCATCAGGATGCGCTGGAGGCAGTGATCGGCACCTGGACCGCGACCGGTGATGCCGCAACGATCATGATGACGCTGCAGGCCGCCGCTGTTCCCGCCGGGGTCTGTCAGAACGCCGAGGATCGCTGCGACAATGATCCGCAGCTTCGCCATCTGAAATGGCTGACCGAGGTGACCGGGACCAAGATCGGCACCTGGCCGGTCTACGAACTGCCGATGAAGTTCTCAGCTACCCCTGGCTATATCGGCGGCCCGATCAATCGCGGCGCCCCCGGTTACGGCGAGGACAACATTTGGCTGTTGACCGAATTGCTGGGCAAGACGCCGTCCGACATACAGCGTCTGGGTGAAGAGGGTGTTATCTAGTGGAACCTTAGCGTCCCACCACCCTCAGGCGACTGCGTCGTGCGCGGGGTGAATCCTCGGCCGGTAATTCCAGTGGCAGCAGCGGCGATTGGTCTCGGGCACCATGGCCGATTGTATCGGCCTCCTCGATCTCGGCTTCCGGAATATTCCGTCGCCCAAGATAGTTGGCAGCCAGATGACGGAAGGCATAATCGAGCAGGGAGGTCGCGGCATGCGCCGCCGGGTCGCCCTCGACCACACCTGCCGGGCCGAACCGGGTAAAGGTGAACGCCTCAACGAAAGTTTCCAGCGGCACACCGTGCTGAAGGCCCAGACTGACGGCGTGAGCAAAGTTGTCCATCAGGCCGCGAAACGCCGCGCCTTCCTTGTGCAGGGCGACAAATACTTCGCCCAGCGTGCCATCGCCGTATTCTCCTGTTCGAAGGAAAAGCTTGTGTCCACCGACCGACGCTTTCTGCGTGTAACCGCTGCGCCGACCTGGCAGTTCGCGTCGTCGGGCAGATGCCGCCTGCACCGCCAAAGGCACCGGACGTGGCGGCATGATGTGGATGAAGGGCGCGACCGCATCGTGCATCGCGGTGTGCGCTGCCGCCCCATGCAGCGGGATCGGCTGGCTTCCGGTCAAGGCGTTGGCCAGGGCCGCCTCGGCGGTAATCCCGCTGACCCCAAGCCATGCCCGCGCGGCCCGGGTGAGACCGCCAAGATGGTTGGTCGCGGAGAAAGCAGGCGCGATTCCACCCGTTTCACAGCCTAGCAGGGCCTCGGCCAGACCCGAGCAGGTGATGGCGGTCGTCGCGCGGTGGCGCACGCTTTCGATCGCGGCCGCGGCTTGGCGCGCAGCATGTGCGGCGTCTGCCAACCCCGGCACAGCGGCGTGCGCCGGCGGCATCGGCCAGGCGAAGGTGGCCGGCTGCAGCGGTCCATGCACCCGCCCAAGTCGTCCGGACACCGCCTCGGACCGGCCGCGTATGATGGCGCCAACACAGCGCGCGACGTCCTGCGCGGCGCCGGATGCGTAATCGATCCCCAAGGCTGCCAGCAGCCCCGCAAGGTCGGCGATGCCAATCTCGATCGTCCGCACGGTCGGAGCCGCGAGGCTGAGAGCGATCACCGCCGTCTCGACCGCTTCGGCGAGGTCTGCGAGGTCAAGCTGTCCATCGGTGTCCAGAAACGCCGGCAGGTTGAGCACGAAGCCCGGTCCAGCCTGGGCCTGCAGGCGCCAGACCGCCTCGGTCGGCGCGCCGCGGCGTAGCAGCAGCAGTCGGTGCAGACGATCGGCGAGCGGACAATCAAAGCCCGCGGCCATCGCGGCGGCGGCGATCGGTCCGATCCACGCTTGCGCCGCCCCGGCGAGTGTCACCTGGTCTGGGCCCACAGCCAATGCGGACAAAGCCGTGGCGGCACCATCATCCCATGCGGCCGGCAAGGTGACCGACCGCGGCGGTGCGTCAGGATCGGGCGATGCCTCGGTGCGCCGCATCCGCACCCCGTGCCAAGCCCGATGAAGCGATGTCCCGGATGTCTTCATGCAACGAATATTATGGCATGTAGGACGCAGAAGGTAGCCTATTTTGTGTTGCAAACCCCCATCGTACGCAAAATGTTGGGGATAACTTCGGCGCGGTGAAAAAGCCGCGACATGGTGAACTGCGTGCTTCACGCTGCGTTGCGGTAGCTGGACCAACCCGCGAGGC
This sequence comes from Rhodopila sp., assembly GCA_965277035.1. GTDB lineage: Bacteria > Pseudomonadota > Alphaproteobacteria > Acetobacterales > Acetobacteraceae > Rhodopila. The sequence goes on along the minus strand of CBDIBO010000003.1, from coordinate 1,053,968 downwards.
CTGCGTATATGTCGCGCCATGAATATTGGCACATGGCTTTTCACCAAGCTCAGAGGTCGTCAGATCGGCAGCGATGCGATGGGCAACCTCTACTTCGAGGAAAAGCACCAGCGGGCCGGCAGTCTGCGCAATCGGCGCTGGGTGACCTACGCCGGCGTGGTGGAAGCCAGCGCCGTTCCACCGGAGTGGCATGCATGGTTGCACTACACGACCGACGCGCCGCTGCCCGAAACCGGCCGCAAGGTCTGGCAGAAGCCGCATCTCGCGAACGCCACCGGGACCCCGGACGGCTATCGGCCTCCCGGGCATGACTACGAAGGTGGACACCGCGCCCGCGCCACCGGCGACTACGAAGCCTGGACGCCGAGCTAGCAGCGCGATGAGGCGTCATGGTATCGCGGAGACCTTGACCGGTGCGCTTGTACTGGTGGTGGCTTTGGCTTTCCTGGCCTATGCCGTGATGCATTCCGGTCGCTCGGTCGGATCCGGGTATCTGGTGAAGGCTTCGTTCGGCCATATCGACGGATTGGCGGTCGGCGGCGACGTTCGTATCGCCGGTGTGAAAGTGGGCACCGTCACCGACGAACAGCTCGATCCAAAAACGTTCTCGGCTGTCGTCTCGATGATGATCAGGGATGACATCCACCTGCCGAAAGATACCGGCGCGTCGATCACCAGTGAAAGCCTGTTGGGCGGCAAGTATATCTCGTTGTCGCCTGGTGGCGATGAGGCGGACTTGAAGCCTGGCCAAACCATCACGATCACTCAGTCGTCCGTCAGCCTGGAAGAGCTTCTGGGTAAGTTCATCTTCAGCGTGACCAGCCTGAACAACAGCAAGTCGAACGGCGGCAACCAGCAGAGCGGCGGCAACCAGCAGAGCGGCGGCAACCAGCAGCCAGCCAACCAGCAGCCAGGGGGTGGCGGTGGGCTGCCGCCCTTGTCGAAGTGATTCCGCCGCCTCCCAGCAACTGGCCTGGCCTTGACGGCAACGCTGTCGGTTGCCGGGAAAAGCTCAAGATGCTCGGGGAAAACTATGCCGAGGTATCACAGGTGCTGCGCGATGCGTTCGAGGACGCGGTCCTGATGGGCGTGAATGAGGAGGCGATGCGGCAGATACTGGCGGACATCGTGGCGGGGCTCGATTCGCCGAAGCGTCCCGTCGAATGAGGCCGATCCGGTTGGCGATGATGGCATTGACCTTGGCCACCGCGGCATGGGGCCAAAGCCTGCCGATCCAGCCGAACGTCGCTCCGCCGATTCAGAAACAATGGCAGGAGGAAGGGTCCCCGCCGGTGCAACGCGCTCCAACAACGCCCGATGTCGCGGGATCGGGCGGGCAGGATGAGAGCCAGCTGCCGGCCGTGACACCTCCGGCAAGCGTGCCGCGGCCAAATGTTTGGGTGAAGGCAGGAGAGGCGAAGTTGCAGGCCTTGGACAAGGTGGACGCCCTGGCAACCCATCTGACGATCAAGGTCGGCCAGTCAGCCACGTTCGGCTCGCTGACGATCACGGTGAAAGCCTGCATGGTGCGCCCAACCGACCAGCCAGCTGACGCCGCGGCGTATCTCGACGTAACCGACAGCCACCCCGATCAGCCAGGGTTCAACGGCTGGATGCTGGCGGATGAGCCCTCGGTTTCAATGCTGCAGCATCCTATCTACGACCTGCGCGTGACCGGGTGCGCTTAAGGTGATGGATGTGTTGCCACCCTTCCGGCGTGCCGCGCTGCTGCTCGATATGGATGGCACGTTGGTCGACATGGCGTTGACGCCCGATGCCGTGATCGTGCCCGACGGGCTGCCGCGGGCGCTGGCGTCGTTGCGTGATGCGCTTGGCGGCGCATTGGCGATCGTGACCGGCCGGCCGATCGAGACCGTGGACCGGCTGTTCGGCGACGCGCCGGGTGCGGTCGCTGGGGAACACGGCGGCGCGATCCGGCACGCCGGCGGCTGCCCCATCGAGCGGGCGGATCTGCCCGCGCCACCTGACGCCTGGCTGGAAACGGCGGATGCGATGGTGCGATCGTTTCCGGGGTCTCTGCTGGAACGCAAGGCGCGCGGCTTCGCATTGCACTACCGCCAGGCAGCGCCGGAGGCCAGGGAGGTTTTCCGCTCGGCGCTCGCCGACTTGCTGACAACCCAGCCCGGCTTCGCGCTGCATCCGGCGCACATGTTGTGGGAGGTCCGGCCGTTGGGTGCGGACAAGGGCGGCGCTGTTGTGGCGTTAATGCAACGGGCACCATTTGCCGGTCGTCTGCCGATCTTCATCGGCGACGATGTAACGGACGAGGACGGCATGCGGGAGGCGCGTCGGCAGGGCGGTGCCGGATATCGTGTCGATGCGGTGTTTCATGATCCGGCCGGCGTCCGGTCCTGGCTGAAACGCACGGCCGCGTCCGGCGACTGGGTACCATTTTCATGATGCTTTCGGATCATGACGTTCTGAGCTTCGATTGCTACGGCACGCTGATTGACTGGGAGAGCGGGATCTGCGCGGGTTTGACGCCATTGCTTTCGCGGGCGGGTATCGATCTTGCTCAGGCCGACGGTGGGCCAACCCGAGCCGGCATGGGACTGGCGAGAGGTGGTGTCACATTCTCACGCGACGCGGTGCTGGAGGCTTTTGGTCGGCTGGAAGCGCGGCAGCAGGAGAAGACGCCGGAGATGCTCTATCCGGATCTGTTGGCCGAAGTTCACCGACAGCTAGCCACCGAATGGGATGTCGCACAGGATCCGGCCGAAGCGGCGGCGTTCGGACGATCAATCGGCGACTGGCCGGCGTTTGCCGACACAGTAGAGGCGCTGACTTACCTGAAGCAGCACTTCCGGCTGGTGATCCTGTCCAATGTCGATCGAAACAGTTTTCAGGCGACGGAGCAACGTCTGAAAGTGCGATTCGATGCGATCTATACGGCGCAGGACATTGGTTCCTACAAACCTGATCGGCGAAACTTCGGCTATCTGATTGACCGTTTAAGGGAGCAGGGCGTCCTAAAGGAAAAGATTCTGCACGTGGCGCAGAGCCTGTTCCACGATCATGTGCCCGCGAAATCGGTTGGCTTGGCCACGGCCTGGATCGATCGGCGGCATGACGCGACCGGCTGGGGTGCGACGGCACCGGTATCGCCGGATGGGCAGTATAATTTTCGCTTCACCAGCCTTGCCGCACTGGCGGATGAGCATCAAAAGTCGCGGGACGGTTCCTTGGGATCATCGCACAAGTATGCCTGGGTCCCACTCTGCGAGTTGATGCCACGGGCAAACACCGGTTTTTTCATTTGATACTGGCCTGGCTTCCCTGAACGAGGCGGCACGACGCCGACCAGAGCAAGGGTCAGGTTGCGACCATTGACACCTGCACCCTCTCAGTGACCAGAATCAACCATCGGGCATTGCCCGGCGCTGGAGGAAGCCGCCAATGGTTGAGATTCGCCGCTTGGGCCCGCAAATCGGGATCGAGGTCAGTGGGGTCGACGTCAAGCAGCTCAGCGATGACGACTTCAAGCCGATCTATCTGGCCTGGCTGGAATGCAACGTCCTTGTCGTCAGCGGCCAAGAGCTTAATTTCGGCGACTTTCTGCGCTACAGCCGTCGCTTCGGGCTCGTGGTTCCGCATCCTTCCAAAAGTACCCGCCACCCCGACTATCCCGAAATAACGATGCTGGGCATCAACAAATTTGATCCGGACGGTAAAGTCAACGAAGCCATCTATCGCCGTGGGGCCGAAGGCTGGCACACCGACGGCGCTTACGATGCCGTGCCATTCAAGGCGACGCAGCTCTATGGTGTGGCCATCCCGACCGTCGGCGGCGACACGTTGTTCGCCAGCGGCTATGCCGCCTATCAGGCATTGCCGGAAAGACTGAAGCGGCGGCTACAGGGCGTCAGCGGCGCGTTTACCTACGGTGGTCGAAGCGGCAGGCAGGCGCTACTCGAGCCCGAGGACCGCCGCGTCGCGCCGGCCTTGCATCCGCTCGTTCGCATCCATCCAGAGACCGCGCGCAAGTCGCTCTATTTCGACCCGGGCAAGATCATGTTCATCGAGGGAGCCGAAGCGGACGAGAGTAACGACCTGATCGACGAACTGGCTGCCCGCATGATCCAGCCGGACGGCGAGTATCGGCACAAGTGGCGGGTCGGTGACATCGTGATCTGGGACAATCGTTGTTCATATCACAAGGCAGCGGGTGACTATCCGCCGCAACAGGATCGCATCCATTGGCGGGTATCGATCAAGGCGCCTGCTGCCGACGATCGACAGGCCGCGGCGTAGCCGCCGCCCGCACCCGCGGCAGCACCGGGACTCAAGCGAAAGGCCATTTTCAATACCATGGGTTTTTTTGCCGGTTGATCCTGTGGTGCTGAGGACCGATCTGCGAAGCGAAAAGCTGAACAAGTATCTGCTGCGACGGCGGGCTGCAGTATAGCCGGCGCATCGGCGCGCATCCTCACGATCCGGACCCTATTTCAGCAATCCGCGCTGGCCCAGGTTGCGCATCAACGCGCCAACCCCGAAGGTCCAGGCCTCGCATTGGTCCGTGCGCATCATCCGGTTGATCAGCCGTCCCAGCTTTGGCGCGGAAACCGTGACGATGTCTCCGAACTTGTGGGTAAATCCCTGTCCTGGCATCTCGCGGTCCTGAACCGGCGCGAACATCGTTCCCAGGAACAGCACCGCCCCATCCGGATAGCGATGATGCGCGTTGACCATCTGCGCGACCAGCTCGGCCGGGTCGCGGCTGATGTTCGCGATCGAGGACGACCCGTTCAGCACAAACCCGTCCGAACCCTCCACCCGCAGGCTGACCGTCGTCGAACGGATGTCGTTCAGTCCGAACCCGGCATCGAACAGCCGCAGAAATGGCCCGATCGCACAAGACGCATTGTTATCCTTGGCCTTGCCCAACAGCAGCGCCGACCGCCCCTCGACATCCCTCAGATTGACATCGTTGCCCAGCGTGGCACCGACGATCCGGCCGTTCGAGGCGACCGCCAGCACCACCTCGGGCTCTGGATTGTTCCAGGAGGAATTTGGATGCAGGCCGGCGTCCATTCCGGTTCCGACCGAGGCCATCGGCTGCGCCTTGGTGAAGATCTCGGCATCAGGCCCGATGCCGACCTCTAGATACTGGCTCCAGGCGCCCTGCTCCAGCAGCACCTGCTTTAGCCGCATCGCCTCGGCCGAACCGGGTTTCAGCTTGCCGAGATCATCCCCCACCAGCCGGACCACCTCGCGTCGGATTTCACCGGCGGCGTTGATATCACCGCGAGCACGCTCCTCGATCACACGTTCCAGCATGGAAACCGCGAACGTGACCCCAGCCGCTTTGACCGCCTGCAAATCCAGCGGCGCCAGCAGCCACGGTAGGCTGGGATCCCGCGTTTCAGCGGGCGTATTGGCAAGCGCGGCATCGACCGTGCCGATCGCTTCGCCTTGCGTTCCATGCAACGCGGCGGCTGGGTCGGCCGCCTCGCACAGATCGCTGACTGTTGGAAAACTCGCGGATATATCCAGCATGGCGCCATGCCGGATCGCCACCACCGAGGGTCCTGCCAGGTCGGGCCGCCAGATCCGTCCGACCAGGCTTGCCCCGGCGGCATCATCCGGCAAGACCGCCCGCAGGTGGGTAAGCAACTGGTTCATGGTCGGAGCCCCTTGGTTTGGCCTGCTACCGCGCACCAGAGAGAGCGCGATACGCTGTTCGTTCGAAGTATCCGCGTCACGCGCCGAGTCGCGGACGGCGCGCGTCCCGCGCTTGCTGCGGTCGGACATCAGCCTAGCCGATAGCAGCCGAGAGTAGGCTACGCCTGTTCGGCCGCCGCCGCCGCCGCATCGATCGCCGCGGCGATCTGGCGCGCCTGTTCGGCCGAGATCGGGGCGCCGGTCATACGCAGGCGCAGCGCGGTCTTGAGATTTTCGATCGCGCGAATGATCCGTGGATCCGGCACCGCGCCACGTTCTCGCGCGACACCGTCGATGCGCGCTTGGATAGCCTCCACCATCGCCCGGTTGGTCTGCAGGAAAGCCTCGCCTTCGGGTGTGGCCCGGTACAGCTTTTTCCCGTCGGCGGCGCTGACAAGGGCAAATCCCTGTTCCTCCAGCATCGTCAGCGTAGGGTAGATCACGCCGGGACTCGGGCTGTAGCCGCCGCCCATTCGGTCCTCCAGCGCCTTGATCAGGTCGTAGCCGTGCGCTGGCCGAATCGCGATCATGCTCAGCAGGATAATGCGCAGATCGCCGTGGTCGAAAAGCCGCCGGCGTCCCCCGCCATGATGACCTCCCGGATGACGATGCAGCCCGCCAAACCGCTGCCCCGCCTCGAGCGGGTCGCGCACGAAACGGCGTTCGGCGATGCTGTGGCGGTCGTGGTCGTGGCAGTGGCGGCGCGGCTCATGGCGATGGTCGTTGTGATGACGCATTAGGGTGTCTCCTGTCTGTCAGCGCGGAATGCGCTGACCAAAAGACATATACAAGATATATCACGTCCAACAAGATATATCTTGTCGCCTTGTGCAGCTGGTTCCATCACCTTGGCATGTGCGATAGGCTCAAATCGGGTTTTGGCGGAGGGCACCATGATGAAACGCTTGTTCGGTGGCGATGAAACTGTGACGGAACCATTTCCGGTCACGCATCGGGAGGAAGAGTGGCGCCAGCGCCTTGACCCCGCGCAGTTTCAGGTGCTGCGCAAGCACGGCACCGAACGCGCCGGCACCAGCGCGTTGAACGCGGAGAAGCGGGCCGGCACTTACATCTGTGCCGCATGCGGTAAATCGCTTTTCGCCTCGGATACAAAGTTCGAAAGCGGCACCGGTTGGCCAAGCTTCTACCGACCCCTGGAAGGCGGGGTCGCGACAACTGAGGACCGCAGCCTTTTCATGACCCGGACGGAGGTGCATTGTGCGGATTGTGGCGGCCATCTTGGTCACGTCTTTCCTGACGGGCCGCGGCCAACCGGTCTGCGGTACTGTATGAACGGCGTTGCGATGGCGTTCAAGCCGGCCGCCGCCGAGACCGAATAAACCGGCAACGCCGCAGCATCGGCGTTAAATGCGTCAGCAAGCCGATAAAGCTGCCCGACAAAAAAGGCTCTAAGGGCTCTTGCGCGGGGAGGCGAAACCATCAGTCGGGCGCAGCCACCGCCTCGGTGACGCTGGCGAGAATTTCAGGCGAAATCTTCATCTCGTGCGCGACCTTGGCCTGCTGCGTCAGCATCAGCCTGCGTTGTTCAACCAACACCTCTGGTGCGACGAACGTCAATTTGACGTTGCTTGCCTTCAGCGCCCGTTCAGCATTGGCCTGCGCGTTGGCCAGATTGGTTCGGTAGATACCGATGTTGGCGGCCCACAGATCGGTGACCAGGGTCCTGAGCGCCGGGTTCAACTGGCTCCAGAACGCTTCGCCGATCATGGGAATGTAATCGCCCATGTTCTGGTGATCGATCAGTCCGTACCGCAGCCCGGCATCCCATAGCTTTGCACTGGCGCAACTTTCGTTGGTAGTCTGTAGCGCGCCGAACATGCCCTGAGACAACCCAAGCGGCACGTCCGGCCAAGCGGTCATTGTTGGGACAGCGCCGAAGAACCTCGCCCGCCAGGGTTGTGCAAACCCGCCTGAGTTGCGGATTTTCAGGCCCCTGAGATCGGACAGGGCTTTGAGCGGCCGGTGCGTGCTATACCAGTTTGTGAAGCCCAGATCGAGCCAGCGGCTGGGGATGTTGACATGGAGCTTCTTGCTGACCTGCTCGTTCACCATCGTCCCCGGTATCCCGTCGATCGCTCGGTGCGTCGCCTCGATCGGCTGGCCATAGAACGTCGGGAGCTGGCCAAGATCAGCCTCGGGAACGTACGCCGAGACCAGCCAGATTCCCTACGCGGCCATCTCGACTTGTCCCAGAACCATCGCCTTGATCACGTCCCGGTCCGGAAAAAGCTGGCCACTGTCGAACAGTCGCGGCGCGATCTGGCCTTGCGAGGCCGCCGCCAGCTTTTTCAGGAAGTCGGCGATTGATAACGTGCGGCCATGACTGGGGGACGTGTCGAGCGATACACGCAGCTTGATCGTATCGGCACGCGTGGTGCGGATGAACGGGACCGAGAGCGCCGATCCGAACAGGACCCGGCGCTGGATCCGCCTGGTTGAACTGACGTTGATCAAGTCCGGCCGGGTGGTCACACTCGCGCGGTAAGATCGCGCGCGTTGATCGATTGGATAGCTGAAAGACGCTTGAACAGCACGTCGGCCGAAATGGTGAATCGCCCGCATCCAGGCAATCCGCGAACTTGTCGTAAAGCTGCTGGTCGGTCAGTGGTCGAGACGGGTGGCCGGTGGCGCGGGCGACCGGCTCGCCTTCCAGAGTCTGCCCACCGGCCAGCCGCACGGTCACCTGGTCATGCGGGGCGGCGCCCGGAAGCTCCGGATCGTAGGTTGATGTCGTAATGATCTCCACCTTCTTCATCAGCGCCTGAATGTCTGGGCGCTGGACGAACTGATCCGTCAGCTCCCGCGGTCCGACACGCTGGACGATGATGCCGCTAGCCAGGCAGAACTCGATGCTGAACTTGGCCGCCAGGCCGGTATCGGGTCGGTGGTTGCGCAGCACGGTGGAGAAATAATCGCTGATGTTGACTGCGATCTTGTCGACAGTGTCAGCTCGGACCGAGCTGCTGTTGACCAGGTCCAGCATGGAGTCGATGGCGCGGTGGGTGCAGTAGCAAGTGGGGTATTTCTTGATGCCCAGGCCCTGCGAGAGGATCGCCCAATCGCCGCCGGCCTTGTTTTCGCTTGTCCGATCTTCGGTTCCGGTGGGGGAGATGGCGTGCAAAAAGCCCTGCGGATGCTCCAACGCATCGGTGTTGGCGGTGAATCCTGCTTCGGCCAGACGGGCGGCCATGACCCCGGCGTGCGCCGCCTTGCCGGCGTGGAACGGCTTGGTCATCGTGCCGAAGTTGGACATCAGACCAGCTGACTGCGAAGCGCCTAGTGTGCCGATTCTCAATTGCTGACCAAGAACTCACCCGGCTGCGGCTTCGGTAAGCGCGCGGCGTGCGCGTTTGATTTTGGCGAGGATCTCGGCGCCCGCGGCTCGCCACACGTATGGCTTCGGATCGGCATTGCGCACGGCAAGGTAGGCTTCGATGTCACGGACCAGTTCGTTGACCGACGTGAAGCTGCCAGCCCGGACGACATCGCCGGTCAGGTCGGCGAAAAAGCGCTCGACCAGATTGAGCCACGAGGACGAGGTCGGCGTGAAATGCATGTGCAAGCGCGGATGCTTCGCCAGCCATTCCCGCACGGTGGGGTGTTTGTGGGTGGCGTCGTTGTCCGCGATCAGATGCAGGTCGACGTCGCGTGGCGTCTCACGGTCGATCTGCTTGAGCAAACCCAGCCATTCGACATGGGTGTGGGCCGCCTCGGTGCGGGTGATCAGTTTGCCGGTCAACTGGCTGAGGGCCGCGAACAAGGTGATCGTGCCATGCCTGACATCGTCGTGCGTCATCGTGGGCGGGCGCTTCGGCGCCAGCGGGAGGCCAGGTTGCGTGCGTTCGAGCGCTTGGCACGGGCTTTTCTCGTCGCAGCACAGCACCAGCGCCTTCGCCGGCGGATTGAGATACAGCCCGATCACGTCCCAGAACTTCGCCTCGAATTTCAGATCGTTCGAGAGCTTGAAGGTCTGCAGACGATGCGGCTTGAGGTCGTTCTTCGACCAGAGGCGCTGGACCGAACTCGCCGAGATGCCAGCGTGACGGCTCATCGACCGGACGCTCCAGCGTCGCTTGCCCTTGGGCGGACGGGTCGCTTCGGTCAGCACACGCGACACCTTCGCCTCCGGGATCGAAGCCTTGCGACCGCGACCCGGCCTGTCCGCCAGCCCCTCAAGGCCGGACACTTCAAACCGCCTCGACCACGTCGAGACGCGCTTGGACGTCGTTTTCAGCTGTGCGGCGACGGCTTCAACCCCGACACCGTCGAGCCGAAGCAGGATGATGTCGGCACGCTCGCGATCCCGTACATCGACGGTTGCCGAGCGCGATCGGCGTTCAAGCTCTTTGACGGCGCCGGGCTGCGCATGCAGTCGCTTGATCGGCCGTCCCAAAGCAATTCTCCCCGCATCCAACCCACTGGTCGTTCTTAGTTGGTGTTTGCGGGACAGGATACTAGGTTGGTACGCCGAACGACTGGGTTCACACCCGGACCTACCAGGACGCCGAGCGCATGCGAAGCGATGCGGTGGCCCCAGCTTTGGGAACAAGCGAGCATCTTAAACAGTTCATGATCATCTGACCGGATCTGCCCTGCCAGCTGGTCGGGTGCTTTTTTTTCCTGCTCCGTGGCGCTTTGTGTTCCTCCGTATTTCTTCGTGTTTCAATACTTGCTTGTTTGCCGGCGAACAAATCCCAGCCTCGGTTCGATTTCAGCAAGACGGCAAGCAGCGATCGTGTCGGGACGACCGCTGCTCTGGTGCCGGAAAAGCGAAGCGCCGGCCCGGAGCAACATCAGCCTCACCGGAAAGGTCTGGCTGATAAAACTACTCTTGAAAACAATGAGCCGCACCGCGCTGACCGCGTCCGGTCGGCCCGAAAGCGCTCCAGAAAAGATCGATTCAGACCGCTTCCGCCATCTTGTTGGCCTCGATCTTCCGGCGGGCTGCCTCGCGCCGCTCATCGAACTTCGCCAGGCGGCGGCGAGGGTTGGGGTGGGTCTCGTTCTCCGCCTCACCGGGGCGCTTCTGCGATCCGGCCCAGCCGTGCGCGGCGATGTCGAAGATGATGCCGGACAGGTCGGTATGCTTGACCTCATAGCCGTCGGGATTGTTCGGGTCACCCATGATCCATGTGCCGCCGGCGGCCCGCGCCTGCTGGCCCGATACGACCACGTCGTCCACCCAGAAGCCGATGTGATGCAGGCCGACGAAGTCGACGCCGGTGCCTTGGGAGGCTTCGTCAGACTTGAAGTGCAGGATCGCCAAGTTGACGACGCCATCGGTCAGGAACACCCCTTCCGCCAGCGGGCCGTCGAGTTCCGATACTTCCTCAAGGCCGACGGTCTGCTTGTAGTATTCCGCTGTCTCCCACGGATCGGCGACGCTTAATGCGACGTGGCGTAGATAGCCTTTGCTCTTGACGGTCATGGCGCGTCTCCTTGCGGTTGCTGTCAGGGCAGGGAGTGTGACGCCGGGTCGGCGGAAAGGGCAAGTTTCCAGTTTCGGCGGATTCAAGATCTGCGCGTAGTGAGACGTGGCGTTTCGATACCAGCCGACCTTGAGGGCTGCTACTGCGGGCGAACAATTGCCACCCGCAGACCGAACAGGATCATGGCCAGCCCGGCCACACGATTGATCGTCCGTGTCAGGCGGCCATACAGCCTTCTGGCAGCGTTGCCCGACAGCAAGAACGAAAGGCCCCCGTACCAGCCGAAGTTGCAGAACCAGGTGACCAGCACGACAGCAATTACGGTAGCGGGGCCTGCATCCGGCGGCATGAAAGTGCCGAACACGCTGGAGAAGTAGACCAGGGTTTTGGGGTTGGTGATGTTCGATATGAACCCCCGCGCGAAGCTCACGGTCAAACGCTGCGGGACGGAGACGGCGGCCTGACCTTCCATGGGCTTGGGCTTCGCGCGGAGTAGTTTGGCCCCGAGCCAGATCAGGTAGGCGGCGCCCGCGTAGGAGACGAAAGCGTAAAGCCATGGAAAGGCCAGGAACACGGCCTTTAGGCCCAGGGCGGCGCTGGTGACCCAAATGGCGCCGCTCGCGCAGATGCCGGCGATCACCGCGAAAGCGTTGACTCGTCCGCTTGCGACAGCAGTCTGCGCGACGAGCACGGTGTTGACGCCAGGCGTCATCGTGAGAAGCCAGTGGACGACGAGTATGGAGCCGATCAGAGAAGGATCCGGCATTCTCAATACTCCAGCCTTGCCTTGAGGTCCTCGAATGGGACCATGACGTATTCACGGTAAGCGGGACGCTCTTGCACGCGGGCGTACCAGGCTTCGACATTCCGGACCTCCGGTCGCTCGATGTCTAGACCATAGTAGCGGTACAGCGCGGTACCCGCTGGGATGTCAGCCAAACTCAGCACTTCACCGCCCAGGTAGGGCCGGCGCGCAAGCGCTTGGTCCAGCAACCACATGTGCGTGGCGCAGCGGGCGACGTTGACTTCGACCGCGCGCATGTCGCGCAGGTGCTCCGGCGTGCGATAGAAACCCCAAAACACGCCCATCAGGAAGTCGGGCTGCAAGCTGGCCTGCGACCAGTCCATCCAGCGATCGGCTTGCGACCGCTCGGCCGGATTGTCCGACCAGAACCGGCCTCGGCCGTACGTCGCTGCGAGATAGCGCAGTATGGCATGGCTTTCCCAGACCACGACGTCGGCGTCACGGATGACGGGCACATGCCCGTGTGGGTTCATGGCGAGAAACTCCGGCGTGTCCAGACCGCCGAAATCGCCGCCCGCGGGAACGTGCTCGTGTGTCAGGCCCAGTTCACCTATCAGCCACAGCACCTTCTGTACGTTGAACGAACTTCGCCGTCCCCAGACCGTCAGCACCGTCTCACCTCAGCTCGCATTCTCAAAGAGTTTTGGTTAACCATCTTGCACCGATTTTTGACGGCCAGGTAGCGCCACTTCCCTTCGTTGGACACGGGCACTCGGGGCGACCTGCGAAGGAATCGCGGGAAGTCGGCTAGCGCCAGTTACGGCATGAAGGATGTGGTGGTGGATTCGACCGGACGGCGCAAATGGTGCGTCAACCTCAGGAAGCGTTGCAACCCGATGCCGTTAGCAAGCGCGATAGAAGCTTTGTTATCGGCGCTGACTTGATAGCGTGGTATCAACCCACGTTCGCGGAGTACTGCCAGCGCAGTCTGGACCGTCCGTCGTGCGAGGCCGCGCCCCCGCGAATTTATGGGCGTGAAGACTCCACCCACCTCCCAGACCCTTCCATAATTCTCGAACGCAAAACAAACAGAGTTCGTGCGTCCGTTCACTTGGACAATGCAGTCAAACGCGCGATCTGACGAGAGAAGCGGTTGAAGCCAGGCTCGCGCATGCCCTTGGCCCTCGAACATGTCCAGCGCAGCTTCGTCGGGCGCGCGCGTAACGCACACACGCTTGTCACGGCAAAAGCGAAGATTGCATGTATAGGAGAGGAAACAGGCAGCACCTTCGGTTCTGTATCGCGCGGCCATTACCTCCCTATCCGCATCAGCCGCAAGCTTGAATACCATGCCGACGTCCTTCGGCACGAAATCGAACAGGTGGTCGGTCAAGCTGCGGTGGCCACTGGAGATGAGAGCGACCCAATTAGCTGACGGGTATGTCTCTAAGTCGTAAGCGCTAACCCCATCTTCCTTCTTCGGTTTCACATCATTTATTGATAGTATTGCATAAAATACCATTGCGACCACCCGCCACTGGCTACGCTGGGACGTGCAGCAGATCGAACGCCTTCTGCTGCACCGGCGTTGGCCGGGTCACCACGATAATCGGATACAGCGGGTTGATCGCGGTGACGATGGTATTGCGCGCCACTGTCGCCAGATCGGCCAGCAGCGTGCGGAAGCTATGCACCGGCAGACCGTCCGGTGTCACGCCGGTCGTCTGCTTCCTGACCGCGGCTTTTGAACGCTGCGCCTGCGCCACCACGCTGCTGCGCAAGGCTTCGGCCTCCGCTTTGTTGGTGTCATCGAACAGCATCGGCGCCAGGCACTGGCGCATGTGCCATTGCAGATAATAGGCCAACATGCACAGCAGCACGTGTGCCCGCACCCGTCCCTCCAGCCAATGATAGACCGGCCGCACGTTCAGATCGACCGTCTTGATGCAGCGGAAGGCCCGCTCCACCCGGGCCAGGGATTTATAGCTGCGCACTGTATCTGCATCACCGAGGGTCTGCTCAAGCAGGCTGGTGCGCACGACATAAAGCCCGTCGGTTGCCGCCTCGGCGGCAATTTCGGCGGTCTTTCTTGCGAAGCTGAAAGCGGTGTCGGTGATATTCAGGTCGAAATGCTTTTTCATTTTGTAGGTGTTGAGCACCGCGCCGACCGCAAGCGCGATCTCGGTGGTGCCGCGCAGCGGGTTGCGCTTGCGCTCGACCGCGGTTTTGATGCGGGTGAGGTCCGTCTCGGTGGTGCCCAGCAGGTCTTCGCGCTTGCGGCTGCGCTCGGCGGCAAGATCGGGATTGCGGCAGACCACCAGCCGCTCACCGGGAAAATCGGGCGATGTGATGGAGGCCATGTCGCGCTGATCGAACAGCGTGAGTTGCAAAGCGCCGCTGTTCAGCAAATCTTTGATTGCCGGAGCGCGCAGCGCGGTGATCCAGTCCAGGCCGGCAGATTTGATGTCGGCGGTGATGCGCGCCTGGGTGATCATGCCGCGGTCGCCGACTAGCACCACGTGGTCGAGACCGAAGCGCTGCTTCAGCTTCTCGATCTGTGGTGCCAGGGTGGTCGGATCGCCGGTGTTGCCGTCGAACACCTCGATGGCCACGGGGCAGCCGTCGGACGCGCAGAGCAGGCCATAGACGATCTGGAGCGTGCCTTTTTTGCCGTCACGGCTGTAGCCACGCTTGGCCAGCGGACAGCAGCGCCCTTCCATGTAGCTCGACGAGACGTCGTAGAGCACGAGGGTGCCGTTGCCGAGATGGCGCTTGGCCAAGCTGGCTTCGATGGCGGGCTGGCGCACCAACAACCAATCGAGTGCGGCATAGAGTTCATCATCGTCAACCGCGCCGAGGCCGAGTGCTTCGCCGAGGCTGGAGGACGCCGTGGCGGGCGAGAGCGCGCGAGCGGCGGCAAGCTTGGACACGGGGTCGAGGATGCGGCCGATCAGCATCGCGAGGACAAGATCGCGGCAGCGATTGCCGTCCGGGCCGAGGATGCGGTCGAGGCCGATCTTGCGGGCGGTGCCGAGAGCGGCGGCGACATGCCCATGCGGAAGCGAGCGGGTGACGGTCAAGGCGTGCTGCCCGGCGGGGATGACGGTGCCGCCTTTGAGCACGCCGCGGAGGCCCTCAACGTGGGTCGGAGACCAGTCTGAGAGGTTGCAGAGTGTGCGTTTGCGGACCTTGCCCTGGTGGCGGTAGCTCTCGCGCAGGAGGATCGCGGGCGGCGAGGTGCGGTTCGGAACGGCTTCGATATACATGGGGTAGACGGGAGCAGATATGGCTTCCGAGTACAAGTCACAGGCGCGTTATTACATGGCTACGTTGTCAGACGGCTTCGCTCAGTTTTTCCCAGACCTCCGCCGATTTATCGTGATGGCAAAAGGGAAGCTCGGGCTAACCGCTGCATTCAGAAGCAAGAGTGTGGCAACGCGCTCACCGTCTACGACCTGGTGAGCCCTCACATTGTTCGGGAAGGCCGCCAAGCACTTCAGCAGTACGATGTTGTGAAGCGAGTCCTTCTCTAGTTGCCGCACCAAGTCATGGTGCTTCTCCACGCCGGCCATCACTGTGTTGGCCTGAGTCGCATCGCTATCTTCCGTCTCTTGGTGGTCAGGCAATAGTACGTGGCGTTGTCCCATTTGCGACGTTGGTAGTACCTGGTCCGGCAGAGGCGCCGATCCGCCAAACCCACCAACGACAGGGCCGCTCCGTCGCTAATCTTCAGGCTGCCGACGGCTACACGGACATTTTGACCGTCAAATGAGAAAATGGACAAGTGCATCCCGCACCTGACGCAGGACCCACGCGCGCTCGTGAAGAGGGATCAGGGCCGCTCAGGATCGAAAAACGACATCCGACGTGAGATAGCGTCAACAGCAACCCCTAAGCCTGTTTCCGCTCGATCAGGCTGCGGCGGATCTTCCGGCCGCGTTCGACCTTGTCCTCGATGTAGGCCGTGTCGCCCCAACGCACCGCGCGGGCCATCGCCTGCGCGTCCTCCATGAAGCGTTGCAGCATCTCCAGCAGCGCCTCGCGGTTGTTGAGGAAAATGTCCCGCCACATCACCGGGTCGGACGCGGCGATGCGGGTGAAGTCGCGGAAGCCGGAGGCGGCGAAGTTCACCACCTCCTGGCGGCTTTCGTCGGCCAGATCATCCGCCGTGCCGCAGATCGTGAAGGCTATCAGATGCGGCAGATGCGACACGATCGCCAGCACCCGATCGTGATGGCTGGGCTCCATCCGCTCGGTCTGCGCGCCGCACCGCTGCCACAGCGTCTCGACCTTGGCGATCGCTGCCTCATCGGTGCCGGCCACCGGGGTCAGCAGTGTCCATCGACCTTCGAACAGCTCGACGAAGCCGGAATCGGGTCCGGAGTGTTCGGTGCCGGCAATCGGATGTGCCGGCACGAAATGCACGCCGTCCGGCACCAGCGGCCCGACGTCGCGGATCACCGACTGCTTGGTCGATCCCACGTCGGTCAGCACCGCACCCGGTGCCAGATGCGGGGCGATGCGGGCGGCGAGGTCGGCGAAGGCACCGACTGGCGCGCACAACATCACGCAGTCCGCGCCCACCACCGCCTTGGCGGGATCAAGTTCGGCCCGGTCGGCGATGCCAAGCTGCATGACCCGGTCGAGTGTCTTCTGGGTGCGGGCGTTGACGATGATCTCGGCGGCGATGTCGCCGCGCTGGCGGGCGATGCGGGCGACCGACGATCCGATCAGCCCGACCCCCAGAAGGGCCAGTCGCCTGAAGACGGGATCAGCCACGGGATTGCCGCACGAATTCCGCGAAGGCATCGACCACCAGACCGACTTCCTCGGCGGTTCCCACGGTCACGCGCAGGCAATGCGGCAGTCCGTAACCGCCGACCTTGCGCACGATGATGCCGTTGGTCCGCAGGAACGCATCGGCGGCGTTCGCGGCCTGCGGCGTTTTCAGGTCCACCAGGACGAAGTTGCCCTGACTGGGCCAGACCTTCAGGCCGGCGGCCTCGATCCCGGCGGCCAGCTTCGGGCGATACTCGGCGTTGTGGGCGCAGCCTGTCTCTACCCAGCCAGGTTCGCCCAGCGCGGCGATGGCGGCGGCCTGCGCCGCGACCGACACGTTGAACGGGCCGCGCACCCGGTTCAGCACATCGACCACCGCCGGTGGCGCGTAGCACCAGCCGATGCGCATGCCACCCAGGCCGAAGATCTTCGAAAACGTCCGCGTCATGACGGTGTTGTCGGTGGCGTCCACCAGCTTGACGCCGACATCGTAGTCCGGATGGGTGACGTATTCGGCGTAGGCGGAATCGAGCACCAGCAGCACCTCGGGCGGCAGGGCCGAGCGGAACCGGGTGAGCGCCTCGGAAGGGACCATCGAACCGGTCGGATTGTTCGGGTTGGCCAGGAAGATCAGACGCGTGGCGGGCGAGACCGCGGCCAGCATCGCGTCCAGATCGGCGGTCAGGTTGCGTTCGGGGACCTTGATCACCCGGCTGCCGGCATAGGTCCCGGCGATCTCATAGATCGAGAAACCGTGCGCCGACATGATGATGTCGCGTCCGGGGCCGCCATAGGAAAGGCAGAACTGATACAACAGGTCGTCCGATCCGGCGCCGCACACGATGCGTTCGGGATCCAGACCCCATCTTTCGCCGATCGCCACGCGCAGCTTGTTCGCACCGCCGTCCGGATAGCGATAGGATTCCGCGGCGGCCTGCGTGATCGCCGCCCGGGCGGCGGGTGGCACGCCGAACGCGCCCTCGTTCGACGACAGTTTCACCGTGCGGTTGGCGCCCGGCAGTTCCGACTCGCCAGCGACATAGGGGTCGATCGTCAGGATCTCGGGGCGGGGCAGGGGACCGGTCATTGGGCGGGACCCGCGATCGGCACCGCATAGCTGCCGAGCACGATGGGCCGGCGCAGCAGGGGATGAAGGTGACCGAGCCGGGGATCGTCGTATGACAGTGCGCCGGGGATCTCGACCAGGGCGATGACCATCGGCGCACCCTGGGGGCGGACAACTAGCAGGGTTCGCGGCTGCAACGCCGCCAGCGCCTGGGACAGCTGCGTCGCGTTGACGTCGGGGTCGCATTCCAGGCCGAGCAGCGACTGATCCTGCTCGCTGGCGTCCGGCGGGGTGGCGGCGACGACCAGCGCCTGTGCGGTCGAAACGCCCGCCGGGCGTGGCTGCCAGAACGGCAAGCGGGCGATGACGTGCAGCCGCGGTTCACGCCGCAGCAGGGCGACCCACCAGGTTTCGCGGTCCGACGGGTATGGCAGCACGGCGACCGACGCGTCGCCCTGACTGACCGCGGCCAGCGCCTGGTCGGCGCCGGAGCAGTTCAGCAGCGGCGTCAGCACGCCGAAATGCTCCCGCGCCAGATGGGTCAGCTTCGTGCCCGGATCGGGATCCCCGACCGCAAGCGAGAACCGGCCCTGCATCGACGTGGTGCCGGCCAGCAGCTCTCGCCACATGCGAACCACGGCGACCGGCGGTAGCGCGCCGTGGTGACGCGTCAGCAAACGACGGATGATCGAGGCTTCGCGCCCGGGCCGGAACGCCGCCGGCTTGCCGGAGCGCGCCACCTGTTCGACGATCTCGGCGCGCTGCATCAGCAAATCGTGCACCGCGTCGTCGATCCGGTCGAGCTCGGAGCGCAGCGCCGGCAGGCCGCCGCGACGCCAACCATCCAGTGGTGCGGCGTCAGACCCGCTGGTGGCGGCCGGCGGTGCGGCGGGTGCATCTGCTGCGGTGGAAACGGGACTGGACATCTTGCTCGCCGAAATGAGCGGCAAGACTTAGCGGATGCGCATCGGTCTGCAAACCCATCCGCGGCCTTGCTAGGCGACCCGTTGCGGGCGACCGCGGCAGGTCCTATGCAGGCGGCGCGATGGACCAGCCAGCTGCCCGTACCGATCCGGTCGATGCCTTTCGCCACAGTCACGTCACCTTCGACGATGGCATCACGCTGGAATGCGGCACGACGCTGCGGCGCCACACGATCGCGTACCGCACCTATGGCACCCTGAACGCTGACCGGTCGAACGCCGTGCTGATCTGCCATGCGCTGACGCTTGACCAGTATGTGGCGGAGCCAAATCCAGTCACCGGCAAGCCGGGTTGGTGGGATACCGTAGTAGGCCCAGGCTGCCCGGTGGACACCAGCCGGCTGTTCGTCATCTGCCCCAACGTCCTGGGCGGCTGCATGGGTAGCACTGGGCCGCTGGCTAATCGAGAGCTGGCGGACGGTACGCTGATCGACGAGCCGTGGGGAACCGATTTTCCCCCCATCACCATTCGCGACATGGTGCGAGCGCAAAAGCGCCTGATCGCGCATCTGGGCATCGAGCGGCTTTTCGCGGTGCTTGGCGGCTCGATGGGCGGCATGCAGGTGCTGCAATGGGCGGCGCTGTATCCGGATGCGGTGTTCGCGGCGGTGCCGATCGCCACCGCATCCTATCACTCGGCGCAGAACATCGCCTTCCACGAGGTCGGACGCCAGGCGATCTTCGCCGATCCGGACTGGCAGAACGGTCAGTACTGGCGCAGCGGCCGGATCCCGGCGCGCGGGCTGGCGGTGGCGCGGATGTGCGCGCACATCACCTATCTGTCCGAGGAGGCGCTGACCCGCAAGTTTGGCCGTCGCCTGCAGAACGCGCCGAAGGACCATACCGAGGCGATCAGCCTGTTCGGCGAGATGTTCGAGGTCGAGAGCTATCTGCGCCATCAGGGCAGCACCTTCGTGCAGCGGTTCGATGCCAACAGCTACCTGACCATCACCCGGGCGATGGATTACTTCGACCTGGGAGCGGATTGCGACGGTGACCTGGCGACCGGGTTCAAGGGCACCGCGACGCGGTTCCTGCTGGCCTCGTTCACCTCCGACTGGCTGTTTCCCACCAGCGAAAGCCGGTCGGTGGCCAGGGCGCTGAACCGGGCGGGGGCCAACGTGTCGTTCGTCGAGTTCCCGACCGACAAGGGCCACGACGCGTTTCTGCTGGACGAGCCGGACTTTCACCGCACCCTGGCCGGGTTCCTGCGCGGCTGCGCGGTTCATGCGGGGCTGAGCACGGCAGAATGAGCACGGACCCTTGAGCATCGAGCAGTGAGCGTCTGGGCATGAGCACGCTCGATCCGGTTCGCTTCCTGACCAAGAACATGCGGGTCGACCTGGCGGTGATCGCCGACATGATCGCCCCGCGCGCCCGGGTGCTGGACATCGGTTGCGGCGACGGGACGTTGATCGACCATCTGTTCCAGACCAAGGGCTGCGATGCGCGCGGCATCGAGATCGACATGGCCGAGGTCACGCGGGCGATCGCACACGGGCTGCCGGTGATGCATGGCGACGCCGATTTCGATCTGGCCCACTATCCCGACGGCGCGTTCGACTATGTCGTGTTGTCGCGCGCCCTGCAGGCGGTGGAACGGCCGCGCGCGGTGCTGCGGCAGATGCTGCGGATCGGTACCCGCGCGGTTGTCAGTTTTCCGAATTTTGGGCATTGGCTGGTGCGCTGGCAGTTGCTGTCCACTGGCCGGATGCCGATGACCGCGACCTGGGACCGGCCGTGGCACGAAACCCCCAACATCCACCCATGCACGATCCGCGACTTCTTTTTCCTGTGCGAGGAAGAAGGTTACGTGGTGGAACGGTGGCTCGCGACCGATGAAGGCGGCCGGCGGAAACCGTGGCGCCGGGCCTCTCGGCTGGCCAACCTGTTTGGCGAGCAGGGCGTGTTTCTGCTGAGGCACCGATAGGATCCTGGCTATGCCGCTGAGCGGATCGCGGCGGACCGAAGCGCTCTCAGGTCTGCCGCGGCGCCCCCGGCGGTGGCGGATCCGCCTGGCCTGGCTGATCTCGCTGCTGATCCACGTCGTGGTGGTCCTGCTGTTGTTGGTGACGATCCGGCGCGAGGAGAAGCCGGAACAACTGCCGCCGCCGTCCGCAGTGACGATGCTGTTCGACACCGGGCGGAAGCAAGGTCCGACCTTGCCAAACCCGTCGTTGCAGGCGACGCCGCCCGGCGCGCCGGCCCCGCCATCGCCGCCTGTCGCTTTGCCGTTGCCGCCTGTCGAACCGCCTCCGTCCCCACCGCCGACCCGGCCAGCGAAACCGGTGCCACCACCGGTGGCCGCGCCGCCCCCGCCGGTGACGACGGAGCCGCAACCGCCAGCGCCCTCGCCGCCCGCGGCGAAGCCGCAACCCCCGCCGCTGCCAAAAATGGAGCCGGAACCGCTGCCCGTGCCACCCCCGGCGCAGCCCGGTTCGGTGCCGAAGCCGCCGCCCATCCAGCCGCCTGCCAGCCTTCCCAAGCCGCCGAAACCTCCGGCTTTCCCAGCGCCGATGAACTACAGCTTCGGGACGCCATTGACCGCTTCGTCATCGCCGGGTCGGCTTCGGTCGCGGCCGCATATTCCCGGCACCATCGACATGTCGCTGGGACCAGCGGCGCGGGGGGCGGCCGACAACACGCCATTGTCAAAGCACGACAAGGAGGCGCAGGGGGCGGATTGGCGCAATGCGCTGAGCAACTGGGTCGCGCAGCACGCCTATTACCCGAACGAGGCTCGGCGGCAGGGCGAAGAAGGCGATGCGGAGGTGCGGGTCGTCGCTTCGCCGAACGGACGGGTGCGGACGGTCGAGTTGATCGGCAAGTCGGGGTCGATGTGGCTGGACCTGGCTTTGCTGGCATTGTTCCGGGATCAGCAGCTTCCGCCATTGCCTTACGGCAGCAAGGACGCATTGGAGTTTAACTTCACGATGCACTACGTCCTGATCCGGCCGCGCTAAAGCGCGATTGTCTGAGGTTGAGCCAACCTCAGACGTGAATCGGTCCCTCAGAGGAAGGATTTAGAGCACGCTAGCCTGAGGTTGACTCTCTTGTGAGGTGGCAACGGGCGTGAAGTCTGATTCAAGATGCTGGCTGGACCTGGAGGCCAGCATCGATGGGTCGTCCCTATTCGCTGGATCTGCGTGAGCGCGTTGTCACTGCGATGACAACAGGCATGAGTGGCCGCGAAGCGGCAAAACACTTCAGCATCGGCGAGTCGACGGCGCTACGCTGGGCCAGACGGGCACGCGAGACCGGCAGTCCGAAGGCGAAGCCGATGGGGGGCACGCGGGCGTTTACGCTGGAGGCGCACCGCCGTTGGATCACCGCGCGGTTGGCCGAGAAACCCGATCTCACGCTGCGCGCGCTGGCGGCGGAACTGCAGGCGCGTGGTGCCAAGGGCAGTTCGTTCGCTGTCTGGAGTATCGTCGCCGATACTGGGCTCAGCTTAAAAAAAAAGCCTACGCGCCAGCGAGCAAGACCGGCCCGATGTCGCGCGTCGCCGCCGCCAGTGGCGACAACATCAGGACAAGATTAACCCCAAGCGTCTGGTCTTCATCGATGGTTGAGCGCCGAAGAGGCGATCGACGGGGTGAAGACCAACATGACCCGCACGCACGGGCGCTGCCCCCGCGGGGAGCGCCTGATCGCCAAGGTGCCATACGGGCACTGGAAGACATTGACCTTCGTCGCCGCATTGCGCTGCGACGGCATCGTCGCACCGTGCGTGCTGAGACAGCCGATCAACGCCATCAGCTTCCTCGCCTGGGTCACGCAGTTCCTGGTGCCAACGCTACGGCCAGGCGATGTCGTCATCATGGACAACCTCAGCAGCCATAAGCGCCAGGCGATCCGTGCAGCCATTCGTGCCGCCGGTGCGCTGCTGCTGTTCCTGCCCGCTTACAGCCCTGATCTGAACCCGATCGAGCAGGTGTTCGCCAAGATCAAGGCCCTGCTGCGCAAGGCCGATGCCCGCAGCATCGAAGACGTCGATGCCGCTCTCGGCGCGTTGCTCGATGAGTTCAAGCCAGATGAATGTGCCCGTTACCTCAGCGCGGCAGGCTATCAGTCAACCTCAGGCTAGCGTGCTCTAGAGCATTTTCAGCCTGACTGTGCAGACCGAAAATGCTCTATCCCTTTGTTTGATCGGATGATTCACACGCTTTGAACGTTCCGCTCAGCGTGATCATGCTCTAACCTCCTGATCCGGCCGTGCCAGGTAACCGATCGCAAGACGCGCAGCGTCCGTGCTTCGGCGCGTCACCGGATACTTCAAAACCGGCTGTGGTCTATCTCGCTGCTTTGAGGCGCGGTACAGGCGTCCGATCGCACTGAATCGAAACGGTTGGCGCGCGGGAACCACGCGATCAAGCAAAACCCTGCATTTGCTGGCCGCCTGACGTTACTTAGCCAATTGATACTATATCGAAGCAGTTGATCTGCACGTTTCGATGCGACGGAACCTGATCTTGAACCCAGGGCAACCCGCACAAGAGTGTGATTGGAGGGAACTCGACAACCAAATGTTAAGCGTGCGTAACTCCCGAGAAAGATAAAGGAGGATGGTCAACATGTCCCGCCAGGCGCAGACTGGAAGTCCACCCAAGTTTGTCTCAAGCCGCCTTCGCCACTCCGCTGTTCGCCATTCCGCTGTTAGCCGGTCCGTTGCCGCGGTGGTCGGCTGTCTGATCGCGTTGGGCCTATGGTCTACGCCGGCGCTGGCAGGCTCCTGTTCCGATCTCGCCAGTTCGCTCTCGCTGCAACTCGATGACGGTGCCGCAGCGGTTGGACCGGCAACCGTGCAGGACATCACCTCGGGCAGCTACACGCCGGCCGGATCCACCACGCCGATCACCGGCCTGCCGCCGTTCTGCCGGGTCGCACTGGACATCTCCTCAACCGGAGATCCCAGCCAGTCACAGATCCTGGTCGAGGTCTGGCTGCCAGAGGTCGGCTGGAACGGCCGCTACCTGGGCACCGGTAACGGCGGCTTCGCAGGCGCCATCAGCACAGCCGCCCTCGCCGGTGGCCTGCAGCAGGGCTATGCGGTCGCCAACACGGACATGGGCACCGGCGTGCTGTACCGATGCAACTCGCTGTATTGCGGTGGGCGTACCGGGTTCGGCGGCCCGCCTGCCGGATTGAACGGACACCCGGACTCGATCAAGGACTTTGGCTATCGCGCCACGCATCTGATGACGGTGGCGGCCAAACAGGTGGTTGCCGCCTACTACGGCCAGCCACAGCACCACGCTTATTTCGCCGGCTGTTCAACAGGCGGCCAACAGTCACTGATGGAGGCGCAACGCTTCCCCACCGACTATGAAGGGATCCTGGCCGGTGCCCCGGCGTATGATCGCACGCATCTACACATGTCTGGATCCTGGCCATACGCGTGGACCCATGCCTCGACGTCCAGCCTGCTGACCGTGCCCGCGCTGTCGCTGATCAACAAGGCCGTGCTGGGGAAATGCGGGGGTCGGGACGGCGGCCTGGCCAATGAGGGCTTCCTGACACAGCCGGCCGCCTGCCGTTTCGATGCCGCGATCTTGCAATGCACCGGTGCGGCGACGGACGTGCCTTGCACCGATCCGAACGCGGCCTCGTGCACCTGCCTGGCCTCGGGGCAGGCGGCGGCCATGGACGCGATCTGGCATGGGCCGGTGGACGATCGCGGGCGTCAGCTTCAGCCTGGCTTCCTGCGCAGCAGCGAAACGCCGGTTCCCCTGACCGCGGCCAACCCGTTCGGTAACCTGGGCCTGGTCTGGGGTCAGTCAGGGACCGAGCCACAGTTCGACGGGCTGATCTTCTGGGCATTGGGGCCGGATTGGACATGGCAGGACTTCTTCGCCGATCCCGCCGAACCTATCGCCATGCGGTCCAGCGAAATCCGGGCCATAGACACGACGCCGGTCGGCGACATGACATTCGCCCAGGCACTGAATGCCACCAGCGCCGATCTGAGCCAGTTCAACGCCAACGGCGGCAAGCTGGTGTTGTATCAGGGTTGGGCTGACCCGCTGATCCCGGGCTACGCGGCGGTCGACTACTGGCGCGCGCTGCGGCGGGCCGATGGTGCGCGGCTGGCGGACTACGCGCGCCTGTTCATGGCCCCCGGCATGTGGCACTGCAGCGGCGGGCCAGGACCGAATGTATTCGGCGGCCAGGACCAGACCACCGTGCCCAAGCCGGGTGATCCGAACGATGATGCGCTGGCGGCCTTGACGAACTGGGTGGAGAACGGCATCGCGCCGAGCCAGATCATCGCCACGAAATATGTCAATGACGTACCGGCGCAGGGGATCGCGTTGCAACGGCCGCTCTGCGACTACCCGCGTCACGCGGCCTACCAGGGCTCCGGCGATCCGAAAGATCCGGCGAGCTTCGCCTGTGTGCCTGACCGAGACAATCGCATCATCGCACCCGCGCCGATCTACGGGCCATAGGTCGCGGGTAACGGCCGGATAGGTCTCCCGGTGTTGCGCTGTCTCCTGCCCGGGCGTCCGACCGTGCGCGTTCGACGCTGGCGCGGATTATGCATTTTCCGATGTGGCGGCGGCCTATATCGGTCGTCGCTGGTTCCGACGTCGCATCAACCGGTTGCCCGCCTGACATCATTTGGGGGAGGGCGGTCGCACCGTTATGCGGTCACACTGGTATGATCGGGCGAAGTCCACTCGGTCGACTGTCAGATGCTCGGTCACACCCAGATGCGGCCCGGCCGGAGGATGTGGCCCAGCTGGGCCGTCACGCATGCTTAACCACCATAAGTGAAGGTCGGCATGGAATTCAGGGCGTCCTTGCTGGCGCCTGGGAACGTGACCTTCGTCTCGTCCTTGTTCGTTTCGGTATGAAGCTGATCATATGGGACGGCGACCAGCTTGTTGCCGATCCCAAGAAAGCCGCCAACCGAGATAACGGCCATGACGATCTGGTTGCCGTGCTTCAGGATCAGATCATCCACGGTGCCGACCTTCTGGTTTTGGTCATTGTAGACCTGAGAGCCGATCAACTTGCTGATGCGCGTGCCCCCCTGCATCGTAACCGTCGCCACGGTTAGGTTTGGGTTGCTAGGCGTGCCCGATGGCGTTGCGGAAATAGGCGGGGCTGGGGTTGCGGAAGGAGGCGCGGCGGGTTGCTGCGGGGGGGCGGGCGGTTGCTGGGCCAGTACTGGCGCGGTGGCGGTCATCAACGATACCAGGCCAATAGATGCGAAGCGGATCATCGAAAATTCCCAGTATTGAGGTGGCTGCTGCCGGCGTGGCGGTGACTCACGTCATCGTTGGAAGCACGATTCGGCCGAGTCCATGCGTGCCCGGGTCTGTATTTGCCTTGCGTTGTGAACTGCCCGAGAGCCAAAACGGTTCCGTCAAGATGTTGGGTGATACGCGTCCGATCATCACGATGACAATCGTTGCCAATAACCCCAATCGGCCGAGCGACTGATCACTCGCTCAACGGCCGGCAGGCTGGTTCAACGGCCGGCGGGCTGGTATGTTATTGATCCTGCCCGCCGTGGCAGACCGGTTTCAACTGTTCTGACGGCGGTTCGGCCTGAACGCGATATCGCCCAGGGCCGCATGTCAGTCGAACAGGGAGCTGACCGAGCTTTCGTCGCTGATGCGCCGCATGGCTTCGGCCAGCAGGGGGGCGATCGTCAACTCGCGAATATTGCCGCAGCGTTTGACTTCGTCGGTCGCCAGGATCGAGTCGGTGATCGTCATCATCTGGATCGGCGAAGCGGCGATGCGGGCGACGGCGGCGCCGGACAGCACGCCATGGGTGACATAGGCGCTGGCGGAACGCGCACCGCGCTTGATCAGGGCGTCGGCGGCGTTGCAATGGGTGCCCCCTGAGTCCACCAAATCGTCGACCAGGATGCAGTCGCGGCCGACGACGTCGCCGATGATGTTCATCACCTCGGAATGGCCGGCGCGCTCGCGGCGCTTGTCGATGATGGCAAGGTCGCAGTTCAGGCGGGTGGCGATGGCGCGGGCGCGGACGACGCCGCCGACGTCGGGAGAGACGATCATCAGGTCGCGGCCTTCATGTCGCTGCTGGATGTCACGGCTGAACAGCGGGGCGGCATACAGGTTGTCCACCGGGATGTCGAAGAAGCCCTGGATTTGCGCTGCGTGCAGGTCCATCGTCAGGACCCGGTTGGCGCCGGCCTCGGTGATCAGGTTGGCGACCAGCTTGGCGGAAATCGGCGAGCGTGAAGCCGTCTTGCGGTCCTGGCGGGCGTAACCGTAGTAGGGGATGACGGCGGTGATGCGGCGGGCGGAGGAGCGGCGAAGCGCGTCCAGCGTGACCAGCAGCTCCATCAGGTTGTCGTTGGCGGGGAACGATGTGGGTTGGATGACGAAGACGTCCTCGCCGCGGACGTTCTCCTGGATTTCGACGAACACCTCCATGTCGGCGAAGCGCCGGATGGAGGCTTTGGTCAGCGGCAGGCCCAGGATTTTGACGACGGCGTCAGCCAGAGGACGATTGCTGTTACAGGCGACGATCTTCATCAGCACGACCGTTCGATTGGATGCCGGACCGGTCTGCTCGCCGGAAACAGGCCGGCTTGTAGCAACCGTCCTGTCATATGTCCATAAACATGGCCTTCAGCGGCGGGCGGGCCTAGTGGTCTGAGCGGGCGATGTCTCGGTCTGTGGGATTGCGCGGTCATGCCGAGCCGGCCGCGAGGCGCTCGGCTGCCAATGACGCTTGGTTTGCAACAGATCGAGTCGCCCTCGGATTTCGGCGATAACCGCTATGGGATCAGGTGGAACTCGCGTGCCAGCGCGGCGATGCGATGGCGCGCCAAACCGAGGACCGCGTGAGCCTGCGCCCGAACCTCGGCCATGTGCGCCCGCAGCCAGTGATAGGCCGCGCCATCGTCCGAGACCGCGACCGTCGTAGGCGGGACGATGTTGCCAGCCGCCACCGCGGCCACCGCGGTCCAGTTGCGCAGCAGCGGCACCCTGCCACCGGGCTCGATCAGACGGTTGTCTCGTACAGTGATGCCAGTGGCGTCGCCGGTCGCCAGGACGGCGCCGGGCCGGTCGGCTGAACCGGCCGCGATATCGACGATGTTGTCCCGCAGGGTCAGCTGCCCGCCGGCCACGGACACCAAGGGTCCGACCATCGCGCCAGCCTCATCCGTCAGCCGGTTGCCCACCAGTTCCGTGGTCAGGGCGGCGGAGGCGATATGGTCGCCGCCCCGCGCCTGGCTGAAGCTCGATCGCTCGATCCGCAGCAGCGCGAGGCGTCCGGCCATCACGGCATGGGTTGGGGTGCGATCGAGCGGGGTGTGTCCAAGGCTGGCGCCATTGGCACGGAAGGCGCAGCCTGAGATGCGAAGGCTGCCCGCCGATCCGCCGGCCAGGATGCCGAACTGGTTGTTGACGAAACGGCTGTCCTCGACCGTCAGATCAGTCCCCTCGGCCCGAATGCCCGCGCCGTTGCCGTCGGGCACGCGGATTCGGGTGAAGACCAGATCGCGCACCACGACAGCGTCGCCGCTGATGACGAAGGCGGCCTTGCCGGCGCAGGCCACGTCGGTGATCACCGCGTCGGGACCGGTTCCGGCGATGGTCAGGTGGCTGGCACGCCAGAAGGCGCAGTCGTAGTAGGTTCCAGGCGCGATAGCGACGATGTCGCCGTTCCGGGCGACCGCGGCCGCGGCACTGGGGACCGCGAAGGTTCTGCCGGTGCCGACGTCGAGCACGCGTGCCGTCGCTGGGCGGCACAATGCGGCGCAGAGAATAACCGCGAGACGCAGCGCCAGCGTTCGGCGGCGGTGGTTCATCTTATACCGGCTTTCGCTGTGCGCCGAACGGCATGAAGGTCATTTCGCGCGCCGCCTCCTGCCTCGCGTGCTCGGTCCCCTCGTTCGCGTGCTCGCTCGCCGGCCAATCCCGCGCCCATACCGCTAGCGTCCGCCGGTCTCACTTCACCGTGCCGTCGCCACGCAGCGACTTGGCGTTGCCCTGTAGCGTATTGCCGACCAGTTTTGCTTCCGTCGCGGTCATGTTAACAACCAAGAACGAGTTATAGGTGCCCTCGACCAGGAAGGTGTTATGGTCGACGAGGATCTCCGGTGTCGGCTGGGTCACGCCCTCGGAACCGATCATCAGCGCGGCGGTGTGATTGCCCGATTTCGGACCCTTCTCGATCTTGTTGTCGCGCAGCACGACGGCGCCGCCGTTCGGGGCCTCGACCGCATAGCTCGACGTGCCGTCGGGACCATCGGCGATGTCGCAGTCGATCACCTCGGTCCGCTGCGCCCGGGACTTGATGTCATGACCATCCCGGGTTTCGAAGAACCTCGACCGCTCGACCCGCAGCAACGCCAGGCCGCCGACATAGATCGCATGGGCGCAACCGCTGCCGCTGCAGGTGCCGTCGCGGATGAACGTGCTGTCGCTGACGACGATTTTCTTGCCCGGTTCGTCGCCGGCGAGCAAACCATTCTGGTTGTTGATGAAATCGACGTGCTGGACCAACAGGTCGCCGCCTTCCGCGCGGATGCCGGCGCCGTTGAAGTCGGGCACGCGGGCGCGGGTGAGGGTCAGGTCGCGGATGGTGATGTTGTTGCCCTGGGTGATGAACAGCGCCTTGCCCATGCAGGTCTTGTCGGTGATGACGGTGGCTTTGGGGCCGGCGCCCTGGATGGTCAGGTTGTTGGCCCGCCAGATCGCGCAGTCGAAATATGAGCCGGCGGCGATCATGATGTGGTCACCATCATGCGCCGCAGCCGCGGCCGCGGAAGGCTGCGGATAGGGCTTGCCCGCCCCGACCTGTAGCGTTGCGGCCATCGCCGAGGCGCGTGGGTCCAGGGTGAACAGGCAGGCGGCTGCCAGCAGCCCAACGCCAAGCCAGACGGGCAGGCGGCGTGCCGGCAGCATGTGACGCGGTGATTGCATGTCGTTGGCCTAATTGTTTCGAGAACTGTTTTAGAACGATTACGGCTGCTTCGTCATCGTTGTTTGCACAGGTAGGAGGTCGAACCTGGTGGTCTGGCCTCCGGTTCGCTGAGGGCAAACATGCACGCAAGAGCCGACATTGCCATTTCCCTCCGGGTGAACATTCGCCCAGGGGTCGACATTCCCTCGATGGGTCGACATCCCCTTATCAAGGGTTCCACAGCGATACGGACGAAATGAGCGCAGCCCGATGGTCATCGGCCCCGGCGGACGCGGCTTAAACTGGAAGGCAAGCGTCCAGGGTCGCATGGGCGCCATGATCGGGCTTGATTAGGTGAGGCAGGGGGCCTAGATACCCGTCGTCAGTTCGCTGACTATGGCGATAAACGATGCGTGGAATAATCGTTGTGGACCCGGGGGCAGTGCCCGGCGCCTCCACCATTTGTCCCGGCATACCAGGGTGCTCGCTCAGGACAAGGCACCGGGGGTATGGCGTCTATGGGGGCGAAACAGGCTCGACACGCGTGGTAAAGACTCATCTTTTGCCCGGCATGATACCGCCGTTATCGGGTCAAATCACAAGTGCCAACGATAACGAGGCGCTCGCCGTCGCTGCATAAGCGATAGGCGCGGTTCGGGGGGCACCGGGCAACAGAAGCCCCCCAATTTTCCACTCCCTCAACTACCAAGTCAGTGCGGCAGATGAACGCCGAAGGTGTCGGCGAAACCATGTGCGCCGGCCCGGGTGATAGTGAGGGCGCGGGACTGCCGCTGGCGCTCGATCCAGCCCAGGTCGAAGCAGCGGGTGGCCAGAGCGGCCCCCAGGCGGCCGGCGATGTGGGGGCGGCGTTCGCTCCAGTCCAGGCACGGGCGGCAGAAGATGCGCTCGCCGGCGCCCGGCTCGCTGCCAAAAGCGGTGAGGAAGGCATGGCCGCGTTCGGTCACTTCGCCGCCGTCCGGCGACAGCAACAGATGGTCTGCCGCGGTCAGCGCATCTGCGAGGGCGACACCGAGCCGGCCGGCAAGATGGTCGTAGCAGGTACGGGCGGTGCGCAGCGCCTCGCCGCCGCGCCAGGCGGTGAGCGGCCCCTGGTCCGGACCCGCGACGGCCATCACACTTTCCAGCATCTGCCCGACCAGGGGGGAGGCCAGGCGGAAGTAGCGGTGACGCCCCTGTCGCTCTACGGCGAGCAGTTGGGCGTCAGTCAGCTGGCCGAGATGTCCGCTGGCGGTCGGCGGCGAGACATGGGCGGCGAACGCCAGTTCCTTCGCCGTCAGCGCGCGGCCGTCCATCAGGGCGGTCAGGATGTTGGCTCGGGCGGGATCACCGAGCAGCGCCGCGATCCCCGCCATGCGATTGGTGTTGCTCATGGCGGTGGAGGATAGCCCGGCTCGGTCAGGAACACAGGCGGCAATGGTTCGGTGAGGGCCGAACGGTCGCGGCCAAGCGATGTGTCGCGGGTTTGGCTGACAGACGCTTTAGTTGCGATTTTCTAATGGCCGTGTTGCGGCCGTGCTGCCGGCTGGTCCCGGAGAAGATCCATTTGTGTATCGGGTGTCCGATCCGGCGCCGTCCGTTTGAAGCATCCGATGCGTGCGCTTGCGGGGAGGCTGTTCGTCTCGCGCTATCCCGCGATCGGGACCAGCGCGTTGGCCCGGCGGGTTGGTCCGTTGCGTCTTCAGACGAGTTGTCTCGCAGAAACGCCTGAGCGCGAACCTCGGCGCTGTGTGTGTCGCCGCCGGGTCGTGTCGGATGAGATGATCAAGATAGTGATGCTCCGGATAGTAATCATCGAACGTGTGGATTGCCCCGGGGTAGACCGCCAAAGTGACGGGTGCGCCGCTGTTCCCCGGTGAACGCGTGATGCCGGTCTCGTTTTGATGCGCGGCCATGTCCTGGCGGGCTTGTGCCGGGGTCCAGTCGTCCCTGTCGCCGACCAGGATCAGCGTTGGCACGGTCATCACACCGCGGTTGGACTGGTAGGGGAATAGCCAGCGGCGAACGCGCTGTCCGACCTGCCATGTGGTTTCAGTCGCGTGATTGACAGTACATCCCATTGTAGCCACTACTGATTTCATCACCGCGAAGCTAACCAGCGCGACCGAAACAAACTGGGCTCGACGGCGATATCAGGGGGACGACCATGGCAGTAAGATTAAAAGACTCGATCTGCCTGTTTTCGCTGGTGCTGATGGGTGCGCTGGTCTTCGCCGGCGCGGCGTTGGCACAGGGGCAACCGGCGGGACCAGGTCCTGCCACGCCTGCACCCGGCGGAACATCCGCCGCGTCCGCGGCCATCATGCAGGGCACGCCGCCGGGCGAACAGATACAACCCTGGGGCCTGCCACCGCCCCCCGCCGGGATCGGGCCGGTGTCGCAATTCGCCGACATCCACGACACGCCGCAGGGAAAGTTCCTGGAGGGCGGCGCCTTCGACGACGCCGGCAATTTCTGGTTCGTCGCCATCGGCAGCGGATGGATCTCCTACCTGACGCCGGACGGCAAGCTCGTTCCGGCGTTCAACTGCAATCCGCCAACCGATCTCGGCTTCGCCTGTGAGCCGCAAGGCACCCGCTGGCACGACGGCAAGCTGTATCTGACCACGCGCCATCTTGGCATCCTGGTGTACGATCCGCAGACCAAGAAAGTCAGTCCGCTGGTAACGACCTACCGTAACCAGCTGTTCAAGGGCCCCAACGACCTCGACTTCGACGCCGAGGGCAATCTGTACTTCACCGATCCATGGGGCACCGGGGCGGGCCCGGACTTCGCCGACAAGGCCGGGGCCGTGTATCAGTATTCGACCCATGGCGTGCTGCGCCGGATCATCTCCACCGGCCAGTTCCCGAACGGCGTCGCCGTCTCGCCAAATGACAATACACTGGCCGTCGCCGATTACGCCGCCAATCGGATGCTGTACTACTCGTTCCTGAACGGACCCAATCCGGCCTGCACCCAGTGCGCCAAGGATCCCGAACACCAGACGTTCTTCTTCGCCACGAGCGGCAGCTTCAACCCCGGAAACGGCGGCCCCGACGGCATCCACTACGACGTGCACGGCGACCTTTGGGCGGCGCTCGGCATCGGCGGGGTCATCGAATACGATCCGCGCGGCATCATCCTTGGCTACGTGCCGCTGCCGAACGGCGATCAGGCCGCCACCAACTTCGCGTTCGGCGGCGAAAACAACCAGTATATCTATATGGAGGGCGCGGTCAGTGGCACCGTCTATCGCTTCAAGACGCCATACCCCGGGCTGATCGGGCCGGGTGGCAAGCGGATGCCGGCGCAGCATTAGGACCGCGGCATGGCGGCTTTGACGGGTTGTCAAAGCTGTCGTCCCGGCTTTTCGATGGCTCCGCCGGTTTGGTCCCGGCAAGGATCAGGCTGCTTCGGAAACGCCGGCCATGCTGGACGGCAGACCGTCCCGATAGCATTCTGTGTGCCCCTCCAAGCGGTGGAGAACAAACATTGCAGAGCGCCTTCAAGGCCGTGGCCTTCGATTTGCTCACGGCGTTGCTCGACAGTTGGTCTGCCTGGGACGCAGCGGCCTGCAGCGAGATCGCCGGCCGCCGCTGGCGCGCGCGGTATCTGGAACTGACCTATGGCTGTGGCGCCTACCGGCCGTACGAAACGCTCGTGGCGGAGGCGGCAGCGGACACCGGATTGCCACCGACGGCTCCGGGGATCCTCCTTGCTGCATGGGACAGCCTCGCGCCATGGCCCGAGGTGCCGCGCGTGCTTTCCGACCTGCGTGCGCGCGGGCTTCGGCTGGGCGTAGTCACCAACTGCTCCATTGAACTGGGGCGCCGGGCGGCCTTACGCTGTGGCGTAGCATTCGATGCGATCGTAACGGCCGAGCAGGCAGGTTTCTACAAGCCTCGCCCCGAACCCTATCAAGCGGTCGTCGCGGCGCTCGGCGCGGATGTCAACGACGTGTTGTTCGTCGCCGGCAGCAGCGCCGATGTGCCCGGCGCCGCTGGCGTCGGCATGCAGGTCGTTTGGCACAACCGCATCGGGCTGCCCGGGCGGCCCGGACCCCGGCCGTTGCGGGAGGCCCGGGCACTGGATGTGGCGCTGGAGTCCGTCATCTGACGCGCGAACGCTCTGCGCCGAAAACGGCTGTCCGTGCGAGACCCGGTCACCACCCCGAACAAGACGCTCCGCCTCGCCGTGCCGCCAATACCGCTATTCGACCGCAACGTAATGTGAGCCGCGCCTTGGCTCGGGAACCCACCGCGAAACCGCCAGTTGGCTCGCCGTCCGACACCAAGGCAGTTGCCCAAGCAACCCGGTGCCATGTAGGGTGCGGCTCGAAATTGGGAACACAGCATGAACGATCTGTTTGGGCCCGGGGCTGAGAAATCCGGATCGAAGCCGCTCGCCAAGCCTGTCAAAGCTCTGGCCAAGGCTCCGGTCAAGGCCGCGCTGGACAAGCGCGTCCCGCCGCCGGTGCGCGACGACTCCGCCTATTCCGCCAAGGATATCGAGGTCCTGGAAGGCCTGGAGCCGGTCCGCAAACGCCCCGGCATGTATATCGGCGGCACCGACGAAGCCGCGCTGCATCATCTGGCGGCGGAGATCCTGGACAACGCGATGGACGAGGCGGTCGCCGGGCACGCCAGCTTCATCGACGTGACCTTGGAACCGGGCAACTGGCTGACGGTACGCGACAACGGCCGGGGCATCCCCGTCGATCCGCACCCCAAGTTCAAGAACCT
Organism: Rhodopila sp.; assembly: GCA_965277035.1. Lineage (GTDB taxonomy): Bacteria > Pseudomonadota > Alphaproteobacteria > Acetobacterales > Acetobacteraceae > Rhodopila. The sequence continues at coordinate 1,019,622 of CBDIBO010000003.1, read as the reverse complement.
GAGCGCGCTGGAGGTCATCCTGACCACCCTGCACTCCGGCGGGAAGTTCGGCGGCAAGATCTATGCGACATCGGGCGGCCTGCACGGTGTCGGCAGCTCAGTGGTCAACGCGCTCGCCGAGACGTTGGAGGTGGAGGTCGCGCGCGATCGGATCTTGTGGAAGCAGTCCTACGCCAAGGGCAAGCCGCGCACCAAGCTGCTCAACGCCGGGCCGGTGCACAACCGGCGTGGCACCAGCATCCGGTTCAAGCCGGACACCGAGATCTTCGGTCCGCTGGCGTTTGTCCCCAGCCGGCTCTACCGGCTTTGCCGGTCGAAGGCCTATCTGTTTCGCGGCGTCGAAATCCGCTGGACTTGCGCGCCGGCGCTGCTGAAGGGCGGCAAGGACGATGTTCCGGCCGAAGCGGTGCTGCATTTTCCTGGCGGCCTGCGTGACAGCTTGGCGGACGACATCGGGGGTCTGGCAAAGGTGCTGGCGCAGATCTGGGCGGGCGAGGCGGCCCTGCCGGGGGAAGCGACGGGCAAGGTCGAATGGGCCGTGGTCTGGCTGGAGCAAGGCGACGGGTTCCTGCATTCCTACTGCAACACGGTGCCGACGACGCAAGGCGGCACCCACGAGGCCGGGTTCCGCGCCGCGCTGGTAAAGGGGCTGCGGGCGTGGGGTGATCAACGCGGCAACAAGCGGGCCGGGTTGATCACCGCGGACGATGTGTTGGATCCCGTGGCGGCGAAGTTGTCGCTGTTCCTGCGCGATCCGCAGTTCCAGGGACAGACCAAGGAGAAGTTGACCAGCGGGGAGGCTTCGCGGCTCGTCGAGGGCGCGCTGCGCGACCGATTCGATCATTTTCTGGCGGGCGACCCGGCGTCGGCGGACAATTTGCTGGCGTTCGTGATCGAACGCGCCGAGGACCGGATCCGGCGCAAGGAGACCAAGGACACTGCCAGGAAGTCGCCGACAAGGCGGTTGCGGTTGCCCGGCAAGCTGACCGACTGCACCCGGGAAAACGCGGCGGAGACGGAGATTTTCCTGGTCGAGGGCGACTCGGCCGGCGGGTCGGCCAAGCAGGCACGCAACCGGGAAACCCAGGCGGTGCTGCCGTTGCGCGGCAAGATCCTGAACGTCGCCAGCGCCTCGGCCGACAAGTTGCGGCAGAACCAGGAGCTGAAAGACCTGATCGAGGCGCTGGGCTGCGGCGTTGGTGAGCGTTTTGATCGTGCCAAGCTGCGCTATGGCCGGGTTATTATCATGACGGATGCCGATGTGGACGGCGCGCATATCGCTTCGCTGCTGATGACGTTCTTCTACAAGGAACTGCCGGAACTGGTGCGGCACGGGCACATCTACCTGGCTCAGCCGCCGTTGTACCGGCTGACGCAGGGTGCCAAGTCGGTCTACGCCATGGATGACGCTGATCGCGAACAGAAGGTTCGCCGCGCCTTCAAGGCTGGCACCAAGGTCGAGGTCAGCCGCTTCAAGGGCTTGGGCGAGATGCCTCCGGCGCAGTTGAAGGAGACCACCATGGATCCGTCGAAACGGACGCTGCTGAAGGTGATGGCGGTGCCGGAGCAGCGCGCCGCCACCAACGATCTGGTGGAAAGCCTGATGGGGCGGCGGCCGGAATTGCGGTTCGCGTTCATTCAGGAACGGGCGAAGACGGTCGAAGAGGTGGATGTTTAGGACGGAGGTCTTCCGGTGACCGGGCCGTGCGGTGGCACCGCTTCAAGCTGGTGGCGTAGGACATTTCGGCCAGCTCGTCCGACATTTCCGGAGTCAGAATAAGTATGGCAGGATACTTCAGAACAACATGATTGTGGGTGGCCGCGAGGATGCGCTGCTCGCTGCTACGCCCTGATTTCCACCTTCACGTCCATTTTCAGGAAATCGTCGCGCTTGCCGATGAAGCTTCCTTTCAGCGGGACCGCCTGGGATGGATCGCGGGTGACCGCGACGCGGATCAGATTGCGGTCGCTGATCAGGCCATTGGTCGGATCGAACGGCACCCATCCCGCACCAGGCAGGTAGATCTGTAACCAGGCATGGGTAACGCCGCCGCCGATCAACGCCGGTTCGCCATCGCCGATCTTGCTGTCGTCATACAAGTAGCCAGACACGAAACGGGCCGCGAATCCAAGGGTACGCGCGGCCTCCATCATCAGCAGGGCGTAGTCGCGGCAGGTGCCGGTGTTGGTTTTCAGCGTGACGACAGGGTCTTGTGTGCCCATCTCGTCCCGCGGATTATAGGTGAACTCGGCGTGGATCGCCTTGGTCATCGCCGCCAGGATAGTCATCGTCTGGTGCTTTGGCGCCGCTTCGACGAAACGCCGAGCCCAGGCGTCGATCCGGTGCTCGGGGTCGGGGTAGTGCCGTTCGGCGGTGCGGCCGATATCGGGCACTTCCGAGGCGTCGTAACTGAACGGATGATACCGCGCGTATTCCTCGATCTCCACGCCGCCCTCGGAAAGCGGGAAGTGTTGCGCCTTGAACCTCGATTCGACATGCAGTTCCGCGGCCGGCTCCTTGAAGCGGGCGATCGCCATGGAGTTGCCGAAGACATCGTGGATCCAGCGGATCCTGGCCGCTGGACGCAGGATCAACGCTGTCTCCAGCAGCCGCAGATCATGGCTGTCGCGCGGGCGCATCATCATCCGGTGCTCGCCGAACATCACTGGATTGGCATAGCGATAGGTGGTGACGTGGGTGACGGTCAGCATTGGCATAGACGACGATCCTTCGGCGGCAAATATCGCCGGTTAGAACGTGATTACCTGATATCGGCGCAATCACGTTCCAGTTCTTCTTACAAACATCAGCGGGCAGAAGACCGATGCGTAGCCGGACAAGGTTCAGCGTCGGCTCGCGGTCTGATCGATTCCGCTTAAAGCAATCAGAATCCAGTTCTCCTTGTTCATGCGGGCGAACCCGCCGGCTCGAGGCCGGCCCGCAGCAGGATCGGCGCGATGCCGGGCGAGGCGAGAAATCGCAGAAAACCTGTCGCCTGATCGCGCTGTCCAGCGCGGACGAGCAAGCCGGCCGAGAAGGTGGCGACAGTCTGGATTTCGGCGGGCAACGGGCCTACGACGTCGATGCCCGGAACCACCATCAACTCGCTGATCTGCTGCACGGCGTATTCCACCTCGCCACGGGCCGCGCGTTCGGCGGTAAACCCGGACGGGACGATGACCGCCTTGGCGTTGACCTCGGCGGCGATGCCGAGACGCTCGATCAGGCCGGCGAAGAAGATCCCGCTGGCGCCGATCTTGGAGTAGGCAACGGATCGCGCGGCGCGCATCGTGGCCTTGAACGCGTCGACCGAGTGGATGTCCGGCTTCGGCGCACCGGCCTTCACCGCGATTCCGACGAACGACAGTGCCATGTCGGTGCGGCTGCCGGCCTGCATGATGCCTTCCCGGACCAGGTCGTCGATGGCTTGCGCTGTCAGGATGGCGATGTCGGCCGCCTCGCCGGCGCGCAGCCGCTCGAGCAACGCGACGGTGGGCGAAAAATCCGCGGTGATCGTGGTAGCGGTTTGGCTTTCGTGCAGCGCCGTCAGTTGCCGCATCGCGCCCATCACCGCCAGGGTCGACACCACGCGAAGGCCGGTCATTCAGTTCCCTCGTCATCCACCGGTTCAAGATCGACGCTGACTGAAACCGAGTGGCCGCCGCCGCCCAGGATCACCCCAAGGACCGGGCTGACGTCGCTGAAATCGCGGCCCCAGCCGAGCAGCACGTGCTCGTTCGTCACCACGATGCCGTTGGTCGGATCGATGTCGACCCAGCCATGTTCGGGCCCCAGCCAGCAGCCGACCCAGGCATGGGACTGGTCGGCACCCAGCCGCTTGACCTGGTTCGGCGCCGGCTTGGTGCGGATGTAGCCCGAGGTATAGCGCGCCGGTAGCCCGATCCCGCGCAGCCCGCTGATCATGGCATGAGCGAAATCCTGGCAGACGCCTTCACGCCGCTGCATCACCTGGGAGACCGGCGTCGAGATCGAGGTGACTCCGGAGCGAAAGCGGAAGTCGTTGTAGAAGCGGTCGTTCAGGTCGAACAGCGCCTGAAGCACAGGGCGGCCCGGGGTGAACGATTCGCTGACATAGGCCCTGGAGTCCGCGTCGATCGGTGCCATCGCGGTGCCGAACTGGAACTCGACCGCTTCCCAGCCGGCATGGCTTTGGGCTGCCTGCGCCACGTCCTCCCACCGCGAGGTCGCCGCGGCGGCGGGCGGCGGCGGAACACTGACGTCGACGACGAATTCAGAGGTCACCTCGAACCCGGCGTGCGGCAGGTCGAGGAACAGCCAGGTGACATGATTGCCGAAATGGTCCAGCCCGTCACGACGCCGGGCCGGCATCGGGTCAGTGATGATGCACTCTGAAATCACGCGCTGCCAGGGCCGCGGGCGCGGGCGCAAATGCACCATGTGCGCGGCCAGCTCGACCGGGGAGCCGTAGACATAGCGGGTCAGATGCCGGACGCGGTAGCGCATGCGGTGTGTGTAGAGCGCGATAGCTTCAGGTTGAAGCAATCACGCTCTCATTCCCTCGGTTTAAGGGCGCGATTGACGCCCGAGGTTGATTCAATCGCGGGCGATCGCACTCTGATGTCTCAGTCCATGAGTGGCAGCAGGTGTGCCCGTTTCGGCCGATCGAAGCGTGGTCACGATTACAGAGTGACCGGGATGTCGCGGCTGTGCCGCCTGCGATACCGGCAATGGCGAATATCGGGTGGTTGAATCGCCGTTTTCGGCCGTCCGTCCGTCAGCACGTGTGTAATGCCATCTGCCGCCTTCCGGAACCGCGATCGTGGACAGCCTCACCGTCAGGCGGCGCCGCGCAGCAATTCGCTGTCCGCGGCCAAGCTGCGCGCGATCGGCAGCAGGGTGAAATAGCGCCGGGACACCCGGTCGGCGACGGCGCTGATCGCCCGTTCAAGTTTATTCAGCCGCGGCGGCAGGCGCGCGGTGGCCGTCATTTGATCGGTTGATTGGAGCACCTCCTGCACGATGTCACCAGCCTCCCGCAGCAGCGGATCCATCGCGAAAATCAGTGAATCGCCGTTCTCGACGATCTCATGCAGCAGATCCCGCGCGGCCTCAAGCTGGAAGGCAAGGCCGCGCGGGTTGCCCTCATCGGCCAGAATCAGGTCGAGCGCCGGTGCCGGCTGCAGCACCGCCAGATAGCGGGTGCGATAGGTGATCACGGAGTCACGCAGCTCGAGCGCCAGACGAAGCCCGGCCTCGACACGTCCGGGTTGGGTCAACGCGCCCGGCTGATCCAGGACCTGTGCCAGTTCCGCCGTTACCGCCTGGGCTCGCTCCATGCGACGGCCAAAGTCGAGGAACAGCCTGCCGCCGCCGCGTACCATGTTCTCGGCCGCGAGCCCGGCGACGGTCGCGGCGAACTCCAGGATTTCGGTCGTCAGGTTGGCTGCGTGCTCCAGCGCCCGCGCGTTGGGTGTTCCGGGCAGATGCTTCATGTCCTCGCGCAGCTCGCGCAGCGATCGGGTCAGCACTGCGTGCATTTCGCCGGTCAGCCGATCGCGCAACTGGTCCACCTGGCGTGCGACATGGCCGAGCACCCGGCGCATGCCACCGTCCTCACGAAAGGCGTTCATCACCGCGGTGGCCAGCATGCCGACGCCGATGACGCTGGCGTTCTGGGCATCCATCATCTTCACGCTGGTCAGGCTGTCGACCAGGATCTGCATCTCGGCGAGTTCGCGGGCAGTCGGCGATGGTCGAAGGATGCGCGCGATCATCGCCCGTTGCAGGCGGGCGGCTTCCTCCAGCCGTTCCAGATTGCGCCCCAGCCAGTAGAAGTTGTCGGCGACGCGGGATGGCAGGTCGCCCGCGGTGCGGCGGATCTTCAGCCGCGGGGTAATGATCCCCAACGCGCCCTGCACGGTGCTGGCCTCGTTCTGCATCACCCAGACGTCCTTCGACAAGGCGTTGCGCGGCAGGTGCCCGGTGACCGCGTCCTCTTCGGACAGCACGCGCGCCAAGGCACCTGGGAAGGCGCGCCAGCGAGCGCCGTCGAAGGTCAGGAACATGCGCAGCGCGATCGGCTTGGCCTGCAGTCCATGCGGTCCGGCGCACGGCGCAACGGACGGACTGGGTGCCACGGATGCCGCGAACGCACTCGGGTTCGCCGCCATCCGCCCAGCCAGCGCCGCCCGTTCGTCGGACGACAGCAGCATCGGCATGACCGGGTGGGCGTCACCGTCCGTCGCGGGCCGCACCAGCCAACCCTCCAGGTCACGCAGCACGGTGCGCACGACGGCACCTTCGCCGAGCCACAGGGTTGCCTGACTTGCCAGCTGCAGGTCCTGATCCAGCAGCCGGCGCGACAGCCTGGGCAGAAACGCCGCCAGCGCCGGCGCTTCCGTCAGAGCCGAACCGGGATCGTTGGTCATGCGGACGGAGCCGCCGCGGATCGCGTCCAGCAGGCCGGGAACACCGGCGCCGGACGCAAGCTCGAGCGAATCAACGCGCCGGCCTTCGGTGCGGCGCATCAGCACGCCGATCCGCTGCAGGCCGCGCAGCGTTTTCAGGAACACCTTGCCGTTGCGCAGCGTCAGGTCGCCACTTTCCACCAGCCCGATGGACAGTTCGCGCGACAGCAGCACGTGTTCGGCCCAGAGTGGGTCGGCATGCCCCGCGGTCAACAGGGCGACCCCGGCGCCGTCGTCCGGGGCGAGCGCCTGCAGCGCGTCGCTGGTTATTTCCAGATGCTGGCGGAGCTGCTGGATCCGCTGCGACTGGAACAACTCCGGTACGACGCGGGACATGATGCGGCGGTTTTCCAAGGCGTAGGCAATGCCCTGGGCCTCGCCCGTGCGGTCCGCCAGCACCCGCCACGCACCGTCCGGCCCGCGCAGCAGATCGGCCGCATAGAACGACAGATAACGGTCCCGCCGGCGCCCATCGACGGTGCGGCACGGCCGCAGGTAGGCCGGGTTGCCGTAGACGAGGTCGGGCGGAATCAGCCCCTCGGACATCAATCGGCGTGGGCCATAGAGGTCGGCGAGGATCAGTTCCATAAGCCGGGCGCGCTGCGCGAGCCCGCATTCCAGGACGGAGAATTCGGCGGCCGACAACACCATCGGGATCGGGTCGCAGCGCCAGTCGACGGCGCGCTCGCCGGGCAGGATGGCGGTTATGCCTTCTTCGGCGAACGCCTGGTCGAGCAGGCGTTGGCGCTCCGCCAATGCCTCATGACCCAGCGCGAACATGCTGGAGAGCAGGGTTCGCCAGTGCGGCTTGGCATGACCCGTCCCATCGGCCATTTCATCGAGCGGACTGTCGCGGTTCATGGTGCGATGATGGTCGGATCGTATGGATCGATCACGAGATGGACGTAGATGGCGGTGCGGGCCGAAGCTGCCAAGGTCTGCCGCGTGACGGCCGGGGGCTTGGCGATTGGGCGCCTGACGGCCGGGAGCGTGACGATTGGGCGTGTGACGGCCGAACGCGTTGCCGGTGACCAGTTCGAGGCGCGGCGTTCCGAGTCCGATGGGTGGGCGGAAAGGTGACGGCGACGCTCATGCCTCAGCCCTTGGCCACAGGCTATTGCAGGCGCCGCCAAACTATTGCTGGCACGCACGCCTCGGTCCTTTTCATGGATGGACATGAACAAAATGGCATGAAGCGGGAGACACTGTCCAGGATGCTTGCTTCGACCAGGATGCTTGCCAGTGTAGAGACGTTTCGTTTCGCGCGCCGTCGCCCAGCGCATACCGGTCAAACCAAGCGCTGAGCGTTTCCAGTCGCCCGTGTAATCGGCGGGACTCGTGACGGCGCCCCCCGGCGACTGCGGTGGTCAGGCCGCCGACTCGAGCGTCTTGATCGCCGACGCCGAGGCAGGGCGCGGGGTTAGCCGACGCCGTGGCCGTTCGGCGGCCGCCGTGGGACCGATCAACCGCCGATACAGTGTCTCATATTCCGCAGCCGCACCGGACCAACTGAAGGATCGCGCCATCGCCGCACGCTGCATGTCGGTGAACCGATCCTGATTGTCGTAGGCGTCGAAGGCGCGGTGACAGGCGGCGATCAGGCCGTCGGACGACAGGGTCGAGAACAGGAACCCGGTTGTACCGTCATCGATGGTGTCGGCGAGGCCGCCTGTGGCATGCGCGATTGGCAAGGCGCCGTAGCGCTGGGCCTGCATCTGGGTCAGGCCGCAGGGCTCGAACCGGGAGGGCATCAGGGTAAAGTCGCTGGCGGCGACGATCCGCCGCGCCATCGGCTCGTTGAAACCGATCAGCACGCCGACATCATCGCGATGGCGCCGGGAGGCCCGACTAAGCATGTGCTCGATCTCGGGATCGCCGAGGCCGAGGATGGCGATCTGGCCGCCGTTGTCGACGATGTCGTTGGCCGCTTCGGCGACCAGATCCAGGCCCTTCTGATGCACCAGCCGCGACACGATCCCGAACAGCGGCCCTTCTGAGGGGCGCAGGCACAGGCCGGTGCGGACCGCGTCGGCGTTCGCCTGCTTGCCCTCAAGGTCCTCGGGATCGAAATGGTGTGGCAGGTGCGGGTCGCTGCCGGGATCCCAGCTTTCGTCGATGCCGTTGACGATCCCCGACAGCTGTCCCTGGGTCGCGCGTCCCTCCATCAGTCCATGCAGACCGGCACCCAGGGTTTCGGTGGTGATTTCCGTCGCATAGGTCGGGCTTACGGTGGTCACGTGGCTGGCGTAGAAGCCGCCGGCCTTGAGGAACGAGAGGCGGCCGTGGAATTCTACCCCGTTGATGTCGAACGCGGCGTCGGGGATGTCCAACCTCTGGCGTTGGCTGGCGTCGAAGTTCCCTTGATACGCTATGTTGTGGATCGTCAGGATGGTTGGGACCTCGGTGCCATCCCAGCGCATGTATGCCGGTGTCAACCCGCCCGGCCAGTCATTGGCATGGACGATATCCGGCGCCCAGCGCAGTCCGCCGCGCCCCGCCGCGATATCGGCCGCTGCGAGCGACAGTCTGGCAAACCGCAGGTGGTTATCCGGCCAGTCCTGGCCCTCTGGCGTGCAGTAGGGGGTGCCGCGCCGGTCGAACAGCGACGGGCAGGCCACCAGGTACAGGATCATGCCATCGGCGAGCCGGGTGACGCCTAGCTGTGCGCAAGGGATGGCCGAGCGGCCCGGCAACGCCCCGATCCATTCAACGGCGGGGAGGCGGGCCATGACCTCGCGATAGGCCGGCATCAGGATCCGGATATCGATCCCGCGCTGCCGAAGTGCCAGGGGCAGGCCCGCCGAAACGTCGCCCAGGCCACCGGCCTTCGCGAACCCCACCAGCTCGCTGGTGACGAACAGGGCTTTAACAGCTGGCACCAGATCCCTGACCTTCAGGACCGGACGGTCCATTATCCATGAGCCAAGACTTCAAGGTCAACGGATGCGCCGTCGCGGTGACACCCAAAAAGTCTCAGAAGCCGTTTAGAATCGACTTGGCGAGGTCGATGGTGCCGCCAACGCAATCTTCTGTTATCGCCAGCTCGCAGCGCTTCGTCATTGTGTCAAAACTGCAACAAACAGGTCGGGTGTCGCGGCCGTAAGCTGAGCTAGATGTCGTTACCAAGGACGTTGGCCTACAGCCGCTATGTCGCTTTGCCTTGTGCAACGACCGGTGGCCGCAGCACATTTGCAGGCGATCCAACCGCGTCCTGCCGATGCCGGCGACGGCAGCCAGACCACTTCGGCAGGTGAAACGAACGATCGGGTTCGCCGAGGCATCCAGGTGGCGAAGCTCCCCACTGTTTGGTCCACAGCCGGTCGCCCGGTCCGGCGTTGCGATCAGCCGATCCGGCAAAGCGACCGACGGTGGTGCGGGACTGCGTCCGACCCCCACCTGATAGCTTGTTTCCTAGATGATCCGATCGATGACACCAGCTTATTGGGGTAGCATCAAGTGATGGTGCTTCAGTGGGTGACGGCACCACCGACCGCGCCGACGCCGCCGCCAATCAATGCGCCGGTGGCGGGCCGACCACCTGTCACCGCGGAGACGCCCGCGCCAGCACCGGCGCCGAGCAAGCCCCCGGTCACCGCGCGGGTGCCTGGGCTGCTGCCGCAGGCGGCCAGACCGAGGGCCGCGCCAAGCAGCAGAACGAGTGAAGTGGTCCGCATGGAAGTCCTCCTGTGCCTCTGAAAGTCGATTTGGCCGACATTCGGTCCAATTTCGTGACGAAATCATGGCGATCGCCGGGCGACCAGTCAATTGATCGTAACCTCGCCCTTGTGGAGCGGACACGCGGAGGGTAAGCCGACCGGCTTTCGCCTATCCACGCAGCTATCCTCGGCGAAGGTCATCTGGATGTTCACCCGCTTGTTCGGCTTCATGTCAGCCGACATGGCCATCGATCTCGGCACCGCGAACACGCTGGTCTACGTCAAGGGCCAGGGCATCGTGCTGGCGGAGCCAAGCGTGGTCGCCATCGCCGATGTCCGCGGCAAGAAACAGGTGGTCGCGGTCGGCGCGGAAGCCAAGCAGATGTTGGGGCGCACTCCTGGGTATATTACCGCCAGCCGGCCGCTGCGCGACGGTGTGATCGCCGATTTCGAAGTCGCCGAGGAAATGATCAAGCACTTCATCCGCAAGGTGCACAACCGGCGCAGGTTCGCTTCCCCGTTGATCATCGTCTGCGTGCCCTCGGGTTCGACCGCGGTGGAGCGTCGCGCGATCCAGGAAAGTGCTGAGAGTGCGGGGGCGCGGCGGGTGCTGCTGATCGAGGAGCCGATGGCGGCGGCGATCGGCGCCGGCCTGCCGGTGACCGAACCTTCCGGCAGCATCGTCGTCGATATCGGCGGCGGCACCACCGAGGTCGCGGTGATTTCCCTGGGCGGCATCGTGTTTTCGCGCAGCGTGCGGGTCGGCGGTGACAAGATGGACGAGGCGATCATCAGCTATATGCGCCGCCATCACAGCCTGCTGATCGGTGAACCGTCGGCCGAACGGATCAAGATGGAGATCGGCGCGGCGGCGGCGCTGGACGGGGATGACGGACCGTATCGTGAGGTGCGCGGCCGCGACCTGATGAACGGGGTCCCGCGTGAGGTGGTGGTCAGCCAGCGGGAGATCGCCGGAAGCCTGGCGGAGCCGGTTTCCGCCATCATCGAGGCGGTGACGATGGCATTGGAGAACACACCGCCCGAGTTGGCGGCGGACATCGTCGACCGGGGCATCGTGCTGACCGGCGGCGGAGCGCTGCTGCACCGGCTTGACGAGGTGCTGCGGGATGCGACCGGCCTGGCCGTCATGATCGCTGAAAATCCGCTGCAGTGCGTGGCCCTGGGCACCGGACGGGCGCTGGAGGAAAGAAAACGATTGAGCAACGTGCTGACAAGCATGTATTGATAAGCCAACGTTGTTGCTCAGCGGCGCGGTTCTGACACCGGCCGGTCGACCTCCGGCTGAAGGTTCGCATGATCCGCCTATCGATCCCGGCACGCCAGGCGTTGGTTCGGCTCACTCTGCCGATCCTGGTGATTGCCTCGTTCGGGATGATGCTGCTTGGCAAGGTGGACACCGTGGTCGCGGAACGAGCGCGCATCGTGTTGGCGGATGGACTGGCTCCGATCTATGCCGCGTTGTCGGTTCCGCTTGGACACGTTCGTGCCGCGGCGACCGAGACTGTCGCGCTGTGGGACATGCGGGCGGAAAACGACCGCCTGCGGGCGGCCAACAACGAATTGTGGCGGTGGCAGTCGATCGCACTGGCGCTGGACGCGGAGAACCAGCGGCTTAAGGCCAGTCTGCGGTGGATACCGGGCCCTGACGCATCGTATGTCACCGCGCGTGTCATCGCGGATGCCGGGGGTGTCTACGCCCGGACGGTGCTGCTGTCGGTCGGGCCTAATCAGGGCATCCGCAAGGGTGAGATCGCGGTGGACGAACGCGGGCTGATCGGCCGCGTCACCGCGGTGGGCGCCCGCACCGCCAGGGTGCTGCTGATCACCGACCTCAACAGCCGGATCCCGGTGACGCTGGAAACTTCACGCGCGCACGCGATCCTGGAGGGCACCAACGGTGGCCGGCCGCGGCTGCTGTACTGGCCCGAAGGGGTCGTGCCGCGGGAGGGGGAGCGGATTGTCACCAGCGCGCAGCTGAACGCCTTTCCAGCCAACCTGCCGATCGGCACCGTGCACTACAGCGGCAGCGGCGTGGCGGAGGTCGAACCGGTCGCCAGGCTGCAGAAGCTGGACGTGGTGCGCGTGTTCGATTACGGCCTGAGCGGCGCCACCGAACCGGAGCGGCCGGCGGCTGGCCGGTCCTGATGGCGGTTGCCGATCAGCGTCCGGGCATCCGGCCGAGAGCATCAGTCGGGCGCCACCTCGACGTTGCCGCTCGGGCAGGTTTTCCAGCCTTCGGCACCATCCTGCTCATGCTGTTGACCCAGGCGCGGCTGGAAATCGCGGGGCAGGCGGTGCTGCTGCCGGCGGTGACGCTATGCTGCGTCTGGTTCTGGTCGCTGTCGAGACCTTCAGCCCTGCCGCCGCCCATGGTGTTCCTGATCGGCCTGCTGATGGACCTGTTGGGCTACCTGCCGCTGGGTGTCGGCGCGCTTACGCTGCTGGTCACGCAAGCCGCGGCGCTTGGCCTGCGCCGGCCGTTGTCCAGCCGGGGACTGATCTTGATCTGGGGCGTGTTCGCCGCTGTGGCGGCCGCGGCCTCGTTGTTGATCTGGTGCATGGTCATGTTGCTGACATTCCGGCGGCTGTCACCTGATCCGATGATCTTCCTGGCGATCTTCACGGCGGCGTTGTTTCCGGTGCTGGCTGTGCCGCTTGCCGCGACCTCGGGCGGCCGGCGTCGCCCGATCGTCGATCCAGAGCGGGAATGAGCATGCGGCGCAAGGTCGAGCGGGCCGGCGTGTTCACCCGGCGTGCGCTGCTGTTGATGGGTGGCCAGATCTGCCTGCTGGGCTGGTTGGGCGTGCGGTTATTCCAGATGCAGGTGCGCGATGGGGCGCGATACACCACGCTGGCCGACGAGAACCGCATCAGCGCGCGGATGATCGCGCCGCCGCGCGGGCGCATCCTGGACCGGTTCGGCGCCGTCGTGGCCGGCAACACGCCGAACTGGCGGGCCGTGCTGGTGGCGGAACAGGCGTCCAGCGTGCCGGCGACGCTGGACGCCTTCGCGGCGCTGCTGCCGCTGTCCATGCCGGAGCGCGCGCGGATCGACCGCGAGGTTGTCCGCAAGCGGAAATTCATCCCGGTGTTGATCCGCGAATTCCTCAGCTGGGACGAAATGGCGCTGATCGAGGTCAACGCGCCGGATCTGCCGGGGATCGTGGTCGATGCCGGCAGCAGCCGGAACTATCCATTCGGCTCGCAGATGGCCCATGTCGTCGGCTATGTCGCGCCGCCGAACGAGGCGGATGTCGAAGACGATCCCCTGCTCGGGCTGCCTGGCCTGCGGATTGGCCGGGCCGGGATGGAAAAATGCCACGACCTGGCCCTGCGTGGTCGCGCCGGGTCGGTGGCGTTGGAGGTCAACGCCGTCGGGCGGGTGATCCAGGAGCTGGACCACGAGGAAGGTGTGCCGGGGGAGGATGTCGGCCTGACGATCGACGTCGGCCTGCAACAGTCGGTGCTGGACCGGCTGGGCGATGAGAGTGCCAGTGCGGTGGTGATGGATTGCCGCAACGGCGAGGTGCTGGCGATGGCCTCGCACCCATCGTTTGACCCGTCGTTGTTCAACGCCGGCGTCTCGCAGGCGCAGTGGCTGGCATGGGCGAACGATCGCCGCACCCCGCTGCTCAACAAGGCGACCGCGGGTCTCTACGCGCCCGGCTCGACCTTCAAGATGGCGGTTGCCTTGGCGGCACTGCAAGCCGGGGCGATCACTCCGGCCGATCGTATGGATTGCCCGGGATACCTGGATCTGGGCAACACCCGGTTTCACTGCTGGCGCAAGGGCGGCCATGGGATGCTCGATCTGCACGGCGGCCTGAAGCACAGTTGCGATGTGTTCTTCTACAAGGTGGCGCTGCGCACCGGCATCGACCGGATCGCGGCGATGGCCAACCGGTTGGGCCTGGGCGTCGCGCTGGAGCTAGATCTGCCCGGCCAGCGTCCGGGGCTGATCCCGACGCGGGCGTGGCGGCGTGGCAAGGGTCATGCCTGGAACCTGGGCGACACCGTGGTCAGCGGCATCGGCCAGGGGTTTATCCAGGTGACGCCGCTGCAGCTGGCGACCTACGTCTCGCGCATCGCCAGCGGTCGGGGGGTGCAGCCGCATCTGACCCGAACGCTGGCTGGCGAAGTGCAGCCCGGGCTGGAGCCGGATCACTGGCCGATGCTGGGGATGACGGAAGCGCTGCTGGGGAACGTCCGCGAAGGCATGCGGGCGGTAGTGAACGAGCCCGGCGGCACGGCGCCGCTGGCTCGGCTGGCCGATCCGCGGGTGCAGCTGGCGGGCAAGACCGGATCGGCGCAGGTGCGGCGGGTCTCGCGGGAGCTGCGCGAGAGCGGCCATTTCGACAGCGAGAAGCTGCCCTGGGAATACCGCCCACACGCGCTGTTCGTGGCATACGCGCCGTATGATGCGCCGCGTTACGCGCTGGCGGTCGTCATCGAGCATGGCAACGCCGGCGCGGCTGCCGCGGCCCCGGTGGCGCGCGACATCATGACCGAGGTCTTGCGGCGCGACCCGGCGAACCGCATCGACGCGCCGCCGGCGCAACTGGCCGACGCACGGCGATGACGAAATGGCGCACAGACGCCATGCCGATCAGCCGGGCTTCGCGGCACATGGGATCGGCGCCACGGGATAGCGCGCTGGGGTGGTCGGCTCCGATCCGGGGTCCCCGCGCGTGATGAACCGTCGGCCGTGGCGGCAGCCTTCGTTCGACCTGATTAACAAGATGCTTCAGGTCAGCTGGCTGTATGTCATCCTGCTTTGCTGCCTGGCCGGGGTCGGCTATGTCGCGCTTTACAGCGCCGCCGGGGGCGCTCCCGAACCCTATGCGACCCGGCATGCTGTGCGGTTCGGGATCGGCCTGGTCATCATGCTGGCGATCGGTTTGGTGGACATCAGGGTGATCGCGAAGTTGGCCTGGCCGGCGTGGTTCGGCGGCGTCGCCCTGCTGGTCCTGGTGCTGCGCATGGGGCATATCGGCAAAGGCGCGGAACGCTGGCTGGATGTCGGCGGGCTGCAGCTGCAACCGTCCGAGATGATGAAGCTGGCATTGGTGCTGGCGCTGGCGTCCTGGTTCCACCGAGCCAGCTGGGAGCGGATGGGCAACCCGCTGTTCCTGATCCCGCCGGCGATCGCGGTGCTGATCCCGGTCGGGCTGATCCTGAAGGAGCCGAACCTGGGCACGGCGGCGATCACCGCGATGCTGGGTGTGGTCATCTTCTTCGCCGCCGGCGTTCGCTGGTGGAAGTTCCTGCTTGTGGTGCTGCCGATCCCGCTGCTGACTCGTTACGGCTATGCGCATCTGCACGATTATCAACGCGCACGCATCGACACCTTCCTGTATCCAGAGAGTGATCCGCTGGGCGCGGGCTACAACATCATCCAGTCGAAGATCGCGCTGGGTTCTGGTGGGTTGTGGGGCAAGGGGTATCTGCAAGGCACCCAAGGTCATCTGGATTTCCTGCCGGAGAAGCAGACCGACTTCATCTTCACGATGATTGGCGAGGAGTTCGGCTTCGTCGGCGGGGTCTTGGTGATGGTGCTGCTGGGGCTGATCGTGGTCGGCGGCATGCTGATCGCGTTGCGCTGCCGCCACCGTTTTGGACGGCTGGTGGCGTTAGGTATCGCATGCAACTTCTTTCTTTATGTCTTTGTCAACTTGGCCATGGTGATGGGCGTGATACCGGTCGGGGGAGTGCCGCTGCCCCTGGTCTCGCACGGCGGATCAGCGATGCTCACGGTGATGGTGGGGTTCGGCATTCTGATGTCGGTGCACGTGCATCGGAATGCTGCATTCGCTGTGCCGCGTAACGACCAGTGAGCCGACCCTGCAGGGTGGTGGAGGTAACGATAGCTGTCGGGTAGCGGCCCTCGGGCGAAATTGTCAGGAGCACAATTTCAGACTCATATCGAATGGGGCGGCCGATTCGGTCAGCCAGATCGTTACGGCCTCGGCCAGACAGCGGCTCCCGATCCTCCGCTGGCTGTGATGACGCGTTCTTGATCGCAATCGGTGATCTAATTTCAGACCGCGTACGGCTACAACATCGAGCGGGGGACTTAGCGCAAGCTTGCAACGGAGGGGTGCGGCGGGCGGTCGAGCGGGGCAGCGCCTTGGCTGTGGTGATAAGATCCCCATATGATTTTCCGCAACTGAGGTACCGCGGTTCGCCGCCGTCCGCCGTGTCCCGACCAGCCGGTGAAACGAAGACGTGATATCGTGATCCGGGAATGTGCGATGTTTTCCCTTAAAGCTGTCAGCCTGATGGTTGTGCCCTGATTGGTCGGCGCAACCAGCAGGCGCCTGATCAGAGAAACGGTATGTTTACCGCCGATGGGGATGGGAGGCTTTTCTACCGATTGTCAACTGTCTATCCAACGCCTCCATACCAATGCGGAGTTCTCGTGCAGATCAGTGATTACAGCGTCCGACAGTGGGACGCCAGCGAGCCGGCGGGTGATGCTTATGCAGAGAAGCTGATATCGGCGGCGATCTACATTCACGACCTGTCACCCGGCGGGGTTGAGCGGCAATGTCTGGTGCTGGCGGGGGAACTGCGGCAGCGCGGTGTCAACGTCGTTATAGTCGTGCATCAAATGCGTGGCGAGCTGATTCCGCTTTTGCCACCCGGCATCCCGGTTATTGATCTGCGAAGTGCCCGGACGCTGCAAGATGTCCTGCGTCTGCGCCGGTTTCTGCTGCGGGATCGGCCTGATATATTCATGGCGAACGTCGACCACAACAACATCGCCGCGGCCTTGGCGAACGCGTTGGCCGGAACCAAAACGAAATTGGTTATCTGTCAACATAATCCGCTATCGGCCGGGTTCCACGCCACAGTGAACTGGAAGCACCGCGTGGTGCCCTGGTTCTACCGGGCGTTGTCGTCCCGTATCGATCACGCGGTCGCGGTCTCCGACGGCATCGCCGATGAACTGATCAACGCCGGTCTGCCGGCGCAAAAGGTCAGCACGATTTCCAACGCGGTGATCGGCGACGATTTCGCGGATCGGGCGAACCTGCCGGTGCGCCACCCGTGGCTGGTGAACAAAGATCGCCCGGTGTTCGTAACGGCCGGCCGCCTGGTGGAGATGAAGGACCAGCGAACGTTGCTCCGGGCGTTCGCCGTTCATGTGCGCCAGCGACCGTCGCGGCTGATGCTGCTGGGTGTGGGGCCAATGCTTGAGGAGTTGCGTGCGCTGGCGGGGACGCTGGGCATCGCCGACGATGTCGCTTTCGAAGGCTTTGTGCGCAATCCGCTGCCTTACATGCGGGCGGCGGACGCGTTCGTGCTGTCATCTCGGTCGGAAGGATTCGGCAACGTATTGGTCGAGGCCCTGGGATGTGGAACCCCCGTCGTCTCCACCAACTGCCCACACGGGCCGGCCGACATCCTGGGACATGGCAAATACGGTATCCTGGTGCCCCCGCGTGATCCAGAGGCGCTTGCGCCGGCATTCGGGCAGATCCTGGACGAGCGAGCGAAGTGGCCACGCGAGCGGCTGCAGGCGCGGGCCGAGGCGTTCACCTATCGGGCCTGTGCCGATCAATATGCCCATTTGTTCCGCAGCCTGATCTAGCGGTCGGCACCAACGCCCGTTGTCCTCGGTTCAGGGTCTTGCCACGAGGATCGTCGTTGTCTTACGTCTGGCCGATGCGGTTGAAGGCCTGGCCGCCGTCAGCAGGCGCTGACGCTTAGTCTTAGTGGGCCGCCGAAAGTAAGATGGCAAGCGGAAAACGGTCAACCGGCATGGTCGCGAAAGCCAGGGGAATCGAGTGAACACTCACGCGTTCTGCTGAACGACGGCGGCGAGGTAGTCGGTATTCCACCCGGCTCTCTTTCTACGGTTTTTCAAGCTGGTTGTTGGCTTTGCCTGCTTGAGCAGGTTGAGCGCCATGTGCTTGACAACAGCCATGTTCGCCGGTCCGTGCCCAGTGCGCAGGCGGGCGAGATCGTCGCGGAATACGACGTCGAGCACCCAATGGAGGCGGTTTTCGATCCCCCAATGGCTCCGCACCACGCGGGCGAACGTCTCGGGGTCGAGCTTGGTCGAGCAGAGATAATAGCGCCGCTCGTGTTCGAGCTTTCCGTCCCGCTCGGTCCGGCTCTCGACCATGCCGATCATGGCAAGCCCGGGGAATGCCGGCTCTCCGGGGTAGCGGCGGTCGGAGAACAGCCAGTCCACGTCATGGCAGACCAAGTGCATGCGCGTTTCGATCCGGCCGTGCCCGCCGTCGATGGTCCGATGCACGCCGATGGTCAGCGACGGCGGCGGGGCTGCGAACAGCGCCTCGACTTCGGCATAGATGGCCGGCCGGTTCTGCTTGAGTACCAGCGCGTAGTCGCCCCCACCATCGAGGATGGTCTGGGCGATCTGCGTCTGTGTGCCCATCGCATCAATGGTGACGATGGCGCCGGCCAGTTCCAGGCGTCGCAGCAGCAGCGGGATTGCAATGATTTCGTTGGACTTCTCGGACACCGCCTCCTGTCCCAGCACGAGTTGCTGGCCAGTGGCCCAGGCCGACACCGTGTGCAGCGGGCCCCGGCCCTTGGACCGCGCGTGGCTGCGCCGCGAGGTTTTCCCGTCGATGGCGATTGTGTCCGGCCCGGCGATGCGCAGCCGCTCAACCCAGTTGGCGAAGCATGTTTTGAACAGGTCCGGGTCGATGGCCGCGATCACCTCGCACAGCGTGTCGTGGCTGGGAATGCCACGGCCGAACGGCAGGAAACGGCGAAGGAACGCCAGGTTCTCCTCGCCCCAGAGCGTCAGCTCGACGAAATCGTCGGCGCCAGCGATCGTCCCGCACAGCAGAAGCAGCAGCAGTTCGGGCAATGGATACAGCACCTTCGCCGCCTGACGCGGGTCGCGCAACGCCGCAAATTGCGTCAGAAAGGGAGCACTCGCCAACTGGGCCATCGGACACCTCCAAAAGAGGTGTCCTGTGAATCCTACTTCACCCCGCGCCGGAATCCCCCAAGCGCATGTTCACTCGATTGCCCTGTCGCGAAAGCCAGTCGACACGGGGCGAGTGACATCGCTGGCCGTCTCAGGTGGGCCGAATCGAACGCTCAGCCCCAGCGGGAGAGCCTGGCGACGCGCGCGCGGCCAACGACAAACCAGACCCACGCCAGTTGCGGCAGGACGGTGATGAAGGGGACCGGCGGCTTGTACGGCGACGGCATAGCGATAAACAACAGGCAGCAGCCGCCACCGAACACCGCGAAGCCCCAATGTACAAGCGTGACGGTTACCGGCGACACGCCTGATCGTTGCGCCACCTGGTAAAGATGGCCTCGGTGCGGCTGGGTCAGCGCCTCGCCCTGGATGGCGCGCCGCGCCAGGGTGAACCCGACATCGAACAGCACGCCGGACAACAACATCGGCATCAACAGGAAAGACAGCTCCACGCCGTCGAAGCGGCTGGCCACGATCGCCAGGACCGCCAGCATGAAGCCGCAGAACTGGCTACCGACGTCGCCCATGAAAATGCGCGCCTTGGGGAAATTGAACGGCAGGAAGCCGGCCAGCCCCGCCGCCAGCAGGCCCGCCACCGCATAGGCGAACCAGCCGCCATGCTGTTCGGCGATAAGCACGATGAAAAGGCAGGCGATGAGAGCGACCCCGCTGGCCAGCCCGTTCAACCCGTCGATGAAGTTCATCGCGTTGGTGGTGAACAGGATCCAGACCAGGCTGGCCGCGACGCCGGCCCAGGCGAGCGGCAACGGCCCCATGTAGGGGATGCGGAACTCGGTCACGTAGAGACCGCTGGATACCGCGACCAGGGCCGCCAGCACCTGCGCGGCAAGCTTGACGACGAACGGCCAGTCGAACAGGTCGTCGAGGAAGGCGACGAGGGCGATCGCGACAGATGCCTCGATGACGCCGCGGAAATAGGGGTCTGCCAGACGGGCGAACTCGGCGTACCGGTAGAGCACGATGATGCCGGCCAGGAAGGTGACCACGACACCGACGCCGCCGCCTTTCGGAGTAGGCTGATGATGCGACTTGCGGTCGCCGGGCGGGTCCATCACGCGGGCCGTGATCATCATGCGAACAGTCGCGGCGGACAGCAGCACCAGCAACGCGGCCAGGCCGAGGTGGCGGAGGAAGGCAGCGAGCGTCATGCGGTGATCCGGTTGGTGACGGCGGATCGTCTATCGCCTTCGCCCCGCCCCGACCATCCCGGGCGCTGAAGCTTGAAGCTTCAGGTGGAAATCAATTCGCTTTGGCTGCTTGGGACTGGCATCGAGCTCGGCCGGGAATCGCGATCACCTCTCTTTGACCATGCCAGGCCGTTGATCAAGGCAGGACCTAGCGATCGTCCTTCGGCAACGCGCCGTATCTGCTTCATCTGCACCAAGCCGTGGTCGCTTTACCCGCTTTCACCAACTGGTTCATGCTCGGCCCAACAAGAACCGGGAGGAAACCATGCCGCTTACCCGCCGCCGTGCGCTCCAACGCCTGGTGCCTGAAACGACGAACCAGGAGGTCAGCGTGTGGGATACGGACTATGCGCCTGGCGCGAAGAACCCTCGTCACAAGTATCCAGTCGCGATCACGTTCTACGTTCTGTCGGGGACCGGCACATGGCAGGAAGACGGCAGGCCAGCCGTGACACTCCGCGCTGGGCAAAGCCTGTTCTGCCCCGCCGGCACGATCCACACTCACTGGGATCCGTGCAAGACAGAGAAGCTCCGGTTTTTGGAGTTCATGGCAGCTGAAAAAGGCAACGAAGGGTCCATCCCGCCGCCAGCAAACTGACGGTCAGGCAGCCGACGCTGGACTTGAGCCGGTAGTCGATCGTGGCGAATCTCACACACTGCCGCAGACCAAGGTAAGCCCTTGAGAGCGCTTCCAGACCAGGGCGGCGTTGCCGCCGACCACGTTTACCGCCGCACAGCTGTTCACGCTGCCGCTCGGTCAAGGCTACGCCCGCGGACGATCGCGCCTTGGTGGATCAACGGCTGAAGCCCTCCAGCTCGTCCTTCGCCCAGGCAATCGACTGCTCGATCGTCTGTCCGGCCACCAGCTTCGAGACCATGGTCGGGATCAGTCCGCGGTTCCAGGCCTGCACGCCGATATCCGGCGGTCCGGATGAGCCGGTGATAAAGTATTCGGCGTCGTGCCAGGGGCGGATCGGATAGTTGTAGACGGTGCCTTTCGGCGGCTCGACCTCGGCCCAGATCTTGAAGTCCGACATCGAGAGGTAGGGCGGGATGTCATAGCCAGAGACCGCCGTGGTCAGGGTTTCCATCTGCTTGCGCGAGCCAAGGTAGGTCAGCAAATCGCGTGCCGCCGGCTTGTTCTGCGCGAACGACCACAGGCCGAAGAAATACGGCCGCATTGGCACGAGGCGGCCCTTCGGCCCCCGTGGGTTGGGAAAGGTCCAGCAGTCCGCGGCGATCTGCGGTGCATCGCGCTTTGCCACCGCCCAGGCCGAGGGCGGGTTCCAGATCAGCGCCGACTTGCCCGAGATCAGCGCCCGGTTGTTGGATGCATCGTCGTAGCTGACCGTGTCGGGCGGCAGGAACGGGACCATCCGCTTGGCGTATTCCATCGCCGCCCGCACGTTGTCGGAATCGACGGTGATGTTGCCCTTGGCGTCCACCAGGTCGGCACCGAACGCACCGAACATGGCGCCCCAGGTCTGGTTGGAGTCAGTGGTGCTGCCGCAGCCGAAACCGAACGGGAAGCCTGCCTTCTTGCAGGCCTCGGCGGCCTTGATCTGGGTCTCGTAAGTCCAGTCGGCGGATGTCGCGGGGGTTGCTTCATGGGCGGGGAACCATTTCTGGACGTCGATGCCGGCGTTCTGGTTCAGCAGGCTGATCCGCCCGCAGGGTGTCAGCGGCGCCGATCCCCAGGCGACCGGAACCGCCTTCCACTGCCCGTTCGACACCCCCAGATATTCGTAGGCTCGGCCCAACTTGCCGTATTTCGCGATGAACGTCTTCATGATGTCATCGACCGGGTCGAGCACGTCGGCGTATTCATGCACCGACCACATGTCGAAGGCGTAGATATCGTGGCCGGTCTTGGCCTGCGCCTCGGCGGCCATGGTAATGTTGATCTTGTTGCCGATCGCGGTCAGGAAATCGAGGCTGACATCCACCTTGTTCTGTTCCGCCCAGGCGGCGACCAGCTTGCGCATGGCGTCGTTGCCGGCCGGGACCCAGTGGTCCCACAATGCGACATTCAACCGTCCGGCGGCGCCGGCGGTCCGGATGTGTACTAATGGCAGCGCTCCGGCGGCGGCGCCAAGGCGAAGCGCCTTGCGACGCGTCAAGCGTGACTTCATGGTCGTTCTCCCTGAGCAGCCGGCGTATGCCGACCTGTTTTATTAATGCGAGTATTCCCCAGTGACGACGCCTAGACAAGGGACAGCATCGGCAGTCGTCGTCTGCCGGTCGGAAGCATCGGTGGCGGTATCGGTGGGGCATCAGTCGGCGTCGCCGTGGGAGTTCGGCGAACCAGCATGATCCAGGTGACCAGGACGTTGTCGATCGATGGCCGAGCGGTGAGCGAGACATTCATTCGCGCCTCTGGCCCGGGCGGACAGAACGTCAACAAGGTCGAGACGGCGGTGCAGCTTCGCCTGGCGCTGGATCGGGCCGGATTGCCGCCGGCGGTGCGCGCGCGGCTGGAAAAGCTGGCTGGACGGCGGCTAACGTTGGACGGCGACATCCTGATTATCTCTCAGCAGCACCGCACGCAGGAGCGCAACCGGGCCGAGGCGATGGCGCTGCTGCTGGGGTTGATCCGGCGTGCCGCCGTTGCCCCGATCCGGCGGGTGCCGACCAAGCCGAGTTTCGGGTCGAAACTGCGGCGCCTGGATGAGAAAACGCATCGGGGCAAGATCAAGCGCGGGCGGCAGTCGGGTCCGGATGGCGATTGAAGCGAGGGGCGCCCGAGCCATGCGACGCCTGACGCGAACAGTGCCTGCAGGTGGCGAGGGTCGGGAGCAGTCCACCGCCGGCCTATCCCAGCAACGTGCGCCCGATCAGCATTAGCGCCAGAACCGTAAGCGTGGTCAGCGCGACCATCCGGTGATGCCGCGGCCTGGCTCGGTGAAATGCCCAAGTGCCGATGCGGGATCCGCCGAACAGCACCGGCAGGGACACCGTCGCCCAGATCAGGGTGTCTCGCGTGATCATGCCCCGCAACGCCATCGGCGCGAAGGTGACGCAGCCGGCCAGCATGAAATAGACGATCGCGGTCGATCGCATCCGGATCGCGCTATGGCCGAGCGCCATCAGATAGACCACGATGGGCGGACCGCCCATGGACGCCAGCCCGCTGATGATGCCCGAGGCGACGCCGACGCCGAAACTGAGTAAGCGAGATGGATTGGGCGGCAGGCGGACTCCGCGCTGGATCAGCCAGACAGAGAACGCGATGACGGCGCCGATCGCCAGGCGCACCGGGTTGGCCGGCAGCGTCGTCAGGATCAGCAGGCCGATTGGAACACCGACGATGAGGCCCGGTAACAGCATACGGACGGCGTGCCAATCGCACTGCGCCAAGGCGGCGCGCAACCCGGCTAAACCAATGGCCACCTGAAGCGTGACAACCAGCGGCACGACCTGCGCCGGCGGCAGCGTCAGACTGAGCAGCGGGACCGCGGCCAGGCCAAATCCGAAGCCGGTGAAGCCGCGCAGGGCGGCCGCGGCCAACACGCTGGCCATGGTCACGACCAGGCTGGATATCATTCAATCGACACGATTTCTGGCTCCTGGATAGCACCGGCCAGAGTTCTCTCAAATCAGCGTTGCCGTCAAACCGCGGTGGAAATGGTGGATCACGGGTTATCAACGCAGTCCAAATACAGCATCTTCGTGTTCGGGGCGTGAAGATGGATTCGCACGGTGTATAAAAACGCAGCAAGACTGCTGTTATGGTGATGCATGTTAGGACGATGCTGATCGTTTCGATCGCATCGAAAGGATGTATTGTGGGTTATACCAATACCAAAACAGTCTCCCTATGTTTGTTGTTGTTCTTCCACAAACGAACGGAGCGGGATGCGAAAATAATTTATGATCCTGCCTCAGTCCGCCTTCGCCTGGCCCGGGTCGCGCACAGCCAGGCCGCTCGGACCGACCGGGGTGGTGGCCTCGATCGAGCGGTCGACGCCGGATGCGCCAAATGCCTGGGTCGGCCAAAGCGGCAAAGCCAGCTATTACGGACCGAGCTTTGACGGCCGTCAGTCGGCCAGCGGCGCCCGCTTCGACCAGACGGCGCTGACCGCCGCCCATGCGTGGCTGCCATTCGGCACCAAGGTCAAGGTCACGCTGGCCGGCTCAGACCTGAGCGGCGTTGTCACCATCACCGACCGGATGTCGCCCGGCCGACGCGTACTCGGCGGCATCCGGTATCGGTGGCGCGATGTCGGCAGGGTTGCTGTCTCCGGACGTTGCCACCGCGCCCTGACCCCGCGGGCCGAGCCGGCCCGACTTGTCGGCATGCAACCCGAACCACACCTCGATTGACCCGAGCGATGGCCGATATCGACGTGAACGATGTGTTCATCAGCCTGAATGATGACGCCGGTCGAGGCGAGCGATGATGCCCTGCCGATGACGGATTTTCGCTGACTGCTGCTGTTGAAACAGCGTTTCACCCTACAAAGCGGCGAACGCCAGACCATATCGAAATATGTGTTTCAAGCGCTGGTGCAAGTCTCTTCGGATGCGTTGCACCGCAGAATTTGAAAGGGTCCACAAACCATGGCAGACGATACGAGAAACCCCACCTTGACGACTGCGTTCGGCCGCCCGGTCGAGGATAATCAGCACTCGCTGACCGCGGGTCCACGCGGTCCGGTGCTGACGCAGGACTATCATCTGACCGAGAAGATGGCCCACTTCAACCGCGAACGCGTGCCGGAACGGGTGGTCCACGCAAAAGGTTACGGGGCTTACGGCACGTTCCGTGTAACCAACGATATTTCGAAGTACAGTTGCGCCAAGATCTTCAGCGCCGTCGGCAAGGAGACGGAAATGTTCGCGCGCTTCTCGACCGTTGGCGGCGAGAACGGATCGGCCGACACCGCGCGCGATCCACGGGGCTTCGCGATGAAGTTCTACACCGAAGATGGCAACTGGGACCTGGTCGGCAACAACACGCCGATCTTCTTTATTCGCGACCCGCTGAAGTTCAGTGACTTTATCCGCACCCAGAAGCGCGATCCCGGCACTCACCTGAAGCCGCATTGGCGCCGCTGGGATTACTGGGGCCTGTCGCCCGAGGCGATCCATCAGGTGATGTTTTTGTACAGTGACCGCGGCACGCCGATCTCGGCGCGGTTCATGAATGGCTACGGCAGCCACACATTCAGCCTGTGGAACGCCAGCGGCGAGCGGTTCTGGGTGAAGTTCCACGTCAAGACGATGCAGGGCAACAAGACGTTCACAGACGCCGACGCCGCGCAGATGACGGCCAGCGACCCGGATTATTCCAACCGCGACTTGAACAACGCGATCAAGCGGGGCGAATTCCCCAAATGGCGCGTGTGTATCCAGGTGATGCCGGAGAAGGACGCCGACACCTACAAGTGGAATCCATTCGACCTCACCAAGGTCTGGCCGCATAGCGATTATCCGCTGATCGAGGTCGGCGTGATGGAGCTGAACCGCAATCCCGAAAACTACTTCGCGGAAGTGGAGCAGGCTGCGTTTGAGCCTTCCAATATCGTGCCCGGCATCGGCTTCAGCCCGGATAAGGTGCTGCAGAACCGGGTCCTGTCGTATGGCGATGCGCATCGCTACCGCATTGGCATCAACTACGACCACATCCCGGTCAACCAGGCGAAGGCGGCGAAGGTCCACACCTATCACCGCGATGGCAACATGGTGACCGGCAGCAACGGTGGCGGTTCGGTGGACTACGAGCCGAACTCGTTCGGCGGCCCGGTCGAGGACAAGGCGGTGATGGAGCCGCCGATCAAGATCGATGGCAATGGCGCGCGCTATACGACCTATCCCGGCGACGACATGGACCTGTACGGCCAGCCGCGGATGTTCTGGGAAAAGGTGCTTGACGATACGGGTAGGGCTCATCTGGTGGCGAACATTGTCGGCAGCATGACCGAGCCGAACATGGGCATGGAGGACGGTGCCAAACGTCACGAGATACAGCAGCGGATGCTGAAGCATTGGTACAAGGTGCATCCGGACTTCGGCGCGGCGGTTGACAAAGGTATTAGCGGCGCTGCGACCAGGATGGCAGCTGATTAGCGGTTGGGACCGAGAGCTTCCTCGTTCGCAATAGGAAGCTCTCGGTGGCCTGCCTAGGCTCCCTGTTTCACTGCTATCGGCGCAGACCTTTCGGTCGCTGCGCCGATAATCGTATCTACGACTACTGTCCGGCCCAGGCGGCGATCACCGCGTTGGCGATACGGGGCCGTTCAAAGACGCTGGCGTGAGCAGCGGCCGGAATGATGGTGAACTCCGCATTCGGAATTTCACTGGCGGTGGTTTGCGAGATTGAAACCGGATAGACCGGATCATCGACACCAACGAGAACCAGTGTCGGCACGGTCACCGAACTCAGCATTCCGGTATAGTCCAATCGCGTCGCAAGGGCAGCGCCGCCGGCGATTGCACCGTTTACCGATCCCTCGGCCAGGATGTTCATGATGCCCGTCGCGATCTGATCGTTTCGTCGCAGTGTGGCGCCGGTCACCATCTGCGGCGCCAGCGCCGGAACGATGGACGGCACGCCAAGCTGCCTGGCTTGCTGGCCGAACGCGGGGAACTCCGCCTGCTCGACGACCGAAGCCGCCATCGGGTTGGTGTCTATCAGGATCATGCCGGAGAATCGCTGCGGGGCCTCATGATAAAGCTCCAGCGTCACCTGACCGCCCATAGAGTGGCCGCCGATGATCGCGGTCTGAATGTTGAGCTGATCCATCAGCGCCAGCACGACATGGGCATAGCCGGCGATCGAGCCGGTTGCATCCGGCGCGGTGCTTTTGCCGAAGCCAGGCAGATCAAGGGTAATGACCTGGAAGTGCGAGCTCAGTCCGGAGAGCTGCCCTCTGAACATGTCGCCGGAGAGAGGATAGCCGTGGATCAGGATCAGCGGCGTGCCCTGACCCGCCACCTGATAAAAGATGTTCGCGCCGTTATACTGAAAGAACGCGCCCTGGCGTTGATCGGCGTCCATCGCCTGCTGCGTCGTGGGCGGCGGTGGCGGCGCGACGGTCTGCGCCGCCGCCGGCAGCGCACATAAGGTAATCCCGCTCAACAGTAGGGCGGTTCGGCTATAGATCCTACGATACATGAACTGGTTCCTTGAAGCCTCGCCATGGTGACGACGACCCGTAGGAAAACAGGACACTACAGTCATGGTTCCAGTTACAAGGCAGGGACACGAATTAGTGGCTACCACGAAGCCGCCTTTGTTGGGCCGCAATTGGCTTACATTACTTTATAGCATCAAACCTAGCCCCCCGATGCGGGCCGATGCCAAGTTATCGGCAGCAAGTTCAGACGGGCCTGAAGCTCAACTCCGGCGGGTTTGTATGCCAGCACCGAGCCATGGAGCCGGTAAAGTTCGCCATTAACCCATTGTAGTAAAGCTCGGAGTAAACATGGCCTTCCGTGGAAGATGCTGGCGCATCTTGAGAGGTGCCGTGTTATGCGTCGATTGCTGATCGCTATTTTCCTTATCCCGGTGCCTGGATTTGCCCAGGATGCTTCGCTTCTCTCGTCCGACACAAACAGCGGGCCACCGCGATGTGGGCCAGCGATGGATAGTCAAGTCATGTGCCGCTTCGGCACGCTCTATGAGTGCGCTTTCACCAGCCCGCTCGCGATGGAGCGTCATACGGGCTGGCGGTGGAAGATGGACCCGTTGCGCTCCTGCGATAAAACGCCTGCTCCCGCCGATCTTCCCAATGTTGACCATCGAGGTTTGCCGCCAGGTTTCACCTACGCACCACAGGCAAGCGGTCAAGGCGTCATGCCAGGCCAACCCGGATTGCTGCCAACACCGAGCTCTCGGCAACCAGGGCGACGCGACTAGGATCCTGAGCGGCGGTGACCAGAACGAGTTTTCACGCGGCCTCGTTCCGCCATCTTGAAGTATGGCCAGTGGCGTGATCGTCAGCAACGCGGCTGCGACATCAGGCTGCTGATCTGTTTTGACCCAGATTCGAGTCAGGCTCTTTAGGCTATCCGGCCGGAGGGATATTGTCTGGCCGGGGCTCGTGCAGGCTGCAACCGCTGCGTTGGGCGCAAACCCGAGCGGGACTCGGCAGGGGCATTCTTGCGGGTTCGGTTGACGCCGCCGAAGGGCCGGTGCGCGACCAGTCCTTGCCACCGCGCGAAGGACAAGCCGTCTTCCACGGCGAAACGGTGAGTGACATCATCGGTCGCGCAACGACAACACGGCTTCTGCTCAACCGCCTGCCTCAAGCTCATCGATGAAGCCCGAGATCACGTCCAGCCCCTTGTTCCAGAATGCCGGATCGGACGCGTTCAGGCCGAACGGCGCCAGCAGTTCGGTATGCCGCTTCGTCCCGCCGGCGCGCAGCATATCCAGATACTTCGCCTGAAAACCGGAATGCCCCGACTGGAACACCGCATACAGCGCGTTCACCAGACAGTCGCCGAAGGCATAGGCGTAGACGTAGAACGGCGAGTGAATGAAGTGCGGCACGTAAGACCAGAACACGCTATACTCGGGTGTGAATTCGAACGCCGGGCCGAGGCTTTCGGTCTGCACCTGCATCCACAGTTCGCCGATCCGCTCCGGCAGCAGCTCGCCCGATCGCCGCTCGTCGTGCAGCAGCGTCTCGAACTGATAGAACGCCACCTGGCGCACGACGGTGTTCAGCATGTCTTCGGTCTTCGCCGCCAGCATGAGCCGTCGCTGCACCGGATTGGCCGCATCCAGCAACGAGCGGAACGTCAGCATCTCGCCGAACACGCTTGCCGTTTCAGCCAGTGTCAGCGGCGTGTGCGACATCAGCGCGCCCTGCGGTGCTGCAAGCACCTGATGCACACCGTGGCCCAGTTCGTGTGCCAGGGTCATCACATCGCGTGTCTTGCCGTGATAGTTCAGCAGCAGATAGGGGTGCACGTTGGGCACTGTCGGATGGGCGAAGGCGCCGCCTGATTTGCCGGGCCGCAGGCCGGCATCGATCCACGGCCTGTCGAAGAAGCGACGACCGACCGAGGCCAGTTCCGGACTGAAGTCAGCATAGGCGTCCAGCACCTGATCGCGGGCGGCGGGCCAGTCGATCAGCCGGTCGTCGTCGGTCGGCAACGGTGCGTTGCGATCCCAATGCTGTAGCTTCGCCAGCCCAAGCCACCCGGCCTTCAGCTGGTAGTAACGATGTGACAGCCTGGGGTAGGAGGCTCGCACCGCGGTCGACAACGCGTCGACAACCTCGTCCTCCACCATGTTGGCGCGGTTGCGGGCGCTGGTCGGGCGGCCGTGGCGGCGCCAGGTGTCCTCGATCTCCTTGTCCTTGGCCAGGGTGTTGGTGATCAGCGAAAACAGCCGGATGTTGTCGCCAAAGGCTGTCCCGATCGCCTTTCCGGCGGCTTCCCGCAGCGAACGGTCGTGATCGGACAATTTGTTCAGCGCGTCGGTGACGGTGAGCTTTTCGCCGGACAGATCGATCTGCATCGCCGCGATGGTCTCGTCGAACAGGCGCACCCAGGCGGCATTCGCGGTCAGATCACGCTCATGCGTCAGCTTCTCCAGAGCATCGTCGAGCTGGTGCGGGCGGAACACCCGCAGATCGCGCAGCCACGGCCGGTAGCGGGCCAGTGCGGGTTCCAAGAGCCGGATCTCCAGCACCGCGTCGTCGATCCGGTTGAGTTCCAGCGTGAAGAAGATCAGGTCGCTGCTGATCGCGGTGATCCGTTCGTTTACTGTCTGGTAGAAACGGCCGATCGCCGGGTCAGTGGAATCGCCCGCGAACAGCAGCTGGGCATAGGAGGCGATTCGGCCCAGGGTTTCCTGGATGCGCTCGTAGTCCGTGATCACCACCGCCAGCGCGGCACCGGACAGACCCGCCAGCTTGCCGGCGTGCGCCTGGGCGAATGTTTTGGCGGTTTGTTCGGCCCGCGCCAGATCCTCCATCAGCAGCGGACTGTCGGGTGAGGCATACAGATCAGACAGGTCCCAGGCCGGCAGCGGACTGGCGGAGGCAGACGCGGTTCGGGCGCTGCCGGCGTCGGTTGTTGCCGAATTTGGTTTTACCGAATTGAGCATTGCAGCGTTTGGCATGGTGGCGTCTGGCATGGTGGATCCCGGGTCCCTGGCCTGCAGCATCGATCTGCCATGTAAGCTAGGACGAGCCGACATCAAAGGGCGGGCTGTTTCAACCGCCGTGCTTGAGGCATCTTGGCAGCGGAGGATGCGTGCAGAGCTACAAGACTTGGCCGAACCTGGCCACCATGATGTTCGGGCTGGCCGAAGAGTGGCCGAACAAGCCGATGCTGCGGGCGTGGCGGGACGGTGCCTGGCATTCCATCACCTGGGCAGCGTTTGGCCGGATGGCCGCATCCTGTTCGCGGCAGCTGCGCGATGCCGGGGTTGCCGCCGGCGACCGTGTGGTGCTGTGCATGGAGAACAGACCGGAATTTCCCATCGCCGAGGTCGCGCTGATGGCGATCCGGGCGGTTCCGGTGCCCGCCTACACCACCAACACGGTTGATGACCACGCGCATCTGCTGCGCGACTCCGGCGCCCGCGCGGCGATTGTCTCCTCGGCTGCGCTGGCGGACCGTTTACTGGCCGCGGCGGCGAAGGCGGCAGGATTGGATCTGCTTGTGGTAACGGACCATTCGGCAGCGGCAACAGATGCGGGGACAAACGACGGGCAGAAGGGCAGGGTGCCTCACGGATGCGGCGTTCAGATCATGCCGTGGGCCGATGTCGTCGCGGACCAGCGGCCGCCAGACGACGTCGCACTGGAAGCGGCCGGCATTCCGTCGACCGCCCTGGCGTGCCTTATCTACACATCCGGCACGGGCGGTTCGCCGCGCGGGGTGATGCTGCCGCACCGGTGCATCCTGTCCAACTGCGCCGGCGCATTCGAACTGGTGCGCCCGCTGCGGCTGCGCGACGAGATCTATTTGTCCTATTTGCCGATTTCGCACAGCTATGAGCATACCGTGGGGCAGTTCTTTCTGCTCAGCCTGGGCACCGAGATCGTTTATGCCCGTGGCGTGGAGCATCTGGCTGCCGACATGCTGGCGGTCCGTCCGACGATCCTGACCGCGGTGCCGCGGGTACTGGAGGTGATCCGCATGCGGGTGCTGACGCAGGTCGCACGGGAGAAGCCGCTGCGGCAGCGCCTGTTCCACAGGGCGGTGGCGATCGGTGCGAAACGGATGAACGGCACGCGGCTCACGATGCTAGAACGGAGCCTTGATCCAATCCTGGATCGGCTTGTGCGAGCCAAGGTGCGGGCGCGGTTCGGCGGCCGGCTGGTGGCGGCCATGTCGGGTGGGGCGCGGCTGGAACCGGAGGTCGGGCGGTTCTTCCAGGCGCTGGGTCTGCGGATCATGCAGGGCTACGGGCAGACCGAGGCCGGTCCGGTGATCAGCGCCAACCCGCCCGACGCGATCCGGATCGATACCGTCGGCAAGGCGCTGGACGGCGTCGAGCTGCGCATCGCCGAGGATGGCGAGATCCTGGTGCGCGGCGGCCTGGTGATGGACGGCTACTGGAACCGCCCGGCGGACACGGCAGCGGCGATTTGCGACGGATGGCTGCACACCGGCGACATCGGCGAACTCGATCAGACGTATTTGCGGATCACCGATCGCAAGAAGGACATGATCGTGTTGTCCGGCGGCGAAAACATCTCGCCCGCCAAGATCGAGGGAATGCTGATGGCCGAAACCGAAATCGCCCAGGCGGTGGTGACCGGGGAAGGCCGTAGCGGTCTAAGCGCGCTGGTTGTGCCGACGGAAGGCTATGACGACGTCGCTGTAGCGTTGGCGGTCAATCGGACCAATCTGCGCCTGTCGGTCACCGAACGGGTGCGCAGGCACGCGCTGGTGCCGCCGTTCACGATCGAGAACGGCCTGTTGACGCCCTCGCACAAGATCAGGCGGGTCCTGGTGATGCGGGCCAACGCCGCCGTTTTGGCACGGTTACATTGAGCCATGGACACAGGTCGGTCCATCAGCCATTGCGATGCCGCGGTGGCTCTGCTAGACGGCGCGGCTCGTGTTTTTGTCCACTCATGGATATCTGTCATACCTCGCGCGGTCCGCGGGGTCCAGGTCGTTAGAGAAGGGGCGTTGTCCCATGGCTGTACCAAAGAGAAAGACTTCTCCCTCGCGGGCCGGCATGCGCCGAAGCCACCAGGCGCTGCCGCACGAAGCGCATGCGGAATGCACAAACTGCGGGGAGCTGAAGCGGCCCCATCACGTATGCAGCCATTGTGGCCACTACGATGGGCGCGAGGTGGTCGCAGCCGGGAAGCCGCTGCGGGGCGCCGTTCGGGCCTGAGGGCAGGGCGCGGCGTGCTTCTTGGTTCGCCCGTGACCAACGGCCTGTACACGCTGGCCGTCGACGCCATGGGGGGCGACAACGCCCCCGACATGGTGGTTCAGGGGCTAGAGATCGCGGCGGAGCGCCATCCGTCGGCGCGTTTCCTGCTGGTTGGCAATGAGGCTCTGCTGACGGCTCTGCTAGGCCGTCATAAGCGGGCCCTGGCGGCCTGCACGGTGCGTCCCGCAACCGAGGTCATCAGCAACGACATGAAGCCTACCGCTGCGCTGCGCAGCCGGCAGTCGTCGATGCGGCTGGCGATCGACGCGGTTGCCTCCGGCGAGGCGTCGGGTGTGGTGTCCGCCGGCAATACCGGTGCGCTGCTGGCGCTATCGAAGATCTTCATCAAGTCGCTGCCGGGGATCGACCGTCCGGCGATGGCGGCGATCGGCCCATCCGCCCGCGGTGACGTCGTGATGCTCGATCTTGGCGCCAACGTGCAGTGCGACGTGCGCAACCTGGTTGAATTCGCCGTCATGGGCGACGTGTTTGCCCGCACCGTGCTTGGCCTGACGGCGCCGACCATCGGGTTGCTGAATGTCGGTTCGGAAGAGCTGAAAGGCGACGACACGGTGCGTGAGGCAGCGGAGATCCTGCGCGCAAGCCATATCGCGCCGCAGTTTCATGGCTTCGTCGAAGGCCACGACATCGCCGCCGGCACGACCGACGTGGTGGTCACCGACGGGTTCACCGGCAACGTCGCGCTGAAGACCGGGGAAGGTGCGCTGAAGCTGATCGGCGAATTCCTCAAGCAGGTCTTCAGCAGCAGCATCGCCGCGAAGATCGCCTATCTGCTGGTTCGTCCAAGCCTGGATCGGTTGCGTGAATGGCTCGATCCGCGGCGTTACAACGGCGCCGTGATGGTCGGTCTAAACGGGGTGGTGGTGAAGTCGCACGGCGGCACCGACGCTCAGGGTTTTGCCCATGCCATCGATGTCGCCCTGGACATGGTCACCCACCGCTTCAACGATCGCATTCGGGAGGATCTGGCTCGGATTGCGCTGGACAAACGGGGGCTGGCGGAGAAGAACGGGGACGATCAGGGTGCCGGCGGTGCCGGGACTAACCCAGTGTCCACCGTGTCACGATCAGGGTCAACCGACGACCCCTATTTCGCCACCGCCTGACCAGGATACCCGATGCCCACTCGTTCCATTCTCGCCGGCTGTGGCGGCTATCTGCCTGACCGCGTCGTAACCAATGAGACGTTGGCGCGGACGGTCGATACATCGGACGAATGGATCCGCGAGCGAACTGGGATCCGCCAGCGCCATTTCGCCGCCAAGCATGAGACGGCGGCCTTCATGGGGACCGCCGCGGCGCGGGCGGCCCTGGCCGACGCGGGCGCGACCGCGGCGGATGTGGATGCGATCATCCTGGCGACCAGCACGCCGGACCAGGCGTTTCCCGCCACCGCGCTGCGCGTGCAGGCGGAACTGGGTGTCACGCAAGGCTTTGGCTTTGACCTGTCCGCTGCGTGTGCCGGGTTCATCTATGCTTTGTCAGTGGCCGACGGCATGATCCGAGCCGGGCAGGTGCGCGGGGCGCTGGTGATTGGCAGCGAGGTCTACTCGCGCATTCTGAACTGGCAGGACCGCGGCACCTGCGTGCTGTTCGGCGACGGGGCTGGTGCGGTCTTCCTGCGCGCCAGCACGATCCACGACGACGATCGGCGCGGCGTGCTTTCAACCCATATCCATGCGCAAGGCAGCCTGGGTGACATCCTGTATGTCGATGGCGCGGTAGGCCAGCCGGACAAGCCTGGACATCTGGTGATGAACGGACGCGAGGTGTTCCGCCATGCGGTCACCCGATTGGCCGAGGCCGTGGAGGAGGCGCTTGCCGCAAATGGCCTGACGCATGACGACATCGACTGGCTGGTCCCGCATCAGGCCAACAGCCGGATCATTGACGCGATGGGGCGCAAGCTGGGCCTGCCGCCAGACCGCGTTGTGGTGACTGTAGATCGACACGCTAATACCTCTGCCGCTTCGGTGCCGCTGGCCCTGGCCGAGGGGCGCGCCGACGGTCGGATCGGTCCCGGCGATTTGGTGCTGCTGGAGGCGCTGGGCGGCGGTCTGGCCTGGGGATCGGCGCTTGTGCGGCTGTGACAGCGCCATGGGCATCGGCCGCAAACCCCTGATCCCGTAAGATTTTTCTGTTACCAAAGCTTGACGTGCCGACACGATCTGCATAGCGTTCTGCTATGCTCACGATAACGCGTGCCCACATCGCCGAGATGATCTATACCCAGGTTGGATTGTCTCGAAATGACTCGGCCGATCTGCTGGAAGATGTGCTGGAGCGCCTGGCCTCTCATCTGGAGAAGGGTGAATCTGTTAAGATCAGTGGGTTCGGGACCTTCTCTGTCAGACAAAAGGGGCGCCGGATCGGCCGCAATCCGAAGACCGGCGAAGAAGTGCCGATCCTGCCCCGCCGTGTTCTCGTGTTCCGGCCCAGTCATGTCTTAAAGGCCCATGTCAATGGCACGACTCCCGATGCGGATGAGGATGAATGATGCAGCCCGACAAGGATCGGGTTGGAAGGCCGGGCCATGGACTCACACGTAGGCGATGAGGTCAAAGATGATGTCGCTGACCAAACCGTCCGTGTGCGGCCGAAGAAAGCCCCTAACGCCTTTCGTACAATCAGTGAGGTAGCGGACGATCTT
Organism: Rhodopila sp.; assembly: GCA_965277035.1. GTDB lineage: Bacteria > Pseudomonadota > Alphaproteobacteria > Acetobacterales > Acetobacteraceae > Rhodopila. The sequence continues at coordinate 984,287 of CBDIBO010000003.1, read as the reverse complement.
CATATCCCACAACATGTGCTGCGGTTTTGGGAAACGAAGTTTCAGCAGGTCAGGCCGCTTAAGCGCGGTGGAGGACGACGGTATTACCGCCCGGACGACATCGTGCTGCTGCGACGCATCGCCGATCTGCTTTACACCCAGGGGTATACGATCAAGGGCGTGCAGCGACTGCTGCGTGAGGGCGGCGGCCAACTGTCCGACGACATTCCCCCGCCGACAGCGGACGAACGGGCCGCGGCCCAAGTGGAAAAGGCAGTACTGTCACCGGACGAAACGCTGCTGATCCCTGGCCTGGGATTGGTACAGCCTCCCGACGGCTTGACCCAGATGGCGCGCGCCGCGGTCCGGATCAGACCGGACGGAGAGCCCGATCGCATGCGTGCGTTGCTGCTGGAAGCGTTGCACGAGCTAGAGAGTCTGCGGGCAAGGCTGGGCTGAGCATCACGAAGTGGTTGCTTCCGGCTTGATACATCTCGTTGGCGCAGCCACGCCGTCGACGGGGCAGAACTTGTTCGGCGGTGCCACCGGCGGTCGTGCCTCTATCAGCGATGGAAAGCAGTATGGTTCGTTCGTTGAGACGCCTGTCTTGGGATCAGGTGGGCCACGTCGCCCTCGTGCACCGAAAGGCATTCGATGAACGCCTTCCGTGGCTGGCGGGGCGTTATTCGCCCAAGGAGGATCGCATCTTCTTCCGAGACCGCGTGTTTGCCACGTGCGAGGTGTGGGGAGCGATCGAGGACGCGGTGATCGGATTCATCGCGTTTCGCGAAGGGCGGATCGATCATCTCTATGTGCTGCCAAACCAGCAAAATCAGGGTGCTGGCCGTGCTCTGCTTGGGATCGCGAAGGCGGCCTCGCCCGGCTTGCTGCTGTGGACCTTCCAAAGGAACGCGTCGGCTCGCCGCTTCTATGAGAAGCATGGGTTTGTTGCTATTAAGGAAACCGACGGAACCGGAAATGCGGAGCGTGAGCCGGACGTCCTTTATCGCCGGACGTCCTTTATCGATGGAAGCGGCCGGAGTTATGGGGACTGGCTAAACGAGGTAGGTGGATGACTGCTCATGGCCGCGCACGCACCGCAGGTGCCCGTGGCCCATGCTTTCACCGGACGGGTCTCGATCGGCCTTCCAAAACCGGGCAGCACCACCGACGAAGGCTGGCCCTCGTCGCGATTTCCTATCCTCCGAAGGCGGAAAGTCCGGTTTGCGCCCGCCCGAGGATCAGTGCGTGAACATCGTGGGTGCCTTCGTAAGTGTTCACCGTCTCCAGGTTCATCACGTGACGGATGACATGGTATTCGTCGACGATGCCGTTGCCGCCGTGCATGTCGCGGGCGACGCGGGCGATGTCCAGTGCCTTGCCGCAGTTGTTGCGCTTCAGCAGGCTGATCATCTCGGGGGCCGCCTCATGCTCATCCATCAGCCGGCCGAGCCGCAGGACGGCGTGCAGGCCGAGGCTTATCTCGGTCTGCATGTCGGCCAGCTTCTTCTGGACGAGCTGGGTCGCGGCCAAAGGGCGTCCGAACATCATGCGCTGCAGCGTGTAGTCACGGGCGGCGTGCCAGCAGAACTCAGCCGCGCCGAGCGAGCCCCAGGCGATGCCGTAGCGGGCGTTGTTCAGGCAGGAGAAGGGACCGCGCAACCCCTTCACGCCGGGAAGCTGGTTCTCGGCCGGGACGAAGACGTCCTGCATCATGATCATGCCGGTGACCGACGCCCGCAGCGAGAACTTGCCCTCGATCTTCGGCTGGGTCAGGCCGTCCATGCCGCGTTCCAGGAGGTAGCCGCGGATTTCGCCGGCGTCGTCCTTCGCCCACATCACCAGCACATCGGCGATCGGCGCATTGGTGATCCAGGTCTTCGAGCCATTCAGCAGGAAACCGCCGTCGACCTTCTTGGCGCGCGTGCGCATGGAGGCGGGATCAGAGCCGCCATCGGGTTCGGTCAGGCCGAAGCAGCCGACGAATTCCCCGGTGCGCAGCTTGGGTAGATACCTCAGTCTTTGCTCTTCAGATCCGAAGGCGTGGATCGGGTACATCACCAGGGACGACTGCACTGAAAAGGCCGAACGGTAGCCGGAGTCCACCCGCTCGACCTCACGTGAGATCAGGCCATAGCTGACGTAGTTCACCCCGGCACAGCCGTAGCCATCCAACGTCGCGCCGAGGAAACCCATCTCCCCGAACTCGTTCATGATCTCGCGGTCGAACTTCTCCAACCGGTTGGCCATCAGCACGCGCGGGAACAGCTTTTCCTGGCAGAACGCGTGCGCCGCGTCGCGGATCGCGCGTTCGTCCTCCGACAAGGCGGTCTCCAGCCGTAGAGCGTCATCCCAGGCGAATGGCGTGAAGTGGCTGACGGGACGAACAGAAGTCTGCGGGGGAGCGTCGTTCATGCGTCGGTCTCTCTGCTATCGGCGAGCTGGGGCGGTCGGGTCCGCAGCAGCATAAAGGCCGGGACCTCATCGCCAAAGCCGACAACGGTCGGGCCGAGGTCGTCGTCGCGGCGATAGCGCTCCCGGCGGTGATCATCCCGCGGTGGTTCGTCATGCCTGGCTTCCGGCCGTCGTGCCTCATCCTGCCGCGTCTCAAGATGCCGGGGCTCAGGATGCCTGGGTTCGGGGCGCCGAGCTTCCGGACGCCTGGCTTCAGACCGGCGACGGTCATCCCGCCGCGGCTCTTCCCGGCGTGCGGGACGTTCCGGCGCCGCGGGTCGCGCTGGGCGTTCGGCGACCACCGCCAGTTCAGGTTGCACAGCACGATCCGGGCGGGCGCGTTCCACAGAGGACTTGTCCCGGCTTTCCTTTGCCTCCCGCGGCTTGGTCTTGGCAGCGGATTTCCTGCCCTCGGCCGGCTTCCGCCCGCGTCGTTTGCGACCATCGCGCTCGGCCCAGTCGACGGGATCGAGACCCGCGACTAGGACCGGCGGGATCGGGTGGCCGATCAGCTTCTCGATCTGCTCGACCGCGTAGCGATCCTCGGGTTCCGCTATGGTGAAGGCCTTGCCTTCTAGCCCGGCCCGCCCGGTGCGGCCGATGCGGTGGACATAATCCTCAGCGTGGATCGGGACGTCGAAATTGAACACATGCGACAGACCGCCGATGTCGATGCCGCGGGCCGCGACGTCGCTGCAAACCAGCAGCCGCAGCTCATTGGCCTTGAATTTCTCCAAGGTCGCGAAGCGCACGGTCTGGGCGAGGTCGCCATGGAGGGCACCAGCGTCGAAGTTATGCTTGCTGAGGGACTTGTGCAGGATATCCACGTCGCGCTTACGGTTGCAGAAGATCAGCGCGTTCTGCACGTTCTGGCTGCGGATCAGCCGGCGCAGTGCCTCACGCTTGTCGTGCTCGGCGACCAGCACGAGGCCTTCCGTGATAGTCGCGGCGACCGAGGCGGCGCGGGAGACGGCGATCTGCTTGGGGTTGGTCAGGAAGGCATCGCCCAGCCGGCGGATCTCGGGCCCCATCGTGGCAGAGAAGAACAGCGTCTGTCGCGTGGGCGGCAGCATAGAGACGATCCGCTCCACATCGGGGATGAACCCCATGTCCAGCATGCGATCGGCCTCGTCGATGACCAGAAGCTTGGTGTCGGACAGCAGAATGGTGCCGCGGTCGAACATGTCAAGCAAGCGGCCCGGCGTCGCGATCAGCACGTCGACGCCGCGGTTAAGCACGTCCTTCTGGTCGGACATGCTTTCGCCACCGATGATCAGCGCGTGTGTCAACTTCAGGTACTTGCCGTACTGGACGAAGTTCTCGGCCACCTGAAGAGCCAGTTCGCGGGTTGGCTCCAGGATCAGGCTGCGTGGCATCCGGGCGCGGGCGCGCGAGCCGGAGAGGATATCAAGCATCGGCAAGGTGAAGCCGGCGGTCTTGCCGGTGCCGGTCTGCGCCGTGCCCATGACGTCCCGTCCCATCAGGACGTAGGGGATGGCCTGCTCCTGAATCGGCGTCGGGTGGCGGTAACCCATGTCGTCGATCGCGCGCAGCACTTCCTCGGACAGACCGAGGTCGTCGAACACGATGCGGACCGGCTCCGGCGGTGGACCTTCAGCGATGGTGACAGGCAACGGCCAGGCGGGGTCATGTGTTGTGGCCGCGGAAGCGGCGTCGGATCGTGGTTGGGTCGCTGCCGGTTCGGGATTGTCCGCCGCGGGTTTCTGGGTGCGGCCTGGCTGCGCCGGGGAATCGTGATGTGCACGAGCGGGAACAACGTCGCTTGTCTGCACGGACGTTGCCTGCATAGGCGTTGCCTGCACGGGGCCGTGGTCATGGCCCGTGGTGTCGACAGCCGCCTCGTCCTGGTGTGTGGACACGGCATCCCCATGGTTCCACGGCGGCGTGGTGCTGATCTCGGGCGGTTCCGATGCGACGGCGACAGGCTGCCGCGGCACGGCGGGATCCGCCGTGGCTTGTTCCGGGGCCGATGCTGGGGCCGATCCCAAGGCTGAGCGGGCTGGCGCGGCAGGGTCCGGTTCCGCGACGGGCTTCGGTGCGGCATGTGCCGAATCCGGGCGTTCCGCGACAGGCGGGTCCGCGTCGGTGGGTTCCCGTGGGGCGGTGGTGGTTTCGGTCAAATCCGGTCCAGTCGATGGCGTGGGTGCGATTTCTGTGGTCGGTATTTCGGCAGTCTGCCGTGAGGCGCAACAGGCAGCCTTACGCTCATCCTGCGGACGAGGTGCCGAGCATCCGCTTACGCCGGCGGGGTATCGGTATTACCACGGTAAAAGTCAAGGACGAGCGGCGCTTGAAAACACGCCGTGACCTGCCTTTTCATGGCACTGAAGCATCGACGACCGCTCGCGCCCCGCCGGCAAAGCACTTTATTCAGTTACTCGGCGGCGGCTCGTTGTGGACTGCCCAATGCCCCTGATGCAAGCGCCTGGGAGACCTGCGCCTCGTCCAGGTTCAGGACGCTGCGCAGAATTTCTTCGGTATGCTCGCCCAGCAACGGCGAGCGCCTTACCTCGGACATGCTGTCCGACATTTTGATCGGGTTGCCGACGGACAGGTATTTGCCGCGCTTCGGATGATCGACCTCAACGACCGTGCCGGAGGCGCGCAACGAAGTTTCCTCGGCCAGTTCTTTCATCGACAGGATCGGACCGCAGGGGATGTCGTGTTTGTTCAGGGTATCCATGGCCTCGAACTTCGTCTTGGTCATCGTCCATTCCTCGATCGTGTCGAAGATCGACTTCAGGCGCGGCAGACGGGCCAGGGGCTTGGCATAGTCGGGGTGGGTCTTCCATTCCGGCTTGCCGATGACGTCGCAGATCGCTTCCCACACGGGCGCCTGCGCGATGAAGTAGATGTAGGCATTGGGGTCGGTCTCCCAGCCTTTGCACTTGAGGATCCATCCCGGCTGACCGCCGCCGGATGCGTTGCCGGCGCGTGGCACTGCCTCACCGAACGTGCCGTCCGGATATTGCGGGAATTCTGTCAGTGGGCCGTGCGCGAGGCGCTGCTGATCGCGCAGCTTGACCCGGCACAGGTTCAGCACGCCATCCTGCATCGCGACATCGACCTTCTGGCCGCGCCCGGTGGTATTGCGCTGGAACAGCGCGGCGACGATGCCGAGTGCGAGGTGCAGACCGGTGCCGGAGTCACCGATCTGGGCGCCGGTGACGAGCGGTGGGCCATCGTCAAAGCCGGTGGTGGAGGCGGAGCCGCCGGCGCACTGGGCGACGTTTTCGTAGACCTTGCAATCCTCGTACGGGCCGGGACCAAATCCCTTGATCGACGCCAGGATCATTCTCGGATTGATCTGCTGGATCCGCTCCCAGGTGAACCCCATGCGATCCAGCGCGCCGGGTGCGAAGTTCTCCACCATCACGTCGCAGGACTTGACCAGCCCCTCCAGGACTTCCTTGCCGACCTTGTGACGGCCATCGATCTCGATCGAACGCTTGTTGTGGTTCAGCATGGTGAAGTACAGGCTGTCAGCGCCCTTGATGTCCTGCAGTTGGCCGCGGGTGATATCGCCGATGCCGGGCCGCTCGACCTTGATGACATCGGCACCAAACCAGGCGAGAAGCTGAGTGCAGGTGGGGCCCGACTGGACATGGGTGAAGTCCAAGATGCGGACGCCGTCGAGTGCTTTTGTCATTTGGAGTTTCTCCCGAACTAGTGGGTGTCGTGGATGCGGTGGGCGATGTGTGCCCAGTGATCAGCGCATGCTGATCGCTGGGCCAGACGCGGTCGGTGAAAGCCGACCGCGTCTCGCTTCGATAACCGGTGGGTGCCTTGGTCGGGGCATTCGGTCACGCGGCGCATGATAGCCTGTACTCACACCAAAACTGCTGGTTACTTGCGCATCTCTGATTACTTATACATGGTCTGGGCCTTGGTTCCCGGCGCATATTCATTCGGGTCAACCCAGACATTGATGATCGCGGACTTGCCGTGGCTTGCCACGAATTCTCGCGCACGCCGCAGGGCCGGCGCGATCTGCGCGGCGTCCCGCACCTCTTCGCCGTGGCCGCCCCAGAGCTTGGCGAAATGCGAGAAGTGCATGTCGCCCAATTTGTTGCCCACGTTGCCGCGCTGCTGACCATATTTCGCCAACTGGCCATAGCGGATCTGGTTCATCGCCGAATTGTTGCCGATCATTGCGATATAGGGTGCGCCGAACCGATCGGCCGTTTCCATGTCGAACGCGGTCATGCCGAACGCGCCGTCGCCAAAATAGCAGAGCACTTCCTTGTCCGGATGCGCCAGCTTGGCCGCCATGGCGAATCCGGTGCCGACACCCAGCGACCCCAGCGCGCCGGGGTCCATCCAATGACCGGGCGAACGGGGCCGCACCGCCTGGGCGGAGATGGTCACGACGTCGCCGCCGTCACCGATATAGATCGTGTCATCGGTCAGGAATTCATTGATCTCGTAGGCGACGCGGTAGGGGTGGATCGGCGACTGGTCCGAGGTGAAAATCGGCATCAGCTTTTCCAGCGCGGCGTCCTCGGCCTTCGTCAGGTCGCGCATCCACTGTTGGCGAAGCTGACGCCTGTCGTGCTTGATCCGCCCGCCCGCGGCTTGCAGCACCGCGCCTAGTACTGCGCCGGGGTCGCCGACGATGCCGAAGTCGATGTCGCGGTTCTTGCCGACAGCGCGATAGTCCATGTCGATCTGCACCAGCGTCGGCACGTTGATGCGCTTGCCGTAGCCCATTCGGAAGTCGAACGGGGTGCCGACGATGACGACAACATCCGCCTTGCCAAACGCCATTGAGCGAGTGCGGTCGAAATGGTGCGGATCACCCGGCGGCAAGATGCCGCGCGCCGCGCCGTTGAAGTAGCCGGGGATGTCCAGCCCACGCAGCAACGCGACCGCTTCCTTGTGTCCCTGGCCCATCCATACCTGCTGGCCGAACAGGATCGCCGGGCGTTCGGCGTTCACCAGGATGTCGGCAAGCCGCTCGATATCGTTCGGATCGCCGATGGATTTCGTTGACGCGCGGTAATGGCCGGCTCGCGGCAGCACGGCGCGGGACAGGTCGATCTCCCGGTCCAGCACATCGCGCGGAATTTCCAGATAGGAGGGTCCGTAGGCGCCGGCGAAGCATTCGCGGGCGGCCATCGAAACCATGTCGGCGACGCGCTCCGTGGACATCACGGTGGAGGCGAACTTGGTGATCGGCTTCAGGATGTCGACATGTGGCAGATCCTGCAGGCCGCCCATCCGCCATTGCGACAGAGCACTTTGCCCGCCGATGTGCAGCACCGGGCTTTCCGAACGGAAGGCGGTAGCGATGCCGGTTACCGCATTGGTGAAGCCGGGGCCGGCGGTGGTGACGACGCAGCCCAGCTTGCCGGTCTGGCGCGCATAGCCGTCAGCAGCGTGCGCGGCCACTTGCTCGTGCCGGACATCGACGATGCGGATACCCTCGTCGATACAACCGTCGTAAATGTCTATGATATGGCCGCCGCACAGGGTGAAGATCGTGTCGACCCCTTCATTCTTCAGTGCCTTGGCAACCAGGTGTCCGCCTGAGACGACACTGCCGTCACGTCGTTTCGCCTGCAGTGTGTCGTCCGCGGTTGTCACTGTCGTCGCTGACATGTCTACTTGCCTCCCGTTTCGCTTATCATATCGGCCAATTTGGTCCGGCCGATCGTGGGTCCATCAAGAAAATCGCCATGCCTTTCGACATGGGCCGCGAGGCCTAGCGTGTGTCCGCGGACCAGACGTTCGGCAAGCTGCGCGTCGCGTGCCTGCAACGCCGCGATGATCGCTCGATGATCGACGACCGATCGCTGAGCTCGGTTTTCCTGCGTCATCGTCACCGCGCGAACGGCGCGCATGTGGAGGAACAACATATCCGTCAGGCTGGACATCAGGCTGACGCCGCCGAGACGGATGATTGCCCTGTGGAATCGCATGTTGGCATCGGAGTATTCGCTCAAATGGCCCGTGGGGTCTCCATCGAATGCATCCATCAGCCGGCTCAGGTCGGTAATATCGGCTGCGGTCGCGGTCGTGGCGGCGATGCCCGCGGCCATGCTTTCGATCGCTGCCCAGACGGTGATCATCTCGACGATCTCGCGTTTGGTCTTGCGCACCACGACGATGCCCCGCCGGGGGATGGAGTGGACGAAGCCTTCCTGTTCCAGCACCGAGAGGGCTTCACGGATCGGCGTGCGGCTGACCCCCAGATCTTCGCTGAGCTGACGCTCGTCGAGACGGATTTCGTCGGATCGCCCATAGATATCCATCTGCATGATGGCGCGCTTGATAGCCTCGCAGGCCTGCCTGCGCAGGCCCAGGCCGATGTCCAGCGGCTCGATCCGCAGCTTCAGCTGGGTTTGCGACAATCTTGTCCTCCCGTGCTGTAGGTATTCTGTATTTTGTATACCACCGGTCGTCAAGGTAGCCGGTCGCTGAAGGACGCAATCGTCTCATCGCGGCGGAACGATCGTGGGCGCCGGATTACTGGGCGGGGACCGCCCGCGCAGCAGGTCACTGGTTCAAGCGGCGGGGGTTATGGATGAGAAGTCCGACACGACCAACAGCAGGCAGGCTATGTTTGGTGCGTAACAGGAAAGAAAGTCGGCGGGCGCCGGCTTTGTTCCTAGTGTTGCGATGCTAACCCGCATTTCTCACACGAATCAGGTGCATCGGGGCTCTGAATGAGCGAAAGTTCTTCTGCAACAAAGCCTTACCGCTGAGCAGAGGAGTTCCCCGATGCCGACAGAGTGTAACCCCAACCGGTTCGATTTTGCACGCGTCGAGAACCGCACGGTCGTCACCTCGTTCGACGGCGGCCGCATCACCAGCGACTCCGGCGCGCTGTTGCTTGGCGCCACCGATCGTGTCCTCGGCCTGACCCGCCGCTTCGCCGCCTGCTTCCAGGACAGCGGGACCCCGCTTTCGTCGAGCACAGCGTGCAGACGCTGGTGACGCAACGAATTGTCGGCATCGCGCTCGGCTATGAGGACCTGATCGACCATGACGAACTGCGCCACGATCCGGTGATGGCGGTGCTGGCCGGCAAGCTTGAAGCCAGCCGCGGCGACTGCGCCCCGCTGGCCGGCAAGATCGGGTCCCAATGCGCTTGCGCATTGGGTTCCCGTCACGCTGAACCGGCTGGAACTCAGCCGCGCGGAACCGACCCGCTATGCCAGGATCGCCGCCGACACCGATGCCATCGAGGCGCTGTTGGTCGATCTGTTCCTCGATGCGCATGGCAAGGCCCCAATGCAGATCACGCTGGATCTCGATGCCACCGACGATCCGCTGCACGGCCATCAAGAAGGTCGCTTCTTCCATGGCTACTATGACAGCTACTGCTATCTGCCGCTTTACGTCTTCTGCGATATGGACACTTCTTGAATTTGCTTCGGTTGCGCCGCGACATGTCCCCACGCATTTTCCGGTTGTAATCTCTGCCTATCCGACCGTGGCCCGTTCCCATTTTCGGCTCTTGTTCATTGCCTGCTCGGTGCCTTCCGCCCGGGCCAGTGTTGGACGGTCACCTTCCGGGTGTCCTGCTGCGCCGAGGCACGCGGAAGGTGCCCCGGCGTTTCCGGCTACAGGATAGCTTGGCCGGCAAAAATTGCGATCGCCAGGAAAATGACGAAGATCACGATGGCGATGAAGAACAGTACTTTTGCGATCCCGGCGGTCGCCGCGGAAACGCCGGAGAAGCCAAAGAACCCAGCAATAATCGAAATCACGAAAAAGATCAGTGCCCATTTCAGCATGAATAAACCCCTGGTTGTTGTGCGCGATCGCATGATCGGCTGGTAATTCGGCCCTGACACATGCCAAGGCTGAAACCCGCTATCACCGCCATGGTTTCGCGTAGCCTTGATGCCATGAAACCCCATCTCTTCAACCACGTCCGTTGCCCCAGAGAGCGTCGGATAGTCGGTATCAACGTCTTCGTTGAACAGTCTCCGACCGCGGAAGCCATTTTCGACCGTCCCAGCCGTCCGCAGGAACGGCCCAATGAACGCGAACACGTGTCAGGCCGTTTCCGGAACTGACGCGCGGGGACGCTGTTGAACCGAGCATGGACAAGCCGAATCCGTCCGCCCACAGCCAAACCGGACTGGACTGGCTGAACTTCTTCGTCGCCGACGTCGAAACCGCCTTCGGACCATTCGTATCGGTTTACCTCACCATGCAGGGCTGGAGCCCGGGCGCGATCGGCACCGTCCTTAGCGTGAACAGCTCCTGTGCATTAGCGAGCCAATTGCCAGCTGGATGGATTGCGGACAGCGTGCATAGGAAGCGCTTGATCGTCGCCGTCTGCCTGATCTGTATCGCGGCGGGATCAATGCTGATCGCCCTGTTCCCGCATTACCTGACGGTCATGGCGGGTGAGGTCCTGCATGGCATTACAGGCGGCGTCGTTCGCACCGCGATCGCGGCGATCGGCCTCGGCCTGGTCGGTCATCGGGCTTACAGCCGACGAGTGGGGCGCAACCATCGTTACGACTCCCTTGGGAATGGCGCGACCGCCGCGGGCATGGGCCTGCTGGGCCACTTCGTGTCGCCGCGCGCGCCATTTTTCGCCGCCGCCGGACTTTGCCTGCCCGCTGCCTTTGCGCTCAGCCTCATTCGTGGGCGCGAGATCGACTACGCCCGCGCCCGTCAGGCAACGCCAGAGCAACAGAATGACGCGGCACCCTGGCGGGCGCTTCTCAAGAACCGCACCCTTCTGGTCTTCGCGGGCTGTCTGTTCTTGTTCCAGTTTACCAACGCATCAATCCTGCCGCTGGCCGGCGAACGGCTTGCCTCGAATTACAAGTTCGAGTCCGAGCTGGTGACGTCCGGGCTGGTGGTGGTGCCGCAACTGGTGGCTGGCCTGATCGCCACCTGGATGGCACGGATGGCGGATGAGTGGGGGCGAAAGGCTCTGCTGATCCTGGCGTTCGGCGCGCTGCTTGCGCGGACGGTGTTGTTCGCGCTGCCGATCGGGCCCTGGTTCCTGGTCGGCGGGCAGTCGTTGGGCGGTCTGACCGCCGCGGTGATCGGGATTCTGACACCGCTTGTGGTGGCTGACTGCACCAAGCGCACGGGCCGCTACAACATGGCACTTGGCGGCGTCGGGATGATCGCCGGGATCGGTGCGACCCTAAGCACCACCGTGATCGGCTTTGTAGCGGATGCAACGAGTTTCGCCGTGGCATTCGCCGCCTTGGCCGTGGTCGCGGTCGCGGGAATCGCGACGCTCTGGTTCTTCCTGCCAGAGACATCGCAGGAGGCTCTTGAGGATGCCTGAGCGCAGGTCGGGTACTTACAGTATCGGCTCTCCGGCCCACTGACAGAGCGGGATCAAATTAGATCGCTTCCTGGTCGGCTGGAAACCGTCGGCGCGCTCCCTTTGTTCAGCGAGCAATTTTATTGCCCTAGTCAGGATCGTGTTGCTGCAAGGCCGAACAGAAGCCAAACGGCGGCTCAGACGCGTTCGATCAGGGCGGCGATGCCCTGGCCGACGCCGATGCACATCGTGGCGATCGCCCGCTTCTTGCCAAGTGTCTCCATCGCGCTGACTGCGGTCAGAGCAAGACGTGCACCTGACATGCCCAACGGGTGACCCAGCGCGATGGCGCCGCCATGCGGATTGACGTGGTCTGCGTCCTCCGACAGGCCAAGCTGGCGCAGCACCGCGATACCCTGGCTGGCGAAGGCCTCGTTCAGCTCGATGATATCGACGTCGCCGATGGACAGTCCGGTTTTGGCCAACAGCTTCTGCACCGCCGGGGCGGGACCGATACCCATGATGCGCGGCGGCACGCCGGCGGCGGACATCGCGACGACGCGGGCCCGCGGCGTCAGGCCGTGACGCTTCGCCCCTTCCTCGGAGGCGAGGATCAAGGCGGCGGAGCCATCGTTGACGCCCGAGGCGTTGCCGGCGGTGACTGTGCCGGGATCGCGAAACGGGGTTTTCAGTTTGGCCAGCATTTCAAGCGTGGTGTCGGGGCGCAGGTGCTCGTCGTGTTCCACCACCGTGTCGGCCTTACGGCCCTTGATGGTAAGGGGCGTGATTTCCTTGGCGAAGAAGCCGCTTTGCTGGGCCTTTTTCGCGCGCTGCTGGCTATTGTAGGCAAACTTGTCCTGGTCGGCGCGGGAGATCTGGAATTCCTCGGCAACGTTTTCGCCTGTCTCCGGCATCGAGTCGGTGCCGTACGTTTTCTGCATCAGCTTGTTGACGAAGCGCCAACCGATGGTCGTGTCGTAAACCTGAGCCGAACGCGAGAATGCTTCTGTCGCCTTGCCCATCACGAACGGTGCGCGGGTCATGCTTTCGACCCCGCCGGCGAGCATCAGGTGGGAATCACCCGCCTTGATGGCGCGCGCTGCCGTGCCGACGGCATCCAGCCCGGAGCCGCAAAGGCGATTGATGGTGGAACCCGACACCGCGGTCGGCAGACCAGCGAGAAGCACCGCCATGCGCGCGACATTGCGATTGTCCTCGCCGGCCTGGTTGGCGCAGCCCATGATGCAATCGTCCAGTGCTTCCCAGTCAATGCTGGCATTGCGTGCGGCCAGGGTGCGGATCGGATGGGCCGCGAAGTCGTCAGTTCAGACGTCTTTCAGCGCGCCGGCATAGCGACCAATCGGCGAGCGGGTGAAATCACAGATGTAGGCTTCCGACATAGGCAGACATCACCTGGTTGTTGGACCGACCGGCTCCGACGTGCCGTTGCGCGTTCGCCGTTTCTCGGGAGCGCCAAGGCAGGTTGTGTCGACCGAGCTTCGCGGACAGTCGGTCTAAATTAGACGTTTGAGGCAGATGGTGCCAGTCCATGGGGCAGCGCAGATGATCAGCGTCTGCTCTGATTGGTCCGAGGGCTCAAAGGGGAGAACTCAGGCGTGCATTATTGGGCGCCCGGAGCGTGGCAGCTTCAAGTTGAAGCAAACCGGCTCTAGCCCGGCGCCAGCGACGCTTCGGCTGGGTCCTGATGGACCGGCGCCTGCGATGCGGTTAGCGGCCGATGACGCCATCCATTCAGTAACTCCATCGTCTGCACCCGCCGCCGGTGCAGGCGCCAGCGGAGCGAATCATCGGTCGAGAGCGAGCGGCGGTACTCCGCATCATGCAATGCCTGGGCATCACAGGCCCGCTTGACCGGATCGTCATAAAACGCAACGATTTTCTTTGCCCCCATACCGGCGGTTCCCAGCCATCGCGGAACGTGGACGCTGCAGAGTTGCTCGGTGTCGGTCAGCAAGCGATGCATGCCCTGGCCGGTGGCGGGGCAGGACCCCTGGAAGGCGTCACCGATCAAGACGACGCCGTCTCGCCGATGCCCGTCGGAAACATAGACGTCCATCGGCCGCGCGACCACGGGCCCAACTGCGTGGTATGGACCCATGACCGAAGCCAGTCCCGGCAACGCCTGCTCCAGACCCGCTCGGGGATCGGCGATGAAAGCCTTGGTCCATGGCTCTCGGTAATCCCGATAGGTAAACAGGTTGACGCGTGTCGTGGCGTTAAAGCTGAACGCCGCCAGGTAGTCGATGCGATCCGCGATTCGCTCCCGCTGATACACCAGGAAGGGATGTTCAAACGCCCCATGTCCCGCCGGTTCGACATTGAACCCGAAGGTCAATGAGTGCGCCTCGCGCAGGACGGGCCGGCGGATGCCGAGCCGCTTGCAGAGCGCATAGCCCTGACCGGTCGCGACGATGACCAGCCTGGCAGTCACAAAACCACCGTCGGATGTTGCTATGCGCTGCAACGTATCGCTGGCCTCGATGTCCACCGCCCGAGCGGTCATGCGTTGCACGTTTGGCGAAAGCGTCAAACGGGCTCGATTGACCAGCGTGTCGTAGCCCAGGCCGAAATTCAGCGTTCGGCCGGTCCCGATCACGCGGCCGGCGCGCGCGAGAGCAACTGTTTCGCCGCGATACAACCCTTCGGTCAGAGGATCCAAAAAACCAAGCCGGCGTAACTGTTCCACCTGGGGCCCGTCCAAGTGCTCGGCGCGGAAGTCAGGCGGATAGACCGCATGCCGGTCGATCAGGCACACGCTGAAACCGGTTCTGCCGAGAACCGAAGCGGCGAGGGTACCGCAAATACCGCTTCCCACGACGGCAACGTCGAACGTCTGGGAACCGTTGTTGACCTGATCCTTAGCGGCACTGATGGGCATGAATAAGGGCTCCAGGCACGAACCACATACATTAGTACCGACTTGCAGATTTACGGATCACGAGGCGACGATCAGTCGAAACGGCTCCCACGGCCATCTTTACCCGCCGGGAGAATTTTCGCAACCAGAACGTGAAGGGCTGTGGTGTGGTTGCAACGCCAAACCGCGGTGTGATGGCACTCGCCCATGTGATTGTCCGCACCAATGTTGCCCTGGGGCAGTGCATCGACGGGGCAGTGCATCGACGGGGCAGTGCATCGACGGCGGCGGCGGGACGGCTTGGCCTGCTGCTCCAGGCCGGTCTACGTAATGGCTTATGACGGGAGAATGACAAAATGCTCAATATGGCGGGTAAAGTCGCGATTGTCGCAGGTGCCGGATCGGTTGGGCCGATGGATAGCAAGATATGGGGCAACGGTAAGGCAACAGCAGTGCTGCTCGCGCGTCAAAGCGCGTCGGTCTTTCTATTGGACATCAACGAAGAGGCGATGGCGGAAACGCAATCCATCATTGTACGCGAGGGCGGCGCCTGCACGGTACATCGCTGCGACATGATGTTGGCGGCCGATGTCCAGAAGATGGTCTCGGCCTGCCTGACGCGCTTCAAGCGGATCGACATTCTGGTCAACAATGTCGGCGGCTCCGCGCCCGGCGATCCGGTCGCGATGACCGAGGAGGTCTGGGACCGGCAGATCAACTTCAACCTGAAAACGGCGTTCCTGGGTTGCAAATACGTGCTGCCGGTGATGGCGGAGCAAGGCAAGGGCGCGATCGTCAATATTGCCTCGGTTGCCGGGTTGCGCAACGACTTTACCAGCGGACGGTCGCATGTCGGCTACAGCGCATCCAAAGCGGGTGTGATCCAGCTTTCTCGATCGGTCGCCGGGACCTATGCCAAGCAGGGTATCCGGGTGAACACCGTGGTGCCGGGGTTGATGCACACCCCATTGGTCGAGTACCGGTTGGCGCGGACGGTCGGCGGCAACGACCCGCAAAAGCTGATCGACGCCCGAAATGCGGCGGTTCCGATGGGGCACATGGGCGATGCCTGGGACGTGGCGCACGCTGTGCTGTTCCTGGCGTCGGACGAGGCTCGCTTTATCACCGGCACCGAGATCATCGTCGATGGCGGCAGTGTCGCTGCGATGCCCTGACGAGACGTCGGCGGTCTGGCCGCATGGTCTTTATATCCACATGAGGTTGGCGACCGTTGTCCGCACCCGCGACAACCGAGGGTTGTCAGCATAAACCTTTAACGTGGTCCCTGCTGCCGATGACATGGGTCACGATGAGTCGTTTGTCCAGTTCGCGTCACCTCGTTACATCCCGATACAATACAGAAGTGCGCAAACCGGAGCGGTCTGACCGGTCATCGATCGCTCACCGTTGTGCTGGCTCCTGGCCAGCGGCAAGGTCACGGCATGAACGCGCCGCCGTTGACGTGGATGGTCTGTCCGGTCACGTAGCGGGCCTCTACCGAGCATAGGAAGCGGACCATCGCGGCGATCTCATCGGGCTGTCCGCGGCGGCCCAACAGGCTGTCGGGCAACGCCGAACGGCCATGGTTTCCGCCTGCGGCGGCGCCGCGAATGGTTTCAATCGAGCCCGGCACCACCGTGTTCACGGTGATCTTGTCGGCCGCGAGTTCCTTGGCCAGGGCTCGGGTCATGCCGACCATCCCGGCCTTCGCTGTCACCGCGTGGACCCGCCCGACCGCGCCGACATGGGCTGAGATGCCGCCCAGGTTGACGATGGACCCTCCGCCGGCTGCTGCGATGCGGGGTGCGGCGGCATGGGCGCAGTAGAACGCGCCGTCCAAGGTGGCGCTCATGATCTCCCGCCATTCAGTGGGCGTCATGTCGGCGAATCTGGTCTGCCGGCGGACCGAGGCGTTGTTGACCAGGACGTCGAGCCGGCCGAAATGGCTGACCGCTGTGTCCACCAGGCCGCGCGCCTGCGCCGGATCGGTGATGTCCGCCATGTGAACCAACGCGTTGCCGCCTGTCTCGCGCACGAGACGAGCGGTCTCCTTTGCATCGTGTTCGGCTTGGCGAGCGGTAACCAGGATGTCGAATCCGTCTTGCGCCAGGTGCAGTGCGATGGCGCGGCCGATATTCAGGGCACTGCCGGTGACGATCGCTACTTTGGTTTCCTCGGGCATTATCGAGCCTCCCATGACGCGGCGATTTCAAGCTACGCGGATTGGACAGGGAAAGCGGCTTGGTGTGCAATGGACCTAGGCTCAAAAGGAGGAAACCATGGCACAGGTGCCGTCATCCGCATCGCGCGATCGCGTTCGCGACACTGTCCCCAAGATGATCGAAGTGACCGAGCAGGTGCTGTTCGGCGATATCTGGGAACGCCCCGAACTGTCGAAGCGCGACCGCAGCTTGATCGTCTGCGCGGTGCTGACCGCGACCTATCGGCCGGAGCAGCTTCGGGGTCACCTGCAGCGCGCGTTGGACAATGGCCTGACCAAGACGGAAATTTCTGAAATGATCACCCATGTGGCGTTCTATGCCGGTTGGCCGGCCGCGATGTCGGCGGCGAACCTCGCCCGCGAGATCTTTGAGGCGAATCCGTAGACACTCAGGTTAGGACGCAGACGATGAAGGCGGGCTTTATCGGCCTTGGCACCATGGGTGCCAGTATGGCGGCAAATTTGCAAAATGGGATACAGAAGGACGGTCACACCGTTCTGGTGCATGACGTTCGTCGTGACGCGGCGGCGACGCACATCAAGAACGGCGCGATATGGGCCGACAATCCAGGCGCGTTGGCGGCCGAGTGTGACATCATCTTTTCGTCCCTGCCGGGTCCCGTCGAGTTCGACACGGTCAGCTATGGCGAGGCTGGTCTGCTCGCGAGGGTTCGCCGAGGCAGCGCGTACTTCGACCTCACCACCAACGCACCTTCGACGGTGCGGAAGGCGCACGCGGATTACGATAAGCGCGGTGCCTACCTGTTCGACGCCCCGGTCAGTGGCGGCCCGCGCGGTGCTGCCACCGGTAAGTTGGCGATCTGGTGCGGCGGTGATGCGGCGATGTTCGACAAATGGAAGCCGGTGCTGGATACCATCGGCGACCAGGCGCGATACATCGGCCCGATCGGCGCCGGGTCTGTCGCGAAGCTGGTGCATAACTGCTATGGTTATATCGCAACCGCCGCGGCTGCCGAGGTCTTCAGCATGGGGGTGAAAGCGGGCATCGAGCCGCTGGCGATCTGGGAAGCCGTGCGCCAAGGCGCGATTGGCCGACGCGGTGCGTTCGAGTCACTGACCGACCAGTTCCTGCCGAACAAGTACGAGCCACCGGCCTTCGCGCTGCGCCTCGCGCACAAGGATGTTGCGCTGGCGACAGCTTTGGGGCGTGAACTCAATGTGCCGATGCGGATGGCGAACCTGGCACTGGCCGACCTGACCGAGGGGCTCAATCGCGGCTGGGGCAACCGTGACTCGCGGTCGATCATGGTGCTGCAAACCGAGCGGGCGGGCGTCGAGGTCAAAGTTGATCCTCAGCGACTGACTGAGGCGCTGGAGAGCAAGCTAAACAGCGGCTGAGGCGCGCCCCGCCGCATCAGTGGGTTGCAATTCGGAACGGTCGCCAAATATGGAGTTGTATGCCGATCCGAATGAGGAACCCGATGACGTCGCCTGCTTCGTCGTGCCTGACGCGCGCTCTGTCGGGACCCGGCGATGTCCGGTAGCAACCTGTTTGGCGAGATCAGGCGTTTCGCCCGCACCTCGGGTGCTGTGGGTGGCATAGCGGCTCGGGTCGCGGGGTCGCGGGTCTTTGGCATCAAGACCGATCGCGGCGCCCACGCAGAGGATCTGCGAGCGATCCTGGGCGGTCTGAAGGGGCCGCTGATGAAGGTCGCTCAGTTCCTGTCCACCGTGCCTGATGCGTTGCCGGCCGAGTACGCAGCCGAACTGTCGCAGCTTCAGGCCAATGCGCCGCCGATGGGCTGGAGCTTCGTCCGCCGTCGGATGTCGAGCGAGCTGGGGCCGGACTGGCAGTCGAAGTTCACCTCGTTCAGCCAGGAGGCTGCGGCCGCCGCCAGCCTGGGGCAGGTCCATCGCGCTCGGCTGCCGGATGGTACAGATGTTGCCTGTAAGCTGCAATATCCGGATATGCCCAGTATCGTCGAAGCCGATCTGCGGCAGTTGAAGCTGGCGATGGCCGTCTATCATCGGATGGACAACGCGATCCAGCAGGATGAAATCTATAAGGAACTACGCGAGCGCCTGCGCGAGGAGTTGGATTATCTTCGGGAAGCCGCGCAGATGCGGCTGTACGGCCTGATGCTGAAGGACCAGCCGGGTGTGCATGTGCCTGTGCCGCTGCCGGATTACGGCACCAATCGCCTGCTGACCATGACCTGGCTCGATGGGCGGCCGCTGATGCAGCGTCTGGCGGAAGACCCGCCTCAGGAGGAGCGCAATAGGATCGCCGAGGCGCTGTTCCGAGCCTGGTATGTGCCGTTCTACCGCTATGGCGTGATCCACGGCGACCCGCATCTGGGAAACTACCAGGTGCGCCCGGACGGGTCAGTCAATCTGTTGGATTTCGGGGCGATCCGGGTTTTCGACCCGCGCTTCGTCACCGGCGTGATCGAGTTGTTCGAGGCGGTGCGCGACCACGACGACGCAAAGGCACATCATGCCTACGAGACCTGGGGCTTTACCGACCTGTCGCGTGAGAAGATGGACGTGCTGAACCTGTGGGCGCGGTTTTTGTACGAACCGCTGACGCAGGACCGTGTCCGCCGTATCCAGGAAACAAACGATCCGACCTTCGGGCGCGAGGTGGCCGAACGAGTGCATGCTGGTTTGAAACGCACTGGTGGCGTGAAGCCGCCGCGGGAATTCGTGCTGATGGACCGGTCGGCGATCGGCCTGGGTGGTGTCTTCCTGCGGCTGCAAGCGGAATTGAACTGGAGCCGCCTGTTCCACGAGTTGATCCAGGACTTCAACCAGGCAGCTTTGGCGGAGCGGCAGGCGGCGGCCTTGGCGGAGGCTGGCGTTCCCCTGGCACGGTAGGGGGTCGGTGTATCGGGCTTTTCGGCGGTCGGAGGGTGCGGCGCCGGAAGCAACGAAAGCGGAAATGCCCATGCGCGGTTATTCCGTTTGTTCCGTGCATTGAACTCCGGGTTTGAGTTTGTACCCAGACCGCATCGGATTTGTGATGGAACCGATGGTGGCCGCGGCGATCGGCAACAGCATCATTGGGTCAGGCGGGTGATCCGTCCAGCCGTCATGCCGCCATCTATCACGAGTTCCGCACCGGTCATGTGGCTTGACATGTCGGATGCAAGAAACAGGATGCCGTCAGCGATCTCTGATGCCTCACCGGCCTTTCCCAGCGGCACCGTCGTTTCGGCGACAGCATAGGGATCGATCGGCCGGTTCTGCCCGACCGGGATCTTGGTCCAGATCGGTGTGGCGATGATCCCGGGATGGACGGAATTGACCCGGATGCCGTCGCCCGCCTGCGCGCATTCCAGCGCCATCGATTTGGCGAACAGCCGCACCGCGCCTTTTGTCGCGCTATAGCCCGCCAGCCCGGCCGATCCACGCAGCCCGGCCACTGAAGACAGCATTACGATCGAACCGCCGTTGCCGGCGTGACGCATTGCCGGAATACAATACTTGACCGAAAGGAAAACGCCGTCGACGTTGATCGCCATCTGCCGGCGCCAATCCTTCAGCGACATGTCGATGGCGCTGCCCATGATGCCGATGCCGGCATTCGCCACCATGATGTCGAGCCGGCCGAAGCGCTGTGCGGCTGCGATCACCGGCGGCCATCCATCTTCCTCGGTGACGTCGTGATGCAGGTAGACACCACCGAGTTCCTCGGCCAGCGCGGTGCCGGCGGGATCGTCGATATCCGTGATTACCAGCCTGGCACCCTCCCGCGCCAATACCCGCGCGGTCGCGGCGCCGATCCCGGACGCTGCCCCGGTAATGATCGCGACCTTGCCATCCAGCAATGCCATGACTTGCTCCATTGGTTGATCGAGCGCCGATCATCTCATTTACGTGCGCGAGTTCCAAGAGTGTCGCTTCAGGCGTTCGCGACCGGGTGTTCTGTTCCAGTTTGAACGGCGTTGGGCGCCGAGTTGCGCGGCTTCGTCAGGACGGCAGTGATGGCTTCAGGCTGAACTCTCGATCTCTGTCCCCACCAGGCCACGCGCGAAGTCCGCCGCGTCGAACGGCCGCAGATCGCCGACCTTCTCTCCCACGCCCACGGCATGAACCGGCAAGCCGAAGGTCTCGGCCAGCGCCACCACGATGCCGCCGCGGGCACTGCCGTCCAGCTTGGTGACGACAAGACCGGTGACTGCCACCATCTCCTTGAAAACCCTCACCTGCTGCACCGCGTTCTGTCCGGTCGTGGCGTCCAGCACCAGCAGCACCGAGTGCGGCGCGGTCGGGTCCTGTTTGCGCAGCACCCGGATGATCTTCGCCAGTTCGTCCATCAGCGCGGCCTTGTTGTGCAGCCGCCCGGCGGTGTCGATCAGCAGCACATCGGCGGCCTCGGCCCGCGCTTTGGTCAGCGCATCGAACGCCAGCCCCGCCGCGTCGGCATTTTGCCCGCCGGCTACCACGGGCGTGCCGGTCCGCTCGCCCCAGATCTGCAGCTGCTCCACCGCAGCGGCGCGGAATGTGTCGCCAGCGGCCATGACCGCCCGCTTGCCTTGCTCCTTGTAGGTCTGTGCCAACTTGCCGATCGTTGTGGTCTTGCCGGTGCCGTTGACGCCAACCACCAGCACGACATGCGGCCGGCGTGCCGGATCGAGTTCCAGCGGCTGGGCGATCGGGGTCAAGATGATGGTGATCTCCTCGGCGAGCGCCTGCTTGATCTCTTCGTCGGTCACCTCTTTACCGAACCGAGAGCGCCGGAAAGCGGCGATGACCCTGCGCGCTGCCGCGGTGCCGAGGTCGGTGGCAATGAGCAGTTCCTCCAGTTCTTCCAGCGCCTCGTCGTCCAGGCGACGTTTACGGAACACCGCCGTAATGCCACCCGAGAGCTTCTGGGTACTGCGTGACAGGCCCTCCTTCAGGCGCGAAAAGAAACCGCCGAGCGCCATCAGGCTGCCTCCGCCAGCAGTGCGTTGTGCGTGGAACCGGTGATCAGGACACTGATCAACCGGCCGGGTGCGCTGGCTTGGGCCAGCTGCACCGGCGCGAAGTGTTCCGTGTGCCCGGACCGGCCTGTCTCGGTCAGCAACGAAACCGTCTGGCCCACCTGACCGGCGAAGAAACGGCCTGCTTCGGCGGCGCCGGCTTCACGCAAGGCTGCTGCGCGCAGCTTGCGGACCGATTTGGTCACCGCGGGCATCCGCGCGGCGGGCGTGCCCGGCCGCTCGCTGTAAGGGAAGACGTGCAGGTAGGGCAGGGCTGCTTCGCCCACAAAGCGCAGCGTTTCGTCGAACAGTGCGTCGGTCTCGGTCGGGAAGCCGGCGATCAGGTCGGCACCGATCGCTATGCCCGGCCGCAGCTCGCGCGCGCGGCTGATCACCGCCATCGCGTCGGCGCGTGAATGACGCCGGCGCATGCGCTTCAGGATCAGATCGCTGCCGGCCTGAAGCGACAGATGCAGATGCGGCATCAGCCGGGGTTCCTCGGCGATCAGCCGCCAAAGATCGTCATCGACAGAAGCTGGATCGATCGATGACAGCCGCAGCCGAGGCAGCTCCGGCACCGCCAACAGCAACCGCCGGATCATTTGGCCAAGCGAGGGCGCACCCGGCAGGTCTGGCCCGTAGGAGGCGACATCGACACCGGTCAGCACGACCTCGTGGTATCCCCCGGCGACCAGGGCGCGCACCTGCTGGGTGATCGCGCCGATCGGCACCGAGCGGTTGCGGCCGCGGCCGAACGGGATGATGCAAAAGGTGCAGCGATGATCGCAGCCCTGCTGGACCTGGACGAAGGCGCGCGCCCGGCTGGCGAACTCGGTGACCAGGTGCGCGGCGGTTTCACCCGCGGCCATGATGTCGGAGACTGCCGAACCGGCGCCGGGCAACCAACTCTCAGGCTTCAACTTATCATCATTGCCGAGCACGCGATGCACGTTCGGCAACCCGGCCCATGACGCGCGGTCGATCTGTGCCGCGCAGCCAGTGACGACGATGCGCGCGTGTGGTTGCTCGCGCGCCACCCGGCGGATCGCCTGACGCGCCTGGCGTTCGGCCTCGGCTGTCACCGCGCAGGTGTTGATAATGACGGTGTCGGTCTGCGCCGCGGCAAGGCCGCGCATCACCTCGCTCTCATAGGTGTTCAACCGGCAGCCAAAGGTCAGAATTTCGGCCGTCATGACGGAAAGGCCTCGAGCGCGACTTGACCTTCGAAGGCGGTGGCGACCGGTCCGGTCATCAGGACGTTGCCATCTTCGCGCCATTCGATTTCCAAGGTGCCGCCGTCGACGAGCACGCTGGCGCGCCGCCGGGTGAGGCCACGCCGATATGCGTTTACCAGTGCCGCGCATGCGCCGGAGCCGCACGCGAGGGTGAGGCCGGCGCCGCGCTCCCACACCTTCAGCCGGATGGTGTCCGGATCGATGACCTGGGCGAAGCCGATGTTGGCCCGCTGTGGGAAGAGCGGATCGTATTCCAGCTTCGGACCCAGGCGAGCCACCGGCACGGCATCCAGGTCTTCGACGAAATAGGTCGCATGCGGGTTGCCCATGCTGGCCGCGGCTGGGTCACCGGCCAGGTCAAGCCGCAGCGTATCCATCGGTCTCGCAAGCGGGATGTCGGTCCAATGCAGTCTGGCCGGCCCCATGGCGACCTTGATTAGACCGTCGGTTCGGCGGGTCGCCGGCAGGTCGCCCGAGATGGTGCGGATCAATACCTCGGTGCGTCGGCTTTCTTGCATCAGGATGGCGGCGACGCATCGTGTCGCGTTGCCGCAGGCGCCGGCCTCGGAACCGTCCGGATTGTAGATGCGCATGAAGACATCGGCGGTTGCCGCCGGCTGGATGACGATGAGCTGATCGCAGCCGATCCCGTCGTGCCGGTCGGCGAGGGCGGCGGCCCGGGCCGGGGATAAGCCCAGCACGACCTGGCGCTCGTCCAGAATGACGAAGTCGTTGCCGCAGCCATGCATCTTCACGAACCGGACGGTCATGCCGAGGCTATAGAGCATCCATCGCGGTCAGGCCACGTCCGGTGTCCGCGCAGCCGATGTGCCGCCGCGGTATGACTTTGGGGAAAGCCCCTGGGGGAACAGCCGAGGGAAAAGCCGTTCTGAATGATCACGCCCTGGCGAAACCCGATCGGATAAACGGGCACGCCATGTTCAGGCGCCGTCGGCATCCTGAACATGGCGCGAAGAGGTTCGCGGCGCTATGCCGCCGGCTGGTGTAGCCGTGCGGTCAGGCGGCTGGAGACAGGCGCGGCACCCGGAGTGGTTCGAAGCCTGCCTGATACGGTTCCTGCGGTGCGACTTCGCGGATCATGTAGCCGCGGCCCCAGATCGTGCCGATCAGACCGTCGGCGCCGGCCCGGGCCAATTTTTTCCGCAGCTTGCAGACGAAAACGTCGATGATCTTAACTTCCGGTTCATCCATCCCGCCGTACAGATGGTTCAGGAATGCTTCCTTGGTGAGGACCATCCCCTTGCGCAGAACCAGCAGTTCCAGGATCGAGTATTCTTTGCCGGTCAGGTGGACGTCCCGGCCGTCCACGGTCACTTCTCGGCTGTCCAGGTTCAGCTCCAGCCGGCCGAGGCGGACGGTGGGTTGGCTGAAGCCTTTGCTGCGCCGGACGATGGCCTGCATCCTGGCGAGCAACTCGGCCTTATCATACGGCTTGGTGATAAAATCGTCGGCCCCGAGGCTAAGCGCCTTGACGCGTGCCTGCGGCATCGTCACACCGGACAGGATCAGCACCGGAGTGTCGTTGCGCGACACCCGCATGCGCCGCACAACCTCAAACCCTTCGATGTCGGGCAGCGCCAGATCGAGCAACACGATGTCGTACTCGTAATGGCGAAGCAGTTCGAGCGCGTCCTCACCACTGTCGGTCTGGTCCACCACGGCACCCGTGGCCTTCAGCATGAGCGTAATACCGCGTGCAGCAATCAAGTCTTTTTCAACCAGTAGGACGCGCATTCGCTCCTCCTTAACCAAACATGAAGGAATGTATACCACCATAGCGTGTTTTTAGCTAACATAAAATCAACATATCGATGGCGTTTTCACGAATTAACGCAAGATAGCCCGAAAATAACGGGAACGAATAAAGAACATGTCTATTATTTGGATAATTTAATGTCAATAAAAGCGTACAGTCTCGCGGATCGTGTCAGTGCCTGCAAAGCTCGCCTGCGACATACCCAACTGGCCCAGATCAGCGGCACCGTCACCAAGCTGCTCGGTCTTCTGGTCGAGGTCGAAGGGCTGACTGGACTGGCCGCGATCGGCGACCGGCTGACGCTGCAGACCCGCGATCAACGTGCGATCCCAGCCGAGGTGATCGGGTTTCGCGGCACCACCCTGCAGGCGATGGCATATGGTGCGCTGGATGGCGTCGCGCACGGTGCGAAGGCGATCTGGCGGGATGCGGTCCACGCCATGCTGGACGTCGGGCCATCCTGGCTTGGCCGGGTGATCGACCCGCTTGGGCAGCCGCTTGACCACGGCGGGATCCTGCTTGGTGGATCAACGCCACGAGCAACCCGGGTTGCGCCGCCCGAGGCCACGTCGCGCGCTCGCCTCGGACCCCGCATCGATCTTGGCGTACGCGCGCTGAACTGCTTCGCAACCTGCCGGCAGGGTCAGCGGCTTGGCCTGTTCGCCGGGTCCGGTGTCGGCAAGTCGACACTGCTGTCGATGCTGACGCGTGACACCGCGTGCGATGTGGTGGTGCTTGCCCTGGTCGGCGAGCGCGGGCGCGAGGTGCGGGAGTTCATCGAGAACGATCTGGGTTCGGAAGGCCTGGCGCGTTCGGTGGTGGTGGTCGCGACCTCGGACTCGCCCCCCCTGATGCGCCGGCAATGTGCCTACACCGCCATGACGGTGGCCGAACACTTTCGCGATCAGGGCCTGTCCGTGCTTTTGCTGATGGACAGCGTGACCCGCTTTTGCCTGGCGCTGCGGGAAATCGGTCTGTCGTTGGGGGAACCGCCGGCGACGCGTGGCTATCCCCCCAGCGTGTTCGCCGAACTGCCCCGTCTGCTGGAACGCGCCGGTCCAGGGGCGGAGCGATCGGACGGCCCGGCCGGACACGTTACCGGGCTGTTTACCGTCCTCGTCGAGGGCGACGACCATAACGAGCCGGTGGCGGACGCGGTTCGCGGCATCCTGGACGGGCATATCGTCATGGACCGCAAGATCGCCGAGGCCGGGCGCTACCCGGCGATCGACGTATTGCGATCGCTGTCGCGCGTTGCCGCCTCCTGCCTGGACGCGAAGCAGGCAGCCATCGTCAAACGCACCCGCGCGATCCTGTCGCTGCATGGTGAAATGGTGGACATGGTTCGGCTCGGTGCCTACCGCGCCGGAACCGATGCGGCGGTCGACGAAGCGGTGCGGATAACCCCGGTGATCGAGGACTTCTTGCGCCAGGCACCGGGGGAGCATGCCGGCTTCCTCGAATCGTTCGAGCGGCTGAACCACGTGGTAGGCCGTTCAGCATGAAGCCGCCCCGGTGCCGACCAGCAGTAACGAGCCGGGGTTTGGATGGCGCGTGATCCGTTGCGGATCCTGCTGTCGGTACGGCGGCTCGCGGTCGAGCAGGCGCGCCATGCGCTGGGGCTGTGTCAGGCGAAGGAAGCCGAGGTCGCTGAAAAGATCGCCTCGGTCGATGCAGCGACGCGGCGCGACCGCGAGATCGGTGGTCTGTGGCAAGACGCGCATCAGTTCCTGGAGATGGCCGTCATCCGGTCGGAGACCCGGCAGGCCGAGCGGCGAGCTCTGGAGGTGGATCTGGCGGCCGCGGTGGATCGATCGACGGCGGCGCGCGGCGTGGTTACCGCGGCCCGCACCGCGGCCGAGGCGGTGGCGCAGCTGGCGGCCATGCGGGCAGCCGAGGCGGAGGCCGAACTGGTCAGGAAGGAGCAGCATGTGTTGGATGACATTGCCCGCGCGCGTCGCGGCTTGCGCCAAGCCGACGAGCTGGTCGACGAAACCGGGTCAGAGCGCCCAGTGAGCCCGGCGGGATCGTCATGATCATGTTGGCGGTGCGCACTGTCCGAACTTTTCGACAGGATGAACCGATCGCGGTCCTCGGTTTGGCCAATGGCGTGCGGCAAACCCATTGCCTGGGTCTGCATCACGAGAAATTGCCAGAAACGGCGGCGGGTGTTTGGCGCCTTCCGGCAATTCGATCGTTATGGCGTTTCGGTTCATGAAGAGAGAACCAAATTCGGTGGAGCTTCATGCCATGCACACCGTGCTTGTCGTCGAGGACGAAGTGATGGTCCGGATGCCGATCGCGGAATATTTGCGAGACTGCGGTTACAACGTCGTGGAGGCGTCCGATGCCAGCGAGGCGATGGCCACTATGCAAACCGATGCGGCGGTCAATCTGGTCTTCACCGACGTCCGGATGCCCGGCAAGATGGACGGAATCGGGCTTGCCGAATGGTTTCGGTCAAATCATCCAGAGGTGCCGGTGCTGCTGACGTCGGGCTACAATGGCGGCCGCGTCGGGGGCCAGGGGCAAGGTTTTGCTCCCAGGTTCATCGAGAAGCCGTACTCGCAGACGCAGGTTGCCCAGAGGATCGCCGCGCTGCTTGGGGTCTGATGCCGCTGATCGGCGAATTGTCGCCGTCGACAAGATGTTGCCTGGCGTCGTCTTGATGAGGACGTGGAGAGCGCGACTTCATGGCGTGTCGTCCTGGTAGCACAGTCTCTGCCATGCCAGAGTTCGTTTTACTCGGCAGGTTATCACGCTGCCGGTCCGGCTTGCGGGCAGATCTGGTGGTGTGTGCCCGGAGCAGCGCGGGTTAGCTAGCGGGTCCGCAAGCTTGATCGGATGACAGGACAAAGTCACCCTCCCAGGGGGGTGTTCGCTATCGCTGTCCATCGCCAAGCAGCAGGATCGGCGGGCTACGCCGATTGCCAGTTCAGCTTCAGCTACGCAGGCGTTGGCTGGGCTTCGATGATCGTGCCGAAGTACGCACTGCGCCAGCACGCTGCTGGGCCTGGATGGCCGGGTGCGGTTTTTCCGGATTTATGCGAGGCGTAACTGGTCGCCCATGGGTTTTCGTGACACTAAATGGAATTCGACATTTTGATTGAGCAGACCGATGACCTTGCTCGCCAGCCCGCAGCAGCTTCGCTACCTCGTATCGCTTGCGGAAAGCCGGCATTTCGGCCACGCGGCGCAGACCTGTGCGGTGACGCAATCGACGCTGTCGGCCGGACTGCTGGCGTTGGAGCGGCAGCTTGACTGCAACATCCTGG
This sequence comes from Rhodopila sp., assembly GCA_965277035.1. Lineage (GTDB taxonomy): Bacteria > Pseudomonadota > Alphaproteobacteria > Acetobacterales > Acetobacteraceae > Rhodopila. Next base: position 956,272 of record CBDIBO010000003.1, on the reverse strand, counting down.
ACCGATCGGCCGGCCGCCATGTTGTGTTCACGCCACTGGGCCTGGAACTGGTCGAACGCGCGCGCGGCGCGTTGACCGCGCTGGAGGCGGTGACCGAGGCGGCGCTGGCGGCGCGCGAGCCGATGGCCGGGCCGCTGCGTCTGGGCGTAATCCCGACCGTGGGGCCGTTCCTGCTGCCCACGCTGATGCCGGCGCTACGGCAGGCGTTTCCCCGCCTGAGGCTGTATTTGCGGGAAGACACCACGGTCAACCTGGTGGATCGGCTGACCGCCAACCGCCTGGATCTGCTGCTGCTGGCGCTGCCCTGCGATTGCGGCGGCGCGGAAGCGGTGCCCGTGGTACGCGATTCCTTCATCATCGCCTTGCCACCCAGCCATCGGCTGGCGATGGAGGAACAGATTCCGGTCTCGGCCCTGGCGACCGAGAAGCTGCTGCTGCTGGAGGATGGGCATTGTCTGCGCGACCAGGCGCTGGCTGTCTGCGGCCTGCTTGCCGGGGATCGGGGGGATCAGGATGGCTTTGCCGCGACCAGCCTGCACACCTTGGTTCAAATGGTGGCGAACGGTTTGGGGATTACATTGTTGCCGCAACTGGCGGTAGCGGCGGGGATCACCGCGGGAACCGGGCTGATACTGCGGCCGCTGGCCGGGTCGGGCGCCTGGCGGACGTTGGGTCTGGCGTGGCGGCCGAACGCGCCGCGCGCCGCTGACTATCGTGCCTTGGGTTCGCAGCTGATCGAGACCTGTCGGGCGGCGTTGGAACAGTAGGCGTCTCACGCAGGATCGATTTGCGTTTCGCGGCGGAATTCTGGCTTAGTGCTACTAGATTGTCGCTTGTGAAAGGCGATCGACGTCTGAGGCAGGTTTACCTCAGGCGACCGCGCGCTCGGGCATGGTTGGGAGTGGCAGGATGAGGCGAGCATGGATGTCGCGAGCTTGGATCTTGCCAGTATATGTCGGCGCCCTGGGTGGATTGCCGGCCGCTGGCGCTCTGGCGCAGACGACACAATACGAAACTCCGCTTTATACCACGCAAGCGCCGGCGGAGCTGGACAAGAATTACGGGCTGCCGACTTTTGGCATGCCGGGGGCGGAGCTGCCGCAGCAGAAGACCATGGCGACCGACCGGGCGGCTTCGACGCCAGACGGGTCTGACAAGGCGGCCTCCACGGCAGACGGGTCGGATTTCTTCGCGGGCTCCACCCCGATCGAGTTGCCCAAGACTGGTGCCTCGGCTTCGGCCAGAGGGTCGACTACCGGGGGGTCGGCTGCGGCGGGCGCCGATATGGAGACCCCGTTGTTCACCACCTCACAAGGGTCGTCGAGCGGGTCTGCTGGCAGTTGGCCGAGCGATTCCGAAACGACGAGCGGATACACCACGTCATCGGACGGGTCGGACAACGCAGCGACCCAATAGGGCTGGAGCGGGTGAAGGGAATCGAACCCTCGTGTGCAGCTTGGGAAGCTGCCGTTCTACCATTGAACTACACCCGCGTTGGTTAGCTTCTTATCCGGTCCGCGGTAGGGATGCAATTCGAACGGCGTTCCGCCAGGATTGCGCTGCCGCCGGGCATCACTGAAAATATATGGTTTGGTCCAAGGCGCGCCGGCATACGGCAGGAGGTCGGCTGATTCTTTCGTCACTGCCAGCGGTCACGGACGGAACGGCATCCGGCGCTGAGCCCGATGCATCGGTCATCCGCCGATGAGCCTTTTTCCACCTCGTGGCGCTTAATCTTGCCGGTGGCACTGCGCGGCAGGTCGTCGACACCAACGAAGCGGATTTCCTTCGGCCGCTTGTAGCCCGCCAGATGCCAGCGGCAGGCTTCAATCAGGTCAACCTCTGTCAGCGTCGCATCCCGACGGGCGACATAGGCCACCGGCACCTCGCCCCAGACCGCATCGGCGCGGCGCACCACGACAGCATCGGCGACACGAGGATCACGCAGCAGAACCTGCTCGATTTCGGCTGGGTAGATGTTCTCGCCGCCGGACTTGATCAGGTACTTCACCCGGTCGACGAAATCGATCGTGCCGTCCTCGTAACGAACGAACACGTCACCCATGTGGAACCAGCCGCCGCGAAAATCCTGTTGATTGGCATCGGGCGCGTTCCAGTAACCGCTGAACAGGGTCGGTCCGCGGAACAAGAGCTCGCCCGGCGTACCATCCGGCACATCGCGGTCCGCGGCATCGACCAGCCGCAGCACGCAGCTGGCGCTGGGTTGTTTCGACAGGCGGGCGGGCGCCTCACCGATTGCCAGTCGGCCGGCTGAGGCGGGTGGCAATCCGGTCTCCGTCGCGCCGAAGGTGTTGGCATAAGGTGCGTGCAGCAGGCTGGTAATCTCCGCCAGTTGTTGCCGCGGCACGAGGTCGGCCACCGCGCCGATCAGCTTAATCCCGCACGGGATGGTGCGGCGCCGTTTCGCACCAATAATAATGTCCTCGATCATGCCCGGCATCACCAGAAGCCACCACAGGCGCTCGGTTTCGACCGCGTGCAGGATCCGATCAACGTCGAGACCGGGAACGATGATGACCTTGCCGCCGAGACACAGGATATGGATCGACTGGTCGGTGGAGGCCATGTGGAACATCGGCGCCCACGCAACGAAAACGTCCCCGGGCGTCAGGCCGAAGTCGACGCAGCTGGCGTGCATCCGCGCGAGCTGTGCGCGATGGCTGATCAATGCGTAACGCCGAACCGCTTCCTCTTGGCGTTCTCGAAGCGATCAGGCACGCTGGTCGCACCGACGGCGTGTTTGTCTCTACGGCGTCGGCGTGGGAAATCGGGATGCTGAGCAGGCCGACATCCAGCCAAAAGCCCAGGCCGCGATTTTGGCCCGACCCGAAAGTCTGGTTTTCGAGATTGACGCGCATGCCAGGAATCAAGGAAGCTGCGACCATACGGGACTTCGCGATCCACTCCTCATTTCTGCCGGGTAATCTTCACAGCGACCCCACGGGCCGGCTGATCATAGCGACCGCCCGCCATCTCGGCATGCCGATTGTCACCAGTGACCGCAAAATCATTGCCTATGCCGATGCCGGTTACGTCAACGTCATTCCCTGTTGATACTCATGGAGCCATAGCCGGCCGCTAGACCGAGCTTCCCTTTTGCCATCACGATAAATCGGCGGAGGTCTGGGAAAAACTGAGCGAAGCCGTCTGACAACGTAGCCATGTAATAACGCGCCTGTGACTTGTACTCGGAAGCCATATCTGCTCCCGTCTACCCCATGTATATCGAAGCCGTTCCGAACCGCACCTCGCCGCCCGCGATCCTCCTGCGCGAGAGCTACCGCCACCAGGGCAAGGTCCGCAAACGCACACTCTGCAACCTCTCAGACTGGTCTCCGACCCACGTTGAGGGCCTCCGCGGCGTGCTCAAAGGCGGCACCGTCATCCCCGCCGGGCAGCACGCCTTGACCGTCACCCGCTCGCTTCCGCATGGGCATGTCGCCGCCGCTCTCGGCACCGCCCGCAAGATCGGCCTCGACCGCATCCTCGGCCCGGACGGCAATCGCTGCCGCGATCTTGTCCTCGCGATGCTGATCGGCCGCATCCTCGACCCCGTGTCCAAGCTTGCCGCCGCTCGCGCGCTCTCGCCCGCCACGGCGTCCTCCAGCCTCGGCGAAGCACTCGGCCTCGGCGCGGTTGACGATGATGAACTCTATGCCGCACTCGATTGGTTGTTGGTGCGCCAGCCCGCCATCGAAGCCAGCTTGGCCAAGCGCCATCTCGGCAACGGCACCCTCGTGCTCTACGACGTCTCGTCGAGCTACATGGAAGGGCGCTGCTGTCCGCTGGCCAAGCGTGGCTACAGCCGTGACGGCAAAAAAGGCACGCTCCAGATCGTCTATGGCCTGCTCTGCGCGTCCGACGGCTGCCCCGTGGCCATCGAGGTGTTCGACGGCAACACCGGCGATCCGACCACCCTGGCACCACAGATCGAGAAGCTGAAGCAGCGCTTCGGTCTCGACCACGTGGTGCTAGTCGGCGACCGCGGCATGATCACCCAGGCGCGCATCACCGCCGACATCAAATCTGCCGGCCTGGACTGGATCACCGCGCTGCGCGCTCCGGCAATCAAAGATTTGCTGAACAGCGGCGCTTTGCAACTCACGCTGTTCGATCAGCGCGACATGGCCTCCATCACATCGCCCGATTTTCCCGGTGAGCGGCTGGTGGTCTGCCGCAATCCCGATCTTGCCGCCGAGCGCAGCCGCAAGCGCGAAGACCTGCTGGGCACCACCGAGACGGACCTCACCCGCATCAAAACCGCGGTCGAGCGCAAGCGCAACCCGCTGCGCGGCACCACCGAGATCGCGCTTGCGGTCGGCGCGGTGCTCAACACCTACAAAATGAAAAAGCATTTCGACCTGAATATCACCGACACCGCTTTCAGCTTCGCAAGAAAGACCGCCGAAATTGCCGCCGAGGCGGCAACCGACGGGCTTTATGTCGTGCGCACCAGCCTGCTTGAGCAGACCCTCGGTGATGCAGATACAGTGCGCAGCTATAAATCCCTGGCCCGGGTGGAGCGGGCCTTCCGCTGCATCAAGACGGTCGATCTGAACGTGCGGCCGGTCTATCATTGGCTGGAGGGACGGGTGCGGGCACACGTGCTGCTGTGCATGTTGGCCTATTATCTGCAATGGCACATGCGCCAGTGCCTGGCGCCGATGCTGTTCGATGACACCAACAAAGCGGAGGCCGAAGCCTTGCGCAGCAGCGTGGTGGCGCAGGCGCAGCGTTCAAAAGCCGCGGTCAGGAAGCAGACGACCGGCGTGACACCGGACGGTCTGCCGGTGCATAGCTTCCGCACGCTGCTGGCCGATCTGGCGACAGTGGCGCGCAATACCATCGTCACCGCGATCAACCCGCTGTATCCGATTATCGTGGTGACCCGGCCAACGCCGGTGCAGCAGAAGGCGTTCGATCTGCTGCACGTCCCAGCGTAGCCAGTGGCGGGTGGTCGCAATGGTATTTTATGCAATACTATCAATAAATGATGTGAAACCGAAGAAGGAAGATGGGGCTAGAGCATGATCACGCTGAGCGGAACGTTCAAAGCGTGTCGATCATCCGATCAAACAGTGCCTCGATCGATCCAGAAGCAGCGGAACCGCAGATCTCACGCCGCGGTGTGGTCGAGCCCGGGGCTGGCGCAGACATGGACCATCTGGTCATACCCGATACCGAGCGCTGACAGCGCGTGCTCGAAGATCAGCCGCGACGGCTTGTAGGGGCGGGCCTGCCCGGCCGTCACGATGTTATCGATGTGGCCGCCAAGCTGCGCAACATTGCCAGCGATCAGGTCGTCATCGGTGTTGGATATGAGCGCGATCCGGAATCCGCCGGCCTTGAGAGTGGCGAGCGTGTCGAGCGTGTCGGGAAAAGGGGCGAAGCCGGGGATTGCGTCTACCAGCGCGTCCACATCCCCCTTCGCGGCGTCGACGCCGAGCTTTCGCAGCGCGGCGCGGAACGCGGCCGGGGCGATCTGGCGGAACGTCTTGAAAGGACCGTTCTTCTCCAACTCGCTCTCGTGCTGGTCGTAAGGCTCGACAACCGCGGCCGGATCGGCGTCGAAACCCTTGGCCGCGATCACACTGACCGCGCTGTCGCGCAGACCTTCGCCCATTGGATCAATGTGCCGTAGCAGTCGAAGGTCAACCACTCGGGGCGATTTTCGGGCATGAGCGGCACGGGCAAATCCCTCAAGGTTGAAAGCGTCATCTCTCACCAGGCAAGACAAAGCTGCCTCAAGCCTGTTGACCTATCGTCAGAACCAACGCTCCAGCGGTCTGGTTCCATACCTGCAGGTCAGCACTGTATTTTCTTCGCGCGATAGATGGGCGTCGCTTTTAGGACTATCGGCGCCAAATAACGCACTGTTTCAGTGCCAAATGGCACGATGGCATGTCGCTTGGCCGGAGTGGCGTTACTCTCCGTCCCTTGTCATGGTCCGACCTACCGCCGAACCATGACAGGGCGGCAGATCACAACTCCCCGCCTCCGGCCATCTGCTTGATCCGGTCGGCGGTGCGGCAGGCGATCGCCTGGATCGTCTCCGACGGGTTCACCCCGCCCACGGTCGGGAACACCGAACCATCGCAGACCCAGAGATTGGGAATATCCCAACTCCGGCAGTCCGCATTCACGACACTGGTCCGCCGATCGTCGCCCATCCGAGCGGTGCCGTTGAGGTGATTGGTGTCGTCCTCCTGACGGAAGATCTCCTTCCCGCCGGCCGCCCGCAGATGCTGCTCCATCTGGTCCATGCCGTGCCGGATCAGCCGCTTGTCGTTGTCGCTGTAGGTATAAGTGATACGCGGGATCCTCAGGCCATACTGGTCCTTGTCGTCGGCCAGGGTGACACAGTTGTTTTCGTAGGGCAGCAACTCCCCGACCATCCGCAGGCCAGCCTGGTGATTGTACTTCATCATCTCGGTGCGCAGCTGCTCGCCCCACAGCCCGCGGGCGCCGGTCTGCACCGCGACCATTTCGAGCGGCAGCGGACCCTGGCTGTAGAACAGGTAGTAGCCGTCGAAATCCTTGCTCGGGTGGTGGTCGACGTAGTTCCAGTGCTCGTTGATCGTCAGCGACGGCGGCCCCTTGTAGCAGCGCACCTCCTCATCCATCACGCCCCAGACGGACTGGTTCGACTGGGTCATCAGGTATTTGCCGACCAGGCCGGAACTGTTGGCCAGCCCGTCGGGATAGCGGCTGTTCTCGGACAGCAGCAGCAGGCGCGGCGTCTCCACCGCATAGCCGGCCACAACGACATTGCGCGCTTTCTGGAAGCGCCATTGTCCGTCGCGGTGGTAGTGCACCCCGCTTGCCCGCCCGGCGTCGTTGGTGGCGATCCGCCCGACCATCGAGAGGTCGCGGATTTCAGCGCCCGCCGCGATCGCGCGGGGGATCCACACGGTCAGCACGCTCTGTTTCGCATTGGTGGAACAGCCGATCCGGCAGAACCCGCGATAGACGCACGGCGGGGACAGCCCGCGCGGGGCGGAAACGGTGGCCAGCGGGCAGGCCGCCCATTGCGTGCCCATCGCTTTCGCGCCGCGCGCCAGGACCAGCCCGGCGGCGTTGATCTCATGCGCGCGATAGGGATAGCGACGCCGCTTCGGCCCCCAGGGATAACTAACCGGCCCGGCGATCGCCAGTGCGTCCTCGACCTCATCGTAGTAGTGCCACATCTCACGCCAGTCGAGCGGCCAGTCCACCCCATAGCCCAGCGTGCTGCGCGACTTGAACCATTCCGGACGGAAACGCAACGAAACCATCTGGAAATGGACCGTGCTGCCGCCGACCGACTTGCCGCTGTTGTTGATGCCCATCTTGATGGGGTTTTCGCCATCGATCAGCCGGTCGTCGGTCCAGAACACCTTGGTCTGTTCGGTCTCGTCGGACGCGAAATCCTCCAGCGGGCGCCAGAATGGCCCAGCCTCCAGCGCAACGACCGAGAATCCCTGTTCGGCCAGCCTGCAGGCCAGCGTGCCGCCGCCGGCGCCGGTTCCGACGATGGCGAAATCCACCTCCTCGGTGTCGCGGTATTCGCGCATCGGCACCCAGGCGCCAGGGCGGAACACATCGGGCGCGCGGCCACCGGTCGCACGCGGCCGGTCGAACGGATCGCTCGCGGCGGTGACGTAGCCTTCGTAGTCTTTAGCCGACACGTTTGTTCTCCCGCAGTGCCTTCGCTTCCCGTCCGGGCTTGGCCTCGGCGGCCTCCCACGGGTCGCGCTTGTCGAAGCCCATCCGGACGTAGCCGCGCGGACCGGCGGGACCGCCCCAGCCAATCTCGTTCCACGCCGTCGGGTGGCTGTAATAGGCGTTCAGGACGTCATGGATGACGCGGCTCTCAAAGAACGTCTTGCTCGACATGCCGCCCCAGGCCGGACCTGCCAGTTCGTCCTGCTGCGCCTGATGCAGCAGCGCATCCTGTTCGGCCGGACCGATCTCGTGCAGGCGGCGGCCGGCGTGAGCCTGTTTCGCGGCCTCATCGAGCGCGCCCAGGCCGCGCTTCCAGGCCTCGCCTTGCAGCGGCATGCCGGCGGGCCGAAAGCCCTCGGTTCGGCCAACCCGGATCTTTTCGTCCACATAGGCCGCCAGCGGCACCGCTGGCCGGTCGGTCGGCTGCGGCATGATCCGCCCGCACAGTGCCTGCAGCGTCTGCCATTCGGCGGCGGAGAAAAACCGCGGCTCATCCGCCACCGACAGGCGCCGGTCGATGGCGCGCCGGGTCTGCTCGTTCCACGATGGGGTGTCCCGCTTGGACAGCACGTCATAGCCCGGAAAGAGATCGTTACTCATCAATACTGTTCCCCAGCAGGCTCAGTGCGGCCAGGCCGGCGATGGCAAGGCCGGTGAAGCTGGGCGGGGCCGGGATCGGCGGACCGCTCAGCACGTTCTGGCTCCAGTTGCGCCATCCCCCCATGCCGCGGCTGACGCCATAGATGTGGAACCCGGCACCGGCGAAACCCAGCAGCGCGGTGAGCCGAAGCCACCAGCGGGCGGTGCGGTGCAGCGGGGCAGGGGTCTCGGGCAACAGGGCGGTGGCGCCTATCAGCGCCGCGGCGACGGGTGGGGCGGTCACCGGCAACAGCATGAACGGGTTCTGGAAGCTGCCGCGGAAATGCAGCAGGCCGGCCTCGCCGACCGTGCCGGCCAGCCCGATGCCGGTGACCGCGGCGATCGCCCGGCCGGCTGGCAGCCCGAACAGGCTGGGAGCCACGCCGAGCGGGGTGTCGCGCAGGCGCTCCGACAAGACGCCCAGCAGGCCCGACAGGGTCAGCGCCGCCGGCGCGCCCAGCGGCGCCGCATAGAACAGGTTGATCAGCGAAAACCCACCCTCGCGCTTGCCGATGTTGTAGATATGAAAGCCGGTTCCGACCCCGCCGGTCGCCGCTGCCGTCAGGTGGATGAAGTCGCGTCCCCGATGACCGGTGCAGCGCCGATCGCTCGCGCCGAAGGCACTCGCCGCCAGGCCCAGCGCGGAGGACACCAAGGGCAGGTACATCATTCGGTTGTCGAAGCTGCCGCGGTAGTGCTCGACCGCGCTGTCGGCCAGCACCGACGCCGCCAGCATCCCAGCCGCTCGGTTCAGCCCGCGCGCCGCACGCAATGGCGCATCCGGGCGGGCGGCCTTGACCGACAGCGCCGGCACGAGCCGGCGGCCGGTCGCCGTGCCGGTGTCGGCCGGGACGATCGCCGCCGCTCGCGGCATGAAGGCAGCGCCGGGTGTGGTCAGCGCGCCGCCTGACCCGCGGGTGGCTCCGCGCCGAAACAGACTGCTCAAGCCCGCTGGGGCGAGGCTGCCGTGCGACCCGGTCCGACGCTTCCCGAAGATGGTCACCGTTGCTTCCTCTGGCTCGTCGTGGCACCGGCCTCGTGAGTTGGCCGCGCCGCGTTGCTCGACATCAGGTGGGGGGCACTATGTGGGGAAGTGCGCGCTGTCGCCGCCGGTGACGTCATAGGTCGCACCCGTGACCATCCGCGCCTCGTCCGAGGCCAGGAACACCACGACGGGCGCCACGTCCTCGGGCGCGATCCACGGCACGCCCATGGGTGTCGACCTGGTCTTGGCCTCCGCCGCGGTCTTCTCGTCCTTGGCTTCGTCCCCGGTCGGTTTCTTGCCCGCCGTCTCGATGGCTTGCTCATACCGCGATTCGTGCCGCGTCAGTGCCGTGTCGATCAAGCCGGGAATGACGGCATTTACCGTGACATTGTGCGAACCCAGTTCCAGGGCGGCGGACTTCATCAGCCCGATAATGCCCCATTTCGATGCCGAATAGGCCGCGCCGGTTTCGGTGCCATGCTGCCCCTGGGTGGAAGACGTCACGATGATCCGCCCGCCACCCCGCTTGACGATGCAAGGTGCGATGGCCCGGATCGCATTGGCCGTGCCCGTGAGATTGATGTCGATCTGATCGTGCCAGTCCGGGTCCTGCATTTCCAGCAGCGGCTTGAACGCCTGGATGCCGGCGTTGGCGAATAGCACATCAATCCCGCCGAACGTTTTCTCGACCTGCTCCGCCGCCTTGATCAGCGCGCCCAGGTCGCGCTGATCAAGGCGGATGGAAAGCCAGCGCCCGCCTGCCTGTTCCACCAGGCGGCCTGTCTCCTCAAGCTCCTCCGGCGTCGGCTGCTCGAAATCCGTGGTGGCGCTGGCCCGCGCGGCGAGGTCCACGCCTGCCACATCCGCGCCCTCTCGCGCGAAGGCGACACACGTCGCCCGGCCAATGCCCCTGGCTGCCCCGGTGATGATGGCCGCCTTCCCCGCGAGCCGACCTTGCCGCTGTGCGCCGCTCATTTCATGCCCTCCCTGTAGCCCGGCATCACTGGCACTTTGTCTTGCGCCAGCCCGTCGAGCAGGCGCCGGTCGAGATGCAAATGCGCCTGCACCAGCTCATGCGGCGTCAAGGCCATCCATTGCTTTAGAGAAATGTCAGCGAACCGGTCGCTCCTGAACATCTCCAGGAAGCGCAGTGTCGTGGTGCCGGTGTTCTCGATGTAGTGGCCCATCGCGTGCGGCACATAGCCGACGTCGCCGGCGCGGTAGTCGAAGGTGCGGGCCTTGCCCTCGGAGGCGAACACGGTCATCCGAGCCTCGCCGTCGATGTAGTATTGCCATTCGTCGGCGCGCGGATGCCAGTGCAGCTCGCGCAGGCCGCCGGGCTCGACCTCCACCAGCGCGGCGGCGATGGTCTTCGAGGCGGGGAAGTCGCGAGAGTCGGCGATGCGAACCGTTCCACCCGCGGTTTGGATTGGCGGCTGCGACAGAAGCCGGTAACTGAAGCCTTGCCGCGCCTTTTGGCCGATCCGGTTGGCATCGATCGGCCCCGGCGCGTCGGCCGGAAAAATGTAGAGTTCCTGCTTCGGAAGCGGCTCCAGGGCAGTTTCCGGCCAGCCGAAATTCTTCGCGATCACGCTTTTCGGCGTGTGGGCCAGCCAGTCCGATATCAGGAAGGTGCTGTCCTCGGAGAAGGCGCCGTCATCGAATACGAGCAGGAACTCACACCCGTCCGGCTCCAGCCCCTGGATTGAATGCGGAATGCCGGACGGAAAGAACCAAAGATCGCCTTTGCCGACATCGTCGACGAACTGATTGCCGTCCTCATCGACCGCGGTGATGCGGGCGGAGCCATAGAGCATGTACGACCACTCGGCCTGCTTGTGCCAGTGCAGCTCGCGCACCGCGCCGGCCTTGAGACGCATGTCCACGCCCGCGAGCGTGGTCGCGATCGGCAGCTCGCGTTGCGTGACCTGGCGAGCCCAGCCGCCCGGTTCCAGCCGGTTATGCGCGTCGGCGAAGGAAAACTTCAGGTTGGGAAGGGTGCCGCGATCAGTTTCCGGCGGCACCAGCAGATCCATGTTCTCGCGGTCGCGCATCCTGTCGCGCGGGCCCGGATCGTCCGCACCCTTGCGATCGCGTATCGGCTGCGGGCCGCTGCTTTGCTGGGGAAAAGGGGTCTCCATTGGCCGCCACCTGCTTGCTATCCGTGCCGACCACAAGCGTTGATCCGCGATCGGGTTGCAGCCGCGATCGGCATGTTAACGCTTTTTGAGATCAGGGACGAACGGCATCGGCGAAGCCGGTGGGCGATCGGTAAACGGTCTACGTAAAGAAGAAGGCAATGCCGAAGACCAGGTAAACCCCGATCAGCAGCATGCCCTCGAACCAGGTGGTTTCGCCGTCGCCGGCGATGGCGTTGACGATGAACACCGTCCCAGCGATGGCGAACAGGTCCATCGGATCGCGGAACACCAGCGTCATCGGGGTGCCGATCAGCCACGACAGGATCACCAGCAGTGGCGCCACCACCAGGGCGACCTGGATGCTTGAGCCGATGCAGATGCTCATGACCAGGCCCATGCGATCCTGCCGGGCGAACCAGACGGCGGCGAACAGGTCGGAAATGGTGCCAACCAGCGCCAGCACGATGACGCCCACGAACAGGGTAGAGAGGCCAAGCGCGCCGGCGGCCTTGGTCAGCGCACCCGACACCAGTTCGCTTTCCAGCGCCGCGCCCACGGTGGCCAGAGCGAGCACCAGAATGCTGATCCAGGCGGACCATCGCGCCTCGCCCGCTTCCCCCTCGCTGATCGCGAACACGTCACGGTGCGTGACGAGTGTATAGACGAGATTCCCGGCATAGATCAGCAGCAGAACCACCGAAACCGCCAGACTGAGAGCCTCATCGCTGACCTCCACATGCGCGGTGTGGGTGACGCTGCGCGCGGTGAAGTCGAAGACAGCCGGCAGCAGCAGCACGATCACCGACAGGATCAGCAGGCTGGAGAGCAGACCGGCCCGCTCTCGGCGGAAGCTCTGGCGCTCCCGCGTCATTCCCCCCACCACGATGGCAAGACCAAGGCCCAGCAGGTCGGTGCCCATGATCGAGCCGGTGATCTGGGCGTGGACCACCGCCGCCTCGCCGCGGGTCAGCACGAACAGCGCCAGAATGAGTTCCGCCACGCTGCCGAGGCTGACCGTCAGCAAACCCCCGACCGCCGGACCTGTATGCAGCGCGAGCTGTTCGGTCGCCGCCCGGATCCACTCGGCCAGGACCGCCACGCCGGCGATGCCGGTGACGAAAACCCACAGCGGCGCGGCGTGCACGAGGTATTGCAGAACCGGAGCGATCGGCACCAGCAGCAGCAGCGCAACCCGGATCATGACGGTCGTGGTGGAGCCGAGATCATCGGCCTGGTCGTGCGTATCAGAGCAGCGCGATAGGTCGCTGTTGGTCTGAGGGGGCCGCTCCGCGCGCCTGTTGGTGGCTGCTGCGTGTCCCACGCCGGTCTGCGAACGAACACTAGGCGACCGCGCCTGTTGCCGGGCCGCTGCTGATCCCGCCGGGTTCGGGAACCGGCTCGATGCGGCCGAGGATCACGACATAGCTGAAGATGCCGATCACCAGCACGACGCCCGCGACCAGGAACGCACCGGCGAACGAGTGGGTCAGGCCGACGATGAAGCCGGTGATCACCGGCGCGGCGACACCCATCAGGTTGTTGGTGAAGTTGACGATGCCGCCGATCGTGCCGGTGCCGCCGCGTGGCGCGATCAGCGAAACGATCGAGGATCCGACCGGGGCCGCGGCCGACAGGCCGGTCAGTGCCAGGGTAATCCAGGTGATCGCCCACACCGGACTGGTTGTGGCAACGGCGCCGAACACGGTCAACCCCAGCAGCATGCCGACGACGAGCACCGTCTTGCGCACCTTCGTTTCGTCGCGGCCCCGGGCAATCAGATGATCGACCAGGAACCCACCGATCAGCAGATCGGACAGGCTGGCGAAGATCCACGGGATGGTCGCGTAGCCGGCCGATTTCAGGATGCTCATGTGCAGCGTCTGCTCCAGGTATGCGGGCAGCCAGGTCAGGAACAGGTAGAAGGAATAGCCGTAGGCCGAGAAGCCGATCGTCAGACCCCAGACCTTGCGGTTTCGCAGCAGGTAGCCAAGCATCGCGGTGTTGCCGCCGGTCGGCACGCCTTCCGGCGTCGCGCCGCCGTCGATGATGTAATCATGTTCGACCCGGGTCAGCCGCTTGTCCTGGTTCGGGTCACGGTAGATCAGCCAATAGGCGACGAAGTAGGCGAAGCTCAGGATCGCGGTGATGCCGAACCCCCAGCGCCAGCCAAGCTTGACGATGGCGAAAGCAACAAGCGGGACGCCGATGACGTTGGAGAACTTGGCCGCGGAGTCGAAGATCGCGGTGGAACGGGCACGCTCGTTGCGCGGAAACCAATAGCCGGTGGCTTTCTGGCTGGCGGGGAAGGCCGGCGCCTCGGCGACGCCCAGCAGCACCCGGGCGGCGAAGATGCCTCCGAACCCGCCGGCGATGACGGTGATGGCCGATGCCGCGGACCAGAGAAAGGCGCCCCAGCGGCCGACGCGGGTCACGCCGAACCGATCCAGCACCATGCCGCCCGGCACCTGCAGCAGCGAATAGGACCAGAAGAACGCACTGAACAGCAGACCCAGCTGCTCGGGCGACAGGCCGAATTCCTGCTGCAGCTGGGGCGCGGCGACCGAGATATTGATGCGATCGAAATAGTTGATCAGGATGCCGACGCCCAGAAGCACGCCGATCGTCCAACGTCGGGCAGGAACACGCTGCTTGGTGGATGCCATGGTCGATCGTTTCCTGCTCCGCGACGGGTTGTACGGGACGTTGGCTTCGGGGTTGGGCTTTGGGTCCGGTTGTCGCGGCGCCTGGCGGTGGATCATAACGCCGACGACGAGAAGGCGATCGCTACAACCCTTTGCGAGCCACCGCGGCGGCACCGCCGGCAACCGTTCCGGGATGCGGGCCGGCAACGTCCGGTCGGTCAGGGCGGGTGCGGCGGCGATCGTCGGCAAACTTGCCGCCATCTGGGTTGCGGTCTAGAAGCCCGCACCTTCCCCAATCCTTTCGGACGGACCAACCCATGAAGCAGCAGGCGAACCTGATCCGCGCCGGCCAGGTGATCGAGCATGAAGGCCGTCGCTGGACGGTGCTGAAGCAGCAGATCATCACGCCCGGCAAGGGCGGCGCCTTCATCCAGGTCGAGATGCGCGACCTGAAATCGGGCAACAAGACCAACGAGCGCTGGCGCACCGCCGACACGGTGGAACGGCTGACGACCGAGGAAAAGGCATACACCTACTCCTACAGCGACGGCACCAATCTGGTGCTGATGGACCCGGACACCTATGAGGAAACCCACGTTCCGGCCGGCCTGATGGGTGACGCCGCGCCGTTCCTGCAGGATCAGATGCAGCTCGTGGTCGATCTGGTCGAGGGCGAGCCGGTGATGATCCACCTGCCGAGTTCGGTCACGCTGGAGGTGGTCGAGGCCGATCCGGTGGTGAAGGGGCAGACCGCGTCCTCGTCGTACAAGCCGGCGAAGCTGTCGAACGGGGTGAAGACCCAGGTGCCGCCGTTCATCGAGGCGGGCGAGCGCGTCGTGGTCCGCACCGAGGACGCCAGCTATGTCGAGCGTGCGAAGGGCTGATGGCGTTTCGTCTCTCACCGCATCTGACCGTCATGGCCAATGCCGCGCAAAAGGCGGCGAAGCGGCTGCTGCGGGATTTCGCCGAAGTCGAGCAGTTGCAGGTCAGCGTCAAGGGCCCCTCGGACTTCGTTTCGCAGGCCGATCTGCGCTCTGAGCAGACGTTGAAGGAGGAGCTGAACAAGGCCCGTCCGGGATATGCGTTCCTGATGGAGGAGTCCGGTGCCTCGGGGTCGGACAACTGGTCCTGGCGCTGGGTGGTCGATCCACTGGACGGCACCACCAATTTCCTGCACGGGATGCCGCACTGGGCGATCAGCATCGGACTGGAGCGACGTCTGCCGGATGGCGGTTCGGAGGTGCATGCGGGGGTGATCTATGCGCCGGCGGCGGACGAGATGTTCTGGGCGGAAAAAGGCACCGGCGCGTTCATGAACGAGCGCCGCCTGCGGGTGTCCGCCCGGCGCGAGATCAGCGAGGCGGTGTTCGCCACCGGCATCCCGTTCGGCGCGGTATCCGCCGCGCGCCGACAGGCTTTCAGCCGGACCCTGACGACGCTGATGCCGCAGGTCGCCGGCATCCGCCGGTTTGGCGCCGCGGCGCTGGATCTCGCCTGGGTCGCGCATGGCCGGTTCGATGCCTATTGGGAACTCGGGATCAAGCCGTGGGACGTTTGCGCGGGGATCCTGCTGGTGCGCGAGGCGGGCGGTTATGCCTCCGACATCGGTGAGGGCGATCCGCGGCAGAGCAGCAACATTGTCGCCGGGAACCCTTATTTGCATGCGAAGTTACGGCCGATAGTCGCCGAGGGCATGCTGCCGCCGGTGTAGCCCGGGAGCGCCGCATGTCGCGGATCGTCGTTCAGCAAGCCGACATCACCACTCTGGCGGTCGACGCCATCGTCAACGCCGCCAACCAGTCGCTGCTGGGCGGTGGCGGCGTCGACGGCGCGATCCATCGCGCGGCCGGTCCGGATCTGCTGGCCGAATGCCGGACATTGGGCGGCTGTCCGACCGGCGAGGCCCGGATCACCAAGGGATACCGACTGCCCGCCCGCCATGTGATCCACGCTGTCGGGCCGCGCTACCGCGACGGCAGACATCGGGAACCGGCGCTGCTGGCCGGTTGCTACCGCAATAGCCTGGACCTGGCGGCTGCCCACGGGGTGAAGACGATCGCCTTTCCGGCGATAAGCTGCGGCATCTATGGCTATCCCATTCCGGATGCCGCCGCAATCGCGGTCGAGACGGTCGCGGCGTTTCTGGCTGAGAATCAGGCGCCGCAGCAGGTGGTCTTCGCCTGTTTCGGCGCCGAGGTCCGGCACGCATTTGAAGCAGCGGTCGGCCGATCAGCACGGTCCTGATCGCGAGGGCGCCGGGTCGGCAGAGGCTTTCGGGTCGCGGCGAGGCCGTGCCTGGGATGCTTTCGGTTCGCCGGCCGGGGTGGGGACAGATATTCGGTGTGGGTTGGTCCGGAGAAGCCCTGCGATCCAGGGTCGGTCGGAACGGCGATGCGTCGCGCGATGTTCGGGTTTGGTAATTGACGCGGCCGAGTGCGGCCGCGGGCGGCGGTGGGTCACGGGATGACATCGCCGGGGCGGATCGGGCGGATCTTCGGCAGCACCTGACTGCCGTTGCGCAGGTTCTCGGCGTATTCGCGGCGGTACATCAGGCCGAGGCGGCGGCCCATGTAGGCCTGCTGTTCGGGGGTCGGGTCGTCGGTCAGGATCATGCCGCCGCCGGGCAGGATGCCGGCGGTGTTGGCGATGTCGAGGCCGGCGTTCTCCTGTTCGGTGCGGGCGTGCGCGATGAAGCTGTCGGCCGCGACCAGCTGGTCCGGGGTCCAGTCGATCGGCGGATCAGGGTCGGCTTCGGGTTCGGTGGCGACGGTGCGGCAGCGGGCCTCGATGTCGGCCATGAAGCGGGACGGGTCGAGCGGGGTCCAGCGGCGCGGTGCGGGGCGGCCGACGGGGATGGCGAGCGGCTTGACCTGGCGGCGTTCCAGGGCGCGGAGCATGGCGTCGAAGGCGCGGGCGGCGGAGGCGGCGGTGGTGATGTGGCGGGTGCTGTCGCCGCTGGGGCGGTGGTGGTTCATGCCGATGCGCCAGAGGGCGGCGGCGGCGTGGTAGGCGGCCATGGCCTGGACGCCGAGCATGACCTCGATCTCGTCGCGGGGGTGCAGAGCGGAGAGACCGAGCAGGGCGCTGTGCATGCGCCGGTGTGCCCAGGCGGGGGGTTCGGCGGTGTCATCGAGCGGCAGCGCGCGCATCAGGGTGCGGATGGCCTCGCTCATGAAGCTTGGGTTGAGCGGGCCGTCCAGGTCGAGGATGGCGTCGCGGTGGTAGGCGGGTGGGGCGGGGTTGGTGGGGTGGCGGCTCCTGAGTTGGCTGGATCGGTGGGTGTCGGGTTTGCACGGCGGTTCGCGGTGGCGGGTTGAGCGGTGGCGGGGTCGGCAGTGGCGGGCTGGGCGATGGCGGGTTGGGAAGTGGTGGGTTGGGAAGTGGCGGAGTTGGACGGCGGTTGGCGCATGCGGTTTATGTTCTTGTTATGTTCCAAATGCGGAGGGAGGTGGGGAAGGCGGGTCGTGGATGCAAAGGGCCCCGTGGGGAGGGGGAGTGGGAGCGAGCCTCGGGAAACAAGGCGATGTTTTTGCCGCGCCATCGATTGGTGTCATCGCCTCGGGCAATGGCATGTGAACGCAAGCCCGCCAACCCGAGTGGTGACCCTTATCGTTCGGAAGCTGAAAACCCTTGGTGCCGGATGTGGTTTGCGCACCTCGGTTGGGTGAACCGGTCGCGCCGTCTTCCGAAGGTCGGCGGGAGCCGGCCCGAGGCCGGGTTGGGCGGCATCTCGCAGCAGGGGTTTCAGCTTGCACAAGGCCGGCTCGATCGAGTTGATACCGGTCCAATGGATTTTGGTCTGAACACCACATGGTCTCAACAGCTTGTGCGGTTGCTGTGCCTGACGATCGAGGTAAAGTTGCCGTGCTGGAACATATCGGGATATCGGGTGGATGAAACGCTGGATCGCCGTGGTATGTGTTGCCGTGCTGGTAGGCTGCGCCCGACCTCAGATCAGTGTCACCGACGCGTCCCCGCGCGGGATCGGATTTCTTGTGAAGAACGCCTGGCTGGTGCCGATGCAGGATGTCGACGAACGGGCGGCGAGCCATTGCCAGCTTCACGGACTGACCTATCGGCAGACCGACGCTGTCTGGATCAGTTCGACGTCGAGGCGGGTGGCCTACGCGTGCGATGGGGCGACGCCGCTGCCAACGCCCAAGCCGGAGGTTCGGCGAGCACGTGTTCGCGCCGTGCGCGCGGCGGCCGCGGAGCCGACCGCCGCGGACCCGAAGGTAAAGGCGTGGACGAAGGCGAAGGCGGCGACGGACGCGTGGGCGCTCTGTCTGCGGTTCGATGCCGAGCGAAAGGCGAAAGCAACCGCACAATCTCCCCAGTCGATCGCGCAGGACGTCGTGGGTGCCTGCTCGGGGCTGGAGCATGCGGTTCATGAACCGCTGATGGCGGTTGGTGAGGATTCAAGCCGGTTCCAGGCAGACCTGCACGCACAGGCCGTGCAAAATGCCGCGGATACGGTAACGAGCGTCCGATTTAGTGGCGCTCAATGATGAGCGGGCCGACGCGCTGCTGACGCGCGGCCCGATGACGGCTGAGGCGATCAACGGGCGGGATCCATGCTTTTTGTCCGCGCGTACGGGTTCCCGTCTTGAGCAGTCTCAGCATGACGATGCGGGCAGAGAGCGCTCCGAGCTTTTGCTACTCGGCCGCCATCACCTTGCGCGGCGGTGTTTGCACGATCGGTGCGAGTTCCCCGGCGCTGAACGAGACCACGCGGCGTTCGTTGCCGACCGGGCGGTACAGCGTGTTCCGCTGCACCGGAGTGCGGACCAGGGAGCCGATCAACTGCTCCATCGCCGCGGGTGGGAACTCCTGACCATGCTGGGTGCCGGCGGCGCGGGAGATGCTCTCGTTCATCAGCGTGCCGCCCATGTCGTTGGCGCCGGCGTTGAGGCACATCGCCGCGCCCTCGGGTCCCATTTTCACCCAGGAGGTCTGGATGTTGGTGATCAGCGGGTTCAGCACCAGACGGGCGACGGCGTGCATCAGCACGGCCTCCCGCAGGGTCGGGCCTTTGCGGGCCATGCCGCGCAGATACATCGGCGCTTCCATGTGCACGAACGGCAGCGGCACGAACTCGGTGAAGCCACCGGTTTGTGCCTGCAGGTCGCGCAGTACCAGCAAATGCCGAGCCCAGTTCAGGGAGGTTTCGATGTGTCCATACATGATGGTGGACGTGGTGCGCAGCCCAAGCGCATGCGCGGCGCGGGCGACATCGAGCCATTGCTGGGTGTTGATCTTGTCGGGGCAGATGATCGCGCGAATTTCGTCATCCAGGATCTCGGCCGCCGTGCCGGGCAGGGTGCCGAGGCCGGCGTCTTTCAGCCGGGTCAGGAACTCGGTCAGTGACAGACCGAGGGTCGCCGCACCCTGGGTGACCTCCAGCGGCGAGAAGGCGTGGATGTGCATCCCCGGGATCGCCGCCTTGATTGCCTGACAGATGGCGACGTAGGTCTGGCCGGTGTAGTCCGGGTGGATGCCGCCCTGCAGGCAAACCTCGGTGGCGCCGCGGTCCCACGCTTCCTGAGAGCGACGGACGATCTCGTTTATTTCGAGATCGTATGGTATGCCGCGCAGGGCCTCGTGGGTCCTGCCCTTGGAGAATGCACAGAACTTGCAACGGTAATAGCAGATGTTGGTGTAGTTGATATTGCGGTTGACGACGTAACGAACGGTGTTGCCGCTGACCGCCTTGCGCAGTTCATCGGCGACGGTGATCACCCGTTCATAGTCGGCGTCGCGGGCGCCGAACAGGCGGACGATTTCCGGTTCGGCCAGTCGCTTGCCGGCGGCGGCGCGATCGATGATCCGTTCCATATCCGGATCGACCTTGTTCAGCAGCACGGGGCGCGGTTTTGGGGCGAAGGTCAGGCCCGGCGCCCAGTCATCGTCGCGGGCCCAGCCTTCCGCGTCGGCGGACTGCATCACGCGGGTGGCCACCTTGGGGTGAAGCCAGCGCGCCGTATTGGCGGCCCACGCAGGATAGACCGGCAGGCGCGGCACCAGGATCTTGTCCATCTCCGCCGTGCGCAGGCCCAGCGCTTCCAGTTCCGGCCACGGCGCTTCGGGATTGACGTGATCGGGGGTGACCGGGGAGACGCCGCCCCAATCGTCGATGCCGGCGCCGATCAGCTTCTGATACACGCCCGGCGACAGATTGGGCGGTGCCTGGACATGCACATCGGCCGGCAGGATCAGCCTGGCAGCGGCGATGGTCCAGAGCAGATCGAGCAGATCGGGTTCGTCGGCGTTCGCCAGCCTGGTATCCGGCTTGGCGCGGAAGTTCTGCACGATGACTTCCTGGATGTGGCCGTACTGCTGGTGCAGGTCGCGGATCGCGACCAGGGCGTCGAGACGTTCGGACCGGGTCTCGCCAATGCCGATCAGGATGCCGGTGGTGAAGGGGACAGCCAGGTCGCCAGCCAAGCGCAGCGTTTCCAGACGCACTTCAGGTCGTTTATCGGGCGAGCCGTAGTGAACGCCGCCCGGTTCGCACAGGCGCTGACTGGTGGATTCCAGCATGATGCCCTGACTGGCGGAAACCTCGCGCAGGCTGGCGATTTCCGCGGCGGTCATGACGCCGGGATTGACGTGCGGGATCAGCGTGGTCTGCTGCAGCACCAGGGCGCACATCTGCCGCAGGTAGCCGATCGTGGTTTCGTGTCCCAGTTCCGCCAACCCTTCGCGCGCGGCGCGATAGCGCAGTTCAGGCTTGTCGCCGAGGGTGAACAACGCCTCGGTGCAGCCGGCTTGCTGGCCGGCGCGGGCGATCGCCAGGACCTCTTCGGCGGACAGATAGGCCGCGTGGCCGTTGCGCGGCCGTTGCGCGAAGGTGCAGTAGTGGCAGACGTCACGGCACAGTTTCGTCAACGGAACAAACACTTTGCGCGAGTAGGAGATGTTGCGCCCGAAGGCGGCGTCGCGCTTATGCGCCGCTTGCGCCATCAACTCCGACAGGGGTGCCGTTTCCAGCCAAGTCAGATCGGTCATGATGATTTCCGTACTACGTCCTCGGCAAAGCGCTGCTGGACGTCCAGTGTTGCCTCGATGGTGGGTTGCTGGGCGTAGACGATCAAGTGCTTGACGCCCACGGCGGCGAAGGCCGCGGCGTCCCGTAGCATATCATCGGCGCTGCCGGTGAACATCTGACGCTGGCCATCGGCGTTGGTCATGGCGGTCCAGCGGGGCGGCATGAACCAGACATAGGCGATGTCGATGGACGCGGGATCGCGCCCCGCCTTCTCGGCCGCCCGATGCAGCCGGTCGATGCCGGCCTTGAGCAGGGCGGGGGTGTTCATCAGGATGTGGGCGTTGTTGGAGACCGGATACCAGCCGTCACCGAGCTGGGCGGCGCGGCGCAACGCGGGGGCACTTTCGCCGCCGACCCAGATCGGCGGATGCGGTCGCGACACCGGCTTGGGCTTGAACACCACGTTGTCGAAGTTCACATGGGTGCCGTGCATCGCCGGCCGATCGTCGGTCCACAGCGATTTCCAGGTTCGGATATATTCGTCGGTGACCGCCCCGCGGGCCTCGAACGGCGGCGTTTCCAGGGCGGCGAATTCCTCTTTCATCCATCCCGAACCGACGCCGGCGATCACCCGTCCGCCGGACAGCACGTCGGCGGTGGTGAGCAGCTTGGCGGTCAGCACGGCGGGGCGGTGCGGCACAACAAGGACCGAGGTCAGCAGCCTGATGCGCTGGGTGAAGCCGGCCAGGAAGGTCAACGTGGCGATGACGTCGAGGCACTCGCCGGTGGGGGCGCCGGGCCAGATGCCGTCGGCGGTGTAGGGATAGCGTACGTCGGTGTGGGCGGGGACGATCAGATGGTCGGCGACGCCGATGATGGCGTAGCCTTGGGCCTCGGCGTTGGAGGCCATCGTCATGATGTTGTCGCGCGTGGTCAGGCAGCCGCGCGTGCCGATATGAAGTCCGAAGTCCATGTTGGACCACTCCCCGTCGCTGCTTCGTGGCTTATCGTGTGCGGTCCGGTCACATAACACAAATCGGCGTCGGGCGGGTGTTGATGATGGCTGGCTCCTTGTCGGCGTCGGCTGACGCTGCCAGTTGCGGATCACACGCAAGGAGCAACACGGTGCCTCGGGCTTCAAGACACGCGGAACACCATGCCGTCGAGCGCCTGGGCTGGCTGCGGGCCGCGGTGCTGGGCGCCAACGATGGGCTGCTGTCGACCTCCAGCCTGATCATTGGCGTGGCGAGCGCGAACGGCACGCATGGCAGCATCCTGATCGCCGGAATGTCGGGGCTGGTCGCCGGGGCGATGTCGATGGCGGCGGGCGAGTATGTCTCGGTCAGCTCACAATCGGATTCCGAAAGTGCTGACCTGGCGCGCGAACGACGCGAATTGGGTGATCATCCTGACGGCGAGTTGAAGGAATTGGCGGGCATCTACCGCAAACGCGGATTGGATGCCGAACTGGCGATGCAGGTGTCGGAGCAGTTGATGGCACGTGACGCGCTGGGTGCCCATGCGCGAGACGAACTCGGGATTTCGACCACCACGGCCGCTCGGCCGATCCAGGCGGCGTTGGCCTCGGCGGCATCGTTCGCGATCGGAGCCGCGGTGCCGCTGGTGGTGGCGCTGGTGGTGCCGAACGGTGTGGTGGCCGAGGCCGTCGGTGTGGCGTCACTGGTGTCGCTTGCGGTCCTGGGCGCGGTGGGGGCGAAAATGGGCGGTGCGCCGATGCTGAAAGGCGCGATCCGCGTCACCTTCTGGGGCGCGCTGGCGATGGCCGTAACCGCCGGAATCGGCCGCGCCTTCGGCACCCAGGTTTGACACGCTAAGGCCGGCGACGGATCGCCCGGTTGCCTGCCGGCGCGACTTCGTGTGCTATCGGGCCGAGGACTGGTATTTGCACAGGAGGAACGAATGCAGATCGGTTGCAGTGCCCCGACAAGCGGTGCGTTGATCGCGCCCAATATCCTGCTGCGCATCGCCACGGAAGCGGAAAGCCTGGGCTTCGACTACGTCACGGTCAGCGACCACGTGATCATTCCGACCAGTATCGCGTCGCGCTATCCGTACTCTGATTCCGGCGAGTTCCCGTCAGGTGCCGCGGCACCGCGGCTGGAGCAGTTGACGGCGGCGACGTTCATCGCGGCGGCGACATCGAGGCTGCGGATCGTTACGTCAGTGATGGTCGTGCCGCATCGGCCGGCGGTGCTGACCGCGAAGATCCTCGCCACGATCGATTTCCTGTCCAAGGGGCGGCTGACGCTGGGCATCGGCGCCGGCTGGTGCGAGGAGGAATTCAACGCGATCGGCACGCTGCCGTTCGCCGAACGCGGCGCGGTGACGGATGAATTCATGGCGGTCTGCCGGGAGCTGTGGACCGCGGACGAGCCAAAATTCGACGGCAAATACGTAACGTTCAAGGACGTGCTGTTTCCGCCGAAGCCGCCGCAGGGGATGATCCCGATCTGGGTCGGGGGCGAAAGTGGCCC
Organism: Rhodopila sp.; assembly: GCA_965277035.1. GTDB lineage: Bacteria > Pseudomonadota > Alphaproteobacteria > Acetobacterales > Acetobacteraceae > Rhodopila. Next base: position 932,657 of record CBDIBO010000003.1, on the reverse strand, counting down.
GGCGCTGCGGCGGACCGCGAAGTATGGCGACGCGTGGTATCCGATCGGCACCAATCCGCAGTTCCCGATGGACACGTTGACGCGCTTCAGGGCGGGGGCGGCGAAATTGCGCACGCTGACCGAGAAGGCCGGTCGCGATCCGAAGGCGGTTGGCCTGGCGTATCGTGTGTCGTCAAATCCCGAGGCACAGCCGAAAGGGACGGTCGATGGCGAACGCAAGCTGTTCACCGGCAGCGCGGCCGACTACGCCGGGGACATCAAGGCGCTGCAGGATGTCGGCGTGACCTCGTTCGATTTCGGCTTGTTCGGGGCCGACGCGGATGCGTCTGTCGGCAACCTGCGCCGCTTCCGGGACGACGTCATGGCGAAGGTCCGCTGATCATGCAACTCGGTCTTACCGTCGGCATGTCGGGGCCGCACCCGAAGCTTGACATGGAGACGATCCTGGAAGCCGAGCGTCTGGGATTTTCTCAGGTCTGGACGGGAGAATCCTATAGTACCGATGCGGTTTCGCCGGCGGCGTGGATCCTGGCGCGGACCACCAAGATCAAGGCTGGGACGGGGATCATGCAGATGCCCGCGCGCACCCCGGCCTGTGCGGCGATGACGGTGCTGTCATTGCAGGCGCTGTCGGGCAACCGGTTCCTGTGCGGGATCGGGCCGTCGGGACCTCAGGTGATCGAGGGCTGGCACGGCGTGCGCTTTGGCAAGCCGATGCAGCGGACCCGCGAATACATCGCCATCATCAAGCAGGTGCTGGCGCGGGATCAGCCGCTGGCGTTCCACGGCGAGCATTATTCCATCCCCTATGATCGACCGGATGCGAGCGGCCTGGGGCGGCCGTTGCGCAGCATCGCGCATGGCAATCCGGATGTGGCGTTCTACACCGCCTCGATCACGCCGGCCGGGCTGCGGATGGCGGGCGAGGTGGCGGACGGCAACCTGCCGATCTTCTTCTCGCCGGATGCGCCGGATGTGGTGACCGGGCCGACGCTGGAAGGACGGCACAAGGTCGGCAAGACGATGGATGGTTTCGATACGGCGCCGTTCGTGCGGGCGAGCATGGGGCCGGATGTGGCGGCGTGCCGGGATGCGATCCGTCCGGAGCTGGCGCTGTACATCGGCGGGATGGGGGCGCGGTCGAAGAATTTCTATAACGACATGGTCTCGAAGATGGGGTTCGAGGCGGAGGCGAAGGTGATCCAGGACTGCTACCTGGACGGCAAGAAGAACGAGGCCGCGGCGGCGGTGCCGGATGCGTTGATCGACGCGATTTCATTATGCGGCCCGGCGGAGCGGATCAGGGACCGGCTGGCGGCGTGGAAGGACGTGGCGAAGGCGGGGCATGTCGGGACGATGGTGCTGAAGGGCACCAGCGTGGAGGTGCTGCGGGTGGTGGCGGAGGCGGTGCTTTAGGGCCTGTTCGACATTAATCGGCGCGACTTGCAGTGGCGACCAGGCCTTAACCCTCGTTTTGGCGGGCGGCTTTAGCGGCTTGCTGACTTATTGCCGATGCCGCCCTTAACGTTCACGGATCAAGCGAACGACTTATACCGATCGGTGCCTGCGCCGAGCGGTATAAGAGTCATTTTTCGTGCGCCGCCCCCTCCTTCGCGTGCTCAGTCGCCCGCCAACCCGGCGCACATACCGGTCAACGCATGCGTCGCCCGGTATTAAACCTGGAGGCCACGTTCGGGACGGTCGCGCCACGATTGGCAGAAACCGTCGCATCATGGAAGGTGCTGCCAATGTCCAATTCCTGGGAACGAGTCCCCATCGAGCCGCAACGCGTCGAAGCGCCTTTATCGCGAGCAGCGGTATTTCTGGTTTTGACCATCGGCGCGGAGGCTCAGGCGCTGCACCGGGTACGCGGCGTGATCGCCGATATCGGCGGCCTGGTTCGAGCTGTCGGCTTTCGCGACCTGGGAGGGCGACTGTCCTGCAACGTGGGGATCGGAGCGAACGCGTGGGATCGCCTCGGACGGCCTAACAGGCCCAAGCAACTGCGAGACTTCGCCGAAATCAGGGGAGCGGTACACACCGCGGTCGCTACGCAAGGAGACCTGCTGTTCCACATTCGAGCGGAGCGGACCGACATGTGTTTCGAGCTCGAGAGGCTGGTTCTTGACGCGCTGGGTGACGCGGTAAAAGTCGCCGACAAGGTCCACGCCTTTCGCTATTTTGACGCACGCGACCTGCTCGGTTTTGTCGATGGCACCGAAAATCCGACCGGGGACGCGCTGCCGCTTTCGTCACTTATTCAGCACGCGGATGACCCCGATTTCGCGGGCGGCAGTTATGTGGTCGTGCAAAAGTATCTGCATAAGCTTACCGCGTGGAACGCTTTACCAGCATCGGACCAGGAAGGCATCATTGGACGGACGAAACTCGATAACGTCGAGCTTGATGACGCCAGCGGGCGGAAATCCCATAAGACGTTGGCCACGATCGTGGATCAAGCGGGCAATGAGCATGATATCCTGCGGGACAACATGCCGTTTGGGCGACCCGGACAGTCGGAGTTCGGAACCTATTTCATCGGCTACGCCAGAGACCTTTGGGTGATCGAAAAGATGCTCAGCAACATGTTTATCGGCGTACCTGAAGGCCAATATGATCGCATACTGGACTTCTCGACAGCGCGCACGGGAACCACGTTCTTTGTGCCGTCGAATACAGTGCTCGAAAGTCTCGGGAGCTAGTCATGGGCTCATCACCGAGATCGGTCTGTCGGAAAATCAGTCGGAAGGCGTTGCGGTTGTCGCGGTCGAAATCGGTGATGGTTTTGAAGTCAGGCTTCGGATGCAGCAGCAGCTAGATCACCTCGATGTTGCGGTGGGTCTTGGCTTCAAGACGGCGACTGTATCGAGCGAGGTTCAGGTATCCCTAGATGTAGAGCTTCAACCAGCCGGCGGGGGCATAGCCGGGCCGTCTTGCCCGCTTGGGGCGAACCGGACAAAGCCCGCCGTAGTCAGATCAGATCCGTCAACAAAAGCTTCGATAAACCGCACCGGGTTCTCAGGGCCGAGATAGTCATCAAGTGTTTCTGGCAGCAGCAGCGTTTGGCATCGGTCGTGGGCCGAGATGTGCCTCATAGAATGGTTTCTAGCCCGAACTTTGCTGTCTTTTTGACGCAATCCGTTGATATAACTCGATACTTGGTCTGCTGCCCTGTCTACGCCGCTGCCAATTCGACTCCCAGAAGGCTGAACGCCCGGCGCTGCACTGGCGTTGGGGTTGTTTGCACGGTCAGCATCTTCTGTCCCCCGAAGCAGACGGTGTTGCGGGTCAGTGTCGCCAGATCACCCAGCAAGGTGCGGAAGCTATGCACCGGCTGGGCGCGTGAGGGGTCACCCTCTCCAACCGCGACGACTTGGGTCGAGGCCTTACGCTGAGCCGCCTTGGACCCCTTGGCCTTGGCCACCGGTGAAGTCCGCTCGGCTTTGGCCGACGCGCGGTCATGGTCGTCGAACAGCATCGGCGCCAACGGCTGACGCATGTGCCACTCGAGGTAATACGCCAGCATGCACAGCAGCACATGCGCCCGCACCCGCGGCGCGGTCCAGTGGAACACCGGCCGCAGTTCCAGGTCGACCGTCTTGAGGCAACGGAACGCCCGCTCCACCTGGGCCAAGGACTTGTAGGCCCGCACCGTCCCCGCGGTATCGATCTGCTCGGCCGGGAGGCCGGTGCGCAGCACGTAAAAGCCATCGAACCGGGCTTCTTCGGCGATGGCGTCGGCCTTGCGGGTGAAGCCGAACGCATCATCGGTGATGGTCAACTCGAAGTGCTTGGCCATCTTGCGCTTACCTAGGACAGCGCCGACCGCCTGGCCGATTTTCCCGGCCCCGCGCAGCGGGTTCTTCGCGCGCCTCACGCGGGCCTGGAGCTTGCTCAGGTCGGTCTCGGTGAGCGCCAGCAACTCGTCGCGCTTGCGCTGGCGTTCCGCCGCCAGCAGTGGGTTCTTGCACACCACCAGCCGTTCACCAGGATAGTCTGGACTGCTGATCTCGGCCATATCGCGGGTGTCGAACAGGGAAAATTGCAACTGCCCGGTTTCCGCCAGTTGCCGGATCGCCGGGGCACGCAGCGCGGTGATCCAATCAAGTCCGGCGGGGCGGAGGGCTTGTTCGATCCGTGCGGCGGTGATCATGCCGCGATCACCGACCATCACCACGTGGCGCAGCCGGAAGCGCTGCTTCAGCTTGGTGATCTGCGCCGCCACGGTGGCCGGATCGGCGGTGTTCCCCTCGAACACCTCAACCGCCACGGGGCACCCATCCGCGGCACACAACAAACCGATCACCAGTTGCGGCCGGTCACCACGGCTGTCGCGGCTGTAGCCGTGATGGGCCAGAGGACAGCAGCGTCCTTCCAGGTAGGTGGAGGTGACGTCGTACAGCACGAGCGTGCCGTTCTTGAGATGGCGGCGTGCGAGCTGGTTTTCGATGAAGCTTTGCTCACTGCCGAGCCAGTCAAGGGTGGTGTAGATTTCGCGCGCGGTGACGCAGCCGAGGCCAAAGGTTTCACCCAAAGAATGGTTGGCGGTGGCGGTATCGAGCATGCGTGCGGTTGCCAGTTTGGCCGCCGGGTCGAGCAGCCTGGCGACGATCAGCGCCAGCGCCAAATCGCGGCGGCGTTGCAGCGCCCGGCGGGGCAGCAGGTCGTCGAGACCGATGCGCCGCGCCGTGGCCAGCGCCGCGAGCACGTGGCCATGCGGCAGCGAGCGGCGGATCTCGAAGCCGTTGTCACCAACCGGGGCGAGCGGGTCGCCACGCAGGGCGGCCCGCAAGGTGTCAATGCGCTCGGCCGGCAGCTTGGAGAGATTGGCGAGCGTGCGGTTCTTGACCTTGCCGTCCTCGCGATAGGTCTCTCGTAGAAGATAGGACGGACGGGCGCTGCGGTTTGGGACTTTGGCGATGTGCATGAGGCATCGAATCAAACCGATTCGGCCTGTGTCAAGAAGAATATCGTCACTCGCTTGACTACATGTTGGGTAGGTTTCTATTATAATCAAACAGATGGTTCAAAAACCGGGTAAAGTTCGGTCTAGCGCACCTTGAGCCGAAAGAAATCGGTTGCGGCACAGATCTCTTACGGTCTGCGTGAGTTTCAGGCACCACCAATTTCTTGACATTAAACCCCCTTGCGTAGACACGGGGACAGCATGAAAACCGTTCAGAACATCTACCAAGACGCCCTTGTCATGAAGCGCGCAGGGCTGCCGCCGCGAGACATTGCCTCGCGGCTCGTTGATACCGGCCATAACAATGACTTCGCCCTGATCAGCGAACGCGGTGGCTCGCATGCCATCGAACTGAGGTTTGAGACGACTGGCGAGCTAATCCAATTTGACGGGACAGATCTCACGAATCCCCTCATTTTCCTCTCCCACATCTGGCGTGAATACGGCTCTACTCCCTACAGCATGTTGATTGCTGTCGGATGCGAGGCGTGCCGTGGAGAAAGTGGATCGCTGGCTTGGTAGCCGGCTGAAGGACATTCAGGCGTTCATTGATACGGTGTATGGGCATGATCTGCATGCCAAGCGGGTCGCATCTCTGGCTGGCGCGACGCTGGGGGTCATGACCAGTGCCTCGCTGGCCGTGGCGATGATCGGACAGGCCCTGGCGCAGGCGCGCGGCTTGGTCACCAAGCACGCGATCAAGCAGGTCGACCGCCTGCTCAGCAACCAAGGTGTCGACGTCTGGGACAGTTTCGCCTGCTGGGTGCCGCATAGGGTTGGCGGCCGCAAGGCGATCGTCGTTGCCATGGATTGGACGGATTTCGATCATGATGGGCAATCGACACTCGCGCTCCATCTGGTCAGCGGGCACGGCCGGGCGACGCCACTGCTATGGGTAAGTGTCTGGAAAGACGAACTGACGGAGCATCGCAATGACTTCGAGGATGCCTGCCTCGCGCGGCTGAAAGAACTGGTCCCGCCGGATTGCGTCGTGACGATCCTCGCCGACCGTGGCTTTGGCGACCACAAGCTGTTCGCCTATCTGAAATCGCTCGGTTTTGGCTATGTCATCCGCTTCCGCGGCAATATCCATGTCATCGATGCCAGCGGTGAGACGCGCCCGGCGGCGCAATGGGTGGGCAAAGGCGGGCGGGCGCGCAAGCTGCGCGGCGCGCGGGTCACCGCGTCGCATGAATATCCGGTCGGCGCCGTGGTCTGCGTCCACGCCAAGGCGATGAAGGAGCCGTGGTGCCTGGCCGCGAGCGATGCCGAGGCGTCCACCGCCATGCTGGTCAACCATTATGCCAAGCGCTGGACGATCGAGCCGGGGTTCCGCGACATCAAGGACTTACGCTTCGGCATGGGCCTCGGTGCCACGCGCGTCGGCGAACCGACGCGGCGTGACCGTCTGCTGCTGGTCAACGCCTTCGCGATGGTGCTGCTGACGATGCTGGGCGCCGCCGGAGAGAGCCTCGGGATGGACCGGCTGCTCAAGTCAAACACCGCGAAGACGCGCACCCATTCGTTGTTCCGCCAGGGCTGCATGCTCTACGAGTTGATACCGACCATGCCGGAGCACCGCCTGTCACCGCTGATGGCCCGCTTCGCAGAGACCGTCTCGCAATCCCGTTCATTCAACGGAATGTTCGAGGTGGTCTAAAATGCGGGGATCGCTGAGGGGACAGATTGGAATTATGTGAAGCCGTGAGACGACAAAGCAATGACTTGGGCAATTAGACTGTCATGTAGCTAAACGGAGCCATTGGCATGCTACTGACAAGTTTGGTGCTTATGGGGGATTTTTTCATTTGGGCTTTTCCTGTCCTGGTGTTATTTCTAGCGGCGCAACCTTACTTTGACGCGCTACAGCGAATATTTATAAACGCCTTTATATGGGCGTTCGCCTACGGAGTGCTGGGCACAATGCTCTACAACGGACCGCTAAGTGACGTTCCTCAGCGGCTTATTGGCAATTTTTTGTATATGGCCATAGGCATGTTCGCTCTGGAATGGCTTGCGAAGCTAGCGACGCGGCGCCCTGTCACCAGAGGCACACGCAGCCGCCTTTAAGCCACCTTCCGGCAACTGGCGGTGGGCTTTTCCTGCTGCGAGCGTTTTCCGCGATGCACATTATCAGCCGTTCCGTATTGGAAAGCCGATGCCGTCATCGGCCCGCGGCAGGCCGCATAAATCTACTCCGCCGCCGCCACGACCGGCCGTGTCCTGGCGATCCGCAGCACCAGCAGCGCGGCCATCAGGCAGGCGATCCCGCTGGCGAGGAACGCCGGCACATAGCTTCCGGTGAGGTAGCGGGTTTCGCCCGCACCGAACGCCGCCAGCGCGCCGCCGATCTGATGCCCGGCGACAATCCACGACACCATGACCGGTGCGTCCTGCTTGCCGAACACCTCGTTCGTCAGCGTCACCGTGGGCGGCACCGTCGCCACCCAGTCCAGCCCGTAGAACGCGGCGAAGATCGACAGGCTGACAACATCGAAATTGGTGAACGGCAGCACCGCCAGCGAAAGCCCGCGCAGCCCGTAGTACCAGAACAGCAGCATCCGCGAGTCGTAGCGGTCGGTCAGAACTCCCGACAGCGTCGTGCCGACCAGGTCGAACACCCCCATCGCGGCCAGCAGGCCCGCCGCGCTGACCTCGGGGATGCCATGATCCATGCAGAACGGGATCAGATGCGTCGCCACCAGCCCGTTGGTCGAGAATCCACACACCCCGAAGCTGATGAACAGCAGCCAGAAGTCGATCGACCGCGCGCCGCGCACCAGGCCGGCGATGGCGATGCTGAACGGGTTGCCCGACCGCGGCGGCAGCGGCAGGATTTCGTCGAATCCGAATGGCCCGAGCCCGATGGCGGCTGGACTTTCCGGCAGCATCAGCAGCACCAGCGGGATCAGCGCCAGGATTACCCCGGCGACCACCAAAGGGGCGATGTGCCAGCTGTGCGAGACCACCAGACTGGCCAGCAGCGGCAGGAAAACCAACTGCCCGGACGCATTGCTCGCGGTCAGCAATCCGACCACCAACCCGCGCCGCTGCACGAACCAGCGGTTGGCGACCGCGGTCGCCAGCCCGACCATACCGGCGCCCGAACCCAGGCCCACCAGCACGCCCCAGGTCAGATACAACTGCCAGATCTCGGTCACGAAGGCGCTGGACCCCGCGCCGATCACCAGCAGCGCCATCGAGCACAGCACCGTGCGCTTCAATCCGATCACCTGGATCAGCCCGGCGGCGAACGGGCCGACCAGTCCGAACAGCAGGATGTTCAGCGACACCGCGCCCGAGATCACCGCAATGTTCCAGCCAAACGCCTGCCGCAGCGGCACGATCAGCACGCTGGGGGTTGCCCGCACGCCGACCGAGGCCAGGATGACCACGAACATCACCGCCACCACCACCCACGCGTAGTGCAGGCGTCCGGCGAACAGCCGGGCTATCGCGCCAGGTCCGATTGGCGATCGCATGCCTAAACTCCTGTCCATGTTGCGGACAACATGACGTTCGTCATATAGAAGTCAAGCGGCACGTGACGATCGTCGAACCCGGGAGCCCGCATGGCCGACGCAACCCAACGCAGAGCGGAAACCCGCCAACGCATCCTGACCGCCGCCGGCCGCTTGTTCCGTCAGCACGGCGTCGACGGCATCGGTGTCGATGCGATCATGCAACAGGCTGGCCTGACGCACGGCGGATTCTACCTGCATTTTCCCTCCAAGGAGGCGCTTGCCGCCGCGGTGGCCCAGTCGCTGCTGGAGAAAGCAGCCGATAAATGGGATCAGATCAGCCGCTCGGTGGAGCGCGACGCCGCGCTTGAGCGTATCGTCACCGACTACCTCGACCCGGCGCGGGTCGGGTCGGCCCAGTGCTGTCCGCTGGCTTCGCTGGGATCCGATGTGGCGCGGCGCCCGGCGTCGCGGCAGGCCGTCGGTGCGGCGTTGCGCGGTATGCTCGACGCCTTGGGCCGGGTGCTGCCGGGGCAGCGGCGGGAAACCGCGCTGGCGTCGCTCGCCACCCTGGTCGGCGCGGTGGTGCTGTCCCGGCTGGCCGATGATCCGGCGTTGGCCGAGGCGTTTCTCGCCGCCGCCGCCGAGAGCATCCTGCCGGCCGGATCCGCGGTCAGCCGCGGGAACCTGTCGGCGGCGCAGCCGGAGGCCTGACGCGTATCCGATCGCAGCTGCGCAGTGTCCGCGAGCCGGCGCGTGCCTCGGATACTTCAACAACGGCTGCGCACGACTAGCCGTCGGCACCGTTCATCCCAATCTATGTTATAGAAGTCAATGGACGGGAGACCATGCGCGCGCTGATCAGCCTTCCCCTGCTGGCGTTTTGCCTCGCCGCCTGCGCGACATTGCCGTCCACGGCGCGAACCCCGTTCCTGCCGGCCGGGGTCTACGGCGTCTATGAGGACAACGATATCGGCGCCATCAACCAGTCGGCGTGGGCCTTCGCTTCACCCGCCAACACAAGGGGCGATCCGGTTGACGCCGCGAAAGCGGTTATCGCGCTGGAATACCTGCCAGGTGAACTGACAGAAAACCCACGCTGGATCGGGATGGATTCCTCGATCAAGATGCGGCTTGGGCAGGCGCGCGACGAGCTTCGCGGGATCCTGGGGATTCGTCCTGACGCGCCGGCGCAACTCGTGGTGAATACGTTGCTGGCGCTCAGCCTGGACTTGCAGACCGGCAACCAGGCGGCGGCGATGCAGGTGCTGAGTTCGCCGATTTTCACCCGGCCCCCAACCCAGACGCTGCGGATCCTGTCGAACCTGCCGTACGTGCAGCAGGCCAATCTGGCGACATCGCGGGCGCAGGACCAATCCTTCCCGGACGGCGGCACGCGTTCGTAGACGTCCCGAGGATCGTGCGCAAGCATTGGCTGGTTGCTGAACGATGGGCTGGGCCGCGCGGCAAGCCCTGGCCGGGTACCGCCGAATATGGCAGGTTTCGCGGAAGTCGAAACCATACTGGCGGAAAACATCCCAAGGAGACGCCCGTGGCCGCGAACATCCAGGCGGAAAACCCCCAAAGCGGCATCAGCCGACAGGAGGCAACGACGCCGAGCGCTGTTGCCCCGGTCGGGTTTCTCGCCGGGGTGAAGATCGTCGACCTCACCCAGTTCGAGGCAGGACCCTCCTGCACCGAAGCTCTCGCCTGGCTGGGTGCCGATGTGGTGAAGATCGAAAACCCCAAGATGGGCGATCCGGGCCGGCGCCTGCGTCCCGGCCAGCCCGACAACGACCCGTACTATTTCCATGTGTTCAACGCCAACAAACGCTCGACGACCGTCAACCTGAAGCTGCCCGCCGGCCTGGCGCTGGTGAAGGACATGCTGCGGCAGGCGGACGTGTGCATCGAGAACTTCGCACCCGGCGCGATCGAGCGTCTCGGTCTGGGTTATGACGTGGTGCGCGAACTAAACCCTTCCATCATCTACGCCCAGGTCAAGGGTTTCGGTGAGGGCAGCCCGTACGAGAAGAACCTGGCGTTCGACATGATCGCCCAGGCGTGCGGCGGCACCTTCAGCGTCACCGGCGATCCGGATGGACCGCCGACCCGGCCGGGGATTTCGCTGGGCGATACCGGCACCGGCATGACCATGGCGATCACCATCCTGGGCGCGCTGTATAAGCGGAAGGAGACCGGGCAGGGCTGCCGGCTGCAGGTAGCCATGCAGGACGCGATCATGCACTACATGCGGATCAATTTCGCGACCCAAGGCCTGACGGGCAAGCCGGCGCGGCGCGGCGGCAGCAAGGTCGTCGGCGTCAACAACGCGCCGATGGGACTCTATCCGTGCGCGCCCGGCGGTCCGAACGACTACGTCTACATCATGACCAGCCGAGCCAACCCGGACCACTGGGACCGGCTGCTGAAGGTGGTGGGACGGGAGGAACTGATCGGGGATCAGCGTTACGCTACCCCGATGCAGCGCCTGCACCACGAGGCCGAGGTCGACGAAATCATCGCCGCCTGGACCCGCACCCGCGGCAAGCACGATGCGATGCGCGCGGTCGGCGAGGCCGGGATCCCGGCCGGCGCGGTGCTCGACACGATGGAGCTGCAGAACGACAAAAGCTTCGAGGAGCGCGGCATCATGCAGGTCATGCGCCATCCGCTGCATCGGGATTTCAAGATGCCGGGCTGGCCGGTGCGGGTCGACGGCAAGCCGCCGGCGCTGACGCCCTCTCCGGTGCTGGGCGAGCATACCGAGGCGGTCCTGAGCGAGTGGCTTGGATTGAACTCCCAGGCGGTGGAGGGGCTGCGGGCCCAAGGGGCGGTTTAGAGGGCGATTCACGCCCGAGGTTGGTTCAACCTCAGACGATCGCGCTCCGACGCTTGCCGGTCCGTCTGCGATGATCCAGATCGATGTATTGACGGCGCGCAGCTTTCGGGAGATGTCACGTTTTGGGATGCCGTCGGTAGGCGCGCCTGTTGATCTCTTTCACCTCCCGCATGCCCAGCCGATGCGGTAAACTTGGCCGGACCACAACGACAAGAGTCCGACCGCATGAGCGTTGCTTCGACCGACACCAACAAGATACCCGCCACCCTGATCGCGGGAGACGGCATCGGGCCGGAGATCGTGGCGGCGGTAATCCAGGTGCTCGACGCGCTTGGGGCGCCGTTTGACTGGGACCGTCAGCAGGGCGGGATGGCCGGGATCGCCGCCGGTGGCGATCCGCTGCCGCAAGCCACGCTGGATAGTATCCGCCGCAACAAGCTGGCCCTGAAGGGCCCGCTGACCACGCCGGTTGGTGGCGGGTTTCGGTCGGTCAACGTGCGCCTGCGGGAGGAGTTCCAGCTCTACGCCAACCTGCGCCCGGCCCATAGCCTGATCCCGGGTGGCCGTTTCGAGAACATCGACCTGATCCTGGTGCGTGAAAATCTGGAAGGCCTCTACGTCGCCTTTGAGCACTACATCCCGATTGGCGACGATCCTCATGCCGTCGCGATCTCCTCGGGCGTCAACACCCGGGACGGCGCCCGGCGGATCGTTCGCTACGCCTTCGAGCACGCGGTGAAACTTGGCCGCAAAAAGGTGACGATCGTCCACAAGGCCAACGTGTTGAAGGCGCTGACCGGCGTGTTCCTGGAAACCGGCAAGCAGATCGCCGCCGAGTATGAGGGCCGCATTGCCTGCGACGACCGCATCGTGGACGCCTGTGCGATGCAGCTGGTGCTCAATCCGTGGCAGTTCGATGTGATCGTCACGACAAACCTGTTCGGTGATATCCTGTCCGACCTCATCGCCGGCCTGGTCGGCGGGCTGGGTGCGGCACCCGGCGCCAATATCGGCGCGAAAGCCGCGATCTTCGAGGCGGTCCATGGCTCGGCCCCCGACCTTGCCGGAAAGGGCCTCGCGAACCCGACCGCGCTGCTGCTCGCCGCCGGCCTGATGCTCGATCACGTCGGCCTGACCGATCACGCCAGGCACTTGCGGAAAGCGATTGACCAGGTCCTGAACCAGGACAAGACCCGCACCGGCGATCTTGGCGGAACGACCTCCACCAGCGACTTCGCCCGGGCGCTGGTGCAACGTATTGGTTCCGGGATCTAGCCTATTCGTTTTGATTGCGGATTTGACCTGCTCGGCCCCCCGCTTCATGCTGACCTTGAGTCGAGGGGGAATGAATGTCCGACAGCAGGCAAGCCCAGGTGGGCCGCAAACGCTTTATCGTGTACGGCCTGCTGTTCGCGATGACGTTGATCAATTACTTTGACAGAACAGTTCTTTCCATTGCCATGCCGGTGCTGATCCACGAGTTCGCGCTGACGCCGGTGGCGGTCGGCTATCTGCTGTCCGCCTTCATCTGGTCCTATGCCCCCTGCCAGCTGCCGGCGGGCATGACGCTCGATCGATGGGGCACGCGCAAGACGGCGGCGCGCTGCATTGCCTTCTGGTCCGCGGCCACGGCGTTGACGGCCGCGGCGACCAGTTTCTCCTTCGTATTCTTCACCCGGTTGCTGTTGGGCATTGGCGAGTCCCCGACCTTCCCGCTCGCCGCGCGGGCGATCCGCGAATGGGCGCCGGTGAAGGAACGGGCGCTGGCCTTCTCGATCTCGGGGTCGGGACCGGCATTTGGCACCGCTGTGTCCGCGATCACCATTGCCGGCCTGGTGAGCACGATCGGCTGGCGGCTGTCATTCGTATTCTCCGGCACGCTTGGTTTTATCTGGGTTCTGGTCTGGCTGCTGCTTTACCGGGACCCGGAGAACGCATCATGGCTGTCAGCGGCCGAACGCCGGACGATCCTGGCGGAACGTTCGCCAGGGGGAACAAGCGACACGGGCGGCATGAAGCTGAAGGAACTGCTAAGCTACCGGACCATGTGGGGCCTGTTCCTGGTGCAAGGATGTGTCAACTACACGCAGTATTTGTTCCTGACGTGGCTGCCGACCTATCTGGTGCAAAGCCGCGGGCTGAACATCCTGCATTCCGGTGTGCAAACCGGCATCTGCTACTTTGGCGCCGTGGTGCTGACGATCGGCATGGGTCGCCTATGCGACTATTTGCTGACGCCCGCCGCTGTTCAGGCCGGAAAAAGACGTTATGCCGTAGTGATCCTGGCGTTCGGTGCGGCAATCATGGTGCTGGCGCCGTATACGGCCTCGGAGACCCTGCTGCTGGCGGAGATCACGTTTTCCCTGGCCTGTGTCCAGAGCGTCTTCGTGAACACCTATGCGCTGACCAACGATCTTTTGCGCGCCGGCAAGAGCATTGGCACCGCGATTGGCTGGATCCAGTTGGGGGGCAACATCTTCGGCCTGGCCGCACCCATCGTCACCGGATACATCGTGGCCGCGACCGGTCGTTTCACCAGTGCCTTCCTGTTGGCCGGCGGGTTGCTGGTCATCGGCGCGATCATCACGCTGACGATGACGCGCCGTCCGGTCGGCGACCGTCTGGCCGGTGTCGGCGTGGCTGTCTAGGGGAACGTCCTGGCCCGGACACCGTCGGAGACGTATCAAGGCGCTGCAGGGTGGAGAGTTCGTGAACGCCGCCGCCAGCATCGGGACAAGCGGCAGGCGGAGGCAGGTGGGCGAATCGGTATCGGTGATTGTTGTCGGCACGGGTAGAGACAAAGCGATCGCTCACCTAGCAACAGGCGGTGTTCTTCGCAGGACTTTGTGCCGGTTCGCGATGAAGCAAGAAGCGGCGGTCAAGTGGCCAATGATAGGGTCGAATTTGGCGGTTCATTGGGAGAAAGCAACCCAGCGGCGTGATAAGCATTATTCCTACAACTAGAGCATGTAGACTCCAGACCAGAGATCCTGTTTTCGAGTTGTTCACAAAAAATTGGCGATTTTTAATTCGGCGTAAATTACGATGATTCGTGCCGAATTAGACCATAGTGCCACCCTTGATCGAGATTAAGATTTGGAGTCGTTATTATAAATTGAATTTTCGCTTTGACCCTGGTAACAGCGACTCTGATCCTTTCGACAGAAGTTTCCGTCCGACGGACTAGTCTCAGCCTGCAAAGCTTGCGTTCTGCAATACAGCCAGGTGTTAATAGCCTTGTATCCTCACTATTGCCGGAAGCCGAATTCCGATCGGTGATTTAGAACGCGAAAACAATGATGATTAATTATGGCCTTGGGTTGAACCTCTTCTCACAGCACGGGCTCTGGCCTGAGACGAAGATCTATCGATAATGATCAGCTTATTGTGCCAAATGTCGCTCCCACATTGTTCTGTGTTCGGTTCGTGATCCGTTGTTAAGCGGAGGCAAGGTCTTGAGAGCGAGGGACACAATTAGCATGACCGGCGAGCGTCCGGTCGCTAATTCATCCGCTTTCGATGCTGGCGCAGCATTGCGGCGCCATGCGTCGCGGTGGCGATTCGTGGCGTGCGTGCAGGGGTTGGACTTCCTTCTTTTCTTCGTGCTCAGCCTTGTCTGGTTCAAGACCGTAGCGGATCAAACCGCACCATACTGGTGGCTTCGCCATATCGTCGTATCGGTGTTAGCTGCCGCGATGATGCATTGTGTCTTTCAAGCTTTTCGGATCTACGAATTTGCTACGCTTGCGCGCGGGCACGATGCGACCCTGCGTGCGCTGGCTGCGGGCTTTGTGTCATTTGGTCCGTTCCTGGCTCCGTTACTGTTAAGAAAAGATATTGCGGATGGTTCGGCCGCTTCCGCGACAGGCCTGGTCGCAGCAGGGCTGGTTGGCATCGCGGCGTTACGGTTTGGCATCGCGCGTCTCGCGCTGAAGCTACAGAAATCGGGCTTCATCGGACGCAGGATCTACATCATCGCCGCTGACCTGAACGCTGGACGATCATTACAATCCCAGCTTGAGCGGCGTCCGGACAACAATGTTGTCGGGACGTGGGATCTATCGACGTCGCACAGTGAGATCGAGGTCGGCTTGCAGGGCGCGCTCGAGTTTCTGCAACACAACCCGGTCGATGTGGTCATCCTGAAGTTACCGCTATCCCAGACGGACAGGCTAGTTGGGGCAGCGCGCGTGCTGCGCACGCTTCCCAGGACGGTGCTTCTGGCACCCAGTCTTGACGCCGGCGAGGAAATTATGTTGCGCCCCGGTCGGGCGGCGCCGGACAGCCTGGAAGAAATGGTGCTGGTGAAGCTGTCGGATCGCCCGCTGGCTGGGTGGCGGTGGATCTTAAAGGATCTGCAGGATAGGACCTTGGCGATCCTGCTGACGGTCATCATGTCACCGGTGATGCTGGCGATCATGGTTGCGATCAAACTGTCGGATCCGGGGCCGGCGTTTTTTCTACAGGAGCGGCGAGGCTATGGCGGAAAGACGTTCCGTATAATTAAGTTTCGCTCAATGACGGTTGATGCCAGCGCTTCTGACCCGCTGTCATTCAGGCAGGCAAAGCGTAATGATCCGCGTGTTTTCCCGGTCGGGCGCTTCTTGCGCAAGACAAGTCTGGACGAATTACCGCAACTGCTGAACGTCTTGATGGGTGATATGTGGATCATCGGGCCGCGTCCACACCCGCTGTTGGCCCAGGCGGGTGGTATCGAGTTCCCGCGTGCGGTTCAGGAATATGCCGCTCGCTATCGGATAAAGCCGGGGATAACCGGGTGGGCGCAGGTTTCAGGATGGCGGGGCCCGACGGACACGTTGGAGCAGCTTAGCAAGCGGGTCGAGCATGATCTCTACTATATCGAGAACTGGTCGTCAGCTTTCGATGCGATGATCCTCTTCAAGACGCTGTTCTGTGCGTTCGGCCAGGAGAACGCCTTCTGACCAACAAGGATGCACTTGCGCGATAGAGGTCAAACCGGTCCACGTCACGTTGACTGGGCAGACCGCCGGCGCATTCAGGCGGTGGATGCATCGGACTCGCGGGACACAGGTGCTAACCTCCCGCAGGCGCCAACCTCTCGCAGGCGCAGGCCTCGGGCTTTTCCGGTCATCACGATGATTACCGTGGTGGCACCAACTCTTGGCTTGTAGACAACTAGATCGCTATATTAGCTTTGATCAGGCTCGGTCGTGCGTGCGCTCAGTATCGAATTCAAGTCACACAGGTCTTTTCAACACACAGGGCTTCTCGACAGGGAGTATAGTTAGTGGGTATCGCGCAAAAACGAGTAATGGTCACCGGAGGCGCTGGCTTCCTGGGTTCGCATCTCTGCGAGCGACTTCTCGATGGCGGGCATGACGTGCTGTGCGTCGACAACTTTTTTACCGGCAATCGCCGTAATATCGCCCACCTGACGGACCACAAGAACTTTGAGTTCCTGCGCCATGATGTGACGCTTCCGCTCTACGTCGAGGTTGACGAGATCTACAATCTGGCCTGCCCGGCCTCACCCATCCATTACCAGTTCGATCCCGTTCAGACGACCAAAACCAGCGTGCACGGCGCGATCAACATGCTGGGCCTGGCCAAGCGTGTGCGGGCGAAGATCTTCCAGGCTTCCACATCCGAGGTGTATGGCGACCCGCAGGTCCATCCGCAGCGAGAGGATTATTGGGGCCATGTAAACCCGATCGGCATTCGCTCATGCTACGATGAGGGCAAGCGTTGTGCCGAGACGTTGTTCTTCGACTATTGGCGGCAGCATAAACTGCGCATCAAGGTGTTGCGCATTTTCAACACGTATGGCCCACGGATGCACCCCGATGACGGTCGCGTGGTTTCCAACTTCATCGTTCAGGCGCTTCGGGGCGATGATATCACCATTTATGGCGAAGGGTCGCAGACCCGCTCATTCTGTTATGTTGATGACCTCATCGAGGGGTTTCTGCGGATGATGGATACGCCGGACGACATCACCGGGCCGTTCAATTTGGGCAATCCCAGCGAGTTCACCATCCGCCAGCTGGCTGAGCAGGTGATTGATCTGACCGGAAGCAAATCGAAGATCGTGCATCGGCCGCTGCCGGCCGACGACCCGCGGCAACGGCGGCCGGACATTTCGGCGGCGCAGCAATATCTGGATTGGACGCCGACGATTGGCCTGCGCACCGGTCTGATCAAGACGATTGAGTTCTTTGACCTTCTGCTGCACGACGGCGTAACCGAGCATAAGCTGTCCACGAACGCGTAGGGCGCCGACTAGGCGATCGCCTCACGCGAGCGGGCAACCCAATGCCATCCGACCACGATGAACGCGATCAGCACCGGCGGCACCACGGTCAGGTTCAGCACATCCCACCCCTGCGTCGCCTGTACCGCACCGGAGGTCAGCGCGGTCAGCGCCACGCTGCCGAAGACGATGAAATCATGTGTTGCCTGCACCCGCACCCGTTCCTCCAACGTATAGGCGCTGGTCAGCAGCGTGGTGCCGCCGACGAACATGAAGTTCCAACCCACGCCCAGCAGCGTCAGCGCCACCAGGAATGTCGTGAACAACGGCGGCCGGTAAACGTTCACCGCGACGCACCCAAGCACCAGCAAGCCGCCGGCGATGATGATCTGATGCACGCCGAATTTCTGGATCAACCGCCCGGTGACGAAGCCCGGGCCGAACATCGCGAGCGAATGGGCTCGGATCACGTCGGCGCTCGCCGCGACGCCAAAACCGCACAGCAGCATCTGCAACGGTGTCGAGGCCATGATCAGGTTCATCGTGCCATACCCCACCAGCGAACTGACCACCGCGGTAACAAAGTTGGGGCGGGCAAAGATCGTCCGGAACGGCACCGCGATGCCGGTCTTCTTCGGCGCCGGCGGCAGGGTGACGAAGCTCAACAGGATCGCCGTGATCACCGGCAGCAGCGGCAGGGACAGATAGGTCGCCAGAAAGACGTAGTGCGGGATCAGCGCGTTGGTGCGCTTGACCATTTCCGGTCCGATGATCGCCGCCACGACGCCGCCGGCCAGCACCAACGAGATCGCCCGCGCCTTGGCGTGCTGATCGGCGACCTCGGCCGCGGCGAAGCGCAGGTGCTGCGAGATCCCGAAGCCCAGGCCGGCCGGGATCGCCCCCAGGCAGTAAAGGGTGAAGTTTTCGCTGTAGATACCAAGCGCGAACGTCAGGCTGCCGCACATCATGATGGCGCAACCCAGCCAGAACCCGCCGCGCCGGCCCAGCCGGGGAAACGCGTAGCCCGCCACGACCGACGCGCTCATGACGGCGACCATCTGGATCGCGATCGGCAGCGTGTTCAGGGCGCTGCCTGACAGGTGGTAGCCCACCAGCGACGCCATGATGGACTGGCCAGACACGACCGCATTCATCAACGCCTGACAGGCGAACAGCAGCCAGACATTCTTGTTCATCTTGTTGGCTTGTTCATCTTGTTGGCCTGTTCATCTTCTTGGCGTCCGTTGCCAGCTAAAAGTGGCTCCAGCCTTCCTTTGGCAGAGCAAGAGGTTCTCCGCTGGCGGCGCGCACCATGACCTGGGGGGCGCCCGATTGGAAGTGTCCGATCCGGGTGACAGCGATGCCGGACCGTGCCGCCGCGCGCTGCAGGGCCTCGGTATTGCCAGCCGGCACCGCCAGCAGCAGTTCATAATCATCGCCACCGGTGAGGCATGTCTCCAGCCAGTCCGGCCCGGCACCCCGCGCCGCATCGGACAACGGCACGTGCGCCGCCTGGATCTCGGCCGCCAGACCGCTCGCCCGGCAGATATGCCCGAGGTCCTGGACCAGCCCGTCGGAGACGTCCATGGCGGCGGAAGCGATGCCGGCCAGCGCCAATCCGACGCGCGGCCGCGGCAGGCGGTAGCGATCCAACAGGTAGCCGCCTGGATCAGGCAGCTGCCCCAGCGCTGCCGCCAAACCGAGCGCGCCATCGCCGATGGTTCCGGTTACCCAGATGGCATCGCCATTTTGGGCGCCGGTTCGATAAATCGCGCTGCCCGGTGCGATGTGGCCGATGATCGTCATCGACAGCGAAATCGGCCCGGGCGTCGAGGTCGTGTCGCCGCCCAGCAGCGTCACCCCAAAGGTCTGCTGGTCCTGAGCCAGCCCGGCGGCGAACGCGGCGAACCAGGCGTCGGGCGTATCGGTCGGGGTGGACACGGTCAGCAGATAGCTGATCGGCACCGCACCCTTCGCGGCCAGGTCAGACAGGTTGACCCGCAGCAGCTTGCGACCGACCAGCTCCGGCGGGTCGTCGGGCAGGAAATGCACGCCGGCGACCATGGCGTCGGTGGTCAGCACCAGCTGGCGCCCGGGCGGTGGTGTCAGCAGTGCGGCGTCGTCGCCGAGATCGAGCGCACCCGGCCCGGCCAGCGGACGGAAATGCCTGGCGATCAGGGAGAACTCGGCCGGAAGGACCATGCGGGACTGCCTCTCCATGGCGGACGACGGCCGCCTGCACCACGCCGTGCTGGTTTGACCGCATATCGCGCCGAGGGCAACCGCGTCCAGCACGCCGTCGCCGTTCCGCCGCGGTCGGTTCGGCAGCGTCCGCTTGGAGACGGGCGGGGCGGTCGCCGCCCAGCGGTCGGGACGTTGGTGTCAAGCGGCGGTGCGTTGGCATAAACAAGCCGTATCAGTTGGCGTCAAAAAACGATATGGGTTCGGCGTGGTCGCAAACCAGCGGGCGGATCGGGCGGGCGAATGATGTCACAGAGTGTCACCTTGGCACGACCGATCCGGGTGCGAACTGGCGTGATGCGAACGGGTCTGCCCGATCGGGCCTGGTGGGCCGCGCTGATCGGCTTGTGTGGCCTGCTGCTGGCGCCGCTGCTGGTGGTCGATGTTCCACCGCTGCTGGATTATCCCAATCATCTGGCGCGCGCCTTCGTGCTGGCGTCATTGCCGCGGGACCCGGTGCTGTCCCGCTTCTATGCCGTGCAGTGGTCGATCATTCCCAATCTCGCGCTCGACCTCATCGCGCCGCCATTGATCCATGTGCTGCCGGTGCACGTCGTCGGGCGGTTGGTGATCGCCGCCGCGGTGCTGCTGCCGGTGCTGGGTACGGTCGCCTACAACACCGCGCTTGGCGGCCGGTGGTGGGCGCTTGGTGTCGGTCTGGTCGCCTATAACGGGTGCCTGCTGTACGGTTTTCTGAACTTCTCCATCTCGCTGGGGCTGGCGCTGCTGCTGGCGGCGACCTGGCTTCGTTGGCGTGAGGATCGACCTGAACGCGCGGTGGCGTTGGCGATCCTCGGCGCCCCGGTGCTGTTCTTCTGCCATCTGATGGGTCTGGTGTTCTTCGGCCTGCTGATCGGCGGCACCGAACTGGATCGGCTGTACCAGGTCCGCAACGGCGATCTGTGTCGCGCGCTGCTGGTCCGAGGTTCGATCCTGCTGCTGATCTTCGCGGCTCCTGGGATGCTTTATTTCGTTTCGGCATTGCGGGACCTTGGCGGCGACGCCGGGTTCCTGCCGGTCGGGGACAAGCTGCTCCAGCTTTTGACCATCTTCGTCAACTACCTGTGGCCCTTGGATCGGGCGGCCGCCGTGGTCTCGATAGCGGTGCCGATCGCCTGCGTGCTGCTGCGGCGGGGCAGGATGCCGGGTCCGGCGGGCTGCGCCATGGCGCTGTTGCTGATCACGTTCCTGGCGGCGCCCTATGCCTGGAAACGGACCTACTTCCTGGACACGCGCTTCGCCGTCATGCTGGGTTTCATGTTGTTCGCCGGGTTTGTCCCCCGAGGATGGCCGGTTCGTGCCGGGCGGTCTGTCGCGGCCGTGGTGGTGCTGCTGATGATCGCGCGAATGACCGTCCTGACGACGGCCTGGGCGGCACGACAAGCTGACATCGCCGATCTGCGTACAGTCCTGGCGCCGGTCAGACCGGGACAGACGGTTTATGTCGCCGAAGCGGGCTTTAAGGAGGCCCCAGTCTATTGGGCAGCCGATCCGCGCTGGCGGCTGTTGTCCAACGGCATGCGAACCGACGGCCACCTGGGCGCGCTGGCGCTGATCGAGCACCGCGCGTTCTGGCCGTTCGAGTTCGATTTGCCGTCACAGCAGCCGATCAGGACGCGGGAACCTTACCACAGCCTCGCCGCCGGGGTTGGCGGCCTGCCGCACCGTTCGGCTGCCGCCATCGCCGACATGTGCGGTTTCGACTATGTCTTGCTGATGGAGGCGGACGCCGTCCCCGAGCTGCCGGCCAGCCGCTTTCGCCTGCTGGTCCGGTCCGGGTTCGCCGCGCTGTATGCCGTCACGCAATGTCGGGAGACACCCTGAGCAGCGCCCAGCGCGGCCGGTTTACCCAGTGCGGCCGGTTTACCCAGTGCGGCCGGTTCAAGGGCGGCCGGTTCAAGGGCGGCCGGGGCAAGGGCGGCTCGGGCGAGATCGCCGCGGGCGGCGCGTGGTGTCGCGGCAAGCGCCCGGATCAAGCCGTTTCGTGATAGCTGGCGGGCGCGCCCGGCACCGCCCGGCGACAAGCCGGTAGCCGGCACCGCCGCGGTGCTGCGTATCGACTTGTCGGCAGACGATCCATCGGTCAGGATCGGGTGGCATGAACGAAGGAGCGTGGCGGCGTGATCCTGCTGCAGGTGGTGGTCAGCGGCCTGCTGACGGGATCGGTTTACGCACTGTTCTCGTCGGGGCTGACCCTGATCTGGGGCATGATGAACGTCGTCAACTTCGCGCACGGCGACTTTGTCATGCTGGCGATGTACATCGCGTTCTTCGCGTTCACCCTGTTCAAGCTCGGGCCGCTGATCTTCATCCCGGGCGCCGCGGCGCTGATGTTCGTTCTTGGCGTGGTGGTTTATCTCGGCCTGGTGCGGCATATCGCCAAGGGTCCGATGCTGGCACAGATTCTCGGCACGTTCGGCCTGGCGCTGGTGCTGCGCTATGCCGCGTTCTGGGCGTTCTCGGCCAATTTTGTATCTCTGCCCGACAATCTGGTCGGTGGCACGTTCGCGATCGGCGGGGTGCGGATCGAGGCGTCTCGCCTGCTGGCCGGTGTCCTCGCACTCGTCATTACGCTTGGCATGCATCTGGTGCTGACGCGCACCGCGCTGGGCAGCCGGCTGCTGGCGGTGGCCGAAGATCGCAACGCCGCCATGCTGATGGGCATCCGCCCGGACCGGATGCAGGCGATCGCGTGGGGGATCGGTGCGGCGTCGACCGGGATCGCCGGTGCGCTGATCGCGCTGTTCTTCTACATCTCGCCGAACGTCGGTGAATCGCTGTCGCTGATCGCCTTCGTGGTGGTCTGCCTGGGTGGCTTCGGCAGCGTGCCAGGTGCGATGATCGCCGGCCTGGGGATCGGCGTGATCGAGGCCTTGTCGGCCTATCTGATCGGCGCGGTCTACCAGGATGTGGTGGTGTATGCGCTGTTCCTGCTGGTTCTGTGGGTCCGCCCGCAGGGCTTGCTGGGGACCACCTGAGGGTGAAGCAGTGGCCCCTGGTGGTGATCGGTTTTCTGCTCATCGCCGGCTGGCCGCTGGTGGTGCAGGACGTGTTCCTCCAGCGCGTCGGCGCGCTGGTGCTGCTGGCGGCGATCTCGGCCTCGGCGTGGAACCTGCTGGGGGGCTATGCCGGTCAGGTCTCGGTCGGGCATGCGGTGTATTTTGGCACCGGCGCCTATGCCTCGCTGGTGGTGTTCACCCACCTGGGCTGGCCGCCGATCGCGGGCGCACCGATCGGCGTTCTGGTGTCGATGGCGATCTCGGCGCTGGTGGGAACGCCGACCTTCCGGCTGCGTGGGCATTATTTTTCGATGGCGACGATCGCCGCGGCCGAGCTGTTCCACATCCTGGCGGCGAACTGGCCGCTGCTGGGTGCCGCGGTGGGCCTGATGGGCCCGCCGGTGCCGCGCAGCGTGTGGGATCTGTCATTCATCAGCCCGGTTCCTTACCACTACCTGTTCCTGGCGGTCTTGATCGTGCTGCTGGGTCTGACCTGGCTGATGCAGCGCAGCCGGTTGGGCTATTACCTGGCCGCGATCCGCGGCGGCGACCGCGCCGCCAGCAGCCTGGGTGTGCCGGTGCTGCGCTACAAGCTGTATGCGCTGTTGCTGTCGGCGGGCTTCACGTCGATCGCCGGGTCGCTATACGCCGTCATGGTCGGGTTCATCGATCCGGACAGCGGGCTGAGCATCCTGGTGTCGGTCAAGATGCTGATCATCGCGGCCCTGGGCGGTGCGGGCACGCTGTTCGGCCCGCTGGTCGGCGCCATCATCCTGATCCCGCTGGAGGAAACCACCAATGCCGCGTTCGGCGGCAACGGCACGGGCATCACCTTCATCATCTATGGCGCGATCATCCTGCTGGTGGCCCGCTTCCAACCCGGCGGGGTGGCGGCGTTCTGGGACGCGATCACCAACAAGATGCCGATCCGACGGAGGGCATCGCGTGCTGCTTGAGGCGCGAGGCATCGTCAAGGCGTTTGGTGCTTTCCGCGCGGTGGACGGCGCGGACCTGGATGTCGGGCAGGGTGAGATCATCGGCCTGATCGGTCCCAACGGCGCCGGCAAGAGCACGTTCTTCAACTGCCTGGCGGGCGATGCCGAACCGACCGCCGGAACGATCCGCTTCCTGGATCAGGACGTCACCAGGGCGGGTCCTGATGCGCATGCGCGTCTGGGCATGGCGCGCACCTTCCAGGTGCCGGTGACGTTCGAGGATATGACGGTGCTGGAGAACGTCATGGTCGGTGCCTTCCTGCGCCACGCGCAGCGAGCCGCGGCGATGCGGAAAGCCGAGGACGTGCTGCGCTTCACCGGCCTGGCCGATCTATCCAGCACGTCGGCCCGTTCGCTGGGGACACCCGGCCGCAAACGGCTGGAGATCGCGCGCGCGTTGGCGACCGAGCCCCGCCTGCTGCTGCTGGATGAGGCGTTGGCTGGGCTGACCCCGGCGGAGGTGCGGCTGGCGATCGAACTGGTGCGTCGCATCCAGGCGCTGGGCATTACGATCGTTATCGTGGAGCACATCATGGAGGTGATCCTGTCACTGGCTGAACGTGCGGTGGTGTTTCATCAGGGAAAGGTCATCGCGCAGGGGGCACCGCGCAGCGTGGTTGATGATCCGGCCGTGGTCACGGCCTATCTCGGGCATCACATGAAGCGGGTGCGGATGTGACGCGGCGCCCTTGGTGTCGCCGGCGGCGTTGCATCCGCGTGTTCGCCATGTCCTTCGCCACGTCCTGGGCCGCGGTCACCTGATGGCGCCGCCGCTGCTGAGCATCGCCCATCTGCTGGTCCGGTATGGTGACCTTGTTGGCGTGGCGGACGTGTCCCTGACCGTCCCGACGGGATCGGTGGTGGCGCTGCTGGGCTCCAACGGTGCGGGAAAGACCACGACGCTGAACGCGATTGCCGGGCTGGTGCCCACCGCTGGCGGCACGGTGACCTGGCAAGGGCGCGCCATCACCGGCAAGCCGGCCTTCGCCATCGTCGCGGCCGGGCTGGCCCTGGCTCCCGAGGGCTGGCGGCTTTTCGTGCAGCAGACGGTGGAGCAGAACCTGCGCCTGGGGGCCACGGTGTTGGCCGACAAGACGCGCGTGCCGGCGCTGCTCGACCGGGTGTTCACGTTGTTTCCGCGGCTGGCCGAACGGCGCCGGCAGCGGGCGGGCACGCTGTCCGGTGGGGAGCGCCAGATGCTGGCGACCGGACGCGCGCTGATGAGCGATCCCAGACTGCTGATGCTGGATGAACCCAGCCTTGGGCTGGCACCCGCGGTCGTCGAAACGATGTATGAGACGCTGGTTCGGCTGCGGCGTGAAGGGCTGACGCTGCTGTTGGCGGAACAGGCGGTCGAACTGGCGCTGGAGGTGGCGGATTATGCCTACGTGCTGCAGACCGGGCGCACCGTGCTGGAAGGGCCGTCCGCACAACTGGCGGACGACAAGGATGTGCAGCGCATCTATCTGGGGCTGGAAACGGAAGGAAGCTGATCCGCGGCTTGGCCGCGGCCCCCGACCGCGGACGGACTAGCGACGCGGACGGATCAGCGACGCGGACTGATCCGGCGACGAACCGGGGCGCGCCCCACGTCGGCCGCCTTGGCCCGACGATCGCCCTCCTGATCGGACGAGCGGCCTATGGGGAATGCGAATCCGCGAAGCGGATGTCGTTCTCGATCAACGCGACCAAGTGGGCGTAGCCATCGGCGATCACGAGATAAGCCTCGCGCTCATTGCCACCATGCAGCCTATTTGCCTCCTCGCGCCACTTCTTCGCGCGCGTCCGATAGACGTCGATGTTCCAACCGGAAGACATGTCAGGCTCCTCCGCTCACTTCGGATAATGTAAATACTATTTACATTGACGGCGCCTGGATAGCCCAAGCTGGATGGCGTCGGTAACGATCGCGGGATCACCGATCATCTCACGGCCAATCGCGGTCTGCTCGTATCAACTTGGCGCGCAACCGCGGTATCGACGGGGAACATTGGGGTGGTTCCGGCGTTGGCAAGATGTTCAACCAAATTAGCGCTGACGGTGAGATAGCCGCGACCACCGCGTGAAGGATCATTATGACCAGTCCCGACGATCTGCGCGCATTGGCAGAACGTTATCGGCGGATGGTGTTTGGCTTCACCGACCAGCGCGCGATCAACGCGCTGAGCGATCTGGCGATGGAGTATGAGGCGCAGGCAACCCGGCTAGAATTAGCCGCCCGGCATCGCCCGGCGTCAATTTATTGGGGACGCTCGCTGATGGGCGTGGGCAGGGCACCCGCCCGGCCCTTTGGTCGTTGACAGCACTGACGGATGGCTTCGTCCGTCCGGCATCAACCACCAAGGTTCGACGGTCCGGCTGGTGAACCCGAGAAACCCCCGCCTGTTCCCAACCCGAACGCGTTGACAATGATCTGTCGGCCAGCATGGCGTTGCCATCCCGGAGGCGGGGTACTGGCGGGCTGAGCCGTGGCCTCGGAACGGGCGCCGCGGCCTGGTGTTGATTAGGACGCGTGGACGCGGCGGAAACCATCCCCACATCCGCCTCATGAACCCTGCATCCGACCGGCCCGCCATCGTGTGGTTTCGTGATGATCTGCGTCTGGCCGATCACGCCGCCCTGCACGCCGCCATCGAGAGTGGCCGTCCGCTCGTGCCGGTGTTCGTTCTGGACGCGGGTTCGGCCGGACCATGGGCGCTGGGCGGGGCGTCACGCTGGTGGCTGCATCACAGTCTGGCTTCGCTGGCGGCATCATTGCAGGCGCGCGGCAGCCACCTGATCCTGCGCCGCGGCGACGCCCAGGCGAGCATCATCGAGATCGCCGCCGACACCGGGGCGGCGGCGGTGTTCACCGGTGGTTCCGCCGACCCGTGGGCGCGACGGGTGGATCAGGCGGTGGCCGAGGCGTTCAGCGGAACACTGCACCGGATGCGCACGACGACGTTGTTCCACCCGGATTCCGTTCGCACCAAGAGTGGTGGCGTCTACAGCGTCTACACGCCGTTCGCCAATGCCTGCCTGGCCCTCGGCGGGCCAAAGCCGCCGTTGCCGGCGCCGAAGAAGATCAGGACCGCAGAGGCCCCGCGTTCGGATCGGCTGGACGATTGGGGGCTGCTGCCGGTCAAGCCGGATTGGGCGGCGGGCCTGCGCGACACCTGGGCCCCCGGCGAGGCCGGTGCGATGGAGCGGGCGGACGACTTCCTGGCGCATGGCCTGACCGGCTATGCCGCCGCCCGCGACCGGCCGGCGGGCGATGGAACCTCCATGCTGTCGCCGCACCTGCATTTCGGTGAGATCTCCGCCGGGCAGCTGTGGCATCTGGCGCACCAACGGCCGGGCAGCCCATCGCGCGACATCTTCATCCGCGAGCTGCTGTGGCGCGAATTCTGCACCAACCTGCTGTGGCATAACCCGGATCTGCCGCGGGCGCCGCTGAAGCCCGAGTTCGGCAAGATGCCCTGGCGCGACGACAAGCCGGCGCTGCGTGCCTGGCAGCAGGGCCAGACCGGGATTCCGATTGTCGATGCCGGCATGCGCCAACTGTGGCAGATTGGCTGGATGCACAACCGGGTCCGCATGATCGTGGCCAGTTTCCTGATCAAGCACCTGATGATCCCCTGGCAGGACGGCGAGGCCTGGTTCTGGGACACCCTTGTTGATGCCGACCTGGCGAACAACGCCGGCAACTGGCAGTGGGTGGCCGGCTGCGGCGCCGATGCCGCACCCTATTTCCGCATTTTCAACCCGGTCCTGCAGGGCCGGAAGTTCGATCTGCACGGCGATTATGTCCGCCATTTTGTCCCCGAGCTAAGCCGGATGGATCCGCGCCACATTCACGCGCCGTGGGAAGCGCCAGCCGGGGCGCTGGCGGCGGCGGGGGTGGTTTTGGGAGAGAGCTATCCGCATCCGATCGTCGATCTGGCCGAAGGCCGGGCCCGCGCGCTGGATGCGTATGCCAAAATCCGCTCAAATCCATGAGCACGCGGTCGCGGCCAGTTGCCTGGTTGGTGCGGAACGCCAACCTATCCTTATGGCACGACGATGACAATGTTCGAAATTCCCTCCGGTGCGAAGGTTCGGGTTGTAGGTGACGTTCACGGCGACGCCGCTGCGTTCGCCTACGCGGTCGCGACCGACCGGTTCGTCATCCAGCTGGGCGACCTGCCGGACCATGGTCCCGACAGCGCCAGCACGTTACGGATGATGTTCGATCTGGTCGATAACGGACGCGGCCTGTTTATCCTCGGCAATCACGACCTGAAGCTGGCGCGGGTCTTGTCCGGCGATCATGTGCGGATCGAGCCGGTGGTGCAGGCCACCGTCAACCAGATGGACGACGCGTTGAAAGCCCGCACGCTGCGCCTGGTCGCCGAGGCGCCGGCATGGCTGCGTTCGGGATCGGCGTTGTTCGTGCATGGCGGTTTCCATACCGCGATGCTGGAACAGCCCTCGCCGGCGCATGGTCTGGATCGCCCGCACGGGCCCTTGGCGCGGGCGCTGTATGGCGAACCGACCGGACGGATGCAGCCGGACGGCTATCCCGAACGCAGCCTGCGCTGGGTCGACCGGATACCTGATGGTCTGACGGTGTACTGCGGACACGATCGCCGCAGCTACGACGGGCGGCCGTATGTGCGGCACGGCACGCTGGGCGGCAAGGCGGTGTTCCTGGACACCGGGGCCGGCAAGGGCGGCCACCTGTCGTGGATCGATCTGCCATAGCGGATCCTTCTGAAGCGGGCCGTTGCGTCGGCTGGACCCGCCGCCAGGATCGCTGATCGTGTTCAGGCCGGCCGGTGATTGATGTCGGCGCGATGCAAGTGTGGAACGATACACTTACCAAACCGCTTGCGTCGCCCGGTATCATGGCCTGGGAGCCGGTATCGCGACCAAATTTCGCACCGGCGAAACTTTCGCGTCGGCGGTTACGGACGCCCGCGCATATTAAGACAAATTTAAGTCTTTCCGCCTACACACCCCGTCGGCTGATACTTCAGGAGCTTTGTATTCATCTTCGACCGGCTCAGTGCCGCGGTCAGCATGGCGAAAGGACATCCGATGCGCTTTCAGCTCGCCGGTCTGTGCTTCACCGACGCACACGGTATCGCGTTCCGCCACGATCCTAGCCTGGTCGCACTATCATATCTCATCGCGGTCGGCGGTTCGTATGCCGCCCTGGAGATGATCGAACGCTGGCGGCACGCCCGAGGCAGTAAAATCAACTACTGGCAAGTCGCCAGCGCCGCGACGCTTGGGGGCAGCATCTGGTCCATGCATTTCATGGCGATGCTCGCGCTGAAGATAAGTCTTCCGCTCACCTACGCGCCGGGGCCGACGCTGCTTTCGCTGCTGATCGCGATCGGTGTCGTCGGCTGTGGGCTGCAGATCGTTCGTGCCAAGGCATCGGCCATCCGCATCTGTCTTGCCGGGATCGTCGTCGGGCTCGGTGTGGCCGCGATGCACTATGTCGGGATGGCGGGGCTGCGGTTTCCCGGCAGTCTGGCCTACACGCCCGGCCTCTGGAGCCTTTCCCTGCTGATCGGGATCGCCGCGGCCACCGTCGCGCTATGGCTGTCGTCAACCTTGCGGGAGAGGTGGCAGCGCGGCGCCGCGGCTCTGGTCATGGGTACGGCGATCTGTGGCATGCACTACAGCGGCATGGCCGCGGCGGTTTTTCAGGTCGATCCCCTGGCACGGGTGGTGCCCGGTCTACCAAGCGGCCCGATGGCGCTGGCGGTGGCGCTGACGACATTGACGCTCATTTCATGCGCACTCATCTTCGTGGCGGTCGACAGGCGTCTGCTGGCGTCGGCCACGCGTGAGGCGGACGTGCTTCGGCGATCGAATGGACAGCTGGCACAGGCGAATGCCGAGTTGGCGCTGAGCCGCCAGCAGTTCACGGCGGTGTTGAACAACATGACGCAGGGCGTCTGCTTCTTCGATGGTGCCCAGCGACTGCTGATATCGAACCGCCGCTACGCCGAAATCTACAATCTGCCGCCAGAGGTGATCCGCGGCGGTCTGTCGCTGCAAGACATCGTGGATTATCGGTATGCGGCCGGCAGCACGCCGGAAATGTCGCCTGCCGACTACCTTGTCTGGCGCACCCAGATCGCGGCCACCAACCAGAAATCGAATACGATTGTTACCCTGAAGAACAGACGGGTTGTCGCGATCTCTCATCAACCGATGCCTGACGGCGGCTGGGTCGCGACCCACGAGGACATCACCGAGCGTCAGCAGGCCGAGGCGAGCATCGTGTTCATGGCGCGGCATGATGCGCTGACCCGATTGCCCAACCGGATGCTGTTCCATGAGCGGCTGGAGCATGCCATGGACATGGTTGGACGCGGCGTTGGATGCGCCATCCTCGGGCTCGACCTGGACCGATTCAAGCTTGTCAATGACACGCTGGGCCATCCGGTGGGCGACGGGCTGCTGAAAGCCGTCGCGGACCGGCTGCAGGCCTGTATCCGGGAGGTTGATACCTTGGCGCGCCTGGGCGGGGATGAGTTCGCCATCATCCAGCTCGGGGTGGAACGACCCGAGGACGCCGGACTGCTGGCTAACCGCATCATCACGGCGTTCCTGGATCCGTTCGATATCGACGGACATCAGATCGTTGCCGGCACAAGCGTCGGGGTGGCCATCGCGCCGGTTGATGGCACCTCGTCCGACACATTGCTGAAGAATGCCGATATCGCGCTTTACCTGGCGAAAAACGAGGGCCGTGGCACGGTGCGCTTTTTCGAGCCGGAAATGGATGCCCGCATTCAACTCCGCCGGACGCTGGAACTTGACCTGCGCAATGCACTTCTGCGGAACGAGTTCGAGCTGTACTATCAGCCGCTGGTCAATGTCGATGCCGGCACCGTCACCGGGCTCGAGGCCTTGCTGCGATGGCACCACCCGGTTCGTGGTCTTGTCTCGCCTATGGAATTCATTCCTGTCGCCGAGGAGACCGGCATGATCGTGGCGATTGGCGAATGGGTGCTGCGAACCGCTTGTTCCGAGGCAGACAACTGGCCCACGACCATTAGCCTCGCGGTGAACCTCTCGCCCATACAATTCAAGAAAGGCAACCTGGTCGCCACCGTTCAGGCAGCACTGGACGCATCAGGCTTGCGACCTGACCGACTGGAACTGGAGATCACGGAATCCGTCCTGCTGCGAGACACCGTCACCACGTTGGCCGCGCTGAAGCAGTTGCGCGCCATGGGCATCGGCGTGGTGCTGGATGATTTCGGCACAGGATACTCCTCGTTGAGCTATCTACGCAGCTTTCCGTTCGACAAGATCAAAATCGACCAGTCCTTCGTGCGTGACCTGGTGAAGGACAAGGAAGCGATGTCAATTGTCCGCGCGATTACCGGCCTGGGCCAGAATCTGGGTATAAAGACGACTGCCGAGGGCGTGGAGACCGCGGAACAACTGGACAAACTACGAGAAGAGGGATGCACCGAGGTCCAAGGTTACTTCTTCAGTCGCCCGAAGCCAGCAAGTGAACTGTCGTCGCTACTCGCAACGCTTCAGCGGGTCGTTGAAAGCGTGGTATAGGCCGAACCGCCTGATGACAGCCGCGGGACATCGCTGGCTTCGGCCTCGGGTCCTGACGCCGGGGTCCGGCGCGTGATAGCTTCAGGTTGAAGCAACCACGCGCTCGCTCTCTTTGTTTCAGATGGCGATTCACGTCTGAGGTTGGTCCAACCTCAGACGATCGCGCTCTAGCTGACCGGGCTCTGGTTTATCGCCAGGCTTTGATCATCCGGCCCGCTGTTGGCGGGACGAGGCGGCATCCAGCGTCGCCAAGAACTCAGCTGCCCGCAGCCTGATCGCGTCGCGCCGCTGGGGCGTCATGCGTTGCCAGTTCCGCAGCGGCATCGCCATCCGCGGGTTCGCGGCGAACCGACTGGCATGGCGTGCGATGAAATCCCAGTAGAGAAAATTGAACGGACAGGCCTTTGGCCCGGTTGCCTGCTTCACGTCGAGGGCGCAGCCCCCGCAGTAGTCGCTCATGCGATTGATGTAGGCGCCGGACGCGGCATACGGCTTCGACCCGACGATCCCGCCATCGGCGAACAGCGCCATGCCGCGGGTGTTCGGCATCTCCACCCACTGATAGGCATCGGCGTAGACCGCCATGTACCATTCATCGACCGCGTCCGGGTGCAACCCGGCCAGCAGCGCGAAGTTGCCGGTCACCATCAGGCGCTGGATATGATGGGCGTAAGCATCCCGGCGGGTCTGGCGGACGACGTGGTGAACGCATGCCATGTCGGTGACGCCGTTCCAGTAGAATTCCGGCAGCGCGCGGGTCGCGTCCAAGGCGTTCAGCGTACTGTAGCGCGGCATCTTCAGCCAGTAGATGCCGCGCATGAATTCCCGCCAGCCGATGATCTGGCGGATAAACCCCTCGACCGCGTTCAGCGCCACCGCGCCGTGCCGATAGGCCGCCTCGACCGCCCGACAGGTGTCCAGCGGATCGAGCAACCCGATGTTCAGCGCCGGCGAGAGGACCGCGTGGAACAGGGTCGGCGCCGCCGCCCGCATCGCGTCCTGCCAGTCGCCAAATCCCGGCAGCCGATGGGTGATGAAGTCGGCCAGAGCGGCCCTTGCGTCCTTCGCGGTGACCGGGAAATGAAAATCGTCGAGCTCTCCGAAGCCATTGGTGAAGCGCTGGCGGACCAGTTCGATCACCGTTGCGGTCGTGGTGTCGGGCGGGAAACGCGGCAAGGCCGGGACCGGCAGGTTGGCCGGAAGACGCTTGCGGTTCTCGGCGTCGAAGTTCCACCGATCGCCGTCCGGCTGACCATCCGGTGTCATCAGCAGGCCGGTGCGGCGGCGCATGTCGCGATAGAAGAACTCCAGGCGCAGTTCGCGTCGTCCGTTCGCCCAGCGGCGGAAATCGGCTATCGAGGCGGCGAAGCGCGTATCCGACCGGATCTCGATCGCTTCGGTCCAGGCCCGCATGTCCGCCAGGATGCGGTACTCGCCAGGTTCGGTCGCCACCACCTGGCGCGGCTTCAATTCGGCGATCGCCCGGCGCACCTCGCCGCCCAGGCTTTGCGTGTTCGCCGCATCGTCCAGACGAACATAGCGGACCGCGACACCTTCCGCCGTCAGCGCCTGGGCGAAGTGCCGCATCGCCGACAGCACCAGGACGATCTTCTTCAGGTGATGCGGAACATAGCTGCACTCCTGCATCACCTCGGCCATCAGCACGACGTCGCGTCGCGGATCGAGGTCGGACAGCGCCGACAGTGAATGGGATAGCTGGTCACCCAGCACCACGCGTAAGGTATCGACCGCCATGTCGTGGCCTATTTGGAATTCGGTCGTGACATGGGCTTGACGCCAGCTTTGAACACGCCGGGGAGGACAAAACGCGCGCAGCGTGGCACAGTGCTTACAGTCATGCGTCAACTACTGCTCTTGCGGCATGCGAAGTCCTCCTGGGACGACGCGTCGATGCCCGACCGGGACCGTCCGCTCAATCTCCGCGGACGCCGAGCCATGGCCGTCGTCCGGCAGGCGATGCGCGAGCTGGGTCTGGTGCCGGATCTGGTGCTGGTTTCGACCGCAAGGCGGGCGCTGGAAACGCTGGAGGCATTGGAACCCTGGGACGACACGCCGCTGGTCGATCAGCTGGACAGCCTTTATCTGGCCAATCCGATGCAGTTGACGGCGGCGCTGCATGGGGTGGCGGAAACCGTTCGCAGCGTGCTGCTGATCGCGCACAACCCCGGCATGCACGACCTGGCGCTCAGTCTCGTCGGTGCGCAGGCGCTGCGGGGCGGCGGCGATGAACGCGCCCTGGCAGCGGGCTTTCCGACCGCCGCGTTGGCCGAGTTCGTGGTCGCCGGGTCGTGGTGGGAGCTGCGCGAGGGCGGCGGGCGGCTGGTGCGGTTCCTGACGCCGCGGATGCTCGAGGGCGCTGGCCTCGGTTGATGGAACAGGCTTGATGGAGCTGGAGCTGGCGGCGGACCCGCAGACGGTCGCGGGATTGGTCCGGTTGAAGGGGCTGACGGCGTGCCGCGAAGGTCGGTCCAGGACGCAAACGGTGAAGATCGTCTGGCATGACAGTCCGGAACTCGGGTTGCTGGGCGATGGCCTCACCCTGGCCGAACAGCGGGGGGTGCGACGGCTGGAGCGGGTGTTTCCCGGTTCGGCGAGCTGGCTGCCCGGGCAACCCGTCCCGATCGTCGCCGAGGCGCCCGATCCCGCGAGCCTGCCCTCGCCGCTGGCGCCGGTCGCGGCGTTCGAGGGACGGCAGACCATGAGCGAGCACGTGTTTGGCGGTCAGCCGGTCAGCCTGACGATCTGGAAGGGCAGCCTGCGCGCGGTGACCGCGGAACGGCTGGTGGCGCGGATCTGGTTGAGCGGCGCGGAACAGGCGGTGCGTGAAGCCGTGGTGTTGATCGCCGGGGCGGAACCGGTCGCGGTGCCGCTGCATGCGCTGGCGGCGGAGGCCATGGCGTTGGCCACCGGACGTAGTGCCAGCCCACGGCATGCCGGGGCGCCCGTGCTACCGGCGGAATCGCTGAGCGTGGCCGGCGCGCTGGCGCATATCCTGGGTCACCTGACCGACGTGATGCTGGCCAACGCGCCGCTGGTTGTGGTCGCCGATGAGGCGGGACCGGAAGCGGTGCACCAGATGCGTGTGGCGGTCCGCCGCGCGCGGTCGGCGTTGGCGGTGTTCCACACCGCGGTGCCGGCGGGGGCATTGGACCCGTTCAAGGACCGGCTGAAGCAACTGAGCGCCAGGTTGGGTCCGACGCGGGACTGGGATGTCTTTGCCGATGAGACAGCACCGGCGATCCACCAGGCGATGCCCGCCGACGCTCGGCTGGACCGGCTGATCACCGCGGCCTGTCGGCTGCGACGGTCGCGTCAGAAGGCGCTGGCGGCATACCTGGACAGCGCCGAGTTCCGCTTGCTGGGCATTGAACTGGCCTGGTTCGCGGCGGCGGAGTTCTGGCACGCGCCGGCGGTGGGTGCGGACGGCGAACCGCAACCGCCGCCGCCGCTGGCGGAGTTCGCGGCCGGCGTCCTGCAGCACTATTGGAAGAAGCTGATATCGATCGGCAAACGGATCGACGAGCTGGATGTTCCGTCGTTGCACGGTGTGCGGCTGCGGGCGAAGCGGGCGCGCTATGCCGCGGAGATGTTCTCGACACTGCACCATGGCAAGGCGTCGCACCGCTTCCTGCGCCGTCTGAGCGCGCTGCAGCAGCGCCTGGGGGTGTTGAACGATGGCGCGGTTGCCAGCCATCTGCTGGCCGAGCTTGGCGGTCCGTCCGGGCGGCATGGCTACGCGACCGGGATCGTCGTCGGCTTTCTGGCGGCGCGGGCGGCGAAGATCCGGCCCAGAATCGTCGACGCCTTCGACCGGTTCCGCCGCCAGCCCGCGTACTGGACGTGACCGTCCGCATCCGGCTCGCTATCGGGTGGGCGTGCGCCGGTGGGGGTTGGCGATGGCGTTGAGACGGAAACGACGACGGATCTTCCGAGCGCACACCGGCGGGCTGCCGATGCCGTATCCCATGTTGCCCTCGGTTCGCGCGTTGGTCGTCGTCGCCGGCGTTGCCGTGCTGCTGGTGGCGGGCTGGTCGATCGTTCGCTACCTGCAGGCGCCGGCGGCCGCGCCGCCCGCCGCGCTGCCGGATGGTCATATCGCCGCAGCCGCGGACCATGTGGCGGTGCTGGACGGCGAGACCCTGCGGCTGGGTGATCAGGTGGTGCAACTGGCGGGCATCGTCGCGCCGGCGCGTGGTTCGGTCTGCCGCGACTCCGGCCTGACGCCGGTGGATTGCGGGTCTGCCGCGGCGAATGCGCTGGCCTCGCTGGTGCGCGGCCGGACGGTGGCGTGTGCGATCGATGGCGGCGGCAGGTGGGGCCATCCGCTGGGCGACTGCACCGCCGGCGGGGTGGATCTGGGCCGGGCGGTGGTGCTGGACGGCTGGGCCCGCGCCACGACGGCGGCGCTACGGGAAGCGGAGTCAGACGCCCGGGCGGCGGGGCGTGGGATCTGGCATACCGGATCATAGCGCGGTTGTTGGCCGGGCGGACACCGGGTTGACGGTCTGTGCGGCAACCGGCCGATCCGGGCATCAAGATGGGTTTACGCGGGTGTCCGAGGCGAATAGCGTCACCCAATCGGCGACCAAGCCATAGGGAGGGAACGATGGCCCCGGTTCTCGAACTCGCGGTGATGCGCAAGGTCGCGTGGCGGCTGCTGCCCTTCGTTGGCCTAGGCTACTTCTTCAACGCGCTCGATCGCTCGAACATCGCGATCGCGGCGCTGACCATGAACAAGAGCCTCGGCTTCACCGCCGCGGAGTACGGCCTGGGCGCCGGCGCGTTCTTCTGGAGCTACGTCCTGTTCCAGGTTCCCAGCAACGTCATGCTGACGAAACTCGGCGCGCGGCGCTGGCTGTCGGCGATCATGCTCGCCTGGGGCATCTGCTCTGGCGCGACCGCTCTGGTCACCGGTGTCACCAGCTTCGTCGTCGTGCGCTTTCTGCTGGGCGTGGCGGAGGCCGGGTATTTCGCCGGGGTGACCTACTTCATGACCTACTGGTTCCCCGGCCGCTTCCGCGGACGCGCCATGGGCGTGTTCTTCGCATTCTCGGCGGTCGCGGTGTCCATCGGCTCGCCGATCTCGGGGACCATCGTCAGCCTGCATGGCTGGCTAGGTCTGCAAGGCTGGCAATGGATCTTCCTGATCGAGGCAGCGCCGTCGATGCTGCTCGCGCTGTGCGGACCGTTTATCCTGGCCGACCGGCCATCGAAGGCCGCGTGGCTGACCGCCGATGAGAGCGGCTGGCTGGAGGACGTGCTGGAAGGCGAGCAGCACGACAAGGAGGGCCATGTCATTCCCATCATGCAAGCGTTGCGCAGCCGCCGCGTGATCCTGCTTGCGCTGGCCTATCTGGGCAACGGTTTCGGGGTCTACGGCACGGTCTTTTTCGTGCCGCTGATCATCAAGGACCTCGGGTTCAGCAACCTGACCACGAGCTGGCTATCGGCGCTGCCGGCTGGGCTGGGCGTGGTGGGCATGATCCTGTTCTCCCGCAGCTCCGACCGGAGCGGCGAGCGGGTGTGGCATGTGGTGGTGGCGATGGGACTGGGGGCGTTGGGCCTGCTGTTGACCGGCATGACGATCGGCAGCGCGCCACTGGAGCTGATCGGGCTGTGCGTGGCCGGGTTCGGCATTGGCGCGGACCTGCCGGTGTTCTGGAACCTGCCGACCGCCTATCTCGGGGCGGCGACGGCGGCGGCCGGCATCGCGGTAATCAACGCGGTCGGCAATCTGTCGGGCTACTTCGCGCCACAACTCGTCGGCGTGTTGCGTGACCGGACGGGGAACTACGGCGCGGCCATGCTGGTCTGTGGGGTGGTCATGATGGTGTCGGGGATCCTGGTGCGCCTCGCCGGCGTTCGGGTGGCGGACGCGCCGGCGTATCCGGTGCGGGTGTAAGAGGGGCCTCGTCGCATGGATCGAGCTGCGAGCATTCCGCGGAGACGTGGGTGGCCTATCCGCCCGGGAGGACCGAAATGAACCTGTATCGCCTGTTGCAGACGCGTGCCGCCGAGGGGCGCCCGGTGCGGGTCGGGCTGATCGGCGCCGGCAAGTTCGGATCGATGTTCCTGTCACAGGTGCCGACCACGCCGGGACTGGAGGTCGCCGCCATCGCCGATCTTTCCCCGGATCGCGCCCGAGAGGCGTGCCGGCGGGTGGGGTGGGCGGCGGAACGCATCGCGGCGACGCGCTTCGTCGATGATGCCGCGGCGATGATCGCGTTCCCCGAGGTCGAGGTGGTGGTGGAGGCGACCGGCCATGCGCCGGCCGGTATTTCCCACGCTCGGCGGACGATCCGCGAGGGCAAGCACATCGTCATGGTGAACGTGGAGGCCGACGTGCTGGCCGGGCCGCTGCTGGCGCGTGAGGCCGCGGCGGCGGGGGTGGTCTACAGCCTGGCCTATGGCGATCAGCCGGCGCTGATCTGTGAGCTGGTGGACTGGGCGCGGTCGTGCGGCTTTCCGATCATCGCCGCCGGCAAGGGCACCAAGTATCTGCCGGAATACCATGCCTCCACGCCTGAGACGGTGTGGGGATATTATGGGCTGACCGCCGAGCAGGCGAAGACCGGCGGGATGAATCCGCAGATGTTCAACTCGTTTCTTGACGGGACCAAATCGGGGATCGAAATGGCGGCGGTGGCGAACGCCTCGGGGCTGACGCCGGCGCCGGACGGGCTGGTGTTTCCGGCCGTGGGCACGCATGAGATGGCGGAGATGCTGCGGCCGGGGAATGCCGGGGCGCTGCACCATGCCGGGCAGGTGGAGGTGATTTCCAGTGTGCATCGCGACGGCCGCCCGGTGGCCAACGATCTGCGCTGGGGGGTGTTCGTGGTGTTCGAGGCGCCGAATGAATACGCTCAGCGGTGTTTTCAGGAATATGGCGTGGTGACGGATGCCTCGGGGCGGGTGTCGGCGCTGTACCGGCCGTTTCATCTGATCGGGTTGGAGCTAAATGTCTCGATCCTGTCGGCGGCGTTGCGCCAGGAGGCGACGGGGGCGCCGACCGGGTTCCGCGGCGATGTGGTTTCGACGGCGAAGCGGGATCTGCGGGCAGGGGAGATGCTGGACGGCGAGGGCGGGGCCTGCGTGTGGGGCAAGTTGATGACTGCGGCGGACAGTCTGCGGCATGGCGGGCTGCCGATCGGACTGGCGAACCGGATGCCGTTGGTGCGGGATGTGGCGATGGGCCAGCCGGTGACGTGGGCGGATGTGCGGATTGATGCGGACGATGAGGCGTATCGGTATCGGCGGGCGATGGAGGCGGCGTTTCCGGGGTAGTCATTGCTTCGGAGAACGGTTCTGATCTGTCCAAGCAAACCGACACTTGCCGCTGGTTCCGCAGGCCTCGGTGGCGGCGCCGATCATGCCTGCCCGGGCACGGCTGGCCGTCGCAGATCCCCGGCGTAAGACGGCGAAGGATTATTTGTGAGTTTGAAACAGCCTGTGAGGGCGGCCCGATAGCGCACTTTGGCGCGTTGGACTCGCTTCGGGCTGACTACAGTCGGAAGCGATCGGTTTCGTCATTTGATCGATCAGTTTTGCTCGGCGTGGTGATGCTTCAACCTGCTATCGCCAACGTTGGGGTCGATGGCCACTGAGCTGGGACAACCCGCCGATGACGCGGGCGGCCGATGACGCGGGCCGCCGACCTCGGCTATAACGTTGGCATGACTGCCCCTGAACCACGCGCGAATCCGCTTCTGCTCGGCCACGCGGAGGCCGAGGCCACCGTCCTGGATGCGGTGCGCGCCGGGCGGATGCATCACGCCTGGCTGATCACCGGGCCCGAGGGCGTCGGCAAGGCCACGCTGGCCTACCGCTTCGCCCGCCGCCTGCTGGCCGGGCAGCAATCCGGGCAATCAGCCGAAGACGGCCTGGCGCTGGATGTGACGAATCCGGTGTTTCGCCGGGTCGCCGCGGCGTCGCACGCCGATCTGCTGACGATCGAGCGTGTCCTCAACGAGAAGACCAAGCGCATGAAGACGCAGATCGCGGTTGAGGATGTGCGCAGGATCAACGGCTTCATGTCGCTGACGCCGGCCGAGGGCGGCTGGCGGGTGGTCGTGGTGGATGGTGCCGAGGAGCTGAACCAGGCGTCGGCCAACGCGTTGCTGAAGATCCTGGAGGAACCGCCGCCGCGTGCCGTGCTGCTGCTGGTCTGCGCCGCGCCCGGGCGGCTGCTGCCGACCATCCGCAGCCGTTGCCGCCGGCTGCGTCTGACGCCGCTGGCGGATGAGCCGATGGCGAGGTTGCTGCAACAATACCTGCCGCGGCTGACAGCGGAGGAGCGCGGACGGCTGATCACCCTGGCGGAGGGCTCACCAGGGCGGGCCATCCTGCTGGCCGAGGATGAGGGGCTGAAGATCGCCATGCTGGTGGACAAGCTGCTGTCCGAGCTGCCGGCGGTGCCGCTGTCGCGGGGGTATGAAATCGCCGACGCGCTCGGTCGTTCGGAGACCGGGTTCTCGACGTTCATGGACCTGGTGCGGGCCGGCGTGGCGGCGGTGGTGCGCGACAGTGTGCGGGGACGCGCCGACCTCGATCAACAGCGGATCGTGTCACTGCGTCCGCTTGATGCGTGGGGCGAGCTGTGGCAGGGGCTGACCCGGCTGCAGGATGAGACCGAACGGTTCGCGTTGGACAAGCGTCAGGCCATTGTCGCCGGGGTCGGTATGCTCAGCGGTTCTGTTTGAAGCGATCGTCTGACGTGATACATTTGAAGAAGACCCATGACCTCAAGATGCTACATCACGACGCCGATTTATTACGTTAACGGGGCACCGCATATCGGGCATGCCTATACGTCCATCGCGGCGGATGTGATGGCGCGGTTCAAGCGGCTGGACGGGCATGACGTATTCTTCCTGACTGGCACGGACGAGCACGGTCAGAAGGTCGAGCAGGCGGCGGCGGCGGCGGGGGTCGACCCGCAGACCTACACCGACGGGATTTCCGCCGATTTCCGCGCGATGGCCGACGCCATGGGGATATCGTACGACGATTGGATCCGGACGACGGAAGAGCGGCACAAGGTGTCGTGCGCCGCGCTATGGCGTCGGATCGAACGCAACGGCGACATCTACCTGGGTGAATACGAAGGCTGGTATGCCATTCGGGATGAAGCATTTTATGATGAATCGGAGCTGACGGTCCTGCCCGATGGCGCGCGCATCGCGCCCAGCGGGGCACCGGTGGAATGGGTGCGCGAGCCGTCGTATTTCTTCCGTCTGTCGACGTTCCAGGATCGGCTGCTGACGCTTTACCAGGACGAGCCGGCGTTCGTGGCACCGTCCTCGCGCCGGAACGAGGTGATCAGCTTCGTCAAGGGTGGTCTGCGCGACCTGTCGGTCAGCCGCACGACCTTCAACTGGGGCATTCCGGTGCCGGACGCGCCGGGGCACGTGATGTATGTCTGGCTGGACGCATTGAACAACTACGTCACCGCGTGCGGTTTCCCCGACGAGACCGCGCCGCGCTGGCGGTACTGGCCGGCCGATGTGCACTTCGTCGGCAAGGATATCATCCGGTTCCACGCGGTGTACTGGCCGGCGTTCCTGATGGCGGCCGGCCTGCCGCTGCCGCGGCGGGTTAGCTCGAACGGCTGGTGGGTGGTCGAGGGCGAGAAGATGTCCAAATCCCTGGGCAACGTGATAGAGCCGCGCAAGCTGGCCGCGACCTATGGGCTGGACCAGATCCGCTATTTCCTGCTGCGGGAAAAGCCGTTCGGCACCGACGGCTCGATGAGTCATCCCGCCATCGTCAGCCGCATCAACGTTGAACTGGCGAACGATCTCGGCAATCTGGCGCAGCGGTCGTTGTCGCTGATCGCCCGCAACCGTGGCGGCCTGTTGCCAGCCAGGGGGGCGGCGACCGGGGACGATGCCGCGCTGCTGGCCGCGGCTGAGGCGCTGGTGGACATCCTTCGGGTCAACATCGACCGCCAGACCTTCCACGAGGGGCTGGAGGAGGTTTGGAAAGTCATCCGCGCCTGCAACGGCTACATCGACCGGCAGGCGCCGTGGGCCCTGAACAAGACCGACAAGCCGCGGATGGGCGCGGTGCTGCGGGTGCTGGTGGACACGATCCGCATCGTCGCCACGCTGCTGCAGCCCGTCATGCCCGGCAGCATGGCGCGGATGCTCGATCAACTCGGTGTCGCCGCCGACGCGCGCGACTTCGCGGCGCTGGCGACGCCGTTGACGGATGGCCAGGTCCTGCCACCTCCTGAGGGTGTGTTTCCCCGCTACGTGGAGGCCGTCGATGCCAAGGAACCCCGCGCCTGATGCTGGTTGATAGCCACTGTCATCTGGATTACTTCACGCCGGCCGAACTGCCGGCGGTGATGGCGCGCGCGACCGCCGCCGGGGTGGGCGAGATGGTGACGATCGGCACCACCCTGGCTCAGTCGGAATGCCTGCCGCCGATGACCGAGACGGTGGAGAACCTCTGGTGCACCATCGGCGTGCATCCGCATCACGCCGCCGAGGCGCCGATCCCGACGCCGGAGCGGCTCGCCGAGAT
Organism: Rhodopila sp.; assembly: GCA_965277035.1. Lineage (GTDB taxonomy): Bacteria > Pseudomonadota > Alphaproteobacteria > Acetobacterales > Acetobacteraceae > Rhodopila. The sequence goes on along the minus strand of CBDIBO010000003.1, from coordinate 890,816 downwards.
GGCGCGTCACGCCCGGGTCATCGGCATCGGCGAGTCCGGGTTGGACTATTTCTACGACAAGTCGCCACGCGACGTGCAGGCCGAGAACTTTCGCGCCCATATTCGTGGCGCGCGGTTGGCCGGGGTGCCGCTATGTATCCATGCGCGTGACGCTGACGACGACATCGCGTTGATTTTGCAACAGGAGCGTGACAGGGGAGGGGGGTTTGACTTCCTGCTGCACTGCTTCAGCTCGAGCCGGCTGCTGGCGGAGGTCGCGATTGCGACGGGCGGGTATGTCAGCTTCTCCGGCATCCTGACGTTTCCGCGCTCATCGGACCTGCGGGAGATCGCGCGCGATGTACCGCTGGAGCGGCTGCTGGTGGAAACCGACGCGCCCTATCTGGCGCCGGTGCCGTTTCGTGGCAAACGCAATGAGCCGGCCTGGGTCGCGCACACCGCGAAGGTGCTGGCGGAGGTGCGCGGTCTGTCGCCAGAGGCGCTGGCCGCGGCGACCACCGCGAACTTCCGCCGGCTGTTCCGGAAAGCGACGGCAGGCCAGAACGCGGTATCAAGCCAGAGCGCGGGGTCAGGCCCGAGCGCGGTGCCGGGCCAGAACGCGATGCCATGAAGGTAACGCTGCTGGGAACCGGCGGGTCCGCCGGTGTGCCGATGATCGGCGGGGCTGATGGCGGCGGTGACTGGGGCGACTGTGATCCGGGGGAGCCGCGGAACCGGCGCACCCGGTCGTCCATCGTGGTAGAAGCGCCGGATCATCAACGACTTCTGGTCGACACGTCACCGGATATGCGAAGCCAGTTGCTGGACTGCCGGATCCCCGGGGTGGATGCGATCCTGTTCACGCACGCTCATGCGGACCATATTACCGGGCTGGACGACGTGCGGATCCTGAACCGGATCGCCAACCGGCCGCTGGCGGCGTTCGCCACCGCGGAAACCCTGGCCGAGATGACCCGCCGCTTCGGCTACGCGTTCCGGCCGTGGGAGCCACCGCATTTCTATCGCCCTGTTCTTGAAGCAAACACTGTCAAGTCGGGTGATGTCGTGGAAACCGCCGGTCTGTCCGTCCGTGTCTTCACCCAGGGGCATGGCAAGGTTGAGACGCTGGGTCTGCGGATCGGGCGCTTCGGCTACTCGACTGATGTCGTTGCCTTAAATGACGAAGCGCTGGCGGCGCTGGCGGGCGTCGATACCTGGGTGGTGGACTGCTTCCTGCACAAGGAGCGGCACTGGACGCATGCCGACCTGAGCATGGTGGTCGACTGGGTCCGGTGCCTTCGGCCGCGCCGGACCGTGTTGACCCATATGGGAACCGAGATGGACTGGGCCTGGATGCAGACCAATTTACCGGCGGGTATCGAGGCCGGGTTCGACGGGATGGTGCTGGAGGTCGACTAGCCGCGGCGGCTGGCGCCTGATCCGCGGGGATCCTCCCTACGACCGAGCGAGCAGCCGATTGCCTTCGGATGAAGCACGGTCTGCTCGGCCGATGAAAAGCTCTACGATTCAAGCCTTGGCAGCGGGCGTGCGGGTCGCTGGCTCCGCTGGAGCAATGATGGTTCGCGTCTACTACGCGATTTGGGCCATGCTGGGCACTTATCTGCAAAAGGAGCTGGGCTGGACGCCCGCCCAGGTGGCGGTTCCGGTGTTCTGGGGCAACATCCTGACGTTCCTGGCGTGCAGCTTCTGGGGCGCGCTGTCGGAACGGATCGGGCGCCGGTGGGCGCTGATGATCCCTTGCACCGTCGCCATCTTCATCGTGCCGCTTTATCTTTCGACGACTGACAGGGGTTGGTTCCTTGGCTTGTTCCTGCTGACGATCTGCTTTGTCGGCGGCAAGGATGCCCTCAACCCCGGCTGGTTGGCGGAACGGTTTCCGACCGAGGTCCGCGCCACCGCCGCCGGTTTCGTTTATCACCAGGGCGCTGTCTGGGGCGCGGCTGTCGCCCCGTTGTTGACCTATTTCGCGGTCAATCGGCACATGGGGTTCGCCGCGCCGATGATGTACGCCACCGTCGGATCATTGATCGTGTATTTGATCGCGGTGTATCTGGGGCCGGAAACCAAGGGCAAGGTGATGACCGCCGAGTTGGAGGTTATCCAGGTGGAAGGTACCGCTGTAGCGCCGGCTTCGAGCTGAAGCGTGGCCGCGAGGCCGGGGCGGCAGCTGTGTTGTATCAGTCACAGCTGCTAGCCGAGGTTTCGCGGCCGCCATCGCGCTTGTTTTCCGGGGGGTCGCGGGCCTTCCGGCGCGAGGGCTCGCATCGCGCCGGAAGGCATTGCTTTGCTTATTCTGTCGAGGAGCAGTGCGACGGATACTGCCGGCTGGGTGGCCCATCGAATGTAACAGCGGCTGGCAGTGTTTCTCGGAATGGCAAGTGGTCGGTGCTGGCGGGCAGCGTCCAGCCTTATCCTGAGGCCTGGATCAGTTGGTTCGGTCAGGTTAGGCTGAGTGGTCACTTTTACATGCAAGGTGATGGACCCGCTGCTACGCCTGATCAGCGCCGCCCACCTGAATGCCACCCTGGAACGGGCTGGCATGTTGGGTGACCTGCATGTGCAGGACGTCACCGTCATGAGTGACCGCGCGACGCTGATGTCGCGGATCATCCGGTTGCGGCTGACATATGATGGTCCGGCAAACGCCTTGCCTGGCAGCCTGATCGTAAAAACCGGCCTTCCTGAGCAACGGGGAAGCGAATGGTCGAACGGGCGCCAGGAGGTCGCCTTTTACGGTGATGTGGCGCCGTCTCTTCCGGCCAACCTCGTGCCATGCTGTTTCGAGGCGCATCATGCCGACGCCACCACCCCTTGGCATCTCATTCTGGAAGACCTGACCGAGACCCACGCGCTGGCGACCGAATGGCCGCTGCCCCCGTTGGAAGCACAGTGCCGGACGATCGTGGGATCACTCGGACGTTTACATGCCGCGTGGTGGGAAGACCCGCGGCTGGGCGTCACGGTTGGAGCGCGGCTCGACGATGCGGCCATGGACCGGTTCATCCGACAGGTGGCCGGGCATTTCGACGTGTTTGCCGACCGCCTCGGCGACGAACTCTCAGGCGAGCGGCGCGCGTTCTATGAAGGGCTGATCGCAGCGGCACCGCGGTTGCACAACCGATATCGCGACGCCAAGAACATCACGCTCGGGCATGGTGATGCCCATGTGTGGAACTGCTTCCTGCCGCGCAATGGAAGCGACGACGTGCGGTGGTTCGATTGGGATGGCTGGCGCATCCGCGTTCCGACTAACGATCTGGCCTACATGATGGCTGTCCATTGGTATCCGGAACGCCGGCAGCGGCTGGAGCGAGCGTTGCTGGACCATTACCATACAGTCCTGCTGGAGAATGGCGTGCGTAGCTACCACCGCGCCGACATGCAGGAAGACTACCGGCTGTCGGTGCTCTGGCACACGACCACGCCGGTGTTCCAGGCGGGACTGAAACTTCCACCTGTGATCTGGTGGAACAACTTTCAGCGCATCATGGCGGCGGTGGACGATCTGGGATGTCGCGAGCTGCTTGGCTGATCACAGGAGTCAGCAGAAAGGGTAAGCGCTGCTCGCCAGCCGTTCGCACGCTGAGCATGCAGATCGTGCGGACCGCCATGCCGCCTTGATTTAACATAATATCCATTATGCGGTCTTCGTGGGCGACCGCCGCCATCGTTCGAACCGCTTCCGGCGAAATCGACGTTGCGTGGGACAGTTCGGATTGCCGCCGCCGATCCTGACCGGGTTCCACGAAACCTGTCCGGAGGTCGTGCTCGAGCTGGCCTTGTCCAACCGCCAGGAAGACCTGCTGCGCCGCGAGGCCGATATCGCGGTGCGGATGGTGCGGCCAATGCAAGGCGCGTCACTGGAGGTGCGGTAGCAGTGGACCCGAAAGTTCGATCCAGATGCCCTCCGATGAAGAGTTTCTGCTCGCCAATATTCATTGGTCGATCCTGTTGTTGGAATGGATGCTGCGCTTAGCCGGTCGGTGCCGCCGCGAATCGGCTGGCGATTTCCGCAACGCGGATGCCATAAAGCCGGGCGGTCGCAAGGTCGCCTTCCGACATTTCGCCGGGTGCCGCATCTGCGTCTGACTGCGCCATCGGCGCGATGTACGAGCCCATCCTGTTCGGATCTTCGCGCTTGGATGCTTTGACGTTCGCCGGCTTGATGGCGAGGCTGACCCAAAGGCCGCCGTGCTGGCCGGTCAGCAGAACGAAGTATTGTAGCGTGTTGAGCTTGTCGCCGTTGATACTGGCGCTGTTGGTGAAGCCGCCGAAAATCTTGTTCTTCCACTTATCTTCAAACCAAGGTTTTGAAGAGGTGTCGGCGAACTTTTTGAACTGCCAGCTCGGTCCCCCCATGTAGGTTGGTGAGCCGAAGATGATGGCGTCCGCAGCATTGAGTGTTTCCCACCCATTCTCGGGGATGTTGCCTTCGGCATCGATCGCGATCAGCGAGCCAGCAGCGCCTTTGGCGACAGCCTCTGCTACACGCTTCGTGTGCCCATAGCCTGAGTGGTAGACGACGGCGGTGGTGATGCTGGGTAGGGCCATGTTGCCTCCTTGGCGCTTCGGCGTTCCATCGCGTTGACGATGCAATCCTCGGCGATGCTTCCCACAAAGAGTACCGTGTTCTCTTCCAGTGATAAACTAAGCTAAGGCGAACGCATTGTTCCTAGCAGCGGTAACAATACGCGGCTGACTAACGGCCGAGAGGCAGAATGGCGCGGATACGGGGATCGCGCAGGTAAAGGCCACCCCACGTCATCAGGCCCAGAAGCAGGGATATAATTTCCGGCGGCGACCCCATTTCACCGATGCGGACATGGCACAAATGGCGCCTCCCAAAAAACCTGTCACGAAGATCGCGCCGAGGACGGCGGTGGCCGGGACGGCGTAAAGGATGGCGCAGGCGAGTATGATCGGACCCACGACACGGGTCAGGTCCATCGCGAACCCTGTTTCATGCAACATGCTCGCGATCTGTGCCGGCGCGAAAAGCTGAATAGTGCCGTCTGCCACCAGAGCGATAACGACAAACGCGCTCATTATCCGGCTGGCCCACAGGGCGCGATGCAAGGTCATGGTTTCAGGCACCTGATGCAGGTTCATGGTTTCGGACACTTTTCATTCTCCGATGGGGGGATCTTAATATTCGGAGCTTACTGTGTCTCTTGAGTATGATAAACACGGAGTAAATGAACTAACTGTTTTCTCTGTGGTAAACAATACCGAGGCCCGAAAATGCAGAATCTCGAACCCATCCGCATATTCATAATGGTAGCGGAAATGGGGAGCTTCACCCACACGGCCGATAGCCTGGGCATCCAAAAGGGGAGGGCCTCAACAGCGGTCCGGAAGCTGGAAGAGGATGTCGGTGTCAGGCTCCTGCACCGGACGACGCGCAGCGTGCAGTTGACGGAGGACGGACGCGCATTTCATGCCCGTGCCCGCGATCTGCTTGCTAAAGTTGATGATCTGCACTCAATGTTCGCAAGCGATCGAGTGGCACTTCGCGGGCGTTTACGGGTCGATCTTCCGACCGAGGTGGCGCGCGCAACGATCGTGCCGGCCTTGCCGGATTTCATGGCGACTCACCCCGAGTTGGAGCTGGAGGTGTCGAGCACGGATCGGCAAGTCGATCTGGTTCAAGAGGGGTTCGACTGTGTATTGCGACTTGGTCCCATCGGGGACGAGACGCTGATCGCACGTCCGCTGGGCCTGTTGCGCATGGTCAACGCTGCCAGTCCCGGCTATCTGGCGCGCTATGGCGTCCCTCGATCGCTAGAAGATCTCCAGCGTCAGGAACATCGGACAATTCATTTTTCGGCGATGCTGGGCGCGAGACCCTATGGATGGGAATATCCGGACGGCGACAGCTACGCGACGCTTCAGTTGCCAGGTGCGCTACACGTCAACAGCGCGCAGACCTACGAAGCTGCTGCCCTCGCCGGCCTTGGCCTGATTCAGGCGCCACTCTTGGGGATTGGCCGATACCTAGAGAGTGGAGCGCTGGTGGAGATCATACCCGATTTTCGTCGCCGGGCGCTCGCCGTGTCCCTCGTCGTCGCACATCGGAGCAATCTGTCGCGCCGCGTCCGCGCATTCATGAAATGGATCGAAGAGGTGCTAACGCCCTATCTCGAATAGCACTTCTTAGTCGGGCTACGGGCTCTGGCCGAGCGCCCCGTTCGGGCGTGGCTATCCGGCCGCTCGATCGGCCATGTGTGGTCGAACTGATGGCCGGACTTCAGGCAAAGAGGACTGGGCTCAAGGTGCTGACTGTTGCTCCAGCGAAATCCGCGCGGCGATGTGGTTGCCCTCGCCGTTGTTTTTCCCGTTCGCCCTCGTCCACCTTGGTGTGATTATAGCATCATTGTGAGGTCTCAGGCCGCGGTGAGGTCTCAGGCCGGGCCGGGTTTACCGCCCTGCCCCGCCAGCCTGCCCCGTCGGCCCATCTGGTTGGCCTACTCCGCCGGATGTTCGCGTGATCGCCGCTTGAACAGACGCGCCGTCCGCGCAGCCAGCACCTCGAACCCGACGAACAGCATGGGCACGAACAGCACGCCGATGAACGAGGCCAGGACCATGCCGCCGAACACCGTGGTGCCGATCGACACCCGCCCGCCGGCGCCGGCGCCGGTGGCGATCACCAACGGAATGACGCCGATGATGAAGGCCAGCGCCGTCATCATCACCGGCCGGTAGCGCGTGCGCGCGCCCTCATCCGCCGCCTGCAGCACGGAGACATCGCCGCGCTCCAGCCGGTCCTTGGCGAATTCCACGATGAGGATGGCATTTTTCGCCGCCAAGCCGATCAGCAGCACCAGGCCGATCTGGCCATACACATCCAGCGCCATGCCGCGCACCATCAGGGCGAGCAGACCCCCGACCAACGCGAATGACACCGGCAGCATGACCGAGAGCGGCAAGGTCCAGCTTTCGTACAGCGCCACCATGAACAGGTAGGAAAAGATCACCGCGAACAGGAAGGCCGACGACTCCTGCCCGGCCGATTGAAGCTCCTGATAGGACATGCCCGTCCAGTCATAGCCGAAACCCTGGGGCGAATGTTCGGCCGCGACCTGCTCCATCGCGGCGATGGCCTGTCCGCTGCTCTTTCCCGCCTTCGCCGAACCGTTGACCAGCACGGCGGGGTACTCATTGTAGGCGTTGATCGCATCCGCCCCCTGCACGGTGGTGATTTTCACCAACGCGTTCAGCGGCACCATCGCCCCGGTGGTGCTGCGCACGTATAGCTGGCCGATGTCGTTGACCTCGTTGCGGAACTGCTGCTGGGCCTGGACGATGACCTGGAAGACGAAGTTCTGATAGTTGAAGTCGTTGACGAACTGGCTGCCCAGATTGGCCTGCAGCGCCGCATAGACCGCCGCCGGGGTGACATTCAGCAAGGCCGCGCGGGTGGTGTCCACGGTGACCAGGATCTGCGGCACACTGGCCGAAAAGCTGGTGAACACCGCACTGAGGTCGGGGTTCTGGTTGGCCGCGAAGATTAACGCGCGGGACGTCGCGGCCAGCTGTGCGGGAGTCTGGCCGTTGCGCGCCTCCAGCACGAAATTTATGCCGCCGGCGGCGCTGAGGCCGGGAATCGACGGCGGGTTGAAACTAACGATTTGCGCTATCGGCATGGCATTGAATGTCGGTGCCAGCTTGGCGATCACGCGGGGGATGGCCTCGCTCGCGCCGCGCTCAGCCCAGGGCTTCATGATCGCGATGACGGTGCCGGCGTTGGGCTGCTGCGCGCCGGCCACGATACTGAACCCACCCAGTTCAATCGCATGCGCGACACCCGGCGTGTTGAGCAGGGTCTTGCCGACATGCTCCACCACCGCCTGGGTGCGGCCCAGGGAGGCGCCGTTGGGCATCTGCACGTTGACGAAGAAATAGCCCTGGTCCTCGGAAGGAAGGAAGGCGCTGGGGGTGCGCTCGATCAGCAGGTAGGCGACCCCAAAGGCGGCGATGATGCCAAGCGAGCCGATCAGCAGATGACGCGACAACAGGCCCACCGTCCAGCCGTAACCATCCCGAGCGAAGTCGAAGCCGCGGTTGAACCAGCGGAAGGCGAAGAACCGCGCTTTTTTCGGTGGTCGCAGCAGCAGGGCACAAAGCGCCGGGCTGAGGGTCAACGCGTTTACCCCGGAGATCACCACCGACACCGATATCGTCACCGCGAACTGGCGGTACAGCGCGCCGGTGACGCCCGAGACGAATCCCACCGGCGCGAACACCGCCACCAGCACCAGCGTCGTCGCGACGACCGGGCCGGTGATCTCCGCCATGGCGATTTCAGTCGCCCGCGCAACGGACAGCTTCGGATCCTGCTCCAAGGTTCGGGTGACGTTTTCCACCACAACGATCGCATCATCGACGACCAGCGTGATCGCCAGCACGATCGCGAACAGATCAACGGTGTTGGCGGAGTAGCCGAGGATGTAGAGCACCGCGAAGACGCCGATCAGCGACACCGGGATGGCGATCGTCGGGATCAGCGTGGCACGCCAGTCCTGCAGGAACAGGAACACCACCAGGACCACCAGGACCAGGGTTATCGCCAGGGTCTGTACGATCTCGACAATGTTGGCGCTGACGAAATTCGTCGCGTTATAGACGATGGCGTATTTCAGGCCAGGCGGGAACTGTTTCGACATCGTCTTCATCTGCTGTTCGATCGAGCGCGCGACCGCCAGGGCGTTGGCGTTCGGCGTCTGGTAGATCGCCAGCGTGGCTGATGGATTGCCGTCGAGCGCCGCGTTCGTCGAGTACTGCTGCGCCGCGAGTTCGACGGTGCCGATATCCTTGATGCGCACCACACCGCCATTCTGGTTGGCGCGGATGATGATGTTCTCGAACTGCGCCGGGGATGTCAGCTCGCCCGGGGTGAGGATGGTCAGTTGTTGCTGCTGGTCGCCGGAAACCGGCGGTTGGCCAATCGCTCCGGCGGCTACCTGGATATTCTGCGACTGGATCGCCGCGGTGACATCCGCGGCGGTGAGGTTCATCGCCGTCATCCGCACCGGGTCCATCCAGACCCGCATGGCGTATTGCCGCTGGCCGAAGATCTGGGTGTTGCCGACGCCGGTGGTGCGGGCGATCTGCTGCTGCAGGTGCATGTAGGCGTAGTTCGAGATGAAGACCTGGTCGTACTTGTTGTTTTCCGAGTAGAGATTGACCGCCAGCACGAAGTTGCTGGTCGCAGCGCGGATTGTCAGCCCCTCCTGCACAACCTCCGAGGGCAGCAGCGATTGCGCGAGCTGCGCGCGGTTCTGCACATTGACCTGGTCGATGTTGGGGTCGGTTCCGATCGCGAACGTCACCGTCAGATTGTAAGTGCCGGAGCTGGAACTGGTGCTCTGCATGTACAGCATGTCCGGCGCGCCGTTGACCTGCTCCTCGATCGGCTGGGCCACGAGTTTCTGGATCGTGTCCGCGCTCGCGCCTGGGTAGGTCGCCGACACGGTGACCTGCGGCGGGGTGATGTTGGGGAATTGCGAGACCGGGATCGCCGACAGCGCCAGCAAGCCGGCCAGGGTGATGACGACCGAAATGACGATAGCGAATTTCGGCCGGTGGATGAAGAAGCTCGACAGCATGCGCGGTCAGCCGCCCCGGCCCTGTGGGCCGTTGGTCGCGGTGGTGTTCGCCTGGTCCTGTTGTCCTGGTGTCACGGGGGCTTCGGTCGGGTTGACGGTCTGACCCGGATGGACCTTCTGCACACCCTCGGTGATGACCCGCTCACCCCCGCTCAGTCCTTTTGTCACGATGTCGGTCTGTCCAATCTGACGGCCGATGGTGATCGGCTGCTGCGTCACCTTGTTGTCGGTTCCGACCATCAGCACGTATTCGCCGTTCTTGTCGTTCTGGATCGCCGCGACCGGCACCAGCGGGCGTTCCTCGGGTTTGGATCGGCGCACATCTACATTGACGAAAGCGCCCGGCAGCAGGAAGGCTTGCGGGTTGGCGAAGTCGGCATAAACCGAGACGGTGCCAGTCTGCACATCCACCTGGTTGCTGAGGAACGCGATCTTGCCGGTTTCCTTGTATTCCGACCCATCGGGCAGCTTCAGGTTGACGACCAGATCGGCGGCGATCTGGTTCCGCGTGTTGTTGGTCCTGCGTTCGGCCGCGACGAGAATGCTGTCACTGACCGAGAACACCACCCGGATCGGATCCAGCTGGTTGACGGTCGCAAGCGCCGGGGTACTCGGCGTCACCAGGTTGCCCTTGGTCAGGGTGACGGCGCCGATGCGCCCGTCGATCGGCGAGGAGATGGTGCAGTAGCTGAGATTGAGCGCCGCCTGATCGAGGTTGGACTGGGCGCTGAGGACGGACGCCTTCGCCTGGTCAAGCGTGGCGGTTGCCTGGTCCAGACTGGACTGCGCCTCGAACCCCTGCTTGTTGAGCCGGAGCGACCGCTCATAAGCAGGCTGGTCGTTCTCCACCGCCGCCCGCGCCGATTGAAGCTGTGCCTGCGCACCCGTCAGCGCGGCCTGATACTGGCTCGTCTGCAACTGATAGAGCACCTGGCCCGCCTTCACGTCGCTGCCTTGCTGCACCGGGACGCTGTCGATGAAGGCGGTGACCCGCGGCACGATCTGCACCGAGTGGATCGCCGTCACCCGGCCGATGAAGCTGTTGACTGGGGCGACATCCTTCAGTTGGATGGTGGCAACGGTGACCGCGGGTGGCGGCGCGGCTGCGAACGCCGCGGCCGGACCGCAAGCCAGCATGACCAGGCCAAAACCGGCGCGTACGCGCGCCCGAGGGGCGCCGAGTTGCGTCCGACCTGCCATTTGACTCCACCGCCCGATGTTGTTCGCGGACTTTTGCAGCCGGGAGCGTCGCAAGCAATAGGCTTCACCAGCATGTGCGGAACATCCCTAAGGGCAGCATCGGCAACAAGTGCGTCGGCACGCCGGTAAAGCTGCCCGGCAAAACAAGCGCTTAGGGCCTGTTCGACGCTGCGATCGGCAATGATGAATGTCGAACAGGTCGCAGGTTGGCGAGGCTGGATCGATGTGCCTGGCCATTCTGGCGGGCGCACGCCGCGGTCGAGGCGGACCGATTGTCGCCAACCGGCAAGGTGACTGCGAATCGCGATAGAGTGGCCGCATAAAATTGCGTGACGGGTGGCGCGTGAGCAACATTACGTCTGCTTGCACCAACATCAACATCCCTCCAACAGCATGTTAACCAATATCCGGTTAAGGGGGAAATTGCCTTGCCGCTGCGGGGTTTTTTCCCTTGGTGTGCTTGCCCGGCCAACCGATATGCCGCTACTGACATACCCCAAGGGAATTGGCAGCAGCAGCGGGAGACGTCGATATGGCGCAGGCGGCCGAGGCAAGGAAGCGAGGCAAGACGAAAACGAAGCCCGTCGATCAGGCAACGCTGCTGAAGGCCTATCGCAGCATGCTGCTGATCCGCCGGTTCGAGGAAAAGGCCGGCCAGCTGTACGGCATGGGCCTGATCGGCGGCTTCTGCCACCTGTATATCGGTCAGGAAGCGGTCGTGGTGGGCATGCAGCTCGCGCTGAGCGATGGCGACGAGGTCATAACCTCCTACCGCGATCATGGCCACATGCTGGCGACCGGCATGGAAGCCCGTGGTGTGATGGCGGAGCTGACCGGTCGTTCCGGCGGCTATTCACACGGCAAGGGCGGATCGATGCACATGTTCAGCAAGGAGAAGAATTTCTTCGGCGGGCACGGTATCGTAGGCGCGCAGGTCAGCCTGGGCACCGGGCTGGGGTTCAGCAACCTGTATCGCGGCAACGACCGGGTCTCGATCACCTATTTCGGTGAAGGTGCGTCCAACCAGGGGCAGGTATTCGAAAGCTTCAACCTCGCGGCGCTGATGAAGCTGCCGGTGGTCTACGTGATCGAGAACAACAAGTACGGCATGGGCACCTCGGTGGAGCGGGCCTCGGCCAGCCACGACCTGTCGAACAACGGCTCACCCTGGGGCATCGCCAGCGCGCAGGTCGATGGGATGGACGTGCTGGCGGTCAAGGAAGCCGCGGATCAGGCGGTGGCGGCCTGCCGGTCCGGCAAGGGGCCGTATCTGCTGGAGGTGAAGACCTATCGCTATCGCGGCCACTCGATGTCCGACCCGGCGAAATATCGCACCCGCGAGGAAGTGCAGATGATGCGCTCACAAAATGACTGCATCGAGAAGGCGCGCCGCCGGCTGGAAGAGCTGGGCGTCGAGGAGAAGGCGTTCAAGACGATCGATGACGAGGTGAAGGGCATCATCCAGGACGCCGCCGATCACGCGCAGAGCAGCCCGGAGCCGGAACTGTCCGAGCTTTATACCGACGTGATGCTGGAGGGCTGAACGATGGCGACGCAGATTCTGATGCCGGCGCTGTCGCCCACGATGACCGAGGGCAAGCTGGCCCGCTGGTTGAAGGGTGTCGGCGATGATGTGCGTGCCGGTGACGTGATCGCCGAGATCGAGACCGACAAGGCGACGATGGAGGTGGAGGCGGTGGATGAGGGCAAGCTGGCCCGCATCCTGGTGGAAGAAGGCGCCGAGGGGGTTGCCGTCAACACGCCGATCGCGGTGCTGGGGGCGGACGGCGAGGACGTGTCGGCGGCCGACGCGACGCCTGCCCCCACGGCTGGAGCGTCCAAAGCGGCGGCGCCCGAGGCGGACGCGCCGAAGGCTGCCGCGGCGATGCCGAAAGTCGCGGCGCAGGGTGCCGATCCATCGGCGATCGCCGAGCAGGCTGCGAAGGGGCAGCGGAAGGATGCGCTGGAGGCGACGCCGGCGCCCGAGCGGGCCGGGGGAGAAAAGGACTGGGGACCGACCAAGCCGACCACCGTGCGTGAGGCGCTGCGTGATGCCATGCTGCTGGAAATGCGGCGCGACGGCGATGTGTTCCTGATCGGCGAAGAGGTCGCGCAGTATCAGGGCGCCTACAAGATCAGCCAGGGCCTGCTGGACGAGTTCGGGCCCAAGCGGGTGATCGACACACCGATCACCGAACATGGGTTCACCGGTCTGGCGGTCGGTGCGGCGCTGAACGGGCTGCGTCCGATCGTCGAGTTCATGACGTTCAACTTCGCCATGCAGGCGATGGATCAGATCATCAACTCGGCGTCGAAGACGCTTTACATGTCGGGCGGCCAGATGGGCTGCCCGATCGTGTTCCGCGGCCCGAACGGGGCGGCGTCGCGGGTCGGTGCGCAGCACTCGCAATGCTACGCCAGTTGGTATGCTCATGTGCCCGGATTGAAGGTGGTGGCGCCATGGTCCTCGGCGGACGCCAAGGGGCTGCTGCGCTCGGCGATCCGCGACCCGAACCCGGTGATCGTGCTGGAGAATGAAATTCTGTACGGCCACACGTTCGACTGCCCGGTCGATGAGGATTTCATCGTGCCGATCGGCCGGGCGAAGATCGAGCGCGCCGGGACGCACGTCACCCTGGTGGCGTTCAGCATCATGGTCGGCGTGGCTTTGAAGGCGGCGGAGGTGCTGGCCGAACAGGGGATCGAGGCCGAGGTCATCAACCTGCGCAGCCTGCGGCCGTTGGACACCGCGACGATCGTCGAGAGCGTCAAGAAGACCAACCGGCTGGTGACAGTGGAAGAGGGTTGGCCGTTCGCCGGGATCGGTGCCGAGATCGCGATGCAGATCATCGAACACGCGTTCGACTGGCTGGATGCGCCACCGGTGCGGGTGCACGGGGTGGACGTGCCGCTGCCCTATGCGGCCAATCTGGAAAAACTGGCGCTGCCGCAGCCCGACTGGGTGGTGGATGCGGTGAAGAAGATCGTCTGAGCGGGGAACTTTATTCGATGGCAACCAATATCCTGATGCCGGCGCTGAGCCCGACGATGACCGAGGGCACGCTGGCGCGGTGGCTGAAGAAGGAAGGCGAGACGATCAAGGCCGGCGACGTGATCGCCGAGATCGAGACCGACAAGGCGACGATGGAGGTCGAGGCGGTCGATGAAGGCGTGCTGGGCAAGATCCTGGTGGAGGACGGTTCCGCCAATGTGAAGGTCAACGCGCCGATCGCGGTGCTGGTGGAGCCTGGGGAGTCTGTCCCGAGCGCGGCGCCGGTTCCGGCCGCCAAGCAAGAGGCAGCTCCGGCTGCTGCGCCGGCGGCGGCGCCACCGCCGGAGTCGGCGAGCGGGGCCGCGCCGCGACCGGCCGCACAGACGCCCCCCCCGCCAAAGGCCCTGCCCGCGTCGATCGCCAATGGGCACGCTGAGGCCAGTGGGCACGATAGGGCCAACGGGCACGCTGGGGCCAATGGGCAGGTCGGGGCCAATGGGCAGGTCGGGGCCAATGGGCAGGTCGGGGCCAATGGGCAGGTCGGGGCCAATGGGCAGGTCGGGGCCAATGGGCAGGTCGGGGATCGGGTGTTCGCCTCGCCGTTGGCGCGCCGGATGGCGTCGCAGGCCGGGATCACGTTGTCCGGGCTGAAGGGCAGCGGGCCAAACGGACGGATCGTGCGCGCGGATATCGAGGCGGCTCAACAAGGCGGTGCGAGAGGCGGGGCGGCGCAGGCGCCGGCTTCCGCCTCGACCGCGGCGGCTCCCGCCGTGGCGCCGCTGTCTGGGCCGCCGATGGGCAAGGCGACGGAGCCTGAGATTACCGCGCCGCACAAGCTGATAGCACACAGCTCCATGCGGAAGATCATCGCTCGGCGGCTGACCGAGGCGAAGTCGACGATCCCGCATTTCTACGTCTCGATGGACATCGAGATCGACGCCATGATCGCGCTGCTGGCGCAGCTGAACGCGAAGGCGCCGAAGGAGGGGCCCGGTGCCTATCTGGTGACGATCAACGACATGGTGATCAAGGCGAGTGCCGCGACGTTGCGCCAGATCCCGACGGTCAATGCCAGCTGGACCGATAACGGCATGGTGTTCTACGACGATGTCGACCTCAGCGTCGCGGTGTCGATCCCCGACGGGCTGATCACGCCGATCATCCGCCGGGCGGACACCAAGGGCCTGGCGACGATCAGCCGGGAGATGAAGGATCTGGCGGCGCGTGCCCGGTCGGGGAAGCTGAAGCCGGAGGAATTCCAGGGCGGCGGGTTCTCGATCTCGAACATGGGGATGTTCGGGGTGTCGGAGTTTTCGGCCATCATCAATCCGCCGCAGGCGGCGATCCTGGCGGTAGCGGCCGGCCGCAAACGCCCGGTCGTGGACAAGAACGGCGAGCTGGCGGTGGCGACGGTGATGACCTGCACGTTGTCGGTCGATCACCGGGTGGTGGACGGCGCGCTGGGTGCGAGGTGGCTACGGGCTTTCAAGCAGGTGGTCGAGGATCCGTTGAGCTTGCTGCTGTAAGAGGGTGGTGAGCTTCGGCGGCTTGAGGCCAGCGCTGACGTCGTGGGCCAGCCTGGTCCGGCCGCGCGCGAAGCGGACACCGGCGGTCTGTGCCACGCAGTCTGTGCCACGCAGACCAGGTTGTCATGGTCCGCCTGATGACAGATCGCAGTGGCGCAGCATCACGGGCAACACGGGGTGCGGGGTGAACACGTCATGACGAACATCCAGATCCGGCCCGCCGGTCCGGCCGACATTACGGCTATCCTGCGGCTGCTCCGTGGATTGGCCGACTACGAACATCTGCTGCACGAGGTCACCGCGTCCGAGGCGGACCTGCACGAAGCGCTGTTCGGGTCCCTGCCCCGGCTTCATGCCATCGTTGCCGATGTCGACGGGGACACCGCCGGGATGGCGCTGTTCTACTACACGGTCAATACCTTCAAGCTGCGGCCGAACATCTTCCTTGAAGACCTGTTCGTCGAACCGGCCCATCGCGGCAGCGGTGTCGGCCTGTCGCTGATGCGCCATCTGGCGCGGCGTGCGGTGGCGGAAAGCTGCGGGCGCATCGAATGGCGGGTGTTGAACTGGAACCAGCCGTCAATCGACTTCTATCGGCGTCTCGGTGCTCAACCGATTGAAGACTGGCACACATTGTTATTGGGTGGCGACGCGCTCGCCGGCCTGGCGGAAGGAACCTTTGATGGCTGACCAAGCATTCGATCTGATCGTCCTCGGCGGCGGACCCGGCGGCTACGTCGCCGCCATCCGTGCCGCGCAGCTCGGTTTGAAAACCGCGGTCGTGGAGCGCGAACATCTGGGCGGCATCTGCCTCAACTGGGGTTGCATTCCGACCAAGGCGCTGTTGCGCACCAGCGAGATCAACCACCTGCTGCACCACCTGCCGGATTTTGGTTTCGCTGCCGTCGAATCCCATTTTGATATCGACAAGGTCGTCAAGCGCTCGCGCACGGTGGCCAAGCAGCTGTCCTCCGGGGTTGCTCATCTGCTGCGCAAGAATAAGGTCGCAACGTTCGACGGCGCCGGCAAGCTGGCCGGCAAGCAAACTGTTTCCGTAACGAAAGACGGCAAGGATGTCGCCACGCTGAAGGCACCGCATATCATCCTGGCGACCGGTGCGCGGGCGCGTCAACTGCCGGGCCTTGAAGCGGACGGCAAGCTGATCTGGTCGTACAAGGACGCCATGGTGCCGCCGATGTTTCCGAAGTCCTTGCTGGTCATCGGTTCGGGTGCGATCGGCATCGAGTTCGCCAGCTTCTACCTGAACATGGGGGCACAGGTGACAGTGGTGGAGGTGCTGCCGCGCATTCTCGCGGTGGAGGACGAGGAAATTTCCGCCTTCGCGCACAAGGCGTTCGAGAAGCAGGGCATGAAGATCCTGACCAACGCCGCGGTGAAGGGTGCCAAAAAGGGCAGCGACAACGTTACGGTCACAGTCGAGAGTGGCGGCAAGAGCCAGGAGATCAAGGTCGAACGCGTGATCTCGGCGGTCGGGATCGTCGGCAATATCGAAGGCATCGGCCTGGAAGGCACCGGCGTGAAGGTCGATCGCAACCATGTCGTGATCGATGAATATTGCCACACCGGCGAACCCGGCGTGTATGCCATCGGCGACATCGCCGGACCGCCCTGGTTGGCGCACAAGGCCAGCCATGAAGGCGTGATCTGTGTCGAGAAGATCGCCGGCGTGAACGACGTGCATCCGATGGACGTGCTGAACATCCCGGGCTGCACCTATTGCCGCCCGCAGGTGGCCTCGGTCGGACTGACCGAGGCGAAGGCCAAGGAACGAGGCCATGACGTCAGGGTTGGCCGGTTTCCTTTTATCGGCAACGGCAAGGCCATCGCGATGGGCGAGCCGGAGGGCATGATCAAGACCGTGTTCGACGCCGGCACCGGCGAACTGCTGGGCGCGCACATGATCGGCGCCGAGGTCACCGAAATGATCCAGGGCTACACCATCGCCCGCACGCTGGAGACGACGGAAACCGAGCTGATGAACACGGTATTCCCGCATCCGACGGTGAGCGAGACGATGCACGAGGCGGTGCTGGATGCCTACCAGCGGGCGATCCATTTCTGATCATTTGATACCAAGTCTTCGCCAAATGAATGCTACCTCCGCTTACTATCTGTTGTGTCGATATTGGTGCGATTTCGACATGGAAGCGGCAATGTGTCATGCATTTGGCGGATTTCGTATTATACAGGACGAAAACATATTGGGCGCGTGGATCGCATAGGTTCCCTCGTCGTGTGGACCTTTCGGTGACCGGCTGAGCGGCCGTCCGGCCAGCCGCTTGCGTCCGATATGATGAGGCGGATGCGCGCCGTCTATACGCCTTCGCTAATGCGGCGGCTTGCGATTGAACATCGATTTTATATCCGCCCGGAAGTGCGCTGGGACCACGCCTTCACCGCTAACCATCCATTCAACGCGCAGCACGACGATAACGCCGTCACCCTTGGCGCGGACGCGGTGCTTACGTTTTAGCGGCCGGGCGATCCAAGGCCGGGCTATCGAAGGTCGGGCGTTCCAAGGTCGGGCGACGAATTACTATGAACTTTATATACCGCTGCGTGTGTGTCCACATCGAATTGCTATGGCGCGTGAGCCATTTTGTCGGCGATGCAACACGCCCGTCGCGGGCGGCGGACTCGCGGCTAAACCAGGAGCATTGCCATGCCAGACGTCATCTACCTGCTGGTCGGTGCCGGGATCCTCGGCGTCTTCGGGCTCTACGCCGTCGCCTGCGACCATCTGTGAGGATCCGGTCATGATATTCGATTACGTCCTCGGTGGCGTCGTCACCGTCGGCCTGCTGGGCTACCTAGTCTTCGCGCTGATCAAGCCCGAACGCTTCTAGAGCGCTTCCAGGCTGACCGCGAACGGCCAACGCGCTCTAGCCCATTGTTTCACGAGCAACTTATCAGCCAGACTTGCCCGGTCAGGTTGA
Source organism: Rhodopila sp. (assembly GCA_965277035.1). GTDB lineage: Bacteria > Pseudomonadota > Alphaproteobacteria > Acetobacterales > Acetobacteraceae > Rhodopila. The sequence continues at coordinate 872,533 of CBDIBO010000003.1, read as the reverse complement.
TGTTGCTCCAGGTCAGCCTGTTCTACGGAAAACACCACAATGACAGTCAATGGCTGGCTGCAGATCGCAGTCTACTGCGTGCTGCTCGTGCTCATCACCAAACCACTGGGCGGCTACATGACGCGCGTCTTCGCGGGCGAGCGAACCCCGCTGTCCCTGGTGTTGCGGCCGCTGGAACGCGGCCTGTATCGCCTGTCCGGGGTGGATGAGGCACGGGAACAGCATTGGGTCACCTACGCGATGGCGATGCTGGCGTTCAGCTTCGCCGGCTTCCTTGTGCTGTACGGGTTGCAGCGGCTGCAGGCGGCGCTGCCGCTGAACCCGCAGCATCTGGACGCGGTCTCACCCGACCTGGCGTTCAACACCTCGGTCAGCTTCGTCACCAACACCAACTGGCAATCGTATGTGCCGGAAACCACGTTCAGCTATCTGGTGCAGATGGCCGGCCTGACGGTGCACAACTTCCTGTCCGCCGCCACCGGCATCGCCCTGGCACTGGCGCTGATCCGCGGCTTCAGCCGCCGTTCGGCGAGCAGCGTCGGTAATTTCTGGGTCGATATGACCCGCTGCACGTTGTACGTATTGCTGCCGGTCTGCGTCATCGTCGGCCTGGTGATGGTGTGGCAGGGCGTGCCGCAGAACCTGGCCGCCTATACGGACGTCACGACGCTGGAGGGCGGCAAGCAGGTCATCGCCCAAGGCCCGGTCGCCTCGCAGGAGGTGATCAAGATGTTCGGCACCAACGGCGGCGGCTTCTTCAACGCCAACTCGGCGCATCCGTTCGAGAACCCGACGGCGCTGACCAACCTGATTCAGATCCTGCTGATTTTCTCGATCGGCGCGGCGCTGACCAACGTGTTCGGCCGCATGGTCGGCGACCAGCGCCAAGGCTGGGCGATCTTCGCCGTCATGGGGCTGCTGTTCCTGGCCGGCACCGTGGTCACCTATTCGTCGGAAGCCGCCGGCAATCGGCTGCTCGCGCACCTGCCGCTGGAGCAGACCGCCAGCGCGACGCAACCCGGCGGCAACATGGAGGGCAAGGAGGTCCGCTTCGGCATCGCCAACTCGGCGCTGTTCACCACCATCACCACCGATGCCTCGTGCGGGGCGGTGAACAACATGCATGACAGCCTGACGCCGCTGGGCGGCATGATCCCGATGATCAACATCATGCTGGGCGAGATCATCTTCGGCGGCGTCGGCTCCGGCCTTTATGGGATGCTGCTGTTCGTCATCGTGGCGATGTTCGTGGCCGGCCTGATGGTCGGCCGCACGCCCGAATACCTCGGCAAGAAGCTGGAGGCCAAGGAGGTCAAGATGGCCATGCTGGCGATCCTGATCCTGCCGCTGTCCATCCTGGGCTTTACCGCGCTGGCGGTGGTCGTACCGGCGGGGCTGAGCGCGCTGTCGAACGCCGGGCCGCATGGCTTCTCCGAAGCGCTGTATGCCTATCTCTCGGCCACCGGCAACAACGGCAGCGCGTTCGCCGGGCTGTCCGCCAATACGCCGTTCTGGAACACCACTCTCGGCCTGGCGATGTTCATCGGCCGCTTCCTGATGATCATCCCGATGCTGGCGATCGCCGGGTCGCTGGCCGCGAAGAAGATCGTTCCGACATCCGTTGGCACCTTTCCCACCCATGGCGGCCTGTTCGTCGGCCTGGTGATCGGCGTGATCATGATCACCGGCGGCCTGACCTTCCTGCCCGCCCTCGCTCTGGGTCCGGTCGTCGAGCACCTCTCGATGCTGGCCGGCACAACTTACTGAGGCATCTGAAATGGCAACCAGAACCCGTTCCCGCGACGCGCGATCCAGTCTGCTGGACACCGCCATCCTGTTGCCGGCGGTGGGCCAGGCGTTCCAGAAGCTCGACCCGCGACGGATGGCCCGCAACCCGGTGATGTTCGTGGTGGAGATTGTCGCCACCCTGACCACGGTCATCTTCCTGCGCGACCTGCTGACGGGGGGCGCCTATCTCGGCTTTAGCTTCCAGATCATCCTGTGGTTATGGGTGACGGTGCTGTTCGCCAACTTCGCCGAAGCCGTGGCCGAGGGTCGCGGCAAGGCGCAGGCGGCGTCGCTGCGGCGCGCCCGGACCGACACCATGGCGAACCGGATCACCTCGACCGGAACCGAAACGGTCGCGGCGCCCGAGCTTCGGCAGAACGACGTCGTGCTGGTGGCGGCGGGCGAGTTGATCCCGAGCGACGGCGAGGTGGTCGAGGGGATCGCCTCGATCGACGAATCCGCCATCACCGGCGAGTCGGCCCCGGTCATCCGCGAAAGCGGCGGCGACCGTTCGGCAGTGACGGGTGGCACACGGGTGCTGTCGGACTGGATCAAGGTGCGCATCACCGCGGCACAGGGATCGACGTTTCTCGACCGGATGATCGCGCTGGTGGAGGGTGCCGAACGGCAGAAGACTCCGAACGAGATCGCGCTGAACATCCTGCTCGCGGGCCTTACCATCATCTTCATCTTCGCCGTCGCCACGATTCCCAGTTTCGCGCATTACGCCGATGGATCGATCCCGGTGGTCATCCTGGTGGCGCTGTTCATCGCGCTGATCCCGACCACGATCGGCGCGCTGCTGTCGGCGATCGGCATCGCCGGGATGGACCGGCTGGTGCGGTTCAACGTGCTGGCGATGTCGGGCCGCGCCGTCGAGGCGGCGGGCGATGTCGATACGCTGCTGCTGGACAAGACCGGCACGATCACGTTGGGCAACCGCCAGGCGACGGAATTCTTCGCCCTGGCCGGCGTCAGTTCGGCGGAGCTGGCCGATGCGGCGCAGTTGTCCTCGCTGCCGGACGAGACGCCGGAAGGACGCTCGATCGTGGTGCTGGCGAAGGAGAAATACGGCATCCGCGGGCGCGACATGGCACCGATGGGCGCCCATTTCGTGCCGTTCTCGGCGCAGACCCGGCTGTCGGGCATCGATTTCGATCGTTCTTCCATTCGCAAGGGCGCGGTCGACGCGGTGCTGGACTGGGTGCGCATACCCCACGACGCGGGTCAGAATGGCGGTATCGCGACCGGCGTGCGTCCCGACGCGGCGGTGGCGGAACTGACGGCGAAGGCGGAAGAAGTCGCCAAGGCCGGCGGCACCCCCTTAGCCGTCGCCAAGGACGGCCGGCTGTTGGGTGTCATCTACCTGAAGGACATCGTCAAAGGCGGGATCCGCGAGCGGTTCAACGAGTTGCGCGCGATGGGCATTCGCACCGTGATGATCACCGGCGACAACCCGCTGACCGCCGCCGCGATCGCGGCCGAAGCCGGGGTGGATGATTTCCTGGCGCAGGCCACGCCCGAGGCGAAGCTGAAGCTGATCCGCGACGAGCAGGCGCAGGGCAAGCTGGTGGCGATGTGCGGCGACGGCACCAACGACGCCCCTGCCCTGGCCCAGGCCGATGTCGGCGTGGCGATGAACACCGGCACGATGGCGGCGCGGGAGGCCGGCAACATGGTCGATCTGGACAGCGATCCGACCAAGCTGATCGAGATCGTCGAGATCGGCAAGCAGTTGCTGATGACCCGCGGCGCGCTGACGACGTTCTCCATCGCCAATGACGTCGCGAAGTACTTCGCCATGATCCCGGCGATGTTCATCGCCTTCTACCCGCAACTGGAGGCGCTGAACGTCATGCGGCTGGGTACCCCGCGCAGCGCTATCCTTTCGGCGATCATCTTCAACGCGCTGATCATCGTGGCGCTGATCCCGTTGGCGCTGAGGGGTATTCCCTATCGTGCCATCGGCGCCGCCGCGCTGCTGCGGCGGAACCTGCTGATCTATAGCCTGGGCGGCATCATCGCACCGTTCGTCGGGATCAAGCTGATCGACATGGCGGTCACCGCGCTGGGCCTGGCGTAGCCCCCCGCACGACGAGCGCACCCGTTACCAAGGACACACACCGATGCTGCAACATATCCGTCCCGCCTTCACGATGATCGTCTGCATGACGATCCTGACCGGCCTGGCCTACCCGCTGGCGATGACCGGCATCGCCCAGAGCCTCTTCCCGCACCAGGCCAACGGCAGCCTGATAAAGCGCGACGGCAAGGTCGTCGGCTCTGCCCTGATCGGGCAGAACTTTACCGGCGCCAACGACTTCCACGGCCGTCCCTCGGCGACCACCGAGACCGACCCGAACGATGCGACGAAGACCGTGCCGGCGCCGTACAACGCAGCCAACTCAGGCGGCTCGAATCTCGGTCCGACATCGAAGGCGCTGGTGGACCGGGTCACCGCGGACACCCGCCGGCTGGCGGCCGAGAACCCGGGGACGCCGGTGCCGATGGATCTGGTGACGACGTCTGCCAGCGGGCTCGACCCGGATATCTCGCCGGCTGGTGCGCTGTTCCAGGTACCCCGCGTCGCCAAGGCGCGCGGTCTTCCGGAAGCGGCGGTGCGCCAACTGGTGCTGGCTCATGTTGCTGGCCGGGTCGGCGGGCTTATCGGCGAACCGCACGTGAACGTGCTAGAGTTGAACTTGGCCCTGGCCGCACGGGCGCAGCACTGAGATGGCGCGGCCTGGGACGGGGCGGCGTTGAGACGGCGCGGCGCTGAACCGGCGCGGCCTGAACGGGTAGAGGATGGGCGACAGCGCAAATAATCATCGACGGCCGTCACCTGACGCCCTGCTGCGGGACGCCGAGAAGTCGCATCGGGGCCGGCTGAAGATCTTCCTCGGGGCGGCGCCGGGGGTCGGCAAGACCTACGAGATGCTGTCGGCGGCGCAGACCCGGCGGCGGGAGAACGTCGATGTGGTCATCGGCGTGGTCGAAACCCACGGGCGGGCGGAAACCGAGGCCCTGACGGCCGGGTTGGAAGCCATCCCGCGCCGAACCATCGTCTATCGCGAACGAATGCTGACGGAGATGGACCTGGATGCGATCCTGGTTCGCAAGCCCGGGCTGGTGCTGGTCGATGAGCTGGCCCACACCAACGCCGCCGGCAGTCGCCACCCGAAGCGATACCTGGACGTCGAGGAGCTGCTTGGGGCCGGCATCGACGTCTACACCACGCTGAACATCCAGCACGTCGAAAGCCTGAACGACGTGGTGGCCAGGATCACCCGCATCCGGGTCCGCGAAACCGTGCCAGACTCGGTGATCGAGCGGGCGGACGACATCGAATTGATCGACCTGACGCCGGAGGACCTGATCCAGCGGCTGAAGGACGGCAAGGTCTACGTGCCGGCGCAGGCGGAACGCGCCGTCCGCCACTACTTCGCCCCCGGCAACCTGACGGCCCTGCGCGAACTGGCGCTGCGGCGGACGGCGCAGCGTGTCGACAACCAGATGGTCGACTACATGCGCAGCCACGCCATCGAGGGCCCGTGGCCGGCAGGCGAGCGTGTGCTGGTCTGCCTGCAGGGCGGCCGCAAGGCGAGCGCCACGGTGCGCCACGCCAAGCGACTGGCGGATCAGCTTCGAGCGCCGTGGACCGCGATCAACGTCGAGGCCACGGGGCCAACAAGAGCGGCGAGGGCTGAACAGGACAGTGTGGTGGAAGCGTTGCGGCTGGCCCAGCTGCTTGGCGCCGAACCGGTGCTGATCCCTGGTCAGGACGTGGCGGATACGGTGATCGATTATGCGCGCGCGAACAACGTCACCCACCTGATCGTCGGCAAGTCGGATCGGGTGCGCTGGCGGCAGTGGCTGCTGGGCTCGATCACGCAGCGCCTGATCAACCGGGCGGGCGGCATCAACATTCATGTGATCGAGGTGCCAATCGAGCGGTTCGGCGGCAACGTGGCGACAGCGGCGCCGGGCGCCCCGTCGCCGTCCAATCCCGCATCGTCCGGTTCCGGGCCGTTCCATTCTGGGCTGGCCGGTTCTGGGCCATCCGGTTCTGGGCTGTTTGATCCTTGGCCGTTCGCGGTCGCGACGCTGCTGGTGCTGCTGGCCATACCGGTCGGGATGGGCCTGCACGACCTGCTGGGTGTCACCAATGTCGCCCTGGTGTTCCTGACCGCGATCCTGATCGGCGCCATGCTGCAGGGCCTTGGACCCTCGCTGTTCGCCTGCCTGGCCGCGGTGCTGGCGTATAATTTTTTCTTCCTGCCGCCGCTTTACACCTTCACCATCGCCGAACCGGAAAACGTCGTCGCACTGTTCTTCTTCGCGGTTGTCGCGGTGATCGCCAGCAACCTCGCCGCGCGCGTCCGCGGACAGGCGCTGGCGGCCCGACTGCGCGCCCGGCAGACCGACGAGCTATATCAGTTCAGCCGCAAGCTTGCCGTGGCGGTCACCCAAGACGACCTGCTATGGGCGACCGCGCACCAGATCGCCATGATGCTGAAAGTCCGCGTCGTGCTGCTGTTGCCGGAGAATGATCGGATCAGCCTCCGCGCCGGCTTCCCGCCGGAGGACACCTTGGATGCGGCGGATCTGGCGGCCGCCACGTGGGCCTGGGAGAAGAATCACGTGGCCGGCCGTGGCTCCGACACCCTGCCCGGCGGCAAGTGGCTGTTCCAGCCGCTGCGCACCGGTCGCGGTCCGCTGGGTGTGGTGGGCATCATCCGTGATGACCCGGGCGCCTTGCTGAGCCCCGACCAGCAGCGCCTGCTGGACGCGCTGGCCGACCAGGCGGCGCTGGCGATCGAGCGGGTGAACCTGGCGCGCGACCTGCATCTGGCCCGCCTGCAGGTCGAGACCGACCGGCTGCGAGCGGCGCTGCTGACGTCGATCTCGCACGACCTGCGCACACCGCTGGCGTCGATCCTAGGATCCGCCACCAGCCTGCGGTCGCAGGACGCCATCCTTGATGTCGCGACCAAGGAGGCATTGCTGCGCACCATCATTGAGGAGTCGGATCGGCTGAACCGCTTCATCGGCAACCTGCTCGACATGACACGACTGGAATCAGGCACGTTGCAGCCGCGGTCCGGGCTGAACGAGCTATCGGACGTGATCGGCGCCGCCTTGCGGCGGGCCTCGAAGATCCTGGCGGCGCACCGCATCGAGGTCGATCTGGCCGCCGACGTGCCGATGCTGGCGCTCGACATGGTGCTGTTCGAGCAGGTGCTGTTCAACCTGCTGGACAACGCCGGCAAGTATGCCCCGGCCGGCAGCCTGATCATCATCTCGGCCAGCCGCGACGGCGGCTTTGTCACGCTGCGTGTCATGGACGAGGGCGAGGGTATCCCGCCCGAGGAGACTGCGAAGGTATTCGAGAAATTCCATCGCGCCGGCGGGGCGGATCGTAGGCGGGCCGGAACCGGGCTGGGGCTTGCGATCTGCCGCGGTTTCGTGGAAGCCATGGGTGGCACGATAACCGCGGCAAATCGTGCTGACCGCAGCGGCGCGGTGTTTGTCATCAGCCTGCCGATCGTCCTGGATACGCGGCCCGTAGAGGCGGAAACATCGCCATGAGCATCGATGCCGGCGCGCTGCGGGTGCTGGTGGTGGACGATGAGCCGGCGATCCGGCGTTTCCTGCGCGCCGGCCTGTCCAGCCAGGGCTACATCATGAGCGAAACCGCGGCGGGTCTGCCGGCCATCGACATCGTTCGGCGCAAGGGCGCCGACCTGGTCGTTCTGGACCTCGGACTGCCCGATATCGACGGCACCGAGGTGATCGCCCGCATCCGCAAGGCCGGTTCATCCGTGCCGATCATCGTGCTGTCGAGCCGTGATGACGAGGCGGCGAAGGTCGATGCGCTCGATCTTGGTGCCGACGACTACGTGAGCAAGCCGTTCGGTATCGACGAGTTGCTGGCCCGGATCAGGGCGGCACAGCGTCATCGCCTGCAGCAAGGGGGCGAGGCACCGATTTTCCGCAGCGGCGGCCTGACGGTCGATCTGGTGCGCCGGGTGGTGCTGGTGCGCGGCGAGGAGGTGAAATTCTCGCCGCGCGAATACGGAGTGTTGCGGCTGCTGGTGCAGCATGCGGGGAAGGTGCTGACCCATAAGATGATCCTGCGGGAGGTCTGGGGGACCGAGACGGATGTGCAATATCTGCGCATCTACATTCGCGCCCTGCGGCAGAAAATCGAAGACCACCCGGAGCAGCCGGCCCATATCCTGACGGAAACCGGTGTGGGCTACCGGCTCCGGGTGCACGAATAGACATCGATGGCCGGTCCCGTCATGCTCGTCTCTGGCTTCCCCGCGTCTGGCCTCCCCGCATCTGGTTCGGTGCCTGTTGTGGCCGAGGCGCGCGCCGGTTGGGGCTGCCAAGGCGCGGGCGGCCGTTGTCACTTTGTTGAATGCCTGCCAGGAAGTCTGATCCGGATGGAAATCGCCGACCTTTTGACGCCTGAGCGGGTTATTCTGGACATTCGGTCACGCAACAAAACCCAGCTGTTCGGCGACATCGCCCGGCAATGCGGCCGGTTGGTGCCCGCTGTCCGGCCTGACGCTGTCGAAGCCGCGCTGCTGGCCAGGGAGCAGCTTGGATCGACCGGACTGGGTGCCGGCTTTGCCCTGCCCCACGCCAGGATCGAGGGCCTGGACAGCTATATAGGGTTGTTCGTGCGACTGGCGAAACCGATCGATTTCGATGCCATCGATGGCAAACCCGTCCGGCTTGTGTTTACACTGCTGATCCCATCGAACGGGCCGAGCTCTCACGTTACGGCTCTAGCAACGATCTCCCGGTGTTTCCGGGATCCAGACCTGTCGACGAAAATCGGGCTGGCGGCGACGCAAGTCGCTGCTTATGGTTTTCTGACAAATAATTAATGCCCATCCGCGTAAGATTGTGAGGGTGTCGCCCACGACCTTGCGCTTAGCTACGCCTTAACAGTGCGGAGATTGGACTATGACAGATGGATCAATCACTCGGCGCGGCGTTCTGGTCGGAGCTGCCGGCGGTGTTGCGCTTTCGACGTCGGGTGCCCAGGCGGACGATACGTCCCCGGCGCCGCGCGACGGGCCGGCTGGTGCCGGGATGGTGCCGGTGACCTTGCAGGTGAACGGCAAGGCCTTGCGGTTGGCGGTCGATCAGCGGACCTCGCTGCTGGATGCATTGCGTGAGGACGTTGGGCTGACCGGCACCAAGAAGGGCTGCGACCGGGGTGCCTGCGGCGCCTGCACCGTGCATCTGGATGGACGCCGGGTGGTGTCCTGCCTGACGCTGGCGACGCGGTGCGAAGGCAAGCAAATCACCACGATCGAGGGCTTGGCGCACGGTGAGCAGCTGCACCCGGTCCAGGCGGCGTTCGTGGAGCATGACGCGTTGCAGTGCGGCTACTGCACACCCGGGCAGATCATGTCGGCCGCGGCCTTGATCAAGGAAGGCCACGCCGGCGACGATGCCGAAATTCGCGAGTGGATGAGCGGCAACATCTGTCGCTGCGGCGCCTACCCGAACATTGTCGCAGCGGTGCGGCAAGCCGCCAGGGAGGGCTGAGCCATGCAGGCCTTCACCCTGACCCGTCCGGCCGATACCAAAGCCGCGGTTACCGCCGGATCGGAGGCTCGGGCGAAATACATCGCCGGCGGCACGGATCTGCTGCAGCTGGCGAAGGACAACATCGAGACGCCGACGCGGCTGGTCGATCTTGAACCACTGAACATGGCGGACATCAGCCCAGGTTCGGCTGGGCTGCATCTGCAGCCGCTGGCCCGCATGAGCGATGTCGCCGCACATCCCGAGGTGGTCAAGCGCTGGCCCGTTCTGTCACAGGCGCTGCTGGCGTCGGCGTCGCCGCAGGTTCGCAACATGGGAACCATGGGCGGCAACCTGCTGCAGCGGACACGCTGCGGCTATTTCCGCGACACCGGTTTCAACTGCAACAAGCGTGTTCCCGGATCCGGCTGTCCCGCGATCAATGGCGAGAACCGGATGCATGCCATTCTGGGTGTCAGCGACCAGTGTATCGCCAGCTATGCCGGCGATATGGCGGTGGCGATGCTGGTGCTTGACGCTGAACTGGAGCTGACCGGGCAGCACGGATCGCGCAAGGTGGCGATCGGCGATTTCCATAAGGTTCCAGGCAGCACGCCGAACGTCGAGACGGTGCTGCGGCCGGGCGAGATGATCAGCGGGATCGACATCCCCGCCTCGGCGGCGGCTACGCGATCGCACTACCTGAAGGTGCGGGATCGCGCGAGCTTCGAGTTCGCCCTGGTTTCGGCTGCCGTTGCCTTGGACATCGACGGCGGCACCATTCGTTCGGCGCGCGTCGCGGCCGGCGGGGTTGGCACGAAGCCGTGGCGACTGGGGGAGGTCGAGGCCGCGCTGACCGGCAAACCGGCTGATGCGGCCACGCTGAAAGCCGCCGCCGAGCAGGCCGGTGTTGGGGCGAAGCCGGCTTCCATGAACGCGTTCAAGATCGTCCTGCTACGGCGGACGGTGCTGCGCGCCCTGCAAACCGTTTCGGCCTAGAGAGGCGAGCAATGGCAACGACCGAGACCACCACTGGGATAACCACTGGAGCAATGATCGGCCGGCCCGTCGACCGGATCGACGGCCGCCTGAAAGTGACGGGAGCGGCCCGCTATGCCGCGGAATTCCGCGTACCTAATGTCGTCCACGCGGTGCTGGTGCAGAGCACGATCGCGGCGGGATCGATCGCCGGCTTCGAGCTGAAGGAAGCCGAGGGCATGCCGGGCGTGCTGGCCATCATCACGCCCGATAACGCCGGCAAGCTGACCCATCCGGCGCATGTTCCGCAGGCGGTAGCTGGGCCGCTGTTGCAGAACAAGGACGTTCTGTTCAACGGCCAGCATGTCGCGGTGGTCATTGCCGAAACGCTGGAACAGGCGCAGGCAGCGGCGGCGGCCGTCAGGGTGACCTATCAGCGTGGGGAAGCGGCGACCTCGATGGATGCCATGCTTGGCCAGGCCTACGTGCCGAAGCACTTTCGCAACGGCCAGCAGCCGCCCGATGTGACGCGAGGCGATCCTGACGGCACCTTCAACAGCGGCGCGGTGAAGCTGGAGGCGACCTATATCACGCCGATCGAGCACCATAATCCGATGGAGCCGCACGCCACCATCGCGGCGTGGAACGGCGACGGCTTGACCGTCTGGACGTCGACCCAGGGGATCTCCGGCGCCCAGGCGACCCTGGCTGGTCAATTTGGTATCGAAAAGTCCAAGGTGCGGGTGCTGTGTCCATACCTCGGCGCCGGCTTTGGCTCGAAAGGCAACACCTGGCCGCCGGCCACCCTGGCGGCGCTGGCTGCCAGAACGGTGAAGCGTCCGGTCAAGCTGGTGCTGAGCCGAGCGCAAATGTACACGTCGAACGGGTATCGGCCGCGGACGGTGCAGAAGCTGAAGTTGGCATCAGACATCAACGGCTCGCTGCTATCGGTCCGCCATGACGGCTTCAGTTCGATGTCCCAGCCGTCGCTGGGCGAGTTCACCGAATCGGTCGGGCTGGCGACGGAAATGCTATATGCGTGTCCCAATCTCGCGGTGACGCATCGGCTTGTGGCGCTCAACGCGGCGCTGCCAACCTACATGCGGGCGCCCGGCGAGGCTTCCGGTGTCTTCGCACTGGAATCGGCGATGGACGAGATGGCTGTCGGCCTGAAGATGGATCCGGTCGAGTTTCGGCTTCATAACTATGCCGACACGGATCCGCAGGACCACAAGCCGTTCGCCAGCAAGGCGCTGCGTGCCTGCTATGAGCAGGGTGCGAAGACGTTTGGCTGGGCGAGGCGGTCGGCCGAACCGCGATCGATGCGAGATGGCAACATGTTGATCGGTTGGGGCTTCGCGACCAGCACGTATCCGACCAACCGGTTGCCCTCGGCGGTGAAGGTGCGACTGGACAGGCAGGGCAATGTCGTCGTGCAATGCGGAACCCAGGACATTGGCACCGGCACCTATACGGTGATGACGCAGGTTGCCTCGGAAACGCTGGGCGTGCCGATGCAAAAGATTCGTTTCGAACTTGGTGATAGTAATCTGCCGCCGGCGCCGGTCTCCGGCGGCTCGATGACCGTGGCCAGTGTCGGGCCGAGCGTCAAGGCGGCCTGCCAGGCGCTGGTGGACAAGATCAAGGATCTCGCCCTTGTGGATGGAAATTCCGGATGGCGCGGGCAGTCGCGGGATGCGCTGCAGGTGCGGGATGGCTTTGTCATCGGTGCGGATCGGCGGGTGCCGGTATCGGGCGTGCTGGAACGCGGCAATCGTCCGTATATCGAAGCCGAGGCGAAGACCGGGCCGGGCGATTCCAAGCAGAAATTCTCGATGCATGCGTTCGGCGCCCAGTTCGCCGAGGTCCGGGTGGATCCGGACCTGGGCGAGATCCGCGTCAGCCGGTTCGTTGGCGCGTTCGACGCCGGCCATATCCTTAATCCGAAGACGGCGCACAGCCAGTTGATCGGCGGGATCACCTACGGCATCGGCATGGCGCTGCTGGAAGAGACCCTGGTGGATGGCGAGAGCGGGCGGATCGTCAATACCAATGTGGCCGAGTATGTCATGCCGGTTAATGCCGACATTCCCGACATCCAGACAATCGTGGTGCCAAACGACGACACCAACTCCAACGCGCTGGGTGCGAAGGGTATCGGGGAATTGCCGATGGTGGGGGTCGCGGCGGCGATCGCCAATGCGGTGTTCCACGCCACCGGCGTGCGGGTGCGCAAGGTGCCGATCCGGATCGAGGATATCCTGGTGTAGGGTTGTGTGACCAGGCGTTGAAACTCCGGATTGGCGGCTAGGTCTTGGTTGAGGGACAGCCGGCTTCTGCCTCTGGACGGAAGGCCTGGCTTCCCGGCACGGTTTGCAGGACCTGTTCGTAATCCCACGGTCCCTTCGACTCGGCCGGCTGCTTGACCCGAACCAGATACATGTCGTGCACCAACCGGCCATCGGCGCGGACATGACCATCGTGCGCGAAGACATCCTTGACCGGCGTAGCGCGCATGCGGGCCGCCACGGTGGCGCCGCCGGTCGCCTTCGTGGCAGCGACAGCCTGGAGGAAGTGCGATGTCGCGGAATAGACGGCGGCGTGATTCATGGTCGGCATCGCCTTGCGCTGCGCGAAGAAACGCTGCGACCAGGCCCGGGATTCGGCGGTGCGATTCCAGCTGAATGACGTCATCAGGGTCATGCCCTGCGCGGCGCGCAGGCCCAGGCTGTGGATATCCGCGAGGTTGCACAGCAAGGGCACCATGGTTTGCCCACCTTGTTTGATGCCGAACTCGGATGCCTGCTTGACCGCGTTCGTCATATCGGACCCGCCGCTGGCCAGTGCGATCACCTTGGCGCCGGACGCCTTGGCCGCCAACAGGTAGGAGCTGAAATCACCGGCGTCGATCGGATGTCGGACTGATCCCAGAACTTTTCCGCCCGCGCCCAGCACCGCCGCCGTAGCGGAACCTTCCAGTGCCGTTCCGAACGCGAAGTCGACCGTCAGAAAGAACCAGCTGTCCAGCCCGCGCGCGACCAAACTGCGCGCCACTCCGTGGGTCAGGGCATAGCTGTCGTAGTTCCACGACATCGCGGTCGGTGTGCAGAATTTGCCGGTGAAGTCGTTGGTAGAGACGGCGATCGCGACGACGATCGCGTTATGCTGCTTGGCGACCTGCTCGACGGCCAGGGCGACAGCCGAGTTGTCGAGACCGACAATCAGGCCGACCCCGTCACGGTCGTACCATTGACGTGCGATGGCGGATCCGACGTCTGCCTTGTTCTGATTGTCCGCCGCCAGGATTTCGATCGGCCGGCCAGCCACGGAACCGCCGGCGTCCTGCGCAGCCATGCGCGCCGCCACCACCGATCCAGGGCCGATGCTGTCCGCGTAGAGGCCGGTCATGTCGGTCAACACCCCGATGCGAACCGGCGTGGTTTCCGCTTGGACACGGGTCGCGCCGAGTGCCAGCGAAGCGGTCAGGACCGCCCGTCTGTTCAGGTTCACCATCGGTTCCTCCGTTCTTGATTGCCGGAGGGAAGCCTATCGGAATAGCGGATCGGCTGGAAACAGGGCGCTGGAAACCATTCGCGCCGCGGCGGTTGATGGAGTGCCCCCCGAGCGGCCTGATCATGCCGGGCGGCTTGGGCAGGAGCGGAGGGAATGGTGGATGGCAAGCCGGGGTTAGGACCTGTTCGACATTAATCGCTGCCAATCGCAGTGTTGAACAGGTCCTAAGCGCTTGTTTGGGCGGGCAGCTTTATCGGCGTGCTGACGCACTTATTGCCGATGCTGCCCTTATGTGACCAACGCGATGGAGGTTTCGATCGCATCGATCGCGGTCGATGCCGCGCTGCGTGAGTGCCAGCGATTATTCCCGGTCGGCTCCGGTGGCCGGGTGCGTCGCGGTATGAACTCCAGCAGCCTGGCCTGTCCGGCTTTGTAGGCCTCTTCCATGCTGTTGAAACGCTCCGGCGAGACATGAATCGGTTCGGCCGTGTCCGCGCCGTGCACTTCCCAGCCGAATGGAGCAATGCCGCCCCTTGCCCGGCGACGCACGACGACGTTGGTGCCGAGGGCTTCTTTACTGATCCTGACGCTGGAAGCCATTTTCTGAACCTTTCGATGGCGGTGCGGGTCGCGAATGACAGATCTGTCGGTCGCCGAGACTTCGCTTTAGGAGTGAAGCTCAGCGGAAGCCGGCAGCGCAGCAGGAACGAAACCCGGTTGTTCATTCCTTACGAGATGGTAACCTCCTGGCACGGTGGTCAACAGGCGGCAGTCTGCCGGATCGACCTCGATTTTCTGACGCAGACGATAAATGTGGGTCTCCAACGTGTGGGTCGTCACGTCGGATTTGTACCCCCACACTTGGTCGAGCAGTGTCTGCCGCGACACAACAGGCTGGGTGCTTTTGTGCAGGAATTTGAGGATCGCCACCTCTTTTCCGGTCAGCCGAATGCGCTGGTTCCTGTCGGCTGTCAGCAAGAGCTTCGCGGCCGGTTGGAACGTGTACGATCCGATTGTGAAGACCGCATCCACGCTGTTGTCGTAAAGCCGAAGTTGCGCACGAAGGCGGGCGAGCAGCTCTTTCGCGCGGAACGGCTTGCTGACGTAGTCGTTGGCCCCGGCGTTGAGACCGCGCACCACGTCGGCGTCTGACGACGCGCCGGTAAGCATGATCACCGGGATCCTGCAGCCTTGCCGGCGGAGCTGAACGCAAAAATCGAAGCCATCGCCGTCAGGCAGGCTGAGGTCGAGGATGATCGCGCCGAGCCGCGCTTCGTGTAGGGCGAGGGATTGGGTGGCCTCGGCCACGCTGGCGGCTTCGATAGGGTTGAACTCCTGTGTTTCGGCAAGCTGCTCAACCAGGATATCTCGGAGTGCGAGATCATCCTCCACGATCAGGATCGACCGCGTGATCGACATGGTTTTGTTCCTTGCTGTGACACCCGCTCCAGGCGGCATATCGTTCAGATGTATCATTAAATATTATGTCGCAATAAAAATAAACGTGATCTCCTGGCTTTGTCGTTATACTCGGGAATCGGGTCAATTTTTCGCCCTTGTCGGCCGGGCAGCTTCCGGCCGGCGGCTGTTGCTTCGACAGCGGGGCGGCTGCCTCGGCGGCGGCCCTGTCGCGGGGCGTGCTGATATCCGCAACGCCGTCGGGCGTCGCAGACGCGCGAGTGCGAAGCCTCACGGGTGGCTGCGAAAGCGCGGCGGCCGCGGCCAACCCGGCGGGCGCGGCGCCGCCCGCCCTTCCCGCGGCGAGCGTCATCGGTCAGGGCGGTCGGGTTTTACCCCCTAACCCGGTGACGGCTGACCCCGAACGGTCCACTCACGCCACAGCAGCATCAGCGCCGCCATGATGGCTGGGCCAAGGAACAGGCCCAGCAGTCCCCAGGTCTCGACGCCGCCCAGAATGCCCAGCAGCACCCAGAGGAAGGGCAATCGCGTGGCGCTGCCGATCAACGTCGGCCGGATGAAATGGTCGGCGATGAAGGTCACCACCATTCCGATCACGCCGACCGCGATCGCCCAGGCGACGGAGCCCTGGATCAGCAGGATCAGCGCCGCGATGCCGAAGACCAGCGCGGCGCCGAACGGCACCATGGCCGCGAAGGCGGTGAACAGCCCGAACAGGGTGGGATGCGGCACGCCGGCGAAGACGTAGACGATCCCCAGGATGAGCCCCTCGCCCAGGCCAACCAGTACCAGGCCATCGACGGTGCCGTGCACCGAGGCGATCATCTGCCGGCCGACACGCTCGCCGGCCGGACCGAACGCCCGCGCGCTGGCGCGCTGCAACTGATTGCCGAAACGGTCACCGTCCTTGAACAGAAAGAACAAGGTCAGCAGCATGAAGCCGAACAACACGGCGCGGTGCGCGATCTCGGCCCCCAGTGCCGGACTGTTCGATACGAATTCGGAGCGGCGCGCCTTCTGCAGCAGGGCGTTGGCAGAGTCCGGACTGGCCAGATTTTGCTGCCACCACCGGGTTGCCGCCTGACCGCCCACGGGCAGGTGATCGAGCCATGCCGGCGGCGGAATGCCCTCGGATCGGGCCTGGGCGAGACTGTCATAGAGGCCATGCACCTCCTTGCCGGCCTGAACGCCGACCAGCACCAGCGGGATGATGAAGATCAGGGCCAGGGCCAGAGTGAAGACCGACGGCAGCAGGATGTTGTGCTTTCCGGGCGGCCAGCGGCGGACCGCCCGCTGATACAACGGCCAGACCGCGATCGCCAGGATGGCGGCCCATATCAACGCCGGCAGATAGCGGTGCAGCGTCCACACGCCCAGCGCCGTGAGCGCCAGGGCCAAAGCCGCCTTGGCCACCTGTTGCGGGCGGGATGCGCCGTCCGCGGCCAGGGTGTCCTCGGTCACGGCGCGCGCCCTCCGGGCGGGTAGGGCGGCGGCGGCCCGTTGTGTCGCGGCGGCCGCACCATCAGGCGCTGGGTCATGACCATGGCGCCGACGACCACCAGCGCCAGTGCTCCCATCCAGCGGCTGATCGGGGCCGGATATGGATCATAGGGGCGCCAGACCAGCAACAGGAACACCACCGTCACCACCAGCAACGCGGCTGATGCGCGATGGCCGCGTTGGCCAGCCAGGAAAGCGAGCACCACGAAGACGACGTAGATGGCGATGGCGAAAGCCCGGACGACTCCATACGCCTGCGCACCAAGTTCGGCGACGAGGTCGCGGAAGGCGCTCTGAACGCCGTTGACCAGAGCGACACAGGTGTCGAAAAACCGGTCGGGGCCGACCAGATACAATACCACGGCCAGCACGAAGCCGCCGATCCAGATCATCAGGATAGTTTCTCGCCGCACGATGTCGCCTTGTTTACAATAGGTTGGGTTTACAACAGGGTTGGGTTCATGGGTGGTTCGCGCTGCTTCTAAGCGATTAACGCGTGGACTGCATATCGGGCGTGAATATTGGGATGACGGGTCAGGATCGACAGGATCGTGTGCCGGGTCTTGCGCCTGTGGCGGGATCGGTGAAACCTTGTCTTCAGGCGGCGGTGAACGCGACGAGGGAACCCAGGACGATCCACGATGGGCTGGTCGCTCGGCTTGGTTTGATCGGGCTGGTCCTCAAGGGCCGATCCCAGAGCAGCCTTTCCGGCGAGGCCGATCAATAGGGGAAGAAACCTGTCATGCCCGATCATGCTGCCGTGACCACCACCAACCTGCACGATCTTTCCATCACCGCGGCCGCGCAGCTGATACAGCAGCGGCGACTGTCGCCGGTGGAGTTGACGCAAGCGTATCTGGACCGCATCGCGACATTCGATCCACAGCTGAACGCGTATCTGCTGGTTACCGCCGACCGGGCGCTGGCGGCGGCCAGGGCGGCGGAGACCGAGATCGCCGCCGGTCGCTGGCGCGGTCCGATGCATGGCATCCCGTTCGCGCTGAAGGACATCTACTGCACCGCCGGGATCCGCACGACCTGCCATTCCCGTACCCGTGAGGACTATGTCCCGGGCTTCGATGCCACGACTGTGTCGAAACTGCACGACGCTGGCGCGGTGCTGCTGGGCAAGCTGTCGACGCACGAGTTCGCGCATGGCGGCCCATCGTTCGACCTGCCGTGGCCGGCGGCGCGCAATCCCTGGGATCGCGAGCATTTTACCGGCGGATCATCCAGCGGGTCCGGCGCCGGTGTCGCGGCCGGGCTGGCGGCGGGTTCGCTTGGTTCGGACACCGGCGGTTCAATCCGCAACCCGGCGGCGCTGTGCGGGCTGGTCGGTCTGAAGCCGACCTACGGGCTGGTCAGCCGATCGGGGGTCTATACCAACAGTTTCAGCTATGATCACGCCGGGCCGATGACCTGGACCGTCGAGGACTGCGCGATCATGCTGCAGGCGATCGCCGGCCATGACCCGAAGGATCCGGCCAGCGCCGCCCGTCCGGTGGCCGATTTTCGCGCTGAACTTTCGGCCGGCGTCAAAGGGCTGCGGATCGGCGTGCTGCGACATCTCTACGAACAGGATGTGCCCGTCCCGGCGGCACTGAAGGCCGCGTTGCAGCAGGCCTATGACGTTCTGCGCGGTCTGGGTGCCACGGTCGAGGACGCCAGGATCAGGCCCGCCGCCGATTACCATGCCGTCAAGATCACCGGCGCGGAAAGCGAACTGCTGGCGGTCCACGAGCCGGTCCTGCGGCAACGGCTGAACGATTTCGGGGCCGACTTTCTGGGTCGCGTGCTGGGCGCGCTGCTGATCAGCGGCGCAGACTACATGCAGGCGTCGCGGCAGCGGCGGATGATGATCGCCGAAATGGCGCCACTGTATGCGAAGTACGACGTCCTGCTGACGGCGGGGCCGGGTCCGGCGGGCAGGCTGGATGCCTGGCGGACGATCAACTTCTGGCAGCGGAACTCGGTGACGACGCCGTTCAATGTGACCGGCGGCCCGGCGCTGGTGCAGTGCATCGGCTTCACCGACGCCGGGCTGCCGCTGTCCATGCAGGTGGTCGGGCGCCCGTTCGCCGATGCCACGGTGCTGCGGGTCGCGAAGGCCTATGAAGACGCAACGCCCTGGCGCCGCCGTCGGCCGGTGCTGCAAGCAGGTGCCACGCCCCTGCCCGCGCCGCCGGTGCCGGAGCCGGCGAAGGCGGAGATCAGCCCGTCCCGGCGCGACGAGATCGCGATGATCTGCAAGCGCCGCGGGTTGACCGTGCCGGAGAAGCACGTCGAGCAGTTGTGCGCAGCGGCGCCGTATGTGGAAGAGATGGTCGGACACCTGGGACGCGATTGGGGGTTCATGGACGAGCCGGCGAGCGTGTTCCAGTTCGGCGGCTAGCGTCGTGCCCGAGAGAAGTGCCAGACGTCGCGTGATCGGGGTGGGGCCACCCGATGGCGCAGCAGGCCGAGGCAGATGAGCGCGATCGACAGCGGGTTGCCATGGCCTGTATCAAAGTTGGCGGGCAAGGTGCCGACGGCGATGCCAGCGGATGCCGACGATCTTGCCCGTTGCCATTCCCCAGCCCGAGGAACCGGATGAAGTCTGCCCATCTTGCCGTCGATATCGGCGGCACGTTTACCGATCTCGCGCTGGAGGCCGGCGGCAACCGCACCACCGCCAAGGTGCTGACCACCCAGACGGCGCCCGAGCAGGGGGTGATGGAAGGGTTTCGCGGCATTATTCGGGCGGCTGGCATCGCGCCGAGCGATATCGAACTCATTATCCACGGCACCACGCTGGCGACCAATGCGGTGATCGAGCGCAAGGGTGCGCGCACCGCGCTGATCACGACCGAGGGTTTTCGTGACGTCATCGCCATGGGCAACGAGAGTCGTTACGATCAGTATGATCTGAACATCGTGCTGCCGGAGCCTCTGGTGCCGCGATATCTGCGTCTGCCGGTCGCGGAACGGTTGGACAATGCCGGCAATGTCCTGCGTCCGCTGGACGAAGCCGCGGTGCAGGCACTGATCCCGCTGCTGCGGCGGGAAAAGGTCGAGAGTATCGCCGTCGGCCTGCTGCATGCCTTTGTCAATCCGGTTCACGAACACCGGATCCGGACGATCCTGAACGACGCCTGGCCGGAGATCGGGGTGTCGCTGTCATCGGAGGTCTCGCCGGAGATGCGGGAATGGGAGCGCTTTTCCACCACCGTCGCCAACGCCTACGTGCAACCGATGATGGCGCGCTACCTGCGCCGGCTGGAGGCGGCGCTGCATGAAGCCGGCGCGGCGGCGCCGCTGTTCCTGATGATGTCCGGCGGCGGGCTGACGACGATCGAGACGGCCTGCCGCTTCCCCATCCGGCTGGTCGAAAGCGGGCCGGCCGGCGGGGCGATCTTCTCGGCGCATATCGCGCGGGAGTGCGGGCTGCGCAGCGTGTTGTCGTTCGACATGGGCGGCACGACGGCGAAGATCTGTCTGATCGACGACTACAAGCCGCAAACCGCCCGCAGCTTCGAGGTCGCCAGGGTTGGCAGATTCCGCAAAGGATCGGGTCTGCCGCTAAGGATTCCGGTTATAGAGATGGTCGAGATCGGCGCCGGTGGCGGATCGATCGCACATGTCGATGTGATGGGGCGGATCGGCGTCGGGCCCGAGAGTGCGGGCGCCGATCCGGGGCCGGCGTGCTACGGTCGTGGGGGCGCGCATCCGGCGGTGACGGACGCCAATCTGTCGCTGGGTCGTTACGATCCGGGCCGTTTCGCCGGCGGGTCGATACAGCTGGACGCCGGCGCGGCGCACCAGGCTTTGCTGGCCGACGTTGGCGCACCGCTGGGCTTGACGGCGGAGCTCGCGGCGCTGGGCGTGGTCGAGATGGTTGATGAGAACATGGCCAACGCGGCGCGGGTGCACGCGATCGAGTCCGGCAAGAGCTATGACGGACGCACGCTGATCGCGTTCGGCGGCGGCGGCCCGGTGCATGCCTGCCGGGTGGCGGAGAAGGTCGGTATCAACCGCGTCCTGGTGCCGTCCGGCGCCGGTGTCGGCAGCGCCATCGGCTTCCTACGCGCCCCGGTCGGATATGAGGTGGTGCGCAGCCTGTATCAGCGGTTCTCGAGCTTCGACGTGGCGGCGGTGAACGACCTGCTGGCGCAGATGCGGCACGAGGCGGAGCAGGCCGTGGCGAAAGGCAGCTTCGGCGCGCCGGTGGTGGAAACCCGCACGGCGTATATGCGCTATGTCGGGCAAGGCCACGAGATCCCGGTTCCGCTGCCGAACCATGTCCTGGGGTCGGCGGACATCGCGCTGATCCGCGATCGATACGATGCGGCCTACGCCCGGTTTTTCGATCGCCCGGTGCCCGGGTCGGACGTCGAGATCATGAGCTACGCGGTTGTGGTGACGACGGTGATCGAAGATGTTTCCGTTCCGGCGGGTGATCCCGGGATCGCCGGCACGCCGGCGGCTGCGATCCGCGGGCAACCGGTGCGCGATACCACGACGGGCGAGGTCTCGTCGTGGGCAGTATACGACCGAACCTCGCTGGCGCCGTGGGTTACGCTGGCTGGCCCGGCGATCGTCGCGGAGGACGAAACCTCCACGCTGATCGGCCCCGGTTGGCGTGCCAGGGTCAACGGACTGGGGTATATCGAGATGGTCCGGGAGCGCTGACGATCGGGCGGGCGCCGATCGGGCGCTTTCCATTGGTCAGTTGTTCGCGACCGAGACGCTCGGCCTGGATCTATCACGCCGCCAGGCCGACATCCTCCGAGACTGTTTCCAATTGACCCACCGTCTCGCGCCCGAACAGCAGCGGGACGAAGGCCCCGATCGCGACCACCGCCAGCAGGGTGCCGAAGAACACCACCGGCGATGCGGTGTAGCGTTCCAGGAACAGCGGGAACAGCACCCCGGCGATCAGCCGCGCGGATGATTCTCCAAAGAAATGACCTCGTCCCCGAAGTTCGGTCGGGAACTGTTCGGATAAGTACACCCGCGTGCACGGGAAGGCCGAGAGCACGGTAAAGCCGGTGATCAGGGCGCCGGCGATGAACACCACCGGGGCGGCCGGCCCGGTCCAATGGGCTGCCGCCATCAGGCAGATCCCCGGCAGCGACCCGGCCAGGGAGTAGGTCATCGTCCAGCGGCGTCCAATGATCTCCATCAGATAGCCGGTGAACAGCTTGCCCGGGATGCTGGCCATGAACAGCACGGAACTCAGGCCAAAGCTCAATGCGACGGCGCTGCCCTGGTCCACCAGCGCCTTGGGAAGCAGGATCGCGCAGGTATAATAGGCGGTACTGGCGCTGACGCCGCTGAGCGTGCCGATCACCGTCCACCGCAGTTGTCCCGGGCGGAACAACGCCCTGAACCGCGGTAGTTCCGTTCGACCGAGTGTGCGTAAGGGACCAAGCGCTGCCAGGGTCAGCGGCGGGACACGGTTGCCGCACCGCCTGATCATCAGGTTCACGGTATCGACAGCGGCCTGCGGTTCGCCTCGGCGCAGATACCAGCGTGGACTTTCCGGAATGGCGTAATGCACCAGCAAGGGCACCACGCCCAACGCCAGGCCGCCGGGAAGCGCGATCAAGCGGAAACCGAGTGGGTTGCCGGCCAACAGAAAGGCGATGAACGGCAGCAGCGTGAAGGCGCTGGCCAGCATGACCTCATAGATTCCGCCGTAGGTTCGCCGGTGCTGCGCCGGCATCAGTTCGGCGGCGATCGGGAACGGCGCCGGGATCGCGAAGCCCAGTCCGATGCCGGTGATCAGGCGCAGGATGATCAATTGCTCGACGTTCTGCGCCAGGGGGATCAGCAGCGTGAACAGCGTGCTGATGACGACGCCGATCTGCATGATGACCTTGCGGCTCAACCGGTCGGACAGTGCCGAGGCGGTGAAGCCGCCAATAACGACCAGGAAGGTCGGTCCGGCGACGAGCCATCTGATGTCGGTCTGGGTGAGACGCAGCGGTTCCTTGGCCAGCACGATCAGCGACCCGCCGAGGGCCAGGTCGTAGCCCTCGATGAACCCGACCGTGCCGAGCGCCAGGATAAGCAGCAGATGGTAGGCGGAGAAGGGAATATCATCGAGCGTCCGCCCGAGCACGTTGCCGGCGGTGTCCCTGGGTATTGGCATGCTGTCCTCCCGGACTTGAACAAGGCCCGGACGGCGGTGCGAAGTGAGGGAACCAGCGAAGTCGTGGGTTTAGTTGCTATTTCGTATCATAGAACTCGCGGTTCCAAGCCAGCCGCACTTTGACGTGCCGCCCGCCTTACGTGTTGCTCCCGTAAACGCTGGGGCGGTTTTCTCCGCCCTTCGCCTGTTTGCACAGAACTGGACTTTGAAGCTGTCAGCAGGGAAAATTCAAGGAAAATAAATCGGGCCGGTGGTCCGGCCACTCGCCGTCGAGCCGTCGATGGCGGAGGGGCCGGTCTCTCGGTCGGCGAGCCCACGTGGGAAGACCGCGGCATCCGCGGACCGTTAGAGCCTAATAGCTTCAGGTTGAAGCAATCAGGCTCCAGCTCGCTTTGTTTGAGAGGGCGATTCACGTTTGAGGTCGGTTCAACCTCAAACGATCGCGCTCCAGCGATGTGATGGGGTCGCCGCCGGCTTCGCGCCATGCCAAAGTGTTGTACGATCAATCCCTCATCAGTCAGGCTGACCCATGTCCCTTGAAACAGACGCTCTCGCGCAGATCCATCGCCAGATCATGTGGAACCGTCTGATCGCGGTGGTCGAGGAGCAGGCGCAGATCATGATCCGCACCGCCTTCTCCACCACCGTGCGCGAGGCTGGGGACCTGTCGGCCGGCATCTTTGACCTGCGGGGACGGATGATGGCACAGGCGGTCACCGGCACGCCTGGCCACGTCAACTCGATGGCGGAATCGGTCGGCCACTTCCTGAAGAAGTTTCCGGCCGCCGGGATGCAACCCGGCGACCACTACATCACCAACGACCCGTGGCTTGGCACCGGCCACCTGCATGACCTGACGGTGGTCACTCCGGCGTTTCACCAGGGGGCGATCGTCGGTCTGTTCGCCAACACGGCCCACGTGATCGACATTGGCGGCCTGGGCATGGGGCCTGAGGGCCGGTCGGTCTACGAAGAGGGCATGTATATCCCGATCGTGAAATGCTTCGACCGGGGCAAACCGAACGAGACCTTCTTCGATTTCATGCGGGCCGGATCCCGCCTGCCGGTGGAACTGGAGGGCGACATCTACTCGCTGTGCGCCTGCAACGACGCCGGCGCCAAGCGACTGGTCGAGATGATGAACGAGTTCGAGATGAGCAGCCTGGACCCGCTGGCCAGCTTCATCTTCGACAGTTCCCATCGAGCGACATTGGTGGAGATCGGGCGGATCCCGCGCGGGGTCTTCGCGGCGGAAATCTACTCCGACGGCTATGAGGAACCGGTGCGTCTGGCCGCATCGATGCGGATCCTGGACGACGGCATCGAGGTCGACTTCGCCGGCACATCCGGCCTGTCCTCACGCGGGATAAATGTTCCGCCAGCGTATTGCCGAGCCTATTCGTGCTTCGGGCTGAAATGCGTGGTGGCGCCGGAGATCCCGAACAACTGGGCCTCGCTGGCGCCGTTCCGGATGAAGATACCGGAGGGGTGCATCCTGAACGCGCCGCGTCCCTACCCGGTCTCGGTGCGTCACGTCATCGGCCATCTTCTGCCGGACCTGATGATGGGCTGCCTGCACCAGGCGGTGCCGGAGCGGGTGACCGCCGAGGGGGCGTCGGCGCTGTGGAACCCGCCGTTGCGTGGCGGCGGGGCGATCTCTGGCCAGGCTCGGGGCAACAAGCCGGTGATCGGGGACTTCGAGATCATCACCTTCAACTCGGGCGGCACCGGGGCGCGTCCGCGGCAAGACGGATTGAACGCCACCGCCTTTCCATCCGGGGTCCGCACCATGCCGGTGGAGGCGACCGAAAACGTAGCGCCCATCATCCTGTGGCGGAAGGAACTGAAACCCGATTCAGGGGGTGCCGGGCGGACCCGCGGCGGCGTGGGTCAGATCATGGAAATCGCTACCAAGGGCGACCTTGAGTTCGCGGTGAACGCCAGTTTCGACCGCATCGCCAATGCGCCGAAAGGGCGCGAAGGTGGGCTGGACGGTGCCCCCGGCCGGGTCGCGCAGAAGAGCGGCGGGTTGCTGCGCACCAAGGGCTTCCAGGTCATTCCTGATGGAGAACGGTTGATCCTGGAACTGCCGGGCGGTGCCGGCATGGGCGAGCCTACCGAACGCGACCCTGTCCTGGTGGCCCGCGATGTGCGGGATGGCCTGGTGTCGCCGGCCAACGCCCGCGCCTTGTATCGCGTCGTGGTCGCCGCAGATGGCACACTGGACGCGGCCGCCACGCAGACCGGGCGAGGCTGAATGCAGCGGCCGTTCCGGCAGCCGATGATCCACGCTGTTGCTGATCACGATCGCAGAAGCGGCGAAAAGAAGATCATCAGGTTGCAGGCGAAGCCGACCGACCAGACCATTGAACGCAGTCTGGGACGATCGGTCAGGTACAGCACCACGTAACCGATGCGCGCCACGATGAAGGCTACCGCCAGGGCATTCACCGCGGGCTGTGGCACGCCGCGCATCTCGGCCAGGATGACCGCGGCGGCGAAAAACGGGAAGGCCTCGTAGCCGTTCAGATGGGCCCCCTGCGAGCGCGCCCGCAGGCCCGCGGTGTAGAAGCCGGGATCGCGCGGATAGGCGTTGTTGTATTCGCGCGCGCCATTCAGCTTGGCCGGCGCGATCGCGGCGATCGTCAGGATGACGGCCGCGAGAAGACACAGATCGGCGATGGTCATGGCGTCGGGCTCCGCTTAAGCTTAGGCCTCTATTCCACGAACGAGACGGACGGAACAAGCATGGCGCGACGCTGCGATCTGATCATCCGAAATGCGACGGTCTTCGATGGCCTGGGAAGCCCCCGTGTCAGTGCCGATGTCGGCGTCACCGGCGATCGGATCGTCGCGGTCGGTGAGCTTGGCGCGGCGGAAGCGGATCGTGACGTGGATGCCGACGGGATGGCGCTGGCGCCGGGCTTTATCGATGCCCATACGCATGATGACCGGGCGGTGCTGTGCGGGCCGGACTGCATGCTGTGCAAGATGTCGCAGGGGGTCACCACGGTTGTCGTCGGCAACTGCGGCATCTCCCTGTCGCCGGTGCGGATGACGTCGCGCCCGCCGCCACCGTTGGACCTGTTGGGCGATGACAGCTGGTTCGCCTTCGACAGCTTCGCAGAATATGCCGACCGGCTGGCGCGCGATCCGTCGCCGGTGAACACCTACGCGCTGATCGGCCACATGTCGCTGCGTGTCGAGGCGATGAATGGCGACACCCAGCGCGCCGCCACCGACCGCGAGGCGGCGCGGATGCAGGCGCGGCTGCGCCAGGCGCTGGCCGAGGGCGCCTCGGGCTTTTCCACCGGCCTGTATTATCCGCCCAACATGATGGCGCCGACGGACGAGGTGATCGCGGTCGCCGACGCCTTGCGCGCCACTGGCGGGCTGTACGTGACGCACATGCGCGACGAGGCGAACGATGTGCTGCTGTCGATCGAGGAGACGCTGAAGATCGGCAGGTCGGTCGATGTCCCGGTGGTGATCAGTCACCACAAGTGCTCGATGCCGGAGAATTTCGGCCGCAGCACCGAGACCTTGCCGTTGATCGAGCAGGGTGCCGCGGGCCAGAAGGTCGCTTTCGATATCTACCCCTATGCCGCGGGGTCGACGGTGCTGATGCCGCACCGGCTGCGCGAGGACGTGCCGGTGCAGATCACCTGGTCGGTGCCGCATCCGGAACTCGCCGGGCGGATGCTGGAAGACATTGCCAAGGAATGGGATCTCGACCCGAGGCTGGCGGCTGAGCGGCTGACCCCCGCCGGGGCGATCTATTTCCAGATGGACGAGCCGGATGTGCAGCGCATCCTGGCGCACCGCCTGGCGATGATCGGCAGCGACGGACTGCCGCACGATTCCTACCCGCATCCGCGCCTGTGGGGCACCTTCCCCCGCGTGCTAGGCCACTATGCCCGCGACCTTCAGCTGTTCAGCCTGGAAGACGCGGTCCGCAAGATGACCGGGCATACGGCGTCGGTGTTCGGCATGGTGGATCGCGGCATCATCCGCGAGGGTGCCTATGCCGACCTGGTGCTGTTCGATCCCGCCACAGTGCGCGACGCGTCCACCTATGACGACCCGACGCGGCCGGCCGAGGGTATCCTGGAGACGTGGGTGAATGGCCAGTCGACGTATGTGTTCGGGGATGGGGCAACCGAGGCGCGGGCTGGACGGTTGGTCACGCGCAACCGGGGGTGATGGGGCGCTGTCGGTGGCTGTGTGTGGTGACGTCATTGCGAGGCATTCCGGCCGCGCGTGCTCAGGTTGCACGGGATCGCCACGGCGCTGATGCGCCTCGCGATGACAGTCGGTTCCGCGTCATTTGAGCCCGTGAAGCCGACACGATCAGTCTGGCCCATCGTCTACCACCCATGACAGTAATGTAAAAATGCATTACTGTTTGTCCGAGATGGGAAGATACCGGCATGACGACGTTGACCGTGACGGCACGGGGACAAGTCACCTTCCGCAAGGATGTGCTGCATCACCTCGGGATCAAGCCGGGGGAGAAAATCGCGTTGGACAAGCTGCCGGATGGCCGTGTCGCGCTGCGTGCGGCGAAGCCACCGGCCACGATAGATGGGTTCCTTGGCCTGCTCGCGGGCAAGACGAGAAAGGTAGCCAGGCTCGATGAAATCGACGCGGCGGCGGCTGCCGGTTGGGCCGGGGAGGAATGAGGATCACGGTCGATACGAATATCCTGATCCGGGCCGTCATGCGCGACGACGCAAAGGAAGCCGTGGCCGCCACCCGGCTGCTGAAGAATGCGCAACTCATTGCCATCCCCCTGCCCTGCCTCTGTGAGTTCGTTTGGGTGCTGCGCCGGGTTTACGGCCTTGGTCAAAAGGACATTCACGCGGCCTTGCAAGCGCTTCTGAACGCGGGAAACGCCGCGGTGAACCGGCCGGCGGTCGATGCCGGTCTAGCCCGAACTTTACCCGGTTTTTGAACCATCTGTTTGATTATAATAGAAACCTACCCAACATGTAGTCAAGCGAGTGACGATATTCTTCTTGACACAGGCCGAATCGGTTTGATTCGATGCCTCATGCACATCGCCAAAGTCCCAAACCGCAACGCCCGTCCGTCCTATCTTCTACGAGAGACCTATCGCGAGGACGGCAAGGTCAAGAACCGCACGCTCGCCAATCTCTCCAAGCTGCCGGCCGAGCGCATTGACACCTTGCGGGCCGCCCTGCGTGGCGACCCGCTCGCCCCGGTTGGTGACAACGGCTTCGAGATCCGCCGCTCGCTGCCGCATGGCCACGTGCTCGCGGCGCTGGCCACGGCGCGGCGCATCGGTCTCGACGACCTGCTGCCCCGCCGGGCGCTGCAACGCCGCCGCGATTTGGCGCTGGCGCTGATCGTCGCCAGGCGGCTCGACCCGGCGGCCAAACTGGCAACCGCACGCATGCTCGATACCGCCACCGCCAACCTCCCTCGCGTGCTCGGTCGCCATTCTTTGGGTGAAACCTTTGGCCTCGGCTGCGTCACCGCGCGCGAAATCTACACCACCCTTGACTGGCTCGGCAGTGAGCAAAGCTTCATCGAAAACCAGCTCGCACGCCGCCATCTCAAGAACGGCACGCTCGTGCTGTACGACGTCACCTCCACCTACCTGGAAGGACGCTGCTGCCCTCTGGCCCATCACGGCTACAGCCGCGACAGCCGTGGTGACCGGCCGCAACTGGTGATCGGTTTGTTGTGTGCCGCGGATGGGTGCCCCGTGGCGGTTGAGGTGTTCGAGGGGAACACCGCCGATCCGGCCACCGTGGCGGCGCAGATCACCAAGCTGAAGCAGCGCTTCCGGCTGCGCCACGTGGTGATGGTCGGTGATCGCGGCATGATCACCGCCGCACGGATCGAACAAGCCCTCCGCCCCGCCGGACTTGATTGGATCACCGCGCTGCGTGCCCCGGCGATCCGGCAACTGGCGGAAACCGGGCAGCTGCAATTTTCCCTGTTCGACACCCGCGATATGGCCGAGATCAGCAGTCCAGACTATCCTGGTGAACGGCTGGTGGTGTGCAAGAACCCACTGCTGGCGGCGGAACGCCAGCGCAAGCGCGACGAGTTGCTGGCGCTCACCGAGACCGACCTGAGCAAGCTCCAGGCCCGCGTGAGGCGCGCGAAGAACCCGCTGCGCGGGGCCGGGAAAATCGGCCAGGCGGTCGGCGCTGTCCTAGGTAAGCGCAAGATGGCCAAGCACTTCGAGTTGACCATCACCGATGATGCGTTCGGCTTCACCCGCAAGGCCGACGCCATCGCCGAAGAAGCCCGGTTCGATGGCTTTTACGTGCTGCGCACCGGCCTCCCGGCCGAGCAGATCGATACCGCGGGGACGGTGCGGGCCTACAAGTCCTTGGCCCAGGTGGAGCGGGCGTTCCGTTGCCTCAAGACGGTCGACCTGGAACTGCGGCCGGTGTTCCACTGGACCGCGCCGCGGGTGCGGGCGCATGTGCTGCTGTGCATGCTGGCGTATTACCTCGAGTGGCACATGCGTCAGCCGTTGGCGCCGATGCTGTTCGACGACCATGACCGCGCGTCGGCCAAAGCCGAGCGGACTTCACCGGTGGCCAAGGCCAAGGGGTCCAAGGCGGCTCAGCGTAAGGCCTCGACCCAAGTCGTCGCGGTTGGAGAGGGTGACCCCTCACGCGCCCAGCCGGTGCATAGCTTCCGCACCTTGCTGGGTGATCTGGCGACACTGACCCGCAACACCGTCTGCTTCGGGGGACAGAAGATGCTGACCGTGCAAACAACCCCAACGCCAGTGCAGCGCCGGGCGTTCAGCCTTCTGGGAGTCGAATTGGCAGCGGCGTAGACAGGGCAGCAGACCAAGTATCGAGTTATATCAACGGATTGCGTCAAAAAGACAGCAAAGTTCGGACTAGCCGTGCTCGATGCGGGTGGAGACTTTGCCGACGGCCTCATTGCCTTCGAAGGGCAATGGCTCGGTGGGGAAAGCTTTGTGTCCTTCGACAGGCGGGCGGTTGCGCTGCTCAAAACGCAGGGTCAGGCGGCGAGGGTGGTCGGCTGATCCGAGCCGCCGGTGATTTGTGGGTGCGCCCGGTCAGGCGGTTGGCAGAGAGGGGAGACGGTACTGAGGTCCCGGCGGCCGGTGGGAATCCTGATGCCGATTATGGTTTCGGTGTTTCGGATGACTCCGCACTACCCGACCGAGCAATCCCCCGCGCCGCGGCGGATCCTGACCCTGATCTCGTGGGCGTTCAAGGACGTGTTTCCCTTTGGCGCCCGCCACAAATCCGCGAACGATCTCGCGTCCAGTTTGGAGGTTCTGCTCATTGCGGTGGTTTTCGAGGACGCACCCGGGGCGGCGGGTTTTGGGGTCCTGATTCGGTCATAGCTTACGGGCACCTTAACCGTTTGATATAATGGGTTGAGAAAGGCGCCTGAAAGTTTTGAGATATGCACGAAAATCAGTTTTGAGTGGAAGAGACTATTGAGGGTCCACATCCTCATTGGATCGCTCATCCTCTTTTCCCCGGCTGTCGGCCAGGGGAGGCGGTGAGACCGGAGGGAGACGCTTGCTCATATATACGGTTGGGCCAAACTGGGGGTGAACTTCCTCACGATCAACTCGATATCCGACGTGCTTATAGAGCCTAATGTTGTCGGTAAAGCTGCCATTCGTGTAGAGGCGCACCTCCTCTAGTCCGAGCGATCGGGCGAGTTCTTCTGCGTGGCCCAGTAAAGCACGGCCATAGCCATGACCCTGATGTGCGGGTGACACCGCGACGTTCACAATAAGCAGGTGGTCAACTTCGGGCCGCATCTCGATTAGCGCCGCTAGTTCGCTGCCAACATGCAGCAGGTCCACCATGTGGTCGCGAACGGCCAAGTGATAGTCGGAGTTCATCGGCCCCGGCTCCCGGCCGATGACAGGCACCCACCTGGCATAAGCCGCCCGCGTTAGATCGCGGACCGCTGTGGCGTCCGCCGGAGTTGCGCGACGCAATCCTGTACGGATCATATCAGTCAGAGGTGTGTGGGAGGACAGACTCTCCGATGGTGACGGCTTATTCTGCACGATCGTCTCCTGTGCGACGGACAAAGAAAAACCCCCGAAGCGGAGGCTGCGGAGGTTCCGAAGCGCGGGCTAAAGGCGGGAGCGGGGCAGATCGCCTTAGGGAACGATCCTTACCCGATAGGGCGCCTCTCTGCACGCAGCCGCAAAAGCCGCCGCAAGATGGCAGCGACGACGTCGATTCGCGGTAGGGAGGTAAAGGCCACTCATGAAATGAGGTTAGACGTGATGCCATGCCATCGTCAATCAGAGCCTAAATCAAGGTTGGTCAGAATACTTGGCTTTTGCAGCGCTGGCACAGGACCGGGTTCTGGTCGGTTAATCCCGGCGTGACCTCCCTGCACAATTATCGTAGGGCTTTCACGGTGGCGGCGTTTGCTCTGCGCTATATAAACGAGGGAGAAAATGGGCATACAGGGAAGCTGCCTGTGCGGGGCCGTGCGATATGAGGTGGACCAGCTCGATATGCCTATCGCGCATTGCCATTGCGTGACTTGCCGCAAAGCCCATGCTGCTGCCTATGCCTCCACAGCGGGCGTTATGCGCGAGCACTTCCGCTGGCGAACAGGGGAGGAAAAACTATTCGCTTACGAGTCCTCACCCGGCAAGCTGCGGCACTTCTGCTCGGTGTGCGGCACGCACCTGCTGGCCGAGCGACCGGCACAGCCGCATGTTATTCTGCGGGTGGCGACACTAGACGATGATCCGGGCACGCGGCCGGCGATGCACATCTGGACATCGCATGATGTGCCGTGGCTTACAGATGGCGAGGACGTGCCGCACCACCCGGAGTGGCAACCCGATCGCTGACTGCCGCATGGTCAGATCTGCGGGAGCGAGGCGTATGCCTGAGGCGGCAATTTCGCCTCTGCTGGTCATGGTGCAGGGATGCCCGATTTATGACCGCGGTGAAGGGTAAAGGATGACGCGTTGAATGGCGCTGACAGGCTACGAACTTCGGGACCTACGTGAAGCCGATCTTGCCGACACGGCCGATATTTGGTTTCGGGCTTGGCACGCAGCGTTTCCGGATTTGTCGCATCCGATGCCGTACGACGCGTGGCTACCTCGACTTAGGGATGATATCGCCGCAAGGTGCGTCTGTCGCGTTGCCACCCTTGGCCCGACGATTACGGGTTTCACCGCCATCAACGTCAGTCTGGGCTCACTGGAACAGATATTCGTTGATCCGGCTCATCAGGGCTATGGGGTTGGAGAAATGCTCATTGGCGTCGCCAAGGAGCTTTGCCCATCGGGGCTGAGGCTGACCACTCTCCAACGCAACACCAAAGCCGCCGCCTTCTATCTCCGACAAGGATTCCTTCCCGGAGCCGTCGGTATCAACCGCGTGAACAGGCTGCCAAACATTGAATATGTCTGGCGTCCATAAACGGCGGGATAGGTGGCCTTGATGTCGTTACGATTTTGTTATGAACATGTCTTCTACTAAGCCCGAATCTCTTGAATTTCGGAAACTTTGTCTTCGTTTCGGTGAACCTCACCTCATCGCCTGCCTCAAATCAAAACTCTTGCAGGGCGCGACAGCGGAGCCCTTAGTTATCTGGCAACCGACACTATGACTTCACCCTGGGAGGAAGCGCTGTATGTCATCGAGGAAGGCCGTTCTCCTACGAATCGCGGAAGCAATGTCCGCCGGAGACATTGACCACATCCCTGAATGGTTCACGGAAGACTTCGAGTTGCATGATCCCTCGCTTGGCGGCCTTCGGTCCGGTCATAGTGGTGCGCGGGACATGCTGCGGTCGCTTGCCGAGCACGTGCCTAGCGCCCGGATCGATGCTCTCGACATGGTGGAAGAAGGCGACAAGGTCGCGGTCCGGTGGCTTTTCTCTGGCAAGAAGGACGGTAGGCCCGTGTATTTGTCGGCAGTAGCGATCTACTGCTTTGAGGGCGACCGCATTGCCGAGGATTGGGGAATTGCGGCTAAGGCGAAGTGGCCGATGACGGCCACCTCAGCCGACGCGGCGGGTCTGACCGCATAACGTCAGCACATGACAAGTCCGCCGCCGCCGGTCGGGGCGCCGGGTTCTTGCCGGTCAGCCCCTATTCTGCCGCCTTAAGCGCCGCCTCGCAGAGGGCCGCGATCTTGTAGCTGGCGGTATCGAGCGCTCGCACCGGGAACATGAGGCGGTGTTGTTCAATGCTCCTGTGGGTTGCCGCACGCCTCTGTCAGCGACCGGGGTGCCGGCTCTGGATGGAAGTCGCGCCACACGCCTGCCTGGCCGCGCCGAGACCCGTGCCGCGCGTCCCGCGACCACGCACCCGCCTGCATTGTCGCACAACGGCAACGCCATTGGCGCGTGACAGCATTCCGGCCGCAGGGTAACAGGACGCGCACGCAACCCCAAACGGACATGATCTTCCAGCGATATGTCAGCCACGACCCTTCCCTCGATGGCGGCCGGATGGCGCCTGCCCAACGTGTGGGACGTGGTGGCCTTCGTGTGCGTCATCGGCGTGCTGGCGGCTGTCGGGCACGTCGCGCAGGGCACGATGACCCGCATCAATGCGCCGGGCGCCATCGGGATCACCCTGGATCCGACGCATCTGCCGGAATATGCGCTGCGCACCACGGCGCGGATGTTCGCGGCCCTGGCTGCGTCACTGTTCTTCACCTTCACCTACGGAACCGCCGCGGCCAAAAGCCGCCGAGCGGCCTTACTGCTGGTGCCGTTGCTGGATGTGCTGCAGTCGGTGCCGATCCTGGGGTTTCTGACGTTCACCGTCGTTTTCTTCATGAACCTGTTCCCTGGCCGGGTGATGGGGCTGGAGCTGGCGGCGATCTTCGCGATCTTCACCAGTCAGGCGTGGAACATGGCCTTCAGCATGTACCAGTCGCTGAAGACGGTGCCGGCGGACCTGTATGAGGCCTCGATCAGCTTCCACCTGACGGCGTGGCAGCGATTCTGGCGGCTGGAAGTGCCGTTCGCCGCCCCCGGTCTGGTGTGGAACACCATGATGTCGATGTCCGGCGGCTGGTTCTTCGTGGTGGCCGCGGAGGCGGTGTCGGTTGGCGACAACACCTGGAAGCTGCCTGGTATCGGATCGTATGTGGCTCTGGCGCTGGAGAAGCAGGACCTCGTCGCGGTCGGCTGGGCGATCCTGGCCATGCTGGTGGTGATCCTGCTGTATGACCAGTTGCTGTTCCGCCCGCTGGTGGCCTGGTCGGCGAAGTTTCGGTTCGAGACGACCGCCGGGGCGACCGCGTCGGACCCGTGGATGCTGCGCCTGATGCGGCGGACGCGGCTGCTGAAGTTCGTGGGTGAGCTGGTGGGTGACGCGGCCGCATTCCTGGGCGGGATGCCGTTGTCGTTCGCCGGACGGGCCCGGGCGATGACGCCGTCGCGGCCTTCGCGGGCGGTGGATGTCGGCTGGATCGCGGTGTTGCTGGTGCTGGCCGGGATCGCGCTGTGGCGGCTGGCGCTGTTCGCCGTGCAGACCCTGAGCTGGGGCGATGTGGGTCAGGCGGTCGGGTTGGGAATGATCACCCTGCTGCGCGTGGTCGTGCTGATGATCCTGGCGAGCCTGATCTGGGTGCCGATCGGCGTCTGGCTGGGCCTGCGCCCGGTGTGGGCCAGGCGGGCGCAGCCGATCGCGCAGTTCCTGGCGGCGTTTCCGGCCAATCTGCTGTTCCCGCCGTTCGTCGTTTTCATCGTCACGTTCCACCTGAGCCCGGACATCTGGCTGACGCCGCTGATGGTGTTGGGCACGCAATGGTACATCCTGTTCAACGTCGTCGCCGGTGCCGCGGCGTTCCCGGGCGACCTGAAGGAGGTTGCCAGCAACTTCCGCATCGGCGGCTGGCTGTGGTGGCGCAAGGTCATCATTCCGGGGATTTTCCCGTATTACGTCACCGGAGCGATCACCGCCTCGGGCGGCTCGTGGAATGCCGCCATCGTCGCCGAGGTGGCGTCCTG
Organism: Rhodopila sp.; assembly: GCA_965277035.1. Taxonomy (GTDB): domain Bacteria; phylum Pseudomonadota; class Alphaproteobacteria; order Acetobacterales; family Acetobacteraceae; genus Rhodopila. Next base: position 837,666 of record CBDIBO010000003.1, on the reverse strand, counting down.
GGGCAACACGCGGCTGCAGGCGCATGGGCTGGGTGCCTACATCGCCGACGCGACCGCGCGTGGCGACATGCCGCGCGTGGTGCTGGGCGTGGTGGTGATGTCGGCGTTCGTCGTGCTGTTCAATCGCTTCCTGTGGCGTCCCATGTACGCTTATGCGCAGCGCCGCCTCACGCTGGCCTGAGGGAACTTGTCGAAGGGAGATAGTCGGAGGGAATCCATCGGGGGAATCTCATCAGGGGAATGTCATCAGGGAACATCATCATGGATACAGCGGTCACCACGCGGCCTCGCCTGATCGACGTGAGATCTTGCCGGCAGGCCTACCATAAGGACGCCAACGCCGATTTCGTGGTGCTGGACGACGTGAACCTGACCTTGCACGAAGGCGAGATCGTCGCGCTGCTTGGGCGTTCGGGGTCTGGCAAATCCACCTTGCTGCGGATCGTGTCCGGTCTGCTGAAGCCGACATCGGGCAGCGTGACGTGGCGTGGCACCGAGGTGAACGGCCCGACCGACGGCGTGGCCATGGTGTTCCAGAGCTTCGCGCTGTTCCCCTGGCTGACCGTGCAGGAGAACGTGGAAATCGGGCTGGAGGCGCGCGGGGTGGCCAGGGCGCGGCGGGAGGAGCTGTCCGAGGCGGCGATCGACATGATCGGGCTGGGCGGGTTTGAGAACGCCTACCCCAAGGAGCTGTCGGGCGGCATGCGCCAGCGGGTTGGCCTGGCGCGGGCGTTGGTGGTGCATCCGGACCTGCTGCTGATGGACGAGCCGTTCAGCGCGCTGGACGTGCTGACCGCCGAGACGCTGCGCACCGACCTGATCGACCTGTGGATGGACGGCAAGCTGCCGGTGAAGTCGGTGCTGATGGTCACCCACAACATCGAGGAGGCGGTGCTGATGTGCGACCGCATCCTGGTGTTCTCGTCCAATCCCGGTCGGGTCGCGAACGAGCTGAAGGTGCCGTTCGCGCATCCCCGCAACCGGCTCGACGTGGATTTCCGCCAGCTGGTGGACGACATCTATGGGATCATGACGCGGCGCCCGGCGGTCAACCTGAAGGCGGCGACCGCCGCGCCGGTCTCGCCGCTGGCGACCCCGCTGCCGCGGGTCGGCACCAACATCATGTCCGGACTGATGGAGACACTGGCGACCGAACCCTATGACGGCCGGGCGGATCTGCCGGCGCTGGCGAACTCCTTGCAGTACGAGGTCGATGATCTGCTGCCGCTGGGCGAGACGCTGCAGATGATGCGGTTCGCGGTGCTGGAGGAAGGCGATATCCTGCTGACCGACCTTGGGCGCCGTTTCGTCGAGGCCGACACGGACGAACGCAAGCGGATCTTCGGCGATGCGCTGCGCCAGCACGTGCCGCTGGTGAACATGATCCGTCAGGTGCTGGACGAGCGCTGGAACCACCGCGCGTCGGCGCTGCGGTTTCGCGATGAGCTGGAAGATCACATGTCGCCGGACTACGCCGAAGACACGCTGCGGGTGGTCATCTCCTGGGGTCGCTATGCGGAACTGTTCAGCTACGATGAGGAAGCCGAGCAGTTCAGTCTGGAAGAGATCGAGTGAGCCGACGGCTGCCGGGCCTTCAACCGCACCGGCCAGACGAAAGACAATCGACCAGCGAGGCCGAAACCTGAACCGGGGACACCGGCCTTGGCAAAGGCGGCTATAAGCCGAACTTTGGCGTCCTGGGAAAGCCGTTCGGCGGCAACCGCCCGCTGCTGCCTCGCTCCGCCAGCCAGGGACGCAGGTCGGTTTCCGTGCGGATCCGGTCGCCGAGCCGCCAGGTCAGGCCCTCGGCCAGCCGGAAGATTTTCATGTCCGACAGGCCGCCGTCCTTGTAGCGCTGCAGGATCACGCCCGCCCCGCGTGCCATTTCCGGCACCTGGTCGAGCGGAAACACCAACAGGCGCCGGTTCTCGCCGATGATCGCGACGTGGTCGCCGCTCGCTGGCACGCACAACGCCGCTGCTTCCTTGGACTTCAGGTTGAGCACCTGCTTGCCGGTTCGCCGCTCGGCTAGCAGTTCCGCCGCCGGCACGACAAAGCCGCGGCCGGTGTTGGAGGCAATGAGATACCTGGTTCCTTCGGCCGCGACGAACAGCGCGGTGAGGTCGTCTTCATTGGTCATTTCGGCCAGCAGGCGCACCGGCTGGCCGTCGCCCCGGCCGCGCGGCAGGTCGGCTGCCTTCAGCGTGAACGCCTTGCCATTGGTCGCCAACAGGGTCAGCCGGTCGGTGGTCTGGCAAGGCAGCAGCAGCCGCAGCTTGTCGCCCTCCTTGAACTTCAATTCGGCCGGATCGGCGACCGCGCCGCGGACTGCTCTGATCCAGCCTTTCTCCGACAGGATCACGGTAATCGGCTCACGTTCCACGAACGCATCGGTGTTGACCTCGACCGCCGCCGGTGCGGATCCCAGCTCGGTGCGGCGGTCGCCCAGCGGCCCGTGGCCGAATTTTCTGCTGGTGTCCTCGAGTTCCTCGGTGATCCTTATCCAGCGCAGTTTGTCGCTCGCCAGCAGGGCACGCAGGTCCTTGAGCTCCTTGGACAGGGATCTGTGCTCCTTGCGGATCTCCATCTCCTCCAGGCGGCGGAGGCTGCGCAGGCGCATGTTCAGGATTGCCTCGGCCTGAACGTCGGACAGGCTGAAGCGGTCGATCAGACGCGGCTTGGGATGCTCCTCTTCGCGGATGATGCGGATCACCTCGTCGAGGTTGAGGTAGACCAGCAGGTATCCGTCCAGCACCTCCAACCGCCGCTCGATCGCGGCCTGCCGGTGATTGGAGCGCCTTACCAGCACGTCGTGGCGGTGATCGAGCCAGCACCGCAGCACCTGCTGCAACGGCATCACCCGCGGCGTGCGGGTCGCGTCCAGCACGTTCATGTTCAGTGGGAACCGCGTTTCCAGCGCGGTGGCGCGGAACACCGTCTCCATCAGCACCTCGGGTTCGACGCCGCGGGTCTTCGGTTCAAGCACCAGTCGGATGGTGTCGCTGCTTTCGTCACGGATATCGCCGAGCAGCGGGAGCTTCTTGTCCTCCATGAGCTGGGCGACCTGCTCGATCAGCCGGGATTTCTGCACCTGATAGGGGATCTCGGTGACGACGATCGACCAGGTGCCGTGCTTGCCCTTCTCGACCTCCCACCTGGCGCGTAAGCGAAAGCCGCCGCGGCCGGTTTCGTAGGCGGCCTGGATCGCCGCCGGGTCCTCAACCAGTACGCCGCCGGTGGGAAAGTCGGGGCCGGGCATGTGGCGCAGCAGATCGGCCGTGGTGGCGGCGGGGTGCTGGATCAGATGGATGGCGGCGGCGCAGATCTCGCCGGCGTTGTGCGGCGGGATGGAGGTCGCCATGCCGACCGCGATGCCGGCCGCGCCGTTGGCGAGCAGGTTGGGGAAGGCGCCGGGCAGCACGATGGGTTCGGACTCTTCGCCGTCGTAGGTTGGGCGGAAGTCAACCGCGTCCTCGTCGATGCCGGCGAGCATGGCCTGGGCCACCAGGGTCAGGCGGGCTTCGGTGTATCGCATGGCGGCAGGATTATCGCCGTCGATGTTGCCGAAATTGCCCTGGCCCTCGACCAGGGGGTAGCGGGCGGCGAATTCCTGCGCCATGCGCACCATGGCGTCGTAGATCGAGGCGTCGCCGTGCGGATGGTATTTGCCCATGACGTCGCCGACGACGCGGGCGCATTTCTTGAAGCCGGCGGTGGGGTCGAGGCGCAACTGGTGCATCGCGTAGATCAGCCGCCGGTGCACCGGCTTCAATCCGTCGCGCACATCCGGCAGCGAGCGCGACATGATGGTGGACAGCGCGTAGGCGAGATAACGCTCCGACAGCGCGTCCTTCAGGTGGGTTTCCTGGATGAGGCCCGTCAGATCATCCGGCATGGTGCGGCGCGTCGTCCTTTTCGGCTTGGGCGGAGACCCGGTCGTATAGCATCCGGCGGGCCTGGGGCAGAGGTCGATGCTGATGGCCGAAGGCGTCGCGGGCCAGGAAGTGTCCGGTCAGGCGCAGGCCGTCGCGCCAGCCTGCCTGGTCCGCCGGCCCGTTCCCGGTGAGGAAGCCCGGCAGGGGCAGCAAACGGGCGGCCCAGTCCCCTGCCCCGTCGCGCGACACCGCCCGCCCGGTGCGGGGCGAAACATAGGCCAGGTCCTCGGTGCGGCCGGTCACCGCGCAGCCGGACAGATCCAGGCCGTAGCCCAGGTCGGACAGCACCACCAGTTCCCACAGGATGACCTCGGTCAAGGTCGGCTCGCCCAGCGGCAGGCGCGGTATCAGCCGCAGCAGGCCGCCGAAGATCCGCGGATGCGGCTCACGCTCGGGCAGCGCGCCGTGAGCCACCGCGCAGATCGCAGTCAGCATGGCCAGGGCGATCGGCTGCTGCATCGCATGCGCCGCGCCGGCGTGGATCATTTCACCGCTGAAACCGCCGAGCTGGTCGGTCAACCGGGCGGTCCACCGCACCTGCACCATGTTACCGGGCTGCCAGGTCGCGGCCTGGCCGCGGGACGCGCCGCCGCGTGCCAGGCCGCGGTGCAATCCGTGCTCTTCGGTCATCACCGTGGCCACCGCATCGCCTTCGGCGTAGGGCCGGACGTCGAGGATAATCGCGGGCGCGTCCCATTCCATCGGGCCATTTTACCCCGGATGAGGGCTGGCCGTCATGCGCTGTTGTTGGATGGCAACATATGGGTCGTTGGGCGCGGTTTCAGGTCGCCCTTTCGGGCGTGTCTGTGACCGGGTGAGACCCAACTTCGGATTCGCCGGATTGTCGATGGTTCAGTCGATCGCGTCGCCCACGGCATGTATCGGTTTGCCAATCGGCTTGCCGACCACCGGCACCGCCTGCACGGCGTCGCCGGTGACGCGGAACGGAAACGCCACGACGCCGCAGCCGCTTAAAGAGGCAAGAATAATCAGGCAGATAGCGAGCCGCATCGGGGGTTCCTCCTCGAACCACATGTATGTCGAGCGGGAGTGGGATCAACCTGTCGCGGTTGCTTGCAGGTACGGCGTCCGGCGCGGCGCCGCTGGAGCGGGGCGAGATCGGCGGCCAGCACCAGGTCGGCCAGACCGCCCCCCGCCGGCTTATGCCTTGCCCGGGTCTTCCAGCCCGATCGCGCGCAGCCTGGCGCCTTCCTCGTCCCAGCCCTTGCGTTCCTTGATGTTGAGGAACAGGTGCACCGGCCGATCAAGAAGAGCGCCGAGGTCCTGCCTTGCGCGGGCGCCGATCGACTTGATCCTGCTGCCCTTCTCGCCGATCAGGATCGCCTTGTGGCCGGCGCGGGCGACGTAGATGGTGACCTCGATCCGGACCGAGCCGTCCTTGCGGTCCTTGAACGACTCGGTTTCGACGGTTGCGCCGTATGGCACTTCCTGATGCGTCTGCATGAAGATCTGTTCGCGCACTGTCTCGGCTGCCAGCAGCCGGTCCGGTAGATCGGTCAGGTCATCTTCCGGATATAGCCATGGGCCCTGGGGCACCACGGCGGCCAGCGCATCGGCGAGGCGCCGCACCCCATCGCCGGTCTGGGCGCTGATCATGAAGGTTTCCTCGAACCGCGCCAGGGTGCCGAGCAGGTCGATCAGCGGCAGCAGCGACGGCGGTGTCACCAAGTCGGTTTTGTTCAGCACCAGCCAGCAGCGTCGGCCGGACGCGCCCAGTTGCCGCGCGATTTCGCGCACGTCGTCGCGCACGCCGACCCGAGCGTCGACCAGCAGCATGGCTACGTCCGCATCCGCCGCGCCGGTCCAGGCGGCCGCGACCATGGCCCGGTCCAGCTTGCGCCGCGGTCGGAAGATCCCGGGCGTGTCGACCAGCAGCACCTGCGACTCAGCGCGCATCAGAATGCCGAGCACGCGGAATCGGGTGGTTTGTGCTTTCGGAGAAACGATCGACAATTTGGCGCCGGTCAAGCGGTTCATCAGCGTGGACTTGCCGGCATTCGGCGCGCCGACGATGGCGACGAAGCCGCAGCGTTGCGGCGGCGGTGCAGTCATGCGATGAGCTGACGAAGAAGTGCCTCGGCGGCAAGTTGTTCCGCCGCGCGCTTGCTGCCGCTGGTGCCGCTGGCGTCGCGCGCGCCAACCGAGACGGTAACGGTGAACGCCGGCGCGTGGGGCGGACCGGATTGCTGGGTCACCTCGTAGGCCGGCAATTCCAGAGCCCGCTTCTGCGCCCATTCCTGCAGCGCCGTCTTGGCATCCTTTGGCGGCTCGGCCTGCTCGGTCATCGCGTCGTTCCAGGCGCGCCGCACGAAATGACGCGCCACATCCAGTCCGCCATCCAAATACAATGCGCCGAGTGTCGCCTCCAGCGCATCGGCCAGGACGGTGGCCCGTTTGGCGACGCCGGCCTTGGCCTCGCCGGGAGACACCGAGAGCGCCGCGCCAAGCCCCGCGGTTTCCGCTACGCCGACCAAGACCGGCTGCGAGACCAGGTAAGCTAGACGCCGACCCAGGTCGCCTTCCTGCTCATGCGGAAAGCGTTCGGCGAGCCATTCCGCCATGGTCAGGCCCAGCACCCGGTCGCCGATGAACTCCAGCCGCTCATTGGATGCGTGGGTTCGCCCGCGACCTTGTCCCGAGACACGATGTCCCAAGGCGGCCGAACGATGGGTCAACGCCTCCAGCAGCAGGTCCGGATGCCTGAACTCGTGGCCCAGGATAACTTCGAAGGCATGGCGCATTCAATGAATGGGCTTGAGCAGTCGGCTCCAACGGATTTCGCTCGGCCACTGCCAAAACTCCCACCACGGATATTCGGCATCAATCGAGAAAAACAGGATTTCCGCTCGGCCGACCAGGTTTTCCACCGGCACGAAGCCAACTCCATCCATGAACCGGCTGTCGGCACTGTTGTCGCGGTTGTCACCCATGGCGAACAGATGACCGGGCGGGACCAGGTAGACCGGTGTATTGTTGACCCAGCCGTCGTCGCGTTCCTTCAGGATCTCGTGTCTGACGCCGTTGGGCAACGTCTCCACATAGAGTTTTCTCAGCATCTTTATGCCGTCGTCATCGGTCAGGTAGTCGCCCTCGGATTGGCGTGGACAGAGTTGGTCGTTGATGTAGAGCAGACCCTGGCGGACCTGAATGCGGTCGCCCGGCAGCCCGATGATGCGTTTGATATAGTCGATCGAGGTGTCGCGTGGGTATTTGAACACCACCACGTCGCCCCGCTTGGGCAGCGAGCCGAAGATCCGGCCGGAGAACAGGTCGGGGGAAAACGGCAGCGAATAGGTTGAGTAACCGTAGCTGTATTTGGCCACGAACAGGTAGTCGCCGACCAGCAGGGTCGGGATCATGCTGCCCGACGGGATGTTGAACGGTTCGAAGGCCACTGTCCGCACGACAACAGCGATCAGTGCGGCGTAGATGATAGTCTTGATGTTCTCGAGCCAGGCGCTGGACTGCCGCCGGGGTTTGGCTTTGATGGTCGCCATGTGGGCAACGGACTTTCAAATCTCTGGTCAGTGGCGTGGGCCGCGAAAAGCGGGCGGATCAAGCCCATGGCTCGGTATGCTGTCAAGCAAGCGCGGTCAGGTCCGCCGCGATCGCGGAGATTATCACCTGAGCATAGGCATAAGGATATTCGTCGGTCATCGTCAGATGCACTTGCGCGGTCATGCCGCGCGGCGTGATCGCGCGAAGGCGTTCGGCCGAACCGCCGGCCATCGCCAGGGTCGGCTGGCCGCCCGGCAGATTAACCACGCCCAGGTCAGCAAAGAACACGCCGCGCCGGAACCCGGTACCCAACGCCTTGGCTGCTGCCTCTTTTGCCGCGAATCGCTTGGCGAACGTGGCCGCCTGGATCTTTTCGGTCCGCCGCGTCGCCTTCAGCCGCTCCGTTTCGGTGAAGACACGTTCCAGAAAACGCCCGCCATGTCGCTCGATCGCTTTCTCGATGCGGCGAATGTCGCAGATGTCCGACCCAATGCCGAGGATCATGGCGCGCGACCTGTCGGAGGTGACTGCGCCGAGCCATCCGGCCATGACAGAAACGATCGGGTGACGCGGGGGGCGCCAGTCCGCTGCGCGGTGGCGATCGGGGGGAGCAGCAAGCGCCGGACGAGCCACCAGGCCGCCATCATCCGCCGGTTGCTCGCTCGACGCCCTTGATCGTCTTCAGCCCCCGCAGCCCGACGATTACCTTTGACAGATGCGCGACGTCGCGAACATCGACATCTACCAGAACCTCAATGAAGTCCTGCTGGCGGCTGATGATCTTCAGGTTGGTGATGGCGCCATCCTGCTTGGCGACCGCGTTCGAGATCTCGGCCAGAGCGTCGGGCTCGTTCGCCGCGATCACACTGATCCGAGCGGTGTAGGCGGGCTGCTTCTGGCCGGCGCCGGCTTTGCCGACGGCCTCGTAATTCCAGTCGACGTCGATAAACCGTTCTGGGGTGGCGGCGAACGCGGTCAGGGTCTGACACTCCCGCCCGTGGATGGTGACGCCCTTGCCGGTGGCGACGATGCCGACAATCTCGTCACCCGGTACGGCATGGCAGCAACCGGCGAAGCTGAACGCCATGCCCGGCACCAGGCCGGTGACCGGCATGTCGTGATCATGCCGCGCTAGAAGCTTGCCGCGCGGCAGCATCGGCGCGATGATCCGCGGTGCGCGCGCCGCCTGCCGTAGCTCGGGATAGGCGGCGTGGACCACGTCCTTGGCCACCAGGTTGCCATTGCCGACGGCGACATACAGATCGTCGGCCGAGGCGACCTTGAGCGCCTTGATCGCCGGTTCTAGTGCCTTCTCGGATCCGTCCACGCCAGCCTGGCGGAACGCCTTGGTCAGCTCAACCCGGCCGGCATCACGGGTCTGCTGGCGCTGCTCGTGATGGATGAAGCGGCGGATACGGGCACGTGCCTTGCCGGTGACGACAAAGCGGTCCCACTGCGGCGACGGCGTGCCGCCCCGCGCGGTCATGATTTCGACCTGGTCGCCATTCTCCAGATGGTGGCGCAACGGCATCAGCCGCCCGTTCACCTTGGCGCCGACGCAAGTGTCGCCAACCTGGCTGTGCACGGCGTAGGCGAAATCCACCGGGGTCGCGCCGCGCGGCAGCTGGATAAGCTGCCCCTTTGGGGTGAAGCAGAATACCTGGTCGGCGTAGAGTTCGAGCTTGGTGTTCTCCAGGAACTCATCGGGTGCCACCGAGTCGTCCAGAATCTCCAGCAGATCCTGCACCCAGCGGAACCGCTGGACGTCGCTGCCATCGACCTTCCTGTCCGGTGCCTTGTAGACCCAGTGCGAGGCCACGCCGTTTTCCGCAACGTCGTTCATCTCGGCGGTGCGGATCTGCACCTCGATCTTTTGATTGCGCGGCTCGCGCAGGGTCACCCCGGTATGCAACGACTGGTAGCCGTTCGATTTGGCGGTAGAGATATAGTCCTTGAACCGCCCGGCGATCACCGGATAGGCCGAATGCACCGCACCGAGCGCCGCGTAACAATCCGCCTTGGTCTGCACCACGATGCGGAATGCCATGATGTCGGACAGCTGCTCGAAGGCGACGTTCCGCCTGTGCATCTTCTCCCAGATCGAGAACGGCGATTTCTCGCGGCCCATGATCTCGATCGGTTCACACCTGGCTTCTCGGCAGACCTGGATCAGTTCGCGCCGGACGTCATCGATGACATCCGCCCCCTGCCCACGCAGGAAGTTCAACCGGGCCTGGATGGTGGCATAGGCTTCCGGTTCAAGCTGGGTGAACGACAGGGTCTGCAATTCGGTCTTGATCGCGTCCATGCCAATCCGTTCCGCCAACGGCGCGTAGATCTCCATCGTTTCGCGGGCAGTACGCTTACGCCGCTCCGGATCGCGAATGAAATGCAGGGTGCGCATGTTGTGCAGCCGGTCGGCCAGCTTGACCAACAGCACGCGGATGTCGCGGCTCATGGCCAGGACCAGCTTGCGGAAGTTCTCGGCCTGCCTGGTGCGGTCCGACTGCAGTTCCAGCCGCGTCAGCTTAGTGACACCGTCGACCAGCGTGGCGATCTCCTTGCCGAACCGGCTTTCAATCTCCTGCAGCTTGAAGGTGGTGTCCTCGACCACATCGTGCAGCAGCGCGGTGGCGATGGAGGCGACATCCAGCCGGTAGCCGGCGAGGATGTCGGCCACGGCCACAGGATGGCTGAAGTAGGGATCGCCGTTTTCGCGGCGCTGCGCGCAGTGGGCCTTTTCGGCCAGGTCGTACGCGGCGTCGATCAGCCTTGTATCTGCCTTAGGATCGTAGTCGAGGATCTTGCGGGTCAGAACGCACTGGCCGATGACGCCAGGGCCGACAACGCCAGGGCCGATCACCGCGGGGCCGTTTGGCTTAGGCAGTTCAGCCAGTTCAGCGACCCCGTCAGCCGCCCCGGCAAGCCGCGCGGGGGTCGGCGCTGACCGGTTCATGTCGCCGCCGAAGCCCCCGGGCAACATGCGGGGCTACCGCGCGTCTCGGCCGCCGAGTTCTGCCTCGATCGCCGCCTCGATGTCGTCTGGGGAGAGCTCTTCCGCTCCTTCGGCGGGCAACCCGGCCTGCTCTTCCTCGGCCGCGACGTCCTGCAGGCCGAAGATGTTCTGGTCGGTCGGGATCAGGTCGAGCACTTCCTCATCCGCTGGCTCCGGCTCCGGCGAGCGGGACAACGACTTGATCAGATCCTGCTCGATCCGCGGCAGCTCGATCGTCTCATCGGCGATTTCCCGCAACGCGACGACCGGGTTCTTGTCGTTGTCGCGATCAACCGTCAATTCTTCGCCGCGGCTGATGTTACGGGCCCGCTGCGCTGCGAGCAGCACAAGTTCAAAGCGGTTAGGAACTCTTTGGACGCAATCTTCAACGGTGACGCGCGCCATGCGCTCAGCCTCCGGTCTGTTATTTCAGTGAATTGCGGCATGTAATGCCGCGTCAGAGAGTTTGCAAGTTATAACATTGCAATGTCAGGCAATCCTGGCAAGTTGCCGGCCAGGCGGCGGTCCCGGACACCCATCCGGTCCGCGCCTTTACAAGCCAGATTCCGGCGCGTTGGGCTGCCGGGGTGGCGGCGGGCGGTGCGGGACACTGCTGGTAGCCGGCGCAGGGCGGATTGTCACTATACCAAACGGATCATCGCCAAATGGATCATCAAGGTGGGCTGGCGGCCAGGCTATCGGCCGCAGCCGGCGTTATCGGCGGTGCCTGATCAATGGGAGGTGGCTTGCTGTCGCCGGAGTCTTCCTGCCATCCGCCGCCCAGTGCGTCATACAGCGTCACGACGTCGTTGGTCAGCGTGACATCGGCCTGCACCAGCTGCTGCCGCGATCCGATCAGCGTGCGTTCGGAGTCCAGCACCTGGAGAAAATTCTGCAACCCATGGGTGTAGGCGTCACGCGCCAGAAACAACGCCATCTCCCCCGCGCGGACCGCCATCGCCAGCTTGTCCCGCTGCGCCCGATCGGTGCGGTAGGCCACAAGTGCATCCTCGACCTCGCGCAGTGCGTTCAGCACCGTGCCGCGATAGTTCAGCACCGCCGCGGCCTCCTGCGTACGCGCCAGCCGCAGCGACGAGGTCAGCCGCCCTCCCTGGAAGATCGGCAGCGAAACGCTGGGGCCGAACGAGTAGAACGCGCTCGCCCAGTTCGTCAGATAGCTGGCGTCCAGCGCCCGCAGGCCAAAGTTGCCGGTGAGTGAAATGTCCGGATAGAAGCTCGCCACCGCGATGCCGACATTGGCGGTGGCGGCGTGCAGGTTGGCCTCCGCCTCGCGCACGTCGGGACGGCGGCGGGCCAGGGTGGACGGCACCCCGATCCCGACCACCGCTGGGATCACCGGCAGCGGCGCTGACGAGCCCAGCATGGCATCCAGCGTGCCGGGCGGCTGACCGGTCAGCACACTGAGCCGGTTCATCGCCTGTTCCGATTGCTTCTCATAGCCTGGCAGTTGCGATTCGGTATCCGCCAACTGGGTGCGGGCCTGTTCGACGTCCAGATCTGTCGCCAGACCCCGGACTTGCTGCTGTTGCGTCAGACGAAGCGCCGCCTGGGCGGTGCGGACGTTTTCCTGCTGCGTCTTGGTCAGCATCTGGCCGCCGCGAAGCTGCACATAGGCCTGCGCCACCTGCCCCTCCAGCATCACCAGCGAATCGTTGGTCGCCTCGATCTGCGCCTGGGTCTGCGCCCCGGCCTGCTCCTCGGAACGCCGCACCCGGCCGAACAGGTCCAGTTCCCACGACGAACTCAGTCCATACGAGTACAGGTCGACCGGCTGGCCGATCTGGTTCAGCGCTGTGCTGGCTGTACGGCTGAGCCCCTGATTAGCCAATGAGTTTAGCTGCCCATATATACCCCGCGACAGCAGCAGCCCGCGCGCGCCAAGCTGCTCGCGCATGAAGCTGCCGTTGCCGCTGATGGTGGGAAGGCCGGCGGCGCGGGCCGACACTTCATTCTGCCGCGCTTCGGCGACGCGAAGCACCGCTTGCTGCAAGTCCAGATTGCCGGCGATCGCCCGCTGCATCAACTGCGTCAGCACCGGGTCATCGAAACCGCCCCACCAGTGCGGATCGGGATTGGTCCGTGGGTCGATGGTCTTGCTGGTCCGGACCGATCTGTCGTGAAAGCTGGCGACGTCAGGTGGCTTGGGTGGCGTGTAGTTGGGGCCAACCGAGCAGGCGGTCAGGCTGGCAGCCAGGACGCAGGAGATCAGACGCATCGGTCAGTGCGCCCCGCCGCCCGATTCCGTTTTGATTGCGGACATAAGCAGTGCCGGTGGAATCATCACCAGAGCCAAGCCGGCGGTGATCAGGAACACGTCATTGTAAGCCAGCACGGCGACCTGCGTTGTCAGCATCTGGTTGATCTCCGCCTGCGCCTGCCCGGCGGCCTGCCCGACACCAATCAGCGCCTGCTGCAGCTGCTGCAGCAGCACATTGTATGGCTGATTGACCGGAGTCAGGTGGTCGATCAGATACGAGTGGCGGATTTGCTCATGTTCGGTAACCAGGGCGGTGGAGACCGAAATGCCGATGCCGCCCATAAAGTTGCGGGCCATGCTGAACAACGCCGACGCGTCGCCGTTCAGTTGCTGCGGCACCGTCGCGTAGGCGATCGTGCTGATCGGCACGAACAGCAAGGCCAGGGCCGCGGTCTGCGAGGCTCGGAACAGCACCAGATGGTAGAAGTCCAGTTGCGGCACCAGGTTGCTCGAGTAAACCGCCGCGAGCGCCAAGCTCAAGCCCCCCGCCGCGATGACATATTTCGTCGGCACCACATTGAGGATTTTACCAACGATCGGGATCAACATCACCAGGACCACCGCCCCCGGTGCCAGCACCAGGCCGGCCCAGGTCGCGGTGTAGGCTAGCTGCTGTTGGGCGAATTGCGGGATCAGCACGGCGCTGGCGTACAGCACGAACCCCATAATCCCGATCTCTAAGGTGCCGAGGGCGAAATTGCGATCCTTGAACACCCGCAGATTGACGATCGGGTCGCGCACGTAAAGCAGGTAGGTGATACCGAACAAGAAGCCGCATGCCGACAGGATGAACATGACCCGGATGAAGTTGGATCCGAGCCAATCGTAGTCCTCGCCGCGATCGACGCCGATCTCCATGCAGCCGAGGGCCAGGGCGATGAAAAAGGTCCCTAGATAATCGAACCGCGGCGCGGTCTTTTGCTCCTGCTGCATCGCGGGCGAGTCCTCGACCAGCGCCAGCACGCCAAAGAGCGTGGCGATCCCGACCGGCACGTTGATCAGGAAGATCCAGTGCCATGAATAGTGGTCGGTCAGATAGCCGCCGAGCACCGGGCCGAGCACCGGGGCGATGATGATGGCGATGGCGGTGAGCGAGAACGCCTGCTGTCGCTTCTCGGGCGGGAAGTAGTCCAGGATGATCGACTGCTGGGTCGGCTGCAGCCCGCCGCCGAAGAAGCCTTGCACGGCGCGGAACAAGAGGATTTCTTCGAAGTTCGTCGAGATCCCACAGGCGAACGATGCGGCCGTGAAGACGCCGATGCAAATCATGAAATACCGTTTCCGCCCGAGAAGACGACTCAGGGCGCCGGAAATCGTCAGCACGATGCCATTGGCGACCAGATAGGTGGTCAGCGTCCAGGTGGCGTCGTCGCTGCTGACCGACAGCGAACCGGCGATGTGCGGCAGCGACACATTCACGATGGTGGTGTCCAGCACCTCCATGAAGGCACCCAGCGTCACCACCACGGCGACCAGCCATGGATTCGAGCTCGGCTTCCAGCCCTGGTTGTCACTCACCGAACGGTCACAGTCGGCTCGACGGAAATTCCCAGCGGCAGGATGTGATTGTTTGCCAGGCCGCTGTCGATGATGACCTTGACCGGCACGCGGCGAACGATCTTGACGAAGTTGCCGGTCGCGTTCTCCGCCGGGAAAGTGGAGAACCGCGCGCCACTGCCCTGCTGGATGCTGTCGATGTGGCCCTGCAGGTGCAATCCCGGGTAGGCATCGACGTTCATCGTCACATGCTGACCGGGGTGCATGTCGGTCAGCTGATTCTCCTTGAAGTTCGCGGTTACCCAGACGTCCGGCCTAACGATGTAGAACACCTGCTGGCCGGCCTGCAGGAAGGTGCCGCGGTCGACGTTGCGACGGGTGATGTAGCCGTCGGCCGGCGCGATCAGGTCGGTGTACGACAGGTTTACCTCGGCCTGTGCCAAGTTGGCTTCGGATTGGGCGACCTGAGCCTGGCGCTGGCGCACTGTATCCGCGGCCGACTGGATGTTCTGCTGCACCAAGCCGGCGACTTTCACCTGCGCCTCGGCGTTCACCACCGACGCTGTGGTGGACCGCATCTGCGCGTTCGCCTGATCAATGTTGGTCTGCGTCGTCGCCCGTGGATCAACCGAGTGCTGGCGCCGGTATTCCTTTTCGGCCTGTGACTTGGTGGCCTGCGCCTGCTGTAGCTGAGCCTGTGCCTGCTGCAGCGACGCCGGCGCCTGGACGCGGGCAATGTCCAGCGCGACCTGTGCGCTGGATAGCTGCGCCCGTGCCAGCGCCAGACTGGCGCGAGCCTGATCGCGCGCGGCGATGTAGCTGCGCGGGTCGATCTTCAGCATCAGGTCGCCCTTATGGACGAATGTATTGTCATCGACGTTGAGCTGCGTGACGTAGCCGGCGACCTGCGCCGCATAGGAGACCGCGTTGCCCTCAGTATAGGCGTCGTCAGTGCTTTCCAGGTTGCGTGTCATGAACCAGTACACCGCGCCGCCGATGATCGCGGCCAGCACGACGACGGCGAGAATGATCAGCGGCCAGCGGCTTCTGGGCTTTGAGTCGGCTTTGTCGTCGGTGTTCCGATCGGACTTGTCGTTCGCCGACGAGCCATCGCGGGGGCGGCTCTTCTCGTCGCGGTCGGGACTTCGACGTTCCGGCCTGTCTTGCCGTTCGCCATGAGCCGCCTCATCGTGAATATCGCTCAAAACCGGTTTCCATGTTTTGCTGCACCACAACAACGCCAGGCCGAAAAAGATCGCTTCATTTTGAAGTGAGGGGTCGGCTTTTTTTCGTCTGTCGTCCCGCTTGGAGGACCCGAACCGGCGGATGCGCCCCGGCTGGACCACCGCGGCATGCCGGGATCAAGCCACGGACGGCGGTGATAACCGCCGCCAGCGTTCGGAGTGGCAGATGGAGATTGTCGCCAGGACATGGCACCCCGGGATGATCAGGGCAGGAACCGATGCTGTCCACCGTTGCCCTACTCTCCGCCGTGGTCGGTGTTGTCGCGGCGCCCTTGTCAAAGCCAGGCAACTCGGCCGTTGGCGCTGGCGACCGAGGCGAGGAACGGGACGACCCTCAGCGCAGCAGAACCCCCGGCATCATTATCGTTCATCAGCATCCTTCCGGCACACCGATTGGCATATCGGGTGCCGGCGGCGAATGAACAGGTATCGCTGCATAACGCCCGAACCCCGGGCGCCGGGCAGCGAGGACCACGCGATGCCAGCAGGTGCTGGTTTGAAGTGTCCGCGTCACGCACCGAAGCGTGGACGCGACGGGTCGCGCTTTCTCCGCGAACGGAGACTAGGGCCGGCCCGCTGGTGGCATCATCGATGTGCTGGGCGCGGTCGCTGGAGCGGTCTTCATGAGCACAAACCCAGACCGGGCCAGATGCTGGACAAGCCGATCCGCGGTGATCCGAGCCATGATGTCATCGGCATGATTGACCCGCTTTCGGCCCTGATAGCGCAGGGCAAACGACAAAGCGTCGGTGATCTCGTCTGAGGTGGCGGGGCGAAGCTGCGATGTGTCGGCCATGACGGAAAGGTAGCGGCCGACAGAGAACATGTCCAGAACATAAGCGTCATAGACCGCCGGTCGGCGGTTGCAGATGCCAGGTCATAGCAATTAGTTGGCGTAGGAATGCCGGCGCTTAGTCAATCGCGGGCTTCGCTGGGGCTTCAGTGGGTGGCCGACACCAGTGCCCGCCAAGGGTTTATGATTCCATGTCTTCGTCAAGTCAGTCCCTAGATCCCAATGGATTTTCTAACCATGGAAATGAACGCTGGCGAGCTGCCTGAAGGTCGGATATGCAGCGTAAACTTCAGATCGGAAAGCATATGTCTAAGACTGTCAAGGCACTCATATGCGGAATGGGCGGACTTGTTGTGTGGGTTGGTGCTGATGCGACGGCATGGGCGACTGATTACCGATGCCACCTGCCAACTGTTACATATTCTACTGTAGAAAACGGGGCGCCCAAAACCGAAACGACGCAGGATGATACTGTCACCTTCACGATTAAGGTCGAGAATGACAATAAGTCTGCTCTGGTGGATGGGTTCAGGTTTGATAGGCTCAAGCTGCCGGGGCAAGTTACATTTGTTGGATTGATAAATGCGGCGGCCAAAGGAATGGACGTAATTACGATCTATGATGTTCAGGTGGGCGGTGGGCAATATACCGTCGAATCTCGCCAGATGACGATCCTGAGCCATCCGAGCGCGTCGCAGTTGGCGGGCGTGTGTGTCGCTTCTTGAACGTTGGTCCACTCCCGCGTTCTGCTGAACCTATTGGAACTAATGGGAAAGATGGGGAACGGTGCCGGCGCACAGAATCGAACTGTGGACCTACTGATTACGAATCAGTTGCTCTACCCCTGAGCTACGCCGGCATCCGAAGGCGCCCGCTATACAGTCCCCCCGCACGGCAAGCAACCGACTATGATCACCCGCATGATCCAAGATCCGATGCAGCAGGCACTGGACGAGGCGCGGGCGGCGGGGGCCAGCGGCGAGGTCCCGGTCGGCGCCGTGGTGCTGGGACCTGACGGCGCCATCCTCGCCCGCGCCGGCAACCGCACAGAGGCCAGCAATGACCCAACGGCGCATGCCGAGATGCTCGCCTTGCGAGCTGCCGCCAGCCATCGTGGCAGCCCGCGTCTGGCGGACTGCGACCTGGTGGTCACCCTGGAACCGTGCGCGATGTGCGCCCATGCGATCAGCCTGTTCCGCGTCCGCCGCCTGATCTTCGGCGCCTATGATCCCAAAGGTGGCGGGGTCGAGCACGGTGTCCGGATCTTCGGTGCTAGTTCCTGCCACCACCACCCGCAGATCATCGGCGGTATTCGTGAAACCGAGGCCGCCACCTTGTTGCGCGACTTTTTCCAGGCCAAGCGCCATTAAGCGATCATGCCGCCCGCCGCCCTGAGCCGCGCGCCCGACCTCGCACGCCTGCCGATCGCCGTGAACCCGCGGGCGATCAGCCTGTCGGAAGCCCTGCGCGCCGGGCTGTCGGTGTCCGCGATCATCGCGCTTGGCGAATATCTGGCGATCCCGGCATTGCGTGAAGCTGCCCTGGCCCGCGCCGCGCTCACCACCATCGGCGGCCTGATCGCGGTGAGCGCCAACTTCCTGCTGTGGCCCAGCCGGGAGCCTGAACTGGTTGCGGCGGAGGTCAGAAGGGCGATTGCCGCGCATGGCCGATATGCCGAAGCGGGCTTCTCCCGACTTCTCGGCGAGACCACCCCCGCCGCACTCGGTCAGGCCCGTCGGGCGGCCGGTGTCAGCACCAACAGCCTGGAGGCATTGATGTCGCGCGCCCTGCTGGAGCCTGGGAACAGCAAGAATGATCCGCTGGAGGCTGCCCTGTTGGTGGACGCCGCGCTGCGGCGGTGTCCGGCCGGCTCGGCGCGCTGCAAGACGATCCATTGCTGACGCCCGATGTCGCGGCCGAGACGTTGATGATCTGGCGCGACTGGATCGGGTCCGCCATGCGTCTCATGTCGGACGGCGCGACGGCGTTGCCGCCAAGGCTCGGAGGCCCTGGCAATGACGCGCTGTTAAGGATCGCCAGACAGATCGAGTTGATGGCAGGCGCGATGGGCCGGCTCAAGTGAGCCGGTGCAACGTTGTGTCAGCCCCAGCCGCCCTCCGAGGAACTATACTGGTTGGCCTGCGGGAGCGGTGCTGGCGCGCTGTTCGCGTTAGCAACACCCAGCCCGAGGCTGAGGACCATGAGACCGGCTAGAATAATGTTTTTCATTTGATTTCACCATTCGCGGTCGGGCGAAATGTCCGGCTTTCCTGACCCGTCATATAATATCGTCTGGGGTGGCGGATAATGCTGGATAACGACATTGGATCCATGCGCCAGTCGGAGTAGTGCTGGCCCCGCAGCGATCGTGCCGGCCTCTCTATGGGAACCCCTTCCCGCGATTCACCGCGGATGCCGTACTGTATGGACTTTTGCCCCTGCCGTTTTCCGGAGGGCCCTGTGCCGTCAGATCGCGAACTGCACCAGTGCAGCCCATAGCGCCAACAGACCAAACGCCATGCTCGCGGCCGTTATGTAGGTGACGACCGCACTTCGCAGGCGTCCGCCAGGACGGATACGGGAGCCCTCGGATGAAGAGTTTGCGGATAATAGTCCATTCTCTGTCATCAAGTCTCAACGAACGAGCCACGCCTGGGTTCGTTCGGAGCGGGGATAAAATGGCCTCGGGCGTCGCAGTGGGGCAGAACATGGTCGCCGCGGCGGATGATGCCGATCGGCGCGGTCGTTCCGGCGAACCTGCTGCCGGATCGGCGGATACGGCTGGCTGCCGCCGCTTGACGCGATCCCGCTCCGGACCCCGGTAACGTCGCGGTTGTTCAGCGCCGCCGCCTCATCTGAGGCCGCGGGCGAAACCCACCGCGACCGGGACTTCCTCACCCAGTGTATAGCGGGTCAGGGTAAACGACACCGCCGCGCCGACCAGCGATAATCCACCCGCCAGCACGAACGCCGAGGAGAAGCTGCCAGTAATCTGGACGATGTAACCCGTCACAATGGGAGCCAGCAGGCCGAAAACATTGCCACCCAACACCATGAAGGCAAACGCACGCCCGCTGTCCGCCTGCGAGCGGAGCAGATCGTTGGCAAGTGCGGCATTGGTGGCGCTCGCGGTGCCGCCGAAGCTGACCGGGAAGATCGTAAGGATGACGACCAGTGCCAGCTTGTCGACCAGCGGGATCGCCATTCCGACCGCGCACAACAGCAGGCAGATCACCACAACGATGCGCCGTGCGCCCGCGCGCCGCGTCTGCGGTGTCAGCATCTTGTCGCCGATCCAGTTGGTAAGAACGATGACGACCCCGCCGACAAGAAACGGTACCGCGGTGAACAGGCCGGAGTTGGTGATCGATAGGCCGCGTACGGTTTGCAGATAGTTTGGCAGCCAACTCAGGTAAAGATAGACGGAATAGACCGCGCAGCCTTGGGAGATTGCCAAGCCCCACATTGATGGCGATCGCAACAGGCCGCGGTAGCCAACGCCATCATGTGCCGCGACCGCCTCGCCACCATGGCGTTCCGCGAGGATGCGCTGGCGCTCAGGCTCGGGCAGCCAACGCGTCCGCTCCGGCGTCGAAACGACGGCGGCCCAGATCGCCACCCAGACCAGGCCGACGGCGCCAGTGACGAGGAACGACCAGCGCCAGGACGTGGCAGCGATCAGCCACGCCACCAGCGGCGCGCTGATCGCGGGCCCGAACAAGGTGCCGGCCTGGATGCATCCGACGGCAAGACCCCGTTCGGTGGCCGGGGCCCAATCGCGCACACCGCGGTAGCTTACTGGAAAGGTTGGCGCCTCGCCTGCACCGAGCCCGAGACGGGCGAGCAACATGGTACCGAAGCCAAGGGTTAGGCCGGTCAGCATCTGGGCGATGGACCAGACGGTGGCCGCGACAGCGGCGACGCGATGGGCACCCAGGCCGTCCACCAGCCGCCCGCCCGGCAGCATCATCACCACGTAGGCCCACAGAAACGATGAGAACAGGTAGCCGAGCTGGAGCGGCGACAGACCGAAATCGAGCGCGATGGAGCGGCCGGCGACCGACATGTTGATACGATCGAGGTAGCATATCACGTTGAACGAAAAGAGCAGGAAATACACCCAGTAGCGGCGATGGGTCATCGTTTCGGTCTCCCCGGCGGCTTCTTGCTGGCCTGCCGGCGAACGTAGCAGAGCGTCCTCGGGAGTCTACTCGGGGACCGCAGCCGGGTTTTCCGCCGGCTGTTTGGCGCCCGCAGGCTTCATCGATCAGCCGATGGTCGCGCGGGCGAACGCCTGGATGTAGTCTACCAGCGCATCCGAATGCTGCCCGGCGGCGTCCTGATCACCATCCGCAATGGCCACGGCGATGGCCGCGTGCAATCGCGCGGCGAGCGGCAGGTCGGCGGCCTGCTTGTAGTGCACATACCAGAAGCGACGGGACAGGCCGTTTATCAGGCTCATGGCGGCGGCAGCGAACTCATTGGCGGCGGCGTCCAGCACCAGCAGGTTGAATTCCCGGTCCAGGCGCATGAAGGCGATATCGTTCGCCTGCACGGCCGCGCGGTCCATACCGATGGCGATCGCGTTGAACCGGGCACGCTGATCGGCGCTCGCGCATCTGGCGGCGGAGCGGGTCAGCAAGCGCTCGATCTCGCGCCGCGCCTCCAGCAACCGAAGCTGGCGCACGGGGTCGATCTGCGACACCATGATGCCTCGCCGCGGCATGATGACGACAAGCCATTCGCGCGCCAGACGTTGCAGCGCCTCGCGGATCGGCGTACGCCCGACGCCCAGGCGACGGCTGAGGATCAGCTCCGACACCATCGTGCCGGGCCGGATTCGCAGCGTGACGATCTCTTCTTCCAACGCCCGGTAAGCCTTTTCGGTCAGCGTCTCGAGCGGCAGCAGGTTATCGCGGTTGATCAGGCTGTCCATTTCGGCTCCGTCCCGGTCCGCGTCATCGCGGGGAGGCTGTGCGGTGCTGGTTTGCAAGTTCTGATCGATCCGGCAGAGCGCAATCACGGCCGGATCCGCGGCCGACAGCGAGATGGGCGAGCGGATGAACGCTCTCTACAGGTCAGCCAGCCGGATCCAGCCGCCGATCGCCGCGGCCACGACCAGCCCCGCCCCGGTCAGCGTCAGGCTTGGCGGCCATTGTGTCAGTTCGCTGGCCACCAGCATCCACAGCACGAAGCAGCCGACGGCGATGACGATGCCGCCGACCAGTGAGGCGATGTTGCGGGTGCGTGGCGCATTATCGCGAAGGGTGATCGCCACGCCTCAATCTCCGGCGCTCGCCGGTGCCGAGCGCGCGGCGGATCGCAGCTTCGGCAGGTCCTGGCGGATGAAGCGGGTGTCGTAGCCGTTCAACAGATGACCGAACATGCCGCGATCGAGGTCGCTGGTGCCGAACAGCCAGTCGGCGAACGGGTAGGTCAGGTTCATGTTGCGGTTCATCATGATCGCCGTGTCGTGGTGGGCGATGTGGTGCCGACGGATGGTGTTGATGAACGGCAGGTGCCGCAGGATGCGATCGTCGCGGACGTGGCAGCACCAGTGGAAGAACTCATAGTTCATGTACATGCCCGCCGCGGTGCAGACGACGAACCATCCGGCGTTGGCCGACCAGAGCTGTGCCAGGATGGCGCCCCCGGCCGATGCCATCACCAGGAAGGCGATCAGGGCGTAGGGCGGGAAGAACACGATCCGGTAGTCGCGGGTGGTGTCGTGAAACGGCGCCTCATGGGTGAAGAACTGATGGTGGGCCAGGGTATGGCGGTTGTAGATCCCCATCAGGCCCGGGCGTGGGCGATGCATGACCTGGGCGTGCAGAAACCACTCGAACATGTTGGCCAGGACAACCACCGCCGGAACGACAGCCCATTCGGCCAGACTAGCGGCGTGGATGTGCGTGGCTGCGTACCCCAGCGCCGATCCGCCGATCAGGTAGATCAAGGCAACGTGGACGAGGCCGTGATAAGCGGGCGCGATCTGCGCGCGATAGGCGGATCGAAAGGCCGCCTGACGAGATGACATCATGGGGCGTCTCCTGGCTGGTTCATCCACCGCTAACATATCAGTGGTATATTTCAAGCCCAAGGCGGAAACCGGTTTGCGTCGTTGCGAGTGGCACCCGGGCGTTCGCGTCCGATGGGTCAGACTTCAAGTTGGAGCAGATGGCCTGGGGCGCGTATCCGAGCGAGCATCGCAGTCTGCGAAACTTGTGTGCCTGGTTCAGGCAATCTCCGCCAGCGCCGCGTCGACATCCCGTGCGGTCAGGCGCCATGCATTGTCCAGGACGGCGACGAGATGCCGCATGAAGGCCTCGCTGAGTGCCAGCGCCTTGGCATCGTCCCCGAGATGGTCCGCCAGCAGCGCCAGAGCCAGTTGCCGTGGCCCGGGTCCGACGTAGGTCCACTCAAATCCGGTCTTGCTGAAGGCACGGAGATCCGTTCGTGGCGGCAGTGCGTGCCCGTTCACGGTCACGTTGGCTCCTCGCAACGTTCTTTCGCCTTCATAGGTCTTCATGCCGCTTCTTCCAGAGGGTTTCCAGGCTGACCGCAACGGTCAGCGGGCTCTGCCCCGGTCCGATATTTCAGTCGTGCCAAGCGAAACCGTCAACCGGCCAAGCGGGAACGCGGCGGGCGCCGCGGCCCTTCACCTATGGCTGACCCCGGTCCCGAATCCGAAAGACGATGATAGGCTGCAATCGGTGAGTGATCCGATCCTCCTGTTTCTGACCGTGGATATCGTTGCTTTGCTTCTGCTGGGGGCGGGCGGCGACGTGTTGCCGCACAAGGTGGGCGGCTTGCTGACCGCGGCTTCGAGCGGGCTGGGCCTGCTGCTGTGCCTGCCGCCACTGCTGAGCAGCGCCCCGGCGACCGCTGTTGGCCTGCCGGTTGGGCCGCCGGGCCTGTCGCTCCATCTCGCCCTGGATGGGCTTTCGGACTACTTTCTGGCGGTCGTGTTCCTGGCCGGCACCGCCGTCGCGACATTCCAGGCGACGATCATTCCGCTGACCCCGATGATCTCCACGCGCACGACGGCGTTTTGTCTCGCCGGGGCGATCCTGGTGCTGCTGGCGGCGGACGGCGTCGCCCTGGCGATCGGTCTCGCAATCGTTTGCGGGGTGATCTGGCTGCCCGCGGCGGGCGGGCGGATCCATGCCGTGCTGCTGATCCCATTGCTGCCGCTGGCGGCGATCTGCCTGCTGACACCATCCGGCCTCGCCCCCCGCTTCGACGCCATCCGCGCCGCTTCGGCCGATCCTGGCCACCTGACCGCCGCTGCAGGGCTGATGATCACGGCCGTCGCCGGTCTTGGCTGGGCGCCGTCAGTTGAACGAGGCTGGCCGAGACCAGCGCTGGTCGCGAGCGTTGTCATTCCGACATCGATCTATCTGCTGTTAAGGCTGCTCGTCGACCTGTCCGGTCCAGACCCGTTACCGGGACCTGGCTTTATCCTGCTGCTGGGCGGCGGGGTGCTCGCGGTCATCGAGGGGTGGCGGGCGGCTGGTCATCCACGGATCGACGGATCAGCCGCCTGCCTGGCGCGGCGGCAGACGGGCGTGGCGATGGCAGCCATTGGCCTGGCGCTGATCGCGCGGGCAGCCGATCTGCCGGAAGCGGCATCCTTGGCCCTGGCCGCATGTCTGCTGACCGCGTTGGGCAGCGGCCTGGCAGGTGGGCTGGTATTACTCGCGGTAGCCGGGATCGGTTCCAGCGCCGGCACCTATCGCCTGTCCAGCCTCGGTGGTCTGATCCACACGATGCCGGCGACCTCATTTGCGCTGGCTGCCGGCCTGCTGGGCCTGTCGGCGTTGCCGCCCGGTCTTGGTTTCGTGAGCCTGTGGCTGCTGTTCCAGTCGATTCTGTCGGCGCCGCGCACCGGCGGGCTGTTGTTTCAGCTTCCGCTGGCGCTGACCGGCGGCGCGATCGCGCTGTCCGCCGCCGCGACGACAGCCGCGTCGGTTCGGCTGATCGGGGTCGCGCTGTTGGGTCGGCCGCGCACCCCGCTGGGCGCGGCCGCGCAAGAAGGCAAGGGGGCGCCGCAGACGGTGCTGTTGGTCATCAGCGGGCTGTCCCTGGTTGCCGGCGTCCTGCCGGGACTGGTGCTACGGGCCTTCGCGGATACACTAATCCACCTCCTGACCGACGTCGTGCCCGACCCAAGCGGCCGATTCGCGCTGCTGGCAGCTTCGGCCGCGTCACCCGGGTATCTGGCGATCCCGGTCCTGGCATTGCTGGCGCTGGCGACCGGGGTGGCGATGCTGGCACCGCGCTGGTCGCGTCGGGCGCGCAAGACCGTCGGGCCGTGGGCAGATGGCAGGGAGCCGCCCGCGGGGCTTCCATTCGGCGAGCCCGCCGCGCAATCCGGCGGTGAAGGCTTCCTGCCCGCGGTCGCGGCGCTCCCCAGGCCCCGCCTGCCACCGTTTCCGACATTCGCGCCACTGCGTCCGCCGTCTGCCGCGGCGGGGCTCTTGCTGCTCGTTGCCGCCTGCGGGGCGCTGCTTCTGGCGCTCGCGGTCATTGGATGAGCATCGCCCTGCCGCTGGTCGCGCAAATCCTGCACCTTGCCGTGACGATTGTCGCCGCGCCGGCGGTGACGGGGGTGATGAATTGGTTCGATGCCAGGCTGAGCGGGCGGGCAGGTCCGCCGCTGCTGTTGCCATGGCGTGACTTGATACGCCTGACACGCAAGACCCGCACGACGGGCGAGAGTGTCTCGATCGTTCATCGGCTGGCCCCGGCAGTCGGCCTGGGCGCGACGCTGTCAGCCGCCGCCCTGGTGCCGTCTTGCGTGCTGGGCATGGCGCTGGCGCCGTTGGCTGACGTGTTGGTCATCGTCTCGCTGCTGACCATCGCACGTGTTGCCGCCAGCCTTGCCGCGCTGGACGCCGGCAGCGCCCTGCCAGGGCTGGCGGCGCAGAATGCCAGCGCCCAGGCGGTGCTGGCCGAACCGGCACTGATGCTGGCCGTGGTGACACTCGGGCTGATGGCGAGCAGCTTAAACCTCGACCTGATCATCGTTCAGCAACGTGAGGGACTGCTGTTGCCGGCTGGCGCCTCGGCGGTCGCACTGACCGCGATGCTGGCGCTGGTGTTCGCCGACGACAGCGCCGGGGCGAGCGAGCTTGACGCGATGTTCAGCGGGATCGATCTGGCGACATCACGCATGGCCGGATGGCTCCGGCGTGTCGTCTGGATCGACCTGATCGGCGGACTGTTCCTGCCGATCGGCATGGCAACCGCCGACGATGGTCCGGCGGGCTGGCTGACCGGCCTGCTTTACTGGTGCGTCAAACTGGGCGCCTTCGTGCTGATACTGTCGGCGATTCGGACGTCGCTGGGCCGGGTTCCGCGCCACAGTCTGCACGACCTTATTGGTGTCGCGGCGCTGCTCGCGCTGCTCGCCATGGTCATGGTTCTCGCCAGCACGGGCATCGTATGACCGCGCTTGGACAGGGCACCGCGGGACTGGCCCTGGTGATGTGCTTCGCCTTGCTGCGCACCGGGCAGGTGAGCGCGGCGACGATCCTGCTGGTGGTTCAATGCGCGGCGGTCACGGTGACCGCTGTGGTCCTGCACCACCCGCTGATGGCCATTCCGCCTGTTCTTCTGGGCGGCGGCATCTGGCTGATGCGGCACCAGACACCGATGCTGGAGCCGCACACGGCGCCCGTCGGGGGGGCGAAGCTTGGCATCGCGGTCGGCGCCGGTCTGGCACTTCTCTGCCAGTCGCAAGGCGGCTTCGCGCTGCCCTCGGCTGTCGTTCTGCTGTCAATCCTGCTTGCCGCCACGCGTTCGCATCCGTGGATGCAGATCGTCGCCCTGGTCGCGGCGCAGAACGGGTTGTCGCTGGCGGGATGCCTGGTTTCGCAGCCGGCATTGCTCGCCCCGGCCCTGTTGGTGCCGGCCGCTTGCCTGGCGCTGCCGCTGCCGCTGACCGCCGGGCTGCTGATACCGGCGGTGGCCTCCGCCACCCCCCACGACAGGCCGCGGTTCCGGTTGGCTGGTCTGGCACGCATGACGCCGTTGCTGGGGTGGATCGATCTGTGTTTCGCGCTGGCGATCCTGACCACGACGCTGATCGTTCCGCTCGACACCATGGCAACGGTCTTCGCCCCCTTGCTGGGTCTGGACGGCGTGCTGCGATCCTGCGCGAGGCGGAACCGCACAGCGCTGAGCACGATCCGACGGGGCGGCGCCCTGATGCAGAGTGGTCTGACGGTGTTGGCGGTATGCGCGCCGGACCTGATCGTTGCCTGGCTGGCGGTGCTGGCGGCGATCGCGATGGCGTCGCTGCCGACGTTGTCCCGGCGCTGGGGCAGCCTGGTACTGGCGTTCATGGGCGCTGGGCTCAGCTTTTTCGGCATGCTGGTGCTAGCCGCCACGCCGAGCGTCCTCGGCTATTTCAGTCTGTTCGCCGGCTTTGCCACGATCGCGGCGGTGGTTCCCGATCTGGCTGTCGTGCTGGTGATCCTGGTCCTGCGCCTGGCGACCCAGACGGCCTGGCCGCCGGGTGTCGCGCCGCTGGGCGTTGGCCTCGCGACGCTCGGTCTGCTGGCCTGCGGCCTGCTGTTGACGCGCCAAAGCGGATCATACCGCGCGACCTTGCTGCAGCTTGCTCAGGCCAGCATCGCCGCGATGGCGATCTGTGGCGGACAGGCCGAGGGACGCTTCGCCGGACTGGTTCTGCTGGTCCTGCTGGTCCTGACCCGCGCCGCCGCACGTGTTGCCTCCGGCCCTGCCGCCACGCTGGCGATGGCAGGTCTCGGCGGGGTACCGCCGCTGGGCGTGTTTCCCGGCCTGGTGCTTGTGGTGCTGGCGCTAAGCGCGCATGCGCCGTGGCTGCTGCCCGCGGTCGGCATCGCGCTGATCCCAATCGTCGCGGCCGGTGTGCCGCGTCGCCTCACCGAGCTGTCGCCACGGCGAGCCGTTCCGTCGATCGCCTGGCTGCCGTTGATGCTCGCGGTGCTGGCAGGGTATGTCGCGCCCGACGTGTTGGTTCACTGGTGGCGCATGTTGGCGATTGGGCGCCCATGACCGCCGCCACTGACATCATCCGGTCGACGGCCGCTGCGCTGTGCCGGCCTTGGCCACGGCACATCCTGTCGCACGCCGAGTGGTCCGCCCTGGCGCAGGCGTCGACAAGCGGGTTGTGGCCGCTACTTGCCTGCTGGGCCGATACGGTGGAGGCCCATGCGATTTTCCTTGATCCCGAGGCACTGGCCATCGTGCCGGTATCAACCGCGGTTGAAGGTGAGAGCTTCCCGGCGTTGTCGCGATTTGTTCCGGGCGCTGCCTGGTATGAGCGGATGATCCATGATCTGTGGGGACACAAGGCCGCGGGCGCCGCCGACCTTCGGCCGTGGCTGGATCACGGTGCCTGGCCGCAGATGCATCCGATGGCCACACGTCCGGAACCGCGGACATCGGCGGCGACGCCGATGCTGCCCGATGCGGGTCGGCCCGGCATGGTGCTTCCGCTGGGACCGATCTGGGGGCGCTTGGACGAGGCGTCGCAGCTTCGCCTCACGCTGAACGGCCCCGCCGTCCAGCACGCCGAGGCGCGGTTGGGTTTCACCCACAAGGGCACGCTGACGCTGATGCGAGGTAAGTCGCCGCGCACGGCCGCGCGTTTCGCCGCGCGTCTGTCCGCCGATGCCACCGTCGCCCACTCGGTCGCCTTCGCCCAGGCGGCCGAGTTCGCCATGGACGTGGCAACGCCCCCCCGCGCCGCCGCGCTGCGGATCACCATGATGGAGGTTGAGCGCATCGCCGGTCACCTCGACAACCTCGCCGAGGTTGGCCGGCTGGCTGATGCGCCGGCGCTGCGGGTTCGGTGCGGATTGCTGCGGGAAAACCTGCTGCGTGCGTCCGAGGCCTCGTTTGGCCACCGACTGATGATGGACTGCGTCGTGCCGGGCGGCGTGGCAACCGACATCGCCGCGGGTGG
Organism: Rhodopila sp.; assembly: GCA_965277035.1. Classification (GTDB taxonomy): domain Bacteria; phylum Pseudomonadota; class Alphaproteobacteria; order Acetobacterales; family Acetobacteraceae; genus Rhodopila. Next base: position 809,446 of record CBDIBO010000003.1, on the reverse strand, counting down.
TGCCGAGGTCATCCTGCGCGCCCTGGGCGACATCGCGTCCGGTCTGGCGTTCATCCGCCGGCTTCACGATGGGCCGGCGCTGTCGTCCAGACTGAGCGGTCTAGGACGCGCGGGCGGCACGCTTGCGGCGGCATTGGCGGTTGGCGGGGTGGTGGGCCGAGCATCGGGGCGCGCCTTTGATGTCAGGACGGCATTCGCGGTCGGGTATGCACACTTGGCGCCGCGGCTTGCCATTCGCACCGGCGGCGATGCCGCGGCAAGGCAGCATCTGCGGATTTTCGAGATCGAGGAAAGCCTGCGGCTGATCAGCGCCACGCTCGACGCGCTGCCGGCTGGACCTGTCACCGTCGCTTTGCCGCAGGTCAGCGGCGAGGGCATCGCCTGTGCCGAATCGGTTCGTGGCGATGTCTGGCACTGGCTGCGTCTGGATCATGGGCAGATTGCCGCCGTGTTCCTGCGCGATCCCGGTTGGGCGCTGTGGCCACTGGCCGAACGGGTGTTGGAGAACGCCATGGCGGACGATGCCAACCTGATCCGAGCGTCATTCGCCCTGCCGGCATCGGGAATGGATCTGTGATGGCCGGACAACCGCGAGCCGACGCCTTCGTTCCGGTCGATCCGGAGACAACCCAATCGTTGCGCACACGGCTGGAAGCAGCGGCGCAGACGCGCCTGGGCCGCAGCCTGGCCATCCGCCACGTCAATACCGGAAGCTGCAACGGCTGCGAGCTGGAACTGCGAGCGCTGAGCAACGTTTTCTATGAGCTGGAGCAATACGGTCTGCGTTTTGTGGACAGCCCCCACCATGCCGACGTCCTGATGGTGACCGGTCCGCTGACACGAAACCTGCGTGCAGCGCTGGAGCAGGCGTGGGATGCGACGCCGGACCCGAAATGGGTTGTCGCGGTCGGTGACTGTGCGGTGGATGGCGGGGTGTTCAAAGGGAGCTACGCGGTCCTTGGTGGCGCCGGCGTTTCCATCCCTGTCGATCTGACGATCGGCGGATGTCCGCCGCCGCCGGCGCGGATTCTCGCCGGGCTGCGGTCGTTGCTGGAAGCGAATGCGGGATAGAGTGCTTTAAGCCTGTCCCTGAGGGCCTTGTTTTATCGGGCAGCAACCTCTCCCGCGAACGGGAGAGGCCTGAGGACATCGATCAGCTGGCGGTCGGCCTTGTCGTCCTCTTGCTGTGCGCCGTCCTGTGCGTGCTGGCCTTGTGAACCGACGCGTGGTGCGGCTTCTTGCTGTGGCTGTGACCTGCCGCCATGACGGGCGCAATCGTCAGGGCGGCTGCTGGCAGGATCATGGCCAGCGCAAGTGTCAGGCGCTTGGACGAGGTAATCACGAGCGAGAGCTCCAGGGATTGAGGAAGGTCCGAATCGGTTGATAGTCGGGGCGAAGATCATGCCCTTGTCGACTGACATCATTGTGCATATTGAGGCGATTCGAAAGCAAGTGAAATCAAGTGTCGGAATTCCATAACGGTATCAGAACAGAACCCTCGGCTGCCCGCGGATCATGTCGCGGTGCGCCTGCCGCCCGAGACGCCTCTCGGCTCGGCCGGAGACGCGCCAAGTTGGTTCCGACAGGAAGAAGTCGAGGCCTCAGCACGAAGCTGACGGATGAAAAGCACGATTCTGCTCGGACCGTTGATGAAACCTCAACCGCTCGGAAGTAGTTCAAGCCAAGGCCGCGGAGCCGCAAGGCGATCCGGGGCTCCATCATTTCACCTAAGTATCAATGATACCGACCTGGCTCCACCAGCTTTCGATCATCTACCTTCTTCTTGCTGTCTGCTGCGCGGGCTTAATTGCCGTCGACGTTGGCCGGCACCCGCAACACATGTGGATCATGAACGTGGTCTGGCCGGTGACCGCATTGTTCGGCACGGTCCTGGTGGTTTGGCAATACCTGGCCTATGGGCGGCTTGCGACCCACGAGAAAGCGCATGCGGCGATGGAGCATGACGAGGCGCCACCCAGCGGTCGGATGACACCGTTTCCGATGATGGTCGCCAATGGCGCACTGCACTGTGGAAGCGGCTGCGCCTTAGGAGACATCGTCGCTGAGTGGCTGGTTTTCGCCATTCCCGCGATCGCCGTCGCCTTCGGCTATGGCAGTGTCTTCAGTGACCGGATTTTTGCCGTCTGGGTCGTCGATTTTCTTTTTGCCTATGGATTCGGCGTGGTCTTCCAATATTTCACCATCGTGCCGATGCGGGGGTTGTCACTCGGTGCGGGCATCGTCGCCGCGATCAAGGCGGATACGCTGTCTCTGACATTCTGGCAGTTGGGCATGTACGGCTTCATGGCCCTCGCCCATTTCTACATTTTCGGTGATCTGTTGGGGACAAGCCTGCGAACGAATACGGTCGAGTTCTGGTTCATGATGCAGATCGCCATGATCTGCGGCTTTATCACCGCATATCCGGTGAACTGGTGGCTGATCCGGGCCGGCATCAAGGAGAAGATGTAACGACCGACTGTCCGCGATCCACTGGCCCGGCCAGTTTGGACGCAAAGCAGATCAGGTTGCCGTCGAGATCGCTGACGATCAGGCTATGCATGGCCCCGGGCCCATCGCGCGGTGCTTGCCGGACATGCACGCCGGCTGCTTGCAGTTCATCGTGCAGGGCATTGACATCCGAGACCGCAACCGAACGCGCTCAGCGATGCCTCTCCAGCGGTGTGATCGATAACCGGTCTGTCACGTGGCGGATTGCGAAAATCCGCCTGGTCCCGCGCCACGTGGGCGTAGAACTGGATCTCGCCATAGACGAACAATGGGCGGAAGCCGAGCGGCCCGGTGTAGTAGGCGAGCGCTGCCGGGAAGTCTTTGACAAAGATGTTTGGAATTGGCTGCTGCAACATCAAGCGGGTGCTTTATCCCGCGCTGTCGCCAGTTCGCTAACTGGAAATACCGTCAGAAGACAGCGTTCGAAAAGACGGCCTGAGGATTTTGCAGGTATCCTCAACCGAACCCGATCAGATCGGCTTTGGCAGGCCCGGCAGATCGGACAATGCTTTCGCCATCCCGGAGGCGCAGGCGACGATGGCATTACCCTCGGTGGCGCCCGTTCCGGCGGTGAAGTCGCTGGCCCTGGCGCCGGCCTCACGAAGAATGACCAGCGCTGCCGCTACATCCCACAGATTGATATGCAACTCCGCGTAGCCGTCCTGCCGACCGATCGCCACATCGACCAGGCCCAGCGCACCCGACCCGCCGTGCCGCAGGCTGGCGCCGTCGAACAGGAGACGCTGGCAAAGGCTGAGGAAATCCGCGTTCGGTCGGCGTCGGGACCAGCCGACCTCGATGATCGCCTGAGCGGCGGAGCAGGTATCAGACGCGCGGATCGCATCCCCGTTCAACCAGGCACCGCCACCCCGCCACGCCCAGATCGTCTCGCGCAACGCCGGTGCCGCGATCACACCGATCAGCGGGGTATCGCCTTCCATGCAGGCGAGTGAAACGCAAAACCGCGCGGCGCCGCGCGCATAGTTCGAGGTTCCGTCGATCGGGTCGACGACCCAGCGCAGCGTGCCGGCGCGGGACACGCCGCCTTCCTCACCCTGGAAGCCATCCGCGGGAAAGCCGGCGGCAAGTTCCTCTGACAGGAACCGTTCGACCGCACCGTCTGCCTCGGTCACCCAATCTTGCGGACCCTTCAGCACCGCGCGTGCCGATCCGGGGGGCGGCCGCATCTCCATCGCGATCTCGCCGGCTCGTTCCGCGAGATCCATCGCGGCGTCGAGCCGAGCCTGCAGAGACCCGGTCATAGGTCGGCGAGTGGCAGGGGCGGTTCCTCGGACCGCGGCGCATCGGAAGGATCAAGCTCTCCCGCGCCTTCCGCCACGGGCGGCGGTGGTGGTGCGGATCGGCGGCCATCGAGCCAGGAGGCAAGACGGTCAACCCGATGCAAAGCCGTATCGACAGTCGCCATCGTGCTGGACAGATCTTCAGTTTCGTCCTTATCCCAGGTTCGCACCGCCCACAGCCATACCGCCAGCAGGCCGCGCACCTGCAACTCACCGCGCAGCCCGGTCGCGGTCACGCCCGCGCCCTGGAGCATCCACCTCATGCTGCGCCTGTTGGCAGATGCCAGCAGCATCGCCAGCGGCGGATCGGTCGGCAAGGCCCGCAGCAACGCCTTGACCCCGTCGCGATGCGCCTGGAGCGCGTCGAACCGTCGCATCAAGAGGTCGAACAGCCGATCGCGCGCCGGACCCTCGGACGGCGCGTCCTGCAAAGCCGCCTGATCCACCAGTTGACCGAAGCGCAGCAGGACAGCCGCCCGCGACGGAAACCGCTGGCGCGCCTCCGACAGTGACAGCCCAGCGGCTCTCGCGGTCGCGGCTACGGTAACGTTGCGCCAACCTTCTTCGCCAGCCAAGCGGAAAGCCGCGGTCAACAAGGCGGTGTCAAATTCCGTGTCGCTCATTGATCAAACATAGGACGGGCAGGCGTCGGCTCAACCTGCGAGTTCGATGGCTTGGAGTTTGCCATCAGGATGTTGCTTATGATCGCCCGTCAGAGACGCGCGATCCATCCGCGGTGAGGGAGGCTCAGCCACAGCAGCAAGCGTCATCGCGCCAGGCCTCACGCCCTTCCTTGATCAGGAACCAGACGATGCCGATCGAGGTCACCGCATCAACCCACCAGGCCCCGGTCACTGCCGCGGCCACCAGCCCGGCGACCACGACCAGGGACAACCACCCGCAGGTGACGGCTTCCATCGCGTCGGCCCGCAGCGCCCGGCTGCCGAGGGCGGCGGCGACCGTCATTTTGCGCCGAGCGAGGAAGTACATGACCGGCATCGCCAGGGCGGTGACAACCAATCCTGGCCAGGAGAACGTCTCACCGGTGCCGGTCCAAAGTTTCCAGCAGGCGGCGGTGAGCACGTAAGCCGCCAATGCGAACAGCAAGGCGCCGGCGATCCTGCTGGCGACCCGTTCGGCGTTTTCAGCGAATGCGGTGCCTTGCTGAAGTTCGACCTTCAACCGCCAAAGCAGCACGCAGGCGGATACCATCTCGATCAGGCTGTCGATGCCGAACGCCATCAGCGACACGCTGCCGGATCGGATGCCGCTTTGAAGCGCCACGGCCGCCTCGATCACCATCCAGGCGATGGATGCGTATTCCAGCCAAAGCGCCTGCCGGATCTGCTGGCCGCGCGCTGCAATGGCGGCAACGCCGGCAGTGTCGCGACCGCCTGGACAGGCATCGGGTCCGCGGCAGGCGGACGCGCCCGGATGAGGTAAGGAGGTTGGCGCGTCGACCGCTTCAGCACGGGCGCGCGGGTGATCGCTGAGCCCCGGGAGCACCGCCTCGCGGCCGCTTTCGGTCCGGCCGACCATCGGCTCAACCGGCGAGTTCACGGGACCGCCGGGTCGCCGCGGCAATGGCCTGAGACATCGCGATTGGCCAGGCATCCGGGTTCATCAGCACCGCCAACGCCTCGGCCGTGGTGCCGCCGGGACTGGTGACGGCGGTGCGCAGTGCCCCGGCATCCTCGGTGCTGGCGGCGAGCAAGGCGCCAGAACCGGATACGGTCTGTCGGGCCAGCAGGCGCGCAAGGTCGGGCGGGATGCCTTGCTCGATAGCGGCCTGCTCCATCAGTTCGGCCAGCAGGAAAATATAGGCCGGACCGCTGCCGGAGACCGCGGTGACCGGATCGAGCAGCGCTTCGTCCTCGACCCAGGCGACCTCGCCGATCGCCTGCAACAAACGGTCGCACAGCGCCTGCTGTGGGGCGCTGACGCCGGGGCCGGGGCAGCCGACGGTGATGCCTTGTCGAACCGCCGCCGGCGTATTCGGCATCGCCCGGACGATCGCCGCCGCCTCCCCGAGGTGCGTCGCAATGCCGGCGATCGTGCGTCCGGCCATGATCGACAGGAAGACCGCGGTGGGTGCGAAGCGAGCATAGGCCGGCAGCGTGGCGGCGGCGTTCTGCGGCTTGACCGCCAGCACGACCGCGGCCGGGGAAAAACCCTCCGGGATCGCACTGACATCGGCGACGACGGTCATATCCGGGCCGGTGAAGGCGCCGGCCACCTCGGCGGGATCGACGGCGAAAGACTGAGCAAGGCCTTGTTCGCGCCAGCCGGACAGCATCGCGCTGCCCATCCTGCCGCACCCGACGAGCAGGATTGGCGGGATCGTGCCGGATGTGGGCATCGTATAAGATGTTTGCCGCGGCATGGGACCAACGTCCTGTGTCAGGGTCAGGCTTGAAAAACCGGCCGAGAGGCGGTCATGACACAAGCCAGCCACGCATGACAAGGCAGCCGGCGTAACGAATCAGCGCATGCCGGGCGGCATGAGACCGCGATAAACGCGCGATGAAGCTGATTTCGTCCGCCCAGCGAGTCGCGAGATGACCGGGCTGCCACCGCCGCCAGTATGAGCCGCCCCTTATATCAGAAGCCTGAAGGCGGTCAGGCCTCGCCCACGCAGTCCAACATCGCGCCCGCCAAGGCGTCAGCCGGTTTCTTGCCGCCCCAGAGCACGAACTGGAAGGCCGGAAAGAATCGCTCGCATTCCGTCAGTGCGATATCGACCAGATCTTCCAGGCTTTCGGCGGAGGCACCCTGGGTCCCGCGCAACAGCACGGCGTGGCGGAACACCAGCACGCCCTCGTCGCCCTCCAGGCCGAAATGTCCGAGCCAGAGCTTCTCGTTGGCGAGCGCGAGCAACTCATAAAGGTTGCCCCGCTGTTTTTCCGGCACCTTCAGATCAAAGGCGCAGCTGAAATGCAGCACGCTGATCTCGTGCGACCAGTTGAAAAACAAGCCATAATCGCACCAGTGGCCCGGTGCTTCGGCGGCCATTTCCGAATCGCTTCGGCGGTCGAACGCCCACTCATTCGCGGCAACGATCTGCTCCATCATGTCGATGGGATTAGCGGCATTGTCCAACGACGTGGTCAGCGATGCTGACATGCGGGGTCTCCCGTCAAGAGGAAGGCCGAGCGTAACCTTCACCCCCAGGACAGTGTCGGCACCGAAACGCCTACCCGTCGCTCGGAGTCGCCCGGAGTTGGCCACAGGCTCCAGCCTATCCACGTGTTCGCACCCGCCGCAAGTAACATGACTTCTTTTTAGCGCAAAGCGCTCATATTTTTGCGACACGGCACGCTGGACCGTGGGTTTTTCCGCAACCGAAGCCTCGGCCTCACGGATCCATGGGTTCGACGGCATCCGGTTTGGGCGCCTCCAGCGCGGCGACCCGCGCTTCAACCGCCGCGAGCCGGCTCTCCAGCCCGGCGACCTTGGCCTCTGCCGCTTCCTGCCCGGCACGGGCGTTGGCGGCGAGTTCCTGGATCGCGTCCAGTTCCTCGCGCCGGACCAGGTCGAGCCGCTGGATCAGGTCGTCGAGGCGGGCGCGCATCATCGACTCGGCTTCCTCGCGCAATCCGGCAAGGGCAGAAATCGCGCCACCCGCCACCCCTGCGATGTCGTCAAAGAACCGTGGGCGATCGCTCATGACTGCGCTTACTCCTGGATCGAAGGCGGTTGCTTAAGGCAAGACGGCTGCTGCTGATCGTGGTCGCTTCCGCCGCCGCCGGATTCCGTGAAGATGGCTTTTACCGGAAGGGCGCGGCACGTATATAGGGCGCCCATGATCCTGATCACTGGCGGCGCCGGATTCATCGGTTCCAATCTGCAAGCGGCGTTGGCGCGGCGCGGGCACGAAACCGTGGTCGCCGACACGCTGGGCAGCGATGGCAAGTGGCGCAACCTGGCGAAGCATCCGCCGGCGCGCCTGGTTCAGCCCGGCGATCTGGACAGGTTTCTCGACGGCCATCCCCCGATCGAGATGGTGTTTCACCTGGGCGCGGTCAGCGAAACGACCGCTGTCGATGGTGATCATACCTGGGCGACCAACGTCGAGCTGAGCCGGCGGCTATGGGAATGGTGCGCGGATCGCGAGGTCCGCATGGTCTATGCGTCCTCGGCCGCGACCTATGGCGACGGTTCGCGGGGGTTTGATGATGATTTTTCCTTCCCGGCGCTGGAGCGGCTGCGGCCGCTGAACCTGTATGGCTGGACCAAGCATGCCTTCGATATGCTGGTCGCCAAGACCTTGCTGACCCGGCGCGAGCACCCGCCACAATGGGCCGGCCTGAAGTTCTTCAACGTGTATGGCCCGAACGAGTATCACAAGGGCCGCATGATTTCGGTCGTGAAGGTCAAACACGACGAGGTCGTGTCCGGCGCCGCGGCGCGGCTGTTCAAGTCGGACCAGCCCAACCTGGCGGACGGCGCGCAGGCGCGCGACTTCATCTGGGTCGGTGACGTGGTTGACGTCATGCTCTGGCTGATGGAGACCCCGTCCGTCAGCGGCCTGTTCAACCTGGGCACCGGCCGTGCGCGAAGCTATCTGGATCTGGCGCACGCGGTGTCGGACGCCGCCGGAAAACCGCGCGCCGTGGAGTTCATCGACATGCCGACCAGCCTGCTTGGGCAATACCAATCGTTCACCCAGGCGCCGATGGATCGCCTCCGCGCCGCTGGTTACAGCGGCCAGTTCACGCCGATCGAGGAAGGCATCCGTCGCTACGTGCAGGATTACCTGGCCGGGTCCGATCCCTTCATATGATCCCAGTCCTGCTGTTTCCGCAGTTCGACCCCGTCATCGTTCAACTGGGTCCACTGAGCATCCGCTGGTATGCGCTGGCCTACATCACCAGCCTGGTCGTGGGCTGGCGGCTGGTGCGGCGGCTCGTGCGGTTGCCGCCGGTGGTCGCGACTCCCTTGCAGGTTGACGACTTCCTGACCTGGGCCACGCTGGGTGTGGTTCTGGGAGGCCGCCTGGGTTACGTGCTGTTTTACCAACCACAATTCTACCTGGCCCACCCGGCCTATATCCTGGCTGTCTGGGAAGGCGGCATGAGCTTTCATGGCGGCGCGCTGGGTGTCGCCATCGCTATCATCCTGTTCTGCCGCCGCAATGGCATGCCCCTGCTGGGCTTCGCCGACCGGATCGCGATCGTGACGCCGATCGGGTTGGGCCTGGGCCGCATCGCGAACTTTATAAACGGTGAGCTGTGGGGGCGCCCTGCCCCGCTTTGGTGGCCCGGCGCGATGGTTTTCCCCAACGCGGTGCCGACCCAACCGCCGTCGATGGCGGTGTTCGAGCGGCTACGGCAGACGGTCTGCGCCGGGCTGGTTCCCGCACAATGCGTGCCGCGCTATCCAAGCGAGCTGTATGAAGCGCTGCTGGAAGGCCTGGTGCTGTTCGTGGTCATGTTCGCCTTGTCGCGGCGGGAAGCGCTGCGCGAGCGGTTTGGGATGCTGACCGGCCTTTTCCTGATCGGCTACGCGATCGCCCGGATCATCGGCGAGTGCTTCCGAGAGCCGGACGCGTTCCTGGGTTTCCTTTCGTTCGGCACCACGATGGGGCAGATCCTGTCGATCCCGATGCTGCTGGCCGGGTTGTGGCTGGCCCTGCGCGCTCGGCCGCCGCGCCGCCCGATGGACCGACAGGCGTAGCGGTGGACCGGCACGACGCGAGTTCGCGCATTGCCGCTTCGTCCGGCTGATGCCCATAGAGCCGATGCCCAGAGAAGGGGGACCCGAGCGGCTTGATCGCTTCATGGCGCGAGCCAACGCGATCTACTATGCGACGCACGATCCATTCGGGGACTTCACCACGGCGCCGGAGATCAGCCAGATCTTCGGCGAGATCATCGGCCTGTGGGCGGCGGTGACCTGGCAACTGCTGGGCAGCCCCGTGCCGGTATCGTTGGCCGAGGCCGGCCCCGGACGCGGTACGCTGATGGCCGACGCGCTGCGGGCGGTGCGTCATGCCGCGCCCGCATTCGCCGCGGCCGCTGGCGTTCATCTGATCGAGACATCAGCACGCCTGCGCGCGGCCCAGGCGTCTCGGCTGCCGGGTGCGACGTGGCACAACGAGCTGACGACTCTACCCGAGCAGCCGATGATTCTGCTGGCGAATGAGTTCCTTGATGCGTTGCCAATCCGGCAGTTCGTCCGGCGTGGAGCGGGCTGGATGGAACGCCTTGTCGATGCGGGGCACTGGGTCGAGCGTCAGGCTGATGGCTGCGCGGTGCCCTCCGGGCGCCCTGCTGCGGAGGGCGATGTCGTCGAGGTCAATGAAGCGGCCCGCGCCTTCGTCACCGCGGTGGCTAGGCGACTGCGAAGCCAGCCGGGCGCCGCGTTATTCATCGATTATGGACCGGATCCGGGTGTTGCCGGTGACACTCTGCAGGCGCTTGCCGATAAGCACCCGGTCAATCCGCTGTCACCGCCGGGTTCGGCCGATCTGACCGCGCATGTAGATTTCGCTGATCTCGCCGGCTGCGCCCGCGCAAGTGGAGGCCTGGTACAGGGGCCGACGCCGCAGGGCAGGTTCCTCACCGCCCTGGGCCTGTTCGAGCGTCTTGACAGGCTGTCGCGGGGCCGGACGCCGGAACAGGTCCTGGCGCTGCTCGCGGCGGCGCGGCGGTTGGCGGAACCGGCGGCCATGGGCCGGTTGTTCAAGGTGATGGCGATTCGCTCCGCCGCATGTCCGGCTCTGCCTGGCTTGCCATAGGGCGAGGTTTGCATACCTGTCGTGGCCTGGACTGGATTTGCCTCCGAGCCCTCCTGACATGCAGTGGAAGTTCGGTCATCTTGCCGGAGGGCCGGATGGTCCGGTCGGAAGGGGAAGCGGGACATGAAGGTAGGCTTTATCGGCGTGGGCAACATGGGTGGCCCGATGTGCCGCAACATCATCCGCAACACCAACCATGAAGTCATGGTCTTTGACCTCAGCCCCGATGCGGTGGCGGCCTGCACCGACCTCGGCGCGTCCGCGGCCAATTCGGTGGCCGATGTCGCGGCGCGCTGCGACGTGGTAATCACCTCCCTGCCAATCCCGCGCGTGGTCGAGGACGTAACCCTGGGTGCCGGCGGGATCGCCGAGAATGCCAGGCCCGGAACAGTGTTCATCGACCTGTCCACCAACGCCCCAGCGACGGCGAAGCGGGTGAACGAGGGCATGAAGTCCCGGGGCATCCCGATGCTGGAAGCCCCGGTTTCCGGCGGCACCGCACGCGCGACGGATGGGACCATCGTCATCATGGTGGGCGGCGAGGAAACGGTATTTGAACAAAACCTGCCGTTGCTGAAATCGTTCAGCGGGGAGGTTATCCACATCGGCGAGATCGGTTACGGCTCGACCGCCAAGCTGATCAACAACATGCTGGCGTTCTGCAATGCCGCTGCCGCGGCCGAGGCTTTGATGATCGGCAAACGCTCCGGCATCGACCTGAGAAAGCTGGATGCGGTGATCCGCAACGCCAGCGGCATGTCTGCCGGCTACGCCAGCATGTCGACCAAGGCCCTGGCCGGCGATTTCAAGGCGACCTTCGCGCTGGACCTCGCTCATAAGGACCTCCGGCTGGCGCTGGAGATGGCGGACGAACTTGGTGTTCCCGGATTGATCGCACCGCAGGTCATGAGCCTGATGCGGATGGCGCGCGGCATGGGCCTTGGCTCGTCGGATTCGGCGGCCGTGGTTCGGGTGTACGAAACAGCCCTCGGTCAGGATATCCGCGCCTGAGCGCAGCGCGGTGAGGGGTCGGTCGTTTTCACTATGGGAGGGGTTGTCTCACAGCGGGACAGTGTTCATAACGATGGATGGATATTGGGTTAAAGTTCCGCCATATTGGAGTAGCTTTCAATCGTGAGTGGTGGATGTCGGCGCGCCTCGCCCGCAACACGGTTGGTTCGGGGTAAATCTCCCTCGTTCGCGAGAGTGATGAATCGGATGAAGGCATGAGCAAAAAACAGCGGGTCCTTGTGGTTGAGGATGATGCCCTGGTATCCGAAATCATCGCCGCCGCGCTGGATGACGCGTATCCAACCACGATTGTCGAAACCTCGCGACAAGCCATGGACCTGCTGCGAAGCGGCGCCTTTCGGCTGATGTTGCTGGACTGCACACTGCCGGGCGGCGTCGATGCCAATTTGATCCCTGAGGCCGACCGTGCCGGCACCGCGGTCATCCTGATGTCCGGTGACCCCGCCCGGATGGCCAAACTGGCCGACCAGCCGCGGCCGTTCGTGCTGAAGCCGTTCTCGATCGACGGTCTGCTGGAGACGGTCAGAGGCGTTGTGGATTCGGTTCCGCCGGCTGCAGCCTAGAGCGGTTTCCGTTCGCGTTGGCTGACGACAAACCCGCGGCTTCACGCGCCTGCTGGCGGACGCTGCGCGTCTCGTGCTTCTCTTGGAGCGAATACAGTTGAACCGCAGCGCGTATCATCCTGATCGCGCGACGTCGTGCGGTCTTCGGAAAACAACAGTTCGGAGCGAGGACCATCACCTGGCGGAGGCCGGCGGATCCGCTGGTGCGAAATGCGCTACCTGTCGCGTGGGCTACTTGTTGCCGCCGACTTGCTGGAGTGGCGGGGGGCATTTGGATCATGGCCCGATTGGCGCAGAATAACGTCGTTCACGCCACTGGACGCCTCTGTGGCGACCACGACCGCAACGTCGCCCCAGTAGTGATTGAGCGTCCCGGCGGGAATTTCGTTGAGCTGGACGACCCGGCCTCGCTCGTCGCCTGATGGTGTCGAGACGACCCACTGGATCTCCACCCTTTGCTGCCGCTTCTGAATTGGAACGATATTGACCTTCCCCTGCACGATGAAGTCGGCGCCGGTGGGCGTGGTCAGAACGACCGGACCGAGCACGGCCAGCCTGGCCCGCATCTGCTGGGTCAGCGCCTGATCGCCGTCACCCGGCGCCCCGGTGACATCCGAGACCAGCACCTTGGCGGGGCGGTTGTAGAGGCTGTTCGGATCGGCCTTGTCATGGGCAACCCGGATGCTGGTCAGGACCGCGCCGATGCGCGGCGCGGCTTCGGCCGCGACCTGTTGCAGCATTGCCTTGTCCGCGGTGGCCCAGGTCGCGAGCGGCACCTTCTCCCCCTCGGCGCTGCCTTCTTCCTTGCCTTGCGGGTCCCGTATGCTGAACAGCGGCATGACATATTCGCCGTCGCGCTCGGCGCGGGTAATCACACGCCAGTCGGTCCTGGCCGGTGCCTGAACGATCGCCGGCACCTCGGTTGCCTGCAGCGCGGTGGCGATCTGTTTCGCCAGCTCCTGGTTGGCGGCATCCGGTAACAATGTGTCGGTTCCGGGCGGAACGGCGAGCAACGGGGTCAGCGGCCGAGCCAGACGCTGGGCGGTTGCACCGGGATTTCCCAGGAACGGCTCCGGCAGATCGCCGCAGGCGGACAGGACGCAGCAGAGAAGCAGGGCCAAACGGCCAAAACGAGCAATCATCCAGCGGCTTCAAGCAGATGCCGGAGGGTGCCGGAAGGGGTCTTGCTGTCGATCATCCTGACGTTACGTTCAGGCCGGCCTGATCACCGAAATCTGGTGGCCGATCGGGCATGGCTTGGCGGCCCCGATGCTGGCCGTTCGCGTTCCCTGCCGGGCGATTCGGGCAAGCGTGCGCCGGCGATGACTGAAGAAGCGAGCTTCCTCCGCCAGGGTATCATGGCCGGTCACGATGACGTGGCCAACACCAGCGGCACGCAGGCGGGCGGCACAATAGCCGGGCAGGTCGAATTGCCAATGGTTGTCTCGCCGACCGGCGGCGAAAAACGCAACGTCGGCCGCGCGGTGATCCAGTACGACGCCGTGCAGGTCGGCTCCGACCTCATAGGAGGCTTGGGCGATGCAGGGACCCACCGCGGCCGTGATGCGATCGGGTGCGGCGCCGAGTGCGATCATCGCCGCGACGGTGGCTTCCAGCACACCGGCCACCGCGCCCCGCCAGCCGGCGTGGGCAGCGCCGACAATCTGCCCGCTGGCGTCGGCGAACAGCACAGGGGCGCAGTCGGCGGTGACGATGCCCAGCGCCAGTCCACGCTGGGCGGTGACCATCGCATCGGCCCGGTGACCTTGGCCGGCCGCCCATGGCTGGGTGACGGTCACCACGCCGGTGCCGTGGACCTGGGTCAGTCCCAACAGCAGCGCCGGATCGGCCCCAACGGCGCGCGCCGCTCGGGCGCGGTTCCGCAGCACGGAGTCGCGATCGTCCTGACCTGACAGGCTGCAGTTCAGGCTGGCGTAGGGCCCGGTCGAGACACCACCGCGGCGGGTGAAAAAGCCATGCGGCACGGGCAGCGCATCCGCGGTGACTGCTTCCGCCATGATCATTGGAACTCCGTTTGGACCGCCGGTTGGCGTGGGCCTACTTGGTGTGAGCAATGTGCGGCTACCGGTCAACCGCTGTTACGTTGCGGCAGCTGGCCGCGGCGCGGTGGCTTCGAGGTCCGGGCGCTGGCGGCTCGCCTCGACCGATCGCCGCGCCGGATGTGCTAGCTTCCAGGCCGGAAAATGTTACGCTGTGACGCACACCAAGGCCGGGAGGACACCGCGATGATCGGGATCGATTGGGGCATGACCAGCTTGCGTGCATTCCGCATTGGACGCGACGGCGCGATTCGCGAAAGGCGGGCGGTGCCGAAGGGCATCCTCAACGTGCCGGACGGACGATTCGGCGATACCCTGCGCGAGGAAATCGGCCCCTGGCTGGCGGCCGGCGAGGACCGCGTGCTGCTGTCGGGCACGATCGGCAGCCGACGTGGCTGGAAGGAGGCGCCGTATCTCCCCTGCCCTGCCGGGCCGTCCGAACTGGCCGGCGGCCTGGTTGATATCGGGTTTGACTGGGCGCAGGTGAAAATCGTGCCCGGCCTGTTCGGCACCGACGACTCGCATGTGGCCGAGGTGATGCGCGGCGAGGAAACCCAGGTGCTGGGCGTGCCGCTGCTGCTGCGTGACGGCGGGATCGCCTGCCTGCCCGGCATCCACTCCAAATGGGTACAGGTCGCCAGCGGCCGGGTTGTCGGCTTCACCACCCACCTGACCGGCGAGGCCTTCGGGGTGCTGCGTGGCCATACCATCCTGGGCCGAATGATGCGCGACGGTCCATCCGACGGCGCTCCGTTCGACGCCGGTGTCGCCCGGTCGGCGGACCCTGGCGGCTTGCTGCATCATCTGTTCGGTGTGCATGCGCTGGTGCTGGCTGATCGCCTGACGGAGTCGGACGCGCCGGCCTATCTGTCGGGTATCCTGGTGGGGCACGAGGTTCGGGCAGCCCTGGCCTATCAGGCACCGCTGAAGCGCTCGGCAAGCTCGGTAGTGCAGGTGATCGGCGTGCCGGACCTGACCGCGCTCTATGCCAAGGCCATCACCGCCTGTGGCGGCTATGCCGAGCGCCATGACGGCGAGGCCGCGGCTCGGGGCCTCGCGCTGATCGCGCAGCACACGCAGTGGAGCTGAGGGTCTGGCGCTGAAGGGGTGTTGTGGCCGCGCCGGTTTCTCTGGCGCCCAGGTGCGGTCTTCGACCGACGGAGGCCGTTTCGGTAAGTTCTGTTCAGGAACGACTGGATGGCACTCGTCGCGGCAGCATTGAGCTACCACGCCGCCTGGGCGGACACCGCGAGATGACTGCTGTATGGGCCGCGGATGCTCAAGCCATGGATCAGCATGACAGATTCAAGACGGTTGACGAGGCCGCGGGCCTGGCGCGCGTCAATGCGGTGGCCGGTCGCGTGTAAAGGCGCGGCCGACCGCGGGGGGCCGGACCCGGGGTGCGACGCTGGGCAATCAAACTGCGAGGGCCTGTTAACGCGCTTCAGCAACTGTGCGGGTTATCGGTGCGCGCGCCGTGCCTCGATCAGGGCGCAGCAGTCGGTAGATCAGCGTGAAGCCGGCAAATAAGATTGGTCATCGACTGGGAGTTTCAGGAGTTGGTCCGCGCCCTGATGGAAGCGGATTCGGAATATTATCATTACGATAAATGACTGGTCTGGCGTCCGGTTTGTCGACATCACGCTTTCGTGAACATCGCTGACAGACGTCTTATTTTGGATTGTTGGCGTTTGCTTGATCGTTACCAGGCGGCAGCTAGCAACTTCCGGATGTAATCAGACTCGTTATTAGTTCGAATCTCAATGTCGGCGATCGCGCCGTCTCAGTCTGTCGACGCATCGACGGTTTTTGCAACGAGCCTGCGGCAAAAATTCATCCGGCCCTGCCAAAAAAGGTATTATTCCACAAGAAGCATAGTTTCCCAAAGAATGAGATTGCCGGCCGATTACCGATCGATAATGTCATTATGGCAATCCCATACGCTTGCATGACAAAGAGGGCGCGCACGCGATTCCCGCGCTTCGAGGAAGGCAATCAATATGGTTTCTTATGTTACGATCCCAGGTGGTGGCGATCGAACCATCAGTCTAGGTTTCGACTCCAAGACGAACTTCACGCTGGCGAAGCAAATCGCCACCCAGATCACAGCCGGCATCAACGCCGGTTCGATCGTTACGGCGTATGATAGCGACGGTCCGCCGCCGACGATCCCGGCCGGCATCAGCGGCGCGTTGGTTCAGACGCAGTCCAGCCTTGTTGTCATGCCAACCGGTTATGCCATCGACCTGGTCACCAAGCCGGGGGCCGCCGTGGTGCTGAGTTCCGGTGCGCCGAACGAAACAATTTTGTCAGATGTAGCAACCGATCTGACGTTCCTCGCAAATTCTGGATCCGGAACGGTCGTCGCCGGCGGCGGCGATAATCGCGTATCGGTCAACGGCTTTGGAAACTGGTCGCTCAACACCGGCGACGGCGCCGATGTGATCGCGGCCCTGGGTGCGGTGAACGCCACGGTCGGCGCCGGCGGCGGCCACAATGCGATCTTGCTGGGCAGCGGTAGCGACCTGGTCGACTCGGCCGGTCAGGACACCATCGTGGGCGGGTCGGGCGTCGCCACCATCGACGCGACCGGCGCACAGCGCGACTTCGTGCAGGGCAACAACAGCCATCTGCTGTTCGTCGGTGGATCCGGCGACGCAACAATCGCGGGAGGCACCGGCAGCGACACCTACTTCGGTTCGACCAGACAGACTGGCACGCAGGTGATCGTCGGCGGATCTGCCGGCAACAACTACCTGTTCGCTGGCGACGGCATGGCCACGCTTATCGGCGGCGGCAACAACGATCAACTCCTCGCCTATGGCAGCCAAAGCCAGCTGCTTTTGGCTGGTGCGGGCAATGAAACGTTGTCGGCGGCGCTCTCGATCGGCAACGATGTCCTGAAGGCGGGATCCGGCAAGGACATTCTGGTAGGCGGCAGCGGCGCCGACACGTTCGTGGGTGGATCGGGCAGCGCGACCGTGACCGCCGGTTTCGGCAAGCAGGTGTTCGAGTTCATCAACCATCAAGCTGGCGGCCACGAACTCGTGCAGGGAATCTTTGATCCTGGCGCGATCAAGATCGACCTGAGCGGCTACGGAACCGGCGCGGTCGATAAAGCCCTGGCGCACCAGACGGTCACCAATGGTTCGGTCACGATCGGTCTGACGGACGGGACGAAGGTGACATTCCAGGATGTAACGTCGCTGGCCCGCTCGAACTTCATCTCGTAGCGCCAAACTAGTCGTTGTTGTTAGGTTACTATCTTTAGGCTCGCCGGCGCCGCGGCATGAGAGCGTGATCGCTTCAGGTTGAAGCGATCACACTCAGGCCCGTCGTCTGAGAGGGCGATTGATGCCCGAGGTCGGTCATACGATCGCACTCCAAACGCGCGGTGCCGGTGGGCCAATCGCCGGCGTTGTTCGGGCGCCGTTCTGGCGTTTTCCTTCATCCCCGGAACCGGCAAACAGCCGACCTGGCTCCATGGCACGTATCATCTGGCCGCGCCAATGACCCGGTCGATGAAGCCCTGCGCGCTTCCAAGGTAGTTGGCCGGGTCGATCAGCTTGTCGATCGCGGCGCGGTCGAGCCGGGCCGAAACTGTCGGATCGCGCTCCAGTGCGTCGGCCAGCGAAATACCCTGGGCTAGCGCGATATCGCAGGCGTGCTTGACGACGTGGTGTGCCTCGCCGCGTCCGATGACAGGGGCGAGGCCCATCATCACCGCCTCGGACACGATCAATCCGTGCGTGATGCCGAGATTCGCGCGCATGCGGGCGGGATCGACGACCATGCCCTCGGCGATGGCGCGCGCGTGCAACAGGGCGCCGTGGGTGAGGACGAAGGCCTGCGGCAACACCAGCGCCTCGGCCTGCCACGGGCCGGTGGCGCGCTCGTGGTCCTGCGCCATCGCGCCCTGCATGATCGGGACCAGACCATGGACCATGCGGGCTGCGGCGAGGATATACTCGGATGCGATCGGGTTGCGCTTCTGCGGCATGGTGGAGGATGCGCCCCGCCCGGCGGTATAGGGTTCAGCGACCTCGCCCACCTCGGTCTGCGCCAGCAGGATGATGTCGGTGGCGATCTTCGCCAGCGTGCCGCAGATCAGGCCCAGGACGCTGACCGTCTCGGCCAGCGCATCGCGGCAGACGTGCCAGGGCGCCAGTGACGCGCCGAGACCAAGCTCGGTTGCCAGCGCCTGCATGATCGCGATGCCCTGGTCACCGAGCGAGGCCAGGGTGCCGGCGGCGCCGGCGAATTCGACCATCTCGACGCGGACACGCAGCTGTTTCAGCCGCTGCTGGTGGGCCAGGAACGGCATCGCCCAGATCGCGCATCTCAGGCCAAAGGTGGTCGGCAGCGCCTGCTGCAGATGGGTGCGCCCGGCCATGACGGTGGCGCGATGTCGATCCGCCTGCTTGGTCAGAGCGGTCAGGATGGCCTGCAGCTCTGTTTCGATCAGGTCCAGGCCGTCGCGCACCTGCAGCACGGTGGCGGTGTCCATGATATCCTGGGTGGTCGCCCCCCAGTGGGTCCAGCCACCCGCCTCACCGGCTGCCTTGGACAGGCCGTCGACCAGACCGACAACGGGGTAGCCGACATTGCGGGCGCTGGCGGCGAGGTCCGCGGTCTGGAGATTGTCCATTCGTGCCGCTGCGATGATGGTCTGGGCGGCTTCCGCGGGGATGATGCCCATGCGCCCCTGAACCCGAGCCAACGCGGCCTCTACATCCAGCATGCGCTGGAAGTAGCGGGTTTCGTCGAACACCGCACGCATCGCGTCGCTGCCGTAGAGGGTGCCGAGGATGGGGCTGTCGGCGGGATTTACGGGCATCGCAGGCACTCCGGACAGCGGGTGGCGGGGCGGCGGTTTGGCCAGACCCCGTCATCGGACGCAACCGAACGCGGATGGCCAGGTAGCCATCGCGCCCACGGCGTTCTCAAGACCCGCGGGGATCGAGTGCATCGCGCAGCCCGTCGCCGACGAGATTGAACGACAGGACGCACAGAAAAATCGCGATGCCGGGAAACACCGCCAGCCAGGGCGCCTGTATCAGAAAGCGCTGCGCCGTGTTCAGCATCGATCCCCATGACGGCGATGGCGGCTGCTGGCCCAGGCCGAGGAACGACAACGAGGCCTCCGCGATGATCGCCGCCGCCAGCGACAGGCTGGCCTGCACCAGCACCGGCGGCACGATGTTCGGCGCGATGTGGCGCACGGCCACGCGCAGTCCGCGCGCGCCCAGCGACCACGCGGCCTGGACATAGTCGGCGCTGCCGACCTCCAGCGTGGCGGCGCGCGCCACCCGCATGAAGCGGGGGGCGGTGGACACGCCGATCGCGATCATGGCGTTGGCGAGATCTGGTCCCAGAAAGGCGGTGAGGGCGATCGCCAGGATCAGGAACGGACACGCCAGCATGGCATCGACCACACGCGACAACAGTGCATCAATCCAGCCACCGGCGAAGCCCGCCAGTAGTCCGGCCGGCACACCGATGCCCGCTGCGATCAGCACCGATACCACCCCGGCGAGCAGGCTGGCGCGCGCGCCGAACAGCACGCGGGACAGGACGTCGCGGCCGATCTCGTCGGTGCCCATCCAGTGCGCCGCCGACGGCGCCTTGCGGATCGCACTCCAGGAGGTCGCGATCGGATCGAATGGCGCGAGGAACGGCGCGAGCACCGCCGCACCGACGAAAAGCACGATTACCACCAGGCCGGCCACGGCCACGGGGCGGTGGAAAAAGCGGCCGACCGCGACGCGTCCAGGCGTGCGACCTTTTATGGGACGCTCGGACGCTACGGTGGAGGGCGACCATGACAGGCTTGTCATGCTGGCGAACTGTCCGCGGCAGAGTCAGCCAACGCTGATCGGGCGAGCCGGCCAGGAGGCGCCTGGGGCGTCGACCCGTCGGCAGACAGAATTTCAACACGGAGGAAGAACGAGGAACACGAAGCGCCACGGAGGCAGGAAGAATGGCGCCCGCGGCGGATTGGCCGAGGCCGACGTTGCGGCATCAATCCGCGGGGGGACCGGATCGCTGCGCGATCGTTGGCCTGGCCGGCGATGGACGCCGGCACGTCATGCGCCTGATCCGAACGTGTGTCCCGGCAGCGGCGAGGCTGTTCTCGCGCGCTGCCGTCACGTCCGGAGGCGAGGCTTTCACCACCTGGGTTGACGCCTTCGCGGGTGCTTTTCTGCCTGCACATGCTCACGCGCGCCGCAGACGCGGGTTGATCAGCACGTACAGGATGTCGGCCAGCAGGTTAAGCAGGATGAACAGAAACGCGGTCACCAGCACGACGCCCTGCACCACCGGGTAATCGCGGTTGAACACAGCATCCACCACCATCTTGCCGAAGCCGGGGATCGAGAACACCTGCTCGGTCAGCACCGCGCCGGACAACAGCGTGCCCATTTCCAGCGCCCCCAGCGTCACCACCGGGATCAACGCGTTCCGCAGGGCATGGCGCAGGATGACGCGGCTGTTGGACAGGCCCTTCGACCGAGCGGTCCGCACATAATCCTGATCCAGCGTCGACAGCATGGCGCTGCGGGTGTGGCGCATCAGGATGGCGGCGATGGCGTTGCCCAGCACGAACGCGGGCATGATGGTGGTCGCCAGCGACCGCCAGACATCCTGGGTCAGCGGCACGTAGCCGGACGGCGGCAGCCATCCGAGATCGACCGAGATGAGCAGGATCAGCATGATGCCCAGCCAGAAGTTTGGCGTCGACAGCCCCGCCAGCCCGATCGCATTGGCGATGTAATCCCACGGGCCGTTGCGCCTGACGGCCGCCACCACGCCAGCCGGGATCCCGATCAGCACCGCGATGGCGAACGCCATGACGCCAAGCTGCGCTGTCACCGGCAGCTTTTCCGCGATCAACTGCGACACCGGTTGGCGCGTGCGCCACGAATAGCCCAGGTTGCCCCGGGCGATGTTGCCGACCCAGTGCAGGTATTGCACCGGCAGGGAGCGGTCGAGCCAGAGTTGCTGCCTGATCTGTGCCAGGACCGCTGGATTGCCACGCTCCTCTCCTGCCAGGATCAGGGCCGGATCGCCCGGCATCAACTGCTGCAGGCAGAACACCAGCACGCTGACCAGGATGATGGTCGGGACGATCTGCGCGATCCGGGCGCTCAGGCGAAAGTTCCCCACCGGTCAGTTCGCTTCCATCTGCTATTTCGCCATCGACAGGCCCTGCAGACGGATTATGCCATCGGGCACCGGCTGGAAACCTTGCAGTTTCGCCGACATCCCGACGATGTTGACCGGGCTGTACAGGTAGATGATCGGCAGGTCCTTGTGCTCCTGGGCCATGACCTTCGCGTATTCCGCGACCCGGCCTGCGGGGTTCGTCAGCGTGCGCGCGGTGCTGAGCGCCTGGTCCACAATCGGGTTGGTGTAGTGCCCGTCGTTGTTCGGCATGCCGGTATGCAGGAAGCTGTAGAGATTGCCATCCGGATCGGTGCGGCCTGACCAGCCGATCAGGTAGCTCTCGAAGTTGCCCTGGCTTGCGGCCGAGAGGGAGGATGCGAACTCGACCAGGTTGATCTTCACGTCGAATCCGGCGTCGCGCACCATCGACTGGATCACCTCGGCAAGCTGGGCCTGGTCGGGGATGTTCGGCACCAGCATGGTCACGGCGATCGGCGTGGGGACGCCGGACTGCTTCACCAGGGCCTTGGCCTTGGCAATATCGCGCGGCGGCGGCGGCAGGTCCTTGACATACATCGGTGACGAGGAAGACACCGCCTGCGCCGTGGGCTTGTACATGCCGTTGAACACGACATCGCTCAGCGCCTGCCGGTCGATCGCGGCGTCGAACGCCTGCCGCAGCAAAGCGTTCTGATCGATTGGCGCCTTTGATCGCGGGCCGTTCGCCAGATTGAAGGTGATCCCGAGGTAACCGAGCGCCGGGGAGGTGACGATGCGGAGGTGGGGATCGCGCTTGACCTGGGCGACGTCGGTTGGCAGCACGTGCTCTGCCAGGTCGATGTTGCCGGTCTGCAGGTTTGCGACCTCGACCGCGCTGTCGGTGATCGGCTGGTAGATGACCTGGTCGAAATGGATGTCTTTCGCGTCCCAGTAGCCGGCGTAGCGATCCAGCACGATGCGGTCCTGCGCCACCCGCTGCTTGAATTTGAACGGGCCGGCGCAGACCGGGTGGAGGCCGAAATTCTTGCCTGCGGCCTCGGCCGCCTTGGGGGCGACGATCATGCCGGCCCGGTCGGTCAACTGCGCCAGCAATGGGGCGGACGGGGTCTTCAGCACCAGCCGGACGGTCAGCGGGTCGATGACCTCCACGTGGTCGATGGCGTTGATCTCGCCGCGGCGGAAACTGCCAGGCAAGGTCAGGTCGCGCTGGAGGGTGTACTTCACCGCATCGGCATTGAACGGTTCGCCGTCCTGAAATGTGACATTGGGACGGAGATGGAGCACCAGCGTTTTCGGGTCCGCCCATTCGTACCCCAGCGCGAGTTGCGGCACGATCTGCAGCTTTTCATTGATGTCGAACAGCTTGTCGCACAGTCCGGCGAAGACAATGCGTCCGACATAGGTGCTGGCCAGTGTGGGATCGAGGATGTCGGCGTCCTCACGCAGCGCGATGTGCAGGGTCTGTGCCTGGGCCGAGGCAGCCAACAGAGCGGCCAGGCCGCAGAGAGCGGTCAGCAGACGAAGACGCATGTTTTGGTTCCTGACAGAGAAGCCGTCCCGAACCCAATTCTGCGGACAGGCCTGACGGTCCGCAAGCGGCGATTCGAGTTCGCGACATCCCGACAGCGAGACGACGGGTCGTTCTCGATCGCCCTGGGTCATCGCTGCGAGCAGCGCCGGGCGCTGAGCCGATGCAGGATTACGCCGCTGCCTGCGCCACCTCGGTCTGCTTCCACGTGTGCAGCACAGGCAGCACCTCCTTCGCGTACAGCTTCAAGCCACCCTCGGCCAGATCATACGGTGTGCCGCCGAAACGGAACGATGTGGCGAGTTCGAACGCGCCTACAATGGCACTGCGTTCCTCGAACATCCGCAGGATGTGATCCGGGGTGCCCCATACGGCGGCCTGCATGAACGCCGAAACGATCCCTTCCATCCCGATCTCTTTCGCCAGGGCGATCTTCTGGGCGTAGGCGTCATAGCCTTTGACCTGGGCGAAGTGCTCGCCGAGCAGTTCATAATGAAAGAAATTACTTTCGACAAATTTGCCCATGTATTGGCGCGCTTTTTCTTCAGCGCCGTCCATGGTGGGTGTGCAAATGCAGAAGTCGGCCAGCAACGGTGGCAGCTCTGGGCCGCCGTGCATCTGGCGGATCAATTCGCGGTGCTTCTGGATCGCCGGCATGCGCATCGGCCACGGCCGATCGGCGAACATCACCATCCGCGCGTTCAATTTCGCCGCCGAGACCACGGAGTCGTCCGACGACGCCACCGCGTAGATCCGTCCATCGATCGGCTGATAGGGTCGCGGCCGCAACTCGGTTCGCGGCTGCGGGTAAAATTTGCCATTGCCTTCGATGAAGCCGGTGCGCAGAGCGTTGACGATCATCGCCGCCGCCTCATCGAACCGTTCCCGCGACTCATCCATGGTGCCGCGAAAGGCGTGAAACTCCCGCCTGGCCAGCCCGCGCCCCATACCGAGCCGGAGACGGCCCTTGCTGAGCAGATCGACCATGATCGCGCGCTCCGCCACCCGGAGCGGGTCATGCCACGGCAGGATGACGGCAGCCGTACCGAGATCGATGTCGGGGCACATCGCGGCCAAGTAGGCCATCAATTGCAAATTATCAGGGCAGAACGAATAATCGTTGAAATGGTGTTCCACCGACCAGAGCGCGTCGAACCCGCTGTCGGCGGCGATGCGGGCGAGCTTGATTTCCTCGTCCCATACCTGCGCGTCCGAGACGCCGTTCCAGCCATAGCTGGCGAACACCATCTGCAATCCGACGTCCATTGCGTCCTCCTGGCCTTATTTCCGTGGATATGTTTTCACGGACCGGACCGGCGGGCAAATCTGGTCCTGGCCGGCGCATCGGGATAAGCTTCGATTGAAGATGGAGGCAGTCGCATGGCGCTGAAACGCATGGTGCTTGAGATCGGCATGGGCACTGACATCAGGGGCGCCGACCCGACAAAGGCGGCGGTCCGCGCGCTGCGCGATGCGCTGTGGCACAATTCCCTTAGCGTCGCCAACGCGTTGGGCCTGGACACCGACGCGATGCAGGTGGAGGTCACGATCGGCGTTCCGCACCCCGAAAAGGTGAACCAGCAGGAGGTCCTGGCGATCCTGCCGCACGGCACCGGCACGGTCACCGTTATGGATGGTGGCCTGGAGATCTGGAACGACGAGGGCACCACGTCTACGCTGATCGCGAATGCCGCCGCGGTGGTCTGGCTTGACGTTGCTTAGGGGGGACACGGTCATGGCACGCAAACGCGTCATCCTGGAACTGGGCAGCGGGAACGACCTGCACGGCGGGGACTACACCAAGGCGGCACTGCGGGCGGTGCAGGACGCGCTGCATCATTCGTCGCTTTCGATGATCCGGTCACTTGGCATCGACGCGAAGACGCAGATGTTCGTCGCGGTCACCATCGGCGTTCAGCAACCCGATCAAGTCGATACCGAAGCGGTGAAGGCATCCCTGCCCCACGGCATTGTAACTGTGACGGCGGTCAAGGGCGGGTTGGATGTGATCGACCGGGAGCGCGGCGATAACGCGGTCATCGCCGCGGCAGCGGTCACAGTTCGGTTGGAGTTGCCTTAAGACAAATACACTTACGTTTGAAAAGACAATCGAAGTTAAAGCCCAAACGGCAAGCGTCCCTCCACATAGCCGTTTTCTTCAAAATGTTGTTGCCCTGACTCCAACATTCCCTTGCGCACGTAATCGGCGACCCCGCCGTTCTGGGCCAGATAGTACCGTTCATCGACCTTGATGGGGAATGGCAGACGGCCCTCGAAATAGCCGTCATTGCCAAAGTGCAATCTGGCGGATTGAACGAAGCCTTGCTCGATTGCCTCGGCGATATCCCGGTATCGCTCAAGATACCAGGTCTCATCGACCTCGACCCCAACGATGAGGCGCCGCAGCATCTGCACCAGATTTTCATAGCTGCAAGTCACCATCAACTCACCCTTGACGTTCGAAATGGTGAGGTATGACTTGAGTATCTCGAAAGGCGGCAGATACTTCACCGGTCTCTCCTTGGCTGTCGCGCATTTTTGCCGCAAGGCTATGTCGCAACGCAACAACGTTTTCGATACTGCTGCTATATTTGTCGCTTGACGGGGGTGGGGCGAGGCTGACCGCGCCAGCGACCTGGTTCGCTGTCGGATCCGGCGGCTGTTCGACGCCCGCGGGCTTCTCCGGGATCGGCTATCAGCGCCCGCGCCAGACGGGCTTCCGCTTGTCCACGAAGGCGCGGATGCCTTCAACCCGGTCGTCGCTGCTATATGGACTGATGCCCTCGTTCAGCCGCAGAGCAACCGGTACAGGCAAGCCATTGGCACGGATCGCGGTTTCCTTCATCCGTCGCAGCGACACCGGCGCGTTCTGACAGATGGCCTCGGCGAGACGCATCGCCTCGTTCAGCGCCTCACCCTGCGGGACGACCCGGTTCACCAGCCCCCAGCGTCGCGCCTCCTCGGCGCTGATGTATTCGCCGAGGTAAAGCATTTCGTAGGCAATGCCCGAGGGGATCATCCGCGGCAGCATGACGTTGGCGAAATGGGCGCCCTTGCCACGTTTGGCTTCGGGCAGACCAAACCGCGCCTGTTCGGCGGCGACCCGCATGTCGCAGGCCAGTGCCAGCTCCAGACCACCGGCGACCGCGGACCCATTCAATGCGGCGATCGTCGGCTTGATGGCTTCATAGACCACTTCAAAAAGATAACGCGTCACCCGCGACAACAGGGGTTGGAACGGCTTTCCCGCCGCATCCTCCTGCGCACGCGCCTTGAGGTCGGCACCAGCGCAGAATGCTCGATCGCCAACACCGGTGAGCACGATCGCCCGGATCATGGGATCGGCAGCAGCGTCGACAAAGGCCTGGATCAGCGCCTCGGACAGGTCCGGCGACAGCGCGTTCATCCGCTCCGGGCGGTTGATGGTCAGCACCAGGATATGGCCGCGGCTTTCCGAAAGCAGGATCGGTTCGGCATCCGTCATGATGGTCCTCCTTGCAGATGGCCGGCAGCCTACAAGAGGTGTGGGCGCATGGACATGGCGGCGGCCGGTGGACAGTATGCCGGTCGCTTATTGAAGGAGGGAAACGCCGAATGACCACCGCGATCGCCACGCAGGACGCGTTGCACGCCCTGTTTCATCCAAGGGCGGTGGCTGTCATCGGGGCG
Source organism: Rhodopila sp. (assembly GCA_965277035.1). Taxonomy (GTDB): domain Bacteria; phylum Pseudomonadota; class Alphaproteobacteria; order Acetobacterales; family Acetobacteraceae; genus Rhodopila. The sequence continues at coordinate 782,876 of CBDIBO010000003.1, read as the reverse complement.
TCGGACGACACGACGAAGCATGGCTACATCGTCCTGACCAACCTGCGCGACACCGGGTTCCGTGGCGGGATCTTTGGCATCAGCCGGCGGCTGAAGGACGTCGACGGTATCCGCTGTTTTCCGGATCTGGCGTCGTTGCCGGAACCGATCGATACCGCATTTCTGGCGATCCCGGCCGAAGCCGCGGTGCAGGCGGTGCGAGACTGCGCGCGGGCGGGGATGAAGGCGGTGATCGTGGGCTCCGCCGGCTATGCCGAAAGCCTCGACGCGGGCGGCGCGGAACGCCAGCGGGAACTGCAAAGCATCGCCGGTGAAGCAGGCATCCGCATCGTCGGTCCGAATTGCAATGGCGTCTACAATGCGCATCATCCGCTGTCCCTCGGGCTCAATACCTCGCACGCCAAGCGGCAAAAGCCCGGCAGCATATCGATTTTTTCTCATAGCGGCGCGCTGTTCGATGCGATGGCCGGGCGGTTGGCGATGCTGGGTGCCGGGCTGTCGCTGTTCGCCTCAGCCGGCAACGAAGCCGACGTGTCGGTGCTGGACTACATGGAATACGGCATCAGTCACGCGCCGACCCGGGTCATCGCGCTGCTGATCGACAGTCTGGACAATGGCGCAAGATTCCGGCGGCTGGCGCTGGCAGCGCACGCGGCGGGGAAGCATGTGGTGGCGCTGAAGATTGGCGGATCGGAGGCCGGGGCGGCAGCCGCCATCGCGCATTCGTCCCGCATGGCGGGCGACGATGGGTCGTACCGCGCGCTGTTCGCGGTCAGCGGCGTGGCGACGGTGAAGACGCTGGAAGGCCTGATGACGGCTGCCGCGTTGCTGGACAAGTACGGCAGTTGCCCGGGCAGGCTTGGATCGCTCTCGACGTCCGGCGCCGGCGCCTCGCTGATCGCAGACCGGTGCGCCGAACTGGGTGTTCCGCTTGCCACGCTGAGGCCAGAGACCCATGCGGCGATCGACCAGCAGAAGATGTTTTCGCGGATCGGCAATCCGCTGGACATGGGCATTTTCGGCGGCATGCGGCGATCGGCAAATGTGCCGAGCCTGCTGATGGGCGATGCGGGGGTTTCGGTCGGGCTGGCGCTGGTACACTCGATGAATCCGTGGCAGGGCGACCCCTACCGAACCGCCATGGCCAAGGCGCGGGAGAGCTCGAAGAAGCCACTCCTGGTGGTGACGCCGGGCGGCATGCCGGAGGCGGAGCGGCAGACCTATCTGGCCCATGGCATCGACGTGTTCACCGAGACCGACATCCTGTTGGAGGGGATCGGCGCGCTGATGACAGCGCCGCCGCAGCCAATACCAGAGGCCGCTTATAAGTCCGCGCCAGTGCTGCCCGCGCGGCAGCTCACGGAGCCGGAAAGCCTGCGGCTGCTGGCCGGATATGGCGTGCGGACGGTCCCGACGCTGGAATGCAGCGCAGCGGCTGACGCGGTCGCCGCCGCCACACGCCTCGGCTACCCGGTGGTGCTGAAGGGGGTGAGACGCGGGGTCGCGCACAAGAGCGACCTGGGCCTTGTCCATGTCGGGTTGCGCGATCCCGAGGCCGTGGCGCGGGCCTATGCATCGACCGGATGTCGTGAGGTCATCCTGCAGGCGATGATCGGCGGCGCGTTGGAGGCGATCGCCGGCGTCACCCGGGCGGATGGGGTTGGACTGGTGCTGATCGCGGGCCTGGGCGGCATCTTCGCCGAGGCGCTGCATGACGTGACCACGTTCCCGCTGCCCATCGACCGCGGCTTGATCGAAGCGGGTCTGGCGACCGGCAGTCTGGGTCGGGTGCTGGCCAGTCCCCGCTGGAAACATCCGGCTGCCACCACCGCTTTCGTCGATCTGCTGATGAGCCTGCAGGACGCCGCCTTGTCGTTAGGCGACAGACTGCGAGCGATCGATATCAATCCGGTCATTCTGGGACAGGCCGGTGCCATCGCGGTCGACGCGCTGGTTGTTCCGTCATCATGAGCAGCCGCGTCAGCGTCACCTATCATGTCAGAAGTACTGCCACCGCGATCGAGGCCCGTGCCAAGGACATCGCGGTCGAGCAGAGCGTCGAGATGCCGCTTGCGGCGATCACCGACGCAGCGGTGCTGACAGATATCGTCGGTGTGGTAGAGGCGATCTCTCAGATCGGTCAGGGGCTGTTCGAAGTCTGTATTGGCCTGGCAGCCGCGACCATTGGGGATGATGCCGGACAGCTGTTGAACATGGTGTTCGGCAACACCTCGCTGCACGAGGATGTGCTGCTGCATGACATCGCGCTTCCCCAATCGTTGGTCACAGCGTTCGGCGGACCGCGTCACGGCATCGTCGGGCTGCGGTCACGACTGAACCTGCAGCGGCGCGCGCTGACAGCGTCCGCATTGAAGCCCCAGGGGCTGGCGGCGGACGCTCTGGCAACGCTGGCCGAACAGCTCACCCTCGGCGGGTTGGATTTCGTCAAGGACGACCACGGCCTGGCTGATCAATCCTATGCCCGCTTCGCCGACCGGATTGCCGGCTGCGCGAGGGCGGTCCGGCGCGGTGCGCGTTCAACTGGGCATCCGACCCGGTATGTACCCAGCTTGACCGGTGATCTGGATCAGATGCGGGCGCAGGCGGTACTGGCGCGCAACGCCGGCCTGGATTGCGTGATGCTGGCGCCGATGATCTGCGGCTTTCCGACGATGCAGGCCTTGGTGCGCGACTTTCCGGACATGGCGTTCTTTGCCCATCCCAGCCTTGGCGGCGCCGCCCGGATCGCGCCGGCCCTGCTGCTGGGGAGCCTGTTTCGGCTGATGGGCGCGGATGCGGTGATCTTTCCGAGCTTCGGCGGCCGGTTCGGCTATTCGCGCGAAACGTGCCGCCGCTTGACCGAAAATGCCCGCCGAACCGACGCTGGGATCGCGCCAGCCGCGCCGGTGCCAGCTGGCGGCATGACGGTGGAGCGAACCAACGAAATTCTTGATTTCTACGGTGAAGACACGATGTTGCTGATCGGCGGCAGCCTGCTGTCGGCGCACGGCCGCATTATCGAAGAGACCCAGCGGTTTACCCGCGCCGTCGCCGATCACGGTCTTGCCGAGGGAACAATCTGATGGACATCGAGCAAGCGCCGACATTTCGGCTGTCAAAGCCAGACTTCCGCTGGGAGTCGGTCGCGCATCAGCCGTATAAACAGGACAGCAGCGCACCATTCAAGGATATCTCGCGACAGGTGCTGTTCCAAGACGATCAGCTAGGCTGCGAACTTCGTTACTTCGAGATGGCCGTCACCGGCTATTCGACGTTGGAACGACATGAGCATGTGCATGCTGTAATGATTTTACGCGGTGAAGGAATGGCCCTGGTGGGGAACGAGGTGCGGCCGGTCAAGGCGCTTGACCTAGTGACTATACCGTCGTCGACCTGGCACCAGTTCAAGGCGACAGGCTCCGGCCCGCTTGGTTTCTTGTGTATGGTGAATGCATCAAGGGACCGGCCTCAACTACCGTCCGAAGATGAACTGGCGCAGTTGAAGTCGATCCCCGCAGTCGCTGCGTTTCTGGCAGTGACCTGAGTTCAGCGCATCGCGCTCGATCCGGGTCAGTAGGTCAGGATCAGCAGTCAAGCTTCTCGCGGACCGCATCCTTGGCACCGCCAGCGGTATTTTGAACTTTGCCTTCCGTCTTTTCCGCCGTGCCCTCAGCCTGGGTCTTCTTGTCGCCGGTCATTTTACCGACGCCTTCCTTGACAGCACCCTTGGCCTGGTGTGCCGCGCCTTCGACTCGATCCTTGTCCATGTTCCCACTCCTGATTACCGGGCAACCTTTCAGGGTCGCACGACCTGAACGGGCGAAATGGAAACCGGTTTCCTTGGCGCGGTGTGGGTGGTTTCGGCTGCAGATCAGGGGTTAGATCTTCAGGCACTCGGCCGGCGGAGGATGGTCGAGCCGGCATAGCGGGCGACATCGCCGAGTTGCTGCTCGATGCGGATGAGTTGGTTGTACTTCGCGGTGCGATCGCTACGCGCCAGGCTGCCGGTCTTAATCTGACCGCAGTTGGTGGCGACCGCGAGGTCAGCGATGGTGGAATCTTCGGTTTCTCCCGAGCGATGGCTCATCACCGCCTTCCACCCTGCCCGATGCGCCATCTCGACCGTTTCCAGCGTCTCGGACAAAGTGCCGATCTGATTGACCTTGATGAGAATGGCGTTGGCCGATCCAAGCTCGATGCCGCGGCGCAGGCGCTCCGGGTTAGTCACGAAGAGGTCGTCGCCGACGAGTTGCACGGTCTTGCCAATCGTTTCGGTCAGCAGCTTCCAAGTCTCCCAGTCGTCTTCCGAACAGCCGTCCTCGATGGAGACAATAGGATAGCGGCCGCAGAGGTCGGCGTAGTAGCGGACGATACCTTCCGCATCGAGCACCTTGCCCTCACCTTCCAGATGGTAGCGGCCGTCCTTGAAGAATTCGGTCGAAGCCGGATCAAGTGCGAAGGTGACATCCTCGCCGATTCGGTAACCGGCTTTTTCAACCGCTTTGGCAATGAAACCGAGGGCCTCGTCGGCTGACTTCAAATTTGGGGCGAAACCGCCCTCGTCGCCGACATTGGTGTTATGGCCAGCGTCGTGCAGGCCCTTCTTCAACGTGGAAAAGATCTCCGAACCCATGCGCACGGCATCGGCGAGCGTCGGCGCCGCGATCGGCTGGATCATGAACTCCTGAATGTCGATCGGATTGTCGGCATGCTTGCCGCCGTTCAGAATGTTCATCATGGGTACCGGCAACGTGCGGGCGTAGACGCCTCCAATATAGCGGTATAACGGCTGGCCCTGATCGGACGCGGCCGCCTTCGCCACGGCCAAGGACACGCCGAGGATCGCGTTGGCGCCCAGCCGGCCCTTGTTCGGCGTGCCGTCCAGGTCGATCATGATGTTGTCGATGGCGATCTGTTCGGTTGCCTCGATGCCGCCGATCGCTTCCAGGATCTCGCCTTCGATATGGCCGATCGCGGTCAGCACGCCTTTGCCGCCGAACCGGCTGGAATCGCCGTCGCGTAGCTCGACAGCCTCGTGTGCCCCGGTCGACGCCCCCGAGGGCACGGCTGCGCGCCCCATCGCGCCAGACTCGAGAACGACATCGACCTCGATCGTCGGGTTTCCCCGGCTGTCGAGGATCTGGCGGGCGGTGATGTCGGCGATCGCGGCCATGAACGGGTCTCCGGTCGTTGAACCGGGGGCTGCGTATCATCTTAGGCCGGTTGTTGCCAGTCACGCGAGACGCGGGCCGTTGTCAGGCGCTGAGAAGCTCTTTGACGGCTGGCGAGGCGGGCGTCTGGTCCCGTTTGGCGATTGTATGCCGACGGACGACAGCCTAATACTTTCGAAATCATCACGTTGGAGACGCGTATGAAACGCCTTTTCGGTCTGACCATGCTGGCGATCGCGACGGCGCCCGCCGCCGGGCTGACCCAGGTCCAGACCTACTACCATGCCGGGGCCTGGGATGCGTTCAGTGGGCGGGACGGGAAAGGCGGCGCATTGTGCGGCGTCGGCAACACCAGTCCCGACGGCGAGCGCAGGCTGTCGATGCGGTTCAACATCGGCGGTACGGCCACCAGCTTCATGGTGAGCAAGCCCGATTGGACCATTCCGGATGGCAGCCGCATCGCCGTGGTGATGCAGGTCGGGTTGAATACGCCCTGGACCGAGCAGGCGGTCGGCCATGCGCATGGCATGGACTGGACACTCGATCAGGCCGCGATGCAGGTATTCGACCGGCAATTTCGAAGCGCGTCCTCGATGACGCTGACGTTTCCTGACGGCAATGAGCCCCCCTGGACAATCCCGCTCGACGGATCCAGCGCCATCAGCGGCACATTCGGACGCTGCATCACTGACCTGACCCGCCAGGTGCAGACCGCGCAGCCCCCAGCTGCTGGCGACGCGGCACCGACCGCCGGCCCGACGCAGCCATTCAGCCAGGCTGCTCCGGCGAAATAAACCGCCCGGCTGGCGTCAGGATGGCACTAAGGGCCTGTTCGACATTAATCGCTGCGAATTGCAGTGCGGAACAGGCCCCAAGCGCTTGTTTTGTCGGGCAGCTTTATCGGCGTGCTGACGCACTTATTGCCGATGCTGCCCTAAGACGCTCCCGCCGTGTTGGCCGATGCGGCTCGCTACCGATCATCCGGACGCTGCTCCGATGAGCGGGTCTGATCCCCCGGCGCCAGTGGATCGGCCCTGAGGGATGGTGACGCAGCCGGCCTCGGCGCACGCGGCAGCCACAACTCGATCGTTGTCCCGCGTCCCGGTTCGGTGATCAGCCGAAGTGCGCCCCCGGCGTCCCGCGCCAGATTATTGACCGCGGCAAGTCCCAGTCCGGTTCCCTTGCCGACCGGCTTGGTGGTGAAAAAGGGCTCCACCGCTCGGGCCAACGTCGCCTCATCCATACCACTGCCGGTGTCGCCGACGGTGACCGCCACATAGTCGCCGCTGAGCAGCGGCAGCCGAGGTCCACGTCGGTTGGCCTGGTCGTGCTTTGACGGCGACGGTTCGGCACGGCGATCGATCGCCGGTATCGTCACGTTGCGCGCGCCCAGCCAGATGCGGCCACCCTGAGGCATCGCATCGCGGGCATTGACGCCGAGGTTGATGAGCGCGAGTTCCAATTCGGTGGGATCGATGATAACCGGCCAGAGATCCGGAGACGGCTGTTCGATCCCGACGTTCATTCGCGCCTCGAACGTGCGGGCCAGGGTTTCGGTTACGCTTTCCAGAGACGTAAGCAGGCAGGCAGACCTCGCCGCTGTCGGCTCACGGCGGGCAAAGCTGAGAAGCCGTCTGGTCAGTCCAACACCCCGCTCTGATGCGCGCAGGGCCGAGGCGGCAAGCCGGCGGACTTCGACCGGATCGGCGGCCCGATTTTCGATCAGATCGAGGGTCGAAATCACGATCTGCAGGATGTTCCGAAAATCGTGCGTGATGCCGCTGGCGAGTTCACCGAGCGCCGCCATTTTCTGGGCGTGCAATAGGGCGCCGGTCGGATCCGAAAGATCCGCTTCCGCAGGTTCTTCCAGCGCTTTCACCGGCTCATCTTCCATCTTGCCTCGCATTCGGTTCGATCAATCTGAATGACGGCCGGGACGGGTCGCCGCTGTAGCGGCCCACCTGCCGGCAATAATGACTAGGCAGCGGCGTTCAACCGGTAGCCGCCGCCCTCGGTGATCAGCAGACGGCAATCCTTGGTGCTGGCCTCCATCTTCTGGCGCAGGCGATAGATGTGGGTTTCCAGGGTGTGCGTCTCCGTGCCAGAGTTGTAGCCCCACACCTTTTCCATCAGCACAGGGCGGGTCACCGGACGGGTGCCGGCCCGATACAGGAATTTCAGGATCGCGGCCTCCTTGCCGGTCAGCCGGAACCGCCGGTTACCCGCGGGATCCTGAAGCAACTTGGCTGCTGGCCGGAAGGTAAACCGACCGATGGTAAAGACCGCGTCTTCGCTGTTGTCGTAGACCCGAAGCTGCGCCCGCAGCCGTGCCAGAAGTTCGTTCATGCGATACGGCTTGGCTACGTAGTCGTTGGCGCCGGCATTGAGTTCCTGCACGACATCGGCCTCTTCGCGCGAATCCGCCACGATGATAATTGGCATCTTGTGACCCTGCAGCCGCAACGTGGCGCAGAAGCCATGCCCATGACCGCCGGGCAGTACCAAGCTGAGGACGACAGCGTCGAACCGTGCATACTCGGCATTGAGCAACGCGTCGGCCTCGGCCACGGTTGTCGCGAAACTGACGTGGAACTCGCTGACGGTGCCGAAGCTCTCGGCAAGAAGTTCGCGATGCATACGATCGTCTTCTACAATGAGGATTGGGCGAGGTCGCGACATGATCTTTACTCCGTTGATCCGCCGTTCACAGCAGTGTTGTGATGAACAGGTGATGACGGTTTGATAACTATGTCGGTACCGGATTACATAGCCCCGAATAGGGCTACCTTGGAATTTAGCTTCAAGCATGGCAGATTTGTTGCTTCTGGAACGGGTTGGCGTCGTTATCAGCCGATTTGGTGAGGTGGCCTACAGGTGTAGGCGTGGTGCGTGCTTCAGCCAGAGCGGCCCGGTGCGATCATTGCCGCGCGCAGCAATGTCGACACCAGCGCGGCCTGCGAATTGGTGCCGGTTTGGGCGAACAGCTTCTTCAGCCGGGTACGCGACGCGCCCAATGTCACGTTGTGCTTGCTCGCGAAGTCCAGCAGGCTGAGACCCGACATCAACCCCTCGGCGAGGTCGGCATTCTGCGGTGAAAAGGCGAATGCTGCCTGCAGCCATCTCGCCAGACGCGGTCCCTCGGCGTGCAGGTTCACCGCACAAGCGATCATCAGCTGGTGTCCCGGCACGGGCGTGACGGTCATCAGCAGGCTGACATTGCCGTTGCGGCTCAGCAATCGCACCAGTTCGGGACGTTGGCTGATGCCGACGCGCGCCATAACAGCGGTCAGTATCTTTGCTTCACTCGAACGTCTGGCGACCAAGCCGGACTGCGTTCGGCGCAGGGCCTGATTGCCACGAAGAAACTCATTTCCGGCATCGTTGACGTGAACGATCTCGCCGTTTGGGCGCAAAAGAAATACTGGCGTAGGCACGCATTCGAGCGCCGCCGTCAGCGCTTCGGCCGGCAGCTTCTCGATTGCCAAGCTCACGTCAGGCGGCCCTGGAAGAACCGGGGTGCTGGCCCAGTGCGATGCAGGATCGTTGGATGCGGACGGTGACGACCATAGTTGATCAGTCCAACCATCCGCACCCGGTTCTTTGGGAATGCGTTCGGGAGGCGGTCAAGCGCGACTTGCTTACGAATGATCCTACACATCCATCGATTGTCTGCTGGCGGTTCTATGAAGAGGTTCAGAAATGATCTGGTCATTCTGACAAATAGCCGATCGCAATGGATAGGCCCAATAAATCTGCTTTGCTTGCCGAAGTGGAGTCTGGCAACGGCATGCAGGCCTCCTCCTCGGATCAAACAACAGTCCAGGCCGGCCGGCGTGTGCCAGAGTTCAGCCCGGGCGGTTGAGCAGACACCAAGATCGTGCGGTAATTCATCGCCAAACAGGCTGGGGAGCGGGCGATGGCTGCAACGGCGACGAAGACCGCGTTCGGACGGATTTTTCCACCGCGCGATGGCTGGCTGGCCAAGGCCGCGCCCGAACCTATTATCGATCCCGACTTGCCGATCATCGACACGCACCACCACCTGTGGCAGCGGACCGGCGGGGCGCGGGGCGAGTCGTGGGAGGTGCCGGCGTTCCGCTACCTGATCGACGAATTCCTCGCCGACTGCGCCACCGGTCACAACATCATCGGCAGCGTGTTCCTGCAGTGCCATTCGATGTATCGCGCCGGCGGGCCGCGGCCGATGCGGCCGGTGGGCGAGACCGAGTTCGTCGCCGGCGTAGCCGCGATGAGCGACAGCGGCGGCTACGGCAAGACCCAGGTGGCGGCCGGCATCGTGGGCTACGCCGATCTGACGGCCGGCGACTGGGTGACGCCGGTGCTGGAGGCGCATATCCGCGCCGGCGGCGGACGTTTCCGGGGTGTGCGGCACTCGGCGGGGTATGATGCCGATCCGATGATCGGCAACAGCGCACCCGACATCCAGCCCGGTCTGTATCTCAGGCCCGACTTTCGGGCCGGAATGGCCCGGCTGTCCGCGCTGGGGCTGTCGCTGGACGCCTGGGGGTTCCACCCGCAGATACCGGGCATCGTTGACCTGGCGCGGTCTTTCCCCACCAGCAACATCATTGTCGGCCATTGCGGCGGGCCGCTGGGCTACGGACGGTATGCCGGCAAGAGCGACGAAGTTTTCGCAGACTGGAAGAAGTCGGTAACCGAGCTGGCGAATTGCCAAAACGTGACGATGAAGCTGGGTGGCATGACGATGCGTCTGGCGGCTTACGACTACATGGGCCTGGATGCGCCGCCGTCCTCCGAACAGCTCGCGGCGCATTGGCGTCCGTATATCGAGACCTGTGTGGATGTGTTCGGCGCCGATCGCTGCATCGCCGAGAGCAACTTCCCGGTGGAGAAGATGGGCATTGGTTTTGCTGCTCTGTTCAACGCGCTCAAGCGGCTGACCTCCGGGTGTTCGGCCGCCGAGAAGGCAGCGATCTTCGCCAACACCGCCAGGCGGGTCTACCGGCTGGACTGCTGAGCCAGGGTGTGTGAGGCGGCGTGGCGGCATAAGTCAGGTGTGACCTGTTGGTCGGCTTCGGTGTCGCAGGCATCCGAAGGACTGGACGCGGCGGCCCGCGACCGCGCGGCGGATTGTCGGAAGCGAGCCAGTCCTGTCTCGGCCTCGTCGCGCGCAGCCGTCGGCAGTGTTTACCGTCGCGCAGTTCTTGTCACGGACGCGGAAGGTGGGCTTCCCATGTCGCCTGCTCCACTGCCTCGGGCAGCGCGAGTGCCTCGGGCAGCGCGAGGCAGATCTGGCGCGGGCGCGCCAGCGCCGCAGCCTCTGTCACACCACTTGCTTCGCCAGACGGTCGAAGGCGGCAAGGCGGGTAATCAGCGCCTCCATCTGGCGCAGCGGGATCATGTTCGGCCCGTCGCTGGGCGCCTGGTCCGGATCGGGATGCGTCTCGATGAACACCGCGGCCACGCCAACCGCGAGCGCGGCGCGGGCCAGCACCGGCGCGAACTCCCGCTGGCCTCCGGATGACGTGCCCTGGCCGCCTGGCTGCTGCACCGAATGGGTTGCGTCGAACACCACCGGATATCCGGTGCGGGCCATGATCGGCAGGCTGCGCATGTCGCTGACCAAGCTGTTGTAGCCGAAACTGGCACCCCGCTCGCACAGCAGGATGTCTTGGTTGCCGGTGCCGGCGATCTTGGCGGCGACGTTGGCCATGTCCCACGGCGCCAGAAACTGACCCTTTTTCACGTTGATCGGCCGCCCGGTTTCCCCGGCGGCGAGCAACAGGTCGGTCTGACGGCACAGAAACGCCGGGATCTGCAGCACGTCCACCACCTCGGCCGCCGGGGCGCACTGATCCGGCGCGTGGACGTCGGTCAGCACCGGCAGACCCGTCGCCGCCTGAACCGCGCTCAGGATCGCCAACCCCTCGGTCATTCCAATGCCGCGCGCCGCCGAAGCACTGGTGCGATTGGCTTTGTCGTAGCTGGATTTGTAGATGACGGGAACGCCGGTGCGCTCGGAGATCTCGCGCAGGGCGTGCGCCGTTTCGAGGGCGTGAGCCTGAGACTCGATTTGACACGGGCCGGCGATCAACACGAACGGCAGCGCGTTGCCGATCGCGATGTCCCTGACCCGGACGATGCGTGCTTCATCCAGACTCATCATCACCTCGGTCGTTCGTAGGAATGCTGCCTCCGCCTGATTGTTCCCGGCGCGCCAGGACGCGGTCAAGCACTGATGAGTATCAGTTCGTGAGAGAAACTCGAACGCAGACGAATCGAAATGGCGTGGGACGGATTCGCAAGCGAAAGATGTTACGCCGAATATTTCATTATACTACTGCCACGGATTTTGCTTTTTTGGGTAAAAAGTCTCTTTTCATAAGGTTATACACAGGGTGCAATAAAGGAAAGCCGATGCCATAACCTGATTTGTCGTCCCCAAGGGTTGTCACCCTTGCAACCCTGCTGTTACCGCCAGCCTTGTCTAGATGGCGTGCGGGGGCGAGTTTGATGCAGTCAGCGGGAACAAGGGCAAAAGGTAAAACGCTGTTGTTGGGCTCCGCTTTCCTGTTCTGTTGCACCTGCCTGGCGGCCAATGCCGACGCAGCTGGGGCGCGTCGGCAGCATTCAAATGATACCCTGGTCAGGCCGACGGCGTCCTTGCAAGCACATCCGATCCAGTCCCACCGGACCTTGGAATCGGGCGTCACGCTCGTATCCCATGGAATTTCCTGCGTTCCCTACGCGCGTCAGGTTTCGGGCATCAAGGTCGCGGGCAATGCGTGGCAGTGGTGGAACAATGCGCAAGGCCACTATGCCCGAGGCGACGTCCCCGAGGCCGACAGCGTGCTGAACTTTCGCTCCAACGGCCGCATGCGCCTTGGACACGTCGCCGTCGTCGTCAAAGTGGTGAATGCCAGAGAAGTCATTGTCGATCATGCCAACTGGCCGAGCGATGTCAGTCGCGGCAACGTGTCGCGTGACGTTGCCGTGGTGGATGTTTCGGAAGCCAACAACTGGTCCGCGGTGCGGGTTGAACTGGGCCGCAGCGGCAAATTCGGTTCGGTCTATCCAACCTATGGCTTCATTTACAATCGTCCTGACCCGGGCCTGGTTTCCGCTGATGTGATCCGTCCGGCCCCGCAGCCGGAAATCAATCCGGTGCCTTCCGATCTTCGCCCGGTCGCTGAGCGGCCATGGCGCATCCGCGAAGAAGTGGCCGAACTTCCCGCGGATACCGCAGCAGACCGACCCGCAGGCCAATAGGCAGACGCGGGACGCGTCGGACGATAACCCGACTGTCCGGGACTGCCAGAAGATCGACCTGGCGGCTGCCTGAAGATGCCCGGATCATGCGGCAGTCGGCATTTCAGGTCGCCGCGTGTTTGCGTCCATACAGCACTTCATTGGCAGCTGGCCGTGGACGTTGCCAAACCAACAGTCGGGCAGGGTTGTCTAGGTGTGCCGAACGTGCGCTCCAGCAGGCATGATACATCCGGTCCATGTCATCGGCGCGTCCGGTCGATCCGGCTCGGTGCTGTGCCGATCGCTGCTGGCTGACGGCGTCCCGGTCGTCCCGGTCGTGCGGCATCCCTCGAAATGGCTGGGGCTGAACATCCAGGCCGCGTTCCGGCAGGCCGACCTGCGTGTGCTCGACACATTGCGGGCAGCGCTGGCCGGAGCTTCTCGGATCGTCTCGTGTGCCCATGCCAGACATACGCCGGCCATTATCACGGCTGCTCCCGCCGGGGCGATCCTGGTGTTGCTGGGCAGCACGCGCAAATTCACCCGCTGGCCCGACGCCCACGGCAACGGCGTGCTGGCGGGCGAAGCCGCTTTCCTGAGCGCCGGACGGAGCGGCGTGATGTTGCACCCGACGATGATCTATGGCGCGCAAGGCGAGAACAATGTGCAGCGGCTGGCTTTGCTGTTGCGCCGGCTGCCGGTCATGCCGCTGCCCGGTGGCGGTCGGTTTTTGGTGCAGCCGATCCATCAGGCCGATGTCACGCGCTGCATCCGCGCCGCGATCGATCGACGGTGGGACGGCGCGAACACGCTGGTGATCGCCGGACCAAAGCCGATCCGCTATGCCGATTTCGTGCGTGCTGTGGCGGCGGCGGCAGGGGCGCGCAAGCCGTTGATCCTTCCGTTTCCGGCCGCTCCGTTGATCCTTGCCGCCGGGCTGACCAAGCACGTCGCGGCACTGCCGACGATACAGCCCGAGGAGATCCGCCGGCTTGTCGAGGACAAGGCATTCGACATCGCGGCGATGCGCGACGTGCTGGGGATCTCTCCGGTGCCCTTGGCGGAGGGCCTTGCGCGGACCTTCGCACCGGCCCAGGAAGATTAGCACCAACCAAGTGACCACGGCGCCAATCATCAAGCGCGACTTTGGTGGAGCAGCAACTGGCCAAGGGTGCGATGGCGGGCGCTTGACGAGATGCTACCTTCTTCGGTTAGTTTCGCAACCTTTCCAGCCAGGCAGACGATGTTCCCATGACCCGTTCAAGACTGCAGATCATCGCCGATCTCTTCGCCTCTCGGGCTGACGGCCTCTATGGGCTGAGCGCGGTCAACCAACGCCAACACGCGCTGCAGGCTGCCTGGCTGGCGGAGAAGACTGGCTGCTCCGATGATCTGATCGCGGCCAGCCTGCTGCACGACATCGGGCACCTGGTACATGACCTGGGCGACAACCCGGCCGAAGCAGGTGTGGATGATCTGCACGAGGAGCGTGGCCATGCGTTCCTCGCTGCCTGGTTTGGTCCCGCGGTGACCGAACCTGTACGGCTTCACGTCGCCGCCAAGCGTTACCTGTGCGCGAAAGAAGCAGACTATTTCGCCAGGTTGTCGAAGGACTCGGTCCTTAGTCTGTCGCTGCAGGGCGGTCCGATGTCGGCGGCGGAGGTCGCGGCGTTTGAAGCCATGCCGCATTCAACCCCGGCGGTGCAGCTTCGCCGGTTTGACGAGCAGGCGAAGGTCAAGGACATGGAGACCCCGGCGGTCGAGCACTTTTTGCCGCATGTCGAGCGCTGCCTGCTGGCAGGTTAGACCTACATTTCCACCACGACGTATTGCTGTTCGACGGCCACCAGGATGGTTTCCGCGACGTATGGACCCTGCACGACAAGCTGGCCCTCGGCGACTTCGATCGGATAGCTGCGGACACTGATTTTTGACGGGTCGCAAAAGCTTTGTCCGGTGCGTACATCGAACTCCCACCCATGCCAGGGGCAGCGCAGGATCTCGCCCTTGCGCGAGTAACGGTAGTCGCCCGGCGCATCTGCCTCGATGAGACCGGTCAGGATGCCCTCGCACATCGGGCCGCCCTGGTGCGGACAGCGATTGAACAAGCCGAAGAATTCGCCGCCGAGGTTGAACACGGCGATCTGGCGTCCGCGAATCGTCACGAGTTTTCGCTGTCCAGGCGGAATTTCCTCGACAGTCGCGACCACATGCTTGCTCATTATCCAGCGGTTCCTGCTCAGCCGATCCCGTGCGACGCTAATCAAGCCGGCGTGCTGCCGCAACCGTGCGGGTCTCCTGGGCGGTCGCGGCAGCATGCAAATCCTGACAGCTGGGTGTCCGGCGCTGGCGGCGGCGCTACGGCCGTGGGCTCGCGGCCTGCTCTCCGGTCGGCATGTCCATCCGGGTGGCATCCTCGGGTGCCCGGCCGTGCAGCAGCAGCGCGACCAGGCCGGTCCACCCGGTTTGATGGGAAGCGCCGAGCCCCTGCCCCGTGTCACCATGAAAATATTCATGGAACTGCACGAGATCGCGAAAATGCGGATCGTCCTGTCGCGCCTCATCACCGGACGCCGGTCGCCGACCATCCGGGCCGGGCAGGAACAGCCGGGTCAATCGGGTCGACAGCTCATCGGCGATTTCGCGCAGGCTGTGGGTGACGCCCGATCCGGTCGGATACTCCACCCGGAAATCGTCGCCATAGTAATGATAAAAGCCGTAAAGCGACTCCAGCAGCATGAAGTTCACCGGCATCCAGACGGGTCCACGCCAATTCGAATTGCCGCCGAATGCTCGGCTGTTGCTGTCGCCGGGGACGTAACCTACCCGGAACTTCTGACCATCGAGGTCCAGCTCGAACGGATCGTCGAGATGCACGCGCGAAACACTTCTGATGCCATAGGGTGAGAGAAACGCCGTCTCGTCCAGCATTCGGCGCAGCAATGCTTTCATCCGGCTGCCGCGCAACAAGGACAGCAGGCGGCGCGATCCCTGACCTTCGACATCCCAGTGCGACACCAAAGCCGCGAGATCGGGCCGATGGGCGAGCACCCACTGCAGGCGTTCGGCGAATTCCGGCGAGCGCTCCAGCATCTCGGGCTCCAGCACCTCCACCGCGAACAGCGGGAAAAGGCCGACCAGAGAGAACAGCCGCAGCGGCACCGCGGACCCGTCGGGTCGCTGCAGCACGTTGTGATAGAACTTGTCGACCTCGTCCCACAGGCCGCGGCGGCCGTTCTGGCGCATCATGGCCTCGGCGATCGCCAGGAAGTGTTCGAAGTATTTCGTTGCCGTTGATTGATAGACGCGATTGCGGGTCGCGAGCTCCAGCGATATCCGCATCATGTTCAGCGCGTACATCGCCATCCATGAAGTGCCATCGGACTGATCGACCCGTCCCGCCACGGGCAACTTCTGGCTGCGATCGAACACGCCAATGTTGTCGAGGCCCAGGAAGCCACCCTGGAAGACGTTGCGACCTTCGACATCCTGGCGGTTCACCCACCCGGTGAAGTTCATCATCAGCTTATGGAACACGCGCTCCAGGAACTCAAAATCGGGCGAGCCCCGCAGTGCGGCATCCATGCGGTACACCCGCCACGCCGCCCAGGCGTGTACTGGCGGATTGACATCGCCAAAGGCCCACTCATAGGCCGGCAGCGACCCGTTGGGGTGCATGAACCATTCGTGCGTCAGCATCAGAAGCTGCTGCTTGGCGAACTCCGGGTCGATCAGCGCGAACGTCACGGCCTGGAACGCAAGGTCCCAGGATGCATACCATGGATACTCCCAGGTGTCCGGCATGGAGATGATGTCGCGGTTGTTCAGATGCTGCCAGTCACTGTTGCGGACCGCCTGACGTTCGGGTGGCGGTTCGGGCTGCAACGGATCGCCTTGCAGCCACCGCCGGACATCGTAACGATAGAACTGCTTTGACCACAGCATGCCGGCCAACGCCTGGCGTTGCACCAGCCGAGCATCTGGGTCGGCGACGTGTTCCTGCAGAGCGGCATAGAATTCATCCGCCTCGGCGATGCGCTGGGCGAACAGCGCGTCGTGGTCCGAAAACGGCTGGCCGCCCGCATTCGCAGGGCGCCAGCGAAGTCGGAGCACCTTCCGTCCGCCGGCCGGCAGCGTCAGCTTCACATCGGCGGCACACTTGGTTCCCTGCCGACGATCCACCGCATCCGCGCGCCCATCGACGATGAAATCGTTGATGCCGTCCTTGAATGGTCCTGTGGCCTTCGCTCCAAACAGGAGCGGCGTATTGGTCTCATTACGACAAAACAGCCAGGTGGCATCGGTGTCGACCGACAACAGCCGTTCCAGCATCCGGTTGTGCAGGGCGCTTACGCCGCCATCCGATAAACTCAGCCTGGGCTCCGGGATCCCCGGGCGCCAATTCCAGGTGTTGCGCGCCCAGAGCTGCGGCAGCACGTGCAATTCAGCGGCCTGCGGTCCGCGATTGTCGATATTGATCCGTATCAGGACGTCTTCCGCGGACGCCTTGGCATATTCCACCGTCACATCAAAGTAACGGTCTTCGTCAAAGATGCCGGTGTCCAGCAATTCGTATTCCGGCTGATCAAGGCCGCGGCGCGCGTTCTCCGCGAGCAACGCCTTATAAGGAAACGCCGCATGAGGATACTTATAAAGCATTCGCATATACGAATGCGTCGGCGTCCCATCCAAAAAGTAATAGAGTTCCTTGACGTCCTCGCCGTGATTGCCCTGCGCGTTGGTCAGGCCAAACATTCGTTCTTTCAGGATCGCATCGTGTCCGTTCCACAAACCGAGCGACAGGCACCAGCGCAGTCTGTCGTCCGCGAAGCCGGCGATGCCGTCTTCGCCCCACCGATAGGCACGGCTGCGAGCGTGCTCGAACGGAAAATAGGTCCAGGCCTCGCCGCCGGCGGAGTAGTCTTCGCGCACCGTGCCCCACTGCCGTTCGGCGAGATAAGGTCCCCACCGCAGCCAAATGTCCCGGTCGGCCAGGCGTTTTCCCTCAGTCGTGTCCAGCAGGTGACTCGGCATGGGGCTGGCTATGCCCTAACGCGGCCGCGATGCCAACCGCCGCTCATACGCCTGGGCGAGCAGAGTGCTGGGAAACAGCAGCGCGAAATAGATCAGTGCCACTACGGTGTAGACCTCCAGCGGCCGGTAGGTATCCGCTGTTATCAGCGTGCCGTTGTACAGCAGATCCGGGACGGCGATGGTCGAGACCAACGAGGTGTTCTTCAACTGCGTGATGGACTGGTTGACGAATGGTGGGATCATCCGCCGCACCGCCTGCGGCAAAATCACCCGACGCATGACGTGCCATCGTCGCAGCCCGAGCGCGCGGGCGGCATCCCACTGGCCTTGTTCGATGGAGATGATCCCGCCGCGGAAGATTTCGGCGTAGAACGCCCCGGTGTAGCAGGAAAGTGTCATGGTCGCTGCCACCACCGCCGGGATCTGGATCCCCAGCAGCACCGGCAGCGCGTAGTAGAACCAGACGATCTGAACCAGCAGCGGCGTGCAGCGGAAGACCTCGATGAAGGCGATCAGGGGGATGTTCAACAGCCGCGACCGCGACAGCCGGCCCAGGCCCACGGTCAATCCGATGATCAGGCCGACGAAGATCGTTGCGCCAGTGTAGGCCAGCGTGACCAGCACGCCGCGCCAGAACAGCGGCGCGTAGCGAAGCAGGAAGGCGAAGTCCCACTGGTAGTGCAACGTGGAACTCCTTTCGATGATTTGGCATGGTGCGGGAGACTGTGGCGGCGCAGGGCCTGAACCGGCCCCAGCCTGGGAAGACCGCGCTCAGAACGTCAAGCTGGGTGGAACCTGCTCACGGGTGACGCCGACTTTGGCCAGTCCCTCAAGCAACCACTCGCGGATCTGCCCGGTGCCGCGGTTCATGTCGATCCAGGCATTGATCACTTCGCGGAAACGGGTATCCGGTTCCCGCTGCAGACCAAGGCAGCTCGGCAGCGCGACGGTTGGATCAGTCAACAGGTAGAACGGCCCGAGAGATGGGTTCTTTCCAACCGTGGACAGCCCCAGCATGGCGGCCTGGATGTGCGCGTCGGCGCGTCCCGATTGCAGCGCCAACGTGCACTCATCGCGCGTTTTGAAGCCGACCAGGTTGGCCTTCGGGCAATAGCGACGTGCGACGGTTTCGTGCAGGCTGCCAATATCGAAAACGACGGTCAGCGTCGGCTTGTTCAGGTCGTCCCAGGTCTTGGGCGCAAGGCCGTGCTTTGCCAGGCAGCCGAACGGGTGAATAATCATCGGCCGGGAGAACGCAATGGACAGCGCTCGCGCCGGAGTCGGATTGAGGGCAAAGGCCAGATCGACCTTGTTGGATTGCAGATCCAGCACCGAATTGCCGTAGGTCGATTCGACATATCGCAGCTTGGAGTCGAAGACCTTGGCGATATCCAGTGCCATCGAAATGCATGCTCCCGACCACGCTCCGGTGACGAGATCCTTCTGGAAATAAGGCAGTTCGCCCGGCAGCG
The DNA here is from genome assembly GCA_965277035.1 of Rhodopila sp. Taxonomy (GTDB): domain Bacteria; phylum Pseudomonadota; class Alphaproteobacteria; order Acetobacterales; family Acetobacteraceae; genus Rhodopila. The sequence goes on along the minus strand of CBDIBO010000003.1, from coordinate 763,969 downwards.
CGGCGATACGCAACACCTTGGTGCGGCGGACGCGGTCGAACGTGCTCTCAGCCGCGTCCTGCGCGAACGCGATCCCGGCCCAGCCCAGCATCGGCAACAGACCGAGGCCGATGGCCAAGCCGCGTCGGCCTATCGTGCGAGTTCCATCGTTCTCTATCATTGGTGTAATCCTCCTGCCCAACAACCGGATCCAGTAGCACGACAGGTCGGCGCTCGGGAGGCGACGGCCTGGGGTCAACAGGCCGTCGCCTGGTGGACGTATTCTTGCAAGCCGTGGGCCAATAAACATGCGCAAGCCCGGAGTGATAACCATGCATCGGCGCTGGGCAATAACCCGCGAAGGCGGCGGGCAGGCAGCCTGATCTGTTTGAGAACGCCTGACCCGATTAAACAGGCTCCTCGCGACTCGGGCGGGCGGCCTATGGCAAGCTTCAATTTTGGCTGGCAGGGGAGACAACGACGGATGATCCGGTTCCTGGCAACGGCTGCACTGGCGATGCTGGCGCTGCTGCAAGCATCATGTTCGGCCAACACGCCGGGAGAGCAGCAGACCCTGGTGGATCGGGCTACCCTCACTGTTCAGGAGATGATGACGCAGACCGTCTCGCAGGATCCGCGCAATCTGTTGCGGCGCGCCAAGGGTGTGATGATTTGCCCGCGGATCTTCAAGGCCGGCTTCTTCTTTGGTGGCGAGGGCGGAAACTGCGTGTTGCTGGCTCGCGCTGGAAACGGCACCTGGTCCTATCCCGCGTTCTACACGATCGGCAGCGGCAGCTTCGGCCTGCAGATCGGTATCCAGGACAGCGAACTGCTGATGCTGATCATGACAGAGAAAGGTCTGAATGCGGTGTTGGACAGCCAGATAAAGCTGGGCGCGGGCGCCTCGATCGCCGTCGCTACGATGGGTGCCGGGATCCAGGGATCGACAACGACGGCGGTGGGCGCCGATATCGTTGCCTTTTCGTCGACTCGCGGCCTGTTCGGCGGCATCGCGCTAGAGGGTAGCGTGATGTCGGCGCAGACCCCCTGGAACCAGTCCTATTACGGCCGGTCCTTCGCAGCGCGCCAGCTGGTGATGGACATGCAGGGCAGCAACCCAGGTGCCGATCCGCTGCGCGCCCTGCTCACCCGGTATGGGTCGGCGGGTAATGTCGTATCGGCACCGGCTCAGACGCCGCCGCCAGGCTATGCACCAGCCTATCCGCAGTATGAGCCTCCGGGCAGGCAATCCGCCGCGCCACCTTCCACCGAAGGATCTTCGACGGCGCCGCCCAGCGGCCGGGGCCCGGTGCAACAGCAGAATCTGGCGCCGCCCGGGCGGTAAACAGCCGGAGTATAGCCGGCCCCGCCCGAGACGGTCCTGACCGTCTGGTCGGATCTGTCTCACTGACGCATTGGCCACCGTTTTGCCGCAAGGTCCACCTTCCTTGCCCTGCCGCACCGGCACGCTGTAGGGTCATCGTCCATGGAGCCTTTCTGGAAGACAAAGTCGCTTGAGCAGATGAGCGCCGATGAATGGGAGTCGCTGTGCGATGGCTGCGGCAGGTGCTGCTTGCACAAGCTGCGACAGGAAGAGACCAACGCGTTGTCGTTCACCAATGTCGCCTGCCGGCTGCTTGATCTCGACTCCTGCCGCTGCGGCGACTACGCGCGCCGACAACGGCGGGTGCCCGATTGCGTCGGCCTGACCCCCGCGGCGCTGCAGGAAATCGACTGGCTGCCGCCATCCTGCGCGTATCGCCGGGTGCATGAGGGCAAAGGGCTGGCGTGGTGGCACCCGTTGGTTTCGGGCAGTCCCGATACTGTGCACCAGGCCGGGGTTTCGGTGCGCGGGCGAGCCATTAGCGAGCGCCGGGCGGGCGCCTTGGAGGATCATGTGGTGGCGTGGCCTGGCAAGCCGCCTCGGATCAGACGCTCCGACGATGGTGAAGTGCCTCGCGAACAGGACATGCCGAACAGGACACGGCAAACAGGACGCGGCAAATCGGAATAAGGGAAACGGCATGATGCTGAAGGGGGCGTTGTTTGGCGGGATCAATGCCGCGGTGGTGACTGCGATGAACACCGATCTGTCGATTGACGTTGATCGGATGGCTGAGCATTGCCGATGGCTGCTCGCCAACGGCTGCAATGGATTGGCCGTATTGGGAACGACCGGCGAGGCGAACAGCCTGGGTATCGGCGAGCGGCTGGAAGTTCTGACCGGGCTCGCGGCCAGGGGCATCCCCGCGGCGAAGATGCTTCCCGGCACCGGGACCACGGCGATCACCGATACCGTGCTGCTGACCCGCAGGGCAGAGGAGCTTGGCTGCCGTGGTGCCCTGCTGCTGCCGCCGTTCTACTACAAGAATCCGTCCGACGATGGCCTGCTGGACTACTTCAACGAGGTGATCCAGCGGGTTAGCGGCGACATCAAGATCTACCTGTACAATTTCCCGCAGCAATCGGCGATCCCGTTCTCGGTTGGGTTTATCAGCCGGTTGCTGCAGGCAAACCCGGATAAGGTCAAAGGTATCAAGGACAGTTCGGGGAACTATGAGAACAGCCTGTCCTATGTCGAGGCGTTCGCTGCTGACGGGTTCGAGGTGTACGCGGGCGATGACTCGCTGCTGAAGCCGCTGCTGGAGAAGGGCAGTGCCGGCAGCATCACGGCGGCGTCCAACGTGAACTGCTCACTTGGCGCGGAGGTGTATGCGAACTGGGACAACGCCGCTGGTGCGGCCGCGCAAGAGGTTTTGTCGGCGACGCGCAAAGCGGTGATCTCGGTCCCGCTGATCCCTGGGTTGAAGACCCTGGTGGCCCGCAACACCGACGATTCGCGGTGGCTGAACGTCCGGCCGCCGCACATGAAGCTGACGCCGACGCAAACCATGGCCCTGTGCAAGGCCTTCGACGACAGCGGCATCAGGTTAGCCAAGGCGGCTTAGAGCGTGATTGCCTCAGGTTGAAGCGGTCACGCACTAATCCACACTGTTTGAAAGTGCGTTTCCCGTCCGAGGTCGATTCAACCTCATACGATCGCGCTTCAAGCCGTCTACGCGGCGAGTGGTTCGCCGACGCGCCATCCCCCCATTGTCGATCGGCGGCTGGTGACGCAGGCGGATCTGCATCAGTCGGGCTGCGATACCGGGTCAGCAGACTTGCGGCTCGAACGTCCCGCGCGGCACAATAATCAGATGTCGATCCCCATCCTGGTGCGGCGCCTGCCACATGCCGAAGGCCTGCCGTTGCCCTCCTACGCCACCGCCGGGGCGGCCGGGATGGACCTGATCGCGGCGGTTTCCGGTCCGGTCACGGTGCAGCCCGGAGAGCGAACCCTGATCCCGACCGGCCTGACGATCGCCTTGCCGTCGGGTTACGAGTTGCAGATCCGTCCGCGCTCGGGTCTCGCCCTGCGCCATGGGATCACCTTGCCCAACACGCCGGGAACCATCGATGAGGATTATCGCGGCGAGATCGCGGTCATCATCCTGAACACGGGAACCGCCGCCTTCGTCGTGGCACGTGGCGCGCGTATCGCCCAGGCGGTGCTGGCGCCGGTCAGCCGAGCGGTCTGGCGGGAAGTGCCGAGCCTGAATGTCACACCGCGCCACGCGGGCGGCTTTGGCAGTACCGGCGAGCATTCCATATAAAACCATCCGGCTCTTGTATCACAGGAACTTGAACACAAAATCTGGTGTATCTTGATAGCCGTTGCTATAAAGTAAGTGTACCGCCATCAGAAGGATGGTGCTCTCTCAGTGGGAAATCCGATGATGGCCACACAGTTGGCGGATGCGGAACTGCTCGATTCTCCGAAGGATCACCCACCGATCGGGCGCTCGCAGACTGTCTTTGAACCGTATGTGGCCGAGGAAGAGGGACGGTCGCTGGCGTCCCGCGGCATCATCATCGCGATGCTGATCTCTCTGCCCTTCTGGGCGCTGATCGCGTTCACGATCTTTCTTCTGTCGTAGCGGTGTCGCACGATCGGGGGGAGTCCGGTGCCAGACACCGGCGGCCGGTAAACTTGTCATCATCGAATGCGGGTTGACCGTCGGGTGGTTGGCCGTTTCCTGGTGGGGATGCGTCACCCGTTCCTCCTGGCTGCGTTACTGCTGTTGGCAACGCTGGCGCCCGGTCTTTCTGCTTCGATCTCCCGCGGGCAGCCGTCGTCGGCTTTGCCGCGCACGATCACTGACCATTTCTTCCTGTCATCCGATGGGGTTCAGCTCCACTACCTGGAAGCAGGACCCCCTGCCGGGCACACCCTGGTCCTGGTTCCCGGGTGGACCATGCCAGCCTGGATCTGGATGCCGCAGATCCTGGCGTTTTCCCGGCATTATCACGTTGTGGCTTTCGACCCGCGCGGGCAGGGCGATTCGGCGGTTCCCACCACGGGCTATGGACCAGAGCGAAGAGGTCGCGACGTTGCCGAACTGATCGCTCATCTGGCTTCGTCCCGGGTCGTCGTGATCGGCTGGTCGTTGGGGGTGCTCGATACGCTCGCTTCGATCCACGTTGCCGGTGATCGGCGGCTGGCAGGTCTGGTGCTGGTCGATAACTCGGTGGGCGAGGAGCCGCCGCCGTCCTATCAACCGGTCAAGCCGCGCCACGGCCGGCCACCAAACCACGCCGCGGCGATGAAGCAGTTCGTGCGCGCGATGTTCCATCGTCCGCAGCCGCCGCTGTATCTCGATCGCCTGACCCAGGCTGCCCTGCACACGCCAGAGGCCGCCAGCCGGCTGTTGCTGGCCTATCCGGTCCCCAGGTCGTATTGGAAAGAGGCGGTCTTCGCGACAAAAGTGCCTTTGCTTTACGTCATCCGCCCACGTTGGGTTGCACAGGGAGAGAACCTCGTGCGACACCGCCCGGACACCGTGATGGACGTGTTCAGTGACACCGGCCACGCGCTTTTCGTCGATGATGCGGCGCGCTTCAACAGCGTGACCGAAAACTTTCTCCGGCGGTATGTCTGGCCTTGAACCTGATCGCGCTCTTCCTCGTCTCGCTTGCCACGGTGGGTTATGAGACGGCCCTGACACGCTATTTCGCGGTGGCGAAATGGTCCGAGTATGGCTACTGGGTGATTTCCATCGTGATGGTCGGATTTGCGCTCAGTGGCGTGGTCCTGGCACTTTGGCGTGACCTGTTGGCACGGCGCGCGCCGGTTGTGCTGGCGGCGCTGCCAGCGGTACTCGTGCTGAGTGCCGCGGTCGGCTACCACTTTACCACCACCAATCCGTTCAATCCGTTGCAGTTGCAGAATCCGGTGACCTGGCAGCCGCAGCTGTGGAACATCGCTGGCTACTATGCCGCGCTGCTGCCTTTCTTCTTTCTGGCAGGCTTGTTCATCAGCCTGAATTTCGTGCGCTACGCCGACCGCATCGGCCAGGTCTATGCGTTCGACCTGACCGGCGCGGGGGCGGGAGCAGCCGCGGTGCTGGCGGCCATGTATGCCGTGCACGCATTTGGGCTGGTGCCTCTGCTGCTGATCCCGCTGGCAATCGCCGCGTTCTTCATCAGCGGCGTTCATCGATGGAAGGCGGTGCTGGCAGCTGTCCTGGCCCTGGCCGTGGCCGAGGCGGTACTGCTGCTGGACAATGCAGCGGCCTACAATGATTTCAAGGCGATCTATGCGCCGCTGCACACGCCGAACGCGAAGATCGTCGCGTCGGTAAACTCGCCACGCGGCGACTATGCCTTGCTCGACGACTTCACCGAACGTGTGGACACCGACATCTCCAACAACGCCGGCCTGCTCGGGCTTGCCGGGCCGCCGCGCAGCTATGGGCTCTATCGCGACGGAAACCGGATTGCCGCGCTACCAAAACGCCGGCCCATCCTGTCGGATTATGCCCCGGCGGCGCTGGACGCGCTGCCCTACCAACTGATTCCGCATGCCAGGGTGATGCTGGCGGGTGCCTCCGGCGGGTTCCGCACCGCGGAGGTTTTGCGGCTGGGTGCCTCTCAGGTCCGCGTGCTGGAGCCGGAACCGGAGTTGCTTCGCATCATGCGCGAGGGGCTCGATCCGGTGCTGCCGATCAACACCATGCCGCGGGTGCATGTCGTTGACGCCGGGCCGCTGGCTGATACCGGTCGTGGCGTCTACGACGTGGTCGACCTGTCGGCCGACTTCCTCGACGCGGCGGAGACGAACGCCACGGCCTTTACGCAAGAAGCGATCGTCTCTTACCTGCACGTGCTCGCACCCGACGGCATGGTGTCGATACCGGTCTCGATCCGCGACTTCCCGGTCTACGCGTTGCGCATGCTCGCCACCGTGCGCGCAGCGCTGCTTTCGGCGGGCATCAGCGATCCCACGAACCATGTGATCGTGTACCGCTCCGCCTGGAACGTCCGCATCCTGGTCTCCCGAGATGGCTGGAGCGACGCAGACATCGCCAGTGCGCGCAAATTCTGCGATGATCGGTCGTTCGACCTGTCCTGGTACCCGGGCATGGACGTGGCGAAGGCTCGGGCAGGCATTTACAACGACTTGCCCGCGGTCTCTTTCGACAAGGGCGAGGTGGAATCGGGTGGACCCGATGACGCCATCGCCGATGAGGCGCAGGCAGTTCTTTCCGGCCGTCCGACGCCATCGCGCGAGCAGTTCAACCTTTCGCCGATCACGCTGGACCGACCGTTCTTCTACGCCGTACTGCGGCTGGACCGGATCGGCACAATTCTGAAGCGGTTGGAGATCCTGCCGCAGGCCGAGGTGGGCGCTCTGGTCAACCTCGCCGTCCTGGCGCAGGCGATCGTGATCGCCGTGCTGGTGCTGCTGGTGCCTCTCCTCGCGCCGAGACGTATCCGCGCCCCGGACGCGGGCGTGATCAGGGCGGTAATCTATTTCCCGGCGCTTGCGCTGGGTTTCCTCTTCATCGAGATCTATCTGATCGAGAAGGCGAGCTTCTGGCTTGGTGACCGGACCGACGGCTTCGCATGGGTGCTGACCGGGATGCTGGTGTTCTCCGGTCTCGGCAGTCTGCTCTCGCAACGGTTTGTCGCCCGGCCGCGCCCGGGCATGGCGCTGGCGGCCGCTGTCGTTCTGATCTGGAGCGCGGTGGCATTCCTGGCCCTCGAGCCGCTGATCCTGTCCACGCTCGATTGGCCCTTTTCGGCGCGGGCCTGCCTGTTGCTGATGCTGACCGCGCCGGTATCGGTGGCGCTGGGGCTGCCATTCCCGCTGGGCCTGAATCGAGCCGGGACTGGCGGATTTTTGCCATGGGCGTGGGGGCTGAATGGGGCATTTTCGGTGGTGGCGACGCCGTTGGCGAACCTGATCGCCCGCGAGGCCGGATTTAGCAGGGTGCTGTTGTGCGCGGCGTGCCTTTATGGCATCGCCCTGGTTAGCTTTCCGGCGACAAGGAAAAGATCAGTTTGGCACGATATCACAGCACCATCACCCGCCGCGGAGTAATCTCGGCCGCCGGTTCGGTCGTATTGCTACCCAGCATCGGACCGGGTCGCGCGCATGCGGCACCGGTGTGGACAAAAGCGGCTTACGAGCGGGCGATGCGCGAGTCCGGTCGCCCGGTCAGCCTGACCGACGCGCAGTTCGACGCGATCCAGAACCGGAAGCCGGCGGCGATGAAACGCATCGCGGCGTATCTGAAGGACCATCTGGGATCCGCCGACCCGGCGGTGCTGGCGGCGTTCGACGCGGTGCCGCGGGAATATTACCACTATGAGTATCCCGAACATCGGGCGACGCCAGGAGATGCCTACGAAGACAATCCGAAGCCCTGGGCGCTGGGCTACGGTTCGGCACTATCGGATTATCTGGGGCAGGCCTACATGACCCAGATCTGCAAGCCGAAGCCGGGCGAGGTTACCCTCGAGATCGGCACCGGCAGCGGTTTTCAGAGCAGCCTGCTGTCGCGGATCGTCAAGACCGCCTACTCGATCGAGATCATCGAGCCGCTTGGCAAGGCGGTCGGAAAGATCTTCGGACCGCTCGGTTACGACAATGTCCGCACCCGGGTGGGCGACGGCTACTATGGCTGGCCAGAGATCGCCGGCGGGTTCGACATCATTATCGTGACCTGTGCGGCGACCTTCGCTCCACCCGATCTGTTCAAGCAGCTGAAACCCGGCGGGCGGATGATCATTCCGATCGGCCAGCCGTTCAAGCGCGGACAGGTGCTGTACACCTATACCAAGGATACAGCGGGCAAAATCCATTCGCGGCGGGACATTGGCGTGTTCTTCATTCCGATGACCGGCGCGATCACCAAGAACGCGCCAGTCAAGCCGGAGGCGGTGTCGGATCATCCCGCCGTGCCGGACAAGGCGGTCGAAAGCAAGTCGAACACCGAGTAGTCGCCAGCAAAGATGGGTTAGCGGGAGGGCCTGCGCGCGAGCGCCTGCGGCGCCTCGATTTGCCCTAGCGTGATCGCTTCAGGTTGAAGCGATCACGCTAATTCCCGTTGTTGGAGAGGGCGATTCACGTCTGCGATTGGTTCAACCTCAGACGATCGCGCTCCGGGCGCCGCTGCTGACCCTCAATGATCTCGGCCTCGGCGATGGCCACCACACGTTCGGCGTTGCGGCTCCAGGTCAGTGACTTCGCGGCAATGGTGTGGTGGGCGCGGTCACCCAGTTGGGCACGCAAAACGGGATCGTCACATAGGCGCAGCAGAGCGGCTTCCAAAGCGTCGTCCCGGAGTGTATCGAAGAGCAAAGCATTCTCACCGTCGGTCAGGATCTCGCGGATATTCTCGCTATCGGGCGCCACGATGGGCCGGGCAAGCTGCAGGTATTCAAACAATTTCAACGGCGAGGAGTACGGGGTGAGCCCCGGCAGCACCGCGACATCAAACGCGGTAATATATCGCGCGACGTCATCGCGTGGCACAATACCGACGATGGTCAACCGGTCTGCGACGCCCCGGGCACGCGCATGCTCCTGCAAGGATTCGCGGGCCGGACCATCGCCTACGACCAGGATGTGCAGATCAAACCGGTCCTGGTGTGAAGCGACAAAATCGATCAGCCGGTGAACGGCGTTCCAGCCCCGAATAAAGCCTGTGAAGCCGATGACCAAGCGGGCCATCAGGCCAAGTGCGGTCTTGACGGTCGCGGCATCGCGGATGGCCCCGAACCGCTCGGGATTGATGCCGTTGGGGATCACCGTGATGCGCGATCGCGGCACGCCGTATTCGGTCACGGTGCGGGCCAGCACCCCGGTTACCGGCAGAACATGGTCAGCCCGGTTCCACAGCAGGCGCTGAGCCCAGGCGCCGAGGCGGTGCAGGCGCAACCCGTCATTTTTCGCCCGCTCCTCATAAAGTGGCGCATTTACCTCCAGCAACAGCGGTATGCCGGATAACCGGCTGACCCAGATGCCGGCAAAGAGGAACAGACTGAAGCGCTCATAGATCACGTCCGGGCGATGTGAGCGGACCGCGGCGCGCAATCGCAGGAAGGCCTTGGCGCTGTAGGCAACCTCCAGCGCTTCATACAGCACGCCCGGTATCCGGCGTTTGATCTGGTCCACCAGAGCATTGGAACTGCCGAACCCGGTCGTCGCGAAGCTTGCGGGGCCGACCAGGATGGTCTCGTGTCCCTGGCGCTGCAGAGCGGCTATCATTTCCTCGATATGAACCGCCTGGCCATCGCGCGAGGCAATGCGGTGATGGAACAGGATCCGCATTCGCTAGCTGCCCCTGCCCGCTTGACTGAATGCGTTCAAGTCTGACCGCCGCGGCCTGGGGCGACCAGACTCTGCGTCTGCTTGCTTGAGAGGGCGGATCACGTCCGGGATCGGTTCGACCTCGGACGATCGCGCTCTGGCGCCACCGTCTTCCGCGGCCACACCTCCCCGACCAGAGAGCCATGCGCACCGGGTTGCCAAGCATGCTCGGTGTCTGAGGCTCGCTGGCAAACCGCTGGTCCTCGGCCTTGTGGCGTGACGGTGGGAGATCAGCCGGCGGCGCTGCCCCACCGGGATATGGACGACATTAATATCGGCGACATTAGTTAACATGCTGCAATGTTTAGCCGCGACCAGCGCGGTCGTCCACCCGAAGTTACATCTGCCGGTTGTAGAGTGGTCGGCTGTGAGAGCGACGATCTATCGCCCGGATCGCACCATATCCCCCGCTGCGGCGGCCAGCCCGATCAGCAGTATCAGTCCGCGCGGCAACGCCAGCTTGGTATCGCCGCGGCGGATTTCACTGGTGAGAACCGCTGCCGAAGTGGCGGCCACCAGCGCGCCGCCAACTCGGCGGGTGGTGCCCGGCATCATCAGCAGGCCGCCAGCGAATTCCGCCGCGGCGGCCGCAAGCATCTGATCGTGCGACCAGCCCAGATGCCGGAACATGCCCTGGTAAGTGCGCATGCCGGCGAGCTTGTCGCCCCCGGCCAGCGCGATCGCCGCGCCCAAGGCGGTAAACAGATATGACATGATGGGGTCCTCCTGGGTGGGCCAACGCTGGTGCCGTCCGCGCGTTGCCGGCTATCGCGCATGTGCGGCAGCCAGCGCCTTACCGGGGTGCGATCTCTATGCCAGAGTTCGGCCCACTCCGAAGCGCGGAGCGAACGAGGAGCTGCCATGAAGATCACTCGCCTGCGTACTCAGGTCGTGCATCTGCCGATCGATCCGCCGGTGCTGACCGCGATCCTGGGTTCGATCCGATCCGCCGGTTGCGTCCTGACGTTCCTCGACACCGATGACGGGCTGACCGGCGAGGGCCTGGTGTTCTCGATCAACAACCGGCGGCTGAGCGTGATCCATGACATGATTCGCCAGTTGGACGATCTTGTCGTCGGCATGGACCCGCGCCTGGGCGGCGCGCTCAATGCCGGCGCCTGGAAGGAGCTGAACTTCCTCGGCTACGAGGGGATTTCGATCGTCGGGCTGGCCGCTTTGGACAACGCGCTGTGGGACCTGCGGGGCAAAGCCGCCGGCTTGAACGTCGCGCATCTGGTCGGCGCCTGCCGAACCGCTGTGCCCGCCTACGCCAGCGGCGGCCTGTGGCTGGGATCGTCCGTCGATGAACTGCAGCGCCAGGCGCATTCTTTTGTCGAGCGCGGCTTTCGGGCGATGAAGACCCGCGTCGGGCCGACGGATCCGGAACGCATGGTAGCGCGGGTCGCGGCGGTGCGAGAGGCTGTTGGTCCCGATATTGCCCTGATGGTCGACGCCAACCAGCAGATGAGCGTCAAGCAGGCGATCCGGATCGGACGGATGATGGAGGGGCTGAACCTGACCTGGTTCGAGGAACCGGTAATTTGTCATGATCATGAAGGTGAGGCAACGATCAGGGCCGCGCTGGATACACCGATCGCCTCCGGAGAGACGGTTTATACGCATCGCGGTGTACTGGCGATGCTGCAGGCCGGCGCCGCCGACGTGGTGATGCCTGACCTGCAACGGATGGGCGGCCCCACCGAGTTCCTGAAAGCCGGCCATCTTTGCGAGGGGTTCCACATCCCGTGTTCCGCGCACCTATTTCCCGAAATGAGTCTGCCGCTGCTGGCGTCTTTGCCAAACGGCTATTACCTGGAGCACATGCCGTGGTTCGAGAAGATCTATCGGGAGCGGATCGAGCTGGATGCCGACGGGCACGCCATCGTGGTGGATCGGCCCGGCTGGGGGTTCAGCTTTGATCCGGATGCCGTCCGACACTTCGCACGCTGATGGCTGGGGCGCCCTGGGATGACCATCCGCGGCAAACAGGTAACCCGCTCGATTATGTGACCGGCAAAGCTGGTGCTGTCATCCAACCGTCATAAAAATGCAATAGGGTCATCACCGTTCGCACCTACGGTCTGGCCGCGCTGATCGGCGCAAAGACTCCGCAGGAGGAACCAGTATGAGATTCGCCACAGCGGCCCTGGCCATCGGCCTGGCCGGCTTTACGTTTGGCGCGCAAGCGCAGCAGATCACCGGGGCCGGTTCAACCTTTGTCTATCCGGTGCTTTCCAAGTGGTCAGCCGAGTATAGCAAAAGTCATAATGTCCAGGTGAATTACCAGTCGATTGGATCGGGCGGCGGTATCGCCCAGATCAAGGCCGGCACCGTGGACTTCGGCGCCACCGACGCCCCGCTGACACCCGATGCGCTGGGCACCGCTGGACTGGCTCAGTTCCCGATCATCATCGGCGGTATCGCGCCGGTGTTGAACGTGCCGGGAATTGAGGCCGGCAAGCTGAAACTGACCGGCGCGGTTCTGGCGGACATTTTCCTTGGCAAGGTCAAGACTTGGGATGCCCCCGAGATCGCCAAGCTGAACCCGAGCGCCAAATTGCCGAAGCTGGCGATCACCGTGGTGCATCGTTCCGACGGGTCGGGTACCACCTACAACTTTGCCGACTACCTCTCCAAGGTCAGTCCGGACTGGAAGTCCAAGGTCGGTGTCGGAACATCGATTTCGTGGCCGGTCGGGGTCGGCGGCAAAGGAAACGAGGGTGTCGCCGCCTATGTCGAGCGGATCAAGGGGTCGATCGGCTACAACGAGTATGCCTACGTCATCCAGAACAAGATGACCTACGCCCTGCTGGAAAACGCCGCTGGCGAGTTCATGGCACCCAGCGTGGCGGCGTTCCAGGCGGCCGCGGCATCAGCCGATTGGTCGCACGCGAAGGATTTCGACCTGGTCATGACAAATGCCCCGGGCAAAGGCGCCTACCCGATCGCGGCCTCGACCTTCATATTGATGTATCGGCAGCCCAAGAACCCGGCGAACAGCAAGACGGCGTTGGATTTCTTCACGTGGTCGCTGGAGCATGGTCAGAAGCAAGCGGAAAGTCTTGATTACGTCCCGTTGCCAGCCACGCTGGTGAGCCAGATCGAGACTTACTGGAAGGCACAGATCCACTAGTGTCGCTGAGCCTACCTGTGTGCTACGGCGCGGGCAGATCAGCTGGTCCGCTCGCTGCGTTGGCTGGCATAGCTCGCCTGCCTGTGGGCGGATACCGGCGGTCTGAACCTCTCGATCTTGGCATGGCTTGGGACAAGCCCAGCCGTGGTTCAGCGGAATGAAAGGCCTCAGTCTGTGACGTCCACGGTGGTCCAGAACCGTTTCGAGTCGCGGGTTAGCCGCGGCAAACCCTGGGGGGATGGCCTGTTCCGAGCGGCCGCGGCGGCGGCGGGGTGGCTGGTGCTTATCCTGCTGACCGCCGTGGCGCTTTCGATGCTGTGGGGCGGCCTGCCGGCGCTGCGGATGTTCGGCTTTAATTTTATCTTCAGCACCGATTGGAATCCAGTCACCAAGCAGTTCGGCGCCGGCGTGGCTATCTACGGCACGCTGGTTTCCTCGGCGATCGCAATGCTGCTGGCCGTTCCGGTCAGCTTCGGCATTGCCGTATTTCTGACCGAGGTCGCGCCAGCCCGCGTGCGGCCCGTCGTAGCCGCCGCGATCGAGTTGCTCGCAGGCGTCCCCTCGATCATCTACGGCATGTGGGGGCTCTTCATTTTTGTCCCGGTGATGTCGGACTACATCGAACCATGGATGGATGCCAATCTGGGTGCCATTCCGGTGATCGGCGCGCTGTTCTCCGGGCCGCCGCTGGGCATCGGCATGCTGACCGCTGGGATTATCCTCGGCATCATGATAATCCCGTTCATCTCGTCGGTGATGCGCGACGTCTTCACACTGGTGCCGGCGCAATTGCGGGAGGCATCCTTCGCCCTCGGTGCCACGCGATGGGAGGTCGTTCGCAAGGTTGTCCTGCCCTACACGCGAACCGCGGTGGTCGGCGGGATCTTCCTCGGGCTGGGCCGAGCACTGGGCGAGACAATGGCTGTGACCTTCGTGCTGGGCAATGCGCACGATTTCAATATCTCGCTGCTGATGCCCGGTAATTCCATCTCCGCCGCGATTGCCAACGAGTTCACCGAAGCGGATTCAGATCTCTACCGGTCCGCGTTGATCGCGCTGGGCTTCCTGCTGTTCGTGGTGACGTTCATCGTGCTGGCCGCCGCCAAGCTCATGCTGTTGCGGATCGCGCGCCAGGCCGGACGGTCATCATGAGCGGGACCCTGCAGGTCGCGCATTCCCCCGCCCGCGCGCGCAATCGCAAGATCACCAACCTGCTTGGTCTGAGCTTCGCGACCATCGCGACGCTGTTCGGCCTGTTCTGGCTGGCGTGGATTCTCGGCGCGACGCTCTATAACGGTTTCGCTGCGCTCAGCCCGAAGCTGTTCACCGAGATGACGCCACCGCCCGGTGCGTCCGGCGGACTGCTGAATGCGCTGTACGGCAGTGCGGTGGTTATCATCATCGGCATTCTGGTTGGCACGCCGGTCGGCGTGATGGCGGGAACGTGGCTGGCCGAGTACAAGCACGGCAAGGTGATTGCCGAGGTCATCCGGTTCGTGAACGACATCCTTCTGTCGGCGCCGTCGATTGTGATCGGCCTGTTCGTCTATGAAATCCTGGTCAGGCCGGTCGGCCATTTCTCCGGCTATGCCGGCGGCGTGGCCCTGGCCCTTATCCTGTTGCCCGTGGTGGTACGCACCAGCGACGAGACCCTGCGCCTAATTCCGATATCATTACGAGAAGCCACCTTGGCGCTGGGAGCGCCGCGATGGCGGATGGTCACGGCGATCCTCTGGCCCGCCGCACGCACCGGCATCATGACCGGCATTCTGCTCGCGGTCGCCCGTATCAGTGGCGAAACCGCACCGTTGCTGTTTACCGCCCTTAATAACCAGTACTGGACGACGAACCCGGCCAATCCGATGGCCAATATTCCGGTCGTCATCTTCCAGTACGCGCTCAGTCCGTATGATGATTGGCACAGCCTGGCCTGGGCGGGAGCCCTGATCATGACCCTGCTCGTGCTGACGATCAGCGTCGTGGCGAGGGCGGCATTGAGGCGCGAGTAACAGATATCGAAGGATAATTCGCGATGGCAGGTAACGCTGAACTAGAAACGATAGCGGCCAAGCGAGCAGGGTCGGAGATGATCTTGAACAAGCCGCGTATCGCCATCCGCAACCTGGATTTTTTCTACGGTCAGAACCGGGCGCTGAAGGGCATTAATCTGGATCTGCCGGAGCGACGGGTGTGCGGCATGATTGGCCCTTCTGGCTGCGGCAAGTCGACGCTGCTGCGGGTGCTGAACCGGATGTACGACCTGTACCCGGGCCAGCGCGCGACCGGCGAAGTCATTATGGACACGAAAAATCTGATTGCGCCGGATATCGATGTCAACCTGCTTCGGTCGCGGATCGGAATGGTGTTTCAGAAGCCGACTCCGTTCCCGATGTCGATCTATGAGAACATCGCCTTCGGGGTAAAGCTTTACGAACGGCTGAACAAGGCGGCAATGGACGAGCGGGTCGAATGGTCGCTGGTTCGCTCCGCGCTATGGCCCGAGGTAAAGGATCGGCTGAACGCGTCCGCGATGGGCCTGTCAGGCGGTCAGCAGCAACGGTTGTGCATCGCTCGGACGATCGCCGTGCGGCCCGAGGTCATTCTGTTAGACGAACCGACGAGTGCGCTGGATCCGATCAGTACGTTGAAGATCGAGGAGCTTATCGACGAGCTGAAGGACGACTTCACCATCGCGATTGTCACCCACAACATGCAGCAAGCCGCCCGCTGCGCCGACCAGGTTGCCTTCTTCTATCTTGGCGAGATGGTGGAATGCGGCCCGTCGTCGCAGATATTCACGTCGCCGAAGCAGAAACGCACGCAAGAATACGTCACTGGCCGGTTCGGTTAAGTTATAAGGGACGATCACGATGTCCGAAGCGAGCGAGCACTTGGTAAAAAGTTTCGATAACGATCTAAAGAGGCTGCGCGACATGCTCACCGAAATGGGCGGTATCGTCGAAAGCCAGGTGGCCATGGCAGCCGAGGCCATCATGAACCGCGACAGCACGGCGGCAACGCGCGCGGTGGAAGAAGATCCCAAGGTCGACGCGCTGGAGCGCGACGTGGAGCAGTTCGTCATCCGCATGCTGGCACTGCGCCAACCGATGGCCGGCGATCTGCGGCGGATCGTCGCGGCGCTGAAGATCACCGGAGACCTGGAGCGGATTGGCGATTACGCCGCCAACGTGGCGAAGCGCAGCATCGTTCTAGGGCAATACTCCCTGCCCTACTCGCTGGCCGGCCTCGCGCATATGGCGCGGATGGTCCAGGAGCAATTGAAGTCGATCATCGATGCGCTGGGCGCCAGTGACTCCGCCAAGGCGATCGAGGTGTGGCGCTCGGATCGCGTGGTGGACGATATCTACAATGCGCTGTTCCGCGAACTGATCACCTACATGATGGAAGATCCGCGCAACATCACCCCGTGTACCCACCTGCTGTTCATCGCCAAGAACCTGGAGCGGATCGGTGATCACGCGACCAACATAGCCGAGACAGTTTATTACGCTGTCGAAGGCGAGGTGCTGCCGGATGTCCGCCCGAAGGGCGACACATCCGCCTATGCCGTGGTCCGACCAAAGGACTTGAGTGCGGGGGAATGACGATGCTCGAGGGTGTGTCCAGCCTGCCCAAGCCGCTGGTTCTGGTGGTGGAGGATGAAGCACCGCTTGTCACCATGCTGCGATACAACCTGGAAAAACAAGGATTCCGGGTGGAGGAAGCCGGCGATGGCCAGGAAGCGCTGACCCGTATCGCCGAGGCACAGCCGGACCTCGTGCTGCTCGACTGGATGCTGCCGATCATGTCCGGGATCGAGGTATGTCGCCAGATCCGCCGCAAGGCGGCCACAAGGGACCTGCCGGTGATCATGGTGACGGCCCGAACGGAAGACCAGGACGCGGTGCGCGGACTGAACACCGGGGCTGACGACTACATCACCAAACCGTTCAACATCGAGGCGCTGCTTGCGCGCATGCGCGCGCTGCTGCGCCGGTCCAATGCGATGCCGCTGAAGGGCCAGCTTGGTTTTCATGACATCGAAATGGATCTGGCATCGCACCGGGTTACCCGCAACGAGCGCCGGGTGCATCTGGGGCCGACCGAGTTCCGGCTGCTGGAGTTCTTCATGCAGCACCCGCGCCGGGTGTTTTCCCGCGAGGAGTTGCTCGACGCGGTCTGGGGGCCGGACATCCATGTCGAACCGCGAACGGTTGATGTGCATATCCGCCGGCTGCGGAAGTCGATCAACGGGACGGACGAGCTGGATGTGGTGCGAACGGTGCGGACCGCCGGCTACGCACTGGATACCGAGCCGCTTTAGCTTTTCGCTCGATAACTGCATTTCGATGGCGACCAAGTTCCGTTCTGCACCCCGGCCGCGCGGGGTCGACCGGCGGTTGTATACAACAACCTGTTTGCAGCGCGGTCGGAATTCGCGCTAGGAGCATCTCACCGCAAGCATAGCCGGAGACACCCTGCCCCGATGCCTGTCCTGTCCGACCGCTGGATCCGCCGGATGGCTCAGGAGCACGGCATGATCACGCCTTTCGTCGAAGCGCAGAAACGGGAGGGTGTGATCAGTTACGGCTTGTCCAGCTACGGCTATGATGCCCGCATCGCCGACGAGTTCAAGATTTTTACCAACATCGACTCGGCGGTGGTTGACCCGAAGGCGTTCTCGCCGACGAGTTTCGTAGATCGCCAGGCCGCCGTCTGCATCATCCCACCCAACAGTTTCGCGCTTGGACACACCGTCGAATATTTCCGTATCCCGCGCGACGTGCTGGTGATCTGCCTGGGCAAATCCACCTACGCGCGCTGCGGCATCATCGTGAACGTCACGCCGCTGGAACCCGAATGGGAAGGCCAGGTAACGATCGAGATCAGCAATACGACGCCGCTGCCGGCGAAGATTCACGCACAGGAAGGCATCTGCCAATTCCTGTTTCTGCAAGGAAACGAGGCATGTGAAACCAGCTACGCCGACAAGGCGGGCAAGTATATGGGCCAGCGGGGCACCGCCCTGCCAAGAATGTAAGAGCATCAATGGATCGTATTCGTATTCGCGGTGGCCGACCCCTGTCCGGCGAGATCAAAGTCGGAGGTGCGAAAAACGCCGCGCTGCCACTGATGGCGGCCGGCATGCTGACCAGCGAACGGCTGATTTTATCGAATGTGCCTCGGCTGGCCGACATCCGGACCATGGGCATGTTGCTGGAACAGCACGGCATCGCGGTGGAACCCGCCGCCAACGACGGGCGCAAACTCTCGCTCGGCGGCGCGATCACCAACACCGAGGCGCCATACGACATCGTCCGCAAGATGCGGGCTTCGTTCCTGGTGCTCGGTCCGCTGCTCGCCCGCGTCGGCGAGGCAAGGGTGTCACTGCCCGGCGGCTGCGCGATCGGCGCCCGGCCGATCGATCTTCACCTGAAGGGCCTGGAGCAGTTGGGCGCGCGCATCGTGCTGGCGGGCGGCTATATCGATGCAAGTAGTGCGGGGCGGCTGAAGGGTGCGACAATCGTCTTGCCCTTCATCTCGGTCGGTGCCACCGAAAACCTGCTGATGGCGGCCACTCTAGCCGAGGGCCGCACCGTGCTGGCGAACGCGGCGCGCGAACCCGAAATCGGTGACCTTGCCGCATGCCTGATCGCCATGGGCGCGCGGATCGAGGGCATCGGCAGCGACAAGCTGACCATCGAGGGGGTCGATGCTTTGCACGGCGCGCGGCACGCGATCATTCCCGATCGGATCGAGACCGGCAGCTATGCTTGTGCCGCCGCGATCTCGGGCGGATCGGTGTTTCTGCGTGGCGCGCGGCTAGACCACCTTGGCGCCACCGTGCGCATCCTGAGAGAGGCCGGGGTCGACATCATCGAGCAACCGGACGGCCTTATGGTCAAGCGGCTGAACGGCTTGCACGGCGCCGATGTGATGACCGAACCCTATCCCGGCTTCCCGACTGACATGCAGGCGCAGTTCATGGCGCTGATGTCGGTCGCCAAGGGCGCGTCGATGGTCACCGAGACAATCTTCGAGAACCGCTTCATGCACGTGCCGGAACTCAACCGGATGGGTGCCAGGATCAACGTCCACGGCGCTTCGGCCATCGTGCGCGGTGTCGGAGGCCTTTCCGGCGCGCCGGTGATGGCGACCGACCTGCGGGCGTCGCTGTCACTGATCCTGGCGGGGCTGGCGGCGCAGGGTGAAACGATAGTCAATCGTGTGTATCACCTGGACCGGGGTTATGAATCGGTTGAACAGAAGCTGGCCGCCTGCGGCGCCGATATCGAACGAGTTCCGGATTAGAGGATAAATTTGAATGCGTCTCGACGCCATTGCGCTTGGCAAAAATCCACCCGACGACGTCAACGTCGTCATCGAGGTCGCCATCGGCGGCGAGCCGATCAAGTACGAGATGGACAAGGAAGCCGGTACACTGGTGGTGGACCGGTTCCTGTACACGCCGATGCGCTACCCTGGGAACTACGGCTTCGTGCCGCATACGCTGTCCGATGACGGCGATCCGATCGATGTGCTGGTTGCGAACACGCGCCCCATCGTGCCGGGCGCGGTGATCAATGTCCGCCCGGTCGGCGTGCTGAAAATGACCGACGAGAGCGGCGGCGACGAAAAGATCATCGCCGTGCCGTCGCCGAAACTAACGCAACGCTACATGAATGTGCTGAACTATACCGATCTGCCAGCGATCACCTTGGAGCAGATCCAGCATTTCTTCGAGCACTACAAGGACCTGGAACCCGGCAAGTGGGTGAAGGTCGAGGGGTGGGGTGACGCAGCCGAGGCCAAAGCACTGATCATGGATGCGATCGAGCGGGACCGGCGAACGTAAATCCGCCATCTGTAAGGCTGGGTCTCTTGGAGCACCGGGAACTGGCTGATCCGTTGGCCTGGGGTTATACTTCCTCGAAACCTTTGTGATTGGATCGGCGATACCCGCAGAACCGCTGGCACCTCTCATTCCTGTTGGCAAACGGAACAGGCGATTTGTGCGGATTGGCTATCACGAGATGTGGCTGGACAGCTTCCCCGTTGGGGTCAGCTCTCTAACGGTCATCTCGCTGCCGTATAAGCAGCGCCAATTGATATTGTTCAGAAACATGATCCGGGTCAGCGTTTGGCGATGCTGCGAGGCTGGGCCGAGGTTCAGGTTCTTTTCGGGTCCTGAGCGTGGCCTGCGACCCTTTGGTGGGCACTCAACTTGCCCAGCGTATGCAGGCGCTCGACGTGCCGATGATTGAGTTCCGCAGGAGGACGCAGAATTCACCGAGCCGACGAAGGAGCTTGAGGCAGCGTTGCGCTCCGCTGCCTTGAGCATGACGGTAACCCGGTGCTGGAATGGTGCATCAGCAATGTCGTCGGCCGATATGATGCGCGCGACAACATCTACCCGAAGAAGCAAAGGCCTGAGCAGCAGATCGCCGCCGCCGTGTCGACGATCAGGTCCATCGGGCGGGCTATGGCCAATGAGCCAACGCGCTCGTGCTACGAAGATCCGACCGAGCGGATACTGTTCGTCTAAATCAAGCCGCTGGACGTTTCCGCCGGACTGTCAAGCCCAACGACCGGCGGAGCAAGATATTGATCTGGCTTTGCCAACCGGGGCCGGCCTCACGCAGCTTGGCAAGCACATTAGGATCAAGCCGAACGCTTGTAATCTCCTTGCGGACTGTCGATTTGGGGCGGCCGGGACCGCGGCGGACAAACTGATCGCCGTGGAAAACCTCAGCCTCGTCAAAAAAGCCTTCCGTCAGCTGAGGGGCGTCATCAGGATGATCCGCTGCCAATTCGGCGGAGCCAGGCGCTGCGTTGTTTGTCATGACAGTACCTAATCGATATTATGTGCCTGGCGTCGCCGCGCGGTGTCCAAGCCAAGACTACCAGCCGCCCGTCCAGGTGGCCAACGGTGACAAAGCAGTCCTCTTTGGTGGGGTCGCTGCTACCCCCCTGAGCACGGCTGACCACGTCGAGCCCGACGGCGGTTAAGGATGCCGGCGGCTACGGCACCGGCTATTCTGGCTTCTGCTTTGGCGCCTGGGGGTTGCTGCCGAGCTCTACGGGGGCCGTGGTCAACCATATACCGCCCTGCAGGTGGTGACCGCCAGAGCCTGCGTGAAGCGACTGGCGGAGGATATCGCGAAACTGCCGCGCCTGGTCAGCCGCCGGCTGCCAACCGGTCGGCCGCGGGTCATTCCCGATCACCCGATCAACGCCTTGCTGCACAACCCGAACAAGCGGATGAACGCGTCACACTGCCGGGGTTAAATGGCTGCCTAGCTGGCATTGTGCGGCAACACCTGTGCCGTCGTGGTCCGTGAGCGGGCCTGCGAGCCGAGTGCGATCATTCCCATCAGTCCTGACCGCGTCTCGGCCGTGGTCACGCCTGATGAGGCCGATCTCTGCTGCCAGGTGAGCCATCCCTGTTCCGGGGAGGCCGTGCGGCCCCACCGCGACATTCACCTTCGCGATCTGATCAGCTTCGAAGGCTGCACCGGCATCAGGCCGACCACGGCAGCGCAGGATGGCTTCGGCCTCGGCATCGCCGCCCAGCAGCCCGGGCTTGGGTCGATCGTGCCAGCGCGATGGCTGCTAAATACCCGGTGGCCCAGCGGTGCCGACCATTGCCAACAAGACGCCACGGCGCACATAAAAGGGTATCATGATAAGACGCCCCCACACCGCCTCTGGGCGCCCTCGGGCCTATGCACCCGACCCGGCCGCGCCGGCGGATCGGCTGTGTGACATGCCGGGCTGTCAGGAGGCCGGCGAATATCGGGCGCCGAAGTCCCGCACCAGCCTTAACGACTACTATTGGTTCTGCCTTGAACACGTGCGCGCCTACAACGCCGGCTGGGATTTCTACAAAGGCATGTCGGCCTCCGAGGTGGAAGCACAACTGCGTGCCGACACCTCGTGGCAGCGCCCGTCCTGGCCGATCGGCAGCCTGGGGCATACGGCCTGGGATGAGGACGTGCTGAAGGACCCGCTGAACATCCTGGGCGCGGCGCGGATGAGGACGCAGAAGCGCCCCGATCCGCATCAGACGCCGGCCGAGTTGCGCGAGCCGCTGGCGACGTTGGGACTGCCCTGGCCGACGACGCTCGACGCGGTCAAAACGCGCTACAAGGAACTGGCGAAGCGGCACCATCCTGATGCCAACGGCGGCAGCCGCGACGCCGAGGAGCGCCTGAAGACCATCAATCTGGCATACGCTGCCGTCCGCTCCCGGCTTGGCAGCGAAAATCGGCTCGCGGCGACGGGATAACCAACTTGGGCGTGACCGGCGCTTGCCCTTGCGCCGCGCGCCGCCGAGATTAGACTTTCCAGGAATTGCAATAGGAAGCGCTGGACTATGAACACGGCTGTCGATATCGCCCCGCTCCGCCCGACCTCCGAGATCAACCAGCCAGACACCAAAGTGTTGGCACGGGAGACCTTTGGCCTCGATATCGATATGGAGGTGCCGGCGTTCACGGTGCGCACCGAACATGTGCCGGAGATCGACCAGGCCTACAAGTTTGACCGGGAGACCACCCTGGCGATCCTGGCCGGGTTTGCCTACAACCGACGGGTGATGATCCAGGGTTATCACGGCACCGGCAAATCAACCCATATCGAACAGGTCGCGGCGCGTCTCAACTGGCCCTGCATCCGGATCAACCTCGACAGTCACATCAGCCGCATCGACCTGATCGGCAAGGATGCGATCGTCCTGAAGGACGGCAAGCAGATCACCGAATTCCGTGAGGGCATCCTGCCGTGGGCACTACAGCACGCCTGTGCCCTGGCCTTCGATGAATATGACGCCGGCCGGCCGGATGTCATGTTCGTGATCCAGCGCGTGCTGGAAGTCGAGGGCAAGCTGACCCTGCTCGACCAGAACAGGGTGATCCGGCCGCATCCGTCGTTCCGGCTGTTCTCGACCGCCAATACCGTGGGTCTTGGGGACACCACCGGGCTGTATCATGGAACCCAGCAGATCAATCAGGGCCAGATGGATCGCTGGAACATCGTCGCGACCCTGAACTATCTGCCGCATGCGATGGAGACCGGGATCGTGATGGCGAAGATCGGCATCGATCCGTCCAAGGATCCGGCCACCAAGAAGCGGATCGAGAGCATGGTGGCGTTGGCCGACCTGACCCGCGCCGGGTTCATCAACGGCGATATCTCCACCGTCATGTCGCCGCGGACGGTTATCACCTGGGCGGAAAATGCCCGGATTTTCGGTGATGTCGGCTTCGCCTTCCGGGTGACGTTCATGAACAAGTGCGACGAGGCGGAGCGCTCCACCGTCGGCGAATACTACCAGCGCTGCTTCAACGAGGACATTGCGACCGGTGGTTTCACCACGCGGAAGTTCACGTAGGCAGGTCTGGTATGAACGGAACCTCGAAAGACAACGCCCGCGCGGAGGAGTTCAAGCGCGCGACCGCGGGCGTGCTGCGCGCCATCGCCGAACAATCGGATGTGCAGGTCGCCTTCCAGCCGGGGCCGTCGGGAGTTTCCGGCAAGCGGGCCCGGCTGCCGCTGCCCACCCGGGCGCTGCCGCCGGCGGAGATGGCGAAGCTGCGCGGTCAATCGGACGCCATAGCGCTGCGACTTCGGCATCATGATGATGGCGTCCATGCCCAGCGTATGCCGACCCGGCGGGAGGCGAAGGACGCCTATGACGCGCTGGAGCAGGTTCGGGTCGAGGTCGTGGGCGGACGGTTCATGAACGGCGTCAGCGCCAATCTGCGCGCCAAGCTGGCCGAGGAGTGCGAGTCCGAAGGCTATGACCGCATGACCCGCAAGGACCAGTTGCCGATCGACAAGGCGCTGGCCCTGCTGACCCGCGAGCGGCTGTCGGGCGAGGCTGTGCCGCAGTCCGCGCAACGCGTGCTGAACCTCTGGCGCGAGACGCTGGGCTCGACCGCGGATCTGGCGTTGTCGGAGATGATGACGGCGCAGGACGACCAGAGCACATTCGCCCGGGCGTCGCGCAAACTGCTCGCCGCGCTGGATTTGGCGGAAGCCGAGGTCGACGCCGAACCGGACGATAATTCCGAGGACGGCGAGGACGGCGGCGAGCAATCCGGTTCGCAGGACGACGCCGAGGACGGTGAGGGCCAGTCGGATGCCGACCAGGATTCGATGCTGGGCGCTCAACCCGAGGAGATGGAAGGCGAAGCCGCCGACGACGACGGTTCGGAGTCCGAGGAAGAGGCCGCGGTCGCCGAGGGCGATGATCGGCCGGGTGGTCCGCAACCGCGGCGAGAGCGGCCGGGGCCGGACAGCGAAGCGGTATACCGCGCCTATACCCGACAGCATGACGAAGAGGTCGATGCCGAGGATCTGTGCGATGCCGATGAACTGGCCAGGCTGCGCCAGCAACTCGATCAGCAACTGCAGCACCTGCAAGGGGTGATCTCGAAGCTCGCGAACCGGCTGCAACGGCGTCTGCTGGCCCAGCAGACGCGTTCGTGGGAGTTCGACCTCGACGAGGGCATGCTGGATGCCGGGCGGTTGGCCAGGGTTGTGATCAACCCGCTGCTGGCGCTGTCCTACAAGCGCGAGCTCGACACCGAGTTCCGCGACACCGTCGTCAGTCTGCTGATCGACAATTCGGGCTCGATGCGCGGGCGGCCGATCACCGTGGCGGCGATGTGCGGCGACATCCTGGCGCGAACGCTGGAACGCTGCGCGGTGAAGGTAGAGGTGCTTGGCTTCACCACGCGGGCCTGGAAGGGTGGGCAGAGTCGCGAGAAATGGGTGCAGGAGGGCAAGCCGCGGAATCCGGGACGGCTGAACGATCTGCGGCACATCATCTACAAGGCGGCGGATTCGCCGTGGCGGCGGGCGCGCAAGAATCTCGGCCTGATGCTGCGGGAAGGCCTGCTGAAGGAGAACATCGACGGCGAGGCCCTGCTGTGGGCGTATCGCCGCCTGCTGGTGCGCCCCGAACACCGGCGGATCCTGATGGTGATCTCGGACGGTGCGCCGGTGGATGACTCGACGCTGTCGGTCAATCCGGGGAATTACCTGGAGAAGCACTTGCGCGAGGTGATCCGCGACATCGAGAACCGTGACCAGGTGGAACTGATCGCCATCGGCATTGGGCACGATGTGACGCGCTATTACCGCCGTGCGGTCACCATCGTGGATGCCGAGGAGCTTGGCGGCACGATGATGAAGAAGCTGACGGAACTGTTTGACGAGGATATGGAAGCGGCCTGGGTGCGTGCCGCCGGAGAGCGGGCGGCGATTGTCGTGTAGTTGTTCGCTTGCGTCAGCGACAGGCGCGTGAGGCTTAAAGAGATGTGTTGCTGTCCAGGAACGCAATGACACGACGCCGCTGTTCGTCCAGATAGTTGGGTCCGCGCCAGTCGGTCAGCACCTCTGTCCTCGGCAGCAGGGCGACCAGTTCGGCACTGGTCGCGGCGGGGTGCGGGATGTCCGTGCCTGGCAGCAGTAAGGTCGATACCGGGCAGTTGCGGACGAAGGCCTGGTCAACGCAGAACACGAACGGCTGATCCCACATGTTGTGGCCGAAGGCGGCTATCGCGTCAGCGTTCAGATGCGGCCGAGCGGCGAGTTGTTCCTTGGCCCATGCGGCGTGACTGTCGGGGAAATACGTCGGATGTTCGGGATGCAAGCCGATCGGGTTCTGCAGCACCGCCGACAGCACACGCCTGGGCGCGGTCTCGATCAGCTTGAGGCAGAAACTGCCGCCAATGCAGCCGCCCAGGACGTGGAACCTGTCGAAACCGAGGTGGTCCATCAGCGCCACGTGGTCGGCGGCGTAGGTGTGCCAGCCGTGATCGGCCTCGATCGCGGTGCGGGAGGCGCCGGCATTGCGCTGGTCCATGGCCACGGCGGTGAAACCGGCCCGCGGCAGCGCCTCGGTCCAGTCCACCCACGACCTGGGCGGGCCGCCAGTCGGCGCGTGCCACATCTCCATGCGCGAGTGCAGGCCGCCGGGGGCGAACAGCAGCACCGGGAAGCCGCTGCCGTAGGTCTGGTAATGGATTTCGCCATCGGGGCGTTTCAGAACGGGCATTGCATCCTCCTGTCTTTTGCGTGGCAAGGTCCGGCCGCGGCCGGGGTCAGCCAAGCAGCCGTCTCGCCTGTTCGGCATCGACGGCGATCTGGGCCTTCAAAGCGTCGAGGCCGGAGAACTTGACCTCGGCTCGGATGTAGTCGTGCAAGGCGACGGTCATCTCGGTGCCGTAGAGGTCGCCGTTAAAGTCGAACAGATTGACCTCGAGCCTGCTTTCAGTTCCGGCGTTCACCGTGGGACGGCGGCCGATATTGGCGACGCCCTTGTGGATGGCGCCGTCGGCCAGTCGAACGGTGACGGCATAGACGCCCCTCGCCGGCTCCAGGTGACGCCCGAGCGGTACGTTGGCGGTAGGGAAGCCGATGGTGCGGCCGCGTTCGTCGCCGTGGCTGACGATGCCGCGGATCGCCCAGGGGCGTCCCAGTTCGGCAGTCGCCGGTTCCGGATAGCCGTCCTGCAGCGCGCGCCTGATCCGGGTCGAGGATAGCGGCCCCTGCACGTCGGTGACCGGCGACACCAGCGTCAGGCCCATGCCCAGCGGCTCTGCCCGGTCTGCCAGGAAGCCGGTGCTGCCGCCGCGGCGGTGGCCGAAGGCGAAGTCCTGGCCTGAAACCAGATGACGGGCACCAAAGCCGTCGTGCAGCACTTTCCCGACAAAGTCATCGGCGGTCATCAGGCTGAATTCGTGGTTGAACGGCAACTCATACAGCAGATCGACCCCCAGCGCGGCCAGGGCGTCGGCCCGTTCGGCGGACAAGGTCAGCCGAAACGGCGGATCGTCGGGACGAAAGACCTCCCGGGGATGCGGCTCGAAGGTCAGCACCGCGAGCGGTGCATCGGGCCGGGCGGCATGGGCGGCGCGAATGACGCTGGCGTGGCCGAGGTGGACACCGTCGAAATTGCCAAGTGCGACGGTCGCGCCGCGGGCATCGGGCGGCACGTCCTGCCAGGTGGTGAGTATCCGCATCAGGGGCGCGAGGGCACCAGAACACGCGCTTCGCCGTCGATCACCACGTCCTCCTTCACCATGCAGGTGGTGCGCAGGGTGGCGCTTTTCCGCGTCGCGTTCAAATCGGTAATTTCGACCATGGCCCTGACGGTCTGACCGATCTTCACCGGCGTGCGGAACTTGAGCGACTGGCTGAGGTAGATCGTGCCCGAGCCGGGCAGCCGGGTGCCCAGCAGCGCGGAGATCAGGCCCGCGGACAGCAGGCCGTGGGCAATGCGTTCGCCGAAGCGCGACGACCGTGCGGCCTCGTCATCGACATGGATGGGGTTGGTGTCCAGGCTGACAGCGGCGAACATCAGGATGTCGGCCTCGGTGATGGTTTTCGAGAGCGTGGCGCTCTGGCCGACATGCAGGTCCTCGAAGAAAAAGCCGTTGGCCATTCTGTCCCATCCTGAAATCCGTGATTGTCTGTGGCGCGGTTTCGCGAATGGGGCAAGCGGAGGCGCGGCATGCCCACCGCAGGCTCTTGGGCCTTGAGCCAACACTCTTGTCACCAGGGGCCACTTTGGCTCAGGCGAGGGCGGCAATGCGCGCGTGCATGTCGAGCTCGAAGCGTCCGGAGGGATTCACATGCGTCCAGAACAGTGGCGTCAGCGCGTGCCGATCGTGCGCGGTCAACCGCCCCTTCCATGCGAGACGGGCAAGCACCTGCTGGATTATGAGGGTGTTCACGTAGACCAGGCAGTTCTGCAGCAGGTGCAGACTGAGCATGCTCAGCTCTTGGTCCTCACGCCGGTTGCTTGACACCTCGCCGCGGCGGGCAAAGAAGATGAAGTCGTTAGCGCTGTTCCACTGCTCGACTAGTTTCAGCGAAGCAGCTCTTGAGCCGATGGCGGCTGTACCACTTCGTCATTTGGTCGTTTGAAAGAGTGATACACCCACTCGACTGCTTCACGGGTGGGAAGCGGTCCTCAGCTCTGATGCCGAAAGCGGACGTTCAAAGGTCATCCGTTCGGTTTATGTCCCATAGTTGAAGCAAACTCGATACGGCGGCTTCGATTGCCGCGTGCGATACGCCGTCGCGCGCCTGGACAGACATGCCGACTAGCAGCGCTTCGGCCAACGACGCCAAACCAATAGCATCCGCGTCTTGGCGCAACTCTCCTAACGCCACTGCCCGCTCGATGCAGCGCCGGATGGCATTACGGGTGCGTTGCCGTTCGGCGGCGACCAGCATCTGCAGATGGTGGTTCTCCGGGGAGGCGTTGGCGGCAAATAGAACAAGCATGCAGCCCTTCGGCAACAGCGCGTCAGTCTGCATCCTGGCAGAGCGGCGAAGCGTTTGTTCCAACGCATCGCGCGGCTTGAGCGTTTCGTCGTGCAACGCTGCAACCACCTGCCCGTGTGTGTCGAGATAGCGGGCCAGCACCTCGCGGTAGAGGCTCTCCTTGGAGCCGAACGCGCCGTAGAAGCTCGCACCTGACAGGCCCCCCATCACCTGCTTGAGCTGGTCCAGCGAGGTCGACTCATAGCCCTGGCGCCAGAATAGCTGCATGGCGGCGTCGAGTGCACCATCCCTGTCGAACTCTCTCGGTCGTCCCGTGCGGGGCATCTCACCTCTCCAACCACTTACGGAATAATCGGTCCAGATGTCATTGACAAGGGCTATGAACGGACTACTTGTGGACTGATCGATCTATAAGTCTCCAACGGCTCTGGATCGTGCTGTGTGCGAAAGTGGAGACCAGCAATGGCCAAGACAGCGACAGAGGTCGTGCGGACGCTTCTAAATGATCCAACCAACACGGACGTGGTGCGGGAGTTGGTCGCGCCCAAAGCGACCTACGTGTCACTCAACTTCGACAACCCTGAACTCCAGCAGATCATGCCCTGGACCGGCACGCGCACCGGCCCCGATGCGATACTGGACACCTACACGCGGGTGAGCCGCTTCTGGCACAGCGAGGCGTTCGAGATTGGCGAGCTGTTCGGCGAGGGCGAGAACGTGGCCGTGTTCGGTCACTTCACCTATCGCTCAGTCACGCTGGGCAAGGCGATCACCTCACCATTCGCCATCCTGGTCAAGGTCGCCAATGGCCAGGTGACCTTCATGCAGTTCATGGAGGATACGTTCGGCACCGCCTCCACGTTCCGAAGCGGCGGTATGGCCACCTACCGGAGCGATCCGGATGGCGGCGAGGTGACGCTGTGAACATGGCCAGCCAGCCTTCGCCGCGCGACGTGATCGAGCGGTTCTACGCGGCGGAGGCGGCATACATGGACGCGGGCGGCGGCGGCGCAGGCGCCAGTGTTGCCGGCCTGGCTGCCACGCTCGATCCCGAGGTCGTGCTGCACCAGTCGCCGGACTTGCCCTGGGGCGGCAAGTTCTACGGCCATGCCGGATACGAGGACTGGGCACGGCAGATGCGCCAGGCGTTCGACCAGCTCGACGTTAAAGACGCGCGTTTCTTCACAGACGGCGACACAGTGGTCATCACTTGCCGCCTCGTCACCCGCTCGCGCGCCTCGGGCGAGGCGCTCGATCTACCGATGGTGCAGGTGGTGCGGGTGCGCGGCGAACGCATCATCAAGTTCAGGCCGTTCTACTGGAACGTGCCCGCCTACCGCAGAGCCGTTAGCAAAGCGGTACGAACACAAGGAGACGAATGATGGAAGTCGGCTTTATCGGTCTTGGCGCCATGGGCAGCGCCATTGCAGCCAATCTCGTCAAGGCGGGTCACAAGGTCCGCGCGTGGGACCGCTCAGGCAAGGGCAGCGAGGGACTGGACATTGTCGCCAAACCTGCCGACGCATTTCAGGCAGAAATTGTCTTCACCATGCTATCTGACGATCCGGCGATCCGCGAAGCCTTGCTCGACGCGGCTGTGTTGGACACCGCGCGCGAGGGGACGGTCCACGTTGTCATGTCGACCATTTCGGTCGCGTTCGCAGCCGAACTCGCTGCGGCACACGAAAAGGCTGGGATCGGCTACGTCTCGGCGCCCGTCCTCGGGCGGCCGGACGTTGCCAAGGAAGGCCAGCTCAACATCCTGGCCGCCGGCAAGCGAGAGGCGGTCGAGAAGGCGCGCCCGCTGCTCGAAGTGCTGGGCAAGAAGGTGTGGGACATGGGCGAGGAGCCTGCCCGGGCCAACGCAGCCAAGATCGCCGCGAACATGATGATCACCATGGCGATCGAGGCGATGGCCGAAGCCGTGGTGCTAACCGAGGCGAGCGGCCTTCACCGCGACGCCTTCTTCGAGCTGATCCTGGGCACGCTGTTCGGCGGACGCTCCTATGAGAGCTACAGCGCCAACATCGCCAAGGGGCATTTCGAGCCGGGGTTCAAGGCACGTCTCGGACTCAAGGATCTCGGGCTCGCCGCCGCTGCCGCTGAAAAGGCGGGCAAGCAGTTGCCCATGCTTCAGGCCGTCCGCAGACGCATGACGGAGACGGTCGATGCAGGAATGGGCGACAAGGATTGGTCAGCGATGGCCGATTTCACGATCAATTATGCGAAGTGAGGCGCAGCGATGACGAAAACATGGCTCATCACCGGCTGCTCAAGCGGCTTCGGCAAGGTGCTCGCGGAGGCGGTGCTCGCTCGCGGTGACCTGTTGGTCGCGACCGCCCGCAGCGCCGACTCACTCGGCAACCTTATCGATCGCTATCCCGATACCGCCAGGACGGCCGCGCTCGATGTGACGCGGGAAGGTTCGGCTGCCGCCGCCGTGGCTTTGGCGCAGGAACTCGCGCCGCTCGGCTTGGCTGTGATCATCGTCGAGCCTGGACCGTTCCGGACCGAGTTCCTCGGCCGCTCGATCGCTACGGCCAGCACCGAGATCGACGCCTATGCCGAGACGTCGGGGAAGCTTCGGCATTATCGCGACAGCAACAACGGTCGTCAGGCCGGTGACCGGGAGAAGGCCGCTGCGGTGATCCTGAAAGCGGTCGATGCCGCCACGCCGCCGCTGCATTTGCCGCTCGGGCCGATCGCATACGCGATCGCCGAGAAAAAACTTGCGTCATTCAGGGCGGACCTCGACGCGTGGCGCGACACCGCCATCGCGACAGACTTCTCGTAATCGCCTCTTCGGAAAGGACCTGCCGTGATCACCATGTATGTAACCTATGCCGGGGACGCCGGCACCAAGTTTGACCGCGATCACTGGATCAACGTTCATCTTCCGTTGGTACGCGAGGCGTGGGAACCCCATGGTTTGCTGAGCACCGGGGGCTTTTTCCCGTCAGGTGATGGTGGCGGCCTGATCGCGATCTGCCCCTGCGTGTTCCACGACGAAGCGGCGATGGAAGCAGCGCTCGCCTCTCCGGAAACCAAGCGCGTGATGGACGATGTGAAAAAGGTCACGGACGTGGAGCCTAGCCGCAGCCGCGCTGTGCCGCTCTGAGGGGAAATGCCATGCTGGATGACAAGGTCATCATCGTCACCGGGGCAGGGTCCGGCATCGGGCTCGCCACTGCCGTTATACTGGCCCAGGCAGGAGCCAGGGTCGTCGCCAGCGGACGACACGAGGCCGAATTGGAGGCGCCGGTCAAGACGGTGCGAGATGCCGGCGGGCAAGCCGTCGCGGTCACGGCTGACGTGTCCAAGGAGGCGGACGTGATGGCGATGGTGGAGTGTGCGCTGTCCAATTTCGGCCGGCTGGATGGAGCTTTCAACAATGCCGGCATCGAGATGCACAACAAACTGGTCGATAACCTCGATGCCGAAGAGTGGGATAGCGTGCTCGACATCAATGCCCGCGGCGTATTCCTGTGCATGAAGCATGAGATCAAGGCCATGCGGAAGACTGGTGGGGGCGCCATCGTCAACAACTCGTCGATGAACGGCGTCGTCGCCATCGCCCACTCGACCGAGTACACCGCCTCCAAGCACGCGGTGATCGGCGCGACCCGGGGCGCCGCTTCCGAGGCGCGGGAAACCGGCGTGCGGGTCAACGCCGTCCTGCCCGGGCTGATCGTGACGCCGATGATTGAGAAGCTGAAGGATGATCCTGGCTTCAAGGGCCATTTTGCGCGCGCCCTGGAACGACATTCGATCGGCCGCTTCGGGCAGCCTGAAGATGTCGGCTATGCCGTTAAGTGGCTGTTGTCGGATCAGGCTGCCTTCATCAACGGCGCGATGCTTGCCGTCGATGGCGGCTACACGGCACGCTGAAAACTTTGACGTGCGTGCGGCGGAGGTACCAGCCGCCTTGTCCGTCAAACCACACCTGGCGGACAGGCTGCCAGGCGATCCGGGTTTAATTGGGACAGCGTCACTGGAAAGGAACACAGGCCATGGCGGTCCACCTGCTGCAAGTCCCGTATGACAGCGGTCACCGCGCCGAGCGCATGGGGCGCGGGCCCCTTCATCTCATCGAACGGGGCAGGGCGCTGGATTGCCTTCGCGGGGTCGAGCCGGACGACGTGCGCTTCGTGCCGGTCGAGACAGGGACAGGATTTCCCACCGAGATCGGTTCGGCGTTCAAGCTGCATCGCGGCGTGTCGGAAGCGGTCGCATGCGCGGTGCGGAACGGCGCGCTGCCGCTTGTGCTCTCCGGCAACTGCAACAGCGCAGTCGGCACAGTGTCCGGCCTGCAAGCCGCGGACCCAGACGCGCCCGTGGGCGTCGTATGGTTCGACGGCCACGGTGACTGCAACACCCCTGACACCTTCACGGGCGACTTCCTGGACGCTATGGGACTGAGCACGCTTACAGGCCGCTGCTGGCAGGCGCTGTGCGCCACCGTGCCGGGTTTTCGCCCCGTGCCGGATGAGAACGTGATCCTGTTGGGTGCGCACGGGGCTGACCGGGGCGCTTTGGGCGTCCTTGCATGTTCGGGGATTGCGCATGTCCGAACAGCAGACGTGAGCGCACAAGGCGCTGCGGTCGCGCCGGGAACGGCACTGGACACCCTGGCCCGGCGCGGGTTGGAGAGGGTTTACGTTCACCTTGACGTGGACGTGCTGGATGCCGCCTGGGCGCCCGCAAACGAATTCGCGCCCAAAGGCGGGTTGTTGCCGGACCAGCTCGCAGCCTGCGTCGGGGAGATCACGAGCCGCTTCGCCGTCGCTGCGGCAGCGATAGCGTCTTACGATCCGACGTGGGACCGCGAGGACCGGGTGCTCGGCGCCGCGCTCAGCTTCTTGAAGCTGGTCTCGTCGTCGCGCGGTACCTGTGTTTCCGGATAATTTTGGAAGGAGTGTGTTTGAGTCCGGCCGTAGAGTGACCCCGTAACGCTGTCCGTCAAACCACCGTTGACCGGCCACCTGCCACCTGTCCGTCAACCTTGGCGCTCACACGGGAAAACGGACACGATGATTGCCGGACGGGAAGACGGACACGGACGGCCATGGCCCACATCGGCTACGCGCGGGTGAGCATGCTGGACCAGGACCTCTCGCTCCAGCTTGACGCGCTCGCGGCAGCTTCGGTGCGAAAAGGTGTTCGAGGACCGCGCCTCGGGCGCGCGCGCCGACCGCGAAGGTCTCGGGCCGCGCGCGACTACGTGCGCGATGCCGAGGTGCTCGTCGTCTGGAAACTCGGCCGGCTCGGCCGCAACCTGCCGCACCGGATCGAGACCGTGACCGCGCTGGAGCGACGCGGGGTGGGGTTCCGCTCGCTCACCGGGACGATCGACACCACCACGCGCGGCGGCCGGCTCGTATTCCACTTGTTCGCCGCCCTCGGTCAGTTCGAACGCGACCTGATCCAGGAGCGCACGCGCGCGGGCCTCACCGCCGCAGCAGCGCGGGGTCGCGCGGGCGGGCGCAAGCCAGCCGTCACCGACGACAAGCTCCGGCGCGCGCGAGCACAGTGCCAAGGGACTGACCGTGCGCGAGGCCGCCACGCGCGTGAAGGTCGGCAAGACGGTGCTCTACAAGGCACTCAAGGCAGGGCCGGCCTGATCTCGGGCGCGGTAATCACCCACTCGCGCCGCCAAATGGCCCTCGGTGCCAGTGTTCGCCGCGTCGGGGGATGACGAGTGGACGGGCTGGGCATGCGGTCATACTCTCGGAATTATGAAGCATATTGCTGTGCTCACGAGTGGCGGTGATGCCCCCGGCATGAATGCGGCGATCCGTGCCGTCACCCGCAGTGCGCTCGATCAGGGCATGACGGTATATGGCGTGCGCCAGGGCTGGCAGGGCCTGGTCGACGGGCATTTCCGCCTGCTGAGCGCGCGCGACGTGGGCGGCATCATTCAGGTCGGCGGCACATTCCTCGGCAGCGCCCGATCAGCGGAGTTCCGGGTCGAGAGCGGGCGGTCGAAGGCGCTTCGCAATCTGGCCCAGCGGGGCATCGACGGGGTGGTGGTGATTGGCGGCAATGGAACCCAGACCGGCTCTTACATGCTGAGCCAGCTTGGGGTTCATGTGGTCGGTATCGCATCGACGATCGACAACGACCTGTTCGGGAGTGATATCAGCATTGGCTGCGACACCGCGATCAATGTCACGCTTGAGGCAATCGACCACCTGCGCACCACCGGCTCATCGCATAATCGCGCGTTTCTGGTTGAAACCATGGGGCGGGACTGCGGCTATCTGGCGATGATGGCGGGCCTGGCCGGCGGCGCGGAAGTGATCTCGACGCCTGAGTGCGAGGTCCCGTCGCGCGAGATCGCGCAACGGCTGCACGCCGCCTACGAGCGCGGCAAGACGCATGCGATCGTGGTGATCGCTGAAGGCGTCAAGGAGAATGCGACCAAGATCCTGGCCTATTTCGACGCTGATAAGCAGAGAACGGGTTTTGAGCTGCGTGCCACCACGCTAGGACATGTTGTTCGTGGCGCGCCGCCAAGCGCCTTCGATCGGCTGTTGGCGACGCGTTTGGGCGTCGGTGCCGTCAAGTCGCTGAGCAACGGGGAGACCGGCGTGCTGATCGGCTACCAGAGAAACGAGGTCACCCGGACGCCGCTTGCCGACATCGTCGGACGCGTCAAGCCGATGGATACCGAGCTGGTCGAGTTGGCACGCATCCTGGCGAGGTGAGTGCACGACGGGTATCCCGTGCACGGGACCGGCGCGCGAGGTCGGGGTGCTTTGGTTGAGGTCACCGTCGACCGGGCTTCGGCAAACAACGCGAACGCATCTGGTCACCCCGCCACGCCGCGGGCATACAGGCTTGAGATGGAACCGAGAGGGCACGATGCCGGCAACCGAAGTTGGAACCTCCCACGACCTGCTGGCGGAGCTGTCGGCCTGGGTGAAAATGGAAACCCCGACGACCGACGGATCGGCGGTCAACCGGCTGATGGACGTAGCGGAGGCGGACCTGACGCGCGCCGGGGCGACGATCACCCGCATCCCCGGGCGGGACGGTTACGGCGACAACCTGATCGCGCGCACGGCAGCGACGTCGGGGGAAAAACCGATCCTGGTCGCAGGCCATCTGGATACGGTCTGGTCGCACGGCACGCTGACCGCGATGCCTTACGCGGTGAACGGCGCGAAGGCGCATGGCCCCGGCATCTACGACATGAAGGCGGGCAGCTTCCTCGCGTTCCATGCGGTGCGGTCCATCCTGGCGCAGAACATCGCCACGCCACGGCCGATCGTGCTGCTGCTGACGCCGGACGAGGAAGTCGGCAGTCCGACCAGCCGCTGGTTGATTGAGCAGGAGGCGGCGCAGGCGGCCTTAGTGCTGATCCCTGAACCAGCCGGCGCCGGCGGCGCATGCGTGACCGCGCGGAAAGGCGTCGGGCGATTCGTCATGCGGGTCGAAGGCCGCGGCTCCCACGCCGGCGGGGCATTCGAGGATGGCGCGTCGGCCGTCGTGGAGTTGTCGCACCAGATCCTCGGGCTGCACCGGATGGTGGATATCGACCGCGGCATCACGCTGAACGCCGCGCCGATCTGGGGCGGGTCACGGCCAAACGTGATCGCGCCCGACGCCGGGTGCGAGATCGACCTGCGGGTGAACTCGGCGGCCGATGGAACCGCCATGGAGCAGCGGCTGCTCGGTCTGACCGCGAAGACCGCGGGCTGTCGGGTGATCGTCGAGGGCGGCATGAACCGGCCGCCCTATACCGAAACTTCGGCGATCGCCTCGCTGTACGCGCACGCCCAGGGAATTGCCCAGCAGGTCGGTCTGGCGCTGCCCAAGCAGCACCGGGGCGGCGGGTCGGACGGCAATTTCTCGGCGGCGCTGGGGGTGCCGACGTTGGACGGGCTGGGGTGCCCCGGCTCCGGCGCCCATGCCAGCCACGAACACATTCTGTGGCAACACCTGGCACAACGGGCGGCGTTGATGGCGGGACTGCTGGAGACGCTGGCCTAATGGCACGCAGAAACTGTCCCATCCGGCCGTTCCGCCAGGGTCTACCCTAATTGGTTGAGTATGACCGATTGGGGTGGGAGCCGACATCGGCGACGTAACGAGGGTCGTCGGTCAGGCCATGTGCTCCCCGGTCAGTCGCAGCCAATTGCCATACGCGAAACCGGTCTTCGCGGCGCCGCCGAGGCCGCACTTGTCCAGAAATAGCCTCGCATCATGCCCGGTTCGATACTGGTATGGAAAGTCGGTCGAGAACAGCAGGCGATCGGGACCCACGATGGCGGCAGCGCGCTCCAGGTAATGGGGCAGGAACATGCCGCTAGCTGTCACATACAGGTTCCTTCGCAGGTAGGTCGCGATCGGGTGGGCGAGCTTCGATATCCGGTCCATCGCTGACAGGCGCTCCGCATAGAACAGCACCAGCTCGCCCCAGTGGCCCAGGATGACCTGCAGGTCCGGCAGGCGGTCAAACGTGCCGGCGAGCACCAAGCGGACGAACTGGATGCCCGCATCGTAGTGCCAACCCAGTCCAAAGGAGGCGAAGGCCGCGTCGAGCTCCGGCGTGAAGCCCGAGTAATAAGCCGCCCTGACCGCCACGTCCGGCGTGCGGGGATGGAGCAGCACCGGCACGCGCAATGCCGCCGCATTCTCAAGGATAGGTGTGAAAGCCAAGTGGTCGAGGTTGCGATCGCCTACCCTGCCGCACAGCATCGCTCCCTTGAAGCCGAGCGTCCGGACGCACCGGTCCAGCTCCAGCGCGGCCTCCTCCGGCATCGAAACCGGCAGGGTGGCGATTGCCTCGAAGCGGGTGGGATGACGAGCCACCGCCGCCGCTACAGCGTCATTGGTGCGCCGCGCCACCTCGACGGCATCCGGCCCGAAATCGTGCAGGGCCGGCGTGATCAGTGACAGGACCTGGACGTCGAGGCCAGTCTCGTCCATGAGCGCGAGCCGCTCCTCCGCCAAGTCGAGCAGCCGCCTCTCGACCTCGCCGGAATGAAACGTCGCGCCTGGGTCGCTCGCGCCCAGGTTCATGGCGTTCCACGCATTCCGCACCTCGGGTGTCAGAAAGTGCTCTTCGATGCCAATCAGCTTCATGATGTTCCTGCTTTCGGGTCCGGACCTCGACGGATCACACCAGCAGTGCGACCCCGGCAGGCGCTCACCAAGGAACGGTGTTGCCGTCGCGGTCGAGGTAGCGCAGGCCGGGCCTGCCCTGTTGCGCGATCAGCACGTCCACCACCTTCGGAATGCTGTCCTCGATCGCGAGCGGCGCTTCCGGTCCGCCGAGTTCGGTACGGACCCAGCCCGGTGCTATCAGCACCATGGCGCGAGGTTCGCCGGCGTGGCGGGCGGCGTAGCTCCGCATGTATTGGTTCAGGGCGGCCTTGCTGCCCCGGTAGACCTCGTGCCCCCCACGGGTGTTGTTGCTGACGCTCCCCTGCCCCGAGGACATGACGCCGATCAGGCCGTCCTGCCGCACCAGGTCCTGCAATCCTTCGACGGCCCGCATGACACCCAGCGCATTCGTGAGCATGACGCGCATGAACTCCTCGGTCGATACCTCGGCGATGCTCTCGCCCTGGTTCCGATTGGCGGTACCGGCGTTCACGAACAGGACGTCGAAGCGGCGCCCGGACAGACGGTCGCGCAGTGCCGCGATCCCGTTGGCGTCGGTGATATCGAGGCTCTCGACCTCGATCCGGCCAGGGTGCGCGTCCGCGAGGTCGTGCAGCCCGGTCCTCGTGTCGCCGCGCACAGTGCCCAGGATGCTCCACCCCCGTTCCGCGAATTCGGTGGCCATGGCGTGACCGAGGCCACGCGATGCCCCGAGGAGGAGGATCGTCCCGGCCGTGTTTTGCGATGTGGCAGTGTTCATGTGCGTCTTCCTTACTCGGTGACCTGACAGACAAGGTGAGCCTCGCTGTGAAGCGCCACCAGACGCGCAGGACGCAAACTGTGTTTGCGCCGGACGCCTGGTGGCGCGCCGTGGCTCGTGTAGGATGCTCCATGGACGACGTGGACTTGAACCTACTCGTGGCGCTGGATGTGCTGCTCGCCGAAGGCAGCGTGACCGGGGCGGCCCGACGCCTCGGCTTAAGCCCTTCCGCCATGAGCCGGACGCTGACCCGGCTGCGGTCGGCGATGGGCGATCCGCTGCTCGTGCGGGCCGGGCGCGGCTTGGTGCCGACGCCTAAGGCGGCCAAGCTGCGCGATCGGGTTCATGAGCTGGCGCAGGACGTCCGGGCCGTCCTCAGCCCGCAGGCCGGCGGTCTGGACGTCGCCTCGCTGGAGCAGACGTTCACCATCCGCGCTGGCGAGGGTTTCGTGGACCTATTCTCCGGGCTGCTGGTGGCCGCCGTTACCGTGGCTGCGCCCGGGGTACGCTTGCGCTTTGCGCCCAAACCCCTGAAGGACTCCCACCCGTTACGGGAGGGCGAGATCGACCTGGAGATCGGGACGCCCGGCCTGATCGCGCCGGAGGTGCGGACGCAGCTGCTGTTCCGCGACGGCTTCGTCGGCGCCGCCCGGATCGGGCACCCGTTGCTGGCAAGGCCCGTGACGCCGGAACGCTACGCGGCATGCCGGCACGTCGTGGCGTCGCGCAAGGGATCCTTTACGGGACCCGTCGACGATGCCCTGGCGGCACTCGGGCTCAGGCGGAAGGTTATCGCCGTCGTGCCGGGCTTCCCGGACGCAATGCGCGTCGCGCGTCAAACGGATCTGGTGGCGCTCGTGCCGAGGTCCTGTCTCGACCGCCTACCGTTGCAGGCAGATCCGCTTCCGGAGGGCTTGAGCGGCTTCGACCTTCCCGTCCGCACGCCAGACGTCGCGGTATCGGCAATGTGGCACCCCCGCCTGGATGCCGACCCGGCCCAGCGTTGGCTGCGGAGCACGGTAACGATGGTCTGTCGGGCGGCGGTGACGCCACAATGAACAAGGCCTGCCGCAGGCGCGGCCAGTGTCGCGGTTGCGCCGGTCGGCCCGACGATCAGCCGCGGGAAAGGTCCGCCCAGTGTCGAGTGCAGCGACCATGCCGTCAGCTAGCGCGTGATAGCTTCAGGTTGAAGCAACCACGCGCTCGATCCCGTTGTTTGAGAGGGCGATTCACGTCTGAGGTTGGTTCAACCTCAGACGACCTCGCTCTAGCTAACTGAGGGTCTTTGCTCGGCTGAACTGCATTTTCGGTTCCGCTGCTGCCGGACCCCCTGTATCGGTGTGAGCGGGGCCCGGAGCGCGTCCGCGGCTTGCCGTTACGGCAAGGTTCCGCGCAGGCTTCGCGCCGCCGCGCGGATGCAGCGCTCGAACACCGACAGATCGTGCCAGCGATCCTGATCGTCGTGAAACAGCGCGCCACCCGAACCGGCGATCCCGCCCTCGATCATCAGGTTGTCGAACAGGCCGAACTGCTCGACCAGCAAGCCGTCCGCGTCCCACCAAGTGCCGTCGGCGTGCTGCCTTACCCCATCGATCGAGGACAGGGTCCGGTCGAGGAACCCGGTTGCCACCGTGGCGTAGCCGAACAGCTTCAGGCCGAGGCCGCGGGCGAAGCCGACCTCGTAGACCGTGCCCACATCGGCGCTGGGTCCGCGGAACGGCGTCAGGTTGGCGATGATCGCCGCGCAGCTTCGGATGTGGGCCTCGTTGCGCAGCGCGATCCGGCGCCATGGCGGCAGGTCGACGCACCCGTCCGGCTCGATCGCCAGTTCGTCAAGCGGGGAGACGCCGACCAGGGACACGCTTGCGCAGATCGCCTTTTTCCGCTCCATCCAGGCAGCGGCATCGGGCAGGAAAACGTCTGGACCCGCGAGATACACCCTGCTCATGCTGCGCCGCTCCGCCAACGGGATCGGACGCCATCATAGCCGTTGCGTCGATTCGATTAGAGCGATATCCCATCGCGTTGCTCATGGACATCGCTCTAACTTCTTGTTTGATCGCATGATTCACCGCTCCGGTGATTCCACCTGCGCGCATAATGCTCTAGTCTTCCAACACAGCGACCCCAGGCAGCGTCTTGCCTTCGAGCCATTCAAGGAAGGCCCCCCCGGCGGAGGATACGTAACTCAGCTGATCAAGCACCCCGGCGTGGCGAAGCGCCGAAACCGTGTCGCCGCCGCCAGCGACGCTGCGCAATCCGGCTTTCTGGGTGGCGGCGCCGATGGCATGGGCCAGCGCGACCGTGCCACGATCGAATGGTGGGGTTTCGAACGCACCCAGCGGCCCGTTCCAGACGAGGGTCTTCAACGACGGCAGTTGGTCGATCAGGGCGGCGACCGAGGTGGGTCCGACGTCGAGGATCATCGTGTCGGCCGCGACCTTGTCGACCGACACGGTTTCCGTCGGCGGGTTGGGCTTGAACGCCCGCGCGACGACGGCGTCTGTCGGCAGGACGATCCGGCACCCGCCGGCCCGCGCCTTGCCCAGGATGTCGCGTGCCGTGGCGTGCATTTCGGCTTCCTGCAACGACTTCCCGACGGCTTTCCCCTGGGCCGCCAGAAAGGTGTTCGCCATGGCGCCGCCGATGACCAGAACATCAACCTTGCTGATCAGATTGCCGAGCAGCTCCAGCTTGGTCGAGACCTTGGCGCCGCCGACGATCGCGGCGACCGGACGCGACGGGTTGCCCAGTGCCGCGTCGAGTGCCTCCAGCTCCGCCTGCATCAGGCGGCCGGCGTAGGCGGGACGCAGATGCGCCACCCCTTCGGTGCTGGCATGCGCCCGATGAGCGGCGGAGAACGCATCGTTGACGAAGATGTCGGCCAGCCTGGCGAGCGCGGCGGCGAAGGCCGGGTCGTTGTTTTCCTCGCCGCTGTGAAATCGGGTGTTTTCCAGCACCAGGACATCACCCCGGGCCAGCAAATCGACGGCTTGTTCGGCCGCGGTGCCGGTGCAGTCCTCGACGAACCGGACTCGCCGGCCCAGCACGTCAGCCAGCGCGGCGGCCATCGGCGCGAGCGACATCTGGGGCTCCCGCTTGCCTTTCGGCCGATCAAAATGGCTGCAGACGATGACCTTGGCGCCCTTTTCCGACAACTCACGGATGGTGGGGGAGAGACGTTCGATACGGGTCGGATCGGAAATCCTGCCCTCCCGCACGGGAACGTTGAGATCGGCGCGCAGCAGGACTCGCTTGCCGGCGACGTCGAGATTGTCGAGGGTGCGGAGAGGCATGGGTAAAGCTTCCTGGCTGGTTGTCATCCGAGCCGGAGCGTCATGGCTGCGCATGACGTGTCAGAGACGGCGGCCGGACTATCGGTGGCGACAAATAGAACGATCGCCGCGGCGAGAACAGCATAGCTGGGTTTGACCGCGCGGATCAGTGTCCCGGATCACGCGCGGCCGGATCGCCAATTTTGTCCTATCGAACGAGGCAGTTCCGGTTGCTTACAGTCGCGCCGGAAGTGCCGATCAGCCTCAAGTCCCTGAACCGGGGACAACGTCGGTGATAATGGCCGCTTGAGCCGGAGCCTACCGGGGCGCTCGACCTGTGCCCAGCGCCCCGGGGACCGTCACCGCTGCCGCTGCGACCGAGCCAAGCTACAAACCGCCAAACACCGCGGCGGTGTCGGACATGCGGTTGGAGAAGCCCCACTCGTTGTCGTACCATCCCATGACCCGAGCCAGCGCGCCGTCAACCACCGCGGTCTGGGTGGCGTCGAAGGTGCAGGAAGCCGGGTTGTGGTTGAAATCGATGCTGACCAAGGGCGCCTTGTTGTAGTCCATGATCCCGGCCAGGTCGCCTTTGGAAGCGTCCTGCATCGCCGCGTTGATCTCTTCCTTTGTCGCCTGTCGGGACAGGTTCACATCCAAGGAAACCAACGAGACATTCGGCGTCGGGATGCGGATGGCGGTTCCGTCCAGCTTGCCCTTCAACTCGGGCAGCACCAGACCGACCGCACGGGCCGCACCGGTCGATGTCGGGATCGCCGAGACGGCTGCCGCACGCGCTCGGTGCAAATCCCTATGCAGCGTGTCGACGGTGTTCTGGTCGCCGGTGTAGGCGTGGATGGTCAGCATGTAGCCGCGCAGGATGCCGAAGCGTTCATGCAGGACCTTGGCCATCGGTGCCAGGCAGTTGGTGGTGCACGACGCGTTGGAGATCACCGTCATGTCCTTGGTGATCGTCTTGTGATTGACGCCGTAGACGATCGTCGCATCCACCTCATCCGCCGGCGCCGAGATCAGCACCTTGCGCGCGCCGGCGGTCAGCAGCGCCGACGCCTTGGCCTTGCTGGCGAATATGCCGGTGCATTCCAACGCCACATCGACGCCCTTGTACGGCACCTTGGTCGGGTCGCGTTCGGCCGAAACCTTCAGTGGGCCGAAGACCTTGCCGTTGTGGCGGATGGTGATGGCATCGCCGGACACCTCGATCTGGCCGGGAAACCGTCCATGCACGCTGTCGTAGGCGAACAGATGGGCATTCGCCTCGACACTGCCGAGGTCGTTGATGGCGATGGGAACAACGTCATCCCTGCCGCTTTCGATGATGGCGCGCAGCACGAGGCGCCCGATGCGTCCAAACCCATTGATCGCGACCTTCACGGCCATGGCTTGCTTCCTTTCTGCTACTTGCCGGTCTGCTACTCGCCCGTCTGTTACTGGCCAGTCTGCTACGCGCCGGTCGTCCAATACCTGCTTATCGGCCTGTTCATTGAAATAGATCAACGGTTGAGCGTTGCAAAAGGCGCGGGCTGGACGTGCGTTCTACCCCAGGTAGCGCATCACCGCCGCGGTGGCCGCCTCGGCGGTGATGCCGAAATGGGCATATAGATCGTGATGGTTGGCCGACGCACCATAACCCGTCATGCCGATGAACGTGCCCTCCGGCCCCAGCCACTGCGCCCAGCCGAAGCCGCCGGCGGCCTCGATCCCGATGCGAGGCGCCACGCCCAGCACCTGGTTTCGGTAGGTCTCGTCCTGCTTGGCAAACGACTCCC
Organism: Rhodopila sp.; assembly: GCA_965277035.1. GTDB lineage: Bacteria > Pseudomonadota > Alphaproteobacteria > Acetobacterales > Acetobacteraceae > Rhodopila. Next base: position 720,921 of record CBDIBO010000003.1, on the reverse strand, counting down.
AGCAGGGCAGCGACACCACCGCCACGGCGATGCTGTCGGAGGCCAGCCTGGTGCGCGCGGCCATGGCGATCGGCACCTCTGATCCGGTGGCGATGATGGTGGCCTGCCGCGGACCGTCGGCCTCGGCAAGAACATACCCGCCCCGTGCGCTGCGGTTTTCCGATGCATCGGTTCGCCACGCCGGCAGCGCCTGCCGCGACAACACAAGCAAGCTTGGTCCATGGCTGCGGCGCAGTGCCAGTTCCCAGCATTCGACGGTTTCCATCGCGTCGGCCGGACGGAAGACATGGAGGTTGGGCATCGCCCGCAGGCTGGCCAGATGCTCGACCGGCTGATGGGTCGGGCCGTCCTCCCCCAGACCGATCGAATCGTGGGTCAGCACGTAAATCACCCTTTGGCCCATGATGGCGCACATGCGCAAGGCCGGGCGGAGGTAGTCGCTGAACACGAAAAACGTGCCGATGTAGGGAATGATTCCGCCGTGCAGAGCCATGCCGCTGGCGGCCGCGGCCATGCCATGCTCGCGGATGCCGAAGTGGATATAGCGACCGCCATAGTTGCCGGCTGTCACCCTGACCATGTCCTCGACCAAGGTCAGGGTGGACATGGTCAGGTCGGCGGAGCCGCCGATCAGTTCCGGTGTTGCCTTGACCAGCGTCCGCAGGCACTTCTGGCTGGACGCGCGGGTGGCAAGGTTCGGCCTGCCAGCCGCGATCTCCTGCTTGAGTTCGGCCACGACCTCATGCCAGTTGTCCGGCAGACGGCCAGCCATCACCCGCTCGAACTCGTGGCGCTGGTTATGCCGCGCGAGGCGCTTCAGCCAGGACCGGCGCGCCGCCGCGCCTCGGGCGCCGACAGCGTGCCACCGCTCCCGCAGATCGGCGGGCGTGACGAAGGGCGGTTCCTGCCAGTCCAGGAGCTGTTTCGCGCCCTCGGCCTCTTTCGCACCGAGCGGCGCGCCGTGGGCGGCGGATGTGCCGGCCTTGGTTGGCGCGCCCAGGCCGATGATGGTGCGGCAGGCGATCAGGGTCGGCTTCTTGGAGCGCACCGCGAACGACAGCGCCGCGTTGATCGAGGCCGGATCATGCCCATCCACGCGCTTGACCGCCCAGCCGCACGCGGCAAAGCGTTTGAGCACGTCGTCGGAATAAGACAAGGCGGTATCGCCGTCGACCGACACGTGATTGTCGTCAAACATGACCGTCAACTTCGACAGCGCCAGATGTCCGGCCAGCGCCGCTGCCTCGTGGCTGATCCCCTCCATCATGTCGCCGTCCGAAGCGATCACCCAGGTCCGATGATCCACCAGCGACTTGCCGAAACGGGCCGCCATGTTGCGTTCGGCGATCGCCATACCCACCGCGGTCGCCAGGCCTTGGCCCAGTGGACCGGTCGTGGACTCGATCGCCGGATGTTCGCCGTATTCGGGATTGCCGGCGGCGGGCGAGTGCAGCTGGCGGAAATTGCGAATGTCGTCGATCGACAGACCGTCATGACCGGTCAGGTAGACCAGCGCGTAGAGCAGCATCGATCCGTGGCCGGCGGAAAGAATGAAGCGGTCGCGGTCATGCCAGTGCGGATCGGCCGCATCGAATTTATGGAAGCGGGTCCACAGCGCGGTCGCGACGTCGGCCATACCCATCGGCAGCCCAGGATGGCCGGACCCCGATCGCTCGGTGGCGTCGATCACCAGGGCGCGGATCGCGTCGGCCATACGCCGGGCGGGCGTCATTGGCCGTTCCAGGATTCGCGCCTGCAGGTCCAAGGCGGGATTGTCGGAAGACAACGCGGATATGGCGTCCATGCGAACTCCTTGGCCGGCGCTATAAGCGGCGGGCGATACCGCGGCAACCCCGGCCTATGCCGATCGACCGCCGTGGGAGCTGGCGAAGCAAGGCCGTTGGCTCGGGATCCCGGGAGCATGATCCGTTGCCGCAATCAGGTCCGAAGCCGTGGCGGCCTGACCAGATGGTTCTCAGACGTGCGCCAGACTGCCCAGCGCAGCCTCGATTCCGAATTCGCCGGGCAGCGCACCGCGCGGGAACAGCTTCGTCACGTGCCCCATCTTGCGACCCGGCCGCGCCGCGGTCTTGCCATAGAGATGCGGGATCAGGCCCGGCTCGCGCAGGGCCGCATTCCAGAGCGCCATGCCTTCCGGACCGATCAAGTTCTTCATGACGGCATCGGAGTGCCGGGTCGCCGGCGGCAGAGGCAGCCCGGCGATGGCCCTGATGTGCAGCTCGAACTGGCTTGCCGGACAGGCGTCGATGGTCCAGTGGCCGGAATTATGCGGCCGCGGCGCGATCTCGTTCACCAGCACCTTGCCGCTGCTGTCGACGAACATCTCCACCGCCAGCAGGCCAACGAGGCCGACGGCCTCGGCGATCTTGCGGCCGATGACCTGCGCCGCGTGATCAATCCCCTGAGAGATCCGCGCCGGCGCCAGTGTCAGATCCAGGATGTGGCTGCGGTGGCGGTTTTCGACGGTATCGAAGGATGCCAGGCCGGCATCGTCGCCGCGCGCCAGGACCACGCTGACTTCCTGGGCGAAATCGATAAAGCCCTCCAGCACAAGAGGCTTCGGGTTCAGTCGCTGCCAGGCCTCGTCCAGGTCCGCCATGGTTCGCAGCCTCGCCTGTCCCTTACCGTCATAGCCGAGACGCGTGGTCTTCAGAACCGCCGGGAGACCCAGGCGCCGCACGGCCGCATCAAGCTCCTGGCGTGATCCGACCGGGGCCCACGGCGCGGTCGCGACGCCGGCGTTGTTGAGAAAGGTCTTCTCGTCGATCCGGTCCTGGCTGATGCGCAACACCTCCGGCGCGGGGCGAACCGGGCGGATCGAGGCCAGCAGGTCGAGCCCCTGGGCACTGATGTTCTCGAATTCGAAGCTGATCACGTCGACCGCGTCCGCGAACGCCCGCAGCGACACCGGATCAACGTAGTCGCTGATGGTGACGGCGTGCGCGACCTGGGCCGCCGGGCTGTCGGTTTCCCGCGTCAGGATGTGGCAGCGATAGCCCAGGCGGGCCGCCGCCAACGCCGACATGCGGCCCAGTTGGCCGCCGCCGACCAGTCCGATTGTCGCATTGGGCGGAAGCGGAAACGATGTCATGATGGGTCGACGGGCACCTGCTGGGGCGCATCCGCGACGCCGGCGGTCTGTTCCGCCCGCAACGCGTCGAGCCGATCCGCCAGCGCGATGTCGTGGGTGCCCAGGATCGCCGCCGCCAGCAACCCCGCGTTAACCGCCCCGGCGCGTCCGATCGCCAAGGTCCCGACCGGGACCCCGGCCGGCATCTGGACAATCGACAGCAGGCTGTCCATGCCCTTCAGCGCCTGGGTCTCCACCGGAACACCCAGCACCGGCAGCGAGGTCCAGGACGCGCACATGCCGGGAAGGTGCGCGGCCCCGCCCGCGCCGGCGATGATGACCTTCAAACCCCGATCGCGAGCCGTCAGCGCATAGTCGCGCAGCCGGTCCGGGGTGCGATGCGCGGAGACGATCCTGACCTCATGAGCCACGCCGAGGCGGGTCAACGTCTCCGCCGCCTGGCTAAGGATCGGCCAGTCGGACTGGCTACCGATGATGATCCCGACGCGCGCTGATTTTGATGTCGGGGCAGCCATCTCAGGCGATGCTATCGGGGATCAGGCGGCTTTCCAGCCGGGCGACCTCGTCGCGCAGCATCAGCTTGCGCTTCTTGAGGCGTTGCAGGTGCAGCTGATCCGAAGCGCCCTGGTCGGCAAGACGGGCAATGACCGTGTCGAGGTCCCTGTGCTCACTGCGCAGGCCGTGCAGCTTGCGCAGCAGGGAATCCCTATCGCTGAGCATGACTACAACCGAAGGTAGTGAAATCAGTTATCAGGAGCATCAAGTTGTATCTGGCCATCTTGATGGCAAAGGCGTTACGCTGCCGTGCCGCGACCAATGCGGTGGTCGCTGGCAGCCAACCGGTCAAACACGGAGGTACCCAGTCCATGAGCCTGAATACCCGTCTCGACGCCTTAAAGGAACGGCACGCTTCTCTCGAAAGCCAGATTTTCGATGAGGACCACCGCCCGCAGCCTGATACGGAGACGCTCATGCGACTCAAGCTCGAAAAGCTGCGTTTGAAGGACGAAATGGAAAAGCTGAAAACCCTGGTCAACTGAGCGGATATCGGCTGTCCCACGCCGCCACGCCGGTCAGGCGGCTTCATCCGCCTCCGGCGGCGGCGGCACAGGGACTGCCCGCCCTTCCCGCGCCAGGCGGTCATTGGCCTGAGCCACCGCGGCGTTCAAATCCGTCTGACTGCACAATCCCAGGATGACCGGATCCCGAGGCTTGATGTTCGCGCTGTTCCAGTGCGTACGCTCCCGCACCTTCTGGATGGTATCCTTGGTGGTACCAAGCAGCTTGCCGACCTGCGCCTCTGAAAGCTGGGGAAAGTTGCGCAGGACAAAAGCAATGGCGTCTGGCCTGTCATTACGTTTTGCAACGGGCGTGTAGCGCGAGCCACGCAGGCGCTTGGGCATCGGCAACGTATTGACGATCAATTTCAACCGAGCGTTGGGATCCGCTTCGCACTGACGGATGTTCTCCAGCGATGTCTGGACGTTCGCCACAGGATCATAACCAACGATCCCCTGCGCCACCTCACCATCGGCGATCGCCTGCACTTCCAGCGGATGCATGCCGCAGAAATCCGCAATCTGGGTAAAGGTCAAAGCGGTTTTCTCAATCAGCCATACAGCGGTGGCTTTTGGCATCAACGGCAGGGTCATTGCATTCACTCTCAGGGTCGGCGGCGGTGGCTATTCGTTCCGACAACTTCGTTCGCGGGCCATACAGCCCAGGTGACGGATCGCAGCCGCAGCCGGTGGTCGCATATGACAAGCGCGGCGGGGTGGGTCAAGCGGCTTTGACAGCACAGGGATTGGTTTTAAGTGCATGGCTGGCACGCTAAAGCCAGACATGGGTGGAAAGGGGAAGTATCATGGCCGAGCAGGAAGATGAACGTCCGAACAGACGGCGCCGGCTGGAACCGTTGTTGCTTGACAGCCTCGGGATTGAAGAAATGCGCAGCTACATCGGCGAATTGAACGCGGAAATCGCGCGTGTGGAGGCGGATATCGAGCGGAAAAGCAGCCACCGAAGCACCGCCGACTCATTTTTCAGGCGACCATAGACGGCGGAGGCCGGTTGCCCGGCCTCCGCACCCCACTATTCTTTCAACGGGAACCGTGGGCCGCCTTGGCGACCGTTAGGCCGCCTTGGCGGGATCCTGGGACACGCTGTGTCGCGGATCGTTGGCAATCGAAGCGTGCGCACTTACCGCCGGGGCGGCGCTGCCGATCACGATCTTCCGGGGCTTCAGAGCCTCGGGCACGACGCGCCTGAGACCAACATGGAGCAGGCCGTGCTCGACGTCCGCACCCTCAACCACGATGTGGTCCGCGAGCACGAAGCGGCGCTCGAACGCCCGTCCAGCGATACCGCGGTAAAGCAGTTCGGTCTTCTGGCCTTCGTTGGCGACCCGGCCGGACACCAGCAACGTGTTGTCCTTGGCTGTTACATCCAGATCCTCGGGCCGGAACCCGGCCACCGCCATGGTCAGACGGTAGGAATCTTCACCAGTCTTCTCGATGTTGTAAGGCGGGTAGCTCTGCGCGTCCTGACCGGACGCTGCGGTGTCCACCAGTCGCGCCAAGCGGTCAAAGCCGATGGCTGTGCGGAAAAGCGGAGCGAAATCAACGGTTGTCATAAAAAACCTCCTGATTAGCAAGGTTGATAGAATCGGACCGCCCATCTTTGGGCCGATCCATTCAGCACTCCCGAGAACCCCGCTTGGGCATCCTCGACGCTTGCTGAGATGGGTAATCCAATTTGGCCATTCAAGGGTGCGGCCAGGCATCGCGCCGGGATCCGCGGCGATCCAGCGCGGCCGTGGATAGCGGCGGGACCCACTGGGTCAGGCGGTCTCGGGTCAGACAGGCGTGCCACCCAGGGGCGTGCCACCCAGGGGCATACCCGACCGGTATGGCCGCCCGCGCCCGGCGCTGGCTACTTCTTGATACCGAGCCCGGCGAACTTCTTGTTGAATTTCGCGACTTGGCCGCCGGTGTCCATCATGCGCTGCACGCCGGTCCAAGCCGGATGAGACTTCGGATCGATATCCAGACGCAGCGTGTCACCCTCTTTGCCCATGCAGGAGCGTGTCTTGAAGTGGGTGCCGTCGGTCATGACGATGTTGATCTCGTGGTATTCGGGGTGGATGCCCGGCTTCATGATGTCAATCCTTGCTGGCGCAGCCGATGCCGACCGGCCGCGCGAGCGACGGGCTATAGCGGGGTAGCGAGCCTGGCTCAAGTCCAAGTTTGATCGTCTGGGCGATGGACCCATCTGGATGGAACGACTAGGGATGCCGCCTCCACGTCTTTAGGCCTCCGTCCCGCATGCTGATCCGCCTGCTCGTCCGTCTGGTCGACTTCAGCCGCCGTCACGCACTGCCGGTGGTCTGCGGCGGCGTGCTGCTCGCGGTGTTCGCCGGCTGGGTCGCCTCCATCAAGCTGGGGGTCAGCACCGACACCGACCTGTTGTTCAAGCCGACCCTGCCCTGGCGGCAGCATTCGATGGAGATGAACCGCGACTTCCCGCAGTTTCGCAATCTGCTGGTGGCGGTGGTGCAGGCGCGCATCCCTGAGGCAGCCGACGCCACCGCGGCGCAACTGCAGGCGCGGCTTGTCGCGGACAAGGCGCATTTCAAGACGGTGCGCCGTCCGGATGCCGCTCCGTTCCTGCAGAAGGAGGGGCTGCTGTTTCTGCAGCCGAAGCAACTATCTGGCCTGATGGACCAGACAATCGATGCACAGCCCTTCCTTGGCCAGCTTGTGGCGGACCCGTCGGCCCGCGGCCTGTTCGCGGCATTGTCGCTGCTGGGCATGGGCGTGACCCAGGCCGGCGCGGATTTGTCCCCCTACCTGCCGGCGATCCGGGGCTTTCATCAGGCGATGGCAAGTGCGCTGGCGGGCCATCCGGAACCGCTTTCCTGGGAAGCACTGCTGGGTGGCGGTCTCAGCAAGTTGGCAGGGCCGTATAAATTCGTGCTAGCGCAGCCGCGTCAGAACTACGGCGCGCTGGAGCCCGGCGGAGCGGCGACACAGGCGATGCGCGATATCATCGCTTCCTTGCCATTCGTCAAATCGGGCGTGGCGCAGGTTCGGATTACCGGGCAGGTCGCGCTGGCCGACGAAGAATTCGCCACCGTGGCCCAAGGCGCGGTGGAGGGTCTGCTCGGAAGCCTTGTGCTGATCACGCTTTGGCTGTTCCTGGCAGTGCGCTCCTGGCGGCTGATCGTGCCGATCCTGATGACGCTGGTGCTGGGGCTGATGCTGACGGTGCTGTTTGCCGCGGTCGCTGTCGGCACCCTCAATCTCGTCTCCGTCGGGTTCGGCGTGCTGTTCGTCGGTATCGCCGTCGACTTCGCCATCCAGTTTTCGGTCCGCTACCGTGAGTTCCGCTTCGAGACGGGGGACCCTGCCACGGCGATGACGGCGACTGCCTACCGCGTCGGGGTGCAGATCCTGATCGCCGCACTGGCGACCGCCGCCGGCTTCCTGGCCTTCGTGCCGACGGCGTTTTCCGGCGTGGCGGAACTGGGCCTGATCGCCGGAGCCGGCATGATCATGGCCTTCATCTGCACCCTGGGCTTTCTGCCGGCGGCGATCACGCTGTTCCGCCCGCGTGGGGAAGCGGCTGAGGTCGGCTTCGCGTTCGCCGCCCGGGTCGACCCGCTGATCGCGCGTCGGCGGTCGGTGATCCTGGTGGTCTGCGGCCTGCTCGCGGTCGCTGCTGTCGCCCTCTCGCCCTGGCTGACGTTCGACTCTGATCCCCTGGACACCAAAAATCCCAATACCGAGGCGATGCGAACACTGCGGGACTTGATCAACAATCCCGTCACCAACCCCTACACAATCGACGTGCTGACGCCCGACGCGGCGGCTGCGAAAACATTAGGTGACAGACTGAAGACCCTGCCCACGGTGGCCGGGGTCATCAGCATCAACAGCTTTATCCCGGCGGATCAGCAGCAGAAGCTGGCGCTGATCAGGGATGCCAACTCGATCCTGGCACCGACCCTGGCCCCGCACGGATCGGCTGCGCCGATCACCGCCGGTGAGATACGCCTGGCGGCGAAGGCGGCATTGGGGCAGATCGGCCCGGCGCTGGCGAAACTGCCAAAGGACCACCCGCTGGCGCTGATCGCGGACGATCTGCGGCGCCTGCAGACGGCGCCCGACCAGGTCCTGATGGCGGTCAACGCCGCACTGACACAATTCCTGCCGGCCCAGCTTGCGCATCTGCGGCTGGCGCTGAGCGCGGAGCCGGTGACGCTGGCCTCGATCCCGCCCGACTTCGCCCGCGACTGGGTGCTGCCGGATGGCCGCGCCCGCGTGCAGGTCAATCCAAAACCCACCGCCCGAAGCCCGAACGGGCTAAGGACGTTCGTTCAGCAGGTCGTCGCGGTCGCTCCGAACGCGGGCGGCGCGGCGGTGACGATCGAAGCCACCGCCACGACAATCGTGACGGCGTTCCGCCAGGCCGCGGTGTATGCGGTGATCGCCATCGCGGTCATCCTGTTCGGTCTGCTGCGCCGCCTGCTGGATGCGGCCCTGGTCCTGGCGCCGCTGCTGCTGTCGGCGCTGCTGACGCTGCTGATCGTCGTATTGTTGCCGATGCCACTCAACTTCGCCAATATCATTGCGTTGCCGTTGTTGCTTGGCGTCGGTGTCTCGTTCAACATCTACTTCGTGATGAACTGGCGTGCCGGACAGCACCATCCTCTGGGCAGTGCGACAGCGCGCGCGATCCTGTTCTCGGCGTTGACCACCGGCACGGCGTTCGGCTCGCTGGCCCTGTCGGGTCATCCCGGCACCGCGAGCATGGGAAAGCTTCTGCTGATCAGCCTGGGATGCACACTGTTTGCCAGCCTGGTGTTCATTCCGGCGCTGCTGGCGAGTCTGAAGCCGCCTGCGCCGGATCATCGGAATCCTGCGCGGCCCTGAGGCGCATACGCCTCAAGGGTGCCAGAGCGGCCAGAAGCACACCGGCGCCATACAAAGATCCGAAGGTTCCGATCGATGCTCAGGTCCGCCGCAGGCTGAACCACGCAGCTTGGGTCTTCAGCTCTCGGCTGGTCCGGGCAGCGCGCGCGGCTACAATGTCTGCCGTAGCGACTTTCGGATCTGCCAGGCCTCGGTCAGCAGGCACAGGATCTCGAACAGTATCGACGCCCCATTGAATGCGGTCAGCGAGCCGACGTCGAACGGCGGCGCGACCTCCACCAGGTCGCCGCCGACAAAGTCGATGCCGCGCAGGTCTCGCAGCAGCCGCAGGGCTTGCAAGGCGGTGATCCCCCCTGCCTCAGGCGTACCGGTGCCAGGCGCCTGACTGGGGTCCAGACTGTCGATATCGAATGTCAGATAGGTCGGTCCACCGGCCGCCATCCGACGCGCTTCCTCGGCTGCATAACGCCAGCCTTTGTCATCGAATTCTTCCATCGGCAGCACCCGCATGCCGCTGCTCTGGCTGAAACCCCACATGTCCGGATCGTTGGTGGTGCCGCGGATGCCGATCTGGATCACGCGTTTCGGATCGAGCAAGCCTTCCTCGACCGCCCGGCGGAACGGCGCGCCATGGTGAAAGCGGGAGCCCATGTAATCGTCGCCGGTGTCACAATGGGCGTCGACGTGGATCATGCCGACCGCGCCACGCGACGCCACCGCCCGCAGGATCGGCAGGCTGATGGCATGATCGCCGCCCACCGATAGCGGCACGATGCCATCGTTGCCCAGGCCGCGGTAGAACGTTTCAATTTCCTTCAGTGCGCCGATCAGTTCGTAGGGCTGCTCGATCCAGCAGTCGCCCAGGTCGCGGATGCGCGCGGCGGCGAACGGGGCCACCCTGGTGACGGCGTTGATCCGGCGGAGCAATGTGGATTGTTCGCGCACCGCGCGCGGGCCATGGCGGGTGCCGGAGCGATTGGTCACCCCACCATCAAACGGCACGCCGATGATGCCGATATCCACATCATCGGTCAGCTGTGACGCCGGCGCCCGAAAGAAGGTGGCGATGCCGGTGTATCGAGGATGGGCCTGGGGATCGCTGAAATCGTGGTATTTCTCGGGCTGCTTGATCATCCGTCCGGTTCCCTCACTGGCGACTACCGTAGCGCATGATGTCGAGTCCCGCGGATTTTTCCAGGGGCTTATCCGGCGGCGCCGCCGATGCCGCGGCGCCGTTCAGGCTTCGCCGACCGGGCAGCAGGAACCGGCTGTTTGGCTTCGTTCGGTCCGGCACCCTTCCCTTCTCGCTGGATCCTCCGGCATGCTGAGCCGCGGTCAAGCAGGAGGATGGTGATGAACAACCAGGTCGAGACAGCATCCGGCAAGGTGGTGGGCACGATTGTCGAGGACGTGCTCGTGTTCAAGAGCGTCCCCTATGGCGCCTCGACAGCGGGTCCTGCTCGCTTTCTGCCGCCCCAGCCGCCCGTGCCGTGGCGCGGAGCGCGTGATTGCTCCCTGTTCAGCGGTCGAGCGCCGCAGGCTGGCCTGCGTCCCGCGACGCGGCCGGAGTTGGAGGATTTTTCCGGCGCTGCCGATCCTTCGCCGGAAACCGAGGACTGCCTGACGGTGAACGTGTGGACCCCGGGATGCGATCCGGCGGCGAAGCGGCCTGTCATGGTGTGGTTTCATGGCGGTGCGTTCGCTTGGGGCAACGCCAACGCGCCCCGCCTGCGCGGCAGCCGGTTAGCGGCGCGGAACGATGTCGTGGTGGTCACGGTCAACCAGCGGCTGAATATTTTCGGCCATCTCGATCTAGCGGCCTTCGGCGGTGCGCCGTTCGGCCTCTCCGGCAACGCCGGCACCTTGGACATGGTGGCCGCGTTGGAATGGGTGCGCGACACGATCGCCGGATTCGGCGGCGATCCGGGCAATGTAACGATCTTTGGCGAGTCGGGCGGTGGTGCCAAGGTCAGCACGCTGCTTGCCATGCCGCGCGCCAAGGGCCTGTTTCACCGCGCCATCGTTCAGAGCGGCGCCGCCGTGCGGCTGCGGACCAAGGAGCGGGCCCTGGCGCTGACCGAGTGCGTGCTGCGGCACCTGGGGTCCGCCGCGGCGACGCCGGCGCTGCTGCAATCTGTGCCGACCGCTGATCTGCTGGCCGCGGTGGCGCCGGCGCAGAAGGCACTCGGTCCCGCGCCAATGCCGCTGTTCGACCGTTATCCGTTCGGGCCGGTGGTGGACGGCGAGGTTCTGCCGACGCAGCCTTTCGATCCGGTCGCATCGAATGTCATGCCCGACATTCCCCTGATCATCGGCGATATGAAGAACGAGACAGCAAACTACCTGGCGGTCATCGATCGGGTCTGGGATCGCTCGTTGACCGAAACCGAACTGCGGCAGCGGGTCGAGCCGATCGCAGGCGAGGACACCGGCCGCGTGGTTGAGCTGTACGGACAGTTATATCCCGGCGTTAACCCCGCCGAAAGGCTGATCGCGGTGACCACCGACAGCAACTTCCGGATCCGCTCGCTGGTGCTGGCACAACGACGGGCCGCTTTGCGGCGGGGTCCGGTCTGGATGTATTCGTTCCAGTGGGAAACCCCTGTGCTGGAAGGCAAACTGAAAGCCCCGCACGCGATGGATGTGCCGTTCACATTCAACACGCTGGACTTGACCAACGCGACGGATGGCAGGCCGGATGCCCAGGCGCTGGCGGACACGATGTCGTCCGTCTGGGCGACATTCGCGCGGCACGGCCGGCCCGACCACGCGTCGATCCCGGCATGGCCGGTCTATGAGCCGGAAAATCGTGCGACGTTGGTGCTGGACAAGGTGTGCCGGATCGAGAACGATCCGCGTGGTGAAGAACGGCGGCTGTGGCAGGAAATCACCGCGACCGCATAGAAGAACTGGCAGCGCCAGAAGAACTGACGGGGGAAGCGATCCATGCAGGTCCAAACGGTCACCGGCCGTTCACGGATTTCATTCCGATGCTGAAGGCACGTGGCCTGAACGGATCGGTGATCCTTTCGGTCCTGGAAGACAACCCGAGGCGGTTCTTCGCCGGCGACCCGTTGCCGCCGTCGAACCAGGGCTGAGCCGATGGAAGCCGATTACATCGTCGTCGGTGCCGGCTCCGCCGGTTGCGTCGTCGCGGCTCGGCTGAGCGAAACCGGGGCGAAGGTCATCCTGCTGGAAGCCGGTCCGGAAGACCGCCTGGTGTGGATCCACGTTCCCGCCGGTATCCTGAAGCTGCTGTACCATCCCGTGGTCAACTGGAACTACACGGCCGAGGGCGGTGAAGGCAGCGGCGGACGCAGCATCCACTGGCCGCGCGGCAAGACCCTGGGTGGATCAAGCTCGATCAACGGAATGCTGTATGTGCGTGGCAACCCGGCGGATTTCGATGGCTGGGCGCAGATGGGCTGCCGCGGCTGGAGCTTTGATGATGTGCTGCCCTATTTCCGCAAGTCGGAGGACTACAAGCAGGGCGCTGACGCCGCGTATCGCGGCAAGGGTGGACCGCTGAAGGTTGAAGACTATCGGACCATCCTGCCACTGACGCATCGCTTTATCGAGGGCGCGCAGCAGGCGGGCTATCAGTTTCGCAAGGACCTGAACGGGCGCGAGCAAGAGGGCGTGGGCTACTCGCAGATGACCCGCAAAGGCCGGTGGCGCGGGTCGACGGCGCAGACGTACCTGAAGCAGGCTCGGGGACGGCCGAACTTGCGGGTGGAAACCGAAGCGCTGGCCACCAGACTGCGTTTCGAGGGCACACGCTGCGTCGGCGTCACGTTCCGCCAGCGCGGGCAAACTGTCGAAGCCCGGGCGCACAGGGAGGTCATTCTGTGTGGTGGCGCTGTCAATTCCCCGCATCTGCTTCAGGTCTCCGGCGTCGGGCCTGCCGAGCATCTGCGCTCGATCGATGTGGCGGTGGTGCACGACCTGCGCGGCGTCGGCGCGAACCTGCAGGATCATTACGTCGCCAGAGTCTCCCACCGGGTCAAGGGATCGATTTCAATCAACAAGCTCGCCCGTGGCGCCAGGATGATCAGGGAGGCTCTGCGGTTCGCCATCGAGGGTCGCGGCGCCTTGACCTTCGGCGTGACCACCGCGCAGGTGTTCTGCCGTTCGAGCACGGAAAAGGCCAGCCCGGATCTGCAGCTTCTGTTCACGCCCGCCAGCTACGATCCAAGCAGGTTCGGTGCGCTGGAGCGGGAAGATGGCATGACCGTGGCTGTCTGTCCGGTTCGTCCGGACAGCCGCGGCGCGATCATGGCGCAGAGCGACGATGCGACCGAGAAACCGAGGATCACGCCGAACTACCTATCCGATCCGGCGGATTTCCGCGTGCTGAAAGCGGGCATCAATTTCACCCGCGCGATCTTTGCCGCGCCTGCGATCGCACAGCACAGCGTCGTGGAGACGCTTCCCGGACCGGACGTCACCTCCGACGACGCGTTGCTGGAGTATGCGCGGGGTTACGGCACCACGATCTATCACCCGGTCGGCACCTGCCGCATGGGGGAAGGACCCTCGGCGGTCGTGGACCAGCGATTACGGGTGCATGGCTTGAGCGGATTGCGCGTGATTGACGCCTCAGTCATGCCCACACTGACCACGGGCAACACAAATGCCCCCACGATCATGATCGGTGAAAAAGGCGCCGCCATGATCAGGGAAGATCAGGCGGCGGCGAGCTGATCGGGTCGGGGTCTGCTTCAAGGGCCTGTTAGACATTATTTGCTGCGAATGGCAGTGCCGAACAGGTCCTAGCTAGCCCATGTTTGCCAGGCAGCTTCATCGGCGTGCTGACGCATCTTTCGCCGATGCTGCTTTAAGCAGCGGTTTCGATTCCGGTCGCGCCGGCCGCCCGCAGGATCCCTTCTGCCTCGGCGCGCCTGGCTTCAGTCGTGACACGCACAGCCAGGACCAGTTCGCCGTCCGCGGCCAGTGTGTCGCGATCGCTCTGCTCCATCTTCTCGGACGCCCCGTGCATCGCGAAAACCGATCCACCGGCCGCGCCGCCGGCGACGACCGCCGCGGCGACGACGGGGATCGCCGCGCCACCGGTCGCCACGGTGATCCCAGCTGCCGCTATGGCCGCCGCGGTGGCCGCCGTGCTGGCCCCCAAGGTGCGCATCTGCTGAGCGTCGGACGGGGTCGACGCAGGCTTGGTTCCTTCCTCCGGCGTCTCGGTCCCGTCAACCAAGCCAGGAGATGGCAGGCTCAGGTCGGCGCGATCGAAGCCAGACAACGACAGCTTGCTGACCGCATCCTGCATCTGGTCAGAGGAGGCGAACGTCGCCCTGATTTCCCGTAGTGGCTCAACGCTGCCTGCTTGATCGCTCATTTCAAACACCTTTCAGCAAAATCAATGCGACGACTGGCCGCCTTTGCGGCCCGCGGCGGACGCTTTAGCATGATCATCCGCAAAATTGCTTGGCTTGTTCTGCACGTCGCCCTCTTGTGCACTCTCCCCTGCCCGGCTGGTTTCGGGCGATCCGGCATGCAAGCTGCCATGACTGGCACGACCGCCCTTTCGGCCCGCCTCCACCGCTCGCTCTCGGTTGTTGGCGAAGTTTCCTGAACTGTGTTGACCGCCGACCTGGCCGGCCCGGACGGCCTTCTCACGATCCTCGGCAAAGTTTCCAGGGTTTCCAGAATGCGGTGATACAGCCATCGGTCCCTCTCTCGACGATGTTCACGTTGCCGGATCTGATGAACCGGTTCTGATCGAACGCACCACGGCGAGTCCGGTTGTCATCGAGCCTTAGCCGCCACCCGCGCATTCAGAAACTCTGTCGCGACAGAGTTTTGTTCAATTTCGAATTTATCCTGGTCGTGTGGGTCTTCATCTACTTTCCCCATGAAACACCCGTCGATGGCGGCGACATCGGGGAGTTTGATGTTTGACATCGTACCTATCACGCCTATTTCAACCGCAGCCGCAGAGTCCAGGAGGGAGATTATCTCGCTGCCGCAGGCGATCAATCTTCCTGGACCCCTCCGGCGGGCAGCTTCTCCCGCTTTGGCGGATCAGCCGCCTGGGCCTGAAGATAGTCGTGCGGGTCTACCGCCAGATAACGGCACGGCCGAGGTGCCTGGTACTGGAACACGGCCACCGACGCCAGCAGCCGCCTGTCGTCGTCCGACAGGCGGATGGCTTCGCGCAGGTGATCGGTCCAGTTCTCCATCGACCAGATCTCGACCCACCCATCCGGGTGGGCGACATCCTCGCAAACCTGCCAGAACAATGCGCCGGCTCGACGACGCACATGATGCAGTTCGTTCATGATCTTCAGGAAGTCGACCCGTTGCGACGGTTCGACGTGATAATGGGCGATTTCGGTGATCCGGCCGCGCGCCTTGCGCAACAGCGGCACCAGCTCGGATGCCGGGGCCTCCGGCAAGGGCGCCGCCTGTGCGGCCTGAGGATTTGGCGCGCGAACGACGGCTTCGATGTTGAAGTAACGGGCGACGACCATCAGCAGCAGGCCGACGACCACCGCGGTCAGGAAGGTGTGCGGGATGCCGATCGCACCACCGAGCCAGCCCCAGCCGAACGAGCCGACGGTCAGGGCACCATTCTGGGCCAGCTGATAGATCGACAAGGCGCGCGCCCGTACCCACGGCGGACAAACCAATTGCGCCGCCGCCTGGATGGTGGCGAAGGCCGAGGTCCATCCGAGGCCGAAAAGAAGCATGCCGAAGGCAGCCGGTATCCAGTGGTGTGAGACACCGACAACCGCCATGCCGGCACAGGACAGCAGCGTGCAGCCGACGACGGTGGCGCCGCGCGACAGCTTGCCGCGAACCACCGGCAGCAGCATTCCAGAGGTGACCCCGCCGATCCCCATCATCCCCAGGATCACCCCATACATGCCCGGACCAAGGTCCAGATCTCGCCGCACAAACAGCGGCAGCAGTGCCCACGGGGCGGACGCGGGGATGGAATAGGACGCGGTGCGGACCATTGCCGCCTGGATCGATGGCGTGTTGCGCACGAACCGCATGCCGGCCCGCATCGCGGACACGAAATGCTCGCGCGGCAGCCCGGTGAAACGGCGCCCGCGGCGCCAGGCGAACAAGGCGCCGATAACGGCCAGGATGGACACCGCATACATCGAGAACGCCAGGCTGGAGCCGCCGAGCAGGATCAGGAACCCGGCCAGCGCCGGCCCGACGGCGCGGGTCAGGTTGTAGCCGATGCCGTTCAGGGCGATCGCCTGAACCATGTCCTCGCGCGGTACCAGTTCCGGGACGATCGCACTCCATGCCGGCTGGGTCAGGGCCGAGCCGATGCCGATGGCGAAGGTGAGCACCAGCAGCCAGCTGGCGGTCATCACGTGACACAGCGTCAGGACGGCGAGCACGCTCGCGGCCAGGATGGTCCAGATCTGCGCGCCGATCAGGAACACCCGGCGGTCGACGATGTCGGCCAGCGCGCCGCCCGGCAGCGCCAACAGGAAGACCGGCATGATCGTCGCGGCCTGAACCATGGCGACGACCAGCGGTTCGGGCGCCAGCGAGGTCATCAGCCAGCCGGCGCCGGTGTTCTGCAGCCAGGTCCCCAGCCAACCGACAACGCTGGCGGCCCACAGGGTGCGAAAGGTGTCGTTGCGCAGTGGCACCAGAGCCGCGGGCAGGCGCATCAGGCGGGTGGTCCGACGCGTTCGGAAACCGCCATCCGGAGGGCCGCGCACCTGCCGTCGCGGTGCCGCGCCGCATCAGTCATCTCGGATCGCACAATTCGAGCACGGATCGGTTCGTTCGCCATCGTCAGGCTGTCAGCCTCTGTGGTCGGAAAAATCTGGCCAGCAAAATCTGGCAGGTGTGTCGGGTGGAACGGTTGTAGCGCATCCGACGCGGAAAGCGGGTGAAGTTTCCGTCGATCGCTCTCACGCCAATTGCTTAGGTCCGCGTTCACGTCCGGGCGGCAACCTGGGCGAGACCGACATGGTCGTTGCGTAAGGTCGTTGGCGTGGCGAGCCCGCCGTCGGCGGCGTCGCTGGACCTCGTCTGGCCAGTGTGGCGAAGCTGCGGCATACTCGATCGGGGATAGTGAAGGATGCCGACGTGCCGGTGGAGAAGCAAGCTTATCGGGAGGCGATGGCCCGCCTGGGCGCCGCGGTGAACGTGATCACCACGGACGGGCCAGGTGGTCGCGCCGGCTTCACCGCGAGTGCGGTTACCAGCGTGACGGATACGCCACCGACGCTTCTGGTGTGCGCCAATCGAACGAACGATTCGTATCCAGCGATGCGCGAGAACGGTGTCCTGTGCGTCAACACGCTGACCCCCGCGCAGGAAGGCCTGTCACCGGTGTTCGCCGGCTTGACCCAGCACACCATGAACGAGCGGTTCGATGGGTATGCCTGGCACAGGCTGCAGACCGGTGCGCCGGTGCTTGACCAGGCCGTGGTGGTATTCGACTGCCGGATCGATCAGGTTGTTGAGGTCGGCACCCACGACGTGTTCTTCTGCTCGGTCGAGGCGGTGCGCACCGGATCGGCTCATGAAGGCCTGATCTACTACGGCCGCGGCTACCACAAGGTGGCTGGATAAACCTGCCCGCGGATCAACCGCGGGTCGCGATGGGAGGAAGCAATGGTGGTGACAGCCAGCGGCTGCGACTGCTGCGATGTCGGCGTTCTCGGCCGACGTGGGCTGCTGACAGGTGCATCCGCACTGGGTGCGACCGGGCTTGTCGGTTCGGCGCGCGCCGACGGCAACCCGTTCCGGATTGATGTGCATCATCACATCTCGCCCCCCGCCTGGCTGGAGGCGGTGAAGCAAGCAAAGCTCGATAACCCGCCGATGGTGAACTGGTCGCCGGCGAAATCCCTGGAAGACATGGAGAAAGGCGGCATCGCCACCGCCATAACCAGCCCGACAACGCCGCAGCTGGGATTTCTTCCTGCCGCCGCTGCCGCGCGGATTGCCCGCTCGTCCAACGAATATGCCCGCAAGCTGGCGAACGATCACCCGGGCCGGTTTGGCCTGTTCGCGATGCTGCCGATGCCGCATGTCGACGAAAGCCTCCAGGAACTGGCCTATGCGCTTGACACGCTGCACGCCGATGGCATCGGCATGATGACCAGCTATGACGACAAGTGGCTTGGATACAGCCAATTCCGGCCGGTGTTCGACGAGCTCAACCGGCGCAAGGCGGTGGTCTATACCCACCCGACATCGCCGAACTGCTGCGTCAATCTGGTGCGCGGGATCCCGGACTACGCTGTCGAGTGGGGCGCAGATACCACGCGAACGATTTTCAATCTGATCTTTAGCGGCGCGTCTCGGCGCTATGCCGACATCGACTTCATCTTCTCGCACGGCGGCGGCGTGCTGACAGCGGTGGCGGAGCGCCTGCAGATCCAGCTGGTATCCATACCGCCCTACCTGGGAAAGGTGACGCACGCAGAGGTGGAGCATGAACTGAACCGGTTCTTCTACGATACCGCACAAGTCGCGAATTCGGTCACGATCGAGGCGCTGGCAAAGCTGGTGCCGACTTCGCAGATCGTGTTCGGGTCGGATTTTCCGTACCGCACCTCGGCGGAACATGTGACCGGCCTATCGGCGCGGTTCAGCGGCGATGTGCTGCATGGAATAGAACGGGGCAATGCCGCGCGGATCCTGCCGGGCGTGCAACCGGCCTGATTGCCTTGCTTCTTCCGACTACACCTGATCCCGCACCCGAACCTGATGCGATCGATCGAGCGGTTTGATACCGCGGTGATGCGGTGTTTATCCTGATCACGGTCGCGTCCGATCCTCGCGGAGAAGACCTTAATGGATCGGATCATTCCGATGGCCGGAACCTCACCCGCCGCAACAGTGGCGGCATTGTCAGTCCCTGGATGATCACGGAGAAAACGACCACGCCGAAGGTGGCAATGAGGATTTCGTTGCGCAGCGGCAGAGCGACCGGCAGCGACAGAGCCAGAGCCAGGGCCAGAGCGCCGCGCAGGCCGCCCCACCACA
The DNA here is from genome assembly GCA_965277035.1 of Rhodopila sp. Taxonomy (GTDB): domain Bacteria; phylum Pseudomonadota; class Alphaproteobacteria; order Acetobacterales; family Acetobacteraceae; genus Rhodopila. The sequence continues at coordinate 701,886 of CBDIBO010000003.1, read as the reverse complement.
GGACGTTCTGTGCGCTGATGGGGATAACCCATCTGGAGCGGGCGAAAAGTAGACATAGCGGATACACCGTAAGCGCCCGCCCAAACAGAACCAGCGCGATGACAACGGCAAGCGCCTTGGTCCCAAGCTCACCGAACGAGATGCCGGCGACCGTCAAGCCGATCAGCAGAAAGACGATCGAGTTTGCGATGAACGCGATGAACTCCCACAAGCCGAGCACGAATTCGCGGCCCCTTGGCGTGATCTGAACCGCGTCTCCATCGGGCAGGACCGCGAGATTCCCTGTCAGCAGGCCCGCCGCGACCGTTGCCAGAACCCCTGAGAAGTGGAAATGCTCGGCGATCATGAACGAGGCATAGGCGGCAACCGTCGTGAGTGTGCTTTCGACCAGATGATCCGAAGTGCGGCCAGCGACGGCAACCGCCATCGCGGCGCATGCCAGCCCCACGAGGATCCCGCCCCCGACGGTGAACAGCAGGGCCTTCGCCACATCGGCTGAGCTGATCGCGCCGCTGCCGGTCGCCTGCGCCGCGGTGAGAACCAGGGTGAACAGGACGGCCGCGACACCATCGTTGAACAGGCTCTCGCTTTCGACCAGCAGACGCAGTCGGCCGGTCACCCCATTGTCCTTGAACATCGCGATCACGGCGACAGGATCGGTCGCGGCGATCAGGACGCCGAACAGCAGGGCCGACGGCGTTGGCCAGCCCAGAAGAAGCACCATGCCAACGGCCACCGCTCCGGCCGACACAACGGTGCCCAGCAGGGCCAGCGTCAGCACGGGAAGCGCGTCCTGGCGGAGTTCCCTCCAGTGAATATTGATCGCGGCTTCAAATAGAAGAGGCGGCAGGATGTAGTTGAAGATTACGGCATGGGTGAGAACGATGCCCGCCCCGACCCGCAGCAGGGCGAGGACGATCCCGGTGACCACGAGGCCCACGGTGTAGGGAAGCTTCAGCCGTCGCGCGATGAGGGCCACGATGATCGCGGCGACAAGCAAGCTGATGAGGTCTTCCAGCGTGATATTCATGGCATGTCCTTGCTGCCGTCAGCTGTGAACTTTAGACCGCGAAGCAACACGGAACAGCATCAAGGGTGACCAGCGGGTCGTCACAAAGACGCACCAGGGGTCGATCGCGGTGCAAAATGGTGGCGGCGAGGCGATGCCTGACCATAACACCCGGCCCCGCAACAACCTGTCTTGTAACGAACGGCCCCGCTAACGACCGACCCCGTAACGACCGGCTGGATCAGCCTCTCACACACCTGGATCGCGTTTTCGTGTGCTCAAGCCTAAGATTGGCAGCCGCTGTTTCGCATCCGTCTATCCAGGCGGCCCGTAGTTTTCAAACGAGCGACGTTGGGGACACCTCATGGATGTGGTTCGGCGGCTAGGCCGCCTGGTGTCCCGGCTGACCCTTGGATTGGCCCTGCTGAAGGCCCTGAACGGTCACGCCGTGGCCCACGTAAAGTGGTTCTGCGGCCCGATCGACGTCAACTCGCCGCCGCTTGGTCCGCGCGCCGTGCTGTCGCCAATGTTCTGGATGCACGGGGCGGCGTTCCTGATGCTGGTCGCAGCCGGTGGCCTGGTGGATGACCTCGCGTCGGGGCGATGGCCTCGTCGGCTGTGGCAAAGCCGGCACCTCGAAACCGTCGAGGCGTTGCTGATCCGCCTCGGCGTCGGGCTTTATGCGCTCAGTCTCTGGGACAAGGTGGCGGTGGCGCCGTGGGGCAGTCCCGGGGAAGGCTCTATTCTGACACCGGAACTGTTCGATCATGATCACTGGATCAGACTGCTTCAGATCGCGATCGCCCTGATGCTGCTGCTCCGGCTCACCTGTCCCATAGCGGCTGCCGGCCTGGTTGCGGTCTACGCCATCGGCGTCGCCCGCTATGGTATCTTCCACATGACCGACTACGCCTATTTCCTCGGGCTGGCGGGCTACCTCGGGCTAAGCGGCCCGGGATTCGACAGGCGTCCGGAGATACGGCGCTGGCGGGTTCCGTTGATCACCGCCAGTCTCAGTTTCAGCCTGATGTGGACCGCAATGGAGAAGTTTCTCTTCCCCCTCTGGACCGGCATCGTACTCGTTTCGTATCCAAATCTGACACTCGGGTTGCCGATCCCTTTCGTCACCGGGATCGCCGCGTTTATCGAATTCAGCCTGGCATTCTACCTATTGGTTGGCCGCAGCCTGCTCAGGCTCGACGCGTTGCTCTTGATGGTGATCTTCCTGGCCGCAATTCCGGAGTTCGGCACGCTGGACAGCGTCGGCCACATCCCGATCGTCGCCATCTTGCTTGTCGTTGCCATCCACGGACCGACGCAGCTGCAGGAGGCCGCTCACCCGCGGAGAGCCGGGTCGGTTCGCGCCGCGGCGTCGATCGCCGGACTCTACGTCCTGGTGTTCGTCGCCATGATGGCGATGTACTACGGGTTGCAAAAGGCCGGTACTTGGCCGTGACCAAGTCAGCGTCATGGTCGCCGTGTAGACGCTAAGGGCCCTTGGCTTTGTTTGGTCGGGCAGCTTTGTTGGCGTGCTGACGCCCTGATCGCCGATGCTGTCCTAACCAGCCTGGCTTTATATTACCTCGCGCTTCGGCGATCTGTGTCAGCGGACATAAACGCGGACCTGGCTGGCTACCAGCGTGGGATCGACCCGCAAACCGAGGTGAACGCGGCTCGCCGGCACCCGGTCGCGGATGATCGCACGCATCACGCCGGTCGCGCGTTCCTGGCCAACGCCGGCCTCGGTCGTGTCCTTCATGACCGAGACGACGTCGTATTGCACATCGGCGTCCCGCGATTCCGCCGCACGCACCGCGTCATGCAGCAATTCGTCATAATCCGGCGAGGCGATCGTGTAGTCGATGGTGACGAGTGGCGTTCGCGGATCGAGTATGACGGGCCGCGGCGGCGTGGGCTGTGCCTTGGCTTCGGGAGAGGGCGCGAACGTGGTCTGGTCGATCAGCGTGCAGCCGGTAAAACTCAGCAGGGCCAAGGCAAACGGCACCAGCCGGGTCACTGACGATACTCCGGCGAGTCTCGATCGAGCTGCCGCTTGATGCTTTCCAGGTGCAGCTTCGGCGAATCCCGCCCGCCCTCATGCCGCATCTGTTCGGCGGTCGCTTGGGCAATGTGGCGGGGGACGGGCAGCACCGGACGCCCGGTCGACTGCGCCAGGCGCTGAACCTCACAGGCGCGCTCCAGGTAGTAAAGGTCGTCCCAGGTTTTCGCGATGGTCGGCCCCAAAACCATGACCCCGTGGTGTTTCATGAACACGATATCGGCGTCACCGACGCTGCTGGCGATGCGGTCGCCCTCCGACTCGTCCAGTGCGAGGCCGTTGTATGCCTCATCCACAACGGTGCGGCCATAGAATTTGAGTGCGCTTTGGCCCGCCCAGATCAGCGGATCGCCCTCCACCATGGTCAGCGCGGTAGCGTTCGGCATGTGGGTGTGGAAGGCCGCCCGTGCGCGCGGAATGCGGGCATGCAGCCGAGCGTGGATGAAGAACGCGGTGTCTTCCGGCACCCCGTCACCAGCCACGACGGTGCGATTGAAGTCGCAGATCAGCAAACGAGAGGCGGTCATCTCGGCGAATGACCAACCGTCCGGGTTGACCATGAAGAGGTCGTCGCGGCCGGGCACCATGAACGACAGGTGGTTGCAGATGCCTTCATGCAGCCCGATGCGCGCGGCGGCGCGAAAGCAGGCGGCGAGGTCCACGCGCGCCTGCCATACGTCTGGGCTGTCGAGGTCAGTGTTACGCATGATCGAGGGTATGGCCATGCGTTACAGGCTTGCAGGAAGCCGGCCGCTGGGCAAGATGCCGGCTATGTCACAGACCAACCAGCGCATCGACGGCAAACGCCTGTGGGACACCCTGATGGGGTTTTCCAAGATCGGCGCCACCCCCAAAGGCGGCGTTCGCCGCCTGACATTGACCGACGTGGACAAGCGTGGTCGCGACAAATTCCGCGCCGAATGTGAAGCGCTGGGTTTGACCGTCCGGGTGGACGCGATCGGCAACATGTTCGCTCGCCGGCCGGGCCGCGACCCAAACCGATTGCCGGTGCTGTTCGGCAGCCACCTGGACAGCCAGCCGAGCGGCGGGAAGTTCGACGGCGCGCTGGGTGTGCTCGCGGGTCTGGAGGTCATGCGCAGCCTGCACGATCTGAATATCGTCACCGAAGCCCCTCTGGAACTGATCAACTGGACCGATGAGGAAGGCAGCCGGTTCGGCCATAGCCTGATGGGTTCGGGGGTGTGGGCGGGCATCTTCACGCTGGACAAGGCGTATGCGCTGACCGACACCGAGGGCGTGTCAGTGGCGAACGCCCTCGACGGGATCGGCTATCGCGGTCCCGAACCGGCGTCGCCATTTCAGGCCGATGCCTATTTCGAGCTGCATATCGAGCAAGGACCGATCCTGGAGCGCGAGGAAAAGCAGATCGGCATTGTCACCGGGGCCCAAGCGCAGGTATGGTATGATGCAGTAACGATCGGACAGGACAGCCATGCCGGGACCACGCCGCCCTCGACCCGGAAGGATGCTTTGGTCTGTGCGGCACGCATCATCGATCTGGTCGATCAGATGATGCGTGCGCGGGGGGAGGATGGCCGGGGTACGGTCGGTCAGCTTCGGGTCTCCCCCAACAGCCGCAACGTGGTGCCGGGCGAGGTGCGCTTTTCGGTCGAGTTCCGCCATCCGAAGGATGCCGAGGTGGACGCGCTGGACAAAGAATTTCCGCCCGCGGCACAGGCCATCGCCGACGCCTGCGGGGTACGGTTGGAGCTCACCGAACTGTTCAAGATACCGGCGCAGCCGTTTGACCCGTCCTGCGTCGGGTTGGTCAGCCAGGGTGCGCGGAAGCTTGGCTACAGCAGCCGCGAAATCGTCTCCGGCGCCGGACATGATGCGGTCTACGTCGCGCGCCACGTACCAACCGCGATGATCTTCACCCCGTGCAAGGATGGCCTTTCGCACAACGAGGCCGAAAGTATCGAGCCGGGCGAAGCCGAGGCGGGTTGCCAGGTTCTGTTCGAGGCTGTGGTCGCCCGCGCCAACCGCAGCCTGTAGCCTGATGCTTGGCTTCCTGGCCGGGTGGATCATCGCAGCCATCTCGGCGATGGGATACGCTGGCGTGGCGATGCTCATGGCACTGGAATCGGCATGCATACCGGTTCCATCCGAGGTGGTGATGCCGTTCGCCGGCTATCTGACGTCGGTTGGTCGGCTGTCTCTATGGGGGGTCGCGCTGGCGGGCGCCGTTGGCTGCAACATCGGTTCCACCGTGGCGTATTCTGTCGGGCGTCATGCTGGCCGCCCGTTCATCGAGCGGTGGGGGAAACGCTTCCTGATAACCCCCGGCGATCTGGACAGCGCCGAACGCTTCTTTGACCGCTTCGGCGTCGCCGCCGTGCTGATCGGCCGACTGCTTCCCGTCGTCCGGACATTCATCGCGCTGCCGGCCGGGATCGCGCGCATGCGGCAGGTGCCGTTCCAGATCCTGACATTCGTCGGCTCCTTCGTCTGGTGCTACGCGCTAGGCTGGCTTGGCCAAAAGCTCGGTGACCGCTGGAACAGCGACCCCCGGCTGGGCGAGGTCATGCACCGGTTCGACGCGCTCATCGTCGCATTGCTGGTGATCGGCGCTGCCTGGTTCGTTTGGCACAAAGTTCGCGCGGTCAGGCGATAGCGTATGGGCGGTCGATCGACAGTCGGGCGGCTGCACGAGCGCGCCGCGGCCGGCTGAACATCGATGACAGCCGCCTGAACACCGGGGGCAGCCGCCGCGCTCAAGCCGGCAGCGGATAGCGGTCCAGATAGGCCTGATAATCCGGCTCCACATCGATCTGAAGCGTCGCCAGCACACGCACCACGGCGTTGTAGAAGCCGATCACGAGCGTCAGGTCGACGACCTGCTCGCCGCCCAGCTTCGACAGCAGCGGGGCGAATGTGGCATCGGTGATGGCGCCATCCGTGGTCATTTCCCGGGCGCCGCGCAGGACGGTTTTCGCAAGCTCATCCAGGTCGGAGGATTTGCCGGCGGTTTCGTCGATCATGGCGCGGATGTCGTTGTCGGTTACCCCGAAGTCTTGGCCAATCTTGACGTGATGCGACCATTCGTAGGGAGAGCGCGCCAGCCAACCGACCTGCAGGATCGCCAGCTCACGCAGCCTTGGGTCAAGCTTGCTGCCGAAGCGGATGTAGCTGCCTAAAGCGGCGAACGCCCGCGCCGCGTTGGGGGAGTTGACCAGTGCCTTGTGCAGCGAGATGGGGCGCTTGAGCAGGTCCTGATCTTCCGGCGCCAGATCGGTGGGTTCTAGATAGGGAACGCGGGCCATTGGCTTCCTCCATGCAACGGGTCGAGCGTATAGCCAGTCCCGACCGCCTTCAAACCTCAGCCCTGGAACAGGATCCGTTAAGCGATGCGCGCGATCGTCATGCCGAATGGCAGCCTTACCGTTGCATATGAGACGTTCCGGGCGGCGCTTGGACGCGGCGGCGTCAGGGTCGACAAGCGGGAGGGTGATGGCGCGACGCCGGCCGGGCTGCTGGCGTTGCGCACGGTGCTCTACCGCCCGGACCGGGAACCGGCGCCGGCCTGCGCGGTGCCGGTCAAGCCGCTCTCGCCGCACGCCGGCTGGTGCGACGATCCGACCTACCCTGCCTATAATCGCTTGGTCCGCTTGCCGATCAACGCCAGTGCCGAGGCACTGTGGCGCGATGACGCGGTTTACGACATCATCGGCGTTCTTGGGTGGAACGACGCGCCTGTCCGACCCGGGCTGGGATCAGCCATTTTCCTGCACCTCGCTCGGGCCGACTTCGCACCGACCGATGGATGCATCGCGCTGGCGCCGGCAGCGCTGCGCCACGTGCTCAAGATTGGCCTGACCGAGATTCTGGTTCGGCCCGCAAGTCCGGTTGGGCCACGAACCGTTCAGCCGTCTGCTGACACCGCAGGGCAAGGCGGCTGACACTGAACACCAGGCCGCCCTGCGATAGTCGTCCGCCGCGATCGGCGACGTCGGCGAGAAAATCACGGTAGTAGGTCACCGGGCTGGTCGCGCAATTCTGGTAGCGGGTGCCGACGCGGTTGGCGACGAACATGTGGTCGCCCCCTGCCCTGCCCTCGATGTCGAGGTTCTTTCGCAATTCCAGCGTCCCTTCGGTGCCCGTCAGGAACAGTCGTCCGTCGCCCCAATCGGGCAATCCGTCCGGGGTGAACCAATCGAGCCGGATGGTGGCCGCCATGGTTGCCGTGCGCAGCGAGAGTTCGGCGAAATCCTGGAATTCCGGCGGCTGGGTGCCGAAACATCCGATAGTGCTCGACGCGATGGTGGCGTCTGACGCATCGGCGAATGCCAGGAACAGGTCGATCGAGTGGACACCGATATCGGTTATGATCCCGCCATAGGCATCGTGATCGAAGAACCAGGCCGGGCGCAACGCACGGTTCAACCGATGCGGCGCAAGACTGGTCAGGCCGACCAGGCGACCGAGCTCGCCGGACCGCGCGACGGCGAGCGCCGCCTGCACGCTTGGAGAGGTCATTCGCCCGAGGCCGATTGACCAGATCCGGCCTGTTTGCGTCGCCGCGGCCTCGACGGTGGCAAGTTGATCGAGGGTTGTCACACCCGGCTTGTCGACCATCACGTCCTTGCCGCGACGCATCGCGTCGATGGCCAGCGCGGCGCGATCCCGCGGTATCGAACAGAGCACGATGAAATCGATGGATGCGTCGTCCAGCAGGCGCACGCGCGGCACCGCCGGGACATCCGGAAAACGCTGGCGAAACCCGGCCAGCACGCGAGGGTCGGAGGTGTCGGGATCGTGACCGACGCACACAGCACCGGCGGCGATCAGGCCGGCGGTCAGATCGTAGACGTGACGGTGGTCCAGGCCGATCGCGGCAAAACGTGACATGCCTATCCCCCTTCATTGTCGGAACAGGATCACGATCGCTGCGCGATGTCGATTACACATGACGCTGTGGCACCATCATCATTATCAGGGGGAAGCAGCGTCCGGCGCGGTCGCGGCACATTCGGCCGATCCGCCCGGTCGACCTTTCTGTCCCGATGATCTTCCCCGGTGGGCAACCAGGGTCCAGGATAGGGCCTGGTTCATATCACGGAGAAGGACGAGGCATGGCAGATAATGTCGCCATCATCACCGGCGCGGGTAGCGGGATCGGACGGGCCGCGGCGCTCAATCTGTTGTCAGGAGGCTGGTCCGTTGCGCTGGTGGGGCGGCGGAAGGATGCTCTGGAGGAGACAGCGGGCATGGCGACCGGCGGCAAGACCCTGATCGCGCCCACCGACGTCACTGAACCGGAACAGGTGGACGGGTTGTTCGCCAAGGTGAAATCGACCTACGGCCATCTGGACACGCTGTTCAACAATGCCGGCGGGAATGTGCCGACAACCAACTTCGGCGACTTCACCTTCGAAATGTGGCGCAAGGTCTGTGCGGTGAACCTGGACGCGATGTTCCTGTGTGCCAACGCGGCGTTCCGCATGATGCGGGATCAACAACCGCGGGGCGGCCGCATCATCAACAACGGCTCGATCTCGGCGCACAACCCTCGGCCGGGTTCGGTGGCCTATACTTCGACCAAACACGCCATCACCGGATTGACGAAGTCGATCGCGCTCGATGGACGACACTACGACATCTGTTGCAGCCAGGTGGACATCGGCAACGCCGCCACACCGATGACCGCGCGGTCCACCAATGGGCAGATGCAGCCGCACGGCCAGATGGCGGTCGAGCCGCGGATGGATGCGGACCACGTTGGCAAGCAGGTGGCGTTCATGGCCAATCTGCCACTGGAATCGAACGTGCAGTTCGTCACCATAATGGCCACCAAGATGCCCTGGATCGGTCGAGGCTAAGGGCTTGTTCGGCATTGCCTAGTGGACCGGGGGGGAACCAAGCCGATGCGCACACGTTCGGTTTCTTGCTGACGATTGGGGCAGACAAGTGGGGACGACTATGGACCGGATCAAAATCCTGGACGAAACGTTGTGGCCTCAGGTGCCAAAGGACGTGATCACTGAAGCTGAACACGCGGCGAAAGACAGCACCGTGTGGATAGCGAGGCAAGGTAATGGACATATCGTGGCGATGGACGGTCCCGGCGATCCGGAGATCGCGACGGGCGACGTAACGTTCATCGCCGAGGTGGCGCCGAGCAAACCCCAGTCTCGCGCAGGATGAGAGGGCCATCCGTCGCTCGCTATCTGGATTTATCCGATTGACGCGGCAGCCGGCGGCCGCTTGCCGCGACCGGCGCTTTACTGGCATCGGATCTGGAGGGAACCCGGCGTTCCGCCGGGTTCCCATTACAGGTCGAAGTAGCACTGTCCCCGCTGAGCGATAGATCTGCCGACGTTGCCGCCAGGGTAGAGCCACATCAGCCTGACCTGAACCGTCTGGTCGATAAAGTTGCTTGTGAAACAATGAACTGGAGCGCCTGACCGTTCATGGTCAGCCTGAAAGCGCTCTAGCCACTACCGCCCACCGGGCCTATGTCATAGGCTGGCATTCTTGCAATTTCCTGCTTCGTTGCGGCCGCCATCATGATATGCGTTTTCTCAAAGGTGATATGGCTCAATGGAGCAGCCACCAACTTCGGGCCTCCACCAACGAAGTCCCCCACGGACAGGATCACGATAGGCTCAGCGGCGCTGTCCTTGACCAGTACATCGACGATCGTGCCGACTTTCTCACCTTGCTTGTTGACTACTGGCAAACCGATCAACTTGCTGGTACGGATGCTGTGGTCCGCCATCATAATCTTTGAATAACTGTAGCTTTGGGCAAGTGCCGGAGGCACCGCAAGAGCGAACGCCAGTGCTGTCGCCGACGCGAGCATTGTCAACTTTTTCATCGCAGTCTCCATCAATATTGCCTCTGGATGGTTCTTGAGCCACCGAGGATGGGAACGAATTCGTCTCATCGATGAGAACGTTACATTCATTACAGCTAATTTATTTAGAATCTAGTTTTCGATCTCAAAGCTTAACTAATTTCGTTCGCTGGATCCAGCGAACGCCGGTCGACCCTCGGCGCGGCGCCGTGACGTGTAACGCCCAGTGATCGCCTTACCGCAGGTTTATGCGCCCGGCCCTTTCCTGCAGTGCATCCAGCACCGCATCTACCGCCAGGCGCGGTAGCCGCAGCGCCAGACGCGGGCGCTTCGGTGCGATCCGGCGTGGGCGCGCTCGGTCACCGCCGAGGTCGCGTACCAGCTCCTCGACGGTGGCGAAGCCGTCGATCAAACCCAACTCGCGGGCTTCGTCGCCAAGCATGTAGCTGCCGTCGAACACGGCGTCATCGCGACCCTTCAGCCGCAGACCGCGGCGGACCCGCACCCAGTCCTTGAAGCGGGCATGCAGCTTTTCCATCAGATCCTTCGCGAACGCGACATCCTCGGCCTTCTCGGGACTGAACGGATCCAGCCGAGCCTTATTGGTGCCGGCGGTGTAGATACGGCGTTCGACACCTAGCCGGCCAAGCAGATCGGGAAAGCCGAAGCCACCGCCGACAACGCCGATGGAGCCGACAATGCTCATCGGATTAGCGTGGATCTCGTCCGCCGCACAGGCAAGCCAGTAGCCGCCGGAGGCACCGACCTCGCGGATGACAGCGTGAACACGCACCCCGGCCCGGTCGGCGTGGGTGCGGATCATTGTTGCGATCAGGTCGGACTGGACCGGCGATCCGCCGGGACTCTCGATGTCGAGGATCACCGGCCGGCGACCGGTTGAAGCGAAGGCCTTCTCGATGAGCGGGCGCGCGGAGTCTGCATTCAACTGCCCGGCCCGCGTGGCGATCACGCCATGCAGGACGATCACATTCAAGCGAGGGCGACGCCACGGCAACAGGCTGGTTTCGCTCATGGCTGACGGTCCCGCAGCTCGGCCAGCCCATGCAACGCGGTTCCATCAGGCGCGAAATTGTCCGGGTCGAGCCACGCCAGCAGCGCATCGCGGCAGCGCGGCCATTCGTCAGCGGTGATGCTATACCAGTCGGTGTCGCGCTGCCGCCCTTTCACCACCATGTGCATCCGGTGCCGGCCCTCGTATGTGAAACCCAGCCGCTCAGCCGCTCGCTTTGACGGCGCATTCAGGGCATCGCACTTCCAGACCAGCCGTCGGTAGCCCAGGTCGTCGGCGGCCAGCTTCAACATCAGAAAAATCGCCTCGCTCGCCGCCCGGGTGCGCTGCATGCCTGGACTGAACCAGATGTTGCCCAGCTCGATCGAGGCATGCCTTGGCTGGATATCGAGCAGAGCGAGCCAGCCGGACACCAGCCCCGTGGTGACCGGCCGCACCGCCCACAGCATCGGATCATGCATCGCGGCAAGGTCCATCACCTGACGGCCCATCACCTCGGCTGAGGCAAATGGCCCAGTGCCGAGGTAAGTCCAGCTATCGTCCGCTCCCTGTGCCGACTGCCATAGTTCCGCGCTATGGCGTCGGTGCAGCGGCTCCATCGTGACGTAGCGGCCGCGGATCGGAACCCTGGCAGGCAACGGCCGAGGTGCGAGGTCGACATTCGGTCCTACGAGTGGCGGCCCGCTCGGCGAGATCCCGATGGTGCGGGGCATAGTGATGTCCTTCATTTCGTGGAATACGTGACCCCAGTAGTGACTTTCGACAAGTCGCTGCCTCCTCGGCTCCGCGGCCGGGGTGCCACCTGCTCATGGGGAATCATGAATGTTACGTAGAGTCCTTCTGGCTGCCGCCCTCTCAGCGTCTGTCGTCTCGGCTGCCTCCGCCGCTACTGTCCACTATACCGCCCGGCTTTCCGGCCGTAGCGAAATACCCAAAACCGACAGCAAGGGGACCGGCCGGTTCACCGCCTCGTTCGACACGCAAACCAAGGCACTTGAATACAAGCTGACCTTTAAGGGTTTGACCGGTCCCGCCACCGCCGCCCACATCCACGGACCGGCGACGCGTATGCAGAGCGCCGGGGTCATTACGCCGTTGGGTGACAAGAACCCGACGAGCCCGGTTACCGGGACGGTCACTTTGACCGAGGATCAGGTGAAGATGCTGCAATCCGCGAAGTTGTACGTGAACGTGCACACAGCGGCAAATCCGGGTGGTGAAATCCGCGGTCAGGTCATCGGCACACATGCCCGCAGACACCCCACTGCGTCGACAACCGCACCTGCGACCGCAACGGCGCCCGCGGCAACCGCGGCGCCTAAATGAGGGGCTGATCCGAGAACCGCCCCGGAACCAAACCGGGGCGGTCTCTCGGCGCAGGTGTTGCCGGTGTGAGATCGAAGATCTTCCGCCCGTGTGCGAGCGCAACGATCCGACGGTAGGCCGGTGGTCAGAACGGCATCAAAATATCTGTGATCTGCTGTCCCCAGCGGGCGCGTTGCAGATCCGTCAGTTGTCCCCTGCCGCCATAGGAGATCCGTGCCTCCGCCATGCGATCGTGCAGCACGGTGTTGTCCGAGGCAATGTCCTGGGGCCGGATCACGCCCGTTACGCGCAGGTCTCTTAATTCGCTGTTGACAACGAACTCCTGCCGGGCGGCGATCACGAGGTTGCCGTTCGGAAGAACCTGGGTGACGATACCCGCCAATCTAAGTGTCACAGCCTCATTGCGCTGGATCTGGCCGGTGCCGGTGTTGTTGTTGGTGCTGCTGGCCGAAATCAGTGTCGCCGGGTTTATCGCCTTCGGTAGAATTGCCTCCAATCCGAAGAAGTTTGGCAGTCCCCCGGACTCCGTGCTGGTCCGGTTGGATGAGGTGACATTTTTCAGGTTTGCCGCATCATTCATGCTCACCAGAACGGTGACGATATCACCAACCTGCGCCGCGCGCTGATCCTTGAAAAAGGCGCGCGATCCCGAACGCCAGAGCGAATTCGATTCGTTCGGTGAAGGCTGGCCATTCGGCATCGGCATCGAGACCGGGCGCCATCTCGGGTCCTTGGTCGGATCCTCGGTGGGCGTCAGCGCCGGTGGCCGCCCGACCTCCGACAGGCGGCCCAGGGTGCCACAAGCGCTCAGCGACACCGCGGCAAGTCCCAGCCAGACAACCGTCGAGAGCTTCATTGCCCAATTGCCTCGCGAACATAGCGCGCCGGCGCGGTTGGCGACGCGCCTGATCCATCCGGCGTCACACGGACCTGCCCCGGTCCGACCACCTGGGCGAACAGGAATGCATGGGAGGCCATGTTCTGCACGCGGATCCTTTCGCCCTCCGCGCCGGCGTCCAGGGCTATGGCCTGGCCGGTGATCGATAATCCGGAGGACGACAGCTCGATCCTGACGGTTGACCCGCGCTGCACCAAGGGCGGTCTCACCAGGTCGGCCCGACGCAGCGGCTGACCTGGTGCCACAGGTCGGCGCAACTGCATCCCGACAACTTCTTCGAGCGAGCGAGCGATATCATTTTGCAACAATACCGTCCGCACGCGAGCCAGGCGGATATCGTCTGCCCGAATTACTGTTTCGGGCAACAAGCGCGTCACCGCCACAGGGGCCTGCACCATCGCTTCGGCACGACCGCTGACCCGGGTGTCGATCGGGCTGATCCCAGCGGCGGTCACCGTCAGCACCGCGGCGAAGCGCCCGGTGTTGGCGTCGTAGTCCAGTTGGGAAACGGTGGCGACCGGCGTCGCCTTGGTCGGAACAAGCGGCGGCGTAAAGCCTGGCATGTCGATGTCGACGTCATCAGAGGCTCCCACCGCGGCGATCGCGACCCTGACAGCCTCAAGCACCTCCTGTTTCCGCAGCGGGCGGCCGGGCCATTCCAGCACCGCGCGATCCGCGCGTGATGCGGATCGCCAGGCTACGTCATACTGCCTGGCGATGGCGTTCAGTTGCGCCGCCTCGACGACGATGCGTCCCCCTGGCGCGGGGCCGGGGCCGAGCACACGGTCGGCGTAGGGCCCGGCATCGTCGAACAGATCCTTTAGAGAAACGTTGGGACCATGCAACGTCGTCATGCTGCGCAAGGTCGCCGCCTGTACCGCGCCGCCGACGCAAAGAGCAATGACGAGAACGAGGACGCGCATGAGCTAGCGGAGGTTGGTGAGCGTGGACATCATCTCGTCGCTGGACGTGATCACCTTGCTGTTCATCTCGTAGGCGCGCTGGGCGGTGATCAGATCGGTGATCTCAGTCACCACGTTGACGTTCGAAGTCTCGATAAAACCTTGCTCCACCGAACCGAAACCGGCGGTTCCTGGATTGCCGGTAACCGGCGCGCCCGAAGCCGCGGTTTGTACGAAGAGGTTGCCGCCCTGGGCATCGAGACCGGCCTCGTTGGGAAAGGTCGCGAGCTGAAGCTGACCGACGGTCTGCGGTGCCGGCGTGTTCGCGAGCGTCACCTGCACCTGGCCCGATGTGTTGATCGTGACCCCGGTCGCGGCGGCCGGGATCTGCACGCCGGGTTGCACCGTGTAGCCGTCGGCGGTGACGATCGTTCCGTCCGGCGCCAAGGCGAATGTCCCATCGCGTGTATAGGCGGTTTCGCCGCTCGGCGAGGTCACCTGGAAGTATCCATTGCCCTGGATCGCCATATCCAGCTGGTTGGAGGTCTGCTGCAGATTGCCCTGCTCGTTGATGCGATAGATCGCCGCGGTCTTGACGCCAAGGCCGACCTGCGCGCCCGAAGGCACCACCGTGCCGGTATCAGAACTGTTGGCCCCGACGCGACGAAGGTTCTGGTAGATGAGATCCTGGAACTCGGCCCGCCGGCGCTTAAAGCCGGTCGTCGTCATGTTCGCCATGTTGTTGGAAATGACTTCCACATTGGTCTGCTGTGCCTGCATCCCGGTGCCGGCGATATCGAGCGAACGCATTTGATGGTCTCCTGTGGCGTTTTGTCACGTTGTGGATGGAACTCTTGTTACGAGGTCGATCCAGGCGGCAGAAGCTTGTCGATGGAGTTTTGCTGCCGATCCCCCTCGGCCTGCACCATTTGAGTAACGAACTGGAACTGGCGAAGATTGTCCATCATCCGCGTCACCTCCATCACCGGCTGCACGTTGGACTGTTCGACCGCGCCCTGAACGATGCCGGGAGCGGCCACAGGCGCGGTGGCGGAGCCGGAGACGAACTTGGTCGCACCCTCTGCCTGTAACTTCATCGGATCGGTCGGCTGCACAATGCCAACCTTCCCGATCTCTCCATTTTCCGAGGAAATCGACCCATCGCCGGCGATCGAAATCTGGGTGTCCGTCGGCGCCATCTGGATTGGCTGACCATTCACATCCAGCAGCGGATTGCCGTTGCTGTCAGCCACGGTGCCATCCGGCATCAGGCCGAAGCGGCCATCTCGGGTCAGCCGGGGACCCGCCTTGGTATTGACCGTGAAGTAGCCATCGCCGCTGAGGGCGAGATCGAATGGATTGCCGGTATGGGTGATCGATCCCGGCTGAGACTCGCGGTAGGTTGCCCGGTCCTGGGTGTAGGTAATCGTGCGGTCGCCCGGCACCGCTGCCGTACCCGGTTGCTTATCGATCCAATCGCTGAACTGAACACGCTCGGTGCGGTAGCCGGGCGTATTGGCGTTGGCGATGTTGTTCGCGGTGATGTCCATCGCCCGCTGCTGTGCGATCAGGCGTGAAGCGGCGAGTGAGGTCGTGATATCCATGAGGCATCGTCCGAACAGTGCCTGACGATGGACAGCAAGCGCCGTGCCAGACGAGATAGGCCGAAGGATTTGACCCAACCGTCTGACAACGATGGCAATACGCTGATCGCCAAAGGTCCGGCTACCCGGCACAATGTGCCGATCGGCATCGACCGCCGCCCTGGCGCATCAACCTTTCATTAATGGTTGTCTGTCAGGTTCATGGTCATGAGTTCCTCGCCAGCGCAGCCCACGACCGACGAGCCAGCTGAAAAATCAGAAAAGAAAGCCGGCAAGAAAAAGCTGATCATGATCGCCGTCCCGGTGGTCCTGCTGCTGATCGGCGCAGGGCTGTGGTTCACCGGTATTTTGCCGCATCTGTTCGGCCTGGATAAGCATGAACAGCAGGCGAAGGAAGCCGCCAAGCCGGTTCCGCCGAGCTACATCGAGTTACCCGAGATGGTGGCGAACCTGAACAGCAACTTGCGCAAGCCCAGCTATGTGAAATTGCTCGCGCGGGTCGAGGTGCCGAAACCCGGCGACGTGGAAAAGGTCAAGGCCGCACTGCCGCGCCTGCAGGACATCATGCAGACCTACCTGCGAGAGATGCGGCCCGAGGAACTGCGGGGTTCGGCCGGAACATACCGGCTACGGGAGGAATTGCTGGCGCGGGCAAACGCCGCCGTCGCCCCCGCTGAGATCAGCGACGTCCTGTTCACGCAGATGCTGGTGCAATGAGCGAAACCGGGGAGCAGTCAGAAGAGGACCTCGCGGCCGCCTGGGGCGCGGAGACCGATACCGACGCTGGAACGCCCGTCGATGGTGCCCAGGCGACGCGGGAACTCAATCAAGCAGAAATCGACAACCTGCTCGGGTTTGATGAGGGCCCGTCCTCCGGTGAGGCGCGCACCGGCATGCAGAAGATCATCAGTTCCGGCCTCGTATCCTACGAGCGCCTGCCGATGCTGGAGATCGTCTTCGACCGGCTGGTCCGCATCATGTCCACCAGCCTGCGCAACTTTACCTCCGATAACGTCGAGGTCGGCATCGACAACATCCTTTCGTTGCGGTTTGGCGATTACCTGAACTCGATCCCGCTGCCCGCCATGCTGGCGGTGTTCAAAGCCGAGGAATGGGACAACCAGGGCCTGATGGTCATCGACTCCGCGATGATCTACTCGATCGTCGATGTGCTGCTGGGCGGACGACGCGGCACCGCCGCGATGCGCATCGAGGGCCGGCCGTACACGACGATCGAGCGCACCTTGGTCGAACGCCTGATCCAGGTCGTGCTGGCCGACCTTTCCACCAGTTTTGATCCGCTGTGCCCGGTGACCTTCCGGTTCGAGCGGCTGGAGGTCAACCCGCGCTTCGCGACCATCAGCCGCCTGTCGAACGCCGCCATTCTGGCCAGGCTGCGCATCGACATGGAGGATCGCGGCGGCCGCGTCGAGTTGCTGCTGCCGTATGCCACGCTCGAGCCGGTTCGCGAGTTGCTGCTGCAACAGTTCATGGGCGAGAAATTCGGCCGGGATTCGATCTGGGAGACCCATCTCGCCGAGCAGCTGTGGCATACGGAGGTCGAGTTGTCTGTTGTCCTCGACGAGCAGACCATGCGGTTGTCCGACGTCATTTCGTTACGACCGGGGCAGCAACTTCTGCTCAACACCGCGCCCGGCGGCGCCGTTTCGGTGCGCTGTGGGGCGGTCGCTCTGTTCGAAGGTCGGATGGGACAGAAGAACAACAACGTCGCCGTCAAGATAGAGCGCGAACTCGTGCGGCTTGGCACGCTGGATCGATTCTAGGCCGGTTAAATCATTTGTTAATCTTTGATCGGCACGATGGCGCGGATGGAATGGAGCCTCGAAATCATCCTTGTCGTGCTGCTTGGGGCAACGCTGTTCCAGGCGATCCGGCTGGAGCGAGCGTTGGGTGTGCTCAAGCGCGACCGGGCCTCGCTTGAGCAACTGGTGATTGGCTTCAATGCCAGCACCAACCAGGCGGAAAGCGGCATTCAGCGGCTGCGCGCCGCCGTCGACGGTGCCGGCCGCGAGATCCAGGGTCAGCTTACGCAATCCGTATCTCTGAAGGAGGATCTTGCGTTCCTGACCGAACGAGGCAACCGCCTTGCCGATCGCCTGGACGCGCTGGTGCGGGCTGCGCGGCCGCTGGCCGTGGCACAGGGTCGTTCGGTTGCCACGCTTGAAACCAACGCCTCGACAGGCGCCAACGATGTCGAGCGGAACCTGATGCAGGCATTGCGGATGGCCCGCTGATGTTGAAGATTCCGCCGCCGCGGTTGCTACCCGCCACCATCGCTGCAATGGCCACGCTGTTGCTGCTGAAGGTCGGTGTGCTGTTGCAGACGGCGGTCAGTCACGGCACGAAGCCTGACGGCGTGATGGTGACCGTCGCGAACGCCGCCAGCACGGACCAGGTCAAGCAGCCCAATAAGGGGGCTGCGAAGCCGGCTGCCGGTTCGCCTTCCGCAGCACCTCGGCCGGGCGATGTCGCCGCCGACCTACCAAGCCAGGGCGGGCCGCAACCGGTCAGCGAAAGTGAGAAGGCTCTGCTTCAGGACCTGCGCAAGCGGCGGCAGGATCTGGACAAACGCGCCGAGGCGGTGTCGGGACGCGAGTCCGTGCTGGCGGCGGCGGAACAGAAACTCGCGGCACGGGTCACCGAAATGCAGGCGCTGCAGACCAGGCTCGAAGGCCTGGAGGCAGCGCGGAAGGAAAAGCAGAACGCCGACTGGCTTGGCCTGGTCAAGGTCTACGAGGCGATGAAGCCGAAGGACGCCGCGAACATCTTCAACGACCTGTCGATGCCGGTGCTGCTTCAACTGCTGGACCGGATGAAGGACGCCAAGGCCGCGTCCGTCATGGCGGCTATGAACCCTGACAAGGCACGCGACGTAACGGCCGAACTGGCTCAGATGCGAACCGGCCGCAACTTCTCAGGCGCGCCGCTTGCCGGGTTGAAAACCGGTCTCACGGGTGGCTGAACCCAGCAAAGGAGCAGACGATGTCAATCGACAAGTCCATGAACGTGCTGATTGTGGACGACTACAAGACGATGCTGCGGATCATCCGCAATCTGCTCAAGCAGATCGAATTCAACAATGTGGAAGAAGCTTCGGACGGTGCTGACGCGCTGACCAAGCTGCGTGCGGGCAACTTCGGGCTGGTAATCAGCGACTGGAACATGGCACCGATGACGGGCCTGCAACTGCTACAGGAAGTGCGCGCCGATATCCGTCTGAAGAGCGTGCCCTTCATCATGATAACCGCCGAGAGCAAGACCGAAAACGTCATAGCGGCCAAAGCCGCGGGCGTTTCCAATTACATCGTCAAGCCGTTCAATGCCGAAACGCTCAAGGGCAAGATCGAGAAGGTTCTCGGCCATGCTTGACGGGCCTGACGAGCTTAGCCCAAGCGGTATCGAAGCACTGAAGAAGAAACTCGCGGCGATCAGGCAACATCAGCCTGAGCTCGAGGCCAACATCCTGACCGAGGTCGTTCGGGCCGTGCTGACGACGATCAGCTACGACCTGACGGTGAAGGAGGCGTCACTGCTGCGCCAGGTCGAGGAACTCGGCCGGACGATCGCCAACGCGAAATCCGATATCGCTGCCTTGCGGGTGGGTGATATCAACAACCACGCCATTCCACTGGCCACGGACGAGCTGGATGCGATCGTCGGCCACACCGCTCAGGCGACCAATGCGATATTGGAAAGCTGCGAGATGCTGGACGAGTTATCGTCAGCCGTGATTGGCGATTCGGCAACGGTGCTACAGACGGCGACCACGCGGATCTATGAAGCCTGCAGCTTCCAGGACATCACCGGTCAGCGCATTACCAAGGTCGTGGCGACGCTGAAGATGATCGAGGAAAAGGTAGCGCTGATCGTCGGAACGTTCGGGCCGTCGGTGCAGACCCCCAAGCCATCGGCTGATCCTGTCGCCGCCGACGCGGATCTGCTGAACGGACCGCAGCTCTCGGCGCATGCGATGGACCAGTCGGACATCGACAAGCTGCTGGACAGCTTCTGAATGATCAATGCGAGGATCGCGCGCGCAGTGGCGGCCGGCGCGGTCCTGAGCTCTCTGGCATTCACCGGCCATGCCGAAGTGGCGCAGTCGGATGCGTCTAAAGCGGTTGTCCGATCCGGCAACCATCGCGGTTTCGGCAGGGTCGCGATCAATACCGGTGGCAAGATCGAGTATCAGCTCGATCAGGACGGCGACCATGTCGTGCTGCGCCTCAGTGGTGATGTCACCCTTGGAATCGCGCCGACTCCGCCGCGAAACGTCCTCGCCATGCAGACCAAAGGCTCCAGTCTCGAATTGACCCTCGATCACAATGCGACCGTCCGTACGGGCCGCATGAGCGGCCTTGTCTTCCTCGACATCCTGGATCCCAAGAAAGGCGCGGCCGCGCCGCAAAGCCTTCGACGCAGCCGCGAGCCCGTTCAATTATCCACGGTTGCATCATCCGCCGCGGCAAGCCCGCCTGAACCGAACGGCAAGGCCCTCGCGGTTTCAGCTGCCCCGGGGGTCGCCGCGCCGGCCAGCCCTGTCGCCGTGGCAGCACAACCGTTGCCAATGCCACCCGCCAAGCCTGTCGCAGCGGCAGCTCACCCGTTGCCAAAGGCTGCTTCCGCGACTGAGCCGACTGCGCGCGAGGCAACTCAGCAGACGCCACCCGGACGGGATGTGTTGCCCGAGAATGAAGCACCGGCCGGATTGATGGCCCGGCGGGTGAAATTGCCTGACGACATGGACGGGTCGGCATTCCGGGTGCCGTTCGACAGCGCGACCGGAGCGGCGGCGTTCCGTAGAGACGACACCGCATACATCATCTTCGCCGAACGCCGACCTGTCGACATGAGCGCGTTACGCGGCGATCCGGTGTTCGGTGCGGCTACGGTGCAACTGCTGCCCAACGGGACGTTGTTTCGTGTTCCGCTGCCGCACGCTCGGTGGGTTGCTCTCACACCGCTGCAGCGGGGCTGGCGCATCGCGGTGCTGACGAAGGCGCTGAAACAGCAACCGATCGCTGACACATACCAGGACGGACAGTTGAGGCTGGCGGCTGAACAACCCAGCGACATCGTCAGCCTGGTCGATCCCGATACCGGCGCGACGCTGTTGGCCGGGACTCAACGCCGCCCTGGGCAAGGTGTGGCGGCTGCCAGGCGAAGCAGCGAATTCATTCTGCAGCCGACGATACAGGGCGTGGTGGTCGAACCACTTTCGGATCTCATCACGCTGCGGCAGACATCCACCGGATTCAGCCTGGCAGGTGGAGCCGGCGGCCTGCTGCTTTCGCCGCCGACGAGCATCAGCGATGCGTTGATGGACGCAGCCCATCTGACTCGGCGGTTGGACTTTTCGACCCTGCCGCCCGACGTACTGCTGCGGCTTGCGACCAAGCAGATCGCCGCCGCCGCGGCGGTGCCCCCCTTGGCGCGCGGTCTGAAAAACCGCCAGGCGGCAGAGAGTCTCGTGGCGTTGGGTTTTGGCGCCGAGGCCGAAGGCCTGCTGCAAGTGGCGGCGGAACAGGATCCGAAGGAAGCGGCCTCGGCCGAAACCGGCGCCTTTTCCGCCATCGCCGCCCTGCTGGCGGGCCGCGAGCAGGAAGCGGATGCGCTGCTCGATCCAAGACTTGACGGAGCGGATGACATTGCCCTTTGGCGCGCGATTCGCCAGGCCATGCAGGATGACGGTTCGCCTGGGGCCGCGGCGGTGTTTTCGGCGACAGCGCCCCTCGTGTTCAGGTATCCCAAGTCCATCCGGGACCACATCCTGCCGCTGATGATCGAAACCATGATCAAGGGCGGCGAGATCGCGCCTGCCGCCCGCTTGCTGGATCAGCAAAAGACTGATCCCAAACTGGCCTATGCGCGCGCGCTGATGCGGCAGACCGAAGGTGATACCGATCAGGCGCTGAGCCTGCTGGACGCGCTGGCCAAGGGCCGCGACCAGTTCGACCGGGCACGCGCTGCCAGCCGTGCCGTTGAACTGCGCCTGGCCACCGGCAAGCTGAACAAGGTCCAGGCAGCAGATGCGCTCGACAAGCTGCTGTATGCCTGGCGCGGTGATGCAAAGGAGCTGGCGCTGCGCGAGCGGGTGGCGGAGCTGCGCGGGCAGACCGGTGCATGGCGCGATGCACTCGCCATTCTACGACAGGCTGCAATCGATTTTCCTGAACAGGCGAAACCGGTTCGTGCGCGGCTTAAGGACATGTTCACCAAAATGATCCGCGATCCGGGTCAGCAGCAGGTATCACCGATCGACTTCGTGGCCATGGTGGATGACAACGCGGACCTGCTGCCCGAGCTCGACGACAACGGCGGAGAGGTTCGGCAATTGCTGGCGAACCGTCTCCTCGCCCTGGATCTGCCGGGTCGCGCAAAGCCGGTGCTGGAGAAATTGATGGTTTCGGCGAAGTCCGACGTCGCCAAGGCGGAGATCGGCCTCAGCCTGGCGACAGTTGAATCGCGCGAGGGTGACGATGCTGGCGCCCAGGCTGCTCTCGACCGATCGGCAGCGCAGGACCTGCCGCCCGATCTGACTGAGCAACGAACAATCCTGCGGGCGACCTCGGCCGCCCATCTGGGTCATCCGGCCGCCGCCGTGGCGATGCTGTCGCCGTTGCACACCAGCCGCGCATTGCAGGCCCGCGCCCAAATACTTGAGACGGCCTTGGACTGGAGCGCAGCACAACAGGCCTGGTCCGACGATGTCGCGATGACGGTTCCCGACAGCGGCGTGTTGGATGATGGTCAAAAGCAAACGATGCTTCGGTTTGCCACAGCCACCGCGCGAGCCGGCGACAATGCCGGCCTGATCGGCATGCGGGCGAAGTATGGCAATCGGATGGGCACCGGCCCACTGGCTGACATGTTTCGACTGCTGACCGCTGAACCGATCAAAACCAGTGCGGACATCAAGCGCTCGCAACAGGAAGTGAACCTTGCGGCCTCACTCCCGAGTGATCTGAAAGCACTTCAGACAGCCGGGTCCGGGCGCTGAGCGAGCCGCGCGGGGGCTATGCGATTTTCTCAGGGCCCTGAGCAAAAAAGAGGCTTGCGCCCCTCCCCCCCAATCATCATGTTCCGCCGCCTTGGCCCCAGGGGACAGCGGGCGGTTTTTGCGCGTACTGTCCAACAGGCCGTCTACTGGTAGGAAGGGGTACGCGATGAACGCACTCAGCCCACTGGGGATGGTCTCGGAACTTCCGAGCAGCAACCAGAAGCAGTCCGACGCTGAGCGGGCAACGGCGGAAGTCCAGAAGGACTATTTCGTAGAGAAGGATGGCGTGAAGTTCGCCGGCATGCATTTGCTGGTCGATCTTTGGGGCGCCGCCAATCTATGCGATCCGGGTCATATTGATCGGGCGCTGCGCAGCGCCGCCGAAGCAGCAGGCGCGACGATCCTGCATGGACATTTCCACCACTTCTCGCCGAACGGCGGGGTGAGCGGTGTGCTGGTGCTGGCGGAAAGCCACATCTCGATCCATACTTGGCCGGAGCGGGATTTTGCCGCGATCGACATCTTCATGTGTGGTGCGTGCAACCCCTATGATGGGCTTCCGGCGCTCAAAGCGGCGTTCAAGCCTCACTTCGTCAACCTCGATGAACAACGACGCGGCCTGGTCGTCTGACGGCGGCTTGCCCGGTCGATATGTGACGGCTCGGGTCGCGACAGCCCGAGCGGTCAACGCATGGAGCGAGTGATGGCCATCGACAACTGGATCAACGAAACGCTGTATCCCGATTGGGGACAGCGCTTTCTGGTGACCGGGAAGCTTGCAGGCGTCAGAAGCGATTTCCAGGATATAGCTATCTTTGAAACGTCCTCGCATGGGCGGATAATGGTGCTGGATGGCGTGGTCCAGATCACCGAGGCCGATGAGTTCGTCTACCAGGAGATGCTGAGCCATGTGCCGCTGCTGGCGCATGGCGCCCCCGACAACGTGCTGATTATCGGAGCCGGTGATGGCGGCGTGCTGCGCCGGGTCCTGCAGCACAGTGACGTGGCTCGCGCCGTCATGGTCGAGATTGATGGCGAGGTCATCCGCCTTGCCCAGGAATTCCTGCCGAAGATCGCCGGCGACGCCTGGACGGACAAGCGGGCGGAGGTCGTCGTTGGCGATGGCATCGATTACGTGAAGCGCGCGGCCGATCATTCCTTTGACGTCATCATCGTTGACTCGACCGATCCGATCGGCGTCGGCGAGGTCTTGTTCACCGATGATTTCTATCGCAGCTGTGCGCGGATCCTGACGGCGCGTGGCCTGATCGTGAACCAGTGCGGTGTTCCGTTCATGCAGGCCGGCGAATTGCACGAGACCAGCATGCGCCGACGCAACTTCTTCCCGCACGTCACGGCCTATGTCGCAGCCGTGCCGACCTATGTCGGCGGCTTCATGACACTGGGGTGGGCGGCGAAGGACGCCGCGCTGGCGGCAACCTCGTTGGAGACCATCCGCGAGCGCGCCCGGCGGGCCGGCATTCTGGGCACCACGCAATATTGGACTCCCGAAATCCATGTCGGGGCGTTTGCCCTGCCACCGTACATCGCGCGCCACCTGCCGGCCAGCTAGTGGAGAAAATTCGACGGATAGATCCGTTGGATTTTGCCACTAGCACTTGATCTGGGGGCCCAGTCACCCGATCGCGAGGATGCGTCTGTCGGGATCGGACCACTAGATTCATATCGCAGCCGCCATTAAGCTGCGTGTAGGCCCGCGACTGGGTGTATTGGAACCGTGAGATCACGCTTAAGGAAGTCTGCATGCGGTTCGTCATTGCTCCCCTCGTCGTGGCCGGCATGGTGCTGGCGGCTCCGGCCATGCCGGTCCGCGCCCAGGTCGAGACACGTGAGGGCATCGCGCTGCAGAACCAGATTTACCAGCTGCGGCAGGAACTGAAAGCCGCCGAGGACCAGATGTCCCGCGGTGGCGGGTCCTCGTTCAACCGGGCGCCAGCCTATCCTCCGCCGCAGCAGCAAAGCGGCGGCAACGACTTGCTGGCCCAGCTTCTGACACGCGTCGATGCGCTGGAAGACCAGGTTCGCCAACTGCGCGGTCGTATCGATGAGACCCAAAACCAGTTGCAACGTCAGAACGAAGACCTGGGCAAGCGGATTGACGATCTGGCTTTCCAGGTCAACCCGCAAGGCGCGTCCCGGCGGGCGCAGCCAAGTGCCACACCGACGGCCTCGAAAGGTGATACTGAACCCTCCCCTGGCCGGCTGGCGCCTCCTCCCGGTGTCCGCCCCAGCGCCCAGGCGCGACCCCGCACGCCGGAGGTCGCGTTGCAGGAGGGCAACGCCGCCCTCGCGCGACGGGACTTCGTCAACGCGGAATCGTCCGCCCGGGAGGTTCTGGCGAACCGCACCTCACCGCGCGCCTACGATGCGCGCTTGCTGCTCGGGCAGGCGCTTTATGGTGAGCATCAATATGCTCAGGCGGCGATCGCGTTCGACGATGCCTACAACAGTTCGCGCAAGGGCAGCCACGCGCAGGACGCGCTGCTGGGTCTCGCCGGGTCGCTTTCCGCGATCAACGAGAAGAAGGCCGCTTGCGACACGCTGAGCCGACTGCGCACGGATTTTCCGAAGCCGCGTTCGGATATCGCGGCCGGCGCCGCAGCGACGGCGCAGAAGACGGGCTGCCACCAGTCGTGACATGATCGAAGCCGGGGCATGATCCAACCGGGCGAGTCCTGTTTGACCACCGAGTTCGCGGCGGCGATGGGACGGGTGGGTCCGTTTGAGCCAGCCCCCGCACTGGCCGTCGCGGTGTCCGGCGGCGCCGACAGCATGGCACTCGCCATACTCACCAGAGAGTGGGTAGCTCAGCGAAATGGCTATGTCACGGCCCTGGTGGTTGATCATGGGCTTCGTCAATCATCGGCGGAGGAAGCGACCAGCACGGTCACGCGCCTTGAAGATCTCGGTGTTCCCGCGCGACTGCTACGGCTTTCGGACCTGGGCCCAGGTCCGGCGCTGGCCGAACGGGCGCGGATCGGGCGTTACCATATTCTGACCAGCGCCTGCCGCGAGGCCGGGATCCTGCATCTGCTGCTCGGCCATCACGCGGCGGATCAGATGGAAACCCTGGCGATGAGGGTGCTGCGCGAAAGTCAGACGCATGGTCTCGCCGGCATGGCGGCGTTGCGGGAAACAACCAGTCTTCGCCTCCTGCGTCCCTTGCTGACCATCGATCCCACCCGGCTGCGGGGCTTCCTGACGGCGGCCGGCGTGCGATGGATCGAAGACCCGTCCAACCGGGACATGCGGGCGATGCGGCCTCGGTTAAGGCATCGCCTCTCGGCTCATGGACCCGACGGAGCTGGCTTGTCGGCCGCCGCGGCGGCGGTTGGCCGACTTCGTTCGCGCGAGGAACACGAGAGTGCCGTCGAGCTGGCCCGCCGCGCGTCGATCCGGCCGGAGGGGTTCGCGCTGTTATCGCCGGGCCGGATCGGTCCGGCCGCCTTGAGCAGCCTGGTGCAGACGATCGGCGGCCTGCCCTATCCGGCCAGCTCCGATCGGATCAACGATCTGGCGGCCCGGCCAAGACCTGCGACGATAGCGGGCGTGCGCATCATGCCGGCCGGCCGGTTTGGCCATGGTCTTTTGATCGCTCGTGAGGAGGCAGCCATCATGGC
The DNA here is from genome assembly GCA_965277035.1 of Rhodopila sp. GTDB lineage: Bacteria > Pseudomonadota > Alphaproteobacteria > Acetobacterales > Acetobacteraceae > Rhodopila. The sequence goes on along the minus strand of CBDIBO010000003.1, from coordinate 675,582 downwards.
GCCGGTCGAAGCCTGGTCGGGCGTGATTTGGGACAACCGGTTCCGGTTGATCAGCGATTCGGCGGTTCCCGCCGGAACCATGGTCGGCAAGCTGGGGTCGGATGCGGCTGGGTTCCGAACCCGCTCGGATATTCCAGCGACGGTCCTGCGCACACTGCCGGCCGTTCGGATTGGTAAAGTTCTGGCGGCGGTACCGCATTTGCGATATGCCTCGCACGAGAATCACAAGGCAATGACGGTGCTGTTCAGCCCGCGAAAGCTGCTCGGCGGCCCTGGCTTTGTTCCGGCAAACCAGGTCCTGGCGCCCCATTCATCTTATTGAGTTGTCATTCACCATAGGTTGGTGAACGATCCGCCACAGGCGGGGATGTAGGGAAGATCCCACACACTATGTTAATGGCTGTCTCGCCGGGCTGGATATCGTTTAGGAATGCCAGGCGTCCCAATCGGACTGAGAACGTGAGCAAAGTCATATGAGCAATTTCGGCCGCAACCTCGCGCTCTGGGTGATCATCGCCCTGCTGCTCGTGGTGCTATTCAACCTGTTCCAGCCCGGGGTGAACCACACCAACTCCACTCAGATCGCCTACTCGGACTTTATCGGCGAGGTGAACGGTGGTCGTGTGCGTGATGTCGTGATCCAGGGGCGCACGGTATCGGGCCAGTTGAATGACGGCCGGACCTTCCAGACCTACACGCCGGAGGATCCGGCCCTGGTGAAGACGCTGACCGACAAAAACGTCCGGGTCATCGCCAAGCCGGAAGACAGTGACGTCAATCCTCTGCTGCACTACCTGTTGTCATGGTTCCCGATGCTGCTGCTGATCGGCGTGTGGGTGTTCTTCATGCGCCAGATGCAGTCGGGCGGCGGCCGGGCCATGGGATTTGGCAAGAGCCGAGCGCGGATGCTGACGGAAAAGCAGGGGCGCGTGACGTTCGAGGACGTGGCCGGCATCGACGAGGCCAAAGGCGAGCTGCAGGAAATCGTCGAGTTCCTGAAGGATCCGCAGAAGTTTCAGCGGCTGGGCGGCAAGATCCCCAAGGGCGTGCTGTTGGTCGGCCCTCCCGGCACCGGCAAGACGTTGCTCGCGCGCGCCATCGCGGGTGAGGCGAACGTCCCGTTCTTCACGATCTCGGGTTCGGACTTCGTGGAGATGTTTGTTGGCGTCGGCGCTTCGCGCGTCCGCGACATGTTTGAGCAAGGCAAGAAGAACGCGCCGTGCATCATATTCATTGACGAGATCGACGCGGTTGGCCGGCATCGCGGTGCCGGTCTGGGTGGCGGCAACGATGAGCGTGAGCAGACCCTGAACCAGATGCTGGTCGAGATGGACGGCTTCGAATCAAACGAAGGCGTCATCCTGATCGCCGCGACCAACCGACCGGACGTGCTGGACCCCGCGCTGCTGCGCCCTGGCCGCTTCGACCGTCAGGTCGTGGTGCCGAACCCAGATGTGAATGGGCGTGAGAAAATCCTGCGCGTGCACATGCGCAAGGTGCCGCTGGCTTCCGACGTCGACCCGAAGGTGATCGCTCGGGGAACGCCTGGGTTCTCCGGCGCCGACCTCGCCAACCTGGTGAACGAGGGTGCGCTGCTGGCGGCCCGGCTAGGCAAGCGGGTCGTGGCGATGGCGGAATTCGAAGGCGCCAAGGACAAGGTGATGATGGGAGCCGAGCGTCGCTCGCTGGTCATGTCCGAGGCGGAAAAGCGGATGACCGCCTACCATGAATCCGGCCATGCGCTGTGCGCGATGCATGAACCCGAGTGTGATCCCGTTCACAAGGCAACGATCATTCCCCGCGGCCGCGCTTTGGGCCTGGTCATGAGCCTGCCGGAGGGTGACCGCTACTCCAAGTCGAAATCGAAGTTGCTGTCGGAATTGACGATGGCGATGGGCGGACGCGCGGCGGAAGAGATAATCTTTGGGCCGGACAAGGTGTCGAACGGCGCGGCCGGCGATATCAAGATGGCGACCGATCAGGCCCGGCGGATGATCACAGAGTGGGGCATGTCGGACAAGCTCGGCATGATCGCCTATGGCGACAACAGCCAGGAAGTCTTCCTGGGCCATTCGGTCACCCAGAACAAGAACGTGTCCGAGGCCACTGCCAGAGAGATCGACAGTGAGATCAAGGACATTATTGACCGCGCCTATAGCAAGGCCCGCAGGCTGCTCACCGAGAACGTCGAGGAACTGCACCGACTGGCCCGCGGCCTGTTGGAGCACGAGACATTGTCGGGCGACGAGATCCGTACCGTTCTGCGCGGAGAGCCGGTGATCCGCAAGGTTGTCGACGAACCTGCTCCCGAGTCGCGTCGGGCCTCTGTGCCTTCTGCCGGACGACCGGCCGCGCCGACGCCGCCAACGGGTGGCGCGGCACCGGCTCCTCAGCCCGGTTAAGGTTGAAGGCCCGGGCCTGGGACTGCCGCTGGTCGTTCGCGGGGACTTATCAACGATCGATCAGGTGATGCTGCCTTGATCCAAGTCGGATGCAAACGGCGTTCTTTGAGAGAAGGGCGCCGTTTGCTTATCCGCCAACTGCCTCTCCCGGCAGCAGACCCCAGAAGGTCGTGCGGTTCAGATAGCCGTCGTAACCGGCAGCACGCACCTTGCACCACGGTGAGCGCTTTCGGCAAGATACCACTCGACCGACCACGCCTGGCTTCAACAGCGCCACCACACGCGAGCCGGCCTTGGGCGCCGATCGGAGCGCGGCCGTGGTGGCGCCGACGAGAAAACTCCGCCTCGCTATCAGCAGCGCTCGATGCACCCAGCCCCTGGTTCCGTCTGGAATGCGCACGAACCGCCAGTCCTGAAATTCCCGCAGGATTTCTATCGGCAGGAACCGACGCGACAGAACCCAGTCGATGGGATAACGACGTCCCGGCCCTCTTCGCAAGTTCACCGTACCACTTCTAAGCGCCGCGAAACGTGGTAGCGGCAGGCCCGTGTAACGACCCAGCCTCGGCCCAGCGGTCTCCCGGTTGGCGGGCGGCGAGGCGCTCGCCCCAAAGGCGGATATTGATACCAGACTGCACCATAGGATCGCGCAAGCGGCAGCAGAAAACAGACCTGCGTAACGTCTCGGTTTTGGCTCGAGCAGGACGTTTGCCAGAGGGCCATGCAACCAGCCGGTTCGGAATGTCATGTACTACCCCATCAGCCGCGGCCGACATTACCTGCCGTGGAACATTAAGAAAAGAGTGCTTGCTATTGATAAAGCGATATTCTACACATGACTCTCCGTGGTCCGGAGCGGTTGGAAGAATGTTTCGGTCTCAAGGTTCTTATTCAGTGCTTAGGGTGACTGTTCCCAAGCCATCGCCGTGGCGCTTCATCGCCTGCGTGACCTTGTTAAACCTATTGCTGATTAGCCCCATCTGGGCGCGGACCGCGGTCTCCCACCCCTCGCATCCGGCACATCGGCATTCACCGGCACAGCGCTCTTCTCGGGCCAGGGTGGCACGCAAATCGGCTGCGGGAGACCGATCGGCTGTCCGACGGAATTCGCCGAAACGGCGCCACGTTGTCGCCATTACGAAACGTGGAGGGATTGACCGGCGGAAACGCCATCACCGAGCGATCGTGTCGGCCAGGCACAACCGGGCCGCGACCGCCTTACGCCCGCTTATCGTTATCGATCCGGGACATGGCGGCAAGGATCCAGGGGCGATAGGCGCCGCCGGCACACTCGAGAAGAATGTTACGCTGGCTACCGCTTTGGAGCTGAAGCGTCTACTCGAAGCGACCGGTCAATATCGTGTCGCCATGACGCGCACAACCGACATATTCGTCTCTCTGGCCGCACGCGTCGCGTTTGCCCGAGGTCGCAAGGCAGCGTTGCTGATAGCGATACATGCCAACGGCTCGAGCGATCGGCACGCGCACGGCGCCAGCGTATGGGTTCGTTCCGGCTTGGACGCCGGCGACGAGGTCACCCAGCTAGCAGCCGGTCCGGGTAACTCGGTCAAACTCGCAGACGCCCTTGTCGGCCGCCAAACACAGCCGCAACCAGGGTCAGCGTGGCTGCAGTACACGATGATCGACAACCTGAACGACGACATCCGGATGGATACAGCTCCTGCTCGCCAGGCTCGCTTCTATGTCCTCGGTCTGAAGGGTATTCCAAGCGCATTGCTGGAGATGGGCTTTCTGTCGAACCGGCACGACGAGGCGTTGCTGAACCAGACGCGGTATCGGCGGGTGATGGCGCAAGCGATCCGAGACGCGATCAGGGACTACTTCGCCAAGCTGAAACATCCTCACGCATTGCATACCTGACACTGTGCGGTGTGGCGTCGCCTGCGGCTGCGGGCTGACCTGCCTGCGTCCCCTGTTGACGCACCGCGCTGGTTGCTGCAACGACATGCCGTGTTCTACCGGCAGAAACATCTTCTGGCGATCGAAGGGCTTGAGCCGCCCGCGATCAGCCAATTGCTCGACCTCGCCGCGAGCTATGTGCTGCTCAACCGGTCCGGCAAGACGCAGCGCGACCTGCTGCGCGGGCGCACGTTGATCAATCTGTTCTTCGAGGACAGCACCCGCACCCGCACCAGCTTCGAGCTTGCCGGCAAGCGGCTCGGTGCCGATGTGATCAACATGTCGGTCGCCACATCGTCGGTCAACAAGGGCGAGACCCTGATCGACACCGCGGCAACCTTGAACGCGATGCACTGCGACCTTCTGGTGGTGCGTCATGATCAATCCGGGGCGCCAAATCTGCTGGCGCAGATCGTTGATGCCGCGGTGATAAACGCCGGCGACGGCACGCACGAGCATCCCACGCAGGCTTTGCTGGACGCACTAACCATCAATCGGCGCAAAGGGCGCATCGCTGGCCTGCTGGTCGCCATTTGCGGCGATATCGCCCATTCGCGGGTAGCCCGATCCAACATCCACCTGCTGACGACGATGGGGTGCCAGGTCCGGGTTGTAGGACCGCCCACACTGATCCCGGCCGAGATCGCCTATCTGGGCGTGACCGTGTTCCATGACATGGTGCTGGGTCTGGCGGGTGCCGACGTCGTCATGATGCTGCGGCTGCAACGCGAGCGGATGATCCGTGGCGAAGTGCCTAGCGCGCGGGAGTATTTCCGCTTCTACGGCCTGGACATGGACAAGCTGGCCCATGCCAAGCCTGACGCCATGGTCATGCATCCCGGCCCGATGAACCGCGGTGTGGAGATCGACAGCGCGGTCGCGGACGATCCGGTCCACAGCGTGATCAAGGAACAGGTCGAGATGGGCGTCGCCGTACGCATGGCGGTGCTGGATATGCTGTCGCGGAGCCATCGACTGAATGAGCCCTGATACGCTGTTCTCTCGGGTCCGCATTCTGGGCGCGGGGGTCGACGTTCTCGGCGATCTGCTGGTGCGTGACGGCCTGATCGCCGATTTCGGTCCATCACTGGGCTGCACCAACGCCGGGACGGTGATCGAGGCTGAAGATGCCATCCTCTGCCCCGGCCTTGTGGATATGCGCGCAGCCTTGGGTGAACCGGGGTTCGAATACCGCGAGACCATCGCCTCGGCGGCCGCGGCGGCCGCGGCGGGTGGCATCACGACGCTGGCTTCGCTCCCTGATACCCAGCCGGCCATCGACGATCCTGCGTTGGTGAAGCTGCTATTAACCAAGGGCGACGAAACCCGCAGCCTCACAATCCTCCCCTACGGTGCGGTCACCCGAGGCTGCCGGGGCGAGGAACTCGCTGAACTTGGATTACTGCGGGAAGCGGGAGCCGTTGCCTTCACCGACGGGTCTCGCGCGATTGGACCTGCCAGGCTGATGCGGTTGGCGCTGTCCTACGCAAAGGCATTCGACGCGCGGATCGTACAGCACCCGGAGGAGCCTTCGCTTGCCACCGGCGGAACCGCGACGGAGAGCGAGCAGGCGACGCGCCTGGGTCTGCCCGGTATTCCCGCCGCGGCCGAGGCGATCATGGTCGCGCGCGACATCAGGCTTGCCGAACTCACGGGGGGTGCGGTGCACTTTGCCCATGTGTCGACCGGAACGGCGCTGGCGTTGATCCGGACTGCGAAAATGGACGGGTTAGCCGTCACGTGTGACACCGCCCCACCCTACTTTGACTTGAACGAGACCTCGATCGGCGACTTCCGAACCTATGCCAAGCTGTCGCCGCCATTGCGCAAGGAATATGATCGTCAGGCTGTGATCGCCGCTCTGGCGGACGGCACGATCGACGCGATCGCGTCCGACCATCAGCCGCGCGATGCTGACGACAAGCGTCAGCCGTTCGCGCTGGCATCCGCCGGCGGTTCAGGTCTGGCAACACTGCTCGCCATCACCCTCGCGCATGTCCACAATGGATCCGTCGCACTGGCAGCGGCGATTGACTTGCTGACCGCCCGACCCGCGGCCCTGCTGGGCTTTGAAGCCGGTCGGATCGCCAAGGGCGCGGTGGCCGACCTGTGCCTGTTCGATCTGGACCGGATCTGGAAGGTCGAAGCCGGCAGGCTTCCCGGCAAGGCCCAGAACACGCCGTTCGACGGCCGTGCGCTGGAGGGTGTTGTGCTGGGGACCTGGAAGCGCGGCAATCGGGTATTTGGCTGAGGACGCACCTGGCTCCCTGAAGGACAAACGATGTTCCGACTGATCATGGCGATGTGCTTGATCGCGAGCCTGAGCGGTTGCGCGGCGCGAACCCGCCCCGAATGCGCGCCGACATTGGGGCCATCCGTCGCCGTCTTCACACTGTTCCTGGGCAGATCGATCCCCGGTCGTGACGATCTGACGGACAAGGAGTGGCAGGAATTTCTCGATACGACCGGGACCGCCAATCTGCCCAACGGCTACACGGTGTCTGATGCGGATGGGGCATGGATGAATCCGATCACCCACAAGACGATCGAAGAAGCGACCAAGGTGCTCGTGGTGGCGCTGCCCGAGGTGCCCGCCAGCCTGGCCGCGATCAATCGCATCCGAACTGCCTACAAGACCAAGTTCGACCAGCAACTCGTGGGCATGACGGTCGCGCAGGCCTGCGGCGTGTTCTGATCGCGCCGCGCCGTCGTTGCGTGGTTGCATGAGGCTCGCCCGGTCGGAAAGGCGTTGATCACGGATCAGGGCAAAGAGCAGCAACAGGTTTGGTTGCCGCAGCGGATGCAGACTCGAAAGATCAAGGCCGCAGCCGATGCAAGGTTTGTTTAAGTCAATAAAGAAAAAGGGGGCGCACGAAGGCGCCCCCGATGGAGATGCTTGATCAGGCAGACGCTACTTGATGATGATTTCGACACGCCGGTTCTGCGGCTCGCGAACGCCCTCGCCGGTCGGCACCAGCAGATGGGTCTCACCGAAGCCCTGGATCGCGATGGCGCTTTTGGGCACGCCGTCCTTCACGAGTTCCGCAGCCACCGACTGCGCACGCCGGATCGACAGGCCGCGGTTGTATTTCGCTGTGCCGGAGGTGTCGGTGTAGCCGTTAACCTCAAGCTGGGTGTACTGAACCTTGGTGGAATTCGCCGCCGCTTCCGACACGATCTGACGTGCGCGCTCGGTCAGGGACGACTTGTCCCAGTCAAAGAACACCAGATACGAACGAGAGATCGGGGATGGGGGCACCTCTGCCGCGACGGGCGCCGGGGCCGGGGCTTCCTGGCCGAAATTATACCGGAATCCAATCAGGATGGTGTGATTGTAATTTTTGTCGAGCTTGAAGTTTGCCGGAGCGCCATTGACCGTGCCGGCGTAATTGCGATCGCCCACCAGGCCCATGTATCGATAGTCCGCGGTCACAGCCAGCCCCGGAACACTGACGATCGGGAATGCCGCACCAATGATACCCTGATAGGCGAATTTGCCTTCGGTATCGGTGTTTGCCGCCGCCGCGAATAGAGGCGCAGTGATATGCAGGTTCCGTTCCTGCGCCCACTGGTAGCCGGCGCCGATGCCGACGTACGGCTGGAAATACGGCGTCAGGCCGACGAAGTCATACAGCACGTTGAACATCGCGCCGAACTTCTGCTCCTTGCCGCCGGCAGCGGTCGCAGCACTGGAGCTGTTGGAATTGTTGAAGGTGTTGTAGCGATAGCTGCCCTCGATTTCCGCCCGCAGGCCGTTTCCAAGGCCATACCCCAGGTCGAGGTCAAATGCCGGCCCAACCCGGGACGAGAGTTTTTGCGTGCGATTGATCCGCCCCGACGTGACGGTGGCGTCCTGGTCCTGCATGATGTTCACGCCGGCGCCAGCACCGACATACACGCCAGTCACTGGCTGGGCTTTCGCGGCAAGCGGTGACGCTAGGATCGTCGCGGCCACCAAAGCATTTCGGAAGTTCATTAACTCTCTCCTTATTTTTTGACCGAGGCGAAACAGGTCCGAAAAGCAACTGCCAGCCTGCCTTTTCGCTGCGATAACCATAGCGAGCGTAAGCGGCGATAGCGAGAGCCACAGCATTGATCTTGCCACACTGTTGCGGCGACACCACACGACATTGTCTAGGCGGAAGAGAGCAGGAGTCGAACCTGCCCGGGACCGCTTGGCAGCCCCAACCGGGTTTGAAGTCCGGCCGACCCACCGGGGCCGGTTCTCCTCCATCGACAGTATCGGCTGCTCAGGAGAGCTGGGCAATGAAGGACGGTTCATCGCCCGCTTCAAGACATCGGCAGTCCAACAGGATGCGCCCGCGCGCGACCCGGCCGATCACCGGGCATGGCAGGGCCCGCAGCTGCTTTGCAATATTCTCCAAAGCGTTACCACCGATCGCCACCGCGGCCGATGGCAGCATCTCAACTGGAAGCGCGCCTGATCCGATCTGGCTTCGGCAGCTCGCGATCGCGACCTCGTTTTCCGGCCACCGGGCCGCGACCGCCGCGCGGATCCGGCCCGCGGTGGCCGTGATCGCCGCCTCGGGACGGGTCAGCAGACGCAGTGCTGGCAGCCGATGCGCGAGGCTGTCGGGATCGAGATACATCCGAAGCACGACCTCGAGCGCAGCGAGCCGACCCTTGTCGAGGCGGAGCGCGCGCTTGAGCGGATTGCGGTTGATCGAGGCTATCACGTTTTTATGACCCACGATGAGGCCGGCCTGCGGACCGCCGAGGAGCTTGTCTCCCGAAAAGGTGACGACATCGGCCCCCGCCGCAAGCGACTCGCGCGGTGTCGGCTCATGCGGCAGGCCCCATTGTTCCAGGTCTACCAGGCTACCGCTGCCCAGATCCTCGATCAGCGGCAGTGCGGCCGCATGCGCCATGGCGCTCAACCTGTCGGTGGGAACCATCGTGGTGAAGCCAACAACGGCGTAGTTGGCCTGATGTACCCGCATCAAGGCCCCTGTGGCGGGGCTGATCGCATCCGCGTAATCCCGAGCATGCGTCCGGTTCGTGGTCCCGACCTCCTTCAGTATGACCCCGGATCGGCTCATGATCTCGGGGACCCGGAACGCGCCACCGATCTCGATCAGTTCGCCGCGGGAGACAGCGACTTCCTTGCCCAGGGCCAGGCTGTTGAGCACCAGTGTCACGGCCGCCGCGTTGTTGTTGACGACGGTCGCTGCCTCGGCACCGGTCAGCTCACACAGCAGGCCGCGGACATGGTCGTCGCGGTCGCCGCGCCGGCCGGTTGCCAGATCGAATTCCAGCGTGGTCGCGCTCCGCAGCGCCTCGGCTGCCGCATCCGCCGCTTCGGGCGGCAACGGCGACCGGCCAAGGTTGGTATGAAGCACGGTGCCTGTCATGTTGAAGACCGGCCGTTGCGTGCTGGCGAACCGTGCGGCGAGATGATCCGCCGCCTCATCAACGACGGCGGCCGACGTGGCGCCGAACGCGCGGGCTGTTCGGCGGTTGGCGAGGACATCGCGCAGTGTAGCGGTGACGGCGGTCCGGCCGAAGCGGCTCAGCAGCAGTTCGGTTTCGGGCGCTCGCAGCAGGGCATCGACGGAGGGCAGCGGGCTGAGCTTATCGATCATGGCGGCCGCATCGTATGCTGGCCGCCGCAGGGAGCATAGCGAACATGGCGATTCCCACGTTGACCACCGAACGACTGGTGCTGCGCGGTTTCCGGGCCGGCGATTGGGATGGCTACGGCGCGATGCTTGCCGATCCCGAGGTGCGCCGCTGGTTGGGTGGCAACGTCCCCAGCCGAGAGCAGACCTGGACGAAGATGGAGTCACTCATGGGCCAATGGGCGCTGCGTGGGTACGGGGTTTTTGCCGTGGAAGCTGAAGGCCGCTTCGCCGGCCATGTCGGCATCCTGCAGCCGGCTGACTGGCCGGAACCGGAACTGGCATGGTCGCTGGCCAGGCCGTTCTGGGGCTGTGGCCTAGCGACCGAAGCGGCGGCGGCGGTGTTGCGATGGGCGTTTACCGATCTTCGCCGGGACCGTCTGGTCAGCTACATCGTCCCCGAGAACGTGCGCTCGCAGCGGGTCGCGGTGAAACTCGGCGCGGTGCGCGACAAGAAGATCGTCTTGCGCACCGTGTTGTCAGATGTCTGGGTGCATCCCGCACCGGGGCGCGGGGTCGCAGCCTGAGCCCGCGCCAGCTTGAGGGAACAACGGGGGACCGGGCAGTCGGCAATCGTTGCTGAACCGCCCGGTCAGCACCGGATCAGGACTGCTGGCGCCGCAGGAAGGCCGGGATTTCGAGCCCCGTCTCCTCGCCAACGGTCGTCTGCCGCACGGCTACAGTGTGATCCTGCACCGGGTGCGCTGCGACCTCGGGCTCACGTCGCAGTCCCGGCGGCGGCTGTCCCGCTGGTACCGTCGGCTGCAGCGCCCGCCGCCAGAAACCGCCGGTCACGGTGGTGAACAGGTTGGGCCGTGAGTAGTCGGACTGAGCCGGGGCCGCATGCAAAGGAACCGCGGTCGGGCGTTGTGCCTCGGCGAACAGGTTGGCCTTCGCGGTCAGTTGCGCGACTGGTAGCGGCTGCGCTTGCGGCCCGGGCCGACCCGGCATCGGTTGTAGCTGCGCGTCTGTCGCCGACGCCTGCCCGCCTGCCTCCGCCTGTGGCGATAGCTGCCGCAGCAGGCCAGAGGCCGCCCCATGGGCCGTCCCCTGGGCCGCACCGGGCATCGCCGCTGCCGCCGCCCCCGCGCCCCGGTTGCCAATGACGATCGGCTGCGGTGCGGGCGCCGCCCCGCCGCCATTGACCGCGACCAGCTTCGGCCGCGACTGTTCGGAGGACTTGTACGAGTCGATCCCGGTCGCGACCACCGAGACCCGGATGCGGCCTTCCAATGTTTCGTCCACCGCGGAACCGAAAATCACGTTGGCTTCCTCGTCCACTTCCTCGCGGATGCGGTTGGCTGCCTGATCGACCTCGAACAGCGTCAGGTCCTCGCCGCCGGTGATGTTGATCAGCAGGCCACGGGCACCCGACATGCTGGTGTCTTCCAGCAGCGGGTTGTTGATGGCTGCCTCGGCGGCGCGGATGGCGCGGTTCTCCCCCTCGGCCTCACCGGTGCCCATCATGGCCTTGCCCATCTCGGCCATGACCGTTCGGATATCGGCGAAGTCGAGGTTGACCAGACCATGCACCATCATCAGGTCGGTGACGCCACGGACACCCATGTAGAGGACCTGATCAGCCATCTTGAAGGCATCACGCCACGTGGTGCGTTCGTTAGCCATACGGAACAGGTTCTGGTTTGGGATGACGATCAGTGTATCGACATATTGCTGCAGTTCCTCGATGCCCTGATCGGCTGAGCGGGCGCGACGCACACCTTCGAAACCAAACGGCTTCGTAACTACGCCGACCGTCAGAATGTTGCGCTCCCGCGCCATGCGGGCGATGACCGGAGCGGCGCCGGTGCCGGTGCCACCGCCCATGCCGGCGGTGATGAAGACCATGTGGGCACCGTCGAGATGCCGGTACAGCTCGTCCGCCGCTTCCTCGGCCGCGGCCTTGCCGATCTCGGGTTTTGCCCCGGCGCCGAGACCTTGGGTGATGTGCGGACCGAGCTGGATGCGGCGGTCGGCGCGACTGTGCATGAGCTGCTGAGCGTCGGTGTTCGCAACGACGAACTCGACGCCCTGCAGATTGGCGGCGATCATGTTGTCGACCGCATTGGTGCCGCCACCGCCGACGCCGATGACGGTAATGCGCGGCGAGAAATCGGTGTGGGTCATGGTCGGTATTGTCAAATTAAGGGTCATTTCACCTTCTCCCCCGGTTCAACGGGACGGTTGTTGTGGATTAGTAACGCATACGCTTTCGATTCGTAGCCAATTCAAACACGTTCCTTTAGAAAATTGACCAGTCGGCGGAACAGACCAACTGACGGCTCTCCATCCAGATTGATGTCCTGGAAAGCCCTGCCGTCGCCGGCCGCCCACATGAGCAGTCCGGCGGCGGTGGAAAAGGCGGGACCGGAGGCAAGCTCCGGCAGGCCACGCAGTGCGGCCGGACGACCGAGGCGCACCTGGCGGCTGAGCATCCGCGCGGCCATTTCGCGAACCCCCGGAAGCTGGCACGCGCCACCGGTCAGAACCAGGCGGTTACCCGCCGCGCGGCCCAGGCCCGACGAGTCGAGGCGGTCCTTGATCTGTTCGAAGGTTTCTTCAATCCGCGGACGGATGATGTTCACCACCATGCTGCGTGGCACCTTCGCGAGTTGATGGTCTTCCTCGCCCATCAACGGCACCGGCAGCAATTCGCGCTCGTCGTCGGGGCAGGATTCCACGTTTCCGAACAGGGTCTTCAGTCGTTCCGCGTGGACCAATGTCGTGGACAGGCCCTTGGCCAGATCGGTCGTTACGTGCAGTCCGCCGATTGCAAGCTGTGCGGTGTGCATCATCTGCTTGTCGGCATAGACGGCCATGCCGGTGGTGCCGCCACCCATGTCGATGATCGTTGCGCCTAGCTCACGTTCTTCCGGCGCCAGACTGGACAGTCCGGCAGCCATCGGCGCGGAGACCAGATCCTCGATCTCGAGGTCGCAGCGGCCGATGCAGGATTCCAGGGTCCGCAACGCCGTCGCGCCAGCATCGATGACGTGCAGCCGGGCGTTCAGGGTCGAGCAGAACAGGCCGCGCGGATCGATGACATGATCCGTTGCATCGACAGCGAAATTGAGCGGCAGAACATGGATCGGTTCCCGGCCATCAACCCCGGCCCTGCCGCGGCCCTCGTTCAGCACGCCCCGGATGTCAGCCTCGGTCACCGCTCTGCCGCCGACCGGCCATTGGACGTTGAACAGCCGCGACACCGGCTGACCACAGGTCAGGTTCACGGTAACCGAGCGCAGCCTGGTATCGGCCATGTCCTCGGCCTGGCCGACGCAGGAACGAATCGCCCGTTCGGCTGCCTCGAGATCGGTGATGTCGCCGCTGTTCAGCCCCCGGCCCTTCTGCCAGCCGAAGCCCAAGACGCGCAACGTTCCATCACCCTCCACCCGACCGATCAGACAGGCGACCTTGGTGCTGCCGATGTCGACCACGCCGAACGGCCCGGAGCGGTAATGCCGGGGCGGTTCGATTTCCGGCGGTCCGGTCTCGGCCGGCGGAAGCACGCGGCGAGGATTATCTGCCATCCGTTCGTGCTCCTAAGCGGGTTTCTTTGGGATCATGGGAACCGCAGGCGGAACCGAGTCCGGCGGCATAGGCGGAATGATCGCATCGTCCTTCGGCTCGGGCCGGGGGCGAAACACCAGCCGGTCCGGCAGGCGCAAATCGATCGCCGCCAGCGGACGATCCAGCACGGCCTGTTGCTGCTGGAGCTGAACCAGCCGATCCAGCGCGGCGATCTCATGGCCTTCCGGCAGCAACACATCGGTGCCGCCGACCATTCGCAGATTCCACCGGCGTTCACCGACCCGGACGCTTGCCGCGACCTTCTCCGCCAGCGACGGACGCTCCTGCAACGCATCAAGCAATACAGCCGCGGCACCGGGCGCGCCGAGACCGACGATCAGCGGCAGGCGGCGGAACTTCGCCACATCCTGGTTCGCGACGACCTGGCCGGTGCGATCGACCAGAACGAACTTCCCCTGGTTCTGCCATATGGCGAACGGACGACGCTCCTGCAGATTGATCACCAGCGTCCCGGGCAGCCGACGCTCGACGGCGACGTGCTCGATTCCCGGGATCATTTCGATCCGCGTGCGGATTTGTTCCAGCGAGAAGCCCAGGATAGGATCGCCTTTGCTGACACCGATGGCCGCACGCAACAGCGGCTCCGGCGTGTTGGCACGCCCCTCGATCACGACGTTCCCGACGCGCAGGCCAGAGGCGGCGGTGGCGGCACCAAGCCGCTCGCGCATGGTGGACAGCGTCCCGCCGGTCCCGACATGTGATCCCGCGGCGCGGACGACGAACAACAGCAGCAAGGTCGCGATCGACGCCAGCGCCACCCATGTGGCAGGGCGCACCAGACGGCGCTGACGGCGCAGCGCCAGGCGCCAGCGCGAGGGCCGATCGGTGACCGAATTGCGGGGCGAACGTTTCATCCCCGGCATGCGGCGTTCTCCACCATCCACGTACAAAGCCGCGCGAAGCTCATGCCACGATGAGCCGCCTGTTCGGGAAGCAGCGACGTCGGGGTCAGACCCGGCTGGGTATTGATCTCGAGCAGCACCAGCCGGCCTGGGTCGCCAACAGTGTCATCGTAACGAAAATCGCAGCGCGTGGCGCCGCGGCAGCCCAACGCGCGATGCGCGGCGGTCGCGATGTCCATTGCCCTGGCGTAGGTGTCCGGATGAACACGTGCCGGAATGATATGCTCCGAACCGCCATCCGCGTACTTGGACTCGTAGTCGTAAAACGTGCCAGCCACGGCTCGAATTTCCGTCACCGCGAGCGCCTGGTCATTCAGCACGGCAACGGTAAGTTCGCGCCCCGGAACGTATTCCTCGACCATCGCCGTCGGCCCGAAGGTCCAGCCTTGGGCAATCGCCGCACGCCGGTTGTCGCCGCCGCGCACAACCGTGACGCCGACCGACGATCCCTCGTTCACCGGTTTGACCACGTATGGCAGCGGTATCGGATCAGCGGCCTCCAGTTCCTCGACCAATACGATCCGCCCCGTGGCGACGGGCAGCCCGGCTGACACGAACAACGCCTTGGCCGCCTGCTTGTCCATTGCCAGAGCTGACGCGCGCACGCCGGAGTGGGTATAGGGAATGCCAAGCCAATCGAGCACGCCCTGGATCGCGCCGTCCTCGCCGAACCGGCCGTGCAACGCGTTGAACACAGCGTCGGGCTTCGGTGTCAGCGCCGCGATGACAGCGCCAAGGTCCCAGCCAACATCCACCGGATCGACTTCGAAGCCGGCCTCACGCAGTGCCGCGACGACCTGGATGCCGCTGGCCAGGCTGACCTCGCGTTCCGCCGAAACGCCGCCGTACAGAACGGTGACCCGCCTCATCGCGCGATCTCCGGCACAGGGACGGACACGACCTCTGGCCTTCCCGCCGGCAAACCAACGCGTCGGATCTCCCATTCCAGCGTGACGCCTGTCGCGACCATTACGCGCCGGCGGACGTCCTCACCCAGGCCTTCGATATCCGCCGCGGTCGCGGCTCCGGTATTGATCAGGAAGTTGCAGTGTTTTTCCGATACCATCGCCCCGCCGCGGGTCAGGCCACGGCAACCGGCCGCATCGATCAACTCCCAGGCTTTCATGCCTTCGGGATTGCGGAACGTCGATCCACCGGTACGGGCGCGAATCGGCTGAGAGCTTTCCCGGGCGACCTTGATCTCCGCCATCCGAACAGCAATCAGGGCCGCAGCGCCTGGCCTGGCGAGCAGGCGAACACGTGTCACGATGGCACCGGCAGGCAACGCCGCGTGACGATAGGCGAATGCCAACCGCGGCGCCGTTAGCCGGCGGTGTTCGCCGGTCCGCGTCACCACCTCGGCCCAGTCCAAAGCGCCTGCGAGTTCACCGCCGTAGGCGCCGGCGTTCATCGCCACCGCGCCGCCGATCGATCCAGGAATACCCGAAAGAAACTCGAGGCCGGTCAGGCCGGCGAGGGCCGCGTGCTCAGCCACCGTGACATCCAGAGCCGCGGCGCCGGCGATCACGGCATCCGCTTCCACCGTGATGTCCGAAAAGCCCCGCGCCAGGCGGATCGTTACGCCCAACAAACTGCCGTCCCGCACGATGAGATTGGAACACGCGCCCACCACATGGACCGGCACCTCGTTCGGCAGGTTGTGCATCAACCCCGCGAGGTCATCCGCGTCCGCCGGACGCACCAGCACCTCGGCCTTGCCGCCGACGCGAAACCAGGTGAATGGCGCCAGGGAAAAATCCGCCTGGACGCGCCCCCGCAGCGGTGGCAACGATGAGGCAAGGCTTGTGACGCGCGCAGCGGCCATCATGTGCCCACCGCCCGTCTGCCGCCGGCCTGCAGCGTCGCCAGATCGGCTGGCAGCTGCGCCGCCCACTGGGTGATCGATCCGGCACCGAGACATACGACAAAGTCGCCGGAACGCGCAATGGCATGCACCATCTCCGCCAGGCGCCCTGGGTTCGGCAACGCAACAACACTGCGGTGACCGCGGGCACGCAGCCCTTCCACCAGCGCATCACGCGTGATCCCCGCGATGGGCTGCTCGCCCGCTGCGTAAACCTCCGCGACAATCACCGTGCCGGCGTCGTTCATGCAGGTGCAGAAGTCGTTGAACAGCGACTCCAGCCGGGAGTATCGGTGCGGCTGTACCACCGCGACGACGTCGCGTGCGCCGGCCTGACGGGCGGCCTTGAGGACCGCCGCGATCTCCACCGGATGGTGACCATAGTCGTCGATGACCGAGATGCCGCCGGCCTCGCCCGTTTTGGTGAAGCGGCGCTTGACCCCCTTGAAGCCCAGCAGTGCGCTGCGCAAGGTCGCGTCATCGATCTCCATTTCGACGCCGACCGCCAGAGCGGCCAGCGCGTTCTGCACGTTGTGCGCACCCAGCATCGGCAGGCGGAACGGACCCATTCGGCGGGACCGGTTACGGAACCGGTCGGTCACGACGACCTCGAACGTGGAACCCAGCTTGTCGGGCAATACCCGCTCTGCCCGCACATCCGCCTGCGGCGAAAAGCCGTAGGTGACGATACGATGATCCGACAGCCGGGGGATCATCTGCTGCACCTCGGGATGGTCGATGCACAACACCGCGAAGCCGTAGAATGGGATATTGGCGACGAACTGGTCGTAGCCGGCGATCATCGCCCCCGCGTTGCCCCAGTGGTCCAGATGTTCGGGATCCATGTTGGTGACCACGCCGATGATGGCGGGCAGGCGCAGGAAAGATCCGTCGCTCTCGTCAGCCTCGACGACCATCCAGTCGCCGCTGCCCATCCGGGTGTTGGTGCCGTAGGCGTTGATGATGCCGCCGTTGATGACCGTCGGATCAAGATGCGCCGCTTCCAGCACGCAAGCGATCAGGCTTGTGGTGGTTGTCTTGCCATGGGTCCCGCCGACCGCGATCGACCATTTCAGCCGCATCAGTTCCGCCAGCATCTCGGCGCGCCGCACCACCGGGATCAGGCGCGCGCGGGCGGCCGCGACCTCGGGGTTGTCACGCCGCACCGCAGTGGAAACGACGACCACCTGCGCGTCCCGAAGGTTAGCGGCGTCATGGCCGATCATGATGTTGACCCCGGCCTCACGCAGGCGCGCCACGTTAGCGGATTCGACAACGTCGCTGCCTTGGACGACGTAGCCAAGCGTGTGCAGCACCTCGGCGATACCGGACATGCCGATACCGCCGATACCGACGAAGTGGATGGTTCCGATGGACAGCGGCAGCGCTCTCATGTCCGCGCTCCCACCTGCCTGGCACTCATGTGCAGCTCGACCAGGTCGGCCAGTGCGGCGGCGGCGGCGGCACGCGCATGACGCCGAGCGCCAACCGCTACCTCCGCAAGCCGCACCGGGTCCGCCAGCACATCGCCCAGGCGGGTGGCCAGAGCCTCAGGCGTGAACTGCGTCTGCGGCATGACCCATGCACCCTCGGCCTCAGACAACGCTCGTGCGTTCGCCGACTGATGATCGTCGATTGCCCCTGGCAGCGGCACCAGGATGGCCGGGCGCCCGACCACCGCCAGTTCGGCGACGGTGGATGCACCCGCTCTCGCGATCACCAGGTGCGCCGCCACGAGACGCGCGGCGACGTCCGGAAAGAACGGCGACAACTGTGCCGCCACGCCATCCGCGGCATAGGCCGCGCGGACCCTCGCCAAGTCCTCGGGCCGGGTCTGTTGCACGACGGAAAGCCGCGCACGCAAGGCCGCGGGCAACAGGCGCAACGCCGCCGGCACCACGTCGCTGAACACCCGAGCCCCCAGCGATCCGCCAAGCACCAGAAGCCTGACCTGGGCGGTGGGGGCGACGTAGCTGGTTCGTGCAAGGGCGGCGATCGCCTCGCGCACCGGATTGCCGCAAACCTCGGTGCGGGTGCCAACCGGAACCCGTCCGGTGTGCTGGAAGCCCAGCGCAAGCACATCCACGCGCGCTGCCAGAAATCGGTTTGCCCGCCCCAGGATCGCGTTCTGCTCATGCAGGATCGCCACCGGGCGGCGGCGCAGCAGCCTGGCGGCCAGCACGGGCGCCACACATGGGTAGCCGCCGAAACCGACAACGCAGCCGGCCCCGATACGCGCCAGGATGCCGCGCGCCTGAGCGACACCGGCCGCCATTGAACCCGCCGCTTTCGCCCCCTGCCACAGGCCGCGTCCGGCAATGCCGGCGCCGCGGATCACGTACCGTTCGCGTCCAGCGAATACCGGGCTGGCGAGGCCGGCGGACCGGGCATCGGTCATCAGCACGACCCGATGTCCCCGCGCCACGAGCTCGGCTGCCAGTGCCTCGGCCGGAAAGAAATGGCCGCCGGTGCCGCCGGCCGCGATGACGATCGGCTGTACGGTCGGGCCCCTCATGTTGCCTCGTCCCGGCTGCGCCGGCGGGTGAGTGCCAGCAACATGCCCATACCCAGTGCGACAGCGATGACCGAGGATCCGCCATAGGAAATGAATGGCAGCGTCATTCCCTTGGTCGGGATCAGCCGCAAGGTCGAGGCCATGTTGACGAACGCCTGAAGGCCAAATCCGGTGACCAGGCCGGAGCATGCCAGCACGACGAACAGGTCTTGCTCGCGCAGCAGCCGCAACAGCCCGCGCAACACGATAAAGGCGAAGATTGACAGGATGACGACGCAGATCAGCATGCCAAATTCCTCGCCCGCGACGGCGAAGACGAAATCGGCGTGAGCGTCCGGCAGGATGTCCTTCACCCGCCCCTCACCCGGTCCGCGACCCAACAGGCCGCCGTTGCCAAAGGCTTCCAGGGCGGTGATGACCTGATAGTTGTCGCCGGTGCCGTCCCAGAAGCGGGTGACGCGGCTGCGGACGTGCGGGAACAGCGTGTAGGCCATGACCGCGCCGGCGCCGATCATGCCCATCGCCACGCCGACCAGAACCAGCGGCAACCCGGCGATGTAGAGCTGGACCAGGAAGACCGTGGTCACGACCGCCAACATGCCGATGTCTGGCTGTGACTTCAGCAGCAGCAGGATCAGCGTGAAGATCGCGAACGCGATGATCATGCCGGGGAAGCGCGGCGACTTCTTGCCCTCGCTGAGCAGCCACGCCGTGACGATCGCAAAGCACGGCTTGAGGAACTCACTTGGCTGGATGGTCATCCCCGGCAAGGAGATCCAGCGGCGCGCGCCCTTGATCTCGACACCGATGACCATGGTCGCGGCCGTCAGCGCCAGTGCGATCAAGCAGCCCGCGATGGCAAGGCGCTTGATGTCGCGGGGCGACAGCAACGAGACCAGGACGACGATCAGGCCACCGACAGCCAGGAACACCACCTGCTTGAGGATGAACGTCTCCCGCGATGTGCCGATGCGTTCGGCGACCGCGGGACTGGCGGCGAGCATCATGATGTAGCCGAAGCCGATCAGCGTGCCGATCGCGCCCAAGGTCCAGCGGTCGACACTCCACCACCAGCGCCCCAGCATCGAGTTGTCCGCGCGCGACAACCCCGGCATCAGGCGCCTCCTGCCGCGAGGCCACGGGCCAACGCCGCGAAGCGATCGCCGCGCTGGTCATAGCCGGTAAACTGGTCCCAACTGGCGCAGGCCGGCGACAGCAGCACGATCGGCGCGTCAGCCGCCTTGGCGGCGCTGAGAGCCGCGGGAACGGCGGTCTCCAACGTGCCGACCAGATCGGTGGGAACGCCGGACCGGGTCAACGTGGCGGCCAGCGCGGGAGCATCGCGGCCGATCAGCATGGCTCGGGCTATGCGCGGGAAAAGCGGCACCAGCGGCTCGATCCCGCCCTGCTTCGCCATGCCCCCGGCGATCCAGATCAACCGGTCGTAGCAGACCAGAGCCCGTTCCGAAGCATCGGCATTGGTGGCCTTGCTGTCGTTGATGAACGTCACACCGTCGATAGTGACGATTTGCTGCTGGCGGTGCGGCAGTCCCGGATAAGTCCGCAGCGCCGCCGCGATCACGTCGTCAGAGATACCGAAGAACCGGGCCATCGCCGTCGCCGCGGCGGCGTTCTGAGCATTGTGCGCACCCGGCAGTGCCGCGCCGGATGCCAGAGGCGCCTGTTGCCCGGACACCCGGACAACCGTTGCCGGCCGGGTATCAAGCCAGGCAGCCATGCCGCGGGCGCCAGGATCGTCGGTTCCGATGACCGCCAGGTCGCCGCGCGCCTGCCGATCGAAGATCGCCCGCTTGGCCATCGCATATCCGGCCATGTCATCATAACGATCGAGGTGGTCGGCACTGAGGTTCAGCATTGTCGCGACATCAAACCTTACACTCGCGAGTCGCTCCAACATGTAGGAGGACATTTCGAGCACGTACACTCCATCATGTTGTTGCAAAGGCAACGAAAGCGCGGCTGGGCCAAGATTGGCACCGGCGGCGACGGGCAGGCCCGCCCGCTGAAGGATGTGTGCCAGGAGCACTGTGGTGGTGGATTTGCCGTTGGTGCCGGTGATGCCGACGAACCGGGCGCGGGAGCCTGAGGCCCGCACCGCCTGGAACAGCAACTCGACGTCGGACAGGATCGGCACACCGGCCTCGATCGCACGTCGCGCCGCCGCATGCGGTGTCGGCAGCCGGTGCGGAATGCCGGGCGACAACACCAACGCATCGAAGTCGAATGGCCCCTGGAGGGGATCGTGCAGGTCGAGACCGGGCGCCCGCGCGCGCGCCGCCGGATCGTCGTCCCATGCAACGACCGCGGCCCCCATCGCGCGCAGACCGAGCGCCGCGGGCACGCCGTTCTTGCCCAGGCCAACGACGGCAAAGCGCTTGCCGCGAAAGATCGTCGGGCTGAAGGTGCTCATCGGATCTTCAAGGTCGCCAGACCGACCAATGCCAGGATCATCGAGATGATCCAGAAACGGATGACGATGGTTGGTTCCGCCCAGCCCTTCTTCTCGAAGTGGTGGTGCAACGGTGCCATCAGGAAAACGCGGTGGCCGGTGCGCTTGTACCAGAACACCTGGATAACGACCGAGAGCGTCTCGACCACGAACAGGCCGCCGACGATCATCAGCACGATCTCATGCTTGGTCACCATGGCCACCGCGCCCAGGGCGCCGCCGAGGCCCAAGGCGCCGATGTCGCCCATGAAAACGGCCGCCGGCGGGGCATTGAACCACAGGAACCCCATGCCCGACCCCACCAGGGCAGAGCAGAACACGGTCAGTTCGCCGGCACCCACAACCGGGTTCAGCTGCAGGTAGTCAGCGAAGACATGGTTGCCGACCAGATAGGCGATCAAGGCAAACACCGCCGCGGCGATCATGGTCGGCACGATCGCCAGACCGTCGAGGCCATCGGTCAGGTTCACCGCGTTCGAGGCCCCCATCATGACCAGCATGCCGAACACCGGGAAGAACCAGCCGAGGTGGATCGCAACCTCCTTGAACACCGGGACGGTCACGGCGGTGGCGAGCGGGCCGCGCGCCAGGGACGTGATCCAGACGGCGGCGGCAAGTCCGACGACGGTTTGAATGAGCAGCTTCATCCGCCCGGGGACGCCGCGGGTGTTGCGCTTCGTGACCTTCAGGTAATCGTCCCAGAAGCCCAGCGCGCCGTAACCCAGCGTGACGAACAGCACCGCCAGGACATAGCCGTTCTTCAAATCGGTCCACAGCAGGGTGGAAACGCTCAGGCTGCCCAGGATCAGCAGCCCCCCCATCGTCGGCGTGCCCTTCTTCTCCACCAGATGGCGTTCTGGACCATCCGCGCGGATCGGCTGACCTTGCGTCTGCACCGACTTGAGCCACCGGATCAGAGATGGGCCCAGCAGGAAACTGACGACCAGCGCGGTGAGGCAGGCGGCGCCGGCGCGGAAGGTGATGTAGCGGAACAGATTGAGCACGATGAAGTGGTCGGCGAAGGGCCGGAAGATCACGTACAGCATCAGCCGGCTCCGGCCGCGGTTTTCGGCCGGCAGGCGGCCGCTTCGATCGCATCGATCACCTGCTTCATGCCGCTGCCGAGGCTGCCCTTGACCAGGATCGCATCGTCCCGCCGGAGTGCCGCGGCGACCGTCGGCGCCAGGGCGGCGGCGTTGGCGGCGTGCGCCCCGCGGAGGCTTTCAGGGACCGCGTCGAACAGGTTGCGCATCAGGGAGCCGCAGGTGAACAGGCGATCCACCGCACCGATAACAGCTCCGGCCAAACCGGCGTGTTCGGCAGGCCCTTCGTCGCCCAGCTCCAGCATATCGCCCAGCACAGCAATTCGCCGCCGCATGGTCTGCAGCCGCAGCACGTCCAGCGCGGCGCACATCGAGGCGCCGTTGCCGTTGTAACTCTCATCCAGCAGCAGCGCGGATCCGCAGCCGACCGCGATCTGCCGCCTCGAGCCGCGCCCTGCCAAGGGGACGAACGCTTCCAGCGCGTCGATCCCCCTCGTCGGGTCGAGGCCGAGCGCGGTGACGGCAGCAAGTGTGGCGACCGCATTCATCGCCATGTGCTGTCCCGGCGCATTGAGCCGCAGGGAAGCCGTGTAGCCAACGATACTGACGTGGATCAGTGATCCATCCTGATCCGGCTCGACATGCAGCAGCCTTACATCGGCCGAGGGATCAGTACCGAACGTCAGCACGGCGGCGTCCCCAGCCGCGGCCACCAGCCGAACCAGATGCGGCTGGTCAGCCGGCAGCACCGCTGTGCCGCCTGGCTCCAAGCCCTGCATGATGCTGGCTTTCTCATCGGCGATCGCCTCGATGCTGCCCAGGTGGCCGATGTGCGCCTTGGCGACCGAGGTGATGACGGCGACATGCGGACGGGCCAGACGCGCCAGCGGCGCGATTTCGCCGGCATGGTTCATGCCGATCTCGGCGATGCAGAACGCCGCGTCGTGGGGGATCCGCGCCAACGTCAGCGGGAGACCCCAATGGTTGTTGTAGGACGCGACGGCGGCGTGTGTCGTGTCGAACGCGGACAGCGCACAGCGCAGCATCTCCTTGGTGGTGGTCTTGCCGACGCTGCCGGTGATCGCGACAAGGCGGCCGTCATGCTCACCGAAACGGGTCCGCGCAAATCCGCCCAGACGCGCCAGAGCCGCAACCGTGTCATCAACACGAAGAGCCGGCACCGCTGGCGATGCGGCGGCATGCACCATCGCGCCAGCCGCACCCTTGGCGAGCGCGTCCGCCACGAAAGCATGCCCGTCGCGGCCATCGCCAAGCAGAGCGACGAACAGATCACCCGGCGCCAACGTTCTTGTGTCGATCGACACGCCGTCGGCGTCCAACGGGACCGACAAGGTTCCTCCGGTCGCTTCCAACAACTGCCCGGCGGTCCACAATGGCGCGTTCATGCGGCGGGGTCCTGGCAGCCGGCCAGGCGGCGGACGACGCGCGCATCGTCGAAGGGCAGAACGGTGTTGCCGACGATCTGTCCCTGCTCGTGACCCTTACCGGCGACCACCAGTACGTCCCCGGCCTGAAGCGCGTTCAGCGCCGCCTCGATCGCCTGTTGCCGATCACCGATTTCGCGTGCGACCGGACAGGCTGTCAGAATAGCAGCTCGAATCGCAGCCGGGCTTTCACCGCGCGGATTGTCGTCTGTGACGATCACGCAGTCGGCCAGCCGGGCGGCGGCCTGACCCATCAACGGACGCTTGCCGCGGTCGCGATCGCCGCCGGCACCAAACACCACATGCAGTTGGCCGGCCGTGTGCGGGCGCAGCGCCGTCAGCAGCCGGTCCAGGGCATCCGGCGTATGAGCATAATCCACATAGACGGTTGCCCCATTCGGCAAGCGGACCGCTTGCTCCATCCGGCCACGCACGCCCTGCAACACCGGCAGACGATCCAGCGCCGAGGGCAGTCCCAGCGCCTCGACCAGGGCCGCGGCGACCAGCACGTTATCGGCCTGGAAACGGCCGGGCAGGTTGAGCGGGACATCGCGCTGATGACCATCGACCAACACCGTCAGATCCTGACCATCCGGGCGCGGCCGTGCCTGGATGAGCCGGAACCGTGTCCCGGCCTCGCCGACCGTGCGGAGATCAAGCCGGCGGCGGCTGGCGATCTCCTGCAACGCCTGAAGGGTCGCATGATCCATGTCGGCATGCGCGATCGCCGGCGCACCCTTAGGAAGCAGGGTTTCGAACAGGCGCAGCTTGGCCTGGCGGTAGGCCCCGAGCGTGCCGTGATAATCCAGGTGATCGCGGGTCAGGTTGGTGAAGGCCGCGGCGCTTAATCTCGCGCCATCCAGCCGGAACTGATCGAGGCCGTGCGAAGAGGCCTCGATCGCCGCCTTCATGATGCCGTGGCGGGCCAGACCGGCGAGGCTCTCCGCGAGGTCGACCGGGTCCGGCGTGGTCAGGCCAGGGCCGGGGTCGAAGCCCGGTGCGATCAGGCCGAGGGTACCGAGGCTGGCGGCCTTCGCGCCGGCCGATGCCCAAAGCTGGCGGGTGAACTCGACCGTGCTGGTTTTGCCATTGGTGCCAGTGACCGCGACCACTGTGTCCGGCTGCGGTCCCGCCAAGACCGCGGCGATCTGAGCCAGCCACTGACGGGGTTCGGGATCGATGATGATCGGACGCGGCGGCACACCTGGCGGCCAGAGCGTCCCTGGGGGCGCCAAGATCGCGACCGCGCCGCGCTCTACCGCATCGGCGATGAATGCACGCCCATCGGCATGCGCCCCCGGCAACGCCGCGAACAGATCACCGGGCACGACATGCCGGCTATCCGCGGTGATGCCGACGATGTCCAGGTGAGCAACCGAATTCCAGGCCCGGGTGCGCGCGGCGCCGGCGCTGTTGGAGAGCAACCGCATCAGATCACCGCACAGCAACAGAGGGCACTGCCGACGCGGCAACGACGGGAACGGGGTTCGGCGACAGGCGCTCCGTCTGCCGCCTGCTTTCGGGCGTCGGACGGCTGATAGCGGGGGGCAGCGTTGTCGCCGGCACGACCAGGCTGGGATGTTCTGGCATGGCGCGATGGCTTTTTCCGCTATTGGTTCTTGCCACGGCGTCCGCCAGTGGCATCGGCGCGGCGGGTCTGCGGGCCGGCACACCCGCAGGGCGGTGAGGTTGCAGCGGGATAGCCAGTTCCTGGTTGATCGCGGGCATGTCCTGGATGTCTGGCAACAGGCCCAGCATCGGCCCGATGCGGGCGATCACCTTGCCGGCAGCCGGCGCGACCACCCAGCCCGCGGTGTCATAGCCATGGGTGCTTTTGTTGCCATGCGGCTCGTCCAGCATCATGTATACCGCGTAACGAGGTGCGTTCATCGGGAAGACGCTCATGAACGCGGAAACGTTGCTATGCTTCTTGTACCCACCATGCGCGGCAACCTTCTCCGCGGTTCCGGTCTTGCCGCCCGGATAGTAGCCGGGCACTTCCGCGGGCTTGCCGAACCCATCGGTGACGACCAGCCGCATGAGCCGCCGCATGATGTCCGACGTCGACCGCTGCATGACCCGAACGCCATCGACCGGCTCGTCAAGCTCCCGCGCAAGGATGGTCGGGCGGATCAGTATCCCGCCATTGGCCACCGCCGCGGTGCCGCGGACGACGTGCAGCGGCGTAATGGAGATACCGTGGCCGAAGCCCACGGTCATGGTGACGAGTTCCTTCCATGCTGATGCCGGCTGAACGATCGGACGTGCGGATTCAGGTAGCTCGATCCCGGTGCGGCCGAACATGCCCATGCTCCTGAGCCAGGCTCGCTGACGCTCCGCCCCTACGGTCAGGGCAATATGAGCCGCCCCCAGATTGGAGGAGTATGCCAGGACCTCCGGCAGGTACAACCACCGGTGCTTGCCTTCAAAGTCGGTGATGGTGAACCGGCCGACCGAAATCGGGCGGGAGGCATCGAATTCGTCCCAAATATGAACCAATCCGCTGTCGAGCGCCATTGATGCGGTCTGCAGCTTGAAGGTGCTGCCCGGCTCATAGGTTCCCTCTACCGCTCGATTGAAACGCTCGTCCGGGGGCGCCGTCCTGACAGACTTGGCATCGTAATCCGGCAGGCTGACCATCGCCAGCACCTCACCCGTGCGGACATCCATGACGATGCCACAGCCGCCGATAGCCTCGAACGCGTCCATCGCAGCAAGAAGTTCCTCACGCACCGCGGCCTGCACTTGCAGATCGATTGAAAGCCGCAGCGGAGCGGGATCGGT
Organism: Rhodopila sp.; assembly: GCA_965277035.1. GTDB lineage: Bacteria > Pseudomonadota > Alphaproteobacteria > Acetobacterales > Acetobacteraceae > Rhodopila. The sequence goes on along the minus strand of CBDIBO010000003.1, from coordinate 649,007 downwards.
GCGCAACCTTTTGTCGAAGTATTTCTCGACCCCGGCGAAGCCGGTCTCGTCCACATCCACGCCACCCAAAACCTGTGCGGCGGTGCGCCCGAGCGGATATTCCCGGTGCTGGGTCGGGCGGAAATCGACTCCTGGAATACCAAGGTTGTTGATCGCCTGCTCTTCCCGCGGCGTGATCTCGCGCGCCAGGTAGACGAACTTCTTGTCGCGCTGCAACCGCGCCTGTGTCTCGGCCAGGTCCAGCCGCGGCAAGACCTGTTGCAGCTTCCTGGCGGCATCCGCGGCATCGCCGATCTGCCGTGGATCGGCGAACAGCGACACCGTATTCAACGAGATCGCCATCGGCTGTCCGTTACGATCGGTGATCATTGCCCGCTGACCCGGCAGGGTTGCCTCGATCGGGCTGCGCGGCAGGGCGTCGACAATCTGAGTCACCGAGCGCTCGACCCGATGGGGCACCAGCGGCATGACGATGGTGGCCAGCGCGAGCTTCGCCAGCACCGCCGAGAACAACGCGACAAAGCCGGCCGCGGCGATAACCAACCGCGAACGAGTTTTTTCCAGCGCAGCGCGACGCGCGAGGTCAGGCGCGGTGACCCGTACGTTCTCCATGCGCGGTACCGCATCGGCACGGCTGGCGCCTCGGCGCCGAGCCGGCCGGGCCCCGTTCAGCGATGGCTCGAGCGGCGGTATGGGATCACCCGGATCGCTCATGATGGCGGCTTAATTGGCATTGTAGGTGGCCTCGACCGGCGTCGGGCGAGGCGCCGGCGGCAGGGAACCATGGGCCATGCCCAGCAGCGAACCGCTGTAGGGCGGGGCCGGCGTCGCGACCAGCGCCCGACTGGACTGCGTCGCGGCCATTACCGGACCGGCCGGCACGGCATCCGGCTTGCCATGGGCCGTGGTAGGCAGCGACCTTGGTGGCGTGAGCACGATCGGTCGGGGCGCCGGAGCGGCCGGCAGCCGGACCTCTACATGGGCCTCGGTGACATGCGAAGCGGCGTGCTGCTCGGGCATGCGCTGGCGCTGATCAAGCGGTTTGGCATCGGCGACAAGGTTACTGCGGGCCGGAATTTCGGCGGCGGGCGAGCGAACGATCGCCACGCGATCCGGTGCCCTGGGTTCAGTCAGGCGGGTCGCTGGCAGGCGGGTCGCTGGAAGCTCGGCGGGGCGGCCGATCGGTGGTTCCGGTTGCACCAGGGACGCAACAGCTGGCGCCTTTGATCCAGTCGGAACCGGAGGAACCGGCAGAGCCTCCTCGGCGACCGCGGCGACCTGGTCCGTATCAGGCACGGACTGAACCACGGGATCGGGCGCTGTGGGCAGCACGGTCCGCGATGTCATCGGCACCGCCTCATGCTCGTCGACACCATGCGCCGGGGCGTCGGCCGGCGGCGCCGGAACCTCGGCCTGAGGCGCCGGCAACCTCGCCCCAAGATCAGCGAGGCTGGTGAACTGGGACGGCGCGATGGGCTTCAGCGAAAGATAGGTATTGGCGAACCGCCGCAGCCGTTCAGGATCGTTCAACATCGTCCATTCGGTCGCCAACCGCCGGCTCTGCTCACGCAAAGCAGCGGTCTCCTGCGCACTTCGTTCGATCGTTCGGTCGAGCAGTTGCACCTCGTGCTTCGACTGATAGAGATACAGGCCCGAACCGCAGGCCAACAGACAGGTGACGATGGTCAACGGGCGGATCATGGCTCATTGCCTTTGGCCAGACGTTCAAGCGCACGCAACCGGGCGCTGCGGGAGCGTGGATTGCGGTTTGCTTCCTCGGACCCGGGCCGCAGGGCCCGCATGGTCAGCAGGCGGAAGTCAGGTGCTTCGGGTGTCATAAGTCCGGCTGGATCATGACGAGACGGTGCGCCTTGGCGTCCAGCCACCTCGTTCATGAACCGCTTCACGATGCGGTCCTCCAGGCTGTGGAAGGCGACCACCACCAGCCGGCCGTTCGGCTGCAGAAGATCGGCGGCCTGCCGCAGCGCATCCTCGATCTGGCGGAGTTCGTCGTTGACCTCGATGCGCAGCGCCTGAAAGCTGCGCGTCGCGGGATGGTTGCCCGAGCGATCGGGCGGCAGCACGGAGCGAATGATCTCCGCCAGGCGAGCGGTGGTTGTGATCGGGGCTGCATCGCGGGCGGCGACGATGGCCCGGGCAATGCGCCGGGACGCACGCTCTTCTCCCAGATCGTGAAGCACGTCCGCCAGCGCGCGTTCGGCAAGCGTGTTCACCAGATCAGCGGCGCTGGTCCCCTGTTTTCCCATGCGCATGTCCAGCGGACCGTCAAGCCGAAAGGAAAAGCCGCGGGTGGGGTCGTCGATCTGGAACGACGAGACGCCAAGGTCGAGAACCACCCCGTCAAGCGCCGTCACACCGGCCCGGTCGAGCAGCGCGACCATGTCGGCGAACTTCCCGTGCAGCAGGTGGAGCCGGCCCGGGAAGCGGGCCACGAGGCTGGCGCCGCGCTCGATCGCCTCAGGGTCGCGATCGATCGCCCACAGCGTGCAGCGCGCGTGTTCCAGCACGCCGCGCGCATAGCCGCCACCGCCGAAGGTCCCGTCGAGGTAGATCCCACCATCGCGTGGCGCCAGGGTCGCAAGCACCTCCTGCAACATCACGGGAACATGGCCGCTCATGCGGGAACCCCTGTCCGCACCGAATACTCGGCGGCTTTGGCGGTTTCCTTGGCCTTGGCCACCCGCTTTGATCCGGCTTCGGGCTCCCAGATCTGGAACGTGTCGAGCCGGCCAATGAAAACGACATTCTCGGTCACGCCCGCATGGGCGGCGAGAGCAGGCGGCAGCATGATCCGCCCCTCTTTATCGGTTTCCATGGTACAGGCGTCGGCGAACAGGGCGAGCAGAAAATCCTCCCGCTCCTGGCTGAACTGCGTGAAGCCTTCCGCCAGCGGCTTGCTGAGCGCTTCGAAACCGAGCTCGCTCCATCCCTCGATGCATGGGTTCTGGTGGGACGGGCGCAGGTACATCGTTGCGACCGCGGCGCCCTCTCCCGCATGGCTCATCTTTTTCAGAACAGAACGAAATTGCGCAGGGATCGACACCCGCCCCTTGGCGTCCAGCTTGTTCTGGTGCGTGCCGATGAAAAACGCCATCCGGAGCCGTCTGCCTTCCCTGCCAGGCGCTTTTTCCGTGAGTGATCCAGGCACACATGCGGTGATGGTGGGATCGAGTTCCATTGGGCTCGATCCCGTTTCGCCGCCCTGTGGATGGTGGTCCACCGTGGGTAGGCATGGGATAGCATGGGAAGAATTGGGAGGTCAAAGAAATTTGTCCTTTACTGACCGGCTTGACCGGAACTTTCCCGGCTTCGTCAATCACTTACTGGTGCTATACCGATTCACCCCAAGCCAATTCTGTCTCGGGCCACTATTCGTGTTTCGTTCCTGTGGACAACTTTGTGGGGTATTTATCCGGCAGGGGCCGGGACCCATGCAACCGGAACGGTATGAAATAGGAACATTGTCTATATGAAATTGCCAGACAGCCTGTAAGCCGGGTTCTGTCCGTCCCTTGACGGGACGGGACGACCATTCCTCTGGGACGCCTGTTTCGAGGCGCCTCGCGCGACCAACCCGGGCGGCGGAACGGAAACATTCCCGCAATTATAACGGTTGTAAAGGCCGTTACAATACAGCCGCCCCTATTCGGTCTTGCTCCCGGTGGGGTTTACCATGCCGCTCCTGTCACCAGAAGCGCGGTGCGCTCTTGCCGCACCGTTTCGCCCTTGCCCGCGGGGCCAGCTTGCTTGCGCAGGCCGACCTTGCACGGGCGGTTTGTTTTCTGTGGCACTGTCCCTGGAGTCGCCTCCGCCGGCCGTTAGCCGGCACCGTGTTTCCGTGGAGCCCGGACTTTCCTCCACCAACGGGATCACCCCGTTGGCAGCGGCCGTCCAGCTGTCTGGCAGAGCGGGATGTGCACGCAGGCTGGCAGGCGGTCAAGCCTGCGGCGGCGCCGGGGTCCGTGGCCGCCTGGCGCGGTCAGACCGGCGCGCCAGGCGGTTCCGCGGCGGCGCGGGTGATGATGCCGCCGCCCAGGACGCGGTCGCCAAGATAAAAGGCACAGGCCTGACCGGGCGCCGGCAGGGCAGGTTCATCAGGGTGACCGTGGTGGTGGCGGCTGAGACATGGACAACCGCGGCGCGAGGCGCCTCCCGCGCGCGCAGCTTCACCGAACACCGAAGTTGATCGGTCGGCCCGCGGATCAGCCAGCTGACGTCGCGAAGCGGTATGCTTCGTGTTCCTGTCCCACGCGGTCCCACGATGATGCGCCGTAGGGCCGGTTCACTGGCGACGACGACCTGGCGCTGGCCATGCACCACTGCCGCCGCCCCGAGCCGCTTGCCCTGCCCGACAGTATAGCGGGCGATGCCGTCGTGGCTGCCGACAACACGTCCCTCGGTGGTGACGATCAGGCCCGGTTCGAGGGCGTCGGGACGGCGTTTGGCAATGACATCCGTATAGGCACCGGTTGGCACGAAGCAGATGTCCTGGCTGTCCGGCTTGTCCGCCACCCGCAATCCAAGACGATGGGCGACAGCGCGCACGACGGTCTTGTCCGCCATGTCGCCGAGGGGGAACAGGCACATCTCGAGCTGCGCGCGCGTCGTCGCGAACAGGAACCAGCTTTGGTCCCGCGCCGGGTCGGCGGCGCGGTGCAGTTCGGCGCCATCCGGCCCCTCGGTGCGACGGACATAATGACCGGTCGCGAGTCGTTCAGCACCCCACTCGCGGGCCAGGATGGGTAGATCCGCGAATTTCACCGACTGGTTGCAGCGGATGCACGGCACCGGTGTTTCGCCGCTGGCGTAGCCGTCGGCGAACGGGTCAATCACGGATCGGGCGAATCGCTCCTCGGCATCAATGACGTAGTGCGAGATGCCCAGACGATCGGCGACCCGGCGTGCGTCGTAGATGTCCTGGCCCGCGCAGCAGGTGCTCTTGCGGCCGGTCGCGGCGCCATGGTCGTAGAGCTGCAGGGTCACGCCAATGACCTCATGCCCGGCTTCGTGCAGCAAACCGGCGACAACGCTGCTGTCAACGCCACCCGACATGGCAACCAGGACGCGCACGCTCAGCGCCCCGTTCTCAACTCTGGGCGTTGCGGGTCGCGGCCGGCAACGTCACCACAAGGCCGTCGAGCGCGGACGTCATCACGATCTGGCACCCCAAGCGCGAGGTCTGGGTCAGACCGAAGGCCAGATCCAGCATGTCCTCTTCATCCTCGGTCGGGCTCTCCAGCTTCCTGAACCAGGCTGCATCGACGATGACGTGGCAGGTCGAACAGGCCAGCGAGCCCTCGCAGGCGCCTTCGATGTCGACTCCATGCTTATGGGCGATCTCCAACACTGACAGGCCGATCGGCGCGTCGACCTCGCGGCGGGTCCCATCGCGCTCGATAAAAATCATTCTAGGCATTGGGGAACGTCGTGCGGGGCATACGGATCAGGCCTTGTGCAGCATATCAGGATGGGCGGCTTCAAAAGCGGCATGAGCCGCTGCCAGGGCCGAAGCGGCGTAATCGACATCGGCGGCGGAGGTAAAGCGTCCGATCCCGATGCGCAAGGTCCGAGCCGCCTCATGATCAGACAGGCCAAGCGCTCGAAGCACGTAGGACGGCTCGATCGCGGCAGACGAGCAGGCCGAACCGGTGGAAACGCACAGCGCCGGCACCGCATCCATCAGCGCGGCCGCGGTGGCTGCCGGAAAGGTCAGGTTCAGGTTCCCGGCGATCCGCGCCTTGACGCTGCCATTGATCCGGATCCCCGGAATAGCGTGCCGCAGCCGCTCCAGCAGCCCGGCCCGCAGGTCGTCGATTCGCTGGGCTTCCGCAGCCATGTCTTGCGCCGCCCAGCGGCAAGCCTCGCCCAGGCCGACGATCAGCGGGGTCGGCAACGTGCCGGAGCGGAGCCCCCTCTCCTGCCCCCCGCCCGAGAACAGCGGTGCCAACCGAACGCGGGGACGGCGGCGGACGAACAGCGCGCCGATGCCCTTGGGGCCATATAGCTTGTGGCCGCTGATCGACGCCAGATCGACCTTCCAGCCGGTGAGGTCGAGCGGGATCTTGCCCAGCGCCTGTGCCAGATCGGAGTGGAACAGGGCACCGGCGTCCTTCACGATCGTCGCCAGTGCCGCCAGATCGTGGATCACGCCGGTCTCGTTGTTGACCGCCATCACGCTGACCAGCAGGGTCGGTGTGGCTAACGCGGCGCGCAGCGCGTCAGGGTCCAATAAGCCATCGGGTCGCACCGGCAGGACGACCGGCTCGAACCCCTCGGCGGCGAGATCGGCGACCGCTTCGAGGACGCATTTGTGCTCCGTCTCGACGGTGATGATCCGACGCCGCGTATCGCCCATGCCGGCGGCGAAGCGCGCGGCTCCCTTGATCGCGATGTTGTTGGCCTCGGTGGCACCGGAGGTGAAAATGACCTCACGGGTCCCGGCACCGATCAAGCTCGCGACCCGTGCACGCGCGGCCTCGACGGCCGCTTCCGCATCACGACCCATCCCGTGCTCGACACTGTGCGGGTTGCCATACCCTTCGGAGAAGAACGGCAGCATCGCCTGAACCACCCGCGGATCGCACCGCGTTGTCGCCTGGTTGTCGAGATACACGGGCTGGTTGGGGCGCGGTGGCATCGTATTCATGGGGCACAATTTAGGTCCACGGCGTCTGTGGTGCCAGGGTGCGGGGTGCCGGAATGGGGGGTGCGAGAGTGGGGGATGCCAGTGTGCGGCGAAGCCGCGCGGCCACGCGCTGATAGGCGCTGGAAAAGGCATCGACGTCGGTGTGGGTCGCGTTCCACGGCAACGAGACGCGGATGGCCTGTCCGGCGAGCGCCCCGAGACCCATCGCATGCAGGACATGACTGGTCTGCACCTTGCCCGAACTGCACGCCGAACCGGCGCTGACCGCGATCTTCTCCAGGTCGAGGGCGATCACCTGGGTGCCGGCCATGATCCCTGACAGGGCGATGCAGGTGGTATTCGGCAGCCGATGACGCGGATCGCCGCAGACGATGGCGCCGCAGGCGATCGCGGCCTGTTCGGCGCTGTCGCGCAGCCGGGCCAGAGAGATCTGATCGTCCGCCTCGCTCGATCGGGCAGCCGCCGCGAAGCCGGCGATCAGCGCTGCCGGCGGGGTTCCACCGCGCCGGCCGCGTTCCTGGCCGCCGCCCCTGAACAGCGGCGCCGCGAACGGCGCGTCGGGCGCCAGCAGCAAAGCGCCCACCCCGGTTGGTCCCCCCAACTTGTGCGACGAGATCGCCAGGCTGTGCGCGCCCAGCAGGTTCAGGTTGACGGGCATCCGTCCCGCGGCTTGCACCGCGTCCACATGCAGCAACGCATCGTGCCGCCGGCAGATCGCGGCGGCCTCCTGAACCGGCTGGATGACCCCGGTCTCGTTGTTGGCGAGCATCAGGCATACCAGCGATGCGATGCCGTCGCTCAACTGCCGGTCAAGAGCCTGCAGATCGACCACGCCGTCCGGGTTGACCGGAACCACGGCGGGCGCGTCCGCCGCTTCGAGAGCATTCACGGCCGCCAACCGGGCGGCCTCGGCGGCAGCGGCGCGCACGGCGTCATGCTCGATCGCACTTATGATAAGACGACGCCGCCCGACCAGGGCATGGACCGCCGCGGCGTCAGCCTCGGTGCCGCCTGAAGTGAACACGACATGCTGTGGTTGGGCGCCAAACGTCTGGGCGATCGTCTCGCGGGCATCCTCCATGATGCATCGCACAGCGCGACCCGACTGGTGGATCGATGACGGATTGCCAACCACCTCGAATGCGGCAAAGACGGCGTTTCTCGCAGAGGGACGCAGAGGTTGCGTCGCATTGGCGTCCAGGTAACGCAGCTCATTCATTGTCGAATTCACCCTCGCTGGTCATGAGATGGTGTCTCTGGTCAGCCGACAGCGGCAAACCGGGCATGCCAGCCTGATAATTGCCCCCAAGCCGGCGTTCGAGCGCGTTCGGGCCACACCGACCCGCCATTTTGGCGACCAGCGGGCTGCTGGCGGTGAAGCGAATCCGATCCCACACGGCGGCCGGATTTGGTCGGCTAACGAGGGACAATCCAAGTTGCTAAAGTTGACGATCCAGCATCATTGCTATGCCGTTCTGAAACCTGTTGGGTTCAAGAGAAAAATGTACCGACGCGGTTCTGCATTCGCCTCTACTGGCGCTACACACGAACATGAAGGCGGTGTGAGATTCCTTTAATGAACGGCTCCGCCAGATGGCGTATAGGTTGATGAACTTGTGAAGGCCACCCGGCCTAGCTGGCAATTCGTTACGATTGACGAGACAAATCAATCTTTGGAAACAGCGCGACACGACATGACGCTCCGAGTCTATTCTAAATTAGTGATGGCGGCGGTCAACAATTGATGGTTTGATCTGATGCCATGGAACTGAAATAAGGGGATTGCGTTCCTATTTAATCAAGGTTCATGCGGACGAAATGGTCACTATCCAGGTCCGCAACATCTCGTAGGTCCAGCAAGGGTGGGCGAAGCCGCGGTGGTTTCGGCTCATGCTTTGCTGGTGGGACAGGAAACAGGTTTCGTATTGCCATGCCCGAGGTAATGTTTGCCGGTCCTGATGGTCGGCTTGAAGGTCGTTATCATCACTCAAAGGAATCAGGCGCGTCTGTGGCGCTCATCTTGCACCCTCATCCGCTGCACGGTGGGACCATGAATAACCGCATCACCTACTCGATGTATCAGGCTTTTCAAAAGCTTGGTTGTTCGGTGATGCGCTTCAACTTTCGCGGTGTCGGGCGCAGCCAGGGCCGCTACGACGGCGGGATCGGCGAGATTGGCGACGCCGCCGCGGCGCTCGATTGGATGCAGGCGGTTAATCCGGGCCACGGCGGCCTCTGGATCGCTGGCTATTCATTTGGCGCCTTCATCGGGATGCAGCTGTTGATGCGCCGGCCGGAGATATCGGGATGGGTTAGTGTCGCGCCACCCGCCAATCATTACGATTTCGGGTTCCTTGCCCCTTGCCCGTGCGGTGGCTTGATGCTGCACGGCGATGCGGATGAACTTGTCCCGGAATCGGCTGTTCGCAAATTGGTCGACAAGCTGAATACGCAAAAGAACGTCCACGTGGACTATCGTGTCGTGGAAGGTGCTGATCACGTTTTCGCGAACGAAGCGGATACAGTCTCTGAAGCGGTCGACGACTTTTGCGGGAAGGCGATCGCCAGAAAGCAAATGGCCCTGGCGGCGGACTAAGGGGCGGACTAATCGGATCAATCGTGAGACAGCATTCTTAGGCGCTTACGGATGAGATGAAGCCGGCGCGAACCACGGGGTCTGTCTGGTCGCCAGACTGGTTCGAATCACCTAGTCAGGAACAAGACATCGGCGTCGCAAGACGCCCCCCTCGCATCGGTGCCGGCACGCCGGTCGTCGATGGGAAGCTCAGCGGCAGCCCGGCTGATACCCTGGCTGCCAGGAAAGCGAAGCACTGCGCCTCCAGGGCGTCGCCGTCCCAACCTACCGATTCAACCGGCTCGACTGGCGCGCCGGTAGCTTGCCGCAGCGCGCCCATAAGCGTCAGGTTATGGCGTCCGCCACCACTCACCAGCCATTGTCGTGGCGGCTCGGGAAAGCGGGCAGCGGCGGCAGCGGCAGCGGCAGCGGCAAAATGGGTAAGCGTGGCGACGCCGTCGGCCGTTGAAAGGTCGGTCATCCCACTTTCGGCCAGCGCCTGCGCGAAATCGAGTCGATCCAGCGACTTTGGGCCCGGTCTGACAAAATAGGGATGGGCTAGCAGCCGAGCAACGGCGTCCGGTGATGGCGTTCCGGAACCAGCCAGGGCACCATCCCGGTCGAAGGCGTGGCCGGTATGGCGGTGCACCCAGTCATCGATAGGTCCGTTGCCTGGCCCGGTGTCGAAAGCGAGCAGAGCGCCCTCATTGCCGATCCAGGTGACATTGGCGACTCCGCCGATGTTCAACACGGCCAGGGGCTTCGGAAGACCCGCAGCCAGCGCGCTGTGGAACGCCGGCGCCAAAGGAGCGCCTTGTCCTCCGGCGGCGACGTCGGCCGACCGGAAATCGTGCACCACCGGCACGCCTAGCCGGCGAGCCAGAGACTCGGCATCGCCAATCTGCCACGTGCGCCCTTGATGCGGCTGATGCAGGATCGTTTGTCCGTGGAAGCCGACCAGATCCGCCTCCTCGCCGAGCGCTTGGGCCGCCCGGACGTGATAGTCGGTGAGCCGGTCGATGGCGTTTAGCAGCCGTTGATCGTCAGACCTGAGCGTTGGCGCGAGATCAAGGATGCGGCGCAGGTCCCGACGGAGCCGATCGTCATAAGGCAGGGTCAGCGACGGTCCAAACCGCGCGACGGTCATCCCGTCGGTCTCGAGCCACGCCGCATCCACCCCATCCAGCGAAGTTCCACTCATCAGGCCGATCGTTCGCGGCATTTGCCCTCGCCCCGCTGTGTGATAACCCGCATCGTTCGCAAGATACGGGTTAATTACGATGACGACCAGCTGTTTCCTTGACGAAGCCACCGCCCGCGGCTTCGTCTTTCAATGCACCGACACCGACGCCTTGCGAGTCGCCATGCAGGCCGGCACGATCTGTGCCTATATCGGCTTTGACTGCACGGCGGACAGCCTGCATGTCGGCAGCCTGGTGCAGATCATGATCCTGCGCCTGCTGCAGAAATTTGGACATAAACCGGTCGTGCTGCTGGGCGGGGGAACAACCCGCATCGGCGATCCGTCCGGCAAGGACGAGTCCCGCCAGTTGTTGACCGACGCGACCATCGCCGCGAACATGGCCGGCATCCGCCGCTGCTTCACGCCGTTCCTGCGCTTTGGTGAGGGGCCGGCCGAGGCCATGCTGGCCAACAACGCCGACTGGCTGGACACGCTAGGCTACATCCCGCTGCTGCGCGAGGTCGGGGTCCATTTCACCATTAACCGCATGCTTGGGTTTGACTCGGTCAAGTTGCGGCTGGAGCGCGAGCAACCGCTGACGTTCCTTGAGTTCAACTACATGATCCTTCAAAGCTACGACTTCCGAGAGCTCAGCCGCCGCCACGGGGTCACGCTGCAGATCGGCGGATCCGATCAGTGGGGCAACATCGTCGCCGGTATCGAACTGACCAGGCGCACCGACGCGAAGCCGGTCTACGGTCTGACCACGCCGCTGATCACCACCGCGTCGGGCGGCAAGATGGGCAAGACGGCACAGGGCGCGATCTGGCTGACCGCAGATCGGCTTTCCGCATATGACTACTGGCAATTCTGGCGCAACACCGAGGACGGCGACGTGGGTCGGTTCCTGCGGTTGTTCACCGATGTGTCGTTGCCAGAGGTCGCGCGTCTCGAGGCGCTGCGCGGGGTGGAGATCAACGAGGCGAAGAAACGCCTGGCGACCGAAGCCACTGCCCTCGCCCATGGCGCCGAACAGGCCGCACTTGCTGCCGAAACCGCGCGCCGCGCTTTCGAGCAAGGCGAGGCCGCGGCGACGTTGCCGAGCGTGATGGTAGCGGCAGCGGAGCTTCAGGCCGGCATTCCGGCGTTCCGCCTGTTCGTTTTCGCGGGTCTGGCCGCCAGCAACGCCGAGGCGCGGCGGCTGATCCGGGGCGGTGGTGCCAAGGTCAACGATGTCGCGGTTGCCGAGGAGGCACAGGTGATCGATGCCGCGTTGCTCCAGGACGGCGCGATCAAGCTGTCGGCCGGTCGCAAACAGCATCGGCTGGTGAAGACCAGGTGATCCGGATAATGCTCCCGCCTTCAGCGGCCACCGGCAGCGAGCTCACCGGCAGCGACTCCACCGGGCGTTGTCTCAGCGGCAGCGGCCATATCTGGGTGCACCACCACCGCCTCGAACGCGGACGCTCATACCAAGGCCCCCTCATTCCTCGGTGGGGATGAAGCTAATCGCTTAGCCAGATCCAGCGGTTGCGCTGGCCGGTTCTGCCGCAAGGTCGATGCGCCATCAGCAACGATCTGCCAGACCGCCTTCGATAGCGCCTTCCGGTCATCGAAGCAGGCTGGATCGAGCGGGGCGTGCAGCAGCACAGTGGCCCGCAGCCCGACGTGCTGGGCCAGCCGCCAGAAATGCGAGGCGATGTCCATGTCGCCATACCAGGCGAACACCGGGCGGCAGGCCCGTCCCGCCGGCAAACCGCCCAGGCGGTCGTACACCACCGACAGCGGCTGAATAAGCGGCACCCTGGCCGGATCTTCGCCTGACCTCGCTTCGGCGAGCGCGAAGAAAGCGGTCCGGAACGGCAAGACCCGGGATCCGTCAGAACTGGTTCCTTCCGGGAACAGGATCAGATTATCGCCTGCCTGCAGCACCGCGCGCATGGCATCGCGCTCCTTGCCGGTCGACGCCCGATATCTTGACACGAACACCGTCCGTCCCAGCCGAGCGATCGTCCTGATCACCGGCCAGGTCGCCACGTCGCTCTTGGCGATGAAGCAGCCATCGAGAACCCCGCCGATGACAGGGATATCGACCCATGAGGAGTGGTTCGACACGTAGATGATCGGCCGCCCCTCCACCCGTCCCGCCGGCGTTCCGATAACGCGCACCTTGACCCCGATCAGGCGAGCGAACGTCGCCCAGTAGCAGCGGGCGAAGACAACCTTCGCAGAGCCGGGCAGCAGCAGACAGCAGGACTGGATGAGCATCGCCGGAAACGTCCATGCCAGGATGGCAAAGGCCCGGCGCGCCACCCGGACCCGGCGGCCAATGAGCCACCCGTCACGACCCTTCGGCAGTTGCAGCAGAAAACCCGGTGAGCGATCTGGATCCGCCAGCAGGCTGGGTCGAGGGCGCGAATGTCCTTTGTCCGGATCAAATGCCAAGTCGTTGCGTATCGCGATTTGAGTAACTCCTGGGAACGGGATAACGCTTGGGACGTGACGGAACACTAGCGTAAGCGTGACTGATCAACGACACCGTCCGGCGCAAGATTAAGCTAGGTTGCCGACATGCCCCGCCTCCGGACAATGATCCCTCCCACCGTTCGGTGGCTTGCCTTCTGTTCTGCCATGCTAACCGGAGTAACGCTGATCGGGCGCTCGCGGGCTGCCGATCCGCAGCCTTATGCGGTCACGCTTAAGCCAACCGGCAACAGTGCCCTGGATGCCGCCCTCAACGGCAGTTCAACGCTGATGTCACTGCAGAAGACGGCCCCGGTGGGCGGCTTCGGCCTGACCGAAAGGGCGCGTCAGGACGAGCAACGATTTACCACCGCGCTGAACAGCTTTGGTTACTACAAGGCTACCGTCAGCACGACGATCGATGGTCACCAACTCAGTCAGCCCACGCTACCCACGATCATCAGCCAGGCTCCGGCGAAGCCGCCGTTGAAGGTCAATGTTGCTTTCGATCTGGGTCCCCGCTTCAAGCTCGGCACCGTTACGATTTCGACTCAGGTCCCCCCCGATATTCCGGCCCACCTGAATCTGAAGTCGGGTCAGCCGGCCATGGCGTCCGAGGTGTTGGCGGCTCAGGGGCAACTGCTGAATGCGCTGCAGGAGGATGGATATCCGCTGGCCAAGGTTCCCACGCCGGTCGCCATCCTGCATCCCGATCAGAATACCCTGGACATCGATTTCCGGCCTGAAGCCGGTCCGAAGGCGACGATCGGGCCTATCAGCATCAGCGGTTTGAAGGACATGAACGAGTCCTTTGTCCGCAAACGCCTGCTGCTTCATCAGGGCGAGCAGTATAGTCCTCAGACGATCGAGAAAGCTCGGCAGGATCTGGCATCGATCGGGGTGTTTTCGGTCGTCCGCGTCGAGCCGGCTTCCGCGGTCGACGCCGACGGACAGCTGCCGATCAAGTTCGATCTGACCGAACGACCGCTTCACGCGGTGGACCTCGGCTTCGGCTATTCGACCGATCTGGGCTTGAATTTCACCACCGGCTGGCACGACCGCAACCTGTTCGGCAATGCCGAGCAGCTCAATCTCACCGCATCTGCCAACCTTGGCGGCGACGCCGTGGTCAAGCCCGGCTATTCGGTCGGGGCGCAGTTTCTCAAACCGGACTTCCTGGTGCGCGACCAGACCTTGGAACTCGACCTGACGGGACTGAAGCAGAGCCTGCAGGCCTACGATCAGACAGCGCTGCTGGAGAAGATCGCGATCAATCGCAAATTGTCGCGCTATTGGACGGGCAGCCTAGGCCTCTCAGGCGAGCAGGAATCCATCGTCCAAGAGGGCATCACGCGGCATTACAATCTGGTCGGCATCCCCGCCAGCCTGAGATACGACAGCACCACCAGCCTGCTGGACCCGACCTCCGGTATTCGCGCCGGCCTCTCGATCACGCCCACGGAGTCGCTTGGCACCCCCAGTACGACCTTCTTTATCGCGCAGCTGGCGGGGTCGACCTATCTCGACCTGTCCGGCGACGGCCACAGCGTCGTGGCGCTGCGCGGCCTGGTGGGCAAGGTTTATGGCTCCGGCGTGTTCGGCCTGCCGCCCGACCAGCGGTTTTATGCCGGTGGCAGCGCGACCGTCCGCGGCTATCGCTACCAGTCGCTGGGCCCGCAATTTCCTGACGGCAAGCCGGTCGGCGGCACCGCGATCTCGACCGGAACCGTGGAGTTGCGCCAGCGTTTCCTTGGCAGCTACGGAGTTGTGGCGTTCGTGGATGTGGGTCAGGTCAGTGAAAACGGCGCGCCTTTTACCAGCAACTATCACGCGGGTGCCGGCCTAGGCGCGCGCTATTATACCTCGATCGGTCCGATCCGGCTTGATGTCGCTGTCCCCTTGAACAAGCTGCCGGGCGGGGATTCACTGGATGTGTATGTCGGCATCGGACAGGCGTTTTGATCCGGCGAACGCTGAAATGGAGCGCCGGCCTCCTGTTGGCCCTGATCGGGGTCCTGGTTGTCGCGGTCGCGGCCATCCTGATCGGCGCCAACACGGGACCAGGCCGCCGTTTCATCGAGAGCGAGATTGCCAGCCTGACCGGCGGCATGGTCGACATCAAAGGATTGACCGGCCGGTTTCCCGATAATCTGCGGGTGCACCAGATCCAGGTGTCGGATGCCAAGGGTCCCTATGTGACGATTACGGATCTGGCACTCGACTGGTCACCACTGAAGTTGTTGCAACGAACCGCGCTGATTGACCGCCTGCAGGCCGATCAATTGGAGTTCAGCCGGCTGCCGGTGTCGGAGAGCAAGAAGACCAGCAGCAGTGGATCGTTCAGTTTGCCTGTACAGGTCGATTTGCGGCATCTTCATATCGCCAAGGCGATAATCGGCGCGCCGGTCGCCGGCACCGCCGCGACCTTGGCGCTGGACGGGTCAGCAGACCTCAAGACGATGGCTGATGGCACGATCCAGCTGGGTGCTCGGCGCCTCGACAGCCCGGGACACTACGCCCTCAACGGCCATCTCACACCCAGCCTGATCCAGGCGAAGGTCGACGTCGACGAGCCGGCGAAGGGTTTAATCTCGAGTGTCGCTCATCTTCCCGACCTGGGCGCGATTACGATTCATGGGTCTGTTGACGGTCCACGGGATGCGCTGGGCACACAGGTGGCGATCACCGCGGGTTTGCTGACCGCATCCGCGTCCGGCACCGTCGATACTGAACACGAGGCCGCCGACCTGACGGTCAAGGCGCAAGCCCCCGCCATGGCACCAGCACCTGGCGTCTCGTGGCAGTCAGTGCAGGTGAATGCCGCGGTGCTCGGTCCGTTCACCAAGCCCGACGTGAAGGGGGTCATCAAGATTGACAAGCTGGCCGCGGCGGGCGCCAGCATCGGCGCGCTGGCCGCGAACATCACGGGGAACGCCGGTCAGGTTGATCTGCATGCGATGGTGCAAGACCTGCATGTGCCCGGACCCAAACCGGACATCTTCGCCGCCGCTCCGATCACCCTTGATGGGTCTGCCGTGCTGGATGCGCCGGAGCGTCCGGTCAGCTTCGCATTGCATCATCCCTTGCTCTCGGCTGACGGCACCGCCCATCTTGGCAGCGGGCAGCAGGTCAAGGCGCATATCGTGCTGCCGGACCTGACACCCCTCGCGGCGATGGCCGGCACTGCGATCAGCGGCAGCACCGATCTTGATGTTCAGGCCGAGAAACAAGGTGACACCATCACCGCCGCCGTCAAAGGGCGGGTCGCGATCACCGGTGGCCAGGCCCCGGTGCCCGCGTTGATCGGCGATGATGGTCAGATCGATCTTCTGGCTTCGATGCACGGCGGTGACATAAAGCTTTCTCACCTGACCGTCGCCGGCAAGGCGCTGCATGTCACGGCGCAGGGCGGCATCGCCAACAAGGTGATCGACGCCGACTGGACCGTCGACCTTGCCGACTTGGCAGCCGTCCAGCCCAATGTGGCCGGCCGGATGGATGTCAAGGGACACGCCAGCGGTCCGCTGGATGATCTTGCCGTGCAGGCCGACGTCGGCGCCGACCTGGCGGCCAAAGGGTTCACGTCAGGCCATCTGACGGCAAATATTGACGCCACCGGTTTGCCCAACGCCCCGCATGCCAAGATCACCGCCGACGGATCCTTGCTGGATTCGCCGCTGTCCCTGGCTCTGACGGCGGACAAGGTGGCTGGTACCACCCACGTCATCATCAGCCAGGCTGCATGGAAATCGCTGCAGGCCGGCGGCGACGTCAGCTTGACCCCGCCGGCGGTCATTCCGACCGGCACGTTGCACATTGACCTCGAGCGCCTCGCCGACTTCGCGCCACTGCTAGGCCGCCCATTGGCCGGAGCGGCAGCGGCAACCTTCCAGTCGAATGACCAGGCAGCGGTGCTGACGGTCAAGCTACACGACGCCAGGATCCCAGGGACGGCGGCAATCAACAAGGCGGTGCTGAACGCGACGGTCAGCGACCCGAACGGACATCCGGCGGTGGATGGGCGCTTCACAGCCGATGGCGTCTCGGCCGGAACCGCCAAGGCGATTTCGGCCCGCGTGACCGCCAAGGGGCCACTCGACGCCATCGCGCTCACCGTCGGCGCCAATGCACCCGATGTGGCGGGCGGGCCGGTGAAGCTCAACACCGCCGGCACCCTGGACGCACAGCACCGCGCCCTCGCACTTGTTAAGATGGAGGCAAGCTGGAAGCAGCAGGCCTTGAAACTGCTAGGCCCGGTCAAGATCGGGTTTGCCAAC
Source organism: Rhodopila sp. (assembly GCA_965277035.1). GTDB lineage: Bacteria > Pseudomonadota > Alphaproteobacteria > Acetobacterales > Acetobacteraceae > Rhodopila. The sequence continues at coordinate 631,842 of CBDIBO010000003.1, read as the reverse complement.
GGCGTGGCGATCGACCATCTGCGGCTGGGCTTCCGGCAAGCCGTGCTGGCCGTTGCCGGCTCCGTTGGCCAGACACTTGACCTGAATGCCACGCTGAAAAACCTGCCCGCCGATGTCGCCGCGATCGTCAACCCGGCCTATGCGGCAGACGGCGTCATCGGCGCGGAAGCGCATTTGACCGGCACCCCCGCACGACCGCGAGGATCGATCCGGCTGACCGCGACTGGCTTGCGACAGCGGCAGGGCGCGGGTCAGGCGCTGCCTGTCGCCAACCTCGTCTCGAAGGTTGACCTGCTCGGCACCTCCGCCAGGATCGACACCAGGTTGAACGCGGGTCCTTCACATCTATCGGTCATCGGATCGGCCCCGTTGTCGAAAACCGGCCACATGGACCTGAAGACCAACGGTTTCGTGGACCTTGCGATGCTGGATCCCTTGTTGTCAGCCCAAGGACGGCGCGCCAGGGGGGAGGTAGACTTGGCTGCAACGGTAACCGGAACGCCGGCCGCTCCACAGGTTCGCGGAACCGCTGACCTGCGCAAAGGCGATGTGACCGATTACGCCCTGGGCGCCCACATCACCGACCTTTCCGCCACGGTCCAGGCCCAGGGCGACACCATCCGGCTGACGCATTTCAGCGGCAAGGCCGCCCCGGGAACATTAGGCGGCAGCGGCTCGATCGGCTTGGCGGGCGCCATGCCGGTGGATCTCCATTTCACCGCCGACAACGCCAAGCCGGTCAACAGTACCCTCATGAGTGCACTGGTCGACGCCAACCTGACGGTCAGCGGCAACCTGACGAGCAACCTTCTCGCCGCTGGCTCGCTGCACATAAGGCACGCGGATATCCAGATACCGGACAAGCTGCCAGCGTCCGTGGCGGTGCTGCCGGTGCGTGACGCGAATGCGCCGCCGCCCCCGCCGCCATCCACCAAACCGGCTTTGACGATCGCCCTTAACCTCACGCTGAGCGCGCCGGAGCAGGTGTTCATCCGCGGCCGCGGCCTATACGCGGAACTTGGTGGCAAGATCCATATTGGCGGCACGACGGCTGCGCCGATCCCCAGCGGTGGTTTCCAGTTGCGCCAGGGCACCCTCAGCATCATCGGGACCACGCTCAACTTCACCGAGGGTTCGGTCAACTTCGCCGGCGCCGCGATCTCCGACCCGGCGCTCCATTTCATCGCCACCTCGACCACCTCCGCGCTGGTCGCGACGCTGACCGTCAGCGGCACCGCGAAAGATCCGAAGATCACCCTGTCGAGCATTCCGCCCATGCCGCAGGACGAGATCCTGGCGCAGCTTCTATTCAACACCAGCACGTCGAAACTGAGCCCGCTGCAGTTGGCCGAGATCGCGTCGGCGCTGGCAACCTTGTCAGGCGCGACGTCAGGGTATGATCCGCTGGCGAGCCTGCGCGGCGGACTGGGGCTGGACCGTTTGTCCGTCGGCAGCAATAGCGCAGGCAATCCGACGCTTCAGGCGGGGAAGTATATCGCGCGGGGCGTTTATATCGGCGCCCAGCAGAGTGCCTCGGGCACCGGCACCCAAGCGACGGTGCAGGTGGATCTGGCGAAGGGCCTGAAGCTGGAAACCACCGCCGGCTCTGGCTCAACCTCGGCGACGGGCAGCACCAGCAGCGCGGATGCGGCCAGCGTCGGCCTGACCTATCAATTTGAATACTGATTTGGTCGATTTAATGTGGGTCACTTGGAACAAATCAGGATCGCGGGCGTTTCGGGACCATGAGCGACAATCCAAAAAATCAACCTGATCCCGCAACCCCATCGAATACCGAGAAGGAACCTGACGACTGGACCACCGGTGCGGAGTCCATGACCGGCGCACAAACGTCCTACCTGAAGACCCTTTGCGAGGAAGCGGGCGAGACGTTCGACCCGCGGCTTTCCAAGGCCGAAGCATCAAAGATGATCGACGCACTGCAGGCGAAGACAGGACGGGGGCGGACACATTAGGAGGGCCCACCTGGGAAGACACACCAGGGCGGCCTCGACGGGGCTGGCACAATGGGGCTGGCACAACGGGGCTGGCACAACGGGGCTGGCACAACGGGGCTGGCACAACGGGGCTAAAACAATATCGCTGATAGTTTCAGCGTAGGCTCCTCGACAACCGACGAAATTTCGAACATAACAGGAACATGAGGTTTCAGTCCGCGGCTCCGTCAGTTTCCGCCCCCGCGCTTCCGGTGCTGGATAAGCTGGCTATTCTCGCCGATGCTGCGAAATACGATGCATCGTGCGCTTCCTCGGGGGGCGCGCGGCGACACTCCCGCGACAGCGGCGGCATGGGCTCCAGCACCGGCAACGGCATCTGCCATTCCTACACCCCCGACGGGCGCTGCGTGTCGCTGCTTAAAATCCTGCTGACCAACGCCTGCGTCTATGACTGCGCCTACTGCATCAACCGGCGGTCCTCCAACGTCCGGCGAACCCGCTTCACGGTGTCCGAAGTCGTTGATCTCACCCTTTCGTTCTACAGTCGGAATTACATCGAGGGGCTCTTCCTCTCTTCAGGAATAATCCGATCCTCGGACTACACCATGGAAAGCCTGGTTCAGGTCGCGAGGGCGCTGCGCGAGACACACGCGTTCCGCGGCTACATCCACCTGAAGACAATCCCCGACGCCAGCCCCGATCTTATCGCCCAGGCCGGGCTGTATGCGGATCGGCTCTCGATCAACATCGAGATGCCAACAAAAGAGGGGCTGCAACAGTTCGCCCCGGAAAAGCAGATCCAGTCGATCCACCGCACCATGGGAGACCTGAGCACGCGTATAGCTCAGTCAAAAACCGAACCTGAGGCGCCGCCGTTTTCGCCTGCCGGCCAAAGCACCCAGATCATTGTCGGCGCCGACAGCAGCACCGATTCGGTCATGCTGAAAACCGCGTCCGCCCTGTATGGAAAGTTTCGCCTGAAACGGATCTACTACTCGGCGTTCTCCCCCATTCCCGACGCCAGCGCGGCACTTCCCGCGCGGGCTGCCCCGCTCGGCCGCGAGCATCGACTTTACCAAGCCGACTGGCTCATGCGCTTTTATGGATTTTCCGCTTCAGAGATCCTGGCGGGAACTCAGGACGACATGCTTGACGAACAGATCGACCCGAAGCTGGCCTGGGCGCTGCGCAACCGGCATTGTTTCCCGGTCGACGTCAACACCGCCGATCGAGAGATGCTGCTGCGCGTTCCCGGTCTGGGAGTCCGCTCCGTTGGGCAGGTCTTGCGGGCTCGCTTGAGCGGACGGCTGCGATTGGACGATCTGCAGCGGCTGACCGGATCGATCCGTCGCCTGCGTCCGTTCGTGATCGCCGCTGACCATCGCCCGACCCGCCTGCTCGACGTATCCGACCTGCGGACGATCGTTGCAGCACCTGGCAGGCAGCTTTCACTTTTCGGATGACCTACACCGTCACCATCCGCCATCCTGACGATCTGAACGAATTCCGCCACGCGGCCAGAAAACTGCTGGCTGCCGATGCCGCGCCGGCGGACATAATCTGGAGCAGCGAACACCAACCCGCGTTGTTCAATGGAACGCTGCCAAGCCAGGAAAAGATCACCACGATCCCGCGCTCGTTCGCCTGCCTCGCGGAGTGGGTGGCTTGCCACCGCGATGAGCAACGCTGGTCGCTGCTTTACCAGGCGCTGTGGCGGCTTGACCAGGGCGAGCGAGGCCTGATGGAAAGGGCTGCCGACCCCTTGGTTCATCACCTCCGGCGAATGGCTGCCGCGGTCAGGCATGATCAGCACCGAATGACCGCCTTTGTCCGATTCCGCGAGGTTCATGAGCCGGACGCTGCACTTTTTCTTGCCTGGTATGAACCGCACCATCGCGTTCTGCGCAAAACTTCCGGGTTTTTCATCGACCGCTTCGCCAACATGCGGTTTTCCATTCTGACGCCGGACCTGACGCTGCATTGGGATCGAACAACCGCGCGCTTCGCGGCCGGACTGCAGCGGGAGCATGCTGCCTCCGGCGATGCGGTCGAGGAATGGTGGCGTCGGTACTATTCGGCTGTCTTCAACCCGTCGCGAAGCAATCCAAGGTTGATGAGACGACACATACCTGTCCGGTTCTGGCGTGACCTGCCGGAGACCTGCTCAGTCGATGACCTGATTGATGAAGCAGGCTCGAGAACTGCGCGTATGATCGCCGCTGCTGAGCCGGGCGCTCCTGCTTTAGCGCAGCATTGGCGATGAGTGCGTCAGCATGCCGATAAAGCTGCCCGACAAAACGTAGGCTTGCGGCTTGGTCGACACATCTCGCAGCGATTAATGTCGAACAGGCCCTCAAGCGGGAGCGGTTTCGGCGATACCGCTATTTTGCGCGAAAGCTTCATACCATGCCGCAAGCTTCGGATGCCCGGTCCGCCATGCATCGGCCGCGAAACGGAAGTTCAGGTAGCCCAACGCGCAGGCGACCGTGATGGACCCGATATCGACATGCTTTTGCGGCGGATCGCCCTCAAGCATATCCACCGTTCGGCTGATGACGGTCTTGAAGCGGGCGATCTGGGTATCCCGAGCGGCCTCCTTCGGCTTGCCCTGTTCGCCGCGGCAGGGCACCGCGGCGTCCAGAATGCCATCGCCAAGGGATTGAAACTTTAGGGCCCGCCAGCGGGGTGCTCCATGCGCGGGAAACAGCGGCAGTTCCTCGCCCAGACTGTCGAGATATTCGCAGATCAACTGGCTACCAAATAGCGCCAGTCCGTCGTCGGTGACCAGGCAAGGCACTTTCGACAGCGGATTGTCCGCCACCAGGTCGGCGGGGGATGCATGCGGATCGCACCCGTGCTGCTCGATCCTGCCATCAAGGTGGCGAACGATCGCACAGGCCATGACCTTCCGGACGTACGGGCTGGTTGGTGAGTAATACAACTTCACGATCGGTCGTCCCTTCAGAACTTGTCTTTCTTCGCACGCAGAGTTGCGAAGCTGGTCGCGTCAGGTGCCAGGAGAAACGGATTTGTTCTCAGTTCGTCACCCAGGATCGATGGCACGCTGGGCTGACCGGCGGCCCTCAATTGCTCGATCTTGCCGACGACGTCATGCAGCGCGGCATTGTCCGGATCGACAGCGAGGGCGAATCGCGCGTTGCTTTCGGTGTATTCATGTCCGCAGCAGACCAGCGTATCGGCGGGCAAGGCTGCCAGCTTGCGCAGGCTGGTGAACATCTCCTGTGGCGTCCCCTCGATCAGGCGGCCGCAGCCGAGACTGAACAATGTGTCGCCCGAAAGCAGGACATCGCCGTCGGGGAAGAAGAAATTGATCTGACCCCGGGTATGGCCCGGCGTGTCGATGACCTGTGCGGTCGCGTCGCCCAGCCGGACCGGATCGCCTTCCCTGACCGCTTCATCAAGCTTTGGCAGCCGGTGCTGGTCGGCCGCGGCGCCCACGACGGGGCATTTGAACCGCGCCCGTACGTCATCGACACCGGCGATGTGGTCGTCGTGATGATGGGTTAGCAGAATCATGTCCAGCCGGCCACCCGCCTTCTCGATTGCCTCGATCACCGCGTCGGCGTCGGCGGGATCAACAACAGCGGTCGCGCCGGTACCACTTTCGCGCAGCAGCCAAGCGTAGTTATCCTTCAGGATGGGAATTGGGGAGGCTGTAACTGTCATGAATAATCTCCCAGTTTGCCGAGCCGGACATTCGCTTGATGGATCGTTCGGATCTGGTTGCCGGGCCGGAACGCACCCCGTGCCGAGACCCGAAATCCACCGTCGGAGCGAGCTCCAACCAGTCGGATACTAGCACTCGTTCATTCGATCGGAAACCGCCGGACGTGTTATAGAACAGCGATGACAGCGGATGCACACCTTGCCGCCGAATTCTATGGTTCAGCGCGGGGCGCGGTAACAGCGCGTCTCCTGCGCGAGCGTCTGCTTGCGATGTGGCCTTCGGCACCCAACGAGACTGTGCTTGGGCTGGGATACGCGATGCCCTACCTGCGCCTCTGGCGCGATCAGGCGACACATTGTATCGCGCTGACACCTGCTCAGATGGGTGCGGCGCGCTGGCCGCCAGGGGTGGCCAACCTGTCATGCGCCGCGGAAGAAGACAGTCTGCCGTTCGGCGATCTGATGTTCGACCGCGTGCTGCTCGTGCATGGGCTGGAGATGGCGGAGAACGCGCGTCGCATGTTGCGCGAGGTTTGGCGGGTCTTGAAGGACGACGGCCGTCTGCTCATCGTGGTGCCGAACCGAAGCGGAATCTGGGCCTACCGTGAAAGCACACCGTTCGGATATGGGCTGCCCTATTCGACCGGGCAGCTGGGGCGGCTTCTAGCCGGGGGACTGTTCCGGGTCGAGCGTCGCGACGCGGCGCTGTGGATGCCGCCGACGCAGATGCGGCTGTTGCTACGCAGCGGCCCCCTGTTCGAGCAGGCTGGCCGCAAGCTGATGCCGGGGCTGGCTGGCGTCTCGTTGACCGAAGCGGTCAAGGATGTTTATGCGGCGATGCCGCTCAAGGCTGTGCCTCGCCGCCGACTGGTATTGGCGGAAGCAGCCTGATCGGGAATTGCCTGATCCCGGAGGGCGCCGGTTTCCACCGATTCAGTATACTCTTCGGTGCATGTCCTGGAGTGAGCGGTCACGATCGAAGCGCCAAACCTCTGGACGATAGCGGCTTCAGACGGCATGGTCGACAGGTTTGAACCGCCTCGAAACAGCCGCTTGTTTGTTTGCAGGTCGGTTACATCTCTACGTCAACGATCAGGACGACCAGGAACCACGACCCATGGATCACATTATTGGCCAGGCTGCGCCTGACACCGCCACCGGCGAGACCACCAACATGATCGTCAACGGCGACCAGAAGACTTTTATGCAGGACGTCATCGAGGCCTCCAAGACCATTCCGGTCCTGGTTGACTTCTGGGCGACTTGGTGTGGCCCCTGCAAGCAGTTGACCCCGACGCTGGAGAAGGTGACCAAAGCCGCTGGCGGCAGAGTGAAACTGGTCAAGATCGATATCGACCAGAATCAGGCGTTGGTTCGCCAGTTGGGACAACTCGGACTGCCGATGCAGTCGGTGCCAACGGTCGCTGCCTTTTGGCAGGGCCAGATCGCCGACATATTCCAGGGTGCTCAGCCGGAGTCCGAGGTCAAGCGCTTCGTCGAGGCCTTGTTGAAATCGACCGGGGGCTCGATGCCGACCGCCGATCTGTTGGCGGAAGCGAAGACGGCGCTGGAACAGGGTGATGCGCAACAGGCGGGTGAGCTGTTCAGCGCGCTGTTGGGCGAGGAGCCGGAAAACGGCGATGCCTGGGGCGGCCTGGTCCGCGCCCTGATGGCGATGGACCAGGAGGAAGCCGCCGAAGAGGCGCTGTCGCAGGTACCGGAGAAGATCACCGAACATGCCGAGGTCGCCGGCGCCCGCAGTGCGCTGTTACTGGCACGCGAGGGCCGGCAGGCAAAAGATCAACTGCAGTCGCTGCAGGGGCGATTGGCGGCTGACCCCGCCGACCACCAGGCGCGCTACGACCTGGCAACCGCGCTGAACGCGATGGGGCAACGAGAGGAAGCCGCCGAAGCCCTGCTGGAAATCCTTCGCCGCGCCCGCACCTGGAATGAGGAGGCCGCCCGATTGCAGTTGCTGAAGTTCTTCGAGGCGTGGGGCTTTGAGGATCCGGCGACCGCCAGCGCCCGTCGCCGGCTTTCAGCGCTGCTGTTCAGCTGAATGGCAGCGTTTCATCCGCAGCTTGAGGATCTGCCGTCGGAATTCGCGGTGTTTCCGCTGACCGGCGCGTTGTTGCTGCCGCGCGGCAAGCTGCCGCTGAACATCTTCGAGAAGCGCTACCTGGCGATGATCGAGGATTCCCTGGGTCGCGGGCGCATGTTCGGAATGGTCCAGGCAGATCCACAGGCGGCTGGTGGAACGGACGAACCAGGACTTTACCGCGTCGGTTGCATGGGACGGTTGTCCTCATTCAGCGAAACCGACGACGGCCGGCTCCTGGTTACGCTCACCGGCATTATCCGTTTTACCGTCGGTCATGAATGCGGGATGCGCCACGGTTACCGCCGGGTACGGGGTGATTATTCCCGCTACGCGGAGGATCTGGCCCTCAGCCGGTCGCCTGTCGAAATAGAACGCGAGAAACTTCTAGCTGCGCTGCGCGGCTACTTTGGCCGCCGCGGTGTCGATGCGAACTGGGACGCGATCCGAAGCCTGTCCGACGACGGACTGGTGATTACCCTGGCCATGGCCTGTCCATTCGAACCGGTGGAGAAGCAGGCGCTGCTGGAGGCGCCAGCCGATGCCGACCGCGCGGCCACGTTGCTCGCGCTGCTGCAGATGGGGGCGGCCGGCCCCGATGTGCCGAGCCATTCCGTGAGCTAGGACGGACCATGAGCGAACCCTCGACTGCCCAACCGCTGCCGTCGGCTGTCGATCCCCGCCTACTGGCCGTGCTGGTTTGCCCGCTGACAAAGGCACCGCTGGAATATGATCGGTCCGCCAACGAGTTGATCAGCCGGAAGGCCGGATTGGCCTATCCGATCCGCGACGGCATTCCGATCATGCTGCCGGAAGAGGCCCGGAAGTTGCCGGAATGATGCCGGTTCCTACGGAGATCCGTCTGGACCGCAAGACGCGGGCTCTGCATGTCTCGTTCGACGATGGAACGGTGTATGCTCTGCCTGCCGAATATCTGCGGGTGGAGAGCCCAAGCTCTGAGGTTCAGGGCCATAGCCCGACGCAGAAACAGACGATCGCCGGCCGCCGCCATGTCGGTATTATCGCGATCGAGCCGGTCGGCCATTACGCGGTCCGGCTGGTCTTCGACGATCTGCATGATACCGGAATTTTCTCCTGGGATTACCTCGCTGAGCTGGGCCGAGAGCAGGACCGCCGGTGGACGCGTTATCTGGATTCGCTAGCGTCGCGCGGCCTATCACGTGATCCAGGTTAGACGAGCGGTCTGCGCAGAACCGCGCGAGGTTCGCGCGTAGCGGGTGCCACCCGGATCGTGGCATGGTATCAAGCGGTTTGGGATGGAGTGCGGCTCAATAATATCAAACGGTGCTTCGCCGATTGATGTAACATTCATTTTTCGCGCGCCGCTCCCTCGCTCGTGCTCGCTCGCCCGCCAACCCGGCGCGCATACCCGGTTAACGCATATGTTGCCCGGTGTAACATCTAGCGTGGTCAGACCCGCGCCCGCCGAGACTGGCGCCTGGTCCTGATCCCGGATTGGTCACACGCTGAGAGACGCGCCATCATGCCGCCCCGCCCCCGCTCCTTGACAGAAGCCGATCTGGCGCTTTGGGCGACCTATGCCAGCCAGACCGCGCCCTTCCGGCGCCGCGTCAAGCAGCAGGCGACCGACGCGCCGCAACCCCAACCCACCGCACTTCCACCACCGTCGGCACCACCGCCGGCATCACCACCGGTTTCGCCACCCCTCGCTGCCCAGACAGCAAAGCCCAGGATGATGGCGTCACCGCTCATGGTCGGCGCCCAACCCGGGGGCCTCGACAAGGCGACATGGCAGCGCTTTCGCTCCGGCAAGCTGACAGCTTCCCGCACCCTGGACCTGCACGGGATGACCGCCCAGCGCGCCTTCCATGCGCTGGTGGCGTTCCTGCGGGCCGCGCATGTCGATCAGATTCGGTGTGTGGAGGTGGTGACCGGCCGCGGTTCCGGCGAAACCGGTGGGGTGATCCGCCGCGAGTTCTCTCATTGGCTCAACCTGCCGGACATCCGACCGTTGATCCTGGGCGCCGCTCACCCGCATGCACTTAACCCGGGTTCAGTGCGCCTGATCCTGCGGCGAACCCGATGACCCCGTTCGGCGCTCGCCTGCGTGGCTTGCGGGCCGATCGCGGTCTGACTCTGACGCATCTGGCGGAGGCGCTTCAGGTGTCCGCGGCCTATCTGTCGGCCTTGGAGCACGGCCGGCGCGGCGCACCCAGCGCAGGTCTGGTGCATCAGGTGAACGAATATTTCGGACTGATCTGGGATGAGGCGGACGACCTGTCACGTCTCGCTCGGCTCTCGAACCCGAGGGTGACAGTCCACACAGAGGGGCTGACGCCGGAGCAGACGGCGCTGGCGAACCGGCTGGCCCAGACCATACACCGCCTGCCACCGGAGACCGTCGCGGCATTGCACGCGGTATTGGATACCACGACGCCGCAGCCCAAGCCCCGCTTGCGGCGGCCCGCACCGTCGCAGGCGACCCGGTCGGGCGAGCCGCCGCGTTAATGCCAAGGCCCCTCCCCGATCATCATGGCCGATCGGACGTGTTGTGCGGCCAGCCCGCAACGGCCAGCCCGGCCTTGTCTAGGCACGCTGTCGCCCATCCGTCGTCGTCCTGCTTGGCAGCACAAAGCGTGCGCCGATGCGGAAGTCTTCGAACCAACGCTGTTCGGGAACCATCCGGTACAGCCCCGAGGTCAAACGAGATCACAATGCGCCCGCCACGCGCATCGCCGCGATCTTCTCGCGCGGGACGCCGATTTCGGTCAGCACCTCGTCGGTGTGCTGCCCGATCGATGGCACATCCCCCATTGGCGCCGCCTCATCGGTGAACGTGAACGGTGGCAGCATTGCGCGCACCGGTCCCGCCTCGGTGCCGATGTTCCGCCACTTGTCGCGTGCCGCGAACTGAACGTGGTTCCAGACATCGATCGGCTCGTTCAGACGACCATTGGCGATGCCGGCTGCATCCAACAGATCGGCGACTTCGGCCGAGGTCTTGTCGCTGAAGACAGCTTCGATCATCGCCGTCAGTTCCAGCCGATTCTGCCGGCGCATCGACTGTGTCGCGAAGCTGGGATGGGTCTGCACATCCGTTCGGCCAAGCACCTTGGTGCAAAACGTCGCCCACTCCCGTTCGTTCTGCAGCCCGAGGATGACCTGGCCATCCTTCGTCCGATGCGCACCATACGGAGCGATCGCCGGATGGTTGGTCGGCACCCGCGGCGGCGGCGACCCCGCATAGGCATGACGCAGCATCGGATAGGTCATCCACTCGCCCAGCGCATCGAGCATGGCGACCTTGACGTTTACCCCCTCGCCGGTCCGGCTGCGCCGCAACAACGCACCCAGGATGCCGGTCAGCGCGTACATTCCAGTTGCGATGTCCGCGATCGAGATGCCAACCCGCGAAGGCTCAGCGGCCGATCCGGTAACGCTGATCAACCCGGATTCCGCCTGGATCAGCAAATCATAGGCCTTCTTCTGCACGAACGGGCCGCTTTCGCCGTAGCCCGAAATGTCGCACACGACCAGTTTCGGACTTACTGAACGCAGCGCCTCGTGCGTCAGTCCAAGCCGAGCCGCGGCGCCCGGAGCGAGATTCTGCACCAGTACGTCGGCGCCGCCGATCAACGTGTTCAGAGCAGACCGGGCATCGGCATTCTTGACGTCGAGGGTCACGCTGCGCTTGCCCCGGTTCAGCCAGATGAAGTGACTGCAGATGCCGTTGACGTAGTCGTCATAGGCTCGGGCGAAGTCACCGTCGCCGGGCCGCTCGATCTTGATCACATCGGCGCCAAGGTCGGCAAGATGCCGCGTGCATAACGGAGCCGCGACGGCGTGTTCCAGCGCGATTACGCGCATGCCTTCCATCGGGCGCATCTGGGCTGGCTCCTTCCGGTTTAGCTTATCAGAGAATCAAAGCCGCTGCTCTGGCGGTTGTCAAAACGTTGGCGCCAAGCCGCACTAAGCGGCCTCGGGGCCAGTGCAGCCCCGCCATTTGCCGGTTCCGGGCGGTCGGACCTCACGACGTGGCCAACGCGCGTTACCGGACCGTCGGTTGGCACGTCAGACATCGTTCGTTCAGCTGCCCACCCGCTCGTCAGAATTTACCCCCAGCTGCTTCAGCTTCCGATGCAAGGCCGACCGCTCCATGCCGACGAACTGCGCCGTGCGCGATATGTTGCCACCGAAACGGAGTAGTTGTGCGTGCAAATACTGTGTCTCGAAAAGGTCTCGGGCCTCGCGCAGCGGCAACGACATGATGTCAGCCGCCGGGTCGATGTTCAGCAGGGCCGGCGCCCGTGAGCCGATTTCGGGCGGCAGCATGTCCGCCCGGATCGGATCGCCCGCGTGCCCCGGCGCCATGATCAGCAGCCAGTCCATCAGGTTACGCAGCTGCCGCACGTTGCCCGGCCAGTCATAGGCCTGCAGCGCCGCCAGGGTATCCGCCGACAGTGCCCGGACCGGGATCCCCGAACTTTCCGCCGACCGCTCGATGAAATGCAGCGCCAAGGTGGGCACATCTTCCCGCCTCTCCCGCAACGCGGGGATCTTCACGGGAACGACCGCGAGCCGATAATACAGATCCTCCCGAAGCCGCCCGGCAGCGATCTCGGTCGGCAGGTCGCGGTTGGTGGTCGACAGCACCCGCACATCCACCTTCACCCGCGCCGACCCGCCCAGCCGTTCGAACGTCTGATCCTGCAGGGCGCGCACGATCTTGCCCTGCGTCTCCAGCGGCATATCGGACACTTCGTCCAGCAGCAACGTTCCGGTATGGGCGCGTTCCAGCACACCCGCGCGCCGCGGATGTGCCGCCGGATCGCTGCCAGCCTCCATCCCGAACAGTTCTTCCTCGAAACGTCCTGGATTGAGCGTGGCGCAGTTCATCACCACGAACGGCCCACCCGAACGCCTGGACCGCGCGTGGATCGTTCGCGCCACCACCTCCTTGCCCGATCCTGCCGGACCCGAGATCATCACGCGTGACCCGGTCGGTGCCACTCGCTCCACCTGCGAGCGAAGCTGGGCCATCGGCGCCGAATCCCCGATCAGCGTTGCCTCCGGGCCGGCGCGTAACCGCAGCTCCAAATTCTCCCGCGCCAGGGCCGCGGCTTCCAGCGCACGACGCACCACCAGCAGCAGCCGATCCGACTGAAATGGTTTCTCGATGAAATCGTAGGCGCCATGCTGGATGGCCCCGACCGCCATTTCGATGGTTCCGTGGCCCGAGATCATCACCACCGGCACATTCGGCTCTTCGCCCTGCAGCGTCTCCAGAATTCCGATCCCGTCCATGCGCGAGCCCTGCAGCCACACGTCCAGGATCACCAACGACGGCCGCCGCAGGCGAAACGCCGCGATCGCCCCGGGCGCGTCGCCGGCAATCCGCGTTTCGTAACCTTCGTCGCGTAAGATGCCCTCGATCAGCAGGCGAATGTCCGGCTCGTCATCGACGATAAGAATCTCATGCGCCATGCGACACCTGCGTCATTTCGCCGTCCGCATCCACGCTGCCTGCCTTCTGCAGGACCGTCGAGGCGATCCGCGGCAGGGTAAGGCTTGCGACCGCACCTGGCCCCTGAGGTTGGTCCCCCAGTGTCACGGTCCCACCATGGTCTTCCATGATCTTCTTCACGATCGCCAGTCCCAATCCGGTTCCCTTCGGCTTGTGCGTCACATACGGTTCGGTCAGTCGCGACCGATCTTCCTTCGGCAGGCCGACTCCATCGTCGCTGACGATGATACGCGCTCCATCGGGAAGGTCCTGCACCGCCAACGCGATGGTGCCAGCACCGTCCCGCATGGCGACAGCATCGGCTGCGTTCTGCAGCAGGTTTGTCAGTGCCTGGCGCAGCATCCGCCGGTCGCAGGGCACCACGGGTCCGCGGTCCGGAATATCGGTATTCCAGTTGATCCCAGGCCGAGCGGTCTTTTGCAGAACCAGCGCCTCACGCGCGACACGCCCGATGTCCTCGGGCTTGATCACCGGCTGCGGCATACGGGCAAAAGCCGAGAACTCATCCACCATGCGGCCGATATCGCCGACGTGGCGGATGATCGTATCGGCACACTGGCGGAAGGTATCCGGATCGGACTGGATTTCCTTGGTGAAGCGCCGTTTCAAGCGTTCCGCCGACAGCTGGATCGGCGTCAGGGGATTTTTGATCTCATGCGCGATGCGGCGCGCGACGTCGGCCCATGCCGCCTTCCGCTGCGCCGATTGCAGCTCCGTTATGTCATCGAAGGTGACAACGAAACCATCGGTGCGACCACTCGACAGCTCCGCGCCGATCCGCACCAGCAGGATACGCCGATGGGTTGGCGGTCCGATCTGGATTTCCGCCGTTCGGGCCTTGTCGGGCATCGCCGCGACCGCGTCGAACAGGGCGGCGAACTCCGGCACGATCTGGGCCAGCGGGTGGCCGGTGGCGCTCAGCAGATCAAGCCCCAGCAACTCATCTGCGGTGCGGTTCGGCAACTCGATGCGACCCTGCCCGTCAAGTCCAATGACGCCAGCCGAGACACCCGCCAGCACCGTCTCGGTGAAGCGCCGCCGCTCATCGATCTGGCTGTAGGCCTCCATAAGTTCAGTACGCTGCGCGGCAAGCTGACCGGTCATGCGGTTGAAAGCGCGTGAGAGCCCGGCAAGATCGTCGCCGGTCGCGGCCTCCCGCACCCGCACACCGAGGTCGCCGCTGCGCACCCGTTCGGCCGCGCTGATCAGCATGCCGACAGGTCGGGCGATCTGATTGGCCATGATCAGGCCGATCAACCCCGCCGCGAGCAGCACCAGCAGCGCAACGATCGCGAAGATCCAGGCGAACGCGATCTGCAGCCACGACCGGTTTTCGTCGAGACGATGATACTGCGCCGCCGCCTGCTCCGTTCGTTGCATAAAGCCGAGAATAGCCGGATCAATTGGCCGACCGATCATCAGCATCAGCGGAGGCGTCGATTCCAGACGTACCACCGCTCGAACCCGCGTCCCGTCGCCGGCATTCAAGACCGCGACGTCGCCGTTCATCGCCTGCTGAGTGACCGACTGCGGGGGCGCCTGCACGCCCATGCCGACGAACATACCCGCGGCCGCCAGCACCTGCCCCGTCGTCGGCTCGTAGATCACCGCCTCGGTCAGACCGCGAAGCGTGGTCTGGGTGTTCAGCACCTCGGCGAACACCGTCGGATCCGCCGACATGAAGCGGCCGGCGCGGGCAAGGTCGTTGGCCATTTCCAGCGCCACCGCGCGAATGTTGTTGCGGTGCTCGTCGAGATAGCCACGCGCGACCTGCAGCGATCCCTCGAGTGAATCGCGTACCGGGTCATTGAACCAGGCGGAAATGCCAAAGTGAAAGAATGCCACGGCGAAGCAGGCGACGACGATCGTCGGCGCGACCGCGACGCCACTGAACAGGAACACCAGGCGGACATGCAGCCTGGAGCCCGCCGAACCACGCCGTCGCTCGACCCAGACGCGGGTGAGCCGTCCCGCGGCCACGGCCCCCAGCAGCAGCAGCACGGACAAATTCGCCAGCACCAAGCCGACACTGACGCCAGGCTTCCAGCCCAGCGGTGAGCCGCGTGCCAGGATAATGAAGGTGGCGAGCCCGACCATCAGTGCCAGCGTCGTCAGCGCCAGCGTGACCGTCTTGCCCAGCATGATGTCACCCAGCTGACCGAAACGGGACAGTTTTGGTTCCGATATAACGTCCCTCGCCGCTGGTTTCGACTTGCCGGTTCGCGTCAGGAAATTCATCTTGCCCGCCATCCGACGCCAGCCGACATCCTCACCAAATCCGATGTATGTCGCATTGGCAGCCGACCAGACCTGTCCGTCGAGCTTATGGACATGTCATCGAACGCACTCATCACATCAGGCCGCGCACAACCGGGATCTCCAGGTCCCTGATCTTCTTGCGGAGCGTGTTGCGGTTAAGACCGAGCATGGAGGCGGCCTTGATCTGATTGCCGCGGGTGGCGGCGAGGGTCAGGCGGATCAGCGGGCGCTCCACCTCGGCGATGATTTTGTCGTACACATCGGTGACGCCCATGCCGTCGTTGTGGGCGGCCAGGAAATCCTTGATGTGCCGTTCGACCGCGCTCGACAGGGTCTCCGGGCCGGCACCCTGTTGCGCGGACGCCATGGGTCCCGGCATCGGCAGCGGGTCGGCAAACTCCGCCTGGACGACCGCCGCACCGATGACCTCGTCCGGACACAAGGCGGCGAGCCTGCGCATCAGGTTTTCAAGTTCGCGCACGTTGCCGGGCCAGCCGTGCTGCTTCAGCCGGTCGACCGCCCCCTGATCGAGGCTTTTAGCTGCCAGTCCGTCTTCCCGTGCACGCTCCAGGAAATGGCGGGCCAGCAAGGCGATGTCCTCGGCGCGCTCACGCAGCGGCGGCAGGCGGATCGGCACAACGTTCAGACGATAGAACAAGTCTTCGCGAAATTGCCCCTGGCGGATAGCGGCGCGCAGATCGCGATGAGTGGCGGCGATGATGCGGACATTGGCCTTGATCGGCTGGCGGCCGCCGACGCTGGTGAACTCGCCCTCCTGCAGCACCCGCAGCAACCGGGTTTGCGCCTCCGGCGGCATGTCGCCGATTTCGTCCAGGAACAGAGTCCCGCCGCCGGCTTGCTCGAAACGACCCTGGGAGCGGTTGGTGGCGCCGGTGAACGCGCCACGCTCGTGACCGAACAGTTCGCTTTCAATCAGTTCGCGTGGAATGGCGGCCATATTGATGGCAACGAACGAAGCGCTCCGCCGTTTCCCGTAGTCATGCAGCGCGCGCGCCACCAACTCCTTGCCGGTGCCCGATTCGCCGTTGATCATGACCGTGAGATCAGCGGTCGTCAGCCGTGCGATCGTTCGGTAGATCTCCTGCATCGCCGGACTGCGCCCGATCAACGGCAGACGTTCGTCGGTGTCCTTGGCTTCCGGCGGGCTGAAGGTCGGTTCAGACGGTGCGGCCAGCGCACGGCCGACCACCGACAGTAGTTCGCGCAGATCAAACGGCTTCGGCAGATATTCGAAGGCGCCACGCTGGGTTGCCTTGACCGCGGTGATCAGGGTGGATTGCGCGCTCATGACCACGATGCGCAATTCCGGACGAATGCGCTTGATGCGCGGGATCAGGTCCAGCCCGTTCTCATCCGGCATCACCACATCGGTGATCACCAGATCGCCTTCACCATCCTCCACCCAGCGCCAGAGTGTCGCGGCATTGCCGGTGCTGCGCACCTGGTAACCGGAGCGGCCCAGCGCCTGGGTCAGAACGGTGCGGATCGAGCGGTCGTCATCGGCGATGAGTATAGTGGGCACGGTCATTGATCGCCGTCTTTCTCGGTCACCACCGGCAGGTGCAAGCGGAATTCGGTGCGGCCCGGGCGGCTGTCGACCTCGATCAACCCGCCATGATCGCCAATGATCTTGGCGACCAGCGACAGGCCCAAGCCGCTGCCGGTGGATTTGGAGGTAACGAACGGCTCGAACAGATGCGGCATGATGTCTTCCGGGATGCCGTGGCCATTGTCACGCACGGCGACGAACAAGGGCAGGTCCAGCCGGGTCGTGGTGCCCGGAACGGCAACGCGCATGCCGTGTTGAAATCCGGTGATCAGGGTGATCTCGGGGTAGTGAATGCCCTCCTGCGTGGCCGCCTCGGCGGCGTTCTTCACCAGGTTCAGCACCACCTGCACAAGTTGGTCACGATTGGCCCAGACCGGCGGCAGCGATGGATCATAGAGCTCCTGAAAGCGAATGTGCGCGGCGAACCCGGTCTGCGCGAGCCTGCGGACATGCTCCAGCACGCGGTGGATATTCACCGCGGTGCGAGCGATCGGCTTCTCGCCGAATGCCTCCATCCGGTCCACCAAGTCGCGAATGCGATCGGCTTCGTCGCGGATCAGCACGGCCAGCTCACGATCGGCCGGGGCCACGCTGCTCTCCAGCAGTTGAGCGGCACCGCGGATCCCCGACAACGGGTTCTTCACCTCATGCGCCAGGATCGCCGCCATGCCGCTCACGCTGCGGGCAGCACCACGAAACGCCAGCTGCCGATCCAGCGCACGGGCGGCGGACGCATCCTGGATGACCAGCAATATCACGCCGGGCTCATCCGGCAGTGGCGACGCCTGCACGATCAATCCCCGCTTGTGCAGCCGCGCGCTTTCAAGATTGAGATCGTGATCCGAGATGGTCGCCTCGGTGCGACGCACCTGCTCGATCATCAGGAACAATGGATTGTCCGCCGGCAACAGGTCGTCCAGCCGAAGTGGTGCCAGACCAGCGGCCGAGATCCCGAGGAACTGCTCCGCCGCGTTGTTCACGTGGCGAAAATGATTGGTCGGGTCGAGAACGATCACCGGTACCGGCAGCGCCCCGAGAATGGCCGATGCGTCAGCCCCCGTCCGTCCCGTGCGCCCGGACAGCAGGCGCGACGCGCGTGCGACGACGGCGCTCATGCGGCATCCGCCGTCATTGGTTCGTCGAGTTCCGACCTCGTTCGCGTGACGCCGCGCGCGATCAGCGGATCGTAGAAACGGTCGATCAGGCGGAGCACGGACGCCGCATCCGGCAGCCGGTTCATGCTGGCGCGAAACGCCGCCGACCCCGGGAGGCCGCGCGAGTACCACGAGAGATGCTTGCGCGCGAGCCGCACGCCGGGTCCGATGCCGAACTGGCTCAACATCGCATCGTAGTGGCCCAGCAGGATGGCTTTCTGCCGCGACAACGAGGGTTCGGAGATTGGCACCCCGGTGCGCAGATAATGCGCCGCCTGGGCCGGAAACCAGGGGCGGCCATAGCAGCCGCGGCCGATCATCACCCCGTCGGCGCCGGATTGGGCCAAGGCAGTCGCGGCATCCTGCTCGGTCAGGACGTCGCCATTGACGATCACCGGGATGCCGGCCGCCTGCTTCACCTGGCGCACGAACGCCCAGTCTGCGACGCCGGTATAGAACTGCTGGCGTGTCCGGCCATGAACCGTAACCATGCGGATGCCGGCTTCGCGTGCGATTCGCGCCAGTCGGGGTGCGTTCAGATCAGCGTGGTCCCAGCCCATCCGCATCTTGAGGGTGACTGGCACCGCGACCGCGCGCACGGTGGCCTCCAGGATTGCCGCCGCCGCGATCTCGTTGCGCATCAGCGCCGAACCGGCCGCCTGGCCAACCGCGACCTTCTTCACCGGGCAGCCGAAGTTGATGTCGATCAGATGTGCGCCCTTGTCGACCGCGACACGCGCAGCCTCGGCCATCGCCGCTGGGTCACATCCCGCGAGCTGAACCGCCGAAATGCCGCCGCAGCCGTCGATTTCCGCCATGCCCAGGGTCTTCTGGTTCTCCCGGATCATGGCCCAAGACGCGATCATCTCGGATACCACCATGCCGGCGCCGAGTTGCTTCGCGGTGCGACGGAACGGCAGATCCGTGACCCCCGACATTGGCGCCAGGATCACCGGCGTCTCGATCCGGATGCCCTGCCCCAGGTCGATCGGTGCGATTCCGATTGATTCGCGTGCAGCGTGTGTGATTTGAGACCTACAATTGCCCATGATTTGGGCAACCTAGCCACACATTCTTCAAGGTGCAATGTCTGATCCCGGTTTGCCACCGCCGTCGGAAATCCCAGCCGCTGGTCGACGAATCTCCACCGCGGGGCTGGCGCCTAGGCATGACGCGGGATACCGCCCGGTGCTCGAAGCTCCCGCAAAGCCGCATCCGCCAGGGTCCGTCGGCCGCACCCCCCGGGAAGCGGCACGGAACCGCGCGTGGAGGTTCATCGTTACGGTTCATCATAGCCGCGAAGGCACTTGCATGGGCCGCTCAGTCACGCCGGAACGCGATACCTCGATCGGCACCTATCGCGCCAAACGCGATTTCACCGCAACCACCGAACCGGCGCCGTCCTCAGGCCCTGCGTCCTCAGGCCCTGCGTCCTCGGGCCGGGCGGCAGGGAAGCGGCCGGCGCCAATGTTCGTGGTGCAGAAGCATCAGGCACACCGCGCCGGACTGCACTGGGATTTCCGGCTTGAGCACAACGACGTGTTGTGGAGCTGGGCGGTTCGCAAAGGCCCATCGCTCGACCCCTCCGACAAGCGGATCGCCGTTCATGTCGAGGACCATCCGTTAGACTACGCCGATTTCCAGGGCACCATACCGGACGGCCACTATGGCGCCGGCACGGTCGAAACCTGGGACCGGGGCACTTGGGAGCCGCTGATCGATCCTGACGACGGTCTGCACGATGGCGAGATCAAGTTTGTCCTCGCGGGCAGGCGACTGCATGGGAAGTTCACCCTGGTGCGGCTGAAACCGAAGCCAAACCAGCGCGGACGCCAGGACAACTGGCTGCTGATCAAGGGTCATGACGGGAAGGAGCAGAAAGGCGCTGATGCCGAGGCGCTGGAAGCGGCCATCGAGGCGCCGGCAAAGCCGCGGCGCGGCGGCCAGAGTCCGCCGATCCCCAGCTCGGTTCGCGGCCGTTTGCCGGCGCGGCTGGCGCCTCAACTGGCTTCGGTCGCAGAAGCTCCACCGGATGAACCGGGCTGGCTTACCGAGATCAAATTCGACGGTTACCGGCTGCTGGCGTTCCTGGACCACGGGACGGTCCGGCTGGTGACACGCAACGGCAACGACTGGACCGACAGGCTGCCGGCTGTCGCTGAAGCCGTGGGCCAGCTTCATGTCGACGAGGCGCTGGTGGATGGCGAGCTTGTAGCGCTGGACAAGGATGGTGTCTCCAGTTTCCCGGCGCTGCAGGCGGCACTGTCCGATGGGCGCGACCGGACCCTTGTGTTCTATCTGTTCGACCTGCTGCACCTTGATGGTTGGAACCTGCGGCGCTGCACGCTGCGAGACCGTAAGGCGCGTCTGAAGACGCTGGATACCTGGCACGGCATGCTGCGCTTCAGCGATCACCACGAGGGCGACACAGATCGCATGCGCAAGGCCGCCTGCCAGATGAAGTTAGAGGGCATCATTTGCAAGAAAGCCGACGAGCCCTATCGCTCTGACCGCGGGCAGGACTGGCTGAAACTGAAATGTCAGGGCCGTGAAGAGCTTCTGGTAGTCGGGTGGACGGAACCCGCGGGAAGCCGGACCGGTCTTGGTGCGTTGCACCTGGGTTACTACGATCCCGATGGCCGGCTGCACTACGCCGGCGGCGTCGGCAGCGGGTTCTCCGACGATGTGCTGGGTTTGCTGCGCGAGCGACTGGACGGGTTGGGAAGCGCGCCGCCGCGGAGCTTGATGATCGCTGGTGAAGACCTCGATCAAGGGATTCATTGGGTCAGGCCGGAACTGGTGGCAGAGACATCGTTTACCGCCTGGTCAGGTGCCAGTCGTGTGCGCCATGCGGTATTTCTTGGGTTGCGCGAGGACAAGGCGCCGCAGGATGTCGTGCGTGACCCAGCGGATCCGAATGCTGAACGCCGCGCCATCAATCCGAAGGAGTATGCCGGACGCGGCAAGCGAAAGGGCCCGGTCATCGCGGTGCCACCGAAACGTTCCGCCAAGGCGCCGGCGCAGCCCGCGAGTGCCTCAACGCGCTCCGGCAGCGCGATCGTGACCGCCAAGGCGCCGCGCGCACGGACGGAAACCATCGAGGGGGTCACCTTGACCCACCCCGACCGTGCGTTATGGCCCGGCATCACCAAGCATGACCTGGTGGACTACTGGCAGAAGGTGGCCGCTCACGCCCTGCCGGGGCTGACTTCTCGGCCGCTGGCCATCGTGCGCTGTCCGGAGGGCATCGAGGGCGAGCATTTTTTTCAGAAGCACGGCCACGGGACGATGCCCCCCGGGATTCGCGAGGGCACCGCCGACAAGGCGCCGTTCCTTGCAATCGATGGACTACAGGGCGTGGTCGCGATGGCGCAGATGTCCGGTATCGAGCTGCATGCCTGGGGCGCCACCGAGGCGGATCCGCTGCATCCCGATCAGCTTGTGTTCGATCTGGATCCCGGTGAGGGCGTCAAGGTTGGGGAGATCGTTGCCGCGGCGCTCGATATGCGCGATCGGCTTGAAACGATCGGATTAGCCTCGTTCTGCCGTACCAGCGGCGGCAAAGGCCTGCATGTCGTTGTCCCGCTGCGGCCGGAGCAGCCGTGGGGTTCGGTGCGGGCCTGGTGCAAAAGCTTCGCGGAACATCTGAGCGAGTCAAGCCCGGCGAAATACCTCGCGCATGTGAAGATCGCCGACCGACGAGGCCGCATCCTGATCGACTGGCTCCGCAACGGCCTCGGTTCTACCGCCGTCGCCTCTTTCTGCCCGCGGGCACGGCCGGGCGCGGGCGTCGCGACGCCGCTGGCGTGGAAAGAGGTGACACCCAAGCTGGACCTGGGGGGATTTACCATGCGGACGGTGCCGGCGCGACTGGGCAAGCTGCGCGCCGATCCCTGGGCGGATTTCGAGGCGGCCCGGCGAAGCCTGCCCGCGGCGCCGCAGCAGGCGGCAGTCGGCGATGGGACGCACCGACCGGCTGGAAAGGCCACGATCGTGACGGCGAAAGCACCAAAGGCTCGCGCGAAGCGTTCGTAGATTTTTCGTCAGTTGGCCGGGCCGTCGACAGCAGCCCCGCCCCGATTCGCGGATGCATTTCCGCGTGAGGAGACCCGATAGCGTGGGTGCGCCTCAGACTTCGCCAGCCCAAGCCGGCTTTAACCGCGGTCCGGCAACTGGAGGGCTATCCCGCTTTCCTGCCGGGTTCGTCGGACGCCTCGAGTTTTTCGTCGGCGGCGATTCGTGCGCATTTGCGCATGACGGATGGCAGGGCCGCCTGGTCCAGCGCGTCAAGCGCATGGGCAATGCCGTCGCCGTCAATCTCGCTCACGTGGGCGGCGAAAACATCGATGATCAGCTCGAAATGGGTGAAGCCGTGCCGCACCTGGCCGGCCCTGCGCCAGCCTATCGCCGACCCGGCCCGCTGCGTCGGCGCGCTGCCCAATGCTTCGCCGAAAGTCCAGGGCGTGTCGCGCCATGGCGTGCCCGGCAGCTCGGTCATGCCACCGAGCAGACCTTTGTATGGACGGGTGCGTAGCAGCACCTGCCGCCGGTCATCGGTCAGCCAGAAATGTACGCCATAGCGAACGGGTCGGTGCTTTTTCGGCGACCGGCGTGGCAGCGAAGCCTGAATGCCCAGCCGCCGGGCGGCGCATGAGCCGATCCATGGGCAAATCGTGCAGCCCGGTGCGGCCGGGGTGCAGATGCTCGCTCCCAGGTCGAACAGCGCTTGCGCGAAGTCGCTTGGCCGAGCGCGGGCGGCCGGGTCAATACCTAGTCGGGCAGCGGCCTCGCGTATCGCGGGCTTGGCGGCCGGCATGGCTTGCTCGATAGCGAACACGCGGGCGGCGACACGCTCGACGTTGCCGTCGACCGGAATTGCCGAGATGCCGAATGCGATGGCACCGATCGCCGCCGCGGTATAGGCGCCGATCCCTGGCAACGC
Source organism: Rhodopila sp. (assembly GCA_965277035.1). Taxonomy (GTDB): domain Bacteria; phylum Pseudomonadota; class Alphaproteobacteria; order Acetobacterales; family Acetobacteraceae; genus Rhodopila. The sequence goes on along the minus strand of CBDIBO010000003.1, from coordinate 608,668 downwards.
CCGCAGCCTCTCCAGGTCGGCTGGGAATCCGCCTGCCGCGGCCACGATCTGGGCACATGCATGCAGGTTTCGGGCGCGGGCGTAATATCCAAGCCCGGCCCATGCCGACAACACGCGGTCCAGCGGCGCGGCAGCCAGCGCCTGAACCGTCGGGAACCGGCTTACGAACTGCTCATAGTAGGGTATTACAGCGGTGACGGTGGTCTGCTGTAACATGATTTCGCTCAGCCAGACGCGATAGGGATCAGGAGCCTGACCCGGCTCCGCCCGCCACGGCAGCCGGCGTCGGTGGCGGCCGTACCAGCGCAACAGGTCAGTGGCGGAGGGGGCCATGGCGGACGAAGACACACGCGATGATATGGCCGGGGCGCCGCGCTTCGTCTATGGCCCGCGTGCCCTGGGCAGCCTGGTGCCGCAGGTAACCCGTCAGACGTTCCGCAAACGTAATCCGGCCTCGGCGCAGATCGTCGCGGACTGGGAAATCATCGTCGGTCCCAAGGTCGCATCGATGACCGTGCCCCGCCGGCTCGATCGCGGCGTCCTGACCATCGGCTGTGCCGGCCCCGCGGCGATGGACCTGCATTACATGGGGATCGAGGTCATCAACCGGATCAACACCCATCTGGGTGGCCAGCCGGTCCATTCGTTGAAGTTTACCCAGGCCGGCATGCCGCGCCGATCCCAGCCGGAGCGTCCAGCGCCGCCTGAGGCGATCCTGGAGGCCGAAGCGGCGGTCGCCGACCTGCCGGACGGCGAATTAAAAGCCGCTTTGGCCGCATTGGGCCGCGTCGTCATTGGCCGAAGCAAGCACCTGAACCGACGCTTGACGAAGCTGTAATGCCAAATATAAATATAGAGGTTTTCATGCCAATATCCCGCCGTTCGCTTATAACCGTGGTGCCCGCCGGTCTTGCCATGGGTGTCTTCGCGCTGCGGGGAACCGAAGCCCGCGCCGATGACGACCCGGGTTCTGCTGCGAGGGCAGAGCGCTTCATCGGCAAGCCGGATGCCAAGGTGACGGTCGGGGAGTACTTCTCGCTCACCTGCACCCACTGCGCGGCCTTCGCGCAAGAAACATTTCCCGAGATCAAGAAAAACCTGATCGACACCAACGAGGTCAAGTGGGTCTTTCACGACTACCCGCTGGACCAGGTCGCGCTGACCGCCTCCATGGTCGCGCGCTATCTGCCGGTGGATCGGTATGAGCCGTTTATCAACGCGCTGTTCGCCAGCCAGGACCGCTGGGCGTTCGATCGCAACAACAACCCGACCGATGAATTGTGGAAAATCGCCGGCCTTGCCGGTATGAGCCGCGCGACATTCGATAAGGCCATCGCTGATACCGGCCTTCGCGACTGGATTGTCCAGCAGCAGAAGGCGGCCACCGACAAGTGGAAGATCGACTCGACTCCGAGCTTCGTGATCAATGGCCAAAAATACGCTGGGGAAATGAGCTACCAAGCATTTCGCAAGCTGATCCCCGCCTGATGCCATAAGGAGCCGCCATTGCCGGTCAGTTTCCGTCGACTTCGCATCGCCGGGTTCAAGAGCTTCGCGGAACCGACGACTGTGGAGATCCTGCCCGGACTGACCGGCATCGTCGGACCCAACGGCTGCGGCAAGTCCAATGTGGTCGAAGCGTTGCGCTGGGCGATGGGCGAGAGCAGCGCGCGGAACCTGCGCGGCGGCGAGATGGAGGATGTGATCTTCGCCGGCACCGCGGGCCGCGCCTCGCGAAACATTGCGGAAGTGACGGTATACCTCGATGAAGCGTCTGGTCGCGCCCCGCCGCCGTTCCATGAGCAGCCGGAACTGGAAATCGTCCGGCGCATCGAACGTGGCAGCGGATCGGCCTACCGCATAAATGGCAAGGAGGCCCGCGCCCGTGATGTCCAGACATTGTTCGCCGACCTCGCATCGGGTTCACGGGCCTCCGCGATGGTCAGTCAGGGACGGGTTGGCACTCTGGTCGGTGCGAAACCAGAAGATCGCCGCGCGGTGCTGGAAGAAGCCGCCAACATCACCGGCCTGCACGCTCGACGCCACGAGGCAGAGCTGAAGTTGCGGGCAGCCGAGGCAAATCTGGCCCGCGCCGAGGATTTGCGTGCCCAGCTCGAAAGCCAGCTCGACAACCTGAAGCGACAGGCGCGTCAAGCCAGCCGATACCGAACTATCTCCGGCGCGATCCGCGCAGCCGAGGCGGAGTTGCTGTCCCTGCAGCGCGCCAGAGCGGCACTGTGTCGCGACCAGGCGGCAGCCGCGCTGCACGAGGCGGCGCTTGCGGTCGCCAGCGCGACAAATGCGGCGACGGCCGCGACTACACGCGCGACCGACGCGGCGGCCGCCCTGCAGCCGCTGCGAGACATCGAGGCGAATGCCCGGACGGTGCTTGAGCGCCACCGGGTCCTGCGGGAGCAAATCGCGGCGGAGGAACAACAGGCGCGGACCGCGCTGGCAGAGGCGCAGCGCCGCATCGGTCAGCTGCGGCATGACCTGGCCCATGCCGACCAGTTGCAACGCGACGCGATCGCGGCCGATCAGCGTCTCGCGGCCGAGGAAACCATCTTGGTCGAGGCCGAGGAGGGCCATGCTGATCGCGTAGCGGCAGCGCAAAGCGCCGCGGCCATCGTGACCGATGCCGTTCGAGCGGCCGAGGCGCAAGCCAATCGCGCGACCGAAGCAGCGGCCGAGGCGTATGCGCGCACCCAGGCGGCGGAACAACTCCTCGCCCAGGCGGAGCATCGCTCGAACCGGTTAAACGAGCAGTTCCGCGGCCTGAGTCAGGAACGCGAGAAGGTGGCCGCCCAGCAGGTGGATCCGGTGGCGATCCAGCGGGCGACCGCCGCTGTCACGCAGACCGAGGCCGCTTTGCTGGCAGCGCGCGCAGCTGTGGAACAGGCCGAACAGACCCGGGCAGCGACCGCGGCGGCCCTGGCTTCGGCGCGGGACCAACAGGCGGCAGCCGACTCGGTCCGCGCCCGACTGGCAGCCGAGGCTCAGGCGTTGGCCGAAGTTCTGGCCGTGAAGGATGGCGAGCGTTGGCCGCCGATGATTGATAAGCTGTTGGTGACTGATGGACTGGAAGCCGCCCTGGGCGCCGCACTAGGAGAGGAACTGACCTCCGCGCTCGACCCGGCAGCGGCACGGCACTGGCGCGAACTTCAGGCCTTCGAGCCGGCGCCAGCGCTGCCAGCTAGCGCGATCCCGCTGGCTGCATCGGTCAGCGGGCCGGCGGCGTTGGCAAGAGCCCTGTCGCAGATCGGTCTGGTTGAGGATGATGCAGACGGTGCCGACAACCAGCCCAACCTCATGCCTGGCCAGTCGCTGGTGTCGCGGTCCGGCGCGATCTGGCGGTGGGACGGCTATACGATCAAGGCCGGCACACCAACCCAGGCCGCGGTGCGGCTGCGACAACGTAATCGGCTGGCCATCCTGCGCCGCGGCCTCGCAGCGGCCGAACAGGAAGCGGCAACAGCTCGAACGGCGCGGACGGCCGCCGAAACGGCCTCGCAGGCGGCGGCAGCAGCCGAACATACCGCCCGCAACGGCCGGCGGGAGTGCGAGCAGAAACTGGAGCGTGCCCGCTCCGGCATGACCAGCCTGCGCAACCAGGCTGCGACCGCGTCCGCAAGGCTTGCGGCCGTGGATGACCAGTTGTCGCGGATCACCGTCGAACGCGACGAAGCGACACTTGCGCTGGCGCAGGTTCGAGAAGCGCAGACCGCGCTGCCCGATATCACCGAACTTCGCGTGGCGGTGGACCAGGCGCGAACGGCGCTGGCAAGCCTGCGCTCGCGTGAAAACACCGCCCGTGAGCAGCGCGATGCGCTGGCGCGCGAGCACGCTGCGAGGGTCGCCCGCCGCCGTGTGGTCCTAAGCGAGCGCGCCGGCTGGACGGGGCGGTCGAAGGATGCGGCCGAACGGGTGACCGATCTCGTCGCCCGTAAGACCGAGGCCGAACAGGCACTGGTGGCCCTGGACGCGCGGCCCGCGACGATCGCCACCAGGCGGGCCGAGGCCTTGGATGCGTTGTCCGCTGCCGAAGCCGACCATCGCCGGGCAGCCGAGACGCTGACGGTCGCGCTGACCTTGGCATCGGATGCCGACCGCGGCGCGCGTGCCGTCGAAACGGCGCTAGCCGCCCGGCGAGAGGATGCCGTTCGCGCCGAGGGTCTTGCTCAACAGGCCAGCCACGCCTGGGGCATCGTTGCTGAGCGTGTCCTGGAGCGCCTAGGGGCCAACCCTGCGCTGCCCGACCCGCCGGCGGATTTGAGCCAGGAGACCGAGGACAGGACTCGGAAGCGGCTGGAGCGCCAGTGCAAGGAACGCGAAGAGATGGGGCCGGTCAACCTACGCGCCGAGCAGGAGGCCGAGGACGTCGAGAAACAGATCGGCACGATCGAAACCGAGCGCGAGGAGCTGACGACGGCGATCGCCAAGCTGCGGGGATCGATCGGCCACCTGAACCGCGAGGGTCGCGAACGGTTGACGGCGGTGTTCCAGGAGGTCGACAAGAATTTCCAACAACTGTTCAGCCGCATGTTCGGCGGCGGTCGGGCACATCTGGCGCTGGTGGGCTCAGACGACCCGCTGGAAGCTGGCCTCGAAATCTACGCCCAGCCACCCGGCAAGAAGCTCGCCACGCTGTCGCTGCTGTCGGGTGGCGAGCAGGCACTGACCGCCCTGTCGTTGATCTTCGCCGTGTTCCGCTGCAATCCCGCGCCGGTCTGCGTGCTGGACGAAGTCGATGCACCGCTGGACGATGCTAACGTGGAACGGTTTTGCACATTGCTGGAGAACATGGTGCGCGATACCGGCACGCGTTTCCTGGTGGTGACCCATCACCCGCTGACGATGGCGCGGATGGACCGGCTATACGGGGTGACAATGCAGGAGCGTGGGGTGTCGCGGCTGCTGTCGGTCGATCTGGCCCGCGCTTCGGACCTGGTTGATCCGCGCCTGCTGGCCGCCGAATAAGCCATGAAATTGCGGCAGGAGCGGATGCCGGTCGCCGACCTGCCGCCTTTGAACAGCCTGACCCGAATCGAGCGGCTGTTCCTGACCGGCACGCCGATCGCGGATTTGGCGGCCCTGGCGCCACTGACCCAATTGCGCGTCCTGGGACTGAGATTGACCAAGGTGACCGACCTGGCGCCGCTCGCTGGGCTCATCGCGCTGGAAAGCCTGATCCTGTCGTTTACCGCGGTGGCTGATCTTGCTCCTTTACGGGGCTTGACCGCGCTGCGAAGCCTTTACCTGACCGGAAGCATGGTTCGGGACATCACCGCCGTACGGGGCCTGGTGACGCTGCGAAGGTTAGATCTGGGCGGAACGCCGGTTGCCGATCTGCGTCCGCTGGAGGCGCTGAACCAGCTGGAAAGCCTGCAGCTATCCAGCTCCAAGGTCACCGATCTGACGCCGCTTGCCGGGTTGGCGCGGCTTCGTGTGCTGGAGCTAGGCGACACGGCGGTCAGCGACCTATCGCCGCTGGAAGGCCTGACGCGCCTGCAGCGGCTGGATATTCGTGGCAGCCGCGCACGGCTCGACCAGGTTCCCGCCAGTTTGCATGACTGCGAGGTCGTGTCGACCACGACCTTCAGACGGCGGAAATCGCGGTAGCATTCGAGGCTCCGGCGGGAGTGGCTCTGCGCCTATCCCGCTGACTGGCGGAGGGCGAGTAGAACTCGATGACTCAGAGTGTGACTCGGGTCGTAACGGTCAGCGCAAAGCGCCGCCCGATCACGGTGTCCCTCAGTTTTCAGGATAGCTCGTGAACGTCTGTTCACGAGCGCAGGGTGGGCTTATCAACGAAACATCAGCCACGAGAGGAGAGTCTGCGTCATGTCAACCTCACCTGAACCGGCGACAGGAAAAGGCCTTCGTCGCGACGCGGGCATCATCGGTCTGCTCTTTGCGAGCACAACCAGCATGATCGGCTCCGGCTGGCTGTTTGGTGCGCTGCATGCTTCGAAGATCGCCGGGCCGCTCAGCTTGTGGAGTTGGGTCCTCGGCGCGGTCATTATCATGCTCATCGCCCTCTGCTTCGCAGAACTGGCCTCCCTGTTTCCCCGCTCAGGCGCGCTCGTTCACATGAGTCATGCGAGCCACGGCGAAGGCCTGGGGCGGGTCTGGGGCTGGATGCTGTTTCTCTCCTATGTCGCGGTGCCCTCCGTCGAAGCGGAAAGTATTGTGACATATGCCAATAATCTTTGGCCCCATCTCGTCGGCAGCGGCGGCGTATTAACGGCGACCGGCTTCGTTGCCTGCGCAGTCCTGGTTGGCATCCTGGCATTGCTCAATCTTCTGGCCATTCGTTGGCTTCTGGCCGTCAACAATACCGTTACCTGGTGGAAGATCGCGGTGCCGCTGCTGACGGCAATCGTCCTCATCGTCGCCGGTGCTCATCAGGTTGGGCCGCTCTGGCCTCAAGGCACAAGCGTCTGGACCGCCGCATCCAGCAGCTACGATCCCAACGGCATCTTCATCGCCCTTCCTGCCGCTGGGATTGTGTTCAGCTTTCTCGGCTTTCGGACCGCGATCGACCTTGGCGGGGAAAGCGCCAATCCCGGCCGCAACATTCCCTTGGCGGTGATCGGCGCCGTGTTGCTTTCGGCGGTCGTCTACATCCTCCTGCAAATCGGCTTCCTGAACTCCGTGAAGCCGCAGGACATCGCCAAAGGTTGGGGGCAACTCAACTTCCCCGGCGTCAAAGGCCCCTTCGCGGGCCTCGCCATGGTGCTCGGCTTCGGCTGGCTGGCGACCCTGCTCTACATCGATGCAGCCATCTCGCCGGCCGGCACCGGCCTCATCTACGTGACGGGCGGCTCACGGATCTTGTTCGCCAACGGCGAAATGAAAGCCGGCCCACGCTTTCTGACCAAGCTCAACAGCGGTCAGGTTCCCTGGGTTTCAGTGGTGATCATGTGGGTCGTCGGGGTGATCTTCCTGCTGCCCTTCCCGGCGTGGCAGAAGATGGTCGACTACATCAGCGACATCACCGCGCTCACATATGGTCTCGGACCAATCGTGCTGCTGATCCTGCGCCGTGATCATCCAGATCTGACGCGCCCGTTCCGCCTGGCCGCGGCGAGCATCGTCGCCCCGATCGCATTCATCTGCTGCGACCTGATCATACTCTGGAGCGGCTTTGCCACTGTGACCTGGCTGTTCGGGATCGTTCTGCTCATCTTCGTGCTCTATCTGGCCTACTACTACTTGGCCGCGCGTGAGGCAGGCGCCAACTTCGGTTGGGAACACATGTGGTGGCTGAGTGCCTGGTTCGGCGGCATGTGGATCCTGTCGGCGCTGAGCGGTCACGATCTCGGCGGCTACGGCATTCTCGGCTTCTGGTCCGCGGTCGTCGTGACCGCCGTCTGGAGCCTCGTCGTCATCGAACTCGCCAAGCGCTCGTCACTTCCTGCCGCGGAGACGGGCAGAATTCTGATCGAAATCGAACGTACGATGTGATCCGCTAGTCTCCCGATTCTCAATTGCTGACCAAGAACTCACGCGGCCGCGGCTTCGGTAAGCGCGCCGCGTGCGCGTTTGATTTTGGCGAGGATTTCGGCGCCCGCGGCTCTCCACACGTATGGCTTTGGATTGACGTTGCGCACGGCAAGGTAGGCGTTGATGTCCCGGACCAGTTCATTGACCGACCTGAAGCTGCCGGCACGGATCACATCGCCGGTCAGGTCGGCGAAGAAGCGCTCGACCAGGTTAAGCCACGAGGACGAGGTCGGCGTGAAGTGCATGTGAAAGCGCGGATGCTTCGCCAGCCACGCGCGCACCTTCGGGTGTTTATGAGTGGCGTAGTTATCCGCGATCAGGTGCAGGTCGAGCTCGCTTGGCGTCTCGCGGTCGATCTGCTTGAGAAACCGGAGCCATTCAACATGGGTGTGGGTCGCCTCGGTGCGGGTGATCAGCTTGCCGGTCAGCTGGCTGAGAGCTGCGAACAGGGTGACGGTGCCGTGCCTGACGTAGTCGTGCGTCATCGTGGGCGGCCGCTTGGGTGCCAGCGGGAGGCCCAGCTGCGTACGCTCCAGCGCCTGACATTGGCTTTTCTCGTCGCAGCACAGCACCAGCGCCTTCGCCGGTGGATTGAGATACAGCCCGATCACGTCCCAGAACTTCTCCTCGAATCTGGGGTCGTTCGACAGCTTGAAGGTTTTCAGACAATGCGGCTTGAGGTCGTTCCTCGACCAGAGGCGTTGGACCGAACTCGCCGAAACGCCAGCGTAACGGCTCATCGACCGGATGCTCCAACGGCGTCTGTCCTTGGGCGGACGGGTCGCTTCGGTCAGCACGCGTGCGACTTTCGCCTCCGGGATCGAAGCTTTGCGGCCACGACCCGGCCGATCATCCAGCCCATCAAGACCGGATATCTCGAACCGCCTCGACCACATCGAGACGCGCTTGGGCGTCGTTTTCAGCTGCTCGGCGACAGCTTCAACCCCGACACCGTCGAGCCGAAGCAGGATGATCTCGGCACGCTCGCGCTCCCGCACGTCGACCGTTGACGACCGCGACCGGCGTCGAAGCTCTTTGACGGCGCCAGGGTCAGCATGCAGTCGCTTGATCGGTCGTCCCATCAACGCAGTTCTCCTGAAACTCTGACGATCAGGAGATTCTAGTTGGTATTTGCGGGGCAGCATACTAGAGCATTTTCAGCCTGACTGTGCAGACCGAAAATGCTCTATCCCTTTGTTTGATCGGATGCTTCACACGCTTTGAACGTTCCGCTCAGCGTGATCATGCTCTAAAGGCGTTTCCCAACTTCAAAGCCGTGCGGCGGCCTCAATAGGAGACGAGCAACTCGCACATAGCCGCCGTCCATGGAGATTGGCATAGATCCGTCGCCATCCCTAGCCTTGATTCCGTCTCTGCGGCAGCCTCCTGTTCCAGCTCGGAGGTCCAGGCGATCGTGGGTCCCCTCGTTGCCTTCGCAAACACGAGAGAACCGCAGCCGCCGGGATCACGCAAACCGGTCTTCGCGAATGAGCAGGGACACGCCCGTTCCAAAAACCGCAGGGCTGTCAAAAGCATAGTTGGCCGTATGTTACGGAATCATTCCGGTCTGGCATCTTAGCGCGAGTAGAACTCGACCACTAGGTTCGGTTCCATCTGCACGGGATATGGCACGTCCAATAGCTTCGGCGCCCGTGCGAACCGGCCCTTCATGGCGCGATGATCAACCTCCAGATACTCCGGCACGTCGCGTTCGCTGCTTTGGGTGGCATCCAGCACGACGGCGAGCTGCTTGGATTTCTCCTTCACCTCGATCGTGTCGTTGTCTTTCACCAGGTAAGACGGGATGTTCACCCGCTTGCCGTTGATCAGCAAGTGCCCGTGCGAGACAAACTGGCGCGCCGCGAAGGGCGTGACGGCAAACTTGAGACGATAGGTGACCGCGTCCAGCCGCCGCTCCAGGATCTCGATCAGGTTCTCGGAGGTGTCGCCTTTGCGACGGACCGCTTCCTCGTAATATTTGCGGAACTGCTTCTCGCCGATGTTGCCGTAATAACCCTTCAGCTTCTGCTTGGCCATCAACTGGGTGCCGAAATCGGTCGGCTTCTTGCGGCGCTGGCCGTGCTGCCCGGGTCCATACTCGCGCTTGTTGACGGGCGACTTTGGCCGCCCCCACAGGTTGATCCCCAACCTGCGATTGATCTTGTACTTGCTCTCGGCGCGCTTGGTCATTGGCGCGTTGCCCTTTTCGGTCGTGTTGTTGCACCGGTAGGCCCCTCGGTCGCGCACCGACAGGCGGGCGGCGGACTACACCGGTTCCCCAGCAGTCCGTCCACGTTCCCGGCCGTGAAGAGCGCGGCGTATAGGCGCCGGGCCGCTCGCTTGTCAAACTTTGCCCGCCTCGCTAGCAACCGCCCTCATGATCACCCGCAGCGATATCATCTGGCTCGGCGTTGCCGCCAGCGTTACCGGCAGTCTGGTCGGCGGCATGATGTTAGGCATAGGTCTTGACCTGATCGTTAACCAGCAGCCGTGGGGCTGGCTGCTGTTGCTGCCGGGCGCGCCCGTGTCCGCAATGCCCGGCTGGCTGCTGGCCCGCAAGCTGGCGCGCCAGCTCTGATACCAGCCGACGCATGCGTTGGCTGGTATGCGCGCCGGGTTGGCGGCCGACTGAGCACGCGAAGGAGGGGGCGGCGCGCGAAAAATGACTCTCATACCGTCGGCGCTCGCGCCGATGGTATGAGGCGGCAGCGGCCGACCGCGACTTCGCAGCTGCCGGCAAACCGACCGCCTGTCCCGCCGCCGAAGGTCATCGCCTCAGGCGGCGGTCATTCCGCCATCAACCTCATAGGCCGCGCCAGTGACATAGCTGGCACGCTCCGAACACAGCCAGACCACCATCTCGGCGATTTCCCGAGGCTCGCCGTATCGGCGCATCGGGGTCCGCGCGATGATAGCTTCACCGCGCTTCTCACGGATCGAGGCGGTCATGCGGGTGGCGATGTAGCCCGGGCATACCGCGTTCACCCGAATCGCTTCCTCGGCATATTCCAGCGCCGCAGTCTTGGTCAGGCCAATGACCGCATGCTTGGCGGCGACATACCCCGACGAGGTCCTCAACCCGATCAGCCCAGCGATCGAGGCGGTGTTGACGATCGCGCCGCCGCCTGCTGCCCGGAGCAACGGAATCTCGTGCTTCATGCACAGCCAGACGCCCTTCAGGTTGACCTCGATCATCCGATCGAAGGAAGCCTCGGACCATTCATGTGTCAGTTGGCCGGCGGAATCCACCTGATGTCCCGCGATGCCGGCATTGTTGAAGGCGCAATCGAGCCCGCCGTATGCCGCGATCGCGCCGTCGAGCATCGCCTGGACCTGTGCCGCGACGGTGACGTCACCCGACAGCGAAACCGCCTGACCGCCGCCGTCATTGATCAGCGAGACCGTATTCCGCGCTGCATCCGCCTCGTAATCGGCAACCGCCACGCGCGCACCCTCGCGGGCAAACGCCAGGGCTGCTTCCCTGCCGATACCATTGCCGCCGCCTGTCACAAGCGCGACTTTCCCCTCCAGCATACCGGCCATCTTGTTTCCTCCTTGGGTTGTGTGCACAGCATCCCGCACTGTTTCCTGATGAGCAATCCGCAAAGCGATTGCCACATATTCTCTTGATGTCAGAGAAAATCGCTGCCCTCTCTCGCTCAAGGCACACCCGCCCAACGCCGTGGCGTGATGTCATTATCGTATGCCGGAAATGCGGCAAGAGATGCGACGGCGGCTTCGGACGCAAAGGTCAGGAAAGCCTCAAGGCCGTGCTGCGACAGGCGCTGCGGGAAGCCGGCCAGCATCGGCAGGTCCGGGTGATGGAAACCTCTTGCCTGGGGATTTGTCCAAAGCATGGCGTGACGGCGCTGAATGCCACCCGACCTGGCACCATCCATGTCGTCTCCACCGGCACCAATGGCACCATGGCGGTGCAGACGCTACTTGGCGACCGCGCTGTCCCGGACATGGGTGTCGTCGAAACCGCCTGACTGGCGATGCCATAACCGAGCATAGACGCCGTTACGTTGTAGCAACTGGGAATGCGAACCGGTTTCGACGATGCGACCCGCATCCAGCACGATCAGCCGATCCATGCGGGCGATGGTCGATAGCCGATGAGCGATGGCAATGACCGTGCGGCCCTCCATCAGCGTATCAAGTTGCTCCTGAATGGCAGCCTCGACCTCTGAATCAAGCGCCGATGTCGCCTCGTCCAGTATCAGGATCGGCGCATCCTTCAAGATCACCCGTGCCAGGGCAACACGCTGGCGCTGACCACCCGAAAGCTTCACCCCGCGCTCCCCCACATGAGCGTCGTAGCCGGTGCGGCCATGCCAGTCCTCCAGGCCCAGGATGAAGTCATGCGCGTGCGCCTGCTTCGCGGCGGCGACGATCTGCGCGTCGGTCGCCTGAGGCTGGCCGTAGCGAATGTTTTCCCGGATCGAGCGATGCAGCAATGAGGTGTCCTGCGTCACCATCGCGATATGCCGGCGCAGGCTTTCCTGGGCGATATCGGCGATGTCCTGGCCATCGATCAGGATGCGGCCCAATGCCGGGTCGTAGAAATGCAGAAGCAAGTTGACCAAGGTCGACTTGCCGGCGCCTGATGCACCGATCAGCCCGACCCGCTCACCCGGCGCTATCGTCAGATCGATGCCGTGCAGGACCGCGGGGTAGCGGGTGCCGGTGTCGAGCCGGACGCGTCCGTAGTCGAAAAACAGGTTCTCGAGCCGTATCTCGCCGCCGGTCACCTGAAGCTCGACCGCTCCCGGCGGATCCGGCATCTGTCGCGGGACGTCGATCGATCGCATGCCGTCCTGCACCGTGCCGATATTCTCGAAGATCGAGGTGACGCTGCGCGCGACCCATCCGGCGATGTTGTTGAGCTGCCAGGCAAGTGGGATCGACGTCGCCACCGCGCCGATGCCGATGTGGCCGTCTGACCACTGCCAGAGTGCCACCCCCGCCATCGACACGATCAGGCAGGCGTTCATCAGCACAAGGGTCGAGGTGTAGGCCGTGGTCATGCGCGTCTGATCACGGAACGCTTCGGTATGATCGCTGATCGCATCCCGCACGAACGCATCCTCGTCACGTGCCCGGGCAAACAGCTTGACCGTCAGAATGTTGGTATAGCTGTCGACAACCCGCCCGGTCAGGGTCGAGCGCATCTCCGATACGCGACGCGACCGATCGCGCAGGCGCGGAACGAAATACCGCAGCATCAGCGCATAGCAGGCGAACCAGACCAGCATAGGCAGCGTCAGGCGCCAGTCCAGCCGCGCCAACAGCACGACGGCGCTGGAGCCGTAGACGAGGATATACCAGGCGGCGTCGAATGCCATCACCAGGCTTTCGCGCAAGGCCGGTCCGGTTTGCAGGACCCGGTTGGCGATGCGCCCGGCAAAGTCGTTTTGGAAGAAGGTCCAGCTTTGCCGCACCACATGCCAGTGGTTCTGCCAACGGATCATGTTGGAGAAACCGGGATTGATGATCTGGTTCACCAGCACGTTGTGCGCCATGAAACTGAGCGGGCGCAGGATCACCAGCACAAAGGCCATACCGAGCAGGATAAATCCATCATCGCGGAACAAGGTGTCCGGCTTATGCGATGACACCAGGCTGACGACCCGGCCGATAAAGGCCGGGATCATCGTATCAAGAACCGCGATCAGACCGCCGAACACGAACAGCGCGATGGTGAGACCGGTTACCTGGCGGATGTAAAACGAATAGAACCGAGCCAGGCCTGTGTTCGGCGGCGGCGCCGGCGTACCGGCGATGGGGTCCAGAATAGCTTCGAAGCGGCGCAACATGGGTATCAGCGGTGGACCCTGTTGGCCGCTTCGTCAATCAAAACTCACCTAAATGCGATCGACCCCGGCTTAGGCCCAGTGGCCCGGCACCCAGTAACCCCCGCGCCAGTGCGGCGGAATCCACGCTCGGCGCGGTGGCGGATAATACGCAACCGGCGGCCCGACGTAGGTCGGTTGAGCATAAAATGGCGGCGCCACAACGACGGGCGGCACATAAACACCGACCCCAAAACCACGCCGCCACCAAGCATTCGCATCGTGCGGCATGGCGGTCACGCCAATGATCGCCAACCCCAGGACCGCGGCAATGGAAGCGAGCCTTTTCGTGGTAACCATTCTAACCTCCTCTCAACCAATGGGCTGGAGATAGGGCGCGTCTGTGTCACCGCGGTAACCGCATTGTATCGAGTTTATTCAGCGGCGGCGGCCTGCTCGGGCACGCCAAGTTCCAGCAAACGGGGCGCGACTTCCTTGCCGAACAGGGCGATGTTCGCCTTGGCGTCCTGGTGGTTTAGCTGGCCGCCTTGGCCGAAGAACAGCAAATGGCCGACGCCACCCATCCGTTGATTGAACGCCTTCAACTGGTTGAAGACGTCGTCCGGGGAGCCGGCGAAGACGGTTTCGGTATCCATGAACTGCTCGACTGTCGCGGACCGGTGGTCGATCGGCACACCGTTACGGTCCGTCACCATACGATGAGCGCGCGGGCCGGCTTTGAGCATCGCGACATTTGCCCTGACCGAATTGTAACCCGGCGGATTGGTGAACGGTTCGGCCACCACCGGGGCGGTGCGGACATAATCGGCGATGATGTCCGCCCGGCGCAGTCCTTCCTGCCGGCTGTTGCCGACACCGATGATCGCGGCATAGGCCATGCGGTCGGGACCGGCCTCCCAGCCGCGCTCCCGAGCGCGCTTGCGGTAGGCTTCGTACATCGGCTTGGCCAGGCCGCCCGACAGCAGCGTTCCGACGACGTGGCCGCGTTCGGCTGCCGCGATGCCGGTGTCGACACTCATGCCGGTCATCCAGATTGGCGGCGTCGGCTGCTGGATCGGGCGCGGCCAGATGTTGACGGCGCGGTACTGGTAGAACTCCCCCTCCCAGGAAAATGGACCGGTCGTGGTTGACAGCGCCTTGACGATCAGATCGTGCGCTTCCCAATAGCGCCGCATCAGCCGGCCCGGATTGGAATTCGCCGGGGCGATTTCATACGGCGCACCTTTCACCAGACCCATCTCGATGCGGCCGCCGGACAGGCAGTCGAGCCAAGCCATTTCCTCCGCCACACGCACCGGATCCGGCCGGTTGGCGATCGGGTTGCCCAGACTGAGCAATCGAGCCTTGCTGGTTTCCCTTGCGATGATCGCCAGCGCCATTGGAACCGAAACGGTCATGCAGGTGGCCGTGCTGTGGTGCTCGTTCACCATGATGTCGAGCCCGACCTCGTCGCACAGGGCGAATTCGTCGAGGTAGCGGTTCAGCAACGTGCCCGCCTCAAGCGGATCCAGATTCTCACTCGGGAAATTCACCCGCAGGGAACCTCGCGCGAGGCCTTTTTCCCACGCCGGATGATACGCCATTTCGGAGAAGTACCAGGTGCGCATGGACGTTGCTCCTCGGGGTTCGCAGGCCTCAAAGTCTGGCGGTGAAGGCGTTGACGCAGCTGGAGAAACGGTCTGGCTGTTCCCAGTGCGGATAGTGTCCGGCGTGCGGGATCGTCTCCAGCGTGGCGCCGCGGATTGCCGCCTTCCAGGCCTCGCCGTAGGCGGTGGACACGATGCCGTCCTGCTCGCCCCAGATCAGGTGGGTCGGAATGTCGATGCGATGCAGCCAGTTCTTCAACCGCGGATTGTGCATGTATGGCTTCCACCCGAACACGGCCAGGGATTCCCGCCCCCGAGCGACTCCGGCCAGTTCGGCGTCCGAGAGGCTGGTGTAGTCGATCTCGCCCTTGCCGGGATCGGCCCACGCGAGACGAAGAAATTCGGCACGCGGGATTGCGTGCATGTCGGTGATATCGCGATCGAGCACGCCGCCGACCTTGATGCCAAGCGGGTCGACAAGCAGCAGCCCGGCAAAATGTCTGGTATTTCGCACCGCCATTTCGGCCGCCACCCAGCCGCCGAAGCAGTTGCCAACGAGCACCGCGCCCTGAAGATCCAGTTGCGCTGCCAGATCGAGATAGAGATACGCGAGGTCATCGACAGAACCGATCCAGTCGGGCAGTGCCGACCGGCCGAAGCCGGGGTGATGAGGGGCGATAACCCGATGATTGGCGGCCAGGCGATCCAGCCACGGACGCGTGGGTTGCAGACCCTCGCCCGGATGCAGAAACAGCAGCGGACGACCTTTGCCGCTTTCTTCAACCTCCAGGCTCACATCGGAGACACTGATCTCGCGGCTCATGCCGTTTCCCCTGTTGATATCAGTAAGCCGAGCTTATGCCCCTGGCGGCGGGAGGCAACCTGTGCCGGCAAGGCAGCGCCGAAACGTGACGTTTGCCTTGCCCGTCAAGGAGCGGCGGCGACTGATCAGGGCGGGAAGAACTCGGGTCGCCATTGCTCGCGGCTTGGACTCAAACGCACGATCGCCCGGTATCCGTTACGAGTTGCAAGCCTGGAAATTCAATAATTCGTGACTCCACCCCGCTGCGACGGCCATTCGTAGGCCTCTCCTTCGCCGGCCGCGATTCCTGCCGGTCGCGCGACGGCGTTGGCCTTGACGATCGGCAGAACCTGCGACAGCGTCTCGGTTTTCCATGGCTGTTCCAACTTGACCAATGGAACTTGACCAATGGAACTCACTCACTGGTCGGACGCGATGTTGACATAAATTCAATAGGATCATCGTAACAAAGGGAGACCCAAATGGCGAACCAGGAAGATATCGCTCTCATGGCTCATCTCATGCGGCGTGCCGGCTTCGGCGCCTCGCGCGATGAATTGGAATCTCGAGCGGCCGCGGGATACGAAGCGACGGTGGAGGAACTGCTAAATCCTGAGCGCCAGCCTCCGGTCGATCCTTACGAGTTGCTTCGCTATCAGCCGGCAGCGCTGCTGCCGGGCGGGCAGCCCCCGATGGGGAATGTCAACTACATGTATTACCTGGTGACCACCAAGCGCCCGCTTGAAGAAAAAATGGCGCTGTTCTGGCATCATGTTTTCGCCACCGGAAACTCCAAGGTCGACAACTATGATCAGTTGCTGGAGCAGATAGATATCTTCCGCAACCATGGCATGGGAAACTACCGGCAGCTGCTGCTGAGGATCGCCAGAAATCCGACCATGATTTTCTGGCTGGACAACAACCAGAACCACGGCACCGCGGTCAACGAAAACTGGGGCCGCGAACTGCTTGAACTGTTCAGCCTGGGCGCCGGTAATTACACCGAGAAGGATGTTCGGGAAGCGTCCCGCGCTTTCACCGGCTGGAGCTTCGAAACCAAGATACCTCGGTTGCCCTACGGCCGGTTTCCCTGGAAGTTCGAGTACCGACCAGAGGACCATGATGATGAGATCAAGGAATTTCTGGGACACCGCGGCCATCTGAACGGTGAGGACATCATAGACATCATCGTGCAGCAGCCGGCCTGCGCACGCTTCATCTGCCGGCATCTGTATAATTTCTTCGTCGCCGACGAACCGCAGGTGCCTGCCTGGTCGCTGGAACCGCCGCGCGATGCGGCCGCGCTGGATGCCATGGCCAAAACGTTCCAGGAGTCCAATTACGAGATCCGTCCTGTGCTGCGGATGCTGTTCAACTCCGACTTCTTCAAGCAGGCCCGCAACAAGCATCTGAAATCCCCGGCCGAGGTCGTGGTCGGCACTCTGCGGCTCGTTGGCGGCCACAACATTCCCAAACCCGGCTACGGCGAGCTATCGATGCAACCTTCGTACATGGGGCAAGACCTGCTTAACCCGCCGTCCGTCGAGGGATGGCATACCGGTTCGGAATGGATCAACAGTGGCTCGCTCATGGCGCGCATCAATTTCGTTGCCGATCAATTGGGAAATCAGGCGTTGCCCGGTGTGCAGGCCATCATTGACCGGCTGAAGGCAAAGGGCACTCTGTCTCCGGAACAACTGGTTGTTTCATGTCTTGACTTGCTCGGACCCGTCGAGGTCAACGCCGATACTCGGCGAGAGCTGAACAGTCAGGCCGAACAATGGGGCCGGTTAAGTTGGGACAGCGAACCCAACAGTCAAACGGCGGCGAAGCGGGCTACTGAAATGATGCAACTGATCGTCGCGACCAGAGAGTTTCAGTTCGCCTAGAAGCAATGGCAAAAGGAGCATGGCGCAATGGCAACGACGCAAAAAGACCCGGTCCTGGTGGTGCTGCAGCTGACCGGCGGGAACGACTACCTCAACACCGTCATTCCCTATAACAACCCGCTCTATCAGGACAACCGGAAGGCGGTCGGCATCGCCGAAGGCCAGATCCTGGCATTCGATAACGAGTTTGGCTTCCCGCCATATCTCGCCCCGTTGAAGAAGTTTTGGGACGACAAGAAACTCGCGATCATGAACGGCGTCGGCTATCTCGACTCGCCGCGCTCGCACTTCCGCTCGATGGATATCTGGCACACCTGCGAGCCAGACAAAGTCGGAACCGAAGGCTGGCTCGGCCGCGTGGTGCGCGAGTTTGATCCGACGAAGGAAAACGTCGTCACCGCCGTCAGCTTCGGCCCCTGCCTGTTCCGTGCGCTCGCGGCCCCGGGTGTGCCGGTTGCCTGCGTCGCTGGTGCGCTTGAGCGCTATGGGTTCCTGCCGAACATTCAGGAACCCACACAGCGCCAGCAGGTGCTGGAACGTTTCTCCCGCATGTATCAGCCGATCGAAGGCAGCGGCGTGATGGACTACCTAGGCACCACGGGTCTGGATTCCCTGAAGGGGGCAGACATTCTTAAGGTGGCACCATCACTCTACAAATCTGACGTGCATTACCCCAACACTTCGATCGCCAGCAAATTGCGCGGCATCGCACAGGTGCATCTGGCCGATCTTGGCACCCGTGTCTTCTATTGCGATCATGGCAGCTTCGACAGTCACGCTGGTCAGAACCCGCTGCACGCCAAACTTTGGACAGACGTCTCAGAGGGCCTGGACGCGTTCATGACGGATCTTCGTCAGCACGATGCGTCCGACAACGTGATCGTTCTGATGTTCTCCGAGTTCGGCCGTCGCGTGCGCGACAACGGTTCCGGAACCGATCACGGGGCGGCCGGTGCCACCTTCGTGTTGGGTGACCGGGTGATCGGCGGCCACTTCGGCGAATATCCTTCGCTGGCCGCGGAAGATCTGGTGCAGGGCGACCTCAATCCGAACATGGACTTCCGCAGCATTTACTCGACGATATTGGACAGGTGGCTGAAAATGGATCCCGTCCCGATCGTCAACGGCACCTACGAGCAGCCGGCCTTCTTGCAGTAGGGGTTCCGACTGGCCTCGTTTCCCAAAGCCGGCAAACGAGGCACATGCATCAGCGAACAAGCCGCGATGGGGGATAGCCATGCCACTTACAACGGTGTCGAACGGACGAACTTACGACTGGAGTCATGCGATCGGGCGCGCAGCGGCGATCGGAACGGGATTCAACTATCCGCAGACCATGTGTCTGGGGAATGACGGCGACATTTTCGTGGCCAACCGCGGCAACGAGAACAACTTTGGCCAGCGTGTCAACCGCGTCAAACTCGGCGCTCCTGGTGAGGAGGAGTTGCTGGCCGAATTCTTCACCTGGGGCGAAGGCGACGGAAAATCGGCCTGGCCATTCGGCGTTGCCGTGGACAGCCAGAACAATGTGTTCGTGTCGGACGAATGGACCAACACGATCTCCGTCTTCCACGGCAACGGCACCTTCATTCGCAAATGGGGTGGGCCAGGCAGCGGCGACGGCGAACTGCTCCGCCCCGCCGGACTCGCCTGCGACCCGGACGACAACCTGATCGTCGTGGACAGCGGCAATAATCGACTGCAGGTTTTCACCGGCGATGGCAGCTTCCTGCGCAAATACGGCCGAGCCGGCAGCGGCGATGGCGAGTTCAATCAGCCATGGGGCATCACGCTCGATAGCGCCGGGAATATCTACGTTGCGGACTGGAAGAATCATCGCATCCAGAAGCTGTCCTCGAGCGGCGAATTCCTGATGAAGATCGGAGAATATGGAACGGTCCCGGCACCGTCGAACGCATTCGCCGTAACGTATCTTGGACCTTATGTCTCACCGACGCCGACCGACGAATATCCCAAAGCCGGTCTGCTGAACCACCCGACCGATGTCGCCGTGGACAACGATGGAGACATCTACATCGCCGACTGGGGCAATCACCGGATCAGCATCTTCGACCAGGACGGGCGGCCACTGACCAATTTGATGGGTGATGCGCAGGTGATGTCGAAATGGGGTCAGCAAAGCATCGACGCCAACCCGGACATGATGAAAGCTTTGCGCAGGGTCAAGAACCTTGAACCACAGTGGCGATTCTGCTTTCCGACAGCGGTCGACTTCAATCCCAGGACCGACGAGATCATCATCGCCGACAGCCAGCGGAACCGCTTGCAAATCTACCGCAAGGTCCGCGACTACGTCGATTTCCAGGCAAACCTGTAAAGGCTTGGCGGGCGCTTCCAGTCCTTGATGGATCGAAGGCGCCCGTTTTCTCTAGTCGACGCGCTTCGGTTGGCTCGGCTTGCAATTTAAAGGTCGACAGATGCGTCTCGACCTACCGGCGCGGCCGGTTGGCCATCGTCTGGTACGTCGCAGCTGTTTCCGCCCCGCCGAGGCTCTCCGCTTGAACCGCGCCAGCCAGGTAACGGCGGCTCACGAGAGTTTCGACGGCGAAGGCGAGACGCAGGTTTAGTGCGATCCCGCTGATGTCCTTCGAGCTCATTGGCTTCCTCCCGCCATCCTGTTCCTTTTACGTCATGAGATTGGATCGGCAGCTGATCGGGACTGCTTCCCAAGCTGAGCACTACTTTTTTTGGAATACGCCAGACAGGCATCATTCAGAGCAAGCCATCATGCCAGCTCCCCGACGAACACGTCGTTCGCATCCGGCGGAGCAGCCGAGGTTTTACCTGCCATCGGTGCGGCCAGGGTTGCTCGTGCCATTCCGTCATGGTCCTGTCGCCTAAATGTTGGTTGAAGGAAGTAAGACGATGACCCGACCGCTGGAAGGCCTGCTCGTCGTGTCGCTGGAACAAGCCGTTGCGGCACCGTATTGCTCCGCCCGACTGGCCGACGCCGGCGCCAGGGTGATCAAGGTGGAGCGCGCCGAGGGTGATTTTGCCCGCGGCTACGATAGCGCCGTGCAGGGCCTGTCAAGCTACTTCGTCTGGCTGAACCGCGGCAAGCAAAGCCTCGTCACCGACATCAAGAAGCCCGAGGACGCGGCGCTGTTGCACCGCCTGGTCGCGCAAGCGGATGTGTTCATTCAGAACCTCGCTCCAGGCGCGGCGGCTCGGTCCGGTTTCGCATCGGCGGATCTGCGCGCCCGGCATCAGCGCCTGATCACTGTCGACATTTCCGGTTATGGCGAGACCGGCGAGTATGCCGCGATGAAGGCATACGACCTGCTGGTGCAGGCGGAATCGGGACTGGCGATGGTCACCGGGCATCCCGCGGGGCCTGGTCGTGTCGGCGTATCGATCGCCGACGTGGGCTGCGGCATGAATGCCTATACCGGCGTGCTGGAAGGGTTGATCGAGCGCGGCGTCACCGGACGCGGCCAGGGTCTGAAGGTCAGCCTGTTCGACGCCGTGGCAGACTGGATGAATGTGCCACTGCTGTATTTCGAGGGCACCGGCCGCTCGCCGCAACGCCTCGGCCTGGCCCATCCATCGATCTGCCCCTATGGCGCATTCGCGACCAAGGATGGCGCATTGGTGCTGATCTCGATCCAAAATGAGCGAGAATGGGTTACGTTCTGTGCGAAGTTTCTCGATGCGCCGGATCTGCCGAAACAGCCTGGTTTCGAGAGCAATAATATCCGCGTCGTCAACCGGGCGATGGTGGATGAGCGGGTCGGCCAGACCTTCGCCAGCCTGAACCGAGATAAGGCTGCCGCGAAATTGCGCGGTTCCAACACCGCCTATGGCTTCGTCAACGATCTGGCGGCACTGGGTCACCATCCTGCGCTGCGACGAACGCCGGTGGGGTTGCCTGGCGGCGGAACGGCGGAGATTGTGGCGCCCGCGGTCATTCGCGTTGGCGAGAAGCTGACGCTAGGTCCGGTGCCGACGATCGGTCAGGACAGCGCCTCGATCAGGGACGAGTTTGCTGCCTAACACCCCAGCGCCGCGAACGTCCGATCCACATCGGCCATGGTGTTGTAGCCGTGGAAACTAATCCGCACCCGGCCTTGCCCGTTCCAGGCATATACATCTTGCCTATACATCCTCTCCACGATCGCCTGCGCATCCGGCGATGGGATGCACACGCTCGCGCCATGCCTCCTGGGGTCGCGCGGTGTCATGACTGGAACCCGCGACGCGGCGAGCTGATCCAGCAGCGCCACCGTCAGGCTCTGCACGTGGCGCTGAACGTCGGCCATGTCGAACCGACACAGATAGGACAATGCGCTGTTAAGCACGTAGATCGCACAATGCGCTGGATTGCCGCGGGTGAACCGCATCGCGTCGGATTTCAATTCTGGGATCGTGTCGTAGCCCCGCGACCCGGGCTCGAACGAGTACCAGCCGGCCGATGCCGGCGTCCAATCGGGCTGGCGCGCGCGGTTCCAGTAAGCAACCGCCACGCCGGTAACACCGAGCATCCATTTGTAGCAGGCGGAGAAGGCGAAGTCGGCGACGGAGGCGTCAATCGGCAGATATCCGGAAGCTTGGGTGAAATCGACCAGCAGCAATGCGCCGACCTGGTCCGCGAGGACGCGGAGGGCGCCAAGATCGATGCGCTCCCCCGTTAGGTAGGAGACGTAGCTGACCGCGATGATGCGCGTGCTTCCAGCGACGCAGGCGGCGATTCTGTCCGGTTCGGTGCCACGCGCCTGGCGCAGCTGAATGGTCGGATCACGTCGCGTCAATATCGGCCCGACGACCGACGGATACTCGTTAGCGTCGATGGCGATGGAATCGCCCGTTCGCCACTTGAGGCTGTCCGCGACGATCGAGACGCCCTCGGCGACGTTGCTGACGAAGCCGATATCGGCCGGATGAACGCCCCACATGCCGGCGATCCCGGCGCGCGCATCCTCGACCTGCTTTTCCTGCGCCGAGCGTCCGGGCAAGCCGCTGCTCTTGTCGGCGAGGTAGCGCAGCAGCGCTTCATCGTGCGTGCGCAGTGCTGCTGTTTCGCCACCTGCACAGACATGCGCGGCGCCCGGCGGCAGGCGAAAATCGGCTGGATCGAACAGAGGGGTCATGCATCGCCACTGAAAAATAGACAGACCGTAGTGGGGGTGATTAAGGATCACTTCGTTCATCCTCGGTTTGTTTTCGGGTACTGTCCAGCGGTTCAAGGTCACAAGGAACATTGCTGGGACGCGGAACTCACCAGCCCTCGCCTCGTGGCAACCGATACAGTACGTGTCGCCGTAAGGGGCTGTCTTCTGGAACCAGCGGGTGATCGAACTCTATCGTTCGTGTCATGCCCAACCGCTCCATGACCCGCGTCGAGGCGCGGTTGTCCAGGGCGCTCACGGCGACGATTTCCTTCAAGCCGACGCGCATGAACCCATCTTCGACAGCCGCTTGGGCCGCCTCGGTCGCATATCCATAACCCCAGTACCGACGGTGGAGGCGCCACGCGACTTCAACCGCCGGCGTGAAAGAGGCCTCGAATTTCACCCGCGTAAGTCCGACGGCACCGATGAAAGAAGCGATTCCCGGCGCTTCGACAGCCCATTTGCAAAAGCCCGTCTCGGCCAGATGCTTCTCCGCGCGTTCGACATAAGCGTCGCTTTCCGCTCTCGTGAGCACGCCTCCGAGAAACCGCATGACGATTGGATCGGCGTTCTGCTCCGCGAACAAAGGAAGATCGTCTTTCCGCCAAGGACGGAGGATTAGGCGTGGGGTGTTGATCATGGTTCTGCTCCCAGGGTCTGGGACGATGTCAGCGGATTTGCCCAGAGGCTGGTTGGCAGAACGATCTCCGCAAAATGCCGACCTGAAATCCTGGTTCCGCAAGATCACTAGCAAGGTCTTGTGGCCGCGACCGCCGCCGCATTGGCTTCTTCGGCGGGACGAACAGCCACGTTAGCAAAAAGCCTTATACATTGCCGATCAACGGCTGACCAAACCGCGCTTTTGGCTTGACGTCTGGTAGACAAAGACTAATTAATTAGTCATGAATAAAGCAATCACCCTCGCAGAAGCCAAAGCCCATCTCTCCGCCCTCGTCACCGAGGCCGAGGAAGGTGCGGAAATCACCATCACCCGCCACGGCCGGCCGACCGCGCGCATTGTTGGCGCACCCCGAGGCGTGGCCCGTACCCCCGGCGACTGGGGCTGGCGCGGTGCCTATGACAAATCCGTCTTCGCTCCGATGATTGACGAACAGGCACGCGAGGAAGGCTGGCCCGTGTGACATTCCTCGCCGATGCCTGTGCCCTCATCGTCTTTCACGGCTATGGCGGACAGACCATGGGCGGCGCGGGCATCGCGGCGATAAGTACCGGGGACGTCTTCGTCTGTCCGATTACCGTGTGGGAAATCACCCGAAAAATCGCCCTCGGCAAGCTGTCTCGGCCGGCTCCGCCCGGTTTTAACGGCAGCCTGTCTGAGTGGCTGCGTCAGGCGGGCTATCGCGTCCTGCCGATGACCTGGGATACGTGCGAGCGGGCGAATACCTTGCCCCTGCACCACAAGGACCCGATGGACCGCATGCTGATCGCGCTGGCGCTCGACCGGGGCATGACGATGATCACCGATGACGATGTGTTCGCGCGGTATGGTGTGTCGACGATCTGGTAACGCTCAATCATCGTGCGACACCACGGAGCCGGCTGTCGTGCCACCGTCGATCACGATGGTCTGCCCGGTGGTGAAACTTCCCGCCGCCGAGGCCAGGAACACCGCCGCCCCGGCAATCTCATCCGGCTCCCCGATCCGCTGCAGCGGCGTATCCTTGGTGCGCTTGCGATACAGGACCGGATCTTCCCACAAGGCGCGCGCGAAATCGGTTCTGACCAGTCCCGGCGCGATCGCATTGGCCCGGATATTCTTCGGCCCCCACTCCACCGCGATATTCCGAGCCAGCTGCATGTCGGCGGCCTTGGAGATCGCGTAAGCGCCCAGTTGAGCGGACCCGCGCAACCCACCGATCGAGGAGATAATGATCACCGCCCCGCCGCCCCGCTGCACCATGTGGGGGATCGTCATATTCGCCAGCCAGAGATTGCCGCGGACGTTTGAACCCATTACCCGCTCGTAAGCCTCATCGGACATGCCGGCGGCCGGGCCCAGGTAGGGGTTGACCCCGGCATTTTCCACCAGGATGTCGATCCCGCCGCAACGCCCAAGGGTCTGGTCGACGAGGTTCTGCAACTCCTCCTTGCGGCCGATATGACATGGAACGACCACCGCCTTGCCGCCCTTCTCGCGGATCCCGGCAGCCACCGCCTCGCAGGCATCCGGCTTGCGACTGGAAACCACCACCGTCGCGCCATGCTCAGCCATTCGTGTGGCGATGGCGAGGCCGATGCCCTTCGTCGAACCCGTTACGATGGCAACTTTGCCGGTCAGATCGAACAGTGACGACATCCCGTTATCTCCCTCACGCTGGGCCGGTGCGCTTGTCGCAACCTTACCGGCGAGTATGCTGGCCGGATCGGGAACGTCAATCGGGCGGCAAAAATGCGAACTAGGCGCACCGGCGTTTACAGCCGGGAACAGCTCAGGCGATTGCTACATCCCACAAGTATCGCCGTCATTGGCGCCTCCTCGCGGGCCGGTTCGTTCGGCGAGAGAGTGCTGCACAACATGCGGCACTACGCCGGCCGAGCCTACCCGGTGAACGGACGGTACCAGACGATCGGTGACCGGACCTGCTATCCGAATGTGCGCGATCTGCCCGAGGTTCCGGATTGCGCGGTGATCACCGCGGCGCGGGAAGCCAAGACGGTTCTGGCACTGTATGGCATTCCCGTGGTGGGGGAACAGGTGACCCACTCGGCCGACGAGGCGGTCAATGCCGATCCGTTGTTTGGCCCCCTGATCGTGGTTGGATTTGGCGGCATCCTGGTAGAGCTGTTGAAGGATACAGCGCTATCCCCTGCCCCGGTCACGCCGCGAGAGGCCGAGGGCCTGCTGCGCCAGCTGAAGGGCGTTAAACTGCTGGAAGGCTTCCGCGGCATGCCGGCGGTGGACATTGCGCGGTTGGCCCAGGTAATCAGTGACGTCTCACGGTTCGCAGCCGACCATCGGGATTTAGTCGCCGAACTGGATGTGAATCCGCTGATTTGCGCTGGCGATCGGATCACGGCAGTGGATGCCCTGATTGTTGTTAGCTGATCGTGTTGACGAACTCGCCGGGTTCGAAGACCGCGTCCCGTCGTAGCCGTCAATATCGATTGCCATGAAACGAGTGAATTGATTCGTCTTCCGCCGGAGCGCCTGTGCCCTCGAGGACCCGGTCCGCCTAGAGCCTGATAGCATTAGGTTGAAGCAATCAGCCTCCAGCTTGCTTTGTTTGAGAGGGCGCTTCACACTTGAGGTCGGTTCAACCTCAAACGATCGCGCTCTAGTATGTCCGCATCAGTGCGACAATTCGTCCCTGAACCTTCACCCTGTCGGCCGGAAAAATCCGTGTCTCGTGCCGCACATTGCAGGGCTCCAGCGCGATCGAGTTCCCACGCCGGCGCAAACGCTTCAGCGTCACCTCATTGTCGTCGACCAGCGCCACGACAATCTGCCCGTTCTCGGCGGTGTCGCCCTTCAGGATAATGACCGTGTCACCGTCCAGGATGCCGGCTTCAACCATCGAATCGCCGGCGACCTCCAGCCCGTAATGTTCGCCTGCGCCCAGCAGGCTCAGCGGCACTTCGATGTGGCTGGCGTTATCGCGCAGGGCTTCAATCGGCAGACCGGCGGCGATGCGGCCATACAGTGGTAGTTGGATCGCGCCGACGTCGCTGGTGGCGCGCACGCCGGCAAAGCGCTGGGTAAAATCGCCCCGGATAACGTTGGGAGAAAAGCCGGGAGTGGTCTCGGCTTCCGCGATGGTGTCATCCAACGTTTCTTGCGAAAGCATGTTGTCCGGCAGCCGCAGGACATCCAGCGCACGCGCCCGATGATGACGGCGCGCGAGGTAGCCACGCTCTTCCAGTGCCGAAATAAGTCGGTGGATGCCGGACTTCGATTTCAGCTTCAGCGCGTCCTTCATCTCCTCAAAGCTTGGGGAGAATCCAGTCTGTTTCAGATGTCGATCGATATACACCAGAAGTTCGTATTGCTTGCGCGTCAACATGAAAGGCTTCCTCGAATGATTCTCGGAACAAACCGGCAACCGTCGAGGCCCGTTCTAGGTTGGTTCCATTCCCCTCGTCAAGCGAAACTGTGGACAAATTTGAACATAGCAGCATGTGAGCGCATTTTCTCGAACCGCTTGCGTCATAAATCCAGCGTATCGAGCCGGATGATGCCCACTTCAGCCCCTTCTTGAAGGGCTAAAGCGTGTGGTTCGCGCAGGATCAAAGCGTCGGCCTGGGCGAGTCGGCGCAGCATCGCGGAATCCTGCACCGGGAACGGTGTCACTACGATCCGACCAGCCGAATCGACACTGATCGTTGCCCGCAGGTGGTCCGCTCGGTGGTCGTTCTGCTTTAACGGTGCGCCAAGAAGTGCTGTGGAAACCGGCGGCGACGCGGCCGGCAGTCCGGACAAGCGGGACAGCGCCGGTAGCAGGAACAGGATCGCGCAAACCATCGATGATACGGGATTACCCGGCAGCCCCAGCACAGGCATCGCCCCGAGTTGACCGAACAACAACGGCTTCCCCGGGCGCATGGCGATCTGCCAAAAATCCAAGGTCATGCCGCGCGCCTGCAACGCCGCGATCACCAGGTCATGGTCACCGACCGATGCCCCGCCGGTGGTAACCAGAATGTCCATGCCCCCGACGGCGTCGGCCGCCGCGCCAATGGCGGCGTGCTCGTCGCGCGCGACCGGCAGGATGATCGGATCCCCGCCTGCCGCCCGCACCAAGGCGCCCAAGGCGTGGGAGTTGGAACTGACGATCCCGCCCGGCGGGATCGGCTCACCCGGCATGGCGATCTCGTCGCCAGTCGCCAGGATGGCGACACGCGGGCGACGATGCACCGACAGCCAGGGGTAATTCGCGGCAGCCGCCAATCCCACATCGCGGGCGGTGATCCGTCGTCCGGCGGGAACAACGACATCGCCAGCCGCGAAATCCTGACCCGCCCGACGAATATGGCGACCGCCGGCAACAGCCTCGTTCACGCGAACCCTGTCGCCGTCCCGTGTCGCATCCTCCTGCAACAGGATCGCATCCGCGCCCGCCGGAACGACGCTGCCGGTGAACAGCCGCACGGCGTCTCCGGCACCGACCCGGCCGCTGAACGGATGACCCGCGGGCGCCGCGCCAATAACACGCAGATCGGCATGCAAGCCCCCGTCCGACGCCCGCAGCGCGTACCCATCCATCGCGGACACGTCGGCGGGAGGCTGGCTCAGCCGAGCAATCACGCCGGCGGCGGTCACGCGACCCCAGGCGTCCGCCAGTGCCACGACCTCGGCCGGGGTCGGGCGCAAGGCGTCCAAGATGCGTCCGCGGGCTTCCTCGACACTGATCATGCTGCGCTCCATAATACGGCCTGATCAGGCACTGTGAGCGCCGCGGCCGCGCGGCTCAAGTCAGACGCGTTTTACGCCGGTGAACAGGATCAGACCCTTCATCATGTTTGTCAGACTGTTGCGATACGCCACCGGCTGGTAATACAGGCCCAGCGGCATGGCGGGCGCATCCACGAATGCCTGACGCTGGATGTCGGCCGCGAGCGCTTTCTGCGTCGGAAAATCAGTCGCACGCAGCCACTGGTCGCGCAGCGCTTCCAGCTTCGGCGCCTCCGGCCAACCGAACCATGCATTCTTGCCGTTGCCGCGCAGCGCCGCGTCACCGGCCGGATTGTCCCAATCCAGGCCGCCCCACATGGAGCCGAAAATGCTCCAGCCGCCTTCGGCGATCGGCTGGCGGCGCGTGGTCCGCTGCACAACGGTGCCCCAGTCGGTGGAAACGTAGTCGACGTCGAGCCCGATCTTGCTCAGGACGTCCGCACCGACCTCACAGATGGCGGTGATGCGCGGCACGTCGGCGGCGCCAAGGAAGACGACCTTTTCGCCCTTGTAGCCAGCAGCCATCACGTCCTTGCGCAACGCCGCCAGATCGGGATTGTCGCTGAAATTCTCCATCCCGGCGTTCGAGGCATAGACCGAACTCGGCGCGAAGAAGCCAACATGGTCGTTGATCACGCCAGGGCCTGCCTCGCCGGCGACGGCGGTCATGAATTCCTTCTGGTTCACCGCGTGCAACGCGGCGCGGCGGATCGCCGGGTTGTCGAACGGCGGGTACAACTGATTGAAGCGCAGCACGCCGATCAGCCCGGTGGTCTCAACGACCTCGACGCGCAGGTTGCTGTCGGCTTTCAGCGAGGGTACCAGATCCATCACCGGTTGCTCGACCCAGTCGACCTCACCGGCGCGCAGGGCGGCGGCCTGGGTGGAAGGATCAGGCGTGGTCAACCATTCAACACGCTCGAAGTTGGCGATCCGTGGGCCGGCACAGAAACTGGCCAGGCCTTCCCGCGGCAAATATTTGTCGAACTTCGCGTAGACATTGCGTGCGCCGGACACCCGTTGGTCCGGCAGGAAGCGAAACGGGCCGCTGCCGACCATCTCGTTCAGCAACTTGCCGGGCGGGGTTGCCGCCAGTCGCTCCGGCATGACCACCGCCATCAGGTTCGTCGGCTTCGCGAGGGCCCGCGGCAGCAGCGGAAACGGGCGATTGAGGCGGAACACGATCTGCTTGTCTGATGGTGCCGACAGATCGTCGGTCGCCGCCATCACCGCCTGTCCGAACGCGTCCTTCACGCCCCAGCGTCGGAGACTGGCCACCACGTCACGACCCCTGACGGGCGTGCCGTCGTGAAACAGCAACCCGTCGCGCAATGTCAGCGTCCAGACCTTCTGATCCGCATCCACCGTATGGCCGGCCAACATCTGATGCTGCGTCGCGCCTGTCGCATCCAGCGCGAACAACGTATCAAACACCATCATGACGTGATTGCGGGTCACGAAGGCGCTGACCAGCGGATCCAGCAACGCCAGATCGGCATAGGGAATAAACTTCAAGGTGGTGGCGGACGCAGCGCGCACCACCGCCGGGCGGGCGATGCCACTCACCAATGCAGAAGCGGCCGCACGACCAACAAATTGGCGTCTTTTCATGCTGATGAACTCCGGTGGTCCGATCTACCGATCGATGCCGGGCGAGAGCAGCAAAAACCACGCCATCACGGTTGATCCACTTCGCTGCCGCCGCATCGGATCAGGTGCGCCGTACTCCGGTGAACAACACCAACCCCTTCATCATCCCGGTCAGGTCATTGCGATAGGCTACCGGCTGGTAATAAAGCCCCAGCGGCACCACCGGGACATCGATGAACGCCTGCCGCTGCATGTCGGCGGCGAGCGCCTGCTGCGCCGGCAGGTCGGTGGCGCGCAGCCACTGGTCACGAATCGCATCCAGCCTGGGGGCGGTCGGCCAGCCGGCGCTGGCGTTGCGACCGTTGCCGCGCAGCGCCGGGTCGCAGGCCGGATTGTCCCAATCCAACCCGCCGGTCATCGCGGCAAACACACTCCAGCCACCGCCGGCGATCGGCTCCTGACGCAGGTTCCGCTGCACGATGGTGCCCCAGTCGAGCGAGACATACTCCACGTTCAACCCGATCTTGCTCAACATGTCAGCGCCGACCTGACACACGGCGGTGATGCGCGGCACATCGGCGGCGCCCAGGAAGACCACCTTCTCGCCGCCGTATCCGGCCGCCTTCACCGCCTTGCGCAACGCCGCCAGATCGGGGCTGGCGCTGAAATTGTCCATCCCGACCGTGGAGGCGTAGCGCGAGCGAGGATCGAAGAAACCGACCTTGTCGTTGATGACGCTGCCATCGGCTTCGCCCGCGACCGCGGTCATGAACTCCTTCTGGCTCACGGCATGCAACGCGGCGCGCCGGATCGCCGGGTTGTCGAACGGCGGATACAACTGGTTGAAGCGCATCATCCCGATCAGGCCGTGGGTTTCGATAACCTCCACGATCAGGTTGCGGTCGGCCTTCAGCGTCGGGACCAGGTCCATGAGCGGTTGCTCGACCCAGTCAACCTCGCCGGCCTGCAACGCCGAGATCTGGGTGGACGGATCCGGCATGGTCAGCCACTCGACGCGGTCGAAGTGGGCGATGCGCGGGCCGGCACAGAAACTGGCGACGCCGTTGCGAGGCACGTACTTGTCGAACTTCGCGTAGACGTTCCGAGCGCCGGAGATGCGTTGGTCCGGCAGGAACCGGAACGGCCCGCTGCCCACCACCTCGGTCAGCAGCTTGCCCGCCGATGTGGCGGCAAGCCGCTGCGGCATGATCGCCGGGATGTTGATGGTCGGCTTCCCAAGCGCCTGCGGCAGCAGGGGAAACGGACGCTTCAGGCGAAACACCACCTGCTTGTCGTTGACTGCTGACAGATCGTCGGTCGCCGCGAACAGCGCCTGCCCGAACGGGTCCTTGACCGCCCAGCGGCGCAGGCTGGCGACGACGTCGCGCGCCAGCACCGGCGTGTTGTCATGGAACAGCAAGCCATCCCGCAACGTCAGGGTCCAGACTTTCTGGGTGGCATCAACGGTATGACCCGCCAGCATCTGGTGCTGCGCA
Source organism: Rhodopila sp. (assembly GCA_965277035.1). Classification (GTDB taxonomy): domain Bacteria; phylum Pseudomonadota; class Alphaproteobacteria; order Acetobacterales; family Acetobacteraceae; genus Rhodopila. The sequence goes on along the minus strand of CBDIBO010000003.1, from coordinate 577,444 downwards.
TCGCCGTTGGCGTCCAGCGCGAACAGCGTGTCGAACACCATCAGGATGTGATTGCGGGTAACCAGGGCACCGGCCAGCGGGTCAAGCAATGCCAGGTCGGCGTACGGAACGAATTTTAGTGTGGTAGCAGAGGCAGCTCGCGCAATAGATGGGCGAGACATGCTGCCAGCGACCGCAGTCGCCGCCGCACGCACAACAAACTGGCGTCTTTTCATGCTCATCACCTTCGAGAGACCGCTTGGCTGATCTAATCGAAGGCACAACAGCAAGAACTACGCCACTTCGGCCGGGCTGGCGGTGATTTGGATGGCGCTAGAGCATTTTCAGCCTGACTGTGCAGACCGAAAATGCTCTATCCCTTTGTTTGATCGGATGATTCACACGCCTTTGAGCGATCCGCTCAGCGTGATCATGCTCTAACCAACAGCAACGCGTCGCGCTGCCTGGATACTTGCTACTAAGCCGCGCGGATCCGCATCATGAACCCGTCAACCTGCTCGCGCAGCCGCGCCGCCTGTGCCCCCAAGGTGCCCGCCGCCGATTTCACCGCTTCCGCGGTTTGGGTGGTGGCAGCTGTGCCCGCGCTGACCGCCGTCACGCTGACCGATGCGTCGCGGGTACGGTCCGCGGCGAGCTGGGTGTTGCGAGCGATCTCCTGCATCGCCGCGCCTTGCTGCTCGACACTCGCCGAGATTGTTGTGGCGACCTTGTTCACCTCATCGATCGTGCCGCGGATCTGCTTGATCGCGTTGACCGCCTGCTGGGTGACCCCTCGTACCTGGGTGATATGGGCGGCGATCTCCTCGGTCGCCTTCGCCGTCTGGTTGGCCAGCGATTTTACCTCCGAGGCGACGACGGCGAAGCCCTTGCCGGCCTCACCAGCCCGCGCCGCCTCGATCGTCGCGTTCAGCGCCAGCAGGTTTGTCTGCGCCGCGATATCGCTGATCAGACTGACGACATCGCCGATGCGGCCGGCGCTCTCTGCCAGGCCGCGCACGGTCTCATCGGTTTCCTGTGTTTCCTCGACAGCACGAAGCGCGACCTGAGCGGATTGTGCCACCTGACGGGTGATCTCGGCGATCGAGGCGCTGAGCTGTTCGGTTGCCGCGGCAATGCCAGACACGTTGTTGGATGCCTCGGCCGAGGCCTGCTCGGCGTCGTGTACGCCCTTGGCGCCGCGTTCAGCAATCTGCAGCATCGAAGCCGAGGTCTGATCCATCTGCGTAGATGCCTGATCCAGTTCCCCCAGCGCGGTGGACACCTGGCTCTGGAACTGTGTGATCTGACCATCCATCGTGGTGCGCCGCTGCTCCGCCTTTGCTTGCGCCTCGCGTTGTTCGCCTTCGACCCTGGCCTTGCCGATCGCCTGTTCCCGAAAGGTGTCCAGAGCGCCGGCCAAGGTTCCGATTTCATCATGTCTGTCCGGGAACAGCGATACCGCCGAAAGATCGCCTTGGGTCAGACGTTCCGTGGTTTGACGCAGCGCCACCAGCGGACTGATGACGTGACGGCTCATCACCCGAAGGGCGAAGATCGATCCGGCGATCGCCGCGAGCAGCGCAACCAGCCACCCGATCAGGCTGGATCGGGCGGCGCCGCGAATGTCGGCCGCATGGTCTGATGCCTGCGTCAGCGCCGCATTGGCAACGTTCAGCATGACGCCAAGTTTCGGGACGGTAAACGCCGACCATGCGTCAGCCGTCATCTCGGGCGTCTGCTTATCGAGCAGAGCGGTCAACAGCCGATCCTGGACGTCGAGGTAGGCGGGCGCGAACAACGTTGCTTTCGCGTCGGTCAACGTTGTCAGAAACGCAGGCGGAACATCTGTACCGACGACCGCGTCGTCGATCGCCGCCCACAGGCTGCGCGCGCCATCCAAGAGGCCGTGGTGAACCAGACGGACATCAGGCGCGACCGCCCCCTTGGCGAGACCGGTCGAGATCAGCAGCGACGCTTCTCCGGCGACACCGCGGGTAAGCCAGGCGAGCTGCTTGATCTCCATCATCTCGACGATAAACGCGTCACTCTGCTTAATGCTGGCGAACAGACTGGCGGCGATCCGCTCAAGTTCATTCTGCAGCGTCCAGCCAGCGTCCACATATTCGACGCCCAATCCGGGCCGCCGCTCCGGCTTCGCCTGTTCGATATGATCGGCGAATTCAGCCTGCAACGAGGTCAACCGGTCAATCGCGCGGCGCAGGTCGGGTAACGAAGTGTTCTTGCCGGCGAATGGCAGTGTCTCCAACAACGCCGTGGCAGCGGCCAAAGCCGGCATCTCGCCGTCACGGAGTCGTTTCAAATACGCCTGGTTCTGTGCCGTCGGCAGCGCGTCCGCCTCCCACATGCGCTGTGTCGCGCTGCGGTCGGTCCGCTGGTTGATGAGGGCGGTGAAGATCTGCCGCGACGCAGCGACCACCTGCTCCACCCGCTGATTTTCGTTAACAACCGACGACGCTTTCCAGACCTGGGCGCCAATCAAAGCCACGATCGCCGCGGAGAAAATGCCCAGGATGACTTTCAGCAGGTTCCCGGCGGATATGCGTTTGACCATTGTGACCGATGTCCCTGCAGGTTCTGCAGCGGGATCAAGACAGCCAAAGATTAACGAAAGATGGACGAAGCCGATTTTGTCTGCGTTTCCGTCAGATTGACAGGACCCTGAGGAACTGTAGGTGTTATCGCTAACATGACAGCAAGAGAAACGATCTAGCTCGTCGCGCGCTCGATGATGTGGAATGGGACCTGCACGCGATCGGCATCACGCGGGCCTTCGCCGGCCAGCCGGCGGAGCAGGAAAGCCGCAGCCGATCGGCCGGTTCCGGCGCCCTCGAGGTTGACCGTGGTGATCGGCGGGTCGTTCATCGCGCTTAGCTCGAAATTGCCAAAGCCGCAGACCGCGAGGTGTTCCGGAACCGGAACACCTTGCGCGCGGGCCTCGGTCACCATGCCGAACGCCATCAGATCGGAGCCGCAGAAGACCGCGCACCGACGGTCAAGCGACGGCAGCAGGGCGCGCAGCCCCTGGCGTCCGGCCGCGATCGTGCTGGGCGCTGGCATCACCTGTTCCAGCACGATCGCGCCACCGGCCGTGGCGGCTGTTTCCCTAAAACCGCGAGCGCGCATCAAGGCGCGCGAATCGCGCGCGGCCAGCACAGCAAAGCGATCGTGACCCTTGCGCAGAAAGAATTTCGCGACCTCCGCGCCGACCTGCACATGGTCGAAGCCGATCAGCATGTCGATCGGTCGGGTGGACACATCCCAGATCTCGACCACGGGGATCCGTGCCTCGATCAGCATCTGCCAGGCGGCGGGGCTGTAGCCGGACCCAGTGATCAGCAGCGCGTCGGGGCGTCGCCCGAGCAGGGCGCGGAACAAGGCTTCATCGTCGGTGTCGTCGTACCCGCAGATCGACAGCATCACCTGGTAGCCGGCATGCCGCAGAGAATCCGAAAATGCCTGGACAACGCTTGCGAACATTGGATGTGCGATCGTGGGCACGATGGCGGCCACCATGCGCGATTTGCGCGACGACAGACCGCCGGCGATCAGGTTGGGAACATAGCCTAGGCGGTCGATCGCTTCACGTACCCTAGCGGTCGTCTCCGGCGACACCCGATCCGGCGTGTTGATGACCCTGGAGACAGTCATCGGAGCAACCCCGGCCGCGATCGCGACATCGGTGATCTTCACCGGCATGGTTTTTCCGGGCGCTGCCGCAAACCCAGGGTCGCGCCCCGATCCGATCAAGATTTTCTCCCTGGTTGCCGCAAAGGGCGAGCAACCTAGCGCGGCGAAGCGAAACCAGCCAGGGTTAGATAAAATCGCGTCCATGAACCGAAAGAACGGAGGAAAACAGTGCCTCATTCGCAGACGACCAGGCGTGCGGACTGACCGGCGTCAAGGCCGCACGCGCGGCTTCGCCGGCGCTGCCGTCATCACCCGTTTCGCTGAACGTTGATGTCGCCGGGCAGTCGCGGCTGACGCAGCAGGCAATGGACGATTTCGCCACGGCCAATCCGAAGCTGGTGTCACGTATCTCCTATTGTCAGGCGCCCGCTCCGGAGCTGCCGGGCAAGCTCAAGGCGCAGCAGGACGCCGGCCGGTTGGGCATCGATCTGGTGCTGACCGGCACCGACGCGCTGTCCGCTGGGATCGACCAGAAGATGTGGGTGCCGCTGGCGACCGGCTATACCGAGGTGCTGCCTGACCTGAACACGATCTACCAGCCGGGCGCACTGAAGATGCAGGCGCTGGCGCAAGGCCAGGCGGCATGCGTGGTGTTCTTACCGGCTGGCCCGCTGCTGGAGTACATGCCAGACGTGGTCAAAACGCCGCCGAAGACGGCAACGGATCTGCTGGCGTGGACCAGGGCACATCCGCAACGGTTCCTCTACACACGACCGGCCAACTCCGGCTTAGGTCGGACGTTCTTGCAGGGCTTGCCCTATATCCTGGCTGACGCCGATCCGAAGGACCCGAAGGATGGCTGGGCGAAGACCTGGGCCTACTTGAGGGAGTTGGGTAAGAACATCGAATAGTAGCCGACCGGCATAGGCGCAACGATGAAGGAACGCGGCAAGGGTTCCCGGGACATGATCGTCACGATGACCGGCTGGGACATCAATCCCAGGGTCCTGGGCGTGGTGCCGAAGGAAGCCGAGGTGGGCGTGCTGGACGGCTTCCACCGGGTGACGGACGGGCAGTATATGGCCGTGCCACGCGGTGTGTCCGATGCCAAGCTGGCCGTGCTGCTGCGGCTGGTGAACTACATGCTGTCAAAGCCGGCTCAGGCGACAACCTGGGACACGGGTTATTTCTATCGACACGGGTTATTTCTATCCCGGACCGGCTGTGCAGGACGTACCGCTGAGCATGGCGCCGAAAGACAGCCAGACGGCGATCCGCGAGTACAGCCGCCCCTTCTATGCCAAGCTGATCGCCGATATGCCGGCGGAAACGCCGTTACCCGCGGACAAGCTTGTCTACGCGTTCCAGCGCTGGGACCAGCAGGGACCCAGTTAGGCGATAAACTTGTTGATCATGATCCCGTTCGTCGAGCAGATCGATCCGCGGGTGGAGGCGGCCCCCGGGTGTTTGGTGCCGGCATCGGCCGGCTGTTCGTCCAGGTTCTGGTGCCGCTGCTAACCCCCGGAATACTCGCGGCTTTGCTGCTGGTCCTTGTGCGGCCAGTCGCGATGTTCGAACTGACCTTCCTGACCTCCGGCTCAACCAGCCAAACCTTGGTCGTTGCATTGTCTCATGCTGTCGTCGCCGCCGGGGTGAGACCGGGACAGTCGATCGATGCGGCGGTGGTCTAAATGGTCACCACGCTGATCTGGCTGCTGATCGCGCTGCGCTTCGTCAATCCAACCCAGATCGTCATGCGGGCGAAGCATTAACAAAGCCTGGGCCTGGAGTAGCGCGGCTGGATGGCGCAGACTGACCGCCTCGACAAGCAGGAGGAACTCACCATGCTGAAATCCGGCGTATCGATGTTTTTCACCGATTACTCGATGGCTCCCGGCGCACTGGGCCAGGCGCTGGAGCAGAGAGGATTCGAGTCTCTTTGGGCACCCGAGCATTCGCATATCCCGCTCAGCCGCAAGTCACCTTTTCCAGGCGGCGGCGATCTGCCAAAACGTTATTACGATGCCATGGACCCGTTCGTGACGCTGACCGCGGCCGCGGCCGCGACCAAGACCCTCATGGTCGGCACCGGCGTCTGTCTGGTTGCGCAACGGGACCCGATCCAAACTGCGAAGCTGGTCGCCACCATCGACCAGGTTTCAGCCGGACGATTCCTGTTTGGGATCGGCAACGGGTGGAACCAGGACGAACTGGAAGACCATGGGGTGAAGTTCGCCGACCGCCACAAGGTCGCGCGCGAGCGGGTCGAGGCAATGAAAGTGATCTGGACCAAATCCAAGGCTGAATACCACGGCGAGTTTGTCAACTTTGATCCGATGATGACCTGGCCGAAGCCGGTGCAAAAGCCGCATCCGCCGGTCATTGTCGGAGGCGCCTTCCCCTACTCCGCCCGCCGTGCAATCCGTTACGGTGAAGGTTGGATTCCGCAGGCCGCCCGCGGCGGGTACGGTGAGATCGCGGATCTGATCCCAGAGTTCCGGAAAATGGCGACCGACGCCGGGCGCGATCCCGACAAGATCGCCATTACTGTCTGGTTCCCCAAAAAGGAGTTGGATCTGATGAAGCGTTATGCCGACCTCGGCGTGGAGCGGGTCGTGTTCAATCTCGATTCCGAAGGTTCCGACAAGATCGTGCCGGTGATCGACGAGATTGCCGAATTCATGCACAAAGCCAATATCTGAGATCTGCATGGGGGAGGCAACCTGCCTCCCCCGAAGCTGCCACTCAATCCGCTGCAGACGACGATCCTGCCCGATCATATTCAGGTTGGGGCGGCGTATGAGAGGTTGACACGACAAATATAGTTGATGGTTGTCGCGACCAGCAGCATCGCGATGATCCGCCACCTGATATTCGTCATGACTGGAATGTTTCTACCGCTAGCAACGCTACTCAATCCACCCCACGGCACGGATTGGACTGCCCTTCGCGCCCCTGATCTTCAGCGGAAAGCCAATGAACCGAAACCGTCCCTCGACGAGTTGGTCCAGATTTACCAGACCCTCCATATGCGTGAAGCCTATGTCGTGGCAGACGTGATGCACTTCGAAGTTGTTGCGACCAGAACGGCCGAGGCTGGGCGCCTCGACCCCGAACATCAGGATGCCTTTGGCCCCGTGTCGTCGATGCCCGCGGCGCCCGGTCGTTGGTCAAAGTGAAACGGCGCATCAACATGGGTGCCGGAGTAGTCGCCCATGTTCAGCGACGTCACCGCGGCGGAAAACGTATAGCCGTCGGCGACGCGCTTTTCTGCATGGGTTGAAACGGCGCGATGATCACCGTCGGGTGGTTCGGAAAGCGCGCCATCTTGTGGTGGATCTCCCGGCTCAGGTCGATCAGTTGCATGGTCTGCCCCCTCGACATGGCCCGGACATCTTCAAATCGCCCGGCGATACTGCATTCCGACCGAACACAGAAACAGCCCAGCCCCCGCGGCAGCGAAGACCATCAGCGCCAGATAGTAGGACCCGGTTGCACTGACGATCAAGCCAACCGTCACCGGCACGACGATGCCAGAGATGTTGCCCGCGAAATTCATTGCCCCAGCCAAGAACCCAGCCTTTTCTCCGCCTATCAGCAACCCCGGAAGCGTCCAGTACATGCCGCACCAGCGCAGAAAGAACAACGTCGCCGCCAGCAGCGTTATCACGATGGCTTCATCATGCACATAAGCCACCAGAAAAACCGCGATCGTTGCCAGCCCGGCAGATATACCAAAAAGCGTGCGGTATACCTTTTGTGTGGCCCCGCCAGAGCGCAGCCAATAATCGAGCAACTGGCCGCCTGTCAATTCACCGACGAAACCGGCGAAGAACACAAGGAACGACGCCCAGCCCAAGGCAGCAATGTTCAGCCCCTGGGTCTTCGCCAGAAAGCTGGGGACCCATGTCAGAAATCCATACCAAAGTGAGTTGAAGCAAAACCAGCCGACGAACAGCAACCAGACCGACGGGGAGCGGAAAATTTGGGCCAATGGCGCTCCCTGTCCGGCGTCGGTGGCAGAGCGGCGAAGACCCTCCTGAATATGGCTCCGCTCCTGCGGATTGACCGAACCATGTTCGTGCGGATGGTTACGAATATAAAACCATGCGAACGCGCCGCAGGACATCGTGCCAACGCCGGCAACGAGGAATGCCAGTCGCCAGGAGTCAAATGCTGCTATCAGGCCAGCAATGATCAGCGATCCGAGAGCCGTGCCCAGCGGCGCCCCACCATCCAGCAACGCCGCCGCCCGACCCCGCTCCGTCGGCGTCATCCACATGCCGATCAGCTTGGCGCCGGACGGATAAATTGGCCCCTCGGCCAGACCGAGTCCGATCCGCGTAAGCAGCATGGTGACCCATCCAGTGGCCGCGGCGGCCAGCGCGGCGAACGCCCCCCAGCCAATCGTGGCACAGGCAATGACAGACCGTGGCAGGAAGCGATCCGCCAGCAGGCCGCCCGGTATCTGCATCAGGCAGTAGGACCAGAAGAAGCTGCTGAGCAGCAGGCCCTGGATAGCCGGAGAGATCCTGAATTCGCGACCAATCAGCGGCATCGCGACCGACAGCGACGCCCGATCAATGTAGTTGATCGCGACAGTTCCCAGGATAAGCAGGAAAATCCGCCACCTGACATTCGTCATGCCGGAGACCGTCGTTTCGCTCGCAAAGTCGTTCATGCCACCGCTCTCCTCCCGCAGCCGCGAACCTTGCAGCTGTACTACAATGTCACTACAACGATCTGCGTCGCATGCCCATGGCTGGTGTTGCCGGCGTCGGGATGTCGCGAACACGATTGGCTTCCAAGGGCGAACCACGCTCGCTCTTTCGTCCAGCAGGACAACAAGGTGCCGAAACTCATGACACCGGGTCAGGGGCACCCAAAGTTTCCGCCGGAACGAACGCCTGCCATCGGCCAGGGATCTCGGGCTGCTCCGCATATCCGGCCAGTGCATCGGCAGCAAGACCGATCAACTCCTGAAATCCGAGGCTGCGCCTGGCAAGAAACGAGTCCAGTTCGTGCACCACTCTTGTCAGGGCGCCGAATCCCTCATGCATGACGACCGAAAGAAGTTCGGTCGCAGCAGCCCCCGACAGGGCCATGCGCAGGACGTCTTCGCCGGAGCGTACGCCATTCGTGCCCATCAACGGCAGCATGCCATTCGTGGCTCGTCGGGTCTGCGCCAGGAACCGGCAGACGATCGGCAGCGCCCAGCCACCCCCATAGGCGGCCGAGGTTCCCAGCACCGGAGCAAACGTCTCGAGATCTGGCACCATGCCCATGAAGCGGCCCATCATGCAGACCGCGTCGGCACCGCCTACGCGTGCAGCCATCGCCAGGTTCGGCAGGTTCGACGACAGTCCGGTCAGCTTGACCCAAAGCTGCATCCCATCAGTCACCGACCTTATCGCGCGCACCAGTTCCGTCAGCCGATCCGGATCGGTCTCCTGGGTAATGGCCCCAGGCGCCGCCTCCGACGCATGTGGGGCACCAACGTTGAGTTCAAGGATACGCAACCCCGCCTTGCGGGCCATCGCAGCAATCGCGGTGGCTCCCGCGGGACCGGCATAGACGATACTCGCCGCCACGAACTGACCGTCTCGACGCGCGTCGTGATCGATCGCGGCAATCGCTGAAAACCAATCCGCCGCATCGCGCTGCATCAGGCCGGAGCGGTTGAGGAGCGAAACACCCAGCTCGCTCGTCGGCACGCCATCCGCGTCCAGGCGGGCATAATCGGCTCGGTTCAACTGTTGCCCAGCGACGGGATTTTCGTTGACGGACTTGGCAACCACGCCGGCAATGCCGGCTCGCAGCGCCGCACGGATGCCGGCCTCCGTCATCACGGGCTCGCCTGCCCCGCAGACAACCGGGTTGATCAAGGCTAAGCCACCGATGGCGGTCACAAGACGGCTCATGCCAGGAAGGTGCACCGACTATTAGATAGCGTCCAGGATCGGCGCCAAACTGACGGTACAGCCAGCTCATTGACTGCCTTGGAACAACAAAACGTCATCCCGAGGTCGTGAAGCGACCTACGCACATTTTCATGATTCAAACGGCTTATGAAGGAATTGAGTTTCACAGGTTGGGCAACCGGATTGGCCAACAGCCTTCCATTCGTTGTACCGGCGGCGGCCACGCTACGATCGATGTTGAAGCCGGCTGCGCGCCCAGACCACGGGTCCAGGCGCCACTCGTTGCCGAGATTTTACCAAAGCGTCTTCGGACGCCTGATCCAGAAGCCGACGACAGGATAGGCCCGTTACATGGATACCAACTCAGACCTCCATTCGCCCGCCTCGGCTGAGATCCGATGCACAAGTCAGGCGTCGTTCTGGACGCCGACGCACTTGCTGGCGTCAGCCTGGCATGAACATTCTCCGTTCGCATTCTGGCTGACGCAGGCCATTCAGCCAAGGTGCTTCGTCGAACTGGGGACCCATAACGGTTTTTCTTACCTCTCGTTCTGTCAGGCCGTGCGGCAACTGGCGTTGCACACGACGTGCTACGCCATCGACACCTGGATCGGCGACGAGCACGCCGGTTTCTACGGCGAAGAAGTCTTTTCAACCCTGACCACCATAAACGACCGCAACTACCGCACTTTCTCGCACCTCATACGCGGTCGATTTGACGACGCGCTGCCGCACTTCGCGGATGGCTCGATCGACCTCCTGCACATCGATGGGCGGCATAATTATGAGGATGTTCGTCATGACTTTGAGAGCTGGCGTCCGAAGCTGTCCCGGTGCGCCGTGGTCTTGTTTCATGACACAAATGAACGCGAACGCGGCTTCGGGGTATGGCGGCTTTGGCAGGAGCTGGTCGCGGAACACCCTTCGTTTGAGTTCCGTCACGGCCACGGGCTTGGCGTGCTGGCACCCGGTCAGTCAATTCCCGATGGCCTGAAATCGCTATTTTCATCTGATCCTCTCCAGCAGGTCGGCATCCGCGGCGCCTATGCTCGGCTTGGTTCCGCGGTAGAGACCCAATTTGAACTTCATGTCGCGCGGGCCCAGAGCACGGGCGTTGACGAAGAATTGCGAACGGCCGCGGTTGCGGCGACCGAGGACGCTACGGCGGCCAGGGCCGAGGCAACCACGGCCCGGAGCCAAGCGACCGCCGCCGAGGCCGCTGCGACGGCAGCCAGAGCCGAAGCGACCGCCGCGAAGGCCGCTGCGACGGCAGCCAGGGCGGAAGCCACCGAGGCCGCCAGATCCGCCGCGGCCGCCGCCAGCGCAGCCCTGGCCGAGGGAGCACGGTTGGAAGCGGCCGCGGCCGTGGCGGAAAGGCAGCGCGATGCCCTGACGACAGAGTTGGCGGGGGCTCGGGACCACCTAGCCGCCGCAGTGGCCGAGCAGGCCAGGCTTGCCGCCGCATCCGACGCTGCTTATGCAAGACATGCGGCCGCACTCGTAGAGCGCGACGCGGTTCTTAACTCCACGATCTGGCGCGCGACCCGGCCGGTGCGGCGGGCGGGCGCGGCGCTGCCCGTAACCGTACGCCGCGGGACGCGCCGGCTGCTGCGGGCCGGTCATTGGGCTCTTACGGGCCAATTCGGCCGCCGCATGGCGGAATGGCGCAGCGCGCGCAGCAGCTTCATAACGCGAGCGGACCAGCTTGGCCAGGCTGAAGACCTCCCGGCGGTGGTCGCGGAAGCGCCAACCGAGGCGGAGTACGACCGCTGGATCAGGCTTTGCGATACGCTGGATGAGGCGGACCGGGTCGAGATTGGCACGCATATCGCCCGCTTGGCCCTGCGGCCTTTGATCTCTGTGGTCATGCCTGCCTACGAGACGCCAGAGCGTCTGCTGCATGAGGCAATCGCCTCGGTGCGGGCGCAGCTCTATCCGAACTGGGAACTTTGCGTCGCCGACGATGCGTCACCTTCCGACAGCGTGATTGCGGTGCTTGAGAAGGCTGCCGCCGAGGATGCGCGGATCAAATGGATGCGGCGCGATAAGAATGGCAACATCGCAGCCGCGACCAACTCGGCGTTGGAACTGGCAACCGGGGAGTTCGTGGTCCTGTTGGACCACGACGATCTGTTGTCGGAAAGGGCGCTTTATGAGATCGCCGCCGAACTGAACCTGCATCCGAACACTGATGTTATCTACAGCGACGAGGACCAGCTTGATGACGCGGGGCGCCGCTGGAACCCCTACTTCAAGCCCGACTGGAACATCGAACTGCTGCTGGGCCACAACGTGATCAGCCATCTCGGAGCTTACAGGCGCAGCCTTGTCGAGCAGGTCGGCGGCATGCGCCTGGGTTATGAGGGTAGCCAGGACTACGACCTGGCGCTGCGCATCATTGCCGCCACCGATAATGACCGGATCCGCCACATACCGGCGGTCCTCTACCACTGGCGTCAGCACACCAGTTCTTTTTCCAAGGCGCGGGAGGCAGCCTGCATAGATGCCGCGCGCCGGGCGATCCGTGACTACCTGATATCCCAGGGGGCGGATGGCGCGGGGGTTGTCCCGTCGCCCGCTATCCCGACATGGACGCAGGTGCGGTGGCCGCTGCCCGACCCCGCACCCTCGGTCAGCATTATCGTTCCGACCCGCGACAAGCCGGAGTTGCTGGCGCGCTGCACGGCGGCGGTGCTGAACCGAACACACTACCCCAACTTCGAGTTGATCATCGCCGACAACGATACAAGTGACCCTGAGGCACGCGCTCTCCTCAACATACTCGCCACAGATCCGCGCGTGCGTATACTACCAAGCCCCGGCCCGTTCAACTACGCCGCGATTAACAACGCCGCCGCACAGGTCGCAACCGGCGAGGTTTTGCTACTTCTTAATAACGACATCGACGTGATCCACGGCGATTGGCTGCATGAGATGGTCTCTCTCGCAACGCGTCCCGGTATCGGCGCGGTGGGTGCCAAGCTTCTCTACGAAAACAATACGATACAGCATGGCGGCGTGGTGCTAGGGGTGGGGACTTTCGCCGGCGGCCCTGGCGTCGCCGGCCACTTTGGTCTCGAACTACCCGTCGAAGATATCGGCTATTGTGGCAATCTGGCCTTGACACGCGAGTGTAGTGCCGTCACGGCCGCTTGCTTGGCGGTTTGCAGGTCATCGTATCTTGAGGTCGGGGGCCTCGACGAGACCAACCTTCCCGTCGCATTCAACGATGTCGATTTCTGCCTGCGGCTACGGGACGCCGGTTTGCGGAACTTGTGGACGCCGTTTGCCGAATTATATCATCTGGAATCGGTTTCGCGCGGCGACGATCTGGATCCGGACAAAATTGAGCGGTTCACTCGCGCGGCACATTACATGCGGAACCGTTGGGGCCCTGTCCTCGACAGCGATCCCTTCTACAACTTGAATTTTTCCCGTGCCGACCATTTCTTCCATTTGGCGTTTCAGCCGCGGCGCGAGGCACCGTGGCATCGACCCGCCGAATTAGGAGCTAAGCATTGTCCACCAGAGGCGAAATCCTGCTCGCTCCCGTATCCCGCAGCGGAAAGATCATCAAGATCGATTCGACCCTGAGCCCGATCGCATCCAGGACTAATGGCTGGAATGTCACGTCGTTGCGCTATCAGACAGGTCAAGCACCACTTGCGCTCGCCTGTTCGAGCATTAGGCGTATTCCGTCGACAATGGCGGCGCCGGCGTTTGACTTCAAGCCACGCGAGGTGACCACGCCGAGCGGTCGCACCGTGGAGCGCTTGGCCAGAGTTACCTGCAGGCGCTTGAATGGCCGGGCTTCCGCGAAGGTTCCGCACCCGGCAGTAATCGGATGCGGCGGCAGGATATTCTTGGGATACTTGAAGACGAAAACTTTCTGTGTGCAACGCTTATGAACCATACTGATGATCTTAACGGGCCGGCCTTCTGCGTATTTGGCCAGCGGCGAAAGGCACATAACTAATCTGTCTCGGGGCCTTCCGCGGTAGCCCGGTTGACGCTTTACGCCAGTCTTGCCCTATCAACTTTTGGTATTCGCCGAACAAGCTTTCCGCTGTTCGGCGAATGGGCGTCGCGGGATCTCTCCAGATCCACGCCCGATCAATGAAGTTGGCATTTTTCACGCTCTTGTGCAGCCGGTTCCCGCGCGCTACCCAATCGAACGGTCGTTCCGCAATATGTAAACAATGATCGTATAGCTGCTGGGAGTTGGATTTGAACCGATCAGCCTTTCGCTTTCCCAAACCCGCTGACCCGCTGCGCCTTGGCGGCGGGCCATCTGTCACCGGAGCGACTGGCAACGACGCGTGCGATGTTCAGAGTGAGCGTTACCATCGATACCTTTTCGCCCTGCAATTCTGCGCCGGACAGCACGTTCTCGATATCGCGAGTGGCGAAGGTTACGGTAGCTACTGCCTCGGCCAAGTGGCCGAGACTGTGGTCGGGGTTGATACTGACGCCGCGGCGGTGAGTTTCGCCAACCAGAACTACTTGACCGAACGGGTCTCTTTCAAGCTTGGCACAGCGAAATCAATCCCAATCGTAGACGCGTCAATCGACGTGGTCACCAGCTTCGAGACGCTTGAGCACCTTACAGAGCACGAGGCTTTCAAGTCCGAGATCCGACGCGTTCTGCGACCGAATGGTCTGCTGGTGATCTCCTTGCCCAACCGGATGGTCGACAGTCAGGAAGCTGATGACCCGATTGCGTGGCATCCGCGGAAGCTCGACCGCAGCAATTTCGTGAACTACCTGACCACCAGGTTCGCGAACGTGCGTATGTTCGTGCAGCGCCCTTTGGCAGGATCGGTCATCGCGATCGATGATGCAAGCAACAGCGATGGCCAGCCTGAAGGCTTCATCCTTCGCGGCGAAGGCTTGTTCCAGCGCACGCGCGGTATCCCAGACCCGCAATTCTTCATTGCCCTCGCCTCTGAAGCCAGACTTCCACAGGTGAGTTCAAGCGTGCTTCAGCACCCAATTCTGCTGCAGCATATCGACCTACAGCGACAGAAGGCGGTTGACGATGCCGCACGGGCCGTCGCCAAGATGGTCGACATCGAGAAAGCATTGCTGAGCAGCAGGAATGAAGAAGCCGCTCTTGTTCTAGAGGCGGAGCTTATCCGATGCGACAACGAACAGAAGGGCGGCGAACTGCGCCGGCAGTTAAGGCTGGGGACGCTGTCCGCTGGCCGGATCCAGACGATACGGCAAGAACTGACAGCTGCGCGTCGAAGGAACCGCGAACTTTCGCATGAGGTTGATAGTCTGCGTCAGGAAAGAGACCAACACGCCCGCGAGGCAGGCAGCCTAGGTCAGGAAAGAGACCAACGCGCCAGCGAAGTGGACAGCCTGCGCCAAGAAAGAGACCAACGCGCCAGCGAGGCTGACAACCTGCGCCGAGAAAGAGACCAACGCGCCAACGACGCGGACAACCTGCGCCGGGAGAGAGACGAACACGCCAGTGACGCAGATAACCTGCGGCGGGAGCGAGCGTCAAACATCAGCGACGCAGACAACCTACGCCAGGAGAGAGACCACTACGAAACGCGCCTCAACAGCATCTGTCAGTCGACGATCTGGCGAGCGACCTGGCCGCTTCGGCGGCTAGGCTCGATCCTGCCGCTGGGTGCGCGCAGGGCGCTCCACTCCGGCGCGGCTATGGAACTGGCGGTTGTCGACGCAGGACCAACCGCGGATACATCGGACCCGCTGCCGTCCACGCTGACATCCGACATGCGCCCTCCGAACTACGCGGATGCCGCTCCGGAACCACCAACGGTCCACGCAGAGGCGGCCGGATACACGCCAGATCCGCTGCCGCCGACGCTGACATTCAATACGCCCCTTCCGGGTCACGCGGATGCCGCGGCGGAACCGCCGCCCGCGCCGACAGCCGACGCAGACGCAGACGCAGCTGGTGACACACCGGACCTGCTGGCGCCGACGCTGACCTCCGACACGGGCGTTTCGACCTCCGAAGAACCGCCAACAGCTGACGCAGAAGCGGCCGGGCCGATACCAGACGCGCATTCACCAGCATTATCGTGCGAGCCCGCCGCAGACCAGACTGCCGAAAATCAGCCCTCCCAGCGCCGGCGACAGCTCGATGCGTCCTGGGTGGAGCCCAACGAGCGGCCTGAGTTTCGTTGCCTGAGCAACGTTTGTCCCACAGCAAAGATCGCCGTGGTGGCGCATATCCATCACCCGGACGTCTGGCATGAACTGGCGCAGGCACTGTTCAACATCCCCGAAGCGTTCGACCTGTTCATCACCCTGGTCAGCGGCGATTCAGAGTCTTTGGCAAGATCGGTCCTGGCCAGTTTTCCCGACGCGCATGTGCTGCTCGTCGATGCTCACGGCCGCGACATCTTTCCGTTGCTTGCGCTGCTCCGCACGGGCGTGTTGTTCAATTATGAGCTGATCTGCAAAATCCGGTCCAAGCACGACAACTGTCTTGAAGACAGCGACGAGCGGCAAAGGAGTCTATCAGACAGCACCTTGGTTTCTACTGAAGTCGTAACAAGAATTCTGGGTGCTTTTCGCTCCGATCCAGACCTCGGCATCGTTGTCTCACCGGGTCAGATCATTGGCGGACGTGCCAACTGGGTATCGACTGAGGCGGGTTCCAGCGAGCTGCTTCAACGACTAGGGCTAAACGAAAGCGTCTTCGAACAAAATTTTGCTGACGCACCGATATACTGGATCCGACCCTTCATCCTTCGTCCAATCGACGCTCTAAGGCTTGGTTTCGACGATTTCGAGTCAGAACCAAAGAACGATGGCGGCTGCACAGCCCGCGCGGTCGAGCGGCTGTTCAGTGTTATATGCCATGACGCCGGAATGCGCCTGACAGACTCGGCAAACCTCGTCGAATTACTGCCTGCACCGCGCACGCCGAGAGTTCACATCATAGCCAACTACCTGCCGCAGTACCACCCGATACCAGAGAACGACGCATGGTGGGGCAAAGGTTTCACGGAGTGGACCAACGTCACCAAAGCGCAGCCACTGTTCCGCGGGCACCGGCAGCCACGGCTACCCACCGAGATGGGCTTCTATGATCTTCGCCTGCCGCAGATCCGCAGAGCACAGGCCGACCTGGCTCGAAGCCATGGGGTTACCGCCTTCTCCTACTATTACTATTGGTTCAACGGTCGAAAGCTGTTGAATGGACCCATCGAGGACGTGGTCGCGTCCGGCGAGCCGGACTTTCCCTTCATGCTGTGCTGGGCAAACGAGCCATGGACCCGCAATTGGGATGGTCTGACCAAAGAGATACTGATGCCGCAAGACTATGCTCCTGGGTGGGAGCTGGCTTTTGCCGCCGACGTGGCGAAGATCATGCGCGACAGGCGCTACATGCGGCTTAACGGCAAGCCGGTGCTGGCGCTCTACCGTGTCGCGCATTTCCCCGACAAGAAAGGCTCGATCACACGGTTGCGCTCGGCATTCAACGATGAGGGCTTGCCGGCGGTTCATATGATTGGGGCATGGGTGCAGATCGGCAATGATGAGGCGCTGCCGATGCAGCCCGGTGATATCGGACTTGATGCTTACTTTGAGTTTCCGCCGCACGGCATCCCCTCTCAACCTTCGGAAATACCCGCGGCCGATCGTGGAGCGCAGTTCGCAGCTCACACCTACGACTATGATGCAACTGTGGATGCTGCCACTGATCAGATCGCAATCGGTCAGGCCGGTTTTCGTTATCGTGGTGTGATGATGGGCTGGGACAATACCGCCCGCCGCGGCAACCAGTCTTTCGCGTTCCATGGCGCCACGCCGGCAAATTTCAGGCGATGGCTTCGTGCCGCGCTGCGCTGCGCCCGGGCGGAAGCCCGCGAGGGAGAAACCGCATTGTTCATCAACGCATGGAACGAGTGGGCCGAGGGCACCTATCTTGAACCAGACCGGGAGTTTGGCAGAGGTTGGCTCGAAGCCGTCGCATCAGCAACCGCGGCCGCTGATCCCAGACCAACCGGCGCGGACAGCAAGCCAGAGACGGAGATTGAAGGAAGCCACTCGGGACAATGGCTACGCCCACCGGCCCGCGGCCTTAACGACGCCCTGTCGGGACCTGATTGAACGGCTTGCCTTTGTCCACCCGTATGTCGGACGGCAAACCCAAGACGCGCTCGGCGATGACGTTGCGCAGGATCTCGTCAGACCCACCGGCGATCCGCGCGCTGGGTGACGAAAGCAATGCAGCCTGGAACATCGCATAGGCCTCGGCCAGATCGTCATCGACGACCACGCCACCGGCGCCCATCAAATCCAGGCCGTAACTGGCGATATCCTGAAGCTTCGAGGCATTTACCAGTTTATGAATCGAATTTTCGGGCCCCGGCGTTTCCCCTTTCGACAGCGCGGTCATTGTGCGGAACCGGGTAAACTTCAGCCCCTGCGACCGAACATGCCATTCCGCGATCTTCTCCCGCACCGCGCCATTCTGGATCGCCGGTCTGCCGTCCAGGCGCATCGTGCGACTGAGTTCCAAAAGATCGTCAACATCCGGACGCTGCACATCACCCACCGCCAGACGCTCGTTCATCAGCGTTGTCAGCGAAACCTTCCACCCCTGTCCAACCGCCCCAAGTCGCTGGCTGTCGGGAACACGAACATCGGTGAAGAACACCTCGTTGAAGTGGCTCGCACCGGACATCTGGTGGATCGGCCGGATTTCGATGCCGGGCGATTTCATATCCAAGAAGAAAAACGTCAGGCCTTCATGCTTCGGCAGGTTCGGGTCGGTGCGCACCACGATAATACCCAGGTCGGACAGATGCGCGCCCGAGGTCCAGATCTTCTGCCCGTTGATGACCCAGTGATCTCCATCCCGTTCCGCTCGCGTCCGCAACGCCGCCAGGTCCGATCCACCGGCGGGTTCACTGAACAACTGGCACCATACTTCCTCGCCGCGCAGCGCCGGCTTGACGTAACGGTCAAGCTGGTCGGGCTTGGCATAGGTCATCATCGTCGGGATGCACATGCCCAGCCCGATCTCGTACAGCCCCCGAGGCACGGCAAAGTCGTCTTCCTCCTGGTTGTAGATGACCTGCAGGATCGGCGAGGCTTCCCGGCCACCGAACCGTTTCGGCCAGGTCAGGCCGGCAAAGCCAGCATCTGCCTTCTTCGCCTGCCAGGCTTTGCAGCGCTTCACCGCCGCGGCATCGACCCCGCTTTGTCGCAGCACCGGACGAGTCCCAGCTTTCCGTTCCGCATTCGCCGCGAGAAAGGCTAAAGCTTCAGCGCGAAAAGCAGCTTCTTCGGGTGTGTCGTTGAAATCCATGGTGTGTCATTCCTTCAAGCGGCGTTCCTGGTTTCGAGCAGATCGACCAGCCTGTGCTTCCAGAACGGCGCCGATCCGATCGACAGACCCAACTGCTTTGATCGCCGGTAGAAAAGGTGGCAATCCATTGCCCAGGTGAAGCCGATCCCGCCGTGCGTCTGAATGTTTTCCTTCGCTGCGAGGGCAAACGCCTCCGTCGCGGACACGCGCGCCGTCGCCGCCGCCAGCGGCAGGTCAGTCGCGTCTGCGCCCAGCGCCCAGGCACCATAGTAGGCGTTCGACCGAGCCAGCTCCAGCGCCACGTACATGTCCGCTAACTTGTGCTTGACGGCCTGGAACGACCCGATGGGCCGCCCGAACGCAAACCGCTCTTGTGCGTAGTCGCACGCCATTCGCAGGCAGGCATCCGCGCCGCCAACCTGCTCGAACGCGAACAGGATCGCCGCGCGGTCCAGCACCCGCTGCACCGCACCCCAACCGCCTGAACCCAGTTGCTGGACCGGCGCACCGTCAAAGTCCAAACGGGCGTGATTGCGCGTCGGATCGAGCGTCTTCAGGCCTCGGCGGCGCACGCCACCCACATCGGCCAGGAAAAGCCCCGGCTGACGGTGTTCGTCGCAGGCCACCACAACAGCCAGATCCGCGATGCCGCCGTCCGCCACCGGCCACTTGGCTCCCGTCAGCCGACCGCCCACCACGCGAGCTTGAATCACCGAGGGTTCAGGATTGCCATTGCCTTCGGACAGTGCCAGGCACCCGATCAGCGAGCCATCCGCAAGCTTCGGCAGGTATTCGCGGCACTGCGCCTGCGAGCCCGCAGTCAAGATCGCTTCGGCTGCCAAATAGGCCGAGGACCCAAACGGCACCGGCGCCACGGCTCGGCCGATTTCCTCGGCCACCACGCACAGGCCCTCATAACCCAGACCAGCCCCACCGAACTCTACCGGGATCGCGGCACCGATCCAGCCCATCTCGGCGATCTGACGCCACAGGTCCGCCGCGTAGGTCTCCTGCCCGTCCAGCGACCGCCGCACCACTGCCGGCGCGCACCGTTCCGACAGAAAGCGCCGCGCCTGATCACGCAGCTGCTTGAGGTCATCGGAAAAGTCGAAGTTCATTTTGTGTCCTTCCAACGGCAGCTTGCCAGCGGGACCCGGTGGTGTGAAGCATCAGCCCTGATTGTTGCCTGGCAGGCCGCGTGGAAACAGGTTCGCGGCAAGCAGTCCGCCGTCGACGTCCAGCGTCGTGCCGGTAATGTATCGAGCCATGTCAGACGCCAGGAACAATGCCGCGCGGCCGATGTCATCAGCCGTGCCACGATGACGCATCGGCAGCAGGCTAGCGGAATAGACCTCCGCCCGCTGCGGCGTGTCGAACATCCGCGGAGTTACGATGTGGCCCGGCGCGATGGCGTTGACCCTGATGCTATGCGGCGCCCACTCAACCGCCATGGTCTGGACCAGACTGATCAAGCCTGCCTTGGCCGCCCCGTACACCCCACGCATCGGGGCGGCACGCTGCCCATCCACCGAGGCGATACCGACGATCGCGCCAGGCTGCTGACGCCGGATCATCGACAGGGCGACCTGCCGCGCAACCAGGAAGAAGTAGCGCAGGTTCAGGCTTATCTGCTGATCCCAGACCTCCCCGGTGGTGTCCAGCAACGAGCCCCACGCCGCGGCGCCGACGATCGACACCATCAGATCGAGACCGCCAAGCTTCTGCTCCGCCTCGGCGACGATCCGCGGGATCTGGCTGTCGTCAAGCACGTCACCCACGACAGCGAAGCCTTGACGACCGAGTGCTGCGACGTGTTGGCCAACCGCGCCGGCACGTTCCGGCACGAGGTCAACCAGCGCGACATCGCAGCCTGCCCGGGCGAGGAACAAGGCGCTGCTCTCGCCCATGCCCTGACCGCCCCCGATGATCATCGCCTTCTTGCCGGCCAGCCCGAAGAACGAGGCTTCTGTTGACATCGACGATCCCTCCGCTTTTTCCGCTGGCTGGAGTCAATCATCATGTGGCCGGCGACGCAAAACGCGCCCTACGGCAGGAGCTAGACCGCGATAAGACGGCGATGGGGTTCGGGTGGCAGCAGGACCTCGATCGGATCACCTGGACGGACGTCCCCATCTGTAACGACGACAGCCATGACGCCAGCCTTCCGCACAACCGTACCAGCCTCGTCCCGGCCCAAAGTCGCTGCCATCAGGCCCTGCCGAAATCGGTCGAGCTGACGGCATGGGTTCCGCAGCCCGGTAACCCGAAGCTCGGCGGTCGATCCGATCCGAAGCATTGTGCCCGTGGGCAACCCAAGAAGATCGACCGCCCGCGTCAGGATGTTGTCGCCAACATCGCCAGGACCGATGACAAAGCCTTGCTTCGCCAGTTGCTCAAGAAGTTCCGCGTGCAACAAATGAACCTGACGCAGGTTGGGTTGCTTCGGGTCACGCAGGACGCGGGAGCGGTGCTGTATGGTCGTGCCGAGGTGCGCATCGCCTTCCACACCGAGGCCAGCCAGCAGCCGGATCCACATCCTTGGCTGCTTGCTGAACCCGTGCGTGCCGCTCTGGCTGACCGCTTCGACGAATCCCAGCATCAAAACCACTCCTCAGGCCTGAACCGAGCCGCCGGACCGCCGTTCGGAAAGGGGACCAACGTTGGTCAGACCGAACCCCAGCCAAACAGGAGGCCAGCCATGCCTAGCATCCCCATCGGGATCCACTCCACCGATCCCCGCACCGAAACTGATTCAATGGGCGCTGTCGAGGTGCCGGGCGACCGCTACTGGGGCGCGCAAACGCAGCGCAGCCTGCATCATTTCGCCATCGGTGATGACCGCATGCCCAAGGAGCTGTCGCGCGCCTATGGCATCGTCAAGAAAGCCGCTGCCGAAATCAATCTCGCCGACGGGCGGCTTGCGCCGGACAAGGCGGAGGCGATCATCGCCGCGGCCGACGAAGTCATCTCCGGCAAGCTTGATCCGCACTTTCCCCTGTATGTCTGGCAGACAGGATCCGGCACGCAGTCAAACATGAACCTGAACGAGGTAATTTCGAATCGCGCGATCCAGCTTCTGGGCGGCACGGTCGGCAGCAAGTCTCCGGTGCATCCCAACGACGACGTCAACATGTGCCAATCAAGCAACGATACCTTCCCGACCGCGATGCACCTCGCCACCGTCCAGATGCTGGATGGCCTCTTGCTGCCGCGGATCGGCGCGCTGGCCGGGGCGATCGAGGACAAGGCCCGCCAGTGGATGGAGGTGGTGAAAATCGGCCGCACCCATCTGGAAGACGCGGTCCCGCTGACGGTCGGGCAGGAATGGTCGGGGTATGCGCACCAGCTGCGCGACGCGATCAGCGATATCGAGGCGAGCAAGCAAGGTCTTTATGAGCTTGCGGCCGGCGGCACCGCCGTCGGCACCGGGATCACCGCGCCACGCGGTTTCAGTGAGAAAATCGCCGCGCGGATCGCCGCCCTTACCGGCAAGCCATTCATCACCGCGCCGAACAAGTTCGCGGCCCAGGGATCGCTGGATGCGATGACACGCACCTCCGCGGCCCTTCGCGGACTCGCGGTGGCGCTCATGAAGATCGCCAATGACATGCGCTGGCTGGCTTCCGGCCCGCGTTGTGGCCTCGGGGAATTGTTGCTTCCGGATAACGAGCCGGGATCATCAATCATGCCGGGCAAGGTCAATCCGACCCAGTGCGAGGCGGTCGTGATGATCTGCATCGAGGTAATCGGCGAGGACACCGCTGTCGCCTTCGCCGGCAGCCAAGGTAACTTCGAACTGAACACGATGCGCCCGATCATCATCAACAACGTGCTGCATTGCGCCCGCATTCTCGCCGATGGCGCCGAGAAATTCCGCCTCCACTCCGTGCAGGGAACCCGGCTGAACGAAAAGCGAATCAGCCAGTATGTCAACGAGTCCGTGATGCTGGTCACAGCCCTGTCGCCGGTCATCGGCTATGACAAGGCCTCGGACATCGCTCATACCGCGATGCGCGACGATCTGACACTGAGGCAGGCAGCGCTCGATTCGGGCGCGATAAGCGGTGAGGATTTTGATCGCCTGGTCGACCCGCGCGGCATGGTCGGCGAGGGCTTGTCGGGAAGCTGATCGCCGGGCCCGCGTCGCCCGGAGGAAGCGCGATTGCAACCCTTGCCGGCAAGCTGGCGTTGACCTTCGTCAACTGATGGAATGCTGTCGTGGCGTCGCCTTTTCCAACGCACGCACAACGGCAGGCCAAACGCCCTGATCTTGGCCAGGCCAATTCAGCGCATGACGGCGGGATCTGGCTTGCCCTGTTGCTCGCGGCCCTCGCCGGGTGGGTGGATGTCGCCGGTATTGCTGGCTCCGGCGGTTTATTCCTGTCCTTCATGGGCGGGAATACGGCCAACATCGCCAGGTCCCTGGTGCACGAGAACTGGATGAAAGTCGAGATCATCGGGGCCGTGCTTGGCGTCTTTGTCGTGGGCGTCTTCGTCGGCGAGTTACTGGAACCACTGGGTGGCCGATTCGGGGCATGCCTGGTACTCAGTATCGAAACGATCGCCCTTGCCTGCGGCGCGGCGCTGTATCGGCACGGGATCGGCTGGCTGGCGCCACTGGCTCCGCTCAAGCCCTACCCGCTGGTGTTGGCGATGGGATTGCAGAACGCGACGATGCGCCGGGCCAGCGGCGTCAGCATCGGGTTGACCTATGTGACTGGCACCCTTGTGGAGATCGGGCGGGCGCTGGCCGACATGGTGCGTCGCCGCGGTGGCGGCCGGCGTGCGGCAGAGCACGGCGCGCTTTGGCTCAGCCTGGCATTCGGTGCCGGCATCGGCGCGCTGGCCCTGTCCTTGTCACCAGTTGTCGCGCTGGTGATCGCCACGGGCGCAGCCGGAATGCTGGCGATCGCGACTGCTTTCGCGCAGAACGCCGCATTGCCTCACTAGATCTAGTTTTTCGCGAGCGTGCAGGTATGGTCCTGCAACTGCTCACCCGCTGCCAGGTCGCCGGCGGCAAGGTCAACGTGATCGTCCAGCAGAACAAACCCGTCGGTGCCGTCGGGAAGGTGTGCCCCGACCAGAACAAGTGTATTCATCCCGAGATCACCGCGGACGTCCGGACTACTGTCCGCCAGAATGCGGAAAGGATCGACCCCGTCCAATGTCGCCCGGTTGATCAGGATCGACCGGTAGCTGTGACCGACAAGCGACACCGGAAACGGCGTCCATGTCGCGGCGACCTTGTCCAGATTTGCCGCGATCGCCGCGCGCACATCGGGGCGAATGCAATCGATATGGATGTGCAACTGATTCTGCGTGCGACCAACCGACGAATTGATTGCCAGTGCAACCGCATCCCTTGGCAGCGATCTGTGCAGGCGATCTTCGACAAAATGCCGGCTGTGCCAGGCAGCGTTCCAGTAGTTGGCCTCCCCCGGCGCAAGGATCGCCGGATCCTCGATCCCATCGATTCTGGCAGTCGGGATCAGCAGAAATTGAGCGACCCCAACGATATCCTTCAGGACGGCAAAGCCTTTCCCGACGCCGTTCGCCAGATCGACTTCGGCGCAGGGCGCCGGATTGCCCTCCGCCTTTTCATCCGGCACGCACTTGCCGTTGACGATCTTCCACAAAGCAGACGGATCCGCGGCATGTGCGCCTGCGGATCCTCCCAACGATACACCGAGCAACAATGCTCGGGCCAGACGCATCAGCCAGGTTCCAGCTCGGATCCAGCAAGCAACTCGCACAACCTGGCAATCTCGGTATGATCCGCATCCGCGCCGAACCTTGATTGAGCCGAGACGATCATCTCGTTGATCAAAGCCGACAGCGGTGCGGCGGTGGCTGTTTCGCGTCCCACCTGCATGGCGATCGACAAATCCTTCGCCAGCAGCCCCATGGCGAAACCGGCGTTGAATTTGCGCGACAGCACGAACTGCTTGAACTTCTTCTGCGTCGAGTTGTTCATGCCCGTTGCCGCGTTCAGGACATCTGTCATGACGGCCGGATCAAGACCGAAGCGCTGGCCGATCAGCAAGGCCTCGATCCCGATCAGAAACCCGCCGGTGCTGACCATGTTGTTCAGTGCCTTCATCGCCTGGCCGGACCCAACGGCGCCGGTCTTCAGCACCGACGCACCCATCGCCGACAATACCGGCATCGCGCGATCAATCGTCGCGGCATCGCCGCCAACCATGATCGCCAGCTGCCCGGTTTTCGCGCGCGGCACCCCGCCCGATACCGGCGCGTCGATCAACATGCCTCCCAGTGCCGCCACCTGTTCGGCCAGGCGCTGGGTGACAGAGGGCACACCGGAACTCATTTCGATGATGATCGTTCCGGGCTTCATGCCGGCGAACAGATTGTCGTCGCCCGCAGCGAGCACCCGCTCCACGATCACGCTGGTCGGCAGCATGGTGACGATGACCTCCGATGCCTCGGCCAGTTGCCGCAGACTATCGGGCGCCGATCCGCCAACCTGCTGGACGAAGTTGTTCGCCATCTCGCGGCGGGAGTCATTGACGTTGACGCTAAAGCCGGCTTTCACGAGACAGGCCGCCATCGGCCACCCCATGTTGCCGACGCCGACAAAGCCGACTGTCTTGGTCATGGGCGTTTATCCTTTCGCCGAGTCGACTTCCTTGAAGACCTCGCTGGCGATCTTGAACGCCTCGAGACAGGCCGGAATGCCGCAATAGGCGCCAACCTGCATGAGAATTTCCTTGATTTCGTCGCGGCTGACGCCATTGGTCAGTGCCGCCTTAAGGTGCAACCGCAGTTCCGCACCCCGGTTCAACGCCGAGAGCATGGTCAGGTTGATCATGCTGCGGGTCTTGCGATCCAGGCCAGGCCGGGTCCAGCACATGCCCCAGGCGATTTCGGTGGTCATCTGCTGGAACGCGGCATTGAAATCGTCGGCGCGCGCCAGCGAGCTATCCACATAGTCGCCGCCCAGCACATCGCGACGAACAGCGAGACCCTTCTTGAACAGCTCACTTTGGTACTCAGGACGATTTGGGACGTCGACCATGGTTCGTCTCCTGGTTGGTTGGACCGGCGGACCCTAAGCGGCGTGCACCGTACGGACAAGCCGGGCCATGACCCGGAAAACGAGCGTCTACAAACCCAGCAACCGCTTAGCCGCTGCCGGGTCGGTCGTGATGTGGGCACAGCCTGAAAATTAGATCGACGACGAAACATCTGCTTCAAAGCATGCCGTCCGCGAACGCGTTGCAGATGAACTGCACAAAGGCCGCCAACTTGGGTCTGACCAGCCGCCGAGAAGGATGCAGGACCCAGACCTCCACGCTCTGCTCTCAAGCCGCGCCCCAGGATACCAAGCGCTCCGCGGCCAGGTCCTCGGCCACAATGTGGAGATCATGACGCTGGCGTCATGCACCGCCTTCGCGGCGCAGTTCGCGGATTCCGGCGGGTGAGGCAGAAGTACCCTCCGGTAGGTGCACACGCAAAACCACGCCGGCGGATGCTCCGTGCTCGACAATTGTGGGCCAAGGGCTGGAAGGCGATCCGCCGCCGGGCGGTTGACGCCGCCCGGCCTGCCTGCCAAAGCCATCGCAAGGCAAACGAAATGCCGGATTTTGATGCCAATCCGCCGCCGAAATCCAATCTTTGGGCGACTTGCCCTCGCCATTGTCTCGAACCGCCCGGCGCGGGCAGCCTAGTGTTGCGATGCTAACGGATGGTTCCCATCCGTTAGCTGAATCGCACCACCAGAGAGTCGCTGGTTGGCCGACTTGTCCCAACGCTTGCGGGACGCAAGCGTTGGGGTCGGACCACTCGACGATCAGGATCGGCATGATACCGAAGCCGGATATCGGCGCTTATACTCAGTCTGATCGAAGGGCAAATGGGACCAACGCAAATTCTTGGCGAGGATATCGTGGGACGGGGTATTCTCTCCGACGCGGACACAGAGCTGCGCGCTCGCGACAACCTGACGCTGCGGAACACGACCTCGCTGCTGGCGGCGGGACTGATCTCATCCGCGGCGATGGCGGGGGTCGAAGCGACGCAGGCTCGCTACGCCGTCGCCATCTCGCCGTCGATGCAGGCCTTGATCGAAACGCCGGACGACCCGATCGGACGCCAGTTCGTTCCCGATCCAGCGGAATTGGTGACCGCCGCGTACGAGCGAGCCGACCCGATCGGCGATGATGCGTTGTCGCCGGTCAAAGGCGTGGTTCATCGCTATGCGGATCGCGCCCTGCTGAAGCCGCTGCTGATCTGCCCGGTCTATTGCCGGTTCTGTTTCCGGCGCGAGCATGTCGGGCCGGACGGCGGCGTGCTGACCGAGGCCGAGCTACAGGCCGCCTACACCTGGTTGGCGGTGCATCCGGAAGTCACCGAAGTGATCTTGACCGGCGGCGACCCGCTGATGCTATCGCCCCGGCGCCTGGGCGCGATCATCGCGACCTTGTCGGGGATGCCGCACATCCAGACGATCCGGATCCACTCGCGGGTGCCGGTGGCCGATCCGGGGCGGCTGACGGCCGAACTGGCGGCGGCGATGGAGACCGACCGGTCATTGTGGCTGGTCGTGCACGCCAATCACGCGCGCGAGTTCACGCCGGCCGCTGCTCAGGCCCTGCGCCAGGTGCGGGCGCTGGGCATCCCCCTGCTGGGCCAGTCCGTCCTGTTGCGCGGTGTCAACGACAGCACGGAGGCTTTGGAGACGCTGTTCCGGGCGATGATTGCCCATCGGATGAAGCCCTACTACCTGCATCAGTTGGACCCCGCACCCGGCACCGCTCGGTTTCACGTCCCGATCGAGCGCGGCCGGGCGCTGCTGCAAGCGCTGCGCGGCCGGGTGACCGGGCTGGCCTGGCCGACCTATGTGCTGGACATCCCAGGCGGCCACGGCAAGGTGCCGATCGGGCCGGATTACCGCCAGCCAGACGGGCGCGTGCGAGACATCAACGGCGGGACGCACCCGGCGTGACGGCGCCGTCTGCCTGATCCGCCGGACGCGATCATGCCCGCCGATGGCTCATCACTCCGACGAAGATCCAGCCAAAGCCAACGGCTGCTCCCCGAGCATGTCACGCAGGATGACGTCCCGCGCCTCGTCCAGATCCAGACCATTCGTCTCGATCAGCGTCGCCGAGTCCTGCAGGATCGCATCCACGTCCTGCATGATCTTCAGCCTTTTGAACAGATCGGGGCGCTGCAGACCCATGCTCTCACCGACAAGTTCGAGAAAGTTTACCACCTCGAACGGCCAATCCCTTTCGTGGCTGCATAGTTCGCGGTGACAGGCGTGGTAGATGCCGGCGAGTGTGGTGACGCCGGCATCGGCCGCCGCTTGCAGCTGGTCGCGGTGCACATCCCGCTTGAACGCCGGCAGCGGCGCAAGCTTGTTGCACATGTAGCCAACCCGCGGCTGTTCCAGATCGACGAAATCCAGGCCCGGAATGGCACGCAGAATCGCCTGAGCGGCCTCCGGGACGCCCGCGTTGCCGGGATGCTCGTGTAGCCCGACGCGCTTCTCGACGCGGTGCGTCAGCAACGGCCGCAGCGTGTCCAGCCGTTGTGCCAGGAAGCTGACGAAGGGAGCCATGTCCAGTCGGGTGTCCGCCTTGGCTGGTGCGGCGATCTCGGTCAGTTGCACCTGGCATGTCGGGCACCATGACAAGGCACGTGGCGCGGCGGCGGCCAGGCGGTCAATGGTGCGATAGGCGATTCGGCCGGATGTCGAAAGATCGCCGGCACCAAACTGCAGCACACCGCAGCAGGCGGACGGACCGCCCATGACCCGGTAGCGGATGCCCATGGCATCCATGATGTCGAGCGCGAGCAGCACAATATGCGGCGTCTTCATGACGTTGCAGCCGGTGTAGAAGACGACCTCCGGGGACGGCCCATCGTCATCGCCGGTGCGAAAGCGGGCCAGCGTGTCGGGCGGGAGTTGCAGGCGCGACAGGACCCTCACGCCCTTGGTCATGGCGCCGAAGCGGGTGAACGCGGTCTGCCGCCGCGTGGCCGGCGCGTCTTGCCCAACCGCGACCGCGCGAGCCAGCGCCAGCATCAGCCGCGGGTTCACCCCGTAATGGCAGGCCTGTATGCAATGACCGCTGCCGGAACAGACCGCCGCCCATCGAGCAGCCTGTTCGTCGGCGCCGCCACGCAGGATCGTCAGGATGCCCGCCGTCAGCGCCTTCGGGACAGTCATGTCGAGGCCGGCGGGGCCCGGCATCGGGCACACCTCGGCGCAGGCGCCGCAATTCGTGCAGCGCGCCAGGATCTCGACCACCCGACCCTGCAGACCGTGTTCGAGGGATGCGGCAGCCATCTTCGGCTCCTTGTGACATCAGTGCCACGATAGTGCCGCGGAATGCAGGCCGTAGGAAAGAGCCTGGCAACGCCGCCCTTTCT
Organism: Rhodopila sp.; assembly: GCA_965277035.1. Classification (GTDB taxonomy): domain Bacteria; phylum Pseudomonadota; class Alphaproteobacteria; order Acetobacterales; family Acetobacteraceae; genus Rhodopila. The sequence goes on along the minus strand of CBDIBO010000003.1, from coordinate 548,194 downwards.
CCCGGATTGGGGGCCAGAGCCCACCTGGCGTCTGGACACAATTCGCTGCGCGCCGAACCGCGGTTTGGCAACGGCCGGCGATGATGGCCCGTGCGAACACTACAGAAAGGAGATGGGATCGACATCCACTTCGACGCGACCACCCCGCGGCACCCGGATCGCGGCGAGCCATGACCGCAAGATAGGCTGGACCGGGACCTCACGCCGCACCTTCAGCAGCAACCGCCGCCGATGCCGCCCGCGCAGCAGCGCCATCGGCGCCGGGGCCGGCCCCAGTACGACAATCCCGTCTCCCCGCGGCGCCGCCCAGCCCAGGTCGCGTGCCACGGTATCCGCCATCAGCGCCGTATCCGCGCTGACGATCAGCGCCGCCAGCCGGCCATATGGCGGCCATTCACCGTCCCGCCGGCTTTCCGCCTCGCTGAGCATGAACGCGTCGAAGTCGCCCTGCAGCAGCGCCTGCATCACCGGATGGTCGGGCACGAAGGTTTGCAACATCACGCGGCCCGGTGCTTCGGCCCGCCCAGCCCGTCCCGCCACCTGATGCAGCAACTGCACGGTTCGTTCAGAGGCCCGCAACTCGCCACCTGCCAGCCCCAGATCGGCGTCGATAACACCGACGAAGGTCAGATGCGGAAAATGCCAGCCCTTGGCGACCAACTGGGTGCCGATGATCAAATCGACCGCACGATCCTCGATCGCGTGGGCCGCCGCCGCCGCCGCATGGGGACCGGCGATCGTGTCGCTCGCCATGATCAGCCGCCGAGCGTCGGGAAACACCAGGGCGGCTTCTTCGGTAATGCGCTCGATGCCGGGGCCGACCGGGGTCAGGCTGTCCCTCGCTCCGCAAGTCGGGCAGTCCGGCGGGATCGGGATGGTGTGCCCGCAGTGGTGGCACAGCAGCTGGCTGCGGGTACGATGCTCGACCAGCCAGGCGGTGCAGTTCGGGCATTGCATGCGATGTCCGCACTGCCGGCACAAGGTCAGCGGCGCGTAGCCGCGGCGATTGAGGAACAGCATCGCCTGTTCGCCGCGCGCCAGTGTTTGCCGCACCGCCTCGATCAGCGGCGGCGCCAGGAAGCGGCCTCGATCCGGCGGCGCGTCGCGCAGATCAACCAGGATCATTTGCGGCAGGCGGGCGCCCCCATGCCGGCTGGCCAGTCGCAGATGCTCGTAGCGACCTGCTTCCACGTTCGCCACGGTCTCCAGACTGGGGGTGGCCGATACCAGGACGGCGGGGCATGCGCACAGACGCGCCCGCACCACCGCCATGTCGCGGGCGTTGTAGACAACACCGTCCTGTTGCTTGAACGCCGCCTCGTGCTCCTCATCGACCACCAGCAGACCGAGATCAGGGAACGGCAGGAACAGCGCCGACCGGGCACCGACCACCACGGGCGCGCTCCCTTCCGCCACCGCTTGCCAGGTCACTTTCCGCACCCGCGATGGCAGGTCCGAATGCCAAACCGCCGGCGCGACTCCGAAGCGGCGCTGAAAGCGCTCGATCCATTGCGATGACAGCGCGATCTCGGGCAGCATCACCAGCGCCTGGCGGCCGGCGCGCAGGCAGCCGGCAACGGCTTCCAGATAAACCTCCGTCTTGCCGGATCCGGTAACGCCATCCAGCAGGGTGACCGAGAAGGTCCGCTGGGCGACCACATCGCGTAACGCCGCCGCGACGCCCTTCTGCTGGTCCGACAGGGCTGGTCCCGCGTGGTCCGGGTCAGGCGGCGAAAACGGGGCCCCCGGATGCGCGGTCTCGGTGATCAGCAGGCCGGCCTGGATCATGCCACGCAGCACGGCCGCGCTGACCGCGGCCTCGCGCAGCAGATCGGCGGCCATCCGGGGTTCCTGCCGGCCAAGCACATCGATCACGCGTTGGCGCGGCGGGGTCATTCGCGTCTCAGGCAGCGGATCGACGCGTCGATAGCGGACCACCGGACGCACCATCGCGCCGGCCACAACCCGCAGCGCCATCGCCATCACCTCACCTGGCGGAGATAGCGTGTAGGCGGCGATCCAGTCGATGAACCGACGCAGAGCCGGCCCCATCGGCGGGGTGTCGAGGACGCCGACGACCGATTTCAGCTTGTGCGCGGGAACCGCTTCGTCGGCCGGCGCGTCCCACACGACGCCGACCTCCTCCCGCCGGTTCAACGGCACCAGCACCACGTCGCCGGGCTTCGGTTCAAGACCCTGCGGAACGCGATAGTCGAACGGGCCCGGAAACGGGTACGGCAGCAGCACCGACACGCGATCCTGCTGCGCCTGATTGGGGTCTGCTTGACGATCTGACAAGTCGTTTAGGCGGTTTATCGCGATCAATCTATCCTGGCTTGGCTCTTTGGTTTAGCGGCAAAACTGCGGGCCGCCGTTGAATTTAGACCCACCACCGGTCTGACTGAAATCACCCCGGATGCCGACCTTTGATCTGGTCTGAAGATCTTGCCCCTGGATACCAACAGCCGGATTCCTGCTGCACATGGGAAACCTGGCGATCCACTGCCACCAGCAACGGCCACCAAGCCACGACGCGTCGGGCAAATACTCTGGCCACAGTGCGAACTCAGACCGAAGCGCCGCGGAAGGCCTAGCCACGGCAGCGGTGATCATGTGTCAGGCGTCGGCTTGCCCCGCAACGTCCCGAAACCGACGTACCAGCCGCCTGGGTCAAGGCTTGCGGTAGATCGGGATCTTCTTGCCCGAACCGCGCACCACAGACAGGATCGTGCCGTTCCGGGACAGGCCGGAGTCGGCGCCGAAATGCCAAGTCGGTTTTGGTTCCGGCTTCCACTCCAGCGGCGTTTCGGCCATGCCCGCGGCTCGAGAGGGATGCCACAGCAGCGGATCGTTTGGCGCGAGATGCGGCGAAACCGCCTTGATCAGATCGACCATCGAGTAGGGCTTGCACAGCAAGGCGTTCGCGCCCGCCGTCTCCGCCGCCGCGACGTCCTGGGGCGAGATCTCATTCGCCGTCATGATGATCGGGGTGCCGAGGTAGCCGTCGAACCGCCGGATCCGCGCGCAGGCGGCATAACCGCTCAGCTTCATCGCACTAACATCCAACAGTACCAGGTTGGCGGTCGTCTGGGCAGCGAATGCCTCGGCCTGCTGACCGTTGGCCGCCAGCAGGACGGCAAACCCGAGACACGAGAACTCCACCCGCAGAACGTCGCTGATCATCGGGGCCGGTTCCACAACGATGACGATAGGGGGCGTGGACATGCTCAAGCATGATGTGGCCGAATGATTGACGAACTGTTAAGGTAGCCGCCGGATCGACGTCGGCGGGTCAAAAAATGACCACTTGGCGACTCCCGTCGATCCGATCCGGCTTCGCGCGAGGCAACGAGATATTTAACCGAACGCACCGTTCCGCAACCTGCCGCCATTGCGTTCAGTCGGTTCGCTCAAAGCGGCCCCAGGATCAACCGGCTATCGCGCCGCGCCCATCACCCATGCCAGCACGCCTTTCTGCGCGTGCAGACGATTTTCCGCCTCATCGAACACCACCGAATGCGGTCCGTCGATCACGTCGGCATCGACTTCCTCGCCGCGATGCGCCGGCAGACAATGCATGAACAACGCGTCGGGCGCTGCCTTCGCCATCAGGCGGCTGGTGACGCGATAGGGCGCCAGCAGATTGTGCCGGCTCTCGTTCGGATCATCGGACATCGACACCCAGGTATCGGTCACCACGCAGCTGGCGTCCGTGATCGCCGTGGCGGGATCGTCGGTCAGTTCGATCCTGGCACCCTGTGCCCGTGCCCATGCGACCAGGTCCGGCGGCGGCCGCAATCCATCGGGGGTCGCCAGACGCAGCGTGAAGCCGAAGCGCACGGCTGCCTCGATCCAGCTGCGCGCCACGTTGTTGCCGTCACCGCACCACGCCACCAGCTGGCCGGCGATCGGTCCGCGATGTTCCTCGAACGTCAGTACATCCGCCATCAACTGGCAGGGATGTGACGCCTCGGTCAGCCCGTTGATCACCGGCACCGTTGCATGTTCCGCCATCTCAAGCAGTTTCGATGCGCTATCGGTCCGCAGCACGATCGCATCGACGTAGCGCGACAGCACCCGCGCCGTGTCAGCGACCGTCTCGCCACGCCCAAGCTGGGTCTCCTTGCCGGTCAGCACGATGACCTCGCCGCCAAGTTGTCGCATGCCGACCTCGAATGAGACGCGGGTGCGGGTGGACGGTTTCTCGAAGATCAGCGCCAGCGTCTTGCCGGCGAGGGGGCGCGATGTCACGCCCCCTGCCCGCTTGAAGCCCGAGGCAACGTCCAGCATCTGGCGCAACGTCGCGGCGTCGAAATCGCGCAGCTCAAGAAAGTGCCGCGGGCCGGTCGCTTTTTCGGATGACTGGCTCGAAGCGTCCGACCGCCGGCGCGCCGCACTGCTCATTGTGCCGCTGCCTTGGGAGCGGCCGTCTCGTCGGCGACCGACGCCGCGACCTTCGCCGCCGCCGCCCGCAGCATGGCAACCGCCTGGTCCACATCATTGTCCGTCACCACCAGCGGCGGTGCCAGACGCAGCACGTTATCGCCCGCCGTGATCGCCATCAGGCCCTCGGCAACGCAGGCTGCCTGCACCTGAGCTACCGGCACGGCGCATTTCATGCCCAGCAGCAGGCCCAGGCCTCGCGCGTCCACGAACAGCGACGGGAACGCGCGGGCGATGCTGTCCAGCTCACCGCGCAGCTTGCGGCCCTTGCGCTGCACGTCCTCCAGGAAGCCCGGCGCCATGATCACGTCCATCACAGCGTTGCCAGCGGCGCAGGCCAGGGGATTGCCGCCGAAGGTCGTACCGTGGGTGCCGGGAACCAACGCCTTGGCGAATTGTTCCTTTGCCAGCACCGCGCCGAGTGGGAAGCCGCCGCCGATGCCTTTGGCGGAGGACATCACGTCGGGCGTAATGCCCGACCACTCATGCGCGAACAGCTTGCCGGTTCGCCCCATGCCGGACTGCACCTCGTCCATGCCCAGGATGATGCCGTATTCATCACAGACCGCCCGCAGATCACGGAGGAACTGCATGTCGGCGGGCCGCACACCACCCTCGCCCTGCACCGGTTCAACCATGATGCCACAGGTGCCGGGACCGATCGCATTGCGCACCGCGTTCATGTTGTTGAATGGCACGTGGTCGAATCCCTCGACCGCCGGGCCGAAGCCCTGCATGTAATGATGGTTGCCGGTGGCCGCCAGCGTGGCCAGGGTGCGGCCATGGAACGCGCCCTCGAAGCAAATCAACCGGTAGCATTCCGGCTTGCCTGCGTCCGACGTCGCGCGGCGCATCATCTTGATCATGGCCTCGTTCGCCTCGGCGCCCGAGTTGCAGAAGAACACGCTGTCCGCGAATGATGCCTCCACCAGCCGCAGCGCCAGTGTCTCGGCCTGCGGGATCCGGTAGAGATTGGACGTGTGCATCACCTTGCCAGCCTGGTCCGCGATCGCCTTGACCAGGTGTGGATGGCCGTGTCCCAGGCTGGCCGTGGCGATGCCCGACCCGAAATCCAGGAATCGTCGCCCGTCGACCGTCCACAGCCAGGCACCCTCGCCCCGCTCGAAGGCGAGGTCGGCACGTGCGTAGTTCGGCAGCAGAGCGGAAATCATCAGGGCTCAACCCTTAGGTTTTCAGTTTTCCCAACGGATCACCCACCCGCGACCTTTCGGGGCGGGTCCGGGGAGATCGGATCATTGGCGATCGCCTAGTCGCTGTCAAACAAGGGTTTGCACATAGCCAGGGCTGGGTCGGAGCCATTGCAGGCGTTCGGAAACAACTTGCATTGGGCAGGTCGCTGGGCATCGTGGCGCCATGTCCAGTGCTTGTGCCTCGCCGCCACCCGATCCAGGCAGCCTTTACCAGTCCGCGCTTCGCTATCTCGCACGCTACGCGGCGACCGAGGCCGGGTTGCGACGGGTGCTGAGCCGTCGGATCGACCGCTGGGCGCGTGCGCAGATCGACGCGGATGCGGCCGAACCGGTGATCGCCGCGGCGCGGGCAGCCGTCGATGGGGTCGTGAAACGGTTGGTCGACGCCGGGGCCGTCAGCGATCAGGCATTCGCCGCCAGCCGAGCCAGGACGCTGATCCGCGGCGGCCAATCGTCCCGGTCCGTCCATGCGCGCCTGGTCGCCAAGGGCGTGGCGAGCGAACTTGCCCGTGCCGCGTCCACGACAGACGCCGAGACCGAACTGGGGGCGGCGCTTGTGCTGCTGCGCAAGCGCCGGATCGGCCCCTATCGTTCAGCCGAGGCGCTCGATGCCGCCGTTCGGATGAAGGAGATGGGGTTGCTGGCGCGCGCCGGATTTTCTCGCGACATCGCGGAACAGGCGCTGGCAACGCCGCGCGAGGATGCGGAAAACCGGATCCGTGAACTGCGCCGGTAGCGCACTTCGTCAAGATATGCCCCGGCATCAAGCCGTCGCCTGGCATCAAGACGGGCGTGGAGACCCGGTAGCAACCGAACGGGACGTTCGATGGATCGCAGATCCGATCGCTTACAGTCCTTCGGACACGGCCAGCCCGTCCACCGGCGCATCGAACACCGCCCGGCAACGCGCCCTGGTCTTCAGGTTCTCGTGCATGACGATCCAGAGCCCAAGCTCGACGATGACCGCGTCGGGAAGGACGCGAATGCGATCGGGGTCCCGGCGGGCCACCGGCACCTGGCACATGCTGAAGCGGAAGCCCGCTCGGATGGCCGCGAGCCGCACGAGGTCGTTATCGGCGCGCAAGGCGGCATGCGGATGGACACCCCCAGCGCGTCCGGCACACCCGTCATGCTGGCGACAACGCCCGTGAAAGCGCCAGGTAGGCGATGGCCCCGACAGCCACGCCGATGAACCAGGAGAAGGCGTAAAGTGTCGCCAGTGCCGGCACGATCAGCCCAATCAAGGCCGCGACGCCGCCAATGACGAACGCGCCAATACCGGCGTAATTCCATCCGCCGGAGGCGCCGTAGAGGCCGTCATAACGGTACAGCTCCGCGACGTCGTAGTGCTGGTGGCGCAGCCCGAAGTAGTCAGCGAGCATGATGCCGGTGACCGGCCCCAGCACCCCACCGATCGCGCTTAGCACCTTGAAGATGCTGTCCGCGTTCTGGAACCACACCCACGGGAAGAACAGCAGACCGATCACCAGCACCGCGATACCCGCACTGCTGAAATTCAGCCTTCTTGGGAACAGATTAACCAGGTCGTAACAGGCCGGCATGATGTTCGCTGCCACATTTACCGATAGCGTGGCGACCACGATCGTAATGCCGCCGAAGATCAGGATAAGCGGGTGACCAATCGCCAGCAGCAGGTTCACCGGGTTCCAGATCGGCTTGCCGAACACGATCACCGTCGCCGAGGTCACGATCACGCTCATCAGGGTGAAGACCACCGCCGTGATCGGCAGACCGATCAGCTGGCCCAGCACCTGGTCACGTTCTGAGCGAACGAAGCGCGACAGATCGGGAATGTTCACCGCGAACGTGCACCAGGTGCCAAGCAGGCCGGTGACCCCGGTGGCGAAGATCAGCCATCCCGCACTGCCGGACAGGTGCGAGGGTTGGCTGAACAAGGGGCCCAGACCGTGGCCGACGCGCAGGCCCCAGACCGTCGCCATCACCCCGACGATGATCACCAGCGGCCCGGCGACCAGCTCGAAGTTGCGGATCCGGTGCACACCGTGACTGACGATCCAGCCGTGCAGCACCCAGAACAGCGCCAGCGAAACCCATCCATGCAGGGACAGGCCAAGAATCGATAGCCCGAATGACGTCCACGGATGCCATAGCGTGCCCAGAATGGCATCGATTGCCTGACTACCGGCGTAGCCCTGAACGGCAAACCAGAAGATCGCGACGAAGCCGCGGATCAGCACCGGCAGCTGGGCACCACGTGGGCCGAACGAGGAGCGGATCAGCACACAGAACGGCAGGCCATAGCGGGTGCCGGAGACAGCGTTGAACCACATGGCGAAAAACAGCACGAAATAGGCGATGGCGGTCGCCGCGATCGCCTGCCATGCGTTCATACCAAGCGCCATCAGCCCGGCAGCGGTTTCATAGGCAACGACATTGTGGACCATGCCCATCCAGACCGTAGACATATTGACCCAGGTCCAGTCGCGACGCGCCAGCGGCACCGGGGCGAGATCCGCATTGTAGAGTCCCGGCTCAAGCCCAGATCCCACCAATTCTTCTGGTTGTGCCTCAAAAGTAGTCGCGCTGGCCATGATGACCTCCGTCCGTTCCGGACTGCGCGATGCAAGGGCAGTGCCACTTGCCGGGCTGACCCGCCTCATGCGGCGATCGGACAGACACCGCGCCCGCACGGCAGCAAACAAGCAACGCCTACAGCTCAGGCCCGTCAGGAAAAGCCGAACCGCTGGCGTTCTTGTTACGCCGGATGCTTCCCGGCCGGCGTCTTACGTCAAGCTCTGCCTGCAACTTGTTCAGCAGTGCCTCGCACTTGGCCACATCAGGACGAGAGCGCAGCGTTCGCTTCGCAGCGCACCGCCGGCTGACCCATGCCACCCGCCTGGCGCGAGCACGCCGCCGGTAGACAGGCTGGCGCTCAGGCGCGTACCAGCATCGTCTCGTGCGACGCGAGGGCGCGATGCAGCATGTAAAGCGGGATGGCCAGCATGGAAACTGCGGCCGCGGCCAGCAGACCCCCTGCCGGCCGGCCGGAATAGTCCGCCACGACACCGCACAGCGCTGGGGCAAAGGTGCCTCCCAGGTAGTACAGCGTGTAGAACAGACCCATGCCAACCGCACGGTTCTCGGGCCGGGCGGACAGCGTTCCGACAGCCATGATAACACCGGGCTGGATCGAGCCGGCGACGCCCAACAGCAATGCCCAGGCCACCGGCCATCCGGTCACCGCCATGCCGGCCATACCGAACGCGAGCGACAGCGTGCCGATGAGGAAGATATTGAGACCGCCGAATCTGGCCGCCAGACCGCCCCCCGCCAAGGTGCCGACAACGTTGCCCCACGTCGCGATGGTCATCACCAAACCCACAAGGCCCAGGCCGTAGCCGCGCGCCGACAGGCTGGTGGGCAGGTAGGACGCGAACGACGCGAAACCCGCCGTGTACATCATCCACACACTCCCGGCGACCGACAGCAGCAGGCACTCCCGCCCGCTCGGTAGCAAGAATCGCCGACGTACGGAGGCGCCATACAGAGGGTCGCGATAGCTGGCCAGGAACACCACCAAAGCCAACGCGGCCGGCAGCCCATCGGTGATGAACGCGGCCTTCAGGCCGAACCTTGCCAGCACCGGCGGCAGAGCCAGCTGCGCCAGGCCCATCCCGATGGGGAAGGCACAGACCGAGACGCTGATGCCAACCATGAAACGAGGGCCGGTGAACCAGTCGGCGATGATCTTGCCCTGCAGCACGATCATGGCAACCGCACCAACTCCTGCGACAGTCCGACCAGCAGCAATACCCGCCGGCCCATCCGCCCAGGCACTGATACAAGGCCCGGCGGTCATCAGCGCCAGACCGGCCCCAAGCACAACCCGGTCGCCGAAGCGGCGGCCGAGCAGCCCCATCGGCAGGGCCACGACGACACCCAGCAGCATGTAAGTGCCGATCAGGCTGCCAAGCTGAGCGTAAGACAGGCCAAACCGCCGAACGAGATCAGTCCCCAAAGTCGCGACGGTCTGAAACTGATAGCCGAATGCGATCCGGGCGAGCGCCAGAGCCGCTAGAATAATCCAGGATCGAAGCTGCATCCGTTTCCTCGGCGGTACCGGTTCTGCGCCGGCGGAGCAGACCGTATCGGGCGACGCCGCCGCTGACCACCTTTGACATCGCAACCCTGGTCCCTGCCGGGGCGGCCATCCAAGACCCACAGGTAGCGGCAGGACGCCGAGACGGCTATCGTGACGCCATGTCCGATACGCCAGCTTTCCTTGACAGCGGCCGCCCGCCGGTGCCCGGCCTCGTCGTGCCGCGCGGTGTCCTGCCGTTCTTCCTGCCGCGTCGCCCGGTCCGTGGACGCCTCGTGCGCCTTGGTTCGCTGGCCGACGCGTTGTTGACCCGCCACGCGAACCCGCCCGCGGTGACACGGCTGCTCGGGCAGGCACTTGCCCTCGCGGCGGGCCTCTCCACGGCACTCAAGTTCCGCGGGTCCTTCAGCCTGCAGGCCAAAGGCGACGGCGCTGTGCCAATGCTGCTGGCAGATTGCACCGATGCCGGCGAATTGCGCGGCTATGCGCTGGCAAAGCCGGCCCGGCTCGAAACGCTGTCCGCCGCCGAGCCCTCGGCCGCGGCACTGTTGGGCACCGGCTTCCTGGCCTTCACGGTCGATCAGGGTGGCGAGCAGAACCGACATCAGGGCATCGTGGCGATCGAAGGCAGCTCGCTCAGCGAGATGGCGTTGCACTACTTCGAAAGCAGCGAGCAACTTCGCTGCCAGGTGCATCTGGCTTGCGAGCTAGGCCCCGCCGGCTGGCGGGCTGGCGCGCTGATCCTGGAGAAGGTCGCCGGCGCCGGCGGCATCGATCCGGACCTGAACGAGGCGGCACAGGACGAGAGCTGGCGCACCGCCAATACCTTGGCAGCCACGCTGACCGACCAGGAACTGCTGGACGACGACCTGCCGGCAGAACGGCTGCTGTATCGGCTGTTCCATACCGAAGGCGTGGCGGTCGATCGCGCGCGGGCGCTCTCGTTTGGCTGCCGCTGCTCCCGCGCCCGCCTCGCCAGCATCCTGGAAGGCTTCCCGACCGATGATCTGGACCATATGACCATCGATGATGACATCGTCATGACCTGCGAGTTCTGCAATTTTGATTTCCGCTTCCCCCGTAAGGACGTTCATGGACAGCTGTCGTCCGACCCAAAGCCCAGCTAGAGCATAATCCCGCTGAGCGTAACGTTCACAGCGTACTAATCATGCGTTCAAACAACGAGTTGGAGGATTTTCAGCATCCACAATCAGGCTGAAAATCCTCTCATCCAACAGGGATTGCCCGCGTCCATGCAAGCCGGATACCTGACACGCCGCGTCGTGCTGCTGCTGCCGCTCGCCTTCGCCGCCTGCGGCGAGCAGTCGGCACCGGTTTTTGAGCCGTTGCGCTACAACTACCTGCCACCCATCCAGCTGAAGGTCGCCTCGATCGCGATCGAGCAGCGGTTCATCCCTTCTGGTGTGCCGCCTGATGTCAGCGGTCAGGATCCGGTGCCTCCGATCGAAGCGTTGAAAGCCATGGCAAATGATCGGATGTTGGCATTCGGCACCGCCAACAAGGCGGTTTTCGCCATTCTCGATGCGTCCTTGACCCGCGCGAACGACGTGGTGACAGGGTCGATGGACGTCTCATTGACGATCGTCAGCGACACCGGCGCCCAGCTGGGTTTTGCCGACGCGCGCGTGCAGGCGCGTCACACCGGGCCGATCGACGACCTGCAAACGATCCTGTACGACATGACCAAGGCGATGATGAGCAACATGAACGTCGAGTTCGAATACCAGATCCGCCGCAACCTGAACAATTGGCTGACGGCTGGGGCCGCGCCCGACACGCCGGTCGAACAGGCGCCACTGGATCAGTCACCAACTGACTAGTATAGCGCTTCCATGGAACCGAACCCGTCTGGACCGACAGATTGGGGTCTTCACGCCGCTCGGCGTCGATAAGCGATAGGTGCGGTTCCTCGGAAACGCTGTACTAGGCTGGCCCGAATGGGCTATCCGGGCGGGAGGGCGAGGCCGCTAGGACATTCGCCGCAAGGCCCAACAAATTCGCTCAGCCAGCGCGGCGGCCGCTTCGGAAGAGATACCGACTTGGCGTGAACCGACTTGGCTTAAACAGCCCTGGGATCTGGTCCATCGGTCCCTATCCAACTGCGAGCCGAGATGTAACGCGCCTATTACGCCCGTTTGATCGGACGTCTCACTCAGTCAGCATGTTCGACCCACGGTTGCCGATCATCGCCAGCAGTTCCCGCCTGGTCGAAGCGTTGTCGCGAAACGCACCCAGCATACGGCTGGTCACCATTGTCACACCCGGCTTGTGGACGCCCCGGGTCGTCATGCACTGGTGAGCAGCCTCGATCACCACCGCGACCCCAAGCGGCTGCAACACATCCTGGATGGTGTTGGCGATCTGCGCCGTCAGCTTCTCCTGGATCTGCAGCCGCTTGGCATAGGCATCCACCACCCGAGCCAGCTTGCTTATGCCGACCACGCGACGGTGCGGCAGGTATGCGACATGCACCCGCCCAATGATGGGCGCCATGTGGTGCTCACAGATGCTTTCCAGCCGGATGTCGCGCAGCAGAACAATCTCGTCGTAGCCATCGGTTTCCGCGAATGTCCGTTCCAGAAGTGCGACAGGATCTGTATCGTAACCAGAAAACAGCTCATGGTAGGAACGTGCGACCCGGGACGGGGTGTCACGCAATCCCTCCCTGTCCGGGTCATCGCCGGCCCAGCGCAGCAGGGTGCGAACGGCGGCTTCAGCCTGCTCCCGCGTCGGGCGATCCTTCGAGGCCAGATCGGCCACCCCTTCACGAGGCGATGCAGGCGTCACGACATTCACCGCGATTAGTCCTCCGTCTTGTTCATTAGGCCAACTGTTACGCCGATATGGGGCCGGTCCGCGACCTCACAACCCACGTATTCCGCCTCTGCTCATAGGCGGTTCAGCGGAACGGCCTGAAGGAGAGATTCGCGGCGCACCAGACTTGCAGGGCGACCGAACCTATCGGGCGCCAATTTACCTAATGGACCCGACCGCTCTGGTGCGGACTGTCCAGGCTGAAGGCCGGAATAGCGACATCGAAATTCTCGCCGGATGACGGAACCACCATGTGGTAAGCCCCCACCATGAAGCCGGACGGCGTATCGAGTGGCGTGCCAGAAGTGTATTCGAAGCTCTCGCCCGGCTCCAGCAAGGGCTGCTCGCCGACCACGCCCACGCCCTGCACATGCTGAGTGCGTCCACGCGCATCGGTGATCTGCCAGGTGCGGCGGAGCAGCTGGATCGGTTCCGCGCTCTGGTTTTCGATCTTGACCCGGTACGCCCAGACAAAATGGCCCTCGTCGGGCTGCGACTGGTCCGCGAGGAAGAAAGACCTGACCGAAACGTGCACATCACGCGTGGCCCGGGAGTAGTCGGCGCGGGCAACCCCCGCGGAACGGGTTGACCGCTGCGGCTGTACTACGGTCTGGCCCGGACGCCTGCCCCGACCGGGTTTGGGATCTTCAGACGACATGACACCACACCTTCTTGTCGTGCCGGAAACGGCAAGCAAGGACGAATTCGTCCGCTTTGTCCAGGGTGGCGGTTTCGACACCTCAGGGCAATCGGGTGAAGGAGTGCGTGACAAATTGCTGAGTGCTGAATCTATGCCGATCCTTTGATCCGTGTGGAGGGTTTTGGCGATGGGCGGTGCGACGGACTGTGCAGCACTTGGCGAGGCGATTGTCTTTCTGAGCTATTTCAAGGACCTCGATGATCCTCGCCAGCAGGGCAAGGTGACCTACCCGCTCGACGAGGTTCTGCTCTTATGTCTGGTCGCGGTGTTGGCTGGAGCCGAGTGCTTCACTGAGATCGCCCTGTTTGGGGTCAAGAAGCTGGCCTTTCTCCGCCGCTTCCGTCCGTTCAAGGATGGCACCCCGGCTCACGACCACCTAGGCGACATCCTGGCCACGCTCGACGCCGAGCAATTCCAGGCCTGCTTCGCCGCCTGGGTTGCAGGGATCACCGGTGTGCCGGCGGGGGTAATCGCCATCGATGGCAAGACCGTGCGCCGGTCGAGCCAGAAAGCGGGTGCGAAGGCGGCGATCCCCATGGTCTCGGCCTTCGCCGCACGCCAGCGCCTCGTCCTGGGGCAAGTCAAGGTGGTGGAAAAATCCAACGAGATCATAGCGATCCCGAAGTTGCTCGACATGCTGGCGATCGAGGGGGCGATCGTCACCATCGATGCCATGGGCTGCCAGCGCGAGATCGCGCAGAAGGTTCTCGACAAGAAGGCGGATTATGTCCTTGCCCTGAAAGGCAATCAGGGATCGCTGCGCCAGGACGTCGAACTGTTCGTCACCGAGCAGAAGGCAAGCGGCTTTGCCGACACCACGATCAGCCAGAACACCACGATCGACGGCGATCACGGCCGCATCGAGACCAGAACCACCACGGTCATCCACGACATTGCCTGGCTGCCGGAACGCCACCGCTGGCCTGGCCTGAAAGCCGTCATCATGGTCGAAAGCAGCCGTGACATCAGCGGGAAAGTCGAGCAGGAGATCCGCTACGACATTACCTCACTGGCGATGCTGGCGCATCTCCTCGGCCCAGTCATACGCAGCCATTGGGCGATCGAGAACAGCCTGCACTGGGTTCTGGATATGGTCTTTCGGGATGACGAATGCCGCGTCCGCACCGATCACGCCCCAGCCAATTTCACCACAATCAAACACATGGCTCAGAACCTGCTCAGGCGACCTGCCAGCAAGCAATCCCTACGCGCCCGACGCAAAGCCGCCAGGGTGGGACGACGACTTCCTCGCAAGCCTCATAACCGCATGAAAGCTTCACCCGATCCCCCTGTCGTCGATCGCCTTGCCGGACGCCTGTCAACCTCGACACTGGACAATCGGCCCACCCTCAAATCGCCGCTCGCGAGGCCGGCGAAACTCGGTGCGGGAGAGTGTCGAAAGTCAGCTTGATGTCCACATCAGGATGGTTCGGGGCCCCGTGTCGCGGCCGGTCCGAGCCTTTTCGAAGCGTCAACCCGCGGTGAAACCCAGTTCCGCGGCGCCCGGCTCGAGCCGCTGAGGAAAGTCGGGCCGGATTATGTTTTGATACAAAGCCGATAACCGGTCTGGTCCGATGACAACCACTCCGATGCCGCCGGCGCCCGACCCGCGGCGGCGGATATCGATGAAAGCGCCGGTCATCGAACGTCGGGGGATGGCATTTTGCCGGCACCACGGGCAATCCAGCATTACACACGGAAAAGTGTGCCGGCTTTAATGTGTTCTGCCGCCTGCGAGACGGCCATTCATGCCGGTTTGACGGAAAAGTATCGGTTGAAATGAACCAGGTTTTTATAAAGCGGGAGTCGCCGAAGGAATACGAACATGGACCTGCCCCTGAATACCGATGGTTTTGTCCGGGATCCGCTGGCCTGGGCAGCCGAATGTTCTCTGCAAGCAAGTTCCGAGACCGAACCGGAAGCGCGCGACGCGTATGCGCAGTTGGCGCAGGAGTTCGAATCGGTGTCGGCCGAGATCGAGGGCTTGATCGGCACGTTCGAGGCGCTGACCACACGCAAGCGTGCCGGATAGCCAGTACCGCATGGCGGACAACGATTCGGCCTGCCCTTTGATCGGGTAATTCACCTCTCCGGCGATCCCGCCCTCAAGGACCACGCTCCAGAAGTGCTTGCAGGGTGACCGGAAAACGTCAGCACGTCAGCCAACTGTCTTGCCGGGCGATTTTCTCAGCCAGGCTGTCGCAGTCGGAACTATATTGCTGCTAACGGGCCACTGCCAGAACAATCTCCACCGCGATCAGGACTACGATGATAATCTCGAGAATGCCCGAGCGGCTGCTCGAAGCCTCGTCGTAAAGGGCGGTATAGGTATCGCGGATGATCGACAGCTTGCGGTCGACCGCGGCGCTGACGGTCGGCACCCGGAATAGCTCCAGCGCCGCGGCATAGATCCGCGCCAGATAGACATCTTCGGTCACCTGCAGCGCATTATCCACTTTCTCGGTCAACTCGGTGACCTCGGCCACCATCGTGTACAGGCGGCGCGCCAGATCGGCGAAGCGGCGAGCGCCCGGAAGAGCCCAGCGCCGCCGCGCCGCCTCCACCAAGTCGTACATCCTCGGTAGTTCCGCATCCAGCAACTCGTCGTAATAGCGCATCTCCAGCAGCTGCGCGTTCGCCACCTCCAGCACGTCGATGACGTCGGCGTCGCCGCGCGGCTCGTAAACGAAAGCCCGATCCCAGGTCAGCACCACCATGTCGTCGATGTAGTAGGAATACCGGTGCCGCAGCAGATCCCTTCTGGCGGCCTCGGACAGCGGTCGTTGTTCGCCGGACAACAGCGGAACGAGATCCAACCGGGTCACCAAAGCCTCGGCGGTCACCGGCTGGCTGAAGGTGTTGGCCACCCCGACCAGATAATCCTCCTCCAGCGTCGACAGGGTTGGCCGAACCAGCGCGTCACCCACGCCTTGGCGGACACGATCCAGAAGATCGGTCCACAGCGCGCTGGCGGGCGTCAGGCTAACCGCCCGATCCACCGCGTTCACCAGGTCCGAGAAGATCGTCCAGGGCAGATCGACGACCGGCACGCGCAAGGCCAGGCTGACCACGCCGAACTCGTAAAGCCGCGCCGTGACGGTGGCCTGCAGCGGCCCCTCCGGCAGAGCCAACGTGATGGCGCCCAGACTTAGCGCGACCGGCGGAACGCCGAACGCAACGGCCTTTGGCGGCGTCGTCGTCAGGCGCCCGCGGGAGCTTCCGGTGCGAACGGTGCGGGCCCAGATCTCCTCGGCCCTGGCCAGATCGATCGCATAGGCAACGTCGAACAGGCGGTAGGCGAGAATGTAGCCGGCGGCGACGTCGAGGGTTGCCGTTTCGGTCTGCCGTTGCATTACCGGCGACCCCACTGGACGCATCCGGCCTCGCCGCGCGTTGGGCCGGATTGCCGGGCCGGGGTCAGGACTGGCAAACCAGCGGCCGGCAGCACCTTCAGCCATTGCCTCCTTGGGCGTCGAGGAACCGCCGCGCACTCGCCGGATCGATCAGCGCGTGCACCGCGAACCTAGCGGGGATGATGTCCGCCCAGGCATTGAGGTGGGCGTGCAGCACTTCGTTGGATGGGACATCGAACAGCACGACCGCGCCGCGCCCGACCTTGGCGTGAACCGACCGGACCTGCCCATCGTCGATCAAGGGTTGGATCCACGTCCAATACCTCTGCCGCGCCGCCGTCACACTGGATGGGGGTTCGGGTCGAGGTTCGCTGATCACCAGAAACAGCAACAGATCCTCCTATGCCTGAATAGCCGGCGGACGGCGCAACGCCCAGAACGCGATACTGCCCGCGATGTAGCATACGATCGACAGTCCGAACGCGACCCGGTAGCTGCCGGTGGTGTCGAACACGAACCCGGCCAGCCAGGAACCGCCCGCCGCACCCAGCCCGGTTCCGATGGTGATCACCCCCAGGATCGCACCCAGGTTCGGCCCCGGAAACAGATCGGCGGTCTTGGCGGTGATGGCAGGCCCCCTGGCACCCCAGGTCAAGCCGAAGAAGCAGGCGTGCAGCCATAGCAGCAGATGCTGATCGGGCGAGGTGATCATCAACCCGAAGACTACGCCCAGGATCGATGTGACATAGGTAACGATCGCCGAGACCTCGCGCCCGACATAGTCGGACAGCGTGCCGGTCACGATGACGCCGGGCAGCGACAGGAATGCGCCCATCCCCAGCACACCGGCGGCATAGAGCTTGTCGAATCCCATATCGACCGCGAATGCCAACTGATGCAGCGCGACCAGAAAGCTGCCCAGCCCGGTAAACAGGTAAACCGAGAACAGCAGCCAGAAATGCGGCGTTCGCATGGCCTGGCGGACGGTCCAGCCCGGTTCCTCCGACGCTCGCCGGCGACCCGCCGGCCTGATCCCGCGGAACAGACTCGCCAGCGGCAGCAGAATCACGCCCATGAACGCGCCCTGCCACAGATAGGCGGCGCGCCAACCCAGTCCCGAGATCATCAACGTAGCGGCCGGCGCCGAGTATGCCCGCGCGAAGCCGTTCGCGGACTGCACGATCGACACCGCCATGCCGCGGTTGCGCACGAAGTAGCGCGACAAAAGCGGCACGAAGACGACCAGCCCCAGGCAGTTCGCGCCCAGCGTCATCACCACGCCATACAGCGCGACAACGTGCCATAACCGGGTGGCCCACGACGTCGCGACCAATCCGCCGATCAGCAGCGTGCCGCCGATCAGGATCAGGCGCCGCGGCCCCAATCGGTCCACCAACCAGCCGACCAGCGGTGAACTCAGCCCGTTGACCACCTGCGACACCGCATAGGGCAAGGAGGCCTCCGCGCGGGTCCATCCGAATGCCTCGATAAAGGTCACCAGGAAGACGGCGTAGGCCTGCATGAAGCCCGCGCCGATGGCGAAAGTGGCGAAGGCGGCGGCCAGCAGGAGCCACATTCGCGTGCCGGTGATCGGTTTCGGATCGCACATCCGCCAAGCATGTCCGGCCGGGATCGCGTTGCCCAGCCCCAGCACCTATGATTTGCTTAAGCGGCGCCAGCGACGGCGATGTCCGCAAGCGGCACCCCCCGCCCGTCCGTGATGCCCCACAGCGACGTGTTGCCCATCCCCGCATCCGCGTGGCAGCGTGGTCGGACGTGGAAGCAACCGCGCGGACAAGGAGCAACAATTGCCCAACCTGATCCACAGCCATGCCCAATGGGGGGACGCCGACCAGATCGGCGCGGCGAACCTGCTGACGGTCGAGAAACGGCTTGCCGCGCTCGGCTCGGTGCGCCACGGCCGTATCTATGATGTCAGCCATGAGATCTACATGGGGGCGCCCTATATGGCGCCGAACCAGACACCGTTCCTGATGTCGATTTTCGGGTCGTGGCGCGACACCATCAAACGACGGCGCAAACTGGGTGCGACGAATGACGCCGGCAGCAACCTTGAACGCATCGAGATGACCGCGCATGTCGGCACCCACATCGATGCGCTCGGGCATTTTTCCGACGGCGAAATGCTTTACAACAACAATGTCGCCGCGGATGTCGTCACGGACTGGGGACTCGATCGCCTTGGGATCGAGCATGCGCCGCCGATGATCACCCGCGCGGTGCTGTTCGACGTGGCCGGCGCCGCACCCCTGGCCGCAGGCCAGACGGTCACGCGGGATGACCTGCGACGGGCCGCCGACGCCGGTGGCTTCGCGGTCGAATCCGGCGATATCGCACTGATCCGCACCGGTTGGGGCCGCTTGTTCGGCGTCGACAACGCCCACTATGTGCAAGGCGAGCCAGGCATCGACGTGGCAGCGGCAAAATGGCTGATTGATCAAGGCATCGTGGCGATTGGTGCGGACAACATGGCGGTAGAGGTGCTGCCTAATCCCACCGAAGGCCTGGTGCTGCCGGTGCATCAGTTCGCCCTGGCTGGATGCGGGGTCTATCTGATCGAGAACCTGGCATTGGAGGAACTCGCCAAGGATCGGATCCACGCCGCCTGCTTCATCCTGCTGGCGACAAAGATACGCGGTGCGACAGCCGCGCCGGTGCGCCCGATCGTGATGGTATAGCATGATCAGCAACGTCGTGAGCCCAACAAAGCAGCAGGATCAAGTGTCTGCCGGACGCTTCATCAATAGTGGGCGGCCCGTGGAAGACGGCAGTCAGGCTGATCGATCGCAAAATCCGGCAAGCTCCCGGTGGGCGTGCGGCACGCCTGTGGCTTTCCTTTTCACTCTTTATCATGCACTTGGACCCAGCTAGTGTCCTGCCCCCGAAGTTCGTCGCATCGTGCGACGGACGCGGGGGATAAGCAGGCCACTGAAAACAAAGGACACTAGCGTCTGCCCATCCGGCTGAAGCCGGGCAGCTGACTAATCCGGTCGTGACGGCACGGCCGGTCCAGGGAGGGGAACACGTCATGCCTTTGAAGCCTATGAGAGGCTGGTTAACAGTCATTGCCGGCGGTTTGCTGATGACCGCGTCGATCGCGAAGGCGGCCGATCCGGCTCGTGGCGTGACCGATTCGCAGATCGTCATCGGAACGGCGACTGACCTGTCGGGTGTCACCGCCGTGCAGGGGGTCAATAACAGCGACGCCATTCGCATGGCATTCGACGAAGCCAACGAAAAAGGCGGCGTGAACGGCCGCAAGATCAAATACATCGTTGAGGACACCCAATACATGGTTCCTCGCGCGGTGCAGGCGATGAACAAACTGCTGAACAGCGACGACATCTTCCTGGCGATTGGTGACGGCGGCACGCCGATGAACGATGCGAACATGCCGGCCCAGTTCGCCAAGAACGTGCCGAACATGTTCCCACTGACAGCGGCTCGGTCGATGTACCAGCCTTATAACCGGCTGAAATTCGGGCAGTTCGCGTCCTATTACGACCAGATGCGCTCGGCGGTGAAGTATTTCGCCCAGACCAAAGGGCGCAAGTCATTCTGCGTGTCCTACCAGGACTCCGATTTCGGCAAGGATGTGCTGGCCGGGGTGGTGGCCGAGACCAAGGCGCTGGGCCTGAAGGTGGTGGCGACGACGGCGCACCAGCCGACCGCTACCGATTTCAACGGCGCGATGGAGAAGCTGCACGATGCGGGCTGCGATGCGATCATGATGGGTACCATCGTGCGCGATACCAACATCATCATTCAGACCGTGCGCAAGATGGGCTGGAACGTCGATTTGGTTGGCCAGTTCGCGTCCTATGACACGGCGGTGGCGACGCTGCCAGGTGGCGCCACCGAGGGCTTCTACTGCATGACCCCGGCGCTTTATGCCTACCCTGACGATCCGCGCCCGACGGTGCAGGCGTTCGCCAAGAAGTACCAGGCCCGCTTCGGTCGCGAACCCAACTTCCATGGCGAGGTCGGCTACACCGCGGCAAACCTCGTGCTGACCGGACTGAAGAACGCCGGCAAGGACCTCACCGTGGACCGCTTCATCAAGGGGATGGAGAGCATCCACGACTACACCGACATCTTCGGCACCAAGCTATCCTTCGGTCCGGACCAGCACCACGGCTCGACCCACTCGTTCCTGACGGTGGTGAAAAATGGCCGCTGGGTGCCGGTCGAGCAGGAAGCACTCGCCTACTGATCCAGCCCTGTATCGAGAGGAGGATTGACGTCCGAGGTTGGTTCAACCTGGGACGGCCTTTCTAACCGCGTCCACATCGCTGCCATGATGGCGGTGTGGACGGCCTCGATGTCGCCCGATGCGTCCAGCAGCACGCATCGTTTCGGCTGGGCGGCGGCGATGTCCCGAAATCCCTGCCTGACCCGGCCATGGAACGCCGCGTCCAGACGTTCGTAGTGATCCAGTGCCGAGCCGCGGCGGCGCATCCGTTCGGCTGCCACCATTTCGGGCACGTCAAGCACGATCGTCATGTCCGGCACGATGCCGATCAGCCCGATCAGCGCGCCGATGAAGCCTTTGTCGGCGCCCTGCCCATAGCCCTGATATGCCAGGGTTGAATCGTAGAAGCGATCGCAGATCACCCATGAACCAGCCGCCAACGCCGGCCGAATGGTGCGCGCCACATGCTCCGCCCGAGCGGCGAAGTGCAGCAGGGTTTCAGCCCGCGGCGCCCAGTCGATCGACCCGCCCAGAAGGATCTCGCGCAGCAGTTCGGCACCGGGTGAGCCGCCCGGTTCGCGGGTGCGCAGCACCGGCACACCTTGTACCGCCAGTGCCTCGGCCAACAGCATGGACTGGGTCGTCTTGCCGGCCCCCTCGCCGCCCTCCAGCGTGATGAGCCGCCCCGGCGTCATAGCCTGTTACGTACCCGTCATGTATTTCGATAGCACCGCCATCGCCCGTCCTGGCAGACCCAGCCGCGGCACGTCCGCGGCGGCCATCAGCGGGATGTCCAGGCCAGGAACGCCCTGGCCGGTGAGGGTCAGCTTGCCCACCGGGTCACCCTTGGCGACAGGGGCGGTCAGCGGCGAGTCGTAGCTGACCCTGACCGACGCCTTTTGACGCCAGTTGCGCGGCATCGTCACCACCACGTCCCGCCCGGCAACCAGCGGCACGGAATGTTCGGTGCCCAGCCAGACCGGCACCTTCTGGATGACGTCGCCGGCGCTGAACAGCGTGACATCCTCGAAGTTGAAGAAGCCCCAGTCCATCAGCCTTTCCGACTCCTCGGCCCGCTCGTGCATCGACGTCATGCCGTTCAGAACCAGGATGATCCGCCGGCCGTTGCGCTTTGAACTCACGACAAGTCCGTAGCCGCCGGCTTCCGTATGGCCGGTCTTCAGACCATCCGCGGTGCCCTTTTGCACCATCGGGTTGCGGTTGCCCTGCTCGATGCCGTTGTAACGGAACGTCTTCTCCGAATCGTAATGATAATAGTCGGGAAAGTCCCTGATGATGTCACCCGCGAGGGTCGCGATGTCGCGCGCGCTCATGTGCTGATCAGGGTCCGGCCAGCCGGTGCAATTCTTGAAAAACGAATGGGTCAGTCCGAGTTCCTTCGCCTTCGCATTCATCTTCGCGACGAACTGCTCCTCCGATCCGCCGATCGCCTCGGCCAGCACGATGGCGGCGTCGTTGCCGGACTGGACGATGACGCCGCGGATCAGGTCCTCGACCTTCACCGTGCTGCCGACCTGCACGAACATCTTCGAGCCCTGCATCCGCCAGGCCTTTTCGGTCACCGGCAGTTCGTCCTGCAGCTTCAGACGGCCCTGCTTGAGCTGATCGTAGACCAGGTACATCGTCATCAGCTTGGTCATCGACGACGGCGGCATTTCGTCATCCGCCTGTTTTTCCAGCAACATGGCACCGGTGTCGAAGTCCTTCATGTAGGCCCATCGCGCGGCCGTCGCGACCGGTCCCAGCGGCGTGTCGGCTGGAGTGCCGGTGGCAGCAGCGGTGCCCTTCACTTTATGGCCACCGGCCGCGAGGCGGACGGCGGCGCCGGAGAGATGTTTCTGTTGCGCGAAGGCAGGCCACGCGCCCAGCGCGAAGGCGGAACCCAGCAAGCCAAGACGACGGGTCAGCATCTCGACGGTACCTCCTAATCCACCACGATCCGAGCATCCGGAATGCCGGATGCGAGTGCCTGGTCCAGAACGGCGTCGGCGCGGGCAACATCGGGCAACGGGCCGATCTCGACCCGGAACTGATGCGTCCGACCGTCCGTGACGGTAACAATCCGTGCGCCGGCCGCGCTCATCCTGGCGCGTTGGCCGGCGGCGTAGTGATAATCATCGAATTGATCCAGGCGCACCATCAGGTGCCCCGGCGGAACCAGGGTCTGGCTGACCGTTTCCGGCAGGCGCATCGGCGGAGCCGCGGCAACCGGACGGGCCTGATCGGCCACCGGAACGAGCGCCGATATGCCGGCGCCGCCGCCGCGCACACCAGGCGGAAGCGGCAGCTCGGCGACCTCGACCGTGTCACGTGGGGCAGCGGCTATGGCCAGAGATGGCGCGCCAGGCAGCGCGTCGGCCGCAGCATAGCTTTCGTTGGGCAGCACCTCGAGTCGCACGCGTGCCACGCCATCCGCGGGCACTCCCAGCAGCTGTGCGGTCCGGCGCGTGATCTCCAGCAGACGGTGCGGGTCGCCGGAGCCTCGATCGTTGAGCCGGATGGTGACGGCGCGGCCGTTGCCCAGATTGGTCAGGCGCGCGATGGCGGGAAGCTGGATGGTCGGGTGGCCGCCGCCGAGGGCGCTCTGATCGAACGCCTCGCCATCCGTGGTCAGCCTGGGCGCGCCGGTTCGGGCGATGGCCGCAAGACCGGTTTCGTCCATGTCGAACGATTCCCTCGGGTAGAACCAGATGGTCGCGGCCTGATAGGGGCTGCCAAGGACATAATGTGGCGCCGGCTGCAGCGCCGGGGCGCAGCCGAACGCCAGAAGCAAAAGTGAATTGGCTCCGGCGTGCCGGACCCAACCAAGCGACAGATCCAGCAGCGGAGCCTTGAGTTGCAATCCGCTGCCTGGTCGGACTGTCACACCACCACCTGATCGCCGATCAATCCGACGGCGATGGCATAGAAATCGGACGGGTTGTACCGCCGGATCGCGGCGAAGTTGGCATATACGGCGAAGGTCTCGCCACCCTCGCCATCGGGCGCGATCAGCGCCGCCGGCGCGTCGGCCGGCGCGACCCATCGGCCAGCCTTAGGCCGGACACCGACCCGAATCCAGTCCGCCAGGGGACGCCGCGCATCGCGTCCCGGCGCGTCCAATCCGGGCGGCACCGTCACCGCCTGTCCCCAGCTCTGCCCAGCCCGCCACCCCGACTGCGTGAGGTAGTTGGCGATCGAGCCCAACACATCTGGCGTGCTGGTCCAGATATCGCGGCGACCGTTTCCCTCGAAGTCGACGGCGTAACGCAGGTAGCTCGATGGCATGAACTGCGGCTGGCCCATGGCTCCGGCATAGGACCCGGTCATTCCGGCGGGCGCCACATCTCCATGATCGAGAATCTTCAACGCGGCGAGCAGTTCGCCACGGAAAAAACTGGCCCGCCTGCCGTCCCAGGCGAGGGTGGCCAGTGCGTCCACCACGCGGAAGTCGCCGGTGCCGGTGCCAAAGCTGGATTCGAGCCCCCAGATGCCGGCAATGACACCGGCGCCGACGCCATAGCGCTGCGCGACCTGTCGGAACAAGCCGCTGTTCGCCGCGACCGCCTGGCGGCCGTTGGTGATCCGCTTGTCGGTGATAACCAGGCCACGATAACGCGTCCAGGTCATGGTGAACTCGGGCTGGTGCCGATCCCGCTCCAGCACCTTCTGGTTTGGCGACACCCCCGCGAAAGCGCTGTCCAGTGTGGCGGTCCGAATGCCATGTCCGCGGGCTTCGGCTCTCACACCATTCAGGAACGCAGGGAAACCATCCGCGGACGCCGCCGCGAATGCTGACCCGGCAAACACGACGGGAAGGCAACTTGCAACCATGAAGCGGCGGGTTGGCATGGCGAGCTTCCTGCCACGCGAACCCGCGCCGGATCAATTAGATTCAGCGAATCCGCGGCAGCTCCAGGTAGGTGTGGTACGCGGGCGGCGAGGTCTGGGTCCACTCAAGGGTCGTCGCACCCTCGCCCCAGTAGTTGTCGGCGACGTGCGCCTTCGACGTGAAGGTCCGGAAGACAACGTACAGGAACACCAGCGTCGCCAGGCCACTGATGAAGCCACCGATCGAGGAGACGAAATTCCACCCGGCGAAGGCGGTCGGATAGTCCGGATAACGGCGCGGCATGCCCGACAGTCCGAGGAAATGCTGCGGGAAGAAGGTCAGGTTGACGCCGATGAAGGTCAGCCAGAAGTGCACCTTGCCCCAGAACTCCGGATATTGGTGCCCGGTCATCTTGCCGATCCAGTAGTAGAAGCCGGCGAAGATGCCGAACACCGCGCCCAACGACAGCACATAGTGGAAGTGCGCGACGACGTAGTAGGTGTTGTGCAGGATCTGATCGATGCCGGCATTGGCCAGCACGACGCCGGTGACGCCGCCGATGGTGAACACGAAGATGAAGCCAATCGCCCACAGCATGGGCGTCTTCAACTCGATGGACCCGCCCCACATCGTGGCGATCCACGAGAACACCTTGATGCCGGTCGGCACCGCGATCACCAGGGTGGCGGCCATGAAGTAGGCACGGGTATCGACGCTGATGCCGGAGACGAACATGTGGTGCGCCCACACGACGAAGCCGACGACGCCAATGGCGATCATCGCATACACCATTCCAAGGTAGCCGAAGATCGGCTTCTTGCTGAAGGTGGAGACCACGTGGCTGACGATCCCGAACGCCGGCAGGATCATGATGTAGACCTCGGGGTGGCCGAAGAACCAGAACAGGTGCTGGAACAGCACCGGGTCGCCGCCGCCGGCCGGGTCGAAGAACGCGGTTCCGAAGTTGCGGTCGCAGATCAGCATGGTGATCGCACCGGCCAGGACCGGCACGGCCAGCAGCAACAGGAAGGCTGTTACCAGCTCACTCCAGATGAACAGCGGCATCTTGTGCAGCGTCATGCCCGGCGCGCGCATGTTGAAGATGGTGACGATGAAGTTCATCGCGCCCAGCAGCGATGACGCGCCAGCCAGGTGAAGCGCGAACAGGGTGCAATCCATCCCCATGCCGTACTCGTAGGTCGAGAGCGACAGCGGCGGGTATAGCGTCCAGCCGGTGCCCGACTCGCCCAGCAGCAAACCGATCATGATCAGCACGAAAGCCGGCGGCAGCAGCCAGAAGCTGATGTTGTTGAGGCGCGGGAACGCCATGTCGGGCGCACCGATCATCAGCGGGATGAACCAGTTGCCGAACCCGCCGATCAGCGCCGGCATGACCGTGAAGAAGATCATGATCAGGCCGTGCGAAGTGATGATCGTGTTCCACTCCTGGCCCGAGGTGACGATGTCGTTGTGCGGGTGCAGCAGCTGCGCCCGCATGATCATCGACAGGGCGCCGCCGACTATACCGGCCATGACCGCGAACATCAGGTAAAGTGAGCCGATGTCCTTGTGATTGGTGCTGAACAGCCAGCGCGCGGCGAACCCGGGAGCGTGGCCGTGGTGATCGTCATGCCCGTGATCATGTGTAGTAACTGACACGAATCGTTCTCCGGCGGAGTTGGTTCAAGAATGGGTGAGCCCGCCACCCGTTGTGGCCTGCCATCATCCGGACGGCGCCCGCTTTCTGACCCGGAACGGCCGACCCTGTCTAGCCTCGACGATCCTACGTCGGTGTTTCCCATTATCGTGAATTCGCTCTAGGCCCCAGCCCTTTCGTCAGCAAGCATTTCATCGCACAGGTTTTTGTGAGCGGGTCGCGGCCCGCCCGTGACGCGCAAGGTGGTTCTTCAAATCGCCGGCCGAGATCTGGTGGCGAGATCGTGCAGCGGAAGGTGCGGAACCTGGTGCCGGGAAAAAAGACCGCTCATCAGGTGGCCGGCGGGCTGTCGCGATACGTCCTGATCGTCGGCTTCGCATCATGCGGCGACTCGGGATATCTGTGCCAACGCGCTGCCGGCGGTCGCGGCGGCGCTGCGCGGAGGGACGAGCATGAAATTCGGCTTTTGCATCATGTCGGACATCGATGAGATCGGCTTCTTCAGCTTCATCGAGAACCTTGGTTACGATTCCGCTTGGGTCGCTGACAGCCAGATGATGTTCTCCGATGTCTATGCGGTGTGTGCACTGGCGGCCCAGCAGACCAGGCGGCTGCGGATCGGACCCGGCACGGCGATCTGTGGCACCCGCATCCCCCCGGTCCACGTGGCGGCGATGGCAACGCTGAACCGCCTGGCGCCGGGACGCGTGTTCCTGGGGATCGGCACCGGCAACACCGCGATGCGCACGATGGGCCAAAAGCCCATGAGAATGGCGGCGTTCGGCGACTATCTGCGCGTCCTGTCCGGTCTGCTCGACGGTCAGGTGGTGGATTATACCTTCGAGGGGCGGTCGCGCCCGGTGAAAATGCTCCTGCACGAGACCCGGTTCATCAATCTGCACCCGCGCATTCCGCTCTATGTTTCCGGCTTCGGCCCGCGGGCGATGGCATTGGCGGGTGAATTCGGCGATGGCCTGGTGTTCGCCATTCCACCACGTGGTGTGCCGGTGCAGGATGCCCTCGGCCATGCGCGCCAAGGCGCCGCCCGGCCCGGACGCGACATGACGGGGTTTCGCAATGCGACGCTGACGAATGTGGCGCTGTTGCAACCGGGTGAAGCGGCCGACTCGGATCGGATCAAGCAATTGATCGGGCCGAACGTGATGGCGAGCGTCTACTATTTCTACGACATGGTGCACGAGACCGGCACCGCGCCGCCGGATTTCCTGAGCCGCATCTGGAAACCCTACTGTGCGCTGGTCGAGCAGACGCCGCGCGAGCACCGGCATTTCAGAACCCATGAATTCCACTATACGGATCTGCATCCGGGTGAAGCCGCGCTGATCGATGAGCAACTGATCCGCGACACCTGCCTGGTGGGAACGGCCGAGGCGTTGATCGAGCAGATCCGATCGCTGGAACGGGATGGCCTGCAGGAGATGGTGTTCGCCGTCGGCACCGCCGGCAAGTGGCGCCTGGCCGAGGAATTCGCCAGGACCGTGATGGCTCGGCTTTAGCTCCCGTCACCCGCTCAGGCGCGCTACGGCAAGGACGGCTCAGGCAGCCCGAGCGGGTTCCTTCCGAACCCTGGCGGCCTTCAACGTCGTGCGCAGATCAGTCAGGTAGCGCACATGCTCCTCCTCGATGGTATGCCGCGCGGTGTCACGGTACTGGCTCTTGTACCACGCGGTGCGATCGGCGATCGCTTGGCGCATGTCGGCATCCGACGGCAGTGTCGCGTTGCCCAGCAGATGCTCGCGCACCCAGCGGGCCTGGTGCTCGAACACCATGTTCAAAGCGGTATCGGTGTTGAAAAACCCCATCAGGAACAAGCCGGGCCAGCCGGGCGGCACGATGCGCAGGTAGAGGTCCAACCGGTTGTCCACCACGCGCACCACCTGCGGCGGCAGCATATCCAGATCGATGCGATATCCGGTCGCGGCGATCAGCGTGTCGAATTCCGCCTCGGTGCCGTCGAAGAAGCGAATGCGGTGACCGTCGATCGCCTCGATGCCCTGTTTCACGAAAATCCGGCGATAGGCGATGTCGGTCGTCACGGTGCCGTTGGAGGTGACGTGGCTCAACGCACTTGACCGTTTGAACCCCAGCTTCGTCATGTCGCCGTGCGCCAGCCAAACCAGCGATCGGACCAGCCTCTGGCGCAGCGCGCGCGGGATCCACGGCCGCTGAATTTGTGCCGTGATGTCAGTAAAAGCTTTACCAAACAATAATTTAGGCAGGATGGTGACGCCAGACCGAGCCACCAGAACGGTCCGGTGGGAGGTGACACAGACGTCGCTGGCGATGTCACACGCGCTGTTGCCGACGCCGACGACGCAGATGCGCTGGCCGACGAATGGCTCGGGCGCACGGTAATCGTGGGCGTGCAGATACCCGTCGCCAAACCGTTGCAGGTCAGCCGCGTGCAGCGGCGTGGTCAGGTGACCGGTGGCGAGCAGCACCGCGTCGAAGCGCTGCACCGCGCTGTCAGCCAGCACGACCTCCCAGACCGGCGGTTCGCGCGCCGGATCGAACGCCGGTCGCACCTGCTCGACCCTGCTATTGAAGCGAATGCGCGGCGCGACACCGAAGTGTTCAGCGTAGTGCACGAGATACCGGTGCATGTCGTAATGATCGGGGAAAGGCTGCGTCTCGGGATCGAAATCCAGGTCGCTGAACCGGGTGACGCCACGGGAGGTATTGATGTGCAGCGTGCGGTAGGCCGAGGATCGCCCACTGTCGTTGTTGAAGCACCACATGCCGCCGATCTGGCTGCCGATTTCGAGAACGGTGACGTCGAACCCGGCCTGCAGCAAATACTTGGCCGAACACAGGCCGCTGGCGCCGGCGCCGATGACCGCCACGCGCTTGTCACCGCGCTGGTTGGGTCCCAGCGGCGGACCGCCCAGACCCCGTTGATAAACCGACTGCACGTCTGCCATCAGGCTCGTCTCCCTAACGGTCGCCGAAATGCACCCTGATATACCAACTCCGGCCATCCGCGAACCGCCGGCGCGGCCGGGGTCACGGTTGCCGCATCGGCACGATACATGTCGCCCGCGGTCCTGCGCAGCACGAAATCCTCGCCTGCGGGGCTGGGTTCAAGCACGTTCGCCGGACCGCCATCACCCGCGCGATCCGTGGCGAGGGCGCTGTAGCCCATCAATTCAGATGTTCTGGGCGATCATGTAGAGCGCGACAACGGCCAGGAAGACCGCGAAGCTTCGCTGCACGGCCGGAAGCGGCAGCCGGTCGCCAAGCACGATGCCGACCACGCCGCCCGCCAGGCCGGCTATGATCATGATGCCGCTGAGACCAAAACTCACGCTGTCGGCCATGATGTATTCGATCGCGCCCAGGCCGGCGAAGACGGTGATCGGAAGCAGCGACGTCCGGGCGGAAGAACGAATGTCGATCGCCGCCGCGAGCGCGAGCCCCGGCACCACCAGAAATCCGCCACCGATCGCGAAGAAGCCAGCAATCAGACCAACGACGAACGCGGTCGGAACAATGCGAACGATGTGACGCAGCTCGATCGACGATTTGCGCGTGGGCACGCTCACTGCTGGCCGGGTGCTGAGATAACCGATCCACCCGGCAACGACGAGGATCAGAAAGCTGAGCAGGAAGACAAGCCTGTCGGCCGGGTAAACAAGGCCCAGCCGGGCACCGATCGCGATCCCGATGAGCCCGGGAATGGCGAACGTGACACCTAAAGCAACATCGATCTCCCGGTTCCGCATGCGCCAGAGCAGCAGCAGCAAGGCAATGATCGTGACGCCAAGCGCGTTGGTGCCGAAGGCGAGGTGACCTTGCGGACCGCCAAGATAAAGGAACATCGGCAGACCGATGATCGTGCCGCCGGCGCCAAGCATGCCGAGCGCCAGGCCCGCCAGGACGCCACCAAGAACCACGCCGAGCATTGCGCACTGCTTTTCGATAGAGGAATGGACTTGCCTAACGATGCCGCCGTTATATCGTCTTGCGATAGTTAATGACTAGGTCGTATCGCGATATTTTATAGGTCAGAAACATATGTGCGCGAGGGAGGACGGAAATTGCCTGCCCGGACGGAGCTAGGCTACGACGAGTACCAGACGCTGGCGGAATTCCGCTATCTGATCCGGCACTTCCTGGAGTTCAGCCAGGCAGCGGCGGCCGAGGGTGGTTTGACGACGCGTCAGCACCAGGCCTTGCTGGTGATCAAAGGGTTTTCCCGCGATCGCCGCCCGACCATCGGCGACCTCGCCGAGCGGTTGCGTATCCAACATCATAGCGCTGTTGAGCTGGTGGACCGCCTGGTGAAGGCCGGGCTGGTCCTGCGCGAACACGATGTCGATGACCGTCGCCGCGTCCGCCTCGGCCTGACCGCGTCAGCCGACACACGTCTGGCTGAACTTTCGGCCATCCATCTTGAGGAGCTGCATCGCCTGCGCCCGTCACTGCTGCAAATCCTGCAGCGGGTCGGGACAGATAACGCACCGCCGGAACAGTGACTCTCACGGGATTTCCCCTCAATCGTGACATGCGTGCGCGACGTAGTGGCTATGTGCGGGCTGGCAGGGTGCTGGACGGATCGGGCGCTCTGTCCTGCTATGCGTCCGACCAGCGACGACGACGGGGAGGACGACGAATAATGCCGCAACCGATGCTGCCCGCCGCTGTGCGGGCACAGTGGCCATACCAGCCGCGATTCACTCAGGTGAACGGTTGGCGGATGCATTATATCGACGAGGGAGCGGGCGATCCGGTCGTGCTGCTGCATGGTAACCCAACCTGGGGCTACCTGTACCGAACCTTCATCGGCCCGCTGGTCGCGGCGGGCCACCGGGTGATCGTGCCGGACATGATCGGCTTCGGCCTGTCGGAAAAACCAACCCGGGAGCATGCGCACAGCCTGGACGGGCATATCGCCAACCTGACCGGGCTGCTGCGCCAACTCGACCTGACCCGCATCACCATGGTCTGCCATGACTGGGGCGGACCGACCGGCCTGGGGTCCGCACTGTCCAACCTGGCCAGGGTCAAGGCGCTGGTGGTCATGAGCACCTGGGCGTGGCCGCTGCCGCCAGCCGAATTCCATACCCGCGTCTTCCCGTGGCGCCTGATGCACGCCCCGTTGGTGGGTCCCTACCTGCTCGGTCGGCACAGCGCCCTCGCCGGCCGCGGCATTTACCTGTCCGTGGTCGACCGCGCCCGCTTCAAGGCCGAGGCGCAGACCGCGTACGAGGCGGTGCTGCCCGATCCGGCAATGCGACTGCTCACCTGGGTGTGGCCGCGCTGGATCCCGCTGGACGACACGGCACCCGCGCTGGCCCGGTTTGCCTGGCTGGAGCGCGCGTTGTCGGGAACCCGGCTGCCCACGCTGATCGTGTGGGGACGCGAGGATGAGGTGTTCGACGCAGCCATCTTCGCGACGCGGTTCAAGACCATGCTGCCGCATGCGGAGGGACCGGTCATGGTAACCGGACGGCATTTCCTGCAAGAGGATTCCGGCCCGGAGATCGCCGCCGCGATCGTCGACTTCCTGAACCGAACCGGTGCCGCATCATGAGCGCGGTCAGGATCGTCGCCGCTCCGCCCTTGCACGACACAAGGCGGGCCTATGTCCTGGCGGAGGATCGGTTGGGGCATTACCCGGAGTTTCGCGCTTTCTTCGCCGCCAGGTTCGCCCTCGATAAGCTTGGTCTGACGGCGCCGGGCTATCTGGCCGCGCCGTCCGGCACGGTCTACGAACTCGTCTTTATCGGCCGCAGCGGCGAGGCGTTTCCCTCGGGCCTGGAAATCTACGCCATCGTACCGGCCCTGGAACCGCTCGACGACGCGGCGGTCGATCGCGACCTGTGGGCGATCCTGCGTTGGATGGTCGATGGTGTCGGTGGTGCCTGGTCGGTGGACGCGCTCGACGCGACCGGGCGGCTGTACCGGCTGGCCGTCATGGACCCGACGAAGCGCGCCGGATAATGGCGCCGCGCAACGCGCGGCGGCGCAGGGCAATCGGGTGAACCAGCGATCCTTCCATCCGGCAGCGTGCCTGACCGACGGGATGTCGTCTCACTGGCAACGTAAGCATGTGTCGCGGCCTACCGAACATGCACCACAGAGCCACAGAGAGCACCGAGAGCATCAAAAATAGCGCAGGTCCGCCTCCACTGGATCTCGGTGAACTCTGTGGCTCTGTGGTAGATCCTTCTTGGTCTTCCTACCAGTAGCGCCATTCCAGACGGTCCTCACCGCGGAGCACACTCAGGTTCAATGCCGCGTATCGTTCACCCGATTGCCCCGCGCGGCGGCGGCACGGAGATTGACGCCCTCCGGTCACCTCCCTATAAGCCGCCGCTTCCGGCGGGCCGCCTGATCAGGTGTGCCCGTCGGCACTCGCTTGCAACGGTACGGGCCACCAGGACGTCGTCCGGACGGTTTTCGGCCAAGGTTTCGGAGAGCAGTCGTGAAGCGCACCTATCAACCGTCGAAGCTCGTCCGTAAGCGCCGGCACGGATTTCGCGCCCGCATGGAGACCGTCGGCGGCCGCAAGGTGCTGGCTAATCGCCGCGCCAAGGGCCGCAAGAAGCTGTCCGCCTGAAGCCAAGCCGCTGATGTGCGGTCCATGCCAGCCTCGACCCGCGCACTGACGGCCGCGCAGCCCGGCCGGTTGAAGCGGCGGGCGGAATTCCTTCTCGTCGCGGCGACCGGGAAGAAGGCGGCGGTTGGCGGCGTTGTGCTCCAGGCGATGCCTCGGCAGGACGGTGGGGCTGCCAGGTTGGGTTTTACCGTGACCAAGAAGGTGGGCAACGCCGTCATCCGCAACCGGACACGGCGCCGCTTGAAGGAGGCGGCGCGGCTGCTGCTGGCCGAACGTCCGGTCGCCGCTGTCGACCTGGTGCTGATCGGGCGTGACAGCACGCGCAGACGAAAATTCATCGCGTTGCAGGCTGATATCAGGCGCGCGCTCGACAGGACGGGGGTATGACAGGTTCGACAAAGGCTTGGCCAGGCCGGGCTTGGGCAAGCCAGATTTGGATGAGCAAGGTCGGGGTGGCCCCGGTTCGGGCGGTCGGGGCGGGGACGGCTCAGGTCGGGATCGGCATCGTGCGCGTCTATCAATGGACGGTCCGTCCGTTCATCGGCTCACATTGCCGCTTCTGGCCAAGCTGCAGCGAATACGCGGTGGAGGCCTTGCGGGTGCACGGAGCGGCACGGGGGACCGCGATGGCGGCCAGGCGTATCCTGCGCTGCAACCCCTGGCATGAAGGTGGCGTCGACCCCGTGCCCCGGTCCGAGGGCCATGGGATCGACCGGAACATGGGGCACTGATGGACCAGAAACGGCTCTTCCTGGCGATCGCGGTTTCATTGGCGATCCTGCTGGGCTTCCAGATGCTGGTCGCTCCGCATCTGCAGAAGTCGGTTCCGCCAAAGGTCGCGAACATCAACGCGGCCGAACACCCCGTGACCACCCCGCGTGAGGGCGGTCCCACGCCCGGGATCCAGCCGGCGCTGACCGCCGTGCCGCGCAATGTGCCCAGGGTGAAGATCGATGCGCCGAAGGTGGAAGGTTCGATCAGCCTGCTGGGTGCGCGCATCGATGACCTGGTGCTGAAGGATTACCGACAGGAAATCGCCGCCAACTCGCCGCTTGTCCAATTGCTGGAGCCGCGATCGGAGAAGGATCCTTACTACATCCAGTACGGCTGGACGGCGCCCGAGGGCGATAAGGTCAAGCTGCCGGACAACGACACCACCTGGACCGCGTCCGCCAATGAACTGGTGCCAGGCAAGCCGGTGACGCTGTCGTGGAGCAATGGCGGCGGCCTGACCTTTCAGATCGGCCTGTCCATCGATGACAACTACATGTTCACTGTCGACCAGACGGTGAAGAACAGCACCGGCCAGCCGGTCCGGTTGTTCCCCTGGTCGCGCATTCGTCGCGACTACAAACCCCAGGTCGCGGGCTACTACGTGCTGTTCGAGGGTCTGCTGGGCGTCGTCGACGGCACCCTGCACGAGACGACCTACGACAAGGCGAAGTCCGCGGGTGAAAAGCACGACGGGCTCGCGTATGACGCGACCTCGACCGGCGGCTGGGCAGGTATCACCGACAAATACTGGCTGACATCGCTGATCCCGGACCAGGCCACGGCATCGAAGGTGAACTTCCGTCACCTGGAAGACCATGGTGACCATTATCAGGTCGACTACGTGTCGAGCAATCCGGTGACGGCGCCGGCCAGCGGCGATGTAACGATGGTCAGTCACGTCTTCGCCGGCGCCAAGGTCGTGACGCTGCTGGACCGCTACCAAAGCCAGTACCACATCCCCAGCTTCGACAAGGCGGTTGACTTCGGCTGGTTCTACTTCCTGACCAAGCCGATCTTCCTGGCGCTCGATTTCCTGAACAGCCTGATCGGCAACTTCGGCGTGGCCATCATGGTGTTCACCGTCTTCGTCAAGGCGCTGTTCTTCCCGCTGGCCAATTATTCCTACCGCTCCATGAGCAAGATGAAGCTACTCGGACCGAAGATGACCGCGTTGCGGGCGCGGCTGAAGGACGACCCGCAGAAAATGCAGCAGGAAATGATGGCGTTGTACAAGGCGGAGAAGGTCAACCCCGCCTCGGGCTGCCTGCCAATGGTGGTGCAGATCCCGGTATTCTTCTCGCTGTACAAGGTGATCTTCGTCACCATTGAGATGCGGCAGGCACCGTTCTTCGGCTGGATCCACGACCTTTCGCAGGTGGATCCCACCAACGTGTTCAATCTGTTCGGGCTGCTGCCATTCAACCCGGCGGCTTACTCCTCGCTGCTGCATATCGGCGCCTGGCCGTTGATCATGGGCGGTACGATGTTCCTGCAGCAAAAGATGAACCCGCCACCCCCCGATCCGATGCAGGCAAAGCTGTTCCAGTTCATGCCGATCATCTTCACCTTCATGATGGCAAAGTTCCCGGCAGGCCTGATCATCTACTGGAGCTGGAACAACACCCTCTCGGTCCTGCAGCAATGGCTGATCCAGCGCCGCACCCGCCTGGCCAAGCCGTCCCTCGCCCGCACTTGAGCTCCGAGCCGGAGGAGGCAGCCGCGGCCCTGGAAGCCGGCCGGCTGCTGTTCGCCGCCGAATGCCAATTCTTTTTCGGCGCCCAGACGCTGGACCAGTTGCCGCCGCCGTCACGCACCGAGATCGCATTCGCCGGCCGGTCGAACGTTGGCAAATCCTCGCTGCTGAACGCCTTGACCGGACGCAATTCGCTTGCCCGCATCTCATCCGAACCGGGCCGGACGCGGCAACTCAACTTCTTCGACCTCGGCGGCCGGCTGACCCTGGTGGACATGCCTGGCTATGGCTATGCGCGGGCCTCGAAGGACATCAAGGCCGACTGGCAGGGCATGATGTTCGACTACCTGCGCGGGCGCCCGACGCTGCGCCGGGTGATGCTGCTCATGGATGCGCGGATCGAGTTCAAGCCGGCTGACCACGACGTGATGGACCTGCTGGACCGCGCCGCGGTCATCTTCCAGCTGGTTCTGACCAAGACCGACAATATGCGGCCGATCGCGCTGGCCAAGAAAATCCACGACACCGAAGCGCTCGCCCGTGCGCATGCCGCGGCATTTCCACGCATCGTTCCGACCAGCAGTGAAACCGGCGCCGGTATCGCCGCGCTTAGGGCAGACCTGGGGCTGCTGGCAGACCAGCCTCCACGGCGCTAGTCTGTTAGCCCACGTGGACCTTGATAGAGCGCAAGAAACGGGAAGCAGCCATGGCCAAAGCCCCCAATCGCCCCCCCGCGGCGCAGCCGGACGAGATCGACGGCTCGCTGGTCACGCTGGCGGAGATGCTGCTCAGCGACCACTTCTTCGATCCCGACATGGAGCAGGACTACAAGCAGAAGCTGTCGGCAGGTGGCCGCCCGCGCGGCGCCGCCGGCGTCTTGCTGGAACAGGACACGATCGAGCTGCAAGATGGGGAATGCGACCTGCGCATCGAAGCGCTGCGAACCTGGACGCATTTCCGCGTCGGTCTGCGGCATCCAGCATTTGCCGCGACCGTGGAAGGTGCCTGGAGCTTCGAGAATGAAGAACTCAGCCAGACCAACATCACCCGGACCGGCGACCCGGCGACGCTAGGAACGGCGGTTGAGGCGATGATGGAGGAGATCGAGGGCAGCGATCTGGACGAGGCGGAATTCGCCGCGCTCATGGAAAGCGCCGGGCTGGCCGATGACGATCGCGTGCCAGTGATCGGCGATGATCCGACGGAGCCTCCGGTCGCCACCGCGCTTGAGCGGAGCCGGGTAAAGGCGATCGCGAAGCGGATAGCGCGCGATCCGGAAGCCGACATCAACGTCGAGGACCGCGGCTGGCTGGAGCAGACGCCGCAGACATTGCCGGTGATCACCGACGCGCTGATCGCCGCCGCCGGTGACGCCGAGCGCAACGAACCGCTGATCCTGGCCTACCAGATGCTGCTGGGGTTGCAGCTCGAGTTCGTTCGCTATCGCCAGGAGCGGGGGTGGGACTGGGCCAGCAAAATGCTTGAGGCGTTCATGCAGCGCCTGGTCGCGATCGGCCGCGGTGCCGAGATCCCGCGCGAAGACTGGTTCCTGATGTGCACCGCCCTGACCCAGGCGCGGGTGCCGATTTCCGATGCGACACAGACGGCGCTGGCGGATGCAGGCTTCACCCCCGGCGAATTTGACGGTCCGCCCGACGAGATGATGCGAACCTTGCGCGGCTTCATGGACGAGCTTGCCAAGATGGTGTCCTCGCCGTTCGAGGTGATCGACTCGTTGCAGAACGCCGGCGCGATGCTGCCGGTCATGTTGCGTGGGTTCATGGCCACCGAACTCGCCCTTTCGCCGCATCAGGTGCTGCGCGACGCGGTGCCGTTGATGCTGCTGGACAACGATGCGTCGGTTCGACAGGGCGCGGCGGCGGCGCTGGAGCAGACCGCTCATCCGGATACCATGTCACCGGATGCGCTGCGCCGTGCCGTAACCTTGCGCAACTGGATCCCGGCTGCTGACCGCCCTCCGCTTGACGCCGCGATCCGCAAGGCCAGGCTTGCCGGGGTCGAGATCGGAGCCTGGCCCACTCCGCTTCCCGATCTGGAGTTCCACGCCTCCACCATCGATGGATCGGGGGCACAGAGTGTTCTGACCGTCAGTCGCTCAGGCAAGAAGGGCTTGTTCGGCGGGTTGCTGCTGCGCCACGGCACTGGAGTGGCCGACACCTGGGCAGAGCTGGATCTGACGCGCGGCAAGATCAACAAGATGCTGCGGGAGGCGCAGATGGCGGCCCCGTTCGTCCGCGTCGACAAGACGTTCGTTGATGCGATCGTGCAAAATGCGATTGGCACCGCCGCCGAACGCGAACAGGTGCCTCCGGCGATGCTGCTTGACATCGCCGAGCGGCTTGGGGGAGCCGAATGGAAGGATCGGCGGATCGATATCAAGGCCGAGGCCGACCGGCTGTTCGCCCTGCTCGATCCGGCAGATCGCACGCCAGAGGGCATCGAGGCCGGCTTCGCGCGTGGGCTGGAGTGGATGGCCAGGGACGAGCTGTTCGGGAGCTGGTTCGAGGACGGCCCGCAGGTTCAGCAGGCGCTGGCGAAGCTGCCTCGCACCGACAAGGTCGGCATGATCGCGGTGGTGATGACCGACATCCTGCCGGACAAACGCGCGGCATGGGCGGAACGATTCCTGATGATGGCGCTGTGGTCACAGGCCGCGAATGAGGCCACGCGGCGGGCGAAAGCGCGGGATCTTGTGCTGGTGGCGCACGCGCTGGCCGGTGAGGGTCCGATCGGGGCCGTCCCGATGATGGCCGTCATCGCGATGCAGACCGTTCGGGCCAGTTTACTCGGCTCCTGGTGATGCTGACACGGCGACAGACCAGCCGGACGCTATAACTAGTGACAGAGTCAACGGTGTGGCCAGAACGCCCCGCAGAACGGCTGCTCCCATGACCACGCAGTTGGCATCCAGGCTTGACGCGACCGGTTTGCGCTACCTGCCCGCTCCGAACCAGACAGAGCAGTTCGGATCGATGACGACGTTGCCAACGGCCAAAATGGCGACAAGGCGGGCAAAGCAGGCTTGACCCAACTTGCTCAGGTCAGGACAGTCGCACCGCGAACAGACACGGGAGCACGTTATGCCGGCACGCACGGGTGCACAATATCTGGCGGGCCTGCGTGCACGCGAGACCGAGGTCTGGCTGCGGGGGGAACGTGTCGCCGACGTCACCACTCATCCGGGTCTGGCGGGCGGCGCGCGCGCCATCGCTTCCCTATACGATCAGCAGTCCGACCCCGCTCAACGCGACGCGATGACCTTCACGTGCGGCGACACCGGTGACACGCTGGGCCTGTCCTTCATTGTCCCACGCACCCGGCAGGACCTGGAACGGCGGCGGGTGATGATGCTCAACTGGGCCCGCACGACATGCGGCATGATGGGCCGGTCGCCGGATTTCATGAACGTGACGTTTGCCTGCTGGGCCGGCTCCGCCGACTATTTCGGCCGCTCAAAACCGGCGTTCGCCGACAACATGCGGCGCTATCACCGCTACATCGCCGAAAACGACCTGGTGCTGACCCATGCGCTGATCAACCTGCAGCGCAGTCGCGCGGTCAGCGGCATGTTCAACCTGCAGCAGGGCACCGCGCTTCAGGTGGTGAAGGAAACCTCGGCCGGCATCGTCGTCCGCGGTGCGCGGGTGTTGGCGACGCTGGGTCCACTGGCCGACGAGATCGCGGTCTATTCGCCGCGGGTGGCGCAGCACCTGGACAGTTATAGCCCATTCGCGCTGAACTTCGCCATCCCCTGCGACACGCCGGGCCTGCGCTTCCTCTGCCGCGACAGCTTTGATGAGGAAAAGTCGCATTTCGATCACCCACTCGGATCTCGTTTCGAGGAGATGGACAGCATCGTCTTCTTCGACGACGTGCTGGTGCCGTGGGAGCGTGTGTTCATTCACGGCGATGTCGGCCTGCTGAACGGCACCGCATCGACGACCCATTCGTCCGCCCACACGGCGCATCAGGGATGCGCGAAGAATCTGGCGAAATGCGAACTGGTGCTGGGCGTGGCCCTGCTGGTGACGGAAACCCTCGGCAACGGCCATCTGCCGCACGCCGAGGAACGGATCGGCGAGTTGGTGATGTACACCGAACTGATGCGCGCCTGCATGCGTGCGGCCGAGGCGGACGCCGCACTCGACGAATGGGGCATCATGTGCCCTGCCCCGTTGCCTGCCGAGACCACGCGCAACCTGTTCATGACCGCCTATCCGCGCATGGTGGAGATCCTGCAGCTTCTGGGGTCATCCAGCCTGATGATCCTGCCGACCGAGGCTGATTTCGCCACACCGCTTGCGCCGCAGATCGAACAGTATCTGGCGACCGACGGAAGCTCCGCCAGAAATCGGGTGAAGCTGTTTCATCTGGCGTGGGATATCTCGTGCAGCTCGTTCGGCAATCGTCAGGTGCTGTATGAACGGTTCTTCGCCAGCGATCCGTTGACCCGGGCGCGGGTCCTGGCGTCGATGTTCCCCAAGCAGCAGGTCACCGATCGGGTGCTTGATTTCCTCGGCAGGGATTAGAGCATGATCACGCTGAGCGGAACGTTCAAAGCGTGTGAATCATCCGATCAAACAAGGGGATAGAGCATTTTCGGTCTGCACAGTCAGGCTGAAAATGCTCTAAAGCGCGATTGTCTGAGGTTGAGCCAACCTCAGACGTGAATCGGTCCCCCAGAGAAAGGATTAGACAACAGCCTCGGCTTCAAGCCGGTCAGCCAGCGATGAGGCGATGACGATCCCGAGCCCCGGGGTTCCTGCCCGGGTCAGCGACGGAAGCGGGTACGGCGCCGATCAGGCCGCGATCCACTCATCCTCCCGCTGCACCAGCTTCTCCAGCAGCCGCAGGACATCGCCTCCGGTCGTTGCCCGAGGACCGGAAAACGTCGCATCAGCCAGCAGATGCTGCAGCGGATCGTTCGCATCCGGCGAGGTCTGGCCGCTGAAGCCCATCGACCAATCGGGAAAACTGCGATGATCGGTTGGCGTGAAGCTCAGCACCGTGACGTCGGCATGGCGGGGATCTGCGCTGATACGCTCGAAACTACGTTCGACGACCTCGCGCCCGCCCTCCAGAACCTGGGCGAAACCCGAAGCGGTGAAGAGCAGCGCGCCGGTGATGCCATCGGTGCTGTTGCGAAGCCGCGCGGCATTCAGAATGCCACGCACCTCTTCCGCCATACTGGCTTCCGGCCTGGCCCGGGCGATCAGGTTCCGGCTGCAGTAGATCAGCCGATACAATGATTCGGATATCGCGGTTTTTCTCATGGTCGGGCTCACTCTCCTACAGTTGCTCAGGGTTGTCGGCAGGGGCATATCGGCTCAGCAGAGCGTCGATGTCAGCCGCCGGGATCGGCCGGCTGATCAGGTAACCCTGGATGTCGGTGCATCCGTCCGCCTGCACCAGCGCCGCCTGCTCCGCCGTCTCGACACCCTCGGCGATGGTTGTCATCCCTAATCCGGCGCCCAGTGTGGCGATCGCGCGGATCAGCCCGGTCGCTTCGCCGACCAGGCCCAGACTGGAGACGAAGCTTCGGTCGATTTTTATCTTGCTGAATGGAAATGATCGCAGCTGGCTTAACGACGAATAGCCGGTGCCGAAATCGTCCATCGCGATCCGGATGCCAAGGTTGCGCAGCCGGTGCAAGGTGTCCGCGATCAGTCCGTCCTGGGCCAGCAGCGAGCTCTCCGTGATCTCCAGCTCCAGCCGTTCAGGCGCCAGCCCGGAGGCTTTCAAGGCCGCGACAACGGTATTGAACAGCCGGTCGCGATCCTCCAGCTGTCGCGGCGAAACGTTCACCGCCACGCTCAAGGGCGCCGGCCACCGGGCCGCTTCCTTGCACGCGGTCTTCAGCACCCACTCTCCCAGCGCGATGATGCAGCCGATTTCTTCCGCCACGGGAATGAACAGCACCGGCGAGACGGTGCCACGGACAGGATGGTTCCAGCGCAGCAAGGCCTCGAACCCGGTCAGGACCTGCCTTTGCACGTTGAACTGCGCCTGATACACCAGCGACAGCTCGCCCAGCGTCAGCGCCTTTCGCAGGTCGGTTTCCAGCTCCCGCTTGGCACGCGCTTGCGCCGCCATTGCCGGCTCGAACACCCGCCACGACCGCCCACCGATGGATTTCGCATCATAAAGCGCCAGATCGGCATGGCGCATCAGGTCGTCAGCCGAGGCACCGTGTTCGGGAAAGCGGGAGATGCCAACGCTGGCACTGATGTTGGCGATGTGACCTTCAACCAGGAATGGACGCGACAGCACATCGACAATGCGGGTGGCCAGTGGTTCGGCTCGCTCGCCGTTTGGCAGCAGGATCACGAACTCGTCGCCACCCAGCCGAACCGCCAGGTCCTCGTCCCGCGTTTCGCGGCGCAATCGCTGCGCGACGAGGCACAGCAGCGCGTCGCCCGTGGGATGGCCCAGCGTATCGTTGATCGCCTTGAACCGGTCGAGGTCGATCATCAGCAAGGTAAGCCGACAGTCCGGCCGGGCATTGTCCACCAGAGCCCGCAACACCTGGTTGAAGTGCCGGCGGTTGCTCAGGCCTGTGAGCGGATCCAGCCAGGCCTCGGTGTCGCCCTGTGCCGGGGCAATCCGTCCGGCGGCAACCGCCTTCTTCTCCTGCTCGATCACCAGCATCCACCGCCGGTGCCGGATGCCACGAACCTGAATCGCGATCCGTCGGTCCCGCCCCAGCGAGATGCGCAGACAGCTCTCCTGCTCGGTTCGATCCCCTGCCGCGATGTGATTCGCGCTGAACGCGACGATCCGCTCTTGCTGGTGCGGTGTGAGGTTGGGCACGCGGCTGAGGATGTCCGCCAAGGCCGGCTTCTCCGCGGCCATCACCGGCGGGACACCGAACAGGCCAGCTGCCTGCTCGTTCCAGAGCAGAAGCCGCGCTTCCGCATCGATGACCGCGACGGCCAGCGGCAGATGTGACAGAACGCCGGCTGCCAGCGCTCCGGTCGAGCCGCCTCGGGCTCGCGGGGCAACCAGACTTGGCGCAGACAGCGACACACCGCCCGCTAGGCTGCCCGGTGCCATTGTCGCCCAATCCTCTTGCACCACCACCTCCTGCCCATCCAAATCCATGATCAGGGACAGCGCCGACGCAGCGCTGTGCATCATCCGGGGTTCGGACCATCAAACTGACGCCGTTCATCGCGGTCATGTCGCGACGCACGCGTCCCTGAGATCAAACGTTAGCCACCTGGTCTTACCGAAGCGTTAATGCCCTACGTTTCGTCGGGAGATTTTCCCGACCCCTGGCACCAGCACGGCCAGTTGCTTGACCGTCAGGCCCGGGGCGCCCTAAACGCCCCGCCATGAGCGAAGCAAACCCCCTCACGGACGACATCGCCGCTGCGACCGAACAAGCCCATGTCCTGGCGCAGGCCCTGCCCTTCCTGCGTCGCTACGCCGGCGCGACGGTGGTGGTGAAATACGGTGGCCATGCCATGGGCGAGGAGCATCTCGCGCAGCAGTTCGGCCATGACATCGCGCTGCTGAAGCAGGTCGGCATCAACCCG
This sequence comes from Rhodopila sp., assembly GCA_965277035.1. Lineage (GTDB taxonomy): Bacteria > Pseudomonadota > Alphaproteobacteria > Acetobacterales > Acetobacteraceae > Rhodopila. The sequence goes on along the minus strand of CBDIBO010000003.1, from coordinate 505,260 downwards.
GTCGTGGTGCATGGTGGCGGTCCGCAGATCAACAGGATGCTTCAGCGTCTGGCCATCAAGTCCACCTTCATCGATGGGCTGCGGGTCACCGATGCCGCGATGGTCGAGGTCGTGGAGATGGTGCTCGCCGGCACCGTCAACAAATATGTCGCCGGCCTGATCACCAAAGCCGGGGCGCTGGCCGTTGGCGTCTGCGGCAAGGACGGCGCGATGATCCGGGCTCGGAAATTGCAACGGTCGCGAACCGACCCCGACAGTCATATCGAGCGGGCCTTGGATCTTGGTTTTGTTGGTGAACCAACCGGCGTCGATGTCCGGGTCATTCATGCGCTGACCGGCGGTGGCCTCGTCCCGGTGATCGCCCCGGTCGGCGTCGGGCCCGATGGCGAGACCTATAATATCAATGCCGACACCGTGGCGGCGGCTGTCGCCGGTGCGCTGAATGCAACGCGGCTGCTGATGCTAACCGACGTCTCCGGCGTGCTGGACAAGGACAAGCGGCTGATCGCATCGCTGACGCTGGCGGACGTCGGTTCGCGCATCGCCGACGGCACCATCACCGGCGGGATGATCCCAAAGGTGGAGAACTGCGTCGAGGCCGTGCGCCAGGGGGTCAAGGGCGCGGTCATCCTGGACGGCCGGGTGCGCCACGCCTGCCTGTTGGAATTGTTCACCGAAGCCGGTCCGGGGACACTGATCCGACGGTAGAGCATTATCCGCGCAGGTGGAATGAGCAACGCGATGGGATGTTGCTCTAGATCCCGCCGATGCACCGATGCGCAGCTCGGTGCGCGTGAGGCTGCGTGATCGGGTTCAACCCACCGACAACGGGCGCGGCGCCCACGCCCGCGACTCGCGATCCGGAACGTCGAGGAATGCCAGTTGCCAGCGCATTTCATCGTCGGAAAGCGGGAAGCTGCCGTCCGAACCAGGCCGAAGTACCTGATCCGGTGCCAGGCGTGCGAGTGCCACCTGCAGCACGCCCGCCGTCTGGATCGTCAGCCCACCTTTCCAGGCCAGGGCGATGACCCCCTTCGCACTCCGCAATGCGCAGGCGCGCTCGATCACCGCGACCGGCACATCGGCCCTGACCGCGAGCATGGCGGTTGCTTCGCGGGTCGCGTTCCGCCGCAGCGCGTCCAGGATAGCGTCATCATCCAGCTTCCCGGCCTGCTTGAGCGCCCGCGCATTGGCCACTGCCTGCCGCGACCCTTCATCGAGCGAGGGCGCAGCAGGCGGTTTGGGACGCGCCAGTTCCAGGGTCGAGCGCAATGCCCGCGCAACCGAGGGGTCAAGGTCGCTGCGCGCGGCCAGCTTCTCCAGCAGATGCCCGGTCACGATTTCCGACAGCATGCGCTGCGCCCGCGGCGGCAGATACGGCCGATGCAGCAACGGCGCCTGCCAGTCGGTCTGCTCCTCGGACTGCGCCGCCAGCGCGTCCAGCGTCGCTTCGCGAATCTGTGCGCTGTGGTTGGCCAACAGGGCTCGGATCGCCGCGGAGTCCGCGGTGCCGACGATGGCATCCGAGACCGTCGTGTCGATCTTTGTCCGGTTGGCGACGGCGATAATGGTGGAGGCCGGCGGCCCGGCCGCGATCAGGGCAACCAGGTCGTCCTGCGTCAACATCGGCGAGAACAGGATCACCGGCTCGCAGACCATCACCGCCGGGTCGTGCGCCAGCCTCAGGACGATGTCGCGCGGCCCGTCGGGCAGATCCTTGACCGCATCAGCGATATTGACCCGCACGCGAAGCGCCGCTTCGGCGACCATCGAGGTCAGGTTGGCAACCGCGTCGCTTTGCACCTGCTCGCGCGCCTCACCAGGAAGGCTCGGCGTCAGCGTCAACAGCTTGCGGTTGAGGATGGACCGCACCCGCTCGTCGGTATCCGCGGCCAGGATCGCCGCCACCTGTTCCGGTAGCGCCGGGTTCAACGCCAGGCTGGCGCGCACGGTCACCGAGGGGTCGCTGGCCAGTTTCCGCAAGATGTCGGGGCTGGTCGTCGTGCTTGCACCCTGGCGAACGCGCGTTGCCTCATCGGCGGCCATCAGTCACCGTCCAGCAGCGCGACGCGCCAGTGACCGCGACCGCTGCGTTTCACCTCATACATCGCCATGTCGGCGCGCCGGGTCAGATCCTCGATCGACTCCCGGCTGTCGGCGCGGCGCGTGGCGATCCCGATCGAAACACCCAGCCGGGGGAAGGTCTCCGGGAGCAGCGCCTGCAGTTCCGCCGGAGCGGAGTTGCACAGGTGATCTGCCCGTTCCGCGGCCGTCAGATGATCCGCGCCACTGAGCCAGACCGCGAACTCGTCGCCACCCATTCGGGTGACAACATCACAAGGCCGCACCAGTTTGCGCAGCATATCCGCAAGGTGAACCAGGACCGTGTCGCCCATCGCGTGACCTAGCCGGTCATTGACGGCCTTGAACGAGTCCATATCCAGGAACAGCAGGGTCCCGACCTCAGACCCCCGGTCAAGCCGCGCGATCTCGCGGCGCATCTCGTCAATGAACGCGCGCCTGTTGAGCAGACCGGTCAGCGGGTCGGTGCGGGCCTGATGTGCCATCTCCCGCTGCATCGCCTCATGCTCGAGGATCATACGCACGATGCAGACCGCCGAGTCCGCCATGCTGGCGTCCTCCTGATCCCATGGGCGGGCGCCGCTGTCGCGCCAGATCGCCAGGCCGGCGGCTTCTCCGGCGAGTGTCTGGCAGGTGGCCGTCAGCACCAGACGTCCGTCAGGGTTCACGGTGAGCGCCGGCTTTGTCGCCTCGCAGCTCATGAGACCAGCCGCGGCGTGCAGGACGATCGACGCACCAGCGCCACATTCGTGCAGCAGCTCGATCCCGGTCTCCTCGGACACCTTGCCGATGACCGCCGCTCCTTCGGCTCCAAACGCCCTGATCAGCGCGTCCAGCGCCGCATCCATCATGCTGTCGGCGTCATTTTCCTGCCCGACCCGCGACAGAATGTGGTCCAGCACCTGCCCGCGCCGCAGGCGGCCGGCGATCTGCGAGGTCTGCGCGTCCGACTCGGTCATGTCGATCGCGATACCGCGGGCGCCGATGACCTGCCCGGCGGCGCCGTAAAGCGGGGCGGCGGAGACGTTCATCATCGCCAGCGTGCCATCCGCGCGCCGGAGCCAGGCGCGGTGCCTGCGCACTTCTACGGTGGGGCAAAACGGGTTGGTCGGCGCGTGTGTGCCGTCGTCGCCGAGAAGCAGGTCGGCCGGGTGACCGATCAGCGCTTCGACGTCCCAGCCCAGGGCATTTTCCGGCATCAGCAGGACGAAGCGACCATCAATGTCGGTTTCAAAAGCCAGATCGGCCGCCAGCCCGACCAGATGCCGCCAGCGTAGTCGGCTCTCCGTGAGCGCGTCGCGAATGCAGTCGCGCGGCCGTCCGGGCAGCGGTGGAGCGACGGCTGGATCGAGAAGCAGTTCAGTCATGCAAGGCGCATCCCGAGGAGGCAGGCCATCATCAAAGCCATCAAATTCTTAACGAATGGTTGCCGCCACCGGATTAGTTTGATCGGCGGTAGCGCCGCCCGTGAGCACCGCCAGTCAGTGGTGGCGGCGGAGACTCTTCGGCGTGATGCAACCACCTGGGGTGTTGCATCGCATAAACCCGCTCGTTAAAGCAACGATCTTGCCGGAAGGAGCCATCAAGACAAAGGGCGCACGCAAGACCTTGGCCCGTTGTCGGTCGTTGGACGCGCCGCCTCATCGATGCTGGATCCAGGGTTCGCCCGCCATGGTGACCGGCTGAACCAGCGACTAATGCGAACCCGCAGGCACGTCTGGCCGAGCAAGCCACGCAGCGAAACGGTCGGCCGTGTCGATAGCCTCCTGTTCCACCGCGCTGTGATCGCGGACGTAGTGATCAGCGAAGCCGTCGATTCCCCAGCGTTGGCATTGCATGACGTGGGTCAGTTCATGTGCCCAGACCTTGAGGCCGGTGTCGGCGGCCTGCTCCGTCTTGAACAGCACGACATCGCCCAGCGCGATCGCGGTCGCATCGCCATAGGACAACGCGACCTGCGGCACCGTCAGCGCGCGCAGACGCCCCGCGGTGAAGCGGCATTGCTGAAGCAATCCGGCGGGAAAGTAACCCAGTAAAGCACGATAAACCGGCGTCGGAATGGGCCGGACCCCGTCGGCGATCGCGCGCTGACGAGCATCACCGATCAAGCCGGCAAGCGAGGTGGCGGCGTCATCAAGCATGCCGGGCGCAACGACCGGCTTCGCTCGTGCGGGCAGCGCCCAGGCGAGACCCGCTAGCAACAGAAACCGGCGCAGGGACGTGGGGTCGGAAAAGTCATGACGGAATAGTCACCTCCCTCCGCGTCGAAAGCCAGTCGAAAATGTGGCAGGATAAGGACAATTACGCATCGGATCACACGCGATAGCTGTGGCGGTTGGCATCTTGGCGCCCACCGGCGGCGCCAGAACCCGGCGTTCAGACCCGTTCGCTGACCATGATCGCGGCGCGGCAGCCGGCCTTTATCGCACGCGACAGCAGGTTATAGCCGACCGCCTGTTCGGCGCCATGTTCGAGTCCGATGTCGCGATGCTCGAGTTCCTCGGCGCGGAATTGCTCAACCACCTGACGCAGCGCCGGATCGGTGGTGCCCAGGGTTTCGAGTTGCCCGGCATAGTGTTGATCGATCGCCTCCTCGACCGCGACGGTGCAGGCCATGGCCGCTCGTTCACCCAGGGCCGCCGTCACGGCACCCAAGGCGAAGCCGGCCAGGTGCCAGAACGGCAACATCGCGGTCGGGCGCACCCGCCGGTCCGCGAGCAGGTCGGTAAAGGTCCGCAGATGCTGCTGCTCCTGCGCCTGCATGTGGCGGATCAGGTCGCGCTTGCCGCTGCGCCGCAGCACCGCCAGTTGCCCGGCGTAGATCCGAGTCGCACCATATTCGCCGGCGTGATCCACCCGGATCATACGCTCGGCGACCTCACGATCGCTCGGATCGCCTGGAAGCCCACCACTCATCGCCTGCTCCTGTTGAACGACAGCGATATGGCGACCCCGGCGGCAAGCGCCAGGGCATACAGCAGGTTCATCGCCGCCATCGAAATCGGCAGCCCGGGGATCAGGAAGGTCGCGTCGTCGCACGGCTTGGAAGGTCGGGCCGGCATGGACGCAAGGCGGTCCGCGATCGAGGCGCCACTGATGTGCGGCGCGGCACATTCCGGCAACGGGCTTGGCCACCAGCGGAATTCAACCCCGACATGCACGGCGGCGATGGCGGCTTCCACCAGCAGGACAACAATGGCAAGCACCAGCAGGGTCGAAGCCAGACGGGTTCGCGGCGACCGAACCGAAGTGTCGGGGCTTCGAGGCGATCCGGACGCCACGATGGCCGCCAGCAGCGCCAGCACGACGACCAGCCGATAGGGCCAGCGTTCCAGCAGGCAAAGCGCACAGGGCACGAGTTGTCCCCATACTTCCGCCGCGTGGGCGACGCCAAGTGCCGCGGCCGCCGCCAGGGCACACAGGACGGCAACGGTTCGCGGTGCGGGACGAAGCATGGGTTCCATGTGCCCGCCCAATCCAGATGATGCAAGTTGCGGCCCCGTGTCGGCGCGTTTAGGTTGCCAAGTCCGCGATTGGCAAATCGTGCTTGGGGAGAAACATCATGCACCGTATCGTCTGGGGCCGGAACACCTCCAGCAACGTCATGAAGGTCCTGTGGTGCCTCGGCGAGCTCGATCTTCCGTTCGAACGAATCGACGTCGGCGGCGCGTTCGGCAAGACGGATACGCCCGCCTATCGTGCGATGAACCCGACAGGACTGGTCCCGACGCTGCAGGAGGACGACTTCACCCTGTGGGAGAGCAACGCGATCGTCCGCTACCTCGGGCAGGTGCATGCCTCCGGGTCAACCCTCTGGCCGGCGGAGCCGCACGCGCGGGCTACCATCGACCACTGGATGGACGCGCAGCAGACCGTGCTCAATCGGCCCATGAGCGGGGTGTTCTGGGGTCTGGTGCGAACTCCGGCCGATAAACGTGACCTGAAGGCGGTGGGCGCCGCTATCGAGGAGACCACTCGCGCCTGGCAGATGATCGACGCCAAACTGCGCAGCCACGACTTTATCGCGGGCGTCGGATTCAGCCTGTGCGACATCCCGTGGGGCGTCCACGCACATCGCTGGTTCGGGATGGACTACCGGGGTTTGAGCCGTCCGGAGCTGCCTGCTTTGCGCGCATGGTATGATCGGCTGTGCCAGCGGCCGTCCTATCAGCAGCATGTGGTGGCAACGCCGATCGTCTAGTGTTGCGATGCTAACGGATGGTTCCCATCCGTTAGCTGAATCGCACCACCAGAGAGTCGGTGGTGGGCCGACTTGTCCTAACGCTTGCGGGACGCAAGCGTCAGGTTCGGATCACTAGTGTCCTTGCCCCCCAGGTCCGTCGCATCGTGCGACGGGCGCAGCGGATAAGCCGGCCACGGACTGGCCGCTGACGCGAATTGATCCACCTGCGCTGGCGTTGTCGAAGGACCGCACGCGTCACCCGGAGTCCGAACGGGCCGATGCCGCCCACCGCTGGATCATTGATCCGGTGCCGGCTGAATATCCACCATCAACTCGTTCCCCAGCCGTTCCAGGCTCACGCGTACCGCATCCGCCGCTGCCGCGTTTGGTGCGCGCAGCAACGCGGTGGCGCGGAACAGGGTCTCGCCGCTGAACGATCCGCTGGCCACGCCGGTGGTGAGTTCCTCGATATTGACCCCGCTGTTGGCGAGGATCTGGGCCACATCCCGCACGATCCCAGGGCGATCATTACCGACGACCTCCAGCGCCAGCCGAGGTTGCGTGGCGATCTCGGCTGCCGGGCCGACAGTGGCACTTTGCACCGCGACGCGAAGCCCGTCAGCCTCCAGCGCGCGCAGATCGTCCAACAGCGACTCCGGGCCTTCCACCAGCACGATCCCCGCGAACTGGCCGGCCAACCGAGCCATTCGGCTTTCCAGCCAACTGCCGCCGCATCGCGCCACTGTCTCGGATAAGGCGCGAACCAGACCGGGGCGGTCAGGGCCGACGACTGTCAGGATAAGTGAGGCCATGTCCGACGTGTTCCACACAGGGGAAGCCACGGCATACCGGCTCTTTGCGATCCGAGCCAGTCTGCCCCGTCGCCAGTCTGTTCCCGCTTGCCAGTCGGTCCTGTCGGCCACATCTGTTGCAGAAAGCCACGGCTCGGCGCAGCTTTCCCATTCGTCCCCTGGGTGCCTCCCGGGCGGCAATATCGTTGCAATCCGTCGCCCAACAGGTTGTTACCCGCCCCTTGGAGGATGCGTCCCAATGTCGCACTACGTCTCCGGCCGCCACTTCCTGCAGACCCCTGGGCCGACCAATTTGCCCGACCGGGTGCTGCGCGCGATGAACCGCAACGCGATCAACCACCGGGGTCCTGAATTCGGTAAGCTTGGCCGGACGCTCGTCGCCAAGATGCGCGCCGTATTCCAGACCGCGTCCGCGACCATCGGGATCTTCCCGGCTTCCGGCACCGGCGCCTGGGAGGCCGCGTTTGCCAACACATTGTTGCCCGGCGACCGCATCCTGATCAGCCGCACCGGGCAGTTTTCCCACCTGTGGGAGCAGATGGCGACCCGTTTCGGCCTGGACGTGGTGACGTTGGAAACCGACTGGCGCCGCGGCGCCGATCCGATCGCCATCGGCAAGCTGCTGCAGCAGGACCACGAGCACAGGATCAAGGCCGTCTGCGCTGTCCACAGCGAGACCTCGACAAGCTGCATGACCGACATCGCCGGCGTCCGGCAGGCGATGAAGCGCGCCGCGCATCCCGCCCTGCTGATGGTGGACGCCATTTCCTCGTTGGGCTGCGCGGACTATCGCCACGATGCATGGGGCGCCGACGTCACCATCGCGGGCTCGCAAAAGGGCCTGATGGTGCCGCCTGGGCTGTCGTTCACCGCGATCAGTGACAAGGCCCTGGCCGCTGCCCGTGCTGGTAGCTCCCGCCGCAGCTACTGGGACTGGGAGCCATTGGTGACCTCCAACAAGACCGGCTTCTTCCCGTATACGCCTGCCATGACCCTGCTGTATGGCTTGAACGAGGCGCTCGACATGCTGGCCGAGGAAGGCCTTCCCGCGGTCTTCGCCCGCCACAACCGCTACGCCGAGGCAACCCGGCTGGCAGTGGCCGCCTGGGGGCTGGAGCTGCAATGCCTCGACCCGGCGGCCTATGCGCCAGGGGTGACCGCCGTCCGCACGCCCGAGGGCCACAGCGCCGACAAGCTGCGCGGCGTCATCCTGGAAAATTTCAACATGAGCCTGGGCAACGGGTTGGGTCGCATCGCGGACCGGGTGTTCCGCATCGGCCATATGGGCGACCTGGGCGTGCTGTCCCTGACCGGATCGCTGACCGGGGTGGAGATGGGGCTGCGCGCGGCTGGCATTCCCCACAAGGCCGGCGGCGTGCAGGCCGCCATGAACTACCTTGCCGCGTCCGGCGGCTGAACATCCCACCCAATGGCACCGCCAGGGCCGCGCGGTCCGGGCAGCGCTGGTCGGCGCGGCGGATCCAACCTGATCGCGCCTGATCCTGCATTTGCGTCTGATCCCGCATGTGCGCCTGACCCTGCCGGACTGGCCACTCTGAGATGCGATCGGTGACCGCACCGTTCGGTGAGGGCAACACCGGACAGGGCGCCTCGGGGCTTGTGATGCCGGACTGGGATAGATCCTCCGGTCCATCATGATGCCCGGTGTCGTGGAAATCTTTCTGGTGTTCCTGCGGCTGGGCTCTACCAGTTTCGGTGGCCCGGTCGCGCATCTGGGCTACTACCGCGCCGAACTGGTGGCCAAACGCGGTTGGCTGACCGAGGCGACGTTCGCCGACATCGTCGCCCTGTGTCAGTTCATGCCCGGTCCAGCATCGTCACAGACCGGCATGGCGATCGGCCTGATGCGCGGCGGTCCACCGGGCATGTTCGCGGCCTGGCTGGGGTTCACCCTGCCGTCGGCGCTGACGATGACAGCGTTTGGCTATGGCGTCGGGATGATCGGCGACCTTTCGCATGCCGGATGGCTGAACGGACTGAAGCTGGTCGCGGTGGCGGTGGTGGCCCAAGCCGTATGCGGTATGGGCCGGAGCCTGGCACCCGATCCCGCTCGGGCTAGTGTCGCCGTCGCCGCGTGCCTGGTCTGCCTGGCGGTGCCCTCGTCGGCTGGTCAGATCGCGGCGATCCTGTTGGGCGCCGTTAGCGGCCTCACGCTGCTGCCAGCCCAGCTGCGGGCCACCGACAAGCCAACCAGCATGGGCATCCGGATCGCGCGCGGCGTCGCCGTTGCGCTGCTGGCGGCGTTCTTCGCCCTGCTGGTCGGTCTGCCGCTGCTGGCGGCTGTGCACGGCGGCCATCTGCTCCGGTTGGTCGATGCCTTCTACCGAGCCGGTGCGCTGGTGTTCGGCGGCGGACATGTCGTGCTGCCGCTGCTTCAGGCAACGGTGGTGGAGCCCGGATGGGTCGGCCAAAACATCTTCCTGGCCGGCTACGGCGCAACCCAGGCAATGCCAGGTCCGATCTTCACCTTCGCCGCCTTCCTGGGCGCCGCGGAGAGCCCGGCGCCGCATGGCTGGGCCGGCGCGCTGGTGGCGACGTTCTCGATCTTTGCCTCGTCCTTCCTGCTGATCGGCGGCTTGCTGCCGTTCTGGGACACGCTGCGCCATCGACGCCGCGTGCGACTGGCCCTGCGCGGGGTGAATGCATCCGTGGTGGGGGTGCTGCTGGCGGCCTTGTTCACCCCGATCTGGACCGGCGCGGTCCACACCTCGGCGGATTTCGGTCTCGCGCTGGTGGCGTTCCTGCTGCTGAGCCTGTGGGCGCTGCCGCCCTGGGCGGTGGTCTTGTTCGGGGCACTGGCGGGGGAGGTTCTGGCCCGGATCGGGGTGCCCGTCTGAGGCACGCCGCCGATGGCGGTTCGTGTCCGCGTTCCCGTCCGGCAATCATCGTGTCCGCTTTCCCGAGCGAGCGCCAGGGTTGGCGGACAGGCGGGGCGTGGCCCGTCACGAGTCGTTTGGCGGACAGCGACCTTATGCAGCAACGGCCGGGATTGGTGGAAAGCCGTCTGTCTGCTTCGCGGCGCTGGGCACCCGAAGCAGACACTAGCACTCTACTTGATGAAACCTCTGGGGCTGTCGCCCATCAAGCGATGGTGGTCGGCTTCCCGGCCACCAAGTCGGCAAAGAAACCGTGCATCAAACGAGGCTCGCGTTCAAGGATCGTGCGGAGCGTGAGCGGGTTGCTGCGCAGCCCGTGCTGGTCGTAATGCGCATACATCGCGGCGAGCTGCTGCTTCTGCTTATCGTTGTAAGGCAGATGAGCCTTTGCGAACCAGCCCTCGAAATCGGCGGCTACTGCCTTGATCGATCGACCCGACGCCTGGCTGGCGATCGCGGCGACTTCCTCGCGGTTCTTCCCGCTGTCGGCGCTTAGCTCGAAGGTTCCGTTGAGCAAGCGATCCTCGGTTAGGGCGATGGCGGCCACCTCAGCGATGTCGCGGTAATCCACCCGTGCAATCAGGGAAGCCGAGGAGAACGGTTCGGCCAGAACGCCGCTTTCGAGGGCGGCCGGCCACGCGGCGGCTAGGTTCTGATAGAGCACAGCCGGACGGAGGAAGGTGTAGTCGAGGCCCGACTTGAACACGGCGTTCTCGATCGGCCGCTTCGATGCGTGGTTTCGCAGGTCGAGCGATGGGTGAACAATCGTGGAAAACACGATCCTGCGCACACCGGCCTGCTGGGCTGCTTCCACGAAGCTGATCCCCATTTCGGCCTCGTCGTCCTGGAAAACCGGCGAAATGTAGAACACGCGTTCAACGCCCCTAAGCGCGGCCTCGACGCTCGAGCGATCTCTCAGGTCGCCTAGAACGATGTCGCTGGCGCCATTGCTACGCGCCTTCGCCGCCTCCTCAGGCCTTTGGACAAAGCCCAGCGGATGGACGCCTAGCCTAGCAAGCGCCGGCACGACTAGCCCGGCGAAACGGCCAGCCGCTCCGACAATGAGGGTCTTTCCCATTTCAGTCATGTTGATCTCCTTTTCTACCCCACAGATAGGTTCGAGACCCAGATGGTTTAAACTGCGGATTTCTTGCGGCTTTCGTGAGTGGGGATTTCGAATGGATCGTCTAATGGCGATGGAGAGTTTTGTCCGCACTGTGGAACGCGGCAGCTTCGCCGCGGCGGCTGTCGGCCGTGGATTGTCGCCCAGTATGGTCGGCAACCACGTGCGCTTCCTTGAGACACGGCTCGGCGCATCGCTGCTCAACCGCACCACTCGACAACAGAGCATGACTGAATTCGGCCGCAGCTATTTCGAGAGATGCCGGCGCATCCTGCTCGATGTCGAGGACGCGGAGCGGGCCGCTGACCTGGTGCACTCCACCCCGCGCGGCCTGTTGCGCGTGACTGCTCCAATGTCGCTCGGCACAACCATCGTGCCCGGCATTATCGCCGCCTACCTGCGGCGACATGCGGAAGTCCAGGTGGAGCTTGTGCTGCAAGACTTTCGCCTCGATCTCCTGGCCGACGAGCTTGACGTGGCAATCCGGGCCGGTGCGCTGCCGGATTCTGGGTTGATCGCCCGAGCCTTGCCGCCGCTGCGCCTAGGCGCCTTTGCCTCGCCGGCCTACCTCAAGGCGCACGGCTACCCGAGCACACCGGCTGAACTGGCGGCTCATAACTGCCTTGACTTCACCTTTGCCGGCGAGCCGCGGTTGTGGCGGTTCAATGGGCCGGAGGGTGAGATCGCGGTCGAAGTCAGCGGGACCCTGCGCGTCAATAACGGGCAGGCTGCCCGTGTTGCAGCTTTGGAGCATCTCGGCATCATCCTGCAGCCTGAGATCATACTCAGCGAAGATATCGCCTCAGGGCGCCTGATCCGTCTCCTGGCGGATCACCCAACTCCATTGCTGCCCCTTCACCTGGTGACCCTACCAGACCGGCATCCATCCCCTAAGCTAAGGAGTTTCATCGAGGTCACCATCGAGATGTTCAAATCGGTCGGTTGAGCCGCTTATTTGTGCTCCATGGAAGTGCCGGTCTGCAGCGTGAACGATGTTCGGGGGCAAACCTGCCGGGATGCCACGCCGCAAAACATCCGCTTCCGGGTAGGTCTAATCGGGCCATAACCGTCCGAGAAGAGGTCGAGAGCCGACCTGCCGGCTGTCCGCCAACCGTTGGGTTGGCGGACCTTGGCCATGGTGCCAGGTATCACAAAGCGGTCGTGGCCGCTCACGGGTGGTTTGGCGGACAGCACAACTTGAGGCGACCGGCTGAGGCGGTGCGGCGTCAGATGGCCAACATGCACAGCGTCGCGCTCACCAGGCCTACACCGTGGCCTTTTCAAGAAAGGTGCGCGTTTCCGCGACGACCCGATCCTGAAATTGCTTATCGTGAGCGAGTGTCGAGCCGGTCATCGGCTCACCCTTTTCGTCATAGTAGACGCCGGTCTTTTTCGACTGATCCGTCAGGATCGTCGCCATCACATTCGCGGCGCGCTCGGGGGTGCTCCTGTATCGGCTGAACGGCGGCAGCCGGGTAACGATCTGGCCGAAGATGAAGCGCACAACGGCGTTCGCGCCGCCAAGCCCCGTGGTCGGATTGATGCCGGGCTCGACAGCGTTGATATGCAATCGGGGATTCTCCCTTGCGAGGGCTAAGGTCGAAGCAAGACTGCATTGCTTCGAGGTTGCGTAGGCATCCACGCCCGGAAGCTTGGCGCCTCCCGCCAGCCATTCGCCGCGCGCGCCAGCCTCTACGGAAATTAAGCGGCCGCCGCGCATGCCCATCACCTTGGCCGGCTTTCGCTCCGGATCTTCGACCGCGGAGACAACGAAAGCGATGTTCGCTCCATCGGGAAGGTGCGGGACAAGCGCCTCGGTAAAGGCGAACGGGCCAAGGTAATTTGTCGCGAATGTCATGTCCCAGCCCGCCGCGGTCTTGCTGGCCTGCCTGGGCATGACGCCGGCATTGTTGAGCAACCCGGTGATCGGCAGGTCGAGGGCAATGATCTCCGCGGCGGCCCGCCGCACGCTGGTCTGATCGGCGAGGTCGCAAAGAACGTTCAGCGCCCGGCCACCCTGGCGCTCGATCTCTTTTCGGACTCCGTCCAGCTTGACGCTGTTTCGACCGACCAGCACCACCGTCCCGTGCTTGGAAAGCTTGTGCGCGGCGCAAAGGCCGATCCCCGAGGTAGGGCCGGTCACGACGTAAGTCTCGGCGCTGGGTGGAAGGTCAGGAGGCATAAACAGCTCCAAATTGTCTGAGCGGTCAGTCAATAATCACGAAAATTTAGGTGAGCATCCGCCACATGGCTTCAAACCCAGCGATGCGGTGCTGTTCCGCGTTGGCGGGATCGCCAATCATGTAGTCGATCGTCGCCTCCGCCAGGGCGTTCATGAGAGTGGCGACGAAGCCGAGCGGTACGTCGCGCATGTGGCCTCTTAATCGGCTCCGCTCCAGCACTTCGGTCGCGCCAGCCATCGCCTGGTGCCCAGCCTGACGGCTTTGCGGCGTCACGTCGTCAGACACACTGAGATGTGCCAGTACACGACGTTTTTCGGGGCAAGATGTCGCCCATCGGAGCCAATTGGACCATGTCAGGGACAGCTGTTCGCGAATATCGACGTCCGCACGCAGCCCGTCCAACGCCGCCGCAGCCATTTCGGATTTCAAGGCGACATAGACCGCGTTCAGAAGATCGGTCTTCGTCTCGAAGTAGATAAAGAGAGACCCGTTGGCGACGCCAGCTTCCCTGGCGATCGTCGCCGTGGGCGCGCTTAGCCCCTGAGCGGCGATGACCTCGATTGCCGCCCCCATGATCGCGTCCCGCTTATCCTCGCTTCTAGGCCTAGCCACTCGCACACTCCTAAGCCAAGAGCTTACGAATGAGCGACCGCTCAGTCAATGTGGATTGGCTGTCACTCCGACCTGTGTGATTGATGTCATCGAGTTGCGAATAACACTCTGGCCGCGGCTAGAGCATTTCAGCCTGACTGTGCAGACCGAAAATGCTCTATCCCCTTGTTTGATCGGATGATTCACACGCTTTGAACGTTCCGCTCAGCGTGATCATGCTCTAACGTCTGTTCAAGGTCCGACCTCCAGAGTCTCCGCTCAAGGTCGATTTGCCTCGTCGGACCTCGCGCCCAAACGGACATCTCGAATAGCCTGCGTCTCAGGTTGGCACCGGCAGAGTGTACCACTTCGTTAAACGACCGACTGACGAAGCGGTACCTGACAGAGGTGTTGGTTCAGGGCCGAAATTGGTGGTGCCGTCGTCGCCAGGTCAGATGGCGGCAATACTGCTGGGCGCCGGCATCGGAATCACGGCGCTGCCGGGCGAGCCGGGAGGCGCGGACACGTGAACGGGCATGGACATCCGGATCGCGCGCGGCATCGCTGCGGTGTTGCTGGCAGAGTTCCTCGCCCTGCTGGTCGGTCTGCCGTTCTGGGACACGCTGCGCCACCCAAGACGGGTGCGGCTGGCCTTGCGCGGGGTGAACACGTCCGCCGTGCGGGTGCTGCTGGCGGCCTTGTCACGCCGATCTGGACCGGCGCGGTCCACACCTCGGCTGATTTTGGTCTCGCGCTGGTGGCGTTCCTGCTGCTGACGCTGTGGGCGGTGCCGCCGTGGCTGGTGGTGCTGCTGGGGGCGGCCGAGGGCTGCGGGGTGGGGTTTGTTGGTGTCGGACAGTGACCGACCCGTCAAGCCGCGCGTCGGGACCACGGCCGTCGCTTGTCCCACAGGCGAAGGCCGCGCACCGCGAGATCGGCCACCGCGGGCAGCAGCCGCGGCTGCATCAGGTCGGGATCGAAGACACTCATGCGCCGCGCATTCTCGCGGTAGCAATCCTCGACGAACTGGCGGAAGCTGAAGCCGTCTAGGAACATATTGGCCTGGGTGACGGCAAAGTCCTGGCCATCGTTCGGCTGCTGGCCGCGCCTGACCATGCCCATCAGTCGGCGGGCCGCGCGACCGTAGAACCAGGCCGACTTGAGCGCTCGGGTCATCGCGATGTGGCCGCGTTGCTTCTCGCGCCAGGCCATGTAGTTGATGAAGAAGACGATGTGGCGGGTTTCCTCGTACATCAGCACATCGAAGATCTCGAACATCCCTTCCGGCAGGAAGGCGGATTGGCGGGCGGTCTTGAAGGCGCCGAAGCCCAGGAAGGCGTCGAGGCACTCGCCAAACCCGAAGTCGATGAACGCGGTTTCAAGGTCGGCGGGAAATGTCTCCAGCGGCTGTTCGGTCGCCTCCAGGCCGTAGCGGTCGATCAGCACGCGGATCAGCTTGGCATGGCGGGTTTCTTCCACGCCCTGCAAGGCCACCGCTTCGCGCACCACGGGATCGGTGATGTAAGGGGTGAACGCGTCGACGATGGCGCCCGCGCGTCGTTCGGTGTGATACACCTCCTGCCAAAAAGGCACGCCGCGCAGCCGAACCAACTCCGCCTCGTCGAGCGTTGGCCACGCCAGCGTCGCTGGATCGAACACTTCGTGGGTGTCGATGAACTGACGGCAGAACAGGTCCTTGTGGGTATCCGACCCGGCTTCGATCTTCATGTTATTGCTCCGCCGGAACGCCGGCCGGGCGGCTGAGGAAGCGACGTTTCATGGTGGGTGCCTTTGCGGTTGGGGTGCGATAGCGTCGCTGTCAGGATGGGCTTGGGACCGATCGAAGGATGCCCGCGCCAGGCCCAACGTTCAAGCCACCCGCCACTTGAGCCGGATTGTGGGATGTCGGGCTGTATCAGCAGGGAGCGGCGACGGTGGCTGCCAAATTCTATCCATCGGCGACAGGGTTGGACGGCAGGGGTATCTCACGTAGCGGCACCGGACTGTTTTGCACGATGGACGTTGTGGTCTGGCCGTGGATCAGGAACTGATCCAGTACCTCATCGAGCCGATCCAGCCCGGGCAGATGGACCTTCATTATGAAGCAGTCCTCACGCGTAACGCGATGACATTCCATAACCTGCGGAAGCTTACGCGCCAGGTCGGCCAGATTTGGCAACCGACCTGGCATCGGGGTACATGGACGTAAACTAGGTAGCAGCCGCATCCCGACCGGAGCCGGCAAAAAAACGATCACTCAGGCCGGCGCTCCGAGACGATCGGCTGTTTCACGAACCCCGCACCAGGCGCGACGCCCGCCAGCTCGGGCGTCGGTTCACCATTCGGCTCCTTATACGGTACCGCCTCGACCATGGCGGACTGCGCCGGCGGTGGGGTCTGTCCCAACCCCGGGGCGAGCAGTTTGCGCCACATCGAATATAGAAATCCCCCTGCTCCCGCCGGCATCAGGAACATCACCGCGATCAGGATCACGCCGTAGACCGCCCCGGGCGCGGCCTTCGAGATCTGGCCGGCGAAGTTGGGCAGAAACTCGATGAAGGCCGCGCCGATCAGCGTGCCGCCGATCGACGAGACTCCGCCGACCACCAATCCGACAAACAGGAAGATCGAGACGAACACCCCGAAGCTGTCCGGGGCGACGAACTGCACCGCGATCGCGCTCAGCGACCCGGCAAGACCAGTGTACATGGCGCTGAGCGCGAAGGTGCGGGTCTTGACCATCGCCAGGTTGACGCCCATCGCCTCGGCGGCCATCGCGTGGTCACGGATCGCCATCATCGCCCGCCCCATCCGTCCCCGCACGATGTTCCAGGCGATCAGGTAAAGCCCCGCCGCCACGGCGAAGGTGAACAGATACAGCCACTGGTCCTGCGACAATGGCAGTCCGAACGGGGCATCGGGCTTATCGATGACCAGCCCTTGCACGCCGCCGGTCCAGTCCTCGAACAGTTTGTACTTCAGGATCTGCGGTGTCGCCACCGCCAGCGCGAAGGTGGTCAACGCCAAATAGAGCCCCTCCAGCCGCAATGCCGGCAGGCCGACCAGGAAACCCACACAGGCGCAAACCACCGCCGCGACCGGCAGCGTCGCCCAGTACGGCACACCCCACGACGACATCAGGATCGCGGTGGTATAGGCGCCGATCGCATAGAACGCGCCGTGGCCCAGCGAGATCTGCCCGTTGAACCCGGTCAGCAACGCCAGGCCGAGGATGGCGATCGCGTAAACCACGACCATCGTCAACTGAAACAAGTGGTAATTGGTGAACGACGCCACCGGCACGGCGGCCGCGAGCAGCACCAGCACGACGATGATCCACCACGTCCTCATATCGTCATACCCGGCTATAGACGCGCCGGCCCATCAGGCCGGTCGGCTTGATGGTCAGCACCGCCACGATGATCACCAGCGCCAGGGTCAGCTTCAACTCGGTCCCGACCAGGTAGGCGCCCCCCAGGTTCTCGATCACGCCGACCGCGAAGCCGCCCAGCACCGCGCCCAGCGGATTGTCGATGCCGCCCAGCAGCGCACCGGCGAAGGCATACAGCAGGATGCCCGACATCATGTTGGGGTCGAGGAAGACGATCGGTGCCACCATGCACCCCGCCACCGCCCCTATCGCCGCCGCCAGACCCCAGCCCAGCGCCAGCATCCAGCCGACCCGGACGCCAACCAGCCGCGATGACGTCGGGTTGAACGCCGCCGCCCGCATCGCCAGACCCAGCCTGGTGTGACGGAAGAACAGATAGACACTGATCAACACGATCAGGGTGACGGCGGTGGACCCAAGCTCATGGCCCGACAAATAGCCGCCAAGCATCGGATGATCCGGAAACGGCGAGGGGAATTGCTTGATCGTATAGTCGAAAAACCAGCCGCTCAGGCTGTTGATCACCAGCAGCAGGCCGACGAACACGCCGACCGACGCCAGCACCGGCGCATTGGCCAGCGGCCGCATCAGGATGCGCTCGATCGCGACGCCGATGATGAACGAAATCACCACCGCGGCGGCGAACGCGATCCAGTAGGAAAACCCGAGGTCGATGAAGGTCAGCGCGATGTAGGTGGAAAACGTCGCCATTTCCCCTTGCGCGAAATTCACGTGGTGGGTGGCTTGGTAAATCATCACCAGGGCCAATGCCACGCTGGCATAGATGCCGCCGGTGGCGATACCCGACATGATCTGATGCAGCACACCCGCAAGCATCGTGTCCCCCCCAGAGCGTGATCCTCGAAGGCGCCATCGCCGGAGAGGTTGAGCCACGCGATCAAACGAATGGTTGATGAGCCAGATCCGGTCAACTCGATCGGATTTCGTTAGTGTCTTGCCCCCCGAGGTTCGTCGCATCGTGCGACGGACGCAGGGGATAAGCAGGCCACTGAAACCAAACAGCGCGTGTCCTGGATCAGCGGTTCGCAGGCCATGGCGACCTTCTGATCCAGGACACTAATACCCGAGATACGAGCGGCGGATCCCCTCGTCCTTGCTGATGTCGGCCGACGAACCCGCCATGACGATGCGCCCGGTCTCCAGCACGTAGGCTTCCTCGGCGAACTCCAGCGCCAGGGCGGCATTCTGTTCCACCAACAGGATGCTGACGCCGGCATCCTGCCGGATGCGGGCCAGAATTCGGAAGATCTCCTGCACGATCAACGGGGCCAAGCCAAAGGACGGCTCGTCCAGCAGCAGCAAGCGCGGGCGCAGCAGCAATGCCCGCACGATCGCCAGCATCTGCTGCTCCCCCCCGGATAGCGTGCCGGCCTGCTGCTTATAGCGCTCCTTCAGGCGGGGGAAGTATTCGAACATGTGCGCGAAATCGTCCGTCGCCTGCCGCGCCGGGCGGGTGTAGGCCCCCAGCCGCATGTTCTCCTCGACCGTCAGTTCCATGAAGGTCCCGCGACCTTCCGGAACGTGAGCGCATCCCAGACGCACGACATCCTCGGTTGCCATACCACCAATTTGTCTGCCATCGAGAATAATTTCGCCTCGCGTGCGAACCAGCCCGCAGATCGCGCGCAACGTGGTCGTCTTGCCGGCCCCATTGGCACCCAACAGAGCCGTCACACCACCTTGGCGAACCGCGAAATCCACGCCATGCAACACCCGCGTTTCGCCATAGGCCGCGTGCAGGTCCTTCGCCTCTAGCAGGTTGGTCACACGCGTGGCTCGAAAGCGGTCCCGATCCGGCCGCGGGATCCCATGGCGCCTCCTATCCGTTCTTTATTGTGCATTTCCCAGGCGAAGCGGAAACTGACGAAGCGGGCCGGTCGAGTCAACGGTGCGAAAACCGCCGGAGGGTTGGCTGATCGCGTCGATGATGGCAGGAAATCAGCCCGCCCTCGGCCGGTTGACGCCACGGCCGTCGCGGCGGGACGCCGCCCCGTTGGCGGCCAGCAGGGTCAAGAGATGACGGAAATATCACCAAAGAAGCACGTGTTCGCCGTAATCCGGTCATGCTCGGCGCCCATATGATACGCTGATGGTTCGAGATACAGGAGTGAAGTCATGATGCGCTTCAGGGCTCTTTTGGTCGCGGCTCCCGTTGCGGCGGCGCTGCTGGCCGCGCCGGCGGCCCATGCGGAGTGGCATGGCCATGGCGGCGGCGGCGGCGGCTGGCACGGGGGCGGATGGCATGGCGGCCACGACTACCATCGCGGCCCCGGCATCGGAGGAGCACTGCTGGGCCTTGGTGCGGCAGCGGTCATCGGCGGGGTGATCGCATCCCAGGCCTATGCGCCGCCGCCGGTCTACTACGCCCCCCCGCCGGCCTATTACGCCCCGCCGCCGGCGTACTACGCGCCGCAGCCCGGCTACTATGCCGCCCCACCGGCGTACTACCCGCCGCGCTACTGAGGCAAGCAACTCTGATGCCATTCTGCGATGGCGCCAGTACGGGTGCTCAACCCAAGCTAGGGGCAGCATCGGCAATCAGTGCGGCAGTACGCCGATAAAGCCGCCCGCTCCAACAAAGGCTCAGGGCTTGTTCGACACGACATTCCGTAGCGGATGTCGTTCAGCAGGCCTTAAGCCTTCAGCGCCAGGAAGTGCACGATGTTCCAGGTGAACTGTTCGGGGTCCTGCAAAAACGAGAAGTGACTCGTCTGCGGCAGGATGAGCAACCCGGCGCCCGGGATGATGGCCGCGATCTTTTCGGTATGCGACCGTTTAATCGCCTCGTCATGGTCACCATCAACCACTAATACTGGTGACCTGATCGCGCGCAGCTGTTCGGCGGTCCAATTCGGCTGGCTCGCCCACATCTTGCTGATCGCCTCGACGAAGCCTTTGTATTGGTTCGGTGTGGCCGAAAGCGCTGCGTACTCCCGGCCAGCCCGCGCGATGAACGCGGCGAACGTCGGGTTCTTCTCCACGCCGCCTACAACCCCGGACGGATCGGTGTTGGCCGCGAACGCGAACAGCTTGGACACCCGGTCAGGATGACGTAAGGCCAGATCAAGGCCGAGGATCGCGCCGTCGCTCCAGCCGACGACCCCCGCCCGCTTGATCCCCAGGAAATCGAGAAGTCCCACCACGTCGTCGGCCATCAGGTCATAGCCATACGGCCTGGTGTCGCGCGTGCTGCGGCCATGGCCGCGGCTATCCATCACGATCACCTGTGCCCGCCGGGCGACGACCGGCACCTGAAGTCCCCAGTAATCGGCATTCGCCAGGCCGCCGTGCAGAAAAATCACCGGCTCGCCCTGACCAAACACCGCATACCACAGCTTGATCCCGTTGACCGGCGCGTGCCCGCTGCGCTCGGGGTGCGGCAGGCGCGGGGTGGCAGGCAGGTCCATCCACCGCGGGCGCCGTGCCCAGGCCTGCGGCGCCAGCAGCGACGTGGCTGCGAAAACCGCCAGCCGCCGAGAGATCACGTATTTATCCGCCCGAAGGACATCGACATCAGCCTAGCTGGCGGTGGCAGCCCGGACAAGATTGCGACCCAGAGCACGATCGTCGGAGGCTGAACCAACCTTGGACGTGAACTGCCCTCTCGGCACGATGTCCCCGGCTTTCACCAGCCCGCCCAGCACGCCGGTTACCGTGGCGTCCTGGCTCTCGAACACCCGCGCCGGACCCGAGAACGTCAGGATGGAGACATCAACGCCGGCGGTCTTCACGATACGACCGTCGATCGCCAGGTTGCCGTATAGCACCGCTAATCCGCCATCGGTGGAGAACGCGTGCGCCGCGTCGCGGATCACCCCCTTCTGGCGGCTGTGTCGAGCTTGTCCCAACGTGCCGCCTGACCGAACGCCCGGACCGCCTGTCATCCGGCCCGCAGGCGTCCCATCGCGGCTGCCGTCATATGCGCCACCTGCCCCGCGACGATCGTCATGACCGGCCGCGCCGTCGCCGGATCGGCCAGCACCAGATCGGCCCGCTTGCCTGCCTGGATGCTGCCGCGATCGGTCAGCCCCCCTGCCCTTGCCGGATTGGCCGAGACCAGCGCCCATGCGGCTGCGAGATCCAGCACCCCCCGGCCGGCCAGGATAAACCCCGCCTTCATCATCGCCGGATAGTAATAATCCGAGGTCAGCACGGTGCAGATGCCGGCTTCGGCCAGCCGAGCGGCCGAGGCCCAGCCAAGATGCGAACCCCCGCGCACCACGTTGGGACATCCCATCGCGACGAAATCCCCCGCCGCGACCGCCGCCCGTCCAACCGCCTCCGCCATCGGGAATTCGCAGATCCTCGCACCCCGCTGCCGGAACGCGTCGCGCGCCGCGATGCTGTCGTCGTCGTGACTGGCCATCGGCAGCCCGGCAGCCCGAGCCGCCGCGGCGATGCGATCCAGGCCGGCGGGGACAGCGCCGGCGCGTGACGCGATCTCATCCGCCATCGCCCGAAACACCGCCATCTTCATGCCCGCTCGGCCGCTGTACTTCGCCCCCTCCACCGGATCCTCCAGCTTCCGCAGGATCGACGGCGTATGGTCGTTGAAGGCCAGCAGATGCACCCGCCCCGCCGCGATATCGGCGATCGCGGTGTCCAGCGCTTCCAGGTTGTACGCCTCCCACCGCAGGTGCACGCGCATGTCACAGGTCCAGCCGCCGGTATCCAGCGCGGCCAGCAGCGCGCGCCATCCGGTCAGGCTGCGCAGTCCCGGCTCCCACGACAGCGTCACGCCGTGGAACGCCGTGGTGATGCCATTCGCCAGCAATTGCGACTCGGTATCGCGCAGCGCCAGATCCGCCGGAAAATCGACCCCGGGCCGAGGCTGCAACTGACGCTCGAACGCGTCGCCATGCAGATCGACGATCCCCGGCAACACCAGCAGTCCGGACGCATCGAACCGGGCGCTTCCGCATCCGCTGCCAACCCGGTCGATCAGACCGTCGCGCACCAGCAGATCGGTGGTCACCGGTCCGTCGGCAGCCAGCAGCACCGTCCCGCCGGTGATCAGCAAGTCATGCATGGGGATGCACCTTCATGGTTCAAACACGATTTGCACCCGCGGCGTGGGATAGCAGCCGGTGGCGAACTCGACGATCGTGCCGTTGCGTTCGACGTTGACATTCTCGGTGACCAGCACCGGCCGGTTGCGCGCCATTCGCAGCAGCTCCGCCTCGGTCTGGGTCGGCAATCGCGCCGTCACCCGGGTTTGCTGACGCAGATAGTCGTCGATGCCGACCGAACGCAGCGCCTCGGTGATCCGCGGCGTCGTCTGCAGCGCCTGCAGCATTCCTTTCAGCCGGATCGCCGGGAAGTAGTGCCGCGCCAAGCTGACCGGCCGGTCATCGGCGAACCCCAGCCGCTCCAGCACCACCACGCGGCTGCCACCACGCACACCCAGGCCGGCGGCGACCCTGGCGTCAGCCGGAATTTCACGCAGCTGGCGGACGATGCCGGATGGCTCCTTGTTGTGCTTCCGTATCCACTCCGAAAACCGCGTGCGCGCCTCGACATTATAGTCCAGCACGTCTTCGGCGACGAACGAACCGCGCCCCTGCTCCACCCGCACCATCCCGTCGCGAGACAGTTCCTCCAGCGCCCGCCGCACCGTGTGACGGTTGACGCCGAAACGAACCGACAGCTCTGCCTCGGTCGGCAGCCGGGTGCCTGGCCCGAGGCTGCCCGAGGCGATGTCCGTCTGCAGCCTGACGACGATCTGGCGCCACAACGCGATCCCGTCCTGCCGGTGAACCGGATAGGTCGCCGGGTCATCCATGCCAACGGGCAGGTTCATCGTTGTTTCACCCAATCACGCCCTCGTTCCGTGGCAGTTCGATGTTGACGAATACCGGATCGGCGTTTAGCTGTCTAGACATCTACACAAGACCCACCAACCATGCCGCCAATCACGAATGACACCACGCCGTCGCACCATCCTCATCCCGCCCGCCACCGCTGGATGGCGGTGCTCGCCCGCGCGGAGGCCGGGCAGATCGCCGCCTTGCTGAGCCGCTGCGGCGAGCTGCCCGGCTACACGATCATCCGTGGGCCCGAAGGCGGGCTGGTCATGGTCCGCGGTCGCGCAGGCGGCGGCGGATCGGCGTTCAACCTGGGCGAGATGACGGTCACCCGGTGTACCGTGCGGACCGACAGCGGCCTGGTCGGTCATGCCTACATCGCCGGGCGTCACGAGCGGCGCGCCGAACTCGCGGCCTTGGTCGACGCCTTGATGCAGGATCAGCACCTTGCAGCCGGTCTTGAAACCGCTGTGATTGCCACGCTGGAAGCCCGGCAGGCCGATCGCCATGCCGACCGCGCCCGAAAAGCCGCGGCGACGCGCGTGCAGTTCTTCGCGATGCAGACCATGCGGACCTAGCGGCAGACCTGAGGATGCACCCATGAGCCATGAACTCTCGGCAGGTTTCGCCGATCCCGTTGCCGACGCGCAATCGTGCTTTCGCGCGGTGCTCGATGCGATGGCCCGGCCTGGACAGGTGCGGGCCGCCCGTGGGGTGTTGGCACCCGCCCCGCTATGCGCCGCCGCCGCCGCCGTGCTGCTGACACTGGCCGACCACGAGACCCCGTTATGGCTTGACCCGGCGGCCGATCCGGCGCGGGCGTGGATCGCCTTTCACACCGGCGCACCGATCGTGCCGGCCGCC
Source organism: Rhodopila sp. (assembly GCA_965277035.1). Classification (GTDB taxonomy): domain Bacteria; phylum Pseudomonadota; class Alphaproteobacteria; order Acetobacterales; family Acetobacteraceae; genus Rhodopila. The sequence goes on along the minus strand of CBDIBO010000003.1, from coordinate 481,309 downwards.
CGGGCACGGTTCGCGATCGCCCTTTCGCTGCCTGATCTGACCGCGCTGCCATCCGGTTCGGATGAGGCGCCGGAGGCCTCGGCGACGGTTATTCTGCAAGTGGCATCCCTGGCGTCCGGCCACCGGTTCCGCCTGCAGGGACCCGGTCTGCGCGAACCCGAGGTCGTCGCGATCGACGGCCTGCCGGAAGACTTCGCCGTGACTTGGCAGCAGAATCACGGCCTGTATCCGCGCGGTATCGACCTGATCCTGTGCGCCGGCGATCGGCTGACCGCGCTGCCTCGCAGCGTCAGCATCCGGGACGCCTGAAGATGGCATACGTCGCCGTCAAGGGTGGTGAGCAGGCGATCGACAACGCCCATGCGTGGCTGGCCGAGGAGCGGCGCGGCGATCCCGCGACCCAGGTCGTGTCGATCACCCAGATCGAGCACCAACTCGGCCGCGCCGTCGACCGGGTGATGGCCGAGGGATCGCTCCATGATCGCGAACTTGCCGCGCTGGCGATCAAGCAGGCGCAGGGCGATCTGATCGAGGCCGCGTTCCTGCTGCGGGCCTATCGCACCACCCTGCCCCGTTTCGCGCATTCCCGCCCTGTCGAAACCGCGACGATGCGGATCGAGCGTCGTGTCTCCGCCATCTTCAAGGATCTGCCCGGCGGCCAGGTGCTCGGGCCAACCTACGACTATACGCATCGGTTGCTGGATTTTGCCTTGCAGGAGGACGCCACGCCTGCGTCTCGACCAGATCAGCCGCGATCGTCTGAGGTTGAACCTGCCTTGGAAGCCAATCGCCCTCTCAAACAACAGGAGTTGGAGGGTGATGGTTTCAACCTGAAGCGATCACTCTCGATGCCGCGCGTGCCGGACATCCTGGGCGATGAAGGATTGCTGGAGGCAGACGTCCGCGGCGAACGCGAACCAGGCGACCTGACGCGTGAGCCGTTGACGTTTCCGGCCGACCGCGACCTCCGCCTGCAGGCGTTGGCGCGCGGCGACGAAGGCTTCCTGTTGGGACTGGGATATTCCACCCAGCGTGGCTACGGCGGCAGCCATCCCTTCGCCGGTGAAATCCGCCTGGGCGAGGTGTCGGTTGAGATCGAACCGGCCGAACTGGGATTTTCCATCGACATCGGCGACCTGGTGCTGACCGAGTGCCAGATGGTCAACCAGTTCAAGGGATCAAAGACAGTGCCGCCACAGTTCACCCGTGGCTACGGCCTGGTATTCGGTTTCGCCGAGCGCAAGGCGATGGCGATGGCGCTGGTGGACCGGGCGATGCGCGCCGGCGAACTGGGTGAGGATGTCACCGCGCCGGCGCAGGACATCGAGTTCGTGCTGTACCACTCGGACAACATCGAGGCCACCGGGTTTGTCGAACATCTGAAACTACCGCACTACGTGGATTTCCAGAGTGAACTGCAAAACGTCCGGCGGATGCGGGAGAAAGCCGAATGAAAGGCTACAACTTCGCATATCTGGATGAGCAGACAAAACGCATGATCCGGCGCGGCCTGTTGAAGGCGGTCGCGATCCCGGGCCATCAGGTGCCGTTCGGCTCACGTGAGATGCCGCTGCCGTATGGGTGGGGCACCGGCGGCATCCAGGTTACCGCCTCGATCCTCGGCGCCGATGACGTGCTGAAGGTCATCGACCAGGGCGCCGACGACACCACCAACGCGGTATCGATCCGGCGCTTCTTCGCCCGCACCGCCGGTGTGCGCACAACCACCGCGACCGCCGAGGCGACGGTGATCCAGACCCGGCACCGCATCCCGGAAAAGCCGCTCCGCGAAGACCAGATCATCGTCTATCAGGTGCCGCAGCCCGAGCCGCTGTCCCGCCTGGAATCGAGCCGGGTGGAAACGAAACGAATGCACGGTCTGGCGGACTACGGGCTGATGCATGTGAAGCTTTACGAGGACATAGCTCGGTTCGGCCAGATCTCGATCAGCTACGACTACCCGGTGATGGTCAACGAACGCTACCTGATGTCACCAAGCCCGATTCCGGCCTTCGACAATCCCAAGATGGACAGGATGCCGGCACTGCAGCTGTTCGGCGCCGGGCGGGAGAAGCGGATCTATGCCATCCCGCCCTGGACGCGGGTGAAATCTCTGGATTTCGAGGACCATCCGTTTCGCGCGATCAACGCGCCGCATCCGTGCGGCCTGTGCGGTGCGACCGACGCCTACCTGGACGAAATCGTCACCGACAATCAGAACGGCCGCCTCTTTGTCTGCTCGGATACCGATCATTGCGCCGAACGACGGGCGGCTGGCCACCTCGGCGCCGACGGGATGCAAGAGGCCGCGGAATGACGGAACCGACCCTGCTGTCCGGCCGCGGCCTGGGGCTGAGTTTCGGCAACCTGACCGCGCTGGCTGACGTGGATGTCGATCTGTGGCCCGGCGAAATGCTGGCGATCGTCGGCGAATCCGGTTCCGGCAAGACCACCCTGCTGAACGTCCTGTCGGGCCGCGCGCCTCCCGACCAGGGCATGGTGTGGTACCGCGATCCATCCGACCGACTGCATGACGTGCATGCCATGCCAGCGCCGGCGCTGCGCACCTTGCATCGCTCCGACTGGGGGTTCGTCCATCAGGACCCGCGTCAGAACCTGCGCATGACGGTCAGTGCGGGCGGCAATGTCGGCGAGCGCCTGATGGCGCAGGGTGCTAGGCATTACGGCGACATTCGCGGTGTTGCGTTGGATTGGCTGGCGCAGGTCGAGATCGACGCGGACCGCATCGATGACCTGCCGCGAACCTTCTCCGGCGGGATGCTGCAACGGCTGCAGATCGCCCGCACCCTGGTGACGCACCCACGGCTGGTGTTCATGGACGAGCCGACCGGCGGGCTTGACGTTTCGGTACAGGCACGACTTCTCGACCTGATCCGCTCGCTGGTGACCCGGCTGCGCATCGCGGTCGTGCTGGTGACGCACGATATCGCGGTCGCGCGGTTGCTGGCGCATCGGATCGCCGTCATGCAGCGTGGCCGGATCGTCGAAACCGGATTGACCGATCAGGTGCTGGACGACCCCCGCCATCCATATACGCAACTGCTGGTCAGCTCGGTTTTGAACGCATGAGAGCCGTGGAGCGTCCTTGATGACCGTCATGCTGCGAACGCAGGCGCTGTCCAAAAGCTTTACCCTGCATCTGCGCGGTGGGCTGCTGATGCCGGTGCTTTCGGGGATCGATCTCACGGTCACGAACGGCGAGTGTGTCGTGCTGTCGGGTCCATCCGGGGCCGGCAAATCGACGCTGATGCGCAGTCTGTACGGCAATTACCGCGCCGAAGGCGGCAGCATCCTGATCCGGCATGGTGACGCGATGGTGGATCTTGCCGCCGCCGACCCACGAACCATCCTGGCGGTGCGGCATAAAACCCTGGGCTATGTCAGCCAGTTTCTGCGTGTCGTGCCGCGTGTGGCGGCAGTCGACGTGGTGGCCGACGTGCTGCTGGCCCGCGGCATCGATCAGGACAGCGCGAGGGACAGGGCTCGGTCGTTACTTTGCCAACTCAATATTCCGGTCCGCCTGCATGTCATCCCGCCGGCGACATTCTCGGGCGGTGAGCAGCAAAGGGTGAACCTCGCGCGCGGCTTCATTGCCGGCCACCCGATCCTGCTGTTGGACGAACCGACCGCATCGCTGGATGCGGATAATCGGGCTGTCGTGATCGAGATGGTGCGGCAGGCGAAAGCGAACGGCACCGCCATCGTCGCGATTTGCCATGACGCCGATGTCCGCGATGCCATCGCCGATCGGTTGTTCGCCATGACACCCTACCAGGATGCCGCATGATCCAGGAAACGATCCTCACCAACGCGATCCTGGTCCTGCCGGATGAAGTCCGAACCGGCACCATCGTGATGCACGATCGGACGATCAGCGCGATCGAGACGGAACGGTCGCACGCAACACAGGCGATTGATTGCGCCGGCGACATCTTTATCCCTGGTGTCGTCGATGTTCACACCGACAATCTGGAACGCCAGGTACAACCACGTAGCCTTGCCCGCTGGCCATCCCGCTCCGCCATGGTTGCGCACGATGCGCAATGCGCCGCCGCCGGCGTCACCACGGTACTGGACGCGCTATGCCTGGGTGACCTTGGCTTCGACAAGGAGCGTATCAGGACCTTCCGGGACGGTGTGATCGACCTCGATGCGCTGACCACCGCCGGGCTGCTGAAATCAGACCACTTCCTGCATCTGCGCTGCGAAATTCCCGCCCTGGATATGCTCGATCTGTTCGATCCGGTAGCAGATCATCCTTTGGTCCGCATGATCAGCCTGATGGACCACAGCCCCGGTGAGGGCCAGTACGCGAATATGGACTTTTACCGCAAGCTGCGCCGCCAAGGTGGCCTGGACGAGGCCACGATCGACCGCCGCATCGAGGCGATGCTGGTCCAGCGTGCCCGCTTGCGCGATCCGAACCGCCGGGCGCTGCTCGACCGCGTCCGCGGCACCACGATCGCGCTGGCCAGTCACGACGACCGCACCGCGGCCGAGGTCGCCGAGAACGCCGCCGACGGCATCCGTATCAGCGAATTCCCTGTTTCCATGGAAGCCGCCACCGCCGCCAAACAAGCCGGCATGCAGGTGATCGCCGGCGCGCCCAACATCGTCCGTGGCGGATCCCATTCCGGCAACGTCAACGCCGTCGATCTGCTGCGGGCCGGCGCGGTCGATGCGTTCGCCTCCGACTACGTGCCGTCCAGTCTGATCGAAGCCGCCTTTCAATGTGCGCGTAAAGAAAGCATCAGCCTGCCGACGGCGGTGGCAATGATCTCCGATCATCCGGCCAGGATGTCCGGCCTGCTGGATCGGGGCCGGCTGGAACCGGGTCTGCGCGCCGATCTGGTCCGGGTCCGCATGCACGAAACCCTGCCGATCGTGCGACAGGTCTGGCGTGCGGGAGAGCGCGTGATCTGATGCCCGCGCCGGTTCGGATCGCGATCTATTACGCCCCCTTGCCCAACGACCCCCTGACCCACTTAAGTTCCGCCTGGCTCGGTCGGGAGCCCCTGACCAATGCGCCAGTAACCCAGCCGGCACTGGACAACATCGCGGAGGTCACCGCCGAACCGCGCCGCTATGGTTTCCATGCCACGCTAAAGCCGCCGATGCATCTGGTGGAAGGCACTGACTGGTACAAGTTCATCGCGACCACCCGCGCGGTCGCCGCGACCGTGGCACCATTCGAACTGCCGCCGATGGCGGTGACCGATCTGCGCGGCTTCCTGGCGCTGCGGGAGACTACCCCTTGCCCGCCGCTGCAAGCGCTGGCGGATGCCTGCGTCGGACAGCTCGACGCTTTTCGCGCACCGCCATCGGATGATGAACTGGCACGGCGGCGGAAAGCGAAGCTTTCGACCGAACAGGACGCGATGCTGCTGCGCTGGGGCTATCCCTATGTGTTCAGCACCTGGTTTTTCCACATGACGCTGACGCGCCGCCTGTCGGATGCGGAAAAAGCCGTGTTGCTGCCGGCGGCCGAAAGCTGGTTCGCGCCGGCTGTGTGCGTGTCCCGTCGCGTGGAAGACATCTGTATCTTCACTCAGGCAGTGTCGGGTGCTGCGTTCAACCTGGCGGAACGGGTGAGGCTGCGCGGATAAGCGCCGCAACGAAATGTTCGGCGGCCTCGACCGGTGTGCGGTCGTTGATCACCCTGTCAACCGGCACATGTCCCGGGACCGGAACCTCGCGTGCAAGCCGCCGCGCGACGTCCTGTGGCGTTTCACGTCCACGAGCAGCCAGCCTTTCGGCCAGCATCTCGGGTGGAGCCGTCACCTCTATCACCCGCACCGCGAAGCGATCCGCGGCTGCCGTGATGACGCCACGCGATACATTCGCCACGACGACGATCCCGCGCGCCAGATCGTCCGTCACATCAAGGGGGATGCCGTACGAAAGCCCGTGCGCCCGCCACTGCAGCGCGAACGGGCGCTGCGCGAACGCCGCTTCCGATACCGCCTCATGATCCTCGCCACCGGCCTCGGCGGGACGCGTGATCACGCGTCGCACGAAACGAAACCGCACGTCGCCGGCCAGCGCCAGACGCGCCATCCCCAGCACGGTGTCCTTGCCCGCGCCGCTGGGTCCAACCACGAGAACAAGCATTCTGTCACCCTATTGACCGACCTGAACCGGAGGATAGCCTGCCGGTGGACCAACCTGTCAGGAGTTTACATGCAGACGATCCGGTCACTGCGACAGCCAGGCCCGGTCCATCCCAGCCGCATCGACACCTTCCGCGGCGACACACAGATCCTGCACCTGCGCCTGAAGCCCGGGATTACACTGAACGAGGCCATCACCACGCCGATGGTCGAAGCCGGTTTCCAGTGTGGTAGCGTGACGTTCAGCGGGATAGCCGTTAGCCCGTTCCGTTATGTGATGCCTGGTCCGGCCGACGATGACTCCCATGTCGCCTACTTTACCGCGCCGTTTTCACCACCTGGCGTCACCCGGATCGAGCTGGCCAGCGCGACATTCGGCTGGGCCGAAGGCAAGCCGGCCATCCATTGCCATGCTGTTTGGATTGCGTCCGATGGCAGCCGCCGCGGCGGCCATATTCTGCCGCTCGAAACGGTCGTTGCGGAACCCGGCGAAGCAACCGCCTGGGGCTTCAAAACGATTCGCGTGGAATCGAAGCCAGATTCCGAAACGAACTTCACGCTGTTTCAACCGGACGGAACGACCACCGGCCGTGATCTGGTTGCCAGGGTCAAGCCGAACGAGGATATTCTCCTGGCGCTCGAGGCCATCGCCGAAGCCCAAGGAATTGGCGATGCAATCGTCCGCGGCAGTCTTGGTAGCCTGATCGGCGCCCGTTTTGCCGGTGGCGGACAGGTTGATGACCTCGCGACCGAGGTCCTGGTCCGCGCGGGATTTCTTCGGGACGGCAAGGCCGCCCTGGATCTTCTCGTCGTGGATATGCAAGGCCGGGTGCACGAAGGCTGGCTTCAGCGTGGTGGCAATCCTGTCTGCATCACCTTCGATCTCGTGCTGGAGAACCGCACACCCGCATCCTGAGCTTCAAGACAGCGTCACACGCATCACGAGCAGCGCCTCGGGTTCAGTCCGAAGACTCCCGGACCTCGATCACCGCATCGACCGCGAAGGCGCCTTCCGATTCGGGCATCGCCAACACCGGGTTCAGGTCGATCGATTGCAACCGCTCGCCCGCCGCGACGGCAAAGGCCGACAGCTGCGACAGCATCTTGGCGAGCGCCGGCACATCCGCCTGTCTGCGTCCCCGCGCACCCAGCAGCAGCGGCGCGCCCTTGATCGAGCGGATCATGGCCTCGGCCGTGTCGGGTCCGAAGGGACAGCGGTGGAAGACGACGTCCTTCAGGACCTCCACAAAGATGCCGCCCAGACCGAACATCGCCATCGGGCCGAACACCGGGTCACGATGGATGCCCAGGATGCACTCAACGCCGCCTTTAAGCTGCTTGGCCACCAGCACGCCTTCAATCCGCGCTGTCGGAGCCGATGTGCTGGCGCGCCGCAGCAGCAGATTGAAACCGGAACGAACGGCTTCGGCATCCGCTATATCCAGCAGGACACCGCCGATTTCCGACTTATGCACGATGTCCGGCGACAGAATTTTCATCACCACCGGAAAACCGAACTTTTGGGCGGCGGCAACGGCGTCATTCGCCGAACCGCAGACAGCTTCCGGTGCCGACAGAATTCCGGCTTCGGCCAGCAATCGTTTCGCCTCGGCTTCCGACGGGGTCGCGGCCGGCAGTGTCACCCGGGGCACAACCGGCGCGGGATCAACGGCGGGTGCCGCGAACGCCGCACCGTAACGACCCATGGCGTCGATCGCGGTCACGGCACGCGTCGGGTCCTCGTGCACCACCCAGCCGTCAGCCTCCAACTCATCGCGACGCTCGGGTGGCACGATGACCGAAAGCACATATAGCCGGTCGGGATTTTCTACCCGCACCACATTCAGCTGCTCGCGAATCTGCGGCCAGCGGCGGGACGAGGCCGTCATGCTGAAAAAACCGAGCACCGAGGCGTAGCCCCCGTCGCGCACCATCGATTCGGTAAATGTCTTCACCAGCGTCACGTCATTCGACACCTGGGCGGTTGCGTCCACCGGGTTGCGTGGTGCGCAAAAGGGCACCAGAGACCGTAATTTCCGCTGTGCCTCAGCTGGCATTTCCGGCATTGCCAGCCCCAGGCTTTCCGCCACGTCGCTGATCAGCACCCCCGCGCCGCCAGACACCGTGATCACACCCAAGGAGTTCTTCACCGGGTAGATTTTCCGCGTGGCGGTATGGGCGATATCCAGCATCTCCTCACTGTTACGCGCACGGAATACACCGAATTCCGCCATCACCGCCTCGGTGACGGCATCGTCGCCGGCGATCGAGGCGGTGTGCGACTTCGCCGCCTTGGTGCCCAGCTCGCTGCGCCCGACCTTCTGCATAACGACAGGCTTTTTCGCGGCCCTGGCCGCCTCCAGCGCCGCGATCAGGCCCGGCGCCTCGCGGATCCCTTCGGCATAAACCGCGATGACATCGACCTCGGGATTTTCCGCCAGCCAGCCGATGCACTCGCCGACCGTCACGTCGCCTTCGTTGCCGGTCATAACGCACAGCGAGGCGCCGATCCCGCGATTGCGCGCCAACGTGTAGAGGTGCGTGCCGTACGCGCCGGACTGGCTGGCGATACCGATCCGCCCGGGCACCGGCCAGCCGCTGTCGAACGACGAGGAAAACGTTGCGTAGTATGACCGACGAGCGTCGAACACGCCCAGACAGTTGGGACCAAGGATGCGCATGCCGGCGGCGCGTGCGGTGGTAACCATCTTTGCCTGTGCCACCGCGCCTGTATCGTCCATCTCGGCGAAGCCCGCGGTGAACATCACCACCGCTTTCACGCCGCGTCTGGCAAGGTCGTCGATCGCCGGCGCGGCGAGTTCCGCCGGCACCGCAACGATCGCCACGTCCGGCGTCTCTGGCAGGTCCGCGACCGACGGGTAGGCCTTCAGCCCCTGGATCTCCGTCCGGTTCGGATTGACCGGATAAAGGCCGCCTGAGAACCCCTGTGCGCGCATGTAGGCAATCGGTCGGCCGCCGATCCGCGTGGCGTCGGAGGAAGCGCCAAGCACCGCAACCGATCGGGGAGCCAGAAGCGGCGTCAGGCCAGCAAAACGAGACATGGTTTTGAACGATTCCCCGGTGTTTTATAGCGCGGCGCTTCGGTGCCCGCGCTGCATCCTGGACCGGGGATCTTCGTATCGCAACCTTGGGACGGCGAAGCGGACGGTCGAGAACCAGGCAAACCGCCAGCGATCGGGACCACGGCACCAACGCGCAAGGCCGCCTACCCTTCCCGCTGCAACCCCAGCAAGTCCAGCGACGTCGGCTCTCTGATCCCGGCCATGGTCAGCCCTGCATGCACCTGCCCCCGATGATGCGTCTGATGGTTGAAGAAGTGGGTCAACGCCGGACCCAGTTCTTGCCGGAACGCTCTACCCGAAGAGTTCCGATACGCGATCACGCGCTGATAGTTCTCCAGTCCCGTGACAAAATTGCAGATCCGCGCATCCTCCTGTTCCCGCGCCATCCGCAGTTCAACGAAATCCTCATGCAGGATCTGGTTCAGGCGCTGCGGCAGCGGACCCTCGCCGGTAAACCGCTGCATCCAGATGTAATCCGCGACCAGCAGATGGTTCAACGTCCCGTGCACGCTGCCGAAGAACAGTCCGGCCGCCTGCTTGCGCACCGCATCCGCCAGCGTGGCAGCGTCATCGTAGACCCGCCGATTCGCCCAGCGGTTATACGCCGCGAGTTGATCGAAATGCGCCTTTAACATCCCCAGCCTCCTTGCCCAGCGACCCTGTCATCCTGGCGCAACCGGCGCGCCGGCGGTAGTGAGAAGGCGAACCACAAACATGAGGATTTCTCATGCCGCCGCCTTCCCTACGAGCGCTGCGCGCGCTCGCCGAGACATCCCGTCGCGGTAGCCTGGCTGCAGCCGCCCGCGCCCTCAATGTGACCCCGTCGGCGGTGTCACATCTTTTGCGGGAGCTTGAAAAAACCCTGACTATCACTCTGTTCACGGCAGATGGCCGACGCGCCGGCTTCACCGAGGTCGGGCGCGGGCTCAGCCACCGGCTCATCGGCGCGTTCGACATGATCGACGCCGCGGTCACCGAGGCACGGCATCAGGCCGGCGATGTCCGGGTCTCGGCACTGTCGAGTTTCCTCACCCTTTGGCTGGTTCCGCGGCTGACCGGCTTCCAGTCGCGTCATCCGGACACGCGGCTGCTGCTCAGCACCGGCATGCGCCCGGTGGACCTGTCCGCTGAACCGTACGACTGCGCCATTCGCTGGGGCCGCGGCGGCTGGCCCGGCCTGCAGGCGAGCCTGCTGTTCCGCGATTGCCCGGTGGTGGTCACCAATCCCCGCCTGCTGCGCACCGACTTGCATCCGCGAGACCTGCCGCGCCTCGCCGCCGGCTCCCGGCCGGAAGACTGGCCGCTGGTCGCCGCCGCGCTCGGTTGGCCGGCAACCTCGCCGACCCTGACCTTCGAAACCCGAGCGCTCGCGGTGCAGGCGGCGATCGCGGGGATGGGTGCGGCGGTCGTGGATCGCAACCTGGTGGTCGACATGCTGGGCAACGGCATATTGGCAGAGATCGCGCCCGACCCGCCGGTTCGCTGCGCCGAGGGCCATTGGTTCGTTGCGCTGCCTGATCGCCTGCGTATCCGCACGGTGCGGCAGCTTCGCGATTGGCTGGCCGAACAGGCGGACCAACAAAGCGGATCAACGGGTCATTCGGCCGAACCGGACCGCGCGCCACGACAACGCGCCGCACGACAGCCTCGACCTGTCGCCGAGCAGCAACCCATTCGATAGGGCGATCTCGGGGGATATGGCGGTTCGGGCGATATGTCGATTTGTCGGGCGATCGCCTGATCCGCCGGACGGGGCTGCTTGGTTGACGCAAATCGCCCGGCGTGATTGTCGTTCCCTTGATGCGGTCACCATCGGCTGCATCCCACCGGAGGATCGACCCATGGTTCGGCTGATGACCCGCAAGCAGTTTCTCACCGGCGCGGCGGTCGCCACCGGCGCGGCGGCGATCCGTCCCGCCAGCGCCGCGCGCCGCTACGTCATCCGGTTCGGGCTCGACCTGTCCACCGACCACCCGACAACGGTCAACGCCATGGCGGCGGCGAGGAAGATCAAGGCGGCCACCGACGGCGTGGTCGATGTCGAGATCTTCCCCAACAGCCAGCTGGGCAACGACAGCCACATGCTGTCCAACCTGCGCTCCGGCGCGATCCAGATGATGGCGATCGGCGACAACATCCTGGCGACCCTGGTGCCAAGTGCCGCGATCGACAACATCGGCTTTGCGTTCAAATCGCCCGAAATGGCCTGGGGCGCGCTGGATGGCGCGGTCGGCGACATCGTCCGCACCGACATCGCCAAGGCCGGCCTGATCCCGATGCGCCGCATCTGGGACGAGGGCTTTCGCCAGATCACCACCAGCACCAAGCAGATCAACACGCCCGAGGACCTGCACGGCTTCAAGATCCGCGTCCCGCCCAGCCCGATCTCGCTGTCGCTGTTCCAAAGCCTGGGTGCCGCGCCGGCCACCATCAACGTCTCGGAGCTTTACACCGCGCTGCAGACCCACGTTGTCGACGGCCAGGAAAACCCGCTCGGCAACATCGAGACGCAGAAATTCTATCAGGTGCAGAAATACTGCTCGATGACCGACCACATGTGGGTCGGCTACTGGCTGCTGGTGAACGGCACGTTCTGGAAGGGTGTGCCGGCGAACTACCGCAAGATCATCGAGGACACGTTCGACGCCCAGGCGCAGGAGCAACGCGCGGCCAACCAGAAGCTGGACGGCACGCTGGAAGCGAAACTGAAAGGCCAGGGCATGGAATTCGCCACACCCGACAAGGCGCTGTTCCAGGCGGCGCTGGTGAAATCCGGCTTCTACAAGACCTGGAAGGCGAAGTTCAGCCCCCAGCTCTGGTCCGCGCTGGAGAAGTCCACCGGGTTGACCACGTAAAGTCCGGCGAGCGCTGTGCTGCGGCGGTTGGACCGGCTGATCGACCTGGTGACACAGGGCGTCGCGGCCGTCCTCGTGGTGATCGAGATCGTCATTCTGTTCGCCGGCGTCGCCTGGCGCTACGGGCTGGATAGCCCGCTGGTCTGGGTCGAGGAACTGGCCGGCATCCTGTTTCTGTGGCTGGTCAGCCTGGGTGCGGTGATCGCGCTCAGCCGCGGCGAGCACATGCGCATGACCGTGATCGTGGGCCGGATCGGCGCGCGCGGTCAGCGCTTCGCCGGACGCCTGTCGGCGCTGATCGTCGCGGTCGTGGCGGCGGCGCTGGTGATCCCCGGCATTTCCTATGCGGTGCAGCAGCAGGCGATCCTGACCCCGGTCCTGCAGATACCCGGCTCGTGGGAGGTCGGTGGGCAGCTTGTTGCCCTCGCTCTGCTGTTCTACGTCGCGATGCGGCGGCTATGCGCCGGCGCCAGTTGGCGGGAGCTGGCGCTGGTGCTGGGCATCGGCGTCGCGATCGGGCTGATCCTTTGGGCGCTGGAGCCGGAATTCGACGATCTCGGCAACGCCGATCTGCTGATCTTCTTCATCGGCATCGTCGGCGTCTGCATCTTCATCGGCGTGCCGATCGCCTTCAGCTTCGGCATCGCCACCTTCGGCTACATCGCCTTCACCACCACCATCCCGTTGGCGGTCGTGCTGGGTCAGATGGACCAGGGAATGTCCTCCATCGAGTTGCTCGCGGTGCCGATGTTCGTCGTGCTGGGACTGCTGCTGGAGATGACCGGGATCGCCCGCGCGATGGTGGATTTCCTGGCCGCCTTGGTGGGTCATCGCCGCGGCGGCCTGTCCTATGTGCTGATCGTCGCGATGTACCTGATCTCGGGCATATCGGGCTCCAAGGCGGCGGACCAGGCGGCGGTGGCGCCGGTGCTGTTGCCGGAGATGCGCCACCGCGGATCGGCACCCGGCGAGCTGGTGGCGCAGCTGGCCGCGTCGGCGGCGATGTCGGAGACGATCCCGCCCAGCCTGGTGCTGATCATCGTCGGCGCGGTGACTGGGGTGTCCATCTCGGCGCTGTTCGACGGCGGTTTGCTGCCGGCGGCATTCGCCGCGATCGGGCTGGCGGGGCTGGTGTTCTTCCGCACTCGGCATGAACGCCCGAGCGCGGCGCGGCCGGTGGCGCGTGAGGTGGCGCGGCTGTTCGTGATCGCGGTGCCGGCGTTGATCCTGCCGTTCGTGATCCGCTACGCGGTGCTGGCCGGCATTACCACCGCGACCGAGGTGGCTACCGTCGGCGTTGTCTATGCCATCGTCGTCGGCATCGTGGTCTATCGCTGCTTCGACTGGCGCCGGCTGGTGCCGATCCTGGTCGAGACAGCGACCTTGTCCGGTGCCATCCTGCTGATCATCGGCACCGCGAGTGCCATGGCCTGGTCGCTGACCCAGGCGGGCTTCGCGCAGACCCTAGCGGACATGATGACCAGCCTGCCGGGCGGCAAGTTCGGGTTCATGGCGGTGTCGATGGTGCTGTTCGTGGTGCTGGGCAGCGTGCTGGAGGGTCTGCCGGCGATGGTGCTGTTCGGGCCGCTGCTGTTCCCGATCGCCCAGCAGCTGGGGATCCACCTGGTGCAGTATGCCATCGTGGCGATCTTCGCGATGGGGATCGGGCTGTTCTCGCCGCCCTTCGGGGTGGGGTTCTACCAGACGTGCCTGATCGGCAAGGTGTCGAGCGACGAGGCGTTCGGGCGGATCTGGCCGTACATGGCGGTGCTGGTCGTGGCGTTGGTTGTTGTCGCGTCGGTGCCGTGGATTTCGACGGGGTTTTTGCGGTAGAGATTGGCTGGAACGTGACAGAGGACGCGGATCTTGTACTCCCGACCTGAAAGAATTGACATGGCGTCGTGTGTGACCGGCGTCAGGCTGCCTTCGATCGGATAACGTCCGAGCCTGAAGACCGGCTAGTACCCGATCGCAGAGAACCGCGAGACGCCAAGCAGCCGGGCTTCGCCGCGTCGATCGGCTACTTCTGACGAACAGCGACGTATCGCGCTTGTCTGATTCGCGATACTGGCGAGAACATGCGGATGACCATGTCGCCCGATGAACTCCATTTGGCTTATCGACAACGTCTTCATGTCATTGGATCAAGCCGCCTGCGCGACTTGGTGATCGCGGTGTGGGTGACAGTTCGCAGTTTTCATCGCTACAATATCAACCTCCTTATCGGTCGATCGTGAAGCGAAACTCTTCTCCCGCGCTATGGATGGGCTTGGCGTTCGGCGTGGCGCTTGCCCTGGCCGTAGCCGTTCTCGTGTTGCTCGGGACAGATCAGAAAAGCATCGGGGCGGCACTTCGGGTAACAGCGCGCTGGTCTTTCCTGCTGTTCTGGTTGGCTTATTCAGGCAGGGCAATGGTCGTGCTGTTCGGACCAGCCTTCGCACCGCTGGCATTGCGGGGTCGCGAATTCGGTCTGGCCTTCGCCGCGGCACATTTGGTCCACATCGGACTTATCGTATGGCTCTATCAGATTTTGGGCCACTCCCCGCTGACTGGATCGCTGTCCATTTTCTTCATGGTGGCGATCGGTTGGACCTATTTGCTAGCCGCCTTGTCTTTCGGAGGACCGGCGAAAGTTCTTGGCCCGACAGTCTGGCCCCTGGTGCGGGTGCTGGGGATGAACTACATCCTGCTCGCCTTCGCGCGCGACTTTGTGCTTTCGGTGATGCATGCTGACATCACCCATGCGAAGATCGGTTACTTGGTGGACTATGTGCCGTTCGCCGCAATGAGTATCGCCGCGCCCCTGCTAGTGGTCGCCGCGTCGGCCCGCCGCCGCTGGGGAATGCGGCACGCCGCCGCCTGATGGCGTTGCGGAACAAGTTCTCATTGAGCCACCAGCGTCCCGGTCAGAATGTCGACTGCGATAGAATGAGGCAATGCCGTTGCGGCCTCACAGCCACTGCGACGAAAGAATAGCGTTTCCACCAACAGCTTCCAAGTCTTCGCACGGTCTACCTCAATCAAGCCTGAGCAGTTTGGTCTGAACATCCGTCCCTCAAAAGGCAGGCGATTGACCTCAGGAATCTCATTCCAGCGCGGCCGGCGGGAGTGTCAGGTTTTCAATGCCCGAGGAGCCAGCTTCCGTCTGTGCCTCCTCGCGACTGACCAGCCGGGGCCTTACCGGGAACACCACCCCGTCATAAATCTCCGCCAGCGCCAGCGTGACCCCAATCCCGGGCATGTCCACAGCACGATCAAGCCCTTCCAGCACTTCGCGAACCCAGGTGCGGCCCGTGGTCCGTGACCAGACCACGACCTCCGGCGCGTTAGGCTCCACCACCATGATGTAGTCCAGGCTCTCCACCTGCCTGTATTCCGCCAGCTTCTCGAATGTGTCGAAATCGCGTGTGGAGGGCGACAGCACCTCGGCGACCATGCGAGGCAACGCTGCCTTCAGCCCATCCGGATCGCGCTGCCCGCAATCAGCACCCAGATCCGGGCGGCGGATCTGACTGCGCAGCGTCTCGATGCTGCCGTCACCGGTGAACGGGCGACAGCCGCTCCTGCGCAGCTGTCCACGCAACTCTGCCAGCAGGTTGACCACGATGTCGTCGTGGACGTTGCGGGCACCGGCCATCAGGCGAACCGGAACCCCGCTCACAAGCTCGTAACGCTCCGTCTGGCCGGCCTGCCACGCAAAGAACTGAGCAACCGTCCACGGCTGCAACGCTGGGTCAGCCATCTCGCGACCCTCCTGACACCGGTGCTTACCACAGATCCAGGTTCCATTCACCAGACCTGCGGCACGGCGGCGGTCATCAGCTCAGCCTCACCCCGCGGCGCATCGTGCGCTGAACCAGATACCCGACACTGGCCGCGACCGCGGGCATCACACAGAACGCGACCAGGCGCCCGCCGCCAACCGCGGCCAGCACGCCGCACACGCCCGCGACCAGCCAAAACCGGCCATCACGTTCCCGCCGGTAAGCCGCCATCATCGACGCAGCGGCGATCGCGCATAAAGCCGTCGCCGCGACCGAACGCAAAATGACGGTCGTCGGGTTGCTGTCAAGTCGCTGAAAAACCGGCAGCGCGGAGGCGCCATGCCCGACACCACCGGGATGCGGCAGGGCGGGGATCAGGCTGCCAAGGAAGATCAGGATCCCTCCGGTGCCGTTGTAGAACATCGTCACCAAACCCAGAAGCAGCGCCGGCAGCATCGACAGAACCGCCCCGGCCAGCGCGCCGGCGATCGCTGCGGTCAACACCGCCAGCCGCAAACCCTGGCGCGAAGCCGACGCGCCGCCCGGCGGCACCGGAAGCGGGCCAGACTGACTATGTCCCGTAACTGGTTTCAAGACGTCACCTGGGGTTTGG
Organism: Rhodopila sp.; assembly: GCA_965277035.1. Classification (GTDB taxonomy): domain Bacteria; phylum Pseudomonadota; class Alphaproteobacteria; order Acetobacterales; family Acetobacteraceae; genus Rhodopila. Next base: position 464,863 of record CBDIBO010000003.1, on the reverse strand, counting down.
CATGGATGTTGCGCCCGACCTCTATCGCAAGCCGGCGCACACTACCCATCAATTGCAACGCCGCGACAACAAACTCACCGCCCCGCGGGAAGCGCCTGCGTCCGGCGCGAGAAAAACACCCGAATTGGCCCACCCGCGAATCCCCCAGCCGCAATTCCCCCCTTGGCAACAGCCCGCCAATCCGCCTTATTCGCCGCCCGTATGTTCGGTGTCATCGCTTCACGGCTGCTCCAGGCCATTCCCGTCCTCCTTGTCGTCGGCTTCATCGCCTTCGCCCTGTTCGCCTACGTCGGCGATCCGGTCAACATTCTGCTCGGGCAGGACCATACCGAGGCGCAACGGCTGGCGCTGATCAAGCAGCTTGGCCTCGATAAGCCCTTCTTCGTGCAGTACGGCCACTTCCTGTGGCTCGCGCTGCACGGCGATTTCGGCATCAGCTACCGCCTCGCCCAGCCGGTCTCCAGCCTGATCGCCGAACGGCTGCCGGCGACCTTGGAACTGGCGATCACCGCGTCGGTGCTGGCCTTCGCGATCGGCGTCCCGATGGGCGTCTATACCGGCATCCACCGCAACACGCTGCTGTCGCGGCTGTTCATGGTCACCAGCCTGATCGGCGTGTCGTTGCCGACGTTCCTGCTGGGGATTCTGCTGATCCTGTGCTTCTCGGTCTGGCTGGGCTGGCTGCCCAGCTTCGGCCGCGGACCGGTGGTTCATGTCGGCGCCTGGTGGACCACCGGCTTCACCACCTGGGCGGGGATCAAGTCGCTGATCCTGCCGTCGATCACCTTGGGGCTGTTCCAGATGACCCTGATCATGCGCCTGGTGCGGGCCGAGATGCTGGAGGTCCTGCGCACCGACTACATCAAGTTCGCCCGCGCCCGCGGCCTGACCAGCCGGACCATCAACTTTGGCCACGCGCTGAAAAACACCCTGGTCCCGGTGATCACCATCATCGGCCTGCAGTTCGGCGGGATCGTTGCGTTCTCACTGGTCACGGAAACGGTGTTCCAGTGGCCCGGCATGGGCCTGTTGCTGGTGCAATCGGTTCAGGTGGCGGATATCCCGGTGATGTCCGCCTATCTGATGCTGATCGCGCTGGTCTTCGTGGTGATCAACCTGATCGTCGATCTGCTGTATCACGCGGTTGATCCGCGGCTGAGGGCGCGCCGCTGATGCGCGCCCCATGGCGTGTCCCTCCATCACTTGTCGCCCCTTCACGTGTCACCAGGGCCTGGAACAGCGATCTGGCCTACAACTTCCGTACCTCGCCGGTGGCGCTGGCCGCCGCCGCCCTGGCACTGATCCTGATCATCGCCGCCGTGTTCGCGCCGCTGATAGCACCTCATGATCCGATGGACGTGGCCTCGTTGTCGCTGATGGACAGCCTCAAGCCGCCGATCTTCATGCAGGATGCCGACTGGTCCAACGTGCTTGGCACCGATAACCAGGGCCGCGACGTCCTGTCGGCGATCATGTACGGCATGCGCGTCAGCCTGCTGGTCGGCCTGCTGTCGGTGCTCTTCGCGATCGTCGTCGGGATCGCCATCGGCCTGACCGCGGGTTACGCCGGCGGCATCACCGACAGCATCCTGATGCGCGTCGCCGATGTGCAGCTGACCTTCCCCTCGATCCTGACAGCGCTTTTGGTCGACGGCGTGATCAGCGCCGCGTTGCCGCGCACCATGCGCGAGGCATTGCAGATCTACGTGATCATCTTCGCCATCGGCATCAGCCTGTGGCCCAACTTCGCCCGCACCGTCCGCGGCTCCACCCTGGTCGAGCGGAACAAGGACTACGTCATGGCCGCACGGGTCATCGGCGTCCCCTCGTGGCGCATCATGCTGAGCCATGTCCTGCCCAACGTCATCGGCCCCGTCATGGTTATCGGCACGCTCGGGCTTGGATCGGCGGTCATCACCGAGGCCACGCTGTCGTTCCTGGGTGTCGGCCTGCCGCCCACGCAGCCCTCGTTGGGAACATTGATCCGCTTCGGTGACGACTTCCTGTTCTCCGGCCAGTGGTGGGTCAGCGTGTTCCCCGGCCTGACACTTGTATTGATGGTGCTGGCGATCAACCTGCTGGGCGACTGGCTGCGCGACGCGCTCAATCCGCGGCTGCGATGATGGGCTGGCGACAATGACGCTGCTGGAGGTCCAGGACCTGACGGTTGAATTTCCCACCCGCCACGGCACCCTGCGCGCGCTGGATCGCGTGTCCTTCACGATAGACAGCGGTGAGATCCTGGGCGTCGTCGGCGAATCCGGTGCCGGCAAGTCGCTGACGGGGGCGGCTATCGTTGGCCTGCTGGAACGCCCCGGCCGCATCGCTTCGGGGCAGATCCTGCTTGACGGCCAACGCATCGATAATCTGCCCCCCGAACCGCTGCGCCGCATCCGGGGCCGTCGCATCGGCATGATCTTTCAGGACCCGCTGACGACGCTCAACCCCCTCTACACCATCGGCCGCCAGCTGACAGAAACCATGCAGACTCACGCCCGGCTGTCTAACACCGAGGCTCGGCGCCGCGCGATCGGCTGGCTCGACCGGGTCGGCATCCCTGCCGCCGCCCAGCGTATCGACGCCTATCCACACGAATTTTCCGGCGGCCAGCGGCAACGTGTGGTGATCGCGCTGGCACTGTGCGCCGAACCCGCCCTGATCGTCGCGGACGAACCGACCACCGCATTAGACGTCTCGATCCAGGCGCAGATCATTACTTTGCTGAAGGATCTGACCCGCGATCACGCCACGGCGGTGATGCTGATCACCCACGACATGGGGGTGATCGCCGAGACCGCCAATCGCGTCGCCGTCATGTACGCCGGCCGCATCGTCGAGGTCGGTCCCGTCGCGGCCGTCATCCGCCAACCGGCGCACCCCTACACCGACGGATTGATGGCCAGCATCCCGTCGCTGGAGCAGCGCGCGGACCGCCTGCGTCAGATCGATGGCGCGATGCCGCGGCTGGACGCGATGCCGCACGGCTGCCGCTTCCATCCGCGCTGCCCCCGGGTGTTCGACCGCTGCACCCAGGCACAGCCCGAACTGCTGGACGCCGGCCTGACGCGGGCCGCCTGCTGGTTGCACGCCAATGGTTGAGCCGAGAACGCTGGAGCTCGTCGCGGTCTCGCATTTTTTCGATGTCTCCCGCCCGTTTCTGCAACGCGCCTTCACCCGCGAACCCAGGCGCCGCTTGCGGGCCGTTGACGACGTCTCGTTCGTGATCGCGGCGGGCACCACGTTCGCCCTGGTGGGCGAATCCGGCTGCGGCAAATCCACCATCGCCCGCCTGTCGGTTGGGCTGTACGAACCCAGTGACGGCGACATCCTGTTTGAGAACCAGCCGCTGTCCTCGGCACGCGCTCAGCCTGCGCTACGGCGGCGCATGAACATGATCTTCCAGGACCCGTATGCGTCCTTGAACCCAAGATGGCGGGTCAGTGATATCGTTGCTGAACCAATCCGGGCGTTCCGGCTGGCCACGCGCCCAAACGAGGCGCAAGCCCGGGTCGGCGCGCTGCTGGCGAATGTTGGCCTGACGGTGCGGGACGGCGAAAAATACCCGCACGAGTTCTCCGGCGGGCAGCGCCAGCGCATTTCGATCGCCCGCGCGCTGGCCAGCGAGCCCGACTTCCTGGTGTGCGACGAGCCTACCAGCGCGCTGGACGTTTCGGTCCAGGCGCAGATTCTCAACCTGATGCGCGACCTGCAGCGGCGGCTTGGTCTGACCTATCTGTTCATCAGCCACAACCTGGCGGTGGTGCGCCATATGGCCGACCAGCTGGGGGTGATGTACCTCGGGCGCATCGTTGAACAAGGTCCGGCCGACGACATCTTCCGGCGTCCACGCCATCCCTACACTCGCCTACTGCTCGACGCGATCCCGGATCTGGAGCAGATCGGGCGAGCGCGGACGCCGGTCGGAGGCGAACTGCCCAGTCCGACCGCACCGCCGCCGGGCTGCGCGTTCCACCCGCGCTGCCCGCTTGCGAACCAGCGATGCCGGGTGGAAAAGCCGGTGCATGTGAGGGCGGGCGATGTGCGGGTCGCATGCCATGCGGTCGAGGAAGGGCGCGATGGCTGAGCAAGACCCCAAACCCTCGCCTTGGCGGGCGGTGGTCGGGCTGGGCTTGATCGTGGTGCTGATCCTGGGCGTGCTGTTCGTGATGCAGCAGCTGCGGCATGCCACCGCGATCCAGGACTGCGTCGCATCCGGCCGCACGAACTGCGCGCCAATAACGCCGGGGCGGTAGCGTTCTGCCCGCGAAATTCGTCGCCTCTAGAGCATGATCACGCTGAGCGGATCGTTCAAAGGCGTGTGAATCATCCGATCAAACAAAGGGAGAGAGCATTTTCGGTCTGCACAGTCAGGCTGAAAATGCTCTAGCGACAGACGCGAGGATAGGCAGGCCTCTGAAAATAAACAGCGCATGTTCTGGATCAGAGGCTCGCGCACCACAGCGAACTTCTGATCCAGGACAGTAGCATCGACGCTGGCTCAGCTGCACGACCCTGGCGCCGAACAGTTCACAATAATGCTTTATGTCTATAGCGCTAGCCCATAATCCTCATGCTAAAATCAGGCATGATTGATCACCGGACGCGGATCAGTCCGCGCGTACAAATGCGATCTGCGCTGTGGCGAGGGTAATCCCGAGCTTGGATATCGTCGAGGAATCCACGGCCACGTCGTCCGCCTCGCGCCACCGCCAGTCATCCACGGTCACCGCGACCTGATGCCCACCCACCGGCAGTTTCTGGTGGAACACCAGATGCCATGCGTTGCCCGCCTGTTCCCCCACCGCCGTCCCGATCACGTCCGCCGCGGTTCCCGTCCAGTGGCCGGTCGTGCCTTCGACGAAATGCCAGGTCCGATCGGTTGGCGGGTCAGTGCTGCCTTGCAAGTAGCTGACATGCTCCACTAGCGTGACCGTCCGCGTGACCGGATCCCACGTGCCCACCTCGTAGGCATGGAACTGACTTTTCACCGAACCGAACCGGTCGACGATGATGCCATAGCCGTCAACCGTTCCGACCATCCAATCCGCCGGCGACATCGAGGGATAGCCGCCGGCGAACTGGCCGATCTGGCGGGAACCGCAGCCACCGAGCACGATCGCCAGCGCGAAAGCTGGTACCAGCCTGTTCAATTGCATTCCGTTCTCGCTGTGGTTCCAGGCGTGGCGACACGGTTCATCAGCCGGTCCGATCAACGGCACCGTTCCAAGGCTGTTACGTTATGATAATGCAATTGGATCGTTTGCTCGATCAGAATCCCCGAGCGCTAGCCACGCCGGTGTCCCAGCCCGGCCAGCCATCCGGGCTCAACCCGACGACAAGTCCCCGACAAAGCCTTCGATCAGGGCGTTCGTCCGCTCGCTCTCATCAAGCTGCGGGAAATGACCGGTGTCCGCGATGATCTCCATCCGAACCGGCGGTATATTGGTGCGGAGCATGTCCAGGTACGGCGTCGCCTGCCCGGCACGCAGCGGCCGCCGCTCGCGCTTTTCATTGGTGTAGGTGGATTGCACCGCCATGACCGGGACGCGAAGACTGGCCAGGGAAGCCGACAGCCGCCCGACGTCATAGCGCAGCATGTCGGTCAGCATTTTCTCCCCGACCGGCCCCGGCAACCGTTCGGCGCGCTCGATCACCGCCGCGACCACCGCAGGGTCGCTGCGGGCCGTGAACATCTCGGTAAACAGCTCCTTGACCACCATCGCGTAGCCGCCCGCTTCGGCGAAACGCGCCTTCAGCACAGCCTCCATCGGCGCGGCGAACTGGCTGCCGTCCAACAAGATCACACCAGCCGTCCGCTCGGGCGCCTGCAACGCCGCCTCGGTGACCACGCGACAGCCCATGCTGTGGCCGACCAGTACCGCCGTCGGCAGCGCCAGTGCCCGCATGACCTCGGCCACATCGGCGCCGTAACGCTCGATCGAGCATTCCGCCGCCGATCCTGGACTGGCCCCGTGTCCTCGCAGATCGACAGCGATGGTCTGGTGACGCGGCGACAGATACGCGACCTGAGCGTCCCAATCGCCGTGCGCGCAGCCAAAGCCGTGCACCAACACGACCGGGGGCCGCCCCTCGCCTGTCACCACATGATGGATAAGCACCATTGTCTCCCCCCGCACGCGATGCGCGCCGATTTTGCGCCAAAGCCTGCTTCGGCCATGCGGCTTTGACAAGCCCCGACAGTCCCTGATGTTGGTGCCAGCCCGCGGGCTTCCACAGCAGGAAGGGCCAGCGCACAATGTCGCTTCCAAACGACAAAGGTGCATGCATGGTGAGCACGAGACGGCGGACAAGGCTGGCGGGACCCGTGGCTGTGCTGGCCGCGCTGAGCGTTACGGCTTGCGCCAGCCAGCCGCCGCGACAGGGCGCCGCCCTTCGTGGCGTCGGAACCGCTGGCGTTTCAACCTACCTCGGAGACAATCAGGCACCTAACCTGCAGGCGATGCTGGACCGCTGTCGTCAGGTTCCCCGGCAGACTAGCCCTGCCGGCAATGACCACGACCTGAGCACGGCGTGCGACCAACTGCACCGCACGCTGCGAAGCCAGCCCGGCAATACGGTGGAATCCGGCGCGGTGCCCTGAAGCGCGATCGTCCGAGGTTGAAACCAACCTCGGAAGCCAATCGCTCTCTCAAACTACGGGAACTCGTGCATCAGTACCAAAGGCGGATGCCGAAGACAAAGCGAACGTCGTTCACGCGACCGCCCTGCTCGCGGGTCAGCCCCTCCGTGCCGCCAAAAGCCCGCTGATAGGCAACCCCAATGTAGGGAGCGAACTTGCGCGTGATGTCATACCGTAGACGAAACCCCGCATCGATGTCCGACAACCCAGCACCGATGCTTCGGCTACGATCCTCCTTGGTGTACCAGTTGGTCTCGAACTGCGGTTGCAGAATAAGGCGCTGCGTCAGGTACAGGTCGTAGTAGGCGTTGGTTCGCAACGCGTAATGGCCTTGGTCGCTCGCGTAGACGGTCGCCTCGACATTCCAGAAGTCGAGCGCCAGTCCCTCGATGCCAAGCGCCGCCCAGGTCCGGCCGGGGCCGTCGTCGAGGTCGTATCGGACGCCCGCCTGCACGTCGAAATAACGGCTGATCGGCCTGTCGTAGAGTGCTTCCTGATCGCCGTCCGAGACCTTGCCATGGCGATCGACGTTGTCCCGCCCTTCCGACTTCAGCCATATGCGATTCCAGTCGTCGCCGGCCCAGGCCTCGCCATCCCAACGGAAGTAGTTGCCATCGCCGACCCGTCCTTCGAACTGGTTGAGGACGCCATGCACATAAACCCGGTTGTCGCGGATCGGGCTGCCGTAGGGCGCTGCCCCATTCAGCGTATCGGATGAAAGCCCTGTGCCGATCACCTGCGCACCAGCCGGCACGACAGCAAAGACCAGCAACGCGGCGGCCAGTCCGGCCAGCCGCCCGGCCGCCACCGCCGACGTCATGCCGGCAGCACGCGCAGGGTGCGGAACATGCCGGCCTCGAAGTGGTAAAGGATGTGGCAGTGCAGCGGCCACTGCCCGGTCGCCAGCGGGGTGACGAGCAGACTGACATCCTCGGCCGGCTTGACGTTGATCGTGTGCAGATATGGCCTGTGCGCGCCGCCGCCATTCTCCAGCTCCATCCACATGCCGTGCAGGTGGATCGGATGGCTCATCATCGTGTCGTTGATGAATCGCAGGCGGAACCGCTCGCCAAGCTTCACGTCGATCGGCCCGACCTCGCTGAACTTCTTCCCGTCAAACCCCCAGATGAACCGCTGCATGTTGCCGGTCAGGTGCAGCCGGATCTCGCGGCCCGGTGGGCGCGGATCGACACCGGGATGGACGGATCGCAGCTCCGCCAGCGCGAGCACCCGGCGATCGAGCAGGTTCAGGCCATCGCCCGGCAGATCGAGCCGCGTGGTCACCATCCGGGCATTCGACTGCACCTCGACCCCCATCGCTGGGTTGTCCGGGGTGTTCGGCCGCATCGGCCGCTCACCCGCGCGGTCGGCGATCGGAACTTTGGGTGCCATCATGCCCATGATGCCGCCGATCCTGGTATCATCCGGGTGCGAGGCGCCGATCTGCTTCTTCATCATCCCCATGCCCATGTCGGCCATGCTGCGCAACGGGCGCGGGTCCATCGCCGGGACCGGGGCTTCCATGCCCATTCGCGGGGCGAGCGTGCCGCGGGCGTAACCACTGCGCTCCACGTCCTGCGCGAAGATCGTGTAGGCGCGGTTCTCGCGCGGCTCGACGATGACGTCGTAAGTCTCGGCGACCCCGATGCGCAACTCGTCCACCACGACCGGCACCACGTCGTTGCCGTGAACATGCACGACCTCCATGGTTACCCCGGGGATGCGGATATCATAGTAGCTGATCGCGGAGGCGTTGATGAAACGCAGCCGCACCCGCTCGCCGGGTCTGAACAGCGCCGTCCAGTTGCCGGCCGGCGGCGCCCCGTTCATCAGATACGTATAGAGCGCGCCTGTCGGTTCCGCGAGGCCGGACGGGTCCATCCGCATAGTGCCCCAGCGCTGCCGCTCGGCGACCGTTGCGCCCAATCCGCTCTGCCGCGCATCCGAGATGAACGTGCCCAGCGTCCGCCGCCGGAAGTTGTAGTAGTCGCTGTTCTGCTTGAGCTCATTGGCGACCACCAGCGGATCGCCGTCCATCCAGTCGCTGAGCACGACCGGGTAGTCGCGATCGGCCTTCACCAGCGGCTCGCCATCCGGCTCGATGATCAGCCCGCCATAGACGCCCTTCTGTTCCTGATAACCCATATGGCTGTGGTACCAGTAGGTGCCACTCTGCAGGACCGGGAAGCGATAGGTGAAGGTCTCGCCCGGTTGGATGCCCGGAAACTCGAGTCCGGGCACCCCATCCATCGGGTTGGGCAGGATGATCCCGTGCCAGTGGATACCGGTCATCACCGGAAGGTTGTTGGTGACGTTCAGCGTCACGACGTCACCCTGTCGCCAGTGCAGCACCGGGCCGGGTACGCCGCCATTGATGGCGTTGGCCCAGGAAGGCGTCCCCGTCTTGTTGACCGTCATGCGATCGAGGCGAAGATCGAACCGGTTGCCGGACAGGACCGGCGGTTGGCCGGTGCCGGTGAAAGCGAACGCGGACGTCGAACGAAGGCCAAAAGCCGCCGCCGCGCCCAAGGCCGCCGCTCCCTGAACAAACCGCCGGCGATCAGGACTCAGCGCGGAGTTTCGGTCAGTCAAAGGGAGGTTCTCCTGGTTCAGGGTTGGCTCTGCTGGCTCAGGCCATGCTTCGACGCGCATCGCAGATCTCTGGGTAGCTGTCCACTGTGGAAGGTCAAGGTGATCTCGATCACGGTGCGGTGTCGCTTCGCAACGCCATCACAACCGACCGCCGCCGTTGACGCGACGGCACGACTGTTTCAGCTTCATCCGTCTTCAGCGGAGCGTTTGAAAACATGGCCAGTGACTACACCGTCGGCGATCTCGTCGCCGAGTTCCTGTCCGCGTGCGGCGTCACCACCGTGTTCGGCATCGCCTCGGTGCACAACATTCCGATGCTGGACGCGATCGGCCGGCGCAACACCATCCGCTTCATGATGGCGCGCGGTGAGCTCGGCGGCGCCCACATGGCCGACGGTTATGCGCGCGTCAGTCAAGGACTGGGCGTCATCTTCTCCTCCACCGGCCCAGGCGCGGCGAACACCATCGGCGGCCTGATCGAGGCGCGCTTCGCCGGCTCGCCGGTGCTGCACATCACCGGCCAGACCGCGACGAAGTTCGTCGACCGTGCCCAGGGCACCGTGCACGACCCGGTCAACCAGCTCGGTATGATGGCATCAGTCTGCAAAGCCGCCTACCGCATCCGCTCGGCCCAGAATGCCTTGGGCGTGCTGACCCAGGCGGCGGTGGAGGCTCTGAGTGCCCCGATGGGACCCGTCAGCGTCGAGATCCCGATCGACCTGCAACGGGTCAGGATCGAGCGGCCGGCCACGCTGGACAATTTCGTGCTGCCGCTGCCGACGCCGCGGGTTCCAGGCGCCGCGGAACTGGACGAACTGGCGGCCCGGGTGATCGCCGCGAAGCGGCCGCTGCTGTGGCTGGGCAACGGTGCGAAACAGGCCGGCGGCGCGGCGGCGAAGCTGCTGGACCTGGGCTTCGGCATGGTGACCAGCTTCAACGGCCGCGGGACAGTCCCCGAGGACCATCCCAGGAACCTTGGCGGGCTGACCGGCAGCGGCATGCCGATCGTGGCCGATTTCTACAGGACGGTCGATCTGTGCCTGATCGTCGGTTGCCGCGTGCGCGGGCACGAAACCAACGACTTCAATGTCAGGTTGCCGGAAAACCGCGTTCAGATCGACGCCGACCCGCTCGCCAACGGCAGGACCTATGCCAGCCAGTACTTCGTCTGCGGCGATGCCAAGGCGACGCTGGACGCCTTGGTCAGCCGGATCGAGGGCAAGTTGCAGGTCGCCGCCGGCTACAAGGAGGAATTCGCCGGGCTGAAGCGCGACGCACAGAAGGTGTTCATCGACACGTTGGGCGCCTATGGCACGTTCAGCGGGCAGTTACGCAAGATCATGCCGAAGGACGCGATCTGGGCACGCGACGTGACCCAGAACAACACCACCTGGGGCAACCGCGTGTTCCCGCTGAACGCGCCGAACCAGAACGTCTATCCGGTAGGTGCCGGCATCGGCCAGGGACTGTGTCTGGGTATCGGCGCGGCGGCGGCGGCAGGCGACCGCAAGACGGTTGTCATGACAGGCGACGGCGGCTTCTTCCTCAACGTCGGTGAGCTTTGGACGGCGGTGCAGGAAAATCTGGACATGGTGGTCATCGTGATGAACGATCGCGGCTACGGCGTGATCAAACGCATCCAGGACGCAACGGCCCAGGGACGTCGTTTCTATGCCGATCTCGAAAGCCCCGATCTCGAAAAGCTGGCTGCCTTGTCCGAGATTCCCTACTTCCGCTGCTCGCATGCCGATACATTTGGCGATACAGTCGCCAAGGCACTGGCGATCAAAGGGCTGACCATGGTCGAAGTCGATATGAGCGCGGTGGGCGAATTCCCCGCCTACTATCCGTTCAACCAGAAGCCCGCCGCCTGAGCGGGATGCTCCATGCGGTCCTGGGCCTCGGGACCTTGCTGCTGCTGGCGTTCCTGTGCAGCGAGGACCGGCGCCGGGTCCCATGGCGCACCGTGGTCTGCGGTGTCGGTCTGCAGATCGCTTTCGCGCTGCTGCTGATCGGGATCCCAGGTGCTGACAAGGCGATGCTCTGGCTGAACGACGCGGCGAACGCGCTGCATGCGGCAACCCTGGTCGGCACCCAGTTCGTGTTCGGCTATCTGGCCGGCGGCCCGGCGGCGTTCGTGGAGACGCATCCGGGCGCCAGCTTCATCCTGGCGTTCCAGGCGCTGCCGTTGGTGCTGACGATCAGCGCGTTGGCGTCCTTGCTGTTCTACTGGGGCGTGCTGCAACGGCTCACCGCCACGTTCGCCTGGCTGCTGCGCCGAACCATGGGCATCAGCGGCCCGCTCGCACTTGGCGCGGCGGTGCATGTGTTCGTCGGCATGATCGAGGCACCGTTGCTGGTGCGTCCCTATCTGATACGCATGCAGCGCGGCGAGTTGTTCGCCCTGATGACCTGCGGCATGGCGGGTGTCGCCGGCACGGTGATGATCATCTACGCCTCGTTCCTGGGGCCCTTCGTTCCCAATGCGTTGGGAAACATCCTGATCGCCTCTATCATCAGCACGCCAGCCGGATTGGCGGTCGCCGCGCTGATGGTGCCGTTCGATGCGTCCGAGCGAACCGAGGGCCAACTGGTCGTTGACGACCCGCCTGTCAGCAGCCTGGATGCCCTGGTCAAAGGGACGATGGACGGCGTGCCGATCTTGGCGGCTATCATCGCCACCTTGCTGGTGACGGTGGCGCTGGTCACGCTGACCAATATGGCTCTGGGGCTGTTGCCGAACTGGGATGGTGCCGCGGTGACCTTGCAGCGGCTGTTCGCGCTGCCCTTTCGTCCGGTGATGTGGCTGATCGGCGTGCCGTGGCAGGAGACGGCGGCGGCATCGATGCTGATGGCGACAAAGACCGTCCTGAACGAATTTGTCGCTTACCTGAACTTTTCCCGGATGCCGGTCGACGCGTTTTCACCGCGCACCCGGATGATCCTGACCTATGCGCTATGCGGCTTTGCTAATTTCGGCAGCCTGGGGATCGTCATCGGCGGCCTGGGTGCTATGGTTCCCGCCCGGCGGCCGGAAGTGGTTGCGCTAGGATTGCGGACCATTCTGTCGGGCACGCTGGCGACCTGCATGAGTGGCGCGGTCGCCGGCGCACTTGCCGGCTGATCACTATACTGATCCGCCGAGCGATGCCGCTTCACCAATTTCTCCCCGGCCAGAAGGGTGCACCGTCTGATCTCAGACGAAAAAGCGTCTCGATACGCTACCGGCCGCCTTAGCCCTTCATGCTATCCGGCACCTTGCCGCCATTTTCGGCCAGCTTCTGCATCACGCCCTTGTGCAAGGCGATGTTCTCCTCAGCCGTGCCGTCGCCGCCAACGTGGATGTTTAACTCGTTGGCAAGTTCCTTGCGGGCATTGAGGCTGGAGTCGAGGTCGAGCAGCTTCAACAGGTCGACGATCGAGCTCTGCCAGTTCCCGCCGCCACCTTTTCCCGAGGCCATCTTCGAAAGCACCGCCTCGACATCAACCGGATCGCTGCTGACCTGCGTCGCCGGTGGCGCGGGCTGCTCCGTGGGCGGTGCAGCGGATGGCGCGTTTGTCGCAGCCGACGGCGCATTCGTTGCGGCAGACCCGGTGGCGGCGGGTTCGCCGGTCTCCGTCGCCGTCCCACCGCCGGAGTGGAAGATCTTCGACATGATTGAACCGAACATGCTCATTGGAATGATCCCGCCGTGATGACAGACCCGATAACGTATTTAAGAGCGCTCCGGTTGCGACCCGGCCGATCTGCCGCGAACATCGACGCCAACACCGCCACCGGGTCAGGACGTACCAATCAACCGTACGCCGCAGGTCAAGGCTGCCTTGCATAATCCGCGGTCAAGCGAGGCCAGCGGCAAGTCGAGGCGCAATGCCAGCTCCAGATAGCAGGCGTCATAAACCGTCAGGTCCTTGCCGGACGCGAGTGCCGAGATCGCGCCGAACCCCAGCGAAGCGGTTCGTTCATCGATCCGGATCGGCAGTTCCGCCAGCAGCGCCAGCGCCTGGGTCCGCTCCGCCAACGTGATCCGTCCTCGCCGCTCGGACAGCCACAGGACGTTCGCGGTCTCCAACGGCCACAGACCAGGTGCTGTTGCCCCTAGATCCCCAACCTCAGCCAGCAGCGCTTCGGTGGCGGCGGTTGCCTCGCCCGGCAGGACCCAGGCGAGTGCTGCCGAACTATCCAGCACACAGTGCATTACCGGCGGCCTTCATCCCGGTATGCCTTCAGCTCGTCCCAGCTGAAAATTTCCCCACGCTGCGCGATACCTTGCCGCAGAGCTCGGAGTTTCCGGACAACTTCGCGCCCGCGCGCGCTTTCGGCCATGACGGGCACGAGACGTGCGACAGGCTTGCCACGCCGGGTGATCGTGACTTCCTGCCCCGCCTCGACCTGATCGACCAGAGCGCTCAGCCGGTTTTTGGCGTCGAACAAGTTGATCGTATCCATGACAGGCATCCATCTAGCTTTTTCATCTAGCTGAGCACGCCCACGACCCTTTTCAAGCGCCTCCAAAAAGCTTTCCATTCCGCCAGCCGATAATACGTCGCCCGCCAGATCATCGCCACGTCAGGCGGAACACCCGAAGCCAGTTCGCCATACAAAGCTTGCGCAACGCGACATCACCGAAGCCGCGTGCGCGCAGCGCCGCGACGAGATGCTGCAGGAAGCTGGCGTCCTTGATCGGACTTGGCATCACCGCACCGTCAAAGTCCGACCCAAGGGCCAGACAGTCCTCGCCAAGACGATCCGCCAGATAGCTGAGATGATCCACGACCGTATCGATTGGCATGTCCGCGTCCAGCTGCGCGTCAGGGCGCACGTCATTCACACACAAGTTCAATCCGACAACGCCGTTCGAGGCGCGGATCGCATCAAGCTGCCGGTCGGTCAGATTACGCGTCGACGGGCAAACCACATGGGCGCAGGCGTGGGTAGCGACCAGAGGCGCGTCGCTCAGCGCCGCGACATCCCAGAAGCCCCGCTCGTTGAGATGTGACACGTCAACCATGATCCCCAACCGGTTGCAGGCCCGGACCAGGTCCTTTCCCGCCGCCGTCAGGCCCGGCCCGGTATCCGGCGATCGCGGATAGGCGAATGGCACGCCGTGCCCGAAAATATTCGGCCGGCTCCAGACCAGCCCGAGCGAGCGCATGCCGGCCGCGTAAAGCGTCTCCAGATTATCGAGATCGGCACCAATCGCCTCCGCGCCTTCCATGTGCAGCACCATCAGGAACGCGCCGTCCCGTTGTCCAGATTCGATTTCATCCACGCTTCTTGCCCACCGGATCTGGCCATCCGCTCGGCGCACGAGTTCGTTTAAGGCCCGCAGTTGGACATCGATCCGATCGCGTGCGAAAGCGAGGTCGAGTGGGTCCGCGAGCCGCACTTCGTAGCCTGATCCGGTCTTGATGAGATCCCCTTCGGGCGGGCGTTCGGGTTTGGCGAACATCGCGAACAGACCGCCGATCAGCCCGCCCTCCCTGGCACGCGCCAGGTCGAGATGGCCGTCATCTGAACGGACCAGGAAATCTCGGCCCCCCTGCCGATACTCCGCCAGATGCTGCACGACATCGTTGTGCCCATCGAAGATCGCGATTTTGCCGCATTCATCCACGGACCTAGCCCATCCTATTCACGGTGACGAGGAACGTTTCGCCGGCTGAGGATCGGACATGCGGCGGCGATGCGCGCTTTCGTCGCGTTTTCGGATCGGATTTGAGTGGGCGTTGGCGGTTGAACGGAGCGGGTGGCGTCGGGGCACGCGCCCCAGCGGTCACGGTCCGGCGGGCTGCAGACTGCGGGCGATGCCGCGGAACAAGGCTGCGTCCGGGCAGGCCGTGGCGAAGGCGATGCGGACCCGTGCGGCGGTCTCGGTAATCCGGGCGGCAATCTTGATCAGGCGCAGGCGGAGCGTGGAGAACTCGGCCGAGGCCAGTGTTTGCGGCTGGGGGATGGCGTCTCGTAGCGTCAGCATCAACCAGTAGGCCGCGGTATGGAGCACCAGGCGCACCTGATTGGCCAGCGGTGAGCGGCAACTGGTGCGATCGGAGGCAAGCTGGGTCTTGTGCAGCTTGATCAAGTTCTCGGCCTGACCACGCGCGCAGTAGAGGGTGTCATACAGCCATTGCGCGGTGCCGGACCGCAGGTTGGTTACCACGTAACGAATATCCAAACCTTTCGCTGTGGCCTCGATCCGCGCGGCGACACGGCGCTCGCGGCGCCAGGATTTGGCGCCGTAGCGGATCTCGGTATAGCGGCGCACCGCCTCGGCGTCGGTGACGGCACGCCGCACTCTGGTTCATCGGCGACCGATTCGACCAGCGCGCTCAGCACGGCGTTGCCGGGCAGGCCCAGGATGTAGGTCACCGCGTTGGCCTCGCACCAAGCCATCACCTCGGGGCGGCCGTAGTGACCATCCCCGCGAATGGTCAGCCGCGTGTTCGGCCAGTGCCGGCGGATGCGGCGGACCAGGCGGCGCAGATGGTCGCGGACCTCCTCGCCTGAGGGGGTTGTGCCAGGACGCAGCAGCAGCGCCACCGGCCGCGCGGTGGCGGTGTCGTAAACATGGATCGGCAGAAAGCAGCGCTCGTCATAATGCGCATTGAACAGCGACATCTGCTGGCGCCCGTGCACCACGTCGAGTGTATCGTCGATGTCTAGCGTCACCGCGGCCGGTGGGCGGCGGTAGCTGGCGCAATAGGTATCGATCATCGCGTAACTCAGGCGGATCACCTCGCGCAGGCTGGGGGTATTCTCCCAGCGCGACATGGTCGGTTGCGAGCACAGATCGTGTCCGGTATCGGGGAGCCGTCCGCAGGCCAGTTTGAAGCCCGGATCGGTGCGCAGATGATCGAGGTCATCGGCGTCTTCGTAACCGCAGGCGATCAACAGCATGCGTGCCCGCAGGATGTCGGCGACGCTGTGGGTGACGAGCAGCGGGTTGCGCGGGTCGGCGATCAAGGCTGCCAGCCGGTCTGCCAGGCCGAGCCGCCGTTCCGCCGCCGCCAGCAACATCACACCACCATCGGACGTGAGTCGTCCGCCATCAAAGGCCGCGATGATTTTCTTGCGCTTGACGGCTGGAAAACCGAACGGGACAGTCGTATCGTTGCGCATGGCGGGTGTGGCTCGCGGTGATCAGGTGGATGGATCGGTCTCGACATCCAATTCATAAACAAGATCAGCCGTTTACGCGACACCCGCCAGCGAATCCCTGCTATGCAGTGAATAAGACGGGCTAGACCTTTCTTCCAGCATGCTTCATGACGTCCTGACCCCTGGAAGAAACCCCACCAGCCGCCACGCCGGTTCCCGCCGCCTGTTCTTCCGCCATCCCGTGCCGGCGGTGTCCCACACGGTCGCCGCGACCGTTCATGGCCTGCCCGCACCATCGCGTAATGCGGCCGCCCATACCCCGATCGGCGTGACGATATCGGATCCCGCGTCTCTCCCTTTCCCATCGCCCACAACGCCCTTACTATGTCGCCATACCGACACGGGGGAAACCATGCACTGGACCGATCGCCGCGAGCGCTACCGTGCCGTCATCGCCGGCAGCGCCTGCATCCATCCCGGCTCCGTCCATGACGCGATCTCCGCCCGGATCGCCGAGGAACTCGGCTTCGAGGTCGGCATGTTCGCCGGCTCGATCGCCTCCTTCACCGTGCTGGGCGCGCCCGACCTCATCGTGCTGACCTTGACCGAGTTCGCCGCCCAGGCCTACCGCATCAACCGCGCGGGAAAGCTGCCTCTGATGGTCGACGCCGACCACGGCTACGGCAATGCGCTGAACGTCATGCGCACGGTGCAGGAGCTGGAAACCGCGGGCGTCGCCGCCCTGATGATCGAGGACACCCAGTTGCCGCGCGTGTTCGGCGAGCAGAAGCCGACGGTGATCTCCATCGAGGAGGGCGTGGGCAAGATGCGCGCCGCCCTCGCCGCGCGAGAGGACAAGGCGCTGACGATCATCGGCCGCACCAGTTCGCCCTCGATCAGCCGTCTGGCGGATGGCATCAAGCGGCTGAAAGCCTATGCAGCGGCGGGTGTCGACGCGCTGTTCATCGCCGGCGGTCTGACCCGGCATGATCTCGATCAGATCGCCGAGGAGGTCAAGATCCCGCTGATGCTTGGCGGCATGTCCAGCGACATGCAGGACAAGGATTACCTGGCCAGCCGGGGCGTGCGTATCGCGCTGCAGGGACATCAGCCGTTCTCGGCCGCGGTGAAGGCGATCTATGACACGCTGAAGGCATTGCGGGACGGCATCAGGCCGGCCGACCTGCCGGGCATCGCGTCGTCGGACATGATGGGCAAGGTCACCCGTGCGGGTGACTACAACAGTTGGACCGAGAAGTTCCTGAGTTCCTGAACTAAGCCATTGATCTTCGGCGGCGACCGGGAAATGCTGCGCCGATGACGATTCTGTCCGGCACGGCGCGGCTAGCAGGGATCACGGGATGGCCGGTCAGCCACTCCCGCTCGCCGCGGCTGCACGGCTTTTGGCTGCGGCGATACGCCATTGATGGCGCCTATCTGCCGCTGCCGATTGATCCGGCCAATTTCCCCGCGGCCATACGCGGGCTGATGCTGGCTGGCTTCGCCGGCGTCAACGTAACGATCCCGCACAAGATCGCCGCGTTCGCGATCTGCGACGAGGTGGACCCCTCCGCTCGGCGCGCCGGCGCGGTCAACACGCTGGTGTTCGAGAACGGGCGGATCAGGGGCAGCAACACTGACGGCTGGGGCTTTCTGCAGAACCTGCACGCCCATGGCGTCGATCCGGCCGCCGGCCCGGCGTTGATCCTGGGTGCCGGCGGATCGGCCCGCGCCGTCGCGGCGGTCCTGCAGGAGCGTGGCGTGCGGGTGACCGTGGCCAACCGCACCCGCGCCCGCGCCGAGGCTCTGGCCCGCGAGCTGCCCGGCCTGCTCGTCATCGACTGGCAGGCTCGGCATCGCGCCCTGTCCGACCAGGCCCTGTTGGTCAATACGACCTCACTGGGAATGTCCGGCCACCCGCCGATCGAGATCGACCTGGACCGCGGCGCCCGCGGGCTGACGGTCGCCGATATTGTCTATGTGCCGCTGGAAACCGACCTGCTCGCCGCGGCACGTGCCCGCCAGATCCGTACCGTCGAGGGTCTCGGCATGCTGCTGCATCAGGCCGTCCCGGGATTTCGCGCCTGGTTCGGCGTCGATCCGGTGGTGGATGACGCACTGCGCCGCTTCGTCGCCGCCGACCTGCTGGCGGCATGAGGATCAGCGCTTGAGGGTGATCGGGCTGACCGGCGGCATCGGCATGGGAAAGTCGACCGCGGCGGCGGCTTTTCGGCGCGCCGGCATCCCGGTGTTCGACGCCGATCTGGCCGTGCATCGGTTGCAGGCTCGGGGCGGCCGGGCGGTGAAGCTGATCGAAGCGGCGTTTCCCGGTACCGTCAGGGACGGCGCGATCGACCGAGCCGCCTTGCGCAACGCGGCCCTGTGCAATGGCGAGGCGCTGGCCCGGCTGGAGCATATTCTGCATCCGATGGTCGAAGCCGAGGAGCGCGCCTTTGTCGGCCGCGCGCGGCGGGCCGGAAAGCCGGCGGTGGTGCTGGATATTCCTTTGTTGTTTGAAACCGGCAGCGACCAACGCGTGGATACCGTCGTCGTCGTCTCCGCCCCGCGGGCGATCCAGATCCACCGCGTCGAACGGCGCCGGGGCATGAACCGAGCCGACGTCGAGGCCGTCATCGCGCGCCAGATGCCGGATGCGGACAAGCGCCGCCGCGCTGATGTCGTCGTGCGGACCGGGTTGTCGCGCAATCACACGCTGCGGGCGCTCAACCGCTTTATTCGAGGTCTTCGTGCATGATACGGACTGTCCTGTTCGACACAGAAACGACCGGGTTGGACCCGCTGAACGGCGATCGGGTGATCGAAGTGGCGGCGTTGGAACTGCTGAACGACTTGCCCACCGGCAAGCATTTTCACGCCCTGATCGACCCCCAGCGCGACATCCCGCCCGAGGCGTCGCGGGTGCATGGTTTCACCAGCAGCGATCTGGTCGGCAAGCCGTTGTTTGCCGAAATCGCCCAGCCACTGGCGGATTTCTTCGCTGGCAGCCGATTGATCGCGCACAACGCGGCGTTCGACTTCGGGTTTCTCAACATGGAGTTTGGCCGTGCCGGGCTGCCCGGTCTGGCTCAGGACCTGATGATCGACTCGCTGGCCCTGGCGAAAGCCCGGTTTCCGGGAATGCCCAACAGCCTGGACGCGCTGTGCCGGCGATTCTCGATCGATCTCTCGGCGCGGACGACGCACAACGCGCTGCTGGACTGCAAGCTGCTCGCCGAGGTCTATGTCGAACTCACCGGCGGCCGCCAGCGCGGGCTATCGCTGGCAGCCCAGGATGCGCGCGGTTCGGTCACCGTCTACGTTCACACTGGCCCACGCACGCCGCACCCGATCGCGCCGACCGAGGCGGAACTGGTGGCGCACGCGGCCTTCCTGAGCCGGATCAGCCAGCCGGTCTGGCTGCTGCCGTGATATGGCAGTGCGCTCTTCGGACCGCCCAACGGCGACGTTTCTTTAGTCGGACTCCAGGCTCAGTGTCGCATGAACGATGTGCGCCAGCATCAGGCGTTGCCCGCGATGCTTAATCTGAACAAGGCACGGGCGGCGGTTCACTCCTCCTCCGGCGCAATCCGCTCGTAGAGCGCCGCCAGCGGGACCGTGATCCCAACGCTGCGCAACTCTATCACCGCGTCCGATCCCGCGATCGACCAGAAGGTCCAGCTATCGCCTTGCCGCCGATAGGCGTGTGCCAGCATCTCGTCCTGGTAGATCTCGACGATCTCCTGCACGCCCTCGACGGCCTGCAGGTCTGATCGCTTCTGGTCCCATTGCCGTTTGTGCCGTAGCTCCGACGGAGAGATCACCTCGAACAGCACGCGCGGATGCTTGCCGCAGCGGATCGTGGCATCTGGAATGCGGGCGGTATCGCGCTGTTCATACCGGGGCGCGGCGCCGCTGCCGACTTCCGACCTGCACGCGTGCCCGCGCAGGCGGCTGTGGAGTTCGGCGGCGAGGTTGTTGAGGATGACGCCATGCTCGGGGCTGGGCGCGGCGTGCGCGACAATCGTGCCGCGGACAAGCTCATAACGCCAGGCAGTCCCGAACTCGGACTGGTCGGTCCGTAGAAATTCGTCGGCGTCGAGGAACTGGCCGTTGCTCACCGCTTTATCCATGCCGCCATGCTAACACCGTTCGGACGGACTTGCCAGGATCAGCCGGCCTTGCTGGCGCCTTGGGCGGCAAGCCAGGGAAGAACGCCGGCTTGCCACCGTGCAGACCCTGAACCGGACCCGATACTCAGGCCGGACCCAATACCAGGCCGGCGTTCTCGGGTCGGCTAAGAACGCCGGCTATGCTGTGATCAACCCACCGAGATGCTGGCCGCGGCCCTGTGGGCTTGGCCGCGGCAGCAACGCAAGCCCCACTGGATCCTCGCCCGCGATCAGGCGCTCTTTTTCATGATCTCATCCGCCACATTGCGCGGCACCGGGTCGTAGTGATGGAATTGCATGGTGAAGGACGCGCGCCCCTTCGTCATGCTGCGCAGGTGAGAGATGTAGCCGAACATCTCCTTCAGCGGCACATGCGCCCGCACGATCACCGTCGATCCCGAGCTTTCCTGGTTCTGGATCTGCCCGCGCCGGCGATTGAGGTCGCCCACGACGTCGCCCACGTGGTCCTGCGGCGTGGTGACTTCCACGTCCATGATCGGCTCCAGAATGATCGGACCCGCCAGCTTCATCCCCTCGCGGAAGCAGGCCTTGGCAGCGATCTCGAACGCCAGGGCCGACGAGTCGACATCGTGGTACTTGCCGTCCACCAGGGTGTACTTGAAGTCCACTGTCGGGAAGCCGGCCAGCACGCCGGTGTCGGCCTGGACCTTGATGCCCTTCTCGACCGCCGGGATGTACTCCTTCGGTACCGAACCGCCAACGACCTTGTTCTCGAACACGACGCCGACGTTTCGCTCCAGTGGTTCAAAGACGATCTTCACCTCGGCATACTGACCCGACCCGCCAGATTGTTTCTTGTGGGTATAGATCTCGATATGCCGCTTGGAGATTGTTTCGCGATAGGCGACCTGAGGCGCACCGATGTTGCAATCCACACCATACTCGCGGCGCAGCCGGTCGATGATGATCTCAAGGTGTAATTCGCCCATCCCGGACAGGATGGTCTGCCCCGTCTCCTGGTCGGTGCGCAATCGCAAGGATGGGTCCTCGCCTGCCAGCTTCTGCAGACCCAGCGTCATCTTCTCGACAGCTTCCTTGGTGCGCGGCTCAACCGAGATGTCGATCACCGGCACTGGAAAGGCCATCCGTTCCAGCACCACCGGATCGTCGTTGGAGGCCAGGGTGTCACCGGTGCCGGTGTCCTTCAGGCCGACGAAGGCGGCGATGTCGCCGGCCTCGACTTCCTTGATCTCGGCCCGCTTGTCGGCGTGCATCTGGAACATCCGGCCGATCCGCTCGCGGTGGCCCTTGGTGGTGTTCTGCACCATGTCACCGGACTTCAACGTGCCGGCATAGACCCGCACGAACGTCAGGGTGCCGTATTTGTCGTTGATGATCTTGAACGCCAGCCCGGCGAACGGCGCCTTCGGATCAGCCGGAATGCGACGGCGATTGGCGATATCGCCCTCATCGTCGCCCTCTTCGACCGCGACGGCGATGCCGGGAACGTCGATCGGCGACGGCAGGTAGTCGATCACCGCATCCAGCAGCGGCTGCACGCCCTTGTTCTTGAAGGCGGTGCCGCACAGCACCGGGCGGAACGTGCCGTCGATCGTGCCGCGCTTGATGCAGCGCTTCAGCGTGTCCACCGAGACGTCGCCCTTGTCGAAATACTCCTCCATCGCCTTTTCATCGACCGAGACCGCGGTATCCAGCAGCGTCTGCCGGTGCGTCGCGACCAGCTCGGCCATGTCGGCGGGGATGTCTTCGTAGTGGTATTTCGCACCCAGCTCGCCGCCTTCCCAGATGATCGCCTTCATCTCGACCAGATCGACGACCCCCAGGAACTGATCTTCCGTGCCGATCGGCAGTTGCAGCGGCAGCGCAACGATATCCAGCTTCTCCAGCAAGGTGTCGAAGGCGCGATAGAAGTCGGCACCGGTCCGGTCCAGCTTGTTGATGAAAATGATGCGCGGCACGTTGTAGCGATCCGCCAGACGCCAGTTGGTCTCCGACTGCGGCTGAACCCCGGCGACCCCCTCGATGATAAAGATCGCGCCGTCCAGCACACGCAGACTGCGATTGACCTCGATGTTGAAGTCGATGTGGCCCGGTGTGTCGATGATGTTGATGCGGGTGTCCTTCCACTCGCACGTCACCGCGGCCGAGGTGATGGTGATGCCACGCTCCCGCTCCTGCTCCATGTAGTCGGTCGTGGTATTCCCGTCGTGCACCTCACCGATCTTATGCGACACGCCCGTGTAGTACAGGATCCGCTCGGTCGTGGTGGTCTTTCCCGCGTCGATATGCGCGGTGATCCCGATGTTTCTGATCCTGTCGAGCGGCGTCACGGACACGGCAAACCTCCTACGGCAAACGGACGGGCATATCAGAAGGGGCGCGTGATCCATTATCGGATCGGGGAAGCAGCCCCGCGCGCCCGCCCAAAAGGGTCTAGCCGATCACTCAGCCAGTCATATGGTGCGGGAAATGCGACACAGTGGGCGGTTTTGCAAGTGCGAATTCCGCCCGCGCACAGCCTGGCCGTTTAACCGCCAGACGCTTTATAACACTCTGATACAGAAAAAACCGCTACTACCCAGCCATGGACACTCGTATCGCTCAGGCGCTTGTGCGGTTCGGACTAGGCCGCCGCGGCGCGGAACCGGTGCCGTCGGATCCGGCGGCGTGGTTGCAGGATCAGATAACCCACCCGGATCCAACGATCCTCGCGGACCCGCCGACCACGGCGCAAGGCCTGACGGCGTTGCGTGAAGATCGTGCGACCAGACCGCCTGCCGGACAATCGCTGTCCCACCGGCTGCTGGAGGCACAGGCAGCGGCGCAGATGGCGAACGCCGTCACTACGCCAGCGCCCTTCCGCGAGAAGCTCGTATGGTTTTGGACCAACCACTTCACCGTATCGCTTCGTCGCGGTCAGTGCACCGCGGTGGCCGCCGCGTTCGTGCAGGAGGCGATCCGCCCCCATGTCACCGGCCGCTTCGGCGACATGCTGCTCGCGGTGGTGCGCCATCCGGCCATGCTGCTGTATCTCGACAACGTTCATTCGATCGGGCCGCACAGCATCGCCGGCCAGCGAAGGAACCGCGGCCTGAATGAAAACCTGGCGCGCGAGTGCCTGGAACTTCACACCGTCAGCCCAGCTGCCGGTTACACCCAGGACGATGTCACCAGCTTCGCCAAGATCCTGACCGGCTGGTCGATTGATCTGCAAGCCGATCCGCCCGGCTTCCGCTACCGTCCGCTGGCGCACGAGCCGGGCGTGCAGACGGTGCTGGGGCATCGATTTCCGCCTGATGAGGCCGGCGGAGTCGCCGCCCTGGCGTTTCTCGCCAACCACCCGGCGACACACCGCTTTCTCGCCACCAAGTTGGCCCGGCACTTCGTCGCCGATGATCCCCCGGCGGATGCCGTCCGCGCGATCGAAGTGGTCCTGCGCGATACCAGCGGTGATCTCGCCGCCGCGGCCTCGACGCTGGTGGTCCTGGATGCCGCCTGGCAGCCCGCCACCAAGCTGCGCACGCCGATGGAGTTCATGATCGCCAGCGTCCGCGCGCTGGACATCCCGCCAGCGCAGATCCCGACCATGCTCGGCATCCTGTCCGGGCTGGGCCAGCCGATCTGGGCCGCCCCGGCGCCAAACGGCTGGCCCGATCGCGCCACCGATTGGGCCGCGCCCGAGGCGATGCTGCGCCGGATCGACTGGGCCAGCGGATTCGCCGGACGGATCGGCGACCGCGACGTGACAACGATCGCCGACAACACCCTCGGTCCGCTGCTGCGACCGCAAACCCTCACCGCGATCCGGCGCGCCGGGTCTCGCCGCGAAGCCATCACGCTGCTGCTCACCAGTCCCGAATTCCAGAGGCGGTAATCCACAAAGGCGCTAATCTCATGCATCTTACACGTCGCACCGCGCTGCTCGGTCTTGCCACCAGCGCAAGCATTGGCCGAACCACATTGGCGCTTGCCGCCGCCCCAACGGATCAGCGCCTGGTCGTGGTGATCCTGCGCGGGGCTCTGGATGGGATGGCCGCCGTCGTTCCCTATGGCGACAAACAACTCGGCGATCTGCGTGGCGCGATCGTGCCCGCCGAACCAGGCCGGCCCGAGGGCCTGCTGGATCTGGGCGGATTCTTCGGACTGCACCCGGCACTGGCTGGCTTGCACGAACTCTATCGCGCCAACGAGGCGGTGGCGGTGCACGCCGTTGCCGGCGCCTATCGTGTGCGCAGCCATTTCGAGGCGCAGGACTATCTGGAATCGGGTGCCGATCATCGGATGACCAGCGGCTGGCTGAACCGCGCGGTGGCGGCGTTGCCGCCCGCTGTCGCCGCCCGTCAAGGCGTCACCGGCCCAGCCGAGAACGCGCTCGCCGTCGGGGTCTCGGTGCCGCTGTTGCTGCGCGGTCCGGCGCCGGTCGCGAATTGGGCACCGCACGGGTTTTCCCAGCCGGCTCCGGCGTTATACGCTGCGATCGCGGCGCTCAACCGCGACGATCCCATTACCGGACCCGCCATCGCCGAAGGTCTGCAGGCACGCGGGTTCAGTGCCGCGGTGATGGCCGGCGACGAGGTACCGACAGAAAAGAACGCATTCCCGGCACTGGCGCGCGCCGCGGGCGAGCTGCTGGCGGCGGCAAACGGCCCCCGCGTCGCCGCGCTGGAAATCAACGGCTGGGATACCCACACGGCGCAGGTCGCCCGTCTGGCCGGGCCGCTGAAACAGCTCGATGCCGGGCTGCTCGCGCTGAAAGCGGCCATCGGGCCGGCCTGGGCAAAAACCGCCGTACTGGTGATGACCGAGTTCGGCCGCACCGCGCGGGTGAACGGGACAGGCGGCACCGACCATGGCACCGGAACCGTGGCCTTCGTCCTGGGTGGCGCGGTCGCCGGTGGTCGGGTGAGGACGGACTGGCCGGGGCTGCGGCCGAACCAGCTTTTCGAGAACCGCGATCTCGCGCCGACCGCCGACCTGCGGTCTGTCGCCAAGGGCCTGCTGGTCGCGCATCTGGGCCTGAATGCCGGCGCGCTGGGACGGGTGTTCCCCGGCAGCGAGCAGGCCGAGGCGATGACGGGACTGATCCGCACCTAGTAGTCCGATCCCGACAGACGCGTCCTTGCGCTCGGGTGAATCGGCCCACCAAATCAAGTGCTAGTGACAGAATCCGACGGACCTCTCCGTCGGATTTTGTCCACTAGGGGTAGTGTCCTCGCCGACGTTTTTGCATCAGGCGGTGGATGTCGAGGATGCGCAGGCCGCGCGCGTGTGCCCGATCTTGTGATCGCCCGCCACGGCGAACATCCGAACCGGTACCGTAATGCCCGGACAGCCTACCCGGCCGCCCGCGCGAGATCTCCGGCATCGGCCTGACCGGCCATATCCCGGCATTGCGCTATCAATGCTCGGGGGCGGGCCTCCCCGGGCACCGGGATCGCCATGGCGGCGAATTTGTCTTCCAGGTCGGCGTTGGACATGGGCCGGGCGGCGCTACCGATGCCATGGTCGACGCGGCTCGTGTAATGCGTGCCGTCGCTCAGGGTCACCGTCACCTCGGCGGCATCGGCAGCGCGGCCGGTATCGAGGGTCGCCTCCACCCGGTCCTGAAACGCCATCAGCATCGGGTCCCTCACCGCGGTCTCGGTATCCATGTCCTGAAGGCGGGCGGTGCCGCGAACGAAGGCGACCGCAGTCCAGTGATACAGGCTGACATGGGCCTGCATCTCATCGTCGGGGTTTCGATTGTTGCACAATGCCATCGCGCCTGGCGACGCCGCGATGGCAACGCTGGCGATGCGGGCCGGGTCCAATTGTAGGCGCGGCGCAGTTCCAGGCAGGCATCGATAATCGGATGGATGACGATGCCGCAGGGATACGGCTTGTAGGTGTTGCGAAGGATTTCGAACCGCTCGCCCAGGCCGCCGGTCAGTGCGTCCAGGTCCGGCTGTTCCGAGAACACCTCTAGATAGCCATAGTTTCCCTCCAGCGCGACCGAGGACGCGCTGAACCCCGCCTGCGCCAGCAATGCCGCTCGCAGACCCGTCTGAGCCGCATGCGCCGGCATCAATGGCGTGCACAGGCTGCCGTGCATGACGCGAAACCCGGCGGCCTGCGAGAGCGCGATGCCGATCGCCGTGCGCATTCCATCGACCTCGAGACCAAGCATGCGGCTTGCCGCGACGGCGGCGCCGAACCCACCGGTGATGCCGGTCCGGACCAGGCCTTCGAACCGCGGGCCGGTGCGACGGTCAGCGCCTTGCAGAGCCGGCACGACAGTTCCACCCCCAGAGCGAAGGCGGTTAGCAATGTCTTCCCCGATACCGGCTTCAATTCCGCCATCGCCATCGCCAGCGCGGCGGCGACGACCGGGCCGCTGGGATGGACCACCGCCTGCTCGTGGGTGTCATCGAAGCTATAGATACTCGACGCCAGACAGTTGATGAGCGCGGCATGCAGCGCATCCGTCTGGCGCTGCCGGCCGATCAACGTGGCCCGCGGTGCCCCGCCAAAGTCGCCCAGCGCCTTGTCGACTATTTCCATCCCCTGATGACGCGCTCCCCCTAGTCCGAGCTTCCCTTTTGCCATCACGATAAATCGGCGGAGGTCTGGGAAAAACTGAGCGAAGCCGTCTGACAACGTAGCCATGTAATAACGCGCCTGTGACTTGTACTCGGAAGCCATATCTGCTCCCGTCTACCCCATGTATATCGAAGCCGTTCCGAACCGCACCTCGCCGCCCGCGATCCTCCTGCGCGAGAGCTACCGCCACCAGGGCAAGGTCCGCAAACGCACACTCTGCAACCTCTCAGACTGGTCTCCGACCCACGTTGAGGGCCTCCGCGGCGTGCTCAAAGGCGGCACCGTCATCCCCGCCGGGCAGCACGCCTTGACCGTCACCCGCTCGCTTCCGCATGGGCATGTCGCCGCCGCTCTCGGCACCGCCCGCAAGATCGGCCTCGACCGCATCCTCGGCCCGGACGGCAATCGCTGCCGCGATCTTGTCCTCGCGATGCTGATCGGCCGCATCCTCGACCCCGTGTCCAAGCTTGCCGCCGCTCGCGCGCTCTCGCCCGCCACGGCGTCCTCCAGCCTCGGCGAAGCACTCGGCCTCGGCGCGGTTGACGATGATGAACTCTATGCCGCACTCGATTGGTTGTTGGTGCGCCAGCCCGCCATCGAAGCCAGCTTGGCCAAGCGCCATCTCGGCAACGGCACCCTCGTGCTCTACGACGTCTCGTCGAGCTACATGGAAGGGCGCTGCTGTCCGCTGGCCAAGCGTGGCTACAGCCGTGACGGCAAAAAAGGCACGCTCCAGATCGTCTATGGCCTGCTCTGCGCGTCCGACGGCTGCCCCGTGGCCATCGAGGTGTTCGACGGCAACACCGGCGATCCGACCACCCTGGCACCACAGATCGAGAAGCTGAAGCAGCGCTTCGGTCTCGACCACGTGGTGCTAGTCGGCGACCGCGGCATGATCACCCAGGCGCGCATCACCGCCGACATCAAATCTGCCGGCCTGGACTGGATCACCGCGCTGCGCGCTCCGGCAATCAAAGATTTGCTGAACAGCGGCGCTTTGCAACTCACGCTGTTCGATCAGCGCGACATGGCCTCCATCACATCGCCCGATTTTCCCGGTGAGCGGCTGGTGGTCTGCCGCAATCCCGATCTTGCCGCCGAGCGCAGCCGCAAGCGCGAAGACCTGCTGGGCACCACCGAGACGGACCTCACCCGCATCAAAACCGCGGTCGAGCGCAAGCGCAACCCGCTGCGCGGCACCACCGAGATCGCGCTTGCGGTCGGCGCGGTGCTCAACACCTACAAAATGAAAAAGCATTTCGACCTGAATATCACCGACACCGCTTTCAGCTTCGCAAGAAAGACCGCCGAAATTGCCGCCGAGGCGGCAACCGACGGGCTTTATGTCGTGCGCACCAGCCTGCTTGAGCAGACCCTCGGTGATGCAGATACAGTGCGCAGCTATAAATCCCTGGCCCGGGTGGAGCGGGCCTTCCGCTGCATCAAGACGGTCGATCTGAACGTGCGGCCGGTCTATCATTGGCTGGAGGGACGGGTGCGGGCACACGTGCTGCTGTGCATGTTGGCCTATTATCTGCAATGGCACATGCGCCAGTGCCTGGCGCCGATGCTGTTCGATGACACCAACAAAGCGGAGGCCGAAGCCTTGCGCAGCAGCGTGGTGGCGCAGGCGCAGCGTTCAAAAGCCGCGGTCAGGAAGCAGACGACCGGCGTGACACCGGACGGTCTGCCGGTGCATAGCTTCCGCACGCTGCTGGCCGATCTGGCGACAGTGGCGCGCAATACCATCGTCACCGCGATCAACCCGCTGTATCCGATTATCGTGGTGACCCGGCCAACGCCGGTGCAGCAGAAGGCGTTCGATCTGCTGCACGTCCCAGCGTAGCCAGTGGCGGGTGGTCGCAATGGTATTTTATGCAATACTATCAATAAATGATGTGAAACCGAAGAAGGAAGATGGGCCTAGTGGTCCGACCCTAACGCTTGCGTTCCGCAAGCGTTTGGACAAGTCGGCCCACCAGCGACTCTCTGGTGGTGCGATTCAGCTAACGGATGGGAACCATCCGTTAGCATCGCAACACGCGCATGCAGCCCAGGATGTTCAGCAGCGATCGCTCTGCCTCGCGCAGCACAGCATCGGGCAAGTCGCCATACCTGGTGGCGACGGCATAGGCGGAAAGCTCATTCGTCAGGCCAGGCTTTGCGACGGCCATGTAAAATTCTCCCCTTCTTCTCGAAAAAAAGCGTCGCTATCAGAAAACCGAGTGGCCCCGCCGTCGACAATAACACCAGGGATAGCGGCGACCAGACGGGCGCAAGATAGGCAATCGGTCCGGCGATCTGCGGTGTCGACACAATGTGATAGTTGTGGTGCGACAACATCGGTGCTGCATCGCGAGCAGTTGGATCACCCATGCCATGCTCTGGATTGTCTACGGAACGGTTCGGTCGAACTGGTCAAGATTGCCTGCATTGACCTGAACACCACCTGCGGCATTAGTCTATTGCTCAAAGGACATTTGGCAAGCGCAGTTGACAGCGATAAACATATTGCATGTGCCCGACGCGGCACTGACGTATCGCTAATATCGAGGCACTGGTCTCTGAATTCACACAAAGGCGGTCTCTGAATTCACACAAAGGCGCCGTCCGGCCAGCCTCACACACGTGTGAATCTTGTAGCCGAAACCATCCTACCGGTCATTTGCTTTCGCCATGAAGAACTCGCCGTGGTCGATTGCTGCCGCTTTATTCGGCCGGAGGCCCGGACGACCAGCGTCTCCACTATCTCCGCAATGGCTAAACGCGGCGCCGCCGGATCATCAAGATCGTGCGCGACCACGTCGACCCTTAAGTATTCTCGACCGCAATCAGTCTCTCATGGACCGGGCCAGGCCTTTCGCATCTCGGAACAACCGGACAAACCTGTATATGACAACTGCTACTTCAGCGCTTCGATGCGCCAATCATCGCTGACCGCGGTTACCGGGGCAACTTGTCTACCGAGTCGGCGGTTTCAGCTTCCTGCACGGCACGATTTCCGCTCGATGATGACGCCTGTATCGCCCTTCGGACCGCATTGTGCCACCGAGGCGCGATCTAAGAGAAATTTTATGCAACCCACTATGGCGCTATTATATAAACAGTCCTATATCGATCGAGTCGGGTTGCAGGAAAGAAATAGATGCCAGAAGATGTATTGGGCCTTACGGCTCAGATCGTCAGCGCTCACGTAACCAAGAACTCGGTTGCGGTTGATGAGCTACCGAGTTTGATCCGTGAGGTGTATAAGACGCTGTCGAGTGTAGGTGAAGCAGCGGCACCGGTAGAAGCGGCCAAGCCGGCGGTTGCAGTGACGAAATCAGTATTCCCCGAGTATATTGTCTGCCTCGAAGATGGCAAGCAGATGACAATGCTGAAGCGGCACTTGATGACGGAGCACAACCTGACAGTCGATCAGTACCGTGCGAAATGGAATTTGCCCTCAAGCTATCCGATGGTCGCACCGAGTTACGCCGAGACCAGATCGACATTGGCCAAGAAGATGGGCCTCGGCCGCAGCCGGACTGTTGTACCGCCGCCGAAGAAGGCTGGACGCAAGCCGGGACGGAAGGCAACAGGTCGCAGCTGAGTACAGGCTTTCGCCAGGCGCCGCGCGTGTCATCCTTTGAGCATGATTATCGTGACGGCCCAGCATGATTCGGGTCGTTCGCATTGCCCAATCCCGCGGTGTCGGTCAAAGACAGTCTATTGGGTGCCTGCTGGAAGGCAGCCGACTTGACGTAACGATCCGGCAACCAACGGCGGGTCCTGAATGACGGCGCCTGAGCGGCGGATCAGCCGCTGGAGCACGGCTTCTATTACCTGGTCCTTTGCCACTAGCACTTGATTTGGTGGGCCGATTCACCCGAGCGCGAGGATGCGTCTGTCAGGATCGGACCACTAGGTTGTTCGGGTTCGCCGCCAATGCTTCCTCTGCGGCCAGGAACCGCCCGATCAACTATACTTCGGTCCGGCCCTACACAGACCAAGAGGCCCAGCCTCGAGCCACCAGTTGCGACAATGAGGGCTTCCAGTTGACGGCACTGGACAATAGATTACCGCATTGGCGCCGTGTCTTCGCCGACCGCGCAAGCGTTAAACGCCGGCCGCGGCTGCAACGGGCGGTCATTGACGTCCACGCCACTACAGAAAGCCCTACCTCGGCCACACAGGATCGGCGCATCGGCGTCCGGATCCGCATCTGATCTACCAAAAGCCGCTATCAAATGACGGACCATCGCGTCGCAATGCGCGTCCAGCGTCTAGCGTCTGTTCGGCGCCACTGTCGCGACACTCATAATCACCTATCGCCGATCTTCTGCTTCCGTCATGCAGCCCTCCCCTGGTTTTCGCTCGTTTTGCTGTTAGAGCATGATCACGCTGAGCGGAACGTTCAAAGCGTGTGAATCATCCGATCAAACAAAGGGGTAGGGCATTTTCGGTCTGCACAGTCAGGCTGAAAATGCTCTAGCATAGCGCCGGTGAACCGGACCGCATCCGGGCGGAGGAAGGACACGATGGAACACGGCAGGATCCTGCTTGCGACAGCCGGCAACGTTGCGGTCATGACGCTAAACGACCCCGGCGTTCTCAACGCCTTCGGGCACAAGCTGCGTGAAGACATGACCGCCGCCATCGATCAGGTCGAAGCCGGTTCAGCCCGGTGTCTCGTCATCACCGGCGCTGGTCGTGCGTTCTGTTCAGGCGCCAACCTGAACGATCCCGACCGTCCGGCGCGTGATCGCGCCGCCGAGGCCCGCGGCGAAGGCAAAGGCGATCTTGAAACCTGGTATAACCCGATGTTCATGCGGCTGCGGGCGCTGCCGATCCCGATCGTCACCGCGATCAACGGCATGGCCGCCGGCGCCGGCATGAGCCTCGCCCTGTCCGGTGACATTCGCATCGCCGCGCGTTCGGCTTCGTTCCTTCAGGCATTCGCTCGCATCGGCCTGGTGCCCGACTGCGGCTCGTCATGGCTGTTGCCGCGGATGATCGGCATGGCCCGCGCGATGGAGCTTTCGCTGCTGGCTGAACGTCTGCCGGCCGAGACAGCATTGTCCTGGGGCCTCATCAACCGTGTTGAAGACGACGCGGCGCTGATGCCGAAAGCCATGCAACTGGCGAATGGTCTGGCATCCGGCCCGAAGTCGATTGGCCTGATCCGTCAGATGTACTGGAAAGCCATGGAAAACGGCTACAGTGAACAACTTGACCTGGAGGCGAAGCTGCAAACGCAGGCAGGGATGACGCGCGACTTTGAAGAAGGTGTCGCGGCGTTCCGCGAGAAACGCCCAGCCAAATTCAGCGGCCAGTGACACGAAGCCGGATCGGCGGACGGTGATTCAAGAGGAACAGCAGAATGCGCATCGGTATCGTCCTTATTCCGTCTGCCGTCGAGACCGGGCCGCGGATCGTGCAGCACGTCTCCGCCCTCGCCCGTCGGGTCGAGGCGCTCGGTTTTTACGGTCTGTGGGTCACTGATGCGTTCGCGCGCGGCAAGCCGACGCTGGACCCGTTGATCCTGCTGGGCGGCCTCGCCACGCAGACATCGCGCATCGAGTTGGGCACCTGCGTCGTTCAGGTGCCGCTGCGGCATCCGGTGGAGCACGCCCACAGAGTACAGACATTGAACGCTCTGTCCGGCGGCCGCTTCCGATTCGGCGTCGGCAGTGGCTCGACCAGGCACGACTTCGACGCCGTCCAGATGGACTACGATGCTCGGTTCAAGACACTGACGGCATACCTGGAGGTGATGCGGCGGGTCTGGGCCGGCGAGCCGGTCTATGGCCCCGCACTATCGGTCTGGCCAGGCACCGAGGGCGGACCGCCGGTGCTGCTGGGCGCCTGGCGCAGCGAGCGGTGGATCAACCTTTCGGCGAAGGTGCTGCAGGGCTGGATCGCGTCGGGCATCCACACCTCGTGGGAAGACCTGGCGATCGGCCTGAAGATGTTCCGCGATGCCGGCGGCTCGCGGGCGGTGCTGGCGAACATCTTCACCGACTTCCGCGATCAGCCGGCGCCTCCACCGTTGACCCACGTGCCAAAGATTTCGCTGTTCTGCTCATTGCGGGAGGCAAAGGACCGGCTGCGGCGGCTGGAAGATCTCGGCATCGACGACGCGCTGTTGGTCGTGCCCTCGGATGATCCGGGCCAGCTCGAGACGATTGCCGAACTTCAATCGTAGCAATGCGAACGATGGGATGAACACCAACCAGAGGCCCTGCGTCGAAAGCAAGACCTCCTTGTGCCGTTATTAGGCTGCTTAGGTCGCGATAATGCCCAACCCACCCATATACGGGCGCAGCACGTCCGGGACGACAATCGATCCGTCGGATTGCTGGTAGTTCTCCATGACCGCGATCAGCGCGCGACCGACCGCGACGCCTGATCCATTGAGCGTGTGAACATGGCTGACGGTCTTGCCGTCCGCCGCACGGAAGCGGGCGTTCATCCGGCGCGCCTGGAAATCTCGGCAATTCGAGCAGGATGAGATTTCGCGATACAGTTTCTGGCCAGGCACCCAGACCTCCAGATCATGGGTGCGGGCTGAAGCAAAGCCGGTATCGCCAGACGACAGCAGCATCCGCCGGTAGGGCAGCCGCAGTTTCTCCAGGATCATTTCCGCCGAACGCGTCATCCACTCATGCTCGTGCGCGCTCTTGTCGGGGTGCGCGATGCAGACCAGTTCAACCTTACGGAACTGATGCTGGCGCAGCATGCCCCTTGTATCGCGTCCCGCTGATCCGGCCTCGCTGCGAAAACAGTCGGTCAGCGCTGTCAGGCGAAGCGGAAGCTGGGTTTCCGGCACGATGTCGCCGGCGACGGTGTTGGTCAGCGGCACCTCGGCGGTGGGGATCAGATAGCGGCCGTCGGTGGTCTTGAAGAGGTCTTCCTCGAACTTCGGCAGGCTGCCGGTGCCGTAGACCGCGGCGGCGTTGACCAGTGCCGGAACGATGGTCTCGACGTAGCCGCGTTCCAGGGTGTGCTGGTCCAGCATGAACTGCCCAAGCGCCCGCTCCATCCGCGCGAGGGGGCCGCGCAGGACAGTGAAACGCGCACCAGCGAGTTTCGCCGCGGTGGCGAAATCCATCATCCCCAGCGCTTCACCCAACTCGAAGTGCTGTTTCGGCCCGAAATCGAACGCCGGGGGCTCGCCGACTTGTTTCAACACGACGTTCGCGATTTCGTCAGGACCGTCCGGGACCGCGGGATCAAGCACGTTCGGCAGGGTTTCCAGGATGCGGCGGATCCCGGCATCGAGTTCCGGCACCTGCTTTTCCAGGCTGTCCATCTCGCCGCGCAACGCGGTCGCCTCGGCTTCCAGTTCGGATGTCGCGATGCCGGCCCGTTTACCCTGGCCGATTGTCTTCGCCAGGACGTTGCGGCGTGCCTGCCTCTCCTGCAGCACGGTCTGCGCGGCTCGGCGATCGCTGTCCAGCGTCATCACGCGCGCGACGATCGGCGACAGGCCCCGGCGCGCCATCGCGGCGTCAAACGCCGCCGGATCGGCCCGAAGGGCGCGAATATCGTGCATCGACCTAGACCTCGACCGGCTTCGGCTCGACCCAGCGGGCCGAAATGATCGAGATCTCGTAAAGCGCGATCAACGGCAGTGCCAAGCCGGTCTGGGTGATGACGTCCGGCGGCGCCAGAATCGCCGCGATGATGAACATCCCGACATACGCGTAACGCCGGAATTTCTTCAATTGCCGCGAATTGGTTATGCCCACTTTTGCCAGCAGCGTCAGCGCCACCGGAAGCTGGAAGGTGATGCCGAAGGCGAAGATCAGCTTCATCACCAGGTCGAGGTACTCGCTGACCTTTGGCAACAGCTCGATCGGCACGCCGCCGCCGCCTGTCGGATTCTGGAAGCTGGCGAAAAAGCGCCAGGCGAACGGGAACACAAAATAATACGCCAGCGCGGCGCCCAGTACGAACAGCACCGGCGTGGCGGCCAGAAACGGCAGCAGTGCCCGCTTCTCACTTCGGTACAGGCCCGGTGCGACGAACAGCCAAAGCTGCACAGCGATCATCGGAAAGGCAACGAAAGCACCGCCGAAGAACGCCACCTTGATCTTGGTGAAGAACGCCTCATACAGCTGGGTATAAATCAGATGCGGGTCCGGGTTGCCCTGCTCGCGCAGTACATTGGCCAGCGGTTCCGCCAGGAAGTAGTAGATCGCGCTGGAGAAGTAATAGGCCACCAGGAAGCAGATCAGGAACGTGGCGGCCGACCACATCAGCCGGCGGCGAAACTCGATCAGGTGATCGAGCAGCGGCATCGGCTTGTCGTTGATCGGGTCGTCGTCTGTTGTGGCCACGGTCGGCTTTCTCGATGTTGGGGAACGGCGGCTCCGTCGCTGGGCGGGCGCTGCCTATGCCGGGGACCGGCCCGGCGGCGCGGCGTCGGGAGGAATGAAAGCCGGCGCCTCGGCCGGCTGAGTGGCGGCTTCGGCCGTGACAGGGGGAACCATGCCGGGCGGGATGAACGCCGGTGCCCGCGGCTTGGCCGGCTCGCTCGCCTCGGTGATGCCGGATGGCGCTTCAGCGGCGTGTTCCACAACCATCTGATCGTCCACCGCGACCGCCTCCAGGGTCGAGACCTCACTGGCGGTGGGATAGGTCGGCTCCAGCGGGTTGTCGGCGAAAGTGTCGCGGATCGAGTGGTCAGGATCGACGTGCTTTTCCAACAGGCTGGGAATATCCAGGTTGCGGATATCGGTGAACGCCTTCTTCACATCCCCCAGGTCCGCTTCGCGCACCATTTCATCGACATGGGTCTGGAACTCCGCGGCCATGCGGCGCGCCTTCTTGATCATGCCCGACACCGTGCGGATGGCCGCGGGCATGTCCTTGGGCCCGATCGCGATCAGCGCGACGGCTCCTATCAAGGCTATTTCCGACCAGGCGAAATCGAACATGGATGCGCGTGGGTCTCCCAGGGGCCGCTAGAGCAACATCAGCCTGACGGTAAAGCTCTGGCTGATAAGTTGCTCGTGAAAACAATGGGCTAGAGCGCGCTGACCACTGACGGTCAGCCCGAAAGTGCTCTAGCTAGCAGGAAGCGCGCGCGGGGGAAACCTGTTGCTTGGTTTCGGCCGGATTACCGATGGGCCATCGACACCGCGGCGTCCACCGGATCGGCGGTCAGGAAGCCCATCAAGCCGGCCTCCAGCACCACGCAGGTCAGTTTGCCGCCGAACACGGCACCGGTATCGATGGCGATGCGGTTATGGCGGACCACCGGCGCCTTCACCGGCGTGTGCCCGTGCACGATGACCGCGCCAAAGTCGGCCTCGGAGTAAAGGAACGGCTGGCGGGATCGCAGCAGGTCGTCGCGCGCCTGCTGCTCCAGCGGGATACCCGGACGGACCCCGGCGTGAATGAAGGCGTAGCCGCCCTCCCGGTGCATCAGGACCAGGTTGCGCAGGAAATCCTGGTGCGCGCTCGGAATGCCTTCGGCCCAGAGGTCGCGTGGCCCGTCGGGGTCGATGCCGTAGCTTTGCAGGGCAGTCTTGCCGCCGGCGAACAGCCAGTCGGTGCCAGCGGCGCGCTCCCCCGACAAGGCGTCGAGCATGGTGCTTTCGTGGTTGCCCATCAGGTTGACCATCTCCATGCCGGCGATCGGACAGCCGTTGACGAGGCGGGCGATCACGCCGGCGGTATCAGCCCCCCGGTCCACGTAGTCGCCGATGTGCAGCAACAGCGCCGACCCGATGGGCCGCTCGGCGAGGTCCCGGGCGATGGCGCCATGCAGAGTGACCAATTGCCGCGCACAGCCGTGGATATCGCCGATGGCATAGATCCTGCGGCCGGGCGGCAGCGAGGCGGGCGCTGGCGAAAGTTCGATCATTGCACTCGTGGTTACAGGGCCGCGGGCGTTGAAGCAACTCGACCGAACGCGCCGCTGGCAGCCGGCCCCTTCCGGCGTCGCACATGCCGGAACGGCGGCTGGATGGCGGCCGAGGCAAACATCCGCATCCGCCGACCGCGGCACCAGGAACCGCCTGGCCGTCCCGGTGCCAATCCTCCTCTGTGCCTATCCGCGCGCGATGACGGTTGAAGTGACCACGTGCAGGCCGCAAGCTGCGCGGTAACCGAGGGTGATGGAACCAATGCGGCGATTGCTGATCCTGTGCCTGGCACTCTGCGCCCCGCTGGAGGTCGCCCAGGCGGGGTGCGCGCCGGTCGCGATGGGCCTGCCACGGATCCAGCCGGTGGCGATGGCGGACGAAACGGTGGAGATCAGCTTCCTGGGACACGCCAGCTTCCAGATTGTCTCGCCCGCCGGTGTGCGGGCCGTCACCGACTACAACGGCGTCAACATTCCCGCCGAACCGCCCGATATCGCGACGATGAACCACGCCCATTCGACGCACTACACGCTCGATCCCGATCCGCGTATTTCCCACGTGCTGCACGGCTGGGCGGACAATGGACAGATGCCGAACGTCGACCTCACCGTCCGGGACATGCACGTCACCAACCTGGCGACCAACATCCGCACCGCGGACGGCGGCACCGAAAGATACGGAAACTCGATCTTTGTCTTCGAGACAGCCGGGTTGTGCATCGCACACCTCAGTCATCTGCACCATCTGCTGCAACCGGACGATATCGCCACGCTGGGACATATCGACATCCTTATGGTCGCGGTCGACGGGCTCTGGACCATGAGCCAGCAGGACGCCGCCGCGGTGGTGGAGCAGCTTCAGCCACGTGTGGTCTTGCCGATGCATTACTTCACCCGCGATGTGCTGACCCGCTTTCTGGACCTGGAGCGTGGCAGGTATGCGATCGACCTGCGGACAAGCCCGCGGCTGGAGATCTCACGCGGCAGCCTGCCGCCGGTGC
The DNA here is from genome assembly GCA_965277035.1 of Rhodopila sp. Taxonomy (GTDB): domain Bacteria; phylum Pseudomonadota; class Alphaproteobacteria; order Acetobacterales; family Acetobacteraceae; genus Rhodopila. The sequence continues at coordinate 426,945 of CBDIBO010000003.1, read as the reverse complement.
CGACGGTCATCGCTCTACCGGGCGGCTACTGACGGCAACCCGGCACGCCGCGGCGAAGCCTGCTGTGCCGGCTGGCCTGGCCGATCGATCCCACCGTCAAGACCGCGCGGTGTCGAGGTGATAAGCCCGACAACCGGCTCGCAGCGGTCAGGACGTGATCGCGGCAAAGGCATCCGCGTCCTGCCTGGCGCATCGGTCTGCGCCGCCCACCCGCGCCTTCGCCACCTCGGCCCGGTCCGGCGCCACCTCGGCCCGGTCCGGCGGCGCGGCCGGTGTGCCGCCTTCGGCATCTGGCTCGTGGCGTCGGGGCACCCGCAGCGACCCGATCAGGGCGCCCACCTCGCTGGCGCCACAGGGGCGGCTGAACAGGTAGCCCTGGACCTTCGTGCACCCCTGGTCGCACACCGTGGCAAGCTGCTGCGCTGTCTCCACCCCCTCGGCGACGGTGGTCATGCCCAGGCTGCGGCCAAGGCCGACGATGGCACCGACGATCGCGGCGGACTGCTTGTTGGTGTCGATCTCGCGGATGAACGACTGGTCGATCTTGATCTTGTTGAACGGGAAGCTGCGCAGGTAGCTCAGCGACGAATAGCCGGTGCCGAAATCATCCAGCGCGATGCGGATGCCAAGCGCGCGAAGCTGGTGCAGCAGCGCCAGCCGCTCGCCGCTGTTCTCCAGCAGCACAGACTCGGTGATCTCAAGCTCCAGCCGGTTCGGGTCCAGTCCCGACACCGCAAGCGCCTCTTGCACCACCTCAAGAAGGTGACCTCGCTTGAACTGTACCGGCGAGAGATTGACCGCGATTTCGATGTCTGACGGCCAATTGACCGCCTCCAGACAGGCTTTTCGCAACGCCCATGCACCGATCTGGACGATCAGGCCGGTCTCTTCCGCGATCGGGATGAATTCCGCGGGACTGATCCGGCCGCGCACCGGGTGGTTCCACCGGATCAGCGCCTCGAACCCGGTCACCTTGCCAAGCGCGACATCCAGAATCGGCTGATAGTGCAATTCGAAGTGTTCCGCCGGCAGAGCGTCGGTCAGATCCAGCTCGACCGCACGTCGCCGCTGCAGATACGAATCGGTATCCGGTTGAAAGAAGCGGTAGGTGCCGCGTCCTTCGGTCTTCGCCAGATACAACGCGATATCGGCGGCCTTCAGCAGTGTGTCGGACGTCGTGCCGTCCTTCGGCGCCATCGACACGCCGATGCTTGCGCCGGCAAGGATGCGATGGCCCTCGATATAGAACGGCTCACGCAGGGCCGCGATGATCCGTTCCGCCAGACGTTCCGTATGGTCGGACGATTTCAGATCGGACTGGATGACCGCGAACTCATCGCCGCCGAGACGTGCGACGGTGTCCTCCGCTCTGACCGTGTTGGCCAGCCTGGCGGCGACGGCGCGCAGCAGCCCATCACCGATCGGATGTCCCAGCGTGTCGTTGATCAGCTTGAAGCGATCGATATCGAGGCAAAGCAAGGCGCAGTGCTCACCACGCCGCGTCAGCGCGATGGCCTGGATCAGTCGTTCCTGGAACAGGGTCCGGTTCGGCAATTCGGTCAGCGAGTCGTGGCGCGCCATGAACGCCAGAGCCGCCTCCGCCTCGCGGCGCTCCGTGATGTCTTCATGGGTTGCCACCCATCCGCCACTTGGCAGCGGCTGGTAATGCATCGAGACGGTCCGACCGTCGCGAAACTCGTCCACGATGTCAAAACTGACGGCATCGTCAACCAGTATCTTTCGCCGCTGCAGATACGCGGCCGGCGTCATGTCGGGAAAGGTCCCCTCGGCGACCCTGTAATCGATGATGTCCGACAGCAGCATGCCCGGACGGGTCTGGTCGGGTGACAACTTGTAGATTTCGGCGTAGCGGCGGTTCGAAAGCACCAGCTTGCCGTCACGGTCAAAGAACGTAAGTCCTTGAGAGATGCTGTCGAGCACGGCGTCGAACCGCAGACGACCCAGCTCCAGTTGAGCGTTTTGCCCAGCCAGCCGGCCATACTGCAAGCCGAACACCCGCAGCAGCACGATGACGCATGATGCCGCCAGGGCCGCACCTGCGAGCAGCCAAAGCGTTTGCTGCCGCCACCTCGATAGCGCCGCGGCCTGGCTCGTGCTGACGTTGATGACCAGGAGAAAGTCCCGCAGCGGCCGCGCCGACACCAACCGCGATTGCGTGGCATTATGGCCTGGTTCGTCGTACGATCCGCCGCCCGCTGCGACGACACGGTACCAAGGGTTGGCAGCCTGGATCTTGGTGCCGATGTCCTGCTGCAGCCGCGGATATTGGACGATGATCAGACCGTCGCGCCGAACCACCGCCACGGCGCCCTGTTGCGGCGTGACGGCCCGGTAAAAGTCTTCCAGATAGGACAGCGCGACACCGGCCATGACGACACCGGCAAACCCACCATGCGAATCATTGACCCGGCGGGCCAGAAGAACATTCCACGCACCGTCCACATAATTCTGCGTCGGGGCGCTGATGAAAAGCCCGTGGTCGTCATGCGTGCTGAGATAGCGGAAGTACTCGCGAGCGGACAGATTGAGCTTCGCCACCGGAAAGCCCCGAGAGGAATTCAGCAAATTGCCTTCCGCATCTGCTATGGACAGGAAGTTGATCTGCGGCAGGCCCTTCAGTCGCTCGATGATCAGTTGGAACATCGGCCTGGACGCCCACCCGGCCGCATCAATCCGGTTCGTTAAGTCAGCAACGGCCAGCCTGCCCAGCATCTCCCGCAGCGTCAGGTCAACCGGTTGCAATGCATGAGAGGTCTGTTCGGCCAAAACCTGTGCCAGATTGTCGGTCGTCCGTTGGCTCTCTGTAATGTCGGTGGCCCGCTGCATCGCGATCAGCAGACCCGCCACGCCGAAGATCGTCGCCACGAGCACGACGCCGAGGACGATAAGCCGGCGCCTCATCCGCGTCTGCCGCGATCCCGCGAACCGTGACGAGCTCAGGGAAAGATCGCCGAGCCACGCAGCTTGATCATGATCCGGAACGTTTGGCTGGAACGATGGCTGGCCGTGTTCGTTCTGATCGTTACTGACGTCGACCGAAGTCACCATGAAGCTGATGTCATCGAGACGACCTTGTCGAACGTATTCGAACAACTCCACATAGGGCGGCCCTGTCGTTAGCCTTACATTACTCAGCGCTATAGCGGGAAACACTTAACGGGACGTTAATGCCCAATTCGGCTGACCATGCCCCGAACCGGGCCGTGTGACGTCCGAGGTCGCACCGACCTCGGACGTCAATCGCCTTCTCGAAAAGACGAAGAATGAGCGACTGGTTGCTTTAGGCTCAACCAGTTAGACTCCAGGCGCGCCGGTGTCCTGCTATATCTGACGCACCGGCTTTACCCGTTTCGGCCGGAAAGTTTTCATACCGATCGAAGCATGGGTCGACCGGTATGCGCGCTGGGTTGGCAGGCGACTGAGCGCGAAGGAGGGGGGCGGCGCGAAAAGTGACCCTGATGCCGGTCGGCGCGAGCGCCGATTGGTTTCAGCCCCGGTTGCGCGATCCCGCGGGCGCGGCCCGCTTGTTGCGCGTCTATGACGTATGCCAGCCGAACTGCTGCGGCTTACGACCGGCCTCGGGGTGAAGCCGCACGTTCACCAGCGCCGGTCCGGGGAACGCCATCGCTTCATCCAACGCGCCGCGCAGATCTTTTGGATCCTCGACGTACCAGCCCCCACCGCCGAACGCCTCCATCATCTTGTCGTAACGGGCGCCTATGGTCAGCACCCGCGGCGGCAGTTGGCCCCGATCGGTCGGAAACGCGGCGATGCCGCCGCCGATACCGCCGTTGTTCAGCACGACAATCTTGACCGGCAACCGGTAGCGACAGGCGGTTTCCATTTCCATCCCGGAAAAGCCGATCGCCGAGTCGCCAGAGACCGAGACAATCGGCCGGTCCGGATGCACCACCGCCGCGGCGATGGCGAAGCCCATGCCAACGCCCATCGTGCCGTAGCTGCCGGCGTCCAGCCGCAGCCGGGGCTTTACATTGGGCAACTGCGTGCGTCCGATATCCATCGTGTTGGCGCCCTCGCCGATGATCACAGCGTCATTCGGCACCCAGGCGCTGATGTCCTTCAGCGCGCGATAGTAGTTCGTCGGCGTCGAGTTGTCGTCGATCATCGGCTTGATCTGCTTGGCGTTCGCCGCCGACTTCTCGGCGATCGCGGCATGCCAAGGCGTGTCCCTGGGATAGAACCACTGCCGGTTCTCCAGCGCTTTGTTGAGCTGCCCGACAATCGCGCGGCCATCGCCCACCAGCCCGACCTCGGCCGGGACGTTGTTGCCGATCGCCTCGGGTGAAATATCCAACTGGACGATCCGCACCTTCTTGTTGAACCGCGGCGACAGTCCGAAGTGCATGATCCAGTTGAGCCGAGCGCCCAGCAGGAAGATGACGTCGGCTTCCTGCAGGGCGTGACTGCGGGCCGCCCCCACCGACAGCGGATGGGTGTCGTCCATCACGCCCTTGCCCATGGGTGACGCCAGGAACGGCACCTGCGTGCGCTCGATGAAGGCGCGCACCGCGTCCTCGGCCCGCGACCAGGCCATACCTTTGCCGACGATCACCAATGGCCGTTCGGCGGATTCCAGCACGTTCAGCGCCGTATCGATATCCTGCTCCATCGCCTGCATCCGCGGTGGCTCAGCAATCGTCGCCGCCTGATGCACCTTCTCTTCTTCGACCTCGGCCAGGATGATGTCGTCGGGCATGTCAAGATAGGCGGCGCCAGGACGCCCATAGATCGCGTTCCGCACTGCCATTTCGACATAGAACGGAATACGGTGCGCATGCTCGACCGCGTGGGCGAACTTGCAGAACGGCGAAGCGATCTGCACCTGCCGCTCCTCCTGGAAGGCGCCCATGCCGTTCTGGTAGGTGGGCGAGGCCCCGCCGATCAGGATCATCGGCCAGCAGTTCTGCTGTGCGTTCGCCAGCCCCGCGAGGCCATGCACCACGCCCGGGCCGGAGACCACCAGCGCGGCGCCCGGTCGTCCAGTAAGGTATCCGACGGCCTGCGCGGCATAGGAAGCGGATTGCTCGTTGCGCATGCCGATATAACTGATGCCGGCCTGCTGCGCCGCCACCGCGATGGGTCCAACCGGAAACCCGACAATGCCAAACATATGGTCCACGCCCTGCTGCTTCAGGCTGCGCGCCATCAGGGTGGCGCCGTCGATCTTGCTCATTGCTGTTCTCCCCTTCATCGCGGCCAGGCGGTGCAATGCCCGGACGGTGTCTTGCGCGCGGTCTCGGCGACCACCTTGGTGGCCAGACTGAGCGTTTACGCGATCGCTGAAAAGAGGGGCGCAAGACGCGCAGCGGCCACGAGCAGGGGCATGAACTCAGGGCGAGCCTTAGCCCAAGGCGAACCCTCCCGGGTTCCGCCCCGCCGCTACACGGTCTAGGCTCTGGGTCAGGCTTGGGGGGAGGACGCCGGATGAACCAGCATCGGCGGGTCGCGGTCACCTATGGCGATGTTTCGATCGACGTGATGCTGGATGAACCAGGCGTGGGTTCGGCCGACCAACTGGTGTTGCTGCCATCGTCGTCCCGCGACTCCGAGGATTTCGACGGCATCGCCGAAATGTTCGCCGCCGAGGGATTTTGCGTCCTCCGCCCGCAGCCCAGGGGCATGGCCGCCAGCACCGGTCCGATGGCCGGCCTGACCCTGCACGACTACGCCCGCGACGTCGCCATGGTGATCGAGCGGCTGGCGGGCGGCTCCGCCTTCGTCCTCGGCCACGCCTTCGGCCAGTGGGTGGCGCGCTGCGTGGCGGCGGACCATCCGCATCTCGTGCGCGGCGTGATCCTGGCGGCGGCGGCGGCGAAGTCAGCCGATCCGGCGCTACGGGATCATCTCGCGAAATGCATCGATACCTCCCTGCCGGATGCGGTGCGGCTCGCCGCACTTCAGGTGGCGTTCTTCGCACCGGGACACGATCCGACGTCCTGGCTGGGCAACTGGCATCCCGTGGCAGCCAGAAGTCAGCGCGCGGCGAGCGCGGCGACGCCCAGGGAAGACTGGTGGGATGCCGGATCGGCGCGCGTGCTGGACATCCAGGCGGAGCTCGATCCCTGGCGCCCACCGCGGACCCGCGACGATATCCGCGACGATCTCGGCGCCGGCCGCGTCACCGTCGTCGTTATCCCCGATGCCAGCCATGCCCTGATCCCCGAACAACCCGCGGCCCTGGTGCGCGCGGTGTGTGACTGGACCCGCACGCTCTCATCCCCGGCCAGGACTTCGCCATCATGACGACACCGCGCCCCGCCTCGCCGTTCCCTGCCCCGCCGTTCACCACCTGGCCGTTTCGGGCCGATCATGTCGGCAGTCTGCTGCGCCCCAAGGTCCTGCAGCAGGCGCGGGCCAGATGGAAGGCCGGCAGCCTCCCACAAGACGGCCTGCGCCAGGTTGAAGACCGCTGCATCGCCGCGGCGATCGCTCGGCAGGAGCAGATCGGCCTCCGCGCCGCGACCGATGGCGAGTATCGGCGGGCCTACTGGCACTATGATTTCGTTGCCGGTCTTGACGGCGTGGAAATCTATGAACCTGAACAGAAGATTCAGTTTCAGGGCAATGTTCCACTCGGCCACAAGCTGCGGGTCAACGGCCGGATCGACTGGTCGAAGCCGGTCATGATCGATCATTACCAGTTTCTTGCCGCCCAGGTGCGAACCGCGGTGCCGAAACAAACCATTCCCGCGCCGTCGGTCGTGCATTTTCGCGGCGGCCGCGATGCGATCGACAAGGATGCCTATCCGGGGATGGATCGTTTCTTCGCCGATCTCGGGGCGGCCTACCAGAAGGCCGTCAGCGCGTTCGGCGCCGCTGGATGCCGGTATCTGCAACTCGATGAAGTCAACATCGCCTACCTGTGCGATCCCGAGCAGATCGCGATGCTGAAGGCGCGCGGCGAACATGTCGACGATCTGCTGGGCATCTATGCCGCCATGCTGAACCGCGCGATCGCCGGCAAGCCCGCGGGGATGGTGGTCTCGATGCATCTCTGCCGCGGCAACTTCCGCTCCACCTGGATCGCGTCCGGCGGCTACGAGCCAGTGGCCGAGGTGCTGTTCAACCGGATCAACGCGGACGCCTACTTCATGGAGTACGACACTCAGCGTGCCGGCGGTTTCGAGCCGCTGCGGTTCGTCCCCCGCGGCCCCAAGATCGTCGTGCTGGGGATCATGACCAGCAAGACGGGTGAACTTGAGAGCAAGGACGAACTGAAACGGCGGATTGATCAGGCGGCCCAATACCTGCCGCTGGAGCAACTGGCGTTGTCGCCGCAGTGCGGGTTCGCTTCAACCGAGGAAGGCAATACCCTGACCGAGGACCAGCAGTGGGCGAAACTGTCTCGCTGCGTGGAAGTCGCGCAGGACGTTTGGGGCGGCGTCTGAATCGTCAGGCGACCGCCGGCAGGCTGTAGAACGACTGTGCCGTCCGATGGAACAGCGCGGCCTTCTCGTCGGCTGAACAGCCAGCCGCGAGGCGTTTGAAGGCGTTCCACAGGACGGGATAGCTGCACATACCCTTGTCGACCGGAAAGTTGCTCTCGAACATGCACCGGTCGGCACCGAACAGGTCCACCGCCGTTTCGAAATAAGGTCGCCATGCGCCAGCCATCTCTCCGGACGAGGGCGGCAGCACCGCATGGTGATAGCCGAAGCCGTTGACGTTCATCGCCAGGCCGCCCAGCTTCAGGTGCAGGTTCGGACACGCCGCCAACTCGATCATGTACGCGCGCCATTGGGCGAACACCTCGGCCTGGCGCCCTTCATATGGACCGACGCCCAGCGGGCCGCCGAAATGGTTCAGCACCACCTTGTGCGCCGGAAACGCGCGCAGCAGATCGACCAGGTCGCCCAGTTGCGGATGATACAGCCACGCCTCGAACGTCATCCCCAGGTCGTGCAGCCTGGCGAAGCCGGCGCGGAAGGCGGCTTCGCGATACAGGCCCGCAGGCGCCCCAGGCGGCGCGGTCGGTGCGATCCCCGGGTCATAGGTGCCGCTGTGGCGGATACCCTTGAAGCGGCCACCACCCGCCTGGATGTGGGCTTCCAGCACCGCGTCGATCCGGTCGCCCAACAGGCAGTCGGCGTGGCCGACGATGCCGGCGCACGCCCGCGGTGTGCCGTAGGCGCCGCTTTCACATTCCGTCGCGGCGGCGGCGACGAATTCGGTCTCGCCGACCGGCTGCAACGCCTCGGGGCCATCGGGGCGGTATTCCGACTGGCACTGGATGAACACCGTTGCCAGCACGTTGTGGCCGCTGCAAAGGTCCGCCATCAGATCCGCCAGCAAGTAACGATCGGGCCGGGCTTTCCAAAGGTGATGGTGCGGGTCGATGATGGGCTGCGCCGGATCCAGCACCTCTTCAGTCAACTTCGCCAGCCACGCCGGGCGAACGCGCGGATGGTGAAACGGTTGACGTTCCTGCTGCTGACTGGCCATCGAAGTTGACTCCGCGCTCGATCCGGATCACCGGGCCATCCAGCCACGCGCGTTCGGATCTGGCAATGCCGCTCGGCCGACCGCCGGCCGATCCCTGAACAACGCCGGTGGAGGCGGTTCGGCGGGTGACTTATATCAAGCGGCGGTCCTGACCAGCGGGCGATCCGCCAGCGCCCCCAACAGGGACGCCGTCATCGCTTCCCGGGAAAACCGCTTCCTCGCGAACTCGACCTGCCGGCGGCTGCATTGTTCCCAGGCGACATCGTCGCGCAGCAGCGTAACCACCGCGGCTGCGAACACCGCGGCGTCATCCTCGACCGCGGCGACCCGGGACAATCCAGGCAGACCCTGCGCCCCAACCGGCGTGGTGACCAGCGGGACCCCGGCCCGCAGCGCCTCGACCACCTTCAACTTCACCCCGGCCCCACAACGCAGCGGCACCACCGCGACACGGGCTCTCTGGTAAGCCGCTTCCAGTTCGACGTCGCTCACGTTGGTGAACAGGTCTGCGCCGTCACCCGCCAGCGCCGCGACCCGTTCGGTCGGATTTGACCCGATGATCGACAAACGCGCCGTCGGAAGTTCGGCTCGGATCAACGGCAGGATCTCGGTCACGAACCACACCGCGGCATCCTCGTTCGGCGGGTGGCCGAAACCCGCGACGAAGATGATTTCCTGCCGCTGGGGTGCGGCGCCTGGTTCCGCGAAGTGGTCGAAGCAATACGGCACGACCGAGTCGATGATCGCCTCCGGCTGCAGCGCGGAGGCGATCTGCGCCTCTTCCTCGGACAGATAAAGTGACAGATCAGCCTGCCGCCAGATCGCGTATTCGCGCGCGCGCATATGTTCGGCGAGGCGGAGCAATCTCTCGTCGTGCATCACCTCGGCCTGCTGGCGCATCCGCCGAAAGTGCAGATCGTGACCGTAATAGATAATCCTGGCGCGGGAATGCCGGCGGATCAGGCCGATGACGTCCTCGGCGACCTCCGGCCGGCTCACCAGGACGGTGTCGAATTCACCGCCGTTGGCCTTGATCCAGGCGTCGAATTTGGACTGATGAGGACCATGGAAGACCTCGATGCCCATGCCTTGCAGCACCTCGGTGTAGTGCGGGCTGTAGCTCAGGTTGTGCGGCCAGAACTTCACCACGAACCCGGCCTGGAGCAGGACGTGCAGGCACGCCATGATCGCCCGCGACCCGGCATCGCGGTCCGGTGTCGGAACGTAGTGATCGACGACCAGAATGACCTGGCGGTGCATCGCCCTATCGCGCGCGCGCAATACATGCGCACCGTTGGGGTAGTGCGCCTTCGTCAGCACGTTTGCCCATACATCGACAAAGGTGCGCCGGTTCCTGACCTGATACGACTTGATGCCGACCGCGGTGTCACGGCCATGCGAAACGCCCTCGTGATGCACCACCCGCGCAGCCGGCTGATACAGGGTTTTCAGGCCTAGGCCACGCAGCCGGAAGCACAGATCGGTGTCTTCGTAGTAGGCCGGCGCATAGCGCGGATCGAACCCGCCCAGGCCGGCGAACACCGTCCGCTCCACCATCAGCGCGGCGCCGGAGCAATAGTCAACCTCGCGAACGTAGTTGTAGGCAGGCCGTGCGGGGTCTTCCAGGCGACCGAAGTTCCAGCCCGACGCATCCTGCCAGATAATCCCCCCGGCCTCCTGCAACAATCCGTTCGGGTAGAGCAGCTTGGCGCCGACCGCACCGGTGCCAGGCCATTCGCGGAACAGCGACACCATCGGCTCCAGCCAGCCGTCGAGCACCTCGGTATCGTTGTTCAAAAAGTAGAGATAGCGGCCCCGCGCGGTCGCGGCTGCCTTGTTGCAGCTGTGCAGAAACCCGAGGTTGGCTGCGTTGCGGATCAGCCGGATGCCGCGCACAAGCGCCAGCGGCGCGGCTTCCGCCTCGTCCCAGGCATCATCGACGACAATCACCTCGATCGGCAGCCCCGGTGCCTGTGCGGCGATCGAGGCCAGGCAGCGCAGTGTGAACGACAGCTGCCCATAGGTCGGGATGATCACCGACACGACCGGATCATCCGACCCGGGCAGGTTCAGGCTGCGCGGATCGATGGTCTCGACGATCGGTGCGGGTTCGACCACCACCGGTGCGGCGCGGCGCAACCGCCTGGCCCGCAGCCAGTAGCGCGCATGGGTATGCAGCTGGAAGGTGGCGATCCACCACAGCAACAGCACGGTGCGGCGGAGTTGCCTGGCGATCCAGGGTGACCAGGCGTCAAGCGAGCGCGCGAAGGCCAGGGCGTGCCATAGCAGGATATCGACGGCCGCCGCGAAACGGATCCACGCAACGCGACGCGACTGGCTCGCCATCGGGGGCCTCCGTCCTGGAGCCCCCGTCCTACCGGCGAAGTCTTAAGGAACCATTAAGGGCAGCATCGGCAATAAGTGCGTCAGCACGCCGATAAAGCTGCCCGCCAAAACAAGCGCTTAGGACCTGTTCGACACTGCAATTCGTAGCGATTAATGTCGAACAGGTCCTAAATGCCGCTCATCGGTCCGCCGAACACCCGACCCGCATCCGCCAACAGGGGCCGAAGGCGCCTGGGCCGACGCCTCGCTCCGCCGCCCCCCATCACCGGACAATCCGGCGCCGGACAGTCCGGCCGCTCAGCGCGCCTGGAAGTTTGGCCTGCGCCGCTCGCCCATCGCTTTGGTGCCTTCCTTGAAATCCGCAGTGGTGCGCAGCCAGTCCTGCTCCTCGTATTCGCGTTCGGTCGCGCTGGCCACGGCGTCGGCCAGGCCGCGGCGCAAGGTTTCGCGGGTCGCGACGATCGCCAGCGGCGCCGACCCGGCGATCTCGGTCGCCACCTCGATCGCCTTGGCGCGCACCTGGTCCTGCGCCACGCAGTAGTCCACCAGCCCGATCGCCAGGGCGTCCTCGCCGGTGATGCGCCGGCCGGTATACATCAGCATGGCGGCATTCTGCATGCCGATCAGCCGCGGCAGCGAGGCGGTCAAGCCGAAACCCGGGTGGAACCCCAGGCGGGTGAAGTTGGTGGAAAACCGGGCCTCGGGGCAGGCAACACGGAAATCCGCCATCACCGCCAGCCCGACACCGGCCCCGATCGCGGCGCCATGCACCGCGGCGACGATCGGCTTGCCGGTGCGCCACAGCCGCTGCGCCTCCTTATACAGATGGCGGCCGCGTTTCGCCGCCCGCGACACCCCGTCCGGGCCGCGGCTGCCAAAGTCGGCGCCGGCGCAGAAATGCTTGCCTTCGGCGCATAGCACAACCGCCCGGACATCCGCGGTGCGGTCATAGACCTCCAACGCATCGGCGATCTCCGCTACCATTTCGGTGTCGATGAAATTGTTCGGGCCACGCCGCACCTCGATGGTGGCGACGGTCCCGGCCACGTCGACGGCGATATGTTCATAGGTCCCGTGCTGCATGGTGGTTGCCTGCCCTTATGATCTACGCCCAGGAGTCTAGCGCGCTTCCGCCACCCCTGGAAACCGCGGCCACGATCAGCCGGCCATTAACCCCGCCGGCGACCAGCCGGTCCTTGCCCCCACCTACGATCAGCCGGCCATTGCCTCTTCCGGCAAACCGCAGGACCATTGTCGGTCAGGTTCAGGGAGACCAGGAATGGCGCGTAACATAGCCGTGGGCGTCGGGATCATGGAATACCCGTTCCAGACCGCGGACGGTTTCTGGCGCTGGGTCGACCTGTGCGAACAAGGTGGGCTGGACTCGATCTGGCAAACCGACCGCATCGTCAGCCGAACACCGATCCTGGAGTGCATGACCACGCTGGCCGCCATCGCCGGGCGGACCCGGCGGATCAAGTTCGGCGTCAATGTCGTTTCGGCCGCCCTGCGCGAACCGGTCCTGCTGGCCAAGCAGTGTGCCACGATCGACGTGCTGTCCGGCGGCCGTCTGCTGCCCGGGTTCGGCATCGGCAGCCCGCGCGGCGCGGAATGGAATGCGATGCACATCGATACCACCACTCGCGGCCGCAAGACGGACGAGGCGTTGGAGATCATCAGCCGCCTATGGGCCGGTGAGGCCCTGGATTTCGATGGGCGGCACTTCAGGTTGACAAAGGCATCGATCGCACCGGTGCCGGTGCAGCCCGATCTGCCAATGTGGATCGGCGGTTCCTCCGAAGCCGCGATCAGGCGCACCGCTCGGGTTGGCACCGGCTGGCAGGCCGGGCCGGAAACACCCGAAGCGGTGGGTTCGGTGATCGCCGGGATCAAGGCGGCGCTGGCCGAGACAAAGCGGACGATCGACGAAGACCACTATGGCGCCGCCTTCGCGTTCCGCTTCGGCAGCCCGGATGACCCCGGTGTTGCCAAGGTGATGCAGCAGTACCAGGCGCGCACCGGCCGCGATCCCCGCGACCTGTTCGCGATCGGTGACGCCGAGGTGATCGTGCGGCGGTTGAGCGAGTATGTGGCGGCCGGCGCCTCCAAATTCATCCTGCGCCCGATCGCCGACGGCGATGCCGAGATGCTGGTACAGACCAGGCGCCTGATCGAGGAGGTGCTGCCGCAGGTCGCCGGGCGCTGGCCAAGGCAGAGAAAGGCAGCGGCCTGATGGTCCTTGCCAAATAGCTCTGGCGCGGCGACAGTACAATCCTGATCACGGGGCAGTCTTCGCCGGCTACAATTGTCGTTCCGACCGTGCCGCGCAGATTTGAACGAGATCGTCGCTTCCGGAAAGCCCCAACGCCATGCTTCGTAACGTAGTCGTAACTGGCGGCAGCCGAGGGCTCGGCCTGGCCATCGTGCGGACGTTGGCGCAAGCAGGGTTCCACGTCATTGCGATTGCGCGCACGCAAGGCAATGCGCTCGACGCGGTTATCGCACAGCACCCGAACGCGATCGACTTCGTGCCATGGGATTTGTCTGAAGTAACAACATTCCCCGAGCTTTCACGAACGCTACGGGAGCGGTTTGGCCCGATCTATGGCCTTGTCAACAACGCCGGCATCGGCACGGCGGGCATACTCGCGATGATGCCGGATGTTCATATCGTCCGCATCATGCACATGAACGTCATTTCGCCCATTACCCTGACGAAATACCTGATCCGGCCAATGATGTCGGCCCAGGCTGGACGCGTGGTGAATATTTCCTCCATCGTCGCCACCACCGGCTATCCGGGGCTGGCGGCCTATGGCGCCTCGAAGGCGGCGTTGGTGGGATTTACCCGATCCCTGGCGCGCGAGGTCGGCTCGATGGGCATCACGGTCAATGCGGTGGCGCCAGGCTTTATCGAGACCGAGATGACGCATGGCCTGGACGACAGACAACTTGGTCAGATCAAGCGTCGCAGTGCTCTGCACCGCATGGCCACCGCTGATGACGTTTCGGCCGCGGTCGATTTCCTCATGAGTGACCGGGCCGCCAACATCACCGGCACGGTGACGACCGTGGATGCTGGAAACACGGCATGAGCTCGCCAGCACTTGCCGCGTGGATCCGCGCACTTGAACGGACGGCCGGCAAACAGCCGCGGACCCTCGCTTGTGTGCTGGACGGGGATCAGGGTGATGGGCCGGTGTTTCTGGGCACCGATGAGGTGCTGACCTACCAAACCCTGGCAGCCCGCGTGAACCGCTACGCACGCTGGGCGCTGGCGACCGGGCTGGACGGCAAGGTCGTGGCCTTGTTGATGCACAACAGCCCCGACTATGCCGCGATCTGGTTGGGCCTGACGCGCGTCAACTGCACCGTCGCTCTGCTCAATACCAATGTGCGGAGTGATGCGCTGACGCACTGCATCCGAGTCGCGGGGACAAGTCATGTGATCGTCGGGCCAGGCTTTTCGTCGGCGATCGACTTCAGCACCGGACAATACACGGTCTGCGAATGGCCATTGACCGGGATCGCCGAGCACAGCGCACGCCCACTTGCGGAAATACCGCTTCCGGAAGCGCATCATACCGCCCTGCTGATCTATACCTCTGGCACAACGGGATTACCCAAGGCCGTTAAAATCACCCACCGGCGCATCGTCGAATGGAGCCTGTGGTTCTCCGGCATGATGGATGCTCGGCCGCAGGATCGTCTATACAACTGTCTCCCGATGTATCATAGCGTCGGCGGGATCGTCGCCATCGGATCAATGCTGATGGCGGGCGGATCGGTGGTCATCCGCGCGCACTTTTCGGCCGGTCGGTTCTGGGACGACGTGAGCGAATCGCGCTGCACCATTTTTCAGTACATCGGTGAACTTTGTCGTTATTTGACCCTGTCCCCGGCGCGGCCCAATGAAAGCCGCCACCACCTGCGCCTCGCGGTCGGCAACGGCCTGAGCGGGGACGTCTGGAAAAACTTCCAGGGCCGCTTTGCCATCCCGCAGATCCTGGAGTTTTACGCGGCGACCGAGGGCTGTGTGTCGCTGTACAACTGTGAGGGCAAACCTGGCGCCGTTGGACGTGTTCCGGCGTTTCTCGCTCACCGGTTTGGCGCGGCGATCATCCGATGCGACCCCGAAACCGGCGAACCGGTGCGGGACAAAGATGGGCTTTGCATCGCTTGCGCGGTTGATGAACCCGGCGAAGCAATCGGCAAGATGGGCAATGGACGCGAGTTTACCGGTTATACCGACGCCGACGATTCGCGCAAAAAGCTGCTGCACGGCGTCTTCACGCCCAACGACCGTTGGTTTCGCACCGGCGACCTGATGCGTCGGGATGCCGCCGGGTTTTATTATTTCGTCGATCGACTGGGTGACACGTTTCGCTGGAAAGGCGAGAACGTATCCACCACCGAGGTCGCCACCGTGCTACGCGGCTGCCCCGGGGTGGTCGATGCGGTGGTGTTCGGCGTCGAGGTGAAAGGCAATGAAGGTCGCGCCGGGATGGCGGCGATCACCACCGACGAACGGTTCACGCTGGCACGTCTTTATGAACACGTAACGAATTTGTTGCCCAGCTATGCGCGGCCGATGTACCTGCGCCTGTGCGACGGATTGGAGACAACCGGGACCTTCAAGCTGACCAAGGCCAAGCTCGCCCAGGAGGGTCCGGCGAACGCGTCCGACCCGGTGTGGTGCTACGATCCGAAAGGGCGATTCATCGCCTACAGCGCATGATCTCACACCCGGCGCGGCAGCGACCGCGGTGATCACCCTGCGTATCGGCAACTTAGCCAGGCTGGCGTTGGCGTCTGGCGTCCCACTCCGGCTCTGCCGCGGCCCACGCGCCACCTCGCGCCGCAACCTTGCGTCCTGTTCCTCTCCACCACGATCCGCTATCTGAAGGGCAAAGGAGCCTTTCGCATGACCTACCTCGTTGCCGACGATCTCCCCGCCGCCCCCGCAGGAGAGCGTTTCCGTGCCCTGCTCGGCCGCCCCGGCATCGTCCAACTTCCAGGCGCGCACAACGGCCAGGCCGCGCTGCAGGCAAAGCACGCGGGGTTCGAAGGCCTCTACCTCTCCGGGGCCGCCATGACCGCGTCCATGGGCATTCCCGATCTGGGCATGATCACCATCGATGAGGTTTGCTTCTTCATTCGCCAGATCACCCGCGCGACCGGCCTGCCGCTGCTGGTCGACGGCGACACCGGCTACGGCGAAGCCCTGAACGTCATGCACATGGTCCGCAGCTTCGAGGACGCCGGGGCCGGCGCGGTTCATATCGAGGATCAGTTGCTGCCGAAAAAATGCGGCCACCTGAACGACAAGAAGCTGGCCGACCCGCACGACATGGCGGCCAAGATCGCTGCCGCCCGCAAGGCGCGGCGCCATCTCTTTATCATCGCCCGTACCGACGCCGCCGCCTCGGAAGGCATCGACGGTTCGGTCGGCCGCGCCAGACTGTTCATGGATGCCGGGGCTGACGCGATCTTCCCCGAGGCCTTGAACACGGCCGAAATGTTCCGGCAGGTCGCCATCCGATTGCCGGGCGTCCCGCTGCTGGCCAACATGACCGAATTCGGCCGCACCCCGTTCTTCACCGCGGCCGAGTTTGAAGCGATGGGCTACAAGATGGTGATCTGGCCGGTCAGCAGCCTGCGCGTCGCCAACAAGGCCCAGCAGAAGCTGTATGCAGCGATCCGCAAGGACGGTGGCACGCAGAACATGGTCGATCACATGCAGACCCGGTCGGAGCTGTACGCCACCATCGGCTATCATGATTACGAGGCACTGGATGCCTCGATCGTCACCACCATCATTCCGCAGGCGATGCCGCAAAACGCATAGCCGGACAAAGCCATGCTGCCAGCAGGCCACGCCTGGCACGCGCCCCGGCTACCAGCGGCTCCACCGCGCGTCGTGGCCGATGATGCGCGCATCCTGCCATGCCGGTGTGCATCGCCCGCGTCTTGTGCCTGATGACCGCACCCCAAATCCAACGGCCCCATATCCAGCGGATGGTGTCGTGGCGGCCTGACCGGCCTCGGCCCGGCCATCCGGGATAAGCTCGCAACCACACACCATGGGTCGGTTCCGCCGTGACACGACAAACGCTCCCTACCCCGCTTTACGTCGGCAGCGAGATCTACCGCAATTCGAGCTACGGCCCGAAGCACCCGCTTGCCGTCCCCCGGGTTTCGGTCTGCACCGACCTTTGTCGCGCGCTTGGATGGCTGCCTGACGTTGTCTACCGCGACGCACCACTGGCCACCGAGGCTCAGCTCACGCGCTTCCATGACCCCGGCTATTTGGCCGCGCTGCGCCAGGCCGAGAAAGACCAGTCGGTCAGCGATGATGTCCGCACCCGCTTCCGCATCGGCGCCGACGGCAATCCGGTCTACCGGGAGGTCTACCGTCGTCCCGCCATCTCGGCCGGCGGCGTCATGCTCGCGGCCCGGCTCGCCGCCGACGGTGGGATCGTCCACTGCCCCGGCGGCGGCACCCATCATGGCCGCCCCGACCGAGCCTCCGGGTTCTGCTTCCTGAACGACCCGGTGCTCGGATTGCTGACATGGCTGGACCTCGGGCTCGACAACATCGTCTACCTCGACATCGACGCGCACCATGGCGACGGCGTGCAGGATGCGTTCCACGACGATGCCCGGATCTTTACCATCAGCCTGCATGAGGGCGCCCGCTGGCCGTTCACCGGCGCCGCCACGGACCGGGCGGGTGGCTGCGCCCGCAACTTCCCGCTGCCGACCGGATGCAACGACCGGGAATTCGCCTGGTTGATGGACAACGCCGTGCTGCCGCTGATCGAGCAGCGCAGGCCGCAGGCGATCATGCTGCAGGCCGGGGCCGACGGGCTACAGGAAGACCCGCTGGCGAGACTTTCGCTGTCCAACAACACCCACCGCGCCGTCGCACAGGCGGCGATGGCCCGCACCGACCGTCTGGTCGTCCTGGGCGGCGGCGGCTACAACCCGTGGACCGTGGGCCGTTGCTGGGCATTGATCTGGGGCACCTTGAACAACCGTCCGATCCCCGACCATTTGCCGCCGAACGCCGAAGCCGGCCTGCGCGCCCTGCGGTTCGACCGGGCAGCCGGACGGAACCCGCCGCGACACTGGTTCACGTCCTTGCTCGACCGCCCGCAGGAGGGACCGGTGCGCGAGGAAATACGCCAACTCGCCAAGGAGAGCCTTTCCGCATGAAACGCCGTTACCTGTTGGCGCTGGTCGTCGCCTTGCCCTTCGGCATCATGGCGCAGGCGCCTGAACCGACGAAGCCGCAGCCCGAACTGCCAAAGGAAAAACTGGTCATCGTCAGTCACGACGGCAAACAACACGTCTTCAACGTGGAGATGGCGCTGACCCAGGATCAGCAGACCGTCGGCGAGATGTTCCGCACCAAGGTGCCCGAGGATGGCGGCATGCTGTTCGACTGGGGCTTTGCCCGCCCCTCCCAGATGTGGATGCGCAACACCCTGGTGCCGTTGGACATGGTCTTCATCAACGCCGATGGCACGATCCGCGCGATCGCCGAGGATACCACGCCGCGCAGCCTGGCGGTCATTGATAGCCACGGCCCGGTCCGCGCCACCCTGGAACTCGCCGCCGGCGTGACCGCCAAGCTGGATATTCGGGTTGGCGACACGGTCAGGCAGCGTATCTTCGGCAACGCGCCGTAGAGACCTCATGCGCCGCCATGCGTCGGGTCGTCGATGTTCCCCGGGGTGTGCGCGACCCGTATCGCAACGGGTTTGAAGCTATCGCGTCAGGCGACCTCTCAGCCGAAGAAGCACAGACAATGGCGCTCCTCCCCCGAGCCCCTCGACAAGCTCGATACGAGCACACACCATCAGATTGGCGCGCGCGGCCGGTCCTCACCAGGAAGCGACGGAGTGGTGGTTCCGTCGCTCCGTGTCGTTCAACCAGCACGGCGAAGGCGTTGGCAAATGTCAAACAACAAAAAAGCAGACTTGGCGGTTAAATCGTGTGGAATAGTGTCTTTGATAGCCTCGGGTACCTGCATAAATGCTCCGCGCTTCATCATAAATACTCCGCGCTTCATCGCCATGACGGAGGGAACTCTCCAGCCGCGACGTGATGATCATTATCAAGGACCATCTAAAGGCGAAGAATAACGAAAACGAGATGCTGCGAACCACGATGGAAGAGGTTTACCGCACGCTGTAATGATGAAATGGTATGGTCGGGGAAGCGGCCAATGCGCAGTATCTTTCTCCAAAATGCGAGGCTCAACGATCGCGGATCGGGCACAGGCAGCAAAAGGTCCCATCTCGGCCTTACTGGCATCACTAAGTTTAGATAAAGCTGAATATTCGATCATCGAGGAGCATGACCATGGGACTTGTTTTCGCACTGTTTCTGATCTGTGTGCCATTTGCCGCTCTCGTGTATGATTTTTCCACGGGCGGCAGCACGAGTGTCCGGCTCGGACAGGGAAACCAGCCGTCACCTTCATCGCCACCGCGCGATGCGAATCGCTAAACCGGATGAGTATGGTCGGCAGGGTGCCTGAAATCGGCATTCCCTTGTCGCACGCTGCGATGAAAGCAGCGTCTCGACATGGTCGGCAGCGCCAACATCAAAATACCGGGGAGCAGCGGTCACAGGTGATCGAAAGAACATCGTGCCGGGACTGCTGACGTTCGAGCTCATGGTTGCCATGGTTGTGGCGCGTGACAAGGTGGCTGTGCGTTTCTTTTCGGGGAATGCCGAGCCGCGATCGGTCATTTGTTCTAGAGCGTGATCGTCTGAGGTTGCAGCAACCTCGGACGTGAGTCGCCCTCTCAAACAAAGGGAGCAAGCGCGCGGTTGCTTCAACCTGAAGCTATCACGCGCTAAAGCCCCAGGAGCAACATCGTTTCGGTAGCAGCAGGCACCTGCTACCTCGGCGGTCCGAGCTATGCTTCAGTCCGCAACGGGGAATGACCTCGGTACATCGTAGGCGGCATTTCACGGACCATCGTGTCGAACATGAACCGGATGTTCGCCCTGGCGGCGCGATCTAAGCCAGATCAGGCCCTGTTCGCATTGATCGATCGCCTTCATCGGAAGCCAATCGCCGCAGTCAGGCGGCGGGGCCACGTCAAATGCGGCAATCACCATTCTTCACGTCGCCCGAGGCCGACATGCCTTGGCCAGCGACCTCCGAAGCCCCTTCACTCGCCATCCAACTCCGACAGGCTGCTACCCGGCGCACGTCCCGACGATCCACTCTCGGCCCGCGACCGCAGGAGACGCCGACGATCAGGCAGTGACAAGGACGACCCGAACACGCGGCATCAACGCGACCGGGTTTATCCCCCCAACCGCACCGGGTAACGCCTGGCCGGGTCACGGCCAAAGTTCGGCCGAACCAGACCCATGATCCGACGCGCTTCGGCGATCAGTGCTCGAGATTGCGCCACTTGTTCTCGTCCCGATTGGGTGAGTTTCTCCGACTGCTCAATAAGCCTGTAGGATGCCTCTATGTGCCAATTCGGATCAGAGGACATGTTCACCTCTTCCGTTGTAAATTCCTTCAGGTTTCACGAAATACGTTAAGTTGAATTTGATTATCCAGCCACGATTCCGTGATCGTGCGCTTGATCTACTTCATCTACTTGATGGTCGCCGCCGTTGCCGGGAGGCATCGGTTGATAAGGCTCGGAAAAGATCAGAGCCAGCGCGACCGTCAGCCAACTGACGGCAGGCATCAAACGTCCCGACACACCTGGGAAAATACCCAGCGCGATCGTCTGAGGTTGCACCACCTCAGACGTCAATCGCCGTGTCACGCATCGAACCTGAATCTGGCGGTTTCAAGTCACCAGACTTCAGTCGTGCAACAGTTCCAAAGCCCCCTCATAGGTTTCCATGCTTTTGCCATGCGAGATCGCCGCCGCCTGCGCACCGGCCACCAGGTGCATCAGGCGCCACGGTGCTCGGGTGGCATGGAACTCCTCGACGATTGCCTGATGGTGCTTGTAGGCGTGCATTTCGGTGAAATTATCGCGACAGACGATTTCCCCCAGACGCTTGATCAGGACCTCCGGGTCGTAACCGCGATCGACATACTGCTGCGCCAGATTCATCGTGATCTTGACTTCAGGAACCGCCCGCATGAGCCCGAGATTGGTGACCTTTGACCAGTCGGTCGGCGGCTGGTCATAGATGCTCTGCGACAGCGCCTCCAGCAGTTCGTCCTGAGACCGCGCCGGCAACGCCGCGACAGCCGCCGGGTCTGGCTGCGGCGCGGGTTCCATCCGCCGTTGCGTCGACTTCACCTCCGGGCCGGTGTGCCAGAGCAGCAGCAGCAGGATCTTGTTGCGCAGGCTGATGCCGTCCAGCCGCAGCAGATAGCGCCGCAGATTGGCACTGGTATGCAGGTGGACATCCATCGGATTGCCCGTCAGCGAGCGAAGGAACAGACCGGCCGCCCCGATCGACATCGCCTCGCCCGCGCCTTCAAGCGACAGACCCTCGGCCAACGCCTTGGCCAGCATCACCGGAATGTCGTTGAACACGGTGCATCGGCCGATCGCCTCGCCCAGCTGGCCGATCGCCGCGGTTTCGTCCTCGCCGCTGTGCATCCGCGTCACGCAGCTCAGAAGCTTGTATTCCGACAGCAGCGCCTCGATCTCCGGGATCGCCGGCGCCCTGGGAAATCGGGCCACATAGCGAACGGCCGGCCGCATCAGCACCGCCAGGTGCTCCTGCCCCAGCGCCTCCACCGACCGCCAGGTGAAGGCGGGATAGATGAAGTAATGGTCGTCCAGGACATTCTTGGGAATGGCCACGGTCAGCAGCAGGTCCAACGCCTCGACCGCGGGGATGTTCTGCCACAGCCATAGAAAGAAATGGTCGGCCTTGTTGGTCTCACCTCGGGTCACCGAATGCAGGAAGGCCGCCTTCGTCGCCTCCACCCCGCCGGCATCCAGCGGTTTGAACTCCATCAGGTTATACGGCCCCATCTCCGGGTGGTTGATATGTCTGTTCGACAAAGCAACGTGCTGCAGGATCGGAACAAACCGCTGTTCACCCTCCAGCCGCCCAGACAGTTGCGACACCGCGTGCACGCCGGCCACCGGGTGCAGCGGACCGCCATGATGGCCAGGCGGCAGATCGGACGACCGCGTCACCGCCAGGGCCGAGGCCGTCAGCATGGTCCGCGTCGGGATGCCGGCCCGTAATTTCTCCAGTGTCCGATCGACGATCTCGCCAGCAGGCGTTTCTTCGATAAATTGGACCAGTGGTTCTATCGTCTCAGCATATTGCACACGACTAGGCATTTTGATTCTCCTGTTGATAACAATAAATCTGCCCGGTATCCGATCGCACAGCAGCGCAAGACGCGCGGCGTTTGCGGGTCGGCGGGGGAATCCGACACTTCAAACAAACATCGACCTGCGGCACCTCTCCGACGCGCGACACCAGCGAGCCTCGCTGTCTCCTTGCCACACCGCTGTCCGGTAGCGGGCCGTTCCCACACAGGCCGTCCTCTCGGAACCCGCTCTCGTGCGGGCTGCTCTCGTTGGGCGCGCTGCCGAGCGGTCGTCGACGTGGTCATGATAAGGGGCAAGGCCTCCTTCACGCGATATCCCGCCGGCGTTCGACAAGCCTCAGACCAACAAGCCTCAGACCAACAAGCCGTGGTGGACCTCGCTCAACCGCCGGCGGAAGAGGGGAAACGCGAGGTCATTTCCGACATCCGGATGATCGTCCCGCGCGCCGGCCGTGCTGTCAACTTTGGAGTGAGCAGTTGCGGAAAGCAGCCCGCGCCCGCCGCCGCGAAATCGGTCACCGGATCATCGGAAACCGCTGAGAGTTTCCTTTACGGCGAGGGAGATTGAGCCCAGCGGCTGGTTCAACCTCAAACCACCGCGCTCCAGCGGCAGCATTATTCATTTTGGTGATGTCAGCGACCAACAGGAAATGGCGTACAAGCAACGAACTAACTATCTGATGAGGATGCAATGACTTCCTGGAGCGTGATGGTCCGAGGTTGAACCAACCTCGGACGCCAATCGCCCTCGCAAAGAACGGAAATTCGAACAGCCTCGCTTCAACCCGAAGCGGTCACGCTCTACGGGCCTTTGCTTTGTCGGGCCGCTTTATCGGCGTGCTGATGCACTTATCGCCGATGCTGCTCGAAAGCCGAACCGGCGCACTATCCGCCGACAGCCCCCTGCGCTTCGACATAAAGCGCGTAGATCGACTGGCTTGCCGCCATGAACAACCGGTTCCGCTTGCGCCCGCCGAAGCAGACATTCGCGCACCGTTCCGGCAACAACACCCGCCCGATCAGACTGCCATCCGGGGCAAACACCGCCACGCCGTCCTCGCCCTCGCCGCCGGAGAATCCACACCAAACGTTTCCTTCAGTGTCGCAACGAATTCCGTCCGCCCAACCGGTCCCGTCAAAGAACGGCCGGCCGTTCACCACGCGTGTTCCGTTCTCGACCACATCATACACCTTGGTGGATTTCGCGCCGCTGGCCGGCGTATCGACCACATAAAGTCGTTTCTCGTCCGGTGAAAAGCACAGACCGTTCGGCCGCGCCATGTCATCGACCGCGATGCTTAGCGTCGCGGTATGCGGATCGAACCGGTAGACCCGGAATGGATGCTCCTGCGGCGCCGTGTGCCCGAGGTAATTCCCCCGAATGCCGGCACCGTTGTCGCTGAACCAGATCGTATCGTCGGACTTGACCACGACGTCATTCGGACCCGTGAGCTTCTTCCCGTCCCATCGCTCCGCCAGCACCACCACGGTGCCGTCATACTCGGTTCGGGTCAGCCGCTGCTGATCGTGCTCGCAGGTGATCAGCCGGCCGCGTCGATCCCGTGTATTGCCGTTGGCATAGTGCGAGGGGCTGCGGAAAACGCTGATCCCGCCGGTGGTTTCGTCCCAGCGCAGGATTTGGTCATTGGGAATGTCGGAAAATAGCAGGTACCGCCCGTCGCCGAACCAGACCGGGCCTTCGGTGAAGGCGAAGCCCGTCGCGATCCGCTGGATGCCGGCGTTGCCGATGAAGATTTTCTGGAACCGCGGATCCAGCACGACCACATCGGGATCGGGATAGCGGACCGGCGCCACCTGGTCCCAGCGCGTGGCTTGTCCCGTCATATGGCGATCCCCTCAGGTTCTGGATGCGTGTGCGGCGCATGCGACTAAGCGCCAGTTTGGAGCACCCTAAGCTGACGCAGACAAGCGGCCGATAGGCAGCGGGAGCCACCGTCGGTCGCCCGCTTCAGCCGCTTGGGTCGAGTCTATAGCGCGATCGTCCGAGGTTGAACCACCTCGGACGCCGATTGCCCTGTCAAACAACGGAAACGAGCGCGCGACCGCTGCAACCTGCAGCGATCAAGCTCTAGAGCATTTTCAGCCTGACTATTCAGACCGAAAATGCTCTATCCCTTTGTTTGATCGGATGATTCACACGCTTTGAACGTTCCGCTCAGCGTGATCATGCTCTAATGGGTCGGGTAGCTGCGCGGATAGATGATCTTGTCCGGCGGCCCCGGTGGCGACGGCGGACCCTTCTTGCCGCACCCGACCAGCACCCCCAGGACGACCACCAGCGCCACGACCGCCCTCATGCCCCCGCCTTCACGCACCAGACCGCCTTCATGCCCCCCGCCTTCGTGCCCCCGGCCCTCATGCCAGGCCCGCCAGCCACCCGGCCGCCTGCGCCGCGACATTCGCCGGCGCTGTCCCGCCATAGCTGACTCGCGAGGCCACCGACGCCTCGACCGTCAGCACCGAGAACACGTCGTCCGAAATCCCCGGCTCCACCGCCTGCATCTCCGCCAGCGACAACCCGCTCAGATCAACGCCGCGCGCTTCCGCCAGCGCCACCAGCCGACCGGTGATGTGATGCGCGCTGCGGAACGGCAGGCGCAACACCCGCACCAGCCAGTCGGCGAGGTCGGTCGCCGTCGCGAAGCCGGATCCCGCGAATGATCGCATCCGAACCACATCCGGCGTCATGTCTCGCACCATCCCCGCTGTCGCCGCCAGCGACAACGCCCACGCTTCCGCGGCGTCGAACACCGGCTCCTTGTCCTCCTGCATGTCCTTCGCGTAGGCCAGCGGCAGTCCCTTCATCACCGTCAGCAAGGCCACCAGCGACCCCGTTACCCGACCTGTCTTCGCCCGCACCAGCTCCGCCGCATCCGGATTGCGTTTCTGCGGCATGATCGACGACCCCGTCGTGAACCCGTCCGACAGCCGGATAAAGCGATACGGCGCGCTGCACCAGATCACCATCTCCTCGGCCAGCCGCGACAGATGCACCGCACTGATCGCCGCCGCCGACAGGAACTCCAGCGCGAAATCCCGGTCCGACACGGCATCGAGGGAGTTCGCCGTCGGCCGGTCAAACCCCAGTGCCGCCGCCGTCATGTCCCGGTCGATCGGGAACGGCGTCCCGGCCAGCGCCGCTGACCCCAGCGGACAGACGTTCAACCGCCGGCGACAATCCGCCAGCCGGCCCCGGTCGCGATCCAGCATCTCCACATACGCCAGCATGTGATGGCCGAACGTCACCGGCTGCGCGGTCTGCAAATGGGTGAACCCCGGCATCGGATCGCCGGCATGCTCCGCCGCCCGCCGTGCCAGCGCCCGCATCACATCCCCAACCTGAGCCGACAGCCCGTCGATCGCGTCGCGCACCCACAGCCGGAAATCCGTCGCCACCTGGTCGTTGCGGCTGCGCGCGGTATGCAGCCGCTGGCCCGCCTCGCCGATGCGTTCGGTCAGTCGCGCCTCGATGTTCATGTGGATGTCTTCCAGCGCGACGTCGAAGACGAAGCGGCCAGCCTCGATTTCCTGGCCGATCGCCTCTAGACCAACGCCGATCGCGTGCTCATCTTCCGCGCTGAGCAGACCGATCTTCGCCAGCATCGCCGCATGGGCGCGGGAGCCGCGGATATCCTGCCGCCACAGCTTGTGGTCAAAGCCGATGGAGGCGTTGATGTCCTGCATGATCACCGATGGCGCGCCAGCGAAACGGCCACCCCACTGCTTGTTGGCCGGCTCGTTCGGTCGTTCTGTTGCCGGGCGTTGTATGGGCAGGCGTTTCGCCGGCGGGCGGGCAGGCGTCTGGGTCACGAAGAAGGTTCCAACTTGATGATGATCCCCCGCCGCATGGCGTTGAGGTTGGCCTGGCCGGCGGCGATCGGCACCCTAGCCGCCAGCGCGTTGCCGCGCAAACCGCGGGCCCAGACGCTGGAACCCCAGAGGCTGGAACCTCTCTCCAAGGGCCTGAATCGGGTGTCGCCACCACAGGACCCGCCTGATGCGGTGTTCATGACCCGCGACGGTGCGACGCACCACCTCGGCGACTTCAAGGGCCGAGCCATGGTGGTGAACATGTGGGCCACCTGGTGCGTCCCCTGCACCGCCGAGATGCCGTCTCTGGACGCCCTTTCCAAGGCGCTGGCGCCGCGCGACATCGCGGTGATGCCGCTATCCTCGGACCGCGGTGGCGCGGCTGTTGTGCAGGCCTGGTATCAGGCGCATGGCATCACCGCACTGCCCGTGCTGTTGGACCCGAAAGGCGCGATGGCGCGCGCCTTCAACGCCCCCGGCATCCCCACCACCGTCATCATCAACACCGCCGGTCAGGTGGTCGCCAGGATCGAGGGCGCGGCCGACTGGTCGACCCCGGGCGCCCAGGCGCTGATCCGCAAGCTGGTCGCGAGTTAATAGCATATCGCAAGTCAGTTGAAGTCAATTATCGGCCTCGGCGCCCGACCTGTTTGAAGCCCAGGTGGCGTAGCGTCACATTGAGCGTCGCGAAGACAACCACCGTAGGCAGGTGTTGTGGAGCTTTTGAGGCCGCTTAGGAAATCATAGCAATGAGGTTCAGAGGTTGCGCCAGCACCACGTTACCTCCCGGAGTATTGCCGGTTTCAAAAACGGCCTTCCAAAAGCTAGCGTTCTGCTTCCCGCCGAACAGAGTTGCCGACAAGTCAGCGCTAACCCAGAGAGGCAGAGCTAGCAAGCTCCGAAGAAATTTCTTAATGTTATCCCAAATCTGTTCGGGGAAAGGATATTGAAACAAACGCTCCTGGGGATCAGGCTTGCCGAGCATAATAAAATGGTTGCGGGCAACCTGCCTCAAGTAGATCAACCAGTTGTAAACGATCTCCTCTTTACTCACGCGAAACGCGCGAAGATGATCCAGTGGAAACTCTACACCTTTTTGCAACTGGCTTTCGATCTTATCGGTGCCAATTTTTGGATCAAATTTATCTCGATATATTTCGGCTTCGATCAGATTCATCAGACGGAGAATTTGGCGACGTTCAAGGTCGCGCGGGTTTTCACCTTCCTCCATACGATAGCTCAATTGGGTTTCCAGCACTTCCTGATAGACAAAGAAGGAATATAATGTCTTCTCGATTGTACTATAAGATAATGGACGTTCGTTGCCACGTCCCCCTAGGTCGATAAATTCCATCAGTTTATTTTCTGGATCCGAGGTTATACTATCGCGCAGCGCATCAAGGATAAATCGCTTAACCTCGCGCGATTGGCCCTTGAAATGATTGACCAAATCGCGCTCGGAGAACCGAAGGTCATCCTCCGCTCGATTGGTTTCATGCTGGAAACGCTGTATACGGTCGAGATACAATGAACGACCTAAATGACGCTGGACGGACTTGTCGAACGCAACTTGTTTAAGCGTGGTCCCGGCGCGGGTATTCGTTGTGATAAGAGTGTCTGCATCTGGATCGATAAAAACACGCACCGGCAGCGCTCGCACACCAAGCATGATTTGCGCCGCTGCCTTGTGCTGACCATCGAACACGTGGATAGCACTTTGTCCGGTTTCGGATTTTATCCAGCCTAACGATACGTGTAGCTGCGGCCGCTTTTGATGGAATTCCTCCACAAGTTTCGAAATGTTTGTTCCGATTGAGCGAGGGTTGATGTGCGCATCGTGGGCCAAATACTGAATCGGCATCCGAGTAAAGAAATACCGGAAACCGCTTAGATCGTCGTGGTAAACTGGAACCGTATAAAGCCCATTATCACCTGATTGGCTCAGGCTGTAGGTAGCCACATCGCCATTGAGCTTAAAGTGGAGTTTATGGTTTCCACCTCCTGCTTCTGTCAAGAGATCACCGAGATTAGGGCTTCGGTTTTCAGTCTCGAGTTTTTTCCTCAAGCGCGTGAAACGAGAGAGAATCCGAGCGACTTCAAGGTTCGACGCCTGCTTTGAGCGGTTGCAACTCGCGTGCGTCAGCCCAAAATTGTCCGGATCGTCCCTGCCGCCCGCTGTTAGCGGCACCACGTGATCGACATCGATCGTGTCTTTGTGAAGGATCAGGTCAACCACTTCCTCGCAAATAAAACACTTCCCGGTTTGTGCCACGTGCAATGTTTCAATCAAATCGCGACGCCCTTCAGGCGTCTGGCGACGAAGATACAGAGAGCTCATGCGGTAACGATTCCGTAGATTTGCCTATCTAATAATAATTGTAACCTAGATAGGGCTCATACGCCATAACCTTGGCTAACGCCGATTTCACCTGTCCCCGGCACCGGGTGGACCGGGGATCAGCCAACTGAAAAGGGTAAAATCACGCGGGTAGGAGATTAGATCAGTTTTGTTCAGTGTTCGGCGGGCCGAGCCACTCTGAACATGTCTTCACCTGGATCACAACGCCGAGTGGCTCCGAACCCTGCTGTCTCTCGTTTGTCATCATAACGGACGAAATGGGAACACCCTTATGCCCCAACACGACGTCGCCGCACTGACCGATCTGCCCGCGAACGGCATGCACACCGTCACCGTTGACGGCACTGAAATCTTGCTGATCCGGGACGGCGATGCCGTTCACGCCATCGGCGCGACCTGTCCGCACGCCGGCGGTCCACTCGTGCAAGGTGTGCGCAACGGTCACCGGATCGTCTGCCCCTGGCACAAGGCAACCTTCTGCATCCGCACCGGCGCGCTGCTGGATCCGCCGGCCGTCGACAGCCTGCCAAGCTATCCGGTCACCATCGCCGGCGAACGCATTCTGCTCCGCGTGCCGCCCGACCAGCAACCGCAGCCACCGCTTGCCCCTGACCCGCGCGTGTTCGCCATCATCGGCGCCGGCGCCGCGGGCGCGCTGGCCGCGCAGACCCTCCGAGAGATCGGCTTCAACGGCCGCATCGTCCTGCTCGACCAGCACAACCGGGTCCCTTACGACCGCACCGTGCTGAGCAAATACTACCTCTCCGGCGAGCAAAACGCCGAGAAGTCGCCGCTGCAATCCCAGTCCTTCTACCGCCAGCACCGCATCGAGCGCCGCACCGCCCATGTCACCAGCCTCGACGCAGGCCAAAAGCGGATCGACTGCGCCGACGGCACCTCGATGACCTACGACGCCGCCCTGCTGGCCACCGGCGCCACCCCGGTGCGTCCCAGGCTGCCGGGTGTCGACCTTGCCAATGTCTTCGTCCTGCGCGACCGCGACGACGCCGACGCCATCCTCGCCCAGGCCGAGCGCAGCGAACGGGTTGTGGTTTTGGGGGCCAGCTTCATCGGCATGGAGGTCGCGGCCAGCTTGCGTGAACGTGGCCTGCAGGTGACCGTCGCCGCCCAGCAGGCCGCACCGTTCGAAAAGCAGCTTGGCGCCCGCATCGGCAACGCCTTCGTGTCGCTGCACCAGGCAAAGGGGGTCAGCTTTCGCCTCGGCCAGGAAGTCCAGGCGCTGGAGGGCGATGACCGCGTCCACACGGTAATCCTGGCCAGCGGCGAGCGTCTGCCTGCTGATCTGGTGGTGATCGGCTTCGGCGTGCGTCCCGTCACCAGCTATCTGAAGGGCGTCCCGCTGAACGACGATGGCAGCGTCACCGTCGATGCCAACCTGAAAGCGGCGGACGGTTTGTATGCCGCGGGCGATATCGCCCGCTTTCCTTATCAGGCCAGGCCCACCCGGGTGGAGCACTGGCGCGTCGCCCAGCAGCACGGCCGCCTCGCGGCGCGCAACATGACGGGGCAGGACGCCCGCTACGATGCGGTCCCGGTGTTCTGGACCATTCAGTACTTGAAACGTCTCGACTACATCGGCCACGCGACGCAATGGGATGACGTCGTCGTCCACGGCGACCTGCGGAAACCGGAATTCCTTGCCTACTATGTCAAGGATAACGAGGTGATCGCCGCGGTCGGTCTGGATCGCGACCAGGACACCGCCGCTTTGATCGAGCTCTTTCAGGCCCGCCGCGGCTGGACGCCCGAAGCGCTCGGCGCCAACCCTTCAAAGCTGAAGATGGATTGATATCGACCGCCTTGGCCGATAGCGGCGCGCCAACAGGGTTGGCCGGCGGCGGCGCGCCAAAAAAAGACTCACATATCGACGGCCGTTGACCTGCTGCTGGAGGTCAACATTAAGCGCCGTTGTCATAAGACTGGCCAACTCTTGCATTGACCGGTCGCGCACCGGTTCATCAGCCTGGCCGAAAGCGGCCCGGTCATCCCGTTCGCGAGCGGCTCGCTCAGCGAGCGTCCATACCTACACCGCCGGTGCGTGAACCCGCCGAACACGGGTCTCGGCCGGCGGATGCAGCAGCACGTCGCCCAGTTTATCCAGCAGATAATCCGCGTCCGAAGCGTCGACCGCCTCCACCAACGTCAGCACGCGGCTGATGACCCTGGCCCGGAATCGCTCCAGGTCACGGGCTTCGCCGTCGAAGCCGGTTTCCTCGACCGCCTCGACAGCAGCCTGAACGGCGCCAAACAGCGCTGCCGGCATGTCCGCCTTCCGGTACAGCGCGCCAAGCCCGCGCCGGCTCGGCTCATGGATCAGGATCTGCGCATTATCCAGCGGCACGTCGCTTTTCGCCGCCATCGCCGCCTCGAAGAACCCGATGTCGCCGGTGCAAAGCGCCCGCAGGACCAAGGACGGCGTCAACCGGCCGTTCCGCTGCATCTGGGTGACCATTTGCCGCAGGTCCTCATCTGATGCCCCCAGGCTCAGGTGCATGATCGCTTGCTCGCGCGACCGCAGCACGATGTCGGCGGCGGTCGCCGGCGCCAGCGCATGAACCTTCACCAGATGAGCCTGAAACGCCTTCGACACCAGGCTCACCAGCCGTTCCGCGACGGTGACCGGCAGCTTGTCCCGAAACACCATCGCCTGCTTGACCCGGTCGCTGTCGGCGAACCGTGTCACCGCGCGATTGAAGCTGTCCTCGGCGATCTCCGCTGTGTTGTTGCCCATCAGCACGACGACCGCCGGCTCCTCGCCCACGCTGATCAGCACGTCGGACACGCTCTGGGTCAGCTCCGGACGACTCGCGATCGCCTCTTGCTTCAACGAAGACCCGTGCCGGACGATCTCGATCAGGTCGTCGTCGGTCAGCACCAGCGAATCGGTCAGCACCGGCAGGGCAACAAACTCGATGTCCTCGGCGAGTTTCCGTGCCACATCACGCGGCAGGTTGGCGCAGTGGCGCAGCCCGCGCGATAGCGCGGCGCGAACCTTTTCCTCCACATCCCGTGCCAGAACGCGCACGATCTCCTGCGCCAGCTTGACCTCGGCCGCCGTGAGTTCAGGCCCCGACAGGTCCGAGGCAACCTTGCCCGCCAGTTCCGCGCGCAAGTCCGGCGAGGGTTCGGACAACAGTCGGGCGACATCATGGGACGAGAGAGAGGCAGGCATGAAACCTCGCGAGCGACATTATCCGCGCCAGCTTGGCAGCAACAGATAAACGACCGGTTAATCCGAACCCCGGCCTCCCCGATCGGGGCCGCGATTATCATCCCCAAGATCGCCCACGCCCCGCAGCCGCCCACGCCCCGAAGTCGCTCACGCCCCGAAGTCGCTCACGATCGTGCCAGCAACGCCGGCGCGCGACAGGACGGCCGCCCCGGCTTACGACGTCCGCAGCAACCGCAGCATCTCGCCTTCCGTCAGGATCTGAGGCAGCACCTCCGGCTGCCCGCCGCCGGCCGGGAAGAACACATACAGTGGCACGCCGTCGCGCCCGTTCTGCCGCAAAAACGCGGTGATCGCGGGATCCTGCCGGGTCCAGTCGCCCTTCAGATACGTCACGTCAGCCGTGGCGAACGCCCGCCGCACCGGGTCCGTCCCGATAGCCACCCGCTCGTTCACCAGGCAGGTCACGCACCACGCCGCCGTCATGTTGA
Organism: Rhodopila sp.; assembly: GCA_965277035.1. Taxonomy (GTDB): domain Bacteria; phylum Pseudomonadota; class Alphaproteobacteria; order Acetobacterales; family Acetobacteraceae; genus Rhodopila. The sequence goes on along the minus strand of CBDIBO010000003.1, from coordinate 394,948 downwards.
CGAAGACCGGCTTGCCGGCCGCCCGCAACGTCGCCAGCCGCTCCGGCGTGAACGTCTCGGCCGAGGTTGCCGTGGCCGCGCCAACTGGTTCCGCCGAAATGCCCGAGAGCACTGCCAAAGCCGCGAGGACGGCCATCGCCGCCGCCGCCTGCCCGAACCGTCTGGGTTGCACGGTGGCACTCTGGGTGGCGCCGAACACCCAGGCGGCGAACCCCACCAGCACCAGCCCGGCGGCGGTCCCCAGCACACCGCTGGGACCGGCTTCCTGGCTCACCACCCAGACCAGCCAGGCCGCCGCGCCGTACATCGGGAACGCCAGCGCCTGCTTCAGCACCTCCATCCACCGGCCCGGCCGCGGCATCAGCCTGGCCAGCCCGGGCATCGTGGCCAGTGCGACGTAGGGCGCGGACAGGCCCAGGCCCATGACCGCGAACACCAGAACCGTCACCCCGGGGGGCGCCGCCAGACCAGCCGCCACCGCCACCCCCATGAACGGCGCGGTGCACGGGGTCGCCACCAGCACCGCCAGCAGGCCGGTAAAGAAACTTCCCGCCACGCCACGTCGACGCGCCAGGCCATCGCCGGCGCCGGTCAGCCCCGCACCAACCTGGAACACGCCCGACAGATTGAGCCCGACCACGAACAGCAGCCATGTCATGCCGGCGACAAACACCGGTGAGGAGAACTGAAAGCCCCACCCCGCCGCCGAACCCGCCGCCCGCGCCGCGAGCAACCCGCCCGCCAGGGCCACGAACGTCACCAGCACACCGGCGGTGTATGACAGCGCATTCATCCGCCCACGGCCGACATGCTGCGCCAGCCCGACCGCCTTCATCGCCAGGATCGGGAACACGCACGGCATCAGGTTGAGGATCAGACCGCCGAGAAAGGCGAACAGCAGGATCTGGCCAAGCGGCGGCATCGCTGCCGGCGGCGGCCCCGGCACCGCGTTCAACACCACGTCGGTCTGCATGCCAGCCCGATCCCGCACCGACAGCACGCCTGACAGATCCTTCGCCGGATCAAACCCGCCGGCCGGTTTCAACGCCAGGGAGAACCCGCCCTGCCGCACCGACAGTGGCTGCGCCGCATCGTCCTGGATCCGGTTCGGCTGATCCGGAATGAACCAGGCATCGGTGATGGTCGCCTGGCTCAGCTCCGGCCCCTGCACCGACAACGTGCCATCCGCCGCGATCTGTGCCGCCCATAGCGAGGCCCGCGGCACCGCCCGGTCATGCGCCGCGAACAAAGCCGCCTGAGCCGAGGGTCGCGGAGTCCCCAGCGGCAGGTCGAGCACGAAATCGCCCGTTTCCGGCACGCAGATATCCTTGCAGACCAGCCAGTCCGCGTGTGCCTTGATCACCCCGCTGGGCGCCGTCACGGTGACCGGCAGCAGCACCTCGCCGGTATAGGCATATGTCATCACCGACCCCTCGGCGATGCGCCGCGGCGTCGGCCAGTCGATCGGTGACTGCTTGACCCCCTGGATGGTCAGTTCGGCGGCCACGCCGGCGTCGCCGGGGTTCTTCCAGTAGGTGTGCCAGCCCTCCGCCATGCGCAGGCGCAGCGCCACCCGGAATGGCGTTCCCGGCCGCATCGCGTCGGTGTCGGTGACCAACGTCGCGACGTCGCGCTTGCTGGCCACCGGCGCGCTTTCCAAGGCGCGCGCCGGCACCGCCGCGATCAGCACCAGCACAATGAACAAAAGCCGCGTCATACCGTCTCCGCCCTCACCCGGAGCGCGATCGTCTGAGGCTGACCGACCTCGGACGTGCATCGCCCTCTCAAACAACGGGAATTCAAGCGTGATCGCTTCAGGCTGAAGCAGGCACGCTCTAAAAACGGCGCACATATGCACCCCTCCCGCCACTGATGCCAGCAGCGGGATGGGCCACGAGGGTCTCCGCTTCGCCGTTCCCTGATCTGCCAACCTGTGGCCACACAAAGCTGGTGCGGTGGACGCGGCCACCGGTTCGGATCCAAACCGACCCGACCGCTCGCGCGACGCTCGCGACCGCCGTCGACGCAAGCCGATAACCCCATCCCGGCATCCCGGCCACCGGGATCGCGCCATAGTTACCAAATCAACGATTGATCGTCTGGGGCGATTGCAACAATGCTGACCAACTAAGGTGCCGGAGCGAGCGCCATCCAAAGACGCTCGGTGGGTCGAGGAAACACCACACGATGCAAGTGACAGGCTTTGCCGCTGTTGATCCGTGTGGGTCGCCGGCGGCGTCCATGCCCAGCCGTGACACCAGCGCACCAGGCACTACCCCGGATGATCGTTTCCCGAATGATCGTTCCGCGGCGAAATGCCCGCGCCCTGGGTCGCCTAACATCCGGCAATTCAGCACGCGGCAACTCAACACCCGGCAACTTGGATCCTGTTTTCTCGCCGCGGTCTGCCTCGCGACGTGGGTGGCGGCAACCGGCACCGCCGCGGCCGCGGACAGCTACTACACCGATGCACAGGCGACCGCCGGGCAGCCCGTGTTCGCCCAGCAATGCGCTATCTGCCATGGCGACAATCTTCAGGGCAAGATCGGGCCAGCGCTCGCGGGAAGTCAGTTCCTCAGCGTATCGCAATTTCAGGAACTCACCGCCGACTATCTCTACCGGTTCATGGCGAAGCACATGCCGGCCAACGCGCCCGGCAGCCTGAGCCAGCCGCAGTACCTGGATCTGATGGCTTACATCCTGAAGGTGAACGGCTATCCAGCCGGCCCGCGTCAACTGACCGCCGACGACCAGAAGTTGGCGCAAATCAAGATCGAGCCGACCGGAGCATCGCAAGCACAACACTAACGCGTGCTCCTCGAAGGCGGCATCGCCGAAGAGGTTGATCACGCGATCAAACAAACGATTGAAGAAACGGAGGATCGACAATGAACGCTTGGAAGACGTCCCTGCTGACCACCGGCCTGCTGACCACCGTTCTCTGCGCCGCCGCGGCGATCACGCCCGCGGCGGCGCAGACCAAGACAACGAACCAGCCGCCGCCGCCCGCCGCGTCCGGCACGGCGGCGACAAGCACCGTCAGCGCCGATATCACCGATCAGCAGCGCCTGAAGTCCGCACAGGATCAGGACAACTGGCTGCTGTACGGGCGGACCTACGACAATCAGCGGTTTTCGCCGGTGAAGGATGTCACCGCGGACAACGTCGCCAATCTGCAGCCGGTCGCGATCGTGCAGACCGGCGTGGTGGGCAGCTTCGAGAGCAATCCGATCGTCTACAACGGTACCATGTTCGTTTCGACTCCGTACGACCATGTCCTTGCCTACGACGCGGTCAGCGGCAAGCAACTCTGGTCGTACGCACCCCAGCTCAACTACACGCAGCTGTGCTGCGGTCCTGAAAATCGCGGCGTCGCGGTGGCCGATGGCAAGGTCTACCTGGCCCAACTGGACGGTAAACTCGTCGCCCTGGACGCCAGTAACGGCAAGGTGGAATGGACGACCGGGATCGGCGATTCGCGGGAGGCGTTCTCCCTGACAATGGCACCCCAGGTCTATGACGGCATGGTCATCGTCGGCACTTCGGGCGCGGAATATCCGACCCGGAGCTATGTGGCGGCCTACGACGTCAAGACCGGCAAGGAGGTGTGGCGCTTCTACACGACGGCCGCACCAGACCAGCCGGGTGGCAAGACCTGGAGCGGCGATTCCTGGAAAACCGGCGGCGGTTCAATGTGGAACACGCCCGCGATCGACCCGCAACGGGGATTGATCATCTTCGCGACCGGCAATCCTAATCCTGACAACTATGGGGAGAGCCGGAAGGGCGACAACGCCTACACCGATTCGATCGTCGCGCTGAACGTGAAGACCGGCAAACTCGCCTGGTGGTACCAGCAGGTGAAGCACGACCTTTGGGACTACGACGCCGACGCTCCCGTCGTGCTGCTCAATGTCAAGGATCAGAACGGACAGGATGTCGCCGCCGCGGCCGAGGCAGGCAAGGAAGGCCAGGTCTTCATCGTCAACCGCGATAACGGCCATCTGATCCGCAAGTCGGATTCGTTCGTCGAGCAGAGCGAAACGATGATGACCCCGCCGCCGACCAACGGCTACGTCAATATCTATCCTGGCGCGCAGGGTGGCAACGAGTGGTCGCCCGAAGCCTACTCTCCGGATACCCACCTGTTCTATGTCCCGGGCACCAACGAATCCTGGGAATACAGCGGTGACGCCGACGAAATGACCGCGAAGGGCCACTTGCGGTTGGGCGGCGTGCTGCAGCCGATCACGCCGGCCGGCGCGATGGAGCTCGGCGAACCTGGCGCGGACAAGCAAAAGGCGCATGTCGAGGGCGCGATCGAACCGACCGGCAATCTCTCGGCCGTCGATCCGGATACCGGAAAGATCAGGTGGCAGTACAAGTCCGACGGGCCAATGCTCGGCGGCGTCCTGACCACGGCGGGCAATCTGGTGTTCAGCGGTGAAATGAATGGTGACTTCGATGCGTTCAATGCCGAGACCGGAAAGAAGCTGTGGCACTTCAACCTCGGGTCCGGCGTCAACGCACCGCCGATCACCTATCGCGTCAACGGCAAGCAGTACATCGCCGTCGCCGCCGGTGGCAACGCCGCGAACGGCAACCCGGTGTTGATGAAGCAACGCGGTTGGAACTTTGGCGACACGGTCGGCATCTTCGCACTGAAGTGACTGACGGGGCGGCCCGATGCCGCCCCTCCCGCGCCCGCATTCTGTTGCGCCAAGCAGGCGGAACGAACGATCCCTGGCGGTGGCTGACGCCGCCGCCAGCACTGGGCGACCACGCGCGCGGCTTCGATCGACACCCTACCCCCGCCGATAACGGTCCGCCTCTCCCCCCGACACCAGCCGTGGGGCTTACCTTGTGGGGCTTTTCGCTCTAGCGTTCCGTTAACGAGAGCGAAAGGGGAAACCAGTCATGGCGGACAACGGCTTCGGCGGCGATTGCCTCAACGGCGTCCGCGTCCTGGACATGACGCAGTTCGAGGCCGGCCCGTCCTGCACCGAGACCCTCGCCTGGATGGGCGCCGAGGTAGTGAAGATCGAAAATCCCAAAGGCGGAGACCCAGGCCGGTCGCTCGGCGGCAAGCCTGGGGTCGATGACCCCTATTTCCTCAACTTCAACGCCAACAAGAAATCCGTCACGGTCAACCTGAAAGACCCACTCGGGCTGCAACTGGTGAAGGACCTCGCCGCGAAGGCCGACGTGCTGGTGGAAAACTTCGCCCCCGGGGCGATCGAGCGCCTGGGTCTCGGCGCCACGGTGATCCGAGCGCTGAACCCGTCGATCATCTATTGTCAGGTGAAGGGCTTCGGTGAGGGCAGCCCATACGAGAAAAATCTCGCGTTCGACATGATCGCGCAGGCCTGCAGCGGCATCATGAGCACCACTGGTGAGCTCGACGGCCGGCCGTTGAAGCCCGGCCCATCGCTCGGCGACACCGGCACCGGCATGCTGTTGTCGATCTCCATCCTGGGCGCGCTCTATCGTCGCAAGGCGACAGGACAAGGCGATCACCTGCAGGTGGCGATGCAGGACGCGATGCTGCACTACATGCGTATCGCATTCTCCTATCAGGCCCGCACCGGCAAGGCCGCGCCGCGCGCCGCCGACAGCAGCGTCTCCGGCGGCAATCCGCCGATGGGCACGTTCCCGACCAAGGGCATCGGGGCCAGTGAAGGCGGCGGCCCCAACGACTACGTCTACATCTACACCTCGCGGGCAAATCCCGAGCACTGGCGCCGGCTGCTGGCGGTGATCGGCCGCGAGGATCTGGTCGGCGACCCCCGCTACGACAGCCCCGCCGCCCGTTCCGAACGCGCCGCCGAGGTGAACGAGATGATCGCCACCTGGACCCGCCGGCACACCAAGCACGAGGCGATGGAAATCATCGGCGCCGCCGGCATCCCCGCCGGTGCCGTACTGGACACGCTGGAACTGACCAACGATCCCACCTTCGAGCAGCGCGGCATTATGCAGACCATCGATCACCCTGTCGTGGGGCCGTTCAAGATGGTCGCCTGGCCGGTTCGCTTCTCCGGCAGCCCGCCGCCGGTCAAGCCGGCACCGTTACTGGGTGGAAACAACACCGACGTGCTGACCAACTGGCTCGGCCTGAGCGCTGACCAGGTCAGCCTCCTGCACGGCGAAAGCATCATCGGCTAACCGTTATCGGCCAACCCCCGTTGGCCAACCTTAGGGAGAACGAGAAATGGCGGAAATCACCGGGTCGGAAATCATCGCCCGATGCCTGCAGAAGGAAGGGATCACGGATCTCTTCTACATCATGGGCGGACCGATGCTGCTGGCCGAGGCGACCTGCGTCAAGCAAGGCATCCGGATGATCGACGTCCGCCACGAACAGGCGGCCGCCTTCATGTGCCAGGCCTACAGCCGCCTGAAGCAGGTGCCGTCGGTCTGCATGGCCGCCTCCGGGCCGGGCGTGACCAACCTGATCACCGGCATGGCGAACGCGCTGGTCGATTGCTGTCCGGTCGTGGCATTGGGCGGATCCAGCCCACTCAGCCAGTTCGGCCGCCAGGTGTTCCAGGAAATCGACCAGGTCGAGTTGATGCGCGGCTGCTGCAAATACGTCGACCGGCTGATCAACCTCAAGCGCATCCCGCAACAGATCAACTTCGCGCTGCAGAAGGCGATCACCGGCAAACCCGGCCCGGTCTATCTCGATTGCCCGGGCGACATGCTGTATCAGAAGATCGACGAGAACCTGGTCGACTGGTCGTTCGCCGGCCGGCCCATCCTGGACAGCCGCCCGATGGGCGACCCACGCCAGGTCGATGCCCTGATCGGCGCACTGGCCGAGGCGAACAATCCAGTGATCGTATCAGGCTCCGGCGTGATCTGGTCACGCGCATGGACCGAGATGCAGGCGTTCGTCGAGGCCGCTGGCATCCCGTTCTACACCACCCCGCAGGGCCGCGGCGTGGTGCCCGATGACCATCGATACGCCTTTCCCGCGATGCGCTCCGGCGCCTTCCGCGACGCCGACCTGATCATCGTCCTCGGCACCCGCATGAACTACATCATCGGTCACGCCAGCCCGCCGCGCTTCGGGCCATCGGCGAAGATCGCCCGTATCGACATCGATCCGGCCGAGATCGCCGCCGCGGCCCGCTACGTCGACATCCCGATCGTCGGCGACTGCAAGGCGGTGCTGGGCCAGTTGCTGCAAGGCATCAAGGGCCGCATCAGTCCGGACAGATACGCCGGTTGGCGCAAGCAACTGGCGGATGGCGAGACGGCGAAGCGGTCCTCGGCGGGTGCCAACAAGCTGCAGGAGGACGGCGACATCCATCCCGTCCGCATGTTGGAAGCGGTTCGCGACTTCGCCCGGCGGGATGCCATCCTGTGTGTCGATGGGCAGGAGACCTTGAACTTTGGCCGCCTGACGATGCCGACCTTCGCACCGGGCCACCGTTTGAACTCCGGTCCGTTCGGCACCATGGGCGTCGGTCTGCCGTTCGGTGTCGGCGCCAAGGTCGCCTGCCCGGACAAGCAGGTCATCGTCGTGCACGGCGACGGCTCGATGGGGCTGAACGCGATGGAACTGGACACCGCCATTCGCCACAAGATCCCCATCCTGGTGGTGATCAGCCTGAACGGCGGCTGGACCGGAGACCCCAAGCGCGAGAAGCCAGGCCGCGATCTTGGTTACACCCGTTACGACAAGATCTGCGAGGCGCTCGGCGGCTACGGCGAATACATCACGAAAGTCGAAGACATCGCCCCGGCGCTGCAACGCGCGCAGAAGAAGGTCGATGAGGGCATGGTCGCGTTGGTCAACGTCCGCACCGACTATCGCGCTCGGTTTGCTGGCGTCGCGTTCTCGGATTACTCGACCTAGCCCCCGAAGTTCGCCTGATCGAACGGCTGACCTGGGCGAAAAGCGCACGCCGTCGTGCCCGTAGACATGCTCTCCCTCCAGCCCGTTGGCCCATGCGACGTATCGGTTCATGGTCGCCAGCATCGCTTCCATGTCGCGGGCGTTAGAACGGTCATATGGGCTCGAGAAGTTCTGCGTCGCTGGGCATCGCGCGCTCCTTGGATCCGCACCCTCGACGGGATGAAGGGCAGCATCGGCAATGAGTGCGTCAGCACGCCGATAAAGCTGCCCAACAAAACAAGGGCTTCGGGCCTGTTCGACACCGCAATTCGCAGCCATTGATGTCGAGCAGGCCCTAAGCTCATCGAACGGCTTGGGCCAGCCCTGGGTCGGGACCGGAATGTCAAACGGGGACACGACCCGACTCTGACCCTCGTTGATTATGATGGAATTCTGCTTCGAGACACGCGCTCCGGGCGCAGGCAGCGCGTATCGCGGCTTTATGATCCGCGATACGCGCTCGCTAGATCGACAAGTGCATCGGCCCCGCTACGGATTCTCCAGGGGCGTGTAAAACCGACCCGGGCCGCGACCACGTGTCGGCGAGACCACATGTCGGCGCGAAGAATTAAACGCCGTTTGATTATAACCAACAGTGCACAGCGCCGGATCAAGGCGGCCGGCCCCGCGACAAGTAATCGTCGATGACACGAGCCAATCGTCGTCGAAAACACCGGAAGGAAACATCAATGCATCGATCTCACCACCAAATTCGAATCACCCGCGCCCGGCAAATGATGGCCGTCGCCGCGCTCGCCACAGGCTGGGGAGTCACCGCTCTCGCGGCTCCCTCGACAGTGACCCTGCCCGGCAAGCAGGCCTACCCCGAAAGCGTGACATCCACCTCGGATGGCACGCTCTATGTCGGCAGCTTCGCCGCCGGTGGCGTGGCACGAGTGCGGCCCGGCCAGTCCCAGGCCGAACCCTGGATCAAGCCTGGTGCGTTCGACACGCGATCCACCCTTGGGGTGCTGGCGGATGAACGTTCGAAAACGCTCTGGGTCTGCTCGAACGACCTGTCCGCCATGGGCGTGCCAGGTCCATCATCGGTCAAGGGCAGTGAATTGAAAGGCTTCGACCTTGCCACCGGGCAGGGAAAACTCAGCGCGCGACTGCCAGGTCCGCACACGTTTTGCAACGACATCGCGGTCGGTTCCGACGGGTCGGTCTACGTAACCAATACCGCCGCGCCGCAGATCCTGCGCCTGCGGCCCGGCAGTCAGCAACTACAGGTCTGGGCAACCGATCCCGCATTCAACCCACCCGCGAAGGGTGGCGGCCTGGATGGCTTGAGCTTCGGCCCGGATGGCAATCTCTACGTCGACACCTTCACCAAGGCTGAACTGTTCCGCGTCGAGGTCAAGGATGGCAACGCCGGAACGATCACCAGGCTGCAGCCGTCCCAGCCCTTGATCCTCACCGATGCGCTGCGGCCGGACCCGAAAGGCGGCTTCCTGATGATCGAAGGCTCCGGGAAACTCGATCACCTGACGATCGACGGCAACAAGGCGACAGTGCGGACTCTCAAGGACGGTTACACCGGCCCAACTGGAGTCACCCCGGTCGGCAACACCGCCTGGGTGTCGGAAGGCCAACTCAGCTATCTGCTGGACCCCGCGAACAAAGGACAGTCACCGCATCTGCCCTTTAAGCTCTACGCGGTAGATCTATCGACACAGTAATCCACGACCTGAAAACCCGGCGCCGCGAGCCGTCCCGTACAGACCGTCGTCAACCCGTATGGCAAAGATCGCATCTCTGGTGATGACGGTCAGCCCGGTGCGCAAGGCCGTGGCGATCAACATGCGGTCCATCGGATCGCGGTGATGCGGCGGTCACTCCTGGCTGCCTCCCTAACCGGGCGCTAGTGGATGTAATCGTGCCCAAGCCAGGGCACCGCCCGCCGGCACGCCAGCCTCAGTCCATCACCGCGGCATGATCCGAGCCTGCCGCGGCATCCTTCTTCGACCCGCGCATCAGAAAAAGCAGCAGCAGCATCGGCAACGCCGTCAGCATCATAAGCTTCCAGTCGTTGTTGTAGGCGATGATCCGCGCCTGATGGGTCAGCATCCCGTTCAGGACCTGTGCCGCATGCGGCGTCGTCGGCATCAGGTTCGCCGCCGCCCCCTGGAAAGCCCGGTTCAGCGGCGTGATATAGCCGGCCAAAACCGAGTGCTCCACCTGGGTATTCTGCGTCACCAGGGCGCCCGTCACCGAAATCCCGATCGCGCTGCCGACATTGCGCAACAGGCTGAGCAACGCCGTACCCTCTGTTCGCAGCGCCGGCTCCAGCGTGGCGAAGGCGATCACCTGTAACGGTACGAACACGAAACCTAATCCGGCACCCTGCAGCATCGTGTTGAGGATCACCTCCCGGTCCGACACCGCCGGGGTCCAACCGGTCATGATGTAAAGGCTCACGGTCAGTATGATGATGCCAAATCCCATCAACAACCGGGAGTCCACCTTGTTCGACAGCCGTCCGGAAATCATCATCGCCGCCATCGTCCCGATGCCGCGTGGCGCCATCGCCAGCCCCGCCGTTTCCACCGGATAGTTGGCCAGATCCTGCAACCACGGCGCCAGCAGGGCAGAGACCGCGAACAGCACCATGCCGACCGCGAACATCACCACCAGCGAGGCGGACAGGTTGCGGTCCTTGAACACCCGGGGCGTGATGAACGGCTTCTCGGCCGTCAGCATATGCACGATGAACAGGTAAAAACCGACCGCCGCCAGCGTCGCCTCGATGATGATCTCGGTCGAGCTGAACCAATCCATGGTTTCGCCCCGGTCCAGCATCAGCTGGAACCCGCCGATGCCCAGCGCGAGCACCCCGAAGCCGATCCAGTCGAACCGCATGCCTGACCCGGGCGGGGTCTTCGGCAGGAACGCCGCCATACCCGCGGTCGCCAGGATGCCGAACGGCAGGTTGACGAAGAACACCCAGCGCCAGTTGTACAGTTCCGTCAGATAGCCGCCAAGGGTCGGTCCCAGGATCGGGCCGACCATCACGCCCATGCCCCAGATCGCCATCGCCGACCCGCGCCGTTCCGGCGGGTAGATGTTCAGCATGGTCGATTGCGACAGCGGCACCAGGGCGGCGCCGAACACCCCCTGCAGCAGGCGGAACACCACCATCTCGCTCAGCGATCCGGCGATGCCGCACAGCATCGAGGCAACGGTGAACCCGACCATCGAGATCAGATAGAGGTTCTTCAGTCCGAACCGGGCCGACAGCCAGCCCACCGGCGCGGTCATGATCGCCGCGGCGGTGATATAGGACGTCAGGACCCAGGTGATCTGGTCATAGCTCGCCGACAGGCTGCCCTGCATATACGGCAGGGCCACGTTCGCGATGGTCGAGTCCAGCGACTGCATCAGCGTCGCCATCATCGCGCAGACCGTGATCAGCGCACGATGCGGGACCACATCTTCCTGTTGGACCGCCATCGGCCCGGCGCTGGACATCGGCGCGCTTCCGGACATCGGTGTGGTCCTAGAACAGGTCCGAAAGCGTGCGGACGTGGCCGGTATCGATATCGATGTCAGCACTCATGCCGGCGCGCAGCGGCGGATCACCGGGCTTCATGTCGACCTTCACCCGGACCGGGATGCGCTGCACCACCTTGACCCAGTTGCCCGAAGAATTCTCCGCCGGCAGCAGCGAGAAATTCTGCTCGGTCGCCGGCGCCAGGCTTTGCACCGTCCCTTTCCAGCTGCGGCCGGGATAGATGTCGAAGCTGACATCGACCGCATCGCCTTTCTTGGCATAGGTCAGCTGGGTTTCCTTCGGCTGCGCCTCCACCCATACATGGTCGGTCGAAACCAGCCCGAACGCCGCGGTGCTGGCACCGAGATACATGCCCAGCTGCAACTTGTTGACCTGCGTGACGATGCCGTCATACGGCGCCCGCACAACCGAATGGTTCATCTCCCGTTCGGCCTCGGCCACCTGCGCCTGGGCCTGCTTGAACGACGGCGTATCTTCCACGTTGATGGTCGGGTTGCCGGCCAGCTTGGCCAACAGCGCCCGCGCCCGGCTTTCCGCGGCGCGGACCGCCTGCTGGTCAGCCGCCAGCTTGTAGCGCGCGTCGTCGGTCTCCTGCTGGGTCACCGCGTGCTGCTTCATCAGAGATGAGTAACGCTGATACGTCGCCTGGTCGGCGTTCACCTGCTGCTGCTTGGCCCCGGTGTCCCGCAGCGCCGCCTGGTAATCCGCCTTCGCGGCTTCAACGTTCAGCCGCACCTCTCCCAGATTGGCCCGCGCGTTGTCGAGCGCGATCTGGAACTTCTGCGGGTCCAGTCGGAACAGCACCTGGTTCTTGGTCACCGACTCGCCCTCGTGCACCGGGATCGAGGCGACGATGCCCGACACGTCGGTAGACAGCGTCATGCTGTCCGCCTGGACATACGCGTCGTCGGTATCGACCCAGCGTCCGCTGGACAGCCAGTAGGCGGCGCCGCCGATGATCACCGCCAGGACGCCGCCGGCCATCAGCCCCCAGCGCACAAGCTTCTTGCGTGAACGGCCGCGCACGGCGGGGCGGGTCGCGATATCGTCCCGAAAGGCAGTGGAGGCTTGAGACATGAACGCGGATCCGATCGTACAGACTGCTCATCGTAAGCTAGCTTCTTATATTCGGACCACAAGCCATGTTGCTATGCACAATCACGCTGCCTCGGCTGTGAGTTATGCGGGGCTGCTCGGGCAAGCCTCTACCGCAGCAGCACCTTGGGCGGCCCCTCGGTGTCGAGACAGGCAAAGATGACGGCCGCCGTCCAGCATGCCAGCGAGAACCCGCCCGCCGCCCGCGCCATCGCCGGCATCGTCTTCTCCGCCGCCAGGGCGGTCACGTAGCTGGTGCGGTGGAACACGCCGGCGTTGACCAGCCCCAGCATGACGGCCACCAGCTTCGGCACCCAGTAGGCATGCGAACCGACCTGCACCGGATCATAGAGGAACAACGCGACACCGCTCAGCAGGGTGATCCCGAACGTCACCCACAGCCACGGCAGGACGTGCGCGCAGAACGCCCGCAGCGGCACCGTGCCGCGCCACCCCATCAGCCTGAAATCGAGCAGGCCGATGCCGCCGAAGAAGGCGCCCATCGACACGATGTGCGCGGTGCGGACCAGGTAATGATACGGCTGCAGCGCGAAGTGGTACGGCCGCCAATCCAGCGCCACCAGCGCTTCGAAGGGGATACGGACGGGATCGAACAGGCTGGGGTCTGCCATGACGCTGAACACTCGGTCGGAAGCTATCGGTCGCCGGTCTGCCCGCGGCCCAAGGCTGATGCGGCCCCAGGGCTGATACGGCCCCGGGGCTGATACAGCCTGGGGCTGATACAGACTGGGGCTGATACAGACTGGGGCTGATGCGGTGGAGGGTTGATATTGCGAGTGGCTCGCATTATCAAGACGAGAATGAGCCGAGGAGGCGATCCGTCATGCATGCCGCTACCGTGCCTCTCGTCGTCCTGGCAATCGCCCTCGTCGCCGCATGCCCGCCCGCCGCGCGCGCCGCCGAACCGGTTCAGCTGACCTTGAAAGACCATGGCTTCACCCCGGCCACCGTCCGCGTGCCGGCCAACCAGCGACTTCGCTTCGAGATCACCAACCAGGACGCAACACCAGCCGAGTTCGAGAGCAGCGATCTGCGGGCCGAGAAGATCGTCGTCCCGGGCGGCACCATCAGCGTCATGGCCGGACCCCTGAGGCCCGGGACCTACGCCTTCTTCGACGACTACCATCCGGACACCGCCAAGGGCACCGTGATCGCCACCGACCAGCAGACAGGGAAGTAGGACATGCTCGCCAGTCTGGTCATCGTGTTCCGTGAGGTGTTTGAAGCGGGCCTGATCGTCGGCGTCGTGCTGGCGGCGACGAAGGGGCTGGCCGGACGCGCCGCCTGGGTCGCCGGCGGCATCGGCGCCGGCGTTCTCGGCGCAATGTTGCTCGCCATCTTTGCCGGCGCACTGGAAAACGCGTTCGCCGGCGCCGGGCAGGAGGTGTTCAACGCCGCCATCCTGATCGTCGCCGTGGCGATGTTGAGCTGGCACCAGCTCTGGATGGCCGCGCACGGCCGCCAAATGGCGGCTGAGATGACAGCGATCGGCCGCGACGTCGCGCTCGGGCGGCGCTCACTGTTCGCCATGGCCCTCGTGGTCGGCGTCGCGGTGCTGCGCGAGGGGGCCGAGGTCGTGCTGTTCCTGTACGGCATCGCCGCCTCGGGACACCAGGGCTGGCCCGCGATCATGCTGGGCGGCGCGATCGGCGTCGGCCTGGGCGCGCTGGTCTCGTGGCTGCTCTATCGTGGGCTGGTCGCCATCCCGGTGTCGCGGCTGTTCGTCGTCACCGGCTGGCTGATCGCCCTGCTGGCCGCGGGCATGGCTGGCCAGGCCGCCGCCATCCTGGCCGGCGTCGACCTCATCCCGGCCTGGAGCTATCAACTCTGGGACACCTCGTGGCTGCTGCCCGATGACAGCATCCCAGGCCGCGCCCTGCATGCGCTGGTCGGCTACACCGACCGGCCCATGGGCGTGCAACTCGCGGCCTGGTGCGCCGTCCTGGCCGCCTTCGCCATCGCCGCCCGCGTCACCCGAGGCGCCCCCCGCCCCTGCGGCGTCGCCGCCCCACGCCGCGCCTCCTGATCGCCGGCATCATCGAAAGTCCCGCCCCACCATGATCCGCGCAGCCGTCTTCGCCGTCGCCGCCACCAGCCTCCTTGTGGCGCACACCGCCAGCGCCCGCGAGTATTTCGTCGGCGGCCCGGTGCATCGGCACGACATGGAGATCGTCGCCAACTATCTGGTCGGCGTCGAGATGGCGCCCATGCTGCCGGGCATGGCAACCGGTCCCGATGTCATCCACCTGGAGGCCGACGTCCATGCGACCGCGGATAACGTCTATGGCTATCCCGATGGCGCCTGGGTCGGCTATCTGACCATCGGCTATACCATCGAAAAGAACGGCACCAACTGGAAAGCAGCCGGCACCCTGCGTCCGATGGAGGCCAAGGACGGCCCGCACTACGCCGATAACGTGAAGATGGACGGCCCCGGCACTTACCAGGTGACCTACGCGTTCACATCGCCGGAAGCGAACGGGTTCCTGCGCCATGTCGACAAGGAAACCGGAGTCCCGCCCTGGTGGCCGCCGTTCAGCCAGACGTTCACCTTCAGCTATCCGCAAAAATAGGCTGTCAGCACACGACGCGAACCGTTCGAAGCGTGTTGATCATGCGATCAAATAATCAGCTGGAGCGGTTCACCCGTTAGCGGTTTCAGCCTGTACCGTCATCAGCCCCAGGGATGGCACCAGCGCCGGCGACGCCACCAACCTATCGCCCGCACCCCTTTTCCCTCGGCCCATCCAGCCACTATACTGTCCGCATGGGAAACGATGCCGCGATCGACGCCTTCATCGCCCGCTGGCAGGGCCGCGAAGGCGGTCAGGAACGCGCCAACTATGGCATGTTCCTCACCGAGTTCTGCAACGCCCTCGGTTTGCCGGTCCCCGATCCGGCCGGCGCCACCACCGGGGACAACGATTACGTCTTCGAACGCATGGTCAAGGACTTCCTGCCCGAAGGCGCCCCCGCTTCCCGCCGCATCGACCTCTACAAACGCGGTTGCTTCGTGCTTGAAGCCAAGCAGTCCCGCGTGAAAGGCCAACCCAAGGCCCCCAGCTTCCAACCCGCCCTATTTCCCGACATACAACCGGAACGCCCCGGCACCCGCACCGCCGCCCGAGGCTGGGACGTGCTGATGCGCAACGCCCGCGGCCAGGCCGAGGGCTACGCGCGCGCCCTGCCGGTCGACCACGGCTGGCCGCCCTTCATCCTGATCTGCGATGTCGGACACGTTCTGGAGGTGTTTGCCGACTTCTCCGGCCAGGGCAAGAACTACGCCCAGTTCCCCGACCGCCAGTCCTTCCGCATCTACCTCGAAGACCTCCGCCGGCCGGAGATCCGCGACCGCCTGACCGCGATCTGGACCGCGCCGCTGACGCTCGATCCGGCTCGCGCGACCGCCCGCGCCACTCGCGCCATCGCCGAACGCCTCGCCGCCGTCTCGAAAGCGCTGGAGCAGGCCGGTCACGACCCCGAACGCGTCGCCGTGTTCCTGATGCGCTGCCTGTTCACCATGTTCGCCGAGGACGTGGAGCTGCTGCCGCGAAAATCCTTCCGCGACCTGCTGCACCGCTGCGAGGCGCACCCCGAGAACCTGCCCAGGCTGGTCGGCCAGCTATGGGAGGCGATGGACACCGGCGGCTTCGCCTTCCCGCTGGAACAGACCGTCCGCCAGTTCAACGGCCAGTTCTTCAAGGATCGCACCGTCCTGCCGCTCGGTCGCGCCGAGATCGGCGAGCTGCGCCGCGCGGCCGAGGCCGACTGGAAAGAGGTCGATCCCTCCATCTTCGGCACCCTGCTGGAACAGGCGCTGGACGCGAAAGAGCGCCGACGTCTGGGCGCGCACTACACCCCGCGCGCCTATGTCGAACGACTGGTGATCGCCACGGTGATCGAGCCGCTGCGCGACGACTGGAACCAGACGCTGACCACCGTAGGCCGCCAACGCGCCGAGAACCGGCCACAGGAAGCGCTAAGGACGATCCTGTCGTTCCACGAAAAACTCTGCGCCGTCCGCGTGCTGGACCCCGCCTGCGGCACCGGGAACTTCCTGTATGTCTCTCTGGAATTGCTGAAGCGCCTGGAAGGCGAGGTGCTGGACGCACTCGCCCAGCTCGGCGGCCAGGAAATGCTCGGTCTGGACCGCCAGACGGTCGATCCGCATCAGTTCCTCGGCCTGGAGGTGAACCCCCGCGCTGCTGCCATCGCGGAACTGGTGCTGTGGATTGGCCATCTGCAATGGCACTTCCGCACGAAAGGCGGAATGCCGCGCGAACCCATTCTGCGTGCGTTCCAGAACATCAAGGAGCGGGACGCGGTGGTGCGGGCGGATCGGACCCTGGTGCGCGACGCGCGAGGCATGCCACAAATCCGCCACGACCCGGATGGGCAACCTATTGAGCTTTATGACTATCTGAACCCGACATTTCCGGAATGGCCTCAAGCTGATTTTATAGTAGGGAATCCCCCTTTCGTGGCAGGCCAGAATCTACGGTCTGAGTTTGGTAATGAATATGTGACGGCTCTGCGGCAGACTTATCCCGATATCTCTGGTGGCGCCGACTTTGTGATGTATTGGTGGGATGTAGCGGCAAATATTCTCCGGCGCCCAGATAGCGTTCTTCGTAGATTTGGATTTGTTACGACGAATAGTATTACTCAAGCGTTTTCTGGGCGCGTCGTGCAAAATTATTTGGAAGGAAAACTCCCAATCTCACTTGTCTTCGCGATCCCGAATCATCCTTGGACCAAGGTCACAAAAGGTGCGGCAGCCGTAAGAATCGCAATGACGGTAGCTGAAGCTGGGCGCTGCGATGGTACCCTGGCAAAAGTAATCTCGGAATCCGGTATTGAAACGGATACACCCAGCGTCTCCTTCGCCGTTGCCAAAGGTGTTATAAATCCTAACCTGACGATTGGAATCGACGTAAATTCTGCAGCTAAGATCAGGTCCAACGAAGGCTTGTGTCACGATGGCGTCAAGCTTCATGGCCGCGGATTCATTGCTACCCAAGCGCAGGCTGAAATCCTACGCAGGCGGACCAATGGGAAAACCGGCGAGATCATCAAGCCCTACCTGAATGGAAGGGACGTCAACCAACACTCGAGGCGATTGATGGTAATTGATTTGTTTGGATTCTGCATCGAATATGTTCGTGACCATTTCCCGGAAATTTATCAGCACTTGCTTCTAACTGTGAAAGTGGCGCGCGCAAGGCAAGCTGAGCGGTCGCCTACTAAAGACGCAGTACAGTACCTGCGCGATTGGTGGCTGTTCGGAAAGCCTAGACCAGAGCTACGGCAAGCACTGGCTGGCCTCAATCATTACATCGCGACGGCCGACACGGCCGCACATCGAATATTTCAATTCCTGCCTTCGGCTACAATCTGCGATGATAAGATCGTGATCATAGCCAGCGACGACGCCGCGCTGCTCGGTATGCTTTCTTCTCGGTTCCACGTGGTCTGGGCTCTCGGGCAGAATGCCCGACTTGGTCAGGGGGACGACCCCGTCTACGTCAAATCCCGCTGCTTCGACCCCTTCCCGTTCCCCGCCGCCGACGACCTGCAAACCCAGCGCATCCGCCAGATCGCCGAACACCTCGACGCCCATCGCAAGCGCGTCCTGGCCGAACACGAACACCTGACCCTGACCGGCCTCTACAACGTGCTGGAGAAGCGCCGCGCCGGCACCGCCCCCGCCGACCTCAACCCCGCCGA
This sequence comes from Rhodopila sp., assembly GCA_965277035.1. Taxonomy (GTDB): domain Bacteria; phylum Pseudomonadota; class Alphaproteobacteria; order Acetobacterales; family Acetobacteraceae; genus Rhodopila. The sequence continues at coordinate 376,688 of CBDIBO010000003.1, read as the reverse complement.
CCGGCGCATCTTCGATGACGGCCTGATCGCCATCCTCAAGGAGGACCACGACAGGCTGGACGAAGCCGTCGCCGCCGCCTACGGCTGGCCCGCCGACCTCTCTGACAGCGAAATCCTCACCCGCCTCGTCGCCCTCAACAAGCAGCGCGCACAGGAAGAAGCCCAGGGCACCATCCGCTGGCTCCGCCCCGACTACCAGATCCCCAAATTCGGCACCGCCCGCGACAAGGCGCGGCTCGACCTCGCCGGCGGCGCCATGCGCGACACGCCGGAAGCCGCACCCGCCGGCCCGAAGCCGCTCTTCCCACCTACCGACCTGCGCCAGACCGCCGCCGTCATGGGCACCCTGGCACGCGCCGCCACCCCCCTGTCCAGCACCGCCATCGCCACCGGCTTCCGCCAGGGCCGCCGCGTCCTGCCACAGATCGAGGCCGTGCTCGCCGCCCTCGTCTGGGACGGCTGGGTCAGCCAGGCCGAGGGCAATGCCGGCTTCGTCCTCCGCAAGGCCGCGTAGCCAACATGGCAGCGCACGCCGGCCAGACGAGGAGAATCCACCAGCCAGATGAGGAGAACACCGGCACGATGAGGAGAGCACCGGCAAGATGAGAGGACCCACCGACAAGATAAGGAGCACCCACCGGCGAGGTGAGGAGAACCGGCCAAAGAGAACAGGGCGCGGTTCCAAATAAGGAAGCCCGACCCCCCAAAATCTCAGTTTCTCGTTGCGTTCTCGTTTAATCTGGAGTAGCTTGGAACATAAGTAGAACGCACGACGGACCTGTCCCATGACTCAATCTGACGCCCAAGCCGCCACCCAAGCCGGCAATCAGCCCCACACCAAGCCCGAGACTCACCCTCAGGCCCGGCTCGAGCCGCAGCCTCATCCCGGCACGGGTGACATCGACTGCGTCTTCGATACCATCCTCGGCTTCCTGCTGCCCTTCTTCCTCGCCGGCGCGGCGGGAAATGCCGACGTCGCCAAGGCCGCCGTCCGTCAACTGATCGAAGCCTACAACGCCAGCACCGCCACCGAACTTGACCTTGTCGGGCGCATCATCGGCTTCAGCATCGCGGCGATGGACAATCTGCGGCTATCGATGACACCCGGTCTGTCCGACACCAAGATACTCCGCTACCGCTGCAACGCCGTCACCCTCAGCCGCGCCTCCGACCAGGCTCGGAAGCTGCTGGAATCGACCCAGGCACAGCGGCCAACGACGCAACGGACGCCGCGGCCCTCCGTCGCGACCGCACCCCCGGCGGCGCCGCCGGTGGCGGCAACACCGGCGCACGACACCCGGTCGCTCCCCGCCGCGCCGCCTCAACGTGTCGCGCTGCCGGCGAACCGTGTCCTGGCTGGACACCCGCCGCTGGATATCGAGGCGATGAAGCGCGATGCGCGCATCATGATGCAGGCCTTCTCAAAGCATGGGGCGCAAGCCAGTTCGGTCATGCTGACGCTCCCGGATCCCGCGACCGTCGCGCGCGCCGCCGCGGCCGACGCCGTTGCAACGGTTCGACGCACCGCCGCGGCCTGACCACCGACCTGCCCCGGCTCATCCCCATGCGCATCGCCACCCGCAACCGACAGCGCGGCCGCTGACCGGTTCGCCGGTCCGGTCGCACCCGGCGCCCCAACCTCTTCGGCGCCCGGCATGTTCATCGCGAGCCAGGCCGCGCCGGACCCCTGTCCAAGCCCGAGGGTCAACGGCTCCACCCCGCCCAATGCCCTCCGCCGCCGGACCCATGCGCCGAACCGGGGTGCCGCACCCAGAAGCCGCCCGGGGGGTGGTCACACCCCGACGAACCCGGCAACATGCTGCGCATGACCGACAGCCCCTATCTGTTCCGTGCCGCCGATCACCCGTTGCATGACGCCACCGAACGCCTCAAGGTCCGCGAGGCCGTCTCCGGCTTTGGCATCACCCTCCGCTACCAGGAACGCGCCCCGGATCCAGTCGGCGCGCCCGAGGGTCCGTGGTGCGAAACCGGGCACTCCATCTTCATCCTGTCCGGCCGCATCCGATACCGCTTCGATACCCACACGGTCGAGGCCGGCGCGGGCGACATGCTGCACATCCCGGCTGGGCCGGATCACCGCCACATCCCCAGCGCCGTCGGCGCCGAGGTGGTCCGCTACGTCCTGACCGAGTTCGAATAGGATCCAAGCACATAGCAGCGCCAGACACCGCCATTCGCGATAAGACCGGGCGGCGCAGCAACACTGACCGAACCAGCGATATCAGGCTGATCGTTTTATTAACCATTTAGTTGTGGAAACGTGTTAATAATTCGGTCCCTGGAGATCGAACATGCTGACCACAACGGTGCGCCGGTGGCTTCGACCGCTCTCGGGGCTGGCACCTGAAAGCCCCCCGGCGACACCAGCCCCGCCGCTCGCCGAACCCCAGGCGGTCGTCCCGCCGGACCGGCCGGAGTTACGCACCGCATGGCCGGCAACGCGACTGGCGCTGACCAATCAGCTTTGGGGCAACGGGTTCATCTTTCCGGGCGGCGAGAAAGAAATTCTCCGCCTGGCTCGGCCACTGGGCATTTCCGCGGCCGCCAGTCTGTTGATCGTCGGCGTCGGCGGCGGCGGACCGGCCAGCGCGGTGACGTCCAATCTCGGCGCCTGGGTCACCGCGATGGACAACGATCCGTCCCTGCTCGCCGCCGCCCGCGGGATGATCACCCGCGCGCAGCTGCAAAAGAAGGTCAGCATCACCGTCTGGGACCCCCAAGCCCCGGACTTCGGCGGCAAGACCTACCATCATTGCCTGGCGTTGGAGCCGTTTCACGGCGCTCAACCCGAACCGATCCTCGATGGTCTGGTGCTGGCACTGAAGCCGGGCGGCCAGATCGTCGTCACCGAGCTGACCGCCCCCGAACCGCTCAATCCGGCCGACCCGACCGTCCGGCGCTGGGCGGAACTGGAAAACCGCGACCCCGACAGCCTGTTGGCGCCGGTCGCGGTCACCCGCATGCTGGGGCGCGTGGGCCTGGATGTGCGCGTCGCCGAGGACATGTCCCAGCGCCATCTGGAGGACGCGATGGTCGGCTGGCGCGGGATGCTGCACAACCTCCGGGGCGACAAGCCGAACCGGCAGGAGGCCACCCAGCTGGTGCAGGAGGCCGAGTTGTGGCTGCTGCGGCGCCGCCTGCTGCGCGCGGGGAAGCTGCGGATGATGCGCTGGAACGCGATCAGCCGCGTCTCCCTGGTCTGACCGGGGGGTCTGATCACGCCGGCCGGCCATCGACAAACGGCTTCAGCACCGCATAAAGCACCTCATGCACCGGCGTGGGCACGCCAAGCGCCTTGCCCAGCGCGACCACCTTGCCCGACAGCCAGGGCAGCTCGATGCGGTTGCCGCGGATCAGGTCATGCGCCATCGAGGCCATCATCATCGGCGGCGCGTTGCGGGTGAACCCGACCACCTTGTCCGCGGCGTCGTCGGGCAGCTTGATACCCCTCGCACGGCCGACCGCGGCGACCTCGGCGGCGGCGCGGCCAAACAACGGCGCGATCTCGGGGTCGTCACGCAAGGCCCCCAGCGGCGTGCGCGTCGCCGCCGTCAGCGCCGCGTTGGTGGCCAGCAAGATGAACTTCATCCACAGCTCGGTCATGATCTGGTCGCTGTGGGTGGCGTCGAAGCCGGCCTTCTGGCACAGCTTCAGGAAGCTCTCACCGCGGTTGCTCTTGCCGCCCGTCAGCTCGCCAAACACCAGCCGCATGAAACTGCCGGTCTGGCGGATCACGCCGGGTTCGGCGATCGTCGCGCTGATCTGGGCCACGCCGCCCATCACCGCCCGCGCCCCCAGGATGGGGATCAGCCGTTCAGCGGCGTCGATGCCGTTCTGCAGCGGAATAACCGCGGTGGTCGGACCGATCAGCGGCGTTATCGCCGCGCCGGCGGCTTCGACATCCCACAGCTTGACGCAGAACAGCACGAAATCGACCGCCCCGATCGAGGCAGCATCATCAGTCGCCTGGGTGGGCCGGATCATCGTCTCGCCGCGGCCGCCCTCGATCCGCAGGCCGTTCTGACGCATCGCCCGCAGATGCGCCCCGCGCGCCAGGAACGTGACATCCGCGCCGGCCTTCGCCAGGGCGGCTCCGAACGCGCCGCCGACGCCGCCGGCACCGATGACTGCTATGCGCATGGATCAAACTCCGTATCTCGCTTGGGGATCAGCTCGTATTTCAGGACAAAGCCGGATTGGTCGCCCAGGCGGCGGGACCAGGTACCCACGTTGGGCCAGCGGGTGATGTCCATCCCGCTCTCGGCCATGAACACCATCCGCCCCCAGCAGCCGATAATGGCGAGGCCTCAGGCGATAGGGTTGTTCGACCATGTGTGGGGCAGACTGCCCGGGTCTGGCTGGAGGCAGCGATCAATCCGCATCATCCGCCGAACGCCTGGTCCCATGGTTCCGGAACCATCAGGTAGCCGTCGGCTTGCCTGACCAGATGCGCGAAGCCCGGGAAGTGCACGTGCATGCCGGCGATCAACTGCTTGTCGGTCGCCACCATGTCGAACGTCCGCCTGCGCGTCGCTGCGGCCGCATGCGGATCGGTATCGAATGCCATCGTCACCTCGGGCCGCGGCACCTGCACCTCCGGCACGTGGATGATGTCACCCCAGATCAGCAACGACTTGTCACCGGATGCGATCATGTAGCCGGAATGACCGGGCGTATGCCCAGGCAGCGGCACCGAGGTCACGCCCGGAAACACCTCGATCGCACCAGAGAATGTCCGCATCCTGTTATGATAAGGCGCCATCTGTTCGCGTGCGCATTGGAAGTACAGCTTCCTGCCACGCTCGTCGGCGCGGCTCATGGCGCCGTCATCCTGCCAATGCCGCGGCTCGTTTTCGTGAACAACCAGTTCGGCGTTGGGGAAAAACTTCTCGCCGGTTCTCGGGTCGGCCAGGCCGGCGGAATGATCCGGATGCATATGGGTCAGCATCACCGCCTCGATATCGGCCGGATCAACCCCAGCCGCCTTCAGGTTCCGCTGCAACTTCCCGGCCGTCGGCAACAGGTAATCGCCCGACCCGGTCTCGATCAGCGCCAGCCGCCCGGCGGAATAAACCAGATAGCAATTCACCGAGGTCCGCCGCCCGGGACGGAACCGATCGGTCAGCAGCTTTGTCGCATCGTCCGGCCGGATGTTCTGCATGACCTCCACCGTGCCGTCCAGATAGCCGTCGGACAGCGCGGTGACGACGATGTCGCCGATCCGCCGATGATAGACACCTGGGATCTGCGCACCCGGAACCTGAACCATGCAAGCAACTCCTGTTATCAAGCCCGTTATTGAGCAATGTATCCGCCGTCGATGACCAGTTCGGTGCCGGTGACGAACGAGGCTTCGTCCGACGCCAGGAACAGCACGCCATAGGCGACCTCGATCGGCTCGCCAAGCCGGCGCAACGGTGTGGCGTCGATCTTCGCCGCTCGTCCGGCGGCATTGGTGGCGTTCAGCATCGGCGGCATGTAGCCCGGATGCACCGAGTTCACCCGCACCCCGGATGGTCCGTATTTCGCCGCCGCGGCTTTGGTATAAAGCCGGACAGCACCTTTGGATGCCGCATAGCCGGGATGGCTGTCCGCGCTGCCGATGAAGCCCATGATGGACGATATGTTGACGATCGAGCCGCGTCCGTTCGGCACCATCGCCGCCGCGGCAAGCTTGGTGCCGAGGAACACGCTGGCCGCGTTCACCGACAGCAGCGTCTGCCATCCCTCCAGGCCGTCCGGGTCGCCAACCGAGCTGCCGCTGATCCCGGCGTTGTTGACCAGGATGTCGAGCCGTCCGAAGGCGCTGATCGTTTCGCTGATAAGATGCTGCCAGTCAGCTTCCAAGGTGACATCGGTGCGGATAAAGCGCGCCCGGCCCTGGATGGCGGTAATCTCGGAGACAACGCTCTCGCCTTCCTTGGACAGCATGTCGGCGATGACGACGGCAGCGCCTTCCTTGGCGAACAGGCGCGCCTCGGTCTCACCCATGCCATGCGCGCCGCCGGTGACGATCGCCACCTTGTCTTTCAGACGCATTGTTTTCCTCCGTTCCACGGCGTTCCCGCATCAAGTCCGGGGTCGGCCCCGCCGGCCCGGCTATCCGGCACACAGCGCCATCATCTCGCCCACCGCCGGCAGCGACTCAAGACGCCCGATATCGGCGATCAGCCGGGCCGTCTTCGCGGTTCCCAACACCGGATCCACCAGCGCGGCGAACTTTGCCTCCAGCCGCGTGCCCTGTTGCGCCACATCGGCCGCCGGCGTGCCGGCATCATGACGCGCGGAATACCGCGAGCCATCCCGCAACGACACCTCGATCTCGGCATAGGTGCTCGGTATGCCGGTGCGGAAATCCAGCGAGACCTTGTCGCGCAGCCCGATCAGCACAGGGTCCGCCGCGACGGCTTCGCTGAACGTCGACAGGCGGCTGGTGTCGGTGCCCGCCAAGCCCATCGCGGTGGTCAGCCGCAGCGAGAATTTTGCCTCCAGTCCCGTCGCTGGGGAGGGAATGTTACAGATCCGATCACAGGCTTCTTCAAGCCGAACGTCGACGCGCTCGACCTGATCAGGGGTGAAGTCATGTTGTTGTCGCAACGTGCGTGCCGCTTCGATGGCCGCATGGGTCATGTAGCAGGACGCGTGATACTTGAACAAATTGCCGGCGATCCACCACCCGTTCGGTGGCGTATCAAAAGCCCGCTCGGGATTGAAATCCGGACTGTGAGTCCGAGCGAAACCCTGCCCGCACTCGATGACATCGGTGCGGCTGGTAAAGCCACGCGCCGCCAGCTTGGCGGCCAGCAGTCCATGATAGGCGGCCTTGCCCGCGTGCAATGGTTTGCACATCGTGCCGAACATCGACTTCAGTCCGGCCGCCTGGGTGCCGGCGATGCCAAGCGCCATGACAAATCGATCCGTATCCAAACCTAGCAGATGGGCGCAGGCGGCGGCGGCCCCGAAGCTGCCCACCGTGGCGGTGGCATGAAATCCCAGCACGTCGTAATGACCCGGCGCGATCGTCCGCCCGATCCGGCATTGCAGCTCATAACCCGCGACGAACGCGGTCAGCACATCCGCGCCGCTGGATCCGCGGTGTTCGGCCAGCGCCAGCAGCGCCGGCAGAATGGCGACCGAAGGGTGACCCGGCATCGCCAGGTTGACGTCATCGAAGTCCAGCGCGTGCGCCGCCGCGCCGTTCACCACCGCTGCTGACGCAGCCGGCAACCGAGCGGCGTGGCCAAACACCGAGGCGGCCTCCGCCCCGCCCTGCTCCTGCATTTCCGCCAGCAGGATGGCGCTCAGCGGATCGGACGCACCCGCGATCCCGCAGCCGCAATAATCCAGCACACATTGCCGCGCCCACGCTCGAATCGATTGCGGAATATCATCCAGCCGCAACCCCCGTGCCTGCGCGGCCAGACGCCGCGTCAGACCATAACCCGCCTGGATATCGCTGATCGCATTCATTCGACCTCTCCCTTGGCTCGTGGTCCGGTCCCGACAGACGCATCCGCGCGGTCGGGTGAATCGGCCCACCAAATCATATGCCAGTGGCGAAATTCGACGGACCTTACCGTCGGATTTTGTCCACTAGCGTCCCTTGTAGACCGGCGTCCGCTTCTCGTTGAACGCCTGGATGCCTTCGCGTCGATCGTCCGTCGGCACCATCCGGTTGTACGCCTCGATCTCGAACATCATGCCGGTCCGCAGGTCGGCATTGAGGCCCGTGTTGACCGACTGCTTGATCTGACGGGTGGAGATCGGTGCGTTGCCGGCGATCACCCCGGCGGTTTCCAGCGCCTCGGCCACCAGGGTTTCCGCCTTGCAGATCCGGTTGACCATGCCCCAGTCGAACGCCTGTTGCACCGTGAACGGCCGTCCGGTCAGCAGGATCTCCTTGGCCCGCCTGGCACCCACCGCGCGGGGCAGGGTCTGCGTGCCGCCGGCGCCCGGCATGATGCCCAGCGTCACCTCGGTCAGCGCGAAGCGGGCATGTTCGGCGGCATAGATGAAGTCGGCGCAAAGCGAAATCTCCAGCCCACCGGCATAGGCCGCACCGTTCACCGCCGCGACGATCGGCACCGGGCAGTCGAGCATCGCCCGGATCATCCGCTCGAAGATCAAGTGCTGGTCCTGCCACTGCTCATCGGTCATGCCGTTGCGCTGTTTCAGATCGCCGCCGGCACAAAATGCCTTGGCGCCGGCACCGGTCACCACGATGCAGCGCTGCCGGTTGGGCGCGGCGCAAAAGCCATCGAACACCGCCAGCAGGTCGAGCCCCATCTGGGTGTTCATCGCATTGGCCACCTCGGGCCGGTCGAGCGTCACCAGGACCACATGGTCGCGCGGATACGCGACAGAAACGGTTTCGAAACTGCTCATTCTTCCACTGCCTGCATGATCAAACGCATGAATGTGTCCATCGCCGTGGGATCGGTCCAGCGCAGCACCGCGACCAGCTGCTGGCGCGGCGCGACCCAGGTCAGGTTGCCGCCGGCGCCGGAGGCGAAGAAGCTGTCTTCGGGTGCGCTGACATAGCGGCCATGGTTGGTGTTCAACCACCACAGCAGGCCATAGTTCGGATTAAGCGCGCAGGGCCGCAGCGATTGGTCGATCCAGTGTTCAGGCAGGATGCGGCGCCCGTCCCACTCGCCCCGCCGCAGCATCAGCAGCCCGATGCGCGCCTGATCCTCGGCATGGATCAGCACGCCGCCGCCCCAGTGCGTGCCGCCCGAAACGCTTTCGATCGCTCGCCCATCGACCTCCACCGAGGAGGTGCGGTAGCCGTGCCAGGACCAGTCCCGCGAGGCACCGATCGGGTCCATGATGCGTTCGGCGAACACCTCGGGCAGCGGCCGCCGGAAGCGCCGCAGCAGTGCCAGGCTCAGCCGGTTCACCCGGATGTCGTTGTATTCCCAATGCGTGCCGGGAGCGTTCAGCACGCGCGGCTGGCCCTTGGCTGCCTTGCCTTCCAGGCCAAGCCGCCGGTTCCAGTCGATCCGGTCAGCCTTGCCGAACAGCTCGCCCTGCCATTCGGAGGTGTTCTGCAACAGATGCCGCCAGGTCACCCCACGGTTCTGCGTGCTGTCGAAGCCGCCGTCATCGACCGTCTGCCCGACCGGCTCGTCCAGATCGACGATCAGGCCATCCATCACCGCGATGCCGGCGAGCAACCCGAGGTAGCTCTTGGCGGCGGAGAAGGTGAAATCGACCTGATCGGTGTCGCCCCAGCTGGCGATCTTGAAGCCCCGGCGCAGCACCAACCCGTTGGCCGGCCCGCGCGGCTGGATCGGCCCAAGCACCTCGTTGAACGGCGCCGGCTCGAAGAACCCGCTTTCCAGGTGCAGACGCAGGTCGTAGGGCCACGGGGTCTCGTTCTCGGTGGCGAACCGGGCGGCTTCCTCCAACCACATCCAGTGCATGCCGGCGCTATCGGCCGGTGCCTCGGGCCACTCCTTGGGGTGCGGCGGCGGCACGATCGACGGCAACTCCATCCGGATGGTCCTCTCCTGTGGCAAGCCTGGCGACTATGGCGTCTCGGACCGGGCGTGCCTAGAGCCGCGGGGGATGCGGTCAGCGGAGGCGCAGTGAGGATTTGATAGTAGCGAAGCACGCGTTCTGAATGCGTTCGACGACCAAAGCCTAATGCTGATTTGGTTCCGCCTCCGGATAGTCGACCTTATTAATTTTGTAGACCACGGACAGGCCTTTCAGACTGTCTCTGCGAAATCTTATACTTGAGATCCATGGCACGGAGATTCGGACGCTATGCCGATCGACTAGGGTTATTACCGGAAAGGGATCTCCGCCACCTGGATCGTATTCGAACACTAGCGTTTTGTCCGCCTGCCCAGCTTTCGATGCGAAGACGCTTATCCATTCCTCCTTTGCAATTTCGTCACAATCTGTATCGCTAATCTCGAAATCAAAACCTGCCAAGTCTGAAAGCCTCATATGCACCTTGGTGATGCAAGCGGTCAGTGGATCCAATCCTATCCCAGTTAGGACCAGATATATCACGAGGGATATCACCACAAGCGGCACTGTGAGTACACTGACCCATACGAAAAGCATTCGGCCGCAACGACGTAGGAGTGACATCCGGGCGACCTATTGAGGGACCGCCGGCCCGTCAAACATCCCGCTCTGACCGAGTTTGAAGCCGGTCGTTGTGAACTGGGTGTTTCTTGGATCTAAGCCGTGCGGCTCATGCGGTCTCGCGTTACTTGAGAGTGCGCGTGCATACAAGCCGCCTGCCGACAGTGTCTCATCGAGGGTTAGACCTGCTTGCTGACAGAACAGACCAACATTGACATTCGAAACATTTCGAAACTGCGGAAGCTGGGTATAGCCGGTCAATAGGTTCCCCCGGCGCTGATAGTCGAAGGTATCCCCGTGACCGAGAGCGGCGCCTAGACTTGCAAGCAGGAACAGCATCGCAGCATCTGAAGCGTCTGGATTATTCAACAACGAGCGATACATCGCACCGGTTTGGCGACCGGCGGCGGCCACCGCGCTCAGGTCCGCGGATGGTGACATCAGCGCCCCTGTTGCAGAAGACTTGTCCGGAATGCTCTGGCCATTCGGCAGGTGTACCACCACGCCCGGGTTCGCAGTGCTCTGAGTTGTCGCGTCCCCGTTCTCCCCAATCGGCGGTCCCTTCGTGTTCACGGTGTCGGTAGGGTTATTTCCAGTGGTTGTGTAAAAGTTCCGCTCCCCCGAACGTCCTAAAGGACCGTCAACGGCTGAAACCACATTCTCTGCCGGTGAATTCGGAACCGGAACGCCCTGGGTATTTGGTAGCTGGACTAACAAGCCCTGGTTCGCGGTGCCCTGACTTGCCGGGTTCAGGTTTCCTTGGGTCGTCAACCCGCCCGGATAAAGGTTCTTGACGGGGTCGTCGGCAGCATCGATGTTCCTCTGTCCCGCATCGTCTACGGGATCGGTCCGCACGGACCCACCTGGCGACGGCGGTGAAGCCGACGCACCATTATCGGAAAGCCCGATGTCCGCACCTAGAAGCTGGCTGGCGGCTTGGAACCGCCGAACCGGCGCAAGCGGCTGCAGGCCGAACGCCGCCGGCAGCATTGTCGTGACCGCTTCGGGCGGCCGCGCCGCGGCGGGTCGCGAAGCGGCCTTGGCGGGTTGAGCGTGGGGCGAGGCGTCGAAATCGTCCTGATATTCGGTTTCCAGCACCGCCGTCAGGTTCGGCGTGATACCGTCGCCCAAGATGCCGCCCGGCAGGTCGACTTACTCGCCCAGCACCACCGGAATGGCGACTGGGTTGATGATGCCGGCCACCGCCAGCGCCGGACCGGGGTCTTCGCCTTGTTGCACCAGCACCGCGCGGATCGAAATACGGGTAAAGGCTGGAATCCGATCCAAAGGATGGTCGCTCACGACGAGGTCCATGAAGTTCTTGATACGTTCCTATCAGAGCCATTGGCTTTTGGCAAGGGATATCGCCGGTGGACTCGGGGCAATCGGGTGAACGATACGCGGCATTGAACCTGAGTGTGCTCCGCGGTGAGGACCGTCTGGAATGGCGCTACTGGTAGGAAGACCAAGAAGGATCTACCACAGAGCCACAGAGTTCACCGAGATCCAGTGGAGGCGGACCTGCGCTATTTTTGATGCTCTCGGTGCTCTCTGTGGCTCTGTGGTGCATGTTCGGTAGGCCGCGACACATGCTTACGTTGCCAGTGAGACGACATCCCGTCGGTCAGGCACGCTGCCGGATCGAAGGATCGCTGGTTCACCCGATTGCCCTGCCGGTGGACCAGCGGATTCGGAACGGACCCGGATGGGCCACGGCCCGCACAACCCTGCCGTTCCGCGCCACATAGCACTCAAAGTCATGTAGAAGGACGGATCAAAAGACTCGGTGCGGGAAAGTTGCAGCGAGCCGGCTGGGACAACGCCTACCTCTCCCGCTTGCTCGGACTGTTCTGAAATGCGATTGCCCTGGCGACGCATTGCTGATGGCGTGGGATGCGAGCCGGTGATCGATAAGCCCGATAATCCGCGGCCGTATCCACATCCGACAGGCAGCGGATGAAGCCAACGCGATGGTGCGAGAACTGCCGCAAGGTGTCCGCCAGCGCATGTCGCGTCGACCAGCGGGCGTTGCCGAACAGGTCGGCCGGACGCTGCGGTCCCAGCGCGATCAGCCAGTAGCCGCCGTCGTGCGCCGGCCCGAAAACCGCATCGGCGGTGCCCAATCGGTGAAACGCGGCGCGGACATCCGCCGCCCTGGCCGCCGGGATATCGCACCCCATCAACGCCACCCGTCGAAACCGCGACAGCGCTCGGGTCATGCGGCGGCCGAGGTCGCCGCGGCCCTGGCCGATGTGGCGCACCCGCACCGGCAGCCGCACGCGCGCACCATCCGGCGTGATGGCCAGCATCACGTCGAGCCGCGGGCCGGCCCGCAGATCAAGCAGCAGCGCGGTCAAGGTCGCGACATGGAAGCGCAGCGCGGCGCGATCGCCGATCGTCTTGGCCAGCCGGCGCTTGACCGTGCCAAGCCGGGGGGCGCGGGCGAACACGATGACGGTGTCCCTCATCGGTAGATCCGTTGGATCAACCGGGGCGGCAGGCCGGCGAACCACAGCGACAGGCACAGCAGGTTGCGGGCCGAACGACGGCGGTAGCCTTCGGCCTGCCACCGCCGAGCCGAGGTCACCGCGTCGGCGTTCAGCGGCACCAGCCGGCTGCGGCCAAGGCGGCGGACCAGATCGACATCCTCCATCAGCGGCAGCGGCTTCATCCCGCCCACCGCCCGCAGCAGGTCGCGGTGGATCAGCAGACCCTGATCGCCATAAGGCATCCCCAGCACCCGGCTGCGCCAGGCGACGAGCCGTTCCAGCCGTCTGGCCGCCGGCTCCGCGCTGTCGAGGACAAAGCGGAAATAGCCGGCCTGCGCCGGATCGACGTGGACCGCCGCGCGCCAGCCGGGTGCCAGCCGGGTGTCGGCGTGCAGCAGCAGCAGCCACGGACGGCTGGCCGCGGCGATGCCGGCGGCGATCTGGATACCCCGCCCGCGCGGCGCCCGCAGCACGCGAACGCCGTGCGCCGCGGCGACCGCGCGGGTGGCGTCGGTGCTGCCGCCATCGACAACGATGACGTCGATCCCGCTGCCCAGCGCCGCCAGCGTCGCGGGCAGCCAGCGGGCGGCATTCAGCGCGGGAATAATGATGGATACATCGTTGGTCATGCCGTCGATCGTGTGACCCGGGCGTGCTGGAGGACGTCAGAGGCCGATTAAAGCATGTTTGCTAGTGTTGCGATGCTAACGGATGGTTCCCATCCGTTAGCTGAATCGCACCACCAGAGATTCGCTGGTGGGCCGACTTGTCCCAACGCTTGCGGGACGCAAGCGTTGGGGTCGGACTACTAGCGACCTGAGAAACCGCCGCGAGCCGGTCAGCCAGGAGATGCCGCGACGCGAGCAAGCTGAACCATGACACGATCAGGCCGGGTAACATCCGGCCAGGCAAAATCGCGATCCTCGTGAACTCGGTCGATCGTTCCAGCGTTGCAGGCCGCAACAGGTTTCCGCGGCATCACGGAAAGCGGGAGAGTCCAGTGTCCTTGCAAACAGAACCTTCCTCAGACCCGAAAAAGCAGCCGGTCGGCGCCGTGCAAAAGGATCAGCCGTTCGACGATCCGGTGGCCTACGGCAACGGGCCACAGGACCAGGTGACCGATACGACCGAGAACGCGGCGGTGACGCATCACGTCATCGAACTCGGCGGCACGCTGATCCATTACACCGCCAAGGTGGGGCATCTGGTCACCGTCGACGCCAGCAGTTCCCGCCCGGCGGCGAAGATCTTCTACGTGGCCTTCATCAAGGACGACGCCGACGCAACCGGCCGACCCGTGACATTCTTCTACAACGGCGGTCCCGGATCATCCTCGGTCTACGTCCTGCTCGGTTCATTCGCCCCGATGCGGCTGAAGACGTCCCTGCCCGGCTTCACCCCGCCGGCGCCGTATCAGATCGAGACCAATCCAGACAGCCTGCTCGACCACAGCGATCTTGTCTTCATCAACCCGGTCGGCACCGGCTACTCCGCTGCCATAGCGCCAAAGGTCAACAAGGATTTCTGGGGCACCGATCAGGACGCCACGTCGCTCAAGCAGTTCATCAAGCGCTATCTGACGGCGAACGACCGCTGGAATTCCCCGAAATTCCTGTTCGGCGAATCCTACGGGACCGCCCGCACCGCCGTGCTGTGCTACATGCTGCACGAGGACGGTGTCGACCTGAACGGGCTGACCATCCAGTCGTCGATCCTGGATTACGCCCAGGCGGGAAACCCGGTCGGACTGCTGCCCACCTGTGCCGCGGATGCCTGGTATCACGGCAAGGTCACGATCCAGCCGCCGCCGGCCGATCTGCCAGCCTATGCCGATCAGATGATGCGGTTCGCATCGACCGACTACGCGGCGGCGCTGCGACAGATGCCGCATCCTGATCCCGACACGCTGCGTCAGCTCAGCCGTCGTATCGGTATCGATACGGAAACGTGGATGACCTGGAACCTCGATGTCGCCGCGTCGAACGACCTCGGCACCCTGTTGTTCCTGGTGACGCTGTTGCGGGACAAAGGTCTCGCCCTGGGCTCGTATGACGGTCGCGCCACCGGGGTGGATACCGGCATCGCCGGACACATCAATCCGATGTCGGGCGGCAACGATCCGACCATGACGGCGGTCAACGGCGCCTACACCGTGATGTGGAACAGCTACCTGAACGAGGATCTGCGCTTTACCTCGACCTCGTCCTTCACCGACCTCAATGACCAGGCCTTCGCCAACTGGGACTTCCACCACATCGATCCGACCGGCGCGCAAAAGGGCATCGACGACAAGGGCAATGTCATCCTCTACACCGCCGGCGACCTGGCGGCGACCATGAGTTTGAACGTCGACCTGAAGGTGCTGTCGGCGAACGGCTATTACGATGCCGTCACGCCGTTCTATCAGACCACCATGGACCTGACCGCGATGCCGCTGGTGAACCAGACGATCCGGCAGAATTTGACGGTCAGATACTACCCGTCGGGGCACATGATCTATCTCGACGGTGGGTCGCGGACGGCGCTGAAGGCCGACCTGGCGCGGCTTTACGACAGCACCACGGCGGACCACGGCGCGGTTGCCCGCATCCGCGCCCTGCAGCGGACAACCCAGGCCCGGATCGCACCGCGCGCCTGACGCGATCCCCTGAACCCACGGGGTCCCTGAACCCACGGCGATCCCCCGCACCACGGGATGCCCTGAAACAACGAGGACGAACGATACCCATGGTCACCCATCATCTGCAAAAACTGCCACGCAGCTTCCGCCCCCCGTGTGCGGGCAAGCGCCTCGGCGATGTGCTCGGCGAGCAGGCGATCCGCCTGACCATCCTGTTGAAGCCGCATGTCCCGATCGATACCACCCAGCCGATCATGAGCCGAACGGCGTTCGCCAAGCGTCATGGCACCCGTCAGGATGTGGTCGACCGGCTGACCGCGTATGCCCAGGAACATGGGCTGCAAGTGGAACGCGCCGACGCAGAGACCCACATGGTGGCCCTGGTCGGAACCTATGCGCAGGCCATGAGCGCGTTCGAGCCCGAGGCGATCGGCCGCTATCAGCTGGACGGCCGCGACGTCATCGCCCGCGACGGCCATCTGGCGGTGCCGGCCGATCTGGCGGAGCATGTGGTCGCGGTCATGGGCTTTGACCAGCGCCAGGTTGCCTGGCCGCACTTTCGCATCCGCCCCCGCACCGCGCCCTCGGGCGTGTCGTATGATCCGGCCGCGGTCGCCGCCCGCTACGGATTTCCCGCGGAGCTGACCGGCGCGAACCAGACGATCGCCCTGATCGAGCTGGGTGGCGGTTACGATCCGGCGCAGATGTCGGCCTACTTCACGGCCAGGAACGTCCGACGCACCGGCACGCTGGAGGCGGTGCCGGTCGCCGGCGCGCCGAACCAGCCGCAGCGCGATCCCAGCGGGCCCGATGGTGAGGTGCAACTGGATATCGAGGTCGCGGGTTCGGTCGCACCGGCGGCCAACCTGGCGGTCTATTTCAGCAACAGCACAAGCCGTGGCTTTCTGGATGCGATCGCCGCGGCGGTGCATGACGCGCAGCGCGCGCCCGCGGTCATCTCGATCAGCTGGGGCGGGCCGGAGACCGGCTGGTCGGGCCAGGACGTCGACGCGATGGACCAGCTGTTCCAGACCGCTGCCGGTATCGGCATCACCATCTGTGCCGCCGCCGGCGACAGCGGCGCCTCGGATGGCGAGGCGCCAGGCACGCTGACGGTGGACTTCCCGGCGTCGAGCCCGCATGTCCTTGGCTGTGGCGGCACCAGGCTGCCGCGCCAGGGGGCCGAGACCGCGTGGAATGACGGGGCCGAGGGGGGTGCGACGGGCGGCGGCTACAGCACCCATTTCGGCCGCCCGGACTGGCAGAGCGGAAACATGAACACGGGTCGCGGTGTGCCCGACGTGGCGGGCGACAGTGATCCGGCGACCGGCTACAACGTGACGCTGGATGGTCAGGACACGGTGGTCGGCGGCACCAGCGCGGTGGCGCCGCTGTGGGCCGGGCTGATCGCGCTGATCAATCAGGAGGTCGGCAGGAACGCCGGCTTCGTCAACGCCACGCTGTACGCCAACCCCAGCGCGCTGACCGACATCGTCAGCGGCGACAACAACGGCTATCACTGCGGCCCCGGCTGGGATCCGGTCACCGGACTGGGGACGCCGAAGGGCAGCGCCGTGCTGGCGGCACTGAAGGGCAGCCAGTTCAGCGTCTGATCAGCGGTTCGGTCCCGAGGCAATGCTTGAACGTCTCATGCGCCGCCCGGTCGGCTAAAGCGCTTTCAGGCTGACAATGAGTGGTCAGCGCGCTCCAGCTCATTGTTTTCGCGAGCAACTTCATCAACCAGACTGTTTTAGTCAGGCTGATGTTGCTCTAGCATCGTCGCAAAGCGTGAGGCACAGCGACCCAGCGGCGGTGTCAAGGCTGAGCGCGCGACAGCAGACTGGTTGGCGCAGGCAGCCTGCTCACCGCCGCGAGCGGCCGCAAATGCCCCGACGCCACTTCAAGCTGTCGGTGCCGCAAGAAAATCCGGGCGCGTCAACGCCTGCTGCTCAGTCGCCTGGAACCCGCGGTGGCTGCACAATCGGCGGGACTGGCGCCAACGCCGTCACCCTGGTCGGATCGGTAACCGCATAATCAGGACTGGTCAGGCGATACAGCGCATTGAAGTAGCCGCGGCGATCCAGCAAGGGCATCACGACGTAGCGTAGCGTCAACCTCTGCCCGACAAAAAGAACCTTCAGGAAATAGTACAGGGCCGATCCTAGCTCGGTCCGATACTGTCGCTGTCGCGCGCGCAATTCCCCCATCCATTCCTGGGTGTGCGCTTGCTTCGCGGCACCCGCGAGATCGAGCGGGTTCCACACCGCGCCACTGTCGCCGACCCCATAGCCAGCCGATGCCCGCTTCAGAAACACCCCGCCAAACTTGCGGATCGCGTCGGTGTAGAACCAGTAATCCTGGGTGATACGCACGTCAGGAAAGCCGCCCAATGCCCGCACATGCTGATAGCGGATGATCCCACCGCTGCACAGAAACATCTCCGGCCCGAACAATGCATGCTGACGCATCAACAGTTGCGTCACCGCCGGGATGCCAGTACGGGCACCAATATCCTGGAATAGCCAAGGAAACCGGCCAGCGTAGATCCGCCAGGCCCGCACCTCGTGCAATAGGTCATGCTGGCGCTGCTGTCGTCGCGTGTCACCCGAAAAGACGCAGAATGGCCGAAGAACACCGAATATCACGCCTTTATCAGGATGCCGGTCGAATGTCTCGGCAACGTCCTGATACAGCCCAGGCGGCACAACGTCATCATCATCGAGAAAATGCACAAACCGTGCGGACAGCCCCATCGCTTCGGATTGAGCAAAGGCGTAGTTGCGCACCCGTCCTGGCCAGCCGCCTGAGGGGTCGGGGTTCTTCAGATAAATCACCTTGGCAAAGTCTCGTTTGACCGAAGCCGCCGAACCATCCGGGCAATCATCCGCGACAATGATCTGAGTTGAGACCCCAGCCTGCGATTGTACGCTGGCAATGGCCTCAAGAAGTGATCCAGGCCGACGAAATGTTGGGATAATGACCAGGTAATCGACCGATCGCATGTCCACCATTCCTTCCCGCATCATGCAGCTGGTCGCTATGCCTTCAGTACCTCCGGATTGGTCACCCGCACCGGCTTGCCGTCCATGAACGCCAGCGCGTTCTCGATCATCTGCGGGTAGAACCCGTCCCACGTCTCCTTCACGCAGTAACCCAGATGCGGGCTCAGAACCGTGTTCGGGGCTGACCGCAACGGATGGCCCTCGGGCAGCGGCTCGCGGTCGTAGACATCCAGCGCGGCGATGATGCGGTTGGCGTGCAACGCCTCCAGCATCGCCGCCTCATCGATGATCGGCCCGCGCGAGGTGTTCACCAGGATGGCGCCGGGCTTCATCCGCGCGATGTCGGCGCGTCCCACCAGCCCGCGGCTGCGATCGGACAGCACCAGGTGGATGCTGATCGCATCCGACGTGGCCATCAGCTCATCCTTCGACACCAGCCGCGCCCCAGCCGCGGTGGCCGTCTCGGCCGTCAGGTTCTGGCTCCAGGCGATGACCTCCATCCGCAAGGCCTTGGCATAGGTGGTCATGTAGCGGCCCAGCCGCCCCAGCCCGATGACGCCCAAGGTCTTCCCGGCCAGCCCGATTCCCACCGGCACCCCCATCTGGAACCCACCCGCTCGGATCACCGCATCGCCGACCGCCAGCCCGCGCGCCGCCGCGATCAGCAGGCCCAACGCCAGTTCGGCCGTCGCCGAGTCGTTGCTGCCGCCGCCTTGCGTGCTGCAGACCGGGATGCCGCGCGCGGTGCAGGCCGCGGTATCCAGCGAGGCGTTGCGCGCCCCCGTCATGCCCAGCATGCGCAGTTTCGGCAACCGGTTGATCAGCGCGCCCGGCAACGGCGTGCGTTCCCGCATCGACAGCACGATGTCGAAATCCGCCAGCCGCGCCGCCGCGTCGTCGGCATCGGCGAAGGCGTCGGCGAAGAATACCACCTCGGCACGCGCCCGCAGCGCTGACCAGTCCGCGGCGCCGCGCGCCACACCCTGCCAGTCGTCCAGCACCGCCACCCGGATCACGTTGCTCATCGCGTCTTCCCTCCTGCCGCCGAAGCCGGCGAACCTGAGGCCGCCGCGGCAATCGTGCAAGCGGTCGCCAGGGTCGGTGGCGCATGACGCGTTGCTGACAGCGAATCGCGCCTGACGGTTGCTCCCGGTGTTGCCCTGAGGCGCCCTGGCGTGGCATTTCCGAACCCGACAGGGGAGCCCCGACAGGGGAGCACAGCATGACCAACGTCGCCGTCATCGGGGCCGGGCTGATCGGCCGAGCCTGGTCCATCGTCTTCGCCAGAGCCGGCTTTGACGTCGCGCTGTGGGACCAGTTCCCGCTGCAGACCACCCAGGCGATGGCCTTCGTCGCGGATCGGCTGCCGGAGTTGCATGCCGCCGGCCTGATGGCCGCCGCGCCCGACACCGTGATGGCGCGCATCCGGCCGATGCAGTCGCTGTGGGAAACCGTGCGCGACGTGGAATACATCCAGGAGAGCGGCCCCGAACGGGTGGACGTCAAGACCGGCGTCTTCACCGAACTGGAACGCGCTGCCAGGCCCGATGCCATCATCGCGTCGTCGTCCTCCGGCATTCCGGCCAGTGCATTCACCGAACATCTGAAGACCCGGCACCGCTGCCTGATCGCCCATCCGGTCAATCCACCCTATCTGGTACCGCTGGTGGAGATCTGTCCCTCGCCCTGGACCGACCCGGCGGTGACCGAGCGGACGCGCGAGATCATGCTGCGGGCGGGCCAGGCACCGGCGACGGTGAAGAAGGAAATCGACGGTTTCGCCTTGAACCGGCTGCAGGGTGCGCTGCTGGCCGAGGCGTTCCGGCTGCTGGCGGATGATGTCATCTCGCCTGCCGACCTCGATGCGCTGGTGAAACATGGCCTGGGCCTGCGCTGGAGCTTCATGGGCCCGCTGGAGACGATCGACCTGAACGCGCCGGGCGGGCTGGCGGACTATTGCGAGCGTTACGGGCCGTTGTACGCGAAGATGCAGCGACAGATGCAGCCGCTGGAATGGGACGCCGCACTGGTGGACCGGCTGCACACCGCGCGCCGCACCGAACTGCCGACCAACATGCAACCGGTGCGGCAGGAATGGCGGGATCGCCGGTTGATGGCGCTGCTGGCGCACAAGGCCAACCAGCCGGACTGACGGCCAGGACGCTGACCAGCCAGGGCGTTGACCAGGCGGACCGTTAACCCGATTTTAGGCATCCCCGTGGCTGTATAGGATCGCACGACCTCGCAGGCGCGACATGGTATTCCGCGACATCGTCCCCCGGGCCGGGGACACGGCTTTCCAGGATCGGAGATCCCAGGACCGCCGACATCGTCGCGCTGTCCAGCAAGCAGCTTGGCGCCCTGACCACCGCGGATGTCGGCGCGCTGACAACCGGCCAGATGGCGGCGCTGACGACAAGCCAGATCCCAGCCTTCAGCACCACACAGATCCCGGCGTTCACCACAGCCCAGCTCCAGGCGCTGTCGGTCAGCCAGGTCCACGCCTTCACCACCCCGCAGCTTGACGTGATGACCACCGCCCAGATCGGCGTGCTTTAGCACCAACGGGGGTTGCGCATCGGCCGTCGGCCACGCTTATCAGCGGGCATGAAACAGGCGATCCACACCCTTCACGTCGCAACGGCTGGCCAGGCGCTGTACGACATTTCCCAGCGGGTCAGCAGCTGGGCCGGCCAGCAGGACATCGGCACCGGCCTGCTGACCCTGTGGTGCCGGCACACCTCTGCCTCGTTGATCGTGCAGGAGAACGCCGATCCCGACGTCCAGGCGGATCTGCTGGACTTCTTCCGCCGGGTCGCGCCGGAAGCCGGCCGCTACCGCCACGACACCGAGGGGCCGGACGACATGCCGGCCCATATCAAGGCGGCGTTGACCCAGACCAGCCTGTCGATCCCGATGCAGAACGGCCAATTGGCACTGGGAACCTGGCAAGCGGTGTACCTGTTCGAGCATCGGGCCGGGGCACAGGATCGGTCGATCACACTGCATTTGTTTGGTTCCTGACGGCGATCGGATGACCTTGCTCGCCAACGCAGGCCTAAGGACAGACGCATCACCGCCCGTCCGCCGGCGTCCCGGAACGAACGGTCGGCGAGGCCGCGGCGGCTAACCACCCGCAAGGCAGCGGCCGGCCGCACCGGCCTCCCTCGCCTTTCACCCACCGCCCTTCACACAGCGCGCGCCGTTATGCCCGCTTGGCGGAACGGCCGAGGCCGCCATAAAGATCGAGCACCCGATCCAGCCATTGCGCGACAATGTCGCCAGCTTCTAGCAGCTCGAAACGGCTGGCGCAGCGTGGCCACATCAGCGTTCCCGCGACGATGTGGTCGGCATAGCTCGGGGCCGCACCACCCAGCCACGGTTGCCGCCGCAACACCAGCCGTAGCGGCAACAGCGATTGCCGGAACGGGGGCAAGGCATCCTCGCGGCCGTCCTGCACCGCTTCCAGGCTGCTGCCGAAACGGCTTTCCCGGCTGGACCGAAAGTAGGCGACATCCTTCGGGTCGAGGGTGTCAACCAGATCGCGCACGATGAACCGGACGATGCCGCCGACCAGCACCGCGTCGGTCCAGGCGTTCACGAAGCGCGCATGGGCCAGGCCGGTCGCGCCACCAAACAGCGTCGGGGTCGGATACCGCTGCTCCAGGTATTCGGCGATCGCCCAGCTGTCGGATACCACCGTGGCGTCGTCCCGCATGACCGGCACCTTGCCCTGGCCGGAGAACGCGATCGCCTCACCATCGGTGAAACGCCATGGCACGGTCTCCACCGGCAGGCCCTTGTGCGCCAGTGCGAAGCGGCTCCGCCAGCAATACGGGCTGAACCGCACATCCGGGTCTGCTCCGGCCAGGTCATGCAGTACGATGTTCATGCCCTATCATCACCCCAGGTCGCCGCATCCGTCCAGATTCCCACGCGCATTTTCAGCTCGCATTTTCAGCTCGATATGATAACAAACGGCCGGTGCCGCGAAGCCCGCCCGCTGACAGCCTGCTGATCCGCACCGCTCGTGGCGCCGGCTGGGTGATGGCCTGGCGCCTGGGGATGCGGGTGCTTGGTCTGGTCAGCACGCTGGTCCTCGTCCGGCTGATCCAGCCAGCGGATTTCGGCATCATCGCCCTGGCCACCAGCTTCATGCAGACCATCGACGGCATGCTGATCTTGGGCACCGAGGAAGCGGTCATCCGCGAAGCCTCACCCGACCGGACATTCTATGACACCGCGTTCACCCTGAACCTGCTGCGCGGCCTCTCGGTCACCGTGCTGATCGCCGTCCTGGCGTATCCGGCCGCCAGGTTTTTCGAAGATCCCAGGCTGGGTCCGGTGCTGCTGTTCGTCGCTGGCCTGCCGCTGCTGGACGGGCTGTCCAATATCGGCGCCGTCGACTTCCGTCGCGACTTCGCCTTCCACAAGGAGTTCGCGATCATGGTGCTGCCCAAGCTGTGCGGCATCATCACCGCGATGACCGCCGCGGCGCTACTGCACTCCTACGTCGCGATGCTGTGCGGGATCGCCGTCAACCGGCTGCTGCGGGTGGTCATGAGCTACGTCATGCATCCGTTCCGCCCCGGCCTGTCGCTGCGGGCCTGGCGTGGGCTGGCCGGCTATTCACTGTGGACCTGGCTGTTGAGCCTGATGGCGCTGCTGCGCGACCGCGGCGACAGCCTGCTGATCGGCCGGCTGATGAACATCGCGGCGGTCGGCTTCTACAGCGTCGGCGCCGAGATCGCGGCACTGCCCACCACCGAACTGATCGAGCCGCTGGGGCGGGCCGCGTTCTCCGGTTTCGCCGCCGGCCGGCAACAGAACGCGAACCTGGGCGAGACCTATCTGCGCCTGATCGGGTCGACCGCGCTGCTGACGCTGCCGGCCGGGGTTGGGCTGTCGCTGGTCGCCGCGCCGCTGATCGCCCTGGCGTTCGGTCCGGGATGGCAGCCGGCGGTGCCGGTGCTGCGCATCCTGTCGCTGAGCTTCACGATCATGGTGTTCGGCCATCTCAGCCTGCTGCTGCTCAGCGCCCACGCGATGCTCGGGCGGCTGGCCGGGATCACCCTGGCCGGCGCCGTGGCGCGGATCACCCTGCTGGCGCTGCTGATCCCCGGTTTCGGGCTGACCGGTGCGGCCATCGCCGCGGCCCTCGGGGTGACGCTGGAACAGGCACTGACGGTTGCCACCGCGCTGCGCCGGCTGCGCGTCGATGCGGCCGGGCTGGTCCGCCGGATCTGGCGCCCGCTGCTGGCCTCGGCCGCCATGGCCGCCGGATTGGCCAGCACCGGCCTGGGCTGGTCCGCCGATGACAGCGTGCCGACCCTGCTGATCGCGGTCGCCAGCGGCAGCGCGATCTACGCCGCCGTGCTGCTGGTCAGCTGGCGGCTGGCCGGACAGCCGAGCGGTGCGGAAACCGACGTGCTGGCGCTGCTGCGCCGAACCCTGCGCTGAGACGGCCGCCATTCCATCGGCTCGCGGCTCGTATCGATGTCAGACCAACCGACGACGGCATCGCCGCTGCGCGAGCTATGCTGCTTCGCGACCAACGACTAGCGCGTGATAGCTTCAGGTTGAAGCAACCGCGCGCTCGCTCCCTTGGTTTGAGAGGGCGATTCACGTCTGAGGTTGGTTCAACCTCAGACGATCGCGCTCTAATACGCGATCGCCCCGGTCTGCACGGGCTGCCACCGCCCGTCATGGATGACAGACAGATACGACGTCGTCTCGCCATGATGCTGATCGGGTCCAAACGAATACGTCGTGCCGAAGATATCGGTGTAGTTGTGGATCGCTTCGAGCCCCTTGATCAAACTCGCCGTCGTCAGGTCCTTGCCGGCATTTTTCAGTCCGATCAGGACCATCTGAGCGGCACTGTAACCGGTTTCGCCAAGGTAATTCGGCTCGATCCCAAACCGAGCCTTGTAATCCTTGAAGAACGCCCGCACCGCCGGCCGTGGATCATCCGGATAGGCGTACAGCGACGGGCTCATGGAGTAGAAACCGTCCGCCACCCCGCCCGGGGCCGTCGCGACCGTGGTGTCGTAGGATGCCGATTGACCAACGAACGGCACCGACCAATTGATCTTGCGGGCCTGCGACATTATGTCGATACTGTCACGAACTATACTGCCAACGCCGACCCAGTCGCAGCCGGCATCGCGCAACTTCGCCAGGTTGGAATTGAAGTCCGTGTCGGTCGGCCGGTGCGCGGTTGTCGCGACAATGGGGATGCCGAGCGACTTTGCCTCGGCCTGCACGCCGGCGAGAACATCGCGGCCGAAATCGGTGTCCTGATACATCACGCAGGGATGACTGATGTGGCGTTGCTCGACGAAATACTTAAGCCCTGATCGCATCTGGTCATAATACGAGGCGAACAGCGCGAATTTAAGCGGATTGTACGGCTCATACATCGAGCGGGCGGCCGTCAACGGAAAAATATTGGCCACGTTCTTGGCGAACTGCATCGGCATCTCGGCATTGTTCATCGGCGTCCCGCCATCGACCACCGTGAAGAACACACGATCCAGATTGAGCAGCTTGTTGATCGCCTGCACCGCCCGCGGCACCTGATACTGCATGTCCTCCACGACGTAGTGGATCTTGCGTCCGTTCACCCCGCCGTTCGCGTTGGTTTCATCGAAAACCATGCGCACCGCGTTGGCGTTATTGACGCCCTGCACCGCGGTCACCCCGGACAAGTCGGCCGTGGTGCCGACGACGATCTGCGTGTCGGTCACCCCTTGCTGCGCGGCCAGGGCCGTGCCGGCCGACGCCGCGAGCATTGTCGCCACGACAAACGATAGTGTTTGCCAACGCCCGTTACCGGTTGATCGTCGCATGTGCTTTTCTCCCCGCTGATTTTTTCTGCCGCTGAACGCGTAGCCCGCACTCGCCTAACCCACCAGACCCATCGCCGCAAGACAATGCACCGCCGCAAGACAATGCAAGCCAATATAGATGCTTGACCGCAATTAGTTCTGGCCTTCTTCGAACCGCCGACTTGTCTCGATCCGCCGCGAACCCATCACCGAGGCACCGAGATCATCGAGGCGTGCCAACCAGCTCGGACCGACTTCGTCTCAAACGGGGTTCGGTGGCCTGGTCGTAGATATTTCGCCGGCGTGGTCCGCATCGCTGCCGCCCGCGGTGCCCCTGCGGGGGCCTCCGAGGTCCGGGGCGAACATGCGTTCACCCGATGCTGCTGATCACGGATATCGCGCGAGGATCAGCGGGGGATGCTGATCCGGCCGCGGGCATCCGCCGTCTCAGCGTTCCGCTCGACGCGATCCTGCTCTACTCTAGAACCATGCAACCATCCCGCTCGGTCGAGACCGACATCGTGCTGCTTGGCGCCGGCCACGCGCATGTCGAGGTGCTGCGCCGCTTCGCGATGCGGCCTGAACCGGGTGTGCGCCTGACGCTGATCGGCCGCGAGCCGGAGACACCCTACACCGGCATGCTGCCCGGGCTGATCCGCAGCGAATACACCCACCAGGAAGCGCATATCGACCTGGCACCGCTGGCGGTCATGGCGAACGCGCGGCTGATCCTGGCCGAAGCGAGCGCGATCGACCCCGACGCCCGCACCATCGCCGTTCCGGGCCGGCCGGACATCGTGTTCGATCTGCTGTCGGTGGATGTCGGCGGCGTCCCGGCGATGCCGCCCGATGCCGGCATCCCGGTCAAACCGATCGGCGGTTTCCTCGACCGGCTGCACCGGATGGAGGCGGAGCTTCCCGCCGGTGCGCGCATCGCCATCGTCGGCGCCGGACCGGGCGGGGTGGAGTTGACGCTGGCGCTCGCGGTGCGCTTCGCCGAACAGCTGCGCCTGGTGCTGGTCTCCGCCACGCCCGAACCCCTGGCCACCGCCCCGGCCGTCGCCCGGCGCGCGGTGCGACAGGCCCTGGTGAACGCCAAGGTCGAGCTGGTCTGCGGGGTCACCGCCACGGCGTTGCGGGATGGCCGGCTGTCGCTGTCCGACGGCAGCTTCCTGGAGGTCGCGACGGCGCTTTGGACCACCGGCATCGAGGGTCCGGGGCTGCTGGCGGCCTCCGGCATCGCCTGCGACCGGACCGGCTGCATCCGCGTGACGCACGACCTGCGCAGCATCAGCCACGGGCACGTTTTCGCCGCCGGGGACTGCGCGGCGGTGGACGGCGAGCCGCGTCCGAAAGCCGGGGTCTGGGCGGTACGGGCCGGTGCTCCGCTGGCCGACAACCTGCGCCGGGCCGCCACCGGACGGCCGCTGCGACCATGGCGGCCGCAGCGCGACGCGCTGGTGATCCTGGGCCTCGGGCATGGCCGCGCCGTGGCCTGGCGTAACGGCGTCGTCCTGCAAGGCCGCAAGGTGTGGTGGCTCAAGGACCGCATCGACCGGCGCTGGATGCGGATGTACACCGAGATGCAGATGGCCCCGGACCCCGATGAACCAATGCGTTGCGGCGGCTGCGGCGCCAAGGTCAGCGCCGAGGTACTGGCCGGCGCGCTGGCGACGTTGCCGCGGGACGCAAATCCGGACCTGCTGAAGACGCTTGACGACGCGGCGGTGCTGCAGCCGCCGCTGGGCAAGCTGCTGGTCCAATCGGTCGATCATTTTCGCGCGTTTCTCGACGATCCGTTCGTGTTCGGCCAGATCGCCGCCGCCCATGCCCTGTCGGATCTTTATGCCATGGGCGCCGAACCCTGGACCGCGCTGGCGATCGCGTCGGTGCCATACGCGGCGTCGCACAAGATGCGCGCGGAACTGGCGGCGATGCTGCAGGGTGCCACCGAGGTGCTGCGCGCGGACGGCTGTGCCCTGGTCGGCGGCCACAGCGCGGAAGCGTCCGAGACGGCACTGGGCTTCGCCGTCACCGGCGTGGTCGATTCCGGCAAGATCATGCGCAAGGGCGGCCTGCAGCCGGGCGACCAGTTGATCCTGACCAAGCCGCTGGGCACCGGGATCGTGCTGGCCGGGCATATGCGCGGCAACGCGCGGGCGCAGTGGCTGCTGGCGGCGATCGCATCGATGCGCACCACCAACGCGTCGGCTGCCAAGATCGCCATGGCGTATCGTCCGCGGGCCGGGACCGACGTCACCGGTTTCGGGCTGGCCGGGCACCTGCGGGAGATGCTGGACGCGTCCGGTATGGCTGCCGTGCTGCGGCTGGAGGCGATCCCGGCGCTGCCCGGCGCCCGGGCGCTGGCGGCGCATGGTATCGAGAGCACACTGGCGCCGGATAATCGACACCTGCTGGGGGATGCGCCGGAAACCGCCCTGCTGGTGGATCCGCAGACCTCGGGAGGGTTGCTGTTGGGTCTGCCGCCTGGCCGAGCGGTCAGCTGTCTGGCGGCGCTGCGGGACGGCGGATCGCCCGCGGTGATCATCGGCGAGGTGGAGCCGGTGCGCGAAGAGAGCCCCCGCATCAGGCTGGAGTAGGCGAACCCGTTCCGTCAGGTTGGCGCCTCACGAAACCCGCCGGCCCAGTCGGGGACCGAGGGAGAACCTGGAGATCTTGTTCGTGCTGGATGACCGTTGGCTCAGCGCGATTATACCCTACTCGGCATACCCTACTGAGGCAGCCCGGCGGTGCGAAAGAGGTCCGCCACCGGGGCCGCGAAGCCGATGCTGGTCAACGCGAATATCGCCGGCGGACGGACGACGATCGGCGAGGCGGGCCAGTTGCCGTCAGCGCCCCGGCTCAGCAACTCGATTTCCATCCGTGTGCTGCGAACAGCCACGATTTCCCGCACGCTGGGGATCGTGGTGTAGGTCCAGATGTTCGCGCGGGTCTTCGCCTCGTTGCCTGGGGACAGGATTTCAATCAGCAGCACCGGTTCCGGCACCATGACTCCGCCCGATGGCGGCGCACAGGTCACGCCCAGATCGGGAACGCGGAAATTGTCGCTGGCTCGAACCCGCGGCACGATTCCGGGCGCGGTGATGACCCGGCAAGGCCGTTCGGTCGCCAGCAGATGATTGCTAAGAAGACGTCCAAGCTCGTTCTGAATTGCGCCATGCACTTCCGCTGCCGGCGCCATCAGCACCGGCTCGCCGTCGATCAGCTGCCAGCGTCGGCCGGTGACGTCGTCCGTGTCCCACACAAGGAACTCATCCACCGTCATCCGGGTCGGCAGGCGCTTGCGCATCACATTCATGACCGGACGGTATCACGGCGCGATCTCGCCCGCCACGACCCGGTCTCTCCCGGCTTGGTGCGATCACCGACACGCGCTACGAACATCGCCGATCACAGCCAGGAGCCGTCGCATGACCAGCAGCTACCGCATCGCCTCCGTCCCCGCCGACGGCATCGGACCCGAGGTGATCGACGCCGGCCTGGAGGTGCTGGACGCGGTCGCCGCACGCGATGGCGGCTTCAGGCTGGTGGTGGATCACTACGGCTGGGGCTCCGACTGGTATCGCAAGCACGGCGAATTCATGCCGGCCGACGGACTGGCGTGGCTGCGCACGGCGGACGCGATCTACTTCGGCGCCGTCGGTGATCCGAACATACCGGACCACATCTCGCTGTGGGGCCTGCGGCTGCGGATCTGCCAGGGTTTCGACCAGTACGCCAATGTCCGACCGACCCGCATCCTGCCCGGCATCACCTCGCCATTGCGCGACGTCGGGGTGGGCGACCTGGACTGGGTGATCGTGCGCGAGAACTCCGAGGGTGAGTATGCCGGCCAGGGCGGGCGCACCCACCGCGGATTGCCCGAGGAGGTCGCCACCGAAACGGCGATCTTCACCCGCCGCGGGGTCGAGCGGATCATGCGCTTCGCCTTCGATATCGCTCGGTCCCGGCCAAGGAAGCATCTGACGGTAGTGACCAAGTCGAACGCCCAGCGGCACGGAATGGTGTTCTGGGACGAGATCGCGGCGCTGGTGTCGCACGACTACCAGGACGTGACCTGGGACAAGGAACTGGTCGATGCGATGACCATGCGCATGGTGCGCAAGCCGGCGACCATCGACACGGTGGTGGCGACCAATCTGCATGCCGACATCCTGTCGGATCTGGCGGCGGCGCTGGCCGGATCGCTGGGCATCGCGCCAACCGGCAATATCGATCCCGAACGCCGCAGCCCGTCGATGTTCGAGCCGATCCACGGCAGCGCCTTCGACATCACCGGCAAGGGCATCGCCAACCCCGTCGCGACGTTCTGGACCGGGGCGATGATGCTGGAACACCTCGGCGAGAAGTCGGCTGCCGACCTGCTGATGCGGGCGGTGGAACAGGTCTGCGCCGCTGGGATCCTGTCGCCGGATCTCGGCGGAACGGCGACGACGAAGGCGGTGACGAAGGCCGTGGTCGAGGCGGTGCGTGGCACCAACCGGTAGCCGATCGCACACCCCGAGGCGATCGGCGCCAAGGGCCCAAAGCCGGCTCGCTGCCGCGCCAGCCGCCCGGGAATGCGCGGACGATCGATCGGCTGCGAAGCCGGACCGCCGCTGCGCTGCTGCGAGATTAGCATCAGCGCGATCGTCTAAGGTTGAATCAACCTCAGACGCCAATCGCCCTCTCAAACGAAGGGCGTCCGGGCGTGATAGCTTCAACCTCAAGCCATCACGCCATAGCCCTAGTGTTGCGATGCTAACGGATGGTTCCCATCCTTTAGCTGAATCGCACCACCAGAGAGTCGCTGGTGGTGCGACTTGTTCTAACGCTTGCGGGACGCAGGCTTTAGGGTCGGACCACTAGCCTAGCGCAGCGCCGCGGCGGCGGCCGTCATCGCGTCGACACGCCGCACCGGGTCGAACGGCGCCAGATCCAGCAGGCTGGGCTGCCCGGTTACCAGGTCCGCCAGCAACCGCCCGGCAAACGGGCCAATCGTCAGGCCGGCCGCACCCAGACCATTGCCGATCGCCAACCCCTTGATCCGCGGCACCCACCCCAGCAACGGCCGGAGCTCGGCGCCGGCAGGCCGAAATCCGACGCGGGTCTCGATCACGGTTGCCTCGCTCAGACCGGGTGCGATGCGCAGCGCCTCGGACAGCACCGCTGCCTGCCCGGCCGCGGTAACCCGATAGTCGAACCCGGAACCGCCCTCCCGCGTGGCGCCGGCGACGATCCGGCCGGCGTCGAACGGCACGATGTAGTGGCTGCCCGGCGGCAGGACGACCGGCCAGGCTTCGGTGGCGGCATGCTCAAGTCGCAGATGCACGATCTGACCGCGCTGCGGCTCGATCGCCAGTCCCAGGCCAAGCGGCCGCAGCACCTCGTTGGTCCAGGCGCCGGCGGTGACGATCACCCGATCCGCCGGCATACGCTGTTCGCCGACGGTGACGCCGGTGACCCGATCCGCCTCCACGACCATGGCCGCATGTCCCCGCAGGACCGTGGCGCCGCGGCCCTGCGCCGCCCGCAGCAGCGCCGCGGCCAGGCGCCGGCCATCAACCCGAGCGCCGCCGGCTACCAGGACGCCGCCAAGATCCGGGTGCAGCGGCGGAAACAGCGATCGGGCCTCGGCCGGCGACAGGCCGGTGACGCTACCCATCGCCGCCGCGGCGCGTCCGCGCAGACTGCGTTCGATCCAGCCAAGTTCCTGGCGATCACCGCTTACCAGCATCGCGCCAGCCCGCCGGTAGCCGATGTCCGTCTGCCCGGCCTCGGCCAACGCCGCGATCAGGTCGCGGTAATATTCGCCGCCACCGGCGTACAGCCGATAGAACACCGCGTCATCCGTCCCGGATGCCCACGGGCAGATGATCCCGGCCCCGGCGGCGGTCGCCCGCCCCTCGCGATGCGCGTCGACAACGGTGACCGACGCGCCGGCGCGCGCGGCATGGAACGCCGCGCTGGCCCCAAGCACACCAGCCCCAACAATGACGATCCGCATGGCTCCTCCCTTCGCTGGCATGACCCAGAGCAGGTTCACGGGTATGATCTCAGCCCCCACCACGAGGGCACCCCGGTGCGGCTGTCACATTCGGCGCGCTGACAGCGATGTCAAGCGGGCCATCTGCCGCACACTCGCCATGCCCGGCCATGCCCGGCCATGCCCGGCCGCCGCATGTGCCACCGGATGAGACGATCCGCCGCGTTCCGCGACTTCAGTTAAATCATCGTCCTGCGTCGCACGCGGTGGAATACAATTTGTGGGACGGCACGGTCGCTATCAAAACGATTGAAAAAATTGCGACAAACGCGTATTTTAACGTGGTTTGGTCAGCCGCGGATGGCTTTTTGGTTTCCAGGCAGACGGAGTCCAAACATTACGCAAGACCCGCGCGAATTTGCACGTTCGTTTCGCAACAGCCGATGCCTGCCGCATTGCGACCCCGACAAACCGATGGGATTGGGTTGTAGATAGCCATGTCAGACCAACAACGTGACGGGCAGACCGCCGGGACGCCGCCCAGCCCGAAGGGCCCCGTTCGACTGCGCATCATCGCCGTCCTCATCATGCTGACGACCTTCCTGGCATTTCTGCTTCCGGTTCCAGTCACCATTCA
Organism: Rhodopila sp.; assembly: GCA_965277035.1. Lineage (GTDB taxonomy): Bacteria > Pseudomonadota > Alphaproteobacteria > Acetobacterales > Acetobacteraceae > Rhodopila. The sequence continues at coordinate 345,002 of CBDIBO010000003.1, read as the reverse complement.
CCTGCAGATACCCTTGCTGATCGGCGTCATGGCCGCTGCCACATGCTTTGGAGTCGTGGTTGGCCTGACGACGGCGACCGTCGGCCTGGCGCTTGTTCTGTGGCGGGACATGGCGGTGACGGGCAGCCTGACCATCGGCCCGATCATCGACGCGATCCTTTGGTTCGCGGTGGCGAAATTCGCCGCTGCTCTGACCGCGGTGTTGCACAAGCAGTACATGACGCAACGGCTCGCCCGCCAGGAAGCCGAGGCGTCCGCCCGGCAACAAACCCTTCTGCTGCGGGAAATGACCCATCGGACGCGTAATGACATGCACCGCCTCATCGGCATGCTGAACGCCCAGGCGCGGGGCAATCCAGCTGCTGCTGCCGTGCTGCAACAGACGGCACAACGGGTGCTGGTGCAGACCCGGCTGAACGAGCGGCTGGCGATGCGTGGGGCCGAGACCCGGATCGACAGCGGCGCTTTTCTTGAAGAGCTGGTTAGTGACATACGCAATACGATCGAACTGGGAAAATCCATCGGACTGACGATCGCCGCCGAGAGTCATCTTCTGGCACCGGCGGCCGCCGCCGATATCGGGCTGATCGTCAACGAGCTCGTCACCAACGCGCTCAAACATGGGTTCCCGGGCTCAGCCAGCGGCATCATCCGGGTGATGTTCCGCCGAGTCGGCGCGCATGACGAACTCTATGAACTGCTTGTCACCGACAACGGGGTGGGTCCCGAACCCGAACAGCCGTCAAGCGGCCTCGGTCAGAGCCTGTTGCGGGCACTGGCCACCCAGCTGGGCGGACGACTGACGATGTCACGCGGCGAGGTCGGCGGCACCCAGTGCCGGCTGTTATTCCCGATCGATGCCTCACGTTCTACTACCGAAACGTTGGCGACCCAGCCGGTCGAGCCGGAGCAAGCGCCGTCGGTGCCGGAAATCCGGCGCAACGGTCCGACGCAATAACTGTCGGGCTGATGGCCCGCGATCCGCCGCGCCCGTGCTCCGGACCCGCACGACCACCTGTCCAGGAGGGGCCAGCGTGGCCGGCCGCCTGACCCGATCAGCCCGATCGGCACCCTGTCAGGCGACATCGCGGCGGAACCGGGCCGCTGCGACGCAGTGTTTCTGGCCGTCATCACCCACCCGGTCGTGTGCCGGATGTCCAGTCACGGGAGTGCGAATGATGAGTATAGGCGATACGATGACGGTGCCACGCGTCCGGGACTTGCTCGCGCCCGACGGTTCCGAGGTCCGCGTCCTGCTGTCGCTGCGGCGTGGCGGCATGTCGCATTTTCTGCTTCCCGCCGGACAGGTGTCGCGGGCGGTGCGTCATCGTTCGGTCGAGGAAATCTGGTACATCCTGTCCGGCGAGGGCGAGATGTGGCGGTCAAATGCCGGCCAGGAAGATATCACGCCGTTGGCGGGGGGGACCTGCCTGACCATCCCGGCGGGAACCCAGTTCCAGTTTCGCGCGACAGGTCATCAACCCTTGGCCGCGGTCGCGATCACCATGCCGCCGTGGCCCGGCGCGGACGAGGCGGTGATCGTCAAGGGACACTGGCAGCCGAACCTCGGCGCCGACGGCTGATCGCCCCTACTCCGCGCCCCAGCCGCCATCGATGACCAGGCTTTGCCCGGTCATGAACGCCGAGGCATCGCTGGCCAGGAACACCACCCCGCCAGCCATGTCCCCCGGCGTCGCGAACCGGCCCAGCGGCGTGCGGTCCAGCAATCGCTTGCCATGCGTATCGTGCTCCAGCAGCCCATGCGTCAGGTCGGTATCGACCCAGCCCGGTGCCAGCGTATTGACCCGGACCTTCCGGCGCGCCCAGTCCAGCGCCAGCGCCTTGGTGAACATCTCAACCCCGCCTTTCGACGCGCAATACGGGCTCGACCGCGGCAGCCCGCCATGCCCGGCGACCGAACTGACATTGATCACCGAGCCGCCCTCCCCGATCGCACCGCCGAGATGTTTGCAGCACAGGAACACGCCGGTCAGGTTGACGTCGATGATGTCCTGCCATTCCGCCAGCGAGGTGCGCTCGATCCCCTTGAAGATCGCGTTGACGCCGGCGTTGTTCACCAACACGTCGATCCGGCCACAGCGTTCCAGCACCGCGTCACGGAGCGCCAGGACATCGGCTTCCTTCGACACGTCCGCTGTCAACACGATCGCTGTCTCGCCGATGGCCGCGGCGGTTTCGTCCAGTGTGGCGCGCGTGCGTCCGCTGAGGACGACGCTGGCGCCATGCCGCGCCAACCCCTCCGCCATGCCGCGCCCGATCCCGCGTCCGGCGCCGGTGACGACGCACACCTTGCCGGTCAGGTCGAAATCGGTCGCCGGCACCGCACTCACCAGTTGGCTCCGTTGCGGGCAATCTGTTTCGCCAGGCTCCACCGATGCACTTCCGACGGGCCGTCATAGATGCGAAAGCCACGCACCTCGTTGAACAGGCGCGCCACCAGGGTCTCGCCGGTGACGCCCTGGCCCCCCAGCACCTGCACGCACCGATCAACCACCCGCCAGACCGCCTCGGACACGAACACCTTCGCCATCGAGGATTCCGTGCCACCCCGTTCGCCCTGGTCCAGCAGCCAGGCGGTGTGCAGGATCGACAGCCGGCTCATGCGGATATCCATTTCGTTGTCCGCCAGCATGAAGCCGACCCCCTCATGGCCGATCAACTTCGAGCCGAACACCTCGCGCTTCAGGGCGTAATCGGTGGCGATCTGGTGCGCCCGCCTGGCCGAACCCAGCCAGCGCATGCAGTGCGTCAACCGCGCTGGCGCCAGACGCACCTGAGCGTAGCGGAACCCCTTCCCCGGCTCACCCAGGATATCGCTGGCCGGGACCCGGACGTTACGAAACCGCAGCACCGCGTGGCCGCCGGCGAACGCACTGTCCAGGCTGTCCATGGCACGCACGACCTCGATCCCCGGCGTGTCCATGTCGGCCAGGAACATCGTTGCGTTTCCATCCTCACCCTTCGCCATGATGATCGCGAACGCCGCGCCGGCGGCGCCGGTGATGAACCATTTGTCGCCGTTGATGACGTAGTGATTGCCGTCCTTCACCGCCGTGGTCAGCATCGCTGATGGGTCCGAACCGGCACCGGGCGCCGGCTCCGTCATGCAGAAGCACGACCGTATCCGACCGGCCGCCAGCGGTCGCAGCCAGCGGTCCTTTTGCTCGTCCGAGGCAACCGCTTCGAGCAGGTGCATGTTGCCTTCATCCGGTGCGAAGATGTGCATCGCGACCGGGCCCAGCAGCGAGTAGCCGGCTTCCTCGAACACCACGGCCTTGCCGACATGGGACAGGCCCAGACCGCCATAGTCGACCCCGACATGCGGCGCCACCAGCCCCTCGGCCGCCGCCAGCGCCACCAGTTCCCGCCGGAACGCCTCGGTGGGACCGTGCCGGGTCTGCCGGCTGTCGCCCTCCAGCGGAATGATCTTGTCGCGAATGAAAGCCCGCGTGCGCTGCTGCAATTCCCGCAGGTCCGGGGTGAGAGAAAAATCCATCAGAATGCGCGTCCTTGGGCGATGTCGTGGGTGAATTGCAGAATGCCGGTGCCGATGCCGGTCAGCGGGGCATAGCGCGGCTCCCGCGTCGCCCCCGAACGGTAGCGCAGGCCAAGCTGCAGGAAGATGACGGACAGCTTGTACATCGCCAGCACCCGATGGAACAGGAAGCCCGACATGTCGCGGCCGGAGATGCGGGCGTATTCCGCCACCGCGTCCTGGCGTGAGCACAGGCAGGCCTCGACCGCCGGCATCTGCTCCATGTCGTGCATCGCCGGCGGATCGTCCGGATGAACCCAGTAACTCAGCAAGGTGGCGAAATCGAACAGCGGATCGCCGCGCGTGCCCTGGTCCCAATCGACCACCGCGCGCGGCGCGAAATCATCCGGGTCAAGAATGACGTTGTTCAGCTTGAAGTCGTTGTGCAGCAGTCCCGGCGGCCCATCCGGCACGATATGCCGTTCCAGCCAGGCCCCGACATCGTTGTGCAGACCGGCCGAACCCTGTTGCATCGCGGCCAGCCCGCGCTTGCGCCAGCCGGCGACGCCGCGCGCCAGGAACCCTTCCGGCCGGCCAAGGTCGTCCAGTCCGATGGCCGCGGTGTCCACCGCGTGAATCGCGGCGATGGTTTCCAGCAGCACCTGCGACAGCCGCGCGCCGATGTCCGGCCGATGCGCCAGTTCGGGCGGCATCTGTTCCCGGATCACCAGCCCGGGTCGGTACTCGATGATCTGGAAGCGTTGCCCGATCACCGTCGGATCGTCGCACAGATGCAAGCCCCGGGCGATGAACGCCAGCGCATCCGGCAGCCGCGACAGGATGCGGAACTCCCGCGCCATGTCATAGGCGCCGGCGGGCAGCTCCCCCATCGGCGGGCGGCGCAGCACGGCGGGCTTGCCGTCCAGGTGGATCAGGTAGTTCAGGTTGGCCAGCCCGCCGGCGAACTGGCGCGGCGGCGGGTCGGCGTCCAGGCGATAGCCATGAGCGGCCAGATGGGTGCGCACCGCATCCCAGTCCAACGGGACACTGTCGGCGGCGGATCGCAAGCCGGCTTCGGTTGGCACGCTGCCTCCTGCTGCGGGTGGTGGCGCGACTCAATACAGGAGGAAGCGAATGACGCAACACGGCCGCGGTGGAGCGTGCCGCGATCAGCGCCGCCCCCGGCTCGCGGTGGGCGGCGATGGAACCCCATGACCTTTCACCGGGGCGACGGCGCGGGCTGGATCGAGCACCTGCCGGCGCGGTTCTGGGGCGCCCCCTCCTTCGCACGCCCCCTCCTTCGCACGCCCAGTCCCCTCGCTCGCGTGCTCGCCCGCCCGCCGGCCCCGGCGCGCAGACCGGTCAACGCATGCGTCGCCCGGCATTAGGGCGATCACGCGCGCAGCGGGCGGCGCAGCGGGACGCGGTGCTGCTGCCGCTGCTCGAACGGGCGGGAAAGCGGGACCGATCAGCGCTGTCTGCCGCCGAACATGCCTTGCTGCACGTCGGTGGTCGCGACCGCGTCGCCGGCGATCGAGCTGTTGTTGCCAACTACCGTTGTGCGCCCGGTCCAGCCGGGCGTGGTGGCGTTCCGCGCGACCGGGCTGGTGCCGCTGGGGACGCTGCACGCCGCAAGCGCGATCAGCAGCGAGGCAGCAGCGGGGATAAACGTGATCTTGGTCATGGGGTCGGTTTCCGGGGTTGACAGCACGCCGGACCGCTCGTCCGGAACACTTCATTTGGGTCTTGGGCCGCCGAGAGGAAGGGTACCTGGCCGCAAGGTGAAAAGCACCGGCCATCGCGCATCACGACACCCTGCTCCCACCCCGGCTCGCGCGGTGGCCTGGTGATCACGATCGTCAGGCGGGTGTGGTGGGAAAGGACGCGGTCTGGTCTCGATCCCGAACACCTGGCGGCGTTTTGGGCCGGCGTAGATCGTGCCGGCGCGGCCGGTCGGTGGGTGCGGGTCCAGCAGCGCCGCCAGCATGTCTGCGCGCCCCGGATCGCCCACCAACGCCGCGATCGCCGCCTGGTGTCATGCGGCGAGGCTTAGCCTTCCGCCGCCATCGATGCTTCGGCCGTGACCGAAGCATCCGGATGACCTTACCGTAGTTCAGCCTGTGACACTGATGAACAGAACCGGGCATCATGACGATCGACACCGATGCAGCAGCGGAACGCGGTCCTCGGGAGCGCCCGCATTGCCCGAAACCCTACCGGGCACGACCCTGTTTTTGCGCGGCCCGCCGTTGGTGAAGCTGCCGACCGGCGCGGTGCGGGAGACGCCGGGGCCTCGGCCGACGCGCATACCGGTCAAGGCAAGCCTCGACCGCTACGATGCCTCTGGAGGCAGGACGCGCGGCGCTGCATCGTCCATCGATCACGTTCCGGCAAGGCCCGGACAGGGTTTGAGTCTGCAAAGGAAACGGAAATGTTCTTGGTGATCTTCGAAGTCAATCCGAAGTCGGACAGGTGGGACGATTACCTCGGCTACGCCAGGATGCTGAAACCGGAAATCGAGCAGATCGACGGTTTCATCGACAACGTCCGCTACCGGAGCCTGCGGCACGATGGCTGGGTGTTGTCGCTGTCGACCTGGCGCGACGAGAAATCGCTGGTGCGGTGGCGTACGCAGGTGAAGCACCACGGCGTTCAAAAGAAGGGACGCTTCGAGGTGTTCCAGGACTACCGGTTGCGCGTCGGCCAGGTGACCACCGACAGTCACGTGCCGCGGGGACACCAGTTGCACGAACAGCGACTGGACGTCACCGAGACCGGGGAAGCCAAGACGGTCACGCTGGTCGAGGTTCGGCGTCCGTCAGGTCTGGCGCCGGATGCACCGGCCGATCTGCTGGGCCAGCGCCTGGGCCTGGTCGCGGATGCGCCGGGTCTGGTCGATTGGGATGTGTTCGACGCTATCCTCTCACCGGGCGACCTGGTGCTGATGTCGTCATGGGCTGACGATGCCGCGGCGCCGCGAACCGCGATCCCGCCCGGCGCCCGCATGCGCCAGGTTCGCGTGATCCGCGCCTACGGCATGTTCGACCGACGCGAGGCAACCCAGTATTATCCGGACGTCGCCAAGGCGTGGGCATAGCCGCGCAGGTCAGCGCCCAGGAGGTCAGCGCCCCGAAGGTCGGCGCCCCGAAGGCCAGCGCCCCGAAGGTCAGCGCCGCGAAGGCCAGCACCGCGAAGGCCAGCACCGCGAAGGTCAGCCGATTACACCGGCCACTTCCATCGGGCCGATCCGCTAGCCGTCCGAGGCAGGCTCCGCGAAGCCGACCAGAACCTGTCCTTCCTGCACCATCTCGCCGGCGGCGCAGGCGACGGATGCCACCACGGTGTCGGCGGGCGCGGACAGCCGGAACACGGTCTTCATCGCCTCCAGCACGACCAGCACCTGACCGCGCGTCACACGCTGCCCCACCGCCGCCACGACCTCCGTCACCAGCCCCGGGATCGGCGCCACCAGGCGATCGCCGGCGTCTTCCTCGTCCTCGCCCGCCGCCAGTGGGTCCGGCAGCGTCAGGCGCCAGGTCAGGCCGTTGTCGCGCACCGTCACGACGTGCTGGTCGACCACCGCGCTGATCGTCCGCCGCACCCCATCCAGCGCCACCACCAGCCGCGCATCATCCAGACGGTCCGCCGTGGCAAGCAGTTCGCCGATCCGCCACGCGGCGCCTTCGCGTGTCACCGAAACCGGATAGCGCGTGTCGCCATCGGTAAAGTCCAGCACGCGGGCCGGCGCGGTGTTCAGCCACCACTGGTCCCGCGCGTCCCATGGATCATCGCCCGCCGAGGTTTCCGGCGTCAGCACCGCCAGCGCGGCCATGGCACGTATCGCCGCCGGCGGCGCGCCCTGCGCGACCAGCAGGCTGTCGGCTTCGCGCGCGATAAACCCGGTGTCGATACCCCCGGCGGCGAACGCGGGATGTCTGGCGATGCGCCCCAGAAGATCGAGGTTGCTGGCAACCCCGGCCACCGCGCAATCCGCCAGCGCCTGTCGCAGCCGATCCAGCGCGACCGCTCGGGTCGGCCCGTGGCAGATCAGTTTCGCCAGCATGGCGTCGTAATGGATCGACACCGTATCGCCGGTCTCGAATCCGCTATCGACCCGCACCCAGGCGGTTTCAACCGGCGTGCGGAACAGCGCCAGCCGCCCGACGGATGGGGCGAAGTCGCGCGCCGGGTCCTCGGCATAGATCCGCGCCTCGATCGCGTGCCCGGTCAGGCCGATGGCGGATTGGCGCACCGGCAGGGGCTCGCCGGCGGCGACCCGCAACTGCCATTCCACCAGGTCGAACCCGGTGATCATTTCGGTGACGGGATGCTCGACCTGTAGCCGCGTGTTCATTTCCAGGAAGAAGAAACCGTCGGCATCGGCGACAAACTCGACCGTTCCTGCCCCGACATAACCGACCGCGCGGGCCGCGGCGACGGCGGCCGATCCCATGGCCTGCCGCCTGGCTTCCGAAAGCCCAGGTGCGGGCGCTTCCTCCAGCACCTTCTGATGCCGGCGCTGAACCGAACAGTCGCGCTCGAACAGATGCACGGCGTTGCCATGGGAGTCGGCGAACACCTGCACCTCGATGTGACGAGGACGTTGCAGATACCGCTCTATCAGCACGCGGTCGTCGCCGAACGCCGTTGCCGCCTCCTGCCGGGCGGACGCCAAGGCCGCGGCGAAATCCGCCGCCGCGGCCACCACCCGCATCCCACGCCCGCCGCCGCCGGAGACCGCCTTGATCACCACCGGAAAACCGATCCGCGCCGCCTGATCCTCGAGAAACCCAGGCTCCTGCCGGTCGCCATGGTAGCCCGCCAACAACGGCACGGCGGATTGCTCCATCAACCCCTTGGCCGCCGATTTCGACCCCATCGCCCGCATCGCCGACGCCGGCGGCCCGACGAACACGATGCCGGCATCGGCACAGGCCTCGGCGAAGACCGGATTCTCCGACAGAAAACCGTAACCCGGGTGAATGGCCGCCGCCCCGGCAGCCACCGCCGCCTCGATAACCCGCGGAATATTCAAATAGCTTTCCCGCGCCGCCGCCCCGCCGATCGGATACGCTCGGTCTGCTGCCTTGACATGCAGCGCCTGCGCATCGGCTTCCGAATAAACCGCGATCGTGTCTATACCGATTTTTCGGGCGGTGCGGGCGATGCGGCAGGCGATCTCGCCCCGGTTGGCGATCAGCAGGCTCTGGAACATGCCGGTCACATCCGGAACACGCCGAAGCGCGTCTCCTGCCGCGGCTGGTTCAGCGCCGCCGACAGGGCAAGCCCCAGCACCCGACGGCTGTCGGCCGGATCGATGATCCCATCGTCCCAAAGCCTGGCGCTGGCATAGTATGGATGTCCCTGCTGATCATACTGCGCGCGGATCGGTGCCTTGAACGCCGCTTCCTGCTCCTTGGTCCAGTCAGCCGACCCGCTGCGCACGGTCGCCAGAACGCCGGCGGCCTGTTCCCCGCCCATCACCGAGATCCTGGCGTTCGGCCACATGAAAAGAAACCGCGGATCGTACGCGCGCCCGCACATGCCGTAGTTGCCCGCGCCATAGCTGCCGCCAATGATCATCGTGATCTTCGGAACCGCGGTGGTGGACACGGCGGTGACCAGCTTCGCACCGTCCTTGGCGATACCGCCCGACTCGTACTTGCGGCCGACCATGAAGCCAGCGATGTTCTGCAGAAAGATCAGCGGTATGTTCCGCTGGCTGCACAGCTCGATGAAATGCGCGCCCTTCAAGGCGGACTCCGAAAACAGGATGCCGTTGTTGGCGATGATCCCGACCGGGTAGCCGTACAGATGGGCGAAACCGCAGATCAGCGTGGTGCCGTAGAGCCGCTTGAACTCGTCGAAGTCGCTGCCGTCGACAATGCGGGCAATCACCTCCCGCGCGTCGTACGGCGCGCGCAGATCCGCCGGCACCACGCCGTGCAACTCCGACGGGTCGTAGCGCGGCGGTTCGGCCGAACGCATCTGCGGGCCGTTCGGCTTCTCCCGGTTCAACCCGCCGACAATGCGCCGACAGATCGACAGCGCGTGGTGATCGTTGCGGGCGTAATGATCCACAACGCCGGAGGTGCGGGCATGCACATCGGCGCCCCCGAGGTCCTCGGCCGAAACGACTTCCCCGGTCGCCGCCTGGACCAAAGGTGGGCCACCGAGGAAGATGGTGCCCTGCTTGCGGACAATGATGCTCTCGTCGCTCATCGCGGGAACGTAAGCCCCACCCGCCGTGCACGAGCCCATGACGACCGCGATCTGCGGAATGCCCTCGGCCGACATGTTGGCCTGATTGAAGAAGATGCGGCCGAAATGCTCGCGGTCGGGGAAGATCTCATCCTGCATCGGCAGGAAGGCGCCCCCGGAATCCACCAGATACAGGCACGGCAGATTGTTCTTCCGAGCGATCTCCTGCGCGCGGAGATGTTTCTTGACCGTCATGGGAAAGTAGGTGCCGCCCTTGACCGTCGCGTCGTTGGCGACGACCACGCATTCGCGGCCCGAGACGCGACCGATGCCGGTCACGATCCCGGCGGCCGGGACCTCGCCGCCATACAGCCCAAAGGCGGCGAGCTGAGAGAGTTCCAGGAACGGCGCACCCGGGTCGATCAGCGCGGCAACCCGATCACGCGGCAGCAGCTTGCCGCGCCCGACATGGCGATCCCGAGCCACCGCGCCGCCGCCCTGGGCGATTTCCCCCACCCGCGTGCGCAGATCGGCGACCAGCGCGCCGATCGCCTCGGCATTGGCGGCAAACTCGGCCGAACGGGGAGAGATGGCGGAACGGATCACCGTCATCGGCCGGACCGCACCCGATGTCCCGGACCGCCAGGCCGGAGCTTCCATCCAATTCGGCTGTTCCCTCGGCTGGACATCGCCATTCCTCGAATGTGGTCTGACCCCACGGCGAACCGGTGCATCACGCCGTCCGTAACGAACCGCCCCCGATTGAAGCGATGCTCGCGCCTCACCTAGCCCACCTCGCGTATGCCTGACCAGCCCCGCCTGTTGGCCACCGAAGGGGGACGTGGCCGGACGTTCAGGCATGTGGCCCGGCGCCCTGAGCGATCTTGTCGACCACCCTCTTGTCGTGGCGCGGCGCCAGCCCCACCCGCTTCATCGCCCCAGGCTCATGCCGCTCGGTTTGCCTCATCATCGCCGGCCGAGCACATGTAACTTACCCGGAATGACCGGCGGCCGACGCGCGCGAGCGCCAACCCCTGACAGATCCGAACGGGCCGAACTAATTCAGCGGGATCACCAGCATGCTCATCGAATATCCTGGCAACGTGACGGAGCCGTCACCAGCAGCGAACGCGACATTCGCCTGCTTGTGGATCGCGGTCAGATCCGCGTTGCTGTAGCCGTAGAACAGCGCGCTTGTTGTCCCGCTCTGGCCCTCGATCATGATCGGCGTCGTCAGATCGCTGGTTGTCTTGTTGATCAGCACCAATGTCAGCGACGTGGCACTCCCCGGTGCCCCGCTGGCGGTCCGCAACGCCCCATAGGCCGACACCACCCCCTGATCGTCACTGACGGTCTGCACCGAGGTATTGCCAAAAGCCAGCCCGCGGCCATTGACATTGCGAAACAGCAGGAAGCTGAACGCGATCGGGTCGGTCGGCTGCGGCGTGTTCCACATGGCGGCCAGGCCCACCTGCTCGCGACCGAAAATGCCCAGCACATCGGCCTCCGCGAGGGCGTCGGTGACCAGCTTGTTGCCGCTGTCGATGGAGTATTCCGAAAACGCGAGCCGGGTGCCGGGATAGTATTGGGCAATCCATTGCTGGAACCGCGGGATCAGCTGCATCGGCCCGTCGAACCAATACTGCTCCACCCAGGTGCCGCCATTATAGCTCGGGTCCCACAACGTGCGGGTCGAGGCAAGCTGGCTCGCGACGTCGGTGAAATTGAAGTAGTAATGCTCGTCGAAGAAGTCCAGCAGGCGCTTGCCATTGGTGCGGGCGGCGGCCATTTTCCGCAGGTAGTATTGCCCGGCGAACAGATTGTTCTGCTGGCCTGGCGAGCCGATCCAGCCGCCCAGGGTGAAATCCGATGGGCCGAAAACCAGCGCTGACGCATCCTGTTGCTTGACCACGGCGGCGTACTCCGCCCCTAGCGCGCTGATGGTGGCATAGGTGGCGCCGTTCGGCATGATGTCGCGATGCGTGTTGCCCCAGCCAAGCGGCTCGTTGTCCAACTGGTAGAACCGCACCCCCTGATGGGCGGCCGAACCGAATTTCGCCACCAGGTGCTGCACCCACGCCGCCTGCGTGGCGGGCGTGTTCGCGACGTTGTTGGCCGGAATGTTGTTATCGAGCAGTTGCGCCCCATTGCTGGCGATACTGTTGCCGCAAGTCTGTCCGTTGGGAAACACGTACGGATTGGTGGATTGTTGCGCGCCGTAGACCGAAACCGGAAAACTGCAGGACCAGGCGGCGCTGTTGTTGATGTAGGGGATGATCGGAATGGTCAGCAGGGTGGCGCTGTTGGTCGCATTGTCGGCGGTCACCAGCGCATCCGGCCCGGCGCTGGGCACCGGGCTGGCGTTGCCGTCGCCGCCCATGAAATACCAGTCGAAACCCGCATTGCTGCTATCGACCATCCAGTTGTAGCGCGAGGTGCCATCGCCGCCCCAGCGCAACACCGTCAGGCCCGCCGCCGCCTGATACTTCGGTGTGACGCCATACGCGGCCATGCCATAGATGTATTGACTGATCGGGTGCTGACCGAGCACCGGGTTTACCATGATCGCCGGCCCGGTGGCATTTTGTGCCGCGGCGGAAATCGTGAACCCGCCCGCGCTGACGGACGTCGCGACCAGAAGAACAAGATTTCGGATGAAACGCATCTGCCTGCACAACTCCGGTCGGCTTGGCGGTATTTAACCTGCGGCCGATCGATTCTTCACTACCTAAGGTTGTATAACGAAGTGAGACCTCGCTCGGACCGCGGCAGCGTGGAAGGGGTTGGGCGACTGCGCGCCGACGCTGACGTACAGCTTCGGACGCATCATGCGACGCCGCCCGCGCCAAGACCCGCCGGCGTCTTGACCCGTGGCCGGCCAGCCATCCACTATCGGCTGAAACAATGGCAATTCGAACGACCCAACAGCACCGCGGGGGAGCCACATCATGGTTGAAAGAGCACCGTTTCTGAACGCCGCGTACAGCGCCTATCACCATCGCGGACTACCGGCGGAAGACCGGGAAATGACGCGCGTCGGGCCCGACACGCCGTGCGGCGAATACCTCCGCCGCTTCTGGCAGCCGGTCATCCTGGGCAGCGAATTGGGCGACCTGCCCCGCCGCGTGCGCATCCTGGGGGACCTCATCGCCTTCCGCGACAGGAGCGGCGCCATCGGCCTGCTGGAGCCATACTGTCCGCATCGCGGCACCTCGCTCGAGTACGGCCTGATCGCCGACAAGGGCATCCGCTGCTGCTACCACGGCTGGCTGTTCGACGTTGACGGCACGATCCTGGAAACCCCCGGCGAGCCTACCGACAGCACCTTGAAGGACCGGCTGTGTCACGGCGCGTATCCGGTGCACGAGCATGCCGGCCTGGTGTTCGCCTACATGGGGCCGCCGGAGAAGAAACCGCCTTTCCCGCTGTTCGATACCTATGACCTGCCCGGCTATCAGCTGGTCGCCCGCGCCCCGACCCTGTGGGACTGCAACTGGCTGCAGGTCAAGGAGAACAGCATGGACCCGGCGCACGTCGCCTTTCTGCACACGCTGCCGGGCAGCGACGGCTTCAGTGAGGATTTCAAGGAACTGGCCGAGTGGGACTGGATGGAGACCCCGGTCGGCATGGTCTACATCGACACCCGCCGCTATGAGGACAAGGTCTGGGTGCGCGTCGCCGATTTCATTCTGCCGAACATCCACCAGTTCCCGCCCAACCAGGATCCGGTGGCCCTGCGCAACACCTTGAACCGCCCGCAGGCGACCACCTGGGCGGTGCCGCTGGACGATACGCATACCATGCAGATCGGCTATTACCGCGCCCCCGAGGGCAAGGACCCGCAGCGCGGCACCGTCTTCGGCCAGGACGGCAACCGCCCCTATGAGGAGCGCCAGCGCGTGCCCGGCGACTGGGATGCCCAGGTCAGCATTCACGACAGCATGGCGCGCCATGGGCTGGAACATCTCGCTTCCACCGACCGTGGCATCATCATGATGCGCAACATGATCCGGCGGGGTATCCGCGCGGTCGGCGCGGGCGAGGATCTTGGCTACCCGATCCTGAACAATGGCGCGGCGCTGCCGACCTACAGCCACGACAGGGTCGTATCGGGCATCGCGCCGGCCGCCACCCCCCAGGCGGACCGGCAATTGCTGCGCGAGGTCGCCCGGAACGTGGTGGCGGAGTCGGTGAAGACCGGTTTGGCGCACCCCGCATAGGCGTCCCCACGTATTAAGCTTGCCACCTGGGGTGCTACAGACATACCTCCGGTTGTCATTTGCACAGACGAATCGCGGGCTCCGGTGGAAACCGGACGCTGAATACGCGCGACCCCGACGGCTGGTTCGCGCTCATCCGAGACGCTGACCGTTGCGTGCCAACGTCCGGCAGCAGCCGTTCCGACGCGCGTTGACCTGGAGGGTTACGCGTTCAGACCGGCCGCCGCCTTGAGCCGAATGGCCGCAGGCATTTTCCCGCGGCGGAGGCCCCGCGGCGGAGGCCTCTGCCACCACCGCTATCGCCCGACTTCAGACCACCAGGCCGCCTCCGTCGACAGGCAGGATTTGTCCCGTCGCATAGCCATTGAGCATCAAATAGACGTAGGCCTTCGCGGCCTCCGCCGGCGAGCCGGCGCGGGGCACCGGCAGGGGCGCGACGAACGACTGCTGCGTTGCCTCCGGCATCGTCTGCTTCACGTGCTCGGTCAGGATAAGGCCCGGGCACACGGCGTTGACCCGCACAGGCGCGAGATCGATCGCGAGACCGCGCGTCAGATGCTCCATCGCTCCTGCCACGGCGGTCGCCAGCGGTGCGCCCCTCATTGGTCGATGCGCGAGCATGCCGCTCGTCAGCGTGATCGAGCCATCCTGCGCGATCGTGCGGCAGCTGTGCTTGGCCGCCGCGAGCGCGCCCAGGAAGCGTACCGTCAACCCCTCCCGTGCCTGCGCGAGGTCGATCTCCGCGGTGGGGGCGAACATGGCGCCGCCCCAGTCGCCCGCCGTGATCGCAAGATGATCGAAGCCGCCGAGGTCCTTGAAGAAGCCGGCGACGCCGGCCTCATCGCGCAGATCGACCACGCGACCCGTCGAACCGCTTAGGCGTTCGACGGCTGCATCGACGGTCACCGCGCGGCTCGAGGCGATGACGATTTCGGCGCCCGCCTCGCGTGCCAGTTCGGCAACCGCGAAGCCGATGCCCGAGCCGCCGCCGATGACCACTACGCGGTTCCCGCCAAGCGACAAAGATGTGTCAGTCATTCTCTTTCTCCTTCAGAACCACGGTCGCGTTCCGCCTGTGGGCGTCGCGTCATCATTGGGTGTAGTAGCCGGGCTGATCGAGGTCGGTCAGCAGGTCCGGGCCGGTCGGCTGCCAGCCGAGCAGCGATCGCGTGCGCGCGCTCGACGCCGGCATGTCGAGGGCCGCGAAGTCGGCGAACCAGCCGAAATGCTCCCGGCCCCGCGACTCGACTGGCACGCCGATCCGGCGGCCGATCACCTCGGCGATCTGCTTGAACGGCACACCCTCGTCGGCGACCCCATGATAGGCGGGTTCGGTCGCACCGTGCTCGAGCGCGAGGCGGTAGAGGCGCGCGGCGTCCAGCCGATGCACCCCGGGCCAGCGGTTCAGGCCCTCGCCAATATAAGCCGACACGCCCTTCTCGCGCGCCAGGCCGATCAGGATCGGGATGAAGCCGTGGTCGCCGAGGCCATGAACCGACGGCGAGAGTCGGATCGTCGTGGCACGCACCCCGCGCTCGGCAAGCGCTCGGGCGGCCATCTCCGACCTGCGGGGAAAGGACGGGATGAACGGGGCCACGTCCGCCTCGGTCGCGACCCGGCCAGGCGCCAGCAATGCGATGCCTCCCGTGACGAGAAGCGGGCGATCCGATCCCGCCAGCGCGCTTCCCAGGATCTCGATTGCCTGCCCGTCCTGCGCGGCATTCTCGGCGAACCTGGAGAAATCGTGGTCAAACGCGGTATGGATCACCGCCTCGGCCGCCGCAGCGGCGCCGCGCAACGTGTCGAGGTCGTCGAGCGTGCCGCGGAGCACTTCGGCCCCGGCCGCGGCGAGGGCGGCCGCCTTGTTCTCGGAACGGGCGAGGCCGATGACCCGATGGCCGGCGCCGACCAGCTCCTCGACCACCGCGGAGCCGACCCAGCCGGTGCTTCCCGTGACGAATATTCGCATGTGCTCAGTCTCCTTGACTTTCTGACGCACCCATTGTCGGCACGCTGCCTATGCGGTTAAAGTAGTGAGATTATCGGGGTATAACCGCTAACAGGATGGGTATCCGTGACCGACGGCAGTTCGCTTGGCGCCTATCTCAAGAACCGACGCACGAAGCTTGACCCGGCGTCCTTCGGCATCGCCGCCGGCCGACGGCGAACGACGGGCCTGCGGCGTGAAGAGGTGGCGCAGCGCGCCAACGTCAGCGCGACCTGGTACACCTGGTTGGAGCAGGGCCGCGGCGGCAGCCCCTCGGCCGACGTGCTCGACCGGATCGCGCGCGCGCTCATGCTGACCGAGGTCGAACGCGAGCACCTTTTCCTCGTCGGCCTGGGGCGTCCGCCGGAGGTCCGCTACCATGGCAGCGACGCGATCACGCCGCGGCTGCAGCGCCTGCTGGACGCGCTGACCTACAGCCCGGCGATCGTCCGGACCGCGACGTGGGACGTGGTCGCCTGGAACCGAGCGGCCGCCGCGGTGCTCACCGATTACGGGATGCTGCCGCCCGATCAGCGCAACATCCTGCGCATGATCTTCAGGGATTCACATATCCGAGCCGCGCAATCCGACTGGGAGGCCGTGGCCCGCTTCGTCGTCAGCGCCTTCCGGATCGACGCCGCGCGCGCAGGCGCTGACGCCGAGGTCGCGCCGCTCGTCGCCGAACTCTGCCAGTCGAGCCCCGAGTTCGCGTCCATGTGGCGCGAGAACGACGTGCAGACGCACGGTGACGGGGTGAAGCACCTGCGCCACCCCCACCTGGGACCGATCGCACTGGAATACTCCGCGTTTGCCGTGGATGGTCGGCCGGACCTCAGCCTGATCGTCTACAATCCGGCGACGTCGGCCGACCGCAGACTTATCGAGTCTCTGGTGGAAGGTAAGCCGGCTCTCGCCGCGGAGTGAGTTTGGCGGATCTTCCGCGGAACGATCCGAATTTCTGGGTGTGAGGCGCTAGCAGTTTTACTCACCAGCGGGTGATTGACTGTATCTGTCAAATGACCTCGCCGGCGAGGTCATGAAGCTTATTACCCGATGCTAATATCCGGGAGCCTGTCAGGAGTCTTGTGTAAGGGGTCGGTTTCACCTGATCTCTCGTTTCGGATGACATCTTCAAGTTGTAACAGCTCAATGCGTGCCCCCGAGGCTTCTAGATCAGGTGCATGGCGCGCCCGGCGCGGGTCTTCGCGAAATCTTGCAAACGCCCCGGCCGAGGGAAAACACACCACATGAATCTCGATTAACCCGTCCCCGCTACGCAGTCGCCGCTGCAAAACGCCCCGATGTTCCGCCAGCAGCGGTAGCACGTGGTCTTCATAGGTAGCGAATGTCGAGATTCCTTCGGGCGGTATACGCGCGATCAGCACGAATGTGACGTTGGACGGCGGCACGGCTGCTTCCTCCTTCGATCCTGAGACATCGCAACCTTTCTGGTGCGCGACGCCTCATCATGCCGAGCCATGGGCGGGCGAGCAGACAATCGACGTAGCTATGCCCCGCGCTTCATGCGCCAACTCATAGATCAGGATTGTTGGACCTGCCGCCGGACGGTAAAGCTACGCGTTCGGGCCATGCGCCTCTAAACCCAATTCCCCAATCTTCGCCGATCCGCTTGTCGACGAAGCGGTAGATCGCGACTGTGGAGAGAAAAACCGAATGGCCATCAGACTGTTCGCGTCTTGTTCGTGTGGTGAAGCAGGCACGGCCCCGACCTAACATAATTTGCCATTATGCGGCTTTAGAACGAGGCGCACGCACAAACAACAGAGCTACAAAGGCTAGACTGGTGAGCGTTCCGGATAACAGCAACGCATAGACTGGCCCCCCATTGTCTAACACCAAGCTAAACAGCAACGGTGCGCCACCCTGCAAAATCCGGGCTGGTGCGGCGAGTAGTCCTGTCCGCAGGCCGTAGCCTGCTGCACCGAACAGGGCGAGCGGCAGGGTGCCGCGTGCAATAGTCATCATCCCGTTTCCGCCGCCATGCAGCAGCGTGAACAGCACCGCAGCGGGTGCGCCGATGATCGCCAGCAGCGCGGCGGCAATCGGATGCAGCGCAACCGCCAACCGTGCAGAGACGAGCGGCGACACGCGGCGCAGAAAGCTGAACTCGATTAGCCGCGCCCCAACCTGCGCCGGGCCGACCAGAGAGGCCACTGTCACAGCGGCAGCCGGTGTAGCGCCGAGCGCTTCCAGCATTCGAGGCAGATGCGCCGCCATTGCCGTTGCAACGAACCAACTGGCGGCGAAGACGACCGACAGCACGATCATTGTCCAAGGCATGGCAGACGGCGCTTCGCCGATCACCGCCTCGACAACAAGGGAAAATGCTTTCGGCACCAGAAACCGGTTCAGTGGCAAACCGACGACGAGATGAACCGACGCCCAAATCAGGCAGGCCCCGCGCCACCCAAATGCATCCATGAACAGGGAGCTTGCAGGCCAGCCGACCGTGCTGGCGAACCCGGCAAACAGTGTAATGCCCGTGATCGCATTGCGGGCGTCGCTGCCGTAAAGACCGGCGACGGTCGCAAAGGCCGCCTCATAAAGGCCGAAGCCCATGCCAATGCCGATCACTACCCACGCCAGCGACAGCCCGGCAATGCCGGAAGCCGTCGCCAGCAGCACCAAGCCAGCCGCAAATACCAGATTGGTGCAGGCCAGCACATCACGCCCGCCATGCCGATCGGTCATTCGACCGGCAGCAGGGCCGAGCAACCCGGACAGCAACAATGAGGCCGAGAAGATACCGAAGAACCACGACCGGGACAGTTGCAGGCTTTCGCAAATTGGATCAGCCATCACAGCCGGAAGATAATAGGTCGATCCCCAAGCAAGCGTCTGTGTAATGCCGATTGTAGAGACGACGACACTTCGCCGTTCGTGAAACCCGACCGTATCAACCACGCCCGAACAGGTCTTGCCGCCTCATGCTGCCTGTCCCCGTTCATACCAGCCCCGCGAGCGGCGGACGATTTGCACGACCGACAGCATGACAGGCACTTCCACCAGCACCCCGACGACGGTTGAGAGCGCCGCGCCAGATTGAAATCCAAACAAGGCAATTGCTGTCGCCACGGCCAGCTCGAAGAAGTTGCTGGCCCCGATCAGCGCCGACGGCCCGGCGACGCACCATTCGACGCCGAGCTTGCGGTTCAGCCAGTAGGCCAGCCCCGCGTTGAAATAGACCTGTATGATGATTGGCACCGCAAGCAGTGCGATGACGACCGGCTGACGCATGATCTGTTCGCCTTGCAGGCCGAACAGCAGCACGAGCGTCAACAGCAGCGCCGAGAGCGACAGCGGCGCGAGCGTGCGTAGCGTCCGCCCAAGCGCCGCCTGTCCGCCCTTTGCCAGCAGTCCCCGCCGCCAAAGCTGCGCCACGATCACCGGCACGACGATGTAGAGAACAACTGACAAAATCAGCGTGTCCCAAGGCACGGTGATCGAGGACAGGCCGAGCAGCAGCGCCACGAGCGGCGCGAAAGCAAAGACCATGATCGTGTCGTTAAGAGCCACTTGCGACAGCGTGAAATGCGGCTCGCCGTCCACAAGGTTCGACCAGACAAAAACCATTGCCGTGCAGGGAGCCGCCGCCAGCAGGATCAGCCCGGCGATGTAACCGTCAATCTGACCGGCAGGCAGATAGGGTCGAAAAAGATGCGCGATGAACAGCCAGCCGAGCAGCGCCATTGAGAACGGCTTGACCAGCCAGTTAATGCCGACCGTCGCGGCGATGCCGCGCCAATGTTCTTTCACCTGACCAAGGGCGGCGAGGTCGATTTTCAGAAGCATGGGGATAATCATCAGCCAGACCAGCAATGCTACCGGCAGGTTGACTTGCGCGACGGTTGCCGCGCCTAGAGCATGAAATATGCTCGGCACAGTCTGCCCGAGAGCAATGCCGACGATGATGCAGAGCGCAACCCAAAGCGTCAGGTAACGCTCGAACGTTCCCATTGAGGGTGCTTTGCTCGGCGCAACGATTGCAGCGTCGCTCATGGCGTTAGCCTCGCTATATGGTTGCCGTGAATTGTGATGCTCATGATGCTGAATTCTCAGCCTCATCGGGCCGCATCCGTCCGATAGCTTCGACCTGACGCGCAAGCGACATGCGATCCAGCGAGGCAACTGGCAGTGAGACGAATATCTTGAGGCGGTTTTCCAGCGCGCGGAACGTATCGCGGAAAGCCTGCCACTGTTCGACATCGGAGTTATCAACGGCAGCCGGATCGGGCATTCCCCAATGCGCGGTGATCGGTTGCCCCGGCCAGACCGGGCAGGTTTCGCCCGCCGCCTGATCGCAGACAGTGAAAACGAAATCCATTACAGGTGCGCCGGGCTTGGCGAATTCATCCCAGCTCTTGCTGCGCAATCCTTCGGTCGGCAGTTCGAGTGAGTGCAGCAGCTTGAGGGTGCAAGGGTGAATAGCGCCCTTCGGATAGCTGCCCGCGCTGAAACCACGGAAGCGATCTTGGCCCCAATGGTTCAGCAGGGATTCCGCTAGAATGCTACGCGCGGAATTGCCGGTGCAGAGGAAAAGCACATTGAACGGCTGGCGTGTCATGACACCCCGCAGCAAGGTGCCGTCGCCACCAGCTCCGGCTTCGGATCGCAGCACACGCCTTGCGCCGTTTCCGGGGTGCAGCAGGCGGCATCGGTGATCGCCTCGCCGCCCATGTAAAGCTGCGCGTCTTCCATCGTGTGGTAGGCTTCCCAAGCGATGCCATTGGGATCTTCCACCCATGATTTTTCTGACTTCGCATAGCAACAGGTCGTCTCGCCGTCGCTATGGGTCGATATGTTCGCGGCTGACATGTGGTCGCGCAGCTCGGCCAGTTCGCCTGCATCGTCAACTTGCAGGCCCATGTGATCGAGGCCGGTCTTCCCCGACCGCGTTGAGATTGCGAAATTCAGATGCGGGTCTTCCAGCATCCATTTCGCGTAATCAGGTTTGAGCTTGGCGGGTTGAGCGCCAAACAACGCACTGTAAAAACCGACGCTCTCATCGAGGTTTTTCACACCGACATGAATATGCATGCGCTTCATTGGACGATCCTTCCTTTCTTCGGTTTGACGAGAGCTGCGCCATCGCAGACGCCAATGCCGCAGGTCGCGGCATCACCCTGACAACAGTTCTCGGTCAGGTAGGCCAGCAAGCCGTTCATGGCGTCATATTCGGCGACGTAGATCAGCGACCGCCCCTCGCGCCGGAATGTCACAAGCCCCGCATGGCGGAGTTGGTTCAGATGGAACGACAGTGTTGCCGAAGGCAGGTCGAGCCGTTCACCGATTTGCCCGGCTGGCAAACCCTCGGCACCGGCCTGCACCAGCATCCGGAACACGTCGAGCCGTGTGTCTTGAGCGAGTGCCGCGAGAGCGGCTATAGCGCTTGTTTTCTCCATATTTCCACACTAATGGAATTATCGAGTTATGTCAACCCTGAACCTCAATGAGGCGACATTGCGAAATTCAAGAAATCTGCACCGGTTCTAAGCTCAAGCGATTTTAAGCCCTTACCTGATGCTGATATCCGGTGCGCATGTCGACTTCGGTTGGCTCGTCTACCCTCAGCGACCTGCCCGAGCGCTCGGCCCTAATCGGCCGTCCGGAGCCGAACAACGAATCGCCGCACAGGATCGAAAGCGGCGATGCATGCGACGCTTGGCTCGTCCACTCCGCGGGTGAACTCAATAACCGGCTCCCTGGTTTGATCGATGCCGGGCAAATGCCAGGCACCGAACCAACCGCCCCTCTCACCCCGTCTCGGTAAACAACTCCCGCCCGATCAGCATCCTGCGTATCTCGCTCGTCCCGGCGCCAATCTCGTACAATTTCGCATCCCGCAACAGCCGCCCGGTGGGATAGTCATTGATATACCCATTCCCGCCCAGCGCCTGGATCGCCTCCAGCGCCATCCACGTCGCCTTCTCCGCCGCGTACAGGATCGCCCCAGCGGCATCCTTGCGCGCCGTCTCGCCGCGGTCACACGCCTTGGCCACCGCGTAGACATAAGCCTTCGCCGCGTTCATCGTCGTGTACATGTCCGCCAGCTTGCCCTGCATCAGCTGGAACTCGCCGATCGCCTGCCCGAACTGCTTGCGTTCATGCACATACGGCACCACCGCATCCATGCACGCCTGCATGATCCCCAGCGGTCCCGCCGCCAGCACCGCGCGCTCATAGTCCAGCCCGCTCATCAGCACGTTCACGCCGCGTCCGACCGCCCCCAGAACGTTCTCTTCCGGGACCTCGCAGTCCTGCAACACCAGCTCGCCGGTGTTGGACCCGCGCATCCCCAGCTTGTCCAGCTTCGGCGCGGTGGAGAACCCCGCGAACCCCTTCTCCACCAGGAACGCGGTAATCCCGCGCGGCCCCGCCGCCGGATCGGTCTTCGCGTAGATCACCAGCACATCCGCGTCCGGCCCGTTGGTGATCCACATCTTGCTGCCGTTCAGCACGTAGCGGTCGCCCTTGCGGTCTGCCCGGGTGCGCATCCCCACCACATCCGACCCCGCGTTCGGCTCGCTCATCGCCAGCGCGCCAACCGCGCTCCCGTCGATCAGCCCCGGCAGATACCGCCGCTTCTGCGCCTCGGTGCCATTACGAGAAATCTGGTTCACGCACAGGTTCGAATGCGCGCCATACGACAGCCCGATCGAGGCGGACGCGCGGGAGATCTCCTCCATCGCCACCACGTGCTCCAGATAGCCCATGCCGGCGCCGCCATATTCCTCGGCCGCCGTCACCCCCAGCACGCCCAGCGCCCCCATCTTCGGCCACAGGTCCATCGGGAAGCTGTTGTCCCGGTCGATCGCGGCGGCGCGCGGTGCGATCTCGGTCGCCGCGAACGCCTCGACGGTGGAGCGAAGCATGTCCGCGTTCTCCCCCAGATCGAAGTTCAGTCCCGGCAGGCGGTTCGGCAGGCTGGCCATCCGTATTCCCCGTTGTCGTCTCCTACCATTCGGCGCTTGCGCCGACCGGTATGAGAGTCATTTTGCGCGCGCTGCCCCCTCGCTCGCGTGCTCGCTCGCCCACCAACCCGGCGCACATACCGGTCAATGCATGCATCGCCCGGTATCATGGCGCCGGCACACTGCCGCACCCGCTCGCCGCCGCCAAGCGCGAACAGCGACGGAGCCGTCCGCGCGAGCGCGCATCAGCCGCCAAACCCGTTGCTTCGCCCACCCCGACTCGGCCCGGCGTGATACACACCCGCCATGCCAAGCTTCCGCTTTCTGCATGCCGCCGACCTCCACCTCGACAGCCCCCTGCGCGGCCTGGAGGCCGATCCCTCCGCCCCCGCCGAACTGATCCGCGGTGCCACCCGCCGCGCCCTCGGCCGCCTGGTCGACCTGGCCATCCAGCAGCAGGTCGACTTCCTGTTGATCGCCGGCGACATCTACGACGGCGACTGGCCGGACTTCGGAACGGGGCTGTTCTTCGCCGCCCAGATGCGCCGGCTGACCCAGGCCGCGATCCCGGTGTTCACCATTCGCGGCAACCACGACGCCGCCAACCGCATGACCCGCTCGCTGCGGATGCCGCACGTCACCATCTTCGACCACGCCAGGGCGCACACCCATCTGCTGGACCACCTCGGCGTCGCCATCCATGGCCAGAGCTTCGCCGACCAGGCGGTGACCCAGGACCTGTCGCAGGCCTATCCGCCGCCGGACCGGGGCCTGTTCAACATCGGCCTGCTGCATACCTCGGCCGAGGGCTACGCCGCGCACGCCCGCTACGCACCGTGCGACCTGCCCCGCCTGAAGGCGCACGGCTACGACTATTGGGCGCTGGGTCATGTTCACCAGCGGCAGGAACTGTGCGGGGAACCCTGGATCGTCTTCCCCGGCAACCTGCAGGGCCGCCACATCGGCGAAACCGGGCCGAAGGGCGCCAGCCTGGTGACCGTCTCCGGCCAGCGCATCACCGCGGTCGAGCACCAGGTGCTGGATGTCCTGCGCTGGGCGCATATCGAAGTGGACCTGCACGGCGCCGCCGACGAAGCCGAAGCCATGATGCGCATTCAGTCACAGCTTGAAGAAGCCGTGCGACAGGCCGACGCGCGGCCGCTTGCCGCCAGGATCACCCTGACAGGGACCACCGACGCACATGCACGGCTGGCCAGCGAGGGCCTGCGCGAGAAGGTGCTGAACGAGGCCTACGGCCTGACCGGCGAGCACCGACTGTGGCTGGAATCGGTGAAGTTGCGGACCCGTCCGCACCGCACCGCCAGTCCGAACCCGGACAATCTGTCGCGCCTGCTGACCGAGATCGACAGCCTGGCCGCCGCCCCGCCGCCCGACCTGCTGGGCGACTGGCCCGCCACGCTGCTGGGAAAACTGGGTGAGGCGCTGCCCGGCGACCATCCGCTGCACGACGCCGGCAGCATCCTGGAACAGGCGCGCCTGCGGCTGGAAGCCGCGCTGATCCGCGCATCCTGATGCAACTCGGCCATTTCCGTCTGGAGCGTTACGGACCGTTCGAACACCTCGACCTGCGGTTCGATCCCGCTCCGCACCGAGTCAACCTGATCGTCGCGCCCAACGGCTACGGCAAGTCCGTCATCCGCCGCGCCCTCGGTGATTTCCTGTTCGGCATCGAGGCCCGCACCGCGATGACCTTCCGCTTCGGCACCGAGAGGATGCGCCTGCTGGCGGACGTCACCCAGAACGGCGCGACCCGGTCGCTGGTCCGCCGCAAGGGCAACGGCAACACTCTTGCCTCGTCGGACGGCTCCGAGATCCCCCCGGATGAAACACGGCGCCTGCTCGGTGGCGCGGATGCGACGATCTTCCAGGAGCTGTTCGGCCTCGACACCACGCTGCTGCGCTCCGGCGGGCAGGAGCTGATCCGCAGCCAGGGGCGCCTCGGCCAGGTGCTGTTCGCGGCCGGCGGCGGCCTGGGATGCGTGCGCGACCTGCTGAGCGAGCTGGAACGCAAACGTGACGACCTCGGCCGGGCGACGGTGCGCCATCGGTCGCGGCCGCTGTGGAGTGCGCTGAGCAACTGGGAGCAAGGCACCGCCGACCTGCGCCGCGCGGCATTGCGTCCGGACGGCTGGACCGCGCTGGAACGCCAGGCGGCGGAGGCTGCGCAAACCCTGCAGGCGCTGCTGGCCGAACAGGCGGAAGCGACGCAACAGCGCGACCACCTGCGCACCATCGGCGCCTGCCGCCAATGGCTCGACCGGCTGCAAAAGGCGCAACGGATCCTGACCGAAGCGGCCGACGCGCCCGAACTGGACGACAGCTTCGAAAAGCGCTGGCGCGAGGCGCTTCAGCAGGGGGTCGTCTCGGCCGGCAATGCCGACGCCGCGAACGCCGAACTGCGCGCGGCGCGGGACGATCGCGCGCAGCTGGCGTTCGATCCGGCCTGGATCGCCGCCGAGGCCGAGATCAAGGCCCTGGCCGACCTGCGTGGGCTGGCGCTGGGGGCGGAAACCGACCTGCCCAAGGTGCAGCGCGACCTGTCCGCCGATCGCGCCCGGGTCTCCGTTCTGCGGCGCGAGCTGGGCTGGGACGACGCTTTCGCCCTGCCACCCGCACCTGTCGTCAAGGACGCGCAACGGCATCTGCGGCAGCACGGGCCGTTGGCGATGGCCGACACCGCGGCGCGTGACCGCCGGGAAGACGCCGATCGCCAGCTTGCGGCAACCCTGGCCGAACGCGACAAACTGCCCGAACACCATGACCTGGCCGCACTGGTCGACCTGGTCGGTCTGCTGCGGGCAGGCGGCGACCCGGCGGTGCGGCTCGACACCAGCCGGCGCAGGCTGCGCGACGCGGAAGCCGGCCTGCGCGCCGCCCTGGCCGCGATCCCCGACCGCGTCATGACGGAAGCGGCATTGGGCGCCACCACCGCGCCGTCAGAGCCGAGGCTGGAGGCCGCGGGCAAGGCGCTGGGCGACGCCGAGACCGCCCACGCGCGCGCGGTCCAGGATCACGCCGACCGGCGGCAGCTGGTTGACACCGAACAGGCCGCACTGGCCGCGCTGGAACGCCGCGCCCACCTGCCCTCGGCGGACGCACTGGCGCAGGCCCGGGCGCATCGCGACGCGCTGTGGCGCCAGCTTTGCACGCCCAGCCCCAGCCCCAGCCCGGACAGCAAGCCGGCCGCCACGCTGGTTGCCCTGGACCGAGCCATCCGGGACGCCGACGCGGTCGCCGACGCGCTGATCGC
Source organism: Rhodopila sp. (assembly GCA_965277035.1). Classification (GTDB taxonomy): domain Bacteria; phylum Pseudomonadota; class Alphaproteobacteria; order Acetobacterales; family Acetobacteraceae; genus Rhodopila. The sequence continues at coordinate 318,895 of CBDIBO010000003.1, read as the reverse complement.
GCATGGGCAGGACGTGGCCGAGGCAGCGGCGATCCGCGCTCGCCTGCGAACGCTGGAGGCCGCTCTTGCCAAGGACGTCGAGCCCGTTGGCCGGGCCGCCGCTCGGGTGGCCGGTGCACGCGGCGACCTGCTGGCGCTGGCCCAGGCCGCCGGCAGTCAGGCCGATGACATCCCCGCCCTGCGAGCCTTTCTGCGCGCGCGCGACGCCGCCATCCGGTGCCGTGACACCCGAGACCGCGCCGCCGCCGAGCTGGCCGACCTCGAACGTGATCTGACGGGCCTGGGCGGTCAGCTCGCCAGGGCGATCGGCGCCGCCGAACCGGACCCGGCGGCGGTGGGCGCGGTGTTGGCAGAGGCGGATCGCCGGATTGACGCGGATCGCGATCTGGCGGCCCGACGCAAGACCCTGACCGAACAGATCGGCAAACAACAAGCCGCCTGCGCCGCCGCCGCTACCGCCGCCACCAAGGCGGACCGTGCCCTGGCCGCGTGGCACGCGCAATGGCAGCCGGCGGCCGGCGCCCTGGCGCGTCCACCCGATGAGACCATGGCGGCCACCGCCGATGCCCTGGTGCTGATCGAAGACCTGCGCGTCACCGAACAACGCGCCGCCGACAATCAACGCCGGGTGGAGGACATGCTGGCCGCGGTTGCCCTGCTGACCGCGCGGGTCGGCCGCCTGAGGAACCTGTCGCCGGACCTGGCGACGCTGCCCCCGACCGAGGCCGCCGAGGCCTTGCAGCGGCGTTCGCAGGCCGAACACCGCGAAGCTGTGCGCTGCGCCGACGCCGACCGCCGGATCGAACAGGCGGCGGACAAGCGAGCGCGGACCGTGGCCGAAGCCGAAACCGCCGCCCGCGCCCTGCTGGGTTTGCGCGCCGCCCTGCGGGTGGCAACCGACGAACAGGCGGAACACCAGTTGCGCCAGGCCCGCGCGGTCGCCACCGCCCGCGCTGACAAGGCCGAGGCGCAGCGGCAACTCGCTGTCCAGGGCGGCGGGCTGGCGATCGAAGCCCTGGCCGACCGTGCGGCCGAGAGCGCCGTCGACGCCGACCTCGTCCGGATCAGCGCGATCGAGGCCAGCCACCACGCCCGCGCCCCGCGGATCGAGGCTGCCAGGGTCGCCGCCACCGCCGCCGCGACGGCGCTGGATCAGGCCGGCAGCGGTCTGGACGCAGCCGAGGCCGCGCAGCGCCGGGAAGCCGCTCAGGCCATGCTGGCCCGCACCGCCGAGGAGGCGCTGATCCTGCACGCCACCCACGCCCTGCTGCGGACCGCCCTGGACCGCCAAGCCGCTGGGGTGCGCCAGCCACTGCTGACCCGCATCGGCGAGGTGTTCCGCACCATCACTGGCGGCGCCCAGGCCGGGGTGCGGATCGAGCAAGGCAAGGACGGCCCGACCATGGTCGCGCTGGAGGCCGACGGGACGACGCGCAAAGCCCTCGATCAGCTCAGCGAGGGCACCTGCGACCAGCTGTATCTGGCGCTGCGGGTCGCCGCGCTGGAAGACTACGCGGCGACCACGTCCCCGCTGCCGTTCGTCGCCGACGACATCCTGCAGACCTTCGACGATCCGCGCACCGCGGCGACGATGCGGGCGCTGCTGCAGCTGAGTGAACGCGTGCAGGTGATCGTGCTGACCCACCACACCCATGTCGCCGATCTGGCCGCCAGGCTGCCCCGGGGTGCCGTGCAGGTGATGCGGCTGGAGGTGGCCTGAAGGTGCGGTATGATCTCGTGTGGCGTTGTTGCTGAGGTGGCCGCTACAGCGCGCTCGCCCGAGGGTGGAGCAACCTCGGGCGTCAACCGCCCTCTCGAACAAAGGGAAATAGAGCGTGATCGCCGCAACCTGAAGCGCTCACGCGCTAGTGTCATGCCCCCGAAGTTCGTCGCATCGTGCGACGGACGCAGGGGATAAGCAGGCCACTGAAAACAGAGTGCTCGTGTCCTGGATCAGAGGTTCGAGCACCATAGCGAACTTCTGATCCGGGACACTAGGGTCCGACGAATGCGCCGCCGTTCACGTCCAGGATGGCGCCGGACAGATAGCTGGCGGCGGCGGTGCAGAGGAACGCGATCGGCCAGGCCAGTTCCTCGGCGCGGCCGATCCGCCCCATCGGCAGGGTCGGGCCGAGGGCGAAGCCGCGCGTCATCGCCGTCTGCACCGGGCCGGGTGCCACCGCGTTGACCAGCACCCCGCGGCCCACCGCGTTGCGCGACAGCCATTTCACCAGCGCGTGCACCGCGCCCTTGGACGCCGCGTAGTCGGGCGGCGTGGTCAGCGATGTGCCGCCGGTCTTGCCCGCCACCGAACCGACCAGCACGATGTTGCCGCCGCCCCGCGCCGCCATGTGGTCGATCGCCGCCGCGGCGAGTTGCAACGGCACCCGCACATTGACGTCCATCACCTGGTGGAAGCGTTCGTGCCAGGCTTTGTCCTCGGTCCAGGGACGTGGGTCGAGGATACCGGCACAGTGCGCCACCGCGTTGATCCGCTCGCCCGCGAAGAACCCGCCGATGAAGGCGTCGTCGGCCAGATCGCCCTGCGCGAGGCTGCAGGTCGCGCCGGCGGCCTGGAGTTCGTCGTGCGTCTGCTGCATCGGTGCGCGGTCGGCGATCACCAGGGTGGCACCGAGCTGTGCGAGCACCAGGGCGGTCGCCTGACCGATGCCGGCCGCGGCGCCTAGGACGCGCTTGTCGTGTAGCGACAAGCTGGCGGGGAGCGGGATAGCGGGCATGGTTCGTTCCTCCAGAGGACGCTTGCGGCTGATGATCCCGCTTGCGGGCGGGGCTGTCCAATCGAGGTCGGTCGTTACGGGCATAATCAACCGGCGGCCGTGCCACAACGGCGGCGGATTGTTTTGGTGCTGTTGACAGAGACATCAGGCAGCGTCAGCCGTCCTTCACGATCTCCTGCCTCGCCGGCGCCAACCCAACGCTGGCCCGGATCGCTACCCCTCCCTGACGAACAGGCGCAGCGACGCCGCGAGGCCGGTGGAGATCACCAGAATGACCGCCATCATCAACAGCCCAGTGTCGAACGAGCCGGTCAGATCCTTCAGCCACCCCATCATGAACGGACCGAAGAAGCCGCCCAGCGTGCCGATGGAGTTGATGAACGCCAGCCCCCCGGCGGCCGCGGTGCCGACCAGGAACCGCGGCGGGATCGTCCAGAAGATGGCCCGCGCCGCCGACACCCCGACCAACGCCAGGGTCAGCGCCAGCAGGCTGGGCACCAGCGCGGAAAACAGCACCGATCCGGTCAGGCCGATCACCGCCAGCAGGCAGCTCAGTGTCAGGTGGCGGGTGCGGCTCGCACCCCGATCGACGTGCCGGGCCCAGAGCAGCATGCCGACGCAGGCGACAAGATAGGGCGGCACCGAAATCAGCCCGATCCGCATGTTGGACAGGCCATAGCCCTTCAGGATCAACGGCAGCCAGATCACGATGCCATAGGACCCGAGGGTGAAGCCGAACTGGATCACCGTCAGCAGGATCACCCGCACGTCCTTCAAGGCCGCCAGCAGGTCGTGCCGCGGCCGGTCCCTCGGCTCGTCGGCGAGCGTCCGCAGCAGCACCGCCCGCTCCGCCGCCGTCAGCCAGGTGGCATCGCGCGGGTGATCGACCAGGATCCAGAATGTCAGGCAGCCGATCAGGACCGCGGGCACCGCCTCGGCCACGAACATCCATTGCCAGCCCGCCAGATGCAGATACCCGTTCATGCCAAGTAGGACCCCGCCCAGCGGCCCGCCGATCAGCGAGGACACCGGGATGCCTAGCAGGAACCACGCCAGGACCCGCGAGCGGTACTGCGCCGGGAACCAGGCCGCCAGGTACACCATCACGCCGGGGACGAACCCTGCCTCCGCCGCGCCGAGAACGAGCCGCAGGGCGTAGAAGCTGTTCGGCCCCCGCGCCAGGGCGGTCGCGCCGGCCGCGATACCCCAGGTGATCATGATCCGGCTCAGCCAGCGCCGGGCGCCGACCCTGTGCATGAACAGGTTGCTCGGTACTTCCAGCAGCGAGTAGCTGATGATCGCCAGGCCCGCGCCCCAGCCGAACTGGCTGGCGGTCAGGCCCAGATCCGCCTTCATCGTCAGCGCGGCATAGCCCACGCCGTTGCGATCCAGGTAGTTGACGACATAGGCGACCGCGAGGATGACCACCAGCCGCCAGGCGTTCTTCCGGCACGCGCTGCGCAGTAGCGCCTCGTCCGGCGTGCCCCGGGGAATGTCCGACAGGCCCGCATCTGCCGATGTGCCGACCATGTGCTTCCCCCATTCCTTTGCGTCAGGGTAGTGCACTGCTACGTTTTGTGTAAGGGTAGAAGGTTCGGCGATCACGGCACGTGACACGCCGTCATGTTCGGATGGACAGGCGGTCAGGTTGGTTGAAGCTGCGGGATGTGGTCGGCCGTCTCGCCACTGGTCTCAATCCAGACGGCACCCGATCCGGGCTTCTAATTGCGGGTAAGTGCTGATCAGCCACATCCGCGGCATCGGCGAGCTGGTCAGGCCGGTCATTTCCGCGGGCCCGGCGATCCCGGCATCGCTCGTCGATAAGGTCCGCGCGAAGGTGGCAGCGTCCATCACGATCTAACCACCCTAGTCGCATAGACCGTAACTACAGAACAAAGCCACAGCTACTCCCAGGCCAGTGAAATCAGGGTCTCAATTGGCGGATGTGGCAAAGCTTCGAAAAGTGGAGCAACTTGTTCGTCAATCTCGGAGCGACGGTCCACAATCACTTGTTCGCGGACTAGCGCTGCACGCTCGGCCATGAGTAACTTGCGCTCTACGTCAGCGGCATCCTGTGGGCGAAGCGGAATTGCCACGCTGCCCGCCTCGACGGCCTGAAGAGTGTTCGAGCCCTGCGCGTTCAATAGGCGGAGCAGGAAGGCAGCCGCGGCATCATCCGTGTTCACCGCTAGGCGAGCAGCGACACTCTTACCAGATATGAAAGTTCCACCATCCCTCCGCAGTGTGGCGCACCGGATGGTCGGGCGCTCGATGGTGAAACCCCACCGCGTGCGAGCAATGCCGAAAGCAGCCTGCTGAACGCCACTAGCGACAGTGGGCGGCGAACGCCAACCTGCGGCGTTGCGCTGCCAACCAGCGGCGAGTAAACGCGCAAGCGCACGCCCTTCCGTCCGTGCTGTAGTAGCGGCTTGCCCTACCGCCGCGGCAATGGCCGGATCAGGAACAGGAATTGGTTGATCCGCATAATCATTAGGTTGAGCGCGACCCGCAATGGAAGTCGCAGCACGACCTTCCATGATCGTTGCCCACGCGTTGCTGTTAAACAGACCAGCCAGGAACGGCAGAGGATATTGCGGCGACAAAGCTTCCATGTCGGTTCGCAAACGACCGACTTCGCGTTCACGGTGTAGCAAGGCAGGTTGCCGAACCCCTGCGAGAGAGTGCCAGGGCACGAACTGAAAGATTGAATGATTACAAACGAGAAAGCCTAGTGGATCAAGCGTGCCATCATCATGTACCACGCTACCGAATTCGCCAGCCATAAGCTTTTCCCGATCATATAGCTCAGGGAAGGTCGGGCGACGGATTAGAGCTGGCACCCTTGCGGTGCCATATTCCAGATAGCGAACCCGCATCGCCGCGAATGGAAAATCCTCCATCGTCGCATTGGGTAGGCGCAAATCCTCGGAACCGACGTATGGGCGCAGATGAATCGCGTCGGGCTGGTCAGCCAGCAAGTCATCGAGCTTGAACTGTCCTCTTGCCAAACTCTCGTGCGCGTTCAGCACCATGCCGACCGACACGTAGCAAATGTGCTTCAGTGCATGAGACGGCACATCCGAAGGCACACGCAGTGCCGGCAGGACTGGGCGGAATACTTCGGCACCATAGGTTACTTGTGGCAGCCGTTGACGGCGCCCCGCCAGCGGTGGGGCGTCAGAGTGCCACTCCCGCAAAGTATCGGTGGTGGCGGACGGTGGCGCAGCTTCGGCGATCAGAATGGTGTTGCGCACCGCTGCATCGGCGAACAGCTTCACCCCTGGTTCGAAGAAGTGGACTTCTCGTAACGTTGCTGTCGTCGCAAGGTGACGGCGAAGCGCACCGGCGTAAAGGACAGTCTCAAGCGCATTGCTCACGATCATGCCCAGCCGGCCGTCCGGGCGACGCAAAAGATGGAGACCGAGCGCGACAAACGGGACGAACAGGTCCCATTTCTGTGTAAGCACCTTCAAGGGTCCCAGTATGGGATGGTGTTCAACTTCACGCCGATAACTAAGCAAACCGTCCGCGCCCTCATCGGCTCGCACATACGGCGGGTTGGCGACCACCACATCGAAGCCGGCCACAAAAGCGCCAAGTCCGGCTTTGGCCTGTTCTTCATCCGGCAGGTCCTCGGCCTCAGAAGGCTCAAGGCCCATCTCCAGAATAGCGCGGGCGGCAGGCAGCACACGCAATGCATCGGTCGCGTAAATGTGGAAACGTTCAAGCCGGCCCGGCTCGCGATGGCGGTGCGCATGCGCGACCAGATCCAGCACCTGAACCAAGAGGTTGATCTCGGCCAAGGCGCAGGCAAAGGGATTAAGGTCAAATCCGACTAGGCCGTCACGTAGCGAGTCCAGTATAGCCTGAACCCGCTCGGGCGGGATCTCTGTATGACCCTCGGCGTGAGCCTGAGCACGGTGCGCTTCAACAGCGCGGCGTGCGGCTTCCACCAGAAAGGCGCCTGAACCACAGGCAGGGTCCAGCAGGCGCGCGCCTACCGTCGCAGGTCCCAACCAACCGACGCGATCGAGGATGAAACCGACCACGCTGCGCGGCGTATAATACATGCCCTGTTCGTGCTTGTGCCGTTCGGTAACGAAACGGCCATAGATGGTGCCAACGATGTCTCGGTCCATTAACGATAAGTCGAAGCCCGCCAGACGATGCAGCACGCGAATGATCGTAGTGCGGTCCGGCACATACCAGTCAAAGACACGATGGTCGTCGAAGAAGTGGGCGTAGGTAGTTTGGGCATTCTCGTAGGCAACTTCCAGCAGGCGAGCAGTGCTGCGGCCTCGGGCAAGGCTAAAATAGTGTGGCTCGACCTGGCGGAACCACAGGGCAGCACCACCATTGGTGAAGACGCGTGGCGTCAGCACCTTGTCTTCCAGCACGCGAACCATCAGCATGCGGACGACAACTAGCCCGTCTTATTCACTGCATAGCAGGGATTCGCTGGCGGGTGTCGCGTAAACGGCTGATCTTGTTTATGAATTGGATGTCGAGACCGATCCATCCACCTGATCACCGCGAGCCACACCCGCCATGCGCAACGATACGACTGTCCCGTTCGGTTTTCCAGCCGTCAAGCGCAAGAAAATCATCGCGGCCTTTGATGGCGGACGACTCACGTCCGATGGTGGTGTGATGTTGCTGGCGGCGGCGGAACGGCGGCTCGGCCTGGCAGACCGGCTGGCAGCCTTGATCGCCGACCCGCGCAACCCGCTGCTCGTCACCCACAGCGTCGCCGACATCCTGCGGGCACGCATGCTGTTGATCGCCTGCGGTTACGAAGACGCCGATGACCTCGATCATCTGCGCACCGATCCGGGCTTCAAACTGGCCTGCGGACGGCTCCCCGATACCGGACACGATCTGTGCTCGCAACCGACCATGTCGCGCTGGGAGAATGCCCCCAGCCTGCGCGAGGTGATCCGCCTGAGTTACGCGATGATCGATACCTATTGCGCCAGCTACCGCCGCCCACCGGCCGCGGTGACGCTGGACATCGACGATACACTCGACGTGGTGCACGGGCGCCAGCAGATGTCGCTGTTCAATGCGCATTATGACGAGCGCTGCTTTCTGCCGATCCATGTTTACGACACCGCCACCGCGCGGCCGGTGGCGCTGCTGCTGCGTCCTGGCACAACCCCCTCAGGCGAGGAGGTCCGCGACCATCTGCGCCGCCTGGTCCGCCGCATCCGCCGGCACTGGCCGAACACGCGGCTGACCATTCGCGGGGATGGTCACTACGGCCGCCCCGAGGTGATGGCTTGGTGCGAGGCCAACGCGGTGACCTACATCCTGGGCCTGCCCGGCAACGCCGTGCTGAGCGCGCTGGTCGAATCGGTCGCCGATGAAACCAGAGTGCGGCGTGCCGTCACCGACGCCGAGGCGGTGCGCCGCTATACCGAGATCCGCTACGGCGCCAAATCCTGGCGCCGCGAGCGCCGTGTCGCCGCGCGGATCGAGGCCACAGCGAAAGGTTTGGATATTCGTTACGTGGTAACCAACCTGCGGTCCGGCACCGCGCAATGGCTGTATGACACCCTCTACTGCGCGCGTGGTCAGGCCGAGAACTTGATCAAGCTGCACAAGACCCAGCTTGCCTCCGATCGCACCAGTTGCCGCTCACCGCTGGCCAATCAGGTGCGCCTGGTGCTCCATACCGCGGCCTACTGGTTGATGCTGACGCTACGAGACGCCATCCCCCAGCCGCAAACACTGGCCTCGGCCGAGTTCTCCACGCTCCGCCTGCGCCTGATCAAGATTGCCGCCCGGATTACCGAGACCGCCGCACGGGTCCGCATCGCCTTCGCCACGGCCTGCCCGGACGCAGCCTTGTTCCGCGGCATCGCCCGCAGTCTGCAGCCCGCCGGACCGTGACCGCTGGGGCGCGTGCCCCGACGCCACCCGCTCCGTTCAACCGCCAACGCCCACTCAAATCCGATCCGAAAACGCGACGAAAGCGCGCATCGCCGCCGCATGTCCGATCCTCAGCCGGCGAAACGTTCCTCGTCACCGTGAATAGGATGGGCTAGATAGGCCGTCTGGGCAAAATATTCGTCGCGGGCCTTTTCGGAGTTGGGACTAGTATAGCGCTTCCATGGAACCGAACCCGTCTGGACCGACAGATTGGGGTCTTCACGCCGCTCGGCGTCGATAAGCGATAGGTGCGGTTCCTCGGAAACGCTGTACTAGGCAGCAGCAATGTTCCCACAGCCGCTTGCCATCGTTCGAAGGCTTCGACCGCCTGAACGCCAGCAAGGTTGCGGGCGCGGGCACGGGTCACGTGGCGGCTGTAGCGTACGGCGAAGGCCCGCGCTTCTGCGGCGGCACGGGAGAGCGCGTCGGCACCATTACCGGCACGGCCGGAGACTTCGGCACGGATCAAGTTTGCGATACTGTCCACTTCAGTATCTGGCAAGTCCCCACGCATTGCGCGGTACAGTCGTTCACGCAACTCGCTTTGTGTTTCAACTGGGGCTCGAGGCCATAACGCCAACATGTCTTCAGCATGACGCTTCATGATGTCATCCGCCGCTGCGGAAGAGCCAGGAGCTCGCCTTACTTCATCCCGGAATGTGTCGTGCTCGATCTCCCGGGCAGCGAATTGGACAGCGACATCCTCCCGCAATTCACCAATTAGGTCCTGCACCACCTGCACGAGATGATCGGGTGCATCATGAGCATTGATAATGGGAATGCGGGTCTGCCCCTGTCGCCAAGTGCTCCCATCAAGCACGTGAGGCTGACCGTCTCGATCAAGCGTCAGGTCCTCAACCAGACGGATGACACCTTCAAACGCGGCGCGACCATAGCGGCGTGAAAGGACAGCAAGCGCATCTCGATCTGCTTGCGGCAGCGCTTCCCAGCCGGTTTGACCAGCGGCCAGAATGTCTTCACCACGCCACATCCGAACGGCGGCGTGCAGCGACAACTGCAGCGTGGCCGACGTAATGGGGCCAGTATCATCATAGCCCAAGATGCGTTCACCATTAACCAGCAAGCCGCGCGGGCAGCGGAGGACTGCCATATAGCCGCCAAGCTGCGGGCGATGAATTTCGAGACGGGGCTCCGCAGTTGTCTTGTCTTCAATGATGAAGCAGCAGCCGGGAAAGTCGCGAATGCGAACAACAAAATCTGGCCGCAAATTATCCTTTCCTAGGTTGTAATCGATTTCCGCGCCACCGTAGCCAAGCGCCTCCAGCAGTACGAGGCTGACTCGAAGATCAACGATGTTCGCTTCATCGCCCCTTCGATCGCCGTCCGGCAAGGCAAGGTATGCGGCTAGGGAGCCTGCAGTGTGGAAGTCATCGCGGGCGAGGCGACCAACAAAACAGTCAGCAAAATCCTTGGTATCCACCGCTCCCCCTATGCCTCCCGGCCGCATCTGGCGGCAAGGTGCATTATGTTTAGGCGGAACCGCCGCCGTTCGCCAGAACTCAGAGACAATGCGAGCACGGCAACCGAACCGGCACAAAGCCTGGGCTGACCCATGAGCGGGTCTTAGCTAGGCAGACCCACCTTGAAATTCCCTCCACCCCTTGCACCGCCCATTCCCCTCCCCCATCTCAAGTCTCATTTAGAACATATCACGAACTTGAGCCACATGCCCAAAGCTTCTCCCCAACCGTCCTCGCCAGCTCTCATGCTCGACCCTACCAGCCCTGACCCCACCAACCCCGCCCCACCCGCCTACCACCGCGACGCCATCCTCGACCTGGACGGCCCGCTCAACCCAAGCTTCATGAGCGAGGCCATCCGCACCCTGATGCGCGCGCTGCCGCTCGACGACACCGCCGAACCCCCCGCCTGGGCACACCGGCGCATGCACAGCGCCCTGCTCGGTCTCTCCGCCCTGCACCCCCGCGACGAGATCGAGGTCATGCTCGGGGTCCAGGCCATGGCCGCCTACCACGCCGCCGCCGCCCTCTGGCGCATCGGCATGAACCACCACCGCCCCAGCGGCGACAGCACCCGCCACATCACCACCGCCGCCTCCGCCGCCCGCGCCTTCGACGCCATGCTCCGCGCCCTGGAACGCCGCCAGGTCAAGCCGCTCGCCATCCCCGTCGGCCGCCCCGCACCACGCCGCTGGACCCCGCTCGACCCGTCCCGCTTCATGGCCGACATCGAGGCCCGCTGCCGCACCGTCGCCACCGAACCCGAAGCCGACCCTGATCCGCCGATCGACTGGACCCCGGACCAGCTGGTCGCGGCCGACAGCTTCATCGCGCACGCCCGCACCGAACAGGAGAACGCCGGCCTCGACATCGCCAACACCGCCGGCATCCTGCCCGGCGGCGGCATGATCCTGACCGACGACCCGACCCCCGAACAGCAGGCCTACATGGGCCGCCGCCTCGGCCTGATGTACCGCCGCGAATACGCCGAGAACCTGCGCAACGGCAGTCAGGTGCTGCCGAAGATCCGCCCGATCCGCCCCGGCGATGTCATCCCGTGACCCACCGCCGCCCGGGCTGGCCCGCCGCCCGCGGCCCCGCTCCGCCGGCGCCCCACCTGCCAGCGCCGCCGCAGCTGCCAGCAGCGTCCCCCCTGCCAGCGGCGTCCCCCCTGCCAGCGGCGTCCGTCCTGCCAGCGGCGTCCCTCCTGCCAGCGACGTCCCTCCTGCCAGCGACGTCCCTCCTGCCAGCGACGTCCCTCCTGCCAGCGACGTCCCTCCTGCCAGTGACGCCTCCGGCCTCGAAGCTTTGCCCCCCGAAGCTGGCGCGGCTTGCGCCATCACACCGCCGGACGCCACGTCATCGGCCATCACGCCCGGGCCCGGCCGTGCTAATACCCACCCTGGACACCCCAGCATGACTCAACCAACCGACGCGCCCAACGCCGCCCCAAACACCACGCCCGACGCCGCCCCGAACGCAGTCTCGGAGGCCGCCCCGAACGCCCTGCCCGGCGCCGCGCCACAGGCCGCCCCACACGCCGACCCAAAGCCCGCCCGGCACGCCGACGCCCCGCTGCTGAGCTGCCTGCTCGGCCTGCTCACCCCGCTGCTGATGACCGCCGGGCTGACCGATGTCGCCCTTGCCCGCCGGGCCGCGGCCGAGGCGATCGCTGCCTACCGCGCCGCCGGCGCCGACCAGCTGGTCTCGATCGCCCAGATCGTCGGCTTCGCCCTTGCCTCGCTCGATAATCTGCGCCTGTCGGCAACGCCGGAGCAGTCGGTGTCGATGACGCTGCGGCTGCGCGGCAACGCCAATGCGCTGAACCGCGCCGCCCAGCAGGCAACCGCCACCTTGGCCGTCCAACGCCAGGACGCGCCAGGGATGGACCTGCCAGCGCCGGACCTGCCAGCGCCGGACCTGCCAGCGCCGGACCTGCCAGCGATGGACGCGCCGGCAATGGACGCGCCGGAGCCAGTCCCGCCTGACGCCACGCATGCCGTCCGGCCGCCGCCAGCGGCAAACCTGATGGCCGATCATGCCGAACCCGCCGCACCAAGCCTGCCGACCGAGCAGCGGCGCAGGCTGGCATGGGCCGACGCGATGGCCGGCGTCGCGGCGGAGTGTTCCCGTAGCCTGGCCTCGCTCGCGCCCGCGCAACGCCGAGCCGAGATGATCCGGATCGGCGCGCTGAACGCCACGGCCCAGCGACTCAGGCGCCCCGACTCGCCGACCCGAGAGCGCGATAATCCGCGGTTGAACCAGCCTCGGCCATGAATCGCCCGCTCAAACAAGCAGAACTTCGGTCTGATCGTTTCAGGCTGAAGCGCTCAGACCCTGACGGCATACTCCGGCGGCACACACCCAACGACACACCCCAGCGCGTTCAGACCCTGGCGACACCCCCCAGCGCCACACCCCAGCGGCAGACCCCTCAGGGCGGTGCGGCGCCGGGCAGCATCCGCCGCAGCAGCCCGTCGCGCAGAATGAATTGATGATACAGCGCACCCAGCACGTGCAGCCCGGCCACACCCAGCAGGATCAGCGCGACGGTCTGGTGAACGTCACCCATCCGATGGCCCCAGGGTGATCCGGATGGCACCAGCGCCGGCAGTGGGATGATCCCGAACAGCTTCACCGTCCATCCGCGCGAGCTGGCGTTGATCCAGCCCAGCAGCGGCAACCCGATCAGGATCGCATACAGCAGGAAATGCGTCGTCCGCGACAGCACCCGCAACGGCGGCGAAAGGTCGGTAGGTGCCGGCGGCGCGGTGTGGCTCGCCCGCCAACCCAGCCGGATCAGCATGACGAACAGAATGCAGGCGCCGATCGACAGGTGCCAGGCGATCAGCCCGACCGGTTTGGTATCATGGGTGATGTCCGGCATGCTCCAGGCGACGCTGAACTGCGCCACCAGCAAGGCCAGCACCAGCCAGTGCAGCAACTTGGCGACGTCGGTGTAACTGGCCGGTGCCTCGATTTTCGTGCTCATGCTTCCCTTACCTCGCAAGCGATATCAGCCCCGGACCCGTTGGCGCCCCCATCGGCGCCACAACAGCGCCACAGCCAGCAGCCCGGTTGCGACCACCGCGACGATCATCGTTGCCAGGGCATAGATCTCCGGCGTCACGCCCAGCCGCGTGGCGGAAAATACCACCATCGGCAAGGTCGACGCGCCCGGACCCGAGGTGAAACTGGCCACCACCACGTCGTCCATCGATAAAGTGAACGAGAGCAGCCAGCCCGAGACCAGGGCCGGTGCCATCAGCGGCAGCGTGATCAACGCGAACGCCTGCCACGGCGGCGCATAGAGATCCATCGCCGCCTGCTCCAGCACCTCCCCCGCGTCGGCCAGGCGCGCCCGCACCACCACCGCGACATAGGCGACCGAAACCGAGGCATGCGCCACCGTCACCGTCCCCGCCCCGCGCCCGGTGGGCCAGCCGATCAGCTGTTCCAGGGTCACGAAAAACAGCAGCAGCGACAGCCCGGTGATCACCTCGGGCATCACCAATGGCGCCGCCAGGGCCGCCTCGAACAACGCACGGCCGCGAAACCGGCCGAACCGCGCCAGCGCGAAGCCGGCCGTGGCCCCCACCACGCAGGCGATCGTCGCCGAAACCGCGGCGATCCGCAGCGACAGGAAGGTGGCGTCGATCAATGCCTGGTCGTGCCACAGCGTGTGGTACCAGCGGGTCGAGAACCCCGACCACGCCGTCACCAGCCGCGAGTCGTTGAAGCTGAAGACGATCAGGAACGCGATCGGCGCGTAGAGGAACGCGTAGCAGACGATCAGCCACGCGAGCAGGCCCATTACAGCAGCAACAACACCGCCAGGCTGATCCCGCCTGCCAGGACGCAGTAATAGGCGAATGGATTGAGCGCCCAGCTGTCATGTTGCCGGAAATACCGCATCAGAAACGCGGTGCTGAGCAACGCGGTGACGCCGGCCACCACCGCGGCGACGATCGAGATCCCCAGCACACCCTGCGCCACGTGCTCGTGCATCAGCTTGGGCACTTCCAGCACGGTCGCGCCGAGGATGATCGGCGTCGCGATCAGAAACGAGAAATGCGCCGCGCCCTCATGGTTGATGCCGCGCAGCAGGCCGCCGACGATGGTCGCCCCGGACCGCGAGATACCGGGGATCAACGCGGTGCACTGCCAGCACCCGATCAGCAGCGCGTCCATCCGCGTCAGGCTGGACAGGTCACGGTCACTGCGGCCGCCGGCGCGCAGACGCTCGCCGAACAACAGCAGAAGGCCGTTAACAACCAAGAACGAGGCTGCCACGACCGGCGAACCGAACAGGCCGCGGACAAGCTTCTCCAGCACGAAGCCAAGGATGACCGCCGGGATCGTGGCAATCACCACCAGCACGAACACCCGCCGGCTCTCGGCGACCTGATGCGCCCCGCCCATCCCCAGCAGGCCGGTGATGATCGCCCACCAGTCGCGCCAGAAATACCCCAGCAGCGCCGCCGCGGTGCCCAGGTGCAGCATCACCAGGAACGGCAGGAACGCCGGCGCGCGCTGATCGATCCCCCAGTGCAGCAACGCCGGCAGCACCACCGCGTGACCCAGGCTGCTGACCGGAAACAGCTCGGTCGCCCCCTGCAGGATGGCGATGACGAGGGCTTGTATGATGTCCATGCGTGGCTCCAGCCGATTCGAACGCGCAGACTAGCGGAGTTCCAGAGTGGCCCACAGCATCGGATGATCATCGTCGGGATCACCGCCGAAGCGGACCAGGACGTCCGCGGACCCGGCAATTCGTCCAGCACGGTCTCGGACCCAAGCCGCTTGAGACCGGGCGGGTCCGCCGACGACCCCATGCAGACGCGCCGCGCGGTTACACGAGACCGCGGGCGATGGCCAGCAAACGCCGCAGATAGTCCGAGCCATCCGCCGGGTGCTCCGAGACGCCGATCCGCGCGCAGTAGTCGGCCGCCAGTTCGGCGAAGTCGGAGATCGCGTCGGATTCCGCCAGCCAGTTGCCGATCGATCGCAACTCGATCCACAACACGGCATGGTCGTTTCGGCGCAGATCCCCGGCCAGGCGATCCAGCAGCACGGCCGCCGCGGCACTGGCGGTGTCGGCCGGGTCGGCGTCGACCCGACGCAGCCGCCAGGCCGCGGCTCGCTCCAGTTCCTCGATTTCCTGGGTGGTGTCCGCCATCTCTGCCGCTCCAGCCCGATCACCGGAGTCAAGCAGCCTCCCGCGCTTCTGGCAAACGCCGATCCCGACGCGACCAGCCGTTTTCCGGCGGTCAGCCGTGTTCCGGTGGTCAGCGATGTTCCGGTGGTCAATCGTGTTGGGGCGGTCAGCGATGTTCCGGCGGTCGCTCGTGCTCAGTGGTTCGAACGGGTTCAGTCGTTCAGCGGATAGATCGCCATCAGGCGGCGCTGGTTCATCCAGTCGCGATACATCGCCCGCACGCCGGACGCGGCGAAGCCACGCCTGCGATTGGCCGCGCCGATGCGAAATGCTGCACCGTAGTGGAAGAACTGGGTTCGCCAGGCCGCCAGCAACGTGGTGGTCGGGTCCCAGATATGTGTCGCCTCGGACCCCGCGCCATTGATCTCGATCACCTGAAAACCGGTCCCGCGGCGCAACGAGACGGTGGACGCGAAACGCACGTCGATGCGGCCGAAATAGAACTCCGGCATCGACCGCGCCAGCCGATCGATCGCCTTGGTCAGCGCGGGCGTCACCATCGCTCGGCCATCCTGAAAGATCGATCCCTTGCAATGATTGCCGACGAAAACCAGCTGCACCGGCTCGCCCGCGGCGGGCACGCTGTCCAGCCGATCCGCCAGACGCGTCAGATAAAGATGCGGCACCAGCCGTGCCCGCTCATCCGCCAGGATCAGCGCCCGCAGGGTCGAGCGACCGTCGCCCACCACCATCGGCGGCTGCTTGATCGTCATCGAGGTGATCCGACCATGCGGTTCGTCGGGATGGCGAACGTAGAAGATGCCGGCCTCGTTGGCTTCCTCGACGTAATGCTGCAACACGACGGTCTCCCGCGGGGGGAACGCCTCGAGGTAGCGGGTCATCGCCGCGCGGTCGCGGATCAACCGGACCCCGGAGCCGTTGCAGCCGATGTCGGGTTTCGCCACCACCGGATAGTGCAGTCCGCTGGCCTGCATCGCCGCCTCGGCCGCGGCCGATCCGTCAGGATCAGCCAGCACGCCGCAGGCCTTGGCAACAAGCGGCTGCGCCTGCTCGCCGACCTGGGACAGAATGGACAGCTTGGACTCGCCGCACAGCCCGCCGGTGCTGATCCGCGGATTGGCCGCGGTGGGAAGGCTGAAGTCGCCGTAGCGCAGACCCAGCAGCAGCCAATGGGCCACCACCGGGGTGTAGAACATCCAGCCCGGCCAGAACTCGAAGAACGAGATGGGACGGCCACGTTTTTCCGCTGCGTGCGGGGTGGCGATCGCGGAGTCCAGCCTGATCGTCCCCAGCCTCATCGACCCACCCCTAAACGTCAAACTCATGAACAGCAGGCCGATGCACACCCGAAAGATGAACGCCAGACCAGTGCACGCCGCATGTTTGCAAACCTGGAAGACCCCAGCCTCACCGCCGCACCCCTTGCAGGCTCGCGGCCGCGACCCGTCCCGCCAGGATGATGAAGACGACGAAGCCAGCCGCCCCGGCCCACCGCCAGGCGCCCATATGATCCATCAGGAACTGGCCCAGCTTGAGCGAGACGGCGAACAGCAGGCTGGTCCAGCACGCGGTGGCGACAACGGCCGCCAGGGTAAACTGGCGCAGGTTGGCCCCGACGAAGCCGCAGGTGGTGTAGGTGGGAAGCCGCAATCCCGGCAGGAAGCGGCTGACCAGCACCACCTTGAAGATCCGCCCGGACAGCCAGCCGCGGATGGCCTCCTGGCGGTGCGGCGGCAACTGCCGGGCGATCCAGGGAACCCGAGCGGACAGGCGCCCGAGGCCATACAAGCCAAGATCACCCAGGACGATACCGGCATAGAGCGACCCCAGCGCGACCGTCAGCGACAGGCTGCCGTCCTGGACCTGCATCGCGGCGGCGACGGTCGCCGCGTCCTCCAGAATGAAGGTGGCCAGGATGATGGCACCGGTCTGGAAAAGCACGGAGTGGCCAGCCAGTGCCAGCAGCGACGTGATGGAACTGGCCAGCATGACCGGGGGCCGCAGCCTTTCCGAGAATTGAACACAGAGTTTGAGACATGGGCAGCGAGTCCGGCAAACCTCATCACCAATACGCCATTGCGATATGGCATTTTTGACCCGGTCGCCGGACGGCCCGGGTTATGGCAGGATCCGCCGCATGACGCCACACGGGCATGCACACCATGATCACCCGCCCGAAGCTGGGCATCACGCGCACGGGCATCACGCGCACGGGCACCACGCGCACGGGCCTGGGCATCACCATCCCGTGCCGGCCCGGATGGATGCCGCCTTCGCCGCGGGTGCCGCCATCAACATGGGGTTCGTGGTGGCCGAGGTGCTGTTCGGGCTGGCGGCGAACTCGGTCGCACTGGTGGCGGACGCGGCGCACAATCTGGGCGACGTGCTGGCTTTGCTGCTGGCCTGGGCAGCGGCCTGGCTGATGCGCCGGCCGCCGACCGCGCGCCGGACCTATGGCTGGGGCCGCAGCTCGATCCTGGCCGCGCTGATCAATGCCGCGGTACTGCTGATCGGGGTCGGCGCCATCGGCATCGAGGCGATCCGGCGGCTGGCGGAGCCGCAACCGGTTGCCTCCGGCATCGTCATGGCGGTCGCCGGCGCCGGGATCCTGGTCAATGCGGGTACCGCGCTGTTGTTCATGCGCGACCGCCACAGCGACCTGAACGTCCTGGCACAGTTCCAGCATCTGGCGGGTGATGCCGTGGTCTCACTTGGTGTCGTCGCGGCGGCCTTGGCGATCCGGTTGACCGGCCTGACCTGGCTGGACCCGATCGCCAGCCTCGGCCTGGTGGTCGTCATCGTGGCCGGCACCTGGACGACCCTGCGCGAGGCACTCGATCTTTCGCTGGACGCGGTGCCATCGCGGTTGACCCAGCAGGAGGTCAGTGACTGGCTCGCCGCTCGACCGGGTGTGCGCGAGGTCCACGACCTGCACATCTGGGGCCTGAGCACCACCGAGACGGCCCTGACCGCGCACCTGGTTTGCCACGCCACACCGGCGGAACCCAGCCTGAACGAGCTCGCCGCGGCCCTGCACGAGCGGTTTCAGATCGGGCACACGACAATTCAGATCGAGACAGAAACGGACGCCGATCTGTGCCGGCTGCGCCCCGATCAGATCATCTAGTGCGGGACTGGACAGCGCGGGGTCGGACAGGGCGGGGTCGGACAGGGCAGGATTGGACAGCGCGGGATTGGACAGCGCGGACTACTGGCGGGTATCGTTGTAACCAGAAACCGTGAAAGAGGAAGCCAGGAATGAGCGTCGTCTGGACCGAAACGATCGAACAGATTGCCGGCATCAAGCTGCACGTCTCCCGAGCGGGCAGCGGGCCGCCGATTCTGGTGTTGCATCATGACATCGGCACGGTCGACCGGCTGCCGTTTTACGACACGCTGGCCGCCCGGTATGACGTCATCATCCCGCACCATCCAGGCTGGGGCAAGTCGGAGCGGGCGCAATGGATGCGCCATCCGCGCGACATCGCCGCAGTCCATGCCTGGCTGCTGGCTGATCTGGGCCTGGCCGGGGTGTCGCTGGTCGGCCTGGGCTTCGGCGGCTGGATCGCTGCGGAAATGGCAAGCCTGGCGCCTGTGGTCTACAAGAAACTGGTGCTGGTCGGTGCCATGGGCGTCAAGCCGCCCGAGGGCGACATCGCCGATCAGGCCATCGTTTCCTATATCGTCTATCCGCGCGCCGGGTTCCATGATGAGGCCGCGTTCGCCGCGACCTATGGCGATGTCAGCACCGACCAGCTCGAGGCCTGGGACATCGCCCGGGAAATGAGTTTTCGCACCGCGTGGAAGCCATACATGTACAGCCAGACCTTGCCGCATCTGCTGGGTGGGGTGCGATCGCCGGCGCTGATCATCTGGGGCGACGATGATCGGATCGTGCCGCTCAGCGCCGGCCAGCTGTATGCCCGCGCGCTGCATGACGCGACCCTGACGACCATTCCGGCATGCGGACATTTCGCCGAGATGGAAAAGCCCGACGCCGTCGCCAGGCTGACGATCGATTTCCTGTCCAACAGCTGAAGGAGGTTTCCGCCATGCATATGATGTATTTCACCGAACAGCCGATGTCGGCGTACGACGCCAAGGCCGGCCTCGATTATGGTGCCACGGCACTGAACTTTTCCAATTCGCACTATGATCCGGTCGCCGGCAGCCGGCTTTATAACGAGTATCTTGAGGAGTATGTCCTCGCTGAAGAGTGCGGCGCGGATGGCATCATGCTGAACGAGCACCATAACGCACCGTTCTGCATGCAGGCGCGGACGAATATGTTCGCCTCGATCCTCGCGGCGGTGACCAAGCGCGTCAAGATCGTTATTCTCGGGAATCCATTGCCGCTGACCGAGAATCCGGTGCAGCTCGCGGAAGAGCTGGCGATGATCGACATGATCTCGAAGGGCCGGCTGGTGTCGGGCTTCGTTCGCGGCGGTGGGCAGGAGCAGTTGGCCAACGGCGTCAACCCGGCGTTCAACCGCGAGCGCTTCGTCGAGGCGCATGATCTGGTGCAGAAAACCTGGACCCAGCCTGGCCCGTTTCGCTGGGAGGGCACGCACTACCAGCAGCGCGTGGTCAACCCCTGGGCGCTGCCGCTGCAGCAACCGTATCCACGGGTGTGGATACCTGGCGTGCTGTCGAAGGAAACCGTGATCTGGACGGCGCAACAGCGCTATCCCTACATCGCGCTGAACACCTCGATCGAGGCGACCAAGACGATCCGCGAGACCTACAATC
Organism: Rhodopila sp.; assembly: GCA_965277035.1. Lineage (GTDB taxonomy): Bacteria > Pseudomonadota > Alphaproteobacteria > Acetobacterales > Acetobacteraceae > Rhodopila. The sequence goes on along the minus strand of CBDIBO010000003.1, from coordinate 298,817 downwards.
AGGCGGCGGCGGATGTCGGCTACACCGCCGGATCGGAGAATTTCGGCTACCTGATCCGGGTTCACGTGCAGGACACCGAGGAAAAGGCGTTACAGAACGCCAGGCAGTTCATGTGGATGCAGGGCGAATTCACCGGCCTGGCCAATCCGGTCTGGGCCAATCCGGCGGGGTACTTCTCGCCGTCCGGGCGGCGGGGTTTCGTCGAGTTCGCGGTCGGGCGGGCCAAAAATCCGCGCGGCAGCCCGACGTTCGAGGATCAGGTCAATTCGACCATGATCATCGCCGGGACGCCGGACCAGGTGATCGAGCGGCTGAAGTACCTGGTCGAGCACACCCGCCCGGGCATCATGGGCATCTGGGCCAATGATGGAAACGTCAACAAGGAAGATCGCCGCCGTTGCATCCAGCTGCTGTGCGGGGAGGTGATGCCGGCGATCAAGCAATTCGGCGCCGGGCTTGGGCTGAAGGATCCGTGGGAGGCGAACGCACCGGTGCATCTGCGCTACTCGACGGATGTCGTCGGGCAGCAGGTCGCGGCGGAATAAGCAGCGCGGGGCTGGAACGTCGGTTCCAGCCCCCGGCGGTCGCGGCGAGCCGGTTCCTGGATAAGCGGTGCGGGATCACCGGCCGTGTATAGATGTTGTCTGTCAGGGCAAAGCCGTGTCGGGCGTGACAATCCGACGTCGCTGTTGACGGCGATCGGATGAGCGGACAGGCCGCCTTGAACCTGACCGAATGAAGTCGGATGAGTGGGTCGTTGGGTCGCCCGACCGCCTTGCACCGCTGGTTCGCCGGGTTGCATTCAGTGCCTTCAATGCCTACACTAAGGTATGCTCACCAGCTCGTCCCGGTTCACGACTTTGACCATCCGCAATGTCCCCTCGGTCGCCAAGGAGCGTCTGCGCCTTCGCGCGGCGCGGCATGGTCGGTCAATGGAGGCTGAACTTCGCGTCATCCTGAATACCGCCCTGGATGACGACAGTGCCCCGTCGCTCGACCTGGCGGAAGCAATTCGCCGACGTTTCGCCCCCGTGGGCGGCGTTGAACTGGCGGAACCGCCGCCGGAGCTGGCCGGCGAGCCGCCCGACCTGACCTCGTGATCGTTCTGGATACCAACGTCATCTCGGAACTCATGCGCCCGGAACCACACCCCGGGGTTATTGCCTGGGTGGCGGCGCAGCCCAGGTCGTTGCTCTATACCACACATTTAAACCAGGCCGAGATACTTTACGGGATCGCGGCGCTGCCCGCGGGACGAAGGCGTGCCGCGCTGGCCGAACTTGCCGAAACGATGTTCGCGGAGGATTTCGCCAACCGCGTCCTGCCGTTCAATGCAGCCGCTGCCGCCCGGTATGCCGGCATCGTGGTGGACAGGCGCCGGTCGGGCAACCCGATCGGCGTGATCGATGCATTAATCGCCGCGACGGCCTTGGCGGCCGGGGCAGAAATCGCGACGCGCGACATCAGTGGCTTCACGGGCGCTGGCCTGAGCGTGATTGATCCGTGGAGCGCCGGGTCATCCCGGTAATGATGACGGCCGGCACGGATGACGGATCCATCGCCAACCCCGCCCGCACCCAGCCGAACATGCTCCTTTGCAAAGGCACTCAAACATGCCCGCATCCCTGGTTCGCGGCCGGTCGGTCATTACGCATACGATCGATCGTGACAACTGGAACGAAATCGCCGACGGCGCTGTGTTGCAGGAAGACGGCATCATCACGGCGATTGGTGGCTTCTCGACGCTGTCGGCCGAACATCCGGACGTGCCGGTTATCGGCAGCGGCAACGAGATCCTGCTGCCCGGCTTCATCAACGGGCACCACCATGTCGGCTTGACGCCGTTCCAGCTGGGTTCCCCCGACATGCCGCTGGAGCTTTGGTTCGTCACCCGCATGGTGTCGCGGAATCTCAATCCTTACCTCGATACATTGTATTCGGCTTTCGAGATGATCGCCTCCGGCATTACCACCGTGCAGCACATTCATGGCTGGCTGCCGGGCAATCTGGCGACGGTCGAACATGGCGCCGAGCAGGTCATCCGCGCCTATTCGGATATCGGCATGCGGGTGTCCTACTCGTTCGCGGTGCGCGATCAGAATCGCCTGGTCTATCAGGCGGACGATGACTTCGTCGCTGGCCTTCCGGCGCACCTGCGACCGGCGATGCAGCGCTGGTACGACCGGATGGAACTGACGCTGGACGATTCCATCGCGTTGTTTCAGAATCTGCATGCCCGGCACCAGAGCAGCGATCGGGCAAAGATCCAGTTGGCGCCCGCAAATCTGCATTGGTGCTCGGATCAGGCGCTGACGCGTCTGGCCGAGACAGCGCGGAGCTATGGCGTCCCGCTGCACATGCATCTGCTGGAAACCGCCTACCAGAAGGAATACGCGTCTCGCCGGGGCGGCTGTTCGGCGGTCGCCTATATCGACCGCTTTGGCCTGCTGGGGCCGCAGATGACGCTGGGGCATGGCGTGTGGCTGAGCGAGCCGGACATCGACCGGCTGGCGGAAAGCGGAACCTGCGTCTGCCACAACTGCTCGTCCAATTTCCGCCTGCGCTCCGGCGTCGCGGCGCTGAACGTGCTGGAGGCGCGCGGCGTCAACACCGCCATCGGCATCGATGAAGCCGGCATCAACGACGACCGCGACATGCTGCAGGAAATGCGCATGGTGCTGCGAGCGCATCGGGTGCCCGGCATGGACGACAGCGTGCCGACCGCGGCTCAGGTGTTCCGCATGGCGACCTCGGGTGGGGCGAAGACCACGGTGTTCGGCGACACCATTGGCACGCTGGCGGTGAGCAAGGCCGCCGATATGGTACTGATGGACTGGCGCCAGATCAGCTATCCCTACCTGGATCACGCGACGCCGCTGCTGGACGCGGTGCTGCTGCGGGCGAAAACCGAAGGCGTGCGCAGCGTGATCTGCAACGGCGAGGTGATCTATGCCGACGGCCGTTTCACCCGGGTGGACCGCGACGCCGCGCTGAGATCGTTGCATGATGAACTAAACGCGGCGCTGACCGACGACGAGGTGGATCGCCGCGGCCTGTCCAAGGCGCTGCTACCGCATGTGAAGGCGTTCTACGCCAACTATATCGATCCGGCACGGCACGAACCGTTCTATAAACCCAGCTCGCGGATCTGACCGCCGCACCATCCGGGCCGACGGATGGCATTGATTTCACCCGCAGCCGCCACACCAACCCCGCGCGCAGGCCGGTCGCCTGTTCGGGTTTTACTCGGCTGGGGCCCCGACGCCATGTTCCACCGCCCCGGTGGCCCGTAGCCGACCGGCGAACAGGCGGCGGATCACCGCGTAGAACACCGGCGTGAAGATCAGGCCGAACCCGGTGACGCCCAACATGCCGAAGAACACGGCGGTACCGAGCGACTGACGCATCTCGGCGCCGGCACCGCTGGCGAGGACCAGGGGGATGACGCCTAGGATGAAGGCGAACGACGTCATCAGGATCGGGCGCAGCCGGGTGCGCGCCGACTGGATCGCCGCCTGCGCCGCGCTGAGCCCAGACTCCTCGCCCTGTTTGGCGAATTCGACGATCAGGATGGCGTTCTTCGCCGCCAACCCGACCAGCACCACGAAGCCGATCTGCGACAGGATATCGACGTTCAGGCCGCGGATCAGCAATCCGGTTACCGCCGCCAGCAGGCACATCGGCACGATCAGCACCACCGACAGCGGCAGCGTCCAGCTTTCGTATTGGGCCGCGAGCACCAGGAAGACGAACAGCACGGAGGCGCCGAAGATCAGCAGCGTGGTATTGCCCGCCGCACGCTGCTGGTAAGCCAGATCGGTCCACTCGAAGCCGATGCCGGGCGGCAGGCGCTGGGCGGCGAGCTTTTCCATCTGGGTCAGGGCGTAGCCCGAGGACACGCCGGGCAGCGTGTTGCCTTGGACCTCGGCCGCCGGGAACATGTCGTAGCGCGGCACCCGGTATGGACCGGTGGTGGTGTGCAAGGTCGCCACCGAACCGATCGGCACCATCGCCCCGCTGGCGTTACGGGTCCTCAGGCGGGCGATGTCGGCGATGCTGGACCGGAACCGCGCATCGGCCTGGGCGGTCACCTCATAGGTGCGGCCGAGGTAGTTGAAGTCGTTGATGTAGGCGGAGCCGAGATAGACCTGCATCGCCTCGAACACCTGCTGGGGTGTGACGCCCAGCTTCTCGGCCTTCACCCGGTCGATATCGGCGTAGACGCTGGGGGTGCGGGTGTTGAACGGGGTGAACACGCCGGCCAGGCCGGGGATCTTATTGGCGGCGGCGGCCATGTCCTGCGCCGCTGCCTCCAGGGCCTCGGGGCCAAGACCCTCGCGGTCCTGTAGCATCATCTTGAAGCCGCCGGCGGTGCCGATGCCGGCTACGGGAGGCGGCGGGATGGTGATGATGAAGGCGTCCTGAATGCTGCCCAGCCGCTGGCGCAGGGCGTTCAGCACTTCACCGACGGTCTGCCCCTTGGCGTGACGTTGCTCGAACGGCTTCAGCGGCACGAAGATCGCGCCCGCGTTGGATGCGTTGGTGAAGGTGGCGCCGTCGAAGCCGGAGAATGCCACGGCGTGCTCGACACCGGGGGTGCCCAGGATGATCTTGGTGGCATCGCGCACGACCGCGTCGGTGCGTTGCAAGGAGGCGCCCGGCGGCAGCTGGATGACGGTGATCAGATAGCCCAGATCCTGATCGGGGATGAAGCCGGTCGGCGCTCGGTTGAACTGGAAGCCGGTCAGGCCGATCAGCCCGGCATAGGCGACCAGCATCAGGGCACTGAAGCGGATCAACCGGGCGGTCAGCTTGCCGTAGCGATCGGACAGCCAGGCGAAGCCGCGGTTGAAGCCGTTGAAGAAGGCGAACAGCGGGCGGAGGATGCGCGCGTGCCGCACCTTGCCGTGGTCGACGTGCGGCAGGAACAGGAGCGCGCACAGGGCCGGACTGAGGGTCAGCGAGATCAGGCAGGAGATCACGGTGGAGGCCGCGATGGTGACGGCGAACTGGCGGAAGAACTGGCCGGAGATGCCGCTGATGAAGGCCGAGGGGATGAACACCGCGCACAAGGTCAGGGCGATGGCGATCAGGGCGCCGCCGACCTCGTCCATGGTTCGGTGCGCTGCCTCTCGCGGGCGCATGCCGAGGCGCAGGTTTCGCTCGACGTTTTCGACCACGACGATGGCGTCGTCGACGACGATGCCGACAGCCAGCACCAGCCCGAACAGCGACAGGTTGTTGAGCGAGAAGCCCAGCGCGGACAGCACCGAGAAGGTGCCGATCAGCGAGATCGGGATGGCGACGATCGGCACGATCGAGGCGCGCCAGGTCTGCAGGAAGACGATGACGACGATGACGACGAGGCCGACGGCCTCCAGGATGGTGACCAACACCTCATGCACCGACTGGGCGATGAACAACGTGGTATCGTAGACGATGTCGTATCGCAGTCCCTGCGGGAAATCCTTTGACAGGTGCTGCATCGTTGCCCGGATGCGCTGCGCGGTGGCGAGCGCGTTGGAGCCGGGCTGCTGGTAGACCAGGATCGGCACCGCGTTCAGCACATCAAGGTAGCCGTTGGAGCCATAGTCCTGCGCCCCCAGCTCGACGCGGCCGATATCGCGGACCCGCGTCAGACGTCCCTGGTTGTCGGACTTGACGACGATGTTGGCGAACTGCGAGGGGTCGCTGAGGCGGCCGAGGGTCTCGACGTTGAGCTGGAAGGCGTCCGGTGCGGCGACCGGCGGCTGACCGAGCACGCCGGCGGAGACCTGGACGTTCTGAGCCTGCAGCGCGGCCACGACTTCGCCGGCGGTCAGGTTGTGGGCGGCGACCTTGTCGGGATCGAGCCAGATACGCATCGCATAGTCGCGGTCGCCGAAGATCTGCACATCGCCGACACCCTTGATACGCGACAGCTGGTCCTTCACCCGCAGCGTGGCGTAGTTCGACATGTAGAGCTGATCGCGGGAGCTGTCGGGTGAGGACAGGTGGATCACCATCAGCATGTCGGGCGAATTCTTCTTGACCGTGACGCCGAGGCGCTGCACCGCGTCCGGCAGGCGCGGCAGGGCGATGGAGACACGGTTCTGCGTCAGCACCTGCGCGGTATCGAGGTCGGTACCGAGCTTGAAGGTGACGGTCAGGGTCAGCTTGCCGTCGCCGGTGGCCTGGCTGGTGAAATACTCCATGTTCTCGACGCCGTTGATCTGCTGCTCCAGCGGCGTCGAGACGCTTTGGCTGATCACCTCGGCCGAGGCGCCGGGGTAGCTGGCGGTCACCTGGATGGTCGGTGGCGCGATCTCTGGATACTGCGCGACCGGCAGGGTGAAGTAGGCGACCGCGCCGATGATGGTGACGAACGCGGCCAGCACGGTGGCGAAGATCGGGCGGTCGATGAAGAAATGCGAAAGCCGCATGACGTGACGCTCCTGCGGAGCCGGATCGCTTCAGGTTGGTGCGATCCGGCTCGGGTTCCTGGTGTCCCGGGGGCTGATGTGTCGGGGGCTGATGTGTCGGGGCGAGCCCGGCTGGTCATTCCTGAGGTTGCGCCGGCGGCTTGATGCTGCCGGGCTGCGGCTTGACCTTGCTGCCGGGTCGCGCCCGCATCAGGCCGTTGATGATGACCTGGTCGGTCGGCTTGATGCCGGCCTCGATGATCCGCAGGCCGTCGCTGAGCTGCCCGGTCTCGACCGGCTTGGGCACCACGGCGCCGTCTGCCGCCACGGTCATCACCAGCTTGCGCGACTGATCGGTGGAGATCGCGGAATCCGGCAGTAGCAGCGTCGGCTTGCGCGCCGAGGTCGGCAGGCGCAGCCGGGCGAACTGGCCGGGGGCGATCAGCAGGTCCGGGTTCGGCAGGGTGGCGCGGGCGTGGATGGTGCCGCTGCCGCGATCGATCTGGTTGTCGATGAAGTCGAGCTTGCCGTGCCGCGGCCAGCCGTGCTCGTCGGAGAGGCGTGCCTCCACGGTGCGGTTGACCGGGTCGCCATCGTGCTGGCTTTGCAGGAAGCGTTCATAGGCGAGGTAGTCACCCTCGCTCATGTCGAAGTCGAGGTGGATGGGATCAAGCGAGACGATGGTGGTCAGCAGCGTTGGCGTGCCGCCGTTCTGGCCACCGGTGATCAAGTTGCCGATCGAGGCCTGGTGCATGCTGATGCGTCCGCTCAACGGGGCGGTGATGTGGGTGAACTCGAGGTTGAGCTGGGCGGAGCGGACGGCCGCCTTTGCCTGGTCGACCGCGGCCTGCGCGGCGCGTTGCTGCTGCACGCGCTGATCCAGCAGCTCACCCGAGGCGAAGTCGCGGCGATGCAGTTCAGTGGTGCGAACGATCTCCTGCTTGGCTAGGTCGAGCCCCGCGGCGGCTGTCAGCAGCTGCGCGCCGGCCTGCTGAAGTGCGATCTGATAGGGCCGCGGGTCGATGACGAACAGCAGGTCGCCCTTGTGGACGATCTGACCGTCGGTGAAATGGATCTCGGTCAGGTAGCCGCTGACCTGGGCGCGCAGCTCGACATAATCCACCGCCGAGAACTGCCCGGTGAAGGTGGTCCAGCTGGCCAGGTCGCGCCGCAAGGGCGGGCTGACAGTGACGGGCAGCGGCGGCGGCGCGGACGGCTGGGCGGCGGCGGTCGATGCATTGTGCAGCAGTTTCGGGCCATACAGCACGGCGCCGGCGGCGAGCAGGACGACAAGCGTCAGGCCGGCGGTCCACAGCCTGGGGCGGCGGCGAAACGTTGAAGGAACGGTGTCGCGGGCGACGACGAGCGTATCGGAGTGACCGGTCATCTGTTTTCCTGGTGAAAGTAGTCGACGATCAGGCGTGGTCAGCGGAGCAGGATGCTAAACAGCGTCTCGATAAACTGGCGCATGGGACGGTCGTCTTTCTCGATCCGGGCGCGCATGATGGCGCCTTCCCATGCGTTCAACACGAATACGGCGAGCACTTCGGGTTCGGCGGTGGTGGAGATCTCGTTGGCCGCCTGGGCATCGCGGATGCAGTCCGCGACGCGTTGGCTCCAGCGGGCGAAGATCGTGGAAATCTGGGCGGCGATAATGGGGCTATGGTCGGACAGCTCCGCCGCCATGTTGCCGATCAGACAGCCGCAGGTGAAGCCGACCTGGGCCATGTCCGCGGCGATCCGCTCGAAGTAGTTGCGCAGGCATTGCTTCGGCGAGACATCCGGCTGTCGCAGCAGCGCAAGCTTGTCGCAGGCGCCATCCGACCAGTAGTAGTCGAGCGCGGCGGCGCCGAGAACCTCCTTGCTCTCGAAGTGGTTGTAGAAGGAGCCTTTGGGCACGCCGGCGGCCTCGGTGATGTCCTGCACGCTGCAGCCGTTGAAGCCCGACTTGCTGAACACCTGAACCCCGGCTTCAAGCAATCGGCTGCGCACATCGGAAGATGACCATCTCGCCATGAAGGCGTGATATGACCGGTCGTCTTAGAAATTCAAGTGCTGCGGTGCAGCGTAATTTGCCTGAGCCGTCGGCGGCCGCGGGCCGGCCTGAACCGGTGGTCGCGGCTGTCGGGGACATGATGGGCTGGGCGTTAGCCCCAAGTAGGAGTGTCCCCACCGTCCAAAGTTAGAATGTCCCCTTTTGGTCGCCGCTGCGATCGGGGGACGCATGGCCGTGTTGGGTGTGTGGACAGCGTTGCGGAGCGGGAACGTGCATATCTTGTGCGCCAGACGGTTGAACAGTGCCTTGGGCAGCGCGAAGCGTCTGAGCGGCTTGGGATCAGCGTTCGTCAGTTCAAGCGCCTGGGAAACAGGGGACATTTCGACTTTGGGTTGACAGGACAAACTGCCCGCATTGACGCCAGTGCGGTCAGGTATCAGCCTTCCTCCCAAAGCCGAAACGCGAAAAAAAGGGGACGGACCATGCCGCTACCAGCAGATACCGATGTCAGCACACCGAAATACCTGCGCGACAAGTACGCGATCGTCGGCGTGGGTGAGACCACCTATACCCGCGGATCGGACAAGACGACGCGCGCCTTGGGAACGTGGGCGCTGCGCAACGCGGCGGAAGATGCCGGGATCAGGACCTCGGACATCGACGGCATGCTGTCGTATTCTGGCAACGACAGCACCTCCGCCACCTTCATGGCCGGTGATATCGGTGCCCGGCTGAACTTCTACATGGACTGCGTCGGCGGCGGCTCGTCCACTGAAGCGCTGATCGGTATCGCCATCGGCATCATGGAGGCCGGGCTGTGCAACTGCGTCGCTTTGTTCCGGGCGATGAACGGCTACTCCCAGGTCCGCATCGGCGGCACCGGGGCGCGGTCGGCGATTCCGGTCGGCGGCGACATGCTGCACAGCCGGGCCTACGGCTGGCAGAGTGCCGGACAGATGTTCAGCCCGACCTTCATGCGGCACATGTACGAATATGGCACGACACCGGAACAAGTTGCGATGGTGAAGGTCGTACACTCTGAACACGCCTCTAATAATCCCAAGGCATACTACAAAAAGCGCTACACCGTGGATGACGTTGTCAGCAGCCGGGTCATCTGCAAGCCGCTGCACCTGCTGGACTGCTGTGTGGAGACCGACAACGCAACCGCCCTGATCATCACCCGCGCCGAGCGGGCGAACGACATGCGCCATACGCCAGCGCTGATCAGGGGCATCGCCGGACGGTGCAGCAAGCCGCGCATGGACATGCATTACCAGGCCGGCCCCATCGCCCGCGTCGGCGGCTATTACGCCAAGGACATCCTGTGGCCCAACGCCGGCGTCGGACCCGAGGACATCGACGCCACCGGTGCGTACGACGCGTTTACCTTCACCTCGATGCTGCAACTGGAGGATTACGGATTCTGCAAGAAAGGTGAAGGTGGTGACTACGTATCGTCCGGGATCACGCGTCTCGGCGGCAGGCGGCCGAACAACACCTCCGGCGGTCATCTATGTGAGGGCTACACCCACGGCATGAACATGGTGATCGAGAACGTCCGCCAGCTTCGCCACGACGCCGACGACTCCTGCCCATTGGGCCCAGGCGGCAAGCGCCAGCACACCTACGATTACCGCGAAGGCGGCTGCCGGCAGGTGAAGGATATCGAGGTCACGGCCAACCTCGGCTGGGCCAATCCGATGACCGCCTCCGCCATGGTCATGCGGCGCGGCTAGCCCATCGACACGCGGAACGGAACGTTCAAGCCCGTTGATCATCAAATCAGACCATTTCCAGGCTCCAAAATTAGTCTTGAAATGATCTAGACGGAGAAACGATCATGTCCATTCAAGGCAATTATCTTGGTATGTCTTTGTCCATCGACGACCTCGACCATGAAAACCTGAGCTACTTCGACCATTGCGCTCGGCATGACTTCCACCTGCAGAAATGCGGCGATTGCGGGCTGCTGCGCTATCCGCCGACCACCGGCTGTCCCTGGTGTGCCAGTCCGCGTGCCACCTGGACCGCGACCGAAGGCAAAGGCGAGGTCCATTCCTATGAGGAAGTGCATCACGCGATCCAGCCCGCCTTCAAGGCCCACACGCCCTACATGGTGCTGTTGGTGGATCTCGATACCCAAAAGGGCCAGCCATCAGCCCACGAGGCGCTGCGAGTCGTCGGCAACCTGACCACGCCCGACGGCGCCCTGGCACCCCCCGACGTGGTCCGCCAAGTCGGCATCGGCACCCGTGTTCGCATGGTGTTCAGCGATGTGACGCCGGGGTTGGCGTTGCCGCAATGGACCGTGGACACCGAGGCGAAACAACCTGATAAGCCCTGGCGCTATCCCCAGGAGTAGCGTGCTCTTCGATCAGGCTACCAACGCCCAGATCGAGGCCGCGCGCATTTTCGCGGGCACTGCAATGGTGGCGTTCCTCGGCGCTCGGATGTTCAAAGGTCAGGCGCACCGGGTCCGGGTTCTTGTCACCGTCCTCTATATCGCCGGTGTCCTGGGATGGATTGGCTACGTGCTTGTTCGATAACCACAGACCTGTCGGCACGGCGATCATTCCGTACCATCGTCTCCGTTTCCACCCTACAACGCGATCTGCCGCCCGATCTCCAGGAACCTGTCCGCCGGCCGGTCGAAGCGGTCAGGCGTGCGGGCCGCATTGCGATACATCATGGCTAACAACATCCGCCGCCGGGAAGCCAGCCGCGGCGGATCGGCGCTGCGCACCACATCGTCGTGTGATGCGAAATAAACCGCGTCATCCAGATTGATTACGCATCCCTTTTCCTGCGCGCAGGCCAGCGCGGCGACTACATTCGGCACTTCCATGAACCCGAAGCGCACCGTGACATGCCAGAACCCATCGTTAATTGTCTCAACCTCGGCGCGGTGAGGCAGCGGCGGGCGCGGCGCATCCTCGGACCGCAGGGTCAGGCTGAAAATGCTCTAGTGTTCCCGTCGCCATAGATCAGCGCCGCGCCGACCAGCCGGCCGCGATCAGCACCCCACCGCTGCGCTCCGCTCGTCTGGTTACCAAGGCCAGCAAGGCCGGGATGCCGCCTTCGCCATTGTTGTCCGCGCGCATCACGAAAATGCAGCATTTGACCGAGACGGTGACGATCAGCGCCGAGACCACCAGGGACAACTGGCCCAGCGCCTCCGCCACGGACGAATGACCACCCGCTGGAACCAACGATTGCCCGGTGGGTGCAAAGCGGGCTTGTGCCAAGGTTACCGTAAACGATGCCCAAAGCCGCCCGGCCGGTCGGCCGGCGATGCCTCCACTGCCGCGCCGTGCTTCGCGGTTGCATCCATCGGCTGTCTCCGGATCTTTGCTCGTGCAACGAATTCAGCACGATCAAGCCAAGGGTCCACGGACTCACAGCGCGTCAAATAGACAGAAGGCAAACGACTTTCACACTCGCGTATGCAGCGTCCGTGACAACGTCGCCGGATCGGAGATCGGCAAACCACACACATTGCGACGGCAGACATAGGCCACCGCACCGCCCGGTCCCGCTGCCTTGCCGAACGCAGGATGGCCCGCCGGCAGCGCGCTGGTGTCCGCCGCGCGCAGCACGACCACGGCGGGGTCAGACGCCCCCAACGCCGCCCGCGGCAATGCCCCCAAGGCCGCTTGCGTCGATCCAGGGAAGGAGCCAGCGACCACAATATTGGCGGCCTCCTCCAATAGATCCGCCGCGCTCAACAGCGTTGGCATCCCCGCCAATTGATCCGGCGCGCCGGCGAAGGCGCGCAGCACCGCCTCGGCCCTGACACGCCAGTCGGAATGGCCGGTCAGGTGAAACAACCGCGCCAAGACCTCGGCCATGATGCCGTTGCCGGCCGGCGTGGCATTGTCGGCCGCGGTCCGCGGTCGCGGCAGCGGCACATCAGCCGCGCCCGCCGCGGTGGAATAGAACCCGCCATGACCATCCGCGAAGCCATCCCTGGCAGCGTTCGCCAGCCGTTCGGCTGCCTGCAGACACGCCGCGTCGCCGGTTGCCTCGTGCAACGCCAATGCCGCACGCGCCATGGCAGCCTGATCCTCGATCAGCCCCGGCGCGGTCACCCGGCCCAGCCGCCAGGCGTGCGCGACACCGTCATGATCGGCACCCGAGGGGCCAGTGGCCATGTGTGTCAGAATGAAGTCAAACGCCTCACGCGCTCGGTCGAGCCAGGCTGGCTGATCGAACACGACGGACGCGCGAGCCAGGGCCGCGATCGCCAACCCGTTCCAGTCGGCCAGCACCTTGTCGTCCCACCCGGGACGGACCCGCTTTTCCCTGGCCTGGAACAGCACATCCCGCGCATGCGACAGCACGGCTTCCTCATCCGGCGTGCCGCTCGGCGTGACCCGGCGCAGAATAGTGCGGCCTTCCCAGTTGCCGGTCGGCGTCACATCGTAGGCGTGCTTGAACGCGACGGCGTCCGGCCCCAGCAGCGCGTCGACCTCGGCCTCGGTCCAAACGTAGAACCGACCTTCCTCGCCCTCGCTGTCGGCGTCTTCCGATGCGGCGAACGCGGCTTTACCATCGATCCGCTGGGCGCTCATGTCGCGCATCATCCAGCCGACGGTTTCCGCCGCCGCTGCGCGTACAGCGGGGCCGGGCGATGCGCATGCGCCAGCGCCAGCAGTTCCAGCAACTGAGCGTTGTCGTAGAGCATCTTCTCGAAATGCGGCACCAGCCAGATCTCATCGGTCGAATAGCGGGCATAACCGCCGCCGAGGTGATCGTAGATGCCGCCCTGCGACATGCGTTCCAGCATCAGGTGCAGCGCCGCCCGCGCTTCGGGCTGGCCGGTCCGGAAGGCGTTCTGCCACAGAAAGCGAAAGATCGGCGGATTGGGGAATTTCGGCGCGCCGCGCAGACCGCCATTAAGCGGATCGGTCATCTTCAGGTAGGCCTGGGCAACGGCCTCCAACTGGGCCGGACCGGGCGCGTCGCCCACCGAGGCAAGGGCCTGGCGTTCCAACAGCTGGGTCAGCGCCTTGGTGTTCTGCGTCACCGCCTCCGCCCCGGTGTGGAAGGCGTTGGCGACACCCTGCAGCACCTGACGGAACGACGGCCGGCCCCAACGTGGTTCGGGGGGAAAGTAGGTGCCGCCCCAGAACGGCGTGCCGTCGGGCGTGGTGAACATCGTCAGCGGCCAGCCGCCCTGCTCGCCCAGCGCGTGAAGCGCCGACATGTAGATATGGTCGATGTCGGGGCGTTCCTCGCGGTCGATCTTGATGTTGACGAACAAGCCGTTCATCAGCGCCGCGGTGTCCGCGTCCTCGAACGACTCATGCGCCATGACATGGCACCAGTGGCAGGCGGCATATCCGATCGACACCATGATCGGCTTGTTTTCCGCCTTCGCCTCATCCAGCGCCGCCCTGCCCCAGGGGCGCCAATGGACCGGATTCGCGGCGTGCTGCAGAAGATACGGTGACGTCTCCCGGCTCAACAGGTTTTCCGGTGCGGCCATGATAACCTCTCCTCGCTACCTGTGGCACATGGGAGTGTAAAAGGGTCGGTGACACCCTGCGGCTGCATTCACCAAATCTTAGCGAACGCGATGCATCCTGACGCCATGCACGCGCGCCGCCGAAGGGGCCAGACCGCCTATGCCAGCGGCCTCGCCGCCGAACAGGCCGCCTGTGCGGCGTTGACAGCGGATGGTTGGACCGTCCGCGCCCGCCGCCTGCGCACCAAGGCCGGGGAGGTGGACGTGGTGGCGGAAAAAGCCGGCATCCTGTCGATCATCGAGGTGAAATCCCGCCCGACATTGGCCGACGCGGCCACTGCCCTCACCGTCCGCCAACAATGCCGCCTTGTCGGCGCCTGCGAGATTATCCTGGGCGAACATCCCGAATGGGGCGCCCGCGGCGTGCGCTTCGATGTTCTGCTGGTGGACCCTGCGGGACGGGTTCGCCGGATCGCCGACGCTTTCCGCCTTGGCGACGAAGTAACGCGATGAGCATTCAGTTGCCGCCGGCAACGTGCAGGTCAGACCGGTGACCAACGGCTGTCAAATACATGACCGCATCGCCGAACCAGCGCGTCTGGAACGCCACTCGCACCGGCCGCGACGGCCCGCCAGCAAGGACCGACGCCAGCCAGGCCGAACCGTGCATCGGCTTCTCGGCCCGAACGCGGTCGTCATTGAACGTGAAGCCGGCCAGCATCCGGCCAGGGAAATCGCCCCGCCGTGCCGCATCGCAACATCCGCCCATCCTACAGGGGTCAGGCGCAAGCAAGGCCATGATCCGGACTGGCTCGCGGGCTACATCTGCACCGCTTGCACCGCCTCCTCGAGTTCCTGGAACGTCGGCATATGCGCGGTCGGCACCATCTTGCGACCGGATTCCACACTCACCTGCGGGGCATTGCCATGCAGATGGGTCACCAACACCGCGCGGATCACCTCGAGGTACTTCGCCTCCTCCTCCACGATGCCCTTCATCCTGGAGGAAAACGGGCCGGCGAGCCCGTAGGCCAGCAAAATCCCCAGGAACGTGCCGGTCAGCGCGCCGCCGATCATCGCACCCAGAACCGCCGGCGGCTGATCGATGTGCGACATCGTCTTGATCACGCCCAGAACCGCGGCGACGATCCCCAGCGCGGGCAGCGCGTCCGCCATGTTCTGCATGATATGCGACGGATGCAGTTCCTCGAGCAGCGTCTTCTTCAGCTCCCTGGCCATCACGTCTTCGATCTGATTGGGATCGTCGGCGTTCATCCCGACCATGCGCAGGTAGTCGCAGATCAGCGTGCTGGCATGATGATTGGCCACGATCTTGGGGAATTTCTGGAACGCCGGGCTCTCGGTGGGCTTCTCGATATGCACTTCGAGCGCCATGGCGCCCTTGGTGCTGGCCAACCGAACCAGGAAGTACAACAGGCTCAGAAGCTCGATGTAGTCCGGCTTGTGGAAGGCCGCGCCCTTGATCATCTTGCCGAAGGCGCCCAGCGTATGTTTGACATCGTGTATGCTGTTCGCCATCAGCATCGTGCCAATCGCCGCACCGCCGATGGTCCACATCTCGAACGGCACCGCCTCGATCAATGGCGCCATGCTGCCGCCGGACACGATGTAGCTGCCCATCACGCAGGCAAACAGAATCACCATGCCGCCGATCGTCAGCATGACATGAGCTTAGAGTTTGGGCGGGTTTGGCACGGCGGCGTGGCCGGTTCGCGCCGGGGCCGGCGCCTGCCGCATCACCAGGATGGCGATCCGGCGGTTCGCTGCCGCCAAAGGATCCGCCGGCAGCAGCGGATCGCGATCCGCATCGCCGATCACCGACTTGACCCGCCGGTCGGGAAAGCCGCCCTCGACCAGCAGGCGCCGCGTCGCATTGGCCCGTTCCGCCGAAAGCTCCCAATTTGTTCGGTCAGGCCCTGGAAAGGGCGCCGCATCGGTGTGTCCTGCGATTGAGATCGGCTGGCTGAGCTTCAGCAGCACCGGCACGACCTTTTGCAGCAACAGCCGGGCCCGCTCGTTTGGCGCCGCCGATCCGGTCGGAAACATCGGCAGCTTCACCTCGTCCAGGATCTGGACGCGCAGCCCGTCCGGGGTCATGTCCACCGTGAGCTGCTTTGCCAGATCCGCCAGCGCGGGATCGCCGCGCACCGCGTCCTTGATCTGCTGCGCCGCCTGTTCCAGCGCGGATTTTTCCTTGGCTGCCTTCTCCGCCGCCAGATCGACCGCGGTCATCGGCCGGACGTCGGGCTGGCCATTGCGCAGAACGTCGGAGGCACCGCCCGGACCGGGTGCCGGACGCGTTCCTTTCTGGCCCAACGGCTTGTCGTCCGTCGCGTCGTCGGCGTCCTGGTCGTCGGCCATCGGTCCCTGACCGACGCCATCACCGGACTTGGCGCGGTGGAAGCTGGTGTAGACGGGATCATCGCCGTCGGCAGTCCGATCGACAACCGGACGCTTACCGGCATTGATCTCAACGCTGCCGCGATCGGACACCAGTGCGCCCTCGTCGAACGCGGTATGGCCGCCAAACGGCTGGCCGGTGCCCGAGGAGGCGTGCGACATCAGGTTGTTCGGACTGAAATAATCCGCGAGACCCTTGCGCTGATCCTCGGTGGTGGCGTTCAGCAACCACATCAGCAGGAAGAACGCCATCATAGCGGTCACGAAATCGGCGTAGGCGACTTTCCACGCGCCGCCATGGTGGCCGGCCTCGACGATCTCGTACTTCTTGATGATCACCCCGCCCTTCGAGGCCTTCTTATCGCCTTTGCCCGCCATCGATGCCCTCCGGAGAGCGGCAGAATGCTGGCCAAACGTTAACCGTTCGCTAATCGGGATGAAGAAATCCGCGCCCGCACGCCGGCGACCTGGCGGTGCCATCCTGACAGTGCGTCGCCGCCCGTCATCGGCCCGTGTCGTGACAGCGCACCAAGGGGGGCCGGCCCGGACCCGCCGCTTGGGCCGTGTCGAGGCCGCCGCCCGATCACCCGCCTGCGACCGCTGCCCAGGCGGGGCCCGGCACTCGACAGCACGGCGATCGGCAGCAGGGCCAGCGGAAAACTTCCGGCCTCGCTCCTGATGTAGCAGATCAGGTAAGCGAACAGCAGGAACGGCATCAGCCGCCAGAATACCCGCCTCATCACGACGGTCTCGATGACCTTGTCGTCGGTCGCAGCCATGGACATTTGTAACTCCCCGGATGATCCGTAACGGCTTAGACCGATCCTTATTCGGGCGATCAAAGCGGCAGGAAGACAGAAACATGACTGTTGAGCTGGCAATACCTCCGGTCGAGGCAGACACCCACCAGGCGCTCGCCCGCCAGATCGTCGATGACGGCATCCGCCGCTATTTCCAGCAGCGCCGCACGCGGGTTCGCCCCTTCATCGACCGGAATTTCTCGTTGCGCGGGTCGCTCAGCCTACACCGAGCGGCGGTTGGCTGGGACATCGCGAGGGCGCCGCTGAACCTGACCATGGCCGCACCGCAGGTGGGGCTGCTGCTCGCGGCCAAGGCAGCCGGAAAGATCGAAGCATCACGCGTCGCCGCGAGCCTCGGCAGCAAGCGCCTGCTGGTGCATACGGCGGTCGGCAAGGAGCTGGCGTGGCGGCTGCACGCCGATCTGCTTGAGCTGCCTTTCCGCTGCGATGACCGGGTCTTCGCCAGAGACGCCCTGGCCGAAACGATCTTGTCAGATCCCCGGGTGGTGGCCGCGCTGACGCCTACGCTGGAGGCGCTTGGCGCCCGCGGCGACGATCCCGCGCTGCGTCAGCGCCTCGAAGCCGCGATGGCCGAATACACCCGTACCCGAGCGGCCGCGACCGAGATCACCACGGCCTTGCTGAGCCTGAGCACCGGGGCTCTGGCGTTGAAAAAGCTGACCCCCGGTGCGCTGTCGCTCGGCCCGACCCTGGCCAGCGCCATCGCCCAGCGGGCCGCTGTGATGTCGTTCCCGATGGGCGGTGCACTGGGTTCGGTTTGGTACACGCTGTTTCCGGTGGCGCCGTCAGCCTTCCTGGTGGCCGGGCTGACCGGCGGGTTGCTGGCCGCGTCGACCGTCGCGTCAGCCTTTGCCGGTGTCGTCGCCGATCCGATACAACGCAGACTTGGGCTGCACGAGCGGCGCCTGCAGCGCATGCTGGACGCGCTGGAGCGGCAGATGCACGATCCCAAAGCGCCTGGCTTTGTGGTGCATGATCATTATGTCGCGCGGCTGCTCGATCTGTTCGACGTCACCGGCGCGCTGGTACGCATGGCCGTTCGCTAACCGCCCTTCGGCGGGTCGGCTTTCCCGCGCAACGGTGAATCGCGACCGCTCTTCTCGCGAATCCCACGCCGGCAGATCCGCCAGCACAGACCGGTTTCGCTGAACGTGACCGAGGTGCCCCGCAGGCGCCCCGGTCGCCCGATGGCTCAGGCGCGAGTGACGGTTTTCCGCCGGCGTGTCGCCACGTCCAGGCCCAGAACGCCCGCGCCCAGCAGCGCCAACGAGGCGGGCTCCGGGACTGGCGACGAATCAGGCGTCACCAAGCCTTGACTTCCACTTCAGCGAGATCAACCCCGCGTAGTTGCCGCCATAACCCGCCGCTTCATTCATTTCGGCACCGACCAGATCGGTCAGCATCGTGTTGCCGTCATAGCTTAACGTCGTCGGATATTCCTCCGTCCAGATCGCCAGCTGGAACATCGGCACTCCTCTTCGGTCAGTCAGTCCGGATCGGGGGGTCAACTTCAAGTCATGATCTGAAGATCAGCCCTGAACAACATTATCAGTGGTCGAAGAGGCACGCCGATCAGCCGATGTTCGGCCAGCGGCTTTCCGGCGCCAATTGGAAAAAGCTTGGACAAGAATTGCGCACGTCCGTTTTGGACGCTGCGCCCGCGGATAATTCAGTTTCAGACCTACGCGACACTCATAACGCGCTTGGCGGCGCGACGGCGGCTTGCGCCAATCCCGACCAGTCCAGCACCTAGCAGCGCCATGGATGCGGGCTCCGGCACGTCGGTCACCTTAAGGCCGCTGATGGCCGGATCATTGTTCGGAAAGCCGCCTGGGTCGGCAGCTTGGGACAGCTCGAAATAGCCGTTGTTGGTAAAGAGGTTGTAAGCGTTACCATCAGCGGTCGTGAACGAAACGCCAGCAAAATCGACATACGGTTCCACCTGGAACAGGAACTGATCCGAGGATGCGTAGGACGATAGACCGGTGATGGCCGAACCGCCGCGTACACCGCTGATGCCGACCACGTTGGAGGCGCCATTGGTAAGTGTATTGTCGGTTACGAGATCAAGCATGGCGCTGCCGCCGCTTGCCGTCGTGTAGTCGATCTCCCAGGCTTCGGCGTGCGCCGCCGTCGCCGCGAACGAGAGCACGACCATCGCAGCGCAGCCGAGCAGCGCGTGACGCAAGGAACGATGTGTTGAACGCATGATGTATTGCTCCTGAATTGGGTTTGCAGATGAACCCGCGGACACAGTCGCAAGCCGCGTGCCATCGGCAAAACTCGCTCCGTTGCACGCTTCAAGATCAGCAAAAGGCCAGTATAGGCCGGGCATGCGGTCGATCCTGACCACTCAGCCAAAATGGCTTATCAACACTGTAAAATCCGCCGACCATACCACGATATGTGCAGCAGCCGGCCATCCCGTAAAAGCGGCGAACAATCACCTCTAATCCAAGATCATGACCGGAATTCATCGCGCCGCGCAGTGTAAAAATTACTGACCACACAAACGTATTCAAATCGTTGCTATCAAGAAACTACAAGGATTGGCCTTGAGCAGCTGCTTCGGCACAGCTCGCCGGTGCGGCCTTGATCTCCAAGAATTCGCAGCGGACCGCGGCAAAACTGGCAGCAACGGCGCGGCCACGCTCACGCACGCCAGGCCCGCGAACATGCGACGTCGGCTGCGGACCGCCCATCAGACCATGCCCATGAGGCCGGGTTGTCAGGAGCGTTCCCATATTCACGCCAACGCCATCAGCAGCCCGGCCATCAGCTTGCCGCGATACGCCAGACTGTCGATCTGAATGTGCTCATCCAGCGTATGCGCCCCTGCCCCTGCCACACCCAGCCCATCCAGCGTGGCGACCCCCATCGCCCCGGTGAAATTGCCGTCCGATCCACCGCCCGAGCTCTGAGGGTTGATCGTATACCCCAGCCCACGGGCGACCTCGCACGCTGTCTCGTATAACGCCGTGCCTTTTGCGTCAGGTTCCCACACCGGACGCGTGACGCCGCGGGTGACCTGGAACTGGATCTCGTTGGACGATGCGCGCAGGCCCAGCATGGCGGCGACCCCGCGATCCAGATCCTCCTGCCGCTTGGCCATCGACAGCGCCTCGCCGGTGCAGGTGGTGGTGACGCAGTTGACCCATTGGCCGCCATGGATGACGCCGACGCTGAAGGTGCAGCTTTCGGTTGTCATGTCCTCGATCTCGATCAGCTTGCGCGCCATCTCGCGGATCGCCGACCGCCCCGCCCCCGGATTAGCCCCGGCATGACTGGGCCGCCCCGTCGCCTCCAGATTGAAACGAGCGATCGCGTAACGCCCGGTCACCACGCCGCCGTCTGGCCGCGCGGGTTCGGGAACCAGAACGTATTTGTGGCGCGCGGCTTCGGCCTCGATCAGGTCGCGGGTGGACGGGCTGCCGATCTCCTCGTCGCTGGTGAACAGCACGGTCACCGGCAGCTTGGTGCGCAGCCCGGCGCGCTGCAACTGCCGGATGGCTTCCAGCGACAGGTAGTTGCCACCCTTCATGTCCTGGATGCCCGGCCCCCAGGCGCGCATTCCATCGCGCCGGAACGGCAATTTTTCCAATGTGCCGATCGGGTGCACGGTATCGAGGTGACCCATCACCAGGATGCCCGGAACATCCGGCGTCGCATGCGGAAAGCTGGCGCGGACGCAGTCGCCGAACCCCATGCGGCCGGCGACCCGCTCGATCCGCGCCCCGGCCACCACCAGAGCGCGCGACGCGATGTCCATCATCCGGTTGACCGAAGCAGTGTCGAACGTCGGGCTCTCGCATTCCACCCACTCGCGCAGCCCCGCGAGCATGGCGTCGACGTCGAAGGGCAGTGCGTTCGGATCCATACCGGTCTCTCCAGGGAAAGACCCAAGCGTGCCACGATCACGGCAACAGGGCGAGCCTGCCACCCAGCAGAGCGAACAGCCCATCCGCGTCCACCGTCTCCAGCACCGAGGCGTCAAGCGGATCGCCGGTGCGGCCCCAGCGATCGATCAAGGTGCGGCCCCGGCCCGGCCCGGGACCCAGATCCATTCGGGCCGAACACGCTCGGATGGTGAACAGGTCCGGACGGATCAGCCACGCCACCGCGCATGGATCATGCAGCGGGGTGCCCAGTCCGCCAAGCCGAGCCGAAGCGGGCACGGTCGACTGAATATCGCAGGCCGCGCGCAGGCACCGCCCCTGGCCGAGGCCGCGCCAGGCGGCGATCCCGGCCGGGGTCAGCAGCGCCTGGGCCGTCAGTTCCAAAGTCGCGAACACCACTGGCCGGCCGCAGCCCAGCAGGATCGCCAGCGCCTCCGGATCGCTCCAGGCATTGAATTCGGCGGCCGGTGTAACGTTGCCCTCGGCCCAGGCGCCGCTCATCAGCACGATCCGTTCAACCTGCCCGACCAGCCCTGGTTCAGTCATCAGCGCCAGCGCCAGGTTGGTAGCCGGCCCGATGCCGATCAGTGTCACCGGTTCGGCTGCCGCGCGCAGGATCCGCCGGATCACGTCCGCCGCCACCCCAGGCGCTTGCGGACCACCCTTAGGCAGCACGACGCCGCCCAGGCCATTCGCGCCGTGGATCCGCGTTTCGCTGGTAAACGCGCCCAGCAGCGGCCGGTCCGCCCCGGCATAGACGGGCACAGTCGACCCGGCCAGCGCGGTCAGCGCGAGCGCGTTGGCCAGGGTGTGCTCCAAACCGACGTTGCCCCCGGCCACCGTGATTGCCAGCACCTTCAGCTCACGCGAGGCCAGCGCCAGCAGGATCGCCACCGCGTCATCGGTGCCAGGGTCGCAATCCAGAATGACAGGTATCGGCATGGTCGTTCCGCGATATCACGTTAAGTGCGACAAGCCATGGACGGGTCTATAGCCTCCACTCTGGCACTCAGGTGGCGTGCTGACCACCATCGAGCGCCAGCGCCTCGCCATGAACATACAAAGCCTTGTCCGACAGCGGGACCAAGACAACCCGCGCTATCTCCTCCGGCTCCGCCAGGCTTTCAAGAGGACGCACCTTTCCCGCGAATCCGCGTTCGAGGATCACGCTCTACATCGAAACAAAGAGGCGCAACGCCATGACCCGCGACACCCCGCGCTGCTGCGACGTCTTTCGTCTGCCCACGGCGCACCCCGCCGACGTTACCAGCCTGCTCGCCCTCATCACCGCCGGGACGCTTGATCCGGGCACCATCCGCGCGATCTTCGGCAAGACCGAGGGTAACGGGTGCGTCAATGATTTCACCCGCGCCTACGCCGTCACCACACTGCAGAGCGCCCTGGCCGGCACGCTCGGTTGCACCCCGGCAGAGGCCGGCGATCGCATCGCCATGGTCATGTCCGGCGGCACCGAGGGCGGCCTGTCACCGCACCTGCTGATCTTCACCGTGCGAGACGCCGAAGCGGGATCGACGCCCACCCACAGCCTGGCGATCGGCACCAATGTCACCCGCGCCTTCCGCCCGGAGGAGATCGGCCGCCGCGCCCAGATCAACGCAACCGCCGAGGCCGTCGCCAGAGCGATGGCGCATGCCGGCATCAGCCGGCCGGAGGACGTCCACTACGTGCAGGTCAAGTGTCCGTTGCTGACGGCGGACCGCATTATCGAGGCGGCTTCGCGCGGGCAACCCACGCTAACCGGCGATAGCTACAAGTCGATGGGCTACTCGCGCGGCGCCTCGGCACTCGGCGTCGCGCTGGCCCTGCACGAAGTGGACCCCGGGGCACTTGACGACGACGTGGTGTGCCGCCGCCTCGATCTATGGTCGGGCCGAGCCAGCACCTCGGCCGGAATCGAATTGATGCATAACGAGGTCATCGTGCTGGGCAACAGCGCGTCCTGGGCAAGCAATGCGATCATCGGACATCGTGTAATGCGCGACGCGATCGATCTTCCCGCTGTGGTCGGCGCATTGGCGGATGTCGGCGTAAGCGCCTCCGGTCAGGTGGATGATGTTGCACGCGAGGCCGTGCTGGCGGTGCTGGCGAAAGCCGATCCGTCGACCACCGGGCGGATCCGTGGTGTGCGCCACATCATGCTGGACGACAGCGACGTCAATGCCACACGACACGCGCGGGCGCTGGTCGGTGGCGTGCTGGCAGGGGTGGTGGGACGAACCGACCTGTTCGTCTCCGGCGGCGCCGAACACCAGGGACCAAACGGCGGTGGACCCATCGCGGTGATCGCGCGCCGGTAGAGACTGCCGATTTTGTGATCAGCCCGGGCAAACGGATCTTGCCAGCGCTGATCTGGCGATCCTATTGGCTGCTCAGGATCCTCGGCTCACTACCGGCGACCCCGATCAGTGTGCTTACCAGCTGCGCGTCTCAGGTTTCTCGGCGGTCGAAGACTGGCCCGTTCAGCACAGCGAGCTGCCCGGCACCGGTCATGGATGGAATGAGCGGCCGCTTGGAGCATTTTCAGCCTGACTGTGCAGACCGAAAATGCTCTATCCCTCTGTTTGATCGGATGATTCACACGCTTTGAACGTTCCGCTCAGCGTGATCATGCTCTAGAACTCCCCGCTGCGATAAGCCTCGTCCAGCCGCCTGGCGTCTTCTTCGGACGGTTCCGGCCACGGCTCGCCGCGTTTGCGCAACGTGCCGGTAAACGCCGGCGGGCGCTTTTCGTTGAACGCCTTGCGACCTTCCTCGCCGTCCACCGTCGTCTGGATCAGCAATGAGTTGATCAGGTTCTGCACGTGCCACGCCTGGTCGTCCGGCAGATCGCCGAAGCGGACCACGAACTCCTTCATCATGCGCACGGCGGCCGGCGGCAGGGTGATGATGTGGCGGGCCAGCTTCTCGGCGCGATCCATCAGCTGAGCGTGCGGGACGACCTCGTTGACCAGGCCAACCCGCAGCGCTTCCTGCGCGTCGAACGCCTCATCGGTCAGCAGGATCTTCATCGCGTCGATGTAGCGCAGCTGCTTGATCAGCATGCTGGCAGCCGGGCCGTTGCCCAGCCAGCCCTGGGTCAGCAGCGAGAACTTGAAGCGGGCGTTCTCGGCGCTGGCGATGCGGATGTCGGTGGAGGTCAGCAGCATGTACAGCCCCGCCCCGGCCGCCCAGCCGTTGATCGCCGCGATGACCGGCTTCCAGACCCGCGGGTAATGATCCCCCATGCGGCCATCGACCCCGGTTTTCTGTCCATGTACAGTGCCGGCCAGGGGCCAGTAGATGCGCTGGGTACGCAGGTATTCACGGTCCTCTTCCGTCAGGTCCGGCCGCGGCGCCAGGTTGTGGCCACCGCAGAAATGCCGGTCGCCCGCACCGGTGATGATGGCGCAACGGATATGGCGATCCTCCCACAGGTCGATCCAGGCCTCCGAGATCGCGTCCGAGGTCGGCTTGTCCAAGATGTTCGCTTTGGCCGGGTTGTTCAGGGTGATGTACGCGACACCGTCCCGCTTTTCATAGTTGATGGCCATGGTGGTTCCTCCGGTCCTTCGATGCGACGCCCGATGTTGGCAGACCAGCCATCACAAGCCAAAAAGCCGCGGACTCTTCTACCGACCCTTTAGGAGCGCGATCCTTAGACGTAGAACCAACCTCCGAGGTTAATCCTTCTCTCAAACAAGGATAATCAGCTGTTGGCTGGCGTCCCGGTCGGGCAACTGGGCGTCACCATTGTGCCCGATGTGTGCCAGATCTTCGGCCGCAGCACCTTCAGGTGCACAGCGCGCATGTCCGACAGCCCATTCGATTGCTACTCGCCGGCAGCTATCCGCGCCGCAACCGTTTCGCACATCGGCGGCCTTGGACAGACCTTCTTGCCTGAGGCACTCCCGGCAGCCAACGGAAACCAATCATTAATCATTGGCTGCGAAACTAAGTGCTGCAACCCAAGGCGAGACTGCCGATGTCCTACATCGATAAAGCCATGCCGGTGCTCAGCGACGCGTTCGTGCCACCGATCGTCCGAGGCACCGCGGATCTGACGACGTTCGCTTACCGGGGCAACGACCACGACGCCCTGATGCAGCGGATAGCTCAGGCCGAGAGCGACAATTCGCCGGCGGCGGACGACGCGGCCCGCAGCTACGATGCCGCCATCGCATCGCTGCTCGCCTTTCGCCGAGCCGAGGGGCTGAACCTGCAGGACGCGGCCCTGGAGGCCAGCCAGATCTACCGCGTGGCAGCCCCCCGCGACCCGACATTGCGCCTGCTGGCACTGGTCGGGCCTGGCGATCTGATGGTGAACACGCCGCTCGACTTCCTGACCAACCATCTGGATGTGCAACTGGATCTGGTCTACCTGCTGCCGCATCGGCCATTGCCGCCGGTGATCCCCAATCACGACCTCGCCTTCTTCGCCCTGGGTGACGCGGATCCCGCCAGCCTTCTGCGGCTGCGCCGGCTACACGCCAACTGGCCGCGCCCGGTGCTGAACAATCCGCGCTTTCTGCCGGCGCTGGAGCGCGACGCCCTGTCCCGCTCGCTGGCCGACCTGCCAGGGATATGCAGCCCGCGCGCCGTGGCGTCGCCGCGGACGGCGCTGGCGGACCACCTGCGCAGCGGCCATCCGATCGAGGGCTTCGCGGCGCCGGATGGCCCCTACCCGTTCCTGATCCGGCCGCGCGGTTCACATGCCGGCAGCGGCCTGGCACTGCTCCGAACCCCGACGGAACTGGCCGAATACCTCCGTTTCTCCTTCGAGCGTCAGTTCTTCGTCACCGCGTTCGAGGACTACAGTAGCCCCGATGGGCACTACCGCAAGTCCCGCATCGCCTTCATCGACCGCCAACCGTTTCTCTGCCATATGGCGATCTCCGCCAACTGGATGGTGCACTACCTCAACGCCGACATGACCGGATCGGCCCAAAAGCGCGCCGAAGAGGCAGCCGCGATGGCCGCGTTCGACAGTGGCTTCGCACGCCGCCACGCCGCCGCGTTCGACGCCCTGCATCAACGGATCGGCTTTGATTATTACTCCATAGACTGCGCGGAAACCCGCGATGGCCGGCTGCTGGTGTTCGAGGCGGACACCGCCGCGATCGTCCATCTGATGGACCCGCCAGACCTGTTTCCCTACAAGCAACCGCAGATGCACAAGGTCTTCGCCGCGTTCGACGCGATGTTGCGCCGCCACGCCGCCGCTACCGCACTGGTGCCGGCCTGATCCGACGCGCGCGGCGGCTCGATCGATGCCGCGTTGCGACTGGCTGCCCGGCACACGCGTCGCAGCGCCCGGATTTAACCTGCCCGGTTTTCATCGTGCACGATAACAGGTATCTGGGCCCGCGCCGGCATCCCGGCATCGGATCTACCACGGGCCTCAATCCAGGTTCCCGGGCGACCCGGGACCTCGACCAGATCCACAGCGCCCAGCTGAAGGAACGCCCCCGTATGCAGTTCGCTGCCGGACCCTCATGAAAACAGCCTTGCCGAACAGCGTGGCTCGCGGTCTTGCCTTTGCCGTCGCGGTCATCGCCGGCACCCACACCGCGCTGGCGAAATCCAATCTGCTGCCGGACGGCCCGCTGTCCACCCAGGGCAATCAGATCATCAGCTCGACCCACCAGCCGGTTCGCATTCTCAGCGTCGGCGCCTTCACCGATGTCAGCGGCAAGGTGGCCAGCATCGCCGCGGCCGGCTTCAATACGATCCGCATGGAGTGGAACAATCGCCAGCTTCGGTATCAGCTCGCCGGTCTCGACCGGCTGGTCGGTGCGGCGCGGCGGGTTGGGCTGAAGATAATCCTGGACGATCACTTCAACGAGGGCCTCGCCGCGCCCTGCTTCGCCCAGCAGGCCAACGGGCTGTGGTATGACCAGGGTGGCGCCAGCGACGACACCGATGGCTGCCACACAAGGGGCAACGTCACCGACGCCCGCTTCGTCGCCGACTGGCAGACCGTGGCTCGGCACTTCAAGGGCAACGACACGGTCATCGGCTATGACCTCTGGAACGAACCGCTGGCCTACAGCGCGGCGATGTCGTCGTGGCAGGCCGGCAGCAGCAATCCGGACCACAACATCCGCTATATGTACGAACGGGTCGGCAACGCGATCCTGGCGATCGATCCGGCCAAGCTGATCATCTGCGAAGGCCCGCAACGCCAGCGCGCTTTCGCCGATCCCAGTGTGCCGGCGCCGTGGGGCGACCTCAGCCTGGCGGAACGCGATCCGGTGCGGTTGTCGGCACCCGACAAGGTGGTGTACTCAATCCACGACTACCCGACCGAGATTGGCGGGTTCTCCCCCGACAGCGGGCCGCTCAAGGTGTCCTACATGAACCGGGTCTGGGGTTACCTGGTGAGCAAGGATATCGCGCCGGTATGGATCGGCGAAATGGGCGCCAACATGACATCAGCCAATGACTTCGCCTGGGCACACACGCTGACCGACTACGCCAACGGCCGGACGGCCGATCCCGACGCACCTAGGTTCAAGCCCGGCCAGCAGGGCATCGGCATAGACTGGTGGGCGGCGGGCTATTTTCCACACAGCGGCGATCAGCCCAGTGGTATCTTCAACGTGCTGGGCGTGGTCAATCGCGCTCAACAGATCGTGTACGACAAGTTCGCGCCATTCCCCCGCTAAATTTCTATCGCCGCCGAAATTGTACTGATTTCGAACTCAGAATCGGCTATCCCGGTGCCGTATTCGTCACCTCAAGCCTCTCGCCGGACACCGGCCGGATACCGTGCTGGTGCGTCCGGGCGGGCGTCATTGTTCGCGGAACAAAGATTTCTGAATGATCAGGATCCCGCTGGCCGGTTCGCCGGTCGATCCCATCGCTGCGCCAGGGGCGGTCGATCGCCGCCGGCAGGCCGGAATCGCGCGCCAGCAGGGGACGCGTCGCGGAAAGATTATTCGCACACGCCAGCCGGGCGTGTGTAGGACGCTCATCGTCTAAGCCAGGGGCATGCGGATGACAAGAGACCAGGTTTTTGCTGAACTGCAACAGATATTCCAGGACGTCTTCAACGACCCCAAGCTTGTCCTGCGGCCGGAAACAACCGCGAACGACATCGACACATGGGACAGCATGCAGCAGATCAATATCATCATGGCCTGTGAAGAGGCCTTCAAGATCCGCTTCAAGCCTCGAGAGATCAACGCGCTTGAGAACGTCGGCGAGATGGTTGATCATATCGAGAACGCATTGCGGGCCGCGGGCCGAGTCTGACCGCCGATGTTGTTCAGCGATCCCGTGTTCATCGTCGGCTTTCTGCCGGCGGCGCTGCTGATCTTTCACCTGCTGCGTGTCTGGACGAACGGCCATGCCGCGCTGGCCTCCCTGGTCGGCCTGTCAATGGTCTTCTATGCCTACTGGAGCGTGCCGTTCTTGTTTCTGCTGCTCGGGCAGATCGGGATGAACTACTTCCTAGCGGTGCGCGTGCAGAACCAGCAGAACGACCGAACACGAAGATTGTTGTTCTGGTTGGCGGTGGTCTTCAACCTGTGCCTGCTGGGATACTTCAAGTATCGAAACTTCTTCCTGGAGAACCTCGGCGTCGTCATCGGCACGCATTTCCATATCGCCCGTCTGATCGTGCCGCTGGCGATTTCGTTTCATACCTTCCAGCAGATCGCCCTGCTGACCGACGTCAAGGATGGCGATGTCGAGGTGCCGCCACTGCTGAACTACGTGTTCTTCGTGATGTTTTTCCCGCAACTGATCGCCGGGCCGATCGTGCTGCACCGGGAAATGGGGCGTCAGGTGATCGCCACCCGCGAAGGCAAGGGTCTTGGTCTGTCGATGTTCGCGCCCGGGCTTTTCCTGTTCGCCTTCGGCCTGTTCAAGAAAATCTGCCTCGCCGACAACATCGGGGTGTTCGCCAATCTGGCCTTCGATCCACACCAGATCCTGTCGTTTCCGGAAGCCTGGGCCGGTGCGATGGCCTATGCGCTGCAGCTTTACTTCGATTTTTCCGGATACTCGGACATGGCGGTGGCCCTCGGCCTGATGTTCGGTTTCCGCCTGCCCTATAACTTCCTGATCCCGTTCGCCGCGCCATCGATGATCGAGTATTGGAAGCGCTGGCACATCACGATGACCCGTTTCTTCACCATGTATACCTACATGCCGGTCGCGCTGGCCGCGGCGCGCAAGGCCAAGGCGCGAAAGCACAGCGCCTTGAAGACCTTCCTGCGGGTGACCCTGTGGCCAACCATCATGACCTTCCTGCTGTCCGGCCTGTGGCATGGGGCGGGATGGACGTTCATCATGTTTGGCCTGGTCAACGGCATCGGCCTCGGCATCAACCATGCTTGGAACGCCGCCAAGCTGCCCACGCCGCCCCGCCTGGTCGGCTGGGCGCTGACCATGGTCACCATCCTGATCACCCTGGTCTACTTCCGGGCAACCTCGATCGCCCAGGCCGACACCATGCTGGCCGACATGTTCCTGCCGTCCGGACACTTCGCCGTGCCCGCTTGGGTGCTGACCTACCTGCCATACGAGACCTTGCGCCAGCACGTCGCCAGCTTCAGCCTGTTCGCCGAAGCCAGCACCACCGCCCACATGATCGGCTGGATCGCCGTCCTGGGGCCGCTGTCCCTGGTGATGCCCGCGCTGTCGGCCAAGCCGGAAAGGATCCGGCCGAACTGGAGCATGGGGTTCGCGATGGCCGGCATGGCCTGGCTGGTCATGGGTTTCATCGGCCAGCCGCACAGCTTCCTGTATTTCGCGTTCTGACCATGAACCGATCGTGGAAACAGTTCCTGTTCATCCGGTTCCCGCTGGCGCTGGTGGTGATCGGCGTGGTCTGCCAGATCATATCGATCCCCCTCGCGCATCTGCCGCTGCGGCGCAACCGCATCGACGAGCTTGCGCTGGCGGTCCTGAACGACCATCAGCCGCATCGCACCGTGCTGCTGGGCGACAGCATCATCCGCAACGCCACGTTGCAGTTCGGCGTCGGCCCCTTGCCGCAGGTCATCAACCTGGCAACCCAGCAATATGTCGGCCTGCCCGGCGATCTCTTCCTGCTGCGCCGGTATCTGCAGAACCATCCCCCGCCGCAGCACGTCGTCATCGCCGCCGCACCCGACGATTATCATGTGATGCCCAATCCGCAGACCACCAACTACTACATGTGGAGGACGTTCTCCCGCCCCGAGGAGCACGCGCTGCTGAAGACCTACATGCCCAGCATCGACGCGCGCGACTGGTATCCGGCGGCGATGGACCTGCAGGAGCGGATCCTTGAACCGCTGATCACCCTTTTCAAGCGGGCGCCGGCGCACTTCAATCCGCCGCCTCCCGCGGCCGACCCCAACGCGCCGGTCGAGCCCGCTTCGCGCAACGAGGCCGCCATCGAGACCCAGGATCAACGTCTCGCCTCGCCGGCCACCCTGTCGCTGGCGCCATTGTTCGCCGCGTCCGTCGGCGACATGTGCCGCCTTAGCCGGCAGTATGGCTTCGTCCTGAACATCGTATGGGCACCGATGCCCGTGCGGGTCGAGCAAGGCCGCGTCCGGTCTGGGCAACTCGGGGCCTTGGAAGATCAGCTGAAAGCGGTGTTCGCCAAGACCGGCTGCGACGCCGGTCCGTTCTTCAACATGAGCGATGTCGAGACGTTCACCAATTTTGACAGCGGAGCGTTCCATCTGCGCGGATCCGGCTGGGAGGAACGGGCGGCCGGCATTCTGGCCCGCTACATTCAAAGCCTGCCCGATGTCCCGAAGGACCATCCGGTCCGGCTGAACGCCAGCGGCCAGGCGTTCGTGCCGGGCATTGAACGAGAATACTGACCGCTTGATCTACCAAGACGCGGCTCCGTGTCCGGCGGTCGCGCTTATCGGGAACCTGCCACGATGCGAAACCTGCGCGTGCTGACACCAAAGTTTTTGCAGGCTTCATCCGAGCGTCCTCGGGGGGCGACGGTGATGTTTCGGTTGGGCGTATTCGCGATCCTGCTGCAATTCTTCCTGAGCTACGTCGTTTTGAACACCATGGGCCTGTCCCCTGAAGCGGTTAAACTGCATCCGGCCACGGTGCTGGTGATTTTTTGCGGAACCTGGGTCTTGATGCGTGGCATGCCGTTCCACCAGCGATGCCGTGAGACCCCCGGCCTTGTCATCTTCGTCGTCATGATCCCGGTGCTCGCTCTCTACGGAAGCTATTTTGTCGGCTTTAGCGGTTCGGCGGTCTATCCGGAAAGCTATTGGTCAGCGGGATTGCTCGCACTGATGCTCGAAAGTGCGGATCCCAAACAAAAGCGCTTTCTGGCGAAGCTGCTGATCGCTCTGTGCGTGTTGAACGTGCTCATCGCCCTTTATGAGAGTGCCACCGGCACCGACTGGTT
The DNA here is from genome assembly GCA_965277035.1 of Rhodopila sp. Classification (GTDB taxonomy): domain Bacteria; phylum Pseudomonadota; class Alphaproteobacteria; order Acetobacterales; family Acetobacteraceae; genus Rhodopila. The sequence goes on along the minus strand of CBDIBO010000003.1, from coordinate 267,434 downwards.
CCCGCTCGCGATCGACCCGGATGCCTCCGACACAGCGACAACGACGCTGGTCGATTATCGCCCGAACGCATTTTTCAACCATCCGCTGAGCGCCTCGCTGATCACGTCGATGGCCGTCTTCCTGCTCTATGGCATGAGGCTGCGCTTCATCTTCGCCGGCCCGATCTTTGGCATCCTGCTGATCGGCCTGCTGGCCTACGGCGGACGAACCGCACTTGGGGTGACGCTGTCGGTCACCGTCCTGGCGGCGCTCTATAACCTCTTCCGCGGCATCATCCGACGCGACCTCAAGCTCGATTTCCTGTTCGCGGTCATCGCCGGCGCAGTCATCATTCCCATCGTCATCGCCGTGATCGTCACCCAGACCTCCATCGCCGACCGCATCATGGATACGCTGTACATCGATGGCAGTGCCGAAGCGCGCAGCACCATGCTGGAGATCTTTAGACACCTAACTCTGAAGAACTGGCTGTTCGGCATATCCCACGACGACATGACGATCCTTAAATATCAGATCGGCCTCGGCGGCAATTCAACCGACATCGAGAATTTCTGGATCCTCATGCTGCTGGACCTTGGCCTGATCGGGTTTGGCGTGTTCCTGGTGGTGTTCGGGATGTTCCTGTACCACCTCGGGCGAGTTTCCCGTAACGTCAACGGGTGGCTGCTGGTGATCTGCTCACTGGTCATCGACTCCGGGTCGAACTCGTTGGGGGTGAAGTCGAATGATCTGTTTCTGGAAGTGGCCTTCGTTGTCGGGATGTCCGGCTATGCCGGCTATGTGCGTGAACCGCGCGTGAGCGTTAACCGGATACGGGAGCGTTTGAAGCTGCTGGATCGTCCCGCAAGTGCTTTGGGCGCGGTTTCGACGGCAAGAAGGCACGGGCTTCGCGTGCTGGCGTCGCGACAACCATAGGCGCCGCTCCAGCCGGCTCGACCACCGCGACGGCGGCCCGACTGAAACCGTTTGGCTGCCAAAGTTGGCTATCAAAACAATGGGCGCAGGGCCGCGCTGGTTCCGTTCGGCCTGACAGCGCCCAATTTCCTCCACCAAGGTCGCACCGGCGACGGACCCCGGGTTTGCCGGGCCACCTAAAGCCTGAATGCTTGCTCTGAGATTCGCCCATTGGCCGGCAAGCCCAAGAAGCTGGGCCGCACCGCGCTCGCTCGCAAGCGGCTGGTCCGGCTGGATGCCAAAGCGCGCGAGGTGCGTAACGCATTCGCACAGGCGGCTTGACAGGCTGGACCGTCGCTCGCGTGCTCGCTCGCCGGTCAAGCCGGCGCGCGTGCCGAGAGAACAGGCTTTAACAACTGTCCGGCGCCTCGACCGGGCCGAACAAAGCAAGCCGGTCCCGCCTGACCTTACGCGTGTCGCCCGACCGGATGGTGACCCCTACCTTGTCGAAGAACTCCAGGATCTGGATCGCCACCTTCCGCCCGTTATCCAGCCGATCGCGAAACGCCGCCGCTGTCAGCAGCCCATCGACATCCGCGACCTCGGCCGCGATCGCCGCCATTTCCGCCACCGCCTGGCGCATGAAGAAGTGGTCCGGCGCGATCTCCACAATCTGTCCCATCCGCATCAACCGCTTGAACGTCACCCGTGTCGCCGGCTCCGACAGCTTCAGCACCGTTGCGATATCCCGCACCCTGGGCGGCCGGAACCGCGCTGCCTCGATCATCGGCCTCGCCGCATGCCACAGCTTTTCGTCCTGCGGCGACAGGGCGATGCGGTGACCGGGCAGGCGGAACCACGGTCCGTCGCGGGCGATCACAGCCTCGCGCAGCAACGCGTCCAGGATACCCAGGAAACCGACCGCCGGCGGCGCCCCCGCCACCAGCAGCCGCAGCCGCTCGGGCTGCAACCCCGGCAATTCCGGGGCGGCACGATGATGCTCCGACAGCGCTGTCCGAACAGCCTCGCGCACGCGTTCAAAGGCCGCCGGCGACAGGATCAGCCCGCCAGCCGCGACCGCCGGCACCGCCGCGACCAGCGCTGCGCGGCGGTCTTGCCGGATATTGCGCGCGCCCATGAACAGGTCCTGCGCCACCCATCCCGGAGCGACGTTCAGCAGCCCACGCAGCGCCTGGACCGGATCCGCCTCAGTCAGCGTCGTGAGTTGCGCCAGCCGCACCGCGGTCCGCCGGCCACGACGCGGCGGAAACGGGTCCAGAACGACACCGCCGCCGATCGTGCAGGTGGCCGCGTTGTCGCGCAGCACGATCCGGTCCCGCGCCAATGCCCCGATCGGCTGCTGCAACGTCAGCCGTGCCGCCGCCACCTGCCCCGGTTCCAGCCGCTCCTGATCCAGCAGCGACACCCGAGCCATCACATGCGCGGCACCCAGGTGCAGGTGCACCTGGGTGCCTTGCCGCATTGCCCGAGGCGCGTCCGCCAGCAGCGATATCCGCGCGTCGATCGCGGTTACCGGGACATGAATATCCGGATGCAGCACCCAATCACCCCGGGTCACGACGTCCTTCGATAACCGAGGACCGGTGATGTTCAACGCGACACGCTGCCCAGCCACCGCCTCGGCCGCGGATTTGTTCTGCGCATGTAGCCCGCGCACCCGCAGCTCCTGCCCCCCAGGCGACAGCACCAGCCGGTCCTCCACCGCGATGCGCCCGCTGACCAGCGTGCCGGTCACCACCAAACCGGCGCCGGACAGGCTGAACGCCCGGTCCACCGCCAGCCTAGGATAGCCGTCCAGGTCCCGCCCACGCGCCGGCGCGTCGCGCAACGCCGCACGCAGCGCGTTGATCCCCTGCCCGGTCACCGCCGAAACCGGGATGATCACGGTGCCTGACAGCGGCGTCCCCGCCAGCAGAGCGTGCAGTTCGGCGGCGACTTCGGGAATGCGCTCCACCGCCAGATCGGCCTTGGTCAGCGCCACCACGCCATGCTCGATCCCCAGCAGCGACAGGATCTGCAGGTGCTCTCGGGTCTGCGGCCTGATGCCCTCGGGCAACGCTACCACCAGCAGCGCGCTGTCGATGCCGCTGGCGCCAGCCAACATCGTGTGGACGAAGCGCTCGTGCCCCGGCACGTCGATGAAGCCCAGCTCGCCGCTGTACGCGTAGCCCAGATCGATGGTGATCCCGCGTCGCTTCTCCTCGGCCAGACGATCGGCATCGACCCCGGTCAGAGCTTTGACCAGAGCCGTCTTGCCGTGATCCACATGGCCGGCGGTGCCGATGATCATGTCAAGATCCGGTTCGTCCCCATCCGGTCATCGAGCCGTTGGCTCCGCCGCTGTCAAGCCGTCGCCCCGGGCCTGCTCCATGCGCACCCCCGGGTCAAACCACCCCATGGCCGCACAACCACCGCCCCGCGCTGTTGCCGGAACCCGTGTCCCGACCCCGCGGCGCCCAAGGCCCCAGGCCGCATGACATTGCTTGCGGTCCTCGCCCACCCCGCGTTACCCAGGATACCGAACAGCCGGATCAGGCCAGCGATGCAGCCGACACTCGACCGCCTGCTGCCGGCACCACTGAGGCGTCGCCTGACGCCCGGCCGGCTGATCGCCGTCAGCCAGTTCATCCGCTTCGGCATGGTCGGCCTGATCGGCCTGGTCATCGACACCGCGATCGTCTACGGCCTGCGCCATCCGCTGGGCCTGTACGGCGCCGGGATGGTTTCCTATGTTACGGCCGCGTCCGGGAACTGGATGCTCAACCGGCTCTGGACCTTCCGCGGGCTTGGCTCCGGCCCGGCACACCGGCAATGGATCCGCTTCATGATGGCCAACCTGGTCGGCTTCGTGCTGAACCGCGGCACCTACGTGATCCTGGTGACGTTCGTCGCTGTTGCCGCCGCGCAACCGGTGATCGGTACGGCCGCTGGTGCGGTCGCCGGAATGTTCGTGAACTTTACCCTTTCCAAGCGGTTGGTGTTCCGCTGAGTTCACCTTCGCCTCCCAGTTCGTTGTGTGTTCCACCGACTGGCCGTGATTATTTTGAAATAATTTACCTCAACTACAGCCGCGTGCCCCGTTAACGCGGCCCTAACCGGTCATCGCCAAAGCTCTGCGCATCGAAACCCCCAACGATGCAGCAGATCATGTCGGCATTTCGTCCCCTCCCGTTCGAAGCCGTCGCCTTCAGCAGCGGTGGGACTTCGTTGGCCTCTATATCCTTCCGCCACAGCGGCTTCGCCGCCTGTGCGATGGAGCCCCGCGACGTCTTGATCAAACGGGCGGCCGACATCGTCCTGGCACTCGCCGGCCTGATCGTGATGAGCATCCCGATGCTGCTGATCATCGCCGCGATCCGCCTGACCAGCCGCGGACCGGGATTGTTCCGGCAGCAACGGATCGGGCTGAACGGTCGCCGCTTCGTGATGCTGAAGTTCCGCACCATGCGTCACGTCCCGCAAATCCCCGATGCCTGGTCCCAGGCCACCCGTGGCGATCCGCGCGTGACCCGCATCGGCGCCTGGCTGCGGCGCACCTCGATCGATGAATTCCCGCAGTTGCTGAACGTGCTGGCGGGATCGATGTCGCTTGTCGGACCGCGCCCGCATGCCCCGGGCACCTGCGCCGGCGGCAAACCGTTCGAGGCCGTCACGCACCACTATGCCGCACGCCACAGCGTCAAGCCGGGCATGACCGGATTGGCTCAGGTGCGCGGCTGGCGCGGCGAGACCGATACTGAAGAGAAACTGCTTCGCCGCGTCGACAGCGATCTGGAGTACATCGCCAACTGGAGTCTGAGCCATGACCTGCTGATCCTGGGCCGCACTCTCGTCGCCGTCACTCACATGCTCAACGCCTATTAGACGGGAGCGTTCGTGATGTCGGCGACATTGGAAAAGCCCGCGCCCAACATCCTGGACCGCGGCTGGCTGTCCGACAAATCGATCGCTGAGCAGTTCGGTCTTGCCCCAAACCAGCCGCGCGTCGCGGTGCTGATCCCGTGCCGGAACGAGGAAGCGGCGATCGGCAAGGTCGTGTCGGACTTCCATCAGGCCCTGCCGGACGCGATCGTCTATGTCTACGACAACAACTCCACCGACCACACGATGCTGGAGGCACGCGCCGCCGGCGCCGTTGTCCGTTGCGAGCGGCTGCAGGGCAAGGGCCATGTCGTACGGCGCATGTTCGCCGACATCGATGCCGATGTTTACATCCTGGTCGACGGCGACGACACCTACGACGCCAACGCCGCGCCGGCCATGCTGAACATGCTGGTCGAGCGCCAGTTGGACATGGTCAATGCCGCCCGCTACGGCACGGCGACCGAGGCCTATCGGCCTGGCCACCAAATGGGCAACGCGTTGCTGACCGGACTGGTGATCTGGGCGTTCGGCAGCGGCATCTCCGACATGCTGTCCGGCTACCGCGTGTTCAGCCGCCGCTTCGTCAAATCGTTTCCGGCCCTGTCACTGGGCTTCGAGACCGAGGCGGAATTCACCATCCACGCCCTGGCTTTGCACATGCCGGTGCAAGAGGTACGGGCGAACTATCGCAACCGCGCGGCCGGATCCCGCTCCAAGCTGAACACGGTCGCCGACGGCATCCGCATTCTTCGCGCCATCCTGACGCTTATCCAGCAGGAGCGGCCACTGCAGGTGTTCTCCCTCGCCGCCATGACCCTGCTGATCCTGGGCGTCAGCCTTGGCAGCCCGGTGGTGATCGACTTCATGCACACCGGCCTGGTGCCGCGCCTGCCGACCGCGGTGCTGTCCACCGGATTGATGTTGCTCAGCGCTCTTTCGCTCGCCTGCGGACTGATCCTGGACGCGGTCTCCCGCGCTCGGAAGGAAAACAAGCGGCTCGCCTACCTGGCCATCCCGGTCTTGGAGAATGCAGAATGAAAGCCCGCTTCATCGCCGGCGCGGCGACCCCGCCCGATGGCAATTATGATGCCGACATCATCATTCTGGCGTTGGATCGCGCCAGCGACACGATCGCGGCGATTGCCTCGGCCAGCGGTCAGACCGGCGTCTCAGCTCATGTTACCGTACTGGACCAGGGATCTCGCCCTGGCGCGCTGGAACAGCTGGCGGCGGCGGTTCAGCTGTATCCGAACGTTACTTTGCTGACAATTGAAGAAAATCTTGGTGTCGCCGGCGGACGCAACCTGATCTCGGCGATCGGTCACGGCCAAACCATCGTGGCGCTCGACAATGACGCCGAATTCGCATCGGCGGACACCGTTGCGCAACTGGTCGCGGGTTTGCACGCCGAACCCCGGCTGGCGGCGATTGGCTGCCGCATCGTCACCCACGAGGCAGGCCTCGATGATCTGTCATCCTGGGGCTATCCAGCCAGCCTGCTGCCCAACGCCGGCGAAAGCTTCGACACCGTGACCTTTGTCGGCGCCGGCCACGCGATCAGACGAAGTGCGTGGGAACAGGCCGGCGGCTATGATGCCAAACTATTCTTCTGCTGGGAGGAATTCGACTTCTGCCTGCGCGCGATCGCCCTGGGCTGGCACATCCGCTACCGCGGCGACATCGTCATCCGCCACAAGGCCGCGGCCGAACAGCGCGTCGGCTGGGGTTCGGTGCGGTGGTTCTATTTCGTGCGGAACCGGCTCTACATCGAGCGGAAGCTGGGTCACCGCTGGCTCGCGCTGGCGCCACGGATCGCCGGCTACATGCTGAAGGGAGCGCGCAACGGTCTGCCGCTGCAGACGGTGCGTGCGATCGTCGCCGCGGCCGCCATGTCGCCACGGTCCCGCTCGCGGATGATGCCGCAGGCTGGCGCTGATTACTTGACACGAAATGATCGTGCCCATCGCGGATCGTTGCTTCACCGCATATCTCAGGAAGCGCTCAGCCGGTTCAGCCGACCGGTCAACGCCATGTCCCGGCAAACGACCAAGACGCGGATCACCGACCAACAGCAGGCGGGTGATGGCCTGAACGGCGCCGAGATCCGCCAGCAACGGAAAGCCACTGATCGCCTGGGACCGATCCCGTCGGACAGCGCAAGCCGATCTGCCTATAACGCCAAATGCAGCATCAAAAGTCCGACGCCACGGCTGTACCCGGTCACCGAAACATCCGCCGCTGTACCGGATCCGCGCAGGTCGGTCTGGTCATAGGTGAACGACAGCCTGGCCGAGCGGTTCAAAACCCAGGTCACGCCGAACCCGAATGTGGTTCCGGTCTGATGGCCGCCCTGGAAGAAGTCGGCCCGCTGCAGCCCCACCGATGCCTTGAACAACACGTCGCGCAGATACTCGTGGTCGATGGTCAGGCGCGCCGCGGAATAGATCAGACCCGACACGCCTTCCTGTTCGGCGTCTTCGGTATCGCGGCTGATCGTCGCGTTGATCGAGGTCATGCCCGTCGGCGCCCAGCCGACGCCGGCTTCGGCGATCACCGTGTTCTGCCGCGGATACACCGCGCTGGCGAACTGCCGGGCCTCTCCGCCCACCAGCAACCGCCAGCGCCACACCGCGTCATCGTCGTAATCCAAACCCGCCAGCATCTGGTAGCTGGTTGAATTCGGGTTCGGCTGACCCCCCGGCGTTCGCGTGTAATCCTGCCCGATCGCACGTATCACCACGACAGCGCTGCGCAGCGGCGCGAATTGGTAATGCACGGTCAGCCCGCCCTGCACCACCACGCGGTCCCGATACGCCTGGCTCGCGGGCAGGTCCTGGATCGTCGTGCTGCCAAAGTTCCACTTCGTGGCCTGCAGGTTGGGCGTGAAGCTCCACCGGCCGGTTGTCGTCGCATACGATGCCCGCACGTCGTCAAGCGTGAACGCGATCGGCCGATCGCTGGCGAGGGTATCCAGCTGACCGCGGTCCTCGTGCTGCGCGATGTGCGACGCGGCCAGGGTCAGCTTGTCCTCGCCAATATCGATCCGCCCGCCGGCCGACACCGTCGCATCCGTCCGGTTCTGGCTGGGCAGCGACAGGTACCGGGTGTTCTGCAGCGACAGCAGCGCGCCGAACGCATTGCGCGACCAGCCGGACTCGACCGCAAGCGCCGGATTGGTCAACACCTGCCAGCTGCTGCGTCGGTTGGATCCGGACAGCGCGTTGCTGGTGTAGCCGACACCCTCGTCCAGCCGGGGCAGAAACAGAAAATCGCCCTCGTGCAGGCCCAGCGGCATTTGTTCAGGATGTAGACGAGTCTCGACGGTGACGCCGTCTTCCGTGCCGTAGCCCGGCACACCCTGCGGGAACAATCCGGTCATCATCTGGGCCGCGGCCCTGCCGGCGAAGCTGACCACCACGGCGCTGGTCAGAAAGCCCCAGAGCAAGGTTGATCGGGCCCGCATGTGGCCGCGACTATCACTGGCGGAGACTAATTATTGGTTAACGCTCGCGGCCAGGCCGAATACGGTCGCAGGTGTCAACGGCCGAAACGACAGCGCGATCCGACGCCCCCGCACCGGCCGTGCCGCCCGGCGGCCGCTGAACCGCCGAAGCCTATTTGGCCGCCGTCTTCCGCTCCGGCATGTCGGCCTGCCAGCCGCCGCCCAGCGCCTTGTATAGCGCGACCAGATCCAGCGACACCGTCGTCGTGCTGTCCGCCAGTTGCTGCTGCGCGCCCAGCAGGCTGCTTTGCGAGACCAGCACTGTCAGGAAGTCCGCCACGCCCTGCTGATAACGGCTCTGCGCCAGCGTCAGCGCCCGCCGGTCGTCCGAGACCGCATTGACCAGCTCGTCCCGCCGCGTCTGCTCCGCCTGGTAGGCCGTCAAGGCATTATCGACATCGTGCCAGGCCTGCAGCACGGTCCTTTGGAAGTTGATCGCTGCCTCCTGCTGCTGTGCCTCGCGCAGTTGCAGCGTCGAGCGCAGCTGACCGCCCTGAAAGATCGGGATCGTCAAGCCCGGCCCCACCGCATACTGTTTCGAGTGGATGTCGAAGGTCTTGCCGAACCGCAGGGCCTGCAGACCGAAGCTGCCGGTCAGATTGAGCGAGGGATAGAAGTTCGCCTGTGCCACCCCGATATCGGCGGTCGCGGCATGCAACTGCGCCTCCGCCTGACGGATGTCGGGACGCCGGCGCGCCAGTTCGGATGGCACGCCAACCGGCACACGGGGCGGAACCGGGGGTATCGGCCTGGCCGTCGCCAGCTCCGCCCGCAGCGCGTTGGGTGGTTTACCCAACAGCAAACTCAGCGCGTTGACCAGCTGCGCCTCCTGCTGCTGCAGCGTCGGGATCTGTGCCAGGGTCGTGCGCAGCTGGGCCGAGGCATTCGCCACATCAAGGTCGGTGGTAACGCCGCCGGCGGCCCGCTGCTGGGTCAGGCTCAGGCTCTGGCGCGCGGTGCGAACGTTGTCGCGGGCGATCTGCAATTGCGTCTGCACGCCGCGAAGCTGGATGTAGTCGCGCGCGACCTCGGCCAGGCTGGACAGCAGCGCTGACCTTTTCGCCTCGGTTGATGCCTCGCTCGACGCGCTGGCGGACTCGATCGACCGGCGCACGCCGCCCCACAGGTCGACTTCCCAGGATGCATCGAAGCCGCCCTGAAACAGGTCGAACGGCGCCAATCCGGTCCCCCGCACACCGCCGGCTGAATTGCCAAATAACCCGCTCGCGCCGGTAGCACCCGCGGCGCTGGGGATCACCGCGAACAGCCCGTTGTTGCTGGCCTGCTGGCGCACGTAAGAGCTGTTGGCGGCCAACGTGGGGAACTGCGACGACCGGGCAAAGCCAAGCTGGGCACGCGATTCCGCCATGCGGATGCCGGCGACCTTGATGTCGAGATTTTCCGCCGCCACCCGCTGCTCCAACCCGGTCAGGACCGGGTCGCGGAACAGCCTCCACCAGGTCACATCGACCGGCGCCGCCACCGGGATGCTGGGCGGCTGCCTCACCGCTTCCTTGGGTCCGCTGAACCATGACACCGGCGACGCCCAGCCGGGCTGCTTGAAATTTGGCCCCACGGTACAGCCGGTCAAAGCCGTGGCACCCGCCAGTCCCAGCAGAAGGACCCGGGTTCGTTTTGATTTGTCGATCATGCGGGGTAATCCAGCAAGCCTGTGCGGTGGGTGCAACCTCCAGCTTCGTCGCGAGGCAGCATGTCGGTGCGCGGCAGCCATGCTTGCAAAGTCATGCATGATCGCGCGGAGTGGAATGCGGGACGCCGTCTCCGCAACCGGCCCATGCCGCCGCCCGTCTGGGAACCTTTGGCGGGATGCACGCGGCACCAGGCACGGCAACAGCATGCCGGCCGCGATGATCGGCGCCATAACCCAGGCCAGGGATTTTCCAGGTCATCATGATGAAGGCGCGGGCTTGCACCAACCGACAGCCGACCGCAAGCGGCCGGTTCAATTCCGCGTCGTTATACTCAATACTGTGTTCGCGCGGCCTCTCCTGTAGCCACCGCATCAGTCGCATCGGCGCAACGCGGTTGCTGGCTGATCAGGCACATTCGCATGTCGTCGGGTTGCCGCCCCCCTGGCACCGCGCCCACGCATCATGCCTGACGGCCTCAGAAAGGCACCGGCTGGAAGTACCGCTACGCCGCGAGCCTCAGGACATGATCTGCACGCCCCGGATCGACGTGCCGCCATGACGGTCAAGCGCACCCAGTACAGTCTCGTAGTACTTCATGTCTTCCTGCACGATGCCGCGCGCATACTCGATATCCTCCACCGAAAAGTCCTTCAGCGAGACGAACTTCTCCGAAGTATTCAGCCTGGTCTTCTCCCGCACGCCCCAGCGCTGCTCGGTCCACGTATCAAGCTGCCTGAGGTCGATCACCTCCAGGTCGTGCGCCACCGTCTTCGTCACCGCTGCCTCGAAGCCGCTTCCGCCGATGAACTCGCACATGATCTCTGGTACCACGACACCACGATCGTGCAGGATCCGACGCGCCAGTTGGAAAACCCGGTCCGGCGACTGGCGGATTTCCAGATCCTCGATCTTGAAGACCTTGCGCCAGCCAACCGTATCCGGCTGCACCGGCGTCTGCTCCGAAAAGATGCGCGTCAGCACGTAGTTCACCTGCGAGAGAATCCGATCCATCGGCTCACGCACCACGGTAAAAACGTCATCCCCGCATCGGACCCCGTTCCCGGTCCACTTCTGATACGTTCCGAGATGGGTATGACCGGAGATAAAAACGGTGTCAGAACATGACATCTCCAGCAGAATGTGCTTGATCGCCAGAAACATTTCATCGGTCCGCGGAGTCAGCGTTCGATCGAGCAGATTGGTGTTGATCGACGGAAACCGGGAAATCAGCCGCGTCGCCACATCGACGCCCGCGGTCTTCGGGATATGCACGAAGAACAGCCGGCGCTTTTCAGGAAAGGCTTGCAGAAAATGCGCAGCCAGGTTCTGCTGAAATTCAATGCTGGACAGCGCCGCGAGGAAATTCGCCGTCGCATTGTAGTTGGCCGACGGCAGCGCGGCCTCAAGCGAATCAGGTGGGCGCCCATGCACCGAATGGTAGATCTGGCGAGGCGACATCTCGCCAACGCCGGTGTCCTGCAGCATCCGCTTGATGCCAACGTCAGGCCGATAAAACCGGAATAGTTCGAATGTGTCACGAAGATTGGTCGGACCGGGCATCGCACCGTTATCCCTGATGTGCCCACTCTATATCAGTGCCATATGTAACCATCCAGAAAAATTCCAGATTGGCTTTGAAACAACGGCCGGAGCACATGGCCGAGAAAGACCGGCAGATCGGCCCCGTCGACGCGAGAGTCAGCCGCCACCGATTTTCGGGATCAGATAGATCTCGCTACCGGGCTTCAACTCGACCGCGTAGGCATCCTGGAAAATTTCGCCGTCGACGGCGATCGCCATGCTTTCCTCGACCTGCTTCCCCAACCCGGGAAACCGCCGCTCCAACTCCACCACCAACCGACGAAAAGTCGTCGCCTCCACCTCGAATTCCGTCTGACCACCGGTAAATTGTTGACCAGCGGAACCCGAGGAGAGCACGACAGTCGGCATCAGGTCGCCGACTTAGCCAGCCGCGTCAAAGGCCGCGCGCAGCTTGGGCGGCGACATCGGCAGATCCGGCATCCGCAAACCGGTCGCGCTGCGGATGGCATTGGCGATCGCCGCCATCGGCGGAACGATCGGCACCTCTCCCACGCCACGCGCCCCGAACGGATGCCGCGGATTAGGCACTTCCACCAGAACCGCCTCGATCATCGGCATGTCCGACGCGACCGGCACCCGGTAGTCGAGGAACCCGGCGTTCTCCATCTGGCCCCTGGCGTTGTAGATGTATTCCTCGTTCAACGCCCAACCGATGCCCTGTGCCGCACCGCCCTGGATCTGGCCTTCCACGTAGCTGGGGTGGATCGCCTTGCCCACGTCCTGGATCGCGGTGTAGCGCTCAATCGTCACCCGTCCGGTCTCCGGATCGACCGTCACATCGCAAATATGCGCGCCGAAGCCGGGACCCGCTCCTTGAGCGTTCAGCGATACCTCTGCCTGGATAGGACCACCGGTGCGCGGCGCCTTCAGCGCCAGCGCCGCCAGATCCAGCGGCTCGAACGCGCCGGCGTTGGAACCTGCCGGGAAAGCCGCCCCGTCCTTCCACTCGACCGCTTCCACCGGAATATCCCAGGTCTGCGCGGCGCGGCTCTTCAGATCGTCGACCACCTTTTCGGCCGCCTGCGTCGCCGCCATGCCGGTGGCGAAGGTAACCCGCGACCCGCCGGTGACATGGGTAAAGCCGATCGACGCGGTATCCGCCACGATGGTGCGGACCGTCGTCGCCGGCACCCCCAACACCTCGGCCACCATCATGCCGATCGAGGCGCGCGACCCGCCAATGTCGGGGCTGCCGGTTGCAGCGGTAACCGATCCGTCCTCGTTGACATGCACCTGAGCGGTCGACTCGCCGCCGATGTTGAACCAGAAACCGGTCGCCAGACCACGGCCCTGCCCCTTTTTCAACGGCGACTTCCAGTGTGGATGCGACTTCACCGCATCCAGCACGGCGGTAAAGCCGATGTTCTGATGGGTCGGCCCGTAATGCGTCTTGGTGCCATTCTTCGCCGCGTTCTTCTCCCGCAGCGTCAGCGCGTCGATGCCCAGCTTCAACGCCAGATCATCCATCGCACTTTCCACCGCGAACGACGTGATCGGCGCCCCTGGCGCCCGATAGGCCGCGACCTTGGGCCGATTGCTGACCACGTCGTAGCCGACAACATCGACATTCGGCAGATCGTACATCGCGAAGCCGCACATGCAGCCCGGCCCGATTGGCGAACCGGCGAACGCGCCGGCCTGGTACTTCAGCACCTGCTTGGCAGCGACGATGGTGCCGTCCTTCTTGGCACCAATCTTCACCTCGACCGCCGCACCCGAGGTCGGGCCGGAGGCACGAAAGACGTCCTCACGCGTCATCTGCATCTTCACCGTGCGGCCGGACTTCTTCGACAGCGCGACCGCAACCGGCTCCAGATACACCAGTGTCTTGCCGCCGAACCCACCGCCGATCTCGGCCGGGTTCACCCGGATGTTGGACATGTTCATGCCCAGCAGCTTGGCGGTATAGGCGCGGACCATGAAATGGCCCTGGCTGGAGCTGTGGATCTGCACCTGACCGTCCGGCGAATAGGTCGCCAGACAGGCATGCGGCTCGATATAGCCCTGATGCACCGGCTGCGTGGTAAAGCGGCCCTCGACGATCACGTCGGCGTCCTTGAACCCCGCCTCGGCGTCACCTTTACGGAACGTCACCACCTTGGCGATGTTCGACGGCTTGGTGGGCTTCGGGTCAACCCCGGTGGTGAACATGTCGTCGTGCAGCACCGGGGCGTCCGGCGCCATCGCCTGCTCCACGTCGATAACGTGCGGCAGAACGTCATAGGTCACATCGATCAGCGCCAGCGCCTGATCAGCGATCGCCTGGGTGGAGGCCGCGACGGCCGCCAGTGCGTGCCCCTCATACAGCACCTTCGCCCGCGCCATGCAGTTCAGAGCAAGATCACGGAAATTCATCGGCCCCTCGCCGACAAACGCCTCCTCCGAGGCGATCTCCGGAAAATCCGCAGCCGTAACGACGGCGAACACGCCCTTCAGCGCCTCGGCCTTGCTGGTATCGATCGAGACGATGCGGGCATGCGCGTGCGGTGACCGCAGCACCTTCCCCCACAACATTCCCGACGCCCGCGTATCGGCGGCGAACACCGCTCGGCCGGTGACCTTATCCACGCCATCCGGGCGGATCGGACGCGTGCCAACAACCTTCAAACTGGAATCGACGTAGTTCATCCAACAGTCTCCCCTCGGAGTTCGGCGGCGGCATCCATGACAGCACGGATGACCTTGTCATAGCCAGTGCAGCGGCACAGGTTGCCGGCCAGCCAGTAGCGCGCCTCGGTTTCGGTCGGGTTGGGATTCTCGTCCAGCAGCGCCTTGCTGGCGACAATCAACCCCGGCGTGCAGAAGCCGCACTGCAATGCCGCGTGCTCCAGGAACTTCTGTTGCACGGGGTGCAGTTTGTCGCCTTGGGCGATGCCCTCGATCGTGGTGATCTTGGTGCCCTCGGCTTCGACGCCCAGCACCAGGCAGGAGCAGACCAGCCGGCCGTCGACGATCACCGAACAGGCGCCGCAGTCGCCGGACGCGCAGCCTTCCTTGCTGCCGGTCAGCCCGACCACGTCGCGCAACACGTCCAGCAGCGTCTGCTGGGTCTCGCAAAGAAATTCCGAGGATTCGCCATTGATGGTGGCGGATACATAAGTCTTGGCCATCCTAATGAGCCTTTCCGTTCTTGATACCTTTGGCGCGATCATAGGCGATCGCGGCGGTGCGGCGGGCCAATACGCCCGCGACCTTGGTGCGGTAGATAATCGTGCCGCGTTTGTCGCTGATCGGCTTCGCGGCCGCCTGAGCCGCGGCATCCAGCCTGGCCAAGGTCTCGCCATCCAGCGTGTGCCCGATCAGCACATCGGCCGCGGCCTGAACCAGCAGCACGGTCGGCGCGACCGCACCCAGCGCAACGCGGGCCGCGGTGCAGACACCCTTTTCATCCAACGTCACACTGATGCCGCAGCCCACGACGGCGATGTCCATCTCGGTGCGCGGAATGAACCGCAGATACGCATCGCTCGACCTGGCAGGGCGCGGCGGCAGCTTGAATTCCACAACAAATTCGTCTTTCGCCAGCGAGGTCCGACCCGGGCTGACCGGGATCTGCTCGACCGGCACCTCCCGCCTTCCGTTGCTGCCGGCGATCACCGCGATGGCGCCCGCGGCGAACAACGCCGGCACGCTGTCGGCCGCCGGGGACGCATTGCACAGGTTGCCGGCCAGCGAACAGCGCCCCTGGATCTGCATCGAACCAATCAGGTCCAGCGCCTCCACCAGCCCCGGCCAAGCGGCGTTGAGGCCGGGATGGGCTTCGACCACGGCGCCTGACGTCGCCGCACCGATGATAAAGCCGCCATTATCCTCATGGATCCCGATCATGCCGGGAATTTTCTTGGTATCGACAATCAGTTCCGGCGCCAGGCGCCCCGACCGAAGCTGCACCAGAAGGTCGGTGCCCCCGGACAGAACCTTCGCCAGGCCGGACGCGCCGGCAAGAAGTTTGACCGCATCATCCACCGAGGTGGGCGCGGCATAGCTGAGACTCGACATCATCGCTCCCGATCAAACGCGTTGGGCTGCCCCCGGTTGTGGCACCGGAGATCTCGTCAGCAATAGTAGGCGCTGGAACCGATGTGGTCGAGAGGGCGCCTCGACCGACCCACCCACCCCGCCTCCGGAACCGGTTCGCTCTCTGGCGTGATGGTCGTCTTCTACATCCGGCTGGCGATCTGCGCTGGCGATGGTGGCTGCCGGGTTGTCGCGGTCGGGTCCGCGAACCGCCGGCCTCTGTAGCTTGCCGTGGTGGGCCTGGACCGGCGGGCTCTGCGGCGCCCTCACCCTCGCCGCGACGACCGCCGCGGCGCTACGGCTCGGTGCCGCCGGCATGATCGCCTTGGTGATGGCCGGCCGAGTGATGTGCTCGCTGGCGCTGGCTAATTTCGGGCTGCCTGGGCTTGCGGCCCAACCGATCAGTCTGAAACGCCTGGCTGCCGCGATCCTCCTGCTGACGGGTGCCGCGCTCATGCGGTGACCGCTCAACATCCTGGCCGTCCGGCGGCACAGCCAGATCGTCCGCCATGGTGCTTCCCGCAATACATGCCACCTGCCCTTGCCGGAACCCCCGCATCGGGCTCCAGTGCGACCGATGCAGACCAATACTCCTGATCGCGCCGCCCCGTGCCTGGCCGCCAACGTGATGCATTTCGCCCGCCTGCTGCGCCGCGCCGGGCTGCCGGTGGGTCCGGCCGAGAGCATTGCCGCGCAGAACGCGCTGACCCGCATCGACCTCGCCTCCAAGACCCAGGCCCGCACCGCCTTGCGCACCGCGATGGTGCATCGCCACGAGCATCAGGACGTTTTCGACCAGGCGTTCGCGTTGTTCTGGCGCGACCCGTCGGCGGCCGAACAGGCTGCCGCCATGGCGCTGCTGGACGCGCAAAAGGACAAGAAGCCCGAGCGGGCACCACCGGCCGCGCGGCGGGTCGCCGAAGCGTTCGCGTCGAAGAAGGACAGGCCGCCGCGGCCAAAGGACGAACCCCCGGTCACCGACATGACGATGACCGTGTCCGCCGACGAGCGTCTGCAGCAGATGGATTTCGAGGCGATGGGTGCCGCCGAGATCGCCAACGCCAAGCGCGAGATCCGCCGCCTGGTGTTGCCGCTGGACCTGCGCCGCACCCGCCGCCTGCGCGCGGACCAGAACGGCCCGGTCACCGACCTGCGCCGCACCATACGAACCAGCCTGCGCCAGGGCGGCGAGATCCTGACCATCGCGCGCAACCGCCGCCTGACCCGCCCGCCGCCGCTGGTGGTGCTGTGCGACATCTCCGGCTCGATGGCCCGCTATGCACAGATCCTGCTGCATTTCCTGCACGCCGTGACCAACGACCGCGACCGCGTCCATGTCTTCCTGTTCGGCACCCGCCTGTCCAACGTCACCCGTCAGTTGCGCGCCCGCGACCCGGAAGCCGCCTTCCAGATGGTCGCCCACGCCGTGCCCGACTGGTCCGGCGGCACCCGCATCGGCGAGGCCGTCGCTGCCTTCAACCAGTTCTGGGCCAAGCGCGTGCTGGGTCAGGGGGCCGTGGTGCTGCTGATCACCGACGGCCTCGACCGCGACGGCGCCAAAGGCCTTGCCGAGAACATGGACCGCCTGCATCGGTCCTGCACAAGGCTGGTATGGCTCAACCCGCTGTTGCGCTGGAGCGGGTTCGAGCCAAAATCCCAGGGTATCAGGGCGATGCTGCCGTACGTGGACGAATTCCGCCCGGTGCACAACCTGGCCAGCCTGCGCGACCTGATCGACCTGCTGTCCCGCCCACCCCCACTGCCCTCTCGAATGAAGGGAAGACATTCATGAGTATTTCGGAAGTCGAAGATATCCTGTCTACCGCGGCCGCCTGGCGCGCCGCCGGTGAGCAAGTGGCGGTCGCCACCGTCACCGAAACCTGGGGCAGCTCGCCACGCCCGGCCGGCAGCCAGATGGCGGTGACCAGGTCCGGCCGCATGGCCGGATCGGTGTCTGGCGGCTGCATCGAGGGCGCGGTCGCGGACGCGGCGATGAAGACAATCGACAGCGGCAGCCCTCAGCTGCTGGATTTCGGCGTCAGCCACGAACGCGCGTGGGAGGTCGGCCTGGCCTGCGGCGGCAAGGTGAAGGTCTTCGTCGAGAAGCTTAGCTAAGCCAGCGCCCGCCGTCTTGGCCGAAGGTGCGGCGTGCAGACCGGGATAAACCGCCACCGGCGACCCGGCCGCGCAGCCCCTAGCCGCGATTTTTTGACGCCGGGATGGCAGCCAAGCCGGCTCACGCGACCGCCCGCCGGGCTCTAAGGCGCTTTGATCGGACCCAATCTCGAACAAGGCACCACGCCAAGCAGATACCATGGATCAACATGCACCGGCGCGCGGAAGCAACCCGACCCGCCGGGGACTGGCGTTTCACGTGCATCCGTGCTCATCGGTGGTTGAAACGAAGGACCTAGCCCCATGACCCCCGAACTTCTCGCTGCCCTGGATCAGGCGAAGAAAGCCAAGCGTCCCGTCGTGCTGGCGACCCAGCTGCCGTCTGGGGAGCAGCGTCTGTTGCCCGACGCGGAGGCACCAGCCGCGCTGAATGACGCCGCGTCGCGTGCCCTGGAACGGGATGAAAGTGGCACGGTCAAGCTAGGCGAGACCGATTTCTTCCTGCAGGCCTACAATCCGCCGCTGCGTCTGATCGTTGTCGGCGCGGTCCACATCGCCCAGGCGCTGGTGCCGTTCGCCGCTCCCTGCGGTTTCGCCGTTACCGTGGTCGATCCCCGGCGCTCCTTCGCGTCCGACGAGCGGTTCCCCGACACCGTGATTTCCAACCAGTGGCCCGACGAGGCCCTGGATGAGTTCATCCCCGACAGCCGCACCGCCGTCGTCACCCTGACCCACGATCCCAAGCTGGATGACCCGGCGCTGGATCGCGCGCTGAAATCCCAGGCGTTCTACATCGGCGCCCTGGGGTCCCGCCGGACCCACGCCGCCCGACTGCAACGGCTGCGCGACCTCGGTCACCAGGACAATGCTCTCTCGCGTATCCGGGGACCGGTCGGGCTGAACATCGAAGCCGTCACCGCGCCGGAAATCGCCCTGTCGATCATTGCCCAAATCGTCGCCGTCCGGCGCAACGCGCCCTTGGCGCCGAAACCCGCCCCATGAAATTCGGCGCGGCCCCGCTGGAGGAGGCAAAGGGCGCCATCATGGCGCACAGCCAGAAGGTCGGTGAGCGGATGATCCGCAAGGGCTCGCTGCTGGACGACGCCGCGATCGAGGCACTTCGCGGCGCCGGCCGGTCAGAGGTGATCTGCGCCCGCCTCGAACCCGGTGACGTGCCCGAGGATATCGCCGCCGACCGGCTGGCCACGCCGTTGGTCTCGCCGCTGATCGCCCGCTCCCGCGCCGCCACCGGCCGGGTCAATCTGCTGGCCGAGGTTCCCGGCCTGCTGCGCATCGACAGCGCCCGGATCGATCGGCTGAACACCATCGACGAGGCGCTCACCATCGGCACCCTGCCTGACTATGCCGTGGTGGCGCCGAAAGACCTGGTCGCCACGATCAAGATCATTCCGTTCTCCGTCCCCGGCAACGTGCTGTCGGTCGCCGAGGCGCTCGCCAGGCAGGGCAGCAGTCCGTTGACCCTGCATCCGTTCCGCCATCTCAAGGTCGGGCTGGTCGTGACCGAGTTGCCCGGCCTGAAGGACAGCGTCACCGACAAGACGATCGGCATCACCGAGGCGCGGATCACCGGGCTGACCGGCACGCTGCTGCCACCGGTCCACTGTGCGCATCACGCGGAAGCCGTCGGCCGAGCGCTTGATAGCCTGCTCGCGATCGATGCTGACCTGTTGCTGGTGATCGGTGCCTCGGCCGTGGTCGACCGGCGCGACGTCGGACCAGCCGGGATCGTCCGGGCGGGCGGCGAAATCCTGCACTTCGGCATGCCGGTCGACCCCGGCAACCTGATCTGCCTCGGCCGCATTGGTCAGAAACCGGCGCTGGTGCTGCCCGGATGTGCCCGTAGCCCAAGCCTGAACGGGATCGACTTTGTCCTGACCCGGCTGTTCGCGGGGTTGAGCGTCACCGGGCGCGACATGATGCGCATGGGTGTCGGCGGGCTGCTGAAGGAAATGGAAACCCGGCCGATGCCGCGCGAGAAAGCGCCGGCCACACCTAGATCCGGCGCCGCGCCGCGCAGCGCACCGATCATCGCCGCCGTGGTCCTTGGGGCCGGACGGTCCCGCCGGATGGCGCCGCACAACAAGCTGTTGGTGCCGGACAAGGCCGGCAAGGCGATGATCGCGCGCGTCATCGACAATGTCCTGTCGTCCAACGCACGGCCGATCCTGGTGGTGCTTGGCCATCAGGCGGAGCAGATCGAGCACGCCATCGGCGGTCGTCCGGTGCGGTTTGTTCATGCCCAGGATTATGCCGACGGGCTGTCGGCCAGCCTGAAGGCCGGCATCGCCGCCGTCCCGCCGGAATGCGCCGCCGCCCTGGTGTGCCTGGGCGACATGCCGCTGGTCACCGGGCGGATGATCGACCGGCTGCTGTCGATGTATGACCCGGATGAGGGACGTCAGATCGTGCTGCCGACGTTCCGCGGCAAGCAAGGCAACCCGATGTTGTGGGACCGCCGCTTCTTCTCCGAAATCCTGCAGATCAGCGGCGACATGGGCGCGCGCTTCCTAGTGGCCAAGCATGCCGCATCGGTCTCCGAGGTGGAGATGGCGGACGATGCCGTGCTGCGCGACTTCGACACCACCGAGTCGCTGACCACGCTGCCCAAGGGCATGCGGCCCGAAGCCATGGTCTAGAGCATGATCACGCTGAGCGGAACGTTCAAAGCGTGTGAATCATCCGATCAAACAAAGGGATAGAGCATTTTCGGTCTGCACAATCAGGCTGAAAATGCTCTAAATGCGCGATACCGCTTTTCGTTCCGCCGACGGCGGAGGCAGGGGATAAGCAAGCCACCGATACCAACATGCGTGTCGGCTCGCCCTACCGCCGGTCGATCTGCACGCTGGCGGTCTGTCCCGCCACCAGACGCACGCTGTTCGGCACCTGATCAATATGGATACGCACAGGAATGCGTTGCGCCAGCCTGATCCAGGTGAAGATCGGATTGACACTGGCCAGCCCAGACGTTCCCGCCTGCACATTCTGCGCCGAGGTGCCGCGGGCGACGCTGTCCACGTGGCCCTTGAGCGTGTCCCGATAGCCCATCAGCTTGATCGTCGCCGGGTCACCGTGGTGGATCGCCTCCAGCGAGGTCTCCTCGAAATACCCGTCCACCCAATACGAGTCCGCGTTGACCACCGAGATCATGCTCTGCCCCGCATTGGCATAATCACCGAGTTGAACGAGCAGGTTGGTGACGTAACCGTTGACCGGCGAGCGAATGGTCGCACGCTCCAGATTGGTGCGGGCCTGCGCCAGATTGGCCACTGCCTGGCGGTAGCTGAACTGCGCGGTTGTCGAAGTCGTGGAATAGGTTTGCTTTTCTTCCTCCGACGTTTCCAGCGTCGAAAGCTGCGCTCGGCGACGCGCTTCGCGTTCGGCATTCTCGGCATTGGCACGTGCCTGATCAACGCTGGCTTCGGCCAGTTCCACCGCGATGGCGTAATTGGTCGGATCGATGCCGATCAGCAGGTCGCCTTTGTGGACGAACTGGTTGTCGACCACCGGCAATTGAACGACCCGGCCGGCGACTTCCGGGGCAATGCTGACGACATAGGCGCGGACCGCGCCATCACGGGTCCACGGCGACGCCATATAGGCCTGCCACATCGCCCAGCCCAGCACGGCCGCCAGGCTCAGCACGACCAGTGTCACCAAAAGCGGCAGAACACGCAGATTGCCGACTGGCGCGACAGCCCGATTGCGCCCTGGCGGCGGCCCGGGCGACGCCGGACCGCGGGCTGTTTCGTTCGCCGAAGCAACGGTATCCGCCATCAGCTGCCGACTGCTCCTGCCAGAAGGACGATCGAGGACAAAAGAATTACGTAGATCGCGAAGGTAAACAGCGCCGGATGCCACACGTATCGGAGCAGGCTGAACCGGTCGATCACGCGCCGCAGCAGCAACAGAATGACCCAGGCCGCCAGCATCATCAGCGAGATCGGCGCTACGTAGACGCCGAACAGGTTGACCTCCTGGTAACTCAAGCCGCACCTCTGGCGTCGAAATAGGCTGCGTGCAGCGCAAGCGCCTCGGCGATCGCGCGAACATTCGCGCGTAGCCGCAGCCGCGGCCCTCGGCCGGGCCGTTCGGTCGGCAACGCCGCGACCACGCGATCGAAATAATCAAGCGCGTCGATCGCCGCCGCGCTGTCACTCCGGGCGATCGCCGATAATACGGGCGCCAATTCCGCGTGCAACTCGAAATGAGATGCCGCGTGGCGCAGGCGGATGATCTCGGAGCCGACCGAAACCGCCGCGGCAAGCCGCGCGCGCTGCAGCGGCGGGGACTGGTCCGGCAGGGCCGACAGGCGTCCATACACGCGTCCTTCCCACCGAACCACCGAGGCGGTCATCGCTCCTGTGGCGAGGCGACGAAGATCGCGCAATGTCAAAGCCAGCAAGCGTCGCGTCCGCATTGCGGGTGCCAGCGGCGGCAGCAACCGCAGCATGAGCATCGACAGCCCGACCCCGGCCAGCAACGCGGCGGCGTTGTTGTAGAACTGCCCCGGGTCATAGCTCATGGTGTTCGCCGGTTGCAGCAGCGGGATGAAATTCATTGCCAGGGCCGTGAAGAACGGCTGCCGCCATGATTGCGCCGACAGCGCGCCGCCGGGCACCAGGACAACGCCGATCGCGCCGCAGAACCCGGCAAATGTCGGCTGTCCCGGCAGCACCGCGAATGCAATCGTCGCCGCCAATGCGGCAGTCATCGCCGTGCCGAGCATGAAGGTCTGGGCCATGCCGAACGCGGCGTCGCCAAGCGGCGCGAACAGGGTGATGGTCACGGCGGCGAACAAAATCAACCCTGCCCCGCCAGGCCATGCCGTTTCGATCCAGATCAGTTCGGCGATGCCGATCGTCAGGAAGGCCCGGATCCCATTGATCACCGCCGGCAGGTAATCGGGTACCCGAAGCCGTGCGCTGCGTGGACCGGTTCCGCCGGATACCGGCCGGCTGAGCGCGGCGATGCCGACAAGAGCACCGGAAATGCCACCCAGGCCTCTCGCTGCCACATCCGACAGCAGACGCAGCGACGCGGTCTTGGCTGGCAGCGCGACCAGGCGGTGGGTGGCCGTGACCGCTTCATCGCGAAGCCGCAGCACGTCAACCCCAGCTGGCATGCCGTTCCCGTGACCCGCCGCCTGGCGAATTCCTTCGGGCACACAGGCCAGCACGCAGCGAGCTTCCTCCTGATCGCTCTGCTCCCGGGCGCTCTGCCCGGCGTGATTCTGCTCGCCATCGGTCTGCTGACTGTCACGTTCCAGGTGCGTGGCGATCACCCTCCAGGCGGACAGACCGGCGAACAGCCCATCGACCGCCTGTTGCATCATCAGCGGACGAAACGGTAGCGGACCTATTTCGCCCGACGCCTGTTCGATCGTGACATCAAGTGCCGCGACACGGCGGATCAACTCCCGTCGCCCAGCACGGAAATTGTCTTGCCCAGCGCTCGGGGTTTCCAATGCGGTCAACAGGCCGTCGGTAATCTCGGATGCCAGCGACCGGAGCATCGCGGCCAGGCGTCGGCGCGTGCCGCCCAGGTCGGTGGTGGCCATGATGAGGCTTGCGCAGATGATGCCGATGCAGATTTCACTGGCCCGCGTGACGGCCAGATTGAACGCCTGACCGTTCGCGCCACCGACAACTCCCAGTTCATCGCCGGCGACAATGGCTGTGGTGTAACCGGCCAACGCAGCCGCATAGGATGCATAGTTGTGCAGCAAGGTGGATGCGAACGCGCAGGCACCTCCCCAGACGGCGATGCCAAGCAGGAACTCCACTCGATTTTGCGGGAAACAAGCGGTCAGGACCACACTGGCAAAGGCGCCGATTACCGTGCCGATCAGTCGGAACCAACCCTTGCGCATCGAGGCACCCAGCACCGGCTGGCAAACGATGGCGGCCGAGGTGCCGGCCCAGAAGGGGTTCTCCAACTCCAGCCAGAACGCCACGGCCAGCGACAGGCACACGGCGGCCCACATGCGAAAGCCATACAGCACCAACCCGACACCCGGTGTCAGCGTACCGGACAATGTTGGTGCGGCAGACGCCAGCGGCGTTGCCTTGGATGATGCTGCTCTGAACATGCGCAAGCAGGACGTTACCGACACCCTCTGGTTGCCTGTCAACGTGTCAGCTCTCGGTGAACCCGGCCGCCGCCCTTGTTCAGACGGCTGGCCTTGCGGCGATGCCGGGCTGGTGCAGCCGGCAATGCCACCCCGTCTCGCTACGCCCTGACCGCACCCGGAATGGGATCATTGCCGGATGCCGCCACGCCCGCCGCCTGGTGCATGTCCACATCCCGCGTTTCAGGGCCAAGCAGTCCACCCACGATCATCAGCACCCCGGCAAGCACCAGCAACACCAGCGGCCCGAACACGTAAGGCATGAACGACGACAGACCCAGCAGGTAGATCCCGGTGAAGGCCGGAATGACCACCGCCGCGCTGTAGCCGATGCCATAGCCGCTCGCCCGGATGTGCGTCGGGAAACGCTCCGAGATATAGGTCGAGACAATGCCCCAGGGCGAGACGATCAGGATATAGAACGCCATTGTTATGATCGCGGTGCTGAGTGTCGAGCCTCCGGCCAGCGCATTGGCCACCAGCAGGTAGTAAAGCCCGGTGCCGCCGAACAGCACCACGACGCCGCTCAGCACGATCGTCCGACGCCGGCCGATCATCTGGCTCAGCATGCCGCATCCGACAAAGCCGAAGAATAGGATGACGCTGCCGACCAGGAAGATATAGGAGGTCATTCGTGCTGGAAGATGCAGGTGCTGAATAAGGATTCC
Source organism: Rhodopila sp. (assembly GCA_965277035.1). Lineage (GTDB taxonomy): Bacteria > Pseudomonadota > Alphaproteobacteria > Acetobacterales > Acetobacteraceae > Rhodopila. The sequence continues at coordinate 242,947 of CBDIBO010000003.1, read as the reverse complement.
CGGCAAGATGCTCGACACCTGGGAGGCGAACCAGAAGCCGACCATCATGATGAAAACCTGCAGCAGATTGCGCCGGTGCACGCCGGAGAACACCTCCTTCAACGGCGCCTGGCTTTTCTCGCTTGCCATCCAGATCGGCGATTCCGGCACCGTGCGGTAGAACATCAGGAACCCGAAGGCGATCACGCCGCCGAACAGGAAGGCCGCCCGCCATCCCCATTGCAGGTATTGCTGTTGCGTGGTGATGGCCAACAGAAAGCTGGTTACCGCCGAAACGAGCGCGAAGCCGATGGGAAACGCGCCCTGTAGCAAGCCGCCGACAAACCCGCGACGCTCCTTCGGCACCATCTCCAGCGCCAACGTGTTGTTGGAGGTGTACTCGCCACCCATGAACACGCCGTCGATGAAGCGAAGCGCGATCAGCAGGATAAGCGACCATACGCCCAAGGTGGCGTAGCCGGGCAGCAGACCGATGAGCGCGGTGAACACACCAAACCCCGTGATGCTGATCATCGTCGTCCGACGCCGGCCCATCTTGTCAGCCCAATGGCCGAAGATCACCGCGCCGCAGGGGCGCCCGAACAAGGTGGCAGCAAAAGTGAAGAAGTAGATCGTCGTGCTGGCAGCCGCGCTTAATCCGGCCGGCTCGAAGTATTTGATCACTGGCGCAAGTGCCAGCACCGGCAGATAGATGTCGAAGAAATCGACGGCGAAGCCAATACAGCCAGCGAACACCGCTCGCTTGCATGCCGGCGACAGCCGTTCGGCGCTGTAGAACCCCGATTCCATCTCCATCCTCCCCGGCCGGCCTTTTCGTTCCGCGCCAAGATCAACTCATCGATCCGCAGCGAGCGCTGGGCGCAAAGGACATGAAGTGCAGAGGCAACCCTCAGCCGCTTTCCAAGTCAAGCGCCTTTGCCCGCACCAGAGCGCGATCGTCCCAGGCTGCGCCCACCGCAAGACGTAAATCGCCCTCACAAACAAGAGAGTCAGGCCCTGTTTGCCTCAAGCTGACGCTATCACAGGCTGGAGGCGCCGATCCGGCACAAGTCTGTCGTCAGTTTCATGCACCCGGACTTCAATCAGTCGGCCGTAACCTCCCGTGCTGCGGGACAACGTTGTGCCCGCGCGCTCCAGTGTTCAGGTCCCATATTCCCAAGCACGGGACCAGCGCGTGCCGATAACTTGAAAGGACCGGGTGCGACCGGCGGAAGACGGCGCCCGCTCAGGTCGGAGGCACTACTCAGCCGCCATAGCCATCGGCGTTGGCTGCGCGAACCGCTCCAGCAGTTCCGTCCGCCGAGCCTCGGCCTTGGTTCGGTTGGCATCCTTGACGGGCCCAAAACCCCTGATCTGATCAGGCAATTCCGCCAGCGCCACCGCCGTGTTCAGGTTGTCGCGGCTCAGCCCCGCGATCACGCTGCGCAGATCCCCGACATATTGATCGACCAGCGCCCGTTCCTGCCGGCGTTCCGCCTGGTAGCCGAATGGATCCAGCACCGAACCGCGCACCAGCTTGCCGTGCCGCAGCACGCGGAACAGCGGCAATCCCACCCAGCCGGGAATGGCGATCTTGCGCCGCCGCCCGGTCGCCTTGTCGATGCCCCGCGTCAACGGCGGCGACATGTGGAACTGCGGCTTTTCGCCGTATGTCGCGGCGGCATGCAAACGAGCTACCTCGTATTCATCCTTGTAGGCCATGACGCGATACAGCCCCTCGGCCGCGGCGCGGGCCAATGGTCCGGCCGCCCCTGATACAGCGGTTTCGCGATCCGCGACCGCGCGCACCAAATCACGATACCTAGCAGCGTAACGCTTCGACTGATACGCCGTCAGCATGCCAACCCGGTGAGAGACCAGTCCATCCAGATCAGCCGGCGGACCCTCGGCCATCCCCTCCAGGATCTGCTTCATCAAAGCTGGTTGTTCGGCCAGAATGCGGCCCCACAGGAACGCCCGCTTGTTCAGCTTCACCGCGGCACCGTTCAGCTCGATCGCGCGCAGGATCGCCGCTTCGCCGACCGGCACCAGCCCGCGCTGCCATGCCATGCCCAACAGCATCGTGTTCATCGCCTGGGCGTTGCCGAACAGCCGCTCCGCCAACCCCACCCCGTGCAGCCAGATCGAGCGCTTGCCGTCGGTGACCTTCTCGATCGTCCGCCGGTGCAGCGCCGCATCGATCGACAGCGCCGCGTTGCGCTTGAAGTCCGCGGTCGCCGCCAGATCCAGATTGCCGACCACGACGGCGGTCGGGGCATTCCGCTCCAGCACGCCGGCTTGGCAGCCCACCGCCAGATCGGCCGCCACCATCAAGTCGGCACTCCCCAGCGGGATGCGCACGACATCCAGCGCCGCTTCGTCGGCCGCGATCTGCACATGCGCGACAACCGCACCGTTCTTCTGCGCCAGCCCGGTGAAATCCAGCGTCTTGACCGCTCGCCCTTCCAGATGCGCCGCCATCGCCAGGATCGCGCCGGAGGTGACGATCCCACCGCCGCCAATGCCGGCGAACAGCCCGCGCCAGGTCGTCGGCGCCGGCATCACCGGCACCGGCAACGCCGCCGCAAGCTCCCCCTCACGCGCCTGCCACCGCGGATCCGCCTCCGGCGCCGCCGGTGGCCCCGCCTGGGTCACGAAGCTCGGGCAGAACCCCTTCAAACAGGACAGGTCGACGTTGCAGCTGGTCGGATTGATCCGCCGCTTGCGCCCAAGCTCGGTTTCCACCGGCTCGATCGCGATGCACGCGGATTGCACCGAACAGTCGCCGCAGTTCTCGCACACCGCCTCGTTGATCACGACATGACGGTCCGGCTGCACCATCGAGCCGCGCTTGCGGCGACGGCGCTTCTCGGTGGCACAGACCTGGTCATAGATCAGCACCGAAGGACCTTCGAAGTCACGCAACGCGGTCTGCACCGATTCCAGCTCATCGCGGGTATGCCGCGTCACCCCAGCCGGCAGCGCGGACGCCGGCGGCAGCCGATCGGCCTCATCGGCGACGATGGCGATCCGCTTGACGCCCTCCGCCGCCAGCTGAGCGGCGATATTGGGCACGGTCGGCGCGCCCTCGGTCGGCTGGCCACCGGTCATCGCGACGGCGTCGTTGAACAGCAGCTTGTAGGTCATGCGGGTCTTCGCCGCCACCGCCTGGCGGATCGCCAGACTGCCCGAATGCTGATAGGTGCCGTCACCAAGGTTGGCGAACATGTGCTTCACGTCGGTGAAGCTCGACAGGCCAACGAAGGGCGCGCCTTCGCCGCCCATTTGCGCGAAGGTGCGGGTCCACGGTCCATCGTCCTGCGCCATGAAGTGGCAGCCGATCCCGGCGCTGGCGAAGCTGCCGTCTGGCAATTTGGTCGATGTCGCGTGCGGGCACCCGGCGCAGAACGCCGGCGCTCGGCGCAGCAGCCCGTCCGGCCGGTCCACCACGATCGGCGCGGGGGGCGCCGGCAGGTTCAGCCCCGCCTGGCCGAGGAAGCTCGCCATCCCGCCGGCGACGCTTTCCGGCGACAGTTCCATCAGCGGCGACAGCAGCGAGCCACCACGCGGATCGGTCTTGCCGCTAACCTCGGGCCGTTCGTCCGCCGGCAGATGGTATAACGCGTCGCGGATCTGGCTCTCGACGAAGCTACGTTTTTCCTCGACCACCAGCAACGAACGCTTGCCGCGGGCGAATGCGCGCAGCCCCTCGGTCTCCAGCGGCCAGGTCATGCCGACCTTGTAGATCGCGATCTGCGGATGCTGCGCCAGCCCCAGCCGCCGCAGCGCGTGCATCGTATCCTCATGCGCCTTGCCAACAGTAACGACACCGATCGTCGCGTCGGCCGAACCGTTGATCAGCCGGTCGATCCGGTTGGCCCGCGCCCAGGCCAGCACGGCGGGCATCCGCTCCTCGATCATCCGCCGCTCCAGCTCCGCCCGGTCGGCCGGAAAGTGCAGCGTGGGATCGAAGTTCAGCCCGTGCGGCGGCAGGGCCATGTCCGGTGTCGTGAAGCCTCGCACCGATGGCACGATCGCGGTGGAGGCCTGCTCCATCGTCTCCGCTGTGGTCTTCATCGCGACCCACACACCGGCGAAGCGCGACATCGCGTAGCCGGCCAACCCAAGGTCGATCACGTCCTGCACCGACGCCGGGTTCAACACCGGGATGAAGCAGTTCTGGAAGATGTATTCAGTCTGGTGCGGATAGGTCGACGAATGCGCGCCATGGTCATCGCCGGCGATCGCCAGCACGCCGCCATACTTATGCGTGCCGCTCATGTTGGCGCAGTGCAACGCGTCGCCTGAACGGTCCACGCCGGGACCCTTGCCATACCACATGCCATACACGCCCTGGACCCGAGCGCCGGGCAGCGCGTCGATCTCCTGCGTGCCGTACAGCATTGTCGCGGCGAGGTCTTCGTTGATCCCTGGTTCGAAGCGGATGTCGTGTGCCGCCATCAGCTTCTTCTGCACCCAAAGCTCGCGGTCCAGCCCACCCAGCGGCGACCCCCGGTAGCCCGATACCAATGCCGCGGTGTTCAGCCCCCCAGCGAGGTCCAGACGACGCTGTTCCAGCAGCAGCCGCAACAGCGCCTGAATGCCGGTTAGCAGCACCGGCCGATCGAGCTCGGCGAAACGGGATTCCAGGGTGGTTTCGGCCAGGGTGATGTCGGAGGGTGCGAGACCAATATCCATGGGCGTTTTATCCCCTTATGGGTTCTCTCTACTACATAGTAGGTTCGGCGCCGTGCAAAAGCTTGCCATAGTGATCCCTGCGCGACGGTATTTTTGGCATAAACCGCCAAAACAACCCGTATGGCAGGATCGGGCCACAAGCCGGGATACCGCAGCGTGAAGGATGCGTCGATGGAGCTGGACCGGCTGGACCTGGCGATACTGGATCATCTGCAGGCCAACGGCCGCGCCACCGCCCAGGACCTGGGCGATGCCGCGCATCTATCGCCCTCACCCTCGCACCGGCGGCAAAAGCTGCTGGAGGAGGCTGGCGTGATCAAGCGCTACGTCGCGCTGCTGGACCCGGAAAAGGTCGGACTGCCGGTGAACGTCTTCGTGACGGTGAAACTGGCGAACCATCGCAGTGAGACGCTGCGCGACTTCGAGCGCGCCATCGAAGCCTGCCCGGAGGTCATGGAGATGTACGAGATGACCGGCGCCAGCGACTTCCTGCTGCGCGTCGTCGCCGCGGATGTCGCCGCCTACGAAACGTTCCTGCGCGGACGCCTGACCCATATCTCCGGCGTGCAGTCGATCGAGTCGGCCTTGGCGCTGAAACGCGTGATCTACCGCACGAATCTGCCACTGCGCCAAGGCAGGCGGTAAGAAGGCAGGCGGTAACGCCGCTTCGCGACCAGCACCGTGCCTTTGATGATCAGCCGCGACCATGCCACTTCTGACTATACGATGGTGTTTCCAACGTATCGCTGAATGTATCGATTGTTGCCCCACCGGGCGACGACTCGCCCGCGGCGCGGCCTCGCACCACTGCCCGGCGACACTCGATCGCTCAGGCACCCGTCGGAGCCTGATCCAGCGCCTGCACCACCGGCCCGAGCAGCCGCGGATCGCCGACCGCGACCACCCGCCCGTCGCCCGTGGTGCGCGGCGGATCGCCCCGCCAGTCCGTCAGCCGCCCACCCGCGCCCTCGATCACCGGCAGCAACGCCGCCCAGTCCCAGGGCTTCAGATCGCACTCCACGATCACGTCGATCTGCCCCAGCGCCAGCAGTCCATAGGCATAGCAATCCCCACCCCAGGAGGTCCGCCGCACCTGAGCGGCCACACGCTGCCAACGCGGCAGGTCCGCGCCCAGCATCTCCGGACTGGTGCATGACAGTTCGGCAAGCCCAAGCTCGGCGCAGGCGCGGGTCCCGACCAAGCCGCCAAACGATCCGGTGAACCGGGTCGCTCGCCCCGCCGCGCCGACCCAACGCTCTCGCGTGATCGGCTGATCGATGATCCCCACCACCGGCGTGTCGCCATCCAGCAACGCGATCAGAGTGCCGAACGTCGGGCGGCCGGTGATGAACGCGCGCGTCCCGTCGATCGGGTCCAGCACCCAGCGGGGCATCGCCTCCGCCCGCTCCAGTCCGAATTCCTCGCCGAGGATACCGCAGCCGGGGCAAAGCCGATTCAGCACGGCCCGCATCGCCAACTCCGCGTTCCGGTCGGCCACCGTCACCGGCGAGTGATCCGATTTCTCATCGGCGACCCCAGGACGGCGGAACAACGGCCCGATCACCGCGCCCGCCGCATCGGCCGCGGCGACCGCCGCCGCGACATAACGGTCGAGGTCCGCGATCAGGGCGCGGCCACGGGTTCGTGCGGCAAACTAGCCCGGTTTTCGATCACCTTCGCTCGCTCCTGTCCGTTGCCGATCTTGCTTCCCGGGCCGCCGCGCCAGCCAACTGACCGGACGGCAGGCCTCCGTCAGGCTACCTCGGCCCAAGCCGTTGCGCGCACCCGGCTGCCTTCGTAAGCTGCACCCACCATAAGGACGCGATAGCGCCGCTTCAACCCGCCTGCCGATCGTCTGCGCCGGGTTTGTGTTGATGTGGCGACAACCCATCCGGCCACTCGCAGGAACCCTCCATGCCCCCGAGCCCGCGTCAACCCCATCGTGGCCAGGTCCGGGTGAACCCGTTCGTGGAAAGGTCCGCGTGAACCCGTTCGTGGCGAGGTCCGCGTGAACCCGTTCGTGGCGAGGTCCGCGTGAACCCCATCGTGGTGATCCCCGCCCGCATGGCCTCCACCCGCCTGCCCGGCAAGCCTCTGGCCGACATCGGTGGCAAGCCGATGATCGTGCATATGCTCGACCGCGGGCGGCAGGCCGGGATCGGACCCGTCGCCGTGGCCTGCGGCGACCCCGAGATCGCCGCCGCGGTGCGCGACGCCGGTGGCCGCGCGGTGCTGACCGATCCCGCTCTGCCGTCCGGTTCGGACCGCGTGCACGCCGCGCTGGCCGAACTGGACCCCGACCGCCGGCATGACGTCGTGGTCAACCTGCAAGGCGACTTCCCCACCCTCGACCCGGCTGCCCTGCGCCACGTCATTACCCCGCTCACCGATCCCACCGTCGACATCGGCACCCTGGTAGTACCCATCCACGACGAGATCGAGGCCACCACCATCTCCTTCGTCAAGACAGCCTGCGCCTTCCAAGGCGATCAGACGATCGCCCCCGCGCTGTATTTCTCGCGCCAGGCCATCCCCTGGGGGCTGGGCCCACGATGGCACCACATCGGGATCTACGCCTATCGCCGCGCGGTGCTCGATCGCTATGTCTCGCTGCCGCCAAGCCCGCTGGAACGCCGCGAGAATCTGGAGCAACTGCGGGCGCTGGAGGACGGCATGCGGATCGCCTGCGTACGAATGCAACACGGTCCGTTCGGGGTCGACACCGCCGAGGACCTCGAACGTGCCCGCGCGCTGCTCGCCGACCCTACGAGCCAGGTGAGCCACCCGTTATGACCGCTGCGATCGCTTTCCAGGGTGTGCCCGGTGCCTACTCCGACCTCGCTTGCCGCAACGCCTATCCGGCAATGAGGACCCTGCCCTGCCCCTCGTTCGAGGCGGCGATCGACGCGGTGCGTGACGGTCAGGCGAGCCTGGGCATGCTGCCGTGTGAGAACAGCCTGGCCGGCCGCGTGTCCGACATCCACCATCTACTGCCCGACTCCGGCCTGTTCATCATCGGCGAGCAATTCCAGCGCGTCGAACATTGCCTGCTGGGGGTGCAGAGCGCCACCATCAGCGACATCCGCCGCGCCCACTCCCACACCGTCGCCCTTGGCCAGGTCCGGCGCATCCTGGCCGACCTGCGGCTGACCCCGGTGGTGGAGGCGGACACCGCCGGCGCCGCCCAGCTTGTCGCCGAGTGGGGCCGCAAGGAGGACGCCGCCATCGCCTCCTCCCTGGCAGCCGAGATCTACGGCCTGCGGATCCTGCGCGCCAATGTCGAGGACGCCGCCCACAACACCACGCGCTTCTACGTCGTGGCTCCGCGGGCGTCGACGGTCGATCCCGCCACGCGTGAGCTGATGACCACCTTCGTCTTCCGCGTCCGCAACGTCCCGGCCGCGCTGTATAAGGCGCTGGGCGGCTTCGCCACCAACGGCGTCAACATGACCAAGCTGGAAAGCTACATGATCGGCGGCGCGTTCACCGCCACCCAGTTCCTGTGCGACGTCGAGGGCCATCCGGAACAGCCCGAACTGCGCCGAGCGCTTGAAGAGCTCTCGTTCTTCTCGACCGAGGTCCGCGTGCTCGGGGTCTATCCGATGGCGGCGTTTCGGCTGACCCAAGGAACGGACAATCGCCAGGGAACGGACAACTGACAGACGACATCCTGGTCGAAGCCCGTGACGGCTGGCGCCGGCTGACGCTCAACCGCCCGGCCAGGCTGAACGCCGTCAACGCCGACATGCTGCCCCGCCTGCTGGCCGCGATCGATGCGGCCGAGGCAGATGGTGCCTGCCGCGCGGTGGTGCTGACAGGGACAGGCCGCGGGTTCTGCGCCGGACAGGAACTCGGGTCCGACGTCATGCCGACACCGGACGGGCCGCCCGACCTGCAGGCGCTGGCGGACCGCTTCCACCACCAGGTGGTGCGGCGCATCCGCGGCTCCCGGCTGCCGTTCATCGGCTCGGTGAATGGCGTGGCGGCCGGTGCCGGGGCCAGTCTCGCGCTGGCTTGCGACCTCGTGCTGGCCGCCCGCTCGGCGACCTTCGTGCAGGCCTTCATCCGCGTCGGCCTGGTGCCTGACAGCGGCGCCAGCTTCTTCTTTACCCATCTGGTCGGCGAGGCACGTGCGCGCGGTTTGGCGATGCTCGGCGACGCGATCGATGCCGCTACCGCCGAACGCTGGGGCATGATCTGGCGGGTGGTAGACGACGCCGCGCTCGCCGTCGAATCCGAGGCACTGGCGGTTCGCCTTGTCCACGCCCCCGCCGACGCCCTGGCCGCGATCAAGACCTTGTTCGCCGCGGCGAGCCACAACACCCTGCACCAGCAGCTCGATCTCGAGGCTTGGTATCAGGGCAAGGCCGGCCGTTCGGCTGACTTCGCCGAGGGCATCCGGGCGTTTCAGGAAAAACGCTCGCCACGCTATCGCTAGAGCATGATCACGCTGAGCGGAACGTTCAAAGCGTGTGAATCATCCGATTAAACAAGGGGATAGAGCATTTTCGGTCTGCACAGTCAGGCTGAAAATGCGCTAGCGCGGGTCGGATCAATAAGGCGGGTAGGCCGGCGCATAGCCGGGCTGATGCTCGTAATCCGGTGCCGGCGGCCCGGAAAGCGAGTCGAAAAAATGATCCATCTGCCGGATCGGCGGTGTCTGATTGATCGGCGCGTTCGGGTCCGAGGTGCAGCCCACCACCGCCAGGGCGACAAAAACCAGGACAAGAAGTGACGGGGTGACCAATGACGAAGCGACGACCGCCGAAGCAAGAAGCGACGGAGCAGCAACCGACCGGACCATAGGAGCAACAACCGCCGGGGCAACTACCGGGCAGCCGGCAGTCCACCGGGCGGCAATTGTCCGGCCCACCAACGCCCGGGCAGCCCGCGCCGGGTCATCCCACGCCCGACCGGCGGTCCTGAGGCAAATGGCTCGATGCCTACCCATGGCGGCCTCCTGTAGGGTGGCGGAAAACACGGACGTTGTAACCTTTTCCCGGTCCATGCGTTGCATCCGGCATCAGCGACAGGAGTTGCGAATGGCGAGTCTCGATGACACCACCAACCCCTCGGGCCATCTGATCGCGGCGAAGCAGGTCCAGGGCACCAACGTCTATGGCCTCGACCTGGAGAAGCTCGGCACCGTCGAGGACGTGATGATCGACAAGCGCAGCGGCCGTATCGCATACGCAATACTAAGCTTCGGCGGCTTCCTTGGGATCGGCGACCGGTTCTATCCGCTGCCGTGGGAGAAACTCAAATACGACCCCGAGATGGGCGGCTACGTTGTCGACATCGACCGCGGCATGCTGGAGGGTGCCCCGTCCTACACGGACGAGGCCGCCGCGTCATGGAACGATGAGGCCTGGGGCCGCGGCATTTACGCCCATTACGGGGTGCCTCCGTTCTGGGATGTCATGCCTTAAAGCTCGCCGGGAACCTTGCCGCCGGCGGCGGACCGTGCTTGAAATCCCGCCACGGCGTGGTAGCGCGACGATCACGTCCGGGGGGAAACCATGAAGATAACACAGGTCGAAACGTTTCAGGCCGACGCCGGCTGGCGAATGTTTTCATTCCTGAAGATTACCACCAGCGACGACATCATCGGCTGGTCCGAGTTCAACGAAAGCTTTGGCAGCACCGGCCTGTCGGACGTGATCAAGGGCCTGTCACCGCTGCTGATCGGCCGCGATCCGCGCCGCTTCGAGCAGGTGACGCAGTATCTGCACGTCATGACGCGCCAGTCCCGCGGCGGACTGAACCAGCAGGCGATCGCCGCGATCGAGAACGCGCTGCTCGACATCGCCGGCAAGGCCTACGGCATCCCGGTCGCCGCCTTGTTCGGCGGCCCGATCCGTGAGCGCATCCCGGTCTACTGGTCGCATTTCGGCACCTATCGGGTGCGCAGCGCGCAGCTGATGGGCGTGCCGGAACTGCGCTCCTACGACGATCTGGGCCGCCACGCGCAAGAGGTGCGGGACCGCGGCTTCCGGGCGTTGAAGACGAATATATTGCCGATGGCCGATGGGCGGCTTGCGTCCTACTCACCCGGTTTCGGGCGCAACGCTGGCTGGCCAGAGCTTAATTGGGACAACCGGCTGACCCGCGGCGTGACCGAGCAGCTGTCCATCATCCGCCAGGCGGTCGGTCCCGAGATGGGGATCCACCTCGATACCAACTTCAACTTCAAGACCGAAGGGTTCAAGCGGATCGCCGAGGCCGTGGCGCCGATCAATCTGACCTGGCTGGAGATCGATACCCATGACGCGCCGGCCCTGGCGGAGATCAAGCGCGCCGCTCCCTGCCCGATCGCCTCGTGCGAAACGCTGCACGGCCGGCGGGAGTTCAAGCCGTTCCTCGATCATTACGCCACCGATGTGGCAATCGTTGACGTCGTCTGGAACGGGTTGCTGGAGTCCGCGAAGATCGCCGCGATGGCGGACGTTTTCGAGATCAACGTCGCCCCGCACAACTTCTACGGCCATCTGTGCAGCGCCATCAGCGCCACCTTCAGCGCGATCGTGCCGAACTTTCGGGTGATGGAGATCGACATCGACAGCGCCCCGTGGCGCGATGAGTTCTATACGGTCGTCCCGACGATTGAGAACGGCGAGTTCATCCTGCCCTCCGGTCCGGGCTGGGGGATCGACGTGAACGAGAAGGCTGTTCGCGCGCGTCCGCCAAGACAATGAACGCCTTCCGGTATGCCCTCATGACGCCAGGCATCGCCGCTTGTTCCGCCGTCAGAACACCAATTCCACCCGCCGCTTTGATAGCATCATCGCCAGCATCCGCACCGGATCATATGTCATGGTCGGCCTCGGGCCACCCAGGTTTTGCGGAGCCGATCCCGCCGAAGCCGTGGATGACTGGTCAGACATCCACGTCAACCGTATTCCGGCGCGTATAGATCAATGCCGATACCCGATCGCCGGCCGGTGAGCGGGCAACGCCGACACCAAAACGTCCAAAGAAGGAGAACCTAATTGGCAAACTTCAAGATCGCGACCCCGGCAGGGGCCAGCTTCACCACCACCGGCGGCGGCTATGATTACGAGATGGAGCCGCTGGACGGGCTCGACGCCGAGATCGTCGAGGGTCCGGCCGACGAGGACGGCTTTATCAGGTTCGCCCAGGATGCCGACGCGATCTACGCCAAGGGCATGCGCTTCACCAAGAAGATCGTCGACGGCTTGCCGGAAAAATGTCGCGCCATCGTCCTGGGCAGCGTCGGGGTAGACAGCGTCGATGTGGTGACCGCCACCGCGCGCGGCATGCCGGTGACCAATTGTCCCCATACCTTCATCGAGGAAGTCGCCGACCACGCGATGATGCTGCTGCTGTCGGCGCATCGGCGCACCATCGAGCAGGACCGCATGGTGCGCGAGGGTCGCTGGCGGGAAGGCCGTCCCGCACTGCTGCAGATCCCCCGCATAATGGGCCTGACACTCGGCCTGATCGCCTTCGGCCATGTCGCCCGCGCGGTGGCCAAGCGTGCCAAGCCGTTCGGCCTGCGGGTGATCGCCTATGATCCGTTCATCGAGGAACTGGTGATGGTCGAGCACGACGTGCTGCCGTGCACGTTGGAAGAAGTGCTGCAACAGTCGGATTTTGTTTCGATGCACGCACCCGCGACACCCGAAGCGGAAGGCATGCTGATGGAGAAGCACTTCCGTCAGATGAAGAAGACAGCGATCTTCATCAACACGGGCCGCGGCCCGACGGTGCAGGAATCGGCGCTGATCAAGGCGCTGTCCGAAGGCTGGATCGCCCATGCCGGTCTGGACGTGCTGGAAATCGAGCCGCCGGGCAACAACAACCCGATCCTAGGCATGTCGAACGTGACCCTATCCGCCCACACCGCCTCTGCCTCGGCGCGTTTCGACCCAGCCCGCAAGCTGCATGTCGGGCGGGAATTGGCGCTGATCCTCAACGGCCGGTGGCCAATGAGTTGTGTCAATCCGGCCGTTTTGATGAACACCCACCTGCGGCGCTGGCAGCCAATCTCGATGGAGCGCGGGCCGAACAGCTAGGCAGACGCCTTGTCCGTGACCGGCGGCCGCGGCACACGCTGAACGGGCGGCAGGTTCCAACGAGGTCGATCGGATTGGCTTGCGTCGGCAATGGCGCGAGCCGCAGGCCGAGGCCGGCGACATACCCAGTTCGCCGCGCTCTACTCGGAAGATGGCCGCCCATTCGATGCCGCCCGAACGACTGCTGCGTGCACTGCTGGTGCACGCCTTCTATACCATCCGTTCGGAGCCTTAGAGCATTTTCAGCCTGACTGTGCAGATCGAAATGCTCTATCCATTTGTTTGATCGGACGATCGACACGCTTTGAACGTTCCGCTCAACGTGATCATGCTCTAGGACCCGCCAAACGCGTGCGGCAAGTCGAGCTTCGCGACCGTCCCGTCCTCACCATCGAGCACCAGCGATCCGCGATGCCGGGCCGCGAAGTCTCGTACCAGGGCCAGGCCGCCGCCGGTGTGCGGTGTGCCCGCGAAACCCCAGCCGTCGTCGATGATCGTCAGCGTGGTGCTGGTCTCCTCAGTGGTCAGCCGCACCGCGATCCGCCCGCTGCGGCGGCCCTTCATCCCATGCTTGACGGCGTTGCCGATCAACTCGTTGGCGCCGCGCAGCACGGTGTCGCGTAACCCTGTCGGACAGAACCCGCGCACCGAGACGCCAACCCGTATCACCTGATCCGCATCCTGCAGCATACAGACCACCGGACCGGCAAGCCCGCGCAACCGTTCGGCCATTGATCCAGGCACATCGGTCAGGCCAAACAGCGCGTCGGAAATCATCACCGACAGACAAATACGATATTCCAGGTCCTGGACCGTCTTTTCGCCTTCAGGCGTGGCCCGAAGCCCTGGTGCCTCGGCAATCAGATTGAGAATGCGCTGCAACGTGTTCTTGGTATGATGACGAAGCTGGCGCAGGTCGATGTCGTGCCCGGCGGCCGTAGCCTCGTCGGTGAGAGCGCGATCGTCTGAGGTTGAACCGAACTCGGACGTCAATAGCCCTCCTAGACAGGGAGAATCAGGCCCTGACTGCCGCAAGCTGAAGCCATCGGCTTCCAGTCGCTCCATCGAGTTCGCGGACCTGCGGACTCGTAGGCTCCTGTTCTGAGCAACCAAAAGGCGGCGCGAGCCGGGCGTGGAGGCGGCGACGCAAGACATGTCAGGAGCCTCTGGGTTCGGGTGCACCGTCATCGGTCGCCACACATCTTGGACAACGAAGCCTTAAAACAACGTTAATGACGCGCTTCCGTATTTGCGATACGTACTTGGGAGAACATCGTAATTCAACTACTATTTCTGATAATTTTGTTTCAAATACATACATAGAATGGCGCCATATCGCATTTTTGGCGCGTTCTCGTTATCCTCGCCGCCATCATACCTTTTCTAACGGCACCGTCCTAAGCGTTGATAAGGACTGCATGTCAGGGTATGTGTCGACTTTAAGATTATTAACCCTAAACTTCGCTGTACTTTTAGAAGCCGATCCGTGGCCTTTGCACTTTTGCTGCCGAAGAATCGGGCCGCCGCGACGACATCACAGTATTTCAGTAACGTCTAGTCGGAGGTCGTCCCGCCGCCGCAAGCTGTGGTGTGGTGTGGTCGGAAGAGCTCTCCAACATCACGTTTGCTGGCCATCGGAAAAGCGGTCTCGACGTGCATCTCGCTCCAGCCATTCGCGACCTTCGGGCCGTTTTGGCGCGCCGCCCGAAGTTCGTTAGATCGGCCAGCGCAGCCAGGGCAATAAGCAGGTCACTGAAACAGGCAGCGGGTGTCCGATCGCAGAGAACCGCGGGACACGCAGCGGCCACGCGTCGACGCGTGAATCGGCGGCTTTAAAACGAACAGCGACGGATACCCCCTGATGCGCGATGCTAGGATGCCGGGTCCGACGTCGACAGGAATGCCGCCGCCAACTCGTCCCACTCCTGATCCAGGCTGCCCGACACCGGCGCTCGTCCGGCTCGGTTGTACCAGTAGCGGGCGTTGGCGAGGTCCGGTTCCTTGCGGTGCAGATACGCGTGCACTGCGGCCGCCGCGGCACCGGGATCGGCTTGGGCACATTCATGCGCCTTTCCCCAATCGCCCTTAGCGTCCCACCACAGCGCCTGCAGCGGCAGCGAGAGAGAAGCCGGTGGAGCCGGGGTGCTCAGCGACGCCCGAAATACTGAAAGATCCATCATTCAGGCCGCCTCCGCCGGTGATAACAGATGCCGCGGTTTGCTCACAGCGCTGCCCGGCGTCGTCAGCACCGTTTTGCCGGTCGCCGCGGCAATGGCCTCGGCGGCGCGCGCCAGGCCGAATTGCGCCAACGCCCGCTGGCACGCTTCGATGAAGGGTCCGAAGGCCGAGCAGGTGAACAGGACCGCATCCGAACCGGTGGAGGCAGCGTCGTAGGCTAAAGCATGGACGCGGCGCGTCACTGACAAGGTCAACGCCCCTTCACTGGCCAGGTCGGGCGCGAGCGAGTCGTCCAGCAGGTTCATCAGGGTCGGGTCAGGCCAAGGGCGGCGAAACGTCTCTTCGGTCGGCGGGACCGAGGCAGCCATGGCGTGGATCAAGCTGATGCGCATGCAGCGAAACCTGCGACGGCGCGGTGTTTCGCGCAAGGCTTGCGCCGCCGCTGCAAGCTCCGCAGGATAAGGCGGGAGGGCTGACAATGCCAATGCAAGCGCACGAGTTGCACTCAGGCTTTGCCGCCGAAGCGCACTTTCTCGACCTGTCGCAGCCGTTGCATACAGACACCATCGCCGAGATCCAGGCGGCCATCGACGCATATCCGGTCCTGGTGTTTCGTGACCAACAGCTGACCGATGCGCGGCTGCGCGATTTCGCCGCCAGTTTCGGTCCGTTGGAGATCGGCCGGTCGGCCGCGCGTCCGGGGCCCCGCCGGCTGGCGATCCCGCAGATCGGCGATATCTCGAACCTCGACGAAAACAACGCGATACGGGGGCTGACCGACCGCCGCCGGCTGGACAGCCTGGGCAATCGGCTGTGGCACACCGATGCCTCCTACATGCCGGTTCCCGTCGTGCTGGGTCTACTGCACGCCGTCGCGCTGCCGCCGCCCAGCCCGTTCGGCAATGGCGAGACCGAATTCGCCGACATGCGCGCAGCCTACGATGCGCTGCCCGACGCGACCAGGCAGGCAATCGATCCGCTGGTCGCCGAACATGACGTCTTCTGGTCGCGCGCCCAGATCGGCTTGCTCGAATTCCCGCCAAACGAGCGCGAGCAGTACCCGCCGTCCCGCCAGCGCCTGATCCGCCGCCACCGGGCCACGGGCCGCGCTAGCCTCTACCTTTCCGCCCACGCCTCTCACATCACCGGCTGGCCCATTGCCGATGGTCGATTGCTGCTGCTCGATCTGACCGCTCATGCAACTCAGCCGCACTTCGTCTACCGCCATGTCTGGCGGGTCGGCGATCTGGTGATCTGGGACAATCGCTGGACCATGCATCGCGGCCGCCCGCACGACGAGAACCAGCCACGCGACCTGCGCCGGGCGACGACGCTGGATACCGGATCGACGCTGCAGGACGTGGCCTGAACAACAAGAAGGGAAAACAATGAGCCAGGCATTACAGGGTATTCGCGTGATCGATATGACGCACAATCAGGCGGGCCCGGCCTGCGCGCAGATACTTGGCTTCCTGGGCGCCGATGTGATCAAGCTGGAGGAGCCTAAGGGCGGCGACGTCGCCCGCACCAACATGCGCGACAAGCCCGACAGCGACAGCCTGTTCTTCCTGATCCTGAACGCCAACAAGCGCAGCCTGACGCTCAATCTGAAGACCGAGGAGGGTAAGGCGCTGTTCCGTCGGGTGATCGGGTCGGCCGACGTGCTGCTGGAGAATTTCGGCCCCGGCGCGCTGGATCGCCTGGGGTTGGGCTATGCGGCGCTGGCGAAGCTGAACCCGAAGCTGATCTATGCCACGATCAAGGGGTTCGGGACCTATGGGCCGTACAGCGGCTACAAGAGCTTCGAGCCGATCGCGCAGGCGATGGGTGGCGCCATGGCCGTCACCGGCTTCCCGGAGAACCCGCCAACCTATGTCTTCCCGGCGATTGGTGATTCCGGTACCGGAATGCACATGGCGATCGGCATCCTGGCCGCACTGCAACAGCGCCACACCAGTGGGAAGGGGCAGCATGTGGAGGTGTCGATGCAGGACGCCGTGGTCAACCTGATCCGCGTGAGTTTGCGTGACCACCAGCGCCACGGCCAGCCGCCACCGCGCGTCGGCAATCAGCTCGGGCATACCGTTCCAGGCACAACCTATCCATGCGCGCCGGGCGGTCCCAACGACTACGTCTATATCTTCGCCCAGCCGCAGATGTGGAAGCCGTTACTTGCGGCGATCGGTCAGCCGGAACTGGCCAACGACCCGCGCTTTCACAACGCCGACAGCCGATGGGAGAACCGCGAGGCGCTGAATGGGATCATCGAAGCCTGGACGCGCCAGCACACCAAGCACGCGGTGATGCAGATACTGGGAGAGGCCGGCGTGCCAAGCGGCGCCTGCCAGGATACCGGAGAGGTGCTGGCCGATCCGCATCTCCGCGCTCGGGACATGATCGTCGATGTCGATTTTCCGACGCGCGGCACCTATCAGACCGTCGGCTGCCCCATCAAGCTGTCCGACTCCCCGGCCCAGATCGTCCGTCCGCCGCTGCTGGGCGAACATACCGATGACCTGCTGGCAGCGCTGTGCGGGATAGGTTCGGACGAGCTTAAGCGCCTGCACGAAACCGGGGTCGTGTGAGCAGGGACAGCCGGCGAGCATCGATGGGATAACGATCGATCGGATGGCCGGCGAAGTCCGAAAGGCTGGCTGCTGTCGCAGGATCGTGATCCGATCGGCGTTACCTCGCGGGCGTTAGCATGTCTCGGCCGAACCCATTTCTGAGCGGCCCTATCCGAAGGAGACAAGCATGCGGCTTCTTTTCGCGGCGGCCGGAACGGCCTTGGCCTTGACCTGGGCCATGCCGATCACCGCCCACGCGCAGAACGTGCAGCAGTTGTTGAAGGGTTTGACAACCGGCAATCAGAGCCAGGATCAAGCTTTGCAGGACGCTTTCCAGCGGGGTTATCAGAAGGGTCGGCAGGACGAAGCGCAGTCGGAGCACTCTGGGTCGGAGCACTCTGGCCGCGGCGAAAGTTCCAACCGCGGCTCTCGGCAGCTCTCACCCAATGACAACAGGGATTACAACAACGGGAACGATAACAGTCGCGCCCAGCCATCATACAGCGATCAAGGGAATAACGGTTATTCTCGCGATCAAGGAAATAACGGTTACGCTCGCTAAGCTGAAGTGGACCGCTGCAGGTTTCAGGACGAGGCCGTCAATGCGGTAGCGCCGGCAGCAGGATGTGGAGAGCGATCAATATCAGCACCAGCACCACGATCACTCGGATCAGTCCGCCAAACAACCGTAGCGATCCTATGATCAGCAGCGCGGCGAGCGCGAGCATAACGACTGTCTGCATCAGCGGCGGCAGGCCCATCTGTGCGAGTTGTCCGCGCAGCCACAACTCCAACGCAACGAGCGCCGCGACAATGACATTGCCGAGCTGGACCAGGGCGTGAAGCA
Organism: Rhodopila sp.; assembly: GCA_965277035.1. Classification (GTDB taxonomy): domain Bacteria; phylum Pseudomonadota; class Alphaproteobacteria; order Acetobacterales; family Acetobacteraceae; genus Rhodopila. The sequence continues at coordinate 224,642 of CBDIBO010000003.1, read as the reverse complement.
GGCTCGTGACGAATTGCGAAAAGCTTTGCATGATGCTCTCCAGGAGAACGAACGTTTCGGTGTCAGCGCGTCCCGGCCCTGGTGTCGTTGCGAACGTCGCCGGTGGAACGTAACGTCTATGCTACGTCTTCAACCGGTTTGTCCATCAACAGCGGGTGTTCATGAGCGGCCTATGTCGCCACCGCCATCCGCCTGGCCGCGGCGAGCAGCCGCTTGTCGCGTGTGAACAGCAACCCGCCCGGTGTCAGGCGGGCAGACGCCAGCAAGTGGACATCAATATAGCCGAGGCCGGTCCCAGGCAGGGCCTCACGCTCGATGAAGTCCAGGACCTCGTCGTCCCGTGCCACGACCGCCTGAGGCAAACCGCGAAGCGCGTGCAGGATGACGTCACGTTGGCGAAGGCTGCCGATGGCGAGTTCGCCGAGCACGAACGGATGGCCTAACACCCGGCCGCCTTCAAGCATGCCCGCGAGTGTCGCGTCGTCCTGGCGAAAGTGATCGATCCAGACCGAGGTATCAACCAGGATCAATCCGCTTCAGACCGTCGCCGTGGCATCGCGGTGAGGTTGGGCTCGCTACCCCCGAGCCGGGCCAGGCGGCGGGCGCTTTCTCGTTCGATCAAGGCCTTCAAAGCCTCCCGCATCAAAGCGGATTTCTCCCGCACGCCGGTGAATTGCTGTGCCGTCCGGACGAGATCGTCGTCCAAGGCCAGTGTGGTTCGCATCAGGCAGACTCCTTCGAGGCATGATAATAGGCATCGATCGATGCGCTTTTCAATGCGTTCTCGGGCTGTCGTGACGCCCGAAGCTGGCCGCGCTAAACCATGCGTTGACGTCCTAGGGAACCGCCATGACCGCGATAAACATGAATTTCGCCTCTCCCCGCCTGCTGCTGGTGGCCGCCGGCGCGGTCAGGCAGGTCGCCGATGTGCTGGCGAAATTCGGCCTGTCGCGACCTTTGGTGGTAACCGATCCGTTCATGGTCAGCTCTGGCCATGTGCGCAACTGCCTCGACCCGTTGACCGCGGCGGGCCTGACTGTTGCGGTCTTCAGCGATACCGTGCCGGACCCGACCGACACGGTGATCGAGGCCGGTGTGGCCGAACTGAAAAAGGGCGACTTCGACTGCCTGATCGGCTTCGGCGGCGGCTCATCGATCGATACCGCGAAGGCCATGTCGATCCTGGCCGCGGCCGCCGACGGCCCCGGGGCCAAGATGCGCGACTACAAGGCGCCGTTCGTCGCCGACCATGGCGCGCTGCCGATCATCGCGATCCCCACTACCGCCGGCACCGGCAGCGAATGCACGCGTTTCACCGTCATCACCGACACCGAACACAACGAGAAGATGCTGATCGCCGGACTGGGCGCGCTGCCGCTGGCCGCACTGGTGGACTACGAGCTGACCTACTCGGTGCCGCCGCGCACCACCGCCGACACCGGCGTGGACAGCCTGACCCATGCGCTGGAGGCGTACGTATCCAAGCGCGCCAATCCGGTTTCGGATGCGCTGGCGCTTTCGGCGATGTCGTTGATCGGCGCCAACGTACGGCTTGCGTACAGCGAACCCCGTAATGCGGCGGCGCGTGAGGCAATGATGCTGGGCGCCACCGAGGCCGGGCTTGCATTCTCGAACAGTTCGGTCGCCCTGGTACATGGGATGTCGCGGCCGATTGGGGCACATTTTCATGTGCCGCATGGTCTTTCCAATGCGATGCTGCTGCCGGCGATCACCCGTTTCTCGGTTCCCGGCGCCGAACCCCGCTATGCCGAGGCCGCTCGGCGCGTCGGCTTCGCCGCGAGCACCGATGGTGATGCGGTCGCCGCGGCAAAGTTGATCACCGGGTTGGAGCAACTCAACCGGGACCTGTCGGTGCCGACCCCGGCGGAGTATGGCATTGATGAAGCGGCATGGTCGGGAAAGATGGCGCTGATGGCCGAACAGGCCTTGGCGTCAGGCAGCCCGGCGAACAATCCGAAGGTGCCGACCGCGGAGCAGATCGTGGGGCTTTATCGGGAGGTTTGGACCGGCGCGGCGGCGAACCGATAGGGGTCCGGCCGCGGCTTTTCGTTGATGCCGTCCTGGCGCTTGCGCCGCCGCCGGATTCCCGGCTAGGTCATGCCCGCCGATAAGGCGGATACGCGTCCTGCGTGTGCGGAGAGGTGCCGGAGCGGTCGATCGGGGCGGTCTCGAAAACCGTTGAGCGCGCAAGCGTTCCGAGGGTTCGAATCCCTCCCTCTCCGCCAGGTCGTCCTCAAAAACCAAACTTCCACATCGGGCCAAGCGGGTGACGCGCCTCACCGCCATCTGCAACCCCACGTAGTGTTCGCCGAACCTCGGTCCGATCGTATTGTCCCCGGCATAAATAAGTCAAACCGGCGGTCGCTAAACCCGCTGCAGTCGCCGTGACGCATTATAAGGCTTAAGTGAAACCGCACGCCGGACCAATCGACCACCGCCAGCACAACGACAGCGTCACGAGGCGCTATCGTTGTTGATACCCGTCCGCCGGCTGACCCTGTTGCGAGGCATCAGCCGACTTCGCCCGATGCGAAAAGCACCCCACCTTGTAGCAACCCAGCAGCGCCACCGCGCCCGCGCCGATGGCCATTTTCTGGCCCGTCGACAATCCACCCGATGCCTGGGCCTTGTTGTCCTGTTGCGACGACGAAGCCTGCCCGGCCCGTCCTACGACCAGGGACACCCGCTGAGCCTGCTGCGGCCCGCCACCCGCCGGCATGAAGTCGACCGTCATCTGGCTGCCGGGTCGCGCGGAGCCGACATAGCTGGCGAACGCGACCAGCGTAGGAAACACCCGGCCGTCCAGAGCGATGATCTGATCCCCCCGCTTCAGACCGGCGCGCTCGCCGGCCGATCCCGGCCTAACCTGGGTGACGCGGATGATGTCAAACGTCATGCCGCCATCGGTGATCTGCTGGGCCCGTTCGACGTTCAGCCCGATCGCCCCCTGATTGCGGGGCAGTCCCGCCGCCTCTTGCTGAGACAACAGGCGATACCCCATCTGGTTGTCTGCCCAGGCGGCGGCAGGCCACGCTTGCGCCGTCAACAGAGCCACGGCGACGAACGCCGCCAGCGTGCGCGATCTCATGACACCGATCCTCGGTTGAACCTGAACTCGGTCAGGCCGCGACGATCAAACGGACATCGACCCTTCGTCGGGCAACCGCCCGTTCGGCGTCATGCCGTCCACCGCATTCGGCAGATGCTGACTAAGCTGGGTCAGAAAATCATGGGGTGCCATGCCGCTCTGGTTAGCCATCGACTGCACCTGGTTGTCGCCGAGAGCCGTGTGCAACTGCTGCGGCGAGACCGGCTGGTTGGGGCCGTTGCCGATCCAGGACTGCGCGATGTTGCCCAGGCCGGCCTGCTGCAGGCTTCCAAGCAGCCCTGCCAGGCCGCCCGCCATGCCGGCGTTGCCCATGCCCGAACCGCCGGCTCCCTGATTGGCGACGCCTGTGTTGCCCTGCTGACCCCCACCAAGCATGTTCATCAACACACTTTGTATCGGTGAGGCATTGCCGCCCGAACCGCCCATCAAGCCACCGAGCACCTGATCTAAAAGTCCCATGCTGTTCCCCTTCCAAATCGTTGTTCATGAGCGGCGGAGCAAGTCGGCCGGGCTACCCGCCCGGCCTTCGCCGTCAGCGGACGGTGAGATGCGCGACCTTCTGACGGCGCTGCACCGCGAGCGACCCACCGATCGCAGCGACTATCGCTCCCAATAGCAGATTGCCAAATGCCGCGAAAGATGTCGTCGAAGCCGTGGATGCGCTTGCGTCAGCGGCCTTCTTGGCGGTCTGCTCCGCCTGATCCTTGGTTTGCTGCAACTTCGCCTGGTTGTCGTTGAACTGCTTGACCGCCTGGTCGTGGCTGATGTGCTGCTGCGCCGCCATGATGTTGATCACCCGCTCCTTGGCAGCCGGCGCATCAGGGCCGCCCTTGGCATAGGTTAGCAGATTAGTGACGACCGCCTTCTGCGCGTCCTGCGGGCTCATCGCCGCGGGGTCGGCGTTCGGCGGCTGGAGATAGGCCTGCGCCTGCTGCTGGACCATATCAGGTGAAACGCCCGCCGCCTTCGCCGCGTCCTTCATTCCGCTTCCAGCGGCCGATGTCAGGCCGCCAAGCGCCGAGAAGCCGCCGCCGATGATGCCGCCGACCGCTGACGTCAACAGATAGATCGTCAGCAAGGTGGCGATCCCCCAGGTGACGAGACCATGCAGCACGCCGTCCCATCTGATCTCGATTCCGGCGAACCAAGCCGACACATAGCCACCAAAGCCCAGCGCGATGACGCTGCTGAGGACCCACCACACCGCCGCGCCAAGTCCGAAGTTCGTTGCGTTCGGGGTTGTTCCACCAGTGGTGTTCACGGTGCCCAGCCCAATACCGGCGCCCAGCAAGCTAAGCAGCAACTGGACCGCGAGCACCAGGATGACGCCGCCGATGATCGCCGCCCAGGAGATGCGGCGATGAACATGGCTGGTTTCGGTTCGCGTCGTGGCCTGGACGGCCGGCGCGGCAGTGGGTCGTTCGTCATAGGTATTCCCGGACATTGTTCGCTCCCTCACGAGCCGGGACAAAAACAGTCCCGGCTCGCCTATGTTAAAACCCTGTCAGACCGCGGAACGACCGGGTGCGGTGTCTTTGCCAACCCGATCGGAGGCCGGCTCAGCCGTACCGTCCTTGGTGATCTCCACTTCCTCGTGGCGCACCGTGTCGCGCACCGTCTCGGTCCGCTCCGTGGCTGCCTTGTTGACCACCACTTCCTCTGTCACATGGGTCGTCTTGCCGACCACGGCTTCCTCGTCGCTTTCGCTGACTTCGATCGTGCGGTCAGTAAAAGCCGCTTCGGTCGCTTTGGTCCCGGCCGAGACCGGGCGGCGCTCGATCGACACTTGCTCGGAATGAAGCGTCACGGCCTCTTCGACCGGTGTCTCCACCACGAAGCGCCGGATGCGGGTGGTGCCATGATTGACCAGCCGCTTGCCGACCGACAGTTGCTCCTCGGACAGCGCCAGAACCTCTTCGCCGCCGGTCGAGGTTCCGCCAGCAGCAACCGGCCGGCGAGAGTCACTCGCCATCGCGCCGCTCGCCGGCAGTGTCCCGCCGGGCGTCGTTGCGCCGCCAACAACTGGTGCCACGCCGTCGGTAGTGCCCGCACCGGTCGTCGTTGTGGTTGTCGTGCTGCCGGTGCCCACGCCATAGGCCGCGGCGCGTTCATCCATATCGACCGGGTTATGCCGCTCCAGCACATCGCTAACCGGTTGCACGTGCTCGTCCGCTGCCTTCACCGTCACCACCGACGATCCCTCGGTCATGCTGCGGCTGTAGACCTCCTCATGGCCGGAATCGCCACCGAACAAACTCGACCAGAAACCCTTTTCGTGGGCGGGTTCGCTGGAGACGGTTTGCCCGGTCGTTGATGCACCCGAGTGGCGGGCGATGGCCGATGAGGGCACGCCGATCGATTCGAGATCGCGAACCGCCGCATCAGCATGGGATGCGTTATCATAAACGGCGACAATGGTGTGTTCAGTCACGTTACATTCCTTTCGATATAGATTTGGATTTGATTGAAGCAGGTTGCTTCAGGCGTCCGACGGGACCGGCGCTACACCGCTGGGCAATTCATTCCCGTTCGAACCGACATTAGGGCTGCCGCGTGTGATGAGCGCCTCCTGCTCACGCAGAACCACCGTTTCCCGATGCTGCGCGGTTACCCTAACTCTCCGGAGATGAATCTCCTCCTTGAGGACAAGTCGTCGCTCGACCACGATGATCTCCTCGATCACCGGAATGATCGTGGTACCGTCCTCCTCGCGAACCGGCGGCGCGGCATCTACGACGCGACCGACAGGAATCCGCTCGATTTCGACCCGTTCATGCACCACCGGTTCATCAACCAGTGCCTCACGGGTGCGCGTCGTCGTCTCGACCCGAACAACCGCCGTTTCGACCCGCCGTCGTAAAACGTCGGCTTCCTCATGATGCAGCTGCACAACGAGTTGGCCGTCGATGGCCTGCGGCCCGTCCGTCACATCGATCGGCTTGGCTTCGGCCGACGCAGCGGGTGACGTGCGATCACTCATCGACGACGTCGCGCACCTTGTCCTTGGCGCCGCCGACACTGTTCTGGACCTCGCCTCCGGTTTTCTGCGCGGTTCCTTCAGCCTCGATCGTGGTATCGCCAGTGACTTTACCCACCGCCTCTTTGATTGAGCCCGACACCTTCTTCCCGATGCCCGCTAAGCGATCACTGTCCATGTCAGTTCCTTTCTTTGGCGTAACATAATCTCTGTCACCGCTGAACAGGCCGCCGGACAATCCCGGGGCAACAGCCACAACTGAAGAGCAAGTTCTCGCCGTCAGGTTGAATAAATGTTTCCGCTTTATGGCAAACAGCGACGCCTTGTCCGGCGGCGCGCTGCGGCACCATATATGGCTTAACCCGGCGAACCAGTGAAAGTTCCCGCCCACCGACCAAAGTCGTTACGAAAGCACGCATCCGAACAGACTGAAAGAAACACTATAGAAGCGTGATTTTATAACCATGCCCGCTGGGGGCGCCGGGCTTTCTTTCGCGTTGTCAGCAGCTTTGACTGTCCGCCAAGGCCACGTTCGCGGGCCCAAACGACAACCGCGGCGCGGCGATGCACGCCAAGTACTTTATAAATGCCAGAGACGTGATTGCGAACGGTGTTCAGCGTGACGCTTAACCGGCTCGCGATTTCGGCATCCGACAGCCCCTGTGCGATCAGGCCGAGTACCTCACGCGCCCGCGGCGTCAGGCTGGAGATTTCCGTTGCCGGACGTACACGTTCACCCGCCAGGGTCAGGGTCGTGAGTTTCTCCACAATCTTCTGTCCGAGCCAGGAGGTATCCCCCATGACCGCCTCGATCGCGTCCAGCAACTGCATCTCTGTCTGCTTGCGCTCGGTGATGTCCTGCATCACGCTTAAGACGCACTCTTCTCCTGATATGGTAACAGTCTCGGCCGACAGCAGGTAATCGCCGGTCTCGCCGGTCTTGCCGTGCAGCTGAATGTCCAGACTGTGGACATGTCCGCTCGCTTGCACCTGGCGTCTGAACTGCTCCCGCGTCTCGTTGCTGCCCCAAAGTTCGAGATCGAGCTCGCTGCGGCCAACCACTTCTTCTCGCCGCCAGCCTGTCGCGGCGCTGAACGCTGTGTTTACGTCGAGAATCCGCCAGTCGTGCAGCGCGACGATCGCCATCGGACTGGGCGCCATCCGGAAAGCCTTGGCGAACCGCTCCTCGCTTTGACGCAACGCATCTTCCGCCTGCTTGCGGGGATGCAGATCGGCGAAGGTGAACAGCATGCAGGCTTCGTCACCGATTTCGATCGGCTGGCCGGCGAGCAGCACGACCTTCTCGCTGTCATCCGGCAGCTTCAGGCGCGACTCCATCTGCGGGACCGTTCGTCCCGCATGAAGACGCTCCACCGCGAGGTCGCGTTTCTCAGCGCCGTCGAGGATGTCCAGTTCATGCATCGAGCGGCCCATCAGGGCCGTGAGCCCATATCCGGTCATCTGCAGAAAGCCTTGGTTCACCTTGACGTACCGCATGTCGGCAAGCCGGACGATCAGCGCAGGGGCCGGATTTGCCCCGAACGCGCGCTCGAACCGTTCTTCGGCGCTGAACCGCTCCGTCTGGTCCTCCATGATCAGGACCAGACAATCGGGCTCGCCATGGGCGTCGGTCAACACCAGGCTGCGGATCTGATGAACCCAATGCTGGTCGCTGCCGGGGCGCCCGACCTCGACAACCACCTGGGTGAAGGCTTCCCCGGCAACCACCCGCTCCATCGGATACTCGCCCCGCGGCAGTTCGTGGCGGTTCCGGTAACGCAGCTCGAAACGTTTACGATAGTCCGAAACGGAGTAGCCGAGGTCTTCGACAGACCGAACACCGTGCATGCCCAGCGCGGCATCGTTCGCCCAGGCGATCGTCTGGTCGGGGTTGATGATAATAATCCCTTCGGTCAGCCCAACAATAATTTGCTGAAGCTGGGTCCGGTCGGCGTGGTGCTGAAGCACGCGATCAGACATCGCGCTGAAACATCAATGAAAGCATCAATGGAAACATCAGAGCAACCTCAAGACCAGGCTGTCCAAAGCGACCCCTCACGATGGGCGTCTATCGAACGCGATAAGCGGGCGAACGGCCGCAGTGGCGGACGCCGTTCGGCCGATCGTGGTCCACTCCATGGCCTACAATCAGGTTGCCTGATGTGTCTCCAGCAGGTCCTGCATGTCCGTCGCGTGTTCCTCTTCGACCGAAAGAATGCCTTCCAGCATCACGCGGGTGGAAGGGTCCTCATCGCCAAAATAGCGGATCAGCTCGCGGTAATGATCGACGGCGATGCGCTCGGCTATCAGGTTCTCGCGGATCATCTCCACCAGAGTATCAACATCGGCGTACTGCGACGCCGACCGCATCGCCAGTCCCTCCGGATTGAAATTCGGCGTGCCACCGAGCTGATCGATCCGCTCGGCAACGGCCATCATGTGCGCCTGCTCTTCCTTCGCATGCTGTGCGAATTCGGCCTTCACCGCCTCGCTGGAAATCCCGGTCGCGGTGACGGCATGCATCGTGTAACGCAGCACGCAGACGATCTCGGTCGCCAGCACCGACTGCAGGATCTCGATGGTTTTCTCGACGTCCCCGCCATAGGTGGTCGTCACCACGCCCGAGGACATGTTCTGCCTAGCGCGATCTCGTAACGTTTTTACGTCGGTCAGGAAGGGTTTGCCGGATGCATCTTTTTTTACGGGGGCGTTACTCACCGCGGTCTCCTTTTGATAGTTGTAGTGAACCATAACCTAGTGCCGCGACGCGCGGTTACGAGACGCGTCGCCTCATCCCATGGTCCCTTCGCCTGACATTCCCGCTGTTCGTCGTGCCAGCGCCGTTCGCTTCCCGGCGTGGCTTGGCGGGCCCGACATGCTTTAGCGGCTAAACCTCGTCATGACCCCGCGGAAAGCATAGGTCCAACGTCACGCCTGAGTGAGTTCTGATGTCCGATCGCAATGCAACGCGCGACAGGCAGCTGCCGCGTTTCGCCACCTGAACCGGATACCTTAGACGAACAGCAACGTGTGGCACCGCTCCGCGGGGCGTTACTGGCATTACGCCGCATGCAGCAACCTTCCACTGTGCCGCACCGCGTGCCAACGTCAGCGTTAACGCAACGACCGCTTGACAGCGTTGCCGCTCGGCCGTCGTTACCCTCTGGTTGGAAGGACAACATCCATGAGCAACGGAGCCCAGGAACTGGACGTCGTGTTCGAGCCGCTGCCCGGGACCGCGCTGACCCGTCTAATTAGCGACAACCTTATCAGCGTGAACTTCGCGAGGACCGGCGCTGTGGACCAGCATCCTGTCGGCTTCTTCCTGAAAAGCCGCCGCGGCGAGTGGCTAGGCGGCCTCACCGGCTATATTTGGGGCGGCTGGCTGCATGTGAACTTCCTGTGGGTGTCGGAGACCCTGCGCGGGCTGCGGCACGGAACCCGTCTGATGGACGCGGCGGAGGCAATGGCGGAAGAGCGCGGCGCGTTCGGCGCGACGTTGGAGACGTTTACCTTCCAGGCGCCCGGCTTCTACGCGAAGCGCGGCTACACCGTGTTCGGGCGCCTGGATGACTATCCCCCCGGCCACGCCAAGCTGTTTCTTTCAAAGCGATTTATTGACTGATCCGGGCCGAGGCTCCACGCGCAACAGTCGGGAGTGCGATAAAGGCCGCGACGGCATCAGCCCCCGGCGAAACGAGACATCGGCGGTTGACGACCGATCATCTCGGACAAGACGGTCGGCGTAAGCGGTGTCGTTGGCACCGTCAGAAACGGAACCTGCGGCTTGGTCGCAGACGTCGCCCCCGGTCCAGATGACGCCGGTGTAACGCCGGGCATCTGTCCGGATGCCAGAACTTGTGTGCCGCCGACCATTCATGGCGCCGCAGAGGTCGCAGCCGTTACTCCGACAAGCTCCGCCGGATGCAAGCCGATCCAGACAACACCCGATAGCACATCAACCGGCATGCTTGTTTCCGCGTTCTGGTTTATTGCTCGTTTGCTACCTGTCCACGTGCAGGTTCTGCCTGTCGGCACAAACGACCGGCCACATTGTGTCCGTCGGAGGCTAGCCGGCAATGCAGCCAGACCGAGTGCACGTTGGCGAATTGCTAAACCAAATCAGGTGGCAAGTAGCCGCTCGCCACGGCTGGTGCCGTGGGACCATTGCGGCACGAGCGACGCTTCGTTGCAGAGTCAGTGTAGCATTGGCTCCGGTCAAACAATCCACCCGCATCCGACGCAACACTGACCACGCCATTTCCGACAAGGAGATCGCCACCCAGTTCAACCAGGAAGCGTGGGTCTGGGTAGAGACCAACTCGAACCGACCAAGCCTGGTTTTCCGGAAGCGGGTGGTCTCGCGCGAGCGGCGGGCTGAGCGATATCGAGCAGAATGTAAATAACAACAGGCCTGACGGATAAGCAGAATCAAGCTGTTGGGGAGGGTGATGAACTCGCGCGGGCGGTTTTGCTGATTAACGGCGTCGTGCACAGTGCCAGTGACGAAGCCGACGGAGAGTGTCAGGTCCTTTGTGTAAGTCGGTTTCCGTGGCTTCCTTAACCCAAGGGAGACCCACGATGAGAGACATACGACCCGAAGTGCTGGACGAGCTTTTGTCTGGCTACGAGAAACCCTCCGATCTGCTCGGCGAGGACGGCATCTTCCGCCAACTGAAGAAGCGCCTGCTCGAGCGCGCCTTGAACGCTGAGCTGTCTGAGCACGTTGGCTACGAGAAGGGCGAGCGGTCCGGCCGGCGCGGCGCCAACAACCGCAACGGGCACACGGCGAAGACCGTGCTGACGGACGAGGGCGCGGTGACGCTGTCGGTGCCACGCGACCGCGACGGGACGTTCGAACCGGCGATCGTGCCGAAGGGGGTGACGCGGCTGGAAGGTTTCGACGGCCAGATCATCAGCCTGTATGCGCGCGGGCTTTCGGTGCGCGACGTGCAGGCGCACCTTCGGCAGATGTATCAGGTAGAGGTGTCGCCCGACCTGATCAGCCGTGTGACGGACGCGGTGCACGAGGACGTGCTGGCGTGGCGCAACCGCCCGCTGGAGGCGGTCTATCCGGTGGTGTTTCTGGACGCCCTGCGGGTGAAGATCCGCCATGACGGGGTGGTCAAGAACAAGGCGGTCTACGTTGCGCTGGCCTTGACGTGGTCGGGCGAGAAGGAGGTGCTGGGGCTGTGGGTCGAGCAGACCGAGGGAGCGCGGTTCTGGCTCGGCGTGCTGAACGAACTGAAGACCCGCGGTGTGGAGGACATCCTGATCGCGGTCGTCGATGGTCTGAAGGGGTTTCCCGATGCGATCGAGGCGGTGTTCCCGCGGACCACGACGCAGACCTGCATCGTGCATTTGATCCACAACGCGCTCGAGACGGTCAGTTGGAAGGACCGCAAGGCGTTGATGCCGTCGCTGAAGGCGATCTACCAGGCCGCGACGGCCGAGGCCGCCGAGGCGGCGCTGGACACGTTCGAGGCCAGTCCTTGGGCCAAGCGCTACCCGATGATCGCGCCCATGTGGCGCCGCGCCTGGACGTATGTGGTGCCATTCTTCGCCTTCCCGCCGGCGATCAGGAAGATGATCTACACGACAAACGCGGTGGAGAGCCTGAACCGGAGCTTGCGCAAGGTGATCAAGACGCGCGGCAGCTTCCCCTCTGACGAGGCGGCGCTGAAGTTGCTATACATGGCCATCCAAAATGCCGGCCTGCGTTGGAAGCCGGCCATCGCCTGGCCGGAGGCAAAGCTGCAGTTCATGATTTTGTTTGGCGACCGTATCACTCGGTCAGCTAGCTGACCGAGTGATACGGACAATGGCCATGGAGCCGTTTACACAGAGGATCGGACACTCCCAGCCGACGGCCGAAAAAAGCCGGACCCTGCCCCGCCATTTGCATTCACGGTCGCGCTAGACCATGGCGTGTTTGCCTCAGCGAGGCGGCAAATCAGGCTCCGTCCTCGCGACTGCCTGAATGCCAAGCCCCATTGGAAGAAATCACGGCGCCCGGCCCCTGAGCTTCACGCACTTCCCGCGGCATTTCCGCTACATAGGCCTTTGGACTTGCGCTCGATTAACGGCGGGTCACGCCGACTACAAGGCCTGATGCGGCCGTCTACCAGGCCGGCGCGCGACCGGCCTGGCGGCAGATACATCAGGCGGAAACCAGGAATCAGGCCAGCGCTCCGCCCGACAGGTCCGAGGTCTTGTGCTGCAGGCTCGCCACCAGTGCATTGCCCCCACCATGGGCCAGAAGGTGGCGGAAGTCCGACCGCTGCACCGCCACTCGGCTGATTGAGCCATTGGCGAGCACATCAACGATCTTCCACCCAGCCGGCGTCTCTTGCATCACGTAGTCAAGATCGTGCGGATCGCCACTAACCGGAGTGATTTGGCTCTGCACCACCGTCTGGCCGGCGCCAACGCTACGTGTATCCGGCGAGACGCTGAACTTCTGACCATTATAGTTGTCAAAGTTCGCGACATAACTTGCCACGGTGTAGCTGCGGAACGCACCCAGCAGCTTGGCGCGCTCATCGGCGGACAGGTTAGACCAGTTGGGACCGACCGAACGCGCCAAAACCGCTTGCAGGTCGAACGCCCGGTCTACCGCAGGCGCCAATGCTTTAAACCGGCGGCTGAAATCGGCGCTTCCGCCGGCTTTCATCGAGGCTAGAAGCGCCTGGTTGAAACGCTCGATAGTAGCAGTAGCGGTTGGATTGGTCTGCGCCTGAGCCGCCAAAGCAGGCTTGCTCAGCGATATCGTGGCGGCCGTCAGCAAGCCAAACCCGATCAACGACCGCCGGCTTAATCCGGAAGCAACGGCAAGGTTGGCGTTACCATTCGTGAACATCACAAGCATCCTTAACTCATTCAATAAAGGGATCGTGGCAAACCGCCCGTGTTTCGCAACGTGTATGTCGTGCTGACGAACTGGCGCGTTCAGCCTCTCTGCCTTTCAAGCGTAGGGCCAAAGGTGGAGCCACATAACCGTATAAGTCCTGCGTCTCTTACGTAGAGCGGAAATTAAGGGATCACCCCGCGAAGATTTAATCGATCCCCAGTGCATATGATCTATGCGTTCGGCGGACAAATCTTCACGCGAGCGGGAGCCTCAATTGGCCAGATGATGCTCGTCATGCCGAAGAGCCGGGTCTGCGGGCATGGCAGTATCTGGCAAACTATCGACAGACGTCGCTATTCTTTGCAGTATCAGATCGACGGGCCGGTTCGCGGTCGCCGCGCATCTGGTGCAGACTTCTGAAAGGACAGGAGGCCGGGTCGGTCCGTAGCCCTTTGCGGATCGTCAGGCTCTGGTATGGTTCACGCAAGTTCCTGATATGTCGCATCGTCATGCAAAGCCACCTCTCGCGGAGACGTACATCATGCCTGGCTATGAGAACATCATCGTCGAGACCCATGGCCGGGTCGGTCTGATCCGGCTCAACCGACCCGCCGCGCTGAACGCGCTGTGCGACGCGCTGGTGCACGAGATGGGCGAGCAACTGCTGGCCTTCGACGCCGACAAGAAGATCGGCGTCATTGTCATCACCGGCAGTGACCGGGCGTTCGCCGCCGGTGCCGACATCAAGGAGATGCGCGACCGAACCAACCCGGCGGCGATGGTCGAGGACTTCATCGGCGCCGGATGGGAAACCGTGACGCGGATCAAAAAGCCGGTGATCGCGGCTGTCGCGGGGTTCGCGCTGGGCGGCGGCTGCGAGCTGGCGATGATGTGCGATATGATCTTCGCGGCCGACACCGCGAAATTCGGGCAGCCGGAGATCAATCTTGGCGTCCTTCCCGGTGCCGGCGGTACACAGCGGCTGACCCGCGCGACGGGCAAATCCAAAGCGATGGACATGGTGCTGACCGCGCGCATGATGGACGCCCAGGAGGCCGAACGGGCCAATCTGGTAAGCCGGGTGTTCCCGGCCGACCAATTGCTGCCGGAAGTCATGAAGATCGCCGAACGGATTGCCAACCTGTCGCCGGTGGCGGTGCAATTCGCCAAGCAGGCGGTCAACCGGGCGTTCGAGTCGACACTGGCCGAGGGCGTGCGGCACGAGCGTGCGTTGTTCCTGTCGCTGTTCGGCACCCCGGATCAGCGCGAGGGCATGGCCGCGTTCGTGGAGAAGCGCAAGCCGAGTTTCCAGACCGGATAGTGTAGTTGCGCCAGAACGCGCCCTTTGCGTCGAATTGAAGTTCTGGGATCGAAAAAAACACCGAAGACCACCCAGTATTAATTCTTTTTCGTCCAATAACGCCGTTTTCACATCTCATTACCGGGATTTCTCTCGATTTGTTTTCTTCGATCGGGTAGTTGAAGGCATGGAGAAAAGCCTGCCCGCATCGCTTGTCGCTGCTCATGCATCCGGATGGACCGCCGCGTCCCTCCCGATGGAAATCAACCTGCTGCTGGTCAGCCGCAACGCGGCATGGTTCAGAGCCGTCGACGGGGCAGCGCGTGAACTCGGGGGTGGCGATGTGTTGACCTGCGACGCCCGTGGCGCTCTCGCTCGGCTGGCCGGGACAACCTCACATTATTCTCATCTTCTGGTGGACCGGAACGATGCCGAAGGGCTTTTCGATGAACTCGCCGATCTCGCCACTGAAGTCGTGGCACCGGATACGGATGTCCTCGTGCTGGGTGCGGCCGATGTGAAACACCCTCGTATTCGGGTCGTGCGCAACCCAACGCGCCGCTCCGTCGCGGAGGCCTTGATGGCAAGTTCGCCGCAGCGTGGCGGCCCGGCAATGGATCTGGCCGAACTGACCGCCGCGCTGAAAGGCACGATGATCGAAACCCGCTATCAACCGATCATCCGCATCGCCGATCGCCGTCCGGTTGGGCTGGAGGCGCTGGCCCGTTTGAACCACCCGGAACGCGGCACGTTGCCGCCGGATCGGTTCGTGCCTCAGATCGAGAATGCCGGTCTCGCCGCCGAACTGACCGGTCTGGTGTCCGGCCGAGCGTTTGCCGATCTCGCGGGGCAGTTCCTGACCGCGCGCGGTTTGCGGATGTCGGTGAACTTCCCGCTGGACGTGCTGTTGCAGCCGGTTGCGCTGGATCGGCTGGAAGAGCAGCGGATCGCCGCCGGATTGCCCGCCGACCGCATTGTCATCGAGCTGACCGAGAGCCGCCCGGTCGACGACATACCCATGCTGCGCCGTTCGCTGGAACGGTTGCGCCGCATGGGCTACGGCGCCGCGATCGATGACGTCGGTCCCGCCGTGCCCCGACTGGCGCCGCTGTTGGAGTTGCCGTTCACCAGCCTGAAGCTGGACAAGGAACTGGTGCAGCACGTGATCGAGTCTGAGGACATCAAAGCCTTTCTGGCTGAGACGATCATCCAGGCGAAAGCGCACGGTCTGAGTGTGGTCGCCGAGGGTGTGGAAACCGAGACGATCTGGGATCAGATGCGCGACCTGGGGGCTGACGAGGTCCAGGGCTTCCTTGCCGCCCGCCCGCTTTCCGTTGCCGCCGTGCCGATCTGGTGGGATGCGTGGATGGGACAGGCCACTGGAAAGGCCACGCCGGACGCGTGACCGCCGCCAGCGCTTTCGCTGTCGTCCGTGCGCGATCGTCTGAGGTCGGTTCAACCTCGGATCGCCCTCGCGGACAGCACGCCCGAGCAGCCTGTCGGAGTTAGCGCGACGCGGAAACTGGAGCTGGAATCGGCGCGTTGGATTCGCGCTGCCGCCGGACCTTCGCCGCATGAGCAACTTCCGACAGATCAACCGCGACATGGACTTCCTGATGCCGCCCTCGGTCGATGAGTGGCTGCCGCGGCGCCACCTCGCTCGATTTATAGTGGAAGCCATCGAGGGACTGGACCTGCGGGGGATGACCGGCAGCTACCGCGGATCGGGCGAGGCGTCCTACCATCCCCGCCTGCTGCTGGGCCTGATCATCTAGGGCTACGCGACCGGCGTTTTTTCCAGCCGCACCCTGGAACGGGCGACCCATGATTCGGTGGCGTTCCGCTTCGTCGCCGCCAATCAGCATCCCGACCACGACACCATCGCCACGTTCCGCCGCCGCTTCCTGTCGCAGATCGAGGCGCTGTTCGTGCAGGTGCTCGGCGTGGCCCGCGAGATGGTGGTGTTGAAGCTCGGCACGCTGGCGCTGGACGGCACCAAGATCCACGCCAACGCCAGCCGCCACAGCGCGCTATCGTATGAGCACGCGAACAGGATCAAGGCGCAGTTGCAGGCCGAAGTCGCCGAGTTGCTGGGCGTGCGTGCAGGACCCACCCGCGCCACAGAATGCCACGCCGACGCAAGCGATGGACCATCGGCTTCAGACAAAGGCGGGCAAGAGGCGCGACGCCTTGCGCAAGCACACCCCCGAACCGGTGTTTGGCATCATCAAGTCGGTGCTTGGGTTTCGCCAGTTGCTGTTGCGCCGCCTCGACCGCGTCCGCGGCGAGTGGAGCCTTGTGACGATAGCACGGAACATGCAACGGATGTTCGCTCTGGCAGGCACGATCTGAGCCAGGGCGGCTTTTTTGGGGTCGATGCAGGAGGCCAAAACGCACGCGCCCCCACGCTGCCATGCCCAATTGCTCGCCAGTCAATTCCGCCAGGCTGCTATCGAAGCTGCCGGCTGGGGCGCTCGTTCAATGGTGCCCGGATCCGCTGAAGCCGCCGTGGCCAACCCCCGAATGGCTAAATCCTGCGTGGCTCCAACCGCCTACGTGGCCCCAACCTCCCTGGTGGCCCCGTGAATGCCACCCATAACGGTGCCATCCACCCCAGCCGAAGGCGCCATAAAATCCACCGTCGTAGAGGCCGGCTGGGTATCCATAGCTGTCTGGATACTCGTAGGGAAAGCTGGGTTCGCCGCCGTAGGCCTCGTTAAGCGGTGGATAGACAAATCGATCCGCAAGCACAGTGTCGCCGCGGGCGGCCATGCACTGCATGTACCCGACCTCGTCGCCCGGTACAGCCGCGGCGGCGACCGGAGCCTCGACAACAGGAGCGGTTGAGCCAATCCGCCTGCCCGCCTGCATCGGGCCGCCATAACCTGTATGCGCCAGCGCATGGCGGCGACAGATAAGGTCGTCCTGCTGGAACGCTGCGGCATCTTTGTCTTTGCCAGGAACCACTGTAACCGCGGCAACCGGGGGAGACACGACGGCACACGCGCCTAGCGCGAACGCGATACCGAGCGGCAGAAACAAGCGGCCGGCGGACAACTGCGATCCTCCTCGCGGATCTGGTGTGCTCCGCTGAAACATTTGCCGCTGCAGCAGGCCATCAAGGCCAGCCGGGCATCACCAAACCGTAGTCAGGGGATCGGATAAACCCTTCTTGCCTGCCATGACCGCTTTGGCCGAAGGTCGTGATGCGCTACGCTGCACCGCACGCCCGAACAGGAGCAGGTCATGGCAGGCCGGATCGAGACGACGCTGGCGGAACTCGGGATCACCCTGCCCCGCCCGATGCAACCAGTCGCGAACTATGTGCCTTATGTCGTAACCGGCAACCTGGTCGTGGTTTCCGGCCAGGTGCCCGCCATCGACGGCAAGATCGCGATCACCGGCAAGGTCAGCTGGGGGGTATCGATCGAGCAAGCTAAGGAGGCTGCTCGCTTGTGTTTCATCAATGTGCTGGTGCACCTGAAAGCGGCCTGTGGCGGTGACCTGGACCGGGTGCGGCGGGTGGTGCGGCTAGGCGGTTTCGTCGCCGCGCCGGCGGAATTCAGCCAACACGCGCTGATCATGAACGGCGCTTCAGACCTTGCAGTCGCGGTCTTCGGAGAGGCCGGCCGGCACGCCCGGACCACCATCGGCGTGCCATCCCTGCCGGCGGATGCCGCCGTAGAGGTAGAGGGCATCTTTGAAATTGCGTAGAGTACCCCGCGCGCCCGCTGCTCCCGCCACGCTGACACTGACACTGCACGCCCGCATCGCGGAAATCGATGCGATTGACTGGGATGCCTGCGCCGGGGAAGGCAACCCATTCGTAAGCCATGCTTTCCTCAGTGCGATGGAAGACAGCGGATCGGCCGGCTCCCGCACCGGTTGGCTGCCGCAGCATGCCGTGCTGAGACGCGAGACCGGCGCCCTTGTGGGTGTGGTGCCGATGTATGCCAAGTCCCACAGCTACGGTGAATACGTGTTCGACCATGGCTGGGCCAACGCGCTGGAGCGGATTGGCGAGCGTTATTATCCAAAGCTTCAGGCAGCCGTGCCGTTCAGTCCTGTGCCGGGCCCCAGGCTGTTGCGCCGTCCGGACGCCGGCGTTCCGGTCTCGGCTATGGCAGACGCCTTGCAGCAGGCGTGCCGATCACACGACCTGTCATCGGTCCACGTAACCTTTTGCTCCGAGGCGGAGTGGAACGGTTTGGGCGAGGCCGGCTGGCTGCGACGGATCGGCATGCAGTTTCACTGGCAAAACGAGGACTACGACGACTTCGACGGGTTTTTGGCAGCGTTGTCATCGCGCAAACGCAAGGTGCTGCGACGGGAGCGCCGTGACGCCAACGCGGCCGGGCTGACATTCCATGCATTGTCCGG
This sequence comes from Rhodopila sp., assembly GCA_965277035.1. GTDB lineage: Bacteria > Pseudomonadota > Alphaproteobacteria > Acetobacterales > Acetobacteraceae > Rhodopila. Next base: position 206,005 of record CBDIBO010000003.1, on the reverse strand, counting down.
CGCCGACATCACCGAGGCCCATTGGGACGCCTTCTATGCGTTCTATCACTCCACGGTCGACCGCAAGTGGGGATCGGCCTACCTGACACGCTCGTTCTTCTCGCTGCTGGGTGAGCGTCTGGGAAACAGGGTTGTGCTGATGTATGCGGAGCATGGCGGCAAACCGGTGGCCGGTGCGCTGAACCTGGCAGGGGATGAGGCGCTGTACGGCCGCAACTGGGGATGTCGGGGCGACTGGCCGTTCCTGCACTTTGAACTGTGCTATTATCGAGCCATTGATTGGGCGATCGAGCATGGTCTGAAGCGTGTCGAGGCCGGCGCCCAAGGTCGGCACAAAATCCAGCGTGGCTACCTGCCAAAGCCCACCTATTCAGCGCATTGGATCGCGCACACCGGGTTACGCCGGGCGGTGGCAAACTTCCTGGTGGATGAACGTGCCGGCATCGAGGCGGAAATGGCGGCGTTGGCGGACGAGTCGCCATTCCGGAAGAACGACGAGTAGCCGACCCGCGCCTGACCTATCGGCCGTCGACAGCTGGCACTTTCGGCCTGAAGTCAAAACCTGAGACACGGGAACCCGCAGCCGCTTATCCGCATTAATCGACCAACGTGCGGGACTGCGTTCGATGCACGTGGCTCCCCCTCCACAGGAGACGTTCGCGTCATGAGCGGTCATCGAGGCGTTGTTGAATCCGGTATCGGACAAGTTGCGAAAAGCAGTTCAGGGTGGGCCTATGAATCCGACCTTGAGAACCACGCTGGAGTTGATCCGCGCCGAGTTCCGGTCAGGGCTGACTGACCGATGGCGCCGGGACAACCTGAGTCGGTCGGGCCTGCTGGCCGGCGGCCGCGCGTTGTGGTCGCCGGAGCCGGGTTCGGAGGCCTGAATTTGGTCAAACAGCTCGCGTCAGCGTCGGCCGATATCACGCTGATCGATCGTACCAACCATAACCTGTTCCAGCCGCTACTATACCAGGTGGCCACCGCCGCCCTGGCGGCATCGGATATAGCGGTGCCGATCCGCGCGGTTTTCTCGCGATATCGGAACGTCAATGTCTTGATGGGTGAGGTGGAAGGTGTGGACACCGTCAGGCGCATCGTGCGGGTCAAGGATACAGAAGAGGTCGCTTATGATTTCCTCGTCCTGGCGACCGGCAGCGTCTACAGCTGGTTTGGTCATGACGATTGGCGAACGCATTCGTTTTCGCTGAAAACCCTTGATGACGCCGAGACCCTGCGGCTGCGCGTCCTCGGCGCCTTTGAACGAGCCGAAAGCCGCTCCGATCCGGAGGAAATCCGAGCGCTGCTGACCTTCATCGTTGTCGGGGGCGGCCCGACCGGCGTGGAACTGGCTGGTGCCATCGCTGAACTGGCGCGCTCTACACTGGCCCGCGATTACCGCCACATCGATCCGACGTCGACCAGGGTCGTTGTCTGCGAAGCCGGACCACGGCTGCTTGCATCTTTCCCCGACCGCCTCTCAACCTACGCCGAACGCAAGCTGACGGCTTTGGGCGTCGAGATCCACACGGGTCAGACCGTGGACGACGTGCGTGACGACGGCATCACCGCCGGCGGCCAGTCAATTCGGGCAGAAAATGTATTTTGGTGTGCCGGAACTGAAGCCACGCCGGCCGCGCGATGGACCAATGCCGCATCCGGCCGCCATGGCCTGATCAAAGTGAAGGCTGACTGCTCTGTCTGCGGCCACGACGACATCTTCGCCATCGGCGATGTTGCCACCATGGAAGGTCCGGACGGCAAAGCCCTGCCGGCCTTGGCGCCGGTCGCCAAACAACAAGGCCGCTACCTTGCCAGCGTCATCCGCGCCCGCATCCAGGGACATAGCGCGCCCGGCCCTTTCCACTACCGTGACTATGGCCAGCTCGCGGTGCTTGGCCGCTCCTCCGCCGTTGCCGACTTCGGTTGGCTCCGCCTGGATGGCATCGCTGCGTGGGTCATCTGGAGTGCGGTGCATCTGTTCCTGCTGCTGGGCGCCCGTAACAAGATGGTGGTTTATCTGAACTGGGTCTGGGCGTGGCTGACCTATGGCAGCGGCGCGAGGCTGATGACCGGTATCGAACAGGCGCACGCCGAACCATCGGCCGCTGAACCGGCTCGACTGGGCACTTGACCGAAAAGCCGATGCCGAACCATATACCGTGGTGTGCATCCGGGGGTCCGGTGGCAGAGTGGTGATGCATCGGACTGCAAATCCGCGGATGCCGGTTCGATTCCGGCCCGGACCTCCACCCTCATCCACGACCTGCTGGGATGTAGGACGCCTCTAGAGCATTTTCAGCCTGACTGTGCAGACCGAAAATGCTCTATCCCCTTGTTTGATCGGATGATTCACACGCTTTGAACGTTCCGCTCAGCGTGATCATGCTCTAAGGCCTCAGAGGTTTGATGTGACGACCTGCAGGGCGATCCATTTCGGCCCCGGCAAGGTCCGCACTTTCGGAAGCACAAGCATCAGCACGAACTCGCGCTTGTCGGCACGCGCCGCGGCGATACCGGACTGCACCTGGTCGGGAGTTGTCACCGGCTTGTCCTGCACGCGCAGGATGACATCACCGTTGGCCATGCCGCGCCGCGAGGGATCGGAATTGGCTGCCACGGCGGATACCAGAACGCCGTTCAAACCATTATCCAGTTTCAACTTCTCGCGGTCGGCGGCGGTGATTGTCGTCAAGCTGAGGCCGAGATCGGGCGGAATGCTGATCTTCGGCTGCTGCACCTTTTGTGGCGCGTCCCAGGCGTCCCACTGATTGCGCGGCCAAGCCTGCACCGCAATGGGAACGCTGCGCTCCTTGCCGGCGTGTCGCACCAGCAAGGTGATCGTCTGCCCAACCTGCGTGCTCGCGATTTCACGCAGCAGCGCGCGGTCGTCGCTCGGTACGTTGTTGTCATAGCGCAGGATGACATCGCCGATCGCGATATCGGCCAGCTTGGCTGGACCATTCGGCAGCACCCAGGAGACGATGGAGCCCTTGGCTTGCGCCATACCCATGGCATTGGCGATCTCCCGCGTCACCTCCTGGATCTTGACGCCGATCCAGCCGGGGCGGACCCAGCCATAGGTCCGCAATTGGTGAACGACAAAGCTCGCGCTACTTTCCGGGATCGCGAAGCCGACACCGGCCGATCCTGTGGTTGGCGAGATGATGGTCGAGTTGACGCCAACCACGTTGCCCTGCATGTCGAACAGTGGCCCACCGGAATTGCCGTGATTGATCGTGGCGTCGGTTTGGATGAAGTCGTCGTAAGGCGAATCCTGAATGTCCCGATTGAGCCCGCTGACGATACCCGCGGAGACCGACAGGCCAATGCCGAACGGGTCGCCCGCGGCGAACACCTGGTCGCCGACCTGCAGCTTGTCGCTGTCGCCCCAGTGCGCCGCTGGCAGCGGATGATCCGCCTGGACCTTCACGAGCGCGAGGTCGGCGAGACGCGATGCGCTCAGGGTCTTTCCAGACAGCCGCGTCCCGTCGGAAAACGTAACGGTAATTTCGAAGGCGTCCTGCACCACATGATAATTGGTTACGATCAGCCCGGACGGATCGATGACAAAGCCGGAGCCGACATAGGACTTGATGTCTGGGCTGGAGTTTGAGCCTGACACAGCGGCACCGGCCGCGACGACTGGCGGACTGGCCGGATTATCCTTTCTGACCGATATGTTGACGACGGTCGGTAGCAGTCTGTTTATGAGCTCGCCCTTGGTCGGTCCCAGATCGTCGGCGCGCGCCGATGAGCCGGCGAGCAGTACGGCGAATGCGACCGTTACGGCAATCATCAGGAAGTGGCGCGAGCGCCGTTGGCATCGTTCCATTGTCTACCGTCCGCAATTGTCTACCGTCCGCAATTGTCTACCGTCCGCAATCGTCTACCGTATGCAATCGGCGCGAAGTTGAATGATAGGCATCGCATCCACGCCTGAACAAGGTGGTCAGCGCCAGAACCAGCCACTCAGCTTGGCCAGGATCCCGGCGAGGTCCTGCTCAACGCCGTAGCCATTAAAGAGCCGGAAGAAGATGTGGGCCTCTCACAAGCACCGCACGTCAGCCAGAGCGCTGCGCGGTGGCGCGGTTGTCCACAGCTTTCTGCTCCCCCGTCGGAATCAACCGTTGCCATGCGCCGTGCCAGCCAATACTGTATCTAGTAGGCTATATCGCAGAGGAGCTCAGGATATGGTGTGGAACGATGAAACGATCCGTCATCTGAGGGAGCTATGGGCTCAGGGACTGTCCACCGCGGAAATCGGCCGCCGCCTCTGCGTCTCCAAAAACGCCATCGTTGGAAAAGCCCACCGGCTCGATCTGGATGCCCGCCCTTCGCCAATCCGGCGCGACGTCGCGAAACCGCCAATCGATCGGCCCGCACCGTATCCTCGGATGGCGGGGCCAACCCTGCCGCCGCTGGTCAGCGCCGGACTTCAATCAGTGTCGGCGCCGGCGAACGTTCAACCGATGCGTCGGCCGCAGAGCGCCCACAATCGGCCATCGGCGATCGTCCCTACGCCGGCCCCTCGACCGGTTATTCCTTCCCCGCCGATCCAGGCTCGGCGTTCGGCACCGTCGTGCTGCTGGCCGATTGGCGAGCCGGGAACCAAGACATTTCGGTTTTGCGATGACACCTCGGTGCCGGGCAAGCCCTATTGCGACGAACATGCCAGGCTGGCTTACGTGAAGATCCGCGATCGCAAGGAAGACGCCGCCTAGGTGTCTTGCACCTGGCCCACGAGCAACCGAAGCAGGATCGCATCATGCCGCGGCAGGCCACGTCTATTGCGGTGCGACAGGCCCCGTCTATAAGAAGCGCCGCCTCTGAAGCCGAGTTCACGAGATGACAACCGAAGCCACGCATTTCGACGATGCCCGCAAGTGCATGGTGGACAGCCAGATCCGCCCCAACCGGGTAACCAACCCACGGCTTCTGTCGGCCATGCGGCGCCTGCCGCGGGAGCGTTTTCTGCCGCCGGACGTCTGGTCGCTGGCTTATGCCGATGAAGACGTGCCACTTGGCAGCGGCCGCTTCATGATGGAGCCCATGGTGCTGGCAAGGATGCTGCAGGCCGCCAACCCGCGTGAGCAAGAGCGTGTTCTGGTGGTTGCAGCAGGGGCCGGTTACAGCGCGGCGGTGCTGGCCGCATGTGGCTGTCATGTGACTGCGCTGGAAGAAGATGCCGCGCTTTATGCCACGGCGCGGCGCGTGCTCCCGGTCGAGGCACCGAACGTGAACCTCGTTTCCGGACCGTTGGCCGCTGGATGGTCGGCCCAGGCCCCATACGACCTTATCTTCATCGATGGTGCGGTGCCGCATATCCCACCTGCGCTGGCAGCGCAGGCGCAGCCGGAAAGTGGGCGGATCGTCGGCGCGCTGCATGCCGCCGGTCGGATCACACAGGCCGTGATCGCAGAGGTAACGGCGTTCGGGCTTGGGATGTCGCCGCTGTTTGATTGCGCCACACCGCCGTTGCCGGTTTTCTTGAGCAGACCCGCGTTTGCGTTTTAACAGAGACGGACGGATCCGGTGCTACCAAAAAGCTGGACAGAGCGGCCTTGTTCGGACGAAATCTGATGACGCGGGCGGCAACGGCCGGAACGTGCTAAACAACCTCAGATGACGATACGAGAAGCCCGTTACGTTATCGGTCTTATGAGAAGGGTTCCGAATGGGTTTGCGTTACGGCTTCCTCGTCGGTTTCAGCCTGGTTGGCCTCACGGCTTCGGCCGGAGCGCAGACGTTACCCAGGACGCCGACCCGGGTGGCAAAGCCACACATGAAAATGGCTCAGGCATCGGTTTCAGCCGCTACCAGAGCGAAGCCGCTTACGGTGGCACCCACTCGATCCATTCCGCATACGCTGATCGAGGCGTTGGCGGCGACCTATTCCAACCAGCCTGCCTTGCAGGCTGAACGGGCGAGGCTGCGTGCCACCGATGAAAATGTGCCGACCGCACTTGCCGGCTGGAGGCCGACGGTCGTTCTGGCGGGAACCGCCGGCTACGGAGACGGTGTTGGCAGGTCCTACAACGCGCTGACCGGAACCATCCTTAACATCCAGACCGATCGCCTTATCGGCACGGCTCAGGCGACCGTCACGCAGAACCTTTATACGGGCGGCAGGACCCAGGCCAATGTCAACCGATCCAAGAACCAGGTGTTCGCCGAACGGGCAACCCTGATCGCGCAGGAGCAAACCAGCTTTACCAATGCGGTAAATGCCTATGTCGGCGTCATTCAGGCCCAGCAACTTCTGGGTCTGCAAATCAACAATGAGCAGGTCCTGGCGAAGCAGTTGCAGGCGACCAACGACCGCTTCCGTGTCGGTGAAATCACCCGAACCGATGTCGCGCAGGCCGAGGCAGCGCTGGAAGGCGCCCGCGCGACGCGGGAGACGGCAGAGGGCAACCTGCAAACCGCGCGTGGCACGTTCCAGCAGTATGTCGGGGTGTTTCCGCCGAATGATCTGGTGGAGCCGCAGCCGCTGAACCTGCCGGTGAGGAGTGAGCAGGAGGCAGCCAGCCTGGCCACCATCAACAATCCGAACGTCATCACCGCCCAGTTCAACGCCGCCGCGGCGAAGGATGCGGTCGATGTGGCGTTTGCCGCGCTATTGCCTCAGATCAGCCTGCAGGGGCAGACCTTCCAGCAGAACAACGCCGGCGGGCGCAGCACTCAAGCCAACGGCTATGAGGTCACCGCGCAGTTTTCGGTCCCGCTGTATCAGGGGGGACAGGAATATGCGGCGGTTCGCCAGGCGCGCCAGACGCTACAACAGACACAGCGGCTGATCGACGACTCCAAGCGCACGGCGGTGCAGAACGCGGTGCAGGCCTGGGATACGCTGGTCGCCGCCAAGGCCGCCGCCGACAGCACCCGCTCGCAGATCCGCGCCAACGAGGTTGCCCTGGAAGGCGTCGAGCGAGAGGCAATCGTCGGTAGCCGGACGACCCTCGATGTGCTGAACGCGACGCAGCTTCTGCTGTCGTCGCGCACCACGCTGGTGCAGAACCTGTCGCAGGTGATCACCGCGTCCTATGCCGTGGCGGTGGCGATCGGGCGCCTGACCGCACGAGACCTGCATCTGCCGGTTCCGCTGTACGACGAGACCGCATACTATCAGGCGGTCAAGAATCGCTGGGTCGGGCTTGGCGACTACGCCACCAGCCAACCGGGCCGCTGAGCGATGACCAGCCGATGACCAACCAAACCCAGCCGCCGGCGGCACCAGAAAGTGCGGATCCCTCGATGGAGGAAATCCTTGCCTCCATCCGGCGCATTCTGAACGACGATGAGGTTCCCGCCGAACCGGCCGAGGCTGTGGCGACGGACGATGATGTGCTGATACTGGACGAGTCGATGGTGGTCGCGGCGGTTGATCCGGTTCCGGTGCCTCATCGTGTCAGCGAACCTCTGGCATTGCCGCCGCAAGAAGAACCGCGGCATCAGGAGCAGGAGACCGTGTCAGTACCGCCCACTTCCCATGCGGAGCCGCGCGAGCCCGCAGCGTTGTCCCCTGATCTGCTGGCGCCTGAGGCCGCCGCCGCCGCCGCGCTTTCGGTCGGAAGCCTGGTCCGCACGCTGGCCGCCGGGCGGTCCACCCAGGTCTACGCCGGCGGCCCGACGCTGGAAGATATGGTGCGTGCCGAGTTGCGGCCGCTGCTGAAGGGGTGGCTCGACGAGCACCTGCCGCCGATGGTGGAGCGTCTGGTCCGCGCCGAGATCGAGAGGGTCGTCGGCCGCGAGGTTCCCTGATAGAGGGAACACCCGTTCAGGCAGCGGGACTTTCTGACAGGCGGTGACGTGGTTCCAGGTGCTGCACGCGCCGAGCCGCGGGAGAAGATGATGACACTGGACAGCAGGTTCACCCCAGCCGACGTCGAAACCCGTTTGTACCAGGGCTGGGAGAGCGCCAACAGCTTCGCCTGTAATCCTGCTTCGCGTGCCGAACCCTTCACCATCATGATCCCGCCGCCTAATGTTACGGGCAGCCTGCATATGGGACATGCGCTGACGTTTACCGTGCAGGACACGCTGGTCCGCTGGCGCCGTATGCAGGGCCGCGATGCGCTATGGCAACCGGGGACGGATCACGCCGGCATCGCCACGCAGATGGTCGTCGAGCGCCTGCTGGCAGCCGAGGGCCAAGACCGGCGAACCCTGGGACGGGACGCGTTCCTCGCGCGGGTCTGGCAGTGGAAGGCGGAATCAGGCGGCGCCATCACCCGTCAGTTGCGGCGCCTGGGCGCTTCGCTGGACTGGCCGCGTGAGCGCTTCACCATGGACGACGGGCTGTCCGCCGCGGTGAAGGAGACATTCGTCAAACTCTACAGCGAAGGCCTGATCTATCGCGACCGGCGGCTGGTGAACTGGGATCCGGCCCTGCAGACGGCGATTTCCGATCTGGAGGTGGAAAATCGCGAAATCAAAGGCTCACTGTGGCACATCCGTTACCCAATCGAGGGTGAACCCGACCAGTTCATCGTTGTCGCCACCACGCGGCCTGAGACAATGCTGGGAGATACCGCCGTGGCGGTGCATCCGGATCACCCGGTGTATCGCAGGCTGATCGGCAAACGTGCGATCTTGCCGCTGGTCGGGCGGTCCATCCCGATCGTCGGCGATAGCTACGCTGACCCGGAAAAAGGTACCGGTGCGGTCAAGATCACACCGGCGCACGACTTCAACGACTTCGAGCTCGGCCGACGGCATGATCTGCCGATGCCGTCCGTCCTGGACCGCCAGGCGATGGTCACGCTGGTGGAGATCGAGGACGTGCTGGCCGATGTCCCCGGCGTGTCCGACGCCGCCTTCGTCCGCTCGCTGGCCGGCCAGTTACGCTTCGCCGCACGCGCCGCTATTGTTAATGAACTGCAACGCATTGCGTTGCTGGACAAGATCGAACCGCATGTCAATCAGGTGCCGCACGGTGACCGTGGCGGCGTACCGCTCGAGCCGCTGCTCACTACCCAATGGTACTGCAACGCCGGCGTGCTGGCGAAGCCGGCGATCGAGGCGGTGGAGAGCGGCAAGACCGTGTTCTATCCCAGGCAATGGGAAAACACCTTCTTCGCCTGGATGCGTGATATCCAGCCTTGGTGCATCTCCCGGCAGCTTTGGTGGGGACACCGGATCCCGGCCTGGTATGGTCCGGACGGTACCGTCTTCGTCGCCAAGGATGCGGCAGCCGCCGCGGCGCAGGCGCGCGATCGTTACGGCCACGATGAGTCGCTGGCACAGGACGAGGATGTGCTGGACACCTGGTTCAGCTCCGCGCTGTGGCCATTCTCTACTTTAGGTTGGCCCGAACAGACCAAGGAAGTCGATCGTTACTATCCTGGTGACGTTTTGGTGACCGGATTCGACATCATCTTTTTCTGGGTGGCCCGAATGATGATGCTGGGCCTTCACATGATGGGCGAGGTGCCGTTTCGGATCGTCTACATCCACGGTCTGGTGCGCGACGAGAAGGGCCAGAAGATGTCGAAGTCCCGCGGCAACGTCATCGACCCGCTTGAGCTGATCGACAGTTACGGCGCCGATGCGTTGCGCTTCACCATCTGCGCTCTGACCGGGCCGGGAAGAGACGTCAAGCTGGGCGCCGCTCGGGTGGAAAGCTACCGCGGCTTCGTGACCAAGCTTTGGAATGCCGCTCGGTTTTGCGAATTGAACCGGATGCGACCTGATGCGGCGTTTGATCCCTCGCGGGTCGGATTGCCGCTTGCAAGATGGCTGCTGGACTCGGCGAACACCGCGATCGGCGAAGCGACCGCGGCACTGGAGGCTTACCGCTTCGATGAGTATGCCGCAATCGCTTACCGGTTCGTCTGGAATACGTTCTGCGACTGGTTTCTGGAATTCGCCAAGCCGCTGCTCGCGGACGGCGTCCATGCTGGCGACGCCGCCGAAATCCGCGCCGTCGGCGCCCATGTGCTGGGCCTGATCCTGCGCCTGCTGCACCCGGTTACGCCGTTCGTGACCGAGGAGCTTTGGGACCGGTTCGGCTACGGTGCATCGTATAGTCTGATCGGTACCGCATGGCCGGAACCTGTCGCCGTGCCCGAAGCGGCTGAAGCCCGGGTCGAACTGGACTGGGTGGTCCGGCTGATCGGTCTTATCCGTTCGGTGCGCAACGAAATGAACGTGCCACCGTCCCGGCCGTCTCCGGTGCTGCTGCAAGGTGCGAGCACCGAAATGCTGGGCCGGGTCGATCGGTGGACAGATGCGATCAGGCGGCTGGCGCGGGCGACCGACGTGCTGCCGCTGCACGGTAATGTGCCGACCAATTCCGCTCAGGCGGTGCTGGACGAGATCACGATCGTGCTGCCGCTGGAAGGCTTGATCGATATAGCCGCCGAACGGGCTCGCCTGGTCAAGGAACGCGACAAGCTCTCAATCGAGGCAAAAAAGCTCAGTCAGAAGCTTGGCAATTCGGATTTTGTCAGCCGAGCGCCAGAAGTGGTCGTGGCGGAAAATCGCGACCGCCTGGAGGCTGCGAGGTCGGAGGTCGGACGACTGCAGGCGGCGCTGGACCGGTTGGCGTGAGCCGGCGGCGACGCGAAAGAAACCGTCTAACCTCTTGACGATCGGGAGCGGTCGTCTTAAGATGAAGGTCCTTCCTGATTATCGGGCACCCGTGCGAAGGCACCAGGCGCCTTGATCTCAATTCTCGACCGAATGCAACTCGATGGGCCCCAGGTCCATAGTTCTTTCCGGTCCACCGTTCTCCTACAACGCATCCTCACGTCCAGGCATATCCATGCATCTTGCTGAACTGAAACAAAAAACACCAACAGATCTTGTCAATTTCGCCGAGTCTTTACAAATCGAGAACGCATCGTCGCTGCGCAAGCAGGATATCATGTTCGCGATCCTGAAAAATCTCGCGGACAATGATCAAGCGATCCACGGCGAAGGCACGCTCGAAATCCTCTCGGACGGGTTTGGTTTCCTCCGCAGTCCGGAGGCCAATTACCTTGCCGGTCCAGACGATATCTATGTCAGCCCAAGCCAGGTCCGGCGCTTCGGTCTGCGTACCGGCGATTCGGTGGACGGTCAAATCCGTGCCCCGCGGGATGGGGAGCGTTACTTCGCCCTGCTGAAAGTCGATACGGTCAACTTCGAGCCCCCGGATGCCGTGCGGCATCGCGTCAACTTCGACAACCTCACGCCGCTGTATCCCGAAGAACGGCTGAAGATGGAGATGGAGACGTTTCAGTCCGTCGCCAAGGGACCGGCGAAGGACTTCACTCCCCGGGTCATTGATCTGATTTCCCCGGTCGGCAAGGGCCAGCGCGCCCTGATCGTGGCGCCGCCACGGACCGGCAAGACCGTGATGCTGCAGAACATGGCGGCGGCGATCGCCGCCAATCATCCGGAAGTCTTCCTGATTGTGCTGCTGATCGACGAGCGGCCCGAAGAAGTCACCGACATGGCCCGCAGCGTCAAGGGCGAGGTCATCAGCTCCACTTTCGATGAGCCTGCCACGCGCCATGTTCAGGTTACCGAGATGGTCCTGGAAAAGGCCAAGCGGCTGGTTGAGCACAAGCGTGACGTGGTCATTCTGCTGGACAGCATTACCCGCCTCGCCCGCGCCTACAACACCGTGGTGCCGTCTTCCGGCAAGGTTCTCACTGGCGGTGTCGATGCGAACGCGCTGCAACGGCCGAAGCGGTTTTTCGGTGCGGCGCGTAATATCGAGGAAGGCGGATCTCTCACCATCATCGCCACCGCATTGATCGATACCGGAAGCCGCATGGACGAGGTGATCTTCGAGGAATTCAAAGGCACCGGCAATTCCGAGATCATCCTCGACCGCAAGCTGTCGGACAAGCGCTCGTTCCCGGCGATCGACATCACCAAATCCGGGACGCGCAAGGAGGAACTGCTGGTCGAACGCGGTGTGCTGTCGAAGATGTGGGTGCTGCGGCGTATTCTCAATCCGATGGGCACCGTGGATGCGATGGAATTCCTGCTGGACAAGCTGAAGTACAGCAAGACCAACAATGATTTCTTCGACGCGATGAATACCTAATGGATGCGGGGATACCTTGCCCTGAACCATTGATGCCCGCTTGGGCGACGGACGCTCGTCCAACCATTCGGCCGTGGCCTTCCAAATCACCATCAAAATTCGTTCCATATTGTTACTTTTCGGACCAGGATTATACAGAATAGGAAGACACGGTCCGCCGTCGGGCGCCCGAAAGCTACCGCGAAGCGGCGCACCTCATGACTGGAAACTTCTCGCCCTCTCACGCAGATCGAATTTCTGAATCTTCCCGGTCGAGGTCTTTGGCAACAGGCCAAAGCTGATGAAGCGCGGGCATTTGTAATGAGCGAGATGTTGTCGGCACCAGGCGATCATCGCAGCCTCGGTCACCTCATCAGCGCCGGGCTTCAGCGTGACGAAGGCCTGCGGCGTCTCTCCCCACTTCGGGTCAGGCCGAGCAACAACGGCGGCTTCCATAACGGAGGCATGCTTGTAGAGGACTTCTTCCACCTCGAGCGACGAAATATTCTCGCCACCTGAGATGATGATGTCCTTTGCCCGGTCCTTGATTTCGACGTAACCATCCGGATGCGTCACGGCGAGATCCCCGCTGTGGAACCAGCCGCCCTCGAATGCTGCCTCGGTGGCCGCGGGATTTTTCAGGTACCCCTTCATCACCGTGTTGCCGCGCAGCATCAACTCGCCCATCGTCATGCCGTCCGCGAGCACTGGTTGCATGGTCGCCGGGTCGAGCACCGCCGCCTGCTCCAGCATCGGCGTATTGACACCCTGTCGGGCCATGAAAGCTGACTTTTCGTCAATCGAAAGCGCGTCGAGGCCGGGTTGCCACAGACACACGGTGGACGGACCATAGCTCTCGGTCAGGCCGTATAGATGCGTCACCGAGAAGCCCAGTGCTTCCATCTGCGTGATCACGGTCGATGGTGGTGCAGCCCCTCCGGTGGCGATCTTCACCGTCTGGGTGAACGGGCGCCGGGCAGCCGCCGGGGCATGGATCAGCATCGAGAGCACAACCGGGGCGCCGCACATGTGCGTCACACCGTGATCGGCGATGGCGTCGAAGATCAATGCCGGGTCCACCCGCCGCAGACAAACATGCGTACCGCCGGCCAGAGTGACCGCCCAGGTATAGGTCCAGCCGTTGCAATGGAACATCGGTAACGTCCAGAGATAGACGCTTTGCGGCGACAGCTCGAAGGTCAGCGCGTTGGCGCACGCATTCAGGTACGCGCCGCGATGATGCGCCACCACGCCCTTGGGATCGCCGGTCGTGCCGGAGGTATAATTCAGCGCGATCGCTTGCCACTCATCATCCGGCAGTCGCACAGGGTGGGCAGGATCACCGCCCTCCAGGAATGCTTCATACTCGATCGAGCCGATCCGCTCACCGCCGACATCATCGATATCGATCACCGCGATTGAGACGTCGCGGATGGCCGATACCATCGCCGAGGAGAACTCAGTGTCCGTCAGCACCACCCGCGCCTCAGAATGCTGCAGGATGAAGCTGATCGCGGGGGCATCCAGACGGATGTTGATCGAGCACAGCACTGCTTCCAGCATCGGCACCGCATAATGGGCTTCCAGCATCTGCGGCGTGTTGGGCGCCATGATCGCCACCGTGTCCCCCTTCCCTACACCTGCGCGTGCCAGCGCCGAAGCCAGACGTCGCACGCGGTCCAGAAAAGCCGCGTAGGTGATTTGACGCTCGCCATGAATGACCGCTATCCGATCCGGATAGATGTGCGCCGCCCGCGTCAAGAACGAGACAGGCGACAGCGGCACATGGTTCGCTGCCCGACGATCAAGGTTTTGCTCGAAGATGGACATGATGCTTCCTCCTGGTCCGCTTTCGCCCGCCGCTGCTGGACCATCGGCCAAAGCTATGGCACGAGCGTCGGGGTTGCCAATCCGGAGGAGCAAGCATGGCTGAAGTCGTCAAGCTTACAGTGCGTGACTACATCGCCACCGTCATGATGGACCGTCCCCCGGTCAATGCGCAAAGCAACCAGCTGCGTGATGAACTAATCGCAGCCTTCGACAGCTTCACTGATCGCGACGACGTCCGGGTCGTCATTCTAACCGGCTTCGGCAGAATGTTCTCGGCAGGCGCCGATATGAAGGAACGTCCGACTGGCGAGCACGCGGGCGAATACTGGAAATTCAACCGCCTGGTGCGAGAGATGTTCAACGCCATCCACGAGTGCGCCAAGCCGGTAATCGCCGCGGTGAATGGTCCCGCCCTTGGTGCTGGCTTGGGGTTGGCGGCGCACTGCGACATCATTCTGGCCGCCGACAACGCGGTATTCGGCATGCCGGAGATCGATGTCGGCCTAGCCGGGGGCGCCGCGATGCTGCAAACCCTGTTCGGCCACTCCCGCGCACGGCGGATGTTCTTCACCGGCTGGCGTGTCCCGGCGGAGGAACTATACCGCACCGGCGTGGTCGAATGTTGCGTGAAGCTGGAACAACTGATGCCGGAGGCCATCAAATTGGCCACCGAGATCGCCTCGAAGAGCCCCACCGGGATGCGTGCGGCGAAGCATTCGATGAACACGACGATGCACATGCCTCCGCGCGACGCCTACCGCTTCGAGCAAGGGATTACCGTGATGCTGTCGAAGACCGATGATGCCAGGGAGGCGCGGCAGGCGTTCATGGAAAAGCGCCGCCCGGTGTTCAAGGGAAGCTGATTGCTGAGAGGTCGGTGCCCCCGGGCCTGGCCGCCCTGGCCACTCGTTGCGACCGACGAAGCAACGCGGCTATCCTGCTGTAAGCCGAGAAAGCGTCTGCCGCGGCGGGGCTGCCGGTGCTCACAACGGCGCTTGGGCAATCAAACGGCGCGCGTGCGGAAAAGGAACTGCCCGATGGATTTGCAACTCGAAGGAAAGACCGCGCTGGTGACGGGTGCCAGCATGGGCATCGGCCGAGCGATCGCGAAGGCGTTGGCCGCTGAGGGCGTTCAGGTAGTGGTTGCTGCACGTCGGATCGAACTAATGGAGGTCATGGCCGAAGAGGTCGAAGCGGCTCACGATCCTCGCCCGATTCTGTTGAAGCAAGACGTGATGGAGGAAGACGCCGCCGCGAAGCTCAGCGGCGCTGCACTCGCGGCGGTCGGCCGTATCGACATCCTGGTCAACAACGCCGGGGGCAGCCGTGTGCTGCCGATCGATGCCCCAGATGAACGCTGGACCGAGGCAATGACGCTGAACTTCACCCGGCCGCGCCAGCTTACCCATGCCCTGCTGCCGAAGATGATCGAGAACCGCTGGGGCCGCATTATCAACATAACCGGCAAAAGCGAGCCGGAGCATTTGAACGCGGCATTCGCGGCCAAGGCCGGGATCCATGCCTGGGCCAAGGGTCTGTCGCGTGAGGTCGGGCAGTTCGGCATTACCATAAACTCGATCCCGCCCGGGCGGATCATGAGCGAGCAGATTCGGCGCAACTACCCGGAAGATTATCGGAAGCAGTTCGCAGAGACGGAGATACCGGTTCGATATTGGGGTGAGCCGGAAGACCTGGCGGTGATGGCGGTGTGGTTGGCCTCGCCGCTTGCGCGGTATGTGACCGGCACGGTCATCCCGGTGGATGGCGGACTTCGACGCTATCAATTCTGATTTTGCTGCGTGAGTTCAACTGTGATCATCTGCCTTGGCGTGCGACGTGGTCTGGACAAAAATGGCGCATTGGCAGGACCCGACAGGCACCCGGGAAGGACATAGAACAATGCGGCAAATGATCATGGTAGGCTTCCTTCAGGCGCAGAACTGCACCACGCTGGCAAGCGCCTGGCGGCATCCTGATGCGCGGTCCGACTTCACATCCGCCGCCTACTACCAGAAGATCGGGCAGGTGCTGGAGGAAGGAAAATTCCAGCTGGCGTTCTTCGACGATCGCCTTGCAATGCCCGACATCTATGGCGGCAACCCGGCGGAGGTCGTCGCCAACGGCGTCCGCGTTGTCAAGATCGATCCTGTCGCGACGATGATGGCCATGGGCTTCGGAACGAAATACCTGGGCATCGGATCGACCGCCTCCACCACCTACTACGAACCGTTCGATGTTGCTCGGCGATTCCAGACGGTGGATCATATGCTGGCAGGACGAGCCGCCTGGAACGTGGTGACCTCGGTCAACGATGGCGAGGCGCACAACATGGGCCGCGAGGTCCACATGGAACACGACCTCCGCTACGACCGCGCTGATGAGTTCATGGAGATCGTGCACAACTGCTGGGACGGCTGGGAAGACGGTGCCCTGATTGTCGACAAGACGTCCGGCCTGTTCGCCGATCCTTCAAAGGTGCATCGGCTTGAGTACAAGGGAAAGTTCCTCAACTCATCCGGCACCTTCACCGTGCCGCGCTCGCCGCAGGGGCATCCCGTGGTCATCCAGGCGGGAGCCAGCGCGCGCGGCAAGACGTTCTCGGCCCGCTGGGCGGAGACCGTTTTCGTTGGCTACTCAGACCTTGCGGAAGGCAAGCGGCAATATGCGGATTTCAAGCATGAGGTGGCTCGACTGGGTCGCGATCCGGACCTGACGACTGTCAATACGATTGCCTATCCCGTCGTGGCGGAGACTCGCGCGGAAGCCGAGGACAAGATGGCGGTCATCGACTCGCTTTATAAGGAGGTCGACGGGCTGTCGTTGCTGTCGGAGGCGCTCAACTTCGACTTCAAGTCAAAAGCAATGGATGAGGCCTTCAGCAAGGACGAACTCGCCGGCATGTCCGGCATGCAGGCGATGCGCGATCGGGTGATGCGCGTGATCGGCCGCAACCCGACGGTGCGGGACTTTCTGGATGTGACCCGCCGGGGTCGCCCGCGGGAGGCGATCGTCGGCAGCGGCAAGGAAATCGCTGATCGGCTGGAGCATTGGTTTATCGAACGGGCGTGTGACGGCTATGTGATTGCCGGCACGCACATGCCGGGCAGCTTTGAGGATTTTGTCCGTTTCGTCGTGCCGGAACTGCAGCGGCGAGGCCTCTACCGCACCGACTATACTGGTGCGACACTGCGGGAAAATCTTGGCCTGCCGATCCCCCGGATGGGCGCCTGGCGACTGCCTGAGGCCGCGGAATAGCCGCGCTCCCAGACGATGGAACCGAGGTAGCAAGAAGGGTCCAGTGTTGAAGTTGTTCAAGTGCCAGCACTGCGGGCAGGTGCTGTATTTCGAGAATACACGTTGCGAATCCTGCGGTCATCAGCTTGGCTTCCTGCCGTCCGGGATGGTGGTTTCCGCACTGGAACCGCATGGTGCGTGCTTCAGTGCCCTGGCGGCGGAAAGTCACCTGGTCCGCCGATGCGACAACGCGCGATATGATGCCTGCAATTGGCTGGTCGAAGACGATGGCCAATCGACCCTGTGCGCTGCCTGTCGCCATAACCGGATCATTCCGGATCTGACCGATGCGCTGAAGCAGGAGCGTTGGAAGCGACTGGAACGGGCAAAACACCACTTGTTCTACTCATTGCTTCGCCTGAGGTTGCCGTTGGTGAGCCGGGCCGACGATCCCAATCATGGCCTTGCGTTCGACTTCCTTGCCGAAGGTTCCGATCGCTCTGGCCCGAAAGTCATGACCGGCCATGACAACGGCCTGATCACCATTGCCCTGATCGAGGCCGATGATGCCGAACGCGAACGGCGTCGGACCCAGATGAACGAACCCTACCGTTCGCTGCTCGGCCACTTCCGTCACGAAGTCGGGCACTACTTCTGGGACGTGCTGGTCCGCGATGGCGGCCGGCTGGACGCCTGCCGGTCGGTCTTTGGCGACGACAGCCAGAACTACGATGCGGCGTTGCAGACCCACTACCGAGAAGGCGCCCCGCCCAACTGGCGGGCAAACTTTGTCAGCCAGTATGCCAGCACGCACCCGTGGGAAGACTGGGCGGAAACCTGGGCGCACTACCTGCACATCATCGATACGCTGGAGATGGCGAGCGCGTTCGGCATACGCGTCAAGCCGCGGCTGGTCCACGACGACTCATTGACCGCCGACATCAATCTCGACCCCTATCGAGCCCAGGCCAACATGCAGGAGATCATAGGCGGGTGGCTGCCTCTGACCTTTGCGATGAACAGCCTCAACCGCGCGATGGGCAGCCCCGATCTCTACCCGTTCGTGCTCTCACCCGCTGTGGTGTCCAAGCTCGGTTTCGTGCACGAGGTCGTGCATGGCACGGCCGCCGGCTGACGATCATTGGGCCCGCGGACAAGCGATGGATTGATATTGCTGGCGTGACCGGTGATACGGTCGCGGCGGGAGGACGGTGCCGATGGGTCGCAAAACAGTGCTGGTGGCCGGCGCGACGGGTCTGGTCGGATATGCCGCGGTCAAGCATTTCGCCGGGCTGCGGGATATTGATGTCATTGCGGTTTCTCGTCGACCCCTTGCTGGCGCCCACGTCCGGCAGCTTGCCCTGGATCTCACCGATGCAGCAGCCTGCAAGGCAGCCGCGAACGCCCTGCAAGACGTGACACATCTGGTCTACGCGGCGTTGTTCGAGCTGCCGGGTTTAATCGAGGGCTGGCGGAACGATCAGCAGATCGCCACCAATGACCGCATGCTGCGCAACCTGCTGGTGCCGCTGCTGCAATCGGCACGGGGTCTTCGGCACGTAACGTTGCTGCAGGGCACCAAGGCCTATGGCGTGCATGTCCGCCCGCTGTCAGTTCCCGCGCGCGAAGGCCGCTCCGAGATGCGGGAGCAGCCGAACTTCTACTGGGCGCAGGAAGATTACCTGCGCGCGGCCCAGATCGGACAAACCCCGCCGGGACGATCCAAGGCAGGACAAGGATGGCATTTCACCATCCTCCGCCCGGTGCTGGTCGTCGGCGAGGCTATTGGCGGTGCCATGAACCTGATCCCCGCACTCGGGGCTCATGCCGCGGTGATGCGCGAGCGTGGGCCGATTCTGCCCTATCCCGGCGGTGCGGAAAGGGTCGGGCAGGCGGTCGATGCCGATCTGCTGGCCCGAGCGATCGCCTGGGCCGGTGAAGCACTGGTGGCGCGCGGCGAAACCTTCAACGTGACCAACGGCGATGTGTTTTCCTGGCCCAACATCTGGCCGACCATAGCCGAGGCGGTCGGCATGCGTCCCGGTCCGGACGAACCGTTTCTGCTGCAATCGCTCGGGCGTGCCGATTGGGATCGCGTCCGCCAACGGCACGAACTGGTTTCCCCTGCCCTGATTGACTTTGTCGGCCTATCGCTGGAATACGCCGACTACCAAATGCGGTATGGACACACCGATCCTGGACCGCCGGCGATCGTTTCGACCATCAAGATCTCACACGCCGGCTTTCAGGAGGTGATGGACACCGAAATCATGTTCCGCAAATGGTTCAAGGTGTTCCAGCAGAAGCGTCTGCTGCCGCCTCCCTGATCTGCCTGACGTCCGCTCGACCTCCACTGAGTATATACAGCGTGTCGGATCCGCTGGTCAGGTAGCGAACACCCAGGCGAAGCAGCCAGGACTGGAACGTGACGTCCTGGCGCACGCCGCCTACGCCCATCGACTTTCCATGGGCTTTGGCGGCCCGCGCGATCGTTTCGTAAGCGTCGCGCATTCGCTCGTGCTTGTAGTCGCCAGGAATGCCCATTTCAGTGGACAGATCAGTGGAGCCAATATGCAGCACATCGATCCCTTCAACGGAAGCGATGGCATCGGCATTGGCGACCGCCTCCGGCGTCTCGATCATCGCCATCAGCAAGGTCTCCTGGTTAAGCCGCCGGCAGATCTCCGGCTGTGTCAGTTGCGCATAGCCCAGCGACGGCACCGTTCCCGCAGCTGAGCGGTGCCCGTATGGAGCGAAGCGACAGGCTTCGGCGACGGCTTCGGCTTCGCTGGCGGTGTTGACATGCGGCACCATGACGCCCTGCGCGCCGCAGTCGAGGATCCGGGTCGCGTCATGGGGGTCGTGTGACGACACCCGCGCGATCGGTGTGATGCCAAGGCCCAAGGCCGCGACGCAGATGCTTGCGGCGGTCTCCAAGGAGGTGGGGTTGTGTTCGAGGTCGATATAAATCGCATCGAATCCGCAGGCAGCAGCCATCATCGCGATGTTCGGCGTACGCAGTTGATTGACGCCGAAACATAGTACCAGTTCGTTGGCGGCAAGCTTTTGTTTGGCCAGGTTGGTGCCGATGGATGTAAGCATGCACAGGATCCTTTCTTGGCCGGAACGCCGAACGTGCATCAGACAGGCTGTCTCTCAGTCACGCCGCGACCAACGAGCGACGCCAGGCTCTGGGTTTCATTTTCAGTCCAGCAACCAGGGTGCGGCAGCGGCCTGGGCGATCTGCCTTACCTGGTTCAACAGGCCGGGGCCAACCGGGATGCCAGTCGCCATGCGCGCCTCGGCGTATTTCCACTGCGGATCGCCGGCGACCATGACAGGCCGAGCCGGATCAACCGGCGTGGTGTTTCGCAACGCGGCCATGAAAGTGGCGACATCAGCCTGAAAGTCATCGGACTCGCGGAAAATGTTCGGATTGATCGCCATGAAGAAGTGGCCGATATCCGTGCCGACCGGTTTCTTCGTGTGCATCGGATCGGTAATCAACGTCGCTCCCGCGAGGCAGGATGCCAGGATGTTCACCATCACCGCCAGACCGTAGCCTTTGTAGCTGGAATTCTCCGGCGAGCCGCCTAGCGACGTCAGGAAGCCGCCTTTCTCCTTGGCCACCAGCGGGTCGTTGGACGGATTACCTTGCGCATCCAGCACCCACCCGTCCGGCGTGGGAAGATTCTCGTTGGCCTTGTTGCGGATCCGGCCGGCAGCCACCGTGGTGGTTGCCATGTCCAGCAGGAACGGCACGCCGTCGGCGCTGGGTGCGGCAAACGACCAAGGATCGGTGCCCAGCCGCGCCTGCTTGCCGAAAGTCGGGGCCACTTGAATGCCGGAGGCGGAGGTACAGGACATGCCGATCAGTCCCTGCTTCGCCGCCATCAGGGCGTAGTAGCCAGCAGCACCGAAATGGGCGGAGTGATGGACCACAGCAGCGGCCATGCCGGTTGTGCCGGCCTTCCGTATCGCTGTCGACATGGCGAAATGCGCCGGCACATGCCCCAGGCCGCCACCACCGTCCACCACCGCCGACACCTGGGTCTCGCGAACGATTTTTGGCTGGGCGTCCATCTTGACCCGGCCCGAACGACGCAGGCCATCATAACTCGGGATCATCGAAATTCCGTGGCTGTCCACGCCATGCAGATCAGCCCACGACAGGACGTCGGCGGTCGTCTCGGCGTTGCCCGCCGGCATGCCCCAGCCCAGGAGTATGGCCTTGAGCTGGGCGCGGTGGTCGGCATAGGACGCGGGCATGGAAGGGCTCCCTGCTTCGATGGCATCGACGTGAAACCTTGCGCGTATCAGGGGTTCCGGCAAGGGTAGCCGACGATGATTACCCAACCGAAGGAAACGAACATGGCAGACAGCGAGGCGCTGCTACGGGACAGGTTCGGTATCGATCTACCGGGCATCGAGATCTCGGACCCGATCGCCAACCTGATCGACCGGCGGGTGACCCGCCGCTACACCGATCAAGATGTCCCGGATGCTCTGCTGGATGGTTTGCTGGCGGCAGCCCAGTCCGCACCGGCAAAATCAGATCTGCAACAGTATTCTGTAGTCCTCATGCGCGACCGGCCGAGGATCAAGCAGATCGCCGACTGGATCGGCACGATGGACTGGATCGCAACCGCACCAGTTTTTCTCGTGTGGTGCGGCGACATGCGACGTGGGCAGCTGCTCTGCAAGATGCATGACATGCCACACGCGAACAACAACATGGACACGTTCCTGAACACCGCCGTTGATTGCACGCTGGCGATGTCTCAGTTCATGGTCGCCGCTGATGCGATCGGCTTGGGCACCTGCCCGATCAGCTATGTTCGCAGCCACATCGAGCGTGTTTCACCGCTGCTGGGTTTGCCGTCGGGTGTCTATCCGGTTGCTGGACTGGCGGTCGGCTGGCCGGTGTTTCGCCGACCAGTGTCGATGCGGCTGCCGCCCTCTGTCGTCGTGCACCGGGAACGCTATGACGACAGCACCCTAGCGGCGGATGTCGCCGCCTACGATCGACGACGCGATGCGCGTGACCCGGTTGCCGCCGGCAGCCTGAAGAACAACGACGTCTACCCTTCCCGGGACGGCGTCGGCTGGAGCGAGAACGTCGCTCGGCAGCTTTCGGTGCCTGAGCGTTTCGGGTTTGCCGCGTATCTGAAGACGAAGGGCTTCGATCTTGCCTGATGAAGCCTTTTTGAGCCTTTCGCCGAGGACCGTGCGGGCCAAACACGCCGCCAGCCTGATCGTGTTGCGGTGCGAAAAGCATGAGCCGCACATGCTGATGGGCATGCGCGGGGCAAAACACCGCTTCATGCCGAACCGCCTGGTGTTTCCGGGCGGCCGGGTCGACCGCGCCGATCTGACGGCACCATTCGCCACACCGCTGCCTTCGACGACCGAGCGGGCGTTGCGCAAGAATACCAATGCTGCGCTGGCGCATGGTTTGGCCGCCGCCGCCGCTAGGGAACTGCTAGAGGAAACCGGTCTGTCGCTTGGCCATCCTCCACGGTTCGACGGCCTGCGTTATCTTGGACGCGCGGTAACGCCGCCTGGACTGCCGATCCGCTTCAATGCCCGCTTTTTGATCGTGGAGCAGCGCTACGTCAGCGGCGAACTCGGCGGCGACGGCGAACTTGAAGGTCTGCGCTTCTACAGCATGAGCGAGGCGCTGGCGCTGCAACTGGCGCTGCCGACAAGACGCGTTTTGGAGCAACTGAAACTATGGCTCACTCAGCCTGAGGCGGAACGAGGGAAGCAGACTCTGACGCCGGTTCTACGTCGCGACCGCGGCTGGATGATGGAGTAGCGGCGCCTGATGTTACCGATTTAGGTCGATCGTGCCTCTTGGTATCGGTCTTGCTTATCGTCAGCCGCAGACTTCAGGTTGAAGGCATCCTTGATGACCGACGTGCATTTCCTGACAATCGCTCAAGCCTCGGCGATGATCAGAGCTCGCAAACTATCGCCGGTTGAGCTGAGCAAGGCATTTTTCGCGCGTGTAGCCCAACTGGATGATCGTCTCAACAGCCACCTTCTGGTGCTGGAAGAACAGGCAATGGCTGCTGCCACGAAAGCAGAAGCCGAGATCACCGCGGGTGACTGGAAGGGGCCATTGCACGGCGTCCCGGTTGGGTTGAAGGACATTTACAACACCGCTGGCACGCCCACGACCGGTCATTCCGCTCTGTTCAAGGACCACGTCCCTGCCGAGGATGCTTTCACGGTAAGCCTGTTGCGCAAGGCTGGTGCTGTCATAACGAGCAAGTTGGCGACCTGGGAATTCGCGATCGGCGGTTCGTCCTTTGACCTGCCCTGGCCCCCGGCGCGTAATCCTTGGGATCTGTCGCTCGATCCGTCCGGTTCATCATCCGGCGCCGGCGTGGCTGTCGCTGCTGGATTGTGCATGGGTGCAATGGGCAGTGATACCGGCGGCTCGATCCGCGGCCCCGCCGCATGGTGCGGCATCGCCGGACACAAGCCGACCTATGGCCTGGTCAGCCGACGCGGCATCCTGCCGTTGTCGTTCTCGCTGGATCATGCCGGCCCGATGTGCTGGACCAGCGAGGATTGCGCACTGATGCTGCAAGTGCTGGCCTGCCACGATCCAAGCGACGCCGGCAGTGCTTTGGCCCAGCCCGTGGATTACACAGCTGGTCTTGGCACCGGCCTTTCCGGCCTGCGCGTCGGTGTTGTACGGCACTTCTTCCAAAAGGATCTTCTTACCGATCCAGAAACGATCGCGATGCTGGAGACGAGTGTCGTTGCGTTGCGTGACCTGGGCGCGGTCATCAGCGACGTGACCTTGGCGCCTTTCAGCTCTTACGCGGACTGCGGCAATCTGATCTCGCGTAGCGAATCGTACGCGATTCACCAGCACTGGCTGCGTACGACACCTGAACTATACGGGACGTTCGGCCGCCACCGATTGATGTCCGGCGCATTTGTTTCGGCAGCCGATTACATCAATGCGCAGCGGGAGCGAGCAAGGTTGGTAACCGAGTTCATCGATGTCATGAGAAACGTCGATGTCGTCATCTTCCCCACGGCACGCTGTCCCGCTCGACCGATAGGCGAGGATTCGATGGCGTCAGGCTTCCAGCCGTTCTTCAACCGAGCCTTCAACGTAATCGGTGGACCGGCGTTATCGATCTGCAATGGGTTCAACGCGAAGGGGCTTCCGCTGTCGTTGCAGATCGGCGGCCGTCCGTTCGAGGATGCGCTGGTGTTGCAAGTGGGGGACGCGTTGGAGCGTACCCTGCAGACCCGCTCTCGACGTCCTTCGTTGAGCTGAGGCTTACACCGCCGGGAAACCGCGGCTTCGATGTCGCGTCCCAACAGGGCTCACAGCACCACCGGCCCTGCGGTCGGGATTAGCGCGCTGGTCAGGTCCGCGGCCGCCATTGCGATACGCGACATCCCACCCCCGGCGGCGTGAACTGGCAAGGCCGGCAGCGCCGCGGTCGCAGCGATGCCAGTGAGGAGTCCTCGACGTCGCATTCTGTCGTTCGCCGTTCAGATTATGCTGATCTGGGTGAAGTCCTGATACCAACTCTGCGCCGGTTTGAAGCCCGCCACTTTCTTCGACAGAGCGCGTGGATTAAGATCGTGTACGATGAACAGCCAGGGCGCGCCATCGACAACAATGGCATGCGCCCGCGCGAGCAACTTGTCCTGTTGGCCGCGGTCAAACGTAGCTTGAGCCTGGCGTAGCAGGTCGGTTGCCTGCTGGTTGTCCCAGTGCCCCCAGTTGTAATTCGTGGGCGAGAAACTGTCCTTGGCGTAGTAGCGAAACATCGAGGACGGATCAGTGAAGCTCAGGCTGATGTTGATCCCGTCATCGCCATGCGAAGGCGACGAAGTCGGTTCGCTGCGGACGGCGACCAGCATGGTACCCCACTCCACCACGTCGAAATCGATGTCCATGCCGACCGTCTTGAAGTTCTGCTGCATGAACTCGTTCATCGGCAGCGGCATCATCTGGCCGGAACCCGAGGTGGATATCATGATTTTTGCCTTCATCGGCTTGTCTGGACCGTAGCCGGCCTGCTTCATCAGTGCCTTCGCCTTTTCCGGATCGAACGTATAATGATTTTTGGGGCTGCCAAAAATCTCGTTCTCGGGTGGGTAAAGACCGACCGCCGGTCGCGCGGTCCCGTTAAGCAGGTCACACAGACCTTTTCGGTCGACGGCATAGTTGATCGCCTGGCGCACGAGGGTGTCTTTGAACGGCGAGTTGTTCTCGCAGTTCAACACGTATGGATACGTGTGGGGATAGGGCCACAGGCTGATTTGAAACCCCGCGGCTTTCAACGAGGGGATGGCATCGGGCGGTGGCACCTCGATCCAATCCACCTGGCCCGAGCGCAACGCCGCGACCCGGGTCGTTGCCTCCGGCATTGGGTAGACGATCATTTTTTCCAATTTGGGGATCCGCGTTTTGTCCCAATAATCCTTGTTCCGCGACATCTCGGCGTACTGGCCCAGCACAACCTTGGTGATCTTAAACGGCCCGGTTCCTGCTGGATGCATCGCGAACGATGACCACTTTTTGCCGGTGGCGACCCACTGGGCCGGACTAACGATCAGAATGCGGGTCAGCAGATAGGGCAGAAAGCTGAAAGGATACTTCGTCGTGATGACGATCGTCTTGTCGTCGACCTTTTCATAGTTGGCGATCATCGAAACGGTTGCCCGCACAATCGGCGCGGCGGGCGCGTCGTATTGCGGGGATTTTTCATCGAAGATCCGACCAAAGTTGAAGATTACAGCGTCTGCGTTGAAGTCGGTGCCGTCGTGGAATTTCACCCCTTGGCGGACGTCGCATATCCAGCGCAGCTTGTTGGCTTCATCAATCCGCCACGCCGTGAACAGGCCGGGCGTGATGTCGGCCAGTTTGTCGGGATGCGTGAAATCCCAATTTATTACGGAGTCGTAGGCAGGATAACCCAGAAAACGGAAACCCTCCCCCCCGTTGTTCGGAATGCCATGGGTGGTTGGCAGGTCGGCCGCCGTCATGCCGATCCGCAGGATCTGCGACCTGGCGGCGTGTCCCGGGCGAGACCGCGATGCCGCCGCCCCTGCCGCGGATGCCAACAGTCCCCGCCTCGAAACTGTCATGCCGTGTCCCTGTGCTTGTGGATACGGCTGCTCGCTGCAAGGCCTATGCCACCGGTTCGGCGCGCCCGTCCTGCGCGACCGGTTTCGCGACGGATCCAGAGCCGTTCTGCTGGATGAGAGAAACCAGTGCCTCCGCGCCGAGGACATCGCAAAAGGTATGCGCCATTGCCGATAGGGTAGCGTTATGTTCCTCATCGGTGAATGTCGCGTTGCCATCGGCCACAAAAAACACCTTGTAGTTCAGCATCATCGCGTCCCGCGCGGTTGACTCGCAGCAGACCTGCGATGCGGTGCCCGTAATGATCAGCGTATCGATGCCACGTTGCCCTAGGATTTCGTGCAGGTCCGAAGCCCCAGGCGCGAACGCCCCGAAGCGGCGCTTGCAAACCCGCAGATCCTCAGCGCGGACATCCAGTCCGGGCCACAGCGCGTGACCCTCCGCGCCAGGGCTAAAGGCCGCGATCATGCGCTGGCGGCGGTCGGGCGTGCAAAAATGATCGAAATAGGTGGACCAGGTCCGAACAGCCACCTCATCGAACGTGTTCTGGATATACACAACAGTTCCGCCAGCAGCGCGTAAAGCCGTGCTGATCCGGTTGACAGTAGGGACGATGGCTCGCGCTTCCGCTATTTCGGCAACGGCGCCCAGGCGCCATGAATCCGTTTTGCAGATCGACCACGACGTGAGCAGTGCGCTCAGAAATAAGGCGATCAAACACCCGTAAACCAGGTCGCCGCTGCGCGACGCGCTCGATCACGGCCGGATAAATGCTGCTCTTGTGCATGATGGTCTCCTTGCGCGGCGTGCGCCCGCAAAATGGTGCACACGACTTGGGCTAAAGCGACGGGAACGCTAAAACTGTGACTGATTCAATGCAACCGCTCAGATTTCCGCCACAACCCCCTGGACAGACACGCCTGCTGTGCTAGGACTCCTGTTTGTTGCTGCATCGCAGCATAGGCTGCATCCCGGAAATCTCTTAGAATCATCGGCATAAAGGAGAAACGGATCGCATGCTCCTTTTCGCGATACGCCGCCTGTTGCAGGCCATCCCCATCCTGCTTGGGGTTTCCCTGGTGGTTTTCGGTCTGGTGCATATCGTGCCCGGCAACCCGATCGACATGCTGATGCCACCGGAGGCCTCACCCGAGGTCATCGCCCAGATGAAGACCGCCTTTCGCTTCGATAAACCGCTCTACATGCAGTATCTGCTTTGGCTGTTGCGCGCGCTGCACGGTGATTTTGGTCTATCCGTGTTCAACGCGACGCCGGTCTGGGGGCAGTTGGTCGTCGCCCTGAAGAACACCTTTGTCCTTGCCCTGGGCGGTGCGGCGCTGGGGTTCTCGATGGGCATCGGCTTCGGGATGGTCTCGGCGCTGTATCACGGGCGCTGGCAGGACAAGTTCTTCTCGGGGATTGCAACGATTGGCGTGTCGCTGCCGCACTATTGGTGCGCGATCGTGCTGGTACTGCTTTGCGCGGTGCTGCACGACTGGCTGCCTGCCCAAGGCATGGGCGACGATTCGCTGCCGCTGTATGACCGGTTGCAGTACCTCGTGCTGCCAGTCATTACGCTGTCGCTGATCCCGATGGGGGTGATCGGACGACTGGTCAGGGCAAGCGTGCTCGACATCATCGGCCAGGATTTTGTCGGCGCGTTGTCCGCCAAGGGCCTGACACGCTGGCCGGTCATCCGCCATATCGCCAAAAACGCTGCTCCGCCGGTTCTGGCCTTGATGGGTCTGCAATTCGGCTATCTGCTGGGCGGATCGATCCTGGTGGAGACGGTGTTCAACTGGCCCGGCTCAGGCAACCTGCTCAACCTGGCGATTTTCCGTCGCGACATCCCGGTGCTGCAGGCCACGATCCTGGTGCTGGCGACATTTTTTGTCCTGCTCAACCTGCTCGTCGATATCGCTCAGGCCGCGATCGACCCACGCATGCGTCGCTGACAGGGGTTTATTCATGTCGGACATCATGCTGGAAAGCCAGCTGTTATCCCGGACGGATGTGCCATCCGCCCCAGCCCCCGGCTACTGGAAATCGGTCAGCCAAAGGCTGCTGCGCGACAAAGTTACCATGGTCGTCACCCTGGTGCTGCTCGCCATCATTTTCATTACCTTAGGCGCTCCACTTGTCACGCACTACGACCCCTATGCCGGCAACGTGCTGATGCGTTTGAAACCGATCGGCACCCCCGGCCACTGGCTTGGAACAGACGAAACCGGTCGTGACCTGTGGACGAGACTTTGCTATGGCGGGCGATTGTCGCTGCTCGCCGCGTTGCTGCCGGTGACCATCTCACTCGTCGTTGGCGGGTTGCTCGGCATCCTGGCCGGCTACGCAGGCGGCTGGGTGGGCACACTGATCATGCGGACGATGGACGTGTTCTACGCATTCCCCTCGATCCTGCTGGCGATCGCGATCTGCGGCCTGCTGGGCAACGGGCTGTCCAACTCCATCATCGCACTGGCCGTGGTTTTCATTCCGCCCATGGTGCGAGTCTCCGAGACCGTGACCGCCCAGACGCGGAACCTCGATTTCGTCGAAGCGGCCCGCGCTTCGGGCACCTCCACCCTGCAGATCATCCGGTACCATGTTCTGGCAAACGTTCTGGGACCGATCCTGGTCTACGCCACCAGCCTGATCAGCGTCGCGATCATCCTGTCCGCCGGCCTGTCGTTCCTGGGACTGGGTGTGGTGCCTCCGCAGGCGGAGTGGGGACTGATGCTGAATTCGCTGCGCCAGGCGATCTATGTGCAGCCCTACGTCGCGGCCCTGCCCGGCGTCATGATCTTTGTAACCTCGATGTGTTTTAACCTCATGAGCGACGGCTTCCGCAGCGCCATGGATGTGAGGCTCAACAAATGAGTGCTGCTCTCCAGCCAAACGTCTCTGTCAACAAGTCATTGGACCGTGAACCGCGTGATCGCGGCGGCCTGGCACAGCCGCTGCTGGTGGTCGAGAACCTGAAGAAGCACTTCCCGGTGCGCGGTGGATTGCTAAACCGCCGGGTCGCGACCGTTCAGGCCGTCGATGACGTTTCATTCTCGGTCCGCAAGGGCGAGACGCTCGGCATCGTGGGTGAGTCTGGCTGCGGAAAATCGACCACCGCCCGCCTGTTGATGCGCCTGATCGAGCTCGATGCCGGATCGGTCGTGTTCGATGGCGATCAGGTCGGCGACAGGCGCGGCATCTCGGTCAGCGAGCTGCGCCGGCAGATGCAGATGGTGTTCCAGGACAGCTACACCTCGCTGAACCCGCGCATGACGATGGCGGAAAGTATCGCCTACGCCCCGCGCATGCATGGGCTTGGGCGCAAGGAGGCATACGATCGAGCGGAAAATCTGCTGTCACGCGTTGGCTTGAACCCACGTCAATACGCGCGTCGCTACCCACATGAACTTTCCGGCGGTCAGCGTCAGCGGGTGAACATCGCCCGCGCGTTGGCGCTGGAACCACGTCTGGTGATCCTGGATGAGGCCGTCGCGGCGCTGGACAAATCGGTCGAGGCCCAGGTGCTCAACCTGCTCACCGACCTGAAGGAAAGTCTCAATCTGACCTATCTGTTCATCAGCCATGACCTGAACGTTGTTGAGTATATGAGCGACCGGGTCATGGTCATGTACCTTGGCCGCGTCGTCGAAGCGGGCCCGGTTGATTCGATCTATCGGCATCCTCGGCATCCTTATACCCGCGCATTGTTCGCATCGAAACCAACATTGGATCCGGACCGGCGCACCACCGAGATGCCCTTGACGGGTGATCCGCCAAACCCGATCAGCCCGCCGTCCGGGTGCCGTTTCCGCACCCGCTGTGCGTTTGCTCAGCCTCGATGCGCCGAGAGCGTGCCCGCGTTGACCGCGCCGTTCGACGGCGACGACGAACCAACGCACGTCGTGGCGTGCCTGATCCCCGAAGCCCAGGCGGCCAAAGTGAACCACAGCCCGGTGCATCATGCCTGACGGCCGACCCTGCCCACCCGTTCTACGGGTTGCGGACCTGACCGTTCGCTTCACCCGTCGCAACATCGATCTCGCCGCCGTTAACGGCGTCGATTTCGTACTGAATGCCGGCGAGACGCTGACGATCCTGGGCGAGTCCGGCTCTGGCAAGAGCGTCAGCCTGAAGGCGTTGATGGGGCTGCTTCCTGCTTACGCGGGGGTCACTGGCGGCGTCTGGCTGAACGGACAGGAGATTCTTGGTCTGCCCGCGGCGACGCTGGCCAAGCTGCGCGGCGGCGCGGTGTCGATGATATTCCAGGAGCCGATGGCCGCCCTCGATCCGGTCTATACGATTGGCGAACAAATTGCCGAGACTATCGTGCAGCACGAGGGTTGCGACAAGCGCACGGCGATGCGGCGGGCACTCGAGCTTTTGGAGCAGGTGAAGATACCCTCCGCACAACGACGGTTGAAGAACTTTCCGCATGAGATGTCCGGCGGCATGCGGCAGCGGGCCATGATCGCGCTGGCGCTGGCCTGCAAGCCGACGGTCTTGTTGGCGGACGAGCCGACCACGGCCTTGGACGTTACGGTCCAGATCCAGATCCTGTTGCTGCTGCGGCAACTGCAGGAGGAGCTTGGCATGGCGATCGTGTTCGTTACGCATGATGTCGGGGCGGCGGCGGAGATTTCGGACCGGATCGCGGTGATGTACGCTGGCCGACTTGTCGAAACCGGAACGACGCGGCAGGTCATGCGGAATCCCAGGCATCCCTATACGCAAGGGTTGCTGTCATCGACGGTGCATGGCGGCATGCGCGGTCGCGCGCTGGAAACCATCGCGGGCAGCCCGCCCAATCTGGCCGAACTGCCTCCCGGATGTGCGTTCGCGCCACGTTGCCGCTATGCAGTCGATGTCTGCCGACAGGGGTCGATACCGGTGTTCACGACCGATGCCGGCGCGATGGCGCGATGTGTGCGTGCCGAGGAGATGGCTGAGGCTTAGGATAGGGATGTCGAGGTGGCGGCGCGGCCAGTAAAGCCCGCCATGCAATCGACGGCGCCTACTTCGCCACCAACGAAAAAGTTTCCAACCGCGCGTGGGCTGTTGGTGACGCACTAAAAAGCTGAGGGGACCTAAAATGGATAAAGCTGAATTTAGCACGATGATCGACCGCTCTGGCCTGAAGCTGACTTCCGAGCAGAAGTCGGTCTTGTTGGAGGTCTACCCGAGGTTCCAGGCCATGGTTGCCCGCGCCACGCCAATCATGCCGCGCGAAGCAGAACCCGCGGTCATGTTCACGCCGGAGGTGATCTGATGGAACCATTCCTCACGATCGCCGAGGCCGGCCGGCTGATCGCGGCAAAGCAGGTGTCGCCTGTCGAACTGACCCGCATCTGCCTGGATCGGATGAAAAAGCTAGATCCAACCCTGCACAGTTTCCTGCTGCCCACTGAAGATCGCGCCATGGCCGACGCAAAGGCCGCCGAGGGCCGTATGATGTCCGGTGCGCTCAAAGGCCCGCTCGACGGCATTCCCATCGGCCACAAGGACATCTACAACACCGCCGGCATCCGCACGACAGGCCACTCCAGGCTGCTGGAGCACAACGTTCCAGCCGAGGATTCGGTGGTCGTCGGAAAGTGGGCGGCAGCCGGCACCGTCTTGATGGGCAAGCTGACGACGCATGAGTTCGCAATCGGCGGTCCGTCCTTCGATCTGCCGTGGCCGCCCGCGCGCAATCCCTGGAATCCAGATCATTTTACATCCGGATCGTCCTCTGGTACCGGCGCCGCCGTGGCGGCGGGGTTGGTGATGGGCGGCACCGGGTCCGATACCGGCGGCTCGATTCGCGGGCCATCCGCCCTGTGCGGCATCGCCGGGATCAAGCCGACCTACGGGTTGTCCAGCCGCCGCGGCGTCTTGCCCCTGTCGCAGACCCTGGATCACACCGGCCCAATGGCCTGGACGGCGCAGGACTGTGCCCTGCTGCTGCAGGCAATGGCCGGGCACGACCCGCACGATCCGGCCAGCAGCGACCGTCCCGTGGCGAACTTGACCGCCGACCTCGACAAGGGCGCCATGGGCCTGCGCATCGGCGTCATCCGGCACTTCCATGAAGTCGATCACCCGGTCAGTGCCGCGACCGCACAGGGCATCGAGGACGCGCTGGAGGTCTTTCGCGCACAAGGAGCCGAAATCCGCGACGTCAAGTTGTCGCCGATGATGGATTACAACGCGCCCGGCTGGGTAATCCTGACCGCGGAAGCGTATGCGGTTCACGAGCCCTGGCTGAAGGAGCGCTTCAACGACTACGGTGAACTGCTGCGCGATCGTCTGGCATTCGGGGCCCTCTTGCAAGCCTCGGATTATGTGCAGGCCTTGCGTCGGCGGCGGGTGCTGTGTCTGGAGATGCGGGATGCGATGGCCGAGCTTGACATCCTGGTCACCGCGGCAGCGCCGGCTGAGGCACCAAGGATCACCGAGGTGCCGAAGTGGGCGATGTTCGACAAGCCCAATTTTACCATGCCTTTCAACCTCACCGGCCTGCCCGCGCTCAGTGTCTGCTCGGGCTACGGCGTTGGTGGACTGCCGGTCAGCCTGCAGATCATTGGCAAGCCGTTCGCCGACGCGACGGTCTTGCGCGCCGGCCATGCCTATGAAACGGCTACCACGTGGCGAAGCACGCGGCCGGCGATGTCGACAGCCCTGGCGGTGTGATTGGGGGTAGTCACGATGACGGAGAACAGATTTGAGGCTCGCGTCAAAGCCACCGGCTTGCGTCCGAAACCCAGCGATCTGCCAATGCTCGAGACCCTGGTGAAGGACCTGGATCGCGCTGCGACGATGATGCGCGGACCGTGTAGTTATGCCGAAGAACCGCTCAACGCGTTTCGATTCAAGCCGACAGCTAACGACTTGTTAACAGATTAGTGAGACCGTTGGTGCCTCCACCCACGGGATCAAAGCGCGATGAGCAGGCTTTTTGTCCGGAAACTGATTCGATTTGGTATTGTTCCTCGGCTTTTGATCGCCTCTTCGTTGGCGGTGGTAATCGCCGCTACCGTGGTGCAGGCGTGGACGCTGCATATCGTTTCACAATCAGAATATGATTCCGCGCAGGCGCGGCTTGACGTCAGCATTGGGGTCCTGACGCAGGAGTTCCGGAATCTCGGCAGCGATTGGCGGCTGGCTGGCGACGGCCGTCTGGTACTGAATGGGCAGGACGCCGACGCCGGACTCCTCAAGGTCGTCGACGACGTCGGCCGGATCACCCATGGTGTGGTAACGGTGTTCGCCGGCGACACCCGCATGGCCACCACCGTGCCTCGCCGGGACGGTTCCCGCGCCACAGGCACGAAACTGGCACCCGGTGCCGCGTGGGATGCGGTGATCGGCCACGGTCAAACATATCGCGGTATCAACGATATCCTGGGGGTGCGTTACTTCACCGTTTACAAACCACTGCGTGACGCCGCGGGCCGGCAGATCGGCATCCTGTTCGTGGGCGTGCCACACGCCACGGTCCAGGCGGTATTGAACAATATCGTGTGGCACAGCGCCTTGGCCAGCCTGATCGTGACATGCGTAGTCGTCGCGACCGGATACCTGATGCTGCGGCGGACCTTGCGACCGTTGCAGGCACTGGCCGGCGCGGTCGACACGATCAGTGACGGCCATCTCGACGTCGCGGTGCCATGCGCAGACCGCTCGGACCAGCTCGGCGCGATTGGCCGCGCGGTGGAAGCCATGCGCGAGAAGGCGAAACACGCCAGGGCGCTGGAGATCGCGGCGGCCGCGGATCGCTCCGACAAAATCCGGCGGCAGGACGCGATGGACCAACTGGCCGGGGATTTCGGTACTTCGGTGTCCGGCGTCCTCTCAGGCCTGATCCGCTCGGCGGCCACGATGCGAACCACGTCGGGCGAAATGGCCGATGCGGCAGCGTACACGCGCTCTGACCTAGCCACCACCGCATCGGCGGCCGAGAGGTCATCGAAGAACCTCATACAAGTGGCCGCCGGCGCCGAGGAACTGACCGCCAGCGTGGGTGAGATTTCGCGTCAGGTCGATCAAGCCTCGCGGGCCGCGCGAGAGGCGGTGGAGCAGGCACAGGCAACCGACACGACCGTTCGCGGCCTGAGCCAAGCAGCCGGGCAGATCGGAGAAGTTCTGAACCTGATCGGAAGCATTGCCGGACAGACCAACCTGTTGGCGCTGAACGCCACGATCGAGGCGGCACGAGCGGGCGAGGCCGGCAAAGGATTTGCCGTGGTAGCGAACGAGGTGAAGCAACTTGCTACCCAGACCAGCCAGGCCACGCGGCAGATCAGCGCGCAGGTCGCGGCTATCCAAAGCGCCACTGGCGAGGCCGCGGACGCGGTGCGCAAGGTGGTGAGCGCAATTGGGCGGGTGAGCGACGTGGCGGGCGCCATCGCCGCCGCGGTCGAGCAACAAGGTGGCGCAACGCACGAGATCGTGGCTCAGGTTCAGTCGGTGTCGCAGGCGACGGATGCGGCGAGCCAGGCGATAAACAATGCCTCGCGGATCGCCGAGCGATCAGGGGCGACCGGTCAGACGGTTCTACTGGCCGCTGATGAGGTCACCACTATCTCTGAAAATCTTCGCGCGGAAGTGGACCGGTTCGTAACCGCGATGCGCGCAAGTCAGGCTACCGTGCCTGTTGTCACCGCCGGGGGTGCGAGGGCGGCTTGACTCAAGTCGGCTGAGGAACCGGATGACGCATCAACGATCATGAGGTGCCAGAGACAACGGCGACCGGGCTAAGTGCAGCCGCTACGCATAGGTAGACGGCGGGAAATCCTGGGCGACTGGATGCCGCTTCCTGGTGGCTTTGAATGTAAGTTGCATCGCCATCTGACATGCCGAGGACACCATTGACGTGCTTCACCCCACGATAAGAACAAGCCTCGGAACCCCTGCGATGCGTATCCCATCGGGGGACGAGGAGATAAAGATACGTTTTTTTCTTCCAGGCCAGTTCTTCATCGGAGTATGCGCGGCGTACGACGGCAGAAAGACTCTGATCTGATTGCATCAACGACATGAGGAAATCGAGCCAATCGAGTCCCGAATTATCATTCCGGTTCCGGATGCGTTCGCGGAAATCGGGCTTGTACACGAGGTCAGCTTCGTTCACTCATCGCACAATGGAACACCTGTGCCCGCCATCAAGGTAACAGCCACGCACCACATCATCCTCCCCCATCAAGGATCGCCCTGCAAGCCACAGGCGTAGGCGGCGGCTTATGCGGTGCGGAAGGTTTCGGCGGCGCGCTCAACTGATCGAACCACCACCGCAGCGTGGCGTCGCAGCCGTCTCCGGCCGGCGGTGGCGCCGCCTGCACGCAGTCCGCCTGATCGGCAGGGCAGCGAAAGCGGATATGCATATGCGCCGCATGCCCATACCAGGGCCGGATCAGGTGCAGCCACGACCGATCGCCGGTCACCTCTCGGCAGAGCTGCTGCTTGATCGCCGGATTGACCAGAATGCGGTCCACCCGCGGCAAGCCAGCGGCCATGCGCAGCAACGCTATCACCCGCGGCGACCATACGGCGGTATCAACACCGCGTTGATCGGCCCGGACCATGCTGCGCAGTTCGACCGTATTCCGTTCGGTTGCCGACAGCGGCGGGCGCGCCCGCATATCGAGGCCGACATCGGCGTCCAGGCCAATCTGGTGGCTGACATGGCCGCCCGGCATCGGACCGCCCCTGGGCTTGGAGATATCCTCGATCAGCAGCGTGGGCAGCCCCGCACCGGCGGCCTCGCGACCGAACAGCTCAAGATCGGCAATGGTCCGCGGTGCGCCCCAGAATGCGCTGCGGGTGAGGTGAATGGTCTGGAAGCCGGATCCCGCCGCCGGCAGGCTGACCGCGCCGGCGATACAGCCGCCGGTACTGGGACCGCCGATGATGTGCAATGGCCCCTGCGCCGGGCCTGCGGGCACCGCCATCGCCATGGCAGAGGTCGTCAACAGGAAGGCGGCAACCAGGCGAAAGTTCAAAACCTGCGCTCGAAGATCGTGACGACGTCACCCGGCTGCAGGAAACTCTGCCGGGTTGCTTTGCCCTCGACGGCAGTGCCATCGTAGGTCCGCACGACCGAAGCATACCTGTCAAACGCGCGGTATGTGAAGCCGCCTGCGACAGCCGCCGCCGTCACCACGGTCATGCCCGGCTGATAGGGATATTGGCCGGGCTTGTTGACCTCGCCCAGGACGAAAATCGGCCGGTAGGTGGTTACCTCCACCGATACCGACGGTGCGGTGTAGAGATTGCTCTGCACCAATGCCCGGCTGATCTCAGACGCCAGGCCATCCGGTGTCAGGTTCGCCGCATGCACCGCGCCTAGCAGAGGCAACGCGACCATGCCACTGTCGCTGACCCGAAACTCGCCGGTCAGTTGATCGTCGCCCGCGGTAATCAGCCTGATCATGTCGCCCGACCCGAGCCGATAGGCGGTGGGGGCGGATGAGGGAAGGTCCGGCAGGTCGCGACCCGGTGCGCAGGCCGCGGCGAGCAGGCACAGCAGAAGGGACAGGCACAGGCGCACGATGGGGGAACCCTGTTTTAGGGTTGTGGTCACAGCACCGGATTTCCGGTCGCACGACACATACCCGCCGGTGTACTAATTTTTGGTTAACATCATGCTATCATGTCACCTGATCGCATTCCCGCTGCCGCGTCGTTAGCCAATTCTTAAGTTTTATCAAACTAGAAGAGAGTCCACCTTCACCTAGCCCGAGCGCCAAGCCTCTTGGGCTCGTCCAAAAGGCCGATCAACGCGGATGCTCGACAGGCCCGCCGACATCGCGGGGACAGCGCCGGTCCCAGATCGTGGGTCACAGCACCTCCCGCCCGGCCAACAGCACGGTCTGTCGCGGGACAGTCTGACCGGGTTTTTGTCTGCCGTCCGCCAGCGTCGCAAGACCTTGATCGCGGCGATCGTGCTGGTGCCGCTGTGTTCCTACCTGACGCTGCGGCAGGTCACACCCTTGTACACCGCTACCGGGTCACTGATTTACGATCCCAGCGAATACAAGGCGCGCGAGTTGCAGAGCATTCTGCGCGCGGACCCAACGACCGAGGCGATGATGGCCAGTCAGGCGGAGATTCTGCGCAGCCTGCACATCGCGCAGAAGGTGGCGGAGCGGGGAAACCTTTTCGACAATCCTGAATTCAACGCCTCGCTTCGTCCACCGGGCTGGATCCATCGGACGGCAGAGACGATGCGCTGGCTGCTGGGAATGGAAACTGATGCGCCGCCTGCCGAAGCGGTTTACGGCCCGGAGCCGGACCGCTCCCGAGACAGCACGCTTTTGGCGGTGCAGGACGCCCTGCATGCCTCTGCTGTCCGATCGTCCCATGTCGTCGAGGTCAGTTTCGTTGCCAGCGACCCGATGGTGGCGGCGGCGGCGGTGAACAACGCGATGGACGCCTATATCAAGGAGCAGTACGCGGCGAAGCATCGTGCCGTCGAGAGCGCCACCGACCTGCTCGAGAAGCAGGCCAAAGGGTTGCGCCTCGAGGTGCACCAGGCGGAAGAGCGCATGTCGATCTACCGCTCCGAACACGCGATCAGCCAGGGCATGCACGCCGGCACCGATACCGAAGAGATCACGCATCTGACCGAGGATCTGGTGAAAGCCCAGTCCGAGAGTGCGGCCGCAAGTGGGCGACTTGATGCGGCTCGCGGCAAGGTGGGCGCCGAGGCTCAGGCAGCGGTGGCGCCTTCGGTGGCGCAGTTGCGCGTGCAGCAGGAGCAGCTGTCTGGGCAGATCAAGGCGCTGCAGACCAGGTTGGGCAGCGCCCATCCGGAAACGCAGAGCCTGGCACGGCAATACGCCGACGCACAACGGGCGCTCAGCGGTGAAATCGGCCGCGTGGTCGCGGCGACGGCGGCCGAACAGCATGCCGCGACCGAACGCGTGGCATCGCTGCAGGGTCTGCTGGCGCAGGCCAAGATCGCCGCCGAGGCCTCGGCCCGCGCGCAGATCCCGCTGAACGCGATGAACCGCGACCTCGACGCCGCTCGGGGCCAGTTGCAGTCGGTCCTGGACCGCATCCAGCAGACCGCGCAGCAGAGCTTCGTCGAATCAGCCGAAGCGCATGAAATCTCGCAGGCGATCCCGCCGGACCATCCCACCTACCCGCGGACGGCGCAGACCATGGC
This sequence comes from Rhodopila sp., assembly GCA_965277035.1. Lineage (GTDB taxonomy): Bacteria > Pseudomonadota > Alphaproteobacteria > Acetobacterales > Acetobacteraceae > Rhodopila. Next base: position 167,647 of record CBDIBO010000003.1, on the reverse strand, counting down.
CGCTTCGGTCGCGGCCGCGATCTTCCTGGGATTGCTGCTGGTCTATCTGCTGCAGCTCGCGGACACCACGCTGTACAGCGGCGATGAGGCGCGCCTGGTCACCGGCCTGCGCTGTCTCGCGCTGATCCCGGAGGTCGGCCAGCGCGCCCTGGGCCGCCTGGATATCCACGAATTCGTCGTCAACCGGCCACTGACAGCGTTCGCCGAACAGGTCCGCTCGTTGCGTGTTGGGGTGTCGCTCGACATCGATCACCCACAGATCGTGACCGTCACCGCTGCCCGTCCGGCCGAGGGCAAGTCACTGCTCGCGATCGCCCTCGGCCGCTCTTCGCAGCTGGGTGGCGAGCGCGTCCTGGCGATCGAGTGCGATGTCCGCCAGGGCTCGTTCCAACATCGGCTCGACGGCAATAGCGCACCCGGACTGACGGATATTCTGCGCGGTCACGTGCGGTGGCAGGACGCGCTGCAGCAGGATTCATTGACCGGGATGAAGTTCATCGTGGCGGGAAAGCCGGGCAGCGATGTCCTTGGGTTGTTCCTGTCAAGTGAGATGCGGGCCCTGCTGGCAGAGGTGCGGGATCACTTCGACCTTATCCTGCTCGACGCCCCGCCGGTGGAGGCAATGACCGAGGCACGCGTGGTCGCCACCTTGGCCGACGCCACATTATTGTGCGTGCGGTGGCGGTCGACCCCGACGAAGACGCTGCTGCACGCGTTGGAAATGTTGCGTGATGCGCATGCCAAGATCATCGGAACCGTGCTGACAAGAGTTGACCCTCGCGTGCATCTTCGTTCCGGATACGCTGACGCAGGGGTATATCACCGCCGCTACAGAGCATATTTCCGGGGGTAATTTCCGATGAAGCAGCGTTTTCTGGTCACCGGCGGGGCCGGCTATGTCGGCAGCCATCTGGTCGCCGCCCTGCTGGACCGCGGTGATGAGGTCACCGTCATCGACAACCTGCGAACCGGCCACCGCGCTGCCGTGCCACCCGGCGCGCGGCTGGTTGTCGGTGACCTCGGGGACAGCGAGACAATCGACGCTGCGCTGGAGGATCGAGCCGGCGTCGGTGCCTGGGATGCGGTTTTCCACTTCGCCTCCTTGTCGCAGGTCGGCGAGAGCATGCGCATGCCCATGCGCTATCTGCTGGACAATGCCGGGAACGGCATCAGGCTGATCGACGCCTGCGTGCGCCATCGCGTCGGGCGGTTCGTGTTTTCCTCCACCGCCGCGCTGTTCAACCTGCAAAGCGACGAGCCGATCCCGGAGGACGCGCCGATCGACCCGCAGTCGGCCTATGGCGACAGCAAATGGATGATCGAGCGGGCGTTGCGCTGGGCTGGCGAGGTCCACGGCCTGCGCTACGCCTGCCTGCGCTACTTCAATGCCGCAGGTGCCGATCCATCCGGGCGCCTGGGCGAGGATCATCGGCCGGAGTCGCATCTCATTCCATTGGTGATCGATGCGGCATTGGGCCGGCGGACCGCGCTGGACGTGTTCGGCGCGGATTATCCGACCGCTGATGGCACCTGCATACGCGATTATGTGCATGTGTCCGACCTGGCGACCGCCCATCTGCTGGCGGTCGAGGCCTTGGATCAGCGATCGGTGGTCTGGAACCTTGGGAACGGCGCCGGGCACTCGGTAAAGCAGGTGATAGCGTCGGTCGAGAAGGTGTCCGGGTTGAAGGTGCCGTATTGGGTTGTCGATCGTCGGGCGGGCGACGCCTCGGTCCTGGTGGCGTCATCACAACAGGCGCAACAGGCCGGATGGCGGCCGGTGCATGGCGGTCTCGACGACATCGTCCAGACCGCGTTTGCCTGGCGACAATCGCACCCGAATGGCTATGGCGACTGATCGGGCGGCCTTTCTCGCGGTCCCGGCCGCCGCGGCCATGCTGCTGTGGCCGGCGCTGTGGAACGGCTATCCCATCGTGTTCGCCGATAGCGGGACTTATCTGTCGCAGGCGATCCAGCATTACGCGGGCTGGGACCGGCCGGTGTTCTATTCGCTGTTCATGTTGCCGCTGCACGCGACGGTAACGGTCTGGCCAGTGGTGGTGGCGCAGGCCCTGCTGACGGCCTGGGTCTTATGGCGGGTGTGCCGCGCGCTGGTGCCGGATACCTCGGTGGTTGCGTTCGTTGTGGGCGCCGGTGCGCTGTCGATCTGCACGTGGCTGCCATGGATCGTCAGCGAGCTGATGCCGGACCTGTTCACGCCGCTGCTGATCCTGCTGGTCGGGCTGTTGGCGTGGCTGCCGGAGCGGCTCTCGTTCCGCGAACAAGTCGCGCTGGTGGGCTTGTCGGCTTTCATGATCGCAAGCCAGCAATCCAGCCTGCCCCTGGCATGCGGGTTGGGGGTGGTGCTGACCGTCATCCGTTCGGTCGGCGCAGGCGCGCCGCGAGCGCCGCCTGTCGGAGGATCGTCCTTTCGCTCCTTGCCATGGCGCCCTCAGGCCGACCATCCGAGGCCGAAGACCCTGAGCGAGTCTAAGCCGTGGATGGTCTCACCGGACCCGACACTGGCGACGCCGGCGGCATTGCAACAGGAAGGCCCGGCCCCTCGACGAAACGAACCGCCCGGTCCGGCCGCGCGACATTCGGACCGCTGCGTGACCAGGCGGCCCCAACCGGGGTTCCAGGACAAGGTTGCGACACTCAGGGGCTTGGCGGGGCGGGGTTGGGTGTTGACCGCTCTCCCGCCGGTTCTGGCGGTCCTTGGGATGTGCACCGTCAACCTTGCCGCCCATGGACGCTTCGCGATCTCCCCGTTCGGCAACGTCTTTCTTCTCGCCCGGGTGATCTACGACGGCCCCGGCATGAGCGTGTTGCGGCGGGAGTGCCCGACCGAGCGGTGGCGGCTTTGTCCGTTCCTCGCCAGCTTCCCCGCCACGTCCGACGATTTCCTGTGGACCCGCGAAAGTCCGTTGAACCGCGCTGGCGGACCGAAAGCTGTCTCCAAGGATGCCGGCGCGATCATCCGGGCCGCTTTGCTCTCTGATCCGGCTGGCGAACTCCGGGCCGCGACCGCCAACATGCTGGAGCAGATGACCCGCTTCGACAGCGGCGACGGCCTGAACCCCTGGCCTGCCCAGGTGTCGCCATGGATCGAGCAAGATTTCCCGGCGCGCGAACTGGCTGCCTACAGCACCGCTCGACAGCAGGCGGGACTGTTGTCGGTGCCTCCGCTGATGGCCCGTCTGCACAAACTGATTGCTCTGGGCGGCGTCCTTACCTGTGCGCTGGTGCTGCCCGTCGCCCTGAGGCGACGCGCCGCCTGTAGCGGCTTTCTACTTGCCGTGCTTCTCGCGCTGCCATTGAGCGCTGCGATCACCGGCAGCCTGTCGACACCGCATGACCGCTACCAGGCCCGCATCATGTGGCTGCCGCCGTTCGTCGCGGTCCTCTCGTTGGCGTCGCTGCGCCGACTGCCGGCATGAGGGGCGACGTCTTCTGGTCGGGCCTGGAGGCCGGCGTCTCCGCCATCCTCTCGATCGTTACCTCGTTTGCCGTCGCGCGCATTGTCGGGCCGGCCGAGTTCGGCATCGGCGCAGCCGCCACCGCGGTGCATGTCATCCTGTGGGTCGTGGTGAACGCCCTGTTCGCCGACGCCCTGGTGCAGCGCCCGTCGGTCAACGACCACGTTCTGTCCAGTGCCTTCTGGGCATCGGTCGCTGTCGGCGGAGTCGCCATGCTGCTGCAGGGCGGTGCCGGCTGGGGCCTTGCCGCGATGCTCGGTGACCCGCGCCTGGTCCCGATGGCGCTGGTGCTGGCCGCAACCTTGCCCTTGGTCGGCGCAGCCGGCGTGGTGCAAGGGCTGCTGACGCGCGAACGAGCCTATCGTCGCCTCGCGTTGCGCACGTTGATCGGCCAGGGGATCGGCACCGCGGTCGGCGTGTCCGCGGCCTTCGCAGGCGCCGGCGGCTGGGCGCTGGTCATTCAGCAGGCCGTCACCACAAGCCTGGGCGCGCTGGCTCTGCTGCTGGGCCAAGGCTGGCGACCCTCGCGCTGCCTCGACTGGACAGCGGTGCGGTCCCTGCTGACGGTCGGCGTGCCGCTGACCGCTTCGACACTGGTGTTGATCGGGCGATACCGGTTGTTCGCCATACTCATCGGCGGGACCGCCGGGGCCGCCGTTCTGGGACAGGTGCACATAGCGTTTCGGCTGGTCGACACAGTGCGGGAGCTGACCTTCACGGCGATGTGGCGCCTGATGCTGCCGGTGCTGTCGAAGCATCAGCATGACCGGACAGCAATGCTGGCGCAGGTCGACCACTGGCTGCGCCGCTGCACCGTGATGATCCTGCCGCTCTGTCTGCTTTTGGCCATCGGGCTGACCCAGGGGGTCGCCTTGCTGATGGGACCGGGCTGGGCGGCGACCGGCCGCGCCGCGATGCCGTTGGTCGCCCTAATGGCCTGGTCTACGCTGACCTTTCCCGCCGGGGTGGCGCTCATCGCCGCGGGGCAGTCGCGGTTCACGCTCTATGCCAATCTGGCGGGCCTGATCGCGAGTTCCACCGGTGTGCTGCTGTTGCGGCCGGCCGATCCGTGGCAGGCGGTGATGATCTGGACGGTCAGTCAAATCGCCGTCAGCCCCTACAGCCTATGGGTCAACGCCAGGGCGTTGGGGGTCAACATAATCCGGCCGCTGACCGGAGGGTTTGGACTTCGGACGGCGAATTAACCAGGCTCCCGTGATGATCCCGGTCCACGCAGGTCGCACGACGCGGCCAGCCGAAGCCCGCGGCACACCAAGCACCCGTTACCGCCTGCCGTCACAGGCTAGCCCGCACGCCAGCCACCAGGCTGAACGGCCATAACCCCGCCGACGGTCAGCACGGGGTCAAGGTCGATCATGGTTACATTACAACGTTGCAGCGGGTTGGACGGAAGGCAGGAGGGCGCCTAAACAGAGCCGCGATGACTGAACCTGATCCTGATGTCCGGGCGCGGCGGGACTTGCGCCGGCACCGGCGATTCGCAACAGGCCTTCTCGTCTTCATGGCCGCGCTGACGATCGCCAGCTACTTCATGCCGCCGGACTGGTGGTCGGGCCTTCTGCAAGCCGCGGCGAAAGCCGGCTTTATCGGTGGTATCGCCGACTGGTTCGCCGTGACAGCCCTGTTCCGCCACCCGTTGGGCATACCGATCCCGCACACCGCCATTATCCCCAATCAGCGTCAGCGGCTGGGTCAGGCGTTGGGCAGGTTCGTCGCGACCCACGTCTTCACCAGCACCGAGGTGTCGAATGTTCTGGCCCGACTGGACTTGCCGGGGATCCTGCACCGGTTCCTGGCTGACCCGGCAGCCGCGCGTCCGGCGGCTATCGCCGTTTCCGGCATGCTGCCCAAACTGCTCGCGACGGTGGAGGACGGGCGGGCACGACGGATCCTGGCCAGGGTCACGCCCCGCATCATCGGCGGACCGGCGGCGGGTCAGGTTGTCGCCCGCGCGCTGCATGGCCTGGTGGACGGCGGGCGACATCAGGAGGTGTTCGGGTTCATCCTCGGGCAGTTGAAGACCACCCTGGCCGGACGGGAAGGCGCGCTGCGCCAAGCCATCGAGGAACGCGTGCGTGAACAGGGCGGACGCCTGGTCGGCTGGGCGCTGGGGGCGTCGATTGCCCGTCGTGTGCTGGCCCTGATCAACACCGAGCTGGACAAAATGAGCCCGGATGGGTCCGAGTTGCGCGCTGCCTTCGATGAATGGGTGCGGCGCGAGATCAACCGCATGGAAACCGAACCCGAGCGGGCGGCGGAGGTGGGCGCGACGATACGTCGGGTGGTCGCGCATGAGACGATCCAGGCATGGATGTGGGACATCTGGGCGCGCATTCGCATCGGTGTGGAGGCAGATATCGCCAAGCCGAATGGGCATGTCGTCACCTACATCGAAGGCGCGCTTGGCAACCTTGGCGCGATTCTGGAGGCCGACCCTCTCGCTCGGGCGCGGTTGCAGACCGCCGCGGAAGGCATCGTGCGATCCATGCTGCCCACGGCACAACTTCGCATCGCCGAATTCATCGGTCAGGTGGTGGCGAATTGGGACACCGCGACGGTCGTGGATCGGTTGGAGCTGCGGGTGGGCAAGGACTTGCAATATATCCGGATGAACGGAACCATCGTCGGCTTCCTGATAGGCGGTCTGCTCTACGCCGTGTTGGACACGCTGTTCGGGCATTCGATCTTCTGAATTCTCGGTTCTGATCACACGACGGAGCATGACGCATGGTACAAATTTCGGTTCTGGATCAATCGACCATCGTCTCCGGCCGCTCTCCCGATGCGTCGATCCGGGAAAGCATTGCGCTTGCCCAGCATTGCGAGGCGCTTGGCTACACCCGTTATTGGTGCGCGGAACACCATAATTCGGACAGCCAGGCCGGAACCGCGCCGGAGATCCTGATCGCGGCCATCGCCGCCACCACCAAACGTATCCGCGTCGGATCGGCCGGCGTCATGTTGCCGCATTATTCGGCGCTGAAGGTCGCGGAACAATTCCGTGTGCTGGATGCGATCGCGCCGGGTCGGATCGATCTGGGGCTGGGCCGGGCGCCCGGGTCGGATGGGCGGACCGCCTTTGCCTTGAACCCACGGGCCGATACGGCGGCTGATCAATTCCCGGCCGACGTGCGTGATCTGCTCGCATGGCTTTCAGGACAAAAGCTGGTTGAAGGCCATCCGTTTCGTGACATCCGTGCACAACCGGCCGGTCCGACCTCACCTGAAGTCTGGGTGCTGGGAAGTTCCGACTATGGCGCACAGGTCGCCGCCTATTTTGGGCTGCCGTTCTGCTTTGCCCATTTCATCACCGACGGTCGAGGTGTCGAGCAGGCCCTGGCGGTCTATCGGACTGGCTACCATCCCAGTGCCCAGCATCCGGTTCCACATGCGGGTCTGTGCGTCTGGGCGCTGGCGGCCGAAACACAGGACGAAGCGGCCTATCTGTTTCGGTCGCGGGAAATGTGGCGGTCAAACCGCGACCGCGGCCTGTTCACCGCGCTCGCCTCTCCCGAGGAAGCTCTCAAACAAAGTTATTCGGACGCGGAAGCGGCTAGGATCGAACGCATGCGGTCCAGGGCGTTGTACGGGACGTCTGATGCCGTGGGAGCGAGGATGCAGGCCCTCGCAACCGAACATGGCGTCGATGAGATCGCCATACTGACGACCTTGCACGATCCGCTTGCCAGGCAGCGATCCTACACGCTGCTTGCGAACGCCTTCGGGCTACGGACGCCAGACATCGCGTTGGCGGCCGACTGAGCGCCGCGCCCGCCAAACCCGGTATTGGAACATCGCCCACGCAACGACCGAGGCAACGAACACCACCGGCAGAATGATCAGCGCCAGCCACAGTGCGAAGGCGGCCAGAGAGAGTGCTCCCGCGATTACCGCGACAACGATCGCCCACATCAGGATGCGACTTGAAATAGACCGCGCCGGCGGAGAGACGAACCTTCCGTCGATGGTCATGTCCAGTTCCGGCGGCCGACGCTGATTCATGGGCGGGATGTGGCCTGCCCTTGGCCCCGCTTCAAGCCCGGCTGTAGTATCCGCCACACCGCAGGGGGGTCACCATGAAGGTCGGGCTTTTCATCAACACGCAGTATCCGGAAGACGTTGACGTTGCGGCTCAGATCCCGGCCTTGGTGGAGCAGGTGCGGGTGGCCCGCGACGCCGGCTTCAAGTCGCTGTGGTTTCCCCATCATTGGCTTACCGAACCGATGCAGATGCTCCAGATCATGCCGGCGATGGCTTATCTGGCGGCCGAGGCCAAGGGCATGATGATCGGGCCGAACATCTTGATCCTTCCATTGCTGAACCCGATGCATGTCGCCGAGGAAGCCGCGACACTCGACGTGATTACCGGCGGAAACTATGTACTCGGGGTCGGCCTCGGTTACCGAGAGCCGGAGTTCACCGCGTTCGGCATCCCGTTGGCCGAACGGGCCGGCCGCTTCTCTGAAAGTGTGGCGCTGATGCGCAAGCTTTGGGCCGGCGGTAAAATCACCCATGAGGGCAAATTCTTCACCATCCGGGATGCCGGCATCAGCCTGAAGCCGGTTCGGGATGGCGGGCCGCCGATCTATGTCGCCGGCCTGGTCGATTCAGCGGTGCGCCGCGCAGCACGGATCGGCGACGCATGGCTGATCGCCAACGCCTCGTCGATCCAGGAGATCACGCCGCAAATGCAGACCTATCGCGCTGCGTTGAAGGAATATGGTCGGCCGCCACTGGAATTTCCGATTGCCCGCGAGTGCTACATTGGAAGCAGCCGCGCCTCGGCCTATGCCGAATGCAAAGCGGCATTGGAATATAAATATGCCGCATACGCTGCCTGGGGCATGACCAGCCCGCTCGACGGCACCAGCTTCGACGACTTCGCCAAGGATCGTTTCCTTATCGGCGACAAGGCATCGGTCAAGGACGAGATCTTGCGTTACGTCGAGCTTCTGGGCGTCGACCACTTCATTATGCGCAGCCAGTGGCCGGGGCTGGAGCAGGACAAGGTCCTTGGCTCCATCCGCCGACTTGGTGAAGTGTTCGCCGAACTAAAGTAGATCGGCCACCACCTGCTTGAAGCGCGTGATCGCCCTGAGGTGGTCCGCCGCTGTGTGGCCACAGATCCGCTTGTGATGGTTCATCGCGAAGGTGGTGTGGGCGGTCACATGCGTGACGCCGGCGGCTTTCCAGAAGGCGAACTCCCTGTGCCACGCCGCCTCGTCGTCGGAACCCAGCGACAGCCAGACTTCGAGGCCGACGCTGGCGGGATCGCGTCCCTCGGCCTTGATCATGCCGCGCAGCTTGTCGAACACGGCCAACGCGGAGTCGTCCGCCGGGTAGGCCAGCGGCATCCAGCCATCACCGTATTTCGCCGTTCGCCGCAGAGTGGCCTCGGCATGGCCGCCAAACCAGATCGGGATGCGGCCGGATGCGGGTCGCGGGTTGATCCCGGCGTCGTCGATGGTGTGGTAGCGGCCCCTGAAGGCGACGTTCGGCTGCGACCACAGGGCCTGCATCACCTCGACCTGTTCCTCGGAACGTCGGCCGCGATTGGAGAAGACCTTGTTCAGGCCGGTGAACTCGACCTGGTTCCAGCCGACGCCGACACCCAGGCGCAGCCGACCATTCGACAACACGTCGAGACAGGCGGCCTGCTTGGCGACCAAGGCGGCCTGACGCTGAGCCAGGATCAGAACGCCGGGGGCAAAGCCCAGCGTTTTGGTGCAGGCCGCGAGAAAGCCGAACAGCACGAACGGGTCATGATACGGATTTTCGTTGGTCCCTACCCTTCCCTTGCCGGCAACCGTCGCGGGATTGGCGCCCAGCACATGATCGGGCGCCTGAAGATAGTCGTAGCCCAGGCCTTCGACGCTCTGGGCGTAATCGCGGATTTCATCCGGGCCGGTGCCGATATCGGCAACCGGGATTGTCGCGCCTAACTGCATTTTTGGTGTTCCTAAATAATGTCTCCAACCGCGTCGCGGTAACGTTTCATGGCTTTCAGATGGTCATCTATCGTTTTGCCGGCGATGCGATGGTGGTGGCGGCGGTTGAACGTGGTGGTCAGGCAGATATGACTCGCGCCCGCCTGCTTCCAGAATGCGGCTTCGCGGCGCCAGTCGGCTTCTTGACCCTCGCCGCAGGACGTCCAAACCTCGATGCCGACGGACCCCGGATCGCGGCCGGCAGCCTCGGTGAGACGGCGCAGTTCAGCGAAGATATCGAGCGCGGATTGGTCTGGCGGATAAGCGTTCGGCATCCAGCCGTCGCCCCACTTGGCGATGCGCGGCAGCGTATGCTCGTGGTGGCCGCCGTACCAAAGGGGAACCTTGCCGGAAGCCGGCCGCGGGTTGATTCCGGCGTCGTCGATCGTGTGGTAGCGACCTTTGAAGGTCACGTGCGGCTGCGCCCAGAGTGCCTGCATCACCTGCGCCTGCTCCTCTGATCGGCGACCCCGGTTGTGGAAGTTTTCGTTCAGGGCGGTGAACTCGACCGGATTCCAGCCCACGCCGATGCCCAGGCGAAAGCGTCCGCCGGACAGGACGTCAAGGCAGGCAGCTTGCTTCGCGACCAGCGCCGTTTGCCGTTGCGCCACGATCAGCACGCCGGTGGAAAAGCTCAGTCTGGACGTAGCGGCGGACAGGAAGCTGAGCAGCACGAACGGATCATGGTACATGCTGTCCGAGACCCTGGCGCGCGGGTCATCGCTGGCGTTGGCTCCTGGATTGGCGCCCAGCACATGATCCGGCGCTTCCAGAAAGTCATAGCCGATGGCTTCAAGGTTTTGAGCGAAGTCGCGAACCAGCGATGGATCGCCACCGGTATCGCCGAAAGGCACAAGTGCTCCTAGTTGCATCCGAACATCCTCTATTTCGAGTCAGATTCCAGTACCGCCCTGATCTTGTCGGGTGCCACGGCGATCGGCGGAACGCCGGCCCGTTCCTGCTGCAGCAGCGAGCCGACGCGAGAATCGCGTGTGCCCCAGCCACGGTTCAACGCCTCGGTCAGTTCCATCAACGCCATGTTGGTCAGCCGCATCGGCACCTGAACATCCCGCGCGAGTTGGCAGGCGAGCGTGACATCCTTGTGCAGCAGGCGAAGCGCGAAGTCGGCCGGATCGTAGCTGCCGGTCAGAAAATGGTCCGCCAGGCGATCAAACATCCGGTTGCGGCCAGAAGCCCCTTGGCGGACGGCTTCGAACAGCGCCAGCGGGTCGACCCCGGCCTTGATACCCATGGTGAAGACTTCCGACAGCACGACGTTTACCGCCGCCGATGATGCATTGTGCACCAGCTTGGCGATGGATCCCGCACCGATCGGACCGATGTAGACGGCCTGGTCGCCCATCGCCGACAGTGCCGCATGGTATTTGTCGAAGATTGCCCTGTCGCCGCCGACCCATATCGCCAACCGGCCGCTGTTGGCGCCCTTTGGACCACCGCTGACCGGCGCGTCGAGGAAGCTGACGCCCTTCTCGGCGAAGGAGGCGTGCAAAGAGCGCACCACGTCCACCGCGTTCGTTGATAGATCGAACCATGCGGTGTCGCGTCGGAATCCTTCCACCAGCCCGTTCTCGCCGGTGCCGACACGCTGCACATCCGCTGGCGTCGGCAGCGAGGTGAAGACAAGGTCGCAGGCCTCGGCGACAGCGCGTGGACTATCGGCCCAGGCGGCCCCGGCGCTCAGGTGCCTGGACGCCGCCTGCCGGGTCAGGTCGTGCACAACCAGTTCGTGCCCGGCCTTCTGCAGGTTGGACGCCATGCCTGACCCCATCATACCCAGACCGATGAAACCGATTCTCATTGTCTCCTCCTATTGTTCTGCCTGGTGACAGAGCGATTTACCCGCCATTCCACTGCAGGATGTACAGCCCGGCGTCATAGTCGGTGACGTACATCAGGCCGTCCTGGGCCACGAAGATATCGGCGGTATGGCGCACTTTCGCGCGTCCCCGCATCGGCTCCATCCATTTGTTCGGCCGCGGCGGAACGAAGTAACCGATTTCCTCGGGTCGGTACGGATCGCCGATGTCGAACACCCGCACGCCGGCGCTTTGCCAGGTGGCGAAAATCGTCGTCGAGGACCGAAACGATCCCGGACGGTTCTCATGCAGATTATGTGGCCCGAACTGGCCGCCGATCTTGATGTAATCCTGGTCCGACGGGGTCGGCACCGTTGCGATTGAAATCGGATTGGACTTCTCGCGGATGTCGAAGATCCAGGTCCGCTTCATCTGTTCCTGGTCGATGTTCAACGTCGCCTCGTCGGCCACGACAAGCAGCCCACGATCGTGCAGCGGCAGCGCGCTGTGGGTGCCACCGCCATAGGGTGGGCACCAGTTGCGGTGAGCGATCAACGCCGGGGTTGTTGGATCCTTCATGTCCAGGATGGTCAGGCCGCCGTTGCGCCACGACGCATAGGCGATATCGTCCTCCACCACCGCATGATGCAGCGCCCATCGTCCGGTCCAATGCGGGATCTCACCGGCGGCTGCATTCATGCCGGGGATCCACCAGCGGCCGACTTCGCGGGGCCGAATGGGTTCGATCATATCGATACAGATCAGAATGTGGTCAAGAAACCCGTCCAACAGCGCCGACGCATAGGCGTAGCGCCCGCCGGTCCACCAGATGCGGTGCAGGCCCAGCCCCTCCACCTCCATGAAACCGATCGATCGCGGATTGGCGGGATCGGAAATGTCATAGACCCGCATGCCGGCTGAGAAATCCTCGCCCCGCCTGCCATAGCGCGACGAATCAACCTGGTTCGATGAGCCGTAGTAATCCTTGATCGACAGCAGCGCCTTGAGGTCGAGCTCCTCGATGCACAGCAGCAGATCATTGGCGGTCTGCAAGTGCATGCACCAGGAATTCGGATGAATCGGCACAAAGTTCACCGGCTTCGGATTGCGCGGGTCGCGCACGTCGGTCACCACCACGCCCCTGCTGACGCGGGTGCCGATATAGGCATGCCCGCGATTGACCATCACCTGCACGCCGTCACCACGGCCATCCTGACCGGTGTGGCCGACAAACGAAATGTTGTGCGCGCCCTCCGGCTCGATCATGCTGCTGCCTTCCTGTTCGGTCGCCGTGCTCACCTTAACGAAGCCACGCGAAAGGGGAATAGATCGCCGTTTGCTAGGCGAATGGCGCTACGTGCTGCTAGCCTGCGGCGCAACAGCAAGCCGGGGGGATGGCACCATGAGCACGACAACGATCGACTACAGCAAACTCTACAGTGCCGGTCTGCCAGACCCGGCGCCGCGCTGGGCACCATTCCCGAAATACTATTTCATTGGCGGCAACAACGATCCCGAGCAGATCCCCATCGAAGGCCTTATCGCGGCCGCTGCGACCGCGCTGCGCCGCGATGGCGCCAAATTGGCCATCTACAATCTTGGCATGGGGCCGCAGGGCTACCCCGGCCTGCGCCAGTTCGTCGCCGATAAATCCGCGCGGCAACGCGGGATAAAGGCATCCATCGACGACATCCTTATCACCACCGGCTCTGGCCAGGGTCTGGACATGATCAGCAAGTTGCTGGTGAACCCGGGCGAGACGGTGCTGACCGAGGAATATTGCTACCAGGGTGCGATGAACCGGTTCCGCAAGCTGGGCGCCAAGCTGGTCGGCATGAAGCTGGATGCGGATGGGATCGTGATCGATGCGCTGGCGAGCCAGCTCACCGAGCTGAAGGCGCAGGGCGTCACGCCGAAGTTCATCTACACCATTCCGACGATCCAGAATCCAACCGCCAGCATCCTGCCACTCGACCGACGCCACGCGCTGATCAGGCTTGCCCGGGAATTCAACGTCGCCATCTTCGAAGACGAATGTTATGCCGACCTTCTGTGGGAAGGCGTCAAGGCACCGCCAGCGCTGTATGCGCTTGACCCGGGATGCGTGATCCATCTCGGATCTTTCTCGAAATCACTCGCACCCGCCCTGCGGCTTGGCTACGTCATCGCGGACTGGGAGATCATGAGTCGTCTGCTCCCACTGAAGGGCGACAGCGGCACCGGTGCGCTGGATCAGATGGTCGTCGCCGAGTATTTCTCGCAGCACTTCGAGAGTCATTTGGGCCACCTGAACGGGATCCTGCGCGGAAAGCTGGACGCGATGACCGAAGCAGTCGCCCAGGAGTTCGGATCAAGCGCTGAATGCTGGGCGCCAAAGGGCGGCATTTTCCTTTGGATCAAGCTGCCGCCCGATGTCGATGTTCGCAAGCTGGTGAAGCCGGCGGCCGAGGCGGGGATCGTTTTCAATCCGGGACCGGAATGGGCTGTAAGCGCGGACAACTCGAGTAATTGCCTCCGCCTGTGCTTCGCCATGCCCAGCAAGCAGACCATTCGAGACGGTGTCGCCGAACTTGCTCGGGTTTGCTACGAGCAGACCGGGATTCCCCTGCGCAGCGGCAACATAGCCCGCCCATAGATTTGCCCAGGGCAACCGGGTCGCTGCTCCTGATGGTTTGTTGGGCTGGCGGACAAACCTTAATCAAGCCTGACGGTTTAGGCACAGCGGGATCTTCGGGCTCGCATCTTGGCGTGCTACGGCGACAGCGAGATTCGCCCTTTAGGAGCAGGACATGGAGATCAAGCGCGAGCACCACATCAATTTCTGGTACATCATTGCCGCTTTTCTCGCGGTTATCCTGATCCAGGATTTCATCGTCGAGCGCACGCAGACAAAGATCATTCCCTACAGCGCCTTCGAGCAGCTTTTGGCTCAGAAGAAGGTGAGCAATCTGGTCGTTGGCAATACCGCGATCACCGGCACACTGACCGACGCCAAGCCAAACCAGCCTGGTCGCTTTTCGACCTATGTCGTTCCGCCCGAGATGGCCAGCAAGCTGACGGCGGCAAAGGTGGGCTTTGCTGGCGCGCCTCCGCCCGGCCTGCTGGCAACCGCGCTCGAGTGGATCATCCCTTCGCTGGGATTCCTGTTGCTTTGGATGTTCATGGTGCGGCCAATGGCAGGGCGCGGTCTCGGCGGCCTGATGTCGGTCGGCAAGAGCAATGCCAAAGTCTATGTAGAGACCGACACCAAGACCACATTCGCAGACGTCGCCGGCGTCGATGAGGCCAAGGACGAACTACGGGAGGTGGTGGACTTCCTTAAGGATCCCGCGGGACACAGTCGGCTGGGCGCTCGGATGCCCAAGGGCGTCTTGCTGATCGGACCTCCCGGCACCGGAAAGACGCTGCTGGCGCGCGCGGTCGCCGGAGAGGCCGGGGTCCGCTTCTTCTCGATGTCAGGGTCACAGTTCGTCGAGATGTTCGTCGGCGTCGGCGCTTCTCGCGTGCGGGACCTGTTCGAGCAGGCGCGCAAGAATGCGCCAGCCATCGTCTTCATCGACGAGCTCGACGCCCTTGGCCGAGCGCGCGGCGGTGTGGCGACCGGCGGCGGCGGAAATGATGAGAAGGAGCAAACCCTCAATCAGCTGCTGAGCGAGCTGGATGGCTTCGATCCTTCGAACGGCGTGGTGCTGCTGGCCGCCACCAACCGGCCCGAGGTGCTCGATCCCGCGCTGTTGCGCGCCGGACGCTTCGATCGCCAGGTCCTGGTGGATCGGCCGGACAAGGCTGGGCGGATAGAAATTCTTCGCGTCCACAGCAAGAAAATCCGTCTTGCCCCGGCGGTGTCGATCGACGAGGTCGCCTCGCTCACGCCTGGGTTTTCAGGTGCGGACCTGGCGAATCTGGTCAATGAAGCGGCCCTTCTGGCAACCCGACATGGCGCCGACGACGTAACGTTAGAGGATTTTAATCAGGCAATTGAGCGTATCGTCGCGGGTTTGGAAAAGCGAAGCCGTATCCTCAACAAGCACGAGCGTGATGTCGTCGCGCACCACGAAATGGGCCATGCGATGGTGGCGATGTCTTTGCCCGGCGTTGATCCGGTGCAGAAGATTTCGATCATTCCGCGCGGTATCGCCGCACTTGGCTACACCATGCAGCGGCCGATCGAGGACCGGTTCCTGATGGACCGGGCGGAGCTGATCAATCGAATGACCGTGCTGCTGGCCGGTCGTGCGGCCGAAACGCTGATATACGATGAGGTCTCCACCGGCGCCGGCGACGACCTGGTCAAAGCCACCGACATCGCCCGCGCCATGGTGGTTCGCTACGGTATGGACCCGACCCTCGGGCAGGTGTCCTACGAGCCGGAAACCGCGACCGTCATGCAGACGCCCGGCGGCGGTTGGCGACCACGGAACTACGGTGATGCCACCGCGGAGGCGATCGATGGCGCCGTGCGGAACCTGATTGACCTGGCGTTCCGGCGAGCTGTCGCGATCCTTGGCGCCAACCGCGCGCTGCTCGAACAGGCGGCTGGCGACCTGCTCTCGAAAGAGACCTTCCTGGCTGAGGATCTGAAGACGGTGGCAAAGAAGTTGCGAGCCGCCGGCTCCGGATCAAAAGACGCGGGGAAAATGCTGACCGGCAGTGGCATGGCGCAGCCGGTCACCTAATTGGCTAGAGCGCGATCGTCCGAGGTTGAACCAACCTCGGACGTGAATCGCCCTCTTCAATAAAGGGAACCAGCGCGTGGTTGCTTCAACCTGAAGCTATTACGCGATGGAGCATTTTCAGCCTGACCGTGCAGACCGAAAATGCTCTATCCCCTTATTTGATCGGATGATTCACACGCTTTGAACGTTCCGCTCAGCGTGATCATGCTCTAGCACGCTGCGGCTTCAGCCCTGCCGGGAACGGAACCGCGTATCAAGCGGTTCCGGTCAAGGATTGCGTGACGGCGGATGCGAGCAACGCGTGCCCCGCGGCGGTGGGATGCAGATCGTCGAAGAAGAGGTAGCCACCTTGGGCCGCACCCGTCGCATTCAGCACGCCGCTGTGGGCGTCCGTCAGGTTGCCGGTCCACACCGGCTTTGTCACGTTGCTGAAGCCGTACGCCGCAGGATTGGCGATGGCGGTATCCAACAGGCCGAATGTGTTGACGTAGTCGATCGAAGCGGTCCCTGACGCCATGACCTGCTGCAGGGCTGTTCCCAGTTCGGAATTGTAAGTCTGCGCCAGCACGCTGGAGTTCGCGTCACTGGTTGGACGAGCCATCTCGTACGGCGTCTTTCCCAGATCCGGCACATCCATCACAACCAGATTTTTCGCGCCATGCGCCACCAGGCCGCCGATAAAGCCGACCTCGTTCGAAACGGCCCGCTGCACGCTGGCCAACTGTTGGGTCGGCGTCTCGGTGGTGTTGGCGATGTCCAGCACATCGTTTGATCCAGCCCACACAGTGTAGAGCGCGGTCGGCGAAGGCTTGGGAGCCGTGGCGACGAATTGCCCCAGCTGCCCCGGCAGGTCCGTCGGGTTGAGCGCGTGCACGGCGGTTCCCCCGGTCTCAGCCCCGCCATAAGCAAAATCCGTCCCGCCTGCCAGGCTTGGTTTGACCGGCGGCAGACCGAGGTTTTGTGCCAGATCCTGCACCCAGACGTTGCCGTTGGTGAAGCGCCCGCTGCTGTAGATGCTGCTGACCGGAAGCGCTCGCAGTGTACCGATCGAGACGTTGCCGGCGTCGGACAGGCTGTCACCGAATGCATATACAGTGCTGAAGCCGCCGACCGGAGCGGTGATCGCGGCGTCGCCGATGAACGAAGGTGATGATGGCGAGCCCAGGGCGGCGGCCGGGATCGGAACCGAGGCCGTTGCGGCCTCGAAGCCGTCGATCAATGATTGGAAGGTTGCCATGAGGCCGCGAACGGCAAACGCCACGGCACAGTTGCATCAAGTCTCGGTTATGCCGGCGCCTTCGGCAGACTGTTGAAAAACGTCGCGCGACGAGTGGCGCCACTCGCGATGTAGCTGTGGTCCGAACCTGTCAGCAGGAAGCGCGCGCCCATTCCAACGTAGCGGGAAGCGTTCTCCTCGTCGTACACGCCGCCCATTCCCAGCACCTTGCCGTGGGCACGGCAGGCTTCGCCGACGACTCGATAGGCATCAATCACCTCGGGATGTCCCATCTGACCCGAGATTCCGAGTTCGGCGGTGAGGTCGGAGGTGCCGATGAACAGCACGTCCACACCCGGCACAGCGGCGATCGCATCGGCGTTGCGCACCGCCTCTGGACTTTCCAGCATCACGATAGTCAGGATTTCGGCATTGATCGCAGCCTGCGCCTCGGCCGTGGCGGGCGGCTGGTAGCCGTAGATCGCCGGTGGGCCGCCCCAGCTTCGCCGCCCCATCGGCGGATAGTGGAACGCGTCGGCGATCCGCTTCGCCTCGGATGCGGTATCGACATGCGGCACGACGATCCCCAGCGCGCCGTTATCGAGCGCTCGGGTCGCCTCATCCAACGCGCCGGCGCACACGCGGACGATCGGCGTCACACCCGTTGGCAGAGCAGCGATGCAAAGCTGGGTAATTTCCTGGATGTTGAACGCGCCATGCTCGGCATCGATGAACATCCAGTCGTGGTCGGTCGCGGCCGCGAGCACGGGGGCAGCGACCGAGCGCAGATGATGCACCCCAAAGCCCAGAGCCATCGCACCAGACTTGAGACGCCGTTTGGTCGTGTTGATCGTCAGAGCCATGGTTCCCGCCGGTTTAGTTGTCCAAAGACGCCAGCATGGACGGCTGCCTGGGTCAATCGGCGGCGCGGTCCTCCACCAGGGCCATCAACGTTTCCAGGCGATCCGCCTCCGCCGCCGGCTTGTCGGTCCGTATCCGCGCCAGCCGCGGAAACCGCATGGCGACGCCGGACTTATGCCGGTTGGACAGCTGCACCGCATCGAACGCCACCTCCAGCACCATCGACTTCTCCACTTCGCGGACGGGGCCAAACCGCGCCGTGGTGTGATTGCGGATCCAGCGGTCGAGAAAACCCAGTTCCTGGTCGGTGAAGCCGAAATAGGCCTTGCCGACCGGGACCAGTTCGCCATCGCGCCAGACGCCGAACGTGTAGTCGGAATAGAAGCTGCTGCGTTTGCCGTGGCCGCGCTGCGCATACATCAGCACCGCGTCGACCCTCAGGGGATCGCGCTTCCACTTCCACCACTGACCCTTGATCCGGCCTGGCAGATACAGACTGTCGCCGCGCTTCAGCATCAATCCCTCGATCGAGGCCGCCCGCGCGCCATCGCGCAGCACCATCAGTTCCCGCAGCGAGGAAAACCGGATCAGCGGCGACAGGTCCATCCGCGCCGGGCGCTGCCGGGCGAGCCATAGCTCCAGGCGTTCACGCCGCTGGTCGAACGGCAGCGCACGCAGATCATCGGTGCCGTCGAACAACAGGTCATACAGACGCACACCAACGGGAAAGCGCTCCATCATCTTCGTGCTCACGACCTTGCGGTTCAGCCGCTGCTGAAGGTCGGCGAAGGGTGCGATGGTTCCGTCCGTTCGGATGACCAGCAGTTCGCCGTCCAGCACCGCGTGGAAATCCATCGCCGCGACGATTTCCGGAAATGCGCCGGAGATATCGTCGGCACCGCGCGAAAACAGCCGCCGCCCACCGGTCGTGGCGACCAACTGCACCCTGATCCCGTCCCACTTCCACTCCGCGCGCCAGTCCGGCGGGTTCAGCGCGGCGAGGTCCGCGGTTTCCAGGGGATGCGCCAGCATGGGCGGGCGGAACACCGGCGCGTCGGCCGGATCGGGCTTGGGTCCCCTGCCTTCCAGCCACGCGAACAGCGGCAGGTATGGCGGTCGCAGGCCGTGCCAGACCTCCTCCACATCGTCGGCGCTGACCCCGCCGACTTCGGCCAGCGCGATCTTCGCCAGCCGGCTGGAGGCGCCAACCCGCAGGCCGCCGGTGATCAGCTTGAGCAGCGCCAGCCGAGTGGAGGCATCGGCACTGTCCAGCCACGCGGCAACCAGTCCAGCGAGCGCCGCCTTGGGCGCTGTCTCCAGCGTCTCCACCAGTTCGGACAGGCTTGGCGGATCGGCCTGAGTGGCAGCGGCCGGCCAGATCAGGGCCACCGTCTCGGCAAGATCGCCGACATAGTCGTACGACCAGTCAAACAGCACCGGATCGGTGCGAGAGGCCGCCAGTTCGCGGATCAGGCCCGGCTTGGCGGCGGTGAATGACAGTTCGCCGGTGATCGCCGCCAGCCCGATCCCGCGATCCGGATCGGGTTGGGTCGAGAAATACCGGCGCAACAACGCGATCTTGGCATTACGCGAGGGTGTAAAGACCAGGCGCTCCAGCAGTTCGGCGAAGGCGATCATGACGCTGCATCTTGGGCCGATGCTGTTGGAACGCTAGCCTGGCGTCGCAGCAAGACACATTGCGGTTGCGTCTGGAGGCTGGTAAACGAGCCCTCCTCAAGGTCGGAGCGTAGCGCAGCCTGGTAGCGCATCAGTCTGGGGGACTGGGGGTCGTGGGTTCGAATCCCGCCGCTCCGACCAAATCGCCGTTCCGCTGACCTCGGCATCTTGCTCAAACCACCGCCACGCCGTGTCCGCTGACCACCAACCTCGGCAAGTGCCTGTTCAAACGACAAGGTCTTCGGTACATCCCGCCCGATAAGACACCGTTTAGGGCGATGAGCACCTTGTCGACCTTGACCGAACCCCTTCAGCTTACCGACCTGGCCGTAGCAGCGCGCTGGCACAATCCGCGGCGCTTCGCCAGGATCGACACCTGGCGGCAGGCGCTCTATCTGGCCTTGGTCGTGGCCAGGGAATTGCTGGTGGCGGCGCCTCGTGATGTGGCACGCGCCTGCCGTCGCCATGCGGAACCAAGGCTTCGATTAGAGCCTGGGCAGCACCACGATGCCGCGGCGACCCGTATCGCGTTGTACGTGCACTACTCGGCCAGCGGCCGGATCTCAGAGATGGTGCTTCGCCAGCTTGCCATGATCGGCGAACTCGGGTTCAGCGTTGTCTTCATCTCCATGGCGGATCACGTTTCTGAAGCCGATTGGCAGGCGGTCCGTCAGGTGACCGCCTTGGTGGGTCAGCGTCCGAACTTTGGCCTCGATTTTGGTGCCTGGCGGGACCTGATGCCGGAGGTCCGGCGGCACTGGTCCATCCCGCAAGAGCTACTGCTGGCGAACGACAGCGTGCTGGGGCCGATCCATCCGCTGGTCCCTCTCATCGCCATGATGCGGGCTGCCGGCGAGGGATTGTTTGGCTTGACTGAAAGCCTGCAAGGCGGCCCGCATCTGCAGAGCTACATGCTACTCGCCCGCGGCCCACGCGCGGTCGAAGATCTCATGCACTTCGTGCAAACCCTTTACATCAGCCACTCAAAGTGGATTTTGGTGCGAATGGGAGAGGTGCGCCTGTCGCGCTGGATGCGGCGGCGCGGCCACCGAGTTGCTGCCCTGTTCGGCTATCAACGCGTGGTCAAAGCCCTGATGGCCGATCCGGAGGAGCGCAGCCGCCTGAGCGCGCTGTATCGCAGGTTCAACACCCTGGATCGGGCCTCCGCCGAGGCGGCGGTCGCCGCACTGAACCGCTGGCCGGTCAATCCCACTCACCATCTCTGGCTGTCGTTGGCGACGCGGTTCGGCTTCCCATTCCTGAAAACCGAGCTGATCCGGACCAACCCGGTTCGGTTGCCGGGCGTGGCGGCGTGGCAGGCTGTTGTACCTGACGATTCGCCATGTCCCCTGCTGGTCATCCAGGACCATCTTAACCTGTTGCAGGTCGCCTTATCCCAGGAAGTCCGCGCGCCATGAAGCTCCGGTTCAGCCGACGGCGCCCAGCCATGCGGTCAGCTCGCGGACGTCGTCCAGTTCATCCAGCCGCTTGACCAGCCCGCCCAGCTCGGCCGCATGTTCGGCGGACAGGCTCAGGCCAACATTGGCGGCAAACTTGCGCTCAATCTCCGCCGCTCCCACCGGATCCTCCGGACTGCCCCGACGCGCCAGGCGCTCATGGCCGAAGGTCCGGCCATCCCGCGTGGCCAGTTCCAGCCGGCAGGCATGGCGAAACGGCGGGCCCATCGCCTCCAGTTCAGGATCCTCGAAGGCCGCAATCCGCTCGATGAAGTCCAGCACCCTCGGGTCTGCCAATCGTTCCTCGTCGTATTGGCGAACCGAGCCATCGCGGTACAGCGCGATGACCGCAAGACCGTAGAACAGGTTCATCTGCGCCGCCGTGACACCAGCTGGCCTGTAGTGCCACGCCGTATGCACGAAGGTCATATGACCGCAGCCGATCGAGATCCGCTCGATGTCGTCGGCATGCAGCGCCTGTTCCGTCATCACCGTGTCCAAGGCATCCAACGCGGTATGGATGCTCGTCACGCTTGGGTACAGCTTGAAGCCGACCTCGGCGGTCTCCCACACCGATCCCAGACCGGCGGTTAATCTCGCAGCGTCGGGGCGGCCGGAAAAGCTGCTGAGGAAACCACCGTAACCCGCCTCCAACACATCCAGAATTCCGGTGAACCCGCGTTGCGCCAGCAAGGCGGCCTGCACGCCAGCCTCGGCGGCGCGCCCGGCGTGCAGGCGTTTCACCATCGCCCCTTCCTGCGCCGCCATCAGCCCGGAACCCATTGAACCAGCGATCCCCAACGCGTGTTGCATCTGTTCGGCCGACAGCCCGAGAATGCGCCCGGCAGTGACGACGGCGACAAAGGTTCCCGACGTGCCCTGCGGATGAAAGCCACGCAGAAAAAGCGCCATCGTCGCGGCATTGCCAACGCGGGTGCCGACTTCGTATCCGGCGACGATGGCCGTCAGGACGTCGCGTCCGCTGATGCCGCCGATCGCTTCGGCAAAGGCGAAGGCGACCGGGCAGGCCAGGGAGTTCGGGTGAACGATCGACTCCTTGTGGATGTCGTCCATCTCGAACGCATGGCCCGCGGTGCCATTGACCAACGCCGCCTGAGCGACCGAACCGCGATGCGGCGTGCCCCAGAACGATGCGACCGGGTGAGCCCCTTGGGCACGGGCCAAATCCCGAACATGACCTGTCCAGGGGAGGCTTGCACCGAACAGCGCCACCCCAAGCCCATCCAGGATGCATGATTTAGCGTGATCGGCGACCCGCGCCGGGATATCCTCGAAACGCAGGCCAGCGGCAAAACAGGCCAGGTCACGAGTCGCGTTCGCGAGCAAAGGAGCGTTCTGGTTCATGCGGCTCTCCTGAATTGGCCGGTTTTCCTGAATTGGTGGGCAAATGGCGGTTCCGGCGGGTCCCTCTCGAACCCACCTCCGTTCGCGCCGGCGTTTTAGCATTGAACAGAGTTTGATCGAAGCCGGGCCATCGGCTCTTGTCCCAACGCCATCAAAGCTCGAAGTCGCGGATGCTGCACAGCAGCACGGGGTGCCAGTCCGCGCACTCGATGCCTCCTGCCAAGATGATCGATGCCAAGGTGATCGATGCCAAGGTGATCGATGACCGACGATAGCGCGGTCGAGGCCGCGACCTTGGAACCCGGACGCCAGAGCCTGCGAGGCAAAATCTTCGAGGGCGGTGCCCTGTTGATGGGGCGGCAGCTGATATCGATGGCGCTCAGTCTGGTCGGTCTGCTGGTGATCACCCGGATCATCGGCCCGGCGAAGTATGGGCCTTATGTCGCGGCGCTTGGCATCTGCCAGTACGCGCAGAACCTGGGCCAGGCGGGGATCGGCGTCTACCTTGTCCGTGCGACCGGAGAGATCACCGAACGAACCTACGATGTTGCCACCACCTTGCTGTTGCTGTCGGCCGGCGGGCTGGTGCTGCTGCTGGAGGCCAGCCTTGGCTTGATCGCGGAATGGGTCACCATGCCCGGGCTGACGCCTTTGCTGGCGGTGCTGCTGGTGACCGTCCTGTTCCAGACACTCACGGTTGCGGCCAGTGCCCGGCTTGAACGCGCACTCGACTTCCGCCGCGTGGCGATGATCGAGACCGCCGGCCAACTGCTGTATTATGGGGCCGCCCTGCCGCTGGTGTTCGTGGGCCTGGGTGTCTGGTCGTTGGTTATCGGCTGGTGCGTCCAGCAGGTCTTCCTCTGTATCGCGTTCCACGCCGCATCCAGATACCGCCCCAGGCTGGCCTGGGACGGGGCGATCGTGCGGTCGATGCTGAACTATACGTTCGGCTACGCCGCCTCGGACTGGCTGTGGCAGCTACGTGGCCTGGTCAATCCCCTGATCGCCGGCCACTTCCTGGCGGCCGAAGCGGTCGGTCAGATCGGGCTCGCGATCCGGATGCTGGAACTGCTGGCGTTCACCAAATCGATCGCCTACCGGCTTTCCGTCGCCGTGTTGGCCAAAGTGCAGCACGACCGGGTCCACCTGGTTGCCGCGGCGACCGAGGGAATGCGCCTGCAGACCCTGTCACTGGGTCCCGTCCTGCTAGGCTTCAGCTGGTTCGGCGGCATGCTGCTGTCCCTGATGTTCGGCAAACGGTGGGAGCCGGTGATGCTGCTGTATCCCTTCCTGGCGCTCAGCTATCTCACCAACGCCCAGTTCAACATCCATTCGTCGATACTGTACGTGTTGAACCGGAACTGGGCGGTATCGTGGTTTCACATCGTTCACATCATGCTTTTCGCCGGCGCCGCGTGGTTCGCCATTGATCGCTTTGGCATCGTCGGCTACGGCTATGCTGAAATGGTGGCGCTGTTGAGCTACCCGGTCATCCACCGTTCAGTCCAGAACGCAGTCGGGTCGCCACGTTATGGCATTTCCCTGCTGTGGTGGGCGTCGGTGGCGCTCGGACTGTTCTGGCGGCAGCTGGGCTTATGGGCCATCGTGGTCCCGTTCGCGGCGCTGCTCTGTCCGCCGTCCCTGCGGCAACTGAGGATCTACTACCGCATGTTCGCAGGAAGACGCCGGCATGCCGTTTGAGCCACCGCGACCGGAGCGCTTGCGGTTCTTTGTCTTCACCTGCCGTGACCCGAAATCGGATTTCCGTCTGCCGCTGGTCAATGCCCTGCGGCATAATTACGACACCTACTACATCTGGCTCAGGCGTCGCCCGGTCGTATCCGGGCCGCGGGCCGACGACCCCGCGATCGAGATGTCATTGCCGAAGCTGGTGAGCTTCATCCGCCGGTTCAAACCCGACGACAAAATCAACATCTACTTCAACAGCACGAACACTTACTTTCCCGGCCTGATCACCTTGCTCCGACTGGTCGCGACCGCCGGCGTGTGGTGCCTCGATATGCACGACGACCTGCGATATCATAACGTCGGCTGGAGACGTTGGCGGGAGGGCCTGATCATTTCCTTGCTCCGCCGCTCGTCGCACGTGACCGTGCATGCCGCTCCGACGCTGCGCGAGTTGTTTCCAGACTCTCAGCACCTTGGCAACGCCTCGAACATCCTGCCGGTCGACGGCGACCGACGCGGAAGCGATGATGTCTTGGTCATCGCCAGCTTCGATGAACGATTCGATTTCGAATTTCTGTCCGATTTGGCGACGGCCTGTCCGACGATCCGGTTTCACATGCATGGATGGACCCGTCCGAACGACATGGCGACCAAGGCAAGGATTGCCGCGATTGATGCCGAACATAGCAACATTTATTACCACGGTCCCTACACAATGGACGATCTGCCCGGGATCCTGAGCACCTATAAGGTCAGCGTCGCACCTTACCGCGCGAATACGCCAATCACCCGGTACATCGATCCGTTGCGCTTCTATCATTGCCTCAATGCCGGCTTGGAAGTCATCTCGACCGATATTCCGCAGGCGCGCTACATGCAGGATTGGATCCACGTCGTTTCTGACGTTGCCGGGTGTGCGGACACGCTGACGGCGATGCGTTTAACCGGATTGGCGAAGCAGCCTGCCTATACGCCGATCCTTTGGGAACAGCGCGTCGAACGGCTGATCCAGATCCTGCAGGCGTTGCCGCGCACCAATCGGCTGCTGCGGTCTCGGGTCGATCACCGACCCGGCACCGGACGCTGCCGCAGCGCCGAATAGACGGCCTCCTGCTCCGGCCTCGGGGTCTTCCAGTCGCTCTCCAACGTGCCGTCCGGATTCTGGGAGTCGAGATAGCCCCAGGCCCACCAGTCGGTGGATACGCCCTGTCCGCCCGGCGGGATGTGCAAGCCCAGTGGCGAGGTGCCGTTGAAATATGGCACGACCGTCGCTGCCCAGGCCTTGCTCTGCGCGCTTGCCATCGACGAGCCCATTTCGCCGACAAAGATCGGTGCCAGGTTCTCGTTGACCACCCAGCCCCACATCCTGTCGAAGTGCTGTAACAAAGCCGGTCCGGAGCTGATCTTCACGCCGCTGATCTCGCCGGGATATTCATGTACGGAATAGACCAGCTTGCCCGGGACATCCAAAGTCACAGGAGACGTGCGGATCCCCTGCCAGTCGGCGCCGGGCGGTTCAACGATGATCAGCTTGGCATGATCAACGGCCTGAATAGCCTTGCCGACGCGGCTGTACATCGCCCGGATGTCGCGGTCCGAACCGCCGCCCCAGACGCTCATATGGGGATAGCTGAGCGGTTCGTTGCGCAGGTCGTAGCCAATCACCGTGGGGTTCCCGGCGTAATGTCGCGCGACGGTCTGCCAGTCGGTCAGGAACTTCGCATCCGTGGTGGTGCCGCGATTGCCGCCCCCGTCCGTGCCGTCGGAGGCGCCGCCCAGGTCGTACCACAAGCCGTTTTTCTGTTGCGCACCCCAGTTGTCCCGCTCGCCATGACCAGCCTCGTTGGTGTGATTGTCCAACACCAGCCGAAGGCCCGCCTTGCTGGCCGCGGCCACGACGCGATCAATCGATCCGAGGTCCCGCTGCATCGTCGCGTTGACCCAGGAGAACCGGATGCAATTAAAACCATCCCGCGCCATCATGGCGGTCTGCCGATCCAGTGGGACGCCGGTGTAGACCTGATTCCACCCGACGCAGGCAAGCCTGACGGGATGCCCGTCGCGATCGACGATCTGGCTTCCCCGGGTGGTGAGGTCACCAGACGGCAGCAACGTCCCGGCCGGAGCGCCCCATGCCAAGCCTGGGGCAACGAGGCCGAGCGTCACGGTCGCGGCCAGGGCGACATGGAGAGCGCAACGGTGTCGGGCGGCTCCTGTCATAGGAAGACCCTTTCGGCGTGGGTTTTGGGGATAGCCGGCTTGGATCGGCGGCGGACATCGAGCTTACTCGATCACGGCGGGGCCTTCGCGGGATCCGTGACAGCGAAAGCGCCCCTTCCCGGCATAACAACCCGAGGCGATCACCGTGACGGAGACGTGCTGGACGATCAGCCGCCTGGGATCACGCCGAAGCGGTGGAACCACGCCAGCGCGCGCTTCCATCCATCCTCGGCATCCGCCTTCCGGTAGCTGGGCCGGTAGTCCGCATGGAAGCCATGCCCCGCATCCGGATAGATTACGATATCGATGGTTTTGTGAGCAGCTTTGGCCTTGGCTTCAGCCTGCTTCACCAAATCGACGGGAATACTGGGATCCTGCGCACCGTACAATCCGAGCAGCGGGCACTTGATCTCCCCCGCCACGTCCAGGGCGGTCCGCGGCTGGATTTTGGACGGAGTTCCCCCCAAGGGTCCGTAAAATGCGACGGCCGCCTTAAGGTGCGGACTATGCGCCGCATAGAGCCATGTTTGCCGTCCGCCCCGGCAAAAGCCCAGAACGCCGATCCGTGTTGAGCTGCCGTGGTTTTGCAATGCCCACGTGGCAGTGGAATCGAGGTCCGACATGTACTGGGCGTCTGGCGCTTTCAGGATCACGTCGGAGATGATCTTCGCCGGATCGGTCATTTTTGAAAGGTCGCCAATGCGGGCGTAATACTCGGTTGCCACCGCGAGGTAGCCTAGCTTCGCCAGCCGCCGGCAGACGTCCTTGATGTACTCATGAACGCCAAATATTTCCTCGTTGACCAAAATGACCGGATAAGGTCCCCGGCGCGCAGGTTTCGCGTAGTAGGCCGGCAGATTGCCGTCCGTGGTCGGGATCTGCGTCTCACCGGCCTCGATCCCGGTCTGATCGGTGTGGATCGCCTGCGCTTCGGCCCGCTGCGTTGCCAATGTGAAGCCGCTGATCAGCCCCGTCATCAGCATGCCTCGACGAGCAAGCGGATAGTCCCGAAGGCCTTTCAGTTCGGTTACGTCGTCCATGTTCGCCTCCGATGACAGTACCTCGGTGCGCCGTATCGCAGCGGCCGACACGTGGCAAAGGTTAGTTCATCGCCTTTCGCAGATTGTCGTCCAGCTTCGCCAGGAACGCCTGCGTGTTCAGCCAGGGCTGGTCGGCACCGATCAGGGTCGACAGGTCGCGCGTCATGTGGCCGGCTTCGACTGTCTCGATGCACACTTTCTCCAACGTCTCGGCGAAAGCCGTCACGTCGGGAGTGTTGTCAAACCTGCCGCGATAGATCAGGCCACGCGTCCAGGCGAAGATCGAGGCGATCGGGTTGGTTGATGTCTCCTTGCCCTGCTGATGCTGCCGATAGTGCCGCGTGACGGTGCCGTGCGCTGCCTCGGCCTCCACCTTCGTGCCATCCGGGCTGAGCAGCACAGACGTCATCAGGCCCAACGAACCGAAACCCTGCGCTACAGTGTCGGACTGCACATCGCCATCGTAGTTCTTGCAGGCCCAGACGTAGGCACCGTTCCATTTCAGTGCACAGGCGACCATGTCGTCGATCAGGCGATGCTCATAGCTCAGGCCGCGCTTGTCGAACTCGGTCTTGAACTCGTTCTGGTAGATCGTCGCGAAGATATCCATGAAGTAGCCATCATAGGATTTCAGGATCGTGTTCTTGGTGGAGAAATACAGTGGCCAGCCGCGCATCAGGGCATAGTTGAAGCTGGCGCGCGCGAAGCCTGCAATCGAGACGCGGGTGTTATGCATCGCCATCGAGACCCCGCCGCCCGCGGTAAAATCGTGCACCTCCAGCGTCTGCACCGGCCCGCCATCGGCAGGTTGATAGGACATCGTGACCTTGCCCGGGCCCGGGATCTTCATCTCGGTCGCGCGGTAGATGTCACCGTAGGCATGACGGCCGATGACGATCGGCTGGGTCCAGTGCGGCACCAGGCGCGGCACGTTCTCGCAGATGATCGGCTCACGGAAGATGGTGCCGTCCAGGATGTTGCGCAGCGTGCCGTTGGGACTGCGATACATGCGCTTCAGGCCGAATTCGGTCACCCGAGCCTCGTCGGGGGTGATCGTCGCGCACTTCACGCCGACGCCGTAGCGGGCGATCGCATGCGCCGCGTCCACTGTAACCTGATCGTCCGTCTGATCGCGATACTCGATACCAAGGTCATAGTATTTAAGGTCGATATCCAGATACGGCAGGATCAGCTTCTCTTTAATGAAACCCCAGATGATCCGGGTCATCTCATCCCCGTCCAACTCGACGACCGGGGTCTTGACCTTGATTTTTGCCATCACATCCTCATCAAGCGAACACTCCCGGAGCCACCGCCGGCCATCCGAGACCGTTCGACATTCGCACCGCGCGCCAATTGGGGCAAGCGGTCGGAACCTCCTCCTCCGACAGCCGAGCATCCAGCATACGCAACGAAGTTGAATCTTCTACCCTAATGGGGCTAGGAGACGATACGCGCATTCCGTTCCTTTGCCGTCCCGATTGTTTCAACCCGTTTCCGCCTGGATCATGAAGCCGGACAAGCACTCCTTCGCGGCCGCGAGCATCCTATCGGCGGCGGTTTGCCTGATCCTATTGGCCTGGATCGGCACCTCGCGGGCGATCGATGCCCAGCGCCGGGACACTTTGGCCAGGGTAACCGCGACGCTGGCCGACCAGGCAGCCACGTTTGCCGAACAGATCGATCGGCAGATCCTGGCGATCGACCAGACCTTGCTGATCCTTGCCACCGCCTGGGAGGCCGACCCGAGGCAGTTCAACCTTAAAGCCTGGCGCAGCCAGGCGGTTGCGCTGAACGGCCTCAGCGTCGACATGGTCCTGACCGACGAGAAGGGCATCATCCGACAATCCTCGGTCGGTGCAGTGGTCAACCAGAACGCTGCCGGACTGGATTATTTCCGCGCCCTGGCCAGCCGAACGGGCAGGGACGACCAGTTGTACATCGGCCCGGCCTCGATCGACCCGATCATGCGCCAGAGGCACATCGACGTCGCCCGCTCACTGCACCGCGCAGACGGATCATTCGCGGGCGTCGTCGATGCCGACTTTCGGATCGCCGCGATCAGTGACGTCTTTGGCGAAACCCATCCCGGCGCCGACGCTTTCGTTGCCCTGATCGGTCTTGACGACGGCAAGCTGCGCGCCAGCATGGGATTGACGACCATTGATCCCGGCGCAGGGTTCGCCAAGACGCCAATGTTCGCCGCGATCCGCAAGACGGCCAGCGGGATATGGACAGGTTCCTCGGCCCAGGACGGCGTGCGGCGGGTGCACGCGTTCCGTCGCCTCCGCGGGCGGGACCTCGCGGTCGTCGTCGGTATGAGCGAGACCGAGGCGATGCGTCCGGTGGCGGCCTGGCGCGAACAGGCGCGGATATTCGCCGGTTGTCTGACCGCGTTGTTCGCCGGCCTGGCGCTGCTTTTGATCCGAGTCACGCGGCTGAGCCGCCAGCGGGAAGCGCTGATGGCCGCCGATCGCGCCGGCCTCACGGCCTCCAACGCGCAGCTGGAGGCCGCTCGGGCGTTAGCAGCGGCCAAGGCAGAACAACTCGAGGCGCTGTTGGCCGGCATGAGCGACGGCGTGTCCATGATGGATGACCATCTTTGCCTGGTCGAATGGAATGCCCAGTTTCCCGAGATCGCCGGTGTTCCGACTGAACTTTTGCGCTTCGGCACGCCCATGGCGGAAATCCTGCACGCTCAGATTGAAACGGGGCAGTTCGGTAGCATCGACGATCCGCGGGCCGAGGTTGACCGTCGCCTGGCCCGGCTGCGGGTAGCGCCGTTCGGCGTGACGCAACGGCAACGGCCGGACGGTCACACGCTGGAACTGCGGCGCGATCGGCTTCCCGACGGCGGGTTCGTCACGCTCTACACCGATATCACCAAGCAAAAGCAGGCCGAGGAGGCGCTGCGTCAAGCCAAGGCCGCCGCCGAGATCGCGAATGCCGAGAAATCAAGTTTCGTGGCAATCGTCAGTCACGAGATCCGGACACCGCTGAACGCATTGCTGAACACGATAAAGCTGCTGAGCGACAACCTCCTTGCCCCCGCCCAGCAGTCGTTGCTGGCGACGGCGCGTGGGTCAGGTGACGCGCTGGTCGGGCTGATC
Source organism: Rhodopila sp. (assembly GCA_965277035.1). Lineage (GTDB taxonomy): Bacteria > Pseudomonadota > Alphaproteobacteria > Acetobacterales > Acetobacteraceae > Rhodopila. The sequence goes on along the minus strand of CBDIBO010000003.1, from coordinate 137,032 downwards.
GACGACATCCTGGACCTGTCCCAGATGGAGGCCGGTAAGCTGACCATCCGACCCAGTCTGTTCGAGCTTCGCCCGCTGCTCGAGACCTCAGCCGAGATGTTCGCGAGCCAGGCAGCGGAGCGCGGCATCGTCATCCGGATCTCGATCGACCCGGCGACACCACCAACGCTGTTCACCGATCCTGGGCGGCTGCGTCAGGTGCAGCTCAACCTGCTGTCAAATGCGGTGAAATATGGTCGGCCAGGCGATGTATGGCTGACCGCGGAACCAGGTCGTGGCGCGCAGGAGGCCGTCCTCCTAAGGGTGAAGGATGACGGCCCGGTCATCTCGCCGCAGGCCCGCGCGTGTTTGTTTCGCCCGTTCTCGCGGCTGGACCGGCCCGAAGGTGACAGTCCGGCCGGCACTGGTCTCGGCTTGTCCATCTGCCACCACCTGATAACCTTGATGGGTGGCACGATCGGCTGCGAGCCGTGGGACGACAACGGGCCGGAAGCCAGTGAGAGGCGCGGCGGCAACGCCTTCTGGGTCATTCTCCCGCCCACCGCGCTACCAAGTGCCGGCCTGCCACGGGCGCCGGGCTGGGCGAACCAGGCTGCGGATGAATTGGCTGCCCTACCTGCCGAATTTGGCGACCGCTTCCGCCGGCTGCCGCCGCGCACCCGGGTGCTGCTGACCGATGACATCGTGGCGAACCAGTTGGTGACCGCGACGTTGCTGCGCGGGGCCGGCCATCAGGTGGATGTGGTCTCCAATGGACCGGCTGCGATCGAGGCTGTTCAGGCGAGGCCTTACGACTTGGTTTTCATGGACAGTTTCATGCCCGGCATGAGCGGTCAGGACGCCACGCGGATCATTCGCACACTGCCGGAGCCGGGGTGTTCTGTCCCGGTCATAGCGCTGACCGGCAATGTCATCGCCGAGGACGAGGCCGGCTTTAGAGCGGCAGGGATGGATGGTGTCCTTGGCAAGCCGGTGTCTTTGAAGGAACTGCTGCAGGCCTTGAACAGGTACGTTTGGTCGACGTGCGCGGTGACAGCCAAATCCGCTTTGCCGGAGTCGGGATCGGAGCGCCCACGTCCACCTGGGCCGGTGCCAGTCCTGGCCGATGAGCGGATCAACGAACTGCGCACCAACCTGCCACCTGAAACGTTCGCGATCCTGATCGAAGAGTGTCTGGTGGATCTGGATCATCGGCTGCCAGCGTTGCGCCGGGGGTTGCTCGCGCGCGCGCCTGCCGCGGTCCTGGCACACGTGCATGCGATGGTAGGTATGGCGGCCGGTTACGGCATGGCGGCCCTGGAAGCGCGCCTTCGGATGATCATGGCGGCGGCGCGCGACGGCGATCTGACCGCATTCGGTTCGGCGGACGTCATGGCACTGGAGGCGGATATCGCCGAGGCAGCCCGAAGCCTGCGGGAGATCCTACGCGAGGAAGTGGTTTGAAGCTGGGCATTAACCGTTTGTTAAGTTATCGATCCTAAGTTCCACCTTATGTTGTCACCTACGACATTCCTGGGGATTGCTAACGCGACCTCACCGACTGGCAAGGTCCTCCCTGGTGCCGCGGCCGGGCGCTCGGCGGGCGTGCAGCAGGCCCGCGTGCTGTCGACGCCGCCCGTCCCTGCGCCCATCGCGTCGCCACTGCCGCGATCAGCGGGCGGAAGCGCGGTTTCGCCTGCTCAATCAGCTGCGCCGCCGCGCAACCTCCCTCGAGGGTCGTTGCTCGATCTCAGCGTGTAGTATCCACGCCCTTACCGCAGCGAAACGCACCGAGCACCCGTTTCAGGCTTGATCCTGAAACGCCGACGCGTCACGTTACGGCTCATGTCATCGTTTGTCCGGCAGACTCCCGAAGGTGACAACCGCGAGCGGATGGTCTGCTCAGGCTGCGGCTTCGTGGCTTACGAAAATCCCAAGGTCGTCGTTGGTTCCGTCGTAATCGCGGATGACCGCGTTCTAATGTGTCGGCGCGCAATTGAGCCGCGCCGAGGTTTCTGGACACTGCCGGCGGGCTACATGGAACTAGGCGAAACGCCCGAAGAGGGGGCAGCACGCGAGGCGTTGGAGGAGGCTGAGGCCACAATAACGATCGAAGGCATCCTGGGTGTCTTCAGCATCGCCCGAATAGGCCAGGTCCAAATCATCTTCCGCGCCCGGTTTAGCGACAGCGGCGTGCCGGTCTTTGGTGCGGGACCCGAGAGTCTCGATGTGCAGCTGTTCCGGCCGCACGAGATACCCTGGGACGAGATCGCGTTTCCTTCAGTGCACTGGGCATTGAACGCGTGGCGAGCTTCAGGATCCGGACCGATGGGAAGACCAGCCGGCAACCCACCTAACGATCAACGCGGCGTGCATCGGTCGCAACCGCCGGTCTCCTTTAATTCGGGTGAGGCTGGCAATTCAGGTGAGGCTGGCAACTCAGGTAAGGCTGGCAACTCGGGCGAGGCTGGGGCATGAGGCGGTTGCTGATAACGGTGGTTCTCATACACGGGTCAGCGGCGGTAGCGCGTGAGCTTCCGGTTCCACCGATTCCGCCGGAGCACGCAGTTACGACTGACATCGCGCCGGTTCCAGACGTAAACGCGCAGGCACCGGTTGCGCCGGCGTCCGAAGAAGCGAGTGTCAAGGTCAAACTTTATCGAGAAAAAATCCTGGATCCGAGCATGGGGTTTACGCCGGGTTCTCGCTATCAGAACAGTGAGGACCGCAAGCCGATCCAGACCCCTGGATTAAGCGTCAGCGTGCCGCTTAGGTAGGCCGTCTGAAATTAGCTTGCAGCATGGCCCCTTATAGTTAACCTCCCGTTCATCCGTGCCGTCTTAAAAGGTCGTGGCCTCGGCGTGTCGCCTGAGCCAGCCGAACCGGGGGAGCGTTGGATGCGTGCCGACGGCACAACACCTGGCGTCCAGCAAACAGCGGAATCGGATGCCAAGCGGTGGGGTAGAACATGCCGACTATCAGGCGTGACCGTCACATCGAAACAGGGAGTGGCCGACGCCGATCCCTACCGGCTGTTTATCGAGCCAAAGCCTGATCCGACGGTCGCGGGCGGGCGTCACCGGAACCGAAGTCCAACACTGTCCTCAACCCAGGAGCAGAGTTGCCATCAGATGGAAACGAGACAAAACCGGTATATGGCGGTTCGATGCGGCTCAGAAGGGACCGGCTGATGCAGCAGCGGCAACACCGACGCCGTCCTCGTCGGGCGCAAAGTCCACATGACGGTCTCCAATTTGTGAAGGTGGATCGGATTGAAATGCTCTCGCCTTCGCGCACGAAACCGTGTTCATAGCGGGTTCACAACCGGCACCGTGCCGCTTCGGAAACTACGTTGTGGCAAGCCGACGTCAATCACGACCATACAGACAGAGGATCGCGGGTGGCGTAACATCGGGCAAAGCTCATGGCGCCGCCTCGCCTGCTGATCCGGGCAAGGTAGCGGATCGGAGCCAGCGTAAATGAAGCTTTCAACGCGCCTCGTCCTGTTGATCCTCGGCTGCCTGTTGCCGATCCTGACGGCACAAATCTATTCCCAGGTCAACCTCTATGCTGAGCGGCATAATCAGCTTGGCAGCCTTGTGCTGCGACAGGCGGAACTGGCGAATGCCGACATGACCAGCATCGTCGATGGGGTACACCAGCTTGGCGCGCTCGTGGGACAGTTTCCCGCGGTACAGGCATCAGGCGATCGCTGTGACGAGCGTCTGAACGCGCTGCGGCAGAGCCTCACGCAGTATCGGTTCCTGGCGCTGTTCTCACCGACGGACGGAAGCCTGCTTTGCGCATCGGACGGTGCATCTGCTTTGCTCTCCGCTCGGCCCTCCTGGCTGACCGACTTGCTGACGACCTCGGATCTGTCGGTCGGCCAGCTGGTGTCAGACACACTTCCGACCGCCCGATACCTGCCCATCGCGGTCTACCATGCCGGCCTTGGCGCCGGCGCCGAACCAAGGGTGCTGCTGGCTGCCCTGAACACGGATTGGTTGGAAAAACATCTCGAGACGGCGAAGGTCGATCGCGCCCCTGCCCTTGCCCGCGCGGCCATGATCATTGCCGATCGCGAGGGCAATATCCTGGGACGCGTCCCCGACGCGGCTGGCTGGGCTGGCCGGACGGTGCCGTCCTGGCTGCGCCCGTTGGTCAATCGTGAGGGTCAGGGCATCGAGACGATGACCGATCCCGAGGGGCGCACGATTATCGCGGCCTACGTATCGAGCACCGCCGCACCGCTGGGGCTAAGCGTCATCAATGCCTTGGTGCTGCCGGATCTGACGGCGGATATCGACCAGGCGACCTATCAGGATCTTCTGGTCATCAGCGGTGCCGCTTTGGTCGCCTTGATCCTTGCCTGGGTCGCCGGTCGTCGCTTTATCTATCAGCCGACCGAAGCGCTGCTGCGGGCGGCGCGCCGGTGGCGCGAAGGCGATCTGGCAGCCCGCGCCAAGATGACCGATGCCGGCTCCGAATTCGCGGCCTTGGCGCAGTCCTTCAACGCCATGGCGGCCGGATTGCAGGCGCGGGAAATGGAACGGCGCATGCAATCCAGTTTTTTGGAGGCGCAGGTCGCGGAACGCACGCGCGAGTTGTCCGAGAGCAACAATCGCCTCCAGGTCGAGATCGCCGGACGCGAGAAGACCGAGGCTGCGCTGCACCAGGCCCAGAAGCTGCAGGCCGTGGGTCAGCTCGCAGGAGGTATCGCACATGATTTCAACAACATGCTTGCAACCGTGCTGGGCAACCTGGAACTGATGGAGCGACGGGTCTCGCAGGCCGGTGACGACTGGACAACGGCGGACGCAGACCGCCTGCTTCGCCTGATCGAGCGCGCAACGGGTGCGGTGACCCGCGGCGGACAGCTGACGTCCCGCCTGCTCGCGTTCTCCCGCCGCCAGCGTCTGACGGCCCGTCCCACTGACGTCAATGCGCTGTTGCGCGAACTCATCACGTTGGCGACCAGCACCCTGGGCCGGCGCGTCCAGGTGGTGTCGGAACTCGCCGATGATCTCTGGCCGGCGATGATCGATCCCAGCCAGGTAGAGGCGGCGATCCTCAACCTGTGCCTGAATGCCCGCGATGCCATGCCCGAGGGCGGTCGGCTGACGATCCACACCACCAACCTCACGATCGAGCCGGGCCGCCGCAAGCATGCAGCTGAAAACGAGCTTTCGCCGGGTGGCTACATCGAGGTGTGCATCTCCGACACCGGCATCGGCATGGCACCCGAGATCAAGGCCAGGGCATTCGATCCGTTCTTTACCACCAAGGGCCCAAGTGCGGGTTCTGGCCTCGGTCTCAGCCAGGTCTACGGAATGGCACGGCAGTCGGGTGGCAGCGTGGTGATCGACAGCACGCCAAATGAAGGGACGCGCGTAACGCTGGCACTGCCGCGCGCGACAGCCGTCGAGGCGAACGAGACGAAACCGGCTCAGGAATTGCCGAGCATTCCTGTCGCGGGAGCTCAGGCTGAACTCATCCTGGTGGTCGACGATGATCATGCTGTCAGGCAGGTGACCGTGGAGATGGCACGGGATCTTGGTTGCGAGGTGGCCCAGGCTTCGGGCGGGGAGCAGGCCCTGGCACTGGTCGAGAAGTTGTCGCCGCCGCCCAAGATGATCCTGTTGGACTACGCGATGCCGGGAATGAACGGGCTGCAGCTTGCCCAGGCACTGCGCGATCGCGGTCAGACCGCGCCAATTGCCCTGGTCACTGGCTATGCGGAATTGTCAGAGGTCGACATCGCCGCGGGCCAACTCGCAGGGCTGTTGCGCAAGCCATTCACGATTCGGGAGTTGCAGAACCTGCTGACACAACTGCGCACCGCCGAGGGTGCGATAACCGCCTGCCTGGAGCCTGGACTGATAGAGCGCTGAATCCCGCAGCACGTCGGGTCGATGCGGGAGGGTGCGGGCTTCCCCAGTTTTACGCATCTTCACGGACGACTGCCGAAGCGGTGACGACAGGGCACGCAGTCGAGGGTTCGGGATGCGACTCTCCCTAGTATAGCGCTTCCATGGAACCGAACCCGTCTGGACCGACAGATTGGGGTCTTCACGCCGCTCGGCGTCGATAAGCGATAGGTGCGGTTCCTCGGAAACGCTGTACTAGTCTACCAGATGAACCTCGGTATCGTCGCGATCGGCTGCACATTCGCCTCACGCGCCGCGGCCTCCGCCTTGGCGAGATCGAAGCCCGCCCCGCCAGGGCGCAGCAGTTCGGCCCCATGAATGCCGTCCAGGACCCAGCAAGCGGCCAGACCGACGCCAACCGCACCGGCGATATCGGTGCGAAGCGAATCCCCTACCGCCAGCACGTCCCGCGGCGGCAGACCAAGCTGTTCGAGAACCGGCTGATAGATGGCGGGATCAGGCTTTCCCAGCGACCGAACATCGCCGCCGAGCTGTTGGTAGCGCACGGCGAGGGCGCCGGCGCACAGCACTCGGCGTCCACCGCGGATCACCTCCAGGTCCGGATTGGCACAGATCATCTTCAGCCGGTGGCGTGCGCATTCCACAAGAACCGGCTCGAAGTCGGCCATGTCGCTTGAGTTGCGATGATCGTCGGGTCCGGTGTTCAGCACGAAGTCGGCCGCGCCCGGTTTATCCGCCACGACAAGGGGAAGCCCTTGCAAAACCGGCCGGTCACGATCAGGACCAAGGTGAAAGACCCGGGTGCCAAGCTGGGTCCACCAAAGATCAGGCGGATCTTGCAGCGCACGCCGGACAGCCTCGCCGCTGGTAAGAATGCCAGTGTAAAGCGAATCGTCGATGCCCATCCGGCGCATCATCGTCTGTACCGCGGCATTTGGGCGTGGCACATTCGAAAGCAGCAGTGTTCGCTTTCCAGCATCGCGAAGCCGTGTCAGCGTGTCCACGGCATGCGGGAAAGCGTTGACCCCATCATGGATCACACCCCACAGATCCAGTACGAAGCCACTGTATCGTTTTGATAAAGAAGCGAAGCCGGACATATGTTCCACTAAGCCCGCTCCGCCAATTCCCGTGCGCGTGTACCGACAGCATCCTGCACGCTGGCAAACCGCGCGTCACGCAGGGCCCTCAGCAATTCGGCTTTCATCCGCGGGATCAATGCCGGGCCAAGTATCGCGAAGCTGCTGTAGAGCTGGACCAGCGAGGCACCGGCCTGGATTTTCATCAGCGCGTCCTGGCCGGTGAATACGCCGCCGGTCCCGACCAGCGTCAGACGGCCCCTCGCCAACAACCAGGCGCGCGCCAGCACGGCGGTCGACAGCGTTTGCAGCGGTAGCCCCGACAGACCACCAACTTCCCGCGCATGTCGGGACTTCAGGCCGGCGGGCCGGGAGATCGTGGTGTTGCCGACGATCAGCCCCTGAACCCCTTCGTCCACGCAGGTTTCGATGATCGAATGCAGCGCCTCATGCGGCAGGTCGGGGGCGATCTTGACCAGGATCGGCGGACGATGGGCAACCGATGCGACGGCCTGCAGGATCGCGCGCAACTGCGCTTCAGACTGCAGATCGCGCAGACCGGGCGTGTTGGGGGAGGAGACGTTGATAACGGCGTAATCCACCAAAGGCGCGACCGCGGCGACCAACGCCGGATAATCCCGCACCGGATCGGCATCCTGCTTGTTGATGCCGACATTGGCGCCGAGCGGAACAGCGCGGTCCGCCAGGCGGGCCAGGTTCCGCAGGTAGACCCTGAGGCCCAAGTTGTTAAAGCCAAGCCGGTTGATGACGCCCAGGTCTTCAGTGAGGCGGAAGATCCGCGGCCGAGGGTTGCCGATCTGCGGGCGTGGCGTTACCGAACCGGTCTCCACGAAGCCAAAGCCCAGCCGCATGATTGCCGGCCCCGCGGCGGCATTCTTGTCGAAGCCCGCCGCCAGCCCGATCGGGTTGGCGAACCGCCGGCCAAGGGCTTCAACCGCAAGCGCCGGATGATCGTCGGTCGATGCGTCCGGTGCGAAACCCAAGGCCAGCACGCGAAGCGCCAATGTGTGCGCCCGCTCGGGGTCGAGCAAACGCAACAGCGGCAGCGCGGCGGATGAAAGCAGCCACAGCATCGGACTTCGTTTATGCCCTCGGCTGTCGCCGACGGGAAGCGCTAGACACCGTCAAGGCGTCATCCGCCGTTGCCGCCGGCAATCGCCGCGGCGGCAATCTGTGCGGCGATCGACAGGGTGAATTCAGTCAGCGCGGCCAGGTCGTTGCCCTGGGGTACAACCGCACCAACTGGCCAGCTGACGAACACCCCTCCGAGCAGACGGCCCTGAATGTCAAGCACCGGGCAAGCAAGCGCTTCATTTGCACCCATTTCAATCATTCGCGCTCGTGCCGCCGCCGACAGGTCGTCCAGAGCGGTCCAAAAACATTGGTCAGCCAGGAACTTGCCAAGGACTGGATTCCAGTCCGATAGCGGCGCATTGCTGACGAACATGCCGACCGAGAACCCGCTGCGCGCACTGGCATGGGTGATATCGAACCGGAGCAACCCGATACCGCTCAGCCCCACCTCTCCGTTGTGGATGATGCCAAGCCGAACGCGGGCGGCGGTCGGGGCTTTCACCAGCACAGCCTTGAGCAGCCCATCGATCACCTGGTCGCGCCTGGCGACACCGTGCAATTCGCGTTGCAGGCTGTCGGAAGCATCCGGATTGGTCAGCAGTTTCTGCAATCCAGGCCGCAGGCCACCCTCTCGGACGCTGAGCACCCCCAGTACCACGCCGGACAGGAGCATGATTGTCAAAACCGGCGCACGGAGCGCCACGATCAGCGGCGAGCCCAAGCTGGCCATCGCGCGCAGCAGGCGGAAGGCGATCAGGAGATCAGACAGGCTCACGATAAAGATCCGGATGGTTATCTGCTAGTGGAACGCCAGCCGGCGGATGGTCAGTCGCCCTCGCCGCTGGCGGTCGTCGCGGCGGCGATTTGCGACCCAACCGATCGGGTGAAGTCTTCCAGCGCGCTAAGATCGGCGCCCGCGGGCACCAGCGCATCGACCGGCCAATGGATGAACACCGCACCCAGCAGACGGCCCTGAATGTCCATAACCGGGCATGCCATCCGCGCCTGCACGCCCAGTTCGGCCATGCGAACGCGTTCGCCGGCCGACATTTCTTCCAGTTCGGCCACGGTGCATTGGTCGGCCAACAGCTTGTTAAGATATGGATTCCAGTCGCCCAGCGGTCCATTGGACGTGAAGGTCCCGACCGAGAACCCCTTACGGGCGGTGCCATGGGTGACATCGAACCGAAGCAGTCCGATACCGCTCAGGCCAACTTCTCCATTGTGGATGACGGCAAGCCGAACGCGGGCGGCGGTCGAGGCCTTCACCAGCACCGCCTTGAGCAGCCCGTCAATGACCTGGTCCCGCCGCGCGATGCTGTGCAACTCGCGTTGCAGGCTGTTGGAGGCGTGGGGATTGGTCAGCATTTTTTCCAGTCCCGCTTTCAGACTGCCCTCTCGAACGCTGACGACCGCCAGCACCACGCTCGACAGCAGCAGAATCGTCAGCACAGGCCCGCGAAGTGCGACGATCAGCGGCGACGCCGAACCCGCCATCGCGCGCAGCAACCGTAAAGCAATCAGAATATCGGAAAAGCTCAAGATGAAGCTCCGGTTTGATTGTCTGAGCGACATACAAAATTTAGACATCGCTGTTTGATCTGCGGCATTGTCTGTCCCTGATTGCGGCGCTGTGAGCCCCAGCCATGTTCCTGGTGATCCCGGGAAGCCCAAACTCGTCGCTGCATGGCCGCGCTGCCGGCAACATTTGTCCGAGCCGACGATCGAGACCGAAGCGACGCCCACCCTGGATTTTCTTTTGTCGACCGGCGCGCCAGATGCGAGCTCGACTTCAGAACTTCGATCGTTTCGGAGGAACAGCGGATAAGGTTTTTATCGGGATTTTTCGTGAGCGACTACGATTGTCATGACTGACGCCACTCTCGCCGATGGCGCGCCGACAAAAGAATCTCCTCGACCCACTCCGGTTTAGTCGCTGCTGGTTCTCTCTAGAAAGACGTCGCTGTGCCGGACCTGCTGGAAGCACATCAGGAAAGGAACCGAACAGACCGCGATCGCTGCCTTGCTCAACCATCCCACGACCGCGAACCGCAACACGGTATCTGGAGGCAGGTCGCCGCCGAACGCGCAGGGGAAGAACACCGCACTGTCCAAGGCCTGCACCACGATGGTTATGATGGCAACGCGCCATACCGAGGCCCGCTGCGCGAGCCGGTCGAGCAAGGCAATGAAGAACGACTGCACCAGCCAGAACGAGACGAAAGAGGCTCCGAGAATGCGGATGCGTGTTTCGAACATCGGGCTCAAGACCAAGGCTTCCTCCATCAGGAACATGGATCCTGACACGATGACCATGGCAAACAGGATGTGGGTAATCGCCCGATGTGCCTTCCTTCTGCCGTAGCCGAGATACTTCAGGCTGAGACCAAACATCGTCGTCGCATAGAAGACGTTTCCGAGATCCGTGGAATACCCGAGGATCAACAGCGTCGGCGCACCCAGCAACGACACGCAGATCATCATGATCGCGTTGTTGACCGCCAGCATCGGCAGGCTCAATGCCGCTGCGAACGTCGTCATGCCCAACAGAAAAACCGGCAACAGGATCATGTACATAAAGGTGTATGTCAAAGTCCGCTGGCCCTTAAAATGCGTTTCATTATGAAGTCGAAGCCAAAGGCGCCGGACGCTCCCAAGGCGCCGGCCAGGACATTTGCCCAATGCATGTGGCCCGAGGCTTGTGCCAACTCAGTGCCCATGAAGCCCATGAACCCGCCCATGACGATGATGAAGATCAGGCGGACAGCCACCCATTTTGCCCGGCCCTGCATGATTTCGGAGAACCACCGGGCTGCCGCCCCGACAACACCGACGATCGTTCCCATCATGCTGGCCGTCAGCTCAGGGAATGACGTCATCGGCCAAACATCCCGAGCCGCAAAGCTGTCGCGCTTGCGGTACCATCAACGCCAACGGCGGAAACTGTCGCGCCAACAGGCGGACTTATGAGTTTATCCTCTACTTTTCACACTGTTCGGTCGCCTGGCTCACCACTGTGCAAAACCTACGGGATGATGGGTTTCGCTGGGTCAGCCTGGCCATGATCCCGCGACGGCCAAGCGGACCGTCTTGCATTCGCCGACCATCTGGCGAATTTTGTGATCCATGTGGAATCAGCCTTATCTTGAATCGTGTTGTCGGGCCGCTCTGCATCGGCTGCATCTATCTGGGCCGGCAGGTCGTCCCGCCGGCCTGATGGATGATCCGTGCCAACGTCGGCTCGCCGGCATGGGTCTCTCCCTGATCCGCGAGGATGGCCGAGCAATTCTCACCCCAGCCGGCCATCAACGTCATGCGACTGAGGTGCTGAGGCAGGAAGAAGACGTTGCGAACGATGTCTCGGGCGGACCTCCGGTCGCACATGAATAGTGAGCTATGACAAGGGGGCGGTGATCACGGTCTCCAGGTCGGCCAGGGTCACGCACAGGATCCGTGCGCCATCCGCAGCGGTGATCATGATCAGGTCCCCGGCGGTCAGCATGTCACTAGCATCGGCCAGGTAGTTTCCGCTGCTGACGGCCTGCAACTTGTCCTTGCCCGACTTGTAATGCCACAGCGTAAAGCCGTTGGCGTAGGCAAGGACCGAAAGATTTCGAAGTGCGAATGCCATGGCAGCGTTCCTTCCATAAAAAAAGCCGCCGCCCAGAGGGCAGCGGCTGCGAGAGGTAGACGGAGGAGATTATCGACAGGCGCACCTCGCCCGTTGATTGGGTGATATTAAGGGGTAAGCTGGCACCCTGTCAACGATAATTTTCCTATTCATAAGACTTTATGTGACGATACCCTTAACACGCAGCGGCCATTCGAGACGCTTTAATGCTTCGGCCCACAACCGCTGATCGTGTCGCTCGGCGGCCACCGCAAGGCTGGGTGCCATCTGCCGCTCACCCCAGATGCGCAGAATTCGAGCATGCACGAGGTCGATGCGCCGCTGGCGATAAAGCCCGTCGAGACATTTGATAACGTCGTCCGGATCGCATGGTCGGGCCACAAGGCCTTTGTTCGCGGTATATCTGGCGCCCTCACGGCGGGCGGTCAGCGCCGCCATTGTCCACAGCCAGGCGTCCTCGGCCGTCTCGAAGGGCTGCGTCTGTGCCCCAGAACGCGCCGGGGCACGAGAAATAGAGGCGGCTTGGCGAGCAGCGAGGGGCATGGACGATGTTCCCGATTGTGTTCAAAGCGCGGATGACCACGCCTACGTATATAACCATAGATTGCATACATTTGCAAGTAAATATGGTTCATTTTCCTATTTGCTTTGGCAGCAATTCCTAGGATAATGGTCCAGACCACAGGCGCCGAAAGAGGGTCGCGCAACAGGAGCCCCTGGATGAAACACGAAGATGTCTGGCGTGCCATCGATACGCTGGCCGCCGAAAATGGAATGTCAGCCTCGGGGTTGGCGAAGCGATCGGGCCTGGATGCGACGACCTTCAATCCGTCCAAACGACGTATGCCCGATGGCCGCGCTCGCTGGCCGAGCACGGAAAGCGTGGCGAAGGTTCTGGATGCGACCGGGGCGACGCTGGAGAGCTTCACCTCCTTGGTTTCCGGCGCGCGGGCACTGGCCAGCAGTGGCGGCAGCCGCGGCATCTCACGACGCGTGCCGCTGATCGGCCTGGCCCAGGCTGGCGGCGAAGGGTACTTCGACGATGGAGGCTATCCCGTCGGTGGCAGTTGGGATGAGGTCAGTTTGCCGGAAATCGCCGATCCAAACGCCTATGCGCTGGAAATCAGTGGCGAATCGATGGAGCCGGTGTTTCGCGATGGCGACCTGGTGATCGTCTCGCCATCCGCGCCGATCCGCCGCGGCGATCGCGTTGTCGTCCGCACCATGAACGGCCAGGTGATGGCGAAGCAACTGGCTCGTCGCTCCGCCCGCCGTGTCGATCTCAAGAGCTTGAACCCGGAACATCCCGACTACAGCTTCGATCTGACCGACGTGACCTGGATCCATCGCATCGTCTGGGCCAGCCAATAGAATTTTGCCGCCCCGGCCGATCAGCCGGCGTGGATTTGGTTTGACGGAAGGATGCACTCAGGGGTGAGATGCAGCCACGGATACGCCGGCGCCAGCTTGATCGAGAAGGGTTGCTCGGATGCCCCGCATTGCCTTGATTGCACTGGCCGCGCCTCTGGCCGCGCTGTTGCCGTTGCTCGCCTGCATCGCAAGCACGCCCGCCCGTGCGGATGACGTAGACGTCGCTCTGGTATTGGTCACGGACGTGTCGCGCAGCATAGACGACAGCGAGTTCAAGCTGGAAAAGGACGGCTACACCGCCGCGTTCACCAACCAGAAGGTGCTCGACGCCATTGAAGGCGGGCCTAGCGGCAAAATCGCGGTCGCTTACGTGGAGTTCGCCAGCAGTTTCGAGGTGCGCACCGTGCTGGATTGGACCGTGATCCAGGGCAAGATTTCGGCCCAGGCCTTCGTCGATCGATTGAAGAAGGCGCCCCGATCGTTCTGGGGTCGAACCGCCATCAGTGCCGGTGTCGATCAGGCGGTGCAGCTTCTGGCTGAAAGCGGCATGATCGCCACCCGTCGGGTGATCGACGTCTGCGGCGACGGCACCAACAACGCCGGCCGCGAAATCACCGAAGCCAGGGATGATGCGGTGAAGTCCGGCATCACGATCAACGGCCTGGCGATCATAAACGACCATCCCGTGTCCTGGACCTTTGCCCATGTCCAACCGCCCGGCGGTCTGGCGAACTATTATCAGAAGAACGTGACCGGCGGTCCTGGTACCTTCGTGCTGGAAGTGCATGATTTTTCGACATTCGGCGAGGCGATGACCCGCAAGCTGGTGGACGAGATCGCCGCTGAGCCGACCTCATCGAGGTTTGCGGCTGGACACTAGGTCTTCGTTCAAGTGGTCTGGTCATCATCAAGGCGGCGACTTATTTCCCTGCTTCCGTCGCTCGGTGCGGCGAACATCTGGGGGCTGGACATCACAAGGGGGATTTGAATGGGGCTGCTGATCAACGGTGAATGGCAGGAGCAAGAGCCCGCGACGAACAAGGATGGACAGTTCGAACGCCGCGACAGCGCGTTCCGCAACTGGATCACCCCGGACGGAAGGCCTGGCCCGACCGGTCAGGACGGGTTCCGCGCCATGGCTGGACGCTATCATCTGTATGTCTCGCTCGCCTGTCCCTGGGCACACCGCACCTTGATCATGCGGGCGCTGAAGGGACTGCGCGACATCATTCCGATTTCGGTGACCCACTGGCTGATGGGCGAAAACGGCTGGACCTTCGCTCCTGGCGACGGCGTGATCCCCGACCCGCTCTATAACAGCCGTTACCTGTACGAACTTTATACCCGGGCGGACGATGAACACTCGGGCAAGGCGACAGTACCCGTCCTGTGGGATCAGCACACCCAGACCATCGTCAACAACGAATCCGCCGATATCATCCGCATGCTGAACACGGCGTTCGACCATGTCGGTGCGAAGCCGGGCGATTACTATCCGCAGCCGCTCCGGGCTGAGATCAACGCCGTGAACCAGCGCATCTACGACACGCTGAACAACGGCGTGTACAAGGCTGGGTTCGCCACTACGCAGTCGGCCTATCAGGCTGCTGTCGACCCGCTGTTCGAAACGTTGGACTGGCTGGAGGATCGGCTTTCGCACAGCCGGTTCCTCTGCGGTGAGGCGTTGACCGAAGCCGACATCAGGCTTTTCACCACGCTTGTCCGCTTTGATCCCGTCTATCATGGTCATTTCAAATGCAACATTAGGCGGATCGTCGACTACAGAAGCCTCTGGGCCTATGCGCGCGACATCTATCAGATACCCGGCGTTGCCGAGACCGTCGATTTCGGCCATATCAAGCGGCATTATTACATGAGCCACCGACGTATCAATCCGACCGGGATCGTGCCCGTGGGACCTGAACTCGATTTTGACCTGCCGGCCGACCGCGGCCACGGCGTCGATAAACTCATCGTCTTCTGACGGTTTGACGCCGCGCCAGCGTCTGACCAAGCTGCTACAGCACAACCGTCGGGAGCGCGCCATCATGGAAATCCGCAATCTGGGTCAGTCTGGCCTTCGCGTCTCGGCGATCGGCCTCGGATGCAATAACTTCGGCGGCCGCATCGATGACGACGCGACCAAGGCGGTGATCCACAAGGCCCTCGATCTTGGCATCACTCTGTTCGATACCGCTGACGTCTACGGTGAACGCGGCGGCTCTGAAGCGGTGATGGGGCGGATCCTGGGCAACGACCGGAAGCGGATCGTGCTGGCGACAAAGTTCGCCGCGCCCATGGACGACACCGGCGAACGGGAAGGCGGCTCCCGCGGATATATCGTGACCGCCGTCGAAGACAGCCTACGCCGCCTGAAGACCGAGTGGATCGACCTGTACCAGATGCACCGAACCGATCCTCGCACGCCAATCGAGGAGACCCTGCGCGCGCTGGACGACCTGATCCGGCAGGGAAAGGTGCGTTATGTCGGCTGCTCCAACTTCCCGGCATGGCAGATGACCGAGGCCGCCTGGACCGCGCGCACCGCCGGGCTGAACGGGTTCGCGTGCTGTCAGGACGAGTTCTCGCTCATCCACCGAACCCCCGAAGCCGAGTTGCTTCCGGCGGCGCGCAGGCTGGGCTTCGGGCTGCTGCCGTATTTCCCCTTGGCGAGCGGGCTGCTGACCGGGAAGTATCGTCGCAACACCCCGCTTCCCACCGACACCCGCCTGGCCAAGACACAGCGGCTGGCTGACCGCTATCTTACCGAACGCAACTGGGAAATCGCCGAGAAGCTGGGTGACTTCGCCGCGTCGCATGGACATACTCTGCTGCAATTGGCGTTCTCTTGGCTGCTGGCTCAGTCGCCGGTCGCCAGCGTGATCGCCGGAGCGACGCGGCCCGAGCAGCTTGAGCAGAACGTCAAAGCCGGCGATTGGGCGCTGACGGACTCGGAGCTGGCGGAGATCGACAGGATCTCGAAATAACGGACTCGTCAAGATGTCGCCAGAAAATGCATGGAAGCGCCATGATCGGCGCCTCCGGCTCACGCCGATCGCGCGGCTAGAGCTCTTTCCGTTCGCATTGGCTCACCGAAAAAGCCTAGCACATTATTTTAGCGAGCATCTTCACCCGTTCAGATAAGCAATCTGAACGGGATCTGCTCTATCCAAAGACGTCCAAGGGAAGGAAGGCCGAAACGATCAGGTTCGGGACGTCGACGACCTGACTGACCTTCAGGTCCACCGCAACGCTCGTCAGACAATAAGCCTGCGCCCGCGTTAGCCCGCGCGCATCGACCAGATAATCAATCATGTTGAGCAGCGCGTTTTTCGCCGCCATCGACAGATCCTCGGACTCGTTGCGTAAACCATCCCGGCTCACCGGAATGCCAGTCGTCGCATAGAACCGTCGGGGCGTTGCCATCTCCGGTGTCGTGAAGTAGCCCGGATGCTCGAACGAGGGATCATTCTGCCGCCGACGTTTCGCCTCGCCCTTCAACACCTCGATTTTGGCAACGAACGTCGCACTTGTCTCCACGGCGGTTCCGCACGACTCGCCATCCCCTTGAGCGAAATGCGCATCGCCAACCGAGAACAGACCACCCGGCTGGTACACCGGCAGATAGAGTGTTGCCCCGGCCGTCAGCTGCTTGATGTCGATGTTGCCGCCGGTTTCATGCGGCGCGATGGTGCGGAATGCCTTGGCGGCGATCGTCGGATCGTTCGGTACCGCAGCGGCCGGGTCGGGCGTCAGGACAGCCCCGCCACGCGACAAAAGATCGGCCTCCCGCGCGTTGATCCGAGCCAGCAGGTCGTGCGACGGCGCCACCCCCATGACGCCCATGAACGGTGCGCCGGGTATCCTCACCCCCGGCAGGTCTTCTGAACAGGCAAACCCGCCCGACATCTCCCAATGGACGATGTGCGGCTCCGGAAAATGGTCCCGTAGAAACCCAAAGCCAGGCATGATGAAGGTAAAGCCGCGCGAAGCGGTCTCGATCGCCTCGACCCTGACGGCGAGCAGGTCGCCGGGCTCGGCACCGTCCACATGCACCGGTCCGGTCAGCGGGTGGATGCGACCCATGTCGACACCCAGAAGGTCGCTTGGGGTCATGGTCGGGGTAATCTGCCGATCCAGTGCGTCGATCGTTTCCAGCGAGACCGTTGATCCGGAACTGATCCGCACGGCAGGCAGGATGTCAGGATGCCAGCGATTGTGGCCGACGGGCCCCTGCTTGGCCAAAGGCTGATCCGAATGAAGATGAACGTGGGCGTCAGCCATGCGGTTTCCTTACGAATGCAAATTTAATCCCTGACCTGCCGCCTACTTCATCAGAGCTTTGTCCGCGCGTCCACCGGGGTCGATGAACGGGTGGAGACCTCGACGCTCAAGCCAGAGCCGATATCAATCCGCAGGGCTTCCGGCGAATTATATTTTGCTGAAGTTACAAATAGAACACTGATGAGACAACTAAATCGCTCCCGCCCGCTTCAGTTCATCCACCCCGTTCGCTCCCAACCCAAGCCACCCGCCATACACTTCCGGATTATGCTGCCCCAGCGACGGGCTCGGCAACGGTTCGACCGGGTCGGAACCATGCAGCCGAAGCGGCGAGTTCGGCACGATGATCGACCCCAGAGAGGGATGATCGATCCGTTGCAGCATGCCCCGCGCATGCATGTGCGGATCGTTCATCACCTCGACCGCATTGCGCACGGCGGCGACAGGTATTCTGTATCGTTTCCCTGCTGCGACAACCTCGCCTTTGGCCAGGCCGATGGTCCACGCCGTCACCAGCGCCTCGGTCGCTTCCATGTTCTCGGTGCGGGCGGGGTTGGTGGCAAAGCGCGGATCGTCCAACAGATCGGTTCGGTCCATGGCCCGCAGCAGGTTCTGCCAATGGGCCTCGGTGACAACATGGATCGCCACCCAGCCGTCCCTGGTCTGGAACGCATTATATGGTGCGCTGCCAAGCCCGGCCTGCCGGTTGCCCGCGCGCGGCGGCACCTTCCCGGTTCGCAGATGATAGTCATAACTGGACGCGAGGGTCGGATAGACCGTTTCCTGCATCGCAACCTCCACCAACTGGCCCTGCCCGGTCGACACACGCGCCAGCAAAGCCGTCATCACCGCCGCGTAGAGGTGGATGCCGCCCATGAAGTCCACCAGCGTCGGGCCCGCCTTCATTGGCGGCCCGTCAGGGTCGCCGGTGACGCTCATGATGCCGGAGGCAGCCTGGATGGTGAAATCCATCGCCAGATTGTCGCGGTCTGGACCGCTGATGCCGAAACCGGTGCCGGTGGCATAGATCAGACGTGGGTTGACCGCCCGAAGCACATCATAGCCGACCCCCAGCCCATCCAGCGTTCCGGGCGCGAAGTTTTCCAGCAGCACATCGGCGCGGGTGACCATCTGCTTTAACAAAGCTTTCCCCGCATCGGACTTCAGGTTCAGCGTCACGGCGCGCTTGTTGGCATTCAGCATGGCCATCGGCAGTGTGGTATCGCCGCCCGTCGCGATGACCCGCCGGCGCAACGGCTCGCCGCCCGGCGGCTCGATCTTGATCACGTCGGCGCCGGCCTTGGCCATCAGCATGGTGGCGTAGGGGCCCTGATAGATCTGGCCGAAATCCAGGACGGTGATGCCTGCCAGGGGAGTCGTCATCGGCTGAACCTCATGTCAGAAGTGTGGCGACCTCGACGATAAGACGTCCCCGCCAGGATGGCGACAGCGGCGCAGGCGGCGAAGCATTCCATCGCGTTCGATGCCCATAATTCGATCACGTTCTTGGTCCCAATCTCGATGCAACAGGCGCAGGGCGGTGGCAGCCGGGCACTGCCGCCACCGGAAGGAACCGTGGATCGTCTGCGTCTATCCATATTGGAAGCCACGGTTTGACATGACTTGTCCGAATGCGATGTGACACCGATGGAACGGAGGCTTTAGATGGATAAGAACTTGGCTGGCGTCATTGGAGCGGTAGCGTCCCTGGCAGCGAGCGTTCCGTCGCACGCCGCCAGTGCTCCGGTTACGGCTGAGACGTTGATGGAGGTGAACTCCTACGCCGATCTGCTGAAGCCCATTCCAAATGCGCTCGAACTTCTCGCGGCTTCGAACGCGGCGCAGTCCCAGGTCGCGGAGGGCGATGTCTACCGGGGCGAAGCGGCGGTTCAGGACGCACAGTTTTTCGAGTATGAGCAACCCTATCAGCGACGGTACTACCCGCCGACCTACTACTCACCGGGCTATTACCCGCCGGCCTACTACCGGCGCCCTAATTTCCATCATCATCACCACCATCATCACCACCATCATCACCATCAATCTCGGCGTTGAGCCTTTACCGTCGAGCTTGCCGGGTGCCGCGTCGTGGACAAACCTGGGTAGCGCCGCCGCATTCAAACGCGGGCGCCGGCGGTGGTGAACTGGCCGTCGGGATGTGTCTGCCGGCGCCTGACCGTCCACGAGGCTGCCCGGCCGTGAATGGCGTGGACTGATGGACCGCTACTTTTCCCTGGCACTTCTGGCGGCTCCGAAGATGCGGCGATACGTACCGTCGAACACGGTATCGGAGGCGGAGAGCCAATGTGTGTCGGCCGAGAGGGTGTTGCGGCTCGCATAGATCCGCTGCGATTGCAACTCTCGCTCGGCGGCCTCTTCCGCCGGCATGTCGACGAGTTCGAACTTGGCCTCGGCCTGCACGATCGTCACCTGAATGAACGGATCGCCAAGCCGGAAAATGTGGGTCTGGCCTTCAGCCGGTGCCTTGAAGACAACGAAATTGACCATCGGCCACCAATGCTGAAGCACCGCCGGCACCGCGATCGGCACCGTCCCCGTGGTATCAGTGTAGAAGCGAGGATGGGTCTCCATCTTGATGGCGAAACCTTTGTCGACCTTCAGATCGATGAGGATCTGATAGGTATAATATGCCTTGCCGAAGCCGCGGAATGGCGGGCGCCTCGCGTCTGGCCCCGACGCATCGCCGAAGTTTCCCTCGAACATAAGAAGCCCATCTCTCGCTATGACGCGCAGTTCGTCGTCGTAGGGGTAGCACAGCTCGAAGCCCGCCCTGACGGCCTCGGAAAAGGGAATACAATGCCAGGGGTATTCATGAGAACCATCAGCTCTCGGCTCAGGTTCGCCGGCCCAGCCCGGAACCTCAAGCCTGGTTCGGCGCGGCCTAAGGTTCGGGTTGATCGACCGATATTTCACCGTCCGCATACGAACGCGCCTCACCTTTGAATGACCTGTCGAGCGTGACGACCCAAAAGCTTGCCGGTCGTGTTTCCCGACAATCGTCCGATCGGACAACGCTTTTCGTTGACGCTGGATCTCGATTTCCTAGCCCGATCCGGGATCAACGGCAAAGGGTTTGCCCCGCACTCGGGCAAGAACCCATCTACGCGAACCAACAACCGGCATGGACGGGGGAACCGTATTGCTACCCGCGCAGCCGCGAAGGTTCACGCCGAGGGTCCATTCGGTCCGCTGATGCGTATCGCAGGGCCAATCCACCCGATCCGGGCGCCTTCTATCCCGCTGCCAGTCGGCTAAAGCTGACACACGACGCCACCCCCGCCACCCCGGCAGCGATAAATAGCGCGATGGTCGTGCCATTGAGCGGAAACGCGGTGAACACCAGTGCCACCAGCGCCGCGCCCATCGACTGGCCCAACAATCGCGCCGTCGCCTGCATGCCGCTGGCCCCGCCCGTCCGGATCGGCGGAGCAGACGTCAGGATCGCCCGGTTGTTCGGCGTGTTGAAAAAGCCGAAACCGATGCCGCACACCGTCATTCGCCAGACAATGTCCAGTGTCGTCGGATGATCTGGCAGCAGGCTCATAGCCAGAAGCCCAAGCGCCATCACCGCCAGTCCGCCGCCGCCCAGCAGACCCGCCGGGTACTTGTCCGCAAGCCGCCCGACGAACGGCGCGATCACCGCCACCACCAACGGCCAGGGGGTCATCAACAATCCCGTCATCACCTGATCCAGCGCGAACCGGTGCTCGAACAGGAACGGCATGGAAACCTGGGCGATCGACTGGGCGATAAACGAGCAGACGGACGTCGCCACCGACAGCGCGAACAGCGGTATGCGCAGCAGATCGACCGGCAGCAGCGGCGCGGTACGACTTAGTTGCCGCACGACCAGCACGAAGCCTGAAGCCGCGGCGACGACCAGTTCAACCGCCACACGGCCCCATGAATCGCCGTGGCCCATTTCGGTTACGCCGGCCAGCAGTGCACCGAATGTCACCGCTTGCAGGGCCGCGCTGATGCCGTCGAACCTGGTCCCGGACAGCGGTGTCACCGGCAGGGTACGCAGCGCGATGACCGCGGCCAGGATCCCCAGCGGCACGTTGACCGCGAACAGCCAGGGCCAGGGAGCCACCGACAGGATCACCGACGCCACAGACGGCCCCAGCGCCGAGGCGATCGAACCCACCGTCGCGTTCAGGCCAACGCCGCGACCGAGCCAGCGGCGCGGGTAGATGAAGCGGATCAGGGCGCCGTTGACGCTCATGATCCCGGCCGCGCCCAAGCCCTGCAGCACGCGCGCGAGGATCAGCGTCGGCAACGAGGATGACAGCGAGCAGGCCAACGAGGCGAGCGTGAACAGCACCAGCCCTGCCTGATAGATACGACGATAGCCATGGATCTCGCCCAACGATGACAGCGGCAGCAGGGAAATCGTCACCGCGACCTGATAGGCGTTGACCACCCAAATCGAATTGGCCGGCGAAGTGTGGACCTCACGAGCGATCGTCGGCAGCGCGACGTTGGCGATGCCGCCGTCCAGCACGGCCAGCGTCAAGCCGAGGGCGATTGTCAGGATCGCCCACATGCGCTGCGGCATCGGCACGCCGTCCTGGGATCGCAAGACGGATTGAGCAGGGATGGATAGGTTGGGCATCAGTCCGGAAGGTTCTCCAGCACGGCGGCGACCGACAGATCGGCAAGGTCGGGCCGCTGCAGGATCGATGCCCGCCGGCCACGCGGCGCGCATTGTGAGGGGTTGGAGTCACGCGAGAACAGCGTGAGTGTAGCGCAGCCGGCGGTCGCGACCAGGTGCATCGGCCCTGTGTCGTTGCCCACCGCGAACCGGGCGGCCCGAGCCAGATCCGCCAGGTCGCCGAAGCTGGTCTGGCCGGTCAAATCGATCGCCGACGGTATTTCCGCCGCCAGTTTTTGCTCGGGCGCGCTACCGATGACCAGCGGCCTGATCCCGCGCTCCGCCAGCCGGTCCGCCAACGCCCGGTACTGGGTTACCGGCCACCGCTTGGCCGGGCGGTTCGGCGAACTGCCGGGCACCAGCAGAGCGATATCCGGGGGCAAATCGAATCGGCCAATATCGCCATGACACCAGGACAGGTCGGCCGGCGGAAATTGGCTAACGCCGGCCTGGTGTAGCTGACCCTGCTGTCGCTCGGTGTCATGCAGCACATTGCGCCCAGGGTCGCGATCCGGCAGCGCGCAGCCGAAGGCAATGCCTGACCATTCCGGCCGATGCTTTGCCGGGAACAGGCGGAAGTAGCGTGATGACCGAGCCGAGGTCTGCAGATCATACACCCGGCTGAACTGTCCATCGGCCAACATTCGCCCCAGCCGATGCTGACCGCGCAGGTCCGACCAACGCGGCCTCGGGTCGACCAACACGCCGTCGAAATACGGGAACGTGCCCAGCCAACCGGCATAGCGCTCGCTTGTCAGCACGCTGATGCGTGCCCGCGGATGGTGCTGACGGATCGCGGCGAACGCTGCCAATGAAAGAATGATGTTGCCCAACGCCCCCAATTTGACGATCAGGATGTTCTGCCGATCCGCCTCGGAACCAGGTCGCACATCCGTCTTCACGTGGTTGTCGGAAGGCATCGATCTCCGTATCAGCGCGCTGACTGCCCGACAACCGGTGGCGGAAAATTGGCCACCCAGTGGCGCGCGATGTCCAGTCGGCGTGTCACCCATATGCCATCGAAGCACGCAATATGGTCGAGCAGCCGCTGCAACCCGGCGGCTCGGGCCGGATGGCCGGTCAGCCGCATGTGCAACCCGATGGAGAGCATCCTGGGCTGTGTGCGGCCCTCGGCATACAGCAAATCGAACGCATCGCGGCAGTAGTGGAAGAAGTCATCGCCGGTGCCGAACGTGCCACGCCCAAACTTGGAATCATTGGTGGACAGGCTGTAGGGCACCACCAGATGCGGTTTGCCCAGAACCCTTGTCCAATACGGCAGTTCGTCGTCATACGCGTCTGAATCGTATAGAAAACCACCTTCCTCTACCAACAGCCGACGCGTGTTCACGCCGGGTCCGCTGCGGCAATACCAACCCAGTGGACGCTCGCCCATGGTGTCCCGCAGAGAGGTGACGGCACGTGCGATTCGCTCCCGCTCAAAGTCCTCCGGCATCTCGAAATGCTTTTCCCAGCGCCAGCCGTGGCAGCAGACGTCGTAACCCGCCTGCTTGATTGCCTCGACCGCCGGCTGATTGCGTTCCAGCGCCAAAGCGCAGCCGAAGATTGTCATCGGCAGGCCGCGCTCCTGGAACAGGCGGAGAATGCGCCAGAACCCTACCCGACTGCCGTAGGCGAACATGCCTTCGGCGGCGAGGTCGCGGCCGACCACCCCTGGCGACGTGCTCCCATACTCGGTAAGGCCCCATTCCGAAGCGCGATCCCCATCAGGAACCGACGGTTCCGAACCTTCCTCGAAGTTCAGCACGAAGTTAACCGCAAGCCGGCTTTGGTTCGGCCAGTTCGGATTGGGCGGGTTGGCGCCATAGCCGATTAGATCGCGCTCCATTGGCTGTTCCCCTGAGCAGTGCCGCGGTCATCATACAAGCGATCAAAATACCGACCAGATGCGAGCACGGTCCCGAAGCAGGCTGGGTCGGATGCACCCCGAGTGAGATACAGACACTGGGAAGCACATTGACGTTCGATGACAGGGCGCCGAAAAGCCGCTGATGTCTGACATCGCCGCTCCGTGGGTCATCAGCGAGGGTCTGGCCGGCCTGCGCGCGCAGGCGCTGGGGCTGGCCGAGGCGGCCGGCCTGTCTGCCGAGCTGCGCGAGTTGCAGCCGACCGCCCCGTGGAAATGGATCGCGGCGAAGTTCTGGCCGAACCCGTTGGCGGCCGTGGCTGACGCGGTCAGGGCGCCGCTGCCCTCGCTGGCGATCGGTTGCGGCGGCATGGCCGGGGCGGTTCTCGCGGCGCTGCGCCGGCACTCGATGCGGGTGGTCCAGGTGCAGAACCCGCGGATGGATATCAGACGCTTCGACCTGATCGTCGCCGGCCCACACGACGAACTGACAGGTCCAAACGTCTTCGTCACCCGCACCGCGCTGCATCGCGTGACGCCAGCCCGGCTGGCCGCCGGGGCCGAGGCCTGGCGCGATCGTCTGGCGCCATACCGGCGTCCGCTGGTCGCGGTGCTGCTGGGCGGCAGCAACGGGCGCTATCGGCTCGACCAAGAGTCCGGCGCCAGATTGGCCGGCGAGCTTGCAACGATGGCGCGGCGCGACAAGGTCGGCATCGTGGTCACCCCCTCGCGTCGCACCGATCGGGCCGTTACGAACCTGATCCGCGAGGCTCTAGCGCCTTGCGGCGGCTGGGTGTGGGATTTGACCGGCGAAAATCCGTATTTTGGCATGCTTGCGCTGGCCGACCTGATCATCGTCACCCAAGACAGCATGTCGATGATCTCCGAGGCTGCCGCCACCACGGCGCCGGTGATGTTCGCCCCGCTGCCCGGATCCTGGAAGCGACAGGGGCTTTTCCTGCGGCCACTGCTGGACGAGGACCGGGTTCGGCCGTTCGGGGGCCATTTCTCAACATGGCCGGTCAACCCATTGAACGATACACCGGCCGCCGCGGCCGAGATGCGCCGGCGCCTGGGTCTCTAGAGCATTTTCAGCCTGACCGTGCAGACCGAAAATGCTCTATCCCATTGTTTGATCGGATGATTCACACGCTTTGAACGTTCCGCTCAGCGTGATCATGCTCTAAGGACAGACATGCTGCGAATTCAGACTTTCGACGCCCGCGCCGGGGGCAATGTCATCTACAAGGCGCTCGCCCACCCGCTGGCCGCGGTGTCGATCGGCCAGCTTTATGCTCGTTTTGAAGGCCCTGTCGCGCTGTATGATCCGGACGGTATCGCCGACGCGCTGCTGGCCATGTATCCGACCCATATCGACGGCGTTTTCGTGCACGATGTCGCTGCCGTGGGCCAAGTGCGAGGCGGCTTGGCGGCACGCCCCCTGACCGATCTTACCACCAGCAATGCCCGCACCGTGTTGATCGCCGCGTTCGACGCCGACAAGATCGCCGTCCGCGTCGCGCATTTGCTGCCGGCGGGCGCGATCGTGCTGACGCTGGACCAGGCCCGGCTGCCGGACCGGCTGCTGACGGTGCGCGGGCGCTATCTCGACAAGCTGAACTTCGCCACGAACTTCGCCTTCTTTCGCGACGCCGACGGGATGTCGACGCGCCTCGTTTCGGCGAACTACTGGGCCCGATACGGTGCATCCGATGTCCGCCTGTGGCTGCGCCTGTTCGATAGCGCCGGCGCGGTCCTCGCCACCTGGGAGCAGGAGCTGGCGGCCGGCGCAAGCGGGTTCTCCATCGGCAGCCGCATGGTGCGCGAGCGATTCGACCTTCCGCCCTTCACCGGCCAGCTGTTCATCCATGCGATCGGCGTCGCCGGGCATGACGTCGTGAAATATGCGCTGGATACCTATGCGTCCGACAACGGAGCATCGCTGTCCTGCACCCATGACGCCAACGCGTGGCCGTCGGATCGTTTCGCCGGTCTGCCGGCACCCCGGCCGGACGAGAAAATCGTGCTGTGGCTGCAGAACAGCCACGCCGTGCCGATCCCGCCCGGCGCCATCGCGCTGGATCGGATGGGGGCGGAACAACCCGTTGCCTTGAACCAGCCGGTAGGACCGTTCGCCACCGTCGCGCTGGATGTCGCCGAATTCCTGCCGCTGCTGCGCTGGCCGGCACAGATCGAGGTTCGCACCGGGCGCCACGTGGTGCGCCCACGCTATGAGGTGACGCAGAACGACCGCACGCGGATCGCCCATGTGAACGTCGAGCGGGATAACCTCCGGCCCGATGCCGCCATCCCGGCACTGCCGGCGGAGCTTGGGCGTGGCTATATCCTGCCTTTTCCGATCCTGCCACGGTCGCGGTTCCGCACGATTGTCCAGCCGACCCCGATGTCGACCTGCCAGCGTGATCTGCCGATCCGGCTGGACGTGTTCGACGCAAGCGGAACCAGGCGGGGCGAAAAGTTCCTCGGCTGTCTGGCCAGAGACCATGATCTCGCGATGGACCTCGACGCGTTCGACGTGGAGCAAGGACATGCGGAACTGGTCTATGATTTTCGCCAAGGCGGCGACGCCGACGGTTGGCTGCATGCGCTGTTCCGCTATGAGGACCGTGCATCGGGCCACGCGGCCGAGTCGAGTTTCGGCGCCCATATCTTCAACACCGCGATGACCTATCGCGACGAGCCGCAATCCTACTCCGGACCGCCGCCCGGCTTATCCACGACGCTGTTCCTCAAACTCGGGGACCAGACGCGGCACAGCTTCGCCGCGCTGATCTACCCGGCTTCCGGACCTTGGCATCCGGTATCCGCGACCTCGCTGCATTTGTATGACGGCAGTGGCACACCGATCGTGGAAGCGCCGGTTCCGATCGCCTGTTCCGGTTCGGTGATCGTCTGGCCACATACGACATTCGGTGCCCAGGCAGTGGCCGCGGCGGGACCCGATGGTTACGTCCTGGTACGCGATTCGACCTGTCGGCTGTTCGGATACCACGGATTGATGGATGAGGTCGGTGGGTTCTCGCTGGACCATATGTTCGGGTTTTAGCGACGTTACCGGCAAACGTCCTGTTGCGCGGATCACACGGATGGAAGTTTCTACGGACAAATTGTCGCTTAATCGTATCCAGGTTGATTTTGTGGTTGCGGTGGTTCAAGCGCATGCGGCAAGAATGTGGCGTCTTGGATCACAATTTCGCGAGATACTTATCAACCGACTCTCGCACAGCAGCCGATCGCGGCGGCGCGTTCGAAGGTCGTTTTATTTTATGCATGAGGCAGATCATGTCGTATTTCACACCTCTGGCGGTCGAAGAGCATGTTCATGGCGAAACCGTTTGGGTTGCGGTTCGCTCCCGCGGCGCCGATTGGTCCTGGCTGACCCCGGACGAAGCGGTCCGACTGGGTCGGGAATGGATCGAGAAATATGCCGCGATGCCACAAGCGGCAGAATAAGCTGACCAACGGGTCGCAAGACGCGACACAGGCAGCACGACCAATTGCAGCTGGATCGTGCTTGCGGTTGACCAAAACGCTTCCACGTGCTGCACCCGATAATCCGGATCGGGGCAAGCTTATGAAATTTGGCAAATTGTGTTTGGCTGGCGCGCTGGGGATCATGCTGACATTGCCCGCGGCGGCGCAGACGTTACAGACAACGCCGACGAAACCCACCGTGACAAAGCCGACCTCGACTATGGCGGCGCCCAGTACGGCGGCACCCAGTACGGCGGCGCCCCGCTCGGCGTCGTCGATCATCGACATCAACTCGGCCTCGGCAGACGACCTCGACAACCTGCCCGGCATTGGCAAAACCCGAGCCGAGGCGATCATCAAGCATCGTCCGTACAAGGGTAAGGACGACTTGGTCAATCGCCATATCATCCCGCCAAATGTCTACAACGGCATCAAGGACAAGATCATCGCCAAGCAGGGCTAAGTGTCCGAGGGCATAGAAGCGCGATATACTAGAGCATTTTCAGCCTGACTGTGCAGACCTAAAATGCTCTATCCCTTTGTTTGATCGGATGATTCACGCGCTTTGAACGTTCCGCTCAGCGTGATCATGCTCTAGCGCGCTTCTACGCTACGCCATCAGCCGGCCGGGGGCAGCGAATTGGATCGACCTGAAGCTCGCTGCACCGTGCCTGATCGATCCGTGGATCAGCTCCAGATGTCGCCTGTCCAGCCGTTCTCATCGTAGTCCGCCAGGCATTGATCAACCAGCGCCTCCATCTTGGCCATATCGCCGCCCTTCTCCGCCCCGGTCAGCGTCTGGACGCGAATATCCTCCCATCCGCCGGCATAGTTTCGCTCATACAGTTCGTGTCGGCCGCCGAATTCGGTCCCGACACAATCCCACAGCAGCTTCATGATCTTGATCCGCTGCTTGTATTCGATCCCGTGCGACCCGCGGACATAGTGCCGCAAATAGGGATCAATCGCCGGGTTGGCGAAGTCTTTAACCGACGAAGGAAGGTAGATCAGGCCTGAGGTAACCGTACGCTCGATGATGTCCTTGATGCGAGGATACGCATCGGGTGCGAAGACCCGGTAGGCCTGCCCGGCCTTCAGGTCCGGCAGCACCGCATCACCGATCCAAGGGGTCGGGTTGTGCGCCATCGCATTGGACAACGACCAGAACAGGTTACGCCAGGCGACGGCTTCGCCCAGCAGCACCTGGTTGCCGCGGGCTTCGTCGCCGCCGGTGCAGCGCAGCGCCTTCGCTAACAAACCGACGATAAAGTCGAGCTTCACGGCAAACCGTGTGCAGCCCTGAAACTGAAACCCGTTGGTGAACCCGGAGCGTGGGTAGAAGCTCAGTACCCTGGCCGGATCGCGGTAGATGAAGACATCTTCCCAGGGGATGAAGACTTTATCCAAAACAAAGATCGCGTCATTCTCATCGAAGCGCGACGACAGTGGATAGTCGAACGGACTGCTATGGCGGGCGGCTTGCTCATAGGAGGTGCGGCAAAACAGTTTTAGGCCAGGCGCATCGATCGGGACCAGAAACATCAGCGACATGTCCAGGTCCTCGGTCGCGGTCTTCGAGGACTGACCCATGAAGTTGTAGTGGGTCATCGCGGCCGAGGTCGCGACAACCTTGGCGCCGGACACGATGATCCCGCCGTCAACTTCCTTTTGGACGCAGACGAAGACATCCTTGCTCGCCTCAGCCGGCTTGTGGCGATCAAGCGGCGGGTTGACGATCGCGTGGTTCATGAACGGCACGGTCTCCTGCGCGCGCCGGTACCAGGCGCGGGCATTGTCGGCATACGGACCATAGTACTCGGCATTGGCGCCCAAGGTGTTGGTGTAGGCTGCTTTGTAGTCGGGAGTGCGGCCCATCCAGCCATAGGACAGCCGTGACCAGTCGATAATCGCGCCCTGCGCCCCGATCAGTTCCTCGCGGGACCGCTGCACGCGGAAAAACTTGTGCGTGTAGCCGCCGGACCCAGTGTCGGTCTCGCAGGTCAGTCGGTCCCGGTGCTTCGGGTCGTGCAGCGCGTCGTATAGCCGAGCGATCGAGCGAACCGAGTTGCGGAAGGCGGGATGGGTGGTGACGTCGGCTACGCGTTCGCCATCGATATAGATCTCGCGCCCGTCACGCAGGCTTTGGATATATTCCGCCCCCGTATAGGGTCGGCGTTTGTCGGCGATGACGTCTTCCGGACGCATGTGGTCTCTCCTTGCCTGGTGCGCGGGACCATAGGCTGCCTGGTTCGCAAGACACTAGCCGAGGCGACGCCCCATGCGTCACCGCGCCTGCGGGGCCGAGGCGTCGCCGTGTCTTAGCCGCGACCCCGCGTTCCGCTATGCTCGATACAGAAATGGAAGGAGCGTGAACCCGGCCGCCCTTCGCGGGGTTGCACGATGCCACGGCGGCAGATAAGCATTTGCACCATAAGAAAAACCGGGAGCGACAAGATGGCCAACCGAAGGGGGTTTCTGCGAGGCTCACTCGCCGGAATGGGCGCCGCGCTGGCGGCATTCGGTATCGATCCAGCGCTGGCGCAAGAAATTGGCAAGGCCTCGGGACGATCGGGCAAACCCCTGAAGGCGGCCTTCTCCAATGCCGGTCTCCAGGCAACCTGGTGCGCGCAGGGCAAGCAGGCGGCGGAATACTGGGGCAAGCTGTTCAACGTGGACGTGACCTGGTTCGACGGCGAACTGGCGGCGCCAAAGCAACGCGCCGCCGTCGACAACATGGCGTCGCAGAAGTGGGACTTCGTCGCGATCCAGGCCTTCGGGATCGGCACACTTACCGCTCCGGTGAATCGGATGATCGACGCCGGCATACCGGTGATCGACATGGACACGTTGATCGCGCCACTCAGCTCCATCAAGGTCCATAGCTTCCTGGCGCCGGACAACGAGTTCATGGGCGCATCCGTCACTCAGAAGCTGGTCGATGCGATTGGCGGCGCTGGGAATATGATAATGACCCAGGGCGCCCTCGGTCATACCGGGGCGCAGGGACGCGCTCGCGGGTTTCTTTCCGTGGTAAAACAATATCCAAAGATCAAGGTGCTGGATACTCAGCCGGCTGACTGGGACGTGACCAAGGTCGCGCGCATCTGGGAGACGCTGCTGACCAAGTATCCAAAGATCGACGCCGCCTATTTTCATAACGATGACATGGCGCTGGCAGCCTACAACGTGATGAAGGCGCACGACCGCACCGCCATCAAGATCGGCGGCTGCGATGCGATGCCGCCGGCGCTGGCCGCCGTCAGTGACGGACGCATGTTGGCGACCGTGAGGAACCCGTCCTGCCGCATCCACGGCGGAGCGATTGTCGCGGGTGTCGCGGCGATGGCGGGCCAGAAGACCGGACCCGGCGGAATTCCCCAGAACATCATCGTTGATGGACCCGTGGTGACCAAGGCGAACGCACCCGGGATGATGTGGATGGAAGAGCAGTTCCTGATCTGATCCGCTCGTGATCCCTCGGCTGGAACTGTCGGGAATAACCAAGACATTCGGCGGCGTGGCGGCCTTGAGCGCCGTGGACTTCGCTCTGATGTCCGGGGAAATCCTTGGACTGATCGGCGAGAACGGCGCCGGCAAATCCACGTTGATGAAGATCATCGCTGGCGTGCATACCGACTACCAGGGTGAGATGCGCCTCGACGGCCGGCCCGTGCGCTTCGCCTCGCCGCGCGATGCCCGAACGGGGGGCATCGGCATGGTCCACCAGGAACTGTCCGTCATGCCCAGCCTGACCGTCGCCGAAAACGTCCATCTCGGCGCCCAGCCGGTGCATCGAATTGGCCTGATCGACTGGCGGGCGATGCGCGGCGGAGCGGCGGAACATCTGGCCAGCCTTGGGATCGACGTCGATCCACGCGCTCTGATGGGCACCCTGCCCCTCGGTCTGCAGCAGCTCGTGGAAGTGGCTCGGGTGCTGTTCTCCGGCGCGCGCATCATCATCCTGGACGAACCGACCTCGGCGCTGGCGCCACCGGAGGTGGAGCGTCTGTTCGGCCTGCTGCGGCGGCTGCGCGAGGCGGGACGCAGCATTGTGTTCATCTCGCACTTTCTCGACGACGTGCTGGCCGTCTGCGACCGCGCGACGGTGTTTCGCAACGGCCATGTGGTGGCGACCGAGGCCTGCGCGCGGATCGACAAGCGCTGGATCATCGATCGGATGATTGGCACCGGACACGCTGAATTGGAGGAGAGCTACCTCGCCGACATTTCGCTACACAGCCGGCCCGACGCGAAGGTGGTACTGGAGGTCGAGGGTCTGACCCGGGCCGGCGCCTATCGCGACGTGTCGCTGCGTGTGCGCGCCGGCGAGGTGCTGGGGCTCTACGGCTTCCTTGGCGCCGGGCAACGCGAACTCGCGCGTACCCTGTTCGGTCTGCTGCGACCCGACCAGGGACGCATCGCACTGGACGGCCGGGCGGTGCGGCTGTCTTCGGTGCCGCAGGCTCGACGAACAGGCATGGCGTTCCTGCCGGAAAGCCGGCGAATGATGCTATTCGGCACCGAGCCGGTGTTCAAAAATATGACAATATCGATACTTGGCAGGATCAGTCGCCTGTGGTTGCGCCCAGCCGCCGAACGCCGCATCGCCCAGCAGCATGTCCAACGTCTGCGCATCCGGCCGCCCGAGGTGCGGCGCGCGTTGGGCACGCTGTCCGGCGGCAACCAGCAGAAGGTGGCGCTGGCGAAATGGCTGACCTATTTGCCGCGCGTGCTCGTGCTGAACGAGCCGACGCGCGGGATGGACGTGGGTGCGAAGGATGACGTTGTTAAGATCGTACGAGGCCTGCGTGATCAAGGGATCGCCATCGTGGTGGTCTCCACTGAACCGGAGACCGTACTTTCGCTGGCAGACCGAATATTGGTGATGAAGAAGGGTCGCGTGGTCCGCGAATTCGCCGATGAGCCCATCAGCAAGGACCGGCTGCTGGAAGTCGCATGAGCACGACCACGAAAGTCGCGCGCGGCAGCTTGCGGGACTGGCTGCGCGGACAGTTGCGCAACGTCGCGCCGTTCCTGACGTTGCTGTTGCTCGTTGCGTTCTTTTCCCTGTCCAGCCCATCGTTCGCGACTTTCGGCAACCTGCAGAACATCCTGACGCAGATCTCGGTCACCGGCATCATCGCGGTTGGGCTGACCTTCGTGATCCTGTGCGCCGAGATCGATCTGTCGGTTGCCAGCATCGCCAACGCCACCGGCATCGTCACGGCGTATTTCACCCTACAGGACCCCAGCGTCACGATCGCCAACGTTCCGCTGCCGGGCTGGGCGGCCATCGTCATCGCGATCGCGGCGTGCTTCGCGCTGGGGGCCGTGAACGCCTTCGGATTGACCCGTATCGGCATCCCCAGCTTCATCATGACGCTGGCGATGCTGCAGATCGCCGCCGGCATCTGCGCGCTGCTGGTGCGTGGACAGATCGCCTATGCCGTGCCGCCGCTGATCGTAACGTTGGGGGCGCATTCGCTGGGTCCGGTGCCCTGGATCGTAATCGTGGCCGCGTTGTTCCTTTTGGTGGGGCATATCGTCCTGACCTATACGCGGTTCGGTCGCTACGTTTACATGACGGGCGGCAACCGAGAGGCCGCGGAGCATTCCGGTGTCAACGTCAAGGCGATCCTGTCGGCGGTAATGATCATCGCGGCGGTGTGTTCCGGTGTCGCGGGCATGTTGGGTGTCGCGTATTTCGGCAGCGCACAGCAAAACGAGTTCGATACCTATCTGCTCGACAGCATCTCGGCGGTGGTGGTGGGCGGCACCAGCCTGTTCGGCGGGCAGGGCGGCATCGGCAACACGATTATCGGGCTGTTCGTGTTGGGGATTCTGAACAACGGCCTCGACCACATCAACATCGACAGCTTCCTGAAAATCCTTATCCGCGGGCTCGTGCTGCTGGTCGCGTTGGCGGTCAACGTCTATGCGCAGCGGATGCGGGCAGCATGAAGTGCAGGAAACGCGCTTCGCGGACTTGGCCATGATGCCGCGACGGCTTGGCTGATTGAACGCTTAGCTAGCCGTGCCACGAGAAGCTTCGAACTTCAACGCGTCATCGCGGACACTGACCGGTGCGTCACCCGCGTCAGCGGGGCAACCAAGGCCAGGGCAGCGCCGCCGCTGACCGCCATCGCCAGGAAGGCGAGGCCGCCGTAACGCGCGTAGAGCCAGCCCGACGCCAGCATCATCAGCCCGGTTGGCGCGCCATAGCCGATCGCCGCGTGCAGCGCCTGCGCGGTGGCCGCCCGCTCATTGGGTACGAACCGGCTGAGGACAAGCATCGCCGACAAGTGCTGCATGGCGAAGGTCGCCGCATGCAGCAGCTGCACCACCGCCAGGATCAGCAACGGTGGCGCCATGGCGGTAACCGTCC
The DNA here is from genome assembly GCA_965277035.1 of Rhodopila sp. Lineage (GTDB taxonomy): Bacteria > Pseudomonadota > Alphaproteobacteria > Acetobacterales > Acetobacteraceae > Rhodopila. Next base: position 103,283 of record CBDIBO010000003.1, on the reverse strand, counting down.
AGCGCACGACCGACGCACCAGCGGCGCACGCCGTCAGGCCGGCGGGACCGAGCCGCTCGATCAGCCGGCGCCCGCGGGCGAACAGCAAGATTTCGGCGACGATGCCTTCCGCGATCAGCAGGCCGATCATGGTGTCGCTGAAACCTTGCGACCGCCAGAACAGCGCCGCGAAGCCGTAATAGGCTGCATGGGCGCCTTGGATCAGCGCGGTGCAGCCGACCGCCAGCGCAAAGGCCGGGTTTCGGAACAGACGCAGCCCGGCGAAGGCATGCGGCGCGGCCGGTGGCGTGACAGCCTCCGGCAGAAACACGCTGAACACGGCCGAAGCGCCATACCCGGCTGTCAGCAGCCACGGCACCAGCCACGAACCCGCTCGGTTCAGCAGCCAGCCCGCACCCGCCGTTGCCACCATGAAGCTAGCGGAACCCACGGCACGCACCGGCCCGTATTCGATCCGCCCCTCCCGCGCCAGGGCCAGCGCCAAGGAGTCGGCCAGCGGATTGATCGCGCTGGAGGCGACGCCTTGCGCGCCGGCGATCAACAGCAACGGCAGGAACCCACTGGCGGCGACGTAGCAGGCACCCAGGCCAGCCGCGCTGAGCCCGGCGAAGAAAAGGACCGGTCGGCGCCGTCCCATCCGATCGGCAGCGTTCCCCCAACCGGGTCCTGCCAGGACCCGCAACAATGCGGCGCCCCCCAGCACCTGGCCGATGGCCGAGGCGGACAGCCCCCGGTCGGCGAACCACAACGGCATGAACGCGCTGATCGCATTCGCCCCGAAGTAGGCCCCGAGGAACGCGGCAACTCGTGCGGCCGCCGACACCGGACGGTCTCAGTGTTGGGCTGAGGCGGCTGGCGGCAGACGGCCGGTCCAGCAGGACATGCGGTCGTTTGGGCAGGCAGGCAGTATCGCTGGGTTGCGCAGGAGCCCGCGGCCGACGCCGCCGAGACGCCGGTGGCTGACCGGACCAGCCCACAACATCCGGCGGAGGAACATTTATCCGGTCCGCTGCGTGGCGGCGACTTCCCGCACCTTGCGGGCCATCGCCGCGATGCCGTTGCCACGATTGGTGGATAGCGCCTCCAGCAGTCCCAGATCCTTCAAAAACACCGGTTCGGTGGCCACGATCTCGTCGGCGGAGCGGCCGGAATAGACCCGCAACAGCAATGCCACCAGGCCGGATACAATGGCCGCGTCGGATAGTCCGGCGAAATACAATTTCCCATCGCGAGGGATGGCCTCCATCCAGACGCGGCTTTGGCACCCCGGCACACGGTGCGCATCGTTTGCCCATGCCTCGGGGAACGGCGGCAGTTTGCGGCCCATGCCGATGATGAACTCGTAACGCTCCATCCAGTCGTCGAACAGGCTGAGGTCATCGCTGATCGCTTCGATCGCCGCAGCGGCCGTGGGTTCTTCCGGTTGAACGAATGGGTCGGTCATGATCGGGATGTGCTGATCTGAGGCATCGACGTCAAGCCGGCAGACAATCAGCCAACCGGCGCGGTATGCCCGCGCACCCAGGCGGTGAACGCGTCATCAGGCAGTTCACCGGCCGCCATGGCGAGCGTCATCACGACAGCCTCGGCGTCGCCCACAGTGAACACGCAACCATTCAGGCGCAGGAAAAGCTCAAGTGCGACGAAGCCTGTCCGCTTGTTACCATCGATGAAGGGATGGTTTTGGACGATGCCCAGCGCATAGACCGCAGCCAGTTCGGCGACGTCCGGCACTCCATACCCGGCCCAGTTGAGCGGCCGAGCGAGAGCGCTGTCAAGAAGGCCGGCGTCGCGAAGGCCGGTTGAGCCCCCATGCTCCGCCAGTTGTTCGTCGTGGATGGCAAGAACAAGCTGGACCGATAACCGAACGGTCACTTCGCCAGTTCGCGCAACACCGCCCGGCGTTCCTTCATAATACGGCGCGCGACATCCATCTGAGCGGCGAAATCCGGATCGGCGGTGGTCAGGCGCACACCGTCCGGCTGATCGATGGCATAGATCGTGTCGCCTTTGGCCATGCCCAGCTTCGCAAGCATTTCCCGCGGCAGGATCACACCCACTGAATTGCCGATCTGGGTCAGTTTCAACGCATGCATGGCCACCCTCCTGGCTTACCCAAGCGTTATAACACCAGTTATACTAATCTACAAGATAAACCGGCTCAGGTCGCCCTTCCGCGCCAGCGGCGCCACTTTCTCCGCCACGTAGGCGGCATCCACAACAAACGTCTCGCCGCCGCGGTCGGTGGCGGTGAAACTGATATCCTCCAGCAGCCGTTCCAATACCGTGTGAAGCCGTCGCGCCCCGATGTTTTCCACCCGGTCGTTGATGTCAGATGCGAGATCCGCCAGCGCGTCCACGGCGTCCTCGCGGAAATCCAGCGTCACCTTTTCGGTGTCCAGCAGCGCCGCGTATTGCTTCAGCAGCGAGTGCTCAGGTTCGGTCAGGATGCGACGCAGATCGGCACGGGACAGTGGTTGCAGTTCGACCCTGATCGGCAGCCGACCTTGCAGCTCCGGCAGCAGGTCCGACGGCTTGGCGAGGTGGAACGCGCCCGAGGCGATGAACAGCACATGGTCGGTCTTCACCAGGCCATATTTGGTGTTGACGGTGGTACCTTCGATCAACGGCAACAGGTCGCGCTGAACCCCTTCGCGGCTGACATCACCGCCGCGAAAGCCACCCTCGGTGGTGCGGACGCAAATCTTGTCGATCTCGTCCAGGAACACGATGCCGTTGTTCTCGGCGTGGGCGACAGCTTCCTTGGTCAGCGCGTCATTATCCAGCAGCTTATCTGCCTCTTCCGCCTCAAGAATGCGCCGCGCGGCCTCAACGGTCATCCGACGCTTTTGTTGCGGGCGGTTCCCCATCAGGCCTTTCATCATCTCGCCGAGATTGATGACCTGGCCGGGAGGCATGCCGGGCATGTCAAACTGGCCGATCGGCATGCCGCCGGCGTCGGCGACCGACACGTCGATCTCCTTTTGCTCGAATTCGCCGTTGCGCAACATCCGGCGGAACTTCGAGCGCGTGTCGGCGGCGGCTTCTTCCCCGACCAGGGCGGAAATCAACCGTTCTTCAGCGGCGTTTTCGGCTTTCGCCTGTACGCCCTTGCGGCTGGTCTCGCGCAGCATGGTCAGGCTGGCATCCACCAGATCGCGAACGATGCTCTCCACATCGCGACCGACATAGCCGACCTCGGTGAATTTCGTCGCCTCAACCTTCAGAAATGGCGCCTGCGCCAGCCTGGCCAGCCGACGGGCAATTTCCGTCTTGCCGCACCCGGTTGGCCCGATCATCAGGATGTTCTTCGGCACCACCTCCTCGCGCAGGCCTTCCGGCAGTTGCTGCCGGCGCCAACGATTGCGCAAGGCGATCGCGACCGCACGCTTGGCGTCGTCCTGGCCGACGATAAAGCGGTCAAGTTCCGAGACGATTTCTCTCGGCGAGTAGGTCGGAACGTCCATCTAAAGTGACTCGATAATGATGTTGCCGTTGGTATAGACACAAATATCGGAGGCTATCTTCATGGATCGGCGGGCAATCTCCTCGGCCGTCAGGTCGGGGACCGACATCAGTGCTCGAGCCGCCGCCAATGCATAGTTGCCGCCCGATCCAATCGCGATGACCCCATCCTCCGGTTCCAGTACATCGCCATTGCCGGTCAAAGTGAAGCTGCGATCTCTGTCGGCGACCGCCATCAAGGCTTCTAGCCGCCGCAGGTACCGGTCGGTCCGCCAATCCTTGGCAAGCTCCACGCAGGCGCGTTCCAGTTGGTTGGGGAACCGCTCCAGTTTACTTTCCAGCCGTTCAAGCAGGGTAAAGGCATCGGCCGTGGCCCCAGCGAAGCCGGAAATCACATGGCCACCCGCGCCGATCCGCCGGACCTTCCGGGCATTACCCTTGACGATGGTTTGTCCCATGCTGACCTGCCCGTCGCCGGCCATGGTCACATTGCCATCCCGCCGAACGCATAGAATGGTAGTGCCGTGCCACCCGATCGGGTCGGACGCGGCGTGATCAGTTTGCTGCATGACGACGCTAGTTGGCGATCCCGGCGGGTTCGGACAAGAGCCGGGGGCATAGCCGGCCTCTCCCCGCGAAAGAACGAGGCGCCGCTGGACCGTGCAACGCCGCATGTATCCATGATGTCTGCGAACGGAACGCCGCGGTCAGCGGACAATGAACCAAGTGTGACCTTCAGGACTCGGCGATTGTCTTTCATATGGGGACACCCAAGATCCCATCCTCTGCATCAACCGCGATCCAATTCCGATGAGGCATCATAGACCATGACGTTGCAACACTACGCCGCCACACCACCGACACATCTGACTTTTGATGCAGATCAGCCATAAATTGGCCGCCGCATTCAAGGCGATTTCCGCGGCAGACCGTGTCCGGCGCTTGACCGACCCCCTGCCAGCCGACCGCACCCGCTCAAAGCTGCTCGGTCAGCGACAATGATGTCGACTGCACCCGCGCTGGAGCGCGCATCGCAGGGGCCTGTTCCCCCGGCGATTGTCTCCCGGGGGAAGGGCCGGCGCATCCTGTTCGCAAAACTTGGTTCATTCTCTCATACCAACGAGCGTGTTCTGGAGCAGTTGAACAAACGGTTCCCGGGTTACGAAATCGTTACTTTTGATGTCAAGGATTACATCAAGCGCAAGTTCGGCCTGACTGTGCTGAACGCCCTTGTTGAGGTTATGACCTATGGTCCGTCGGTTCTGTCCACGGCATCCGAAAGACACGCCTTCTTTTTCCTGACGCCGCTCATGTTCCGCCACCTTTCGGAGACGATCGTCAGCCGCTTCGGGCCTGAGGCCTCGAGTTTCCAGTTCGTCCTGCAAACCCAGGGCGTGTTCAACGCGGCATTGCCCGGGCGGCCTTTCGTCATCTACACCGACCATACGATCGCCAGCCATCGCGAGTATCTCGCAAGCGATCCCCGTCTGTTCCGCTCCAAGGCATTCCAGAAACTGGAACGCTCGCTGTATCTTCGAGCGGACAGGATCATGTGTAGCGCCGCCCACGTTGAGCAGACGCTGGTTCGCACCTATGGCTGCGATCCGACACGCGTCGCAACGATTTTGATCGGCGCAAACATTCAAGCTGTCGACTCGTCGAACGACCTGCCGCGCTATGCAGCTGGACGCATCCTGTTCGTCGGCATTGACTGGGAGCGTAAAGGCGGACCCACGCTGCTAGCGGCCTTCGAAAAGCTGGCGCCTAAATTTCCGCACGCGTCCCTGACGATTGTCGGCTGTTCGCCCGCGGTCTCGCACCCGCGTGTCCAGGTAACAGGCTTGATCCCACGCGCGGCGGTGGCGGATCATTTTGTGAATTCGTCGATCTTCTGCCTCCCTAGCGTGGTCGAGCCATCGGCGGTGGCGTCGGTGGAGGCCATGGCGTTCAAGTTGCCCGTGGTTGCAACAACCGTCGGCGGCTTTCCCGGCATGGTCAACGGTGGCGAAACCGGACTTCTCGTTCCTCCGAGTGATCCTGACGCACTGGCCGGCGCACTAAGTGAGTTGCTGGCCAATCCCCAGCGCGCGCGCAACCTGGGACAGGCCGGCTACCGGCGCGGGCAGGAACTATTCACCTGGGATGCGGTCGGCACGCGAATGCAAGCGCAGATCGCGCTTCTGCCGCTGCCCTGAAGCCCCTCTCGGTCGAGCCGAAATCACAGTTCCAACCTCGGCTTGAGCGGCCCCGTGCCGCACTGCATTCAACGGTGAGCCTCCTACCTAGCCGCCCTGCCCTTCCCCTGCTTCGGTTCACGCCTTATGGAAACCCAAGGCCGACCGGACAGGGGATCGTCGCATGGCTCGTTCGCTCAGGGTCGCGGTCCAGATGGACCCGATCGAGACCGTCAAAATTGATGCCGATTCGACCTTTGCCTTGATGCTGGAGGCACAGTCCCGCGGCCACACGCTGCTGCACTATGAGGTGCGGCACATGGCCCTGAAGGAAGGGGTCGCCAATCCGGCCGGCGGCAAGCGCGAGGAACGGCTGTTCGCCCGTGGCAACCGAGTGAAGGTGGCTCGCATTCAAGGTGCCCATTTCGAGTTTGGCCCGATGGAGACAGTCGATCTCGGCGGCATGGACGTGGTGCTGATGCGCCAGGACCCGCCCTTCGACATGGCTTACATCACCGCGACCCACATGCTGGAGCACATCCAGCCCGGCACCCTGGTGGTGAACGATCCTGCCGCGGTCCGCAACGCACCGGAAAAAATCCTGGTCACCCAGTTCCCCGACCTGATGCCGCCGACCCTGATCACCTGGGACCTGGAGGCAATCCGCTCGTTCCGCCTGGAATACAAGGACATCATCGTCAAGCCGCTGTTCGGCAACGGCGGCGCGGGCGTGTTCCGCATCCGGCCGGACGATGAAAATCTGGGCGCGCTGCTGGAGATGCATTTTGCCCGTTCACGCGAGCCGCTGATGTTCCAGCGCTACGAGCCCGCTGTGCGCCTTGGCGACAAGCGGATCATTCTGGTGGATGGAGAGGCGATGGGTGCGGTCAATCGCATTCCGGCCGAGGGTGAGGCAAGGTCCAACATGCATGTTGGCGGCCGGGCGGAACAATCGCCACTGACGGCACGGGACCGCGAGATTTGCGCGGCAATCGGGCCAACCCTGCGGGACCAGGGAATGATCTTTGTCGGGATCGACGTGATCGGAGATTACTTGACAGAAATAAATGTCACCTCGCCAACCGGCCTGCAGGAGATCGCGCGGTTCGACGGCGTCCATCTGGAGAAATCGATCTGGGATAGGATCGAGGCCAAGGTCGCGGTCTGAAGCTTGCGCTCCGGGCAGGCGGCCTTAGGCTCGAAGGCGACACCCCATGGGAGCGCGTCATGAAGATCCTTCGCTCATCGGCCCGCAAGACCAACCGTGCGCCGGCATCCAACTTCACCGGCACCGTGTTCTCGGATGAAGTCGTCACCGGAATACCACCGTCGCGGATGCGAGGGTCAGTGGTCTCTTTCGCACCCGGCGCCCGCACCGCTTGGCACACTCATCCTGTTGGCCAGACGTTGTTCTGCCTGTCCGGCGCGGGACGCGTCCAGCGTGAGAGTGAGCCGGTACAGGAGATCCGTGCCGGCGACACCGTCATTATTCCCCCCGACGTGCGGCATTGGCACGGCGCCGCACCCGACAAGCTGTTCTCTCACCTTGCGATGTCTGAATTGAACGACAAAGGCGAAGGCACCGCCTGGTTCGAGCACGTATCGGATGCAGACTATAACGCCCCTCCCGCGGCGGTCTCGTAGTGGCGGCCGCGTTTCGCACCTCCCTGATCGGTCGCGCTTCGCCCGCCACGTAATCGGCCGGATATCGATCGGGACATTTATTGGCCCCGGTTCGGCCGACCTGACGATGGACGGGACCCGGAACGGCCTGTTTATCTTCGCTGCTGTCAGCTATGCGATGTTCACCCGGCTGACGGTAGTGCTGCTGCGGAAAACCTGAACCAAGCGGTTCAGTTGCCGAGGGCTTCGCACCCCTGCGACTTCAGCACCCGCTTGGCCGAGGCCGGGTGCTTTGCCAGCATGTGCGCCGGTCGCACCGGGCGGCGGACCAGTTCGCCGCCGCAGTTCGGACAGAGGCCGTGCAACCGGGTTGCCGCGCAATCCGCGCAGAACGTGCATTCAAAGGTGCAGATCCGCGCGTTCTGACTGGCGGGAGGCAGGTCGCGATCGCAGCATTCGCAGTTGGGACGCAGGTCCAGCACCTATTCGGCCGCCACCGCCACATCGGCGGCGGCCGCGAGTTCAAAGCCTTGGTAGCCGTTTGCCGCGATCTCATCGCATTTCTGCCGATACGCCCCGACGCCGCCGATGTACGGCATGAACACCCGCGGCTTGCCCGGGATGTTGGCGCCCATGTACCAGGACGCGGCAGATGGATAGAGCGTCGTGTGGGCAACCTCATTGACATGCGCGAGCCAGGCGTCCTCGGCTGTCCGGGACGGCTCGATGCAGTCGAGCTGCTGGTTTGTCAGGTGGTGCAAGCAGTCGCTGATCCAGTCCACGTGCTGCTCGATCGAGACCATCATGTTGCTCAGCACCGAGGGGCTGCCGGGACCGGTGATCATGAACATGTTTGGAAAACCCGCCGACATCAGGCCCAGATAGGTCCGCGGCCCGGCCTCCCACTTGTCAGCCAGCGTCTCGCCGCCGCGGCCCACGATGCCGATCCGCGTCAACGCGCCGGTCATCGCGTCAAAACCGGTGGCGAACACGATCGCATCGACGTGGTATGCCTTGCCGCCGACACGCAGGCCATCTGGCGTGATCGCCTCGATCGGGGCGTTACGCACGTCGATCAGATCGACGTTCGGCTGGTTGAAGGTCAGGTAATAGTCCGTGTCGACACAGATCCGCTTCGTCCCGATCGGGTAGCTGGTCGGTGCCAGCAGTTCCGCCCTTGCTGGATCCTTGACCATCGCGCGGATCTTGCCACGCACGAACTCCGCCGCTGTATCGTTCGACGCCTTGTTGAAGATCAGGTCGTTGAACGCCGCCATGAACGTCGTGCCGCCGCTTTCCCAACGCTTCTCATATACCGCCAGCCGCTCCTGCTCCGGCGTGGCGATCGCTGCCATGTCGTTCGGGTTGGTCAGAACGCCATTGCGGCTTACCCGAGCCTCGCACCGCCTGGCCGGGTAGACGTCCTTCCATGACTGCGCGTAGGCCTCTGACATCGGCCGATTGCGCGACGGGATGCTGAAGTTCGGCGTCCGCTGAAATACCGTCACATGCCCCGCCTGCGCCGCGATCACCGGAATCGACTGTATCGCCGACGACCCGGTGCCAATGATCGCGACCCGCAATGCGCTAAAATCCACGCCCTCATGCGGCCAGTGTCCAGTGTGATAGGTCTTGCCTTTGAAGCTGGACAACCCGGGGAAATCCGGCATCCGCGCCGCTGACAGGCAGCCGGTCGCCATCACGCAGTAACGGGCCGAGACGACGTCGCCACGATCTGTCCGCACCGTCCAACGATGCGTCGCTTCATTGAATACCGCATCGGTCACCCGGGTTTCGAAACGCATGTCGCGGCGCAGGTCCAGTCGGTCCGCGACATGGTTGGCGTAACGGAGGATCTCCGGCTGGCCGGCGAACACCTCGCTCCACTGCCATTCCTGCTGCAGGTCCTCAGAGAACGAGTAGGAATACTGCATGCTTTCCACGTCGCAGCGCGCACCTGGATAGCGATTCCAATACCAGGTGCCGCCCACGCCGGTGGCGACGTCGAATACGATCGCCGACAGCCCGAGACCACGCAGGCGATGCAGCATATACAGGCCGCCGAAGCCCGCGCCGACGATGACGACGTCCAGGCTGTCCGGCACCGCAGGACGTTCAGTTGTTTCCGTCGGCTGGGCCATGCGGGCTCCTCAAAATCGTGCTGCGAGAATATCGGATACCGCTGCTTGCCGCTTTGTCAACTGGCCAGTAGCTTTCCACACCAGGTAGTTCGCAATGCTCGCGATCACGCTGGCTTCGTGGCGCTCCGTCCGGCCATTGCGTGGAAAGGCCCTTGACCGTCCCGGGCCACGAAGTCATAACCCGCGCCTTCTGTATCGCGGACGCTTGTAACACCATGCTCAAGAGCACGCCCTCCATCAAGCTGTCGGAGGTCACAAAAGGCTGGGTCCTGATCGATGCCGAAGGCATCGTCCTCGGCCGGCTTGCCGTCATCATCGCCAACCGCCTCCGCGGCAAGCACAAACCGCAATTCACGCCACACGTTGATTGTGGTGACAACGTCGTGGTGGTGAACGCCGCCAGAGTGCGGCTGACCGGCGCCAAGGCGGACCAATCGATCTTTTACTATCATACCGGCTATGCCGGCGGCATCAAGGGCCGCTCAATTCGCCAGCGCCTTGAATCCAAGCACCCCGAGCGCGTGCTGGAGAAGGCGGTCGAGCGGATGATCACCCGGGGTCCCCTGCAGCGCAAGCAGATGAAGCATCTGCATGTCTACGGCGGCCCCGAACATCCGCACGATGGGCAGCAGCCGAAGACCTTGGACGTCGCCGCCATGAACCCGAAGAACAAGAGGGGCTGAGAGCTATGTCAGGAAATCAGACCGGCACCCTCGCCGACCTTAAAGAGGCACTCGCCGCCCGTCAGGCCGAAGCCGAGGCTGAGGCCGATCAGACTGGCACGCCGGTTCCGACTCTGGTGTCGACTCAGCCGAGGCGGGAGCCAAAGCGCGATGAGCTCGGGCGCTCCTACGCCACCGGACGGCGCAAGGAGTCGACCGCACGCGTGTGGATCAAGCCGGGCAAGGGTGAGATCATGGTCAACGGCAAGCGTGTTGTGCAGTATTTCGCCCGTCCGGTTCTGCGGATGCTGCTGACTCAGCCCTTTCTGGTCGCGGATCGGTATAACCAGTTCGACGTCTACTGCACGGTCACCGGGGGCGGACTTTCGGGCCAAGCGGGCGCCGTGCGGCATGGCATCAGCCGCGCGCTCACTTACTACGAGCCCGACCTGCGAAGCATCTTGAAGGTGGCGGGGTTTCTGACTCGCGATTCCCGTGCGGTGGAACGCAAGAAGTACGGCAAGGCGAAAGCACGCCGGAGCTTCCAGTTCAGCAAGCGCTGATCCCCTGTCCGCGCCTTAACAAAAGTTGGCGTTCGCACCGGTCTGCGTCTGCCACGGTTATTTAGTGTTCCGGCGCAAGGTCCTGTCGGTCGTGGCTGGCCTTGCTTCGGCCAGCCGCAAGTCAGTGGCCGCCTTGCACCTGCAGGAAGCGCCGAGCCAGCGCGCCGTACAGCGGCCGCCGACACACCAGCCGCGATACCGCGAACGATAGAAAGGCCGTCGCCATCAGCGGGATCATCAGGCTCTGATTGGCGGTCATCTCCATCACGATGACCGCCGAGGTGATCGGCGCCTGCACCACACCGGAAAAATACGCTGTCATCCCAAGTAGGATCATCGCGCCCACCGGCGCACCAGGCACCAGTGGCGCCAGCACCGACCCGAGCGCGCCGCCAATCGAGAGAGACGGTGCGAAAATGCCGCCCGGGATGCCACTGACATAGGACACCACGGTTGCCGCCAGCTTCAGCAGCGCATAGACCGGCGGCAGATTAGAGTGCTCCTCCACCATGGCGCGTGCCTGCGCATAGCCGGTTCCGTAGGTCTGGCCACCCGAAAGCGTCCCAATGATCGCCAACGTCAATCCGCATAATGCCGCGAAACCGACGGGATATCGTATGATCATCCGCCCTGCCCAACCGGGCAGACCGCGCGCGGCGATGATCAGCGCCTGACTGAACACCCCGCCTGCCAGTCCACCGGTCACGCTGCACAGGATCACCGCCAGGACCGCCGGATTGTTGGGAAGTTCGGCCGCTGTCTGGCCGAAATAGGTATAGTTGCCGACGAGGCCAAGCGTTGTCGCGCCCGCCACCACAACCGCGGTGAACACGGTGCCGGAGGTGCGTGCCTCGAACGAATGGCTCAGCTCCTCGATCGCGAAGACGATCCCGGCCAGCGGTGTGTTGAACGCCGCCGCGATACCCGCGGCCCCCCCAGCCAGCACCAGTGCTCGGCGCAGCTCAAGCCGGGGCAATCGCAGCAGCTTGCCAAGCGCGTGCATGATCGATGCGCCGACCTGAACCGTCGGTCCCTCGCGGCCGATCGAAGCGCCCGAGGCGAGGCCCAGCAGGGTCAGCAGCACCTTGCCCGCGGCGATTTTAAGCGACAGCACCCGGTCGACCATGTCCTGGTCGTGCATGTGAAGCGCGGCGATGGTCTGCGGGATGCCGCTACCTTGTGCCCCAGGGAAGACATACTGCGTCAGCAGAAACGAGAGGGCCAACCCGGCTGGCGCGATGATGAACGGCAACAAGGTGTGGCCGGCGACGAAATGCAGGAACAAGCCACCTGCCCAGTCCGCCGCCTTGGCAAAGGCTACCGCGACAGCGGCGACCAGAACCGCGCCGACCCAGAATACCACGCGTCGCCACCACAGCCGCGGCGACACCAGCGGCATTCTGCCCATTCGCCGAAGTCGAATGAGACGTCGGCTTTGCCCAAGCCTCATGAGGTTCCTTACGCCAAGACAATCAGCATCCGGGCACCTTGCCATAGAGGCTGACCGAACGCGATTGTTCAAGGGGCTCGATTCTGGAAAGTGTTAGACCGTGATCGCCGCGACTCATCAGGTCCGACGACACCGACAGAGGATCAACAAACAGCAGCGCCATGATCAAAGGCTAGTTTTTGATCACAGCGAGGCGCGGTATGCGCCGCATCCGCGATACGGCGCGTGAATTGGATACTTCAGACGAACATCTGGTATCACGCTTCTCATAAGCACAATACGAACAACCACACCCTGACAGATACGCAGATGGGGCGGCTAAGCGGCGTTCATCAGGGTCGTACGGCTGCGCATCCGAGGCTGGATACGGGTGCCGAACTGCTCCATCCCAATCAAGAAATCGTCGAACGTCAGCATGACGCCATGCACGCCGGGCACGTCCGATAGCTCGTCCAGCATGCGGGCGATCGTGGCATACGATCCGACCAACACACCGCCCTGCGTCGGCAGATTCTGCATCCCGAAGGTTTTCCGTTTGTTGGGACCGGCCAGCGGGTCGCGCGAAGGATCATCCTCGGCCTGTCCATCACGCCACGCGATCGCTTCCACATCGGTGCCGGCCTTGTAATGCTCCCACTTGGCCATCGCCGACGCGTCCGTTTCATCGGCGATCACCATGGTGGACACCAACGCGCCGCACCACCGTCCGGTCTGTTCCGTCACCTTCACCAGCCGGGCCACGCTGTCCCTGACCGCGGTCGGGGTGTTGACACCGAAACTGGAACAGAAGTTGTAGTCCGCATGCTCGGCGGCATAGCGCGTGCCGGCATCGCTTTGAGCAGCGCAGATGATGGGGATTTTCGCGGTCGGCAGCGGCAGGCAGCGGCAATCGTGCATCTGGAAAAAGTCACCCTTGAAGTCAGATCGTCCCGACCCCCAAAGCTCCTGCATGATCGTAACGTATTCCGCGCAATAGTCGTAGCGACGATTGTAATGATCCTTGCCGGGCCAGATCCCCATCTGGGCATATTCTCGTCGCTGCCATCCCGAAATGATGTTGATGCCGAAGCGCCCGTGCGAGATCGAATCGATCGTCACGGCCATGCGCGCGGTGATCGGCGGCGGCATGGTCAGCACCGCGCAGGTGGCAAAAAGCTGGATCTTGCTGGTCACCGCCGCCAGCCCGGCCATCAGCGTGAACGATTCAAGATTATAGTTCCAGAATTCGGACGGACCGCCGAAACCATGCAGCTTGATCATCGACAGCGCGAAATCGAAGCCATACGTCTCGGCCTTCCGCACGATCTCCGCGTTCAGGTCGAAGCTGGGCTTGTACCGCGGGGATGTGGTGGAGATCAGCCATCCATTGTTGCCGATCGGAATGAACACGCCAAGCTGCATGATCTGGCTCCGCACTCAGGATGTGATGAACTCGTTCCATCGCCGTACCAGATAGCGGTCCTGATCCATCACCGCGTTCCACACGGCGATGTTGCCCATCCGTTTCTCGAAGCTGCCGCCGTCGCGCGGTGGGCCGCCAGCTTTCTCCATCACCTTGCCGTAAGGATCAAGGATCGCGGTCGCCGCTGGCTTGCCGCCGTACCAGTAATCCCATTCGGCCGGGGTCAGGAACTTCTTGGCGGTCTCCGGTTGCGTCGAATAGTAGCCCTCCCGAGCAACGAAGGCGCCCTGGAAACCGGACGCGTACCAGTTCATGTACTCCCAGAAGCAGTCCAGCTTCAGGCCGCTGACATGCTTCATCACCCCCAGCGTATAACCCCAACCGCGATAACCTTCCTTCAGCGGCTGGAAGGTGCACGGGATGCCGCGGGTGCGCACCGCGGTAACGGCGGGTGACCACATCGACTGGATCACCACCTCACCCGATGCCATCAGGTTCACCGACTGATCGAACGAGGTCCAGAACGAGCGGAACTGACCGGAGTTCTTGATCTCGATCATCGTGTTGATGGTCTTGTCAATCTCGGGGCGGGTCATGTTGCCCTTGTCGCCATATTTCATCCGCCCGCTGGCCTCCAGCGCCATGGCGACATCGATCACCCCGATGGCGGCCTGATCCTGCAGCGCGGCCCTGCCCTTGAAATCCGAGCTGATCAGATCAGCCCAGCTGTTGACCGGCCGGCCGATCAGGTCGGGCCTGATGCCCAGTGTATCGCCGTTGGTGATCGTCGGTGTGCCGGTCAGCCATTCGGTTGGCGTCTTGGAGAATTTCTGGCCGCTGGCGTCTGTCGCGTACAGCACGGTCCACGGTGCGGTGCCCTGCTCGGCGGCCTTGCGCCCATCAGAATAGACCCCCTTGGTGAACAGCGGGATGGTCTGGTCCCAATACTTGAACTTCGCCAACGGGATTGGCTGCAGCGTGTTGCGTCCAACCAGGTACTTCAGGAAGTAAAGGCTGACATCGGCGCTGTCGATCGCTTCGGGGGTGGAGAGAAAGCGGTTCAGCAGGTCGCCGCCTTCCGAGGCCTGCATCTGGACGGTAAACCCCAGGTCCTTCGTCGCCTGTGCAGCCACCGCAGGGATAGCCATCACCGGCGTACCGGCATGGCGCAACGTGATGTCCTTGATGTTCTGAGCCCAGATCGTCGGAAAGCCGCTGACCGCGCCGCTGCCAATCGCGCTGCCGGCCACCGCGGCGGCAGATTTCAGCACGGCGCGGCGGGATGGCGAGCCAGGAGCGCTCGCAGTCTGGTGCGTCATCGTAAGAAACCTCCAGGGGATCGGATGAAGTGCCGGCGGAGCAGGATTAGTAGCTCAGTAGCCACAGCAAGACCGGTGCCATCCGATGGCATATTGTTGCGCCTGGTTGATAAGACAGCCGATGACCAGACTACGGCACCTAGCCTCGTGAGGCATGTGTATAGACTGTATGCAACCGCGCTGTTGCTCAGGAATCAATGCATGATTTGGGTGCAGCGGTGGAGCACCATGCTGGGAAAACAGGCTAACAGCGCGCCGCCTTGGCCGCGCGAACATTTACCGCGCGTCGAAACCGATGCGGCAAGGCGGCGTCAGCGTTACAGCGCTCGGGCTGTGACGCCGGCGACCGCTGGCGCCTCCATGATGCCGGCGACGGCCGCCACGAGTGCATGCACGTCCACGTAACGGTTATACAACGGGGCGAAACCGAAGCGCATGACGTCAGGTGGGCGAAAGTCGCCGATGAACCCCTGCGCCGTAAGCGCACGCATGATGGCGCCGCTGTCGGGATGGCTGAACGCGACATGACTGCCGCGCCGGTCGCCGTCGCGCTCGCAGCAGAGAACGAAGCCCCACCGCGTCAGTCTCGTGTCGAATAGTTCGACGAACGCGTCCGTCATCCTGCGGCTTTTGCGCCGCACATCTGCCAGGGACACGGTTTCGAATAGGTCCAGCGCGGTGTCCAGCGCCGACATGCCCAAGACCGACGGCGTGCCGCAAAGGAAGCGCGACATGCCGGGGGCGGGGTCGAAGCCCTCGGCAAAGGCGAACGGCGCACGATGACTCAACCAGCCGGTCAGCGGCTGAGTCGCCATGAGCTGATGGCGCGACGCGGCGAATACGAACGCCGGGGCGCCGGGCCCGCCGTTGAGGTATTTATAGCCGCATCCGATCGCGAAATCCGCGTTTGCGTCATTCAGCTCGCACGGCATCGCCCCTACCGTGTGCGCCAGGTCCCAGATCGTCAGCGCGCCCTGTGCATGCGCCGCTTCGGTAATGCGGGGCATGTCGTGGATCGCGGCGGTCTTGTAATTGACATGGGTCAGCGCAACCGCTGCGACCTGATTGTCGATCGCTTCGATCACCGCGTCCGGTTGTACCCGGCGGACCACCAGGCCCAGTTGTTCCGCGACACTGTCGATGATGTAGAGATCGGTTGGGAAGTTGCCGACCTCGGTGACGATCACCCTGCGCGCGGGTCGCAGCCGCACAGCGGAAACCAGCGTCTTGTACAGGTTGATCGATGTCGAATCGGCGGCGATCACCTCATGCGCCGCGGCGCCGACCAGCCGGGCGATCTTGGCCCCGATACGAAGCGGCAGGTTCAGCCAATCCGCCTCGGTCCAGGAGCGGATCAGCCCTTCGCCCCACTCTTCGATGGCCACGGTGGCAAGCCGCTGTTTCACCGCGACCGGCAGGCAGCCCAATGAGTTGCCATCAAGATAAACCACATTGGTCGGGATGTGGAACATCTCGCGGCAAGCGGCGAGCGGATCAGCAGCATCCCACGACGACAGTGTGGCAAGATCGATAGCGCAGGTCATGGTTCCAGCCTACCACGCCTGTGTCGATTGACCAGCGCTTGCGGCGGCCTGTGCGACGCCTCCGGTCTTGCGCGTCCTGGCGGCGCGGAGACCCACCGCCTTCCCCACTGGAACCTATCTACAGCATGCTCAAAGCACGCGACGGCGATAGTCGATAAGTCGTCGGCTCAACCGGGAACCGCGTGATAAGGCCGTTGTCGCGCGTGGCTGGTTTTGCTCCATCGCGCCGACGTCACTGAAGCCGGACAGCGGCTGCAACCGCCGGTCCAACCGAGGCGCCGCGGCCAACAGCGATCGCGTATAGGGGTGGTTCGGCCGCGCGAAGACCTCGGCGGTGGCGGCACATTCCACGATCCGCCCGCGATACATAATCGCGACTCTGTCCGACAGCCGCTCCACCACCGACAAATCGTGGGAGATAAACAGATACGTGAGCCCCAACGACCGCCGCAGGTCCAGCAGCAGGTTGAGCACCGTCGCCTGCACCGACATATCAAGCCCCGAAGTCGGCTCATCCAGGATCAGCAGCCGTGGCCGCAACAGCAGGATTCGCGCCAGAGCGACGCGGCGAAGTTGGCCGCCGGAAAATTCGTGCGGGTAGCGCCGCCCGGCGTCGGGTTCCAGACCGACCGCGACCAGCATCGCATCGACTTTCTCGGCGCGTGGCCTCGCGCATCGGACGCCGTTGATCAGCAGGCCTTCGCGCAGCGTGGCGCCGATGCTCCACCATGGATCGAGTGCCGCGGCGGCGTCCTGATGAACGTATTGGATAACCGAGCGGACCTTACGTGCCCGATCCGAAGTCAGGCCGCTGACCGTGCGACCGTTCAGCAGGATCTCGCCAGCCGATTCTCGTTGCAAACCAAGCACGGTCCGCCCGAGTGTGGTTTTGCCGGAGCCGGATTCGCCAACCAGAGCAACGACCTCACTCGGGGCTATCGACAGGCTGACGTCATCAACCGCGCGCACCGGCGATAGCTTCTTGCGCAACCATCCGCTTGTGCCACCCAGCAACACGGAAACATTCCGAAGTTCGAGGATCGGGTCGCTCATGCCGGGTGGACACAGCGGACCTCGGCACCCGACGGACCGCGCGCGACATCCGGCAAAGCAACAGAGCAGACGGGCTCGACAAGATCGCAGCGCGGCGCGAACCGACACCCTGACGGCATGCGCAGCGGCGACGGAACCGTGCCTGTTATACCGGCGAACGAGGTTGCGCGTTCCGGATGACACGCCAGCAACGCCTGCGTGTAGGGATGCGCGGGTACTTTTAGAATCGAATCTACCGGACCGGATTCTATCGTCTGCCCGGCGTAGATCACGCATACCGTATCGCAAAGTTCGGCGACCACCCCCAGATCGTGAGTGACAAACAGCAGCGAGATCGAAAGTTCATCGACCAGTTCCCGCAGCAGCAGCAGGATCTCGTGCTGGGTGGTGACATCCAACGCCGTCGTCGGCTCATCCGCGATCACCAGTCCTGGGGAGCAGGCGAGTGCCGCCGCGATCAGCAGTCGCTGGCGCTGACCGCCGGAGAATTGGTGCGGATAGCGCTCCAGCGCGGTATCGGGATCGGGCACCTGAAGCCGCCGCAGCAGGCCGACCAGACGCTGGACGTGGTCGCGTCGCTTCGTGCCCTCGGGCGCGTGGTCGCGCATGATCTCCAGCATCTGGCTGCCCACCTTGAACACCGGATTGAGCGACAGCAGCGGGTCCTGCGGAATGAAGCCGATGCGGCTGCCTCTTATCCTCTGGTTCAACTCGTTCTCGGTAAACGCCAGCAGATTTTCGCCCTCGAACACGATCTCCCCGGCTTCGATTCGGGCTGCGCGGGGCAGAGTGCCCATGATGGCGCGGATCAGCGTGGATTTGCCGCAGCCGGATTCCCCGACGACACCAACCACCTGGCCGCGCTGCAAGGTCAAGCCAACGTCGTCCAGCACCGCCGCAGACCCTGCATCGGTGGGGAACGAGATCCTCAAATCACGCACAGCGAGAACCGGGATCATCGGGAGCGCCGCAGCCTGGGATCGACCAGATCACGCAACCCGTCGCCCAGCAGGTTGAACCCCATAACTGTAAGCAGAATCGCCAGTCCGGGATACAGCGCATACCACCACGCATCCGGCAGGTAGACCCGACTTTGCGCGATCGTCAGTCCCCAGTCCGGCGCTGGCGGGGTCGCCCCCATGCCGAGGAACCCCAGCACCGCCGCAGTCAGGATGGTGAAGCCAAGCCCAATGGTCGCCCGCACGATGATGGGCGAGGCCGCGTTCGGCAGGATGTGCAGGAACACGATGCGCAGCGGGCGCGCGCCGATGCCACGCAGCGCATCGACGAACAGCGAACGACCCAGCCGCCTCGCTTCAGCATAGACGATACGCGTGAAGAACGGCCAGTATGTCAGAGACAGCGCCAGCATCGCACTTTCCAGCGACGGCGACATCAGCTGCGCCAGCGCCAGAGCCAGCACCAGCTGCGGGATAGCCAGCACGGCATCGGTCAGCCGCATAATGCATTCCGAAATTATCCCGCTGCGGTATCCGGCGATCAACCCCAACGGGATCCCGATCGCCATAGACAGCCCGACAACGGTGAAGGCGACCGTCAGTGCGCCCCTGGCCCCCAGGATCACGCGAGACAAGATATCACGGCCGAGATTATCAGTCCCGAACGGAAACGGTCCTGTGGGCGGCTTTAGCCTTCGTGCGAGATGGGATGCGGCTGCATCGCCCGGATACGGCGCGATCCATGGCCCGATGATGGCGATCACCAGCACGGTGACGACGATCGCCAACCCGACCATCGCGGGAACATCGCGGCCCAGCTTGCGCAGGACCGGGCTCATGAGCGGCGTCCGCGTGGGCTGCGCGTGATCGGCCGGACCATGGTTCATGCCTGATCCATCAGCCGCGGATCGATCAGGCCATGCACAAGGTCGGTCAGAATGTTGACGACCGCGTAGACCACCCCGATCAGCAAGGTGACCGCCAGCATCACCTGATGATCACCGGTCAGGATCGCGTTCACCGTGTAGCTGCCGATGCCGGGCCAGTCGTAGATCGCCTCCACCACCACCCCACCGGCGATCAGCGCGCCGAACAGCAGCCCGATCTGGGTGATCGTCGCGGTAACCGAATTTCGCAGCACATAGCGCCAGATCAGCCGCGTTCGCCGATAGCCCATTGCTCTTTCATAGGTCACGAAGTCCTGCTGCAGCGTGTCCAGCACCCCGGCTCGGGTGAAGCGCACAATGCTGCCCAACCCACCGAGCGCCAGGGTCACCGCGGGCAGCACCAGGTGGGCCAGCCCGTTGCTGAAGGCGTCGAACCGTCCGTCAAGAAGACTGTCCAGCAGCAGAAACCCGGTGATCCGCGCCGGCGGCGGGATTCCGACGGAAAGTTCGCCGCGCAACGGCAGCCAGCCCAGCTTCATCGCGAAAAGCAGCTGCAACATGATCGCCACCCAAAACGCCGCGACCGCGACACCCAGCACTGAAACAATGCGCAGCAGGAAATCCGGCCACTGGTTGTGCCGCAGAGCCGCGAAAACCCCAAGCGGCATGCCAAGGAAGATCGAGATCGCCATCGCCGCGAGCGTTAACTCCAGCGTCGCTGGCAGACGCTGTTCAATGTCCAAAGCAACCGCCCGGTGGGAGAACGCGCTCTCGCCAAAATCCAGCCGCACCGCCTTGCCAGCGTAGACGAAAAACTGCACCCAGATCGGCCGGTCCAGGCCGTATTCATGACGCAACTGAGCAATTTGTTCTGGTGTCGCCGCATCGCCAGCCAACTCCGCCGCCGGATCGGATGGCACCACCCGGATCAGCACGAAGGTCAGAATCAGAAGTCCGATGAGCGACGGCACCGCCAGCGCGCAGCGACGCAGGACAAACCGCACGATCATCCCTAGATGGATATCCAGCGCATCTCGCAGCCTTGTCCCACGGTGCAGAACCGCCGCCCTTTCACCCGGTTGTTGATGCCTTGCAACTGCATCGAGTTGTAGATCCAGATATCCGGGCTGTCGGCCATGATCTGCCGGATCGCTTTTTCATAAAGCGGCGCGCGGGATTTCTGATCGAGCGTGGATCGTGCCTGCCGCAGCAGTGCATCGACGTCGTGGTTGGTGTAGTAGCATGAGGCTTTCCAGGTGCCGTGGAACTGACTGTCGTACATCTGGCCAACCCAGTTCTCGGGATCGACGAAGTAGGTGCTGACCCAGTGGATCCACATGTCCGGCGTGGTCTCGGGCTTCACCACGTGGGCGATCAGGTTGCTCCAGGTGTCACCGACGACCTTGAGGTTGATGCCGATCGTTGCCAGGTCGCTTTGGAATACCTGAGCCGCCTGGACGCTCTGGTCGTTTTCCGACTGGACATGGATTTCAAGCGGACGCTTCATCGGCGCACCCTGGCGATCGCCTTGGCCGCGTACTCCTTCGCCTTCCTCAGGTCGTAGTCATTGCCTTTCGCGTCTTTCGGACAGCCCCAAAGCGTATTCGGCATCGGCATCGGATCGCGAACCGCATAGCCGTCCAAGACGTCGGTTATAAACCCCATGTAGTTGAACGCGTGCGCGAAGGCCCGGCGGGCATTCAGGTTGTCGAATGGCGGCCTGGTGTTGTTCATGCGGATGACGAATGTCCGCATCACCGTGTTCTGCTCGACATGCGCGATCTTCGAGGCGTTGATCTTGTCGACCTGATCCGCCGGCAGATTGGTGTCGGTCCAGTCAAGCGAACCATTGAGCAGCGCCAGGATGCGGGTAGAGGTCTCGCTGGTTGGGCGCATGGCGATCCTGCGGGCGGGGCTCTTGTTGTCCTGCCACCCCATGAAGTGCCCGTCGAACATTTCGAGATCCAGCTGCTCGAGCGGGCGATAAGAACTGGGAATGATTTTATAAGCGCCCGAGCCTGCCCCATTCGAGGCCAGCCAGCTCTTCGCCCAGTCCCCATTCCTCTCGTTCGCCCGGATCAACCGGGGATTGACAACCGAAACGATCGGGATCGCGGCGAAGAACGGCGCGTATGGCTTGCTGAGCACGAACCGCACCGTCAACTTGTCAGGCGCCGTCACGTTCTCGGGTTTCAGGATTGGCAGGAACGCACCCGCGGGGCCAGCTTCAACCCCAGCACCCGATGGAAACTATAGACCACGTCGTCCGCGGTTAGATCGCTACCGTCATGGAACTTCACGCCGGGCCGCAGTTTGAATTCCCAGCTCAAGCCGTCGTCGGAGACAGTGTGGCTCTGCGCCAGCCATGGCACCAACACTGGCGGGTCGTTCTCGTACCGATACAGTCCATCATAGGCGTTCAGCATGACGGTCTGCATCGGCACGTCGAAGATCTGATGCGGGTCCAGATTTGTCGGCAAGCCCCAGCCGCTGACAAAGGTGCTTCCCTCGGCTGCCTCGGCCGGCACCGCCAGGGCCGCCGCGGCAAGGGCACCGAAGCCGCGCCGGGTAATCATTCAGCCACCATCGACAGGCTCTGGAAGCGACTGACCGGTGTGGGCAAACCCAGGTTCTCGCGCAATGTCTTGCCCTCATACTCCGTGCGGAACAAACTGCGCCGTTGCAGTTCCGGTATGACCATGTCGACGAAATCGGTCAGCGAGCCGGGCAACCAGGCCGGCATCACGTTGAACCCGTCGCAGGCTCCGTTCTTGAACCAGTGCTCCATCACGTCGGCGATCTGTTCGGGCGTGCCGATGGTCAGCAGATGCCCGCGTGGGCCGGCGTTCAGCAGGCAAAGCTCCCACAGCGTCAGCTTGTCCCGGCGCGCGGCTTCCAGCAGCAGACGCTGGCGGGACAACGGGCCGTTGGTGTCGGCCATCTCCGGCACCGGGCCATCCAGCGGATACCGCGCCAGGTTGGGCACGCCGATCGTGTGTTCCAGCACCGCCAGGCCGACACTTGGGTGGATCAGCGACTGAAGAAAATCGAACTTCTCCCGCGCCTCGGAATCGGTGCGGCCAACTACCGGATACAATCCCGGCAATATCTTCACGTCGTCGCTGCTGCGCCCGAACCCGGGAAGCCGGCGCATGACGTCACCGTAAAATTCGGCCGCCTGTTCGAAGGTGGTCTGCGCGGTAAACACAAGCTCCGCCATCTGTGCGGCCAGATCCCGGCCGGTATCGGACGCACCGGCCTGCACCAGGACCGGTCGGCCCTGAGGCGACCGGGCAATGTTCAGCGGACCGCGAACCGCGAAATGTTTGCCGCGATGGTTCAGCGTGTGCATTTTATCGGGATCGTAATAGACGCCGCTTTCCTGATCGCGAATGAACGCGTCGTCGTCCCAGCTGTCCCACAGCCCGGTCACCACCTCCGCGAATTCTGCTGCGCGATCGTATCGGTCCGCGTGCGCCTGGTGGGTTTCGCGTCCGTGGTTGAAGGCCTCGGCTTCATTGTTCGACGTCACCAGGTTCCACCCGGCCCGCCCGCCGCTGATCTGGTCAAGCGAGGCGAACTGCCGAGCCAGGGTGTACGGTTCGTTGTAGGTGGAGCTGCAGGTGGCCACGAGGCCAAGATGTGTCGTCACCGCGGCCAACGCCGACAGCACGGTAATCGGCTCGAATTTGACGACCTTGCCCATCCGGCCGCGCGAGTCCGGTGTGCCGAAAACACTGACGGCGGCGCTGTCAGCCAGGAACAGCAGGTCGAACTTGCCTCGCTCCGCGGTGCGCGCGACATCGACGGCGTGGGAGAAGACGGTGCCGGACTCGGCATAGGCGCCAGGGTGCCGCCAAGCTGCCACGTGCTGGCCGGTTTCGTGGATGAATGCGCCCAGGTTCATCATGCGGCGTTGCGTCATCGGTTTAACTCCACACTGATCACGCGCTCGCGGCCGTTCGCAGCAATTTCCGGGCCAGAGGGTTGTAGATACAGGCCCCGCGGCCGTTAACCCGCGGCCGACACTGTCAGAGCCGGCGCAGACCGATCAGCGATGTGCGGCCGACCCGCCGGCACGACCGCGAGAGCCCCGCTCATGCGCCTCTCGGTCAACACGCATTCATGCAGGCCATGGTTGCCGCCGCCCCAGAGCGTGCCATCGATGATCAGCGCATCCGCTCAAGCTCCATGCGCCGACTGCCCATCACGCCCACAATCTAGGCAACGCCCCGTCGGCGCCAGCCACCGGATCGGTCGCCGGCAAAGCTACCGCCGCCGCGGCTCGGCCTGCTTCATCATGTTCCACTGCTTTGCCACGCCGCAGATCCGGCCCCGGTCCGGTGTCCGGATACGCCCCAACGATCAGCAGATCCTTCGACTGCTGCTGGTTGCAGTGCGCGACGCCCGCCGGCACGACCACCACGTCACCGGCCTGGACAGTCAGCACCTTGCCCCCCGGCCCCCCGAACAGCACCGAGACCTCGCCGCGTGCCACACCAAGAACCTCGTGCGCGGTGCTGTGGAAATGATGAAACGGATGGACCCCGTCGCGCCATGCCGGCGGCCATCGATTGGCGGCGAACAGACGCTCGATTTGCGCCGCGTCGGCTGGCACCGCGGCATGGTAGACCAGCACCGGCAACCGCGAGTTGGGGATCGTGCCGTCGTCATCAAACGTGAATGCCAGTGGTTCGATCATCAGTGGTCTGGTCATCTTGGGCCTCCTCCGTTGCGTCCGCCTCATCCTCGTCGCCGTATCCCAACAGGCGCAAGGCGCGGCCGCGAATGCCGCGCTGGGCGGCGGCATGGATCAGCGCTTCCTCGCGCCCGTGCGTCACCCACACCTCCGGCGCTGCGACCTCGTCCAGCGTGGCATTCAGCTCGTTCCAGTCGGCATGATCGGAAATCACCAGCGGCAGCTCCACGCCGCGCGATTTCGCCCGCTGCCGCACTCGCATCCAACCGGATGCCAAAGCCACCACCGGATCCTCCAGCCGCCGAGCCCACCGGTCGGCGATGGCTCCCGGTGGCGCCAGCACGATCGCACCTACAAGTTCGGCTTTTGCCGCGACTGTCGCCGGCCGCAGGTCGCCGAGTTCCACCCCCCGCGCCCGATAGACCTCGCACATCGAGGCTAGGGCGCCATGCAGCCAGATCGGCCGGTCCCAGCCCGCCTGGCGCAGCAACGCGATCAGCCTCTGGCACTTGCCCAACGCGTAACAGCCGACAACGTGTGTGCGGTCGGGAAACAGTGCGACGCTGTCCAGCAGCCGCTTGATCTCGTGCGCCGGTGGCGGATGCACGAACACCGGCAGCGCGAACGTCGCCTCCGTCACGAACACGTCGCATGGCACCGGCTCAAACCCCGCGCAGGTCGGATCGGCGACGCGCTTGTAATCGCCACTGACCACCGCGCGGGAGCCTTGATATTCCATCGCCACTTGCGCACTGCCCAGAACATGACCGGCGGGCGAAAGCCACACCCTGACATCCCCCAACGTGACCGGCTCGTGCCAGCTCAGCGCCTGACGTAATTCCCCCCAGTTCCCCAGCCGCGCCCGCATCACCGCCAGCGTGTCCGCCGTGGCCAGCACCGCGCGATGCCCGGCCCGCGCGTGATCCGAGTGCCCATGGGTGATCACCGCCCGGTCCACCGGCCGCAGCGGGTCAATGAAGAACCCACCAGGTTCGCAGAACAGGCCGGAGGGCAACACTTTCAGCCAGGTTTCCGGGTGCGGCATCGCCCGGCATCTTGGCACGCGCCGAAGTTTTGACCACCCTGGTGACCGGCGTTTTCCTCCGGGGTTGCAGGGTTGGTCGAGCGCGTCTTCACATAAGGATAGGCAGGTTTGGGAATCGCGATGAGCACTGCTGAACACGGTTTGCCGGTCCCGCTGGATACCGACCGGCCGACCCTGCACGTCCGCTGCGGCTCCGACATCCGCACCACACTGCAAGCGGCGGGGTTCATCGGCGACTTCCTGGAATATTCGGACCCCGTGTGCCAGGGACCGGTGCCGGATGGGCCCGATCTCATGCCGCGGCGCGCGCAGTTCTTGACGGATGCCTTTGGCGGTCTCTTGGGCTTCACCACGGCCCAGTCGCTGCACAGGCTCAAGGATGAGGAGCAGCGGCTGAACGCGGCGCACAACCACGAACGGGTGGTGCTCTGGTTCGAGCACGACAGCCACGACCAGTTGGTGCTCGCGCGATGCCTCAGCCACTTCGCGAACCACACGCGACCGGCGCGTCTGGAGCTGATCTGCATCGATCGGCACCCCGCGGTCGCGCGGTTCATCGGCCTTGGGCAGCTGGAACCGCAGGCCTTGGCATCACTTTGGCCGCAACGCGCCGCCGTTTCACAGCCGCAGCTTGACCTGGGGCGAGCGATCTGGACCGCAATGCGGCAGCCTGATCCATCGGCTCTGGCGGCCATCGCGGCGATGGCAACGCCGGCGTTGCCAGTTGCCGCACCGGCTTTGCGCCGGCATCTTCAGGAACTGCCAGGTGTCGCCGACGGTCTCTCGAAGACCCAACGGATCTTGCTCGCCATTCTGGCCGACGGGCCCACAACGATCGGACACATTTTCGGCGCCCTCATGCAAGGGCGCGAGCCGCTGCCCTTTCTGGGCGATTTGGGTTTTCTGTATACCGTCGAGCAGATGGCATCGACGCGACCGGCGGTGATTACGATCCAGCCCGGCGACAAGCCGTTTCCCCGCCTAGCATCAATCACCGACGCTGGACGCCGGTTGCTGGCAGGGCAACTCGACTACCTGTCGCTGCAACCACCCCGGCGCTGGATCGGCGGCGTGCCGGCAGATGGGCGGTGGCGCTGGGACGAAATCGCTGGCGAACCTGTCCTTGCATCCTGAACCATATTGTCCCACCCGCCTTCGCGTATTGTCCCCACCCGCCTTCGCGTATTGTCCCCACCCGCCTCGGCATGCTTATCTCCATCCATGGCAGGAACATTACCGGAACGATTCTCGGAATGGTTCAACCTCCAGGGCTGGACGCCACGCCCGCACCAGATCGCCATGCTAGATGCGGCGCGCGCCAATGAAAGCATCCTGCTGATCGCCCCAACCGGCGGCGGCAAGACCCTCGCCGGTTTCCTCCCCAGCCTGGTTGACCTCGCGACAAATCCCCGCCCCGGCCTGCACACGCTGTATGTCAGTCCGCTGAAAGCATTGGCCACCGACATCGCGCGCAACCTGACCCGGCCGGTGCAGGACATGGACCTGAACATAGCCATCGAGGCTCGCACCGGCGACACCCCCGCCAACCGCCGCGCCCGTCAAAAAGCCTGCCCGCCCCATATCCTTCTCACCACGCCAGAGAGCCTCGCCGTCCTGATCTCGCTGCCCGACGCGCCGACCTTCTTCAGCTCCCTGGCCTGCGTCGTGATCGACGAGATCCACGCCCTCGCCGGCACCAAGCGCGGCGACCAATTGGCGCTCGGCGCCGCCCGCCTGGCCACCCTCGCCCCAATGGCGCGACGGGTCGGCCTGTCCGCCACCGTCGCACACCCCGATGCCATCCAGGCCTACACGGGCGCCTCCCGCCGGATCGAGGTCGCCGACGGCGCCCCGCCCAAACTATCCATGACCTTGCCCGAGGGTCGTCTGTCGTGGTCGGGCCACATGGGTCTGGAAGCGGCACCCCAGGTCATGGCGCACATCAAGGCCGCCGGCATGACCATCGTCTTCGTCAATACCCGCGCGCAGGCCGAGCTGATGTTCCAGGCGCTGTGGAAACTGAACGAGACGACGTTGCCGATCGCGCTGCACCACGGTTCGCTGGAGGTCGAGCAACGTCGCAAGGTGGAAGCCGCGATGGCCGCGGGCAGCCTGCGGGCGGTGGTGGCGACCTCCTCGCTCGATCTCGGGATCGATTGGGGGGGTGTTGATCAGGTCATTCAGGTCGGCGCCCCGAAAGGCGTCTCCCGCCTGCTGCAGCGCGTCGGACGCGCCAACCACCGGATGGACGAAGCATCGAACGCCATCCTGGTGCCGGCCAACCGTTTCGAGGTGCTGGAATGTGAGGCCTCGATCCTGGGTGTCGCCGCCCGGGAACTCGACGGCGACCCGCCTCGCCCCGGCGGCCTCGACGTGCTCGCCCAGCATCTGCTCGGTTTGGCCTGCAGCGCCCCCTTGCTGCCCGACCAGGCGTTCAAAGAGGTGACCGCCGCCGCCCCGTATGCCGCGCTGACCCGAGCGGATTTCGACGACGTGCTGCGCTTTGTCGAGGACGGTGGCTACGCGCTGCGCGCCTACGAGCAGTGGAAGAAACTGTTCCGCGACAGCGAGGGCCGGCTGCACGTCCGCAACGCCCGCACCGCCGCCGCCCACCGGATGAACATCGGCACCATTGTCGAAGCGCCGGTGCTGAAAGTGCGCCTGGTCGGCAGGCGCGGCTTCGGCCCCACGCTTGGCGAGATCGAGGAATATTTCGTCAATATGCTCCGGCCCGGCGACACCTTCATGTTCGCCGGCCGCTTGCTGCGCTTCATCCGCATCCGCGAAACAGCGGTGGAGTGCATCGAGGGCGGCGCCGGCGAGCCCATGGTACCGGCCTACGCCGGCGGCAGACTGCCGCTGACCACCAATCTGGCGGACCGCGTGCGCGGTTTGCTGCAGACACCGGCGACGTGGGACCTGTTCCCGGAACAGGTCCGCGACTGGCTGAAGCTGCAACGCGGCATCTCGCGCCTGCCCGGCCGCGATGACCTGCTGATCGAGACCTTTCCGCGCGGCGACCGCTGGTACCTGGTCGCCTACTGCTTTGAAGGCCGCAATGCCCATCAGACGCTGGGCATGCTGGTCACCAAACGAATGGAACGCGCCGGCTTCGCCCCGCTTGGCTTCGTCGCCACAGATTATGTGCTTGGCATCTGGTCGGCCAAACCACCGCGCGACATGGCGATGCTGTTCGATCAGGACATGCTGGGCGACGATCTGGAATCGTGGATGGCCGACAGTTCCATGCTGAAGCGCACGTTCCGCAATGTCGCTGTGATCGCCGGCCTGATCCAGCGCAACGTGCCGGGCGCGGAAAAGAACCGGCGCCAGGTGACGGTGAACAGCGACCTGATCTACGACGTGCTGCGCCGCCACCAGCCGGACCACATCCTGCTGCGCGCCACTCGCGCCGATGCCGCCACCGGCCTGACCGACGTCGGCCGCATTGCCGCCATGCTGGCTCGGGTGAAAGGACACATCGTGCACATGGTGCTGTCGCGGGTGTCCCCCTTGGCGGTGCCCGTGCTGTTGGAGATCGGACGAGAAAGCGTGCGCACCGACACCGACGAGGAAACCTTGCTGGCCGAAGCCGAGGCCATCATTGCCGAGGCCACCGGTGAAGCCGGATCATCCGGCGGGCCGCCCCATGTGCCGGCAGTGCATCGCGCGAACATGGCGCGCCGCTCGACCGGGGCACAGAAGACCATCCTGACGCGCGGCAAGCCATCCCGCACCCGGCAGGCAAACCTGTTCTCATGACCGCTGCCCCGATCCACCTGGCCGGCGAGCGGTTGATGCTCGACCCGATGGGCGCGCTGTTCTGGCCGGAACAGCGGCTGCTCGCGGTTTCCGACCTGCATTTGGAGAAGGGCTCGTCGTTTGCTCGGCGCGGCATGCTGCTGCCGCCGTGGGATACCCACGCCACGATTGATCGGCTGACCCTGCTGTTGCGCCGCTGGTCGCCGTCGACCGTCGTGGCGCTGGGCGATTCGTTTCACGACGCCAGCGGTGCCGCACGCCTGCCGGGCACCGAAAAGCACCGGCTCAACGCGATGACGCGGGCGCACCGCTTCATCTGGGTCCAGGGCAACCACGATCCGACCCCGCCCGGCGGCCTGGGCGGGGAATGGATGGAGACGTGCCTGATCGGCGCGATGATGTTTCGCCACCAGGCGGTCGCCACCGCCGATCCGGGCGAGATCGTCGGCCACCACCACCCCAAGGCAACAGTCGAGGCCCGCGCCGGCACCGTCAGCCGTCCCTGCTTCGTCTTCGACGGTCGGCGCCTGATGATGCCGGCGTTCGGTGCCTACACAGGTGGCCTGGATGTGCGCGATCCGGCGATCAAGCGGCTGTTCCCGCACGGCAGCCGGGTCTTCCTGCTGGGCAAGGAGCGGCTGTTCAGTTTCGAGGTCGGCCGCTCCAGCGACATGCGGGCCGGGTAACGCGGAAGCCGACAAAGCCGTTCCGGGCAGCGTGGCAACCCAGCCCGGCTTGTCCGCAGGGTGGCAGGCCACCCGACTTGCATCGGCCGGGGATCTCTTGCATCTGCCGGGGATCTCTTGCATCGGCCGACGATCCAACAACGTGTCATGACAGACAAATCGAGAAAAGGCCCTGGGTTTTCGGAAGACGGGAGGTGACACGGAGACCAACTGAGCCCAGGCTCGAAGACCGGAGGAAAGACGCCAGGAGGACGTGATGGATATGATGGCCGAAGAGACACGCCTGCCGATGGATGTTGACGCGCAGCCCCTCGTTCAGGCGGCGGCCGCGATGCGCCCGCTGCTTCGCACACATCAGGCCGAGATCGAGCGCGAGCAGCGCATTCCCAAATCGCTGGTCGAGCAGCTGCGCGCCGCCGGTTTCTATCGAATGGTGATCCCGCGTGCGCTGGGCGGCGAACAGGTGGACCCGCTGACATTCCTGCGCGTGGTGGAGGTATTGGCCGAGGGCGCTGGATCGGTCGGCTGGAACATCTGCAACAACAGCATCGCCCAACTCGTGACGCTCGGCTTGCCCGATGCGGGCGTGCGGGAGATCCATGGCGATGGAGCCTGCATCATCGCCGGCACTGCTGTTCAAGGCGGCGGCCAGGCGGTTCCGGTCGACGGTGGCTATCGCGTCAACGGCCACTGGACGTTCGGTACCGGCTGCCAGGAAAGTGCGTGGATGCTGGGCAGCTTCCAGATCCTCGACGCTGGGCAGCCGCGCTGCCGCCCGGATGGAGGTCCGCTGTTTTGGCGCGGCCTGTTCCCCCGCAGCGAAGCCGAGGTCGTGGCGGGAAGCTGGGATGTGACCGGGCTACGCGGCACCGGCAGCTTCGACTGGACGGTGAAGGACACGTTCTTGCCGGACCGGCGGACGATGCCGCATGTGGGCGCCCCGCTGGACAACCAGTGGGCCCGCTGGCCGGGGGTCACCTACGCCCTGCCGAGCCAGTGCTGGGTGGGACCGCACCACAGCGCGGTAATTACCGGGATCGCGCGGGCCGGCATCGAGGCGCTGATCGCGCTGGCGGTGGAGAAGACGCCGCGCGGCCGCAGCGGGATGCTGTGTGACAATCCGCAGGTGCAGGACGCGGTTGGACGGGCGGATGCGATCCTCAACGCCGGCCGAGTTCACCGCGGGGCGACGATCGCCGAGCTGTGGAACACAATCGCGGCCGGGCGGGAAACCACCCTTGAGCAACGGGCGCGCTGCCGGCTGGCCGCGAGCTATGCGGCCGACAGCGCGCGGCAGGCGATGGATCTGGTCTACCGGTGCGGCGGCAGCACGTCGTTCAAGCGGGACAGCCGGTTGGCCGAATGCTGGCGGGATCTGCATGTGGTCGGACAGACGGTGACGGTGGCGCCGGAGTGGTATCCGATTGGCGGGCGGGTCCTGCTGGGAATGGATCCGGGATCGCGGCTGCGGTAGCGCGCTGCCACCGCGCGGTCGCGAACCGCCAC
This sequence comes from Rhodopila sp., assembly GCA_965277035.1. Classification (GTDB taxonomy): domain Bacteria; phylum Pseudomonadota; class Alphaproteobacteria; order Acetobacterales; family Acetobacteraceae; genus Rhodopila. Next base: position 72,343 of record CBDIBO010000003.1, on the reverse strand, counting down.
CGCGAGAAGCGATCGCCGGGATCGCAAACGGTGACCGTGCCAACTCTGCTCGCGCTGCTGGAACGCCACTGACAGCCAAGGACCATGGCGCTTCCATCCGCCACCAAAGGCTCGCGCCGACTTGCCGATACGCAAGAACAACAGCAGGGAAACGCCATGCAGATCGTCGACGCCCAAATCCACATCTGGGGAACCGGCCTGCCCAGCAACCTGTCGCACCGCCAGGTGACCCACTTCACGCCTGAGGAAGCCGTTGTTCTGATGGATCAGGCGGGTGTCGACGCCGCCATTATCCACCCTCCGGGCTGGGACCCGAACTCGACCGACATGGCGCTCAGGGCCGTCAATGCCGACCCAAACCGGTTCGCCATCATGGGTTCGCTGCCGCTCGACCAGCCCGATGCCGCTGCCCGCGTCGCAACCTGGAAAGACCAGCCCGGCATGCTGGGTCTGCGCTACACGTTCCTGGACGAGCCCGCACGTCGCTGGCTGGCGGACGGCACGATCGACTGGCTGTGGGCGGCGGCCGAACGCGCCGCGGTGCCCATCGCCGTGCTGGCAACCGACTCTTTGACCGATCTCGCACGTATCGCCACGCGCCACCCCGACCTCCGATTGACCATCGACCACCTGGGCGGCCGAGGCGGCCTGACCACCCTGAAGGACGCCGCCGCGATGACCCACATGCCCGACCTGCTGGCGCTGGCGAAGTGTCCCAACGTAGCGGTCAAGGCGACCGGCGCCCCGGGCTATTCCAGTCAGCCCTACCCGTTTCCGGCAATGCATAGGTATCTACGGCAGATCTACGATGCGTTCGGTCCGCACCGCATGTTCTGGGGCACCGACATCACCAAGATGCCCTGCTCCTGGGGCCAATGCGTGACGATGTTCACCGAGCAACTGCCTTGGCTCAATACTACAGACAGACGCCTCATCATGGGCGACGCCCTCTGCGCCTGGTGGGGTTGGAACCGAGCGGCCTGAACCAGGTTCAGCCACGTCCGGCTTCATCAGCCTTCGGTCGGAAGAACCCGCGGGGTCCCATGATCGTCCACCGCGACCAGCACGAACTCCGCCGCGGTGACCCGCACTCGCTCGCCCTGGTTGCGCCGTAGCACATAGGCTTCGACGCCAACGGTGACCGAGGTCCGGCCGGTCTTGGTGATGTCCGTGTAGACGCACACCACGTCCCCCACCTTCACCGGCTGCAGGAAGCTCAGGTTTGACACCGCCGCCGTCGCCACGCGTCCCTGCGCCCTTGTGCCGGCGGCAACGCCCGCGGCCAAGTCCATCAGCGACATGATCCAGCCGCCGAAGATGTCCCCGGCCGGATTGGTGTCGGCCGGCATGGCGACGGTCCGCAAGGATAGCTCCCCGCGCGGGTGATGGAGGCTGTTCGGCATCGCCACTTCCTTGTGCTATGATCTGTTGATCATGACTGAAATCCTGCTCCGCCACGATAGCGCCGCCGTGGCCACCCTGACGTTGAACCGCCCGGCTGCCCGCAACGCCCTGTCGCTAGGCCTGATGGAGGCACTGGACTCCCAACTGGCCGCGATCGCTGAGGATCGCGCGGTCAAGGTGGTCATCATTGCCGCCAACGGACCCGCCTTCTGTGCCGGGCACGACCTGCGCGAGATCCGCGCCACCCCAACCCGTGCGGCCTACCAGACGGTGTTTGCCCTTTGCTCCCGGCTGATGCAGCGCATTGTCCACCTGCCGAAGCCGGTGATCGCGCAGGTCCACGGTGTTGCCAGCGCCGCCGGGTGCCAGCTTGTCGCCTCGGCCGACCTGGCCGTCGCCGCGGATAGCGCGCGCTTCGCCACTCCCGGCGTTGATATCGGCCTGTTCTGCTCCACCCCGATGGTTGCGCTCAGCCGCGCTGTCGGCCGCAAGGCGGCGATGGAGATGCTGCTGACCGGCGACATGGTCCCAGCCGTCCATGCCCAGGCGCTCGGGCTGGTCAACCGTGTGGTCCCCGGCGCCGAACTGGGTCAGGCGACCCAGGCTCTGGCGATACAGATCGCGAGCAAAAGCCCGCTGACGGTGGCGATCGGCAAGGAAGCTTTCTACCGGCAGGCTGAAATGCACCTTGGCGCGGCGTATGACTATGCCTCGGAGGTCATGACGCGAAACATGCTGGCGCGCGACGCCGAGGAAGGGATCGACGCGTTCCTGACAAAGCGCCAGCCAACATGGACCGGCACTTGATCGCACGTCGCCCCGTCTCTACGTGAGCAATCTCGATGAAAGACCCGTACGAAATCCTCGGCGTCCAGCGCACCGCTGATGAGGCGGCAATCCGAGCCGCCTATCGCAAGCTGGCGAAGACTCACCATCCGGATGTCAATCCCGACAAGCCTGATGCGGCAACCCGTTTCGGCGAGATCAGCTCGGCCTACGACCTGCTGTCCGACAAGGACAAGCGTGCCCGCTTCGACCGTGGGGAGATTGATGCCGAGGGACACGAGGTCCAACAGCAGCGGCAGTACTATCGCGACGCCCCGGGCCACGACCGCTACGAGCCGGCCGGCGGATTCAGCCAGGAAGACCTGGAAGCGTTCTTTGCCCAGCAGTTCGGCCAGGCTGGCCGGCGCTCCGACTGGGGTGCCTCCGGCCGCGCCAGGCCAGGCCGCGACATGCAGTATTCGCTGACCGTCAGCTTCGTCGATGCGGCATCCGGCACCACCCGACGGCTGGCGCTGCCCGACGGCAAGACGTTGGACGTGCGGATCCCACCGGGCACCGAGGACGGCCACGTTTTGCGCCTGCGCGGTCAGGGCGGCCCGGGTCTCAACGGCGCGGCCGCCGGGGATGCGCTGATCGAGATCACCGTCGCCCCGGACCCGCGTTTTCATCGCGACGGCGACGACATCGTCACCGACATACCGGTGTCCTTGAAGGAGGCCGTGCTGGGAACCTCGCTGGAGGTTCCGACGATCCACGGGTCGGTGCGACTGTCGATCCCACCTGGCTCCGGCACCGGAACGCGGTTGCGGCTGCGCGGCAAGGGCATCCGCCAAGGGCATCAGTTCGTCCAACTACAGGTCATGCTGCCGCCGGGTGATGAGCCGGAACTGGCCGCGTTCCTGAAGACCTGGACGCCGAAGCGGAGCTTCACCCCGCGGGAGGGATCATGATGCGCTTTACCGCCGTCGTGGCGTTGTTCCCCGATCTAGCGGAGACGGAACTGCACACCTGGGTGCAACGCGGCTGGGTGCGGCCCGAGGGCGACGAACCCGACTGGGTATTCCAGGAAATCGACGTGGCCCGGGTGCGGCTGATCCACGATTTCCGCCATGCAATGGCGGTCTCGGAAGAGACGATGCCGCTGGTGCTGTCGCTGCTCGATCAGATGTACACGCTGCGCGGACAAATGCGGGCGGTTGCCCGGGCGGTGGAGGGCCAGCCGGAGGCGGTTCGGATGGCGATTTTGGAGGCACTCCGGCAGTAGTTCTGGCGACCTGCTCCCTGGGCATGATGCTCGGTCGTCGTGTCGATCACCTGCAGGCTGACCAGATTGGACACATAGCGTCCGCCGGCACGATCGCCTGGAAGCACCAGGCGCAACGCCCCCTTGCTGCCACCCGCCCCTGGTTGCCCGGCCGTGTCGGTGTAAGCCACCAGGTCCGACTGGTTGCCGACCATCGGCGCGATTTCTTCCAGCGAGATCACCGCGCGATAGCGATCGCTCCCTGTCGCGGCGACGGCGCAGCCAGAAATCAAAACTGGTGAAAATACCTAGGGCGTGTCGTCAAATGAGCCAAATGGCGCTGGCGGCGAGGTAGACGGCGGCGAGAAAGTTGCGCGCGGTCTTGTCATAGCGGGTTGCAATAGCCCGGAACTGCTTGAGTTTGGCGAAGAACGTCTCGATCAAGTGGCGTTCTTTGTAGAGATGCCGATCATACGTCCGGCGCGACTTGCGGTTGGCCTTTGATGGGATCACAGCCGTCTTGCCGGCGGTCGTGAGCGGCTCGATGACCCGCTTGTCGGCGTCGAATGCCTTGTCGGCGATCAGCGTTGCAGCCTGCATATCCGCCAGCAGATGGTCGGCGCCGACCAGATCATGCGCCTCGCCGCCCGTCAGATGAAACGCCGTCGGATTGCCGAGCGCATCGACCAACGTGTGGATCTTGGTGCTCAATCCGCCACGCGATCGTCCGATCGCCTGGTCTTCGCCGGCTTTTTTTTCGCGCCGGCACTGTGCTGGTGAGCGCGCACGATGGTGCTGTCGATCATCGCGTATTCATTGTCGGCATCAGCCGAGAGATGCTGAAAGACCCTGTGCCAAACACCGGATTTAGCCCAGCGACTGAAGCGCCGATGGACGTTTTTCCAGTCGCCGAAGCGTTCCGGCAGGTCACGCCACGGGAGACCGGCGCGATAGCGGTAGAGCACAGCCTCGACGAACAGGCGGTTGTCCGCCGCGGTTACTCCCACCCAGCCTGGCCGCCCGGGCAGCAACGCCTCGATCCGATCCCACTGGTCATCACGCAGTCCATAGCGCCACATCGGTCAGCCTCCAAAGCTGACCGCTTAGGAATCGGAGAATGCTGCGCGCCGGAATCCCCTGCGCACTTTGTCGCATCTCTTTTTGCCCAGATGTTGCAGTTCAGACTCACCGCGACCTGGAAGGCTCTAGCTATTTGACGACACGCCCTAGCAACAACAGTGCTCGACAGGCGGTGTGTAGAAGCCGCGCATCGTGTCCTCTCAGATGAAGAGGCTGCTCCAGGATATATCCACGCAGGCTTCGCTATGACAGCCTTACCCCACAAACGCACAGACGCTGTCGAATGGGTGCGGGACAGTGCTGACATTAGGCTGCGGATTGAAAGCGGCAAAAGCCATGACGGAACAGTCGTTGGAATTCCTTTCGGTTACGTTGCGCGTCTTATACTTCTATATCTTCAAACAGAGGCAATCAAAACTCGGTCACGCGAAGTAGAATTAGGTCGGTCGATGCACAGTTGGCTGAAAGCCATGGGCTTAAATAGTGGTGGTAAGGGGTATGAAGCAGTTCGCGAACAGAGTCGTCGTCTAAGCCTTTGTCGGCTTACTTTCTATCGGGTCGCAGATGGCGGCGAGGCGGTAATGAACGGAAGTTTTGTTCGAGAAGCCATTCTCCCTAGTCGTGATACAGGCAGCCAATTCTTGCTTTGGCGCGAAACAGTGGTGCTCGACGAAGTTTTTTATGAGTCTCTCGTTCGTCATCCACTTCCAGTTCGAGAAAGTGCCATCCGGGCCATGTCCGGCCGGAGCATGGCAATCGACTTGTACATCTGGCTTGCATACCGACTTCATCACCTGACCCGCGCTACACGCGTGCCTTGGCCAGCAGTGTACCGGCAGTTCGGTGCAGGATTTGCCTTGCCACGGCAGTTCAAAGTCCATGCCCGTGAGGCGCTTGCGTTAGCGTTGGCGGCATACCCAGAGGCCCAGGTGAGGGTAGATGACGATGCGTTGACCCTGTTACCCTCGCCAGCGCCTGTTCCAGAACGGCCACGGCCAGCAAACTTGCAGCCGACGAGGCTCACATCACGTAGATGGTAGATTATAGCTGCTAGCTACTATCAGCTTTCTCTGTGCAGCAGATCGCTCCCGGTGACAGGCCGCAAGTTCAGTTCGGAAGGAGCTTTTAGGAGCAGCTCGGAGGTCGTGTTGACGTCTTGCGGGGCAGTGCAGGCAGTCCAAACACGCAACCGATAGATGCCGGGTTGCAGTTCGGCTCCCAGCACGAGGGACGCTTCCGCCTGTTGGCTACCAGGATGGCTGACAAGGGTAGAACGCTGATCGAGGCTGCGATCCTCTAGCCAAGCTTGCAGAAAGCAAGTGGGCGCAATGACGGCGCCGACCTTGAAGTGCGCCGTCAAATCGGTGCCCAATTCGTAGCGCCCTGCTTCCTTCGCTTTCAGCCAACCCTGGATTTCCGCGCCGACGGGACCGGCGTAGCGCACGCCCCGGGTCCGGATGTCGGTGAAGGCGATCGGGCCGCCCTCGTAGACAAAGCCGCCCACGCTGTCGGCCGGAACCTCCGACAGGCTGTTCACATCCTTCGGGGCCGCATGGGCGATGACCAGTGCTCCGGGCTTGTACGCCTGCGCAGCGGCGGCAGGAGCTTCATTCGGGGCAGGAGAGGGGAGTTGGCCGCCAGATGGCGTTACCTGTCCCTGAGCAGCCCCAGAAGGCTGCAATCGGGGCTGCCCAAGCCGACGCAACACCTCGTCGAGCTTGCTTTCGATGCGATCGAGTTGGCTTTGACCGGGCGGTGTTGTCGGTGCCGGTGTCTGCGCACGCGTCGCCAGGGGCAAGGCCAGCAAAGAGGCTGACAGGAGAAGAGCTGGACGGATCATGGGTGACTTCCAGGCTTGAAGGTGCCAAACCGGTCGCCGTCCGGCGTAGGTACGACTGTGACGTCATCCAGAGGGTGGCCAGGCACGATACTCGGCACCTCAACGGGCGGCCTCTGGGTCGGAACCGCCATGCCCCGCCCAGACGGGCTCAGGAGAGCCGGCATCCCGGCCGAGGACGTATCCAGCGGCGGCAGTTGCCTGTCCTGTTGCGAGACTCCTGGCCGCACCAGGAAAACGGCCAGCGTGATGCCGGCGCCGATCACGGCGCCCCGGAACAGCCGGTCCTCCCGCCATGCGACAGGAGCAGCATCCGCCAGGCGGTAGAACAAGCCTCGCGCAGCAGCCGGCATGGTCATGCCGCCGTCCCGACCGCCGCCGCGGCATCGATATCGACGGCTTCGATGGTCACCAGGTCATCGGCCGTGCGGTCCGCGCGCCGCATTACCCGACCAGCCTGTGCCTCTCGGGTGCGCTCCCAGAGCGTGCGTATGTCGCGGCCATTGCCGAAGGTCTCGGCCCGCGCGCGCAGCATCCGGTCGCACGCCTCCATCAGCGCGTCTTCCGCGTCCGGGGCCAGGTGGAAGCCGGACGCCGCCACCAGACCGCGGTAGATCGCCGCCAGCTCGGGCGCGGCGTAGTCGGCGAAGTCGATGGTGCGGGTGAAGCGCGAGCGCAGGCCGGGGTTGCTGTCCAGGAAGCGGCGCATCTCCCCGGTGTAGCCGGCGACCACGACGCAAAGCCGCCCGCGATGGTCCTCCATCAGCTTGAGCAGGGTGTCGATCGCCTCCCGCCCGAAATCGTTGTTGCTGCCGCCCGGGCCGGTGCTGGCCAGGCTGTATGCCTCGTCGACGAACAGCACGCCATCCATCGCCGTCTGCACCGTCTCGCGCACCCGGATGGCGGTGTGGCCGATATAGCCGGCGACCAGGGTGGAGCGGTCGGCTTCGACCAGGTGGCCGCGCTTGAGGTAGCCCAGGCCGTGCAGGATCTCGCTCATGAGCCGGGCGACGGTGGTCTTGCCGGTGCCGGGGTTGCCCAGGAACACGCAGTGCAAGGCCGGCGGCTCGCCCTTATGGCCATGGCGGGCGCGTTCGCGCTCCGCGGCCAGCACGTCGATCAGCTTGCGGACCTCCGCCTTGACCGAGGCGAGGCCGACCATGCCGTCCAACTCGGCCAAGGCGCGATCCAACGAGCGCGAACTGCGCGAGACGGAGGCGACGGCCGGGGCAGGGGAGGGATCTTCCGAGTCCTGCTGGCGTGGCCTTGGGGGAGGCGGCCGATTGACGGCAGGCCTGCGCTGTCCGGGCATGGCGGCTGCTGCCTGCCACAGGCGCCAGCCGGCCACGGCGGCGCAGAGCAGGAACAGGATGCCCGCGAACTGGTTAAGCAGCGCCCAGATGATCCAGGCACCCGCCAGGACCCCCAGCACGCGGAACAGCGACCACTGCATGGTCAGTCCGCCGCGTCCCGGTCATCACGATGGAAGCGGTTGGCCCCGACCAGGCCAGCCCACTCGAGGCGGCGGAACCAGACGGCCCGGCCGCAGCGCAGCGGCTTGCTGCCGCGCACCAGCACGAATGCCTCGTCGGTGCGGGTGTCGTGGGTCAGCTCGTCCGGCTTGATCAGCGCGCGCTTGACCTCCGAACGGTTCTCCGAGCGCCCCGAGCTGCTGGAGGCGATGCCGGAGCGGGCCTGGCTGCCCTCGGTGTCGCCCTGGCTGGTGGCGACCACGCCGTATTCGCCGCACATGGCGGAGAGTTCCTTGGCGGTGTCGGGGTCCTGCACGGCGGCGAATAGCCGCCAGGAGGTGCTGTCGTACCAGGCCTGCTTGCCCTCGCGGCCCCACTGCGCGACGAGCTGGCCGAGCGACTGGTAGAGCAGCAGCAGGGTGATGCCGTATTTGCGGCCGGCGTCGCGGGCCTGCTCCAGCACCTGCATGTAGCCAAGCCGGGCCACCTCATCGAGCAGGAACAGCACACGGCCCTTGACGCGGCCGTCCGCCTGGTAGGCGGCGTTGAGCAGGGCGCCGACCAGCACCCGGCCGACGGCGGGGGTGGTCTGCAGCACGGTGAGCGGGATTTGCAGGAAGGCCGTGGTCTTGCCGAGCACCAGGTCGCCGGTGCGCATGGCCGGCAGCGCGCCCTCGGCGCCGCCGGAGACGAGGTCGGCATAGGCGGCGGTGGACAGCCAGCGCGCGTCGCGGTTGGCGTTGGTGTAGATGCCGGAGAAGGTTTCCGCGACCGCGCCCTTGAGCGTGCCGGCGAGATCGCGCGCCATGGCGGAGGCGGAGCGCTCGTAGATGGTGCCGAGCAGTTCGCGCATCTGGTCCTCGGGCGTGACCAACCGGCGTTGCAGGGTGCGCAGCGTCTTGCGCTCCGGCGGAAAACTCGGGTCCCACAGCAGGTCGGCGAGCAGGCAGGCGACCAGGTCCTGGCCGCTGCCTTTGAAGAACTCCCCACTGCCCGATGTGCCGGGACGGTTCTCGCCGGTGATCCAACCGACGACAGCGGCGACATGGCTTTCTGCGAGCGGGGAGGCGATGTCGATCCAGTCCAACACGTTGACGCCGGAGGTCTTGGCCGTGGCCGGGTCCAGGGTGACCACGTTGTGCGCCATGGCCTGGCGCCGGTGCTCGGCCACCATGGGGCCGATCTCCTGCGAGGGATCGAGCACGACGACGGAGCCGGTCCAGGTGAGCAGGGTGGGGATGCCAACCGAGGTAGTCTTCAAGCCACCCGAGCCGGCCATGACGAGCGCGTGGGTGGGGCCGGTGCGGCAGGGATCGACCAGCAGCGGCGCGGTGCCGCCGCGGCCCCAGGTGGCGCGCTTGGCCGGATCGAAGGCCACGCGGGCGCCGCGGTCCTCATCGACCCGGTAGGCTTCGCCGACGACGATGCCGCCATAGGCTGGGTCTGGAACGGGGAAGAGCTTCTGCGCATCGCGCATCGAGAGCCAGGCGGCGTGGCCGAAGTTGTCGGAGCGGGCGCGCTGGAGCAGGGGCTTGCCGCGGCTCCCCACAGGAAACGGGCGAGTTAGGCTAGCAATGCCGCCCACTACCATCAAGATGCCGAACGCGCCGGCCAGCACGATAGAGGCGTCGGAGTTGTGCAGCACGTCATTGAGCGCATAGCCCCGGCCATAGAGGTCGGCGAGGCGCAGCGCCTCCGGCCGGACGGTGATGACCGTGGCGATGGCCATGCCGGCGATGCCGCCGATGCCCATCAGGCGGCCGAGCAGGCGGGTGCGATAGACGATGATGCCGGCGACCATCAGCAGGGCCGGCCCGAACAGGGAGGCGACCGGCCAGGCGCGCCAAAGTGCGTATTGCTGCCAGCTCATCTGCCCCGGGGTGAGACCGCCGATATGGGCGGAGCCGACGAGCACGGTGTCGCGCCAGAAGGCGTCCGAGTACGACCAGGCCCACCAGAACAGCCACAGCGGCCAGAGCTGGACGGCGTAGCGGAGGACGATCCGCAGCAAGTCATAGCCGGCGCGCTGGATCACTCCGTGGCCTCCGCCGTCTCCGTTTCTCCCGGAAGCCCTGCGGTGCTGCCGACGCGCCGGGCCGTGCCGCCATGCGCCTTGGCGAGGGTGCAGGCCTCGTCGAAGCGGGCCAGGCCCTCCCAGTGCTGCATCACCTTGCTGTAACGGAAGCCGGCTTTGCGCAGCGCCGTGGTGGCATCCTTGGGGTAAGTTGAAGATACGCGTAAAAAGTGGTCACAAGGCGGCTTCGAATGGCAGTGGCTGCGGATTGAGCGGTTCCGGCAGGTCGGCCATGTCGAGGGAGAACCTGCCGAAGCGGCGGATATGCTCTCGGAGATAGGGGCTGACGCAAGCGGCCAGGTCGGCGGTGACGAGGTGCCCGTCGTTTGCCATGGCGCCGAGGACCTCCGTCAAGTCCGCAACGTTGGACAGCATTACTGCATTGGCGACAAGGCTGGCGTATTTGAGGCTGGCGTATTTGAGCTGCTTCTCCTGCTCGACCGGATCACCGCTCTTCACCACCGGGCCGCCGAAGCAAACCCAGTCGAGAAATTCGTTGTAGGTCTCGATCTTGGTGGTTTCGGCGCGAATGACCCGGCGGACTTCAGTGCTGGAGATGAAGCGTAACAGGAACAGCGTCCGCTCGACCCGGCCGAGTTCGCGGAAGGCGCGATTCGGCTAATACCGGCCCTTGATGCCACGGTGATCCTGCTCCAGTCGATTGTTGAGATAGCGGTTGGTGCGGTGCTTCACGCCTCCACCCAACGTTGTCCGGATCGCACGGGGGTAGCTATCGTGGCCATCCGTGGTCCCCGATCCGGGGTAACATCGGTGACGATCTTGGCGGATTGGAAGAACGCCTTCGCAGCCGCCATGTCGCGGTGCTCGCTGAACATCACGTCGACCAGCGCGCCGCTGTAATCGATGGCGCGATACAGATAGCGCCAGTGCCCGTGCACCTTGATGTAGGTCTCGTCGACGTACGAGCTCTTCCCGACCTTGCCACGTCGGCGGCGGCGCAGACCTTCAGCTAATCCAGGCGCGAGCTTGGCCTCCCAGTCGCGGACGGCCTCATGACTGAACACGATGCTGCGGATCAGGAACATCTCCGGCAGGTCGCGCAGGCTGAGTTTGTAGCGCAACCGCCAGAGCACCAGGAGCGCGATGACGTCGGACGGGTATTGCGTCCGGTTCAGCAGGCTCTCACTGCGTTCGTTGAACTGTTTGCCGCAGTCGCGACAGCGAAATCGGCGGTAGCCCTGTGCGGTCCGCTCGGTCCGTTCCGAAACGGCCGTCGAGCCGCACCCAATGCACGGCATCTATCCCACGCTCCCTGGCCGGCGGCGCCTATACCCCGGCCGTCGTCATCTGAACAGGATCCTCTGGCGCGAGATCTGGCGGAACCCTCGTAGGGTGTGAGATGGCCAAAGTCGAACTCAGGCGATTGCGCTTAAACCGTTAGGTACCGCCCCCGGATCGACGCCTCCTCGGCGCGAAAAACCTCGGGCGAGGCACCATAAACAATCCGCCCCTTGACCATGATATGCAGCTCGTCCGCCACTGCCTCGGCCAGCTTCATGTTTTGTTCAATCAACAAAACCGTCACGCCCTCGGCACAAAGCATCCGGATGACCCCCGCCAGTTCTCGAACAACCAACGGCGCCAACCCCTGGCTTGGTTCATCCAGTAGTACAACCCGCGGATCGCTGACCAGTGCCCGGGCGATGGCAAGCATCTGCTGCTCCCCGCCAGACAACTGCCACCCGCGATTCGCCGATCGTTCCCGCAACGCGGGGAACAGCCCCAGCAATCGGTCGACCGTCCAAACCTTGGCGGGTCGACGCTCCCCTACCCGGATGTTCTCCAGCACCGACAGGTCCGGAAAGATCAGCCGCCCCTCCGGCACGTACGCGACACCGGCGCGGGCCACCTGATGCGGCGCCCATCCGGCGATATCCTGTCCATCCAGCAGCACACGTCCGGACATCGGCGGGACCAGTCCCATGATGCTGCGCATGGTGGTCGTCTTGCCCACCCCGTTCCGCCCGAGCACCGCACAGATCCGCCCGCGCGGGACCGTGAGATCGACTCCTTGCAGAATATGGCTGGCACCGTAACGCGCGTTCAGTCCCTCGATCCGAAGCATCAGGCGTAGCCACCCAGATAGGCCCCTTGCACCGCCGCATCTTCCTTCACCACCGCGGGCTCATCGTCCGCGATCACGCTGCCCCGGTGCATCACCGTGATCTTCCGCGCCAGCCGGAACACCACTTCCATGTCGTGCTCCACCAGCAGCACGGTCAGCCGTTCGTCGGCAAAAAGCCCGGCCAGAGTTTCGACCGCCGTCACTGTCTCCTCCACCGACAATCCCTGGGTCGGTTCATCCAGCAACAACACAAGCGGCCGCTGGGCCAGCGCCATCGCTACCTCCAGCAACCGCTGATCGCCGTGCGACAACAATCCAGCCGGCCGCTCCGCCACGTCAGTCAACCCCAGCCGCTCCAGCGCCTCATTCGCACGAGCCGCAGCCTGGGTAAACGTTGCGGCGCCGCCATAAGGCTGCCATCGCCTGTTCAACCGGGCCTGGGCGGCGAGGCGGCAATTTTCCAGGGCGGTCATCGTCGGGAAAAGCGACGTCAACTGAAACGTCCGCGACAGCCCGGCTTGGCACCGGCGATGCGACGACTGACCGACCAATGATCGTCCGTTAAAGCGGATATCGCCCGCCGAAACCGCGATGACCCCGGAGATCAGGTGAAACAGACTTGTCTTGCCTGCGCCATTCGGCCCGATGACGGCACGGACTTCCCCGGCCTCCACCCGCATCGTTACGTTGTTGACCGCCGTCAGGCCGCCATAGCGCTTCGTCAGCCCATCGAGTTCCAGCAGCGCCATCAGGCCCTTGCCCGCCGGGTCAGCAGCCCCAGAATGCCATCCGGCGCGAACATCACGAATCCGATGAAGATCAGGCCGAAAAACAGCGCCCAGGAATCGGTATAGAGACTGAGTATTTGCTGCAGCAGCAAATAGAATGCCGCCCCAAGGATCGGCCCGACCAGCGTCCCCTGCCCGCCCACGATCACCATGATCAAGACCTGACCGGAGAACAGCCAGAACAGCAAATCCGTGTTCGCGAATCCGGCGAACGGCGAATACAGTGCCCCCGCCAGTCCGCCCAGGGCAAATGATACCGCCACCACCGCGATCTTGTAGAGCCGAGTATTGTACCCCAGCGAAAGCGTCTTTGCCTCGTTTTCCCGGATCCCCCGCAGCACCGCGCCGAACGGCGATCGAACCAGGGAATGGCAGAACACATAGGCCCCCAGCAGACAAACCAATACCAGGTAGTAATACCCGGTCTTCGTCTGGAAGACCGTTATTCCAAACGGTCCCGCTTGCCGCGGTATCCCCGCCAGACCGTCCGATGCCCCGGTGACCGACGTCCACTTGAAGGCCACCGCGTAGAGCAACTGCGCGAACGCCAAGGTCAGCATCGAGAACGAAACGCCCTTTGCCAGTGTGAAAACCCAGGCGATCCCGACCGCCACGATCCCCGCCAACGCTGAAGCCATCAGTACCGCGAAGGGCAACGGCAATCCCGTGTGCAGCAACAAGTAGCCTGAAGCATAGGCGCCCAACCCGTACGCCGCTGCGTGCCCGAAGCTAATCAGTCGCGTGTAGCCCACCATCAGATCGAGGCTCATCGCCAGCAGCCCAAGGATCAGGGCCTCGGTCAGCAGCGTCATCGCGAACAGCGGCAATCCCAGAGGGGCTGCTACAAGAACTAGTGCGACCAGAATGAACAGCCGCATTCAGACCTCCCTGCCCAGTAGCCCACCCGGCCGGACGACCAACACCAGCAGCATCAGCAGGTACGTCGCCGCCATGGCGAAACCGGGGAAATAATACACGCCGAAGACCTGAACGAATGCCACCAGCACAGCCGCCAGCAGGGAACCCAGGAAGCTTCCCATCCCACCGATAATAACAATCACGAAGGCATCGATGATCGCGTTTCCTGCCATCCCCAGGGACGCTGTCACCAGAGGTGCCGCCAGCACCCCGCCCAGAGCGGCCAAACCACAGCCGATGCCGAAGATGCCCGATCGTACCAGGTGCACATCAACGCCGAGGGCATGCACCATCTCGGCGTTCTGGCTGGTCGCGCGGATCAGCAATCCCAGCCGCGTTCTTTCCAGGAACTGCCAGATACACAGAGCAATAATCACGCCAGCCCCGACAAGGAACAGCCGGTAAACCGGAAATGGCTCGTCCCACAGGAACACGATGCCGGAGAGCATCTTTGGCACCTCCAGCTGCAGCGCATCGGCGCCCCATGCCAGCCGGATGAGTTCACCGCCGACCAGGGTCAGCCCGAACGTCACCATCAGGAATGCGCTGTCATCACGCCGATAGAGACGCCGCAACAGTCCCATCTCGAACGCCGCGCCAATCACGCCCGCGATCACCGGGGCGATCACCAGCGCCACCCAGAAACTGCCGGTGAAACGCGCCACCGAGTATCCCAGGAACGCCCCAACCATGTAGAACGTGCCGTGGGCGAAGTTGACGATCCGCATGATCCCGAAGATCAGCGTCAGTCCAACCCCAAGGAAAAACAGCAGAGCGGCCTGAGACAACGCATTCAGGCACTGCACCAGCAGAAACGGCAGCAGGTCCATCCGAGATCAGTCGTTGTATTCCATCTTGTTGCAAGGTGGCGTCACCTGGTCGGGCCGGTATGTCGCGATTACCACGGGCACCGGATGTTCTGCGCCCGCTTGCTTCTCCGCCTTGACAATGAAGCCGGGTTGCTCCGCCTGATGATCGCAGGCGCGCATCACGATGCGGCCCTTGACACTATCCACCACCAAACCCTCCAGAGCGGGACGCAGCTTCGCCGCATCGATACTGCCGGCCTTCTCGATGCCGGCCTGCAGGACGACGCAGGACTGATATTGATCGCCCTCGAACATGTACGGCAGTCGGCGGTATTCGGCTTTCCAGGCGGCGACGAACGCTTTGTTCCCCGGGTTGTCGAGACTCGGCGAATAGCGCGAGCCACCGATCAATCCGACCGCCGCGTCGCCTGTCGCATTTAGTGACATTTCATCGACCTGTTCAGTCAGCAACTGCACCTTGTCGGCCAGACGATATTGCTTGGCCTGCAACAGGAAGGCGTTGTTGTCATCCCCCGCCAGAACCAGGTAGCAAGCGTCGGCACCCGACTGCCGTATCTTGGTGATATAGGTCGAGAAGTCCTTTGTTCCGGTCGGCGAAAAGACCGCGCCCACGAATGTCTTGCCGGCTTGCTTCATTTCGGTTGCAAACACCTCCATCGAATTGTGGCCCCAGGCATAATCCATGCCGATGCCGTAGAATTTCTTCAAGGGTGAACCGCGCAACCAAAGCGCGACCGCGCGCGTGGCCATCGGACCGGATGTGTTGGGACGAAAGAAATTCGGCACCAGCGACGCGCCGGTCAGACGCCCGTCGCCATTGTCGCCAGAGATAAAAATCGTGTTCCACTCAGCAAGCTTCGGCACCACCGCCAATGCCTCGTTGGAAGCGACAATGCAGGTGATCAGGCGAACACCGCTGCGTTCCACCATCTCCTGCGCAATGCGAACGGTGGTGGCCGGGTTCATCGCGGTATCCTCGATCACGAGTTCCACCGGCCGACCCAGCAGGCCACCCTTCGCGTTCACCTGCTTGGCCCAGAACTCACACGCGCGACGCATTTGTTCGCCGATGCTGCCCGCCGGCCCGGTTAATGCTACGGGCATACCTATCTTGATGGCGTCCGCGGCAAATGCGTTCCGCACCAAACCGGCGACAGCGGCGGTTTGTAATATTGCCCGACGCGATGCACGCATCCGATCCTCCCCAAGATATTCTTCTTCTGAATCGAGAGTAGGGCTGGATTAAGCACAAATGTCAACCGCGCGCGCTAGCGACAGCCTTGGCATTTTGGTCTATGGTGTCGATGAAAGACGCCGGCGTAGCATGGGACTTTGGTGTTCGGTCTGCGCCCAGGCCTTGCCAAAGTATCGCGCGCGCAAATAGTCCTCTAAGGCGGCCAACGAGAGATGCAAATCAGCCGCAAGTTCTGGATCAGCGACGCCGTCCGCCCAGGCGATGCGAATGCGCTGACGGAAGTCGGCACGACGAAAGGCATCGCTTGCCGGCTCCAGCCCAGCGTCGGTAAATTCATCCTGATGCCCCATGCGACAGAGCCTCGTGTAAGCCATTCCCCCAGGTGCTCGTCCCACCGTACGACCAGAGACGGTGACACGAATGGCTGGGTCATCGGCACGCCACCACACAGGCGGAATGCGGTTACGGTGATCGCCAGGCTGGCGCCAGATGCCTCAGCATGACGCGGTCTGGGTCCGCCAGATCGGGACAAAGGGCTGCAGCAATCTCGTCCAGAAGATCGGCGTAGTGGTATTCCAATACATCGTCGTCATGCAGATGAGATGGGATCAAGGCAGCATCCTGTGGATCTAATACGGCTTGGCCGCAGACCGCATCGGCCCCAGCTGCCAATGCGCGGATGTTCAGCGCGATCCAGTCGGGTGGGACCACGGTATCGGCATCCGTTGTCATGACGATCCCGTCTTGGCCTGCCGAAAGAGCCGGGTGCTCCATAGCAAGCCGGCGCGCCGTCCCGGCATTCGCTTCGTGGGACGGCAGCATTACCCTCTGCAGATCCAGGCAGAAGGGCAGAGCCAAACGCCGTGCGACCCTGTCGGTTTGATCAGCGCAGTTGTTCAACAGCAGCACGACCGCTGTCGGAAGATGCGTTTGGCAGGTTAGAGCCGTAAGGCAGGCCGCGATGCGCTCCGCCTCGTCACGAACTGGAATAGCCACCACGATCTGCCGCGTGGTGGCTCGGTCAGCGCGCGCGGGCACAGGCATTCACATCTCGCTTCCGACCATATCTCGAACGTGCGGGAAGCCGGGCGGTCCTTATCGGTGGGGGCTAGAGACCAGCTTGGCTAGCAGTCGAACGGAGAGTGTCAGGTCCTTTGTGTAAGTCGGTTTCCGTGGCTTCCTTAACCCAAGGGAGACCCACGATGAGAGACATACGACCCGAAGTGCTGGACGAGCTTTTGTCTGGCTACGAGAAACCCTCCGATCTGCTCGGCGAGGACGGCATCTTCCGCCAACTGAAGAAGCGCCTGCTCGAGCGCGCCTTGAACGCTGAGCTGTCTGAGCACGTTGGCTACGAGAAGGGCGAGCGGTCCGGCCGGCGCGGCGCCAACAACCGCAACGGGCACACGGCGAAGACCGTGCTGACGGACGAGGGCGCGGTGACGCTGTCGGTGCCACGCGACCGCGACGGGACGTTCGAACCGGCGATCGTGCCGAAGGGGGTGACGCGGCTGGAAGGTTTCGACGGCCAGATCATCAGCCTGTATGCGCGCGGGCTTTCGGTGCGCGACGTGCAGGCGCACCTTCGGCAGATGTATCAGGTAGAGGTGTCGCCCGACCTGATCAGCCGTGTGACGGACGCGGTGCACGAGGACGTGCTGGCGTGGCGCAACCGCCCGCTGGAGGCGGTCTATCCGGTGGTGTTTCTGGACGCCCTGCGGGTGAAGATCCGCCATGACGGGGTGGTCAAGAACAAGGCGGTCTACGTTGCGCTGGCCTTGACGTGGTCGGGCGAGAAGGAGGTGCTGGGGCTGTGGGTCGAGCAGACCGAGGGAGCGCGGTTCTGGCTCGGCGTGCTGAACGAACTGAAGACCCGCGGTGTGGAGGACATCCTGATCGCGGTCGTCGATGGTCTGAAGGGGTTTCCCGATGCGATCGAGGCGGTGTTCCCGCGGACCACGACGCAGACCTGCATCGTGCATTTGATCCGCAACGCGCTCGAGACGGTCAGCTGGAAGGACCGCAAGGCGTTGATGCCGTCGCTGAAGGCGATCTACCAGGCCGCGACGGCCGAGGCCGCCGAGGCGGCGCTGGACACGTTCGAGGCCAGTCCTTGGGCCAAGCGCTACCCGATGATCGCGCCCATGTGGCGCCGCGCCTGGACGTATGTGGTGCCATTCTTCGCCTTCCCGCCGGCGATCAGGAAGATGATCTACACGACAAACGCGGTGGAGAGCCTGAACCGGAGCTTGCGCAAGGTGATCAAGACGCGCGGCAGCTTCCCCTCTGACGAGGCGGCGCTGAAGTTGCTATACATGGCCATCCAAAATGCCGGCCTGCGTTGGAAGCCGGCCATCGCCTGGCCGGAGGCAAAGCTGCAGTTCATGATTTTGTTTGGCGACCGTATCACTCGGTCAGCTAGCTGACCGAGTGATACGGACAATGGCCATGGAGCCGTTTACACAGAGGATCGGACACTCCCGACACAGAAAGACAACCGTCTCGGCCAATGTCGCACAGTCCGTTGCCGCGCCGTCCATGGCCATTCCCCGCCGAACCAATCGAGGACTGACATGGGTTCAGCACTTTAGACGTTTGTCACGCACTCCTTCACCCGATTGCCCTGGGATTCGCGCAGGTCGAGGTCGGACCGTGATGTCGCAAATACCTCAGCACCCATGCTCAACACGTTGATCGATATCGCTTGCTACGCAGCGTGAAAGGGCCGAAGTCCAGCTCAGAGATCCCAAGATCCTTTGCCGCGCGATGTATCTGACAATATCCGCGGATAATGGTGCGGAACGAGAGGGCGATTACGGCCTCCACTAAAAGTTCTTCTCCAACCCTTCCCTTCGTCCGCCAATCTTCTTGTCCGAGTTTCCATGCGTTATTCAGGATAGTGTTCAAATTGCTACACTGCCCCTGCGTCGGGTTGCCCGGCAGCTTTCCACCAGCGGTCGTCAATCCCGAAGCGCGACCATTGGTCCCGCGGCACCATCAGGTTGCGACCCATCCACCGTATGTCCGGCTCCGCCGCATTGATACAAACCTCGCGCAGCGCAACAAAGAGTCGGGATGCCGCGGTTTCGCCCCAAAACCAGTCTGCTGCACGTCGGCCGCTCATAACCCCGGGTTGAGCGGCGACCGCCTCCAGATAGAACACTTTCAGTTCCTCCGCTCCGAGCTTAAGCAGTTGCGGCGACGACAGCTGCGTATGTGGGCTCTCCGGCTCTTGCCCTGTTGCCCACGCCAGCAGAAAATCCGCCACCTGCTTTATCGTCAGGCCGGCCTCGCCGAAGGTGGATCGACCGCGCCGTTTAAAGGCGAGATCATACCAGGGCCGTAGTTGCAAAATTTCCCGATGGACCGCGCCACTCAGCGTTTCCGCGATCGGGGGACGGTCGAAGCTGACCGGGCATGACCAGCCGTTCGTTTCATCCGATACGGGCAGGGCGGGCGCATCCTCCGGATAGTCACGCAGAACGGGGCCGGATGGGGAGTCGAGCATGTCCATTAGTGCACGCAGCACCCGAGTCTGGAACGCGGCGTCCCCTGGCACGCCCAAGGGCCGCCCGAGTTCAAAGGGCACCCATAATGCTCGGGGCGGCCGGATCTTCTCGGTGTGCGGCCGGATCAGGCTAATGCCCGCGGTGGCAATGCCTTCCTGTTCAAGGTAGTGGCTGAGCGCGCCCACGGCGCGCGTGCAAGCGGGTCAGACAGGCACCAAAAGTGCGATATCGACCGCATCCTGCTTCAGTAGACCAGCCAAATGGCGGGCAGTGGCCTGCATCTTCGCCGGATGCGTGGCGCCCATGAATGAATAATGAACCGAAGCGATGGAGCCGACCTGCCCTACGACGGCCAGTTCGCGCAGCCGATCGAGCGGTAGCACGACGTTGACGTCCTCCTGGAAGCCGGTGCGGTCGAAATTGGTCGAGATATGGCTCATGACCAAGTCCGCGCCTGGCATCTCGCCCGGGATCAGGCGGAAATCGGCGCTGTCCACCGAAAACGGCCGATCGCCTCGCCGCTGCAATCCGGCGGTGGAAATCAGTGCGATCCGAGCCGCCGCCACAGGTGGCGGGTCGATCCACGGGGTGCTTTCGAACTCTGGCATCGGCATGGACAGAAAGTAGTCTCGCCCCTCAGCGATCCCCGCATTTCAGACCACCTCGAACATTCCGTTGAATGAACGGGATTGCGAGACGGTCTCTGCGAAGCGGGCCATCAGCGGTGACAGGCGGTGCTCCGGCATGGTCGGTATCAACTCGTAGAGCATGCAGCCCTGGCGGAACAACGAATGGGTGCGCGTCTTCGCGGTGTTTGACTTGAGCAGCCGGTCCATCCCGAGGCTCTCTCCGGCGGCGCCCAGCATCGTCAGCAGCACCATCGCGAAGGCGTTGACCAGCAGCAGACGGTCACGCCGCGTCGGTTCGCCGACGCGCGTGGCACCGAGGCCCATGCCGAAGCGTAAGTCCTTGATGTCGCGGAACCCCGGCTCGATCGTCCAGCGCTTGGCATAATGGTTGACCAGCATGGCGGTGGACGCCTCGGCATCGCTCGCGGCCAGGCACCACGGCTCCTTCATCGCCTTGGCGTGGACGCAGACCACGGCGCCGACCGGATATTCATGCGACGCGGTGACCCGCGCGCCGCGCAGCTTGCGCGCCCGCCCGCCTTTGCCCACCCATTGCGCCGCCGGGCGCGTCTCACCGCTGGCATCGATGACATGGATATTGCCGCGGAAGCGGATGACATAGCCAAAACCGAGCGATTTCAGATAGGCGAACAGCTTGTGGTCGCCAAAGCCACGGTCGGCGAGGATCGTCACGACGCAATCCGGCGGGACCAGTTCTTTCAGCCGCGCGAGGCAGGCATCCTCGAAGTCATTGCGATGCTCCGTCAGTTCGTCTTTCCAGACACTTACCCATAGCAGTGGCGTCGCCCGGCCGTGCCCGCTGACCAGATGGAGCGCGAGTGTCGATTGCCCATCATGATCGAAATCCGTCCAATCCATGGCAACGACGATCGCCTTGCGGCCGCCAACCCTATGCGGCACCCAGCAGGCGAAACTGTCCCAGACGTCGACACCTTGGTTGCTGAGCAGGCGGTCGACCTGCTTGATCGCGTGCTTGGTGACCAAGCCGCGCGCCTGCGCCAGGGCCTGTCCGATCATCGCCACGGCCAGCGAGGCACTGGTCATGACCCCCAGCGTCGCGCCAGCCAGAGATGCGACCCGCTTGGCATGCAGATCATGCCCATACACCGTATCGATGAACGCCTGAATGTCCTTCAGCCGGCTACCAAGCCAGCGATCCACTTTCTCCACGGCACGCCTCGCATCCGACAATAATCAACATGCTGGAGGGAGTAGAGCCGTATTGACGCCAGATGTGGGAGAGGAAAATGAGGGGATTCGTGAGGTCTCGCCCCAGTTCATCGAAGTCCTCAAGTCTTGCCATATCTGTGGTCTCTCTGCTTCAGGTGCCGAGCGCAGCGGCTAGCGCGAGAAAATCATCGACGACCAAATCGATCGACGGGTCGGGAACAGGGTCGGGTGAACCCGCGTCACCCCACTCCTGCGGCCGGCGCACGAACGCTGTGCGATAGCCCTCCCGGCGCGCTGCGCGCAGGTCAAAGTTATGACACGCAACCATTAGGATTTCGTCGGGCCGCAGTTGCAACAGCTTGGCGGCGCGCTGGTAGGCTTCTGGCTGGGTTTTGTAGACATCGAGCATCTCGCAGCAGATCACGCAGTCCCAGGAAATGCCGTTCAGCCGCGAAACATCGATTACGAGAGCAGTGCTCAGGATAGTGAATGAGACCGGGTACGCGATGCGCATCCGGTCCAGCGCAGGCACGAAATCGGACCATGCTCGCAGCGTATGCCACGCCCGCACAATCTCCGCCCGGTCCTGGCGGCTCAGGGCGGTCGACGAATGTTCGATCACCAGCTCGTCCAGAACATCGCGATGCACGTCATCGATGTTGAAGCCCGGGCTGACCGAGCCGACCATCCTATCCAGCGACCGGCGGCGGTATTCGTTTGCAATCGCCGGCCAGTCGAGCTTCAGACCGCATCGCTGCCCCGCCTGTCCGAGTGCGCGACTGATGCCGGCGTGCCAATCGAGCACGGTCCCTCCGGTGTCGAACGTGAGCGCCTTGATGCCGTCCATGCCGCTTAACTCCCTGCCGCGGGTAAAGGATTGGCCGCATCACCTATCCGTGGTCATGCGCGACGTGCTGATCCATCAATCCCTGGCGATTAGCCGGGGCACGCACCCGCCAACTGGCACAATAATCGTCTGACTGATCCGAGTGAGGCTCAGCCATTTCCCGATCCCTCGTTGTTAAATCTTCGGGTGAACGCGAACATTGGGGCAGGTCGACTATTTTGTCGCCGCAAGCTTATCCTGCGTCTTCATTTCGAAATCGCTAGCGTCATGTCGTTCGTGCAACTGGCTTGAGGGTTCACCCTGGAGGCGGTTCACCATGCGTCCGCGCTTCACGGCTGGTCGATCCAAAATCACGTCGGCCCAACGCTGGACATTTTTGTAGTCCTGAACTTGCAGGAATTCGGCTCCCCCATACAGCCAGCCCTTTGCCAGCCCACCATACCAGGGAAAGACCGCGATATCGGCGATCGTGTAGTCGGGGCCGCCGAGATATTCACTGTCTGCAAGGCGCTTATCGAGCACGTCAAGCTGACGCTTTGTCTCCATGGCGAACCGATCAATTGCATATTCAATCTTCGTCGGAGCATAGGCGTAGAAGTGACCGAAGCCGCCGCCGAGATAAGGCGCACTGCCCATCTGCCAGAATAACCATGACAGGCACTCAGCGCGGGCAGCCGCCTCGGTCGGCAGGAACGCACCGAACTTTTCGGCAAGGTGCAGCAGAATCGCCCCAGACTCAAAAACCCGGACCGGCCTCGGGCCGC
The DNA here is from genome assembly GCA_965277035.1 of Rhodopila sp. Classification (GTDB taxonomy): domain Bacteria; phylum Pseudomonadota; class Alphaproteobacteria; order Acetobacterales; family Acetobacteraceae; genus Rhodopila. The sequence continues at coordinate 49,690 of CBDIBO010000003.1, read as the reverse complement.
TGCGATCCAGCAGCGCGGGGATCTTGGAGTTTGGGTTCACTGACACGAAACCGCTACCGAACTGATCACCGTCGCCAATCTTGATCAACCAGGCATCGTATTCCGCGCCGCTATGACCGAGGGCCAGCAACTCCTCGAGCATGACCGTGACCTTTACCCCATTTGGTGTGCCGAGCGAGTAAAGCTGCAGTGGATGGCCGCCAACCGGTAAGTCCTTGTCGTGCGTGGCGCCGGAGACAGGGCGGTTGATGTTCGCAAACCGGCCACCGTTTTCTTTGTTCCATGTCCAAATCTTAGGGGGCGTATAATCAGACGAACTGGTCATGTTTAAAGCTCCACGGATGAAGTGGGAGTTGGTAGGGCTTTGACCCGTTAAGCAACGGCCGGATAATTCGAGGGGAATAGGGCCCGCAGCGCTTCCTCGTCCCGTTCCTGCTTAAAGGCGTGATCCCTCCCAACGGCGCGAGCGCGTGCAACGGCGGGGCGCGCCTCGATCGTGTCGAACCACTTCTTGATGTTCGGATAGAGGGCAAGCGGGTCGTCGTCACTCTTCAGAACGCGGGACGCACGGTCAATCCACCCCCAAAGCGACATGTCGGCAATCGTGTAACCGTCACCTACGAGGAAACTGCGGCCGGCGAGATGATCTTCCACTACCTGATAATGGCGCTCTGCCTCGCGCCGATAGCGGTTGCGCGCATAGTCCATCCCTTCGGGCGCAGCGAACTGGAAGTGAACCGCTTGGCCCGAGAATGGACCAAGGCCCGATGCAATAAAGAACAGCCACGAGATCAATTCCGGCCGGTCTTCCGGCGAACCGAGGAACTTTCCCGTCTTGTCCGCCAGATAGAGCAGGATCGCGCTGGAATCGAAGACCCGGGCCTCTCGACTGCCGGGTCCTTCTGTATCAACAATCGCTGGCACCTTACCGTTCGGATTGATCTTCCTGAAGGCAGGCACGTGCTGTTCGCCCTTGCTGGTGTCAACCGGCACCACCTCATACGGTAGGTCAGCCTCTTCGAAAAAAAGGGAAACCTTGGCCGGGTTTGGTGTCGGATGGAAATAGAAGCGGATCATCTTGGGTCCTCTCTAGTTTATGTACCAGGGAATTTTTTTCGCTTTCGCCCAGGTTCGCCAAGTAGACGAAGCGCCTGACGTGCGGCGCCTTCGAGAACCGTTCGCTTTGGATAACCGCGCGCCAGAACGCGCAGCCCCATCACCGTGGTGAGCAGCAATTGAGCGACGTCGGCTGCATCGGCATCAGGCGAAATGGTGCCGTCCTGCTGGCCTGCGATGACGCAACGGCGAAAGAAGGCCTCCAACTCGCCCATCCGATCCGCGACCACGTCGGCAATCCCCGGATCATGCGGCGCCACTTCCAGCGCCGCATTGGCCAGCAGGCAACCGAGACGGCTTTCAAGCGAGCGCTCAACGATCTCTGTCAGGAAAGCTTCGATCGCTTGACGTGGCGGCAGCGTCGTTTCCACACGCGCAATACGGGCGTGCATGTTGGCATCTAGATAGCGATCAAGGCACTGGGTGAAGAGCGTCCGTTTGTCGCCGAAGGCATTGTAGAGACTGGCGGGACCCAGGCCCATGGCATCGCCAAGATCGCGCACGGATGTGGCAGCGTAGCCAGCTGCCCAAAAGTGCCGCATCGCAGCCTCGAGCGCGACGTCTTCTTCGAACTCACGAGGTCGGGGCAATCGCAATCCATTCCGTTTGCATCGTATTGAAGCGGACGCTATAAAATATCTTAGCGATTAGCAAGTGGCCGTAAATCCGTTGGGTCAATAACCCCCGTCGACATGGCCAGAAGCAGATTGATTGAGGAGAATACTGATGTTGCCGGCGGGGCTTGGACGCAATGAAGCCGAGCTTTCGGTGATGAAGGGAATCGCTGAGAGTGCGATCACCGTCCGGACTGCGCGCTGGTGGTGATCGCGCTGGTGGTGACACCCGACGGTCTGCCGATGGCCTACGAGGTGATGGCCGGCAACACCAGCGACAGCACGACACTGCGTGACTTCCTCGCCCGCATCGAACGCCAATACGGCAAGGCGCGACGCACCTGGCTGATGGATCGCGGCATCCCCACCGAGGCGGTGCTGGAAGAGATGCGCGCGGCAGATCCGCCGGTGCAATACCTGGTCGGCACGCCGAAGGGCCGCCTGACCAGGCTGCAAAAGCGGTTGGCCGGATTGGACTGGCAGCAGGCCCGCCCCGGCGTTCAGGTTAAACTGCTGAGCGAAGACAACGAACTCTACGTTTTCGCCGAAAGCCACGACCGCATCACCAAGGAACGATCGATGCGTAAGCGGCAGCTGAAGTGGCTGTGGTCGCGCCTGAAGCAGTTGCATGCGATGGAACTGACCCGCGAGGAACTGCTGATGCGCCTCGGCGCCGCCCGCGCCCGCGCCCGCGCACCCAGCGCGTGGCGGCTGGTCACGGTCGAGGTGTCTCCCACCGCGCCCAGCTTCACCTACACTCTGGACCGGGCGCAACTGCGCAAGGCCCGGCTGCGCGAGGGCCGCTACCTGCTGCGCACCAACCTCGCCAAGCAAGATCCAGGCACGCTTTGGGAATACTACATCCGGCTGGTCGAGGTGGAGCAGGCGTTCAAGACGCTGAAGGGCGATCTGGCGATCCGTCCGGTGTTCCACCAGCTCGAAAGCCGGATCGAGGCGCATATCTTCATCGCGTTCCTGGCCTTTGCCCTGCACGCCACGCTGCGTCAGCGGCTGCGTGCGCTGGCCCCGGGGCTGACGCCGCGCGCAGTGCTGGACGCCTTCGCCGCAATGCAGATGATCGACGTGCAAGTCCCGACCACAGACGGCCGCAGACTCTGCTGACCCGCTACACCGAGCCGGCGAAGGACATGCGATTGCTGATCGAGACACTGAAGCTTCAGCTTCCCGCCCAGCCGCCACCCCGGATATCCACCGCCGCCACACCCACGACAGCGCCAATGTAGTGAAGACCTTTGCAGGTCCGCAGACGCATCTTTAATGCGTTAGCCCACGCAACATCTGCCAATCCGCGAAGATGGGCTACGGCGAGCACCTGCTTCAGTTCGAGGCCGAAGCGCCGGGTCTATCCCTGTTCAGCGCAACCTTTGGCTGAAGGGACGCGCAACAAGCTGGAATGGGGCTCAGATGAGCCGAACAGAACTACCGGCATCGTAACGATGGCAGGCAGCGCGTGTTATCGGCCATTCTTGCGCAGCAGGACCCTTTGCCCGCCGCCAGTTGTCCTACAGGCCGCCGTCAGCGCGACGGATCGCACTCGTATCGTCGCCATCAGCAGCACGGCGTTCGCGTGGTGCAAGCCCGTCGAGCCTGCGTTTGGTCGACCGGATCACCGCGTCGCAATGGGCCATCGCGGCTTCCAGTGCCGCGTAGTCGATGGCCGGCCGCTCGAAACGGGCGACCGGAGGCAGAGGCGCCACCGGGGCATCAACGATCTCCGCCTCGAGCGCCAGCGGCGGCCGGCCACGCCCCCGTCCGGCCTCCGGGCGGCGCGGTGGCGTGGTCACGTCGCGCACCGGCGCCATGCCGCTCAGGCCGAACAGGCGACGCGCCGAGCGATGCGTCACCTCGACGGCGATGTCCGCGGCGACAAATCCGTCCAGCAGTATGGTGGCACTCTTGATCGACATGCCGATCGCGCGCGCGAGCGTCGTCGCCGACAGCAGCGGGGCGGCGGCCAGGACATCGATGGCCAGGGCTGCGCGCGATGTGCTGCGCCGGCCTTCGGCCTTCTGGCGCGCCGCGATCCAGCCGCGCTCGAGGTCGCGGAGCACCTGGTGATAGTCGCCGGCCTCGGCCGCAAGCGCTTCCAGGAAGGCGCAGATCCAGGCCGAGGGCTCCTCCGGCGCATCGGCGGAGAGCGCGCGCGGCCCGGTCAACGGCACGGGCGCCCGCAGCAGACCCTGCCGCCGCCAGAACCGGACGAGGGCCGCGCGGATCGGCGGACGGGCGCCGTCCGCCTGCAGCCACGCATGCGTCTGGGTTGCCGCACCGAGCAGCGTGCTCGACCCGGACGCCATGGTGAGGTGCCGTTCCGCTGCCTGCACCTCGCCCTCCTGGTCGAAGTCAGGGACCGTGAGCCATTGATGGTGGCCGAGCGCAGTGCGGGCGGCATCGAAGATGGCGCCGCGATCGACGATGCGCAGCGCGTGATCCATACGCAAGCGCAGCCCTTCCAGCACCGCGGCCAGATGCCAGGGATCGATGCCGTTGCCGTCGACGGCGGCTTGGCGGCGCACCGCCTCCAGCCGCGTCCGGTACAGGAACGCCGCAACGAGCGGATGATTGTCGAGCGCCTGGTCGAGCCGTGCGATGGCGCCGGATGCACGCTCGACCGCCGCTAACAGCGCGGTGCCGGCCGCAACGGCGTTCGGGTGATCGGTGGCGAGAAGGCTGTCGAGCATCGGTGTCACCTTCGGCCGGCCGGCAACCAGTTTGGGCGACGGTTCGGAAGCATCCTCGTCCCAGAAGCCCGTCCTGCGCCGTGTCGTCGCGCTCGCGCGGACGAAGGCCGCTGATTCATCAACGACAGCCCGCGCCCGCGGCAATCCTCGCGAACCGTGCACGTCATGGCGCGTCCTGCGCCCACGACCGATCGTCGCGCGGCAGGCGTCTCTCATCGTCAATGACCCGCACGCGGTGCGGCAGATCGTCCGACCAATCCCAGAAAATGACATTGCGATCGGATGGTCCGGCGCCTGGGGCAAAGCTCGGGACAATCATTCCCGCATGCCCCGTTGCCGTCAGATCGCGGGCAACGCGCCAGCTTGGCGGCTCACCGCCACGGGAGAAAACATCTTCCCAAGGGCAGGCGAGATCCGCGGGATCGACACCAAACGCCTTGCAGGTCGTCGGGTCGCCCAGGTCGGCGATGTCAGCGCAATCGACGTCGTAGGAGCAGATCGTCAGCGGCTGGGCCTTAAATGGAAAGCCCTGCTGGGCCTCCAGCCAGGCCGTCTCCATCCGTCGTGTCGTGTAGAGAGCGGGCACTCCCATTGCGTTGAAACGGCCGCCATGCCGGGCAGCGCCCGCTCCGGACAAGGGCGCGAAGGACCAGCGCGGATTATGCGCCCGGTAGACCAACCCGGTCAGCTTCACGCATAGCCGCCGACCGCGATCCGATCGAGGTATCGTTTGACGGCCTCCCCCCGACCTTCCTTCACCAGCGCCTCGGCGGTTTGATCGCCGAAGGAGGGCAGCGGCTGTGAGCGATACCAGGCGAAAGCCTGTTGCGGCGATCCTGCCCAGGCACGCACCCGATTGATGATTTCGACAATATCGCGCAGCCGCGCCTGGGTCGCCGGCGATCCGACCCGGGCCGATTTGGAGACTGCGTCGCGGGACAGCCCGGCAGCGACAGCCAACTCGGCTCGGGTGATATGCAAGAGATGGCTGAGCTGGTCCGCGGCGACCAAGCCGGTATCGGCAGAGGCCTGCCGCAGGAAGGCTGTGTCGGACATCGCTGCCTCTCAAATTGCCTCAATCTGGGCTGATAGATGGGGCAACCGGGTGGATTCTGCAAGCGTATTCGAAAGGCGCATCTGCTGAGGATCACGCCAGCGGCGAGTCGGCCAGCAACATGCACCTCCAATTGGCCTGTGCGGCTGAGCGGAACAGAAAACCGGCGTAAGGCGACTCAAAAGTCCCATGCGGAAGTAGGGTTCCTGAGCGGCCTGAGACTGCCGTTCATAACGGTGTCGGGCAGCGAGAAGTCGTATCGCCCGAGGAAGTTGAGATGGCGCCAGATCAGCGGGGAGAGGTGGGCGATGTCGTCGTTGCTGACATCCATGCCGTCCGACCTGACCTGGCGGATGGCCTCCTGCATGTAGATGGCGTTCCAATGCACGACGGCATTGAGGGCGAGGCCAAGCGCGCCAAGCTGCTCTTCCTGTCCCTGTTGGAGCGGACTCCTGATTTCACCGCGTTCGCCGTGATGAATACGCCGGCCGAGGCGATGGCGCAGTTCCGTATGGTTGAGCTGGGTCAGGATGCGCCGTCTGAACGCCGCGTCGTCGACGTAGTGAAGGATGTGAATTGTCTTGGCGATCCTGCCGATTTCGGAGAGAGCGCGCGCCAGGGTGGTCGGCTTATCTTTCACCTGAAGGGTTCGCATGATGCCGGCCGCCTTGAGATGCCCGAGTTTCAGCGAGCCGGCGAGGCGGATGACATCCGGCCAGTTTTCCCGGATCAGCGGCAGATTGATGGTGCCCTTGCTGACGCTGTTGAACGGACCGTAGTCGGCTTTCCGGTCGATCCGCCACAGCCTGGCATCGCCGAGATCGGCCAGGCGCGGGCTGAACTGATAGCCGAGCAACCAGAAGAGGCCGAACACTGCATCGGAGTATGCGGCGGTGTCGGTCATGAATTCGACCGGCTCCAGCTCGGTCTCCTGTTCGAGGAGAAGGGCGAGCAGCACCAGGCTGTCGCGCAGGGTGCCGGGAACGACGATGCCGTTCAGGCCGCTGAACTGGTTGGACAACAAATTGTACCAAGTCACGCCGCGGGACTGGCCGAAATACTTCGGGTTCGGCCCGGCATGGATGGCGCTCGACGGGGCGGTGAAGCGCATGCCGTCCGCCGAGGCGACATCGCCGGCACCCCAGATTTTGACGAGCGGCAGCGCGGCATGGGCGGACACGATCCGCGCACTGGCGGCCGCGATGGTTTCCGGCCGGATGAAGTTCTGGCTGACCCAGGCCAAACGCTCCCGGCGAAGCGCGGGAACATCCTGCCGGTTGACCGCCTCGATGCCGATATTGCACGCTTCGGCGACCAGGGCAGCGCACAGGCTGGTCTCGAAATGCTCTACCCTGGCCTGCCGCTCGCTGAGATGGGTGAAGGCCTTGGCAAAGCCGGTGCGCTGCATGATTTCCAGGAACAGGTCGGGCATGCCGGCCTTCGGCATGCGGCCCTGAACGGCCGGTCGCAGGGCGCGCAGGCCTTCCGTGTCCTCCAGCCTGTCGAGCGGCGTGACGACAATGCGGGTTTTGCCGTCGACGGTCTCGAAGCGCAGATCGGGGTTGCTCGCCGCCCGATCCGCGACAGTGCGGTAGGCGCCATCGAGCAGCTTCGCCAAGGCGTCGATTTCGGTTTCGGCATCGAGCGAGCGGTTGAGCGCCCGGCAAACCACCAACTTGGACGCCTGCCATGTTGCGCCGTCCAACATTCCGCGTCTGGGATCGCCGTACCGGGTGCCCGGACTGGCGAAAATATCGCGGCGCTTTACGGCGGCTCGCCACGCATCGATGACCGCGAACACGTAGGCCCTGGGATCGGTCACGTGGCCTTCCGCGTCCAGCACATGTGGCTGCCAGGCTTTCGGGACCGCCGCTGTCGGCGCATCGCGCATCTTCGCGTTGGACCAGTCGGCGATTTTCGCGAGGTAGCGGATTGCTTCCTGCACGGGCTTGCCGCCAGGCGCCGCATCCATTTCCAGCCTGGTAGCGATGTTGAAGAACAGGCGGCGCGCCCTGCGCCATCGGGCGAGAAGCTCCGCATAGGGCTTGGCGTCACGGGGCCTGGCGATCGCGTCGACCTCGTCCATCGCAGCCACGAGATCGTCGCGGGGAAGCCGCTCGAACAGGGCGTCACGCCATTGATCCAGCGGCAGGGCATTCTCTTCAAAGATCAGCTTGGCCATATCACGCAGCAGAAGCGCAGCATCATCGAGATCGCGGAGGCTTCGCAGCCTGGCCTTTTTGTCGGCGGCTTCGGCATCCTTGACGAGATCGGTGATCAGGGCCTCAGCCAATTCGGCGGCATCATCCTGCGCCGCTGCTTCAAGCGTATGGAACAGCGCCGCCACGGTTGCCGTTCGCCGCGGTTCCTGAAGGGCGGCAATCGCGGACGGCTTGCCCGCGCGCGCAACCCGCGCCAGCCGCTCAAGGCTCGCAGCCGGGACGCCCTTTGGCGGCGATGGCCGCAGATCGAACGCGCGGATGGCTTCGAGCCGATCGAGGTGTTGCAGGAATTCGCTTGGAGATCTCTGGGTTGGCACTTCTCTCAGAGCGTCAAGCGCAACGAAACTGGTTTCGCCGGTGTCATCGAACAGCTTGGCAATGCGCTCGCGCTGTTTGTCGTCAAGAGCGGCAACGAGACGTTTCCAAAGACGTTTTTGCGCGCGGTCCCGGATGCGGCCCACAAAACGTTCGAGGACGCTGACGCCCGGCAGCAGCACCTTGTTGACGACAAGCCAGGATGCCGCGCGCTCAATCAGCGGGCCGGGGTGGTCGTCTCCACTCCAGCACAATGCATAAAGCCACCGGGTCAGGCGAAACCGGGCCGGTCCGTTGTCTGCGAATTCCGTGAAGCCGTAACGCTCGCGGATCAGTGCGAGATGGCGGAAGCGCTGACCGTTCTTAAGGTCAAAATAGCCATCAAGGTGGGGGGCTTTCTTCAAACCGAGCTGATCGACCAGGAAAGCCGTGACAGGATCGGGGATTTCGACATCAGCGCCGGGGAAGACACCGATGCATCGTGCCGATCCCAGCATGAGCGCAAAGCCGAGGCGGTTGTGGTCGCCGCGCAGCCCGTCGGTGATCTCCCGGTCGCTTCGGTCCAAGTGGAAGTACCGCGCCAGCTGATCCGGCGAGGGAGCGGCGGCAAAATTGGCATAGCGTTGCCGCTGCTCATCGGACAGGTGGCGGGTGGGCATATCGTGCGGAACTTTAGACTTTTGCGAAGGGTCAACGAGACACGGAAAACACGGGATATTTTCCTTGCAAAATACCTATGCGGAAGTCATCATATTTGCAATATATTTTGCAACGTCAGGAAGGCGCGTATGAGGCTGGGATATGCCAGGGTCTCGACCGGGGATCAAAACCTCGACGGCCAGTGTCAGCGCCTCTCCGCGGCCAGATGCGAAAAGCTGTTCGAGGAGAAAATCTCCGGCGCCACGCGCAATCGCCCCAAGCTGGAGAAGCTGATCGAGCACCTACGCAAGGATGACATCCTGGTGGTGACACGCCTCGACCGCCTAGCCCGCTCGACCTCCGACCTCTTGCGGATAGCCGAGCGCCTCACCGAAAAAGGCGCAGGATTACAGTCTCTTGATGAACCTTGGGCCGATACGACAAGCCCTTCAGGCCGGATGGTCATGACGGTCTTCGCAGGCATCGCCGAGTTCGAGCGCACCCTCATTATCAGCCGGACAAACGACGGCAGGGTCGCCGCCAAGGCGCGCGGCGTCGCCTTCGGCCGGCCGAAGAAAATGCGCCCAGACCAACAACAGGTGGCCAGGGAACTCGTCCGCGACGGCAAGTCGATCAGCGCCGTTGCCAGGACCTTCGACGTTCACCCAGCGACGATTTACCGCGTCATCGAGCGATAGGTCGCCTTATGCCGGTTTTCTGTTCCGCTCAGCCGCACAGGCCGTCTATCCGATCGTCTATCTCTATCGCCATCACATCGAATTGATTCTCAAGGCCATTATCGGGATCGCAGCCTCCTTACTCGATCGCGAACTCACGGAGGGCGATCACAAGGCCCTCGGCGGGCATGGTTTGAGCCGGCTTTGGGATATTGCCCGGCCGATGTTGAATCCAGTCTGTGCCCTCGTTCCCAATCCGCCGTTTCCCGACGACGACCTTGAGGGGATCGATTCATATATCCATCAGCTGCATGAGCACGACCCGGATGGACAACGTTTCCGCTATGCCACCACCAAATTGAAGCAAAGTGGCCGCCGTGGAACCGTCGCCGCCATCCCTTCACTCAGCCCGGACCTCAAGCTCGTGAACATCCGCGCGTTCGCCCACGCGCTGGAAAAGTTGGCTGATTATCTTGAGGGGATAGAAGGCTGGTTTGGCGATTTGGTTGATGCAAAAGCGGAGGTGCGGCGGGTCCATGGCGTCTGACCTCATCCTCCCTCCAGCTCCGTCACTGACCTCCGCCGCACTTTACGCGCCGACGCCGAAGGCAGCGCAGCGCGTGCTGGAGTTCTTCACGGCGCAGATTAACAATGACCACACGCGCAAAGCCTATCTCAACGCGACCCGCCGCTTTGCCGACTGGTGTGTGGCCCACGACCTCCAGCAGCTCGACCAGGTGCAGGCGTTCCATGTCGCTGCCTTCGTCAAGCACCTGCAAGGCCAGTTCACCCCGCCGACGGTGAAGCAGCACCTTGCGGCGTTGCGCATGCTGTTCGATTGGCTGGTGACCGGCCACGTCATCGCCGTGAACCCGGCCCACGCCGTGCGCGGCCCGAAATACGTGGTGAAAAAGGGCAAAACGCCGGTGCTCCAGGCGGACGAGGCGCGCACGCTGCTCGACGCGATCGACACCGGCACACCCATCGGCCTACGCGACCGGGCGCTGATCGGTACCATGGTTTATACCTTCGCCCGCGTGAACGCGGTCTTGGACATGAAAGTGAAGGACTACTTCATCCAAGGCCGGCGGGGCTGGGTGCGCCTGCATGAGAAAGGCGGCAAGGAGCACGAGGTGCCTTGCCATCACACGCTGGAGCGATTCCTGGACGAATATATCGCAGCCGCCGGCATAGCCGGCGACGCGGACGGCCCTCTCTTCCGCTCCGTCGGCCGAAAGACTGGCCGTGGCGAAGCCCTATGGCAGCAGGACGTGTACCGGATGATCCAGCGCCGCGCCGCTGCGGCCGGCATCGCAACCAAGATCGGCAACCACACCTTCCGTGCCACCGGCATCACGGCCTATCTCAAAAACGGCGGCACGCTTGAACACGCGCAGACCATCGCCAACCACTCGTCCCCGCGCACGACGAAGCTCTATGACCGCAGGTCAGATGAAATTTCACTCGACGAGGTCGAGAAGATTGTAATTTAGCCGGCACATTCCTGCTTGTGGGTGAAGTCCAGATCGACGCACTCGAAGAAATTCTCAATTCCGTTCATCACATCGTGCAGCCGCACGAGATCAAGGCCATTCCCCGGCAAAACAGGCGTACTACCGTTCCAGTTGCGGGCGTAGCGGAACGCGGTCGAGCTGGCGTCAACATCAGAGATTTCGGCGATGCACTCGCCAACGGCGACGGCGGCAGGGTCCGATCCGTCGTTGCCGAACGCCTTGGCAACCAGCAGAAACAGTTCCCACAACTCGGGAAGCTTGTGGTTCTTTGCGCCAAGCGCCACCCCAGCAAAAGTGCCGTGCTCCTCCACGATCGCCTTGAGTGCCAACTCGATGTAGTGGCGATAGTTGAAGAGAGCCGGGAAAACCAAGCTGTCCCGGTCATAGCGGTCCGTCAGCGCAACCTGCACCAGGACGTCACCGGCCCGTTTGTAGCCGCGCAGCAGGCGGAAGCTTCGCTCGTCAGCACCTTCAGCCAAGAACGTATCGCGGCCTGGCGAGAGCAGCCGATCCCCGGCTTCTGGCCAACGCTCGGTGAAACGCTCGAAGACAGCGGATTCACAGGTCTGATCGTCAGCCAACCAGTTGCCCCTTCACGGTCGCATCGGCAGCAGAACGAGCCTCCCAGGTCGCGATGAGGAACGTCGCCATCGCGCCGGCTAGATTGACCGCCAGCTCCGCATGGCGCGTCTGCGGCTTGGCACGCTTCGGGCCTTGACTATGGGCATCCCCGAGCTTGTTGCGTATGGCGCCAAGCGCCTCCACAATCGACTGGCAGCTCCCGAGTATCTGCTTGAACGCCTGCTCGGTGTGGTCGTCCGGCGCGAGTTTCAGAATCTTCGCCAGACTCCGATAGAGTGCCGGTAGATCGTCCTCGTCTTTAAAGTCCTTGCCGGCCTCGTGGATGATCCACTTGCAGGTATCTTCCAGGATGGTGCGGGCAAGTGTGATTGCCGCCCGAGGGTCGGTGGACCGTCGCTTCAACGCCTCCTGCCAGCGCGCATGGATCTCGGTCGGATTGAACGCGGCAAGCGCCCTCCCGATGTCATCGTCGGCGGGGGTCGTTCCGTCGGTCACGTCCCGCACTGCGAAGCGCGGGCTTCCAGAGAGGCGCCCAACCTCTTTGAGCGAGAAGCCATCAGCCGTCAGGTGGCAATTGATGCGCGCCGTGAGGTCGTATTGGTCTGGAGCTTCCCGGGTGAGGGGATCAGTCAGGACCTCCAGGAAGCGGAAGAACTGTCTCTGGGAGCAGTCATAAACGTTGAGGGCTTCCAGAACGTCACGCGTGTCCATGTCGTCGTTCATGAAAAGGTGCCGGGTCAGGTGCCCACGCATACCCTGCTCCATGCTGCCTTGCGGTGCCGGCAGCTCGTCGAGAGGCCAGACCTTTCCTAGAAACTCCATAGCGGGCAACGTGCCCGAGAGCGGGATGCCGTCGAGAGCAGCAACAATGCGTCGCCGGGTCAGCTCCGTGACTAGGTGCTGGCCGCGTTCGTCGATCTTGACCAGCATCTCGCCGAGTGGGTAGCTTGGCATGTCGGCCTGCACCGCTCTTGCGAGGTCCAGGACCTGAGCAGACCTGAGTTCCTTCGTGCGACTGCTGACGTACGTGAACTTGCTCCTGTAGGCTTCCTCGTCCGTTCCGTCGGCAAGACCAAAGCGGCGGCAGACTGCCGGGACATTATAGGCCTTTTCCCCCGCAATGGCTGATGCCACCAGGTCGCGGAGTGCCTGCGCTGTCTGCGGTGTCAGTGCAGCCGTCATGCGTCAGCCCACCTACGGCCAGGTCGCGAGCTGGCGGAAGAAGTCGAGGTGCGGCTTCAGCTCGGGGATGATCTTGCGGTTTGGCAAGTCCAAACCCGCAAGTTGCAGCCCGCGGCCGCGCGCCAGCTTCATTGCCGGGATCAGATCGGTGTCGCCGGTGAGCAGGACAATCATGTCGGCTGCGCGGCTTTCTGTCATGGTGACGATGTCCAGACCGATCCGCAAATCGACACCCTTCTGTTCCCACTTGGCCTGGAAATCGGTGTCGGTCAGGGCAATGGATGGCGCTCCCGGCTTGAGGCTGCTGGCTCGGCGCTCCCAACCGCGAAACTTAAGGATGCCGCGCCGAACCGCGACCAGTTCCTCGCGCGCCAAATCCGACAGGAACGGGTTTCCGCCCGCGTAGGTCTTCATGCCGCCAGACACCGGCAGCTTCACCGACCCGGCGAACTCCTCGCAATCGTAGTAGAGGATGCGGAACAGGGTCTCGCCAGACTGGACGCACGCCTTGGCGATCTTCACCACCAGGTCCGGCGTGTAGGGCTTTTTGGCTGATTTGGCGCAGGCCCGAAGGTGCCCACCGTCGATGAATACGGCTACTTTGGTCATGGCCGGATTATAGCGCTAGAAACGAAAGACCCCCAGAGCTTGCGCTACCGGGGGTCGGGTGCCCGCCTACGGGCGTCGCGGAATAACCAGATACATACTCGTTCCCGGTCGCAGTTTCAATGCGATTCGAGCAGTCTGGTTGCGTGGGAATGTCGGGCTGAGCGTCTCCCCTTTGGGGCCGCGCTGGCGGGCTTTGCCCCGAGCCGGCTGATAGGCGCCGTCTCGGCCCTGTCGGGCTTTCATCGCTGACGCGGGTCATCGCCGCGGACGCGGCGCAGAGGGGGGCCGAGGGGCTTTGCCTCTTCTCTCCCCCAAAGCGCCTTCCACCCAGCTTCCTCCACCTGCGCTGCGCTCCGGCTCCGTGCAGCAGGGTCCCTGCGAAGCCGCTTTTCCCCTCCAGCCCCACCGCTCACGCGGCCCCGGGAAGCAGCGAGGCGCTGCTTCGCAACAACGAAGGGACAGAGCGATGACCAACACCATCACCTACACCACCACCCAGATCAGCCTTGCTAAGTTGACCCCCTCCCCCGCCAATGTCCGGCGCACCGGGGCCGGGGCAGGCATCGAGGCCCTGGCCGCGTCCATCCAGGCGCATGGGCTGCTGCAATCCCTTGTCGTCCGGCAGAAGCTAGACGGGAGCGGGCAGGCGACCGGGCGGTACGAGGTCGTGGCCGGGGCGCGGCGGCTGGCAGCCTTGAAGCTGCTGGCCAAGGGCAAGCGGATCACCAAGGGCACGGCCATTCCCTGCCGCGTGCTGGCCGGCGAGGGGGTGGACGGGTCCGAGGCGAGCTTGGCCGAGAACGTGGTGCGGGTGGACATGCACCCCGCCGACCAGTTCGAGGCGTTCGCCGGGCTGCACGAAGGCGGCATGGGCACCGAGGACATCGCCGCGCGGTTCGGGGTGTCCGCCCACACCGTTCGGCAGCGGCTGCGCTTGGCCGTCGTCTCCCCGGCGCTGATCCAGGCCTACCGGGACGAGGTGCTGACCCTGGACCACCTGACCGCTTTCGCAGTGACGGAGGACCAGGCCGCACAGGAGCGGGTGTTTGGGCAGTTGCAGGCCTGGCAGCGCAACCCCGACACCATCCGGCGGCTACTGACCCATGCGCTTGTCTCGGCAACCGACCGTAAGGCCATCTTCGTCGGGTTGGACGCCTACACGGCAGCGGGCGGGACGGTGCAGCGCGACCTGTTCAGCGAGGACCGGGGCGGCTGGATTGCCGACCCCGCCTTGCTGGAGCGGCTTGTAGCTGAGCGCATGAGGATAACGGCCGAGGCGGTCCGTGCCGAGGGATGGCGTTGGATTGCTATCGGGCCGGACGCCCAGGCCGAGGCATGGAATCTACGGCGGGTGTGGCCTAGCAAGGTTGCCCTCTCCCCGGAAGACGAGCAGCGCCGGGACGAACTGGCCAGCCGCTATGACGAACTGGCGGACGTACACAACGGCAGTGCCGACAACCTGCCCGAGGATGTAGCCGCCGAACTGGACCGGATCGAGGCCGAGCTGGCGGCGCTGGACGCTAAGCAAGAGGTGTTCCGGCCGGAGGACGTGGCCAGGGCGGGCGTGGTGATCACCTTGGCGGTCGACGGATCGCTGCGGGCGGAGTGCGGGTATGTGCGGGCCGAGGACGAGGCGCAGCCCGAGCCGGTGACACCGGACGAGGATGGCGAGGCGGACGGAACCGGGGAAACAGGAACAGACGAGGGGGCGGGCGAAACGCCGATCGGCGGCACCGTGACTCCGATCCGGCCTAGCCCGGAGCCGGAGGACAAGGCCCCTGCCCTCTCCGCCGCCTTGCTGGCCGAGTTGGAGGCGCAGCGGACGGCAGGGCTGCAGGCCGCCATCATGGGGCATTCCGAGCTTGCCGTGCGGGTGCTGCTGCACGCACTGGCGACGGACGCCTTCTATCAGCGGCATGGCGAGACGGTGGCAAGCTTGCACACTTACCCGCCTGCCCTCGCCACCGCCTGCCCCGGCATCGCCGACAGCCCGGCCTGGCAGGCCATGACGGCGGCCGAGGACGGATGGCGCAGCCGCCTGCCCCAGGAGCATGGGGCGTTGTGGGAGTGGTTGCAGGACCAGGACGCGCCGACGCTGCTGGGCTTGCTGGCTATGTGCGTGGCTCGGACCGCCAACGCCGGGGGACGGAGCTGGACCACGCCGGAGGGCAGCCGGTGCATCGCCGCCCAGGTGGCGACCACGGCGGGGCTGGATATGCGGCAGTGCTGGAAAGCGACCAAGGAGAGCTACTTGGGCCGGGTGCCGAAAGCGTTGATCCTGGACGCGGTGCGCGAGGGAGCCGGGGTGGGCGTCGCCGGGCGCATCGCCAACAGCAAGAAGGAGATCATGGTGGCGGACGCGGCGCAGTTGCTGGACGGTAAGGGGTGGCTACCCGCCGTGTTGCGGGTTCCAGGTACGGCGGACCTCGTGGACTCTGGTGACGTTCAGGCGACACCGCCGATGCCGATGGCAGCCGAATAACCTGCCTTCCCTGATCTCCCAACTTGGGCCGCCCCCTCTCGGGCGGCCCTTTTCGTTCCGCATCTATGGTCCGAGATCCAGACCGGCTGTAAAATCGCGCCGGCCGGCTTAGGCCGGCCGGCACAATCTGTAGGACGGCGGCGCAGGAGCGCCGCACAGCGGGAGCTTCGTGATGGACAACCAGCGCAGGCGCGAACGTGCCCATTTCCGACATCTCGCCCGGCGTGGTGACGCCATGCTCGGCACCCAGGAGTTCTGGGACGGCATTCTCTATCTCTCCCGCGAGCTGATCCCCGAGGACGACCGCGAGATCAGCCGCGACCTGTTCGCGCTGATCGTCTACTCATGGGCGGTCGCGGCCGAGAAGGGCCGCAGCTACGACCCATTCAACGTGCTGCGCATCGTCCGCGACCACGCTTGGCTCGGCTACGCCGACACCCCGGCCCTCGTCGCCCAAGTCCGCCGCGACCTGCCGCGCGCCAAGGCTGCCGAGCGCATGGCGGACTACTTCGACGAGCTGGCCGCCAAGCACGGCACCTACCTCTTCCTGCCTGTCGTCTCGCGCATCGACCGCCACCAGCTCGGCCCCTTGCCCCGTCGGCTCGAACTCGATCGCACCATGGCCGACTATAACCAGTCCCGGCAGGCCGCTTCGGTGCGCCAGCTCTTCGCGCTGGCGCCAGGCATGGCGCGGGAGCGTGACCTGTTCTTCCACGCCCTGCTCACCGGCAGTTGGGACAGCGGGGGGTAGGTTAAGGATACGTGTAAAAAGTGGTCACAAGCCCTGCTCGAAGGGAAGCGGCTGTGGGTTAAGCGGTTCCGGCGTGGTGTCCATGTCGAGTGTGTAGCGGCCGAAGCGCAGGATATGACGGCGTATGTAGGGGCTGAGGCAAGCAACCAAGGCGGGTGTGACCGGATGCCCGTCGGCGGCCATTTCGGACAGGACGCGGGTCAGGTCGGCGACGTTGGACAGCATGACGGCATTGGCGACCAAGCTGGCATATTTGAGCTGCTTTTCCTGCTCGACGGGGTCGCCGCTCTTGATCACCGGCCCCCCGAACGACACCCAGTCCAGGAAGTCGTTGTAGGCTTCGACCTTGGTGGTTTCGGCACGAATGCCCCGGCGGACCTCGGTGTTGGAGAAGAAGCGCAGCAGGAACAGGGTGCGCTCAACGCGGCCAAGCTCGCGGAAAGCGCGGTAGAGCCGGCTGCGGCGGCTGTAGGTGCCAAGCTTGCGCAACAGCAGGGACGGCATGACCCGCCCGGCCTGGATGGACAGCATGACCTGGATCATGTCCCGCTGATGGGTGGCGATCAGGTCCCAGTCGATGTCGCCGGTGAACAGCGCATCAATATGGGTGTAGCGGCTCTCCTTGGCCGGCCGGTATAGAACCGTGTCGCCGAGCCCGCGCATGCGTGGCATCAGCTTGATGCCGAGCAGCCGGCACAGGCCGAATACCGGCTCGGACTGGCCTTGTGTGTCGGCATGCAGCGTGTCGGGCTGGATGGCGGACTTGTTCTTCAGCAGACCGTCCAGGATATGGACGGCCTCCCACACCCCGCACGGGATGAAGCTGGTGAACAGCGCGATGTAGCTGTCGGCGATGTGGTGGTAGGCGATGCCGCCATAGGCGCCGTAGCGGATGTGCCGGGAGCCCAGCAGGTTGTTTTCGCGCAGCTTGACATGCGTGCCGTCGGCGATGGCAGCGCGTCCGCCGCCCCAGTGCCGCGGCAGCGTGAACCGGGCGTATTGATCGACGACATCGACCATCGCCGCTTCCAGCTTGGCCGCGGTGACGTGCTGGGCGTTGATCCGACGCATCGTCTGCGCGGTCGTGCCGTCCGGCGCATGCCGGGCGGTTTGGCCGGGACCGAGGTTGCAGCCATAGCCGAAGACGGTGAACAGGTAGCGCTGGATGGCCTGGGCGAGCTTGGGATCGGCGCCCGATGGCGGCCCGAAGTGGCGGGTGTAGCGCGACCAGTGCTCGGTGCGCCTGAGGATGTCCAGCAGGTGGCGTTCTTGCAGGCGGACATGGACCTCACCCTCGAACTCGGCCAATCCAGGCGGCTGTTCTGACAGCGTCAACTGCTTGAGGTGCGGCGTTCCCTCGGCATCAAGGCTGAATTCGGTGTTGGCCGGGAAGCCGGCATCCACCGCGTCGGCGAGCGCCACGAGCTCCGCCTTCAGGGCGGCCGCGAAGTCCTCGCCCTGTTCGGGAATACCAAGGGCGGCGCAGTAGCCTGCTAGCCGCGGTTCGCACTCCGCCCAGGGCAGGAGCTGGGCGCGGTAGTCGGCGAAGGTCTCGGCCCCGACGATGAACAAGTCGCCCGTCTGCAGGGCGTCGGCCAAATGCACGAAGACGCATACTTCCAACGCGCGCCGGTCGAGGGTGCCGGGTTTGGTCCGGCGTTTGGCGACAAAGGCTTGCCAGCGTTGCGACGCGAAACTGAGGTCGATGTCGCCCTCCACCTCGCCGCGGCGGGTATGGCGCAGGCGGCTCACGACAGCCAGCGCGTCCAGCAGGCTGCGGTCCTGGGTCGCCGATTGCACCTCCATGAGGTCGAGCAACCGGAACAGCAGGACGCGGTGCTTGGCGTGGATGGGCCACAGCAGCGGCAGATCGTTGCCGCGATGCCAGGCGGACACGGTTTCGCACTGCTCGGCGAGTGCGGCGGCCCCGCCTTGCTCGGACAGCAGCAACCTGACCTGGCGGCCGAACTCCGCGTTCGTGTCCTGCGTCTGCTCCGTTTCCAGCACCTGGCCGAAGATGCCGATCAGGCTTTCTTCCGTGGCCCGGTGCTGGTCGTGCAGATCCTCGAGTTGCTCCTTGGCGGCGGCCTGGGTGCGCCGGATGCGGCGCAGCATCATCTCGACCAGTTCGTCCCGGCAGCGCATACGCGACTGGCGCAGCAGGGAGAGCAGGAGGGTGTCACGTTTGCCCGGCTGCGTGATGTCGTGAAGGTCGCTCACCTCCAGGGTGGCGGCCTCGGCGGCGAACTGGCGCAGCTTGGTGTGCGCGATGCCCTCCAGCAGCGGATCGGGATTGATCAGGCCGTTCAGCCAGTCGAGGCGCTCGGTCCAGAGCCGGACTGTTTTGGGCGTCGCGGGTCCGGGCGCCTGCTTTAGCCGGTTGAATCTGGTCACGGCGCTGTCGGGCGGTTTGACCAACAGGGCGTCCAGCACGGCCTTGCACTCGGGCGTGACGCGGTGTGCAACGCGACCGTACATGCGGGCATGAGCCTCGGCGCGCAGCCGGTTCACCAGGCGGTCCAGGGTGCTGAATGCTGGCAGATCGGTTGCGGCCGCGTGCAGCGCTTCGATGGCCCGGTTGATGAGGTCCGCCGGGTCGCTCATCGTTTCGGCCGTTTCGGCGATGGTGCTGGTGAGAAGGCGGTCCGCCACGTCGCCATAAGCGATGACGGACAGGTAGGCCCGCACCGCGGCCTGGTATCGATACAGCGACTTGGTCCGGCTTGGCGCGTCAGCCCAGGCTTGGGACACATTCACCGCAAGCTGCGCGGCCAAGTGGGCGAGCGTGCTGGCATGCACGTCCTCAAGCGCCGGAAAGCATCCGAAGTCGCGGCGGGATTTGAGCAGCGTCGCCAGCATCAGACGGCCGGTGTTGCCACGGGCACTCGCCTGGATGAAGGCGAGGTCGGGATCGCTCAGGTGGTATCGCTCGTTCAACTCCTCCCGGGTCAGCCGTGCCCCCACTCGCGGGTAGGCCGTGCGGTCGATGGCGGTCATGGGCTGTCCGGAAAAGGGTGCGCCGGAGCGGCGTGGCGGGCTATGTGATTTGAATGGGATAGCGGAGGGTCGTCTAGTGTCCGCAAAGGAATACCATTCTGGACGTAGGCGCACCGCGCCCAAGGCTCGCCAAGGCACCCGGACCGCGCTCTACCTGCGCGTCTCGACCGCTGAGCAGAAACCGGACCTGCAGTACGACGGCCTGCGCGGCTATGCCGCCCGCGCCGGCCTCGACATCGTGCAGGACTACTGCGACGTGGCCGTGTCAGGCCGCCGGGAAGGCCGGCCGCAGCTCAACGCGCTGATGACGGCCGCACGCAACCAGGAGATCGACTGCGTGCTGGTGTGGAAGTTCGACCGCTTCGCCCGCAGCACGCGCCACCTGCTGGCCGCGCTGGAGGAGTTCGACCACCTCGGGGTACGGTTCGTCAGCGTGCAGGATCAGATCGACACCGACAGCCCGATGGGCCGGGCGATGTTCACCATCATCGGCGCCATGGCCGAACTGGAATCGTCGCTCATCAGCGAGCGCGTGACCGCCGGCATGAGGGCCGCCGAGGCGCGCGGCAGGCACCTCGGGCGGCCCGGCACGTCACAGCGCATCATCAATGAAATCGAGGCCCTCGCGACCTCCACGGACCTGAGCATCCGTGCGATCCAGAAGAAGATTGCCGGCCGGGCCAGCCGCGGCATCGTCGGAGAAGTCACCAAACGCGCCAGGGCCACGTTGCCCCAAGCCTTGTGACCACTTTTTACACGTATCCTCAACCTACCCCATCCCGGCCGCCGGTTTTGGTATTGCGGACTCGCTCGACCAACGGAGGAGTTTCAGGATTGAGCTGGCGCGCCCGTTCGATCGCCTCTTTTTGGGTAGGAGCTACCGCGCTAGCCCGGGCCGAGTTCGCTTTCCTGACAACGAAATCGCCCTGCTCTCGTTGCTCTACAAACAGTCTGTCCTTATCCATTTGCACCTCCGCCCTGCCTACTCACTACCCCTACATCTAGTGGCTTTGAGTTGCTCTTTCAACAAAATGTAGGGTGCAGAGAATTAATAAGAGGCTTCCAGCATCTTGCGTAGGTGCTATGGTTAGCCTAGCGTGCTAGCACGCAACCGAGGTTACGAAGTAACGTGCTAACCATCGCAGTCATTAGCCAAAAAGGCGGAGCTGGAAAGACCACGCTCGCCATACATCTGGGTACGGCGGCGCATGTAGCCGGATTGCCCACTGTCATTGTTGATACCGACCCGCAGGCGACAGCTTCGCGTTGGGGCAAGTGGCGGGCGGGGAAAGACCCTGACGTAATCGACTGTGCCTCTCACACTCTCCTTCCTGACAAGCTTGCGGCTCTGGCGCGTGCAGGCGCTGCGTTTGCTGTGATCGACACGCCGCCGGCAGCCGACATCATGGCGCGCGAGGCGTGCCGGGCCGCGAGCCTATTGCTCATCCCCTGCCGACCCCGCGCCTTCGATCTTGATGCCGTCCGGACCACGGCTGAACTCGCGAAGGCGAGCGGCAAGCCTGCTTTCGTGGTGTTCATGGCCGGTCCTCCGCGTGGTGCGGTCCTCTACCCCGAAGCCAGCGAGTTGGTTAAGCGCATCGGCTTGCAGGTTGCGCCGGTCATGCTGCCAGAACGGGCGGCGTTCCATCGCAGCGTGGCGGAGGGAAAGGCGGCGTCCGAAATTGAGCCGGGAGGAAAAGCTGCTGAAGACGTGGCCCGGCTTTGGAAATGGGTCAATGAGTATGCTAGCGTGCTAGCAAGTAATCCGGCTAGCACGGTTGCAGTATGACGAGATTCGCCGGACTTAAAGATGATTTGCCGGAAGCCCGGCCAGCCGCGCCGAAAGCGGTCGAGCCCTCGCCAGCTGCTTCAATCGGTGCGCCAGAGACCGGCAGCAAGCGCCGACCAGCCCGCGAAGGGAAGAAAGGTGTCCTTGGCCACTTCAGCCCGGAACTGAGCCGGGCGTTGAACATCCTAGCAATCGAGGAGAGCACCACGGTGCAGGCGCTTATGGGTGAAGCCTTTGATTTGCTTATGCGCGCTCGCGGTAAGCATCCTTTTGGAGAGCGCTAGCCTGCTAGCACGCTTGCGGGTTAACTAAGGGAGACGTCTTCGACTTGCCCCCGAAGCCTAGCCATCCGGCCCGCTTTTGATCGCTGGCGTTCGGCGTAGGCTGCCCGGAAGTCGTCACCCTCCTTCCGCCACCAGGCAAGGGTCACGCCTGTTATCGGCGCGCGAGCATGCAGCCGGGTCAGCTCGATCTGGACACTCATTTCCGACAAGCCGTTCACTTCCAGCAAGGCCGGCTCGATTACTCTCCGCTCGAAATCTGGTCCCCGAATTAGCTTTCCCGGTGGCACTCCCAGCAGATCACGGAAGCGATCAATGGGGATTTGCTCGACGCATCGCTCCAACCCTGACCGAAGCTGGACCAGCTCGTAGAGCGCCATGGCGTATTTGCTCGTCATCGCGCAGACGACTTCGGCCTTGATGCGGCCCCAACGATTGGACCGGGCCAGGATAGGGCGGAGCTTTTTGGGAAGCCCAAACCGGACCGTTGCGCCCGGCCGGCCCTCATCCGCGGATAGGTCGAAGAACTCGAACAGGTTCGTTAGGACGAGGCGCGGCTCGCCTGTTTTCGCATCCGGCAGCGGCACGGTCACAACGACCCGCATAAGCCTGTCCAAGCTGTCTCGGACCCGCTCGTTCCCTTTATGCTGCCGGGAGGGGCGGAGAGCCGACATGGCCAATTCCCACTCAGCATCTGTCTCAGTCAGCCGGCCACTATCATGCGCGTGCTGATACAGAAGATTGAGGATGGCTCTGTCAGAAGCCTCTAGGGCGTGCGCGCCTGTAATCTCAATCAGCTCACCAGCTTTGGGAAAGCCGGTGTGATTGGTTTTCTGGGCCACGGTCTGCGACATGAGAGCTAGAGTGAATATGACGTGCTGTCAGGTCAAGTCACGTCACAACGTGGCCTAGATCCCCCGTTGAGTCACAACTGCTTGCCCGGCGGTCGGCCGCAGAAGGGCAAGGCGACCAGCGCGCACCAAGACCGAGTCGCTAGGGACCTTCTGCTGCCCCGATTCGGTCGCCTTCAGAGGCGAATCGATAACCCCCGTTGAGTCACATCAACACCCCCGTTTAGTCACAACCGAACCCCCGTTGAGTCACCACCAAGCCCCCGTTGAGTCACAATAAGCGCTGTAAGCCTTTGTTGTTACAGCGTGATTCGCGCCTTGAAATTAGAATCTAAGAGAACTTAAACTTTACGCGGTGGATAAACTCAGGTTGTGGATAACTGCCACGGTGCTCGGGACCGTCAAGGACGGTCGCCTACGGCTCCCGCCGCTTCGCGGTGCCTCCAGCATCCCTGACCGTTCCTGCGCGCCGTGCCGGCCAGATAGCGTCGGGGCAGAAAGCGCCCCGACTTTCGACGAGCGCCCCCGGCGGGTCGAACAGAAAGCAGCTTAACAGGACAGGAGCTGCGGCAACGTTCAAGCGACTCGGGAAAATCAGGCGCTGTAAACGGTTAGGCGAGCAGGCCAGAGGCAGACAGGCCGACAAGAGGGCAGACGGCTCAGCAAGCCTCTAAAGAGCGGCAATGACCTCGACCCCATTGCACCGCTTCGCACCACAAAGATGCTGACAGGTGAGGTTGGAGTGGCTATATCGGCCTTCCTTACCTTGGAGAGCTTCCATGCGCGACGCCTTCACCATGCGGTTCCGACCCGAGGTTGCCGAGTTCGTGCAAGCACAAGCGAGCGCGGGCAATCGGAGCGTGACCAATTTCGTCGAAACCCTGTTGCTGCGGGAAAAGAGCCGCTTCGAGGAAAGCCAGCGCCAGCTCACCGTGCAGGCCGTTGCCGACTTACTGCGCCACGAGCGGCACGATCTGGTGCGCGATGCGGACGAGGCCGACGCCGAGTATGCCGCTCGCAGCGAACTGTTCGGGACGCTGCTCGACCATGCCCGGCACGGGTGACGGTCCCAGCGCTTCAGCAGGGAGATTTCGTCTGGTGCGCCTTCCCTGAACGGGAGGCCCCATTGCGCCCCGGCCCGCTGCATGTGGCCTACACGCTCGCTGTGGCGGCTGTGGGCGGCGGCTATGGCGTCATGGCAGCCTACACCACCAGCCAGCCTTGGTCCGGGGCGTTGCCCCAAGGCGTGATCGCCTTCGACAGCACGGAGGCCGCCAGTCTCGGCCAGGCGCGTGCGTTCGTGCTGGACGTGCGCCGGCTGGCTTATCTGCCCCTGACGGTTGCTTGGTTCCCGCGCGTAGGGGAGGAAGGTGCCGGTGTTCTCGGCCGTGCGCCGAAGGCGTTGCGGGATCGGGTGAACACGACGGCGACGGAACTGGCGAAGCGGCGGCCGGAGACCTTGAGCCGGAGCGGACCGCTTTGGGGACCTGTGGCCTGACCGGACCTGTTTCCTGTTCGAGGCAAGCGGCGGCATCGACTGCGTTTTCCGGGAAAGCTTGACGCCATAAGCTACCAGGCTTAGCCATCAGGCTATGGCCATTAGCTACATCGATATTGCCGGGGGCAGACTTGCGGTGGAGGTTGAGGGGGAAGGCCCTCTCATTATCTGCTCACCAGGTTTGGGCGACACTCGGGACGCGTTCGCGCCACTTGCTGTGCACCTTGTCGCCCGAGGCTATCGCGTAGCCCGTGTTGATCTCCGCGGGCACGGCGACAGCACGTCACATTTCGATCGCTACGGTGACGAAGCAGTTGCAGAGGACTTCCTGATGCTGATCGAGGCGCTTGGCGGCGGCCCAGCCGTCCTCGCGGGCGCATCGTTGTCGGCTGCGGCGGCCGTCATTGCAGCGGGCCAACGACCCGCCCAAGTGGCCGGCCTGATCCTGCTCGCGCCCTTCCTCCGCAATGGCGCCGGTGACGCCATGCGCTCGATCTTGCAGGTCGCCTTCGCCCGCCCGTGGGGACCTTTTTTGTGGCGCATCTACGCTACCAAGCTTTGGCCCGGCCTTGGTGACAAAGCCCGCGAACGCGCGGCGAGCACGACCGCGCTGCTGCGACGCCCGAGGCGTTGGCCCGCGTTCCGGGCCACACTCGCGGGCGCTGACCATCGTGTCGTTGAACCGTGGATCGGTCGCGTGCAGGCGCCGGTTCTTGTGGTCATGGGCGAAGCCGATCCGGATTGGAAAGTGCCGATGAACGAAGCCGAATGGGTGGCGTCCAACTTCAAGGATGCCGAGACGATTGCGGTACAAGGCGCGGGGCACGCTCCAATGTTCGAGCGTCCGCAGATCGTAAACCCAGCAATCGATGCGTTCCTACAGAAGTTGAGCAGGAGCGGAGCTTTCAAGATCGGAAATGCCTAGAGAAGGCCTTAGTCCCGAAGTCGTCACGGAGGCCGCGGCGGCTATCGTGGATGCTCACGGTCTCGCCGCACTGACACTCGCACGACTGGCAGCTCGTCTCGGCGTGGCGCCGCCCAGCCTTTACAAGCATATCGGCGGGCAAGAGGATCTGATCCTGCGCGTCTCCACGTTGTCGCTCCGGCGCTTGAACGACGAGCTGACGACGGCCGCCATGGCACGCTCCGGCCGTGAAGCCCTCCTATCGATAGCGCACGCTTATCGTCGCTTCGCGATCGAACATGCCGGCCTTTACACCTTGACCCAAGGGGCGCTCAGGCCCGACTCGGAGGCACAACAAACCGAGGCACGGCGTGTGCTCAAGGTGTTCGACGCTGTGATCAGCAGCTACGGAGTGCCCGACGACCTATCAGTGCACGCCACCCGCGTAGTCAGGGCCAGCCTACATGGTTTCACAGACATCGAGGCGCGCGGGGGCTTTCAGCTGCCGCAGTCTGTCGATGACAGCTTTGAGCTTACCATGGAGGCAGCCCATGCCTGGTTGAGGAGCCTCTGCAAGCGCGATCATACGGAGGCCTAGACGTGCGCATGCAGATCGAACCCGCCGTGAAAGAGTGAGCTGACGGACTCATGCCGCCACTCCGTTCATGAAGCGGCTCACCTCCTCCCTTGCGACCTGATATGCCTCCCAAGGAGCGCGAGGTTTCCACTGAGGTTTGTTGGCGGGGATGCTGCGTTCATCGTTGGTGGTGTCGATCACCAGCACCCAATCGGGAGCTTCATGCTCAGGAGGCAAGGTGGTGCAGTAGCCTGCTTCGTTTAGCTCATGCTGGCATTGATGCACGCGCGCCCAAAGGCGGGTTTTATCGGCCTGGTAAGCATTCGCGGCCTGATTGAGCCAGGCCCAAAGTTCGGCGTCATCCCACATTACCGGGCGTCCTTCATTCCCGGTTGCCCCTCTTTCCTCACGCCCAATGCGACGGCTTCCGCCGTATCCTTGTCGGCATCGAAGGCGTGCAGTCCGCGCCGTCGCCAGCGTGCAAGCTGATCGGCCTGGCTTACCTCTTGGTGTCCATCCTCTTGCAGCCGGTCCGCGAGTTCTAGGAAGGCGCCCAGCAAGGTAGCCCGGTCATCGTCCACCAGCTCGACCAGCCCGGCCTTCTGCACCAACCCGCCGAGTTCGATCAGGTGCCGAGTGCGCGCGCGCCGGTCCTGCACCCATTGGCGGGTGTCATCACGGGCACGGTCGCGATCCAGGCGGTTACGCAGCACGGTCAGGCGCTTTAGCTGCGCCGTTGTCGCCAGCAGCTCCGCCAGCAGTGTCGCCGGTTGCTGTTTTGGTCCCCCGCTTGCCACCTTGCTGAAAGAAGGCTTGCCCGCGTTCGGTCCACCTCGCGACGGCTTCGGGTGTTTTCTTGGATTGCTCGACGGCGGCGAGCAGCGCACCGGCCAGGGCCTCAAAGGGCAGGGTATCGGCACCGACAACCTGGACCAGCTCGCCAAGCTGGATGGTCTTCTGTGATTTGACCTTCTTAGCCTTCTCCATGAGGGCTTGGAGTTCGGCATCGTAATCGCGTGGTTTGCGGGCCATGCTGCATCTCGCTGGTTGATGATGACTGGAGCCTAGCAACCGCCTGGTGCCGCTGCCAACTATGCAGAGCTATCCGTTGCGGCCCGCTGTGATCACGACTGGGTCTAAGGTTGTCAATACAGGCTCACGCGAGCAGAGCGTCATTTGCCGACCAGAGCGCAGCGGAGGTCATTAGGTAAATGCGCGCTTAAACATTGCGTTGCAATGTGCGCTGGCCTGCGGCAGGCTTATGGGAGACAGCACGAGCCGCCACCCGCATGGCCATCTATCACTTCTCGGCCAAGGTCATCCAACGCTCTTCCGGGCGTAGCGCTGTTGCCGCTGCCGCCTACCGTTCGGCGTCTGAGCTGGCAGACGAGCGCGTTGGCCGGTCGCACGACTACACCGCCAAGGAAGGCGTGGTGCATTCGGAGATCATGCTGCCTGCCGATGCGCCGGAGCGGTGGCAGGCGATGGACGACACGCCTGAGGCAGGGCGCGCAGCGCGGGAGCGGCTGTGGAACGAGGTGGAGGCGATCGAGCGCCGTAAGGATGCCGTGCTGGCGCGCGAGGTGGAGTTCGCCTTGCCGCGCGAGCTGTCGCAGGCTGAGGGTATCGCATTGGCGCAGGAGTTCGTGCGCCAGCAGTTCGTCTCGCGAGGGATGGTGGCGGACCTGAACGTGCATTGGTCCAAGGACTCGGACGGCGAGGTAAAGCCGCACGCGCACGTCATGCTGTCGATGCGGGAGATCGACGGTGACGGGTTCGGCAACAAGCAGCGTGCTTGGAACGACGTGGGCTTGCTGCGAGATTGGCGCGAGGGTTGGGCCGAGCTGGCGAACGCGCGGCTGGCCGAGTTGGGGCATGACATCCGGATCGACCATCGCAGCTTTCGCGACCAGGGCATCGAGTTGGAGCCACAGCACAAGATCGGCCCGGCGGGGGCACGGCGCGAGGAGCGCGGCGAGGATGCGGAGCGGGCGGCAGAGCACCGGGCCATTGCCCGGCGGAATGGAGAGGCGCTGTCCGCTGATCCCTCGATTGCGCTGGACGCGCTGACGCAGCAGCACTCGACGTTCACCCGGCGCGACATGGCGCGGTTCGTGGACCGGCACACGGATGGGGCCGAGCAGTTTGCTTCCGTGCTGGCGAAGGTGGAGGCGGCGCCGGAGCTGGTGCGGCTTGGCGAGGACGAGCGCGGGCGCGAGCGGTTCACGACGCGGGCGATGCTGGAGACGGAACGGCGCATGGAGTCTGCGGCCGGTGAGCTGGCCGGGCATGACGGGCACCGCATATTGCAGGCGGCCGGATGGCGGGCGGTGAAGGCCGCCGAGCGGGGCGGGCTGGTGCTGGAGGAGGAGCAGCGGGAGGCGTTCCGGCACGTCACGTCGGGACCGGACCTGTCGCTGGTCGTGGGTTACGCGGGCAGTGGCAAGAGCACGATGCTGGGGGTAGCGCGGGCCGCGTGGGAGGCGGAGGGCTACAGCGTCCGGGGCCTGGCGCTATCCGGCATTGCGGCTGAAGGCTTGGAGAAGGGCGCAGGCATCGCGTCGCGCACGATCGCGAGCCTCGAGTACGCCTGGAAGGAGGGGCGCGACCAGCTCACCAGCCGGGACGTGCTGGTGGTGGACGAGGCCGGGATGATCGGCTCACGGCAGACGGAGCGGGTGCTGTCCGCGGCGCAGGCGGCCGGGGCCAAGGTGGTGTTGATCGGCGACCCGGAGCAGTTGCAGGCGATCGAGGCGGGGGCGGCGTTCCGGGCTTTGGCGGAGCGGCATGGCGCGGCGGAGATCACCACCATACGCCGGCAGCACGAGACCTGGCAGCGGGACGCGACGCGCGAGCTGGCCACGGGGCGCACGGAAGCGGCGCTGGAGCGATATGCGGCGGCGGGCATGGTGCAGGCGGCGGACACGCGCGAGGCGGCGCGTGCGGGGCTGGTGGCGATCTGGGATGCGGCACGGCGGCAGCGGCCGGAGCAGAGCCAGGTGATCCTGGCATACACGCGCGACGACGTGCGGGATCTGAACGAGAAGGCGCGGGCGGAGCTGCGAACAGCGGGCGAGCTGCGGGGCGCCGACCAGGTGGTGCAAACCGAGCGGGGCGCGCGCGCCTTTGCCGCGGGCGACCGGATCATGTTCCAGAAGAACGAGCGCGGGCTTGGCGCGCAGGCTGACGGCCGGAATGGCGTGGCGGTGAAGAACGGCACGCTGGGCACGGTGCTGGAGGTGGCGAGCGGCGGCGAGCGGCTGACGGTGCGGCTGGATGGGCAGGAGAAGGGGAAGGCTGGCCAGGCGGTGACGTTCTACACGCGCGATTACGCGCACATCGACCACGGCTATGCCGCGACGGTCCACAAGGCGCAGGGCGTGACGGTGGACCGGGCGCATGTGCTGGCGACGCCGCACCTGGACCGACATGCGGCCTATGTCGGGCTGACCCGGCACCGGGACGGGGTGGCGCTGCACTACGCCCGCGAGGACTTTGCCAGCCCGGCGGCGCTGGCGCGGGTGCTGGGCCGGGAGCGGGCGAAGGACACCACGCTCGATTACGACCGGGACGGCGAGGACCTGGTGCGGCGCTACGCCGAGCGGCGCGGGCTGGCGCCGGACAGCCAGATCGTGGTCCGGCCGCCGTTGGCGCTGGAGCCAGAGAAGGTAGCTCCGCTGCGGCGGAGCCGGTTCGACGGGTTCACGCGGGATGCTGGCCCAGCCGAGCGCCCGGCACCCGCGGCGGAGCCGGCGAAGGCCGCGCCGGAGCCAGCTCCCGGGCTGGCGGAGACGGTGGCGACAGGGCGGGCTGGGTTCCGGGAACGGTTCGAGGCACATCGGCGGCAGCAGGCCCAGGCGCGGGACGAGGCGGCGGCGCGCGAGCTAGTGGGGCAGTGGGACCGGGTGCTGACCGCCTACAATGCGGCACTGCCGAAGCTGGGGGCTGACCCGGCGCTGGGCGGCACGCGCGAGCAGTTGGCGCAGTTTGGCCGTGGCGTGCGCGAGCAGCCCGGGGCGGTGCGGGTGCTGCGCGAGCAGGGGGAGGCGTTCGGGATGGCGGAGCGGCCCAACCTAGCCCGGATCGTGGCCGACCGGGAGCCGGAGCGGGTGGTGGCTGGGATCATGGCGAAGGCCGAGGACGGGATGCGCGAGCAGCTCCGGGCGGCGGCCGAGCTGGAAGCGACGCGGCAACGCGAGCTGCGCGCCCGGCAGGCGCCGCGGCCGAGCCGCGGCCCGTCGATGGGCATGTAAGGGCAGGGGAGATGAGTGAAACCGAGGACCGGCTGTATGGGCTGATGGAGATCGCCGAGCGGCAGCAGGCGGCGGTGCAGACGGCGCTGGACGGCTTGGCGGCGGAACGGGCGTCGTTGGGGCGGGAACGCGAGGCGCTGGCGCGTGGCGTGCGGGACCTGCAGCTCGGCACGCAAGGGGCCCTGCGGTCGGCGGTTGCGGACAGCCTAGCGGGGGCAGCAACGGAGGGCGTGGCGGCGGTGCAGGCGGCGACGAAGCCCTTGCTGGGCCGGCTGGCGGGGGTGACGGCGGAGGCCGGGCAGGCGGAGGCGGCGCTGCGTCGGGTGGTGTTATGGGCGAGCTGGCGGCTGCTAGGATGGGTGATGGCCGGGGTTGCCGGGCTGGTGCTGCTGGGTTGGCTGGCGAGCACGCTGGTGCTGTGGTGGGACACGGGGACAATCGCCGCAGCGCAGGTGGAGAAGGCGCAGCTCCAGGCCCAGGTGGCGGCGCTGCAAGCCAACTACGATGGCTGGGTGAAGGCGGGGATGCTGGAGAAAGTGACCCGGTGCAATCCTGGCAACCGGCCCTGCATCCGGGTGAACGAGGGTGCAGGACCGTTCGGAGAACGGTCGGACTACCGCGTCATTCAGGGGTACTAGGATTGCGCCGCTTCGCGAACTTCAAGCTGCCCGATAAGCTCTCTGCGTGACCCCGACCGCCTTCATCGCCAAATGGCGTATCAACTCCCGCAACGAGCGAGCCGCGGCCCAAGAGCATTTCCTGGACCTTTGCGCGCTGCTGGACGAGCCGACCCCCAACTCGGACCCGACCGGGGCGTCCTACGCCTTCGAGAAGGGCGCCACCAAGGCCAGCGGCGGCGAGGGCTGGGCCGACGTGTGGCGGCGCGGGCGGTTCGCGTGGGAGTACAAAGGCAAGCACAAGGATCTGGATGCCGCGCACCGGCAGCTCCTCCAGTATGCAGGCGCGCTGGAGAACCCGCCGCTGCTGGTCACGTCCGACATCGAGCGCATCACCATCCGGACCAACTGGACCAACGCCGTATCCGAGCGGCACGAGGTCCGGCTGGAGGAGATGGCCGATCCCATTCGGCTTGACGTGCTCAAATCGGTGTTCGCCGACCCAGAGCGGCTGCGGCCCGGCACGACACGGGCGGCGCTGACGGCCAAAGCCGCGGCGGAGTTCGCCGAGTTGGCGGGACGGCTGCGGAACCGGGGCAATCATCCGCAGGTGGTGGCCCACTTCGTCAACCGGCTGGTGTTCTGCCTCTTTGCCGACGACGTAGGTTTGCTGCCGGCGGGGCTGTTCGAGCGGATGCTGGACGCGGCGCGCAAACGGCCGACGCAGTTTCAGGGCTATGCCAGCCGCCTGTTCGCCGCGATGGCCGAGCGTGGCGGCGAGGTGGATTTCACCCCCGTCGCCTGGTTCAACGGCGGCTTGTTCGATGACGGTGCCGCCCTGCCGCTGGAGGCGGACGACATCGCGCTGTTGCAGCGGGCGGCGGCGCTGGATTGGGCGGAGGTGGACCCCTCCATCCTCGGCACCCTGTTCGAGCGGGGGCTGGACCCGGACAAGCGCAGCCAGCTCGGGGCACACTACACGTCCCGCGAGATGATCGAGCGGCTGATCGAGCCAGTGGTGCGCCGTCCGCTGCTGGCTGAATGGGGCGAGGTGCGCGAGCAGATCGTGGCGGTGCTGGCGGCCGGTACCACCGCCAAGGCAGGCAGCAAGGCCAAGCGTGACGCGCCCCGCCGGGCCGAGACGCTGTTTCGCGGCTTCCTGGACCGGTTGCGGGCCTTCCGGGTGCTGGACCCGGCCTGCGGCTCGGGCAACTTCCTGTACCTCGCTCTACTCGCGCTGAAGGATCTGGAGCACCAGGCCATGGTGGAGGCAGAGGCGATCGGCTTGCAGCGCGAGTTCCCCCAGGTGGGGCCGGAGGCCGTGCTGGGCTTGGAGGTGAACCCGTATGCGGCGGAGCTGGCGCGGGTGTCGGTCTGGATCGGCCATATCCAATGGGCGCGGCGCCATGGCTTCCCGGCGCCGTCTGACCCGGTGTTGCGGACCCTGGACACCATCGCGTGCCGGGATGCCGTGCTGGCCGCTGACGGCAGCCAGGCGACTTGGCCAGTGGCGGACGTGATCGTCGGCAACCCGCCGTTTCTTGGCGGCAAGCGGATGCGGACCGTGCTGGGGGACGCCTACTGCGCCCAACTATTCACCGCCTATGCCGGCCAGGTCCCGGCCGAGGCTGACCTGGTTTGCTATTGGGTGGCGCGAGCGCAGCAGGCAGTTGGGGCGGGCGAGCTGGCGGGCGCGGGCCTGGTGACGACGAACAGCATCCGGGGCGGCGCCAACCGGCGGGTGCTGGAACCGATCGCGCAGGCTGGCGCGATCTCGGCCGCTTGGGCGGACGAGCCTTGGACCCTGGACGGGGCGGCCGTGCGGGTGTCGCTGGTGTGCTGGGGACACGACCGAGCGCCAGTGCCGATGCTGGACGGCGTTGCGGTGCCGGCGATCCACGCGGACCTGACGGCCGGGGCTGCCAATCTGACGACGGCGCGCAGGCTGCCAGAGAATGTCGGCGTAGCCTTCATGGGCGATACCAAGGGGGGTGCCTTCGACGTGCCGGGCGAGTTGGCGCGGCAATGGCTGCTGCTGCCCAGCAATGCCAATGGCAGGCCCAACGCTGACGTGCTGCGACCATGGGCGAACGGCATGGACGTAACCCGGCGGCCGTCCGACACTTGGATCATCGACTTTGGCTGGACGATGACGGAAGCGGAGGCGGCGTACTATGCTGCTCCATATGCCTATGTGGCCCAGCATGTGCGGCCGGTGCGGGCCACCAACAAGCGGGAAGCATATGCGCGAAGTTGGTGGCGTCACGTTGAAGCGCGTCAGGGTATGCACAAGGCGCTGACCGGCCTACCCCGGTTCATCGTGACGCCGACGGTTGCCAAGCATCGGCTGTTCTCCTGGATGTGCAACCCGACGCTGCCCGACCATCAGCTCATCGCCATCGCCCGAGACGATGATACGACCTTCGGCATCCTACACAGCCGCTTTCACGAGGTTTGGGCACTTCGCTTGGGAACGTGGCTCGGCGTGGGAAACGATCCCCGCTACACGCCATCCACCACATTCGAGACTTTCCCTTTCCCCGACGGGCTTTCCCCCGACCGTCCCGCCGCAACCTACGCCAACGATCCGCACGCCAAGGTGATTGCACATGCCGCGCAGGCGCTAGTGACGGCTCGGGACCGTTGGCTAAACCCGGCAGAACTGGTCGAGTGCGTGCCAGAGGTCGTTGCGAGCTACCCACACCGCATGGTGCCGAGGAACCATGGCAGTGCTGCCACACTGCGCACCCGCACCCTCACCGCACTCTACAATCAGCGCGGCAAGCCGGAAGGCGCCTGGCTAGACGCGTTGCACGCCGTTTTAGACATCGCCGTCGCCTCAGCCTACGGCTGGGCTGAAAGCCTGACTGATGACGAGGTGCTAGCCCGACTGCTGGTACTTAATCATGCGCATGCGACCACGCGTGGGGTCGCTGCACTGGATACCTGAATTGTGCTATGTGAGAGCGACTCGACTCGGACATTGAACCCATCACGACGAATGACAGCCGACTGGTCGGAAAGGCTACCTAAATGGCAAAGCGTGTATTCATAAGTTTTGACTATGATAATGATCGCCACTACAAAAATTTGCTTCTAGCATGGAATGCAAATAAGGAGTTCGACTTTGAGCTATACGATGCATCCTTAAAGGTTGCCATAAATAGCGAAGATGCCAAATACATTAAAGCTCAGATCAAGCCAAAGATTGTCGCGGCGGGTTATCTTCTATGCATCGTTGGAAAAGAAGCCGGCGCGAACGACTGGATTAGATGGGAGACTCAAACAGCAGTTGATGCTAGTAAAAAGCTCATTGGTGTCAAGCTTGAGAAGAGTTATACAAGCCCTCCAGAGCTGCTAAATAACAATGCTACCTGGGCCATGTCATTTACTTTTGATGCTATTAAAAAGGCAGTCGAGCAAGCATGATGTCGACTACCCGTCATGTTTTGTTCACGCCCTTGAGCGCATGATATGGCTTATGTCGTCGCATGTGCTGGGAGGCGGATTGACGCTGAAGGTTTGACGGTTAGCGAGCGCCGTTTTCCTCTGACCAACGTGATCAAGGTCCGCCAAGGCCTTCAAAGGTTCTTTGAAGAAGAACAGCCCAGTGTTCTTGTTTGCTCTGCCGCTTGTGGCGCCGACTTGCTTGCTCTCGACGTTGCAAGTGAATTGGGCTTGCGTTGTCGAGTAGTTCTACCATTCGGCCCGACGCGGTTTCGCGATACCTCCGTGATTGATCGTCCTAGCAACCCTCAGATGAAAGCTGATTGGGGCGCCATATTCAATCGCGTGATCACCGCGTCCGAAGCGGCAGGGGATTTGGTGATAATGTCTACAGCCTCGGCAATCGACGACACCGCTGCTTATGCCGCCGCTAACCGTAGCATTGTATCTGAGGCCCTTTGCATCACGGCTCCCCAGCCTAAAATACACCAACTGCCGTTAGCGCTTACAGTATGGGATGGGAAAGCACGACAGTCCAATGATGCTACGGAGGAGTTTCGGCGATTGACAGTTGCCGCCGGTTTTATCCAACGCGAGTTACGGACCAATTAGAATCCCATGCCACTTGCCGTATTAATCAGTCACGCACATGACGAGCGACTACTCGCAGAGGCGTGGAAGACTCTGCTCTCAACAGTGTCGCAAGGTGCAATCGCTCCTTGGTATTCTAGTGATCGCCAACCTGATGGTGGTATGCAAATCGGAGAGGAATGGCGCGAGCATTTACGTCGGGAAATCCTGAGTACAAATTATGTTCTTGCGGTTCTCAGCCCACAATCACGAGATCGCCCTTGGATTTTATATGAATGCGGTCTTGCAGGCGGAATTGCTCAAGGAAGACAGGGCGTAGACGGGCAATCCAATTTGACGGGTGTGGTGATTCCAATCCTGTACTCTATGACAGCTAGCGACCTTGCAAACCCTCTCGCAAGCTTCAATGCCTATATGGGGGACTCCAAAGATGCCGTCATAGAAGTATGTGAACGCCTTGTGCAACAAGCCGGTCTAACACCACAAAAACGCCTTTGGGCGCAGCCGATCGACGACTACATGGACGCCGTTGCGGCGCACCGACCACGCCGTGCGCACAGTGCCGAAAACATGATCCTTTGGCGAACGAGGATAGAAGGTCTGGTTCAGTCGGGAAGAAGCGGCGAGGTATACGCTACTCGTGAACGAATGTACGTGACGTTTGGCAAGCCTTTTAGACCCATGAACGTCCAGCTGCACGATGTACTTAGTAAAATCATGTTAGATGAAAGGCATTTTTCAGCGGCTATAGAGGAGACCGATTATGGTTTAGCCCTGGCGCCAGACGATGTCGATCTACTTCATCGCAAAGCGCTCGCGTCGTTGCATTGTCACGATCGTGCATTGGCTTTGCAGACTATCACTCAACTAGTTGGAGTTGATCCAGCGCTGGCAAGCAATCCCGAGATTGCCGGACTAGAGGGACGTGTTCGTAGAGAGATATGGGATAATAGCCAAGACCCTCTAGATCTTTCTGCTGCACGAGTTGCGTATCGCCGAGCAACCGACGCGAATGAAGCCGATTACTACTGTGCGGTAAATGCAGCCTCGCTCGCTTTAGCCGCATTGGATAGCGTAGATGCTGACTATTTATTTGCTAGAGCATTGCAGGGCGTCCGTAAGGCACAAGAAAAGCAGCCAATTTCGTATTGGACAGATTTTTCGGCAGGAGAAATCGCGCTCGGACAAGGAATGCTGCAACTGGCATGCGAAGAATATGGGAAAGGGCTAACTCGTGTTCCGGCGCCTCCGGCCAGAGATCGTGAATCAGCTTTGAAAGGAGTTCGTAGGATGGCTGTCTTGCGAGGTCTCAGCGCTACGGACATAGGGCCAATCGAACAGTTGTTAGGCTAAGTTTAGTTGGTAATTCTGGAGACATAGTCGTCCGCCAGGAGAGGCTGTGCCTGTTTGTAGGCCGTATCACTCTGTCAAACGACCGTTTGCCGAAGTGATACATCGGCCCTAAACTCCGGCCGTGACCCCTCCCCGCCCCCGTTTTGTCAGCTATCTCCGGGTTTCGACCGATGGCCAGGGCCGATCGGGCCTTGGCCTTGAGGCGCAGCGCCAGGCCGTCGCCGCTCACGTCACCCAGGCCGGCGGCGAGGTGGTGGCGGAGTTTCAGGAGGTGGAGAGCGGCAAGCGCGCCGATCGGCCGCAGCTTGCCGCCGCGCTCGCCTCCTGCCGCACCCGCCGGGCCGTGCTGGTCATCGCCAAGCTGGACCGGCTGGCGCGCAACGCGCGCTTCCTGCTGTCCGTGGTGGAGGGCAGCGGCGAGGCTGGCGTCGTGTTCTGCGACCTTCCCACTGTGCCGGCCGGGCCGGTCGGCAAGTTCCTGGTCACGCAGATGGCGGCGGTTGCCGAGCTGGAAGCCGGGTTGATCAGCCAGCGCACGTGCGCGGCCTTGGCCGTCGCGAAGGCGCGTGGTGTCCGCCTCGGCAACCCCTCCCCTACCCCGGCAACGGCAGAGATGGCGGCAGCAGCCAGGCAGGCGCGCAGCCGGCAGGTAGCAGCGCGAGCATCGGATGTGCTGGCCGTGGTGCGCCAGGTGCAGGCCGGAGGGGCGAGCAGCCTTCGTGCCATTGCGGCGGAGATGCACGCGCGTGGCGTGCTCACTCCCGCGGGTAAGATGGTTTGGTCACCCAGTCAGGTTAAACGAGTGTTGGCCCGTCAGTGAAGCACTAGAAGCCCAAGCGTCGAGCTGCCCATTCTCCGCCGGCTTCACCCAGCATCGCCTCCCATGACGCAAATGATGTGTTCGTGCGGATAAAGCTATCCCATTCGCTATCAGGGATTGAGGCAAAATCCTCTGCGCTGTCGATTTTAAACCCGCTAGCTTCAAACATTTCATCCGCCGATAGAAAGCGGCTGCATCGGCTGAGAAACTCCGGCGTTAACAGTTCTGGAATAAGAACGTTCTGATTTCCGGAAAGACTTTCGGCACGACGCGCTATATCGGTTAGCTTTCGCTGAAATTCATCTAATCCGGTTATTCCGGTCATCCCTCGCTCCTGTTTAAGGCTTGCGCCACTGATCCCGGGGTAGGTTAAGGATACGTGTAAAAAGTGGTCACAAGCCCTGCTCGAAGGGAAGCGGCTGTGGGTTAAGCGGTTCCGGCGTGGTGTCCATGTCGAGTGTGTAGCGGCCGAAGCGCAGGATATGACGGCGTATGTAGGGGCTGAGGCAAGCAACCAAGGCGGGTGTGACCGGATGCCCGTCGGCGGCCATTTCGGACAGGACGCGGGTCAGGTCGGCGACGTTGGACAGCATGACGGCATTGGCGACCAAGCTGGCATATTTGAGCTGCTTTTCCTGCTCGACGGGGTCGCCGCTCTTGATCACCGGCCCCCCGAACGACACCCAGTCCAGGAAGTCGTTGTAGGCTTCGACCTTGGTGGTTTCGGCACGAATGCCCCGGCGGACCTCGGTGTTGGAGAAGAAGCGCAGCAGGAACAGGGTGCGCTCAACGCGGCCAAGCTCGCGGAAAGCGCGGTAGAGCCGGCTGCGGCGGCTGTAGGTGCCAAGCTTGCGCAACAGCAGGGACGGCATGACCCGCCCGGCCTGGATGGACAGCATGACCTGGATCATGTCCCGCTGATGGGTGGCGATCAGGTCCCAGTCGATGTCGCCGGTGAACAGCGCATCAATATGGGTGTAGCGGCTCTCCTTGGCCGGCCGGTATAGAACCGTGTCGCCGAGCCCGCGCATGCGTGGCATCAGCTTGATGCCGAGCAGCCGGCACAGGCCGAATACCGGCTCGGACTGGCCTTGTGTGTCGGCATGCAGCGTGTCGGGCTGGATGGCGGACTTGTTCTTCAGCAGACCGTCCAGGATATGGACGGCCTCCCACACCCCGCACGGGATGAAGCTGGTGAACAGCGCGATGTAGCTGTCGGCGATGTGGTGGTAGGCGATGCCGCCATAGGCGCCGTAGCGGATGTGCCGGGAGCCCAGCAGGTTGTTTTCGCGCAGCTTGACATGCGTGCCGTCGGCGATGGCAGCGCGTCCGCCGCCCCAGTGCCGCGGCAGCGTGAACCGGGCGTATTGATCGACGACATCGACCATCGCCGCTTCCAGCTTGGCCGCGGTGACGTGCTGGGCGTTGATCCGACGCATCGTCTGCGCGGTCGTGCCGTCCGGCGCATGCCGGGCGGTTTGGCCGGGACCGAGGTTGCAGCCATAGCCGAAGACGGTGAACAGGTAGCGCTGGATGGCCTGGGCGAGCTTGGGATCGGCGCCCGATGGCGGCCCGAAGTGGGCCTGTGCGGCTGAGCGGAACAGAAAACCGGCGTAAGGCGACTCAAAAGTCCCATGCGGAAGTAGGGTTCCTGAGCGGCCTGAGACTGCCGTTCATAACGGTGTCGGGCAGCGAGAAGTCGTATCGCCCGAGGAAGTTGAGATGGCGCCAGATCAGCGGGGAGAGGTGGGCGATGTCGTCGTTGCTGACATCCATGCCGTCCGACCTGACCTGGCGGATGGCCTCCTGCATGTAGATGGCGTTCCAATGCACGACGGCATTGAGGGCGAGGCCAAGCGCGCCAAGCTGCTCTTCCTGTCCCTGTTGGAGCGGACTCCTGATTTCACCGCGTTCGCCGTGATGAATACGCCGGCCGAGGCGATGGCGCAGTTCCGTATGGTTGAGCTGGGTCAGGATGCGCCGTCTGAACGCCGCGTCGTCGACGTAGTGAAGGATGTGAATTGTCTTGGCGATCCTGCCGATTTCGGAGAGAGCGCGCGCCAGGGTGGTCGGCTTATCTTTCACCTGAAGGGTTCGCATGATGCCGGCCGCCTTGAGATGCCCGAGTTTCAGCGAGCCGGCGAGGCGGATGACATCCGGCCAGTTTTCCCGGATCAGCGGCAGATTGATGGTGCCCTTGCTGACGCTGTTGAACGGACCGTAGTCGGCTTTCCGGTCGATCCGCCACAGCCTGGCATCGCCGAGATCGGCCAGGCGCGGGCTGAACTGATAGCCGAGCAACCAGAAGAGGCCGAACACTGCATCGGAGTATGCGGCGGTGTCGGTCATGAATTCGACCGGCTCCAGCTCGGTCTCCTGTTCGAGGAGAAGGGCGAGCAGCACCAGGCTGTCGCGCAGGGTGCCGGGAACGACGATGCCGTTCAGGCCGCTGAACTGGTTGGACAACAAATTGTACCAAGTCACGCCGCGGGACTGGCCGAAATACTTCGGGTTCGGCCCGGCATGGATGGCGCTCGACGGGGCGGTGAAGCGCATGCCGTCCGCCGAGGCGACATCGCCGGCACCCCAGATTTTGACGAGCGGCAGCGCGGCATGGGCGGACACGATCCGCGCACTGGCGGCCGCGATGGTTTCCGGCCGGATGAAGTTCTGGCTGACCCAGGCCAAACGCTCCCGGCGAAGCGCGGGAACATCCTGCCGGTTGACCGCCTCGATGCCGATATTGCACGCTTCGGCGACCAGGGCAGCGCACAGGCTGGTCTCGAAATGCTCTACCCTGGCCTGCCGCTCGCTGAGATGGGTGAAGGCCTTGGCAAAGCCGGTGCGCTGCATGATTTCCAGGAACAGGTCGGGCATGCCGGCCTTCGGCATGCGGCCCTGAACGGCCGGTCGCAGGGCGCGCAGGCCTTCCGTGTCCTCCAGCCTGTCGAGCGGCGTGACGACAATGCGGGTTTTGCCGTCGACGGTCTCGAAGCGCAGATCGGGGTTGCTCGCCGCCCGATCCGCGACAGTGCGGTAGGCGCCATCGAGCAGCTTCGCCAAGGCGTCGATTTCGGTTTCGGCATCGAGCGAGCGGTTGAGCGCCCGGCAAACCACCAACTTGGACGCCTGCCATGTTGCGCCGTCCAACATTCCGCGTCTGGGATCGCCGTACCGGGTGCCCGGACTGGCGAAAATATCGCGGCGCTTTACGGCGGCTCGCCACGCATCGATGACCGCGAACACGTAGGCCCTGGGATCGGTCACGTGGCCTTCCGCGTCCAGCACATGTGGCTGCCAGGCTTTCGGGACCGCCGCTGTCGGCGCATCGCGCATCTTCGCGTTGGACCAGTCGGCGATTTTCGCGAGGTAGCGGATTGCTTCCTGCACGGGCTTGCCGCCAGGCGCCGCATCCATTTCCAGCCTGGTAGCGATGTTGAAGAACAGGCGGCGCGCCCTGCGCCATCGGGCGAGAAGCTCCGCATAGGGCTTGGCGTCACGGGGCCTGGCGATCGCGTCGACCTCGTCCATCGCAGCCACGAGATCGTCGCGGGGAAGCCGCTCGAACAGGGCGTCACGCCATTGATCCAGCGGCAGGGCATTCTCTTCAAAGATCAGCTTGGCCATATCACGCAGCAGAAGCGCAGCATCATCGAGATCGCGGAGGCTTCGCAGCCTGGCCTTTTTGTCGGCGGCTTCGGCATCCTTGACGAGATCGGTGATCAGGGCCTCAGCCAATTCGGCGGCATCATCCTGCGCCGCTGCTTCAAGCGTATGGAACAGCGCCGCCACGGTTGCCGTTCGCCGCGGTTCCTGAAGGGCGGCAATCGCGGACGGCTTGCCCGCGCGCGCAACCCGCGCCAGCCGCTCAAGGCTCGCAGCCGGGACGCCCTTTGGCGGCGATGGCCGCAGATCGAACGCGCGGATGGCTTCGAGCCGATCGAGGTGTTGCAGGAATTCGCTTGGAGATCTCTGGGTTGGCACTTCTCTCAGAGCGTCAAGCGCAACGAAACTGGTTTCGCCGGTGTCATCGAACAGCTTGGCAATGCGCTCGCGCTGTTTGTCGTCAAGAGCGGCAACGAGACGTTTCCAAAGACGTTTTTGCGCGCGGTCCCGGATGCGGCCCACAAAACGTTCGAGGACGCTGACGCCCGGCAGCAGCACCTTGTTGACGACAAGCCAGGATGCCGCGCGCTCAATCAGCGGGCCGGGGTGGTCGTCTCCACTCCAGCACAATGCATAAAGCCACCGGGTCAGGCGAAACCGGGCCGGTCCGTTGTCTGCGAATTCCGTGAAGCCGTAACGCTCGCGGATCAGTGCGAGATGGCGGAAGCGCTGACCGTTCTTAAGGTCAAAATAGCCATCAAGGTGGGGGGCTTTCTTCAAACCGAGCTGATCGACCAGGAAAGCCGTGACAGGATCGGGGATTTCGACATCAGCGCCGGGGAAGACACCGATGCATCGTGCCGATCCCAGCATGAGCGCAAAGCCGAGGCGGTTGTGGTCGCCGCGCAGCCCGTCGGTGATCTCCCGGTCGCTTCGGTCCAAGTGGAAGTACCGCGCCAGCTGATCCGGCGAGGGAGCGGCGGCAAAATTGGCATAGCGTTGCCGCTGCTCATCGGACAGGTGGCGGGTGGGCATATCGTGCGGAACTTTAGACTTTTGCGAAGGGTCAACGAGACACGGAAAACACGGGATATTTTCCTTGCAAAATACCTATGCGGAAGTCATCATATTTGCAATATATTTTGCAACGTCAGGAAGGCGCGTATGAGGCTGGGATATGCCAGGGTCTCGACCGGGGATCAAAACCTCGACGGCCAGTGTCAGCGCCTCTCCGCGGCCAGATGCGAAAAGCTGTTCGAGGAGAAAATCTCCGGCGCCACGCGCAATCGCCCCAAGCTGGAGAAGCTGATCGAGCACCTACGCAAGGATGACATCCTGGTGGTGACACGCCTCGACCGCCTAGCCCGCTCGACCTCCGACCTCTTGCGGATAGCCGAGCGCCTCACCGAAAAAGGCGCAGGATTACAGTCTCTTGATGAACCTTGGGCCGATACGACAAGCCCTTCAGGCCGGATGGTCATGACGGTCTTCGCAGGCATCGCCGAGTTCGAGCGCACCCTCATTATCAGCCGGACAAACGACGGCAGGGTCGCCGCCAAGGCGCGCGGCGTCGCCTTCGGCCGGCCG
Source organism: Rhodopila sp. (assembly GCA_965277035.1). Taxonomy (GTDB): domain Bacteria; phylum Pseudomonadota; class Alphaproteobacteria; order Acetobacterales; family Acetobacteraceae; genus Rhodopila. Next base: position 8,060 of record CBDIBO010000003.1, on the reverse strand, counting down.
AAGAAAATGCGCCCAGACCAACAACAGGTGGCCAGGGAACTCGTCCGCGACGGCAAGTCGATCAGCGCCGTTGCCAGGACCTTCGACGTTCACCCAGCGACGATTTACCGCGTCATCGAGCGATAGGTCGCCTTATGCCGGTTTTCTGTTCCGCTCAGCCGCACAGGCCAAGTGGCGGGTGTAGCGCGACCAGTGCTCGGTGCGCCTGAGGATGTCCAGCAGGTGGCGTTCTTGCAGGCGGACATGGACCTCACCCTCGAACTCGGCCAATCCAGGCGGCTGTTCTGACAGCGTCAACTGCTTGAGGTGCGGCGTTCCCTCGGCATCAAGGCTGAATTCGGTGTTGGCCGGGAAGCCGGCATCCACCGCGTCGGCGAGCGCCACGAGCTCCGCCTTCAGGGCGGCCGCGAAGTCCTCGCCCTGTTCGGGAATACCAAGGGCGGCGCAGTAGCCTGCTAGCCGCGGTTCGCACTCCGCCCAGGGCAGGAGCTGGGCGCGGTAGTCGGCGAAGGTCTCGGCCCCGACGATGAACAAGTCGCCCGTCTGCAGGGCGTCGGCCAAATGCACGAAGACGCATACTTCCAACGCGCGCCGGTCGAGGGTGCCGGGTTTGGTCCGGCGTTTGGCGACAAAGGCTTGCCAGCGTTGCGACGCGAAACTGAGGTCGATGTCGCCCTCCACCTCGCCGCGGCGGGTATGGCGCAGGCGGCTCACGACAGCCAGCGCGTCCAGCAGGCTGCGGTCCTGGGTCGCCGATTGCACCTCCATGAGGTCGAGCAACCGGAACAGCAGGACGCGGTGCTTGGCGTGGATGGGCCACAGCAGCGGCAGATCGTTGCCGCGATGCCAGGCGGACACGGTTTCGCACTGCTCGGCGAGTGCGGCGGCCCCGCCTTGCTCGGACAGCAGCAACCTGACCTGGCGGCCGAACTCCGCGTTCGTGTCCTGCGTCTGCTCCGTTTCCAGCACCTGGCCGAAGATGCCGATCAGGCTTTCTTCCGTGGCCCGGTGCTGGTCGTGCAGATCCTCGAGTTGCTCCTTGGCGGCGGCCTGGGTGCGCCGGATGCGGCGCAGCATCATCTCGACCAGTTCGTCCCGGCAGCGCATACGCGACTGGCGCAGCAGGGAGAGCAGGAGGGTGTCACGTTTGCCCGGCTGCGTGATGTCGTGAAGGTCGCTCACCTCCAGGGTGGCGGCCTCGGCGGCGAACTGGCGCAGCTTGGTGTGCGCGATGCCCTCCAGCAGCGGATCGGGATTGATCAGGCCGTTCAGCCAGTCGAGGCGCTCGGTCCAGAGCCGGACTGTTTTGGGCGTCGCGGGTCCGGGCGCCTGCTTTAGCCGGTTGAATCTGGTCACGGCGCTGTCGGGCGGTTTGACCAACAGGGCGTCCAGCACGGCCTTGCACTCGGGCGTGACGCGGTGTGCAACGCGACCGTACATGCGGGCATGAGCCTCGGCGCGCAGCCGGTTCACCAGGCGGTCCAGGGTGCTGAATGCTGGCAGATCGGTTGCGGCCGCGTGCAGCGCTTCGATGGCCCGGTTGATGAGGTCCGCCGGGTCGCTCATCGTTTCGGCCGTTTCGGCGATGGTGCTGGTGAGAAGGCGGTCCGCCACGTCGCCATAAGCGATGACGGACAGGTAGGCCCGCACCGCGGCCTGGTATCGATACAGCGACTTGGTCCGGCTTGGCGCGTCAGCCCAGGCTTGGGACACATTCACCGCAAGCTGCGCGGCCAAGTGGGCGAGCGTGCTGGCATGCACGTCCTCAAGCGCCGGAAAGCATCCGAAGTCGCGGCGGGATTTGAGCAGCGTCGCCAGCATCAGACGGCCGGTGTTGCCACGGGCACTCGCCTGGATGAAGGCGAGGTCGGGATCGCTCAGGTGGTATCGCTCGTTCAACTCCTCCCGGGTCAGCCGTGCCCCCACTCGCGGGTAGGCCGTGCGGTCGATGGCGGTCATGGGCTGTCCGGAAAAGGGTGCGCCGGAGCGGCGTGGCGGGCTATGTGATTTGAATGGGATAGCGGAGGGTCGTCTAGTGTCCGCAAAGGAATACCATTCTGGACGTAGGCGCACCGCGCCCAAGGCTCGCCAAGGCACCCGGACCGCGCTCTACCTGCGCGTCTCGACCGCTGAGCAGAAACCGGACCTGCAGTACGACGGCCTGCGCGGCTATGCCGCCCGCGCCGGCCTCGACATCGTGCAGGACTACTGCGACGTGGCCGTGTCAGGCCGCCGGGAAGGCCGGCCGCAGCTCAACGCGCTGATGACGGCCGCACGCAACCAGGAGATCGACTGCGTGCTGGTGTGGAAGTTCGACCGCTTCGCCCGCAGCACGCGCCACCTGCTGGCCGCGCTGGAGGAGTTCGACCACCTCGGGGTACGGTTCGTCAGCGTGCAGGATCAGATCGACACCGACAGCCCGATGGGCCGGGCGATGTTCACCATCATCGGCGCCATGGCCGAACTGGAATCGTCGCTCATCAGCGAGCGCGTGACCGCCGGCATGAGGGCCGCCGAGGCGCGCGGCAGGCACCTCGGGCGGCCCGGCACGTCACAGCGCATCATCAATGAAATCGAGGCCCTCGCGACCTCCACGGACCTGAGCATCCGTGCGATCCAGAAGAAGATTGCCGGCCGGGCCAGCCGCGGCATCGTCGGAGAAGTCACCAAACGCGCCAGGGCCACGTTGCCCCAAGCCTTGTGACCACTTTTTACACGTATCCTCAACCTACCCCATCCCGGCCGCCGGTTTTGGTATTGCGGACTCGCTCGACCAACGGAGGAGTTTCAGGATTGAGCTGGCGCGCCCGTTCGATCGCCTCTTTTTGGGTAGGAGCTACCGCGCTAGCCCGGGCCGAGTTCGCTTTCCTGACAACGAAATCGCCCTGCTCTCGTTGCTCTACAAACAGTCTGTCCTTATCCATTTGCACCTCCGCCCTGCCTACTCACTACCCCTACATCTAGTGGCTTTGAGTTGCTCTTTCAACAAAATGTAGGGTGCAGAGAATTAATAAGAGGCTTCCAGCATCTTGCGTAGGTGCTATGGTTAGCCTAGCGTGCTAGCACGCAACCGAGGTTACGAAGTAACGTGCTAACCATCGCAGTCATTAGCCAAAAAGGCGGAGCTGGAAAGACCACGCTCGCCATACATCTGGGTACGGCGGCGCATGTAGCCGGATTGCCCACTGTCATTGTTGATACCGACCCGCAGGCGACAGCTTCGCGTTGGGGCAAGTGGCGGGCGGGGAAAGACCCTGACGTAATCGACTGTGCCTCTCACACTCTCCTTCCTGACAAGCTTGCGGCTCTGGCGCGTGCAGGCGCTGCGTTTGCTGTGATCGACACGCCGCCGGCAGCCGACATCATGGCGCGCGAGGCGTGCCGGGCCGCGAGCCTATTGCTCATCCCCTGCCGACCCCGCGCCTTCGATCTTGATGCCGTCCGGACCACGGCTGAACTCGCGAAGGCGAGCGGCAAGCCTGCTTTCGTGGTGTTCATGGCCGGTCCTCCGCGTGGTGCGGTCCTCTACCCCGAAGCCAGCGAGTTGGTTAAGCGCATCGGCTTGCAGGTTGCGCCGGTCATGCTGCCAGAACGGGCGGCGTTCCATCGCAGCGTGGCGGAGGGAAAGGCGGCGTCCGAAATTGAGCCGGGAGGAAAAGCTGCTGAAGACGTGGCCCGGCTTTGGAAATGGGTCAATGAGTATGCTAGCGTGCTAGCAAGTAATCCGGCTAGCACGGTTGCAGTATGACGAGATTCGCCGGACTTAAAGATGATTTGCCGGAAGCCCGGCCAGCCGCGCCGAAAGCGGTCGAGCCCTCGCCAGCTGCTTCAATCGGTGCGCCAGAGACCGGCAGCAAGCGCCGACCAGCCCGCGAAGGGAAGAAAGGTGTCCTTGGCCACTTCAGCCCGGAACTGAGCCGGGCGTTGAACATCCTAGCAATCGAGGAGAGCACCACGGTGCAGGCGCTTATGGGTGAAGCCTTTGATTTGCTTATGCGCGCTCGCGGTAAGCATCCTTTTGGAGAGCGCTAGCCTGCTAGCACGCTTGCGGGTTAACTAAGGGAGACGTCTTCGACTTGCCCCCGAAGCCTAGCCATCCGGCCCGCTTTTGATCGCTGGCGTTCGGCGTAGGCTGCCCGGAAGTCGTCACCCTCCTTCCGCCACCAGGCAAGGGTCACGCCTGTTATCGGCGCGCGAGCATGCAGCCGGGTCAGCTCGATCTGGACACTCATTTCCGACAAGCCGTTCACTTCCAGCAAGGCCGGCTCGATTACTCTCCGCTCGAAATCTGGTCCCCGAATTAGCTTTCCCGGTGGCACTCCCAGCAGATCACGGAAGCGATCAATGGGGATTTGCTCGACGCATCGCTCCAACCCTGACCGAAGCTGGACCAGCTCGTAGAGCGCCATGGCGTATTTGCTCGTCATCGCGCAGACGACTTCGGCCTTGATGCGGCCCCAACGATTGGACCGGGCCAGGATAGGGCGGAGCTTTTTGGGAAGCCCAAACCGGACCGTTGCGCCCGGCCGGCCCTCATCCGCGGATAGGTCGAAGAACTCGAACAGGTTCGTTAGGACGAGGCGCGGCTCGCCTGTTTTCGCATCCGGCAGCGGCACGGTCACAACGACCCGCATAAGCCTGTCCAAGCTGTCTCGGACCCGCTCGTTCCCTTTATGCTGCCGGGAGGGGCGGAGAGCCGACATGGCCAATTCCCACTCAGCATCTGTCTCAGTCAGCCGGCCACTATCATGCGCGTGCTGATACAGAAGATTGAGGATGGCTCTGTCAGAAGCCTCTAGGGCGTGCGCGCCTGTAATCTCAATCAGCTCACCAGCTTTGGGAAAGCCGGTGTGATTGGTTTTCTGGGCCACGGTCTGCGACATGAGAGCTAGAGTGAATATGACGTGCTGTCAGGTCAAGTCACGTCACAACGTGGCCTAGATCCCCCGTTGAGTCACAACTGCTTGCCCGGCGGTCGGCCGCAGAAGGGCAAGGCGACCAGCGCGCACCAAGACCGAGTCGCTAGGGACCTTCTGCTGCCCCGATTCGGTCGCCTTCAGAGGCGAATCGATAACCCCCGTTGAGTCACATCAACACCCCCGTTTAGTCACAACCGAACCCCCGTTGAGTCACCACCAAGCCCCCGTTGAGTCACAATAAGCGCTGTAAGCCTTTGTTGTTACAGCGTGATTCGCGCCTTGAAATTAGAATCTAAGAGAACTTAAACTTTACGCGGTGGATAAACTCAGGTTGTGGATAACTGCCACGGTGCTCGGGACCGTCAAGGACGGTCGCCTACGGCTCCCGCCGCTTCGCGGTGCCTCCAGCATCCCTGACCGTTCCTGCGCGCCGTGCCGGCCAGATAGCGTCGGGGCAGAAAGCGCCCCGACTTTCGACGAGCGCCCCCGGCGGGTCGAACAGAAAGCAGCTTAACAGGACAGGAGCTGCGGCAACGTTCAAGCGACTCGGGAAAATCAGGCGCTGTAAACGGTTAGGCGAGCAGGCCAGAGGCAGACAGGCCGACAAGAGGGCAGACGGCTCAGCAAGCCTCTAAAGAGCGGCAATGACCTCGACCCCATTGCACCGCTTCGCACCACAAAGATGCTGACAGGTGAGGTTGGAGTGGCTATATCGGCCTTCCTTACCTTGGAGAGCTTCCATGCGCGACGCCTTCACCATGCGGTTCCGACCCGAGGTTGCCGAGTTCGTGCAAGCACAAGCGAGCGCGGGCAATCGGAGCGTGACCAATTTCGTCGAAACCCTGTTGCTGCGGGAAAAGAGCCGCTTCGAGGAAAGCCAGCGCCAGCTCACCGTGCAGGCCGTTGCCGACTTACTGCGCCACGAGCGGCACGATCTGGTGCGCGATGCGGACGAGGCCGACGCCGAGTATGCCGCTCGCAGCGAACTGTTCGGGACGCTGCTCGACCATGCCCGGCACGGGTGACGGTCCCAGCGCTTCAGCAGGGAGATTTCGTCTGGTGCGCCTTCCCTGAACGGGAGGCCCCATTGCGCCCCGGCCCGCTGCATGTGGCCTACACGCTCGCTGTGGCGGCTGTGGGCGGCGGCTATGGCGTCATGGCAGCCTACACCACCAGCCAGCCTTGGTCCGGGGCGTTGCCCCAAGGCGTGATCGCCTTCGACAGCACGGAGGCCGCCAGTCTCGGCCAGGCGCGTGCGTTCGTGCTGGACGTGCGCCGGCTGGCTTATCTGCCCCTGACGGTTGCTTGGTTCCCGCGCGTAGGGGAGGAAGGTGCCGGTGTTCTCGGCCGTGCGCCGAAGGCGTTGCGGGATCGGGTGAACACGACGGCGACGGAACTGGCGAAGCGGCGGCCGGAGACCTTGAGCCGGAGCGGACCGCTTTGGGGACCTGTGGCCTGACCGGACCTGTTTCCTGTTCGAGGCAAGCGGCGGCATCGACTGCGTTTTCCGGGAAAGCTTGACGCCATAAGCTACCAGGCTTAGCCATCAGGCTATGGCCATTAGCTACATCGATATTGCCGGGGGCAGACTTGCGGTGGAGGTTGAGGGGGAAGGCCCTCTCATTATCTGCTCACCAGGTTTGGGCGACACTCGGGACGCGTTCGCGCCACTTGCTGTGCACCTTGTCGCCCGAGGCTATCGCGTAGCCCGTGTTGATCTCCGCGGGCACGGCGACAGCACGTCACATTTCGATCGCTACGGTGACGAAGCAGTTGCAGAGGACTTCCTGATGCTGATCGAGGCGCTTGGCGGCGGCCCAGCCGTCCTCGCGGGCGCATCGTTGTCGGCTGCGGCGGCCGTCATTGCAGCGGGCCAACGACCCGCCCAAGTGGCCGGCCTGATCCTGCTCGCGCCCTTCCTCCGCAATGGCGCCGGTGACGCCATGCGCTCGATCTTGCAGGTCGCCTTCGCCCGCCCGTGGGGACCTTTTTTGTGGCGCATCTACGCTACCAAGCTTTGGCCCGGCCTTGGTGACAAAGCCCGCGAACGCGCGGCGAGCACGACCGCGCTGCTGCGACGCCCGAGGCGTTGGCCCGCGTTCCGGGCCACACTCGCGGGCGCTGACCATCGTGTCGTTGAACCGTGGATCGGTCGCGTGCAGGCGCCGGTTCTTGTGGTCATGGGCGAAGCCGATCCGGATTGGAAAGTGCCGATGAACGAAGCCGAATGGGTGGCGTCCAACTTCAAGGATGCCGAGACGATTGCGGTACAAGGCGCGGGGCACGCTCCAATGTTCGAGCGTCCGCAGATCGTAAACCCAGCAATCGATGCGTTCCTACAGAAGTTGAGCAGGAGCGGAGCTTTCAAGATCGGAAATGCCTAGAGAAGGCCTTAGTCCCGAAGTCGTCACGGAGGCCGCGGCGGCTATCGTGGATGCTCACGGTCTCGCCGCACTGACACTCGCACGACTGGCAGCTCGTCTCGGCGTGGCGCCGCCCAGCCTTTACAAGCATATCGGCGGGCAAGAGGATCTGATCCTGCGCGTCTCCACGTTGTCGCTCCGGCGCTTGAACGACGAGCTGACGACGGCCGCCATGGCACGCTCCGGCCGTGAAGCCCTCCTATCGATAGCGCACGCTTATCGTCGCTTCGCGATCGAACATGCCGGCCTTTACACCTTGACCCAAGGGGCGCTCAGGCCCGACTCGGAGGCACAACAAACCGAGGCACGGCGTGTGCTCAAGGTGTTCGACGCTGTGATCAGCAGCTACGGAGTGCCCGACGACCTATCAGTGCACGCCACCCGCGTAGTCAGGGCCAGCCTACATGGTTTCACAGACATCGAGGCGCGCGGGGGCTTTCAGCTGCCGCAGTCTGTCGATGACAGCTTTGAGCTTACCATGGAGGCAGCCCATGCCTGGTTGAGGAGCCTCTGCAAGCGCGATCATACGGAGGCCTAGACGTGCGCATGCAGATCGAACCCGCCGTGAAAGAGTGAGCTGACGGACTCATGCCGCCACTCCGTTCATGAAGCGGCTCACCTCCTCCCTTGCGACCTGATATGCCTCCCAAGGAGCGCGAGGTTTCCACTGAGGTTTGTTGGCGGGGATGCTGCGTTCATCGTTGGTGGTGTCGATCAC
>CBDIBO010000002.1:0-12968 GCA_965277035.1 Rhodopila sp. | reverse complement strand
GTTGTACAATCGCTGCCATTGAAGCAGCCGGCGCGGCAGCGGTTCACCGGCGGCATCCGAATATCCCTGGCAGAACAGCTCGGTCAGCTTGGCAGATTCGCGCCATCGCGCCATGTTGCGCGGCAGATAGAATTTGAGTTGCAGATGATTGAGGAAATGGGCCGCATCACGCACGGTCGGCAGGGCGGACACCAGCTCGAGGTCGATCCCGACCAGCCGATCTTCGCACACGATCAGGTTGGCCGGCTTGAAGTCACCATGATGACGCGACCAGGCTACGGGCTGGGTGGCAAGCAGCGGAGCGCCAACGCGGAGCAGCGCAAGCGCGCGGTGGGTCAACGATCCTGTTCCGTCAGCCTTTTCAATAATCTCGGCCTCGAGACGGGCGAGCGTTTCCGCGACATCCGGTGACTGGCGCTGGACGTCGCTCGGGTGGTGCAGACGCGCCAGCCAGATTCCGGCGGCGCGGATCAACGCGCGCGCGCGGGCGGGCGATCCTGCGAACAGCGATCTTGCCAGCGTCGGCCCGTCGATCCACGACGAGACGACGATGCCATGCGACTCCAGCAGCGCATACGGTTCGGTGGCGCGCAGGTCGAGCCGGGCGGTGATCTCCCCCACCTGCTGCAGGCCATGGAAATAGGCTCGCGCGGACTCGGCGGGAGACGCGCCGGACGGGTCCCACAGGAACTGCTTGATCGCGACGGGTGTCGGGAACATCCCCCCGTCACCGCGGAAGATGCGGGAAAAACTGTGAGACCCGAGCGGACCAGTCACTTTGAACGGCGCTCCGGCGGTGTCGCGCCAGCCACCCTGTTCGGCCAGCAGGTGCTCGATATCGTTCGGGTGGAGCAGTGGAGGACCGGTCGGCGCAATGCCAACCTCCCAGTCCATGGCGCGGACGGCGGCAGGCAAGCCAACTTCGCAGGCGCCAAGAGTGAGAGTATCCATGAAATCCTCCCAATATAAAGACAATATCGGCTTTATAACAAACGCTCGGCCGCGTGTCGACGACGACCGCCTGTTCCTTACAGAAATTTACCGCCGCGCCGACGGAAAGCCGCCCTGCGTCGCTTTAAGGGGTATCTTGGTGTCCGATGGCCGGGGTCTCGTCGTTGGTCGGGGCCATGACGCACGGCCGGATGGCCGCGCCCGCCGCCGGCGTCAGTTTCGTGCTTCAGCTCTCAATTGGTCATCGCGGTGATCGTCTATTGCAACTCGACCTGAATCGTCGACGCCATGGCATCACGCGACTGTGGACAGCTCGTGCCGCAAGCGCTGCTCGCGCATAGTTCGCCACCGGCCTGAGAGCTTATCGGCTTTCCTGACGATCTTCCGTCGGATCAGGCCGGGGCTACCGCTGGTCGGCGCTGGCAGCACAATTTCCGACGGGGGATAACGGCTGCACGGCGCAGGTCGCCGAAAGGTTCACCTGCCGCATCTTCTGGTGAAAGCATTCCAAACCGTGCGCACTGCTGGGCGTCGATCGGATCGCCGCCGCCCCGAATCCGGTAGCCGCCGGATTGTCGCCGACTGCCGCGGCGAGGCCTTGGACGTTCACCGGTCGGTCGGGAAGCCAGACGGGCCGGCATCTGCCGTGGGTGATGCACCGCGTTATTTATTCTAGCCATCGACGCTATCCCCCCGCTGTTAGTCACGATCGGCTCGTGAGCCATGGCGCTGGTCAATACCGGCGCCGGGTTCGTCATCACGCGGCCAAGACGTGGCTGCCCGGCAGTGATCATTACTTGTCCGCAGCATCGCGCCATAGCGTCCGCTGGCGCTGGATTGACGATGGTGATACTGGCGGCGGGCCCCTGCACGGGCGGACTTCATTGACGACGTGCGGCCGACTTTTCAGGCCGACATCCCGCATTTCTTTCAGGATGACATTCCCTGCGCTTTCGGCGGTCGGCCGACGAGCCCATGCCAGGACGTCCTGCCAACCTCCGGCGGATTGGAGAACAGGCAAAGGTGGCGACCCCTGCTAGGTTAAGCGCATCCCGGGTCGGTAGTTCGTGACGCCACATGGCGGCGAGGTTGGCAACCAACCCCAGATCTCGATGTGCGGATCGCCGCTGGTGGATTACGCCAACGGATCATCCGGATGCTTTGCGTGCTCGGCGTGGTCTGGTGGTTGGCTGGCCGGGTCCGCATCATCCGGGACGCGGTTTGCCGGACTGGCGAAGTTCGTGGCGTGCGGGACACTTGGTGGTTCGGGTTCAGAGGCGATCGCCGGCATCGGGGAATGCTCCACCTCGGCACCGAGCGGCCCGGCACCGAGCGGCCCGGCACCGAGCGGCCCGGCGACGCGCGGCTGCTCAGACCGATACCACCCAGCGGCATACGGCGCTCGGATCGCGACCAGGCAGAGCAGAACCAGCAGGAACAGCAGGCCAAACGGAAAACCGTAAGCGATCGTCAAGATCATGTTGACCGCGCCACCGATCAGCAGCACCACAGGATAAACCCAGAAGCGCCGCATATCCGGCATCGCGTCATAGCGGCGATTGAGGTCCACCAGCCAGTTGGCACCCTCGATCTGAAACTTCGCGTCAGCCGCGGCTTCGGGGGACGCTGCAACCCAATTCTGCATATAAGGAACACGAATCGCCGCGAGGACGATTATTGCCAGCACCAGCAGCAACGCGAACGGAAAGTGAGTCGCCACGGTCAGCAGCATGTTGACGGCACCGACGACGAGCAACGCCCAGACTACAAATTGGAAGCGCCACTGCTCTGGAACATTGTCGTAGCGGCGGTTCCAATGCACCACGCGTTCGGCGAATGACATCTCTCGCTCCTTTGACCTGCCTTCCCTTGATTTGTGAGGGCGATTGCGCCGGTCAGCGGACCGGCCATGCCCACCATGGCTTCTCCGCCGATACTGCGCCGTTCGACGCGCCGGCATGCGACGCGGAACCATTCAGGGCTGTCTCATGCGGCGACGATTCGGTCTCGTCGGGGGCCATGAGGGCCAGCCGATCAGCGGACGGACGATCCGTACTCAGGACATCCACAACGCGCTTCAGGGCTTCGCTGCGGCCGAGATCATAGGCGCGGCGGACGATCTCCCGCGCGGATGCGTCGATTTCGTCAAGATCGTGATTTTCCAAGGGACCGGACCTTTCTCTGCGGATCAGGATAGAACACGGCGAATTTGAGCAGGTTTTCACGACGATGGCAAAGCCGGAAATCGTGAGGGAAGACCATTAATTCAGCACAACAATAACGCTTCGGATCACAGGAAACTCGACGCCAGCGAGGGCGATTCCGCCAGCGCGTGCGCCATGAATTCCAGCGCCCCACGCACCTGGTTGCGATCGGCTGGTCCACCGAGGCAAACCCGCACCGCCTCCGCCGGATTATCATCGGTGGTGAAGGCATCGCTCGCCACGACGCCGATGCCGGTGGCCCGCAGGTGGCCGGCGAATGCCGATCGGGTCCACGGCGGCGGCAGCGGCAGCCACAAATGAAATCCCGCTGGATCGGCGCGGAATGGCTGCCCGCTCAGCAAGCTCCGGGCGAGACGCTGGCGTTCGGCGGATTCGCGGCGCACCGCGGCCAGCAGCGCATCACCGGTGCCATCGCTGATCCAGCGTGTGGCCAGTGCCACGGTGACCGGCGAGGCCATCACCGTCGCCGCCCGCAATGACGCGGCAAAGCTCCAACCGGAGCGGTTGTCGGGAACCACGACATAGGCCACCCGCAGCCCGGCGCCGAGGCATTTGGCGAGGCCCGCGACGTGCCAGGTCAGCTCCGGCGCCAGCGCGGCGAACGCCGGCGGCGCGTGGTCCGGCAGCAAGCCGTACGGATCGTCCTCAATGATCGCCACGCCGAAGCGCCGGGCGATCGAGGTCAGCGCCAGCCGGCGTGATTGCGAAATGGTATGGGTCGTCGGGTTGAGCAGCGTCGGGTTGAGATACAGGGCCTTTGGTGCCAGCCGGCCGCAGGCCGCGGCGAACGCGTCCGGGTCGACGCCGTCGTCGTCCATCGCCAGCCCGACCAGCGACAGGCCGAGCTGACCGGCGATCGAGCGCGCGCCGGGGTAGGTGATCGCCTCGGACAGCACGACGTCGCCGGGTGCGGCCAGCAGTCCGAAGATGCCGAGCAGCGCCGGGTGCGCGCCGGGGGCGATGAACACGCGGTCCTGTTGCGGCACCAGTCCGCGCCGGCTGAGCCAGGCCGAGGCGGCTTGCTTGTCGGCCGCGACGCCGCCGAAACCCTGGTAGCGCATCAGCGACACGAGGTCGCGGCTAATCGCGTCCCAGCCATCCTGCATGCGGTCCAGCAGGTCGGGATCGTCGGGTTCGGGGGGCAGGTTCATTGACAGATCGACGATTTCGGGGTGGCGGATCATCGCGGCGTGGCGGCGGCGGATGGCCTTGCTGACGAAAGTGCCCTGGCCGACGCGGGCCTCGATGAGGCCGCGGCGCTTGGCCTCGACGTAGCCGCGGGCGACGGTGGTGAAGTCGATGCCCAGCACGGCGGCCAGGGTGCGCTGCGCCGGCAGGCGGTCGGCCGCGGTCAATCGGCCGGCGTCGATGTCGCCGGCGATGGCATCGGCGATCGCCAGATAGCGCGGGGTGCCGCGGCGGGACAGGTCGGGGATCCAGTCGGTCAAGGGTCGGCTCTTCGGCGTTGGGGGTGGATTGACTGTAGATTGTTGGATGGATTTGATCCAGTCGCGCCTGTGATTTGAGCATTGCGGGTCGGCGACGCGGCAGGTGCGCGTGGATCACGCGGTTTTGTGTAGAGGAAATACGCAGTAGCCGGAAGGATGATGTCTAATTGGGCTTTTGCATAAAGGATGTGGTTATATTTTGGTCGTCGCGCGGTCAAATGACTGGATAATTGACCGTATCAGTGACGGTATTCCTGACCTCTTGCTTTGCAGTCAATGTGGCACGCGGCTTGCTCGCAGGGCCCTCCACCACCCAAGCAAGGAGGATACTGATGGCAACCGTCACCGCCCCCGCGCATAAAAAGGGCGACTTTTTCGTCGACTACGAGGAAAAGGTATTCGAGGACGTCAAAGCCGAACCCGGTGAGAAGGCGCTGGTCACCTTTCATACCGTGGCGTTCGAAGGCTCGATCGGCCTGGTCAACCTGCTGCAGGCGGTGCGCCTGTCGCGCAAGGGCTATGAGACCTCGATCCTGCTGTATGGACCTGGCGTCACCCTGGGGATCCAGCGCGGCTTTCCCAAGATCGGCGACGAGGCGTTTCCCGGCGCGCAGAATTTCTACAATCAACTGAAGCGCTTCATGGATGAAGGCGGCAAGGTGTATGCCTGCCGGTTCGCGCTGCAGGCGCTGTACGGGCACGGTGAGCCGTCGCTGATCGAGGGGATCCGCCCGATCAACCCGCTGGACGTGCTGGACCTGGTGCTGCTGCACAAGAAGGCCAACGCCTTCATCCTGGATACCTGGACGCTTTAACTCACCCGGTTCGGCCGGTCGCGTCCGATGGTCTTTTGGGCTGCGTCCGGCCGAGCGGCGATCGAACCCTTGAGCATCCCAGGATGAGCCGATGACGCATATGATTCGAGCGGCGGCGGCACAGCTTTCGCCCGACCTGGTCAATCCCGGCGGGACTGTGACGAAAGTGTTGGAAGCCGTCGCCGAGGCCGGCGACAAGGGTGTCGACCTGATTGTGTTTCCGGAAACCTTTGTCCCCTGGTATCCGTATTTCAGCTTTGTTTACCCGCCGGTATCGACCGGAAAGGACCACGTTCGTCTATACGACAATGCGGTGGTGATCCCGGGACCTGTCACCGAGGCGGTCAGCGCCGCGGCCAGTCGTCATGGCATCGTCGTGGTGCTGGGGGTCAATGAACGGGACCACGGCTCGCTGTATAATACACAGATCGTGTTCGATGCGGACGGCACGCTGAGACTTGCCAGGCGCAAGATCACCCCGACTTTCCACGAGCGCATGATCTGGGGCCAGGGCGACGGGTCGGGCTTGAAGGTTGTCGATACACGTGTCGGTCGGGTCGGCGCGCTGGCGTGCTGGGAGCACTACAATCCGTTGGCACGCTACGCGCTGATGGCACAGCACGAGGAGATCCACGTCGCGCAATTCCCCGGATCGCTGGTCGGTCCGATCTTTGCCGAACAGATCGAGGTGACGATCCGCCACCATGCCCTGGAAAGCGGCTGCTTCGTGGTCAACGCCACCGGCTGGCTGACGCCACAACAGAAGACCGCCATCGCCGCCGACCCCAAGCTACATAAGGCGATCAGCGGCGGCAGCTTCACCGCCATTGTCTCGCCCGAAGGCAGCCATGTCGTGCCGCCGCTGACCGAGGGTGAGGGATTGCTGATCGCCGACCTAGACATGAGCCTGATCACCAAGCGCAAGCGGATGATGGACTCGGTCGGCCACTATGCCCGGCCCGAATTGTTGCGGCTTTTGCTGGATGATCGTCCGGCCCCTGCGATGCAGGTTTTTCCCTTTGGGAGCACTCAGGATGAACGCGCCAGTCCCGCCGGCCGGGAGGCCGAGCACCGAACAGTTGATCAACGAGTTGCAGTCGAGCGGAGTCCGGCTGGTTGACCCCAAGGCGGGGGTCGAAAGCCGGCGGGGCGGGGCGGGTCCGTCCGATCACAAGGCGATCACCGTCAACGGCATCACCGTCATGGTGCCGGTGCATACCGCGCCGGCGTTCGACAGCCCCTACGTCGCCGAAGCCCCTGACGCCACCGGCCAGGGCCGCATCCTGCGGGACGGCATCGGCCTGGGCACGATCAGCTTTCCGCAACGTCCGCGGTTTTATGACCTGAGCACCGAGGACGGCATACCGTATTGGAAAATTGCCGTGCTGCACGGCAAGGATGTGCTGGCGACGACCGTTCTGCAGAGCTGCATCCGCTATCGGAGCCGGACCAAGACCTGCCAGTTCTGCGCCATTGGCCAGTCGCTCGCCGCCGGGCGCACGATCGAGCGCAAGACCCCGGCCCAGCTTGCAGCGGTGGCCAAGGCGGCGGTCGAACTCGACGGCGTCCGGCACATGGTGATGACCACCGGAACCCCCGCCGGTGGCGACCGCGGCGCCGCCTTCCTGTCGGACAGCGCGGCCGCGGTGAAAGCCGCGGTGGACCTGCCGATCCAGGGCCAATGCGAGCCGCCCGACGACGATGCCTGGTTCGCCCGCATGCACGACGCGGGTATAGACACGCTGGGCATGCACCTGGAAGCCGTCACGCCGTCGGTGCGCGCGCGTGTCATGCCCGGCAAGGCCACGGTGCCGCTGGCGCGCTACCTGGATGCCTTTGCCGCCGCCGTGCCGGTGTTTGGGCGCGGCCAGGTTTCCACCTATATCCTTGCCGGCCTGGGGGATAGCGCGGCGGCGATCCTGGACATCGCGGAGACGCTGATCGAACTCGGCGTCTATCCGTTTGTCGTTCCGTTCGTGCCGATCTCCGGCACGCCGCTGGAGGGTCACCCCGCCCCGACCGCTGCGTTCATGCACGCGATCCTGGCGCCGTTGGCGGCGATGCTGCGGCGCGCCGATCTGCTGGCCACGGGTATCAAGGCCGGCTGCGGCAAGTGCGGCGCCTGTTCGGCATTGTCGACCTATGAACGAGGCGTCGCGGCATGATCATCGAACCGGTTCGCCCTTTCCTGGCGGGCGAATTTCGCGTCAAGTCGGCGACCGAGGCGTGGGAGCGGCATCGCGCCGCGGCGCTGCGGCGCGCGGTGTTCTGCGACGAGCAGGAGCTGTTCCGCGACGACGATCGCGATGCCATCGACGACGTTGCCATTCCGCTGGTCGCGTTGTCTTCGCTGGCGATCACCCTTGAGGATGTTGTCGGCACGGTGCGTATCCATCAGCAAGAAGCCGGCCTGTGGTGGGGGTCCCGGCTTGCCGTTGCCAGGCCGTATCGCAAGGTCGGGGCCATCGGTACATCGTTGATCCGCCTCGCTGTCGGGTCGGCGCGCGGGTTCGGCTGCCGGCGCTTCCTGGCGCATGTGCAAAGCGGCAATGCGCCGCTGTTCCATGCGCTGCATTGGCGGACCCTGGGGGAGGTAACCCTGCACGGCCGGCCGCATCATTTCATGCAGGCCGACCTTGGGTATTACCCGGCGTTTACGACGCCTGAGACCGGGTTCTTGTCTCATTTGAAACAGGCTGCCTGATGTTCCCCCGGATCGTGGAGACCTTGCGTGCCAGCCAAGGCATCGCGGCGAAAGCCGATATCGCCGATGTCACGAGCCGGCTTGGTTTATCTGATGTCGATACGATACGGGTGGGCGATGACTGTGCGGCGATCCCGGACGGTGACGGCTACCTGCTGTTCGCGATCGAGGGCTTGATCAATGAATTCGTCGCCGCCGATCCATGGTTCGCCGGCTGGTGCGGCATCATGGTCAATGTGTCCGACATCGCCGCGATGGGGGGCAGGCCGATCGCCGTGGTGGATGCGATCTGGGCCGCCGGCGATGCCGCCGCCGATCCGATGCTGCGGGGACTGCGTGCCGCCGCCGAAACGTTCGCGGTGCCGTTGGTCGGCGGTCACACCAATTTGCGCAACGATCGACCGCAACTGTCCGTCGCCATCCTGGGCCGAGCAAAACGGCTGCTTACTTCGTTCGACGCGCGCCCCGGCGAGCGGCTGATCGCTGCCATCGACTTGCGTGGACGATACCGCGAGCCGTTTCCCAATTGGGAGGCTGCCATCGATGCTCCCGAATGGCGACTGCGCGGCGACGTCGAGATCCTGCCGCTGATCGCCGAAGCCGGCCTGGCGGCCGCGGCGAAGGACATCAGCCAGGGTGGTATCATCGGCACCGCCATGATGTTGGCGGAGTGCTCCTCGGTTGGCCTCAATATCGATCTTGCGGCGATTCCTAGGGCCGCATCGGTACCGCTGGAACGCTGGCTGCGGACCTTTCCGAGCTTCGGTTTTATCCTGTCGGTGGTCCCGGCCAACGTCGCCGGCGTGATCGCCCGCTTCGCCGATCGCGGCATCGTTGCCGCCGATATCGGCGGCGTTACTTCGGACCGCGCGGTGCGCATTGGCCTTGGCGGTGAGGGGGAAACCATCTGGGATTTTACTCGGCAACCACTGATGGGCTGCATCCATGCCTGAACTGCATTTTTTGCTCGACTGGCCGGACGGCACGCCGCAGACGTGCTATTCGCCATCCACTATCGTGCGGGATCATTTCGAGCCCGGGGCACGGTATCCGATCGCGGAGTTCCTGGTCCGCAGCCGGGCCGCGCTGAACGCCGCCAGCGAACGGGTGCGGCAACGCCATGGCGCCCCCTGTTCCCGGGCGCTGGCCCAGTTGGCCGGGATCGAGGCCGCTGCTGAGCGCTACCCGGCGGACGCGCTGGTCATTTTCAGATCGTTCGGGAAATAGCCGCGATGACCCAGCACCTTCGCGTCGCTGTTATCGGCGGCGGCCAGGCTGGCCTGGCGATCAGCTATCACCTGTCGGCCAAGGCGATCGAGCACATCGTGTTCGAGAAGCACCGGGTCGCGCACGCCTGGCGGACCCAGCGCTGGGACAGTTTCTGTCTGGTCACGCCGAACTGGCAATGCAAGCTGCCGGGCTATGACTACCAAGGCAACGATCCCGACGGCTTCATGGTCCGCGACGAGATCGTTGCCTATGTGGAGGACTATGCAAGGTGTATCGGGGCGCCGGTGAAACAGGAAACCGGAGTCATCGGGCTGACCCGCGGCGAACGCGGGTTTCGCATCGAGACCGCGCAAGCGACCTATACCGCTGACGCCGTCGTGCTGGCTGTCGGCGGTTATCATCAGCCCAACATCCCCCGTCTCGCCGAACGCCTGCCGGGCTCGATCCGGCAACTGCATTCGTCGACCTACCGCAACGGCGGCGCGCTTCCCGCGGGCGAGGTCATGGTTGTCGGTAGCGGCCAGTCCGGCTGCCAGATCGCCGAGGACCTGCATCTCGACGGCCGCAAGGTCCACCTGGTGGTCGGCGGCGCGCCGCGCTGCCCGCGCGGTTATCGGGGCCGGGACGCGGTGGACTGGCTGGCCGACCTTGGTCAATACGACCTGCCGGTCGATCAGCATCCGATGCGCGAGAAGGTGCGCAAGAAGGCCAACCACTACCTGACCGGACGCGACGGGGGCCACGACATCGACCTGCGCGCATTTGCCTGCCAGGGGATGCGGCTGTACGGCCGGCTGACGGATTATGCCGATGGTTCGTTGCGCTTCGCCGACGACCTCGATGGCAACCTCGACGCCGCCGACGCCAGCTACAACAATATCTGTGCGACGATCGACAAATACATCGAGGGCAAGGGCGTCACCGCGCCCGCCGGTCATCGCTACACCGCCACCTGGCGGCCTCGGGCCCCGGTGGGTGCACTGGACCCAGCCGCGCAGGGCATCACCAGCATCATCTGGAGCACCGGGTTCCGCGCCGATTGGTCGTGGGTCGAGCTGCCGATTTTTGATGGCGCCGGCTATCCCAGCCACAGCAGGGGCGTCACCTCGATGCCGGGGGTCTATGTGCTGGGACTGCCTTGGCTCTACACCTGGGGGTCCGGGCGGTTCGTCGGTGTCGGCCGGGATGCCGGTTTTCTGGCCGAACGGATTGTTGAGCACCTTGCGGCCGTCGGGGAACTGGCGGTGTCCTGATCCGACCACGTTACCGCGCGCGAACGGAACCCAGGCCGCCCCAGTTGCGCTGTTTTCCGGCACGGGGAGGAAAACACGGCATGAGCGGCGCGGAAATCACCACCGACATTCCGGCCCGGATCGACCGGCTGCCGTGGAGCAAGTTCCATCTGCTGGTGGTTGTCGCGCTCGGCGTGACGTGGATCCTGGATGGGCTGGAGGTGACCATCGTCGGCTCGATCGGGCCGATCCTGAAGGACAAGTCGACGCTGGGGCTGACCGACCAGGATATCGGCAGCATTGCGGCCTGTTATGTGGGCGGCGCGGTGTGCGGCGCGCTGGTGTTCGGCTGGCTGACCGATCGGTTTGGGCGGCGGCTGATCTTCAACCTGACGCTTGGGATCTACATGGTGGGCGTGCTGTTGACGGCGTTCGCCTGGAATTTCTGGAGTTTCGCCGGGTTCAACATCATCACTGGGCTGGGTATCGGCGGGGAGTACGCGGCGATCAACTCCGCCATCGATGAACTGATCCCGGCTCGGCTGCGCGGGCGGATCGACCTGATCGTCAACGGCAGCTATTGGGCCGGTGCCGCGGTCGGGGCGGCCGGGTCGCTGTTGCTGCTGTCGGGGCGGTTGGTCGGCATCGACCTGGGCTGGCGGCTGGGCTTCGGCATCGGCGCGGTGCTGAGCGGGTTCATTCTGTATCTGCGACGCTACGTGCCGGAGAGTCCGCGCTGGCAGATCACCCACGGGCGCGAGGCGGAAGCGAAACAGAACACCGAGGAGATCGAGCGCAAGGTCGGCGGGTCGTTGCCGCCGGCGAAGAACACGCTGAAGGTGCATCCAAGGAAAGTGTTCGGTTTTGGCCTGATCATCGGTGCCATGCTGGGCAAGAATCGTGGCCGCAGCTTTCTTGCGCTGACCTTGATGGTGGCGCAGGCGTTCCTGTTCAACGCGGTGTTCTTCACCTATGGGCTGGTGCTGACGAAATTCTACCATGTGCAGGAAGCCCGAGCGGGGGTGTATATCCTGCCGCTGGCGGCAGGAAACTTTCTCGGGCCGTTGTTGCTGGGGCATCTGTTCGACACCGTCGGGCGCAAGAAGATGATTGCCGGCACCTATGGCTTGTCGGGGGTTATGCTGGTTGGGGTGTCGGTGCTGTTCGGCATGGGTGTGCTGACCGCCTGGACACAGACATTCTGCTGGATGGCGATCTTTTTCGTCGCATCCGCCGCCGCCAGCTCGGCCTATCTAACCGCCAGCGAAATCTTTCCGCTGGAGACGCGGGCGATGGCGATCGCGTTGTTCTATGCGCTGGGCACGCTGCTGGGCGGGGTCACCGCACCGTTCCTGTTCGGCCATCTGATCGGGTCGGGCAGCCAATGGGCGGTTGCCGGCGGCTATGCCGGGGCGGCGGCGCTGATGATCGCCGCCGCCGTTTGCGAGGTGGTGCTGGGGGTCGAAGCCGCCGGCAGGTCGCTGGAGGACGTGGCGCAGCCGTTGTCCAGCAGCGGATAGGTCAGGCGGTCGCGGGAACGCGGGTTTGCCGGGGCTGTGGTCCGTCGAGGTGCCCCACTGCCAAGGTGCCCCATTGAAGCCGCACCGATCGGGCGTAAGTGACCGGCGCGGATGGGAGTCATCGATGAAAGCTGTCTCTTTCCTTGCCCTCGCGGCGCTGGGCGTCGTCATGATCGCCACGGCCCAAGGCGCCGATCGGTGGTCCCATCCCATCAAGCTGACGGTGGTCATGGTGGATAATCGGTTCGAGCCCGACCACCTGACCTTCGAGCATGGCAAGGCCTACGAACTGGTGCTGCAAAACCGTGGCAAGGACATGCACGAGTTCACCGCGCCGGAGTTTCTCAAGGCCGCCACGCTCAGGGACAAGCGGGCCTTGAGCAGCACCGGCGATATCGTGGTGCAGTCGGGAGACACTGCCCGGGTGTTTCTGATCGCGCCGCCGAAAGGACATTACGACCTGACCTGTGCCGATCACGATTGGGATGGGATGGTCGGCAGCATTGCGGTGAACTGACCGGGCCGGCGGGGGGTCAATCGGATTTGGGGCTGCCCCATTTGGCTTCGAACTGGTTGACCGCGGGGAAGCCCATCATCGCATTCATCTCCGCGAAAGGGAGTTGCGCTGGACCGCCGGTGCTGGTGCCATTGCGCTGCAAGTAGGCGTATCCATCGCGCAGTGCTTTTGCTGCGGTCAGGAAGCCGGTGCCGGGGAAGAGGGCCACCTTGTAGCCTAGACCTTGCAATTCCGAGGCAGAAACGAACGGGGTTCGGCCGCCCTCGACCATGTTGGCGAGCAGTGGTGCGCCGCCGAAGGTCTCGCCGATGCGGCGCAGTTCCTCG
>CBDIBO010000001.1:0-18784 GCA_965277035.1 Rhodopila sp. | reverse complement strand
GGCCGAAGTTCTGGGTCGCCGGCGACTGGAACGCGTTGTTCGGCTTCGGCACCAATATCCTGGTCAACATTCTGGTGCTGACCGGCTTGCTGCGGTTCGTGCTGAAAATGCCCGAGCAACTGGTGTTCGGCCGCATTCTGCCCGCACTCGGCCTGATGCTGTGCCTCAGCACGGGCTATTACGCGTTCCTCGCCTGGAACCTGGCGCGCAAGACCGGCCGCACCGATGTCTGCGCGCTGCCTTCAGGCATCAGCGTGCCGCATATGTTCGTGGTGACGTTCGTCGTCATGCTGCCGATCAAGCTGGCCACCAACGATCCGCTGCAAGCCTGGGAGGCAGGCCTGACCTGGGTATTCGTCCAGAGTTTCGTGCTCATGACGCTGGCCAAGCTTGGGGCATCGGTGTCCAACTTCGGCTTCTCGGTGCCGGTTCCGGCGTTGCACCACACCTTCGACGGTTTCAAATACCTCGGCGTCATCCTGGTCACCGCGATCCCGTTCGGCATCTACGACCTGATCGAGGCACTCGACAACGTCGAGAGCGCCGCGGCCGCCGGCGACAGCTTCCCGACCACCCGGGTGCTGACCGCCGACGGTGTGATCAGCCTGATCGGCTGCCTGATGGGAAACCCGTTCATCAACGCGGTCTACATCGGCCACCCCGGCTGGAAGGCGATGGGCGGGCGGATCGGCTACTCGGCGATGACCGGCATTATCGTCCTGATACTGACATGGTTCGGCATCATCGCAGTGATCAGCGCGCTGATCCCGGTGGTCGCGATCCTGCCGATCCTGCTCTACATCGGCATGCTGATCGGGTCGCAGGCGTTCCAGGAATCACCGCACCGGCATGCACCGGCGATCGTGCTTGCACTGCTGCCGCAACTCGCGGCCTGGGGCAAGACGCAGATCGACAACGCCCTGAGCGCCGCCGGCACCACTGCGGCAACAGTCGGGTCCGCCAAGCTGGCGCAGGTCGGCGTGCTGTACGACGGGTGTCGCTAGCTCGTAAACCTGTCCGGTTTTCGTAGCTCATGATCTGTCCGCTTCGTTCTTGTTCTGATCCGGGGCATGCCCCGGATCAGAACCGCCATCATGGAAGCGTGTCATGCGGCGAGCCGCCCAGGCGCGATGATCCGGCCCTTCGCGTCGTAGTCACCCAGCCGGTGCGGTCCCCAGAACACCGCCAGGCGACCGTCCGGATAGCCGTGCACCCGCACCGTCGTCTTGACGAAGTGCGGCCGCAGACGGCTCGGCGGCAGTTGCAGAACCAGGCCGTCCCATTTGACGGTATTGTCCGGCCCCACCATGCGGTCTTCCTGCAGGCACAGGATCTCCCGCCACGCACCCGTTGCATCAGCAACGAAGGCCGACCCCTCCTGCTCCGCGTCAACCGCAAAGCGCTTGTTGTGCTCTGGGATGAAGCTGTCGCGAAGCCAAACGTTGGCCGCCTCGACGCTGTCGATCCCGGCCAGCTTGAACTCCTTCGGCAGACGATCCTGCAAGGTCTGGAACACCCGCTCCGAGCGACCCCGCGCCTGCGGCGAGTAGGCCGCGATGTGCTCGACGCCAAGCTGGCGCAACGCCCGTCCAACCTGCGTCAGCGCGGTCTTTGATACCTTGCCGCCGGCCTCCGGGGTGAAGAAGTAGTGGCTGCCGCGGTCGGTGTAGAGCGAGCAGAACAGGCCATGCCGCGCCACCACCTCGCGTAGCCCCCGGAAGCTCGATCCCGTGCCCTCCTGATCCACCAGGAAGGCCGAGTACAGCGCGCTGGTGGCATCCTCCATCGTCACCACCAGGTCGTAGCTGCGCGCCGCGCCGGGCAACCAGGCATGCGTCGAGGCGTCTTGGTGCAGCATCATGCCCACCATCGGCCGGCGCGGCCGCTTCTTGCGGTGCGCCGAGCGCGTCTTGGCGCGAACCACCAGGCCTTCGCGCTGCAGATGCAGCTTGGTCACGGTGTAGCCCAGCACATAATTGTGACGTTTGCGCAACTGCTCGTGGAAGTGCTGCACCGTGAAGCCGCGGTAGAGATCCCGATACAGGCCCAGCATCCGCTCGATCTCCGCCACCGGCGCGCGACGCAGCGACGGCGCTAAGCGCCGGTCGTCCAGGCCCGACAGGCCAAACTCCCGATGCCGGTCCCGCCAACGGCGGAAGGTGCGCTCGCTGATCCCAAGCAATTCAGCCGCTTCCATCTGGCTCAGCTCCGACCGCTCGGAGCGGCCTAAAATATCCGCAAAACGCATCCGACGTATGCCCTCGTGAATGCGTGCCCGATCCATCTGCAAACCCCCGACCCAGGAGGTCCAGATGACCGGACACTTCACGAGCTACCAAACCCGGACAATTCATTAGCTAGCTACACGTGCTGTACGACGGGTTGACGACGCTGGGTGGCGGGGCCACGCTGGCGGGCATCATTCTGGGCGCGATCACCGTCTACATCATCGACCGAGCGTTCGAGAAAGCGGCGGCATTCGCAATGGCCGGAACGATCCTGACCTTCTTCGGCTTCATCCATGGCGCCGAGGGCATCGGCGTCAACCGCTCGCCCGCTGTCGCCATTTCCTACCTAGGCGTCGCCGCCATCCTGTTCTACCTGGCGCGCCATGCCGAATTCCATCCAGCCGCGCTCGATCTGCACGAAGTCGCGGTCGAGGCGGATTAACACAGACCGCCTGCCGCCCGGCCACCGCAGTAAAAATCTAACCGGACTCACAATAAAAAAGTCAATCCACTGTCGCGAATTGGGCGCCGGCGGCATATCGGCCGAAACATTTCTTTTTTCTAAGTTCTATCTGCGTCTTATCTCCGTTAATCAGCGTGCATCTGTGTTCCAAACCTTTGGCGGACCGAGTACGCAGGCCAATTTGTGCCCCGACTGAATTAACAGAGAAATCGTGGATGAACGCAGATACACGCGGATCGGGCGCCACCAAACGAGGCCGCGATTTATTGTCGCAGCGCCCGGATCATTCTATCTGTTCAGCGCGGCGACCCCAGCAACCCCAACGAGTTTGTCAGGATCAAAATCAACGCTTCAAGCCGCCAGCAGGAATGCCCTGATCAGCGCGTCAAACCCTTCTGGATCAATAACGTTGCAGGCGTGGCCGCCATGATCCAGAAGTTTCAACTGAACCTCGGACAATCGGTCGGCAAGGTCGATCGAACAGGTGCAAGGCACCAGCACGTCGTCGCGCGCGGCAACCACCAGGGTCGGCGCGGCGATGCCGGGGATGGCAGCCGTCAGGTCGAACCCCTCGATCGCCTCGATACGGCGCAGAACCGTCTCAATCGACGGGAAATGCGCGATTCCGGCGGCATCCTGTTCGGCCAGCCAATCCTGCCGGTCGGCCAGCCACGCGGCCGGATACAGAAACAGCGGTTGCGCCCGCACATAGGCCGCGACCCCGCTATTCAACAACAACTCCTTGCGTGCCGCGAAACAGCGCAGCGTATGAGCATGCGTCCTGGCCCAGCCATTCACCAGGACCAGCCGATCCACCAGCGCCGGCCGATCCACCGCCAGTTGCAGCCCGATCAGGCCGCCCAGAGCGTGTCCGACCAAGTGCGCCCGCCGCACCCCAAGATCGCCAAGCAGCGCGGCAACCTCGGTGGCCATGTCGGCAATGGCGTAGCCGGGCGGCAACGTCGCATGGCTGCGCCCGGTGCCGTTCTGATCGTAGGCAATGACCCTGAAATCCGCCGCCAGCGCCGCAATATGCCCCGCCCAGTACTGCGCCGCGCCGCCGAGGCCGGAGCACAGCAGCACGGTCGGCGCGCCGGCGTCGGTCCGGCCGTGGATTTCGTGATACAAAACTCGCTACTTTTTCCCGACATGGGCGATGGTCGCGATCTCCACCAGTGCATCCGGCTTCACCAGCCCGCACTGGACGCAGAACCGCGCTGGCTTGTCGCCCGGAAAATACCCAGCATACACCGTGTTGACCGCGGCATAGTCAGCCCAGTCGCGGATGAAGATCGAATTGAAGGTCACATCCGCCATGCTGCCGCCGGCAGTCTCGATCACCGCCTTGATGCTGTCCAGCACGTGGCGGGTTTGCGCTGCCGCGTCGCCGACATGGACCACGTTGTTGTCCTTGTCGAACGCCAGCGTGCCGGAGACATAGACCACCCCATCCGCCATCGTGCCCGGCGAAAACGGCGCGATCGGCGTGCTGCTACCCGGCGGCAGGACCACGGTCTTGGGCATGATTACACCTCAACTGCTGGCGGTTGTCGCGGCCGCGGTCAACGGAGCGCTTTGCCCGATCGCGCCGCAGAAATCGGCGACGGTGGAGACCCAGCCAAAGAATTTCTCGATGTTGTAAAGCGCCGCCTGCCGCACGAAGTCCGGCCCGGCATGATGGGTCGCGTCTTCCAGCACCACCGCGAAATATTCCAGATGGAACGCATCACGCAGCGACGACTCGACGCAGACATTGGTGGCAATGCCGGTGAAGACCAGGTTGCGGATGCCGCGAGCACGCAAAACGCTATCGATGTTGGTATTGAAAAAGCCGCTGTAGCGGGTCTTGGGGATGACGATGTCGCCCGCTCGCGGGGTCAGCGCATCGACAATCGCATAGTCCCAGGTGCCCTTTGCCAACAGCGCGCCGCGCAACTCAGGCCTGGCGCGCATCGTCTTCAGGGCGTTCGACTTATGGAAGTTGGGCGACCCCGACGTCCCGGCCTCGACATAGTCCGGGTCCCAGCCGTTCTGGAAGAAAATCACCGTCAGCCCGGCGGCACGAGCCGCATCCAGCGCCAGTTTGGTCTTCGCGATCGCCGGCGGCGCGCCCGACACGTCGAAGCCGGCGATGTCGAGGTAACCGCCGACACTTGCATAGGCGTTCTGTATATCCACCACGATCACCGCCGTTTCCGCCGGCTTCAACCGCAGCGGCTCAGGCCGGGCCGGCAGCCTGACGCTGCCCGCGGTCGCGTCGGGAACGCTGTAGCCGGCGGCAACCGGGTCATCCATCAGGCGGCCTCCACATGCTTGCGCGACTGCATCAGCGGCTGGATGCGCGCGCCAAAATCCTCGGTGCCTTTGACGAAGTCGTCAAACGTCAGCAGCACGCCGTCGCACCCCGGCACGGTCGCCACCTCGTCCAGCAGCCGCGCAACGGTCTCGTATGACCCGACCAGCGTTCCCATGTTGATGTTCACCACCGAGACCGGATCGACCATCTGGCGCACATTGGTGTCGCCGCCCGAGGCCTTGTCCACCGCCGACTGATCGACCAGCCACTGCACCGCCTCCTGGTCGGTGCCGGCCTTGTAGTGCTCCCACTTGGCGCGCGCCGCGTCATCGGTGTGATCGGCGATGATCATGAACAACGCATAGGCGGTAACCTTGCGCCCGGTCCTGGCGGTCGCCTGGTTCAGCTTGACCACGGTCGGGGCAAACGCGACGGGCGTGTTGACGCCCATGCCGAAGCAGAAATTGTAGTCCGCATACTGCGCCGAGAATGCCATGCCGGCCTCGCTCTGCCCGGCACAAATAATCCGCATCGGCACACTCGGCCGAGGGCTGAGCCGGCAGTCCTCCATACGGAAGAATTCGCCCTTGAAGTCGGATTTCCCGGTCTCCCACAACTGCCGCATCACCTGGATGTACTCCGACACATATTTGTAGCGATGGCCGAAATATTCGTCGCCCGGCCACAGCCCCATCTGGGAGTATTCCGGTTTCTGCCATCCGGTGATCAGGTTCAGCCCGAACCGGCCGCCGGAGATCGAATCGATCGTCGAGCACATCCGCGCCGCGATCGCCGGCGGAATCGCCAGCGTCGGGCAGGTGGCGAACAGCTTGATGCGGGTGGTCACCGCCGCCAGCCCCGCCATCAGCGTAAACGACTCCAGGTTGTGATCCCAGAATTCGGTCTTGCCGCCGAAGCCGCGCAGCTTGATCATCGACAGCACGAAATCCAGCCCATACCGCTCGGCGGTCAGCGTCACCTGCTTGTTCAGCGCGAAACTCGGCCAATACTGCGGCGAATTCTCCGAGATCAGCCAACCATTGTTGCCGATGGGAATGAAAACGCCAATGTTCACGCTGGCCTCGCTGAAATGACTCTTTGCTCAACCGCTGTTTAGCAAGAACGGCGCCACGCCGGCATCATCAGATTCTGGCACGGACGATGAACGGTGCAAATCAATCGGTCCGAAGCCCATCGTCGATAAAACTTTCGATCAACCGATTCGTCCGTTCGGCTTCATCAAGCTGAGGAAAATGACCGGTCTTGGGGATGATCTCGATCCGAACCCGAGCCACGCGGGAGCGCAGCATGTCGAGGTACGGCGTGCTCTGCCCGGCGTCCAGCGACTGCCGCTGGCGCTTCTCATTGCTGTAGGTCGTTTGCAGGGCCATTACCGGCACACCCAGGCTGGCCAGTGACGACGACAGGCGCGCGACATCGTAACGCAGCAAATCGTTCAGCATCCGTTCCCCGATCGGCCCGGGCAAGCGCAACGCGCGCTCAAGCACGGACGCCACGACGGTCGGGTCGCTGTCGGCGGTAAACATGTCGGTGAACATCTCGTTCACGATCGCGGCCAGGCCGTCCGGGTCAGCAAAGCGCTGCCGCAGAACCCCCGCCATCGCCGGGGCGAACTGGCTGCCATCGACCAGGATCACCGCGGCGGTGTGCTCCGGTGCCTGCAACGCGGCCTCCATCACCACCCGGCAGCCCAGGCTGTGCCCGACCAATAGCGCGGGGGATAGCCGCAACGCTCGCATCACCTCGGCCACGTCGGCGCCGTAGCGCTCAATCGAGCATTCAGCCGCCGCCGCGGGCGTTTTGCCGTGGCCGCGCAAATCCACGGCAATGGTCCGGTGACGCGGCGAAAAATGCGCCACCTGCGCATCCCAATCGGAAAGCGCGCAACCAAAACCATGAACGAATACGATCGGGGGTTCGCCGTGTCCCGCGACCACGTGATGAATAAGCGCCATTTTCCCGCCCTTTAAGCTGGCCTGCTGATACCCGGTATGCGCCACTGCACCCACGCCGACCCAGTCGGTCCCGACTGCGAAAGACGGCTTACGAAAATCCGGAAAAATCCGGTTTGCGCTTCTCGACGAACGCCCGAAACGCCTCCGCCGCCTCGGGTGAGCGCAACCGCTCGCGAAACAGCGCCATTTCCTGCTCGATGCGTCCCGCTACGTCGGGCCGGCCGTTCTTCATCAGGTCCTTGGTCTGGCGCACCGCCGCCGGCGGCAAGGCAGCCAGCCTGGCGGCGATACCGCGGGCGGCGACCATCAATTCGGCATCCGCGACGACCTGATTGACCAGGCCCCACCGATGCGCGGTCTCGGCATCGAGCGGGTCGCCCAACAGCAACAGCGCGCTGGCCCGCTGATGCCCGACCAGGGCCGGAAACAGCAGCGAACTGGCGGCTTCTGGAACCAGACCCAGGCTGGTGAACGGCATGACGAAGCGCGCCGAACGCGCGGCGATCACCAAGTCGGCGTGGGCCAGCATGGTGGTGCCGACGCCGACCGCCGCGCCGTTGACCGCCGCGACCAGCGGCGTCGCCAGCGACGTCAACGCGTCCAGGAACGCGGCGGCCGGCGATGCCGCATCGGCCCCCGACCGGGCCTGGAAGTCGGTAATGTCGTTGCCCGAGGTGAAGCTGTCGCCGGCGCCGCCGATCAGCACCACGCGAATGCCGGGATCCTCGTCCGCCCGGCGAAACGCATCCACCACGGCCGCATACATCGCCGCGGTCAAGGCATTCTTCTTTTCCGGGCGGTTGAAGGTGACTTCCAGCACCGAACCGGCCTGGGTGGTCAGAACATGGCTCATCGGCTTCCTCCGTCTGTCCTCGGCCCCAACCGGGGCCAGTCTCGTCAATGCCGAACGCGATCTAGCCGATCAGGTCGTGGACCTGCAGCGTGATCGACTCCACCAGTTCGGCGATCTGACGCCGGACAAAGGAAAACCGCGCCAAACGCTCGATGCGGGCCTCGTCCATGTACAACGCCCGGGCAATCTCGATCTGCAGCACGTGCACGTCCTCGCCCGGCCGGCCGTAGTGCCGGGTGATGTAGCCACCGGCATAGGGGTCGTTACGGCGAACCAGATACCCCTTCCCGGTCAGCAAGGCCTCGGCCGCTCGGGTGACCCGCGAGGCGCACGCCGACCCGTGCAGGTCGCCCAGGACGAAATCCAGCGGCCGGCTGTTGGCCCGCTTGCCCTGCCCCGACGGCATCGAGTGGCAGTCGATCACCAGGCAGTAGCCGAACCGGTCCTTGATGTCGCCGATCAGCCGGTTCAGCGTGTCGTGATACGGGCGCCAATAGGTGTAGATCCGCCGCTCTGCCTCCGCGAACGCCAGCTTCACCGCGTAAATCGGTTCCCCCGAGGCAACCACTTTGGCGATCGTGCCCAGGCCCGCGTTGACCCGCGAACTGGTGCTGTTCACCCAGTCCGGCAATCGGTCGCTGAACATCGCCGGATCGAGTTCCCAGGCCTCTCGGTTGGCATCGCAAAACGCGCGCGGAAAGTTGGCCGCCAGCAGGGGGGCGCCGTTCAGCGGCGCGGCATCGAACAGTTCATCGACGAAGCAATCCTCGCTGCGCCGCAAACTCAGCGGGCAAAGCCGGACACCCGCCATCAGATCGTTCGAGTAGACCCGTCCCGAATGCGCCGACGTGAATATCACCGGGGCGAACGGCCGCTCCGGTGCCAACAGCCGGTAGGGCACGATTTGTTCGCCCTGAGGCAGCGATACGGAAGCGTCCATCGCCGTATCAAAGCCGCAGTGGACGAAAAAGTCACTATCCTCCAACACCCGGCAGGCGGTGGGGCGGTGCAAAACCCGCTTGCAAACGTGGTCAGTTTGCGTCGAGAAAAGCCCATGGCAACGCATTACTATGCTGTCACCTGGGACCAGTTGCATCGCGACGCGCGCGCGCTGGCCTGGCGGTTGATCGATCTGGGGCCGTTCCAGGGCATCGTCGCGATCAGCCGAGGCGGCCTGATCCCGGCCGCGATCATCGCCCGCGAACTGGATCTGCGCCTGGTCGAGAGCGTCTGCGTGATCACCTACCAGGACGAGACCCGCGGCGAACCCCAGATCACCAAACCGCCCGCCGCGGCCGGCGACGGCAGTGGCTTCCTGATCGTCGACGACCTGGTCGATACCGGCACCACCGCGCGGGTGGTCCGCGGTGTGTTGCCGCACGCACATTTTGCCTGTGTCTACGCCAAACCGGCCGGACGGCCAGCCGTCGACAGCTTCGTCACCGAAGTGTCGCAGGACACCTGGATACTGTTCCCCTGGGACACCGAACCACAGTTCATCGAACCCCTGGCCCGCCGCGGCGGCACCTAGACCATCCCGTCAAGCTCAACACCCCGGCGCCTCAGGCTCGGCCGTAGGTGTCCTCCAGCCGGACGATGTCATCCTCGCCCAGATAGGCGCCGGACTGCACCTCGATCAGGGTCAGCGGTATCCGGCCGGGGTTTTCCAGCCGGTGCACGCAGCCCAGCGGCAGATAGACGCTCTCGTTTTCCCGCACGATCAAACTGTCGGCGTCACGGGTCACCCTCGCGGTGCCGTTGACCACGACCCAATGCTCGGCGCGATGGAAATGGCTCTGCAGCGACAGTTGCCGCCCGGGGCTGACGACGATGCGCTTGACCTGGAACCGTTCACCCTGGATCAGGCTCTCGTAATAGCCCCACGGCCGATAGCTTCGGTTGTGCGCCACCGCCTCGGGGCGCCCGGCGGCCTTCAGCCGCTCGACGATTTTCTTCACATCCTGGGCCTGCCCGCGGTGCATCGCCAGCACGGCATCCTCGGTCACCACCACCACCGCGTCCTTCAGGCCCACCACCGCGGCCAGCATGCCGTCACTACGGACATAGCAGTTCTCCGCCCCCTCCAGCACGACATCGCCCAGCGCCACGTTGCCAGCGGCGTCCTTGGCCCCAAGCTCCCACAGCGCGCTCCAGCTTCCCACGTCCGACCACCCCAGATCCGCCGGCACCACGGCGGCTCGGCTGGTCCGTTCGGCCACGGCATAGTCAAGGCTGATTGACGGGCAGGCCTTGAAGGCCTCGATCCCCAGGCGGATGAAATCCAGGTCGGCCTTGCGCTCGGCGAACGATCGGCGCACCGCCGGCAGCACGTCGGGCGCGTGCCGTTCCAGCTCCTCCAGCAGGCTGCGCGCAGTGAACACGAACATGCCGGAGTTCCAAAGGTGCCGACCATCCGCGACCAGGCGGGAGGCGGTGGCGGCGTCAGGTTTCTCCAGGAACCGGGCCACCGCGTAGACGCCATCCGCGCCGGGCAGTTGGTCGCCCATTTCGATGTAGCCATAGCCGGTCTCGGGCGCGTTCGGCTTCATGCCGAAGGTGACGATCCGGCCGGCGCGAGCGGCCTCGGCGGCGCTCCGCAGCGCGATCTGCAACGCCGCTTCGTCGGTGATCGCCGCATCCGCCGCCATCATCCACAACACCGCGTCGGGATCGTCCACCAGCAGGGCCGCGGCGGCGATCGCGGGGGCGCTGTTGCGGCCGACCGGTTCCAGCAGGATACGGGCGTTGGCGATGCCGACCTCGCGCAATTGTTCGGCAATCAGGAACCGATGCTCGTGGTTGCACACCACGATGGGCGGCGCGAACACCGGGTCGCCAGCGCGCAGCGCGGTCTCCTGCATCCCAGCGCGCAGCGCGGTGTCCTGCATCCCAGCGCGCAGCGCGGTGTCCTGCATCCCAGCGCGCAGCGCGGTGTCCTGCATCCCAGCGCGCAGCGCGGTGTCCTGCATCCCAGCGCGCAGCGCGGTGTCCTGCATCCCAGCGCGCAGCGCGGTGCATCCCAGCGCGCAGCGCGGTTTCTTGCATCCCAGCGCGCAGCGCGGTTTCTTGCATCATCGTGCGCTGTGACACCAGCGGCCAAAGCTGTTTGGGAAAGCTTTCGCGCGACACCGGCCATAGCCGCGTGCCGGAGCCGCCGGACAGGATGACGGGGACGATGCGGTGTTCTGTCATGGGCGAAATCCTGAAGTCGTTCCTTTCTTGCCGATTCCATCCCCCGATGCCAAGCTGATAGCGCCGCAACGACCTGAAGGAATACTGAAAAGATGCAAATCAAAATCGAATACTGTGGAATGTGAGGCTACGAGCCGCGCGCGATCGCGGCGCGGGACCTGATCCTGAAGACCCATCCGGACGCCAAGATTGGGCTGATCAGGTCCGGCGGAGGGGTTTTCGAGATCTCCGTCGACGGCCGACTGGCCTACTCGAAGCGGGCGACCGGTCGCTTTCCGACGGATCAAGAGGTGATGTCAGGCCTTCACTAGCCGATTCGGTCAGGGCCTGACACGCTGGTCTCACGCACGACGCCACGGTGCCTGCCGCGTGACGGCGGCCCGCAAGCGTAATTAAACAACGTCCATCGGCGATTGCCGGATGCGCGTGCTTCTGGCATACGCCGCGGCCACGATGATTCGCGCTCCGCGCGGCGGCAGTCGGGCCCGGACGAACCAATGAGGAGGGGAAACCCCTGATGTTTGCGGCGAAATTCCTGATCATACTGTGCGGCCTGGCAGCGTTGGTCTACGGCCTGATCACCAGCCGGCAGGTGCTTGCCGCGGATGCCGGAACCACCCGGATGCAGGAAATATCGGCGGCGGTTCAGGAAGGTGCCCGCGCCTACCTGAACCGGCAATACACCACGATCGGCATCGTCGGGCTGGTCATTCTGATCGTGCTGGGCCTGATCCTAGGCATCCACACCGCAATCGGCTTCCTGATCGGCGCGGCGCTGTCGGCCGCCGCCGGCTATATCGGCATGAACGTCTCGGTTCGCGCCAACGTCCGCACCGCGCAGGCGTCACGCCGAGGCATGGCCGCCGGGCTCGATGTCGCGTTCAAGGCCGGCGCGATCACCGGAATGCTGGTGGTGGGCCTCGGCCTGCTGGGCGTCGCCGGCTACTATTTCGTGCTGCGCGGCAGCGGGCCGATCGACGACGAACAGCTTCGCAAGGTGCTGGAGGCGATGGTCGCGCTCGGCTTCGGCGGCTCGCTGATCTCGATCTTCGCCCGATTGGGCGGCGGCATTTTCACCAAGGGTGCCGACGTCGGCGCCGACCTGGTGGGCAAGGTCGAGGCCGGCATCCCCGAGGATGACCCCCGCAACCCCGCGGTGATCGCCGACAATGTCGGCGACAATGTCGGCGACTGCGCCGGCATGGCCGCCGACCTGTTCGAAACCTACGCCGTCACCATCGTCGCCACCATGCTGCTGGCCGGGATCTTCTTCACCGGCGCGGTGCGCGATGCGCTACTGATGCTGCCGCTCGGGATCTGCGCGATCTGCATCCTGACATCCGTCGCCGGCACCTATTTCGTCAAGCTTGGGCCGGACAACGGCATCATGAAGGCGCTCTACCGCGGACTGATCGTGACCGGCGGCCTGTCGGTTGTCGGCATCGCCATCATCATCCTGCTCGCTGCCGGCCTGACGACACCGTTGCCGCTGACGGGCGGCGGATCGGTGAACGGCTGGGACCTGTTCGTCTGCGCCCTGGCCGGGCTGGTCGTCACCGGGCTGATCGTGGTGATCACGGAATATTACACCGCGACCGAGTACCGTCCGGTGAAGTCGATCGCGCAAAGTTCCACCACCGGTCACGGAACCAACGTGATCCAGGGCCTGGCGATCTCGATGGAGGCCACCGCGCTGCCGGTGGTGGTAATCAGCATCGGCATCATCGTCACCTACCTGATGGCCGGCCTGTTCGGCATCGCCGTCGCCGCCACCACGATGCTGTCCCTGGCCGGCATGATCGTGGCGCTCGATGCCTACGGCCCGGTCACCGACAACGCCGGCGGCATCGCTGAGATGGCGGACCTGCCGGCCGAGGTCCGCGTCACCACCGACGCCCTCGACGCCGTCGGCAACACCACCAAAGCGGTCACCAAGGGCTATGCCATCGGCTCCGCCGGCCTTGCCGCGTTGGTGCTGTTCGCCGCCTACACCCAGGACCTGACGCACTACTTCCCTGCCCTGCACGTCGATTTCGCGCTGCAGAACCCGTTCGTCGTGGTCGGCCTGTTCATCGGCGGCATGCTGCCATACCTGTTCGGCGCGATGGGCATGACCGCGGTCGGGCGCGCCGCCGGTTCGGTGGTGGTCGAGGTGCGCCGCCAGTTCCGCGAGATACCGGGCATCATGGAAGGCACCGGCAAGCCGGAATACGGCAGGGCGGTCGATTTGCTGACCAGGGCGGCGATCAAGGAAATGATCCTGCCGTCGCTGCTGCCGATCGGCGCCCCTATCGTGCTCTGGGTGGTGATCGACATCATCGCCGGACGCGCCGAGGCATTCGCCTCGCTCGGCGCGATGCTGCTGGGCACCATCGTCACCGGACTGTTCGTGGCGATCTCCATGACCTCGGGCGGCGGCGCCTGGGACAACGCCAAGAAATACATCGAGGAAGGCAATCACGGCGGCAAGGGATCCGAAGCCCACAAGGCGGCGGTCACCGGTGACACCGTGGGCGATCCCTACAAGGACACCGCCGGCCCGGCGGTCAACCCGATGATCAAGATCACCAACATCGTGGCGCTGCTGATGCTGGCAATCCTGGCGAAGTGGTTGGTTGGCTGAACCCGGCCGTTAGTGTCCTGCCGCAGAAGTTCGCCGCACTTCGCGGCGGACCTATAGGATCAGCAGCCACTGAAAACAAACAGCGAGTGTTGCGAGGCTGATGTTCGCCTGATACGGCGAACTTCGGACTCGCGACACTAGATCGGAATTGCCACCAGCGTATCGAAGTGGGACGAATCGCAGATCACGATTCGCTCCCGAAAGCGCAGTTCGCCGCCCCGGTCCTCCAGTCGATCACGATACCGGCCGGCCGCGAACAGGTCCATCCGGCCGTCTCGCATCGTGCGCACCACCAGGAACGGCGTCTCGGCCCGGATCTCGGGCGCGGCGGACCTGATCAGCCGGGCGGTCCCGACAATGTGCCGATAAGTCTGCCGCTCATAGATATTCGCCCGCCGCAGCGCCAGCACGCGATCGGCCAGCATCGCCCTGCTGTCGGCATAGACGATCCCCGCCTCGTTGCCGTCGCGCAGATTTTCGGCCGAAGTAATCTTGTACAGACACTGTTCTACGAAAAACCCCGGCCACTCCTCCAGCCGATCATCATCGATCGCCGCGGCGTAGTCGGCGTTCAGCGCGGTGACGCGGAACAGCATCCCGGCCGAGCCCATTGCGCTCATTGCCGCATGATCGCCCGCCAGGTCTTCCAAAACCCGCGGATCGCGGTTTCCGTCGCCCTGGTGTCCTGGCTTTCCGTCCCCGCGCCGCCCATTTCCAGCAGCGAGACACCGTCGGCCGCCACCGCCGCGCCACGCTCGACAAAATTGCTGATGCAACCATCTTCCATGGAAACGAAACCCGCCGGTCCCGCCAGATTGAGTTGCTTCAGCCGGCGTCGGCGCAACGTCGGCGCATCGTCGGCATATCCAAGATAGATCCAGTTGAGATCGGTCTTGTCCACGCCACGCGGGACGAACTGGCGGATCGCCATCACGTTGTAGGTGCGCTGCATGGCAAAGCTGGGGAAGATCGACATGATCTGCTGGCGCACCCGGTCGCCGTGCTCGTCCTCGGCATCCAGCATGCTGGGGTCGGATAGCCGCAACTCGTCATCCACCGACCTCATGCCGTCGTAGCTGCTGTCCGCCTCCTCCGTCGGGGCCAGCGTGGTGGACACATGACAAGCCCCGGATTCGCTGACACTGACCCCGCCGCCCTGGCTCAGCCGGTTGATGCGGAAGGTCGCGAAGAACACGTGCAGCAGGCTGGCATGATAGGTGTCGCGCACATTCTCGGCATACAGCTTCCAGTTGTTCGGCAGCACCTCGGTGAACCGGCCGATCACCTGCAGCTTGCGGCCCGCGGCCAGACGCAGCGCGGCGGAGACCTCGGGCCCGATGAAATCCTCGACGCTGGGGGTCGCATCGGAAAACGTTGCGAACACCAGGCCGCTGAACGTGGCGACGCGCGGCTTGCGCACCACACGGTCTTCGGTACGGAAATCGTCCGGCATGCCGCCCTTGCCGTTGACACCCCTGCGGAAGGCGATCGACTTCAGGTTGCCGCCCAGGTCGTAGCGCCAGGCGTGATAGACACAGGTGAAGTCCTTGGCGTTGCCGGCGTTGTCCAGGCAGATCAGCGCGCCTCGATGCAGGCAACGATTCTCGAACGCCGCGATGTCCCCGGATTCGGTGCGCGCGACCACCACCGGCATGCGGCCCACGAACGTCGTGCGCCAATCGCCCACGTCGGGGATTTCGCTCTCTAGACACAGATAGTTCCACACCGGGCCTTCGAACAGCAGCCGCTGTTCCTGGTCGAGCACGGCGGCGCTCTGGTAGACCTGAAACGGCACCTGGGTGACGCCCTTTGGCCAGTGGCCCAATCCGTCGCCGATGGAGACCTGGTCCATGCCAACCTCCCGCTTGTTCAGGCGAGGCTAGCGGATGCGCCCAGGGCTGACAAACCGCGCAACGCCGCCGGCGATGATCGTTCGTCAGCCGCGCCAAAGCTTGTCGATAATGATCGGCAGGTTGCGAACCCGCTTCCCGCTGGCATGGAAGATCGCATTGGCGATCGCCGCCGGTGTGCCGGCGATGCCGATCCCCCCCGGTTCGTGACACCGGGCGGAAACTGGACCAGGCAGCGGCGTCAGCCGACCGCCAAATGGAGCACGGTCTGTTGCGTCTCTCCGACGATCATTTCGGCGACCAGGCGGCGGTGGCAAGTGTTGTGGTCGCGCTCGAAACAGAGCAGGCAGGCCGAGCGTCGGCGCGCCGGTTCCATGGCCAGTTGCCTTGCCCGCGCCAGGTCCACCTGGGCGCGGTCGGATTTCATGTGGTCGCGAAATATCACCTCCATCCGCTCCGGGTGGCCCGCGCGCACGGCATCGCGGCCGGGCTTCGGCGTTCCGAGACCCTGCAGGTGGACATAATCGATCCCGGCCCCATCCAGCGCCGCCGCGAGCTGGCGCTTTGAAAACCCCGGCTTGCGCGACTGCGGCACCGCGCGGACATCGATCAGCAGCCCGACATCGGCCGCGAGCAGCGTGTTCAGCACCGCATCGATCGTGGTGCCCTCGTAGCCGATGGTCGCCAGCTCGGGCATCACCTGGGCGGGCATCGGCCGAACCGGCATCAGCCGACCGCCAGCCAGTCCTCGATCAGCCGGCGGGCGATGCTGTCGACGCGCGGCAGCGCGAAGCCGTGCCGGTCCGGCTGGCGCATCTCGTCGCGGCTGAACCAGCGGGCATCCTTCAGCTCCTCCGGATCGATGGTGATCTGTTCGCTCAGCGCCTCGGCATAGAACCCCAGCATGATGTTACCCGGAAACGGCCACGGCTGGCTGGAGTGATAGTGGACGTCGCCGACCGTGATCCCGGATTCCTCCAGCACCTCCCGCCGGACGGCCTCCTCCAGCGTTTCTCCGGGTTCGACAAAGCCGGCCAGCGTCGAATACATCGTCGCTCGGGGGAAGCGGCTCGAATGACCCAGAAGCGCTTGATCGCCGCGATGCACCAGCATGATCACGGCCGGGTCGGTGCGAGGGAAATGCTGCGTCTCGCACACCGTGCACCGCAGCACATGGCCCGAGCTTCTGACCTCGCACGGATTGCCGCAGACGCTGCAGAACTTGTGCCGCTGGCGCCATTGCATCAGCCCCCGTGCATGCGCCAGGACCGAGGCTTCCGGCCGCGGCACCCCCCAGCCAACCGAGCGCAGATCGACGAAGCTGCCCAACGTTTCCGGCAGCAGCGGAACCGGGTCCTCGGCGGCGCTGATGTCGAGCGCAAACACCGCTCGGTCGTCCAGGATACCCAGAAACGCCCACGGCCCATC
Organism: Rhodopila sp.; assembly: GCA_965277035.1. Classification (GTDB taxonomy): domain Bacteria; phylum Pseudomonadota; class Alphaproteobacteria; order Acetobacterales; family Acetobacteraceae; genus Rhodopila. Next base: position 1,875 of record CBDIBO010000001.1, on the reverse strand, counting down.
CTGTTGGATGCGCAGCGTATGGGCCATTTCACCCGAAATATACACCGCTTCGGGATTCCCCTCGCCGCTGCCGCGGACGAGGTTCTTGGTCCGCCAGACCGGCACGAACAGGGTCTCGGGGTCGGCCAGCCGCTCGGCGATCCAGGCCGGGTCCTCCCGCCGCGTGGCGATGCGGTCGAGCGGAGACGACGAATAGACATTGGGGCGGCTGGCCAGGATTAGGGTCACGCAGGGCGGTTTCCGGTTCTCGTGGATCATTTGGACCCTGCCACTGGCGGACGGTCGGGGCAATGCTTTCAGTCTCGCGTCGTGAGGAATCCACTTGCCGCCATCACGCTGTCGCCTAATCCACCGCTCACCCCTGCCGGTAAGCCACCTTCGCATTATCCATGAACACCGCCTGCCGCGGCACCTCGCTCAGCTTCAGCGGCAGCGCCTGCGCCGGATTGTCGAAATCCCAATGCGGATAATCGGTGGCGAACAGCACCCGGTCCCAGCCGATCCATTCGATCGCCTCGGCCAGTTGCGTGCGCGGTTCCGGTTCCTCGATCGGCTGGGTGGTGAACCACACGTTCGACCGAATATACTCCGACGGCGCCCGCTTCAGATGCGGCAATTCGCGCTTCAGCTTGGCCCACTGGCGATCCATCCGCCACCCCAGGGCAGCCGCCCAGGCCAGGCCGCCCTCGATCAGCACGACACGCAGGTTCGGCACCGCCTCGAACACGCCCTCCAGGATCATGCTGGCCAGCAGCGCCTGCTGCGCCTGCGCGTGGCCGACCATCTCCTCGATGTAATAGCTGCCCCAGCCGCCGGCGCTGTTCGGCCAGCCGCCATTGCCGAAGGCGTGGATGCCGACCGCCAGGTCGGCGGCGGCGGCGGCCTGGTAGATCGGCCAATAACGGCGCTGCCCAAGCGGTTCGGCGGTACGACTCAGCAACAGCACCTGGGCGAACTCGGGATCGCCGGCGCGCAACTCGATCTCCTGCACCGACGCGGCGGCATCCTCGTACGGTACCACCACCGACCCGCGCAGCCGCTTGTCTATCGACGTCCACTCAGCCTTCTGCCATTCGTTCGTGGCATGCGTGATAGCCGCGGACAGCAGCGGATTGGTCGCCCCCTGCCCGCTGGTCAGCGGATTCAAGATACCCAGCGCCACGTTGTTCGGGTCGAGGTGCTGTCGCGCCATGAAGCCCAGATCGCTGCCGGGCGACCGTCCGCCGGGCAAAAACGCATCCCGACGGCACGCCTGCGGCTGGCTTTTCGGATACGCCGATCCTTTCTCCCAAGGCTGGCGATACTGCAAGCCGAACGTCTCGACATGCTCGACCCACCGCTTCGACAGATACGGATACAGCGACTTGCTGACGCCGCCGATGCCGACCCCGGCCGGGCGAGGATGGATGTCGCAATCGGCGATCGCCAGCTTCGATGCGGCCGCCGCCTGCACACCGGACCGATTGAGGACGTCCACATTCATCGCGTGGTCTCCCTTTATGTTAGTCGAACATAGGTTCGCAGCGGATTGTCCGCCATGATTTTCCGCGCCAGGGCCGGATCGAGACCCTCCGGCAGCGGACTATCACCGTCGAATTGATAATGCGGGTAGTCGGTCGAAAACAGCAACATCTCGTCGGACCCGATATGCTCGATCAGGCGCATGACGGAGGACGGATCCGGCGGCGCGTCGAACGGTTGCAAGGTCAGCCGCACACGCTCGCGCACGATCGACCCAGGCGGATCGGACACCCAGGGTATCTCACTGCGCAGCCCCTTCCAGAATTTGGTCAGCCGCCAGAGATAGGCCGGCAGCCAGGTGACGCCCGACTCCATCAGCACGACGGTCAGCGCCGGAAATTTGGCGAACACCCC